>NZ_CP199579.1:4929455-9858910 GCF_052566575.1 Pseudonocardia sp. Cha107L01
GTCCCGGGGAGAGCTCGCCCCCATCGCCGATCCGGCCGAGTTGGCCAGCCAGTACGCCGCCGGGGGTGCCCGGGTGATCAGCGTGCTCACCGAGCAGCGCCGCTTCGGCGGTTCGCTGGCCGACCTGGTCGCGGTCCGCGCCGCCGTCAACGTCCCGGTTCTGCTCAAGGACTTCGTGGTCGGCACGTACCAGGTGCACGAGGCGCGCGCCGCCGGTGCCGACCTGGTGCTGCTGATCGTCGCCGCGCTGGAGCAGAACGTGTTCGCCTCGCTGCTGGACCGGGTGGAGTCGCTCGGGATGACCGCGCTGGTCGAGGTGCACAACGAGGAGGAGGCGGACCGGGCCCTGGAGGCCGGCGCCTCGCTGATCGGGGTCAACGCCCGCAACCTGCACACCCTCGAGGTGGACCGCTCCCTGTTCGGCCGGCTGGCCCCCGGGCTGCCCGCCGATGTGCTGCGAGTGGCCGAGTCCGGTGTCCGCGGCCCCGGCGACCTGCTCACCTACGCCGGCTACGGCGCGGACGCGGTGCTGGTCGGTGAGGGCCTGGTGACCAGTGGCGACCCGAGGGTCGCGGTGACCAAGCTGGTGGCGGCGGGGTTCCACCCGTCCTGCTCGCGGGCCGTCCGGTGAGTGCGTCCGAGGTGGTGACGGCAACCGCGAGCAGCGGGATCTCCACCCGCAGCGGGCACGAGCCGGACGAGGGTGGGCACTTCGGCCGGTTCGGCGGGCGGTTCGTGCCGGAGGCGCTGATCGCGGCGCTGGACGAGCTGACCGCGTTCTACGAGAAGGCCCGGGTGGACCCGGAGTTCCTGACCGAGCTGGACCGGCTGCAGCGCGACTACGCCGGCCGGCCCTCGCCGCTGTCCGATGCGCCGAAGCTGAGCGAGCACGCGGGTGGGGCCCGGCTGCTGCTCAAGCGTGAGGACCTGAACCACACCGGCTCACACAAGATCAATAACGTGTTGGGTCAGGCACTGCTGGCGAAGCGGATGGGCAAGACCCGGGTGATCGCGGAGACCGGCGCGGGCCAGCACGGGGTGGCCACCGCGACGGCGGCCGCGCTGCTCGGCCTGGACTGCGTGGTCTACATGGGCGAGGTCGACACCCGGCGCCAGGCGCTGAACGTGGCCCGGATGCGGCTGTTGGGCGCGCGGGTGATCTCGGTGACCATCGGGTCCCGCACGCTCAAGGACGCGATCAACGAGGCGCTGCGGGACTGGGTGGCGAACCTGGGCTCCACCCACTACCTGCTGGGCACCGCCGCCGGCCCGCACCCGTTCCCGGTGATGGTGCGCGACTTCCACCGGGTGATCGGGCTGGAGGCGCGCGAGCAGGTGCTGGCCCGGTGCGGCCGGCTGCCCACCGCGGTCGCGGCCTGTGTCGGCGGCGGTTCGAACGCGATCGGGATCTTCCACGCCTTCCTGGACGACCCGGGGGTGCGGCTGTTCGGCTTCGAGCCCGGCGGTGACGGGGTGGCGACCGGGCGGCACGGCGCGACGCTGACCGAGGGCTCCCCGGGCGCGCTGCACGGGGCCATGTCGTACCTGCTGCAGGACGACGAGGGCCAGACGCTGGAGTCGCACTCGATCTCGGCCGGGTTGGACTACCCGGGGGTCGGCCCGGAGCACTCGCTGCTCAAGGACATCGGGCGGGCGGAGTACCGACCGGTCACCGATGCCGAGGCGATGGACGCGTTCGCCCTGCTGGCCCGCACCGAGGGCATCATCCCGGCGATCGAGTCGGCGCACGCGGTGGCCGGCGCGCTCGTGCTGGGCCGCGAGCTGGGTCCGGACGCGGTCATCCTGATCAACGTGTCCGGCCGGGGGGACAAGGACATGGACACCGCCGCGGCGTGGTTCAAGCTCACCCGCGAGGAAGGCGCCGACGCGGCCGAGGTCGCTGAGGTCGATGGCATCGCGGGAACCACCGACAGCCCGGTGGCCCCCGGGGCGCCCGCGCGCAACGGGGTGTCGTCGTGAGCGAGCTTGCGAGCTCACCATTGGGCACAGCAGCGGCTCCGCTCACGTGTGCGACGAGCCTCAGCGAGGAGGGCGCGTGAGCGGGCTGGACGAGCTGTTCGCCGACTGCCGGGCCGAACACCGGGCCGCGCTGGTCGGCTACCTGCCCGCCGGCTACCCGACGGTGGACGACTCGGCGCGGCTGCTGTCGGCGCTGATCGACTCCGGCGTCGACCTGGTCGAGGTGGGGCTGCCCTACACCGACCCGGTACTGGACGGGCCGACGATCCAGGCCGCCGCCGATGTCGCACTGCGCGCCGGCACCCGGATCCGGGACGTGTTCAGCGTCGTGGAGCGGGTCAGCGCGGCGGGTGGACGTGCCGTGGTGATGACGTACTACAACCCGGTGTTCCGCTACGGGGTGGACCGCTTCGCGCGGGATCTGGCCGCCGCCGGCGGGTTGGGGTTGATCACTCCGGACCTGATCCCGGACGAGGCCGGTGACTGGCTGGCGGCGTCGGCCACGCACGGGCTGGACCGCATCTTCCTGGTCGCGCCGTCGTCGACCGAGGAGCGCATCGCCCGGACCTCGGCGGCCAGCAGCGGCTTCCTCTACGCGGCGTCGGTGATGGGGGTGACCGGTGCCCGGGACGCGATCGGCCCGGCCGCCGCCGAGCTGGTCGCCCGCACCCGCCCGCACACCACGCTGCCCATCGGCGTCGGCCTCGGCGTGCGCTCCGGTGCGCAGGCCGCCGCCGTCGCCGGCTTCGCCGATGCGGTGATCGTCGGATCCGCGCTGGTCAGCGCCGCCGGCGTCGGGGAATCGGCGATGCGCGCGCTGGCAGGCGAGCTCGCGCACGGGGTCCGGCACCCGTCTACCCAGCCGGCCTGATCGGGCGAATCCGGCGACAAGTACGGTGAGCCCGTGCTGCCCGCGCTGACTGCCCGATTCCTGGCCAACATCCCAAGTCCGGACCAGGGTGTCTGGCACGTCGGCCCGATACCGATCCGCGCCTACGCGCTGTGCATCATCATCGGGATCGTGGTCGCGGTGACCTGGGGCGAGCGCCGGTTGGTCGCCCGCGGCGGGCAGCCCGGCACGGTGGTCGATGTCGCGGTCTTCGCGGTCCCGTTCGGCCTGGTCGGCGGGCGGCTCTACCACGTGGCCACCGACTTCGAGACGTACTTCGGCCCCGGCGGGCACCCGATCGACGCGCTGAAGATCTGGCAGGGCGGCCTCGGTATCTGGGGTGCCATCGCGCTGGGCGGGGTGGGTGCCTGGATCGGCTGCCGCCGGCGCGGGACGCCGCTGCCGTTCTTCGCCGACGCGGTCGCCCCGGGCATCGTCGTCGCACAGGCCATCGGGCGGCTCGGCAACTACTTCAACCAGGAGCTCTACGGCGGCCCGACCACGCTGCCGTGGGGTCTGGAGATCTACGCCAGGGTGGTGCCGGGGACCTCGATCCCGGACCCACTCGGCGGGGTCGCGGTGGACAGCACGCCGATCGCGGTGGTGCACCCGACGTTCCTCTACGAGCTCATCTGGAACTTGCTGGTGGCCGCCCTGGTGGTCTGGGCGGACCGGAAGTTCCGCCTCGGTCACGGTCGCGCGTTCGCGGTCTACGTGGCGGGCTACACGCTCGGCCGGTTCTTCATCGAGCAGATGCGCTCCGACCCGGCCACCCGGGTGTTCGGTGACATCCGGATCAACGTCGTGGTGGCCGGCGTGGTCTTCCTGGCCGCGGTGGCCTACCTGGTGGTGGTCCGCAAGCCCCGCGAGGTGCTCGGCGACCTGCCCGGCGACTCCACGCCGGCTCAGCCAGTCCCGGCGGCGGTCGGCGCGGCCGGAGCCGCGGCCGCCACCGGACCGGAGAAAGCCGACCCGGGGAAAGCCGACGCGGCGGCGACGACCAAGGCCGACGCGGCCGAGGTCAAGTCCGAGCCGACAGGGCACGAGCCGACAGAGCCCGCGCCGACCGAGTCCGGGCCGACCGGGGCGGCGTCGGCCGCGAGCGATCCGGCACCGGTCCCGTCCGGCGCGCCGGACGAGAGGTCGACGGGCGAACCGGCTGGTGGCACCTCCTTGGCCAAGCCGGATTCCGGCAAAGCCTGAGCCTGCTGGGGTCGGACAAATCGCCCCGGCTGTCGTATCGTTGTGCTGGGTCGCATCTCGTCGTGGCGATGGGTCCATGGCGGGTACTCGTTCGATCGCGGGGGTGGCGCGAGACGGGTGCTGGGGTTCGGTCCAAATGATCGACGGTGATTGAGAATCCTCACCGGCGAAGGTTTGTGCCTGCCTGTTTCCAGCCTGTTACAGTCTCGGAAATCCGCGGGCCACCGTCGTCCCGACATGTGCACCAGTGTCGAGGGAGGTACTCGCGGTGATTTTCTCTACCCAACCGCGCCCGCGTGGGCTCTACGACCCGGCATCCGAACACGATTCGTGCGGTGTCGCGATGGTAGCCGACTCACTCGGTCGGCGAAGCCATTCCATTGTCGTCGACGGGCTCACCGCGCTGGCCAACCTCGAGCACCGGGGAGCCGCCGGCGCCGAGCCGACCAGTGGTGACGGCGCGGGCATCCTGCTGCAGGTGCCGGACGCGCTGTTGCGCGCCGAGGTCGACTTCACCCTGCCGGAGCCGGGCCCGGACGGCGCCGGGGCGTACGCGGTCGGCCTGGCGTTCCTGCCGGTCGAGGACGACCAGCGGACCAAGGCGATCGAGCTGGTCGAGCGCATCGCCGCGGAGGAGAAGCTGCGCGTGCTGGGCTGGCGGGAGCTCGTGGTGCGCCCGGACGAAGCCGAGGTGGGGCCGTCCGCGCAGTCCTGCATGCCCCGGTTCGCCCAACTGTTCGTGGCCGCCGAGCCGGCGCCGGGAGAGGCCCCGGTCACCGGCGTCGCGCTGGACCGGTTGGCGTTCTGCCTGCGCAAGCGCGCCGAGCGGGACAGCGCCGCGCTCGGCTGCGGCACCTACTTCGCCTCGCTGTCCAGCCGCACCCTGGTGTACAAGGGCATGCTCACCACCCACCAGCTGCCGGCGTTCTTCGCGGACCTGACCGACGAGCGGCTGGAGAGCGCGATCGCGCTGGTGCACAGCCGGTTCTCCACCAACACCTTCCCGTCCTGGCCGCTGGCGCACCCGTTCCGCTACGTGGCGCACAACGGCGAGATCAACACCATCCGGGGCAACCGGAACCGGATGCGCGCGCGGGAGGCGCTGCTGGCCAGCGACCTCATCCCGGGTGAGCTGGACCGGCTCTACCCGATCTGTACCGAGGGCGCGTCAGACTCGGCCTCCTTCGACGAGGTACTCGAGCTGCTGCACCTCGGCGGACGCGCCCTGCCCCACGCCGTGCTGATGATGATCCCGGAGGCGTGGGAGAACCACGCCGAGATGGACGAGTCGCGGCGGGCGTTCTACCGGTTCCACGCGAGCCTGATGGAACCGTGGGACGGCCCGGCCTGCGTGACCTTTACCGACGGCACCGTGGTCGGCGCCGTGCTGGACCGCAACGGGCTGCGCCCGGCCCGCTGGTGGCGGCTGGCCGACGGCAGGGTGGTGCTGGCCAGCGAGTCCGGGGTGCTGGACGTGCCGCCGGGCGAGGTGGTGGCGAAGGGTCGGCTGCAGCCGGGCCGGATGTTCCTGGTGGACACCGCCGCCGGCCGGATCGTGGCCGACGAGGAGATCAAGTCCGAGCTGGCCGCCGCGCTGCCCTACGACGAGTGGTTGCACGCCGGCCTGCTCGACGTCAGCAACCTGCCCACCCGCGAGCACGTGGTGCAGCCCCACGAGTCGGTGCTGCGCCGCCAGCTCACCTTCGGCTACACCGACGAGGAGCTGCGGGTCCTGCTCTCGCCGATGGCGACCACGGCCGCCGAACCGGTCGGCTCGATGGGTACCGACACCCCGGTGGCCGCGCTGTCCCAGCGCCCCCGGCTGCTCTACGACTACTTCGCCCAGCTGTTCGCGCAGGTCACGAACCCACCGCTGGACGCGATCCGGGAGGAGATCGTCACCTGCGTGGCGCGGGTGACGGGCCCGGAGCAGAACCTGCTGGAGCCCACCCCGGCGTCCTGCCGGCACCTGCGGCTGCCCTACCCGGTGATCGACAACGACGACCTCGCCAAGATCCTGCACGTCAACGACGACGGCAACCTGCCCGGGTTCGCCGCCGCCGTGATCAGCGGCCTTTACGAGGTGGACGGCGGCGAGGCGGCGCTGGCCGCGGCGCTGGACCGGGTGCGCCGGGAGGCCTCCGAGGCGATCGCCGAGGGCGCCAGGATCCTGGTGCTGTCCGACCGCGACTCCGACCACCGGATGGCGCCGATCCCGTCGCTGATGCTCACCTCCGCGGTGCACCACCACCTGGTGCGCCAGCGGGAGCGCGTCCGGGTGGCGCTGGTGGTGGAGAGCGGCGACTGCCGCGAGGTGCACCACGTGGCGCTGCTGCTCGGCTTCGGCGCCGCCGCGGTGAACCCGTACCTGGCCTTCGAGACAATCGAGGACCTGATCGCCAGCGGCGACATCACCGGGCTCGCCCCCGCCACGGCGATCAAGAACTATGTGAAGGCGCTGGTCAAGGGCGTGCTGAAGGTGATGTCCAAGATGGGCATCTCCACGGTGGGGGCCTACACGGCCGCGCAGGCCTTCGAAGCGATCGGGCTGTCCCACGAGCTGGTCGACGAGTACTTCAGCGGCACCGCGTCGCAGCTCAGCGGCGTCGGGCTCGACGTGCTCGCCGAGGAGGTGGCCGCCCGGCACCGCCGCGCCTACCCGGAGAACCCGACCGACCGGGTGCACCGCCGGCTCGACGTGGGCGGCGAGTACGCCTACCGCCGGGAGGGTGAGCTGCACCTGTTCACCCCGGAGACGGTGTTCCTGCTGCAGCACGCGACCAGGACCGGCCAGCGGGATGTGTTCCGTCAGTACACCGCCGAGTGCGACCGCCTGGCGGCCGAGGGCGGTGCGCTGCGCGGGCTGTTCAAGTTCCGCACCGAGGGGCGCGCGCCGGTGCCGCTGTCCGAAGTGGAACCGGTGGAGGCGATCCTCGGCAGGTTCAACACCGGCGCGATGTCCTACGGCTCGATCTCCGCCGAGGCGCACGAGACGCTGGCCATCGCGATGAACAAGCTGGGCGGCCGGTCCAACACCGGCGAGGGCGGCGAGGACATCGACCGGCTCTACGACCCCAGGCGGAGCAGCGCGATCAAGCAGATCGCCTCCGGCCGGTTCGGCGTGACCAGCGAGTACCTGGTCAACGCGCGCGACCTGCAGATCAAGATGGCACAGGGCGCGAAGCCCGGTGAGGGCGGTCAGCTGCCGCCGAACAAGGTGTGGCCGTGGATCGCCCGGACCAGGCACTCCACCGCCGGCGTCGGGCTGATCTCGCCGCCGCCGCACCACGACATCTACTCCATCGAGGACCTGGCGCAGCTGATCCACGACCTGAAGAACGCCAACGACCGGGCCCGGATCCACGTCAAGCTGGTGTCCTCGGTCGGGGTGGGGACGGTGGCGGCCGGTGTCGCCAAGGCGCACGCCGACGTGGTGCTGATCTCCGGGCACGACGGCGGCACCGGCGCGGCCGCGCTCACCTCGCTCAAGCATGCCGGCGCGCCCTGGGAGATCGGCCTGGCCGACACCCAGCAGACCCTGATGCTCAACGGGCTGCGGGACCGGATCGTGGTACAGACCGACGGGCAGATGAAGACCGGCCGCGACGTCATCGTGGCCGCGTTGCTCGGCGCGGAGGAGTACGGCTTCGCCACCGCCCCGCTGGTGGTGGCCGGCTGCGTGATGATGCGGGTGTGCCACCTGGACACCTGCCCGGTCGGGGTGGCCACCCAGAACCCGGAGCTGCGTGCCCGCTACACCGGCAAGCCCGAGTTCGTGGAGAACTTCTTCCGGTTCCTGGCCGAGGAGGTCCGGGAGTACCTGGCCGAGCTCGGTTTCCGGTCGCTGGACGAGGTCATCGGGCACGCCGAGCTGCTTAACACCGACATCGCGGTGCGGCACTGGAAGGCGTCCCGCGGCCTGGACCTGGCGCCGCTGTTCGTGGTGCCGGACCTGCCCGACGCATCCCGGCGGCAGACCCGGGACCAGGACCACGGCCTGGACAAAGCACTGGACCAGACGCTGATCCAGCTCGCCGAGGCGGCGCTGGAGGACGCGCACCGGGTGACGCTGCGGCTGCCGGTGCGCAACGTGAACCGCACGGTGGGCACCCTGCTGGGCGCCGAGGTGACGCGCCGCTACGGTGGCGAGGGCCTGCCGGACGACACCATCCACGTGCAGCTGGACGGCTCCGCCGGGCAGTCGCTCGGCGCGTTCCTGCCACCCGGGATCACCCTGGAACTGGTCGGCGACGCGAACGACTACGTGGGCAAGGGACTGTCCGGCGGCCGGCTGATCGTGCGCCCGCACCCGGACGCCGGGTTCGCCGCCGAACGGCAGGTGATCGCCGGCAACGTGATCGGCTACGGCGCCACCGCGGGGGAGATCTTCCTGCGGGGCAAGGTCGGCGAACGGTTCTGCGTGCGCAACTCCGGCGCGCTGGCCGTCGCCGAAGGGGTGGGCGACCACGCCTGCGAGTACATGACCGGCGGCACCGTCGTGGTGCTCGGCGAATGCGGCCGCAACGTGGCGGCCGGCATGTCCGGCGGCACCGCCTACGTGCTGGACCTCGACCCCGGGCGGGTGAACCGCGAGCTGGTCGACCTGGAGGCCCCGTCGGCGGACGACCTGAAACTGCTGCACGGCGTGGTCACCCGGCACCGGGAGCTCACCGGCTCAGCCGTCGCGGCGTCCCTGCTCGGTGACTGGCCGCGGCGGTCCAGGTCGTTCACCAAGATCATGCCGAGGGACTACCGGCGGGTGCTCGAGGCCGTCCGGCTCGCGACCGCGGAGGGCCGCGACCCGGACGAGGCCGTGATGGAGGCGGCCCGTGGCTGAGCAGCCGTCCCCCAGAACCAGCCCCGTCCCCAGTTCCGGCCCCGCGCCCGGGATGACCCTGAGCAGCGAAAAGGAGGCCGCACGTGGCTGATCCGCGTGGCTTTCTCAACTACCGACGCGTGGATGCCCCCAAGCGGCCGAAGCCCGAGCGGGTGGCCGACTGGGGGAACGTCTACCAGGACCAGACCGCCAAGGCACTGACCGACGAGACCCGCACGCAGGCCGCGCGCTGCATGGACTGCGGCATCCCGTTCTGCCACTCCGGCACCGCCGGCTGCCCGCTGGGGAACCTGATCCCGGAGTGGAACGACCTGGTGCGCCGGGACGACTGGGCGCAGGCCAGCGACCGGTTGCACGCGACGAACAACTTCCCGGAGTTCACCGGCCGGCTGTGCCCGGCGCCGTGCGAGGCGGCCTGCGTGCTGGCGCTCACCCCGGCCGCCGGCGGCGCGGTGACGATCAAGCGGGTCGAGCAGTCGATCGCCGACGTGGCCTGGGAACACGACCTCGTGGTGTCGCAGAGCCCCGGGTTGGCCTCGGGCAAGCGGGTCGCGGTGATCGGTTCCGGTCCGGCAGGGCTGGCCGCCGCCCAGCAGCTCACCCGGGCCGGGCACGACGTCACCGTGTTCGAGCGGGACGACCGGCTCGGCGGCCTGCTGCGCTACGGCATCCCGGAGTTCAAGCTGGAGAAGTCGGTGCTGGACCGCCGGCTGGCCCAGATGCACACCGAGGGCACCCGGTTCGTCACCTCCTGCGAGGTGGGCGGCAGCGCCCCGGGCGACCTGCAGGTGGACCGGTTGCGCGCGGACTACGACGCCGTCGTGCTGGCGGTGGGCGCGCTGCAGGGCCGGGACGCCCCGGAGCTGCCCGGGCGCGAGCTGGCCGGGGTGCACCTGGCGATGGAGCACCTGGTCCCGGCGAACCGGGAGTGCGAAGGGGACGGCCCGACCTCGATCTCGGCGAGCGGCAAGCACGTGGTGATCATCGGCGGTGGCGACACGGCGGCGGACTGCTACGGCACCGCGCTGCGCCAGGGCGCCGTCTCGGTGCACCAGCTCGACCAGTACCCCCGGCCGCCCGATGTCCGCGACGACGACCGTTCGCCGTGGCCGGTCTGGCCGTGGATCCTGCGCACCTACCCGGTGCACGAGGAGGGCGGCGAGCGCAAGTTCGAGGTGGCCGTCGAGGCCTTCGTCGGTGACGAGCACGGGCAGGTCCGCTCGGTGCGGCTGCGCAAGGTCCGGGTGGAGAAGGACCCGGCGACCGGTCGGCGTGAGGTGGTGCCCCAGTCTGACGAGGTGATCGACCTGCCCTGTGACCTGGCGCTGCTGGCGATCGGCTTCACGGGCGTCGAGGACATGCCGCTGCTGGGCGGGCTGGGGCTGACCCGCGCGCCCCGGGGCAACCTGAGCTGCGGCCCGGACTGGGAGACCGAGGCTCCCGGGGTGTTCGTCTGCGGCGACGCGCACCGGGGCGCCTCGCTGGTGGTGTGGGCGATCGCCGAGGGCAGGGCGGTGGCACACGCGGTGGACGCCTACCTCACCGGCGCCTCCCAGCTCCCGTCCCCGGTGCACCCCACCGCCCTGCCCCTGGCCATCGCCTGACCTGTGAGGGGCGAGTTGAGCCGGCCGTTGAGTCATAGCCCAACTCGCCACTCACGGGTGTGGGCGGCGCCGGGTTAGCGGGTTCGGCCGCGGCCGGTCGGGGGGCCCTCGTACGATCGGGGCGTGGTTCTCCCCGGCATCGCCCCCGCCCCGACCGACGTGCTCAAGAGGGTCTTCGGCTACGACACCTTCCGAGGCAACCAGGCCGAGATCATCGAACACGTCTGCGCCGGCGGCGATGCGCTGGTGCTGATGCCGACCGGCGGCGGCAAGTCGCTCTGCTACCAGATCCCGGCGCTGGTCCGCGACGGCGTCGGCGTGGTCGTGTCGCCGCTCATCGCGCTGATGCAGGACCAGGTCGACGCGTTGAAGGCGCTCGGCGTCCGGGCCGGGTTCCTCAACTCGACACAGGACGCCGGCGAGCGCCGGGCCGTCGAGACCGCGTTCCTCGCCGGCGAGCTCGACCTGCTCTACCTCGCACCGGAGCGGCTGCGCGTCGAGTCCACCCTGCGGCTGCTCGACCGGGGTCGAATCTCGCTGTTCGCCATCGACGAGGCGCACTGCGTCGCGCAGTGGGGCCACGACTTCCGGCCCGACTACCTGGCGCTGTCGCAGCTGCACGAGCGCTGGCCCACGGTGCCGCGCATCGCGCTGACCGCGACGGCGACCGAGGCGACCCACACGGAGATCGCGACCCGGCTGAACCTGGCCGAGGCTCCCGGGCCCGCCCAGGGCACCGCTGCGGGGTCCGGTGCGGGCTCCGGGCAAGGCGCCCGGCACTTCGTCGCCAGCTTCGACCGGCCGAACATCCAGTACCGGATCGCGCCGAAGGACGAGCCACGGCGGCAGCTGCTGGACCTGCTGCGCACCGAGCACCCCGGCGACGCGGGCATCGTCTACTGCCTCTCCCGCAAGTCGGTGGAACAGACGGCCGAGTTCCTCGTCGCGCAAGGCATCACCGCGCTGCCCTACCACGCGGGGCTCGACGCGCGGGTCCGCGCGCGGAACCAGTCGCGCTTCCTGCGCGAGGACGGCGTGGTCATGGTGGCGACCATCGCGTTCGGCATGGGCATCGACAAGCCCGATGTGCGGTTCGTCGCGCACCTGGACCTGCCGAAGTCCGTCGAGGGCTACTACCAGGAGACCGGCCGCGCCGGGCGGGACGGCCTGCCGTCCACGGCCTGGCTGGCCTACGGGCTGCAGGACGTGGTGCAGCAGCGCAAGATGATCGACGACTCCGAGGGGGACCGGGCCCACCGGCAGCGTCTCGGCCAGCACCTCGACGCGATGCTGGCGCTCTGCGAGACGGTGGGCTGCCGGCGGGTGCGGCTGCTGAACTACTTCGGCCAGCCGGGCGAGCCCTGCGGCAACTGCGACACCTGCCTGACCCCGCCGGAGTCCTGGGACGGCACGGTCGCGGCGCAGAAGGTGTTGTCCACGGTGTTCCGGCTGAAGAACGAACGGAACCAGAGCTTCGGCGCCGGCCAGATCATCGACATCCTGCGCGGCAAGCGCACACCGAAGATCGAGCAGTTCCGGCACGACTCCCTGACCGTGTTCGGGATCGGGGTCGACCTGTCCGACACCGAGTGGCGCGGGGTGATCCGCCAGCTGATGGCGCAGGGGCTGCTCGCGGTGGAGGGCAACTACTCGACGGTGGTGTTCACCGAGTCCAGCCGCGAGGCGATGCGCGGCGGGCGCCAGGTGATGATGCGCCGCGAGCAGCCGAAGCAGGCCCGGACCAGGACCCGCGCCTCGGGCCGCTCCGGTACCGCACAGGTCGAGCTGTCCGGCGAGGCCGCGCCGGTGTTCGAGCAACTGCGTGCCTGGCGCGGTGCCACCGCGAAGGAGCAGGGCGTGCCGGCGTACGTGATCTTCCACGATGCCACGCTGCGGGAGATCGCCGCCCGGATGCCGGCCGACCTCGGTGCGCTGGGCGCGATCAGCGGCATCGGCGAGAACAAGCTGGCGAAGTACGGGGAGGGCGTGCTCGGCGTGCTCGGCGGTGCGGCCCCCGAGGCGGCCACGACAGCGGCACCGAAGGCAGCGGCACCAGCGGCCGAAGCACCCAAGGCAGCGGCACCCAGGGCAGCGGCACCCAAGGCAGCGGCGCCGGCGGCGGTGGCATCGCGGGCGGTCGCGCCGGCGGACGACCTGGACGACCCGGGGTTCCCCGAGGAACCGGACTACCCCGAGGACCCCGGATACCCCGACCACTACGAGGGATAGCGTGCCAGTCATGGGTTTTGCCGGGTTCGGGGAGCAGCTGGTCGACTTCTACGACGGGTTGGAAGCGGACAACTCCAAGGCGTACTGGGCTGACAACAAGGCGGTCTACGACGAGCAGGTGAAGGCGCCGATGACGGCCCTGCTCGCGGCGCTGGAGCCCGAGTTCGGCCGGGGAAAGATCTTCCGCCCGTACCGCGACGTGCGGTTCAGCGCGGACAAGACGCCGTACAAGACCCACTGCGGCGCGATCGTCGGCGGCTACTACGTCCAGGCCGGCGCGGACGGGATCATGATCGCCGGTGGCTACTACCAGATGGCCGGCGACCAGATCGCCCGCTACCGGGTGGCGGTGGACGAGGAGCGCCGCGGCGAGGATCTGCGCCGCCGGCTGGGCAAGGTCGCGGCGGCCGGGCTGACCGTCGCCGGAGACCAGTTGGCCACCCGCCCGCGCGGGGTGGACCCGGGACACCCCCGGCTGGAGCTGCTGCGGCACCGCTCGCTCTACGCCTGGCGACGCTGGCCCGGGGAGGACCTGATGCTGAGTCCCGAGCTGACCGGCGAGGTGGCCGCGCACTGGCGCACGCTCAACCCGCTGATCGAATGGCTGGCCGACCACGTCGGCCCGACGGAGCGCCCCCGGCGCTGAATCGCCGCCGGGACACGGGTTGGCGCAAATGGCGCAAATGACCGAAACGAACTCTCAGCTGGGCTGACGGGCCGTCCGAGCACCGCCGCTGAGGTGGGCAAAGGTGCTGCTCAGGCAACTGATGACCACCTGGCAGGGCCGCCGGACCGGCCCGCCGGCCACCGCCCGTCGGACTAGACGTTCACCTCGTAGTAGCCGGGGTGGGTACGAGTGAGCGCTAGGATTTGCCGGTGTGAGCCGTCGTGCGAAGATTGTTTGTACCCTGGGACCCGCCACCGCGAGCCCCGAACGCATCAGGGACCTGGTGCAGGCCGGAATGGATGTTGCCCGGCTGAACTTCAGCCATGGCAACCGGGAGGACCACAAGCGGGTCTACGAGCTGGTCCGGGAGGCCGCTGACGCGGAAGGCCGGGCAGTCGGCATCATGGGCGACCTGCAGGGCCCCAAGATCCGCCTCGGTCGCTTCGCCGCGGGCCCCGTGGAGTGGCGCACCGGTGAAGAGGTGCGGATCACCGTCGAAGAGGTGGCCGGCACCCACGACCGGGTGTCCACCACCTACGCCGGCCTGGCCGACGACGCCCGCCCGGACGACCGGCTGCTGGTCGATGACGGCAAGGTCGGCCTGCGGGTGGTCAAGGTGGACGGCCTGGACGTGGTCTGCCGGGTCGTCGAGGGCGGCACGGTCAGCGACAACAAGGGCATCTCGCTGCCCGGCATGAACGTCACGGTGCCGGCGATGAGCGAGAAGGACATCTCCGACCTGGAGTTCTCCCTGGGGCTGCGGGTGGACTTCGTGGCGCTGTCCTTCGTGCGCAGCCCCGCCGACATCGACGCGGTGCACCAGGTGATGGACCGGGTCGGCGGCGGCCGGCTGCCGGTGATCGCCAAGCTGGAGAAGCCGGAGGCGGTGGACAACCTCGAGGCCATCGTGCTGGCCTTCGACGGGGTCATGGTGGCCCGCGGCGACCTGGGTGTGGAGCTGCCGCTGGAGCACGTGCCGCTGGTGCAGAAGCGCGCGATCCAGATCGCCAGGGAGAACGCCAAGCCGGTCATCGTGGCCACCCAGATGCTGGATTCGATGATCACGAACCCGAGGCCGACCCGGGCCGAGACCTCGGACGTGGCCAACGCCGTGCTGGACGGCGCGGACGCGGTGATGCTGTCCGGCGAGACCAGTGTCGGCCGGTACCCGATCAAGACCGTGCGCACCATGTCGACGATCGTCGAGGCGGTGGAGGCCGGTTCGTTCGGGGTGCCGCCGCTGAACCACGTGCCGCGCACCAAGCGCGGCGTGCTCTCCTACGCGGCCCGCGACATCGGCGAGCGACTCAGCGCCCGGGCACTGGTCGCGTTCACCCAGTCCGGCGACACGGTCCGCCGCCTCGCCCGGCTGCACAGCAAGCTGCCGCTGCTGGCGTTCACCCCGGTGCCGGCGGTGCGCAGCCAGCTCTCGCTGACCTGGGGCACCGAGACGTTCCTGGTCCCCGAGGTCGACTCCACCGACGCCATGGTGCGCCAGGTCGACGCGGCGATGTTGAGCATCGAACGCTCCGAACCCGGTGACCTCGTCGTCGTGGTGGCCGGTTCGCCGCCGGGCACTGTGGGTTCGACCAACCTGATCCGGGTGCACCGTCTCGGCGAGGAAGATCTGTCCTGAGCGCACCCGCCGGATGGCGTCCCGGATAGGGCAGACTGCTCGCTCATGACGCAGTCCGATACCGACACCGGGGCCGGCGGCGAGGTCGTCGGCGCGGACGGGGTCCCGACCGGCCAGGCCGTGCTGGACGCCCTCGTCGCCGGGCTCGACCTGGAGCGGATCGAGGTCAACCTGTTCCGCGGTCACAGCCCGCCGCGGTCGCTGCCGAGGGTGTTCGGCGGCCAGGTGGCCGGGCAGGCGCTGGTCGCGGCCGGCCGGACCGTCCCGGTGGAGCGGGAGGTGCACTCGCTGCACGCCTACTTCATCCGGCCCGGCGACCCGACGGTGCCGATCGTCTACGAGGTCGAGCGGGTGCGCGACGGCTTCTCGTTCACCACTCGGCGGGTGCTCGCCATCCAGCACGGCGAGGCGATCTTCTCTCTGTCCGCGTCCTTCCAGGTCCACCAGCCCGGCCTCGAGCACTCCGAGGAGATGCCGACCGGGGTGCCGACCCCGGACGAGCTTCCGGACATGGGCACCCGGATCGTGGAGCTCGGTGCGGCGGTGGGCCCGTTCCAGCAGCTGCCCCGCCCGCTGGACATCCGCTACGTGGGCGACCCGGTCTGGTCACCGGGGTTCACCCCGACCCGGGAGCCGATGCGGGTCTGGATGCGCGCGGACGGCACGCTGCCGGACACCAAGCTGCTGCACGTCTGCCTGCTCACCTACGCCTCGGACCTGACCCTGCTCAACTCGGTGTTGGCCAGGCACGAGATCCCGGTGCGGGACGAGGAGATCCGCCGCGCCAGCCTGGATCACGCGATGTGGTTCCACCAGCCGTTCCGGGCCGACGAGTGGCTGCTCTACGAGTGCTACTCGCCGGTGGCCTCCGGCGCGCGCGGGCTGGGCACCGGCCGGTTCTTCACCCAGGACGGCCGCCTCGTCGCCACCACCGTGCAGGAGGGCCTCGTCCGCATCGCCGCACGCTGAGAGCCGGCGCGCCAGCCGCTAGGGTCAGCGCATGCAGAGCGACGTGACGTTCCGATGTGACGACGGCTTCGCCATGCCCGGCGTACTGACCACCCCGGACGGCCAGCCGGATGCACCCCGGCCCGGGCTACTGCTCATCTACGAGATCTTCGGCATGAACGACGAGATGACGCGGGTGGCCGCCGACCTGGCCGGCGAGGGCTGGACGGTGCTGATCCCGGACCTGTTCGCGCGCGGTTCCAAGCCGCTCTGCGTGGCCCGCTGCCTGCGTACGGTGGCGACCGGCAAGGGTGACGCGCTGGACGATCTGGACGCGGCGCGGCGGTACCTGACGGCGCTGCCCTCGGTGGACCCCGAGCGGGTCGGCGTGATCGGCTTCTGCATGGGCGGCGGCTTCGCTCTGCTGCTCGCGATGACAGGCAACTACCAGGCCAGCGCGCCGTTCTACGGCATGGCGCCCAAGGAGATGCCCCGGTCCTGCCCGGTGGTGGGCAGCTACGGCGCCAAGGACCTGAGCCTCAAGCCGATGCCGGCGAGGCTGGAGCGCAACCTCACCGAGCTGGGCGTGCCGCACGACGTCAAGGTCTACCCGGAGGTCGGGCACTCCTTCTACACCAAGGCGCCGAACCGGGTGATGGAGCTGGTCGGCCCGTACACCCCACTGCGGCTCGGCCACCACGAACCGAGCGCCCAGGACGCGCGCGAGCGGGTCGTGGCGTTCTTCCGGGAGCATCTCGATGGCTGATCAGCCCGAGGTCGCCAGCGACACCGGTGACGACAGTGCGTCGGAACACGGCGAGAGCCTGCTCACAGTGCTGCTCGCGCTGGGCGCCAACCTCGCCGTCGCGATCGCCAAGGTGGTGGCCGGGCTACTCACCGGCAGCTCCGCGCTGCTGTCCGAGGCGGCGCACTCCTTCGCCGACTGCGGCACCGAGCTGTTCCTGCTCACCGCGCTGCGCCGCTCGTCGAAGCCGGCCGATGCCAGCCACCCGTTCGGCTACGGCAAGGAGCGGTACTTCTGGTCACTGCTGGCCGCGGTGTCCATCTTCACCGCCGGCGCGCTGTTCTCCATCTACCAGGGCGTCCACACGCTGACCGGGCACCCGGAGGACCACAAGAACGTACTGGTCGGCTACCTCGTGCTGGCCGCGTCCGCGGTGCTCGAGTCGGTCTCGCTGACCCAGGCGATCCGCCAGGTGCGCGCCGAGAAGACCAAGGACGACCTGCCGCTGTGGCTGTACCTGCGGCGCAGCGACGACCCCACGGTGAAGACCGTGCTCTACGAGGACAGCGCCGCGCTGGTCGGGCTGTTCCTCGCCTTCGCCGGGGTGGGGCTGACCCAGCTCACCGGGTCCCCGATGTGGGACGGGATCGCCTCGCTGCTGATCGGTGTGCTGCTCGTGCTCGTGGCCTACCTGCTGGGCCGGACCAACATGAACCTGCTGATCGGGCAGCAGGCCGACCCCCGGTTGGTGTACGCGGTGCGCGACCGGCTCGCCGCCGAGCCCGAGGTGGAAGCCGTCGTCGACCTGCTCACCATGCTGACCGGCACCGACCGGGTACTGGTCTGCGCCCGGCTGGACTTCGTCGACTCGGTGACCGCCGCCGACCTGGAACGGGCCTGCATGCGGATCGACGGCGAGCTGCGGGCGGAGTTCTCCGACCTGGACGAGATCTTCCTGGAGCCGGTGCCGCGCAATGACCCCGACCTGCAGGCGAGGGTGCGGGCCCGGTACGGGCCGGACCGCCTGCAGGCGCCCGAGCGGACCGTCTCAAAGCCCACAGATGTGATAGGAAAATAGGTATGTATCGCCGGCGCGAGGAGAGTTGATGGCCGACCGCCAGTGGGGGTTCCGCACCCGGGCGGTGCACGCCGGAGCGGCACCGGACCCGACGACCGGGGCCCGAGCGGTGCCGATCTACCAGTCGACCAGCTTCGTGTTCGAAGACACCCAGGACGCGGCCAGCCTGTTCGCGCTGCAGAAGTACGGCACCATCTACAGCCGGATCGCCAACCCGACGGTGGCGGCGTTGGAGGAGCGGCTGGCCAGCCTGGACGGCGGGCTCGGCGCGGTGGCCACCGCCAGTGGGCAGGCCGCCGAGTTCCTCACCTTCGCCTGCCTCGCCGGCGCCGGCGACGAGATCGTGGCCGCGGCGGGACTGTACGGCGGCACCGTCACGCAGCTCGACGTCACGCTGCGCCGGTTCGGGGTGAACACGGTGTTCGTCGGCGGTGGCGACCCCGCCGACTTCGCCGCCGCGATCACCGACCGCACCAAGCTGGTGTTCGCCGAGGTCATCGCGAACCCGTCCGGTGAGATCGCGGACATCGCCGGGCTGGCCGAGGTGGCGCACGCGGCCGGGGTGCCGCTGGTCATCGATGCCACCCTCGCCACCCCGTACCTGTGCCGGCCGATCGAGCACGGCGCCGACATCGTGATCCACTCCGCGACCAAGTTCCTCGGCGGGCACGGCACCACGCTGGGCGGCGTGGTCATCGAGTCCGGGCGCTTCGACTGGGGCAACGGGCGCTTCCCGCAGATGACCGAGCCGATCCCGTCCTACGGCGGGCTGAGCTGGTGGGGCAACTTCCAGGAGTTCGGCTTCCTGACCAGGCTGCGCTCCGAGCAGCTGCGTGACATCGGCCCGGCGTTGTCCCCGCACAGTGCGTTCCTGCTGATCCAGGGCGTGGAGACGTTGCCGCAGCGGATGGAGGCGCACGTCGAGAACGCCCGCACGGTGGCCGAGTGGCTGGCCGCCGACTCCCGGGTGTCCTACGTGCGGTGGGCCGGCCTGCCGGACCACCCGCACCACGACCTGGCCGCGAAGTACCTGCCGAAGGGCCCCGGCGCGGTGTTCGCCTTCGGGGTGCGCGGGGGCCGGGCGGCCGGCCAGACGTTCATCGAGTCGGTCGAGCTGTGCAGCCACCTTGCCAACGTGGGCGACGCCCGCACGCTGGTCATCCACCCCGGCTCGACGACGCACCAGCAGCTCTCCGACGAGCAGCTGCGGGCCGGCGGGGTGCCGCCCGACATGGTCCGGATCAGCGTCGGGCTCGAGGATCCGGACGACATCCTGTGGGACCTGGACCAGGCGCTCGCGGCCGCGACCAAGGAGGCCGGATGAGTACCGAGTGGGTCAACCCCCCACCCAGCGCCCGGCTCGCGCTGCTGCGCCGGACCCACACGGTCGCCATGGTGGGCGCGTCGCCCAACCCGGCCAGGGCGAGCAACTTCGTGGCCACCTACCTGTTGGCGAGCACGAAGTTCGACGTCTACTTCGTCAACCCGAACGCCACCGAGATCCTGGGGCACCCGGTCTACAAGACGCTGACGGAGCTGCCGGTGGTACCGGACATGGTGGACACCTTCCGCCGCCTCGAGGATCTGCCAGCTGTGCTCGACGAGGTGCTCGCGGTCGGCGCGAAGTCGTGGTGGCTGCAGTTCGGCCTGTGGGCGCCCGAGCTGGCGCGCCGCGCCGAGGCGGCCGGGCTGACCGTGGTGATGGACCGCTGCCTGAAGATCGAGCACGCCCGGTTCCACGGCGGGCTGCACCTGGCCGGCTTCGACACCGGGGTGATCAGCTCGCGGCGGGCGGCCCGGTGAGCACCGCGGCGGGCCGTACGGTCAACGGGGTGGCGCAGCGGGCGACCGGCGCCTGGCTGGAGGGTGACCCGGCCGGCGAGCGCCGGTTCGTCGACCTGCCCGGTGTGACGCTGGAACTGGGCGGCACCCTGCCCGGCGTCCGCCTGGCGTACCAGACCTGGGGGAAGCTGTCCCCGGCCAGGGACAACGCGGTGTTGGTGCTGCACGCACTGACCGGGGACAGCCACGCCGTCGGCCCGGCCGGCCCGGGCCATCCCACCCCCGGCTGGTGGGAGGGCGTGATCGGCCCCGGCCTCGGGCTGGACACCGACCGCTGGTTCGTGGTGTGCCCGAACTCCCTCGGCGGCTGCCAGGGCAGTACCGGGCCGGCCTCGCTCGCGCCGGACGGGCGGCCGTGGGGCAGCAGGTGGCCGGACACCACCATCCGGGACCAGGTGACGGTCGAGCTGGCCTTCGCCGACGCCCTCGGGGTGTCGGCCTGGGCCGCCGTGGTCGGCGGCTCGATGGGCGGCCAGCGCGCCCTGGAGTGGGCGATCGAGGCGCCGGACCGGGTCAGGCGGATGATCGTGCTGGCGGCGAACGTGGAGGCCAGCGCGGACCAGATCGCGATCTGCACGATCCAGCTCGACGCGATCCGGGCCGACCCGCACTGGCTGGGCGGGGACTACTACGACGACCCGGTCGGCCCGCACGTCGGCATGGGCATCGCGCGCCGGATCGCGCATCTCACCTACCGCACCGCCACCGACCTGGACGCGCGCTTCGGCCGGCGCTGGCAGGGCGACCTCGACCCGCTGCGCGGCGGCCGGTACGCGGTGCAGTCCTACCTGCGGCACGCCGAGGACGGGCTGCGGAACCGGTTCGACGCGAACAGCTACCTGGCGCTGACCTCGGCGATGAACAGCCACGAGATCGGCCGGGGGCGCGGCGGCAACCGGGCCGCGCTGGCCCGGCTGCGGGCCACGCCGACGATCGCCGGGGTCGACTCGGACCGGCTGTACCCGTTCCGGCAGCAGGTCGAGCTGGCCGAGATGCTCGGTGTCGAGCCGATACTGATCCACTCCGACCGGGGCCACGACGGCTTCCTGGTCGAAGCCGAACAGGTGAGCGCGATCCTGGCGGGCGCACTGCGGGACTGACCGGGTCCACGCGCGGCCGGGGCCCGCCGGCTGCGCAATTTTGGTGGTGTCCTTCTCTCAGCCGGCCCGGTACCTTGCGTCTCCTAGCTCGCGAGGAGATGCGCCATGAGAGCACGCGGCCCCATCCTCACCCTCCTTGCCGTGGTGGTGCTCGCCGGGATCCTGCTGGCCATCAACCTGACCAAGTCGCCCGCCGGGGACCCCACCGCCCAACCCGCCGCCCAGCCCGCTGCGGCTCCCGCCGTGCCCGGGCCAGCTCCGGCCGCGCCTGCCCCCGGGGCAGCCCCGCCGGCCGCACCCGGGGCAGCCCCGCCGGCCGCACCTGGGGCAGCTCCGCCGGCCGCACCCGGGGCAGCTCCGCCGGCCGCCACCGAGTCGTTCCCCGGGCAGGCGAAGTACACCGGCTACACCGACGGCAACCACGCCGCGCTCGCGGTGACCGTCCGGAACAACAAGGTCTCGGCGTACCTGTGCGACGGCAAGGCCATCGAGGGCTGGTACAGGGCAGCAGCAGCGGCGGCACACTCGGCGCCAAGGGGCGCGGGACCAACGAGCTGACCGGGTCACTGAGCGGCGGGAAACTGTCCGGCACCGTGTCCGCCGCCGGCAAGTCCTGGACCTACACCGCCGCTCCGGCCGCGGCACCGGCCGGGCTCTACCGGTCCAAGACCGCGTCCGGCACCACCGGTTGGGTCAAGGACTCCACCGGCCAGGTCACCGGTTTGACCAACAAGGGTGGCGTGTCCGCACCGGCGCCGCCGCTCGATCCCGCGACCGCCCAGTCGGTCGAGGGTGGCGACCAGGTCGTCGGGCAGTAACGCGCACGGGCCAGGGCAACCGAGGAGTCCCGATGACGAACCCGCACCCACCACGCGAGCCCCACCCGGAGGACCAGGGCTACCCGGAACAGGGGTACCCGGAGCAGCAGGGGTACGCCGAGCAGGGGTACCCGGAGCAGGGGTACCCGGAGGAGCACGGGTATGCCGAGCAGGGGTATCCGGAGGAGCAGAGGTACCCGGACCAGGGGTATACGCCGAGCACGGGTACCCGGAGCAGGGGTACGCCGAGCAGGGGTACCCGGAACAGGGGTATGCCGAGCAGGGGTATGCCGAGCAGCGGGGCCCGGTGCGCCATGCGGCCGCGCCCACCGCGGCGGCCGCGCCGGACCCGAGGGCTGCCGGCATCCTGGTGCCGCTGCTGGTCGGCTGCCTCGTCGCCGTGCTGCTCGGCGTCTACGGCAGCCTGCACGAACCGACCGGCTTCTCCATCAACATCATCGGGTTCAGCACCGGCGCCTACGCCAAGGCCTGGCTGGCCACCCTGGCCGCGCTGCTGGGCGTGGTCCAGGTGCTCTCCGCCCGGATCATGTACAGCCGCCATGGGGCACCGGCCTGGATATCGACGTTGCATCGCTGGTCGGGCCGCGTCGCCGTGCTGCTCACCGTGCCGGTCGTCGTGCACTGTCTGTTCGCGCTCGGCTTCGGTACCTACAGCACCCGGGTGCTCGTGCACTCGCTGCTGGGCTGCGTGTTCTACGGCGCGTTCGTCGCCAAGATGCTCTCGCTGACCCGGCGCGGGCTGCCGAACTGGGCGCTCCCGGTCTTCGGTGGCCTCGTGTTCACCGCGCTGATCGTGGTCTGGCTGACCTCGGCGGTGTGGCTGTTCGGCGCGAAGGGCCTGCACACCTGAGCTGGGCACACCCGTCGGACCACCCGCTACTCGGAGGGCAGCCGGCCGTTCGCCACGGCCTTGACCATCGCCTCGTGGTCCGCCTCGGTCTGGTCGGCGTAGGCCTGGGCGAACCGGCAGAGCGCCTCGTCCAGCGCTTCCGACTTGCCCACGTAGCCGGCGATCATCGACGCGCCGCTGGTGCGGGAATGGCCCTTGGCCAGCAGGTGCCCGACCACGCCGGCGTAGTCGTCCAGCGCCGCGGAGTCGATCGAGTCCAGCGCGACGGTGCCCTTCATGTTCCGGAACTGGCGCACGTAGTACTGCCGGCCGCCGGCCGTCATCCAGCCCAGCAGCGGGTCGCTGACCGTCTGCAGCGCCTGCTGGTACTCCACCACCCGCTGTCCCTGGTGCTTGTGCCAGGCCGAGTCGCCGTGCACGAAGCGGGCCAGCACGGACCGGCGGGCCTGCTTGAGCTGCAGGAACACCACGTCGTCCGAGCTGCTGCCCTCCAACAGGGCGACGTAGGCGCGCAGCCCGACGCTGCCCACGCCGACCACCTTGTGCGCGATGTCGACCAGCGTGTAACCGCCGAGGACCCGACGCCAGTGCGGTGCCAGCGTGTTCAGGTACTCGTCGAGGCCCACGGCGAGCTCCTCGGCCTCGGCGTCGGGTACCCGGGTGATCAGTGGCGGCTCCTCGACGATCCGCCGGCTGCCGTCCTTCGTCTCCTCGGTGAACCGGGGCAGCGCGCGGTCACTGGTGCGCTTGCGAGCCCGCGCGGCGGCCCGCTCGATCTCGGTGCGCAGCCGCTTGTCGCTGGCGTCGGCGGCGAGGCGGTCCACGTCCATCCGCTCGTAGGACCGGGACATCAGCGGCTGGTCGGCGAGGTAGCGGACCTCCTGGCGGTAGGCCGCCGCGCATGCCGCGACCGCCTGCTCGCAGTCCGCCTCGCTGGCCCCGTTGTGCCGGCCGGCCACCCAGATGCTGGCCACCAGCCGGCGCACGTCCCACTCCCAGCCACCCGGGTGCGCCTCGTCGAAGTCGTTCAGGTCGATCACCAGGTCGCGTTCCGGTGAGGCGTAGAAACCGAAGTTGCCCAGGTGGGCGTCGCCGCAGACCACCGGGGTGATCCCGGTGCTCGGCAGGTGCGCGACGTCCTCGGCCATCACCACGGCCGAACCGCGCAGGAAACCGTACGGCGAGGCGATCATCCGGGACACCCGCACCGGGATCAGCCAGTCCAACCGGCCCTCGTGCGACTCGTTGATCAGCTCCACCGGGTCCGGCCGGCCGACGGCGGGCGGGCGCCACTCACCGAGCGACGAGCGGGGCACCCGCCCGCGCAGCTCGCGGCCCATCCGGTACCGCTCCGCGCGGGACTCCGGGCGGCGGCGCAGCGACGCGTACGCCGTGCCGTCCGCGCCTGCCATGACCACGTGCCTGTGCGGTTCGTTCATCTGCCACCCACCGAGGGAAGTGCCGAATGCGGACCGGCGTGCATAGGGAACATCCGACCGCCCGGGGCGATCCTACGTCCCGGCGGTCAGTTACCCAGCCCGAAGGCCTCCAAGATCCGGTCCGCGCCGAGCGCCGGGGTGAGCTTGCCGTCCAGCACCGCCCGCTCCAGCTCCGGCGCCAGCGACCGGACCTCGGGGTGGTCGCGCAGCCGCGCCCGGAGCCGGTCCGTCACCATGGTCCACATCCAGCGGACCTGCTGGCGCCGCCGCCGCTCGGTGAGCTCGCCGGAGGAGTCCAGCCGGTCCTGGTGGTCCACGACCTTGCCCCACACCTCGTCGACCCTGGCACCGGTGGCCGCACTGCAGGTCAGTACCGGTACCTCCCAGCCGTTGTCCGGCCCGCGCAGCATCCGCAGCGCGCTGGCCAGCTCGCGGGCGGCCCGGACGGCGTCCTTCTCGCCGGGGCCGTCGGCCTTGTTCACCGCGATCACGTCGGCCAGCTCGAGGATGCCGCGCTTGATGCCCTGCAGCGCGTCGCCGGTACGGGCCAGGGTGAGGAACAGGAACGTGTCCACCATGTCGGCCACCGCGTACTCGGACTGCCCGACGCCGACCGTCTCCACGATCACCACGTCGTAGCCGGCGGCCTCCATCACGACCATGGTCTCCCTGGTCGCGGTGGCCACGCCGCCGAGCGTGCCGGCGGTCGGGGAGGGCCGGATGAACGCGTTGTCGTCGGCGGCGAGGCGGGACATCCGGGTCTTGTCGCCCAGGATGCTGCCGCCGCTGCGTGAGGAGGACGGATCCACCGCGAGCACCGCGACCCGGTGCCCGTCGCCGGTGAGCTGGGTGCCCAGCGCGTCGATGAACGTCGACTTGCCGACCCCGGGCACCCCGGTGATACCCACCCGGCGAGCCTTGCCGGTGTCCGGCAGCAGCTCGACCAGCAGCCGCTGGGCCAGCTCGCGGTGATCGGGGCGGCGGGACTCCACCAGGGTGATCGCGCGCGCGATCCACCGGCGCGAGCCTTGCCGCACGCCGTCCAGGTAGGCCTCGATCTCGTCAGCCACGGTGGTCAGGAGGTGGCGGCGTGCGCCCGCTCGCGCAGCGTGTCGAGTAGCTCGGTCGCGGCCTCAGCGATCACCGTGCCGGGCGGGAAGATCGCGGCAGCGCCGGCCTCGCGCAGCGCGTCGAAGTCGCCCGGCGGGATCACCCCGCCGACCACGACGAGGACGTCCGAGGCGTCCAGCGCGGCCAGCTCGTCGCGCAGCGCGGGAACCAGCGTCAGGTGCCCGGCGGCGAGCGAGGACACCCCGACGACGTGTACGTCGGCCTCCACCGCCTGGCGGGCCACCTCGGCCGGGGTCTGGAACAGCGGGCCCACGTCCACGTCGAAGCCCAGGTCGGCGAACGCGGTGGCGATCACCTTCTGGCCCCGGTCGTGGCCGTCCTGGCCCATCTTGGCCACCAGGATCCGGGGTCGCCGGCCGGTCTCGCGCTCGAACTCCTCGGCGGCGGCCCGGCAGTCCTCGATGGCACTCACCTGTCCGGCCTCCTCCCGGTAGACCCCGGACAGTGTCCGCATGGACGCGGTGTGCCGCCCGTACACCTTCTCCAGCGCGTCGGAGATCTCTCCGACGGTGGCCTTCGCCCGGGCCGCGTCCACCGCCAGGGCCAGCAGGTTCTGCTCCAGGCCGGTGGACTGCTCGCCGCGTTTGCCGGCCTCGGCGGCCGAGGTGAGCGCCGCGAGCGCGGCCTCACACTCACCGGTGTCGCGCTCCTCGCGGAGCTTGCGCAGCCGGGCCACCTGCTGGGCCAGCACGTCGGCGTTGTCGATCTTGAGAACGTCGATCGCCTCGTCGGCGTCCACCCGGTAGGTGTTGATCCCGATCACCGGCTGGCGGCCGGAGTCGATCCGGGCCTGGGTGCGGGCGGCCGCCTCTTCGATGCGCAGTTTCGGGATGCCCTCGTCGATCGCCTTGGCCATCCCACCGGCCGCCTCGACCTCCTCGATGTGCTCCCAGGCGCGCCGGGCGAGGTCGTAGGTGAGTCGCTCGATGTAGTAGCTGCCGCCCCAGGGGTCGATCACCCGGGTGGTGCCGGACTCCTGCTGCAGCAGCAGCTGGGTGTTCCGGGCGATCCGCGCGGAGAAGTCGGTGGGCAGCGCCAGCGCCTCGTCCAGCGCGTTGGTGTGCAGTGACTGGGTGTGGCCCTGGGTGGCGGCCATCGCCTCGATACAGGTGCGCACCACGTTGTTGTAGACGTCCTGGGCGGTCAGTGACCAGCCGGAGGTCTGGCAGTGGGTGCGCAGCGACAGCGACTTGGCGTTCTTCGGGTCGAACTGCTTGACCAGCCTGGCCCAGAGCAGCCGGCCGGCCCGCAGCTTGGCGACCTCCATGAAGAAGTTCATCCCGATCGCCCAGAAGAACGACAGCCGTGGCGCGAAGGCGTCGATGTCCAGCCCCGCGCCCACCCCGGCCCGCAGGTACTCCACGCCGTCGGCCAGCGTGTACGCCAGTTCCAGGTCGGCGGTCGCCCCGGCCTCCTGGATGTGGTAGCCCGAGATCGAGATCGAGTTGAACTTGGGCATCTTCTGGGAGGTGTAGGTGAAGATGTCCGAGATGATCCGCATCGACGGCTGCGGCGGGTAGATGTAGGTGTTGCGGACCATGAACTCTTTGAGGATGTCGTTCTGGATGGTGCCGGCCAGCTTCTCCGGGGGGACGCCCTGTTCCTCGGCGGCCACGATGTACAGCGCGAGCACCGGCAACACCGCGCCGTTCATCGTCATCGAGACGCTCATCTTGTCCAGCGGGATGCCGTCGAACAGCTGGCGCATGTCGTAGATCGAGTCGATCGCCACGCCGGCCATGCCCACGTCACCGGGCACCCGGGGGTGGTCGGAGTCGTAGCCGCGGTGGGTGGGCAGGTCGAACGCGACCGAGAGGCCTTTCTGCCCGGCCGCCAGGTTGCGCCGGTAGAACGCGTTGGACTCCGAGGCGGTGGAGAACCCGGCGTACTGCCGGACGGTCCACGGCTGGGTCGCGTACATGGTCGGGTAGGGGCCGCGCAGGTACGGGGCGATACCCGGGTAGGTGCCCAGGAAGTCGAGCCCCTCGGTGTCGGCGGCGGTGTACAGCGGGGGCACCGCGATGCCCTCCGGGGTGGCCCAGCTCAGCTCGTCCGGGTCGCTGCCGGTGGCATCGCGGACCAGCTCGGCCCACTGTTTACCGGCCGCGGGGTCCCCATTGTAGGGCGGTCCCGCCGCGGTGGGCTCCTCGAACGGCAGCTCGCCGAAGTTCGGGATGGTCACGTCAACTCCTCGCTGGCGCTCGTCGCCGCCGTGCCCGGCGTCGCTGTGTCCACCGGTGACCTCGCGGGCTCGGTCACGAGTTCACCCCCAGTTCATCCAGCGCGCCGGTGAGCACCTCGATGGCGTCGCAACCGGCGTACACGTACCCATCGATCGCGTCGGTGCCGCTCACGGTGCCAGGCTTTCCGGCAAGAAGCACCTTGGCGGCGCCGGCCTCGCGCAGCGCCGTGGCCAGCTCCCCGGCCCCGTCCGCGTAGGACTGGTCGGTGCCGCACAGGCAGGCGATCTTCGTGCCGGCCGCGGTGAACGCCTCGGCGACCTCGGCGGGGCTGCCGCCACCGCTCGGCGTCTGAAGGCCGCCCGCCTGGAACAGGTTGGTGGCGAAGCCGGCGCGCGCGCTCGACGAGGCCAGCGAGCCGAGGGTGGCCAGGAACACCGCCGGGCGTCGGCCGGTCTCGGTGGTGTGCGCGTCGGCGCGGTCCCGCAGCGCTTCGAAGGCGGCCGCCCTGCGGACCCGGGGGAGCACACCGTGGCTGGCCGGGCGGTTGTCCGGGGCCCGGGTGGGCAGCTTCTCCGTCGGATTCGGGAACTCGCTGACGCCGAGGATCGGCTCCTTGCGGGTGGCCAGGCGCCGCTCGCGTTTCGACCAGGTGGCGGCCAGCGTGCCGGCCAACGAGCCGTCCCGCAGCGCGGCCAGCAGGCCGCCGGAGCGCTCGATGCCGGTGAACACCTCCCAGGCGCGGCGCGACAGCGCGGTGGTGAGCTGCTCGACGTACCAGGAGCCGCCGGCCGGGTCGATCACCCTGGCCACGTGCGACTCGGAGATCAGCAGCGACTGGGTGTTGCGGGCGATGCGCCGGGAGAACTTGTCGGGCAGCCCGAGCGCGGAGTCGAACGGCAGCACGGTCACCGAGTTCGCGCCGCCAACGCCGGCGGCGAAGCAGGCCAGGGTGCCGCGCAGCATGTTCACCCAAGGGTCCCGTGCGGTGATCATCGTCTCGGAGCTGACCGCGTGCTGCAGCTGCGCGGACTCCGGGCCGGGCGCACCGCCGTCGCCGCACTCCCGGGCCACCCGCGCCCAGAGGCCCCGTGCCGCGCGCAGCTTGGCGATGGTGGCGAACTGGTCGGCGGTGGCCGCGTAGCGGAACTCCAGCTGACTCAGCGCCTCGGCGACGGGCAGCCCGGCACCGGTCAGCGCGCGCAGATAGGCCACCCCGGCGGCGAGCGAACACCCCAGCTCCTGGGCGTCGTCCGCGCCGGCACCGTGGTAGGCGGTCGCGTCCACCGTCACCGCGCGCAGGTTCGGGTACTCCCGCCGGCACCGGGTGGCCAGCTCCGCGGCGAGCCGCAGTCCGGCGTCGACGTCGGTGTCGGCGTCCACGGCGGCGAGGCGCCCCAGCGGGTCGGCGCCGAGGGTGCCGGACAGTGCACCGGCCGGTACCTCGCGCTCGCCGGCCAGCGCGAACAGCGACCGCGCCGCCTCCTCGGTGTGCGGCCCAGCGTCCAGCGCGATCGGTGCCAGGTCGAGCAGCACCTTCTCCAGCACCACGGGCAGCGAGTCGACCGGCAGCGCACCCTCGCCGAGAACCAGCCACAGCGACGTGACGCCGTTCTCCAGGTCGCCCAGCACCGCCTCGGCGGTGGCCGCCGGGTCCGGGTCGGTGTGCCGCTGGCGCAGGTCCCAGCCGTCCGGGCTGGCCCCCATCGGGCGCGCACCCCGCACGAACGGGGCCAGGCCGGGCGCGCCGGGGGGCTCGCTGGCGTCCTCGGCGGTGTAGAGCGGGGCGATGGTGACGCCCTCGGCCAAGGCGGTGGCGAGCAGGTCTTCCACCGGCCCGGCGGCGTCCTCCGGCAAGCGGCCGGCCTTGCGCAGCACACCGGCGACGAGCTCTCGCCACTCATCCCTGGTGGCGGGCGGGAACTCGCCGGCAAGCGTCAGCATCGGATCGGACGACTGTGTCGACGGCACTGTCATGGGCAGCACTTTAAGGCAATGCGGTTAGGGGAAACCGTACTGTGGCGCGCTCAACGCCAGAGCGTGGTCAATCGAACACTGGAGGGGTACTGGGCGCCCGTCGGGGCGCGCGCGGTGGCACCCCCGAACCGCCGCTCACCGCAAAGGGGCGCCGAACGGGGTCAGAGTTCGACGACGGCGAAGGATTCGGCGGGGATGAACAGGTCGGTGTCCTTGATCGAGGGGGCCGCGCTGGCCAGCAGGATCTCGCGGCCCGGCCCGTCCAGTGCGACGGTGGCCGGCCGGGCGCCCAGGTTCACCACGACCCGCAGGTCGCCCCGGTGCAGCACCACGGTCCGCGCCGCCTCGTGCACCTCCACCCGCAGCCGGTCCAGCCACGGGTCGGTGAGCTCGGGGCGGGCCCGGCGCAGTGCGATCAGGTCGCGGTAGGTGCGCAGCAGCGTGGTGTGCGGTTCGGCGTCCGGCTCCGACCAGTCCAGCTTGGAGTCCAGGAACGTACTTTCCGCGTTCGGGTCCGGCACCTGGGCGGCGGCGTCCCAGCCGTGCTCGGCGAACTCGTTGGTACGCCCGATGCGGACCTTCTCGCGCAGCTCCGGGTCCGGGAAGTGGGAGAAGAACTGCCACGGGGTGCGGGCGCCCCACTCCTCGCCCATGAACAGCATCGGAGTGTAGGGCGAGCACAGCACCAGCGCGGCGCCGCAGGCCAGCAGCCCGGGGGACAGGGTGGCCGAGATCCGGTCGCCGGCGGCCCGGTTGCCGATCTGGTCGTGGTTCTGCAGGTAGGCGAGGAAGCGGTGCGCCGGCAGAAGATGGGTGTTCACCGGCCGGCCGTGCAGCCGGCGGCGGAACGCGGAGCGCGTGTCGCTGTGGAAGAAGGCCTGGCGCAGGGTGGTGGCCAGTCCGGGCAGCGAGCCGAAGTCGACGTAGTAGCCCTGCCGCTCGCCGGTCAGCGCGGCGTGCAGCTGGTGGTGGATGTCGTCGTCCCACTGCGCGTGCAGCCCGTAGCCGCCGCCCTCCCGCGCGGTGATCAGCTTCGGGTCGTTCAGGTCCGACTCGGCGATCAGCGTGAGCGGCCGCCGCACGTGCGCGGACAGCGCCTCGACCTCGACGGACAGGTCCTCGAGCAGGTGCACCGCCCGGGAGTCGCGCAGCGCGTGCACCGCGTCGAGGCGCAACCCGTCGACGTGGAAGTCACGCAGCCACATCAGGGCGTTCTCGATCACATAGCGGCGCACCTCGTCCGAACCCGCGCCGTCCAGGTTCAGCGAAGGGCCCCAGATGTTGCTGCCGGCGAAGTACGGGCCGAACCTGTCCAGGTAGGCCCCGGACGGTCCGAGGTGGTTGTGCACCACGTCCAGCAGCACACCGAGGCCCCGGTGGTGGCAGGAGTCCACGAACCGCTGGAACGCCTCCGGCCCGCCGTAGTTCTCCGTCGTCGCGTACCAGAGCACGCCGTCGTAGCCCCAGTTGCGCGGCCCGTCCACGGCGTTGACCGGCAGCACCTCGACCAGGTCCACGCCCAGTTGGACGAGGTGGTCCAGCCGCTCGATGGCCGCGTCGAACGTGCCGGCCTCGGTGAACGTGCCGATGTGCAGCTCGTAGATCACGCTGCCCGGTAGTGCCCGACCGGTCCAGGCGTGGTCGGTCCAGGCGAACGCCTCGGGACGGTAGATCTGGGACGGGCCGTGCACCCCGTTCGGCTGACGGCGCGAGCGGGGGTCGGGCAGCGGGGTCGGGTCGTCGTCCAGCAGGTAGGCGTAGTCGGTGCCGGGCCCTGCGGTCGGCACCTCGACCCGCCACCAACCGTCGCCGGCCGGCGTGAGGTCGTGCACCTCACCCGCCACGTCCACCCGCACCCGGGCCCGCTCGGGCGCCCACACCTCGAAGTCCGTCACGTCGGGCCATGATGCCGGGGCATCGGCGGCGCCGCGAGCGCTGGGCTCCTCCGGTGGCGTGTCCCGCCGGTCAGCGACTGGAGTAATCGTTTACCCGGGTACGGCGCTATCCTGCGCCGAGGGCGGTGCCACAGGCCGCTGGCGGGCCCGGGAAGAGGCGACCGACATGGCGACCATCACCGACGTTGCCGCGCGGGCGGGGGTGTCGGTGGCCACTGTCTCGCGCACCCTGAACGGCAAGGCGACGGTCGATCCGGGGCTGGCGGCCAGGGTGCGCGCGGCGGCGGCCGAACTGGGCTACCAGCCGAACGGCCTGGCCCGCAGCCTGCGCAAACGCCGGACCGCCGTGCTGGCGTTGATCATCTCGGATGTGGCGAACCCGTTCTTCACCTCGGTGGCGCGAGGTGTGGAGGACGTCGCGCTCACCGCCGGTTACTCGGTCGTGCTGTGCAACTCCGACGAGAACCTGGACAAGGAGCGCCGGTATCTGGACATGGCGGTCGAGGAACGGGTGGCCGGTGTGGTCCTGTCGCCGTCCGGGGAGTCGACCAACGTCGGCGCGCTGCTCGGGCGGGGCACCCCCGTGGTGGCGGTGGATCGGCCGCTGCCCGGGGTGGACCAGGTGCTGGTGAACACGCGGCTGGCCGCCGCCGAGGCCACCGCCCACCTGATCCGGTCCGGTTATCAGTACATCGGCTGCGTCACCGGCCCGGTCGGGATCCGCACCGCCGACGATCGGCTGGCGGGCTATCGAGCCGCGTTGGCCGCCGCCGGTCGCCGGGAGGACTATCGGCTGGTACGCCGCACGGAATACCGTGCCGAGGGCGCCGAGCGGGCCACCGCGGAGCTGTTGGTCGCCGGCCGGGTGGACGCCCTGTTGGTGGCCAACAGCGCGCAGGCCATCGGCGTGCTGGAGGCGCTGCGGGCCGCCGGGTCGAGGTTGGGCGCCGACGTCGGGGTGGTGGCCTTCGACGACGCGCCCTGGGCCTCGCTGATCGACCCGCCGCTCACTGTGGTCGCGCAACCTGCCTACGAGCTGGGTGCGCTGGCCGCCGAGTTGCTGCTCGACCGAATCCGCGGCGCCACCCCCGAGGTCACCGTCCGTACCCTCGAGGCCCGCCTGATCGAGCGCGGCAGCAGCTGCCGGAGCCCAGACTCCGCCGACACAGGGCGCGGCTAGCCCACACAGCGGCCTGGGCCGCTGTGTCGAGCCGGTGGAGCTGTGTGTGCGGGGAATGCGCGCTAGCTCTTGTTCAGCTCGGCATAGACCTGGTCCGCGTTGTCCTTGGTGATCAGCCGGGTGGGCAGCGTCTGCGTCCTGGGCGCCTGCTGGCAGTCGAGCAGGATCTGCTTCGCCGTGTCGATCGCTTCCCTGCCGCCGGTCGGGTACATCCAGGTGGCGGACAGCCGGCCGGCGGACACCGCCTTCATCCCGCCCGACTCGATCGGCAGGGCGTCGATGCCGGTGATCGGCAGGTCCGGCTTGCCGGCGTTCTGCGCGGCGATGCGGGCGCCCTCGGCCATCGGGTCGTTCTCCGAGTAGATCGCCTGGACGTCCGGGTGTGCCTTCAGCACCGCGTCCGCCTGCTGCTGGCCCTTGTCCCGCAGCCAGTCACCGTCCGCGGTGGCCACGACCTGGATGTTCGAGCCCTTCATACCGTCGTTGAAGCCGTCCAGGCGCTCCTTCGCCGGGGTCGAGCCGGCCAGCCCGCGCAGCACGGCGATCTTCCCGCCGTTCGGCAGCAGCGTCTTGGAGAAGTACTGGCCGGCCTGGCGGCCGATCTCCACGTTGTCCGCGCCGATGAACGAGGTGTACGCGTCGCCGTCCACCTTGCGGTCCAGCACGAGCACCGGGATGCCCTTGTCGAAGGCCCGTTTCACCGGCGCGGTGAGCGGGGTGGCCTCGTTCGGGCTGATGACCAGTAGGTCGATCCGCTGGGCGAGGAAGGTGTCCACCTGCTCGACCTGCTTGGAGTTGTCCTGGGCGGCGTCGGCGAAGTTCACCGTGAACTGGGGTACGGCGGCGGCGGCCTTGCGGATGTCGTCGTCCATCCGCTGCCGGTACGGCTCGGCCACATTGGCCTGGCTCATGCCGATGGTGTACTTGCCGTCGGCGCCACATTTGGCCGCGGTGGGCGCGCCGCTGGGCTTCGGCTGGCTGTTCTCACTGGTCGTCCCGCAGGCGGACAGGATGAGCACGGCGCAGGCCGCGAGCGCGGCCGCCCAGGTCTGGCCGGTTGACTTCGTTGTCATGGCGTATCCCCCTTCTTAGGAACTCACGGACGCGGGTCTGAGCCGCTGCAGGCCGGCGGCGAGCACGATGACCAGGCCGATGATCAGGAGCTGGATGTTCGAGTCGATGTTGTTCAGCGCCAGGATGTTGCGCAGCACGCCGACCAGCAGCGCCCCGGCCACCGTGCCGACCACCGAGCCCCGGCCGCCCATCAGGCTGGTGCCGCCGATCACCACGGCGGCGATGGCGTCCAGCTCGTACATGGCGCCGTCGTTCGGCGCGCCGAAGTTGAGCTGCCCGGCGTGCACCAGTCCGGCCAGCGCGGCGAGCACCCCGCAGATCCCGAAGACCGCGATCTTCACCCGGGTGACCGGTACACCGGAGAGCCGGGCCGCCTTCTCGTTGCCGCCGATCGCGTAGACGTGCCGGGAGAACGCGCTGACCCGCAGCAGCACGATGGCCAGCACGGCGACCACGATGAAGATCAGCGCCGGGATCGGTACCAGGCCGTTGAACGTCCGCTCGCCGAGCAGGGAGAACACCACCGGCGCCTGTCCAGGACCGTCGCCGTAGGTGATCGAGATACCTTGGCCGCCGGACCAGATCCGGGCCAGGCCACGGGCGATCTGCATGCCGGCCAGCGTGACGATGAACGCCTGGATGCCGAACTTGGCGACGGAGAACCCCTGCAGCAGGCCGAACCCCAGGCCGATGGCGAGCACCAGCAGCACGGTGACGGCGACACCGAGGTCGTTGTTCACCAGCAGGGTGGCCGCGCCGACGCTGGCCAGACCGAGCACCGAGCCGACCGACAGGTCGATGCCGCCGACCAGGATCACCAGCGTCATCCCGACCGACAGGATGCCGATCTCGGAGATCGAGCGCACCACGTTGAACAGGTTCTGCGAGTCCAGGAACACCAGCTCGCCGTCGCGGCTCGGGGACAGCGCGGCGGCGGCGACAAACACCAACACCAGGCCGAACAGGCTCTGGAACTTGAACAGCGTGGCGGCGATCCGTGCGACGCGGCCGGGAAGCTGCCCGTCCGGCGACTCGCCGGCAGGCGCGCTGCCGCCCGGCGACTCGCCGTCGCCCGGCGACTCGCTGCCGCCCGGCGACTCGGTGCCGGCCGGGGTCTCGCCGTCGGTCGGGGTCGGTAGGTCGGGCGTGGCGCCGGCGGCCTGCTCCTCTTCGGTCCTGGTGTGCTCGGTCATCCGGCTTCTCCCAGCGCCGGTTCCGGCGGTCGCGCACCCTCGCCCATCGCGCCCTCGCCCATCGCCGACGCGAGCAGCGTGGCCTCGCTGACCCCAGCCGTGTCGAGCTCCCGCACGCTGCGGCCGCCGCGCAGCACGACCACCCGGTCGCAGACGCCGATCAGCTCCGCCGGCTCCGAGGAGGCGAGCAGCACCCCCACCCCTTCGCCGGCGATCTCGCCGAGCAGCCGGTAGATCTCCGCCTTGGCGCCGATGTCCACGCCCCTGGTCGGCTCGTCGAGCAGCAGCAGGGTCGGCTCGGTGAGCAGGCCGCGACCGAGCACGACCTTCTGCTGGTTGCCGCCGGACAGCGAGCCGACCGGGCTGCTCATCGAGGCCAGCTTCACGCTGAGCCGCTCGGTGGTCCGCCGGGTGAGGGCCTGTTCGGTGGACCGGGACACCACGCCCAGCTTCGCGATCCGGCCGACCACCGAGAGCACCGTGTTGGCCAGCACGGAGTGGTCCAGCGCGAGCCCGGCGATCCGGCGGTCCTCCGGTACGAACGCGAACCCCAGCCGCAGCGCCTGCCGAGGCCCGGTCGGGCGCACCGGCCGGTCGGCGAGCAGCACCCGCCCGGTCCAGTGCCCCTTCAGCCCGAGACCGAACAGCGTTTCCAGCAGCTCGGTGCGCCCGGAGCCGAGCAGGCCGGCCAGCCCGACGATCTCGCCCCGGCGCACCCGCAGGCTGATCCCGGCCGGATCGCGCCGGCCGGCGCGCGGGCGCCGGGGGATGACCACCAGGTTCTCCACCCGCAGGAGCTCGTCCGCCTCGGCCACCGGCCGGTGCGTGCCGGCCCGGAACATCTGGTGCAGCGGCCGGCCGACCATCGCCTCGGAAGCCTGCGTCGCGGTCATCGAACGGGCGTCGAACTCGGCGACCACCGACCCGTTGCGCAGTACCGTCGCCCGGTCGGCCACCCGGCCGATCTCGTCCATCCGGTGCGAGATGTACACGATGCCGGTACCCGCCCCGCGCAGCTCGCCGATCACCCCGAACAGCTGGTCGACCTCGTGGCTGGACAACGCCGAGGTGGGCTCGTCCATGATCAGGATGCGCGCGTCTAGGGAGAGTGCCTTGGCGATGGTGACCAACTGCTGCTCGCCGGTGCGCAGCTGTTCCACCGGTCGGCGCGGGTCCAGCCGGACTCCGGCGCGGGCCAGCAGCCGGGCGGTGTCCCGGACCATCCGGCGCACGTCGACGGTGCGCAGCCGGGTCCGCGGCTCGCGGCCGAGCCAGACGTTCTCCGCGATGGACAACGCGGGCACCAGGTCCAGCTCCTGGTGGATCATCGCGATGCCGGCGCGCTGCGCGTCCACCGGGCTGCTCAACGCCACCGGCCGACCGTCGATCCGGATCTCGCCCCGGTAGCCGCTCACCTCACCGCAGAGCACCTTCATCAGGGTGGACTTGCCAGCGCCGTTCTCCCCGAGCAGCGCGTGCACCTCGCCGGGCCGGATGCTGAAGTCGACGCCGCGCACGGCGTGCACCCCACCGTAGGACTTGCTCACGCCGATCATGTCGACCGATGCGCCCGGCTTGCCGTCCATCACACCTCACGCCGAAGCAGCCGCTCGAGTCTCTGCTCGATCTCTCGATCGCTGAGGAAGGGCGAGAAAACGATTACTCGGCGAAGCTAGGTCCCCCCGACCACTGTGTCAAGCGTCACTCCGCCGGGTGATCCGCGGCCAGTCCGCGGCGGCCGTTCGGTAGGTCCGTGCGGCCGCGCTCGGCCGCCGAGATCGACAGGACGGTCGTCCTCCGACCCTGGCGGCAGCCATGGTGTCGATCTCGGCGGGAACCCGACGAGCTCCCCTAGGCAGGGCGGACCAGGAGGGCGACCGGGTACTGGGCCAGCAGCTCGCCCAGCCGGGGTGCCGAACCCCGCACCGACTCGCCGGTGATCACGTCGGTCCAGTCGGCGGCGCCGTCCGGCAGCGCCAGCGTGGTGTCGCTCCAACCGCCCCGTGCGGCCAACCCGACGGGGAGCCGGGTGGCGACCGCGACCACGCCGGCATCGCGGGCGAACGCGACCGCGTGCCCGGCGGCCGGGCCGTCCGCGACCAGTGCTCGGTAGCCGTCGAACAGCTCGGGCCGCCACCGGCGCAGCCGCAGCGCGGACGCGGTGACCAGCAGCTTGGCCGCCCCGGTCTCGTCCACCGGGGGTAGCCAGTGGTCGTCGAGGCGGGCCAGCAGGGCGCGGCGTGTGGCGAAGTCGACCGGGCGCCGGTTGTCCGGGTCGACCAGCGAGTACTCGAAGCACTCGGTGCCCTGGTAGACGTCCGGCACGCCCGGCCCGGCCAGCTGCACCAGCTTCTGGCCCAGCGAGTTGGACCAGCCGGCCGGGGCGATCCGGGCCACGAACTCCTCGATCGAGGCGACGGTCGCCGGATCGGCAAGCACCGCCGCCGGCCACTCGGCGATCGCCGCGTCCACCTCGGGCACCGGGTCCACGTGGCTGGTCGCCAGCTTGGCTTCCTTGGCGGCCTTGAGCAGGTAGGCGGACATCCGCTCGGCGGTGATCGGCCAGGCGCCGACGAGGCACTGCCAGGCCAGCAGCTCCAGCGACCGCTCCGGCAGCGGGTGCGCCGCCGCCCAGCCGCGCACCGCCGAGGCCCACTCGCCGGGCAGCTCGGCCAGCACCGCCAGCCGGGCCCGGACGTCCTCGGAGCGCTTGGTGTCGTGCGTGGACAGGGTGGTCATGCTGGCCGGTGTGGCGGCCTGTCTGGCGGTGGCGCCGGCGTGCAGGTCCGCCACCGAGATCCCGAACTGGGCCGGGTCGCCACCGACCTCGTTCAGTGCGACCAGCCGGTTCCACCGGTAGAAGGCGGTGTCCTCGACACCCTTCGCGGTCACCATCCCGGAGGTCTGCTGCACCCGCCGGGCCAGCTCGCCGTCCGGCTCGGCCAGCATCCGCAGGTAAAGCTGCTCCAGTGGCTCGGTCAGGTCCGGCCGGTTGGTCCGCGCCACCGACAGGGCCACGTCCAGCGCGCTGCGCCCCTCCGGCAGGTAGGAGCGGTAGACCGGGAACGAGCACAGCAGCTCGGCCACCGCCTCGACCGCCTTGGCCGGGTCGCCGTCGACGGGGGTCTCGGCCTCGGCGGCGGTGTCGCTGCCGCTGTCGGTGCCGCTGTCGGGTTCGCTGTGAGTGCCTCCCGGGCCGCCGGTGGTCGGCGAGGGCAGCAGCCGGGCGATCCGGCGCACCTCGGCGGCCAGGATGCTGCCCGCCACCTCGCGCCGGGCCCGGCGTTCCACGGTGTGCGCGGCCAGCCGCTCGCCGGTGTGCTCGGCGGCGAACTGGGTGAGCAGCCCGGCGCCGGCCGGGTCCACGAACACCCCGCAGATCTCGCGCAGGGCCTCGTAGCCGGTCGTGCCGTCCACCGGCCAGGACGCCGGCAGCGTCTCGCCGACACCGAGGATCTTCTCCACCAGCAGCCAGCGGTCGGGGCCGAGCGCGGCGCGCAGCCGGCGCAGGTACCCGCCCGGGTCGGTGAGCCCGTCGGGGTGGTCCACCCGCAGCCCGTCCACCTCACCGGCGGCCACCCAGCGCAGCACCTCGCGGTGCACGGCCTCGAACACCACCGGGTCCTCCACCCGCACGGCGGCGAGGTCGGAGACGTCGAAGAACCGCCGGTAGGTCAGCTCGGCGGCGCCGCGGCGCCAGGACACCAGCCGGTAGTGCTGCCGGGCGTGCACCTCGCGCGGGGAGCCGTCGTCGGCGCTGCCGTGCGCCACCGGGAACAGGTGCTCGTAGTAGCGCAGCCCGGGGTAGCCGTGCTCGTCGCGGACCACCTCGAGCCGTTCCAGCTCGGCGTCCTCGTCGGCCTCCGACGCCGCTCCGAGCACCGGCAGCAGCAGCGGCCCGGCCGCCCAGTCGATGTCGAAGTACGTCGCGTAGGCGGAGTCGCGCCCGTGCACCAGCACATCGGACCACCACGGGTTGGCGGTCGGCACCGCGACGCCGACGTGGTTGGGCACGATGTCGACCAGCAGGCCCAGCCCGGCCGCGCGCACGGCGGCCACCATCTGCTGGCGGCCCTGCTCGCCGCCCCGTTCGGTGGATGCCCTGGTCGGGTCGGCCACGTCGTAGCCGTGGTTGGACCCGGGGGCGGCCTGGAGCATCGGCGAGGCGTACAGCGCACCCACGCCGAGCTCGGCGAGGTAGTCGGTGAGCTCGGCGGCCTGGGTGAAGGTGAAGCCGGCGTGCAGCTGCAGCCGGTAGGTCGAGGTGGGCACCTGCGGTCGCGTGGCGCGGTCTGTCGGCACAGCTCTAGTCCGTTCGTTGCAGCACGAGCAGGGAGCGGGACGGCACGGTCATCGTGCTGCCCTCGGTTAGGGTCTCCGGCTCGTGAGCCACGATGCCGGGCGCGTCGGACAGCGTGTGCACCTCGCCGACGGCGGTGTCGACCACCACGGCCCACGGGCCGCCGTACCGCTCACCGGGCAGGGTGACCTCGATGTCCTCGGAGGAGGCGTTGAAGCAGAGCAGGAACGAGTCGTCGAGGATCCGGTCGCCGCGCTCGTCGACGTCCGGGATGCCGTCGCCGTTGAGGAACACCGTGACGCACTGACCGAAGCCCGACGACCAGTCCCGGTCCGTCATCTCCTCGCCGGACGGGGTGAACCAGGCGATGTCGTTGAGCTCATCCGTGTCCGCCGCGCCGCGGACCAGCGAGCGACCGGAGAAGAACCGGCGGCGCCGGAAGATCGGGTGCGCGGCCCGGACCGCGGCCACCCCGGCGGTGAAACCGAGCAGCCCGGCGTTCTTGTCGGCCAGCTCCCAGTCCATCCAGGACACCTTGTTGTCCTGGCAGTAGACGTTGTTGTTGCCGCCCTGGGTGCGGCCCAGCTCGTCACCGTGCAGCAGCATCGGCACGCCCTGGCTGAACAGCAGGGTGGCGATGAAGTTGCGCTGCTGGCGCTCGCGCAGCTCGAGCACCGCCTGGTCGTCGGTGGGACCCTCCACCCCGCAGTTCCAGGACCGGTTGTGGCTCTCGCCATCGTTGCCGCCCTCGCCGTTGGCGTCGTTGTGCTTCTCGTTGTAGGACACCAGGTCGGCCATGGTGAAGCCGTCGTGCGCGGTGACGAAGTTGATCGACGCGTAGGGCCGGCGGCCGTCGTGCTGGTACAGGTCCGAGGAGCCGGTGAGCCGGGAGGCGAACTCGCCGAGGGTGCCCGGCTCGCCCCGCCAGAAGTCGCGGACGGTGTCCCGGTACTGGCCGTTCCACTCGCTCCACAGCGGCGGGAAGTTGCCCACCTGGTAGCCGCCGGGGCCGATGTCCCACGGCTCGGCGATCAGCTTGACCTGGCTGATCACCGGGTCCTGCTGGATCAGGTCGAAGAACGTGCTCAGCCGGTCCACGTCGTAGAACTCCCTGGCCAGCGCCGAGGCCAGGTCGAACCGGAACCCGTCCACGTGCATGTCCAGCACCCAGTAGCGCAGCGAGTCCATGATCAGCTGCAGGGTGTGCGGGTTGCGCACGTTGAGCGAGTTCCCGGTGCCGGTGTAGTCCAGGTAGTACTGCTTGTCGTTCTCCACCAGCCGGTAGTAGGCCGGGTTGTCGATGCCCCGCATGGACAGCGTCGGGCCCATGTGGTTGCCCTCGGCGGTGTGGTTGTAGACCACGTCGAGGATGACTTCGATGCCGGCCTGGTGCAGCGCCCGGACCATCGACTTGAACTCCCGGACCTGGCCGCCGGGGCGCAGGTCGGAGGCGTAGCCGTGGTACGGCGCGAGGAAGGCGACGGTGTTGTAGCCCCAGTAGTTCGCCAGCCCCTTCTCCTCGAGGTGGTGGTCGTTGAGGAACTCGTGCACCGGCATCAGCTCGACGGCGGTCACCCCGAGCCGCTGCAGGTGCTCGATCATCGTGGGGTGGGCCAGCCCGGCGTAGCTGCCGCGCTCCTCCTCCGGGATGTCCGGGTGCGCGATGGTCAGGCCCTTGACGTGCGCCTCGTAGATGAGCGTCTCGTGGTACGGCGTCTTGGGCGGCCGGTCCGAGCCCCAGTCGAAGTACGGGTTCACCACGACGGACTTGGGCACGTGCAGCGCGGAGTCGTTGTCGTTGCGCTCGCCCGGGGACGCGAACTGGTAGCCGAACACCGCCTCGTCCCAGTCCACCCCGCCGTCCACCGCCTTCGTGTACGGGTCGATGAGCAACTTGTTCGGGTTGCAGCGGGTGCCGGTGGCCGGGTCGTACGGCCCGTGCACCCGGTAGCCGTAGCGCTGGCCGGGTTCCACGCTGGGCAGGTAGCCGTGCCAGACGAAGCCGTCGACCTCGCGGAGCCGGATGGCCTCCTCGTTGCCAGCCTCGTCGAACAGACACAGGTCGACCCGGTCGGCGATCTCGGAGAACACCGCGAAGTTGGTACCCGCGCCGTCGTAGCTGGCGCCGAGCGGATACGCGCTTCCCGGCCAGGGCTGCATTACATCTCTCCTTGCTGCGAACGAACCCGGTCAGGTGCCGACCGGGGTCGGTTGGGGGTACAGGCTAGCTGGGGTGGTCGTGGTGGCCGACGCGCGCGCTCATCGCGGCGACGGCCGTCGACTAATGTCCGAGGGGGTCCGTCGACTGGGCCACGGGGGAAGGAAAGCCGATGGCAACACTGTTCACCAAGATCATCGAGGGCGAGTTGCCGGGACGGTTCGTCTGGCGTGACGACGTGTCGGTCGGGTTCCTGTCCATCAACCCGATGGGCCCGGGCCACACCCTGGTCGTGCCGCGCGCCGAGGTCGACCACTGGGTGGACGCCGACGATACGCTGCTCGGCCACCTGCACGGGGTCAGCCACCGGATCGCCGAGGCGGTCCAGGCGGTCTGGCAGCCGCCCCGGGTGGCGCTGATCATCGCCGGCTTCGAGGTGCCGCACCTGCACCTGCACGTGTTCCCGGCCTGGGGGCTGGGGGACTTCGACTTCCGCAACGCCCAGACCAGCCCGGACCCCGGCGAGCTGGACAAGAACGCGGACGCGTTGCGCGCCGCGCTGCGCGACGCCGGCCACAGCGACCAGGTACCAGCCTAGTGCGACTGATCCTGGTCCGGCACGCCCTGCCGAACCGTGCGTTGGGCGGCGTGGCCGCCGCGCGGGAGGCCGGGGGAGAGCCCGGCGCCGGCCCCGCGCTGACCGAGCTGGGGCACCGGCAGGCCGCCAGGGTGGCCGAGGCGCTGGCCGCTGAGCCGCTGGCCGCGCTCTACACCAGCCCGCTGCTGCGGGCCCGGCAGACGGGGGAGCCGCTGGCCAGAGCGCGCGAGATGGCGCTGCTCACCGTGCCGGGGCTGGCCGAGTACGACGCCGGGGAGGGCCACTACATCCCGGTGCACGAGATGCCCCAGGCGGACCCGGCGGCCTGGCAGCGGATGCTCGACGGGCAGCTGCCGGAGTACGTGGACGTGGCGGCCTTCCAGACCAGGGTGGAGCGCGCCCTGACCGACATTGCCGACGCCCACCAGGGCACCGAGACGGTCGTCTGCTTCGCCCACGCCGGGACCATCAACGTCTACCTGGCGGCGCTGCTCGGACTGGACCGGCCGCTCACCTTCCCGCTGGACTACACCGGCATCACCCGGGTCAGCGTGTCCCGGGGCGGCCGCCGCTCGGTGCGCACCGTCAACGAGCTCGCGCACGTGGCCGACCTGCTCGACCCGGCCGGGGTGAGGACTGGGGACAACTGAGCTCGGCCTGGCGCCGGTGGCGGGCCGCCGCCGGTATCCGAGGGGTCGGATCTGGCGGCGCGCCCATCTCCAGCGGCGGCTGAGCGGTGTGGATCACCAGTGGCGGTTGTCCATCGGGACACCTCCTTCACATTGTCGTGCGGTGGGCCTGGCCCGGTGTCTCACCAGTGCCGGTTGTCCATGGCGCAGCTCCTTTCCGGTCCATTTGTTCGGCGCCTTTTCGGGTCGTCAGTTCCAATGCTTGTTGGACATAGCTGTTCCCTCCTCAACTATTCGCGCCAATGGTTGTCCACCAATTTTCACCAGTGGCGATTACGCATTTCGGCACCCTCCTTCCGATAAAGTGGGGTCACCGTCCATCGGTCAGTGCCAGTGCTTGTTCCGCACGGGGCTCACCTCCTTCGCGGGTGGACACGCTCGCCGTGACAGCAACGCGCGCACGGGCTACTCTCACGTCACGTGATGCTCGGGTCACAATGAGTATGAGTCCGAGTGTGAATCTCGACTGAGCTGGGAGAACACATGGAGGCAGAGCCGTCACCGGCTCGCCCGTGGCAGCTCACCCGATGGGCGGTCTGGGCTCTCCCCAATCGGGTCCTGACGTCGGTCCTATTGGTCGAACTCACCGCGTTCGGCCTGTTCCTGGTGGATACTTCGCGTGGCTCGTTCACCCAGTTGGCCCTATTCGGCACCCTGATGCTGAGTGTGCTGGGAGTGCTGCACACCGAGATAGCTGTCGGCCTGGAGCGGCTGCGCCGCCAGGTTGCCGACACCCCGCACGGCGACCTTAGCTCGGTCTGGACGTTCGCGGCCGCCGTCCTGCTGCCGCCGGCGCTGACCACCGTGGTGGTCTTGGTCATATTTACCCACCAGTGGTTCCGGGTGTGGCGCTCGATTCGGGTCCCGGCCTACCGGCACATCTTCAGCACGGCGACCGTGGTGCTGGCCTGCCACGCGGCCGCGGCGGTGCTGGGCTACGCCGGCGGTGGCGGATTGCGTGGATTGGACGGTCCGCGCGAATTGCTCACCGTCGCAATGGCGATCCTGGCCTATGCGACGGTGAACACCGGCCTGGTGGCGGCCGCAATTGCGCTGAGCGCACCGTTGCCCCGGCCCAGCCCGGCTCAGCTCATCGGGCATTGGGACGACAACATGCTGGAACTGGCCACCCTGTGCCTCGGCGCGCTGGCCGCTTTCGCGCTCGGCTCCAACCCGTGGCAGGTGCCGCTGGTGATGGCGCCGCTGCTCGTGCTGCACCGCGCGGTGCTGGTCCGCCAGTTGGAAGAGGTGGCCAGCACGGACAGCAAGACCGGGCTGCTCAACGCCGCGGCCTGGCACACGCAGGCGGCTAAGGAGCTGCGCCGGGCCCAGCGCGGGCGTACCAGCGCGGCGGTCCTGATCCTGGACCTCGACCACTTCAAGTCGGTGAACGACGACCATGGGCACCTCGCCGGTGACGAGGTGCTCAGTGCGGTCGCCTCGGCACTGCGCGCGGAGGTCCGTGAGCACGACCTGGTCGGCCGGTTCGGCGGCGAGGAGTTCGTGGTGCTGCTCCCGGAGCTGGGCCGCGAGCTCGACGGCTCCGGTGAGCTGCACGCGATCGCCGAGCGGATCCGGCACCGGATCAGCACGCTGTCCGTGGTGGTCTCCACCCCGCACGGCTCGCTGACCATCGCCGGGCTGTCGGTCTCGGTGGGCGGCGCGGCGTTCCCGGAGCACGGCGCCGGCCTGGAGAACCTCATGGACGCCGCTGACACCGCGCTGTACGCCGCGAAGCGCGACGGTCGGAACGCGGTGCGCATCGCCGAACTGTCCGAGCTGCCCCGCCAGCGTGCGCCCGGCCGGCGCTGACGTCCTGAGTCGGAAGTTCCCGGGACCGGCCGACCGTTCACCGCCTCGCCCGTGGCGTCGGGCTGCCGCACCGCGCCGGGACGTCCGACCGGAGCGGGGGCGGGGTCGCTCGGCGCGCCGAGTGGGAGGACTGGAGCGATTCCCGTGAGGGGTCGAGCCGTTCGTCGCGCCGTTGTGCGCGGCAAGCTAACGGGAGGCAACTTCGGGATTGACCGCCGTGGTTGTCCGGTAGCTTTGCTCACGGATCAGTGACGACGCGATAACGAACGGGATACGGACGCCCCCCGACGTCCGCCGGACCCCCGGCCGGCAATCCTCCTCGAGTCACTGATCCGGCTGAAGGTTCGTGACGCGGCGCTCCCCCTTGTGCTCGCGGTGCGCACCGGGTGCCCCCGTCGCCGGGACTGGTCCTGGCGGCGGGGGCCGGCGGCCCTCCGCATCCGGTTCCCGGTGCTGGATCAAGATCATTCGTTGACGTGACGCACGTCACCCGGGTACAGTCCGCATCCCACGAGAGAGACAAATCTGTCTCATGCGTATGCGCAGTCCTGTGCCACCAGTCAATGCGGACTGAGCTAGCTGACTGAGCGACCGGAGTGATGACGACCCATGAGCGACTACGACCCCAGGACCAGCACCGGAATTCCCACCGAACCTGTCGGCTCGCTGCCTCGACCGGCCAGGCTGCAGGCCGCCTACGCGTCCTACGACGCCGGCGAGATCAGTAAGGAACAGCTTGAGGGCGAGCAGGAGGAGGCCGTCAAGGACTCGATCCAGCGCTCGGAGGCGACCGGCGCCCCGATCATCTCCGACGGCGAGCAGCGGTGGTCCAGCTTCGCCACCTACCCGATCGCGGACACCCTGGCCGGCACCGGCCTGGCGCCCAGCCTCGGCCCGGGCGGCCAGTACTTCGCGATCTTCGCCGACGGGCACGGCCGCCAGCTGCCCAAGCTCGAGCGCGGCCCGTTCGCGTACAACCACTACGCAGCCGACTCGCTCAAGAAGTCTCTGCCGTACGCGAACCGACCGATGAAGCAGGCGGTCATCGCGCCGTCGATGCTCGCGCTGCTCTACCCGCTGGAGGACCCGGTGGAGGGCTACAGCCGGGACGACTTCGAGGCCGCGCTCATCGACGAGTGCGAGCGGGACATCCGCAAGGCGTTCGAGGCCGGCGCGGTGCGGGTGTCGGTGGACTTCACCGAGGGGCGCCTGGCGACCAGGGCCGACCCACGCAACCCGTGGACCGGCGCCGGGTTGCTGCCGCACTTCATCGAGCTCAACAACCGGGTGATGGCGCGCTTCACCCCCGAGGAGCGGGTGAACATCGGGGTGCACACCTGCCCCGGCGGCGACCGCGACTCGGTGCACAGCGCGGACGTGCCGTACAACAACCTGCTGCCGGAGATGTTCAAGATCAACGCCGGCTACTTCCTGATCCAGCTCAAGAGTGAGCGGGACAAGGACCCGGTGTTCGAGTCGATCGGCAAGTACCTGCGGGACGACGCGGACGGCGTGACTCCGATGGCCTACCTCGGCGTGATCAACCCGGGCAACCCGAGGGTGGAGACCGCCGGCGAGGTCCGCGACCAGCTGGTCCGCGCGGCCAACTTCATCGACCGCCAGCGCATCGGCGCGACCGACGACTGCGGCTTCTCCCCGTTCAGCATCGACGAGAAGCCCAACCACGGCTCGCCCGACTTCGCCCGCGACGTGGCCTTCGAGAAGATCAAGGCCCGGGTCGAGGGCGCCAGGGCGGCCGCCGAACAGCTCGGCGTGTCCTGATCTGCGCAAGCCTGACCGTCACGGCGTGACCGTCACGGCTTGATCGTCCACCCGGCCCCGGCTCGCCACGCGCGAGCCGGGGCCGGCCGGTGTCCGGGTCCGCGATCATGTGTCAGAGTGTCGGAGGTCAACGGCGCCAGGTGTGGCGTCGAGGTAGCCGCCGAATGGGGAGGACCGCGTGGGGATCGATCCGAGCAGTGTGGGTGCGACGGCCGGCCCGGATACCCGGAGCTGGGTCGACCGGGACACGCTCCTCTACGCGATCGGGGTGGGGGCGGGGCTGGACGAGCTCGCGTTCACCACGGAGAACTCGCACGACATTCCCCAGCGGGTGCTGCCCACGTACGGGGTGATCGCCTGCGGCCGGGTCGACGTGCTGGCCAAGGCCGGCGACATCAACTGGGGCAAGCTGGTGCACGGCTCGCAGAGCGTGCGGCTGCACAAGCCGCTGCCGGCGTCCGGTGAACTGGCGGTGACCAGCGAGATCGCCGACATCCAGGACAAGGGTGAGGGCAAGAACGCGATCATCACGGTGACCACGAAGGGCACCGACCCGGCGACCGGCGACGTGATCGCCGAGACCTCGTCCACCCTGGTGATCCGGGGCGCCGGCGGGTTCGGCGGCCAGCCGGGGCAGTCCCCGGCGAAGGTCGAGTACCCGGACCGCGAGCCCGATGCCCGGCGCGCCGAGACAACCCGGGAGGACCAGGCGCTGATCTACCGGCTGTCCGGGGACCGCAACCCGCTGCACAGCGACCCGTGGTTCGCCACCGAGCTGGCCGGCTTCCCCCGGCCGATCCTGCACGGCCTGTGCACCTACGGCTTCGCCGGCCGCGCCCTGCTGCACGAGGTCTGCGGCGGCGACCCGGCCCGGTTCGTGTCGATGTCGGCGCGGTTCTCCGCCCCGGTGTTCCCCGGCGAGACGCTGACCACCTCGGCGTGGCGCACCGGTGACGGGGTCGCGGTGTTCCGCACCGAGGCCGCCGGTCCGGGCGGGGAGAACCAGCGCGTGGTGCTGGCCGACGGCGTCCTCTCCTACACCGGCTGACCGGCCGCCCGAGCCGTCGGACCAGCACGTGACCCAGCCGTTCGTCAGTCAGATCACGAGTACCGCCAACCCCCGGATCAAGGGGCTGGCCAGGCTGCGCAGGCGCCGCTACCGCGAGGAGCGGGGCGAGACGCTGGTCGAGGGCTTCGAGGAGCTCTCCCTGGCACTCGCCGCCGGGGTCCGGCCGGTCACCGTGTACCACTGCGCGGAGCTGAGCCGTCCCGGTGAGCTCGAGGCGCTCGGGGCGCGCGCGGAGTTCGCCGAGGCCGAGCTGATCCAGGTCAACCGGGCGGTGTTCGACAAGATCGCGTACCGGGAGTCGCCGGACGGCTGGCTGGCCGTGCTGCCCTCGGTGCACACCGCGCTGGCCGACCTGCGCCCCGGTGCGGAGCCGCTGCTACTGGTCTGCGAGGGAGTGGAGAAGCCGGGCAACCTGGGCGCCATGCTGCGGACCGCCGACGCCGCCGGGGTGAGCGCGGTGATCGCCACCGACCCCGGTACCGACTGGGCCAACCCGAACGTGGTGCGGGCGAGCAAGGGTGCGGTGTACGCCCTGCCGGTGGTCTCGGCCGACACCGACGACGTGCTCGCCTGGCTGGCCGAGCGGGACATCCCGGTGGTGGCCGCGACCCCGGAGGCCAGCGCCGTGTACACCGAGCTGGACCTGCGCGGGCCGCTCGCCATCGCGGTGGGCTCGGAGAAGTACGGGCTCTCGCCGGCCTGGCTGGCCGCCGCGCGGCAGCGCGCGCTGATCCCGATGAGCGGCCTGGTCGACTCGCTGAACGTGTCCACCTCGGCGGCCATCCTGCTCTACGAGGCGGTCCGGCAGCGGTCCCGCCCGTCGGGCTGAGTTCCTGGCGGCTCGGTACCTGGCCGCTCAGTACAGCAGCTCGGGCACCTCGAACTCCTTGCCGAGCAGGTGCTGGTCCAGGAACGCGATCACCGTCTGGTACCAGAGCGCGGCATGCCGCGGCTTGAGGACCCAGTGGTTCTCGTCCGGGAAGTACAGGAACCGGTGCGGCTGGTTCTCCGGGTCGGCCTGCCGGGCGAGCAGCTCCCACCACAGCCGCAGCGCCTCGCCGATCGGAACCCGGTAGTCCTTGTCACCGTGGATCACCAGCATCGGCGTGGTGATCTTGTCGACGTGCGCGTGCGGGGTGTTGCGGCGGGCCATCTCCTCGGTCATCTCGGTCGTCCAGTAGTACGCGGCGTCGGTGGTCGGCCCGAACTGGTCGAGCGCCCACAGGCTGGCGTGCGAGACGATCGCGTCGAACCGGTCGGTGTGCCCGGCGATCCAGTTCGCCAGATAGCCGCCGAACGAGCCGCCCATCGCGGCGGTGCGGCTCGCGTCGACGTCCGGGCGGGCCTCGGCGGCGTCGGCCAGCGCGAGCACGTCAGTGTACGGCGCGTCGCCCCAGTCCGGCCAGCCGCGCTGCAGGAACGCCTGTCCGTAGCCGGTGGACAGCGCCGGGTCGGGCAGCAGCACGGCGTATCCCCGGGCCGCCAGCAGCCACGGGTTCCACCGCCAGTGCCAGGAGTTCCAGCTGGTCATCGGGCCGCCGTGCACCCACACCAGCAGGGGCGCCGGCTCCTCGGCGGCCCCGGTCGGCAGCACCAGCCAGCCGCGCAGCCCGGTGCCGTCCACGGCGGTGGCCTCGACCTCGGTCAGCGTGCCGGGCACCGAGGGCGCCTCGGCCGGCGCGGGCAGTGCCACCGGGTGCTGCCCGGCGGCGTGCGCATCCAGCCGGACCGGGGCGGGCGGCGCGTCCACCGCGTTGCGCAGGGCGTAGACGAACCGGCCGTCCGGGGACACCCTCGGGTCGCTGTACGCGCCGTTGTCGCCGGTCAGCCTGGTCAACGCGCCGTCCTCGGCCGACACCCGGAACAGTGGTGCCCGGCCCAGCTGGTCCGCCACCACGATCAGCGCGGCGGAGTCCGGCGTCCAGCGCACGTCGGCCGGCCAGTGGTCCCAGTCGGCGGTCAGCTCCCGCGGCGGCCCGCCGGCCAGCGGCACCAGCACCAGGTCCAGTCGCGGCGCCCTGGTCGGCGACGAACGGCGGGTCCGGGTCACGGCCACGGTCCGGCCGTCGGGGCTGATCCGGCCGTTGTTGAACTCGAAGTCGGGGTCGTCGAGCAGGGTGCGGCGGGCGCCGGAGGTGACGTCGAAGGCGACCAGGGTGCTCCGGCTCGCCCCGTGCGGCTCGGCGACCTGCCAGTCGGCGAGCACGGTGCCGCCGTCCGGGCTGATCGCGGTGGTCGTCTCCCGCAGCGCGGTGCCCGGCGTCGGGGTCAGGTCGTGCCACTCGGTGCGGCCGCCGTCGCCGGGTAGGTCGCCGACCAGCAGGCGGGCCTGGTCCGGGCCGAGGTCGTGGTCCCAGAACCGGACCGGGTAGCCGGAGTGCAGCATCGCGGTGACCTTGCCGTCGCGCCGGGCCGCGCGCCTCTTCTCGTCGTCCGCGCCGGTCAGCGCGCCGGGCAGGGTCATCGAGGTGACCAGCACGACGCCGGCCCCGGCGGCAGCGGCCGGGGCGGTGACGCCGCCGGGCCGCTCGCCCACCAACCTCGCCTCGCCGCCCTCGGCCGGGAGCAGCCAGAGCGCGGTCGGGGTGTCGTCGCCCGGTGTGGCGTCCGGGCCCGGCCGGGCGGCAACGAAGAGCAGATCGCCCGCCGAGGTGAACGCGGGGGAGCGCTCGCCCTTGCTGCCGTGGGTCAGCCGGCGTGCCGGGCGGCCGCCCGCCGGGTCGATCTCCCACAGGGCGGTGACGTACTCGTTCTGCTCCGGGTTCAGCTTGGCCACCGAGGTGACCAGCCGGGTCCCGTCCGGCGACAGCTCGAGCCCGGTGAGCCGGGGCAGCTCGAGAAACCCGGGCAGCTCGTCGAACGGGGTGTGCGCAGAGGTGGTCACCCATCCTTCTTAGTCGCCGTCACCTCGGGGGTCTCCCCCCGCGCGCTCTCGTCACCCGGCCGTGGTCGGCCGGGCCCGGCGGGGACGGCCCCGCGCAGCGCGAGCAGTGCCACCGCCGCCACCAGCAGCGACGACCCGGCGGCGGCGAAGGCCACCGCCGGGTGCACGTGGTAGAACGGCAACCAGACGACCGGGGCCAGCGCGGCGCCGCTGAACCGGAACGCGGAGACCGCCGAGAGCGCGCCGCCGCGGTTGGCCGGCACCGCGCGGATGGTGAGGTACTGCAGCGCGACGTTGAGCATCGAGGAACCCGCCCCGGCGGCAGTCCAGCACGCCGCCAGCACCCAGGGTGAGTCGGTGAGGCCGACCGAGGCCACGAACGCCGCCGTGACCACCGCGGCGGCCGCGCCACACCAGCGCGCGCTGGCCCGGTCGAGCAGGGTGCCCCACACAGCGCCGAGCAGCAGCCCGGCCAGCCCGAAGCCGAGCAGCGCGAGGCCGGTCAGGTCAGAGCGCAGCCGCAGGTGGTCCTCCGCGTACAGCGCGACCAGGAACGGCAGCCCGGAGCCGCCCAGGTAGGACACCAGTGCCCCGGTGGACAGCAGCGCCAGCCGACCGCTGAGCAGCGGACGCCAGCGGGGCGCGGCGGCACCCGGCCGGGCCGCACCGGGCGGTGGCGCCAGCGCGAGCAGCCCGGCCGCGGCGGCCACCGCGACGAATCCCCAGCGCCAGGAGGTCGCCGCCGCGACGCCGCCGATCAACGGTGCGAACGACTGGCCGGCGGCCTGGCAGCTGGCGAAGATCCCCACCGAGCGGCTGAGCCTGGCGACGGGAACCATGTCGGCGAGCCCGGCCAGCAACAGCGGCGAGGTGAACGCGTTGGCGACACCCTGCAGCCCGCGCATCGCGAGGAACACCGTGATGTCCGGGGCGAACGCGCAGATCAGCGAGGCGATCAGGTAGACCAGGTACGCCGCCAGCACCGTGTTGCGCCGGCCCCACCGCTCGCCGAGGGTGCCCGACACCAGCTGCACGGCGGCGAACGGCACGAAGTACACCGTCAACGAGAGAGCCACCGCGTTGGCCGAGACACCGAGGGACTGCCCGACCTGCGGCAGCATCGGTGCCACCACGCCACCGCCGAGTGGGCCCAGCGCGGCGCCGATGTAGACGGCGGCAATGCGGATCCGCCGGCGCAGCGAGCCTTCCCGAGCGTCGGTCACCTCGACCGACTGCGGTACGGCGTCCACGGATCCCCCGAGCGTGCGTGTCAGAGACTGCCCACGAGCCTAGACCGTTAGCGGTGCTTAGCACTTGGGCGGCCGGACTCGCCCGCTAGCGCAGCAGCGAGTACAGGCTGGTCAGATACGCCTTCGAGTTCGCCGAACCGAGAATGCCGGGGGACATCTTGTTCATCACGTAGACGAAGGTCATCCGGCGGTCCAGGTCGTTGACCACCATCGAGCCGCCCCAGCCGCCCCAGAAACAGATCCGGCCGTCCGGCAGCTCGGCGGTCGTGACCGGGGTCGGCAGGCCGTAGCCGATGCCGAACCGGAGGTGCTCGCCCAGTGCCAGGTCGACGCCGTCGGACTGCTTGTCGAAGATCCGCTCGATGGTGGCGGGGGAGAGCAGCCGGATCCCGCCGGTCTCGCCGCCGTGGCTGATCGCGGACTGGATGCGGGCGATCGAGCGGGCGTTGCCGTGCCCGTTCGCCGCGCCGATGTCGGCGCGCCGCCACTCCTCGGTCCAGGCGTACTCGGCGTTCGGTGGCGGGTTGGTGAACGTCCTGACCGCCACGCTGTCCATACCCAGCGCCGCCAGGTCCATCGGCAGCGGGGGCGGCGGCACCACGTTGGACACGCGCGGGAAGTGCACCGGGTCCAGCCCGATGTGGAAGTCCGCGCCGAGCGGGCCGGTCACCTCCCTGGCCAGGAACTCGCCGGGCCGCAGCCCGGTGATCCGCCGGACCACCTCGCCGACCAGGTGGCCCATGTTCAGCGCGTGGTAGCCGGACGCGGTGCCCGGCTCCCACCAGGGCTCCTGGGCGGCCAGCAGCGCCGTGGAGCGCTCCCAGTCGTAGAGGTCGGCGACCGTCACCGGCTGGGCCCAACTGGAGACCCCGGAGGTGTGCGAGAGCAGGTGCCGTACCTCGATGTCACCCTTGCCGGCGGCGCCGAACTCCGGCCAGTACCTGGCCACCTTCGCGTACGGGTCCAGCTCGCCCCGGTCCACCAGCATCAGGGCGATCAGCGCGACCATGGTCTTGGTGCTGGACCAGACGTTGGTGATGGTGTCCTCGGCCCAGGGCGTGGTGCGCTCCGGATCGGCCCAACCGCCCCACAGGTCCACCTCGCACTCGCCGTCGATGATCACGGCCAGGCACGCACCGAGCTCGTGGTCGGCGCCGAGCCGCTCGGCGAGCACGTCGCGGAGTGGTTCGAAGCGGGCGCTGCAGCTGCCCTGTACCTCGGTCATGGGTCTCCCATCTGACGGTGTGGGTTCTGTGCGTCCGGCGCATTCGGGCGCCGGGGCGGCCGGGGTCGTTCAGCGTCGTTCAGCGGGCCGGCGGCCCGGTGGACGCGCGGACCACGAGCTCCACCGGCTCGGTGACCACCTCGGCGATGGTGTCGTCCGGACCGTGCCGCGCCAGCAGCTCCAGGGCGCGCCGGCCCAGCTCCTCCAGCGGCATCCGGACGGTGGTCAGCGCCGGAACCAGGTGACTGGCCAGCGGCATGTCGTGGATCGCGACGACCGAGATGTCGCCGGGCACCGAGAAGCCGAGGGCGTGCAGCGCGTGCAGCGCGCCCACCGCCGAGGCCACGTTCGCCACGAACACCGCGGTGGGCGGCGTCGGCGCGGACAGCAGCCGGTCCAGCGCGGCGGCGCCACCGGCCGGGGTGTAGTCGGCGTGCTCGATGGCGTGCGGGCCGACGGTCAGCCCGGCGTTGCGCATCGCGGACAGGTAACCCGCCAGCCGCCGCCGCGCGGTGTCCGCGCCCTCTGGGCCGGCCAGGTGCGCGATGCGCCGGTGGCCGAGCTCGACGAGGTGGTTGACCGCGAGCTCACTGCCCCGCGCGTCGTCCAGGATGACGTAGCGGTGGGATCCGGCGATCGTGCGGTTCACCAGCACCCACGGCACCTGCGAGCCGCGCAGCTGGGCCAGCTCGTGGCCGGACTCCTCACCGGCGAACAGCAGCCCGTCCACCCGGCCCTGTCCGAGCAGGTCGAGGTAGTGCTCGAGGCCCAGCCGCACGCCCCTCGAACTGGCGGTCATCAGGCCGTAGCCGAGAGTGCCGGCGGCCCGCTCGGCGCCCTTGATGATCTCGGCGTACACCGGGTTGGCGAAGTCGGGGATGAGCAGGCCGAACATGTATGCGCGCGCGGTACGCAGACTTCTGGCCGCCGCGTTCGGCCGGTAGCCGAGCTTGTCGATCGTCTCCCGGACCCGCTGGCGCGTCTCCGGCCGGACGTTCAGCCGGGGGTCGTCGTTGATCACCCGCGAGACCACCGAACGATCCACACCGGCCAGCAGCGCGACGTCGTTCAGAGTGACCTTCACCGGTCGTGCTGGGTTCGCCTCCCCCGGCATCGGCCCCCGCCTTCTCCCCGGTCCGCACCTTTGACTCCGCTGACTCCGCGAAAGGATATTCACGTTCGGCCGTTATGAGGTGCAAATCACCGCCGAGCCTGTCGACGCACGCCCCCGGGCGGCCAGCGGCGCTCCGTCACCGGCTGCCGGTGCCGGGGCTAGCGCCGCCGGGTTTGCCGCGCACCTCCCGGGTTCGACGCGCGGGTCAGAGGTTGAACAGCTTGCGGGCGTTCTCGCCCAGGATGTTGCGCTTGGCCTGCTCGGTCAGGAACGGGATGCTCATGATCCGGCCCGGTACGTCGAAGTCCCAGTGCGGCCAGTCCGACGAGTAGAGCAGGCTGTGCTCGGCGTCGACGGCCCGGAAGGTGCTCTCCAGCAGGCCGAAGTCGGTGACCTCGAGCGGCTGCGAGGTGTAGAACATCTCGCGCATGTAGTCGCTGGGCATCTTGGTGAGCAGCGGCGCGTCGGACTGGCGCAGCTGGTACTCGTGGTCGAGGCGCTGCATCATGAACGGCACCCAGGCCAGCCCGCTCTCGATCCAGATGACCTTCAGGTTCGGGAAGCGCTCGCCCATCCCGTTGATCACCCAGTTCGTCAGGTGCGTCATGTTGCAGGTGACGAACGAGATCGCGTGCGCGGACAGGAACTTGTTCATCGTCGAGGTCATCGAGTCGTTCTGGTTGGGCCCGGCGTGGAAGCCCAGCGGCAGGCCACGTTCCTGCAGTTCGGCGTAGAGCGGCATGTACTCGTTTCGGTGCACGCCGACCGAGCGCTGGCTGGTCACCAGGAACCCGATGACGCCCGGGTGGTCGGCGTACTCCCGCACCGTGCGCAGTGACGCCTCGGGGTTCTCGAACGGCAGCCCCAGCATCGTCTTGATCCTCGGGTCGGTGCCCAGGATCGTGTCGGTGAACCACCGGTTGTAGGCCATCAGCAGCTGGGTGGCCACCTCGGGGCGGGGGTGCAGGCCGATCTCCAGCATCGGCTGCGGGAAGACGACCTGGATGTCGATGCTCATCGCGTCCATGGCCCGGCGCACGAGCGTGACGTCACGGTGTACGGCGGTCTCGGTCACCGGCTCGGCCAGCGCGGCCTGGTGCAGGATCCGGCCGCCGACGTCCTGCGCGGTCATGCCGGGGGTGAAGGTGCCCAGCGCGGTCCGGTCCGCGCCCGGCCAGTTCTTGATCATCTGTTGGCCGGAGTCGCGCAGCACCGGGTTCTCGATCCGGGCGATGATGTCGGGCCAGGAGTCCAGCTCCACGTGGTGGGAGTCCACGTCGACGATGAAGTAGTCGTCGAGGTGGTAGCGCTCGGTGTCCCGGCGCGCGTTGGCCAGGATCTCGCGGGTGTCGGTGCGGGTGGTGATCTCCTGGGTGGGGTGTGGGGTCACCCTGGGTGTCGCCTGGGTCATGTTCTTCTCCGAGATGGGCGTGGTGGGAGGTGGCGTTCTCAGCCGGCGGTACGGCTGCGGGAGAACCACAGCGCTAGGTCGAACGGGTTCAGGTCGCGTGCCTTGAGCAGCGCGCAGGCCAGCACGACCGCGTCGGTGGTGGAGACCTCGGCGTCGATCGGCACGATGTCCTGGGCGGCCTGCTCGCTGACCGCCGCGTAGAGCCGGATCGCGGCGCTGAGCAGCCGGCGCAGGTCCTGCTCGGTCACCCCGGCGGCGGGCTCGGGGGGCAGCGCGCGGGCCCGGGCGGCGAGACGTTCGAGGTGACCGGCCAGTTCGGCCACGTCGGCCGGCTCGGCGGCGGCGACCGGCTCGGCGGCGTCGACCGGCCCGGCCGCGTCGACCGGCCCGGCCGCGTCGAGAACGTGCTCAGAGCGTGACATAGACAGTGCCGCCTTCCTCCTCGACGGGAAACGCGCGCAGCGTGAACAGCGGCTGCGCGGGGTGCGCGCCGGTGGTCACGCTGTACTCCGCGCCGTGCCACGGGCAGACGATGTGCAGGTCGTCCTCGTCGAACGCGGCACCGACGGTGCGCTGTGCCTCGTCGAGCAGCTCGCGGACCCTGGGCACCAGCCGCCCCTGGCAGACCGGCCCGCCGGAGTGCGCGCAGACGTTCTCGTAGGCGTACAGCGCCGTCTTGAACCGGAACACCCCGACGGTGGTCGCGCCGATGTCCACCACGAACCGCCCGCCCTCGGGTACCTGATCACTGCGGCCTATCGGATGGCGCACCGCGGCCCGCGGCTGCACAGTGGACATCGAGCCTCCCTCGTCGGTGGAATTGCCTGGTTGATGTACTCCACCAGTGAGGTTGGCCCGATCGGCAACCTGGGGAATCTGTCAACTGACTGGCCGGGGAGGGAGTCGCGATGGCGCCGAGCGGCGGCCCCGGCGACTCGGCGGTGAGCCAACTCCTCGGCGGCATCCTGGACGCGGTCCGGGCCGGCACCGGTTACGCCGCGGTGCTGCGGGCCGACCGGGGTCGGGGCAGGTCCACCGCGCTGTGGTTGCTGCGCGCCGAGTCCCGCCGGCTGGACCCGGGGACGACCGTGCTGTGGTCCAGTGGTGCCGGCGGCACTGGCTTCGACGGCTCCGACTCCTGGTGCCGGGTCGGCGAGCTGCTCCGACGTGGCCCGGTCCTGCTGCTGGTCGACGACGCGCACCTGGCCGCCGACGGGACCGCCGTTGAGCTCGGCCACCTCGGCGGCGGCGTCACCGGCACCCGGCTGGGAGTCGTGCTGACCGCGCCGACCGGGGCGCCGCTGCACCCCGACCTGGAGCGGCTGCCGGAGACGGTGCTGCCCGACCCCGGTGAGCCGGAGGTCCGGGCGCTGCTGGCCGACCGGTCCGACCGGACGCCGCCAGCCGTGGTCGCCGAGCTGCTGGCGCTGTGCGCGGCGCACCCCCTGGTGCTGCGCGAGTTCCTGCCCACGCTCGACGACGTCCAACTGCGCGGCGCCGCTCCGCTGCCCCGCCAGGCCACCCTGGGCCCGCGCTCGATGCGCCTGTTCAGTGGTCCGTGGACCGTCTTGCCGGAGCGCACCCGCCGGTGGCTGCTGGTGCTCGCACTGGGCAACGACAACCTGGCCACCTGCGTGCGCGCCGCGCGGCGGCTGGGCCTGGCACTGGACGACCTGGCCCCGGCGGAGGCGGCCGGGGTGCTGCGCACCGACTGTGGCGGCACGGTGACCTGGGGATCGCCGCTGTCGCGGAGTTCCGTCGCCCAGGCGGCCACGCTGGCCGAGTCCACCCGGGCCTACCGTGCCCTGGCCGAGGTCAGCTCGGCGCGGACCGAACCGGTGGAGCACCCGCGCTGGCTGGCCCGCGCACTGGCCGCGCCCCGGATGGAACCCGAGGCGGACCCGGGGCAGGACGAGGCCGCGTTGGTCGAGGCGATCGTCGCGCTGGCCGTCGACGGGCGGTTGCTGGAGGGTTACGAGCTGGCCCGCCATGCCGGGGCGGTGGCCACCGATGCGGCCGGGCGGCAGCGGTACCAGGTGCTCGCCGCCGGGCTGTGCTGGCTGGCCGGCTACGGGGAGCACTCGCTGGAGTTGCTCGACCAGTTGCCGTCGCCGCTGCCCGGCGCCGACGTGGACGCCTCGGCGGTGGTGCTGCGCTGGGTGATCCAGGGCCTGCGGGACTCCTGGCCGACCGGCCAGGGTGTGCTCGAGCTGAAGCCGGACCGGTCCGGGACGCACGCCGCGCCCGGGTACGCCGGCCAGGCCGCCCGGTCGCTGGGGACCGCGCTGCTCGCCGGCTGGGAGACGCTGCCGGCGGAGTCGCTGTCCGGCACGCTGGTGGCGCTGCGGGAGCTCTTCGCGCGGTACCCGGAGCCCCGGCCGGGCATGGCCGCCGCGTTGGCGAAGGTGGTCGCCGGGGACAACGACCTGGACACCGGCGAGCGGTCCGCGCTGCTGGCGGTCTCCTGGTGGGTGCACCACGACGACGCGCTGTACCCGAAGGCGTGGCCGCCGCCGCTGTTGCCGGTCTACCTCGGCGACGAGTCCGGCTACGCCCGGCAGTTCACCGAGCTCCTGCGGACCAGGCACGTCCGGGCGGCCCGCAGCACCCGCGCGCTGTTGCTGCTCAAACTGGCCACCGCGCAGTCGGCACTGGGGCACTGGCCACACGCCCTGCGCAACGCGGCGAGCAGTCGGGAGCTGGCCAGGGACATGGGGTTGTGGGCGCTGCACACGGACGCGCTCACGCTGGCCGCGTGGGTCTGCGCGGCGCGCGGTGACGAGGATGGCTGCCTCGCGCTGATGGGCGCGGCGTACCGGCAGGAGGGGCGGCGCCCCGCCGGCGGCGAGCCACGGATGGTGCAGTGGACCCTCGGTCTGCTCGGTCTGTCGATGGGCCGCCCGGCCGAGGCGTACCAGCGGCTGCGGCCGCTGCACCAGGAGCCGGTCGAGTCGCCGCAGCACCTGGCGATCCGGCGGCTGTGCACCGCCGACTTCGTCGAGGCCGCGGTACAGGTGCGGCAGTACGACGCCGCGGCCGGATCGGTCGCCGAGTTCGCCGCCTGGGTCGACGGTGGCGCCGCCGACTGGGCGCGGCTGGACCTGGCGCGCTGTCGGGCACTGACCGGCGAGGAGGGCGCGGAGCAGTGGCACCTGCGGGCCCTGGAACACCTCGGCCCGGTGGGTCGGCTGGCCACCTCCGCGCGCGCCGAGCTGAGCTTCGGTTCCTGGCTGCGCCGCCGCAAGCGCCACCAGGAGGCCAGGTCCCACCTGCGGCTGGCACAGCAGTACTTCGACCGGCTTGGCGCGCCGCCGTGGCGGGAACGCGCGCACGCCGAGCTGCGGGCGACCGGCGAGGCCACCACACACTCCGCCGGGGTGGCCGCCGCCCTGACCGCTCAGGAGTGGCAGATCGCCCGCCTCGCCGCCGAGGGCCGCAGCAACCGGGAGATCGGCGACCGGCTCGCGCTGAGCCCGCGCACGGTCGGCTATCACCTCTACAAGATCTTCCCGAAGCTGGACATCACGTCCCGCACCCAGCTGCCGCTCGCCCTGCGCGAGATCGGGGGAGCGGAGTAGACGGGGCTCGGTTCGGCCGTCGCCGAACTATCGCTGAGCTACCGTCGAGGCATGGACACCCGTACCGAACCGGTGCTCGGCGACGTCGAGATCGCCGAGATCGGCGCGCTGTTGTCCGACCGGGCCCGCTGCCGCGTCCTGATGGCACTCGACGACGGCAGGGCACTGCCGGCCAGCGTGCTCGCCGATGAGGCCGGAGTCTCCCGGTCCACGGCCAGCGGGCACCTCGGCAAGTTGACCGACGCGGGCCTGCTGTGGGTGGAGATCCACGGCCGGCACCGTTACTACCGACTGGCCGGTCCCCAGGTGGGGGAACTGCTGGAGAAGCTGACCGCGCTGGCCCCGACCCGGCCGGTGCGGTCGCTGCGGGAGGGCACCAGGGCGGCCCAGCTGCGGGCGGCGCGTACCTGTTACGACCACCTGGCCGGCCGGCTCGGCGTGGCGGTCATGGCTCAGCTGCTGGCGAAGGGTTATCTGGCGGGTGGCGACGGGCTGTTCCACCCGGACCTGGCCGGGACGGACCGGATCTCCGCGCCCGGCGGCGATGTCGACTATGCGCTCACTCCGGCCGGCCAGGAGTTCCTGGTCGAGCTGGGCGTACGGGTACCGGCCAGTGGTCGACGGCTGGTCCGCTACTGCGTGGACTGGAGCGAGCAGCGCCACCACCTGGGTGGGCGGCTGGGCAGGGCGGTGCTGGACCACTTCCTCGCCGAGTCGTGGATCATCCGCCGCGACGTCGGGCGCGCCGTCCGGGTCACCCCGGCCGGCCGGACCGCACTGGCCGACCTCTTCGGGGTCAGCTGGGGCTGACCCCTGCCCCGGCTGTCCACCTGGACGGGCGCGGCGGGCTGTGGGTGGTGGACACCAATCTGCTGCCCAGCCGGTGCTGACCATCGGGAATCTGGCGGCCGGTTGCACTGGCCACCGCGTTCGACGCCTGATGACGGTGATCCGGGTCGCCGGGAGGGTGCCGGTGACGGCTGTGACGACACCCCGGCCCGGCGACCCGGCCCGCGGCGGTGAGTGCCGGTGACGACGACGCAGCCCGGCGACCGCGATGTCGCCGCCACCGAGGCGGCCCGTCCGCAGCGCCCGCGCAGCGTGCGGGCCCGCCAGGCGGTGCTGGACGCGACGAACGACCTGCTCGACGAGGGCGGCCTGCCGGCCGCGACGATCGATGCGATCAGCGCCCGGTCCGGGGTGAGCAAGGCGACGGTCTACAAGCACTGGCCGAGCCGCACCGCGGTCGCCGCCGAGGCGTTCGGCCGGCTCATGTCGTCGGCCGTCGAGCTGCCGGACACCGGGTCCGGGGCCGCGGACCTGCGCGAACAGGTCCGGCGGGTGAGCGCGTTCTACGCCAGCCCGGCCGGCGTGATCTTTGCCCAGCTGCTGGCGGCGTCGGTCATCGACCCGGAGGCGGCGTCGTTCTTCCGGGTCTTCTTCCTGGCCGCGCGGCGCCGGGCGATCGGCGTGCTGTGGGAACGTGCGCTGGCCAACGGCGAGGTGAACCCGGACATCGACGTCGAGGTCGCCCAGGACATCCTGTTCGGCCCGCTGATCTTCCGGCTGCTCAGCGGGCACGCGCCGCTGACCGAGGAGCTGGCCGTGCAGATCGCCGACGCCGCTCTCGACGGCCTGCTCGTGCCGAGGTCCTGACCGGTCGCGGGGGTGGGGGCGCGGCGGTCGCGCGACCGGCCGCGCGGCCTGCGGTGGGACACGGTTGCCGGGGCTTTGCTCTGCGTAGGTATACGCAACAACCGGTCGGGCCCGCGCTGACCTCTCCGGTCTGTTGCGCATATATGCGCAGAGCAAAGGGCCGCCGAACGCTCCAGCCGCGCCGGCGTGCCCGCGCGGCCCGGCGGGCCCAGATGTTGCAACAACTAGACGGGCCCGGCCGCGGTGCGCGGCGTGCGCACCGCGGCCGGACGTGCGGTCGGCGACAGGCTCGCGCGATCGCTACCGGGCCGACGGCTCCGGAGTACGGCCGACGGTGCCGGGGGCGTAGCGCGCACCCTCCACCACGTCGCCGAGCGGGTCCAGCGCGCGGAGTGCGTCCTCGTCCAGCTTCACGTCCAGCGCCCCGGCGTTCTGCTCCAGGCGCTCCGGGCGCTTGGTACCGGGGATCGTCACCACGGACACCCCGAGCCGCTCGGCCTGCGCGTACACCCAGGCCAGTGCGACCTGCGCCGGCGCGGCGCCCACTCGCTCGGCCACCTCGCGGACGGTCTGGGCGATCTTCTCGTTGGCGTCGCCGGCCGCGCCCTGGAAGCGGGGGTTGTTGCGGCGGAAGTCGTTGGCGTCCAGCGTCGCGCGGTCCAGCGCACCGGTCAGGAAGCCGCGCCCGAGCGGGGAGAAGGGCACCAGTCCGACGCCGAGCTCGGCCATCACCGGGGTGACCTGCTCGACGTCCCGGGTCCACAGCGAGTACTCGCTCTGCACGGCGGTGATCGGGTGTACCGCGTGTGCCCGGCGCAGCAGCTCACCGGTAACCTCGGATAGACCCAGGTAGCGCACCTTGCCGGCCGCGACCAGCTCGGCCATCGCGCCGACGGTCTCCTCGATCTCGACGTCCTGCGGCGGCCGGTGCAGGTAGTACAGGTCGATCACGTCGACGCCCAGGCGCAGCAGCGAGGCGTCGCAGGCGCGCAGGACGTAGTTCCGTGAACCGCGGATCCGCCGATCCTCGTCGCCGCCGCTGCGGTCGATGCCGAACTTGGTGGCCAGCTGCACCTGGTCGCGGCGGCCGTGGATGGCGCGCCCGACGAGTACCTCGTTGTGGCCGGTGCCGTAGACGTCGGCGGTGTCGAGGAACGTGATGCCGAGCTCGAGCGCCCGGTCGAAGGTGGCGAGCGAGGTGTCCCAGTCGGTGGCGCCGTAGTTCTCGCTCATGCCCATGCAGCCCAGGCCCATGGCGCTGACCGTGAGGCCGGACGCGCCGAGGGCGGTGCGGGAAATCATCTGGAGTGCTCCTCTGTCGTTTCCTCGAGCCTACGTTTCCGACCCTAAGAGCTGGAGCGCACTCCAGGTCAAGCGCGGCCGCCCCGTCAGGTGCCCGGTCGAAGATCTGGTCTAGACCAATATCGCGTATAGTGACCGGCGTGGTCGGTGGGCATGCTGTGATCTCCCTGGTGGACGAGGTCGAATGCTCGCTGCGCGGGGTGTGGGACGAGGAGGCCGTCGACGAGCTCGACCACGGGCTGCAGGCGGCGGGTCGCGCGGCCGCCCGGGTGCCGGGGGACGACGAGCTACTGGTGGCCGCCCTGCTGCCCGACGTCGCGCACTCGCCGCTGCTGGCCGTTGCGGCCGCGGCGCACGACGAGATCGCCCGGAGCTGGTTGACACCGCGGTTCGGGCCCAGGGTCGGCTGGCTGGCCGGCGCGCACGTGGTGGCCAAGCGCCACCTGGCGGCCATCGATCCCGGCTACGCCGCCGACCTGTCCGCCGCGGTACGCCGGGTGGCCGAGCAGCGGACCCGGGGCCAGTACGGCGAGCCTCGGGGGGCAGGGTCATGAGCAGCACGGAGATCCGCGAGCCGAAGTACCGTGCGGTGGCCGACCACCTGACCCGGCTGCTCGAGGAGCTGGGCGAGGGCGCCGCCATCCCGACCGAGCGCGAGCTCGCCCGGCACTTCGCGGTCTCCCGGGTGACGGTGCGGCAGGCCGTGCAGGAGCTGCTGGTCGCGGGGCGGCTGCGTCGCCACGGCCGGGGCACGGTCGTCGCCGGGCCGAAGATCGTCCAGCAGCTCGTGCTCGGCTCCTACACCGAGGGACTGCACGAGCAGGGCCGGCAACCGGGCCGGCGGCTGGTGCACGCCGACCGGCTGCCGGCGTCCGCCGAGCTGGCCGCCGAGCTGGGCATCGCCGAGGCCGACGAGGTGATCGTGCTGGAGCGGGTGCTGCTGGCCGACGGGCACCCGGTCGGCCTCGAGGACACCCGGCTGCCGCTGGTCCGCTTCCCCCGGCTGCTCGCCGAGTTCGACCCGGCGACCTCGCTCTACACCTACGTGCGCTCGACCGGTGTGGAGCTCGAGACCGCCACCGAGCGCATCGAGACGGTGCTCGCCGCGCCCCGGGAGGCGATGCTGCTGGAAACCAACCCGGGCGCGCCGATGCTGCTGCTCAACCGGGTCTCCCGCGACGTCGCCGGGCGGCCGATCGAACGGGTCCGCTCGCTGTTCCGGGGGGACCGGTTCAGCTTCGTCACCACGCTGCGCCGCGGCTGAGCGGCCGCCGCGCACCGACCCGGTGGGTCAGCCGGTGCTCCGCCGGACCGTCTCCGAGGGCAGCGGGCGCTCTAGCCACGCAGCGCAGCGGGGCAGCCCGCCAGTGCGGATTCCGCCGTGCGCGGCTGTCTCGATGCTGAACTCGGCTGGTCCTCGGCGCGGTGTGCTCCTAGGTTCGGTGGGGAGTACCGACGATGTCGAGGAGGACGCAGCGGATGACGGAGCAGCTCGAACGATTCCAGATGGTCATCGGTGGCAAGCCGGTCGACGCGCTCTCGGGCAAGACGTTCGAGTCGCAGAACCCGTACACCGGCGAGCCGTGGGCGCAGGTGCCCGACGGTGGCCCGGAGGACATCGACGCGGCGGTCGCGGCGGCCCGGGCGGCGCTGGACGGCGAGTGGGGCGCCATGACCGGGTTCGCCAGGGCCGCGCTGCTGCGCCGCCTGGGCGACCTGGTGACGCAGAACGCCGAGCGGCTGGCCCGGCTCGAGGTCAACGACTCGGGCAAGCTGTACCGGGAGATGATCGGCCAGCTCAACGCCCTGGGCGGCTGGTACCACTACTACGCCGGGCTGGCCGACAAGATCGAGGGCCGGCAGATTCCGTCGCCCAACCCGAACTACCTGGTCTACACCCGCCGCGAGCCGGTGGGAGTGGTCGGCGCGATCACCCCGTGGAACTCGCCGCTGCTGCTGATGACCTGGAAGTTGGCGCCCGCGCTGGCCGCCGGTTGCACCGTGGTGGTCAAGCCGTCGGAGCACTCGCCGGTGTCCTCGCTGGGCTTCGCCGAGCTGTTCGAGCGGGCCGGGTTCCCGGCCGGTGTGGTCAACGTGGTGTCCGGGCTGTCCCGGGAGACCGGCGCGCGCCTGGCCGGGCACCCCGGGGTGGACAAGGTGGCCTTCACCGGGTCCACGGCGACCGGCCGCGCGGTGGCCAAGGCGGCCGGCGAGAACATCAACAAGGTGACTCTGGAGCTGGGCGGGAAGTCGCCGCAGGTGGTGTTCCCGGACGCCGACCTGGCCGCCGCCGCGAACGGGATCATCGCCGGGGTGTTCGCCGCGACCGGGCAGACCTGCATGGCGGGTTCCCGGCTGATCGTGCACGCCGACGTGCACGACGAGCTGATCCGGCTGATCGCGGAGCGGGCGTCGCGGATCAAGCTGGGCGACCCGAACGACGCGGATACCGAGATGGGCCCGGTGGCCAACCGGCCGCAGTACGAGAAGGTGCTCGGCTACCTGGACAAGGCGAAGTCCGAGGGTGCCACCGTGGCATACGGCGGCGCCGCCGAGTCCGGTCTCGGCGGACTGTTCGTGCAGCCCACCGTGCTCACCGGGGTCACCGCCGAGTCCACCGTGGTGCGCGAGGAGGTGTTCGGCCCGGTGCTCGCCGCGCTCACCTTCACCGAGGAGGACGAGGCGATCAAGCTGGCCAACGACACCCCGTACGGGCTGGCCGGCGCGGTCTGGACCAAGGACGTGCACCGTGCGCACCGGGTCGCGGCCAAGATCAAGGCGGGCTCGGTGTGGATCAACGCCTACCGGGTGGTGGCGCCCAGCGTTCCGTTCGGCGGCTTCAAGGCCTCCGGGCTGGGCCGGGAGAACGGCCTGCACGCGGTCGACGAGTACCTGGAGGAGAAGGCCATCTGGGTGGAGCTGTCCGGCGGCACCCGCGACCCGTTCACCCTCGGCTGAGCACCCGCCGCCCTGAGCACCCGCCGCCCAGAGCACCCGCCGCCCTGAGCACCCGCCGCGCACCCTCTCTAGGCGCGGCGCACCTACTGCGGTGGGTGTGCCGCGACGGAAGAGGGTGCGCGGTGCGACCGGCGACCGCGGACGGCGGCCGGCCCGGCGGCCGGGTGCTACCGGCGGGCCCGGGGTTTCGGCAGGATCCGGGGCCTGGCGTGCGGCGTGGCGTGCGGCCTGGCCCTCGGTCCGGCGTGTGGCCTGGCCCTCGGTCCTGCCGGTGCCACGCCCAGCGCCGGGCCCGGTACCTGGCCCAGCGCCGGGCCCAGTACCGGAAGGTGGCAGGCGCTGTTGGCGAAGATCGGCCCGCGCAGCACCGGCAGACCGGCCCTCGGGTTGAGGATCGCGGGGACCCGGCCGGTGAGCCGGCTCATGCAATCATCGGTCGCGGAACGGGTGCCGCCCTGGCCGCCGATCCACATGTCCAGGTGGGTGTCCACGCCGTCCGGTGCCGGGCTGGCCCCGGAATCCTCGACGATCACGTAGCGCCGCACCGAGGGCAGGTAGAACCGGGTGCCCGGTTTCCACTTCATGGTCGTCGGGCCGCCCGGCACCGCGACGGTGATCGGGTCTCGGTAGGTGCCCTGACCGCCGGCCGCCTTGTGCAGGATCGGGTGGCTGACGATCGCGGACAGCGGCGGCGTGTTGTCGTGGAACGAGTAGCCGGTCAGGAAGATCTGCAGCTGCCGCGCCGGGCCTCGGCTCAGGGCGGTCGTCGCCGGGCCGGCCGGGTCGGTGCTCACCGAGTCAGCGCTGGTGGAGTCAGCGCCGGCCGGGTCAGCGCCGGGCGGGTTGGCGGCGAGTGGGTCGCCGCCGGGGGGTGCATTCGGCGGCGCGGGCAGCGGGGGTGCCGGCATCGGCGCCGGGGCGGGTGCCGCGGCTGTGCTGGTCACGAAGCTGACCAGAACCGGGGCATCGGTGGAGCCCGGTCCGGTCCGGGGTGCGGCGCCGATCGGTGCCGCGGCGAGCAGTGCCGCGCCGAGGCCGAGCAGGGCCAGAAGAGCGGCTGGGAGCCGGGCTGTCGAACGTGCGCGGGACCGCGGTAATCGCGGTCGCTGGGGCCTTGTCATTGCTGTACCTCCGTACCAGTGCATCAACCTGTGCCTGCCTGGTTCGTTAACGGCAGGTTAGTCCCATAATGCGCACATACAACTTGGTTCACTCTGTTCACAGGTGTCACTTCGATAACAAGCAGCTCCGCTGCGCTCAACGGCGCGGGGGTACACCGGGACTCGTCTCATTTATTGGGACAATCTCTACTCAATTGGTAGGAATTGTGTTGTACTCCTGAGCGGGTCGAGGGCGGCCCGATAAGTGACGGTCGATTCGGCGGGAGGTGCCCCGGTGTCCATCCTGGAGAACTCCCCGGCGAGCTCCGACCCGGCCCACTCGAACCTCTCTCAGATGGCTCGGCGGCGGCTCCAGCTCGTCCCGGTCCGGTTGGTCGCACGGCTGCATGTCGATCTGCAGCGGCTGTCCAGCGCGATCTGTCGACCCTGACATTTCCGCCGCTCTGACCCGGTAACAGGTCGAGCTCGGCACTGAGTCCACTCCTCGGCGAGGAGTGTTCGCCACCCCTGTGCACAACGCATCGGCCGGCGCTCCCCATCGGCTGATGCGCTCTCTCGCCATGCCCGAACAACGAAATCGAGAACCGCCCGGAATGGAGCAGCAATGAGCACCGTGGAACAAATTCTGGACGTCCGGAAGGTGGGCGGCGTGATCGGCGCCGAGGTGACCGGGGTGCGGCTCTCCGGAGATCTGGACGCCGTTGTGGTCGCCGCGGTGCGGGCCGCGGTCCTGGAGCACCGGGTGGTGTTCGTCCGCGGCCAGGAGCACCTGGACGACGACACGCAGGCGGCGTTCGCCCGCCGGCTCGGCGAGCTCACCACCGCGCACCCGACGGTCGAGGGCTACGGCCGCAATGTGCTTGCCGTCGACTCGCAGACCGGTAACCGGGCGAACAGCTGGCACTCCGACGTGACCTTCGTGGACCGCCCGCCGGCGTTCTCGCTGCTGCGCGCGATCGTGCTGCCGCCCTACGGCGGCGACACCAGCTGGGCCAACACCGTGACCGCGTACCAGGGCCTGGCGGCGCCGCTGCGCGCGCTGGCCGAGCAGCTGTGGGCCGAGCACACCAACGACTACGACTACGCGACCAGCCACGCGGTGGCCGAGCTGACCGAGGAGCAGGCCGCGTACCGCGAGGTGTTCACCTCCACGACCTACCGGACGGAGCACCCCGCGGTGCAGGTGCACCCGGAGACGGGCGAGAAGGCGCTGCTGCTCGGCCAGTTCGCGCAGCGCTTCGTCGGCGTCAACGGGGCCGACTCGAAGTACCTGCTGGCGCTGTTCCAGGAGCACGTCACGCGGCTGGAGAACACCGTGCGCTGGCAGTGGCAGCCGGGCGACATCGCGATCTGGGACAACCGGAGCACCCAGCACTACGCGGTGGCCGACTACGGCGACCTGCCGCGGCGGCTGCACCGGGTGACCGTCGCCGGCGACGTGCCGGTCAGCGTGGACGGCCGGCGCAGCGTCGCCCGCCAAGGTGATGCCGGCGAGTACTCCGCAGCCAGGTCATGACCCGCGCCCTGGTCGTCCTGGCCGGGCTGCTGACCCTGTTCGTGGCGTCCTGCGCCGGGCCGGCCGCGCTCCCACCGGGCGCCGCCGGGACGCGCTCGACTGAGACGAACTCGACTCAGACGAACTCGACTCAGACGAACATAGTCCGCTACCAGGGCCAGGTCGGTCAGGTCACGTTCCCCGAGCTGGCCGCCGACCTGGGCTACCTGGGCGGCGTGCGGCTGCAGTGGATCGGCAACTCGACCAGCGGCCCGCAGGACATCCAGGCCACCGTCACCGGGGACACCGACGTCGGTGGCGCGTTCAACGGCTCGGTGCTGCGGCTGGCGGCCGCCGGCGCCCCGATCACCGCCGTGATCGGCTATTACGGCGTCGACGACCAGACCCTGACCGGGTACTTCGCCAGGGACGGCAGCCCGATCCGCACCGCCAGGGACCTGATCGGCAGGACGGTCGGGGTGAACACCCTCGGCGCGCACTACGAGGACGTGCTGCGGATCTACCTGGCCCGCAACGGGCTCACCGAGCAGGAGATCAACTCGGTGCAGCTGGTCGTGGTGCCGCCGGTCTCCGCCGAGCAGGCGCTGCGGTCCGGGCAGCTGGACGTCGCCGTGCTGCAGGGCATCTACCGGGACAAGGCGCTGTCCAGGGGTGGGGTGCGTGCGGTGTTCAGCGACTACGACGTGCTGGGCAGGTTCACCGCGGGCAGCCTCGTGATGCGCAACCGGTTCATCCGGGACAACCCCGACACGGTGCGCGCCTTCGTCGCCGGCACCGCGCGGGCCATCGCCTGGGCGCAGCGGCAACCCCGGGACGTGGTGGTGGCGCGGATGAAGCAGATCATCGCCCACCGCGGCCGGGCCGAGAACACCGACGCCGTCAGCTACTGGAAGAGCACCGGGGTCGCGCTGCCCGGCGGGGTGATCGCCCGGGCGGAGTTCAGCACCTGGGTGGACCGGCTGACCGAGGACGGCCGGATCACGCCGGGCGCGGTCGACCTCGACACGCTCTACACCAATCAGTTCAACCCGTACGCCGGGACGCCGCGGTGAGCGGGCCCCGCGGGCGGTCCCCGAGCAGTCCGAGAGCAGTGAGGACAACGATGAGCGGCAGCGGCATCAGGTTCGACAATGTGTCCAAACGGTTCAGCGCCGGCTCCGGCGAGGTGCTGGCGCTGGACGGCGTCTCGTTGGACATCCGCCCCGGCGAGCTGATGACGGTGGTCGGGCCCAGCGGCTGCGGCAAGTCGACCCTGCTGGACCTGCTCGCCGGGCTGACCGAGCCGAGCGGCGGTGAGCTCACCATCAACGGCTCGCCGGTGCGCGGGCCCGGGCTGGACCGGGGCGTGGTGTTCCAGCAGTACGCGCTGCTGCCGTGGCGCACGGCGCTGGGCAACGTGGAGTTCGGCCTGGAAGCCAAGGGGGTGCCCCGCCGCGACCGGGCCGAGCTGGCTCGCGGCTACCTGGAGCTGGTCGGGCTGGACGGGTTCGCCAAGCGGTACCCGCACGAGCTGTCCGGTGGCATGAAGCAGCGGGTGGCGATCGCCCGCAGCCTGGCGTTCGACCCCGAGGTGCTGCTGATGGACGAACCGTTCGCCGCCCTGGACCCGCAGACCCGCGACACCCTGCAGGACGAGCTGCTGCGGATCTGGTCGCGCACCGGCAAGACCGTCCTGTTCATCACCCATGGCATCGAGGAGGCCGTCTACCTGGGGCAACGGGTCGCGGTGCTGACGGCCCGCCCCGGCCGGGTGAAGGAGGTCATCGACGTGGACCTGCCGCACCGCGACGCGCGGGAGGACCCCCGCTCCGCCCCGGAGTTCGGGCACTACCGGCATCGGGTGTGGTCGGCGCTGCGCGACGAGGTCAGCCAGCTCGGGGCGTCCGAGCGGCGCACCGAGGTACCGGCCCAGAGGTTGCGGGAGGTGGCCGGCGTTGGCCACCACGACTGAGCTGCGCCCCGAGCCGGTCCGGGAGGCGGGCCGCCGGGTATCGACGCGGCTGCTCGCGGGACGACTGCTCCGGCCGGTCGGCTGGCTGCTCCGGCGCGGCACCGCGATCGTGGCGTTCCTGCTGGCCTGGGAGTTCGTGCCGCGCTCGGGCCTGGTGGACAGGGTCTTCCTGCCGCCGCTGCACACCGTGCTCGGCGCCTGGCTGGCGCTTGCCGGCAACGGTCAGCTCGAGCAGCACCTCGGCGCCAGCCTGCTGCGCTCGGTGACCGGGCTGGCCCTGGCGGTACTGATCGCCGTGCCGCTCGGCGTGCTCGTCGGCTGGTACCGGCCGGTGGCCGAGGCGCTCAACCCGCTGCTGGAGATCTTCCGCAACACCGCGCCACTGGCCCTGCTGCCGGTGTTCGTGCTGCTGCTCGGGCTCGGCGAGACGTCCAAGATCGCTCTGGTGCTGTTCGCGTCGCTGTGGCCGATCCTGCTGAACACGGTCAGCGCGGTGCGCACGGTCGACCCGCTGCTGGTCCGCTCCGCGCGCTCGCTGGGGCTGTCGTCGCTGAGCCTGTTCTGGAAGGTGGTGCTGCCCTCGGCGCTGCCGACCCTGTTCACCGGGGTCCGCCTCGCCGTGGCCTCGTCGATCATGGTGCTGGTCGCCGCCGAGATGATGGGCGCGAAGGCCGGCCTCGGCTACCTGATCAACTCCGCCCAGTTCAACTTCCAGATCCCGCAGATGTACGCCGGGATCCTGACCATCTCGCTGCTCGGGTTGGGGCTCAACCAACTGCTGGTGACCCTGGAGCGGCGGTTCTCCCGCTGGCGGGCCCCGGTCTCCGGGTGAACGGGCTCAGCTGTGCCGGGGGCGGGTCAGGGTGAACCGGTCCACCGGCGTGAGCTCGCCGTACGGGCCGGTCACCGCGTAGTAGGTGACGTGGATGGCGGTGGTCGGCCCGGTGCCGCCGGGGTCCACGTCGAACGCGGCGAAGCCGTAGGCGTGCTCCGCGTCGCGCACGGCCGACCACGGGGCGTCCTCCAGCACGTAGTTCGCCTTGCGCTTCCCGGTTGCCGGGTCCGGGGCGCCCACAGCGGTGATCACCCGGCACTTGGCCGGGGCGAAGAGCAGCTTGTTGGACGGGATGGAGGTGCCCCCGCCGCCGATCACCATGTGCACCGTGCCCTTGCTGGTGTCCAGCACGTCGGTGCTGGTCTGGGTGGGGATCGGGGTCCGGGTGTCGGTGGGTTGCTGGCCGCGGATCGGGTGTGACCGCTCGTAGTGGTGCTCGTGCCCGCACACCACGAGGTCCACGCCGTACTGGTCGAACAGCGGCACCCACTGCTCGCGGACGCCCAGGTCGGCGCCGTTGAACTGGTCCGCGGTGGAGATCACCACCTGGTGCATGCAGACCACGATCCAGTCGACGTCCGGGTTCGCCCTGCTGGTGCGCAGCTCGTTCTCCAACCACCGCCGCTGCGCGCCCCCGGAGTAGCCGCTGACGTAGGAGCTGCCGCCGTCCTGCAGCGCGATGTCGTCGTTGTTCAGGCTGATCACCCGTACCGCGCCGGCGGTGAAGGCGTACCAGAGCCCCGCGAAGGTCGGCTCCGCGCCGGCGTCCGGCAGCGCGAAGTAGGCCTGGTAGGCCCGATAGCCGATCGGCCCGTTGCCGAGCTCGTTCTCGTGGTTGCCGGCCGCCGGCATCCACGGCCGGTGCCGCGTCGAGCGCCCGTTGTTGGCGAACCAGTTCGACCAGGTGCGGACCCGGTCGTGGCTCAGGTTCGCGTAGCAGAGATCCCCGTTGACCAGGTGGAACAGCGGCGCGATGCGTTCCACGGCGGCGGTCAGGTCACCGGCGGCGGGGGAGCCGTAGTTGTCCGCGCCGTAGTTGCTGCCGGTGCCGTTGGCGCTGCCCGGGCTGACGCCGGTGACCATGTCCAGCGCGGGGGTGGACTGGTCGCCGAAGCTGGTGAAGGTGAACGCCACTCTGCCTCGGGGCGCGGTGTGCAAGGTGCCCAGTTCGGGGCTGGCTCCGTCGTGCACGGCGGCGTAGATGTAGTCGGTGTCCGGGGTGAGGCCGGTCAGCCTGGTGTGGTGGATCTGTACCTCGGTGCCGGAGGCGCTGTCCCGGTAGGTCCGGGTCGCCGCGGCCACCTCCTGGCCGAAGCCGGCAGTCGGTGTGCCCAGCATGACCCGGGGCCGGCCGACCGAGCTGGTGCTGTGCCAGGACACCACTGCCTCGGTGCCCGCGTCGGCGCCGAACTGCAGGTGCAGCCCGGCGACCGGCGGTGCCGCCGACCGGTCCGGCCGCTGCCAGGCCGGCCCGCTGGTGGCGCAGGCGGCCAGCCCCGGCACCCCGAGGGCGACCGCGCCGCCCAGGCCGGCGGCGGCGCCCAGCACGCCCCGGCGGTTGAACCGCGGCCCGGACGGAAGGTCGGTGTCGGATCCCATGGCACCGGATCTTCATCGCCGGTGGTGAACGCAGCCCGCACTGCCGGTGAACGCCACCGAAACCGTACTGAGCCGGGAGTCCGGAGCGGGGACTGGCTCTAGGCGCCGGCGGCCGGTGTCGGGTGCGCCGCCTCGGCGCCGCTGGAGGCGCGCACCATCAGCTCGGGGCGCAGCCGCTCGGAGGCCACCTCTTCGCCGCGCATCAGTCGGGTCAGCAGTTCCAGGCCGCGCCGGCCCATCTTGTGCATGGGGGAGCGGACCGTGGTCAGCGCGATCGGCAGCTCGGCGGCCAGTGGGGTGTCGTTGAAGCCGACCACGGCGATGTCGGTGCCCGCCAGCAACCCGAGGTCGCGGGCCGCGCCGAGGGCGCCGATGGCCGCGAAGTCGTTCACCGCGAAGATCGCCGACGGGCGGCGGCCCACGCTGAGCAGTTGCTCCGCCGCCAGTCGCCCGCCGCGGGCGTCGAAACGGGAGTGCAGGATGCGCTCCGGCGGGATGCGCAGCCCGGCCTCGCGGAACGTGTCCACGAAGCCCGCCGTACGGTCGATGCCGGTGCTGGCGTACGGCTCACCGGCGATCACCGCGACCGAGCGGTGGCCTCGATCGAGCAGGTGTTCGGCCGCCAGCTGACCGCCCCGGTAGTCGTCGCAGGTGACCGAGATGTGCCGCCCGGCCCGGCGGCTGACCAGCACGAACGGCACCCGCCGCGCGGTGATCTCCTCGAGGAAACCCCCGTCGACGTAGGCGTCACCGAAGATCATGCCGTCCACCCGCCGGCCCAGCACCATCTCGGTGCGGGCCCGCTGGACGGCTGGGATGTCCCGGGTGTTCGTCACGAACGTCGACAGCCCGTGTTCGGCGGCTGCCTCCTCGATGCCCTCGTAGATGGTGGCCAGCACGATGTCCGACAGGCGGGGCACCAGCACCCCGACCAGGTTGCTACGCCGGGTGCGCAGGCTGGTGGCGTGCGGGTTCGGCTGGTAGCCGAGCTCGTCGGCCAGGGCGCGGATGCGCTCGACGGTCGCCCCGGACGCGGCCCGCAGCTGCTCGTCGGGCTTGGCGTGCAGCACCCGCGACACGGTCGAGACGTGCAGCCCCAGCCGGTCGGCGATGGTGCGCAGGGTGACCGGCCCGTTGTGCTCGGTGTCCACGATGCGCCCGTCCTTCATGCGCTGGTCGGCGGTCGGTGTGCCAGGTCGCTGTCGCTGTCGCTGCTGCCGCCGCTGTTAACGCGATCGTCGCACTCGTCGGCGAGCGTAACAGCGAGTTTATTGACTTCGGCCGACAGTCACGCGCATGATACCCAAACGATTGGCCCAATCGTTTGGGTACAGCAGACATCAACCAACTAGCTGAACGAAGTGGAGCGGCCGAGTGCGCAGGGTTGTCATCATCTCCACCGGCGGGACCATCGCCTCGCGCCGCGACGAGCGCGGCGCGAGCGTGGCCAGCGACGGGGTGACCGCGCTGTTGGAGCGCCTCCCGGTCGCGCTGGAGGTGCCGGTCGAGGGGCGGGACGTGTGCTGCCTCGGCAGCTACCTGCTCACACCGGGCGACATGGCCGGGATCGTCCGGGAGATCCACCGGACGCTCGCCGACGACTCGGTGCTCGGCGTGGTGGTCACCCACGGCACCGACACCATGGAGGAGACCGCCTACCTGGCCGAGCTGGTGCACAGCGACCCCCGACCCGTCGTGTTCACCGGCGCCCAGCGCGCCGCCGATGTGCCGGACACCGACGGCCCGCGCAACCTGGCCGACGCGGTCGCGGTCGCCGCCGATCCCGCCGCCCGCGACCTCGGCGTGCTGATCACCTTCGACGGCGCGGTGTTCGCCGCCCGGGGCACCCGCAAGACGCACACCGGCGCGCCCGCCGCCTTCAGCGCGCCGGACACCGGCCCGCTCGGTGGCGTGCGCGACGGCGTGGTCAGCCTCGGCGCCCGCCCGGTGCGCTTCCCGCCGCTGGACATGGCCGCGCTGGACCTGGACGACATCCGGGTCGACGCGGTCACCTACTACCCGGGCGCGGACGCCACCGTGCTGGATGCGGTGCACGCCGCCGGAGCCCGGGGCGTGGTGCTCGCCGGTACCGGTGCGGGCAACGCGAACCGGCAGGTCTGCGCCGCCGTCGAGCGGCTGACCGCCGCCGGCGTCGTGGTGGCGCTGTCCACCCGGGTTGCCGCCGGCCCGGTCGCCGCGATCTACGGCAACGGCGGCGGACTCGACCTACTGGCGGCCGGCGCGGTCCCCACCGGGGTGCTCCGGCCGTCCCAGGCCCGGATCCTGCTGGCCGCGCTCCTCGCCCAGTACCGCGACCCGGTACGGGTGGGCGAGGAGCTGGCCCGGCGGACCGGAACTTCGTACGGCGCGCGGCTCGATCCGTGCCTGGCAGAGAGGAACAGCTGAGATGGCCAAAGAGATTCGGGTTGCCTTCGGTGTCGACGTGGACGCGGTGGCCGGCTGGTTGGGCTCCTACGGGGGCGAGGACTCGCCGTGCGACATCTCCCGTGGCATGTTCGCCGGCGAGGTCGCGGTGCCCCGGCTGCTCACCCTGTTCGAACGCAACAACCTTCGTACCACCTGGTTCATCCCGGGCCACTCGGTGGAGACGTTCCCCGAGCAGACCGCGATGGTGGTCGACGCGGGCCACGAGGTCGGCGTGCACGGCTACTCGCACGAGAACCCCATCGCGATGACCCGCGCGCAGGAGAGCGCCGTGCTCGACCGGAGCATCGAGCTGCTCGAGAAGGTCAGCGGCACCCGCCCCACCGGGTACGTGGCGCCCTGGTGGGAGTTCTCACCGGTCACCAACGAGCTGCTGATCGAGCGCGGCATCAAGTACGACCACTCACTGATGCACCGTGACTTCACCCCGTACTACGTGCGGGTGGGCGACAGCTGGACGAAGATCGACTACGCCAAGAACGCCGAGGACTGGATGAAGCCGCTGGTCCGGGGCGAGGAGACCGGCCTGGTGGAGATCCCGGCGAACTGGTACCTGGACGACCTGCCGCCGATGATGTTCATCAAGGCCAGCGCGAACAGCCACGGCTTCGTCAGCCCGCGCGCGCTGGAGGAGAGCTGGCGCGACCAGTTCGACTGGGTCTACCGCGAGCTGGACTACGCCGCGTTCACCTTCACCATCCACCCGGACGTCTCCGGCCGGCCGCAGAACCTGCTGATGCTGGAGCGGCTGATCGAGCACATCAACTCGCACGAGGGCGTGCGCTGGTCGACGTTCGACGAGATCGCGGACGACTTCCTGGCCCGGTTCCCCCGGTCCTGAACGGGCGAGCACGGCACATCGAGCACGGCACATCGAGCACGGCACATCGAGCACGGCAGATCGAGCACGGCAGATCGAGCACAGCATTCGAGCAAGGACTGATTTCGCGACCACTGTGATCCCTCCCGAAAGGGCACCACCATGTCACTGGAATCCACCGCGAATGCCGCCACCACGGCGCTGCCGCGCTTCGGCATCAAGGACACCAGGCGGGCGACCGTGCTCGCCTTCCTGGCCTGGACGTTCGCCGTCTACGACTACATCCTGTTCGGCACGCTCCTGCCGGAGATGTCCAAGACCTTCGGCTGGGACGCCTCGAAAGCCTCGTTCGTCTCCACCCTCGTCTCGGTCGGCACCGCGGTCGTCGCACTGGCCATCGGCCCGGTGGTCGACTGGATCGGCCGGCGCCGGGGCATGATCCTCACCGTCGCGGGCACGGCGGTGTCCTCGGCGGCGAGCGCGGCCACCCCTGGCATCGGCTTCCTGGTCGGCATCCGGGCTCTGAGCGGGCTGGGGCTGTCCGAGCAGGCGGTGAACGCCACGTACCTCAATGAGATCTACGCAGTCACCGAGGACGAGAAGATCAAGAAGCGCCGCGGCCTGGTGTACAGCCTGGTGCAGGGCGGCTGGCCGCTCGGCGTGCTGATCGCGGTGGCGTTCGTGGCGGTGTTCCTGCCGCTGGTCGGCTGGCGCGGCTGTTTCCTGCTGGCGTTCTTCCCGGCCGTGATCATCGCGCTGCTCTGCCGGAAGCTCAAGGAGAGCCCGCAGTTCGAGCTGGAGCTGACGCTGCGCAAGATGCGCAAGCAGGGCCAGGTCGCCGAGGCCGACGCGATGGCGGCGTCGTACGGGCTGGTCAAGCAGGAGTCCGGCGGGTTGGTCGCGATCTTCCAGGGCAAGGCGCTGCGCAACACGCTGGTGCTCGGCCTGGCCTGGATCGTGAACTGGTTCGGCATCCAGGTGTTCAGCGTGCTCGGCACCACCGTGCTCACCGAGGGCAAGGGGGTCAGCTTCACCGGCTCGCTGCTGATGTTGATCGTGATCAACGCGGTCGGCTACCTCGGCTACATCTTCCACGGCTGGGCCGGTGACCGGTTCGGCCGGCGCAACGTGATCGCGGTCGGCTGGCTGCTGTCCGGCATCCTGTTCTCCCTCACCCTCACCGTCGCGCACGGCACCTTCGCCGTCGTCGTCCTCTACTCGTTCGGCATGTTCTTCCTGATCGGGCCGTACGCGGCGCTGCTGTTCTACATGGGTGAGTGCTACGAGACCCAGTGCCGCGCGACCGGTACCGCGTTCCTGAACGCGCTGTCCCAGCCCGGCGCGATCGTGGCCGGCGTGATCGTCACCTCGATGCTGGCCTCCGGTCACACCTGGGGCTCGGCCGCGCTCATCGTCGGCGCGCTCGGCACGTTCCTGTCCGGGGTGTTGATGTTCGCCGCGCGCACGGCGGAGACACTGAAGGGGTGACCGTCGGTGGCGGATGAACAGGTGGCAATCATCAGTGGCGCGGCCAGCGGGATCGGTCGGGCGGTCGCGGTGGCCTACGCCTCGGCGGGTATCCGGACCGTGGTCGGCACGTTCCCCGGTGACCCGCACGACCCCGAGGAGACCGCCCGTCTCGTGCACGCGGCCGGGGGCGAGTGCGTGGTGCACGAGGTCGATGTGCGCGACTCGAAGCAGGTGGACTCGTTCGCCCAGCGGGCGCTGGACCAGTGGGGCCGCCTCGACATCGCGGTGGCCAACGCCGGGGTGCTGCGCAGGGCGGCGCTCGCCGAGCTGGACGACGACGCCTGGGACGACCTGCTGCAGGTCGACCTGACCGGGGTGCTGCGGGTGTTCCGGTCCGCCTCGGCGCGGATGGCCGGGCCGGGTGCGATGGTGGCGGTGTCCTCGATCGCCGGTGGCGTCTACGGCTGGGGCGAGCACGTGCACTACGGCGCGGCGAAGGCCGGCGTGCTCGGCCTGGTGCGCAGCGTTGCGGTGGAGTTGGCGCCGCGCGGGATCCGGGTGAACTCGGTGATCCCGGGCTACGTGGTGACCCCGCAGTCACTGGACCCGGTCAACTCGCTGGGGCCGGACGGGCTGGAGCGGGCCGGCAAGGACATCCCGCTCGGCCGGGCCGCCCGGCCGGAGGAGCTCGCGTCGGTGATCCGGTTCCTGACCTCGGACGAGGCGTCCTACGTCACCGGCCAGGCGCTGATCGCCGACGGCGGCCTCACCATCCGCATGCCAGCCTGACCCCGTGAGTGGCGAGCGACCTTATCGGACCACTCGCCACTCACGAGGCCTGACCAGGGAGGATGCATGTTGCAAGGGCGGACCGCGCTCGTGGTCGGTGGTGCGAGCGGCATCGGCGCCGCGATCGCGGCGGCATTCACGGCGGCCGGCGCTGCCGTGGTGGTGGCGGACCGGACTCCGTGCGACCCGGCGTCGCTGGGTGTGGCGGGCGCGGTGTCGCTCGACGTCACCGACGAGGGGTCGGTCGCGCGCGCGGTGGCGGCGGCTGGTGAGCTCGTCGGCCCGCTGGACATTATGGTCAACTCGGCGGGCATCCTGACCGAGTCACCCTTGGCCGAGATGTCCCTGGACACCTGGTCGGAGACTCTCGCGGTCGACCTGACCGGGGTGTTCCTGTGCTGTCGCGCGGTGCTGCCCGGCATGCTGGAGCGCGGTTCCGGGCGGATCATCAACATCGCCTCGCAGCTGGGTATCAAGGGCGGGCGCGAACTGGCGCACTACGCGGCGGCCAAGGCGGGGGTGATCGCGCTGACGAAGTCGCTCGCGCTGGAGGTGTCTGCGCACGGTGTGCTGGTGAACGCGATCGCGCCCGGCCCGATCGATACGCCGATGGTGGAGGGCATCACCGAGGACTGGAAGCGGGCCAAACGTGCCGAGCTGCCGCTGGGTCGGTTCGGCCGCCCGGAGGAGGTGGCGCCGACCGCGGTGCTGCTGGCCAGTGACCCCGGCGGCAACCTCTACGTCGGCCAGACGCTCGGGCCGAACTCCGGCGACGTGATGCCGTGATCGTCTCCGGGGACGTGATGGCGTGACCGTCGGGCGGCGCTGATGTGCGGAGCGTGCGGGTCGGATCGGGGTGCGGCGGACTGGGCGCGCCCGTTCCTCGCCGGGCTGCCGGCTCGGTCAGCGGTGGCGAACGCGGTAGTTCGCCTGCTCGGCCCCGCAGGGCCGCGGGTGCAGGCGCGGGGTGGTGGCTGGCTCGTGCGATCCCCGACCGGCGCGATGACCGACTGCGCCGGGCTGGGCGAACTCGTCGTGGCGGTGAGCCGGTGGCTGGGTACGCCGGTGAGCGCCTTCGGTGCCGGGGCCGCGGCACCGGGTGGCGCGGCTGGTACCGGTGCCGGTGCCGCGGCACCGGGTGGTGCGGCTGGTACCGGTGCCGGTGCCGCGGCGCGGGCCGGGGCCGGACCGGGTGCCGCGGCCGGAGCCCTTGGCGCGGCCGTTGCTGGGGCCGAGCCGTCCGGCCGCCTGTTGGTGCCACCTCCGGACGCTCGCCGCGGTGTTCGACTGCGCGTCGATCCGGCGGTCGCTCCCCAGCCGCTGTCCGACCGGTCGGACACCGTGGTGGTGCCTTGCGCCGAGGACGCGCTGCGGGTGCTGGCCGAGCTGTCCCTCCCGCCGTGGTCGTTGCGCCGCTACCTGGCGTCGGTCACCGGTACGCCGGAGAGTTGGGCGGCGGCGCCGGTTTCGGTCCGGGCACCGGCCCCGGAGTACGCGGCCGACCTGCTGCTCTGGGTCGAACACGGCCGGCGATCCGGCCTGTGGGATGACGCCGCGGTGGTGGCCCGGTGCCCGCTGGACGACGACGGAGCCGAGCTTTCCGTCGAGGTGCGCGCGGGGTACGTGGTGCGGGCCGGCGTGGTCGGACATGCGGTCGAGCCGCTTTGCTCTGCGTAGGTAGACGTAACAGGGCTGGTCGGGGGCGGGTTGTTGCGCATATGTGCGCAGAGCAAAGCGTCGTGGGAGGTACGTGGTTCGGGGTGGCTGTCCTACGTGCTCCGTCGGGAGCCTGCGGTGTCCCGACGGCTCGATTGACTTCGTCGGCTTGGGGTGGCTGGGCGCGTTTTACTGAAGCTTTGGACGGGACAGCAGTCAGTTAGGGCGTCGGGATCCTGACCTTTGTTCTTGAGTCGGGGACTCGCGTCGGGGACGTTCGGCGGGGTTCGCAAAAAATCATGAAACCTTTTTTTCGGGGGCGGCGGTATCGGTCCGGAAATTGTCGTACCCGTTCGACATAATTGCCGTATGTCGGAGGGTTCGGTTGTTGCGGCGCGGCGGGTGGTCATGGATTCCATGGCCGCGTTGCGCGCACTCGAGCGCACCGGTGATGCGGAGTGTCGGATTGATGGGTTGAAGAGTTACCAGGTTTTGCGGCGCCAATGTGAGTACGACTCGTTGATGCTGGTTGCCGGGTTGGATCGGGATGGGGAGTTTCTCGAGCGGGGGACGTGCTCGAGGAATGCGGTCAGCGATCTGCTCGGGGTGAGCCAGCGCGACGGGCGGCGGATGGTGGCGGTGGCCGCCAGTGTGTTCCCCACCCGGTCGTTGGTGGGTGAGGTGTTGGAGCCGAAACTGCCGGCGACGGCGATGGCGTTGGGTGCGCTGGAGATCGATCTGGCGCATGCTGAGGTGATCGAGTCGGTGTTGGCCACGGACGCCGCCCGGCGGATCACGGTGGAGCAGTGGGTCGCGGCGGAGGTGTTGTTCGCCGACTGGGCCCGGCAGTACAGCCCGGAGTTGTTGGCCCGCAAAGCCCGCGAGGAACTCGACCTACTCGACCAGGACGGCGCGCCTCCCGGCGAGGACGATCCCCAGGTCAACGAGCTACACCTGGCCAAGTCCCGCCACGGGGTCGGCGGGAAGATCAAGGGCCAGTTGGACTCGGCGACGTTCGAGACGGTGGCCCGGGCGATCGGGGCGATCCTCAAACCGGCCGCCGACGAGAACAAGTCCCTCGGGCAACGTCAGGCTGATGCGCTCGGGGAGATCTGCGCGCACACCCTGGACGAAGGCCGGCTCCCCGCGCAGGGCGGTGAGCGCCCGCACGTGGCGATCACCATGGGTTTAGAGGCGCTGAAGGCCGGGTTGCGCGGGGCGAACCTCGAACTCGGCGGCCACATCGGGCCGGGTGAAGTACGCCGGCTCAGCTGCGACGCGCAGATCACCCCGATCGTGCTCGGCGCGAACAGTGAGCCGTTGGATGTGGGCCGGGAGAAACGCTGCGCCACGTTGGCGCAGCGGCGGGCGGTCGCGGTTCGGGACGGTGGATGTGCCCATCCGGGGTGTGACCGGCCACCGAGTTCCTGCGAGGTGCACCATATTGTGCACTGGGTCCATCACGGTGAAACAAGACTCGACAATTTGGTGATGTTGTGTTGGACGCATCATCGGATGGTGCACCAGTCCGATTGGGAAGTCCGCATGCACGAAGGGCTCCCTGAATTTATTCCGCCTAAATGGATCGACTACTCCCAAACGCCTCGCCGAAACCCGCGGCCCATTCACCAGCTCAGTGCATGGTGATGAGCGCGCGACTGCTCAGCGCACCAGAGCGCAACCGTTCGTACGCGTCGGCAACCTGAGCGAACGGGAAATCCTCCGTCTCGATACGGAACGCGCCCTGCTCGGCGAGCGCGACCACATCCCGAATGTCGGAGAGCGTGTGACCGTAGGAGACCACCAGCTCGCAGCCACCGGGAAGCCGCCCCCAACCCGCCGCGACCTGCCCACCCGCCGCACCACAGACCGTGATCCGACCGGCCGCCGCCGCGCTGGCCAGCGACAGGGCGAGCGTGTCGTCGGTGCCGACGAAGTCGAAGACCGCCGCGCACCCCTCGCCGCCGGTGAGCTCCCTGATCCGGGCCGCCGTGGAGCCGTCGGACGTGAGCAACTCATCGGCACCGAGCTCGCGGGCGAACTCCAGCCGGTGCGCAGCGGTATCCACCGCGATCACCCGGACGCGGCTGAGCAACCGGAGGTGCTGGATGGCGAAGCCGCCGAGCCCGCCGGCGCCGATGACCAGTGCGGTCGACCCCGGTGGCAGCTTCGCCAGGCTGCACCGCACCGCGTGGTAGGCCGTCGCACCCGCATCGGAGAGCACCGCCGCCTGCCGGGGAGTCAACGACCGCAGTCGTACCGCCTCCCGAGCCGGGGCGACCACGTACTCGGCCAGTCCGCCGTCCAGCCCGACGCCGCGGGTGGTGAAACGCAGGGACAGCGCGCAGTAGTTCTCCTGGCCCCGGACGCACCGCTCACACAGTCCACAGGAGTGCACGCAGGACAACAACACCGCGTCGCCTTCGCGCAGCACCGACGACGACTGGGAAGACACCGGGGGACCGAGCGCGGCGACCGTCCCGGCTACCTCGTGGCCGAGCGTGAACGGCGGTGCGAACGGCCACGCCCCCGCCGGCGCGTCCTGCAGCAGCAGGTCGCTGTGGCACAGCCCCACCGCGTCGGTGCGCACCAGAACCTCGCCGGCCCCGGGCACGGGTACCGGCACCTCACGGAACTGGGCCGCCGCCTGCCACTGCACCAGCCGGTATGCCGTCATCGTGGTCATGTCATCGTGGTCATGTCATCGTCACTTCCCGGGATCGTCCGCCGCGCCGGCGAGAACTAGGCGTCGGCCCGGTCCGAGTAGGACTCCAGGACCAGATCGGTGGGATAGCGGGTGGCGATGTGTGCGCCGCCGTCGATGGTGAACTGGGTACCGGTGACGAACCCGGACTCCTCCGACGACAGGTAGACGCACGCCAACGCCGTGTCGTCCGGGATCCCGAACCGGGGGGTGAGGTGGACGGCGGCCATCGCGTCGCGGAACCGGGGGTCGGTCAGATAGAACGCCCAGCTGTCGCCGGGATGCAGTCCGAGCACGAGGCAGTTGCAGCGGACCCCGGCGCGGGCGTAGTCGGTGGCGATCGATCGGGTGAGGCTGTTGAAGGCGCCCTTGGTCGCGGTGTACGCGGCGCTGCCGGGCAGGCCGGTGATCGACGCGATCGACGAGATGTTGACCACGGTGCCGCCGCCGGCCGACTCCATGTGCCGTAGTGCGTGCTTGGTGACCAGGAACATCCCGGTCAGGTTGATCCGGAGGATCTCGTTCCAGCCGGCCAGCTCGATGTCGCCGAGGCGGCCGTCGACGGCGCCGAGCTCGGTCGCCGCGGCGTTGTTGACCAGTGCGTGCAGGCCGCCGTACCGCTGCACCGTGGTCGCCACGGCGGCCTGCACATCCGCTTCGTCGCCGATGTCGCAACGCACGAAGGTGGCCTCGCCACCCTGCGCGCGGACCTCCGTCTCCACCGCCTCCCCGGCCGCCGCGGTGCGCCCCACGAAGACGACCCTCGCGCCCTCGGTGGTGAACCGCTCCACGATCCCGCGACCGATGCCCCGGGTGCCTCCGGTGATCAGTGCGACCTTGCCGTCCAGCCTGCCCATGGTTCTCCTCCGTCGGATCCCCGGCGCCGTTGTCCGTGGGATGTGCGAGAGCTCAGATCCGTCCGGCCAGCGAGAACTCGCCCCGGATCAGTACTTCGCGGCGAAGGCGCTCCTCGAGCACCTCCTCGACCGTGCGTCGCAGCCGCCCTCCGGCCCGCGACCCGGCCTCCACCGCGCGGGACAGCACCTCGCCGGCCAGGTTGTACTCGGCGTGCAGGTCGGGCAGTCGGTAGCCGGTGGCGCGGTTGGCGCGCAGGACGGCGAGCGCGGCGGCCACCTGACCGGTCTCGTCCGCCCTGTCCGCGAGCACCGCATCACCGGCCCGTTCGATGGCGGCGATCTCCTCGCGCAGCCAGGCAACCTCGTCGTCGCTGCGCATGATGACGCTGCCCAGGATGGAGTCGATCATGTCCAGCCGGGCCAGCGCATCCGCGTCGGTGACGGCGTGCTTGATCGTGGTGCGCAGCTCCGTCCGGACCGTCTCCAGGAGCTGTCGGCCGGACGGGCGCGCGATCATGCGGACACCTCACTGGACTGTTTCGCGGCCTCGAGCTGGCGGGTGGCGTGGAACCAGCCCTCGAAGGCGGTGATGTTCGCGTTGAACAGGAACGCGGTGCGCAGGTCGGTGTTCGTGCCGGTCACGTAGTTCTGCTGGGTTCGCAGTAGGCCGGCGAACACCCGGATCGCCGGCAGGATCGAGAAGTACGCCACGGTGAGCGGGTTGATGATGTCCTCGCTGAGCCCGGTGCGCTCCCGGTACCGCGCGCAGAACGCCACCGGGTCCCGCCCGATCAACGCCGGCGGCTGGATCGCCTCCACCCACGTCGCCCAGCCGAGATCCTCGCGGGGGTCGCCGATGTGGGCGAACTCCCAGTCCACCGCCACGAGCCGGCCGTGGGGACCGATCATGATGTTGCCGGGTTGGAACTCGCCGTGCACCAGGGCAAGCGGTGCCTCGGGTGGGCGGTTGCGCTCCAGCCAGGCGCCCACGTACCGCAGCATCGGGATCGACTCGCTGAGCTCGGCCTCGACCCCGCGCCACTGGGTGATCAGCTCGTCGAGGTAGGAGTGCCAGTCGGCCGGCCGCTCGACAGCGGCGGGCAGCACGGCGGTGTCGACGGCCTGCACGTCGGCGGCCAGATCGCAGAGCGCGTCGGCGTGTGCGGGCAGCGCCGTGTCGTCCGAGGCGCGTACCAGCGACAGGAACGGCCCGCCCTCGACGTAGTCCAGCACGATCGCCTTGCTGCCCAGCTCATGACCGTCCTCGTCGGAGTACAGCGCGTCCGGCATCGGTGCGCCGCCCTGGCGGGTGAGCGCCGCCAGCAGCTCCCACTCGCGCACCCGGTCGGTCTCGATCGGAGCTGCGCTGTCCACCGCGTCGGCACGCAGGACGAGCGTGCGCGGGGCGCCGTCGATGTGCGCGGTGAACCTGGTCATCAGCCGGCTGTAGCCGCCCTGCAACGGCACGCAGTCGGTGACCGAGACAGTGTCGGCATCGGGCAGTCGCCGGGACAGAAATGCCGCCAGCCGGGCGGCGAGGTCAGACATGGCTCAGTGGCGCGTCGACCCGCAGGACGCGATCACTGCCGGACCGCATCCAGTGGCTCAGGTGCCGGCCCATCAACCAGTCCTGCAGCTCACCGGGGGCGTCGACGTGCCCGTCGAAGGTCCAGTTCTCGTAGCACCAGTGCGTCATCACGCCGCCGTACGGGGAGTGCCACTTGAGCAGCGAGACGATCTCGCCGGTCGCGGAGAGCTCACGGCCGTGCTCGTCCACCGCCTCCAGGACCTCCCGGACCGGGCGGCCGTCCGCGCGGCGCTCGACCATGCGCCGGGTACCGCTGACCAGCCGGCCCTCGACCCCGTCCTTCACGTAGAAGCCGGACACCACCGGGTCGGGTGCGCCGACGATCGGGTCCTGCTCCCAGGGGCGGTCGCTCATCGCGAAAGCCTGGAAGGAGTTGTCCTTGTCGGCGCGGGCGAACATGTAGGAGCCGCGCGGCTTGCGCTGCGGGATCAGGATCCGGCGCGGCCCCCAGGTCCGGTCCTTGATCACCGCGGCGTCGACCACCTCGACGGACTCGCCCTCCAGCACGAGCGAACCGTTCATCACCCCGGTCTGCTCGTAGTGCCCGGTCCGGGCGGCCGCCACGTCCTGGACGAAGTCCCGCATCCCGGTGTTGATCCGTTCCCCGGCGGACTGCATGGCCACCGGCAACCGGTCGGCGGTGAACGTCAGGTCGAACTCGCAGCCCGGCGCCTGGTACGTGTGCCGGTAGGCGCGCTGCGGCTCCAGGGTCTGTACCGCGTACCCGTTCTCGCAGGTGAAGTCGAACATGTCCGCGCCCGCCGGCATGGGCAGGTGCCAGTCGAACCCGTTGTAGCGGCAGTTCGACATCTCGTCGCCGGTCGTATCGACGAACCACGGCCCGGCCATCACGGTGTCCTGGTTCGGCCGGAAGTAGTGGTAGAGGATGCCGAAGAGCTGCCGTTCGGGGACCCGGAAGGTGGTGAACGAGCTCTCGTTCCACCAGGGGTCCCCGGTGCGCGGATGGAACCCCTCATCGGCTTCCGACACGACGTTCGACCAGGCCACGGGCTTCCTCCAGGACGGGACGGGCGATGCCGGACGAGCAATTCCGAACGTGTTCGGAACACGTTCGCAGAACGAACCGTACGTGTCCCGAACATGTTTGGCAAACGGCGTAGGATCGGCGGATGCCTCCTCGCCAGCGGGCCTCCGCCGACCGTGTGACGGTGGGCGACCTCGTCGACGCGGTAGCCCAGCTGATCGACTCCGGTGGGGTGGAGGCGGTCACCATGCGCGGCCTCGCCCGCCAGTGCGGCGTCGGAGTCACCACGCTCTACGGCTACGTACGCACCAAGGACGAGCTGCTCGGGCTCTATGCGGACCGGCTACTCGGCGAGATCGATGTGCCGGACGCCGCGCACCTGCGGTGGGACGAGCAGATCGCCGCGATCTTCCGCGCCGTGTACCGGGTACTGGTCGAGCACCCGGAGCTGGCTCTGATCGTCGGGACCCAGCCGGTACCCGGCGCGGCCGCGCAGCGGCTGTTCCAGCAGGTGCTGCGCGCGCTGGCCGAGATCGGCCTCGACGACCGGCAGATCCGGACGGCGTACGAGGTGCTCGCCGCCTACACCACCGGCTTCGTGCAGCAGCAGGCCGCGCGCCAGGCCCGGGTACCCGGGCTGGCCGACCTGCTGGCCGGCGTGCGCGCGGGTGATCAGGAGGCGCACCCCGTCGGCGGACCGGGCGGCGACGGGTCGGTCGATCAGGAGTCGGCGTTCGGCGCCGGCCTCGCGGTGGTCCTCGCGGGGTTGTCTGTGCAATCCGGGGTCAGCGGCTGAGCCGCTGGCCGGCTCAGCCGCCGAGATGGGTCGGCGCGAACATCCGGAGCAGGGCGGGCAGCACCACGACACTCGGGCCGGGCATGCGCAGTGCGGCCGCCAGGTCGTCGCCGACGGTGTCGACCGTGGAGACAGTGGCCGGCACCCCGAAGGCACCTGCCAGCGCGGCGAAGTCGGGGCGCGTCAGCTCGGTCGCGGTGGACTGGCCGAACGCGCCGGTCAGGTACTCGCGCAGGATGCCATAGCCGCCGTCGTCGACGATCAGCCACGTCACGTCGAGCTGGTGCTGCACAGCGGTCGCGAGCTCGGCGATGCTGTACATCGCACCGCCGTCCCCGGACACGGCGAGCACCGGGCCACCGGTCGCGGCGGCCACGCCGAGCGCGGCGGGCAGTCCGTAGCCGAGCCCGCCGGCGCCCTGCGCGGTGTGCATCGGCGCTTCGTCGGTGTTCCAGCCGGACCACGCCCAGTACGCCAGGATCGTCATGTCCCAACAGCTCTGGGTACCCGGCGGCAACGCCCGGCGGACGTCGGCCAACACCCGCTGCTCCAGCTCGAGCGGCTGTGCGGCGAGCCGGGCGCGGATCTTGGTGAGCAGCTCGGCGACGGCGGCCTCGGCGCGCCCGTCGGCCGGCCGGCTGGTGACCCGGGTGAGCAGTTCGGCGAGGGTCGGTTTCACGTCGGCGTGGATGCCTAGCGCCGGGTAGTTCGCCTCCAGCTTGCCGGCGTCCGCCTCGACCTGGATCACCCGCCCGCGCGGGGTGAACGTGTGGTAGTTGCTGGAGAGCTCGCCGAGTCCGGAGCCGAGGACCAGCAGCACGTCCGCCGCGGCCAGGAAGTCGGTGGCGTGCTGGTCCTCCAGCCAGGACTGGCCGGACAGCGGGTGCTCCCAGCCGAACGCGCCCTTGCCACCGAAGGTGCTCAATACCGGCGCCCGCAGTGCCTCGGCCAGCGCCCGCAGCTCCTCGCGTGCCCCGGCGCGGAGCACGCCGCCGCCGGCCAGGATCACCGGGTGCTCCGCGCCGTCCAGCAGCAGGGCCGCCTCGGTGATCAGCTCGGGCAGCGGGGACAGCGGCGCCGGGTGGGCGGTGACCGAGGTGATCGGCGGCAGGATGGTCGGCGCCAGCAGCACGTCCTGCGGGATCTCCACCCACACCGGTCCGAACGGGGGTGTCGCGGCGGACTCCCAGGCCTCCCGCAGCACGGTCGGCAGCTGGCTCGCGGTCAGTACCGGGTGCACCGACTTGACCACGTCGCGGAAGCTCGCCCGCTGGTCGGTGAGCTCGTGCAGGTAGCCGTGCCGCCCGCCGCCCAGCCCGGCCACCGGGATCTGGCTGGAGATGCCCAGTACCGGTACCGACGCCGCCCGCGACTCCTGCAGCGAGGCCAGCGTGAGCAGCGCGCCGGGCCCGGTCGAGACGATCATCGGGGTGACCGGGACGGGTCCGTCGGGCGCGGTGGCCAGCCGGGCCCTGGCGTGCCCGTCGGCTGCGAACGCCAGGTTGTTCTCGACCCGGGAGCTGACCAGTCTGATGTCCGGCGCCCGGCGCAACGCCTCGAACAGCCCCAGGGCGTGCTGCCCCGGCAGCCCGAACACGGTGTCCGCGCCGAGCGCGCGCAGCGTCTCGACCACCAGATCGCCACCGATCCGCTGCTTCCCGGCCTCAGCCTCAACTCCGGCCCGGTCCTGCCCGGTCACTTGACGAACTCCAGCGCGAGCAGGCTGACCAGGTCGTATGTCACGTGCGCCGCGGCGATCGCGGTGATCTCGGCGTGGTCGTAGGCCGGGGCGAGCTCCACCACGTCGGCGCCGACCAGCTTCAGGCCGGCCAGCCCCCGCAGGATCTCCAGCAGCTCACGGCTGGTCATGCCGCCGGCCTCCGGGGTGCCGGTGCCCGGGGCGTGTGCCGGGTCGAGCACGTCGATGTCCACCGAGATGTAGAGCGGCCGGTCACCGATCCGCTGGCGCAGCGCGTCGACGGTCTCGTCGATACCTCGGCGCAGCACATCGCCCGAGGTCACGATGCCGAACCCGAGCCGGCGGTCCTCAGCGAGGTCGTGCTGGCCGTAGAGCGGACCCCGGATGCCAACGTGGCAGAGCGCGCTGGTGTCCAGGATGCCCTCCTCCGCGGCGCGGCGGAACGGGGTGCCGTGCGTGTACGGCTCGCCGAAGTAGGTGTCCCAGGTGTCCAGGTGCGCATCGAAGTGCAGCAGCGCGACCGGCCCGTGCTTCGCGGCGGCGGCGCGCAGCAGCGGGAGTGCGATGGTGTGGTCGCCGCCGACGGTGACCAGCTTGGTGCCGCCAGCGGTCAGCTCCAGGGCCCCGGCCTGCAGCGTGTCGATGGCCTTGCCGATGTGGAACGGGTTCACCGCGATGTCACCGGCGTCCACCACCTGCGCGGCGGCGAACGGCGAGATGTCCAGCTCCGGGTGGTAAGGGCGGAGCAACCGGCTGGCCTCGCGCAGCGCGGCCGGACCGAACCGGGCGCCAGGGCGGTAGCTGACGCCGGCGTCGAAGGGCACCCCGACGACGGCGATGTCGGCGCGCTGGACCTGGTCGATCCGGGGTAGCCGGGCGAAGGTGGCGAACCCGGCGAAGCGGGGCACCTGGGACGAGTCGACCGGGCCGAGCGGCGGTGTGGCGAGCATGGGGAACTCCTCTGGGTCTTCGCCGGTGTGCGGCGTGGGGGCTATTCGGCGGCGGGGCCGGCGGTCGAGCCGGCCACCGTGAGCTCATCGTCGGCGGGTGGACCGCCCTCCCCGGCCAGCCGCCGGCTCCAGGCTTCCAGCACGTCGGCCGGGGTGCGCGGGGTGAGCGCGCTGACCAGGAGGTATGCGACCAGGCTGGCACCGAGACCGTAGAAGATCGGCTCGTTCGCGTCGAGGCCCTCGATGATCATCATGACCACCGCGACCACCGAGCCGGCAGCCATCGAGGCGACCGCGCCGGCCGTGGTGCCGCGCGTCCAGAACAGTGCGCCGACGATCGCCACCAGCAACCCGGCGACCAGCAGGTTGTAGGCGACGGTGAGCGCCCCGACCACGTCGTTGACCGCCATGGCGATGCCGATCGCGAGCAGGCCTAGCACCAGCGTGGTGACCCGGTTCTGGTTCACCTCGGAGAGCCGGGACCGCTGCCAGAGCTTGCCGAGCAGGTCGGTGGTGCTCACCGTGGAGCAGCCGATCAGGGCGCCGCTCGCGGTGGACATCATCGCGGACAGGGCGGCGGCCAGCACCAGGCCGCGCACCCCGGTCGGCAGCAGCTGCTCGACGACGGTGGCGAAGGCGTCCTGCGGGTTGGCCAGGTTCGGGTACAGGGCCTTCGTGCACGCCCCGATCACCGCGCCGGCCAGGCCGTAGATCAGGCAGTACACCCCGGACAGAATGCCGCCGCCGACGGCCACCCTCGGGGTGCGGGCGGTGAACACCCGCTGCCAGATGTCCTGCCCGATGAGCAGCCCGAGGCTGTAGGTCACCAGGTAGGCGACGATCGTGGCGCCGCCGATCGCACCGAAGTCGAAGTAGCTCGCGGGCAGGGTTGCGTGCAGGCCGGCGAACCCGCCCGCCGCGCTGACCGCCACCGGAACCAGGATGAGCAGGAAGCCGACCGTCTTGATCACGAACTGGGCGATGTCGGTCAGCGTGATCGACCACATGCCACCCAACACCGAGTACAGCACCATGATCGAGCCGCCGACCGCGATCCCGACCGCGTCCGGCACGCCGAGCAGAACCTTGAAAATGGTGGCGAACGCGAGCGTCGAGGTGACCGTGATCATCAGCGTGTACGCCCACATCACGATGCCGGACATCTTCGTGGTGGCGTTGCCGTACCGCAGCTGCAGCATCTCGCTGACGGTGTACACCCGCAGCCGCACCAGGCGCCGCGCGAACAGCGCGTGCAGTACCAGGATGCCGATCCCGATGGCGACCACCAGCCAGGCGCCGGAGATGCCGTAGGTGTAGCCGAGCTTGACCCCGCCGACTGTCGAGGCGCCGCCGAGCACGATCGCCGACATCGTGCCGGAGTACATGAACCAGCCCAGCCGCCGGCCGGCGACCAGGTAGTCGCTCTTCGTCTTGGCCATCCGCATGCTCAGCCAACCGATGCCGATCATGGCGGCGATGTAGATAACGATCACCAGGTAGTCGCCGACCATGGCGTCCTCCTTGTTGGTGCGGTGTACTCCGGGACGAGCTGTTCGGGTCACCGTAAGTTCGGCCTGCACGCAGTTGAATGGGATGATTCGTCTCAATCCGGCGTACTCTTGGGATGAAATGACCCAAAGTGTCGCGTCAGTTGTCGAGCAGGTGTCAATCCCGTTACGCACCGTCGTCAACAATGCCCAGCTGGCTGTCGAAGTGGTCCGGGAGAGCCTGCGGCAGGGTGCGCTGGACCTGCCGGTGCGCTGGGCGCACGTGTGTGAGCTGCGGGATCCGGCGCAGTACCTGCTCGGCGACGAGCTGCTGCTCAGCTCCGGGGTGAACCTGCCCAGCGAGCCGGGCGAGGTGGACCGGTACGTGCGCCGGCTGCGTACGGCCGGCATCACCGCGCTCGGCTTCGGGGTGACGCCGCCGATGCACGAGGTGCTGCCCGCCACGCTGCGCCGCGCGTGCGCCCGGCACGGGCTGCCGCTGCTCGTGGTGCCCGAGCGCATCCCGTTCCTGGCGGTCAGCCGTGCGGTGTCGGTCGCGTTGGGTGAGGCGGCCCAGCGGGAGCAGCGCAAGATCGTCGAGGCCCGGGAGGCGTTGACCAGGGCGGCGGCCGACGGACTCGACGAGGTGGCCACCGAGCTCGGCCGCCGGCTGGACGGCTGGGTCTGTCTGGTGGGCGGGGGCACCACGAGCAGTGGCAGTGGTGGTGGCGGGGACGGAGCCGCGGCCGGCGCGCGACCCGCTGCCGGAGCGGCGGCCGCGACGCGAGCCACCGCCCACCCTGGAGCCGGATCCGGCGAGGTGCCGATCGCCGGGCACCGGGTCCCGCGTCCGCTGCCGGCCGAGGCCGCCGAATTGCTCGCCAGGGTCCGGGCCGGCAGTGGCATCCGGGGTGCCAGCACAGAGCTCCCGGACGGCACCTTCCTGGTCGCGCAACCGGTCTATCCGCAGGCCACCGCGTCGCGCCTGGTACTGGTCGGCCGGCGGGCCCGGTTCGGCGGTGCCGAGCGGGCGATCCTCGGGGTGGGGGCCGCGCTGCTTGGGCTGGCCGGGGGCGCCGGGTCGGACGCCGCCGTGCTCGGCGCGGCCGCCACCGGGCTGTTGCTCGGCGGCACGGCTCCGGCGCAGGTGGCGGCGGCGCTGCTCGGCGCGGGGGAGTACCGGGTGCTCGCCGGGGTGCCCTACCGCCGAGGGCCCAGCCGGGCGGCGGCCGGCTACCACTGGCTGCGCGCCCGGCTGGACACCCCGCTGGTCGAGGTTGCCGACGGCCCCGGCTTCACCGCGATCGTGCCCGCCGCCACCGGGCTGACCCAGCTGGACGGGCTGCGCGCCGACGGCTGGCTGGTGGTGGGCGGCAGCCCGGTGCCCGCCGAGCTGTTGGCCGACGCGGTGTCGGAGGTCCGGGCGCTGAGCGAACGGGCGATCGCGCTGCGGCGGCCGGTGCTGGCCCGCTCGGCCGGCCTCGCGGCGATGGTGGGCCCGGCGGCCGGCGCCGACTTCGCCGCCCGGTTGCTCGCCCCGCTGCGCGAGCTCGAGAGCACCCGCCCCGACGAACCGCTGGTGGACACGCTGCGCACCTGGCTGGCCAACCACGGTGGGTGGGACCGCACCGCCGCCGCGCTCGGCGTGCACCGCAACAGCGTGCGACACCGGATCGGGCGGGTCGAGCGCGAGCTGGGCGTGGACCTGGCCGATCCGGAGACCCGGATGGAGCTCTGGTTCGCGCTGCGCTGGGCCCGCTGAGAGCGGTGCGGCACGCGCTACGCCGTCGTGGTCGGTTCCGCCGTCGGTTCTGCCGCGGCCCTCGCCATCGCCGCCGCGACCGACCGGTCCAGCACCTCGGAGACGTTGGTCTCGCGGACCGCATCGATCAGGGCGGACGCCACGATCGACTCGGGATGGTGATCGGCGATGACGATCCCGACGGCCGGGCGGGGACCGGGGTCGGCCAGCGGGATGGCCCGCATCCCGGGCGGTACACCGAACGCGTGCAGCCAGGTGTGCGCGATGATGCTCGACCACCGGTGCGTCGCCACGTGCGCGTACAGGGCCGCGACGTTGTCCGCCTCCACCACGGGGTCGAGCCGGGCACCGGCGGCGGCCATCGCCGCGTCCAGGATGCGGCGGTTCTGCATGTTCGGGCCCAGGGTGCACAGCGGCAGCGCCGCCGCCGCGGCCCAGCCGACGGTCTCCCGCTGGGCCAGCTCGCTGTCCGCGGTGGTCAGCAGCAGGTACTGCTCTTGGTAGAGCTCGAGCGCGGTGCGGGCCGATGCACTGCCGCCCAGGTAGGTCAGCCCGACGTCGAGGTCGAACTCGCTGAGCCGCCGGACGATCTCCCGCGACGAGAGCACCTCGATCCGGACCTTGGCGAGCGGGTGCCGGGCGCAGAACGGGGCGGTGAGCAGCGAGGTTGCCGGCACGGCGGTGGGAATCGCGCCGATCCGGACGGTGGCCACCATCCCGTGCCGCATCCGGTCGAGGTCCTGGTGCAGCGCGTCCCGCTCGGCGAGGATCCGGTGCGCCCAGCCGACCACCCGGTGGCCCTCCGGGGTGAAGCCGCTGAACCGGGCCCCACGCTGCACGATCATCACGCCGAGCGCGGTCTCCAGCTTGCGCAGCGCGGTGGACAGCGCCGGCTGGCTGGCGTGGCAGGACGCGGCGGCCCGGCCGAAGTGCTCCTCCCTGGCCAGCGCGGCCAGGTACTCCAGCTGTCGGATCAGGATGTCGCCGGGCACGACCCGACCCTACTGATCCATGGCGCGAATCGGCCCATCGAAGAGTCGATCAGCTCGACGTCTTGTCCCGTGCACCGCCGGGGCCCCAAGGGTAGGCGTATACGAAATACACCCAGCGCGAGGAGGCGGCTATGGGAGCGCTGCTGGGCAGTGTCTCCGGCGAGCCACGTCGACCTGGACGCGGCGATCGCACACGTCGTCACGGTCGCCGAGGTGACCTTCTGCAACAGCATCAGCGTCGCCGAGCACGTGGTGATGATGATCCTCGGGCTGGTGCGCAACTACCTGCCGTCGCACCAGTGGGTCCGCGACGGTGGCTGGAACATCGCGGACTGTGTGGCCGGTCCTACGACGTCGAGGGCATGGACGTGGGTACCGTCGCCTCCGGCCGGATCGGGCTCGCGGTGCTGCGCCGGCTCAAGCCATTCGACATGCGGCTGCACTACACGGACCGGCACCGGCTGCCGGCCGAGGTCGAGGAGGAGCTGGGTCTGACCCGGGCGACGTCTGGTACCCGCAACCCGCGCCGGCCGACCACCCGTGGCGGACCATGCCGCACCACGGCATGACCCCGCACATCTCCGGCTCGTCGCTGTCCGCGCAGACCCGTTACGCGGCCGGCACCAGGGAGATCCTGGAGTCGTACTTCGCCGGCACGCCGATCCGCGACGAGTACCTCATCGTGGACGGCGGCAAGCTGGCCGGCACCGGAGCGCACTCCTACAGCACCACGAGCTGATCCGGCACGTTCCGATTCCGGCAGGCCCCGGGTGCCACTGGCACCCGGGCCTCCCGCTGTGTTCCCGGTCTGTCGCTCGCTCAGCTGCCGGCTGGCCGGGAGCCGGCCAGCCAGGCGAAGCGGCCCAGTCGGCCGTGCAGGCGGCTGTCCAGGCTCCAGGTCGCGCCCGCGCAGGCGAACAGCAGCGCCAGCGACGCGATGATGTAGCCGACCGAGGGGCCGAGGTCGGTGATGCCCGGGCGGGACCACGGCAGGTGGAAGCCCTCGGCGGCGGACCAGATGCCGAACGAGAAGATCGCACTGCCCACGAACACCGCGTTGCTGAACAGCCCGAGTAGCAGGCACACCGCGATCACCGTCTCCACGACCGCGGTGCCGGCCGCGAAGGCGCCCGGGTTGACGCTGCCGATGGCGCTCCACATGGAGATCCACTCGTGCACCAGCGGTGTGTGGATCTTCTTGGCACCGCCCAGCTCGTCGGCGATGGTCTGGCCGTGAATGAATCCGGGCAGCCATTTGAACGATGCGTCGATCGCCCAGACGAGGCCGTAGGCAATTCGAACCAGGGCGGCGGCGTGCAGCCGTCGCAGCATGGGGTCCGCCCCGTTGATGGTGCTGGTCGGGGAGGGTGCGGTGCGTGCCGCGGTCATGGGTGGGTCCGTTCAGCCGGGTTTCGAGCCACGCTCAGGCGGGGCGCCTTCGGGACCAGTCAAGACGCTCAACCTGTGCGGCGGCCATGATTGCGCTGTCGGCTGCGTCACCGCGGTGACACCAGGGAGTCCCCACGGACAGACCTCGGCCACCGTGGGAGGCAACCACGGTGGCCGAGGTCTTCCGTCCGAGTGCTGACGGAGGTGGGGCGGGCGGGCCTCAGGTCGCTTGGCCCGCCGTGGTGTTCGAGGTGGCCGGCGCGGCGTTGCGCACCGGCTTGCGCCGACCCGGCTGTTTCAGGAACAGGGCGAGAATCGCCGAGCCGAAGGCGACGAACCCAGCCATGGTGTACGCCCCGGTGTAGCCCCAGGCGCTCACCACCCCGGACGCGAGTCCCAGGCCGAACACGCTGCTGACCAGCTTCGCGCTGTACACCAGCCCGTAGTTGGACGCGTTGTTGTTCTCCCCGAAGTAGTCCGGCGTGAGCGCGGCGTACATCGGGTAGAACGCGCCGCCACCGAACCCGGCCAGGAAGGCGAACGCGATGAACAGCACCTCGTTGTGCGAGTTGCCGCTCCACAGCAGGCCGAACTGCGCCACGCCTTCCACCACCAGGACCAGGATCAGGGCCTGCTTGCGCCCGATCTGGTCGGACAGCCAGCCGACGACGCCCCGGCCGATCCCGTTGACGACCGCGAGCACGCCGGCCGACGAAGCTGCTACGAACGGTCCGAAGCCGAGCGACTTGGCGAACGGCACCTGGAACCCGATGCCGAACAGGGACACCCCACCGATGACCGCCAACGACAGCCACAGCAGCGGCAGCTGGCCGGACTTGATCGCCTCCATCGGCGTGTACTGCTTGGTCGCCGGCGGGTTGACCCGCAGGCTGCGTGCCGACTTGGGCTGGGCCGACGCGTTCATCGGGTCGACCTCGGCGGGCCACCAGTTCTTCGGCGGATCCCGGAACAGGAAGCCGCAGGCGCCGACCACGATGAACATGTAGAGCCCGACCAGCCCCATGATCCACGTGTAGTTGTGCGCGTTGAACAGGTAGCTGAACACGAAGATGAAGGGCAGGGCGCCGTAGGCGAAGCCGCCGTTGACGAACCCGGTCTTGCCGCCCCGCTTCTCCGGGTACCACTTGCCGACCATGTTGATGCAGGTCGCATACACCAGGCCGGCTCCGATGCCACCTGCCACGGAGTAGAACAAGATGTTCACCAACAGGTTGCTGGTGATGCCGAGCACGAAGAATGCGAGGAAGCACAGGACCGCGCCGGTGAGCATCGCTGCCTTCGCCGAGACGATCCCCTTCTCCCGCAGCCGCCCGGCCGGGAACGCGATCCCGGCCTGGAACACTGCCCAGATGCTGACCAACCAGAACGTCTGGGTCAGCGTCCAGCCGTGCTGGTGCTCCAGGGTCTTCTCAGCGGCCCCGAAGCCGTACTCGAATACGCTCACCCCCATCATGGCGAGCCAGGGCATCCACATCATCCAAGATCTGGATCTGCCCATCAGTTGTTCGGGCGATTGTCCGACCTGATAGATCCGACCGTTCGAATCCACGATTTCCCGGTAGGGAAGGGCTGTAGTGGTCACGCGTCGTCTCCCTTGACGAGGCCCCAATCGGGGGCGACCTTTCACCGATTAATACTTGTGGGCCTCGCCGGCTGATTGTCAGATCCTGGCGAGTCGGATGGTGCCTGGCCTTGGCAGTTGAGGCAACCCCCTGAAAACTGCCAAGGCCACCGGCGGTGGTAGCTGTACCGGCCGGACCGCGGGGCACGCGGGTCCGGCCGGCTCCGGTCTGTCCCGCCCGGCCAGCGGACCGGCCGACGGGTCGAACGAAGTTGAGAGGTGTCCCGTGGTTGACGGAGTGGGGAACGGTTAGAGCAGGCCCGCGCCGCGCGCCCACTTGTACTTGGCGCCGAGCACCGCGACCGGCGTCTCCGTGGTGTACGGGTAGGCCACCACGCCGTGCTGGTAGAGGTAGGCGCTGGCCTCCTCGACCTCCACATCGCCGGCCAGCGACGCCACGATCGGCTTGTCGATGCCCTTCGCCCTCGCCTCGGCCGCCACCCGGGCGGTCAGCTCGGCGAAGACCATCGGGGGCGTGACGATGGTGTGCCAGTAGCCCAGGATCAGCGCGTGGATCCTCGGGTCCTCGAGGCCGAGCCGGATGGTCGCCTCGTAGGTCGAGGGCGGCTCGCCGCCGGTGATGTCGATCGGGTTGCCGGCCGCGCCGAACGGCGGGATGAAGGCCCGGAAGGCCTCGTCCAGGTCCGGCGGGATGTCCATCAGGGTCAGGCCGTTGGCCACGCACGCGTCGGAGAGCAGCACCCCGGACCCGCCGGCCCCGGTGATGATCACGACGTTCTCGCCCGTCGGCGTGGGCAGCACCGGCAGGCCCCTGGCGTACTCGAGCATGTCGCTCAGCCCGGGCGCCCGGATGACGCCGGCCTGGCGCAGGATGTCGTCGTAGACCTTGTCGTCACCGGCCAGTGCGCCGGTGTGCGAGCTGGCCGCCCTGGCGCCCATCGCGGTGCGGCCGGCCTTCAGCACCACCACGGGCTTCTTCTTCGTGATGCGCTGGGCCGCCGAGACGAACGACCGGCCGTCCTTCAGGTCCTCCAGGTGCATCGCCACGCACGTGGTGTTGTCGTCGGACTCGAAGAACGTCAGCATGTCGTCCTCGTCCAGGTCGGACTTGTTGCCGAGCCCGACGATGGCCGAGACGCCCATCTTGCTGGTGCGGCTGAAGCCGAGGATGGCCATGCCGATGCCACCGCTCTGTGAGGTCAGTGCGACCCCGCCCTTGACGTCGTACGGGGTGCAGAACGTCGCGCACAGGCTCTCGTGCGTGTAGTAGTAGCCGTAGATGTTCGGCCCGAGCAGCCGTACGCCGTGCTCACGCGCGATCGCCACGATCTCCTGCTGGCCCTCGACGTTCCCGGTCTCGGCGAAGCCGGACGGGATCAGCACGGCGGCGGGTACCCCCTTCGCACCCACCTCCCGCAACGCCTGGGGGACGAACTTCGCCGGCACGGCGAACACCGCGACATCGACCTCGCCGGGCACGTCACCGATGGATCGGTACGCGGTGCGGCCCAGGATCTGATCGGCCTTGGGGTTGATCGGGTAGATCTCCCCGGTGTAGCCCCCGTTGATGAGGTTCTTCATCACCGAGTTGCCGATCTTGCCGTCTTCGTTGGATGCCCCGATCACGGCGACTGCCCTCGGGTGCATCAGCCGGTTCATGGTCGCCAGGATCTCGTCCTTGCTGTACCGGACCGGCTCGACGATCTCCTCGGTCTCCAGCAGGATCCGGACGTCGGCGGCGGACGCGCCGTCCGGGCGGGCGAAGACCGGGTTGAGGTCGAACTCCCGGATCTGCGGGAAGTCGGTGACCAGGTCGGACAGCCGCCGGATGACGTCGGCCAGCGCGTCGGCGTCCACCGGCTCCGCGCCCCGGGCGCCGCGGAGAATCTCGGCGGCGGCGATGTCGTCGAGCATCGAGCGGGCGGTGCCGGCATCCACCGGGGCGAGCCGGAAGGTGACGTCGCGCAGCACCTCGACCAGCACCCCGCCGAGCCCGAACACGACCACCTTGCCGAAGGTCGGGTCGGTGGTGGCGCCGATGATCACTTCCTGGCCGCCGGTGAGCATCTGCTGGACCTGGACGCCCTCGATCACGGCGTCCGGGTTGTAGCGGTTCGCCGAGGCGAGGATGGTCTCGTAGGCCTCCCGGACCGCCTCGTCGCCGGACACTCCGACGCGAACGCCGCCCGCCTCGGTCTTGTGCAGGATGTCCGGCGAGACGATCTTCATGACCACCGGGTCGCCGGGTGCGGTGCCGATCTCCTTGGCCAGCGTGACCGCCTGCTCGACGGTGCTGGCCAGGCCTTCGCCCGGGGTGGGGATGCCGTAGGCGATACAGACCTTGCGGCCCTCCGGCGCCGTGAGCGAGTCGCGGTTCTCGGCGAGTGCCTTGTCCAGGACCTCGCGCACCGCGTCCTTGTCGTATCCGCCCATGCCTAGATCACCCCGATCTTCTGCAGTTCGGCGAAGCGGTCGGGGGCGATGCCCAGCTCTCGCACATACACGTCCTCGTTGTGCTGGCCGAGCAGTGGTGACGTCTCGACCGCCACCGGGGAGTCCGACAGCTTGATCGGGCAGCCGACCGTGGTGAAGGCGCCCCGCTCCGGGTGGTCCACCGTCACGATCATGTTGTTGTCGACCAGCGAGGCGTCGGAGATGAGCTCCTCGGTGGACAGGATCGGCCCGCACGGGATGTTGTGGGCGTTGAGCTGCGCCAACACGTCCCACTTGTCGTAGTCGATCGACCACTCCTCGATCAGCTGGAACATCTTGTCCAGCTTGTTCAGCCGCGCCTCCGGGGTGGCCCATTCCGGGTCGTCGGTGAGCTCCGGCCGCCCGATCAGCGCACTGATCGGCGCCCAGCCCGGCGGCTGCACGATCACGTAGATGTAGTCGTTCGGCCCGCCCGGCTTGCACTTGACCGCCCAGCCCGGCTGGCCGCCACCCGAGGCGTTGCCCGAGCGGGGCACCTCGCCGGTGAACTCCTTGTTCGGGTACTCGGCCAGCGGTCCGTGGGCCAGTCGCTGCTGGTCGCGCAGCTTCACCCGGCACAGGTTGAGCACGGCGTGCTGCATGGCCACGGTGACCCGCTGGCCCCGGCCGGTCTGGCCGCGCTGGACCAGGGCGGCGAGGATGCCGGCCACGGCGTGGATGCCGGTCCCGGAGTCACCGATCTGGGCGCCGGTGGCCACCGGCGGGCCGTCCTCGAAGCCGGTGGTGCTCATCGAGCCGCCCATTGCCTGGGCGACCACCTCGTAGGCCTTGTAGTGGGTGTACGGCCCCTCGCCGAAGCCCTTGATCGAGGCGTAGATCAGACCGGGGTTCAGTCCCTGGAGCAGATCCCAGGTGAACCCCATGCGGTCCACCGCGCCGGGGCCGAAGTTCTCCACCAAAATATCGGACTGGCGCACCAGATCGGTGAAGATCTGCTTGCCTTCCGGGCTTTTCATATTGAGTGTGACGCTGCGCTTGTTGCAGTTCAGCATCGTGAAATAGAGGCTGTCGACGTCCGGAATATCGCGCAGTTGCTTCCGGGTGATGTCGCCGGTCAGGGCCTCGACCTTCACCACGTCGGCGCCCAACCAGGCCAGAATCTGGGTGGCTGACGGGCCGGACTGGACGTGGGTCATGTCGAGGACGCGGACACCTTCAAGGGCCTTGCTCATAATTGCTCTCCCGGGCTGAGTAAGGCGGTCACTTGTACATCGTCTGGTTCATGGTTCCGGGTGCGTACACATCCGGATCGACCCAGACATTGATCAGGGACGGCAGGCCGGACTCACGTGCACGCTGGAGTGCCGGGCCGATGTCGGCGGGGTCGCGGACCTCTTCGCCGTAGCCGCCGGCCTGGGGCAGCCGGGGAGTGCCGGGGATCGTCTGCGTCATTGGCCTCTCCCTCGTCACCGCGCGTAGCGGCGTCCATACTGCATACCGTATCCCCGAATTGGTACTCCTCGGTAGAGCCGTTGTCCAGACCCTTGTTCACGCAAAGGAATCCTTGACCCGTTTGTCGCATACTGCATACTAGATACAACTTACGACGGGAGCTCACCATGAGAGTTGCTGTGCTCGGGGCGGGCGCGATCGGCGCCTATGTCGGGGCGAGCCTCTGCCGTGCCGGTGTCGAGGTCCATCTGGTGGCCCGTGGCCCGCACCTCGCGGCGCTGCGTGACCAGGGGGTGCAGGTGCTCAGTCCACGCGGGGATTTCACCGCCCATCCGAACGCGACCGACAGGCCCGAGGAGATCGGCCCGGTGGACCACGTGTTCCTGGGCCTCAAGGCGAACGCATACGCGGCGGCGAGCCACCTGGTTGAGCCGTTGCTGGGGCCGCACACCACGGTCATCGGAGCGCAGAACGGCATTCCGTGGTGGTACTTCTACGGGCTCCCCGGCCCTTACCAGGGACGCCGGATCGAGAGTGTGGACCCGGGCGGGGCGGTGACCAAGGTGCTGCCGCTGCACCGGGCGGTGGGCTGCGTGGTGTATCCCGCGACCGTGATCGAGTCGCCCGGCGTGGTGCGGCATCTGGAGGGCACTCGGTTCTCCATCGGCGAGCCGGACCGCACGATCTCGTCCCGGTGCACCGAGTTCGCCGCCGCGATGATCGCCGGCGGTCTCAAGTGCCCGGTCGAGGAGGACCTGCGTAACGACATCTGGATCAAGTTGATGGGAAACATCTCCTTCAACCCGCTCAGTGCGCTGACCAGGGCGACGATGGCCGGGATCTGCAGACACAAGGGCACCAAGGCGCTGGTGGCCACGATGATGGAGGAGACCATCGAGGTGGCGCGGCTGGTGGGCGCGCAGGTGAGCGTCTCGATCGAGCGCCGCCTCGCCGGGGCCGAGCGCACCGGAGAGCACAAGACGTCAACCCTGCAGGACCTCGAGCGGGGCCGTCCGATGGAGCTGGACGTGCTGCTCACCGCGGTCGTGGAGCTGGCCGACATGGTGGGCGCCGACGTGCCGACCCTGCGCGCCATCGCCGCCGTCGCGGACCTGCTCAACCAACAGGTGGCGGCCGGGGCGTAAGGCGGATCTCGCCAACCCCCCGGCCGGTCACGGCCGGCCGCTGCGCATGCGGCCGGCAGGACGCCGCCGCGCCATCCCCGTGGGTCGTCACGGGGCCAGCGCGGCGGCGTCTCCTGTCTGGGTCGCCGTGCTGACGCGGCGGGCCCGCACCAGCACGACGGTGACCGCGGCGATCAGCGAGGCCGCGGACAGCCCGTAGAGCCCACCGGTGGTGCTGCCGGTGGCCTGTTCGAAGTAACCCAGGGCGGCCGGGCCGAAGAAGCCGCCGAGGTTGCCGAGCGAGTTGATCAGCGCGATGCCCGCGGCGGCGATCTTGAGGTCCAGGTTGTGCTGGGTCATCGGCCAGAACGCGGCGGCCGCGCACTTGAACCCGGTGGCCGCCACGCACATCGCGGCCAGCCCGAACCAGGGCGAGCCGATGGTCGCCAGGAAGGTGCCGATCGCGCCCACCACCAGGCCGACGGCCACCCACGGCCGGCGTTTCCCGGTGCGGTCGGTGTGCCAGGCCAGCGTGTACATGGCAATGATCGCGACGATCCACGGGATCGCGGAGAGCAACCCGATCTGGAAGTCGCCGAGGCCGCCGATCTTGGCCACGGTGCTGGGCAGCCAGAAGGTGATGGCGTACCCGGTCAGCGACATGGCGAAGAAGATCCAGCACAGCAGCAGTACCTGCGGGTCCGCCAGTAGCCGCCACCGGGACACCCGCTCGTTGCCGCTGTCCCGCCGCGCCAGCTCGTCCTCCGCGATCGCCGCGCTCAGCGCCGCCTTCTCCTCGCTGCTCAGCCACTTCGCGTCGCCGACCCGGGAGACCAGCAGGAAGCCGGCGGCGATGCCGACCGCGATGGAGAAGGCCCCCTCGAGCAGGAACATCCACTTCCAACCGGCCAGCGTGTGCAGGCCGTCGAGCTCCAGCAGGGCGCCGCTGATCGGGCCGGTGACGATGTAGGCCGACGCCGAGCCGCCGAGGAAGATTGCGCTGGCCCGACCGCGGTCGGCGTTGGGCAGCCACTTGGTGAAGTAGTACATGACGCCCGGGAAGAAGCCGGCCTCGGCGACGCCCAGCAGGAAACGCAGGAGGTAGAACGTCTCGGCGTTGTGGGTGAGCGCGGTGGCCGCCACCACGACACCCCAGCTGATCATGATGCGGGTCAGCCAGATCCGGGCGCCGATCCGCTCCAGCAGCATGTTGCTGGGCACCTCGAAGATCGCGTACCCGACGAAGAACAGCCCGGCGCCGAGCCCGAAGGCGGCCGCGCCGAGGCCGAGGTCGGTCTTCAGGTGCGACTGCACGAAGCCCACGTTGGTCCGGTCCATCTGGTTCACCACCAGCATGAACACCAGCAGCGGCAACATCCGCCGGAAGAACTTGCGCACCGCGCTACGGCACGCCGGGTTCTCAGACGCCAGCGTCATCGGTGTCTCCGCTCCGAGGTCATGGCGGTCGGGTGGTCCTGGCGGGCAGGTACGGACGGGACGGCTACCAGCGGGGGAGCCGCGGGGTGACCCAGTCGGGATGGACCCGGCGCATCGCGGCCGCGTCGTCCCGGCCCCGGACGTCACTGTCGAGCCAGCGCTGGTGCAGCGCGGCCAGGCTGTCGCGGTCCAGCTCGATGCCCAGCCCCGGACCGTCGGACACCGCGACCGCGCCGCCGACGAACCGGTGCGGCTCGGTGATCACGTCCTCGGTCTGCCACGGCCGGTGCGAGTCGCAGGCGTAGCGCAGATCGGGAATGGTCGCGGCCACCTGTGTCATCGCGGCCAGGCTGATGCCCAGGTGGGTGTTCGAGTGCATGGACAGCTCGACGCCGTAGGTGCGGCAGACCGCCGCCAGGTCCTGGGTGGCCCGCAGCCCACCCCAGTAGTGGTGGTCGGACAGCACTACCTGCACCGCGTCACTGGCGAACGCGGTCGGGATCTCGTCGAACGCGGTCACGCACATGTTCGTGGCCAGCGGCAGGCTGGTCTTCCTGGCCACCTCGGCCATGTTGGCGGTGCCGCTGGTGGGGTCCTCCAGGTACTCCAGGACCCCTTCGAGCGCGCCGGCCACCTCGAGACTGGTGGGCACCGACCAGGCGCCGTTGGGATCCAGCCGCAACGGATGTTCCGGGAACGCCTCGGCCAGCGCCCGGATCGCGGCGACCTCCTCGGCCGGTTCGAACACGCCGCCCTTGAGCTTGAACGAGGTGAAGCCGTAGTCGTCGGCCATCCGCTGTGCCTGGGCGACCACCCCGGCCGGGTCCAGCGCGGCGCCCCAGTCGTCGCTGGGCTCGCCGGGCCCGGGGTGCTCCGCCCAGCGGTAGAACAGGTAGGCGCTGTAGTCCACCGCGTCGCGGACCTTGCCGCCGAGCAGGGCGTGCACCGGCACTCCGAGCTCGTGGCCGAGCGCGTCCAGGATGGCCACCTCGAACGCGGACACCACGCTGCGGCACACCTTGGGCAGCGTCCGGCTGCCGCGCAGGCCCTCCGCGTAGACCCGGTTGTCCAGCTCGCTCACCTCGACCCGCTCGGCGCTGGCCAGCACCCGCCCGAGCAGCCCGTTGACGGTCAGCGGCGAGCCGACCAGTTCGGGCCCGAACGCCTGCGCGACCCGGAGGTAGTCGGTGTCGCCGTAGGTCTCGCCGAGCCCCGTTGCGCCGTTCTCGGTGGTGACCTCGACGATCGTGCGGGGCGTGTAGGGCTGGTGCACGCCCTGCACGTTGAGCAGCGGTGGGTCGGAGATCAGGATCGGGGTGACTCTGACTTCGGCGATCCGGAACAACGGCGTTCCCTCCTCTTCGAGCGGTCGGGCCTGTTCGGCGGTCAAGTCTGTTCGGTGGACTGGCCTGTTCGGTGTCTGGCCTATTCGGTGGTCAGGGTGCCGTCGACGCGGCGCGGGACCCCGGCCGACTCGTCGCGCAGCACCTCGGGCAGCAGTCCGGCGGGGACGTCCTGGTAGGACACCGGGCGCAGGAACCGCTCGATGGCCCGGGTGCCCACCGAGGTGGTCCGGGAGTCGGAGGTGGCCGGGAACGGGCCGCCGTGCACCATCGCGTGCCCGACGGTCACGCCGGTGGGCCAGCCGTCGAACAGCACCCGCCCGGCGATCCGCTCCAGTACCGGCAGCAGTCGCGCGGCCAGCGGGTGGTCGCTGGGGTCGGCGTGCACGGTGGCGGTGAGCTGGCCCTCCAGTGAGCGCGCCAGCTCGACGAGGTCGTCGGCGGTCGCGGCGCGGACCACGAGTGACGCGGCGCCGAAGACCTCCTGCTCGAGGGACTCGTCGCCGGTGAAGTGGTCGGCCTCGACGGCGGCCAGTACGGCCTGGCCGCCGGCGGCCGCCTCGGGCCGCTGGCCCCTGGCCAGCACGGTGACCGCCGGGTTCCCGGTGAGCCGGGCCGCGCTGTCCCGGTAGGACTTGGCGATGCGGCCGGTGAGCATCGGCGCACCGGCGTCGCCCTCCACCGCCTTGGCCGCCGCATCCAGGAAGGTGTCCAGCTCCGGCCCGCGCGGGGCGAACACGAGCCCCGGGTTGGTGCAGAACTGGCCGGCGCCGAGAGTCAGCGAGGCCGCGTAGGCGGCGCCCAGCTCAGCTCCCCGGGTGGCCAGCGCGCCGGGCAGTACGAATACCGGGTTGACGCTGCTCATCTCGGCGTAGACCGGGATGGGCCGGGGCCGCGCGGCGGCGGCCGCGACGATGGCCAGGCCGGCACCCCGGGACCCGGTGAAGCCGACCGCCTGGATCCTGGGGTCGGTGACCAGGCTGGTGCCCACGCCGGGCCCGTCGCCGTAGAGCAGGGAGAACACGCCCTCGGGCAGGCCGGCGATCCGCACCGCCTCGGCCACCGCCCGGCCCACCAGCTCGCTGGTACCGGGGTGTGCCTCGTGTGCCTTCACCACGACCGGGCAGCCGGCGGCGAGTGCGGAGGCGGTGTCGCCGCCGGCCACGGAGAACGCCAGCGGGAAGTTGCTCGCGCCGAACACCGCGACCGGGCCGAGCGGGATCTGGCGCTGCCGGATGTCGGGTCGGGCCGAACTGCCCGGGTCGATCCGGGCGCCCTGCCAGCTGCCCTCCCGCAGGACCTGGCCGAACAGCCGCAGCTGGCCGGTGGTGCGGGCGAGCTCGCCGGTGAGCCGGGCCTCGGGCAGGCCGCTCTCGGCCACGGCGCGCTGCACCAGAGTGTCGCCGAGGGCCTCGATCCCGGCGGCGACCGAGTCCAGGAAGTCGGCCCTGACGCCGACCGGTGCGTTCCGGTAGTCGTCGAAGGCCTGTTCGGCGAGCTGGCAGGCGCGGTCCACGTCGTCGGCGTTGGCGCCGGCGTAGCCGGGTTCCAGCTGGTCCCCGGTGCGCGGGTCGACGCCGTACACCGTCTCGCCGGTGCCGCGCACCAGGCTGCTGCCAATGATCATCTTGCCGGTCAGTTCAACTGGGTTTGTCTGGGTCACGGGGTACATCCTCCGGCTCAGCGCGACACCTGGCGGATCGGAGCCACCTTTTCGATCAGCGCGGTCAGTGCGGCCAGCTCGTGGGCGTCCAGGTCGGCCAAGGGCGGGCGCACCGGACCGGCCGGTCGGCCGATGGCGCGCATGCCGGCCTTGACGATGCTCACCGCGTAGCCCCGGCCGCGATTGCGCAGCTCGGTGTACGGCAGGACGAACTCGTCGAGCTTGGTGAGCACGGTCTCCCGGTCGCCGGCGCGGACCGCGCGGTAGAAGTCGAGCGCGAACTCCGGCATGAAGTTGAAGATCGCCGAGGAGTACGTGCTCACGCCCAGCTGCAGGTAGGGCAGCGCGAACATCTCCGCGGTGGGCAGCCCGCCGACGTAGATGAGCCGGTCGCGGAGCCGGGTGTAGATCCGGGTCATCTGCTCCAGGTCGCCGGCGCCGTCCTTGAACCCGATCAGGTTCGGGCACTCGTCGGCGAGCCGCTCGACGGTGTCGGCGGAGTAGAGCGCGTTCGACCGGTTGTAGATGATCACGCCCAGCTCGGTGGCACGGCACACCGAGGAGACGTAGGCGGCCAACCCGTCCTGCTCCGACTCGGTGAGGTACGGCGGGAACAGCAGGATGCCGTCCGCGCCGGACTCCTCGGCGGAGCGGGCCAGCCGCACGGCGGTGGTGCCGCCGTAGCCGGCCGGCGCGAGCACCGGGGTGCCCTCGGGGGCGCTCCGCGCGGCGGCCCGGACCACCGCCTCGACCTCGTCCGGCGCGAGCGAGAAGAACTCACCGGTGCCACCGGCGGCGAACAGGCCGGCGACCTCGTAGCGGCTGAGCCAGGCGATGTTGTCCCGGTAGCTGCCCTCGTCGAAGGAGAGGTCGTCACGGAAGTGCGTCACCGGGAACGAGAGCAGCCCGGAGGCGACCTTCGTGGCGAGTTCGGCGGGGGAGTACCCAGTCACGCTGCTCGAATCTCCTGTGCTCGGCGAAGGATCTCGCTTCACCGTAGGGAGACCGACCGATATAAGTCCAACACTCGTTTTGCATGGATTGATACTTAAACTGGATCGGTGTTCACCTTCGACCAGTTGGAGACGTTCGTCGCCGTCGCCGAGGAACTGCACTTCGGGCGGGCGGCGGACCGGCTCTCCATGACACAGCCGCCGCTGAGCCGGCGGATCAAGCTGCTCGAGGACGAGCTCGGGGTGCGGCTGTTCGACCGGGCGCACCGGTCGGTGAAGCTGACCCCGGCCGGGCGGGTGTTCCTCGCCGACGTGCGCCAGCTGCTGCACCTCTCGCACGAGGCGGCGCTGTCCGCGCGCCGGGTGCCCCGGGGGGAGTCGGGCGTCGTCACGCTCGGCTTCACCGCGACGACGGCGTACTCGTTCCTCGAGCACGTGCTCACGGCGGCGAACGCCAGGCTGCCGAGGGTGGACCTGGTGCTGCGCGAGATGGTCACCTCGACGCAGCTGGAGGCGCTGCTCGCGGGCAGCATGGACCTGGGCATGATCCGGCCGCCGGCCATCGGGGCCGACCTGGTGACGATGCCGCTGACCAGGGAGCCACTACTCGCCGCGCTGCCCCGGCGGCACCCGCTGGCGGTCCGGGCGGCGGACCCCACCGTGCACGACTTCGACGGCCAGCCGTTCGTAATGTACTCCCCGGCCGAGGCCCGCTACTTCTACGAGGTGCTGGTCAGCATCTTCCGAGGTGCGGAGTCGACGCCGGACTACGTGCAGTACCTGGGCCAGGTACACAGCATCCTGGCGCTGGTGAAGGCCGGTATCGGGGTGGCGCTGGTGCCCGCCGCGGCCACCGCGCTGCACTACGACGGGGTGGTGCTGCGCCCGGTGCGCGGCATCGACCCGCGCCCGGTGAAGCTCGACCTCGCCTGGCGGCGGGGCAACGACAACCCCGCGCTGGACGGCCTGCTGACCGTCATCCGCGAGGTCGCCGAGGACCAGCGCCCATGGTGAGGCGCCGGCCCCCGGCGATCAGAGGCGGTGACCCGGTCAGGGCGCCTCGGCCGGCACCAGGTCCGGAACCGGCTCGTACTCGGTGATGTTGTCCAGCGACGGACCCATCGCCGCGTTCGCCTCCCGCTCGACCATGATCTCCACCAGCACCGGCAGCTGGGCGGCCTCGGCCTCGAGGGTGGCCCAGCGCAGTGCGTCGGCGATCTCGCCGGGCTGCTCCACCCGCCGGGCCGGGCAGCCGAACGCCTCCATCAGCTTGACGTGGTCGATGCCGCCCTCGCCGTAGTGCAGGTCGACCGCGTAGTTCATGTCGTAGCCCAGCTCGGCCTGGCGGATCAGCCCCAGGTACTCGTTGTTCACCATGACGATGACGAACGGGATCTGGTACTGCGCGGCCACCGCGATCTCCTCCATCAGGAACTGGAAGGAGTAGTCGCCGACCACCGCGACCACCGGCTTGTCCGGGTAGGCGCACTTCACCCCGATCGCCGCCGGGATCTCCCAGCCCAGCGGGCCGGCCTGCCCGCAGACCAGGTAGTGCCGGGGCCGGAAGGTCTGCTGGAACTGGCCCGACCAGATCTGGTAGAGCCCGATCGCGGTGACGAACGTGGTGTCCGGGCCGAACACCTCGTTCAGCTCGCGGTACACCCTGGGCGGCTTGATCGGCACGTCGTCGAAGTCGTCGCGGCGCAGCAGCGTGCCGCGCAGCTCGGCGACCCGCTCCGCCCACGGCCCCGGGTCGTGCCGGGGGGTCCGGTGCCTGGCGTGCGCGTCCAGGGCGGCGAGCGTGGGCTTGGCGTGCCCGACGATGCCCAGGTCCGGCTCGAACACCCTGCCGAGCTGGGTCGGCTCGATGTCCACGTGGATGAACTTGCGGCCACGCCGGTAGGTCTCCAGGTCACCGGTGTGCCGGTCGCCGAAGCGGGCGCCGACCGCCAGCACCAGGTCGCTCTCCAGGAACGCGGCATTGCCCCAGCGGGTGTGCGTCTGGATGCCCGCCATGCCGGCGAACAGCGGGTGGTCCTCCGGGAACGCACCCTTGCCCATCAGCGTGGTCTGCACCGGCACCTGCAGGTACTCGGCCAGGTCCCGCAGCTCTTCCCAGGCCTCGCCGCCGATCACGCCACCGCCGGCCAGGATGAGCGGGCGCTGCGCCTCGAGCAGCATGTCGATCGCCGCGCGGACCGGCTCGGAGCGCGGCTCCGCCAGGGCGATCGGCAGCGCCGCGTCGATCGCCGGGTCGTAGAAGCACATTCCGCGCTGCACGTCCAGCGGCAGGTCGATGAGCACCGGACCCGGTCGGCCGGACCGCGCGATCCGGAACGCCTCCCGGAACACCCATGGCGCCTGGCCCGGTTCCTTCAGCTGCACCGCCCACTTGGTGACCGGCTTGGCGATCTCGACGATGTCGACCGCCTGGAACGCCTCCTGGTGCAGCTTCGAGCGGGGGGCCTGGCCGGTGATGCAGATGATCGGGATCGAGTCGGCGAGGGCGGTGTACAGGCCGGTGATCATGTTGGTGCCGGCAGGGCCGGAGGTGCCGAGGGTGACGCCGACCTTGCCGGTGGCGCGGGCCCAGCCGTCGGCGGCGTGTGTGCCGCCCTCCTCGTGGCGCACCGTCAGGTGCTTGATGCCGCTCTTCCGCAGTGCCGCGTAGAGCGGCAGGATCGCGGCGCCGGGAATGCCGAAGACCGTGTCCACGCCCTCCGACTCCAGCACCTGGGCGACTGCTTCCATGCAGGGGATCTTGCTCATGCCGCTGTCCTTCCGGAGGCGTTCTCGAGCACCTTGAGCAGCGCCGAGTGGTCGAGTGCGCCGTAACCCTGGGCCCGGGCGGCGGCGATGAGCTGGGCGACCAGTGCGGTCACCGGCAGGGAGATCTCGGCCTGCCGGGCGGCAGCGACCGCGATGCCCATGTCCTTGTGGTGCAGGTCGATGCGGAAACCGGGGGCGAACTGCCGGTCCACCATGGACTTGCGCTTTAGTTCGAGGATCCGGCTGCCGGCCAGCCCGCCGGCGAGTACGTCCATCCCGCTGTGCGGGTCGACCCCGGATGCCTCGAGCAACACGATCGCCTCGGCGACCAGTGCGTAGATGCCGCCGACCACGAGCTGGTTGGCCGCCTTCACGGTCTGCCCGGCGCCGGGGCCGCCGACGTGCACGATCGTCTTGCCGAGCGCCTCGAGCACCGGCAGCGCGGCCTCGAAGTCCTCCTCGGTGCCGCCGACCATGATCGACAGAACCGCGTCGACCGCGCCCTTCTCACCGCCGCTGACCGGGGCCTCCACCGCCCGGACGCCCCGGCCGGCAGCCTCGGCGGCAACTGCCCGCGAGGTATCTGGCCTGATCGTGCTCATGTCGATCAGGAGCAGGCCGGGCTTCGCGTGCTCGAGCACGCCGTCCGGCCCGAGCACCACCTCCTCGACCTGCGGGGAGTCCGGCAGCATGGTGATCACCACGTCGGCGTCCGTCGCCTCGGCCAGCGAGCCGGCGGCGCGGCCACCGGCGGCCACCAACTGGTCCCGGCGGGCCGGGTCGAGGTCGTAGCCGGTGACGTTGTGCCCGGCCTTGACCAGGTTGGCGGCCATCGGCGCGCCCATGATCCCCAGGCCGATGAAACCTATGTTCATCGCACGCTCTCCTCGATCGGCTCGGTCGTGCTGACATCGGCGGGGTTGGTGCCCGCGGGGTTGGGACTGCCGGCGGCACGGTGCGCCCGGGGCAGCCAGTCGAAGCTGTCCGCGCTGGGGCCGACCGGGCGGTACTCGAGCCCGACGTAGCCCTGGTAGCCGTGCCTGGTCAGCGCGGTGAGGACGGCATCCCAGTCCAGCTCGCCGGTGCCCGGCTGGCCGCGCCCGGGTACGTCGGCGATCTGTACGTGGCCGAACCGCGCGGCGTGCTGCTCCACGAGGCGCTGGACCGACTCGCCCATCCGGGCCAGGTGGTAGAGGTCGGCGAGGAAGGCGATGTTGCTGACCTGGTGGACCACCCGGAGGTAGTCGACGATCTCCAGCGCGTGGCGGGAGGAGGTGATCGGGTAGCGGGCGTTCTCGTGGCTGTTCAGCGCCTCGATCACCACGGTGGCGCCGACCCGGCTCGCCGACCTGGCGGCGAGCACCAGGTTCTCGGTGGCGAGCTCGCGCTGGGTCGACTGGCTCACCCCGGGCTCGGTGTTGCCGTACAGCGCGTTGAGCACCGTGCAGCCCAGCGATGCGGCGAAGTCGACGGCCACGTCGATGTTGGTGCGGAACCGGGCACTCTGCGCCGGCCGGGAGAGCAGGCCGCGGTCGCCGGCGGCCATGTCGCCCGCGTCGAAGTTGAGCCCGACGAGCTGTGTGCCGGCGTCGGTGATCGCCCGTCGCAGCGCGGCGAGGTCGCGCTCCGGCGGATCGGGTTCGCTGAACGGCCACCACAGCTCCACCGCGGTGAACCCGGCCGCCGCCGCGGCGGCCGGCCGTTCCAACAGCGGGAGCTCGGTGAACAGGATGGACAGGTTGACGTCGTAACGCAGCGGATCACCGGGCATCCGGTGCCTCCTCGGGTGGCGGTTGACGAGGTGGTCGTTGGCGGGGTGGTCGTTGGCGGGGCGGCGGGCCGGCGCTCAGGCGGCAGTACTGTCGGCGAGCGCGGCGAGCAGCGTCCGCATCAGCGCGGCGGTCTCGCTGGGGGTTTTGCCGACCTTGACCCCGGCGGCTTCGAGGGCTTCCTGTTTGGCCGCCGCGGTGCCGGCGGAGCCGGAGACGATGGCGCCGGCGTGGCCCATGGTCTTGCCCTCGGGGGCGGTGAAGCCGGCGACGTAGCCGACGACCGGTTTGGTGACGTTGGCCTTGATGAAGTCGGCGGCGCGTTCTTCGGCGTCGCCGCCGATCTCGCCGATCATCACGATCGCGTCGGTGTCGGGGTCGGCCTGGAAGGCCTCGAGCGCGTCGATGTGGGTGGTGCCGATGATCGGGTCACCGCCGATGCCGATGGCGCTGGAGAAGCCGATGTCGCGCAGTTCGTACATCATCTGGTAGGTCAGCGTGCCGGACTTGGAGACCAGTCCGATTCGTCCCGGGCCGGCGATGTCGGCGGGGATGATGCCGGCGTTGGACTTGCCGGGGCTGATGATCCCGGGGCAGTTCGGCCCGATGATCCGGGTCCTCGGGGTCCGGGGTGCCCCCGGTGTGGCCGACTCGGTGCCCTTGGCGCAGGCGTGCGCCCAGAAGTACGCCGCGTCGTGCACCGGGATGCCCTCGGTGATCACCACCGCAAGGCCGATCTCGGCGTCGATCGCCTCCAGTACGGCGTCCCTGGCGAAGCGCGGCGGCACGAAGATGATGCTGACGTCGGCGCCGGTCTCCTTGATGGCGTGCTCGACGGTGCCGAACACGGTGAGGTCCCGGCCGCCGATGCTGACCTGCTGCCCGGCTTTGCGGGCATTGACGCCACCCACGATGTCGGTGCCGGCGGCGAGCATCTTGGTGGTGTGCTTGGTGGCTTCAGCGCCGGTGATGCCTTGGACGATGACCTTGCTGCGTTCGTTCAGGAAGATCGACATAGTTCAGGCCCCCACGGCTGCCAGCTCGGCGGCCTTGTCGGCCGCGTCGTCCATGGTTTCCACCAGCGTGATCAGCGGGTGGTTCGCTTCGTTGAGGATCGCCCTGCCCTCGAGGACGCTGTTGCCGTCGAGCCGCACGACCAGCGGTTTCGTCGCCTGCTCGCCGAGGATCTTCAGTGCCTCGACGATGCCGGTGGCCACCGCGTCGCAGGCGGTGATGCCGCCGAAGACGTTCACGTACACGCTGCGCACGTCCGGGTCGCCCAGGATCACGTCCAGCCCGGCGGCCATGACGGCGGCCGAGGCGCCGCCGCCGATGTCCAGGAAGTTGGCCGGCTTGACCCCGTTGTGCCGCTCGCCCGCGTAGGCGACGACGTCCAGGGTGGACATGACCAGGCCGGCGCCGTTGCCGATGATCCCGACCTGGCCGTCGAGCTTGACGTAGTTGAGGTTCTTCGCCTTGGCCTTGGCTTCGAGGGGGTCCTCGGTGCGCTTGTCCACCAGGGCGGCGTGCCCGGGGTGGCGGAAGTCGGCGTTCTCGTCGAGGGTGACCTTGCCGTCCAGGGCGATGATGTTGTCCTGCGGGTCACGGACCAGCGGGTTCACCTCGACCAGCGTGGCGTCCTCGGCCACGAAGGTCTCCCAGAGCTTCACGATGACGTCGGCGGCCTTGTCGGCCACCTCGGCCGGGATCTTGCCGGCCGCGACGATCTCGGCGGCCTTGGCCTTGTCCACCCCGGTGATCGAGTCGACCGGAATCTTGGCGAGCGCGTCGGGGCGCTCCACGGCCAGCTGCTCGATCTCCATGCCGCCCTCGGCGCTGGCCATCGCCAGGAAGGTGCGGTTCGACCGGTCCAGCAGGAAGGAGAAGTAGTACTCCTCGGCGATCCCGCTGGCGGCGGTCACCAGCACCTGGTGCACGGTGTGGCCCTTGATGTCCATGCCCAGGATCGCGGCCGCGCGTTCGCGGGTCTCGGTGACGTCCCTGGCCAGCTTGACGCCGCCGGCCTTGCCCCGGCCACCAACCTTCACCTGGGCCTTCACCACAACGGCGCCGCCGATCTCGGTCGCGACGTCGGCGGCCTCCTCCGGGGTGGCCGCCGTCCGGCCGGGCAGCACTGGAACGCCGTGCGCCTCGAACAGGTCCCTGGCCTGGTACTCGTACAGGTCCATGTCGAGGCGTCTCCTGTCGTCGGTCCGGGAGCGCTGCGCGCGATCCATCGTCACGGTCGACTGTATGCAGTATGGAAAGTGAAGTCCAGAGGGACTTTTGTCACCTGAACCGGTAGTCGACGGTATACAGTATGGACTGTAGTGTGGCCTCGATCACTTGTTTCTCGGGTGGTACGTCTGGACGGAGGGTGAGATGGCTGAGAGTGAGAACGCCGGCCGCGAGGTGCGGGACTACTACGGCCGCCGTTACTACCTGCGGGACAAGCCCGAGGACCGGGCCGGTCGGGAGTCGGCGGTGTGGTTGGCCTGGCCGCCGATGGCGGCGGTCGGGGTGTTGCAGTACGGCTTCGGAGCGGCCGTGCCGGCTCTGATGGATCGCAACGGCTGGACGCTGATCGGGACGTTCTCGGTGCTCGCCGCCTGGGCCGTCTGCCAGGCCGGCGTCGCCTTCCCGACCGCGTGGCTGCGCGAACGCAACCGGATCGCCCCGCGAACGGTGATGCTGGTGGGTGCGGTGCTCTGCGCGATCGGGCTGGTCAGCCTTGCGCACGGACCGGGAATGCTCGGCGCGTTGCTCGGTTACGCGGTGCTCGGCGGTGCCGGCGCGGGGCTGGTCTACAGCACCTGCAGCACCTCGGTGGCCAAGTGGCACCCGGACCGGGTCGGCGGCAAGGTCAGCCTGGTGACCGGGGCATTCGCCTACGGTGCGGTGCCGTTCGCGGTCGCCGCCGTCGTCCGGTTGACCCCCGCGAACCTCTCGGGTGCCCTGGACGTGACCGCTCTGCTGTTGTTCCTGGTCGTCGCCGGGTTCGGGGTGTTCTTCCGGGACCCGCCGGCGGACTGGTGGCCGAGCCGGATCGACCCCCGGGAGTGGGCGCTGAGCCACGCTCCCGGTCGGCGGGTCAATGCTCCGGCGGTGGCGCAGTACTCCCCGCAGAGTGCGTTGCACACCAGTGCGCTGCCGGTGATGTATCTGATCGTGCTCGCGGCCGGGGCGGTGTCGCTGTTCAACGCGGCTTTTGTGGTGGTGTTCGCGGTCAAGGCGGGTATGGCGGTGGGTGTTGTCGCGGTGGCGGCGGCGTTGTTCATCGCGGTCAACGGTGCGGGGCGTTCGGCGGTGATGCGGTTGTCCGATCGGCTCGGGCGCGCTCGCACGCTCAAGCTCGTGCTGTTGGTGCAGGCGGGCGGGCAGTTGTTGCTGGCGCTGTCGGCGTCGTCGGGCTCGTCGGTCCTGCTGGTCCTCGGAGCGGCGGTGGCCGGTGCCGGTGGCGGCGGTTTCTATCCGCTGTTCGCGAGCCTGGCCAGGGACTACTTCGGGGACCGCCGTGCGCTGGAGGTGCACGGGATGGTCTACAGCGCCAAGGCGTTCGCGGGCATCCTCGGGGTGGGCCTCGCGGCGCTCGCGGTGACCGACTGGGGCTACCCCGTGACCTTCGTCGTCGCGGGCGGCGTGTCGATCGCGTCGGCCGTCGCCATCGCCCGGCTGCAGCGACCCGGACTGCCGAGCACACTGCCCCGGGTCCACTCCGGGGCGCGCCTGATCGGCTGAGACCCCCGACTTCGACGGAACGGTCGAGCGACTAGCGGCCTGGGGGGACGCTCTAGCTCGGCCAGACCGTCGTTGTTCGGGTCAGCTCGCGGCTGGCCGGCCGAACGCAGTCGGCCGGCCAGCCGCGAGATTCAGGCTGGGGTGCCGCTGCGCTGCCGGGCCTGGTTACCGGGCCTGGTTACCGGGCCTGGCGGTGGCGCGGCTCGATCTCGTCGTCGATCGCCGCACCGCCCGAGTTGGCCGCGGTGCTCGCGAGGTAGGCCCGGCGGGTGTGCTCGGTGTGCTCGCGCATGATCCTGGCGGCCTGGTCGCCGTCGCGCTGCTCGATGGCGTCGATCAGCGCGGCGTGCTCCCGCCAGGACTGCTCGCCGCGCTGGCGGGCGATCGGGGTGTAGTACCAGCGGACCCGGCGGTCGACCTGGGCGGCGAGCTCGACGAGCACCCGGTTGCCGGAGAACTGGGCCACGGCGGTGTGCAGGTCGGCGTTGGCGGCGACCATGCTGGCCAGGTCGTCGGCCTCGAGCGCGGCGACGCCCTGTCGGCATACTTCGCGCAGCTGCTTGATGTCCTCGTCGGTGGCGTGCGTCGCGGCCAGCCTCGCGGACTCGGTCTCCAGCAGCGCGCGCACGGCCAGCAGCTGGTCGGCCTCCTCGACGGAGGGGGCGTGCACGAAGGCACCGTGCCCCGGACGCAGGTCGACCCAGCCGTCGTTCTTGAGCCACTGCAGTGCCTCGCGCACCGGCTGGCGGGACACCCCGAGCATGACGGCCAGCTCGTTCTCCACCAGGTGCTGGCCGGGGCGCAGGGTGCGCTCGACGATCATGTCCAGGATTGCCTCGTAGACGCTCTGGCGCAGCGGCACTGGCCGCGCAATCTGACGCGCCGGGCTGTCAGGGAGCGACATGTGTGGACTCCATCGGTCTCGCGGTTGTGATCTCCGCCATAAATCAACATCTGTTTTTCACTGAATGGCTACAGCATACGATGTGCGAGTCAATGTCCGGAGAACTCACCCCCGAGAGGGTGGTCACACCATCGGGGGTGGTGGACCGGCCCTGGGTTGCTCCAGACCTCATTCTCGCCACCCTATCGGTCTAGTCGTGGTCGCGGTCCGCCAGTCGATTGGCCCAATTTCTGAGAGTTCACTGAGGTCGTCCCGCGGTGCTTCGCGCCCCAGTCGGGTCAGAGATCTGCGCTACGCATCGTGATCGTCTGGTGCTATTACTGATGCTCTCTATCGCCCTAAGTGACTTACCTCACAGTCAGGGTGTAGCTCCAGACCGTATCGAGTGGTTCAACGTCAGCTGTTCGCGTATTTCGCCGACTTCGGCCGCCGCGCCTGCCTCGGACCCGTGGTGCGCGTCCTAAGGTCCGGCGAAAGTGCCTCACCGGCGCTCACTTCGTCGCAGAGGGTGTCATGGACTGGATCACTCACACTGACTGGGCGCTGGGACTCCTGCGGGTGGTCACCGGGGTCACGCTCGCCGCGCACGGGTACAGCAAGATCTTCCTGGGTGGCCGCCTCGCCGGTACCGCGGGTTGGTTCGACAGCATCGGTATGCGGCCTGGGTGGCTGCACGCCCGGGTGGCCGCGGCCACCGAGATCGGTGCCGGGCTGCTGCTCGCGATCGGTCTGCTGACCTCGCTCGCCGGCGCCGCGACGGTGGCCCTGATGCTGGTCGCTTTCTGGACCGTGCACCGCAACAACGGCTTCTACATCGTCGCGTCGGGCTGGGAGTACAACCTGGTGCTCGCCGTGATCGGCACGGCGTTCGCGGTCAGTGGCGCCGGTCGGCTGTCGTTGGACAGCGCGATCTGGGGTGGTGCCGGAGCCCTGAACGGCTGGATCGGGCTGCTGATCATCCTCGTGCTCGGGGTCGGCGGCGCCGCCGTTCACCTGGCGGTGTTCTACCGGCCGGCGAAGACCTCGTCGGCCGCCTGACCCGGCGGGCTCAGTGGGCCGAGGCCGGTGCGAGCCAGGGGTGGATCTCGGTGACCGGCTCTCCCGGATCGCCGCTGCCAGCACCGCCCGGCCACCTCAGTGCGAGAGCAGCCGCCGAACCACCGCGACGGTGTCCGAGGTCGGTGCCAGCACCACGCCCTTGGCCAGCGCGCGGACCTCGGCCACCAGCTCGGCGGCCAGCTCCAGCCCGGCGGTGGCGGCGCCGGAGCGGGCCCGCCGCAGCGCGTCGAGGGTGGCGGGCGGGATGGTCACGTCTGGCACCTCGTAGGCGAGGTACTCGGCCTCCTGGAAGCTGGTCAGCGGCGATACCGCGACGAGCACCGGGACCGAGTCGCCGATGGCGTCCAGCATCCGGCGGACCCCGGTGAGCTCGTAGACCGGCCTGGTGATCAGGAACTGGGCGCCGGCGGCGATCTTGTCCCGGGCCCGTGCCTCGGCCCGCTCCGGCTCGTGGCTGCCGGGGTTGATCCGGGCACCGATCTCGAAGCTGGTCTTGGTCGACAGCGGCAGCCGGTAGTAGTCGGTGCCCTCGTTGAGCGAGCTGAGCAGCTCGATCAGGCCGATCGAGTCGACGTCCCAGATGCCGTCGGTGTGCGGGTAGTCGCCGACCAGGGGCGGGCTGCCGGTCTCGCAGATGATCCGGCGCATGCCCAGCGCGTGCGCGCCGAGCAGGTCGGCCTGCAGGGCCATGATGGTCCGGTCCCAGGTGGTCACGGCGGCGAGCACGTCCAGGCCGACCCGATGGTGCAGGTGCACGGCCAGGTCCACCGCGTTCACCTGGGCGCGGGTCTGCAGCGGGCGCGCCACCGAGACCAGGCCGATGCCGGACTCGTGCAGCTGGGTGGCGACGTCCACCAGCCCTTCCACGTCGCCGAGCGGGTCCGGGGTCAGCTCGACGACGACCTGGTGCTCGGGTTCGCCGTGCCCGACGGTGATCGCCTCGCCGGCCGGCTCGACCCGCCGCGGTGCCGAGGTGGTGGGGGCCGCCCGGTCGCGGTACTCCCGCACGGTGCGGGCCACCGCCGCGATCTGCCCGGGCGTGGTGCCGCAACAGCCGCCGACCACGGTGGCCCCGACCGCCAGCGCCTGCCGCATGTACCGGGCGAAGTAGGTGTCGTCCAGGTCGTACTCGAACCGGGCCGGCGCGACCCTCCTGGGCAGCCCGGCGTTGGGCTGCACGGTCAACGGCAGGTCACAGTGCGAGCGCAGCTCGCGCAGCACCGCCAGGGAGTGCTGTGGGCCGATGGTGCAGTTGGTGCCCAGTGCGGCGATCGGCGCGCCGGCCAGCGCGGCGGCCGCCTCTCGGGGCGACTGGCCGCTGCCCAGCGTGCGGAAGTCGGGCCCGAAGGTCAGCTGCGCGATCAGCGGTACCGACGTCGCTTCGGCCGCCGCCTCGATCACCGCGAGCAGCTCCTCGAGGTCGCCGAAGGTCTCCAGGATGATGAGGTCCACCCCGGCCGAGGCCAACACCTCGATCTGTTCGCGGACCGACTCGACCGCGGCACGGCGCTCGACATGGCGGTGTCGCCGGACGCTGACCGCGGGGGAGACCGAGCCGGCCACCAGTACCGGGCGCCGGACGTACTCGTGGCGCGCCGAGGCCAGCGCGATCCGCGCCCCGGCCTGGTTGATCTCCTCGGTGCGGTGGCCGAGGTCGTGGTCGGACAGCCGCACCCGGCTGGCGCCGAACGTGTTGGTCTGGATGATGTCGGCGCCGGCGTTCACGTACCGGTCGTGGATCTCGCGCACCAGGGCGGGGTCGCTGAGGTTGAGCGCCGGCAACGCCTCGCCGAGGGACCGGCCGGCGGCGTGCAGCATGGTGCCCATCGCGCCGTCACAGACCAGCACGGTGCTGCCCAGTGCGGCCGCGAGATCCGCGACCGGGTTCGGTGTCGGCTCCGCCCGCGCCGCGGGGCCGTCCGTCGGGTTGGTCGCCGGGTTCGTCGCCGGGCTCACGGCCGGCTCCGCAGCGCGGCCAGGATCTCCACCGCGACCTCGGCCATCAGCCGATCACGGTGCAGCCCGAAGGACAGCCCGGTGATCTCCTCGATCCGTCGGATGCGGTAGCTCACCGTGTTGGGGTGGACGTGCAGGCGCTGCGCGGTCCGCCGGGGGCTGCTGTTCTCCTGGAAGTAGACCGACAGGGTGCTCAGGTACTCGGCGCCGCCGGCGTTGTCCTCGTCGAGCAGCTCACCGAGCACTTCGCCGGCGAACGACCGCAGGTCCGCGATGTCCGGAATTCGTACCAGCAGCCGGTGGATGCCGAGGTCGGCGAACACCGTGACGCCGCCGAACTCACCCATCCGCTCACTCACCGCGAGCGCCCGGCGGGCCTCGGTGTAGGACCGGGAGATGCCGGCGGCGGTACCGGTCGGGCGACCGAGACCGATGGCGGCGATGCCGAGGTGGTGCTCGGTGACGGCGGCCGCGCAGGCCCGCCCCAGCGCGCGGGCCTGCTCGGGGTGCGCGACGGATCCCGAGCTGACCGGCACGATGGCCACCACCTCGTCGGTGCGGCTGGTCACCACCGCGTCCCTGGCGAGGCGGGCGAGCAGCGACTCGATGGCGTCCAGGCCACCGCCGCGGGGGCGGGCCAGGCTGACGCTGAGCACGTAGTGCTCCTTGCCGGCGTCCAGGCCGAGGTGCTGGGCCCACCGCTCGACCTCGCCGTCCTCCCGCCCGCCCGCGGCCAGCAGGCCGTCCACCAGTTCCTGGCGCGCCCGGCCACCGGCGGCGGCGATCACCAGGTCCCTGGCCAGCAGGATGCCGCACACCATGGCGGCGTGTTCGGTGCCGAGCAGCCGCATGTCCTCGCTCAGCTCGGCATTGCGGCTGCTGCGGGTCAGCAGGTACCCGGCGAACTCCTGGCCCACCGAGACCGGGGCCACGGCGACCGAGCGCTCCGAGCCGGTCAGCCCGGGCACGGTCAGCGCCCTCCGGTGGTGCGACACCGCGAGGAGTACCCGGTCCACGGCGGCCGCGCCGGCGTGCTCCCGCAGCTGGCCCATCACGCCATCGGGCTCGGCGATGCCGGCCGACGCGAGCAGGTCCAGCTCCCGGTCCAGGATGGCCACGGAGGTGCCGATGCCGCCGGCCAGCACCCGCGCGACGGCGTCCAGATCGGCGTCCTGCGCGGCGAGCGCGGAGAGGTGGCTGCACAGCGCGAGCAGTTTCCGCAGCCGGGTGGCCTCGTCGTGGGAAGCCGGATTCGAATCGTTCAGCTGGTTCGGTAAATGTCGGGCGGGCACCCCCGTCCGCGCGCTCGAGCCAGCACCGGCCATATGGGGACTTTACGGGCCGGGAAGCGGTACCGGCAATGTTCCAATCGGGCCTATCGGGGAATTATCAGCTGCTGTGGGTTCTCACAAGGTAGTTGTCGCGTCTCGGTGGTCCGGGTGCGCGGTGGTGCCCCCTTTCCGGGTGACAGCGGGCATGATCAGCAGAGACTCTCTGCTCGACCGTGCCAGCACCGGTGCTACGGGCAGACGTCGGGACTGTGCAACACCACAAGACCGGACCGGTTGAATTTGGCGGTTGCACTGAAGACAGCGAGACCCGGAGCTGGCAAGCTGGACCACCGCACGTGTTCCGGGGAATTCCGAATTGCTCCTGGGAACGCGGTCCGAATTCGTCCGGAATGCGCCCGCTGAACTTTTCGCCGACGAGGAGGCCGTGGGTGAGCATTGATTCTCCGGGAAGCGATGGGTGGCCGCGCCCGGCGAGGCCGCGCCTCGGTGCCCGGCTCACCTACGCCCTGCATGCGCTGCTCGCCGAGAACACGCTCTACCGACGGCTGGCCGGGGCGATCGAACGGCACCCGAGGGCCTACCGATGGTTCACGGCGGGGGAGCGGGCGGCCAAGGAGGAGCTGTTCGGCTGCCGGATGTGCGGGCAGTGCGCGCTCCCGACGACCGGCTACGCCTGCCCGATGACCTGCCCCAAACAGCTGCGCAACGGGCCCTGCGGCGGGGTGTCGCCGACCGGTGCGTGCGAGGTCCACCCGGAGCTGCGGTGTGTGTGGGTGATCGCCTACGAGCGCGCAGAGCAGGGTGGTCACGGTGCGGACCTGGATCTGCTGCAGCGGCCGATCGACCACCGGCAATGGGGACGCAGCTCGTGGGTCAACTACTGGCAGGGGCGGGACGAGGGACTCTGGGCGGGGACGGGCGAGGCGCGCCCGCTGCTGCGCCGCGAGCTGGGCCTGACTCCCCGATGACCCCGGCAACCGAGCCGGGGGTTCCCGGCCCGGCGGGCGGGCTGCGTACCGCGCTGGCGGCCGGTCGTTGGGTGGTCACCGCCGAGATCGGGCCGCCGAGGGGGGCCGACCCGGACGCGGTGGGTCGCACGGCCGGGCTGTTGCGCGGTTGGGTGGACGCGGCGAACGTCACCGACAACCAGGGCGCGAAGGTCCACCAGTCCAGCCTGGCCGGCAGCGTGCTGGCCCAGCGCGCCGGGGTGGAGCCGATCATGCAGCTGACCTGCCGGGACCGTAACCGCCTCGCGCTGCAGTCGGAGCTGCTCGCGGCCGGCGCGCTGGGCGTACCCAACGTGCTGCTGATGACCGGCGACCATCCGCGTTTCGGCGACCACCCCGAGGCCAAACCGGTGTTCGACCTCGACGGCTTGCAGCTGTTGGAGACCGCGCGCACCCTGCGCGACGAGGGCACACTGCTGTCCGGTCTGCCATTGAACGGCCGGCCGGACTGGTTGATCGGCACCGTGGAGAACCCGTTCGTGCCGCCGCCGGGTTCCCGGTCCCGCCGGCTGGGCACGAAGGTCGCGGCCGGTGCCGAGTTCGTCCAGACCCAGTATGTGTTCGACATCGAGTGGTTCGAACGGTGGATGGCGGAGCTGGGCGAGCTGGAGCTGCTCGGGCGGTGTGCGGTGCTGGCCGGCGTCGGCCCGATCCGGTCGCTGCGGATGCTGGATTTCCTGAGCACCGAGCTGCCCGGCATGCACGTGCCGGAGGACGTCGCCCGCCGGCTGCGCGGGGTGCCCGCCGAGCGCGTTGCGCGGGAGGGGATCGACATCTGCGTGGAGACCATCCAACGGCTCTGCCAGGTGCCGGGCGTCGCGGGGTTCCATCTGATGGCGCTGGGTCATGAGCGGGGGATCCCGGACCTGCTCGACCGGGCCGGTCTCGGTCCCCTCGGCTCGGCCGGCCGGGAGCGCCCCTCCGGTGTGGATGCGGGCGCCCCGGAAGAAGACGGGGGGTGTCGTCGGGCCAGGAGAACGAGAGGTTCGAACAGATGATGAACGCATCGGACATGCGAGAGTCCTCGGGCGTGGCGCGGGCGCGCCGGGGCCGCCCAGTCGGGAACGGGGCTATTGGGTTGCGCCGGCCGGGTCGGCGGTCTCCGGTGTGGTCACCACCGGTCGTTCGGACCGCTCCCGCAGGCCGAGGGCGGTCACCGAGCCCACCACGACGGCCAGGCCCAGCCACTGCGTCGCGGACAGCGAAGCGCCGAGCGCGCCCACTCCGATCAAGGCGGCGGTGACCGGGAACGCCAGCTCGGCCAGCGTCGCCCGGGAAGCCGCCGTCGCCCGCAGACCCAGGTAGTACAGCGCGAGGCTGAGTAGCCCGGGGATCAGCGCGAGCGCCACCAGCGGCCAGAACTGCGTCCCACTGATCGCCACCGGGGCGCCCTGCACCGCGAGTACCACAGCGGCGGCCGGCAGTCCGATGGCGAAGCGCAGCACCGTGATATCCCGGCTGGCCATCCGCTCGCTCACCAGGCGACCGAGCACCGTGCCGATCGCCCACAGCGCGGCGGCGGCGACGGCGAGCAGCGCGGCGGTGACGGCTTGCGGGCGGACGTCGAACGGGTTGGCGAACGCCATCAGCCAGGCCCCGGCCAGCGTCGGTACCGCGAACATCCAGTAGCCGGGGCGCAGCCGTTCGCCAAGCATCGTGGTCGCCACCGCGATGACGAGTACCGGTTGCAACTTCTGCAGCACCAGCGGAGTGATCGGGTCGCCGAGCCGGAACGCCTGGGTGAACAGTGCGGTGGCCACCGCGGACGCGCCGGCCCCGATGCCGACCAGCGCCCACCGCTCCCGGGCACTCGCCGCCCGCAGCGCGCGGAACGCCGCCGGCAGCCACGGCACCAGTACCACCACGACGATCAGGTGTTCCCAGAACACCACGGTCGCGGCGGGCAGCTCGCCGCTCAGCGGTTTGCGGAGCAGCCCGTCGGTGCCCCACAGCGCGGCGGCCGCCGCGACGAGCCAGGTGCGGTCGGTCAGGCGGTGCTCGGCCACGCTATTGGTCACGCCTGTGTGCAACGCACGAGAGCCGTCGGTCATACCGCGTCACCCGGTGACGGAGTAAGTGTCGGGCGCGGCTCGCCGGAGCAGGTACGTGTCCATGATCCAGCCCTTGCGCTCGCGCAGCGCCCGGCGGGTTTCCTGGATCTCGTCGATGACCTCGTCGAGCGGGCCCGCGACCAGGGCCTCGTCCTTGGTGCCCAGGTAGGCACCCCAGTAGATGTGCCAACCGGGTTCGGTGCGCAGCTCGGTGCAGGCGAGCCCGGCGTCGAGCATCACCACGACGTCGTCGACGCCCGCGGGTAGCCCGTCCCTCAGCCGCCGGCCGGTTGTGATGTGCACCGGGCGGGCCACCTGGTTCAACGGGATCCGGTGCCGCGCGGTCAGCACCTGCACGCTGCTGATCCCGGGGATGACCTCGTAGTCGAGCTCGAGGCGGCCCTGCTCGAGGATCCACTCGACGATCCGGATGGTGCCGTCGTAGAGGGCCGGGTCGCCCCAGACCAGGATGCCGGCGCTGCCGTCCGGTCCCAGCTCAGTGGCCAGCACCCGCTCCAGCTCGCGTGCCCTGGCATCCCGCCAGTCGCGCACCGCGCCGGTGTAGTCGGCGGCGCCGCGGTCCCGGGGCGGGTCGACGACCTCGATGAGGCGGTAGTCCTCCCGGCGGACGAAGCGCTCGCAGATCTGGCGGCGCGCCTCGGACAGCTCGGACCCGTTCTCCTTCTCGAACACCACGAACAGGTCGACCGCGTTGAGCGCGTCGACGGCCTGGAGGGTCAGGTGGTCCGGATCCCCGGCGCCGATCCCGATCAGCAGTAGCTTGCGCACCAGGGGACTTCCTCATCTTCGCGGGTCACGTTCCGGGGTCGGGCCTTCGCGGTCGAGCGCGGCGCACCGAGCGTAGCCAAGCCGGTGCCGAGTCGCCCGGGAGCGGTTGGCTGTAGCGGTCGCAACGGGCCGGCTCGGCGCTGAGGTGTGCGCGGCTGCGCCGCGTGCCGACCCCGCTGCCGGGCACGCCCGAGGGTGGTTTCAAGGCGCTGGGTCAGGCCCGCGAGTCGGCCAGCCTCGGCTCGTTGCGGTAGCCGGCGACCTCACGGGCCCGCCGAGCCTCGTCCCAGCCGAGCAGCGGGGCGACCAGCTCGGCCACCCGATCGGCCGCCCCGGATCCGCCGTCCGGGCGCTCGATGGCCAGCCGGGTCCGCCGGGCGAACACGTCGGCCAGCCGCACCGCGCCCTCGTGGCTGGCCGCGTACCGGAACTCGACGGGCAGGTAGTCGCCGGTGCCCGGGATCGGCTCGGCCAGTTCGGGCTGGTCCAGGATCGGCGCCAGCACGGCCGGTAGCTCGTCGCCGTAGCGGTGCAGCATCCGGCGCAGCTGGGCCTCGTCGACCCCGAACTCGCCTGCCAGCCTGGGCAGCTGGTTGGCCACCACCTGCCAGCCGGCCGCGCCGACCAGCGGCAGCGCGGCGGTCGGGGACGGCGGCAGCGTCCGGCCCAGCGCCCGCGCCGAGGCGTCCACGGCGTCCCGGGCCATCACCCGGTACGTCGTGTACTTGCCGCCGACCACGGTGACCAGGCCGGCCGGTTGCTCGAGCACGGTGTGGTCGCGGGACAGCGCCGACGTGACGGCGGACGCCGTGGCGGCGGAGGACCCGGCGCGCCCCGGGGCGGCGGCCAGCAGCGGGCGCAGCCCCGCGTACGCCCCGAGCAGCTGGGACCGCCGCAGCGGCCGGGCCAGGTACCGGTTCACGTTGCGCAGCAGGTAGTCGATGTCCTCGGCATCCACGGTGGGCGAGGCCCGGTCGCCGTGGAACGCGGTGTCGGTGGTGCCGAGCAGCCAGTGCCCGAACCACTTCCGCAGGATGATCACCGAGTCCTCGGCGCGGGCAAGGATGCCGGTGTCGGACTCGAACGCGTCGTGCGCCACCACCAGGTGCACGCCCTTGGCCGGGGTCACCCGGAAGCTCGCCGTCCCGGCCATCGCCTGCACGTCGGCCGCCCAGACCCCGGCCGCGTTGATCACCACCCGCGCACGCACGCCGAACGGCTCGCCGGTCGTCAGGTCCACCGCGTCGACCCCGGTCACCCGGTCGCCGGTGCGGCGCAGCCCGGTCACCGTGGCGTAGCTGAGCAGGTGTGCGCCGTAGCCGGCGGCGGTGCGGGCCACCGCCAGGGTGTGCCGGGCGTCGTCCAGCCGCCCGTCGTAGTACTGCAGCGCGCCGGTCACCACCGCCGGGTCCAGCCCCGGTGCCTCCCGCAGCGCGCCCCGGCGGGTGAGGTGGCGGTGGTGCGGCACCCCGCCCCGGCCGCCGGTCCGCCCGGCCAGCCTCATCGACACAGCCATGAGGTCGTAGAGCGCCACGCCGGCGCCGATGTAGGGCCGTTCCCAGTGCCGGGTCAGCGGGAACAGGAAGGGTTCCGGGGCCACCAGGTGCGGTGCCAGCGTGCGGATCATCAGGTCGCGTTCCCGCAGCGCCTCGGCAACCAGGGAGAAGTTCAGCTGCTCGAGGTAGCGCAGACCGCCGTGCGCGGTTTTGCCGGAGCGCGACGAGGTGCCGCTGGCCAGGTCGCCCGCCTCGAGCAGCACCACCGAAAGGCCCCGGGCGGCCGCGTCCAGTGCCACCCCGGCGCCGGTCACCCCACCGCCGATCACCACCACGTCGTGGTGACCCTCGGTCGCGGCGGCCAGCGCGTCGCGGCGCGCGGCGGGGGAGAGCCGGGCGCCGTCCGGTGTACTCACCCGCCCTCCTCGGCGCCCGCACCGGAACCGGCAAGCACCCGGCGGCGGTGCTGCTCGTCGGCCCGGTTGTCCAGACGGGCCACGGTGTCCGGCGCCAGGTAGCGGGGCGCACCGACGGCGAGTGCCCCGGACAGCACCCGCGCGGCCTTGACCGCCATCGTGGTCACCGCCAGGACCTGGGCCGCGTTCTCACCGAGCGCCACGATGCCGTGGTTGGCCAGGTGGATCAGCCGCGGCGGTGACCCGTGCCGGTCCAGGTGCCCGGCGAGGCCCCGGCGCACCGCCCTGGCCAGCGGCAGCCCGGGCTCGGCGTAGGGCACCAGCAGCGCGTGCGCGCCGCACACCACGACCTGGTCCGGGAACAGGCTGCCGGCCACCAGGTCGGCGGCCCGGTCCGAGCACAGCAGCGCGTTCACCGCCGTGGGATGGGTGTGCCCGACCACCCGGGTGCCGGGCAGCTCCAGGGCCAGCGCGTGCAGCATCGTCTCGATGGACGCCAGTTTCAGGGGTGCCCCCGAGGCGGACCCGCTGGACCCGGAGCCGAACGCGGTGTCCGTGTCCCCGGTGGATTCCGTGCCCGGGTCGGGGTGGGCGGCCGCGCGCAGCCGGGCGGCCAGCCCCGGCTGGTCGTGCTCGTCCAGCTCAGGGTCGTCGATCAGCGCGAGCACGTCGGCGTGATCCAGCCGGACCAGATCGTCCCCGGTGACCCCGCCCAGCCTGGTGCCGCTGGCCTTGACCAGGAAGGTGCCGTCGCCGAGCGCGGCGGAGGTGTTTCCCTCGCCGAGCACCACCAGGTCGGCGGCCGGGTCACCCAGCTGGTGCGACAGCGCGACCAGGCCGCGCCGGGCGGCGGTGAGATCGGGCGGCGGCGGTGTCGGTGTCGGCGGCGGTGGTGTCCGGGGCGGCGTTGATGGTGTCACTGCGCGGCTCCCGTGGCTGGGTCGTTCGGCGGGTCCTCGGCGGCCGGCCCGGTCCAGAGTGGCCGCGCGGCACCGAGGTGGGCGAGGTAGTCCCGGTAGCCGTCGTCGTAGCGGTGCCGGTGGTCGTCGATCGGCTCGATGATGTCGTCCGGGGCGGTCCAGGCCGCCGCGTCGAGGTCGGCGCCCTGGGCCCGGGCGGCCACCAGCACGGCACCCCGGGCACCGACCTCGGGCGTGCGGGCCAGCTCCAGCGGCACCCCGAGGATGTCGGCGAACACCTGCATCCAGGCGCGCGAGCGGGTGCCGCCGCCGCAGACCACCAGCCGCCCGGACCGCCCGGCGACCTCGAAGCAGTGCCGGGCCGCGTACGCCAGCCCTTCGCACATGGCCCGCACCAGGTCGTGCCGGTCGGTGGTCATCCGCACCCCGGTGACCTGCCCGGACGCGTTCGGGTCGACGAAGGGCGCCCGCTCGCCGGCGGTGGCCAGGTAGGGCAGGACCTGCACCCCCCGCGCCCCGGGCGGACTCGTGGACAGCGCCTCGCCGACGGCTTCGACGCCGACCCCCAGGGTGCGCAGCAGCCAGTCCAGCGACGCGGTGCCCACCATCGCCGGCATCGCCCGCAGCCACCGCCCCGGCACCCCGGTGGACACGTTGAACCCGGCCGGTTCGCCGCTGGTCCGCAGCTCGTCGGAGTGCACCAGGCAGCCCAGCGTGGTGCCGACGATGAGCAGCGCATCCCCGACGCCGGCCAGCCCGCCGCCGAACCCGCAGGCCGGGAAGTCGAACGGGCCGGAGCTCACCGGCAACCCGGCCGGTAGCCCGAGCAGGTCGGCGCCCGCCCCGGTGAGCGCCTCGAGCGGGGTCGGCGAGACGATCGGGGCGAGCAGCTCGCGGCGGTGGGTCAGTCCGGTCAGGGCGAGTACCTCGTCGCTGTACCCGGTGCCGGTGCCGTCGCCGAACGGCATCGAGCTGTCCGACGGGTCGGTGGCGCGCACCCCGGTGAGCCGGCCGAACACGGCGTCCTTGCAGTACCCGGCGGTCACCGCGCGGTCCAGCACCTCGGGCTCGTTGCGGTCCAGCCAGCCGAGCAGAGGGGCCGGCGCACCGGGGAACAGCGCGCTGCCGTTGACCCGGTAGATCCGCTCGGCGATCCCGGCGTCGGTCCACTCGCCGAGCAGCCCGGCGGCGCGCCCGTCCAGCCAGGACATAGCCGGGCGCACCATCCGGTGCTCGGCGTCGGTGAGCCAGCAGCCGTCGCCCTGCCCGGTCAACGCGACCAGCTCGGGCGCCACCCCGGCCTCCTCGACGACGCCGTGCACCACCTCGCCCAGCCGCGACAGCACCTGCTCGAGGTCCTGCTCCACCGCGCCGGCCCCGCCGTGGGTCAGCTCGAGCGGGCGGCCGGCCACGGCCAGCGCGCCGCCGCCGGAGTCGAACAGCACCGCCTTGACCACCGAGGTGCCGACGTCGATCCCCAGCCGGACACCCCGCCCGGGTGCGGTGGTCATGACCCGGCTGGCACGGTCTGCCCGTAGCTGTTCAGCACCTGGGCGACGCCTTCGATCTCGTCCAGCGGCAGCAGGTTGGGCTCGCCGAGCAGCTTGGCCTGGTGATACAGCTTGCACACCCATTCCAGGTAGATGCTGCGGGTGTAGGCCTTGGCCAGGGTGTCGCCGTAGGTGGTCGCGCCGTGGTTCTGCATCAGCGCGCCGAACCGGCCCTCCATCGCGCGCACGCTGTTCTCGGCCAGCTCGTCGCTGCCGAAGCGGGCGTAGCGGGCCACCCGCACCGGGCCGCCGAGCAGCGCGATCATGTAGTGCACCGGTGGCACCTCGTCGAGCACGACGGACAGCGCGGTGCAGTACAGCGGGTGGGTGTGCACCACCGCGCCGGCGTCGGTGCCCCGGTAGACCGAGGTGTGCATCGGCACCTCCGAGGAGGGGTCGAGGCCGTCCTCCACCCGGTTGCCGTCCAGGTCGATCACACAGATCGACTCCGGGGTGAGGTGGTCGTAGACCACCCCGCTCGGGGTGATCGCGATGTGGTTGCCGTTGCGCACGCTCAGGTTGCCCGAGGTGCCGACGGTCAGCTGGTCGGCCTGCATGCGGAGGCAGAACTCCACCAACTGGACGCGTTCGTCGTGCAGCAGCATGTCGGGATCCCTTCGGGGTGGTCGCGGTGGCCCGGGCGCGCCGGTGCCGTGGAGCTCTAGGTGATCGGGGCGGCCACGTCGACCCGGACGTCGTAGTCGCGCAGCGAGGCCAGCGCGGGCTCCGAGATGCCGGCGTCCACGATGACGGACTCGAACCGGTGTATCGGCAGTAGCCGGTGCATCGCGCTCCGGGCGAGCTTGCTGTGGTCGATGAGCAGATGCGAGCGGGTGGCCACCTCGACCATCTCGCGCTTGACCGCGACGATCCGGTCCTCCTGGTGGAAGGCGTACCCGTCGCGGACCGCCGAGGTGCTCAGGAAGGCCGCGTCGAAGCGCAGCGAGCGGATGGTGTCCATGCACACCGTGCCCAGGTAGGAGTCGTGGTGAACGTTGTACGCACCGCCCAGCGCGATCACCTGGATGTCCCGCATCCGAGCGAGCTCGTTGAGCGCGGTGAGGTAGTTGGTGGCCACCGTGAGCGGTGCCAGGGCGGCCAGGTGCGGCAGCATCTGCAGCGCCGTGGTCGAGTCGTCCAGCAGCAGCGACATACCGGGCTCGATGTGCCGACAGGCGTGCTGGGCGATCATCCGCTTGGCCTCGATGTTGGCCTTGGCGCGGTACTCCACATTGGACTCGAATGTGCCGCTGGGCTGCGCGGTCGCCGCGCCGCGGGCCTTGCGCAGGACCCCCTGGCGCTGCAGCTCGTCGAGATCCCGGTGAATGGTCATGACCGAGACGCCGAACACCTCGGACAGCTCCTGCGCGGACATCGAGCCGGTGTCCAGCACCAGGTCGCTGATCCGGGCCTGGCGGCCTTCGGGGCTCAGTCGCCGCAGTCGCGGGCCGTCGGCGCCCTCGACGCTCGGATCCCGGGCGGCTTCCATGACCGGTGCCTCCTCCTCGAGAGCCAGCCGGCGGTGTCGGACCGCCTGCGACTCGCATCACAACGCCTCGGCGTGGTTCCCGTCAAGTTCTGCTGTGAAATCAACATCCTAGACCGTGAAGTTCCTGCCGCTCGCGGCCCGGGCAAATGCCCGAATCAGGCCTGGTTAGATCAAAGATCCAGGTCAGTCGGCCGCTGGAGGTCACGGTTCAGAATGTTACTTCCACATATTGACCTGAGATGTGGACCCGTCTTACTGTGGCCCGAACCGGTGAGCGGTGAGGCGAGTCACACCCGTTCGGGCTGGTCTGGCGGCGGTAGGTCGATGGTGAGGAGCTGTGGTGCTCGGTCCCCAGGGAGTCGTGCCGGACGAGGCGGCCGGCCCGGCAACCGAGCTGACCCTCGTCCGGCACGGCCGCACCGGCTGGCACTCGGACAACCGTTACGCCGGCGCCAGTGACGTGCCCCTGGACGAGGTCGGTCTGCGGCAGGCCCAGCAGCTGGCGAGCTGGGCGGCCCAACACCCGCACGACGTGGTGGCCTGCTCGCCGCTGCGCCGCGCGCTGCAGACCGCCACGCCGGTGGCCGCCGCGCTCGGGTTGCGGCCCGAGGTGATCCCGGCGCTGCGCGAGATGGACTTCGGCGTGGCGGAGGGCCGCACCCTCGGCGAGCTACGCGAACAGGACCCGAAGGCCGCGGCCGCCTTCCTGGCCGACCCGACCCGGAATCCGTTCCCCGGCGCCGAGCTGCCGGACGCCGTCGCGCACCGGGTGGTCGGCGGCCTGCGCACACTGGTCCACCGGCACCAGGGCGCGTCGGTTCTCGTCATCGGGCACAACACCGCGCTGCGGCTGGCGCTCTGCGGCTGGCTGGGTATCCCGCTGGCCCGTTACCGCGACGTACTGCCCCGGCTGGAGAACGCGGCGATCACCCGGCTGCGGGTGTCCGCCGACCCGGACCGGCCGCCGGCCCTGCTCTGCCTGAACCTGCCGACGACCACCGGCGCACCGGCCACCGGCGCACCGACCAACTCGAACTCGCACTCGCCCGACCCCGCCGTGTCCAGCCCATCGATGAAGATGAACCGGAGGACCCGATGACGCGTCCCGAGTCCGTCAACCCGCTCACCATGGGGCTGAACCGCCGTGACCTGTTGCGCCTGCTCGGGGTGGGTGGCGCGGCCGCCGCGTCGGCTGGCCTGCTGGCCGCCTGCGGCGTGGGCACCGGCGGCGGACCGGCCCACCAGAACGGCGCCGGCGAGGTGACCGGCGGGTTCGACTGGCGCAAGGCCGCCGGCACCGAGATCTCGGTGCTGCAGACACCGCACCCGTACCAGGTGGCGTTCCAGCCGTTGCTCGCCGAGTTCACCCAGCTCACCGGCATCAACGTGAAGGCCGACCTGGTCGCCGAGGCGGACTACTTCACCCGGCTCAACACGGAGCTGGCCAGCGGCGCCGGCAACTACGACGCGTTCATGACCGGCGCCTACTTCATCTGGACCTACGGCCCGCCCGGCTGGATGGAAGACCTCAAGCCGTGGCTGTCCAACACCGCGGCCACCGCCGCCGACTACGACTTCGAGGACATCTACCCGGGCCTGCGCAAGGCCACCTCCTGGGACTTCCAGACCGGCAGCCCGCTGGGCACCGGCGGCCAGTGGGCGATTCCGTGGGGCTTCGAGACCAACGTGATCTGCTACAACAAGGCCGAGTTCGACCGGCGCGGGATCAAACCGGCCGAGTCCTTCGACAATTTCATCCAGCTCGCCACCGACCTGACCGACCGGGCCAACAACCGGTACGGCGTCGCGTTCCGCGGCTCGCGCTCCTGGGCCACCATCCACCCCGGCTTCATGACCCAGTTCACCCGCGAGGGCTGCGCCGACTACACCAAGGATGGCGGCAAGCTGACCGCCGCGATGAACTCGCCCAAGGCCGTGGACTTCACCCGCAAGTGGGTGGCGTTGGCCAAGGCCGCCGGGCCGACCTCGTGGACCACCTACGAGTACCCCAACTGCACCCAGGACCTGGGCGCCGGCACCGCGATGATGGTCTACGACGCGGACTCCGCGACCTACCCGCTCAACATCAAGGGCAACGCGGCGCAGGCCGGCAACATGGCCTGGCACCCGGGTCCGGCCGGGCCGGACGGCAGCTACGGCACCAACCTGTGGACCTGGTCGCTGGCGATGAACGCGGCGTCCAAGAAGAAGCTGGCGGCCTGGTTGTTCATCCAGTGGGCCACCGGGAAGCAGGCCCAGGCCAAGGCGGTCCAGACCGGCCAGCGCGGCTTCGCCGACCCGACCAGGGAGTCGGTGTTCAACGGGGCGTTCAAGCAGACGCTCGGCAAGTTCCCGGGCTACCAGGACACCTTCGAGCGGGTGATCCAGTCCACGGATATCAAGTTCACCCCGCAGAAGCAGTTCTTCAAGACCACGGAGGACTGGGCGGTCGCCCTGCAGGACATCTACGCCGGGCAGGACCCGAAGACCCGCCTCGACGCGCTGGCCACGGCGAGCAGCGCCGCGGTCAACTCCGTCTGACACCCGTGAGTGGCGATGGTCGCGATAGCGACCATCGCCACTCACAGGTCCGAAGCGAAGCGAGGACACGATGACCGCTCCCGCGCGGGTTCGCCCGGACGGCGGCACCGAGGGCAACCGGCCTCGGCATCCGGACGGGCCGCCCTCGGTGCCGCCGTGGCGGCGGGGGATGCGGCCCTACCTGCTCTCGCTGCCGGCGGTGCTGATCATCGTCGGCATCCTCTACCCGTTCGCGCTCGGCGTGTACTACGCGTTCCTCAACTACGCCGCCGTGGTGCCGAACCCGGTGTTCGTCGGCCTGCGCAACTTCGCCACCGTGCTCACCGACCCGGACTTCTGGTCCAGCGTGCGGACCACGCTGACCTACGCGGTGTCGGCCACCGTGGTGGAGACCGTGCTGGGCATCGGCATCGCGCTGCTGCTCAACCGCTCCAGCCTGGTGGGGCAGATCTTCGAGCGGGTGCTGATCCTGCCGCTGATGATCGCCCCGGTGATCGCCGGCGTGCTCTGGAAGCTGATGTTCAACCCGCAGTTCGGGGTGCTCAACCACGTGCTCGGGCTGGGCTCCACGTTCGACTGGCTGAGCGAGACGCACGCGTTGTTCTCGGTGGTGCTGGTGGACGTGTGGATCTTCACGCCGTTCGTCGCGGTGCTGGTGCTCGCCGGCATCCGGTCGCTGCCGAAGGAGCCGTTCGAGGCGTCAGCGGTGGACGGGGCGAGCTGGTTCTACATGTTCCGGCGGCTGATGCTGCCGATGATGTGGCCGTACATCCTGGTCGCGGTGATCTTCCGGTTCATGGACTGCCTGAAGATCTTCGACCACGTCTACGTGCTCACCGCCGGCGGTCCCGGCGACGCGACCCGCACGCTGCAGATCAGCGCGTACCAGAACTCGATCATCAACTTCAACTACTCGGTGGGCAGCACCTACATGTTCCTGCTCTGGGCGATCGTGTTCCTGACCGCGCGGTACCTGGTGAGCGTGCTGGGCAAGGCGCAACGCCGCGCCGCCGGATCGGAGGCCTGATGGCCAGGGAGCTGCAACCGGGGCAGCGCCGGTTCTCCGCCGCGACGCTCGGCGCGGACCTGCTGCTGCTGGCCTGGTTCGTCTTCTCGCTGTTCCCGCTGGTCTGGCTGGTGCTGCTGTCGCTGAAGACGGAGGCCCAGCAGATCAGCACCTACTTCACGTTCACCCCGACGCTGCACAACTTCGTGACCGTGCTCAGCTCCGACGGGACCCGCCTGACCAGCGTCAACTTCTCCGGCGCACTGCTCACCAGCGTGCTCAACTGCGCCGGGGCAGTGCTGGTGTCGCTGGTGATCGGGGTGCCGGCGGCCTACGCGGCGGGGCGCTGGCAGTACCGAGGCAGCAACGACGTCATGTTCACCATCCTGTCGTTCCGGTTCGCCCCGGAGCTGATGGTCATCGTGCCGCTGTTCGTGATCTACAACCAGATCGGCCTCTTCGACACCAACGTCGGGATGATCTGGGTGCTGCAGCTGGTCACCATGCCGCTGATCGTCTGGATCCTGCGGTCCTACTTCCAGGACCTGCCGGCCGAGCTCGAGCAGGCCGCGCTGCTCGACGGCTACACCCGCACCCGGGCCTTCCTGATGGTGGCGCTGCCGCTGGTCCGACCCGGTATCGCGGCATCCGCGCTGCTCGCCTTCATCTTCGCCTGGAACAACTACGTGTTCCCGCTGATCCTCACCGGCAGCCAGCACACCCCGGTCACGGTCGCGGTGACCAGGTTCCTCGGCGGCGGCGGGCAGGCGTTCTACAGCCTCACGGCGGCCGCGGCCATCATCGCCGCGCTGCCGCCGCTGCTGGTCGCGCTGTCCATCCAGCGCTACCTGGTGCGCGGGCTGTCCTTCGGGGCGGTGAAGGCCTGATGGGGTCGCTGCGCGTGGTCGGGTTGCGGGCCCGCTACGGCAAGACGCAGGCGTTGCACGGGATCGACCTGGACGTCGCGGACGGCGAGTTCTTCGTCATCCTCGGCCCCTCCGGCGCCGGCAAGACCACCACGTTGAAGAGCGTCGCCGGGCTGGTGGACGCGGTGGAGGGCAAGGTGCACATCGCCGGTCGGGACATGGCCGGCGTGGAGCCGTACCACCGCAACGTGGCGATGGCGTTCGAGAGCTACGCGCTGTATCCGCAGAAGACCGTGGAGCAGAACCTCGCCTCGCCGCTGCGCTCCGGGCGGACCGGCACCTGGAGTCCCGCCGAGCAGTCCGAGCGGATCCGCCAGGTGACCACCACGCTGGGCATCGAGCACCTGCGGCACCGGTTCCCCCGTGAGCTGTCCAACGGGCAGCGCCAACGCACCGCCCTGGGCCGGGTGCTGGTCCGGCCGGCCGACGTGTACCTGCTGGACGAGCCGTTGTCGCACCTGGACGCGAAGCTGCGCGCCGCGATGCGCGCCGAGCTCAAGCAGCTGGGCGAGATGTCCAGCACCACCACGCTCTACGTCACCCACGACTACCAGGAGGCGTTGGCGTTGGGCGACCGGGTCGGTGTGCTGCGGGAGGGCCGGCTGGTGCAGGTCGGCACCCCGGCCGCCGTGTGGCACGAGCCGGCGGACACCTTCGTCGCCCGGATGTTCGGTCAGCCGGAGATCAACCTGTTCCCCGCTGACCTGACAGGGGACCTCGCCGCGGTGCCGGAGGGGGGCACCGCGGCGAGGACCGAGGGCGGCGGCATCGCGGTCGGGGTGCCGGCCGAGCTCGCCGCTGCCCTCGGCGACCCCGGCGGGTCGGTCCGGCTCGGCATCCGGCCGAGGGACCTCGACGTGCTCAGCGGGCCGGAGCCGCGGGACCGGCTGGTGCTGCGCGGCCGGGTCACGCTGGCCGAGCGGCTGGGGCGGTCGGTCGAGCTCAGCGTGGCTGTGGCCGGCGACCTGGTCATCGCGGTGACCGACGACCAACGCGTTCGGGAGGGTGATCAGGTGGCCCTGGCGGTGGACTGGGAGCGGGTGCACGTGTTCGCCTCCGGCGCGGCGGGAACCGACACCGCGCGGCTGGGGTCGGCGGCACCGCTCGAGGCCGGCGCCACCACCGCGCCGACCGGAGGTGCCCGGTGACCACCGACGCGCCACCCCGGACCGGTGCCGCCCCGGTCGCCCAGCGGCTGCGCCTCGAGCAGCTGCGCAAGACCTACCGCAGCCGTGGCCGGGAGCCGTTCGAGGCGGTCAAGGGCATCGACCTGGACATCGAGCCCGGCGAGCTGGTCGCTCTGCTCGGGCCGTCCGGCTGCGGCAAGACCACCACGCTGCGCATGATCGCCGGGCTGGAGACGGTCACCGGGGGGCGCATCCTGATCGGCGACCGCTCGGTCGGCGACCTGCCGGCCGGTCGGCGCCAGGTGGGCGTCGGGTTCGAGAGCTACGCGCTCTACCCGCCGCTGTCGGTGCGGGAGAACCTGGCCTACGGGCTGCGTGCCCGCCGCGACCGGGATGTCCGGCGCAAGGTCGACACCATCGCCGAGCGGCTGGAGATGACCGAGCTGCTCGAGCTGCGGCCGGCCAACCTGTCCAGCGGGCAGAAGCAGCGGGTCGCGCTGGCCCGCGCCCTGGTGCGCAACCCGCCGGTGCTGCTGCTGGACGAGCCGCTGTCGCACCTGGACGCGGGGCAGCGGCAGCGGGTGCGCCGCGAGCTCAAGGTGCTGCAGCGCGAGTTCGGCTACACCACGATCATCGTCACGCACGACCAGCTGGAGGCGCTGAGCCTGGCCGACCGGCTGGCCGTGATGGACGGCGGGGTGATCCAGCAGTTCGGCACCCCGGACGAGATCTTCGACGACCCGGCCAACCAGTTCGTGGCCGACTTCGTGGGCGAGCCGCCGATCAACCTGCTGACCGGGGTGGCCGTCGGGGACGGCACGGTGCGCCTCGGTGACGCGGGTGCGCTGCCGGCCTCGGCGTCCTCGGTCCCGGCGGGCCGTCAGGTGGTCGTCGGGCTGCGACCGCAGGACTGCCGGACCGAACCGTGGCTGCCCGAATCACGGCGCCCGGAGGCGCGGCCGACGGGCGCGGGACTGCGCGCCACCGTCCTGGTGTACGAGAACCTGCTGGAGTACGGGCTGGCCACCGTCGAGCTGGCCGGGCTGCCCGGGCGGGTGGTGGTGCAGGTAACCGCCGGTCAGACGCTGGCCGCCGGCGACACCATCTCGATCACCGCGGCGGCGGAGCGGGTGTACCTGTTCGACGCGACCGAGAGGAGCGCCAGCGGAACGAGCATCAACACCGAGGACAGCGCCGGCGGGCGGCTGCGGTGAGTGCCGGATCCGGGCCGCGCGTGGTCTGCGCAGGCGACGAGTTCATCTCCGCCGAGCTGCTGGCCGCCGCGATGGTGGCCGAGCTGGACCGGTTCGGGCACACCGCCGACCCGGTACCGATCGACTCCCGCTGGCCGAGCGAGCCGTTCGACGACATCGACGGGGTGCGCGAGGCCGCCGGCGACCCGGCCCGCCTCGCCGAGCTGGTCACCGGGGCGGATGCGCTGATCACCCACCTGGCGCCGGTCACCGCCGAGGTGATCGCCGCCGGCCGGGGGAGCCTGCGCGTGGTCGGGGTGACCCGCGGCGGCCCGGTCAACGTGGACCTGGCGGCGGCCGCCGACGCGGGCATCCCGGTGGTGTACCTGCCGGGGCGCAACCTGGGCGCGGTCGCCGAGTACACCGTCGGAACCATGATCTGCGCGATGCGCGGGCTGCCGGCGGCGGCCGCCGAGCTCTCCGCAGGTCGCTGGGACGGCACCGGGTTCCGCTACGAGCGGGTGGGGCTCGAGCTGCGGGCGGCGACGGTCGGCCTGATCGGGCTGGGCGCGGTCGGGCTGCGGGTGGCCGAACTGCTGGCCGCGTTCGGCACCCGGGTGCTGGCGCACGACCCGTACGCCGACCCGGCGGCCGCCGAGGGGGTGGGCGCGCGGCTGGTCGGGCTGCCCGAGCTGCTGGCGGGCAGTGACGTGGTGAGCCTGCACGCCCGGCTCACCGAGCACACCCGGCGGATGATCGACGCCGCCGCGCTCGCCGCGATGCGCCCGGGCGCGCTGCTGGTGAACACCGCCCGGGGCGAGCTGGTCGACTCCCGGGCACTGGACGCGGCGCTGGCGTCCGGGCGGCTGCGCGGTGCCGTGCTCGACGTGTTCGACCCGGAACCGCCGAGCGCGGACGACCCGCTGCCGCGCCGCCCGGCGGTGTTCGCCACCCCGCACCTAGCCGGCGCGTCCCGCCAGGTCGCCGAGGAGTCCGCGGCCCGGATCGCCCGCGAGGTGGCCACCGTGCTCACCGGCGGCACCGCCACCCACCTGGCCACCCCGCCGAACCGCGTGGCGTGAGCCGGGGCGTGTCAACTCACACAGCACATCTCACCCCGACACAGCGGCTCGAGCCGCTGTGTCGAGCCGGCAGAGCTGTGTGAACAGGTGCTGTATGGACAGCCAGCTCGTCGCTGGGCCTTCGGAGAGGTAGCGGTTCACCATGACCCACACCAGCCAGTCGACGCCGGGGTCCGGAGTCGAGCGCAACGGCATCAACCCGGTGCCGGAGGCCGAGCGCAGGGGCACGCCGCGCGAGCTGTTCGCGGTCTGGTTCTCCTGGAACGTCTCCATCCTCGGCATCAGCTACGGCATCTACGTGTTCGGGCTCGGGCTGAGCGTGCTGCAGGCCATCGTCGCCGGCGTGCTCGGATACGCGGGCTCGGCGTTCCTGGTCGGCGTGCTCGCCGTCGGCGGGCCGCGCACCGGGCTGCCCACGCTGACCCAGACCCGGTTCGCCTTCGGCTTCCACGGCAACAAGCTGCCGACGCTGTTCGCCTACCTGTCCAACGTGGGCTGGAAGATCACGATCATCACGCTGGCCTCGACCACCGGCGCCGGGCTGTTCGCGCGGTTGTGGCCGGCCCGGTTCGCGCGGCCCGACGGCCATTCGACGACCGCCGCCGTGCTGCTCTGGTACGTCGTCGTGCTCGCGGTGACCCTGGTGGTGGCCGTGTTCGGGCACAAGGTGATCATCCGGGTGGAGAAGTGGATCGCCGGGCTGACGTCGGTCATGACGATCGTCTTCATCGCGCTGATCCTGCCGAACATCCGGTGGAGCGCACTCGGCTCGACCGGGCACGGCTCGTGGGGAGCGTTCGTCGGCGGCGCGATCATGGCGATGACCATGGTCGGCATCGGGTTCCTGAACTACGGCGGCGACTTCGCCCGCTACCTGCCGAGGTGCACCCGTGCGCGGGGCGTGATCGGCTGGACGGCCGGCGGCATCACGCTGCCGGTCGCGGTGCTGCTGATCCTCGGCGTGCTACTGGTCGGCAGTGACGCCAAGCTCGGCGCGGCGGCCGCCTCGGACCCGATCGGCGCGCTCACCGCACTGCTGCCGCTGTGGTTCTTCATCCCGTTCTCGCTGGTCATCGTGATCTCTAGGTGGTGGTGCGCGATGCGGCCCCCGGCACGACGGTGTGGAGCCGGGCCGGCCGCACCGCCGACGGGGTCACCAGGCTCGCGCTGTTCCACGACGCCGACCGCGAACAGACTCTCAGCGTCGTACCGGCGTCGGTGCCGACCACCGTCAGCCGGTTCGATCCGGCGACGGGCCAGCTGCACTACCTCGGCCCGGCGGCGGGGGAGCTGCGCCTGCGCTGCGGCCCGGACGAGCTGGTCTGCCTGTTGCTGACCGACGGCGACCGGTCGGTGCCCGGCGAGACCGTGCTGTGCGCCGGCTGGACCCTGGACATCGGTGCGGAGCGCGCGCGCCCGATCCGGGTGGACCGGGGGTGGGAGGAGCAGGGCTGGCCGACGTTCTCCGGCATCGCCGAGTACCGGTCCCGGTTCGACCTACCGCCCGCCGACCTTGCCTGGCCGGACTGGGAGCTGGTGCTGGCCCGGGTGCACACCGGCGCCGACATCGAGCTCAACGGCACCGTGATCGGGCGGTTCGGCTGGGGTCCGTTCGACTGCCGGGTGCCGGCCGGCCTGCTCCGCGCGGCCGGCAACGAGCTCAGCGTCCGGGTCGCCTCCACGGCGGCGAACCGGTACTACGCCGGGACTCGTCAGCAGGGCGACGGCCTGGATCCGAGCGGACTCGGCGCCGCGCCGGTTCTCCGGCCCCGGCTGGCCGGGGGTCCGCTGCACGTCTTGTGACCGGGCGGGTCGTCGCGACACGGGACCGGCGGGCGAAGGTGACCCGCCAGCGGTGCGTCACCGTCGAGCGTGGAACCCGCCAGATCCGGTGTCACCAACGGGTGATCCGGTCTCGCGGATTGCAAATTCTTTCGCTGATTGGTGACAATTTCACCCGGTGGGGGCGGTCGATGCTTCTATGTAGCGATAGATCCTCTAAGGTGCCGCTATGAATCTCCCCACTCTGCGTATGAAGCACGCGGCACTTGTGGTGACAGTTGTTCTCGGTGCCCTTTCATTGGGCGCATGTGGTGGGGGCACCGCACCCACTCCGACCACCAACACCGGAACGTCCACCGCCGTGGGTGCCCCGGCGCCCGGCGCGGCGGCGCCGTCGACCGGAGCCGAGGCCGGCGGTGCCGCCGCCGGGAGCGCCGGCGCGGCTGGCGGCAGTACCGCGGCCCCGGACAGCTCCGGCAACGCCACAGCCAACGGCGGAGCGGGCAGTGGCTCGGCGACCGACGGGTCCGGCACCCCGAGCGGGGTCAACGCCGGCTCGGGCGGCCTGGCGGCCACGGCCGGTGACTCGGCGGCGCTCGACCTCGCACTCGTGCTGGGCGGACTCGCCGCGGCCGCCGGCGCCGGTGGCCTGCTGCTGCGGTGGCGCCGGCTCGGATGATCGGCGGGCGGTGGATCGCCGGTCCGGTCGCACCGACCCGGACGATCGCCGTGCAGTGGGCCCTGCTCTGGGTCGTGGTCGTGCTCGGGGTGGGGATCGCGGGCCTGGGGAGTGCCCGGTTGCTGGCGGCTCCCCGGCTCCCGGATGTCGGGTCGGTGCCGGCCGCGCATCCGCAATGGTTCGACTCGAGCGGTGTCGCGACCCTGGACAGCGCGGTCGAGCCGACTTGGTTGAGTGTGCCTGAGCAGGGCGTCGAGGCTCCTGTGGTGGCGGTCGGGATCGAGCCCGGTGGGGAGCTGGCGGTTCCGGACGATCCCAAGGTGCTCGGCTGGTGGCGGGACGGTGTGCGCCCCGGTTCCGCGCGCGGAACCGTGGTCATCGACGGGCACGTCGATACCCGGGAGGTCGGTGCGGGCGCGCTGTACCGGCTGTCCGACCTCAAGGTCGGGTCGACGTTGTCACTCGCCACCACGGCCGGTTCCCAGACGTACGTGGTGCGGGCCGTGCACAGCTACCGGAAGACGGCGCTGCCCACGGAGATCTTCGATACCACCGGCGTTCCCCGGCTCGTCCTGATCACCTGCGGCGGCGAGTTCAACTTCCAGACGCACCAGTACGCCGACAACATCGTCGCCTATGCCGTCCCGGTCGGAGCCTGAGCGCAGGTCGCTCGGGCTCCGGCTCAGGACGCTGGCGCCTGGTGGGCGGCTCGAAGGTGGCGGACGACTGACCCCCGAACGACTGCGCGGTCTCACTTCGTCCTCCGGCGGTGCCCCGGATCGGGCCGAGTGGTGTGCCGCCGGTTGCCGCGCGGGAGCCCGCCGCCCTGGGGCGGTCCGATTGACCGCGTGGGCGGAATCAATTCGGATCGTTGCCTACGTTTCCGGGCAATGGGCGGTTGCCCGGTATTCCCGATAGGTGCCCCACCAAAGGCGCGCGGCCCTATTCGCCGGGCGGTCGGAATTCATCGACCGGCGGACGATGGGCGCCTGCCCCCCTCGACGGCACACATGCCCGCGTCGCGGCACACAGGTTGGGCGTTGTGTGCGGCGGCATGACGATGTGTGCCGTCGGAGCGCTGCGTGGGGGCGGCGGCGGCGGGCGGCGGCGGCCGGGTGCGGCGGCGGGCGCTCGGTAAAGCCTTGACAGTGCAATCGGCTTAATAAGACAGTCGTCTTATGCGACGGTTGCTGCTCGACGGTCCCGCCACCCTGCACTGGGAAGACGCGCCGGATCCGGTGCTGGAGACCGAGGGCGCGCTGGTGCGGCCGCTCGCGGTGGCCACCTGCGACCTGGATGTCGCGGTGTTGACCGGTCGCTACCCGCTGCCGGGGCCCTATCCGCTCGGTCACGAGGGAGTGGCCGAGGTGGTCGAGGTGGGCGCGTCGGTCCGCTCGGTGCGCCCCGGCGACGTGGTGATCGTGCCGTTCCAGATCTCCTGCGGCGAGTGTGCGCCGTGCCGGCAGGGGCGCACCGGCAACTGTGCCGCACACCCGATGATGAGTACCTACGGCCTCGGGCAGCTCGGCGGCCTCGGCTGGGGCGGATTCCTGGCCGACCTGGTCGCGGTGCCGCACGCGGACGCGATGCTGGTCGCGCTGCCCGCCGGGCTGGACCCGGTGGCGGTCGCCAGCGCGAGCGACAACCTTCCCGATGCGTGGCGCACCGTGGGTCCGCAGCTGGCGGCCACTCCCGGCGCGGACGTGCTGGTCGTCGGTGGCGACCACGGGTCCTGGTCCATCGGGCTCTATGCCGCCGGCATGGCGGTCGTGCTCGGTGCCGGCCGGGTCGTCTACTCCGACCCGGATCCCGGCCGGCTGGCGATGGCCGAAGCGGTCGGGGCCACCCCACTGCCGGGACCGCCGCCGCGCAAGGCCGGCTCGTTCCCGGTCACCGTCGACGCCAGCGGCGACCCGGACGGACTGCGTTGCGCGCTGCACAGCACCGCCCCGGACGGCACCTGCACCAGCAGCGCGCTGTACCCGACCGACGTGGCACTGCCGTTGCTCGCGATGTACTCCCGGGGACTCACGTTCCGCACCGGCCGGGTGCATGCGCGGGCGGTGCTGCCGGCGGTGCTGGACGTGCTCGGCTCCGGGTTCGACCCGAGCCTGGTGACCGCCACCGTAGCCAGCTTCGACGACGCGACCGACGCCTTGGCCGCACCGCTCGGCAAGACCGTGCTGAGCCGGGTGTAGGGCGGGCTCAGTCGGGGATCCGGGCCCGCAGCACCGCGGCCAGTTCGTGCCCGACGTCCTCCAGCGGCCCTGCGGACCGTTCGGCCCTGGCCAGGATCAGCGCGCCCTCGATGCCGGCCAGGACGAGGGTGGCCAGTGACCGTGCCTGCGCCTCGGGTAGTCCTCGGGCGCCCAGCGCGTCGGCGAGGGCGGCACGCCAGCTGCCCAGCGCCTCGGCGCAGGCGGTCCGGAGGGCGTCGGAGGAGTGCGCCGTCTCCAGCGTGACGGTCGCGACCGGGCAGCCGTCGCGCCAGTTGCTCGTGGCCAGCTCGGCGGCGGCCGCGTGTACCCAGCGATGCACCGCGACCGCCGGGTGCACGCCGGCGAAGACGGTCCGGATCGCCCGCTCGAAGCCGGTGGCCGCCCAGCTCAGCGCCTCCACCCCGAGCTGTTCCTTACCGCCGGGGAAGTGGTGCGCCTGCGAGCCCCACGGTGCCGCGCTCTCGGTCACGACCTGGCGCCAGCCGGTGGCCGGATAGCCCTGCGCGCGGAACAGTCGCGCGGCGGCCGTGACCATCCGGCGTCGGCTGTCAGAGATACGGGGCACGGGAACCAGCCTAGGAGGGTCCTCGGGCGTGGGACCTTGGGCAGAGTTTTCTGTCCGCGGGTCGCGGGTGGCGGCGGTGGTCGATCATGGCGACAGGTGGTTGCGACTGGACGTCCACGCCCTGCGAACGGGACACAACCACGGCCGTGAGGCCGGGGGTGACGCCGAGTCACCGAAAGGGCGGCCTGGTGTCGACCCCGGCGCGACTGGCGCGACTGGCGCGTCAATTGTTCACCGAGAACCAACGTCAGTCCGGTAATTCTCGGCGTGAACCGGACTCACGTTGACCTCGACGCATCCCGAGTCAATCCGCCGATCACCGACTGTGACTGGCGCGGCGTAGCGACGCGCCGCTCGTCGCCGGCTGTGATGTGTTGTCGACCGGTGCACAGCTCGCGCACAAGTTGTCCCCATCGAGAGCACATTCCACGCCGGAGACTAAGGCCATGAGCAGCGGAAATGCCGCCCCAGCTGGGGCGGGGGACGAGCGGGGCCAGCTGCGTCGCCCGGACGGGAGTCCGGTGCGGGTACTGGTCGTCGACGACGAGGCCACGTTGGCCGAGTTGTTGTCGATGGCGTTGCGTTACGAGGGTTGGGATGTGCGGAGTGCGGGGGACGGTTTGACCGCGGTGCGGTTGGCCAGAGAGTTCCAGCCGGATTCGGTGGTGTTGGACATCATGCTGCCGGATATCAGTGGGCTGGAGGTGTTGAAGCGTATTCACGCCGACACACCGGATCTCCCGGTCCTGTTCCTGACCGCAAAGGACGCGGTCGAGGAGCGAATTGCCGGATTGACCGCGGGCGGCGACGACTATGTGTCCAAGCCGTTCTCTCTGGAAGAGGTGGTGGCTCGGCTGCGGGCGCTGATGCGGCGGTCCGGGCGGGGGACGGCGCGGACGGATGCGCTGCTGGTGGTGGGTGACCTGACGTTGGACGAGGACAGCCGCGAGGTGCGCCGGGGCGGGGCATCGATCACCCTGACCGCGACGGAGTTCGAGTTGCTCCGCTATTTGATGCGCAACCCGCGCCGGGTGTTGAGCAAGGCCCAGATTCTGGACCGGGTCTGGCACTATGATTTCGGCGGCCAGTCCAACGTGGTCGAGCTGTATATCTCCTATTTGCGGAAAAAGATTGATGTGGGACGTTCGCCGATGATTCACACCTTGCGGGGCGCCGGATATGCGCTGCGCCCGGTCAGTGGTGTGGACGAGGAAGTCGGCCGGCCGTGAGTGCGGGGCCCGAGGTGGCTCGGCCGCGTCGGGTCGTCCTGCGTGCCACCGGATCGGTGCGGCGGCGGTGGCGGCTGGCACCGCTGCGCATCCGGCTGCTGCTCTCGACGATCGGGTTGCTGGCCGCCGTGTGTCTGGTCGTCGGGTCGATCTCGCTGCTGCTGTTGCGCGGCGTTCTGATCGACCAGCTCGACCAGCAGCTCTCGGTGGCCGCGTACCGGTCCGTGGTGCTGTCCAAGCCGCCGCCCGATCATGCGCCGTCGTCGTCCGGCAACAGCAGCAACAACAGCAACAACAGCAACAACAACAACGGCAACGGCAACGGCAACAACAACAACGACAGCGACTCGCACGGCGGCCCCGACGGTGACGGCGGTGATGCGGACGGCCCCAGGTTCCTGCTGGCGCCCGGCCAGGCCGTCGGCACGCTCGGCGCGCACCTGGTCAACGGCGTAGCCAGCGAAGCCGGTGTACTCGACTCCAGCGGTGTCGCGCACGGGCTGGGACGCCGCGAGGACGGCGCGATCGGCGCGGTCCCGGTCGACGGGCGCCCGCACACCCTGGATATCGGCTGGCTCGGGCCCTACCGGCTGATCGCGCTGCACGGCGCGAACGGCCAGATCGTGATCACCGGGCTGCCGCTGAGCGGGGTGGACGCGGTGCTGTCCCGGTTGGCGGTGATCGAGCTGATGGTCGCCGCCGCCGGTGTGCTGGCCGCCGGTGCCGCCGCCACGATGATCGTCCGGATCACGCTGCGCCCGCTCGCCAGGGTCGCGGTCACCGCCGGCCGGGTGGCCGAGCTGCCGCTGGACCGGGGCGAGGTCGCACTCGCCGAGCGGGTACCTGAGCAGGACACCGATCCGCGCACCGAGGTCGGCCAGGTCGGGGCGGCGCTCAACCGCATGCTGGAACACGTCAGCGGCGCGCTGGAGGCCCGGCACGCGAGCGAGACCCAGCTGCGCCAGTTCCTGGCCGACGCCAGCCACGAGCTGCGCACCCCGCTGGCGGCGATCAGGGGCTACGCCGAGCTGGCGCGCCGGGCCGGACCGGACATCCCGGAGGACACCGCGCAGGCGCTGCGCCGGGTCTCCTCGCAGACCGAGCGGATGACGTCGCTGGTCGAGGACATGTTCCTGCTCGCCCGCCTGGACGCTGGCCGCCCGCTGGCCGCCGACCCGGTCGACCTGACCCAGCTGGTCGTCGACTCGATCAGCGACGCGCATGCCGCCGGTCCGGAGCATCGCTGGAAGTTGCGGATCCCGGACGAGGCGGTGACGGTCACCGGCGATGCGACCCGGCTCGCCCAGGTACTGGCCAACCTGCTGACCAACGCCAGGGTGCACACCCCGCCCGGCACGTCGGTGACCGCCGGCCTGGACACCACGCCCAGCCACGTCATCCTGTCCGTCTCGGACAACGGCCCGGGCATTCCCCGCGCACTGCTGCCGCACGTGTTCGGCCGGTTCGCCCGAGGTGACACGTCACGGTCGCGGGCGGCCGGCAGTACCGGGCTCGGGCTGGCCATCGCGCACGCCGTGACGACCGCGCACGGCGGCACCCTGCGGGTGGACAGCGTGCCGGGGAGCACCACGTTCATGGTGGCGCTGCCCAAGGTCCCCGAATACGCGGACCTCCCGGCGCCGTCGGTGGCCCAGCTCCCGGTGGCCCAGCTCCCGGCGCCGGAGCAGACGGGGCCGGAGCAGGCGGGGCCGGAGCAGGCGGGGCCGGAGCAGGCGGGGCCGGAGCAGGCCGGGCCGTCCGGACCCGTGCTCCCGGACCGCGCATCGGCCGGCCCGCGCCCGGCGTCACCACGATCCTGAGAATTGGCCAAGCGGCGCCGCCCACTGGGCTGGCAGGCTCTGGAGACTTACCGACCGATGCGGCACCATGATCCTCGCGGTGCGCCGATATCCCATATATAGCTGTCCAACGATGCACGGCAACCAGCAGTCGATCACTGTCGATCCCGCGCTGAAGGAGATGTCATGGCCGACCATGTCGAGAACGATCTGGCGAAGCTCAAGGGAATTGGCCCGAAGTACGCCGAGATGCTCAAGGAGGTCGGCGTCGACTCGATCAAGGAGTTGCGACACCGCAACCCGGCCAAGCTGAAGGAAATGATCGAGACCCGGCACGGCAAGGTCGTCGGCCTGTCCGAGAACGAGTGCAAGACCTGGATCGACGAGGCCAAGGAGTTCGCTCTCTGACCCCGACGTAGCCTGCATCGGTACCCGAGCCCTCGGGTCGTGGAGGAAGGACGCCCACGATGCGGGCACTGATCCTGACCGAGCTGGCCGGGCCGCGGGCGCTTCGGTTCACCGACGCCGACGAGCCCGACCCGGCCGGCCGGGTACTGGTCGAGGTGCGTGCCGCCGGTCTGATCTACCCCGACCTGCTGATGTCCTACGGCCGCTACCAGCTGAAGATCCCGCCGCCGTTCGTGCCGGGTTCGGAGATCGCCGGTGTGGTGGTGTCCGCTCCCGAGGGCAGCCGGTTCGCGCCCGGGCAGGATGTCGTCGGGGTGAGCGGTACCGGTGGCTTCGCCGAGCGCGTCGCCCTCCAGGACAGCCAGCTGTTCCCGATGTCGAAGCACCTCGACCACGCGGAGGCGGCTTCGATGTTGGTCAACCACCAGACCGTGCACTTCGCGATGGTCCGCAGGGCCGGCCTGCGGCGCGGGGACACGGTACTGGTGCTCGGACCGGCCGGCGGGGTGGGCTCGGCCGCGGTGGCTGTGGCGAAGGCGCTGGGCGCGCGGGTGATCGCGGTGGTGCACCGGGCCGGCGCCGAGGACTTCCTGCGTGGGCTCGGCGCGGACGAGGTGGTGGCACTGACCGACGGCTGGGCCGCGCAGGTTCGCGAGCTCACCGCCGGCGCGGGGGTGGACATCGTGGTCGACCCGGTCGGCGGCGACGCGTTCGACGACGCGGTGCGGGTGCTGGCGCCGGAGGGACGGCTGGTGGTGCTCGGCTTCGCCGGTGGTGCCATTCCCCAGGCGAAGGTCAACCGGCTGCTGATGCGCAACATCAGCGTCGTCGGAGCGGGGTGGGGGGAGTTCCTGCGGACCCATCCCACCGCGCTGGCGGAGACCGTGGCGGCACTCGACGGGCTCGTGGAGCGGGGTCTGCGCCCGCCCGCGCCGGCGCGGTACCCGCTCGCGCTCGGGGCCGTCGCGATGGCCGACCTGGAGTCCGGGCAGATCCTCGGCAAGGCTGTACTGGTCACCGACGAGCTGGTCACCGACGAGCTGGTCACCGACAAGCTGGTCACCGACAAAGTCACCGACAATGTCGGATGAGCGGATCGGCCGCCGGCTGTGGGCGCTGTTCCTGCCCTACCGGGTGGGCATGGTGGCGATCCTGCTCGCGGTCCTGCTCAGCAGTGGGCTGGGGATCATCACCCCGTTCCTGACCCAGGCGGCGTTCGACAGGGCGCTGTTCCCGACGGCCGGCGGCCCGGTGAACGTCCCGCTGCTCGGCTGGCTGGTCGGCGGCATGATCGCGGTGCCGGTGGTGTCCGCGCTGATCGGCGTGTGGCAGACCTACCAGACCACGCTGCTGGGCAACCGGGTGATGGCCGACCTGCGCGGGCGGCTGTTCGAGCACCTGCAGCGGATGGACCTGTCGTTCTTCACCGCCACCCGCACCGGTGCGATCCAGTCCCGGCTGTCCAACGACGTCGGCGGCGTGCAGAGCGTGCTCACCGAGACGGCGACCTCGATCCTGGGCAACGTCGTCACCGTGGTCGCCGCCCTGGTCGCGATGGTGCTGCTGTCCTGGAAGCTCACCCTCGTCGCGGTGATCATGATCCCGGTGTTCGTGGTGCTGCAGATCCGCGTCGGGCGGGTCCGGCGCAGGCTGGCCGGCCACACCCAGGAGTCGCTCTCGGACATGACCGCGATCACCGAGGAGTCGCTCTCGGTGTCCGGGGTGCTGCTGTCCAAGGTGTTCAACCGGCAGGAGTTCGAGGTACGCCGCTACCGGGCGGAGAACGCCAAGCAGGTCGACCTGCAGGTCCGCCAGGCGATGACCGGGCAGACGTTCTTCGCTGTGGTGCAGACGTTCATGGGAGTCACGCCGGCACTGGTCTACCTGGTCGCCGGGCTGCTCATCGCCGCCGGCAGCGGGGTCAGCGCCGGCACCGTGGTGGCCTTCACGACGCTGCAGGGCCGGCTGCTGTTCCCCACGGTCAACCTGCTGCGGGTGTCGCTGGACGTGCAGACCTCGCTGGCGCTGTTCCGGCGCATCTTCGAGTACCTCGACCTGCGGCCCCGGATCGTGGACCGGCCCGACGCGCGGGAGCTGGACCCGCGCACGGTGCGCGGTGAGCTGTCGCTGCGCGGCGTGTGGTTCGCCTACCCGCCGGCCGAGCGGGACGGGCCCGATCCGGCGGCGGACGGCTCGCCGGCGCGGCCGTGGGCGTTGCGCGATGTCAGTTTCGACGTGCACCCCGGTCAGTTGGCCGCGATCGTCGGCCCGAGTGGGTCCGGCAAGACCACCCTGTCGTACCTGATCCCCCGGCTCTACGACGTGGACCGGGGCGTGGTGTTGCTGGACGGGAACGACGTGAGGGAGCTGACCCAGGCGTCGGTGACCTCGGCAATCGGGATGGTCACCCAGGACACGTACCTGCTGCACGCGACGGTCGAGGACAACCTGCGTTACGCCAAGCCGGACGCCACCCGGGAGGAGCTGGAGGCCGCCGCCCGCGCGGCGAACATCCACGACCGGATCATGTCGTTCAGCGAGGGCTACGCCACGGTGGTGGGGGAGCGCGGCTATCGCCTCTCCGGTGGCGAGAAGCAGCGGCTGGCCATCGCCAGGGTGCTGCTCAAGGACCCGCCGGTGCTCATCCTGGACGAGGCGACCAGCGCGTTGGACACCGCCAGCGAGCGGCTCGTGCAACAGGCGCTGGAGAACGCCACCCGGCAGCGCACCACGATCGCCATCGCGCACCGGCTGTCCACGGTGCTGGGCGCCGACGTCATCCTGGCGGTGGAGAACGGTGAGATCGTGGAGCGGGGCACGCACACCGAGCTGCTCGCCCAGGGTGGGCTCTACGCCCGCCTCTACACCGAGCAGTTCGCCGGTGGCCAGGTCGAGGCGCGCTGCGCGAACGGCGTGGTGTTCCGCGACGGTCACACCCTGGTCACCAGCGCCCGCCCCACCCCCTGACCCCGGTCACGCAGCCCCGCCCACACAGCCTCAGTGGCTCGACACAGCCGCCTGAGCCGCTGTGTCGGCGCCAGACGTGCTGTGTGCGCGGAGGGCCTGTGTGCGCAAGCGCGACGTGCGCGGGCCCGGCGGGTCTGTGATTCTGGCCGTGGGCGCCGGGGTGTCCGGCGTGGTCCTCAACGTGGAGGAGTCAGCGTGTCGCGTCTCCGGTTCGGAATATTCATGGCCCCGTTCCACTCCCCGGTCGGGCAGGACCCGACCTCGGCGTACGAACGGGATCTGGACGTGATCAAGCAGCTGGACAAGCTGGGCTTCGACGAGGCGTGGATCGGCGAACACCACTCGTGCGGGCACGAGACCATCCCGGATCCGATGATCTTCATCGCGCACGCCGCCAACCACACCCGGCACATCCGGCTCGGCACCGGCGTGGTCTCGCTGCCGTACCACAACCCGCTGTGGGTGGCGGACCGCGCGCTGTTCCTGGACCACCTCACCCGGGGCCGCTTCATGCTCGGCCTCGGCCCGGGCGCACTGCCCACCGACGCCACGATGATCGGTATCTCGTTGGAGGATCAGCGGGGTGCGTTGGAGCAGGACGTCGACGTGCTGATGGCGCTGCTGCGCGGGGAGACCGTCTCGGCGCGGACCGGCCGCTACAACCTGGTCGAGGCGCGCACCCAGTACACCGCCTACAGCGACTTCGACATCGCGGTCGCCGCCATCGCGTCGCCGACCGGGCCTCGCACGGCGGCGAAGAACGGCCTCGGGCTGCTGTCGGTCGGGGCCACCGTGCAGGACGGCTTCGACGCGTTGGCGCTGCACTGGGATGTGATGGAACAGCGGTCCGCCGAGTTCGGCCACCGCGCCTCGCGGGAGAAGTGGCGCCTGGTCGGGCCGATGCACCTGGCCGAGACCCGCGAGCAGGCCATCGAGGACGTCCGGTTCGGGTTGGACGACTGGTGCGAGTACACCCAGAACGTGGTGGCCGCGCCGCACTTCCGGGCCGTGGGCGCGTCCTTCGAGGAGCGGGTGGCGTGGGTGAACGAGACCGGCCTCGGCGTGATCGGCACTCCGGACGATGCGGTCGCCCAGGTGGAGCGGCTGAGCAAGCAGTCCGGCGGCTTCGGCGCCTACCTGCTGATGCATCACGAGTGGGCGCGGCCGGAGGCGACCGCGAAGCACTACGAGCTGTTCGCCCGCTACGTCAAGCCCCGGCTGCAGGGCACCACCGCCCGGCTCCAGCAGTCCGAGGACTACGGCCGGACCCGCTGGCAGGAGCTCGACAAGCGCCAGGCCGACGCGATCCAGGCGGCGACCGACCGCCACGCGAAGGAGCGCGCCGAGGCCGGCTGAGTGGGCGTCCGGCCCGGCGTGTTGCGTAGACCTCCGCCGGGCTGGGACTCGGTCTGTGGTCGGGATCGGGCCGCGGCGGTTACAGTCGGTAACTGGTCGATTGAGTCAGGGCTGCTGACCTGGGGGTCGGCTGCGTCGAGGTCGACGTGAGTCTGGTTCGTGGCGAAAAATACCGGACTGACGTTGGTCTCGGTGACGCAAGGGACGTGCTAGGGGCGACATCGGGCCGGTCTGTGGGTGACGGGGCGTTACCGCCCTGCCCAAGTGCCAAATTCTCCACGACCTAGGACCGTCCTAGTGTCCTGAGTCCTCCGACGCCGGCGGGAGCTCGCGGCGGGCCCGGCCCTTGACCGCTCCCCGGCGCCGGCCGGCGACCTCGCCCGGACCCCGGCCGGTGACCTCGGGTTGGGCGGCCGCGTCGGACAGTGCGGCCGCCGACCGGGCCGCCGGCGGGTGGACCACCAGGTCGGCCTCCGCCCAGGTCGTTGCCGGGACGGTCGGTGAACCGACGGCGCCGCCCGCGCCGGCGGGCTCGGCCTCGGCGGCCTCGTCGATCTCGTCGCTGGCGAGGCGGACGGTCCGCTTGCGCAGCATGGTGAACTGGAACTCCTCGACCTCTTCCCACAGGCCGCGGGCGATCTTGATCGACCGGGGCGCGGCGTCGGCAAGGCGGGCCACCGGGGCGGGTACCAGCGGCCGGACCAGGCCGGTGATGGTGCGTACCGCGCTGGGAAGTGGTCCGGGCAACAGGTCGAGTGGGCTGCTCTGCGCGGGCACCAGATCACGCTGTTCGGCCAGGGCAGGGAGCCGGGAACTGGCCAGCTCGCGGCCCGCTGGGACCGGCTCGGGTTCGGCCGGCGCGGTGAGCTCGGCCCGTGTGACGGCCCGGTCCAGCGGCTTGCCCGCGTCGAGCGGGGTGCCCGCGTCGAGCGGGGTGCCTGGCAGGATCGCACTGCCCGCGTCGAGCGAGGCGGCGGACCCGGACGCCAGCAGGGTGCGGTGCCGGTCCAGCTCCAGTGCGGCCCGCAGCTGCGCCCGGCTGATCGCCACCGTGGTGTCGGCCTCCTCCTCGGCCCGGTTGCGCAGCTTGCGGGCGAGGATGCGGCGGTCCTGGTCGGTCTGGCCGCGCCAGCGCCGCAGGATCAGCGGGAGCAGGTTGAGCAGCACGAACAGCACCACGACAGCGGTCCGCAACACGAGCGGCCCTGCCGTGCCGGCGGTGTGCGTGGTGTAGGTGTTCATCGCGGCCCAGCGCGCGTCCAGCCCGGTGTCGGCGGCGGCCAGCGACTCGGCCCTCGCGGTGTCCCGGCCCAGCTCCGCCCGGGCGTCGGCGATGTCCCGGTCGAGGCCGGGGGCCAGCTGGTCGCGGCGCGCGCCGGCCTCGGCGAGGTCGTGCTCGGCGGCGGCCAGCTCGGTGTTCGCCTGCGCCGCCTCCGGGCCGTGCCCCGGGTCGCCGGTGATCTGGGTCGACGGGCAACCGGGTCCCGGGTGGTACTCGCAGCGCGCCACCACCAGGGACCGGTCCCGGCGGGTCGTCGCGGCGTCGACCTGGGTGTCCAGCGCGGCACGGTCGGCCTGCAGGGCACCCAGCTGGCGCGCCTGCGCGGACTGCGACACCGAGGTGCCGGCCCCGTCCAGGGAGCTGTTCAGCTCGCGGTCGATGGCGCCGGCGAAGATGGCCAGCGCGGCCAGCTCACCGAGCAGCACCCCGATGAGCACGGCGACCAGCCCTCGGGCGAGGTCACCGAGCAACCCCCGGGCCCGGCTCAGGGCGGGATCGGCGGGCGCGGTGGCCAGCGTCCGGCCGATCGCGCCGACCAGCAGCCCCGACGCGATGGCGAACAGCCAGCCGGCGGGCCCGGGTACCCCGGCGAGGCCGAGTACGAAGGAGACCACCGAGCCGGCGACGACCGCGTTGAGGGCCACGAAGAAGCCGGCCGTCTGGTAGGCCGACCGCTCGGCGTGGTCGTCGATGTCGCGCCAGTTGCCGCCACCCAGCCAGACCATCAGGTGGGCCAGGCGGGCGAGCGGCGGGGGACTCACGGGGGAGTTCACCGGGTTCTCCTCGGCTGCAGGGTCAGGCTGGAGGGTCAGGCTGGAGGGTCAGGATGGGCCACGTCGACGGGGCCGGCACAGCGACTGCCCATGGTGCGGCGTTGGGCCGAACAGTGGACCGCCGTTGTGCGCGGAGTCACGGCACCGGGGTTCCCGCCGCCGGACCGGGCCGGACGCGGTACACGGCGCTACTCCGCGCGGTTGACCGGGAAGAAGTGGGTACGTGCCCGGGGCAGCCGGACTCCGTCCACCAGGATATCGACCTGCTCGTTGTAGAAGGCCACCAGCCCCGTGATGGGCAGCAGCTGCCGGGTCGGGAAGTCGTAGGCCCAGGCCAGGTCGGGGTGCAGCGTCCCACCGGCGCGGATCGACCAGTAGGCGCTGGTCACGCCCTTGTACGGGCATGCGGTGACCGTGTCGCTCGGCTCCAGGGCGGAAAAGTTCACCTGCGTGCGGTCGAAGTAGTAGCGGGTGGGCAGCCCGGTCTCGAACACCATCACGGTGGCGGCGGACTCGGCCAGCTCGACGCCGTCCAGCTCGACCCGGACCTGGCGGCCCGAGCGCAGCGCGTCGACCCGGGTGTAGGGGTTGCGCGGGTGCACGAACACCTGCTCGTCCTCCTCGAACCAGGAGTCGAGGGCCTCCCAGCGGAACCGCACCAGGCCGTCGAGGCTGTCCCGCCTCGGCTGGGCACCGCCACCCCGCTCGGACTCGGGATAGACCAGCGCGGCACCCGGCCGGGTCAGCTCGCCGACCCGCAGGCCGTACCGGTTGGCCGCCACGCCGGCGACCCGTTCGGTCTGTTCCTCGTCCACGAGCAGGCCGGGCGCCACGTCGGTGAGCGGGACGTAGTACTGGGGGTAGTTCGGCCACTCCCACACGTAGCGCGCGGATGTGGTGTCCACGACGACGGTGCCGCCGAGCAGGGCACGGATCCGCCGGGGCACCGGCTCGACATGGCCGGCCGAAACGATCGTTCGCGGATAGTCGCGCATGGCTACCTCCGATGCCGGCCGTGACGCTACCAACGCCCGACCCGCGTCCGGCCTTGTCGTGATCGGTCGGTAAGGACTCCGCGCTCGCGCGGCGCCGGCAGAATGGGTCGGGAGGGGGTCGTGAACACCGATGACTGATCTGCACGAGGGACGGCTCGTGGGCAGGTTCGCCCTGGTGACCGGCGCCGGCCGGGGGATCGGGCGGGCGATCGCCCACCGGCTCGCGGCGGAGGGGGCGCGACTGGCCCTGGTGGCCCGGTCCGCCCACGAGATCGCCGAGACCGCACGCCAAATCGGCGCCGCCCTGCACGACTACTTCGTGCGGACCCACGCGCGCGGCGCGCTGCTCACGCCGGAGGCTTCGGCGCGGTCGATGGTGGCCCGGCTGGCGGGGCAGGCGACCGGCCAGCTCTGGGACGTGGCCGACCCGCTCTGAGCCACCCGTGGCTGTCCGGAATCCGGGCGGGCCCGCCTCGGCCGTGCCAGGATCGGGACAATGAGATACGCGTTGGGCGGAACCGGGATCTGGGATGCGGCGCTCAGGTTCGGGGATCCCGGCGAGGCAGCCGACTGCGCCGCCGAGATCGAGGAGCTCGGGTACGCCGCGGTGTGGCTGCCCGACGCCGGCGGCGACCTGTTCGGTTCACTCGACAACCTGCTCGCCAAGACGCGCGGCATCACGGTGGCCAGTGGCGTCCTGAACCTGTGGATGCAGGACCCGACCGAGAGCGCCGCGCGCTACCGGGAGCTGGTCGCCGAGTACGGGCGCCGGGTACTGGTCGGCATCGGCGTGAGCCACGCGCCGATCATCAACCAGCTGACCGAGCCCGGGAAGTTCACCAGGCCGCTCGCGAGCATGCGCGCGTTCCTGGACGCGCTGGACGCCGCCCCGGTGCCGCTGTCGGCGGAGGACCGGGTGCTGGCCGCCCTCGGGCCGAAGATGCTGGAGCTGGCCCGCGACCGCGCCGCCGGCGCACACCCGTACCTGGTGAGCCCCGAGCACACCGCCGACGCCCGCGCGGCGCTCGGCCCTGGCCCGCTGCTGGCACCCGAGCAGGGCGTGGTGCTCGAGGCCGACCCGGACCGGGCCCGGGCGATCGCGCGCGGGAAGCTGAGCATGTACTTCGGGCTGCCGAACTACGTCAACAACTGGAAGCGCTACGGGTTCACCGACGCCGACATCACCGGCGGCGGCAGCGACCGGCTGGTCGACACCCTGGTGGCCTGGGGTGACGAGGACGCGATCGCCGCCAGGGTGCACCAGCACCGCGACGCCGGCGCCGACCACGTCTGCGTCCAGGTCCTGACCGAGCGGGAGGGCACGGAGTCGTTCCCGAGGGAGCAGTGGCGGCGGTTGGCCCCGGCTCTGCTGTGAGCTCGCGCCAGTTGAACGACCTGCTAACACCGGGCGAACTCTTGCGGCCGGCACACCGCGTGCTCGTCCCCGGCCATGGACAGTGTCTTTCGGCGGTATCTGGCCCAGGTACCCGATAATGGATTCAGCGCGGCGTGATGGGGGAACGGACATGGCTTCACTTGAGCAGGCTGTCGAGGAGTTCCGGCGCACCCCCCGTGGGGTCGGCCATTCCGAGGCGACCCGCCACGAGCTGCGCGAGGCGTTGCGGTCGGTGGACCTGCTGGACAACTCCCAGGACTGGTCGGTGCGTGAGCTCGACGACGACGACGCGGTGCTGTTCGGTGCGAACGGGCAGGAAATCACCACCTGGAAACAGGACTATCCCTACTCCGAGCGGATGACCCGCGACGAGTACGAGGAGATCAAGCGGGCACTGCAGATCGAGCTGCTGAAGATGCAGTCCTGGGTCAAGGACACCGGTCAGCGGATCGTGGTGCTGTTCGAGGGGCGCGACGCCGCCGGCAAGGGCGGCACCATCAAGCGGTTCACCGAGCACCTGAACCCGCGCGGCGCCCGGGTGGTGGCCCTGGGCAAGCCGACCGAGCAGGAGCGCACCCAGTGGTACTTCCAGCGGTACTTCAACCATCTCCCGTCGGCCGGCGAGATCGTGCTGTTCGACCGGTCCTGGTACAACCGCGCGGTCGTCGAGCGGGTCATGGGGTTCTGCAGCGACGAGCAGTACCAGGAGTTCATGACGCAGGTCCCGAGCCTGGAGCAGGCGCTGGTCGACACCGGTATCCACCTGCACAAGCTGTGGTTCTCGGTGTCCAGGGCCGAACAGCGGACCCGGTTCACCATCCGGGTCATCGACCCGCTGCGGCAGTGGAAGCTCAGCCCGATCGACCTCAACTCGCTGGACAAGTGGGACGACTACACGAAGGCGAAAGAAGACATGTTCCGGGGCACCGACACTCCCGCCGCCCCGTGGACGGTCGTGCGCAGCAACGACAAGAAGCGCGGCCGGATCGCGGCGTTGCGCTGGGTCCTGTCGACGCTGGACTACCCGACCAAGGACCACGACGTGGTCGGCAAGCCCGACCCGCTGATCGTCGGCCCGCCGGAGCAGGTCTACGAGCAGAGCGAACGGGAGCACCGGAACGGCGCTGATCCATCCGGCGGTGTCGCGGCCGAGGTCAAGGCGGGTACGCAAGGGCCATGACCAAGTCGATGAACGTGGTGCGGGAGACCGAACGTAAGTACGAGGCCGCCGACGCGGCCGAACTGCCGGATCCGGCGGGGCTGCTCGGGCTGGACGCCGGTGCCGGCGCCGAGCAACAGCAGCTCGAGGCGGTGTACTTCGACACCTCCGATCTGCGGCTGCTCCGCGCCGGTGTGACGCTGCGGCGCCGCGTCGGCGGCTCGGACGAGGGTTGGCACCTGAAGCTGCCGGCGGGCGGCGACAGCCGCGACGAGCACCGGCTGCCGCTGGCCGGGCACGACCCGGTGGACCCGCCCGCCGAGCTGGCCTCGTTGGTCAGGGTGCACTCCCGGGGCGCCGCGCTCGCGCCGGTCGCGCAGCTGAACACCACCCGCCGGCGCTGGCTGATGTCCGACTCGGACGGCCACGAGGTGGTCGAGCTGGTCGAGGACCAGGTCTCGGCGCACACCATGGGCGCGGAGACCACCGCCGTGTCCTGGCGCGAGGTCGAGGTGGAACTCGCCGAGCACGGCCAGGCGGAGCTGCTCGACCGCATCGAGGCGCAGCTGCTGACGGTCGGGGTGCACCGCTCGCAGTCGAAGTCCAAGCTGGGGCGCCTGCTCGCCGACCGGCTGCCGGCCGAGCCGGAAAAGAAGTCGAAGGTCAAGCCCGGTTCGGCCGGTGCGGTGGTGCTGGACTACCTGCGCGCGCAGGCCGAGCAGATCCGCGCCCAGGATCCGCTGGTGCGCCGTGACGCCCCGGACGCGGTGCACCAGCTGCGGGTCGCCGCGCGCCGGATGCGCAGTGCGCTGCAGGCCTACAGCGAGGTGATCGACGGGGACGCCACCCGGGGTCTCACCGACGAGCTGAAGTGGGTCGGTGGTGAGCTCAGCGCGGCCCGCGACACCGAGGTGATCGAGGAGCGGCTCGTCGAGGCGATCAACGGGCTGCCCGACGAGCTGGTGATGGGCCCGGTGGCCGCGCAGGTCACCCGCACCCTGCAGCGGCGCCGGGCGGAGGGGCAGGAGGTGGCGCTCGCCGCGCTGGACAGCGACCGTTACCTGGCCCTGCACGAGCAGATCGACGCGCTGCTGAGCGACCCGCCGCTGACCCCGAGGGCCAAGCGGCCGGCGGACCGCGAGCTACCCAAGCAGATGGGCAGGGTGTGGCGCCGACTAGCGAAGCGGGTGGTGGCCGCCGAGGCCCTGGATGCCGGCGCGGAGCGGGACATCGCGCTGCACGAGACGCGCAAGGCCGGCAAGAGGCTGCGCTACGCCGGCGAGGTCGCCGAGCCGGCCGTGGGTGAGCCGGCGGCGCGGCTCCAGCTGCACGCCAAGGCCGTCCACAAGCTGCTCGGTGACCACCAGGACTCCGTGGTGGCGCGGCCGGTGATCCGGGAGCTGGCCGGCCAGGCGCATCTCGACGGCGGCAACGGGTTCACCTTCGGGATCCTGCACGGGCTGGAGGCGGATCGCGCCGACCGGGCCGAGCGGGAGCTGCCCGAGGCCTGGAATCAGCTGAGCAGGCCCGAGAACACCAAGTGGCTCAAGTCCTGACTGTCACGGGGTGAGCGCCGGCTCCAGCGGCAGGTGCGCGCGGGAGTGCCGGACGATCACCAGGGTGCCGGTCAGGGCGAGGACGGCGAGCGCGGCCAGTAGGACCGGGTAGCCGGCGACGCCGTTCAGGGCGGCCAGTAGCGAGGGCAGCAGGAACCCGACGTAGGCGAGCGCGTAGTAGATGCCGGTGAGCTGGGCGAGCTCGCCCGGCCGCGCGAGGCGCTGCAGTTCGAGCAGCCCGGACACCACGGCGATGCCGTACGCCGTGCCCAGGACCAGTGCCGTGCCGAGAGCGAGCCACGGCGAACGGAGCGCGGCGGCCACCGCGCTGCACGCGAGCCCGGCGCACATCACGACCATCGACACCACCACGGCCCGGGCGCTGGTGGTCCGGTCCAGCCGCTTGGCGATCGGCTGGATGCCGACCCCGGCGCCGATCGTGCACACGGTGAGCAGCGTGGAGTAGGCCAGCGACCACGAGCCGAGCTTGTCGCTGACGATCTCCGGCATGATCGCGTAGGCCACGCCGGTCGACCCGAAGATCCACGGCGCCATCGGGATGATCACCCGCCGGAACCGGGGGTGCCGGGCGCCGCCGGTGCGCGCGGGGACGGCGCGGGAGCGGTCGGGACCGTCAACGGGTGGCGTGGTCCGCGTCTCCCGGCTGAGCGGCACGAACGCCAACACGGCGACGCAGAGCGCGATGTGCGCCAGGTAGGGCAGCACCATCGGCCAGGGGCCCCACTGGGCGAGAGCGCCGGCCGCGCCGGGCCCGATGCCGAGACCGAGGGTGAGCCAGAGCGCGGCGCGGCGGGTGCCGAGATCGGGGGCACCGGCCGGGTCGGTGTCGGTCAGCTCCTTCACCCAGGTGGAGCCCACCGCCATGGCCACCGCGACCGCCATGCCGGCCACGAACCGACCGGCCGCGAGCCAGGCGACGGCGTGCGCCGCGTGGGCACTGATCGCCATCATGACGCTGGCGAGCAGTGCGAGCCCGGTGCCGAGGATCATCACGGGCCTGCGCCCATAGCGGTTGGACAGGCCACCGGCCAGCAGCAGACTCGGGATCAGCCCGATGACGTAGGCGCCGAGCAGTGCGTCGACAGTGAAGGCTGAGTAGCCCGCCTCCTTGTACATGATCAGCAGTGGGGTGAACTGGTTGCCGCCCCAGCCGCAGCAGAACATCGCGGCGGCGACCGGCGCCCACCTGGCACGGCTCGGCGCCGCGGGCCGCGGTGGGAACTCGCGGCGGGGGTTCCTGGTGCTCATCGGCGGTGTGTCCGATCCAGGTGGGTGCGCAGCGCCGGACCGAACGCCGAGTCGTCCCCCGAGGCGATGATGGTGATCAGCTCCTGGTGCTCGCGCAGGATGGCCGACGGTCGTTCGGGTGCCGGCCCGATGGCCCGGATGTTCATGCGGCGCTGCCGGTCGGCCAGCGTGGCGTAGAAGTCGATCATGAGCTGGTTACCCCCGGCGGCGACGATCGCGCGGTGGAAGGCTTCGTCGGCGTCGGCGAACGCGTGCAGGTCGCCGGACTCGCCGTGTGCCCGCTGGGTGCGCAGTGCGGCCCGGAGTCGCTCCAGCGCGGCCGGTACCAGCTCCGGCTGGCGCACCAGGCGGCGCACCGCGGCCGTCTCGATGGCCTCGCGGGCATCCAGGACGTCCTCGGCCTCGCCGGGCGGTACCGGCAGCACGACGACGCCCCGCTTCGGGATGAGCTGGAGCAGGCCCTCGGTCTGCAGGCGGATGAACGCCTCGCGCACCGGGGTCCGACTCATGCGCAGCCGCTCCGCGATGTCGCCCTCGCTGAACAGGTGGCCGCCCGGGAGCTCGCCGGTGAGGACCAGCTCCTTGGTCAGCGCATAGGCGCGGTCCGCGGCGGGCGGATCGGGTCGCTCGGGGTTGCCGCCCGGCCGGTCGCTACTGGGTGTCACACAGATAGACGCTAGCATAGATACAAGCTTGCATCTAAGAGTCCCTCAGCTGGGCAGGAGTCCCTCAGCTGGGCAGAGCTCCGCTGCCCGGCCGGAAAAGCCAGCGCACCGCCGCGCCGCGGCGTTATCGTGTGCCACACGATCGGGCGAAGGTGGTCAACTGCCCGGTGGCCTGGCCAGCGCGGACCGGCGACGTGGGGGGCTGATGTTCTACGGCGAGCTGCTGGACGCCGAGCTGAGTGACCGCTCACGGGAGGAGACCCGGATCGCCGCCTCGCTCGTCGAGCTGGAGCGCCATCCCGGCCACCGGCTGCTCACCGGCGGTCCGCTCACCGGCGCCACCGCCGCCCGCTGGGCAACCGCCGCGCCGCTGCTGAGCGGGCTGTGGCGGGACTTCGCCCTCTACCGGGACGCGCTGGATACCGCGCGCAGGGTGCGGGGGAGCCGACCCCGGCCGAACGAGACCGCGCTGGCCGAGCTGCACCGAGTGCTCGCGCTGCCCTCGGTGGAGGTCTCCCGTACCGAGGTGGGCCTGTCCGAGCGTGGCCTGACCGGTGCCGCCGAGCGGGTCGAGAAGATCACCCTGGACGAGCTGAGTACCCGAATGCACGCGGCATTCGCCGAGGTCAGCGAACTGGTGACCACCTGCGGGCGGTTGCGCGAGGAGGCGCTGGCCGAGCTGGCGCCGATTGCCGAGCGAGTGCGCGCGGCCGGTCGGCTGGTCGCCGAGCTGGATGTCGGCCAGCCCTCGTTGACGGCGGCCGCCTCGGCGCTGGCCGACCTCGAACGGCGTGCCGGCGCTGATCCGCTGTCGCTGGCCGACGGATCCGGGGGCCTCGGTCGAGAGCTGCCGGCACTGTCCGTCGCGCTGGACGACCTCACGACCCGGCTCACCGCGATCGCGTCGGTCCGCGACGGCTGGGCGGACCGGCTCGCCGAGCTGGACGGCCAGCTGCGCCGGCTCGACGAACTGCGCGCGCGGGAGCGGACGGAGCGGGACCGGGCCACCGAGCTGGTCGCGGCCTCGCTGACCGCGCCGCCGGACCGGCTGCCCGACCTGCTCAGCCGGCGCGCCGGCCTGGAACGGGCAGCGAGCTGGGCGGCCAGGGCGGACACGCTGGGCGAGCTGCGCACGACCGTCGGCGCCGCCGCAGCCGAGCTGGGCGCCGCGGTGGAGCTGGCCACCGGTCTGGTCGAGCGCCGCGCCGAACTGCGCGGCCGGTTCGAGGCGTACCGGGCCAGGGCGCTGCGGCTGGGGCGGATCGAGGAACCCGGGCTGATGCGGCTGGAGGAGGAGATCCGCCGACTGCTGTGGACCCGGCCGGCCGAGCTGGCCGGGGCCACCCGGGCCATCGGCGCCTACCAGCGCCTGCTGCGCCAGGCCAGCGACGCGGGTCGGTCGGCGTGACGGCCAGCGCCGCATCCTGTACCCGGGACAGCTGCACGGGCGCCATCGAGGACGGCTACTGCGACGAGTGCGGCATGGCTCCGTCGTCCGGGCCGGGCACCGCCTCGTTCGCCGGGCCCGCGACGGCGGCCGCCGGGCCCGCTACGGCGGCCGTGGGGCCGCCCACGGCCGCTGCCGGGCCGCCCACGGCCGCTGCTGGGCCGCCCACGGCCGCTGCCGGGCTGTCCACAGCGACGGCCACGGCGGCCGCCCCGTGGGCGTACTCCGGCACGCTCGGCGGCGGGAGCCGGTCCAGCAGGCCCTCCAGGCGCGGCAGCGTCCGCTCCGCGACCACCGGTCCCACCCGGGGACAGCTCGGCGGCGGCCTTGTCGACGTCCCGCCGGTGCCGGTGATCGACCCGACGCACGCGCTGATGACCGACCCCCAGGTCCCCGAGGACCGCCGGTTCTGCAGTCGCTGCGGCGCTCCGGTGGGCCGGGGCCGGGATGGGCGGCCGGGGCGGGTGGACGGGTTCTGCCCGAAGGACGGCGCGCCGTTCTCCTTCTCCCCGAAGCTGCGCCCCGGCGACCTGGTGGCCGGGCAGTACGAGGTGCGCGGCTGCCTGGCGCACGGTGGTCTGGGCTGGATCTACCTGGCGGTCGACCACAACGTGAGCGACCGGTGGGTGGTGCTCAAGGGTCTGCTCGACTCCGGGGACGCGGAGGCGATGGCCGCCGCGGTGGCCGAACGCCGGTTCCTGGCCCAGGTGGACCACCCCAACATCGTGAAGATTCACAACTTCGTCGAGCACCCGGGCGCGGACGACGTCCCGGTGGGCTACATCGTGATGGAGTACGTGGGTGGTTCTTCGCTCAAGCAACTCCTGCAGGACCGACGGCGCCCGGACGGGTCGTTCGAGCCGCTGCCGGTCGCCCAGGCCATCGCCTACGCGATGGAGGTACTCACCGCGCTGGGCTACCTGCACTCGCGCGGGCTGGCCTACTGCGACTTCAAGCCGGACAACGCCATCCAGTACGACCGCCAGCTCAAACTCATCGACATGGGCGCGGTGATCCGGATGGACGATGAGCACAGCGCCGTGTACGGCACCCTCGGCTACCAGGCCCCGGAGATCGCCAAGGAGGGCCCGTCCGCCTACTCGGACGTGCACACCGTGGGCCGGTCGCTGGCCGTGCTGGCGCTCGGCCTGCCGCCGACCCTCGGCGGTGCCCCGAGCCCGATCCCGGCCGACCATCCGGTGCTGCTCGCCCACGAGTCGTTCCACCGCGCGCTGCTGCGCGCCGTCGACCCGGACCCGCTGCGCCGGTTCGAGTCCGCCGAGGAGATGTCCGAACAGCTCGACGGTGTGCTCCGTGAGGTGCTCGCCGCCGAGGACGGCAAGGCCAGGCCCACCATCTCGACCAGGTTCGGCCAGCCGAGGGGCAGTTTCGCCGCTGGCCTGCTCATCGAGGGCGACCAGCCGGGCCGGCCGGTGCCCGAGCGGGTGGCGCGGCTGCTGCCGGTGCCGGTGGTGGACCCGACCGACCCGGGGGCGGGCCTGCTCGCCACCCTCGCCACGGTCGAGCGCGGGGAGGTGACCAGGGCCATCGAATCGGCTCCCGAGCTGACGCCGGAGCTGCGGCTGCGGCTGGTCCGCGCGCATCTGGACGCGGGCGACCCGGAGGCGGCCACCGCGGCGCTCGACGAACTGGCCGCCGGGTACCCGGATGACTGGCGGCTGGAGTGGTTCCGAGGCCTCACCGCGCTCACCGCCGCAGGCACGAGCACAGCGGGCACGGGCAGAGCGGGCACGAGCACAGCGGGCGCGGGCGATCACCTGGACCGGGCCGCCGCCGCGTTCGAGGTGGCCTACTCGACACTGCCCGGGGAGGCGGCGCCGAAGCTCGCGCTCGCCGCGACAGCGGAGTGCGCCGGGCGGGACGAGGACGCCGGGCGCTACTACGCGCTGATCGCCCGGCCGGACCCGGGGCTGGCCGACGCCGCGTTCGGCAGCGCCAGAGTCGCGCTGCGGGCCGGTGACCGACACGCCGCGCACGACACCCTGGACGCCGTCCCGAACACCTCCAGCCAGCACGTCGCCGCCCAGCTCGAGGCGGTGACCGCGACGCTGCTGGGCCGCTCCGGCGCCGAGATCGGCGAGTCCGCGCTGCGGGCCGCCGCCGCGCGGGTGGAACGGCTGGACCTGGACGCCATCACCGACCACCGGATCCGGGCAGCGCTGCTGACTCGGGCGCTGGAGCTGCCGGACGCCCCCGGCGGCCCGCCGTTCCTCGGCCACCCGTGGCGCCAGCGGGACCTGCGCCTTGGCCTCGAGGCCTGCCTGCGCACCTCGGCCCGACTGACCGCGGACCCGGCCGAGCGCATCGAGCTGGTGGACCGGGCCAATGACGTGCGACCCCGGACCTGGATGTGATGGCGATGTGCCCCGAGTGCGCCGAGTCGGTTGCCGACAGCGACCTGTTCTGCGAGAACTGCGGCACCGACCTGCGCACCCGTCGCGGCGGCACGGCACAGGCCGAGGCGGTCGCCGACCCGTGCCGGCGGTGTGGCGAACCCGCGCCCACCTCGGTGACCACGACCGAGGCCGAGGCCGGCACCGAGTACTGCCCCGGCTGCGGGCTGCGCCGCCAGGACGGCACCGACCGGGTGGAGACCGACCTGGGTGCGATCGGCGGGGTCAGCGACCGCGGCCTGGTGCACGCCCGCAACGAGGACGCGATGGCGCTCGGGCTGCGGCTGCCGGCCGGGGTGGCGGCGGTGCTCTGCGACGGCGTCTCGTCGGTGCGCTCACCGGAGCTGGCCTCGCGGGCCGCCACCGAAACCGCGTTGGGTGTGCTGCTGTCCGACCCCGGCCTGCCGCCCGAGGACGGGCGCGCCCAGCCGGCGTCCCGGTCGGCGGCGGTGGTGGGCGCCCGGTTGGTCCGGGCCGCGGTGGCCCAGGCGGCGACCGCGGTGGCCGCGCTCGGCGCACCGGGTGACCACGACGCCCCGTCCTGCACGCTCGTCTGCGCCCTCCTGGACTACCCGGACGGTGCCGGCGCCGATCCGGTGATCACCGTCGGTTGGGTGGGTGACAGCCGCGCCTACTGGCTGGCCGCCCCGAGCGCCGCGGAACCCGCACAGCGGCTGACCACCGACCACTCCTGGGCAACGGCCATGATCGACTCGGGCAAGCTGGACGAGGCCACGGCGCTCGCCGACCGCAGGGCGCACGCGATCACCCGGTGGCTCGGGCAGGGCGGCGAGCCGGAGCCGGAGGTGCTCAGCTGGCGTCCCGAGGGCCCTGGCGTGCTGCTGCTGTGCAGTGACGGGCTGTGGAACTACCTCCCGGGCGCGGAGCAGCTGGCCGCCGCGCTGCCTCCGCCGGAACGGGGCACCAGCCCGGTGGAGGTCGCCCGTCTGCTCACCCAGATCGCCCTGGACGCCGGCGGCCGGGACAACATCACCGTGATCGTCATCCCGGTGCCGACCCCCGCCGAGGTACGGCCGTAGAGGAGCCCGCATGACCGGACCGGAGCCGTCGTTCGCCGTCGAGGTCGACCAGAACGTCCACCTGCCGGCGGGCGCGACCGAGGTGGACGCGGTGGTCACGGTGACCGCTACCGGCGGTCCCGCCGCCGCGCCGGGTGACGCGCTCGAGGTACTGGTCGTGGACACCTCCGGCTCGATGCACGGCGAGAAGATGCGCTCGGCGCGGCAGGCGACCTCGGCGGCGCTGGCCGAGCTGCGCGACGGGGTGTCGTTCGCGGTGATCTCCGGCGTCGGAATGGCCGTGCAGGTGTACCCGAGGGACGGTGGCACGGCGGTCGCCGACGCGCGCACCAGGGCCGAGGCGAACAGCGAGGTGGCCAACCTGCGCGCCGGTGGGGGCACCGCGATCGGCAGCTGGCTGTCCGCCGTCGGCCGGCTCGCCGACGCACACCCCGGCGGTCTGCGCCACGCGCTGCTGCTCACCGACGGGCAGAACGGCGAGCGCGAGCCGGTGTTCGCCGCCGCGCTGGATGGCGTGCGCGGGCTGTTCACCTGTGACTGCCGGGGCGTGGGCACCGACTGGCGGGTCGAGGAGCTGCGCACCATCGCCGCCGCGCTGCTCGGGACGGTCGACATCGTGGCCGATCCGGCCGACCTGGCCGCCGACTTCCGGGCGATCACGGCGGCCGCGATGGGCAAGAACACCGCTGACGTGGCGCTGCGGCTGTGGACACCGCGCGGCGCGAGCGTGCGGTTCGTCAAGCAGGTGGCGCCGACGGTGGCCGACCTGACCGGGCGGCGCACCGAGTCCGGTCCACAGCGCGGCGACTACCCGCTCGGCTCCTGGGGAGCGGAGAGCCGCGACTACCACGTGGGGGTCGCGGTCAACGCGGGCGGTGTCGGCGAGGAGATGCTGGCCGGCCGGGTCCAGTTGGTGCGCGCGGGGTCCACCGAGGTGCTCGGCCAAGGCCTGGTCAGGGCGGTGTGGACGGACGACACGTCGCTGTCCTCGCGGATCAGCCGGGGCGTCGCGCACTACACCGGGCAGGCCGAGCTGGCCGACGCGATCCAGGAGGGCCTGGCGGCGCGCAAGGCGGGCGACGAGCCGACCGCGACCGCGCGGCTGGGGCGGGCGGTCGCGCTGGCCCACGAGTCGGGCAACGAGAACACCGCCCGGCTGCTGTCCAAGGTCGTCGACGTGCTGGATGCGCCGTCCGGCACGGTGCGGCTGCGCAAGAAGGTCGACGACGTGGACGAGATGACGCTCGACACCCGGTCGACCCGGACCGCGCGCTTCCGGGGCGCCTCGTGACCGCAACGACCTGTCCGGACGGGCACCGGTCCGACACCGACGACTACTGCGACGTCTGTGGCACGCCGATGACCGCGCCGGCGAGTCCGGCGGCTCCGTCAGCCGCGGTCGCCCCGGCCGCGCCGGCACCCCAGGTCTGCGCGAGCTGCGGCGCGGCCCGGGACGGGCGGTTCTGCGAGGACTGCGGACACGACAGCGCGCTGCCCGTGCCGGCCGCCACCCCGGGTGCCGGTGATGCTCGCGATGCCGAGCTCGGGGCCAGGTCCACGCGGTCCGGTTGGTCGGCGGTGGTGCGGGCGGATCGGGACTGGTTCGAGGTGGTTCGCGCTCGGGAGGGGCCGGACGCGGCGGGCCTGGCGTTCCCCCTGTACTGCCCGGAGCGCCGTTTCACGCTGGTCGGGTCACGGCTGAGCATCGGGCGGCGCAGCCGGTCCCGCGGCATCGAGCCGGACATCGACCTGAGCGGCCCGCCGCTGGACCCGGGCGTCTCGGCGCTGCACGCCGTGCTGCTGTCCCAGCCGGACGGTGGCTGGCAGATCGTCGACCTGGACTCCACCAACGGCACCGCGGTCGGCACCACCGTGCACAGCGCCCTGATCCCGTCGAACACCCCGGTCCCGATCGGTGCCGGCGACCAGATCAGGCTGGGCGCCTGGACCACCATCACGCTGATCCACACCCCGTGAGTGGCGAGTGGCCCCTCGCCACTCACGACCTCCGAGGCGCTCCCTTGGGACCGGTCACTGGCAGGCGAGGAAGCGGGTGGTTTCCCGGGCCGCCCGCAGCACCAGCTCGGACAGGTCCCTCGGCGGGGTGCGGTTGACGAACAGCGTGCAGATCGAGGCCACCTGGCCCGGTGTGGGCAGCGGGATCGCGGCTGCCGCGCAGAACACACCGGGCAGGACGTCCTGGTGGTCCACCGCGACCGCGGCGTGGCGGGAGAGGGTGTCCCGCACGCGTTTCCACTCCGGGCGGGAGAACCCGGTCGGCGGGTCCCGATCGGGCTGGGCGGCGAGCAGTACCTGACCGACCGCGGTACGCACCGTCATCTCGTCCTCGGTGTGCATTCGAGGGGACGGGCTGCCCGTCCCGCCGGCGGAGGTCACCACCCGGATCGAGGTGTCCTCGAGCACGCAGACGGCCACTGAGCTGCCGGTCATCCGGGCCAGCGTCCGGGACGAACGCAGCGACGCCCGCCGCAGCGCCGGATGTGGCTGCCAGGAGCGCCCGAGCCGGGCCAGCGCACCGCCGACGTAGTACCGCTGCCCGTCGCGCTGCACCGCGCCCAGTGCGACGAGCTGCTCGAGCAGCCGGTGGGTCGTGGCCTTGGGCAGACCGGAGTCGCGGGACAGCCCGGACAGCCCCGCGCCGCTCGGCATGCGCGACAACACGTCCAACAACTCGAACGCACCCTCGAGCACGCCCCGACCGCCCTGGGAAGTCGGAACGCTCCGAACGTCGGGCCCCGCGCCGTTGCCGATAGTGCGGTCGAGGCCGATAGCTGCACGGTCCACGTCCCACCTCGCGGGCCATTCGTCGCCGGTCCAAGCTGCCTGAGGATATCCTCAGTCCGCCGGTTCCGATAGCAATTGATTTTCCTCCTCCCGGGCCTCTGGCCACCGAAAACGGCGGTCCGCTGAGCGGACCGGTGTCTTCCCGGCGCGGTCTGCCCCGGCTCACACTCGCGCCGCTGGCGCTCGTCCAGATCACCGTCGAGGGCGGACGCGGCGAACAGCTGGCCAACCTGTCCGTCCGGGTCGAACTGGCCGACGGGACACGGGCGGCGGACGTCCGGCTCGGTCGTACGGGGGAGCTCACCCTGCTGGTGCCGGACGAGAACGCGCGAGTCTGCCTGCACCTGCCGGAGGGATGGACCGGTGGCGCGGAGCGGGACGTGACCGCCGGAGACTCCTGCTGGTCGCTGACCGAGGGACACCAGGCGGCTCCGATCGCGCTGCGCCGGGGGAACTGAGCCGGCGAGCGGCCGGATACCCGGCGGGTAGGGCGAGCCTGCTTGTGCGACCGGAGACCGAACGGTGTGATCGTCGGCGGTGCTGGCTGGCTCGTCGGGAACGGAGTCCGGAGTGGCGATGGGCAGATATCCGGCTGATCCGCCGCTGGACTGCGACGTGATCATGAAGGGTGGGATCACCAGCGGAGTGATCTATCCGCTGGCGGTGTGCGAGCTGGCCAAGGTCTACCGGCTGCGGTCGGTGGGCGGGGCGTCGGCCGGGGCGATCGCGGCCGCGGCGGCGGCCGCCGCGGAGTACGGGCGGGCAGCGGGCGGTTTCGAGGCGCTCGAACAGGTACCCACCGGGCTCACCGCGAAGTCCGAGGTGGGTGGCTCCGTGCTGTTCCGCCTGTTCCAACCCGACGCGCGGACCGCCGGGCTCTTCGCCGTGGTGACCGCCGGGGCGGGCAGGTCCGGCGTCGGGCGGCTGATCGCGGTGCTGCGCGCCCTGCTGTGGGCGTTCGCGGGCGCGGCGGTCCTCGGCGCGGTGCCCGGGATCGTCGTCCTCGCCGTCGGGTTGGCCGGTGTCGGCGCCGCCCGGCTGGCCGCCGTGCTGGCCGGCGTGCTCCTGCTCGTCGGGGGCGGCCTGTCCGGTGCCGCCGTCGGGGCCCTGCGGCGGGTCGGCGCGGTGCTGCCCGACCACGGGTTCGGGTTGTGCTCGGGCATGCCCGGCACCCGGCGCTTCCGCACCGCCGAGGCACTCACCCCCTGGCTGCACCGGAACCTGCAGCAACTGGCCGGTCGCGCGCCGGATGCCCCGCCGCTGACGTTCGGCGACCTGGCCTCCCGGGGCTGCGAGCTGCGCATGATGACCACGAACCTGACCCGTCGACAGCCGGTTGCGATGCCGTGGCGCAACCAGGAGTACTTCTTCGACCCGGCCCGGTTCCGCACCCTGTTCCCGGCGGACGTGGTCCGGTGGATGGTGGACCACCCACCGCCGGTCACCGGTGGCCCCGCTGAGCAATGGAACTCCGCGCTGCTCAGGGCCCAGGCGCTGCCGCTGGTGCCGCTGCCACTGGCGCATGACAAGGGTTCGCCCGAGGAGGGGGCCGCCGCGGTTCCCCGCCGGCGGTTCGCGGTCAACTGGTTCTCCGACGGCGGGATCTGCAGCAACCTGCCGGTGCACTTCTTCGACCGCCCACTGCCGGTCCGGCCGACCTTCGCGATCGACCTCGCGCCGTTCCCGGCCGGGCAGGCGAAGTCGGAGTGCGAGGCGGACAACACGAGCCTGCCGATGGTGAACCAGGACGGCCTGCTGCGCCGCTGGAGCAACTGGCCGACGACCGGGCTCGGCGGCCTGGCGGCGTTCGGTGGCGCGATCCTGGACTCGGCCCGCTCCTGGGTGGACGAGTCGCTGCTCGGCATGCCCGGCTACCGCGACCGGGTGGTCACCATCTACCACGACGAGGCGGAGGGCGGCCTGAACCTGGACATGGAGCCCCCGGTGGTCGCCAGCCTGTCCGCCAGGGGCCAGGCCGGCGCGGCGAAGCTGGTGACCCGGTTCGCCGGCCCGGCGCCAGGGGTCGAGCCCGCGCCGGGGTGGGAGAACCAGCGTTGGGTGCGCTTCCGGACGGCCACCGCGGGACTGTCGCACTGGGTCGGCAGCTTCCGGGGCGGCTACTCGGCCGATCCGCCGGGCGCGACGCCGTACCGGGACCTCGCCGGGCCGGGCGCGGCCGCCCCGCTGCCCTCGTACGGGCTGACCAAGGGGCGGCGGAACGCCGTGAACGACCGCACCGGCGACCTGCTCGGGACGGCGGAGCGGTGGGCAGGTGCGCACGCCGACGCGTTCACCGCCGACGCCCCGGCGCCGACCCCGGTCCTCCGGTTAGTGCCCAGCGAGAAGCCCGAGGAGCTCACCCCGCCCCCCACCGACGCAACCCCAGCTCAGTCGCGGTAGCGGGCGGCGGCGGGCTGCGGTACCGGGTTCAGCGCGCCGAACCAGCGCCGGTCGCTGGCCGCCAGGCTGCCGTCCGCCCTGGCCCGTTCCAGCACCCCGTTGACGAACCGCACCAGATCCGGCGTCGCCGGGCTCATGCCCACCGCGTAGCGGGCGTTGTCCAGCGCCCGGCCGACCACCCGGGTCTGCGGGTCCTGGGCGGCGAGCCCGGCGAGGATCGCGTCGTCGCTGGACACCGCGGCCACCCGGCCGTGCTGCAGCTCGACCACACAGTCCGGGATCCCGGTCAGGGACAGCACGTTCAGGTGCAGCGGCAGCGCGTGCAGCACGCCCTCGGTGGTCGAGCCGCGCGAGGTACAGACCCGCTGGCCGGCCAGGTCCTCGACCTCGTGCACGTTCGCGGAGACCGGGACCAGGATGCGCTGCGCCGCGGTCAGGTAGGCGCTGGAGAACTCCACGGTGCGCTGCCGCGCGCAGGTGACGGTGAACTGGTCGACCACCAGGTCCACCTGGCGGCGCTCGATCGCGGCGGCCCGGTCGGCGATGTCGAGCACCACGAACTGCACCTTGGCGGGGTCACCGAACAGCGCCGCAGCGATCTGGTGCACCAGGTCGATGTCCGAGCCCTGCAGGTCCCCGGTCGCCGGGTTGCGGTAGCCGGCCAGGTACTTGCCCTGGTCCACCCCGGCGATCAACCGCCCCCTGGCGACGATCGCCGCCATCGTCGACCCCGGCGGGAACGCGCCCGGGGCCGGCGGTGGGCCGCTCGGGCGCAGGCTGTCCCGGGTCTGGCCGCACGGCGCCGCCGGGGGCGCGGCGGGCGCCCCAGCGGCCACCCCAGGAGCCGAGGTGGGCGTGGCCCCGGCCGCACCCCGGTCACCACCCGGCGTCGGCAGCAGCAGGCTGAGCAGCGCGAGCAGGCAGCCCACCGCGAGGTAGAGCAGCGGCCGGCGGGTCGAAACGCCGTTCACCGGTACTCCCGCACCCGCAGGGCGATGCCGGCCGCCGCCGCCGCACCCGCGAGCAGGGCGAGCACCATGGGGCCGATGGCCAGTCCGGTCAGCGCGCCGCTGGCGGAGCCGGCGTCCGCGTCGAGAGCGGCCCGCTGGGTGGCGAGCGCACCGGCCAGTGCCGCGTCCAGCCGTTCGAAAGTGGCGCGCGAGCCGGCGGGGTCGGTGCCGATCGCCGCGGCGACCGCGTCGGTGTAGCGCCCGGCGTCGTCCAGTTGCCGCACCTGTTGGTGGGCCTGCTGCCAGCGGTGCGCCGCCGCACGCACCTCGTCGATCGCTCCGGCCCCGTCCGGGCCGGCGTCGTCGGCGGCGGTGCCCAGCAGCCCGCCGGTGCCGTCCGTGCCGAGCACCCTGGTGAGCTGGCCGGTGAACCCGGCGTCCGAGGCGCTGCCGCCGCTGCGGGCCACCAGCACCAGGCTCTCGTTGCTGCGGGCCTGCAGGACGGCCGCCCGCGCGTCGTCCAGGGCCGTGGTGGCCCCGCCGTGCCGGATCGCCGCGTCCAGCCTGGCATCGGTGACGACGGTGGCGGTGACCCACCACAGCATGGCCACCACGAGGAGGCCGGCGGCGGCCCCCAGCCCCGGGTTGACGGTCCGTTTCGTGCGGCGCCGTTCCCGCATCCCGGCGTCGAGGAGCGCGGCGAGGGTTGCGCCGCAGACCAGCAACACCGCGAACGGGATGGCGCCGCCCCGGCCGTAGTCGTCGGCCAGCGTGACGCTCTGCTGGCGGCGCAGCTGCTCGACAGCGGGCAGCACGGTCTCGCGCATCAACCGGGAGCCGCTGCCCAGGTAGGACTGCCCCAGCGGCAGGCCCTGCCGGTTGTAGAACCGGGCGGTCTCGATCAGGCCGCTGTACACCGGCAGCTGCCCGGCGACGGTGGCCACGAGGGGGCGGCCCGGGTCGGCCGCGTCAAGCTCGCCCGCCGCGCGCACCAGCCGCTCGGCGGCCTGGGCGAGGTCGTCGTCGTAGCGGGCGCGGACGGTGGCGGGTTCCACCCCACCGGCCACGTACCCGCTGGTGGCCATCGCGTCGGCGTCGGCCAGTGACCGGTACAGCGCGGCGGCGTCCATGCTCAGCGCCGCGACCCGCCCGTCGCCCTCCGCCGTCGCCGACTGCCGGGAGAGGCCGCTGCCCAGGCTGACCGCCGCGGTGAGCAGGCAGCCCACCACCAGCACCGCGCCGAGGCGCAGCAGCCGTGCCGGGGTGCTCGGCCCGGCGACCGGCAGGGACCGCAGCCGGGAGAGCGGCCGAGGCTGGAACGCGGCGCGCGCGCGGGTGAGCGGCTGAACGTCCAGGCTCATCCGTCCCCCACAGCGGGTCACTCTAGTGGCCCGGATCACCCTCGACGAAGGCGTTTCGGACCCGTTTTAGAGCCGGTAGTTGCCGGTTTGTGCCGCCCGGATGGGCCGCCCGGTGACGAGTGTGGTTGTCTGTCGCCGGGATGTGGCGTCCTTGTGATCGTGAAGTTGCACGATCAGCGCCGCAACCAGGAAACAAGGGAAATCATGACTGAGGGCACCGTGAAGTGGTTCAACGGCGAGAAGGGCTTCGGTTTCATCGCCCCCGACGACGGCAGTAAGGACGTCTTCGTGCACTACTCCGCCATCGGCGGCAGTGGTTTCAAGTCGTTGGAGGAGGGGCAGCGCGTGTCCTTCGAGACCAGCCAGGGCCAGAAGGGCCCGCAGGCGGACAACGTCCAGGTCATCTGACCAGGACCCGTTTCCGCCGGTCGACCGGCGGTGTACCGAAGAGCGCAGCCCGTTGAGGGCGGCGTGGTATGAGGAGTTGGCCGGGCGCCTGTAGTTGGCGGCGCCCGCCAACCGTGAGACATCGTCTGGTCGGTCCGTGACCGGTGGGCAGTGAGAGCTCGTCCACCGGTCACGTTCCGGTTGAGCTTCACCGGCCTCTCGTGCTGGCTACGGAGGCCGGTGAAGCTTGTCCGCCGTACCCCGGCGGGCCAGTCGGTGACCTTGAAAGTCAGCCCGGTCCAACAGCGGACCGGGACGACACGACTGTCGGACTCGTGTGCAGCTACCGCGAAGTGACAGTCCCAGCGCTGTCCGCGGCGGGTCTCGGTGCTGGCCCATTCCAGGTCGCGGTTCCGCGACCCAGGTCAGCAGTCCCTGGCAGCGAACGTCCACGCCCTCAGAGCACTCAGGTCACCAGCACCGCCGTGACGCTGGGGGTGACGTTGCGTCACCGACAGGACGGCCCGGTGTCGACCCTGGTGCGTTCTCTCCTCATTCGAGGACCAACGTCAGTCCGAATATTTCGCCGAGAACCAGGCTCAGGTCGACCTCGACACAGCCCACCCCTCAGGGTCATCACGCTGATTCGATCAGTCGATCACCGACTGTGACCGCTGCGGTTCCAGCCCGACCACAGACCGAGCCGCTGCCCGGTACGGCGGCGGCGGGCTGCCCGGCGCCCTCTCGGGTGGCCGACGTCCGTCATGACTACTCGGGCCACTCCTGGCCGCGAAACGCATGGCTCTTCAGGTGACTTCGGTTCCCCCGGCGGGCAAGTCGAGGAAAAGGCTTCGCCCCCCGCCCGGTTTCCTGGAAGTGTCGGCGCCGCCCGGACCGGAGTGCGCACTGCGATTATCTGGCCGGGGCCGAGGGCCACGACCAACCGGGCTGTTTAGCCGAATCTCATTCGGCGCGGTCGGTCACCCGTTCCGCTCGCCTCAGCGACACGCCGGCGTACCGTCGCGGCTGGCGGCTCACCGCCGTTTACCGATCCCGAGAGCGTGGCCGAACATTCGCCCTCGCCGACGGCGCCGTCAGTTCCCTCGGGGTTACGAAGAGGTGTACCCGGCGGATCCGTGCGGTAGGTGACTCCCGGTGGTGTATACCGGCCCATTCGCTCTTTCAGGTCATCCCCGGGACGAATGATCGTAGCTCCACGTCAAAAAGCGTTGCGGTGGCACGAGAGCGGTTTGATTCGCCATAACTTAGGGATCGTTCCTGTTTGATCTCAGTATCGGCTCAGTTCTGTGTCCTGGGTCATCGGATGTGTCAGGGGTGAACTGCGTAGGCCGACATCCACAAATTGGTTGAACTCGGTAGTTTGTGACTGTCTGCCGCCGCCATCGGCTTTCCGTCAACCGATCGGGCAGTCATTTGCATTGCCCTGGACCGGGCAGGACAGGTGGTGCTTCAATCGGGTTTTGGTGCGGGTTGTCGCGATCGACGATGTCGCGGATGGAGAATGTAACGATTCGACATCGCCACGGGCGACCCGCCATTCACGGACCGCAAGCCCCGACACCCGCAACGGTCCGCGGCTGTATTGAGGGGAGAATGGGTGACTGCCAGCGAGATTTTCGAACGCCGTGAATCGGTTGTCCGGAGTTACTGCCGGAACTTCGACGCGGTTCTTGCCGGCGGGCTCGGGACCGTTGTGTGGGACACCGATGGGCGCGAGTACCTCGATTTCCTGGCCGGCGCGGGCGCATTGAACTACGGGCACAACGACCCGGACATGCAGCGGGCACTGCTCGACTACATCACCGCCAATGGCATCGCGCACGGTCTTGACCTGCACACCAATGCCAAGCAGGCGTTCCTGGAGAGCTTCGAAGACATCGTGCTGGCACCGCGCGGGATGGATCACCGGGTCCAGTTCACCGGCCCGACCGGCGCGAACGCGGTCGAGGCGGCACTGAAGCTGGCCCGCAAGGTGACCGGGCGGACGAACGTCATCTCCTTCACCCGGGGGTTCCACGGGCTGTCGCAGGGCGCACTGGCGGCGACCGCGAACTCGGCGATGCGCGGTGGCCCGGTCAACGCCCTGTCCGGGGTGTCGAGGTTGCCGTTCGACGGCTACCTCGGTCCGGACGTGGACACCGCCGAACAGCTGGCCCTGATGCTCGAGGACCCGGCCAGCGGGCTGGACGCCCCGGCGGCGATCGTGGTGGAGACGGTGCAGGGCGAAGGCGGCCTCAACGTCGCGTCCGACAGGTGGCTGCGGCGGCTGGCGGAGCTGGCCACGGCGCACGGCGCACTGCTGATCGTGGACGACATCCAGGCCGGATGCGGCCGCACCGGCACGTTCTTCAGCTTCGAGCGGGCCGGCATCACGCCGGACCTGGTCGTGCTGTCCAAGTCGCTGTCCGGCTTCGGGCTGCCGATGTCCGTGCTGTTGATCCGGCCCGAGCTCGACATCTGGGCTCCCGGGGAGCACACCGGGACCTTCCGCGGCAACGGGCACGCGTTCGTCACCGCCAGGGTGGCGCTGGAGAAGTTCTGGGCGGACGGCACCTTTGCCGGTGACATCGCCCGGCGCGCGGAGCTGGTCACCCGGCGGCTGACCGCGATCGCCGGCGGGATCCCCGGCGCCGGTCTGAAGGGCCGCGGCATGATGCAGGGTCTTCAGGTCGACCCGGCACTGGCCGAGCGGATCAGCCGCACCTGCGCCGCCAACGGCCTGATCATCGAGCGCGCCGGGCCGCACGACGAGGTGGTCAAGGTGTTCGCGCCCCTCACCACCCCGGACGAGATCCTCGACAAGGGCCTGACGATCTTGGCCGACGCCGCCGGCGCGTCGGTCGATCCGACGCACCCGGTCACGGCCTGAGCGGCCTGGACCGAAGGGGTTTGGACACGTGCTGGGAGAGACACCCACCCGGGCGCCGAAGCTGACGCCGAGGAGTTCGAGCAGGACCGTCGCGGATCCGCGCGCCGACCGCGTGCTGGTGGCCGACGGCGGCGAGAACCAGCCGCGCACCACCGAGGGGGAGCGGCTGGAGCACCTGTTCGAGCAGCGGTGCGACTGGCTGCGCGGACACGGGGATGCCCAGCACCTCGCGGTGGACGGCGGGCACCTCACGCTGACCTACGACGAGCTGGACCGGCGCGCGAACCAACTGGCCCGCCACCTGCTCGCCGAGGGCGCCCGCGCGGGGGACCGCATCGCCCTGCTGTTCGACCGCCCGGTGTACTCCTACATCGGCATGCTGGCCGCACTGAAGATCAACGCCGCGTACGTGCCGCTGGACGTCGGTTTCCCGGCCGACCGGATCGCCTACATCGTCGCCGATGCCGGTGCCACCGTGGTGCTGGCCGCGTCGTCCGCCGCGCGGCGGGTCGAGGGCATCGGGCAGCTCGGTGCGCGGTTGGTCCTGGTGGACGAGGCCGCGCAGCTGATCGAGAGGCACAGTCAGGACCGGCTGACCGATGCCGAACGGGGCGAGGCCACCGACGAGCTCGCCTACATCATCTACACCTCGGGTTCGACCGGCCGGCCCAAGGGCGTCGCGGTCGACCACCCCAGCATCTGCAACTTCGTCCGGGTCGCCGCCGAGGTGTACGGGATCCGTGCCCACGACCGGGTCTACCAGGGCCTCACCATCGCGTTCGACTTCTCCTTCGAGGAGATCTGGGTGCCGTGGGCCTCCGGCGCCACCCTGGTGCCCAAGCCGCCCGGCGGCAGCCTGCTGGGCCAGGACCTGCACGAGTTCCTGACCGACCAGCAGGTCACCGCGATGTGCTGCGTGCCGACGCTGCTGGCCACGGTCGAGGACGAGCTGCCGGGCCTGCGCTTCCTGCTGGTCTCGGGTGAGGCCTGCCCGCAGGACCTGATCGCCCGCTGGCACCGGCCCGGCCGCCGGTTCCTCAACGTCTACGGGCCGACCGAGGCGACCGTCACGGCCACCTGGACGGAGTTGCACCCGGACCGACCGGTCACCATCGGCGTGCCGCTGCCCAGCTACGCCATCGTGATCCTGGACGCGGAGGACCCGTACCGTGCGCTGCCCCGCGGCCAGGTCGGTGAGATCGGCATCGCCGGCATCGGGCTCGCCCGCGGCTACCTCAACCGCGACGAGCTGACCGACCGGGCCTTCATCCCGGACTTCCTGGGCATTCCGGACAACCCGTCCGGGCGGATCTACCGCACCGGCGACCTGGGCCGGATCAACGCCGAAGGCGAGATCGAGTACCAGGGCCGGATCGACCTGCAGGTCAAGATCCGGGGCTACCGCATCGAGCTGACCGAGATCGAGTCGGTACTGCTCCAGGTCCCGGGCATCGCGGCCGCGGTGGTGGACACCTACCGAACGGACCCGGAGACCGTCGAGCTGGTCGGCTACTACAGCCTGCGCACCGACAGCGGACCGGTCGAGGTGGAGACGATCTACGCCCAGCTGCGCGAGCGGCTGCCCGCGTACATGGTGCCGGCCTACCTGGAGCACCTCGACGCCATCCCGCTCACCCCGCAGGACAAGGCCGACCGCAAGAACCTGCCGCCCCCCACCCGCCGCCGCGCCGCCGGCGGCGAGCACACCGCCGGGGCCACCGATCTCGAGCGGCGGCTGGCCTCGGCGCTCGCGGACACGCTGCGCGTCGATCAGATCTCGGTGACCAGCCATTTCTTCACCGAACTCGGTACCAGCTCGCTGGTCTTGGCGCAGTTCGCCTCACGGGTCCGCAAGCACACCGACCTGCCCTCGATCTCGATCAAGGAGATCTACCAGAACCCCACCATCCGGGAGCTGGCGGCCGCGGTGGGCAGCACCGCACCGGAGGAGTCGCCCCAACCGGACGCGGCCCCCGAGCGGGGCGTCGGCTCGGTGGCCCGGGGCAGCAACCGGGGCTATGTCCTGTGCGGGGCGGGACAGCTGTTGTTCTTCGTGGGTTACGTGCTGCTCGCCGGCTACATCGCCGACGTCGGCTACCAGTGGCTCTCCGCCGCCGTGGGCGTGGTGAGCCTCTACGAGCGCTCGCTGGTGTTCGTCCTGCTCGCCTCCGTGGTGTTCTGCCTGCTGCCGATCGTGGCCAAGTGGCTGCTGGTGGGTCGCTGGACGGAGACCGAGTTCCGGCTGTGGAGCTGGCGGTACCTGCGGTTCTGGCTGGTCAGCTGGCTGGTGCGGACCAACCCGCTGGTGTTGTTCGCCGGTTCGCCGCTCTATCTTTGGTACCTGCGCGCGCTCGGGGCGAAGATCGGCAAGGAGGTGGCCATCTTCTCCCGCGGCGTGCCGGTGGTCACCGACCTGATCAGTGTCGGGGACGGCACGGTGATCCGGCGGGACTGCTCGTTCACCGGGTACCGGGCGATCCGCGGCGTGATCCAGACCGGTCCGGTCAGCCTGGGCCACGACGTCGTGGTGGGCGAGAAGACGGTGCTGGACATCGGCACCGCCATGGGCCACGGCGCCCAGCTCGGGCACAGCTCGACGCTGAGCGCCGGTCAACGGGTTCCCGCCGGGCAGAGTTGGCACGGCACCCCCGCGCGGCCGGCGGCGGCCGACTACCGGGGGATCGGGGCGGGCCCGTGCAGCGACCTGCGCCGGTTCGCGTTCAGCCTGATGCAGCTGGTCGGGCTGTTCGGCGTCGGCCCGGTGCTGGTCACGGTCGGTGTCCTGGTGTTGACCAGGGTCCCGGGGGTCGACGCGGTGATCCTGCAGGGCCAGGACACCCTCGCCAACCCTTCGTTCTACCTGGCGGTCGTCTGGATCTCCTGCGGGTTGTTCTTCGGGTTGCTGCTGCTCGGCACCGCGGTGATGGTGACCGTGCCCCGGCTGCTGAGCCGCGCGGTGCAGCCGGGCCGGGTCTACCGGCTCTACGGGGTGCGCTACCTGATCCAACTGCTCATCCAGGCGATGACGAACGCGCCGATGCTGGTGATGCTGCTCGGCGACAGCTCGTTCATCGTCGGCTTCATGCGGGCACTCGGCTACCGGATGACCCCCGTGGTGCAGACCGGGTCGAACCTGGGCACCCAGCACACCCACGACTCGCCCTACCTGACCACCGTCGGGACCGGGACGATGATCTCGGACGGCCTGTCGATCATCAACATGGCCACCACCAGCACCTCGTTCCGGGTCGACCCCGTCGTGGTGGGCACCCACAACTTCCTGGGCAACAACATCGCGTTCCCGGCGTCGGCGAGGACCGGAACCAACGTGCTGCTGGCGACGAAGGTGATGGTGCCGATCGACGGCCCGATCCGGGAGAACGTCGGCCTGCTCGGCTCGCCGCCGTTCGAGATCCCGCGCACCACGCCGTCGAAGGCCCGGTTCGCCTTCCTGGACGACCCGGACGAGGTGGGCCGGCGGCTGTTGCAGAAGAACTGGTACAACGCGGGCACCGTCTTCACCGTGCTGCTGGCGCGGGGTCTGCAGTTCTTCATCACCCTGCAGCTGGGCGCGGTGGCCATGACCCTCTACGAGCCGTACCACGCCGCCGCCATCACGGTCGGCGTGCTGGGCGTGCTGGCGTTCAACACCTGCTTCGGGCTGCTGCTGGAACGCGCGGCGCTGGGTGAGCCGCTGCGGCCGAGGAACTGCTCGATCTACGACGACTACTTCTGGCGCCACGAGCGGCTGTGGAAGTTCTACACGACCCCGCACCTGGCCGGCACGCCGTTCCAGATCCTGCTGTGGCGCCTGGCCGGCGTGCGCATCGGCCGGCGGGTGTTCGACGACGGCTGCGCCATCCCGGAGAAGGGCCTGGTCACCATCGGCGACGACGCGGTGCTGAACGCCGGCACCGTCATCCAGGGCCACTCACTCGAGGACGGCGCCTTCGCCTGCGACTACATCACCATCGGCGCCGGTGCCACCCTCGGGATCTCCTCGTTCGTTCACTATGGCGTCACCATGGGGGACGGCAGTGTTCTCGACTCCAACGCCTTTCTGATGAAGGGTGAGGAGGTGCCCGCACACGCGACCTGGATCGGCAACCCCGCCGCGCCGAGCCCCCGGACCACCCCGTGACGGGCCGGCCGATCGCCGTCGTCTTCAGTGACGACTCCACCGGCCCCGCCGACGGGGACGACACCGGCGCGATGGCCGCCATGCTGACCGCGTCCGCCTGGAACTTCGAGGTGATCACCGCCGGGCCGAGGGGTTCGATGTCGGTGCCCGAGGCGCTCGCCCGCCCCGACGTCCGCCTCTACGCCCAGCCCGGCGCGGACGGTGACGACGACGCCGCGTTCCGCCGGCAGAAGCGCGACAAGCCGGCGATCCGCGACTACGTCGCCCAGGGTGGCCGCTACCTCGGCATCTGCATGGGCGGGTTCCTGGCCGAGCCGGGGCACTTCAACCTGTTCCGCGGCCGGGTGAACGAGTACTACTCCTCGCGGGGGGCGTCGGTGACCACCGACGACGCCGCCGTGATCCCGGTGCTGTGGCGGGGCAGGCGCCGCAAGATGTACTTCCAGGACGGCGGTTACATGGTGCCGAAGCGCAAGGCGACCGGGATCACCGTGCTGGCCACGTACACCAACGGCTCCATCGCGGCGTGTGTGGCGCCCTTCGGCCTGGGCAAGGTCGGCCTCTGCGGGCCGCACCCGGAGGCCCCGCCGGAGTGGTACAGCGACGAGAAGCTCCGCTACGCCGGGCCCACCCAGGACCTGGGCGACGATCTTGTCGACACCCTCATGGCGCCCTGAGGGCTCTAGGTGTACTCGGCCAGGACGTTGGTGACAGATTGAATGTTGGGGACACGCGGTCGAGGTAGTTGATCGAGGGAGAACCTCCGGTTGGGTGTGGCTTGTCTAGGGCCCGCACTCGACCGGAGGTTCTCGTGTCCCACCGTAATGCCCGCCTGACTTTCCACGCCCGCATGACGGTCGTTGATCGAGTCCTGAATCAGAGGCGTCCGCGCTCGCATGTGGCCAAGGAGATGGGTGTCTCGCGCCAATGCGTGAGTCGTTGGGTCAGTCGCTACGAAGTCGAGGGCGAGGACGGGCTGCGCGAGCGGTCCTCACGCCCGCACACCTCACCCAGCCGTACGGACGTTGCTACCGAGGCCCGGGTATTGGCGCTACGGGATCGTGAGCGGCGAGGACAGGACTGGATCGGGCCCGAGCTTGGCATCCCGGCGCGGACGGTGTCGCGGATCCTGCGTCGCCACCACAGGCCGTATCTGCGTGAGTGTGACCCGATGACCGGCGAGGTGATCCGGGCCAGTAAGACCACCGCGGTCCGCTACGAGCGCGGTCACCCTGGCGAGCTGGTGCACATGGACGTGAAGAAACTCGGCCGGATCCCCGAAGGTGGCGGCTGGCGGGCCCGCGGGCGCGAGGCCGGCAGCACCAGCCGCGACCACAAGGGCAGGGTCGGGTTCGACTACGTCCACTCCCTGGTTGATGACCACTCCCGGCTGGCCTATTCCGAGGTGTTGCCCGACGAGAAGGGACCTACCTGCGCGGCGTTCCTCGACCGGGCCGCGACCTACTTCGCCGCGCACGGAATCACCCGGATCGAACGCGTGATGACCGACAACGCCTGGGCCTACAAGTACTCACTACGCGAGGTCGTCGCCCGACTAGGCGCCCGACAAAAGTTCATCAAACCCCACTGTCCCTGGCAGAACGGCAAGGTCGAACGGCTCAACCGCACCCTGCAAACCGAGTGGGCCTACCGACAGGTCTTCACCAGCAACACTGCCCGCACAGCAGCCCTTGCACCCTGGATCGAGCACTACAACAATCACCGCCGCCACAGCTCACTCGCAGGACTCCCACCCATCAGCCGACTGTCACCAACCTGATGGCCGAGTACATCTAGCTGGCGCGTTCCAGCACGACGACCGGGACACAACAGCCGCCGTGACGCTGGGGGTAACGCCGCGTGACCGGCACGGCGGCCTGGTGCCGACCCCGGCCCGACTGGCGCGTTCATGTTCACCGAGACCAACGTCAGTCCGGTATTTTTCGCCCAGAATCAGACTCAGGTCGACCTCGACGCATCTCCGCCCCCTCAGGTCAGCGGCCTGAGCCAATCGGCCGATCACCGACTGTGACCGCCGCGGCGTAGCGGCGGGCACGGCCTGTCGATCATGACCGCGAGTCCCCGGCGTGAGCCTCGGTCACATCAAGGCCCCCAGCGGAACACCCAGCCCAACCACCACCTAAGCGGTCCGAGTCGCAGCCTCATTAGCTGGCGGGTTCCAGCACGACGACGGGGATGACGCGGTCGGTCTTCGCCTCGTAGTCGGCGAACCCCGGGTAGGCGCTCTTCTGCCGTTCCCAGATGTCCGACCGCTCGCTGCCCTCGGTGACCCGCGCCCGCGCGTGCACGGTCTCGGAGCCGATCTCGATCTCGACGTCCGGGTGGGCCACCAGGTTGTGGAACCAGGCGGGGTTCTTGGGCGCCCCGGCGTAGGAGGCGAAAACCGCGTAGCCGCCGTCGACGGCCTGGTACATCATCGGGTTGACCCGCTCCGCGCCGCTCTTCGCGCCCTTGGTGTGCAGCAGCAGCACGGGGGCGCCCTCGAACTGGCCGCCCAGCTTGCCGGCGTTGGCCCGGAACTCCTCGATGATCTTATTGTTCCAGTCGTTCGAGTCAGCCATGGTGGTCTCCTGCGCTGTCGGTCGGGTGATCAGAACCCTAGCGCCGTACCGACGCGTGCGGTGGGCATCCGGCTCTCAGGTAGCTTCCAGGTTCCTTGCAGCGGTGCCACACAGACTGGTGCCACACAGACTGACGGCACACAGACTGACGCCGCACAGACTGATGTCGTCGATTGCGACGGGACGAGGGGGAGGCCGGTTGAGCGGGGGGAACGGTGTTGACGAGCGCGGCGGGACGCGCCTGTTGGTGGTCGACGACGAGCCCGGCATCGTGGAGCTGCTGTCCACGGCGCTGCGCTTCGTCGGCTTCGAGGTGCGGACCGCCGGCTCCGGCTCCGAGGCGCTCGCGGTGGCCCTGTCATGGCGCCCCGACCTGGTGGTGCTCGACGTGATGCTGCCCGACCTGGACGGGTTCGAGGTCACCCGGCGGTTGCGTGCCCGCGACGGCGCGGTGCCGGTGCTGTTCCTGACCGCGCGGGACGAGGTGCGGGACCGGATCACCGGGCTGACCATCGGCGGCGACGACTACGTGACCAAGCCGTTCAGCCTGGAGGAGGTCGTGGCCCGGATCCGGACCGTGCTCCGGCGCAGCGGGTCCGGGGCGGCGGGGCAGGTCGACGAGGGGGTGCTGCGGTTCCGGGACCTCGAGCTGGAGGAGGACACCCACGACGTGCGGCGGGACGGCCGGCTGGTCACGCTCTCGCCGACGGAGTTCAAGCTGCTGCGCTACCTGTTGCTCAACGCGGGCAAGGTGGTCAGCAAGGCGCAGATCCTCGAGCACGTCTGGCGCCACGACTTCGCCGGGGACTCGCGCATCGTCGAGTCCTACATCAGCATGCTGCGGCGCAAGGTCGACCGGGTCGACCCGCCGCTGATCCACACCTTGCGCGGGGTCGGCTACAGCCTGCGACTGCCCCGCGAATGACGCCGTCCCGCCCACTGGGCCGGCCGCTGGACTGGCTGAGCCGACTGCGGCCCCGGCTGGCCGCCGGTGCCCGGCGCGGCTCGCTGCGGGTCCGGTTGGTGGTCGGGGTCCTGGTACTCGCCACCGTAGGCCTCGCCGTGGTGGACGTGACCGCGGTGTTCCTGCTGGAGTCCTACCTGGTCGCCCGCAGCGACGCGCAGCTGTCCGCGATGCAATCCAGGCTGCGGCAGTACGAACAGCTGCGCCAGGCACCGGACCTGGTCCCGCCGGGAGACAGAGCCGCCGCCGGGACGCTGCTCGGCACCTTTGTCGTGGAGCTGCGCGACCGGGACGGCCGGCTCACCGCCCGCTACGCCACCGACCCGCAGGCGCCGGCACCGGTCCTGCCCGCGCTGGACCTGCTGCGCGCGCGCGGGCAGCTCGACACCCCGTTCGACCTGACCGCCCGCGCCGGGCCGAGGAAGCGGGGGTACCGGGTGCTGATGTGGGTGCACCCGCTCGACCAGGGCACCACCATGATCGCGCTGGACATGAGCGCGCTGCACGCCACCACGGGCCGGCTGATCCTCATCGAGCTCGTGGCCAGCCTGGTGGTGCTGCTGCTGATCGGGGCGCTCGGTGTCGGCGTGGTGCGGGTGGGCCTGCGCCCGCTCGACGACGTGGAGAACACCGCCGAGGCGATCGTCGCGGCCGGCGACCTGTCCCGCCGCATCCCGGTGCCGGCCAACCCGCGCACCGAGATCGGCCGGCTGGCCGACACCCTGAACACGATGCTGACCCGGCTCGAGGGGGCGTTCGCCCAGCGGGCCGAGTCCGAGGCCAGGCTGCGCCGGTTCGCGGCCGACGCCAGCCACGAGCTGCGCACCCCGCTGGCCGGCATCCGGGGCTTCGCCGAGCTCTACCGCCAGGGCGCGGCCCGCGAACCCCAGCAGGTCGCCGAGCTGCTGGCGCGCATCGAGGCCGAGGCGACCCGGATGGGACTGCTCGTCGAGGACCTCCTGCTGCTCGCCCGGCTGGACCAGCAGCGCCCGCCCGAGTCCGAGCCGGTGGATCTGCTCCCGGTCGCCGCCGACGCGGTCGAAGCCGCCCGGGTGATCGACCCGCAACGGCCGCTGCGGCTGGTGATACTGCCCGAGCTGCAGACCACCGCATCGCCGCTGCCGATCGTGCTGGGTGACGAGTCGCAGCTGCGCCAGGTCGCCACCAACCTGGTGAGCAACGCGCTGCGGCACACCCCGACCGACACCCTCACCGTCGTCCGGGTCGGGGTGCCGCCAGGCTCCGCGGTGGCGGTCCTGGAGGTCATCGACCACGGTCCGGGGCTCACCGCCGACGACCACGAGCGGGTCTTCGAACGTTTCTTCCGGGCCGACCCGGCCCGCGGCCGACAGCCGCACCGACTCGCCGACGAGCACCTGGGCAACGGCATCGGCGCCGGGCTGGGCCTGTCGATCGTCGCGGCGATCGTGACCGCCCACCGCGGCCAGGTCGACCACCGGCCGACCCCGGGCGGCGGCGCCACCTTCAGCGTCACGATCCCGCTGGCGCCGCCGGACGAGTGATGACCCGCTTCGCGCCGACCAGCACGGCGTACCGGTCGGTGGCCCGGAACGTGTCGAGCGTCCACACCGCCGGCACGCCCACCTCCGCGCTCAGGTGCAGCACCTGCCCGTCGCACATCCACACGCCGACGTGCGCGCCGTGGGCTTGTGGATGTGCGTCGGGGGTCGCGTTGAACAGCAGCAGGTCCAGCGGTTGCGGCGCGCCGTCGACCGGGGTCGTGTGTGCCGTGTCCGCCCACAGCTCGCTCGAGCGCAACGGCGGCGGCCGCCGGCCGAACAGCGCAAGGATCTCGTAGGCGTAGCGCTGGCAGTTCGCGCCCTGCTCCATCGGCGGCGGGTGATCGGCGCCGGGGTGGGCGGACCCGAGGTAGGGCACCGTCCACAGCCAGTCCGGCCAGCCGCCCGGGGGTGTCGGCCACTCCGGGGGCGGTTGCGGTTCGGTGGCCCGCCACGACTCGATCTCCCCGGCCCGCGCGAGCACCGCGGTGAGGTCGGCATAGCTGTGCCACTCGGTGAGCGGACCGGTGCGGACCGGGCCGGCCCGCTCGATGCGGGGGGTGCGGTCCGCGTCCTCGGTCAACCGGGTCGGGGTCAGCGGCACGGCGCGGGCCTCGTCCCAGCGGGGGTCGTCCGGGTTCCAGTCCGGGGGCACCGACGGGGGGTAGAACCAGGCCGGCCCGTGGTCGCCGCCCCGGGTGTCGAGCCGCCACCCCCGGCCGGTCAGCTCGCGGTGGATCACGTGCTGGGCCGGGCCGAGGTCGTCGAGGGTGTAGCGCGCGCCGGGCGGCAGCGGCGGTGGTGGCGGCAGCGGCGGCAGCCGGGTGCCGACACCGGGCGGCGGCACCCGGCGCTTCTTCTTCCGGCTGCGCGACACGGGGGACACAGCGGATCACTCTAAGCGGCGCCGAGGGCGGGCCGCCGGCGTGACCCCGGTGCCGGGTTCGCGGACTCAGCTCAGCGGCGCCGAGGCCAGGTACGCGGGCCAGCCGCCGTGGTGGGTGATGTCCACGCCCGCCTCGGCGGCAACGGAGTTGCAATGGAAACCGAGCACCGTGCCGCCGTCGTCCAGCTCGATCACACCGAGGCTCATCGGCGCCGGCAGCCCGGCCAGGAACCTGCCCAGCGCGGCCGGGGACAGCGTCCAGCGCTCCCCGGGCAGCGCGGCGCCACCTGCCGCGACCCGCAGTATGCCCGGCTTCGGCGGCTCGGTGGGCAGCGCGAACATCCGGTACTCCGGCGCGGTCGCCACGGTGCCGGCGAAGCGCGCCCCGAGGGTGGTCAGCTCGCCGTTGAGCGGGTGCCCCCGCAGGTGCGCGCCGAAGACGGCCAGATCGATCCCGGTCGGCGGCAGCGGCACGGCGGCCTGCTCCCCGGTGAGCAGCGCCGCGATGTCGATGCCGACCTGGTCGTCGAACGCCCTGGTGATCACGCTGACGCCGAACGGGCCGCCGTCGGCGGTACCCGCCGGTACGGCCACCGCGGCCATGTCCAGCAGGTTGACGAAGTTGGTGTAGACGCCCATCCGGGAGTTCACCGCGACCGGCTCGGCCCGGACCTCGGCGATCGTGGGGTGCCCGGTCGTGGTGGGCAGCAGCAGCGCGTCGAAGCCGGCCAGTGCGGCGGCCGCGGTCACCCGGTGCCGGTCCAGCAGCTCGAGGTCGGCGGCGAGGCGGTACGCGGGCAGCTGCTTCGCGGCCAGGATGATGCCGGCGACGGTCGGGTCGATCCCGTCATCGGCGCTGCCGGCCCCGTCGGCCCCGCCGGGGCTGCCGGCCCTGCCCTCGAGGAACTCGCCCACCGCCGCGTAGCGCTCGGCGACCAGCGCGCCCTCGTAGAGCAGCGTGGCGGCGGTGAGGAACGGCCGGACGTCGATCGCCTCGACGACCGCGCCGCCGGCCTCCAGCCGCTCGGCCGCCGCGTGGAACGCCGCGCTCGCCGCCGCGCTGAGCGGGGCCAGCCCGGCGGCGTCCGGCACGGCCACCCTCGGGCGGGCGCCGGCGGCGAGGCGCACCGAGTCCGGCCAGGTCCGGCTCCTCGGGTCGAGCGGGTCCGGGCCGGTCATCGCCGCGATCCCCCGCTGGGCGAGGGTGAGGGTGGCGGCGAAGACGGTGACGCAGTCGTAGGGCCGGGCGGCGGGCACCACCCCGGTGTTGGGCACCAGGCCGAGCGTGGGTTTGAGGCCGACCAGGCCGTGCAGCGCGGCGGGGACCCGCCCGGAGCCGGCGGTGTCGGTACCCAGTGCGAGGTCGGCGATGCCGAGCGCCACCGCGACCGCCGAACCCGAGCTGGACCCGCCCGAGATCCGCTCCGGCAGGTGCGCGTGCCGCACCGCGCCGTAGGGACTGCGGGTACCGACGAGCCCGGTCGCGAACTGGTCCAGGTTGGTCTTGCCGAGCACCAGCGCGCCCGCGTCGGTGAGCCGGCGCACCGAGGTGGCGCTGTTGCCCGGGGTGTAGGCGTAGGACGGGCAGGCCGCCGTGGTGGGCAGGCCGGCCACGTCGATGTTGTCCTTCACCGCGACGAGCAGCCCGGCCAGCGGCAGCTGCTCACCGCCGGCGAGGCGGTCCTCGATCTCCTTGGCCGCCACGAGCAGGTCGTGCTCGTCGCACAGGGTGATCCAGACCTCGGGCCGGTCGGCCTCGGCGATGCGCCGGTACGCCGCCCGGACGCGGTCGGTGGGGCTGTGGCTCACGCTGGGAGTCCGTTCTGTCCGTGCCTGTCTTCGGATGGTGCCGATGGGTGATTGTGCGCCGGCCCCGCCGCCCAGCGCTCCCGCTCGGCGGCGAACGCGGCCCGGCGCCGGGTCTGCAGGACGTCGATCTCGGCGCGGTTGGCCGAGGCGAGCGCGGCGGCCTCGCGGACCGAGAACGTCGCCGGCGCCACCTCGAGGTCGGCCCGGCCGGCCTTGATGTCGGCCCGCGCGGCGGCCAGCTCCGCCACCGAGACCGGCCGGAACCGGAGCCGGTCGAACTGGCGCAGCAGCCAGGGCTGGGGATCGCGGCTCGGGCCGCCCGGCGGCCGCCAGACCGGCACGGTGCGGCCGACCAGCTGGTAGCCGCCCGGGCCCTCCATGCCGTAGACGCACAGGTAGATGCCGCCGATGCCGACCGCGTTCTGCGGCGTCCAGGTGCGCGCCGGGTTGTACTTGGTGGTGACCAGCCGGTGCCGGGGGTCGATCGGTACCGCGACGGGGGCGCCGAGGTAGACATCGCCCAGCCCGATCACCAGGTAGGTCGCGGCGGCGACGACGTCGAACACCTCGGCGCGCTCCGGCAGGTCGTTGACCCGCCGTATGAACTCGACGTTGTCCGGGCACCACGGCGCGTCCGGGCGCACCGAGGTGGCGTAGCGGCGCATCGCCTCGTGCGCCTCCGGGTGGTCGAACGCGATGGGCAGGGTGACCTCGCGGACCTGCAGGGTCACCGTGGCCGGGTCGGCCAGGTCGCCGGTCAGCTCGGTCAGCAACCCGGCCAGCACCGGCAGCGGCAGCCGGGCGTCGTCCACCGCGACCAGCAGCGACCGCACGCCCTCGACGATCTCGGTCACCCCGGCCGGCGCGGCCGCTCGCAGCGCGTTGGCCAGCAGATGCACCCACATGCGGACGGTGAGGTCCAGCTCCGCAGGGCCCGCCTCGACCAGCAGGTGCCGGTCCCCGGAGCGCCGGATGCGGAACGCGGGCGCGGACCCGGTGGCGGCCCGCCGCGCCAGGGCGGCCGGCCTGCTCCCCGGGGCCGGGGTGGCGGTGGCGGCGGCCCTCGGGGTCCCGGCGGCGGCCCGCGGCCGGACCGCCCGGCGGCCCAGCGCGGTCTCGAACTCCTCGGCCAGCGCCGCGCGCGGGTCGGACAACAGGGCCCGGCGCCGGGCGGCCAGCTCATCGGCCCGTTCCGGGCTGATCGGCTCCAACCGCACCGCGTCGCCGGGGCGCAGCTGCCCGAGCTTCCAGCGGTCCACGCCGACCACGACGGCCGGCACCACAAAACCGCCGAGGCTCGGGCCGTCCGGGCCGACGATCACCGGGGTGTCGCCGGACAGCATGATCCCGCCCACCGGGTAGGCGGAGTCGTGCAGGTTGGACGGGTGCAGCCCCGCTTCGCCGCCGTCGGTGCGCGCCCACCCGGGCAGCGGCCCGACCAGTCGCACGCCGGTGCGGTCCGCCCGGTGGTCCACCCGCCAGTCGGCGGCGAAGAACTCGGCGACGCCCGCGTTGGTCAGGTAGTCCGGCGCACCGTGCGGCCCGGCCAACACCCGCAGCGTCCAGCTCCCGGACAGCACCGGCAACAGCGGCGCCACGTCCAGCGGCCCGGCCAGGTTCTCCGCGCGCCCGACGCCGAGCAGGTCACCGTCGCGCAGGGCACGGCCGTCCAGCCCGCCGAACCCGCCCAACAGGAACGTCGCCCGGCTGCCCAGTGTCGCCGGCACGTCGAAGCCGCCCGCCACACTGAGGTAGCCGCGCATGCCGGGGCCACCGACCGGGCCGAGGTCCAGCACCGCGCCGGCCGGCACCACCCGCACCACACCGGGGCGGACCGCTCGGCCGTCGAGCAGGGCACCGCCCAGCGCACCGGTCAGGCACACCGTGGCCGTCCGGTCGAAGCGCAGCACCGGGCCGCGGACCACGCACTCCAGGCTCGCCGCGCTCGCCGGGTTGCCCACCGCCAGTGCGCCGAGCGCCGCGGCCAGGTCGTCGAACGCCCCGGACGGCGGCACGCCGACGTCCCAGTACCCGGTCCGCCCGGTGACGTCCTGCAGCGTGGTCTGCGCCCCGGCCCGCAGCACGGTCACGGACCCGGTCGGGAACTCCACGCGCGTCGGAACGGGGTCGACCAGCAGGCTCACGGCGCCCACCAGCCGAGCAGCCGCACCGGGGTGGGGTCCCACCCGTTGCACGGGTTGTTCAGCTGCGGGCAGTTGCTGATCAGCACGAGCACGTCGCGGGACGCGCGCAGCTGCACGTACTTGCCCGGCGCGGAGAGCCCGTCGGCGAAGTGCAGCCCGCCGTCCGGGGCCACCGGCACATTCATGAAGAAGTTGATGTTGTGCCCGAGCTCGCGCTGCCCGATGCCGGCGGCCGCGCCGTAGCGCAGGAAGGTCTGCCGGCAGGCGTGCTGGTGGCGGGTGTGCTCGCCGTAGCGGATCACGTTGGACTCCTGCGCGCAGGCACCGCCCACCGTGTCGTGCCGGCCGCAGGTGTCCGCGCTGATCACCGCGAGCTCGTCGAGCCGGGTGGACAGCAGCCGGGACCCGGTCGTGAGGTAGACGGCGCGCTGCTCGCGGACGGTGTCGAAGGCGGAGTACCGGTTGCGGACGTCGTGGGCGTCGTAGAGCAGGGTGTCCACGGCCTGGTTGCCGTGCAGGTCCACGATGCGCAGCTCGCCGCCGGCCGGGACGGTGATCAGTGCGCCGTCGCCGGCCGCCACGACCTCGTCGTACACCGCCGTGCCCGCGTCCAGTTCGGTGGTGCTCAGTGAGCTGCTCACAGCAGTGCCTTCCGGGTCTCGTCGAGCGCGCGGGCGCTCTCGTCGCGGAATGTGCGCGACGCGTCGTCAGGTGCTGGGGGCTCGGCGATCCCCACCTCCACCAGCACCGGGGCCGGCGCCCAGGGCCCGGGGTTCATCGGGTGCGGTGCGGTGGCGGCGACCAGCAACAGGTCCTGTTCGGTGCGCAGGGTGAACGTGTCCCCCTCGTGGCAGTGCCCGGGGGAGTAGCTCAGGCCGGAGTCGTCCGCGACCGCGATCTTGGTGAACACGTTGACGCAGCCGTGCAGATCGACCGCGGAGAGTCCGTGCCGGGTCAGCTCACTGACCAGGCCGGTGTGCGCGGCGCGGCGCCAGGCGTTGCGGTCGGCGCCGTAGCTGGACGGGCCGAACCGCTCCAGGTGGGTCTCGTGCCCGAAGCCGGTGAGCGCGTCGTGCCAGTCCAGTGTGGACCCGGTGACCGAGGCGAGCGCCTGGCCTCGGTCGGACATGAGCACCATCGGCGGGCGGATGCAGGCACTCATCTGCGCCTTGAGGGTGTCCGGGATGTTCAGCCGGTCCAGCCGGTCGGCGCTGACGAGCAGCAGCGACAGGTTTGCGTCGGCACCGCGCGCGGTGAACGTGACGGTGCGCGCGGCGCGGACCGTGGCCGACCAGGCGGCGCCGCCGGGGATCTCGTGTGCGTACCCCATCACGCCTCCTCAGCGGCCACGGCGGACCCACCCAGCCAGCGGCGTGGCTGCGGGGAACCGATGGTCGCGTGGTAGTCGCGGCGCTGGGCGGCGTAGGCGATCAGCCCGAGCAACGCGGTCGCCCCGAGGGCGATCGGCCCGAGGAACTGCAGGTACCAGTGCCCGCCCTCCGGGTCGAACACCTCGGCGCGCGGCCAGCCCAGGTTGATCGCCATGCCGAGGCCGTAGAGCACCGCGACGGCGTTGACGAGCGTGCCCCAGCGGCCCATCGAGAACAGCGGGCGGCCGGTCTCGTCCAGCTCGCCGGTGGCCAGTCGGCCCCGCAGCCGTTGCACCAGCATCGGCACGGTGACCATCAGGTAGGCCAGGTACATCAGCATGATGCAGACGCTGGTCAGCGCGAGGAACAGCGCGGGGTTGCCGATGTTGACCGCGAGCAGGGCGGCCGCGAGCACACCGGAGACGACGGTCGGTACGACCGGGGTGCCGGTGCGGCCGGAGACCTTGGCGAGCTGGGCGGAGAACGGCAGGACCCGGTCCCGGGCCATGGAGAAGATCATGCGGCTGGCCGAGGTCTGGATGGCCAGCGTGCAGACGAACACCGCGACCGCCACGTCGAGCAGCAGCAGCTTGCCGGGCACCGTGCCGAGCCGGCTGGTCAGCACGTAGGGCAGTCCCTCGGTGGCGAGCTTGCCGTCGGTCAGGCTCGGCGCGGCCATCAGCGCGGCCACGATGAGCAGGGCCCCGCCAAGGCCGGAGGCTGCCACCGCGCGCAGGATGGTGCGCGGCGCGGTCCGGCGCGGGTTGTGCGTCTCCTCGGAGAGCTCGCCGGCACTGTCGAAGCCGACCAGCACGTACGCGGCCATCAGCGAGGACATCAGCAGCGGGACGAAGTAGCCGGTCGTGGAGTCCAGGTTGGTGGCGTGCAGCAGGACGGCCGGGCCGCGCTCGGCATGCACGAACAGCAGCACCACAACCAGTGCGACGCCGACCAGCTCGCACACCACGCCGACCGAGCTGGCGATCGCGGTGATCCGGATGCTGGCCGCGTTGAGCACGGTGGTGACGGCGAGCAGGACCACCCCGAGCAGTACCGCGTTGGAGGCGCCGGACACCGAGTCCAGCGCGGGGTCGGTGCCGATCACCTGGAACCCGGTCCAGACCACCGGCAGCACGACCTGCAGCGCGATGGCCGCCGCGGCCAGCGTCACGATCTGCGCAATGATCATCGTCCAGCCGGCGAACCAGCCGACCACCGCACCGCCGAGGCGGCGCGACCACTGGTAGATGGCGCCGGAGATCGGGTAGCGGGCGGCCAGCTCGGAGAAGCACAGCGCCACCAGCAGCTGCCCGGCGAACACCGCCGGCCAGGTCCAGAAGAACGCGGTGCCGCCGAAGCCGTAGCCGAGGCCGAAGAGTTGGAAGACGGTGGTCAGGATGGATACGAACGAGAACCCGACCGCGAACGAGGCGAACGTGCCCACTTTGCGTTCGAGCTGCTGGTCGTAGCCGAAGGTCTGGAGGTCGGCCAGGGGTCGGTCATCGACGGCTGTCATCGGAGTCTCCCTTGCGAGCAAGGGACCGGACGACCACAACAAGACACGCCCGGGCCCAATCGGCCTCCCGGGCTTTTCCCCCGCCGTGGAGCAGCACGCCGCGCCAGCCGCGACAGAACTGCCTGCATCTCTCGGACCAGGCCCGCCGGTGACCAGCACTGCTGGCGATCGGCGGCGGAACCCTAGACGCGCCCCGCTTGGTAGCGGGTCAGTTACGAGTTCACCGTCGCAATATTGCCGGCGGACATGCGCGGGGTGACGATCGCGTGTCCGGTGCGGCCGCCGGTGTTTCGTCGAGATGACAGTGGTGTTAGGCGATCGCTGCGGCGGGTGTCCCGGGCCTTCGGCGAGCCGGGCCGGTCGGGGCCGGTCGGGCGATTCCCGGTGCCGGTGGATCTCGACAATCGCCGCATTCGGCTACGGGCCCGCTATGCGCGGGCTATCGGTGACCCGCAATGGCGGCCCGTCGAATTGCTTCATTCGAATGCACGGCCGTCTTCGCCGGGGAACGGTTCGACGGGTCCCTCGGTTGTAGGGTTCGGCTCCATGGTGCTGCGGCGTCGCCGCGATGTCGCAGTTCGCGCGCATGGTGGTGCTCGTGGTCGGGCAGGGGAGCGTGTGTGTCCTCCAGGTCGTCGGCGGGCCGAGCAGAGCTGACCCGGATGGGCAAGTGTCGGCTTCCTACTCATACCGTCGTCACGTGTCGTTGATAACCGCGAATTCAATGCGGCGGCATCCGGATCGGGCCACTGCGTGCGTACCGGGTCGTGCTGACTGAAGTTCCTTGCCGCTTTCGTGTGGAATTTGGGCGTGGCCTCCAGGCGACTTTCGCAATTTTCGGTGATGATCCGCATTGTCCGTAACCGCCTGTCGTCGGCGTCGTTGTCGGAGTAGGGCGCAGGACTACGGACATGATCGGGATCGGCGCGGCACGCGACAGCGCTTCTCGGGTGTGCGGGCGAAAGGCTGAGGTTTCATGGCTCACACGACTTGCCGCGGCAGGAGCCGGGGGGTGCGGTTAGCCGCCGCGGTGTCACTGGCGTTGCTGGTGACGACGGTGACCGCGGCCTGCGGGAGCACTGCTCCGGCGCCGCCCACGTCGCGCGTGGAGCGTGGGCAGGTGTCGACGAAGGTCTCGGCCTCCGGTGCGCTGGCCGCGGTGACCTCGCAGAACCTGGGCTTTGCCCAGGCCGCCCAGCTGGTCGAGCTGAACGTCAAGGTCGGTGACACGGTCCGCGCCGGTCAGGTGCTGGCCCGGGAGGACCCGTTCAACTTCCAGCAGCTGCTCAACCAGCAGCAGGCGCAGCTGAACAACCAGCAGGCCATCCTGGACCGGCTCGTGCACTCCCCGACGGTGCACGGCGACCACCGCACGCTGGACCAGGCGAAGAAGATCCTCGACGTCACCAAGAAGAACAGCGACGCGATCCACGAGAAGGACGAGAACTCGGTCGACCGGGCCCGCGTCGCCCTCAACTTCGCAAGGCGCCAGTTGGTGCTGGCCCGCGAGAAGCTAGCCTCGGATGAGCATTCGTCCACCGGCTGCATGTCCAGCTTGCTTGGTACCACTGTTGTGCCCGACCCGTGCCCCGCCGATAGAACTGCGATCGCCACGGCGAAGTCCAACCTGATCGCGGCGAGGACGACCTACGAGCAGGCGAAGAAGACCCTGGAGGTCGACGACACCCAGGCGCGGATCACCGAGGAGACCCAGCGCGCCAACATCGTGACGGCGCAGAACGCGGTCGACTCGGACAGCTCCGACCGCGGCCCGAACATCGCCGCGCAGGCCGCTCTGGTGGCCAACGGCGCCGCTCTGGTGGCCAACGCACAGCGGAACCTGAACAACACGGTGCTCTACGCACCGGTGGCCGGCACGGTCTCCTCGATCACCGGTGCGGTGGGTGAGTACGTGGGTGCCGGAGGTGGTACCAGCGCACTGGCGCCGGGTACCGATGCCTCCATTCCCGGGGTCGGCGCGGCCGCGACCAGCGACCAGTCCTCGGCCTCGAGTACCGGTGCCCCATCGGCGACCCGCCCAGGTGGCTCGGCCTTCATGGTGTTGAACAACATCAACACCTTCCAGGTCGTCGTCCCGTTCGAGGAGTCGGACGCGGCGAAGGTGGCGCCGAACCAGAAGGTGCAGGTCAGCTTCGATGCGCTGCCGGACCTGACCCGTGACGGCACCGTGTTGTCCGTCGCCCCCGGTGGTGTGGACATCTCCGGTGTGACGAACTACTACGCGACGATCCTGCTCACCGACACCGACCCCCGGCTGCGTACCGGCCAGACCGCCGAAGCCGGCGTCCTGGTGGCAGACCTGGAGAACGTGCTGGTGGTGCCGAACTCCGCGGTCATCAAGCAGGGCGGCCGGTCCTTCGTCAACGTCCCCGGACCGAATGGTCAGCCGACTCTGAAGCAGTTCCAGCCCGGCCTGGTCGGCGACGACAACACCCAGGTGCTGTCCGGCCTGACCGAGGGCGAGCCCATCCAGCTGCCCCAGGCAACCGTCTCCGGCAGCCCCAGCGGCGGTACCGGCGGCGGCGGCGGCGGTGGAGGCCGCGGCGGCGGCTGATCGCCCACCCGATCACAACCCAGCGCTGGCCCGCGCCCGTCGAGAACGTTCGACAGGCGCGGGCCAGCGCTGTTGTCTGCCCTGGCCGCAAGCGGGGTCAGGAGCGGCGGTTCACCCGGAGCTCGAAGATGCCGGGTACGTGCCATTCCGAGGAGCGCATCACCGGCGCACCCACCTCGGAGTAGTCGGTCTCCTCGATGCGCTGCAGCGGGGCGCCGCGGGAGACGCCGAGAAGCTTCGCCAACCGGGCGTTCGCGATCACCGGGGTCAGCACGGCGGTCGCGGTCCGCACCGGTGAGCCGACGCTCGCGAGCAGCTCGTAGAGCGGGGTGGTCAGCGCGGGTGCCGGAACATCGGTCAGCAGCACCTCGGAGATGCGGTCCAGCGAGTAGACCACGGGGCGGTCGTCGGCGGTACGGATCCGCTCGACCTCCCGGAGCGCCTCACCCGGGGACAGGTTCAGCTCGGCGGACTCCTCCTCGGTGGCCGGGCGGGTCTGCTGGGACAGCACCCGCAGCCCGGGCCGCATCCCGGCTTCGCGGATCATCCGGGTGTAGCTCAGGGTGGCGTCCAGGGCGTGCTGACGGGTCGGCAGCGAGGTGACGTAGGTGCCGCTGCCGTGCCGGCGCACCAGGTAGCCGCCCTCGACGAGTGCGCCGACCGCCTCGCGGACGGTCGCCCTGCTGACCTGGAACCGCTCGGCGAGCAGCTGCTCGTTGGGCAGCTTGCTCCCGGCCGGCGCGGCGCCCTCGAGCAGATCGGTCAGCAGGCCGTCCCGCACCTGCTCCAGCCGGCTGTTACCCACGGGCATCGGGACGTAGACCTTCCGTACTGATCGGCCTGATCGGCATGGCGAGCTCCGGACGCGGCTACCGTACCCGGCCCGGTCGGCGGGCTCCGTCGGAGATCGTCAGACCGACTCGGCGATCGTGAGAACCTCGCGGACCTGGGCGGCCACGTCCGGCGCGCCGGGCAGCTGGCCGTCGAAGATCGCGCTGCCGATGGTGAACCCCCAGGCGCCGGCTTCGGCGAGGGTGCGGATCTGGCCGGCGGAGGTGACCGACCCGGCGGCGATCACCGGCCCGGCCGACGCGGCGACGACGGCCTTGGTCAGTTCCGCGATGTCCGCGCCGGCGTGCCGGTAGGCGAGCAGGTCGACGCCGTAGACACCGTCCATGGCGGTCAGGGCCGCCGCGCTCGCCGCGATCTCGTCGACCGTGCCCTCGAGCACGCTGGGGTGCCCGACGACCCGGCCGGGAAACGGGCAGTACCTGATCGCCGTACCGCGCAGCAGCGGCACCACCGCGTCCGGGTTCGTACCGCCGAGGACCCAGTCGACGCCGGCCGCGATCGCCGCCTCCACCGAGGCCACCTCGGCCTCCCGGCTCACCGAGACGACCTCGAGCATGGTGGTGAAACCGGCCGCGTGCGCCGCCTCGTTGATCTCCTTCTGGCGCTCCGGGGTAGCTCCGACGTCCTTGAAGCCCAGGTAGCGCAGGCCGGTGGCGGCGAGCTGGTCGATGTGGTCGACCGCGTCCGGCACGGTGCTGTCGTGGTGCGTCAGCATGAAAACGAAATTGATCACGGTGCTGATCTCCTCGGGATCACGTCGGCGAGCGTCGCGATGATGTAGTCGGGGTGGATGTCGAAGCCGGCGAGGTCGGACAGTCGGGTGGCACCGGACAGCACGAGCACGCCGGCCATCCCGAGCTGTTGGCCCATGGCGATGTCGGTGGCGATCCGGTCGCCGACCATGGCGGCCCGCTCCGGCGCGACGCCGAGGCGGTCCAGGACCGCCGCACCCATGTGCCGGCTCGGCTTGCCGACGACCGCCTCGGCGGCGCGCCCGGTGCACGCCTCCAGCGCGGCGAGCATGGCGGCGCAGTCGGGCAGCCCGCCGTCGGCGGTGGGGCAGTAGGGGTCGGGGTTCGTGGCCACGATGGCCGCGCCGTTGCGCACCGCGCGGAACCCGGCGAGCAGCTTGGCGTAGTCGAAGGTGCGGTCGAAGGACACCACGACGACCTCGGCCTGGTGCGGGTCCGCCACCACGTCGAACCCGGCGTCCCGGCAGAGCTGGTCGACCAGCGGCTCGGCGACCGTGAGCAGGCGCGCCGCCGGGTGCTCGGTGCGCAGGTAGCGCAGCAGCGAGTCGAGCGCCGTGACCACGTCCTCGACGCCGGTCGCGATGCCGAGCGCACTGAGCTTCGCCGCGTAGTCGTGCGCCGTCTCCAGCGGCTTGTTGGTAGCGAAGACCACGTGTGCCCCGCTGGCCCGCATCAGCCGGATGGCCTCGGCCGCCCCGGGCAGGATCTGGTTGTCGACGTAGACGGTCCCGTCGAGATCGAGGCCGTAGCCGTCGAACAAGCACTCGGGCCGCCTGAGTACGGCGGCCGGCGGTCCGGTCTTCACTGGAGTAGCCGCTGCGTCCCGTGCAGCACGTCCGCGACGTCCTCGCCGGTCCACAGGCCGGCGATCTCGGCGAGGTCGACCACGGTGAACCGGTCGCGCATCAGGTGGCAGTTCGCGGCCGCCCAGCCGGCCGTGCCCGGCTCGGGTGCCGGTTCGAGCTCGCCGAACCGGCTCGCCGCGCCGGCGGTCCGCAGCGTGCCGGCGATCGTCTCCGGGGCGGCCAGCAGGTCGGCGGCGACCGGGTCGTGGCTGCCCCAGTCGTCACAGAGCCGCTGCAGGCGGTCCTGATGCGCGTTGATCCAGGTGAGCTTGCGCCGGTAGGCGGTCCAGCACTCCCGCGCGGTGGCGCCGTCCTCGTCGAGCGGCGCGAACGCGGCGGACACCCGCTGCCGCAGCTGCTCCTCGTCCAGTGGGCGCACCACGACGCGGGACCCGGTGAGGCGGGCGCGGACCCGGTGCCAGATCGCGGCGGCGACGACGCTGGCCACGCCGACCTGGGACCCGTGCGAGGCGGCGGCGGTGTCGTGCGCGCCGGCGTGCATGTCGAGCAGGTGGCTGATGGTGTGCTCGGCGCCCGAGGACGGCGAGGTGCGGCCCGCGAGCCCCATGGCCAGACCGCCCCTGGTCAGCGAGGCGGCCAGAGCGACCACCGCGTCCGGGTCGTCCCGGCGCAGGCCCTCGGCGGCGCCCAGCAGCTCCGTGGTGCCCTGCCGCAGTACCCGCACGACCGTGGGGGAGTAGGAGGCGTCGAACCCGGCGGCGGCGCCGAGGTACCAGTCCGCGGCGGCGGTGAACATGGAGAGCTGGTCACCGAGCCCCGAGCCGGTCATCGCCCTCGGCGCGGCGGCGACGATACCGGAGTCGATCACCACCGCCTCAGGCCAGCGGCTCGGCGTGGTGCGCTTCGTGCCGTTGAGCAGCAGCACCGACTGGTCGTCGGCGAACCCGTTGACGCTCGCCGCGGTCTGCACGACGACGTGCACCAGGCCGAGCCGGTGCGCGGCCACCTTGCCGATGTCGGCCATCGTGCCGGAACCCACGCTGACCAGGCTCCCCGGCACCACCGCCTTCACCCCGGCGACGGCGTCCTCGACGGTGCGCTCGTCGGCGTGCACGATGCCGGCGCCGGCCGGGTGCAGCCGTACCGGGACGGGCCGGTAGCGCGGCGCCAGCGCGTCGTGCACGACGTCGACGACGTCGCCGCCCCCCGGGCCGGCGCTCTTCGGCACCGGGTCGGTCAGCACCGCGACGATGCTGCCCCCCGGAACGCCGAGGCGCCGCAGCACGTCGGCCAGGGTCCGGGCCGCGGCCGCCCCCCGGACCACCTCGCGCAGGCCGATCGGGTTGAGCCCCGCCGCGTCCGGAGCGTCCCGGGCGATGGCTCTGATGTCGTCCAGCGTGTCGATCGTGATGTCCTGCTCCCCGCTCAACTCAGTGCTCAACTCAGGGTCTCCTCGACCTTGTCGAAGAGAGTCCGGTACCGGCCGTAGGCGTCGTCGTAGGTCGCGTGGGTGTGCGGGTCCGGCAGGTAGGTCTCGCCGGCGAGCGGGACGCAGTGGCCGACCGCCTCGTCCAGGTCACCGAAGGCGCCGACGGCCACGGCCGCGAGCAGCGCGGCGCCGAGCACGGTCGCCTCGGGTACGTCGACCGCCCGTACCGCACGCCCGGTCACGTCCGCCTTGATCTGCATCCAGGTGCGGCTGCGCCCGCCGCCGCCGACGACATGGATCTCACCCGACCCGAGCCCGAGCTCGGTGAAGCGGTCGGTGATGTCGCGCAGCGCGAAGCAGCAACCCTCCAGGACCGAGCGGGCCAGTGCCTCGCGGCCGTGGGCCATGGACAGGCCGGCGAAGACACCGCGCATCCGCCCGTTCCACCGGGGCGCCATCGACCCGGACAGCGCCGGGATGAAGGTCAGCCCGTCGCAGCCCGGTGGGGCCTGCCCGGCCAGCGCGAGCACCTCGCCCTGGCTCACCCCGAGCACTCCCCGGGCCAGCCACAGCGTGCTGCCGCCGGACACGAACCCGGGGTTCTCGATCAGGTAACGCCCGGGCACGGCGTGGGCGTGGGTCTCGACCAGGCCGCCGTGGTCGAACAGCACCGTCTCCGCGCACACCGCGACCGGCTCGGCGGTGCCGGTGACGTCGGCGATCGGCCCGGGCGCGATGACACCGGCACCGATCGACCCGGCATGGTCGTCCCCGGTGCCGACCAGCACCTGGCAGTGCCTGCTGAGGCCGAGCTCGGTGGCGGCGGCGGAGGTCAGTGTGCCGATGATGTCGGTCGCCTCGTGGATGGTGCCCAGCTGCGTCTCGGACAGCTCCGCCGCCTCCAGTGCCTCCGGCGACCAGGCGCGCCGGGTGACGTCGTAGAGCAGGCTCGAGGAGGCGTTCGCGTGGTCCAGCGCGAACACTCCGGTGAGCCGGTGCAGCAGGTACCCGGCGACCGGGGGGAACCCGGTGGCCCGTGCGAAGACGTCGGGCAGGTTGTCCCGGAGCCAGAGGATCTTGGGTGCGGTGTGCGAGGAGTCCGGCATCAGCCCGGTGATCGCGAACAGCCGTTCCGGGCCGATCCGCCGCAGCAACCACTCGGTCTGAGCTTCCGCGCGACGGTCCAGCCAGATGATCGCCGGTGCCAGCGCGGCACCGGAGGCGTCGACCGCGACGACGCCGTCGACCTGGCAGGCCAGGCTGAGCGCGGTGACCTCGGCCGCGGTGATGCCACCGGTGTGTACGAGCTCGCGCACCACCGACGCGAGGGCGGTGCTCCAGGCGGCCGGGTCCTGCTCCGCCTCGCCCGGCCGGGGGTGCGCGATCCCGAGCTCGGCGCACGCGCTGGCGCGGACCTGCCCGGCGGCGTCCAACAGGATGCCCTTGACGCTCTGCGACCCGACGTCGACCCCGATGACGTGAGACATCTCCTAGGTTCGGTTCCCGCTCCGGGTGGCGCCGGTGCCCGCCGGGACGTCCACCTCCGCGTCGCCGGTGGCCAGCACCGACCCGGCCACCGCGAGTGCCTCGGGCCGGCGCCGGCCCAGCCAGTACGCCCCGGCGGCGACGACCACGACCCACGCCACGATCACGTACACGAAGGAGGCGTACGGCTCGGTGGTGTTCAGCAGGATCTGCCCGACCAGCAGCCCGGTCATCAGCACGATGCCGACGACCGGGAGCACCAGGTGGAAGAACGGGTTGAAGTCCGGGCGCCCGCGCAGGAACCGGATGGCGGCGAGGTTGGTCAGCACGTAGACGGGCAGGATGCCGAGCGTCAGCAGGAAGCCAAGGTAGCCGTACACATTGCTGCCACCGGAGGTACTGGTGAGGCCGCCGGACAGCGCGCCGACGATCATCGCCACCGCGATCGAGAAGGCGCCCTGGGTGAAGACGGCGTTCGTCGGTGTCTTGCGCTTCGGGTTGACGTGCGCGAACCACCTCGGCAGCAGTCCCTCGCGCCCCATCGCGTAGAAGATGCGGATGATGCCGTTGTTGCTGTTCACCATGACCGCGAACATGCTGGACACCGCCGCGAGCACGATGAACAGGTTCAGCCAGGGCGCGTACTGCGCGGCGAGGTCGTTCCACGGGGTGGCGGACCCGGTGAGGTTGTTCGTCGCCTCGATGCCCAGCCCGTTGACCTCGGCCCAGATGCAGAACACGTAGATCCCGCCGACGAGGATCACCGAGAGCAGGATCGCGCGGGGGACGTTCCGCCGGGGTTTGCGGACCTCCTCGCTCAGCGTGGCCGCCCCCTCGAAGCCGACGAAGCTCAGGGCGGCGAACACGAAGCCGGTCACCAGGCCACCCACGCCGTGCGGCGACGAGTGCGGCGACAGCGGGGCGAGCGTCAGGCCGCCCTCCGCCCCCTTCTTGACCACGACGATGATCGAGATGACCATCACCACGATCACCTCGGCGGTGAACAGCACGAGTGCGGTCTTGATGCTGGAGCCGATGCCCTCGTACGCGAGGAAGATCATCGCGGCGGCCGGCACGAGGCCGAGGAGCCACCACGGCACGTGGACCCCGAGCTCGGCCTCCAGGGTCCCCTGCACGTAGCTGCCGATCAGCCCGATCTCGGCCGGTGGCAGCAGCGCGTAGGCCACGAACATCAGGCCCCCGGTCACGAAGCCCGAGCGGGGGCCCAGACCGCGGGTCACGTAGGTGTAGAACGCACCGGCACTCGGCAGCCGGGCCGCCATCGCCATCACGCCGCTCGCGGTGATCAGCATCGCGACCAGGCAGGCGAAGTAGACGAACGGCGTCGCGGCACCGGCGAAGGGTGTCGAGAACTGCGGGTTGAAGAACGTCGAGACCGCCGGACCCATGATCGCGGCGGACATGATGACCGCTCCGCCGAGGCCGAGCGCATTCGTGCGCAGCGCGGGGCGAGCGGGTGTGTGTGTTGGCAGTTCGTTGCTTGTGGTCATTGGCTACCGACCCCTGTGTCGAAGTCTGTGTCACTCGCAACGCGCCCCCGGCGCGTGGGGGAAGACACTAGACGTCTGACGACTTCGCGACAAGACTTCCCGGGTCAAAGAGGCCGGACGGAGCAGTCGTCCGGCCGGGCCGAACGGCGGTGCCTCTCGACCGCCGCCCGGCCCGTGATAGGCATACCGCGTGCGGAGCGAACGGATACCGGTGCTCGTGCTCGCCGGCTTCCTGGGCTCCGGCAAGACGACGCTGCTCAACCACCTGCTGGCGAACAGCCTCGACCTGCGCATCGGCGTGATCGTCAACGACTTCGGCAGCGTGGGCGTCGACGCGATGCTGGTCGGCGGGCAGGCCGACGGTGTGGTGTCGATGGGCAACGGGTGCCTGTGCTGCGCGGTGGAAGAGGGCGGCGTCGGCCCGATGCTGGACCGGCTCGCGCGCCGCCGCGCCGGGGTCGACGTGATCGTCATCGAGGCCAGCGGGATCGCCGAACCCGGCGTGCTCGTCCAGCTCGTGCTGAGCTGCGAGAACCCGCGGATCACGTTCGGCGGCCTGGTCGAGGTGATCGACGCCGCCGAGTTCGAACGGACCAGGGCCAAGCACACGGAGCTGGACCGCCACGTCGGGCTCGCCGACCTCGTGGTGATCAACAAGGCGGACCGGGTGGACCCGACGGCGCTGCAGCGGGTGGAGGACCTGTGCCGGGCGGTGAACGGCCGGGCGCCGATCGTCGCCACCAGCCACTGCGTCGTCGACCCGAGGCTGCTGTTCGACATCAGCGTCGTGACCGGCCGACAGCTGATGCTCGGGCAGTCCGCCGGTGCCGATGCGGAGCCCGGCGAGCACCCCGCGGCCGGCGAGCACGGCGGCCACGCCGAGCACGGCGAATCCGGGGACCACGGGGACCCTGGTGGCGACCACTCGGAGCATCTGCACGCCCACTACGAGGCGGTCTCGTTCATCACCGACCAGCCGGTGGACCCCCGGGGTCTCGTCGACTTCCTGAGCGAGCGCCCCGAGGGCGCATACCGGATCAAGGGCTTCGTCAACTTCGGGGTGGCCGGGCACCGGCAGCGGTTCGTGCTGCACGCGGTCGGCCGCTACCTGCGGTTCAGCAGGTCGCCGTGGCCGCCGGGTGAGTCCCGGCACACCGCGCTGGAGATCATCGGCTCCGGGCTGGACCGCCGCGCGCTCGGGGTGGCGCTGGGCGCCTGTGTACGCCCCGAACCCGCCGGCGAGGACTCGATGCTGGCCGTGATCAGGTACACCTTCTAGCGTCCCGGCCTGTTGTTACCGAGCTGCACAGGAGGCAGGTCGCGGGCGCCCAAAACCTGCCTGGTGTGCAGCTCGGTAACAGTGGACCGGCGAGACCGGGGAGCGGCGGAACCGGCCCCGGACCGGCGGGACCGGCGCCTGACGGGGTGGGCGGCGGGACCGGCCCGGGGTGAGCGGCGGGACCGGCGCCTGACGGGGTGGCCGGCCCGGCGGCACGCCGAGATCATTACCAGGCACCTTTGATCACGAGCCGCGACCGACCCATGGTGAACTCGGCGGGCCGGCGGCCGCCGCGCGAACCAGCTCCGCACTGTCCACCCGGGCTCCTGTGGATGGTGCCCGGCCTGTTGTTACCGAGCTGCACACGAGGCAGGTCGCGGGCGCCCACAACCTGCCTCCTGTGCAGCTCGGTAACAAGCCCCCGGCGGGCGCGAGCGGCGTTATTCAGGGCCCCTCGCTGGCCGTGTCCGGGGTCAGCCGCCAGACCACGTCGGTCCCGCTCTCACCCGACAGCGGCGGTCCCTGGCCGGGCCGCCGCTCGACCTCGACGAAACCCAGCCGCCTCGGGATGGCACCGCTGCGGACGTTCGCCAGGTCGTGCACGATCTCGACCCGGTCGGCCGGCCGATGCGTCGATCTCGAACCATGCGTCGACCTCGAACCATGCGTCGATCTTGAACAGCAACGCGCGCCGGCACAACGGGTTATCAGCGGGCTCGGGGCCGCCGACGGCCTATGCGGCGGCCGTGTCCGCCAGCGGCGAGGCCTGTGCCGCGTCGTCCGCACCCGTGAGCCCGATCTGGACGAACGGCCGCTCGGTCAGGCCGAGGACCGCCAGTGTCTGCAGCACGTCGGCGGACCCGTCGACCAGCACGAGCTGCGCGCCCTGCTCGTGCCAGTACCCGGCGGCCCGCTGCAGCGCGATGGCACCGGATGGCGCGAGCAGCGTCACGCCGGCCATGTTGATGGTCACGACGCCGTCCACGCCGGCCGTGTGCAGGGCGGCGGCGAACTGGCCCGCGATCTCATCGGTGATCTCCCCGCCGACCACCAGTTGGTCCTGCCGGCGCTCGAACGAACACGTACTTTCCCCGTTACTGCTCACTTCAGGGTCACCTGCTCCTTAGTCCAGATCCGAGCTGTACGACAGCTCCGAAGATCAGAAAAAGGAATACCCCGTTAACATGGTCGTAAACAGGATGTGTCTCACAGCTGTGCATCTTGACACGCTGCAGGCCTACCTACTTGCGCTGGTCACCCGGGGGACTGGTGCCGCTACTGCCCCGGGTCGGTGCCGGTGATCTTCTTGTAGCCCTTGGCACCGGCTCGGTCGACCGCCGCCTTCACGGTGCCGAAGATCGCGCCCTGCAATGCGGCGGCGAACAGCACCTCGCGGGTGGAATGCCGGGCGGAGGTGGCGGGCGGTACTTCCTCGTCATCGGAGACGCGGGCCCAGACGCGGTCGAACACCATGCTGGCGAGGATGCCGCCGAGCACACTGACCAGCAGGCCGAGCGGCTTGTAGAGCAGTGTCATGGCCCGACCTTCTTCCGGCGCCGCCGACCGCGCACGATCAGTAGCCCGAGTACGGCGAGGACCACGGTGACTGCCACCCCCGGTCGCTCCCGCAGGGCGCCCCCCAGCTGGCGGGCCTGCTCACGCGCGTCCTCGGACGTGCGTGGGACCCTGGTGCCGGCCTGGGCGCGGACCTCCCGCGCCTTCTCGGTGAGCTGCGTCTGCAGCTCCCGCGCCCGGTCCTGCGAGCGGGCCTTGATGTCCGCCTTGAAGGCCAGCGCCTCCACGGTGTCCGCCAGCGCGTTCCGGGTCGACTCGATGTCGTGGCGCAGCTGTTCGGGATCCGTCGCCGCCGGGCCGGCCTTCGGGGAACTGTCAGGACTCACGTCGGCCACTCTCCTTCACAGCTCGGGCGTCGCGCTGGAGGTTGGTGATGGCCTGCTCCGGAATCGGCGGCACCCCACTCTTCAGCTTCCTTGTTCCGAGCAACGCCAACACTCCCGCCACCACCAGGAGGACGGCCCCGACGATCAGCGCACTCGCCCAGACGGGCAGTACCAGGGCCAGTGCGGCGATCGCGGCGGCGAGCAGCGCCGCCAGTCCGAACAGTCCCAGCACGCTGCCGGCGCCGGCCAGGCCGGCGCCGACCCCGGCGCGCTTGCCCTTCTGTTGAAGTTCGAGCTGTGCCAGCCGCAGCTCGTACTGCGCCAGGCGGGACACCTGTTTCGACAGCAGGCTGACCAGCTCGCCCGTGGGGAGTTCCCGCAGGTCGCCCGCTCCATTGGTCTCGGTCATGTGGAATGGCGTACCCGACACGTGTCGCTCTAATCCTCATGCGGCGGGTGACGGTCCCGGGCCACCCATGACGATGCCGAGGGCCTGGTCGATCGTGGTGCGCGAGGTGAGCGCGTTCTCCAGGTGGCGGCCGCGTTGCTCGCTCTCGGCGAGCCGGGAGGCCAGGACGACCGCCCCGGCGGACTGCACGGCGAAGTCCCCGGCGCGGGTCCGGTCGCTGTCGGCGAACGCCCCGCCTCGCGCGCGTAGAGGGTCAACGCCCCGATCGCCCGCCCGGCCGCGCGGAGCGGGACCGACAGACTGGCGCCGACGCCCTCGGTCCGGCCGCAACGGCTGAACGCGGCCCATCGTGGATCGGTGACGATGTCGCTGACCTCGACATCGCTGTTGTCGCGCAGGCAGGTCAAGCAGGGACCCTCGTCCAGGTCGTACTGGATCTGCTCCATCCGCCGCGCGAGCTCGCTGCTGGTGATCACCGCGTGTCGCGGCTCGGGATGGCGTTTAGCTCGCGAGGGGCTCGATGGCGCCGGCAATTGTCGGGTGCTGAGAGGTGTTCCGTTTGCGGCTCTGCCTCATTTACCGATGGATACCGGGTGTCGTCCCATTGCGATTTCCATGATTGAACCCGTAGGGATGAACGGTCTAACCATCTAGGCCGCTCGGCCCAATTGTGGGCGAACTTGGTCGGCTGTGGCGTGCGTCATGTTTTCGGGGGTAATCACTACGGGACGGGTCAGTGGCTGCCTCGCGGAGTGTGGCGGCCGGTCGGGCTGGCCCGGCGGGATTGTGTGTTACCGACTTGAACCGACTCCAGGAGATCTCATGAAATGCGGAGCACGAGTGGCCATCGGCGTCGCCGGCGGCTATTTCCTCGGACGGACGAAGAAGATGAAGCTCGCGCTGATGCTGGGTGGGATGGCGGCGGGCCGGCAGGCCGGCGGGCCGGGGCAGTTATTGGGTCAGGGCGCGAAGCTCCTGGGTAGTTCCCCCGAGCTCGCGGCGCTGCGCGACCAGCTCACCGGGCGACTGGTGGACGCCGGCAAGGACGCCGTGATGGCGGTCGCCGCCCGGCAGATCGGGTCACTGACCGACCGCGTCTCCGATCGGGTCGAGTCGTTCGCGGACCCGGAGCGGCTCAGCGCCGTCCGGCCGCGACGCAAGGGGCGCAGAGCCGCCGAGGACGCCGAGGACGCCGAGCCGGTCGAGGCCGACGACGAGGCCGAGGACGAGGACGAGGCGGTCGCCGACACCGAGGTTCCGGCCAACGAAGCCTCCGACGGCGAGGTGGACGACGCCCCGGACGACGGTGCGGACACTGACGAGGAGACCGAACGCGCCCCGGCCAAGTCCGGCGCCCGCTCCCGTTCCGCGTCCGCCAACAGCTCGCGAAACCGCACGTCAACACGGAGCAGCTCGTCGTCGGGGCGGACATCCACCACGAGCAAAGCGGCATCCACCGGCAACGCGACGCCGAAGCGTCGGGCCGCTGGGGCCGCTGCGACCCGCACGGTCGGCGCGGCCCGGTCGGGGGCGAAGTCGACGACCGGCCGGGCTTCGCGCGGTAGCCGGAGCGAACGGTGACCGCGACGGGCAAGACGGCCGAGACGGCCGAGACGCTCAACGACGCCTCACCGGGCGACGCGCTGCGTGACGCCGGACAGAAGCTGCTCGGGTTGTTGGTGCAGCGCGCCGCGCAGGCCGCGACCGACCGGGTCGGCGGCCTCGCGGACCGGTTGGGTGACGTCGCCAAGGACGGGGGTCCCGGGCTGTCGGCCGCATTGAGCGGGGGCAAGTCGCTGGCGGAGGGGGACTCGCCGGTCCGGTCCGCGGTCAGCGCGGGACTGACCGGCCTGAAGGAGAAGGTCAAGGGCATGTTCGGCGGCGGTGGCGGCGGGAGCGGGAAGAAGCTGAAGGTCACCAACATTGTCGAAGAGATCGACATCGGCCTGCCGCTGCGGGTCACCTACGACCTGTGGACGCAGTTCGAAGACTTTCCCGGCTACATGAAGAAGGTCAAGAGCGTCGAGCAGGCGGCAGATGAGAAGGTCAACTGGAAAGCTCAGATCTTCTGGTCCAACCGGAGCTGGGAAGCGACCATCCTCGAGCAGGTTCCCGACTCGCACATCGTGTGGCGCTCCAAAGGTGCCAAGGGTCATGTGAATGGTGCGGTGAGCTTCACCGAGTTGGGCCCGAACCTGACGCGCGTGCTGCTGGTGTTGGAGTACTACCCGCAGGGCCTCTTCGAGAGGACCGGAAATATCTGGCGGGCACAGGGCCGGCGCACCCGGCTTGAATTCAAGCATTTCCGTCGCAACGCAATGGCGAACGCGATTCTGCATCAGGACGAGATCGAGGGTTGGCGCGGCGAGATCCGCGACAGCGAGGTGGTGCGCTCCCACGAGGACGCGCTGCGGGACGAGGAGGAGCAGACCGGCGGCCCGGACGACGAACAGGTCGACGGCGCCGATGACGGCGACCGGGTCGACGAGGCCGACGAGGCCGACGAGGCCGAGGACGCCTACGAGGAGGACGACGCTGAAGGCGAGTACGAGGACGAGGACCAGTACGACGACGAGTACGACGACGTCGACGAGGAAGACGAGTACGACGACGCGGATGACCGGGGGGACCAGAGCGACGATGACGACGAGCGGGAACAGGACGAGGACGTCGCCGAGCCCGCGGACGACGAGCCCGAGAAGGAGCGGCGCAACGGCCGGCCGGCCCGGCGCCGGGCCGCCCGCGCCGGCGGCGGTACGCGACAGGGGCGGTGAGCGTCGATGACTGTTGCCAGCCAACGCGGCGGCGCCAGCGGCGGCGTCGAGCGCTACACCGGCGGCGGATCCTCCGGACTGGCCGATGTCGTCGAGATGATCCTGGACAAGGGCCTGGTCATCGACGTGTTCGTGCGGGTGTCACTGGTCGGGATCGAGATCCTGACCATCGACGCGCGGATCGTGGTGGCCAGCGTGGACACGTTCCTGCGGTTCGCCGAAGCCACCAACCGGCTGGACCTGTACGGCAAGGGCAAGGGCGGCAAGGACCTGCCGGAGATGATGCAGGGCATCACCGAGAGCGGCGCCAAGGGAAAGACCGGCGGGGTGCTCGACGCCGCCGCCGACAAGGTCGGCCAGCTGCTGGGGGGTGGTGACGACGACGAGGAGGACGAGGAACCGGCGGAACAGCCGCGTCGTCGCCCGCGCCCGCGCGAGCGCAGCAGGGAGCGTGAACGGTGAGCCCCACCTACGTATACGGACTGGTACGGGCGGATCTCGCCGTCCCGGCCGGGCTCGACGGCCTCGGCGGGGCGCCGGTCGAACTGGTGGCGCACGAGGGACTCGGTGCGCTGGTCAGCGCGGCCCCCACCGGCCGCCCGCTCGGTACCCGCGAGGACCTGTTCGCCCACGAGAGGGTGGTCGACACGGTCGCGGCCGAGGTGACGGTGCTGCCGATGCGGTTCGGGAGCGTCATCGAACGGCCGGCGGTCGTGGACGAGCTGCTCGCACCGCACCTGGCTGAGCTGGACGCCGCGATCGCCGACCTCGACGGACACGTCCAGTACTCGGTCAAGGGCCGCTACGAGCGCGAGGTTGTGCTCCGCGAGGTCGTGGTGGCCGACCCGGAGATCGCCGAGCTGCGCGAACGGGTGCACGGGGTGCCGGAGGAGGCGTCCTACGAGGATCGGATGAGGTTGGGAGAGCTGGTGGTGGGCGCGATCGAGGAGCGGGCCCGGCGCGAGGGCGGCCGGATGCACGAGATGCTGAGCGCACAGGCCGCGGCGGCGGTCGCTCGCCCGTCCACCGATCCCGAGCAGGTCCTCGACTCCGCGTTCCTGGTGCCCAGGGATCGCCTGCACGAGTTCGAGCATGCGGTGGACCAGCTCGGCACGGACCTGGCCGGCACCGTCAGGTTCCGGCTGATCGGCCCGGTCGCTCCGTACGACTTCGTCGCCGCGGCGGGGTGAGAGGCGATGGGAGTGCTCACCGGGCTGCTGACGCTGCCGCTCGCACCGTTGCGCGGAGTGTTGTGGGTGTCGGAGCTGATCCGGGACCACGCGGAGCAGCAGTACTACGACCCCGCCGAGATCCGCCGTCAACTCGAGTTGGTCGACGAGGCACGCCGCTCCGGTGAGCTGTCCGAATCGGAGTGCGCGGCGGTGGAGGACGAGCTGCTCGCCCGTCTGATGCACGGCCCGGCCCGCCCGCCCCCGGGGAGCGATCGCGGTGGCGGCTGACCGTACTGGCGACGCCGACGACACTGAGCCGGTCCCACGACCGCGGCGGTCGCGCCGTGACCCGCCTGAGCGCCGTGAGCCGGCTCAGCGCCGTGAGCCGGCTCAGCGCCGCGCACCGACCCGGCGGCGGGAGCCGACCGACCGAACGGAGCCGACCGAGCGGGCTGAGCGGGCACAGCCGTCCGCCGGCCGCAACGGGCAGGTCCGATCGGCGGCCGCGGCCGCCAAGAGGGCGATCCGGGAGATCGCGGAACTGACCGGACGCACGCCGGACAACATCGTGTCCATCCAGCGGCGGGAGGACGGCTGGTGTGTCGCCGTGGAACTGGTGGAGACCCATCGCATCCCGGACACCGCGGACATCCTGGCCATCTACGAGGCGGAGCTCGACGAGCACGGCGAGCTGGTCTCCTACCGGCGGACCCGGCGCTACCTGCGCGGTCGGGTCCAGGAGAACTGAGATGCCACTTCCAGACGGACTCGTGACCTCCAACACCGCCGGGCCGCCCGCCCGGCAACAGACCGCGAACCTGGCCGACATCCTGGAACGGGTGCTCGACAAGGGCATTGTGATCGCGGGCGACATCCGGGTGAACCTGCTCGACATCGAGCTGCTGACGATCAAGATCCGACTGCTCATCGCCTCGGTGGACAAGGCGCGCGAGATCGGCATCGACTGGTGGGAGCGCGATCCGTCGCTCAGTTCTAAGCAGCGTGACCTGGCCGGGGAGAACAAGGCGCTGCGCGAGCGCATCGAAGCGCTCGAAGCCGCCGCGCCGGCCGAGCTGGACGGGGCGCGGTCGCGCAGGGCGGAGACGGACCGGTGACCGGCGGCCCGCTGTGCTACGTGTACGCGATCGTCGACGCCCCGCCACGGCACCTCGAGGTGTGCCCCGGCGTAGACGGGACGGCCGTGACGACCGTCGAGCGGGGTGAGTTGGCGGCTGTGGTCAGCCTGGTCGACCGGGATCGCTTCGACGCGGAGTCGCTGCGGGCCAATCTCGAGGACCTGGACTGGCTGGAGCAGACCGCGAGGGCGCACCACCAGGTGATCGACACGATCGCCCGGCAGACCCCGGTGGCGCCGCTGCGGATGGCGACGATCCTGTGGGACGAGCGTGGCGTCGCCGAGCTGCTCGAGGCGAACCGGCCGGAGTTCACCGAGGTGCTCGAGCGGGTCCGGGGCCGGGAGGAGTGGGGGGTCAAGGCGTACGCCATGCCCGTCGGACCCCCGGATGCGCCGCAGGGCCCGGCGGAGTCGGCGGGCGGACCGGGCACCGCCTACCTGATGCGCAAGCGCGGCCAGCGGGACCGGGCGCGGCAGGCCGTCCAGGCCGGGGCGGACCTCGCGCGGCGGTTGCACGATGTACTGACCGGGCACTCGGTCGCCGCCAGGGTGTACCCGCCGCAGGACCCTCGGCTGTCCGGGCGCACCGAACCCATGGCGCTCAACGCCGCATACCTGGTCGCCGCGGTGGACGCGGAGAGCCTGCGCGCGGCCGCCGCCCGGTTCGAGTCGCCGGACCTGCGGGTCGAGCTGACCGGGCCGTGGGCGCCCTACTCGTTCGCCGAGGTCAGCCAACCGTGACCACCCAACCGAACGGAGCCCGGCCGGTGCCCGCCCAGCCGATGCCCGCCCAGCCGTGGCCGGGGCGACCCGGCGAGGAGATCGCGCTGGTCGACCTGCTGGACCGCCTGCTGGCCGGGGGAGTCGTGCTCACCGGCGAGGTGACCATCTCGCTGGCCGGCGTCGACCTGGTGCACCTCTCGCTGCGCGCCCTGATCAGCTCGGTGTCGACGTTGGCCGCGCGCCCGTGACCGAGCTGCCGCACCGGATCGACGCGGACCCGGACTCGGTCGGGCGGGACCTGGGCCGCTTGGTGCTCACCGTCGTGGAGCTGCTCCGCCAGCTCATGGAGCGACAGGCGATCAGGCGGATCGACGCGGGTGACCTGCCGGAGGAGACCGTCGAGGAGCTCGGGGTGGGGCTGATGCACCTGGAGGACGCGATGGCCGAGTTGCGTGAGCACTTCGGCCTCGAACCGGGCGACCTCAACCTCGACCTCGGTCCGCTCGGCAAGCTGCTGCCCGACTGACCCGGGTCGGTCCGTCCCCGTCAGCCGACGACGGCGTGCACCGCCAGATAGACGAGCGCGGCGGCCGCGGCGGCCATCGGGATGGTGAGGACCCAGCCGATCGCGATGTTCCCGGCCACCCCCCCAGCGCACCGCGGAGCGTCTCTTGGTCGCACCCACCCCGAGTACCGCGGAGGTCATCGTCTGGGTTGTCGAGATCGGCGCGGCGAAGACGAACGCGCTGACGTACAGCAGGCTGGACGCGGTGACCTCGGCGGCGAACGCGTGCCCTTGAGCTTGATCAGGATCTGGTGGGTGAGCTCGTCGCCCTCGGTCTCCAGCTCCTTGATCTGCTTGGCGATCGCCTCCCGGTTGGGTGGTTCGGCGGCGACCAGCGTGGCGAGCTGGTCGGCCGCGTCGGCGATGATCTCGGCGGCCTGGATGAACAGTGGGTAGCGGCAACCAACTGTTCAGCGAGCGGCAACCTACCAGGACGGCCGGGAGGGGTCGGTCAGCTGGTGAGCGCGATGGCCGCGTCGGGCTCGGTGACCTGGAAGGTGAAGCTCTCTTCGAGGTAGAGGTACACCGTGTCGGCGTCGTGGTGGCTGTAGCCGATGGAGATGTCCTGGCCGACGTTGAGGTGGAAGTCGTCACCGCGCTGGCTGAGCACCACCGCGCTGTCCAGCCCCGGGGTCCAGACCACGTTGCCGCCGAGGATCTTGGTGAGGTGGTCGAGCAGCAGGTAGCCGGTGTCCTCGGTGGTCTCGATGATGCGGGTGTAGGCGTCCGGCCCGACGGCGAGGGCGTAAGGCCCTTCGACGCCCGCCAGCCGCAGCCGGTCGACCGCGCCCGCGACGACCCCGGGGTAGCTGTGGGTGTCCGCGCCGAGCTTGACGTTGGGTGCCGGCGCGGCCGCGATGATGCCCTCGATGTCGGCGTCCGGCCAGCCGTGGAACACCGCCCGGTTCTCGATCTCGGCGGCCTGGCGCGCGGCCCGGTCCAGGTCGTCGAACTCGAGGTCGCGCGCGCCGCGCTCGGCGTTGTCGATCTCGTCGCGACTGACCGTGAACGGCACCCTGACCTCGGCCAACGGCCGTACCCGGCGTTGCCGGGTGCGCACGGTGCCGCCATCGGTACCGGGCGGCCCGCTCAGCTGCTGGGTGCGTCCCAAGCTGACGGCCGAGTGCTCCCAGCCACCCGGACCGGTCCAGTCGACGACCCGGCGCGCGGCGAGCAGCGGGACGAGCCGCTCACGGGCCTCGTCGTCGATCTGTGCCCACGCACCGGTGGGGATCGGGGCGATGTCGCGCAGGAGGTGGTCCATGGTCAGCGTCCTTTCAGACTGCCGATGCCGAGGGAGTTGTCGGCTCGGGAAGTGGTGGTCGACCTGGGTCCCTGGTCGGGTGCGACCCGTGAGTCGACGTAGCGCTGTGGGTCCTTGTCGGAGGTGTCCAGGTCGCGGGCGTCGTGGTGCTCGGCCATGAACTGGCGGAACCGGCGGCCCAGTGACTCGCGCAGCCCGAGGGTGGCGTGCTGACGGAAGTCGGCAAGGCCCTCGCGCTCCTCCTCGGCCATGTGTTCGTCGTTGGCGACCCGTGCCCTGCCGACTGCCGCCCACCAGTCCTGGCTGCCCACCGGCCGGCGGGCAGCGTCGTGCACGGCGTCCCGGATGTCGTTGTGGTCCCCGATCGCGTCGAGCGTCTCGTCCCGCGCATCGGCTCCCTTGCGCAGCAGCTGCGGGTAGAAGATCTCCTCCTCGGCGATGGCGTGCACGTCCAGCAGGTCCGCGAGCGGGTCCCACACCTCGGACAGGTCCGCCGCCGGCAGCGACTCCTCGGCCTGCAGGTCATCCAGCCGCGCGAAGGCCCGCCGGAAGTGCTCGTGGTCATCGAGAATGAGTTGGGTGATGTCGTCCGATCCGCTGCCGCCGGCCCAGGGCGGCCGGGGCGCGCCGGATTTCTCAGCCGCGCTGTGCTCAACCATGCCGGATGGATACCCAGATGCGCGCCGGTCATGCGGGAGGCGGCGGCGATTAGCTGAGCCGAGGTCGGGGGCGCCCCGGACCGGGTGGGTTTGTCTCCCGGGGCGCCGGGTAGTCGAATCCATGACCAATTCGACACAGACCCTGCGGGGTCGCAAGGTTGCCTTCCTGGTTGCCCCCGAGGGTTTCGAGCAGGTCGAGCTGACCGAGCCGTGGAAGGCGGTCGCCGAGGCCGGCGGGACGCCGGAGCTGGTCAGTACCGCCTCCGGTGAGGCTCAGGGCTTCAACCACCTGGACAAGGCCGACACGTTCACCGTCGACCAGGTGGTCTCGGACGTCAGCGGGGCGGACTACGACGCGCTGGTGCTTCCGGGCGGGGTGGCCAACCCCGACTTCCTGCGTACCGAGCCGGACGCGGTGAGCTTCACCCGCGGTTTCTTCGACCAGGGCAAACCGGTTGCCGTCATCTGCCACGGCCCGTGGACGCTGATCGAGGCGGACGTGGTGCGCGGCCGCCGGATCACCTCGTGGCCGAGCCTGGCGACGGACCTGCGCAACGCCGGCGCGGACTGGGTCGACGAGCAGGTCGTCACCGACCAGGGCCTGGTGAGCAGCCGGAATCCGGATGACCTGCCGGCGTTCTGTGCCGCGCTCGTCGAGGAGTTCGCCGCGAACGGACCGTCCCGTGGCTGAGCAGCGACAACGCGACGGCGACCAGGGCGATACGGCCGCGGCGGAGCGGCCGATCAACCTCGAAAAGACCGTGGACCAGCTCGAGGAGCGGGTCCTCGGCCACCGGGTGGACCAGGTCCGGTCGGAGGACGACGACCCGACCGCGCCGGCGTTCGAGCAGGACCTGGCCGACGAGCCGCCCGCCGACGGCCCGGCGGCGGAACCATCATGAGCGGAGGAAGCTGGTGCCTCAGCAGGCATGGAGCAAGAAGCGCGAGCGGCAGTACGAGCACATCAAGGACTCCCAGGTGCAACGGGGGACCGGGGAGGGGCGCGCCGAAGAGATCGCGGCCCGCACGGTGAACAAGAACCGGGCGCAGGCGGGCGAGTCCGACCAGGCCAGCCGGACCTCCACCGAGGACATCTCCCCGCAGCGGCGCGGTGGCAAGCGTTCCCACTCCGGCTCGGGCGGCCGCACGAAGGAGCAGCTGTACCAGGACGCGAAGCGCCACGGGGTGAAGGGTCGTTCGAAGATGAGCAAGGCTCAGCTCGAGCGGGCGCTACCGGACTGACAGTCCGCGCGCACCGCCACCCGAGCCCGGCATGAGCATTTCTCAGCAACCCATGTGTACCCGGCGCGTGCCCGGGTACTTGGGATCGGGCCCGTCGCGGGGGCCGAGGGGGAAGGTGGCCGAGATGACTGAGGACGAGTTCCTCGCGGACGTGCGGCGACTCGGTGGGTTGGATTCGCCGGAGGAGACCGAGCGCGCGGTGCGCGCGACGTTGGCGGTTCTCGGCACCCGACTGCCTGCCCACCTGCTGGGCCCGCTGGGGCGGCTGCTGCCCGGCAACCTCGGAGAGTTGTTGCACACGCTGCCGCCCGGCCAGAACGGAGCTGTCGAGCCGGTGGGTTGGCCCAGGGACAGCGCCGAGCTGTGGGCCGCGGCCGACACCGCGGCCCGGATCGACCTCGCGGAGGCCCAGGCCAACGGCACGTGGTCGGTCGCAGAGCCGTGCTGCTGACGGACCGGTGACTGACGGACCCCGACTGACACCCTGACTGACGGACGCCGACTGACGGGTCAGGCCCCGGCCATGGATATCGAGGGCCGCTCGGGAGTGGGCCTGGGCGTGCGCGCCGGGGCGGCGCCGCGCCGTTCCGGCCGCGGCGGGGCGACCACCGAGAGCGACTTCTCAGGCTTGCGCGTACCGGGTAGGACACCCCCGCGATGCTCGACCCAGTGAGCTTCGACGACCTGCAGGCCGAGCGGTACGACCAGGACGAGTATCGGAACGATGCCTACGGCCCACATGGTCCCGTATATCCCCCCTGGCCGGATCTAATCCTTCTCCTCGGGCATCCGTTCGGGTCATCCCGCGTGCGCCCGCTCGTTCGGGCGGCTCCACTGGTACCGGCCGAGTAGACCAACGGCCCGTTGACGGAGGGACAGAGATGTCGAGCCAGTCGGGGAAGTCGAGCACCAGGGTCGAGTCGGCCGTCGAGCGGATCAGGGAGCTCAACGATCGAATCGTGAAGTCCGCCAAGCAGGGTGGCGAGGAGTCCATCAGGGCCTACGAGCGAATGCTGGAGAACCTGGCCGAGGCGCAGGAGGCGGCCGGGGACCGCGGCTCGGACTGGATCCGGGAGTTCGCCCACGCCCAGGCCAACTTCACCCGCCAGCTGGCCGAGGCCTTCCCCGCGCTGCTGCAGCGGCTCGGCGCCCGCGGCACAGGAAACGACACGGAGAACGACACGGAGAACGACACGGACATCGACACGAACATCGGTGGCGGGGCGACCGACCGGGTCCGCGACGTCCCCGGTGGCGCCGATGCCGAGGGGCCGGTGCCCGGCGCGGCGGACCTGCCGATCGAGAACTACGACGAGCTGACCGTCCAGGAGATCAACCGGCGCCTCCGTGGACTGTCCGAGGTCGAGCTCGCCACGGTGGCCGCCTACGAGGCCAGGACGAAGAACCGCAGGACGATCCAGGCCAAGATCGACGCGCTTCGTCAGTGAGTCATCGGTGCGCGGTGAGGACCTCGTCCAGGTTCTCGCGCAGCTCGGTCAGCGAGTCGTAGACCGCCGCCGCGCCCGCCTCGAGCAGCTCCTGCTCGGAGAACCCGCCGGTGCGCAGCGCGTAGCCGGGATAGCCGGCCCGGCGCGCGGCGGCGAAGTCCCAGACCGAGTCCCCGACCATCACCGGGGAGTCCCCGCCGGCCTTGCGCAGGGCAACCTGCAGCAGGTCCGGAGCGGGCTTGGTGCGGTCCACGTCGCCGGACGTCGTCCAGCCGTGCGCCACCGACTTGCCGTCGATGAGCTCCAGGTAGTGGTCGACGTGCTCGGGTTTGCCGGAGCTGGCCAGCACCACGGTGACACCGCGGTCCCGCAGCTCGACCAGTAGCTCCCTCGCACCGTCGAAGGGCTGCACCTCGTGCAGCATCGGGTCGAACTCCGCCGACCAGCGCGCCCGCAGTTCGTCGCCCAGCCGCTCCTCGACCTCGTCACCGGCGACGGACCCGACGAGCTGGTCGCCGCCCATGCCGATCGCCCGGTGCAGCCGCCACACCGGCAGAGTCAGACCGTAGTGCCGAAACGCGCGGTACCAGGCGAGCGCGTGCTGGTAGTTCGAATCGATCAGAGTGCCGTCGACGTCGACCACCGCGGTATCCACCATGGGGTACCGGTTGCCCCGGACCGGGCCCGTCAAACCCGCCCGGTGCACCGGCTCACATTGGTGCCCGGGGCGGTTTGAGCGCCGCCTCGACGGGTAGAGGCCCGGAATGGTGGCAATGGGATACACCTTGATGACCGAGCAGCGTGGTCCGAAGGGCCTGGTCGCGGACGCGGTCGGGGCGGAGCGCGCCGGTTTCGACTTCGCGGTCAGCAGCGACCACTACTTCCCCTGGCTGGAGGAACAGGGGCATGCGCCGTATGCCTGGTCGGTGCTCGGCGCGGTCGCCGCGAGCACCGAGCGGATCGGGCTGATGACCTACGTGACCTGTCCGATCATGCGGTACCACCCGGCCGTCGTGGCGCAGAAGGCCGCGACGCTGTCCCTGCTCGCGGACGGCCGTTTCCTGCTGGGTCTCGGCTCCGGGGAGAACCTGAACGAGCACGTCGTCGGCCAGGGCTGGCCGCCGGTCAACGTCCGGCACGAGATGTTCGGCGAGGCGGTGACCATCATCCGGGCCCTGCTGGACGGCACGGACGTGAACTTCGTCGGTGACCACTTCCGGGTCGACTCGGCACGGCTCTACGACCTGCCCGAGTCGCGGGTGCCGATCGGCGTCGCGGTCAGTGGCGCGCAGAGCATCGGCCTGTTCGCGGCGGACGCCGACGCGATGATCGCGGTCCAGCCGGAGCGGGACCTGGTCGGCCGGTTCGACGCGGCAACGTCGAAACGGGTTCCGAAGATCGGCCAGCAGCCGATCTGCTGGGACCCCGACAAGGATGAGGCGGTCCGTCGGGCGCACGAGCAGTTCCGCTGGTTCGCCGGCGGGTGGAAGGTCAACGCGGAGCTGCCGGGACCGTCGGGTTTCGCCGCCGCGACCCAGTTCGTCCGGCCCGAGGACGTGGCCGCGTCGATCTCCTGCGGACCCGACACGAAACAGCACGTTGAGGCCCTGCGGCCATGGGCGGAGGCGGGGTTCAGCCACGTCGCCCTGGTGCAGATCGGCGGGGAGACGCAGCCGGAGTTCCTGGACTACGCGCGCGAGGAGCTGTTGCCGGCGTTGCGCGGCGAGTACGGCGACGCGCCCGAGCACTGGCTCGACGCGCCGTAGCGGGGACGGCGCCGGACACCCGGGGTGCTCGAATTCCGGTTGCGGCGGGTCCGCCGTGGGTAACCAACCCGCGTGATCGAGGACATCAGGCGACCACGGCGCAGGCCCAGCGATCCGGTCGGGGAGTGGGTGCGATGACGGCCGGATTCGGCTCCGAGCCGGAGTCCTTCGATGACTTCATCGCACACTTCTTCGGCGGCGAGCCCGGCGATCCCCGCCGGCTGACCTACCAGGTGGACATCGCGCGGCTGATGTCGGCGCCGACGAAGGCGATGGTGGCCGCGGCCGCCGAGTTCGTCGCCACCCGGGGCGGGATCGACCTCGGGGCCGAGCACCTGCTGTGGGCGTCCACCCGCATCAGCCTGCTCGCGGAGCTGCTGCGGGTGGCCGGCGCCGACCCCGACGAGCTGGCCCGCCAGGTCCACGAGCTCACCCCGGGCGGCCCGGTGGCCGAGAACATGCCCACCCTGACCCCGGCGGCCAAACGGGCGCTGCTGGACGCCCACCACGTCGCCCAGGCACTGGGGTCGGAGTTCATCGGGCCGGACCACGTCCTGCTGGCGCTCAGCACAAACGAGGAGTCGCCGGCCGGACAGCTGCTGCGCACCTTCGGCGTCACCCCGGACGGGTTGCAGCGCGCCGCGGCCGAGCTGGAGACGCGGGCCGCCCCCCAGGTCGGGACGAACCAGCGGGCCGGCGGGGCGCCCCAGATCTCGACGCTGGACTCGTTCTCTATCGACCTGACGGCGGCCGCCCGGGCGGGGCGGCTGGACCCGGTGATCGGGCGGGACAGCGAGATCGAGCAGACCGTCGAGGTGCTGGCGCGGCGGACCAAGAACAACCCGGTGCTGATCGGCGAGGCCGGCGTCGGCAAGACGGCCATCGTGGAGGGGATCGCCCAGCGCATCGTGGACGGGGACGTGCCCGCCGCGCTGGCCGGGCGCCGGGTGGTGTCGCTGCAGCTGTCCACCATGGTGGCCGGCACCCGCTACCGCGGTGACTTCGAGGAGCGCATCACCCAGGTCATCGACGAGATCCGGGTCAACGCCGACGAGCTGATCGTGTTCATCGACGAGCTGCACACCGTGGTCGGGGCCGGCGCCGGGAGCGACGGCGGCGGGATGGACGCGAGCAACATGCTCAAGCCGGCGCTGGCCCGGGGCGAGCTGCACGTCATCGGTGCCACGACGCTCGACGAGTACCGCCGCAAGATCGAGCGCGACGCCGCCCTGGAACGCCGCTTCCAGCCGATCCTGGTGCCGGAGCCGTCGGTGGCGGACTCGGTTCACATCCTGACCGGCCTGCGCGACCGGTACGAGGCCCACCACCAGGTGCGCTACACCGACGCCGCGGTCCAGGCCGCGGCCTCGCTCGCCGATCGCTACCTGACCGACCGCTTCCTGCCGGACAAGGCGGTCGACCTGCTCGACCAGGCCGGCGCCCGGGTGCGGCTGCGGGTCAGGGGGCCGGCGAACGACGTCCGTGAGCTGGAGCGCCGCGTCGCGGAGCTCGAGCGGGACAAGGGCGAGGCGGTGGCGGCCGAGGACTACGAGCGGGCCAGTACCGTCCGCGACCAGCTCGGTGAGCTGCGCAGGGAGGCCGACTCGGCGCGCGGGAGCGGCGGCGACGGCGTACCCGAGGTGGGCGCGGTGGAGATCGCCGAGATCGTGGCCCGGTCCACCGGTATCCCGGCCGCCGCGCTCACCGAGGCCGAGCGGGACCGGCTGGTCCGTCTCGGGGACGACCTGCACGCCAGGGTGGTCGGCCAGGACGAAGCGGTGCGGGTCGTCGCGGAGGCGGTCCGGCGGTCCAGGGCCGGCGTGGCCGATCCGGCCCGGCCGGTCGGCAGCTTCCTGTTCCTTGGGCCGACCGGGGTGGGCAAGACCGAGCTGGCCAAGGCGCTGGCGGCGAGTCTGTTCGGCGACGAGGCCCGGCTCGTGCGGATCGACATGAGCGAGTACACCGAGCGGCACACGGTCAACCGGCTGGTGGGTGCCCCGCCCGGCTACCTCGGCTACGACGATGCCGGTCAGCTCACCGAGCAGGTCCGGCGGCGCCCGTACTCCGTGGTTCTGCTGGACGAGATGGAGAAGGCCCACCCGGACGTCTTCCACACCCTGTTGCAGGTTCTCGACGACGGCCGGCTGACCGACGGCCACGGCCGTACCGTCAACTTCCGCAACGCGGTCGTCATCATGACCAGCAACGTCGGCTCGGAGGCGATCGCCAGCACCACGTCCCTGGGTTTCGGCGGCACCACCGACCGCGGTGACGACGAGACGGTCCGGGCCAAGGTCATGAGCCAGCTGAAGGAGACGTTCCGGCCGGAGTTCCTGAACCGGGTGGACGAGATCGTGGTGTTCCGCCGCCTCGGTGACGACGAACTGCGGCTGATCACCGAGCTGCTGCTCGCCGAGCTGCGGCAGCGGGTGGGCGAGCTGGGCGTGCGGGTGCACACCGAGCCGGCCGCGCTGAGCTGGTTGGCCCGGCGCGGGCACCAACCCGAGTTCGGGGCGCGGCCGCTGCGCCGGGCGATCCAGCACGAGGTCGGCAACCGGCTGTCCGCCATGCTGCTCGGCGGGGAGCTGAGCCGTGGGGACGAGGTGCGGATCGCGGTCGCCGACGACGAGCTGACGTTCTCGACGGCCCCGGCGGGCTGAGAACTGGCGGGCTGAGAACTGGCGGGCTGAGAACTGGCGGGCTGAGAACTGGCGGGCTGGGCCGACGGGCTGGGCTGGGCAGGCGGGCTGGCGGGCTTATCGACGCGCCAGCACGCCCCGGATGAACGCGGCCTGCCCGGCGTGCTGCAGGTCGTCGGACAGCACGCTGACCAGCCGCACCCCCAGCGTCACCGGCGGGTCCCATGCCTCGTCCACCACCCTGGCGAGGTCGTCGTCACGCAGGTCCCGCACGAAGCGGACGGTCTGTTCGTGCACCGCGTCGTAGTACTGGGTCAGTAGCGCGGGAGGGTCTACGCGCACCGCGGCGACCTCGGCGGAGGTGTGCCCGTAGCCGATCGAGCCGGGACGGAACGGCAGCCCGAAACGGTCGTGCCAGCCCTTCGCGGTCCAGACCTGCTCGTCGCCGGACACGCCCGCGATGTGGTCGTCCTGCACTCGGGTGAGGTGCCACACCAACCAGCCGATGGTGTTCGCCCGGTCGTCGAGGCGCACGGTCAGGTCGTCGGCGGTGAGGCCGTCGACCACGTCGTGCACCAGCATCTGGATGCGGTCGAAGCCGTCCAGCAACAGGTCCGCGCTGGTCATCCCGGTTCCCTTCGGATAGGTGCGGTCCAGATCGGGTTCGGCGTGTTGCCGGTCAGGGTAGTGGCGAGCGTGCTGTTGCGACCTGGCGCACTGTTGCCCGGCGTCCGGGCATGCCGCCGCGCGGAACGGGTAATCCCGAGGTCGTGCCGAGCCAAGTTTTCCTCGTCGCGGCCGCGCTCGCGGTCGCGGTGCTCGTCGGCCGCCTGCTCGCGGGCCGGATCGGGGTGCCGGACGCGGCGGCGTACGTACTGATCGGGGTAGCTGCCGGACTGGTGCCCGGGCTGCCCGAGGTGCGGCTGTCCCCGGACGTCGTGCTGCTGGCGTTCCTACCGCCGCTGGTCTACTACGCGGCCTTCTTCAGTGACCCGCGCGAGACGGTGGAACACGTCGTACCGGTCGTGGGGCAGTCGGTGGGTCTGGTCCTGGCGACCGCGGTGGCCGCGGCGGGGACCTTGCTGCTGGTCTTCCCCGATATCGGCTGGGCCGCGGCGCTGGCCTTCGGTGCGGCGATCGCCCCGCCCGACCCGGTGGCCGCCACCAGCGTGCTGCAGCGCCTCGGCGTGCCCCGCCGGCTGGTCACCGTGCTGGAGGGGGAGGGGCTGATCAACGACGGGGTGGCGTTGACCCTGTTCGCGATCGCGGTGTCCCACCTCGGTGCCCCGCCCACGGTCCCCCAGGTGCTGCTCGGGATCGCCGTCGAGGTCGGCGGCGGGATCGGGCTCGGACTCGTCGTCGGGATCGCGGTGGCGTGGCTGCGCGAACGGACCCGGGACCCGCTCAGCCAGGTCGTCTGGTCGCTGGCCACCCCGTACCTGGCCTTCGTGCCGGCTCAGCTGCTGCACGCCTCCGGGGTGCTGGCCACGGTGACCGCCGCGGTCTGGCTCGGTGTCCGGGGTCGCGGTGTGATCGCACCGAAGGCCCGGGTGCAGACGGAGACGTTCTGGCGGATGCTGAACCTGCTCCTGGTCGCGTTCCTGTTCGTGCTGCTCGGGTTCCAGGTCCCGCACATCGTCGCCGCGGTGGCCGACTACCCGATCGGCCCGCTGGTGTTGGCCACGGTCGGCATCGTCGTTGCGGTCGTGGTGATCCGGTTGCTCTGGGCGCTGCTGATACCCGGGCTGGTGTCCCGGGTCGGGGTCCGATCCGGGGAGTTGAGCCGGGCGGAGCGGTTGGTCCTCGGCTGGTGCGGACCGCGCGGGGCGGTGTCGCTGGCGGTGGCGTTGTCGCTGCCGCTGGCCACGCCACAGGGCGAGCCGCTGATCCGCCGCGACCTGCTGCTGTTCCTCACGGTCGTGGTGGTGCTGGCCACCCTGGTCGGCCAGGTGCTGCCGCTGCCCGTGCTGCTGCGCCGGCTGCACCTCAGCCCGGCGGAACGGGAACGGACCGAGGGCGTGCGTGCCCGGCGCACGATGGTCGACGCCGCGCTGCGCGAGGTCGAGGACCTCGCCGCCGACCACAAGGACGAACCGCCGGGTTTGGAAGCCATGCGGCAGGTGCTCGAGGTGCGCCGCGACAACCTGGTCAGGGAGTTGGACCCGGACGAGGCGGGCAGCGAGGCGTCGGCGGCGGCGGAGCACGACCTCCAGATCCGCGTGCTCGCCGCCCAGCGGCGCACCCTGCGCCGGTTGCAGGCCGACGGTGAGATCACCCGGCGGACCCTGATCGAGATCAGCCAGGAGCTCGATCTGGAGGAGGCCCGCCTGCATCACGCCGAGTGATCTCCGGGCGGCTGGACATCCTCGGACGTGGGAACTTTGGCACTTGGGCACCAACCACCGCTGTGACGCTGTCGGTAACGCCGCGTCACCGACAAGGCGGTCTGGTGTCGAGCCTGGCGCGTTCATTTGTCACCGAGACCAACGCCAGTCCGGCTCAGCCACCACCTCGGCAGTCCGTGGCGCGGCCTCACTGGGAGCGCCCTGAACGATGCATGCTCTGCTGCGCGGCGCCCAGTCGGCGCCCCGCGGCGTTCTCGGAGTGGCCGCTACAACAACGGTATCGGCCACTCCGAGAACGACGGAGCCTTGCGATGCAGCCAACTGGATCACCGCTCGCGACGAGCGGCATTAGTCAGGACCCTCCTACAGCACCTTTTCGCCGTACATCTCACCGAGCGGGTCGGCGATGAGCTCGATGCGGGCGCCGTCCGGGTCCCGGAAGTAGACCGACACCGTGCTGTGCACGGTGTGCTCGACGCCGGCATTCTCGAGCTTGTCGACCAACTGCTCCCACCGCCCGGGTTCGACACTGATGGCGATGTGGTGCAGCCCGCCGAGGACCTCGGCGTACGGGCCGACGTCGAGCCCCGGGAAGTCGAAGAACGCCAACAGGTTCCCGTTGCCGATGTCGAAGAAGAAATGCGACGAACCCGGGTAGTCCCTGTTCTCGATCAGTTCGGTGAGCGGGAACTCGAGCACGTCCTGGTAGAAGCGGATGGTGCGGTCGACGTCGCTGCTGATCAACGCGGTGTGGTGCAACCCGCGGGCGGCCGACGGCGGCCGCTGCCCGGTGGGGCGGAGGTGTTCGCTGCGCAGGCGCTCCCGCCCGGCCTCGATGCTGGCGGTATCCGGTGCGGTCATCGTGGTCTCCCTGTGGTCGAGATCGGCAAAGTGCGGGGGCGGAGTGCTAGTCGGCGGGCTGGTCAGGCAGCGAGCGTGGCGTGCATCTCCCACACCAGCACCTCGGCGGCCTCGGTCGCGGTGACCCGCTGTCCGCCGGTGGCGGTGAAGCGGACCGCGTCGCCCTCGACGAGCTCTCCGGCACCCTCGAGGGTGACGGTGCCGCGCGGTACGAACAAGTGCAGGAATGGGGCCTCGGGCAGTTCCACGGACTGTCCCGGGGCGAGCCGCGCGGCGTGCAGCGCCGCGTAGCGGTTGCCGATGTGGATCGCCGTCTCCCCGGCATGCTGGGGCAGACCCGAGGCGACCGGGACGAGGCCCGAGCCCAGACGCTCGTCGGTGATCTCCAGCTGCTCGTACCCGGGGGTCTTCGCCGCGCCGTCGGGCACCACCCACATCTGCACGAAGTGCACGGGATCGCTGTGCGAGTCGCCCTCGAGGCGCCAGGAGTCGTTCTTCTCGGAATGTAGGATCCCGGTCCCGGCGCTCATCCGCTGGGCGAGCCCGGGGTAGATGATTCCGGAGTGCCCGGTGGAGTCCTGGTGCACGAGGGAGCCGCGCAGCACCCAGGTGACGATCTCCATGTCCCGGTGCGGGTGGGTCTCGAACCCGGCGCCCGGCGTCACGGTGTCGTCGTTGTTCACCAGGAGCAGCCCGTGGTGGGTGTTGTCGGCGTCGTACTGGTGGCCGAAGGAGAAGGAGTGCTTGGAGTCGAGCCAGCTGATCTTCGTGGCGAAGCGGTCCTGCGCGCGCCGGATGTCGATGGTCGGCGACATCGTGCTCATATCGGGTCCTCTCGCGGTGGGTGCCACACCATCTGGTTGATGCGTCATCTACCAGCCGTCAACATAGATGATACGTCAACTATTCCGGTAGAGTAGTGCCTGTGACCGAAACCCGTTGGCTCGACGAGCGCCAGCACCGCGCCTGGCGGGCCTACCTGCGGATGCAGACGCGCCTGACGGCCCGGATGCACCATGAGCTGCAGGCCGACGCTGGCCTGTCGCTGGCCGACTTCGACGTGCTGGTGGCGCTGAGTGAGGCGCCGGAGCAGCGGATGCGGCCGTTCGAGCTCAGTGCCGCGCTCGAGTGGGAGAAGAGCCGACTGTCGCACCATGTGCGGCGGATGGAGCAGCGCGGCCTGGTCGACCGCGAGGAGTGCGAGGACGACGGCAGGGGGGCCTACCTGGTGCTCGCCCCGCTCGGCGGCCAGGCCCTCACCCGGGCGGTGCCCCGCCATGTCGAGATCGTCCGGCAGCTGGTGTTCGACGGACTGACCCCCGCGCAGGTCGACGGGTTCGCCGAGGTGTTGGCCACGGTCCTGGCCCGGCTAGACGCGCCCGGGTAAAGCCCACCGTCACCGTCACCGTCACCGCACCCGCACACAGTGCCGGGCCACCGCACACACGGTCCAACCTAGGTGCCGCGGCACCGGGCTGTGTGCCGTCGGCGCGCGGGCGGGTCAGGTCGATGCGGCGAAGCTGCCCCGGGTCACCGTCCGGTCCAGGATTCCGAGGGTGGCCCGCAGTGCGCCCTCGGACAGGATCGGGAAGATCGCGCGTTCGCGCCACACCGGGTCGATGTCCGACCAGTCGTAGTACGAGGTCACCAGCGTGCCCTCGTCAGCCGGTGCGAGCTGGTAGCCGTAGACGTGGCCGATCTGCGGGCGGAGCTTGCCGAGGACCGTCCAGGCGATCTCGCGGTCCGGCTCGAACTTCGTGATCGTGACCGTGACGTCGTAGCGGCCCATCGGGAAGTCGTTGAGCGCCTCGCGGTCCATGTGCACGATGAAGCTGTCGCCGGCCGTGGTCACCGGTTCGCCGGTGGCATCCTGCAGCATCCCGGAGCTGTCGATCGCCACGTGTCCCTGTGGGTCGCACAGCAGTCGGAAGATCGTCGCCGGGTCCGTCGCGATGGTGCGCTGGACCTCCAACCGCTCTGTCGTCATGCGGTCATCCTCGCATCAGGCAGCGACCCGGCCGCCGCGACGGCCGCGAGAGCCGCCGTTCCGCCGCTGCGTGATGCCGGGCCGAGGGGCACCATCGGGGGTAGGCGCCCGCGCGGGCGCCGGATCAAGGAGGCCCCGGATGCCTGAGGAGCCGTTCGAGCAGGGCTTCAACCCGCTCGAGGTACTGGTCAAGGGGCTGATCGACGGGCTGGAGTCGATAGCCGGCCCGTTCGGGCCGGACCCGGAGCCGGAACCGGACGGCCCGCCGCCGCCGGGTGCCCGGCGCCCCCGGCCGCGCCGCCCGACGCCCACCCTGGACCGGTACGGCCAGGATCTGACCGACGCCGCCCGGCGGGGGCGGCTGGACCCGGTGATCGGGCGGGACCACGAGGTCGGGCAGGTGCTCGAGGTGCTGTCCCGGCGGACGAAGAACAACCCGGTGCTGATCGGCGACCCGGGGGTGGGCAAGACGGCGATCGTGGAGGGCATCGCGGCACGGGTGGCCGCCGGCGACGTGCCGGAGACGCTGCGCGGGCGGCGGATCGTGGCGCTGGACCTGGCCGGGCTGGTTGCCGGCACCCGATACCGGGGTGACTTCGAGCAGCGGCTCACGGCGGTGATCGATGAGGTGGTCGCGGCGGACCGCGAGGTGGTGCTGTTCCTGGACGAGCTGCACACGGTGATCGGCGCGGGCGGTGCGGAGGGCGCCCCGATGGACGCCGGCAGCATGCTCAAGCCGGCGCTGGCCCGCGGCGGGCTGCAGCTGATCGGCGCCACCACGGTGGAGGAGTACCGCCGCCACATCGAGCGCGACGGGGCCCTCGAACGCCGGTTCCAGCCGATCCTGGTGGGGGAGCCGTCGGTCACCGACACCATCGGCATCCTGCTCGGGCTGCGGGACCGGTACGAGTCGCACCACCGGGTCCGGATCACCGAGGCGGCCGTCGAGGCGGCGGCCAGGCTGTCGGACCGCTACCTCACCGACCGGTTCCTGCCGGACAAGGCCATCGACCTGATCGACCGGGCCGCCGCCCGGGTGCGGATGGGCACCCCGGACCCAGGACCGGACCCGGTGCCGAACTCGGTGCCGAATTCGGTGCCGGACTCTGGGGGCCCGGAGACTCCCGAGGTGAGCGCCGAGCACGTGGCCGAGGTCGTCGCGCAGCTCACCGGCATCCCGGTCGCCCAGCTCACCGCGGTGGACCGGCAGCGGCTGCTGCGGCTGGAGGAGCTGCTCGGCGAGCGGGTGGTCGGGCAGCGCGCTGCCGTGCAGGCGGTGGCGGACGCGGTGCGGGCCGGCCGTGCCGGGCTCACCCACCCGGACCGGCCGGTGGGTTCGTTCCTCTTCCTCGGCCCGACCGGTGTCGGCAAGACCGAGCTGGCCCGGGCGCTGGCCAGTGCGCTGTTCGGCGCCGAGGACCGGCTGGTCCGGTTCGACATGAGCGAGTTCGGCGACCGGCATACGGTGTCCCGCCTGGTCGGTGCGCCACCCGGTTACGTCGGGCACGACGAGGCCGGCCAGCTCACCGACGCGGTCCGCCGCACCCCGTACACCGTGGTGCTGCTGGACGAGATCGAGAAGGCGCACCCGGACGTCACCAACATCCTGCTGCAGGTGCTGGACGCCGGGCGGCTCACCGACGCCCGGGGGCGCACCGCCAACTTCACCAACACCGTCGTCATCCTGACCAGCAACATCGGCGCCGACGCACTGCTCGCCGCGACCGCGGCCGGCCGCGCCGCGGAGGACATCCGGGAGCCGCTGATGGCCGGGGTACGCGGGCACTTCCGGCCGGAGTTCCTCAACCGGATCGACGAGATCGTGCTGTTCGCCGGTCTCGGCCAGCCGGAGCTGCGTGCCATCACCGAGCTCCTGCTGGCGCAGACGCGGGAGCGGTTGCGGGCCCAGGGCATCGAGCTGCGGCTGGAGCCGGACGCGGTGGACTGGCTCGCCGAGCGCGGTCACCAGCCGGAGTTCGGCGCCCGGCCGCTGCGCCGCACCATCGCCCGTGAGCTGGAACGCCAGCTGTCCCGCCTGCTGATCGGCGGCGAGCTGGTCGCCGGCCAGCTGGTCGTCGGCACGGTGGCACCAGGCGGTGACGGCCTCGACCTCGCCGTCACCGAGCCGGTCAGGTAGGCCGCCCGGCCGTACTACGCGTCCCGGGCGGCGGTCAGGACCGCGACCGCAGCCGCTTGCCGAACGCGATCCCGGGCAGCAGCAGCGTCCTCGGCGCGAAGTGCCCCGCGATGCTCATCGCCTTCGGCACCAGGCCGGGCACCACGGACCGCTTGCCCTCCAGCATGCCGACGATGGCCGCCTCCGCGACGTCGTGCGGCGAGACCTTCGCCGGGCCGATCATGACCACCTCGGCCGACGCGATCTCCGACCACTCTGTCTCCACCGGTCCGGGGCAGAGCACCGTGCAGGAGACCCCGGTGCCGCGCAGCTCCTCGTGCACAGCCTCGGAGAAGGTCTGCACGAACGCCTTCGACGCCGAGTAGGTGGCCATCGTCGGCAGCGGTTGGAACGCCGCGATGGATGCCACGTTCAGGACGGCTCCGCGCTTGGCCGACACCATGTCGCCCAGGAAGGCGTGCGTGAGGTCCATCAGCGCGACCACGTTCAGCTCGACCTGCTCGCGCTCCCGCTGCAGTGGGAGGTCCTGGAACTTGCCCGAGGTACCGAAGCCCGCGCAGTTGCAGATCCCGCTGATCTGGCGGCCGGTGGCGCGCAGGTCGGTGACCAGGGCGTCCCGCTCGGTGGACGAGCCGAGGTCACGGGCGTGCACGGTGACCGCGACCTTGTGCTCGGCGCGCAGCTGTTCGGCCAGCGCCTCCATCCGGTCCTTGCGCCGCGCCACCAGCACGACGTTGTGCCCCCGGCGGGCGAGGCCCTTCGCGATCTCGGTGCCGATCCCGGAGGAGGCACCGGTCACGACCACGTCGGCGTTCGAGTTGGGTCCAGGCAGGCTCATCGGTCCATCTCCTTCACCAGTGCACGCCGCGGGTGGCTTCGACAAATGCCTTGCTGGCCGGCGTGAGCTTGTCGTCGTCGACCGGCGCCGGCCGGCCCTTCGCGGCCGTGGAGTCGCCGAACAGCTTGAAGCCCCGGTTGCGGACGCTGTCCAGGATCTCCGGGGTGATCGCGTCGGCCAGGAACGCGAACCGGCCGAAGGCCGGGCTGACCCGGCGGGGCCGGTCGGTGATCGCCTCGCAGACGACCCCCGCGGCCTGCTCCGGGGTGAGCGCCGGGAACTTCTGGTAGAGCGTGGTCGGCGCGATCATCGGCGTCCGGACCAGCGACATGTAGACCGTGGTGAACCGGACGTTGTCGTCCTGGGTCTCGGCCTGCCAGGCGTCGGCGAGGGTGTCCAGCGCGGCCTTCGAGGCGATGTAGGCGCCGAACCGGGGCGCCCGGGTCAGTACCCCCACCGAGGAGATGTTGATGACCTGGCCCGACTTGCGCTCCCGCATCCCGGGCAGCACCCCGAGCATCAGCCGCACCGGCGCGAAGTAGTTCAGCTGCATGGTGCGCTGGTAGTCGTGGAACCGGTCGTAGGACAGCGCCAGCGACCGCCGGATGGACCGGCCGGCGTTGTTCACCAGGATGTCCACCCGCCCGTGCTGAGCGAGGACGTCGGCGACCAGCTTGTCGATGGCGTCCAGGTCGGTCAGGTCGCACGGGTGCACGTGCGCCACGCCGCCGACGGACTCGACCTTGGCGGCGGTGGCCCGCAGCTTCTCCTCACCGCGGGCCACGAGCAGCACCGTGCCGCCGGCCGCGCCGACGGCGATCGCGGCCGCCTCGCCGATCCCCGAGGACGCGCCGGTGATCAGCACCAGCTTGTCGCGGACCGCGTCGGGCAACGAGGGATGGCCGCGCAGCGAGCGCACGATCGCGTGTGGCGTCGATTCGGTCCCCGGTTTGTTCAGGGCGTTACTCACCGCCTCGACCGGTTTACCGAGTATCGCGCCCACCTGCTTCAAAGGATTCATCTCAACCCCGCTGTTGTCGGCGGGGTCTGCCGGAGATACCGACCCCACGCCCCGCCGTTCGCGCCATCTTTGGGCCGTGATCAACGCGGGTCAAGCCTCGGAGACCTCGATGATGTGCGCGCCCTGCTCTATGGTGTCGTGATCGACACGTGATCGACATGTGATCGACACCGCCGGTTCGCTGTTCGATCCCCGGTGTGACCTGCGGCAACGGCGGCGGCCCCGGCGGGTGCGGGGATGAGGAGCCAACGATGGTTGACCTGGATCCCCGGTCGCTGCTGGGCGAGGCCGGCAAGCTGGCGCTGCGGTTCGGGGACGAGGCGTACTTCGCGGCGCTGTGCCTGCGCAGTGGCCTTGTCGGGATCGAGCTGCCGCACCGGACCGCGTCGATGCTGCTCTCCTTCGAGCGCTGCTGTTCATCGACGGCCGGGACGACGAGATGATCGTCTCCGGTGCCGCGCAACCCGACGGGCATGGTGCTCAAGCGGCAACTCGCCGAGCTGCCGGTCGACTGACGGCCAGTTCGTAGAGGCGCACCGACAGGGTGCTGAGCGTGTCGACCACGAGATCGGCGGCGCCCACACCGGCGAGCACCGGGGTACGCACGCCGCTGAACCCGTCACTGAGTGTCTCGGCGACCCTGGCCCTGGCGGTACGGAGGTCGCCGGAGGTCGGTACCGGGTTCGGGAGGAGCAAATCCATAGTTGTCACCTGCGATGAATGCGATGGCTGCGACGGTTCGGGGTGAGGCGCGGCGTCGCGCCCGGGCACGTGAGCTTCAGGAGCAGGGCGGCACCGGCATTCCCGCCGGGCCCTGCTCGACCGTCGTCGGTCGCCCACCAGCCGTCGTGTCAACGCCTCGCCGCGGCGGTTCGTTCCACCGCGGCCTGAGGACCGCTCAGATCAGCCCCGGGAGACGGTGAGGATGTGCCGGTAGCCGGCCGGGCTGATCCGCGCGTCGAGCAGGAACGGGCCGACCCGGGGCCCGCGCAGCGCGGAGCGCACGCCGGCGAGGTCGTCGGCGGTCGCGGCGGGCACACCCATCGCGGTCGCGACGGCGGCGAAGTCGACCGGGCCGAACCGGACCGCGCCCCCGTCGCCCTGCCCGGTCCGCTGCTTGATCTCGATCAGGCTCAGCGCCGCATCGTCGAACACCACCACGGTGACGGGCAGCCGGAGCCGGGCCAGGGTCTCCAGCTCGGCCAGGGTCATGCCCAGCCCACCGTCGCCGACCAGGCAGAACACCCGCTCACCCGGCCGGGCCAGCGCCGCGCCGATCGCCGCCGGCAGTGCGTAGCCCATGGTGGCCAACCCGTTGGAGATCAGCACCTGGTGCGGCCGGGAGGCCGGCCAGAACGGCATCACGGCGAGCATGTGCGCCCCGGCATCGACGCTCACCTGGGCGTCGCCGGCGGCCTCGGCGACGGCGCGGGCGAGGTCGACCGGGTGCAGGGCGGCCTCCCGGGCGCCGGCGGCCAGCTCGGTGAGCCGAGCGTCGCGGTGGGTCCGCCCGGCGTCGGCCGGCCAGGCGGGCGCTGTGGCGGCGAGCACGGCCGGCACGGTCCGGCCGAGCGGGCCGAGCACCACGTGCGGCGCGCCGTAGTAAGCGCCGTCCACCTCGGTGTCGCTGAGCAGCAGCACCGGGGCCCGGTAGGTCCACGGCCCCGGCATCGGCTCGATCCCGTCCAGGCCCACTCCCACGATGAGGTCGGCCCGCTCCAGCAGGGGCCGCTCCAGCGCGGCGTTGGTGAACAGGCCGGCGGACCCCGGCCCGGTGGCGTCGACGCAGCCGAGCGCGTGGTACGTGGTGAGCACCGGGATGCCGGCGAGCGCGGCCCGCACCGCCGTGTACTGGGCCGCCGCTTGCTGTGCCGCCGGTTGCGCCGCCCGTGCCGCGCCGGCGCCCAGGATGACCACCGGGTGGCGGGCTCCGGCGGCCAGCGCGGTGGCGTGGCGCAGCGCGAGGTCGTCGACGGGCGGCAGCCCGGGTGGCGCCGGCGGGAGGTCGCCGGGGACACCGGGGTCGTAGTCGAGGTGGACCGCCCCGGCGGGTGGGCCGGCGGCCAGCGCGGCCGCGGCGGCAACGCAACCGGCGGGGTCGCGGTGCCCGAGCGTGCCGCTCCACCGGGTCAGCGGCGCGGACACGGCGAGCTGGTCGAGGCGCTGGTGGCCGGTCCGGTCCCGCTGCCCGCCGGGCACACAGTCGCTGACGAGCAGCAGCGGCGCGCGGTCCAGGTCGGCCTCGGCGAGCCCGTTGGCGGCACTGGTCAGCCCGGGGCCCCGGGTCACCAGCGTCACCCCGGTAGTGCCGGTGAGCAGCCCGAACGCCCCCGCCATCACGCACGCGGCGGTCTCCCCGTGGGCGAGCAGGAAACCGATGCCGCGCCGCGCCGCCGCGCCGATCATGTCCAGGTTCGGGCCGCCGCCGGGCATGCCGAACAGCTGGCGCACCCCGGCGGCGGCCAGACCGTCGGCGAACCCGGCGCTCACCGGAACGGACGGGTGGGCGGAGGCTGTCATGGCCCCTACGCTAACCGCCATGACGATCAGTGTTGCTCGTTTCCTCGACGTGGCCGACGGTTTGCAGCCCGGCCAGTTCACCGTGGGCAACCACGACGACGTGGCGTCCCTGGCCGACCTCGACCCCACCTACCGGCAGCTGTTGGACAACCCGGTCACCGCGGTCGTATCCGTCACCGGCGGTGACGGCCGCTCGAACCTCACCCCGGTGTGGTTCGACTACGAGGGCGACCTGGTGCTGTTGAACCTCGCCACCCACCGCAAGAAGGTCGACTGGCTGCGCAAGCAACCGAGGGCCACCTTCGCGCTGGTCAACCCCGCGAACGCCTACCACTGGGTGTCCATCAAAGCCACCGTCGCACGGGAGGTCTCCGAGGACGACCCGCAAGAGGGCCCCCGGGTCACCGCGCAGCTGGACAGGATCTGGACCAAGTACACCGGCAACGCGCCGCCGTACGGGCTCCGTGACCCGTCCATCGACGAGCGCCGGGTGCTCTTCGAGCTCAAGGTGGACCGGGTCGCGACCTTCGGCCGACCCTGAGCCGGTTGTGCCCGGCATGCCGAGCGTCGCGGTCGTCGGCGGCTCGCTGGGTGGCCTGACCGCCGCGCTGGTGCTGACCGACGCGGGCTGCGACGTCACCGTGCTGGAGCGCGCGCCGGCCACCCTGGAGGCGCGCGGCGCCGGCATCGCCGTGCTGGACGAGGCGGTGCGCTGGTTCGCCGAGAAGACGGCGGTGGACCCGGACTCGCTGTGCAGCTCGACGAACTTCATCCGGTTCCTGGACGCCAGGGGTGGGCTGGTGCACGAGCGTGCGCACCGGTACCGGTTCTCCTCGTGGAACACCATCTACCGGGCACTGTTGGCGCAGCTGGCGCCGGAGCGCTACCGCCTGGGCCACGAGGTCGCCGGCCTGGAGTCGTCGCCGGGCGGGGTGGAGCTGACGCTGACCTCGGGCGGGCGGCGCCACGCCGACCTGGTGGTCGCGGCCGACGGCATCAGCTCCGCGACCAGGGCCAGGCTGTTGCCGGGAGTGACCCCGGAGTACTCCGGTTACGTGGCCTGGCGCGGCACCATGGCGGAGTCGGAGCTGCGCCCGGGCACGTTCGCGGCGCTGTCCGACGCGATCACCTACCAGGTGCTCCCGCACAGCCACATCCTCGTCTACCCGATCCCCGCCGCGTCCGGCTCACTGGTGCCGGGCCAGCGGCTGATGAACTTCGTCTGGTACCGCAACGTGGCCGCCGGCGCCGCGTTCGACGACCTGATGACCGACAGCGCCGGCCGGCTCCGGTCGGTCTCCCTGCCGCCGGGCGCGGTGCGGCGGGAGTTCGTGGACCGGTTCCGCGCGGACGCCTCGGCGCAGCTGGCCCCGGTGATCGCCGAGGCCGCGCTCGGCGTGGCCGAGCCGTTCGTGCAGGCGGTGTTCGACATCGAGGTGACCCGGATGGCGCTCGGCCGGATCTGCCTGATCGGGGATGCGGCGTTCGCGGTCCGCCCGCACGCGGCCGCGGGCACCGCCAAGGCCGCCGCCGACAGCTGGGAGCTCGCGGCCCAGCTGGTCGGGCACAACGGCGCGGTCGAACCCGCGCTGGCCGACTGGGAACGCCGCCAGCTGCGGCTGGGGCGGGACGTGCTGGTCCGCTGCCGGGAAATCGGCGACGCTTCCCAACGACACGGCACCTTCACTCCGGGCGATCCAGCGCTGATCCTCGGTCTGCGCGGTCCCGGCCGGTGAGGCGACACCGGAACCCGACAACCGACTCGTGACAACCGACTGGAGATCATCAATGGCGATTGATCCGTCCCCGAGCCCGACCGTGTCCGTGGCCCGCCCCGGCAGGTTGGGCGATCCGGCGCTGAGCCTGCGCGACGACCCTCGGGCCGATCCCCGGATGGTGGCCGCGCTGGCCGCGTTCGGGCTGGACGCCCATCCGGAGCCGCCGCCGATCTCACCCCGGTCGTCGCGGGAGGAACTGCTGGCGTTCTGCGCGGCGGCCGAGGGCGGCTTCGAAGCGGTGTTCGCGGCGCTCTACGAGGGACTTGCGCCGGTTCGGGGCGTCACCACCGAGACGACCTCGATCACCGGGCCGGACGGCAACGAGATCACGTTGTACGTGCACCGGCCGGAAGGCAGCGGTGACACCGCGCTGCCGTGCGTGGTCCACCTGCACGGTGGCGGCATGGTCATCCTCGAAGGCGCCGGCGTCTGCTACGCGCGGATCCGCGACGAGCTGGCCGCGACCGGTCTGGTCGTTGTCGGTGTCGAGTTCCGCAACGGCGCCGGCAAGCTCGGCAGCCACCCGTACCCGGCCGGCCTGGACGACTGCGCGGCGGCGGTGGCGTGGGTGCTCGACCACCGTGGCGAGCTCGGTGCCGGCAAGGTGATCGTGGCGGGGGAGTCCGGTGGCGGCAACCTGTCGCTGGCGGTCACCCTGCGGGCCAACCGTGAGGGCTGGGCCGACCGCATCGCCGGCGTCTATGCCATGTGCCCGTACATCTCCAACCTGTGGGACGCCCGGCCCGCCGAGCTGGCCTCGCTGCACGAGAACGACGGCTACTTCCTGAGCTGCGAGCTGCTCGCGGTCATGGCTGCCGCGTACGACCCGGGCGCCGCGCACGCCGAGGATGCGACCTGCTGGCCGTACCGGGCGACCGACCGCGACCTCGCCGGCCTTCCGCCGCACGTCATCTCGGTCAACGAGCTCGACCCGCTGCGCGACGAGGGCCTCGCCTACCTGCGCCGGCTGCTCGCCAACGGGGTGAGCGCGGTCGGCCGCACGGTCAACGGCACCTGCCACGGCGGCGACGTCATCTTCCGGGCCGCGATGCCCGACGTCTACGCCTCGACCATCCGCGACATCAGGGGGTTCGCCGGCTCGGTGTAGGGGGTGCTGACTGAGGCCGCTCGGTCTTTGGTCGGGATGGGCCTGTGGGAGTCACAGTCGGTGACAAGCCGATTGACTCAGGATGCTGACCTGGGGGTGGGCTGCTTCGAGGTCGACCTGAGTCCGGTTCGCGGCGAAAATTCCCGGACTGACGTTGGTCTCGGTGAGGAATGCTGTCAAGGTTGCCACGCCCAAGGATCGCCAGGAGAGTCAGTCCAGGTGCTCCAGGCTCACGATGTGTTCGTCGCGGACCCGCAGGAAGACGTCGTTCCCGTTCCAGAAGACGGTCCAGCCGTCCTCCCGGTCGACCTGGCTGGCGTGGATCTCGTTCTCGAACTGGAACTCGTCGCTGCGCAGGTGGATCCGGTAGGCCTGCAGTGCCGGCGCTCCGGCGTCGCTCGTGCTCATGACGTCCTCCTGGGGGTGGGGCCCTGATTATGGCCGTCGCTGCGAGGGGGTCACCTCTCGGTGGGGGTGGACTCGGCGAGCGCCGCCGTCCTGAAGGCCCCGCTGGTGGCACAGGCCGCGCAGATGGGCCGGTGCCCGTGCCGGGGGTCGCGGTCCATCTCCAGCGCCACGTAGGACCGGTGGCACACACCGCAGCGGATGCGGTCGTCCCAGCTGCTGTCGACCTCGTCGCGGGGGTCGTGGGGCCGGGGCAGTGCGAACCAGCCGTCCTTGGCCACCGCCAGCGCCGCCGCGTACACCAGCACGGCGAGGACGAACGTGATCACCAGCGCCCAGGTGGTGGCGACCGCGCTGCCGCTGGCGATGAGGTAGATGCCGACGCCGGAGGACACGACCCAGGCGGCGAGCCCGCCCGGGTTGGCGTTCGGTACCCGGCCGGGCCGGAACTCGAAGCCGCCGCCCGAGCCGGATCGCTTCGCGGCGAAGGCCATGTGCACGAGCGCGATGCCGACCCAGGCGACCAGCACCGCTCCCTGGTAGGAGAGCCAGGTGTTGATGAACGAGAAGACGTTCAACACCATGATGCTGAACGAGACGACCCCCACGAAGAAGACCCAGACGATGCGCGGCAACGTGAGGTGGAAGACGCGCGAGAAGAAACTCTGGAAGTTCGTGGAGGCGACGTAGAAGTTCGCCGTGTTGATCTTGGTTTGGGTTGCCACGATGAACAACAGCCCGAAGATCCCCATCATCTTCACGATCCCGGTGACGAGGCTGGACTCGGTGATGCCGCCGGCCAGGGGGATCGTGTGGGCCAGGTAGATCCCGGCCGCCCCGTTCACGAAGATCGTGAAGAAGTAGAAGGTGAAACCGAAGGTGTGGAACCCGTTCACCCTGGTGTCCTGCGGCCGGCCCATCCGGGCGAAGTCGAACGTGTAGAACATGTTGGAGAACACGCCCATGTAGAGCGCGAACACGAACAGCCAGCCCGGGCCGGCCATCGGGGTGGGCACCGACGGCTCGGACGTCAGCCAGCCGCTGTGGTACCCGAACTTCACCGTCGCCCAGACCACGGTGGCGACCAGGCCGACCGCGAAGACCGGCAGCAGGTACGCGTTGACCTTCTCCAGCCACACCCGGACACCGCCGATCACCAGCGGGATGGCGCAGGCGGTGACGACGAGGTACCAGAGCTGGATCGGTCCGCCGAACTGCGCCTGCGCCGCGACCGCGAGCACCGAGCCCTCGAACACGGCGAACCAGGTACCGGTCACCGCGAAGACGAAGGTGGCGATCGAGGCGCCGTAGTAGCCGAAGATTGAACGGGAGAACAGGCCGGGCGTGAGCCCGGTCCTGGCCGCCGTCCGCGACATGGCGAAGCAGATCGCGCCGTGGACCAGCGTCGCCGCCGCGAGCCCGACCAGCGCCTGGACCGTGCCGACCACCATCGACGCCCCGGCGGCCACGACCACCCAGAACATCGCCGCCATCACAGCGGACCAGGCCAACGCCATCTTCGGCGCGCTCAGCCGCCAGGTCCGGGGCACCACGTGCAGCGAGTAGTCGTCCCGCACCGCCTCGGCGACAACGGCCGGATCATCGGTGCGGGTGACCTCCAGAGCCGGGAGCGAGCCGGCGGGAGAGGGCAGAACGGCCGCATCCCGGCCGGGGTCGGGAGTGTCCACGGGGTCCTCCAGCTGGGATCGAGTGCGGTGCGGTGCGGCGTGCGCGGCCAGGCGGCATTGCCCCGCCGGCCCCGGGACGGGGCACGGCGGGCTTCGTGAGCGGAGTCAGCGGAGCGGCGTCAGCGGCTAGGCGTTGGCCGGGGCCCGGTTGTGGTCGACGCTGCCCGGGTTGGGCGGCAGCGGGGCCGGGTCGTCGGCGCACTCCTTGTGGAACAGCCCGTCCTTCATGATGTAGTCGAGCTTGTCGTGGTCCTGCAGCACGGTGATGTCGGCCAGCGGGTCACCGTCGACGACGATCAGGTCGGCCAGGTAGCCGGGCGCGACCTTGCCCAGCTCGTCGGGGCGCAGCATGATCTCGCCGCCTTGGGCCGTCGCGGACAGGATCGCCTCCATCGGGGTGAACCCGAGCCGCTGCACGAAGTGCTCCAGGTCGCGGGCGTAGGTGCCGTGCGGGGTCCAGGCGAAGCCGTAGTCGCCGCCGGGCAGCACCCGGATCCCACGCCGGTGCATCTCCCGCAGTCCCTCGGTGGCGATCTCCAGCTCGCGCTTGTAGCCGACGGCCTCGGCGGCCTGCTGCGGGAAGCCGAACGACTCGGCCTCGTAGAGCGTGGCGACCAGCCAGTTGATGCCGGGCGCCACGAACACCCAGTCCTTGTTGGCCTCGAGCAGGTCCATGCCCTCGGCGTCGGTGAAGCTGGCGTGGTAGATCACGTCGACGTGGTGGCGCACGCACATCTTCACGCTCTCCGCGCTGCGGGCGTGCGCGCAGACCCGCTTGCCCCGCCGGTGCGCCTCGGAGACCGCGGCGGCCACCTCCTCGTCGGAGAAGTAGGTGTCCTCCGCGCGCTGGCTGCCGGTGATCTCCTCGCCGGTCATCGACAGCTTGATCTGGTCGACGCCCAGCGAGACGAGCTCGCGGACGGCCTTGCGCATGCCTTCGGGGCCGTCCGCGAACTTGGTGATCGACTTGATCAGGGCGCCGCCGGTGACCGCGATCTCCGGGCCGTTGGCCAGGTAGCGCGGGCCGGGGAAACGCCCGGCGTTGATGGCGTCCCGGCAGACCACGTCGAGGCGGTCCTTGGCCGACGCCGCGCCCAGGCACATGGTGTACCCGGAGTCGAGGTAGGTGCGGGCGGACTCGAGGCAGAACAGCAGGTGCTCCTCGACCGGCATGGTGCCGAGGCCGTCGAGGTCCGCGCTGTTGTTCCAGGAGAAGTGGGTGTGCGCATCGCACAGCCCGGACATCAGGGTGCGCCCGCGCCCGTCGATCACCCGGGCGCCCTCGGCGCGCGCCGGCTCGACGGACCCGACCGCGGCGATCCGGTCGTTGTCGACCAGCACGTCGCCGGGGTAGGGGTCGGCGCCGGTGGAGTCGAGAATGCTGACGTTGCGGAACAGGGTCTTGGTGGACGGGACAGGCACGGTGGCCTCCTCCTCGTTGAGGGCCTGGCGCTTACAGGAACTTGAGCAGGTGGTCGGTGACCGGGCCGGCGGCTTCCAGCGCGGTCCAGTGCCCGACGCCGGGCAGGATCTCCACGGCGGCGTTGCCGTGGGCGTCGGCCAGTTCCTGGCTGGCTTCCGGCGGCCCGACCTTGTCGTCGTCGCCGGTGATCAGCAGCAGCGGCAGGCTGGTGGCGATGGGGCCGGGGTCGGTGGCGGCGCCGAGGGCCTCGCAGTTGCGGGCGTAGCCCTCCGGGTCCTGGCGCATGACCAGCTCGCGGACGAACGCGGCGACCTCGGGCCGCCGCTGGCGGGTGGTCTCGGACAGTGCGTTCGCCACCACACCCGGGGCGACCGCGGCGGTGCCCTTCTCGCGCAGCACGGCGGCACGGTCGCGCTGCGCCTGGCGGCCGGCCTCCGGGGGTTCGCGGACGGCGCCGAGCAGTGCCAGCGCCGACACCTTGCCCGGGTGTCGGGCGGCGAGCGCGCGCACGACGAGGGTGCCCATCGAGTGGCCGACCACAGCGGCGGAGTCGACGTCGAGCGCGTCCAGCACCGCGGCCAGGTCGTCGGCGTGCGACTCGATGCTGATCCCGTCGGCCACCGGGGACCGGCCCGCGCCGGCGGAGTCCACCCGGATCACCCGGAACCGTTCGGCGAGGGCGTCGGCCTGCACCTGGTAGAAGTTCGAGGTGCCGCCGAGGCCGTGCACGAGCAGGACCGCCGGGCCCTCCCCGTCGACCTCGACCGCGAGTTCCTTGCCGTTGACCTGCATAGTTCTCCCTTGCACTGGTGAGCGAGCTAGGTGTCCGGAGCGGGTGATGCGGCGAGTGATCAGGCGATGCGGTTGCGCTGCGTGCCGAGCCCGGTGATGGACACCTCGACCACGTCGCCGCTGACCATGAACCGGGGCGGGTCGAAACCGATCCCGACGCCGGCCGGGGTGCCGGTGGCGATCAGGTCACCGGGCAGCAGCGTGATGCCGGCGGAGAGGGTGGCGATCAGCTCCGGGATGTCGAAGATCAGGTCCTTGACCGGGGCCGACTGCCGGGGCTCGCCGTTGACGCGGCTCTCGACCATCAGGGCGGTCACGTCGGTGATCTCGTCGGCGGACACCGCGTAGGGGCCCATCGGGCAGTGCGTGTCCAGCGACTTGCCGAGCAGCCACTGCTTGTGGGTGCGCTGCAGGTCGCGCGCGGTGAAGTCGTCGATCATCGTGTAGCCCCACACGTGCTCGAAGGCCTGTTCGCGGCTGATGCCCCGCCCACCGCGGCCGATGATCACGCCCAGCTCGGCCTCGTAGTCCAGCTCCGCGGTCACCCCGTGGTGCGGGTCGATGTCGCCGTAGGGACCGGTCACCGAGGTCGTCGCCTTGGAGAACACCACGGGGTACTCGGGCAGGTCCTCGGATCGGTCCGGCTGGTCGTAGCCGCTGCGGCCGAACTCCAGCACGTGGTCGCGGTAGTTCTTGCCGACGCAGAAGATGTTGCGGCGGGGGACCGGGATCGGGGCGAGCAGCTCGACCCCCTCGACCGGCCGGGCGGGCAGCCCGGACGCCCGCTCCCGGAGCACTGGGCCCAGCTCGGCCCACTGCTCGATGACCTCGAGCAGACCGGCGCCGGCCGGGAGCAGCTCGCTGACATCGCGCAGGACGCCGGCCTCAGCGTCGACCACCCCGACTCTCCTGCTCGATCCGGCGGAGAAGGTCACCAGCTTCATTACGAACCAATCTGGACCAATTGAGACCAATTCGGACATCTCTGACGTTACGCTTGGACCTGACTGGTGTCGATGGGCTGGCGTAACTTTGGTCTGAAATGGTCGATTGGTCCGAATTGGTTCGGCAGTGGGGCTATAGTGCTGGGCATGATGGCGGTGGAACAGACGCTGCGCGCGCTGCTGGCCGAGGGGGCGCGGGACGGCACCCTGGGGCCAGGCTCGAAGCTGCCCACCGAGCGTGACCTCGTCGAGCGGCTCGCCGTGCCGCGCGGTGCCATCCGCCGCGCGCTGGAGGTTCTGGAACGCGACGGGGTGGTGATCCGGCACGTCGGCCGGGGCACGTTCCTGACCGACTCCGCCCCGGGGCGCGTCGAGGGTGCGCCGCCCGACACCAGCCCGGCGGAGATCATGCAGGTGCGTCAGCTGCTCGAACCGCAGGTCGCCGCCCTCGCGGCGCGGGTGGCCACCCAGGCCGACCTGGACCGCATCACCGAGTGCCTCAACCTGGGCGGCGCCAGCGAGGACTTCGAGGGCTTCGAGGTCTGGGACGCCAAGCTGCACCGGGGTATCGCGCTGGCCGCGCACAACGGCCTGCTGATGAACATGTTCGACGTGATGAACACCGCCCGCGCGCTACCCGTCTGGGGCACCCTCAAGCGGCGCACCTCGACCCCGGAGCGGCGCCGGTGCTACCACCGTGAGCACACCGCGATCGTCGAGGCGCTGCTGGACCGCGATCCCAACGGTGCGCAGGACAACATGCGCCAGCACCTCCAGAACGTGGCCGACAACCTGCTCGGCCGGCACTAGAAGCGTGGCTCAGGTGGGGGAGGGCCGCTCGTTTCGGGCGTGGTGACGCCGCGTCACGGCTTTTTCATCGGCAAGGCGTTCGGCGTCGGAGCTGACCCCGCAGGCGGGCTGACCATGCCCGGCGGGCTGGACCATGCCCGGCGGGCTGACCGGGCCACTCCCTGTCCAGGCCGTCGGAGCCGACCAGGCCGCTCACGGGACCCCGAAATACGTCGAGTTGACCATGAACGCGAGGTCGCGCGGGTCCGGCTGACCGGACAGGGGCGAGACGCGCGCCGGAACCACTCGCCCAGGACGTCAGCGCGGCTCTGCTCGGCCAGGGCCAGCGGGCCAGCAAGTGAGACTGCGCACCCGGCACCCACCCGGAGCTGGTGACGCCCCCGGTCTCGCCCAGATCGACGCCAGGGTCGTCGATCTTGCGGGCAACCCGACTCAGGTAGACCTCGACGCAGATCGACCCTTAGGTCAGCGGCCTGCTTCGATCAGCCGGTCACCGACCGTGACTCCCGCTGACGGTCGGCTGGGGCCGGGTGGCTCAGGCGGGGGAGTAGAGCGCCCTGCGCGCCTCGACGAACTGCTGGACCGTCTGAGCCGGGCTGCCGGTGATCTCCTCGACGGTGCGGGTGGACCGGTCGTAGCGGCCCTCGCGGTGCAGACGGGCCATCGTGACCAGGTGATCCCGCACGTGTGGCGGCAGCCCGGCCGGCTCGACGGTCTGCTCGAGCCAGGTCTGTGGTGACACGTCGACGTAGCCGACCGGCCGGCCCAGTGCGCGGGAGAACTCCTCGGCGACGCCGTGCATGTCCTGCACCGTCGGGCCGGTCAGCTCGTAGGTGTGCCCGAGGTGATTTCCCGGCTCGCGCAGGATCGCCGCGACGACGCCCGCGACGTCGCCGGCCGCGATCGGGGAGGTGCGGCCGGTGCCGAAGGGCAGCCGGATCGTGCCGGTCTCGGCGATGGAGCGCGCGGCCAGCAGGGTCAGCAGCGGGTTGTCCAGGAAGATCGTGGGCCGGACGTGCACCACCGGCAGCGTCGACCAGTTCAACACCTGCTCGGCGAGCCAGTGCAGCCGCTGGTGGTGTGACTCCTCGGTGCTCGTGACGTGCATCTGGGACACGGTCATCTGCGAGATGGACACCAAGGCCTCCAGCGTGCCGAGCGCGCGGGCGACGGTCGCGACCACCGCCGTGGCCTCCAGGTAGTCCGGCGACACCGTCATGCTGAAGAACATCCGCGAGGCGCCGTCCAGCGCGCGGCTCACGTCGTCCGGCCGGGTCAGGTCGCCGACGATGACCTCCGCGCCGAGTGCGCGCACCGCGTCGGCGCGCTCGTCCTCGCGGTGCAGCAAGGCCCGCACCGGCAGGTCGTGCTCGCGGAGCAACTCGACGACGGTGCGGCCGACGCCGCCGACCCCGCCGCCGGCACCGGTCACCAGAATGACGTCCTGCGCGGTCATGAGAGGCTCTCCTACTCCTTAGTTGGAACTTCCAACGTACATGCCCAGCCGTTGTTCACCACTGCCGATCGGACCGCCGGGCGCACTCGGCGAACCGTCCGGCCGATCGCCTTGACGAGGCTAAGACAACCGGTCATATTTAAACCAGACAACACGGCCGGCCCCGCCAGGGACTTGCCCTCCACCGGCACCCACCCAGGAGAGAAGCATGTCCACCTACCGTGCGTTCGAAGTGACCGGATCGCGCCAGTTCAAGCTCGTGGACCGGGAGCTCGGCTCGCCGGACCCGGGCCAGGTGCGGATCAGGGTCGAGACCTGCGGGGTGTGCCACAGCGACGTGCTCGCGGTGGAGGGGCTGCGCGCGGACCCCACCCAGCCGGTCGTGCCGGGGCACGAGCTCGTCGGCGTCGTCGACGCGGTCGGCGCCGGGGTGCACGCCTGGCAGGCCGGTGACCGGGTCGGCGTCGGGTACCTCGGCGGCCACTGCGGCGAGTGTGAGTACTGCCGGCGGGGCGACTTCGTGAACTGCGCCGACCAGCCCCAGACCGGCACCACGGTGGACGGCGGCTACGCCGAGGTCGCGTTCGCCAGGGCCAGCGGACTGGTCCGCGTCCCGGACGGCCTCTCCTCGCTGGAGGCGTCCCCGCTGCTGTGCGCCGGCCTGACCACGTACAACGCGCTCCTGCAGGTCGACGCGCGCCCCGGCGCACTGGTGGCGATCCAGGGGATCGGCGGGCTCGGGCACCTCGGCCTGCAGTATGCCAGCAAGCTGGGCTACCGGGTCGCGGCCATCGCCCGGGGCACCGACAAGGCCGAGCTCGCCGCGCGGCTGGGCGCCGACCACTACATCGACAGCGCCGCCGAGGACCCCGGAACCGCACTGCAGGCGCTCGGTGGCGCCGCCGCGGTCATCGCCACCGCCTCCAGCGGTGCGTCGATGTCCCCGCTGGTCGCCGGGCTCGCGCCGCGCGGACGGATGATCGTCGTGGGGGCGGCGCCGGACCCGATCTCGGTCAACACCGCCGACCTCATCTTCGGGACCCACACCGTCAGCGGCAGCCTTACCGGCAGCTCGATCGAGAACGAGGACAACCTCGGGTTCAGCGTCGCCCGGGACATCCACCCGATGACCGAGACGCTGCCGCTGAGCGAGGCGCCGAAGGCCTACGAGCGGATGATGTCCGGCGCCGCCCGGTTCCGCATCGTGTTGGACGCGGCGGCCTGAGACCGGCCCTCGGGCGCCCCCGGTCGACGGTGCGCGACCACGTCGCCGGGGGCGTGCTCGTAGAGTGCCCGCCGTGGTGGTGCAGGATGTGCGCGTGGGGATGGCCGATGAGGCGGTCGCTCGTCGGTTGAAGGCACTGGCGTGCACCGCACCGCTGCACGACCTGGACGCCCGGAAGTCGCACCTGGAATGGGTCGACGCGGGCGGCTACCAGATGGCGGAGATCGCGCTGCAGGCGATCGACCAGGTCACCCTGGCCATGGACTTCGACCACGGCGCCGACCAGGACCAGGTGGTGCGGCGGCTGGTGCCGTTCATCGCCGCGCAGGGGCCGCTGCGCACCGCCGAGGAGCACGACCGGGTCGGGCACTGGGTGGTCGACAGCCTGCTCAACGTGGGCAGCGTCGACCGCGGCTTCAAGGTCGACTACGGCACGTTCGACGCCGACGGGCACTACGTGCGGCGCCGGTTCGACTTCAAGCTGCTGGTCGAGCTGGCCGCGCCGGACGGGCAGGTCTTCCTGCGCGCCACCGACGAGGCGATCAACGTGCTGGTCGGCGCGCTCGACACCGACGTGGAGTCGGCGCAGGTCGCGGCCGAGGTAAAGCTGGAGAACCTGATCAGGCGGGGTCGCCTCGGCGACGCGCGGCTGGCCGCTGAACAGGCCCGGTACCGCACCGTGCAGTACGCCGAGGCACTGCGCGCCAAGCTGGACGCCACCCGGCGCGACGTGCGTTCGGTGGACTGGCTCGCGGCGGTTCCGGAGCTGATCGAAGAGGCACTGGCGCACATCGAGTCCCGCTACCGGGCGGAGACCGCGATCCTGAGCAACATCGCCGACGCCCGCGACGACGCCACCGAGCCGGACCGCCGACGGCAGGCCGCCGACCTGGTGGTGATCGTCAACGACTGCATCCGCCGGCACACCCAGCTGCAGGCCCGGTTGCAGGAGGCCGGGGCACTGTTCCGCGCCGAGCAGGACCGCCAGCAGTTCGCCGGCCGGCCCCAGCGCGCCTCGGTGGACGTGTTCGGCCAGCTGCTGCGGCCCTGCCTCGACCTCGGCGTGGTCACGGCGGTGGCGCCGACGTCGGCGTTCTTCGGGGCCGTCGTCGGGGTGCGGGTGCCCAGCGTGCTGAGCCTCGGCGGCCTGGTGGAGACGCTGCTGGTGCCGTCGGCGGAGCGCGACCCGTTCGGCGCGGCGGTACCGGAGCCGGAGCTGATGGACGCCGAGCCGGACCGGTTCAGCGAGGAGCACTGGGAGCGCGCGCGGGAGCTGCTGCGGCTGCCCGACGTGGCCCGGCGGCTGTCCGGGCTGCTCGCCGAGGCGCGCACCGTCGACCCGGAGCTGCCCGGGCTGGTCCTGCTCCGGGTGATGCACGCGGTCGGCTCCACGATCTCCAGCGCGCGGGGCCAGGACGACGGCGGGGTGTGTCTGGCGATCGACGACGGCACCGTGCTGCGGGATGAGGAGTTCGGCGGCAGCGACCTGCTCGTCACCCTCGCCGGGCTGCGCACCGCCGCCGTCGAGGAGACGGACCCGGCTCCGGCGGCCACGGAGGACGTCGCATGACCGGGGAGGGACTGCGGCCGAGGGATGCCGAGTCGGCCGCCCAGCTGGTGGCATTGGGCATGCGCCCCAAGCAGCTGCCCAGCCGCGACTCGCTGTACACCGACCTGGTCATCCGCTACCGCGACGACGACGGGTTCAAGGATCTCGTGCACAGCGTGGCGGCCGGCCTCGGCCTGATCGTGCTGGCCGTGACCGAGCAGTCCGGCGCGGTGCTCGCGGCCACCGAGGACTCGGTCTTCGAGATCAAGATGGACGAGTACGCGCGCCGGACCGCCCTGCAGAACCGGCAGGCGGACAAGGTGCTGCACGGGCTGGCGCAGCTGGCGGTCGCCGCGCTGTCCTTCCCGCGCCCGGACGACCTCGGCAACGACGCCTACGTCGGGCGGGTGTCGGTGGAGCTGGTGGACGGCGCGGTCCGGGAGGCCTGCCGGGTGCTCGAGGAGCGGACCGAGGGGAGCGAGGAGGCCGACCCGCTGTCGGATGCCCCCGAGCTGGAGCGGGTCTGGCGGATGTACCTGCGCCGCCCGGCCGCCGCGGCCACGAAGGACGGCCGCGCCGCGTCGGACACCACCCGGGGCATCGCGGCCCGGGCGTTGCGGTTCCTGGCCGAGCAGGGCTTCCTGGTGGCGGTCGGTGGCGACTCCGGGGTGTACCGGACCACGCCGCGCTACCAGGTCCAGGTGCGCGAGCTGGCGGCCCAGCGCACCTTCGACGAGCTGCTGGAGCTGGGTGTGCTGCCGGCCACGTCGGCGGAGGCGAGCCTGCACGTCGCGGCCGCCGAGACGCTCGCTTAGGCCGGGGGAGAAGACATGTACGAGCTGTCCCGGGTCCGGCTGTTCTCGGTGGGCCCACCAGGAGCGCGCTACCAGGACGTCTGCCTTGACTTCCGCGGCGTCGGCCCGGCGGTGCGGGTGGCGCCGCAGCAGGACCTGTTCGCCGCCGACGACCTGGACCGCATCCCGCGCCGGCCCTCACCCGCCTCGGTCCTGTTCCTGGAGAACGGCGGCGGCAAGTCGGTGCTGCTGAAGCTGGTGTTCTCGGTGCTGCTGCCGGGGCGGCGCCAGGTCGTCGGCAGCACCAACAGTCGGGTGCTGGAGAAGTTCGTGCTCGGTGACGACGTCGCGCACGTCGCGCTGGAGTGGATGCACACGGTCACCGGCGAGCGGCTGGTCACCGGCAAGGTCTCCGAGTGGCGCGGTCACGTGGTGTCCACCGACCCGGCGAAGCTGATCGACGCCTGGTACTCGTTCCGGCCGGGGCAGACGTTCTCCCTGGACGACCTGCCGTTCACCGTCGGGCCGCGCCGGGTGACCCTGGCCGGGTTCCGGGAGCGGCTGGACCAGGCGCAACAGGGCGAGCCGGCGCTGCGGCTGGCCTGGGAGACGGTGCACCGCGAGTGGTCGGCGCACCTGGTCACCCTCGGGCTGGACCCGGAGCTGTTCCGCTACCAACGTGCGATGAACGCCGGCGAGGGCGAGGCGGCGGAGGCGTTCGCCTTCCCCAGCGACGAGGCGTTCGTCGACTTCCTGCTCCGTGCCGTGGTCGACCAGGAGGAGCCGCAGGGGCTCGCCGAGGTGGTCGCCGGGTACGCGACGAAGATCGCGCAGCGCTCGGAGCTGGAACTGGAGCGCGAGTTCGTCGAGGGCACCCTGGACCGGCTCGGCCCGCTGGCCGCCGCCGAGCAGCGCGCCGAGGCGGCGCGGGGGATCGAGGCGTCGGCGCGGCGCGGCGCCCAGCGGCTGGCGGCGGCGATCGCCGCACGGCAGGCCACCGAGGCGGAGCGCCTGGACATCATCCGCGCCGCGCTGGCCGACGCGACCGAGGCCGCCCACACCGCTGCCGGCGAGCAGCGGCGGTTGCACGACATCTCGACCGAGCTGCGCCGCCTCGTCGCGGAGCTGAAGTGCGGCGCCGCCGAGGCGAGCAAGGACACCCTGGCGCGGCTCAAGGACGACGCCGCCGAGCTGGTCGACGGTTGGCACGCGGTCGAACCGGTGCTGCGCGACCAGCTCGCCGCCGCCGAGGCCGCCCGGTTGCGCAGGGTGGTCAACACCGAGCAGGAGCGGGCGCGACCGGCTCTGGAGGCCCGGCAGGCGGCCGCCACCGCGCTGGCCGAGGGGCTGCGGGCGGTGGTCGACGACGCGATCGAGGCCGCGCGGGCGGCGGGCGAGCTGGCGGCGGCATCGGCGGAACAGGCCGAGACGGCCCGCTCCCGGGAGCTGCGCTGGAGCACCGAGGCGGCCGAGCACCGGACGGCGGTCGACCAGGCGCACACCGAGCTGGGCAGGATCCGGGGCCTGGTCAACGCCGCCGTGCGGGACGGCCTGCTCGGCGCGGACGACGACGTCGGCGCGGCCCAGGCCCAGGCACAGCGGGAGGAGGGCGCCGCGATCGCCGCGGTGGAGGACACCCTCGGCGAGCTGGCCGGGCTGCGGTCCGGCCGCCGCGAGGCCGACGCCCGGCTCACCGAGGCGCGCGCCACGGCGTCGGCCGAGGCCGCCGCGGCCACCACCGCCGAGGCCCGGCTGCGGGAGGCGGAGTCCCGGCACGCCGAGCTGGCCGCCGAGCCCAGGCTGGCCGAACTACTGGGCGTCGAGTCGGTGCACCCCGACACCGACGCGGCCGCGCTGCTCGACCGGCTGGCCGCCTCGCTCACCGCGCTGGAGAACGAGCGCACCGACCTACGGGACCAGCAGCAGCGCGACCTGCGCGCGGTACGGGCGCTCGGCGACGGCGGCCTGCTGCCCGAGCCCGCCGAGGTGGAGCAGTCGCTGGCCGTGCTGGAGGCGGCCGGCATCACCGCCTACTCCGGCTGGCGCTACCTGTCCCGGCTGCCCGAGAGCGACCGGGCGAGCGCCCTCGAGCTCGTCCCGCACCTGGTCTCGGGCCTGCTGCTCAACGACGCCGCCGACGCGGAGCGGGCCCGTGCGGCGCTGACCGAGGCGCGGCTGCTGCCCTGCGCCCTCATCGCCGTCGGCTCCACCAGCTCCATCCAGCGCAGCGTCGGCGGCGGCGAACGGCCGGACACCGGCGTCGACTTCGTGGTACCGCCGAACCCGGCGATGTTCGACGAGGCGGCGGCCGACCGGGTCCGCACCGAGCTCGCCGAGCACACCCGGCGCCGCCGCGAGCGGATGGCGGCCGTGGACGCCGCCTGGGATGCCGATCGCACCCTGACCGAGCGGCTGCGGAACTGGCGCGACAGCTACCCGCCCGGTGCGCTCACCGACCTCGCCGAGGCCGCCGCCACCGCGCGGGACGAGGTCGCGGCCGCGGCCGCCGGCGTCGAACAGGCCGCCGCCGAGGTCGCCGAGCTGGACGCCCGGTCCGATCAGCTGGATGCCGAGCTGCCCCGGCTGCGCGCCACCGAGACCGCCGTCCGCACCCGCGCCGCCCGGCTGGCCGCGCTGCGCGCCGAGGTGGACAAACGCGGCGGCCTGACCGAGCAGGTCATGCAGCGCACCGCCGCGTCAGCCGCCGCCGACGCGCAGGCGACCCAGGCCAGGGAGGCCGCCGGCCAGGCCCAGCGGGACGGCCAGGAGCACCTGCGTGCCCAGGACCGGAGCACCGCGGTCGCCGCCACCGCGCGCGACGACCTCGCGGAGCTGCCCACCGAGGTGGTCGCCGCGGCTGGCGTGGTCACCGCGGCCGGCGTTGTGGCCGGCGCGGATGCCGAGCCCGCCGCCCGGCGCACCGAACCGAGGCAGCCGCTCAGCGTGCTGCGCACCGAGTACCGCAGGGCCGACGCGGCCTACGCCGCCGCCGAGGTCGACGCCGACCTGCGCGCCGGCCTCAACGCCGCGGAACGTGAGGCGGAGTCCGCGCGCACCGCGATCGACACGCTGTCCGACCAGGTCCGGGCCAGGGCCGACGAGCTGTTGCGCAGCCCGGACGGGTCCGACGCCTCGTCGCGCCGCGCCGCCGCCGAGCAGGCGACCCGCGCGCTGCGCGACGTCGAGGCGCGCCTGCAGACCGCGCACACCGAGCTCGCGCTGGCCCGCCGCGCCCGCGACGAGTACCGGCCGCAGCACACCTCGCTCGCACCGTACGGACCGCCCACCGACATCGAGCACGGCGCGACGCTGATCGAGTGGGCGGACGCCGACCGCCGGGCCGCGGAGCAGGCCGCCGCCGCGGCGGAGAACCGCCGGGAGGCCGCGGCCGCCGAGGTCCGCAACGTCGAGGTGTCCTCGGACGGTTTCGGCCGGCTGGTGCAGGGGCTGGACGATCTGGGGCCGGCAACGCCCGACGGGGCCGACGGCCCGGAGGTGTTCGAGGGCGACGTCAACGCTGCCTCGCAGCGCTGGGTGGCCGCCCGGGCCAAGCTCCGCGAGGTGGCCGGGTCCAGGGAGGCCCTGGACGGCGAGGTGCGCAAGGCGGCCGACGACGTCGCCCACCACGCGCAGGAGGCCCGCTTCGGCAACGTGACCAGCCCGGTCCGCCAGCACATCCTCGGGGTGTCCCGCGCCGAGATGCCGCCGCTGGCCGGCGACTGGGCGCGGGCGCTGCGGCCCCGGCTGCGCTCACTCGACGACGACCTGACCAACATCGGCCGGCACCGCACCGGGATCGTGACCCGCCTCGGCGGTCTGGTCGGCGAAGCGCTGCGCACCCTGCGGCTGGCGCAGCGGCTGTCCCAGCTGCCCGACGGGCTCTCCGACTGGTCCGGCCAGCAGTTCCTCCGGTTCCGCTTCGAGGAGATCGACGACGACACCGTGCTGGCGGAGAAGCTGGGCGAGGTCGTCGACCGCACCGCCGAGGGCTACCTCAGCGGCGGCAAGGAGCAGCGCGACGGGATGTCCCTGCTGCTGCGCGGGGTGCGGGCGGCCATGCCCAAGGGCGTGCGGGTGGAGATGCTCAAGCCGGACGCCGTGCTGCGCACCGAGCGGCTGCGGGTCTCGGAGATCCGCGACGTGTTCTCGGGCGGCCAGCAGCTCACCGCCGCGATCGTGCTCTACTGCACGATGGCTGCACTGCGGGCCAACCAGCGGGGCGAGGGCCGCCGGTCGCACGCCGGCGTGCTGTTCCTGGACAACCCGATCGGCCGCGCGTCCGCCGGGTACCTGCTGGAGCTGCAGTTCGGGGTCGCCCAGGCGCTCGGCGTGCAGCTGGTCTACACCACCGGGCTGTTCGACGCCGGCGCGTTGAGCACGTTCCCGCTGATCGTGCGGCTGCGGAACGACGCGGACCTGCGGGCAGGGCGGAAGTACCTCTCGGTCGACGACCAGATCGCCCGCCGCCTGGACGAGCTGCCGCCCGAGGACGGCACCGGTCAGCTCGCCGCCGTCCGCGTCTTCCGGAGACCCGAGCCCGTCGGTCAGTGACCCGGCTCCGGCTCTCCGCGGCATGATCCCCGGGCGCGACCGCGCCGAGGGTGATAGACGTCAGGGTGTGACAACCTCGGCGACCACCCGGACGACCCGGCTGATGGCCGACGCCCGGCTCGTGCGCCGGGTGATCGGTCTGCTGCTGCCGCACCGGTGGCGGATCGCCGGGCTGGTTGCCAGCGTGGGGGTGCAGGCCCTGTCCGCGGCCGCCGCGCCGTTCCTGATCCGGGCCATGCTGGACGACGCGCTGCCGCACCGGAACGTGTCGCTGCTGGTCGGGCTCGGTGCCACCACCGCCGGGGCGGCCGCACTCGGCGGGGTGGCCGGGGTGAGCGCCACCCGGCTCGCGCACTCCACCGGCCAGCGGGTGGTGCACGGCCTGCGCACCTCGATGTTCGACCACCTGCAGCGCATGCCGCTGACGTTCTTCACCCACTCCCGGACCGCCGAGCTGCAGACCCACCTGGTCACCGACGTGGACGGGCTGGTCGTGGTGCTCACGGTGGCGGCCAGCTCCGCGGTGCAGAACGGCATGCTGCTGCTCGCCATCGGCACCGCGCTGATGTTCCTGGACTGGCGGCTGGGGCTGATCGCCGTCGGGGTCGCCGCGGTCCTGATGGCGGTGACCGGGCGGATCGGCAAGGAGCGGCGCGAGCTGACCCGCTGGCGCCAGCGCGGCTTCTCGGTGCTCGGTGGGCTCATCGAGGAGTCGCTGTCCGCCTCGGCCGTGCTGCTGGCCCGCACTCTGGGCCGCGACGGTGACCATCGCGAGCGGTTCCGTTCCGAGTCCGGTCGCCTCGCCGACCTGCAGCTGCGCTCGGCGTTGGCCGGCCGGTGGCGCACCGCGGTGCGGGGCGCGGCATTGATCACGCTGCCGGCCGCCGTGTACACGGTCTCGGGCATCCAGCTGGCCGCCGGGGCGACGCTCAGCATCGGCACCATCGTCGCCTTCGCCACCACCCTGACCAGGGTGATCCGGCCGGTCACCGCGCTGCAGAACGCCGGCCAGGGCTTCTCCGGCTCGCTGGCGCTGTTCGAGCGGATCTTCGCGGTACTGGACCTGCCGGCCCCGGTCGGTGCGGCCGACGACGCGCCCCGGTTGACGGTCACCGAGGGCGCGGTGGAGGTGCAGGACGTCACGGTGCGCTACGAAGGCGCCGAGCAGCCGGCGCTGGACCGGGTGCGGCTGCGCGCGGAGCCCGGCGCGGTGACCGCGGTGGTCGGTGCCTCAGGCGCGGGCAAGAGCACGCTGGCCCAGGTGCTGCTCGGGCTGCACCGCCCGGACAGCGGCCGGGTGCTGGTGGACGGGCAGGACCTGGCGACGGTGGCCCCCGGCTCGATCGCGGACGCGGTCGGCTTCGTCGCGCAGGACACCTACCTGTTCCACACCACGGTCCGGGAGAACCTGCTGTTCGCCCGGCCCGAGGCCACCGAGGACGAACTGGTGGCCGCCTGCCGCGCGGCGCGGATCCACGCGCTGCTGGCGGAGCTGCCGAAGGGCTACGACACCGTAGTCGGCGACCGGGGGCACCGCTTCTCCGGCGGTGAGCGGCAGCGGCTGTCGCTGGCCCGGCTGCTGCTGCGGGACCCGCCGATCGTCGTGCTCGACGAGGCCACCAGCGCGCTGGACACCCGTACCGAGGCCGCCATCCGGGCCACCCTGGCCAGCCGGGGTACCAGCCGCACCACGGTGATCATCGCGCACCGGCTCTCCACCGTGCGGGCCGCCGACCAGATCGTGGTGCTGGACCTGGGGCGGGTCGTCGAACGCGGCACCCACGCCGAACTGATGGCGCTGCGGGGCTACTACCGCCGCCTGGTCGACGCCGGTGAACCGGCCGAACTGAACGTCCCCACCGACGCGGCCTGACCCGAGCGCCGCCCCGAGCCGGCGATGGCGGTCCTACCGGCGCGGCGTGACCACCACGGGGCAGGGGGCGTTCCGCACCGCGCCGAGCGTGACCCGGCCCAGCACCGACGGCTGCCCTGGCCGGCTGCCGCCGACCACCAGCACGTTGGCCTCGAGCTTGTCGTTCACGAGCTCGTGCGGGTGTGCCCGCAGCAGCTCGGCACTGGCCGGCACGTCGAACGGGCTCTCGGCCAGGAACGCGAGGCCGTCCTCCAGGGTGGCGAGGCCGCTGGAGACGGCCGAGTCCAGGCCGACGCTGCGCTCGGCGAACGACACCGGCGTGCTGTGCACGAGGACGACCGTGCCGTCCAGCGCGGCGGCACAGGCCGCGGCGTCGGCGATCACGTTCAGGTCCTCCGGCAGGTGCTGGACCGCGGCCACCACCCGGGGCTTCTCCGGCATCCGCCAGCAGGGCCGGTTGACCAGGACCGCGGCGCCGGCCGATGTCGCCTCCGCGACGTCGGCGACCACCCGGGACCACCCGGCGGCGGCACCGGGACACGGGTCGGCCCCGGGCATCGTGAGGTGCGCGTCCAGCTCGAACCCGGCGCGGTTGCGCCAGGCATAGGCCCAGCGCGGGATGTCGGCCTCGGGTTGCTGCACCACGACGAGCCGTGGGCGCGTCCCCACCGTCGGTTCTGGCGCGAATGCGGTTCTACCGGGTCCCATGCTTCCCACCGTTCGGGCTGGCGTTCGGCGTCGAGGGTCCTCCGCCGGCGCTGCTCGGACAAGGGCTGAACAGTGGGCCGTGGGATGGCGCTCGCCGAGCGGTGGTCCGGGGGCGGGCGGTGCCGCCGTCGTGATCGCCGCTCGGATCGACGGGCACCACCCTAGTCCTCCTCGGCTCAGCGTGACGGAACCGCCCCGACGTTCTCGGCGGTTCGACAGATCGCTGTCCAGGTGTCCGTCGGCAGTGGAATTCCGGTGGCCAGCCGGGCCTCGCGGGTCCGCTCCTCGGGTTGCCCCGGCGCGAGGACGGGCACCGCCGGATCGATCGGCCGGGCGGCGAGCACCCAGTCCAGGTACTCGCGCCCGATCCGCTCGAACTCGTCCTGGGTGCCCAGCCGCGAGGGCGACACGTAGATCGACAGCATCCCGTTGGAGATGCCCCGGAACTCCGGCCCGACCGGGCCGGAGCCGCCGCCCCCGGTCAGCGCGCCGGCCAGCAGCTCGCACATCAGGGCGAGCCCGGAGCCCTTGTGCTCGCCGAACGCGCGGATCGCGCCCGTCCCGCTGGACGCACGGCGCAGGTCGGCGCTGCCGAAGTCGCCGTAGAGCACCCGGGGGTCGCCGGACAGCTCGCCCTCGTCGCTGATCAGCGCGTCGGGCGGGAGCGGTTTGCCACCGTAGGAGGCGACCTGCACCTTGCCCTCGGCGACCAGGGAGGTGGCGAAGTCCAGCACGACCGGCTGCCCCGGCAGTGGGACGCCGGCCGCGAACGGGGCGGTGGAGAACCGCTTCTCGACGGCTCCGAACGGGGCCACCAGCGGGGAGTCGGACACGTTGACGAAGTGGATCGACACCAGCCCGGCCCGGATGGCGGTCTCGGCGAACGCACCGACCCGCCCGATGTGGCCGGCGTTGCGCAGGGCCACCACGCAGGTCCCGTGTTCCAGCGCGCGCTCGATGCCCAGCTCCACCGCCTGCGCGGCGATGGTCTGGCCGAACCCCCGGCACCCGTCCAACACGGCGAACGAGCCACCGTCGGTCACCACCCGCGCGGTCTGCCCGGCCAGCACGAAGCCGGAGCGCAGCCAGTCGACGTACAACGGCACCCGCACGACGCCGTGGCTGTCGTGGCCGGTCAGGTTGGCGTCGACGAGGTTGTCGGCGATCCGGGCGGCCTCGTCCCCGGCGCAGCCCGCCGCGGCGAAGATGTCGCGCACGGTTCTGCGCAGTGCGTCCGCCGACAGCAGCTGGACCCGGTCAGTGTGTTCTCCGTCTGTCACCACGGGGTCCAGGATGTCGGACCCGCCGGCGTGGCGCTCGACGCCGTGGCCGGGGGCAGACCCCACCGGGAGAAGTAGGGGATATCCGGGCGGCGGTAGGGCCCACTCGATCGGCTCCCGCCCGGTTCGGGAGCACGCTGGTTACCAGTCCGGAACGCGACCTCCGGCCCGGTCCCTGGAGCCGCCATGACCGTCACCCGCCACCGGTTGGCGCCGCACGGCGAGCAGCTGAGCTACCTCGAGGCCGGCCGGCACAGCGGCGGCCCGGTCGTGGTGCTGCTGCACGGGCTGGCCAGCGACTCGGGTACCTGGCGCGCGGTGGTGCCACTGCTCGGCCGGCACGCACACGTGCTCGCCCCCGACCTGCTCGGCTCCGGCGACTCGGCCAAGCCCGCCGGCGCGGACTACTCGGTGGGGGCGCACGCGGCGCGGCTGCGGGACCTGCTGCGCGAGCTGGAACTGGGCCCGGTCAGCGTGGTCGGCCACTCCTTCGGCGGTGGGGTGGCGATGAGCTTCGGCTACCAGTTCCCGGAGCGCACCGACCGTCTCGGCCTGATCTCCAGCGGCGGCCTCGGCGCGGAGCTCAACCTGGCTCTGCGCGCCGCGAGCGTGCCCGGGGCGCTGCGCGCCGCGCACGCGGTGGCCACGCTGTCGCCGCGCTGGCTGGGGCAGCTGGCCCGGCACGCCGCCACCGGGCTGGGCCTTGCACCGGGTGCCGACGTCGACGCGGTGGCCAGGGCGCTGCGCGGGTTCGCCGATCCGGGCGCCCGGGAGGCGTTCCTGCGCACCCTGCGCGGCGCGGTCGGCTGGTCCGGGCAACGGCTGAGTGCCGTCGACCGGTTCGGCCTGCTCGGCGAGCGGCCCGTCCTGCTGATCACCGGGCGGCGGGACACCTGCATCCCGTACCAGCACACCCTGCGCGCGCATGCCCAGCTGCCGGGCAGCCGGCTGGAGGTGCTCGACGCCGGTCACTTCCCGCACCACGAGCACCCGGGTGACGTCGCCCGCATCCTCGCCGAGTTCCTGGTCGCCGAGAGAACCGGCGAGCTCGCCACCGTCCACCCGCTCGAAGCCGCGTCGCGGGCCAGCTGACCGGCACCGCCGGGGGCGCGGGTCCGTACGATTCGAGCGCGCACAGGGCGTGCGGGTCGAGCATGTGGGTCGAGCGTGGAGGAGTGGGTATGACGGATCCTGGGCTGCCGCTGGCCGGGATGTGCGTGGTGGAGGTGTCGTCGTTCGTGGCGGCGCCGCTCGGCGGGATGACGCTCGCCCAGCTCGGCGCCGAGGTGATCCGGATCGACCCGCTCGGCGGCGCACCGGACCACCACCGCTGGCCGCTCGCGCCGTCCGGCACGTCGCTCTACTGGGCCGGGCTCAACAAGGGCAAGAAGTCGGCGTCGGTGGACCTGCGCTCGGCGGAGGGGCAGCAGCTGGTCACCCGGCTGATCACCGACTCCGGGCCGGACGGCGGCATCGTGCTGACCAACTCGGTCGGCCGGGACTGGCTGAGCTACGACGCGCTGGTGCCGCACCGGCCGGACCTGATCCACGTGCAGATCGAGGGCCACCACGACGGCACCCCGGCGGTGGACTACACCGTCAACGCGGCCGTCGGGTTCCCGATGGTGACCGGCCCGGAGGGCCACGCCGACCCGGTGAACCACGTGCTGCCCGCCTGGGACATCGCCTGCGGCCTGTACTCGGCGCTCGGCATCCTCGGCGCGGACCGCCAGCGCAGGGTTTCCGGGCGCGGCCAGCGGATGAGCGTGGCGCTCTACGACGTCGCGCTCGCCGCCGCCGGCAACCTCGGGTTCCTGGCCGAGGCGCAGGTCAGCCGGGTGGTGCGCAAGCGCTACGGCAACTATCTCTACGGCGGGTTCGCCCGCGACTTCACCACCCGGGACGGCGGCCGGGTCATGGTGGTCGCGCTCACCAAGCGGCACTGGGCGGACCTGCTCACCGCCACTGAGCTGGTCGACGTGGTCGGGGCGCTGGAGAAGAGCCTGGGTGTCGACTTCGCCAGCGAGGACGACCGGTTCGAGTACCGCGAGGTCCTCGCCGGCCTGCTGTCGCGCTGGTTCTCCCGCGCGGACCTGGCCGGGGTCAAGGCGGCGCTGGCCGGTACCTCGCTGCTCTGGTCGACCTACAACACGTTCACCGATCTCGTCGCGGACACCGGCGAGGGGCCGGAGATCGCCGGCAACCCGATGATGGCGCTGATCGACCAGCCCGGCGTCGGGCCGCACCTGGCCCCGGGGCTGCCGGTCTCATTGGACGGTTCCTCGCCGCGGCCGGTGCGGGCGCCGGTGCTCGGCGAGCACACCGACGACCTGCTGGGCCGGCTCGGCCTGTCCGGCGGCGAGATCGCCGACCTGCACGAGCGCGGCGTCGTGCGCGGCACCGACGGCTAGTGCGGCGGGTGCGGGGCTCAGCCGACCCGGCGGAACCAGCGCATCAGGTGACCCGAACCGCCAGCACGGGCTAGAGCGGCTCGACGTCGACGGTGGGTGCCGGGCTCCGAAAAGGACTCACACCGCCGTGACGCTCAGCTTAACGCCGCGAGTCACACTGCGTCACAGACCCGGGGGACTTGTGGCGATCCGGGGGCGGACAATCATCATCGACAGTAACCTAGGTACGGTATTCCTCGAGCCATACCCGGACTCAGGTTACTGTCGGCGTCGGATCCCGCGCCCAGGTCACCGATCCGAACCCGACCAACCGGTCACCGGCTGTGACCGGTCGCAGGCTGGCTGGGCCATCGCGCATCGGCCGGCTCGCCGGGCCGTCGGCCGGTGCGGAACCGCCCGGGACACGGCTCGCCGGGCGGTTCCGGGCCGGACACGCCGTAAGCACCAACCGTCGCGAGACACACCGTGGAGGTCTGCCAGGGGGCACCCGGGCTGTGGACTAGCCTCCTTCTCACCCCGTCCCACGCGTACTTGTGCAGGGAGAGTTGTGTCTGATTCGTTCGTCCACCTGCACGTGCACACCGAGTACTCGATGTTGGACGGCGCCGCGAAGGTCAACGCGCTGTTCGCCGAGGTCGAGCGCCTGGGAATGCCCGCGGTGGCGATGACGGACCACGGCAACATGTACGGGGCGGCGGAGTTCTACCGGACGGCGAAGCGCACCGGGATCAAGCCGATCATCGGGATCGAGGCGTACCTGGCGCCGGCCAGCCGCTTCGTGAAGAAGCCGGTGTTCTGGGGCGACCGGGGCCAGCGCGGCGCCGGGGCCGAGGAGGGCGGCATCGGCAAGGACGTCGGCGGCGCCGGCGCGCACACCCACATGACGATGCTGGCGCGCAACGTCACCGGCCTGCACAACCTGTTCCGGCTCTCCTCGCGGGCCAGCCTCGAGGGCATGTACCGCAAGCCCCGGATGGACCGCGAGATCGTCGCGGAGCACTCCGAGGGGATCATCGCCACCACCGGATGCCTGGGTGGCGAGGTCTCGACCAGGCTGAAGCTCGGCCAGTTCGACGAGGCGCTGCAGGCCGCCTCGGACTTCCGGGACATCTTCGGCCCGGACAACTTCTTCCTCGAGGTGATGGACCACGAGATCGCCGAGGAACGCGCGCTGCGCACCCAGCTGCTCGAGGTCGGCCGCAAGCTGAACCTCAAGCCGGTGGCGACGAACGACTCGCACTACGTCACCGTCGACCAGGCCAAGACGCACGACGCGCTGCTGTGCGTGCAGTCCGGCCGGATGCTGAGTGACCCGAACCGGTTCAAGTTCGAGGGCGGCGGCTACTACCTCAAGTCCGCCGCCGAGATCCGCGAGTACTGGGACCGGGAGCTGCCCGGGGCGGCGGACAACACACTGCTCATCGCCGAGCGCATCGAGTCCTACGACGACGCGTACGCCCACCACGACCGGATGCCGATCTACGAGGTGCCGGACGGGTTCGACCAGGGCACCTGGCTGCGCGACGAGACCATGCGCGGGCTGAACTGGCGGTTCCCCGACGGTGTCCCGGACGGCTACATCGAGCGCATCGAGCGCGAGCTCACGGTCATCATCGACAAGGGGTTCCCGGCGTACTTCCTGGTCGTGGCCGACCTCATCAGCCACGCCCGCAAGTCGGGGATCCGGGTCGGGCCGGGCCGCGGTTCGGCGGCCGGCTCGCTGGTCGCCTACGTACTGGGCATCACGAACCTGGACCCGATCCCGCAGAAGCTGCTGTTCGAGCGGTTCCTGAACCCCGAGCGCGCGTCGATGCCCGATATCGACATCGACTTCGACGACCGCCGGCGCGGCGAGATGATCCGCTACGCGACCGACAAGTACGGCGCGGACAAGGTCGCCCAGGTCATCACCTTCGGCACGATCAAGACCAAGGCGGCCATCAAGGACGCCGCGCGGGTGCACTACGGCCAGCCCGGCTTCACCATCGCGGACAAGATCTCCAAGGCGCTGCCGCCGCCGATCATGGCCAAGGACATCCCGCTGGCCGGCATCGTCGACCCGAAGCACGAGCGCTACGGCGAGGCCGCCGAGGTCCGCGCGCTGGTCGAGACCGACCAGGACGTCGCCACCATCTTCGGCACCGCGCGCGGGCTGGAGGGACTGATCCGCAACGCGGGCGTGCACGCCTGTGCGGTGATCATGTCCCGGGAACCGCTGATGGACGCGATCCCGGTCTGGCAGCGCGACGACGGCTCGATCATCACCGGCTGGGACTACCCGTCGTGTGAAGAAATCGGCCTGTTGAAGATGGACTTCCTCGGCCTGCGGAACCTGACGATCATGGGCGACGCGATCGACAACGTGAAGTCCAACCGCGGCATCGACATCGACATCGACAAGCTGCCCCTGGACGACCCGAAGACGTACCACGCGCTGGGCCTGGGTGACGCGCTCGGCGTGTTCCAGCTCGAGGGCGGCCCGATGCGGGACCTGCTGCGCCGGATGCAGCCGACCGGCTTCGACGACATCGTGGCGGTCGGCGCGCTGTACCGGCCCGGCCCGATGGGCATGAACGCGCACAACGACTACGCCGACCGGAAGAACAACCGGCAGAAGGTCACCCCGATCCACCCTGAGCTGGAAGAACCGCTCAAGGACATCCTTGGCGACACCTACGGGCTGATCGTGTACCAGGAACAGATCATGTTCATCGCCCAGAAGGTGGCCGGCTACTCGATGGGTCGAGCGGATGTGCTCCGCAAGGCCATGGGTAAGAAGAAGCAGGAGGTCCTCGAGAAGGAGTACGCGGGCTTCCACGCCGGCATGGCTGCGAACGGCTTCTCCGACGAGGCCGTCAAGGCGCTGTGGGACACGATCCTGCCGTTCGCCGGGTACGCGTTCAACAAGAGCCACGCGGCCGCCTACGCGCTGATCACCTACTGGACGATGTACCTCAAGGCCAACTACCCGGTCGAGTTCATGGCCGCGCTGTTGACCTCGGTGGCGGACAACAAGGACAAGACCGCCGGGTACCTGTCCGAGTGCCGCCGCCACGGCATCAAGGTGCTGCAGCCCGACGTCAACGAGTCGGCGCTGCGGTTCGCCGCGGTGGGCAACGACATCCGGTTCGGGCTCGGCGCGGTGCGAAACGTCGGCGCGAACGTGATCGAGTCGATCATCGGCTCGCGCCGGGACAAGGGCAAGTACTCCTCGTTCACCGACTTCCTGGACAAGTCGGAGCTGGTGGCCTGCAACAAGCGGGTCATCGAGTCGCTGATCAAGGCCGGCGCCTTCGACTCGCTGGGCAACACCCGGCTCTCGCTGGTCGAGGTGCACGAGGGCGCGGTCGACGCGGTGGTACCGCTGAAGCGACAGGCCGCGATGGGCCAGTTCGACCTGTTCGGCTCGGGCGACGACGACCCGGTCGCCGGCATCTCCTCCTCGCCGCTGGCGCACCTGAAGTTCCTCGAAGACGAGTGGCCGCGCAAGCGCAAGCTCGCCTACGAGCGGGAGATGCTGGGCCTGTACGTGTCCGCGCACCCGCTCGACGGCGCCGAGCGGATCCTGCGCAAGCACGCCAAGCGGCCGATCGGCATCCTGCTCGCCGACCCGCCGCAGGAGGGCGAGGTCGAGGTCGCCGGCCTGATCACCTCGGTCGAGCGGCGGGTCAACAAGAACGGCGCGCCGTGGGCGATCTGTTCGATCGAGGACCTGGACGCCTCCATCGAGGTGCTCTTCTTCCCCAAGAGCTACGCGGTGCTGGCGCCGGACCTGATCGAGGACAACGCGGTCGTGGTCCGGGGCCGGGTCAACTGGCGCGAGGACAAGATGTCCGTCTTCGGCAGTGACCTCATCGCGCTCGACCTGTCCGGCATCACCGGCAACGACGAAGAGCCGCCGCTGGTCCTGCTGGCCGCCGCCGACATGATCGACACAGCGGTGGTCAGCGAGCTCAAGTCGACGCTGCTCGCGCACAAGGGCGACACCCCGGTGCACATCAAGCTGGTCGGGAAGCGGAACGAGATCCTGCTGGCGCTCTACGACTACCCGGTCAACGTCAGCTCGATGCTGATGGGGGAGATCAAGGGCATCCCCGGCATCACCGTGGCGGCCTGACCGCGGGATCGGGGACGAACACCGGGACCGGCTCACCGCCGTCGGCCCGCTCGAACGCGACCCGCATCCGCAGGCCTGAGCCGGGGCGGGCGCCCTCGGCCAGGCGCAGTGGCCCGCGCAGCCAGGGGCCCTCGTCGAGCTGGACGATCGCGACCGGCGTCGCGGCGGGCGTGGGGTCCGGGCCCGGCTTGTGGTGCACGACCGCCCAGCTCAGCACGCTCCCGGTGCCGGCGGAGTCGGCCCACTCCAGGGTCGCCTGGCCGCATTCGGTGCAGGTCAGGGCCGCTGGGGCGTTCCAGTGCCCGCCCGGTCGGCAGCGACGCAGCAGCAGCCGACCCGCCGAGGCGGCGTCGAAGAACGGCGCCGACGCGTCGTCGCGCCGCAGGGGGAGTACCGCCATCGAGTTCTCTCCTCGAGTCAGTCGCGCCGGTGCGGGCTGAGCACGAGCGTCGAGTGGTAGTCGAGTACGCCGCCGTTGCCGCTGACCAGGATCAGGTCGTGCTTGCCGACCTGCCGGTCGCCGCCGTCGCCCCGGGCCTGGATGACCGCCTCGGACAGCGGAGTCATGCCCCACATGTAGTAGCCGGAGAGCTGGCCGCCGCCGGTGTTGGTGGGCAGCGCACCACCCGGCGCGAGCGCGCCGCTCTCGGCGAGCGCACCGCCCTCGCCCTTGGCGCAGAAGCCGTAGTCCTCGAGCGTGACCAGCGTGGTGAACGTGTAGCAGTCGTAGATCTCCCGGACGTCGATCTGTTCCGGGGTGACCCCGGCCATCGCCAGCGCCGCCCGCCCGGACTGCCTGGCGCCGGTGACCAGGCCGAACTCGCTGTCGGCTCGGTCCGGGTAGCCGGGGTGGCCCTGGCCCCAGCCGTGCAGGTAGACCGGCGGCCGGCGCAGCGAGCGGGCCCGCTCACCGGACGTGACCAGCACGGCGATGGCCCCGTTGGAGACCAGGCAGCAGTCCAGTAGGTGCAGCGGCTCCACGATCCACCGCGAGCTCTGGTGGTCGGCGAGGGTCATCGGCTTGCGCAGCTGGGCGAGCGGGTTGCGCATCGCCCACTCCCGGGTGCTGACGGCGATCGCGCCGAGCTGCTCGCTGGTGGTGCCGAACCGGTCCATGTGCCGCCGCGCGGCGAGCGCGTAGCCGACGTTCGGGCCGAGCAGCCCGCCCGCGGCCGCCATCCCGGCGAACCCGGGCCGCACCCGCAGCGCCGGGTCGACGTACGCGTCCCCGGTGCTGCCCCCGGCCCGCAGCGGCGCATCGGCGAACACGCAGGCCACCACGCTCGCGGTGCCCGAACCGATGGCCATCGCCGCCTGCGCCATCATCACCCCCGCCGACGAGCCGTACGACTGCAGCTCGGCGAGCAGGCGCAGGTCGCGCAGCGCGAGGTCGCGTTGCAGCGGGAGGCCGATGCCCCGGGTGATGCCCGGGTCGATCAGCAGACCGTCGATCTCGTCGAGCTCGATGCCGGCGTCGGCCGCCGCCGCATGCACCGCTTCGACGGCGAACTGGCTGGCCGTCCGGTCGTAGACCTTGCCCAGCTCGGTCAGGCCCAGCCCGGCCACGGCCACGTCGGGCACCCGCCGCCAGTCGTCGTGCGTACCGCCGTCCATCTCGCCGTACACGCCCCCGCCTCCCCGTCCCCGAACGATAACGGCGTGCGACGATCGGCGCCGTGGCAGCGGACGAATTGGTCGCGGTGTACGACGCCGACGGCACCGAGGTGGGCAGCGCGACGAGGGCCCGGATGCGCGCCGACGGGCTGTGGCACGCGGCCACCATGGTCCTGGTCCGCTCCGGTGACCTGCGGCGGGTCTACGTGCACCGGCGCAGCCCGGACAAGGACGTGTTCCCGGGGCTGCGGGACTGCTGGGCCGGCGGCGTGCTCGGTGCGGGCGAGGAACCTGAGGACGGGGCCCGCCGCGAGCTGGCCGAGGAGCTCGGCGTGACCGGGGCGGCATTGCGCGCCCTGTTCACGTTCCCGTTCGTACAACCCCCGGTGCGCTGCCACAACTTCGTCTACGAGACGAGCTGGGACGGCCCGGTCGTGCACCAGCCGGAGGAGATCGTCTCCGGCGGCTGGCTGGAGCTGGCCGAGCTGGCCGCTCAGCTGCGCGACCCGGGCACCGACTTCGTCCCGGACGGCCGCGCGGTCGCCCTCGAGTGGCTGCGCCGCCAGTAGCGAGTTCTCGCTACACGTTGCCGAACATCTGGAGGCATTCGGCGAGGTTTCTGCCCTCCACATGGAAATCGGCTCCGCATTTGCGAAGGCGCGCAGATGATCAACTGGCCGGAGGAGTTCTGCGGACTCGCGGTCATGATCGGCAGGCCGCCGCCCGCCGCGACAGTCACGGTTGGTGACCTGACCTGGGGGTGGCGATGCGTCGAGGTCAACCTGAGTCTGGATCCGGGCGAAAAAACCGGACTGACGTTGGCCTCGGTGACAATGAACGCGCCAGGGTCGAGACCAGGCCGTCCTGTCGGTGACGCGGTGTTACCCCCAGCGTCACGGCGGTGGGGGAGGGCAGACGCAACAGCAGACCAGAGAACTCTGCCAAGTGCCGTGACGCTGGGGATCTCTAGCTGCTCGTGGGGGAGTCGTGCCGGACCTCGGTGATCGGTAGCCGCAGCGCGGCGGGGGCGTGCTCCGGCACGGTGGGGCGCCTCGGCCGGACCGGGAGCAGGCGGCGGTACCGCGAGCCGACGGCCGGCCGTTGGTCGGTCTCGCCCCGGTTCGGCCAGAACGACATGGCTCGCTCGGCCTGCGCGGTGATGGTCAGCGACGGGTTCACCCCGAGGTTCGCCGAGATCGCCGAGCCGTCGACGACGTGCAGCCCGGGATGACCGTAGAGCCGGTGCCACGCGTCGATGGCCCCGTGCTCGGGTGAGTCGCCGATGGCGCAGCCGCCGATGAAGTGCGCGGTCATCGGGATGTTGGCGATCTCGCCGATGGTGCCGCCGGGGATGCCGTCGATCTTCTCCGCGACCCGGCGGGCCGCCTCGTTCCCGGCCGGGATCCAGGTCGGGTTGGGCTCGCCGTGCCCCTGGGCCGAGGTGAGCCGGTAGTGGCCGAGCCTGGTCCTGCGACCCGAGACGGTGATCGAGTTGTCCAGTGTCTGCATCACCAGGAGGATGATCGTCTTCTCGGACCAGCGGCGCACCGACAGCGAGCTCAGTGCATCCTTCGGGGACCGGGCCATCACGGCGAACCAGGTCAGGAAGCGGGGATACCGCTTGCCGCCGTCGGTCAGCGCGGTCTGCAGCAGCCCCATCGCGTTGCTGCCCTTGCCGTAGCGCACCGGTTCGATGTGCGTGTGCGGGTCGGGGTGGAACGACGAGGTGATCGCCACGCCCTGGCTGTAGTCGACGTCGGTGTGCCTGGACTTGGCGCCGAGGATGGACTCGGAGTTCGTGCGGGTGAGCATCCCCAGCCGTGCCGAGATACGTGGCAGCGTTCCGGTGTCCCGCATCCGGTGCAGCAGCTTCTGGGTGTTGTAGGTGCCGGCGGCGAAGACGACCTGCTCGGCGGTGAACGTCCGCCGGTTCTTCGCGCGCCGGGGTGAGCGGCCGGTGTGTACCGAGTCCACCGCGTAGCCGCCGTCGGTGAGCGGGCGCACGTCGGTGACCGTGGTGAGCGGGTGCACCTGGGCGCCGGCGTGCTCGGCGAGGTAGAGGTAGTTCTTGTCCAGGGTGTTCTTCGCGTCGTGGCGGCAGCCTGTCATGCACGAGCCGCAGCCGATGCAGGTCAGCCGGTTCGGGCCGGCGCCACCGAAGAACGGATCCTCGACCTGGGTGCCCGGCGGGGTGTCCGGGCCGCCGAAGAAGACGCCGACCGGGGTGGGGTGGAAGCTCTCGCCGGCCCCCATGTCCTCGGCGACCTGCTTCATCACCCGGTCGGCATCGGTGGTCACCGGGTTCTCGGTCACCCCGAGCATCCGTTTGGCCTGGTCGTAGTAGGGGCTCAGCTCGCTGCGCCAGTCGGTGATGCCGGCCCACTGCGGGTCGTCGTAGAAGGCGGCCAGCGGCTCGTAGAGGGTGTTCGCGTAGACCAGCGAGCCACCGCCGACGCCGGCCGCCGCCAAGATCACCGCGTCCCGCAGCAGGTGGATCCGCTGGATGCCGTAGCAGCCGAGGTGCGGCGCCCACAGAAAGCTGCGCAGGTCCCAGGAGGTCTTCGGGTAGGTCTCGGGGGAGAACCGCCGGCCGGCCTCGAGCACGCCGACCCGGTAGCCCTTCTCGGTCAGTCGCAACGCGGTGACCGAACCGCCGAAGCCGGAACCGATCACCAGCACGTCGTAGTCGTAGCCCATGTCGTTCACGTCATTTCCTGAGCGCTGCATCGCGGAGAGCGAGGTGGTGGTCAGAGCCTGGTCCCCAGACGGTATGTCACATCGGCGGATGGCGCGATGCGGCCTGGTCGACGGTGCCCGCCCGCCGGATCGGCGAGTCGCTGAATTGTGCTGGGGTCCCCCGAACAGTTGAGCACGGCTCCCTCGGCGTCCGAACGGTCGCCGGGGCCAGGGGCCGGGGGAGTGCCCGGTCCGGTCGACTCCGGGGTGGCGGCCGAACCGGTCGCGTCGTCCTGGCCGGTCCGCGCCGAAGACCTGCGGCTGGTCCGCTCCGGCAGTGCCGAGCTGGCGTTGCAGTTCGAGCTGGTGAACCGGACGTCGGACACCTACTCGGGTGAGGACCTGGGGCTGGGCGCGGTGGAGCAGCTGGTGATGCTCGCCGATCTGCCTACAGCGCCTCGGCGGCCGACCAGATCCCGGTCGGCGGCTCCACCACGGTGACGGTCGTGTTCCCGGCGCCGTCGGCCGAGACCACGTCGATGCTGTTCGTGATGAACGGGCTGCTGCCGGTGCGGGTGCCCGTGCAGCCACCCGGGGCAGCCGCGCTGCGCGAGGACCCGGTGCTGCACGCCGCGATCACCCCCGGCGAGCTGCGGATGACCGACACCTCGGGAACGCTGGCCAGCCCGTGCGAGTTCGAGCCGCCGACGTACTTCGACGTCCTCGCCAACGCGCACGCGGAGCAGCTCCGCTACCACCTCGACGCGGTGCCGCCCGGCGCGACGCTCACCATGTGGGCGCTGTTCGTCGCGCCGCCCGCGAGCTCGCCGACGGTGACGATCGGGATCGGCGGTTACGCGGCGAAGTTTTCCGGCCCCGGTCACCGCGGGCTGAGGGGGCAGCCGCGCGCGGGGGCTTCCACCCGTGGGGCCGTCGTCGATCGTGCAGGATGCGCACGATGACCGACGTGGTGACGTATCAGGTGTCCAACGGTGTGGCCTGGTTGACCATCAACCGCCCGGACGCCCGCAACGCGCTGAACGCCGAGGCGCGGGCCGGGCTGACCGACGGGACGCACCGGTTCAACGCCGACGACGAGGCGCGGGTGCTGGTGCTCACCGGGGCCGGCGACAGGGCGTTCTGCGCGGGCGGCGACCTCAAGGAGATGGCCGATACCCAGCTGGCGGTGCCGCCGCCGGACTTCGTGCCGCAGTTCGGCCGGACCGTCGAGGTGACCAAGCCGACCATCGCCGCGGTGAACGGCGTGGCGCTGGCCGGCGGGTTCCTGCTCACGCAGCAGTGCGACCTGGTGGTGGCGGCCGAGCACGCCCAGTTCGGCGTCAGCGAGGTGAAGGTCGGTCGCGGCGCACCGTGGGCGGCGCCGCTGTCCTGGCTGGTGCCACCCAGGGTGGCGCTGCAGATCCTGCTCACCGGCGACCCGATCTCCGCGCGGCGGGCGCACGAGGTCGGCCTGGTCAACGAGGTCGTGCCGGCAGCGGAGCTGCGCTCGAGGGTGCAGGCACTGGCCGAGCGGATCGCCGCGAACGCCCCGCTGTCCGTGCTCGCCGGCAAGCGCACCGCCTACCTGTCCGCGCGGCACTCGCTGGACGAGGCCTACCAACTGGCCGAGGAGATCTGGGCGCCGGTGTACCTGTCCGAGGACGCCCAGGAGGGCCCGAGGGCGTTCCGCGACAAGCGCGCGCCGGTCTGGCGGGGACGTTAGTGAGGGAGCCCTAGCGGGGGCTCTGGCCGTCGTCGACCTTGACGACGGTGCCGGTGACGAACTCCGAGGACGGCGCGACCAGGTAGAGCAGGGTGCTGTCCAGCTGCGCAGGGTCGCCGATGCGCTTGCGGGGGAACGCGCCACTGGGGTCGCCGATGCGCCCGACCATACCGTCGGTCATCTCCGAGGAGACCAGGCCGGGCGCGATGGCGTTGACGTTGATGCCGTAGCGGACCCACTCCACCGCGAGCACCTCGGTCATCCGGGCGATCGCGGCCTTGCTGACCGAGTACAGCGTGGCGGCCGCGTTGCCGTTGTAGCTGTAGGCGCCCATCGAGGACAGGTTCACGATGCGGCCGGGTTTCTTCGCGGCGATGAGCCGGCGGGCGACCTCGCAGGACAGGATGTACGGGCCGCGCACGTTGGTGTCCAGCACCGAGTCGATCAGCTCCAGCGGCATCTTGTGCGCCCGCATTGCATCGGTGACGCCGGCGTTGTTGACCAGGATCGTCACCGTGCCCAGCGCGGCCTCGGCCTGCTCGACGGCGTGCAGGATCTGCTCGGCGTCGGTCATGTCCAGCGCGACCGGCAGGCAGGTGCCGCCGGCCGCCTCGATCTCCTTCCGCAGCTCCTCGAGCTTGTCGGTGCGCCGCGCGGCCACCGCGACCGCCGCGCCCGCGCTGGCCAGGGTCAGCGCGAACCGTCGGCCCAACCCGACAGAGGCGCCGGTGACCAGCGCGACCTGCCCGGTCAGGTCGGTGGACGCGTTCGGCAGCGGAAAGCTCACGCGGGTCTCCTCGTCGAGTGGCTGGGGTGCGGGGCTTGCTGGACGGTACCCGTCGCTATAGCGTCGGACGAATTACGGACGGCTTCCGTTCAGGTACTGGTGGGAGGAACTCGAGTGATCGACCCCCGTCGGCTCGACGCACTGTTCCGCCCGCGCAGCGTCGCGATGGTCGGCGCGGCGGACAAGTCGATGTTCTCCCAGCTGGCGTACCGCAACCTGGTCGAGTTCGGCTTCGCGGACCGGACGTACCTGGTCAACCGCCGCGGTGCCGAGACACACGGCCGGCCGACGGTGACCTCGTGCGCCGGGATCGGTGAGCCGGTGGACGTGGCGTTCTTGATGGTGCCGAAGGCGGCCACCCTGGATGCGCTGTCCGACGCGGCGGCGGCGGGTATCCGCAACGCCGTGGTGCTCTCCGCCGGTTACGCCGAGGCTGGTCCGGGCGGTCGGCTGGCCGAGGCGGAGCTGGTTGCGCACGCGGAGTCGCTGGGTGTGGTGCTGCTCGGGCCGAACCACCTCGGCTTCGCCAACTTCGCCGCCGGGGTGCCGGTGACCTCGGTGCCGGGGCTGCCCCGCGAAGCGGGTCCGGTGGCGCTGCTGTCGCAGAGCGGCGCCAGCTCGTCGGCGATGCTGGACTTCGCCACCATGACCGGCGTCGGGCTGTCCTACCTGGTCACCCTCGGCAACGAAGCGATGATCACCGCCGGGCACGTGCTGGACTACCTCGTCGACGACCCGGGGACCCGCGCGGTCGCGGTGTTCATGGAGACCGTGCGCGACCCGGAGGTGTTCCGCCGTGCCGCGCGCCGGGCCGCCGCCGCCGGCAAGGCCGTGGTGGTGCTCAAGGCGGGCAGCAGCGCGCTGGCCGCTCGGACCGCGGCGGCACACACCGGCGCGCTGGTCGGCGACGACCGGGTGATCGACGCGGTGTTCCGCGACCTCGGGGTGATCCGGGTCGACTCGATCGAGGACATGCTGCTGACCGCCGGCGCGGCGGCCCAGCTCGGCCGGCTGGCCCGCCCCGGGGTCGGAGTGGTGTCGATCTCCGGCGGGGCCTGCGACATCCTGGCCGACCGCGCCCAGGACCTCGGGATGGCGCTGCCCGGGCTGGCGGCGGAGACCGAGGCGGCACTGACCGAGGCGATGCCGGACTACGGCACGGTGCAGAACCCGCTCGATGTCACCGGCGCGGCGATCATCGACCCCGGGCTGTTCACCCGCGCGATCGCCGCCATGTCCGCCGACCGGTCCGTCGGCGTGGTCGCCGTGGTCAACTCGCTGCCCTGGGCGTCGGACGGCCGGCCCTACCCCGGGCAGCTGCTCGTCGACGCGATCGGCGCCGGCATCGCGGCGGCGCCCGGTCCGGTGGTCTACGTGAACCAGGTGCTGCAGCCGGTCACCGCGTACACCCGGGAGGTGATGGCGAAGGGCGGCGTGCCCTACGTGCTGCCCGGGCTGCGCCAGGCCGTCGTCGCGCTGCGCAACGTGGCCTGGTGGTCCGATGCCACCCGCCACGCCGGCGGGGCCCCGGCGGCCGGACCCGTTCCGGTGGTGGCGGCGGCCCGCCGCCGAGGCGCCTGGTCGGAGGCCGAGGCCAGGGAGCTGCTGGCCGAGGCGGGCCTGCCGGTGGTGCCCGGTGGCCTGGTCACCTCGGCGGACGGGGCGGCCAAGCTCGCGGCCGAGCTGGGCGCCCCGGTGGCGCTGAAGATCGTGTCCCCGGACATCGCGCACAAGAGCGACATCGGCGGCGTGCGGCTCGGGGTCACCGGCGACGAGTCGGTGCGGCGGGCCTATGCGGAGGTGGTGGCGGCCGCCGAGGCGGTGCCGGGTGCGCGGGTGGACGGGGTGCTGGTGTCGCCGATGCGCGCCGGCGGGGTGGAGCTGCTGGTCGGCGTGGTGCGGGACCCGCGGTGGGGGCCGATGCTCGCGGTCGCGGCCGGCGGCATCTTCGTCGAGGTACTGGGCGACTCGGTGCTGGCTCCGCTGCCGGTGAGCCCGGTGCGGGCCCGCGCGATGCTGCGTGGCCTGCGCGCCGCCGCGCTGCTGGACGGGGTGCGCGGTGGGCGCCCCGCCGACCTCGACGCGGTCGCCGACGTCGTCTCCCGGATCGGCGACCTGGCGTTGGCCCTCGGCGCGGAGCTGGAGTCGCTCGAGGTCAACCCGCTTTGGGTTGACGGCTCGACGGTCGAGGCACTGGACGCGATGGTCACCTGGCGCGACAACGGATGAGGCACGGCCCGCTCGGATGGCTCGGATGGCTCGGATGGAGGAACGCTGATGCGTACCCCGCTCACTGACCTGCTCGGCATCGAAGCGCCGCTGGTCGGGTTCAACCGCTCGCCCGGGGTGGTCGCCTCGGTCAGCAGGGCTGGTGGGCTGGGCGTCCTCGCCGCCACCGCGTACACCCCTGCGGAGCTCGACGCCCAGCTCACCTGGATCGAGGGGCAGCTCGACGGCCGCCCGTACGGGGTGGACCTGCTGGTGCCCGGCCGGACCGCCGTCGGTGACCCGGACGACCTGGTGGCCAGCCTGCGCGCGCAGATCCCCGAGGAACACATCCGGTTCGTCGACGAGCTGCTGGCCCGCTACGACATCCCGCCGGCCACCGGCCCGGTCGGCACCGCCGGTGGCCTGGTGGCCAACCTCGACCCGAGCGGCGTGCCGGCCCTGCTCGACGTGGTCTTCGCGCACCCCATCGCGCTGATCGCCAATGCACTGGGCACCCCGCCGCCGACGCTGGTCGAGCGCGGCAAGGCGGCCGGCGTTGCGGTGGCGTCCCTGGTCGGCAAGCCGGAGCACGCCCGCCGGCAGCTGGACGCCGGGGTGGACGTGCTCGTCGCGCAGGGCACCGAGGCGGGCGGGCACACCGGCACCATCGCCACCATGATCCTCACCCCGGAGATCGTCGACCTTGCCGGCGAGGTGCCGGTGCTGGCCGCCGGCGGGATCGCCACCGGGCGGCAGATGGCCGCCGCGCTGGCGCTCGGCGCGGCCGGCGTGTGGTGCGGTTCGGTGTGGTTGTCCAGCCACGAGGACATCACCCCGGACTCGGTGAAGCAGAAGTTCCTCGCCGCGACCAGCTCGGACACGCTGCGCTCGCCCACCCGGACCGGGAAGCCGGCGCGGCAGCTGCGCAGCGCCTGGCACGACGAGTGGGAGCGCCCGGGCAGCCCGAGCCCGCTGCCGATGCCGCTGCAGCCGATGCTCATCGCCAAGGCCTGGCACCGCATCGACGAGGCGGCGGCCACTGGTCACCCGGGCGCCACCGCGCTGGAGTCGTTCTTCATCGGGCAGGTGGTCGGCGCGTTTGCCGAGCTGCGCCCGGCCGAGGAGATCGCCCGCCGGATCGTCGCCGACTGCGCGGCCCGGCTGACCGAGCTCGGTGCGCTCGCCGAGGACGCGCCGGCGCCGCAGCCCTCCTGATAGCGGGCCGGTCCGGTCCGCGACGGCGGATGGTACTTGTTCGAGATCATCAACCAAACGTATGGTTGGTATCCCGTGACCCCGCCGGAAGGAAGCCAACGCCATGCGCGCAGTGGTCGCCAGCAAGATCTCCGCCGACAGCCCGGCCGCCGCGGTGGACGTCGTGGACCTACCGGAGCCGGTTCCGGCGGCCGGCCAGGTGCGGGTCCGCGTCCGGGCCGCGTCGCTCAACCACCACGACCTGTGGTCGCTGCGCGGGGTCGGGCTGGACGAGAGCCGGCTGCCGTTCGTGCTCGGCTCGGACGTCGCGGGGGTGACCGACGACGGCCGCGAGGTCCTGGTGCACGCACTGGTCGCCGACCCGGACCGCGGCGGCGGGGACGAGCTGCTCGACCCGGCGCGCGGCATGCTCGCCGACGCGCTGTGCGGTGGCCTGGCAGAGTTCGTGACCGTGCCGGCGCGCAACCTGGTGGACAAGCCGGCCTCGCTGTCCTTCGAGGAGGCTGCCTGCCTGCCCACCGCCTGGCTGACGGCGTACCGGATGCTGCATCTGCGTGCCGATGTCCGCCCCGGGCACACCGTGCTGGTCCAGGGCGCCGGCGGGGGACTGTCGACGGCCGCGGTGACGCTGGCGGTGGCCGCCGGACTGCGGGTGTGGGTGACCGGGCGCAGCGGCCCGAAACGGGAGAAGGCCCGGGCACTGGGCGCGGATGCGGTCTTCGAGACCGGGCAGCGGCTGCCCGACCGGGTGGACGCGGTGATCGACACCGTCGGCGCGGCGACCTGGGAGCACTCGCTGAGGTCGGTGCGCCCGGGCGGCACCGTGGTGGTCGCCGGGGCCACGGCGGGGGCGCTGGTCAAGACCGACCTGTTCCGGCTGTTCCTGCAGCAGATCACCATCCGGGGCTCGGCGATGGGGCGGGTCGGCGAGCTCCGCGACCTGGTCGCGCTGTGCGATGCCCGAGGTGTCCGGCCGCACATCGACTCGGTGCACCGCCTCGAGGCCGCGCGGGCCGCCTTCGAGCGCCTCGAGTCCGGCGACGCGTTCGGCAAGGTCGTGATCACCCCCTGACCGACCCCGTGAGTGGCGAGTGGTCCCCGGGACCACTCGCCACTCACGACCCCGTTCGGTGGACGCGGGGCCGGTCAGCCGCGCACCCGGTCGGCGTCCAGGCGGCGTTCCGCGGCCAGCCGGTCGGTCACGACCCGCACCCGGGTCACCGACCCGTCCCGGACGGTGGCAAGTCCGGTGAGGTACAGGGTGGCCGGGCGGTGGCGGTAGCCGTCCAGATCGTCCAGGCCACCCGCGTAGCGGCCGTGCACCGCGAGGTGGAATGCCGCCCGGTCACCCGCCGTGAACAGGTCCAGCACGGTGACCTCGGCGGCGCTGAGCAGCATGCGGCGCGCCGGCGCGCAGTGCTCGTCGTCCAGGCTGCCCAGGGGTGCGTCGAGCGGGCCGCCGGCACTGAGCCAGCGGCGCACGGTGCTCTCGGTGTCCGGGTCGGCGGGCGCGGCCGGCGTCACCCAGGGGTCCAGCGCGGGGGCCGTCACCGGGTGCGCCGGGCCGGCCCGCAGCTGGCCGCGCCGACCGTAGTAGTCCTGCTCGACGCGGCACTCGACGAGGCGGGCGCCGTCCCACCGGTACAGGCTCACGCCCTGCCAGGACGCCGCCGCGCCGCGCAGGGTGGAGTGGCCGTGCTCGGTGAAATGCAGCGCGGCGCGGTTCTCGCCGAGCACCAGCTCGTGCACGGTGAAGCCGAGCCCGGGGAACTGGCGGTACTGCTTCGCGGTCGCCGGGATGTACTCGGTGTCCCGGCCGCGCAGCTCGTGCTCGCCCATCCGCAGTACGTAGTCATCCACCATGATCTGTGAGCACACCCCGAAGTCGTGCGCGGCGGTGTAGGCGAACGCGTACCGACGCAGCAGGGCAGCCAGTGGATGCAGACCGTCGGTGAGCTCCATGGTCTACACAGTGACAGACCAAACAACCGATTGGTAGCCTCCGTGTCGGAGGTGTTGTCGTGGATGCCGTATCCGTAGCGAGTGACCTGCTCGGTCCGACAGCGACCGAGGACCCGTACGCGCTGTTCGCGGAGCTGCGCGAGCGTGAGCCGGTGTGCTGGAGCGAAGCCCACCGCGCGTGGCTGGTCACGAGGTACGCCGACGTGGCCGCGGCGTTCCAGAACAAGCGCCTGTCCTCCGACCGGGTGCGCCCGATGCTCGCGGCGCGCGCGACCGAGGGCGTGCCGGCGGCCGCCGACGAGATCTTGTCGATGATGAGCGAGTGGATGGTGCTCAGCGACCCGCCGGCGCACACCCGGCTGCGCCGGCTCGCGGCGGCCGCGTTCCGGGGGCAGCGCATCGCCGCTCTGGAGGGCCGGATCGGGGAGTTGGTCGACGGCTTCCTCGACGGGTTCGTCGCCGGCGGCCACCGGGACCTGATCGAGCACGTGGCCTACCCGCTGCCGGCGACGGTCATCGCCGAGATGCTGGGCGCGCCGCCCGCCGACCGGGACCGGTTCCGGCGGTGGTCCGGCGAGCTCGGGCTGGTGGCTTTCGGAGCAGGTGGGGACGCCCGGCCGGATCGCCATGAGCGGGCCCTGGGCGGGCTCCGGGAGATGTTCGAGTACTTCACCGAGCTGGCCGAGATCCGGCGGGCCGCGCCCACCGGCGACATGCTCAGTGCCCTGCTCGGGACCGAGGGCCCGGATGGGGCCGCGTTGCGGCCCGACGAGCTGGTCGGCATGTGCTCGCTGCTGTTGTTCGCCGGGCACGAGACCACCACGAACTCCATCGCGAACGGCGTGCTGACCCTGCTGAAGCACCCGGACCAGCTGGCCCGGCTGCGGGGGCACCCCGAGCTGATCCCCAGCGCGGTGGAGGAACTGCTGCGGATCGAGGGGCCGATCAAGACGCTGGTGCGCTGGGTGGTGGAGGACCACGAGCTGGGCGGCCGGACGATCCGCAACGGCGAGCGGGTCTACCTGCTGATCTCCTCGGCGAACCGCGACCCGGACCGCTTCGCCGATCCGGAGCGGCTGGATCTCGGGCGTGCGCCGAACCCGCACATCGCCTTCGGCAGGGGTGTGCACGCCTGCATCGGGGCGCAGCTCGCCCGGATCGAGATGCGGGTGGCGCTGGACCGCATCCTGGGCCGGCTGCCCGAGCTGGCGCTGACCGAGGATCAGCTGACCTGGAACTGCAGCCTCGCCTCCCGCTCGTTGGCCGCACTGCCGGTCACCCACCGGGCGCCGCGTTGACCGTCCGCATGAAAGGTTGTCGGTCGGGTGCCTGTTAGGTTTCCTGGGTGGCGAACAAGGTGGCGGTGAACAAAGCGGCGGTGAACAAACACAAGTCCGGGCGGGTTGCGCGCCATTCGGGAGATGCGCCGGCGCGCCAGGAGGATGGCCGCTGGAACGAGCTCCTGGAGATCTCCGCGAAATCGTTCGCCGAACACGGCTACAAATCCACCACGTTGCAGGACATCGCCGACCAGTTCGGAGTGCTCAAAGGCAGCCTGTACCACTACATCCGGAGCAAGGACGATCTGCTCTTCGAGATAGTGCGGGCGGTGTACACCCGCGGTCTGGACAATTTGCGGGAGCTCGCCGCGGCCGAGTCCGACCCGGCTGCCCGGCTGCGCTCGGTGGTGCGCGGGCACGTGCTGTACCTGATCGACAACCTGGTCGAGACCTCCGTGCTGCTACACGAGTTCGAGCAGCTGTCCACGGCCCGCCGCGAGCAGATCGCGCTGCACGAGTACTCCGCGATCCTGGCCGACCTGATCGAGGACGCCCAGCGTGCCGGCGTGGTCAAGCCCGGTGTGGACGCACAGCTGGCCGCGCTCGCCGCGCTGGGCGCGATGAACTGGGTGTACCGCTGGTACCGGCCGGACGGGCGCAGGTCGCCGGCCGAGATCGCCGACCAGTACGCCGAGATCGTGATTGCCGGCCTGCTCGAGGCCTGATCGTACCGACGTCGGCCTGAGGCCGGTCCGACCCTGTTCCGCTCCTCGGTGAAGAGCTCCCACGTCCTCTCTAGCCAACCAAACGGTTGTCTGGTTTACTGCACCGGACGGCCACGCCGGTTCGACGCGCAGTGCCTCCCGATCGTGAGGGCCACGGATGGACTTTGATCTCAACGAACAGCAGCAGCTCTTCCAGAAGACCGTCCGCGAGTGGGTGGACCGCGAGGTACCCAAATCGTGGGCACGTGAACTGGAGAAGGACGAGCACGCATTCCCGCACGCGCTGTGGGACAAATTCACCAAAGCCGGGTTCCACGGCATCGGGCTGCCCGAGGAATACGGCGGCCAGGGCGGCGACATTCTGACTCAGATGATTCTGGCGCGAGGTCTGGCGCGGTCCTTGGCCGGACTGACCTGGGTCTGGGGCATCACCTCGTTCGCGGGCGGCAAGTCGGTGGGGCTGTACGGCACCGAGGAGCAGAAGCGGGTCCACCTGACCGCGATCGCCGAGGGCCGGGAGAAGTGGGCGATCGGCTTCACCGAGCCGGGCGGCGGCACCGACCTGCTCGGCGGCATGCGCACCCGGGCCAAGCGGGTGGACGGTGGCTGGGTGCTCAACGGCCAGAAGACGTGGAGCTCGATGGCCCACGTGGCGGACTACATCCTGCTGCTGGCCCGCACAGACGAGTACACCGAGAAGCGGCACCAGGGCGTCACCCTGTTCATCCTGCCCACCAGGAGCGCGGGTGTGACGATCCACGAGATCCCCAAGCTGGGCATGCGCTCGCTCGGCTCCTGCGACGTCTACCTGGACAACGTCTTCATCCCCGAGGAGAACCTGCTCGGGGAGGAGAACCGGGCCTGGTACATGCTGCTGCCCACGCTGAACAACGAGCGCATCATGCTCTCCTCGTTCTGCGTCGGGATCATGGACGGCGTCCTGGAGGACGCGCTGCGCTACGTCCAGGAGCGGGAGGCCTTCGGTGGCCCGATCTCCCGGTTCCAGGCGCTACAGCACCACATCGCCAACATCGCCATGTGGCGCGACCAGTCCGAGCTGATGGTCAACCGGGCAGCCTGGCTGCAGTCACTGGGCCGGCCGTGCGGGCAGGAGGCGAACATGGCCAAGGTGGTCGCCTCCGAGCTGGGCGGCCAGGCCGCCGACCTCGGGCTGCAGATCCTCGGCGGGATGGGCTACTCGGCGGAGACCGACATGCAGCGGTACTGGCGCGACGTCCGACTGTTCCGGATCGGCCCGGTGACCAACGAGATGGCCCGCAACGGGATCGCCGAAGGTCTCGGGCTGCCCCGGTCGTTCTCATGACCGGCGCGGTATCGGTCCACCCGCTGCGGCACCTGGTCGGGGCGCCGCTGCCCGGCGGGCGGCACACCGTGGCCGGCTACGAGAGCTGGCTCGGCCACGACGTGCTCTACTCCGAGCCGGTCGAGGAGCCGCACCCGGTGATGGCGTTCGTCGCCGCCCAGCGGGGATTGGGTGTCTCGGTGGCCGAGCTGTTCCGGCTGTGGGGTACCGAGATGTCCGACGGCCCGATGCTGACCGAGTCCACCCTGGAGTTCCCCGGTGAGTTCCGCGCCGACGTCGAGTACGGGGTGCGCGGCACCGTGGTGTCGGTGGTCCGCAAGTCCGGCCGCACCCTTGGCGTGTTCGACCTGCTCACCGCACGTTTCGAGCTGTTCGACGCGGCCGGGGAGGCGGTGGCGGTGGTGACCAACGTGTACGCGCTGCCCCGGCGTGGCGAGGCGGCGAGGGTGCACCGGTGAGCACCGCGGCGGAGGTCGAGGAGCTGCCGGTCTGGACGCTGGACCGGGTCGACCCGGAGAAGATGAAGCTGCTGGCCCTGCTGCTCGCCGACCCGAACCCACTGCACTTCGACCCCGAGGCAGCGTCGCGGCTGGGCATCGCCGAGCGGCCGGTCAACCAGGGTCCGTCCAACATGGCGATGCTGGTGAACCTGCTGCGCGCGGCCTACCCGACCGGGCGGCTGTCCCGGCTGCGGGTCCAGCTGCGCGGCACCGTCATCGCGGGCCAGGCGGTGCGCGCCGGCGGCCGGGTGACCGAGCGGGTCGCCGACGGTGACGGCGAGCTGGTCCGCTGCGAGGTGTGGCTGCGGGTCGAGGGCGCCCCCGAAGGCGGCGCGGTGCTCTCCGGGCAGGCCGAGGTGCGCTGCCCGGCCGGGACCTCCCGGTGACCGGCACAGTGGCGGGCACAGTGGCGGGCACAGTGGCGGGCACAGTGGCGGGCACAGTGGCGGGCGGAGTGGCAGCGGCCGGGTTGACCGTTCCCGCGCTGCTCGAACGGTCCGCCCGGCTGCACCCGGACAACGACAGCTTCGTCTTCGCCGACGCCCGGCAGACCTACGCCGAGCTGGAGCGCTCCGCACTGGATGTGGCCCGGTCGCTGACCGCACTGGGCATCGGCCGGGGCGACGCGGTCGGCGCGTTGATGCCGAACTGCCTGGACTTCGTGCACGCGATGCTCGGGACCGCGATGGTCGGGGCGCTGTTCGTCCCGCTCAACGCCCGGCTGGCGCCCCGCGAGCTGCGCTACCTGATCCCCGACTCGGGCATGAAGCTGATCGTCACGACGGACGCGGTCGACGAACACGTGGACTACGCCGGCCGACTGTGCGAAGCGCTGCCCGGCCTGGCTCGCACCGGCACCGGCAGCGGCGCCGAACCGGGCGGCGCGCCTCGGCTCGCGGAGGCGCCGGCCCTGCGCCACGCCGTCGTACTGGGCCGGCGCACGGTGGCGGGCTTCCTGTCCGGCGAGCAGTTCCGCGCGTTCGGTGCCCCGGTGGACGCCGCGTCGGCGCGGGCGGCCGCGACGGCGGTCCCGCCGGACGCGCCGTACATCATGATGTACACCTCCGGCACCACCTCGGTCCCCAAGGGCTGTCCGCTGTCGCACGCCTCGGTGGTCCGGCTCGGCAGGGCGGTGGGTGAGGAGGCGTTCCGCGTCCGCCCGGAGGACCGGATGTGGAACCCGCTGCCGATGTTCCACGTCAGCGCGCAGGCACAGATGATCGGTGTGCTGAACGCCGCCGCCGCGTACATCTCGATGACCCACTTCGAGCCGACCGAAGCACTGGAACTGATCGAGCGGGAACGTGCCACGCTGCTCTTCCCGGCCTACCCGACGCTGACCGGCCCACTGCTCAACCACCCCGACTACCACCCGGACACCTTCGCCCGGGTGCGCGGTTTGCTCACCGTCGGGCCGCCCGAGCTGCTGCGCCGCTACCAGGAGTTGCTGCCGCACACCGCGCACGTGAGCTGCTACGGCTCCACCGAGACCGGCGGGGTGGCCGTGATGGGACGGCTGGACGACCCGCTGGAGCAGCGGCTGACCTGCGGCAAGCCGTTCGACGGCGTCGAGGTCGAGGTCCGTGACCCGGCCACCGGTGGGCCGATCCCGACCGACGTCGTCGGTGAGCTCTACGTGCGCGGCTACAGCCTGTTCCTCGGCTACCACAACGACCCCGCCAAGACCGCCGAGAACATCGACGCCGAGGGTTGGTTCCACACCGGCGACCTCGGCCGCATCGACGGGCACGGCAACCTGACGTTCACCGGGCGCCTCAAGGACATGCTCAAGGTCGGCGGCGAGAACGTCGGCTGCGCGGAGGTCGAGGTGTACCTGCTCAGCCACCCGGACGTCGTGGTGGCCGCCGTGGTCGGCATCCCGGACCCGACGTACGACGAGGTGCCGGCCGCGTTCCTGCAGCTGCGGCCCGGCGCCGCGCTGAGCGGGGACGACGTGGTCGCGTTCTGCCGCACCGGCCTGGCGAAGTACAAGGTGCCCCGCTTCGTCCGGTTCGTCACGGACTGGCCGATGTCCGCGACCAAGATCCAGAAGTTCCGGCTGCGCGACCGGCTGCTCGCCGAGCTGCCGGACCGGAGGGACCACGACGAACCAGTTCGGCTGGGTGGAGGCCCGCGTGAAGACTGAAGGTGCGCTGCTCTGGGAGCCCGGCACCAACTCCGGCTGGAGCGTCGAGGAGATCGAGCTCGACCCGCCGAAGGCCGACGAGGTACTGATCAAGCTGGCCGCCTCCGGGCTCTGCCACTCCGACGCGCACCTGGACACCGGGGACATTCCGCTGCCCTGGGCGCCGGTGCTGGGTGGGCACGAGGGCGCCGGAGTGGTCGTGGAGGCCGGCGCCGAGGTACACGGCCTGGCGCCCGGTGACCACGTGGTGACCACGTTCCTGCCGTCCTGCGGGCGGTGCCGGTGGTGTGCCTCCGGGGTGTCGAGCCTGTGTGACGTGGGTGCGGGCGTGCTCGGCGGCAGGGCCCCGGACGGCACGAACCGCATCCACGCCCGGGGCAAGCCGGTCGGCGCGATGTCGTTCCTCGGCACCTTCGCGCCCTACGTGGTCGCGCCGAGCACCTCGGTGATCAGGATCGGGAAGGACATCCCGCTGGAGAAGGCCGCTCTGATCGGCTGCGGGGTGCCGACCGGCTGGGGCTCCGCCGTGCACGCCGCCGGGACCGAGGTCGGCGACACCGTCGTGGTGGTCGGCACCGGGGGAGTGGGCATCAACGCGGTGCAGGGCGCCCGGATGGCCGGCGCCGCGAACATCGTGGCCGTCGACCCGGTGCCGTTCAAGCGCGAGATGGCCGAGCAGCTCGGCGCCACCCACTCGGTGCCCGACTTCGACGGGGCCGGGGCCGTGGTCCGCGAGCTGACCGGCGGGGTGATGGCGGACCGGGTGATCCTGACCGCGAGCGTCGGGCTGGGCGAGCTGGTCGGGCCGTGCGGGCTGCTCACCCGCAAGGGCGGCACCCTCGTCGTCACCTCCGCGGCGCCCGCCCTGCAGGGCCAGGTCGACCTCAACCTGCTGGACTTCGTGATGTCCGGCAAACGGCTGCAGGGCGCGCTGTACGGCAACTGCAACGCACGGGTGGACGTGCCGAAGCTGCTGGACCTGTACCGGGCCGGCGAGCTGCACCTGGACGAGCTGGTCACCCGGACGTACCGGCTCGAGGAGATCAACCAGGGTTTCCGCGACATGGACGAGGGCCGCAACCTGCGCGGCGTCATCGTCTACGACTGACCCGACTTCGGCCGGCAGGTCCCCCCACCTGCCGGCCGATCCCCGCCACCGCACCCCGGCTCATCGCAACCGTGAAGAGCCCACCGCACCCGTGAGGGAGTGCCCGCGCCATGTCCCGAGCTGAGGCGCCCCCGGCAACGAAGCCGAGGGTCCGATCGCCCCGCGTCGCCATCGTCGGGGCCGGCATGTCCGGCCTCGGCCTGGCGATGCGGCTGGTCAAGGCGGGCCTGCACGACTTCACGATCTTCGAGAAGGCCGACGACCTCGGCGGTACCTGGCACCACAACAGCTACCCGGGGCTGGCCTGCGACGTGCCGGCGCGCTTCTACACCTACCTCGACGAGCCGAACCCGGACTGGAGCCAGTTCTTCCCCGGCGGCGCGGAGATCTGGCGGTACTTCGACGGGGTGGCCCGGCGCTACCGGCTGCGCCCGCACATCCGGTTCGGCGCGAAGGTCACCGCCGCCACCTGGACCGGATCCTCGTGGACGGTCCGCACCGAGGCCGGTGACCAGGGCAGGTTCGACTTCCTGGTCACGGCGACCGGCATCCTGCACACGCCCAAGCTGCCGGCCATCGACGGCCTGGACAGCTTCGCCGGCCCGGTGCTGCACTCGGCCCGCTGGGACCACACCGTCGACCTGGCCGGCAAGCGCGTCGGGGTCATCGGCAACGGCTCCACCGGGGTGCAGATCATCAGCGCGCTCGCCCCGGAGGCGGCCCGGCTCGCGGTCTTCCTGCGTACGCCGCAGTGGATCCTGCCGGTGCCGAACTGGCGCTACTCGACGCTGAGCCGGGCGGTGATCGGGCGCTCGCGGCGGCTCGGGCGGCTGGGCTACCGGCTTTACCAGCGGATCTTCGAGCTGACCTTCGGCGAGGCGACCACCCACCCGGGCTGGCAGCGGTCGGTGATGTCCGCCCTGTGCCGCTGGCATCTGGGCCGGGTCCGGGACCCGGAGCTGCGCGCCCGGCTCACCCCGGACTTCGAGCCGATGTGCAAGCGCATCGTGATGGGCCTCGGCTTCTACCGCGCGGTACAGCGGCGCAACGTCGACCTGGTCACCGACCCGATCACCTCGGTCGTGCCGGACGGCGTCGTCACCGAGGGCGGAACCACCCACCGGCTCGACGCCCTGGTGCTGGCCACCGGGTTCGACGCGCAGGCGTACCTGCGGCCGATGGCGCTCACCGGCGCGGGCGGGGTGACCTTGGACGAGCTGTGGGCGGACGACCCGTTCGCCTACCGCAGCGTGGCCCTGCCCGGGTTCCCGAACTACTTCATGCTGGTCGGGCCACACAGCCCGTTCGGCAACTTCTCGGTGATCTCCATCGCCGAGGCCCAGGCGGACTACGTCATGCAGTGCCTCGAGCTGTACGCCACCGGCCGGCTGGAGGCGCTGGCGCCGCGCCGGGACGCCACCGAGCGCTACAACGCCGAGCTGGTCAAGGCCATGCCGGGCACCATCTGGACATCCGGCTGCACCAGCTGGTACCTGGACAAACACGGCCGGCCGAACACCTTCCCCGGCACCCCGGCCGAGCACCGGGCGCTGCTCACCGAGCCGGAGCTTGCGCACTTCGAGGTCTCCACGCCGGTTGTGCAGCCTTCCGTTCAGCGGTGACTGCGGCTAATCTGTGCAGTGGGTGCTCACTAGCGAACAGCTGCCCTTTCTGACGAATCCCCCCGGCCCGGGCGGCGGTCGATGATGACCAAGGAGGAGATGTCGATGACCGGTCGGTCCAGCGGTGACGTCATCGGTCCCATCCCGACGATCTCGGCCCAGCACGCCGAGGTGTTCTTCTTCGTGTTCGGGGCGATCGCGGTCCTGGTGGTGCTCGCGGCGATCGCCGAGTCGGTCCGGCGGCGCTCGCCGCTGATGCTGATCTGCCTGGTCGGCAGCGTGCTGTGCAATCCGGTGGAGCCGATCTGGGACGCGCTCGGCAAGCTGCGGTTCCATCACGGCAACTACTGGGCGTGGACCGAGTTCCCCGATCTGGCGCAGCCGGTGCAGTACCCGTGGTGGGCGGCGTTCGTCTACACGTTCTTCACCGGGGTCACCTGTTACGTGTTCTTCCGGATGTTCGAGAACAGGGTGAAGTGGTCGACGTACTGGCTGTTCGTGGCCGGGCAGGCGGTGATGAACATCGTGCTCGAGGGTTACGTGATCACCAGTGCGTACGACTACTACGGCGATCAGCCCTGGCGGATCGGCAGCGACTTCCCGCTGTGGTGGGTGTTCGCCAACTTCGGCGAGCTACTCGGCGGTGCGCTGCTAGCGCTCGCGGTGCGCCGGTTCGGCCGACGCGGTTACCCGCTGGCGATCGTGCTCGTGCCGTCCTCGTTCGCGGCGTGGGAGCTGTGGGCCGGGTGGCCGGTGTTCGCCACGTTGAACATGAGCGTCGGGCCGATGTGGCGCAACGTCGCGGCCGCACTCACCGCCGCGATCGCGGTCGGCACGATCTGGGTCATCGGCAGGTTGATGCTCCCCGCTGAGCAGCGGATCGGCGCGCTACCCGAGCAGCGGCCGATCCCCACCGGCGCGACCGTCGACTCCTGACCCGGCTCGCATCCGCCCGTGGCTCGCGTCCGCCCGTGGCTCGCGTCCGCCCGGGGCTCGCGTCCGCCCGTGGCTCGCACAGAGCTGGTGCCGCTCGCACACAGGGTGCACGGTCTGTGCGGCCCGCGGCCGGTCTGTGCCGGCGGCTCTTGTCAGCGGTGGACGTGCCGCTGGTCCCGGTCGGTCGACGGCGTACGAGCCACAGGGTGTTCGGCAAGTGTGCCGCTTGCTCTGCGTAGGTGTACGCGACAGGAGGTGAGCATTGCGGGGCAATCAAATGGCCACCTGCCCGGTGCACAGCAGCGCGATCAGCATCGGCACCGGGCGCGACGCGTGAGGAACTAATCGCCATCGAGATCGACGAAATTCTGGTTTGATCATGATAAAAACCAGAGAAACGTCGATCTCGGTGAGCCGATGCGCGGGGATCTGTCGGCCGCGCCATGCACCGCCGGCTCGCACGCGCCTGACGCCGTGCCCTGCGCGCGCGGGCTGGTCCGGTGGCGCGCGCAGGCTGGTCCGGTGGGACGGGCGCTGTCGGTGGGATGGGCGCTGTCGCCCGGGAGTCGGCCGCTCGGGTACGGCGCTGTCGCCCGGGAGTCGGCCGCTCGGGTACGGCGCTCCCGCCGGGATCGGCGCTGTCGCCCAGGTCAGCGCTCCCGCCGGGTAGGGGGTGCTTCCGCTCAGATCAGCGGTCCCGCTCGCCCGGATCGGCGCTCCCGCTCGCGTCGGGCGGCCAACCTCGCGTGGGACGGTCCATGCTTGCGTGGGACGGCCAACCTCGCGTGGGACGGTCCATGCTCGCGTGGGGCCGGCCTGCTTCGGAGGAGGAGTCCAACGCCGCGCGGATGGATGCCGCGCGACGGCTGACCGAGTACTTCGTGGGGATCATCGCCGACCGCCGGGGTGGCTCGGCGGACTCGGCGGACGTCACGACCTCCATCGTCAACTCCGAGGTCGAGCTGGACGGGGTGACCCGGCAGATGACCGACCAGGAGCTGGGCAACCTGTTCCACCTGCTCGCCATCGCCGGCCTGCACACCACCCAGGGTTCGCTGGCGTGGGGGCTCGCCTACCTCGCTGACCGCCCGGAGCAGCGGCAGCGGCTGCTCGACGAGCCGACGCTGCTCCCGTCGGTGATCGAGGAGGTACTGCGGATCGAGGCGGCCGTATCGCCGGGGCGCAAGGCCATGCGGGACACCGAGCTCGGCGGGGCACCGGTGCGCGCCGGCGACCAGCTGCTGTGCATTCTCGCCGGTGCCAACCGGGACGAGCGGGAGTTCGCCTCGGCCACCGACCTCCTGGTCGACCGGGTACCGAACCGGCATCTGTCCTTCGGCGCCGGGCCGCACCGGTGCATCGGGTCGCACCTGGCCCGGGTGGAGCTGGCGATCGCGTTCGGCGAGCTGAACCGCCGGATCCCGGACTACCGGCTGGACCCGGACGGCTCGGTGGTGTCGCACGGCAGCCAGACCCGCGGCGTGATCCGGATGCCGATCCTGTTCACGCCCGAGACGGTGTCGCACTGAGCGCGGCCGGGGCCGGGGAATGACCGCGTTGGTCACCGACGGGCTGCGCTGGTGGGCGGTGAACACCCCGGAAAGCCCGGCCATCGTGTTCGACGGGCACGACACCGTCAGCTACCGGGAGCTCGACAGCTGGACCGACGGCGCCGCGCACGCACTCGCCGCGCGCGGCATCGGCCGGGGCGACCGGGTCGGGATGATCGGCGCGAACAGCCTGGAGTGGTGCGTCGCCGCGATCGGGGCACTCAAGCTGGGCGCGGTGGTGGTGCCGTACAACAACCGGTTCGTCGCCGCCGAGCTGAGCTACCTGGTGGACAACTCGGACCCGGCGCTGGTGCTGACCGACGATCAACACCGGGCCCGGATGGCCGAGGCGTTGGTCGGTGGATCGGTGCCGCTCGGCGGGCTCGCGGAGTTCACCGGCCTGCGTGGTGGCGAGCACCGGTCGGTGCGAGGCCGGACGCCGGCCGGACGACGTCGCGGTCCTCGTCTACACCAGCGGGACGACGTCGCGGCCCAAGGGCGTCGGGTTCACCCACCGCGGCACGGCTGCCTTCGTCACCGAATGGGCGTTCATGGAGCCGGCGCTGCGGCAGGGCGCCGGGATCATCTACGTGTTGTCCGTGTCGGGCGCGCCGGGCCTGCTCTGGCACATCCTGCACCCGCTGACCCGGGGCATGACGATCCACTACGAGCGGGGTTTCGAACCGAGGACCACGCTGTCCCGGCTGGCCGGGGGCACGGTAGCGGTGATGCTCGGGGTGCCGGTGCTCTTCGAGCAGATGGCCGCGCTTCCCGAGTTCGCCGACGCCGACCTGTCCGCGCTGGAGCTGGTCAGCGTAGCCGGCGCCCGGGTGCCGCTGCCGACGATCAGGGCGTGGCTGGCCAAGGGCGTGACACTCCGGCAGGCGTACGGCATGACCGAGCTCGGCGGCAACTCGACGATCAACCCGGCCGGCGAGGCGCTCACCAGGCCGGAGTCGGTAGGCCGGGACGGGATGTTCACCCGGCACCGGATCGTGCGCCCGGACGGCGGCGAGTGCGACCCCGAGGAGCCCGGCGAGATCATCGTGCGCGGCCCGGCGGTGACCGCGGGTACTGGCGCAACCCGGAGGCGACGGCGGAGGCGCTGGGCGACGGCTGGTTCCACAGCGGCGACGTCGGCGTCCGGGACCGCGACGGCTTCATCCGGGTGGTGGACCGGATGATAGACATGATCATCTCGGGTGGGTTCAACGTCGCGCCGTCCGAGATCGAGTCGGTGATCGGTGACCTCGACGGGGTGGATGAGGTGTGCGTGATCCCGGCTGACGACGCGAAGTTCGGCGAGACCCCGGCGGCCATCGTCGCCACCGCCGGGCCGATCTCGGCCGAGACGGTGGTAGCGGCCTGCGCCGCGCGGCTCGCCGCGTTCAAGGTGCCCCGCTACGTGGTCTTCCAGCGTGAACCGTTGCCCCGGATGGCCAGCGGCAAGATCGCCCGCCGCGAGCTCAGGGCCCGCTACGCCGACCTGGCCGCGACACACGAGAGGGTGCGCTGATGGTGGCACTGGACATCGAACTGCCCCATGGCTCGAAGGCAGACCTGGCGAAACGGCTCTTCGCGCACATCGAGAACAAGGCAACCGACCTGGCCGACTCCACCATGCGGGTGGACCACCGGGAGTACCTCGACCCGGAGCTGGCCGCCCGGGAACGGGAGGCGATCTTCGGGCGGGTGCCGGTGGTGGCGGTGCACGGCTCGGAGATGCCGGAGCCGAACGACTTCATGGTTACCCAGCTGCCCAACAACGAGGTGCTCCTGGTGCGGCAGCGGGACGGGGCCGTCAAGGCGTTCGTCAACGTGTGCCGCCACCGAGGTGCCCGCCTCGTCCCTCAGGACTCCGGGTCCCGCAAGATGTTCACCTGCGGCTACCACGGCTGGAGTTACGGGCCGGACGGTGCGCTGCGGGTGGTGTCCGGCGCGAACACCTTCGGCGAGGTCCGAGCCACCGGAGAGCGTGCCGATCGAGAAACACGTCACCATCGGCTACTCGTTCATGCCGAACATGGTGCTGCTGCGCCAGCCGGACCACTTCCAGCTCCTGAACTTCCTGCCGCACCCGACGGACGCCCAGCGCTGCCGGATGCAGATCCGGGAGCCGGCCGAGACCGAGCGGCAGCGCGCGTTCTGGGACAAGAACTGGAAGATCCTTATGGACGTGCTGCGGGACGAGGACATGACGCTGAACCGGGACCTGCAGCACGCCCTGTCCAGCCGTGACGCCGAGTCGTTGGTGTTCGGCCGCAACGAGATCGTCAACCAGTGGTTCCACACCTGGTTGGCGGGCGCGCTGCGGGATCCGCCAGACTTCGGCTGGTCTCCCGGGCGCGGGGTGTCGGACTGGACGAGGAGTGGGATGAAGATCGACCTGGCCGCTGTGTCCACGCGAGTTGCCGAGACGGCCGGAGCGTGAGCGGGGGCAGATTCGACCTCACCGGGCACGTCGCGCTGGTCACCGGCGGTAACAGCGGCATCGGACTCGGGATGGCCCGCGGTCTCGCCGAGGCGGGCGCCCGGGTCTGCATCTGGGGGACCAACGTCGAGCGCAATGCGGAGGCCGCCGAGTCGATCGGCGCGCTGGCCACCGCGATGCGCGTCGATGTCGGCGACGAGGCCCAGGTGACCGAGGGGCTGCGCGAGGTGGTCGGCAGCCACGGGCGGCTGGACTCCTGCTTCGCCAACGCGGGGCTGCCCTCCGGGCGCAAGCCACTGGTCGAGACCAGCCTGGCCGACTTCCGCCGCATCACCCGGGTCAACCTGGACGGCGCCTTCGTGACGCTGCGGGAGGCCGCTCGGCACATGATCGAGCTGGGCAACGGGGGCAGCCTGGTGGCCACGTCCAGCCTCTCGGTGCTGATGGGGCAGGCCGGCGGGTACGCGTACACCGCGAGCAAGGGTGGCCTGGTGACCATCGTCAAGGCGCTCGCGGTCGAGCTCGCGCGCTACGGGATCCGGGCCAACGCCCTGCTTCCCGGCTGGACCGAGGCCGGGATCACCACCGATGCGTTCGCCAATCCGACCTTCGTGCGCAATGTCATGCCCCGGATGCCGGTGCGCCGGTGGGGGACCGGCGAGGACTACGCCGGGATCGCCGTGTACCTGGCGAGCAGCGCGTCCTCATTCCACACCGGCGACTCGATCCTGATCGACGGCGGCTACGCCGCGTTCTGAGATACCCGCGGCCCTACGAGACGACGCTGGCCTCCGCCGCGGCCGGGGTGTTGCCGTTCGTGGGGGGCGGGATGCCCTGCTCGGTGAACGCGGTGGCGATCGCCTCGAACATCGCGCGCCGCACACCGACCTGCTGACCGGGCCGGGTGGTGACGGTGAGGCGCAGCGTGACGCCGGCCGTCGTCACCGACTGCACGCCGAGCATCGTCACCTCGCCGAGCAGGTCCTCGGACAGCGGCCGCTCGGCCACCGCCTCCCGGGCGGCGCGGGTGGCCACCTCGGTGGCGTGGGTGATGTCGGCGCCGTGGCCCAGCGGCACGTCGACCAGCGCGATGGAGAAGTGCTGGCTGAGGTTGCCGACCCGGGAGACGGTCCCGTTGCGGACGTACCAGAGCGTGCCCTCGATGTCGCGGATGGTGGTCACCCGCAGGCCGACGCTCTCCACCGTGCCGGACGCCGGGCCCAGGTCGACCACATCACCGACGCCGTACTGGTCCTCCAGCATCATGAACATGCCGGACAGGAAGTCCTTGATCAGGTTCTGGGCACCGAAGCCCACCGCGACACCGATCACCCCGGCGGACGCGAGGATGGGCGCGAGGTTGACGCCGAACTCACCGAGGACCAGCACGAATGCCGTCCCCAGGATCACGAAGGAGGCGATGGAGCGCAGCAGCGAGCCGATGGTGGCGGCCCGCTGGCGGCGCCGCTCGATCGGTGACGCCCCGGTGTGGTGTCGCGTGCCGTGCGCGGCGCGCTCCCGCAGCGGGCGCAGCAGCGCCGGGGCGCGACCCTCACCGATGCCGCGGGACACCCGCGCGATCGCCCGGTGGCACAGGCCCCGGATGACGATCGCGATCACCAGGATGAGCACCGTCTTCAGCGCGCCGTCGATCAGCACACCGGCCGAGTGGGCCAGCCAGGTCTGCCCGGTGAAGCGGTAGATCACCTGGCACCACGAGCTGTCGGTGGCGGTGCACCCCGAACTGTCCAGCGGGTTGTTCGGTGCGAGGGCCAGGGCCCATCCGGATGCCAGCGTCATTGTTTCGGGTTACCTCCAGTAGATGTCTGGGTGGGGTGTCACAGGTCCCCCAGGGAACCAGGTCTCCGCCCGAGGCTGGCCGCCGGCCCGGGCGTGTCGCAAGGTGGGAAATCTCATGGCCTCAGGAAGTGCCGGCAATCCGGGGGTGACCGCCCCGGGCGTGAGCGGCATCACCCGGTCGAGTGGTAAGCGCTTCACTGACCGTTCATTTCAGCCTTCTAATGTCATGGAATGGCTGACACCCGACAGGTTGACAGAGCCGCCACTCCCCGGTGGGTGCCGCTGAGCACCGCGCTCAATCTGCGGGACGTCGGCGGGTTGCCGGTGGCCGGCGGCGGATCGGTCCGACCCCGGACGTTGCTGCGCAGCGGTTCGTTGCGCCAGCTGTCGCCGGCCGACGCGGCGACGCTGGTCGCAGAGTTCGGGCTGCGTACGGTGGTCGACCTGCGCACGCCCGAGGAGCTGGCCGTGGACGGCCCGTCCAACCTGGCGAAGGCCGGCGTGGCCACCGCCCACCTCCCGCTGATCAGTGACGTCGACGACGCGGTCCTCAAGGCCCAGGGCGACACCGACGCGGTGCGGGTGCTGGCCGACGCGTACCAGGCCTTCCTCGACCAGCGCGGCGAGCACCTGGTGACCGCGGCGCGGCTGGTGGCGTGGACCGGCTCGGGGTCGGTACTGGTGCACTGCGCGGCCGGCAAGGACCGCACCGGCGTCACCATCGCCGTGCTGCTGGACGCGGTGGGGGTGGAGCGGGCCGCCGTGCTCGCCGACTACGACGCCACCAACGAGGTCATCGCCGACGTTCTCGCCAGCCTGGTGGCCGCGCTTGGCGACGAGTCGATGATCAGCCGCGTTCCGCTGGCCATGAAGCGCGCGCAGCCGGACGCACTGCGCGCAGTGCTCGACCGGATGGACCGCGACTACGGCGGCGCGGCGGGGTGGCTGCGCTCGCATGGTTTCGACGACACCGAGCTGGACCTGCTGCGGCACCGTCTGGTGGAGCGCCCGGCCTGAGTCCAGCGCGTGGGGTGCGGTCGGTACGGGTCCTCGGGGCCCGGCCGCAGTCACCCGCTGCGCCGAGTGGGATTGCGGTGCGGACGGCAGGTAGGCAAGAATCAAAGAAAGCGAGTACACACTGCACTGAGTCGACACTGCATTGGGGGCACTTGATGACGATGCCCGAGGCGTACGACCCCCTCGCGCCGGAGGTCAAGCAGCATTCGCAGGCGGTCTTCGAGACCCTGCGGGCCCAGTGCCCGGTGCACCACCACCGGATGCCCCCCTCGGAGGTGGAGCGGCAGGAGGCGAGCTATCTGGTGGCCGAGCCGACCACCGAGTTCTGGTCGGTGTTCCGCTACGAGGACGCGGTCCGGATCCTGCACGACCCCGCGACCTTCTCCTCCAAGGAGGGCCCGGGTCCGGAGCGAATGGCCCCGATGAGCCCGGACGGCATGCTGCTCACCGCCGACGCACCGGCGCACCGGCGGCAGCGTCAGATCGCCAACAAGGCGTTCCTGCCCCGCATGGTCACCCAGCGGTTGCCGCTGGTCAGGTCGGTGATCGACGATCTCATCGACAAGGTCGCGGCGCGTGGCCAGTGCGACCTGATGACCGAGATCAGCTTTCCGCTGACCGTCGCGATGATCACGGACTTCTTCGGGGCCGGCGGTGAGCGGCGCGATGACATCACCCGCTGGGGAGCCGCGTCGATCGCGCTGATGGGCGGCGACGCGAAACAGCTCGAGGCCGGCACCATGGCGACGCTGGAGCTCTTCGGCTTCCTCTCCGGGATCATCGCCGAGCGGCGCGCGGCGTTGGCGGCCGGCGAGAAGCTGCCCGACGACGTGCTGTCCGCCATGATCATCGCCGATCATGAGGGCAGCAGCTTCAAGGACGAAGAGATCCTGATGGCCGCCCACCAGTTCCTCACCGCCGGCTTCGAGTCCACCGCCACGGCCATCGGCAACGGGATCCACCTGCTGTGCGCCAATCCCGCGGAGCGCGCCAAGCTCGAGGCGGACTGGTCACTGGTCGACTCGGCGGCCGAGGAGGTGCTGCGGTTCGAGGCGCCGGTCGAGGGCACCTTCCGCACCACCACGAAGCCGGTGACGATCGCCGGCCAGGAGCTTCCCGCCGGCGCCAAGGTGCGGGTGGTCTACGCCTCGGCCGGCCGGGACGGTGCACGGTTCGAGGACGCGGACACCTTCCGGGTGGACCGCCCGATGGTGGACGTGCGCGGGCACCTCGCTTTCGCGGTGGGCCCGCACTCCTGCCTGGGCTCCGCGCTCGCGCGCGCCGAGCTGAAGGTCGCGATCGAGACGGTGCTGCGCCGGCTGCCCGGCCTGCGGCTCGACCCCGACCAGGCGGCCACCCGGTCCACCGCGCTCACCGTCAACGGGTTCACCAACCTGCCTGTCGCCTGGGACCCGGCGCAGGCCCGACCACGGCTGTGGGGCGAGCAATAGTCGCCGGGGAACCGGGCGGCAATGCGTTACTCAATGCATAACCGATTCCGTGTTCCCGCCGGCGCGGGCGGGAACACGGCACGGTTCAGTACACCATTGCTCCGGCGTCGACCGGCATGGTGATCCCGGTAACGTATCGGCCCGCGTCGGAAACCAGGTAGACAATCGCGTTGGAAATGTCGACGGGTTCGATCAGGGGCACCGGCAGAGTGTTGTGCATCGCCTCCATGAGGCTCGGCTGCTTCTCGGCCAGGGCGTAGAACTCGGGATTGGCGACCATTCCGGTGTTGACGCCGGTGGGGTGAATCGTGTTGCACCGGATCCCGTAGGGGCCCAGCGAGTTCGCGTACGAGCGCATCAGGCCGATCACACCGTGCTTGGCGGCGATGTAGCCGAGGAAACCGTCGTTCTTGACGTCGAGGACGCGCATCGGGGCCTTGAGCCCCGCGGTGGAACTGGTGATCACTATCGACCCGCCGTCGCCCTGCTCGATGAGCCGGGGGATCGCGGCTTCGCAGGTGTGCAGCACGCCGGTGAGCATGATGTCGATCGCGTCGTGCCAGGCCTGCCGCTTCTGGGCCTTCTCGCCGATGACGGGCATGATCCCCGCGTTGGCCAGCACGATGTCCACCCGGCCGAACTCGGCGATGCCCTCCTCGAGTACCGCCGACACGGCCTCCTGGTCTCGCACGTCGGCCTTCTTGGCGACGATGCGCCGGTCCAGGGACTCGACGTGTTTGACCGTTTCCTCGAGGTCTTCCTCGGTGGCCTGCGCGTACGCCACGGTGTCGAACGGCGCGCAGATGTCGAAGGTGATGATGTCCGCGCCCTCCTGCGCGAGACGTACCGCGTGTGACCGGCCCTGGCCGCGGGCGCCGCCGCTGATGAAGGCGACCTTGCCGTCGAGAACACCCATGCTCGGTACTCCTCTTTGAGTGGATCGGGGCGGCGGACATCGGCTTGTCAGCCATTCGCCCGCGTTCGGGGAGAAGTGTCCAGCGTAGCGTGGCCGCACCGATTGCGCGCCCCGATCCGCTATCATTCCGCTCCGGATGAGCCTATATCCGGCACGATTTCAGCGGAAGCTGGAGACGTTCCCGCCCGACCGCGAACACTATCTTGAAACGGTCGTGGGAATAGTAGTAGCTGAACCGACCTCGCGGAGCGACCACATGACAGAACGGGCCGGCCTCGGGAACGAGGACATCAGGCGGGACGAGCGGGACGGCATCCTCACCCTCACCTTCACCCGGGACCGCAAGCTGAACGCGGTCACCGAGGGCATGCTCGGCACCCTCCGGGCGGCGGTCGCCGACCTGCGCGACCGGGGCGACCTGCGGGTACTGGTCATCACCGCCGAGGGACGCTACTTCACCGCCGGGGCCGACCTCACCGCGCTGCCGGTCGGTGAGACCGGGCCGGGCACCCCGGGGCCGGTGTTCCGCGGCGCCTATCGCCGGCTGCACGAGCTGTTCGACGAGATCGAGGCGATCGAGAAGCCGGTGATCCTGGCCGCGCAGGGACCCTGCCTGGGCATCGGTGTCGAGCTGGGTGCGAGCTGCGACTTCCGGTTCGCCTCCGGCGCGGCGCTGTTCGGGCTGCCGGAGGTCCGAAACCTCGCCGCGCTCCCGGGTTCGGGCGGGATCAGCCGACTCACCCGGCTGGTCGGCCCGCACTGGACGAAGTGGCTCGCGATGGCCGGCCAGCAGGTCTCCGCCGCCGAGGCGCTGTCCATCGGCCTGGTGCACGCGGTCTACCCGGTGGACGGTTTCGCCGCGCGGGTCGAGCAGTTCGCCCGTGACCTCGCCAGCCAGCCCGAGGAGGCGCTCGGCCTGGCGAAGCTGGTCATCGACGCCGCTGCCAACTCCGACCGGACCTCCGCCCGGCACGTGGACCGGATCGCCAACACCGTGCTGGTCAACAGCGCCGAGCACCGCGCCAAGCTGGACGCATTCGCCCAGCGCAAACGGTAGCCCGGCTCAGACCGCCGCGAGGCGCCATCTGGGCGCCGGAATTATTGCGCAGATTTCCGGCGCGGGGCACTAGATCGGGTGCGCTGGAGATACCCTCGGTTGATGATCACAGGCGACAGGGTGCCGGACTTCACCCTGTACGACCACACGGGTCGGGCGCGGACACTGTCCGTGCTTCTCGCGGACGGCCCCGTGGTGCTGTTCTTCTTCCCGATCGCGTCGTCACCGATCTGTACCGTCCAAGCCTGTCATTTCCGTGACCTCAGCAACGAGTTCGCCGCACTGGGGGTCCAGCGGGTGGGCATCAGCACCGACACGGTCGACAAGCAGGCCCACTTCGCGCAGCAGCGCGCATTCGACTACCCGTTGCTCTCCGACGTGGGTGGCGCGGTGTCCGAGCAGTTCGGGGTGCGGCGAGGGGCGCTGATCAAGCTGGGCGGGAAGATGGCCGGGCGCCGGGGGGACCGCCATGGTCGGCATACCCGACGCCGCGGCCTGTTGGCCCGGTTGTTGCCGGTCAAACGGTCGACGTTCGTCATCGATGTCGACCGAACCGTACTCAAGGTCGTCTCGAACGAGCTGCGCGCATCCGTGCACGCCGACCAGGTCCTGTGGTTCCTGCAGAACCGCAACCTGCCGTCGGGTGGTTCGCCACCACCGCGCGAGAAGCACCGCAAGCACACGTAGCTCGGACAGTCATTCGTGTCGATGTCCGCCGCGGAGATCGCCGGCGAGGTGCGGGCGCTCAAGGCGGAGGTCGCGCCCGATTCACGCAGCGATGCCGCTGCTGGACGAAGGGTTCATCCAGCAGCGGCAGTTCGCTGCCTAAGCGTTGGCCCTGCTCAGTGATGTGCGGGAGGTGCTGGGTGCTGTGGTGCGGGAGGTGCCGGGTGCTGGGGGCCGGGGTGTGGTGCGGGAGGTGCTGGGTGCTGGGGGGCGGGGTGTGGGGCGGGAGGTGCTGGGTGCTGGGGGGCGGGAGGTGCCGGGTGCTGGGGGCCGGGGTGTGGGGCGGGAGGTGCCGGGCGCTGGGGGCTGGCGTGTGGTGCGGCCGGAGATGGGCCAGGCAGCGGGTCGGCCCATGCCGGTGAGCTCGTCAGGCCCACTGCGATGACCGCGGCCGCAACCGCTGTCGCCGCATGAATCAGTCGTTGGTTTGACACTAAGTATTGCCTTTCTACGTGGGGAGATCCGGCTCACGCTGTTGTGCGAATCCATGGGGCCGGTGCACGACAGCATTTCGGTTATGCTTAGACCAAGCTCAGGGATAATCCGCGAGCTCGCCTGCAACTATTCTATGGGTTTGAGTTTCGATTTTATGATATGGCGAGTCATCTTGAACTGAGGGCATCCACAGATAGCGTCAAAGTTCACACGCCTCGGGAACCGACGCCCGCGCACCAAGGGCAAGGTGCGTCTGATTGCAATCGGTGCCTGGTCTTGGCTGCCGGTTAGCTTACCTGCCTATCCCGGCTCAGCCGTGGTTGTCAGAGTTCTTCTGGTTCTTGGTGAGAATCCCCAGAACACCATCGAGCACGCTGTTGTTGCACGCCTGGATCGGAACCTGGACAGTCGTGTCCTGAACGTTGACCAGGCCGGCCTGTCCGTGAACGCCGTGCGCCTTGTCCTTTGCGCCATTGTTCTGGTAACAGCTGGCGCTGCTCTCGTGGTCGTTGCTGCCGCCGTGGTGATGGTGATGGCCCGAATCGCCCTCGTAGTCACCAGCGAAAGCCAGCGGGCTCAGCGCGAGCAGACCCGCGGTGGTGGCTGCCGCCACGATTCCAGCCTTCTTCAGCACAGTCGATCTCCTGTTCAACCAGGCGGTGTCTCGACGACCACCTCGAAAACCAGCGACGAGTGGGAGCCCTGCTGGCACTATCGGAGGTAACGGATCGTTCGCGGTAAAGATACGGAGCCACATAACCGCGGACCTCAGCGCGATCTCAGTTCCCCAGGGTCCGAATAGATTGAGTCAGTGGTATGTCGAGCCGACCGGAGCATTCGACACCAGGTCGACGACCGCGATCAGGTAACTGCTCGGCGAACTCAACCAGGCTGGATGCCTACGCGCTGCATTGATGATGCCGGTCCGACTGTGAGCTAGGGAATACGGGGGTTCTCGGGCGAGAGCCCGCTGCTAGTGTTCGAGACGGTCGCGAATGCCAGCGCGGAGCCCCGGCTTGCTGGCTGACAACCCTCGCTGTGCGGTGGGGTGCCCCGGGTGATGACCAGGCTTCGCCGGAGACGGCCGAGCAAGCGCACCGGACTCAAGGGGCCGATCATGGCGATGGCGTTGGCGATTGCGGAGAGCATGGGACGCCTGCCCAGCCGCGTGGCATCGCTGGGCCGGGGCGAGCTGTTGGTGACGCGTCTGCATGTTGATCTGCACCGGGTGTCCACCGCTCTCTGTAGCGGCTGAGTGCCCCGACCACTCGGCACCAGCTGACCTCTGCCCGCGGCTTCTTCAGGGAGAACCACCGTCATGTCCAGCACCGGAACGGACCCCTTTCCCCACCAGCGGCAGCGGAATCCGTTCCGCCTCGGTGTGTTCACCCGGCTCGTCGACGAGGTCCCGCCGCCACGGCGCTACACGCGCGCGCTGGAACTGCTGATGACCGCGGACCGGCTCGGCTTCGACACCGGATGGGTCGCGCAACACCACGCCGGCAACGAGGGCGGCCTACCGTCCCCGCTGGTGTTCCTGGCCGCCGCCGCGCAGTACACCCGCCGGCTCACCCTGGCGACCGGCATCATCACCCTCGCCCTGGAGAATCCCGTCCGGCTCGCCGAGGACGCGGCGGTGCTCGCGGCACTGAGCAACGGGCGACTCGAACTGGGCTTCGGCACCGGTGGCGGCGAGCCCGCGTTCGCGATCTTCGGGGTGCCCTTCGAGGACCGGCAGCAGGAGTACGACCGGGCGTTCGCCGTGGTCCGCGACGCCCTGGCCGGCCAGGAGCTCACCCCGGCCGGGTCCACGCTGTTCCCGCCCGCGCGGCCGCTGCTCGCCACCGTGTGGGAGGCGACGTTCGGGGTGGCGGGCGCCGTGCGGGCCGCCGAACACGGCAGCGGCCTGCTCCTGGCGCGCACCGCGATCCGACCCGGCCAGAATGGCGCGAGCTGGGCCACCGCCGCGCACCGGCCGCTCGGGGAGGCGCAGTCCGAACTCGTCGAGGCCTACCTCGGCAGCTGGTCCCATCCCGACATCACGCCCCGGATCGGTCTGTCCCGCTCGCTGTACGTCGCTCCGACCCGGGTGGAGGCGTTCCGCGAGGCCGAGGCCGGGCTGCGCCGTTCCGCCACCCAACTGGCCGGCCGGGGCGGCCTCGACCCGCATGCGCCGTTGGCGGACCTGGTCACCCGGAGCGACCTGCACCTCGGCTGCCCGGAAGACGTCATCGCCAGCCTGCGCGCGGACCGGGTGCTCCCGCTGGCCACCGACCTGATCCTGCAGGTGCACCCGGCCGACCCAGGGCACCGGGAGACCCTGCGGTCACTCGAGCTGATCCGCAACGAGGTCGCCCCGTCGCTCGGCTGGAGCCCGGCCACCACGCCGCGCGCCGCTCAGCTCTGACCGCCCCCAGGGGGCGACTCGGGCACCGCCCGCCAGAAGCCGGACAGATCACCCGAGCCATCGCGCGCGAACTGTCCGCCGCGCTGGGGCGGCCCTCGAGCTCGGCCAGCCGGAACCCGCGGCTGGCCGAGCAACAAGCTAGAACGGCACCATTAGCGCAGGTTGCTGAGGCCCTCGGCCAGATCTTCCCTGTTCATCACGGGAGTCAGGTCGACCTTCGCCCCCAGCTCGGTGAAGAAGGGTTCGGCCACGACCGGTATGCGGCTGGCATCTTCCAGGTCGAAGACGATGTACGCCGCCCGGTTTCCGGATCGGGTCGCGAAGTAGACAGCCTCGGGGTTGATGCCGCTCAGGACAGACTCGATCACCTTCCCCAGCCGGCCATCCTTGATCGCCAGATTGCCAGGTTCCGTCGGGATCTCAACAGTCATGAGCACGCGCATCGTATTGTCTCCTCGGGCAGATCACGAGGCCGACGCTTGTCCAGCCAGACAGGCAGAGCGCCGGCGAGCTGACGAACCCTCGCGGTCGGTCGACGGCGATGCATCCTCAAAATTGAGGATCCGCCGATACTCATTCGTCGGCTCGGTGTCACGGCCCGCGGTCATGTCCCGAAACAGGTCGCACGGCCCTAGACAACAACTTCCAGCAGCTGAGACCTGGGAGGTGTGGGACACCCTCGGGTTCCTGCAGCAGCTCGGCGTGGTTCCAGCCACCACCTAGAGTCCCGAGCCGGAAGTTCCCGCGCTCACCGTTGCGGGCTGATCGGCACTCGGGTCCGACGCCGCGAAGTGGCCTCGATGGCCTTCGTGGCGGCCTCCCGGCTGCGCGCGCTCAGGTCCGCTCGACGGTTCCGCGTCCACAGGTAGGACTCGTGCCTCGGGCCGGCCGAACCGGTGAACGCGGGCATGACCTCGTCCACGAATGTCCGGTACGACCGTCGGGTGGCCTCGTCGTCCGCCCAGTGGGTCTGCTGGTTGAGGATGCAGCCGAACCCACCGGACTTGTTCCAGTACCGGTGCAGGGCGTTCACCGCGTCCTCCACCGTGCCGATCGCCCCGTGGCCCTCCTCGTTGATCCTCTCGAGGCTGTCGTAGCCGAGCAGCGAAGGGCCGCCCTCGAGCGTGTCGATCATGTACCCGCACCACCGCTCGTACCCGGCCTGTACCTCGCTCAGGGCCTGGTCCCTGGACTCGGCGATGTGGAACGGCGCGACCAGTCGCAGCCCGGACCGGTCCATCACGTGCCCGTGCTCGGCGGCCTGCTCCTCGGCGATCCGCCAGTTCAGGTCCAGCACCTCGTAGCCCGGGCTGCTGCCCGCCGCCACACACAGCAGCCCCAGCACGTGCCGACCGGCGATCCGCCCGGCGGAGGGGGTGATCGCGCTGGCCACGGCGAGGTGGGGGCGCGGCCTGGTGTACGGGCCGATGTGCAGGGTGGCTTCGTCCAGGGTGTACCAGTCGGTGTGCCTGGTGACCGTCTCGCCGCCGAGCCGCCCCAGATGACGTGCTCGACCGCGACCGAGCTGACAACCACACCCGGTGGTCGGGGCTCGACCCCGGTGCTGGTGCCCGGTGCGCGCCAAGACTAATCTATGGGGTGCGCACTAACTCGCTGACCGTGCTACCGGCACCAGACCAACTGGACTCGAGAGCGAGGAGGGGAGCATGACGGAGCTGCTCTTGCTCCAGGCCGTACGGCTCAAGGGCCGGATCAGCGTTGAGGCCGCTTCGGTCTGCGCCTCCATCGGTGTCGACGAGGCGCGGACCGGCCTGGACGCCCTGATCGGCGCCGGCAACGCCAAGGCGGCCGGCACCTCGGTGCGGATCACCCCCGAAGGGCGGGAGCGTCTCGCGGAGCTGCTGGTCCAGGAGCGGGCCGGTGTCGACGAGGCGGCGCTCGAGGCGGCGTACCACGAGTTCGACGACCACAACAGCGCGCTGAAGTCGGTCGTGACCGCGTGGCAGTTGAAGGACGCCGACACCCCGAACGACCACACCGACGCGGCCTACGACCAGGGCGTGATCGATCGGCTGGTGGCGCTGCACGGGAACTTCTCCCCGCTGCTCGAGCGCATCATCGGCCAGGCGCCCCGGTTGGCCCCGTACGCGGGCCGGTTCGACAACGCGGTGCGGCAGCTGCGCGCCGGCGACCACTCGTTCGTCGCCCGGCCGATCGCGGACAGCTACCACACGGTGTGGTTCGAGCTGCACGAGGAGCTCATCGGGCTGCTCGGGCGCACCCGCGCCGACGAGGCCGCCGCCGGTCGCGCGCTGTGACCCACCCACTGACCCACCCGGCGACCCACCCACTGACCCCACACCGACCCCGGACGACGGAGTACCGAGCATGACGTTGCTGTGGATGGGCGAGCACGCTGACCTCGACCGCGAGCTGGTCGGCGGCAAGGCGCACAGTCTCAACAAGATGCACGCCCTCGGCCTCTCGGTGCCGCCGGCATTCGTGCTGACCACCGACGTCTGCCGGGAGTTCAACGCGGCAGGCGGCCAGCTCGGGTCCGAGGTCACCGACGCTGTGCGGGACGCGGTCGCCGAGCTGGAGCGCAGGACCGGCCGCGGCTTCGGCGGTACCGACCGGCCGCTGCTGGTCTCGGTGCGCTCCGGTGCCGCGCGCAGCATGCCGGGGATGATGGACACCGTGCTCAACCTCGGCATCAACGCGGAGGTGGAGAAGGCGCTGCACGCCCTGACCGGGGACCAGACGTACGCGGCGGACACCCACCGGCGGTTCATCGAGCAGTTCGAGCGGGTGGTCGGGGTGGCGCCGCCGAGCGATCCGTGGGAGCAGTTGCTCGCCGCGATCACGGCGGTGTTCCGGTCGTGGAACTCGCCGAGGGCGATCGCCTACCGGGGTCACCACGGCATCTCCGACGACGGCGGCACCGCGGTCACCGTGCAGGCGATGGTCTTCGGCAACCTGGACGACCGGTCCGGGACGGGCGTGCTGTTCACCCGCAACCCGTTGACCGGGGACCAGGCGCCCTACGGCGAGTGGCTGCCGCTCGGCCAGGGTGAGGACGTCGTGTCCGGCCGGCATGACCCGCTGCGCCTGGACGCGCTGGCCGAGCAGCAGCCGGGGGTGCACGCCCAGCTGCTCGCGGCGGCCACCCAGTTGGAGCTGGCCGGCAAGGACGTGCAGGACATCGAGTTCACCGTCGAGTCCGGCCGGCTCTGGATGCTGCAGAGCCGGGCCGCGAAGCGCTCACCGGACGCCGCCGTCCGGCTTGCCGTCGGGCTGCGGGAGGACGGCATCCTGAGCACCGACGAGGCGCTGCTCATGGTCACTCCGGAGCAGGTGGCCGCGGTCTGCCGGCCGAGGGTCGCCCCGGAGGCGCGGGTCGGCGCGACCGTGCTGGCCCGGGGTGAGCCGGCCTGCCCCGGCACTGCGAGCGGTCGGGTCGTGCTGGACGTCGAGGAGGCCGAGGACCTCGCCGATGACGACGTCGCCGTTGTGCTGGCCAGGCCGACCACCGACCCGGACGACGTCGCCGGCATGATCGCGTCGGTGGCGATCCTGACCGAGATCGGCGGGTCGACATCGCACGCCGCGGTGGTGAGCCGCGAGCTGGGCACGCCGTGCGTGGTCGGCTGCGGCCCCGGCACGCTGGGCCCGCTGGCCGGCCGCGAGGTCACCGTCGACGGGGCCACCGGCGAGGTGTTCGACGGGGTGCTGGCGATCGCGCCGGGGACCGAGGACGGCAACCCGGCACTGGCCACGCTCGGTGGCTGGGCGCGGGCCCGCGTCGGTGACACCGACGGCCCACTCCCGACGGTGTTCGCGGCGGCCCGCAAGAACATCGGCTGAGCGCGGGCCGGTCAGTCCGTGCCGTCGTCCCGTCGGCTCGCCAGTGCGTGGTACATGTAGTTCGTCAGCTCGCGCACCACCCGCTCGCGGCTCGGGTGCTTCGGCCCGGCCTCGAAGAGCAGGTCGTCGTGCAGCACCATGCCCATCACCATGGCGAACGAGCAGCGCAGGGTCACCGGGTTGTCCAGGTCGAGGAACCCCAGGTCGGCGGAGGCCCGTTCCGCCCACTCGTCCATCTTGACCAGCTCCTGGCTGATCACCGAGCCCTGCTCGTTGTCGCTGGACGGGAACGAGCGGAACCGGGTCACGCAGATGTAGGCGAGGATCATCGGGCGGTTGTTGCTGAGGGTGTCGTAGAGACCCGCGACGAACGACCGGACGACCTCCTTGCCGGACCTGGGCTCGCGGACCTCCTGCTGCCAGGCGTCCATGAACTCCGTCATGAAGCGCTGGTAGGGCTCCACGACGGCGGCGTCGAACAGGGCGGCCTTGGTGCCGAACTGGCGGTAGATGGTCGCCTCGGTGACCCCGGCCTCCAGCGCGACGTCCCGGGTGGTCGCACCGGCGTAACCGCGGGCGGCGAAGAGCTCCCGGGCGGTGGCCAGGGTGAGCTCGCGGACCTCCTCCGAGGAGCGGCGCTTGCGCGGCTTCGCCTTGGCGGGGCGGACCGGCGGCGCGGGAGCTCCCGGCTCCGTCCCGGTGCCTCGCGGCGCGGCGCGACTCATTTCGATAATCCTAGTGGGGTTTCCGAGTACATCTTCTCGATCTCGGCCGCGTACCGGGCGTGGACGCCGCGCCGCTTGAGCTTCGAGGTCGGGGTGAGCAGGTCGGTGTCGGGCAGCCACGGGTCGGCCAGGATGGTCCACGACCTGATCCGCTCGGCCGGCGCGAGCTCGCCGTTGACCCGCGCGATGGCCGCCCCGAGCTGGTCGGCGATCTCGGGGCTGTCCGCGAGGCCGGCGAGGTCGAGGGCCTCCAGCCCGTGCTCGCGAGCCCACGCCGGTGCCAGATCGGGGTCGAGCACCGCGATCATCGAGAGGTACGGCCGGGCGTCGCCAATGGCGCAGGCCTGCCCGACCAGCGGGCACTCCCGCTTGACCGCGCTCTCCAGCAGCACCGGGCTGACCTTGTGGCCGGACGCCGGGACCAGGATCTCCTTCTTGCGGTCGATGATCGAGAGGTTGCCGTCGGCGTCCCACCTCCCGATGTCCCCGGTGTGGTACCAGCCGTCCTCGGTCAGTGCCTCCCGGGTCCGGTCCGGGTCCCGGAGGTAGCCGTGGAACACGCTCGGTGCCCGCACCAGCACCTCGCCGTCCTCGGCGATGCGCATCTCAAGGCCGGGTAGGGGTTTGCCCGAGGTGCCGGGCACGACGTGGTTCGGCGACCACGCCATGAACCCCGAGGTCTCCGACGAGCCGTACACGTCCGACACGTTGACCCCGCAGGAGACGAAGAAGCGCAGCGTCTCCGGTGCCAGCGGCGCGGCCCCGGTGATCGCGAGCACGACGTCGGCAAGGCCGATCCGGGCCAGCACCGGCGACACGACCTCGGTGCGGGCCTTGGACCAGGCGCGGTCGAGCTCGTCGGGCAGCGGCTGGCCGTCGTTGGTGAGGCGGTGCGCCCGCCAGCCGAGCTCCAGTGCCTCGTCGAACTCGCGCTTGGCCGCCGGCTCGGCGAGCAGGCTCGCCTCCACCCCGGCGCGCAGCTTCTCCCACAGCCGGGGCGCGGAGAACCACCACTGCGGCCGGACCTCGGCCATCAGCACCGGCAGTTGGGCCAGGTCGGCGCAGGTGGTCACGAAGGTCCCGCCGAGGATGTGCAGGTAGTGCGTCACGAACCGCTCACCGATGTGCGCCATCGGCAGGTAGGACAGCTGGCGCAGTCCCGCCATGGACAGCCCGCTGGCCCGGGAGTCGGCCTCGACGGCGTAACACATGTTGTGGTGGCTCAGGATCACGCCTTTCGGCGCACCGGTCGTGCCGGACGTGTAGATGACCGTGAGCGGATCCTCCGGGCGGACCCGCGCGACCGCCTCGGTGAGGTCGACGCCGGGGCCGTCGGTCAGGTCGGCCAGCGCGACGGCGCCGTCCAGCGGGTCGGCGCCGGGGTCGATCACCACGATGTGGCGCAGCTGGGGGAGGCGGTCGCGGACCTGTTCGACCCGGTCCAGGAAGGCGCGGTCCTCCACCACCAGCACGGCGGCCCGGCTGTGCCCGAGCGCGAACGCGATCTGCTCCGGCGGCGAGGAGTTGTACAGCGAGAACGGGGTGCCGCCGGCGAGCAGGGTGCCGACGTCGAGGAAGTGGAACTCCGGGCGGTTGCGGCACAGGATCGCGACCAGCTCGCCCCGCACCAGCCCGAGCCGGCGCAGCCCGGCGGCGACCCGGGCGGCCCGCTCGCCGTAGTCCGTCCACGAGTACGTCCGCCAGCCGTCGTCGACGCGGCACCGCAGTGCCGGCTCGGTCGGCCGCTCCTCGATCAGGCGGAGAAACTCCGAACAGATCGTCCGGCCCGCGACGGTGCTCTCGATGTCGCGGCGGGTCTCGAGGATCGAAGCACGTGAGGGGTGCTGGGGATCGGACACGACGCACCTCTGCTCGTTAGATAGTTGCGGCTCTCGTAGAGCCGGCGAAGGCAGCATGACCTGTCGCGTTGTGGTGAGTGTCTGCCAACCAATCGCTAGCCCTTGCTATCTAACACCAAATCGCCCTACTGTGGCCCGGCGCACATTCTGCCTAAAGCTGTTCGGTTTCCGCCAGAGGCATCTCGGCCGTTCGATCCGCCCCAAGGAGCGCTCGATGACCACCACCACGAACAAGCCGCCAGGACAGGCCCGCTCGACCGGTCCCACCGTTCAGGAAGTGCTCGCCGAGGAGGCCGCGCGCCAGGTCGTGCCGAGCGCACTGCAATCCGAGTCGGCGGGGTACTTCGGGGTGGCCGACCTGCCCAAGGAGCGCTACCTCAGCCCGGAGTACCACGCCCGCGAGGTCGCGAAGATGTGGCGCAAGGTGTGGCAGATGGCGTGCCGGGAGGAGGACATCCCGAACGTCGGGGACACCATCGTCTACGACATCGCCGACGACTCGGTCGTGGTCGTCCGGGTGACCCCCGACGAGATCAAGGCCTACCACAACAGCTGCCTGCACCGGGGCACCCAGCTGGCCAGGGGGCAGACCAGCATGGCCAGCCTGACCTGTCCGTTCCACGGCTGGTCCTGGAACCTCGACGGCAGCATGCGGAACCTGCCCTGCCAGTGGGACTTCCCCCAGGTGGACAAGGCGAAGCTGACGCTGCCCGAGGTGAAGGTGGATACCTGGGACGGCTGGGTGTTCGTCAACCTGGACCCGGAGTCCGGCACCCTGGCCGACTACCTGGGCGAGGTGCTGCCCGCGCACTTCGAGCAGATGCCACTGAAGAGCCGGTTCAAGGCCGCGCACGTGCAGGCCCGGGTGCCGGCCAACTGGAAGGCCACGATGGAGGCCTTCATCGAGAGCTACCACGTGTTCGTCACCCACCCGCAGATCGTGATGTTCACCGGTGACCACAACACCCAGTACGACGTCTTCGACCAGCACAGCAACCGGATGATCACGCTCATCGCGGTGCCCAGCCCGAGCCTCGGCGACAGCGTTGGCGACGACGAGGTCACCGAGAGCCTCATCGTCGACTTCCTGGGCAGCGACGCGCCCACCGAGCTCGGCGAGGGCCAGACCGCCCGCGACGTGGCTGCCAACGCGCACCGCATCGAGTTCAGCAAGCTCTACGGCGTGGACCTGAGCAAGATGTCCAACACCGAGGCCATCGACGCCATCGAGTACGCGCTGTTCCCGAACTTCATCCCGTGGGCGGGCGACGGTTTCCCCATCGTCTACCGCTTCCGCCCGGACGAGAACAACCCCATGGCCTGCATCGTCGACGTGATGCTGATGGGGCTGTGCCCGACGGGCATCGACCCGCCGACAGCCAAGATCCACTGGTTGGACAACGCGCCGGGATCGGACTCGCCGGACTGGACGGAGGCACCGGAGCTCGGCGCACTCGGCGCGATCCTGAACCAGGACATGGGCAACCTGTCCCGGGTGCAGCGCGGCCTGCGGGCCAGCCGCAAGGAGGGCGTGACCTTCTCGGCGTACCAGGAGTCCCGGATCCGCCACTTCGCGCAGATCCTCGACCGGTACCTGGAGGCGTGAGATGACCGCCACCGCCGACAACGCGGCCGCCGGTGTGACTACTGATGTCACCGGGTACGACCCGGCCTCGTACGACCCGCGCTCGCCCGAGGTCAAGCAGAACATCGAGGAGCACTTCGAGCGGCTGCGCACGACCTGCCCGGTGCACCACCACGTCTTCGACCAGGCGGAGCTGAAGGAGCTGAACGACAACCCCTACGTCGCCGGTCCGGTGACGGAGCTGTACTCCTTCATGCGCCACCGCGACGTCGAGGAGATCCTGCAGAGCCCGGACCGGTTCCTCTCGATCGAGGGCGCCGGGCCGGAACGGATGACCCCGGTGGAGGGCACCGGGATGCTGGTGTGGTCCGACGGTGAGACGCACCGGCGGTCCCGCAAGATCTGCCTGCCGGCGTTCTCGCCTAAGAACATCGCCCCGCTGGCGCCGATGCTGCAGACCCGTATCGACGACCTGATCGACGGGTTCGCGGATACCGGCCACCTCGACCTGATGGCGGACTTCGCGCTGCCGGTGACCAGCGGGATGATCGCGCACCTGATCGGCCTACCGATCGAGCGGGCCCCGGAGATCCTGGAGTGGGGCTACGCGGTCATCGCCACCTTCGGTGGGGACGACGCCTCCTACCAGCGGGGGCTCTGGTCACTGGGCAAGATCGGCGAGTTCCTGGCCGAGGTGGGCCCGGACCGGGCGCGCCGGCGGGCCGAGGGGGAGGAGCTGTTCGACGCGATCACCCACGTGCTCACCACCGAGGACGACAACGGCTCGCGCTTCACGCCGCAGGAGGCGGTGGTCGCGGTCTCCCAGTTCCTCGGTGCCGGCATCGAGTCCAGCGCGACGGCGATGTGCAACGGCATCTACCTGCTGTGCACGAACCCGGACGAGCGGCGCAAGCTGGCGGAGAACCCGGCGCTGATCGGCACGGCGGTCGAGGAGATCCTGCGCTACATGGCGCCGATCGAGGGCACCTGCCGCACCGCCGCGGCGGACATGGAGTTCGGCGGCGTCCCGCTGCGGGCCGGTACCAAGATCCGGCCGGTGTACGCCTCGGCGAACATGGACGAGGAGGTGTTCGCCGACCCGAAGCGGTTCAGGGTCGACCGGGACCGCTCCGAGCTGCGCAGACACGTCACGTTCGGCACCGGCGTGCACTCCTGCCTCGGCGCCGCACTGGCCCGCCGGGAGCTGGCGCTCGGCATCAGCACTCTGCTGCGGCGCATTCCCACGCTGGAGCTGGACCCGGCCGAGGAGCCGACCCGGAACACGATCTTCCTGGTGCACGGGTTCGACTACCTGCCGATCCGCTGGGACCCGGCGAGCGTGCTGCCCAGGGCCGAGGATCCGGTGCGGGCGGCCACGGCGGCCACCGGCCCGGCGGTGTCCTGATGAGCGGCGGTGTCCTGATGAACGGCGACGGCCTGGACAGCTGGGACGTGCTGACCGATCCCAGCGACCCCGGGCTGCACTGGACCACCGGCAACATCGGCGAGGCGGTGCCCGGCGTGCAGACCCCACTGAGCTGGAGCCTGTGGGGCACCACCATCGAGGAGGGCATGCGACTGAGCATGCGCGACATGGGCGCGTTCTCCCGGGCCGAGTCGCGGTTGCCACCCAAGGGCCGACAACTGTGCCAGGCGTTCTACGGCCGGGGCGCACTGTCGGTGGAGCTGCTGGCCCGGCTCGGCGACCGGATGCCGGGTACCACCGGTCAGCAGGTGGCGACCGGTGTGTATGGGGAGGCCCCGGACACCATCGACTACCGGCCGACGGTGAAGCGCTACCCGTTCGTCGCGGTCGCGGTGCCGTACCAGATGCTGCGCATCGCGGGACGGCTGCGGGTGGCGCGGGCCACCAGCGCGGAGTTCTGGCCGCGCCAGACCGGCCGGGTCGCCGCGATGGGGCTGCCCGAGGCACTGGCGGTGTTCGCCGAGGCCTCGGCCCAGTTCAGGCGCTGCGTGTACCTGCAGTCCATGGCGCTGTTCTGTGCCGTGCAGCCGATGTACGACGCGCTCACCAAGCTCACCCGCAAGACCGGGGTGGGCGACCCGACCGCGCTGGCCGGGGGCTACGGCGGGGTACCGGAGACCGAGGTGGTCGCCGACCTGTGGCGCACCTCGCGGGGCGAGATCGAGCTGGCCGAGGTGGTGCGCAAGCACGGCTTCCACGGCCCGTCGGAGGGTGAGCTGTCCGGGCGGGTGTGGCGCGAGGACGACAGCCCGCTGCGCCGCCTGGTGAACGACTACCGGGACCGCCCGGATGACGCCGACCCCAGGCTGCGGGACAGGGCGCGGCGCGAGGAGCGGCTTCGGCTGGAGAAGGAGCTGATCGCGGCGGTGCCGTCGGCGCAGCGCCCGGTGGTGAAGCTGCTGCTGCGCCGTGCCGAGGTCAGCATCCCGCTGCGCGGCGTGTCCAAGACGGCGTTCCTGCAGGCCTTCGACGTGGTTCGGGCCACCGCCCGGCGCGCCGGCACGCTGCTCGCCGAGCAGGGGGTGCTGGCCGAGCCGGCGGACGTCTTCTTCCTGACCGTGGCCGAGCTGCTGGCCGGCCCGACGCCGGCGGTGCGGGAGCTGGTCGCGCTGCGCCGGCAGCGGCACGGCGAGTACCTGAGGATGCGGCTGCCGGAGGCCTGGGTGGGTACGCCCGAGCCGGTCGTCGAGCAGCCGGTGGTCGCCGGCACCGCGCGGGTGCGGTCCCTCACCGGCGTCGGGGTCAGCCCCGGTGTGGTGGAGGGGCTGGCCAGGGTGGTCACCGACCCGGCGTTCGACGAGGTCGAGCCGGACGAGATCCTGGTGTCCGCGACCACCGACCCGAGCTGGTCCTCGATCATGTTCATCTCGGCCGCGCTGGTCGTCGACATCGGCGGCGCGCTCAGCCATGCCGCGGTGGTGGCCCGTGAGCTGGGCATCCCGTGCGTGGTCAACACCCGCGAGGGCAGCCGGCTGCTGCGTACCGGAGACCTGATCCGGGTGGACGGCGGCGCCGGCACCGTCGAGGTCCTCGAGCCCGCGGTGGAGCCGCGGGCGGTGGAGGAGCCCGCGGCGGTGGCGGAACCGAAGGCGGTGGCGCAGCCGTAGGCAGCGGCGGGGTCAATGGCTGCGCCGGTGGCGGAGCCGGTGGCGGCCGTGCGATGGCGAAGCCGGCGGTGGCGGAGCCGTAGGCAGCGGCGGGGTCAATGGCGGCGCCGGTGGCGGAGCCGGTGGCGGTGGCGGAGCAGCGGGCGGTGGAGCCGCAGGCGCTGGCGCAGGCGGAGACAGCGGCGAAGCCGGTGGTGGCGAAGCTGGCCGTGCCGGGGGCGGAGCCGGAGGCGGCCGTGCCGGAGCCCGCGGCGGTGGCGGTGGCGGAGCCGGTGGCGGAGCCGGTGGCCGTGCCGGAGGCGGAGATCAGTACCGGCGCGCAGCCGGGTGACCGGCACCCACCTCCCGTACTTCCCGCGCACCTCGCGACACCATGCCGCGCACCTCCCGTGGACGTCGCGCACGGTGCGAGGTGCGCGGCGTCCACGGGAGATGCGCGGCGTCGACCCCGCGCTGCCCACAGGAGCCGCAGCCACTCACCTGTCGACCGAGGCAACGCCCAGCCAGTTGCCGGCCGGCGCGGCGCCGTCTCGGACCCGCGCCCTGTTACCCAGCTGCACACCAGGCAGGTATTTTGCGCTCGCGCCATGTCTGCTGTGTAGCTCGGTAACAACAGGCCGGCGCGTAACGACAGGCCGGCGCGTAACGACAGGCCGGCGCGTAACAACAGGCCGGCGCGTAACAACAGGCCGGCGCGTAACAACAAGCCGGCGTAACAACAAGCCGGCGTAACAACAAGCCGGCGTAACAACAGGCCGCCGGGTCCGAGCTCCCGCCCGGGTCCGGGTGGCCGGGGAGTCGGCGCTAGCCGGTGGTGCCGCCCGGGATGGTGCGGTGCGCGATGCCGTGCACGCAGACCGCCACCAGCTCCCGGATCAGCCGGTCCCGGGTGGCCGCGCGGCACTCGTCGGGCAGGAACCAGTCGTCGTAGACAGCGGTGGCGACGACCATGGCGGAGTTGACCGAGATGGAGATCGGCTCGTCGAGGCTGTAGCCACGGGCCGCCGCGCCGATCCGGACGACTCGCTGGACCCGCCCGAGTGAGTTGGCGAAATGCCGGCTGATCCGCTCGGCGATGTCGCGGAACGCGGGGTCGCTGTCCTCCGGTGCCGCCATCAGGGCGCGCAGCAGCCGGCGGTTGCGTCGCGCCATGGCGTAGAGACCGTCGATGTAGCTGGCGGCGATCTCCTCGATGTCGCTGTCCACCGGGTTGGCTTCCCACGAGGTCACGAAGTCATCGATGAAGTCGGTGAACGCGCTGACCACGGTGACCTGGAACAACTCGGCCTTGGAGCCGAACCTGGTGAAGATCAGCGACTCGGCAACGCCGGCGCGGGTCGCGATGTCCCTGGTGGTCGCCCGGTAGCCCTGCTCGGTGAACAGCTCGCGGGCCGCCTCGACGAGCAGCGCCCGGACCTCCCCGGAGGACCGCCGGGTGCCGCTGCCGCGGGAGGGATCGGTGGATGTCGGGGCGGTGCTCGTCACCCCACGATTCTAGCGAGTGCCGCTCCCCAATTTAGCTAGTGACATTTGACAGTGCTTCTGAGCGCTGCGAGCATCGGTAAACCGGACGGTGTCGGGTTCCGGTGGTCGGTATCCCGATGACGGGAGAGCGCTGATGAACACCAGGCTCCAGCTGTTCTGCGTCTGGTCGGGTCCGGCTTTCCTGGTGCTGTACGTCGTCTTCTTCTGGGGGGTTGCGGGTTGGATCCCGCCGTCGCCGCCGTCCTGGAGCGTCGAGCAGGTCGGCGCGTTCTACGCCGCGCACCCGGACGAGATCCGGGTGGGGCAGCTCGGCGCGCTGATCGCGTCGACCCTGCTGTTCCCGTTCTGGGCGGTGATCACCGGCCAGATCGCGCGCATCGAGCGGGGCCGGCCGCCGGTGCTGGCGCTGATGCAGTTCGGCGGCGCGGTGCTGTTGCAGGTGTTCTTCGTGCTGTGCGGCATGTTGTGGATCGTGGCGACGTTCCGCCCGGAGTTGGACGCGACGACGGTCCGGGTGCTGCACGACGCCGGCTGGCTGATGTTCGTGATGGTGTTCCCCGCGTTCGTGATGCAGATGTTCTGCATCGGGATCGCCGCGCTCATCGACGACAGCCCGGATCCGATCTGGCCGCGCTGGGCGGGCTACCTGAACATGTGGGTCGGCTTCGGCGGCGCAGGCGGCGGGCTCGCGGTGTTCTTCAAGCAGGGGCCGTTTGCCTGGAACGGGGTGGTCGGCTTCTACATCCCGGTTGTCGTGTTCACCGTCTGGATCATCACGATGACCTACCTCATGCACGTCGGCGTCAGGCGCCAGGCCGCCGAGGTACCAGCAGCGGGCCTCGCGCCCGCCGGTCCCGAACGCTCAGCCCCGGCGGGCCAGCGTGCGGGCCCGCTGTAGCGGCGACGGGCCGCGCAGCAGCATGTTGGCGGTGTTGCGGCCCGGCCAACCGCTGATGAACGACATCGGGAACGCCCCCGACGCGGAGTGCCACAAGTTGTCCACCGGTGTCTTGTAGCCGGCCATCGAGGGCACCGGGCGCCACGGGCCCAGCTGCGCGAGGGTGACGTCGGCGTGCTCGTAGTTGCCCTTGTGCACGTGGTAGCGGCTGGCGAAGTCGTCCGGGTTTGTGACGTGCAGGTCGATGATGCTGTCCTTGAACCCGGGTGAGTACTGCTCGAACTGGTCCAGGCAGGCATCGATGTACCGCTTGCCCTCGACGGCCCAGTCGCGGTCGTCCGACAGCTGTACCGGGGTGTTGAACGCGTAGAGGTAGAAGCTGTCGCCGGTGCTACCGCCGGGGACCAGGGTGCGGTCGTCGATCGACGGCACCGCCATCTGCAACGCGATCTCGTGGTCGAAGTCGCCGGCCATCGCCTTCGTCGTGGAGCGGCGCAGGAAGTCCATCGAGGGGCAGACCATGGGCGCGGCCACCGCGTGCGGGTTCGCCAGGTCGTGGTTCGGGTACTCCGGCCGCTTGCTCAGCGCTGCGTCGATCTTGAACGTGTAGAGGTTGTTGCGCAGGCTCTGCAGGCCGCGGATCTCCTCCTTGGTCTGCAGCGGGACGTGGCTCTGCTCGACCAGCTTGGTCATCAGGGTGGTCGGGTCGACCGCGCCCACGACGTCGCCGGCGCGGATCTCCTCGCCGGACGCCAGCACGACGCCCCGCGCCCGGCCGTTCTCGATCAGGATCTCCCGCACCGGCGCGCTGGTGCGGACCGTGCCGCCGTGGGCCCGCACGCACGCGGCCAGTGCCTGGGTGAACGAACCGGACCCGCCGACGGGGTGCCGCACGCCCCACTCGTGCAGGCCGCAGAGCAGCGAGAGGTGCAGGCCGCTGCCGGGCTCGTGCATCGGCCCGAAGTTCGCCAGCGAGTACGTCGCGATCGGGATCTGCACCTCTTCGCGCTCGAAGTACTCCAGGCAGATCGTCTCGATCGAGGACAGCATCACCCGGGCGCCGCGGGCGACGTTCTTGCGGCCCTTGGCCAGGTTCTTGAGCACGTCCCGCAACACGCTGGGGCGGACCCGGAACGGGTGGCCCTGCAGGTAGGGCAGTGCCACCATCAGGGTGTCGGTGATCTCGTCGACGAGCTGCTCGTACTTGACCGCGTCGCGCCGGGAGTACTTGCGGATCTCCTCGAGCATCTTCTGCCGGTCCTTCCAGACCGTCAGGTGCTGCCCGTCCGGGCCGAGCCAGGTGGTAAGCGTCTGGGGGTGCTCCCAGCTCAGGCCGTAGCGGTGCAACTCGAGCTCGTGGTCAACCGACGGCTCGACCCCGGTGAGCAGGAACTCCAGGCCGCAGGGGTTGACCTTGTAGCCGGGCGCGTTCGGCATGTCCATGGTCCAGCAGAGGCCGCCGACGGTGTCGCGGGCCTCCAGCACCAGGACGTTCTTCCCGCCGCGGGCGAGGTAGGCGGCGCAGGTCAGGCCGTTGTGCCCGGCTCCGATGACGATCGAGTCGTACATGGTGGTCCGCCTTGTCTAGAGGAAGAGGTTGAGGTTGTTGGCCAGCACCGTGGTGTGGTCGAGGTAGACGGTGCGGGCGGCGATCCGGAAGCTCTCGCCCTCCCGGCGGAGCACGTCGTTCCGGGAGCCGGTGAACACCTCGACCTCGCGGTCCAGGCGGTAGCGGTGTGCCTGGAAACAGCAGTCCGCGGCGAGCTCACCGCTGTCCAGGGTGCGCACCTGCACGTTGGTGACCAGGTGCCGCTGGACCGAGGGCGGGTCCTCGGTCCAGGCCAGGCCGGACACCATCCGCAGGACCCGCTTGCGCAGGACGGACTTGTCGTCATCGAAGTGGGCAAGGCCGAGGTCGCCGAGCTCGTCGGTGAACTCGGCGCCGGTCTGGTTGCGGTGGATCGGCACCAGGTAGCGGGTGTCGTCGGTGAACAGGTCCAACCAGCCGTGGAAGTCCCGCTCGTCGATCATCCGGGCCTCGGCGTAGTAGAACTGCTCCACCTGGTGTTGCAGCAGCAGCGCCGCCATCCCTGGCGGCGGTGCCTCGTCCCGGGTGTTGTGGTCCTGGGTCGGCAGAGTGGTGGTCACTGGCGCGCTCCCTCCGCGTGGCGGGCCTTCGCGGCCTGGTCGAGGTCGGTCCAGGTGTCGTGGGTGAGCATCTCCAGCCAGCGGTGGTAGAAGCCGCGCGCGGCCACCTCGGAGTAGGCCCGCTGGGTGACCCGGCCGGGGTAGTCGGCGTCCGGTCCCTGGTTCGTGCGGTCGCCCATTCCGACGTTGAACGGGAGGCGCCGGCCCATGGTGCCGCGCAGGGTGCGCTGGATGCCGGCCCAGACGGCGCTGTCGTCGGTCTCGAACAGCCCGCCGGCGCCGAACGCCCGCTGCACGTTGGCCGCCCAGGTCTTCTTCACCTCCAACGGTGCCGCCGCCGGGACGAACTGCCAGGTCCAGATCTCGGACTCCTGTGGCCCCACCGCCTGGATCACCCGCAGGTGGTTGAAGCCGAACAGCACCACGCAGCTGGGGAACAGGTTCATGTGCGCGGCCTGGACATCCGCGCGGGCCCTGCCGACACGCGCCACCGCCGCCGGGTAGGACTCCTCCATGAAGTACCGGCGGGCGACCGGCCCGATCGTCAGGTCGAGGATCGGGCCGTCGGTCCAGAGCCCCATGCCGTGCCCGTGGGGCGAGGTGAACTGTCGGCCGGTGACCGGCAGCTGCATCTTCGACAAGTCCGCGTCCGGCGGGACGCTGGCCAGGAACGCGGAGATGTGGGTCTGCTCGGGGTGCAGCATGTCGTTGACGAACTGCTCGGCGACGATCTTCCAGTTGGCCTTGATGACCCACTTGTTGACGCCGCCCATGAGCTCGAGCCCGCCCTCGAACCGGTCCAGGAAGATGTCGAGGTACCAGGCAGCATCCGCCAGGTAGTCCTCCAGCGGGGGCGCGGTCGGGTCCCAGGTACCGAACACCAGACCCTTGTAGCTCTCGACCTGAGCCATTGCGCCGCAACCCCACGCAGACTTGTCGAAACCATTCGGGAAAACGATGTCCTCGTGCGGGACATTGCGGAGATTGCCCTGCAGGTCATAGGACCAGCCGTGGTAGGAGCAGGTGAACATCTTGGTATTGCCCGAGTCCGGGCGGGCCAGTTCGTTGCCCCGGTGCCGGCACTGGTTGAGCAGGCCCTTGATCGACCCGTCCTTCTGCCGGACCACGATCACCCGGTCCGCGCCCACGTAGGTGTTGAAGAAGTCGCCCGGCTTCGGGATCTGCTGCTCCGGGCAGAGCAGCACCCAGGCCCGGCCGAATATCCGGTCCAGCTCCAGGCGGTAGATCGCCTCGTCGGCGTAGATCCGAGGGCTCAGCACGCCCTCGTCCATGTCGCACAGGGTGCGGAGGTCGTCGGGACTCAGCTCGGCATCGCGCATGGTGGTGGGCCTCCGGTCGAGGGTGCGCTCGGGTGTGCCTCAGCTCACTGTAGGAGACCGCTACGGCGGACACAAGGGATCGAGAGTCCCTTGCGACGAATGAGGTGGGAAGATGGTCCGATGGCCAGCGTGTCGGACAAGTCCAAGCCGCCGAAGGCGGAGCGCCAGCACCGGCGCAGCCCCGCCGAGCTCCGCACCCTGCTGCTCGATGCCGCCCGGGCCGAGTTCGGCGCCAACGGCTACGCGAATACCACGAACCGCGACGTCGCCCGGCGCGCCGGGGTGGCCCTCTCGGTGCTCTACCGCCACTTCGAGACTAAGGCCGAGCTGTTCTCCGAGGCCGTGCTGGAGCCGTTCGTCCGCGGGTTCGAGCAGCTCGGCAACGACTGGCTGCGTCAGCTGGGGGAGCCACTCGCGGACGAAGAGCTGATGAAGGTCTTCATCCGGGACATCCACGACAACCTCGCGGCCAACCAGCACGCACTCGACCAGATGCTCTTCGGGCGGGCCGAGCTGCCCGCTCCGATGATCGTGCGGATCCGGATCGCGTTCGAGAAGCTGATCACCCAGCTGCGGCTGATGACCGAGCTGGAGGCGCGGCGGCGGGGCTGGATGTCCACCCAGGGGGTCGACATGTCGGTCCGGGTACTGCTCGGCATGATCATCGGGATGTCGTCCTACGGCTGGATCCTGCTACCCGACGACCACGCCGAGTCGGGCAGCGACGACGTGGTCGAAGGGATGATCAAGCTGGGCCTGTGGGGGATGACCCGGCACCGCGACGGGCTGCCGCCGCCGGCGGCGGCCGACTCGCCCGCTCCCTGAGCGGGCCGTCCCGCCCTGGCGGTACGGGATCTCTGATCCCTTGACGGTCGATCGGTGGGATCGTACGGTCTCCCGGTGCGGACCGGTGACTGAACTGTCTTGTTCGGCGGAGGGCGACGACTCATGGACGGCGTGCTGCTCGCACCGGCGGAGGGCCCGCTGGGCGCCCCACCGGACAACCTGGTGTCGAACCCCGCCGGGGTTGAGCTGATCTTCACACTCGCCTGCGCGGCGGTGGTGCTGCTCGGCCTCGCCGCCATGCTCGTGCACTGGCGGCGGACCGGCCGTGCCGTCGGCGTGCTGGTCCTGGTCGGCGGGATGCTCGCCACCATTCAGGAACCGATGGTCGACACCCTCGGCAACATGTACATTCCGCCGTCGCATTTCACCCTCTTCACGACCTACGGCCGGGAAATGCCGATGTACGCGCCGTTCGGCTACGGGCTGTACTTCGGAATTCCGATCTTCCTCTATCTGCGCGCGGCGCGGCGCGGAGCCGGGCCGGCGCACTTCCAGAAACTGTTCGCCGGTTCGGTCGCGCTGGAGCTGGTCTTCGAGCTGATTGCCGTCAACGGGAACTTCTACGCCTACTACGGCAACCAGCCGTTCCGGTTCTTCGAGCTCCCCGTCCACTGGATGACGCTGAACATGGCGGCGGCCTGGGTCGCCGCGGCGGCGGTGCACAAGGCGCTGCCGCACCTGCCGGGCTGGCGACAGTTGGCGGTCCCGCTGATCGTGCTGTGCACGGTTACCTGCTCCTACTACGCGCAGGGCTGGCCGATCTTCAGCGCAATGCACGCCGAGAACGCGCCGCCCGGCCTGCTGGCGCTCGCCTCGCTGGCCACCGTCGCTCTCGGCGTTGGCATCATCCAGGTCATGATCAGAGTCCTGGCCAGCCCCGGCCCTGAACGGTCGGGCGCCGGACTGGCGGCTCCCGACCGTGCCCCGGCACGCGCATGACCATGGCGGCCGAGGCGGAACTCTAGGAGTGCCTGCCGCGTTATCGGTTGTCCGATAGGTAGGCTTCCCTGATGAGCATCCCCGCTCCCACCCCGCCGCCCGAGCGAGCACGAGCCGCTCGGCGCGCGCCAGGGGAGGTGCGTGAGCTGGTCCTGGACGCCTCGCGCGAGCTGTTCTCCTCACACGGCTACTCGAACACCAGCACCAAGCGGATCGCCGAGCAGGCCGGGGTTGCCGAGGCGCTGCTCTTCCGGCACTTCGGCAGCAAGGCGCAGCTGTTCCGCGAGGCGGTGGTCGAGCCGCTGGTCGAGGTGCTGCAGGGTTATGCCGACCAGTGGCTCGCCTACGACAGCCCGCACGAGGCGGAGCTGCCGGTGCGCTCCTTCATCGACACGTTCTTCGGCACGCTGTCGGATCGGCGCGGTTTCGCGATGGCGCTGACGGCGGCCTCGATCTACTCCGACGACGTCGTCGAGGACTCCGGCGCCCCCCTCGCGGACGTGCTGCGGCTGATCGAGAGTGTGGTGGCCCAGGAGGCGGAGCGGTTCGGCTACCGGGGCCTGAACATCCCGGTCACCGCCCGGGTCGGTGTCGGTTCGGTACTCGCCACCGCGATGTTCCGGGGCTGGATCTTCGGGACGAACGCCGGCGAGGTGGCCGACGATCGGATCACCAACGAGCTGGAGCGCCTGATGATCTACGGCGTGCGGAACCGCTCGGAGATCGAGTAGCCGTCCGGACACCCCGTCCGTGCTCCGGGTCGGATGCGCCGAGCGTGGCGACCCGCCGAGGTCCGTTGACACCGTCCCGGACCTGAAATAGTTTCCCGGCTACAGTTAGTACTCGCTCCATAAGCCTGTCGCGCTCCGCGATGGGCTGGTCATGTTGAGGAGTCGCGGTGGCCGACGACGACGTGCAGCTGGACGCCAAGATCAGGTTGCAGATCTACGAAACGATGACCAAGATCAATCTTGCTGACGAGCGGGTCCGTGGCCTGCTGATGAGCGGCAAGATCATGATCGTCTACTACTCGCCGCGAGGGCAGGAGTGCATTCCGGCGGCGGTCGCCGCCGCGATGGAGTCCGACGACTACACCGTGACGACCTACCGGGGGATGCACGACAGCATCGCCTCCGGCGCCCCGCTCGGCGAGATCCTCGCCGAGATGATGGGCAAGGCGACCGGCACGTCGAAGGGCAAGGGCGGCCCGATGCACCTCTCGGACCCGAACTCGGGGCTGATGGTGACCACCGGGATCGTCGGCGGCGGCATCCCGATCGCCAACGGGGTCGCGCTCGCCTCGCAGATGAAGGGCCTCGACCGCGTCACGGTGTGCTACTTCGGCGACGGAGCGACGAACATCGGGGCGTTCCACGAGGCGCTCAACCTGGCCGCCGTGTGGGACCTGCCGATCGTGTTCGTCTGTCAGAACAACGAGTACGGCGAGTACACCCCGCGCCTCGACTCACAGCGGGTGGAGCACATCTCCGAGCGTGCGGCCTCGTACGGCATGCCGGGGGTGACGGTGGACGGCAACGACCCGGACGCGACCTACCGGGTGGCCACCGAGGCGGTGCGGCGGGCGCGGGCCGGCCTCGGACCGACCCTGATCGAGGCCAAGACCTACCGATTCATGGGTCATCTCTTCGGTGACCAGATGCCGTACATGCCCAAGGAGGAGCTGCAGGCGGCGATCGCGGCCGACCCGGTGCCGAGGTACCGGGAACTGCTGATCGCCGACGGCACCGCGACCGAGGCGGAGCTCGGCGAGATCGACCAGCGGTTGACCGGAGAGCTCGAGCAGGCTGTCCAGGCCGCGCTGGACGCACCGCTGCCCGACCCGGCGGAGCTGTTCACCGACGTGTACGCGGCGGAGGTGCCGGCATGAGCGACCCGCAGATCACCCTTGTGCAGGCGCTCAACCAGGCGCTGGACAACGAGCTGGCCCGCGACGACTCGGTGTTCCTGCTCGGCGAGGACATCATCGACCCGGCCGGCGGCGCGGCGAAGGTGACCGCGGGACTGTCCACCAAGTACGGCACGCAGCGGGTCCGGGAGACGCCGATCTCCGAGCAGGCGATCATCGGCGCCGCCACCGGCGCCTCGCTGCTCGGCATGCGCCCGGTCGCGGAGATCATGATCGCGGACTTCTACGCCGTCTGCCTCGACCAGCTGGCCAACCACGCCGCGAAGCTGCGCTACATGTCCGGCGGTCGCACGAATGTGCCGATCACGGTGCGCGGGCTGGCCACCGGCGGCCTGCAGTTCGGTGCGCAGCACTCGCAGATGGTCGAGGCCTGGTTCGCGCACACGCCCGGCCTCAAGATCGCGATCCCGAGCACCCCGGCGGACGGCAAGGGGCTGTTGACCGCGGCGATCCGGGACGACGACCCGACGATCATCATCGAGCCGGCCACGCTCTACGCCATGAAGGGGCCGGTGCCGGCGGGGGAGCACGTCGTGCCGCTGGGCAAGGCGGACATCAAGCGGGCCGGCTCGGACGTCACGATCATCACCTACGGCAAGCAGGTGCACGACAGCCTCGATGCGGCCGCCCAGTTGGCCGGCGAGATCGACGTCGAGGTGCTGGACCTGCGCTCGATCGTGCCGTGGGACGCCGAGGCCATGCTGGAGTCGGTGAGCAGGACCCGCCGCGCCGTGGTGGTCCACCAGGCGGTACAGCGGTTCGGGGTCGGCGCAGAGATCGCGGCCTGGCTGTCGCAGGAGCTCTTCGGCTCGCTCGCCGCGCCGATCCTGCGGGTGGGCGCCGAGTACACACCGGTGCCGTACTCGGCGGAGCTCGAGGCCGCGCACCTGCCCTCGACCGCCCGGATTCTCGACGCGGTCCGCACCGTGTGCAAGGCGTGAGGAGGGTGCTCAATGGCTGACTTGATCGTGCCTCGGGTCGGGGTGACCGTCACAGAGGTCACCATCGTCGAGTGGCTGGTGGAGGACGGGGCGACGGTCAAACCCGGCGAGCCGATCCTCGTCGTGGCGACCGACAAGACCGAGGTCGAGGTCGAGGCGACGGAGCGCGGCGTGCTGCGCCACGGTGCGCGGCCGGAGGAGGACTACCCGGTGGGCGCGGTGATCGGCGCGATCGACTGAGGCGAGTACCGGCGACAGTCGCGGCTGTCGCGGGAACGGGATCCCGGCGTCCGGTGCCGGGACCCCGTGCCGTCCATTCCGGGCCGGGCCGGGCCGGCTCAGTCGCCCCGGTGCTCCACCGCGATGGCGAAGTTCGGGCACTCGGCGGCGATCTTCTCGGCCTGCTCCTCGGTCAGCGTGGCCGCATCGAGGACCTCGGCGATGCCGTCCTCGTTGAGGTCGAACGTCGCCGGGGCCAGGAACATGCACCGCTGGGCGCCCATGCAGCTGTCCGCATCGACGCTGATCGTGAAGGACATGTGGTGGCTCCCTGGGGTCGGGGACACTGCTGGCGGACCGTCGGACCCTCGTCGATGCCGTGTCGGCCGCCCCGGCTATTGTGAAGCGAGCGAATACTGCACAGCAAGCTACCGGGCCCGGTGTCGTGGCCTCGGTCGCGGTCGGGCTGCCTTGACTGGCCCGCGAGTGGCCGCGTAGCGTATCCGCAAGTTGTAAGCGCATACTTCATTCAATTTGCCTGTCGACCTACGGGGCCCGGATTGTGCACATGCATGCCGTGAACGAGCGGAACCCGGGCGCGGAGTAGGTCGAGTGGCCGGTCGGATCCGAGTTCTCCCCGCCGATGTCACCTTCGCGGTGGGTGACGGTGAGCCCGTCTACCGGGCGGCCCGGCGTCAGGGCATCCGGTGGCCATCCATCTGCAATGGCGACGCCGAATGCGGCATTTGTTACATGGTGGTCGAGGAAGGCGGCGAGAATTTGTCGGAGAAGTCGTCGGTCGAGGCCGATCGATTGTCGCTGGGGATGAAGGCGGGCGAGCCGAGAGCTCGGCTGGCCTGCCGCGCCACCCTGGACGGTGATGTGACCGTGTTGCGCAAAGGCGTGCGGGCAGCTGGTTGACCCGGTCTGTTTCCGGGTGCGACCCCGAGCGTGGGGAGAGATTCGCATGAAGTGTGAGACACGGGCCCGCGGGCATAGGACCCGCCGCCGGCGGACGACGTAGGATCGCGTGGTGGCAAAGGCTGAAGTGGGGAAGCCGAGACTGCGCCGGACCTCCCAGGAAATTCGCGGTCTGCTGCATGCCGCCGCATCCAGCTATTTCGCTCAGAACGGATATGCCGGAACCAGTACCCGAGCCATTGCGACCGAGGCGGGCGTGTCCGAAACGCTGCTCTTCCGCCATTTCGGCAACAAGTCGGGGCTCTTCGAGGCGACCACGCTGGAGCGGTTCCGCGCCAGTATCGACGAGTTCGTCGCCCGGTGGGACAAGCGGCGGGTACCGGCCGGGGGCGAAGAGGCGCACGCGCGCGTCTTCATGCACAGCCTGATCAGGTTGTTGCGCTCACAGCGCGCGATCATGCTGGCGCTGTTGACCCTGGACTCGGACGACAGCGACGTGGAGTCGATCCAGGCCACCGCTCTCGAGTCGTTCGACCAGCTGTTGGTGCTGATCCGAACCCACGCGCTGAGTCACGCGGACGGCTCGCTGTACCCGGGGCTCGACGCCGAGCTGACCCCTCCGGCCGTCGCCGCTGTGGTGCTCGCGGTGACCCTGCTCGACCAGTGGCTGTTCCAGCCCGGCGCCGACCGGCCCACCGTCAGCGCGGTGGATCAGGAGGTCATCACCTACGTGTTGCATGGCGTAGGTCGCCGGTAGGCACCCGCCCGGTGCGGCGATTTGGCTGTTTCGCGGGTGTTCATATGATGTGTCCACTCACTACAATAATACCGTTCTGACGGCGCTCCCGGGCGAGCGGCTGGTTCGACGATCGGAGACGGTGACGTGGGAAGTCTTGACGGTTTGGTGGCCGTGGTGACCGGAGCCGGCCGCGGCATCGGTCGGGAGCACGCGGTGCTGCTCGCTGCCGAGGGCGCGAAGGTTGTGGTGAACGACCTTGGCGGCGCGGGAGACGGCACCGGCGCGGCGAGCCCCGTTGCCGACGAGGTGGTCCGGGAGATCGCCGAGGCCGGCGGCGAGGCCGTGGCCAGCGGGCACAACGTGGCCGAGGCCGATGGCGCCGCCGGGATCGTCGCCGCCGGGCTGGACGCCTTCGGCAAGATCGACATCCTGGTCAACAACGCCGGCGTCCTACGTGACCGGGTCCTGATCAACCTCGGACCGGACGACTGGGACGTCGTGCTGACGGTGAACCTGCGCGGCACCTACCTGGTGACCCGCGCGGCCGCGCTGCACTGGCGGGAGCGCAGCAAGGCGGGCGAGCAGGTGTCCGCATCGGTGATCAACACCAGCAGCGAGTCGGGCCTGTTCGCCAACCCGGGCCAGGCGAACTACGCGGCCGCCAAGTCCGGCGTGGCCACCCTGACCCAGGTCGCGGCGAAGGAGTTGAAGCGCTACGGCGTCAGGGTGAACGCGATCCTGCCGAGGGCCCGGACCAGGCTGACCGAGGTGATCGCGGGCAAGACGGTCGAGGCCCTGCAGCCGACGGAGGGCACGTTCGACCGCTGGCACCCGGGAAACGTCTCGCCGTTCGTGGCCTACCTGGCCAGCCCGGGGTGCGAGATCACCGGCGAGGCCTTCGTGGTCGGCGGCAGCGTGGTGCAGCGGGTCATACCGTGGCAGCTCGACGAGGCGTGGAAGATCAACGGCGAGGGCCGGCTCACCGTCGAGGGACTGGCCAAGGAGATCGGCACGCTGGGGGTACCGGTGCGCGCCAAGGGCTCGGGAATGGTCTCCTGAGCGGGTAGGGCGAGGTCGTCGCCCGGGCTACGCCGCGCGCTCCAGAATGTGCACCGCGCAGGCGGAGGCCAGGCCGATGACGTGGGTCAGGCCCACCCGGGCGCCCTCGATCTGCCGGTCGCCCGCCTCGCCGCGCAGGTGGGTCACCACCTCGTAGAGGTTGGCCACCCCGGTCGCGCCGATCGGGTGGCCCTTGGACAGCAGGCCGCCGGACACGTTGACCGGTGTCTTGCCGTCGCGCCAGGGGCCGCCGGAGGAGATGAAGTCGCCCGCGCCGCCCGGTTCGCAGAGTCGCAGGTTGTCGTAGTGCAGCAGCTCGGCGGTGGCGAAACAGTCGTGCAGCTCGACCAGGTCGAGGTCGTCCGGACCGATGCCGGCCTTCTCGTACGCCTGGTCGGCCGCGGCCCGGGTCAGGGTGTTCACGTCCGGCTGGACCTGCGCGGACTCGGTCCACGGGTCGGAGGTGAGCACCGAGGCGGAGATCTTGACCGCGCGCCGCCGGACGTCCGGGTCGAGGGTCCGCAGCTTCGCGTCCGACACCAGCACGACGGCGGCCGCGCCGTCGCCGGTCGGGCAGCACATCGGCAGCGTGTTCGGGTAGGAGATCATCTCCGCGCCGGTGATCTCCGCCAGGGAGAACTCCTTGCGGTACTGGGCCAGCGGGTTGAGCACCGAGTGCGCGTGGCTCTTTCGCGCGACCTCGGCGAACTGTTCGGCGCTGACCCCGTGGCGCAGCGCGTACTCGGTGCCGGCCTGCGCGAACACACCCGGCATCAGGCCGGTGCCGAGCAGCCCCTCCGGCTTGGCGACCGAGCCGTAGCGCCCGCTGGGGGTGAAGACCTTGCGGTCGGCGCGCTTCTTGGCGGCCCCGCCGAGCAGGCCCATCTTGCCCATCTTCTCCACGCCAACGGCCAGCCCGTAGTCGGCCTCGCCGGCCCGGATCGACAGCCAGGCGACCCGCACCGCGGTGGCCCCGGTGGCGCACGCGTTCACCACGTTGTAGGCCGGGATCCCGGTCTGGCCGATCTGCTTCTGCAGCCGCTGCGCGTTGTGTGCGTCGGCCTGGTACATGTTGCCCACCGCGAGGGCGTCCATGTCCCGGATGGTCGTGCCGGCGTCGCCGAGTGCGTCCAGCGCCGCCTCGGTGGCCAGGTCGAGCACGTCCTTGTCGGCGAACCTGCCGAACGGCGTCATGGCCGCCCCGATGACCCACACGTCCGCGCTGCTCATGATCGTCCTCTCTGCCGGCAGTAGCCGAAGCCGACCGCCTCGGTGCCGTCGTCGTCGGTGCCCACGACGAACGTGGTCAGCTCGACCCGCAGGTCAGGGGTGATCTCGGCCGGCTCGGTGGTGTCGAGCAGGTTCGCCTTCACCGCGCCGCCGCCGTCCAGGTCCACCACCACCGAGGTGTACGGCGTCGGGATCGACGGTGCCGCCCGGTGCACCACGGTGAACGCGCGGACCCGCCCGGAGTTCGAGAGTTTCCTCGAGCTGAAGTCCCGGCCGGAGCAGCGCGCGCATGCGTTGCGCCGGTCCAGGTAGAGCGCGTCACAGGCGTCGCAGCCGTGCGCGCGCAGGTGTGGCGGGTTGCCGAGCACGAGGTAGTCGACGATCGGTATCTGGTTCGTCATCACCGAGACCTGCCTGCCGGAGCCGAGTAACTGTCGCTTCCCCAAGTATCTACCGCTAGAGTATCCACGGAATAGGATAGTGACCAACTACTACTTAGTGCGAGCCCGGCCAGCGGGTCAGCGGCCGGTCCACCTGCCGGGGCGCTTCTCCTGGAACGCGGCTATCGCCTCCAGCATGTCCGCGCTGCCCATGGTGATCGCCTCGAGGTAGAAGCCCAGGTCCAGGACGTCGTCGGTGTGGCAGGACAGGTACTTGTTCAGCGCCCGCTTGGTCAGCTGGACAGCGAGCGGCGGCAGGTCGGCGAGCCGGGCGGCGAGCGCGAGCGCGGCGGGGCGGACCTCCGAGCGGTCCGCCACCAGGTCACTCACCAGGCCGAACTGGTGGGCCTCGGCGCCGGTGAGCGGGTCGCCGGTGAGCAGGTGGCGCTTCGCCCTGGCCAGCGGCATGTTCACCGGCCAGGCCACCGCGCCACCGTCGCCGGCGACCAGGCCCATCCGCACGTGCGTGTCGGCGATCTTCACGTCCGGCGCGGTGACCACCGCGTCGCTGAGCAGCACCACGGTGGCGCCGAGGCCGAAGGTGTCGCCGGCGAGCGCGACGACCAGCGGTTTGGGGAAGTCCGCCAGCGCGCGGAACAGCCGTCGGCCGTTGTCGAGCATGGCCATCCGGACCTGGATGTCCTTGGCCGCCGCGAGCATGATCTCGGTGTCGCCACCGGCCGAGAAGTACTTCCCGGTGGAGGACAGTACGACGGCCAGCACCCCGTCGTCCCGGGTCGCCTCCTCGATCGCGGCGATGAGCTCGTGGTGCAGGGCATCGTCGAAGCGGTTCAGCAGCTCCGGGCGGCTCAGCTGGATCTCCGCGACGGCGGCGTTGCCCTCGCTGTCGCGGTGCACGGTGAGGGTCTGGTAGGTCGGTCCGCCGGCGGCCGATCCGGTCGCGCTCATGACGCCCTCGATCTCTCGGGAGGAACTCGGGTGCTCGATAGTAGAGCTAGCGATGATCCTTCGGCGGCGACCATCGAAGAGCCTGGCCGACGGCACCACTTGAAAGATAGTACTTACTTCTAATATCGTGCCTGGACGGCCATCGTCGACCGCGGAGGTAACCAGGTGGTGCTCAGGTGACGGCGATGTCGGCGAACGACCGCGCCGAGCTCGAAGAGTTCCAACGGGGGTTCGGTCGGTGGCTCGACGAACACCGCGAGGACCTCGAGCCGCTGCGTTCGCTGCCCCCGGAACTGGACGCACAGTTCGCCGTGCAGCGGCGGCTGCAGCGCCAGCTCTACGACGCCGGCTGGCTGCGCCGCGGTTGGCCCGAGCAGATCGGCGGCCTCGGTGGTTCTGTGGTCGTCCGGGGTGCGCTCGCCGAGGGGCTGACCAGGCACGGTTACACGTTCCCGTTCGCGCTCGGCATGATCGAGGTGCTGGCGCCCTCGGTCACCCGGTTCGCGGCGCCGGAGCTGGCGGCCGAGATGTTCCCGCGGTTCCTGAGCGGGGACGAGCTGTGGTGCCAGGGGTTCTCCGAGCCGGAAGCGGGCAGTGACCTCGGTTCGCTGCGTACCCGGGCGGTCGACGAGGGCGAGCACTGGCGGGTCAACGGGCAGAAGATCTGGACCAGCTGGGCACAGTTCGCGCAGCGCTGCGTCCTGCTGGTGCGCACCGGGGAGCAGGCTGAGGGCTTCCGGGGCGTCACCGCGTTGTTCGTGGACATGGACTCGCCGGGCATCACGGTGCGCCCGCTGCGCGCCATGAGCGGCGACGAGGAGTTCTCCGAGCTGTTCTTCGACGACGTGCTGGTGCCGAAGTCACGGACCGTCGGGGCGGTCGGCGCCGGTGTCGCGGTGACCATGGCGGTGCTGGAGAACGAACGTGGTGTGCTGGCCTGGCAACGCCAGACCTGGCTGCACCAACGGCTGCGGGCGCTGGTGGCCGAGCACCGGCTGGAGCAGTCCTCGGCGGGCCGGATCGGGGAGGTCTACGCCTCGCTCTACGCGCTGAAGTTGCGGTCCAGGGACACCTTCCGCGCTGTGGTGGCCGGGCAGGTCATCGGGCCCCGGTCCTCGGTGGACAAGATCCTGCTGAGCACCGGGGAGAAGGCGGTGTTCGACGCCGTCTTCGATCTGCTGCCCGACCACACGCTGTTCGACGACGAGCCGGGCGCCCGCCAATGGCGCCACGAGCACGCGTACTCGCGGGCGTCCTCGATCTACGGGGGGACCGCCGAGGTGCAGCGCAACATCCTGGCCGAGCGGATCCTGTCGCTGCCCAGGGAGCGTTGATGACCGTCCGCGAGCGAGCTGCCGAGTCGGTGCCCGATCAGGCCCCCGAATCGGCACCGGGCGCCGAGGACCTCAAGCTGTTCCAGGAGAGCATGGCCAAGGTGCTGGCCGGCGCCGAAGGCCCGGAGCTGGTGTCCTCGCTGGAGGAGCAGGGCTGGTTCGAGCTGTGGGACGAACAGCCCAGGGCGGCCGCCAGGGCACTGTTCGGGCAACAGGGGCGGCTCGCCCGGACCTCGCCCGTGCTGACCCTGCTGATGGGCGCGAGCGTCGCGGGCCCGACCGGGTCGATCAGCGCTGAGTCGGTCAGCGCTGGGTCGGTCGGCGCTGGTTCGATCAGCGGGGTGGTGCCGGTGTTGCTGCCCGGGCCCGCGGCGTTCTCCGACAGCGCGTTCTCCGACGGCGGCTGGGCGGTCGCCGGGCCGGACGGCACCGTCCGCGCGCTGGCCCAGTCCGCGGCGCTGGATGTCGGCCGTGCCGCGGTGCTCCCGGTCCGGGACGGCGACGGCCTTTCCCTGGTGGAGCTGGCGACCGGGACGTTGCGCCGGACCCCGGTCGAGGGCCTGGACCCCGCGCTGGGCCTGTGCCGGGTGGACGCGACCGTCCGCGCCGGGACACCCGTGCTCATCGGCGCGGAGGCGGAGTGGGCCTGGCGGCGATCGGTCGCGCTGGGTCGGCGACTGCTGGCCGAGGAGATGTGCGGGGTGGTCGCCGAGCAGCTTCGGCTGGCGCTCGGGCACGCGGGCTCGCGCACCCAGTTCGGCCGGCCGATCGGCTCGTTCCAGGCGGTGAAGCACAAGCTGGCCGAGGTGCACGTGGCGCTGACCGTCGCTGAGCTGGCCGCCGAGGAAGCCTGGGCGCAGCCCGCCGCGACGTCCTCGCTGTTGGCCGCGCTGCTCGGCGCGACCGCAGTCGAGACCGCCAACCTGCACTGCCAGCAGGTGCTCGGCGGGATCGGCTTCACCTGGGAGCACCCGTTCCACCGCTACGCCCGCCGCGGTCGGGTGCTGGCCGCGGTGCTCGGCTCGCGCGCCCAGCTGGCCCGCGAGCTGGGCGGTCAGATCGTCGACTCGGGCGAGTTGCCGGTGCTGGCCGAGCTCTGACGCCGTGGCTGGGCCCGGGGACGGGTACAAGTCCGACCGAGTGGAGACCTCGATGGGCCAGCACGACCAGCACGGCCAGCGCAACCAGCACGGCCCGCGCAACATCGCCGACCTCCTCGACCGCTGGCTCGAGCGCGCGCCCGACCGTGAGGTGGTCCGTTTCGGGGACCGGTCGTGGACCTGGGCGCAGTGGGTCGACCGGGTCCGCCGTAACGCCGGCGCCCAGGTGGCTGCCGGCCTGCGACCAGGGGACCGGGTCGCCTTCCTGGACAAGAACCACCCGGCATCCCTGGAGACGACCATGGCGTGCGCGTTGGCCGGCACGGTGAGCGCACTGCCCAACTTCCGGCTGGCCGCCGAGGAGATCGCCTACCTGCTCAACGACGCGAAGGCCCGGGTCCTGCTCGTCGGGGCGGAGTTCGCCCCGCTCGTGGCGGGCATTCGGGACCAGCTCGGACACCTGGAGCGGGTGATCGTCGTCGGCGGCGTGGACGACGAGTACGAGGCCTGGCTGGCCGGGGCGCAACCGCTTGCGCGGCGGCATCCCGCCGAGCCGGACGACTGTTTCCTGCAGCTCTACACGTCCGGCACCACCGGCCGCCCGAAGGGCGCGATGCTCACCCACCGCGGCGTGCTCGCGCACTCGGTGAACGGAGCCGGCTACTTCGGCGTCGACGAGACCAGCACGGCCCAGGTGGCGATGCCGCTCTACCACGTCGGCGGAACGAACTGGGCGCTGATCGCGCTGAACGCCGGTGGCGCCGTGGTGATCGACCGGGACGTGGTGCCGGCCGCGGTCGCCGACGAGCTGGAGACCGCCGGTGTCACGCACACCTTCCTGGTGCCCGCGGTGCTGGCGTTGCTGCTCGCCCTGCCGGACCTCGGCAACCGGGACTTCTCCGCCCTGCGGTGCGTGTCCTACGGCTCCTCGCCGATCCCCGCGCCGGTGCTGCGGGCCTGCCTGGCGACCCTGAAGGCGGACTTCCTCGGGCTCTACGGCATGACCGAGACGAGCGGCATCCTCACCGCGCTGCCCAAGGAGGCGCACCGCGACACCGCCAACGAGCACCGGCTGCTCTCCGTCGGGCGCCCGATGCCCGGCGTCGCGCTCATCGTGGTCGATCCGGCGACCGGCGACCCGGTACCGATGGGGGACAGCGGCGAGGTCTGGGTGCGCGGCGAGCAGGTCATGTCCGGCTACTTCGGCAGACCTGAGCAGACCGCCGACGCATTGCGGGCGGACGGCTGGTTCCGCACCGGCGACGCGGGCCGGCTGGACGGCGAGGGGTATCTGTACCTGACCGACCGGGTCAAAGACATGATCATCAGTGGCGGCGAGAACATCTACCCGGCCGAGATCGAGCGCGTGCTGGTGGAACACCCGGCCGTCGCCGAGGTCGCGGTGATCGGGGTCCCGCACCCGAAATGGGGCGAGACACCCAAGGCGGTCGTCGTCGCGGCGGCCGGGCACCCGGTGGACGAACCCGGCCTGATCGAGTACTGCCGGGAGCGGCTGGCCCGGTTCAAGTGCCCGACCTCGGTGGAGCAGGTCGACGAGCTGCCGCGCAACCCCACCGGCAAGGTGCTCAAGACCGAGCTCCGCCGCGTCTTCCCCGGCTGAGCAGCGGCGCACGCGCTCAGACCTGGGCCCCACCGTCGACGGCGAGACTCTGCCCGCTCACGAACGCGGCCTGCCGCGAGCACAGGAACAGCACCGCCCAGCCGATGTCCTCGGCCGTGCCGAAGCGCCGCAGCGGGATCACCTCGTTGCGGATCTTGTCGCGCTGGCGCTCGTCGAGCTTGCCCTGGAGCGCCTCGCGGCCCAGCCCGGCGTCGATCCAGCCCGGCCCCACGCAGTTGGCGCGGATGCCGAACCGGCCGGACTCCTTGGCCACCCCCCGGACCAGCATCTCGATCGCCGCCTTCGGCGCCGCGGACAGGATGTCCCCGCTGGGCACCCGCTCGACCGCCGACGTCGTCACCGCCACCAGGTTGCCGCCGTCCTGCGCACGGAAGGCCCGCACCGCGCTCTGGATCAGGTGGAACGCGCCGTTGACGTCCGAGTCCAGCACCCGGTGCCAGTCCTGCTCCGGGATGGCGCCGATGAAGTTGAAGTCGAACGACGGACCGGCCGCGTAGACCACCTGCCCGAGCCGTTCGTAGCGGGCGCGCACGTCGGTGACCAGCGCCTCGACCTCCTCCGCGCGGGTGAGATCGCACCGCTGTGCCTCGCAGCGCCCACCGGCGCCCTCGATCTCCGAGCGGATGGCGGCCGCCCCCGCCTCGTTGCGGTGGTAGGTCAGGACCACGGGCACGCCGGCGGACGCGAACAGCCGGGCGATGCCGGCCCCGATCCCGCCGCTGCCACCGGCCACCAGCGCGGCGCCCGGTTCGAAGCTCAGGCTCGCCGTCACCCGAGGACCCGGGTGCTGATGGCGGTCCGGCTGCTGGCGTCGCTGCCCATCGGCGATCCCCTCCAAGTGCTGGTGTGATCCAGTGCACTGAGACTAGTCTATGGGGTATGCACTCACTCGTTGAGTGCGAACGGTGCGCCCGGATCCATCCGCTCGGGAGGCGACGATGTACGACCCGGCCGTCCCGATGCGCGCCGCGCTCGCGGTGGAGGTGGGTGGCTGATGTACCAGCCGGCGGAGGTCCTGCGGTACGTCTCGGACCACGCGGTCCTCGTCGTGCTGCTCGGCGGCATCACGCTGCTGTGCAACTTCGTCTACTTCGGTGAGGCCGCCCGGCTGGGTTTCCGGGACCGCTGCGCGCCGATGGCGCTCTGGGGTACCGCGATCTTCCTGGCGCACGACGGCAACTACCTGCTCGACTACGGCAAGTGGTTCAACACCTACGACCACTGGTTCCCGAAACTGTTCTGGGTCGCGCTCTGCGTCACGTTCACCTTCGAGCTCGTCTTCTTCAGCCAGATCGTCCGGTTCGGCAGGGCGGAGTTCGCGCCGGCGCTCTCGCAGCGGATGTGGACGCTGTACTGCGTCGGCGCCGTCGCCGCCGGCGTGATCGGCTGGGCCATCGTCAAGCGGGTGCTCGACGACGATCTCTACCTGGTGAGCTTCATGGTGACGATCCTGCTCTGCGGCCCGTCCAGCATGCCGATCATGATGCGCCGCGGCACCCGGCGGGGGTTCTCGCCGCTCGAGTTCGGCGCGTTCACCGTGATGGCGCTCGGGTTCGCGGTGACCACCCAGCTGTTCAGCGCCAGCTTCCACAACCTGATCTGGATCGTGCTCAGCGCGGCGGCCGTGGGCTACGGGCTCGTGATGATCCGCACCGTGGTCGCGCTGCCGCCGTACCGACCGACCGAGGTGAGTGCGCCGGCGATGTCCCTGCTCGACTAAGGGGCCGCCGGGTCAGGGGGCCAGACCGGCGATCAGTGCGAGCGGGTCGAAGAACTCCTTGGTCTCGACGATCTTGCCGCCGCGCACCCGGCAGAGGTTGACGTAGGTGTTCGCGTAGGGCCTGCCGTTGGCGAAGACGCCCTCCGAGGTGTACTCGGCGACAACCAGCTCGGGGTCGGCCTCGGCGCGCACGTCCAGGGTCGGGAACCGGATCTCCTTCCAGAGACCGGCGGCGACCGGCCCGAAGAACTCGGCGAACGCCTTCTTGCCCTCGACCCGCTTCGGCATCCCCTCCGGTGCGACCGGCAGTTCCAGCACCACGTCCTCGTCGAGCTCGGCGAACATCGCCTCGGGATCGAGCCGCCGCAGCGCCTCCAGGTACCTGCGCACGACCGCCACGGAGCCGTTCGTCATCTGTTCTCCCTCGTTGTGAGCACAGGGTGGGCGAGACTACTTCGGAGCCATCCGGATCGCCCCGTCCAGCCGGATCGTCTCACCGTTGATCATCGGGTTGCCGACAACGAAGGCCACGCAGTCGGCGAACTCCGCCGGATGGCCCATCCGGCTGGGGTGCGGCACCTGCTGGGCCAGTGAGCGCTGCGCGGCCTCGGGCAACCCGAGCAGCAGCGGGGTCTCGAACATGCCGGGGGCGATACTGACCACCCGGACCGCGTGCGCGGCGAACTCGCGGGCGATCGGCAGCGTCATGCCGGCGATGCCCGCCTTCGACGCGGTGTAGGCGGCCTGGCCGATCTGGCCGTCGAAGGCCGCGACGGACGACGTGCACACCACCACGCCTCGGTCCCCGTCCACCGGCTCGTTGCCGATCATCGCCTCGGCGGCCAGCCGGATGACGTTGAACGTGCCGATCAGGTTGACCGAGAGCGTGCGGCTGAACCTGTCCAGCGCCGATGCCGCGCCGGAGCGGTCGAGCACCTTCGTCGCGTCCGGGACGCCCGCGCAGTTCACGACCACGCGCAGCGGGCCGAGCTCGGTCGCGGCGGCCACCGCCGTGCGGACGTCGGCCTCCGAGGTGACGTCGGTCGGCGCGAACACCGCCCCGAGCTTCTCCGCGACGGCCGCTCCGTCGGACCCGGGCAGGTCGCAGATCACCACCTGCGCGCCGTCGTCGACCAGTCGCTCCGCTTTGGCCCTGCCGAGGCCGGAGGCCCCGCCGGTGACCAGGCCGACCGATCCGGTGAGCCTCACTCAGACATCCCAGACATCCCGCCGCCGACCGGGGGTGCCGACCCGGTGATGTGTCGTGCGTCGTGCCGCGGGATCACCTGGCTGCCTCGTCTCCTCGGGCCGTCCACATAACCATATGGAGTTTGATTTGCGGACACAAACCTAACGTTGTTCGAGCCGCGGTGTACGGTCGCCGAACGTCAGGGGAGGGGTCGGTCCGTGGTATCCACCGGGCTCGTTCGGGGCTACGAGGCGCTGTCGGCGCTGTTGGTGATCGCCGGTCTCGGCTACGTCGTCCGGCGCCGCAATCCGCTCTACGCCGGGCTGTACCTGGGGTCGGCGGTGGGTGGCGGCGTCTTCGAGTGGATCTTCGACACGCGCTGGTACTTCAACCTGACCTCGGACCCACGGCTGGTGCCACTGTGGCGGATCGAGGGCGTGCCGGCCCCGCTCGCCATGGTGTTCTTCTACACGTTCTTCTTCGGGATCCCGCTGATCCTGCTGCTCGAGCACTCCGCCGCGCTGTTCGACCGCTTCGGCCGGGCCGGCTTCTTCGCCCTGCTGGCCGTCGGCGCCGCGGTGGGGGTGCTGGCGTTCGAGGGCTTCAACACCTCGGTGATGGGGGTGTACGCCTACCACCAGGCCCCGCGTTTCCTGCTGCTCGGGATGCCCTGGTCCAACCTGTGGTTCAGCCCGCTGATCTTCTGCTTCGCGTTCTGGGCGGCGCTGCGCTCCCGGGACGTGCTCGACGTGGTGGCGGCCGCCGGTACCCCGGACACACCGGCCGGCACCCGCGCCGCCCGCCCGGCCACCGCGGTTGCGCTCGGCTCCGCCGTGCTGGTTACGGCCTACTTCGCCGCCGCCACCCTGAACGGTGTCTGGTACGCGCTTGCCCGCCCGTGGCTGGAGAGCGGCCGCCCGTTCTAGCTCGCGCGCCCGCCAGCGCGCCGGGCGCGCGGTGCGGGCCACCTGTTGTTACCGAGCTGCACAGGAGGCAGGTTGCAAGCGCCGAAGACCTGCCTGGTGTGCAGCTCGGTAACAACAGGCCGGTCGGCCGCACGCAGCCGCGCGCCCGCGTGCCCGGGCGGCCCGCTCAGTGCAGGTGCAGCGTGTTGATCAGTCGTTCGGCGGCCTGTGCGCCGGCGGCCACGCTGGCGTTCACGCTGGTCTGCGCGTGGTAGTCCCCGGCCAGCTGGATCCGGGCGGCCGGGTCGGTGTGGGCGTGGAAGTCGACCAGACCGGCGTAGGTGCCGACCTCGCTGGCCACCAGCGCGGGCCGCCAGCGGGACACCACGGACGCCCGCACGTCGTCGGCCCAGCCGGGCAGCAGCCGGTTGATGGTCGCCCTGGTGACGGCGACGATCTCCTCGTCGGTGTCGCCGAGGTGACGTTCGCTCCAGCTGCTCATCCAGTAGGCGGTGAGCACCCCGGCGCCGGCCGGTGCCCGGTGTGCCCCGAGGTTGTGCCCGAGGCCGACCACGGCGAGGTCGGGCTCGATGTCGCGGGGGATCAGCACCATCGACGCGGTCTCGGCGGGCGCCGGCGCCACCCCGAGCGAGACGACCACCGAGGTGGAGTACCGGAGGTTCTCCAGGTACTTGCGCCGCACCGGGTCCAGCTCCGGGTGGATCGTTAGAGTCGGCTCGGCCGGCAGGGCCAGGACGGCGGCGTCGAACCGCTCGAGCTGGGTACCGCGCGCGTCGCTCCAGTGCACCTCGACGCCGTCCTCGGTCTCGTCGACCCGGTCCACCACCGCGCCGAGTGACACGTCCAGGTGCTGGGCAGCGCGCTGCAGGAAGAACCCGACGCCCTCCGAGTGGGTCAGGATGTGCCCGGCGAGCAACAGGCTGCGGCACGCCGCGAACAGGTCGACCACCGAGCTCTGCTCCGGCTCGACAAGCAGCAGCGCGCGGGTGATCGGCTCGAGCAGGTTGTCGCGGACCGAGTCGGGGTAGTGCCGGGTGCAGTAGTCGTGCATGGTCTCGACGTCGAACCGGGCGGCGGTGCCGAGGTCGTGGTAGTTGATCGAGCGGAACATCCGGCCGAGGTCGAGGCCAAGGCGCCACAGCGACGCCTTGTCCTTCGCCGGGATGTGCCGGGCGGACAGGAACGACAACGGGTTGCGCCGGGCGATCCGGTGCACCGCGCCGTCGCGCAGCGCGCCGATCACCGCGCCGCGCAGCTCGATCTCGTGCCGGACACCGAGCGCGTCGAGCAGCCGAAGCAGGTCGGCGTAGGTCGACGGCAGCGCGCCCGCGCTGATGTCGAACCGGAACCCGTCCCGCTCGACCGTCCGGCAGCGCCCACCGACCTGCTCGCCGGCCTCCAGTACCCGCACGTGCGCGCCGGCCCGGCGCAGCCAGAACGCGGCCGAGATGCCGGCCGCGCCCGCACCGACGACGGCGACCCGGCGCCCGGCAACGATCGAGCTCTCGGTTCCCGACATCGTGCTGCTCCTTCGCCGACAAACCATACGCTGCTAGGATAGTGCCGCCGGACCGAGCTGATCCAGCACCGGAGGGACTGATGTCGCAGGATCCGCTGAACCAGGTCGGCGGCGCGCGGACGTTCTGGACGACGGTCAACGCGACCGAGGCGATTCCGGGCGCGACGACCCCGCTGACCTGGAGTTTCTACTCCGACGCCACCGAGCTGGCGCTGCGTGGCACGTTCGCCGAGATCGGCACGCTGCCCCGGTCGGAGGTCACTGGGGCGACCGTGCCGGCCGATCCGGACGGTCGCTTCATCGGCATCTTCTTCGGCCATCCGGCCGCCAATATGAACGTGTTCCGGCGGATGGCCGATCTGACGCCAGGTGGCTCCGGCGATGCGCTCGAGGAGCAGTTCTTCGGCACGAAGCGCTCCGACATCGCGCCGATCCGGTCCCGGCGGCGCTACCCGGTGGTCGCGGCCCGGATGCCGGTGGCGGCCTGGCGGGCACCCGGGCGGATCCGGGCCGGGCACGACGAGGCTGACGCCTGGTGGCGCGAGGTGGTGTCCGCGCCGGTCACCCCGGAGCTGGCCCGCGAGCTGCTGCCGGCGGCCGCCGACCGCTACCGCGCGGTGCTGCACTGGCACGGCGTGGGCACCATGTTCACCCAGGGCCTGTTCGACCAGCTCACCAGGTTGGCGGCCGGGGCGGGGCGGCCCGGTGCCGAGTTGGAGCTGGTGGGTGGCCTGGATGATCTTGCCGAGTCCGCTGTGCTGGACGACCTCTGGGCGGTCTCCCGCGGTCGGCTGAGCCTGGCCGAGGTGGTGCGCCGGCACGGCTGCCACGGGCGCAACGCGGGGGAGCTGTCCACCCGGTCGTGGCGGGAGGACCCGGACCAGGCCCGCGCCGCGGTCGAGCAGTACCGCGACAGGCCCGACGAGACGGCGCCGCGCGTCGCCGTCGCCCTCAGCGCCGACCGCGCGGCGGCGGCCCGTGCGGAGTTCCTTGCAGGGCTACGGCCGGTCACGCGCGCCAAGGCCGGTTTGCTGTTGCGCCTGGTGCGCCGGTTCATGCCGCTGCGGGAGGTGGGGCGGGGTGGCCTGCTGCGGGCGCTGGATGCCGGCCGCCTGGCCGCGCGGTGCCTCGGCGCAGAGCTGCACCGGACGGGGGCGCTGGCCGACCCGGCGGACGTCTTCTTCCTGACCATCCCGGAGCTGGTCGGCCCGCTGCCGGCCGACGTGGGCCAGCTGGTGGCGCTGCGCCGCAAGCAGCACGCGGAGTACGCGCTGCTCGAGCTGCCGGACGCCTGGCTGGGCACCCCGGAACCCCGCACCGCGGACGTCAGCACCGCAGGCACCGGTACCGCGGGCCCCGGTGCCTCGCTGTCCGGGGTGGCGGCCAGCCCGGGCTCGGCCACCGGGACCGCCCGGGTCGTGGACGATCCCGACGAGGTCGACCTCGAACCCGGCGAGATCCTGGTCTGCCACACCACCGACCCCAGCTGGGCGTCGTTGATGAGCCTGGCCGCCGGCCTGGTCATCGACGTGGGCGGCCCGTTGAGCCACGGCGCGATCGTCGCCAGGGAGCTCGGCGTGCCTTGTGTGATCGGTACCCGCAACGGGACCCGCGTGATCCGTACCGGCGACACCGTGCAGGTGGACGGCTCGACCGGCGTGGTGCACCTGCCCGACACCGGAAGGACGACATGACCGCGAGCCCGTCCGTCGACAGCCTGAGCCCCACGAACCCGGCCGACGAACTGCCCCACCCGACCCGGCCGGACACCCCGCTCTGGAGCGAGAACTACGCGTGGGTCGGCTACGACCCGGCCGCCCAGGTGGGCTTCATGGCGCACCTCGGCCGCACCCCGTTCGACCAGGAGCTGTGGCGCGGCACCGCGGTCGCCTTCCTGCCGGGCGAGGAGCTGCTGATCGCCAAGACGGTCGGCCGCCCGCCCACCCCGGAGCAGGCCGGCAACGGCTCGATGCTGCTGACCTGCCGCGAGCCGTTCGTGAACTGGCACCTCGGCTTCGAGGGTGCGGGCCGGCGCACCAGCCGCGCGGCGGTGGCCAGCCAGCTGGTGCCGGACACGGAGCTCGACCTGCTGCGGTTCGACCTCGAGTTCGCCGCGCTGTCGCCGGTGTGGGACCTCGGCGCGGCGATGGGGAACCAGGACTGGGGGCACGCGCACCACGAGCAGGCCGGGCGCTACCGGGGCACCGTGACCGCCGGCTCGCAGCGCCACGCCATCGACTGCACCGGGTTCCGGGACCACACGACCGGTCCCCGCGACTTCGGCCACCTCCGCCGGACGTTCTGGGCGCACGGGGAGTTCCCGTCCGGTCGGGTCTTCTGCGTACTGCGCATCTGGGACCCGTCCGACACCGCGTCGCTGAACCAGGGCTTCATCTACGACGGCGAGAAGCTGATCCCTGCGGTACCCACCGAGCTGCCCACGCTGACCAGCCCGGACGGCTCGCCGCACCGGTTCACCGTGCACGCCGACGCGCCGGGCGCCATCGAGATCACCGGCGAGGTCGTGCACTCCACCGCGTTCATGATGAGCGAGCCCAACGACCTGGCCGTCGGCACCGACCACGGCCACCCGGGCACCAAGGTGATCGTCGAGGCGCCCACCCGCTACGAGTGGGACGGCGAGGTCGGCTGGGGCTGGGTGGAGCGCAGCCGGGTGCTCGGGGAGATCAGCTGAGCGGTCACCTGGGCGATCGCGCCATCACGGGCCGCTCCGCTTGTCATACCAAACACCGTTAGATATCGTCGGGACGGATGGTCCGCCGCGGCCAGACCCGCCGCTCGAGCCGCTCGATCCGGGAGTAGTCGTGGAAGATTTCGACCATCACACCGAGTATTTCGCGCAGCACTGGCGGCAGACCTACGCCGACCTGAGGCAGCGGTGCCCGGTCGCGCACAGCGAGCGGCATGACGGGTTCTTCGTGGTCACCCGGTACGCCGACGTGAAGCGGGTGCTGCAGGATCCGGCGACCTTCGCCTGCGGGCGAGACCTGGAGTTCGACGACCACCGCACCGGCGGGGTCACCGTGCCGGTCAACCCGGTGCGGATGGGCTTCATGGAGATGGACCCGCCCGACTCGCAGGCCTACCGGCGGGTGCTCGCGGCCCGGTTCACCGGCAAGGCGATCAAGGACTACCAGCCCCGGCTGGCCGAGATCGTCACCTGGGCGGTCGACCGGGTGATCGAGTCAGGTCAGCTCGACTTCGTCGACGACCTGTCGAACCCGTTGCCCGCGCTGGTCTCGCTGGACTACTTCGGGCTGCCGCTGGACAGGTGGGAGGAGTACGCCACCGCGCTGCACAAGGCGGCCTACCGGGAGAAGGGCTCGGCCCGTGCGGTCGGGGTGGTGCTGCGGGACCTGCGTGGTGTCGTCGAGCGGCGACGGGCCACCGTGTCCGAGGATGATGACGACATCGTGAGCCGGCTGTTGACCGTCGAGGTCAACGGGGCGCGGATGGACGACGAGATGGTCACCGAGCTGCTGTTCATGCTGCTCAACGGCGGTATCGACACCTCGACGGCGCTCATCGCCGCCATGTTCGGCTACCTCGGCGACAACCCGGACCGGCGCGCCGAGCTGGCGCGGGACCCGTCGAAGATCCCCACCGCGGTGGACGAGATGCTGCGGTACTTCACCCCGGGCACCGGCGTCGCGCGCACCGTGCTGGAACCGGTCGAGCTCGGCGGCCGGCAGCTGCAACCCGGGGACCGCGTCCTGCTCGCGCTCGGCTCGGCGAACAACGATGCCGAGATGTTCCCGGAGCCGGACGAGATCCGCCTCGACCGGGACAACAACAGCAAGCACCTCGCGTTCGGCTACGGCATCCACCGCTGCCTCGGTGCGTTCCTGGCGCCCGCCGAGATGACGGTGCTGCTCGGGGAGGTGCTGCGCCGGATGCCGGACTACGTGATCGACTCCGGCGCCGTGGTCAGCTACCCGACGATCCCGCTGGTCAACGGCTACATCGCGATGCCGGCCAGGTTCACCCCCGGCGAGCGGGTGCTCAGCGGCTTCGACGATCACCTGCCGGTCCGCCGGGAGGCGGCGGCGACAGCGGGCTGACCGTGGCAATCTGAAACGCGGCAAGCTGACGGGGCAAGCTGAACGCGGCGGCCGAGAGCGACGAGTGGGGGAGCGACCGTGAGCCTGGCTTACGTCAGTTCGACTGTGGACGCCGACCTGGCAGCCGTGTGGTCGGTACTGGGCGACTTCCACGGCATGTCCACCTGGATCGGGCGCATCGAGAAGTCCGAGCCGGAGGGCGGCGAGGGCCGAGGTGCGGTCGGCTCGGTGCGCCGCCTGACGCTGACCGGCGAGCTCCGGGTCCGCGAGCGCCTGGTGCACTACGACGAGCCCGGCCACCAGTACTCCTACGAGTTCGATGGCGAGGTCAGCCCGTTCCCGGTCGCGTTCTACCGGGGGACCGTGCACCTGCTGCCGATCACCGAGACGGGCTCGACCTTCATCGAGTGGTATGGCGAGTACGACTGTGAGACCGCGCTGGTCGAGCAGCTGCGGGCGACGTTCACCGCCATCTACACCGAGTTCATCGCCGACCTGCGCAAGACGCTGAGCTGAGGGGCCCCGGCCGGCGGTGAGCCGGCCGGAGCACCTGGTCAGCCGCGGCCCAGGCCGGCCCGCGCCCGGGCCTCGTGCAGCGCGCTCCTGGCCTTGCCCTGCTTGTCCTGCCGCCGGAAGAACTTGATCATCGTGTCCGCCGCGTTCTTGCCGGGCAGGCCGTTGATCCCGGCGATGGGGTGGGTGCCGGAGCCGCTCAGGAACAGTCCGGGCACCGGGGTCCGGTAGCCGGCGAGCCCCGGTGCCGGCCGGCGTGGGCCGAACCGGGTGATGATCGGGTCGACGTGGTAGACGTTGCCGTCGATGGCGGAGAAGCGCTCGGCGATGTCCGGCTGAGCCAGCGGGCGGCGGGCCACCTCGAACTTGTCGATGCCGTTGTAGTAGTGCGCGCTGTCCCGGATGACGGTCTCGGTGATCTCGTCGCGGGCCTTGTCCCAGCCGATCCGGGGGTCGGCCGGGGTGAGGCCGGTCCAGAACCAGAACATGTCGCACCCCGGGGGCGCCATCGACTCGTCGAAGGAGGTCGGCGCGATGGCCAGGCCCGGCACGTGCTCGGGCACGTCGCCCCGGGCGCACGCCCGCGCGGCGTCCAGGGTCTGCTGGTAGTCGTGGTAGGAGTTGCACGGCAGCCGCAGGTCCAGCCCGTCACCGCGCCACTTCTCGTGCAGCGGCATGGTGATCTTGCCACTGAGCGCGAGGTTGAGCTTGTAGTCGCTGATGCCGCGGCCCTTGGTCGGGATGTGGTCGACCCGGTTCTGCAGCTTGTCCGACAGCACCCCCTTGGGCAGCAGGTACGTCAGCACCGACGCGGGGCTGAACGCGGTCAGCACCCCCCGGCGGGCGTAGATCTCCTCGCCGCCCTTGACCCGGACCCCGGTGACCCGGCCGTTCTCCACGATCAGCTGCTCGACGGGGGAGCTGGTCCGCACCCGGCCGCCGTGCTCCTCCAGGCACTGGATCAGCGCCTTCGGGAACGACCCGGTGCCACCCTCGAACATCGCCACGCCGTACTTGGAGAGCACCCCGAGGTAGATCAGCGCCCAGCCGCCGAGGTCGGCGTTGAACGGCATGAACGGCAGCCCGATCATCAGCGCGGCCTTGATGACATCGCTCTCGAAGTACTCGTCCAGCGCCTCGGCATGCGAGGAGGTGGCCCAGTGAGCGATCGCGGACAGCTCGCGCCGGCCCTTCAGCGCGGCCTTCGCCGTCTTGAACACCGCCGACAGCGCCGGCCGGGTCGGGTGGGTCTGCATCAGCGGCAACCCGACGGCGACGGCCGCGTCGATCACCCGGTACAGATCCAGCAGTGCGTCGGCGTCGTGCGGGGAGAAGTGCTTGAGCTCCCCGGCGGTGCGCCGGGGGTCACGCCAGAGCGCCAGTGACGAGCCGTCGTAGTTCAGCTGCACGTGCGCGGGGTCGATCACCCGTTGCTTCAGGCCGTACCTCGAGCCGAGCTTGAGGTCCTTGTCGATCGTCGTGGTGCGGAACAGCGAGGCCTGCAACGAGGCCTCGTTGATCAGGTACTCCGGTGCCTCCGGTTCCATCGGGTTCGTCGAGGTCATCCCGCCGGGCGTCCGGTAGGCCTCGACCACGAGCACGTCGAGCCCGGCCTTGGCCAGGTAGGCGGCCGCCACCAGCCCGTTGTGGCCGGCACCGACCACCACCACATCCGCTGCACGCATCTGCTCGCCCATGTCTCAGGCCGATGTCGAGGCGAGGTCGTCCGACGTCGGCCGGACGGCGATCCTGTTGTCCATCCGCTGGCGGGCGCTGGTGGTGAGGACCCGGTAGATGAACATGCGGCCGAAGTTCCAGTTGTGCGTCGCCTCCGGGACGGCCGCGAAGGAGCCCAGGAAACGCACCAGGCCGTAACAGAGCGCCATCGTGATCGTGGTGGCGACCCACCTGGTCCACACCGGCAGGTTGGCGTTCTGCGCCAGGATGTGCACCCACCCGGTGGTGAAGTAGGCCATCATCATGCCCATCGGTGAGATGCCCAGCAGCCACAGCTTCTTGATGCCCTGCAGCCGGGGAACCAGGAACCAGAGCATGAAGCCGATCGTGAAGAACGACGCCCCGTTGATGAAGCCCCACCAGTAGGGGAACTTGAACAGCGTGTACGGCTGCAGGCCGTAGTACTCGTAGATGTTCAGGTTGAGCCCGACGGTCTCCATGATGGCGTCGGTGAGACCGCCGACGGCCCACACCATGACGCACTGGTTGACCGTGATGCCCTTCTTGAGCATGTAGTAGCAGAAGTACGACTCGAGTCCGAGGAACGCGGCATAGCACGGCGGGATCAGCCACGGGACGTCGATGCCGAAGTTGGTGAACGCGGTCGGCAGATTGTTGGCCCACCGCAGGTGACCCAGCAGGTCCAGCATCGGCTCCGACAGGGAGCACAGGAAGCCGCTGCCGATGACGATCAGCGGGATCCAGTTCCCCTTCTTGACGCCGGCATAGACCGCCCAGGGCAGCGCGGCCAGGACGGCGGCCGCCCCGGCGAAGAAGAAGAACACCCAGATCGCCCAGATCGGCGCCCCGAAGGGCGGCGGACTCGGCAGGATGTGTGGCGGCATCGAGAACCTCCTCGAGCATCGTGGATCGCGGCGGCACCTAACCAAACAGTGTTTTTACGGTATCATCAATTAATTGGCTGTCAAGACTTCTGGCAGGTCAGCTGGGGTGACGGTGGGTTGCGCTGGGTTAGCGAGGGCCGGGTGTCAGCTCAGGACCTCGACGGTCCCACGGTCGCCGTCCACCCGGATCCGCTGCCCGTCGCGGATGCGGTTGCTGCCGTCCTCGGTGCCACAGACACACGGGATGCCGAGCTCCCTGGCCACGATCGGGCCGTGGCTGAGCAGGCCGCCGAAGTCGGTGACCACGCCGCCGGCGACCAGGAACAGGGACACCCAGCCGGGGTCGGTGGTCTCGCAGACCAGGATGTCGCCGTCGTCCAGCTCGGTGTTGGCCGGGTCGCGGACCACCCGGGCCCGGCCCTCCGCCACGCCGCCACTGGCCGCGACGCCGGTGACCACCAGCCCGGCCACCGCGTCCCGGGTGGCGTCGCCGGCGGCCTCGCTGACCTCGGGAACCCCCGCCCACGCCTTCGGCAGCCGCAGCTGCTGCCGCTCCTGGTAGCGCGCGCGACGCTCGGCCACCACCTCACGCTGGTCGCCGGTCGGGTGGCCGCGCAGGTCGTCGTAGTGCAGGTGGAAGACGTCGTTCGGCTCGGCGATGACGCCGCGGGCCACCAGGTGCTCGCCGAGGCGGCGGGCGGCCGCCCTGGCCACGTCGAAGGTGAGCAGGTAGCCGGCCTTGCCCTGCTCGCGCAGCGCGAGGAACCGGGCTGTCAGGTTGGTCAGTACGCCGACCGGTCGCCGGCGCAGCGGCGAGATGCGCGCGGTGAGCTCGGTGGCGGCGGCGCGCCGCACCCGCTCCTGCTCGGCGCCGCGCCGGCGCGGGGCGCGGGGGCTGTCCGCCGGGATCGCCCGGTAGTCCGCGAGCCGGGCCAGCACGGGCGCGGGGTCCTCCCGCCACGAGACGCCGGAGAGCTGGCCCTCGTTCGGGCCGTGGTACCCGTGCCGGTCCAGGAACTCGCCGAGCGCGAGCTCGTCGTGGGCGAGTGCCCACAGGTCGTGGGCGACCTCGTTCTCGTCCGACCCGACCCCGGAGAGCAGCTTCGCCTCCAGCCCCGCCAGCTCGGCGCCGGCGACCGTCGCCGTCAGGCGCTCGGCGAGGCCCGAGCTGGCGAACGCCACGATCATGTGCTCGGTCATGATCGACTCGAACCGCGCCCTGGCGTCGGCCAGCAACGCGAGGCAGCCGTCCTCGTCGAGTCCCGGCACCACGCGCAGTCGCGCCAGGCGCCAGGCGCGGAGCTGGGCGAACATCGCGTCGTGCCGTTTCGGCAGCGTGCCCAGCGTCCATGGGGCCTTCACCGCGATCACCGGGTAGCGCCGGTACGAGTTCCGGTCCACGGTCGTCGGGCGGACGTAGCCGAACAGCTGCTTCTCCACCGCGGTCGCCGAGGTCCCCGGGGTGAGCCCGGCGATGCGGCGGAACTGGTCGATGTTCCCCGCGCCCCGCCCGGAGAAGACGGTCCAGAACTGGTCCTCGATCCGCGTCGGCAGGCTCACCCGTCCGGCGGGGTACACGCCGAGACGTTGGAAGGTCCGCCGGAACGCGAACTCCATCGGCCGGTGGACGTAGCTGAAGCCGAGGGTGGTGAACACGCCGGGGAAGGCCTCGGCGACGTTGCCGGTCGTCCAGGTCACCTCGGGATCGCACGCGGCGTTGTCCAGGAAGTCCGGCACCGGTTGGGTGGGCGTCGTCATCTGTCTCCTCGCCGGCTCGGGACGGCATAAACCAAATGCTGTATGATTACAGGCGCCGTGCGAGGTCCTGGGGGCGGCTTGACGGCCAGTGGGCGGCGTGCTTAATTAACGCGCAGGTAATTTCTTACGTACAGCCCTGTTTGTCAAGCCAGGGAGCGGTGAGCGGGTGACGGAGGCAGGGGCGGCCGGCCGGCGGCGTCGGGGCAGGCCGAGGGGGTCGGACGGAGCGAGCACCCAGGAGCGGATCCTGCAGGCCGCCCGGGAGCTGTTCAGCGAGGCCGGGTACGAACGGACCAGCCTCACCGAGATCGCGGAGCGCGCCGGCCTGACCCGGCCGGCGATCAACTACTACTTCGTCAGCAAGGAAGACCTCTACGGCGCGCTCTTCGAGTCCACCCGGGACGGCGTGGTCGCATCCGGGGTGAAGAAGGCGGTGGACGCGGACTCGCTGTCCACCCGGTTGGCCGCCTTCCTGGAGGCGGCGACCCAGGTCGACTCGCGGGACCGGTCCTACGCACGGTTCATCGCCTCCTCGCTGCTCGACGCGTTCCGCCACCCGGAGCTGCGGGACCAGGCGCAGAGCCAGCTGGACGATGTGCGCGGGTTCGTCGAGCAGGCGCTGCGGGCGGCGATCGAGGACGGCGAGATCCGGGCCGACACCGATGTCGCGTCGGTGACCGAGATGCTGATCGCGGTGATGTGGGGGATGGGCCTCTACGCCGGTTTCGTCGGCACCCACGACCAGCTCGAAGCGGTGGTGGAGCAGTTCACCAGGCTTCTCGAGGGCACCCTGTGGTGAGCACGGGGCACTGAAACAGCGCGGCGGCAGCGCGGGTATCAGCGTCCCATCAGCAACCCGGGGCGCCGGTCCAGATCTGCCGCCACTGTCCCGGCTACCTTGATCGGGCTCGTCGCGGATTCGAGGGTTTCTGGAGGGTGTGCGGATGGTGGCAACCGGGCTCGGACGGCGTAGCTGGGCACTGCTTCTCGGGGTCGTGCTGATAGCCCTTGTCGCGGTGACGGGGTGCGGTCCGTCCTCGTCGAACTCGGCGGCGGCCTCCAGCTCCCCGAGTGCGTCGGCGGTGGCGGGCGCGGCGTGCCAGCAGGTCGGCTCGGTGAGCTTCGACAAGACGAAGTTCGTGCTGCACGCCGGGCTGGCCTTCGGCGCCTTCCACCACTGGATCTACGCACCGTTCAAGGCGGGCAACCTGCACGGGTTCGGCGCGCTGGCCAAGGCCGGTCTGGCCGGGCTGTTCACGGTGCACGAGCTCAAGCTGGCCAAGGCCGACGCGGAGTCGTCGCCGACGCTGTGTCACCTGGCCGCCCCGTTCGACAAGGCGAGCGCGGCGATCAGCAGCTCGATCAGCAAGATCAAGAGCGGTAAGGCGACCAACGGGGACATCGAGGGCCTGGACAACGATGTCAACGCGGTGCAGAGCGGCGCACAGTCCGACGGGGTGCCGGCGCCCGACCAGGTGCCGAGCGACTCGCAGCTCGCCTCCGGCGGGAGCTGACCGCCTCGACAGCCGCGGCGGGTGGGGTTTGCCCCCACCGTGAAGTGGGGTTCGGCCCGGCGGGTTGTCGGGTCTGGCCGATCGATCATCGGCTGCGTTTCGCCCAGTGTTGTGGCCAGGCCACCCACCGGAAGGAACCTCCAGCCATGTCGACTTCGCCGCCCTTCGGACCAGCGCCGCAACTGCCACCGGGTTCGTACGGGCCGGGGTCACAGGGCTACCCGCCCGAGGGGAGTCCGCGGCAGGCGTATCCGCAGCGGGGCTATTCCCAGCAGGTGTATTCCCAACAGGGTTATTCACAACCGGGTCCTCCACAGCAGGGGTATCCACAGCCGGGACATCCGCAGCCGGGGTATTCGCAGCCGGGGTATTCGCAGCCGGGGTTCGCGCCGTATCCCGGTCATGGCCAGGGTCAGCGGCCCCCGGTGGAGGACCCGTTGGTGCCGGTCGACCTCGGCGGCTGGTTCAAGCGGGTGTTCGGCGTGGTGCGCCGCAGCTTCGGCCGGGTGCTGCTGCTGCAGGGGGTGGTGCTGCTGGCCGCCGGTGTGATCGAGCTGGTGACGGTGCAGAACGTGATCAGCAACCTGGCGGGCTCGGTGTCCGCACTCGGAGAGGCGGGCGCGCTCGACCAGACCGGCGACCCGAGCCAGTTGAGCCCGGCGATCGTCGGTGCGTTCGCATCACTGTTCTCTCCGGTCACGGTGATCGCCTGGCTGGCGTTCATGGTCATCGCGGTGTTCGCCCAGGCGGCGTCGTGGTATGTGGTGGTCGGTGACGCGGCCGGTGAGCGGACGTCCATCAGCGCCGCGCTGCGACTGTCGGCCCGCCGCGTCCTGCCGCTGCTCGGGTGGGGGCTGCTCGCCAACCTGATCGCCGCCGCCGGCTTCGTACTGCTGATCGTGCCGGGGATCTACCTGATGATCGTCTTCGGTTCGACGCTGGTCGGCGTGGTCGTGGTGGAGCGCCGCGGCATCGGGCGCTGCTTCGCCCTGCTCAAGGGACGCTTCTGGGCCACCACCGGGCGGCTGCTCCTGGCGTGGGTGATCCTCGGCGGCTACTCGGTGATCGTGAGCATCGTCGTGACTCCGGTCGTGGTCGGCCTTGCGTCGAACGGCATCGACCTGACCACCGGCATCGTGATGGCGATGCTGGTCAACCTGGTGCTCTCGATCCCGGCCGGCGTCGCCATGGTCGCCGTGGTCGTGGTGACCTACGCCGAGCTGCGGGGACACGAACGGCCCGGGGTCTCCACGCCGACGCTGGCCGCCGAGCTGGCGCGCTGACCTATCTATCTTCCTACCTACCCACCAACCGGCCGGTGCCGTCGCTCGACCACGAGCGACGGCACCGGCCGGAAGGTCGCGAACGCCGACGGGCCTCAGCCCGGCGGCCCGGATGCGACGTCGAATCCCCAGAACGAGCGCATGACGAAGTCGGTTGCGGCGCGCACGGCGTCCATGGTGACCTGGCGGGCGCCCTCGCGGGTGCCGTTGGTGAACTCGTCGATCAGCCCGGCGTGCCAGTTGGTGCCGATATCGGTGTAGCCCGGGACGGACGCGGAGAAGTCCGGGAAGTACCGCAGCGTCGTCCTCAGCATGAACGCGAGGCCAGGGGACCGGGCCGCGGTCTCGAGTGCGCTGTAGACGGCGAGGTTCGCCTCCAGCATCTGCTCACCGCTGTGGCGGCGGAGGCCGACCAGGAAGTCGCTGTGCAGCACCTTGAGGGTGGTCAGCAGCGACTCGTCGCGCTGGTCCCAGGCGCGGGCCGTCATCTCACTGATGAGCATCCCGTGCGTCCAGTAGATGTCCTGGATGCGTTCTCGCGTCGAGTCCGCCACGGTGAACGACCGGCTGGTGAGCGCGTCGACGAATCCCTCGGCCACCAGGCGCAGCAGCGCCTCCCGCACCGGCATGGTGCTGACGCCGAGCATGTCGGCCAGTTCCGCCTGGGTGACCCGCCGGCCCGGTTCCAGCTCGCGGGACAGCACCATCCGGCGCAGCGTGTCGGCGACCTGGTCCGCCTTGGAGCTGTGCTGGAGTCGCACCGAGTGTGGAGCATTGCGGAGCGGCGGCATCGCGATATCCTATCGGCAATCTTGCAAGATCGACGTTGACCTTGACCAAAGGAGTTGGACACGTTGCCACTCACCGGTAGGCGGGCCGCGACGACGCTCGCCGTGGTTCGGGGCGTCGGTGCGCCGGGCTGGTTCGTGCCCACACTGACCTGCAAACTTCTGGGTCTGCCGCGCAACAGCGAGCAGACCAGGGACTACTGGTTCCGGCTCTTCGTCTCTCGTGATGTCGCGCTGGCCGGCTGGCTGATGGCCACCGAGGCGGGGTCCGAACAGCGCCGGCTCGCCCTGCGTACCGGTATCGCGGTCGATGTGGCCGACGCGGCTGCCTGGGTGCTCGCGGTCCGGCGCGGCGAACTGCCCAGGCTGGGCGCGGTCGCGCTGGCCGCACTGCACGTGGGGGCGATCGCGCTCGGCGCGCTGGCGCTGCGCGACGATCCGGCCACCGGCTGACCAGGGTCAGTACAGCTGGCGGACGACGCCGTGCTGGTGCGTGCCGGTGCCCTTGCCCCAGGGGCTGCTGACCAGGGTGAACTCGTCGTAGGAGCTCATCGTCGGGCCGACCCGCTCATGTCCCATCGGCACCCAGAAGCCGCCGATCCGGTCCTCCGAGCGGATCTGCCAGCTCGTTCCGGCCTCGGTGGTGAAACGGCCGGCGGCGGCCAGTCCCTCGGCGTCCCTGGTCACCTCGATACCGGTGATCAGCTCGGGTTCGGTGCCGATGGCGCCGAGCACGAACCCGTCCGCCGCCAGCCGGCCGTCCGGGTACCGGAACTTCATCGCCGTGACGGCGCGGTCGTCGAAGATGGCCAGAAATGCGACGTACTCGGTCCAGTTCGCGGACTCATCGCGATATCCCCACGTGCGGTCGCGCCAGCCGACGCCGTCCACGAGGACCTGCTCGCCGTCCAGCACGAACCGCCCGTGCACGCGGGCCGGCTGCTGGAAGTGTTGCAACGGTTCGCCCTCGACCATCGCCGGGACCAGGCCGCCCGTGCTGTAGTCGGCGAGGCCGAACAGCGGGGTGCCGCTGAACGAGCCGGACACCCTCGGGCTGTCGACCGTGATGTCACCGTCGAGGTCGAAATTGATCGATTCGCTGGTGAAGGTCTCTGAACTGGGTGTTTCCATCACCCGGAGTCGGCGGCCCCGAACGTTGATCTCGAACCGGGTGCTGCTGGACGGTGCGTTCGGCGACGTCGCCACGTGGGCGCAGCCGTAGACCTCCCGCTCGACGTCCCAGAAGCTGAGGAAGGCGCTGTCCTTCCACGGCGGGCGGCCCTCCGGTACCGGCGGATGGATCGGTTCGGCCAGCGGTCCCCAGGTGTCCCGGTCAGTCATCGTCGGTCCCTTCCGAGCGGGTTATGTGCCGCTTGACACGCTACCTGCGACCCGTGAAACTTCCGATATGGTATCGCAGATTCAACGGTTGGTCGGCAGGACAACGATCGTCACCGGCTCCACGAAGGGCTTCGGCCATGCGATGGCACGGCGCTTCGCGGCCGAGGGTGCCGTCGATGCCCGGCTACTCCACCTGCAAGGGCGCGATGGGGCACTGACCCGGCAGATGGCCTGCGACTACGGGCCGAAGGGCATCCGGGTCAACACGATGATCTGCGGGTGCTGGCCGACGGGCTGGCCGCCGCGGTCGAGTCGCACCCGGTCGCCGGTCCGCTGATGGCCGAGGCCCAGCTGACCCGGTACGGCACCCTCGACGATATCGCTGGGATGGCCACCTACCTGGCCAGCGACGAGTCGGGCTTCGTCAACGGCGCTGAGCTGCGCATCGACGGCGGCTGGACCTCGTCCGCCCGCTTCCCCAACCTCGTCGACCTGGTGTTCGCCGACCTCGCCGCGTCGGCCGCGCCGCGGCGGTCGTGAAGGGCAGGCGCCGCCGAGCCCTCGGGTGGGGGGCCGAGATCGGCGGTGGCGCCCCGCGCGCGTCGATGCACATGGACAGTGGCCCGGACGTCATGTGGACCACGCGCAACTTCGGCGAGGCGATCCCGGGGGTGCAGACACCGCTCGGGCTGACGTTCTGGGTGGAGACCTCCGACGTCACGCTGGTGCGGACCACCTCGGACATCGGCGCGGTCGCGGCGAGCAGAGCCAACCCGTCCGGGACCGCCGACGAACGGTTCATGGGGATGTTCTACGGGCGGATGGCCGGCAACATCAGCAGGTTCCGTGACCTCGCCGACCGGATGCCCGGCAGCTCCGGCGACTCGTTCGAGGAGCAGATCTTCGGCATGGTGCGCTCCGGTGAGCGGAACCGGCCCCGCCGCGCCCGCTACCCGATCACCGCGGTGAAGATGCCGTACGCGGCCTGGCGGTCCTCGCGGGCACAGCGCAGGGACCGGGTGGAGCTGGACCGCTGGTGGACGGCCGTGGTCGCCGATCCGCCCACCGGCCTGGACGCCGCGCGGGCGCTGTTCGACGAGGCCTGCCGCCGGTTCCAGCCGGTCATCGGCGCCCACGGGCTGATCACGATGATGGCCCAGGGCTGCTACGAGCAGGTGAGCAGGCTGGCGACGCTGGCCGGGATGCCCGGCGCGGAGGCGGAGCTGATCACCGGGTACGGCGGCCTCGAGGAGACCCTGCTGCTCAGCGATCTGTGGCGGGTGGGCCGGGAGGGCGCCTCGCTCGAGGAGTTCGTGCGCCGGCACGGGTCGCACGGCTCCTCCTCCGGTGACCTGTCCCGACCGTCCTGGCGGGAGGACCGGGGGCAGGTCGAGTCGCTGCTCGAGGCGTACCGGAGCCTGCCCGAGTCCGAGCGGCCGGAGCAGCGCCAGCGCCGGCAGGTCGAGTCGCGCCGCTCGACCGAGCTGCGGCTGCTCGCCGGGCTGCCGAGGTGGCGCCGCCCGCTCGCCAGGGCCGCGCTCAAGGGCGCCGCGTACTTCGTGCCGCTGCGCGAGACCGGTAAGACGGCGTACATCCAGGCCATCGACGTGGCGCGCCTCGGTGCCCGGGTCGCCGGGCGCGAGCTCGCCCGCGCCGGTGTCATCGAGGCCGCCGACGACGTCTTCTTCCTCACCAGGGCCGAGCTGGCCGGGACGTTGCCGACCGACGCCGCGGCGGTGATCGAGGCGCGCAAGCAGTTCTACCGCGAGTGCCAGCTGGTCCGGCTGCCGGACTACTGGAAGGGCGTGCCCGAGCCGCTGCCGCTCGAAGTACCGGCGGAACACCGGGACGGGCCGGTCACTCTGCGCGGTATCGGGGTGGCGCCCGGCGTCGTGGTCGGCACCGCCCGGGTGGTGCGGGACAGCGAGGAGGACCAGCTCCAACCGGGGGAGATCCTGGTCTGCGAGACCACCAACCCGAGCTGGGTCACGCTGTTCCTCGTCGCCGAAGCAATGGTGATCGACATCGGCGGGGTGATCAGCCACGGGGCGATCGCGGCACGTGAGCTGGGTATCCCGTGCGTGATCAACACCCGGGACGGCACCCGGCTGCTGCGCACCGGTGACCTGATCAGGGTCGACGGGAGCACCGGAATGGTCACCGTGCTCGACCGGGCTGTCACGCGCGAACCGGTCGTGGCCGAAACCGTCGTGGCCGAAACGGTCAGCGAACCCGAGCAGCGGGAGGCCATCTCATGAACGAGCTCACGAACGAGTACGGGATAGTCCTGCCGGCCATGCTGGGTTCGCTGCACCGGCTTGCCGACCTCCTTCTCGGGGCACCAGCCCAGTGACCCGCCAGCCTGTGCCCGGCCCCCTTTCCTCGACGGGACCGGGTGAGCCATGATGACGTCCGTCGCCCAGCCGATCATCCGGGCCGGTCATCGGGCCGATCATCATGGCGCCGGCGGCGGAAGTCAGTGGAGAGGTTGCCCATGTCGACGAGCCCCGAGACCGGCAGCGGGTCCCGGCCGGCTGGGGGCACCAGGTCCGGTGGGAGCGCGTTCCGCACGGTCCGGACGCCGCGCGCCGCCGACCTGGTCGGCGCTCAGCTGCGTCGGCACATCATCGGTGACATGTCCGACGGCGAGACCCTGCCGCCGGAGTCGGTGCTGATGGAGCGATTCGGCGTCGCCCGCCAGACGCTGCGGGAGGCCTTCCGGGTACTCGAGGCGGAGGGCCTGCTGACGGTCCGGCGTGGCGTGCACGGCGGCGCGGTCGTGCACCGCCCGGACGGCGCGGTGGCCGCCCGCAACGCCGCCGTCGTGCTGCAGTCCCGGGGCACCACACTCGCCGACGTCTACCAGGCTCGAGCCATGATCGAACCGGCCTGCGCGGCCCGGCTGGCGAAGAACGCCACCGGCGCGGACGTGGCCCAGCTGCGCGAGGCGCTGCGCGGCACCGCCACCCCGGACACCGACGCGGTGGAGGCCATCCGCGCCCTGATGGGCTTCCACGCCCTCATCGCCCAGCTCGCCGGCAACCAGACCGTGGCGCTGCTGACCGACCTGGTGCGGCACATCATCGAGCTGGCCAGCGAGGAGCAGGTCGTCGCGGACCCGAGCAGCCCGACGACGCGGCGGGCGCTGCGCAGCGGCCACCGGACCCACGAGCAGCTGGTCGACCTGATCGAGAAGGGCGACGTGGCCGGCGCGCGGGACCTGTGGACGCGGCACCTCGAGGGATCCGAGGACTACCTGATCAGCGGCGCGGCCCGGCGCACCGTGCTCGACCTGCTGAACTGAGCGCGCGGCCTCAGAGTTCCAGCCACTTGTCCAGCAGCTGGTGAAAGTGCCGGATCCGGGCCTCCTGGTACTCGGCCAGGGTGACGCCGGGTTTGCCGTGGGTCTTCATGCCCTTCTGGATGGCGGCCATGTTGCTGAAGTCCTGGTCGAAGATCTGACCGAACAGGCCGAGCTCGGGCACCAGGGTGAACGACTCCTCGGTGGCCAGGGTGCGCAGCGGCGCGCTGGGTGGGCGCGGTCCGTCGGGGTTGAACGGCAGCAACAGCTTCACGTCGAAGATGCAGCTGTCCGGGTCCATCCCGTTCGGCCGGAAGCGGTACTGCAGGCCCTGGGCGATGCCGGCCCACGGGAACCAGTTCGGGAACACGAAGTACTCGATGGAGTCGAGCACCTCGGTGTCCGAGCGGCCGCCGAGGTCCAGCCCGACCATCGGGCCGATCATCTGCCGGGTCATCGCCGCCAGCACCCCGCGCGCGGTGGCGCCCTCGGGCAGCGGCGGGATCTCCGCCCCCGGCGGCGCGAAGGCCGCCGCCGCCGCCTCGAAGATGTCCGCCTCCGTGTAGTCCTGCGACAGGTGCGGGCTGGGCACCCCGGTCACCGTGTAGAGGCGGCTGACGGTGTCCCAGATGTCGTACTGGGTGTTCGCGTCGCCGGTGAACTCCAGGGCCTGCATGTGGGTGGCCACCACGTGGTAGGACTCCAGGAAGGCCTCCATGCCGGCTTTCCAGTTGATCGGCAGGATCTTGCTGACGTTGGCGACGGCGAAGCGGTGCTCCAGCGGGAAATGCTTGAAGTGCTCCGGGATCACGTCGAGTGAGTCGGCCAGCGGGGCGGCCCGGTCGTCGAAGTTGATGAAGACGAAGCCGCCGTACCGCTCGGCGCGGACCTGGCGCAGGCCGAACCGGGCGCGGTCGGCCTCGACCTGCGGGAAGTCCCATTCACAGGGCAGGCTCTTCAGCGACCCGTCCAGGTTGTAGGTCCAGGCGTGGAACTGGCAGACGAACGAGGCGGCCTGGCCCGGCCCGTCGGCGAGCAGTCGGCCGCGGTGTTGGCAGGAGTTGTAGAACGCCTGGATCCGGTCCGGCTCGGAGCGCACCAGCAACACCGACCGGTCACCGATCTCGTAGACGGTGTGGTCGCCGACGTTCGGGATGTCGTCCTCGGTGCAGGCCCACTGCCACACCCGCGACCACAGCTTGTTGTACTCCAGCTCCAGGAACTCCCGCGAGAGGTAGCGGTCGACGTTCAGGTCGTCGGTGCCGAACGAGCGGGGCGACTCCTCCCGCAACACCGGCGGGATGGCCGGCCCGCCGTCCGCATCGAGCACCTCCGAGACCGGCGTCATCGTCGAACGGGCGGAACTCGGCAGCGTCATGGATCTTTCCCTTTCGGTGTCGCGGTGGGGGTGCGTCAGCGCGGTGGGTAGGTCAGGCCCTGGCGACCGGGGCCGTCACGCGGGGAACGGGCGCGGGCGGCGGCACGGGTGCGCGCTGGCCCACGGCGGCCTTGCCGGCCAGCCACATGCCGGTCAACGCGAGCAGCATGGAGGCCAGCGAGGCGAGGGTGGTGATCACCCGGTTGTCGGTGCTGTTCAGCGCGGTGAAGATCGGGATCGCGGCCGCGCCGTGTACCGCGAACAGGGCCAACGGCACCATCGGGATCAGCAGCACGCTGGTCCGGCGGGTCAGGAGGCGCGCCCGCAGGTGGTGGAACAGCGTGGCGATGACGAATAGGCAGAACGAGTTGAGCACCCACCACCACATCGGGAAGCCGAGTACCCGCAGTGCCTGGTTGTCGCCGTAGTACTGCCACCAGCCGCGGTGGATCGGGACGAACTCGAAGCAGGTGACCAGCACGGTGAACACCGCGTAGTAGGTCCACCACTGTCGCGCCGTGATACCGGCCGCGATGCGCCGGGAGATCCACAGGATCGAGGCGGAGAAGTAGAAGAAGTACACGAAGCCGATGTAGACCGGGATGTCCCGGCCGAACGTGCTGATCCAGGTGAACTGGCCGATCTCCGGGTAGGTGCAGTGCCCGAGCACGTTGTTGATCGGCTCGTAGAACACGCCGAGGCCGCAGCCGAGGAACAGGTAGACCGGCCACATCGTCCGCTCGGCGCGCGCGACGTAGATCATGTAGGCCAGCGCGGCCAGTGCGGCCAGGCCGAAGATCACGCCGGCGATCGTCTGTTCGGTCGGGGCGAGTGCCCAGTCGGGGCGGGTGATGGTCGGCATCGACTCGGTCCTCCGCGGTCGGCGAAGTGGGGCAACGGTCCGATAACAAGCGACAGTTGTTTGAACTTAACACCGGCGTGTTCGCGGTCACAAGAGCGCCGCGCCGCGCGGGCCCGGCGGACTAGGCGATAGCGGCTGTGATCGTGTCGGTGGTGGTCGGCCGGCAGCGGGATCAGCATCGGGTCGTCGCCGGCCTGGCCGGTGCCGCGCAGCATGGCGACCGGCGGTGCCGCTCCTTAGGTCGGGACCCTCGAGTTCGCGGTACGGGAAGGTTACAAAGGGAGCTTGCCTGTGGCTAAGCTCTCATCATTACGGACGGAATCGTCCTTGACGGGGTGTAGGTCGGTCAGTAGCGTCCAAATGACAGCACCGGCCGGCGCCGGTTTGGCTCGTCACGCATTTTGCGGCGTGGATTTATTGCGGTTCCCCGCGCGGAGGGAGGCAGCGATGGCATTGGTCTCCGCGCAACTCGCAAGGAGCAAGGTCCCAGAAGTGACCGTCGTCTTCTGGGTCATCAAGGTACTGACCACCGGTATGGGCGAGTCCGCGTCGGACTGGCTGCTCAACAGAGGAGCCGGCGTCGCGGACATTGGTCTTGCTATCCCGCTCAGCTTGGACGTCGGCATCTTTGTGTTGGCGCTGATTTTTCAGTTCGCCGTTCGCCGATATATCCCGTGGGTGTACTGGTTTGCCGTCGTCGCGGTGAGCCTTTTTGGTACCATTGCCGCGGATATCGCATTCTTCATCGGTCTCCCCCTCTGGGCATCCAGCACGTTCTATGCGAGCGCACTGGCGGTAAACTTTGCGATCTGGTATGTGAGCGAGAAGACTCTATCCATTCATAGTATCCACACTCGACGTCGAGAAGCATTCTACTGGATTACGGTGTTTCTCACATTCGCACTCGGCACCGCTTTGGGTGATCTCACCGCAGTGAGCTTCAAATTAGGTTTCCTTGCATCGGGCATCATGTTCGCTGTCCTCATCGCGGTGCCGGCGATCGCCCACTGGCGGTTCGGCATGAACGCGATTGTGGCCTTCTGGTTCGCCTATGTCCTGACACGTCCACTCGGCGCGTCGTTCGCGGACTGGTTCGGCGCCTCCCGCGCCGACAGCGGCCTCGGATTGGGCGCGGGATGGGTAGCCTTGGCCCTGACGCTAATCATCGTCGGCTTCGTCGGCTATCTGGCGACGAGCCAGAGAGCCCACAAACAGCAACACTCCCCGGGTGCGATAGCACCGAACGCCTGAGTGGAACAGATTGTCAAGGTGACGCCGGCTCCTGAGTCAACTTTGCGGTTGGAGGAGTCGATCGAGAGAAATCGCACTCGATCGAAACACGAGCCTGATCATCGAGTACTCAACGCCCAGGATTTAGCAGACACGGACTAGTGTCCCGCGCCGGAAATTCGTGTGATAAGTCCGGTGATTCAGATGGTGGCTGGCAAGGCGCCGCCCGCAGCTCATACCGGGCGTATTCGCCAGGGCGGCAACGCCGCCAGGCGCCATCTGGGCGCCGGAATTATTGCGCAGATTTCCGGCGCGGGGCACTAGCGCGGCCGGTGCGCGATGCCGTGCAGGAGCAGTGCGGTGATTTCGTCGATGCGTTCCGCCCGGCTGGGCAGGGGGCCGGCGGGGAACACCCAGTCCTCGAACAGTGTCATCGAGAGCACCATGCCGGTGGCGGCCGCGATCGTCGCATCGGGTGTGTGGATGCCCCGGTACCCCTGCTCGCGGGCTTCGTCGACCAGGATCTCCCGGATGGAGATGAGCCCCTCGCTGAGCTGGCGGGCGACCTCCCGCGCGAGCACGCCCAGCTCGTCGCTGTCCTGGCTGGCCGACAGCAGCAGGCGAATCGAACCCCGGTGCGGTTCGATCACCGCGAAGAACCCCTCGACGAATCGGCCGATCAGCTCGTCGGGTGCGCCGGTGCCCGGCGGCGCGGCGCGCCATTCGTCGAAGTAGCTGGCCAGGAACTCCTTGAACGACCCGAGGATGGCGACCTCGAACAGCTCGACCTTGGAGGCGAAGTGGCGGTAGAGCGTCGGGGCGTCGACCTGGGCGAGCGCCACGATCTGCTGCGTCGTGGTCGCCTGGTAGCCCTGCTGCTCGAACAACTCCCGGGCCGCGGCCAGCAGCAGCCGCCGCACCTCGCGGGAAGAGCGCCGGGTAGCCCGGACCCTCGGCCTGGCCTCGGTCACGGCCCTCAGCCTACGCAGCGACCGGGGTTCGGTACCGGTGATCTCCGGTCGGCGCGCTCCGGAGGCCGCGAGCTTGACACCGAATCATACCAATGATTGGCTAATTCGATACCTCGGCGACGCGGGAGGTCCCGGTGACCAGAAGTTCGAAGGAAATACGGTCGGACATCGCCTGGAGCTCCGCCGACCGGATCGTGGTCCGCGGCCGTGACCTGCCGACCGAGGTGCTCGGTCACATGGATCTGGCCGCCTTCTCGTTCCTGCAGCTGACCGGTCGGCTGGCCACGGCCGAGCAGGCCCGGGTGTACAACGCGGTGTTGATCACGCTGGTCGAGCACGGGCTCACCCCGAGCGCGCTCGCGGCGCGGCTGACCTACGCGGGCGCGCCGGAGGCGATGCAGGCGGCGGTGGCCGCGGGGCTGTGCGGCCTCGGCAGTGTTTTCGTCGGCACGACCGAGGGCGCGGCGAAGATGCTCGCCGACGAGCTGGACGGCGACGACGGGACCCTCGACCTGGAGCGGGCCGCGGCGCGCATCGTGGCCGCGCACCGGGAGCGCCGCGAGTTGGTACCCGGGCTGGGGCACCCGTTCCACAAGCCGATCGACCCGCGCACCCCGCGACTGTTCGAGATCGCCGCCGAGTGCGGCCTGCGCGGCCGCTACGTCGAGCTGATGGAGCTGGTCGGGCGGGAGGCGGAACGGGTCATGGGCCGGGCGCTGCCGGTCAACGCCACCGGGGCGATCGGCGCGCTGTGCGGGGAGCTCGGGCTGCCGGTCAAGGCGGTGCGGGGGCTGGGGGTGATGGCGCGGGCCATCGGCCTGGTGGGCCACATCCTCGAGGAGAGCGAGCAGCCGCTGGCGATCGAGCTGTGGCGACGGGCCGACGACGAGGCCTCCGCGCACCTGCGGGAACAGGCGAATGCCTGAGGCGGCGGGCGCCGCGCTGACGGACGCGGACAGCGAGCTCGACGAACTGCTGGCCGATCTCGCCTCGGTGGTGCGCGCCGCGGTGGCGGACCAAGCCGGTGATCAGCCGGCCGCCGCCCCGACCGGTCCGGACCGCGCCCGCTGGCGCCGCTACGCCGAACTGGGCTGGCTGTCCCTGCTGGTCGATGCGGAGCGGGGCGGCGCGGGGGCGGACGAGCGGGCCGCCGCGGTGGTCGCCCTCGGTATGGGCGCCGCCTGCCGCCGCGAGCCCTTCGTGGCGGCCGGCGTCATGGTGCCGCGCTGCCTGACCGGTCTCGCCGACAGCGCACCGGTACGGGCACTGCTGGCCGAGGTGATCGAGGGGGACACGCTCGCGGTGTTGGCCTGGCAGTCCGAGCGCGGCGAGTGCGACACCCGGGTGGTGGCCGGGGACCTGCCGGTCGAGGCGCGGCCCGACGGCGACGGCCTGGTGCTGAGCGGCAGCGTGTCCTGGGTCCCGACCGATGCGGCCGACGCGTACCTGGTCGCGGTTAGGTACGCCGGGGAGATCGTGCTGGTCCGGGTCGATCGGGGCACCCGGGGGATGACCGTGGCGCCGCGGCGCGCGGCCGACGGCACCCGCTGGGCCCGCCTCGACCTCGACGGCGTCCGGCTGCCCGGCAGCGCGGTACTGGGCGGCGGGACGGCGGCGCGCGACGCCCTGAACTCGGCGGTCGACACCGGCACCCTGGTCTGCGCCGCCGAGCTGCTCGGGTTGATCGACCGGATGCTCGAGCTGACGCTGAGCTACCTGTCCACCCGCCGCCAGTTCGGCCGGCCGATCGGCAGTTTCCAGGCGCTGCGGCACCGCGCCGTCGACCTGTGGGTCCAGCAGCGGCTCACCAGCGCCGCGGTGCACAGCGCACTGCGGCGGGCCTGCTCGGACGGGGTCGGCCCGGACACGCTGGCGCTGGCCGCGAGCAGCGCGAAGTCCAGGGCTTCCTCGGCGGCGCTGCGGGTCGGGAACGAGGCCGTGCAGCTGCACGGCGCCATCGGTTTCACCGACGAGTACGAGCTCGGCGGGTACGTCAACCGGGCGCTGGTCCTCGCGGCCTGGCTGGGCAACGCCCGCGCGCACACCCGCCGCCACGGGCGGCTCGGCGCCGAGATGGCGGCGGCGCCGGCGGAGTACCGGCGGGTGGCCTCGTGACCAGTTATGGCGTTGCGCCGGAGCAGGACTGGAACGCGCTGGGCAACGAGGAGTTCCGGACGTTGGTGCGGTCGGACTTCGAGCAGCACTACCCGGCACACCTGCGCTACCCGTCGCGCCGGCTGCTCTGGAGCGAGCAGGACGACTGGTACCTGCGGATGGCACGCAAGGGCTGGATCGCGCCGAGCTGGCCCGTCGAGTTCGGCGGCATGGGGCTCGCGCCGGCCAAGTTGCTGATCTTCCTGGAGGAACAGGAGCGGTGGGGGATCGCCCGGTTCCAGGACCACGGGATCCGCATGATCGGACCCGTCCTGATCCGGTACGGGACACCCGCGCAGCAACGTCGGCTGCTGCCGCCGATCCTGCGTTGCGAGCAGCGCTACTGCCAGGGCTACTCCGAGCCGGAAGCCGGCTCGGACCTGGCCGGACTCCGCACGACCGCGACGCCCGACGGCGCGGACTGGGTGGTCGACGGCACCAAGATCTGGACCACCATGGCCTACGACGTCACGCACATGTTCCTGCTGGCCCGGACCGGGTCGGCCGGTGCGAAGCAGGCGCAGATCAGTTTCTTCCTGCTCGACCTGGCCATGCCCGGTGTCACCATCCGGAAGATCCGGGACATGGCGGGGGAGGAGGAACTGTGCGAGGTCTTCCTCGACCGGGTCCGGATCCCCGGCGACAACCTGGTCGGCGCGGTCAACCAGGGCTGGACGGTGGCGAAGTCGGTGCTCGGGTTCGAGCGCATCCACGTGGGCAGCCCGGCGCTGCCGACGTCGGGGCTGCGGCTGCTCGAGCAGGTGGCCGGTGCCCGGGGGCTCGCCGACGACACCGCGTTCACCGACCAGATCGCGGGGCTACGGCTGGACGTGGAGCACCTGACCGCCGTGTACGAGGAGTTCGCGCTTCGCCTGGAACGCGGCGAGGAGCTGGGTCCGGACGTCTCGATGCTGAAGCTCTGGGCGACCGAGACGTTCCAGCGGATCGCCGACCTCGTGATCGAGGTCGCCGGCCCGGCCGGTGGCTGCGCCGGGGCGGTGGAGCTCGGGGGTGAGCTGGTTCCCGTGCTCAGCGCCTACTACCGGGCCAAACCGAGCACGATCTACGGCGGTTCCAGCGAGGTGCAGCGCAACATCATCGCGAAACAAGTACTGAAGCTTCCGTCGGCCTGAGCGGCGGCCGGCGGCCGATATGCTGGCTGGCGTGCCGTCCACATCGAACAACGGGCTCGGCGACTTCCTCCGTGCCAACCGCGCGCGCGTGGACCCGGCGGTCGCCGGCCTGCACGGAGGCGGCAGCCGCAGAGTCGCCGGGCTCCGCCGTGAGGAAGTGGCCGTGCTCGCCGGCGTCAGTGCCGACTACTACGCACGACTCGAGCAGGGCCGCGAGCGGAACCCGTCGGCCCAGGTGCTGGACGCGATCGGCAGGGCACTGCAGCTCGACGCCGACGCGCGCGGGCACATCTACCGGCTCGCGGGGCTGAACCCGAATCTGACACCGGTCAGCTCGCGCGAGCTCGTCGACCCGGCGTTGCTCCAACTACTGGACTCGTTTCCCGCCGCGGCCGCGTACGTTCTCAGCCCGTCGTTCACCGTGCTGGCCAAGAATGCCATCGCCGCCGCATTGATGTCGCCTTTCGCGGGGACCGACAATATGTTGCGAGTACTCTTCCAGCACCCGGAGGCGCGGACAGTTTTTGTCGAGTGGCCCCTCGTGGTGCGGGCCACCGTCCATGCATTGCGGCTGAATGCCGGCCACAACCCCCGCGACCCCGAAATATGCGCGCTCGTGGATGAGATGAAGGAATTTCCTGAGTTCCGTTCCCTGTGGGACGACCAGGAGGTGAGTGGCTTGACCCGCGCCTACAAGGTCTTCGTCCATCCGGAGGTCGGCCGGGTCGAGCTGACGTACCAGACGTTCGGTGTGCAGGATGCGCCCGGTCAGCAACTCCTCGTCGGGACGCCCGAGCCGGGCAGCCGGAGCGCGGACGCCATCGCCATCCTGGGCTCCCTGCACGCCGCGCACTGAGCGGCGGGAGTGGGTGTCTCGCCGGCTACCTGCGGGCCTGGAGCAGCGCCAGTCCGAGAGATCTCGAGGGGATCTTCGCCGAGGACGCCGAGTCCTACGAGTGGCCGTACGACACCTCGTGGGTCGGCCTCGCCGAGATCAAGGAGGGCTGGACCGCGCGGGTGCCGTGGCAGGAGGGCGGCTGGAAGGTCAGCTGGAACCTCCTGGCCGTCAAGGGCGACACGTTCGCCGTCCGGGGCCTGGGTGTGTACGAGAAGCTGGGCACCTTCGACAACCTCTGGGTCGTCACGCTGAACGGCGAGGGAATGTGCACGACATTCCGGATGTGGAACAACGAGGCCCGAGCATCGGCGCTCAGCTGAGCAGGCCGTACCGGGCACCGAATGCCGGAAGGTCGTTGACGGTCTTGTAGCCGGGGGTCGCGCGGACCACGGCGTCAATGGCATTCACACACCGCGCGGCGGTCATCACGACCGCGTCGTCGAGGCTGTAGCCGGTACCGCCCGGCGTGGCGAGCGGGAAGTCGCCCCGGTACGGCGGGAAGCCGTCGATCTCGATGCGGTACCCGCCCTGGGTGCCCAGGTTCGGCCAGTCCGGCGCCATTTCCGGGCCCATCCGGTTGACGTGGTTGATGACCAGTCGCGGCTTGCCGGCGACCATTCCGGTCAGTGACCAGCGCAGTGCGCCGATCCGGCCCTCCTTGATCTCGAGGCCGCTCGCCACGGTCACGGTCCTCGGGGACAGGAAGTGGTCGACGTCGAGCACGACCTCCTCGACGACCGCGCCGAGGGCGTCAGCCATCGAGTAGATGGCCCCGCCCCACCCGGCCCGCAGCACCGCCGCCGCGGTTCTGGGGATGTCCTCCGGCAGCCGCCCGTAGCCCATCCCCAGCATCACCTCCGGCACCGGATAGTTCGAGTAGTCGATGAACTCCCAGGTGCGGACCTGCTCGATCCGCCCGGCCACACTCGACATGGTGATCGCCAGGGCGTCGGTGACGAATCCCGGATCGATGCCGGTGAAGTAGATGCTCGACGAGCCCTTCTCGCAGGCCTCGGCCAACTCGTCCCGCAGCTGCGCACCGTGCGCCAGCTGTGCCCAGTGCATGCCGGACGCGACCGAGCTGACGACGTTCTTGCCGCTGGTGAGGATCGGGATGACCGCGTCGACCCACTCCCGGCCCGGACTGTCCGGAACGGTCGGATCCAGCTGGGTCACGTCCCGGGGCATGAACAGCACACAATCGGCCTCGAGGCTCAGCAGTGCCTCGCTGTCCTTCGTGGCCAGGACACCGACCGGGGCACGCCCGGCGATCTCCCCGGCGTCCTTGCCGGCCTTGCCGTCGGTATGGCACTTCACGCCGACGAGCTCGAGCTCGCTGTGGTCGAGGACGAAGTTCAACGCGTGCAGACCGACCGCGCCGGTTCCCCATTGAATGACCCGAGTGACACGCCGAACGGTCATGGAATCCAGCTCTCGTTGACTTCCCTTCTCAGTGATGCTAGTCACTAGTAGAAGTGACTGTCAAAATATTCAGACGTGACTGTCACATACTTCTCGTCAGGTCTTCAGCCACAGGTCTCACCCGCAGATCGAAACGGAAGGACGGTCCGATGACCGCGAAGGTTCAGCGGTGGTGCGCGTGGAGCGGCATCGTTTTCCTCGTTTTGTTCGGCATCGGATTCTGTGTTGTCGCGGGCCTGGTCCCGCCGCCGTCGCCGAACGACAGTGCGCAGCAGATCGCGGACTTCTACTCCCAGCACACGAACCTGATCCGCGCCGGCCTGCTGATCTCGATCTTCGGTGTCCCGCTGGCGTTCCCGTTCGTCATAGTGATCTCGATGCAGATGAGGCGCATCGAGGGCAGTGTCGCCCCGCTGTCCTACATCCAGCTCACCACCGGCACGGTCGGCACCCTGATCTTCGGGTTCCCGCTGATGATGATGCAGGCGGTGGCGTTCCGGCCGGGTCAGCGCAGCATCGAGGTCACCCAGGGGCTGTCCGACGCCGCCTGGCTCCCCTTCGTCGGGCTGATCTCGCTGGCCATCGTGCAGAACGTGGCGATCGCTGTGGCCATCTTCAACGACACCCGGCCGGAACCGGTCTTCCCGCGCTGGCTGGGCTACTTCAACATCTGGGTCGCGCTCGGCTTCGTGCCGGGCGGTTTCACCGTCTTCTTCAAGACCGGGCCGTTCGCCTGGGACGGGGTGTTCGCGTTCTGGGTCCCGCTGGCCGTGTTCTCCGTCTGGTCGGTGGTCATGCTGGTCGCGCTGCTCAAGGCGATCGGCCAGGAGGAACGGGAGCGGCAGCTCCCCGCCGGGGTCCCCGCGCGGGAACCGGAGCTGGCCTGAGCGGGCCTGGGCGATCGCGCCGTGAGTGGATCAGGCCGGTCCTCGGGCGTGGCGATGCCGGCCTCCCTGGCCTCGGTGGACGGTGACCCTCTCATCCAGAGCTCGCCGCCGGGAGTTCTGTGGACCCGGGGCAACTCGGCGGAGGCGGCGCCCGGCGTGCTGACCGCGATGAACTACTCGTTCTACGGGCAGTTGTCGGAGGTCAACGTCCGGCGGGCCCTGTACGGCGCTCCGCCGGCCCACGACCTGCGGGAACTGGTCGCGCTGCGCCGGAGCCAGCACCGGAGCCATCTCGGCGTCACCATCCCCGAGACCTGGACCGGGCAGCCGCCCGCGTCCCCGATCGTGGTCGGGAGCCCCCGCGACGTCCGGTCCGTCCACGGGTGATGACCGTCGCCGGCACCCTCGTGATCGACATCGGCGGTATGGCCAGCCACGGCGCCGTCATCGCCCGTGAGCTCGGCGTGCCCTGCGTGATCGGTACCCACAGCGGCACCCGTGACCTGCGCGACGGCGACACCGTCCGCGTCGACGGCTCGAGCGGCGTGGTCGAGGTCCTGCACCGGGCCGGGCCGGGCTGAGGTGAAACCTGGTCCCGCGGCGCGTTACGCGAGCATTCCGTAGCGGGCGCCCACCGTGGGCAGGTCGCCGACGGTCAGGAAGCCGGGCCGGGCCCGCACCACCGCGTCGATGTAGTTCACACACCGGGCGGCGGTCATCGCGACGGCGTCGTCGAGGCTGAAGCCGGTGCCGCCGGGCATCGCGAGCGGGAAGTCGCCGCGGTACGGCGGATAGCCGTCGACCTCGACCCGGTAGCCGCCCAGTCGGCCCAGGTTCGGCCAGTCCGGCGCCATCTCGGGGCCCATCCGGTTCACGTGGTTGATCACCAGTCGGGGCTTGCCCCGGACCATGCCGGTCATCGACCAGCGCAGCGCGCCGATCGTGCCCTCCTTGATGACCAGGCCGCTCGGCACGGTGACCGTGGTCGGGGACAGGTAGAAGTCCACGTCGAGGGTGAGGTCCTCGATGGTCGCCCCGACCGAGTCCGCCAGCTGGTAGAGCGCGCAGCCCCAGGTGGGGCGCAGGGTGGCGAGCGCGGTGTCGGACAGGTCCTCGGGCAGCCGGCCGAACCCGATCGCGTCCATCGTGGCGACCGCCGCGTAGTTCGAGTAGTCGATGAACTCCCAGGTGCGGATCTGCTCGATCCTGCCGACGACGCTGGCCATGGTGATCGCCAGGCAGTCGGTCACGAAGCCCGGGTCGATGCCGGTGCTGAAGAAACTCGAACCACCGTCGCGGCAGGCCTCGTTGATCTCGTCGCGCAGTGCCGCGCCGTGCTCCAGCTGGCCCCAGTGCATCGCGGCGCCGATCGAGCTCACCACGTTCTTGCCGCTGGCCAGGATCGGCAGCACGGCGTCCACCCAGGCGCGGGACGGGCTGCCCGGCGTGGTCGGGTCCAGCAGTTCGTCGCGGGGCATGAACAGCACGCAGTCGGCGTCGAGCGCGATCAGCTCGTCGGCGTTCGCGGTGGCGGTGACGCCCACGGCCGGCCGGTCGACCAGCTCACCGGCGTCCCGGCCGACCTTGGCATCGGTGAAGCACTTGAGCCCGACGAGTCGCAGCTCGGCACTGTCCAGCAGGAGGTTCAGCGCGTCCGTCCCGACCGCCCCGGTTCCCCATTGGATTACTCGATGCGCGGACATTGGGCCTCCTGGCGCTCGGCACGACGTCGGTGTCGGATAGGTGTCGCGGGGGAGTCGTGACGTAGAGCAACTGCTCTACGCACTGCGACAGAGATACCGCAGACCATCTGGGGGCGCAAGTAGCAGGTGCTCTATTCAGTCCGAAGGCTGGAAATCGGGACCGGGCGGCCGCGCGGCTAGTTGATGCGGCGCTCGGTGCCCTGCCAGTAGGGCTCGCGCATCTCCCGCTTGAGCAGCTTGCCGGCCGCGTTGCGGGGGAGCACGTCGATGGTGTCCACCGAGGTCGGGCACTTGTAGCCGGCGAGGTGCTCCCGGCAGAACGCGATGACCTCGGCCTCGTCCAGCTCGGCTCCGGGCCTCGGCACCACCAGTGCCTTCGGCGTCTCGCCCCATCGAGGGTGCGGGACGCCGATCACCGCAACGTCCGCCACCGCCGGATGTTTGGCCAGCACGTTCTCGATCTCGGCCGGGTAGATGTTCTCCGCGCCGGACACGATCATGTCCTTGATCCGGTCGTGCAGGTAGAGGAACCCGTCGTGGAAGTAACCGGCGTCGCCGGTGCGGAAGAAGCCGTCCTCGGTGAAGGCGGCCCGGGTCTGTTCCGGCTGGCGCCAGTAGCCGAGCATGTTCTGCGGCGAGCGGACCAGGATCTCGCCGACCTCGCCCGAGGGGAGCTCCTTGCCGGTGTCCGGGTCGACCACCCGCACGTCGTTCCACGGCAGCGGGCGCCCGCAGGAACGCAGCAGATCGGGGGAGTGCACCGGGTCGTGGAACCGCGGTTCCAGCTGGGAGACGCTGCCGCTGCACTCGGTGATGCCGTAGAGCTGGATGAAGTCGCACCGGAACAGGTCCATGGCCCGGCGCAGCACCGCATCGGTGATCGGTGCGGCGCCGTACATGATCGCGCGCAGCGACGACCAGTCGGCGGTCGCGGCGCCGGGCACGTCGAGCAGGAACTGGATGACGGCCGGCACCAGCAGCGTGTTGGTGACGCCCAGCTCGGGGATCAGGGCGGCGATGCGCGCCGGGTCGACCTCCGGCAGCAGCACCGTCGTGGCGCCGGGCAGCACGCTGAGCAGCACGGTTCCGGTGCCGCCGATGTGGAACAGCGGCATCGCCGCCAGGTTCACGCTGTCCTGGTCGTACCGCCAGAACTCGCACATCCCGCCCATCCGCCCGAGCAGGCTGGCGTTGGTGAGCTGGACGCCCTTGGGCAGGCCGGTGGTGCCGGAGGTGTACATCTGGACGATCACGTCGTCCGGCGCGCCGGGGTGGCCGGGGTCCTCCGCCGGCTGCGCGGTGAGCCACTGCTCGTAGGACGGGTAGCGGTCCGACTCGCCCGTCACCAGGATCGTGCGCACCCCGCTGAGCTCGGCCTCGATCTGGGCGACGGTGTCGGTGAACTCTGGCCCGACCACGAGTACCCGGGCGTCGGAGTGCCCAACGATGTAGGCCACCTCGGGTGGCGCGAGCCGCCAGTTGACCGGAAGGGCCGCCGCGCCGCACTTGGCCGCGCCGAACAGCACCTCGAGCACCGCCGGGCTGTTCTTGCTCAGTACCGCGACCCGGTCGCCGGCGGTCACTCCGGCGCGCACCAGTCCGGCGGCCACCCGGCTCGACCGCTCGCCCAGCTGCGCGTAGGTCACCCGCTGTCCCTCGAACCAGAGGTAGGTGTGCTCGGCGCGCTCGACGGCCAGCCGCCGCACCGTACCGCCCAGCGTCGGTCCGCTCACCAGCTGCTCCCCGCTGTCGACCCTTCCCCGAACGAGCTCACCGTCATCGGGGGCTGCCGCCGAATATAGAGACGGCTGGTCGCTTGATGGAAGCCCTCCCGCCGGAGCGTGCCAGGACAGACCTTGTCCTTGACCGATTATGACCCATATAGCGACCAAGTGTCGCTTGACTGAGCACGTCGGTCGCTGGTTGACTCATGGCGATATCCGCTGACCTCGCAGTGCTGGGGCGACCGGGGTCCCCACGCCGCGCGCCGCCCCTCCGGTACCAGGCCCGCTCCCCGGCGAATCAACCGGCTGACCACACCGCCGACCCACCACGACGATCGAAAGGAAGGTAGGTCGTGAGCGACAGCGACACGCGGCGCGGAATCTACGAGCGCATGTATCGGATCCTGACAGTGGACACCACGATGCGTGGCCTGATCATGAAAGGCGTCGTATCGGTCATCTACTACTCGCCGAGGGGTCAGGAAGCGATCCCGTCGGCCATGTCCGCGGTCCTGACCGGCGACGACTACATCACCACGACCTACCGGGGCCTGCACGACACCTTGGCCAAGGGCGCACCGGTGCACGAGGTGATCGCGGAGATCATCGGTCGCTCCGGCGGGACCAGTAAAGGCAAGGGCGGGATCATGCACCTGTCCGACCCGCGCTGCGGCGTGATGGCCACGTCCGGGATCGTGGGCGGCGCGGTGCCGATCGCGAACGGCCTGGCGCTGCGCTCGCAGATGACCGGCAGCACCGCGGTGACGGTGGCCTACTTCGGCGACGGCGCCTCGAACATCGGGGCGTTCCACGAGTCGCTCAACATGGCCGCGGTGTGGCACCTGCCGGTGGTGTTCGTCTGCCAGAACAACGAGTACGGCGAGTTCACCCCGCGCATGGAGTCGATGAACGTCAAGCAGATCTCGGGCCGGGCGGACTCCTACGGGATGGCCGGCATCAGCGTGAACGGCAACGACCCGGACGAGATGTACGAGGCGTCCGTGGCGGCGGTGGCGCGGGCCAGGGCGGGGGAGGGTCCGACGCTGATCGAGGCGAGCACGTACCGGTTCATGGGCCACATCTTCGGTGTCGACCAGATGGAGTACATGCCGAAGGAGGAGATGGCCGCCGCGGTCGCCGCCGACCCGGTACCGGCGTACCGGCGCCGCCTGATCGACGAGGGCGCGGTCTCCGAGGCGGAGATGGCCGCGCTGGAGGCGGCGGTCGACAAGGAGGTCGCGGACGCGGTGGAGTTCGCGTTGGCCTCGCCACCGCCGGACCCGTCCGAGACCTATACCGACGTCTACGCAGAGGTGGTGCCGGCATGAGCAGCCAGACCGTGACCGAGTCAGCGGCGCCGGCCCGGGTGGCCGCCGAACGGAAGATCACCATGGTCGAGGCGCTGGCGCAGACCTTGGACTGGGCGCTGGCCACCGACCCCGACGTGTTCCTCCTGGGCGAGGACATCATCGACCCCACCGGCGGCGCGTTCGGCATCACCAAGGGCCTGTCCACCAGGTACGGGCGGCAGCGGGTCCGGGAGACCCCGATCTCCGAGCAGGCCATCATCGGGGCCAGCATCGGCGCGGCGATGCTCGGCGCCAAGCCGATCGCCGAGATCATGATCGCCGACTTCTACGCGGTGTGCCTGGACCAGGTCGCCAACCACGCGGCGAAGCTGCGCTACATGTCCGGCGGTCGCACCACGGTGCCGATGGTGGTGCGCGGCATGCTCTCGGGCGGGTTGAACTTCGCCGCGCAGCACTCGCAGTCGGTGGAGTCCTGGATGATCCACACCCCCGGCCTGAAGGTAGCGATGCCGTCGACCCCGGCCGATGCGAAGGGAATCCTGACCGCCGCGATCGAGGACCCGGACCCGGTCATCATCTTCGAGCCAGTCGGTCTCTACGGGGTTCCCGGGCTGGTTCCGGACGGTGAGCACCGGGTGCCGCTGGGCAAGGCGGCGGTGGTGCGCGAGGGCAGCGACGTCACCGTGGTCACCTACGGTTCGCAGGTGCCGGTCGCGCTCGGTGCGGCCGAGCAGCTGGCCGGCGACGGCATCTCCGTCGAGGTCGTCGACCTGCGCTGGCTGGTCCCGTGGGACGAGGCGACGGTGCTGGAGTCGGTCCGCAAGACCACCCGCGCGGTGATCGCGCACCAGGCGGTCAAGCGCGGCGGGTTCGGGGCCGAGCTGGCGGCGGTGCTGCAGGAGAAGCTGTGGGGCACGCTGCGTGCACCGGTGCTGCGGGTGGCCGCCGCCAACACGCCGGTGCCGTTCGCCACCGAGCTCGAGCGCACCCACTTCCCCACCCAGGACGGTCTGGTCGCGGCCATCCGCCGGAGCACCTCCAGTTAGGCCTCGCACGACGGACCGAGCGGGGTCGGTGCGCACCGAGGAGGCCTTCGACGGCGACGGCTGGTTCCGCACCGGCGACATCGGGCGGTTCGACGCGCTGGGCAACCTGACGATCGTCGACCGGAAGAAGGAGCTGATCGTCACCTCCGGCGGCAAGAACATCAGCCCGGCCCTGCTGGAGTCGGCGCTGAAGGAGTCCACGCTGATCGGCCAGGCCTGTGTCGTCGGGGACGGGCGCTCCATGATCACCGCGCTGCTGGTGCTCGACCCGGAGACCGCGCCGGCGTGGGCGCGCGAACGCGGCCTGCCCACCGTCCTCGGCGAGCTGGTGAAGACACCGGAGCTGCTGGCCCGGATCGAGCCGACGTGGCGCACACGAACCAGCGGTTCAACGCCGTCGAGCGGATCAGGCACTGCACCGTGCTCGCCGATGCCTGGCTGCCCGACTCCGACCTGCTGACACCGACCGCGAAGCTCAAGCGCCGGGGGATCACGGCCCGCTACAGCGCCGAGATCGAGGCGATGTACCGGTGACCGCGGACCGGGGCGACGTTCGTAGCCCGACCACGCGGCCGCCGCTCAGGCAGTGGCCGGCTCGGTCTGCCGGTTGACCGCCTGGATCACCAGCGCGGTCATGACGATGATCCACACGAAGAACACCCCGAGCGGGATCCAGATCGCGAACAGCCCGTTGAACGCCAGCGGCCCGGTCTTGAAGAAGATCATCAGACCGCCGGGCGCGGACAGCGTGGTGACCCACAGGCTCAGGTAGGCCGACCAGCGCGGGAAGACCGGGAACGGGCTCCGGTCGCCGAAGATCGCCACCGCCACGGCCAGGTACCAGACGGCCAGCGGTGACCAGTCGAAGACGAAGAAGAACCAGCCGAGGTCGGAGAACCCCCGGGTCAGCTCGGCGGACACCTCGTCGGGGCGGAACGAGGCGACGCCCCAGCAGATCACACTGGATACGCCGATGATGGTGGCGACACCGAATGCCGCGACCTGCACGAACGTCATCGACGAGGACGAGTCCCTGATCCGGCTGGTCATCGCGGCGATCGACGCGCCCCACGGCATGATCAGCCCCATGCCGGCCATCATCAGCGCCAGCCCGGCCCGGATCCGCAACGGTGAGCCGGCGTAGAACGCCTTGATCTCCTCGGCGCTCGCACTGGCTCGCGGCGGCGGCCAGAGCCCGGCCAACAGCAGGCCGCCGCCGATCAGCACGATGAGCAGCGCGCCGCACCAGGCGCACATGAGGACCTGCCTGCGGGAGACCGTGAGGTCGACGGTGACCCTGGTGGCCAGACCGGATTCGGTCATGCTCGATCTCCTGGTCCCGGGTTCGCCCGCGCCAGCCCCGCGAGCAGTTCCCTGGTGGCGGCGAAATCCTTGCTGCTGAGCCCGAACTCGGTGGCCGAGAAGTCGGTCGCGCCCGCGTCGGCCAGGGCCCGCAGCCGCGAGGTCACCGTCGCGGCGTCACCCACGATCGCCACGTCGGCGGGACCGATCGAGTCGCCTTGGCCACCTTCCGCGTCGAGCATCGCCCGGTAGGACGGCAGGGTCGCATAAGTGGCCAGCGCACCGGCGATCATGCTCCGTACCTCGTCGGGCCGGTCGGTGACGCACACCGGCAACCCGGCCACCACCCGCGGCGACGGACGGCCGGCGGCAGCGGCGGCGGCATCGAGAGCCGGACGGATGGCGGTCCCGATGGTGCGCGGGCCCGACAGCCACAGGATCGACCCGTCGGCTCGCTCACCCGCCATCGCGAGCATCCGGGGCCCCATCGCGGCGACCAGCACCGACGGCGCAGCCGCACCGCGCGCACCACCCGAGAGGTCTTCGAAGCCGGACCAGATGTCGCCCGTGAACGCGACCTTGCGGTCCCGCAACGCCGGCAGCAGCACGGACAGGTACTCGTCCATGTGCTTGGCCGGCGTCGTGAACGGGATCTTCAAGGTCTGCTCGACGAGCGGCTTGTGCGCGAGCCCGATGCCGAGCGCGAGCCGGTTGCCGCACGCCTCCTGGGTGGTCAGGGCCTGCGCGGCGAGCATCAGCGGATGCCGGGTCCACGTCGGCACGACCGCGGTGCCCAGCTCGATCCGTGACGTCGCCGCTCCGGCCGCCGCGAACACCGTCAGCACGTCCGGCACGGCCAGCTGGCCCAGCCAGTACGAGGCGAAACCCGCCGCCTCGGCCGCCGCGGCGTGCGCCACCAGCTTCGACACCGATGCCCCGGTGGCGACGAGACTCGACCCGTTGATCCCGATCCGCATGCCCGTACTCCCGAAGATCAGGTCGAGACCTGGCTGAACATCTCCACGCCGACGCCGGAGGTCGCGCCGCCGTCGACCACGATGTCGGTGCCGGTGATGTACGAGCTCTCGTCGCTGGCCAGGAACAGGGCAGCGGCGGCGACCTCGTGTGCCTCACCGATCCGGCCCAGGGGCGCCATCCGGGCACTCATGGCCTCGATGTCGACGCCGGCCATGTCGGGGGCGTCCATCATGCGGGTGCGGGTGGCACCGGGGCACACGGTGTTCGCGCGGATGCCCACGGAAGCGAGCTCCAGCGCGGCCACCCGGGTCATCCCGCACACCGCGTACTTGGCGGCCACGTAGGCGACCAGCGTCGGTGTGCCCTGGTGGCCGTCGATGGAGGAGATGTTGACGATGGAGCCGCCGCCGGCCGCCACCATCGGGCCCACGACGGCCTTCATGCCGAGGAACACCGCGATCTGGTTGACATCGATGACCTCGCGGTAGATGTCCTCGGTCATGTTCGGGATGGGGACCGCGCGCAGGACGCCGGCGTTGTTCACCAGCACGTCGACCTTGCCGAAGCGCTCCACGGCGTCGGCGACCGCGGCGGTCCACTCGGCCTCTCTGGTGACGTCGAGGTGGCGGTAGGCGACCCGATCCACCCCGGCCCCGCCGATCTCCTTGACCAGGGCCTCGCCCTCGTCGTCTATGACGTCGGTGACCAGCACCTTGGCGCCCTGCTCCGCGTACAGCGTGCTGATGGCCGCGCCCATTCCGCGCGCGCCACCGGTCACGATCGCTACCTTGCCGGCGAGTCGGTCGCCCATGTCAGGTCCTGCCTTCTGGGTGGGTGAGTGCTCAGTCGCGGGGGATGGCGAGATCAGCTGGTCTTGCGGGTGAGCGGGATGGAGTCGAACGCCCGGGTGAAGGCGCTGCGGTCCAGTCGCAGCACCTGGGAGTCGAGCTCGAAGTCCGGCAGGTGCGCCACGATGGCCTCGATCGCCTTGTTCGCCTCGACACGACCGAGATGGGCGCCGAGGCAGACGTGCACGCCGTGGCCGAACGCCAGGTGGTGGCCCTTGCGGGTCACGTCGAAGCGGTGCGGGTCCGGGTACTGGCGCTTGTCGCGGTTCGCCACGTGGATCATGCAGATCAGCGGCGAGCCGGCGGGGATCGTGACGCCCTGCAGCTCGACCTCGACGTTGTTCTCGCGGTAGACGAACTGCACCGGGGCGCACAGCCGCAGCGCTTCCTCGTTGGCCTGCGCGACCAGCGACGGGTCCTCGATCACGAGCTTGAGCTGGTCGGGGTTCTGCATCAGGTAGGTGATGGTGTTCCCGATGAGGCTGGTGGTCGTCTCGTTCGCCGCGCCCATCAGGATGATCAGGAACAGCACCGCCTCGATGAGGGTGAGGGTGTCGCCCTCCTCGGCGCGCACCATGTCGCTGATCAGGTCGTCGCCGGGTTCCTGGCGGCGGGCCTCGATCAGCGGCATGAACGTCATGGCGAACTCCATCAGCATCCCGATGAGGTTCGCGGCGGCCCCGGCGGTGCCCCGCTCGGGGCCGTGCACGCTGGCCGAGAGCACGTCGGACCAGCGCTTGAGGTCGGGGTGCTTGTCGACGGGCAGCCCGAGGATGTCGCCGATGACCCGGATCGGGACCGGCACCGCGAGCTTCTCGTTCACCTCGAAGGTCGAGGCAGTCTCGATGCCGTCGAGGCACTGCTTGACGATGGCGTTGACGCTGTCGCCGAGCGCCCGGATGCGGCGCGGCACGAAGCCGCGGGCCACGATGGCGCGGATGCGGGTGTGCAGCGGCGGGTCGACCCCGACGATGACGTTCGCGTTGCCGAACTCACTGAGGTCGAACGGGATGGATGCGATCAGGTCCTGCAGCCGCTGCAGCATCTCGGGGTCCTGGTCGCCCTCGAGCCGGGGCGGGAAGCCGATCAGCTGCTCCTGGTTCGGGCGCGCCGTGTAGAGGTCGTGGTTGCCCAGGATCTCCTTGACGTCCTCGTACCGCGAGATGACGTACTTGCCGTCGGGCAGCCGGTACACCGGGTGGTTCTCCACCAGCTGGTCGGCCGTCTCGGCGGTTCGGTCGTCACGCCAGGACACGTCCCAGGGATCGAAGAGAAACGTGTCGCTCCCAGCGGGGACGGGCGACTCCAGGCTAGCTCCGTTCCTCCCTCGCGGTAGCTCGGTCGATGCTCGCTCGCCCTTCGTCTCCGCAGTCATCGGTGATCACTCCATCCGCGGGCCTCGGTGCACGTGTGCACTGAAGTGAAGCAATGCCGGCGGCTGGCGTCAAGCGACAGCTGGTCACAAAAAGTGGATTGCCGGGCTCACTCCGACGGGTGGGCGGTGCCTGTGTCGGTGCCTGTGTCGACACCTGTGTCGGCAGCTGTGTCCGTCGCTGGGTCGGGGGGCTCCAGCCGGATGCCGTAGAGGACGAGGTTGGTCAGGTGGTCGATGATCTGGTCGCGGGACGGCCGCGCCCGGCCGCCGGGAACGAACAGCGGCTCCAGCACCGTCATCGAGGCCACCATTCCGATGATCATGCGGATCGACAGCTCCAGGTTGACCTCGGAGAACCAGCCCCGCCGGCGGGCCTCCTGTTTCCCGATCTCGGTCACGTCCTGGAACACCTGGTCGAGGACGGCCCTGGTCTCGCGGGCGACGTCCTGGTCCATCGCCTCGGCGGAGGACGCCACGCCCAGTACACCGGTGCGATGGGCGCGGAAGCTGTCGTACATCGTCGAGACCATGGTCCGCATCAACCGGTACTCGGTCCAGACCTCTTCCTGCTGCGCGTTCCAGGTCTCCCGGAAGCCGGCGAGCAGGTCGATGAAGGGCTGCAGCTGAGCCGCCCTGAACAGGTCGGACTTGGTGCCGAAGTGGCGGAAGATCAAGGTTCTGGCCACTCCCGCCTCGGCGGCGATGTCGTCGGTGGTCGTCGCGGCGTAACCCTTGCGGGCGAATACCTCGGTCGCCGCGTCGAGCAGTAGCTCGCGGACCTCCGACGTTCGGCGCCGGGTGCGGGGCGGGTTTGTCATGTCATGACGGTAACTGGTCGGGCGGTCTTCCGTTAAGCTACCAACTGTCGCTAGAGTCCGCGGCAGCCTTTGGGTATTGGAGGTTCAGCGATGACGGTGACCGAGCAACCCAGCGGAGTCGAGGCGACGATCGCCAGTGGGCAGCTGCCGACAGTGCGACCGGCGGCGCCGACGAATCTGTTGGCCAAGGACCGCTACCTGTCGGACGAGTTCGCCATGGCCGAGTTGACCAAGATGTGGTCGCGGGTCTGGCAGATCGCCTGCATGGACGCGGACATCCCGAATGTCGGCGACTACTACGAGTACCGCATCGGCCGGGAATCGGTACTCGTGGTGCGGGAGACCGACGATTCGGTCCGGGCCTACCACAATGTCTGCCAGCACCGCGGCCGCCCGATCAAGCAGGGCCGCGGCAATGCCCAGCAACTGCAGTGCCCGTATCACGGGTGGACCTGGAAGCTGGACGGCACGATCGCGCAGGTGCCCGAGCGGCAGGAGTTCTGCCCGTTCGGCGACCGGGACGTGTCGCTGCGCGAGGTGCGAGTCGAGGCGTGGGAGCAGTTCATCTTCATCAACCTGGACCCGGATGCCGGGCCACTGCTGGAGTACCTCGGTGACATCCCGCGCCGGGTCGCACCGTACAAGCTGTCCCGGCAGTACAAGTGGTGGTCTCGTTCCACCGTCGTGCCGGTGAACTGGAAGATCGCGCTGGATGCGTTCCAGGAGGACTACCACGCGCGCTACATCCACCCCGAGACCAACAGCTTCGCCGACTACACCGACAACCCGATCGAGCTGATCGGGGACCACTCGATGCTCGCGGCGCGCTTCGGCATGCCCGACCGGCTGCTCGAGCAGGCGCCGGACATGGAGGAGACCCTCGAGGCGATGCAGTGGACCTTCGATGCGTTCGGGGAGGACACCGCGATGATCGCCGCACTGCGGCAGATGGACCTACCGGACGGGGCGCCGCTGCGGGATGTTCTGCTGCCCATCATCAAGGGCGGGATGGCGCAGGTCGGCATCGACATCACCGAGCTGTCGGACACCCAGGTGGTCGACGACTACGAGTGGTTCATCTTCCCGAACATCCAGATCCACACGCTGGCCTTCGGATCCTGGATGTTCCGGATGCGCCCGAACGGCGTCGACCCGGCATCGATGATCTTCGACATGTGGTACCTGCACAAGGTTCCGGAGAGCATGGACATGCCGCCGTCCGCGGCGAATATCGACGTCGAGCAGGGCGGCTCCTGTGGTGCGGTGATGGACCAGGACTTCGCCAACATCGTCATCCAGCAGCAGGGTCTGCACTCCAGCGGCTTCCAGGGCTTCCGGATCAGCGCGATGGAGACCCGCATCTCGCACATGAACGACACCCTCGACCGGTACCTGGAGAGCTGACCGATGCCCCCCACCACGGACAACACACCCATGGCGGTGATCGGCACCGGGCCGGCGGGCCTGGCGGCTGCCTGGCGACTGCGCGAGGCCGGGCACCAGGTGAAGCTGTTCGAGCGCAACGGCCAGCTCGGCGGCCGGATGCGCACGGTCCGGCGGGACGGCTTCCAGGTGGAGGACGGCCCGAGCCAGATCGCGGGCAGCTACACCCGCTTCATCAAGATCCTCCGCGAGTCCGGCCTCGGCGACCAGCTGATCCCGGCCTCGACGGTGCTGGCCATGTTGGACGCGGACGGGAAGCAGCACGACTTCACCATCGAGCGCATCCACCTGGACATGGTCACCACGAAGCTGATCGGCCTGCGGGACAAGCTGGACCTGGCCAAGATCACCCTCGAGGTCCTCAAGCACCGCAAGAAGCTCGACGTCGAGGACCTGTCCAAGATGGCCGAGCTCGACCACCTGTCGGCCGAGCAGTACGGCCGCACCCGGCTCGGCGACGGGGTGTACGACCACTTCGTGGACCCGGTGATCCGGGGCTTCGTGGGTACCGCGCCGTCCACCGTGTCGGCGGCGGACATGCTCTGGGTGTTCGCCAACTTCATGAAGATCCAGAAGTACTACGCCATCTCCGGCGGCATGCAGGTCTACGCCGACCACCTGGGCACGTTCTTCGACAAGCAACTGAACGCCGAGGTGATGGGCGTCGACGAGCGGGCCGACGAGGTCGACGTGACCTGGCGCGACAGCGACGGCGTCGATCACACCGAGACCTTCGCCGGCGTGGTGATCGCCACGCTGCCCAAGGGCGCGGCGAAGATCCACAACGGCCTCGACCCGTGGCGCCGCGACTGGCTGGCCAACAAGGTCGACAACGCCACGATCGTCGAGGCCCACGTGGCGCTGGAGCGCCCGCCCGCCTCGAAGGCGTCGATGGTCTACTCGACCGAGGTGTCCAACCAGACCAAGGTGCTGGCGGTCAACCTCGAGCACAACAAGGCGCCCGGGCGGGTCCCGGAGGGCAAGGCGATCGCGACGATCTTCGGCTCCAACGACTGGAGCAAGCAGGTCCTCGAGGACGAGGACGACGACGTGCTGATCAAGGAGCTCATCGAGTCCGCCGAGCCGATGGTGCCCGGGGTCGGCGACGGCGTGGTGTTCACCCAGCTGACCCGCTGGCCGTACTCGTGGGCGAAGAGCTACCCCGGTTACTGGACCGGCATGCGGCAGTTCAACCAGCTCAGCGAGGACAACGACCGGCTGGTCCGGCTGGCCGGTGACTACTTCTGTGTGACCAGCCTCAACGTGGCCACCGCGTCCGGTGAGCGAGCGGCCCGGCAGCTGCTGGGCACCCGGTCGGTGGTGCGCTGAGATGGGCTCCTCCGGCGACACCCTGGAAGTCATCACCGACGGCGCCGTGCGGATCGTGCGGATGTCACGGCCCGAGCAGCGCAACGCGGTGAACACCGAGCTGCACGGCGAGCTCACCGAGGTCTGGGGGGCGTTGGCCCGCGACCCCGAGGTCCGCGCGGTGCTGTTGTGCGGCGCGGAAGGCGCGTTCTCGGCGGGCGGGGACGCGGACTGGCTCTACGAGGTGGCCACGGACCAGACCGAGCGGGCCCGGTCCCTGGAGGAGGCGAAACGGCTGGCCGGGGAGATGCTGCGCTTTCCGCTGCCGATCGTGGCCGGGGTGCAGGGCCCGGCCGTCGGGCTCGGCTCGAGCCTGGCCTCGATGTGCGATCTGGTGGTGATGGGGGAGAACGCCTTCTTCGCCGACCCGCACGTGGCGCTCGGGGTGGTCGCCGGCGACGGCGCGGTGGCGACCTGGCCGTTCCTGATGGGCATGATGCGCGCCAAGGAGTACCTCTACACCGGGGCGAAGATCGACGCCGCGACCGCGCTGCAGCTCGGGCTGGCCTGCCGGGTGGTGCCCGACGACAAGGTGCTGGACGAGGCCACCGCGTTGGCGCACCGGCTGGCCAGGCTGCCGGCCACCGCGCTGCGAGCCACCAAGCGGGCGCTGAACATGCACCTGGAACGGGCGTCGATCGGCATCCTCGACTACGCCTGCGCCGCGGAGGCGGAGACCTTCACCCTGCCCGACCTGCAGGAGAAGCTCGCCGCCATGCGCAAAGGGCGGTCATGACGAACCAGGCCAGCTCGGCCCGCGACCGGATCGGCGGCCCGCACCACGCGGTGTACGACGAGGAGCACGAGCAGTTCCGGGACACGGTCGCCAAGTTCGTCGAGACCAGTGTGCGGCCGTTCGACGAGCGGTGGGAGCGCGCCGGCATCGTGGACCGGAGCCTCTACACCGACGCCGGCGCCCAGGGTCTGCGGGCCGAGCAGCGGGCCCGCTGGCTGCCCGGTATCGGCACCGGCGCCACCGTCACCGCCATCGCGATGACCGAACCGGGTACCGGCAGCGACCTGGCCGGCATCGCCACCCGGGCCCACCGGGACGGCGAGCACTACGTGCTCAACGGCTCGAAGACCTTCATCACCAGCGGCCAGAACGCCGACCTGGTGATCGTGGTGGCCCGGACCGACCCGCACCCGCACCGGGGGCTGACCCTGCTGGTGGTGGAGCGCGGCATGCCCGGGTTCGAGCGCGGCCGCAACCTGGCGAAGATCGGCCAGCACGCCCAGGACACCAGCGAGCTGTCCTTCACCGACGTGCGGGTTCCGGTGGCCAACCGGCTCGGCGAGGAGAACAGCGGTTTCAGCGCCCTGATGCGCAACCTGCCGCAGGAACGGCTGACCATCGCGGTCAACGCGACCGCCTCCGCACTGGGCGCACTGGACCGGACGCTGGACTACGTCACCCAGCGCACCGCCTTCGGCAGGACGGTCGGCAGCTTCCAGAACAGCCGGTTCTCCCTCGCCGAGCTTGCCACCGAGGTGGACATCGCCAGGACATTCGTGGCCGACTGCCTGGCCGCACACGTCGCCGGGAAGCTCAGTCCGGCTCGGGCGGCGAAGGCGAAGTGGTGGACCACCGAGCTGCTCACCAAGGTCGTCGACCGGTGCCTGCAGCTGCACGGCGGCTACGGCTACATGACTGAGTACCCGATCGCGCGCTCGTACGTCGATGCACGGGTGCAGACGATCTACGGGGGCGCCACCGAGATCATGAAAGAGATCATCGGGCGAGACCTCGGCCTCGGCTGAGTCATCGAGGCACCGCCGGCGTGGTTCCCGAGGAACAAGATGCATCGAGTTGGAAGGACTTGGCGATGGCGGATCTAATCGTTCCCCGGGTCGGGGTGAGCGTCACCGAGGTCACGATCGTCGAATGGTTGGTGGCCGACGGTTCAACCGTGGCGGCGGGCGATCCGATTCTGACCGTGGCCACCGACAAGGTCGAGGTCGAGATCGAGGCGTCCGCCGGTGGTGTCCTGCGCCATGGTGCGGCGAACGAGGAAGAGTATCCGGTCGGCGCGGTGATCGGATCGATCGAATGAGGCGGTCGTGGGCATGACGGTGCACTTCACGATGCCCACCTCGATGGGCCGCCGGGCGGTCGGGCAGCGCGGCGTGTCCTCGGCCACCGAGGTGGAAGAGCTGGTCAACGCCATCGCGGAGCTGCCAGAACGGTCGGTGGTGATCCACCACGCTGGTCGGCCGGTCACCGGGAACGTGTTCTTCGACGACGGGGTGGATGTCTACGACCACGAGCTGGTGGCCGCGGTGCACGGGGACTGGGGTTATCTGCGGATGTGGGCGGTGGACGACGGCGACGACACCTGGATCCTGGCCGGCGACCCGGCGTCACCGACATTTGTGAGTGACGAATCGGAATTCCCCGAAGGCTCCGGCATTCCACTGTTGCGTTTGGTGGTGGCATTGCGGGAGTTCCTCGAGACCGGGCGTCGCCCGCTCTGCCTGAACTGGGTCGCCGAGCGGGGCGACTGATCGCTCGCGCGGGCTTGAGTCGCCCTGACCAGCGACGGCAAACCGAACACCGATCGTTAATGAGTGAACCTCATTAGGCGATTGCATGACGGGCGTCACAGGCGGATCGTGGTACTCATCGGTAACAGTGCGGTCGCTGTTCGTGACGGCGACGTTGGCCCGGGGGAGGAAGTCATGCCTGCTTATCAGACTGTGGTCGTCGGGGTGCACGACAGTCCGACGGGCGCGCGTGCGGTGGAGATGGCGGCCCTGATGGCCGCCGAGACGGACGCCAGACTGATCCTGGTCTCCGCCTACCGCCACTGGGGAGCCGGTCGGAAGGGCGGGAGCGGGTACCAGGTGCGGGGGTCGGTGTCGGCGGAACGGACGCTCGAGCGGGCTGTCGCGCAGTGCGCCGAGATGGGCGTCCACGACGTCGCGACCTCCGCCGCGCCCGGCAACCCGGCGACCGTGCTCAACGCGGCGGTCCGCGAGCACTCGGCCGATCTGCTGCTGGTGGGCAGTCACGGGCTCGCCACCCTGGGTGGGCGGCTGCTCGGGTCTGTGCCCGGCACCGTCACGGCCACCGCGAGCTGTGACGTGCTGGTCGTCCACACCACCACGGACCGCTGGCAGAAGCTGGTGAGCCGGCGGTACCGCCAGCGGCCCTCCAGGTACGTGCGGACCATCCTGGCGGGTGTGCACGACTCGGAGCGCTCGATGCGCGCGGTGGAGAAGGCCGGGAGGATCGCGGCGGACGGCGGCGCGAAGCTGGTGCTGGTCGGGACCTACGAGCCCGCCCGGAAGAAGGAGATGGCGCTGGCGAGCGATGCGCTCAAGGGGGAGAGCTTCCTCGCGCAGGGCTCGTTCGCCATCGAGACCGTGCTGCGTGCGGGGGAGGCCCGGGCGCGGGCACAGGGCGCGCAGACCGTGGAGAGCGTGATGGCCGAGGGAGATGCCCTGCACGGGTTGCTCACGGTCGCCGACATGCGCCGCGCGGACCTGCTGGTCCTGGGTAACAACCACCTGCCCGAAGGAGGCGTGCGGCTGATCGGGACGATCAGTGAGCAGGTCACCCGCAACATTCCGACACACGTGCTGCTGGTGAACTGACCCACTCCGCGGGCAGTGGCGCTCCCCGGTTCGGTCGGGGGTCCACCGCCCGAGTTACCGGAGCCGGATCCGGTCGGGCCGGCCGATAAAGTCGTCCCATGGGTGCGCAACGGTCTGTGCGAGCACCGCGCCGGCCGACGAGTGAGATCCGAGCGTTGCTGGTCGAGGCCGCCCGGGAGCTGTTCGTGGCGAACGGCTACGAAGCGACCCGCATCAAGGAGATCAGCCTGCGCGCCGGGGTCGCCGAGCAGTTGATCTTCACCAACTTCGGGTCCAAGGCGGGGCTGTTCGAGGCGGCCGTGGTGGAGCCCTTCTCGGAGTTCGTGAACGACTACATCGCCTCGTGGGGTCAGGATGCCCCCGCATCGAGCTTCGAGGAGCGCGTCGGCCTGTTCGTCGAACGCCTCTACGCCCTCGCCGAGCAGGATCGCAAGCTGCTCATCTACTCCGTCACGCGACGCATGTCCGGTGAGACCTCGCCCGAGGGCGACATCCCCAACCGGCTGGCGACCCTGCTGCAGACCATCCAGCCGGTGACCATGGCCGAGGCCCCGGAGCACGGGTTTCCCGATCCCGACCCCTCGCTGCTCATCGCGGCGTCGGCGGCCATGATCCTGGGCATGGCGCTGCTGGACGACCTCCTGTTTCCCATCGGGAGCACCCGCCCCAGCCGCGCGCGCATCACCGCCGACCTCACCACGTTGTTGGTCAACGGGTTCCGCCCGGCAAATCGATCCTGAACGTTTGCCTGTTCGCACCGTGACGGTAGCGCGGGTGGGGCAAGCGCTGACTACTGTGGGCACGCGTGCACCCGGCATCCAGCGGATCGTGAGGAGCCCTCGTTGACCACGGCAACCACCCTCGGTGTCGAGCCGGCCCGGATCGGCAACCCGCACCGGGTACCGGAGCGGCTGGACCAGGTCCTCCCGGTCCGCCGAGATGTGCCGGGCTACGGCGAGACCTGTTTCCTGACCACCTGGAACCCCACCGACGGGGTCGGCCTGTTCCTGCATGCCGGGCGCTGCCCGCAGGACGTCGACCTGTGGTGGGCCCAGTCGCTGGCCTACCTGCCCGGCGGGAAGATCGCGGTGGACCGGTCCTGGGGGCGGTCCCGCGACGGCGGCGCCATCCAGACCGGGAACTTCACCATCCGGATGGACAACCCGCTCAAGGGCTGGACCTCGACGTTCGACGGCGCCGGCGAGATCACCACGGCGGCGACCATGGTCACTCGACCGTCCGGTGCCGGCCCGGCGCGGCCGATGCGCTGGGAGCTGGCCACCGAGGCCGCCGGGCCGGTCTGGGACATGTACACGGCGCTCGGCAGGCAGTCGAACGGCAGCCAGGACTGGGCCAGCGGCACGCACACCCAGCAGGTCCTGCGGGTGCGGGGCACGCTCACGGTCGACGGCGTCGAGTACCGCCTGGACGGGACGGGCGCGAACGACCACTCGTCCGGCACCCGGGACCTGCGCAACTTCGGCAGCCACCACTTCCTGATCGGTGGTTTCCCGGGTCGGGCCCTGCACAGTATGTCGATCTTCGGGATGGACGGTGCGGTGTTGCTGGACAGTGGCAGCGAGTTCGGGGAGGGGGAGGGCACCGAGCCGGTCACGCTCACCGATGTGCCGCCACTGGCCGGCTTGGACGCCACCCCGCTCGACTTCGAGGCCACCCTCAACTACGCCGACGGCACGAAGACCCCGGTCCGGCTGGAGGTCCTGCATACCGCGCCGATCAGCATCAACACTGACAACGACAACATCAACGGCGTCGACTGGGACAGTCCGGACACGCTGTTCCTGTCCGAGAGCAGGGTTCGGATGACCCTGCCGGACGGCACTGTCGGCTTCGCCCACCTCGAGCGGAGCTGCCAGCGGTCCACCCACGCGGCGAGCTGAGCCTGGCGGTCAGGCTCGGCGGCGTTGCAGCACGAGCACCTCGCCCCGGCCGCCGTCGACCCGCACCCGGTCGCCGGTGCGCAGGGCGGCGGTGCCGGTGCGGGTGCCGATGACACACGGGTCGGCCAGCACTCCCTCGGCGGCCAGGTGGTCACCGTGTGCCCGCGCGACGAACCGGACCACGTCGGCGCACTGCAGGAACGCGCCCTTGCCCACCCCGCGCAGTGGGAAGAACCGGGCGGCGAGCCGCAGGGTCAGCCGGGCCGAGGGCCGCTTGACGGGCGACACGGCGGCGAGCACGTCCGCCTCGGTGCACAGTCGCTCCCGCGTCCGCTGGGCCTCGACGACGCGCGGGTCACGGTCCTCGGGCATGTCCCGGTACGCCTTGAGCAGTGCGTGCAGCGGCGCCCGGTCGACCCGCCACGGGTGTGCGGCGAGCTCGCCCTCGGCCGGGCCGTGGTAGCCGTGCCGGCCGAGGAAGGTGTCCAGGGCAAGCCGGTCGCGGGAGACGTCCCAGAGGTCGCTGACCACCGCGGTCTCCGCCATCGCCCCGTAGCCGGTCACCAGGGAGGTCTCGGCGCCGGGCCGACCGGCGGCCGAGGCCAGCGCCCGGACCTGCTCGTAGAGCCCCTGGCAGATCAGCGCGGCGAGGGTGTGCGGGCGCATCACGGCCTCGCTGCCTCCGCGGGCAGGAACCGCAATGCACCGGATCTCGCACTTGGCCGACTTCCCCTAAACCGCACGCTGTTTGGTTCTGGGCGATGTTAGTCCACGCCGCCTAGTCAGTGCTGGTCAGTGCTGGTCAGTGCGTTCTGTGACCGGTCCGTCGAACGCGGTATCAAATCGGGTCGAAAGCCGGACTCCAGCTTGACGCCAAGAATCCAACAGTGTTTACCTGGCTCGATGAACCTGCTCGCCGAATTTGTACCGCCGCAGCCGCCCCCTGGTTTGGTGATGAATTCGTTCTGGCAGCCGTTCATGACGTTCGTGCAGATCATCCCGGTGGTCGCGGTGCTCTGGCTGGGCCTGCGCCGCTGGCTGCCACAGGACAGGGCACTGTTCGTGGTCTGTCTGCTCGGCGGCGCCGCGACCAGCCTCTTCGAGCCGGTCACCGACGTACTGGCCGGTGTCTGGTTCGCGCCCGGCGGCATGTGGGTCATGTTCACCACGTTCAACCGGCCGATGCCGTGGTTCATCCTGCCCTGCTACATCTGGTTCATCGGGGGACAGGTCGCGTACGTGCTGTACCGGATGCGCAGGGGAGTGACCGCGCGGCAGCTGTGGATCCTCTACGCCGCGTTCATCGGCACCAACATCGTGATGGAGGTGCCGGCGATCGCGGCCGGGATCTACACCTACTACGGCCCCCAGCCGTTCCAGATCGCCGGGCTGCCGCTGTGGTTCCAGTCGATCAATGCCGCGGTCCCGTTGGTCGCCGCCGCCGCGGTGGCGTACCTGTGGCCGCGGCTGCGCGGTTGGCGCCGGCTCGCCGTGATCGCGGTGCTGCCGTCGGCGCATGCGCTCGGCAACGCGGTGGCGGGCTGGCCGATGTGGTCGGCGGTGCACTCCACCGACAACATCGTCGTCATCTACCTGGTCGCGGTGGTGAGCGTCGCGCTCGCGGTCGGGCTCGCCGCGTTCGCGATCAGCATCATCGTTCGGCCGACCTCTCCGGTGCCGGGCGTCGCCGCCGAGGCGCCTCGGCTCTCGGTCGGGACCTGACCGTTGCGCCGCGCTCGGCGCGGCGGCGGCTGATCGGGCCTTCGCTAGGCTGCGGCTCGTGAGCGCCCCGACCGACGGCGACGAGGGACGGCTCCCGGTCCGGGCCTATCGGCAACTGATCAGGGACCGGCTGGTCCGGGAGGACATCCTCGACGAGTCGGACTCGGCGCGCATGGAGCTGGTGTTCAATCTCAGCCGGTTGCTGAACCGACTCGGGCAGGACTTCGAGACCGTGCACCGGCGCCACGGCTGGACCTGGGCCGGGTTCCGGATCATGAACGTGCTCTGGGTGGCCGGCCCGGTGGAGCTGCGCGAGGTGGCGCGGCTCTCCGGCTCCTCGCGCGCCAGCATCTCCAGTGCACTCAACACCCTCGAGCGCGATGGCCTGGTCACCAGGAGCCGCAACGGCACGGACCGGCGCCAGGTGCTGCTGGAGCTGACCGAGCGCGGCCGGTCCGAGCTGCGCGGCGGCATGCGGGACCAGGCTGACCTGGAGCGGGAGTGGTTCGGCCCGCTCTCCGCACAGGATCAGGAGGTGCTGACCCGGTTGTTGGGCGCGCTCGCCGATCAGGTTCGGCCGACCAAAACCAAACCGCGTTCGTCAAAAGCTTGGTGATTGCTGCCCTCTCTCCTATCGTGGTGTCCAGGCGCGCGCTGCCGGTGTGCTGGGCAGCGCCACGGAAGGAGCACCATGCGCACGCTGATCCAGTTCAGCAGGGGCAACACGAGCAAGCAGGCGCACCGCGATCTGCCCGACCTCAGGGACGAGGAGCTCACCCGCGACGGCTTCGACGGGCGGGAGGCCGTGCTCTACCGGCGCAACGACCCGACCACGTTCCGGACCACCGGCCGGTTCCGCGCCACCAGTGCGCTGCTCAATGAGGTCAAGCCGTCGGACCTGACCGACGCACAGGGGAGCGCGCAGCGGCTGTACCACAACACTGACGCCACGATCTGGCTGTCCCGCCGCGCCGAGCCGATGCCGTTCTTCCGCCGCAACGTCGACGGTGACGAGTGCTGGTTCGTGCACCGGGGTTCGGGGCGCGTGGAGACCGAGTTCGGCCCGCTGACGTTCGAGCCGGGGGACTACGTGGTGATCCCCAAGGCGATCACGCACCGGTGGGTGGTGGAGTCGGGCGAGTCGAGCCTGCTCGGCATCGAGACGGTCGGCGAACTGCGCGCGCCGACCTATGTCGGCCTCGGCCGGCACGCGCCGTTCGACCCCGACGTCATCCGGGTGCCCGAACCGGCCGCCGAGGAGTCGACCGAGGCCGAGTACGAGATCCGGGTCAAGTACGACGGCGAGTACTCGTCCCTATTCGTGGACCACCACCCGTGCGACGTCGAGGGGTGGAAGGGCGACTACTTCCCGTTCGCGTTCAACATCCGCGACTGGAACGTGATCATGTCCGACAGCCTGCACCTGCCGCCGTCGATGCACGTGTTCCTGGTCGCCGAGGGCATCAACATCATCAACCTGCTGCCCCGGCCGTTCGAGTCGGTCAGCGGGGTGGAGCGCATCCCGTGGTACCACCGCAACGCCGACTACGACGAGATCGCCCTGATCCACGGCGGCAACTCGCTCGGCCGCCCTCTCAAGGCGGGCCTGATCAGCCACGACCCGCAGGGCATCCACCACGGCTTCCCCGAGCGCGCCAGGGTGAAGGCCCGCCGTGAGTGGGACGACCACACCCGGATCGAGTGGGAGATCATCATGATCGAGGCCAAGCGCCCGCTCAAGCTCGACCCGGTGCTGCACCAGCCACCCACCGGCTGACCCCACGACCACCGCTCCAGTCTGTCGGGCTACGACTGGGCGGCCACGGTTCCGTTCGCTTCGAGCCGGTCGATCTCCTCGTCGCCGAGGCCCGCTTCGCGCAGTACCTCGCGGGTGTGTGCGCCACGGCCGGCCGGCTTGGGGCGCAGCCGGCCAGGCGACGCGGACAGTCGGGGAGCGGGCGCCGCGGCCACCTCACCCCCGTCCCGGACGACGGTGCCCCGGGCGCTGAGGTGCGGGTCGTCGGCCAGCTCCTCCAGGTCGAGCACCGGCGCCCCGCAACCGTCGATGTCGCTGAACGCCGCCGCCCAGTACGCCATCGGGCGGTCCCGGAACACCGAGGCGACCCGCTCCCGCAGTGCCGGCCAGCACGCCGGGTCGAACTGGTGCTCCCCGGCCTGGTCGTCGATGCCGAGCACGCTCAGGAACTCGGCGTAGAACTTCGGCTCGATCGCACCGACCGCGAACCACCGGTCGTCGGCGCACCGGTAGACACCGTAGAAGGGCGCCGCGCCGGACAGCATCCCCCGGCCCCGCCCGGCCCACCTGCCCGCGCTCAGCTCCGCGAGCTGAGGGGTGTTGAGCAGTGCCGAGCCGTCCGCGATGGACGCGTCGATCACCTGGCCCCGGCCGGTCGCGGACCGTTCGATGATCGCCATGAGGATGCCGAACGCGGTGACCATCGACCCGCCGCCGATGTCCCCGACCAGGGACAACGGCGGCACCGGGGCATCCTCGCCGATCACTCCGAGTGCGCCGGAGACGGCGATGTAGTTGATGTCGTGGCCGGCGCGGTTGCGGTACGGTCCGTCCTGGCCCCAGCCGGTGAGCCTGGTGTAGATCAGCCGGGGGTTGCGGGCGCACAACACGTCCGGGCCGAGACCGCGGCGTTCCATGGTGCCCGGCCGGTTGCTCTCCAGCAGGACGTCGGCCCGATCCGCCAGCCTGGCGATGACATCCGGGCCGTCCGGGGCGCGCAGGTTCACGATGGCCGAGCGCTTACCTCGGCTGAAGAAGGCCGACGGGTCGAACGTCGGCGCATCCGGGCGCTCCACGCTGATGACGTCGGCACCGAAGTCGGCCAGCAGCATCGAGCAGAACGGACCGGGGCCGAGCGCGCTGAGGTCGAGCACCCGGACTCCGCGCAGCGGACCGAGTGAGCTCAGCTCGCCGTCCTCCGCGGAGCCCTGAGCTGCCACGTTTCCCCCTCGTACCCGTTCGACGGCCACGGTGACAGACTACCAAACGGCGTTCGATTTCAGTGCAGGGTCAGCTAGGCGAACAGGTAAAAGCCCAGGATCATCGCGCACACGACCAGGCAGTACCCCTCGAACAGGCCGCGCAGCACGTGCGGGGCATCGCGCAGCTCCATGAAGTAGAGCCCGACGAAGCGCACCTTGATGAAGGCCACAAGCATGATCAGGACGGTTCTGGCCTCGACCGAGGAGAGCCCGTGGTCGGTGCCGAGCCAGAACGAGATCAGGGTGGCGGCGACGAGCACGAGCCAGACCGCGGTGAACCGTGCTTTTACCAGTGAGATCAGCGGTGTGGTCACGGTGTCACTTCATCAGGTAGAGGAGCGGGAACAGGACAATCCAGAGCAGGTCCACCATGTGCCAGAAGCAGGCGCCGCCCTCGACGAAGGCGAACTGCTTCACGGTGAGCGACGGCGCGCGGCTCTTGACGATCAGGAAAGTCAGGACGCCCATTCCGACGATCAGGTGGAAGAAATGCAGCCCCGTGAGGACGTAGTAGTACATGAAGAAGCTGTTCGTGTTGGGCGTCAGGCCCTTGCTGAGCTTCTCGCTGTACTCCAGGAACTTCATGAACGAGAACCCGAGCCCGCACAGCAGCGCCCCGGAGAACATCCACGGCGCGACATTCCGCACCTGGCGCCGGACTGCCCGGAGCCCGATGACGACGAGCAGCGAACTGGTCAACAGCAACAACGTGTTGATCACGCCGTAGCCGGGCCGCAGGCTCAGCTGCGAGACATTGAACAGCTCGGGTTGCTGAGCCCGGTAGTAGAGGTAGGTGGCGAAGAAGACGGCGAAGACCGTCATGTCACCCAGGATGAACACCCAGGTGCCTTCCTCGCCCGGAATGCGGCGCGTCGGCCGAGAAGGCGAGTCCTCGTGGCGAGCGTCCTTCGACAGCGTGGTCACAAAACTCCCGCGGTATCTCGATGCGTCGGTCGGGGCGGCGGTGGATCAGGCCAGTTGAGGTTGTCCCACCGGCGAGGAATCGTCGGCGCCCTGCTCCCGCGCCGCCTCCTCCTTGATCGCCCGGAAGAGAACCACGGCCATGACGACGAACCAGCCGCTGAAGACGGTCAGGGGAACCCAGAAGGCGAACATGCCGTTCCACGCGAACGGTCCACTGTGGAAGACGATCACCAGTAGACCGGGCACGAACAGCAGCGCGCACCAGACGTTGAAGTAGCCGACCCACCGCGCGAACACCGGATGTTCTTCGTGGTCGCTGAGGATGGCAATGGCGATCACCACCGTCTGAACGATCGCCGGGCCGCCGAAGCCCACCAGCGCCAACCAGCCGAGGTCGTTGAGCGCCTGGGTGATCTCCGGCGAACGGCTGTCCGGCCGGTACGCGGCGGCGGCCATCGCGAACATCGGGAAGACGAAGAGCAGCGGGTTGACCATCCCGGCGACGAGCTGGGTGTAGCCGAGTGCCGTCCCGCCCCTGATCCGCCGCAGCTGCATCATGATGGGTACCGGGAAGGCGAACGACAGGGCCGCACCGAGCATCGAGACCACCAGGCCGAGCCGGATGCGGGTCTGGTTGTCGGCGTAGAACTGGGCGAGGGCGGCCGCGCTGGTACCGGGCGCCGGCGGCGGCACCAGCCCGGCTATCCCGACGAACCCCACCCCGAACAGCACCATCGTGAGCGGCCCGGCCCAGACGCACAGCCGTTGGTTCCGTGCATTCATTGCCGCTCCCATGCCGTGTACTCGGGCGAGCTCGGGCCGATGTCGCACGACTCGCCAAACGTAGTTAGGTTATCGTGGCGTCGAGGACTGTCAAAGTCCACGATCAGGGCCTCGCCGCCGGCCCGTGGGTGACACAGCGTGACCGTCACTGAACGAGCTGGCCCGGCCGTAGGTAACTGGGCAGCGCGGCCATGGAGTGACCGATCAGCCCGAGCCAGTTGAAGGGCAGGTGGTAGATCAGGATGGTGGCGACGGAACAGAACCCGATCACCGCGAGGGTCCGGACCGGGCCGCGCAGGGCGGGCAGCCACCGGTGGAAGCCCCGCTCGACCGGGGAGAGGCCGTCCGGGTCCTGGAGAGCGGCCATCCGCATCCAGGTGTAGAGGCACCCCAGGGTGGCGACCAGGATCGACTCGTAGATCGGGAACTGGTACAGCTGGCCGGCCCAGAGGGTGGCGCCGCCGAGCGTCTGCGCGTACGCGTAGCCGTGGGTGGTGCGGATGATCAGGTTCTCGAGGACGAAGTCGAACACGAACTCGCCGACCCAGATGGCCGAGAACAACGCCACGCTGCTCAGGTCCGGGTATCGCCTGCGCAGCGGTGCCACCGCCCGACAGGCCACGATCGCCACGCCGGCACAGAAGTAGACGTACATGGGCGGACCCCAGAGCAGCGACTCCGCGTACCGGGTGGTGGCACCGCCGCCGTGGAACGGCAGGAACGATGTCCAGACGCCGCGGTTGACGTTGTTGCTGTTCCACGCGAACAGGTATGCGTTCGAGTTCAGGAACCCGTCGGCGACGAACGCGACGAGACCGCCGAGCACGAACTTGCCGTCCAGTGACAGTCGGCCCCGCTGCCGCCAGGGCCTGACCACACAGAACCAGAGGAAACCGAGCAGCACGCCGACGCTGAGCACCTCGAGGGCGCGCAGTGCGACCAGGCGCCACTCGGCCGGCACGTCCGGACCGAGGATCGGGGCCGGCGCGAACTCGGTGGGAGATGCTCCCCAGCGCACCAGCGCCTGGGCGGCCACGACCAGCCAGAGCACACCGAGACCGGCCCAGACGGTGGCCGCGCCCCGGCGATCGGAGTCCGTGCTCGCCGCCGTCTCCGGTGTCGGCGCGGGGATCTCGAACGGCTGGCTCTTCGCGAGAGTCATGGAGCCTCACCTGGGTCGATCGTCGATGACAAACCGGCTATTTTGTATTCCGCGTGCTTGATTTGTAACTTCTCGTCTCCGGCGTTGTCAACCGGACTCACGCGGTCACTCCTGGGAGGTGAGCGCCCTGGACCGATCAGTGCGCCCCGTTGTGCGACCGGATCCCGAGCCGCCCCGCGGGTACCGTGAAGCCGTGCCAGACCGAGACGACCAGGTGCCTCGCATGCCTGTGCCGACCTCCTCCGAGGCGCGGGTGGCCGCACGCGAGCACGTCCTGCGCGCCGCCCGTGCCTGCTTCCTGGCCACCGGTGTGCGCCGGACGACGATGGAGGCCGTGGCGCGTTCGGCCGGCACCTCGCGCCAGGTCGTCTACAAGCTGTTCCTCGGCCGCAGGGAGCTGGTGGAAGCCGCCGTCGCAGAGCGGATCGCCGAACTGGCCGATGAGTTGGCGACCGGCCGGTGGGGCGGCGGTGCGACAGTCGAGACGTTCACCTCGGTCTCCGTTGCGGTGATCGAGGGCATCCGGGGCGACCACGAACTGGGAGTTCTGCTCGGCGACGGCAGCCCGCTGACGCTGCACGAGGCGCTCTGGATGGAGTCGGTCGCCCAGCGCGGCCTGCGCTTCTGGCTGCCCTGGTTCGAGCGGGCCAGGAGTGAGGGGCTGTTGCGCGACGACCTCTCCGACTCCGACCTCTCGGACTGGCTGCAGACCATCTACGCCTCGATCATCCTGCGGCGGAACATGGCGCCGGGCGATGAGCGGGCGCTGATCGAGCGGTTCGTCCTCACCTCGCTCGCCATGGCCAGTCGTCCCGACCTGTCCCGGTTGTCCGAGCCGATCGGCTCCTGAGCGGCCCGCCGACCCCGTGCGGCTTCTTGACCGGCGGGGCATGTCACCTCTAGCCTACAACATTTAGGCAATGGCTGATGCGTGTGCTATTCGGTACCTCATCCCACCCGAAGTTCGAAAGAACGGCCGACAGGAGAAACGCAAATGGCTACGACGGTTGCTGATGTCCCGGCGCACCTAGTCGTGGACTTTGATGTCTATGACCCGTCGCTCACCATTCCGGTCGACCGCATGCAGGAATGCGCCGCGGAGCTCGCCAAGATCGGCCCGCTGGTCTATTCGACCGCGCACGGTGGCCACTGGATCGTGACGAGGTACGACGCGGTGCAAGACGTGCTCCGCAAGCCGGAGATCTTCTCCAGCTACCCGAACAACCTGGTGGACGCGGGGGCGGGAAAGTTCCTGCCGCTCGAGTTGGACCCACCGGAGCACACCGCGTTCCGCGCCGCGCTGCAGCCGCTGTTCAGTCCCACCCGGATGCGTGAGCTCGAGGTCGAGATCCGGCGCATCGTCAACGAGCTGATCTCCGAGTTCGCCGCCCGAGGCAGCGCCGAGTACATCTCGGAGTTCGCCCACGAGCTCCCGACCAGGGTGTTCCTCGCGCTGATGGGCTGGCCGCTGAGCGACGCGCCACTGTTCACCGAGGCCACCGAGATCGCGCTCAACGGCCGGCCGGGGGACACCCCTGAGCAGGCCAACGAGTCCCGGATGCAGGCGGCCTTCCAGATGTTCGGCTACTTCGGGAAGGTCATCGCCGAGCGCCGTACCGGCGGCGCGGACCTCGACGACATCACCAGCAGGGTGCTGCGGAACAAGATCGAGGTCGATGGGCGGGAGCGGCCGCTCACCGACGAGGAGCTCGCCCGGATGTTCTTCCTGCTGCTGATCGCCGGCCTGCACACCGTGCAGGGCTCGCTGGCCTGGGCGGTCCTGCACCTGTCCCAGAACCCCGATCAGCGCAAGCTGCTGGTCGAGGATCCCGGTCTGGTGCCCGCCGCCGTCGAGGAGGTGCTGCGGTACGAGGCCGCCGTATCGATGGGGCGGCGCGCGGTGGCCGACACCGAGATCGGCGGGGTGGCTGTCCGGGAGGGCGACCAGCTCCTGGTCATGCTGTGCTCGGCCAATCGCGACGCCACCCAGTTCCACGAGCCGGACGCGATGCGGATCGACCGCACCCCGAACCGGCATCTGACCTTCGGGTCCGGCCCACACCGCTGCCTCGGGTCCCACCTGGCGCGGATCGAGCTCCGGATCGCCCTCGAGGAGTTGCACCGACGGATCCCGGACTACGCACTCGACCCGAACGAGCCGCCGACGGTTCTGCCTAGTCAGGTGCGGGGCGTGGCGCGGATGCCGATCGTTTTCACTCCCGTCGCCACCGGCTGATCCGCGCTCGGTGCGGGGGTGTCGGCGCATCCGTTGAGCTCCCCCACGGGGCCGGCGAGTACTCCGGACCGGACGGTGTGGCCTAACATGCACTGCCGGGCCGGGCACGGCCGGCGGCTCGACGGTTCGCCGGACCGTGCACGAGAACGGGGGGAGCGCGGATGGCGGAAGGTGAACCAGGTACCAATCTCAAGCGTGAAAGCGCGATCGCCCGTCGCCGTCGCGCCGCTCAGGAAGCGGGCAGCGAGGAGTATCTGGCCAAGCGGCAGGAAGTGATCCGCGCCGCCGCGACAGTGTTCCAGGAGAAGGGATACGACACCGCGACCCTGCACGATGTCGCGGAAGCTCTCGATACCGACCGGGCCACGCTGTACTACTACATAGCGGGCAAGGATGACCTTCTCCGCGAGATCGTCCAGGAACACGTACTGAAGATCACGGCAGAGGCGCGCCGCATTGCCGCCGCTGAATCGTCGGCGGCGGAAAAGCTGACCAGATTCCTCCCGGCCCTCATGGCCTCGTTCGAGGCCTATTTCCCGTACATATTCGTCTTCATTCAGGAAGACGCCGGCATGAGCAAGCGGCGAAGCCAGTGGGGGCGCCATCTGGCGACCGCTGTCAACGATGTTCAGGCGCAGATCGTCCAGATCGTCGAAACCGGGATCCGGGACGGCGAGTTCCGCCGCGATGTCCCGGCCGACCTGGTCACCAACGCGATGTTCGGCATGGTCAACTGGTCGCACCGGTGGTTCACCCCCGGCGGCCCGCACAGCGGCGAGGAGATCGGGAACTACTTCGCCAAGCTGTTGCTCCACGGACTGGTGAGGACGCCGGGCCAGGGGAGTGCCGCGGCGCCGCGCTCCGGCCGCTGACTTCGGAGAGTTTTTTTTCGGACGCCCGGTGGCTCCGCCATCGCGGCATCGTCGACGTCCAGTTCGCGCACGCTACTCGGTGTAACTAGCGATCTACCAGCAGTTAGGTCCTTGATTGGGTAACGCTCGCCGGGTGAGGTGAGTGCCCACTAGACAGGTTCTCGCTCTACCAGCGGAGCTGTCGCAAGATCGGCTAACCCAACCATGTTTGCGACGAGGCGTAACTCACGCGTTGACGGCTCGTTGGGGCTCGCGACGGGCAGCGCATGTGGCCCCGGTCATAGTCGTCGCCCATCCATTCAACGCCAAAGGAGGCGTCGTGACCCGGTGGTTCCGCATCGCACGAGCTAGGTACTGGCTCGCGTCGGTAGCGCCGAGGCCGGAGGGCCGGCCGGCTGGTCTCCCGGGGGTGTGGCGACGCGGTGGCATGGGTCGCGCGATGGCCGCCGCTGTCAACGCCGGTCCAATCCTGAGCGTGGAGGTCTGATGGTTGCCGAGCAGGGCGCGGCGCCCTCGAGAACACCGGCCCTGGGGCACGTCCCCACCCCGCTGGAGAGGGCCGCGCAACCGATCGGCGGGTTCCTGTCGACGGCCGCCGACACGATCATCGCGACGTTCAAGCCGCCGTTCCAGTGGCGGGAGTACATCCAGCAGTGCTGGTTCGTGGCGAGCGTGGCGATCGGCCCGACGATCCTGCTGGGCATCCCGTTCGTGGCGCTGGTGACGTTCCAGTTCAACCAGGTGCTCACCGAGCTCGGCGCGATCGACCTCGCCGGTACCGGTTCGGCGTTCGCCACGGTGAGCCAGATCGGGCCGGTGGCCACGACGTTCATCATCGCCGGCGCGGTGGCCACCTCGATCTGCGCCGATCTCGGGGCGCGGCGGATCCGGGAGGAGATCGACGCCATGGAGGTGCTCGGGATCGACCCGGTGCAGCGCCTGGTGGTGCCCCGGGTGCTGGCCGCGGCCACCATGGCGATCTTCCTGAACGCGCTGCTGATCCTGATCGGCATCGGCGGCGGCTACTTCTACTCGGTCTTCCTGCAGGGTGCCAGCCCCGGCGTGTTCATCGACTCGATGAAGGTACTGACCGGCAACGACAACCTGGTCTCGGCCACCGTGCGCGCGGCCGTGTACGGCTGGCTCGGCGCCATGATCGGCGGCTACCGCGGCCTCATCGCGAAGGGCGGCGCCAAGGGCGTCGGAAACGCGGTGAACGAGACCGTGGTCTACGTCTTCCTCGCACTCTTCCCCGTCAACACGATCTTCACCCAGCTGCAGTACGTGCTGGGCCTCGTCAAGCACTGAGCAGGAAAGGGACAACCCGATGGTGCAGAAGGTAGCGACCCCGAGCAGGGCTCGCTCCATCACGCGGTCGCTCGGTGCACCGTTGCGAGCGCTCGACGACCTGGGAAAACAGGCGAGCTTCTACGGTGAGGCCTTCGGCTGGGTACCGAAGGCGGTCAAGAGCTACAAGCGGGAGCAGGTTCGCCTGATCGCCGAGGTCGGCATGAGCGACGGGGCGCTCGCTGTCATCGGTGGTTCCTCGGTGATCACGCTGTTCATCACCTTCTTCGCCGGCCTCAACGGCGGTGTGCAGGTGTACTACGGCCTGAGCAACCTGAACCTGGAGGCGTTCGCCGGCTTCAGCGGCGCGATCATCGTGCCCCGGCTGCTGACCCCGATCATCGCGGGAACCGCGCTGGCGGCCACCGTCGGCACCGGCTTCACCGCCCAACTCGGCGCCATGCGGATCAGCGAGGAGATCGACGCGCTCGAGGTCATGAGTGTGCGCTCGCTGCCCTACCTGGTCAGTACCCGGGTCGCGGCCGGGATGGTCACCATCATCCCGATCTACGCGATGGCGCTGGTCGGCGGCTGGATCTCGTGGAAGCTGGCTCTGGTCCAGTTCTACGGCCTGTCCGGCGGCACCTACGACCACTACTTCGACTCGTTCATGCAGCCCACGGACATCCTCTACGCGATGATCCAGGCCGTCGGGATCGCCGTCGTGGTCATCCTGATCCACACCTACTACGGCTACACCGCCAGTGGCGGGCCGGTCGGTGTGGGTGAGGCGGTCGGCAAGGCTGTGCGGGCTTCCTTCGTCGCGGTCATGACGGTGTGTCTCCTGGTCGCCACCGCGCTGTACGGCGGCGGGGACACTCTGCGGATCTCTGGGTGACGTCGATGCCTCAGCCACTTCCGGTGCCCCAGGCGACGTTCTGGGACAATATCAAGTACAAGATCTACGCACTGGTCCTCATCGCGATCATCGTGGTGGCGGCCGGGATCTCCGCCGCGGCCTACAACCATGCCTTCACCTCCTCGATCCCGGTGACCTTGCAGGCGGGCCGCGCCGGCCTGCAGATGCACCCCGGGAACCGGGTGAAGATCCGCGGCGTCGACCTCGGGCTGGTCAAGTCGGTTGACCTCAACCCGGACCAGAACGGCGTCACGATCGTGATGAACCTGAACCCGGAGCTGGCCGGCGAGGTCCCGGTCAACGTGAACGCAAGCCTGGACCAGCTCACCGCGTTCGGGAACAAGACGGTACAGCTGCAGTATCCGGACAACCCGTCGCCGCAGACCCTGCGCGCCCATTCGGTGATCGCCGCCGACCATGTGGCAGGGGAGATCAACAGCACCTTCGACCACCTGATGACGGTGATCAACAACATTCAGCCGGCAAAGCTGAACGCCACCCTGGGCGCGTTCGCACAGACTTTGCAGGGCCGGGGTGACTCCATCGGGACCACCTTGACCAAGGCCGACAGGTACCTGGCGAAGTTCAACGGGAACCTGCCCGCGCTGCAGAACGACTTCCGGGTCACCGCCGGCTTCGCCAACGTCTATGCGGATGCCGCTCCGGACATCGTGAAGCTGTTCAGCAACGCCGGTGTCACCTCGGAGACGATCGCGGACGGCGACTTCCCGGGCCTGCTGGACGGACTGCGCCACATCGGCGGCGAGGCGGACGACTTCTTCGCGGAGAACGCCGACCCGCTGACCGACATGCTCGACTCGCTGCGACCGACGACGAGCCTGCTCAAGGAGTACTCGCCGGCGTTGACCTGCTTCCTCGACGGAACGGCCGTCACGTACCACCAGCTCAACAAGACCGGTTTCAACGAGTCCGGGGTCCAGTTCGAGGCGACGCTCTCCCAGGCAACGCCGATGTACCAGTACCCGAGAGATCTGCCGAAGATCGGCCCCGGCGCCATCCCGGGCCCGAACTGCCGAGGTCTGCCGGTGGTGGGCATCCATCAGCAGAACGTGGCAGACCCGGTGGTCGACCCGCCGGGCGTGCGCTCGCCCAGCAATACGCCCCAGGTGTCCCGCGAACCGGCGGTCGTTCAGATGTTCGGCCCGAGGGCGCTGCTGCCTCCGGCACTGAAGGGTGGTCACTGATGGCGAGCAGGGATAACGCGCTTGCGGTTGGCCCCGCCCTGGTCAAGACGATCATCTTCGCGGTGGTCGGGACGTTGATCCTCGCGGTGCTCTGGGTGCAGTTCGGCCAGCTTCGCTTCAACCGGCAGAACACGTACTCGGCGGTGTTCCAGAACGCCTCGGGCATGCAGCCGGCCTCGGCTGTCACCGCGTCCGGCGTGCAGGTCGGCCGGGTCGACGATGTCGAGCTCTACGACAACGACCAGTCGAAGGTGACCTTCACGATCGACGCGTCGCTGCCGCTGACCCAGGGGACGCGCGCCGCGATCAAGTACGCGGACCTCACCGGAGACCAGTACATGGACCTGAGCCCGGGTCCCGGCTCGACCCGGCTGCTGGCGGCCGGCGCGACGATCCCGGTGGCCCAGACCACGCCGTCACTGGACCTGGACGTACTGCTCAACGGCTTCAACCCGCTGTTGCAGGGGTTGCAGCCCGCCCAGGTCAACCAGCTGAGCGGTGAGCTGGTCAGTGTCCTGCAGGGTCAGGGGGGCACGATCAACTCGGTCCTCGCGCACGCGGCGTCGTTCAGTGGCTCGCTGGCCAACCAGGACAAGGTGATCGGCAATGTGATCACCAACCTGAACACCGTGCTCGGCTCGCTGGACTCGCACTCCGCGCAGCTGTCGGACACGGTCCTTCAGGCTCAGAAGCTGGTCAGCCAACTGAACAACGACCGGGACGACCTGCTCTCGGGTCTGCACAAGACGTCGGGCCTGGCCAACCACATCGGCGATATCGCCTCGGCGCTGCGGTCCGGCCATGACGCTTTCCACGAGCTGGGCCGCACCGCCGAGGTCTTCAACGACCAGTCGGAAGAGTTCAACCGAATCCTGACGCTGCTCCCGGGTGCCTATGAGCGCCTCGGCCGGGTGAGCACCGGTTCCGCCTCGTACAGCCTCGTCGTCTGCGCGGTGCGACTGCGACTGACCGGACCCGACGGCAATCCCTTCTACACACCGCAGATTGGGCCCAGTGCAAACAACAGGCGCTGCAGCCGCGATGACATCACGCCGTTGCAGAACAGCCCCGGGTACCCCCCGAACGGTCCGCCGGAGAGCCCCGCGCCATTCGACGGCCAGACCGTCGCCAAGCCCGACTACGAGCGGGTCCACGGCTCGGGGAACGGCGGGTGAGTGACCGATGATGCCAAGATTCCGCGAGTTCAACCCGCTCAAGACCGCGATCGTCGGCCTCGGGATCACGTTCGTGCTCCTCGTCGGGGCGTTCGAGTTCCCGAAGCTGCCCTTTGTCGCCGGCCCCAGCTACCTGGCTGACTTCAGCGACGGCGGCGGCATGGCGGTGGGCGACCAGGTCTGGGTGGCTGGCACCCTGGTCGGCAAGGTCACCGACATGGAGCTCGCCGGCACCAAGGTGCGGGTGACCTTCACCGCCAGCGGCGTCCGGCTCGGGAACCAGACCACCGCGGCAATCAAGACCGCGACGCTGCTCGGCAAGCGCTTCCTCGGGGTCAGCCCGGGGCCCGGTCCCGAGATGGGCTCCGGCGACGTCATCCCGCTCGAGCGGACCACGTCGCCGTACAACATCAGCCGCAGCATCGAGGACGTGACCGCGCAGTTGCAGGGCTTCGACAAGCCGAAGCTCGAAGCGGCGCTCAACTCGTTCAGCGACGCGTTCCAGGACACCCCGGAGAACTTCAAACAGACCTTCGCCAACGTCAAGGCGTTGTCGGAGACGATCAACACTCGGGATGCCGCACTGCGCGAGCTGCTCTCCCATGCCAACGGGGTCAGCGCGGTACTCAGCGACCGGACGACGCAGTTCCAGTCGCTCCTGATCGACGGGAACAGCCTGCTTGCCGAGCTGCAGCACAGGCAAGAGGTGATCAACAAGATGTTCGACGACTTCAACTACGTCACCGAGCAGGCCAAGCAGTTCGTCAAGGAGAACAACGACCAGCTGGGTCCGGTGCTGGATGAGCTGAACGACGTCCTGGACATTCTCAAGAAGAACAACTCGAACCTGTCCTTGGCCATCCAGCGGGTGTCGAGCTTCATCGGCGGCCTGGGTGAAGGGGTGGCGACCGGACCGCGCTTCACCGCTTCGGCCTACCTGAGCACCCCGGGGCTCATCTTCAACTACACCGATCTGTTGCGCCAGGTGAACAACCCGCAGGCACCGAGGTTGCCGAATACCCCGGGCGTGCCGGGTGGCCTCGGCACCCTGCCGAACCCGCTGTCCGCGCCGCCGAGCGGGGCAGGTGCGAACCGACCGAACCCGCAACCCACCGACCCGGCCAACAAGCCGCTGGTTCCGCCGATGGGAGGCAACTGATGGCTGGGACTGCGAGCGGGCTGCCACGCCTGGCCCGCCTCGTCGCGGTCGGCCTGGTCGCGGTCGTGGTGATCGCCGTCGCCTATGTACTGCTTGGTGGCGGCACGAAGACCGGAACCGCGTACTTCAGCGAGGTGAAGAGCGTCTACCCCGGTGACGCGATCCGGATCCTCGGCATGGAGGTCGGCAAGATCGACAAGATCACCGCCGAGGGCAACAAGGTCCGGGTCGACTTCCACTACAACAGCAAGTACTCGGTGCCGGCGGACGTGAAGGCGGCCATCGTGTCGCCGACGCTGGTGGCTACCCGGTTCATCCAGCTCGACCCGCCCTACTCCGGCGGCCCGGCCCTGCCCGACGGCGGGGTGATCGAGCAGGACCACACGGTCGTACCGGTGGAGTTCGACGAGCTGAAGACCCAGCTCAGCCAGCTCTCCGACGCACTCGGGCCGAACGGCATCAACCACGCCGGCGCACTGAACCGGGCGCTCACGGTGATCGACACGAACGGGCGCGGCCAGGGCCAGAACTTCCACGACATGATCACCGAGCTGTCCAAGGCGGCGAAGACGCTCTCCGACGGTCGGGGCGACCTGTTCGGCACCGTGCGGAACCTGGCGCAGTTCTCCTCGGTGCTGAACACGATGGACGGGCAGATCGTCGAGTTCGACCACCGGCTGGCGGATGTGTCCGGCACGCTGAGCGACAACGACGACCAGCTCCGCAAACTGCTGCCCCGGCTGGACGACGCCGGACACGAGGTCGACAGGTTCCTCAAGGACCACGGCGACCAGCTCACCGACACCGTGGACAAGGCCGGGTCGATCTCCCGCGCCCTGGCTCAGCAGCGCGACAACATCGCCACCATCCTGCACGTCGGTCCCAACGCGCTGACCAACTTCAGCAACCTGTGGGCGCCGAGCCAACAGGCCGTCATCGGCAGCCTCGGAGTGGACCAGCTCGCCAACCTCGGCGGTCCCGGTGACCAGCTCTGCGCGGTGATGTCCTCGACCGCGGCGGCGAACGAGAAACAGGGCCAGGACATGTGTGTGAAGTACCTCGGCCCGGTGTTCAGCTACCTGGCCCAGAAGCCGCCTCCGGTGGGGGTTGCCCCGGTGGTGCGTCCTGGCGGCGGGGTGACGCCGTCCTACGGCGACCTGGAAACCGGCCAGGCCGACACCAACCACTCGCCCAACGGCACCAACTCCGACCTGCCGCGTTCCCCGACCGCGAACGGCAACGACAACGCCAACCCGGGTGGACTGCTCGGCCTCATGCAAGGAGGGAGTAACTGATGAGGCGCAGCATCCTCCTCGTCTCCTCGGCGCTGGTGGCGCTGTGCCTGACCGGCTGCTCGTCCTACAAGGGCATCAACTCACTGTCGCTGCCCGGCACCGTGGGTACCGGGAGTGACTCCTACCAGGTCAAGGTGCAGCTGAACAACGCGGCCAACCTGGTGCCCAACGTGCCGGTGATGATCAACGACATCAACGTCGGCACGGTGACGAAGGTCGAGCTGGACGGCTGGACGCCCACCCTGACGCTCAGCCTGCGCAACGACGTCAAGCTGCCGGCGAACGCGATAGCCAAGTTGGGGCAGACCAGCATCCTGGGCTCCAAGCACATCGAGCTCGCCGCCCCGACCGATACTCCGCCAGAGGGCACGCTGCTGGCGGGTGCGCTGATCCCGGAGACCCGCTCCCAGCACTACCCGGAGACGGAGGAGGTGCTGGCGGGAGTGTCGATGCTGCTCAACGGCGGCGGGCTGCAGCACTTCCAGACGATCACCAGCGAGCTCAACCGTGCGCTGGGCGGCCGGGAGAACGACGCTCGGGACTTCCTGACCCAGCTGAACGACTTCACCGGTGGGCTGGACAAGCAGAAGGGCGACATCGTGATGGCCCTGCAGGGGCTGGACCGCTTCAGCGGGACGCTCGCCCCCCGGATGTCGCAGATCGACACCGCGCTGCAGAGCCTGCCGAAGGGTCTGCGAACGCTGAACGACGAAGAGCCCGACCTCAGGCATGCGCTCAACAAGCTGGGCGACGCCTCGGAGTCGATCGCGCCCTTCGGTGAGGACGGCGCGGAGAACCTGCGGGACGTACTGAACGACATGGAACCGGTGCTCAGGCACACCGCCGACGCCGAGGACGGTTCGGTGATCTCCGCGCTCAAGCTGCTGCCGTTCGTGATCTTCCCGTTGGACCAGATCCCCTATTCCTTCCGGGGTGACTATGTGGACCTCATGGTGACCGTCAACCTGACCAACGAGGCGTTGGACAAGTTCGCACTCGCCGGTACACCCGGCGCCGGTGCGCTCGCCGCCGGGGACAAGGTGCTGCAAGGCCGGATGCCGAGCCTGGCCGGCCTGCAGGCGGGCGACCCGCTGCACCTCCCGATTGCTCAGCAGACCAGTCCGGGGAAGGCCGACAAGGCTCCGATCGGCGCGCTGCCAATCGCGCCGAAACCGCCGGCGGAGGGGTCCGACGGCGGACTGCTCCACAAGGCCGTGCCGGGAATGGGTGGCTGAGCAGATGATCTCCGCCTACGTCAAACGGCAGCTCATTATCTTTGCGATCCTGACACTGACCGCCACCGTGGTCATCGTATTCGTGTACGCGCACATCCCGACCGTGCTCGGCTTCGGCCAGATGAAGGTGACCGCGCTGTTCAGCGACGGCGCCGGCATCTACCCCAACGGCAACGTGACCGCTCGTGGGGTGGGAATCGGGAAGGTCACCAAGGTGTCGCTCACCCCGCAAGGGGTGGCGGTCACCATGTCGGTCGACTCGAACGCCCAGGTCGGGTCCGATGCCCGGGCCGAGATCCACAGCGTGTCCGCGGTGGGCGAGCAGTACGTGGACCTGATCACGAACCAGGCCGGCGGTCCGTACCTGGCGGACGGCACGGTCATCCCGGTCAGCCGCACCAGTGTGCCGGAGCAGATCGCGCCGGTACTGGACAAGACCGACACCCTGCTGGCGTCGATTCCCAAGCAAGGACTGCAGACGTTCCTCGACGAGGGCTACAAGGCCTTCCAGAATCTGGGACCCGACCTCGGCACGTTGGTCGACAGCAGCCAGTACCTGATCGACGAGGCGGACCAGAACTACGCACAGACCGCCCAGCTGATCAACACCATCGGCCCGCTGCTGGACACCCAGAACGTGGCGGCCGATAGCGTGCGCGCGTACTTCCACAACCTGGCCAGCTTCACCGGTGTACTGCGCGACGGCGACCACCATCTGCGCGACGGCATCCCCGCGGTGCACCGTGCGGCCGACCGGGCGGCCGATTTCCTGAGCGACAACGAGAACGGCGCCCCGATCCTGGCGCACAATCTCGAACGGGTCGGGCAGGTACTCGGCGTCTACCGGCCGGCCATCGAGCAGGTGCTCGTGCAGTACCCGATAGCCATCGCCTGGGAGCAGCTGTTCTCGAAGGGCAACCGCGGTCTGCACGTCGCGTTGGAGCCTGCCATCCAGGAGGGCTGCAGCACCGGTTACAACTCGAACCACCAGCGCAACTCGGAGGAGTTCAGCGACATAGACGCCGAGAAGGGCACCTACTGCAACGTGCCGCACAACGATCCCCGCGCGGTGCGCGGTGTGCGGAACATCCCCTGTCTGGAAGGGAACGTGGGGATGCGGGCGGCCACGATCGACCAGTGCTTCGGCCGCGAGCCGAACGTTCCGGTGCCCGGCAGCGGCGGACCGAGCCTCCAGCCGAAGCTCCCGGTGCCCGGCTTTGCGCTACCGCCGAGGGGCCCCCTCACGCCGCCGGACAACCAGGAGGACTCCGACTCCGATTCGAGCTCGAGCTCGAGCTCGAGCTCGAGCGAACCGTTGTCGATGTTCGGCGCAGTGGGCTCGACGGACTCAGGAAAGGACCAGACATGGCAATCACTGCTCACCGGCCCACTGGGCCGTTGACCGACCCGGACGAGGTGACCAGCGTGACCAGCGCTGACGTCGCCGCGACGGGCGATGTCGCACCCCCGCCGGACGGGGACGGCTCCTCTCGGCCCCGTTGGCTGGTACCGACCGCGGTCGGGCTCGGCGTGCTCCTGGTCGCGCTGCTGGTCCTTGCGGTGATCTTCGGTGCGAGGACGGCCAGCGGCTTCGGCGTGGAGCAGGGTCGGGCCGCCGCGCTGGCCACCGGGCGACAGGCCGCGGTCAACCTGACGAGTTTCGACTTCACCACGGCCGAGGCGGACGTACAGCGACTGCGCGACAGCACCACGCAGAATTTCGAGAACGGTTTCGCCACGGACAAGGACGCTTTCGTGAAGTTCCTGCGTGACGGCAAGGTCAAGATGACGAGCAACGTCACCGAGGCGGGACTGCTGAGCTACAGCGGCAATGCGGCGCACGTGCTGGTGGCCGTCAAGTCGCAGGTCTCGAACAACCAGACGCCGGCTCCCGAGGCCCGCAACTACCGGATGGACGTCAGCATGGTCTACCAGGATGGCCGGTGGCTGGCCAACGGTGCGGAGTTCATCTCATGAACGGGCTCAAGGAGGCCACGACAAGTTCCCCCGACCCGGTGGCCGAGGAGGACGTCGCTCGTCCGGAGAAGTCCAGGGGCAACGCCGTCATGGGCGTACTGGGCGGGATCGGGCGCGCTCTCAAGTCGTTGCCGCGCAGCTCCGAACTGCTGGCGCAGCGGGTGGTTGCCGACGTGCGACTGCGCCCGGTGCGGGCGGTTCGCATTCTGGGTGCCACCGTGCTGGTGGTGGCGATCGTGACCGGTTTCTTCTGGTACCAGGCCGGGCGGTACGAGCGCACCAGCCAGGCGCGCGATCAGGCGCTCGCCGTGGTGAAGGACTCGGTGGTCCAGCTGCTCTCCTACAACTTCCGGACCATCGACCGCCAGGTGTCGGACACCGAGGGAATGCTGACCGGCAAGTTCAAGGACGACTACGCGGCGCTGGTCAAGAACACGGTTGCACAGGCCGCGAAGGACGAGCAGGTGGCGATCCAGACGGCGATCGTCAACGAGTCGGTCGTGTCGAGCAACCCCGATCGGGTCGTGCTGCTGGTGTTCATCAACCAGCAGTCGGAGGGTAAGGCGAACCCGAATCCAATCTTGACCGGGAGCCGCCTCCGCGTGACTCTGGAACATCAGGCAGACAAATGGCTGATCTCGGAGTTGACCCCGGTATAGCCGTCCGGAATACCACCAGCGAAGCCCGCAAGAATCAGCGGAAGCATCAGAAAGCGAGAGTTCGGATGGGTGTTGGGGTCGAGGTCAAGGTGGAGGGCCTCTCAAAGTCGTTCGGAAGGGCAAATGTCTGGTCGGACGTGACCTTCACAATGCCCAGGGGCGAGATCAACGTGTTGCTCGGCCCCTCCGGGACCGGTAAGTCCGTCTTCCTGAAGTGCCTGATCGGGTTGCTGAAGCCCGAAGCCGGCTCGATCTTCATCCACGACACCGACCTGGTCCGAACCAAGGCGGACCGGCTCTACGAGATCCGGAAGCTCTTCGGGGTGCTGTTCCAGGACGGTGCGTTGTTCGGGTCGATGAACCTATTCGACAACGTCGCCTTCCCGCTTCGTGAGCACACGAAGAAGAAGGAGTCGGAGATCCGTGACATCGTCATGGAGAAGATGGACATGGTCGGCCTCACCGGCGACGAGATGAAGCTGCCCGGCGAGATCTCCGGTGGTATGCGCAAGCGCGCCGGCTTGGCCCGGGGCCTGGTGCTCGACCCCGAGATCATGCTGTTCGACGAGCCGGACTCGGGTCTCGACCCGGTGCGTACGGCCTACCTCAACCAGCTGATCGTCGATCTGAACCAGAAGACCGACTCGACCTTCCTGATCGTGACACACGACATCAATACCGCACAGACGCTGCCGGACAACATCGGCATCATGTACCACAAGCACCTCGCCATGTTCGGCCCTCGGGAACTGCTGCTCACCAGCGAGGACCCGGTGGTGTCGCAGTTCCTCAACGGCCGCCGGGAAGGCCCGATCGGGATGTCGGAGGAGAAGGACGCCGACGAGCAGGCGGCGGAGCGTTCCTCGGGCGCGAAGAAGTTCCAGCTGCCGGCAATGAAGCCGCAGATCATGCCCATGGATGGCGGTACCCGCGCGGCGGAGGGCCGCCGCCGGGACCGCGTGATGGGCATGCTGCACGAGCTGCCGCTCAAGGCTCAGCAGGCGATCAAGGACAGCCTCACCGATGAGCAGCGTCGCCAGTACGGCGTCAGTGGCGGGGGCGCGCACCGGGACGGCCCTCGGCAGTACTAGTCCGAGGGGGTCGCGATGCGGTGGCGTCCGGCACTCATGGTCGCATCGGTCACCGTGCTCGGCTGGTTGCTGGTGCTGGGCAAGCTCCGGGCGATCGTGGGCAACCCGGACATCTACTCCACGGGCGAGGTGGTCGAGCCGATCGCCGCCGGCCTCGCGCTGATCGTGATCGATACGTGGGCGGTCTGGTACGGGCTGAAGGACTTCACCGATCGGGACTAGTACGGGTCGGGGCGGATCTGCAGGTCGTACTCCAGGTCGCCGGGCCCGCCTGCGGAGGCCACCCGCAGCCGCCACTGCCCGGCCTGTGGCGCGGTGAACTCGATGCCGACGGTCTTCGGCTCGCCGTCGCTCGGGATGGTCGCCAGGTCGGCCGCCCACACGCCGCCGTGCTCGTCGCACACCGCGATCTCGCCGGCCAGGCCGTCGGGTGCCCCGCCGGGCTCCGGCGATCCGGGCGCCCCGGCGATGATCCGCGCCTTGGCCCGGATCCGCTGTTGGTCGTCCAGTCGGATGGAGTGCAGGCTCGGCCGTCCGGCGGAGACGACCCCGCTGAACGAGGTGCGGCCGCGCAGCGCGTCGGACTCCCGGGCGACGGGCTCGGGCCGGTCGGTGACCAGCTCCGCCGCGACGATCCGGCGACTGGCCTCGGCGAGCCGCCGGTTCAGTTCCGCGGCGACCCGGTGGGGGAGCAGTTCGGCGAGGGCGCGCTTCAGCAACGGGATCCGCCGGCCGCCGACCTGGCGCGGCGGCTCGACGAGCCGCAGGTCACCGGCCGACACCGGATCGAACGTCACCAGCAGAGCCGCCGGACCGGTCATCGTCGACACCCGCAGCGGGACCTGGGCGTCCAGCGTCGAGGTCAGCACGGTGGCACCCGAGCCGGGCCCGATGGTCAGCTCCAGATCGACCAGCAGGGACAGCCGGAACCGGAGCTCGTCCTCCCCGGGCGGCAGGGCGGTGACCTCGGTCAACCGGGCACCGATGGTGCCGCGGACCAGGTTCGGCGTGTTGAACTCCACCTGCGCGCCCCGGGTGAGCTGGTCGCCGACGGCGTTCGAGACGGTGGTGCGGTCGACACCGAGCCGGATCAGGGACTCACCGAACTCGGCGAAGCCGATCCGCTCGCCCGCGACGGTGCGGCGCTGGTCCTCGATCCGGTACGCCAGCGGCCGTGCGCCCCGGTTGACCAGCCGGGCCAGGTAGTCGCTGGCCCGGCTCGCGGCCACGGTGAGTCCCGCGCCGGCCGCGGTGGTGTCCAGGTCGGGCACGGTCCGGTAGACCGGCAGCCGCACCTCGCCGATCGGGCGGCCGCCGCCGTCGCTGAGCGAGAGCTCGATCGGCACCGCCGGCGGCGGGGTCAACGACCACCAGCTCGGCGCGGTCGGGTGTCCGGTGCCGGGCTCGGTGCGGATGCCCGCCCAGAGCATCAGCGCCATCCGTTCGTGCTCGCGCAGCTCGATCGGCCACTCCACGCGCTCGTCCGGCAGCAGCGTTCCGGTCCGGGACTCGACGGGGCTGCCGGCACCGGCCTGTGACCGGCGGATCCGGTCCACCACGTCGAACTGGCGCTGCGCAGTGGTTGCCGCCAGGGCCCGGTTCAGGGCGCCGGCGAAGATCGGCAATGACCTCTCCACCAGTTCGGCGAGCGGTCGGGTGCCGCCGGCGCTGAGGGGGAGCGGCAGTAGGCCGGCCCGGGTACGGGCCCGGACCCGCAAGTCCCGGGAGGTCACCGGATCGATGTGCAGCTGGGCGATCGCCGGCCGGAAGGTGCGGACCCGGACCGTCAGGTCGATCTCCGCGGTGGCGTCGACGCTCATCCCGAGCAGTCGGGGCCCGACCTCCACCTCGAGCACCGCGCGGACCGTGACCGCGAAGCTGCGTTCGAAGCCGTCGTCGGAGAGCAGCCTCGGGGTGGCGGCACGCGCGGAGACCAGGTCGGCGGCGAAGTCCGGCAGCCAGTTGGTCCCCCGCCGCAGCGAGGAGAGGGCGGCGTCGAGCTGCCGCTGCAGGAACCGCGGCGTGAATACCTCGCCGAGCGCGGCAGCGCCGAACTCGCCGAACGTGGCTGGGCTGGCGCCCGGCTCGGAACCCATCCGGGCTCCTCTCGCATCTCGTCCTGGCTCCCAGGATCCCGGTCGGCCGGCGAAAACCGAAATCGGCGGGACGTAATTGAAGTGAACACTTACTTCATGTAGCGTCCGCTGGGGCGGCTCGCTGGAGGATGATGGTGGGGACTGGCACGGGCTCGATGGTGGCGCCGTGGGGCCGGGACGTAGCGGTTGACGACAGTGGCGCCTACCCGGTGCGGGTGTACGGGTCGAGGCGCGCACTGGTGCCCGAGTTGTTGCTGGACTGTCGGCGGTGGTCGGCGCGGGAGTGCCTGGTGCAGGGCGATGTCCGGCTGACCTACGCCGGGCACGAGCGGGCCGTGCTGAGGGTGGCGGCGGAGCTGCGCGAGCGCGGGGTGCGCCGCGGCGACCCGGTGCTGCTCTACGCGACGAACAGTGTGGAATGGGTGGTCGCCTACTGGGCGGTGCTGCGGCTGGGTGCGCTCGCGGTGCTGGGCAACGGCTGGTGGAGCGCGGCCGAGGTGGCCGGCGCGCTGGCCACCGTGACGCCCGCCCTCGTGTTCACCGACGCTCGTCTCGCGGCACGGCTGCCCGCCGGGGTGCCGCGCGTGCTCGCCTCGGAGCTGACCCCGCTGCTCGGCGACGGTGTGTCGACCCCGGACCTGGAACCGGCGTGCGGCGTGGAGACCGACCCGGCGGTGGTGATCTTCACGTCCGGGACGACCGGTCCGCCGAAGGGTGCGGTGCTCTCGCACCGCGCGGTGATCGCCAACCTGCACAACCTGCTGAGCCTCACCCGCCGGCTGCCGGGCGACATCCCCGACTCGCACCCGGCGAACTCGAACCTGCACACACTGCCGTTGTTCCATGTCGGCGGCCTGCAGGCGCTGGGCATGAACTTCATGAGCGGCTCCAAGATGGTGTTCCTGGACGGGCGGTTCGACCCGGCGCGGGTGCTGGAACTGATCGAGCGGGAGCGGGTCAGCAGCTGGGCGTGTGTGCCGACCATGCTGGCCCGGGTGGTCGAGCACCCGGACGCGGCCGTCCGGGACGTCTCCGCGCTGCGGTCGCTGACCGCCGGCGGGTCGGCCGCACCGGACGAGCTGGCCGCGCGGGCGGCGCGCGCGTTCCCGAACCTGTCCAAGGGGATCGTGTCGGTCTACGGCCTCACCGAGGCGGGCGGCACGGTCGCCTCGGCGTCCGGGCGCCACATCCTGGAGCACCCGGGCACGGTGGGCCGGCCGCTGCCGGTGGTGGAGGTGCGGCTGGCGCCCACCGGCGAGCCCGAGTACGACACGCTCGGCGGTGAGATCCTGGTGCGTTCGCCCAGCGTGATGAGCGGCTACTGGGGAGGCCCGGACGTCGAGCAGGTGGTGGACGCCCACGGTTGGTTGCACACCGGTGACCTCGGCCGACTGGACGGGGACGGCTGGCTCTACCTGGTCGGGCGGAAGAAGGACGTCATCATCCGGGGCGGCGAGAACGTCGCCAGCGCACACGTGGAGTCCCGCCTCCGGGCACATCCTGACGTCGCCGAGGTTGCCGTGGTCGGCCTGCCGCACGCCGACCTCGGCGAGGAGGTGGCCGCCGTCGTCGTACCCCGCGCGGGTGCGCGGCCCGAGCCGACGGGGCTCGCCGCGTTCGCCGCCCAGGAGCTCGCCCGGTTCGCGGTGCCGTCCCGGTGGTGGGTCCGCACGGAACCGCTGCCGACCAACGCGGTCGGCAAGGTACTGAAGCGGACCCTCGTGTCGGACTGGCCCCAGGAGGGTCCGGCCGGGCGTGGCGCCTAGTGTGATTTTAGTCGAGTGCCCAATACTCGACAACTAGACTAATTTCCGCCTACGATGGGACCATGTCGGTGGACGAGAAGGCCGCGGTAATGCCGCAGGCGGTCATTGATGACGCCATGATCGAGTCGATGCAGGCCAAGGTCGGCGCCCAGCTGCGGATCGAGCATTCGGTCAACAACGAGCTGGCGTCGCGGATCGCGGTGAACAAGTTCGCCGGCGGGATCGGCGACATCAACCCGCTGTGGACGGATGCCGAGTACGGCTCGAGCTCCCCGTACGGTGCGCCGGTGGCGCCGCCGTCGTTCATCATCGGCTGCTTCTCCGGCATCCAGTTCGGCTGGCCCGGGCTGGGCTCGTTCCACTCGATGTCGCACTTGACCTTCGAGCGGCCGGTGTACTGGAACGACCGGGTCGACTCGACGTGTCTGTACGACGGCTTCGACGGGCCGTCGCCCAGCAAGTTCGCCGGCCGCACGGTCACCGACAAGTTCGTCAACAGCTACCACAACCAGGACGGCGAACGGATCGCCACGATCCGCTGGAATGTGATCAACTTCGAGCGGGGTTCCGCGTCGGCGAAGCAGAAGGACACCGGGACGAACGGCGCCGCGAAGGCCGGGCCGGTGCTGCCGCACCCGTGGGAGCCGGCTGAGCTCGTCGACATCGAGGCCCGGATCCTGGCCGAGGCCCCGCGCGGCGCCGAGCCCAGGTACTGGGAGGACGTCGCCGAGGGCGATGTGGTGGACACGCTGACCAAGGGCCCGATCGGGCTGACCGACGAGATCGCCTTCGTGGCCGGCGGCGGCACCCCCATCCCCAGGCTGAAGGCGCACGCCGCCGCGCTGCACGACTACAAGGCGCACCCTGCCTGGGCGTTCCGCGACCCGATCACCAGCGCCCAGGAGCCGATCTACTCGGTGCACTACAACCTGCAGGCCGCCCGGGCGATGAGCGTGGCGTTCCAGTACGACGTGGGGTTCCAGCGCCAGTGCTGGCAGGTTCAGCAACTGACGCACTGGGCCGGTGACCACGCCTGGATCAAGGAGTGCCAGGCCGAGTACCGCAGGTTCGTCTACCTCTCCGACGTCATCGAGCTGCGTGGCGAGGTGACCGGCAAGCGGGTCGACGATGACGGTGAGCACGTCGTCGACGTCGTCACGAAGGCGGTCAACCAGCGCGGTGAGACCGTCATGCCGGGTAGCGCCGTGGTGGCCCTGCCGACCCGGGAGGGATCCGGCTCGCCGGCCGCCAGCCGAGCCCGGGGGCCGCGATGAGCACGCCGGAGCCGACGGTGGCGGAGTTCGTCGCCGAGGTCGAGGCCTACCTGGGTGCGCACTACCCGAAGGCGCGCCGTACCTCGAAGCAGCGGTTCGTCTGGGGTGAGGGCAGCGACGAGGTCCGGGTGTTCCAGGAGCCGGATCCCGAGGAGGAGGCCGAGGCGATGCCGGCCATCCGGGCCTGGCGCGCCGGGCTGTGGGAGGCCGGGCTGGGCTGGATCAACGGTCCGACCGAGTACGGCGGCCGCGGCCTGCCCAACTCCTACCAGCGCGCCTTCGAGCGGGCGGTGCGCAACTACGAGGTGCCCGGCGACTCGTCGCTGACGATCAGCCTCGGCATGATCGCGCCGACCGTGCTGAAGCACGGCAGCGAGGAGCAGAAGAAGCACTACCTGCCGGCGATGTACTCGGCGGAGCAGATCTCCTGCCAGCTGTTCTCCGAGCCGGGCGCGGGCTCCGACCTGGCCTCGCTGAGTACCAAGGCGGTCCAGTCCGAGGACGGCAGCTGGCGGATCACCGGGCAGAAGGTGTGGACCTCCGGCGCGCACCTCGCCGACATCGGCGAGATCATCTGCCGCACCGCGGACGAGCCGCGACACCGCAACCTGACCGCGTTCCTGGTCGACATGCGCGCCCCGGGTGTCGAGGTGCGGCCGCTGCGCCAGATGACCGGGGGCGCCTCGTTCAACGAGGTGTTCCTGGACGACGTCGTGGTGCCCGACTCGGCCCGCATCGGCGACGTCGGCGACGGCTGGCGGGTCGCGCTGACCACGCTGGCCAACGAGCGCAACTCCATGGGCGACAGTGCCTTCGGCGGTGCCGGCATCCTGTCCACCGACCGCCTGCTCGAGCTGACCCGCCACGTCGGCGCCGCCGACGACCCGGTGGTCCGCCGCGCGTTCGGTGAGCTGATGATGCAGCTGCGGGTGGCGCGCTACACCCAGCAGGTGATGGGCGCCCGCGCCAAGGCCGGCGACTCGCCAGGGCCCGAGGTCGCTCTGAACAAGATCGCGCTGTCGGCGAACATGGGCCGGCTCGGCGAGTACGTCGCCGAGGTGCTGGGCGCGAGGGTGGCGGCCGATACCGGCGAGTGGGGCACCTACGCGTGGACCTCGGTGATCCTCGGCGCGCCCGGCTACCGGCTCGGCGGCGGTACCGACGAGGTGCTCAAGAACATGATCGCGCAGCGGGTCCTCGGCCTGCCGCGCGCGCAGTGAGGAGAGACGGCAATGGTTGCCCAGAGTGCGCTCGCGGACAGTGACGAACAGAAGGAGCTGCGGGACTCCGTCCGGCGGCTGCTGCGGGACAAGGCGCCGCTGTCGGCGGTGCGCGACGGTGCTGACTCCGGTGCTGATCCCGGCGCTGATTCCGGCGCTGATTCCGGCGCTGGCTTCGACCGGGACCTGTGGCGGCGGCTCGCCGAGCTGGGGCTGACCGCGCTGGCCGTGCCGGAGAAGTACGACGGCCTCGGGCAGACCGCGCTGGAGACCGGCGTGGTGTTCGAGGAGATGGGTCGCGCGCTGTACCACGGGCCCTACCTGGCGACCGTGGGGCTGGCCGTCCCGGCCCTGCTGCTGTCCGGGGACGAGGCGGCATGTGCGGAGCTGCTGCCGGCGATCGGGGCCGGCGAGAGCATCGCCACCGTCGCGGTCGCCGAGGCCGACGGGCTCTTCGATACCGCCGCCACCGCGACGCGGGCGGTGCGCGAGGGGGACGGCTGGCGCCTGAGCGGCACCAAGCAGTTCGTGCTAGACGGGGTGGCCGCTGACCTTCTGCTGGTGACCGCTCGGGACGGGGAGAACGTGAGCCTGTTCGCGGTGCGCGGCGTGGCCGACGGACTGACCCGTACCGCGGTCGAGTCCCTCGACCTGGCCCGCTCGGTGGCCAGGGTCGACCTCGACAACACGCCGGCCCGGCTCATCGGCGTCGCCGGTTCCGCCCCGGCGGTCGTCGAGCAGATCCTGGACCGGGCGTTGCTGGCACTGGCCGCCGAACAGGCCGGCGGCGCCGGGGCGTGCCTGGCGATGTGCGTGGAGTACGCCAAGACCCGCCAGCAGTTCGGCCGGCCCATCGGTTCGTTCCAGGCCGTCGCGCACAAGCTGGTCGACATGCTGCACCAGGCCGAGTTCTCCCGGGCGAGTGCCCGCTACGCGGCGGCCGCCGAGGCCGAGGGCGACGCCGAGTTCCCGGTCGCGGTGCGGGTCGCCGCCGCGTACTGCGGCGAGGCATTCCGCAAGGTCACCGTCGAGACCGTCCAGGTACACGGTGGCACCGGGTTCACCTGGGAGCACGACACGCACCTGTACTACCGCCGCGCCTGGTCTGCCCAACACCTGTTCGCGGGCCGTGAGGAGCACTTCGCCGCGATCGCCGACCGCATCGGCCTGTAGTCCACCTCGCAGGCATTCTTTACAACCGACAAATCCTGTAACCTTGTCCGAGTGAACGTGGCCGAGGTGGGCGAGTACTGGGCTCGGTGGCAGCCCGAGGCCGTGGCGATAGCGACGGGCGGGGTGTCTGTCACCTGGTCGCGGCTGGAGGATCGGACCCGCCGCATCGCGGTGGGGCTGCGGGCGATCGGGGTTCGGCCCGGTGACCGGGTCGGCATCCTCGGTGCGAACTCACTGCACTGGTGCGAGCTCGCGTTGGGCACGATGCGGGCCGGCGCGGCGGTGGTCCCGCTCAACGTCCGCGGCACCACCGCCGAGCTCGCCTACCTGGTGGACAACGCGGACCTGGCGGTGATCGCCTACGACTCGGCGCTCGCCGGCAGGTACGGGGCGCTGGCCGCCGACCGGCCCGCCGTCGTACAGGTCGCCCTGGACGACACCGCACCGGCCGACACGACCATGGCCGCCCTGCGCGACCGGGGCGGTGAGCTACCGGAGATCGACATCGCCGGCGTCGACCCGGCCGTCATCGCGTTCACGTCGGGGACCACCGGCTACCCCAAGGGCGCTGTGCTCACCCACCAGAACCTGTTGGCCACGATCAACGCCTACACCCGGTTCGAGGGCTACAGCTCCGACACCACGATGCTGTGCTGCGTCCCGCTCGCGTTCACCGGCGGAATCGTCAACAACTTCCTGACCGCCTACGGGGTCGGCGGCACCCTCCTGCTCGAGGAGTTCGACCCGGCCAGGGCGCTGGAGCTGATCGTCGACCGGCCGGTCAACGCGATGACCGGCGTGCCGATCATGTACGAGGCCATCGCGGCGGCGCCGGGCTTCGACGAGGCCGACCTGTCCGCGCTGACTACGGCCATCACCGGCGGTGCGCTCGTGCCGGACGCGCTGCTGCGGCGGTACGAGGCCAAGGGGGTACAGATCCGACAGGCGTACTCGCTGACCGAGGCCACCGGCAACACGACTCTGCTGCCCCGCTCGCACTTCCTGAGCAAGCGGGACTCGGCCGGTATCCCGGGCGTGCACACCCGGGTCCGGATCGTCGATGCGAGCGGTGTCGAGGTCGCCACCGGCGAGGTCGGCGAGATCGTGATCCAGGGTCCGCAGGTCAGCCCTGGCTACTGGAACGACCCCGGTGCGACAGCGGCCGCCGTGGTGGACGGCTGGCTGCACACCGGGGACGTGGGCACGCTCGACGACGAAGGCTTCCTGCGCGTCGTCGACCGGAAGAAAGACATGATCATCTCCGGCGGCCTGAACGTCTACCCGGCGGAGATCGAGCGGGTGGTCGCCGAGTTCCCGGGTGTCGCCGAGGTCGCCGCCGTCGGCACCGGGCACGAGCGCTGGGGCGAGACCGTGGCGGTCGTGGTCACCGGGGACGATCTGGACCTGGACACGCTCTACCAGCACTGCCGGGAGAACCTGGCCGACTACAAGGTGCCCCGCTACATCACGCACCGGGGACAGCCGCTGCCGCGCGGCATGTCCGGCAAGATCCTGCGCCGGGTCCTGCGGGACGAGTTCGACGCGGCGGGTGCACACCGGACGGCGGCCCGGTGAGCGAGCCGGCGAGCCCGGTGTCCTACCGGGAGCTGGAGTCCGGCGTCGCGATGATCGAGATCGACCGGCCCGAGGTGCACAACGCGCTGAACCGGGAGGCGCAGCAGCGGTTCGCGGAGTACCTCGACGAGGTCAACGAGAACCCGGCGATCGGCGCCCTGGTGCTCGCCGGCGCCGGCGGCAAGGCGCTCTCGGCCGGCTGGGACATCAACGAGATGCTCGCACTGAGCACCGAGGAGAACGTGCGCCTGCTGCTGGAGCGCGAGGAGTGGCTCTGGCGCTGGTACGCAAGCCCGGTACCGACGGTCGCCGCCATGCGGGGCATTGCGTACGGGGTCGGGGCGCTGTTGTCGGCCTGCGCCGACCTGCGGGTCGGCGGCCCGGGCACCCGGTTCAAGGTCACCGGCATGACCTACGGCTACGCCAACCTCACTTGGCTACTCCCGGACCTGGTCGGGACCTCGCGGGCCAAGCAGATCCTGCTCGCCGGCGGTGTCCTGGAGGGCGCGCGGGCCGCCGAGTTCGGCCTGCTGAACGAGTACGTGGCGGACGAGGCGATCCGGGACACCGCGGTGGCGGCCGCCGCGCGGGTGGCCGCACTGCCGCCGGCCGGGGTGCGCAACGCCAAGCGGCTGATGCGCGAGGGGATCGGCCGGGACGCGAGGGCCCGCTACGACGCTGAGTGCCTGCTCGAGAGGGCCGGCCTTGCCGACCGGTCCGCGGCCGACATCTTCACCCGCTTCACCGACCGGAAGGCGGACCGAGCGCGTTGATGTCCGGGCCAGGCGCCCGTTCTTCGCCGACGACCACCAGGCGTACCGCGACTTGGTGCGCACCTTCATCGAGCGGCACGTGGAGCCGTTCGTGGAGACCTGGGAGGAGGACCGGCTGGTGCCGCGCGAGCCGTGGCTGGAGGCCGGTCGGCAGGGTTTCCTGGGGCTCTCGGTGCCGGAGGAGTACGGCGGGGCCGGCGTACGGGACTACCGGTTCCAGTGCGCGATGACGGAGGAGTTCGCCCGCATCGGGGCCATGTCGGTGCTGAACGGGTTCGCCAGGGCCTACCGTGACACCCGGGTGACCACCATCTACGCCGGCACCACCGAGATCATGAAGCTGATCATCGGCCGGGAGATCGTCGGCCGGCCCTTAGTGGTCGGCGCTGTCGGTGTTCCGACGTAGTATCGAACATATGTTCGATACGTTGAAAACCTCTGAGCTGGAGACCGAGTTGGTCGCACTGGCCGGCCGAGTAGCCGCCGCGCAGTGCCGGTTCCTGCTGCTGCTGGCGGAGTTCGACGCGCGCGAGGGCTGGGGCGGCCCAGGCATCCGGTCGTGTGTGCACTGGCTTTCCTGGCGCGTCGGACTGAGTCAGCGGGCCGGGCGTGAGCAGGTGCGGGTGGCCAGGGCGCTGGTAGGGCTGCCGCTGATCGCCGAGGCATTTGGAGTCGGGCGGTTGTCGTACGCGAAAGTGCGGGCCGTCACCCGGATCGCCACGCCGGACACCGAGCAGGCGCTGGTCGATGTGGCACTCGCTGGTACCGCCTCGCATGTGGAGCGGGTGGTGCGTGCGGCGCGGCGGGCGGCGACGTCGGGCCAGATGGCGGCGGCGCGCCGCTCGGCGAGTTGGCGCTGGGACGAGGACGGCTGCCTGGTGCTTCGAGCCACGCTGCCTCCCGAGGAGGGCGCCCGACTGCTCGGCGCGCTGCAGGCGCAGCTGCGGGATGGTCCCACGGCATCGTCGCGCGCTGATGGAACCGGCGGCCCGGACGTAGGAGGCTGGCTCAGCGGTGCCGTGGAGCTGGCGCACGCCGACTGGTCGTCCTCGGCTGACGGCCAGTCGGGTGCTGACCAGCCGCCGGGTGTCGACGGGTCGCTGAGCGCCGCCGAGTGTGGCGTCCTCGCGGGGTCGCGAGCGGCGGAGGCGGACGGTTCCGCGGAACCGGCAATCGGCCGATCACTCGAGATGGCGCGGGAACATCCACCTGGCGTGGCGGTCGACCGGCTCGCGGCGCGGCGGGCGGATGCTCTGATGGCGCTGCTCGCCCCCGACCTGGGGCAGCATGAGGTAGTGGTGCACCTCGAGGTGGCCAACGGCGGGGCGAGGCTCGACGACGCGTTGCCGGTCGCGGTGTCGACGGCGGAGCGGCTGGCTTGTGACGCACGGGTGCGGGCGCTGATCAAGGACCCGGCCGGCAACCCGTTGTACCTCGGGCGTGCGCACCGCGGGGTCAACGCGACGCAGCGGGCCGCGTTGGACATCCGTGACCAGCATCGTTGTCGATTCCCCGGCTGTGAGCACGAGCGTTATCTGCACGCCCACCACGTCAGGCACTGGCTGCGCGGCGGACCGACTGACGTCGACAACCTGGTGCTGCTGTGCTCGTTCCACCATCGGCTGATCCACGATCACGACTATCGCGCGTCGCTGGACCGCAACCGGTTCCGGGTGTGGCGACGGGACGGCGGCGAGGTCGCCGCACAGCACCCTGCCGCCGCGCTCGCGGACGTACTGAGCAGGGTGGACCTGCTCGCCGAGGTCCACGTCGACGACGAGGCCATCGTCCCCGCCTGGACCGGCGAACGGCTGGATCTCGACGCCGTCCTGTCGGCCCTGTTCCCGGGGCGCGCCACCGAGGCGGCTTGAGCCGGGCTCCGACTCCAGCCCGGCTCCGGTGGCTACGAGGGGCGACCGTCGGGGACGGCGGCATCTGGGCCGTCCACGTCATGGGCGAGTTGGCTGTGCAGCAGCTGGGTGGCCTTCTCGTTGCGCCCGTAGATCAGCTCGGGCCGGTCGCCGTGGGCGAGCCCCTCGGAGATGGTCTTGGCGACGACCCAGTCCTCGCCCTCGACCGTGCTCAGCAGCAGGTCCCAGTTCTTGTCGAAGAACCGGGTGGCCTTCTCGGTCTCCGGCAGCTCCGGTACCAGGAACAGCAGGGTGACCAGGCAGGTGGCCAGATTCGCCGGGTCGGGCCGGACGCTCCACACCTCGAAGTGCGCGGGCTCGGTGGTGATCACGGTGCCCGGGTAGATGGTGAAGTTCGGGATCGCGTACTTGGCGAACTCGTCGTAGTCGAAGTTGGTGTCGTCCCGGAACTTCTCGATGCCGCGCCGGGCGACGACCATCCGCCAGTTCTTGCCGAACGAGTCGACCTTGTAGACGTTGGTGTGGAAGAACGGGCCGACCGTCGTCGGATGCACGAACTGCAGGTGGTAGGCGTCGGTGAAGCCGTCCATGACGACTTTCCAGTTCATCTCCAGGTGGAAGGTCCGCTTGCGGTACAGCTCGGCCGTGGCGATCCCGGAGGCCTGCACGTCGCGGTCCAGCTCCGGGCCGACGCGGGCGGTCATGTCCAACGCCGCCCCGGTCGTCGGCAGCACCCACACCAGGCCGGCGTACTCGTCCGCCGGGTACTCGACCAGTGATCGCTCGCCGAGGTCGACCCCGTCGAACCCGTCGTCGAACGGGATGGAGCGGATCGACCCGTCCCTGCTGTAGCACCACCGGTGGTACGGGCAGCTGAACATCTTCCGCCGGCCGCTCGGGTGGGCCTCGACCTGCGCGCCCCGGTGGCGGCAGATGTTGGCGAACGCCTTGACCGACCCGTCGTCCTGCCGGATCACCAGCATGGGGGTGCCTGCCACGACGGCGGTCAGGAACGAACCGGGCCCGACCAGCTCGGAGGAGTGCGCAACGATCATCGGGTGGGTCTTGATGACCTTCTCGTGCTCGCGGGCCAGGTAGGCCGGGTCCGAGTAACGCTTGGCGTCCATCCGCATGGTGGACTCGGCGTAGTCGGTGGTCCTGGTGTCGACGAAGCCGACGAGGTGCTTCCTGATCTCTGCCTTGCTGTCCTGGTGCATCGGTGGCTGCTTCCCATCGCGGACGTGCGGCGGGCGGTTGGCGCGCCGTCGACTGACGTGAAACATAATGCGTCCGTTGTAACAACCTTAGCTCAGTCGTCGCCGACATTGAAGGGCCCGGCCCGTCGCGCGGAGGGTGCCGCTCTGGACCGTCCTGAACATCCATCCGACTGGATCACCGCTCGCGACGAGCGGCATCGTTCAGGGCTCTCCCAGTGAGGTTTCGCCTCGGACCGCCGAGGTGGTGGCTGAGCTGGGCGACTTGAGGTGACCGAGGCTCACGCTCGGGGCTCGCGGTCATGATCGACGGACCGCTGCTCGCCACTACGCCGCGACAGTCACAGTCGGTGACGGGCCGATCGACTCAGGCCGTTCCACACCCAAGGATCGCTAGCCCAGGAAGGCGGGGGCCAGGAAGCGACGCAGCATTTCTCGCTTGTAGCTCAGCGGCTGGTCGTCGTAGTCCTGCCAGCCGATGAGCATGAAGTTGATCGAGGTGAGCCAGCGGTAGGCCATCCGCTCGTCGAAGTCGTCCGGCAGGATGCCGGCGCCGGCGGCGGCCTTGACGGTCGGCGACCAGACGGCCTCGGCAAACGCCGTCGCGGTGCCCTGCTCGATCATGAGCTCGTTGGTGAAATGGTCACTGTCGGAGCGGATCAGCTCGCGGATGAACTGGTCGTTACGCCCGATGTCGACAAGGAACAGAATGCCCGCGACGAGCTTGTCCTCGAGCCGTTCCTGTTCATCCAGCAACCGGTGCACCTTGCTGACCAGTTTGCCGGCCCGGTGTTCGACAATGCTTTTGATCAGGGAATCCCGATCGCCGAAGTACCGATAGAGGGTGGGCCGGGAGACCCCCGCCGCCGACGCGATCTCATCCATCGTGACCCGCCGGACGCCGTAGCGCTCGAAGCACTCCTCGGCGGTCTTGAGCAGGGACATCTGTGCGGCCTCTGGATCATTCGGCAGCGACCGTGCGGTCCGTCGGCCAGCCAACAGAGGACTCCTCGTGCACAGGGTGGCGGTGATGATGAGGGCGGGCGTGATCGGCCAATGGGTGCGCTCAGAGCATACCTCATGAGACGCTTGACGTTTCTTGTTCATCGACTCACACTGAGGTTCTCGCCCAGTCGTGGCGGTTGCCGCCCGCGTGCCCGACGCCCCCCACCGGTAGCTGGATTGGAGTCCCGAGGTGACGATCGAGAGCGCGACGAGCAGATCCGATGACCAGACGGAGTTCGATGCCGCGACGTTCGATCACTTCGGTCAGGAGCACGCCGAGCACCCGGAGCAGGTGTGGGCGGCGCTGCGGCGGATCGCCGGCCTCGCCAAGAGCGAGAAGTACGGCGGCTTCCGGATCATCTCCCGGTACGACGACATCTGCGCGGCGGCTCGCAACCCGGCGGTGTTCTCGTCGGCCAAGGGCGTGGCGATTCCGCCTCACCAGCTGCCGCCGCTGATCCCGGTCGGTATCGACCCGCCCATGCACGGGCAGTACCGCAAGGTGCTCAACGCCGAGCTCGGGCCGAAGGCGATCGCCCGCAAGGAGGCCGAGTACCGCGAGCTGGCGGACCAGCTGCTGAGCGAGATCGGCGACCGGCGGGAGTTCGACTTCTGCGAGGCGTTCTCCGCCCAGTTCCCGGAGCGGGTGGCGCTGCGGACCATCGGGTTCGACCCGGAGGATCGGCAGAGCCTCGGCCGGTGGTTCCACGACATGACCCACCTGCGCGGTATCGACGAGGAGGCGGCCGGGATGGCCGCGATGAGCATGTTCGGTCGGGTCACGGAGGTCATCGCGCTGCGCCGAGGCGAGCCGAGGCGCGACGACCTGCTGAGTGTGCTGCTGGACGGCGAGGTGGACGGCCGGCCGATGCGGGACGACGAGATCCTGATGTACATCGTGCTGCTGCTGTTCGGCGGCCTGGACACCACGGCCAGTGCGATCTCCGGCGCCTTCTACTACCTGGCCCAGCACCCGAAGGACCGGGAGCGGCTGCTCGCCGACGAGGTCGCGCTGGACCGGGCGGTGGAGGAGTTCGTCCGCTGGACCAGTCCGGTGCAGGCGCTGGGGCGCACGGTGACCGAGTCGACCGAGCTGGGCGGCTGCCCGCTGCGCGAGGGCGAACCGGTGCTGCTGCTCTGGGGCGCCGGCAACCGGGACGAGACGGTCTTCGAGTCGCCGGACGAGATCCAGCTCGATCGCTTCCCGAACCGGCACCTCGGATTCGGCATGGGGCCGCACCGCTGCCTGGGCTCACACCTGGCCAAGACGATGGTCAAGATTGCGATCGAGCGCGGTGTGAAGGCGCTCGGCCACTTCGAGCTGGCCGACGAGAGCCGCATCCGCTGGGCCACCGGCGAGGCCAGGGGCATTGTCGAGCTGCCGTTGCGCCGACGCGGCTGAGCGCCCGGTGGGTGCGGTCGGTCGCCGCTGAACGACCCGCCGCGGTGGTTCAGCGGTGACCGTTCTTTGCGGCCGCTTCGACACCGGACAGGAAGGCGCGGATGGTCTCGATGAACAGCTGTTCCGCGTCGAGTGCGTTGGCGCCGACCGCTGAGGCCAACTGCGGGTGCGCGTCGGGGTCCACGTTGGGGAAGGCGGTGTCGGGCCCGTGCGACGGCCGGGACGCTTCGATCAGCGCGGTGCCGATGGTGAGGCGCTCGAGGCCGTCGAGGATGAGCACGTGCGCCGACAGCGGCACGGTCGGCACCTCGGCCAGGATCAGCGCCGCCGTCTCGTACAGCGGCGCGAGCACGTCGCGGGGCAGGAACTGGACCAGGACCGCGGCGGTGTTGTGGTGCCGCAGGATGGTCCGGCGGAAGTTCACCGACAGCTCGACGAAGTAGTCGGTCCACGGCGCGTCCGCGCGCCGGTGCGGGACCTCGGTCTCCAGGACCACGACCTTGGCGACCTCCACCAGAATGTCCGCGCGGTCCCGGAAGTGGTGGTAGAGCGACGGTGTCCGCACGCCGAGCGCATCGCCCAGCTTGGGCATGCTGAATGCCCCGTAACCGTCCTGGTCCATGATCGCGAGGGCGGTCTCGACGATTACCCGGCGGCTCAGTGCGGGCGGTGTATTGCGGGGCATGGCCGAAGTATGCAGCACGTCGGAGGGAAGCGGACTCCACTGGTGGCGAGCGTGCGGAGGACCGCTCGGAGGAAGAGGTTCCGGGCAGTCCGCCGGGTGTGGTTGACCACCATTGCCTAAAGGTATAAGGTTATTTCATTCCGGGAACCGAATTCGGTTTTCCCGCACTTAACGGATCTAGCTTGCGTAACCGTCCGGAGTGGGCGGGATCGCGTGCGCGCCGCTCAAGTCGGAGGGAACTGCCATGCCGAGGCTCGAGGGCAAAGTAGCCGTCATCACCGGGGCCGGTTCGGGGCTCGGCCGCCAGGCCGCTCAGCTGTTCGCCGCCGAGGGTGCTCGCGTCGTGGTGATGGACATCCTGCTCGACCGCGCCGAGGGCACCGTGAAGCTGGTGGCCGAGCAGGGTGGCACCGCTGTCGCTGTCGAGGCGGACACCACTGTGGAGGCCGACGTCGCCCGCACCGTGGCGACCGCGGTCGCGGAGTTCGGCAAGCTCGACATCATGTGGGCCAACGCCGGCATCGTCTCCCGCGGCGGGGTGCCGTCGGTGCTCGGCGGCGAGCACGTCGAGTTCCAGGACTTCACCCTGGAGGACTGGAACAAGGTCGTCGCGGTCAACCTGACCGGCCCGTTCCTGTGTGCCAAGCACGCGGTGCCGGCGCTGCGGGCGAACGGCGGCGGCGTCATCCTGGTGACCTCGTCGGCGGCAGCCACGGTGGCTCATCACAGCATTGCGCCCTACTCCGCCACGAAGGCCGGCGTGAACGGAATGGTCCGCGCGCTGTCCCTGGACCTCGGCAAGTACGGAATCAGGGTCAATGCGGTGGCGCCGACGCACGGGATGTCGCCCAACTTCCTGATGGAGCCGGGCGCACCGGTGGTGGGGCAGTCCTACGAGGAGGTCCAGGGCCCGTGGGACCCGGCGGCCTCGCCCATTCCGCTCAAGCTGAACCGCCCGCCGAATCTGCTCGACAATGCCAATGCGGCGCTCTTCCTGGTGTCCGACGAATCCGCGTACATCTCCGGTGTCACATTGCCGTCGACGGACGGCGGCACCTTGTCCCGCGTCGCCATGCGGTTCCCGGAGGACGGCTGATGAGTGCGTATCTCAGGGTCGATCGGCAGGCCTGTGCCGGTCACGGGCTGTGCTACGGGGCGGCTCCCGACCTGCTCGACTGCGACGAGGTGGGTGATCCTGTCGTGCCCGCCGGGCCGGTGCCGTCCGAGCTGCTCGGTGCGGCGGAGTTGATCGTGCAGATGTGCCCGGAACGAGCGCTGGCCATCGAGCCTGGCGAGGCCAGCTAGTGGCCCATCCAGCCGAGGAGGATGCCGTGACCAGCTCGATTGCCCCCCGTGAGGCCAGGATCAGGCGCGCGCTGGACCACCTGCGGAATCAGACCACCGACGACTACGGGTCGATCGGCTCGTTCGAGGCGACCGACTTCACGGACCCGGGCATCGCGGCCCGGGAGCGGGACCTGGTCTTCGGTCGAGTGCCCTCGATCGTCGCGCACACCTCGGAGCTGCCCGAGCCCCAGGACTTCCTGACGCTGCGGATGCCGCGCAACCAGATCATTGTCGTTCGGCAGAAGGACGGCGGGGTCAAGGCGTTCGTCAACCTGTGCCGCCATCGCGGCGCCCTGCTCGAGGAACGGGAGAAGGGCCGCTGCCGGCTGTTCTCCTGCGGGTACCACCGGTGGTCCTACGACACCGACGGCTCGCTGCGCACGGTCACCCGAGGGTCGACCTTCGGTGAGATCGACCGCGCCGACCACGGCCTTGTCGAGCTGCCCACGCAGGAACGGCACGGCTTCATCTGGCTGGTCGACGACGCGGACGCGGACATCGACGTGGCCGACTGGCTGGGCCCCGACATGGACGGCGTGCTGGCCCAGTACGGCCTGGCGGACCTGGTCGCGTTCCAGGCCGAGGGCTTCGAGGAGCCGGTGAACTGGAAGATCATGCAGGATGCCTTCCTGGACGGCTATCACATCCAGTACGCGCACCCCAACACGGCGGCCAAGCACGTGCACACGAACGTCCAGGCGTTCGAGGACTTCGGTCGGCACTGCCGGTTCATCGCACCGCGCAAGACCATCGACCGGTGGATCGACGAGGACCCGGGCGACCGGAGCCTGGCCAAGGACGTGATCGAGACGCACTTCCTGATGCCGAACAGCACGCTGCTGCGCCAGCCCGACCACTTCCAGCTGCTCACGTTCCGCCCGCACCCGAAGGACCCGGGCCGGTCGCGCATGGAGATGCGGCTGATCGTGCCGAAGGTCGAGGACAGCGGGATGGACGAGGAGTCCTGGTCGCGGCTGTGGGCGAAGAACTGGAAGATCCTGCTGGCCGTGCTGCACCAGGAGGACTTCCCGCTGCTGCGCGGCTCGCAGAGCGGCATGGAGAGCGCCAGCGCCGGGCCGATGTTGCTGGGGCGCAACGAGATCGCCAACCACGTCTTCCACCGGGAGCTCCGGCGGCTCACCCAGGAGACCCCCTGAGCGGGGGCGCCACCGGCGGGATCGGAGCGCTCAGGTGATCACTTACCGGTGGTACGCCGGCACCGCACCGGATGACGTGTGCGACCTTCGCCGGATGCTGGCGGACGCGGCCGCCGAGGACGACGAGGCCGGGTTCCCGAAGGTGACCGCCGACGAGCCGGACATCGCCGGCGCGACGCACCTGCTGGTGTGGCTGGTGCCCGACGAGCGGCCCGGCGACGGACGTCGGGTCACCGGGGTCCCGACGCTCGCCGCCTACCTGCGGCTCGAGGCGGGCGCGGGCGGCGAGGGCCTGGTGCGGTTCGTGGTGCGCCCGGAGCTACGGTCCCGGGGGATCGCGACGATGCTGTTCGAGCAGCTCGGCCTTGACGTGCGCGCGGCCCGTGGCTGGGCCGGTACCGGGGTGTGCGCGCTGCGCGGCTGGGCGCGCGGCGACCACCCGGCCGCCGACCGGATGGCCCGGCGGTTGCACCGCTGGGGCGTACGCCGCACCCGCCGGGAATGGCAGCTGTCGATGCCGCTGCGGGCCGGCCGGGAGATCGGCTCTGGCTCTGGTTCCGTCTCCGGTTCCGCCACCGGGGTCCGGGCCTTCGACCCCGACACCGACAGTGCCGCGCTCACCCGGTTGCTCGCCGCCGCCGGCCGGTCGCCCGGCCCGGACCGGGACGGCTATCTGTTCGTGGCGCCCGGAGCCGGTACCGCGACCGGTAGCGCGCCCGGGGCCGGGGAGCTGCGCGGGGCCGTGTCGGTCGACCCGGACGCGGGGCAGCGCACCGAGTACGGCGTCGCGGGGCGGATCACCGAGATGGTGGTGCACCCCGGGCACACCGACGGCCGGACCGGGACGGACCTGCTGGTCGCGGCGCTGGAGTCGCTGCGGGACAAGGGGCTGCGGATCGCCGCGATCACCCTCGACCCCGACGACGAGGACCTGGTGCGGGACTGCCGGCAGCTGGGCTTCCTGCACGATCGGACCGACTGCCTCTACGAGGTGCCCTAGCGAGCCGAGCCACCCCACACCGCCGTCCCCGAACCGCCGCCACGCCACCACTCAGCGAGGAGCCACCGCGATGCCAGTCGAGGTCATCGGATCTCTGCCGCCCGACATAGCCGACCTGGTCGAGCGGCACGGCCGGGCGGTCGCGGCCGGCGACCTGCGGGCCACGATGGCCGACTTCCGCCCGGACCGGATCGGCCAGCTGGCGGCGTCGGCGTCCCTGCCCGTCGACCTGGAGTCGTCGGAGGTGCGGCGGCTGGTGGCCGAGCCGGACGGCTCGGTGACCGCCTTCATCCGCTACCGCGCGGCCGGCGGCGCCGCGATCCTGCTGCGCTCGCGGTGGGTGCGGCTGGCGGAGGGCTGGCGGGTGCACCACGTGCGCAACCTCCCGGAGACCCCGCCGAGGCCGCCGACCGGGGGACCCTCCGACGGCGGCCTGGACGCACCGCACTGGCAGGGCCTGCGCGCTGGTGAGCTGCGGATCCAGCGGTGCGGTGGCTGCCAGCGGTGGATCTGGGCGCCGCGCCCGATGTGCCCGAACTGCTACAGCACCGACCTGCGCTGGCCCGCCGTGGCGCCGGCCGGCACGGTGTACTCCTGGACCCGCACCTGGCAGCCGTTCACACCGGAGCTGAGCGGCCACCTGCCCTACGTGGTGGTCCTCGTCGAGCTGCCGGAGGCGGGCGGGCGCCGGGTGCTCGGCGTGCTGCGCGACTCCGACGCGGCGACGGTCCGCATCGGGCAGCCGGTCAAGGGCGACTTCGACGAACCGGCGGACGGCCAGGGCTGGCCGCTGCTGCGCTGGTCGCAGTCGTGACCGGGCAGCGCGGCGCGGCCGCCGTGGTGGGCGTCGGCAACACCAGCTTCTACGAGCGCGGCACCAGCCCGCACTCATCGCTGCAGCTCACCCTGCAGGCGGTCCTGGACGCCTGCGCGGATGCCGGCGTCGACCCGCGCGATGTCGACGGCTTCGTCTCCTACGCGAACGACAGCACCGAGGGGCTCGCCGTCGGCGCCGCGCTCGGGGTCCACGAGGTGCGCTGGTCGAGTTTGGTGTGGGGCGGCGGCGGGGGAGGTGTGGCGGCGGCGGTCAATGCGGCCGCCGCCGCGGTGATCAGCGGGCAGGCCGAGCGGGTGATCGTCTACCGCGGCCTGAGCGAGGCCGACGACGGCCGGCAGAGCTACGGCAAGGGCCACTTCCCTCCGCTGCTCAGCGCGCACGGTGTGCTCACCCCGGTACAGGTCTGTGCGTTGCGCACCCAGCGTCTGTTGGAGGTGGACGCGGTGCCGGCCTCGGCGCTGCGGGCACTGGTACTCGCCGACTACCACCATGCCCAGAACAACCCGGAGGCGGTGGCCTACGGGCGCCCGCTCAGCGCCGAGCAGTACGCCGACGCGCGGATCGTGTCCGAACCGTTCCGGCTCTACGACTGCTCGCGGGAGAACGACGGCGCCGGCGCGTTGCTGGTGGTCGCCGCCGACCGGGTGCCGGAGTACTCGGGCCACCCCGCGTACGTGCTGTCCGGGGTCCAGGGCGCGGGTCCCGGCTGGTCGGAGTCGGTGGAGAACGACGACGCGTACACCAGCGCCGGGTTCCATCCGGCCCTGGTGGAGCGGCTGTGGGCGCAGGCGGCGGTGAAGCCGGGTGAGGTCGACGTCGTGCAGGTCTACGAGAACTTCAGCGGGCCCGCGGTCGCGTCGCTGATCGACTTCGGGATGTGCCCCACCGGCCCCGACGCCGGCGCCGTCATGACGCTGGAGAACCTGACCGCGCCATCGGGCCGGCTGCCGATCAACACCGCCGGCGGCAACATCGCCGAGGGCTTCGTGCACGGGATCGGCCTCGCGGTGGAGGCGGTGCGCCAGATCCGCGGTACCTCCAGCAACCAGGTCCCCGGCGCCGACGTCTCGCTGTTGCTCGGTGGGCCGATGGCACCGCTGGTCAGCGCCACCCTGTTCGGTTCCGAGTCGACACTCTGAGCGGCCCCGCCGCCACACCCGGCACACAGCCTGAGGAGACACATGGCCACATCGGTCGCATCGGCGCTCAACTGGTGGGCGCGGACCAAGGGTGACCAGCCGGCGGTCGTCCTCGGCGAGGACCAGCTGACCTACCGCGAGCTGCGCAACTGGTCCGGGCGGGTGGCCCGGCGGCTGGTGGAAAGCGGAGTGCGGCCGGGGGACCGGATCGGCGTGCTCGGCGGCAACAGCCTGGAGTGGACGGCCGCCGCGTACAGCGTGATCAAGGCCGGCGCGGTGCTGGTGCCACTGAACCCTCGGCTGGTGCCGGTCGAGCTGCACAAGCTGATCGAGGAGTCGGGGGCCACCGCGGTCCTCGCCGAGGCGACACGGGAGGCCGCGCTGAAGGAGGTCGCCGAGCTCGGTGCCCGGTTCTCGGTGACCGGTTTCGACGCGGTGGCCGACCTGCGGGTGGGTGCCGGGGACGAGGACTTCCGGCTGGACCGCGAGCCGGACGAACCGGTGGCGATCCTGTTCACCAGTGGCTCGACCGGGCTGTCCAAGGGTGTGATCTGCACCAACCGGACCCTGCTGGACATCGTGTTCGAGGCGTCGCTCGTGGAGGAGGGGTTGCGTCCCGGCGCCCGCAGTCTGTTGCTGCTGCCGCTGTGCTTCACCCCCGGCCTGGTCTGGGGCCTGGTGATGTCCACGGTGCTCGGCGGCACGCTCGTCGTGGAGCCGGACCTGAACCCGTCCAGGGCGGTGCGCCGGCTCGACGAGTTCAAGATTCAGGTGATCTTCGGGGTGCCGCTGATCTTCGAGGCGCTGGCGAGGGCGCCCGAGTTCGCCGGTGCCGACCTGTCCCAGCTGCGCACCGCGGTGGTCGGCGGTGCCGCGGTTCCGATGCCGCTGCTGGCGGCCTGGGCGGAGAAGGGCGTGGCGCTGCGCCAGATCTACGGCATGACCGAGGTCGGCGGCATCGCCACGGCCACCTGGCCCAGCGAGGCCGCCGAGTATCCCGGCTCGTGCGGCAGCGGCTCGGTCTTCACCGACCTCAAGGTGGTCCGCGCGGACGGAACCGAGTGTCCACCCGGTGAGGCTGGCGAGATCCTGATGCGCGGCCCCGGCATGACGGTCGGCTACTGGGAGGACCCGGACTCGACCGCGCTGGCGGTGCGGGACGGCTGGTTGCACAGCGGTGACCTGGGCGTACGCGACGCGCAGGGGCGGCTGACCTTCGTCGACCGGATGAAGGATCTGATCATCTCCGGCGGCATCAACATCTCACCGGTCGAGATCGAGGCCGTGATCGGTCGCCATCCCGGCGTGAGCGAGGTGGCGGTGATCGCGGCCAGCGACGAGCGCTTCGGCGAGACACCGGCGGCGATCGTCAGCGTCACGGGGTCGGCCAGCGGATCTGACACCGAGCCGGTCAGCGTGGCCGAGCTGATCCGGACCTGCCGCGCCCAGCTGGCCGACTACAAGGTGCCCCGCTACGTGGTGCTCCGCGAGGAGCCACTGCCCCGGCTGCCCAGCGGCAAGATCTCCAAACGTGCGGTCCGGGACGAGTATCCCGACGTCACCGCCCGCTTCGAGAAGATCAGCTGACCGGCGGGTCAGCCGACCTCGGGCCGGTAGCCGGCATAGAAGATGCGCCAGATCATGTCGGTGACCGCATCCAGAAGTTGCTCGACCTCGGTCTCGTCGGCCGAGCTGACGAGTTGGTACAGCCCGTGCTCGAGCATCCACACCGTCCATTGGGCGCCGCGCTTCGGGTCGATCGTGGAATCGGCGGTGCCCGCCTTCTGGGCCGCCGCAATGTGGTCGGCCAATGAGGCGACGACCTGGTCGATGAGTGACTGTTGTTGTTCGCGCACCCGGGCGTCGTACGCCGCGGTCTCGACGACGGCGCCGAAGATCGTGCGGTGCGCCCGGTAGGTGTTGATGGGGAGGCGCAGTGCCCTGCGCAGGTCCGCCTTGGTCGCGTCGGGGGACAGGTCCCACCAGGCATGGCCGACGCCGACGAGGTCGCCGATCACGTCCCGGGCCATGGCGACGAGCAGGTCGCCCTTGTCGTCGAAATAGGAATAGAACGTCGAGCGGGAAATTCCGCCGGCGGTGATGATGCGTTCGACGCTCAGTTCGGCGTACGAGTCGCCGGAGCCGACCAGATTCTCCACGATCGAACTGAAGTGTCGGCTGAGCATGGTCCGGCGCTGCGGGCGGGAGACCTGGAACGGCTTAGGGGCGGAAGAATCCACCTGTGCAGTGTACAACTGCGCCGTACACCCTGTATGGACCATCGAACACAGTGTTTGCTGGCCGGACAGAACGTTTGATACCGTACGATGTATGGTTAATCCAGGTCCGATCTTCGTCGTGGGAGCCGGACCCTCGGGTCTCGCCGCCGCGTGGCGACTGCAGGAGGCCGGTCGGGACGTTGTCGTCCTGGAGTCGCGAGACCGGGTCGGCGGGCAGCTGCTCTCGGTCGAGCGGGACGGCTTCCTCATGGAGGCCGGCACGACGATCCTGCCCGAGGCGTACGACAGCGTCATGCAGCTCGTCCGCGACGTCGGGATGGCCGACGAGCTGATCCCGGCGAGCTCGCTGATGGGCTTCATGCGCGGCGAGGAGATGCACTACCTGCGCGCGAACCGGCTCGCGCTGGACGCGGCGCGCACCAAGCTGCTGTCGCTGTGCTCCAAGCTCAAGGTGGCGCGCCTCGCGATCGACACCTTCAAGCTGCGGAAGCTGCTCAGCTACGAGGACCTGTCGCTGGCCAGCGAGTACGATGTCGAGACACCCGAGGAGTACTGCCGGCGGCGCGGTCTCGACGGCGAGCTCTACGACTACCTGATCGAGCCCACGGTGCGCGGCGGGGCCGGTGTGCCCGGCAACATGATCTCCGTCGTGGAGTTCTTCTTCCTGTGGCAGAAGGTGCTCGGTACCAAGCTGTTCGCGTTCCGCGACGGCTACTCGTCGTTCCCCCGGCGGCTCGCGGCCGGGCTGAAGGACGTGCGCCTGAACTGCACGGTCCGGGAGGTCAGAGAAGACACCGCGGACGGTTGCGTCCGCGTCACCTACCAGGGCCCGGACGGCGAGCACACCGAGACCGGCGCCGGGGCGGTGGTCAGCGCGATGGGCAACTGGGTGCCGGACATCGTCCCGCAGCTCGACCCGCACCGCGCGAAGTTCCTGCGCGACCTCAACTACACCTCGACGATGTCGATCAACCTCGCGCTCAGGCGGGTCCCGGAGTGCCCGGCGTCGTTCGTGGTGGTGCCGCAACCGGTGTCCGACGGCCTGTTCGCGGTGATCCTCGAGCACAACAAGGCACCCGGCAGGGCACCTGAGGGCAAGGGCCTGGTGTCGTTGTTCATGATGAACCAGTGGGCGGTCGACCACATGGAGGCCACCGACGAGGAGATCCTCGCCGACGTCCTGCCGGACGCGGAGAAGGTCATCCCGGGGCTCGGCGCCGACATCGAGTTCAGCCGCGTCAACCGCTGGTTCCCGGTGCTCGTGTACAGCCACCCCGGCCTGTACAAGGAGCTCGGGCGCTTCCACGCGTCGCGCGATCTCACCAGCCGCATCCACCTCGCGGGCTCGTACAACTCGTCGGGCAACGTCAACACCGCCACCACCGCGGGCGAGCGCGCCGCCCGCGAGCTGCTGCGGGCACTGGCCAGCCCGGTCGCGGCCACCCCGGCGGTCGGGTGAAGGTGCGGATCACGCCGAGCGACTTCAACGCGCCGCACGGGTCGGACGGGATGGCCTTCCCGCTCACGGCACACCTGTGGGCGGACGCGGTGCTCTGGGTGGTGGCCGGTGGCCTCGGGCTCCTCGCGGTGGTCGAGCTTGTCCGGCGGCGCACCCCGCTCAGCCTGGTCCTGCTCGCCGGTGGTGCGATCGCACTGTTCAACGAACCGGTCGACGACATCCTCGGACTGGTGTGGCACCCGCGCCCGGGACAGAACACCGTCATCGACACGATCGGGCCGGTCCCCATGTGGGGGCTGCCCACGTACATCATCTTCTTCGGTGCGGTGCCCTGGCTGCTGCTGCGCGAGCTCCAGAAGCTCCAGTTCACCCTGCGCGCGTTCTGGGCCGGCATCGCCATCACGTTCGTGCTCGACCTGCTGATCGAGCTGCCGCTGCTGCGGGCCGAGCTGTACACGTACTACCCGGTCGGGGACGTGCCGATGTCGATCGCGGGGTTCCCGCTGTACTGGCTGATGATCAATACGACCGGGCCGGTGGTGGCCGACGCGGCGTGCAGCATCGCGGTCGGCCTGCCGGTCTACACGGCGCTGCACACCCCCGGTGCGAGCGAGCTGGTGCGCTGGGCCTGCGCGGTCCTGTCCTGCCTGATCGGCCTGGTGATCCTCGACGCGCTGTCCCGCTTCATCCTCGGCCGTACCCGGCAGCTGGGTGACAGCACCCCGCCGGCACGGCCCGCCCTGTCCCGCGAGTTCGAGAAGACCTGATCGGAGCGAGGAATCCCGATGAATCCGCAGCTGACCTTCCAACGTGTCTGTGCCTGGAGCGGCGTCATCTGCGTCGCGCTGTTCTTCGGGGCCTTCGCCCTCGCCGGCTTCATCCCGCCGTTGTCACCGAGCCTGTCGGCGGCGGAGGTGGCCGCGCACTACCAGAGCCACACCGCCGGAATCCGGTTCGGCGCCGGCGCGATGCTCGTCAGCGGGATGTTCTACGTGGCCTACACCGCCGTCATCTCCGGACAGATGCGCCGGATGCACGGTGTGCACCACTCGGTGACCTATGCACAGCTTGCCGGGGGAGCGGCCGGGGTGTTCACCTTCATGCTGCCGGCCATGCTGTTTGCCGCCACCGCATTCCGCGCGGACCGGTCGCCGGACATGACGCAACTGCTCAACGACCTGGGCTGGATCATCCTGGTCATGCCGTGGCCGCCGTTCATGACGCAGAACTTCGCGTTCGCCTTCGCCATCTTCAGTGACAAGAGACGCGTGCCGGTGTTCCCCCGTTGGCTGGCCTACGTGAACATCTGGGCGCCGATCCTGTTCACCCCGGCGCTCGCACTGCCGTTCTTCAAGACGGGGCCACTCGCCTGGAGCGGAATCTTCGTCATCTGGATCCCGGCGTTCGTCTTCATTCTCCAGTTCGTGGCAAACACGACCATGCTGCTGAAGGCGATCCGGGCCGAGGAGCTGGACGGGGGACCGCGCTACGAGGTGACCGACAGCGTCCCGTCCGGGTACGGCACCCGCGCGGCGACGTAGACCGGGCGCGCCCTACCTGCCGGCGGCGGCAGTCACGCGGCGGTAGTCACGCGGCCCAGCCTGAGCTGCTCGGCGGTGGCCGCTGCGCCGCCGAGCAGATCCGCCGCGTCGCGCACGATCCGCTCGATCAGCTCGGCGACCGTCGGCATGTCGGTCAGCGCGGCCGCGACCTGCCCGCCCGGTAGTAGGCCGTTCTCGATATCGCCCTCCCGCATGGCGCGGCGCATCTCGCCTTCCTCCCACTCCTGGAACTCGTCCGGGGTCTTGCTGCGCAACGCCTCGGGCAGCTTCTCCAGCCCGGGGTTCTTCAGTCCCCGGCACGGTGCGTACACACCCTGGAAGACCTGGTCGCCCCACTCGGGGGTGTCGACGACGCGCTGTTTGTAGCGCTCGTGCCACTCGTGCTCGACGGTGGCGATGAACCGGGTGCCCATGGCGATCCCGGCCGCGCCCATGGCCAGCATCGCCGCGAGGCCGCGCCCGTCGCACAGCCCGCCGGAAACGATCACCGGGCAGTTCAGCCGCTCGATGACCTGCGGGGCGAGCACCATCGTGTGCACGCCGTTGACGTGGGTGTGCCCGCCCATCTCGTAGCCGGAGGCGATGATGACGTCGGTCCCGGCGTCCCGGGCCTTGATCGCATGCCGCACTGAGCCGACCTTGGCCTGGTGGATCAGCCCGGCGGCCTGGATCGTGGCGATGAACTCACCGGGGTAGCCGGCCGACGTGGTCAGCGCGACGAGCTGGTTGCCCACCTTGCCGCCGTCGCGCTTGGCCGCGATCGCCTCGGAGATACACGTCTCGCTCACCGGCAGCAGCTCGCCGGAGGCGACCCGGCCGACCGGGACGTTGACCGCGAACGGTGCGTCGGTGTGTGCGGCGATGTACTCGATCGCGGCCCGGAAACCGTCCCTGAGGTATGTCTCCGAGGTGTTGACGATGCTCGGGCTGCTGATCGAGCCGAGGCCGCCGGCGTTGGACACGGCGGTGGCGAGCATCGTCGTCGGCTGCGGTCCCATCCCGTCCTGCACGATCGGATGGCTGATCCCCAGCATGTCCCGGTAGCGCTCCCACATAGAGGTCATTGCGTGCCAGGTCCTTTCAGCAGACCTTGTCGAAGGTCACGGGAATCCGGTCCGGCGCGTTGGCGATGCCGGGCTTCCAGACGATGTCCTCGGGCGCGCACTCGAGCCGGAAGTTGGTGACCCGGGCGAGCAGCTCGTCAAACGCGATGGCGATCTGCACCCGGGCGAGGTGCGCGCCGAGGCACCGGTGGATACCGAGACCGAAGCCCGCGTTGCCGCCCCGGGGCGGTTCGAATTGCAGCTGTGAGCCGTTCGGGAACTTCTTGTCGTCGCGGTTGGCGGAGTCGAACCGGATGAGTACCCGGTCGCCCTCCTTCATCCGGATGCCGCCCACCTCGACGTCGCGGGTGACATTGCGGGCGAAGGTGCAGACCGGGGCCTGCTGCCGGATGAACTCGTCCATGTCGCTGCGGACCCACCGGGGGTTGCGCACCCGCTGCTCGAGCTCGGGGTGCATCGCCATCTGCATCACGATGTTGCCGATGGACGAGCGGGTGGTGTCCAGGCCGCCGAGGAAGATCACGTTCAGCGAACCCAGGGCCTCCTCCTCGGGCACCGGCTTGCCGTCGATCTCACCGGTCACCAGCGCGCGCAGCACCCCTTCGCGCTCGGGCGGGTTCTCCAGCGCGGCCGCGAGGTACGCCGCGGAGAGCATGGCGAGGTTGAAGAACGCCTCCGGGGTGCCCTCCTCGGTGACCGCGTCCGTGACGTGGATGGCCGCCGCCATCTTGTCCTGGTCGTCCTCGTCGAAGACCATCCGTGCCAGGGTGCGGCTGACGAACGGGCCGGCGAACTCGCCGAGGATCTCGACCCGGCCGTTGTCGATGAAGCTGTCGATCAGCATCCGGCAGTTGGCGCGCATCTCGTCCTCGAAGCGCAGCGAGAACGTCTTGGAGAACACCGGGTTGAGCAGCTTGCGCAGTCCGGTGTGGACGGGCGGGTCGGCGTCCAGCGGGCCGAGCCGCACCGGCGTGGGCGCCGGCGAACCCTGCACCGAGGAGAAGGTCTGGTGGTCCTCGAGGATCCGGCGCATGTCCTCGTACCGGGTGATCAGCCAGAACCCGGTGCCCGCCTCGGTGCGCACGATGGGGCAGTGCTCGCGCGCGTAGGCGAACGCGTCGTACTTCCACTCCTCGTGCGCGGGGTTGAACAGGTCGAACTCGCGCAGCAGCGCCGGGTAGTCCCGCTGTGTTGTTTCCGTCTCGGGTGCCTGGGTCATGACACATCTCCGTACTTCTGTTTGAGGGTGCCTTTCACGACCTTGCCGGAGCTGTTGCGGTCCAGCGCCGCCACGGTCACCACGCTGCGCGGCAGCTTGAAGGCGGCGAGTTTGTCGGCGGCGAAGGCGGTGATCGAGTCGACGGTGACCGCCGCGCCGCCGCGGACCACCACGACGGCGCGGCCCACCTCGCCCCATTTCGGGTCGGCGACGCCGATGATGCCGATCTCGGCGATGTCCGGATGGCCGACCAGCACGTCCTCCACCTCGGCGGCGAACACGTTCTCGCCACCGGACTTGTACATGTCCTTGAACCGGCCGGTCAGGTAGCAGAACCCGTCGGGGTCGATGCGCATCGCGTCGCCGCTGCGGAACCAGCCCCGGTGGAACGCCGGGTCGGTCGCCGGGTCGCGGCGCCAGTAGCCGGGCAGGATGCTCGGCCCGCGCACCCAGGCCTCGCCGACCTCGCCCGGCGCCACGTCGTTTCCCTCCTCGTCGACCACCCGCAGGTGGGTGTGCTGCACCGGGAACCCACACGAGCCGATCTTGTGCGGCGCGGCGGCCACGGTCATGGTGGTCGCGGACGGGCCCATCTCGGTGGCGCCGTAGCTGGGCAGCAGGTGTACCCCGCGCTCGGCGTACCGCGCGGCCAGCTCGCCCTCCAGGTAACCGCCGCCGAGCTGGCCGTAGCGCATGCCGGAGAAGTCAGCACCGTCGAAACCGGGCAGGCCGGACATCATCAGGTACATCACCGGGGCGCCGGAGAAATGGGTGACGCCGCTGCGCGGGTCGCCGAGCAGGCCGAGCACCTGCTCGGGGTCGAACCGGGACGCGACGCGGGCGCAGCCCCCGCTGAGCAGGACCGGGTTGGTGACGCCGTTCAGCCCGCCGGCGTGGAACAGCGGCAACGCGGCGAGATGCCGGTCGCCGGCCCCGGTGACCCGAGCCGGGCCGGCGATGTTGAGTGCGTTCCAGATCAGCGTGCTGAAGGTGGTGATCGCGGCCTTCGGCCGGCCGGTGGTGCCGGAGGTGTAGAGCAGCTGCGCGGGTTGGTCCAGCAGGTTGTCCGGCGACGGTGGCCTCGGCTGGGCGCGCTCGGCGGCGGCGTCGAGGTCCAGCGGCCCGTCCGGGGTGGCCCAGCAGGCCAGTGCCGGGACAGCGCCGGCCAGGGCCGAGGCGGTCTCCGCCCACTTCGCGTCGTGCACGAGTACGGCGGGCTCGGCGTCGGCGAGCATCGCCTCGAGCTCGGGCAGCGCGAGGCGCCAGCTCAGCGGTACGAACACCGCGCCGAGGCGCCAGCAGGCGAACTGCACCTCGAGCACCCTCGGATCGTTCTCGGCCAGCACCGCGACCCGGTCGCCGCGGCGGACACCGAGCCGCTCGGCCAGCACGCCGGCGAGCCGGGCCACCCGGTACTCGGTCTGTGCCCAGGTCTGCGTCGCGGGGGTGTCGACGCTCTCCAGGGCGGATTCGTTCGGGTAGCGCCGGGCGTTGTAGTCGACCCAGTCGGTCGCGCGCTGACCGGTCTGCCGGACCTCTTCGGCCGGCCGGGCCATCAGCGGCCCCGTTCGTCGCGGGCCAGCGCGGGCGTCTTGGGGTGCGGCATCGGGTGCGCGGTGGGCGGTGCCTCGTCGGGTGCCTGCTCGTGCACCCAGCCGATGGCGGCGGCGTAGGCGGCGATCAGCCGGTCTTCCAGCGGGTAGTCGAACTTGGCCGGGTACATCGGGTAGGCCTCCGGCGTCACCGGGTTCTCGGTGAACCAGTCCAGCGTCTGGCGCATCGCCTCGTGCGCGCTGATCACCTGCCGGTAGCCGAGCTCGACCTTGGCCTTGGTGGCGTCCAGCAGCATGTGCGGGCGCCCGGTCGGCGGGTACAGCTCGACCAGCGCGGACGGCGCCATTACCGACGGGATCCCGACGAACTCCAGCTCCGCGCCGAGCAGACCGGCCACCGTCTCGGCCCACTGGCGGATGGAGAACTGGTCGTCGTCGGCGACGTTGTACACCTGTCCGTCGGCGACGGCCGACCTGTCGACGATCTTGAGGATCACCTCGGCGGCGTTGCGGGCGGCGCAGCGGGAGATGATGCCGAGCCCGTCGTCGGGCAGGATCATCTGGCGCCGCCCGTCCTGGACCCGCTTCAGCACCGACCACTCCCAGGGCACCAGGCTGCGCGCCCCGTAGATCGCCGGGAACCGGACGTAGGAGGCGCGGTAGGCACCCTCGGCCCGCTTGGCGAACACCGCGCGTTCGGCGGCGATGATCGGCCTGGCGAACTTGGGGACGTGCGCGTGCTCGTCGGAGAGCGGCCCGTCCTCCCTGGCCAGCACCCGCATGCCGAACGGTGTGACCGTGTCCGGCTCGAGGCAGCCCCGGTAGGCCGGGACGCCGCCGACGCCGACCAGGTGCCCGGTACGCCCGGCGAACACGTCCGCGATGACCTTGACCCGGCCGTACATCGCGAGCACCACGTCGAAGGACTCGTCGCCGACTGCCTCGGTCAGACTCTCCGCGAAGTGCGGGTCCGCGTGCACGTGCGGGACGTCGGGGAGTCCGGCCGGCTCGTGCACGCCCCGGTGCAGCAGCCGCACGTCGTGGCCCCGCTCCACCAGGCCGCGGACCACGTCGACACCCGTCGAGCCGGTGCCGCCGATCACGAGTGCCCGCATGGGCCGCCTCCGACGTCGGACACTATATGGCGGGCGTGCCATATCCTGGCATATCCTTGCACGGGGATGTCCCTTTGTCACCAGATGAGGGGCCGGACCGTAGGGTCGGGTGCATGACTGAGGCTCAGTCGCGGCGAGGTCGACCGCCCGGGTCCGACGGTGTCGAGACCCGCCGCCGCATCCTGCGCGGCGCCCGCACGGTGTTCAGCAACACCGGGTTCGACCGGGCGACGATGGAGGAGATCGCCCGGGAGGCGGGCCTGACCCGCAACGCCATCGCCAACTACTACCCGAGCAAGATCGAGCTGCACCGGGCCGCGTTCAGGTCGATCCAGCAGGACGCGCTGGTCGAGATCATGAGCAACCTGCCCGATGCGGACCGGCCGGCGGCGGAGCGGATCTTCGGGCTGTTCGAGTCCGCGATCCGGGTGAACGACTCGGACAGCACGTTCGTCCGGTTCTGGGTCACCTCCACGCTCGACGCGGCGCGGCACACCGGGCTGCGCGAGGGGTCCCAGCGGCAGTTCGCGCAGGTGCGCCAGTACTTCGTCGACTGCCTCGAGGAGGGCAGACGCAGCGGTGAGATCGAGGCGGCCGTCGTGCCGGACGATCTCGCCCAGGTGCTCGTCGACCTGCTCTGGGGGCTGGCGATGGACTCCGGCTTCCATTCGACGCCGGAGCGGGTCAAGCGGGTGCTGACCGCGCTGAACCTGCTGATCACCAGCTCGCTGCGCGCTCGGCCCCTCGAGAGGGGTCAGCGCACCGTGACCGGCAACGACCGCAGCCCGCGCACCACGAAGCCGGGTTTGTAGGCCGGTTCCGCCGCCGCCGCCAGCTTCGGGACCCGCCGCACCAGTGCACCGACGCTGGCGGCCAGCTCTCTCCTGGCCAGCGGCGCACCGAGGCAGAAGTGGATGCCGGCCCCGAAGGTGAGGTGCGGGTTCGGTGACCGGGACACGTCGAACCGGTCCGGGTCGGCGAACACCGCCGGGTCGCGGTTCGCCGAGCCGAGCAGCAGGGCCAGCTCCGCGCCCCTGGCCACCTCGACGGCCTCCGTACCGCCGGTCCCGTCGCCGATCGTGACGTCGTTCAGCACCCAGCGCTCGAACATCGGCGTCGCGCAGTCGTAGCGCAGCATCTCCTCGACCGCCGGAGCCAGCAGCGCGGCCGGGTCGGCACGCAGCTGGGCGTGCTGCTCAGGATGACGCAGCAGCGCCCACACCCCGTTGCCGGTGGCGTTGACCGTCGCCTCGTGACCGGCGTTCAGCAGCAGCACGCAGGTGCCCACCAGCTCGTCCTCGGAGAGCCGGCCGCCGTCGGCATCGGCGACCTGGGTGAGCGCGGTGAGCAGGTCGTCGGCGGGGGTGGCCCGGCGCGTCGCGGCGAGCCGGCGCAGGTAGTCACCGAACTCCGCGCAGGCCGCCGCCGCCGCCATCCCGTCCGCCCGGTCCGCGTCCAGCTCGAACATCCGGCAGATCGCCGCCGACCACGGCCGCAGCAGTGACCGGTCGGACTCGGGGACACCGAGCAGCTCCGCGATCACGGTCACCGGCAGCGGTTCGGCGAGCACCGCGACCAGGTCCACGGGGGAGCCGTCCGAACCCGCGTCGAGCAGCTCGTCGACCAGTTCACCGGCCAGCGTGGCGATGCGCGGGACGAGCTGCTCGACCCGGCGGGCGGTGAACGCGGCGGACACCAGCCGCCGCAGCCGGGTGTGGTCCGGGGGCTCGCGGTCCAGCATGCCGTTGCGGATGGTGGCCCAGAACGGCGCCAGGTACGCCGGTTCCGGGGGGCGGCCGAACTCCGCGTGGTCGGCGACGTGCAGGTAGGTGCGGCCGAGGCGGCGGTCCCGTAGCAGCCGGTCCACCAGCGCGTACCGGGACACCACCCACTGCCGCGTGGCGTCGTCGTACAGCGCGGGCGGACCGGCGCGCAGCGTGTCGAAAGCCGGGTACGGATCGGTCACGAACCGCGGGGAACCCGGCTGGTAGACCACTGGATCTCCCATCGCGGTCCGCTCAGGCGGTGAGCAGGGCGTCCAGGTCGGAGCGGATGTCCTCCGGGGTGGCGGTGGACTCGTAGCGGCGGATGACGTTGCCGTCGCGGCCGACCAGGAACTTGGTGAAGTTCCACTTGACCTCGTCGGTGCCGATCGCCTCGGGGCGGGTCTTCTGGACGTGCTGGAACAGGAATCCGTTGTCCGGGCCGAAGTCGCCGGGGGCCTCGGTGCGCAGGTAGGTGTAGAGCGGGTCCGCGTCCGGGCCGTTGACGTCGACCTTGCTCAGCACCGGGAAGGTGACGTTGTACGTGGTGCTGCAGAACTGCTGGATGTCGGCGTCGGTGCCTGGCTCCTGGTCACCGAACTGGTTGCACGGGAACCCGAGGACCTGCACACCGCGGTCCCTGGTGTCCTGGTACAGCGCCTCCAGACCTTCGTACTGGGGCGTGAAACCGCACTTGCTCGCCACGTTGACCAGCAACAGCACGTTGCCCTTGTACGCATCGAGATCCTGGGTGCTGCCGTCGGCGGCTTTGACAGAGAAGTCGTAAACGCTCATGGACAGCTCAACGGGGCCGCGGCCGGGAAGATTCCGGTCCGCGGCCGGATACCCATGCTTGTCCACACCCTGAGATGCCCTGAGCGCGTGGCGAGGGCGCTGCCAGTAGCGGCCGGTGACGGCCGGTAGAGTGGACGGTAGTTCCGCCCGGCACGCACGATATGATCTTGGGGTCCTGACGTTCCGCCCTCCTGCGTCGTATTGGCCAAGCTCGCCGCCTGGCACTCACGCTCGGCTGGGCGCCGGTGAAAGCGGTGGTCATGGCTGAGGTCGACAGCATCAGAGTGTTCCGGGGAATCTACGGCGGTTTCGCCCTGGCCATGAGCGAGGCCGAGTCGGGCATTCACTTCGACGAGCTGCCGTCCTCGGACGAGATGGCGAGCAGGGCCTTCGAACTGACCTCCCAGGTCGTCACCGCCGACCAGCGGGACGTGATGCCAGGTGCCCAGCAGGAGTTCACCGCCACGACCGTCGCCCTGGCGATCATCGAGCACAACGGAAAGGCCGAGGAGCTGTCCGCGCAGTCGATCAGCGACGCCCTCGACGGGTTGTGGACGTTGGTCGGCGGGCGCTGGTCCCGGCAGGAGACGGTCCCGAGCGAATCGGCCTGACGTCCGGAGCAGCTCTAGAGTTTGTCTAGTCGCCTGACCAGCAGCCCATGATCACGGTGGCGATGATGCGACTGGTGGCGGCAGGCGGGGCCGGCGGTCTGCCGAAGTTGGGCGGCAGCGCGGACACATCGACCAGCAACACCTTGTTGTCCTTGCGAGCCACGATGGAGCGGTTGCGGGTGTAGAACGCGCCCTCGCCGATCCCGTCCAGGGGCGCGAGCTCACCCAAGGTGGCGGCGAGCTGGTCGATGTAGGCGACGGTTTGTGCGTTGTCGGCCAGCTCCTTGACCGACAGCACGAAGGAACCGTCCGGGTAGTCGTACCGGCAGGAGTACAGGTGGTCCCGCCAGGTGGGCTGCTCGACCCTGGTCGGGGTGACCCCCAGCGCGCCGGCGATGTCCTTCTGCCCGTCGTCCGTGCTGCACACCTGCAGGGCGCTCGGCGACGGTTGCCCCGGGCCTGCCTGGGCGGGGGCCGGCGCCGACCAGCTCGGGGGCGGGCCGGGCACCGGACCGGGGCTGGGCCGACCACACGCGGTGACCACGAGCAACGGCAGAGCGACCAGGACCGCGAGGTACCGGATAGATATTGCGTTCATGCGGTGCTCCGGAGGATTGTGTGGCGGCTGCCCGGGCCCTGGCACGGCCGGAGGTCCGGTAGCCCACCCTGGGAGATGGCCATGTCGAACAGTCAGCGCGGCGACCGTGGAGAACTGGGGCGGGCACAGCTGGACCGCCGCAACCTGGTCGCGGGTGCGGGTCTGCTGGGATTGTCCCTTGCGCTCACCGCGTGCGGCGCCGGCACCGCGGCCCCGGCCACCCCGACCGGTGCCGCGGCCGCCCCGCCGGTGCCGTTGGAGACGCCCGCCGCTGACCTAGCCAAGGCCGTCGACATCCCGGTCGGCGGTGGCACGGTCTTCCCGACCAACAGGGTCGTGGTGACGCAGCCCATTGCCGGGCAGTTCAAGGCGTTCAGCGCGATCTGCTCCCACGAGGGGTGCACGATCAGCCAGGTGGCGGACGGAACGATCAACTGCCCCTGCCACGGCAGCCGGTACTCGATCACCGACGGCTCGGTGGTGCACGGCCCGGCCACCCGCCCGCTGCACACGCGCTCGCTCACCGTCCGGGATGGTGCGGTCCGGCTGAGCCAGTGAGCCAGCCAGTGAGCCGCTGCGTTGCGAGGGCGCGCCCGGTGTCACTGGTCGACCTCACCCGGCGGTCTTGAGCACGGAGACGTCGTTGGAGCTGATGTTGGTGACGTAGGCGTGCTTGCCGTCCGCCGCCACGAAGACGGACGTCGGATCCTGCCCCACCTGCACGTTGGCGGTGACCTGGTTGGTCGCGGTGTCGATCACCGAGACGGTGTTGCTGCCGTCGTTGACCACGTAGGCGTGCCGGGAGTCCGGGGCGAAGGCGACGCTCTGCGGCTCCAGCTGCACCGGGATCGTCGCGGTGACCTTGTTGGTCGCCGGATCGATGACTGAGACCGAGTTGCCGTCGTAGTTCACCACGTACACGCGGGCCCGGTCCGGCGACATCGCGATGGAGTGCGGGCTGCGGCCGACCGGGATCTCGGTCAGGACCGCGCCGTTCTTGGTGTCCAGCACGGTCACGACGTTCGACGCGTGGTTCGCGACGTAGGCCCGGCGGCCGTTGACCGAGTAGGCGACGCTGTGTGGGTTCGGTTTGACCGCGATCTTCTGCACGACGGTGTTGGTGGCGGTGTTGACCACGGACACCAGGTTGACGTCGTGGTTGGGGATGTAGACCTGCCGGCCGTCCGGGCTCACCGCGATGGCGTACGGGAACTTCTCCGCCGGGATCGACGCGACGACCGCCCGGGTCGCCGTGTCCACCACCACGACGGCGTTGCCGGTGTTGCGGATCTCGTCGTACACGCTCACGTAGGCGAACCGGCCGTCCGGCGTGAACGCCACGAACTGGGGCGGCCCGGCGGCGATCGGGATGCCGCCGACCACCCCGTTGGTCGCCAGGTCGATCAGGGTGATGCTGTGCGTGTTGGTGCTGGCGACGTAGGCGAGCTTGCCGTCCGGGGTGATCGTGCCGGACTGCGGGCCCGCCGGAACCTTGATCAGACCGACCACGGTCGGGTTCGGCAGGCTGGCCGAGGGCGGCACCGCCGGTGCGGTGGCGACCGGTGGTGCCGGGGCCGGCTCGGGTGCCGGGGCCGCCTCGGGGTTCGCCGTGGTGCCGCCCGGCCGCAGGAGGGCCACCAGGACCACCGCGAGCACCATGACCGCGGCGGCGACCGCGAGGAACCACTTCCAGGTGTGCGACCGGCCCGAACCGCTCGGGTCGGCCGCGGCGTGTTGTGCCCATGGCGGCGGTACCGGCTCGTGCCGGGCCGGTGTCTCGGCGTGTCCGTTTGCTCCGCCGAAGCTCGGTGGGCCGGCCGCCAGGTGGGCGCCGGCGAGCGTCGCGGCGCCGTTGACGGGCGCGCCGGCGCCGTCGACCGGTGGCGGGGTCGGAGCGGGCACGGCGATGGGCGTCGGAGCGGTGATCGGGGCCGAGGTGGCGTCGTACTGCCAGTCCGTCGTGCCGGCCGCGGCGCTCGTTGCGGGGACGGGGACCGCCTCGTGCGTCTGCTGTGTGTTGGCGGTGGAGCCGACGCCCGACGCGGCCGCGATGCTGGCCGCGCCGAGCGCCACCGTGTACTTGGGGTGGGTGTCCACCACGGTCTTGCAGCCCAGTGCGTCGGACACCATCCGGGCCACCAGCGGGATGCGTGAGGAACCGCCGACCAGCAGGACCGCGCTGAGGTCGGACGGCTCCAACTTGGCCGACCGCAGGGTCCGGACCAGAGCCTGGGTTGTCGACTCGATGGGCCCGCGGACCATGCCTTCGAACTCCGCGCGGGTCAGTTTGACCTCGAAATGCCGGTCCGGCAGGAACACCGGGATGATGGCCTCGGTGTCCAGGGACAGTGACTCCTTGGCCAGCACGCAGTCCTGGCGCAGCCGGGCGATCGCCAGCGCGGTCTGCAGATCCGTCATGTCGAGACCGTCCAGCGCACCGCCCGACGTGACGTTGACGAATTCCAGCACCGACTCGTCGAAGTCGACACCGCCGAGTCGTTCGATTCCCTCCGGTCGACCGAGGATCTCCACACCGTCCCTGGCGCCGCGCAGAATGGTGGCGTCGAAGGTGCCGCCGCCCAGGTCGTACACCGCGACGATCTGGCCGTCGTGCAGCTGCCGCGACGAGGCGTAGTGCGCGGCCGCGGCCTCCGGCTCGGTGATCGTCAGGGTGTCGCTGAGCCCGGCGTTTGTCGGAACCTCTTCGAACAGGCCACGGCGGAACGGTCCCCAGTTGGCCGGGTGAGTGAGCACCACCTGATCCGGCGGCCCGCCCTCGAGGCTGACGACCTGCCGCAACACGTCGCGCAGCAGGGCGCCGAGCAGATCGGTGACCGCGAACGACGTGCCGCCGAGCATCACCGGTGTCGGGTCGCCGAGGCGGCGCTTGAACTCGCGACCGACCCGGTCCGGCCGGGAGACCGCGCGTCGGCGGGCCGCGTCGCCGGTCACCAGGGTGCCGTCCTCGCGGAGGTACACCAGAGCCGGGGCGACGACGGACTGAGGGGACAGGGTGAGCATTTCGGCCCCCGTCGGACGGGCGATCGCCGCCGCGACAAAGGTGGTACCGAGATCCACGCCAAGGCTGTATGACACCGTGCCTCCTCCGGAACCGGAGCGCGATTCTAACCCTCTATTGGCGCTGGTCCATGGCCTTTCCTTACCGATTGTTACCGGGCCCTACCGGGAATCCGGTTCGGGAGCTTTACCGGCGCCCTCGGAGTTGCCGCGCAGGGTGCGGTCGATGAGCAGCGCGGCGCCGAGCTCGAGTACGTCCTGGGACAACGGTCGGCCCAGCAGCGCCTCGGCCTGGCCCAGCCGGTAGCTGACCGTCTTGTGGTGCACGTGCATCAGCTGCGCGGTACGGGTCTTGCTGCAGCCCTGGGACAGGTACACCAGCAGCGTCTCGCGCAGGCGCCCACAGGTGTCGTCCTGGCTGCTCAGGGCACCGAGGCGGTCGTCGGCGAGACGTCGGGCGCGGTCCGGGTCGGTACAGAGCACGGCGGCCAGTTCGACGTCGCGGTGCCGGGTCACGCCAGGCCTCGGGTGCCGGCTCAGCCGGGCGGCCCGGTCGGCCTCGCGGGCCTGGTGGTGCGAGCGGCGGAACCCCGCGCGCCCCCGCCCGGGTGAGCCCATCCCGGCCAGTACCCCGCGCAGCGGGGTTGCCGTGACGGCGGTCAACGCGTCGTCGCCCGGGCGGGCCGGCCAGCTGAGCCACACCCACCAGGTGCCGTCGCCGACCGGCAGGGTGAGCGTCGCGGCGGCGCCGGTGCCGGCCCGCAGGTCGTCCAACGCCGCCCGGACGTCACCGGTGGGCTCGATCGGCGCGAGCACCAACGCGACGTGGTAGCCACGCACGTCGAAGCGGAGCAGTGAGCCCGCCGCGCTCTCGTCGACGGGCGCCTCGCCCAGCAGGTCGCGGATGACGTCGGCGGGGGCGCGGTGGCTCCCGTCGGCCGGTCGGAGCCTGCCGAACTGGCTGCGGTACTCGGTGACCAGGTGCTCACACGACCGGTCGATGAAGGTGAACATGTGCCGCGAGGACGACGCCAGCACGTCGCTGAGCAGCTCGGAGTCGGTCAGCTGCAGGCCGACGTACTCACTCCACCGCTGCCAGAGCAGTTCGTGGCCGTACCGGTAGGCGCGGAGCAGATCGGTGATGTCGCCGCCGCCGGTCACCGAGTGCCGCATCAGCTTCCGGGCCCCGAGGGGCGGTTCCGTCGCGGTGGCCGGAACGCCGAAGGCGAGGGTCGACAGGATCGCGCCGACGTTCTGCTCGGTGCTCTCGCGCACCGCGTCGACCGCCTCCGGGGAACCGTCCGGCACCAGCCCGGGCAGCTTCGCCAGCACCTGCGCGGTGATGTCCGCGGAGATCCCGTGGGACCTCGGCAGCAGATCGTGCGCGCACCGTTGGATCGCCTCGGCGGCTCGTTCCGAGGCCGCTAGTTCGGAGGCGGTGACGGCCTGCTGAGTTACCAGCTCAGGCGGGGTGACGGACCGGGGTGACACGACGGTGACAGTAGTGGGATCCCGACCCCTTCTATGACCCAGGTCACCCGGACGTTATCCATTTTGTCGATTTCTCTGGTCCGTCGGGGCTAGTCGAGTGCGACGGCGCCGGGCATTGCGAGTGTCTCCTGCCGGCGTGGATAGCGGCCCGAGCACACCTTGCCTCCATCGGCCATTGGCTCCCCGGTGCCGGTCCACCACCATTTCAGCCACTGTCCACCGGCGCGAGTCCCGGAGTCGGACGGAACATCACAAGGGAGTGATCGAGGTGGACGACTTCGAGTTGGTCGGTGCCGGTCTGACCGTGTTCGAGCACGACGAACCGGTACAGGGCCCGGTCGTCTGGCTGGACTCGCCCTCGGCGGTGCTGGACTTCGTCTCCGGCGGCGACGTGGCGGACTCGATCGTGCTGGCCCGGGGCGGGACCACCACGTTCCTGACCCCGGCCCTGTCCGCCGGCGTCAAGGGCGTGATGACGCTGCAGGGCGCCCCGGAGAGCCACCTGGGCATCCTGTCCAGGGAGTACGGCATCCCCTGCCTGATGTCGGTGGCGTTCACCGAGGGTGTCACCAGCAGCCGGGGCGAGACGATCCCGCCGGACGGCGCGCTGGTCCGCATGATCGTCTCCGGCTCGCCGGAGGGCCAGGTGTTCATCGAGCGGGGTGCCCGGACCTACGGCACGTCCGGTGGCGAGTGTGCCAACGCACCGGACCCGGAGGCGGCCGCACAGGCCGAGCAGCTGCGCGCACTGATGGCCAGCTACCGGGGTGAGATCGCCGACGGCCCGGCGGGGGACCGGCAGCTCCGGGCCCGGCTGCGCACCGGGGTGCTGGACGGGGTGCTGACCGGCGAGCGGGCGAACCTGCACCGGGACCTGGACCCGGCCGAGGTCGGCGACTTCCTGGCCTACTCCGGCTGGAACCTCTGGGACCTGATCAAGGCCCGGCAGACCGAGGGTGAGTCCGGGCTGATCCCGCGCCAGGAGTACGAGACGGTCGGCTTCGTCCAGCAGTGGGGCAGCTACGCCCGCTGGATCGACCTGATCACCGACAAGATCGGCGCCGACGGTGTCATCGAGCTGGGCGGGCTGCCCCGGCGCGAGATCGGCACGAAGGCGAACCACGTGCACATCTGGGGCGCCGGGGCCTGTCCGCTGATCGGCAGGGCGATCGCCGGGCAGCTGGGTCTGACCTCCGACCTGGACGACCACCGCAACGCCAACACCATCATCTCGTTCATGCGGCGGCTGCAGTACGGGCTCTGGGGTGAGGGCCCCGGCTTCGTGTCCGGGCGTGGCTACCGGGTGCCGGCGCTGGCGCGGAGCTGGCTGGACCGGTTCCGCGACGAGGAGTCCCGGCTCGCCGACCGGGACCAGCTCGCGGCGTTCCGCAAGTTCAACGCCACCACCGAGCTGACCGGGTTCCTGCTGCACTACGACTGCCGCGCCGGGCTGTGCGACACCGGGCCGTACCCGCTGCCCGACGGCGGCTTCGTGATCGTGCGCGACCACTTCCTGTACGAGCCGGCGTACGAGTGGGCCGCCGAGCTCTCCGACCTGCCGTACTGCGTCACCGAGGCGATGTTCTTCCGCCCGGACACCCCGGTGACCATCGCCATCAACGACATCGCCACCACGTTCGCCCAGCCGCGTAACTACCTGAAGTACCTGTCCGGCGCGGTGGTCTACGCCCGGGACCGCTGGGACACCCCGGTGTCGGAGGTGCGGCGGCTGGACGAGGCGGAGATGGCGCGCATCGTGGACCGGTGCAACGAGTCGATGCTGTCGCTGTACACCTCGATCGGCGAGCTCTCCTGGGACGAGCGGATCCGCAACGGGGTGAAGGTGTACTGCCGCGAGATGCTGCTGCCCTACGCCCGCGCGGCCGGGGTGTGGGACTCGATGATCTCGCAGGACTACGACGCGCTGACCGACCTGACCGAGCAGGCCTACCCGGTGTTGGCCGGCGGCCAGGCGCAGCAGGTGCTCGGCGCGGTGTTCCTGATGGGGCAGGGGTTGGTACCCGACACGGGGTTGGGCGCCGCGCCCGAGGTCGGGCCGGACGCGCTGCCGGCACTGCACGCCCTCGCGCTGCGCGGCAACCTGGCCGAGCTGCCCGGCGACCCGGACCCGCTGCTCGACGCCGGGCTGGTGGCGCACACCCCGGCCGGCTACCTGCTCACCGAGGCCGGCCACCGCCGCCACGGCGAGCTGCTCGCCGCCGAGCGCTGTGGTGTCGACCAGGAGCGTCTCGGTCAGGCGTACGAGCGGTTCCTCGCGGTGAACGGGCCGCTGAAGAGCCTGTCCGCCCGCGCCGGCTCGGTGGACGAGGACGGCCGCTTCGCGCTGCTCGGCGAGGTCGAGGTGTTGATCGAGCGGGTCGGCCCCGCGCTGCGCCGCACCGCGGAACTGCTGCCCCGGTTCGGCGGCTACCGGTCCCGGCTGGCCGAGGCGCTGCGCCGGGCGGAGGACGGCGAGTGGGCGTACCTGACCAGCCCGACCGTCGACTCGGTGCACACGGTGTGGATGGAAGCCCACGAGGACTACCTGCGGACGCTGGACCGAAGCCGCGAGGCCGAGGGCAGCTACTGACCCCGTGAGTGGCGGGTGGTCCCCCAGGACCACTCGCCACTCACGACCTCCGAACTGGGGAAATGCATGCTGACGTACGGCTTCGAGGACGCGGGCACCACCGACCGGGCAGTGCTCGGCGGCAAGGGCGCGGGCCTGGTCGAGATGGTCGGGCTGGGGCTGCCGGTGCCGCCCGGGTTCGTCATCGGTACCCCGTGCGGCCGCGCCTACCTCACCGAGGGCGCGCTGCCCGGTGAGCTGGCCGGTGAGATGGCCGGGCGGATGGGCTCGTTGGAGGAGTGCGCCGGACGGCGGTTCGGCGCCTCCGCCGACGACGCGGACCCGCTGCTGGTGTCGGTCCGGTCCGGGGCACCGGTGTCCATGCCGGGGATGATGGACACCGTCCTGAACGTCGGGCTCACCGTGCGCGGCGCCGAACTGCTCGCCGAGCGCACCGGGGACCCTCGGTTCGCCTGGACCTCGCTGGAGCGGCTGCTGGACGGCTTCGCCCGCACGGTGCGCGGTGTCGGCGCCGGCGAGGTGGAGGACGTGCTGCTCGACCTGCCCACCGAGCGGGACCCGGCGCGTGCCGCCCGCGCCCGGTGCTCGGCGCTGCTGCGGGTGATCGAGCGGGAGTCCGGCTCGGCCTTCCCGGAGCCGGACGGCCAGCTGCGCGAGTCGATCGAGGCGGTGTTCCGGTCCTGGCGCAGCCCGCGCGCGAAGGCGTACCGGCGGCACAAGGGCATCGACGAGGACCTTGGCACCGCCGTTGTCGTGCAGACCATGGTGTTCGGCAACCGCGACGAGCGCTCCGGCAGCGGGGTGGCGTTCACCCGCGACCCGTCCACCGGCGCCCGAGGCGCCTTCGGTGACTTCCTGTTCGCCGCGCAGGGCGAGGACGTGGTCTCCGGCGAGCACGACACCGACCCGCTGCCGGTCATCGGCGACCGGCTGCCCGAGGTGTACCGGCAGCTCACCGACCTGTTCGGCACGCTGGAGAAACACACCAGGGACCTGTGCGACGTCGAGTTCACCATCGAGTCCGGCCGGCTGTACGTGCTGCAGACCCGGGTCGGCCAGCGCAGCGGGCGGGCCGCCGTCGCGCTCGCCGTGGACCTGGTCGAGGAGGGGCTGATCACCGAGGCCGAGGCGGTGGGCAGGGTGACCGAGGAACAGCTGGCCGCCGCCACCGCGCCCCGCTTCGACGGTGAGCCACCGGCCGGCGCGGTGATCGCCCGGGGTCTGGCCGCCTCGCCGGGAGCGGTGACCGGCCGGGCCGCGTTCGACGCCGACCGGGCCCAGGCGCTGCACGGCGACGGCTCGGACTCGCCCGTGGTGCTGCTGCGCCCGACCACGTCACCCGCCGACCTGCCCGGGGTGATCGCGTCGGTCGGCGTGGTCACCGGGCGGGGTGGGCGGACCAGCCACGCCGCCGTGGTGGCCAGGGGCATGGGGCGGGCGGCGGTGTGTGGCGTCGGCGAGATCGCGGTGGCGCGGGACCGCCGGTCCGCGACGCTGGCCGGCCACCCGCTCACCGAGGGCGAGCTGATCTCCGTCGACGGCGATCGGGGCATCGTCAGCCTCGGCCACCGACCCACCTCGACCGCCGCCCGCACCGACCCCGCACTCGCCCGGTTCCTGGGCTGGCGGGACAACCACCCGGCACCGACCCTGAGAGGCAGTGCATGACCGCCACCCGCCGGCTAACCCGGTTCACGCCAGAGGACGACCTGCTGCACGACGAGATCTCCAGGTCCGGCCCGCACGCCCGGGAGAGCCTGCTGCTCACCGCGCCCATCCCGGAGGAACAGCTGCTGGTGTTCCTCTACCTGTGGCGGGAGGGCGGCACCCGGTGGGGCCGGTTCCTGTTCGTCGGCGGGCCGGACATGGCCGAGCCGCTGTTCGTCTCGCACTCCGACGACGCCGAGTTCACCGGGGACGACCTGCGGGACTTCACCGTCGGCGGGCTGCACTGGCGCCAACCCGACCCGCTGACGGTGGCGGAGGTGGATTTCCGTACCGAGAGAAGCGCCAGCGGAACGAGCATCGGCGCCGACGGCCTCGAGCTGTCGCTGCGCTTCGACGGCATCCACGAGCCGTTCAGCTGGCACGACAACGCCGACGGCTGCCCGGACTGGGTGGCGCACAACCGCTACGAGCAGTCCGGGGTGACCCGGGGCAGTCTCACCCTGGGCGAGCGGCGCCTCGAGTTCACCGGCGTCGGGCACCGGGACCACTCCTGGGGCTCCCGCAACTGGAACATGCTCCAGCACTGGAAGTGGATGAACGCGGCGACCCGGGACGGCGCGGTGTCACTGCACGCCATGATCATGTTCGTCAAGGGGCGGATCCTGGTGAACGGGTACCTGAACCGGGATGGGCTGGTCTCACCCATCGCCACCGCCGAGGCCACGGCCGAGCTCGACGAGCGGATGATCCACCGCTCGCTGTCCGGGGTGTTCACCGACGAGGCCGGGCGGGAGATGGCGCTGGAGTGCGGCTACGCGGCCGGCTGGTCGATGCCGATCCAGCACCTGCTGCTCAACGAGATCAGCATGACGGCCACGCTGGACGCAGCGCCGGCGGTGGCGCACGTGGAGCTGGGCTGGCCGGCCGACTACGTGCGCGCGCTCACCGGGGGGAGCTGATGCTCGAACCGAAGGACGACCTGCGTCACCAGCTGCGACCCGACCCGCACGCCAGGGAGAGCCTGTTCTACAACGTGCTGCTGCCGGACGAGGGCCTGATGGTCTTCGTCTACACCTGGGTGGACGCCGCCAACCGGGCCGGCCACCTGTTCGCGGTGGTCGGCGACGACAACGAGCGGCTGGTGTTCAGCACCATCGACGGCGCTGACGGCGTCGATGTGGGCGGCCGCGACTTCGACGACTGGGCGGTGCGGGGTCTGTGGCTGCGGCACACCGACCTGCTCCGGACCGCCGAGTTCGGGGTGGACATCGAGGGGGCGTCGCTGCGTGCCACGTTCACCGGGACCCACGAGGCGTTCGACTACGCACAGAACGCGGACGGGTGCCCGGCGTTCATCGCGGACAACCGGTTCGAGCAGTCCGCCCGCGTCACCGGCGAGCTGGTGCTGGACGGGCGCACCATCCCGTTCGAGACCACCGGGCACCGCGACCACTCCTGGGGCACCCGCGACTGGGACACCATCCAGGACTGGAAGTGGATCTCCGCGCAGGCCGGTGACGGGGTCTCGCTCAACGTCATGCAGCTGCACGCGCGGGGCGAGACCACCCGGCACGGCTACGTGTTCCGGGACGGCACGCTGGAACCGGTCGTCGACGTGCGGACCAGGGCCGAGTACGACGACAACTGGTGGCAGACCGCGCTGCGCCTGACCGTCACCGACGCCGGCGGCCGGCAGACCGAACTGACCGCCCGGCGGTACGCCCTGCTGCGGTTCGACGCGGGGGAGCGGCTCACGCTGCACGAGGCCGGGTGCCGGGGAACGATCGACGGCCGGGCCGCGGTGGTCCACTTCGAGGCGGGCTGGGACCGGGCCTACGCGCAGGCGCAGGCCGCCCGGGGCTGACACTCGGCAACCGGGCAGTTCGGCGAGCGTCGGTGCTCCGCGCGAGCTAACGCTGTTCGGGGGCCTTTGCTCTGCGTAGGTATACGCAACAGGCGACGGAGCGAGTTGCGTATACCTACGCAGAGCTGACACGAGAGTAACGCCAGTCCTGTTCGATCTTGGCTCATGTCGGACTGAAGTTACGTTGATCAAGATCTAGCGCGATCAAGGTCCATCGGCAGCCGCACCGCGCCGCCCCCCGCGGGCTAGTGCGGCTCCGGTCAGGCCTTCTCGAAGCGCACCGGAAGGCTCTTCAGGCCGCCGACGAAGTTGGTCTGGGTGTACCTGGGGGTGCCGTTGAGCTCGATGGACTTCAGCCGGGGCAGCAGCTCCTCGAACAGGATCCTCATCTCGAGGCGGGCGATCATCATGCCCTGGCACTGGTGCGGCCCGAAACCGAAGCCGGCGTGCTTGCCCCGGTCGACGGTCACGTCGAAGTCGTGCGAGTTCGGGCCGAACTTCTCCTCGTCCCGGTTCCCCGAGGGGAAGCACAGCATGAACCGGTCGCCTTCCTTGATCTGGCGGCCGCGCACCTCGGCGTCCTGGGTGGCGCTGCGCATGAAGTGCTTCACCGGCGAGACGTAGCGGATCGACTCCTCCACCAACCGGTCCACCAGCGACATGTCCCGCTGGACCAGGCGCAGCTGGTCCGGGTTCTCGATCATGGCGAGGATCGAGCCGACCAGGGTGGCGGAGGTGGTGTCGTGACCGGCGGTGGCGATCGCGATGTACTGCCCGTTGCAGTACCGCTCCTCGATGAGCTCGCCGTCGATCCTGCTGTTGGCCACGACCGAGAGCAGGTCCTCGGTGGGGTTGGCCCTGCGGTCCAGGGTGTGCTGGTGGAAGTACTCGTTGAAGCTCGCGATGGCGGCGGTCCACGCCCGGCCAGCCGCGTCCGGGGTCAGCTGGATCTCTTCGCGCTGCTCCTCCGGGTCGTTGGTGCCGAAAAACTCCTGGGTCAGCTTCATGACGACGGGCTCGTCCTCGGGCGGCAGGCCGAACAGTGTCATGATCACCCGCAGCGGGTAGAGCAGCCCGAAGTCCTTGGCGAAGTCGCACTCGCCGTCGAAGTCGAGGAGCCGGTCGACCTCTCGCCTGGCCAGCGCCCGGACCTGGTCGGAGAACCGCTTCACGTTGCCGGGCCGGAACCACGGATTGATCAACCGACGGATCGCGGTGTGCTCGGGCGGGTCCATGAACGGGGTGACGTCGATGCTGCGGATCGAGCCGCCGGTCAGGCCGCGGATGAACGCGTCGTCGGCCTGGCTGTTCAGGATCGGGTTCTTCAGCCCGTTGGCGAACACCTCGGGCTGGCGCTCGATGGTGATCAGGTCGTCGAGCTTGGTGACCAGGTAGAGCGGGTCGAAGCCGTCGATCTTGGCGATGCCCAGCGGGTTGTTCTCGCGCAGCCACTTGAAGGCGGGGTAGGTGACGTTCTTCTCGTCCATGTAGGACTCGGGCAGGACGGCCGCCCTGGCGATCTCATCGGGGATCAGGGCTTCGGTGCTGGTGGTCACGGTCATCGGGACTCCTGCTGGGTGGTGGGCCGTCAGTGGCGGGCGCGTGGCGGACAGGGTAGCGACGAAGCCTCACGAGTGGCTGGTTGAGTGCGTCAAGGCAATCGTGGCCAATCCTAGTGACACAATCAAGGGCGGTCAGGCCTTCGGTATAGAGGCATTTCCTGCAGAGATGCTGGACTGGTCCAGATTTTGAGGTAAATCTTTCCAAGGTTGTTGAGACCTGATGTCAGGACTCCTATGGTTGGGCAGAGCGTCCGGACGGGCCGAGGAGCAGCCGCAACGAGGCAGGCTGAGCCGATCTCCGGGCCGACGTGAGGAGCGCGTTGTGGCGGAGTTTCTGGGCCTGGGGTTGACCCACTACCCCCTGCTGTCGGTGGCCGACGACCGGATGGCCGACCTGCTGCGCTGGACCCTGACCGACCCGGGTATCCCCGAGCGGGAGAAGGACCCGGCGAGCTGGCCGGAGCTGATGCGTCGGGGATGGGCCGGCGACGGCGGCACGGCGGCCGCCGCCGGGCACCGCAAGGAGCTGCGCGCCGGGTTGGCCCGCACCCGGGAGGCGCTGGACGAGTTCCAGCCGGACGTGGTGCTGGTCTGGGGCGACGACCAGTACGAGAACTTCCGCGAGGAGGTCGTGCCGCCGTTCTGCGTGCTGGCCTACGGCGAGACGCGGGTACAGCCGTTCGAGGTGATGAACGAGCGTGGCGCGCCGAACGTCTGGGGCCTGCCGGACGACATGGCGTTCACCCTGCACGGCGATGCGGACGGGGCGCGGCGGCTGGCGAACGACCTGCTGGGCGACGGGTTCGACGTGGCGTACTCGTATCAGAAGCGGGAGAACGGGCACTTCCCGCACGCGATCGCGAACACCCAGCTGTTCCTGGACTACGACAACGCCGGGCGGGAGTTCCCCTACAAGATCCTGCCGATCACGGTGAACTGTTACGGCCAGCACGCCATCGCCCGCCGCGGCGGCCTGGCCCGGTTCGCCGACATCACCGACGAGCGGCTCGACCCGGTCGGGCCCTCGCCGGCGCGGTGTTTCGCGCTCGGTGCGTCGGTGGCCCGGGCGCTGCGGGCCGGGGACCGTCGGGTGGCGCTGGTCGCCTCCTCCAGCTGGTCGCACGCGTTCCTGAACGACAAGGACTGGCACCTGCGCCCGGACACCCCGGCCGACCGGCGGCTCTACGACGCATTCACCCGCCGGGACTGGGACGTCTGGACGGCCACCACCGGCAAGGAGGTCGTCGATGCCGGTCAGCACGAGATGCTCAACTGGTTCTGCCTTGCCGGCGCCATGCACGAGCTCGACCTACCGCTGAGCTGGTCGGAGTTCCTCACCACCGATGTGTTCAACTCGAACAAGTGCTTCGCGATCTTCAACGGAGGGGACGCCTGATGACCACGACCACCGAAGGCACCGGGCTCAGGATCGACGCCGGCGGCATCGGCACGCACTACCACGACGTCGGCAGCGGTGAGCCGGTCCTGATGCTGCACGGATCCGGTCCGGGGGTGTCCGCGTGGGCGAACTGGCGGCTCAACCTGGGGGCACTCGGCGAGCGGTACCGGGTGCTCGCGCCCGACCTGGTCGGCTTCGGTTACACCGAGCGGCCCGGCGACGTGCACTACTCGCTGGAGACCTGGCGCGACCACGTGTGGGCGTTCCTGGATGCGCTGGGCCTGGAGCGGGTCTCGATCGTCGGCAACTCGCTGGGCGGGCGGATCGCGCTGGCGATGGCAGGCCAGCACCCGGAGCGGGTCGAGCGGATGGTGCTGATGGGCGCGCCGGGGGTCGGCATGACCCTCACCGAGGGACTGAAGGCGCTGCGCGCCTACCAGCCGTCCGAGGACAACATGCGCAGGCTGCTGCTGGACTGCTTCGCGGTCGACAAGTCGATCATCACCGACGACCTGGTCCGCACCCGTTACGAGGCCAGCGTCGCGCCGGGCGCGTTCGAGGCCTACCGGGACATGTTCTTCTCCCCGGAGCATTCCGGCAGCCAGCTGGGGATCACCGAGGAGCAAGCCAGCGCGATCGGGACCCGGACGTTGCTGCTGCACGGCCTGCAGGACAAGGTGGTGCCCGTGGAAGTGGCCTGGACCATGCTGAGGTTGCTACAGAACGCCGACCTGGCGGTCTTCGCGCGGTGCGGGCACTGGACCCAGATCGAGCGGGCGGACGACTTCAACAACCTGGTCGGTGACTTCCTGGTACCGGCCGACCAGACCCACCTGTGACCGGAGACGACGATGACTCTGATCGACAGCCCGCCGACCGACCGCGCTGACGCAACCGGGTTCCCGCTGGTCGACGAGGACCCGGCGCACCACCGATTCCGGGTGCACCGCTCCACGATGACCTCGCCGGAGATCTTCCGCGACGAGCTGGAGCGCATCTTCAAGCACTGCTGGCTGTACGTGGGTCACGAGTCGGAGGTGACGAACCCCGGCGACTACGTGCGCCGCCCGGTCGCCGGCAGGCCGGTGTTCATGGTGCGCGGGGTGAAGTCGGGCACGGTGCACGTCTTCCACAACACCTGCACCCACCGGGGCGCGGTCGTCTGCCGGCAGCGCTCCGGCAACGCGAAGGTGTTCCAGTGCTTCTACCACGCCTGGACATTCGACTCCGAGGGCCAGCTGAAGGGCGTCCCCGACCGGGAGGCCTACGGCGAGAAGTTGGACTTCGACGCGCTGGCGCTGAAGTCGGTGGCCCGGGTGGAGAGCTACCGGGGCTTCGTGTTCGCCTGCTTCGACCCGGACGTGGAGGACCTGGTCGACTACCTCGCCGGGGCGCGCGAGTACCTCGACCTGATCATCGACTCCGCCGACGGCGAGATGGAGATCATCAAGGGCACCAACGAGTACTGCATCGAGGCCAACTGGAAGCTGTTGTGCGAGAACAGCATCGACGGCTACCACGCGGTGTCCACCCACGACACGTACTTCAAGTACCTGGTCGCGCTGGGCACCGACCTGCAGGGTGGCGTGAAGGGCACCGCGAAGGACCTGGGCAACGGGCACGCGGTGCTGGAGTACGCCGCGCCGTGGGGCCGGCCGATCGCCAAGTGGGAGCCGTTGTTCGGTGAGCACGCGAAGGACGAGATCACCGCGTTGCGGGCCGATCTGGTGGCCAAGCACGGCGAGGAGCGGGCGTCCCGGATGGCGGACACCAACCGCAACATGCTGATCTACCCGAACCTGGTGGTGAACGACATCATGGCGGTCACCGTGCGGACGTTCATGCCGCTGGCGCCGGACCGGATGGACATCACCGCGTGGGAGATGGCGCCCCGGGGTGAGCAGCCGCAGCTGCGGCAGCGCCGGCTGGACAGCTTCCTGACCTTCCTCGGCCCGGCCGGCTTCGCCACGCCGGACGACGTCGAGGCGCTGGAGTCGTGTCAGCAGGGCTTCAACTCGGGCGGGGTGGAGTGGAACGACATCTCCCGGGGGATGGCACGCGAGCAGCGGGGCAACGACGAGGGACAGATGCGCACGTTCTGGCGGCGCTGGCAGCAGCAGATGGGCCCGTCCAGCTACGGGGAGATCCGGTGACCGCCACCGTGCCGACCGTGGACCTCCACACCCTGGGCAGGCCCGCCGTGGAGGACTTCCTGTACCGGGAGGCGGCGCTGCTCGACGAGTGGGACCTGGACGGCTGGTTCGCCCTGTTCGCCGAGCAGCTGCGCTACGTGGTGCCGTGCAACGACACCCCGGACGGCGACCCGAGCCAGGACCTGGTGCTCATCGACGACAACGAGCTGCGGCTGCGGCTGCGGGTGGAACGGTTGAACAGCCGCAAGGCGCACCGCGAGTACCCGCACTCGCGCACCAACCACCAGATCTACAACGTGGTGCTGGGGCCGGTCGAGGACGAGCAGCTGTCGGTGACCGCATCGTTCACGGTGTGGCGCTTCCGCAACGGCAAGTCGTCGTACTACGTGGGCAGGCACCACTACCGGCTCGTGGTGGAACGCGGTGAGCTGCGGATCCGCTCCAAGCGCGCGGTGCTGGACATGACCGAGCTGCGTCCCGCCGGCGATCTCGCGATCATCCTGTGACCGGCGTGCTGCACGGGCGGGCCGCGATCGTCACCGGCGGCGCCACCGGGATCGGGCTGGGCATCACCCGGCGGCTGCTCGCCGACGGTGCGTCCGTGCTGGTCGGCGCACTCGGCGACGTGGAGCTCAAGGGCGCGCTGGACGCCCTGCGGGCGGACGGCCACGAGGCGGCCGGGTTCGTCGGCAACCTGTCCGAACAGGGGCGGGCCGAGGAGCTGCTGGCCACCGCCGTGGCGGCTTTCGGCGCGGTCGACATCCTGGTGAACAACGCCGGCGGCGGGGTGATCCGGCCGACCCTGGAGCACACCGAGGAGACGCTGCGGGCCACCATCGACAACAACCTGTGGACCACGATCCGGTGCACCCTGGCGTTGCTGCCGCACATGTCGGCGAACGGCTACGGGCGGATCGTGAACATCGGCGCCGAGTCGGTGCGCAACGGGCTGACCGACCACGCGATGTACAACGCGGCCAAGGGCGGCGTGCACGCCATGTGCTCCGCGCTGGCCCGGGAGTTCGCGCACGCCGGCATCACGGTGAACACGGTGGCGCCGTCCTACGTGGAGACCCCGGAGATCACCGCCGCGGTGGCCGCCGGCAAGTTCGGCGACGGGTTCCTGCGCATGCTCGACCGGGCAACCGAGCTGATCCCCATGGCGCGGCCCGGCACGGTGGCCGATGTCGCGGGCGCGGTCGCGTACCTGGCCGGTCCGGACGCCGGGTTCGTCACCGGCCAGGTGATCAGCGTCAACGGGGGCAGCAGCATGGGCTGAAGCCTGGGTTGGCGGCCGACACCGAGGTGCCGGCCGCCCGCCGTTCAGGCGCCCGAGCGGGCGGGCTGTGGAATGCCGCGGTGCCGTACCGAGGACATCGGCGCGAAGATTCGGTGCAGCAGGTGCAGGATGAGCGCCAGCGCCACGAAGGTCGCGCCGGCGATCGCCAGCCACGACATCGTCGCGGTGAGCTTGTTGCTGCTCACGTCGGCCAGCGAGGCGCCGGCCACCGGGTCGGTGGCGCGCAGGTCGGAGTTGTGCAGCACGATCCGGTCGCTGCCGCCCAGCCCCTGCACCTCCAGGCCGACGTCCTGCGCGGCGATCTGGCCGTCCTCCACCGACAGCCGGCCGACCGGGCTCAGGACCACGCCCTTGGCGACCTTGTCCATGGTGACGTTGCTCAGGTTCGCCATCCCGCTGACCACCAGGCCCTTGCGCGCCCCGGTGATCGTCGTGGTGTTCGCCCCGGCCAGGGTCACCGTCGCGGCGTCGTGCACGTCGATGCCGACCTCACGCGTGTCGAGCTGCGCGCCGGCGATCGTCGCGGTGGTGCCGTCGGCGAGGACCACACCGCGCGCCGACTGCTGGACCGAGAGGCCGGTCAGTGTGGATGCTCCATGCCGGACCAGGACGCCCTTCTGAGCGTTGATCACGGTGTCGGACTGGCTGGTGGTGGGCTCGCTGAGCACGATGCCGGTGTTCACGGTATCCCGGACGACGTTGTGCGCCAGTGCGGTGTCGCGGGCCCCGCCGTAGATCTTGATGCCGTTGTAGTTGCCGCTGAGCTGGTTCCCGGTGATGCGGTTGGTGGCGGCGATGCCCAGTTCGTTGCCGTTGACCCGGATGCCGAGCGTATTGCCGGCGACCACGTTGTTGGTCACCTGGATGTTCGAGGAGCCCTGGATCACGATGCCGCCGCCGTGGTTGCGCTCCACGACGTTGTTCTGGACGACGTTGTTGCTGGACATCTCGTCCATCATGATCCCGTTGGCGCCGTTGTCATGCGAGTGGTTGTTCGCGATGACGCTGCCGACCACGCCCTTGGAGAAGATGATCCCGTGCGTGTTGTTGCCGTACGCCTCGTTGCCGATGATCGTCAGACCTCGGCTGTCGGAGTGTGGGTCCAGCCCGTACCGCGCGTTGTTGCGGAAGACATTGTTCTGGAAGGTCACGTTCACGGCGCGCCCGGTGTAGGCGCCGAACAGGTTGTCGTGGAACACCGAGCGGAGGGCCTGACCGGTCGTGCCGGTGCCCCAGCTGACGCCGTACCCCTCGCTGCTGTCCGAGCCGAGGAAGCTGAAGTCCGAGTCGATGGTGTCGAGCCGGGAGCCGGCGCCGTCGTAGGAGACGAACGGCCGGCGGTGCGTCGCGTCGGAGTCCGGCGCATTGGTGGCGGGCAGCCAGGAGGTGACCTTGACACCGCGGAACGTGCCGGTGGAGGAGACCCCGGCGACGTAGACATACGGGTTGGCCGCCATACGCAGCTCGGTCACCCGGGGCGCCGCCACGGTCATCGTGGTGCCCGGGGACTGGACCAGCCCGACCATGAGCAGGAACACTCCCGGATCGGTCTCGCGCAGCCATTCCGGCGTCGGGCTGTCCGCGATCAGCCCGGCGATGTTCTCCAGGGAGATGTTGCCGTCGTAGTGCGGCAGCGAGCGGAAGTAGCCGATCCAGGTGATCCGGTTGCCGATCATCGTGCGGACCCCGTCGGCCTGGACCGTGATGTTGGCCCACGGGGTACCGCGCAGCTTCTTCGGCGAGGCGACCGCATCGAACTGGCTCGGCTGCATCCGGACCCGCTGGCGCGGGGGAGCCTTGGCGATCCCTACGTCGGAGGTGAACGAGTCGGCCGGGTTGGGAACCGTGTTGGCCAGCGGGTTCGTGGCGGCCGACCAGGAGCCCACGAAGGAGCCCTGCGGTTTCCACACGCCGAGCCCGGCGAGCACGCCGAGCGTCGCGCAGGCCACCGCGGCGACCGCGACCATTGCCAGGGCCGCACGGCGCACCCGGTGCTGCCGGCTCATCGGCTGTGCTCCGTGGCGCTGGATGCCGGCTCGGCGTCGGGCATGGACTCGAGGTCACCGGTGTCCGGGACCGACGCGAGCTCGGCGTTGTCCGGTACGGCCTCGTGAGCTCGGTCCGGCAGGGACTCGCCGTTGCGGTCGGAGGGGGCTTCGCCGTTGCGGTCCGACCGGGACTCGCCGTTGCGGTCCGAGGGGGCCTCACCGTTGCGGTCGGCTACGGACTCGTGATCGATGTCCGGCACGGACTTTTGATTGAGGTCCGGCACGGACTTTTGATTGAGGTCCGGCACGGACTTTTGATTGAGGTCCGGCACGGACTCGTGATCGCGGTCCGGCACGGACTCCTGATCGCGGTCCGGTAGGGACTCGCGGTCCGGTGCGGGCTTCCGCGCCGGCAGGGCGACGAGGCCAGTCGAGTCAGTGCCCGCGGCGCCCGCGGCGCCGACTGCCGCGCCGACCGGAACCAACTCCGGCTCCATGGCCGGCTGGTCGGACATGCCACCCGTGCGGCCCACGGTCTTGGTCTTGGCCGAGATGGCCACATCGCGGGTGAGCCAGCGCTGCTTGCGGATGGAGAGCAGCGCGAAGATCTTGGTGAGCGACATGGCGAAGCTGACCAGGATGAAGAACGGCATCATCGTGAAGAAGTGCCAGGGCCTGCGCTCCAGGTGGGCCAGCATCTTCGCCGAGCGGCTGAACATCCACCACGCGCCGAGGATGCCGGCGATCGCATAGCGGTGCTCGACCAGCGACAGGATCAGGTACGCCGGCGAGAACAGCAGGGTGAACGAGCTGATCGCTTTGTCGATCATCCAGTAGGCGAGGAACTTGCGCTTCCACAGCCACGGGCTGCTCAGCGCCCGAAGGTCCGAACGCCAGGTGTTGCGCGCCCAGCGCAGCCGCTGCTTGAAGAAGTTGCGTCCGCCGGGGGGGAACTGCGACCAGACGCTGGCCGAGCGCTGCAGGACGGCGTGGTACCCGTTCTCCAGGATGAGCATGGTCAGCCGCTTGTCGTCACCGGACAGACACGGCACGCCCCAGAACGACTCGTTCATGAACTCGTAGGAGATCGACTCCAGCAGCGGCCGGCGGTAGATGGCCGTCCGGCCGGACAGACACGACACCGCCTTGCCCATCACCGACTGGGAGGCGAGTTCGTGGTAGTACCGGTAGTCCAGGTACATGTCGTTGAGGTGCTGCCACGGCGTGTGCGGGTTCATCACGTTCTGCCGGGTGGTGACCGCGCCGACCTGGGGGTCCGCGAACGGCATGCAGGCCTGCACCGCGACGTCAGGGGCCCAGACGGTGTCCGAGTCGACGAGGGCGACCAGCGGGGTGGAAGCGGCTTCCCAGCCCCGGCGCAGCGCGTCGCGCTTACCCGGCACGTCAGTGATGATCACCCGGACGCCGAGCTCGCGAGCGATCTCGATAGAGCGGGTGTCGGTGTAGTCGATGACGCAGATGACCTCTTCGATGTCATTGGCCAGCCACGATGTCACGGCGGCCCGGAACAGCGCAGGGTCTTCCTGGTACACCGGGGTGACCACGGACATCCGTTCCCGGTGGTCGTTGACTACCGGGCGGTAGAAGGTCGCGGGGATCTGCCGGAACAGCCAGCTCAGCCACCGGATGAACCCGAGAACACCGAGCGGAATGTAGACGAGAAGGTTATCCATCAGCCCCTCCGCGGCGGCAGGCCCGCACGATTGACCCGACTCAGCGTCAGAGCCACAACCAACTCCCTCGCCCTCCTGATAGCCACTACCCGCTGATCCGTCTCCCCGCGCTACTAGCTGGCCCGTCCCTGTCGAGTGGGTGGTCCTCCGGAGAGTCACCACATCGACGTGGGTTGCCCCCCAGCCTCACGCGTCCGTTACGACGACGGTGTCAGCGGTGACGACCGGGCCGCGGTACAGCAGAAATAGCCGTTTGGCGTTGATTCTGCGATCAGGATATTGCCGCGGCGGGAAGGTTGGGCCGGCGGGGTCCGGCGAAATGCGTACGAAACAAAGCAGCCGATCGGGGTAACCGGGGGATTGCGGGCACGGCCCTCTCAAGTACACGCCGTGCGGTATCCCTGGTGAGACCAGCGGTAAGCACTTAGGCTACGGGCAGTTAGCTGACTAGAACGCTTAGCACTTTAGTAGGTACTTTTGTGATATCCGTCAATCGCGTTGGTTGCACGCTGTGACAGTGCGGTTTGCTAGCGAGTATGAGATCTTGATCACCGCCACCCACAAGATCTACATTTGTCGCCGGGGACAACGGTTCCGTGACCTCCGCCGCGCCGGTGCGGCGGAGGAGAAACGACGGGCCGGCCTGCGGCGATTCTCCGGGTAACGGTTCGTTGGTCGCGGCGGGGGGAGCACACGTGCCGAGCACCTCGATCACGGCGCGAGTCGGCTCGCCGCCGGCTACCACATACGTGCCGCCGCCCCGACAGGCAGGTCGCGCCGCGGCGGCGGGAGCCGGGGCGCCGGCCCCACTCGCCGCATGGGGGCCACCCCCGGCCGGCCTGGACTGGTCGGACGTCGCGAGCATTCCCGATCTTGCCTCGGTCCGGCGCCGGGTCGCCGCACTGGTGTTGTGCCTGGTGTTGCTGGGTGTGAGTCTGGTCGTCGCGCTCACCCTGAGCGCGGCGCCGGGGCTGTTTCCGATCACGCCGCACTGGAGTGCGATCGCGCCGCTCATCCAGTCCAACCGCTGAGCCCCCGTTGAGGGCGGCGCGGTCGCTGAGACCGTCAGTGTCGCCGTCAGTGCCGCTCTCGGACGCTCGAGGGCGGCGTTCGGGATCTGGGGCCGCCGGCGTCCCTCGGGGGCCGCTCCGGTCGGGTAGCGCGGGTCGAGAGGGCCGGCCTCGCCGGGGCGTTCGATCATGCCCGGCGGGGTGGCGCGCCCCGGATGGACGACGCCGGTGAGGTTGACGTCGGTCGTCTCCCGCCAGAGTTCGGGGCTGACGCGAATGGCTCGGGCAGACGAGTCGACCGCATTCATTTCGGCGACCGCGCCGGTGCGCCGGCGATGGCGGACGTTTCCGGCCGGCGGCGCTGTGGGGCATTTTCCGGAACCCGCTGGGCGCCGGACGGCGGCACGGGTGCGGGCGGCGCTTTTCTCAGCGTCCGCCGAGGTGCCCCGCTTGGCCGCAATCCCGCGCCCGGGAATGCGCCCGGTCCCATCCCACCCGGTCAGTCGTCGCCGAGCGGGCCCGTATCGGGGCGGTCGGACTCCGTCGGTCGGAACGGAGCAACGGGGCGAGGCTGGCGAGTCGATCCGGTTTAGTCCAATAGGTGTAGTCGGGCTCGTTCTCGCCTTTCTCGGACGGTCTAACGGCTCTGAGTGTCCGGAGTACGCACAGAGAGGACAACTGCCTCGTCGACGAGATGAGCGGTCGCTTGTGTGCGGTAAGCGGTCGTTGCGCTAGACGGGTGGTAGCGATGGGCGGTTGAGTAGCACTTGGCGTACCTGGCTACGCCCAGTACAACTAAGGATCCTTATCACTCGAACGAGGGATATAGATCGTGGCAAGGCCTGCTCCCCGACACAGCGGTCAGCCGAACGAGCCCCGGATCATTCTTGGTGAGCTGCTCGGAAGACCTACCCAACCGACAGCGGCGCGTACCTCGTACGCGCCCGCGAAACGCACGGCGATACCGCTCAAGGCGATGACCCGACGGGAGGTTCGTGCACTGCGCCCGGTAGATCCGGCACTGGTCTTCTGCCCAGCCGTCGGGGCGGCCGTGCGGTCACCCTTCCCACACCGCAAGCTCGCCAACAGCGCGGGCGCGATCGTGGCCGTCAGCTCCCTCGCGGCCGGCGCCGCACTGTTCGGGCCGGCACTGGCCGGCCCGGCCATCTCCGGCGCGCCGGACAGCGCCTATCCGGAACGCAGCATCCTGGGGTTCCCCGGCCTCCGGCTGCCCGGCGGTCTGGCCGAGGCACTGAACGCGGACGGATCCATCGGCGGCCAGCTCGCGGTGCCGATGGCGTTCGCACCGACGTCGTTCGACGCCCCGACCGGAGCTGTCGGAGCTGTCGGTGGCCAGGTGCCGGCGGCCCTTGCCGGCCGAGGCGCGACAGGAGCCCTGCCCGGTGTGCCTGTGCTGCCCGGTGGCGGCACAGTCGTGCCACCTGTTGGTGGGACGACTCCGCCCACCACCGGTGGCGGGACGACGGTGCCGACTCTTCCAGGTAGCGGAAACAGCGGTGGCGGGGGTGCTCCTACTACTCCTTCCGCCCCAGCTACTCCTTCCGCCCCTGTGGGGACCGGAGGCGCTGTGGGTGGCGCTGTGGGTGGCGCTGTCAGTGGTGCTGGTGAGGCCGCCGGCGGGTTGGTCAGCGGTGCTGGTGGCGCCGTCGGCGGGTTGGTCGGCGGTGCTGGTGGCGCCGTTGGCGGGTTGGTCGGCGGTGCTGGTGGCGCCGTCGGAGGGTTGGTGGCCGGTGCTGGCGGCGGCCTGGTGAATGGCGCCGGCGGCCTCGTGAGCGGCGTCGGCGGCGCGGTGTCCGATGTCGGCGGCGCGTTGGGACCCGGCCTCGGCGGCGTGGTGGACGGTCTAGGCGGCGTGGTGAGCGGCCTCGGGAACACGGTCGGTTCGCTCAGTGGGACGGTCGACGCTCTGGGTGGCGTGGTTACGGGCACGACCGGGGTACTGGGTGGCGTGGTCTCCGGCACGACGGGCGCGCTCGGCGGCCTGGTCACCGGCACGACCGGGGCGCTCGGCGGCGCGGTCACAGGCACCACGAAGGGCCTGGGTGGCACGTTGGACGCCACGGTCGGCGGTGTTGGCGGCATCGCGCAGGCGGGCACTCAGTCGGTGTCCGAGGTGGTCGCCGGCGCGGGCGGGGTGGTGGGCGGCACGCTGGAGAGCGTCGGCGGCGGACTGCCGCTGCTCGGTCCGGTCGTCCAGGGTGTCGGGTCGACCGTGACTCAGACGACGCAGGGCTTGGCCGACGCCGTGGACGACACGGTCAGCGGGCTCGCCGGCGGCCTGCTCGGTGGTACCAAGCCGGCCGCGGCATCGACTGCCTCGACTGCGGTGGCCGCGGCGGTGCCGGGCTCTGACGCGTTGACGGGTGTGCTGGGCGGGGTGACCGGAGCCGTGGGGGGTGTGACCGGTTCGCTCGGAGTCGTCGGTGGCTTGACCAGCGGCCTGACTGGCGCGGCGGGCGGTGGGACGCCGACTCCAGCCTCTGCTGGCGGGACAACTGCGGCTGCTGCTCCCACCTTCGGTAGCGGGACGACCGTGCCAGCTCCCACCTCCGTTGGGGCGACAACCGTGCCTGCTCCCACCTCCGGTGGCGGGACAACTGCGCCCGCGGCGGTCGGCGGCGGTACGGCCAGCGCGACAGGTGGTGCGGCCGGTAGCGAAGCGGTCGGCGCTGCCGGGGGCCTGACCGGAGTGGTCGGCGGCGCGGTCGATGGCGTCACCGGGCTCCTCGGCGGCCTGACCGGCGGTACGGCGAAGAGCAGTGCCGGCACCTCGAGTCCGTCCACCTCCAGTCCGTCCACCTCGAGCCCGGCGGTGACCAGCGCGCCGTCGTCCAGTCCGTCGGCTGCCAGCCCCGAGGCTGCCAGTCCGCCGGCGTCGAGCAGCAAGGTGGCGAGCAGCGGAGCGTCGAGCAGCGGAGCGTCGAGCGACAAGGTGGCGAGTCCGGCACCGAGCAGCACCGGGTCGAGTAGCGCCGGGTCGAGTGACCCTGCTCCGTCGGCGGGCTCGGCGCTGAGCGGCCTGACCGACTCGATCACGCACTCCGATGCGGCGCGATCGACCGGCTCCGGCTCCGGCTCAGCCAAGTCCAGTTCCAGCTCAGCCAAGTCCGGTTCCAGCACAGCCGAGTCCAGCTCTAGCACGGCCGAGTCCAGCTCTGGCGCCAGCAAGAGCTTGAGCAAGGCCACTACCAGCAGCTCTGGCACCTCGGGCGAGTCGAGCAGCAAGAGCTCGCACTCCACGTCGAGCGCCTCCGACTCCAGCGGCGGAGACTCCAGCGGCGGATCCGGGTCGGGTGGGCGGTCCAAGCAGAGCGAATCCAGCGGCGACTCCAGCGGCGACTCCAGCGTGAAGTCGGACTCCGGGGGCAGCTCGGACAGCGGCTCCGAGAGTAGCCATTCGAGCGAGCACAGTTCGGGCGACGGCGGTGGTCACTCCGACAGCGGCGGTCACTCCGATAGCGGCGGCGACTCCGGTGGCGGCTCCGGCGGCGGTCACGGAGGTGGCAAGGGCGGCCAATAATCGGGTCCCGTAGCTGAACCCTCCCTCAGAGGCCACCCCATCGGCGCACCCGAGGCGCCGGTGGGGTGGCCCATCAGTGTCCGGACTGCCTAGGTTGGAGTGAGGCAGGCGGCACCGGGGTAGTCGTGTCATTTGGCCGCACCGTCGTAGAGGGAAGGACCACACGGACCATGATCGCCACGATCAATCCGGCAACTGGCGAGACGATCAAGACCTTCGAGGCAGCCGACCCGTCGGAAGTGACCTCGCGGATCGCGCGGGCCCACGATCGTTGGCTCAGCTATCGGACCACGAGTTTCGAGCAGCGGGCGACCTGGCTCCGGGCAGCCGCGGACCTGCTGGACGCCGAGGTCGACGACGTCGGCCGGCTGATGACCACGGAGATGGGCAAGACGCTGGCCTCGGCCAAGGCCGAGGTCGGCAAGTGCGCCAAGGGCATGCGCTACTACGCCGAGCACTCGGAGAGCCTGCTCGCCGACGAACCGGCCGACGCCGGCGCGGTCGGCGCGGTCCAGGCCTACGCCACCTACCAGCCGCTGGGCGTGGTGCTCGCGGTGATGCCGTGGAACTTCCCGCTCTGGCAGGTCGTGCGGTTCGCCGCGCCGGCGCTCATGGCCGGCAACGTGGGCCTGCTCAAACACGCTTCGAACGTGCCGCAGACCGCGCTGTACCTCGAGGACGTACTGCGCCGGGCGGGTTTCCCGGAGGGCTGCTTCCAGACCTTGCTGATCTCCTCCGGCCAGGTCGAGGCCGTGCTGCGGGACCCGAGGGTGGCCGCGGCGACGCTGACCGGCAGTGAGCCCGCCGGGCGTTCGGTGGCGGCGATCTGCGGCGACGAGGTCAAGCACACCGTGCTGGAGCTCGGCGGCAGCGACCCGTTCGTCGTGATGCCGTCGGCGGACCTGGACAAGGCCGCCCAGGTCGCGGTGACTGCGCGGGTGCAGAACAACGGCCAGTCCTGCATCGCGGCCAAGCGGTTCATCGTGCACACGGACGTCTACGACTCGTTCGCGGAGAAGTTCGTGGCCAGGATGAAGGCGCTGAAGGTCGGCGACCCGTTCGACTCGGCGACCGACGTCGGGCCGCTGGCGACCGAGCAGGGGCGTGTCGACGTCGAGAAGCTCGTCGAGGAGGCCGTCGGGAAGGGCGCCACCGTGCTCTGCGGCGGGAGCCGCGCGGACGGGCCCGGTTGGTACTACCCGCCGACGGTGATCGCCGACATCACCGAGGACATGCCGCTCTACCGCGAGGAGGTGTTCGGCCCGGTTGCGTCGCTGTACCGGGTGGCGGACATCGAGGAGGCGATCGCGGTCGCCAACGACAGCCCGTTCGGGCTCGGTTCGAACGCCTGGACCAGCGACCCGGACGAGCAGAAGCGGTTCGTCAACGACCTGGAGGCCGGCCAGGTGTTCATCAACGGCATGACGATCTCCTACCCGGAGCTGCCGTTCGGTGGCGTCAAGCGGTCCGGCTACGGGCGAGAGCTGTCCGGCCACGGCATCCGGGAGTTCTGCAACCTGAAGACGGTCTGGGTGGGCGCCTAGGCACCCCCGGCCGGCGCCCGTGCGGCGCCGGCCGGGTGTTGCTAGCCGGCGATGTGCGGGACGCGCTCGCCGGCCGGCGGGGGGCCGGGCGGGGTGCCGTCGCCGAACGGCCGGCCGCCGAGCTCCTCGCGTCCGTGCGGGGTGAGCCAGCCGGTCGGGTCCGGGCCGAGCGGCACGACGCCGCTCGGGTTGATCGTCCGGTGCACGCCGTAGTAGTGCTGTTTGATCTGCTCGAAGTCGATCGTGTCACCGAAGCCCGGGGTCTGGAACAGATCGCGGGAGTACGCCCACAGCACCGGCATCTCGGTGAGCTTGCTCCGGTTGCACTTGAAGTGTCCGTGGTAGGCGGCGTCGAAGCGCACCAGGGTGACCCAGAGCCGGATGTCGGCCTCGGTGATCGTGTCGCCCACCAGGTAGCGCCGCGTGGCCAGCCGCTCGGACAGCTCGTCCAGCCGGGCGAACAGCGCGTGGTAGGCGTGCTCGTAGGACTGTTGGCTGCCGGCGAACCCGCACTTGTACACGCCGTTGTTCACGTCGTGGTAGACGCCTTCGTTGACCTCGTCGATCTCCGCCCGCAGCGCCTCCGGGTAGAGGTCCGGGGCGCCGTCGCGGTGCAGGGCCCGCCACTGGGTGGCGAAGTCCAGGGTCAGCTGCGCGAAGCCGTTGGTGGCCACCTTGCCGCTGGCGACCTCCACCACGGCGGGCACGGTGATCCCCGCCGCGAACTGGGGGTCGGCCGCGCGGTAGGCCTCGCCCAGGTACTCGATGCCCAGCACCGGGTCCCGGTCGCCCGGGTCGAGATGGAACCGCCAGCTGCGCTCGTCGTGCAGCGGCCCCGCGATCCCCATCGAGAGCACCGGCTCCAGGCCGAGCAGTCGGCGGGAGATCGAGGCGCGGTTCGCCCACGGACAGGCCCTGGCGATGACCAGCCGATAGCGGCCCGCCTCCACCGGCCAGGGCGAGGACCCGTCCGAGGTGATCCGCTCGTCGAGCGCTACCGGCTTGCGGACGTACGCGCGCTCGTCCTCGTCGATCTTGTCCGTCATGCGACCCTGCCCGTCAGATGCGTTGTCCGCCAGCGGTCTCGCCCGGCCGGAATGGTGCCGGGACGCTGTCCCTCCCATTCAACCCACATCTCGCGCGGGCCGCGGAGCGAGATGACGTTCGCCGGGTACAGCGGGTCGTCACGTGGTCTTGTCGATCGCCGGCGGTGACGGCCGCGGCGGGGCCTCGGCGACAGTCGGCGCGGCCCCTTCGGCTCCGCCTGCCCCGCCTGCTCCGCCGCCACCATCCGAGGCAACCACGGTGAGCCAGCCGCTGCCGTCGTCCGGCGCCCACCTCACCGGAAGGCTTCGGGCGATATCCGAGTCCGCGAAACACGCCCGCCTCGCGGTTTTGGTGAAGGTCGCCCCGTCGAACCGGGCGTTCTTGGTGAACGTCGCAGTGTGGAACCCGGCTTCCCTCGTGAAGGTCGCCCTCCCGAACCAGGCGTTCCCGGTGAAGGTTGCCCCGCCGAACCAGGCGTTCCCGGTGAAGGTTGCTCCGCCGAACCAAGCGGCTCCGGTGAAGGTTGCCCCGCCGAACTGGGACGCTCCGGTGAAGGTCGCTCCGCCGAACTGGGACGCTCCGGTGAAGGTCGCTCCGCCGAACCAGGCGGCTCCGGTGACGGTCGCCCCGTCAAACCCGGCGTCCCCGTTGAAGGTCGCCCTCCCGAACCCGGCGTCCCCGTTGAAGGTCGTCTCGCCGAACTGGGCGTTCCCGGTGAAGGTCGCCCCGCCGAACTGGGCGTCCTCGGCGAAGGTCGTCTCGCCGAACTGGGCGGCCCCGGTGAAGGTTGCCCCGTCGAACCGGGCCTCCTCGGTGAAGATCGCCTCGCCGAACCGGGCGGCTCCGGTGAAGGTTGCCCCGTCGAACCGGGCCTCCCCGGTGAAGGTCACCCCGTCGAACCGGGCGGCCCCGGTCAAGGTCGCCCCGTCGAAGCGGACGGTACCTGGCTGGCTGTGGGACAGGTCGACGTCGATGAGCACCGCGCCGGTCAGGTCGAGGGTGCTATCGGGCCAGAACGTGACCGCGGGATGCTGGGGATCTGGTCCCGGGCGCAGATGATCGGCGAGGATACGTTGGGCGGTCAGCCGCACCTCCCGTTCCTGTACCCGTCGCGCCCGATCGTCGGAGGCACCACCGGTGGATTCGACCGCTCGGGGTGGCTCGGGCTCAAGTGGCTGGTAGGGCATGCGCAGGTAGGCGCACAGCACGTTGACAACCGTCTGGCGGTGGGTGGGGCTGGCCTGGGCCAGGCGTTCCAGCGCATACATCCCCCCGAGGCGCACCGGGGCCTTCTCGGAGTCGAGTTGCTCCACGGCTTTGCTGTAGAGCTCGGTGACCCGGCGTTCGGTCGCGTCATCGACGGTGTCTTGGGCGGTGAGTTCCTGGTGCCATTGGCGGCGCACCGCGAGCAGCAGTAGCGCGAACACGCCGCCGGTCCCGGCGCCAATGGTCAGGCCGGACTTGATGGCGTCCACCCGGGTGGCCGCGATGTCCTTCGCGAACGCGGCTTCGCGCAACAGCCACGCCGTGACACCCCACGACACCAGGGCGACCACGAACAATGCGCCGGCGACCACCCACCAGCTCAGCGCCACCCGAGGCCGAGCCCGAGTGCGCACTCGAACACCCCGGGCCCAGGACCAGCCGGCGGCACCGACGAACCCGAGCGCGACCAGCAGCGCCGCGATCGAACCCGTGCGCGCCGCCACCCACGCGCCCACCGCCGGCCAGGTCACCCACCCCGCCGCCGCGGCTACCCAACACAACAGCACAACTAGGCCCGCGGCCAGCAGGAACATTGCATGACGCGGCGCTGTTTCTTGGCTCACATTGCTACCTGTCGCCGAACAGTGCCAAAACGTAACGCCCGCGCCCCAACCGGCCCCGGCACGCGAGTCCCCGCCGCCATGACCACCGAGATGGATTTCCCGCACCTGCCGCGCCTACGGCCGCGGGCTGTACGCTCCGTCGCCCGAGGACCGGGATCAGGGTCCGCCGGAGCCCGGTCAGGGGAGCGCGCATGGGTGTCGAGGGAGGGCCGGCGCCGCCGTCGGCGCGGGGCGCCCAGCCGGTGTCGTTGCCGGCGGACTGCACCGCGCGTCGGTCCGGGTGACGGACGTGGTGGCCCTGCGGTCGGCTCTGCGGTCGGTGGCGCCCGGAGGCGGGGTGTGCGCCGTCGGGGACCTGCGGGGTAGCCGGCTGGAGGTGTTCCGGTCGGGGACGGCGCAGCAGCCGATCGAGGTGATCGGGACGGCCGGACGGCGGTCGACGGCGTCACGATCAAGGCCGACCACGTGGTGGTGAAGGGCTTCAGCGTGATCGACGGCAAGGCGCCGGGGATCTGGATGAAGGGCACCGACATCACGGTGGAGAACAACACCGTGCGGCACCCCATCGGCGACGACTACGACGGCCTGCGGTTCTTCGGCGACGACCTGAAGATCGTGCACAACACGATCGGCGACATCTCCCCGGACAGCACCGACGCGCACGCGGACTGCATGCAGTCCTTCGCCACCGGCCCCAAGTCACGCACTCCGAACTCGGGCAACGTGAACCGCGTGCTCATCGACGGCAACCGAATCGAGCGGATCGACAACCAAGGCCTGATCGTCGAGGGACCATTCAGCAGCGCCGGTGACGGCAGCGGGATCGGGCGCTCCTCGGACATCACGTTCAGCAACAACTACTGTGACGCGCACGCCTCGCAGGCGGTCTGGTTGGACGATACGTCGGAGATCGACTACCACGGACCGACGCCGCAGGGCAGCCCGTAGCCGGTATCCCGGCGTGGCCCGCCGGCCCGGCGGCGGGCGGGTCAACTCCGGGATCTATTCGGCACAGGACCTCCGACTCAGGACACTAGCGATACTCGTCCAGCCGGCCGACCACCTTGTCGAACACCGCCTGCTCCTCGGGTTTGGGGGCGTAGCAGACGATCTCGTCGAAGCCGATCTCCCGGTACCGGTCGACCATCGCGGCGAACCCGTCGACGGAGGACCACGGCGTGATCGCGCCGTAGGCGAGCAGGATCCTGCGCAGTGTCCCCGGGTCGCGGTCCCGTTCCCGGCAGAGCCGGTCCAGGGTCGAGCCACGCCCGACCGAGGCCGGGCCGAACTCCTCCTCCGTCGCCGCGCCGGGGAAGGTGACCCAGCCGTCCCCGTGCTCGGCCACGACCGCGAGTGCCCTGGGGCCGTTGGCGGCCACGATGATCGGGACGCGGGGCTGGACCGGCCCGGGTGTGGTGGCCGCGTCCTGATACGGATAGTGCGGGCCGTCGTGGTCGCCGGTGTCGCCGGCCAGCAGACGGTCCACGATGCCCACGAACTCGGCGAGCCGGTCCGCGCGCTCGCGGGCGCTCCAGAACGGCACCCCGGCCATCGCATGGTCGGTGGGCCACAGGCCGGAGCCGATCCCGAGGTCGAAACGCCCGGCCGAGACGTGGTCCAGAGTGATCGTCTGCTTGGCCAGCACCGTGGGCCGCCGGAACACCGCGTTGGCGATCAGCGTGCCGACCCGGATGGACGTGGTGGTGGCCGCCCAGGCCGCGATCAGCGTCAGGCCGTCGTGCACCGCGACCGACGGGTCCCGGGGGTTGCGCATGTTGTCCCCGGTCCACAGCCCGTCGAAGCCCGCACCCTCGGCGACACCAGCCCAGCGCCGTGCCTCGTCCCACGTACCGGCATTGACCTTGAGTCCAAATCGCATGTGCGGTATCTCCTCGGTGGTTGGTTTCACGCGGTGCGTGCTGAGGTGCCGGCCCGTGCGGACCCGAGCGATGCCCGGACGAACAGCGGCTTGAGGGAGGGCGCGGCGAGCGCCGTGGTCGCGTCGGCGATCGGCAGCGTCTCGCTGACCACCCGGGCGGGATCGATCCGTCGCCGCCGGATGAGGTCGAGCACGGCGGGTACGTGCGGGCCGGCGTTGGCCCTGGCCGTGTGGAAGGTGACGCCCTGCACGTACATCCGGAACAGCGGCAGCTCGACCCGCTCGAAGTAGACGCCGCTGGACTCGACGACTCCCTCCGGAGCCAGCAACGCGATCGAGTCGGCGAGGCGTTCCGCGTCGAACGCGGAGTCGAAGACCACGTCGAACTCGCCGAGGCTCGGCACCGGCGGGCCGGCGTGCGTCTCGGCGCCACCGCCGGCGGCGACGGCGCGGCGGGCGCGGTCGGTGTCCAGGTAGAGCACGCGGCCGGCACCCAGCGCGGCAGCCAGCTGAGCGCCGTACAAGGCGACGCTGCCACCGCCGCCGAGCACCAGCACCCGGGCCCCGGGCCGACGCCGCAGGTGCCCGCGCAGCAACTCGAGGCCGAGCGTGAGGTTGTCACCGGCAGACACGGCGGCGGCCGGATCGATGTCGTGGGGCAGCGGGTGCAGCATGGCGTCGGCATAGGGCACCCGCACCACCTCGTCGAACAGCCCACCCCACTCACCGCCCGCCGGCAGGCCGAACATCGCGCCGGCCGGCACCGTGCGGCAGTGCGCGGTCAAGCCGGTGCGACACCGGTCGCAGCCGCCGCAGTTGATGTGCCACGGCACGACGACGCGGTCTCCGGGGTGGACCCCGCGGACAGCCGCGCCGACCTCGAGCACCTCGGCAACGCATTCGTGGCCGAACGCGAACGGCCCCAGGAACGGTGTGCGGCCGGCGAGGATGCGCAGGTCGAGGTCGCAGACCGAGCTGGCGATGGGCCGCACCAGCGCCTCGGCGGCGCCGCGCAGGGCCAGCTCCGGCACCTCGTGCCACTCGACGATCCCGGGACGGATGTAGACGAGCCGCAACATCGACAGCCTCCGAACGGCACAGAAGTACACCGACCGGTATGTATAGTCGGCCCGGTGACGCCGCGCACGCGATTAACCAGACAGGCCCTGCTCGACGCGACCGCCGAGCTCACCTACCTGCGCGGCATCACCGCGACCGGTGTCGACCTGATCGCCAAGCGCGCCGGGGTCACCAAGCGCACCCTTTACCAGCACTTCGCGTCCAAGGACGAGCTCGTCGCCGCGTCGCTGGCCGCGCGGGACGAGGTGGGGCTGGCGCTGCTGCGCAGCGGTGCGCACGCGCGCGCGGAGCGCACCGGCCAGCTGCCGGGACTGGCGCTCTTCGACGTCATCGAGCGGTTCCTGGCCGGCCCGGGCGCCGCCGGCTGCGCATTCCTGAACGCCGGCCTCGAGCTCGGCGACCGTGACCACCCGGCCGGGCATGCGTCCCGGCGGCACCTCGCCGGTCGGGAGGCGCTGGTCGCCGAGCTGCTCCTGGAGTCCGGGCTGGACGATGCCGAGCTGGCCGCCGGGGTCGCGCTGCTGGTCGACGGTGCGTTCGCGGTCGGGGGCGCCCGCCGGGACCCGGCCGCCGCGGCGCGCGCCAAGCGCGCCGCCAGCACGCTGATCGAGCACCACCGCGCAGCCGACAGACAATTTTGACAGGTCGGCCGGCCGAACCAAGATGGACACCATGACCTATCTCGCCGCGTCGGACCGCTATGACGACGCCACCTTCCGCCGTTGTGGCCGCAGCGGGCTGAACCTGCCCGCGATCTCGCTGGGGTTGTGGCACAACTTCGGTGACCGCGAGCCGTTGGAGACCCAGCGGGCCATCCTGCGCCGAGCTTTCGACTCGGGCGTCACCCATTTCGACCTGGCCAACAACTACGGCCCGCCCTACGGCAGTGCGGAGCGCAACTTCGGCACGCTGTTCGCCCAGGACTTCCGCCCGTACCGTGACGAGCTGATCATCTCCACCAAGGCCGGCTACGACATGTGGCCGGGCCCGTACGGGCAGGGTGGCGGCTCGCGGAAGTACGTGCTGGCCAGCCTGGACCAGTCGCTGAGTCGGATGGGGCTCGACCACGTCGACATCTTCTACAGCCACCGCTTCGACCCGGACACGCCGCTCGAGGAGACGATGGGCGCGCTCGATGCGGCGGTGCGGGCCGGCAAGGCGCTCTACGTCGGGATCTCCTCCTACGGCCCGGACCGGACCCGGGAGGCGGTGGACATCCTGCGCGCGCTCGGCACCCCGCTCCTGATCCACCAGCCGTCCTACTCGATGCTCAACCGGTGGATCGAGGAGCAGCTCCTCGACGTGCTCGGCGACACCGGTGTCGGCTGTATCGCCTTCTCGCCACTGGCCCAGGGCATGCTGACCAGCAAGTACCTCAACGGTATCCCGGAGGGCTCGCGGGCCAGCCGGGATGCGTCGTTGTCGACGGACCTGCTCAGCGAGAAGAACCTCGACCACATCCGGAGCTTGAACGCCATCGCGACCGACCGGGGGCAGTCGCTGGCGCAGCTGGCCCTGGCCTGGGCGCTGCGCGACCCCAGGGTCACCTCGGTGCTCATCGGCGCGAGCAGTGTCCGGCAGCTCGACGACAGCCTCGGTGCGCTGGACAACCTCGAGTTCGGTCCCGACGAGCTGGCGCGCATCGACGAGCACGCGGTGGAGGCCGGCATCAACCTGTGGGCCACCTCCGGCGAGGCCTGATCGGTTGGCGGTCTGACGTGGACCCGCCGGGAGATACCGATTTCCCGGCGGGTCCGGCGAATTGATAGTGCGCTTAGTTAACAACTTCCTGGGGTATCGACCATCGGTTTATTCGGATCACTGATGACCAGCTGACGGCGTGCCTCGGATGGCCTTTCGAGATGTGCCGCAATCCAGTACTTTCTAGTCCCAGTGGGGGCTAGATCCAGTGCCGGAGGAGTCGGTTGCGGATGGCCGGTGCTGTGAGCCTGCAGACGCTTCACGCCCCGTCGCGAGGTGTCTGACCATGGATAACGTCGACGGTCTCCTGGAGCGTGCGGTCGGCGCCGGCGATGTCTCCGGCGTGGTGGCGATGGTCGCGGCTCGCGGCTGTGTCGCCTATTCGGGTGGCCATGGCTCTTGTTCTTCCGGTGGCGCCGGCGGAATGACCGTGGACACCGTGTTCCCGCTTTCCTCGATGGCACGGCCGGTGCTGACCGTCGCGGCGTTGCGACTGGTGGACTCCGGACTGCTGCGGCTCGACGAACCACTCCAGACCGTTCTGCCCGAGTTGACCGGGCTCCGCCGCCTGACCGGGTTCGACTCGGCGTGGAATCCGGTGCATCGGCCGGTGCGCGGGGCGGTCACGCTGCGCCGGCTGCTCAACCACACGTCCGGCCTCCTGGACGGTGCGCTGGCCGGTGGCGCGCGGCGCGCGGGCGGCTCCGTCTCGGTGTCCTTCGAGCCTGGCTCGCGCTGGCTCTACGGCGGCGACATGAGCCCCGTCGGTTTGGTCATCGAGCGGGTGTCCGGCATGTCGGTCGCGGACTACCTGCGCAAGGGCGTATTCGACGCGCTGGATATGCGGCATACCGGCTTCGACGCTGTGAGCTCGACCGGTGGCGTCGGTTTCTACTCGACGCCGAGGGACTACTTCGCGTTCGTCGAGGCGCTGCTGCGCTGTGACGGGACGTTGTTGTCCCGGGAGTCGGGCGAACTGGTGCGGCGGAACCAGATCGGTTCCCTGAGCGCGCCGAGGGTGTTGGGTGCGGGCCCGGTCCGGGTGCCGGGTGAGATGAACTTCTATCCGGAGATCCGCCTGTACCCGGAGTCCGAGCGCAAGTGGAGCCTCGGGTTCATGGTGAACCTCACGGCGATACCGGGCGGTCCGGGCGCGGGGAGTCTGACCTGTGCCTCCTCCGGCGCCTACTGCTGGATGGACCCGGCGTCGGGTGTCGCCGGGCTGCTCTTCGCGCGGCGCCCGGTCGGCGGCCCCGATCTCAGCGAGAAACTGTTCGGCGACTTCCAGCGCTCGGTCTACGCCGCCTGGACGACGGGACTGGTCGGCGGGCGACGGCGCAAGAACGTGTTCGAGCACCTCTTCCAGGGTTGGTCGAGCGATGTGTGGGCGACCTGGTGGCCCATGTGAACCGCCGTACCCACGGCACCGCGAGTCGCTAGATTCCGCCTGCCGGGTCGCGAGCGTCCCGACTGGACACTGAATTTTCGCCCCCCGGCCTGAGTGCGGCCCTCGGTAATTGGCGGGTTGCCTTGGGCCGAACGGACCACTGGGCACGCAACTCGACGTTCGGGATGCGCCGATCGGCGTCTTGCGCCCCGATGGGCGCTCAGAATGCGACGGACCGGGCGGCGGCCGGTTAATCTGTGCCCGCCGACGTGAGAAGCCCGACCTCCCCCTCGCGTCGGTAGGCAGGCCGCTGTTCGATTTCCCCACGCTCGACCCGTCGAGCGGATCGACCGGCCCCGCCGCACGCCCCCGCCGAGAAGGGAACCACGCTGGTGCCTTCCCGAACACCAGAACGGGCGCGCCACGCCAGTCAGCTGGCCGCCCGGCGAGCACGTACCCGGTCGCGCTGGCTGCTCATCGCGCTCGCGGCTGTCGTTGTCGTGGGCGGCGCGTCCGTCGGAGTGGCGATGTGGAACTCCAGTCACGACTCGGCGGTCGACGCCGGCGGCGCGAACAGTGCGGGGAACACCGGCTCGACCTCTGCGGGTGCACCACCGGCGGGGCTGCCGCCAGGACCATCCGTGCTGGCCGAGCCACCCCCCGTTGCTCCCGCCGTGCCGCCCGCCGTCGCGCCGGCACCTGGGGAGAAGACGGCGCCCGAGGGGGCGACCGGGTCGGGCGCGGCGAAGTCTCCGGCGGCAAAGTCACCGGCAGCCAAGTCACCGGCAGCCAAGTCACCGGAAGCGAAGTCACCGGCGGCGAAGTCTCCGGCCGGGGGGTCGGGGTCGTCGAAGTCCTCGGCGGCCGGATCGTCGTCAGGGGCCGCGGTCTCGAAGGCCCCGGGCAAGCAGATCAGGGTCGAACTGACCGGGTACTCCTTCTACGACAACACACCGGCCGGATCAGCCGAGGTCAGCAACCCGATCGTGCACAAGAAGGCCGGCGGTCGGGGCACCTACAGCGACCCGATCACGGTGGCCGTCCCCAGCGAGTCGAGCTTCAAGCCCGGGACCCGCTTCTACCTGCCCTCGGTCAAGCGGTACGCGATCGTCGAGGACTCCGGCGCGAGCTCGTCGGACGGCAACCACCTGGATCTGTGGGTGGACGGCGAGGACGGCTCGGAGAGCGCCGTCGAGGCCTGCATGGACCGGCTCACCGGCAATGCGACCGCGGAGGTCAACCCGCCACCGGGCCGACCGGTGATCGCCAGCCCGATCTTCGCGGGATCCTGCCACCTGCCCAGCGGCTGACCACCCCGGTGCGGCGAGCCGGACCGACCGCCGCTATCGAGTGACCGATTGGGCCGGCCGATAGTGATCTACTTGCCGCCCATGACATCCAGCACCCGCCGCACCGGCGCGGCCAAGACTCCCGTGTCGGTGCGCCTGACCGACGTCCTGGGCAGGCCGGAACTGGAGGCGTGAAATCGCCGACTATGTCCGGCAGTTGAGCCCGAGCCGTTCGACCTGCGCGACGAACTGCTGAAGATGGTCGACCTGATGCTGCACGGCTGCCTGACCCGCGATCCCGACTGACCCGGCGCGCGGAGGCCGCGTTGGTCAGTGTTGGCAGTGCCCGGCGGGCGGCACGTCGAGCGTCGGGTTGCCGTTGAAGAACCCCGAGGGCTTCAGCGCGAAACCGCAGGTGTCCACCGGCATCACCGGCCAGTCCTCGAGCCGGGGGAAGTGGGTCATGCCGAAGGTGTGCCAGACCACGATGTCCTCGCCATCGATGTCGCGGTCGGCCGCCGTCCAGGCCGGCAGGCCCGCTCCGCCGGGGTGCTGGTTGACGAAGTCACCCGCAGGGTACTGCTCGTCGCGCCGGTACGGGGTGACCCAGAGGTGCTTGGTCGTGGCGGTCGCCCGCCGGGAGATGTCGCTGTCCTCGTCGGCCAGCAGGGTCGGGCGGCCCTCCGGGATCAGCACGTAGCCGGTCTCGCCGCCGAGCCGGTTCCGCGCCGTCGGGTTGACGATGCGCCACACCCGGCCGGCGCCGGTGTCGGCCAGGCGGGCGGCATCCGACTCGCGCTCCAGCCGCCGCACGCTCTGGGTGAAGCCGTTGCCGTGTGGGTTCTCCGCGCCGACCGGCACCCGCACCGCCTCGAGCTCGTCGACCGCGTTGGTGACCCCGTCGATCTCGGTGTCCAGCCGGGCGACGAACAGGTGCTGGTGATACGGCGCGCCGAGGCCCGGCGCGAGCTGCGAGGCGTAGCCGTACCCGTCACCGGGGTAGCCGGATGTGAACACCACGCCGGTGGCCTTGACCTGCAGCTCGATGGTGCCGTCGAGGTAGAAGTACCAGTAGAAGCCGTAGTCGTAGTTGCCGACGGTGGTGAAGAAGGAGACCACCAGGCGGCGCTGCCGGCGGCTGTCCGACGAGCCGGTGAACGAGTCGGTGTGCTTCCAGAGGATGCCGGCGTCCTCCTCGTGGATGCAGATCGCCTGTGGCACGACCCTGGGCCTGCCGTCACCGTCGGCCAGCACCACGTCGAGGTAGGTGATGTCGCCGAGGCAGTCGCAGCCCAGCTCGAGGGAGTTGGCGTAGGAGCCGAGCAGGTACTCGCCGCAGTCGAAGAAGTTCTGGAACCAGCGGTTCGGCCTCGGGTCGGCGTACGGCACCACCATCTCGGCGACCGAGGCGCGGTAGAGCAGCGGCCGCCGCCGGCCCCGGTCGGCGATGGAGACGTCGCGGATGATCAGGCCCTCGCGGGCGTCGAACCCCACCCTCAGCTGCCAGCCCAGCCACGACAGCTGGTTGCCGTCCAGGGTGAAACTCGGCCCGTCCGGTTGGGTGATCTCGATCGGCCGCATGCCGGACCGGGTCGGTCCGATGAAGGCGGGGTCGTGGAAGTTCGCGTCCTCGTCTGGCACCGGCAGGACCGCGTCGTCCACCACGTCGTCCACCACGTCGATCACCTCGCGGGTGATGACGTCCACATAGGCGGTGACCCCGTCGACCGGGTGAGCCCACGGCAGGTCGTTCTTCGACTTCTGGACGAAGGTGAACACCCGCTGCAGGCGGCGCCCGCGCTCGTCCGCGTTGCCCGGTGCACCGGCGGACAGTGGCTGGGCGCGCAGTACCGACAGGTCGGTGAGCCCGCGTCGGGCCATCGCCGCGAGCCAGCGCGGGTCCGCGTGCACGATCTCCTCGACGATCTCGAACTCCAGCCCGATGACCGGGACGCCCCCGTCGACGGCGGGGTCCAGCTCGCGGGCCGACACCACCCGTGAGTCGGAGGTCGAGACGACCACATCGTGCGAGCGCCCGGTCGCGGTGTCGATCAACATCACCCGGAGCTGCCGGCTGACGCGGTCGCCGGGGGAGTGCGCCGCCACCGCCGACTTCTCCGGCTCGTCCAGACCGACGTAGGCGAACTTGGTGCTCGCGGCGACGAGGCCGGCGTCCACCAGGATCCGCCGGCAGTCGACGATCTCACTCTCGCTGATCACGTCCAACGGGTGCGACTGGGCCACCCTCGGTCCGAGGTCAGTGCTCATGCTGTGGCTCCTCGTGGGTCCGTGCGGAGGGGGCTGGTTCAGTGGGCCGGTTCGGTGGTGGCGGGGGAGACCGAGGGCGCCTCCTCGCTGAAATCCATCACCGGCGGCCGGCGCCGGAAGCCGTGGGTGAGGTAGACGAGGTAGGCGAACCCGACGGCCAGCCAGCAGATGCCGATGACGAAGGTCGTCCGGGACAGGCTGGTCCACAGCCACAGGCTGAGCACGAACCCGATCGCCGGCGCGAGCCCGTACTTCAGTAACGCCGAGGAGGACCGCTCGCCGCCGTCGAGCAGGAAGTGCTTGATCACCGCGAGGTTGACGAAGGTAAAGGCGATCAGTGCACCGAAACTGATCATCGAGGAGGCGGTGTCCAGGCTGATGACCAATGCCAGCAGGCCGACCGCGCCGACCAAAAGGGCGTTCAAATACGGGGTCTGGAACCTGCGGTGCAGCGCGCCGAACACCCGCCTCGGCAGCATCTCGTCGCGGCCCATGGCGTAGAGGATGCGCGCGACGCTCACCTGCGAGGTCATCGCCGAGGCGAAGCTGCCCGCGATGAACGCCGCGGTGAACAGTGCCGCGAGCACCGCGCCGCCGGCGCGCTCCATGACGTCCAGGGTGCCCGCGTCGGCGCTGGAGAAGTGCTGCCAGTCGGGGAACACCAGGCCACCGGCGTAGGCGACGACCACGAAGGTGATCCCGCCGATCAGCGTGGTCAGCATGATGGCCCGGGGGATCGACTTCGACGGTTGCCTGGCCTCCTCGGAGAGCGTGGACACCGCGTCGAAGCCGAGGAACGCCAGGCACAGGATGGCGGAGCCCGCCGCGATGTCGGACAGGTGCGTCGAGGAGGAGAACAGCGGGGCCAGCGGGTCGATCGGGGCGCCCGCCTGGGAGAGGTGGTGGACGCAGGCGATCACGAAGATCACCACGAAGACGAACTGTGCACCGACCAGGACAAAGTTGAGGTTGGCGACCACGTTCACGCCGACCACGTTGAGCGCGGTGACGACGAGGGCCGCGGCCAGTACCCACACCCAGGCCGGCACGGCGGGGAACTGGGCGTTCAGGTAGATGCCGATGACCAGGTAGTTCAGCAGCGGCAGGAAGAGGTAGTCGAGCAGCAGCGCCCAGCCGGCGAGGAAGCCGAGGTGGCCGCCGAAGTTCTTCAGCGTGTAGGTGTACGCGGAGCCCGCCGCCGGATACACCCGGGACAGGTTGGCGTAGCTGTAGGCGGTGAACAGCATCGCCACCGTGGTGACCAGGTAGGCGCCGGCCAGGTGCCCGCCGGTGGTCACGGTCACCAGGCCGTAGGTGGTGAACACCGCGAGCGGCAGCATGTACGCCAGCCCGAACAGCAGTACCGAACCGGTGCCGAGCACCCGCCGCAACCGCACGCCGTCGTCCTGCCCGGTTCGTCCCGTCGGTTGGTCCATCTTGCGCTCCCTGGAGGTCGGTGGCGGCGGTGTCTGTGTCCCGGGCGTGCCCCGGCATCTGGATGCCAGCGGTGGGGTCGGCACGGGCGCCGCGACGGGTGGTCTGTGGGCGGGACCGATCTTGGAAAGCGCTTTCCGAGGTTCCCGCAATGTACGCGGCGGCACAGCGCCGCGCAAGAACTTGACGGGGAGTATCGGAGCGCGGTTCCGATCAGCGCCTGGTTGGGGCTCCGGTTGTGTGGGCGCGTGCGCGGCAGGGTGGGGGATAGCGGTTGCCGGTGTTGCGTATCCCTACGCAGAGCAGCTCTGCGTAGGCATACGCAACACCGCTAGCCGTGCACGCTCCGGGCGTGGGCGTGGGCGTGGGCGTGGGCGTGGGCGTGGGCGTGTCGCGCTGTCGCGCTCGGTCCGCTGTTACCGAGCTGCACACGGTGCAGGTTTGCTGGCTGCGAAACCTGCCTCCTGTGCAGCTCGGTAACAACAGGCGTTGTCCGCGCCGCTGCCACCGTTCGCCCTGCGCGCACCCCACCGGGGCTGCTGCGGCGTTCCCCGGCCGCGGTCGCACAGGCCGCGTCGGGGCGGCACAGACCCTGCACCGTCTGTGCCGCCGGTACCTGGTCTGTGCGACCCGGGTGCCGCGGCCGGCACGCGGTCTGTGCGGCCCGGGTGGCGCCGGCACGCGGTCTGTGCGACCCGGTACCGCAGCCGGTACGGCGTAACTCAGGCCCGCCGGAGCACGGTGCGGGTGCCGTCCAGGTGTTGGCGCAGGTGCTCGTCGAGCCGGTCGGCGTCGCCCGCTTCGAGGCCCTCGACCAGGTCGGCGTGTTCCCGCACGATGCGGCGGCCGCGGTCCGGGTCCCGCACGAGGGCGCCGATGCCCATGCGCAGCTGCCGGTCCCGCAGTGACTGGTACAGCTCGAGCAGGATCGGGTTCCCGGCCTCGGTGACGATGATCTGGTGGAAAGTGCGGTCCGCGTCCACGAAGGCCCGTTCGTCACCGGTGGCCAGGCGTGCCTCCTGATCGGCCAGCACCTCGCGCAGCTGGGTGGTGACGGCGGTTCTGGTCTCATCCGGGCGTCGCAGGATCTTGCGCAGGGCGTGGCCCTCGATCAGCTCGCGGGCCTCGAGCACCGACTCGATCTCGTGCGCGGACACCGGCACCACGAGGGCGCCGCGCTTCGGGAACAGTCGCAGCAGTCCCTCGGCCTCCAGCAGCAGGAACGCCTCGCGCACCGGGGTGCGACTCATCCGCAGGGCATCGGCCACCGCGCCCTCGCTGATCAGCTCCCCGCCCGGGAAGCGACCGTCCAGTACGCCGTCCTTGGTGTAGCGGTAGGCCCGGTCCTTCGCGGTCGGCGTGTCGCGGGTCATGCGTTTCCCCCGTTGCCCGAAGTCGGCCGTCACCCTACGGTATTCAACATAGATGCAAGTTGTATCTAAGGAGCGGAGCGGCGATGACAACGACGGAGCAGCTGTCGGCGTTCGATCTCGACCCGACCGTGGCGGCGCCGGTGGTGGACGTGTCCCGGTTCGGGTTCGAAGGCCCGCTGGACGAGGCGGCGGCGGAGTACGCGCGGGACGCCCGGTTCTTCGAGTACACGAAAGCCGCCAACCCGCTGGCCACCGGCACGATCAGCGCGGTCCCGGCGACCCGGTTCGGCGCCGAGCTGTACGCCGACGGCCCGACCCGGCGCGTGCCCCTCGACATCGCCGCGCAGCTGGGTATCGACTCCGGGCCGGCCACCAGCCCCGGGCTGTTGGCCAGCTTCCTGCGGATCCGCGCCGGCGAGTCGTACGACACCGCGCCGAATGCGACCTCCGAGCTCTACTACGTGTTGCGCGGACGCGGGTACTCCCGGCTCGGCGACCGCGCGGTGCGCTGGGAGAAGGGCGACTTCCTGACCCTGCCGGCCGGCACGGTCGCCAGCCATCGCGCGGAGTCCGACGCCGCGCTGTACTGGGTGACCGACGAGCCGTTGCTGCGCCACCTCGGGGCGACCGCCACGCGGCCCCGGTTCCGGCCCACGAAGTTCGGCCGGGAGGCGGCGACCGCGGAGCTGCGTCGGATCGCGGAGCAGCCCGGCGCGAACGAGAAGAACCGGGTGAGCGTGCTGCTGGCCAACGCCGAGGAGGAGCAGACTCTCACGATCACCCATGTGCTATGGGCGATGCTCGGGCTGCTGCCGGCCGCGCAGGTGCAGCGACCGCACCGCCACCAGTCCGTGGCGCTGGACCTGATCCTGGACTGCCAGCCCGGCTGCTACACCGTGCTCGGTGACCGCCTCGACGAGCGCGGCGAGATCGTGAACCCGCGCCGGGTGGACTGGGAGCCGGGCGGCGCGTTCATCACCCCGCCGGGTATGTGGCACTCGCACGTCAACGAGTCCGGCGCCGACGCGCACCTGGTCCCGGTGCAGGATGCGGGCCTGCAGACCTACCTCCGCGCGCTGGACATCCGGTTCACCGACCGCCGCTAGGCACGTCGGTAGCCGCTGGTAGATGCCGGTAGCCGCCGGTAGAGAGCTGACCGGATCCGTCCGCATCGCGCCCCGATCCGGCCTGGCGGACCCACCCCGGACGGCCGCAGAATTCCGGTATGACCCGTGCGCTTCTCGTCATCGACGTCCAGGAGTCGTTCCGCCGCCGGCCGAACTGGCAGGCGATCAGCAACCCGCGGATCGCCGAGCGGGTCGGCCGGCTCGTCGAGGCCGCCCGCGCCGCAGGCGAGCTCGTCATCTGGATCCTGCACTCGGAGCCCGGCTCCGGGACGGTCCTCGACCCCGAGGGCGGCTACGTCCGGCCGATGGGCGACCTGCATCCGCTGCCGGGCGAACCGCTGCTGGTCAAGACGTCGATCAATGCGTTCACCACGACGAACCTGCACCAGCAGCTCACCCAGCGGGGTGTGCGCGAGGTCGTCATCTGCGGGATCCGGACCGAGCAGTGCTGCGAGACGACGGCCCGGGTGGCCTGCGACCTCGGTTTCGACGTCACCTTCGTCACGGACGCGACGGCGACCTCGGCGATCCCCAGGCTGCTGTTCACCGAGGACGACCGGGTGGTGACCTCGGCGGGCATCGCCAGCGGGATCGACCTGGCGCTGCACCTGGTCGCGGTGCGGCACGGTGTCGCGGCGGCGGCCCGCGTCGCCCGGTCGATGGTGGTCTACGCGCGCCGCAACGGCGACTCCGCGCAGGCCAGCGCGATGCTGCGACACCGTGCGCACCTCAACGACTGCGTGCACCGCGCCCAGGACCTCATCGATGCCGGCTTCGACCGCCCGCTGCCGCTGTCCGAGCTGGCCGGTGCCGCCGGCGTCAGCGAGCGCACCCTGACCCGGCTGTTCAATCGGGCGACCGGGACCACGCCGCTGCGCTACCAGCAGGCCCTGCGGCTGGAGCGGGCCGAGCACCTGATCGCCCAGGGCACGACCGTGGAGTCCGCCGCCCGGGTTGTCGGTTTCGAGGACGCCCGGATGCTCCGCCGGCTGCGCGCCGCGCCAGGACAGCCTGACTGACCTACCGCTCGAGGAACGGCCGGACCGCGGGCAGCAGGTCGGCGCGCCGCATCAGGTCCATGTGCGTGCAGTTCGGCAGCACCGCCAGGTGGGCGTTCGGGATCAGGTCGTGGATGGCGGCGGCGTGCTCGACCCGGACGAAGTCGCGGTCGCCGATGACGAGCAGGGTGGGCGCGGTGAGCGCCCGCAGCTGCTCGTCCGACCAGCCCCGGAAGCCCACGACCGTCGGTTGGAGCCTCTCCAGGAAGGCCTCGAAGTGGTCGGGGTCGGGGGCGACCGCGGCGTACGCCCGCTGCATCTCGGCGAAGTGGGCCTCGGTCGGCAGCAGCGGGGAGTCCTGTCGCGGATCGAAGATCTCGGGGTGGTAGCCGTCGGGGCGGAAGTGCGTGGCCACCAGCACCAGCCGGTCCACCCGCCCCGGGTGCCGTACCGCCAGCTCGGTCGCGACCAGGCCGCCGAGGCTGTAGCCGAGGATGTCGGCGCGTTCGAGGCCGAGGTGGTCCATCAGCGCGACCACGTCGTCCGCCAGCACATCCAGCCGCGGCGCCCGGTCGATGTCCTCGGTGTGTCCGTGGCCCTGCAGTTCGACGCCGATGGCCTGGTGCTGTTCGGTCAGGGCGGGCAGCACCGCGCCGAAGGACAGGTCGATGGTGAGCATCCCGCCGTGCAGCAGGATCAGTGGACGCCCGCTGCCGTGCACCTCGTAGTACATCCGTAGGCCGTTGACGGTGGCGTATGCGCCCTGGGTCCCGGTGGTGGTCACTCTTGATCCTGCCTCTCGCGGTGGTCGTTCGGTTCACAGGGCAGACTCGCCGACCGCGTAGGACTCATCGGCCGGACCGGGATCGAGTGTCCAGGTCCACCAGACCCGGTGTTCGTCGGCACGGTCGTTAGGTATCCGGCGCCGTGGACGGGATGATGCGCTGATGGGGCTGCGTCGGGTTCGAATTGGTTGCGATTTCACCTACGTGGCTGAGGTGGATACGCCGGTGATCTTCCAAGTGCAGCCGATCGAGTCACGGCGGATCGCGCTCGAGGGCGAGCGGTGGTCCTCGGACCCCGCGATCGACGTCCGCGGCTACACCGATCTGTACGGCAACCCGTGCGTGCGCGCGGTGCTGCAGGCCGGTCGGTCGAGCTTCAGCTACGACGCGGTGGCGATGTGCCCGGACGCGACCGAGGACGTCGACGAGGAGGCACCCGAGTGCCTGCCGGACGCGCTGCCGGACGCCACCCTGCTCTACATCCTGCCCAGCCGCTACTGCCTACCCGACGTGCTCGGGAACGAGGCATGGTCCCGGTTCGGCGGGATGGCGCCGGGCTACCGGCGGGTCCAGGCGATCTGCCAGCACGTCCATGACCACCTGACGTTCCAGTACGGCAGCACGAACGCGTGGACGACGGCCGCCGACGTGAACATGTCCCGACTCGGCGTGTGCCGGGACTTCACCCAGCTGGCGATCTCGTTCTGCCGGGCGCTGAACATCCCCGCGCGCTACGTGTTCGGGTACCTGCCCGACCTCGATGTCCCGGTCGATCCGAACCCGATGGACTTCGCGGCCTGGATGGAGGTGTGGCTGGGGGACCGCTGGTGGACCTTCGATCCGCGCAACAACATCCCCCGCAAGGGGCGCGTGGTGATCGGACGCGGCCGGGATGCCTCGGACGTGGCGATGGCGACCACGTTCGGCGGGCCGTACCTGGAGACGATGGTGGTGCGCTCCGAGGAGGAGCTCGGCTCCTGAGTACGGACCCGGGCGGGCCGGTCAGGCGGTGGCCGGGGCCAACCGGACGATCATTTTGCCGGTGTTCTCGCCACGCAGCAGCCCGATGAACGCGGACACGGCGTTGTCCAGGCCGTCGACGACCGTCTCCCGCACGTGCAGCTGACCGGTCCGCAGCCACTCGCCGACCGTCGCGGCGAACTCCGGCTGCAGGTCGGCGTGGTCGATGACGATGAAGCCACGCAGCGTCAGCCGCCGCCCGACCGCGAGGCTCAGGTTCCGGGGCCCGGCGGGCCGCTCGGTGGCGTTGTAGCCGGAGATCGAGCCGCACAGCGCCACCCGGCCGTGCATGTTGAGGTTGCCGATCGCGGCCTCGAGGTGCTCGCCGCCGACGTTGTCGAAATAGACGTCGATGCCGTCCGGCGCCGCCGCGCGCAGCTGGTCCTGGACCGGGCCCTCGTGGTAGTTGAACGCCGCGTCGAAGCCCAGCTCGTCGGTGACGAACGCGACCTTGGCGGCCGAGCCGGCGCTGCCGATCACCCGTTTGGCCCCGCGCAGGCGGGCGAACTGGCCGACCAGCCCGCCGACCGCGCCGGCCGCCCCGGACACGAACACCGTGTCGCCGGCGCGGAACTCGCCGGTCCGGAACAGGCCGCCGAACGCGGTGAGGCCGGGCATGCCGAGCGCGCCCAGGTAGAGCGACTCGGAGACGCCCTCGACCCGCTCGAGCCGCCGTACCGCGTCCCCTGCGAGCAGCGCGTGGTCGCGCCAGCCGGCGTCGTGCAGCACCAGGTCGCCGACCGCGAGCCCGTCGACCCCACTGGCCAGCACCTCGCCGACCGCGCCGCCCCGCGCCGGCTCGTCGAGCTGCCAGGGCGGCGCGTAGGACGGCACGTCGTTCATCCGGCCCCGCATGTACGGGTCGACCGACATGACCAGGTTGCGCACCAGGACCTCGCCGGCGCCCGGGTCGGCCAGCTCCGTGCTGACCAGACGGAAGTCCGAGGGGACCGGTTCGCCGGTGGGGCGGGCGGCCAGGTGGATCTCGCGGGCGGTGGTTGGCACGCTGGTGAACTCCTCGATGAGGTGGGTGTTGAGGTCAGGTGTCCCGGTTCCGATCCTGCCCGATCCGCCGGTGCCGCGGGACGGGCAGATCTCGGCGCACGGTCAGCGGGCCGCGACCCGGGTCTGGGCGAGCAGTCCCGCCGCGGCCGCCACGATGATCACAGCGCCGTAGCCGAGGACCGTGCTGCCCAGGCCGATCGGGGCGACGAGCAGGCCGGCGATGATCGTGGGAATGCCGAACGCGAGGTAGGCGACCAGGAAGATGGCCGCGAACAGCCCGGCGCGGTGGTGCGGCTCGACCAGCGGGGTGATGGTGCGCAGCGCGCCGGAGAAGGAGGCACCGAAGCCGACGCCGCCGACGATGCCGCCGACCCAGACCAGCGGCAGGACACCGGCGGCCACCCCACCCACGATGACCGCGGTGCCGGCCAGCACGGTCACGCCGCCGACCAGGGTGGTGTGCCGAGGTGTCAGCCGCCCGAGCCAGAAGCCGGCGAGCGCCGCGGCGCCCGGCTCGAGGAACGCGGTCGCCCCGTTGAGCAGGCCGCTGTCGAGGTGGAAGATGTCCCGGATGATCGTCGGCACCAGGCCCATGAACAGCCCGGCGAGCATCCACGAGCCGATGTGCACGGGCACCGCGGCGGCGAACTCGCGGCGCGCGACCTTCGGGACCGAGACCTGGGGGATGAGGGAGCGGCCGGCACCCGGGCGGGGTGTCGCGGTCTCGGTGGAGAAGACGGTCACGGCGGTGCCCAGCACCATGACCGCGGCGAGGGTGGCGAACACGACCAGGTTCGCGTCCCTGGTGAACTGCACCGCCGCGCCGGTCAGCAGCGCGCCGAGGCCGAGTCCGCCGGCCGGTGCGATGCCGCCGACGATGGTGCCCAGCTTCTTGTGCCGCTCGGGGGCGAGCTCGACGACCGAGGCGGTGAAGGCGCTGCTGGCCGCGCCGGTTGCGATGCCCTGGACGATGCGCGCCGCGATCACCCACCCGATGTCGGGCGCGAACACGAACATGACCATCGCCGCGAGCTCCACCAGCAGGGACACCACCAGAACCGGGCGACGGCCGAGATAGTCCGATAGTGAGCCGACCACCAGGAGGGCGCCGAGCAGCCCGAGCGCGTACGCCGCGAAGGCGATCGTGAGCACCGACGACGGGAATCCCCACTGGCGCTCGAACACCACCAGGAGCGGCGTGGGGGCGCCGGCGGCGAGGTAGAGGGCGGCGAAGGCGAGGGACGCCCCGGCGAAGGCCGCCGTGGGAGGCAGGGTGCGGCGGGCGCGGGGCGGGTCGGCGGTGGTGAGTGGGCTGGCCATCGCGGGCTCGCACGTGGCGCCGGCTGCGGACATCGGTGGCTCCTTCTAAAGCAAAGGGCTTTGCGTTAACGAACGTACGCGCCAGGGTGCTAAAAGCAAAGGGATTTGCGTTAGGCTGTGAGCATGGCCTCGAACACAGCTCCGGCACGGCGCACCGGCGGTCGCAGCGCGGCCGTCCTGACGTCGATCAAGAACGCCGTCGAGGAGCTGGTGAAGGAACGTGGCAGCGAGCGCGTGACCATCCCGATGGTGGCCGAGCGGGCCGGGGTGAACCCGACCAGCATCTACCGCCGCTGGGGTGACCTGCCCACGATGATCAACGACATTGCCACCTACCGGCTCGACCCCACGCGCACGATCCCGGACAGCGGTGACCTGCGGGCCGATCTGACCGAGTGGGCGCGCGGGATCATCACGCACTACCGCAAGCCGGTGAACGCCGCCCTGCTGCGCGGGGGCGCCGCCTCGGCCGGCGAGAGTGAGTCGGACTGCCTGCGCAACCGGCGGGGCGAGGCGGCCATGCTGGTGCGGCGCGCCGGTGCGGACAGTCCGGTGACCGGCGACGAGGTCATCGACCACCTGGTCGCCCCGATCATCTACCGGGTCATCTTCCTGCCCTGGACACTGACCGAGGACACCGTCCCGGTGCTGGTGGACCACCTGTTCCGGGGGCGCTGAACCCCGACCGCGGCGGTGCGGGTTACGCCGTCATCGCGGCGACGACCTTGTCCGCGAGCCGGTCGAAGTAGTCCTCGCGCAGTGGGCTCCGGATGATGGTGAGGCTGACCCGCGTCAGAGCTCGTCGTTCTCCGGCGCCGAGGTCAGGGCGGACCAGCGCGGCACCTGGTGCGCGATCTTCATCTCCTCGCGGGGCGCCGGGTCGAGCTGCAGCTCGCGGCGCAGGTAGTCGACCAGGTCGGCGCCGTAGTAGATGACGTCGGTCTGGTACACCGACAGGACCGGTGCGCCGCTCACCGACGGAGCCGCCGGCAGGTACCGGTGTCCGTACACCGGGACCAGCTTCGGCCACCGCGACAGTTGCTCACGGGCCCGCTTCTCGGCGACCTCGTCATCGAGTGGCCGGGGCCCCCAGGAGGCGGGCCAGAAGCCGTTGTGCAGCACATCGTGGACGGCGCCCTCCACCGGCCAGGCGAGGCGTTTGCGCAGGTCGCTCTCCGCGTCGCGGCGCCAGTCCGGCCACCCGTCACCCACCGGCAGCGCGAGCCGGAGCAGATCGGCGTGGTCGGGCCCGAACTCGAAGCCGAACCGGCGTTGGACCGCGCGGAACTCGTCGCTGTCCAGGCCGTCCTCCAGCGGGACGTCGGCTTCGCGCAACAGGGCAACCGCACGGGTCGCGAGGGTCGTTGCCACGCCCGCAGTATCCAGGGTCGGCCGATGATCTCGTCAACCCGGGAGAACTTCGCGCTGATCATCGAGAGCGCGGGGGCCCGGGCGGTCGAGGGTGTCGACCGCCCGGGCCCCGGGCCCTACTGAGCAGGGGTCAGCCGATCTGGCGGGGAGTGACGTGCTTCGGCGGCAGGGCCAACCGGTTGATCTTCTTCAGGACCTGCAGGTACTGGGTGCCGAGGCTCCCGGTGGTGTACGGCAGGCCGTACTCGGCACACAGCTCGCGCACCTCGGGCGCGATCTCCGAGTACCGGTTGCTGGGCAGGTCGGGGAACAGGTGGTGCTCGATCTGGAAGCTGAGGTTGCCGGTCATCAGGTGGAACAGCGGACCGCCGTCCAGGTTGGCCGAGCCGAGCATCTGGCGCAGGTACCACTGGCCCCGCGTCTCGCCCTCCAGCTGCTCCTCGGTGAACTGCACGGTGCCGTCCGGGAAGTGCCCGCAGAAGATCACCGCGTGCGACCACACGTTGCGCACGAAGTTGGCCGTCAGGTTGCCCACCAGCACCGGGGCGAAGAACGGGCCCGCGAGCGCCGGGAAGACCAGGTAGTCCTTGGTGAACTGGCGGCGCATCTTGCGGCCGATGCCCTTGAGCTGCTGCCAGACGTCCTTCTTGCTCTTCTCGCCGCTGGCGACCTTCTCGACCTCCAGGTCGTGCAGCGCCACACCCCACTGGAAGAACAGCGAGAGCAGGAAGTTGTAGACCGGGTTGCCGAGGTAGTAGGGCCTCCAGCGCTGCTCCTCGGACAGCCGCAGGATGCCGTAGCCCACGTCGCGGTCCTTGCCGACCACGTTGGTGTAGGTGTGGTGCATGTAGTTGTGCGAGTGCTTCCAGCTCTTCGCGTCGCTGACGGTGTCCCACTCCCAGGTGCTGGAGTGGATCTTCGGGTCGCGCATCCAGTCCCACTGGCCGTGCAGCACGTTGTGCCCGATCTCCATGTTCTCGAGGATCTTGGCGATCGAGAGCAGGGTGGTCCCGGCGAGCCAGGCGGGCGGCAGGATGCCGGCGAACAGCATTGCCCGGCCGGCGATCTCCAGCTTGCGCTGGGTGCTGATCACCCGGCGGATGTAGGCGGCGTCGTCGGCTCCTCGGCTGGCGATGACCCGGTCGCGGATCTCGTCGAGCCGGCGGCCGAGCTCCTCGACCTGCGCCGCGGTGAGGTCGCACGCCTCCGGGGCCGGGGTGGACGGGACCGGGTGGACCCTCGGCTCGGCGGTCTTGTTGCTCGTGGTCTTGTCGGTCGTGGTCTTGTCGGTCGGGGCCGGGGTGGCCCGGTCAGGCAGTGTGATGGTCACGGTGGGGCTCCTCAGGTAGTGGGGGTGTCCAGGCGGGCAGCGCCGCTCGCGCCGGAGATGCAGGTCTGCACCAGGTCGCCCGGCTCGCCGTGCACCTCACCGGTGCGCAGGTCCCGGACCTGGCCCTCGCGCAGCGGGAGTACGCAGCCGAAGCAGATGCCCATCCGGCAGCCGCTGGGCAGCAGTACACCGGCAGCCTCGCCGGCTTCGAGAAGGCTGGTGGCGCCGTCCACCTCGACGGGGTCGGCGCTGCCGTAGGAGACGGCGCCACCCGACCCGCCGGCACTGCGCGGCGGGGGAGTGAAGCGCTCGAGGTGCAGCCGGTCGGGCTGGCTCGCCCAGTGCCGCGCAGCGGCGTCCAGCAGTCCGGTCGGACCGCAGACGAACGCCTCCCGCTCGCGCCAGTCCGGGCAGAGTGTGTCCAGCTCGGCCAGGTCCAGCCGGCCCTCGGTCGTGGTGTGCCGCAGTGCCAGCCGCGCCGAGGGATGCTGTTCGGCCAGTGCCCGCAGTTCGTCGTTGAAGATCACCTCGGCGGCGGTCGGCGCACTGTGCAGCAGCACCAGGTCCGGTAGCGGGCCGAGCGCCGCCAGAGTGCGCAGCATGGCCATGACCGGGGTGATGCCGCTGCCTGCGGTGATCATCAGTAGCGGGCCGGACACCGCGCTGGGCAGCACGAAGTCACCGTCGGCCGGTTCGAGCTGCACGATCGTGCCGACCGGCGTCGAGTGTGCGAGGTGGCCGGACACGACGCCGTCCGGCTGCGCCTGCACGGTCACCGTCAGGCATCCGTCGGTCGGCGACTCCGGACCGCTCAGCGAGTAGGTGCGCCAGTGCCGCACGCCGTTGACGTCCACACCGATCCGGACGTACTGGCCGGCGCGGTGACCGGTCCAGCCGCGTCCCGGGCGGATCCGCAGGGTCGTGGCGCGCGCCGTCTCGGGCCGCACCTCGACCACCCGGCCGCGCAGCGCCGTGGTGGACCACAACGGGTCCACCAGGCTGACGAAGTCCTCGGGCAGCAGGGGGGTGGTGAGCGAGGCGGCCGCCGCGAGCAGCCGGCTGGGGCGGCGGGGCGAGACAACTCGGAAGAACATGACATCAGGAGATCACAGATCGATGTCACATGACAAGGAGGGTGGGGTGGTATGTTGTGTCACATGTCGACTGAAGTTGACGGTGTCGAGTGGCGGACCATTGACGAGCTGGCCCGGGTGAGCGGCGTGACCGTGCGCAACATCCGCGCCTACCAGGCTCGGGGGCTGCTGCCGCCGCCGCAGGTCCGGGCCCGCACCGGGTACTACGGCCCCGGTCACGAAGCCCGGCTCGAGCTGATCAAGGAGCTGCAGGGCGAGGGCGTCAAGCTCGATACGATCAAGAAGCTGCTGGACACCACGGGTGGCTCGACCGAACAGGTCGTGCACTTCATCCGTACGGTCCGCCAGCTCTTCGCCGCCGAGGAACGCCAGATCGTGCACGTCAACGAGCTGGGCGAGCGCTTCGGTGAGGACGGTGCCGGGCTGCTGCGCCGCGCCCTGAAGCTGGACCTGCTCCGCGAGGTGGGTGACGACCAGTACGAGGAGGTCAGTCCCCGCCTGATGGGGGTGGCACAGTCCATGGTCGAGATGGGCATCCCGCTGACCCGCTCGCTGGACGTGGTCGAGCAGCTGCGCAAGCACGCCGACGGCATCGCCAAGATCTACGTGGAGCTGTTCCTGGGTGAGGTGTGGCGGCCGTTCGACGACTCCGGCCGGCCGTCCGAGCGGTGGCCGCAGGTGTACGAGACGATCGAGCAGCTGCGCAAGGTCTCCGGCGACGCCATGCTCGCGGTGCTCCAGCTCGCGGTCTCCGAACGCCTCGACGTCACCTTCGGCCGCGACATCGTGCGCAACGTCCGCACCAGCAGCTCGGACGAGCAGCCCGCGGCGGAGTAGCCCGGAGGGCTCACAGGGTCAGTGGGCCTGCGCCGTGCCGAGCGACATCGCGGAGAACGGCTTGGGCGCGCCGGGCTCGTAGAACACGTCGAGCTCGGCGATGGTGAAGCCCGCCTCGGTGATCAGCTCGGCGATCGGCCGGGCGAGGTGGCACCCGCCGAAGAGCCGCTTCTGCACGGGCTCCAGGCGCCGCTGCCACTGGCGCACCGGCTCGTCCGGGGCCAGGCCGTGCTCGACGAAGTGCAGGGTGCCACCGGGCTTGAGGACCCGGCGCACCTCGGTGAGCGCGGCGGCGACGTCCGGGATGGTGCACATCGTCCAGGTGGACAGCGCGGTGTCGTAGGTGTTGTCCGCGAAGGGCAGTGACTGGCCGTCCAGACCGGAGCGCCGCACTGGCACACCGGTGTCGGCCAGCCGCTTCGCGGCCAGCTTCCAACCCAGGTCGGCTGGCTCCACCGCGGCCACCCGGGTGACCGTCGCCGGGTAGAACGGGATGTTCAGACCCGAGCCGAAACCGATCTCCAGTACATCCCCGGCCAGGCCCGCGCAGACCCGGCGCCGCAGCGGCTGGATGGTCTTCATCCCGCAGGCGACGTTGACGATCCTCGGCACGACGTGCGCTTCCCAGAGACCCATGCGGTCACCCCCTCGGTTGGTTCCGGATCATCGCACCTGCCCGGCGGTCCCGCTCGGCGACCCGGTCCGGGTGACCGTGCCGGGCCTGGGTACCGGCCGTCGGTAGGCACCGGCCTTGGCTGCCGAGGCCGCGGCCCGCGCGGCCTGCTCGGCGGCGGCGTCGTCGAGCGGTTCGCCGCTGTTCAGCAGCCGGTAGTAGAGCGGGGCGGAGACCGCCCGGATCACCTCGTGGGCGTCGGTGTCGCCGGGTAGTTCGCCCCGGTCGATCGCCTGCTGCACGCAGGGCGCCCACTCGTCGATCCGGATGGCGTAGAAGCGGTGCAGCGCGTCGGCGGTGTTCGGGTCGCAGGTGGCCGCCGCGATCATCGTCTTGAAGAGCGCACCCTGGCGCGGATCGGCCAGGGTGTGCCGCACCAGCCGGGCGTTGGCGAGCAGGTCGTCGAGCAGTGCGCCGGTCTCGGTGCGCGGCAGCGACTGCTCGGCCATGTCCGCGAGCAGGTCGGCGACCAGGTTGGTGAGGGTCCCCCAGCGGCGGTAGACGGTGGTCTTGCCCACCCCGGCCCGACGGGCGACGTCGGCCAGGTCCAGGTGGTCGATGCCGTGCTCGGCCAGCGCGTCGCCGGCCGCCCGCAGCACCGCGGTGCGGGTCCGTGCCGTGCGCCCGCCGGGCCGGACGGTCCCGGGTTCCAGGGTGTCGTCGGTCATGACCGGGTCATAACGGGGCTCCAGTGCCATTAGTTGCATTGCCTGTCAGCTTAGGGCACCATCGTAATGGAACTACAGACCCGTTAACGAGAGGCCATGATGGAGTACCGAAGGTTGGGCGCGTCCGGGCTCAAGGTGCCGGCGCTGTCGTTCGGCGCCGGCACGTTCGCCGGCCGGGGACCGTTGTTCAGCGCCTGGGGCAATACCGATGCCGAGGAGGCCCGCCGGCTGGTGGACCTGTGCCTGGAGGCCGGCGTCACCATGTTCGACACCGCCGACGTCTACTCCGACGGCGGGTCGGAGGAGGTACTGGGCCAGGCCGTCAAGGGCCGCCGCGACCAGGTGATCCTGTCCACCAAGACCAGCCTGCCGATGGGCGACGGGCCCAACGACGCGGGCTCCTCGCGGTCGCGGCTGATCCAGGCGTGCGAGGACGCGCTGCGCCGGCTCGACACCGACTACATCGACCTGTTCCAGCTGCACGCCTTCGACGCCGGTACGCCGATCGAGGAGGTCCTGTCCACCCTCGACGACCTGGTGCGCGCCGGCAAGGTCCGCTACATCGGCGCGTCGAACTTCGCCGGTTGGGAGCTGATGAAGTCGCTGGCCGTCGCGGAGCGGCACGGCTACCCGCGCCATGTGGTGCACCAGGTCTACTACTCACTCGTCGGGCGCGACTACGAGTGGGAGCTGATGCCGCTCGGGCTGGACCAGGGCGTGGGCGCGGCGGTCTGGAGCCCGCTCGGTTGGGGCCGGCTCACCGGCAGGATTCGTCGCGGGCAGCCGCTGCCGGCGGCCAGCCGGCTGCACGAGACCGCCGAGTTCGGCCCGCCGGTGCCCGACGAGCTCCTCTACCAGGTCGTCGATGCCCTCGAGCTGGTCGCGGCCGAGACCGGCCGGACCGTGCCGCAGATCGCGATCAACTGGCTGTTGCGCCGGCCGACCGTGTCGACGGTCATCATCGGGGCGCGTACCGAGGAACAGCTGCGGGACAACCTCGGGGCGGTCGGCTGGGAGCTGTCCACAGAGCACCTGGCCGCACTGGACGCGGCCAGCGGCCGGCCGGCGCCCTACCCGTACTTCCCCTACCGGCGCCAGGAGGGGTTCGCCCGGCTCAACCCGCCGCTGCTGCCGGGAATATCGCCGGGCCACCCAGCACCGCGTTGAGCTCGAGCAGGGTCTCCAGCACGTCGCGCTGGGCCTGCAGCAGCTGGGTGCGCAGCCGGTTGGGATCGGCGTCCGGGGTGGCCAACCGCTCGGTGATCCGGTTCAGCTGGGCGGCGATGCCCGAGGCGTGCAGCTGAGCCGAGGTCAGCACGGGTTCACTGAAAGTAATCATGGCTGACAGTGTGGCCGGGCATTGTTCACTCGAAGTAATCGACGTGTCACATCTGGGCGTCCGCGATCGGGCCGGTCGGCCGGCGGGTTCGCTCGGTGAACCCGGTGGCTTGCGCGCCGCCCCACGGCGCCACAGAGTCTGGTCATGAGCGAGTCGTGGTCGGTTGGCCAGGTGGTACGGCGGTTGTTGGAGCCGGCGGGGCTCACCGACCCGTACTCGATCTACCGGGAGATCCGGGCCGCCGCCGACGCCGGTGCGCCGACCGGACGGTTCCTGTTCCGTTACGACGATGTGCGGGCCGCGCTACAGGACCCGTCGTTGAGCTCCGACCGGGTGGCGGCGATCCTGCGGCCGCTGCCGGCACCGGTGCGGGCCGAGACCGGGCTGCTCGAGCAGACACTGCGCGACATCGTGGTGTTCAACGACCAGCCCGATCACCGGCGGTTGCGCCGCCTGCTGACCCAGGCTTTCACCCCGCGCACGGTGGAGCTGGCCCGGCCGATGATCGAGCGGGTGGCCGACGAGCTGCTCGACGAGCTGACCGGCGACGGGTCCGGGGTGCTCGACCTGCACCGGGACCTGACCTACCCCCTGCCGGCGATGGTGGTCGCCGCGCTGCTCGGCATCCCGGCGGCGGACCGGGCGGCCTTTCGGGCCTGGGCGCTGGACATCGTGCTCGTGGTCGGTTCGGGCACCCTCACCCCCGAGCTGGCCAGACGGGCGAACGCGAGCATGGCGCGGATGCGCGAGCTGATGGCCAGGCTGGTCGAACAACGCCGGCGCGAGCCCGGGCCGGACCTGCTCAGCGCGATGATCGCGGCGTCGGAGGACGGCGAGCGGCTCAGCCTGGACGAGCTGTACGCCAACGCACTGTTCCTGATGACCGCCGGCCACGAGACCGCCACGAACATGCTCAGCAACGCGCTGCTCACCCTGCTGCGCCATCCTGACCAGCTTAAACTCCTGCGCGCGGAGCCGGAGCTGCTGGACGGCGCGATCGAGGAGTCCATCCGGTTCGAGGGGCCGGTGCAGATCGCCGCCCGGATCGCGGAGGAGGACCGTGAGCTGCGCGGGGTGCCGCTGCGGGCCGGCCAATCGCTGATCGCGATGATCGGGGCGGCCAACCGCGACCCGGACACCTTCCCGGACCCGGACCGCTTCGACATCACCCGGACCGACGGTCCGCACGTCGGCTTCGCCCAGGGGGCGCACTACTGCCTGGGCGCGGCGCTGGCCAGGGCCGAGATGCGGGTCGTGCTGCCCAGGGTGCTCGACAGGTACCCGGCGGCGCGGCTGGCCGAGGAACACCTCGAGTGGCAGCCGACGCTGGACTTCCGGGGACCCACCCGGCTGCTGGTACAGCCGTGACGGCCGTCGACCCGGCGCCGCTGCGCGCCACCCTGGAGCGCGGCTACGCCGGTTCGCCGATGCTGCGCGCCAAGCTGGACGCGGCCGGAGTCGTCCCGGAGCGGGTCGACGCGGCCGAGGACCTGCTGGGCATCGAGACCTTCGACATCTACGGGCTGACCGAGCTCTGGGGGCCCGGCACCGGCATCGAGTGCGCCCGCCACGACGGCATCCACGTGTGGAGCGACCACTTCCACGTGGAGATCCTCGACCCGGAGACGCTCACGCCGGTGCCGCCGGGCACCCTCGGCGAGGCGGTGGTCACCACGCTGACCAAACAGGCCCTGCCACTCGTGCGCTACCGCACCCGTGACCTCACGTTCAGCATCCGGAGCCGTGCGCGTGCGGCAGACCGCACCCGAGGATCGGCCGGTTGGTCGGGCGCTCCGACGACCAGGTCAAGGTGCGCGGGGTGATCTTCCTGCCGGCCCAGGTGGACGGGGTGCTCGAGGCGTTGGGGGAGTGCGGGCCGGAGTTCCAGGTCCACCTCGACCGCGTTGAAGGCGGCCGCGACGAGGTGACCGTGCGGGTCGAGGGCGCGGAGCGGCCCGGGTTGGTCGACGAGCTGGCCGCGCGGTTGCGCGCCGCGATCGGCCTGCGGGTGGGCGTGGAGCTGGTCCGGTACGGCTCACTGCCCCGCACCGAACGTAAGACCCAGCGGGTGTTCGACCACCGCGAGCCGTGAGGAGCGGGCCGATGGCCGTCCGACGCCGATTTGTGGACACCCGGTACGGGCAGGTGCACCTCGCCGAGCACGGCAGCGGCGACCCGGTGCTCCTGCTGCACCAGACGCCGCGGTCCTGGGACGAGTACCGGGACGTGCTGCCGTTGCTCGGGGCGCACCGCCGCGCCATCGCGCTGGACACGCTGGGCTTCGGTGACTCGGCCCGCCCGGACGAGCCGTGGACGGTCGAGCTGTTCGCCGCCGGGGTGCTCGCCGCCGCCGACGCACTGGGCCTGACCGGGTTCGACCTGGTGGGCCACCACACCGGCGGGGTGATCGCGGTCGAGGTGGCCGCCGCCGCACCGGAGCGGGTGGGCCGCCTCGTGCTGTCCGCCACCCGTATGTCGACGCGGGAGCTCACCGAGTGGGGGTTGCTGGAGCGCAGCGGCACCCGTTACCACCTTGGCCTGCGGCGGTTCGAGCTCGGCCAGCTGGTACCCCGCCAACGGATCCTGCGCCAGGCAGCGCTGCCGTTCATGGAGGACCTGTTGATGGCCACCCAGGAGACGGTGCACTTCGCGATCAGGGAGGGGCTGGACGTCCTCTACATCGAGAAGATCATCGGTCACTGCGGGCTGCGCGAACAGTCCAGGGTGGCCGGGCGGCTGCCGCTGCACAGCACCGCGACCGGCAAGGTGATCCTCGCGTACTCCCCGGCCGCGCTGTTCGACGACGTCGTCAAGGAGGGCTTCACCGCGCTGACCCGGCACACCACGATGTCGGTCGCGCTGCTGCGCAAGCAGGTGGACCGGGTGCGGCTGGAGGGTATCGCGGTGGAGCGGGAAGAGGTACGCCTCGGCTACCTGAGCACGGCGGTGCCGGTATTCGGCAGCCGGGGCATGCTGGCCGGGGCACTGTCGATCACCGGCCCGACCAGCCGGCTCAACGTGGACCGGGTCGCTGGTGCGCTGCGCACGGCGGCCGCCGGGATCAGCCGCGCGGTGGCCGCGATGAGCTGCGAGGCCGGCTCCGAGGGCTGCATCTCAGCGCAGTGTCCGCTACCCGACTGCGGTCGGCACTGAGCCCACGTGCCGCTGGTACCGGCGGTTCCACACCGCGGTACCCGCCCGGGCCATGTCCAAGCCGGCCCGCCCGCCACACCGCTCGCCGGCCCGCAATCGCGGCACCGGCCGATCCCGCCCGCCCGTCGAACCGCGCGGGGCAAACCAGGCGTGAAACTTGACCGAGGAGAATTCGTGCAGCAGGTCTTTGTCGAACTGTACAAGTACAACGACGCATGGCGCGCGACCACGCCGGCGGAGCGTGCGGGCTTCGTGCGGAACGGTTCAGGATCATTGAGTCAGCTGACCCGCGGCGGCGTCGAGGTAATTGCCTTTGCAGTCAATGACCCGGGGACCGACCGCCGGGCTCCCTACGATATTTTCTGCGTGTACCTGGTGCCGGACCGAGATGCCCAGCGAGAGTTCGCTCGCGGTGCCCATGGCGAACGCGGCGGACCATGGCCTACCTGGACGAAGGGTACGGCCCGGTCGGTCGCCTTCCTGCACCGTGACGCCATGTCCTCCTACCTGTTGGGCGCTTTGCTGGATAGCCTCGAACTCGGTGACGAGGTCGTCCTGGTGGGACATGACTGGGGTGCCAACCTCGCTGTCGACTGGGCGATGAAAAATAGTCATCGGGTGAGTGGGATCGTATTCGGAGAGGCGTTGATGCCCCCCGTTCGAATGGTCTGACTGGGCCGCCGATGTCCGGCCCGAGTTCGACTATCTCCGGACCGCCGAGGGAGAGCGTGCGGTGCTGGAGGAGAACTATTTCGTCAACAATGTGCAGCAAGCGGTACTGCGCAGGTTGTCGGCCGCGGAACTGGCCGAGATCGCCCGCCCGTACGCCGACCCGGGGGAGGGCCGCCGCCCGACGATCACCTGGCCGAGGTGGTCGCGGTGACCGGGCCCCACTGGACTCCGGAAGACGATCCGCACGCAATCGGCTCGACGGTGAACACCTGGATCAAGGAGATACGCGGCTGAGTGGTTGCCGAGCCCCAGGCCGAGGCCGGCGCACGGATGGTTCCGGCAAGCCATCCGGGCGTCGGCAATGCTGTGGGTTAGCTGAACATATTCGGGCAAGGCGGCGGGGGGCAAAGCGCGCCGACAGGGTCTCCCCGCCGCGCTGGCCTCGGTGAACCGCTTCCTCGTCCACGACTCGACGACTCGGGGGCCACCTTTCGAGACGGTGTCCCGGCTTGCACCATCGAGCTTCTGTTTTGAGTTTCGACGCGAACTCCGGCATGCTTACCTTGCGGTATATATTGTTGTTGCCGCGTGTGGCGGACGCCGATGGCAGGCGTCAGTTCATTTGGGTCCAGCCGGAAGAAGCAGGAGTGTTAGATGGCGCAAAAGGTCTTCGTTGAGATGGTGGACGATCTTGACGGGTCCGTCGGCGAAGGCGTCACCACCGTGGGTTTCGCACTCGATGGTCGAAGCTATGAGATCGACCTGAACAGCGGCAACGCGGAGAAACTGCGCGACAGCCTCGCGGAGTTCATCGCGGCGGGCCGGCGCCAGCGCTCGGGTCGCGCCGCTTCTCGGTCGCAGGCCAGCGCGAGTGTCGACCCGGCGGCGCGTGAGCGCGCTCACGCGATTCGGGAATGGGCGCGCGGAGCGGGCCACGACGTTTCCGAGCGCGGCCGAATCCCCGCGGTTGTTGCCGAGGCGTACGAGGCTGCCCAACAGGCGACCAAGAAAGTGGTCGCCAAGGTCACCAAGGCGCCCGCGAAGACTTCTGCCAAGGCCCCGGTGAAGGCAGCCGCGAAGGCGCCGGCGAAGACGGCCGCGAAGGCACCGGCCAAGGCACCGGCCAACGAGGCCGCCAAGGAACCGGCGCCGAAGGCCGAGAAGAAGAAGTCGACGCGCCCGGCAGCGGACAAGGCGAAGCTGCCGTCGTTCTCCGGCTGATAGCACGCCGGATTCGACACGGCCGTGCAATTCGAGCTGGCCTGAAATGTGGCCCGGCGGTGGATGAGCTCGTTGCCGCATCGGTCATCACGGGTGGACACCGGAGAGTGTGGAGGCTGTCAAGGTGGCGCAGAAGGTTACGGTTTCCCTGGTCGACGATCTCAGCGGTGACAACGCCGACCTGACCGTCCAGTTCGGCCTTGACGGGAAGAGCTATGAGATCGACCTGTCGAACAGCAACGCGGATAAGTTGCGCGGCTTGCTCGCAGCGTATGTCGCGGCGGCTCGGCGGTCCGGCGGACAGCGCCGTTCCGATAGTCCGGCCGCTGGGAAGCGCGCACCGGCGGATCGCGAGCAGAACCAGGCGATTCGCGAGTGGGCTCGCAAGCGCGGCATGAAGATCTCCGACCGCGGCCGCATTCCGGCGGATCTGCTGGATGCCTACCACAACGAGAACTGAGAACTGAGCTCGTTTCCAGCGCCCGCCGGTCGAGACGCATGGCTCTACCTACCCAGCAATTTGCCCTGTCCGGTCTCGAAGAGCCGGCGGAGATCATCGTGGACCGGTGGGGCGTTCCGCATATCTACGCGCGGAGCACCTACGACGCATTTCGGGCGCAGGGTTTCAATGCGGCCCGGGACCGCCTGTGGCAGATCGATTTCTGGCGGCGCCGAGGGCTCGGGCAGTTGGCGGAGGTCTTCGGCGCCGGGTACGTGGAGCGGGACAGGGCCGCGCGGCTGTTCCTGTACCGGGGCGATCTGCACGGCGAGTGGCTCGCTTACGGGTCGGACACCAAACGGGCGTGCACGGCCTTCGTCGAGGGGGTCAACGCATTCGTGCGGCTCGCCAGGGACGACGCCGGTCTGCTACCGGCTGAGTTCCGCGAGCTGGGCTACCTGCCGGCGTTCTGGTCACCGGCCGACGTCGCGCGGATCCGTAGCCACGGTCTGTTCTACAACCTGCGCGAGGAGGTCGCCCGCGCGTTGACCCTGCGCGACTTCCGACCCGAGGTGGAGGAGCTGCGTCGCCGCCGCGAGCCGGCGCGCGAACTGACGGTCCCGGACGGGCTCGACCTGAGCCTGATCCCCGACGACGTGCTGCGGGTGTACGACCTGGCCATCCTGCCGCCGGTGTTCGGCCCGGCCGAGCCACCGCCCGGAGTGTCGCCGGAGGGCAGCAACAACTGGGTGGTCGCCGGGCCCCGGACCGCGACCGGGCGACCGATGCTGGCCAACGACCCGCACCGGGCGGCCGCCGAGCTGCCCGGACTGCGCTATCTCGCGCACCTGTCCGCGCCCGGATTCGATGTCATCGGCGCCGGCGAGCCGGCGCTGCCCGGCATCTCCATCGGGCACAACGGGCGCATCGCCTTCGGTCTGACGATCTTCCCCATCGACCAGGAGGACCTCTACGTCTACCGGACCAACCCGGCGAACCCCCGCGAGTACCGCTACCGGGACCGGTGGGAGCCGATGCGCCGCGAGCACGCCGAGATCCCGGTCCGCGACGCGCCGCCGATCGAGGTCGAGCTGCTGTTCACCCGGCACGGGCCGGTGATCTACACCGACGAGCAGCGGGGCACCGCGTTCGCCGTGCGGGCCGCGTGGCTCGAGGCTGGCATGGCTCCGTACCTGGGCAGCATGGACTACATGCGGGCGCGGGACTGGGACGAGTTCCTGGCCGCGCTGAACCGGTGGGGCTCGCCGCCGGAGAACCAGGTGTACGCCGACCCGGCCGGCAACATCGGCTGGAAGACCGGCGGGTTGACGCCGATCCGACCGAACTGGGACGGCACGCTGCCGGTACCGGGGGACGGCCGCTACGAATGGGCCGGCTTCTACGACGGGGACGAGCTGCCCGGGGAGCTCAACCCGGAGCGCGGATTTCTGGTCACCGCGAATGAGATGAACCTGCCGGACGGCTTCCCGCCGGACCGGCACGTCACCTACGACTGGCATGCGCCGTACCGGCGACACCGGATCGACGAGGTGCTCGATGCGTCGACGGCGGCCACCCTGGCGGATCTGGTCGCGCTGCAGAGCGACTTCGTGAGTGTGCCGGCCCGGCGGATCCTGGCCCGCGTCGCGTCGCTGCCGGTACCGGCGGAGCTGGACGGCCTGCGCCTGTTGCTGGACTGGGACGCCGACCTGCGCGCCGACTCGGCGGCGGCGGCGCTGTTCGAGGTCTGGTACCGGCGCCATCTCCGGCCGGCGCTGCTGAGCACGGCGCTCGAGCGGCTCGTCGGGGTCGACCGGGTCACCGAGGCGCTGGGCCGGATCTGGCGCGCCGAGGACGGGTCCGCGGACGCCCGGATCGACCTGGAGCTGCTGGAGAACCCGGGCACCCGGCTCGGCGCCGACCCGGAGCTGGTCCTGCGTGACATCGTGGTGGCGACCCTGCCGGCCGCGGTTGCCGAGCTCGAACAGGTGATGGGGCCGGACCGGGCGGCGTGGAGCTGGGGGCGGCTGCACGTCGCGCGCGCGGCGCATCCGCTCCGGGCGCTGCTGGCCGCGGTCCCGGGGGAGCAGCTGGTCGCCGGGCCGGTGCCCCGCGGCGGGAGCGGCGACACCGTCGGCAGCACCGCGTACGGCGCGGACTACCAGCAGACCTCCGGGTCGACGTTCCGGATCGCCATCGACGTCGGTGACTGGGACGCCTCGCTGGCGATGAACGCCCCGGGCCAGTCCGGCCGCCTCGGCGACCCGCATTCCGTCGACCTGTTCGAGCAGTGGGCGTCGGGTTCGGCGTTCCCGCTGGTGTATTCGCGGGACCGGGTCGAGCAGGTCGCCGAGCAGGTCATCACGCTGACCCCAGATCCGGCGGGGGCGCGTCGACCGGGCGGCCACGATCCGGTCGCGGGTAACCTGGGCAAATGACCGGCCACGACCCGCTCGCGCCCGGCTCGCGCCTCACGCGCAAGGGCCAGGCCACCCGCGACCGGATCGTGGCCGCGGCCTCGGGTCTGGTGTACGAGCGCGGTGTGGCCGGCACCAGCACTGACGACGTGCAGGCGGCGGCCGGCGTCAGCACGTCGCAGATCTACCACTACTTCCGCGACAAGAAGGCCCTGGTGCGGGCGGTCATCGCGCACCAGACCGACGCGGTGCTCGAAGGACAGCAGCCGCTGCTCAGCCGACTGGACACCCTGGACGGGCTGCGCGAGTGGCGCAACTTCGTCGTCGACCTGCAGCACCGGCACCACTGTGCGGGCGGCTGCCCGATCGGTTCGCTGGGCAGTGAGCTGGCGGAGGCCGACGACGAGGCGCGGGCCGATGTCGCCGCCGGCTTCGAACGGTGGGCCGGGGCCATCCGCGCGGGCCTGCACGCCATGCGCGATCGCGGCGATCTGAGCCGCGACGCGGACCCTGACCAGCTCGGCCTGGCCATCCTGACCACGCTGCAGGGTGGGCTGCTGCTCACCCAGATCCGCCGGGACACCGTCGCGCTGGAGACGGGGCTGGACGCGATGTTGGACCACGTCGCGTCCTTCATGCCGCTCCGCGACCGGGTCGACGAGGCGTCGATCGCGCGATAGGCGACCTGGCACCGCTGGCCCTGTGCGTGGCGGTGGTCGCGAAGGCGACCATCGCCACTCACAGGCCGCAACAATCTCAGGTTTGGAGTTGACGCTCCAGAACATGCCTGACAGAGTCTAACTGGAGGAAACGCTCCAGTAAGTTCGACACGGTCAAACCGCCGCGCCGAGCGGTAAGCGCTTCGGCGGACCGCCGGCCACCACGATCGAAAGGCACTCCGTGACCACCAGTGCACCGACCATCGCCGAGCAGGTCGCCACCTTGACCGAAGGCCTCGCCGCGCGGGCCCCCGCCGAGGTGCTCGCGCCGTTCGCGCGGGAGCGGGCCGACCTCGACGCCGGCGGCCTCCCGGCCGGCATCCCGACGCCCGGCGCCCCGATGCCGGACGGGAAGCTGCTCGACGTGCGCGGCGAGCCGACCACGCTGGCGCTGGCCAGGGCTGGGCGGGCCGCGGTGGTGGTGTTCTACCGCGGTGCGTGGTGCCCGTACTGCAACCTCGCGCTGCGTGCTTACCAGCAACAACTCGTGCCGGAGCTGTCCGCCCTCGGCATCGCGCTGGTCGCGGTCAGCCCGCAGAAGCCGGACGGTTCGCTGTCCATGCGGGAGACCAACGAGTTGACCTACACCGTCGTGTCCGACCCGGGTAACCAGGTTGCCGGCCAGCTGGGCATTCTCACTGCCCCGACCGACGCCGCCCGCGGGTCACAGGCCGCGCTGGGGGTCGATGTGGCCGGCTTGAACGCCGACGGCACCGACACCCTGCCGATGCCGACGGCGGTGCTCGTCGACGCCGGGGGCACGATCCGGTGGATCGACGTGCACCCCAACTACGCCACCCGCTCCGAACCGGCCGAGATCCTGGCCGCGGTCGCCGCGCTCTGACCGGGCGGGGTCGGCGGGCAGCGATGGCCCGGCGGTGGGCGGCTACCGGGCCCGGTGCCCGTCGAGCAGCGCCGACAGCGCGTCATGCGGCAGGCCGGGGGAGCGGTGGCCGTCGCGCCCGATCATGGTCTCGCCGGCGACCAGCGCGTTGACCACGGCCTCCTCGACGGCTCGCACCACCGCCGTGTAGAACGCGTCCAGCCGACCCCAGGGGATGAAACGCAGCGTCTCGTACGCGTCCGCCTCCGGTGCGGTCGTGGGGAAGGTGCTGGTCAGAGCGCCTGGGTTGGCGGTGGAGAAGGCGAGGAAGAGGTCGCCGGAGAAATGCGAGCCGGCGGTACCGGTCCGTGCCAGCCCCAGCGGGACCCGCCGGGCCAGCGCCGTGCACTGGCCGGGCAGCAGCGGCGCGTCGGTGGCCACCACCGCGATCACCGAGCCCGAGCCCGGCGGTGCGAGCCAGTCGGAGCTCTCCTGGCGGTTGTCCTCGGCGAGCCGGCGGCCGACCGGCACACCGGCGACCGTGAGCTCGGCGCGGGCGCCGAAGTTGGCCTGCACGAAGGCGCCGACGGTGTAGCTGTCCGGCCCGTACGGCACCCGCCGCGATGCGGTGCCGCAGCCACCCTTGAACGAGTAGCAGGTCATCCCGGTGCCGCCGCCGACCGCGCCCTCCGCGACGGGGCCACCGGCGGCGGCGTCGATGGCCCGCCCCGCGTGTTCGGGCCGCACATGGGAGCCGTTGATGTCGTTGAGGTAGCCGTCCCAGGTCTCGGCGACCACCGGCAACAGCCAGCCGGCCGCGACCTCGGGCCGGTGCTCGACGACCCAGTCGATCACTCCCCGGTGGCAGGGTCCGATGGCGTGCGTGTTGCTGAGCAGCACCGGCAGGGTAAGTGACCCGGTCTCCTCGAGCCACGCCGTTCCGGTCATCTCGCCGTTGCCGTTGAGCGAGAAGTAGCCGGCGGCGCACGGCACGTCGATCCCGGCGCGGCCGCGGGGCAGGATGGCGGTGACCCCGGTACGCACCGGGCCGTGGCCGGTGCGCAGCGCGCCCTCGCCCTCCACCAGTGTCACGTACCCGACCTCGACGCCGGCTACGTCGGTCAGCGCGTTCAGTGGACCGGGCACGCCGTCGAAGGGGACGCCGAGCTCGCGGGCCCTCGGCCGGCCGGTCACGGGGTTGGCTCCGGGCTCAACACCTGGTCGAGGTCGCAGCGGGTGGCGGTGGCGGCGTAGCTGAGCAGCAGGCGCTCGGCGGTAGGCACGTCGAAGGTGGCCACCGCCATCAGCATGTGCAGGCCGTAGCCGTCCTCGAGGACCACGAGGTTGCGCGCGATCGTCTCGCTGTCGCTGGCCAGGTCGAACACCCCCAGTGCGGAGCCGGCCTCCAGAATGCCCAGGTAGAGCGCGACCTGGCGCTGGTAGAGGTCGAGGTATCGGGCCGCGTACGCCGGATCGCGCCGGGCCACCGTGCCGAGCTCGTAGAGCAGGCGGCACAGCTCGTCGTCCTGGCCGGTCGGCAGGCCGCTGCGGATCATGGCGACCAGCCGCCGGCGCGGATCCTTCTCCTGCCGCGCCACCTCGGCGCGGGCCGAGCAGAACCGCTCGACGGCCTGGTCCTGCACCTCCTTGAGCAGCTCGCTCAGTGCGGAGAAGTAGTAGAGCACCGAGGCGGGTGACAGACCCGCGCGCTTGGCCACGTCGGTGAGCCGCAGCGCCACCACGCCCCGCTCCACCACCAGCTGCCGGGCGATCTCGACGAGCTGAGCACGCCGCTCGTGCTGTCGTTTGGGCCGCGCCACGCCAGGGAGTATGTCTAACAGGAATCGATGAATGCAACTGTTTGCGCAGGCAGTATTGACTTTAAGCGGAGCCCAGTTCTTCAATGGTCGTTCGAAGAACTAGCCAGGGAGCCCCGATGGCCGCTCATGACGACGTCTCCGAGAATGTCACCTCGCCGGCCGCGCGGCCCCGGTTGCACCGTGGTCTGATGGTGCTGGGCACGCTGCTGATCACGCTCTCCGCGGTCACGCCGGCGTCCTCGGTGTTCATCATCGCCCCGGGGGTGATCGGTGCCGCCGGCACCGGCGCGCTCCTGAGCTTTCTCGCGGCCGCCGTGGTCGGTGTGTTCATGGCGTTCGTCTACGCCGAACTGTCCTCGGCGTTCCCGCTGACCGGCGGCGAGTACGCGATCGTCGGCCGCACCCTGGGGCGGCTGCCGGGATTCATGGTGCTGCTACTGGTGCTGGTGACCCAGCTGCTGATCCTGGCGGTGATCGCCCTCGGCGTCGGCACCTACCTCGAGGTCGTCTTCCCCGGCCTGCCGGGACAGTGGATCGCCGCCGTGGTGTGCCTGCTCGCCGCCGCGTTCGCGATCCTCGACATCAAGGTCAACGCGGTGCTGACCGGCATCTTCCTGGCCATCGAGATGCTGGCCCTGGTGGTGCTCAGCGTGCTGGGTTTTGTACACGCGCAGCGCTCGCTCGCCGATCTCCTCGTGCACCCGGTCGTCGGCACCGGCGGCGGGACGCAGCCCGCCACGTTCGCCGTCATCGCCACCGCGACGGCCGTCGCGATCTTCGCCTACAACGGTTACGGCAGCGCGGTCTACTTCGGTGAGGAGACGGTGGACCCGGGCCGCAACATCGCTCGCACCATCCTGTGGGCGCTGGTGGTCACCGTTGTCGCGGAGCTGGTCCCGGTCACCGCCGTGCTGCTCGGCGCGCCCAGTCTGCCGGCGCTGTTCAACGCGCCGAACATGCTGGCCTACGTGATCACCGAGCTCGGCGGCGGGCCGCTGAACACCGTGCTCAGCCTCGCGGTCGCGGTGGCGATCATCAACGCGGTGCTCGCGATCATGCTGCTGAGCGCGCGGCTGTTGTTCAGCACCGGCAGGGACGAGGCGTGGCCGCTACCGGTGAGCAGGGCGCTCGAGGCGCTGCACCCTCGGTTCGGCACGCCCTGGGTGGCGACGCTGATCGCGGGGGTGATCTCGGCGGGAGTGTGCTTCGTCAGCGAGGACCTGCTGATCGTGCTCACCGGGACCTCGCTGGTGGTGGTCTACCTGGGACTCTGCCTGGCCGCGCTCAACGGCCGGCGCAACGGCACGACCGCGCACGGCGCCTACCGGATGCCGCTCTTCCCGCTGCCGCCGGTCGTGGCGCTGCTCGCGCTGGCCTACGTGATCTATGCCAGTGCCGTGGACCCGCTCGTCGGCCGGCCCAGTCTGATCGTCACCGCCGTCGTCCTCGTGATCGCCGCCGGGTACTACCTGCTGTGGCTGCGGCGGCGCGGTGACTGGGTGCTGCGCGGCGAGGAGCCGGGTTAATTCTCGTTACGTAAACGTCATATCGGCGCAACCCGTCGGTGGAGGGTCCGACAGAGGCTCTCTTGCGGGCGCGGTTAGCGATTTCCGCGCTCGGCGGTATCGCGTACCTCGCCGACTTCGCAATCGGTGCGAACATCGGGATCGCGTGCGGCACGACGAATGCTCTCCTGGGGATTCTGGTATTCGCCGTCGTCATCTTCGCGACCGGGCTCCCGCTCGCGTACTACGCCAGTAGCTGGCGTAGACGTAGGGGATTGCCCTCAGCTCGGCCACCGAGCGAGCGGCGATCTGCAGTGCGGTGGCTCCCACGAGGACGTCGCAGCCGTCAGCCGGCGGGATCGTGCCGCAGGTTCCCCTCTCCGCTGTACGACATTCCCTAGGAGGGTTCTTGCAAGGGGACTGCAAGGCGGGTCCGTGATCGTGGCGGGCACGCGCCCCGGCGGCTGAGAGCCGGCCGGGGCATCCCCGGCCCCAGGAGGTTCTCAGCATGAGTCGGAAGCGGACGGCCGTAGGCGCCGCCGTGTTGCTGGTCGGTGCACTCGCACTGTCGGCGTGCGGTGGAGCAGGTGGCGGTGCTGCCGGCGGATCGGACACGATCAAGCTTGGGTTTCTCGGTGACTTCACCGGTGAGAGCTCCGGACTGGTGATCCCGCCGTTCAACGGTGCACAGATGGTGATTGACGACTACAACGCGACGAACCCCCCGAAGAAGATCGAGCTGATCAAGTACGACAGCCAGGGCAGCCCGGACCAGGCGGTCCCGTTGATCACCAAGGCCGCCCAGCAGGACAAGATCGTCGGGCTGATCGGGCCGACGTTCTCCGGTGAGTCCAAGGCCGCCGACCCGATCCTGGAACAGGCGAAGATCCCGAACATCTCGGCGGTGGCCACCAACCCGGGCCTGGCCGAGAACGGCTGGAAGTACTTCCACCGGGTGGTGGCCAGCGACGCGGCGCAGGGCCCGGCGATCGCGGACTTCCTGGTCGCCGCCAAGACGCCGAGCAAGGTGTTCGTGGTCAGCGATGACCAGGAGTACAGCGTGGGCATCGCCGACGCGGCCAACAAGGAGCTGGAGGCGAAGGGCATCTCGGTGCAGCGCGACCAGTTCGCGCAGGGCGCCTCGGACTACTCCTCGACGATCGCCAAGATCAAGGCGTTCGACCCGCAGGCGGTCTTCTTCGGCGGTTACTATGCACAGGGCGGGCGGCTGCTCAAGCAGGTCCGGGACGCGGGCCTGACCGCGACCTTCGCCACCGGCGACGGCAGCCTGGACGTCGGGCTGATCAACGGAGCCGGCGCGAAGGCGGCCGAGGGCGCGATCATCGGTTGCCCGTGCGCGGTGGTCGGTGCCAAGTCGACCCAGGGCGAGCTGAAGACGTTCTACGACGCCTACCAGGCGAAGTACCACGTCGAGCCCGCCGTCTACGCGGCCGAGGGGCACGACGCGGCCACCGCGTTCGTGAAGGCCGTCCAGGCGGGTAACACCACCCCGGAGGCGATCAACAACTTCCTGGCCACGGTGAGCTTCCAGGGCGTCGCCAAGCTGACCCAGTTCCAGCCGGACGGCAACGTGGTGGGCACCGCGATCTTCATCCACCAGGTGCGCAACGGGAAGATCGAACTGCTTGGCAACTCCAAGGAAGCCAAGCTCGGCTGACCGCGCGCACCGCCGCGGTTGCCCACCCGGGCGACCGCGGCGGTCGCGTCCCCGGTCAGCCCGCCGCGGGTGGGTTCACCGCGAGCACCTTGAAGAACGTGTAGTGGAAGGTGCCGTCGTCGGCCGTGGTGCGGTGCAGGTCGGCGATGCCCCGGTCCCAGTCCGTCCGGGTGGTGAGGCCGGCGGCCAGCGCGTCGTCGCGCACAGACTCGATCATGGCGGTGAACGTGTTGCGGGTGAACCCGTCGACCAGCGCCGGGCGGGTCCGGTCGGCGTACACCGTGCGCGGATGCACCCTGACCTCGACGTATCCGGCACCGGCGAGCAGTGGCTGCAGCCGGCGGCCGATCAGTGCATTGCCCCCGGCGTCCGACTGCAGTCGGACCAGACAGCCGATCGCCGCGCGCGCGTAGCCGCTGTCCGGGTGGAAGATCGCGGATCCGTGGTCCCCCTCGATCACGGTGATGGTGCCGCCGGGGCGCAACACGCGGCGCAGCCCGGCCAGCGCCCGGCCGGGGTCGGGCAGGTGCTCGAGGACGAAGCAGACGAACAGGTGGTCGAAGGCCGCGTCGGCGAACGGCGGGTCGAACAGATCGGCGCGGCACCATTCGACGTTCGCCGCCGGCACGTGCGCTGCCAGTCGGGCGCGCGCCAGCGCGAGGGAGCGGTCGGAGACATCCATCGCCACCAGGTGTGCTCCCGGACTTGCCGCGACCAGGTGCGCCGTCTGCGCGCCGACGCCACAGCCGACCTCGAGCGCCCGGGTGCCGGCCGGGAACGCGGTGCCGCCGTGCAGCAGCTCCGCCAGGGTGTTCGCCTGGTCGGCCAGTCGGCGGGTCTCGTACTCGGAGTACCCGTGCACGTAGCTGGCCGTCATTGCGCTGTCCATACCGCCCACCCTGACGCCACAATGGCCCGGTGAGCAGAGCCAAAGAAAGCCCTGAGCATCGGTCCATAACGCCAGGGTCCGACTTTCTGCAGCTTGACGTCGCCGACGCCCCGGCCGGGGGGTTGTCCGACTGGCTGGCCGGGCGGCTCCGGCTCGCCATTGCCGACGGCCGGCTGCCGCTGGGCAGCAAGCTGCCGGCCACCCGGGTGCTGGCCGGCGAGCTCCGGGTCTCCCGAGGTGTGGTCACCGAGACCTACCAGCGGCTGATCGAGGCCGGGCACGTCGTCGGTCGCGGGCGCGCGGGCACCATCGTCGTCGCGGCGCCGGTACCGGCGCCGCCGATGGCTCCGCCTCCGCCGGGCAACCGGCCGCGGTCGACTGCCCGGTCGGCGTCGGGTGGGCTGTTCGCCGCGACACCCGGGCTGGACGTCTTCGACGCACTGCGGGACATCCCGGCCCGGATTGACCTCTCACCCGGGGTGCCAGATCTGGCCGCGTTCCCGAGGGCGGCCTGGCTGCGCGCCGAACGGTCCGTGCTCGAGGACCTCACGCCGCCGGACTTCCGCTACGGGAACCCGCGCGGAACACCGGCTCTGCGGCTCGCCGTCTCGCGCTGGCTGGGCCGCAACCGCGGTATCAGGGTGGACCCGGGCGAGGTGGTCATCGTCGCCGGCGTCGCCCAGGCGATCGCCCTGCTCGCGCAGGTCCTGCGGGCCGACGGGATCCACCGGGTGGCGGTCGAGGACCCGGGGTCGCTCGGGGTCCGCCAGCACCTCGAGAACTGGGGGCTGGAGACCCCGCCGATCCCGGTCGACGCCGAGGGGGTGCGGGTCGACGAGCTGCGTGCCAGCGGTGCCGCGGCGGCCATGCTCACCCCGGCGCACCAGTTCCCGACCGGCGTGGTGCTGGACGGTGAGCGGCGCCGCGAGCTCATGCGCTGGGCCGGCGACGGCGGGCTGATCATCGAGGACGACTACGACGCCGAGCACCGGTACGACCGGCCGCCCGTGCCGGCGCTGCGGGGCATGCTCGCCGAGCAGGTCTGCTACACCGGGAGTGTCTCGAAGCTGCTGGCCCCCGCGTTGCGGGTGGGCTGGGTGCTGGTGCCGCCGCGCCACCTCGACGCCGTGGTGGCCGCGAAACGGAACGCCGACCTGGGCAATCCGGTGCTGGCACAGCTGGTGCTGGCCCGGTTGATGGAGTCCGGCGGGATGGAGCGCCAGCTGCGCTTCGTCCGCAAGCTGCACCGGCGCAGGCGCGACGCCATGATCGGGGCGATCCGCACCCACCTGCCGGATGCGGTCGTGCACGGTGCGGCGGCCGGGCTGCACCTGATGATCACCTTCGACGCACCGTTCGACGACGCCGAGCTCGCCGCCGGCGCGCTCGCGGGAGGGGTGAAGGTGCAGCCGCTGTCCTGGCACAGCCAGCGCCGCCGGTCGCCCGGGCTCGTGCTGGGTTACGCCGCGAGCACCCCGACGGATATCGCGGAGGGAATCGCGACCATCGGCGACGTGCGGCGCGCCCTGACCTGACAGCGGGCCCGCACCGGGGCAAGATGTCGCGATGTCCGCCGATCCGTCGCATGTGGTCGCGGCGTTGATGCCGGTGCTGGCCCGGTACGGCTACCTCGCGGTGGTCGCGTTGGTGCTGGTGGAGAGCTTCGGCATTCCGGCGCCGGGGCAGACCATCCTGATCGTCGCCGGGCTCTCCGCCGGAACCGGCCGGCTGAACGTCGTGCTGGTCGCCGCCCTGGGGTTCCTCGCCGCGGTGACCGGGGACAGCGTCGGTTACTGGATCGGCCGGGCCGGCGGTCGTCGACTGGTGCTGCGGGTGGGCCGGTACGTGTTCCTCACCGAGGAACGCCTGGAGGCGGTGGAACGCTTTTTCACCCGGCACGGCGGCAAAATCGTGGTCGTCGCGCGGTTCGTCGACGGGTTGCGCCAGTTCAACGGCGTGGTGGCCGGGTTGGCCAACATGCGATGGTGGCACTTCCTGGCCTGCAACGCGCTCGGCGCCGCGGTCTGGGCCGCCCTGTGGACGTCGGTCGGCTACTTCGCCGGCAGGCATCTCGACCGGGTCTACCGCGCGGTCGAGCGCTACCAGCTGTACTTCCTGTTCCTGCTGATCGCGGTCGTCGCGGTGTTGCTGGGCCGGTGGATCTGGCGGCGGCGCCGCGCGCGGGCCGCGTCGGACTGAGCACTCGGGTGCGACGGCGGTGGCAGGTGGGGGCGGTGTCCCGCGGCCAGGTTCAGCGGGTGTCGAGCCCCAGGGCGCGGACGGCGTTGTGCTTCAGGATCTTCGGGCGGACGTGGTCCTTGATCTCCAGCTTGGCGAAGTCCGCGAGCCAGCGGTCCGGGGTGATCAGCGGGAAGTCGGAGCCGAACAGGACCTTGTCCTGCAGCAGCGTGTTGGCGTACCGGACCAACTGAGGCGGGAAGTACTTCGGGGACCACCCGGACAGGTCGATGTAGACGCTCGGTTTGTGCGTGGCCACGGCCAGCGCCTCGTCCTGCCAGGGGAACGACGGGTGGGCCATGATGATCGTCAGGCCGGGTAGGTCCACCGCGACGTCGTCGAGCAGCATCGGGTTGGACAGGCTCAGCCGGACCCCGCCACCACCGGGCATGCCAGCGCCGATGCCCGTCTGGCCGGTGTGGAACAGCGCGGGTACGCCGAGCTCCTGGGCCACCTCGAGCAGCGGGTATGCGCTGCGGTCGTTGGGGGCGAAGTTCTGGATGGACGGGTGGAACTTGATCCCCCGGACGCCGCGATCCTCGATCAGCCGCCGGAAGGTGCGGGCGCCGGCCCGGCCCTTCGCGGGGTCGATGCTGGCGAAGGGGATCAGCACGTCGGGGTACTCGGCGGCGCCGTCCGCGATCTCCTCGTTGGACAGCGCCGGATGGCCCATCGCGGCCTCGACGTCGACGGTGAACACCACGGCGGCGGTCCGCCGCTCGCGGTAGTACTCGGCGATCTCCCGCAGCCCCGGCGACTGGTGGGTGGCACCGAAGTACGCCTCCGCCGCCTCCTGGATCTCCGCCGGCAGCGACATGTGGCCGCACGAGTCGGTCTCGACGTGGACGTGGACGTCGATCGCGTCGAGCGCGTCGAGATCGAGCGCGGTCATCAGGGGCTACCTCCGTCGGCGTCTGCCCACGCTCGGCACCGGACCGGCGACGTGAACACATCATTGATAAGACATATGATTGTGAAAGTCAACGATCTGTGTTGAAACCGCTGCGGCGCCCGGAGAAGGCCCCCGAGTCGTCCTGGCCCTCGGTACTTCTCCGCTCGCACCCGCACGGTGCGAGGTGCGCGACGTCCACGCGAGGTGCGCGAGGTCGGAGCCGAGTTGTCCCCAGGCCACCGACGCCGCCCGACCCGCCCGGCCGACCTGCCCGACGTCCGCGGGATGAGCGCCTGCCTTAAGTGGTGACCAGGACGAACTCCCGCCGGCCGTGCCGGGTGCCGTTGACCTGGATCTCGATGGCGTGCTCGCCGGGGTAGTAGCGGCGGGTGCTGATCGGCCGGAACGAGTGCGTCCGCGCGATCGTGGTGCCGCCGCCCGGTTCCAGGGTGCGCGTGGCGAGCTTGAAGACCTTCGGGGTCAGTGCGCCGTTGGCCTTGCGGTGGTGGATCACGTAGTCGATGGCCAACCTGATCGGCTCGGCGCCGTTGTTGCGCAGCGAGAAGTCGAAGCTCAGCTCGCCGCCGATCCGCACCGTCGCCGCCGTCACGGCGAACCCGGTGACCGTGATGTGCGCGGGCGGGGCGAAGCCGAGCAGCCCCAGTGCAGCCGGGTCGCCCGCCTTGACCAGGGTGCGCATCGCGTGCCGGACCAGCGCTTCGGTGTGGGCGTCCGGCTCGTGCAGCCAGCGCCGTGCGGTGTCCGCGGCCAGCCCCGGCTCGGCTCGGCTGATGTCGTTGAGATGGTTGGCCACCGACCGGCGCACGTAGTCCGAGGGGTCGCGGTACAGCGCGTCGAGCACCGGGATCACGGCGTCCGGGCGGGCCAGGATGGCGCGCACCCGCCGCGCCCAGGGCAGGCGGGGCCGGGTGCCCTCGCTGGCGAGGCGGCGGACGTGCTCGTCGGGGTGCGCGGTCCAGCCCTTGACCACGGCCAGCGTCCGGTCCAGGTCGCTGTCCAGGAACGTGCGGATCGCGAACTCGCCGGTCAACCTGGTGGTGAGCCGGGCGAGCAGCTCGAGGCCGCTCTCGAACGCATCGGTACCCGAGTCGGGCCCGGTGGCGAGCACCGCGACCGCCTCGGTGACCGGCCACGTCATCCAGCCGGTGAACGCCGGGTCGTCGAGCGCACGGTGCACGACCGCCGCGAACTGCGGGAACCCGCCGGGCAGGTCGGTGAGCAGTGCATCCCGGACCGCGCGGGCCCGCTCGGCGAGGGCCTGCCCGGGCAGTTCGGTGACGGCGCGGCGCAGCGCGGTCGGCCGCCGCTCCGGGGCTGCCACCGCGAGGCAGTCGATCAGCCCACGGACCGCCGCGGCGCTGAGCAGTTCATCGGCGGTCGGCATAGCGCGATCTAACCGGATACCCCCGACAGCCAGGCGCGCGCCGCCGGTCCGTGGCACCGCGATCGCGCACCGACCCCACGGGTCCACTACGGGCGGGGGATGGAGCGCAGGTTGCTGCGCGCGAGGTCGATCATCTTGCCGACGCCGCCGTCGAGCACGGTGCGAGTGGCGGCGAGGGCGAAGCCGCGTACCTGGCTGGCGGTGATGTGCGGCGGGATGGACAGTGCGTTCGGGTCGGTGCGCACGTCGACCAGGTACGGGCCGCCGCTCTCCAGTGCGGTGCGCAGCGCTTTCGGCAGGTCGGCGGGGTCGTCCACCGCGACCGAGGGGATGCCGCAGGCCCGGGCCACGCCGGCGAGGTCGGCGACGCCGTGGTCGGTCTCGAAGGATGGGTAGCCGGCGACCATCATCTCCAGGCGGATCATGCCCAGCGACCCGTTGTTGAACGCCACCACCTTGATCGGCAGGTTGTGCTCGGCGACGGTCAGTAGCTCGCCGAGCAGCATGGTCAGCCCCCCGTCCCCGGACATGGACACGACCTGGCGGCCGGGTTCGGCGAAGGCGGCGCCGATGGCGTGCGGCAGGGCGTTGGCCATGGTGCCGTGGCGGAACGAGCCGATGATGCGCCGCCGCCCGGTGGGGGTCAGGTAGCGCGCCGCCCACACGTTGCACATGCCGGTGTCCACGGTGACGATCGCGTCGTCGTCCATCGCCTCGTCCAGCAGTGCCGCGACGTACTCCGGGTGTACCGGGCGCAGTTTGTCCGCCTTCTCGGTGTAGGCGGAGACGATCTTCTCCAGGGAGGCGGCGTGCTTGCGCAGCATCCGGTCCAGGAAGCTCCGGTCGGACTTGGCCTCGAGCAGCGGCAGCACCGCGCGCAGGGTGGCACCGACGTCGCCCTCGACGCCGAGGTCGAGGCGGGTGCGCCGGCCCAGGTGCGCGGCGTCGCGGTCGACCTGCACGGTGCGGGCCTGGGGCAGGAACGTGTCATAGGGGAAGTCGGTGCCCAGCAGGATCAGCAGGTCGGACTCGTGGGTGGCCTCGTAGCAGGCGCCGTAGCCGAGCAGCCCGCTCATGCCCACGTCGAAGGGGTTGTCGTACTGGATCCACTCCTTGCCGCCGAGTGAGTGCCCGATCGGCGAGTGCACCTTCTCCGCGAGCTGCAGTACCTCGTCGCGGGCGTCGCGGATGCCGGCGCCGACGAACAGGGTCACCGTGCCGGCGGCGTTGATCTTGTCGGCGAGCGCCTGGACCTTCGCCGGGTCCGGCTGTGCCACGGCGGACGGGGTCACCAGGTCGTGGTGCCCGGTCGGGTGCGCGGCCGGTTCGCCGGTGATGTCGCCGGGCAGCACGAGGACGCCGACGCCGCGCTGGGCGATCGCGGTCTGCATCGCGATGCGCTGCATCCGGGGCAGCTGCTCCGGGCGCGACACCAGCTCGCAGTAGGCGCTGCACTCCAGGAACAGGTGCTGCGGGTGGGTCTCCTGGAAGTAGTTGGTGCCGATCTGGGTGGACGGGATGTGCGAGGCGATCGCCAGCACCGGTGCGCTACTGCGGTGCGCGTCGTAGAGGCCCTGCACGAGGTGGGTGTTGCCGGGCCCGCAGCTGCCGGCACAGACCGCGAGCTGGCCGGTCAGCTGGGCCTCCGACGCCGCCGCGAGCGCGGCCGCCTCCTCGTTGTGCACGTGTACCCATTCGATGGCCGGGTTGCGCCGGATCGCATCGGCCAGCGGGTTGAGGCTGTCGCCCACCAGTCCGTACACGCGGCGGACCCCGGCTTGAACGAGCACCTCGATCATCTGATCGGCGACGGTGTAGGCCATGACTCCTTCTTCGTTCTGCTGCGGATTCGGGGCAGCGGGCCGGCGCGGTGAGCGTCGAACCGGAGCTGGTCCCGGTGGTCGGGGTGGGCGATGTTGATCAGCTCGCGGGCCCGCTCGGCGAATGAGCGGTCCAGCGGCGACGCTACGCCGGTATCGGTCACCGCGTGATCCACGGTGCGGTTCCGGATATGCCGGGAGGTAGCCGGCTCGCGGTGGGTGAAACGGGCGCACTGATACCGGTACGGTATGAGGGGATCGCGCCGAGCGGGGAGCAGCGGATGGACCTGGACCTGCGCAAATTGCGGTACTTCATGGCGGTCGCCGAGCACCTCAACTTCGGGCGGGCCGCCGACGCGCTGCACATCGCCCAACCGGTGCTGTCCCGGCAGATCCGGGCGTTCGAGGACGAGCTGAAGGTGCAGCTGTTCGACCGGGACAAACGCGGCACCGCGCTCACCGCCGCCGGCGAACAGCTGCGCATGGACGCCGCGGCGCTGCTCACCGAGGCCGAGGCGGTGCACCGGCGGCTGCGCCGGGCGTCCCGGGGCACCCGGACGTTCACCGTCGGGTTCATGCCCGGGTTGATCGTGACCGGCCCGGTGCGGGCGTTGCGCGGCGCCCACCCCGACCTGTCCGTCGAGGTGCTGCGCACCGGCTGGGGGGACCAGGTCGAGGCGTTGCGCGACGGGCGTATCGACGTCAGCTTCGTCCGGCTGCCTCTCAGCCCGCAGGACCGGCGCGGGCTGGCGCTGCGCCCGCTGTTCACCGAGCCGAGGGTGGTGGTGGTACCCGCCGACCACCGGCTCGCAGGCAAGGAGACCATCCGCATCGCCGACCTCGCGGACGAGCACCTGCTGCAGCCGCCGGACGCCGTTCCGGAGTGGCGCGACATCGCCACCGAGATGCGCAGCCGGACGGGGGCCAAGCCGGTCACCGTGATGACGCACAGCGTCGAGGAGAAGCTGGAAATGGTCGCGGGCGGGCGCGGCGTCGTGGTGCTGCCCGAGTCGACGGCGACGTTCTACCGCCGCCCGGACGTCCGCAGCGCCACCATCGAGGACATCGGCCCGAACCAGGTCGCCCTCGCCTGGGAGGCGGCCCAGCGGGACGCACTGATCGACGAGTTCGCCGAGCTGGCCGTCGCGCAGTACCGGTCGCCGGGCTGACCGCGGCGGCGAGCTCGAGGCCGCGGCCGCTCCGCGCCGAGATCGACACCAGGGTCGGGAGAGTTCGCGCCGTCGCCCGACGCGGGGCGAGTACGGGAGTCTGGCGCACCGGAACCGGCGCGCGAACGGCGGCCCGATCCGAGCCGCGGACCCCGATCACGGCACACCCCCGGCCTCCGGGTCGGCCGGCCTCGCTCAGGGCGTCGCTGAGGGTTCTGGACCGGGCCGCGGCATTGCGGTTGTGGGCAAGCGCGGAGATCAAAGTAACTTGAGTCCGGTTTGCGCTTGCCAAAATCGGCCTGAGGTTACGCTCACGAGCACGTTTCATCCAACGGACGTACAGCGTCGGTGAGGGTTCCGCGACGGTCGCCCCGCTGGGTTCGGCCATCGGCGCTGACCTGCTCCGGGCGCTCGATCCGACAGCGAGCATGCGCGTTGTTCTGCTGGCGGCCGGCGTGGTCACCGCCGCTCAAGCCCTGACTCAGCGACGGCGATACGGCCAGCCGGGGCTCGACGACTCGCCCTTAAGCGGTTAAGTTACCTCCGACCAGCGGAGGCGGTGCGCGATGTCACGTCCGACGATACGGGACATCGCCCGCGCCGCCGGGGTGTCCAAGGGGGCCGTGTCGTACGCGCTCAACGGCCGCCCCGGGGTGTCGGTGGAGACCAGGGCGCGGATCCTGGGCATCGCCGAGGAGATCGGCTGGGTGCCCAGCAGTGCGGCCCGCGCGCTGTCCAGTGACCGGGCCGAAGCCGTCGGCCTGGTCGCGGTGCGGGACCCGGAGCTGGTCGCCACCGAGCCGTACTTCATGCGGATGGTGGCCGGTGTCGAGCGGACCCTGTCGCAGCACGGCGTCGCGCTGCTGCTCACGGTGGTCTCGGACCCGGCCAGCGAGCTCGACCTGTACCGGCGTTGGTGGGGCGGCCGCCGGGTGGACGGGATGCTGCTGTTCGACATGCGGGTGCACGACCCCCGGCCGGGCTGGCTGCGCGAGTCCGGCGCGCCCGCCGTGATCATAGGAGCGCAGCGACCGTACCCGGGGATCGCGTGCACCCGGGTGAAGTACCAGGATGCGATGTCGCGCGCGGTGAACCACCTGCTCGATCTCGGGCACCAGCGGTTGGCGCGGATCTCCGGGCCGAGCACGCTGGAGCACGTGGCCCGCCGCCAGCGGTACTTCACCGAGGTCACCCGCCAGCTGCTGGGCGCCGAGCAGCCCCAGCTGGAGGCCGACTACACCGCCCAGGCGGGCGTGCGGGCCACCCGAGAGCTGCTGGCCAGCCCGCAGCCGCCCACCGCGATCATCTACGACAACGACGTCATGGCGGTCGCCTCGGTGGCCGCGCTGACCAGCGAGGGTGTCCGGGTGCCCGCCGACCTGGCGGTACTGGCCTGGGACGACTCGCCGCTGTGCCAGCTGGTGGCGCCCGCCGTCACCGCGTTCACCCACGACATCATGGGTGAGGCCGGGCAGGCCGCCGAGCTGCTGCTCGCGCGGATCGAGACCGGGGAAGCCGCCGACCGCTGGCTCGACCCGCCCCAGCTGACCATCCGGGGAAGCACGGCCGGCGCCAACTGATGCACGCAACGGCGGGCGCCAGGCGTCCCGTCAGTCCCCGCCGCCACACCGGTTCACGGCAGCCCCACGACCCCGTTCGGGCGGGCCGAAATTGCGCATGAACCGGTTCACGGGACGGCGTGACTCAGCTAACATGACGCGCAGCTGAACCGGTTAACTGACCGGCCGCCACCGGCCCTCAACAGGGGCGATCGGGCACCTGGCAGTCGCGGTGAACCGTCCCCGCACCAGGTGTCCCGGACCTTTCGGGCACCGCGACGAAGGAGTCGACCGTGCGCCTGAAGACACTCACAGCCGCGCTCGCGGTGGCACTCGCGGCGACCGGCCTCGCCGCCTGCGGATCCGGTGGCGGCTCGGACCCGAAGGCGATCACCTACTGGGCCAGCAACCAGGGCCCGAGCCTGCAGCGGGACAAGGAGATCCTGACCCCCGAGCTGGCCGAGTTCACCAAGCAGACCGGCATCGCGGTCAAGCTCGAGGTGATCGACTGGACGCACCTGCTGGACCGGATCACCACCGCGACGACCTCGGGCGACGGGCCCGACGTGGTCAACATCGGCAACACCTGGTCGGCATCGCTGCAGGCCACCGGGGCGTTCGTGGACTTCGACGGCCCGACCCTGGACGAGATCGGCGGGCAGTCCAAGTTCCTGGCCACCAGCCTGCGGTCCACCGGCGCGGAGGGCAAGACGCCGACCTCGGTGCCGCTCTACGGCCTTTCCTACGGGCTGTTCTACAACAAGAAGAAGTTCGCGGCCGCCGGGATCTCCACCCCGCCGACCAACTGGACCGAGTTCGTGGCCGACGCGAAGAAACTGACCAACCCGGCGGCGAACACCTACGGCCTGTCACTGGCTGGCGGCAGCTACACCGAGAGCGCCCACTTCGCCTTCATCTTCGGCAAGCAACACGGGGGCAACTTCTTCGACAAGTCGGGCAGTCCCACGTTCGCCACCCCGCGGAACGTGGCCGGGGTGCAGCAGTACCTGGACCTGCTGGGCGTCGACCAGGTGTCCATCCCCAGCTCCGCCGAGCACGACACCACCCAGGACGCCACCGCCGACTTCACCTCCGGCAAGGCCGCGATGATGATGGGCCAGAGCAACACCACCGCGTACATCGCGGCCAACGGCATGGCGGAGAGCGACTACGGCATCGCGCCGCTGCCGATCGAGGCGCCGCTGCCGCCCGGTGGGGAACGGGTCAACAGCCACGTGGCCGGGATCAACATCGCCGCGTTCAAGGACAAGAACACCGACGCGGCGCTGAAGTTCATCAACTTCATGACCGGCAAGGCCGAACAGGTCAGGCTCAACAACGCGTACGGCTCGCTGCCGGTCACCGCCGAGGCCGCCGCCGACCCGGCGTTCCAGGTCCCCACCACCAAGACGTTCCTGGACGTGCTGGCCAACACCTCCGCCCCGATGCCGATGGTCACCAACGAGAGCCAGTTCGAGACCACGGTCGGTTCGGCGCTCAAGGACCTGGTCGCGCAGATCGTCGGCGGCAAGCCGGTCACCGAGAACGACGTGCAGGCGGCGCTGAGCGCGGCCCAGCAGAAGTTGGGCGGGTCCTGAGTGGCGCCCGTGGTCCGGCCGCGCCCGGCGCGTCGCGGCTGATGGCGACCCCGGTCTCGTCCCCGGCCCGGCCGGGCGACTCCCCGCCGGCGCCGGTCACGCCGCCGGTCGAGCGGCGCCGAGCGCGGTGGTCGGGGCACGGCGGCGCGCTGCCCTACCTGCTGCTCGCGCCCGCGCTGCTGTTCGAGCTGGTGGTGCACGTCATCCCGATGATCACCGGCGTGGTGATCAGCTTCCTCAAGCTCAACCAGTTCTACCTGCGGCACTGGCTCGACGCGCCGTTCGCCGGCCTCGCCAACTACCAGCTCTCGCTGGACTTCCACAGCGAGATCGGGGTGGACCTGCTGCGCTCGGTGGCCATTACGATCGCGTACAGCGTGGTCGTGGTGAGCTTCAGCTGGCTGTTCGGCATCTTCGGCGCGACGCTGCTGCAGCGCTCCATGCGCGGCCGCGCGGCGCTGCGCACGATCTTCCTGATCCCGTACGCGCTGCCGGTGTTCACCTCGGTGATCGTCTGGAAGTTCCTGCTCAACCAGGACAACGGGCTGGTCAACCACGTGCTGGCCCAACTGCACCTGGGCAGCGGCAAGCACTTCTGGCTGCTCGGCGACAGCGCGTTCTTCAGCATGGCGCTGGTCGGGGTGTGGCGGCTGTGGCCGTTCGCGCTGCTCACCCTGATGGCCGGCATGCAGTCCATCCCGACCGACCTGTACGAGGCGGCCGAGGTGGACGGTGCCAACCGGTGGCAGCAGTTCCGCAAGCTGACGGTGCCGATGCTGCGCCCGGTCAACCAGGTGCTGGTGCTGGTGCTGTTCCTCTGGACGTTCAACGACTTCAACGTGCCGTACACGCTGTTCGCCGGGTCGACGCCGGCCAGCGCGGACCTCATCTCGGTGCACATCAAGCAGAGCTCGTTCATCACCTGGAACTTCGGGCTGGGCTCGGCGATGTCGGTGCTGCTGCTGCTGTTCCTGCTGGTGGTCACGGTCGGCTACCTCGCGGTGACGTCGAGGAGGACCCGCGATGCATGAGTCCCGCTCGTACCGGCTGGTCAGGGCGGTCGGCCTGAGCTTCCTGTTCCTGTTCACCGTGCTGCCGCTCTACGTGATGCTGTCGACGTCGCTCAAGCCACTGGCCGACGTGCAGGACGACTTCCATTGGCTGCCGTCCACGATCACGCTGCGGCCGTTCGTGGATATCTGGTGGACGGTGCCGCTGGCCCGCTACTTCGGCAACAGCGTGGTCGTGGCCGGCTTCGCCAGCGTGCTCTCGGTGACCATCGCGGTGTTCGCCGCGTACGCGATCAGCCGGTACACCTTCCGGGGCCGGGAGATCTTCCGGATGGCGGTGCTGTCCACCCAGATGTTCCCAGGCATCCTGTTCCTGCTGCCGCTGTTCCTGATCTACGTCAACGTCGGCCAGGCCACCGGGATCAAGCTGAACGGCAACCTGTCCGGGCTGATCATCACCTACCTGACGTTCTCGCTGCCGTTCTCCATCTGGATGCTCGTCGGCTACTTCAACTCGATCCCGAGAGAGCTCGACGAGGCCGCCCTCGTGGACGGCGCGAGCCCGGTGCGGGCCCTGCTCTCGATCATCGTGCCGGCCGCAAAGCCGGGCATCGTGGCCGTCGGCATCTACTCGTTCATGACGTCGTGGAGCGAGTCGCTGTTCGCCTCGGTGCTCACCGACGAGAACTCCAAGACCCTCGCCGTCGGGCTGGCCGAGTACTCCACCCAGAACGCCGTCTACTGGAACCAGATCATGGCCGCCTCGCTGGTGGTCAGCCTGCCGGTGGTGCTCGGGTTCCTGCTGATGCAGCGGTACCTGGTGCAGGGCCTCACCGCCGGCGCCGTGAAGTAGCCGCCCCGCACAGTTCCGCCAACTGAAGGGAGAAGCGTGCCGATCCGGCGCCCCTCGAGAAAACTGACCGTCGACGGCGAGCCGACCAGCTGGCTCGGCGCGAACTTCTGGTCCCGCACCGGCGGTCCGCTGATGTGGCGCAACTACGATCCGGCCGTCGTGCGCGCCGAGCTGCGGGTGCTGGCCGAGCACGGGCTGCGGCAGACCCGGTCGTTCTTCTACTGGCCGGACTTCCACCCGGAGCCGGACCGGATCGACACCGCCAAGGTCGAGCTGTTCCGGGACTTCCTGGACGCGCACCGCGAGCAGGGCATGTCCTCGATCCCGACCTTCATCGTCGGGCACATGTCCGGGGAGAACTGGGACCCCGCCTGGCGCGGCGGCGGTCCCGATGGCACAGAACGTGACCTCTACGCCGACGTCTGGCTGGTCAGCAGGCAGGCCTGGTTCATCGAGCGGACGGTTGCGGCGCTGCACGAGCACCCGGCTGTTGCCGCCTGGCTGATCAGCAACGAGATGCCCATCTACGGCCGGCGCCGGGGTCAGCCCAGCGCGCCCACCCGGGACGTGACCAGCTGGGCGACGCTCATGGTCCAGGCGGTCCGGGCCGGCGGCGGCACCCAGCCGGTGTCGCTCGGGGACGGCGCCTGGGGGATCGAGGTGACCGGCGAGGACAACGGGTTCTCGGTGCGCCAGACCGGCGAGCTGGTGGACTTCGTCGGCCCGCACGTCTACCGGATGGAGACCGACCAGATCCGCCAGCACCTGGCCGCCGCGTTCCTCTGCGAGCTCTCCTCGGTGGCCGGCAAACCGGTGATCCTGGAGGAGTTCGGGCTGTCCACCGACTTCGTGTCGAGGCCGAACCAGGGGCACTACTACCGCCAGCAGCTGCACAACTCGCTGCTGGCCGGCGCTACCGGTTGGGTGGCGTGGAACAACACCGACTACGACAACCTGTCCGGGCAGGATCCGTACCGCCACCATCCGTTCGAGATGCACTTCGGCATCACCACGAACGCCGGTGAGCCGAAGGCGCCGCTGCTCGAGCTCGCCGAGTTCGCCCGGACCCTGGCCGCCGTCGACTTCGTGCACACCGAGCGCACCGACGCGGAGGCGGCGCTGGTGGTGACCAGCTATCTGGAGCGGGACTACCCGGTGTCCACGGCGGTGGACCGGAACTTCGCGTTCCGCACCCTGCGCCAGGGGTACGTGGCGGCGCGGGAGGCGAGCCTGCCGGTGGCGCTGACCCGCGAGGAGGACAGGCTGGCCGGCGACGCGAAGCTGTACCTGCTGCCCTGTGTGCGCCAGCTGCTCGCGCCGACCTGGCACCAGCTCGGCGAGCTCGCCGCCGGCGGCGCCACCGTGTACCTGTCGTTCTGCTCCGGCGAGCAGGACTTCCACCGGGCCTTCTGGCACCCGAGGCTGGACGAGATGTTCGGCGTCGAGCACGAGCTGGCGTACGGGCTGGTGAGCCCGATCCCCGACAACGAGGTGGAGTTCCACTTCACCGACGACTTCGGCTCGGTCAAGGCCGGCGAGGTCCTCCGGTTCGCCACCGGCGGCAACGAGAACAGCCGCGCGTTCCTGCCGGTCCAGCCCCGGGACGCGAAGGTCGTCGCGGTCGACGGGCACGGTCGGCCGGCGCTGTTGCGGCACGCCACCGGCACCGGCGAGACGATCCTGTGCACCTACCCGCTGGAGTACCTGGCCTCGGCGCGGGCGGCGGTGAACCCGGAGCCGACCTACCGGGTCTACGACGCGCTGGCCGAGGTCGCCGGGGTGCGCCGGGAGCTGGTGGTGGACGACCCGCGGGTGTTCACCGACACCCTGGTGCACGCCGGCGGGCGCCGCTTCGGCTGGTTCGTGAGCCAGCACGCCGAGGAGGTCACGGTGCGCCCGCGCACCGGTGCCCGCCTGGTCCCGCTGGGCGGCGGCCCGGCCGTGGACACCGTCACGCTGCCGCCGTTCGGCGCGGCGGTCCTGGAACTGGTGGAGGGAAAGTAGTGGCAGCCACAGACATCCCGGCGTTCCCGGCCGGCTTCGTGTGGGGGGCCGCCACGGCGGCGTACCAGATCGAGGGCGCGGTCGACGAGGGCGGCCGGGGCCGCTCCATCTGGGACACCTTCGCCGCGCTGCCCGGCAAGATCGCCCGAGGCGACACCGGCGAGGTGGCCTGCGACCACTACCACCGCTACCGCGACGACGTGGCGCTGCTCAAGGACCTCGGCGTCGGCTCGTACCGGTTCTCGGTGGCCTGGCCGAGGATCCAGCCGGACGGCAAGGGGCCGGCCAACCCCGAGGGCCTGGACTTCTACTCGCGGCTGGTCGACGAGCTGCTCGGCGCCGGGATCACCCCGTGCCTGACCCTCTACCACTGGGACCTGCCGCAGGCACTGGAGGACGCCGGCGGCTGGCGGGTGCGGGACACCGCCGAGCGGTTCGCCGAGTACGCCGGCATCGTGCACGCCGCGCTGGCCGACCGGGTGCCGATGTGGATCACGTTGAACGAGCCGTACTGCTCCTCGTTCATCGGCTACGCCGAGGGCCGGCACGCGCCGGGCGCCCGGGAGGGACACGGTGCGCTCGCCGCCGCGCACCACCTGCTGGTCGGGCACGGGCTGGCCGTGCAGGCGATGCGCGCGCAGGCTCACGGCGGCGAGCAGCTGGGCATCACGGTCAATCTCAGCCACGTCACCCCGGCCACCCAGGACGCGGCCGACGTGGCCGCCGCGGCGCGCAACGAGCTGCTGCTCAACCGGGTGTTCACCGACCCGCTGCTGGCCGGGCGGTACCCGGCGGGGGAGCGCGAGCTGTGGTCGCCGATCAGCGACTTCTCGTTCCGCCGGGACGGCGACCTGGAGCTGATCGGGCAGCCGCTGGACCTGCTCGGGCTGAACAACTACTTCCCGTCCTACGCCAAGCACGCGCCGACGGCCGACGAGGACCCGGCGTACCGGGTGGCCACCGACGTCAACGTGGTGGAGGCGCCGCCCGCCGAGCTGTCCCGCACCGCGATGGGCTGGCCGGTCGAACCCGCCGGGCTGGGCCGGCTGCTGCGCTGGCTGCGCGACGAGTACCCGGGCCTGCCGCCGATCTACATCACCGAGAACGGCAGCTCCTACCTCGACGCCCTGGCCCCGGACAAGAGCGTCGACGATCCCGGGCGGGTCGCCTACCTGGACGGGCACCTGCGCGCGGTCCGGGACGCCATCGCGGACGGGGTGGACGTGCGGGGCTACTACTGCTGGTCGCTGCTGGACAACTTCGAGTGGGCGCTGGGCTACGCGAAGCGCTTCGGGCTGGTGTACGTCGACTACCCGTCGCAGCTGCGCATCCCGAAGTCCAGCTACCACTGGTACCGGGACCTCATCGCCGGGCGGTGACCTGCGGGCCAGGTATGTTCGGCGGCAGGAAGCGGGCCGTCGTGGGTGCCGCGGTTGGTCGGAGAGGGTTAGCGCACTATGACGTCCGTACCGGACCTGCGTACCGCCAGTGACGATGTCGGGGGCCTGAGCCCGGTCGAGCCGAGCCTGGCCGGGATCACCGCGCCGAAGCCTGGCGGTACCCGCGCCGCCGAGCCGGACGCCGACATCGGCCGGCTGGTGGTGTCCTGCGTGGATGGCCCCGGCATCGTGGCGCAGGTGACGACGTTCCTGCACCGCAGGGGCGCCAACATCGTGCAGTCCGACCAGTACTCGACCGGCCCGGTGGGCGGCAGGTTCTTCCTGCGCACCGAGTTCCACCTGCCCGGGCTCGCCGAGGAGCTGCCCGGGCTGGAGCGCGCGTTCAGTGAGGAGGTGGCCGGCCCGCTGAACGCCGAGTTCCGGCTGCGGGACGCCGCGCGGCCGGTGCGGGTGGCGCTGTTCGTGTCCCGCTACGACCACTGCCTGCTCGACCTGTTGTGGCGCGCCCGGCGCGGCGAGCTCCCGTTGCAGGTCGAGCTGGTGGTGTCCAACCACCCGGACCTGGCCGCCGACGTGGCCGCGTTCGGGGTTCCGTTCGAGCACATCCCGGTCAGCAGGGCGACCAAGCCCGAGGCGGAGCAGCGCGAGCTCGACCTGCTGCGGGACCGGGTGGACCTGGTCGTGCTGGCCCGCTACATGCAGGTGCTGTCCGCCGACTTCCTGGAGCGGGTGGGCGTACCGGTGATCAACATTCACCACTCGTTCCTGCCCGCCTTCGCCGGCGCCGGGCCCTACGAGCAGGCCAAGAACCGCGGCGTGAAGCTGATCGGGGCCACCGCGCACTACGCCACCGAGGACCTCGACGAAGGCCCGATCATCGAGCAGGACGTGGTCCGGGTGACCCACCGGACCAGCGTGGCCGAGCTGACCCGCAGCGGCGCCGACATCGAGCGCACCGTGCTGGCCCGTGCGGTCAAGTGGCACTGCGAGGACCGGGTGCTGGTGGACGGCCGCACCACGATCGCCTTCTGACCGAGCCCCCTCGGGCGGTCCGGATCAGGTGCCGCCGATCGCCGGGAGATCGGCTGAGGTCGCCTCAGGAAGAGTGGCCGCGACCACTCGCCGATCCTTAGGGCTGCGTTGCATGTTTTGTTAGCCTCGCCTAATAATGAGGCCACTTAGCACTGCTCACCCAGCGACCGGGCGACCTGGCGGCGCCGGGCTGTGTGGCGGCGGCGTTGGAGGGACAGACATGTCGGACAACCCGTTTGATGATGAGAACGGTATCTTTTTCGCCCTGGTGAACGACGAGGGGCAGTACTCGCTGTGGCCGACGTTCGTCGCGGTGCCGGACGGCTGGTCGCAGGCCTACGGGCCCGCCGGGCGGAAGGCCTGCCTCGACCACATCGAGAGCGTGTGGACGGATCTGCGGCCGGCCAGCCTGGTGGCCCGGATGGAAAGCGGCACGGGGAGCGACACCGACAACAGCGCGGCGCGGCGGTCCCATGTCTGAGCGGGCCAACGGCGCGGCGGTGCTCGCGGACCGGCGGTACGCCCGGACCAGCGTCCGGCTCGGCGTCGACCCGATCACCGGCGGTGTCGGCCTGACCCGGGCCGTCGGCGGGTCGTTCCTGCTCTACGAACGGTCGGGTGAGGTGGCCGTCGGCTTCGGCGCGGCCGCCGAGATCGTGGTGAACCGCCACGAGATCCGACTGCGCGGTTTCGGCGGCGGTTTCGGCGGCGGTTTCGGCGGCGGCACTGCCGGCTGGCACCGGGTACCGACCGGTGAGCAGCCGTTGCAGCAGGTCCGCCAGCTGCTCGCGGAGACCGGCATCCCGGACTGGCGGGTGTACGGCTGGTTGGGCTTCGAGCTCAGCTACCTGCTGCACGGCATCCCCGAGGCGGCCGGCGATGCCACGCTCGGGCACCTGGTGGTGCCGGCGATGGAGGCCCGGCTGACCGCCGGAAACGCCGAGCTGCGGGCACTGCGGCTGGCGGATCTGGCCGACCTGTGCGGGCACGTGGAGCGGCTGACCGAGGTGCCCGTGCGGGTGCCCGGCGCGGCGATGAGCGACGACCTGGCCGGCGGCGAGGCCTACCGGGACACCGTGGCCGCCGCCGTCCGCGACATCCGGGCCGGGCAGCTGCAGAAGGTGATCCTGTCCCGGGTGGTGCCGGTCGACGGGGAGGTCGACCTGGCCGCCTCGTACCGGGCCGGGCGGCGGGGCAACACGCCGGCGCGCTCGTTCCTGCTCGACCTCGGCGACCTGCGCGCGGCCGGGTTCAGTCCGGAGACCGTCGTCGAGGTGCAGGCGGACGGCACGGTGTCCACCCAGCCGCTGGCCGGCACCAGGGCACTGACCGGGGACCCTGGCCAGGATGCGCTACTGCGCGCCGAGCTGCTCAACGACCCGAAGGAGATCTACGAGCACGCCGTCTCCGTGCACGGCGCCCAGCAGGAGCTCCGCGAGGTCTGCGCGGACGGTTCGGTGCTGGTCGAGGAGTTCATGGGGGTGCGCCGGCGGGGCAGTGTGCAGCACCTCGCGTCCCGGGTGTCCGGCCGGCTCGCCACCGGTCGCAACGGCTGGCACGCGCTGGCCGGGTTGTTCCCGGCGGTCACCGCCTCCGGGCTGCCCAAGGCGCCGGCCTGCCGCACGATCTCCCGGTACGAGCCGGAACAGCGCGGTCTGTACAGCGGAGTGGTGCTCGTGGCGGATGCCGAGGGCGCGCTGGACGCGGCGCTCGTGCTGCGCACCGTCTTCCAGCGGGACGGGCGCACCTGGCTGCGGGCCGGTGCCGGGATCGTCGAGCAGTCCACCCCGGAGCGTGAGTTCGAGGAGACCAGGGAGAAGCTGCGCAGCATCAGCCGGTTCCTGGTGCCGGTGGCCGAGCGGGCGCCGGTCGAGAGCCCGGTGGTCGTCCCGTGACCGTGCCCGCTGGCTCCGTGCCGGTGCTGGACGGGTTCACCCCGTGGCCGGGCGAGCTCGCCGAGCGCTACCGGGACGCGGGCTACTGGCGGCCGGACACGCTGGGCGGGCTGTTGCGGGCCTGGGCGGCGCGCTCCGGCGACACGGTGGCGGTGGTGGACGGCCGCCCGGACGGGCCGAGGCTGAGCTACGCGGAGCTGGACCGGCGGGCCGACGAGACCGCGGCGGGGCTGCGCGGGCTGGGCATCGAACCCGGCGACCGGGTGGTGGTGCACCTGCCGAACACCGTCGATTTTGTGGTGGCGCTGTTCGCCCTGCTGCGCTGCGCCGCCGTGCCGGTGCTCGCGCTGCCGGCCCACCGGTTCGTCGAGATCGAGCACTTCGCCCGCCTGTCCGACGCGGTGGCGTACCTGATCCCGGACCGGCACGAGGGTTTCGACTACCGCGAGCTGGCCGCCCGTGTCACCGAGGCGGTGCCCTCGCTCCGGCACGTGCTGGTGGCCGGCGACCCCGGCGAGTTCACCGGCCTCGACGCGCTGCCCGCCGGGCCGTCGGTGCCGCTGCCCGAGGTCGACCCGGGCGAGGTGGCGGTGCTGCTGATCTCCGGCGGCACCACCGGCAAGCCCAAGCTGATTCCCCGGACCCACCGCGACTACGCCTACAACGCCAGGGGCAGCGCCGAGGTCTGTGAGCTGACCAGCGACGACGTCTATCTGGCCAGCCTGCCGATCGCGCACAACTTCCCGCTGGCCTGCCCCGGGCTGCTCGGTGCGCTGGGCGTCGGCGCCACCGTCGTGCTGGCACCGGGACCCAGTCCGGACGTTTGCTTCGGGCTGATCGAGCGGGAGCGGGTGACGGTGACCGCGCTGGTGCCGCCGATGGCCAGGATGTGGGTCGAGACCGCCGCCTGGGACACCCGCGACCGGTCCAGCCTGCGGCTGCTGCAGGTCGGCGGCGCGAAGCTGGACGCGGATCTGGCCCGGCGCATCCCGCCGGCGCTGGGCTGCGCGGTGCAGCAGGTCTTCGGGATGGCCGAGGGGCTGCTCAACTTCACCCGGGCCGGGGACTCCGACGAACTGGTGGCCGGTACCCAGGGTCGGCCGCTGTCGCCCGCCGACGAGATCCGGGTGGTCGACGGCTGCGGTACGGCGGTGCCGCCGGGTGAGGTCGGCGAGCTGTGGACCCGGGGGCCGTACACGCTGCGCGGCTACTACCGGGCGGCGGAGTACAACGCCACCGCGTTCACCGCCGACGGCTTCTACCGGACCGGTGACCTGGTGCGCCGGCTACCCAGCGGGCACCTGGTGGTCGAGGGCCGGAGCAAGGACGTGATCAACCGCGGCGGCGAGAACGTCTCGGCGGCGGCGCTGGAGGAGCACCTGTTGGCGCACCCGGCGATCGCCCAGGTGGCGGTGCTCGGGGTTCCGGACGAGAGCGTCGGCGAGCGGGTCTACGCCGTCGTCACCCTCGAGGCGGGCGTCGAGCGGGCACCGAAGCTCCGGGAGATCGGGGCGTTCCTCGCCGAGCGCGGGCTGGCCAAGTTTTTCAACCCGGACAAGCTCGTGGTACGCGACGAGCTGCCGCTCACCGGTGTCGGCAAGATCGACAAACGGGAGCTGGCCGCCGGTCTCTGAGTACTTCTACCCAGGCCCGGGCTCAGGCCCGGCACCTCAGTCCCGGGCTCAGGCCTTGGCCGCCGCGGCCAGCTTCGGCAGTACCTGGTTCAACGCCCACTGGATGCTGAGCGGCGACGGGAACGCGAGCGCCACCGACGCGGTGTAGCCGAGCGGCACGTAACCGCCGCGCCGGACCGAGGTCAGGTTGGCGAACACCGGGTTCTTCGCGAGGTCGGCCAGCGCGTCCGGGGAGCCGGTGGCCAGCACCACGTCCGCGTCCAGCACGCTCAGGTTCTCCGGGCTGATCTGGGCCCTGCCCGGCAGGCCGGAGCTCGGCAGACCCAGCACGGTGGGGGACAGGCGCATGCCGAGCGCGGCGAGCAGCTTCGCGGACACGTCCTGGTTCGAGTTGACCGTGAACGCCCCGGCCGCGGTGGGCGCGATGACGTAGCTGAACGTCTTGCCGGCCAGTTCGGGGTGGGCCGAGCGCTGCCGGTCGATCTGGGCCTGGGTGTCGTCGGTGACCTTCCTCCCCTCGGCGGCGCGGCCGAGGGCGGTGGCCACGTTGGCCAGGCCCTGCTGCCAGGAGTCGCTGTTGACGGCGTCGACGTAGGTCACCACCGGGGCGATCTGGGACAGCTGCGGGTAGCTGCGGGTCAGGTTGTAGTCCTTCGTCGCCAGGATCACATCCGGTGCCAGCTTGGCCACGTCTTCGATCGGATCGCCGCCGATGACGTCGAACAACGTCGGTTTCGCGGCACCGAGCGCCGTCCCGGTCCACGGCTCGAGGCCGGCCCGGGTGTCGTTCGCCTTCGCGATGCCGACCGGGGTGATGCCCAGGGACAGCGCCAGGTCCGCGTCGGTCCAGCTCATGGCCACCACCCGGACCGGTTTCCGGTCGATCGTCGTGGTGCCGAACTTGCCGGTGACTCGGGCGTGGAACTCCCCGCCCGAGCTGTCGGCCGGCCCCGCGCCCGTCCCGCCGGAGCCGCACGCCGCCAGCACACCGACCAGCAGGACGGCGGCGAGCGGGCGGCGGACGCAGCGCCGGGCGTCCCCGAGCCATCGGAACATCAGGGCGGACTCCTGTCGTCGGTGCGGCGTCGGTTGGGCGCTGTCGTCGGTGCGCGGCAGGGCCAATTATAGGTGAGGCAACCCTAATTCAATGCTGACGAGCCGCTCAAGAGCTCGGCCGAGGGCCTCGCCGCGATGAGTTCCGGCCGGGTCGCGGGTCTGTTCTGGTGTCGTAGGACGTCGTACGACGCTGCCCGGCACGAGACACCACGGAGGACACCCATGACGACGACACCGAGTGACCCGACCACCTCGCTGCCCGGCCGACCGCCCGTCGTTGACCTGGCCACCTGGCAGGTCGCCCGCGACGAGCTCCTGGTCCGCGAGAAGGCCCACACCCGCGAGGGCGACGCCCTTGCCGCGGCCCGCCGCCGGCTGCCGATGGTGGAGTTCGACGGCACGGTCGAGGGCGTCGGCCCCGACGGCCCGGTTCCGTTCCTGGACCTGTTCCAGGGCCGCGACGAGCTCGTGGTCTACAAGCACATGTGGTGGGACGGCGCGCCGCACCAGGGGCAGTGCGAGGGCTGCACCAATGCCGCCTGGCACCTGAAGGACGCCGTCTACCTCAGTGCCCGCGGTGTCTCGTTCGCCGTCCTGACCACGGGCCGCTGGGACGAGGTGGCCTCGTTCGTCGCGTTCATGGGCTACACCCAGCCCTGGTACTCGGTGCGCGACGTGGCCGCGCCGGTCGGCGGCGACATGGGTCACCTCACCTGCTTCCTACGCGCCGCCGATCAACAAGGCGACCGCGTGTTCCTCACCTACTCCACGACGGGCCGTGGCAACGAGCGGTCAGCGGGTCCTTCGGCCTGCTCGACATGACGCCCTACGGCCGCGGCGAGGCGTGGGAGGACAACCCCGAGGGCCGGCCCGAGGGACGCCATTCGTGCTGGTACTGGCGCACGGACGCGGACGGGACTGCCACCTGGGGCCCGACCAGCCGCCCCGTACCGCAGTGGACCCGCCCCGGCGCAACACCCGTGGAAACCCTCGGCCGGGACGGCCACGACCACTGACGGCCCTTCGGCGTCGGCAAAGGTGTTACGTGCCGGGCGGAACCTCCGGACGATGCGCTCTCAGTCGTGGTGAGCCTTCAGCCGCCAGCCCCGGGCCCGTTCGCGCTCCGCCCACAGCCGCGCGTACCGGCCGCCCTCGGCGAGCAGCTCGCCGTGGCGACCCTGCTCGACCACCCGGCCGCCGTCCAGCACGGCGATCTGGTCGGCGCCCGCGATGGTGGTGAGCCGGTGCGCGATGACCAGCAGCGTCCGGCCGCGACCGAGCTCGGCCAGCGCCTCGTGCACGGCCGCCTCGTTCGCCGCGTCCAGTGCCGAGGTGGCCTCGTCCAGCAGCACGATCGGGGCGTCCTTGACCAGCGCCCTGGCGATGGCCACCCGCTGGCGCTCGCCGCCGGAGAGCAGCCGCCCGCCCTCGCCGACCCTGGCGGACCAGCCGCCCGGCAGGCGCTCGGCGATCGTGTCCACCCTGGCCCGGCGCGCCGCCTCGCGGACCTGCTCGGCGCTCGCGCCCGGGAAGCCGATCCGGATGTTGTCCTCGATGCTGCCGTCGAAGAGGTAGGTGTCCTGGAACACCAGCGAGACGTTCCGCTCCAGCTCGGCGGTGGAGATCTCCCGCACGTCGACGCCACCGATGCGCACGCTGCCGGCGTCCACGTCGAAGAAGCGGGCCACCAGCTTGGTCACCGTGGTCTTGCCGGCGCCGGACGGGCCGACCAACGCGGTCGTGCTGCCCGCCGGGATGCGCAGGTCGAGGCCGTCCAGTACCGGCGTCGCGGCATAGCCGAAGCGCACGCCGCGCAGCTCGATCGACGGCTCGCCGACCGGTTGCGGGGCGGCCGGTTCCGGCAGCGGCGCGACGGCCAGCAGCGCGTCGATCCGCTCCATGGCCGCCCGGCAGACCCGCAGCGAACTGGCCGCCCCGGCCACCACCTCGAACGGCCGCAGGAAGTGCACCCCGAGTACCAGCAGCGCAACCACGCGGGCCGGGGTGACGACGTCCCCTGCTCCGGTGGCCAGCAGCAGCCCGACCGACAGCACGGCGGTGAAGGCGAGCTGGATGGCGAGCTGGCCGAGGTGCTGGCCGGGCAGCCCGCCCAGTACCTCCCGCCGGGCCGCCCGGTGCTGCCCGGCCAACGCGGTGTCGAGCAGCTCCCGGCCGCCCCGGGACCGGCCGTTGGCGCGCAGCACCGGCTGTGCCCCGGCGAACTCGACGAGGCGGGCGCTCGCCTCGGCGGTGGCGGCGTCGTGCTCGGCCTCGGTGCGGTCGGTGAGCCGGCGGGCGGCGGCGAACACCAGCAACACCAGCGGCACCGTGACCAGCACAGCCAGCGCCATCCGCCAGTCGAAGCACACCAGGAAGACGAAGATCACCGTGGGCGTGACCACCGAGGCGATCATGGTCTGGGCCAGGTTGACCGCGCGCACCACGGTGCTGACACCCCGGCCGAGCAGCTGGGTCAGCTCGCCGGTGCGGGCGTCGTCGAACCAGCCAAGCGGCAGCCGGACCACGTGGTCGCCGATCCTGGCGTACAGCGAGCGCCGCCACGCCGAGGACAGCCGCAGCGCGCGGACCGCCATGTCGTAGTGCGCGACCCAGCCGAGGGCGACGCACCCGGCCAGCGGCACCAGCCACCGGGCCGCGTCGGCGGTCCGGCCGCCGAGCAGCGCGGTCAACAGGGGCACCAGCAGGCCGAACGCGGCGCCCTCGCTGAGTGCGTAGACCGTGGTGGACAGCAGGTAGCGGCGCAACAGCCGGGCGCCACCGATGCGGAACAGCAGCGCGATCACGACCGGCCGCCGTACTGGGCCCGCCACAGCCGCGCGTAGGTGCCGTTCGCCGCGAGCAGCTCGGCGTGCCGGCCGCGCTCGGTGATCCGCCCGGAGTCCAGCACCAGGATCTGGTCGGCGCCGACGATGGTGTGCAGCCGGTGCGCGATGACCAGCAGGGTCCGGCCCTGCGCCAGCTCGGCCAGCGCGTCCTGCACCGCCGCCTCCGACTCCGGGTCGGCGAACGCGGTGGCCTCGTCCAGGACCAGGATCGGGGTGTCGGCGAGCAGGGTGCGGGCGATGCTGACCCGCTGCGCCTCGCCGCCGGACAGCCGGGCGTCCACGCCCACCACCGAGTCGTAGCCACGGGGCAGCGCCAGGATCCGGTCGTGGATCGAGGCGGCCTTCGCTGCGGCCCGCACCACCTCGTCGCTGGCGTCCGGGATGGCCAGCGCGATGTTGTCCCGCACCGACTGCCGCAGTAGCACCACGTCCTGGAACAGGAAGCCGACGCGGCGGTACAGCTGGGCGCGGTCGAGGTCCCTGATGTCGTGGCCGCCGAGCCGGATCGCGCCGCCGCCGACGTCCCAGAACCGCGCCAGCAGCAGGCCGAGGGTGGACTTGCCGGCGCCCGACGGGCCGACCACCGCCGTCACCGTGCCGGGTTCCAGCACCGCGTCGACGCCGTGCAGCACCTCGCGATCGGCGGCGTAGCCGAAGCTCACCCCGTCGATCCGCAGCGCCACGGCGGTGTCCGGCACGGTCTGCGGGTGCGCGGCGGTCGGCTCCGTGGGCTCGCGCAGCAGGGTGGCGACCCGTCGCGCGGCGGCGTGCGCGGTGCGCCGCTGGTCGCGCGCCGCGTAGATCGGGGCGAGCAGCTCGAACAACCCGAGGCCGAGCAGCACGAACGCGACGATGTCCGCCGGCTGGCTCCAGCCGAGCGCGACAAACCCGGTGCCACAGCCGGTGACCAGCAACAGGATCGTCGCCGGAGCCACCGTCGCCCTGGTCAAGGCGCGCTGCCGGATGAAGATCCGCTGGGCCTCGTCGTTGACGTCGGCGAACGCCTCGGCGGCGCGGGTGAACCGGTCGGGGGCGCGCGACTGCCCGAAGGCCTTGACCACGCTGATGCCCTGGACCAGCTCGACCGCCGAAGCGAACAGCTCGGCGTTGGCCTCCGCGATACGCCGTACCGGGTCGGCGGAGCGGCTGGCCATCCGCATCCGCACCACCTGGGCCGCCGCTGTGGTGGCGAGGGTGAGCAGGGCGAGACGCCAGTCCACCCACAGCAGGTAGCCGGCGATCACTGCGGGTCCGGTCACCGCGGCCGCCAGGTCACCCCGGGCGTGCGCCACCGCGTGGTGCAGCGCGGCGACGTCGTCCTGCACCGTGGTCTTCACCTTCGCCGACACGCCGCCGGCGAACCAGTGCAGCGGCAGTACCGCGAGGTGGTCGGCCAGTCGCCGGCGCAGCGTCACCGCCAGCTCCGCATCGGCGAGATGACTGATCAGGCCCGCGAGCACGTAGAGCACCAGGCGCGCGGCGAACAGCCCGACCGCCAGCCAGGCGATCGGCCAGAGCCCGCCCCGCTGCCCGTCGAGCAGTCGCCGGCCGATCTCCACCACGGCCACCATCGGCGCCACGGACAGTGCCGTGGCCAGCGCCTGGAACGCCGCGGCGAGGGTCACCCGGCCGCGTACCGGCCGCTGCAACTCGGCCAGGTCCCGGTCCGTCTCCGCCATGAGCCCCCTCGCTTGAGTGATCTCAGACTTGTGGTCTTACTTGAGTTGTCCGCATAGTTAGGCAAGCCTAGGTTTAACTACCTGGGTGACGCCGACCCGGGTGACGAACGGCCGTGGACAGCGAGGAGGAGAGCGACTGTGGGCGAGGAGTTCGACGACGTGACAAGCCTGGACCTCGAGCTGTTGAGCTCGGCGGACGGGAACCGATGACCCGTGCTCCCGCACGCATCTCCGACGTCGTTCCGCTCTCGCCGCTGCAGGCGGGGTTGTTCTTCCACGCCACCGCCGGCGACGCGGACGTGTACCGCTACCAGCTCGAGCTGCAGCTCGACGGGCCGCTGAACGTGGCCCTGCTGCACCGCTGCGCCGAGCTGTTGCTCGAGCGGCACACCGCACTGCGCACCGCCTTCCTCGCCGAGGAGACCGACGAGCCGGTCGGGGTGGTGCTCGACGGGTTGGCGCTGCCGTGGCGCGATGTCGATCTGGCCGGCCTGGCCGAGGCCGACCAGCGGGCCGAACTGCGCGCGCTGGCCGTCGGGGAACGGACCCGGCCCTTTCCGCTGGACCAGCCCCCGCTGCTGCGGATGATGCTGGTCCGGCTCGGCGACCAGCGGTTCCAGCTGCTGCTGACCAACCACCACATCCTGCTGGACGGCTGGTCGGTGCCGGTGTTGCTGCGGGAGCTGTTCACCCTCTACGCCTCGGGTGGTGCGCCGAACGCCCTGGCACCGGCCCGCCCGTTCCGCAACTACCTGGCCTGGCTGGCCGAGCAGGACCCGGCGGCCGCGCGCGCCGCCTGGCGGGAGTCGCTCGCCGGGCTGGCCGGCCCGACGCTGATCGCCACCCCCGGCACCACCGTCGACCTGCCGGTGCGCCGCCCGGTCCCGGTGGACGCCCAGCTCTCGGCCCGGCTCGTGGCGCTGGCCCGCGACCGGGGCGTCACCCTCAACACGGTGCTGCAGGTGCTCTGGGGCCTCGTGCTGGCCACCGCGACCGGGTCGAAGGACGTGGTCTTCGGCACCACGGTCACCGGCCGCCCACCCGAGCTGACCGGCGTCGACTCGATGGTCGGGCTGTTCATCAACACGGTGCCGGTGCGGGTCCGGCTCGCCCCTGGGGACACCGTCGGACAGCTGCTGGACCGGGTGCAGCGCGAGCAGACGGCGCTGCTGGACGGGCACCACGTTGGCCTCGCCGACCTGCAACGCGACGCCGGGTTCGCGCCGCTGTTCGACACCCTCGTGGTGTTCGAGAGCTACCCCAGCGGCGGGCTCGCCGAGCTGGTGGACCGCACCGGGTTGAGCGTGGCGCCCCGGGCGGTACGGGACGCGACGCACTACCCGCTGGTGCTGGTCGCGGCCCCCGGCGATGCGCTGTCGATGACGTTGAAGTACCAGCCCCGGGCGTTGGCCGAAGCTCAGGTCGAGCAGATCGCGGCGCGGCTGTCCGATCTGGCCGCTGCGCTCACCGAGAACCCGGACCGCCCGCTCGCCGCGCTGCGGCCGCTGACCGGTGCCGAGGACGACCAGCTGCGCGGCTGGAACGACACCGGCGCGCCGGTCACCGACGACACCCTGGTCGACCTGGTCGAACGGGCCGCCGCCGCGACCCCGGACGCGACCGCGGTGAGCTGGGCGGGCGGCAGGCTGAGCTACCGCGAGCTCGACGGCCGGGCCAACCGCATCGCCCACCGGCTGCGCAAGAACGGGGTGGCCGCCGAAGCCCGGGTGGGCCTGTACCTGACCCGCTCGCCGGAGCTGGTGGTGGCGATGCTCGCGGTGCTCAAGGCCGGCGGTGCCTTCGTGCCGCTGGACCCCGACTGGCCGGAGATCCGGGTCCGGTCGGTGGCCGAGGACGCGGGCATCGTCGCTGTCTGTGTCGCCGGGAGCGCGGCCGGGAGCGTCGCCGGGAGCGCGGCTGGGAGCGCGGGTCCGGCGCCGGTCCCGGTGCTGGCCGTCGACCTGGCCGAACCTGGCGTGCCCGCCGGGCCGGGGCGGCGGATCCACGGCGAACAGGTGGCCTACGTCATCTACACCTCGGGGTCGACCGGCACGCCGAAGGGCGCGATGATCCGGCACCGGGCCATCGCGAACCGGATAGTCTGGCAGGCGGGCCTGCTCGACTTCGGCCCGGGCGACGTGGCGCTGTTCAAGGCGCCGCTCGGCTTCGACATCTCGATCAACGAGATCTTCCTGCCGCTGAGCACCGGTGCGGTGCTGGCCATCGCCGCGCCCGGCGAGGAGCGCGACGTCGAGGCGCTGGTCCGGTTGATGGCCAGGGAGAAGGTCAGCTTCTGCTACCTGGTCTCCTCGATGCTCGCCGCGATGCTCGAGCTGCCGGACCTCGCCTCGACGACCGGTTCGCTGCGGCACCTGTGGTGCGGCGGCGAGCTGCTCACCCCGGAGCTGTACGCGCGGTTCCGGGCCACCGTGAACGCCACCATGTACCACGGTTACGGGCCAGCCGAGGCCACCGTCGGCGTCACCCACGAGATCTACCGCGCCGGCCACGGCCGCGACGGCGCCACCATCGGCCGGCCCAACCCGAACACCCAGGTGTACGTGCTCGACGAGTGGCTGCGCCCGGTCCCGCCCGGGGTGGTCGGTGAGCTGTACGTCGGCGGCCTGCTGCTCGGCCGCGGCTATGTCGGTGACCCGCGCCGGACCGCGGCGCGGTTCGTGGCCTCCGGCCTCGGCCCCGCCGGGTCACGGCTGTACCGGACCGGCGACCTGGCCAGCTGGCTGCCGGACGGGCGGTTGCGGTTCGCCGGGCGGGCCGACAACCAGGTCAAGATCCGCGGCATGCGGGTCGAGCCGGAGGAGATCGAGTCGGTGCTCGCGGCGCACCCCGGGGTCGCGCAGGCGGTGGTGCTCAGCCCGGCCGACGCCACCGCCACACCACGACTGGTCGCCTTCTACGCCCCGCGCGACGAACCGCACGACAGCTCTCAGGGCTCTCCGGCGGGCGCACCCGACGGCGCCGCCGGGGGAGCGGGCGCGGTGGCGGCACCCTCGGCCGACGAGCTCCGCCGCTGGCTGCGTGCGCGCCTGGCCGAGCACATGGTGCCGGCCGAGCTGGTCGAGCTGCCGATGCTGCCGACCCAGCCCTCCGGCAAGGTGGACCGGGCGGCGCTGGCCGGCTCGGTACCCGCGAGGCGTACCTCGGCGGAACCGGCGCGGACCCCGACCGAGGTCCGGCTGCTCGAGTCGTTCCGGGCGGTGCTCGGCCGCCCCGACTTCGGCGTCACCGACGACTTCTTCGCCTTCGGCGGGCACTCGGCGCTGGCCACCCGGCTTACCGTGACCCTGCGGGCCGCCCTCGACACCCCGCTCGCCGTGCGCACCCTGCTGGAGCACCCGACGGTGACCGAGCTGGCGGCGTGGCTGGACTCCGGTGCGGCCGCCGCGGCACCCCGGCTGGCCGACGGCGTGCTCCTGCCGCTGCGCACCGGGGGGAGCGGGGCGCAGCTGTTCTGCGTGCACCCGGTGAGCGGGCTCGCCCTGGCCTACGCCGGGCTGCTCCGGCACCTGCCGGACCGGCCGGTCTACGGGTTGCAGGCACGCAGCCTGGTCGGCGGCACGGACCTGCCCGGTGACCTGGACGAGATGGCCGCGCAGTACGTGGCGCAGGTGCGCACGGTGCAGCCGTCCGGCCCGTACCACCTGCTCGGCTGGTCGCTGGGCGGCACGGTCGCGCACCTGATGGCGGGCCAGCTGGCGCGCGACGGCGAGCGGGTCGACACGCTGGCCCTGCTGGACTCGGTGCCGGCCCGGTACTTCAGCGGCGTCCCCGGGGCGGCCGGTGGCGCGGTGGCGGCCGGCGGGCACTGGTCGCTGGAGCGTGGACTGGCTCAGCTGCTCGAGGTCAGCGGCTACCAGGTCGCGGAGGATGAGGTGGACCCCGGCCGGGCTCTGGAGCTGATCGCCGAGGGTGCCGGCGGGCTGGCCGGGTTCAGCGCCGACGACCTGTGCAACGTGGCGCTGAGCTGGCGCCACTCGGCCGGGCTGCGCGGCGGCGACCTGCCGGTCCACCCGGGCGACCTGCTGCTGTTCGAGGCCACCCGGGAGCCGAGGCCGGTGGGCCTGACCGAGCTGTGGCGGCCGGGGGTGAGCGGGTCGGTGCGGGTGCACCCGGTCGACGCCACCCATTGGGAGATGGCCGGGCCCGGCCCGCTGGCCGTGGTCGCGGCCCAGCTGCGGTGACCGCTCCCAGCTCCCCGTTCTCGACGTGCGGCCCGCACCTGGGCGATCTGCGGAAGGTGATTCGCGAATGAACAGTGAGCTTGCCGAGCGGCGGGCCGCGGTACTGCGCAAACGGTTGGCCGACGCCGGGTTGGGTGCCGACCGCGCCACCGCGGCGTCGGTCACCCGCCGCGCCGACCGGAGCAGCGCGCCGCTGTCCCCCGCGCAGCGCCGGATGTGGGTGCTGGACCGGTTCGACCCGTCCGGTGTCGCCTACAACGTCTGCCTGCACGTGACGTTCGCCGGGTCGCTGGACGTGGCGGCACTGGGTGCGGCGCTGCGGGCGATGGTGGTCCGGCACGAGGTGCTCCGCACCCGCTACCCGCTCGCCGCCGACCAGCTGCCCCGCCAGCGGATCGACCCCGTCGCCGAGGTCGCCGAGTTCCCGGTCCCGCTGATCGACCTGCGGGACCGGCCGCCCGGCACTGCCGAGGACCTGGTCACCGAGCTGGCCCGGCACCGGTTCGACCTCGCGCGGGACTGGCCCCTGCGGGCGGTGCTCTACCGCACCGGCGCGCGGGAGTACCGGCTCGGCCTGGTCGTGCACCACATCGCGTGGGACGGCGGGACCTGGCCGGTGATCTCCGCCGAGCTGACCCGTGCCTACGCGGCGGCGGTCGGCGGCGGGGCGGCTTCCGGCGCCGCTACCGACGTGGAGCCGCCCCCCGTGCAGTACGGCGACTTCGCGGCCGCCCTCGCCGACGCGCCGGTGCGCCCGGCCGAGCGCGACTACTGGCTGGACCGGCTCACCGACCTGCCCGGCCCGCTCGCGCTGCCGGCGGACAACCCGGGTGGTGCGGGCGGCGGTCGGCGCTCGATGGTGTTCGGCGCGGAGCGCACCGCCCGGTTCACCGCACTCGCCGCCCGGGAGGGCGTCACACCGTTCACCGTGCTGCTCGCGGCGTTCGGTGCGTTGCTGCACCGCTACGGCGGCGGCACCGACCTGCCCATCGGTTCGGCCACGATGAACCGCGACAGCGCCCAGGCGCAGGCCCTGATCGGGAACTTCGGCAACACGCTCGTGCTGCGGCTGGACGCCTCGGGCGACCCGACGTTCACCGAGCTGGTGCGCCGCGCGGACACCGTCTGCTCGGGTGGCTTCGCGCACCAGGACATGCCCTACGACCAGGTCGTGGCCGCCCTGCGGGAGCGCGGTGGTGCCCGTGGCGGTTCTCGGGACGTCGACCCGTTCAACGTGATGCTGCTGTTCCTCACCCAGGGACTCGTCGGCCCCCGGCTGCCCGGCGTGCGCACCACCTGGCGCAACGTGCACAACGGCACCAAGCAGTTCGACCTCTCGCTGGAAGCGTTCCTGATCGAGGGCGACCTGGAGATCGAGGCCAGCTACTCCGCCGAACTGTTCTCCGCCGAGCGGGTGGACGAGCTGCTGGCGGACCTGTGCGCGGTGCTGGATGCGGTCGCGGCGCGCCCGGAGGCACCGCTGTCCGCGCTCGCCGTGCGGGACTGGCCGGTGAGCGTGCCGGACACGGCGCCGGCAGAGCCGACGGCGGTCGGCGACCAGGAGGTGGAGCTCCGGCTCCGAGGGCTGATGGCCGAGCTGCTCGAGTACGACGCGGTGTCGGCGGGGCAGGACTTCTTCGCGCTCGGCGGCAACTCCCTGCTGGCCACGAAGCTGGTCGCGCAGGTGCGCTCGAGCCTGGGCGCGGACATCTCGATACGCACCGTCGCCGAGTACCCCACCCCCGCCGCGCTCGCCGCCGTGGTGTCGGGGCTCGGGCGGGACGCGGACTGGCGGGACGTCTCCCCGGCCGGGGACGCCCCGGTCGGCGCCGCGAGCCGGCCGCTGTCCGTGCCGCAGCACGCGCTGTGGTTCCTGTACCAGGTCACCGGCCCGTCCCCGGACTACAACCTGGCATTCGCCCGCCGGCTGTCCGGCCCGCTGGACGTGGCCGCGCTGGCGGACGCGGTCGGGGACCTCGTCGAGCGCCACGAGGTGCTGCGCAGTGTGATCGTGTCGCACGACGGGGTGCCGGAACAGGTCGTGCTGGGCACCGAGGCCGCCGCGTCGGCGGGCGCCCGGCTGCGGGTGCACCCGGACCGTGAGCTCGAACCGAACCTGGACCGGGAGGTCGAGCGGGAGCTGTGCCACGAGTTCCAGCTGGACACCGAACCGGCGTTCCGCCCGACCCTGTTCCACCTCGGCGGCGACGAGCACGTGCTGCTGTTCCTGCTGCACCACACGGTGTCCGACGAATGGTCGGAGTCCGTGCTGTGCGCCGACCTGTCGGTGGCCTACCGGGCGCGGCGGGCCGGCGCGGCACCGGCGTTCGCCAGCCAGCCGGTCAGCTACGGCGACTACGCGCGTTGGCAGCGCGCCGCGCTGGACGGCCCGGAGATGGCAGCGCAGCGGGAGTTCTGGCGGGAGCAGCTGCGCGACCTGCCGGAGCAGATCGGGCTGCCCACCGACCGCGCGCGCCCGATGGAGGCCGCATCGGACGGGGCGGTGGTGACGATCCCGCTGGCCCGCCCGGTGCTCGCCGCGCTGCGCGCGCTGGCGGTGCGGGAAGGCACCACGCCATTCGTGGTGTGGCACGCGCTCGTCGGGCTGTTGCTGCTGCGCAACGGCGCCGGTCCGGACATCCCGGTGGGTACGCCGGTGTCCGGGCGGGGGTCGGCGGCGGTGCACGGGCTGGTCGGCATGTTCGTCAACAGCGCCGTGCTGCGGGCCGATCTGAGCGGGAACCCGACGTTCAGCGAACTGGTCGCCAGGGTCGCGGCCACCGACCTGGCCGCGTTTTCCCAGCAGGACCTGCCGTTCGAACGGGTGGTCGACCTGGTCGCGCCGCCCCGGGTGTTCGGCCGGCCGCCGCTGTTCCAGACCATGGTCGTCTACAACGGCGCGACGCCGCCCCCGCTGCGGCTGCCCGGCGTCACGGACACGCCGTTCCCGGTGCGCCTGGAGATCGCGAAGTTCGACCTGACCTTCATCCTGAACGACGAGGCCACCGCGCGGCCCAGCGCCACGGTCCGCTACAGCACCGCACTGTTCGAGCGGGAGACCGTGCGGCGTCTCGCGGACGAGCTGCACCAGCTCGCCGAGGAGGTCGCCACCGATCCGGGCCGCCCGCTGTCCGCCATCGAGCACCTGCCGGCCGGCGTGCGCACCCGGATGCTGCGGACCTGGAACGACACCGGCGCGGCGACCTCGGACACCACGCTGCCGGCGATGTTCGCCGACCAGGTGGCGGCCACCCCGGACGCCGTCGCGGTGGTGTACGGGGACCGGGAGCTGACCTACCGCGAGCTGGACGACTGGTCGGCCCGGCTGGCCGGCGAGCTGGTCGCCCGCGGCGTCGGGCCGGAGCGCACGGTGGGCATCCACCTGGAGCGCTCGCTGGAGATGGTGGTCGCGCTGCTCGCCGTGCAGCGCGGCGGCGGTGCCTTCGTGCCGCTGGAGCCGTCCTGGCCGAGGCGGCGGATCGAGGACACCGTCCTGACCTCGGAGCCGGTCCTGGTGCTGTCGCACGACCCGGGCTCGCTGAGCTGGTCGGGTTTGCCGGCGCTCGCCGTGCCCCCGTACCCCGGGTCGCCGGACCCGGGGTGGACGCCCCCGGCGCTGCCCGCGCTCGACCCGGAGAACCTCGCGTACGTCATCTACACGTCGGGGTCGACCGGTGCGCCGAAGGGCGCGATGATCCGGCACCGGGCCATCGCCAACCGGCTGCTCTGGCAGGTCGACATGCTCGGGTTCGGCCCGGGTGACGCGGCGCTGTTCAAGGCGCCGCTCGGCTTCGACATCTCGGTCAACGAGATCTTCCTGCCGCTGGTCTGCGGCGCGCGGCTGGTGGTCTGTGAACCGGGGCTGGAGCGCGAGGTCGCCGAGCTGGCCGGGCTGATCGCCGAGCAGCGGGTCACCTTCTGCTACCTGACCTCGTCGATGCTGGAGCTGCTGCTCGGCGTCGGTGCCGGCCCGATCGTCGGGTCCGCGCTGTCCTGCCTGCGGCACGTCTGGTGCGGTGGGGAGCTGCTCACCCCGGAGCTGTTCGCCCGCTTCCGGTCCCACGTCGATGACACCCGAGCCACGCTCTACCACGGCTACGGGCCGGCCGAGGCGACCATCGGGGTCAGCCACGAGATCTACCGGGAGGGCCACGAGCGCCGCGCGGTCACCATCGGCAGGCCCAACCCGAACACCGCCATCTACCTGCTGGACGAGCAGCTGCGCGCGGTGTCGGTCGGGGTGGCCGGGGAGATCTACCTCGGCGGCCTGCCCCTCGCGCGGGGCTACGTCGGCGAGCCGAGGCGCACGGCGGAGCGGTTTGTCGCCGACCCGTTCGGCGGCCGGGGGGAGCGGCTGTACCGCACCGGTGACCTGGCCCGGTGGCGCACCGACGGGGTGTTGGAGTTCCTCGGCAGAGCGGACAACCAGATCAAGATCCGCGGCATGCGGGTCGAGCTGGAGGAGATCGAGTCGGCGCTGGCCCGCCATCCCGCCATCCGCCAGTCCGCCGCCCGCGCCCACGAGGGCCCGACGACACGGCTGGTCGGCTACCAGGTCCCGGCGCCCGGGGCCGAGCCGGTGGACGGCGCGGAGCTGCGCGGCTGGCTGACCGGCCAGCTGCCGGCGCACATGGTGCCGGACACGGTCATCACGCTGGACTCGTTGCCGATGCTGCCCTCCGGCAAGATCGACCGGGCCGCGCTGCCGCCGCCCGCCGCGGTGCGCACCACCTCGCGACCGCCCGAGGGCGAGCTGGAGACCCGGCTGGTGAAGCTGTTCACCCGGGTGCTCGGCCTGACCGAGTCGGGTGGGGTCGGTGCCGAGGACGACTTCTTCGGTGCCGGCGGGGACAGCATCATGTCCATCCAGCTGGTGTCGACCGCGCGGTCCGAAGGCCTGCGGTTCACCGTGCGGGACGTGTTCGCGGCACCTACGCCGGCCGCGCTCGCGCCGAGGGTGGCGCTGGTGGACCCGGACGGCCCGACCGAGGTTGCGCCCGCCGCCGCGCCGGGGGACCGGGCCAGGCTGCCCCTGTCCCCGCTGCAGCGCGGGCTGGCCTTCCACTCATTGGCCGGCGGCGCCGACAGCACCGAGGCCGACGCCTACCTCGCCCAGCCGGTGATGACGTTCACCGGCGACCTCGAGCCGGCCAGGCTGCGTGCCGCGCTGCAGACGGTGCTGCGCCGCCACGACAGCCTGCGCGCCGCGTTCCTGCACGAGGGCCTGCGCGAACCGGTGCAGGTGATCGCGGAGGACGTCGAGGTCCCGTGGGACGAGGTGGACCTGAGCGCTGTCGACCCCACCGCGCGGGAGCGGCGGTGGACGGAGCTGCGGGAGGCCCGGCGCACCCGGTTCGCGCTGGACCGGGCGCCGCTGCTGCGCGCCACCCTGGTCGACCTCGGCGAGGGTCGGCACCGGCTGTTGCTGACCAACCACCATCTGCTCTTCGACGGCTGGTCGCTGCCGCTGCTGGTGACCGACCTGCTGGCCGCCTACGCGGACGGCACACTGGCACCGGCCAAGGGCCAGTACTCGGGGTACCTGGACTGGCTGGCGGAGCGCGACACCGACGCGGCCGAGCAGGCCTGGCGGACCGCCCTGGACTGCGTGACCGGGCCGACGCTGCTGGCCGGCACCGCCGGGGTGGACGCCGTCTACCCGCCGTCCGAGCAGCTGCACGTGCACCTCGGCCCGGAGCTGACCGCGGCGCTGAGCCGGCTGGCCCGCGAGCACGGCGTCACGCTGAACACGGTCCTGATGGCCGGCTGGGGCACCCTGCTCGGCGTCCTGACCGGCGAGCAGGACGTGCTCTTCGGCATGACCGTTTCCGGTCGGCCCACCGAGCTGCCGGCCGCGGCGGAGACCGTCGGGCTGTTCATCAACACGGTGCCGGCCAGGGTGGCGGCCGCGCCGGGCGACACGTTCGGCGCCCTGCTGCGCCGGGTGCACACCGCCCAGGTGGACCTGCTGGAGCACCAGTACCTCGGGCTCGCCGACATCCAGCGCACGGTCGGGCTGGGCGAGCTGTTCGACACGCTGCTGGTCTTCGAGAGCTACCCGATGCGGCGGTCCACGCTCGAGGACGCGGCGCGCCGGGCCGGGCTGAGCCTATCCGAGATGGACGCCCACGACGACACCCACTACCCGCTCACCGCGCTGGTGCTGCCCGGCGAGGACCTGCGCATCTCGCTGAAGTACCAGCCGGCGCTGTTCGACGCCGGGCAGATCGGCGCGCTCGGCCAACGGCTGCGCGCGCTGCTGCGGCGGTTCGCCGACCGGCCGGACGCTCCGCTCGCCGGGCTCGACCCGCTGCTGCCCGCCGAGACGAGCAGCTTCGCGGCCGACGCGGCGCCGGAGCAGGTCGACGTCGTCGAGTCCATCGCGCTGGCCGCGGCGCGGTGGCCGGACCGGGAGGCACTGACCTTCGAGGACCGGCGGCTGACCTACGCCGAGCTCGACGCCCGCGCCAACCAGCTCGCCTGGGCGCTGCGGGAGCGGGGCGCCGGGCCGGAGCGGGTGGTCGGTATCGCGGCCCGCCGCGGCGTGGAGCTGATCGTCGCGCTGCTCGCCACCCTGCGGGCCGGGGCGGCGTACCTGCCGCTGGACCCGGACCAGCCCGCCGCCCGGCTGCGCGCGATGCTGGACGAGGCCAACCCGGTGATCGTGCTCGGCACCTCGGACGTGCTCGGGGCCCTCCCGCGCGCGGCCGGCAAGGCGCTGGCGCTGGACGACCCGGCCGAGGGGCTCGCGCGGCGGCCCACCGGCCCGCCACCGGTGCGCGTCGACCCGGCCCACCCGGCCTACGTCATCTACACCTCCGGCTCCACCGGCCGGCCCAAGGGCGCGGTGCTGACCAGGGGCGGCCTGCGCAACCGGCTCAACTGGATGGTCGCGCACTACGGGTTCGACGCCGACGACGTCGTGGCACAGAAGACGCCGGCCGGGTTCGACGTGTCGGTGTGGGAGTTCTTCCTGCCGTTCATGGTCGGCGCCCGCCTGGTCGTCGCCCGCCCGGACGGGCACCGCGACCCCGGGTACCTGATCGAGCTGATCCGGCGGGAATGGGTCAGCAGCGTGCACTTCGTGCCGTCGATGCTGCGCGCCTTCCTGGCCGAGGAGGGCGTCGCCGAGTGCCGGTCGCTGCGTCGGGTGCTCTGCAGCGGTGAGGAGCTGACCACCGAGCTGGCCCGGCGCGCCACCGGTCTGCTCGACGCCGAGCTGCACAACCTGTACGGGCCGACCGAGGCCACCATCGACGTCACGGCCACCCGCTACCTGCCCGAAGAGCCGGCAGGCCCGGGCGTGCCGATCGGACGCGCCATCGACGGCGTGCGGCTGCGGGTGCTGGACGCCGCGCTGCGCCCGGTGCCACCGGGTGTGCCGGGTGAGCTGTACCTGGGCGGCGTGCAGCTGGCCAGGGGATACCTGAACCGCCCCGGGTTGACCGCGGCGAGCTTCGTGGCCGACCCGTTCGGCGGTCCCGGGCAGCGGCTGTACCGCACCGGCGACATCGTGCGCGCGGAGCCCGACGGGACGTGCGTGTACCTCGGCCGCGGCGATCACCAGGTGAAGATCCGCGGCGTCCGGGTGGAGCCGGGTGAGGCCGAGGCGGTGCTCGCCGCGTTACCGGAGGTGGCCGCCGCCGCGGTGGTACCGAGGGAGGACGGGCCGAGCGGCACCTGGCTGGTCGGGTACGTGGTGCCCTCGGCCGGTGCCCAGGTCGACCCGCAACGGCTGCGCGGCGTGGTCGCGGCGGCGCTGCCCGACCAGTTCGTGCCGGCCGCGATCGTGCTGCTGGACGAGCTGCCGCTGACCGGTTCGGGAAAGCTCGACCGACGGGCGCTGCCGGCTCCGGTGCGGTCCGGCGACTCCGCGTCGCGCGCGCCGGACGGCCCGGTGGAGACGCTGTTGACCGAGCTGTTCGCCGACATATTGGGCATGGACGGCGTCGGGGTGGACGGCAACTTCTTCGCCCTCGGCGGCGACAGCATCTCCGCGCTGCGCCTGGCCTCGCTGGCCCGCCCGGCCGGTCTCGGGTTCACCCCGAGGCAGGTGTTCGAGGCGAAGACCCCGGAGGCGCTGGCCCTGGTGGCGGTGCCGCTGGCGGCGGGGCAGACCGGCCCGGCCACCGGCGACGACGGCACCGGGGACGTGCCGCTCGCGCCGATCATGCACCGGATGCTGGACCGGGGCGGGCCGTACCGGACGTTCTCCCAGTCCGTGCTGCTGCACACGCCGGCCGGGATGACCGAGGCGGAGCTGCGCACCGGCTTCGGCGCGGTGGTGGCCGCCCACGACATCCTGCGCGCCCGGCTGGTGCTCGACGGCGAACCGCGGCTGTGGGTCGAGCCGGGTGCTCCCGGCCCCGTGCCGGCCCGGGTCGACGGCGTGCCGAGCGCCACCGAGCTGGCCGAGGCGGCGCAGGCCGCGGCACGGTCGCTCGACCCGGAGTCCGGTGAGATGGTGCGGGCGGTGTGGTTCGACGCCGGGCCGGGGGCCCGGGGCCGGCTGCTGATCGTCGCGCACCACCTGGTGGTCGACGGCGTCTCCTGGCGGATCCTGATCGGTGACCTGGCGCAGGCCTGCCGGGGTGAGCCGGTGGCACCGGTCCGGACGTCGTTCCGGACCTGGACCAGCGGGTTGCGCCGCCGCGCACCGGAGCTCGCCGGGCAACTGCCGGTCTGGCGGGCGATGCTGGCCGGCCCGCCGCCCCAGCTGGGCAGGCGGGGGCCCGACCCGGAGCGGGACGTGCTGTCGGCCACCGAGCGGCTGGTGGTGCGGGTGGACCGCGACGTCAGCCGGACCGTGCTGACCTCGTTGCCGAGGACCCTGCGCGCGCAGACCCAGGACATGCTGCTCGCCGCGCTGTTGGCGGCGACCGCCCGCGCGGGTGACGCCACGCCGTTGATCCGGTTGGAGGGGCACGGGCGGGAGGAGGAGCTGGTGGGCCCGTTCGGCCCGGCCGTCGACCTGACCCGCACGGTCGGCTGGTTCACCAGTGCGTTCCCGGTCCGTCTCGACGCGGCGGGCACGGACGTCGACGAGGCGTTCGCCGGTGGCCCGGCGGCCGGGACGCTGGTGAAACGGGTGCGGGACACGCTGGGCCGGCTACCGGAACGCGGTGCCGGCTACGGGGTGCTGCGCCACCTGCACGCGGAGTCGGCGCGGGAGCTGGCGGCGCTGCCGGAACCGCTCATCGGCTTCAACTACCTGGGCCGGTTCGACTTCTACGCCGAGGGTGACTGGTCGCTGGACGCCGGTGTGCTCGGCGGCAGCGGTGACCCCGGCATGCGGGTGGGACACGCGCTGGACATCAACGTACTGGTGGACGAAGAGGGCCTGCGTGCCTCGTTCACCTACCTGCCCGAGGTGGTGCCGGCGGCCGATGCGCAGCGGATCGCCGAGTCCTGGGTGGCGGCGCTGCACGGCCTGGTCGAGCACGGCACGCATCCGGACGCCGCCGCGCCCAGCACCGAGGACCTGGGACTGGTCACGGTGAGCGCGGGCCAGCTGGACCGGCTGCGGCAACGGTTCGAACGCTGAGAATCGACAGTGGAGAGACTCGGAGTGGAGAGACCATGACCGACCGCACGAGGATCGACACCTGGCTGGACGAGGTCCGGGACCTGCTCACCGAGGACGACGACGCACCCGGCGAGCACGACAACCTGCTCGAGTGGGGCCTCGACTCGATCGCCCTGATGGGCGTGGCCAGCCGGTGGCGCCGCGAGGGGACCGAGGTGTCCTTCGGTGAGCTCGCCGCGGAGCCGACCCTGGCCCAGTGGCGCGAGCTGCTCGCCACCCGGGTCGGGCCGCCCCCGGCGCCCGAGCAGCCCCGACCGGCGGCCCCCGGCAGCGCGGACGGGTTCGCGCTGGCCCCGCTGCAGCACGCGTACTGGATCGGCCGGGAGGACGGCCAGGAGCTGGGCGGGGTCGCCGCGCACCTCTACACCGAGTTCGACGGGCCGGCGGTGGATCCGGACCGGTTGACGCGGGCGGTCGAGGCGGTGGTGCGCCGGCACCCGATGCTGCGGGTCACCGTGCGGGGCGACGGGACCCAGCGGGTGCTGCCGGCGCGGGACCACCCGCCGGTCACGCTGCTCGACCTGCGGGACGCCGCCGAGGAACAGGTCGAGGCGGAGCTGGCGGCGCTGCGGCAGCGGCTCTCGCACGAGGTGCTGGACATCGAGGCCGGCCACGTGTTCGACATCGGGCTGACCCTGCTGCCGGGCGGGCGCAGCCGGCTGCACGTCGACGTCGACATGGTGGCCGCCGACGCGCGCAGCTACCGGATCCTGCTGGCCGACCTGGCGCGGAGCTACACCGGAACCGACCTCGGCGAGCCCTCGGAGTACGACTTCGCGCGCTACCTGGCCGAGCACGAGGCGTCCAGCGCACCCGCCGCCGAGCGGGCCGCCGCCTGGTGGTCGCGGCGCCTCGACGAGCTGCCCGGTGCGCCCGAGCTCCCGATCGACCCGCTGGCCGCCGACCCCGGGCGGACCGGTCGCCGGGCCCGCTGGCTGGCCCCCGAGCTGCGCGACCAGCTGGCCGAGCGGGCCCGCCGGCACGGCCTGACACTCGCGATGGCACTGGCCACCGGGTACGCCGAGGTGATCGGCGGCTGGAGCGCGCGGAGCCGGTTCCTGCTCAACGTGCCGCTGTTCGACCGCGAGCCGCTGCACCCGGACATCGCCGAGCTGGTCGGCGACTTCACCTCGTCGGTGCTGCTCGACGTGGACCTGCGCGAGCCGGCCGGGTTCGCGGTGCGGGCCCGGCGGCTGCAGGCGCAGCTGCACGAGCGGGCCGAGCACGCCGCGTTCTCCGGCGTGCACCTGCTGCGTGAGCTGACCAGGGCGCGCGGCGAGCAGGTGGTGGCACCGGTGGTGTTCACCAGTGCGCTCGGGCTCGGCGAGCTGTTCGACCCGGCGGTGCTCAGCGAGTTCGGCGAGCCGGTGTGGATCATCTCACAGGGTCCGCAGGTGCTGCTGGACGCGCAGGTCACCGAGCTGCACGGCGGCGTGCTGGTGAACTGGGACATCCGGGAGAACCTGTTGATGCCCGGGGTCGCCGATGCGATGTTCGACGCCTTCACCGATCTGCTCGACCGCCTCGCCGGCAGTGACGCCGCCTGGGAGCAGCCGTTGGTGGAGCTGCTCAGCGCCGCGCAGCACACGATCCGGGACCGGGTGAACGACACCGCGGTCGAGTATCCGTCGCGCTGCCTGCACGAGCAGTTCTTCGCCCGCGCCGACCGGGACCCGGGGGCGCCGGCGCTGCTCTGGGGCGAGGCCGGCACGTGGAGCTACGGCGAGCTGGCCGACCGGGCGCTGCGGGTGGCGGCCGCGTTGCGCGCGCACGGCATGAGCGCCGGCGACCCGGTGGCGGTGAGCCTGCCCAAGGGCGCCGAGCAGGTCGCCGCGGTGCTCGGCGTGCTGGCCGCCGGTGGTACCTACCTGCCGATCGGTCGGGATCAGCCGGACAGCCGGCTGCACCGGATCATGTCCATCGCCGGCAGCCGGCTGATCGTCACCGACCGGGAGCTGCCGGCCGGCGACTCCGTCAACCTGGACGGCACCGCCGTGGCACCCGGGGTGGCCCTGGGCTGGCCCGACCGGCTGGGCGCGCCCGCTCTCGCCGACCCGTCCTCGACCGCCTACCTGCTGTTCACCTCGGGCTCCACCGGTGAGCCCAAGGGCGTCGAGGTCTCGCACTCCGCCGCGATGAACACCATCGACGACCTGGTCGAGCGGTACGCCATCGGCCCCGGTGACCGTGCGCTCGGGGTGTCCGCGATGGAGTTCGACCTGTCGGTGTTCGACGTGTTCGGCCTGCTGTCCGCCGGCGGCGCGGTGGTGGTGGTCGGCGAGGACGAGCGCAAGGAGGCCCGGGACTGGGCGCGGTTGGTGCGCGAGCGGGGTGTGACGGTGCTGAACTGCGTGCCGGCGCTGTTGGACATGCTGCTGGTGGTCGGCCGCTCCGACGGTCTCGGCGAGACGCTGCGGCTGGTGCTGCTCGGCGGTGACTGGGTCGGGGTGGACCTGCCGGTGCGGCTGGCCGAGCAGCGGCCGGACTGCCGGTTCGTCGGCCTCGGCGGCACCACGGAGACCGCGATCCACTCCACCGAGTGCGAGGTCGTGGACGCGGCGGTGCCGTCGCACTGGCGCGCGGTGCCCTACGGGGTGCCGCTGCACAACGTGGCCTGCCGGGTGGTCGACGAGCAGGGCAGGGACCGGCCGGACTGGGTGACCGGCGAAGTGTGGATCGGCGGCGCCGGGGTGGCGACCGGCTACCGCGGCGACCCGGAGCGCACCGCCGAGAAGTTCGTCACCAGGCAGGGGAGGCGCTGGTACCGGACCGGCGACCTCGGCCGCTACTGGCGCGACGGGACCTTGGAGTTCCTCGGCCGGGCCGACCACCAGGTGAAGCTGCGCGGCTACCGGGTGGAGCTGGGTGAGGTGGAGGCCGCACTGGCCGCGCAACCCGGCGCCCGCCGCGCGGTGGCCCGGTTGTCGCAGCGGCGCGGTGGGTCGTTGCAGGCAGTGGTGGCCGGCGATCCCGGGCTGGTCGAGTCGGCCGTGCGTGCGGGGGTCGCCGACCTGCTGCCCGGCTACATGATCCCGGAACGGATCGTGGTGCTGGACGAGCTGCCGCTGACCCGCAACGGCAAACCCGACCGCGCGGCGATCGACGCGCTGCTGGACCGGCACACCGGTGCCGGCGCGGTGGGGCCGGTCGAGCCCCGCTCCGCGCTGGAGCGGGTGCTGCTCAGCGCGTGGCGCGACACCCTCGCCGACCAGTCGCTGGGCATCGAGGACGACTTCCTCTCCAGCGGCGGCGACTCCGTGCTGGCGACCAGGGTCGTCGCGAACCTCCGGGAGGCGCTGCAGAGCGACGACGTCCGGGTGCGCGACGTGTTCACCGCACGGACCGTCGCCGCGCTGGCCAAGACGATGGTCGGCGCGGACTCGCGCTGGGAGGAGATCGCCGCGATCTCGCTCGAGGTCAGCGCGCTGACCGAGGACGAGCTGGAGCTGCAACTCCGCGACTGACACGACCCCTGTGGTCAGCGGCTGGCGTGCCAGGCGGCCCACAGCTGGGCGTAGCGGCCGCCCGCGGCGACCAGCTCGTCGTGGGTGCCCTGCTCCACGACCCGGCCGCCGTCCAGCACGATCACCGTGTCGGCCGTGGTCGCCTGGGTGAGCCGGTGCGCCACCATCAGGCCGGTGCGGCCCGCCAGCGCGGCGAGCGCGGCGGCGTCGAGCACCCGGGCGCCGACGCTGCCGGCCTCCGCCGTGGCTTCGTCGAGCACCGCGACCGGCGGGTCGGCGAGCACCAGCCGGGCCAGTGCGAGCTGCTGGGACTGCACCACGGTGAGCGGGTGCCCGCCCCCGCCGACCACCGTGTCCAGCCCGTCCGGCAGCGCCTGGGCCCAACTCAGCGCGCCGACGGCGGCCAGCGCCCCGCGCAGCTGTTCGTCGGTCGCCTCCGGCCGGGCCAGGCGCAGGTCGTCGGCCAGCGGGCCGGCGAACACGTGCACCTCCTGAGTGATCAGCGCGACCGATCCGCGGGCCGGTGCGGAGCCGTCCTCCTCCAGTGCCACGCCGCCGATCCGCACGGTCCCCCGGGTCGGCCGGTGCACCCCGGACACGAGCTTGGCCAGCGTGCTCTTGCCGGCCCCGCTCGCACCGACCAGCGCGACCCTGCTGCCGGCGGCCACGTCGAGGTGCACGTCGTGCAGCACGTCGGGGCCGCCGGGGTAGGCATGGCTGACCCGGGCCAGCTTGACCGAGCTGTCCACCGGGTGGGCGGCCGGCTCGGTGCCCGCGGCGCCGTCGGAGACGTCGAGCACGCCGACCAACCGGGCCAGTGCGGCGCCGGCCGACTGCACGTCGTCCAGCAGCAGCAGTACCTGGTTGACCGGGCCGAACAGGTTGATGAAGTACAGCGCGGCGGCGCTGGCGGTCCCCACCGAGGCGGTGCCGGTGCGGACCAGCCAGAACCCGACGCCGAGCACGGCGGCCGCGCCCACGTACTCGGCGATGTTGAGCCGGTTGAGGAACCCGGTGCGGGCCCGCACCGAGCGGACCGAGGCCTCGACGACGTCCTCCGAGCGGCGGGCCACCCGGGCCGCGTGGTCGTCGCCGAGCCGGAACGCACGCACGGTGCGCGCGCCGCCGACGGTGTCCAGCAGCTGTTGCTGCTGCGCGCCCCCGGCGATCCGCTGCGCCCGGTACATCGGGATGGCCCTCGGCAGGTACCAGCGGGCGGCCAGGACCTGCACCGGGGCGGCCAGCAGCGCGGCCACCATGAACCGCCAGTCCAACACGGCAAGGCCGACCAGGGTCAACGCGATGATCAGCGCCGACCGGGCGAACTGGGGCACCGCGTTGCGGACCGCCTCGCCGATCAGCGCCACGTCGGTGGTGACCCGCGAGGTGAGGTCGCCGGAGCCGGCCTGCTCGATGCGCTCGAGCGGCAGGTGCAGCACCCGCGCGATGAACTGCTCGCGCAGCGCCGCCAGCATGCTCTCGCCGACCCGGGTGACCAGGTACACCCCGAGCACCGCGAACACCCCCTGGCCGAGCGCGACGCCGACCAGCCCGGCCACCGGGCCGTCGACCGCCGACGCCGGCCGGCCCTGGGCCACCAGGTCGACGATGCGACCCAGCAGCGGCGCGGTCAGCAGGCTCACCGCGGCACCGGCGAGCAGCGCCAGGGTGGCCAGTGCGGCCGGGCCGCGGTGCGGGCGCAGCAGTGCGGCGATCTCGATACGCACCCGCGCCGCGCCGGCGGTCGGCAGCAACTCCCGGCTCATCCGAGCACCAGCTCGCGGTAACCCGCCTGCTCGCGCAGCAACTCGGCGTGGCTGCCCTGCGCGGTGACCCCGCCGCCGTCCAGGGTGACCACCCGGTCGCAGGAGGCGAGCAGCGCCGGGCTGGTGGTGAGCACGATGGTGGTCCGACCGTGCCGCAGCGCCCGGATGCCGCTGGCGATCCGGGCCTCGGTGACCGTGTCCAGTGCCGTCGTCGGGTCGTGCAGCACCAGGACCGGGGCCTCGGTGGCCAGCGCTCTGGCCAGCGCCACCCGCTGCCGCTGGCCACCGGACAGGGAGCGCCCCTGTTCGCTGATCTCGGCGTCCAGGCCCCCGTCGAGGGTGTCGGCCACCTCGTCGGCCTGTGCGGCCCGCAGCGCCGGGTCGGTGTCCACGCCGGCGGCCGCCGCGGCGGTGACGTTGTCCCGCAGCGTGCCGGCGAATAGTTCGGCGTCGTGTGCGGCGACCACGATCGCACCGCGCAGGGCAGACGGGTCCAGAGTGGTCAACGGGTGGCCGTCGAGCTCGACCTGGCCCTGCTCCGGGTCGGCCTCGCGGTTCAGCCAGGCCAGCAGTGTCACCGCCACCGCGGGGTCGGCGGTGGCCAGGCCGAGGATCTCCCCGGCCGGCACCTCCAGGTCCAACCCGTGCAGCGGGCCGGCGCCGACCTGGCGCAGCCGCAGCGCGCCCCGGGCCGGTTCCGGCGGTGCGGCGGTGCCGCCGGCGACCGCCGGGGGAGCCGCGAGCACGTCGGCGATCCGGTCCGCGGAGGCCCGCGCCTGCGCCAGCGCGGAGGTGACCCGGCTGAACACGCTGAGCGGGCCGAGCAGGAACTGGGCGAGCCCGACGGCGGAGACCAGCTCACCGACACTGATCGAGCCGCCGGCCGCCAGCCGCCCGCCGATCAGCGCGATGAGCGCCAGGAACAGGCCGTTGGCGACGAGGACCGCGCCCTCGTACCAGGACTGGGCGCGACCGGCCCGCAGCGTCGCGGCCAGCGACTCCTGGCTGGTGGCCGCGTAGCGTCGCTGCGCGGCCACCTCGGCCCGCAGGCCCTTGAGCACCCGTACCCCGCTGACCAGGTCCGCCGCCACGCCGGCTGCTCGGGCGGCCCGCTCCTGCTCCGGGCCGCTGCGCCGCTGCATCGGCAGCCCGAGCAGCCGGAGCAGGTACAGCAGCGGCGGGGTGCCGAGAAGGATCAGCAGGCCCAGCGGCAGCGAGATACGCAGCAGGGCGACGGCGGCCACCACCAGGGCGGCCACGGCGGCGGTGCCGAAGGGCAGCGCGAGGAACAGCAGCGACACCCGCTTGGTGTCCGCCGTGGCGATGCTGACCAGCGCACCGGGCAGCCGGCCCGACTCGGCCCCGCCGCGCGGGTCGAGCACCCGGTCGGTCAGCCGCAGCCGCAGCCGTTGGTCCGCGCGGGCCTCGGCGAGCCAGGTGAGCCGCGAGCCGATCCGGTAGCCGTTGGACAGCAGCAGGAAATCCAGCCCGAGCACCGCCAGCCAGCCGATCAGCTCGCCGGGGCTCCCGGTGCGCACTGCCCGGTCGATGATCACGCCGACCAGCACCGGGACCAGCGCCTCGCAGGCTTGGTGCACGATCAGGAACAGCGACGCGATGCTGAGCTCGCGGCGTTGCGCGGAGATCGCCTCGCGCAGCACCTGGGGTCTGACGGCCATAGGTGCAGCATGGCAAGGTTAGCCTGGGCTATCAACGCGAGGAGGGCAATGTTTGTCGGGGGGTCTGACGCGAGGTCTGTCGCGAGGCTGAACGGTGTGCCGCTGCGCTACGAGGTCGCCGGTTCCGGGGAGCTCGTGGTTCTGGTGATGGGCACCGCGAGTTCCGGGCGGGTGTGGAAGCTGCACCAGTTGCCGGCGCTGGTCGCGGCGGGCTACCGGGTGGCGACCTTCGACAGCCGGGGAGTGACCGCGGACGCCGGCGCGGCCGGAGCGACAACCCGAGCGGCGACCCCAGATGCGGCGGCTGATGCGGTGGTCACCGATGCCGTGACCATGGAGGACATGGTCGGCGACGCGGCAGCTCTGATCGAACACCTGGGTGGCGGCCCGGCCCGGGTGGTGGGCACCTCGCTGGGGGCACGCGTGGCCCAAGAGTTGGTCTTGTGGTCGCGTTCGCCGACGACGTGATGATCCCGCCGTACCTGAGCTGCGAGGTGGCCGACGTGATTCCCGGCGCCCGCTACGCGGAGGTACCGGCTGCGGGCCATTTCGGCTACCTCGAGCGCCCGGACGAGGTCAACCGGCTGCTGCTGGAGTTCTTCGCCAGCTGAGCGCTGAGTGATGAGCGCTGAGTGATGAGCGCTGAGCGCGGTCGCGCCCAGGCGGCGACGTCGAACAGGCGTGCGGTCGGACCCGCCTGTTCGACGTCGCGGCCTCAGTCAGCGGCGGCCGGCCTGGTGCGCGACTCCCGGTGCAGGAACGGGCACCGGGGTACCTCCGAGTCGTTCGTATCGGGCAGGAAGTACTGCTCGTACTCCCTGTTGTCCGGGTTCCCGTAGTCACCGAGGTGGCGTGCCGGCGGCATGTTGTCGAACGCCAGCAGCCGGCGACGGATCGCCTTCCGTGCCGCCATGCCCTGGTTGGTGTCCGGACCGATGTGCTCGAAGACCCAGCGCGGCTGGAACGTGATCAGGAAGTTCGAGCCGTTGCGGCTGAGTCGCGCGCGGTGTGCCGGCGTGTTGCAGACCACGAAGATGGGGGTGCCGCCGAAGCAGAACTCCCACATCGGGTCGTCCGGGTCGGCCGGCAGCTCCGCCGGCCATGGCTCCGGGTCCTGCTCGTGCAGGTACTGCAGGATCGACCAGAACCGGCGGTGGTACTGCTCGAGCGTCTGCCCGGTGTCCTCGGTCCGGAACATCACGATGAGTGACGTGTTGCGGCTGAGCTCGCGGTAGCTCTTCAGATAGGTGACGAGGATATCCACGAGCGGCGCCCACGCGGACGGGTCGTCCAGCGCTTCCACGAACGCGAAGCGCAAGGTGTTCTTCCGGGCACCGGCCACCGCGAACGTGCACGGGAACGGCTTCTCACCGGACAGGAGAGTGTCTACCAACTCGGTGAAGTGCGGCCTACTCCACTCGGGCAGGTCGCCGATGACCCAATCATCGATGGGGCATTCGGACTGACTCTCGGGCAGCTGATCATCCATCGGGCCGGGCTGCATGTCGCTCATTACAGGAATTGCTGCAGCATCTCGTCCGGAATGATCGGTTGGTGATAGGTACACGAGCCCGACAGCACGGTGGAGCCGTGTAACCGGGAGACCGGGATGAGCAGCTTGTCGCCCTCGTTGAGCTCGATCTTGTGCGTGGTGTTGTTCCAGAAGTGCATCTGGCCGGACTCGATCATGACCAACCGGTGCTCGTTGTGCACGTGGGTCGTCGAGGTCTCCTCGTTGGTCTCGACGAACGTGTCGAGGTCAACCGTGATGTTCTCGTTGGTGAGGTGCTGGTCGATCTTCTCGGCCTTCTCCTGGAACTCCTCGATCCGGTCCGCCCAGCTCAGCTGCTCGGCGAGGTCGCGGTCCCAGAGCGCGGCGAACCAGCTGGCGTCGTGGAAGCCCCGGTGGAAGTCCCGGGTGACTCCCGCGCCGAACCGCTCGCGCAGCGGGCCGAGGATCCGGTGGACCAGGTCGGCGGCACCGGTCGGCGTCAGCTCCTCGGCCGCCAGCCGGGGGCCGTGGTGGCCGAGGCCTTCGGCGGCGGCCTGGGCGAGGGGCCCGGCGATCGCGGCCTGGTCGATCAGGTCGTGCACCAGGGCGCCGAGCAGCGCGAAGAACTCTTCCGGGGCCGACGCCAGCCGCAGCAGGTGGTTGCCCCGCCCGAGCGACGAACCGAGGTAGAGCTGCCAGTACGCCCCGACCACCGGGGTCAGCTCGGCGGCGGCGAGCAGGTCCCGGTAGCGGCTCGCCCCGGTGAGGACGCGGTGGTAGCGCTCGTGCAGCAACGGGCGCAGGTCGGGGTGCGCGCTGTGGTACTCACCGAGGGTGAGGTGGCCGAGCGCCGCCCAGCCCGCCGGGCGGAACGCGGACAGCTGGAGCAGCAGGAACGTCGTCGACTCCCGGCGGTGTTTGGTCTGCCGGGCCGCCAGGAATGCCGCGCCGGGCTCCGCGAGCCGCCGCTCGCAGGCCGAGGCGACCTCCCCGGCCAACGCCGCGACGTCCGCTCCGGTGTCGGCCGCGCCCGGGTCGAACGGGGACCGGACCTCCTCGAGGACGGTGAACAGGTGGCGCTCCAGGACGGGCCGGGCCAGTGCGCCGAGGATCCGGTTGCGCGGGGAGTGGAACGTCGCACGGTCGGTTTTGTTCGCATCGTCGAGTTTTTCCGGGAGGTGATGGAACTCCGCGTCGTAGATGTTGCGCAGCATGCGGTGCCCGAGCAGCGCGGACAGTCGCAACGCCTTGACCTCCGGCATGGGCCGCGAGTAGTCGAGCCAGGCGAGGTCGGCCGGGCGGACCGGCCGGCGGTACGGATTGTTCTCGGTGGTCAGCTCCTCCCATTCCGCGGCACGGAAGGCCGGGTTAGCCGCGAACGCCTTGACGATGTCGTTCGGATTCGCGGCGGAGAGGAGATCGCGCAGATCCAGGAGATCGTCGGTGGCAGTCGGTGTGCCCATCAAAGGCATTCCTCTCAATGCAGTTCGGACCGCCGCCATTGCGTGCGCCGGCACGGACGCCCGCCGTGGCGGGCGCCATCACGCGTGAGGGCAGCGGCTCCCATCCTGAGCCGGCCTCATCGTTACTTAGGCTAGGCTTCACATACTTTCGAGTGACGTCAAGACGTGGCAGCGGGACGATCGTCACGACCTGGCCGTCGGGCGCGTCGCGGCCGGTCCCGGGCGGGGTACGGCGGGGTCGCGTGTTACGGGCCTGTTGCGGCCGGCTACCAGCGCATCCCGGTCCGGCCGCACGGTCGGTCCGGAGCGGCGATGCGGGGCGGGGAGGACATCGCGACCGCGGGAGGGGTCCGATGTCGCGGAAGCAGCGAAACCTGAGAGATTATCAGGGAAAGGCTCGCGCTGTGACGCGAGTGTTCGGTGGTGCTCCGGCGGGGTGGAGTCAGCCGGTGATCGTTCCCCATGCGTAGGTCTGCTTGGCCAGCTTCAGATAGACGAACGTCTCGGTGCTGGCGATGCCCGGAATGGGACGGATGCTGTCGTTGAGCACTTCGAGGAGGTGCTGGTCGTCCCGGCAGATCACCTCGACCAGCAGGTCGAAGCTGCCCGCGCAGAGCACCACGTAGTGCACGTCGGGCAGCGCGGAGAGCTCGGCGGCCACCACGTGCAGATCGCCGTCGACCCGGATGCCGACCATGGCCTGGCGCGCCAGGTCGACGTCCAGCGGGTCGGTCACCGCGACGATCTGCATGGTGCCGTCGCGCAGCAGCCGCTGCACCCGCTGCCGGACCGCCCCCTCGGACAACCCGACCGCCTTGGCCAATGTGGTGAACGAGGTGCGCCCGTCCTGCTGCAGCAGTGAGATCAGCGACCGGTCGACCGCGTCCAGCCCACGCGGCGTGCGTGCTTCCGCGCGGTCCGGTTCAGCGGTCATCGAGGTCCTCCCCATCGGGGCCGGTGTTCGCGACAGCGTAGCGGCGGCGCCAAGGGGGCGGCCGCGGGTGCTCAGAGCAGCGCGGATGCCTTGGTCAGCACGTCGCGCAGGATCCGTTCCATCTCGTCGAACTCGGTGGGCCCGCAGATCAGCGGCGGGGCGAGCTGGATCACCGGGTCGCCCCGGTCGTCGGCGCGGCAGTACAGCCCGGCGTCGAACAGCGCGGTGGACAGGAAGCCACGCAGCACCCGCTCGGACTCCTCGTCGGTGAACGACTCCTTGGTGGCCCGGTCCTTGACCAGCTCGATGCCGTAGAAGTAGCCGTCGCCGCGCACGTCGCCCACGATCGGCAGGTCGGTCAGCTTCTCCAGGGTGGCCCGGAAGGTGCCCTCGTGCTCGCGCACCCGGCCGTAGAGGTCCTCGCGCTCGAAGATGTCCAGGTTGGCCAGCGCCACCGCGCAGGCCACCGGGTGCCCGCCCCAGGTGTAGCCGTGCTGGAACACCGTGTCACCGTGCAGGAACGGCTCGGCCAGCCGGTCGGAGATGACGGTCGCGCCCAGTGGGGCGTAGCCGGACGTGAGGCCCTTGGCGCAGGTGATCATGTCCGGCTGGTAGCCGTAGCGCTCGGCGCCGAACGGGTAGCCGAGCCGGCCCCAGCCGCAGATCACCTCGTCGGAGACCAGCAGCACGTCGTGCCGGTCGCAGATCTCGCGGACCCGCTGGAAGTAGCCGGGTGGCGGTGGGAAGCAGCCGCCGGCGTTCTGCACCGGCTCCAGGAACACCGCCGCGACCGAGTCGGCGCCCTCGGCCTCGATCGCCGCCTCGATCTGGTCGGCCGCCCATCGGCCGAACTCGACCAGGTCGTCGCCGTGCTCGGGCGCGCGGTAGAAGTTGGTGTTGGGGACCTTGCGGGCGCCGGGCACCAGCGGCTCGAACGGGATGCGGTGCGTCGGGATGCTGTTGAGCGACAGGGCGCCGTGCGTGGTGCCGTGGTAGGCGATGGCCCGGCTGATCACCTTGTACTTGCTGGGCTTGTCGGTCAGCTTGAAGTACTGCTTGGCCAGCTTCCACGCGGTCTCGACCGCCTCGGAGCCGCTGCTGCTGAAGAAGACCCGGTTGAGGTCGCCGGGCGCGGCGGCGGCGACCCGCTCGGCCAGCTCCACGGCCCTGGGGTGCACGAACGACCAGAGCGGGAAGTAGCCCAGCTCGGCCGCTTGGCGGGCGGCGGCGTCGGCCAGCTCCTGGCGGCCGTGACCGGCCTGCACGACGAACAGCCCGGACAGCCCGTCGAGGTAGCGCCGCCCGGCCTCGTCGTAGATGTAGGCGCCCTCGCCCCGGGTGATCACCGGGACGGAGTCGGTCTGGAACGCCGAGATCCGGGAGAAGTGTGGCCACAGGTGCGCCTCAGCGCGCTGGGCGAGGGAGGGCTGGTGTGACGCGGTGGCGGTCATGGATCGGATCCCCGGGGGTCGTAGGGGCGAAAGTCGATTCGAGCCTGGTTGAGTCAACATCATTTATCGCACATTGGCGTGCCTGAAACAACTGATTACGTACTTTTTACAAGATTTTGCTACGAAATTCTTGTCAGAGCTCCGCGTCGGATGTCAGCATCGCACCCGGACATGACCCAGGTCACCGCCGTGGAAGGTCAGACAGGATGCCGGAAGCCCCGGACGCAACAGCCATCCAGAACCCGGCGACGGGGGAGGTCATCGAGCGGCTCGAGCTCGCCGGCCCCGCCGCCGTGGACGCGGCCGTACTGGCAGCCCGCAAGGCGCAACCCGACTGGGGCGCGGCGACGCCGGGCGAGCGGGCCGCCGTGCTGAACCGGGTGGCCACCCTGCTGCAGGAGCGCGCCGAGGACTTCGCCGCCGTCGAGACCCGTCAGTGCGGCAAACCGATCCGGCTCTCCCGGGAGTTCGACGTGCCCGGCACGGCGGACAACGCCACCTTCTTCGCCGGCGCCGCCCGGGTGCTGGAGGGCAAGGCCAGCGGCGAGTACTCCGCGGCGCACACCTCCAGCATCCGGCGCGAGCCGCTCGGCGTGATCGGCTCGATCGCGCCGTGGAACTACCCGCTCAACATGGCGGGCTGGAAGGTGTTCCCGGCGCTGGCGGCCGGCAACGCGGTCGTCATCAAGCCGGCCGAGATCACCCCGCTCACCACCGTCATGCTGGCCCGGCTGTTCGAGGAGGCCGGGCTGCCCGACGGCGTGCTGGGCGTGGTGGTCGGCACCGGCCCGGTGGCGGGTGAGGCGCTGGTCAGCCACCCCGAGGTGGACATGGTGTCGTTCACCGGTTCCACCCCGGTGGGCAAGCGGGTCGCCGAGCTCGCCGCGCGGGGCCCGCGCCGGGTGCACCTCGAACTGGGCGGCAAGGCCCCGTTCCTGGTGTTCGACGACGCCGACCTCGAGGCCGCCGTGCACGGCGCGGTGGCCGGCGCACTGATCAACGGCGGGCAGGACTGCACGGCGGCGACCAGGGCCTACGTGCAGCGGCCGCTCTACGAGCAGTTCGTCGCGGGCGTCGCCGACGTGCTGGGCACGGTGCGGATGGGCGACCCGGCCGACCCGGCGACCGACCTCGGCTCGCTGATCTCCGCCCGACAGGCGCAGCGGGTGCACGGCTTCGTGTCCCGCGCGCTGGCCGCCGGGGCGCGCGCGGTGCGCGGCGGCAGCGCCCCCGACGGGGCGTTCTACTCACCGACGCTGCTGGTCGGCGCCGCGCAGGACGCCGAGATCGTCCGCGACGAGGTGTTCGGCCCGGTGCTGGTGGTGCTGCCGTTCGACTCCGACGAGCAGGGACTGGCGCTGGCCAACGACACCCGGTTCGGCCTGGCCGCCTCGGCCTGGACCAGGGACGTGTTCCGGGCCGGGCGCGCCTCCCGCGAGCTGGCCGCCGGCTGCGTGTGGATCAACGACCACATCCCGATCGTCAGCGAGATGCCGCACGGGGGGATCAAGGCCTCCGGTTACGGCAAGGACATGTCGGCCTACGCACTCGAGGAGTACACCGCTGTGAAGCACGTGATGACCGAGAACACCGGAATCGCCAGGAAGGACTGGCACCGCACGGTGTTCGGCGCCGGCGGAGGTTCGGATGTCTGAGCTGGTGGACGACCCGGCGGTCGGCTTGAGTGGGGGCCAGCCGGCCGCCAACAGCTCGGACAAGGGGTTGCGTGGCGGCGCGCTCGGCATGGTGTCGAACGTGGTCATCGGGATGTCCTCGACCGCGCCGGCCTACTCGATCGCGGCCACCCTGGGGCTGTTGGTGCTGGCCGGTACCGGGGTGAAGGCCGTCGCGTTCGTGATCGTCGCCTTCATCCCGATCCTCTTCGTCTCCTCGGCGTTCCGGGAGCTGAACTCGGTCGAGCAGGACTGCGGCACCAACTTCACCTGGGCGGCCCGCGCGTTCGGCAGCCGTACCGGGTGGATGGTCGGCTGGGTGGTCACGATCGCCCAGCTGCTGGTGATGACGAGCCAGTCCGCGATCACCGGCCGGTACACCCTGCTGCTGTTCGGGCTCGACTCGCTGGCCGACAACACGGCGGTCACCACCGCGGTCGGCGCGGTCTGGCTGCTCGCGCTCTGTTACCTCTGCTACCGGGGCATCGAGATCTCCGCCAAGGTGCAGTGGGTGCTGCTCGGCACCGAGCTGTCCATCCTGGGCATCTTCTCGGTGGTCGCGCTTGTCCGGGTCTACTCCGGTACCGCCGGGCCGCAGGCCCTGCACGTGAGCTGGGACTGGTTCTGGCCGTCCGGTATCGGGGTCGGTGCGTTCGTCTCGGCGACGCTGCTCGCGGTGTTCATCTACTGGGGCTGGGAGAGCTCGCTGTCGATCAACGAGGAGTCGGCGGACCCCCAGCACGCACCGGGCAAGGCCGCCGTGCTGTCGACTGTGCTGCTGGTCGGCAACTACCTGCTGATCACCATCGCGGCGGTGGCCTTCGCAGGCGTCGGCGAGACCGGCATCGGGCTGGGCAACAAGGACAACTCCGACGACGTGCTGGCCGGGTTGGGGCACGCGGTGTTCGGCAGCGGCGGCTGGGGGCAGATCTTCGGCACCCTGCTGGTCATCTCGGTGCTGACCAGCGGCGCGGCCAGCAGCCAGGCGACGATCATGCCGGCGGCGCGGACCACGCTGTCCATGGCCTGGCACGGCGCGCTGCCCAAGGTGTTCGGCAAGGTGCACCCGCGCTACCGCACCCCGTCGGTCTCCACCTGGGCCTTCGGCGGCGTTGCGCTGGCGCTCTACATCGGGCTGACCGTGCTCAGCGAGAACGTGCTGTCCGACTCGGTGGACGCGGTCGGGCTGGCCATCGCCATCGAGTACGGCATGACGGCGGCGGCCTGCGTCTGGGTGTTCCGGCGCACCCTGTTCGCCAGCTTCCGCAACCTGATGCTGCGCGGCGTGCTGCCCGGGTTGGGCGCGCTGTTCTTCGGCGTCGTGCTGGTGGCGGCGGTGATCGAGTACGCCAAGCCGGACGCCGGCTCCACCACGGTGTTCGGCATCGGCGGCGTCGCGGTGATCGGGCTGACGTCGATCCTGATCGGGGTACCGCTGATGGCTCTGGTCTACCGGCCCTGCCGGGCCTACTTCGAAGGCCGCACGCTCCCCACGGGCAGCGTGGCACCCGGCGGCGAGACCATCGAGACGGTCCCGGCGAGCCAGTGAGTGGCGATGGTCGCGATCCCGACCATCGCCACTCACAGGTGATCAGCCGGCGGCCGTGGTCGTCTCGATGAACTGGACGGCCTGCGGCCAGGCGAGCGCGGCGGCCTCGGCGTTGACCGGGTTGCCGTGCCGGGCCCTGGCGCTGAAACCGTGCTCCGCGCCCGGGAAGAAGGCCACGACGCTGGTACCGGTGCTCCGGGACTGCAATGCGGTCTGCAGCCGCTGGAAGCTCTCCACCGGGACCAGGCTGTCGGCCCCGGGGTAAAGCATCAGCACCGGCGCCCCGATCGAGGCGGCGGCGGCGACCGCGTCCACGGTGTGGTTCGGCGCCGGCGTACCGGGCACGGTCGGGTGGTAGGCGACCACGTTGGCCAGCCTGGGCTCGCGGCCGCCGAGCAGCAGCGCGAACCGCCCGCCCATGCACCAGCCGATGGTCCCGGCGCTGGTGCAGCCGAGCTCGCCGAGCAGGTGGTCCAGCAGCTGGCGCGCCTCGCCCAGGCAGGTCTCGTCGTCCAGCTCGGACATCCACCCGAACAGCGTGTCCATCGGTGTCTCGTCGCCGCTGGGGCGGCCGTGCCACGGGTCCCAGGTCAGCGTGGTGATGCCGCGGCCGGCCAGTGTGTCGGCCCACTCCCGGACCTGCGCGCTGATGCCGCTGATCATCGGCAGCAGCAGCATCCCGGCCGTTGAGCCGCCGGCCGGTCGGGACAGGTACGCGCCCTGCCCGGCCACGGTGATCATGGAGTTCTCGATGTCGGTTGCCACAGTGCTCACGATACGAGCTGATCGGCTGGACCGGGCCGCGCCGCACAGACCGGGCCGCGCCGCAGCAGGGGCCGCGCCGCACAGACCGGGACTAGCCCGTGCAGACCCTGCACAATCTGTGCGGTCCACACCGGGTCTGTGCCGGCGAGGATCGATGTCGGTGCAGTGCGAGGCAGAGGTGAGCGGGCCGAAGCGGTGGGCCATCCCGGCGTGGCCAGGCCCGGTCCTGGCAGTGTCGAGCTGAACACCACGCTGCTTTGATCAAGCGTCGGCCAGCATGGTGTTCAACTCGGCGGTGCCGCGGGTGGCGTTGGTGGCGGACCACGCCGTAGCGACGTGACACGGCCCCGGCGGGGGTCCCCCTAGAGCCGAGCCGGGCCGGTGCCGAGCCGGTGTCGGGCCGCTGCCGGCTCTCCGATCGAAGGCCGGCGAGCAACGTTGCGAAGGCGGCAGACTTTCACTTCCTTTCATTGCGTTGACTCTCAATTTCGGTGGTGGCAGGTTTCTTGCACTGTTGCTCGTCGGCGAGATCAGTCGGGAGGTTGTGATGCGACCACTCGACGAGTTCGAACGGGAACAGGCCATCCTGCTCGACCTGGAGATCTCCGGCCGGGTCATGGTCAACGAGCTGACCGAGCGGTTCGGCGTGTCGGCGGTGACCATCCGCAAGGACCTCGGCGCGCTGGAGCGCCGCGACCTGTTGCTGCGGGTGCGCGGTGGCGCGGTCAGCTCCGGCCACACCGACGAGGGCGCCTGGACGATGCGGGTCCGGCACTCCCGCAAGGCCAAACGGGCGGTGGCGCGGGCGGCCGCCGAGCTGGTCGGGCACGGCGACGTCATCGCGCTGGACTCCTCGACGACGTGTTACCACCTGGCCCAGGAGCTGGTGACCCGGCGCAACCTGGTGGTGATCACGAACGGGCTGCGCACCGCGACGCTGTTCATGGAGCAGACCAACGCCATGGTGCTGCTACCCGGCGGGGTGCTGCGCCGCGCCGCCGAGTCGCTGGTCGGCCCGATCGGTGACCTGCTGACCGGGCGCGGCCGGATCCAGCTCGGCTTCTTCGGGCTGGTCGGGCTGTCGCCGAAGAACGGGCTGATGGACATCAGCGCCGAGGAGTCGCAGACCAAGGCGTTCATGGCCAGCGTCTGCGACCAGGTCTACGGGGTGTTCGACTCGTCGAAGGCGGAGCGGTTCGCGCTGCACCCGTTCGTACCCGCCGACCGGGTCACCGGGCTCTACACCGACGACGGGGTGCCGCCGCACGTGGTCGCGAGCTGGGCGGAGATCGGCGTTCCGGTGCACCGCGCGGTCGTGCCGGCCGGGCGGGCCGACGAGCCGGATTCGCCTGCCGGTGAGCCCGACCCGGTCGCCGAGGGGGCCGGGCCACCGGCGGGTACGCCGTGACCGCGGTCAGGACGGTGGCCGCCGTCGACCTCGGTGCGGAGAGCGGCCGGGTGGCCGCGGTGGGCTTCGATGGCGAGCAGCTGGAGCTGGACATCGTGCACCGGTTCGAGCACGGCCCGAGGGTCAGCGACGGCGTGCTGCGCTGGGACCTGGACACGCTGTGGGGTGGCGTGCGCGCGGGCCTCACCGCGCTGGACGGCGGCCGGGTACCGGTCGCCTCGGTGGGGGTGGACACCTGGGGCGTCGACTACGCGCTGCGCCGACCGGACGGCGAGCTGGTCGACGAGCCGACCTGTTACCGCGACCCGCGCCAGCTGTCCGGTATGTCCGCCGCGGTGGCGCGGGTCGGGGAGGCGGAGCTCTACCGCGCGGCCGGCGTCCAGCTGATCCCGATCAACACGATCTTCGGACTGGTCTCCGACGTGCGCGACCACCCGGATCGGATCACGGCGGCGAGTGGGTTGCTGATGATGCCCGATCTGTTCCACTATCTGATGAGTGGCGCCGTGACCAGCGAGTACACCATCGCCTCGACGACCGGCGCGCTGGACACCCGGACCGGGGAGTGGGCGTGGGGCCTGCTCGACCAGCTCGGCATCCCGCGCCGGCTGCTGCCCGAGGTGGTGCCGCCGGGGACCGAGCTGGGTGCCCTGCGCGGTGGCTACGGAGGGGCGCTGCGCAACTGCCGGGTGATCGTGCCGGCCGCGCACGACACCGCCAGCGCGGTGGTGGCCGCGCCGCTGCACTCCGCCGGCTCGATCTTCATCTCCTCGGGTACCTGGTCGCTGGTCGGCATGGAGACCGACCGGGCCTGGGTGACCGAGGATGCCCGCCGGGCCAACCTGACCAACGAGGGCGGCTACGGCGCGACGATCCGGCTGCTGTGCAACGTGATGGGGCTGTGGCTGCTGCAGGAGTGCCGCAGGCAATGGGCGCGCGAGGGGCACCGGCTCGGCTACCCCGAGATCGCCGAGCTGGCCGGTGCCCAACCGGGGCTGGCCAGCCTGGTGAACCCCGACGCCACCGTCTTCCTGGCACCCGGCGACATGCCCCGGCGCATCCAGGACTACTGCGCCCGGACCCACCAGCGGGTACCGGACAGCATCGGGGCCATCGCCCGCTGTGTGATCGACTCGCTCGCGCTGAGCTACCGGCGGGTCATCGAGGCGGTCGGCGCGGTCACCGGGATCGCACCGCCGGCGGTGCACATCGTCGGCGGCGGGTCCGGCCACACGCTGTTGTCCCAGCTCACCGCCGACGCGAGCGGGCTGCCGGTGTACTGCGGCCCGGTCGAGGCCACCGCGCTCGGCAACGCCGCCGTGCAGCTCGCCGCACTGGGGGAGCTGGCCGGCCTGCCTGACATCCGGGCCGTGGTCGCCGCGTCGACGGCTGCCGTCGAGTACCTCCCGCGCGACGGGCAGGACTGGGTGGCGGCCTCGGCGTTGCTGGCCACTCTCGTCAGCGCCGACTCGAGCAGCGCCGACTCGAGCAGCGCCGACTCGAGCAGCGCCGACTCGAGCAGCGCCGACTCGAGCAGCGCCGACTCGAGCAGCGCCGACACAGACCCCTACCAGCTCCAACCCTGCGCGACGGAGGAATCTCAATGCGGAGATTAGTCAACAGAACCGCTGTCATCGCCGGCCTGATTGCCGTGCTGGCGGCCGCCGGGTGCACCCAGAAGAACAACGGGCCGGCCGGCTCGGCGGGCGGCGGGGCCGAGGGCGCCAAACACCAGGTCGCGTTCGTGCCCAAGCTGCAGGGCATCCCGTACTTCGAGGCGATGAACACCGGCGGCAAGTCCGCCGAGCAGGCCCTCGGTGACGTGACCTGGCTGTACCAGGGCCCGACCCAGGCCGACGCGGCCGCGCAGACCCAGATCGTCCGGTCGTTCATCCAGCGCGGGGTGCAGGTGATCGTGGTCGCGCCCAACGACCCGGACTCGATGGCACCGGTGCTCAAGGAGGCCCAGGCCAAGGGGATCAAGGTGATGACGTCCGACACCGACGCACCGAACTCGGTGCGCGACGTCTTCGTCAGCCAGGCGTCCACCCAGAAGATCGGCGAGGCGCTCACCGACAACCTGCTGAAGGCGATGGGCGGCAAGGGCAAGTACGCGATCGTGTCCTGCGGCGAGACCGCCGACAACCTGAACTCGTGGATCAAGGTCCAGCAGGCCTACACCGCCCAGAAGTACCCGCAGGCGCAGATCGTCGACGTCGTCTACGCCGGTGAGGACCAGGCCAAATCCACCCAGATGGCCGCCGACCTGATGAACGCGCACCCGGACCTGACCGGCCTGGTCGGCGAGTGCACCTCCTCGGCACCGGGCGTGGCGCAGGCGGTCAAGGACGCGAACAAGATCGGCAAGGTGTTCACCGTCGGACTCGGCACACCGCAGGCGATGAAGCCGTACCTGACCGACGGGTCCTCGTCCGGCGCGATCCTGTGGGACGTCGAGCAGCTCGGTTACCTGACCGCGTGGGCCGGTGACCAGCTCGCCACCGGCAAGGCCCTGCAGCCGGTCAACCACGTCAGCGACAAGCTGCCGTCGGTCAGCTGGGACGCGGCGACCAAGACGCTGCTGCTCGGCGACCCGCTGGTGATCACCAAGGACAACGCCGACCAGTTCAACTACTAGGCGGTGCCGGGGTGGGCGGGAGCGCCCGCCCATCCCGGAGGCTGTCCACAACCGCGAGGGGGCCGGTCCATGGCAGACGGCTCGGACGGGGTGACTCCCCGCCTGACCATGCACGGCATCGCCAAGCGCTACGGCGCGGTGCGGGCGATCCGCCACGCCGACATCGAGGTCGCGCCCGGCTCGGTGCACGCGCTGGTCGGGGAGAACGGGGCCGGCAAGTCCACCCTGATCAAGATCTTGTCCGGAGCGGTCACGTCGGACGCCGGCACGATCACCTTCGACGGCGACCCGGTGCAGATCGCCGGCACCACCGACGCCATCGCGCTCGGCATCGCCACCGTCTACCAGGAGCCGGCCCTGTTCGCCGAGCTCACCGTCTCGGAGAACATCTTCCTGGGCCGGGAGCTGCGCAGCGGCCCGAGGATCGACTGGGCCGCGCAGCACGCCAAGGTCGTCGAGCTGCTGGACCTGCTCGGCGTCCCGGCCCGCGACGCCACCGTGCCGGTCGGCACCCTGTCCATCGCCGAGCAGCAACAGGTGTCCATCGCCAAGGCGCTCGCCGGCGACGCGAAGCTGCTCATCCTGGACGAGCCGTCGGCGATCCTGACCGACTCCGAGATCGACGTACTCTTCGGCGTCATCCGGCGGCTGACGGAGTCCGGGGTCGCCGTCGTCTACATCTCGCACCGCCTCGACGAGCTGTTCCGGATCGCCGACGCGGTCACCGTGATGCGCGACGGCGCCACCGTCGGTACCTACCCGCTGGCCGGGCTGTCGGTCCGGGAGATCGCCGAGCTGATGGTCGGCGGCATCCTGAACGAGGACCGGCCGGCGCGCACCGTGGCGGACGCGCCGCCCCGGCTGGCGCTGGAGTCCCTCGGCCTGGCCGGCAAGTTCCACGACGTCGATCTCGCGGTCCGGCCCGGTGAGATCGTCGGGCTCTACGGGCTGGTCGGGTCCGGGGTCGCCGAGATCGCCAACACCGTCTACGGGATCGACCCCGCGACCAGCGGCGAGATCCGGCTCAGCGGCAAGGCGGTGCGTCCCACGTCGCCCCGGCACGCCCAGCGCCTCGGGATCGCGCTGCTGCCCGCGGACCGCAAGCGCCAGGGCATGTTCGCGTTCCAGGCGATCGCGTTCAACATCTCCATCGGCCACCTCGGTGTGCTGTCCAAGTTCGCCTTCTGGGTGGACCGGGCCGGGGAGCGGCGGGTGGCCAGGGAGCTAATCGAGCGGCTGGCGGTGCGCACGCCCAGCGAACGCCAGCCGATCGGCGCGCTGTCCGGGGGCAACTCGCAGAAGGTGGTGCTCGCCCGCCAGCTCGTCGAGCGGCCGGACGTGCTGGTCCTCGCCGAACCGACCCAGGGGGTGGACGTGGGGGCCAAGGAGGAGATCCACCGCATCATCGACGCGCTGGCCGCCGAGGGGACCGCGGTTCTGGTGGCGACGTCCGACCTGCCGGAGGCCCTGCGCATCGCGGACCGGCTGCTGGTGGTGCGCGGCGGCACCACGATCGCCGAGTTCGGCCGGGGCGCCTCCCAGGTCGATGTGCTCGCGGCGGCGGCCGGCGCGGGCGAGGAAGCGGCACCCGACGGGAGCGAGGTGACGGCATGACGGCCACCTCCAGCCCGCCGCCCCGCACCCGGGGCGCCAGGCGCGCCCGAGGTCCCCGGGTGATCGCCCCGCTGGTGAGCGGCCAGGAGATCGTGCTGCTCGCGGTGATCGCCGTGCTGTGGGTCGTGCTGGGCTTCACCACGCCGGCGTTCCTGACCGCCGGGTCGCTGCGCCCGCTGTTCATCGAGGTGGCCCCGATCGCGCTCATCGGGGTGGGCATGACGCTGGTGATCGTGGCCGCCGGGATCGACGTCTCGGTGGGCAGCCAGATGATGGTGTGCGGCGTCATCACCGCCCGGCTGCTGGTCGAGGCGCACGTCCCCCTGCCGCTGGCCGCGCTGGTGTCGGTCCTGGTGGGGGCGGTGATGGGCGCGGTCAACGGTGTGCTGATCGCGTGGGGCCGGGTGCACGCCATCATCATCACGTTCGGCACGCTGAACCTGTTCCAGTTCGTCGGCCGGCAGATCTTCGGCTCACAGACGGTGAACGGCATCCCGGCCACCCTGGACGTGTTCGGCCGCGGCGAGCCGGGCCAGACGCTCGGCCTGCCGCACAGCTTCCTGCTCACCGCCGTCATCGCCGGCGCGGTCTGGTGGTACCTGCGCCAGACGCCGGGCGGTCGGCACTTCTACGCGATCGGCGGCGACGCGCTGGCCGCCGAGCTGGCCGGCATCCGGGTCCGGCGCCGCGTGCTGCTCGCCTACGTGGTCACGGGGGCGCTGGTCGGGCTGGCCGCGATCTTCACCATCGCCAAGGGCACCACCACACTCGACCAGAGCATCGGTGCGGGGGAGGAGCTCGCGGTGATCGCCGCCGTGATCATCGGCGGTACGTCGATCATGGGCGGGCGCGGCTCCGTCCTCGGCACCATCCTCGGTGCGCTGCTGGTGCAGACCGTCACCTCCGGGGTCACCCAGCTCGGCTGGCCCAGCAACCTGTCCGACCTGTTCGTCGGCGTGTTCGTGATCGTCGCGGTGGGCACCGACCTGCTGCGCCAGCGCACCAGGAGGGCGGACCAGTGACCACCACGGCACCCTCGCCCAGCAACCCGGCCGAGGCACCGGACAACGGCGGCGACGCGCCCGGGCCGCTGCTGCGGGCGTGGCGCGCGATCCTCACCCGGCGGGAGTTGCTGCTGGTCATCCTGCTGGTGGTGGTGCTGGTCTGGATGACCGCGCTGAGCTACGGCGGTTACCTGACCGGCCCGTACGACCCCGACTACCTGGCGACCTCGCTGGTGGACGCCGTGCCGCTGGCGATGCTGGCGCTGGCCGAGCTGCTGGTGATCGTGTCCGGCCGCGGCGGCATCGACCTGTCGATCGGCTCGATCGTCTCGCTGACCGGCATGGTGTTCGGCATCGTGCACGGCCTGTGGGGCTGGCCGGTCGCGGCGGCGATCCTGCTCGCGGTGCTGGTCGGCGGGTTGCTGGGCGCGGTGAACGGCGTGCTGATCGCCTGGCTCGGGTTCCCCGCGCTGATCACGACGCTGGCCACCTACTACGCGTACCGGTCGCTGGCGTTAGTGATCAACGCACAGAAGCCGATCAGCACGCCGAACATCCAGTCGCTGTACTCGCTGACCGGCGCCGTGGAGATCCCGGTGATCGGGCACGACATCCCGAACGTGCCGCTGGGCGTGTTCACCTTCCTGGTGCCGACCGTCGTCGTGGTCTGGCTGCTGCTGCAACGCACCACGTACGGCCGGCGGCTGTTCGCGATCGGCACCAACGACGTCGCGGCCACCTGGTCCGGCGTGCCGGTGGCCAGGACCAGGCTGCTGGCCTACGTACTGGCCGGGGTGCTCGCCGGGGTGGTCGCGGTCTACGTCACCGGGCAGTTCGCCTCGGCCCGGCCGGACGCCGGCACCAGTGGCAACGGGCTCGCGCTCCCGGCGATCACCATCGCGGTGCTCGGCGGGGTGGCGATCACCGGGGGGATCGGCCGGGTGTCCGGCGTGCTGCTCGCCGCGGTACTGATCACCTGGCTCGACGCGGGCATCCTGTTGATGTTCGAGGGCAACGACGGGACCCAGTTCCAGCTCCTGGCGCTCGGCGCGGTGCTGGTGTTCTGCGCGCTGCTCAACAGCTTCACCACCCGGCGCTACGGCGGCACCCGATGAGCCGGGCAGAGTGACCGACGTCGCACGGACACACGCGCTGACCTGCGGTTTAGTGACTTGGATCGCATTAGAGCGACGAATCTGAGAGTAACTCATGTGTGCAGGGTGAGGAAAGTCAAACGATTGGGCGCGCCTTCCGCTCGACGCGCCCCGAACCGCGCGGGATCCTCGAAGTAACGAGGAAGGGCGGAGCGATGCGAGCCGACGGGGAGCATTGGCGGCTGACCCGCGCGGAGCGGATCTCGACACGGAGGATCCCGAGGCGCGGCACCGACTGGCTGGAGGACGCCACGGCGTGGGTGCTGGCGTCACTGGGGCTGCTCGGCGCCGCCCTGTCGATGATCGTCGGCCTGCAGGTGCACGGCAGCCTGCTGGAGCGGGCCCAGCTGGAGTCCTCGGCACGCACCCCGGTGCGGGCGGTAGTGCTGCAGGACTCCCCGGTGGTCCCGGATGCCGACTACCAGCAGAACGCCCCGCCGGTGCAGGTGCCAGTGCGGTGGATCGACACCGACGGCACCGTGCGGGTGGACCAGGCGACCGTGGACGGTCTGCCCCGCGCCGGCGACGCGGTCCAGGTGTGGGTGGACCGCCAGCACCATCTGGTACCGCGGCCCACCACCGCCGACGATGCCACCGCGGCCGGCATCGTCGTGGCCGGGATCACGCTGTTCCTGTCGGTCGCGCTGCTCCTGGTGGCCTGGTGCGGCGTGCGGCACTACGCCTTCACCCGCAACCGCGCCCGTTGGGAGCGGGAGTGGGCCGAGGTCGAGCCGCGGTGGAGCGGCCGGGCGCTCGGCGGCAGATTCTCCTAGTGTCCCGCGCCGGAAATTCGTGTGATAAGTCCGGTGATTCAGATGGTGGCTGGCAAGGCGCCGCCCGCAGCTCATACCGGGCTGAGCGTCACGACGGGTCACCGACAGTCTCCGCCGTCAGAGCAGCCGGCGGCGCCTGCTCAGTACGGTTTGCAGCAGCACCACGACGGCCAGGAATGCGCCGTTGACCAGGTCGGACGCGGAGGATCCGTACTCCGACAGGTGCACGCCGATCAGGTTGAGGATCACCGCGAGCAGCAGCACCCCGGATGCGGTGCCGGCCACCGAGCCCGCGCCGCCGGTGAGCAGGGTGCCGCCGATGATCACCGCCGCGATGGCGGTCAGCTCGTAGCCCACGCCGATGTTGGTCACCCCGGACTGCAGGCGCGCGGCGTTGAGCATCCCGGCGCCGCCCGCGAGCAGCCCGGACAGCGTGTAGACCAGGGTCTTCGTCCGCGCCACCGGCAGTCCCATCAGCAGCGCGGCGTTCTCGCTGCCGCCGATCGCGAACAGTGCCTGGCCGAACCGGGTCCGCAGCAGCAGCACCGCGCCACCGGCGAACAGCACCACCGCGGTGAGGATCGGGACCCAGGCGCCGCGACCCAGCGCCAGGAACGCCGAGCCGGGCGGCACCAGGTAGGTGGTGGAACCCTCGTTCGACATGGCCTGCAGGAACCCCCGGGCGAACAGCAGCCCGGCCAGCGTGACGATGAACGGCGCGAGCCTGGCCCGGGTGATCAGCAGACCGTGCACGGTGCCCAGTGCGCCGCAGCAGACCAGCGGCAGCAGCACGGCCACCGGGGCGCCACCGTGGTCGACACCCCAGGCCGCGAGCACCCCACCGAGCGCGAAGACGGACCCGACGGACAGGTCGATACCGCCGGAGATGATCACGAAGGTCATCCCCAGCGCGAGCAGCGAGGTGTAGGCGTTGCCCACCAGGATGCTCTGGAAGTTGCCCCAGTCGGCGAAGCCGGGGGAGAACAGGCAGGCCAGCACCACGACGATCACCAGCACGGCCGTGCTGCCCTGCTGCTGCACCAGGGCCAGCAGGCGCTCCCGCGGGGTGTCCGTGACGATCGGCACGGTGACCGGCCCGCCGGTCGGCCGGTCCGTTGTCGGCCCTGTTGTCGGCTCCGTCGTCGGCCCTCTGGTCGATCCTGTCGTTGGCCCCGTGGTCGGTCCCGTCATCGCCCTGCCCGTCCCCGCGCCGCGTAGACCGCCGCGACGATGATCACCGCTTCGATCATCTGCTCGTACGACGACTTCACGTTGTGCTGGATGAGGGTCGCCTCGATCAGCTGCATGAACAGCGCGCCAGCCGCCGTGCCCAGCACCCGTACCTTGCCGCCGGACAGCGGCGTGCCACCCACCACGACCGCGGTGATGGCGGACAGCTCGTAGTCCAGGCCGTAGTTGGCCGGGTCGGCGTAGCCGCCGTGGCCGACTATCAGTACCCCGGCGACCGCCGCGAGCACCCCCGAGATGACGTAGACGCTCACCAGCACGCGGCGCACCGGGAGCCCGGCCAGCGCACTGGCGGCCCGGTTGTCGCCGATCGCGGTGAGCTGGCGGCCGAAGGTGGTGCGCCGGACGACGAACGCGACCACGGCCAGCAGCGCCGCGGCCAGCCAGGCCATCTCCGGCAGCCCGAGCCAGCTGTCCAGCCCGAGACCGAGGATCGCCGGGTCGTTCACCGGTTTCGCGGTCGCCCCGTTGAGGATGACCGAGAATCCGCGCAGCCCGATCATCAGCGCGAGCGTGGCCACGATCGGCTGGACCCGCCCGAACGCCACGAGGCTGCCGCCGACCAGCCCGGACACCGCGCCGCCGACCAGACCCATCGCGACCGCCGGCCACGGGCCGTAGCCGAGGTACAGCGGGATGACCGCCGACGCGAGGGCGATCACCGCGCCGACCGAGAGGTCGATGCCCTCGGTGCCGATGACCAGCCCCATGCCCAGCGCGACGACCAGCACCGGGACCGCCTGGAAGAGCTGTACCCGCAGGTTGTCCAGGCTCAGGAAGTGCGGCGCGAGCGCGGTGTTGACCGCCACCAGCACCACGATGGCGGCGTAGACCCCGTAGTCCTGCAGCAGCTGGGTGAGGCGGTCCCGGTCCAGCCCGATGCCGCGGCTGCCGACCTCAGCCGTCATGCGCGTCATCCGGCTCCCCGGCCGGTGCGGCGGCGAGTGCGCGCAGCAGCGCCGGCTCGGTGACCTCGTCGCCGGTCAGCTCACCGACCAGCCGGCCGTCCTTCAGTACGACCACCCGGTCCGAACCTTCGATCAGCTCCTCCAGGTCGGAGGAGATCAGCACCACCGCGAGCCCGTCGGCGGCCAGCTCGTCGATCACCGCCTGCACCTCCGCCTTGGCCCCGACGTCGATGCCCCGGGTCGGTTCGTCCAGCAGCAGCACCTTCGGGTTGAGGCACAGCCAGCGGGCCAGCATCACCTTTTGCTGGTTGCCACCGGACAGCTCGCTCACCTTCTGCTCCGGGCTGGACGCGCGGATCCGCAGCCGGTCGATGAAGTACTTCACGATCTCGTCCTGCTTGGCGCGGTCGACCAGCCCGGCCCGGGAGATCCGGGGCAGCGCGGCGAGCACGATGTTCTCCCGCACCGAGAGGTTCGGGATGATCCCTTCGCTATTGCGGTCCTCCGGGAGCATCACCACGCCGGCCCGGATGGCGGCCGCGGTGGAGTTGCGCCGCACCGGGGTGCCGTTCACCTCGACGCTGCCGGCCTCGGTGTGCAGCGCGCCGACGATGGCCTTGGCGGTCTCGCTGCGGCCGGCGCCGAGCAGCCCGCCCAGGCCGACGACCTCACCGGGGCGCACCTGCAGCGACACGTCCGCGATGCGGTGCGCGGCGGTCAGGCCGTGCGCACGCAGCACGGGCTCGCCCTCGGCCCGGTGCTCGGCGCCGAACGCGGTGGCGCCGTCGCGGCGGACGTCGGCCACGTCGCGGCCCAGCATCAGGGAGATCAGGGTGAGCCGGTTCACCTCGGCGATGTCCGAGACGTGCACGACCCGACCGTCGCGCATGACGGTGACGCGGTCACAGATCCGGTAGAGCTCATCGAGCCGGTGGCTCACGTAGATGATCGCGATGCCGGCCGCGCGCAGCCGGTCCACCACGCCGAACAGCGTCTCGACCTCCCGCTGCTCCAGCGAGGACGTCGGCTCGTCCATCACGACCACCCGCGCGGCGCTGGCCCTGACCTGTACGGCCCTGGCGATGGCGACCATCTGCTGGGCGCCCAGCCCGAGCGAGCGCAGCGGCCGCGCCACGTTCACGTCCACGCCGTAGTCGCGCAGGATGTCGCGGGCCTCCCGGCGCATCCGGGCGCTGTCGACGAGGCCGAAGCGGCGCGGTTCGCGGTTGAGGAACAGGTTGCGGGCCACGCTCATCAACGGGATGAGGTTGACCTCCTGGTAGATCGTCGAGATGCCGGCCAGCTGCGCCTCGAGCGGGCTGCCGAACGACACCGGCTGGCCCCGGTACCGCACCTCGCCCGAGTCGGCGCGGTAGACACCGGTGGCGACCTTGATCAGCGTGGACTTGCCGGCCCCGTTCTCACCGACCAGCGCGTGTACCTCACCGGCGCGCAGCTCGAAGTCGACCTCGCGCAGCGCGTGCACCCCGGGGAACCGCTTGGACACCCGCTCCACCCGCAGCACCGGCTCCACCTGTGAGTGGTATCGGCCGTGTGGGCGACCAATACCACTCACAGGGTCCGGGGTCAGTAGACGTCCCCGTTCTTCAGGGCGTCGGCGGCGTTGGTCGAGGTGAAGTGGTGGTCGCTGATGATCACCGTCGTTGGGACGCCAGTCGGTTCGCCGGTGCCGCCGTAGAACTTCCGCAGACTCTGGAACGCCAGCGGGCCGAACCGGGGGTTGGTCTCGACGTCGGCCACCATCACCCCGGACGCCACGTTCCGCACGCACTGCTCGGTGCCGTCGATGGCGACGATCTTGATGTCCTTGCCCGGGGTCTTGCCGGCGGCCCGGATCGCCTGGATCGCGCCGAGCGCCATGGTGTCGTTCTCCGCGTAGACCCCGGTGATGTCCGGGTTGCTCTGCAGGATCTGCTCCATGACCTTCTGGCCGGTCGCCTGGTCGAAGTTCGCGGTCTGCGAGGCCACCACCTTGATGCCCGGGTACTTCGCGCTGAGCTGCTGGTTGAAGCCGTTGGTGCGGTCGGTGGCCACGTTGTTGCCGGAGGTGCCCTGCAGCACCGCGACGCTGCCCTGCCCGTTCAGTGCGCCGCCGAGGTCGTCCGCGGCGAGCTTGGCCTGGCCGAGGAAGTCCGAGCCGATGAAGCCGATGAAGTCGCTGCAGGCGGTGCCGTTGACCGTCCGGTCGATGGTCAGGATCGGGATGTGCTTGGCCTTGGCCTGCGCGAATGCCGGTGCCAGCCCGTCGGAGTTCTCCGGCGCGACGATCAGGACCTGGGCGCCCTGGGCGATCATGTCCTCGATGTCGGTGTTCTGCTGCGGCACGTTCGCGTTGGCGTTGCGCTGGATCAGCTTGATGCCGAGCTTGGCGGCCTCGTCAGTGATCGACTTGGTCTCGGTGGCGCGGAACGGGTTGCTGGTCGACTCCGACTGGGAGAACCCGACCGTCGCCTTGGTCAGGTCCAGCGCCGGCGCGCCGTACTGGGCGGCGGAGCACAGCGGGCCGCTCGCCCCCGACCCGGAGACCTCCTGCTGGCCGCCGTTGCCCGAGCCGCCACCGGCCGGGGCGGGGCTCTCGGCGCTCTTGGCACAACCCGCGGCAAGGAGCACGGAGGCCAGGGCGCACCCCAAAACCGCGGTGACGCGCAGACCTCGGCGGTGGCTGGTGAGGACCATTCGGGAGTCAACTCCTTCTGGTGTGGGTGCGTCGATGCACCGGTGCCACCTCATGGTGAACGGCACGGTGGAGTATTTTTTACATCGTTGGTACAACGTTGTAAAGCCGGCTAACGTGGCTAAACTCCGCGGCTCGGGAGCCGGGGTGTGGCTGGTGTGGCGCGGAGGTGGGGAGGCGGATGGCGGTCACGCTCAAGGACGTCGCCACCCTGGCCGGGGTGTCGGTGAAGACCGTGTCCAATGTGGTCAACGGTTACGCCTTCGTGAAGGCCGACAACCGGCGCCGCGTCGAGGAGGCGCTGGCGGCCACCGGCTACCGGCCCAATATGGGCGCCCGGAATCTGCGCCGGGGCCGTACCGGCTTCATCGCCCTGATGGTGCCCGAGCTGAGCGTGCCCTACTTCGGTGAGCTCGCCGGGCTGGTGATCACCGCCGCGCAGCGCCGGGACTGGAACGTGCTGATCGAACAGACCCAGGGCACCCGGGACCGCGAGCAGGCGAGCCTGGCGTCACTGGGGCCGCACCTCATCGACGGCGCGATCGTCAGCCCCGAAGCGCTGGAGGCCGACGACTTCGCGCGGCTCGACCCCGGCGTCCCGATGGTCATGCTCGGCGAGCACGCGGTGGACTTCCCGATCGACCACGTGGCCATCGACAACGTCCGCGCCGCACAGCAGGCGGTCGGCCACCTCGTGGCGATGGGCCGGCGCCGGATCGCCGCGATCGGGCAGAACCCGCACCGGGGCACCGCGGCGCTGCGCCTTGCCGGGTACCGGGCGGCCCTCGCCGAGGCCGGGTTGCCGGAGTCGGGCGCACTGGTGGCGCCGGCGCTGAACTACCACCGCCGCGACGGCGCCGAGGCGATGGCCGCGCTGCTCGACGGCCCCGAACCGCCCGACGCGGTGTTCTGCTTCAACGACCTGCTGGCGATCGGCGCGCTGCGGGCGGCCGCCGAACGCGGCGTCCGGGTGCCCGCCGACCTGGCGGTGGTCGGCTTCGACGGCACCGAGGAGAGCGCCTACAGCCTGCCCTCGCTGACCACCGTGGCGCCGGACAAGTCGGCCATCGCGCAGCGTGCCGTCGAGCTGGTCCACCGCCGGATCAACGCACCGGGGGTGTTCCCGCCCGAGGACGTGCAGACCCCGTTCTCGCTGCGGATCCGGGAGAGCACGACCGGCGGGTGACCCCCCAGCGCCAGAACAAGCTAGGCCTTGCTGTTCCCGATGCCGTTGGAACGGCTCAGCAGCCACCCGGTCGGCCCCGCGAGCTGCTCCGCCGCGTCCGGACCCCACGAACCCCTCGGGTAGGGCAGCGGCTCGGGCTTGTCGGCCACGAGGTCGCCGGCGACGGTCCAGACGTGCTCGAGGCCGTCGGGGCGGGTGAACAGTGAGCGGTCGCCGAGCAGGACGTCGTGGATGAGCCGGACGTAGGGCGGCAACGGGTCGGCGCCGTCCACCGAGGCCAGCGACAGGTCGGTGTGCGCGGTGCCGAGGTTGATCGTCGGGCCCGGCTGCTTGACCACCAGGGACAGCCCGAGGCCGCCGGTGCCGGCGAGGTCGAAGCTGAGCACGTTGCCCATCTCCGGCAGGTCGTGCACCGCCGCGTCCGGGTCCCGGAACACCAGGCTGACCACCTGGCGGGACTGCGCGAGCTGCTTGCCGGTGCGCAGCAGGAACGGCACCCCGCGCCAGCGGTCGGTGTCCACCCACATCCGGGCCGCCACGAACGTCTCGGTCCGCGAGTCGCCCGGCACCCCGTCGATGTCGCGGTAGCCGTCGAACTGGCCGAGCACCACGTCGTCGGCGTGCAGCGGGCGGAAGCACCCGATGACCTCTTCACGGGCCGCCGCCAGGTCCTCGGCGGACAGACTGGCCGGCGGCTCCATCGCGACCTCGGCCGCCACCTGGAACAGGTGGGTGACCACCATGTCGAGCATCGCGCCGGTGCCGTCGTAGAACGACGCGCGGTCGGCGACGTCGAGCGTCTCGGGTACGTCGATCTGCACCTCGGCGATGTGCTCGGCATCCCACACCCGGCTGAACAGGCCGTTGGCGAACCGCACCACGTGCAGGTCCTGGGTCGCCTCCTTGCCCAGGAAGTGGTCGATGCGGAACACCTGCGACTCGTCCAGCACGTTGTGCACCGCGGTGTCGAGCGCGCGGAAGGAGTCGAGCGAAACACCGAACGGCTTCTCGTAGACCACCCGGGACCGCTCGGCCAGCCCGTGTTCGCCCAGCGCCTCGGTCAGCGGGCCGAACGCGGTGGGCGGCACAGCCAGGTAGTGCACCCGCTGCGGGTCGGCTCCGAGATCCTTCTCCGCCTCCTCGATGACCTCGATCAGGTGACCGGGGTCATCGGTGCCGAAGCCACCGCCGGCGAACCGCAGCCTGGAGCGGAACTCGTCCCACGGCCCCTCGTCCGGGTGCGGCCCGAACTCGATCAACGCCTCGCGCACCCGACCCTGGAAATCCTCGTGGCTGACGTCGCCGCGCCCGTTGCCGATCAACCGCCAGTCCGGCGGCAGCAGATTCTCCTGGGCGAGCCGGTAGAACGCGGGCAGCACCATCCTGCGGGCCAGGTCACCGGTGGCGCCGAAGAGCACGAAGACAGTGGGGGCCAGCACGCGCTGCGGCTCAGACATACCTGTGAGCCTGCCGCACGCGTCGCGCCGGCGTCACGACGACCCTCCATTGGCGCTGAGAGTCAGCTCGCCCGATCTCAGTCACGGCGGGTCGGGCTTCAGAGGTGGACGCCGGAGTGTGCCTTGGCCGCCTCTTCGTTGCGCCGTGCCTCGGTCTCCTCGAACGTCTCGTAGTGGTGCCGGGGGGCCTGTCGCACGGGCACCGGCTCGGGCATCCGTTCCGGTGTCGACACCGTCGGCCCGGCCATGATGACCGGCTCGATCGGTGTTGCCTCGGCGGGCGCGGCGGCGGCCACCGGTGCGGGTGCGGCCTGCGCCGGGGCGGGGGGCGCGGCCTGAGGCGGCCCGGAACGCATCAGCAGGGCCAGCAGCGCGGCGAAGGCGCACATGATCCCGACGGTCAGGAAGGAGTTCGCGTAGGTCTCCGAGACGATGTACTTCTGCAGTTGCTGGTAGACGGCGAGCATCCCCTCGGTGCCCTTCGCCGCGGCGGCCTGCAACTGCGGCAGGGAGTTCACGTTGTCCCCGAGCAGCCCGCCGCGGTCGGAGAGCAACTGGGCCTGTTGAGCGGTGATGAGGCCGCCGAACACGGCGACCGCGATGCTGGAGGACACCCGCTGCGCCACGTTGTTCATCGCGCTGCCGGAGCTGGTCAGCGCGGTCGGCAGGCCGGCGATGCCGGCGGTCATGATCGGCATCATGGCCAGGCCGGTGCCGAGGCTCCGCACCGTGGTCCACAGCACGATGGACGACTCCGGGGTGTCGGCGGTGAGCTGGGCGAGCAGCAGTTGGCCGTACGCCATCAGCAGCAGGCCGATGACAGCGGGCCAGCGGGCGCCGATCAGGTCGTAGAGCCGCCCGGCGAGGGGCATCAGCACGATCAGGACCAACGCCGACGGCATCAGGACCAGGCCTGCGGGTAGCGCCTCCAGTCCCTGGGTGACCTGGAGGAACTGCGGGATGTAGTACAGCGTGGTGAACATCGCCGTGGTGACGATGGCGATCAGGATCAGCGAGTTGGTGAATGGCCAGTACGCGAACACCCGCACGTTGATCAGCGGGTTGGCCACCTCGAGCTCGATGATCACGAAGAGGGCGAGGCTGAGCAGCCCGGACACGATCAGCATTTCGACGCGGTAGCCGGTCCAGCCCCACTTCTGTGCCTTGGAGAAGGCTAGTAGCAGCGCGAACAGCCCGTAGGCGATGCTGAGGAAGCCCCAGAGGTCGAATTTCGGCCAGGTACTCGGGTGGATCCTCGGGAATACCGCGACCGCGGCAATGGTGCCCAGGATGCCGATCGGCACGTTGATGTAGAAGATCAGCCGCCAGTCCACGTACTGCACCAGGTAGCCGCCCAGTGTCGGGCCGATGGCCGGCGCGACGACCACGCCGAGGCCGTACATGCCCATCGCGCTGCCGATCTTCTCCCGGGGCACGATCTGGTAGAGCATGGTCATGGTGACCACCGGCAAGACGCCGCCGGGCACGGCCTGCAGGACCCGGAACCCGATCAGTACGTCGAGGTTCCAGGCCAGGCCACAGAGCCCGGAGGCGACGGCGAACCCGACCAGCGAGAGAATGTAGACGGTGGTGAGACCGAACCGCAGACCCAGCCAGCCGCTCAGTGGGACGATCACGCCGAGCGCCAGGGTGTAGCCGGTGACGATCCACTCGACGTCGTCGGCACTGGCGCCGAGCTCCGTCTGAATGTGCGGAACGGCTACATTGACAATGCTGGTATCTAGCACCGACATAAAGCTTCCGACGATCAGGACGATCAGCGGAATAACCCAGCCAGTGGTGCTCGCCCGACTGGGCCCATTCACCATGGTCGGTAGCGTGCCATAAAGACTAAATAGTCTCTATGTAGGCTACGATATGTACTCTATCGAGTATACGCAATCACCCTTCAGCTGCATTTCCCGCGTTGCCGGTAGCCGTACGTTCAACGAACCGCGGCCTCGAGCGCACTCAATTCCGCGTCCAGGTGATCGATCATCCGCTGCAGGTGCGGCACGCTCCGCCGGCAGCCCACGATCCCGAACGCGAGCTTGTCGACGTAGCTGGTCAGCGTGATGTTCACCGCCTGGCCGTCCACCGGGATGGACAGCGGGTAGGTCTCCAGCAACTCGGCTGCGTCCCAGTACCGCACCTCGCGGCTGCCGGGGACATTCGAGATGATGATGTTGAACGGCGGCGGCGCGAACCGGCCGACCCCGGGGATCGGCGCGAGGACCACACCGCCGGCCAGGAGTCCGCTCAGCGCCAGCACCTGGAACGGGCTCATACCGCGCAGCATGCCCTTGCCGCTGCGGGTCGAAGCCCGGATCCGGGCGAGCCGCACCGCCGGATCGGCCTGCTCGGTGGCCAGGTCGCAGAGGATGGCGCCGACCGCATTGCCCTGGCCAGCGGTATTCGAGCTGGCAGTCGAATTGGCACCGTTCCCGCCGTTCCCGGACGCCTGCTCGGTGCCGCGCAGCGAGACCGGCAGCATGGCGACCAACGGGCGGTCGGGCAGAGCGTCGCGGTCCAGCAGGTACTGCCGCAGCGCCCCGGCGGACATCGCCACCGCCACGTCGTTCACCGTCGCGTCGGCCGCCACGCCGATCGCCCGCACCCGTTCCAGCGGCCAGGACTGCCCGACGAACCGGCGGGCCCCACCGATCGGCACGTTGAACATGGTCGGCGGCGCGTCGAAGGGACGGGTGGCGCCGCTGTCGCGGGCCATGCCGACCAGTGCGTTCGCCACCGCCGGTGGGGTGCCGGCCACGTCGGCGGCCCGCGCCGCCACGTCCCGCACCGCGGCGATCGCCTTGCCCGCACCGCCGGCGGAGGTACCGCCCGCCGGGCCGCGCTGCCGGGGCGCCCACGGCGGGCGGGCCGGGCCGTCCGGGTCGGTCGACAGGCCGCGGGTGAGCACCCGCATCGCGGTGACGCCGTCCATCAGGGCGTGGTGCACCTTGGTGTAGGTGGCGAACCGCCGATCGGAAAGACCCTCGACCAGGTGGAACTCCCACAGTGGGCGGTGTCGGTCGAGCAGCGTCCCGTGCAGCCGCGACACCAACGCCAACAGCTCCCGCACCCGGCCCGGGCTGGGCAGTGCGGAGAGCCGGACGTGGTAGTCCAGCTCGACGTCGCGGTCGTCCGTCCAGGACCACTGGCCCAGGGTTGCCGGGGATCGGTACGGCCGGCGGCGCATGCCGGCGGAGATCTCGGTCCGGGCCAGAAGTGCCTGGTAGAACCCCGACACATAGTCCGGCCCCGCGTCCTCCGGCAGCCGGAACAGCTGCAGGCCGCCGACGTGCGTGGGATGCTCCCTCGACTCGGCGAGCAGGAACATCGAATCCGTCACGGCCATCGGCAAGGGCATGCCGCATCGTTGAGCGTCCCGGGGGCCGTGTCAACGCGGAACGGACTGCCGCCGGCTCCCCGGCGTGATCTCCGACCGCGCGCCGCGAGCCCGCTTGCTGAGAAAGCGACCCGTCTCGGCGGCTTCGAATTTGAGTCGGCCCGGATGCGGGGTAACCATGGAGGGATGGCCGCATTCGGGGCACTGGGACTGGTCCTCGGACTGTGGGTCGTGCTGGCGCAGCAACGCGGCCCGCGCCGACAGCGGGACGGCGTACAGGTCGCGCTCGGCTGGGTGCTGCTCGCGCTGTCCGCGCTGCTCGTGGTCACCGCCGGCGGCCCGCAGGACCTCACCGGCCTCACCTCGGCCACGGACAGCTCGACCCTGTCCGGCCCGGCGACCGTCGACGGCTAGCGCCCGGTTTGGCGATCCGCCACGCGGGAACGCCCTGGTATGAGCAGTTCCGACGAGCGGGGTGGGCGCCCGCTGTGCCTGGTGACCGGCGCGACCGGATACCTGGGCGGGCGGCTGGTACCGGCCCTGCTCGCGGACGGGTACCGGGTCCGCTGCCTGGTGCGGGACCCCGACAAGCTGAGCGGGGTGCCCTGGGCCGGGCAGGTCGAGCTGGTCACCGGCGACGTGCTCGACCCCGGCTCGATGCGGGCCGCCTGCGCGGGCGTCGACACCTTCTACTACCTGGTCCACTCGTTGACCGTGCGTGGTTTCGCCTCGGTGGACCGGCGTGCCGCGCTGGTCACCGCCGAGGCGGCGCGCGAGGCCGGGGTGCGGCGGATCGTCTACCTGGGCGGGCTGCACCCGGACTCCGGCGACGGGGAGCTGTCCGAGCACCTGGGCTCCCGGGCCGAGGTGGGTGAGATCTTCCTGCGCAGCGGTGTGCCGTCGGTGGTGCTGCAGGCGGCGGTGATCATCGGCTCCGGCTCGGCCAGCTTCGAGATGCTGCGTTATCTCACCGAACGGCTGCCGGTCATGGTGACGCCGACCTGGGTGCGCAGCCGGGTCCAGCCCATTGCGGTGCGCGACGTGCTGCACTACCTGGTCGCGGCGCCGACGCTGCCGGCCGGGGTGAACCGGAGCTTCGACATCGGGGGCCCGGACGTACTCAGCTACCGGGAGATGATGCAGCGCTACGCCGCCGTGGCCGGGCTGCCGCGGCGCCGGATGCTGCCGGTCGGGTTGCTCACCCCGAAGCTGAGCTCGCACTGGCTCAATATCGTCACCCCGGTGCCGAGGTCGGTCGGTGCGCCGCTGATCGGGTCGCTGGTGCATGACGCGGTGCGCGGCGAGCACGACATCGACGCGCTGGTCGCACCGCCGGAGGGCGGCCTGATCGGTTACGAGCGATCGGTGCAGCTGGCACTGGCCAGCATCACCCGGGGCGAGAGGGCCCCCCGGTGGGGACGAACCTCGCCGGAGCTGCCGTCCGACCCGCTGCCCTCGGACCCGGACTGGTCCGGTGGCACGGCCTATGTCGACGTCCGGGACCGGTGTACCTCGGCGAGCCGGACCGGCCTGTGGCGGGCGGTCGAGGGTGTCGGCGCGACGCGGGGCTGGCCGGTGGAGTCGGTCGACGAGGGACGAATGCGGCGGCTGCGGCCCCGTCTCAGGATGCCCGGTCGGGCCTGGCTCGAGCTCGGGGTACGCCAGCGGGACCCCGCCGGCCAGGATGGGCCGGGGGCCGTCTACCACCAGCGCGCGATCTTCGTGCCGCGCGGCCTGGCCGGGCATCTGTACTGGTGGGCGGGTGCGTTGCTGCGCGGCGTTGTGCTCGGCGGGCTGGCCCGCTCCGTCGTGCGTGATGCGGAGGGCGAGCGTGGTGCGGAGGGCGAGCGTGGTGCGGGGGGCGTACGCGCCCGGGACGGTGCCGATCGGTGAGCCGCTCGGTGAGCAGCGGCGCCGCGAGCTCCCGGGTCGGTTTCGCGACGGTGTGAGCCCTCGCGCACATTTTGCCCCGATATGTGCGCGATCGCGCACATCACCGCGGCGGCTGCCCGGTGAGCAGCAGGTTGGTCGCCGCGGTGCTGGATTGCTCGGACATCGAGCGGCTGACGGCCGCGCGCGGCGCCGCCGGGTCCGCTGAGATCAGCGGGTCCGGTCCGCCGCGTACTGCGCCTTCTCGATCGCGTCGACCAGCGCCGCCGGCTGCGACAGGAACGGTGAATGCGACGCGTCGAGCGTGACTACGGTCGTGGGTTCGGCCGCGATCGCGTCGATCTCCCGGATGAACCTCCGCTGCAGGTCGGGGCGGATCGCGTTGTCCTGTTCGCACACGACGTAGGTGTGCGGCAGCCGGCCGTAGCGCGCCGCGGTGGCGGTGAACGGCTCGGCCGCCATGCCGGCCGGCGCGTCGGAGCTGAGCAGTGAGATCGCGGCGGCGGCCACCTCGGCCGGCACGTCGCCGTAGAAGGTCTCGACCAAGGCGGCGTGCCGGGTGCTGTCCCCGGTGTCGAACCGCAGTGCCCCCACGGCCATCGGGTCGGCGGCGAGTTGGTCGCCGACCATGGTGCCCGTGTTCTCCGGCATGGTGATGTACGCCGTCGCGGGCAGGCCGGCGGTCGGGGCGAACGCGGCGACGTACACGACGCCGGCCACCAGTTCGGGGAAGCGCTCGGCCAGCGCGGTCGCCACCGCGCCGCCCATGCTGTGCGCGACGACGAGGCACGGCTCGCCCCGCCCGATACGCCGGACCCGCTCGGCGAGCAGCTCGGTTGCGGCGGACAGGGTGACCGCCGCCGACGGCGACGGCTCGGTTGCGTACCCGGCGGGGTCGAACGGCCGGGCCCAGCGCGCGGCGGGGGCCAGGCTGTTGAGACCGTGGCCCTCGAGGTCGACCGCGACGGCGGCCAGACCCCGCGACGCGAGCTCCTCGATGACCGAGGACCAGCACCAGGTGCCGTGCCAGAATCCGTGCACCAGAACGATCGGGGCGGTGTTCTCCATCTGCCCTCACACATGCATGGGCGCGCCGGACTCGACGCGACGGGGGAGCGCGCTGACCTGAGGGACACTAGGCCACCTGATCGGAGCCGGCGAGCCGATCGAGGTGCTCGGGGTGGCGCCCTCGGGGCAGCCAGTGCACAACGAGGACGCCGGCGACCACGACCAGTGCCGCCACGGTGCGAAGACCAGCGCTCATCGCGTGGCTGAAGCCGGTGACCACGGCGTGCAGCGTCGCCGGGTCCGAGGTGCGGGCGCGGGCCGCGGCCACCGTGGACGGCGCGGGCGTGCCGCGCAGTGCGGCCGGTAGCGCGGCGGCGAAGCGGGCGTTGAGGACGCTGCCGACCACGGCCACGCCGAGCGCGCTGCCGAGCTCGCGGGCGACGCTCTGCAGCCCGGAGCCCAGTCCGACGCGGTCGGCCGACAGCGCGGACAGCACCCCGTCCGACAGCGGCGGGGTGGCCAGCCCGCAGCCTGCCGCGATAACCGTGGCACACACCGCGTACCACGGATACGGGGTGGCCGAGTCGGCGAAGGAAGCCCCGAGCAGGCCAACGGCCAGCGCCGCGAGGCCGAGGCTCACGGCGGCGCGCGGGCCGAACCGGCGCACGATCGGCACCGTGGCCCTCGGCGCGAGCCACAGCCCGGCGGCCATCGGGAGCAGCCGAACCCCGGCGCCGAGGACCGAGTAGCCCTTGGCGTACTGCAGGTACTGCCCGTTGACGTACATCAGCGCGAACATGCCGGCGAACACCACCGCCATGCCCAGTGTGCCGGCCCGCAGCGTGGGGACACCGAACAGCCGGGGGTCCAGCAGGGTGTGCTCGGCGCGCAGTTCGTGGTTGAGCCAGCCGCCGAGCAGCAGTACCGACGCACCGAACCCGCCGAGCGTCGACGCGCCGGTCCAACCCGAGCCGGGGGCGCTGACAAGGCCGTACAGCAGCGCAAGACACCCGGCCGTGAGCAGCAGACCGCTGACCACCGCGATCGGGCGGGGCTGGCGGGGCGGCCTCGGGGTGACCCGGGCGGCGCAGAGCATGGCCACCAGTGCCAGCGGCGCGGCGATGAGGAACAGCGCCCGCCAGGAGCCGAGCTGGACGGCGGCGCCGCCACCGACGTTGCCGAGCACCGCGGCGACCCCTGTCATCGAGGCCCAGACGGCGATCAGCCGGGGCCGGTGGCGCGCGGTGGCGGACCCGACCAGCAGCGCCAACGTCGTCGGCAGCACCGCGGCCGCGCCCACCCCGGCGATCACCCGGCCGCACACCAGCACCGCCACGCTGGGCGCTGCCGCGCACACCGCCGTCCCGCCGGCGAAGACCGCCATCCCCGCCAGCAGCGCCCCTTTGCGGCCCACCCGGTCAGCGAGCGCCCCTGCCGGGACCAGCAGACAGGCGAACACCACGACGTAGCCGTCCACCACCCAGAGCAGCTCGGCGGCGGTGGGATGCAGGTCCCCGGCGGCCAGCGCGGGGATCGCCAGGTTGATCGCCGAGACCATGCCGACGACAAGCGCCACGCAGAGGCACAGCACGGCGACGAGCGGCCCGGTCCGCGCCGCGGGGGCGGCCGAGGAGGTACGCATCGGTGTCGACCGTACCGCCGACCGTGTCAGGAGCGGCCGAGCTCTGGTTGCCGGGGATCAACCCAGATGGGTGAGGACCAGGCCATCTCACCGTCGACCTGGATTGCGCGCAGGTGGTACCAGGCCGGTGCGCGGACGCTGTCCGACCAGCGCAGGGTCGCCCCGGTGTCGCCGAGGCCGGCGAGGCCACCCGCCCCCGGCTGGATCCGCAGCTGTCCCGGGCAGCTGACCGGGACCTCCGTGACCCGGTCGGCGAGCTTGCCCAGCTCGGTGGTCAGCTCGCCGTGCCCGGTCCGCAGGGTGACGGTGGCCTCCGGCGGCCCGAGCAGGCTGAACTCGATGCCACCGCGCTGCGCGCCGTACGGCTCGCCGAACGTCTTGGTGGTGGCCGCCCAGCGCAGCTGGTGGCGGTCCGCGTCGGTGACCTCGGGGCTCCAGTACCTGGTGTGCAGCACCTCGCCGCCGTCGATGCGCAGGGTGCCGTCCCAGGCGACCGTGGCGTGCCCGCGCCCCCACTCCAGCCGCAGTGGCACGCACCGCCAGCCGGCGGGCAGCTCGAGCTCGGGCAGCACCGAGTGCACCGTCTCGCCGTCCCGGACGAGGTCGATGCGGGCCAGCTCGGTGTAGCCGCGCACATACCCGGTGACCTCGAAGGGGCCGCTCGCCGTGGTCTCCGAGCCCATGAACGCGGTGCCCTCGGCGGTCTCGATCCGGAAGTCGACCACGATGCCCCGGGTGGAGGCACCGAACACCCGCCGCTGCTCCAGCGCGTCGAAGATCGCCGCCCGGTCCAGGCTCTCGGCGTAGGCGCCGACGTAGCTCGCGCCGTGCCCGTGGTCCGAGGACGCGATCAGCCCGAGCCGGTAGTCCCGCCGCAGCCCGTCGGCGACGAAGGTCCCGGGCAGCGTGCCGTCGTAGTACTGCCGGAAGCAGCCGTCGTCCTCGTAGTTGCCCCGGCAGGCCTGGAACACCTCGGCGAGGCGCAGGTAGCGCGGGTCGTGGTAGTCCCAGTCGAAGGGCACCATGGCCGAGCCGGGATGGTGCGGGATGGTGATCGCGGGGTAGTCGGGGTGGCGGTCCAACAGCTCCCACAGCCGGGCCGGGGTGGACGAGGGCTGGGCGTAGGAGGAGTAGATCGGCGCGCCGCGGGCCACGTCGCCGAAGATGACGTTCTGGTGCCCGCTCATGCCGGTCCACTCGAAGCCGTACAGCGGGATGAACCGACCGTCGATCCGGAACAGGTCGGCCATCTTCTGGATGCTCCACCACTGGTAGTCGCTGCTGTTCTCGGCGTGGTCGGTGACCGCCCAGAAGTCGTACTCGCAGACGTCCCAGGAGTAGCGGTAGAAGTCCTCCAGCGAGGGTTCGTCGCCGGAGGTGCACCGGCTGACCAGCGAATGGCGGTGCAGGTCGCCCCAGTACAGCTGGTAGGTGTGCCCGCCGGCGCTGGTGCGGTACCGGTCGCGGGCCGCGCTCACCCAGGTCCGGGCCTCCCGGCGCCGGTTGCTGTCCACGATGGTGACGCGGTGCGGCGCGGCGGGCGGCCTGTCGGTGGGCTCGGTGGGCTCGGTGGGCACAGTGGCGTACCGGATCGCGCCGGTGCCGTGCACGCTGTGCCAGATCACCTCGCCCTGGTGCTCGAGCAGGAACGGGCACTCCCGCCCGCCGAAGCCCTCGGTCCACTCCAGGCCGCGGCGCAGCCGCCCGTCGACCTGCCAGCTCAGCACGGCGCCGTCGCCGACCGCCGCGAGGCTGGCCTCCTCCAGGGTGCTGTCGCTGCCCGCGTAGGTGGTCGGCGGCGACCAGCCGTCGGGGCCCAGGGTCTGGGTGGCGACCTCCCAGTAGTAGGTCATCAGCGGCAGCCGCCGGTGGCACCGGTACGCCAGCACGAGGCCGCCGGAAGCGGTGGCGACGAGCCGCGGCAACCCGCACGGCGTGGTGTCCAGCTGAGGTGCCAGCTCGCCGGCCGGCTCCCACACCGCGACCCCGCCGCCGCCCGCCCGGTCGTCGGCGCCGACGCGCACCACGCGCATCGACGCCTCGATGTCGGGCAGCAGCTCCGGTGGCACGAACTCGCCGGGCTCCCGCATGCCGGACGGGTCCATCGCGCCGCCGAGCGTCTCCGCCGGCCGGAGCTTGGTCGGGCCGGAGCCGCCGTGGCCGTGCACCGTGATCACGTCGAATGCGCACCAGACGCCGCCGTCGGTGGTCACCGCGATGCTCGGGTGCAGGGCGTAGTCGGTGCCGGAGCTCACCGGGGTCGGCGCGGACAGCGTCCCGTGGCGGTCCCGGTGGCGGACCACGACCCGGTAGGTGCCGTCGTGGTACTCGCTCCAGGCGTACACCGTGCCGCCGTCGGGGGTGGCCGCGAGCGCGGGGTCCCACACGTTGTCCGACGAGGCGTCGCTGAGCAGGACCTCCGGGCCCCACCGCCCGTCCGCCCATCGCCGCGCGTAGATGCCGAAGCGGCCGTCGGTGCGGCCCTGCCAGCACACCTGCACCGAGCCGTCGTCGTGCGGGAGGATCTCCTGGTTGAACGACGGGTGTGCCGTGGTGCTCACCAGCTCCGGCTCGCTCCACCGGTCACCGGTGCACCGGGATGCCCACACGCCGACCCCGTCGGGGCCGGACCGGGCGAAACAGACCCACCCCCGGCCGGCCCGGTCGAACGTCGCCGTGGGGCGGAAACAGTCCGCCGGTGTACCGGACAACACCACCGGCTCACCGATTTCCCCGGCGGCCGGCCGCCGCGCGGCCACCACGGTCTCCCCGATGTCCTTGCGCCATTCCACCCAGGTCCACAACAGGTCGCCGGCCGGGGATGCGGCGACAGAGGGGCGGGCGGCGGCCACGGTGCCCGGCACCTCCCGGCCGTGCCCCCGCTGCCAGCCCGGCAGCACGCGCGCGGTCGACAACGCCCGATCGCCGCGGCGCAGGAACTCGCTCAGCCGGCCGCCGCCCTCGTCCACCCACATGTAGCGCAACGGGTCGGGGTCGATCAGCTTCTCCACCTCGGAGACGTCCCGGCACTCGTCGATCGCCGCCGCCAGCCGCCGGTTGAACGCCAGCACCAGGTCCAGATCGGCCCGCTGCTCGGCGGTGTACTCGCCGCTGTGGTGGTCGATGCCGCAGAAATGGTCGTGCCCGTGGGAGTGCTGGCCCGCTGAGTGATGGTCCGCTGAATGGTGGGACGCAGCCACTGCGCTCCTGTTCCTGAGGGGGGACCGGCGGGGGAAACGCCGTGAACAAAGAGTGAGTGGCGGCGGGCGGTGTGGGCAATGCCGAAGGCCACGGGGCCGAGACCGGTTTTCGATGCAGCCCATTCAGTTGGTCTATGGCAGTGCTGGTCCAGCCAGCGGGGTCAACGGGCCGCGTAGTGCTCCCGGGTCATCGCGACGAACCGGTCCGCGGCCGGCGAGCGCGGGCCGGACCGCCACACCAGCCGCCCCCGGTAGCTCAGTGCCGGCTCGGTCGCGCACAGCACAGCGCCCTTGCCGGCCGCCTCCTCGGCCATGGACCGGGGGAGCAGCGACGCCCCGGCACCCGCGAGCACCAGCGGGACGATCATGGCCCGGTGCGCGGTCTCCACCGCGACATTGAGCGTGAGCCCGATCTCGAGCAGGGCGGCCGCCAGTACATCCCGGATCTCGGTGCCGTCCGGGGTGGCGACCAGTCGCAGTGCGGCCAGGTCCGCGAGCCGGACCGGCACGGGGCCGGACCCTGGCCGCGGCAGCGGCTCGGACTCGGGCCGCCGCGGCGGCAGCACCAGGAGCAGATGCTGCTCCGCCAGTTCGATGCCGTCCAGCTCGGGTGTCGGTACGGCCGCGTTGACCAGCCCCAGCTCGCACTGACCGGTTCTGACCAGGTGGCCGACCTCGGACCCGCGCTCCGGGTCGGTCACCCGGATCCCGACCTTCGGGTGCTGGCGGGCGAACCGTCCGACCATCGCGGCCAGCGGATCGACGGCCAGCGTGGTCTGCGCGACGATGTCCAGTCGCCCGCCGGACAGGCCGAGCACCTCGCGCACCGACGCGGTCGCGGTGGCCAGGTCCCGGCCGACCTGACGGGCTGGTTCGACGAGCGCCGCACCCGCGGCCGTCAGCACCGCGCCGTGCGGGAGCCGGTGGAACAGTGGCCCGCCCAGCTCGGTCTCCAGTGCCGCGATGGCGTGCGAGAGCGACGGCTGGGCCACCCGCAGCACCCGCGCGGCGTTGGTGAAACCGCCGTGCTCGACCAACGCGAGGAAGTACTCCAACTGGCGGCGTTCCATCACCGGGAGCGTAGAGAACGCTCACCGATCCGGGGTGCCGACCAGTGCAGTCAGGTACGGGCCGAGGGCCTCGGCGATGGCCTCACCGGCCAGTTCGGCGGCCTGGTCCGGCATGAGCACGTGGGTGATGACCAGCCGGGCGATCGTGTCCGAGACCAGTCCTGTTCGTTCCGGGGCCGCGGTCGGGGCGCACCGGGTGAGGTGCGCGCGGAAGGTGGCGGAGATGAGCCGGGTCAGCGGTGCCGCCTCGGTCGTCACCAGTGGCAGCAGCTCCCGGGGATCGGGCCCGGACATGATGGCCTTGACCAGTGCATCGCCGCGCGAGCGCCGCAGCACGAACGCGCAGCCCGCGCTCACCGCCGCGCGGAGGTCGGCCGGGTGCCGGGCCAGCACGGTGTCCAGTGCGGCCATCAGCCGTTCGGTCTCCCGCACCACGACGCCCGCCAGCAGCCGCTGCTTGGAGCCGAACTCCGCGTACAGCGTCTGCCGGCTGATGTCGACCGCGGCCGCGATGTCTGCCATCCGCACCTCGCGGGCGCCGGACTCGACGGCCAGGCGCGCCGCCGCATCCAGGATGGCGTCGCGCAGCCGGGCCCGCGCTGCACCCGGAAAGCGCTGACCCCGCTCCGGCATGGCAGTATCTTGACAGAGCCGTGGTTCGTGTCAAGAAAAGCCATGGTGTGCCGCGTTCCCGCTGCCCGCGGGCGGGTGAGTCGAGGAGAGACCGTGAGCCGAACACGCCAGGAGGGCCCGTGACTGTGCCGGAACCCGTGCCGGAACCCGTGTCGGAGCCGGTGCTGCTCCCGCCGCACAGCCCGGACTGTTACGGCTGTGGCCCGGAGAACGCCTCGGGTCTGCGGATGGAGGTCTGGCGCAGCGGCGACGAGGTGTACACCGACCTGGTGTTCCAACCCCGCCACGTCGGCGCGCCGGGGATCGCGCACGGCGGCACCGTCTCGGCGGCCTGCGACGACCTGTTCGGGTTCATGCTCTACGTGGTGGGCACGCCAGCGGTCACCCGGAACCTGACCATCGAATATCACGCCCCGACCGCGCTCGGCCTGTCGCACCGGATCACCGCGCGGTTGGAACGCCGTGAGGGCCGCAAGCTCTACCTGACCGGCAGCGGCGTGCGGGCCGACGGCTTGCTCTGCTTCACCTCGACGGCGTTGTTCGTCGTCGTCGAGCGGGCCCACTTCGAGCGCTACGGTTTGCTCACCGGGCACCCCGGGCTGGACAGGCTCTCCCGGGGTGAGGGCCGGGCGGTCAGCGGGTCAGCCTGAGCGGGATGGAGTCCCAGGCCCGCAGGGTGTTGTTGTGGTGGCGGCGGGTCGGGCCGGCGAGCTCGATCCCGGACACCCGCCGGGCCAGCGCGGTGAGCAGCGCCTCGGACTCCAGCCGGGCCACGTGCTGGCCGGCGCACTGGTGCAGGCCCATGCCGAAGCCGACGTGCCCGGAGGGGTCGCGACCCAGGTCGAAACTGTCCGGGTCCGCCCACCGTCTCGGGTCCCGGTTCGCGGCGGCCAGGAACATCAGGATCTTCTTGCCCCCCGGGATAAGCACGCCGTCCACGGTCACGTCGGTGGTCGTGGTGCGGAAGAAGGTCTGTCCCGGGGACTCCCAGCGGATCGCCTCGTCGAACGCGACCCTGGCCAGCCTCGGCTCCGCGCGCAGCCGGGCCCACTGCGCCGGGTTGCCGGCCAGTGCGTAGAGGGTGGCCGACAACCCGTGCACGGTGGTGTCCACACCGGCGGTCAGCAGCGACCGGACCACCAGCGGCGCCTGCTCCGGCGTGATGTCGCCCCGGTCGGCGGCGGCCCAGATGCGCGCGCCGAACCCGTCGGCGCTGAGCACGTCGCGGGCGCACACCGAGTTCACCCAGCCGGAGTGCTCCGCGACCCTCGGTGCGCCCTTCGCCACCAGGTCGTTGGCCGGGCCGAAGGCGTTGAACGCGTGGTCGCCGTAGGGCAGCAGATGCTCCCGCCCGTCCCGCGGCAGGCCGACCGCGTCCGGGAACACCCGCAGCGGGAACGCCTCGGCCAACACCGGCACCGCGTCGAACTCGACCGGACCGGCCGAGCCGCCCAGCACCTGCTCGACCAGCTCCTCGGCGTCGGTCTGCCACCGCTCCCGGAGCCGGTGCAGCGCGCGCGGCCCGAGGACCTGCCGCAGCACCCGGCTCGGGGCGTCGTGCAGCGGGGGGTCGGCCTCGAGCAGCAGGCTCGGCGGGCGCCAGGGCTTCTCGTAGCGGAAGTTGGACAGCCCGACCCCGGCGGCGGACTGGAACTCCTGCCAGTCGACCAGCGCGGCGTGCACCTGCTCGTAGCGGGCGAACGCGTACACGTCGTAGCGGGTCAGGTGCACCACCGGGCCGGCCTCGCGCAGCGCCGTGTGCATCGGCGTCGGGTCCTCCAGCACGTCGTGCGCGAACGGGTCGACGTCGCTGGTCGGCGGTCTCGACCGCACGCCCGTGTGGTTGGTGGCGGTGGTCACGGTTGCCTCCAGGGGTGGCGGGTCGGCGGGTTCACAGGTCGAGCACGAGACGGTCGTCGAGCGCGCGGGACACGCAGATGAACATGCAGTCGCCCTCCGCGCGCTCGTCGTCCTCCAGGATCGAGTCGCGGTGGTCGGGGGCGCCGGCCAGCACGGTGGTCTCACAGGTCCCGCAGGTGCCCTGGCGGCATGAGGACAGCACGTCGACGCCGGCCGCGTGCACCGCATCCAGCACCGATACCCCCGGCGTGACGGTGACCGTGGCACCGGAGCGGGCCAGCTCGACCTCGAACGGGGCGGTGCGCGCCGGCGCCCCCTGATCGGCGGCGACGAAGCGCTCGGTGCGCAGTGAGTGCGCCGGCCAGGAGGCGCAGGCGGCCTCGATCGCGGCGAGCAGCGGGGCCGGGCCGCAGCAGTACACCCGCACGCCCGGGCCCGGCGCGCCGAGGAACCCGGCCAGGTCGAGCAGCCCGGACTCGTCCTGCGGCACCAGCTGTACCCGGTCGCCGTAGCGGGCCAACTCGTCCAGCCAGGCCATCGACGCCCGCCGGCGCCCGCCGTAGAGCAGCTGCCAGTCGGCGCCGAGCAGGTCGGCCTGGTGCACCATCGGCAGCAGCGGGGTGATGCCGATCCCGCCGCCGACGAACAGGTAGCGCCGCGCGGGCACCAGCGGGAAGTTGTTGCGCGGCCCGCCGACGCCGACCAGGTCGCCGGGGCGCAGCTCGTCGTGCACGTACGCCGACCCGCCCCGCCCGCCCGGCTCGCGCAGCACCCCGACCCGGTAGCTGTGCGAGTCCCACCGGTCGCCGCACAGTGAGTACTGCCGGGTCAGACCGTTGGGCAGCATCACGTCGATGTGCGAACCGGGTGTCCAGTCCGGCAGCCGCCTGCCGTCCGGGTGCGCCAGCTCGAGGCTGGCGACCCCGTCCGCGACGACCGTCTTGGCGGTGACCCGCAGCGTCACGACGTTCGCGGCGCCCGTTTCGGTACCGACCATCGGCCACCTCCCTCGGTGCTCGGCACTGAGCGTCTGCCGGCGCGTGGGTATCAGGACAGAGCGCTCTCAACCATTGAGAGACGAAGCGGGACCGCGACGGTGCGGCGCGGACGGGACCCGGGCGGCCGCCAACGTCCGGGTGATGCCGCGTGCGGCCGCCATCAGCACCGGAACCTGCTGGTAGGCGTTGCCGTCGTTGGGCACGATCGCGGACAGTGCGGCTACGACCTGGCTGTCGGTGCCGTTGTGACCGTCGGCGCCCCGCACCGGGACCGCCACCCCGGTCGCGTCCGGGTGGATGTGCCCGGCGCACAGAGCGAAGCCGGCCTTGCGGATCTCCGCGAGGGTGCCGCGGAGCCGGTCGGGGGTGGTGATCGTGTTCGGCGTGTAGCTGGGCAGCGGGCCGGCCAGGATGCGCTCCTGCAGCTCGGCGGGTCCGTGCGCCAGCAGCACGAGCCCGGACGAGGAGGCGTGCAGGTTCAGCCGGCCGGCGATCCGGGTGTAGTTGACCACCGCACCGGGCGCGGTCAGCCGCTCGACGAACAGCGCGTGGTCCCCGTCCAGCACGCCGAGCTGGACGTGGTGCCCGATCACCCCGTGCAGGTCCTCCAGGAACGGCATGGCGGCATCCCGCAGCGTGAGCGTGGGGGAGGCCCGCTGAGCCAGCTCCCAGAACCGCACCCCGATCCGGACCCGGCCGTCCGGCTGGCGGGCCAGCAGCCCGTGCCGGACCAGCTCGCCGATCAGCCGGGACGCGGTGGCGATGTGCAGCGGAACCCGGCGCGCGATCTCGGAGACCGACAACACCGGCTCATCCGGCGTGAAGGCCTCGAAGATCCGCACGGCCCTGGTCAGGACCGACTCGCCGGATTGGGTCCGAGCCACCCGGCCAGTCTGGCACGGTGCCGCCGCTGGACAGGGTTTCAGTGGTCCCGCTGGCCTAGCTGCCTGGACAGCTCGCGCGCGCCGTCGATGACCAGCCTCTCCCAGCCGGGACGCCCGGCGGAGGTCCACCGGCTGGCCGGCACCGAGATGCTCATCGCCGCGACGGTCCGGTCCAGGTGGTCGCGCACCGGCGCGCCGACGCAGCAGACGTCGGCGTTGGACTCGCACTCCTCGAGGCTCACCCCGCGCTCGGCGACCTCGCGCAGCTGGGCGCTCAGCCCGGCGACGCTGGTGATGCTGCGCTCGGTGAGCGCGGCGAGCTTCGCCCGTCGCGGGTAGAGCGCGGCGAGCTCGGCCTCGGTCAGGTCGGCCAGCAGCGCCTTGCCCACCGCCATGCAGTGCGCCGGCAGGGTGCGCCCGACAGCGGAGACCATGCGCACCGCCCTGGTGCTGTCCACCTTGGCGATGTAGACCACGCTGCTGCCCTCGCGCACGGCCACGTGCACCGTCTCGTTGCACTCCGCGCAGATGCGCTCGGCGACCTCGGTGGCGACCTTGACCAGGTCGAAGCGCTCGCCGTATGCGTTGCCGAGCTGGAAGAGGCGCAGCCCGAGCCGGTAGTGCCCGGACAGCTCGTCGCGCGTGAGGTAGCGGCGCTCGGTGAGGGTGACGAGCAGCTCGTGCACCGTGGTGCGCGGCAGCCCGGTGCGCTGGGTGATCTGTGACGCGGACAGCGCGGCGTCCTCGGCGAGGAACAGCTCCAGGACGTCCAGGCCGCGCAGTACGGCGGGCGTGAGCCGAACCACGGCGGTCACCTCTCCGGATGCGGTGTGCGAAATCTAGCGACTCACCCTGCGAAATCCAGCGACTCGCCGGGACGGGGTTACCTGACCTCCCCGGGACGGGGTTACATGACGGTGCCGAGGTGCCAGGGCACGAACTCCTCCTCGCCGTAGTCCAGCGCCTCGCTCTTCGTCGGCTCGCCGGAGGCCACCGCGAGCACCCGGTCGAAGATCACCGCGCCCAGCTCCTCGACGGTGGTGCTGCCGTCCGCGATGCCGCCGGCGTTGATGTCCATGTCGTCGGTCATGTGCTCGTAGAGCGGGGTGTTGGTGGCCAGTTTCAGGCTGGGCACCGGGGCGCAGCCGAACGCCGAGCCGCGCCCGGTGGTGAAGCAGACGACGTTGGCGCCGCCGGCCACGATGCCGGTCACCGAGACCGGGTCGTAGCCGGGGGTGTCCATGAACACGAAGCCCGGCGTGGTCACCGGTTCGGCGTACTCGACGACGTCGACCAGCGTGGTGGTGCCGCCCTTGGCCACCGCGCCCAGCGACTTCTCCAGGATGGTGGTCAGCCCGCCCGCCTTGTTGCCCGGTGACGGGTTGTTGTCCATCGAGCCGCCGTTGCGCGCGGTGTACTCGCGCCACCAGTCGATCCGCTCGAGCAGCTTGCGGCCGACCTTCTCGGAGGCGGCCCGGCGCACCAGCATGTGCTCGGTGCCGTAGATCTCCGGCGTCTCGCCGACGACGCCGGTGCCGCCGTTGCGCACCAGGCGGTCCACCGCGTTGCCCAGCGCCGGGTTCGCGGTGAGCCCGGAGTAGGAGTCCGAGCCGCCGCAGTTGGTGCCGAGGATGATCTTGCTGGCCGGCAGCCTGGTGCGGCGGGCCCGGTCGGCGACCGGCAGCATCTCGGTCAGCCGGGCCACTCCCGCGGCCACCGTCTTCTTGGTGCCGCCGATCTCCTGGATGGTGCTGGCGAACACCGGCACGTCGGCGCGGATCCGCACGTCCCGGGTGAGCGCGGCGATCTGGTTGTCCTCGCAGCCCAGCCCGAGGATCACGAACCCGGCGAAGTTCGGGTGCGTCAGGTAGCCGCGCATCACCCGGCGCAGCACGTCCATGCCCTCGCCGTCGGGTGCCATCCCGCAGCCCTGCCCGTGGGTCAGCGCGACTACGCCGTCCACGTGTTCGAAGTCGTCCAGCACACCGGAGTAGCGCATCCGGGCCGCGATCTGCTTGGCCGCCGTCGCCGAGCAGTTCACGCTGGTCAGCACCCCGAGGTAGTTGCGGGTGCCGACGGTGCCGTCGGAGCGCAGGTAGCCGTCGAAGCTGGCCCGCTCGGACTCGTCGAGCAGCTCCTCGACCTTGGCGTCCACCGCGAACTCGTAGTCCCGCTGGAACTCGCGGTACTCGAGGTTGTGCAGGTGCACGTGTTCGCCGGCGGCGATGTCCCGCGCGGCGAAGCCGATGACCTGCCCGTAGCGCAGCACCCGCGCACCGGCGGGCAGGTCGCGCAGTGCGATCTTGTGGCCGCGGGCGATGTCGTCGCGTGCGGTGAGCGCCCGCTCGCCGTTGTCCAGCTGGGCGCCCGCGGTGATGTCGGTGCCGGCGATGGCGACGTCGTCGATCGGCTGGAGCCGGATGAGGCGTGGTGCCTGCGCTCGGGTCGGCGGTGTTGGGGTCATGGTCCCTCCACGGGCGGCGGTGCCTTTGCAGTCGGCCATTGCGGTCGGGCTCCCGCAAACTTTACCCTCGATGTTCGACAAGCAGGACTACATTCGAAATATCGAACAGCGGATTGGACGGCACATGTCCGAGTCCGTCGCACGGGAGCACGCGTGAACAACAGCGCTGGGACTGACGCTCGGGCCGGTCTGACCGGCGTCGTCCCGGTCGTTCCGACGATCTTCCGGGAGGACGAGGGGCTCGACCTGCCGGGACTGCGCCGGGTGATCGACTACCTGATCGACGGCGACGTCGACGGGCTGTGCGCGCTGGCCAACTACGCCGAGCAGTTCTCGCTGACCGACGCCGAGCGGGACGAGGTCGGCGCCGCGATCCTGGAGCACGTCGCCGGGCGGGTTCCGGTGATCGTGGCGACGAGCCACTTCAGTGCGCGGGTGGCCGCCGCGCGCAGCCGGGCGGCCCAGGATCTAGGTGCCGACATGGTCATGCTGATGCCGCCGTTCTTCGGTGCGACGCTCGCGGCCGCCGGCCCGAGCGTGATCGACTTCTTCGGGACGGTGGCCGCCGCGATCGACATCCCGATCATGGTGCAGGACGCGCCGGTGTCCAGCACGCCGCTCCCGACCGAACTGCTCGTCGACCTGGTCAAGCAGGTCCCGGCGGTGCGCTACGCCAAGATCGAGGTGCCGTTCGCGGCGGAGAAGCTGGCTGCGCTGGTCAGCGCGCTCGGGGCCGCGCTGCCCGGCCCGTTCGACGGCGAGGAGTCGGTCACCCTGATACCGGACCTGGACGCCGGCGCGGTCGGCACCATGTGCAGCTCGATGGTGCCCGCCGAGCTGGGCGCGATCGTGCGTGGCTACCTGGCCGGCGACCGCGGCGTGGCGGTCACCGCGTGGGAGCGGCTGCTGCCCCTGATCCACTTCGAGAACCGGCAGTGCGGTCTGCGGGCCCAGAAGATCCTGCTCGCGGAGGGCGGTGTGATCGCCTCGGAGCGCACCCGCGCGCCGCTGGGGCCCGTCTCGCCGCGCACCCGCTCCGGGCTGGTCGAGCTCGCCCGCCGGCACGACCCGCTGGTGCTGCGCTGGGCGCGCTGAGCCGATCCGCGGGGTGGGTGCCTGTCGCGCAGCACCTTGTTACCGAGCTGCACGTGGTGCTGGTCCGGCGGCCCGAAATACCTGCCTGGTGTGCAGTTCGGTAACAACAGGCACCCGAGCCGGCTCCGGCGGGATGGGGATGACCATGGACCTGCCGCTGGAGCACTGGTTCCGCGGCCTGCGGGTGGCCCGGGTGGTCGAGGGGCCGAGCGAGATCCACCGGTTCCTGATCGCCCGCAACCTGCTCGGCGGCGCGGCGCTCGGGAGGGTCTCGTGACCGACACCTCCGCCGCCCGCTCCACCGACCTCGGCCCGCTGCTGCGGCCGGCGTCGATCGCGATCATCGGCGCGTCCGCCAACGCCCAGGTGATCAGCGGCATCCCGCAGGCCGTCCTGGCCCAGCACGGCTACACCGGGGCGGTGTACCCGGTGAACCCGAGGCTTCACCAGCGGCGCGCGGACGGCGGCGGCGCTGCGGGCGCTCGTCGGTTGAGCGGTGCCGCGCATCGGCCGGCACCCCCGGCGCGGTCAGGCGACCAGGATCCGACGGGCACCGACTCGTGGCCGGGTGCGGCGCCGGGTCGGCGGTGCGATGGCCACCGGGAGCGGCCGGGCCGGGTCGAGCGGGTCGACCGGGTCCCGTGGGTCGAGCCGGGCCAGCGCGGTGCGCAGGGAGGCCACCGCCGCGGTGAGGGTGTGTTCCTCGGCGGCGGTGAGGGCCGTGCCGCCGGCGGCACGCACCTCGGCGTCGACCGCGGCGATGATCCGCTGCGCGTCGCGCAGGGCGGTCAGGGTCCGCCAGTGCGGCAGGCCGGTCAGCTCGGTGAGCGTGTCCAGCCGGGAGTCGAGCTCCCAGGCGAAGCGGTGCAGCGGCAGCGTGTCAGTGGTGTAGGTGTCGATGGTGTCGCGCAGTCCGTCGGTGACGAACCTGCGCAGCGGTGACCGGGGGAGGGAAGTCATCGGTGATCCAGTCCAAGGGGACGGGGGCGTTCCGCGAGCATGCGGGCACGACCAGGGACATGAGTGATGAACCTGGCCTCCGCGGCGAAATCACACCGAGACCTACAACGCCCGGGGCGGGGGCGGCGACGGACTACGACACACCGACGCTCCTACCGAGCACCGGTCACGCTAACGGCCGGGACCACCGCCGGTCAACACACGGCCGTGCGGTGGGTCGGACCGGACGGCTCAGCCCGCCAGCCGGGGCCACCAGCTGGCCGGCCGCTCGGGAGCGCCGCCGACCCCGAACTCGCTGTTCCACCAGAAGCGGTGTGCGCAGCTCGGGCACTGGCAGAACATGTTGCCGACCTCGTAGCCGAGCAGGTAGCACCAGCCCGGGTCGTCGTCGCAGGCCGGGCAGCTGGTCCACACGCGGCGGCCGATGTCCGCGTTGCGGTCGATCATCCGAGGACACCGGCCGCGCGCAGCTCGTCGTAGACGGCCTGCTGCTCGGCATCCAGGTTGCTGTACAGGCGGCGGTGCGCCTCGCGCTCGCCCTCGAGCAGTTCGATGGGGTCGTACAGGCCGGCGGAGGCCTCCAAGACCAGTGCCAGTCGCTCCTGGTCGCCCAGATCCACGCGGAACTCGTGCAGCACGGCGGCTCCTTCACCGGGTGCGCAGGCGGCTCGGGGCACGCCCAACACCGCCACAAATACCTGAGCGGTCGCCGCCGGCGCAGCTCGCTGTGACCAGCACCTCGTTGAATTGTGGCCAGTGAGACGAACGTCATGTAGTGGGCCGGCCACGCTCCGTAGCGAGAGGGGTCTGCCGGTGGCCGCGGCCGAGGGAGTAGGTCAGCCGAGCAGGGTGGTGAGCTCGGCGGCCGGGCGGACCGAACCGACCGGCTGGCCACCACCGAGCAGCGGGTGTTCGAGCTGTGCCCGGACCACGTCGTTGTCCACCCCGAGCCAGCGCAGGGTGGCCGCGACCACCACCGCCCGGGCCCGCGACGCGCCGTCGTCGATCTTGACCGCGATGCCGCGGCCGTCGGCGAGCCCGACCGCGTAGACCGCCTCCGCGCCGCCCTTGCAGAACAGGCCCGGCACCGAGCGCATCAGCGCTGCCTCGTCCCGCCGGCTGCCGCTGGCGTACTCCGGGTGCCGCCGGTAGGCGTCGGCGATGCGGCCCTCGAACGTGGCCGGGTCGGCCGAGGCGAGGCGGCCGAAGGCGCGGGCCAGTCCGGCCAGGCTGATGGCCAGCAGCGGGGCGCCGCAGCCGTCCACCGCGATGGCCGCGGCCGGCTCACCGGCGGTGTCCTCGACCGCCCTCCGGATCGCCCGCTGCACCGGGTGCTCCGGGTCGCGGTAGCTGTCGGTGTCCCAGCCGTTGGCCACGCAGGTGGCCAGCATGGCCGCGTGCTTGCCCGAGCAGTTCATGGTGATCGCCTCGACCCGGTGGCCGGCCCGGATCCAGTCGTCGCGGGCCCGCTCGTCCAGCGGGTACGCCGGTGGTGTCCGCAGCGCAGACTCGGACAGCCCGGCACCGGCCAGGATCCGCCGCACCCCGGCCAGGTGGAAGTCCTCCCCGGAGTGCGAGGCGGCGGCGAGGGCGAGCAGCTCGCCGTCCAGGTCCAGCCCGGCGCGCAGCATGCCGAGGGCCTGCATCGGCTTGTTGCAGGAGCGCGGGAACATCGGCCGGTCCACCACGCCGGCGGCGAACTCGACGGTGCCGGCCGGCCCGGTCACCACCACCGACCCGTGGTGGTGGCCCTCCACGAATTCGTTCCGGACCACGTCGGCGACGATCACTGGGGCGGTCACCGTCGCCAGCGTAGATGGGCTCGACCGGGTCGGTGGGCCGGGCAGTAGCTGGCACCCGGCGCAACGCGGTGTTCACGGCGGCGACCCTGGCCGGACACAGTCCGCCGCTTCGATGAGCCTCGCCCTACCCGACGGAGTCCGAGGTGCCTGCCCGTGTGCGACGGAACAGCCGTCCGCCCCGTCAACGGCCACCCAGGACAGCCAGACCCCGGACAGCCAGACCCCGCGCGGTCGGGCTTCGGCTGGCTCGCCGGCACCTGGCGCCGCACCCTGCTCGTCGACGGGACCGGCGCCGAGGACGTGAGCACCGAGGTCACCTGGCTGCAGGGCGCCCGGCACTATCTCGACCTGCGCCGACCACCCGGACGGCCCCCGTTCGACGCCGTGCGCCGGCTACGGGACCTCAGTCGCGACCAGGTCCGCTGGCTGGCCACCCAGGAGGCCTTCGCCGGCGAGCTGACCGACTCGGGTGATCACGTCGAGTGGGCGAGGCGCATCGATCTGCACCCGCCCGCGCGGCACCCGGACGCCGGCACCCTGACCGAGGCGGACGGGTTCCTGGTCGAGCGTGGCTGGTACGCCAACTACGTCGAGCACTGGCTCCGGGTACCGGCGGCCGCCGAACCGATGTGGTCGCTGTCCCTGGTGGAGATCGGGACCGGCGTCCGGGCGAGCGTGCTGCGCGTCGGGGCGAGCTTCGGCTGGGCCAGGGGGCGCCGCCGCGAGCTCACCGACCCTCGGCCGCTGCGCGAGGTGGTCGACGCCGCCGGGTCGCTCACCGAGGCGCAGGACGCGGTCGACGTGGAGGTCTCCCTCGGCGCGGTCCGGGACGGCGCGTGGACCGTGGCGGCGTCGACGCTGCCCTACCGCGAGCACACCGCGCTGAACCTGTCGCTGCCCGCCGATCCCGTCGCCGGCGCCACCGTGACGACCAGGGAGCCCACCGCGGCGGGGCGGACCGTGTCGCGCGCCTGGACCGTGACCGACATAGAGGGAGAGGTGACCGGGTGAGCGGGATCAGTTCCTTCACCGAGGTACCGATGATCGACATATCCGGGTTGCGCTCGGCCGATCCGACCCGGCGGCGGCGGGTGGTCGACGAGCTCGGGGCGGCCAGCCGGGAGGTCGGGTTCTGCTACCTCACCGGCACCGGGGTGGCGGCCGAGCTCTTCGACGACCTGCTGTCGGCGACCAAGCGGTTCTTCGCGCTCCCGCTGGAGACCAAGATGCGGCACTACATCGGCAACTCGAGGTGCCACCGCGGCTACGTGCCGGAGGGCGAGGAGGTGTTCAGCGGCGGCACGGTGGACCGCAAGGAGGCCTTCGACACCGGCCTCGACCTGCCCGCCGACGACCCGGACCACCTCGCCGGGAACCCGCTGCTCGGCCCGAACCAGTGGCCCGAGCTGCCCGGGTTCGCCGCCGCCGTGAGCGCCTACTACGCCGAGGTGCTCGACCTCGGGCGACTGCTGCTCACCGCGTTCGCCCTCACCCTTGGCGAGCCGCCGGAGTCGTTCCAGCGGGTGGTGACCAAGCCACCGAGCCAGCTGCGGCTCATCCACTACCCGTTCGAGCCGGACGCCAGGGACAGCGTCGGCATCGGTGCGCACACCGACTACGAGTGCTTCACCCTGCTCAAGCCGACCGCGCCGGGGCTCGAGGTGCTCAACGGGGCCGGCGACTGGATCGACGTGCCGCCCCGGCCGGACGCGTTCGTGCTCAACATCGGCGACATGCTGGAGACCTGGACGAACGGTGAGTTCGTGGCGACCACGCACCGGGTCCGCAAGGTGCGCGAGGAGCGGTACTCGTTCCCGCTGTTCTTCTGTGTCGACTACGACACGACCGTCGCGCCGCTGGCACGGTTCGTCCGGTCGGGCCGGCCGGCGCGCCCCGCCGTGCTGGCCGGCGAGCACCTGTTCGCGCAGACCGCCCAGAGTTTCGGGTACCTGAAACGGCGCATCGCCGCCGGCGAGCTCACCCTGCCCGACGGCGCGCTGGCCCTGTCCAGCTTCGGCCAGGAAGCCAGGCAACGGGAGCGCGCGTGACGCGGAGAGATCCTCAGGGAATGAGTCCTAGAGCAACGCGAGTGCACCAATGGGGTCCCTGTTCACACAGCCGATACGAACCGGGAAAGCCCGGGTCATCCGCGAAGGGTGTGCTAAGCGGGACTCACCGAGCGTGAGGCGTGTCTAGGGTTCCGTCGCCGCGACGAGGGGTCGCGGCGGGACTGGTCCGAGAGACACAGGCGGGGTTCCTCCCCGTTCCACGGCGGGATAAAAGCCCGGGAGAAGCCCTAGTCGGCTGCTCCCGCGTTGCCGACGTGAGTTCGCGGAGGACGCGTGGTTGATCTCAACACCGCCGGCCAGCGCTCGATCCCCACTGAACCGACCACCACCGCCCGTGCCGGGGACGCTGTCGTCGAGGCGACCGGCCTGCGGGTCTCGCTGAGCCGGGGCGGCCGCCGGTTCGACGTGCTGCGCGGGGTCGACCTGCAGGTGCAGCGCGGCGAGATCCTCGGCCTGGTCGGCGAGTCGGGCTCGGGCAAGAGTGTGCTGAGCCTGGCCATGTTGGGTCTGCTGCCCGCGACCTCCCAGCCGCAGCTGCAGGGCCGGCTGCGGGTCACCGGCACCGACATGCTGACCAGCGACGCGGAGGCCCGGCGGGCGAACCGGCGGGCCCATCTTGGCGCCGTCTTCCAGGACCCGATGACCTCGCTGAACCCGACCATGCGGGTGGGTCGGCAGGTGATCGAGGCGGCCGGCGGCGCGGACGAGGCGATCCGGCTGCTGGACCTGGTCGGCGTGCCCGACGCCCGGCGGCGGATGAACAGCTTCCCGCACGAGCTCTCCGGCGGTCTACGGCAGCGGGTGATGATCGCGATGGCGGTCGCCGGCAACCCCGAGCTGGTGATCGCCGACGAGCCGACCACCGCGCTGGACGTCACGGTCCAGGCGCAGGTGCTCAGCCTGCTGCGGACGCTGCGTGACGAGCTCGGCTGCAGCGTGCTGATGATCACCCATGACCTGGGCGTCGCCGCGCAGGTGGCCGACCGGGTCGCGGTGCTGTACGCCGGGCGGCTCGCCGAGCTGGGGCCTACCGCCGCCGTCCTGAGCGAGCCCGCGCACCCCTACACCGCCGGGCTGATGCGCTCGCGGCTGTCCCTGCACACCGATCGGGCCAGCGAGCTGATGACGGTGGCCGGGGCGCCGCCGGACCCGGCCCGGATGCCGCCCGGCTGCGCCTACGCGCCGCGCTGCCCGCAGGCAACCGACGCCTGCCTCGAACAGCTCCCCGAGCCGGTGCCGGTGGAAACCGACGAGGGTACCGACGCCACCCATCTGCGGGCCTGCATCGCCGACCTCTCGAGCGTGCGCCGGCTGGCCGCCGCGGTGACCCCCGCCGTGCCCATCGCCCCGGTGACCGCCTCGGCCGCCACGGAGTCCGACGCGGCCACGGTGCGGCGGGTGGAGAAGACGTTCCGGGTCAAGGTCGGCCGCTCACTCGGGCCGAAGGGCCGGCTGGCCGCGCTGCGCAGGGTGTCGCTGGACATCGCCCAGGGCGAGTCGGTGGCCCTGGTGGGGGAGAGCGGCTCGGGCAAGTCGACGCTGCTGCGGGTGATCGCCGGGCTGGAACGCGCGGACGGCGGCGGTGAGGTCGTGCTCGCCGACGGCGCGCCGCCGCAGATGGTGTTCCAGGACGCCGGCGCGTCGCTCACCCCGTGGCTGACCGTCGGCGCGCTGATCGGCGAGCGGCTGCGGCACGAGAAGCTGACCAGCTCGGCGCGGCGGGACCGGGTGGTGGCGGCGCTCGCGAAGGTCGGCCTGCCCGAGGCGGTGGCCGACGTGCGGGCCGGGGAGCTGTCCGGCGGGCAACGCCAACGGGTCGCGCTGGCCCGCGCCACCGTGGTGCCGCCGAGGCTGCTGCTCTGCGACGAACCCACCAGCGCGCTGGACGTCTCGCTCGCGGCGTCGGTGCTCAACCTGATCCGCGAGCTGCGCGGCTCGCTCGGCATGGCGGTGCTGTTCGTGACCCACGACCTGTCCGTGGCGCGCATCGTCGCGGACCGGATCGCGGTGATGTACCTCGGCAGGATCGTGGAGATCGGCCCGGCCGAGGAGCTCATCGCCGCGCCGAGGCATCCCTACACCCAGGCGTTGATCAGCGCGGTGCCCGGCTTCGGGGTGGCCCCGCCCGCCGTGCTCGGGGAGCCGGCCAGCCCGCTGGCGCCGCCGCCGGGCTGCGACTTCCACCCGCGCTGCCCGATCGCCGTCGAGGCCTGCAGCCAACCCGAGCTGGACGTGCCGCTCGAGCTGTCGCCACCCCGCGACGGCCTCGGGTCCGGCCGCCGGGTGGCCTGTATCCAGGTGGGGAGGGCGTCCTGATGGCCGTCGCCGAAGCATTCCAGCCCACGATCGGCCGCCGGTGGGGGCGCCCGGGCGTCCGCGCCGCGGCCCGGGCCGCCAGCCGCCGTGACCTGGCCGCCGCCGGCCTGCTGGTGCTGGTCACGGTGCTGGCGCTGGCCGCGCCGGTGCTGGCGCCGCACAGCCCACTCACCCCGGTCGGCACCCCCGAGCTGCCGCCGCTGCAGGGCGGGTTTCTACTCGGCAGTGACAGCGTCGGGCGCGACGTGCTCAGCCGGGTGCTGTACGGCATCCGCGCCTCGTGGTTCGCGGCGCTGGGGGTGGTCGCGCTCGGCGTCCTGCTCGGAGGGGCGATCGGGTTGCTCGCCGGCACGGTGGGCGGCTGGGTGGACAACCTGCTGATGCGGATCACCGACGGGTTCCTGGCGCTGCCCGCGCCGATCGTGGCCATCGCGGTGGTCGCGGCGCTGGGTCCCAGCCTGCTGCACACGCTGATCGCGGTGTCGGTGGTCTGGTGGCCGTTCTACGCGCGGATCGTGCGCGGTGAGATACGCACCCTGGCGGCCCGGCCGCACGTCGAGGCGGCCCGGCTGTCCGGCAGCGGCGGTTGGCGGATCGCGGTGCGCCACCTGCTGCCCGGCGCGGTGCCGGCGATCTTCGTGACCGCGAGCCTGGACATCGGGAACCTCATCCTGACCTTGTCCGGGCTGTCGTTCCTGGGCCTGGGCCAGTCGGCGCCGGCCGCCGAGCTCGGCGCGGACACCGCCCGCAACCTCAGCTACCTGCTCTACGACTGGTGGATCCCGGTGATGCCGGGGATCGCGGTGGCGCTGCTGGCGCTGGCCGCGAACGTCGCCGGCGACGGCATCCGAAACCTCCTCGCTCAACGCTGACCGCGCTGTTCCTCCCCACCCACCCGCCGTTGATCCCCGCCCCAGCCGGAGCCGCCCCGTGTTGATTCTCGTCGCCAAGCGACTGGTCGCCGCAGTAGTGATCATGGTTGCGCTGAGCGCCGCCCTGTTCGGGCTGCAGCGGGTGTCCAAGTCGGACCCGGTGCACACCATGCTCGGCCCGGGGGCCAGCCCTCAGGCCATCGCGATCGAACGGCACAAGCTCGGGCTGGACCAACCGGTCCCGACCCAGTTCTGGCACTACCTGGTGGGGGTCGCGCACGGCGACCTCGGGGTGTCCTACCGGACCCGGTCACCCGTCGCGACGGACCTGCGCACGTTCCTGCCGGCCACCGTCGAGCTGGCGGCGTTCGCGCTGCTGCTGGCGCTGGTCCTGGCGGTGCTGCTCGCGGTGGCGACCACGCTGAACTGGCCGGGGGCCGGGGTGCTGCGGTTCGTGCTGCTGCTCGGTGGCTCGACGCCGGCGTTCTTCCTGGCCATCGGCGGGATCATCGTCTTCTACAAGTACCTGGGGATACTGCCGGCCACCGGGCGCTTGACGGGGTCGCCGCCCAGTGGTGGTCCGACGCACCTGCTCACCGTGGACGCGGTGCTGCACGGCCAGCCCGGGGTGTTCCTCGACGCGCTGCGGCACCTGCTGCTGCCGGCGCTGGCGGTGGCGACCGGGCCGGCGATCTCGATCGGGCGGGTGCTGCGCTCCAGCCTGATCACCACGATGAGCCAGGACTACATCCGTACCGCGCGCGCGAAGGGGCTGCGGGAATGGGTGGTGCTGGCCAAGCACGTGCTGCGCAACTCGGCCGGCCCGGCGCTGTCGATGACCGGTCTGCAGGTGGGGCTGCTGTTCGCCGGGGTGCTGGTGGTCGAGTCGATCTTCGCGTGGCCGGGTCTCGGCCAGTACACCTCGCAGAGCCTGCCGGTGGACGACTTCCCGGCGATCGCCGGCGTGACGCTGTTGCTCGGCGCCGGCTACGTGCTGATCAACACCGTGGTGGACATCCTGCAGTCGCTGGCGGATCCGAGGATCGATGTCTGAACAGCCCGAGAAGTCCGAGCCCGAGAAGTCCGAGCCCGGGAAGTCCGAGCCCGGGAAGCCGGCCCGCGTACCCGGGCCGATGTACGTCAACCGCACCGACCGCGAGCTCGGTGTCACCGGCATCCAGACGTTCATGAAGCTGCCGGTCTGCCTGACCCCGGCCGACCTGCGGGCCGGCAAGATGGACGCCGCCGTGTGCGGGGTGCCCTGGGACGGCACCGTGACCGCGCGCTCCGGCACCCACCTCGGGCCGCAGGCGATCCGGTCCTGCGACTACGTGGGCGGGTACGGGGTCTCGCTGCCGCACCTGGACGTGCGGGTCGACCCGCTGGAGCACCTGACGGTCTGCGACTACGGCGACTCCGACGTACTGCCCGGCAACACCGACGGCACCTTCGACGCGATCCGCGAGTTCATCGCCGAGATCGTCGGCACCGGGGCGATCCCGCTGATCATGGGCGGGGACCACGGCATCACCTGGCCGACCGCGACCGCCGTCGCCGACCACTACGGCCACGGCAAGGTCGGCATCGTGCACTTCGACGCGCACGCCGACACCGCGCCGGACATGCGCGGCAACCTCGCCGGACACGGCACCCCGATGCGCCGGCTGATCGAGAGCGGCGCGGTGCCGGGGCGCAACTTCGTGCAGGTCGGCCTGCGTGGCTACTGGCCGCCGGCGGACACGCTGGACTGGATGGAGACCAACGAGCTGCGCACCCACTTCATGGCCGAGATCCGCCGCGACGGGTTCGACGTGGTGCTCGAACGGGCCCTGGACGAGGCGCTGGACCAGGCCGACTACCTCTACCTTTCGGTCGACGTGGACGCCTGCGACCCGGCGTTCGCACCCGGCACCGGCACGCCCGAGCCGGGTGGGCTGACCAGCGGCGAGATGCTGCGCGCGGTGCGCCGACTGGCCGCCGAGGTGGGCCTGGTCGGCATGGACGTGGTGGAGGTGAGCCCGCCGTACGACTCGGGCAACAGCATCACCGCGCTGCTCGCGCACCGGTGCCTGCGCGAGGCGCTGGTCGGTACCGCCATGCGTCGTCTCGGGCTCACCCAGCCCGACTACGTGGACCCCCGATCGGCCGGCACCGGCAGCGCCCGGACCTGCCGGACCCCTGAGCCCTAGCTAGCGACCCCAGCCCCAGCCCCGGCAACCCCGAAGTTCTAGGAGAAGCAGATGCCCGCACCACCACTGCTCGTCGGCCGGACCGCGCTGATCGTGGTCGACATCCAACGCAGCTCCGACCAGCCCTACGAGACCACCGGGATCTCGCACATGGCCGGGGCGGCCGAGCGCATCGCCCGGGTCGAGCGGCTTCTCGGGGCGGCCCGCGAGGTCGGTTTGCCGGTGGTGTTCTTCCAGGAGGTGCACCGGCGCAGCGGCGTCGACTTCGGCCGCGAGCTGGACGGCGCCGAGGGGGTGCACTGCCTGGACGGCGACGTCACCACCGAGCTCTGGCCGACGCTGCGCCCGCTGGCGGACGACGGCCGCGAGTTCCACATCGTCAAGCGCCGCTACTCCGGGTTCATCGGTACCGAGTTCGAGATCGTGCTGCGCGGGCTCGGGGTGCGCACGCTGATCCTGGTCGGCGGGCTGACCGACGTGTGCGTGCACTACACGTTCGCCGACGCCCACCAGCGGGACTTCCACGTGCGGGTGGTGGAGGACTGTGTGGGCGGTTCCAGCGAGCCGGCGCACGCGGCCGCCCTCAACGCGATGGAGTACCTGCAGACCGGCGCGCGCCGCCGCTGCGACGAGGTGCTGGCCGCGATCCGCGAGCAGCACAGCGAGCTCGCCGAGGTGGCGTCATGACCCGGCCGGGCGGGCGGCGTCTGATCGGAACGCTGACCACAGGGCTGACCGGTGTGCTGACCGGCGTGCTGGTGCTGCTGCTCGCTGCCTGCGGCGGCGGGGGAGGCGGGGGCGGCGGCGCCCAGGTGAACAGCGCCAAGCCGACCGACAGGGTGCTGCACCTGTCCTTCCTGCAGGACCCCGGGCAACCGCCGGACCCGGACGTCTACTACGCCGGCCAGGGGCTGGCACTGACGCTCAACACCTACGAGGGGCTGCTGAGCTACCAGCTGGGCACCGCCACCCCGACGATCGTCGGCGCGCTGGCCACCGCCTGGACCGAGTCGCCGGACAAGCTCAGCTACCGCCTGACCCTGCGCCAGGGGGTGACCTTCCACGACGGCACCCCGTTCACCTCCGCCGCGGTGGCCCCGTCGTTCGCCCGGCGCGCCGCCGTCAACGGCGGTCCGGCGTACATGGTCTCCGATGTGGCGTCGGTCGAGACGCCCAGCCCGACCGAGGTCGTGATCCGGCTCAAGCAGCCGAACTCGGCGTTCCTGGACTACCTCGCCGCACCGTACGGGCCGAAGATGATGAGCCCGACCGGCCTGAAGGCCAACGCCGGCACCGACAACGACCAGACCTACCTGCGCACCCACGACCTGGGCACCGGCGCCTACACGCTGACCCAGGCGCTGGTGGGGCAGAGCTACCAGCTGAAGGCCTTCCCGGGCTGGTGGGGTACCGCGCCGTACTTCCAGGAGATCGACATGCCGGTGATCGCCGACCTGTCCACCCAGGAGCTGGAGTTCAACCAGGGCCAGCTGGCCGCGATCATGCACGACCTGAACGCCCCGGCGGTCAAGTCCTACCTGGGCAGCACCACGGCGGCGCACTACTCGCTGCCGACCTTCGAGACCAGCCAGATCTACCTGAACCCGAACGGCGCCACGCTGAAGGACCAGGCGACGCGGGTCGCGCTGCTGCAGGCGATCGACATCAAGGCGCTCACCGACCAGGTGTTCAGCGGCCGGGGCACGGTGGCCACCGGCACCTACGGCCCCGGCCTGATCAAGGGCGTGCCGGACGTCCAGAACGTCTCCCACGACCCGACCAAGCTGGCGGCGGTGGTGGCCGCACTGCCGCCGACCGCCCGGACCCTGACCTTCGGCTATGACACCAGCCAGCCCGACGACCAGCAGATGGCCAACATCGTCGCCGCCGACCTGCAGGCCGACGGCCTCACCGTCAAGGTGCAGGGCTACCCCACCTCGCAGGTGTTCGGCTGGGTGAACGACCTGTCCGGCGCGCCGGATGTGCTGTTCACCGAGATGTGGCCGGACGCGGCGAACCCGTACACCTGGTCGCACATCCTCTACGACAAGGACGGCGGGCTGAACTACCTGCACTGCTCCAGCCCGTCGGTGAGCGACCTGCTGCCCGGCGCGCTGGCCACCGGCGACCCGGCCGCCTACGTCAAGATCGGGGACGCGGCGATCGCCACCGGCTGCTGGCTGAACGTGACCTACCGCAACGACTTCATGGTCACCCAGACCTGGCTGAAGAACGTGGAGCAGGCGCACAACGTGGCGGCCCCGACCACGCTGATCTTCAGCCCGCTGGCGGCGTGATGGCCGGCGTGCGGGAAATCGTGCTGCTCACCCTCGGCTGGGAGGAGCTGCCGAAGTCGGTGTCGGTGTACGGCGCCCCGGAGCACGAGCGGCTCCGGGAGCCGGTGCCGGGGGTGCTGCTGCGCTGTGACGGCGGCTGGCTGCTGCTGGACACCGGGTTCAACACCGCGTTGATCAGGGACCTGGCGCTGCGTCGCCGCTACCACGGGCGGGAGGGTTACCGGGCGGTGCTGCCCGGCCCGGGCGAGCCGATCGAGGAGGCGCTGGACGCGGTCGGGATCGACATCGGCGAGATCTACGCCGTCGGGCTGAGCCACCTGCACCTCGACCACGCCGGCGGCCTGAAGCTGTTCGCCGGACGGGTGCCGGTGCACACCCAGCGCCGCGAGCTGGAGTACGGCCTCTCCGACCATCCGGACCCCGAGCGGCACGCCATCTACCGGGTCGACTTCGACGACCCGGCGCACGACTGGCGACTGGCCGACGGCGACGCCGAGATCGCGCCGGGGGTGACCGCGGTGCTCACCGCCGGCCACACCCCGGGGCACCAGAGCTTCGTGGTCGACCTGGACGACTCGATCGGCGGCGGCGGGTACGTGTTCGCCTTCGACGCCGCCGACCTCACCGAGAACATCGAGCACGAGCTGCCGATCGGCGGCACCGTGCACGTGCACCCGTCGGAGACGGTGGAGCCGATCCGCCGGTTGAAGGCGATCGCCGCCGAGAAGGGCTACCCGCTGATCCCCGGCCACGACCCGGTGGTGTGGCCGGAGCTGACCGCGCGGTTCGCCGACCGCTTCTCCTCCCGGGCCACCTCCGGCAGCTGAGCGGCCGCCCGTACCCGTGAGTGGCGAGTGGTTCGGGCGGACCACTCGCCACTCACGAGGTGCTGGCCGGGCCGCCGCGGGGTCAGACGGCCGGCCAGGGGCGCCCGGCCGGCCGCAGCTGCTCGTAGGCGAAGGCCAGGCGCAGCAGACCGGGGTCGTCGAACCGGTGGCCGACCAGCTGCAGCCCGATCGGCAGGCCGCCGGAGGTGTACCCGCAGTTGATCGAGAGCGCCGGCTGGCCGGACATGTTGAACGGCAGGCTGGTGGTGATGTGCTCGAAGGGGCGGGCCGGGTCGTTCAGCGGCGCGGGCAGCTCCACCGGGTACGCCGGGATCGGCGCGGTGGGCAGCAGCAGGTAGTCGAGGTCGTGCAGCGCCCGGTCGGCGGCGACGGCCATCGCGTCCATCTGGCTGAACCCGTGGAACACCTCGGCGCCGCTGAGGTGCTCACCGCCGGCCGCCCACTCCAGGATGTAAGGCAGGATCAGGCCGCGCCGTTCCTCGGGCAGCGCGTTGATGTCCGTCCAGGACCGGGCCCGCCAGAACCGGTCCATCCCGTCCAGCATCTCCCTGGTCAGGAACGGGGACACCGGCTCGACGAGCGCGCCGGCCGCCGCGAATGCCGCGCCGGCCGCCTCCAGCGCCGCCCGGATCTCCGGGTCCACCGGCAGGCCGGGCCCGGCGTCGGTCATCAGCCCGAGCCGCAGGCCGCGCACCTCACCGGGACCCCTCGGCCAGTCGGCGGCCAGCGCGGGCAGGGCGGTGTGGTCGGCCGCGTCCGGTACCGCGACCACCGACATCAGCCGGGCGGTGTCCGCGACGGTGCGGGTCATCGGGCCGATCACCCGGCCCTGGTACGGCGGGGTGACCGGGATCCGGCCGAAGGTCGGCTTCAGTCCGACGATGCCGCACCAGCCGGCGGGCTGGCGGACCGAGCCGCCGATGTCGGTGCCCAGGTGCAGCGGTCCGTAGCCGGCCGCGGCGGCCGCCGCCGCGCCGGAGCTGGAACCGCCGGGGGTCCGGGTCGGGTCCCACGGGTTGCGGGTGGCCGCGTGGAAGCTGGACTGGCTCGAGCCGAGCATGCCGTAGTCCGGCATGGTGGTCTTGGTGAAGATCACCGCGCCGCTCTCGCGCAGTCGCGCGGCGGTGGGGGCGTCCGCCGGCATCGGCCGCAACACGGTGGCGGCGGTGCCGGCCGGCATCGGGGTGCCCCGGGTGGCGATGTTCTCCTTGAGCGTCACCGGAACCCCGTCCAGGGCGCCGACCGGGGTGCCCTGGCGCCAGCGCCGCTCCGACTCGGCGGCGGCCGCCCTGGCACCGTCCGAGTCGAGCGCATAGGTGGCCCGCACCCTCGGTTCGTCGGCCTGGACGCGGTCGAGCACCGAGTCCAGGACCTCGACCGGGGAGAACCGCTTCGCGCGGTAGCCCTCGAGCAGCTCACCGGCGGACAGGTCCGCGAGACGGGTGGCCTGGGTGGTCTCGGTCATCGACTACTCCTCCAGCGGTGGTGTGGTGGCAGGCTCATCAGAGGTCGCCGTCGGGCCGGGCGGCCGCCGTGACGGACCGGGGGAGCCCGGTGTCGAACTCGGGGACGGGCATCCGGTCGTCCGGGGGGTTGTCGGGTCTGAGCAGCGTGGCGACGTAGGTGATCGCGAGGTTGGCCACCAGCCCGATGGCGCCAGCGTTGATACCGGACCAGGGGTCGTTGCCGGTGATCACCAGCGCCAGCACGACCGCGATCCCGACGGACATGCCGACGACCGCGCCGACCATCGACATCCGCCGCCACAGCAGCGCGAGGACGACCAGTGGCAGCAGCTGGGCGATCCCTTCGTAGGAGATCACCGAGAGCCGGACCAGCACGTTCGGGAACAGGAAGGTCATCCCCAGCGCGACGAGGCCGGCCACCAGGGTGACGAGCTGGGCGAGCTGGCGTTGGCGACCCGCCGTTCGCGGGTGCCGGCCGAGGATCGAACGGCTCCACATCGTCCCGATGACCAGCATGAACACCGCCATCGGCACGATCGCGGACAGCGCGCCGGCGGCTCCGATGACGCCGAGCAGCCAGGCCGGCATCTCCGCGCGGATCATCTCGAACATCGCCAGGTTGGAGTTCTTGAGCCCGGGCACGACGAACGTGGCGGCCATCCCGAGCAGCACCGGGATGAACAGCAGCAGCTGGTAGAACGGCAGGATCATCGCGTTGCGGCGCAGCGTCTGGGCCGAGCGGGCGCCCAGGAACCCGGCCACCGAGGTCGGCAGCACGCTGTAGACCGCGCCGTTCAGCAACGCGGTCGAGATGAACCAGGCCATGCCGTAGGTATCGCCCTTGGGCCCGGGCAGGGTGAGCCAGGCCGGCCGCTCGGTGATGAGCCGGTTCATCAGCTCGCCGTAGCCGCCGAAGAACTTCAGCGGTACGTAGACGAACACGACGGCCAGCGTGACCACCACGGTGATGTCCTTGAGCACGGACACCCAGGCGCTGCCGCGCAGGCCGCTGGCCAGGATGAACACCTCGGAGATGAGGAACGCGACGAGGTAGGACAAGCCCAGCCCGATCGCCCCGTAGCTGACGCTGGCCACCACGGTGCCCATGCCGGTGATCTGCAGCTGGATGTAGGGCAGCAGGAAGACCGTGGCGACCACCGCGACGACCGCGCCCAGCCAGGGCGCGGCGAACCGGTGCGCAACCAGGTCGGTGATGTTGTGCAGGCCGTGCCGGTGCGCATAGCCCCACAGCAGTGGCCCGACCAGGTAGCTGACCGCCATGCCGATGCTCAGATAGGCGACCAGGTAGAGCCCCGAGGCGCCGTAGGTATAGGACCAGCCGGCGGCGCCGAGGTAGCTGAACGAGGTGTACGTCTCGCCGGCCATCAGCACCAGAGTCATCACGATGCCCAGGCTGCGGCCGCCGATGGACCACTCCGCGAGGTCCACTTTGTCCTGCCCTCGCGCGGCGCGGATGCCCAGCACCACGGCCGCGACCAGGAACAGCGCCAGGATGCCGATCGAGACGGCCGCGTTGTTCACGGCTTGCCTGCCTGCGCACGCTCCGCGCGCCGGGCAGCGGCCCACACCGGGTCGCCCTTGGCCGCGAGCCACACGAACAGCGGCGAGAGCAGCGTCGCGACGACCAGCCAGAACATCAGGAACGGCAGGCCGAGCACGATCGGCTCGACCCGGTTGGCCAGTGGCAGCGCGGCGAGGTACACCACCGGCGGGCCGAGCAGCCACCAGAGCGACTTTCGGTTGGTCAACATGCTGACTCCTCGCTGCCGAGGGACTGCTATGACAGGACCGCCCCCGCCGTGGCGGCTGCGGGAAGCCGCGGCGCGCGAGCCCGTCGACTCCCGGCTTCACACTAGGTAAACGTCGTGAAGAATGTGTTACCCGATTGTCCGAACACGTACTTTTTCTTCGCCGGCGCCGGGACCCGGGGTTGCGGTCACGGCATCTCCTGGAGCATCCTGCGTCTCGTGAGCTGTCGATCCTATAGGATCTTTGCGAGGTGGTTCGGGTGGCTCGGATCGTGAAAGCGGACGCCTACCTGGTGGACATCGAGGTCGAGACGGTCCGCACCGACGCGATGCAGAGCTTCCTCAAGCAGGAGACGATCTTCGTCGAGCTGGCCACCTCGGACGGGCTGACCGGCACCGGGTACTCGTACACGATCGGCACCGGTGGCCGGGCGGTGCTGTCGATGCTGCGTGAGCACCTGCTGCCGGTGCTGCTCGGCCGGGACGCCCGCGACGTGGAGGCGGCCTGGCGGGCGCTCTACGACTCGACCAGGGCCACCAGCGTGGGGGTGCTCACCGCGCTCGCCCTGGCCGCCGCCGACCTGGCGCTGTGGGACCTGCGCTGCCTGCGGGCCGGTGAGCCGCTGTGGCGCCTGGCCGGCGGGTACCGGGAGTCGGTGCCGCTCTACGACACCGAGGGCGGCTGGCTGCACCTGGACCAGGACGAGCTGGTCGCCGGTGCGCTCGAGTCGCGGGCGAAGGGCTGGCCGGGCGTCAAGCTGAAGGTCGGCAAGCCGTCCGGGACCGAGGACGCCGAGCGGATCCGCGCGGTGCGTGGCGCCGTCGGTGCCGGCATGGACATCATGGTCGACGCGAACCAGTCGATGACCGCACCCGAGGCGATCCGGCGCGCCGCGCTGCTGGAGCCCTACGACCTGTCCTGGTTCGAGGAGCCGCTGCCCGCCGAGGACGTCGCCGGCCACGAGCGCCTCGCCGCCGCGACCCGGATCCCGATCGCCGTCGGGGAGTCCATGTACTCGCTCGGGCACTTCCGGGAGTACCTGCAGCGCGGCGCCGCCGGCATCGTGCAGGTGGACGTCTCCCGGATCGGCGGCATCACGCCGTGGCTGAAGGTGGCGCACCTGGCCGAGGCGTTCAACGTCGTGGTCTGCCCGCACTTCCTGATGGAGATCCACGTCAGCCTGGTCGCGGCGATCCCGAACGGCCGCTACGTGGAACACATCCCGCAGCTGCGCGCCATCACCACCGAACAGCTGCGCATCGTGGACGGGCACGCCGTCGCCCCGGACCGCCCCGGCCTGGGCATCGCCTGGGATCGCGACCAGGTCGACAACCGCCGCGTCGGCTGAGCAGGTCGGGGCAAGCCCGCTCCGCCGCGTCGGGAACAGCCCGCCGGGCACCCGTTCCGAAGGGCGCGCGCGTGCCACCGGGAGCACACTCGGCGCATGGCCGCCGCCCCCGTTGTCGCCGAGCTGCGCGCGCGCTCGGTGCTGGTACCGATGAGCCGCCCGGTGCGCACCGCGTCCGGCTCGCTGACCGTCTCGCCGCTGGTGCTGCTGGACGTGGTGACCGATACCGGCGTGGTCGGGCACGGTTACGTGTTCGGCTACGCGCCCGAGGTCGTGGCGCCGCTGCGGGCACTCGCGGAGGCGATCGCCCCCACGCTGGTCGGCAGGACGCTCGCGCCGGCCCAGCGGATGCGGGAGCTGGCCGGAAAGTTCCGGCTGCTCGGCCTGCAGGGACTGCTGGGCATGGTCGTCGCCGGCATCGACATGGCTCTCTGGGACGCCCTCGGCAAGCTGGCCGACCAGCCGGTGGCCGCGCTGCTCGGCGGCGAACCGGTGCCGCTGCGGGCCTACGACAGCTACGGCATGGTCGACCCGGTTGCCGACGAAGCGGCGCTGCGCGAGTCGGTGGCCAGCGGCTTCACCGGAATCAAGATCAAGACTGGGCAGGCCGACCCGGCCGATGAGGTGGCCGCGGTCGGTCAGGTACGGGACATCATCGGGCCCGACGTCGAGCTGATGATCGACTACAACCAGTCCCTGGACCCGCCCGAGGCGTGCCGGCGCATCCGGCGGCTGCGCGAGTTCGACCTGTACTGGGTGGAGGAGCCGGTGGCCGCCGAGGACCTGGCGGGGCACGCCTACGTGCGGCGGCACGCCGACGCTCGCATCCAGACCGGGGAGAACTGGTGGTTCCCGCGCGGGCTGTCGGCGGCGGTGGCCGCGCGGGCCTGCGACTTCGCGATGCTGGACGTCATGAAGATCGGCGGGGTGACCGGCTGGATGCAGGCGGCCGGCGAGGCGCAGGCGGCGTCGCTGCCGGTGTCGAGTCATCTGTTCGTCGAGCCGAGCGCGCACCTGCTGGCGGTGACCCCGACCGCCGACTGGCTGGAGTACCTGGACATCGCCGGCGCCGTGCTCATCGACCCGTGCCGCCCGGTGGACGGCTACGTCACGGCCGCCGGCCCGGGTCTGGGCATCAGCTGGAACGAGGACGCGGTGGCCCGGTACGAGGTCTGAGCGCCGGGGCCCCGCTTTGCGGGTGCTACGCCGCGGCCAGCCCGCCGAAGGCGGACCGATATCGACTGGGGAGGGCGTGTTGGCACCACATCCCGCTGATAGTGCAGTGTGGCGAGACGGCGTCGGAGACGAGATCAAGCGCCGTGAGGCGTGGTTGGAACGGCACGCCTCAACCATCGACTTGGCACTCACAGCAAGCTCGTGAGAGCCCTGCACGCAGCGGTGCCCCGGCTCCGCGGCGCCCGCTCAGCCGCAGGAGGTTGGAGCGCGGTGGCCGGCGAACCGGCCGGCCAGCCAGTCCACCGCCGAGGGAGCGCCGAGTATCGCGCCGGTGACGTGCTCGGTCGCCGGTATCACCGCGTACCGCAGCCGGACATCCCGCCCGCAGTACTCCGCGCGCAGCTTCTCCGACACCGCGATCGGGATGAGCTCGTCGAACTGGGCGTGGTAGAGGAACACGGGCATGTCGGGGGCCTGCCCGCCGACCCGGTTCTCCCGCAGCGCGCGTACCAGCGGCGGGTAGTCCAGCGGGTCCTTGATCGTGCTGTACTCGCTGAGGTGGTGCCCCGGGCGCCGGGCGGTGATCTCCGCGGTGCACTCGCGGCGGACCTCGTCGATCAGCGCGCGGCCCTTGGCGTTGAGCAGCCGGCCCGGGAGGTCCAAATCCGGGTAGCCGGTGTCGTACCCGGCGGCCGCGGCGGCGACCAGCCCGAAGCCGATGCCGCCGTCGTTGAACCGGGCCACCGCGCGCAGGTCGGCCGGCACGCCACCCTCGGCGACGCCGACGACGTGCAGGTCGGAGGCGTAGTCGCTGGCCTGTTCCGCGGCCGAGGCGGCCGCGCCGCCGCCCTGGGAGTAGCCCCACAACCCCACCGGGGTGTGCTCGGAGAGCCCGGCGGCGCGCAGTCGGATCGCGGCGCGCGCCATGTCCAGCGCGGCCCGCCCCTCGGACAGCTGCACGGTGTAGGTGTGGTCGCCCGGCGTGCCCAGTCCCTCGTAGTCGGTGACCGCCACCGCCCAGCCCCGGCTGAGCGCCAGCGACATCAGCGCGAACTCCGACTCGGTGCCCGACGCCATCTCGTAGGAGGGCGCGCACTCGTCGGCGAGGCCGTGGGTGCCGACGGTGTAGCTGACCAGGGGGCGTGGCCCGGAGCCGAGCCAGGGCGCGTCCGGCACGAGCACGGTGCCGGAGACCGCGTCCGGTTCGTCGCGCGCGGTGGTCGAGCGGTACAGCACCTGCCAGGCGCGCACCGGGGCCGGGGTGAGGCCGCCCGGCGCGAGGTAGACGTGGCCGCGCCGGTAGCGGAGCACGTCGCCGGGGTCGGCGTCGTCGAGGTCCGAGGGTCGGCGGTAGAAGCTGTCCCGAGCCGGCTCGGTGGGCCGGGTGAGCAGCGGCAGCTCCGGCATCGCGGCGCGGTGGGCCAGCTGCGCGGGGATCGGTCGGGGCGCCACCGGGGTCGATTCCGCCGAGGCGGTGCCGACCAGCACGGCGGCGACCAACGCCGCCGGGACGAGCACCGCGGTACCCAGAACCAACACACGCCGCCGCCGCATGACCGGCCCAACGAATGCGCTCCGTGAACGATCCGTACCGCTGTGTAGTCACCACTCGACCGGGTAGCCGGCCTTGTTACGACCCTGCCGAGTAGTTGCGGTCAGTGATCAGAACCTGGTCGGAGCGGCCCTGGCCGGGTCTTGAGCAGGTCACCAGGCCGGTACCGCCGACCACCGTGACATCCGGCCCGAGGCCACTGAGCACGGCGGCCGCGGTGGCCTCGTCGCACGGGCGCGGCTGGAAGGCCACCTCGCGGTTGTCGGTGTTGATGACGCGCAGCTCGATGCCGGCCAGTCCGCTGTCGTCGAACGACGTCCTGGCCACCAGGCCGAAGCCGGGAGCCTGGTCGGTGAACCGCCCCTTGGAGCCGAAGGTGAAGTTGCCGAGGCAGAACAGCACCGGCATGCCGTCGATGACCTCGACCGGTTGCGGGATGTGCGCACCGGTTCCGATCACCAGGTCGAAGCCCATGTCCGCGAACGCCGCCGCGGCCTCTCGCTGCCCGGCGCTGACGGGCAGGTAGTTCCTGCCCCAGTGCACGAACGCCACGACCCAGCGGGCACCGGCCGCGAGCGCGAGCTCCCTGCCGAGGGCGACCGCCGGATAGGACAGCGTGACCGTTCCCGGCACCTCCGGGCCGGCGTCGAGGCTCTGCTCGCCGGGTTTTCCGAACGCCACGACGCCGACCTGCCCGAACGGGGTCGGGACGAGCAGCGGAGCGGTCGCTTCCGGGGCCAGTCCGGCACCGAACGGCGCGACCCCCGCGGAACGCAGGTGACGGATCGTGTCCATCAGCCCGACCGGACCGCGGTCGTAGGCGTGGTTGTTGGACAGGCCCATCGCATCGAAGCCGGCCCGGGCCAACGCGGCCGCGGCAACCGGGTTCGACCGGTAGCTCCAGCGCTGCTCCGGCGAGTGCCTGACGGTGCACTCGGTGATCGGGCCCTCGGCGTTCCCGATGCGGTAGTCGGCGTTCAGCAGCGGGGCGAGATGGGCGAACGGCCAGTCGTAGCCGTGTTCCTCCAGGTGCGGGCGGGCGGAGCTGGCCAGCAGCACATCGCCGACCCAGACGATCTCGAACGGCCCAACTGCCGGGGGTTTCCGCACCGGTCGACGCTAGCGGTCCGGGTGGTGCGCGGGCCGCGCGGGGCGTTCGCCCGGGTGGGGGGTCCGGGTTCGCGGTGACAGAGGTGGGCTTGACACGAACGGGGAGTGGAGCGTTCCATTATGGCAGCCGTCACATGGAACGTTCCATCTGCCGGCGGACATCCCTCGGAGGACACACCGCATGAGCATCGAGCAGCGAATTGCCGGCGCCCCGATCTCGTGGGGGGTGTGCGAGGTGCCCGGCTGGGGGCACCAGATCGCGCCGGAACGGGTCTTCACCGAGATGCGCGACGTCGGGCTGGCCGCGACCGAGGCGGGCCCCGCTGACTTCCTGCCCTGGGCGGACGGCGAGGTCAGCGCGTTCCTGGCGCAGCGGGGACTCGGCCTGGTCGGCGGCTTCGTGCCGGCGGTGCTGCACCGGGACCGGGATGCCGCGCTGGCCGACGTGCGGGAGGCGGCGCGGCGGCTGGTCGGTGCGGGTGGCGACGTGGTGGTGCTGGCGGCGGCGACCGGCGAGCACGGCTATGACGGCCGCACCGAGCTCTCCGGCGCGGAGTGGGAGGTGCTCACCGGCACCCTGGATGCCGCGATGGACGTCGGCGCCGGCCTCGGGGCCCGGGTCGTGCTGCACCCGCACATGGGCACGCTCGTCGAGGGGGCCGATGACGTGGCCCGGGTGCTGGACGGTTCGGCGATCCCGCTCTGCGTCGACACCGGGCACCTGCTGATCGGCGGCGTCGACCCGTACGAGCTGGTCCGCGACGCGGTGTCCCGGGTGGCGCACGTCCACTTCAAGGACGTCGACGCCGCCCTCGCCGCGCGGGTGCGGGCCGGCGAGCTGACCTACACCACCGCGATCACCCAGGGCCTGTACCGGGCGCTCGGCGAGGGGGATGTCGACGTCGCCGGCATCGTGACCGCGTTGGAGAACTACGGTTACGCCGGTTGGTACGTGCTCGAGCAGGACCTGGTGCTGGCCGAGGAGCCGCCGGCCGGCGCCGGCCCGGTGCGCGACGTCCGCGCCAGCCGGGACCTTCTGATCAGCGTGGGTACGGGCTTCGCGGCGAACCGGGGGTAGCGGCCATGCGGAGGAGGAACCTGCGCCTGCTCGCCGCGCCGCTGGCGGTGGTCCTGTTGACGCTCGTCGGTTGTCAGGGCGGTGCGGGCAAGGCGGCCGACGCCGCGTCGCCCCGGGCCGGGATAAAGATCATCATGGTCACCCACGGGCAGGCAGGCGACCCCTACTGGTCGGTGGTGAAGCACGGTGCCGACGATGCCGCGCGGGACCTCGGCGTGAGCGTCTCGTACCAGGCGCCGCAGTCCTACGACATCTTCGAGATGCGGAAGCTGCTGGACGGCGCGATCGCGCAGCGGCCGGCCGGCATCGCGGTGTCCATTCCGGACGCCGACGCGCTCGGGCCGCTGATCAAGAAGGCGGTGGCGGCCGGCATCCCGGTGGTGTCGCTCGACTCCGGCGACCAGGATGCCGCCAAGCTCGGCGTGCTCACCCACGTGGGCGCCAGCGAGTTCGACGCCGCCAAGCGGGCCGGCGAGCGGTTCGGCGCTGAGGGCGTCCGGAAGCTGGCCTGCCTGAACCACGAGCAGGGCAACGTGTCCCTCGACGTGCGCTGTGAGGGGCTGCGGGCCGGCCTGGCCGAGTCCGGCGGCACCGCGACCAACCTGGCCATCAACGGCAAGGACGCGACCGACTCGACGCAACGGCTCACCACCGCGTTCGCCAGCGGCGCCTTCGACGCGGCGATCGCCCTGGGCCCGGTGGGCTGCGGGCCGATGCTCGCGGCGGCCAAGAATACCGGGTTCAAGGGCAGGCTCGCCTCGTTCGACCTCTCCCCGGAGATCCTGCGCGCGATCGACGCGGGCACCGCCGACTTCGCGATCGACTTCCAGCAGTACGAGATGGGATACCTGCCGGTGCTGTTCCTGGTGCAGCACGCGGAGTATCAGCTGTCACCCAGCCAGCCGATCACCCCGACCGGCCCGGCGTTCGTCACGAAGGAGAATGCGGCCAAGATTCTGAAGCTCACCGAGCAGGGGGTCCGCTGATGGCTTCCGTGTCACGACCGGCGCCGCCGCGGCCCGGCAGGCACCCCGACGCGATGGACCGGATCCGACCGCTCGGCCCGCTGCAGCGGCTGCTGCGCCGCCCGGACCTCGGCGCGGTGCTCGGCGTGCTGGTGTCCTGGGGGCTGTTCGCCCTGGTCGGCGGGTCGTCGTTCAGCACCGCCGACGGCGCCGCCAGCTATCTCGCGGACGCGGCCGGGCTGGGCATCCTGGCCGCGACCGTCGCGCTGCTCATGATCGCCGGCCAGTTCGACCTCTCGGTCGGCTCGATGATCGGTGCCGCCGGCATGCTGCTGGCGATCCTGGTCGTCGAGTTCGGGGTGCCGGCCTGGCTCGCCGTGATCGTCGCGCTGCTGTTCGGCGCCGGCTACGGGGCGCTCAACGGCTGGCTGGTCGTCCGGACGAAGCTGCCCTCGTTCATCGTGACGCTCGCCGGGCTGTTCGTGCTGCGCGGCCTGACCATCGCGCTGACCCGGTTGATCACCGGGCGCACCCAGGTCGGCGGCGTGGACGACGTCGACGGCGGCGGTCTGGTGAACGCCCTGTTCGCGGCACGGATCGGGCCGTTCAGCGCCTCCGTCTTCTGGTGGCTCGCGATCACCGCGGTGTGCGCGGTGGTGCTGTCGCAGACCACGTTCGGCAACTGGCTGGCGGCCACCGGAGGCAACGAGGACGCCGCCCGCAACAGTGGTGTGCCGATCAACCGGGTCAAGATCGTCACCTTCATGCTGACCGGGCTGGCCGCGGCGCTGGTCGGCGTGATCCAGGTCGTGGAGGCCGGCAGCGCGGACACGCTGCGCGGCCAGATGAAGGAGTTCGAGGCGGTCATCGCCGTGGTCATCGGCGGCACCCTGCTGACCGGTGGCTACGGTTCGGTGATCGGCGCCGCGCTGGGTGCGCTGACCTTCGGCATCGTCCGGCAGGGCATCTTCTTCACCGGCGCCGACACCGACTGGTTCCAGGTGGTGCTCGGGGTGTTCCTGATGGTGGCGGTGCTGGTCAACAGCTGGCTGCGGACCCGCGCGCTGAAGGCCCGGTGAGCGGATGACCGCCGAGGACGTCACCGCCCAGCCCGCGATCGCCCGGCCCCCGGCCGCCGGGCCGGTGCAACCGCTGGTCCAGCTGACCAACATCTGCAAGTACTTCCTCGGCGTCACCGCGCTGGAGGACATCAACTTCCCGGTGTATCCCGGTGAGGTGATGTGCCTGCTCGGCGACAACGGTGCCGGCAAGTCGACACTGATCAAGATCCTGTCCGGGGTGCACCAGCAGGACAAGGGCACCTACTGGTTCGACGGGCAGGCGCGTCGGTTCACCTCCCCGCGCGAGGCGAAGGCCTGCGGCATCGCCACCGTCTACCAGGACCTGTCGATGATCCCGCTGATGAGCATCTCGCGGAACTTCTGGCTCGGCTCCGAGCCGACCCGGGGAGTCGGGCCGCTGCACTTCTTCGACGGACCCACCGCGCGCCGGGTGGCCCGCGAGGAGCTGGCCCGGATCGGGATCAGGATCAGGGACGCCGATCAGCTCGTGGGCACCCTCTCCGGCGGCGAACGGCAGTGCGTGGCGATCGCCAGGGCGAAGTACTTCGGTGCGAAGCTGCTGATCCTGGACGAGCCGACGTCCGCGCTCGGCGTGCGGGAGGCCCGCGGCGTGCTGCGCTACGTCCGGCAGGCCCGCGACGAAGGGCTCGGCGTCGTGCTCATCACCCACAACGTCAACCACGCCTACCCGGTCGGCGACCGGTTCACCGTCCTCGGCCACGGGCACAGCCTCGGCACCTTCACCAAGGACGAGGTGAGCCGGGAGGACGTGCTCGAGCTGATGGCGGGGGGCGAGGACCTGGCGGATGTCGGTGCCGATGCTGGTGTCGATGCTGGTGTCGACGACGGTGTCGATGCTGGCGCCGATGCCGGGGGAGAGCTCGCCGATGAGTGACCCGTCCACCGGCCGGCGGCGGGGGGCCCGGGCGCCGACCATCATCGACGTCGCGGCCCGGGCGGGCGTGTCCAAGTCGCTGGTCAGCCTGGTGCTGCGGGGGAAGGGGCCGCCGCTGGTCAGCGCGGAGCGCCGGGAGCTGGTGCGCCGCGCGGTCGCCGAGCTCGGCTACCGGCCGAACGGGATGGCCCGGGGCCTGGCCCAGCAGCGCACCGGACTGCTCGGCGTGCTGGTGTCCGACCTGCGCAACCCGTTCTTCGCCGAGCTCGCCGAGTCGGTCGACGCCGAGGCGGCCCGGCGCGGCTACCGGGCGGTGCTGGCCGCCGGGCACCGGAACGCCGAGCGGGAGCAGCTCGTGGTCAACGACTTCCTCGAGTCACGGGTGGAAGCGCTGGTGCTGCTGTCCCCGGCGCTGTCCGCCGCCGCCATCACCCGGACCGTGGGCGGGGTGCCGGTCGTCGTCGAAGGACGCCCGACGTTCCGCTCGGCGCGGGTCGACCTGGTCGGCACCGACGACGCGCTGGGTGCCGAGCTCGCCGTCCGGCACCTGGTCGAGCTCGGTCACAGCGACATCGCGCACATCGCCGGTACCGCGCCCGGGGCGGCGGCCCGGCGCAAGGGTTACGAGCGGGCGATGCGGACGCACCGCCGCGGTGAGTACGTCCAGGTGGTCGGCAGCGACGAGACCGACAGCGCCGGCTACGAGGTGGCCCGCCGGCTGCTCGGCGGCCCGGATCGCCCGACCGCGGTGTTCGCGGTGAACGACGTGGTGGCGCTGAGCGTGCTGGCCGCCGCCGAGGACCTGGAGATCCGGGTGCCGGAGGAGTTGTCGGTGGTCGGGTTCGACGACATCTACCTGGCCGGTCTGCGCGGAGTCGGCCTCACCACGGTCGCCCAACCGGTGGACGAGATCGCCACCACGATGGTCGGCGCGCTGCTGAGCCGGATCGAGGGGAGCGGTGCGAACCGGCCGGCGGTGCGTCAGTGGCTGCCGCCGACGTTGACCGTGCGGCGCACCACGGCGGCCGCCCCGGGCGACTGAGCGGGCGACCGGCACGGAAAGGGCACGCACACCGCACGCGCAGAGCACGGACACGAGGGGGAGCACGCATGCCGCTGCGACTGGGTATCGTCGGACTCGGCGCCGTCGCCCAGCTCGTCTACGAGCCCATCCTCGCCCGCCGCCGCGACGTGTTCGAGATCGTCGGGGTCGCCGAGCTGTCCCGGGCGGTGCGCGACGCGGTCGGCGGCCGCCTCGGGGTGGACCGGGCGGGCCGGCACGCCTCGGTCGAGGAGCTGCTGGCCGGCGGTGGGCTGGACGCGGTGCTGGTGCTCAGCTCCGGTTCGCACGGCGCGGTGGTGGACGCGGTGACCGCCGAGGGGATCCCGGTGCTGGTGGAGAAGCCGCTGGCCTGGACCCACGCCGAGCTGGACCGGTTGGCGAGCCGGTCCGGGTTGATCCAGGTCGGGTACATGAAACGGTTCGACCCGGCCTACCGTCGGGTCGCCGAGCTGCTTGACGGGGGCGGCTCGGCGATCCGTGCGGTGGAGGTGACGGTGCTGCACCCCTCGGACGCCCGCCAGATCGCCTTCCGCGGCGGAACGTTGGCCACGGCCACCGATGTGGCGCCGGAGCGGACGGCGGCGGGGCACGCCCACTCCGAGCTACTGCGCGCGGGGGCGCTCGGTGGCGCCGCGGCCACCCTGGGCTGGGTCTACTCGGACGTACTGCTGGGCAGCCTGATCCACGACCTCGCGGTGTTGCGGCCGCTGGTCGGTGACCCGCGCGACATCGGCTGGGCACGGCTGTGGCCCGAGGACTGGCACCCGGAGCGGCTGTCCGTCGGGTTCGACGCCGACCTGGCCGGCGCGGCCCAGCTGTCCCTCCGGTGGCACTACCTGCCCGAGTACCCGAGCTACACCGAGACCGTGCGGGTGCACACCGAGACCGCCAGCTACGCCCTCACCTTCCCGGCGCCGTACCTGCTGCACGCACCGACCCGGCTGAGGGTCACCTCGGCGCGCGAGGGCTACACCGAGGTCACCGAGTCGACGTCGCACCTCGAGGCCTTCGAGGCCCAGCTGGCGGACTTCCACCGCGGCGTGGCGAACGGGCTGGCCCCGGCCATCGGGCTGGACGAGGCACGGGCGGACCTGCGCACCTGCCAGCGTCTGGCCGCCGCCCTGGCGGCCACCCTCGGGCTGCGGATCGGCGGCGAAGCCGCGGGAACATCGGACGTAGCGGAACCGGTGGGGGCGACGGGGAGCCCGCGACAGTGATCCGGTCGACATCCCGACACCGGGATCGCGGATTACGCTGATCTTGTGCAGGAGGATTGGGATCCGATCGAGCCGGCAGATCCGGAGTTCGCCGCGCTGCTCACCACCAGCCATCTCAAAGTGGTGGGGGTGCCGCTGGCCCCCGGCACATCGCTCGAGGACATGGCACCGGTGGACGCGGCGCGCTGGCTCTACCGGGAGGCCCCGTTCGTGCTCCTGGCGCACCGGCTCACCGCTGATCCGGTGTTCTGCTACGCGAACCTGGCCGCCCAGCGGACCTTCGGCTACAGCTGGGACGAGTTCATCGGCCTGCCCTCGCGGTACTCGGCGGCCACCCCGGACCGCGCGGAGCGCGACCGGCTATTCGAGCGGGTGGCCAGCTACGGCTTCATCGACGACTACCGGGGGCTCCGGATCACCAGGTCGGGCGCCCAGTTCTGGATCGACGACGCCACGGTGTGGAACCTGCTCGACGCGCACGGCCGGCTGCACGGGCAGGCCGCTGTGTTCGCCCCGCCCGCCCCGCCGAGCTAGGCCGGGCGCGTCGGGACCGCCCCGGCGACCGAAACCGGTCCGGTGGGGACGGCCTCAGAACCCGTCCTGGCCGCGCCAGGCGTCGAGCACCCGGCGTTCGCGCTTGGTGGGGCGGCCGGCACCGCGGTCGCGCCGGGCCACCGGTAGGACCGGCTGCGGTGGTGGCGGCGGGGTGTGGTCGATGAAGCAGGTCGCCGCCTCGGCGGCGCCCACCCGCCGCTGGATCACCCGGACGACCTCCACGGTCCGGGTCGTCTGGTTCACCCTGGCGCGCACCTGGTCGCCGGGGGAGACCATGGTGGCCGGTTTGGCGGGCAGGTCGTTGACCCGGATGTGACCCCCTCGGCACGCGGCCGCGGCGTCCGGGCGGGTTTTGGTGAGCCGCACCGCCCACAGCCAGCGATCTACTCGGGTGGACTCCACCCGGCAATTATGGCTGGACCGGCCGCGGTGTGCCGACGGCTGGCCGGCGGCGCGCGGCGCGGCTAGCCTCCCGGTCATGGCGTTGCGGAACTACCTGGTCGGCGAGGTCGCCGAGGATTTCGCGGACGGGCTGCTGACCCGGCGGGAGGCGCTGCGCCGGCTCGGGCTGCTCGGCCTGGGGGTGACCTCGGCGGGCGCCCTGCTCGCGGCCTGCGGCGAACCCGCGAGCCCGGGCGCGCCGCCCAGCTCCGTGGCGCCCGCTACCCCCACCGCGCCGGCGGCCGCTCCGCCGGGCCGTGGCCCCGGGGTCGCCCGGGGCACCGATGTCCGGTTCGCCGGCCCGTCCGGTGAGCTGTTCGGTGCCTGGGCCGCGCCGGCCGGCCCGCCGAGGGGCGCGCTGCTGGTGGTGCACGAGAACCGAGGCCTGACCGCGCACTTCTACGACGTGGTCGGCCGGTTCGCCGGCGCCGGTTACGGTGCGCTGTGCGTGGACCTGCTGTCCGCCCAGGGCGGCACCGCCGAACTCACCGACCCGGCACAGGCGCCCACCGCGCTGGCGAACGCCCCGGTGGGCGGGCTGGTCGCGGACCTGCGCGCGGGCATCGACGAGCTCGGTCGCCGGGTGCCGGGCGCGAAGTTCGGCGGGGTCGGCTTCTGCTTCGGCGGCGGCATGATCTGGCAGCTGCTCAACGCCGGGGAGTCCCGGCTGGCGGCCGCCGTGCCGTTCTACGGGCCGGCGCCGGAGCAGCCGAACTTCGGCCACGCGAAGGCGGCGGTGCTGGCGATCTACGGCCAGCTCGACGCCAGGGTGGACGCGACCGCGCCGAGGGCGGAGGCCGCGCTGAAGGCTGCCGGCCTGCAGTACCGGGTGCTCACGCTCGGCGGCGCCGACCACGCGTTCTTCAACGACACCGGCCCGAGGTACCAGCCGGACGCGGCACGGACGGCGTGGTCCGCAACGCTGGACTGGTTCGGCCAGCACCTGGCACCCGCCTGAGCGCCACCCCGCGCAAACCGAGCCGTCTCCCGGCGACGGTCAGGACACCCGTGGTTTCCGCAGCTTGAGCCAGGTCATGAAGGCGACCGGCGGGCCGGTCACCCGGTGCCGGTCACCCGGTCCCGGTGAACGCGGAGGGTGGACGCTTGAGCCAGAATTCGACGATCCGGGCCGACTCCATACCTTCGGTCGACGTGGCCATGGCCAGCAGCGCCGCCCGGTCGCCTGGCCGGAGCCGATCCTCCTCCGCTTCGCTCTCGCCGCGCGCGGTCAGGAAGCGGGTGGGGGCGTCGCTGTAGCGCAGCAGGTACCGCAGCGAGCGCATCGCGGTCAGGGTGGCCGGGCCCCCGGTCTTCTGGCCGGCGAGGCCGTCCAACACGTGGCGCCGGATCCCCCCTGGATCGACTCGTAGGCGGGGGGGGGTCGCGCCAGCGATGCATCATGATCACTGGGTGGCCGCCGACACCGTCCGACTCCCTGGTTCGAATTGTGCGCGGGGCATTAGCTAAATGTCGCCGGCGGCCGTATACCGTTAATTCAACGGCCATCCCGCGTTCATTTAACTTAATGTCCCAGGCCCCCGTTGTGGGGGCCGGCGGCCGGCCGAGCGGCGACGTGGCGGCGGCCCGGCGCAGGCATGTCAACCGTTCGTCCACGCTACGGCAACCGGGCAATGGGATACCTGTTGTCATGGAGAAGGTGGATGCGCTGCTCGAGTGTGCAGTGGACATGGGGAACGTCGCCGGCGTGGTTGCGATGGTCACCGCACCCGGTTGCGAGCCGTATGCGGGTGCGTACGGAGGCAGCTCGCCCGGCGAGGCCGCAACGATGTCCACCGACACGATCTTCCAGGTGTCGTCGATGGTCCGGCCGATCCTGACGGTGGCCGCCCTGACGCTGGTGGAGTCCGGGAGACTGGGCCTCGACGATCCCCTCGGCGCGGTCCTGCCGGGGCTGCAAGCGCCCACGCGGCAGGTCCGGTTCACGCCGAACAAGCGGATCGTGTCCAAGGCCGTTCGGGGGAAGCTCACCCTGCGGACACTGTTGAACCACACCTCCGGTCTGGCCGATCTCGACCGCGCCGGTGCACTGGCCGGGTCATCGGGGCGGGACGTGCCGGCCCTGCTGTTCCAGCCGGGCGCCCGATGGCACCACGGCGGCGACCTGAGCCTGGTCGGTGCGGTCATCGAGCGGGTCGCCGGGTCGCCGGTCGCCGACTACCTCCGGACGGCGATATTCGACGTGCTGGGCATGCACGACACCGGTTTCCACGTCGAGTACGGATCACGGCACCGGGTGGCCGGCGGTTGGCGGGAAGTGGCCCGTGGTCCAGGGGAGAGCGCGTCCTACTCGACGCCGGCGGACTACTTCGCCTTCGTCGAGGCACTGCTGCTGCGGCACGGTTCACTGCTGTCGCAGTCCTCGTTCGACCTGGTGCACCTGAACCAGATCGGGGCGATGACGGTGCCCACAGTGCTCGGTCTCGAGGCCGTGCGGGTGCCGGGGGAGATCAACTATTACCCGGAGATCCAGCTCTACCCCGAGGTGTCGCGCAAGTGGAGTCTCGGGTTCATGGTGAACGACATGCCGGTGCCGGGCGGGCCCCGCGCGGGCAGCCTCACCTGTGCCGCACCCGCCCGGGCCTACTGCTGGATCGACGCGGCCTCCGGGGTGGCCGGTGTGCTGTTCGCCCGCCGCACCCCGACCTGTCCGGACCTCGTCGACTCGCTCTTCGCGGACCTGCAGCGCTCGGTCTACGTCAGCCAGGCGGTGCGGCTGAGCAACGAGTCCCGTCGGCGCCGTGGCGTGGAGCGGCTGTTCGAGGGATGGACCCAGGACTCCTGGTCGATGTGGTGGCCGATGTAACCGGAGCAGACCGCACCCCTTCGGCGCAATCCGAATACTGGTGGGGCACAAGTGGCGCATGTGGGTGTTTTTTATCAAGATTCTGTGCGCGAGATGTCAACTTGGTAACTTTCTGAAACGCTCTTAGGTTAGCGAGCGCTCATCCCCCACAAGAGCCAAAGGCAGCCCCGCCGGCGGCTTGTGTGAGGGGGAAACACCATGCGAGTCCGCACCATTCTTGCCGGGGTCATGTTGGCTCTGCTCACGCTGGCCTGGAGCGCACCGGTCGCACTGGCCGCCGAGAGCAACGACGGCAGCGCCCCGGCGACTGCGCTGCCGCCGAGCTCGGCGGCGGCGCAGCGGCCGGGTCAGTCGCTGTCGTCGAAGGACGACGACCAGAACGGTGACCAGAACATCGGCGGCGACCAGAGCAGCGGCGGCGACAAGCCCAGCGGCGGCGACAAGCCGGCCGAGCCACCCAAGGAACCGGACCCACCGAAGCCGTCGAAGCCGGCGGATCCGCCGACGGTGACCGCGCCGGCGCCGCCCGCGCAGCAGCTGAAGCCCATCCCGGCGGACCCGAAGGCGAGCCTGTCGCTCTCGCCGAATGTGGCGAAGCAGGGCACCAACTTCGCCGCCAACGCGAACTGCGCGAACGGTAAGATCGACTCGCTGTCGGGGGACGGCGTGAGCTTCAGTGGCACCACCGGCTCGGTCGGCGACAACGCCAGGCCAGGCAACCACACGGTCACCCTGGTGTGCGTCAACGCCTCGAAGAGGGACACCGCCACCGCGACGTTGCAGGTGTTGAAGCCCAACGATCCGGGTGGCCCCGGACTGCACCCGTCGATCCTGGTGGACCCGAAGGTCGTCAAGCCCGGCGATGAGATCACCTTCAACGGCGGCTGCCCGAACGGCCGCCAGGAGTCGCTGACCGCCGACGGCGTGGACGTCCGCGGCAACTCCGGGCGGGTCCGCGACGACGCCCGCGAGGGCGGGCACACCGCGACCAGGACCTGCGTCGAGGGCGACCGGCGCGAGTCGGCGTCCGACACGTTCCGGGTGACGGGCAAGGGCGGCCCGGTGGGCGGCAACACGCTGTCGGTGTCGCCGAAACTGGTCCGGCAGGGCGGCACGGTCTACTTCAACGGCGACTGCGGCGCCGGCCACCAGATCTCACTGTCCGCCGACGACGTGGAGGTGCGCGGCCGCGCCGGTACGGTGCGTGACGATGCGCGCCTCGGCGACCACACCGCGACGCGGGAGTGCGCGTACGGCGGCGGGGCGGTCACGGCGACGCACGACAACTTCCGGGTCGTTCCGGGCGACAACAACGGCAACGGCGACGGGCCGAGGGACTTCTGGCTGAGCGACCGGTCCGGTTACCGGGGCGACTCGGTGGACGTGTCGGTGCGCTGCCGGGACAACTCCGCGCGGTTGGACTCCGACGCTCTCGACGACATCACCCTGCACCGCGACGGTGGCCGGCTGCGGGGGAGCACCCGCGTGGTCGGGCACGTCGGCAACGGCTGGCACCGAGTGACGGTGAGCTGCGACGGGCACAGCGAGAGCCGGGGGTTCCTGGTGCTGTCCGACCGCGGTGACCACGACAGGTACCTGAGCGTGGACCCGGGCTACGGGCACCGGGGCGACGAGGTCGACATCCACGTCGGGTGTGACTGGTCGGTCGGCCGCGTCGAGTCCAACGCGCTGGACGACATCGACGTGGACCACGACGGGCGGCCGTGGCGCTACAGCGGCACCACGCACGTCAGTGACGACGCGGAACCGGGTGAGCACACGGTCCGGGTGCGGTGTGGGAACGACACCCTGGAGGAGTCGTTCTTCGTCAAGGGCGACCACGACGGCGACAACGGATCGGACGGGGACGACGGCACACCGGACGGCGGCGAGCAGACCTCGGTCTACCCGCTGGGTGCCCCGGAGACCGGCGGTGGCCCGGTCGGCGGTGGATCACCGGGCCTGGTGGCCCTCGGGGTGATCGGCGCGACCGGTGCGACGATCGCCGGTGCGGGTACCGCGCTGGTGCGGCGTGGGGCGCGCCGGTGAGCGCGGCACGGGCACGGCTGGCCGGTGTGGTGGGCGCGGCGGTGCTTTCCCTCGGGCTGACCCTCGGGTTGACCGGGTGCGGCATGGCGGCGGGGCCGTGGGCCAGCGCGGCGGACGGTCCGAACCTGACCTCGCCGATCGTCACCGGCGCCCCGGTGGCCCCGGCAGCGCCGCTGGCCGCGGCGGCTCCGGTGGGACTGCGGATCGACTCGATCAACGCGTCGTCGACCCTGGTTCCGCTGGGGTTGAACGCGAACCGGACGGTTGCCGTGCCGCCGGTGAGCACGCCGTTGCAGGCGAGCTGGTACCGACTGGGCCCGGCACCGGGCGCACCGGGGCCGGCGGTGATCCTCGGCCACGTCAACGGCGACGGCAAGGAAGGCATCTTCGCCCGGCTGAACGAGGTCAAGCCGGGGGACCAGGTGAAGGTGAGCAGGGCGGACGGCAAGACCGCCGTGTTCACCGTGACGAAGCTGCAGCAGGTCGCGAAGAACGCCTTCCCGACCACCGCGGTGTACGGGGACACCCCGGCCGCCGAGCTGCGGCTGGTCACCTGTGGCGGTGACTTCGACCAGAGCAAGCACAGCTACGCCGACAGCATCATCGCCTTCGCCACCCTCACCTCGGTGGCCTGAGAGACGGCCTGAGAGATGGCCTGACGGGACTCCGCCCGGGTGCTGTTCGCGGCACCCGAGCGGAGTTCCCGGCCACGCTCTAGGGCACTAGGGTCGTTGATCGTGAGTATCTGCGGGCGCGTGCGGTGGGCCAATGATCGGTCGGTGGCCTGATGGATCTGGGGATCAGCGGGCGTACCGCGGTGGTGTGCGCCTCCACCGGCGGGCTCGGTGCGGCGGTAGCCAGGGCGGTGGCTGCCGAGGGCGCGAACGTGGTCGTCTCCGGCCGGCGCGGCGAGCTGGCCGAGTCGATTGCCGCGGAACTGCCCAGCGCGGTCGGGGTGGCCGTCGACCTGACCGCCGACGGCGGCCCCGAGGCGCTGCTGGCCGCCGCGGCGCAGGCGTTCGGCGAGGTCGACATCCTGGTGCTGAACGGGCCCGGGCCCAAGCCGGCGACCGCCTCGCAACTGGACCCGGAGACCACCGCGCGGGCCGTGCACGACCTGCTCCTCGTACAGCAGACCCTGGTCAACGCGGTGCTGCCCGGGATGCGGGCGCGTGGCTGGGGCCGGATCGTCGCGATCGCCTCAAGCGGCGTGGTCCAGCCACTGCCGAACCTGGCACTGTCCAACATCGGGCGCACCGCGCTGGCGGCCTACCTCAAGAGCCTGGCCACCGATGTCGCCGCCGACGGGGTCACGGTGAACCTGGTGCTGCCCGGCCGGATCGCCACCGACCGGACCGCCTCGCTGGACCGGGCGCTGGCGGAGAGCTCCGGCCGCTCGATCGAGGAGGCGCGGGCGGACAGCGAGCGCGGTATCCCGGCCGGGCGGTACGGGCGGCCGGACGAGTTCGGCGCCACCGCGGCGTTCCTGTGCGGCGCGTCCGCCTCCTACATCACCGGCACCGCGGTGCGCTGCGACGGCGGGCTCGTCGGGGTGCTGTAGGACACCCGCACCTCAGCCGCCCACCCGCATCCAGCCGAGCACCGGGGTGGACTGCAGGAACACCAGTACGCACATGGCCAGCAGGAACACCGCACTCCAGCCGAACACCCGCCGGAACAGGAGTCCCTCGGCGCCGACCTCGCCGACCGCCGCCGTACCGATCGCCAGGTTCTGCGGCGAGATCATCTTGGCCATCACGCCGCCGGAGGTGTTCGCGGCGCCGAACAGGATCGGGTTGGCGTGCAGCTGCTCGGCGGCCGTCACCTGGAGCTTGGCGAACAGCGCGTTGGAGCCGGCGTCCGTCCCGGTGACCGCCACGCCGAACCAGCCGACCACGGGTGACAGGAACGCGAAGAACACGCCGGCCTGGGCGAGCCAGAGGCCGAGGGTGGAGATCTGGCCGGACAGGTTCATGATGTAGGACAGCGCGAAGACCAGCAGGATCGTCAGGATGGCCCAGCCGAACTGGCGCAGGGTCTCGATATAGGTCCTGGCCGCGACCGCCGGCTTCAGTCGCAGCACGATCGCGGTGATCACGCCGGAGATGAACAGCAGTGTCCCGGTGGCCGCCAGCCAGTTGAGCTTGTAGGCCACCGACACCGGCTTGCCGGCCTGTGACAGGACGTGCAGCCCGGGCCAGTTGAACGTGATGGTCGGGGCGTTCAGGGCATCGCTGATACCCGGCAGCTGGGCGAGCGAGAACAGGACCACGACCACCGCGTACGGGGCGAAGGCCAGCAGCACGTCCCGGCGGGAGTCCCCGCCCGGCGCACCTACCCTGCGGGTGAAGGCGGGGTCCTCACCGGCGCCACCGGCGATGACCTTCGGGGCCTGCACCCGGACCTGTTTGGGCTGCCACACCTTGTTCAGCAGGATCACCGCGATTGCGGACACCAGTGCGCCGAAGATGTCGCAGAGCTTGTAGTTGACGAAGTTGGAGAACACGAACTGCGCGATGCCGAAGGAGAGCCCGCAGGTCAGTGCGGCCGGCCAGACCTCGCGTACGCCCTTCCAACCGTCCACGATGCCGACCAGCACGAACGGTACGAAGATCGCCAACAGGGACACCTGACGGCCGGCCATGGCACCGAAGTCGGCGGCCGGCAGGTCGGTGACCTGGCCCATGATGGTGATCGGGTTGCCAAGGCCGCCGAACGCGACCGGTGCGGTGTTCGCCACCAGTGCGACGGTCGCGGCCTTGAGCGGGCTGAAGTCGATCGCGATCAGCATCACCGCGCAGATCGCGATCGGGGAACCACCGCCGGCCAGCGACTCGAGCAGCGCGCCGAAGGAGAACGCGATGACGATGGACTGGATCCGCCGGTCGTCACTGATCGCCGCGAAGGACCGCCGCAACACCGCGAAGTGCCCGCTCTTGACGGTGAGGTTGTAGATCCAGATCGCGTTGAACGTGATCCACAGGACTGCCAGGACGCTCAGCGCGGCACCGAACACTCCCGAGTTGAGAGTCTCGCCCAGCGGCATGTGGTAAACGCCCATGGCGATCGCGATGGAGATCAACAAAGCGGCCGTGCCGGCCCAGTGCGCCCGCCACTTGAAGACCCCCAGAGCGACCAGCAGGGCGAGCAGCGGAAGTGACGCGAGCAGCGCTGACAGTGTCAGTGAACCGGTCGGATTCAGGTTCTGGGTGTACACCGGGCCCCTCCGGACGACGTTGTTCCGGACTCTCTGCAGATTCACAAGTGTGAACAAGAGTCATGTATGCGAAACAATGGTGACACTTGGCGCCGTCATGCGAAAGAGGGAATGTGGCCCCGGACACGCCTCGGCCCGGCCCGGCCCGGCCCGGCTCGGCTGGCTCGGCGAGTTCAACCGTGGCGGCGTCGGAACGCCTCGCGGACCCGGCTGTGGTTGAACTCGCCGTAAGAATGCGTGAGTGACGCGGGTCGTGTGCGCTGGTTCGGGCCGAGCTGTGTCGGGTCAGCGCTGGCGGTGGTCCACCAGGCGGTGCAGCTTGCCGAGGGAGCGCTCCAGGGTGTCCGGGTCGAGGACCGAGCAGGTCACCGAGATGCCGACCGACTCCTTGACAGCCCGGACCAGCTCGGTGGCGGCGGCGGCGCGCCGGTCCGTCCCGGTGTCGTGCCGCGCCTCGACCCGCACCTGCAGCGCATCCATCCGGCCCTGTGTGCTGAGGACCAGCTGGAAATGCGGTGAGAGCCCGGTGGTGCGCAGCACCAGCTCCTCGATCTGGGTCGGGAACACGTTCACCCCGCGCAGGATGATCATGTCATCGGTCCGGCCGGTGATCTTGTCCATCCGCCGCATCGCCGGGCGCGCGGTACCGGGGCGCAGCGTGGTGAGGTCGCGCGTGCGATAGCGGATGATCGGTAGCGCTTCCTTGGTCAGCGAGGTGAACAGCAGTTCGCCCTGCTCGCCGTCGGGCAGCACGGTGGCGTCCAGCGGGTCGATGACCTCGGGGTAGAAGTGGTCCTCCCAGATGTGCAGGCCGTCCTTGGTCTCCACGCACTCCTGGGACACCCCGGGGCCCATCACCTCGGACAGGCCGTAGATGTCCACCGCGTGCATGTCCATCCGGTCCTCGATCTCCAGGCGCATCTGCTCGGTCCACGGTTCGGCGCCGAAGATGCCGACCCGTAGCGAGCTGGTACTGGGGTCGATGCCCTGCCGCTCGAACTCGTCGATCACGGTGAGCAGGTAGGACGGGGTGACCATGATGACGTCCGGGCGGAAGTCCTGGATGAGCTGGACCTGGCGTGGCGTCATGCCGCCGGACACCGGGATCGCCGTCGCGCCGAGTCGTTCGATGCCGTAGTGCGCACCCAGCCCGCCGGTGAACAACCCGTAGCCGTAGGCGTTGTGCACCTTGTGCCCTGGCCGGCCACCGGCGGCCCGGATCGACCGGGCCATCACCTGTGACCAGACATCGATGTCGCCCTCGGTGTAGCCGACCACGGTGGGCCGGCCGGTGGTGCCGGAGGACGCGTGAATGCGGCGCACCCGCTCCTGAGGGACCGCGAACATGCCGAACGGGTAGTTGTCCCGCAGGTCCGCCTTGCTGGTGGTCGGGAACCGGGACAGGTCGGCCAGCTCGCGGCAGTCGTCCGGGTGTACGCCCGCGGCGTCGAAGCTCCGCCGGTAGAACGGCACGTTGTCGTAGGCGTGCCGCAGTGTCCACCGCAGGCGGCTGAGCTGGGTGGCGCGCAGCTCGTCGACGCTGATCAGCTCGGCGGCGTCGAGCAGCTCCGTCGGTGGCGGGTCGCCCAGCCGGGCGGGCCCGGTGGTGGGCCCGGTGGTGGGCCCGGTTGTGGGCTCGGTCGTGGGCCCGGAGACCAGGGGGGCTGCGCTGCCAGCGGGCTGCATCGGGGCGTCACTTCTCCTCGTGGCCAACCGATCGTTCGGTTGAGCGTGTGCACGTTAGCACGCTGCCGGCGGTCCGGGTAGGCCCCGCGTGCCGGGTCGCCCCGTGACGGTTGCCCGGCGGCGGGTGCCCGGGCCGGCGGAAGGGGGGTGCAGGTCACCCTCTGTGGATGGACCGTGGACCCTTAGCGTGGTCTTCGGTGGATCATCAGATCCGCGAGGGGAGCGGGCCATGGACGACAGCGGGACCTCGGCCGCCGAGGGGGAACCTGCCACGGCACCGGACCCGGCCGCCGCGGCGGACCCGGTGGCTGTCCCGGGCTCGGTGGTCGCACCCGGCGAGGCCACGGTGGCCATCTCGGGCGCGCCGGCCACCGCCGCCAACACCACCAACACCGCAGCCACCAACACCGCCGCCACCGTCGTCGCTGCCGCCACGGGGCTGTCCCTGCTGTTGGTGCTGGTGTTCGCGGTGGCCAGCGGCGCCGCGGTGGGCAACCTGTACTACGCGCAACCACTGCTGGACATGATCGCCGGTGACCTGCGCATCGGGCAGGGCCCCGCCGGGTTGCTGGTGACCGCCACCCAGGTCGGCTACGCGCTCGGGATTATGTTCATCGTCCCGCTCGGCGACGTCCGCAACCGGCGCCGGATGGTGCCGCTGATGATGGGGCTCTCGGCGCTCTCCCTGGCCGCGTGCGCCGCGGCCCCCGGCTTCGTGGTGCTGCTCTGCTCCCTGGTCGCGGTCGGCCTGACCACGGTGGCGGGGCAGATCCTGATCCCGTTCGCCGGCGACCTGGCCGATGACTCCAGCCGCGGCAAGGTGGTCGGGATCGTGGTCAGCGGCGCGCTGACCGGCATCCTGGTGGCCCGGATCGTCAGTGGGTTCATCGCGGGCGTTGCCGGCTGGCGGGTCGTCTTCCTCTGCGCGGCGGTACTGATGCTGGGCCTCTCGGTGACGCTCTACCGGGCCATCCCGGCCGCGCCGGCCAAGACGGCGCAGCCCTACCGGGCGCTGCTGCGTTCGGTGCTCGTGCTGGTGCGCCGGGAGCCGACGCTGCGGCTCGCGATGGGTTACGGCGTGATCTGCATGGCCACCTTCACGATCTTCTGGACCGCCCTGACCTTCCTGCTCAGCGGGCCGCCGTACCGGTACTCCACGGCGGCCATCGGGCTGTTCAGCCTGGCCGGTTTGGTGGGGTCGATCGCCGCGCAGGGCGCGGGTCGGCTGCACGACCGGGGTTGGTCGAAGCGGGCGACCGGGGTGTTCTGGCTGTGTGCGATCGCCGCGTGGGCGATCTGTGGGTTCGGCCGGTACTCCCTGGTCTGGCTGCTCGTCGGCATCGTTGTGCTGGACGTGGCCACCCAGGGGCAGCGGATCCTGAACCAGGCGCAGATCTTCGCCATCTCCGCCGAGGCCCGCAGTCGGGTCAACACCGCATACGTGACCGGCAACTTCGTCGGCGGCGCGATCGGCTCCATCACCGCGTCGGCGCTGTGGGTGGCCGGCGGGTGGACCGCCGTGAGCGCCGCCGGTGCCGCGCTGTCCGCCGTGGCGTTCGGCGTATGGCTGGTCACCACGCTGTTGTCCCGACGCTGAGCGCGCCGTGATCAGCTCCGGCAGGATGACGGGTGGGGGTTCCCGGTCACCACAGCAGTGAGGACGGCAATCATGCAGCTCGGAGTGGTCTTTCCGCAGACAGAGCTCGGCGGCGATCCGGGCGCGGTGCGCGCCTACGGACAGGGTGTGGAGGCGCTGGGCTTCAAACATCTGCTGGCCTACGACCACGTGGTCGGCGCGGACCCCGCGGTGCACACCGGCTGGAACGGTCCGTACGACGTGCACACCACGTTCCACGAGCCACTGGTGATGTTCGGCTTCCTCGCCGCGATCACCGACCTGGAGCTGGTCACCGGCATCCTGATCCTGCCGCAGCGGCAGACCGTGCTGGTGGCCAAACAGGCCGCCGAGGTCGACCTGCTCTCCGGTGGCCGCCTCCGGGTCGGCGTCGGCCTGGGCTGGAACCAGGTGGAGTACGAGGCGCTCGGGCAGGACTTCACCACCCGGGGCCGGCGCCTGGACGAGCAGGTGGAACTGCTGCGGCGGCTGTGGACCGAGCAGACGGTCACCTTCGAGGGGCGGTTCGACCGGATCACCGGCGCGGGCCTGGCGCCGATGCCGGTGCAGTCACCGATCCCGATCTGGATCGGTGGCCTCTCGGAGCGGGCCTACCGCCGGATCGGCCGCTTCGCCGACGGCTGGTTCCCGATGGTGCCGCCCGGCCCGGCGCTCGACGAGGCGCGGGCCGTGGTGGCGGCCTCGGCCACCGAGGCCGGCCGGGATGCCGCCGCGCTGGGTATGGAGGGGCAGGTGCCCTGGCGCGATGACCTGGACAAGGCCTCGGCGCTGGCGGTGGAGTGGGAGCGGGCCGGCGCGACCCACCTGGCGGTCAACACCATGGGCGCCGGGCACGCCGACGTGGACGCCCACCTCGCCGCACTCGCCGATGCGGCCCAGGCGCTCCTCCCGCACTGACCACCTTGGCTGTGACTTTCCCTCGGCGACTTTCCCTCGGTGACTTTGAAACGGTGACTTTGAAACGGTGACTTTCCCTCGGTGACCTTGCCTCGGCGCGGCGGTGTCGACAGGGTGGCGCGATGAGCGGGACGAGCGGTGAGGCGCGCGACGGGGTGTCGCTGACCAACTTGGACCAGCCGCTGTTCGACGGCGCGGATGCGACCAAGCGGGACCTGGTGGACTACCTGGACGCGGTTGCGGACCGGATCATCCCGGCGCTCGGGGACCGGCCGCTCTCGGTGGTCCGGGTGCTGCGCGGGCAGGCGCCGTTCATGCAGAAGAACCTGCCGAAGTACACCCCGGACTGGGTGCAACGGGTGCCGCTGTGGGCCGAGACCTCACACCGCGAGGTGTCCTACGCGCTCTGCAACGACCGCCGCACGCTGCTCTGGTTCGCCAACCAGCGCGCGGTGGAGTACCACCCGACCCTGGTCCGGGTGGACCGATGGGACCGCGCCACCCACCTGGTGCTCGACCTCGACCCGCCGGCCGCTTCGCCGGCGGCGTTCGGGCAGGCCGTGGGCGCGGCGCGGCTGGTCCGCGAGGTGTTGACGCAGCTGGGGTTGACCGCGGCGGTGAAGACCAGCGGCGCGAAGGGGGTGCACGTGTTCGTGCCGGTCACCCCGGAGGCGACCCTGGAGGAGGTGGCGGCGGCGACCAGGGCGATCGCCGCCAGGGCCGAGCGACTGGACCCGGCGCTGGCCACCACCGCGTTCATCCGGGACGACCGAGGCGGCAAGGTGTTCCTCGACTCCACCCGGGCCGGCGGGGCCACGGTCGTCGGGGTGTACAGCCCTCGGGTGCGACCGGGCGTGCCGGTGTCGTTCCCGGTGCCGTGGGACGAGCTCGACCAGGTGTCCCCGGCCGACTTCACGGTGCACACCGCCGCCCGACTGCTGGGTGACCGTGACCCCTGGGCCGAGGCGATGCCGGCCGCCCAGCCGCTGAGCGCGGAGCTGATCGAGGAGGGCCGGGCCATCCCCATCGCCCGGGTGCAGGCGATGCACGAGGGCAAGCGGCGCGCCAGGGCCCGCCGCGATCCGGGCTGACCGAGGCTCACGGAGCGGTGGTCAGCTGGGGTGGCCAGTCCTGGGCCATCGAGACCAGGTCCTCCTCGATCCGGGCGGCGGTGCGGGCCAGCTCGCCGGCCCATTCCGGCAGCCGGGCCCGTTTGTACCGCGCGGTGGGCATCGCCAGGGACACCGCCGCGATCGCCGTACCGGGCGCGCGGAAGATCACCCGGCCGACGGCGGTCACGCCCGCCTCGGTGCCCTGGTTGTTGACCGCGAAGCCCTGCCTGCGGATCTGGCGCAGGCCCCGGCGAAGCGCATCGAGATCGACATCGCTCTCCGCGTACAGCGCCTGGAGCTCGTCGTCGGTGCGGTGCGCCAGCAGGGCCCGGCCGCCCGAGGCCAGGTGTGCGGGCAGCATCCGACCCTCCCGGTCGCCGACCCGCAACACCGCGGCGCACTCGACGGTGGCCACGAACCGCGCCTGGTCGCCCAGCAGTATCATCAGGTTGACCGTCTCCCCGGCGCGGCCGACCAGCTCCTCCAGGTGCGGCACCGCCGCCGCGCGCAGCTGTGCCACCGGCTCGACGTCGGTGGGGCGGCGCAGCACCGGGCCGGCCAGGTAGCGCCGGTCGGCGCCCTGCTCGGCGAAGTCGCGGTAGACCAGCATGGCGAGCAGCCGGTGCGCGGTGGAGCGGGCCACCCCGAGGCGCTCCGCCACCTCGGCCACCCGCAGCGGGCCCTCGTGCCGCAGCAGGATCGCCAACCGCAGCGCGTGATCGACGGAGTCGATGCTGTAAGCCGGCTTGTTCTTCATGCCAGAATGTTATGTCCCTGTCTTCGGAACGTACGTAGCTTCGCGGGTATGACCAGCTCACCCGTCACCCTGCGGGCTCCCGACGCGCCGGGCCAGCCGGTGCCCTCGCCGGAGCTCGACCAGCTCTACCGCGGCTTCGAGCGGGAACTGCTGGTGCCGCTGTGGACCGAGATCGGCGACCTGATGCCGACCAGCCCGCGCCCGGCGGCCGCCGCGCACGTGTGGCGTTGGCAGCGGCTGCTCGAGCTGGCCCGCCGCTCCGGCGACCTCGTGCCGGTCGGTCGCGGCGGGGAGCGGCGGGCGATCGCGCTGGCCAACCCGGGTCTGGGCGGCGCGCCGTACGCCACGCCGACACTGTGGGCGGCGATCCAGTACCTCAACCCGCGCGAGGACGCCCCGGTGCACCGGCACACCCAGCACGCGTTCCGCTTCGTGGTGCAGGGCGAGGGCGTGTGGACCGTGGTCGACGGCGACCCCGTGGCGATGCGCCGGGGCGATTTCCTGCTGACCCCGGGCTGGCGGTTCCACGGCCACCACAACCAGAGCGACACCCCGATGGCCTGGCTCGACGGGTTGGACATCCCGTTCGTGCACACGGTCGGTTCGGCGTTCTTCGAGCTGGGGCCGGACACGGTGGCCGACCACTCCACCCCGGCCCGGTCCCGGGCGGAGCGGCTGTGGGCGCACCCGGGGTTGCGGCCGGTGTCGCAGCCCGGGCCGACCCCGAGCTCGCCGATCGCGGCGTACCGCTGGGAGCACACCGACGCCGCGCTGGCCGACCAGCTCGCACTCGAGACCGACGGCTACCCGGGTGTGCTGGAACCCGGCCACGCCGCCGTGCGGTTCAGCAACCCGACGACCGGCGGCGACGTGTTGCCGACCATGCGCGCGGAGATGCACCGACTGCGCGCCGGCACTCGCACCACCACCCGCCGCGAGGTCGGTTCGGCGGTGTGGCAGGTGTTCGACGGTGCCGGGCGGGTGCGCCTCGGCGAGCGGGAGTGGTCGGTCGAACAGGGCGACCTGGTCGCGGTGCCGTCCTGGGTGCCGCTGACCTGGGACACCGAGACCGGCCTCGACCTGTTCCGGTTCAGCGACACCCCGATATTCGAGCGGCTGCACGCGGACCGGGTCCAGATCGGGGGCGAGTAGCCCGGTGGCGCTGGTGCGCTACATCTCCCGCATCGTCACGCTGAACCCCGGTGACGTGATCGCCACCGGCACCCCGGGCGGCGTCGGCCACGCCCGCAGGCCGCCGCGCTACCTGACCGACGGCTCCGTGCTGGTCACCGAGATCGACGGCATCGGGCGGCTGAGCAACGTCGCCCGCGCGATCACCGCGGTGCCGGTATGACCGACGTCGTGGTGGTGGGCGGCGGCATCGGCGGGCTGGCCAGTGCGCTGGCACTGACCAGGGCCGGTGCCGCGGTACGGGTGCTGGAGCAGGCGTCGCGGTTCGGTGAGGTGGGCGCCGGGCTGCAGCTGGCACCGAACGCCACCCGCATCCTGCGGTCCTGGGGGCTGCTGGACGAGGTGGTGGCGCGCGGTGTGCTCCCGCGCCGGCTGGTGATGCGCGACGCGGTGGACGGGCGCGAGCTCAGCCACCTGGACCTGGCCGACGTGGACCGCCGGTACGGGGCGCCCTACGTGGTGATCCACCGCAGCGACCTGCACGCGATCCTGGTGCGGGCGTGCCGGGCGGCCGGCGTCGACCTGGTCACCGACGCCGTGGTCACCGAGGTCGAGCGCGGCGACGGGCAGGCGGTGGCGGTGAGCACGGGGCGCCGCGACGCCGGTGCGCTCGTCCTGGCCGCCGACGGGCTGAACTCGGCACTGCGCGGGCGGCTCAGCGGCGACGACCCGGTCAGCTCCGCCTACGTCGCCTACCGGGGCGCGGTGCCCACCGAGAACATCGCTGACACCGCCGACCTGGCGCTGGACGACGTGGTCTTCTACGTCGGCCCGCACTGCCACCTGGTGCAGTACCCACTGCGCCGGGGTGAGATCTTCAACCAGGTCGCGGTGTTCCGCTCGCCCCGTGCGTTGGCCGGCGAGCCGGACTGGGGGACACCGGACGAGCTGGATGCCGCCTTCGCCGGTACCTGTGACCTGGTGCGCGCCGCGTTGCCGAACCTGTGGCGGGACCGGTGGTGGCGGATGTTCGACCGCGAGCCGATCACGAACTGGGTGGACGGCCGCCTCGCGCTGACCGGCGACGCCGCGCACCCGATGCTGCAGTACCTCGCGCAGGGCGCCTGCCAGGCACTGGAGGACGCCGACTGCCTGGCCGGCATGGTCGGTAAGCACGGCGGCGGCACGGTCGGTAAGCACGAGGGCAGCACCGCGGGCGGCACCGACTGGGATGGGGCGCTGCGCGGCTACGCCGAGGTGCGCACGGTCCGCACCGCGCGGGTCCAGCGCACCGCCCGGGACTGGGGCGAGCTGTGGCACTGCGACGGGCTGTTCCGCTCGGTGCGCAACGCCATGCTCGCTGACCGGGACCCTGGCGACTACCGCTACATCGACTGGCTCTACGGCGGCTGACCCGGTACCCGCGGCCGCAGCTTGCTGTTGTCCCAGCTGATCAGTCGCCCGACCGGGGCCAGGGCGACGATGGCCGAGTCACAGGCGTAGTGCCGGACCGTCGCCTCGGGCAGGGTGTGCTGGTCACCGGTGCCCCGGTCGGCGTACTTGGCGGCCCGGGCGGCGAACACCTCAGCGCGGCGCGCCTCATCGGTGACCAGCCGGGCGGTGGCCGAGAACGACACCGCCCGCAGGTCCCGCCACCGGTCGCCGGACTCGACCAGGAACGCGGCCCTCGGATCGGCGTGGATCCGGGCCACCTTGCTGCTGCCGGCCGGGGTGCGGAAGTAGACCTCGCGGCCCAGCACGACGAACCAGACCGGCAGGGTGACCGGGAACCCGTCGCGGCGCAGCGTGGTCACGATGCCGGTGAGAGCCGCGTCGAGGAACGCCCAGGCCTCGTCCTCGGAGAGGGCAATTCCCATCGCCGGTCCCACCCATCGGTCGCGTGCTGTCAGGTGAAGAAGACCGTGATGGCCCGCTCCGGGCACTCCCCGGCGCCCCGGAACGCGGCTTCGCCCTCCTCGTCGGTGATGGTGAACTCGCCGGCGACGTTGTAGCCGAGGTCGTCGAGGTGGTAGATCTCCGGCGCGACGGCGGCGCAGCGGCCGTTGCCCTGGCAGACCTTGCGGTTGATCTTCACGCGCATGGTTGCCCCTGTTGGTCATGGGTCGGCAGCGCACCGAGGCGGACCAGCTCGGCGCGGCAGGCGTCCTCGTCGGTGAACAGGATCGGCGCGATACCCAGCGCCGCCGCCGCGTCGACGTTGCGCGGCAGGTCGTCGACGAACGCGACCTGCTCAGGGCGGCGGTCCACCCGGCGCAGCAGTTCGAGGTAGATCGCCGGGTCGGGCTTGCGCACGCCGACGTCGCTGGAGTCGATCACCACGCTGAACAGCTCGAACGGGAACGTGCCTCGCCAGCCGGCCGCCGCCACGTTGTTGGTGACCAGCGCGGTGGGGCAGTACCGGCGGACCTGTTCGACCAGCGCCAGCATGGCGGGGTTCAGCCGCTCGCCCTCGCCCGCCGCGGCCGCCAGCCGCCGGATGTCCAGCCGCTGTCCGTGTGCCCGCTCGGTGGTGACGCAGACGTGCTTGAAGAAGTCGCGGGCGGTGGTCTCGCCGACCTCGAGGCGGGCCATCTCGGCGCCGTCGCGGAACTCGCGCACCAGGGTGTCCGTCGGCAGTCCGAGCTCGCGCTCGTAGTCGCGCAGGCCGCCGAACGCGCTGTAGGTCAGTACTCCGCCGAAGTCGAAGGCCACCGCCGTGACCGGGAGGGTCGGGTCGGACATGGCATCAACTCCCGCGGTCACGGCGAAAAATCGGCACGGCGAATAAATCGACTTAATATGTACCGTATAATTTAGCCACAAGCTAGTACGCGTCGGGGTGGCGCGGAGTTAGGGACTACGAGGTCGCCAGCTGGCGGGCGAGCCGTTCACGCACGGCCGAGGCGGCGCGCTCGTCGGACACCAGGTGCTCCAGCAGGGCTTCGATCACGTCGCCGCGGGCGATACCGCGTACCTGCAGGCGGTGGGCGGTATCCCGGCACCAGTTCATCAGCAGGCGCTGCATCGCCGGCGCCAGCTCGATCGGCAGTTGGACGGCGCGCTCCGGCGAGGCGCTGTTGATCCCGGTCGGCCTGTTCTCGTCGATCCGTGCAGCGTCGATCCGTGCAGCGTCGATCCGTGCAGAAGTCACAGCCACATCCCAGCAATGGTCTAGCGGGTATTCCCCGAGGTCCACCGCAGGGCTTCTTCCACACTACGCGAGCGCCACCCCGGATCCGCCTGACCGGACCTGGGACGAGCGTCACCAGGCCCGGCGGGCGGCCATCGGGACGGTCAGGACGGCCGGGTGAGCTGGGCCAGCCGGTTGCTGGTCGGCCAGCGGACGTCGTAGGCCCAGCCCAGCTTCTCCAACGCCCAGATGACCCGGGCGGTCATGTCGACCTGCCCGCGTTTGACGCCGTGCCGGGCGCAGGTGGGGTCGGCGTGGTGCAGGTTGTGCCACGACTCACCCATCGACAGGATGGCCAGCGGCCAGACGTTGGTGGCCTTGTCGCGGGCCTCGAAGGGCCGCTTCCCGATCATGTGGCAGATCGAGTTGATCGACCAGGTGACGTGGTGCAGCACCGCCGCGCGGACCAACCCGGCCCAGAAGAACGCGGTGAGTGCGCCCCACCACGACATGCTGATCAGCCCGCCGAGCAGGGCCGGGGCGAGCAGGCTGACCGCGGTCCACAGCGCGAACTGCCGGCTGATGCGGACGATGTCACGGTCGGCAAGCAGATCCGGGGTGAACCGGGCGGCGTTGGTCCGTTCCGGGCCGAACAGCCAGCCCATGTGGGCATGCCAGAAACCCTTGGCCAGTGCGGCCGTCGTGGTGCCGTAGAGCCACGGGGAGTGCGGGTCGCCCTCCTTGTCGGAGAACGCGTGGTGGCGGCGGTGGTCGGCGACCCAGGTGATCACGTCACCCTGCAGTGCCATGCTGCCGGTGATCGCCAGCGCGTTGCGCAGTGCCCGGTTGGCCTTGAAGCCGCGGTGGGTGAAGTAGCGGTGGTACCCGACCGTCACCCCGAAGCCGGACAGGTAGTAGAAGCCGACGGCAAGGCCGACGTCGGTCCAGGTCAGCCCCCAGCCCCAGGTCAGTGGGACGGCGGCGATGAGCGCGGCCATCGGGACCATCGTGAAGATGCCCACGATGAGCCGCTCGGCTCTCGGTCGGTTCCCGTCGAGGACCGGTTTGGCGCCGGTCACGGGCTCGGTCGCGGCCTGGGAAGTCATCGTCCTGGTCTCTCCTCGGTCTGGTCGATCGGTCCGCCGCAACGCCGCGGCAACGGGCACGGCAGTGGGCACAGCAGGGGGCACAGCAGGGGGCACAGCAGGGGGCACAGTGGTGCGCTCACCGGCGGATGCGCCCGGTCGAGTTCGAACAGGTCGGGTGTTGGCCATGAGATGTCCCGAGGCAGACGGCTGAGGCGCGGTCACCGTTTCCCAGTCATTCCCGCTGAGCAGCCGTCGTTCCGCATCGAGTTGGATGGTATCCGGGCTGGCTGTGTGGCGGGTGTGTGCGCGTGACCCCCCGGGCACAGCCAAGTCGCGGTGGGCGCGGGACCGGGCTGGGGAGCTCACTTGCCGCTGAATCGGCCCCGCCCGTACATCGGCGTTCCGGCTCCGCCCGGCGCACTGACTGTGCGCGCTTGAGCGGCCTTGGCGGCGCTGCCCGCGGGGCACATGCAGCCCCGGTCCAGGCCACGGTCCTGACTCGCCCGGCAGTACCGGATCGCGGTCGCGTCGTGCACTGAGACGTCGTGCGCGCAGGCCGGGCAGACCTCCACCAGAGTGTCGCCGTCGGCCGGCTCGGAACCGGCGGATTGGTTGTCGAACTCAGTTGTCATGTCATGCGTCCTGACTTCGCCGGCGCAACCGGCGAGGACGTGGAACTCCTGGCGCGGCACGTCGGAGAAATGCTGTCGGACCAGGCCTCCGCAGCCTACGCGGCCAACCCCAGAAGCTACAGCTGTGGCAGTAGGGAGACCGGTGAACGTTTCCCGACCCTCACCGCACGATGCCGAGCCAGTCCCGCTCACCGGTACTCGTGCACCTTCAGATAGCCGCCGGCGTCCACCCGCAGCTGCATGCCGGTGACGAAGCGGGACTCCTCCGACGCCAGGTAGACCACCGCGTGGCTGACGTCCTCGGGCTGCACGTAGGGGACCGGCATGGCGTTCATCGCGGGGAAGCCGGCCTCGGCCTGCTCGCGGGTCGGCTCGTCGAGGTCGGGGCGGAACAGCCGGTACATCCCCGCGTTGTGCAGCATCTCGGTGTCCGTGTTGGTCGGGTGGATCGCGTTCACCCGGATCCGCCGCGGGGCGAGCACGGTCGCCAGCTCGTGCACGTAGTGCGCCAGCGACTGCTTGGCGAACTTGTAGCCGACCGCGCCCGGGCCGCCCGAGCCGGACGAGGACCGGGGACGCAGCGCGGACAGCGAGCCGGTCGCGATCACCGAGGCCCCGCTGGCCAGGTGCGGGATGGTCGCGTGCAGCGTGTTGAGCACCCCACCCAGGTTCACGTCCACGGTGTCCAGCAGCGACTGCAGCGGCTGCCCGGTGCCGACCGGGGCGATCCCGGCCTGCGCGACCACCACGTCGAGGTGGCCGAACTCGTCCAGCCCCCGCCCCACCGCCGCCCGGACCTGCGACGGTTCGCGCACGTCGGCGCGCACGGTGAGGATGCGGCGGTCCAGCGCTTCAACGAGCCGGGCGGTCTCCGCGAGGTCGGCCTCGGTACCCAGCGGGTAAGGCACCGACTCGATGTCCGCGCACAGGTCGATGGCCACGATGTCGGCGCCCTCGGCGGCCAGGCGCACCGCGTGGCTGCGCCCCTGACCCCGGGCCGCCCCGGTGATCAGGACGACCTTGCCCGCCACCCGGCCGCCGCCTGTGCCGCTCACAGTGCCGCTCTCCCAGTGCCCATGTCGGACCTCCCCGCGTACTCGACCAGCCGCCACAATGCGGTATAACTTAACCCTATATTGCCGCCCCGGTGCCCGACCCGAGGAGCCCCATGACGGAGCAGCCGTACTGGAACGTCGAAGCGCAGACCCTGCCGCCGGACACCCTGGCGAAGCTCCAGACCGAACGGCTGCGGGAGGCGGTCGCGCAGGCCGCGCGGGCGCCGTTCTTCGCCGACCGCCTCGCCGCCGCCGGGGTGCGCCCCGACGATATCCGGGAACCGGCCGACGTCGCGCTGCTGCCCCGGTTCAGCAAGGCCGACATCCGGGAGAGCGAGCAGCGCACCCCGCCGATCGGTGACTACCGCCCGCACGGGCTGGACCGGGCCGTGCGCATCGCGATGTCCACCGGCACCACCGGGCGGCCGACCGCGATGATCTGGACCCGCCGCGACCTCGGCGTGGAGTGCGAGCTGTCGGCGCGCAACCACTACCGGCACGGCATCCGCCCCGGCATGGTCGTGGTCAGTGCCCACCCCGGCTACCTCAACGGCGGCCAGGGTCTGCAGCAGGCGGCGTACGAGCACCTGGGCTGCCTGCTGGTCTCGATCGGGCCGCCGGACTCGGTGGACGCGGCGGAGCGGGCGCTGCGCTCGATCGCCGAGCTGCCGATCGACCGCTGGCAGCTGTTCCCCTCTGCGTTGCTCCGGCTGCGCGAGGCGGCGGCCCGGATCGGCTTCGACGGGCTGCCGGAGCCGGAGGAGATCGGCCCGCTGACCCAGTACACGAAGATCAGCGCGGGGATGGAGTGCGTGGCGTACCTGGGATCCTCGTGCGGCCGGTCCGACGGCTCGCACCTGGCCGAGGACTACGCGCTGGTGGAGGCGGTGGACCCGGTGACCGGCGAACCGGTGCCGGACGGGCAGCGCGGGCAGCTCGTGGTCACCTCGCTGGGCCGGGACAACCCGATGCTGCGCTACGACCTCGAGGACGTGGTGCGCATCGACGCCAGCCCGTGCCCGTGCGGGGAGACCACCCGGCGGGGCTTCTGGGAGGGCCGGGCCAAGGACATCGTCGAGGTCGCCGGCCGCCAGGTGCTGCCCATCGACGTCTGGCGCCACCTCGACCCGGCCGCCGAGTACGTGATCATCCGACCGGAGCGCCCCGCCGACCGGCTCGCCATCCGGGTGGAGGGCGCCAGGGACACCGCCGTCGAGGACGCGCTGACCGAGGCAGTGGGGGTGCCGGTCGACGTCACCTGGGTCGGCACCGGTGAGCTGCCCCGGGCCGCCTACAAGGCTCAGCGGGTGGTGCCCGCCGGCTCCTGACGAAAACCCCGACTCGCCCTGACAGAAACCCCGACTCGCGGGTGTGGGTGGGTGGGGTGGGGCCTACTCGAGCAGGTCGAGCACCGAGCCGGCTCCGGGTGAGGACATCAGGTGCGCGTCACCGGCCTCCAGGTGACGCCGCCAGAGGTCCTCCGCGTCCTGGGCCGCGCCGGCCGCCACCAGGTCGACCAGCCGCGAGTGCGCGCGGTGCGCCTCGGCCATCCGCTCCTGGGTCTCGCCCTCGCCGCCGTGCGCCGCGACGAACCGGTCGGCCTGGACCTGGATGATCCGGTTCGCCACCGAGCTCAGCGCCTCGTAGGTGTGGCAGCCGGTGAGCTGGACGACGAGCTGGTGGAACCGCCCGTGCGCCCGGGCCAGCCGCGGTGGGTTGTCCGCCGCGTCGTCCTCCGCGGCCAGCGCCTCGCGCAGCCGGGACACGATCTCCGGGGTGGCGCGCTCGGCGAGCAGCGCGGCGGCCGGCGCCTCCAGCATGACCCTGGCCTGGTGCACGTCCTGCACGGTGGCGCCCTCGTACTGCAGCAGCAGCCCGATGTAGCGGGCGACCATCGGCACGGCGGGCGTCCTGATCCGGGCACCGCCACCGGCGCCGCGGCGGACCACGATCAGCCCCTCGGACTCCAGGATGCGCAGCGCCTCCCGGACCGTCGTGCGGGCCACCGCCATCTCCGCCATCAGCTGGTCCTCGGGCGGCAGCGGGTCGTCCGCCTGCAGCTCGTGCGTGACGATCTTGCGCCGCAGCGTCCTGGCGACGATCTCGGCGGCCTTGGGCAGCTGGACCGCCTCGAGCTTGGTGACCATGCGGGTGCCTTCTGTTCCTGCTGCTCGTGCTACTGGGCGGTGCTACTGGGCGGTGCTACTGGGCGGTGCTACTGGGCGACAGCGCCGCCGTCGACCGGCAGCGCGTGGCCGTTGACGAACGATGCCGCATCAGAACACAGCCACACCACCGAATCGGCGATCTCGGTCGGCTCGGCGAGGCGGCGCATCGGCGTGACGTCGGTCATCGCCTTGGCCATGACCGGGCTCGACTCGGCCCGCTCGATGTTCATCTGTGTCCTGGTGGTTCCGGGGCATACCGCGTTGACTCGGACGCCTTTGCGACCGTACTCGACGGCCGCGGCCTTGGTGAGCCCGACGACGCCGTGCTTGGACGCCACGTAGGCGGCGGCGAACGGTACCGCGACCAGCCCGGAGTACGACGCGGTGTTGACGATGGCGCCGCCGCCGGAGGCCAGCATCGCGGGGATCTCGTGTTTCATGCAGCTGAATACCGCGGTCAGGTTGATCGCGATCACCCGCGCGAAGTCGGCTTCCTCGACGTCCACCAGCTTGGCCGACGCGCCGAGCACGCCGGCGTTGTTGTGCGCGCAGTGCAGGCCGCCGTAGGTCTGCACGGCATAGGCCACCAGCGCCTGAACCTGCGCGGAGTCGGACACGTCGGCCTGCTGGAAGCTGGCCTCGCCGCCCGCGTCCAGGATCGCCTCGACGGTCGCCTTGCCGCCGCCGGAGTCGATGTCGGAGACCACCACCCGGGCGCCGGCGGCGGCAAAGGCGAGCGCGGAGGCCCGCCCGATGCCCGTCCCGGCGCCGGTGACCAGCGCGACCTTGTTCCCCAGCAGCGACACGGGCGTCTCCTCGGCTCAGTTGGTTGGGGGAGATCGTATCCGAATAATTCGTTCTAAGTTAGAGTGATTATAGGTGCTACCCGAACAACCAGCTCCGACCAACCAGCTCCGGTTACCCAGATCCGACCATCCCGATCCGAGGTGCATCCCGATGCCGCTCCAGGACCACATGCAGCTGATCTCCGTCGACGACCACCTGGTCGAGCCCCCGCACGTCTGGCAGGACCGGCTGCCGGCGCGCTACCTGGCGGACGGCCCGAAGATCGTCGAGGAGGAGGTCGAGGGCGGCGGCCCGCCCGCTCACGTCTGGTACTACGAGGGCCGCCGATACCCGCAGATCGGGCTCAACGCGGTCGCCGGCAAGCGCCCGGAGGAGTTCGGCACCGAGCCGCTGCGCTACTCCGACATGCTGCCCGGCTGTTACGACCCGGAGGCCAGGGTCATCGACATGGACCTGGACGGGGTTCAGGCGGCGATCTGCTACCCGTCCTTCCCGGGCTTCGCCGGCAAGGTGTTCCTGCAGGGCAAGGACCGCGAGCTCGGTGCGCTCTGCGTGCGGGCGTTCAACGACTTCATGATCGACGAGTGGTGCGCGGCGGCCCCGGAGCGGTTCATCCCGGTGGTCATGCTGCCGCTGTGGGACGTGCAGGCCTGTGTGGCCGAGCTGCACCGCACGGTGGCCAAGGGCGCCAAGGCCATCACGTTCTCGGAGAACCCGGTGCCGCTGGGGCTGCCCTCGTTCCACACCGACCACTGGGACCCGCTGTTCGCCGCCGCCGAAGAGGCCGGCATCCCGTTGTGCATGCACTTCGGCACGTCCGGGCAGGCGCCGACCACCGCGCCGGACGCCCCGTTCGCGGTGACCATCACGCTGTTCGGCTGCAACTCGATGTTCGCGGCCGCCGACCTGATGTTCTCCCCGGTCTTCCACCGCCACCCGGGGCTGAAGGTCGCGCTGGCGGAGGGCGGCGTCGGCTGGGTTCCGTACCTGCTGGAGCGCGCCGACTACGTGTGGGACCGGCACCGCTACTACCAGAACGTCAACCAGGACATGAAGCCCTCGGACATCTTCCGGCGCAACATCTGGGGCTGCTTCATCGACGACGTGCACGGCCTGCGCAGCCGGGACGTGATCGGCGTGGACCGGATCACCTGGGAGTGCGACTACCCGCACTCGGACTCGAACTGGCCGAACAGCCGCAAGCGGGCCGTCGAGGTGTTCGCCGAGGTGCCGGACGACGAGGTGCACCGGATCGTCGAATGGAACAGCCGCGAGCTGTTCTCCTTCCCGCGCGTCTGATGCCCACGCCGGACCCGACCGCGGACGACTGGTCCGACCTCGACCTGCTGACCGTGTCCGAGGCGACCGAGCGACTGGACGTGGAGATCGACGCGGTCGGCAGGGAGATCGCCGCGCTCGCCGAGGACTCGCCGCTGCTGGCGCCCGCGCACCGGCGCCTGGAGCTGCTGCGCCGGGCCCGCGTCCGGGCGGCATCCGGTGCCGCGGTGGTCACCCCGGGACGGGTACGGACCACGGCCGAGGTGGCGGCCACCCCCGGCCCGCCGGACTGATGGAGCTCGGGCTGGCCGGCGCCCACGGCTGCCGCCGGCTCGCCGAGTTCAACCGCACCGGCCTTGGAGCGCGCGGCGAACCCCGGTGCGGTTGAACTCGGCGCAACAGCGACGTCAACCGGTGCCGGGGTAGCCGCCGCCGCCGAAGCGGGCGTCCAGTGCGTCGTAGTCGGTACCTCCGTCCCGGGTGGGCAGCGCGTCGACGAACTCCACCAGCCGAGGTCGCTTGTAGCCGGCCAGCTCGCGGCGGCAGTGCTCGATCAGCTGCTCGGCCAGCGTCGTCGGCTCCGGGTCGGCAGTGGTGGCCGCGGGGACCACCACGGCGAGCACCCGCTGGCCCCAGGTGGCGTCCGGCAGCCCGATGACCGCCGCCTTGGCCACGCCGCTGTGCCGCCGCAGCGACGCCTCGACCTCGGCGGGGTACACGTTCTCGGCCGCCGACTTGATCATCTTGCGCAGCGGTCCGACGAACGAGAGGGAGCCGTCGGGTTCGCGGCGGCCCAGGTCACCGGTGTGGTGCCAACCGTGCCGGCGCTTGGCGGCGGTGAGCTCGGGGCGCCGGTGGTACCCGTTCATCACCATCGGGCCGCGCACCGCGAGCTCGCCGACCTCGCCCACTCCGACAGGCACCCCGGCTGGGTCGAGCACCTCGACGGTGGCCAGCGGCCCGGGCAGTCCACCGACGGTGGGCCGCTCCGGCATGCTGAACGTGACGACGCCGGCCAGCTCGGTCTGCCCGTAGCCCGAGCGCACCCGGGCACCGCGCTGCACGGTGACCAGCTCGTCCCAGCCCGGGGGCCCCGGTGGGGTGCGCAGGCTGCTCAGGTCGTACCGGCCGCCGAGGGCCACCAGCTGCTCCATGGTCGGGCGCTGCAGGAACGCACTGGTGCACCGCTGCGCCTGGACCAGCTCGGCGAGCAGCTCGGGCTCGACCCGGCGCAGCATCACGTTCCGCCCGCCGGCGTGCGCCACCGCGAGCGTGCGGCGCAGCGTGCCGATGTGGAACAGCGGGCCGGAGTTGAGGAACACCTCGTCCGCGCCGACCCCCTCGAGCAGCAGCAACGTGGTGGTCTGGCTGAGCAGCGCGGTCTGCGAGAGCAGCGCCCCGTTCGGGCGGCCGTTGAACGCCGCCGTGTAAAGCATCAGCACCGGCCCGGCGGGGTCGACCGGCGCCGCGGCGACCGGTTGCGCCGCCGCCAGCAGTGCCTCGTAGCCGTCCGGGCCCGGGTCGTCGTGCTGGATCCAGTGGGCCGAGCCGACTGTGCCGACCCGGGCGGTGTCGACCCGGGTGGTGTCGACCCGGGAGGTGTCGACCCGAGCGGTGTCGACCCGAGCCGCGGCGACCGCCTCGCCGATCTCCACCGCCTGCCACAACACCACCGACGGCTCCGCGTCGGTCAGCACGAAGCGCAGCTCGTCGACGCTCTGGCGCCAGTTGACCGGGCACAGCACGGCGCCGAGCCGGGCGGCCGCGAACAGCGCCTCGAGCAGCCGGTGGCAGTTCTGCCCGAGCCAGAGCAGCCGCTCGCCGGGCGCCAGGCCCCGCGAGGCCAGCACGGCGGCGAGCGCGCAGACGCGGCGGTCCAGCTCCGACCAGCTCGACCGGTGCGTTCCGCACACCACGGCGGTGTCGTCCGGCCGGGTCCTGGCGTGCTCGGTCAGCACGTCGCCGAGCCCGAACCAGTGCGGCCCGGGCGGACCCGGGGGAGCTGTGGACATCGACGGCCTCCAGTAAGCTCATATCGACCAAAGCGATAGCGAATTATGCACCAATCTTGGGCATCGGCGCTCGACCCGGTTGTCCTGGAGTGCTCCAGGTGTTTATTGTTGTAACGAATTAACGGGACTGTTCGGAGGTAGCGATGTTGCAGGCCCGGCCCGACCACGTGCCGCCCGCGTTGGTTCGGGACTTCGACCACGTCTTCGGCGCGGCGTTCACCCAGGACCCGTTCGCGGCCTTCGAACAGACCCGGGGCGACCGCGCGTTCTGGAGCCCGCACCACGGCGGCTACTGGGTGCTGACCCGGATGGCCGACATCCGGGAGGTCCTGCAGCGGCCTCAGCAGTTCTCCAACTGGCCGACCGGCATCCCGGCGCACGTCAGCCGCCGCGAGCGGATGCTGCCCCTGGAGCTGGACCCGCCCGACCACACCGCCTACCGCCGCGTGCTGGCCCCGATGTTCGCGCCCAAGGCGGTGACCGCCCGCACCGCGGCCATCGGCGCGACCTGCGCGCAGCTCATCGACGCGCTGGCACCGAAGGGGCACTGCGACTTCATCGCCGAGTTCGCCCAGCCGTTCCCCACCACGATCTTCACCAACATGCTCGGTCTGCCGGCGAGCGAGGCCGACCTGTTCGTCGGCTGGAACAACGTGCTGCTGCACTCGCAGGACGACCCGGAGGCCCGCCGGGTCGCCGGTCTGGAGATCAACGGCTACCTGCGGGAGCTGATCGCGGCCCGCGGCGAGGAGCCCCGCGACGACCTGGTCTCCGCCCTGTTGGAGAGCCAGGTGGACGGCCGGCCGATCGAGCGGGACGAGGTGCAGAACCTGACGTTCATGCTGTTCGTGGCCGGTCTGGACACCGTCACCGCGGCCCTGTCGTTCTGCTTCCGCTACCTCGCCGAGCACGCCGAGCACCGCCGCCAGATCGTGGCCGACCCGGCGCTGGTCCCGAGCGCGGTGGAGGAGCTGCTGCGGGTGCACGCGTTCATCAACCCGGCGCGCACGGTCACCGAGGACCTGGAGTTCGCCGGCGTGTCGATGAAGGCCGGTGAGCGGGTGCTCGCGTCCACCGCGCTGGCCAGCAACGACCCCGACGAGTTCGCCGACCCACTGCGGGTGCGGCTGGACCGGCCGGGCAACCGCCACCTCGCCTTCGGCGCCGGGCCGCACCGCTGCGCCGGCTCGCACCTGGCCCGCGACGAGCTGACCACCGCGGTGTCGCAGTGGCACCTCCGCCTTCCGGAGTACTCGGCGGCGCCCGACCAACAGATCGTGGTGCACGCCGGCGGCGCGATGGGCATCGACCGACTGGAGCTGGTGTGGCCCGTCCCGGCCTGACCGAGGGCCCGGCTCCGGCGCGTGCTGCGGCGGGCGGGACGCCGGACCGGTCCGGGCTCACCGAGGGCGAGTTCCGGGCCGAGCTGCGCGGTTTCCTGCGCGACCGGCTGCCCGGGCCGGCGCCCCGGGACCGAGCGGAACGGCTGGCGCACCTGCGTGCCTGGCAGGCCACCCTGACCGACGAGGGCTGGGTGGCGCCGGGCTGGCCGCGGCGCTGGGGTGGCATGGCGTTGCCGGCCGCGCTGCAGGCCGTCTACCACCGGGAGATGGCGCTGGGCCGGGCGCCGGTGCCACCGACCAACGCGGTGGGCATCGTCGGGCCGACCATCGTGCGGGACGGCACCGACGCCCAGCGGGAGCGCTACCTGCGCCCGATGCTGCGCGCCGACGAGCTGTGGTGCCAGGGATTCTCCGAACCCGACGCCGGCTCCGACCTGGCCGCGCTGCGCACCCGGGCGGTCCTGGACGGCGACCACTACCGGGTCACCGGCCGCAAGATCTGGACGACGAACGCGCCGGTCGCCCGCCGGATGCTGTTGCTGGCCCGCACCGGCACCCTCGCGGCCCGCTCACGCGGCATCACCTGTCTGATCCTGGACATGGCCGCGTCCGGGGTGACCGTGCGGCCGCTGCGGGACATGACCGGCGCCCGGTACTTCGCCGAGGTCAGCTTCGACGAGGTCGCGGTGCCGGTCACCGACCGGGTCGGGGAGCACGACCAGGGCTGGAGCTCGGCGCGGGTGACGCTGGGGCACGAGCGGTCGACCTCGCTGGCCGCCGCCGCGCTGCGCTACCAGCGGGTGGTCGGCGACCTGGTCGAGCTGGCCCGCCGCCGGCGCCGGCTCGACGAACCGGCGGTGCGCCAGCAGGTCGCCCGGCTGGTCAGCGGGGCCAGGCTGCTGGAGCTGAACGGCGCGCGCGGGCTCGGCCAGGTGCTGAGCGGGCAGCCGCCGGGGCCGGTGTCCTCGGTCAGCCGGCTGCAGCACGCCGAGTTCGAGCAGCGGCTGCACGAGCTGGCGCTGGAGCTGCTCGGACCGGACGGGCAGCTCGACGCCGCCGACCCCAGGATGCGCACCGACGGGCGCTGGGTGCGGGGTTTCCTGCGCACCCGGGCCTCCACCATCGGCGCCGGCACCTCGGAGATCCAGCGCAACACGATCGCGGAGAAGGTGCTCGGCCTGCCGGCCGACCGGGAGGAACAGTGACCGTGCCGACCGTGCAAACCGTGCCGACCGAGACCGCCGAGCTGACCGAGATGTTCGCGTTCGGGCCGGAGCGCGACGAGCTGCGGGCCACCGTGCGCCGGTTCCTCGCCGACCGCAGCCCGGAGCCCGAGGTCCGCCGCCTGATGGAGACCGAGGACGGCTACGACCCGGCGGTCTGGCGGCTGATGGCCAACCAGCTGGGCCTGCAGGGACTGATCGTGCCGGAGCGCTACGGCGGCGCCGGCTCCGGCTGCGTGGAGCTGCAGATCGCCTGCGAGGAGATGGGCCGGGCCCTGCTGTGCGCGCCGTTCCTGTCCTCGGCGGTACTGGCCACCTCGGCGCTGCTGTTCGCCGGTGACGACGGCGCCGCTCAGCGGTACCTGCCCGGACTGGCGGACGGCTCGATGATCGGCACGCTGGCGGTGACCGAGGAGTCCGGCAGCTGGGCGGCCGGCGCCGTCCGGACCGTGGCCACGCCTGATGGTTCCGGGTACCGGTTGGCCGGGGAGAAGCTCTACGTACTGGACGGCACCGTCGCCGACCTGCTGCTCGTGGTGGCCACCACCGAGCGGGGCCCCGGCCTGTTCGTGGTGGCCCCGGACGCACCGGGCCTGACCCGCACCGCGATGGCCACCCTGGACGCCACCCGCAGACAGGCCCGGCTCGTCCTGGACGACACCCCCGCCACCCTGGTCGGCGAGGACGGCGGCGCCGCCGGACCGCTGGCCGCCGCGCTGGACGTCGGGGCCGCCGCGCTGGCCGCCGAACAGGCCGGCGGGGCGCGGCGGGTGCTCGAGATGGCCGTGGAGTACGCCAAGGTCCGCGAACAGTTCGGCCGGCCGATCGGCTCCTACCAGGCGATCAAGCACAAGTGCGCGGACATGCTGCTCGAGGTCGAGTCGTCGACGTCGGCCGCCTACGCCGCCGGGTGGGCGATCGACGGCGAGTCGGCGGAGATCGGTGTGCTGGCCAGCCTGGCCAAGGCGTACTGCTCCGAGGCGTACTACCACTGCGCCGCCGAGAACATCCAGGTCCACGGCGGCATCGGCTTCACCTGGGAGCACCCCGCGCACCTGTACTTCAAGAGGGCCACGAGCACCGAGATCCTGCTCGGCTCACCCCGTTACCACCGCGAGCTGCTCACCCGGCGGCTCGGAATCTGACGCGCACCCGACCACTCGGCACCCGAGGAGCCATCCGTGACGACCAGACAGGACGCCGAGGCGCTGCTGCCCAAGGCGACCAGCTTCATCGGCGACGCACCGGCGGCCGGCAGCGCCGAGCAGCGGAGCTTCGTGCACCCCGCCGACGGGCTGGGCTACGCCGAGCTCGCACTGGCCGGTACCGCCGAGGTGGATGCGGCGGTCGCGGCCGCCCGGGAGGCGTGGCCGGCCTGGCGGGCGCTGGCGCCGGCCGCCCGCCGCGACCTGCTGTACCGCCTCGCCGGCACCATCCGCGAACACGCCACCGAGCTGGCCGCGCTGGTCAGCCTGGAGATGGGGATGCCGCTGCGGGCCTCGGTGGCGGGTGTCGAACAGGCCGCCGAGTGGTTCGCGCACTACGCGGGCTGGGCCGACAAGATCGGCGGCGTCACCGTGCCGGCCGCCCCCCGCTCGGTGCACGACTACACCGCGGTCTCCCCGCGCGGTGTGGTCGCCGCGATCATCCCGTGGAACGGCCCGGTGATCGCGGCCGCGCTGAAGGTGGCGCCCGCGCTGGCCGCCGGCAACTGTGTGGTGCTCAAGCCGTCCGAGCTCGCCCCGTTCTCCACCGTGCGGCTGGCGGCGCTGCTGGCCGAGTCGGGCCTGCCGGCGGGGGTGCTGGGCGTGGTCGGCGGCGGCCCGGCGGCGGGGGAGCGCCTGGTCGGCCACGACGGGGTGGACATGATCAGCTTCACCGGTGGCAACAGCGCCGGGCAGGCGGTCGGGCGGGCGGCGGCGCGGCGGCACCTGCCGGCGGTGCTGGAGCTCGGCGGCAAGTCGGCGTCGATCGTGTTCGACGACGTCGACCCGACCCGGGCCGGCAAGCTGGCGGCGATCCTGGGGGTGGTCCAGAACAGCGGCCAGGGCTGCTTCCTGCCCACCCGGCTGCTGGTGCACCGCTCCAGCTACGACGACGTGCTGCTCGCGGTGGCCGCCGCGGTGGGCAAGGTCCGCCTCGGTGACCCGTTCGCCGCCGGCACCTCGATGGGACCGGTGGTCAACGGGGCGGCCGCCGACCGGATCCACGGCGTGATCGACGCGGCCCGGACCCGGGGCGACGGGTTGCTGCTCGTCGGCGGCGACCGGGTGCCCGGCGCCGGTTCGTTCGTCGCGCCCACCGTGTTCTCCGACGTCGACCCGGCCAGCCCACTGGCGCAGGAGGAGATCTTCGGCCCGGTGCTCGCGGTGACCGCGTTCGACGACGAGGACGAGGCGGTGGCGCTGGCCAACGGCACCCGGTACGGACTCGCCGGCTACCTGTGGACGTCCGACCTCGCCCGGGCGCACCGGGTGGCCGAGCGGCTGGACGCGGGCTACGTCTCGGTGAACGGGATGGCAGGGTTGCCGCCGGCGGCCCCGTTCGGCGGCTGGAAGGCCAGCGGGCACGGCACCGAGGGCGGTCTGGACGGGCTGCGCGAGTACCTGCGCACCAAGAACGTGCACGTGCAGCTGTGAGCGCCGGCGCCGACACCGACCTGCTCGCGCTGGCCGGCACCGCCGAGGAGCTGGCGTTCGCGCGGCGCGCGGTGGAGTTCCTCGGCGCGCACGCCGACCGCCGCTCCGACGTGAGCACCTCCTGGGGTGTCGGGCCGGAGAACCTGGCGCTGTTCCACGAGACGTCCGGGGAGCAGGAGCAGCGGGAGTGCGCGGCGGCACGGGCCTGGCAGCGGACCCGCTGGGACGCCGGTTTCGGGTGGCTCACCGGGCCGGTCGAGCACGGCGGCGCCGGCCTGCCCGCCGGCCACGACCGGCTGTACCGGCTGATCGAGGCCGCGTTCGAGGTACCGGACATGAACCCGGTGCGGATCGGGCTGGGCACCGTCGGGCCGGCGATCACCGCGTTCGGCAGCCAGGAGCAGATCGCCCGGTTCGCGGTCGGGCTGTACCGGGGCGACCTGGTGGCGTGCCAGCTGTTCTCCGAGCCGGATGCGGGCTCCGACCTCGCCGGGGTGCGGACCCGGGCGGTGCCCGACGGCGACGGGTACGTGCTGGACGGGCAGAAGGTGTGGACCTCGAACGCCACCTTCGCCGACCTCGGCCTCGCGCTCGTGCGCACCGACCCGGAGGCGCCCAAGCACCGCGGCCTGAGCATGTTCGTCGTCGCGATGGACACGCCCGGCGTCGAGGTGCGGCCGCTGCGGCAGCTCACCGGCGGCGCCAGCTTCACCGAGGTCTGGCTCACCGACGTCCGGGTGCCGGCGGCGAACCTGGTCGGCGAGCCCGGCGCCGGCTGGCGGGTGGCGACCGGCGCGCTGGCCGGGGAGCGCCGCGCGGTGGGCGACCGCTCGCACGAGCTGACCTCGCGCGCGCTGGCGCTGTTGCGCACCCTGGCCGAGCGCGAGGGTCGGCTCGACGACCCGCTCGCCCGGGACGACTGGGCCCGGCTCTACAGCAGGCTGCGCGTCGCCCGGTTCCAGCAGCAGCGGATGCAGGCTCTCCCGGACAGCGCACTGGGCGGCGCCGAGCGGGCGGTGGACAAGCTGCTGCTGACCACCAACCTGCAGCTGATCGGGGAGCTGGCCGCCGAGCTGCTCGGGCCGGCGTTCGTCGCGGACACGGGGGCCTGGGGCAGCTTCGGCTGGAACCGCTGGATGATGGGCGCACTCGGCTACCGGATCGCGGGCGGCACCGAGGAGATCCTCAAGACCATGCTGGCCGAGCGGGTGCTGGCGCTGCCGAGAGAGCCGAGATGAGCGACTACCAGACGGTGCTGTTCGAGCTGGCCGACCACGTCGCGACCATCACGCTGAACCGCCCGGAGGTGCTGAACAGCTTCGACCAGCGGATGCTCGACGAGTTCGCGGACATCTGGCGCCGCTGCCGGCTGGAGGACGACATCCGGGTGGTGGTGTTGCGTGCCGCCGGCGAGCGGGCGTTCTCCACCGGCGTGGACCGCAAGGCCGGCCGGTTCCGCCACCCGAACCCGTGGAGCGCGGACGACCCCGGGTTCTTCCTGGGCGCCAAGCAGAACCGGGTGTGGAAGCCGCTGATCTGCGCGGTGCACGGGATGTGCGCCGGCGGAGCCTTCTACTGGGTCAACGAGTCCGACGTGGTGATCTGCTCGGCGGATGCGACGTTCTTCGACCCGCACACCAGCTACGGCATGCTGTCGGCGCTCGAACCCGCTGCGCTGGCCCGGCGGATCCCGTTCGGGGAGGCGATGCGGATCGCGCTGTTCGGCCTGGACGAGCGGGTCGGCGCCGATCGCGCGCACACCATCGGGCTGGTCAGCGAGGTGGTTCCCGGCGCGCGGGAGCAGGTGTGGGCGCGCGCGGCGACCCTGGCCGGACGGCTGGCCGACAAGGCGCCGCTGGCCGTGCAGGGCAGCGTCAAGGCCATCTGGGACTCGCTGTCCATGTCCCCGCACGCGATCCGCGAGGTGCCGCTGATGTACCCGCAGCTGAGCAACCCGGCCAGCCAGACCGAGTTCAAGCCCGGGCCGAGGGTCGAGCCGGAGATCCGCTGAGCGACCGGCCGCTCAGGCCGCGCGGTGCTTGCGGCGCAGGCCCTGCACACCGGCGGCCGCGGCGTACCGGGCCAGGTTCAGCACCGGTGGCCGCGGGGTCGGGGTCCTTGCCGTCGGCCATCCGCCACAGCTGCACGGTGTACCAGGCCGTCTGCGCAACCCGCAGGCGAGCCGGACCCAGATCAGGGACCTCCTCGTCGCCCAGGTGCACGCCACCGTACTGTCGGCCGTCCAGCTCGACCCCGAGATCGCGTTGTCGCCGGGGGCGGCCCAGGCGCTGATCGAGCACCCGGCCCCGCCGCACTGCCGGGCGGCCGCGCTCCCGCCCGCCCAGGAACCCGATCCCGCCCAGGAAGAGGTCTCGCCATGACCCCCGCCGCGAACCCAGGACCCCGCAACACGCTCGCCGCCGGCGCGCTCGGGCGCGCGGTGACCAGGGCTCTCGGCCCCCGGGGGCTCAACGACCAGCGACGGCTGCGCCGGGCGGTCGACGGCAAGATCGCCGTGGTGACCGGGGCCTCCTACGGTCTCGGCGAGGCGACGGCGCGGCTGCTGGCCGGCGCCGGGGCCACCGTGGTGCTCGGCGCCCGCTCCGTCGACCGCCTCGCCGCGATCGCCGGTGAGATCACCGCCGCCGGCGGGTCCGCCGTTGCGCTGCCGCTGGATCTCGTGTCCGAGGAGTCGGTGGCCGGCTTCGCCGCCGGGGTGCTGGACCGGTTCGGCCGGGTGGACTACCTCGTGCACAACGCCGGCAAGTCGCTGCGCCGCCCGGTGCACCTGTCCTACCAGCGGCCGAAGGACCTGACGTCCAGCACCGGGGTGAACTACCTCGGCCCGATGCGGCTGACCCTCGCGCTGCTGCCGGCCATGCGCGCCGCCGGCTCGGGCCACATCGTGAACGTCTCCACCGCCGGGGTGATCCTGCCGGCGATGCCGAAGTGGAGCTTCTACCTCTCGTCCAAGGCGGCCTTCGACTTCTGGATGCGCTGCGTGGCGACGGAGGCCAGGGCGGACGGGGTCACGCTCACCACCTTCTACGCCGGGCTGATCCACACCCGGATGAGCGCTCCGACGCCGTGGCTACGCGAGATGCCCGGACAGACCCCGGAGCAGGCCGCGCAGGTCGTGGCCAGGGCGATCGTGACGAAGCCGAACACGCTCACCCCGCTCTACGGTCACCTCGCGCCACCGATGACGCCGCTGGTCCGGGCGCGGGTCGAGCTGCTGCTCGGCCGGCTGGACCGCCGGATCAGCGACAGCCGGGCGTCCCGGGCCGGCGGTGCCCTCGCCGCTCCGGTCGTGCCGGCCCCCCGCGTGCACTGACCACGCGGTCGTGATCGACAGGCCGCCGCCCGCCGCTACGCAGCGGCAGTCACAGTCGGTGACCGGTAGTTCGACTCAGGCCGCCGACCGGAGGGGGAGATGCGTTCGAGGTCGACCTGAGTCTGGATCTGGGCGAAAAAATGCGGACTGACGTTGGTCTCGGTGACAATGGACGCGCGGGGACTGAGCCCAGGGTCGCCCTGTTGGTGACGCGGCGTGACCCCCAGCGTCAAGGCGGTGGCTGTGTCCCGCTCGCGGGGCGTGGGTGTTCCATCGCGACTGCCTAGGGTGGGTGGCATGTGCCGGAACATCACCACCCTGCGCGGCCTCGAGCCGTCCGCCACGGCCGAGGAGATCGAGGCCGCCGCCCGCCAGTACGTGCGCAAGGTCAGCGGGGTGCAGAGCGCCTCGCCCGCCACCCGCGACCCGGTCGAGGCGGCCGTCGCGGAGATCGCCGCGATCACCACCCGGCTGCTGGCGGAGCTGCCGGCCCGCCGTCAACCGCCACCCACGCTGCCGCCGTTGCGCCGCCCCGAGGTCCGGGCCCGGCTGGCCGCCAAGCGCGCGTAGGAGCGCCTGTGGCGCAGCTCACCCGCGTACCGATATAATCACCAGCGATTTATTCGGTCGACGGAAGAGGACGCTCATGCGCGAAGTGGTGGCCGGGGCAGCGTCGCTCATCTCCGCCCAGGACCAGCTCGACGACGAGATGTGCACCTGGCCCACCGCCCCCGCGCTGCACACCCGGGCCAACGCCGTCGACCAGTGGCCCCGGCCGATGACGCCGCTCACCCAGGACCTGATCGCCGCCCCGCAGGAGCGCGGGCTGGGCCGTGCGTTCGGGCCCGAGCTGGGCACCGCGCCGGAGGGCGAGCCGTGGACCTGGAACGGGGTGTTCTACGGCTGGTACACCTACGGCGTCGGGCCGGCCGCCGAGATGGCCGACAACCTGCCCGGTTACTCCCGGCTCGCGGTGTACAGCGACTACTTCGGCGTCGAGGAGGATCCCGAGGCTCAGGCCGCCGCCGGTGGTGGCGCTGGCCCGCTCGCGGTGGCGCGGATCGGGCGCAACTTCGTGCGCGCGATGCGCGGCTATCCCCGGCGGGCCGAGCGGATGACCGACCTGGCCCGGCTGCGGCTGGACGCTGACCTGCGCCGGGACTGGCCGAACGAGCCCGACGAGAAGTTGGTGCGCCGGCTGCGTGCCCACCACGACGAAGCGGTCGAGTTCCGGGTGCCGCACGTGCTGGCCAGCGTGATCTCCGCGCCGCTGTTCCAGAACGTCACCGAGTCGGTCCGCCGGCTGGTCCCGGACGGCGCGGACGCGCTGGTGCTGGAGGCCGTCTGCGGGCTGGGCGGCATCCACCTGCGCGAGGCCGCCGGCGCGATGGTCGAGGTGGCCGGCGGCCGGCTGAGCCGCGAGGCGTTCGTGGACACCTACGGCTTCCGAGGCGCCAACGAGTTCGAGCTTGCCGCGCTGCCGTGGCGCGACGACCCGGCCACCCTGGACCGGCTGATCGAGGCGGCGGCGACCGAGCGCCCCGACCTGGCCACCGGTCGGCGGGACGGCGCCAGGGCCCGGCTGCGCGCGGCGGCGGGGGTCCGCTGGCCGGTCCTGCGCTGGAAGCTGGGCATGTTGGAGACGCACATGCGGTGGCGGGAGAACGGCAAGGTGCCGATGGTGCTGGCCACCCACTCGATGCGGCTGCTGACCAGGGAGGCCGCCCGCCGTCTCGTCGAGCGCGGGCGGCTGGGGCGCGTCGAGGACGTCCACTACCTGCGGCTGAGCGAGCTGCTGCGGGAGCTGTCCGGCGACCCGGTTGCCGATGTCGACACCGCCGTCGCCCGCCGCCGGCGCACCCTGGAGCTGTCCGCGCAGCTGCGCATCCCGGAGATGCTCGACGTCGAACCGGGGCGGCTGGCCGAGATCGGCCCGGCGCGGTGGAAGGCGATGGGGGTGCTGCCGCCGAAACCGCCGGTCGACGCCGGTGGTGTCGGAGGTGTCGGTGTCGGAGGTGCTGACGGTGCCGGTGGTGTCCGAGTGGACAGCGAGCTGGTCGGGGTAGGTGGTTCGACCGGGGTCGCCACCGGGCGGGCCCGCATCGTGTACGACCCGAACGAGGTCGAGCTGCTGGAGGGCGATGTGATCGTCGCCCGCGGTACCGACTCGGCCTGGACGCCGCTGTTCTTCGAGGCCGCCGCCGTGGTGATCGACATCGGCGGCCCGATGTCACACTGCGCCATCGCCGCCCGCGAGGTCGGCATCCCGTGCGTGGTCAACGTGAAGACCGGCACCGAGCACATCGCGGAGGGCCAGCAGATCACCGTGGACGGTGGCGCCGGGGTGGTCCGGCTCCACTGACGGCTCCACTCACGGCCGCACCGACGGCCGCACCGACGGCCGCACTGTCGGCCGCACTGTCGGCCGCACCGACGCCGAATCGTGTCGTCCGGCTTGGATAAATCGAGAAAACATGTAACGATTTATTCGACGACGAGGGAGCGTGGATGACCACCGCACGAGCAGACCGGGACAGCACTGGCGGCGCGGGCGAGTTCGGCCGGCTGAGCACCGAGGGCATCGAGAAGTTCCGCGAGAAGATCGGCCTCGACTGGCCGTACAGCCGGTGGACCACCTGGAACGAGGAGGCCACCCGGGACGGCGTGCGGCACTACGCCTACGGCTTCGGCGACGACAACCCGCTCTGGGTCGACCCCGACCACGCCGCCACCAGCCGCTGGGGCGGCATCATCGCGCCGCCCGGGTTCCTCGAGGGCGCAGGGCTCACCCCGCGGCTGCCGCGCCGCCCGGAGGACAAGGGCCGGGGCAAGGGCGCGCTGTCCGGCGTGCACATGTTCTGGGCCGGCGACCACATCCGCTACTTCAACCCGGTCCGCGAGGGTGACCGGCTCTGGGTGCGGCGGTTCTACGTGGACGTCAAGGAGAAGGAGCGCTCGCGCTTCGGCGGCCGGTCGGCGGTGACGGTGCGCCGGCGGGTCTACTGGAACGACCGGGGCGAGCTGATCGCGATCTGGGACGCCGACTTCGTGCACACCGAGCGGGACACCGCCGCCAACCGCAACCGGACCCTGCAGGCCGTACCGGACCAGCACATCTACACCGAGGACGAGCTGCTGGAGGTCGACGCGCACTATGCCAGGGAGTCGATCCGGGGCGCCGAGTCGCGCTACACCGAGGACGTCGAGGTGGGCGAGGAGTTCCTACCCCGCTTCCGCGGCCCGCTGATCACCGGCGACGTCATCGCCTGGCTCCAGGGCAACGGGCGCAGCGAGATCTTCCCGTACCGGCTCGGCTACCAGAACCGGCAGCGCATGGGCGGCTTCTACTCGCGCAACGAGGACGGCGCCTGGGACTCCGCGATGCGGGTGCACTGGGACGACGAGTACGCCCGGTCGGTGGGCGCCCGCCGCGCCTACGACTACGGCATGCTGCGCAACGCCTGGATGATGCAGGTGGTCACCGACTGGATGGGCGACGACGCCGTCCTGGTCCGGGTGGACGACCGGATCACCGGGTTCAACGTGCTCGGTGACCTGACCCGGATCACCGGCTCGGTCACCGCGGTCGACACCTCCGGCGAGTGGCCCGAGGTGGTCTGCACCGTCCAGTGCACGAACCAGCTGAACGAGAAGACCGCGCACGGGGACATCCGGGTCCGGCTGCCCTCCCGTGAGCGCGGGCTGCCCGAGTTCCCCGAACCGCCCGCCGACCATGGGCTGCTGCCCGGCATGCCGGAGCCGGAAAACGGCCCGTGGGTGCGGTGAGCCACGCGGCCGGCACCCGCGTCGAGCTGCCCAGGGCCGACCAGTTCATCGACGGCCGGTGGCGGGAGTCCAACGGTGGCGAGCCCGAGACGGTCCTGGACCCGGCCACCGGACAACCGCTGGGCACCGTGCCCGGCGCCGACCCCTCGGCCGTCGACGCGGCGCTCACCGCCGCCCGCCGCGCCGCCGCCACGGGGACCTGGGCGGGTGCGACGCCGAGGGCGCGCAGCGAGGCGCTCTACCGGCTGCACGGGGTGCTCACCGGCATGTCAGAGCGGCTGCTGGACGTCGTCGTCGCCGAAACCGGCTGCCCGCTGCGGCTGAGCAAGGGACAGCAGGTCGGGCTCGCGCTGCGGCACCTGGAGCACTGGGCCGAGGCGGCCCGGCGACCCGAGCTGACCGCACGCCCGCCGGTGGTCACACCCCGGCCGGGTGGCGCCGCGACGCTGGGTGGCTGGGCGGTCCGCCGCGAGCCCTACGGTGTGGTCGCGGCGATCACCCCGTACAACTTCCCGCTGCTCGAGAACGTGATGAAGCTGGGCCCCGCGCTGGCCGCCGGCAACACGGTGGTGCTCAAGCCCTCGCCGCTGACCCCGTACTCGGCGCTGCTGCTCGCCGAGGCCGCCGAGTTCGCCGACCTGCCGGCGGGGGTGCTCAACGTGTTGACCGGTGGTGCCCCGGTCGGCGCGGCGCTGACCACCGACCCGAGGGTCGACCTGGTCAGCTTCACCGGCTCGGACACCGTCGGCGCCCGCATCCTGGCCGCCGCCGCGCCCCGGGTGACGAAGGTGCTGCTGGAGCTGGGCGGCAAGTCGGCGCTGGTGGTGTGCGCGGACGCCGACCTGGCGTTGGCCGCGCGGATCGGCGCGCAGAACGTGACCACGCACGCCGGCCAGGGTTGCGTGCTGGCCACCCGGCACGTGGTGCAGCACAGCGTGCGGGACGAGTACCAGGAGCGGCTGCGCGCCGCGCTCGGCGGCGTCCGGCTCGGCCTGCCCAGGGATCCGGGTACCGGGATGGGGCCGCTGATCAGGGCGGCCGCCGTGGACCGGGTGGACGGGCACGTGCGGACCGCGGTGCGGGCCGGTGCGACCGTGCTCACCGGCGGCGCCCGCCCCGCGCCCGGGACCGCCCCGGCCGGCGGCTTCTACTACCCGCCGACCGTGCTCACCGACCTGGACAACACCTGGGCGGTGGCGCGCGAGGAGATCTTCGGTCCGGTCGCCGTGGTGCTCGGCTTCGACACCGAGGACGAGGCGGTGGCGATCGCCAACGACAGCGCGTACGGGCTGGCCGGGCACGTGGTGTCCGCCGACCCCGGCCGCGCGTTCGAACTGGCCTGCCGGTTGCGCACCGGCACCGTCGACATCAACGGCGGCCCCGGCTACACCAACCCGGACGTACCGTTCGGTGGTTACCGGCGCTCCGGGCTGGGCCGGGAGAACGGCACCGAGGGCCTCGACGAGTACACCCAGCTCAAGACCATCAAGTACCACGCCGGCTAGCCCCGTGAGTGGCGAGTGGTCCTGGGGGACCACTCGCCACTCACGGGGGCGACGAAGGAGGACATCGGTGGGCGAGCGGGAGCCGACGGGGTCACTGGCGCGGCTGCTGGGCTGGCGGCTGGCGGAGCTGCCCCGCCGGGGGTTCCTGTACGTGGAGGACGACGGGCCGTGGAGCTTCGCCCGGCTGGCCGCCGCCTCGGTGACCGTCGGCGAGCAGCTGGCGACGGTCACGGCGGGGGACCGGGTGGTTGTCCGGGTGGGCAACGACGAGCGGTTCCTGCCCGCCGCCTCGGCCGTGTGGTGCCGCCGCGCCGCCGTGGTCGCGGTGCACCCGGCGGCGCCCGCCGAGGAGGTGGCCCGGATCGTGGCGGCGATGGGTGCCACCGCGGTCATCTGCGACCCAGGCGACCCCGCGGTGACGGCGGTGGGCGTGCCGGTGGTGACCTTCGCCCGGTTCGCCCCGGCCGGCGGCCCGGAGATCACCGAGCTGGCCGCGCGCTACCGGCCGCCGAGCGGGGACGTCGGCGCCGAGCCCGCGCTGGTGCTGCTGACCTCGGGTTCGACCGGGGAGCCCAAGGGTGTGGTGCTGACCCACGACAACGCGTGGTCCAACCTGCGGGCCACCGTGTCGGCGTTCCGCCGCGACACCAGCCCGACGCCGCTGGCCGACGAGGGCAAGCCGCCGAACCTGATCGCCAACCCGCTGTCGCACACCGCCGGCGTGGTGCGGCTGCTGTTCGCGCTCTACGTGGGGCGCGGGGTGGCCCTGCTGCGCAAGTTCGACGGCCCCACCGCCAAGCGACTGCTGGACCGGCACCGGATCGACAACCTGACGATCAACCCGGCCATGCTGCGCATCCTGCTGGACACCCTGGACCCCGGCGCGGACCTCGGCGCCGTCCGCTACGTCTCCTCCGGTACCGCGCCGCTCACCCCGGCGCTGCGGGAGGAGTTCGAGGCCAGGTTCGGGGTGCCCGTGCTGCAGGCCTACGGGCAGACCGAGGCGTTCGGCGGCATCTCCGTGGAGAGCGCCCGCGACGTGCTCGCCGGGCGCCGCCGGCCGGGTTCGGTGGGCCGGCCGCTGCCCGGCGTGCAGCTGCGGCTGGTGACCGACGGCGGCACCGAGGCGGCGACCGGGCAGGAGGGCGAGATCCGGGTGCGCACCCGCTCGGCCACCTCCGGCTACCTCGGCGCCACCGGCTCGGACTCGCCGCCCGACCCGCCGCTGGACGAGGACGGCTGGCTGCGCACCGGCGACATCGGCAAGCTGGACGACGACGGTTACCTGTACCTGACCGGCCGGCTGAAGAACATCATCATCTGCGGCGGGTTCAACGTGGTGCCCGAGGAGATCGAGGCGGCGCTGGCGGCCGACCCGACGGTCCGCGAGGCGGTGGTGATCGGGGTCCCGGACGACCGGCTCGGTGAGCTGCCGGTGGCCCTGGTGCTGGGCGAGGCGGCCGCGCCACCCGCACCGCACGAGGTGCTCGAACGGGTCCGGCCTCGGCTGGCGCCGTACAAGCGGCCGCGTCAGGTGTTCGTGGTGGACGAGCTGCCCCGGGTGCCGAACGGCAAGGTGGACCGGCCCCGGGCGCAGGCGCTGGCGGTCGCGCTGGCCGCGCCCGTCGGCACAGCGCAGGTCAGCAAGCCGGTCACTGAGCCGGCCAGCGAGCCGGTGAGCGAGCCGGCGGACGCGAGCCGGTGACCGCGCCGGGCTACCTGGAGCGGGGCCTGTGGTGCTCGGCATCGGTGGGCTGGTCGCTGCCGATGGCGGCGGCGCGCTGGCCGGACCGGACCGCCGTGGCGATCAGCGGCACGACCGGCACCGGGCGCTGGACCTTCGCCGAGCTGCTCGGCCGGGTGGAGGCGGTGGCCGCCGACCTGGCGGGGCGGGGCGTCCGGCCCGGCGACCGGGTGGTCGCGCAGCTGCCGAACCGGGTCGAGCTGCTGGTGCTGATCATGGCGTCCTGGCACCTCGGCGCGGTCGCCGTGCCGGTGGTGCCGATGTACCGCCGCCGCGAGCTGACGCACATCCTGCGGGTCACCGCGCCGGTCGCCGTGGTGGCGGCCGCGGCGCGGGGTGAGCGCCGGCCGGCGGCCGAGTTCGACGCGATCCTGACCGAACTGGGGCACGTCCCGGCGGTCCGCTACGTCGTCGGCGGGGCGGAGCCGGGCTGGGCCGCGCCACCGACCGACGCCGTCGGACCGGCGCCGCACCGGCCGGCACCCCCGGGCGACTGCTGCCTGCTGCTGTTCACCTCCGGCACCACCTCCGACCCGAAGGGGGTGCGGCACTCGTCGCGCTCGCTGCTGTGCGAGGCGCGCAGCTACCGGGACGAGGCGCTGCTCGGCGCGGACAGCCCGGTGCTGGTCCCGGCGCCCGTGGCGCACATCGGCGCGGTCGTGGCCTGCACGCTGCTGCCCTGCCTGACCGCCGCGCGCACGGTGCTGCTGGAGCGCTGGGACCCGGAGGTCGCGGCCCGCGCCTGCGCCGAGGAGCGGGTCGCGCTGGCCATCGGGGCGCCGGTGTTCCTGTCCGAGCTGCTGGACCGCTACGAGCGCGATGACCTCGACCGCGACGACCAGGACACCGGCGGCACCGGCACCGGCGGGCACCGGATCTCGATGTTCCACACCGGGGCCGCGCCGACCGGGGACTCCGTGGTGGTGCGGGCGCAGCGGCTGGGGGTCACCGCCTGGCGGGCCTGGGGGATGACCGAGGCACCGACCATGACATCCGGGCACCCCGGCGACCCGCTGGAGCTTCGCACGCGGACCGACGGCCGGGTGGACGTGGGCTCCGAGGTGGAGGCGGTCGACGAGCACCGGGCGCCGCTGCCGGCCGGGACGCCGGGGGAGCTGCGCATCCGGAGCCCGAAGCTGATGCTCGGGTACCTCGACCCGGCGCAGCAGGCCGAGCAGGTCGACGCCGAGGGGTGGTTCTACACCGGCGACATCGGGGTGGTGGACGCGCGGGGCTGGGTGACGATCCGGGGCCGCGTCAAGGACATCATCAACCGCGGCGGCGAGAAGTTCTCCGCCGCCGAGATCGAGTCCGTGATCAGCAGCCATCCGGCGATCGAGGCGGTCGCCGTGGTGGGGCTGCCGGACCAGCGCCTCGGCGAGCAGGTCGCCGCGTTCGTCACGGTCCGCGCCGGCCGGGACTGGCCCGGTGAGACGGCGTTGCTGGCGCACCTGGAACAGCACCAGCTCGCCCGGCAGAAGCTCCCGGTGATCTGGCGGCTGTGCGCCCGGTTGCCCCGCACCCCGACCGGCAAGATCCAGAAACGCGAGCTGGTCACCGAATGGCTCGCCGGTCGGTAGGGCAGGGACTCAGCGGCCGGGGAACACCGTGCCCGGGTCGCCGCCCTTCTTGGCCTTCTTCTCCGCGCGCTTTGCCTTGAGGGACTGGCCGGACTTCTTACTCAGCGCCTGCCGAGGGGACTTGTCTGCCATGGCTCTCCCGGCGGCAGCCGACACCGCGGCCACCGCGTCTGACGAGAATCGGACCGCCGTTGATCGAACCCGAAGGTGCTGAACCTTCCGTATCACGGGCGCGACATGCGGGGCGAGGTGAATGGCCCCGGACGGTCTGTGCGCCTCACAGTACGCGCATCCGCACGGCCGGAGTGGGTTTTCCGGCCCGATCCGGGGCCCGGCCGCGGACCGCCGCCTGGCTGGGCTCGGCCCGGCTGGGCACGGGCTCGGGCACGGCTCGGCCTCGGGCTCGGCGAGTTCAACCGTGGCGGCCTCGGAACGCGTCGCCGACCCGGCTGTGGTTGAACTCGGCGCACGAACTCGCCGCAAAGAGAGAGTCAGCTCTCGATGTCCAGCACGAGGTCGGTGTTGATCGACTTGCGGAGCTGGCGGTGTACCGCCTCCAGGTGCTCGCGCCAGTGCCGCGCGGCCTCCCGGGACGCACCGGCCTCGATGAGGTCGACGATCCGCGAGTGCTCCTCGATCAGGCCGCTGGCCTGCGACGGGATCCGCTGCTTGCGCCGTTCCGCGTCGTGGCGCTCCATCGCGCCGTCCAGCAGCCCGGAGATCAGCCGGGCGAACAGCACCAGCGAGCGGTTGCCGGTGAGCTCGATGAGCTTGATGTGGAACTCCGAGCCGATCCGGCGGATGTCGGCGGCGTCGGTGGCGGCGAGGCTGTCGGCCACCGCCACCCGCAGCGCGGCGATGTCCTCGGCGGAGACGGTGCCGGCGATCCGCGCGACGGCGGCCGGCTCCAGCAACAGCCGCGCGGTGTGCACGTCGTCGAGTGTCGCGCCCTGGAAGAGCAGCAGGTTGTTCAGGTGCCGCCCCGCCGTGTCGACCGTCGGCCGGCTGACCCGGGCGCCGCCGTTGCGGCCGCGGTGGATGCGGACCAGCCGTTCGTTCTCCAGGATGCGCAGCGCCTGGCGCAGGGTCGGGCGGGACACCCCGAGCTCGGTCATCAGCCGCAGCTCGGGCGGCAGCAGCTCACCCTCGGCGCGCTCGCCCATCACGATCTGGCGGCGGAGCTGAGCGGCCACCAGCTCGGCCGCCTTCGGCACCTGGAGTGCGCCGGCGGGTGCGGGCTCCGACATCTGCGACTGCTCCCCTCCCGAGGCCAAGGCGGTCATTCTATGAGCGAATTGGCCGATCTCGGTGCAACCCCACGAACGCGAGGTCCTGCAGCGTGTTCGGCAGGTTGCGCAGGGCCACGGCGACGCCGAGCCGGCGGGGGATGGTGGTGACCAGCGCGTCCCGCTCGACCGAGTCGGCGAGCTGCCGGGCCACCGCCTCCGGGGTGAGCACCGGGATCGCCAGCGCGAGCCGCTTGGACACCGCGGCGATCAGCGGCGACTGGCGGGCCTGCTCCATCATGCCGGTGCCGGCCACCTCGCCGAGGGTCACCAGGGACATGGTGACCCCGGTGCCGCGCAGCTCGCGCTGGGCGATCGAGGTGTAGTGGTGCAGCGCGGCCTTGCTCGCCCCGTAGAGCGACAGGTCGGGCACCGCGCCGACCGCGGCAAGGGTGGACACGTTGACCAGGTTGCCGGTGCCCCGCGCGAGCATGCCGGGCAGCGCCAGGCGGCACAGCTCCATCGGAGCGACCGCATTGACCATCATCAGCGCCTGCGCCTGGCCGGGCTTGTTCTCGACGGCGGGGGCGACCAACCCGAGGCCGGCGTTGTTCACCAGCACGTCCACCGGGCCGTGGCCGCGCTCGGCCCGGTCGATCACCGACTCGACGGCGCGCTCGTCGGCGAGGTCCGCGACCAGCACCTGGCCCTCGACCTCGGCGGCCACCTCGGTCAGCCGGGCCTCGTCGCGCCCCAGCAGCGTCACCCTGGCACCCCGCGCGTGGAACTCCCTGGCCAGGCGGACCCCGATGCCGTGCGAGGCGCCGGTGATCAGGGCGTGGCGGCCGGACAGCTGCATGCGGCACCTCCGGGGCAAGGTCGGAAAAAATACACCGATTAGTGCCGGGATCGACGGTGTGGAAGGGACGTTGTCTAGTCTGAGTGCGTAAATATCAGTGTATCTTCAATCGATATCGCCGTGTACGTCGACACCGGCGCCCGCGTTCCGGAGGTCGCCCGGGTGGACATCGATGACTTCACCGAGCTCACCGTCGCCGTCGAGGCCGGCGTCGCGCTGGTCACCCTGAACCGCCCGGACCGACGCAACGCCTGGGGCGGCCGGATGGCGGTGGAGTACCGGTGGGCCCTGCACCACGCGCACACCCGCGCGGACGTCCGGGTCGTGGTGGTCACCGGCGCCGGCGGGCACTTCTGCGTCGGCGCCGATACCCGGGCGCTGGACGCGATCAGCTCGGGCGGTGGCGGGTACGCCGCCGAGCCGCTGCCGCTGCCGCCCTACCCGGCGGGCACCCCGGAGCCGATGCGGCACAACCACGTCTTCCCGCTGACCATCAGCACGCCGGTGATCGCCGCGTTGACCGGTGGCTGCGCCGGGGCCGGGTTCGTGGTGGCCAGCTACGCCGACCTGCGGTTCGCCGCGCGGGACTGCCGGATCACCACCTCGTTCGCCAAGCTGGGGCTCCCCGCCGAGTACGGCCTCGGCTGGCTGCTGCCGAGGATGGTCGGGGTACCGAACGCACTGGAGCTGCTCTACACCGCGCGGGTGCTGGACGGTCCGGAGGCCGCCCGGCTCGGCTGGGTACAGCGCTGCCACGAACCCGCCGAGCTGCTCGAGCGGACACTGGAGTTCGCCGGCGAGCTGGCCAGGCACAGCTCGGCGGAGTCGGTGCGGATGATGAAGCGGCAGGTGTTCCTCGACGCGGCCCTCGACCTGGGCACCGCCTACGACCGCTCGGTCCAGGACATGAACGCCGCCCTGCGACACCCGGACCTGAAGGAGGGGTTGGCCGCGTTGCGGGAGCGGCGGCCGACCGACTTCCTGGCGGCGTCGGCGGCGGCGCCGTCGGCGGCTTCGGCGGTGGTGGCGGACGGTCCGGACACGGCCTAGCCCCAGCCGAGCCTGTGCAGGGCGTCCTCCTCGATGCCGAAGTGGTGCGCGATCTCGTGAACGACGGTGACCAGCACCTCGTGCACCAGCTCGGCCTCGTCGGCCGAGATCGACAGCAGCGGGTCGCGGTAGAGGGTGATCCGGTCCGGCAGCGCGCCGGAGTAGTCGTGGGTCCGCTCGGTCAGCGGCACGCCGTCGTAGAGACCGAGCAGGTCCGGGTCGTCGGGGTGTGCGTCCTCGGTGAGCACCACGACGTTGTCCATCGCGGCGGCCAGCGGCGCCGGGATCCGGTCCAGCGCATCGGCCACCAGCTCGTCGAACCGGGCAGCGGAAACCATCACCACCCCAGTCTGCTCCGCTCACACAGCCCGCGTGGTGCCCACACAGCGGCCCGGGCCGCTGTGTCGAGCCGGGGGAGCTGTGTGCGCTAGGTGGACCGCAGGAACTCGGCCACCCCGTCGATCAGCCGGTGCACCTCGGCGGCGTCGTTGTAGGGGGCCAGCCCGACGCGCAGGCCGTTCTCGTCATCCAGCCCGAGCGCCCGGAACGCCTCGATCGCGTAGAACGAGCCGGCTGGCGCCAGCACGTCGGCGGCGGCGAGATGGCGGTAGGCGTCCCAGGTCCGGCGGCCCTCGATGGTCAGGAACAGGGTCGGCGTCCGGTGCGCCGCGCGGGAGTGCAGGGTGATCGCCGGGCCCAGCGAGGTGAGTCCGTCCTGCACCAGGTCGCGCAGGACGTCCTCGTGCGCGGCCATCGCGGCCATCGAGCTGACCAGGCGCTCCCGGCGGGTCCGGCCCTCGCCCGGCGCGACGGCGGCGAGGAAGTCGACGGCGGCGGTCACCCCGGCCAGCTGTTCGTAGGGCAGGGTGCCGAACTCGAACCGCTCCGGCACGTCGTCGGTCGAGGGCAGCAGCTTGTCCGGTACGAGCGAGTCGAGCAACGCCGGGTCGGCGGCCAGTACGCCGCAGTGCGGGCCCATGAACTTGTACGGCGAGCAGACGAAGAAGTCCGCGCCGAGCTCCCGCACGTCGACCGCGTGGTGCGCGGTGTAGTGCACCCCGTCGACGTAGAGCAGCGCGCCGTGCGCATGGGCGAGCTCGGCGACCCGGGCCACCGGGGGCATGGTGCCGAGCAGGTTGGACGCCGCGGTCACCGCGACCAACCGGGTCCTCGGGCCGATGATCCCGGCGAGGGCGGCGATGTCCAGCTCGGCGGTGGCCGGGTCGAACTCCGCCCAGCGCACGGTGGCGCCGGCCCGCTCGGCGGCCAGCACCCACGGCCGGATGTTCGCGTCGTGGTCCAGCCGGGTCACCACGACCTCGTCGCCGGGTGACCAGGTCTTCTCCAGGTGGCGGGCGAAGTCCAGGGTCAGCTGGGTGGCGCTGCGGCCGTGCACGATACCCAGCGGGCTCGACCCCAGCAGGTCGGCGGCGGCCGCCCGGAACGCCTCGACGAACCCGGTGGCGTTGCGCTCCGAGGCCACCCCGTCGCCGCGGTTGGAGAGCGGTCCGCAGAGCGCGGAGGCCACCGCGTCGGCCACCGGGCGGGGGGTCTGGGAGCCGCCGGGGCCGTCGAAGTGGGCGATTCCGGAGTCCAGCGAGGGGAACTGCTTGCGCAGGGCGGACAGGTCAAAGGTCACCGCTCCATCCTGGCCGCCCCGGCTCGCGCCGGCAGCCCGAAACTCCGGCGGGCCGCCACTCGGGCCAACCCGACCTGCGCCGACCGGGTGCGCCACCTACCGGCCGTGCGGCCCAGCGGTGTGGCCCGCGCGGCGCCGACCCTGCGAGCGGAGACTCGGCTGGACACAATGGGGCGATGACCTCGGGTCGGCGAGCGGCCAATCGCGGCTACGGCCGGCTCGACCGCGCGACGATCGTCGCGGTCGGGCTCGGTATCGCCCGCGGCGAGGGGCTGGCCGCCGTCACCATGCGCGCGATCGCCGAGGAGCTGGGTAACGCGCCGATGGCGCTGTACCGCCACGTCGCGGACCGGCAGGCGCTGGTCGCCGGGATGCTGGACGCGGTGATGGCGGAGATCGTGCCCCCCGAGCCCAGCGACGACCCGCGCGAGGAGATCATCGGGCTGTGCTCGGCGGTGTACCGGGCGCTGCGCAGGGACGGCTGGGCGGTGCTCGTGCAGGTGGTGGACGGTGTGGCCAGCCCGGTCACCCTGCCGCTGCTGGAGCGGTTGTACGCGGCCCTGCGCGCGGCCGGGCTCTCCGACGCCGACTGCCATCGCGCGGTGGCGGCGCTGCGGCACTACACCTACGGCGTGCTGCTCGGTACGCACCGGGACCGGGTGGACGGCTTCGCCGGCCGGCTGGTCCGGCACGCCGACCCGGACCGGTACCCGGCCCTCGCCTCGGCCACCCGGGCGGCCGACCCACACCGGGTCGAGGGCACCTTCGAGCTCGGGTTGGAGATCCTGGTGAGCGGCCTGTTGGCCCAGCTGGGCCCGACCCGGAACTGACGCCGGGCACCGCGGTTGAACGTGCGCCGATCGGGTACCTCATGCACTGATTGCGTACCGGTGGAGGTGACCAGAGATGCGCACGCCGACCGAACAGAGCACGCCCGCCGACCCGACCCGTTCCGCCGCCCCGGCCGCGGCGGCCCGTACCCTGACGGCGCCGACGCCGACCGAGGTACTCGGCTTCCGGATGAACCCCGCGCACAGCCTCCTGCTGCTGGCCACCGGGCTGCTGGCGCTGGCCGCGCTGTGGCACCCGGCCTGGCGGCGGCGGTTCGTCGCAGCACAGACGATCGGCTACCTGCTGCTGTTCGGGTTCGGTCTGGCGTACGCCGCGCACACCCCGACGGCGACCATGTGGAACCTGAACACGCCTGACCACGTACTGCACGCGGTGCTGGTCGTCCTCGGGCTTACCCTGGTACTGATGCTGTACTCGACCTGGTTCGAACGGTCCGGCACCGACGGCGCGGAGTCCTCGCTCGGCGCCAGGTCCTCCCACGACACGGCGCCCGAGCGCGGATGACGAGTCGGGTAGCGCGGCACGAGGCCGGGGCGGGGCGGCCGGGGGCGGCCGGGCAGACTGCCCGGATGCGTCGGGCGAGCTGGTTCTGGGTCGCGGCCTCGGTTGTCGGTGTGCTCGGCGGGGTGGCCAACTATCTGCTCGCCACCCGGGAGGCCGCGGCCGGTGAGGCCGTGGAGATCGGCGCCGCCGCGCTGGTCGGTGCGGTGCTCGGCCTCGGCTGCTGGGTGGTGCTCGCCGTGGTGTGGCTGGCGCTGCAGATCCCGCTGCGTGGCGGGCACGGCTGGGCCCGGGTCTCGCTGGGCCTCACCGCCGTGCTCGGCGTCGGGCTGGACGTGATCAGCCTGGTCGGTTCGTGGCCCACGATCGTCGCCGCGGTGGTCCAGCTGGTCCTGCTTGGTGCCGCGCTGGTGCTGACCTTCCGGCCTTCGCCGGGCTGAGCTCCCGGTGCGACCGCCGTCACTTTGATCGCGATCATGTCACTCGATAGCGTGTACCGCGGCGCCCGCGCTGCGCGCCTGCCTGCCTGGGGGGAGACGGACGTGCGTGTGACGCCTTCCCGTCGCCGGGTCCGACTGATCCGCCGCCATCACGTGGACCTGTGCCGAACCAGCACGGCGGTCTGTCCGGGCTGACGATCCGCCCGGTCCCACTCTTTCTCCTGAGGGTCGGCGCGCGCCAGGTCGGAGTACCGCGCCAGCTCCGGAGTCCCCTCGCCGCCCGTCCCAGGAGCTTCCGATGGCGTCCGCCATGCTGTCCCGCCGACTTCTGCTCCGCGCCGGTCTCGGTGCCGGCGCCCTCGCCGGGCTCGCCCCGCTGATCGCCGCCTGCGGCGGGTCCGGCGGGGGTAAGCAGCTGCCCGCCGGGCCGCCGGCCGACCTGCACGGGGCGACCGTCCGCGCCATGGTCAACCAGCCGCACGTGCTGGCGTTCACCGAGCTGCTCGGCCCGGCGTTCGCCCGCGAGTTCGGCGGGACCCTGCAGGTCAGCGCGGTGCCGTACGACCAGCTGACCAGCCAGCAGATCCTCGACGTGCAGGGTGGCGCCGGCCAGTTCGACGTGTTCGACTACTTCTGGAGCTGATCCCGGACGGCACGGAAAACGGCACGGAAAACGGCACCGCGTACCTGCTGCGCGGCCGGAAGAACTTCGCCACCGGAGTGTCCACCGGGGATGCCTCGGTCGTGTCCGGCACGGTGCGCCGGCCGGACGGGACGCTCGGCGAGCACCTGCTGGTGGTGGTGCGCGGCGACGACCCCGGGCTGCATCGGGGCGGTGACTGGGACAACCTCGGGCAGCGGCTGTCCGCCCGTGGCAGCGTCACCCTCCACGACGTCCGGATCGCCCCGGAACAGGTCGTCGGCGCGCTCGGCACTGACCACGCCACAGCGCGTGCCTCGCTGGTCACCCCGGCGATCCAGTCGGTGTTCGGCAACCTCTACCTCGGCATCGCGCAGGGCGCCCTGGCCACCGCACGGGAGTACACGCTGGGCACGTCCCGGCCGTGGCTGCTCTCCGACTCCCGAGCGGGCCGCCGCCGACCCGTACGTGCTGGCCAACTACGGGCGGCTGGTCTCCTCGGTGCGCGCGGTCCAGGCGTTGGCGGACGGGTCGGCGCGGAGCTGGCTCGCGCCGACGCGGCGGGCGTTTCGCTCACCTGGGAAGCACGCGGGGAGCTGGCCGAGCTCATCGCCGCCCTGAAGATCGCCTCCACCGACGTGGCACTGCACGTCACCTCGACGGTCTTCGAGGTGACCGGGGCGCGGGCCACCAGCAACGCCGTCGGCCTCGACCGGTTCTGGCGCAACGTGCGCACCCACACCCTGCACGACCCGGTCGCCTACAAGCAGCGCGAAGTGGGCGACCACTTCCTGAACGGCACCCACCCCCCGTTCACCCTCTACACCTGACCCAGCCCGCGTCGCGGGGGAACGCCGTAGGCCAACCGGCGCAACTTGGTTCGAGCCTTGTGTCGCGGGGATTGATGGCGCGCCGCAAGTGGGTAAGCGTGCGGATATGGAGGTGGACCGTGACAACCCCGACCGAACCCCGCGCGAACGGCACCGACTCTGCCGCTGACCGCGCAGCCGCACCCGCAACCCGACGCCGATCGCATGGCACCCGCTTCAGCGATGTCGCCCAGGGAGCTACCTCCCGGGTCAAAGGCACCGCGAAGAAGGTGAGCGGGGCGACGGCAGCCCGAGGCAAAGCCGCCGCCCCGGAAACCGCGGCACGGGTGCGCCCGAAGGGCACGGCGCCGACCGATGTCGCCGCCAACGCCGCGGAGACCGTCGGCTCCACCGCGACCAAGACCGTCGGCTCCACCGCGCGGACCGCGACCAAGACCGTCGGCTCGACCGCGCGGACCGGGACGAAGACCGTCGGCTCAACCGTGCGAGGCGCGGCCCGGACCGTGGGTCCGGTGCTGGCCGGTGGAGTCGGGGTGGGGTTCGGCCTTCTGGTCGCGAGGGCGATGCTGCTGCTGGAACTGATCAAGCGGATTGCGTTGCAGGTGATCGAGGCCCTCCACGACCTGGCTCGGCGCCTGCGGGAGCGCTCAGGAACCGATCGGTCGACCAATCCCTCGACCGAGGCCGACGGACACAGCACCGAGCCAGTGCCGATGTGAGCGCCGGCCCGAGCGAACCCACCGTCCAGCTGCGGGAGAGCCTGCGCGAACTCCTGGTCGCGCTGCTCGATCGCGGCTTCGGCATCGCGCTGGACACGGTCGAGAAGCTCTCCCGAACCTTCGACGAGATGGCTGCCCGAGGCGGGTACACGGTCGGCGCCCTGGTCGGCGGGACGCACGCAGCCGTGTCGGGACGCAACCCGGTACTGGGGGCGATCACGGGCGCGGTATCGGCATTGAGCCCGGGCGCCAAGGCCGCGGTGATCGCTCTGCTGATCCTGGCGTTGCTCCTGCTGCCGGTCACGGTCGTTCTGGTCTTGCTCTTCTTGATCGTCGTCGCGGTCGTTGCGGTGGCCCGGAGCCGCTCCGCCAACTAGCTCGGAGTGCCGGTTATCCCACACCCGCTGGTGTCGGCGGGACGATCTGGCTGTCGGTCAGTAGCGCACCGCCGTCGTCGAAGAGCACGACCCCGTTGCACAGCAGGTACCAGCCCTGCTCGGGGTGGCCGGCAACGATCTGGGCACGCAGACCGCTTGGGTCGGTCCCCGACGGGTCTCCCGCTAGCGACGAGCGGAGATGATCCCGGTGCCGTGCGGTCCAGTGCTACTGCTAACCGGCGGTAGTCGATCTGGCACTATTCGTTGGCCGATCTTGTGCGGCAGCGCCCCGTACTCCCACTAAAGCGAGGTTCGTTTGTGACGACACGTCGTCCCATCCTGGCGGCGCTCGGGCTGGTCGTCCTGGCCGGCGCCTTCCTGTCCGGCGGCATCCTCATCGGCGAGCGCACCGCCAGTGCGGACGATCGGGCGGCCGGGCGGGGTCAACCGAGTCGGGACTTCATGTTCCAGGTGATCGGTGTGAAAACGGCGAACCAGGGCGGACACACACTCAACCTGTTCTTCCACTACCGCTACGCAAGCGGAATCGCGGACAAGGACATCCCCGACTACACGCGGCTACGCACAACGGCGCTCGACAGCCTGGCCGCGGTCGATGCGGCCAAGGGCCCGTACTGGGAAGTGGTGAACAACCAGCTGTGCGCGCAGCTCAAGAACGGGTTCCCGATCCAGGCGATCAGCTGCGAGCTGCAGGTCGTCGGCTCGGAAGACCCGGGACCGCACGACGAGCCCGGCTACCGCGCCAGCATCGAGACGATCGGCGACATCGACCCACTGGACGTCCCGGGTCCGCTGGCCAGGTGACCTCAGCTGGCCACTTCCTGAATGGCACCCACTGGCGGTTCACACCGCACCCGTGACCCGTGATGGCACCCCGGCGGACGCCTTCGCGAGGACGGTGGTGCGCCGGGGGCGTAGTGTCGCCGTCGTCTGGGGCATGTCGCGCGTAGGTCGAGCCTGCGTCGTCCCCGATGAACAAGCTCGGGCAGCGTGCCCAGGCAGGCATGGTACGCATGACAGCTGAGGCCCACGAGACCACCAGACCCACGGCGGACGGGCCTGCTGCCAAGGAACTGACGGCCGAGGACGCCGATCCGGCGGTCGCCGAGTCCGACGGGCAGAGCGGCCCCGGCCTCACCGCGGCCACCAGCTTCGAATGGGACGAGGAGGAGTCGGCGGCACTGCGCCAGGCGCGCAAGGACGCCGAGCTGACCACCTCCGCCGACTCGGTCCGGGCCTACCTCAAGCAGATCGGCAAGGTCGCGCTGCTCAACGCGGTGCAGGAGGTGGAGCTCGCCAAGCGGATCGAGGCCGGTCTCTACGCCGCCGAACGCCTCACCTCGACCGTCGACCCGATCGACCCGAAGGACCCCGGCACCACCCAGCTGCGCGTTGACCTGCGCTGGATCGTCCGGGACGGCGAACGCGCCAAGAACCACCTCCTCGAGGCGAACCTGCGGCTGGTCGTCTCGCAGGCCAGGCGCTACACCGGTCGCGGCATGGCGTTCCTGGACCTGATCCAGGAGGGCAACCTCGGCCTGATCCGCGCGGTCGACAAGTTCGACTACACCAAGGGCTACAAGTTCTCCACCTACGCGACGTGGTGGATCCGCCAGGCGATCACCCGGGCGATGGCCGACCAGGCCCGCACCATCCGCATCCCGGTGCATGTCGTCGAGATCATGAACCGGCTCAGCCGGATGCAGCGGGACATGATGCGCGACCTGGGCCGCGAGCCCACGCCGGAAGAGCTCGCCAAGGAAATGGACATCACCCCGGAGAAGGTGCTCGAGGTCCAGCAGTACGCCCGGGAGCCCATCTCCCTGGACCAGACCATCGGCGAGGACGGCAGCAGCCAGCTCGGCGACTTCATCGAGGACTCCGAAGCCGTGGTGGCGGTGGATGCGGTGGCCTTCGCGCTGCTGCGCGACCAGCTCCAGTCCGTGCTGGCCACCCTGTCCGACCGGGAGGCCGGCGTGGTCCGGCTGCGCTTCGGCCTCACCGACGGCCAGCCGCGCACCCTGGACGAGATCGGCCAGGTCTACGGCGTCACCCGCGAGCGGATCCGCCAGATCGAGTCCAAGACCATGCACAAGCTCCGGCACCCGTCCCGCTCTCAAGTATTGCGTGACTACCTGGAGTGAGGCGCGGCGCGCTTCGTCGCCACCGAGGTAGCGTTTGATCATCGGCGACGACAGCGTGGAAGGAGATGTGCCATGACCGTCCTGGACAGCATCCTCGACGGGGTCCGCGAGGATCTTGCGGTGAGACAGCGCGAGGTGCCGTTCGCCGAGCTCAAGGCCCGGGTGCCGGACGTGGCCCCGGCGCTCGACCCGTTGCCCGCGTTCCGCGCCCCGGGCGTCTCGATCATCGCCGAGGTCAAGCGGAAGAGCCCGAGCAAGGGTGAGCTCGCGGACATCCCCGATCCGGCGTGGCTGGCCGCGCGTTATGCCGACGGTGGCGCCGCCGCGATCAGTGTTCTCACCGAGCAGCGCAGGTTCAGCGGTTCGCTCGCCGACCTGACAGCGGTGCGAAACTCGGTGTCGATCCCGATCCTGCGCAAGGACTTCGTGGTGACCGAGTACCAGGTGTGGGAGACGCGCGCGTTCGGCGCCGACCTGATCCTGCTGATGGTGGCCTCGCTGGACGACTCACTGCTGACCGAGCTGCTCGGGCTGTCCGGCGAGCTCGGGCTGACCGCGCTGGTCGAGGTGCACACCGCGGCGGAGCTGGCGCGGGCGGAGAAGGCGGGCGCCCAGCTGATCGGCGTCAACGCCCGGAACCTCAAGACCCTCGAGGTGGACCGTTCGATCTACGCGGAGCTGGCCCCGCGCATCCCGGTCGGCGCGGTGAAGGTGGCCGAGTCCGGGGTCGCCGGCCCGGAGGACGTCGCCGAGTACCACTCGTGGGGCGCCGACGTGGTGCTGGTCGGCGAGGCGCTGGTGCGGGCCGGTGACCCGAGGGACGCGGTTGCCAAGTTCATCGCAGCCGCCGGCAACGGGGTCTGAGCGGGCCTGAGCGGGGCCGCGCATCGTGCTCCGAGGTCGCGCACCAGGCGTGGACGCCGCACCTGTTTCGACGTGGTGTTGCAAGGTGCGCGGCAAGTACGGATGCCGCGCGGGAACCACGGATGGCGCGCGGGAACCACCGGGGCGTGCACGGGTGTGGGCGGCGACCAGCCGCCGCCGCTCCGACTCCCGCGGCGGCGACGGTTCCGCCGGCGTGCGGTGGGCGACCGCTGCTCTCCGATGTTCACCTGGTGGGCCGGTCGTTGTGGCCGTGGCGCGGTTGTCCGGACAACCGGGGACGGAATCGTCGGGTGGGTGACGACCTCGACGAGATACCTGGAGATCGCCGATCGGCTGGCCGCGGAGATCGTCGGCTGGCCACCCGGGGCCCGGGTGGCCAGCGAACCCGAGCTGGCCGACCGGTTCGGAGTGGGCCGGGCGGCGGCCCGCTCGGCGCTGCAGGAGTTGGAGCGGCGGCTGCTGGTCCGCCGGGTGCAGGGTGCCGGCACGTTCGTCAACCGGCGCATCGAGTACGTGATCTCGCACAGCAGGCCGCCGTCCTGGCACGCCGCGGTCGCCGCCGCCGGTGCCACCGCCCGCTCCCAGCTCACCTCCGCCGGCCGCACCCGACTGCCGGCCACGCTCGCCGAGCGGCTGGGCCGCCCGGCCGGCACCGCGGTGCACCGCATCGTGCGCATCTTCTTCGTCGACGACCTGCTGGCGTCCTGGACCGAGGACTGGATCCCGGTCGACGTGGCGCCGGACCTCGACCTGGCGCCGAGGGCCGTGGAGTCGATCGACCTGGTGCCCCGGCGGCCGGGCAGGGTCCGGGACTGGTGCCGGGTGAGCTTCGACATCCCGCCGGTGGAGGCGCTGCGCGGGCTGCGGCTCGACGCCGGGGTGGCGGCCTGGCGGGTGGAGCGCATCAGCCGGGACGCCGACACCGGCCGGGTGCTGCTGGCCAGCATCACGTGGACCAGGGCCGACGCGGTTCGGATGGTGGTGGAGCTGCGGGACGCCCCCGCGGCGCCGGACACGGCCGGGTAGGTTCGAGGCGGTCGAGCAGAGTCGCGGTCAGCCGGGGGAGCCATGTCAGGTGGGAGATCGGCCGACGGCCGCTCCGGCGCGGGTCGGCTCTTCGCGGTGCTGGAGGCCTTCGAGGTCGATGCGGGACCGCTGAGCCTCAGTGAGCTGGGCCGGCGTGCCGACCTACCGGTGTCCACCACCCACCGGCTGGTCCGGGAGCTGCTCGACTGGGGCGCCCTGGAGCGCATGCCGGACAACCGGTACCGGCTCGGTCAACGGGTCTGGCGGCTCGGCGCGGCGACCAGCTGGGAACGCCGGCTGCGCCGGACCTGCGCGGGGTTCACCCACCGGCTGGCCGCCGAGGTCGGGCACGCGGTCGCGGTCAGCATGCTGGACGGCGATCGGCTGATCTGCCTGGACACGGTCGCCGGGCGACATCCGTCGGTCGAGCTGGCCAGCGCCGGCGAGGAGATCCCGCTGTTCGCCACCAGCGCGGGCAAGCTGCTGCTGGCCTCGGCGCCCCGGCAGCGCGTCGCCGGGTTGGTGGCCGGCGGCATTCCCCGGCTGACCCGGCGTTCGCTGACCGCGCCCGGGGTGTTCGCCGGCCAGCTCGAGGCGGCCCGGCGCAACGGGTACGCGGTGGCCTTCGGGGAGTCCGCCGCTGGCCAGTCCTCCGTGTCGGTGTCGATCAGCCAGAGTTCCGGAGCGGGCAGCGGACCATTGGCGCTGACCATCCTGACCCCGATCAGCCACCCGGACCTGACCTCGCTGGTACAGCCGCTGCGCCGGGCCGCGATGACCATCCGCGGCGCCCTGGCCGGACCGGCTTTCCACTAGTTGGAAAGAGAGGTTTCCGCCGGGGGCGCCCGCTCGCGCATGCTCGGGGGCAGGCGCGGTGCGGTGCCCGCCGCCCGGAGGAGGCAGTGGTGTCGGTGCGGTTCAGCATCTTCGACTCGTTCGACCTCGGCGACCGGCCCGACGCCGGGGTGGTACTCGCCGAGCGGTTGGAGTTCGCGGTCGCGGCCGAGGCGCTGGGCATCGACCACTACCACGTCACCGAGCACCACGGCACCCCGCTGTCGGTCTGCCCGTCGCCCAACATCTGGCTCGCCGCGCTCAGCCAGCGGACCACCCGGATGCGGCTCGGCGCGCTGGTCAACGTGCTGCCCGCGCACGACCCGCTGCGTCTCGCCGAGGAGATTGCCGCCCTCGACCACCTCACCGGCGGCCGGCTCGACGTCGGCGTCGGCTCCGGGGTCAGTCCGTACGAGCTCGCGCATTTCGGGGTCGCCGCCGAGCAGGCCAAGGCGATCTACGCCGAGGCGCTCGAGGCGATCACCGGCGCCTGGCGCACCGGCCGGCTGAGCCACCGGGGCATCCTGCTGCGCAGCTACGACGCGCAGCTCTCGGTACTGCCGAAACAGCGGCCGTACCCGCCGCTGTGGTACGCCTCGAGCAACACGAAGACCGCGCGCTGGGCCGGCGAGCACGGGGTGAACTTCGTCGGCCGGTGGAACGGCGGCGGGCTGGGCGCGGCCGTCGAGGAGTACTGGAGCGCGTGGGAGTCCCACCGCGACGCGCCCGGTCGGCTGAACGGCCATGTGGAGCACCCGCTGGTCGGTCTGGCGGCCAGTGTGGTGATCGCCGGCTCGGACGCCGAGGCCGAGGAGACCTACCTCAGGGCGCACGCGGTGTTCGGCCGGCAGCTGACCCAGCTGTGGCACGAGCACGGCAACCACCAGGTCGACCGGATGGCCGACGGCGCGGGTGCGCTGCGGGCCGGCGCCGCCTGTGTCGGGTCCGTGGCCACCGTGCGCGAGCAGGTGCTGCACCAGCTGCGGAGCACCGGCGCCAACTTCTTCCAGATGCAGGTCTTCTTCGGTGACCTCACCGTGCCCGAGGCGCACCGAACGCTGCGCACCTTCATGACCGAGGTGGCGCCGGTCCTGCGTAGCGAGCTCAGCCCGGCCGGGCCGCGCGTGCGTACCGACGGCCGGGAGTCGGCCTGACGGTCAGGTTCCGCTGGCCGCTGGTGCGACCGGTGCCCGGGTGGAACCGGGGGGAGTGGGGCCGGTCGCGGCCAGGTCGGCGAGCCGGGCGAGCGCCGGTGCCGCCGCGAGCAGCAGTTCGGCGTCCCGCTCGCTGATTCCGGGCAGCAGTCCGGCCAGCACGGACGCCCAGGTGGCCTTCAGCATCTCGCCGTGCCGGTCCGCGATCGCGGTCAGCCGGAGCAGCACCCGCCGCTGGTCACGTGGGTCCGCGGTGCGCTCGACCAGGCCGCGGCGCACCAGTTGGCGCACGGTGTTGCTGACGTTGCTGGTCTGCAGCCGCAGCCCGCGCGCGACGTCGGACACCGAGGCACCCGGATGCGAACCGACGAACTCCAGGACGTCGTACTCGCTCTGCGGCAGCGGTTCCAGTCCGACCTGGATCTCCCCGGTGCGGCGCAGCGTCCGGGACAACACGTGCGAGGCCGTCGCGAGCTGGCGGAGCCGGGCGTCGGTGTTCGTCACATTCGCTATGTTAGCGCAAGCGTTATGTATATTCTCATAACTAATTACCGGATGCCCAACAGGAACCGAGGAGTCCAGATGCCGCGTCGTTTGCTACCCGCGCCGAGCCGAGCGCCGCTGGCGGTCTGGATCAGCGTGCTCGCCCTGATGTCCGCCATCGCGCCGCTCGCGACCGGGGATCGGGGCGGCGTGGACCGGGCCGGCGTGGACGCCGTAGACCCCGCCTGAGCAGGGCCGACGGCGGTAACCCCGACCACCGGCGACCGACCAGGCGATCCGTGACTAGGCGGCAGTCAGCGCGGCGGCGAGCGTGCTGGCCGCGATGTTCGCCCCGCAGGAGACGATGGCCACCCGCTGGCCGCGCAGCTCCTCCCGGCGGGCCAGTGCTGCCGCCACCGCCACCGCGGCGGCGCCCTCGATGAGCTGGTGCTCGGTATCGATGACCAGCCGCAACGCCGCGCGGATCGCCGCCTCGTCGACCAGGACCCAGTCGTCGACGAGCGCCCGGCAGAGCCCCAGGGTGACCGCGCCGTCCTCGACACTGCCGGCGGTGCCGTCGGACAGGGTGGGGCGCGCATCCACCGGCACCACGCGGCCGGCCGCGACCGACGCCGCCATCGCCGCGTCCGCCGAGGGCGAGGCACCGAACACCCGCACCCCGGGCAGCCGGCGCTTCAGCACCGACGCAACGCCGCTGATCAACCCGCCACCGCCGACGCTGACGAACACCGCGTCCAGCCCACACCCGCCGGCCTGCTCCAGCATCTCGACCCCGATCGTGCCCTGGCCGGCGATGACGTCGAGGTCGTTGTACGGGGAGACGTAGACGAGGTCGTGCTCGCCGGCGTACTCGCGGGCGAGGGTCTCCATGGCACCGGAGTCGCTGCCGTGGCCGCGGACCTCGGCACCGAACCGGCGGATGGCGGCAACCTTCACCGGCGACGCGGTGTCCGGCACGAACACGATGCCCCGCCCACCGAGCACCGAGAGCGCGAGCGCCACCCCGAGCCCGTGGTTGCCCGAGGAGGCGGTGACCACACCGCGGTCGCGCTGCTCGGCGGTCAGCGTCAGGACCTTGGCCAGCGCGCCGCGGGCCTTGAACGAACCGGTGCGCTGCAGGTGCTCGCACTTGACCAGTGCCTCGGTGCCCAGCTCGTCGGCCACCCCGTGGAAGGTGGCCAGCGGGGTGAGCGTGAGGTGCTCGCGCATCCTGGGCGCGATCAGCTCGGACTGCGCGGCCACGGCGGCCGGGGATGCCGGCACCCCGTCAACGGTCTCGGTCATGCCGCCATCATGTCGGCCGGCACCGACATGCCGCCGAGGCGGTCGGCCGCCGGGCCTGGCAGCGGCCGCCGGCGTCTGCGAGATTGCTCAGGAGGCACGTCGAAGTTGGCGGACAGGTAGGACGAGGGGTCGGAGCATGGCGGCAGGCGCACTCCCGGGTACGGCTCAGATCTTCACCGCGGGCACCGTGCACCCGCTGACCGGGACCCAGGCCGGGACACCGCCGGCATTCGCGACGCTGGGTGAGTGGATCGTGGCGACCGGGACGGTGGCGCGGTTGCGCGAGATGTTCCCTGGTGCCCCGGTCCACGACTTCGGCCGGCGGGTGCTGGTGCCCGGTTTCAACGACGCCCACCAGCACCCCAGCATGATTGCGGGCCAACTGCTCGACGTGGACCTGTCGCCGGAGCGCGTCGGGTCCCGCGACCAGTTGCTCGACCTGCTGCGCGAGCGGGCCGAGGCAACCCCGGCCGGGGAGTGGGTGCAGGGCAGCCGCTACGACCACACCAAGACCACCGGCGGCGTCGTGCTGACCAGGGCCGAGCTGGACGGGGCCTGTCCGGATCACCCGGTGTACGTCCGGCAGATCGGGATGCACTGGGGGGTGCTCAACTCCGCCGGGCTGCGTGCCGTGAACCTGACCGACGCCAGCGAGCCGCCGGCCGGTGGTGAGTTCGGTCGGGACGCCGCCGGGCAGCTCAACGGCGTGATGTACGAGCGGGCCATGCACGACCTGGTCGAGGTGGCGATCCCACCGCCCAGCCCGGAGCACGAGCTGGCGGCGCTGGGCCGCTACCAGGGGATGATGCACGCGGCCGGCATCACCTCGGTGGGCGACGCGCTGGTGCTCCCGCGTGGGCTGCGGGTACTGCAGGAGGCGCACGCACGCGGCGAGCTGACCCTGCGGGTGAACATGCTGCTGGCCTACCCGGTGCTGGACTCGCTCGAGGCGCTGGGCCTGCGCACCGGGCTGGGGGACACCTGGCTGCGCATCGGCGGGGTCAAGGCGTTCGTGGACGGCGCGATCGCCGGCGGGACCTGCCTGCTGGAGGCGCCGTACGAGGGCAGTTGCTCGCACGGGATCCAGGCGATGCCGACCGAGGAGCTGAACGAGTTCGTCCGCCGGGTGCACGACGCCGGCAGCACGGTGTGCGTACACGCCAACGGTGACCGGGCGATCCGGCTGCTGCTGGACGCCGTGGAGGCGGCCCAGCGGGCCAACCCCCGGCCGGGCGCGCGGCACCGCATCGAGCACTGCAGCGTGGTCGACGCCGAGATCCTGAAGCGGATCCGGGCCTCGGACATGGTGGCCGTGCCGTTCGGGAGCTATGTAGCGTTCCACGGTGAGAAGCTGCCGGGCTACTACGGGATGGACCGGTTGGAGCGGATGTTCGCGCACCGGGACCTGCTGGACGCGGGCATCCCGGTGGCCGGCTCCTCGGACTTCCCGTGCGGGCCGTACGAGGTACTGCTGGCCATGCGCAGCTGTGTCACCCGCCGCGCCGGCGACGGTACCGAGCTCGGTGCCAACCAGCGGATCACCGCCGCCGAAGCACTCGCGCTGTACACCACCGGGTCCGCGTTTGCCTCCGGCGAGGAGCACCACAAGGGCCGGCTGGCCCCGGGCATGCTCGCCGACTTCGTGGTGCTCGAGCGCGACCCGCTGACCACGGCGCCGGAGGAGCTGGCCGAGATCGACGTCGCGCAGACCTGGGTGGGGGCGACGCCGGTGTACCAGGCCGGCGCCGGATAGCGCGGATTGCCCCGGATCGGCTACCACCCCCCGCCGCCGGTCCGGCTCACCGCGACGAGAGCGGTCGAGGACCTGTTCGGGCCCGCCCGCTGCAGGAGGTCGCCGTCGAGCTGCTGGAGTCGCGCCTGGGCGCGGCACCTGACCGCGATGCGCGCCGCGCTGCGGGAACGCCATGACGTGCTGGTGGCGGCCGTACGCGAGCACCTGCCCGGCGTGACGCTTGGTGATCACGGGCTACCTGGCGCTCGCCCCGTCCAGGTCACGCGCGCGGCTCGGCAGCGGGGCCGGGCCGCCGATGAGCGCGTTCAGGTCGATCAGGGCCGCGACGACGTCCTGCTGGGCGTGCAGCAGCTGGTGATGCAGCCGGGCCGGGTCCCGGTTGGGCACAGTGAGTTGGTCGGTGATCCGTTGCAGGTTGCGCGCGACCTCAACCGCGCGGAGCTGGACTTGGGTCTCGATGGGGTCACCCTTAGCGATCACGGGTGTAAATCCTGCCCCACACCGTGCCCTGGCCGACTGGTTCGCCGGCTACACAATCTGCCTCCTTCTCCTGGAGGGATCCCACCTTGACGCCGGTCGGTTCGAATCCCGCCAATCGGCAATCCTCGTCCCGAAAGTAACGTCCGGCCGGTTTGAGCCTGATGAAACCAGCCTGTTGTTACTATCGAGCCCGATTTGAGGATTCCGAGCCCTGGCGCTGGGCACTCGCACCGTGCCGACACCCGTGCCGACACCCGGCAGCCGCGGGCCGACCCGCCCAGCGGGCGGCCCCCACGCGGTGTTGCGTATCCCTACGCCCCGGCGAGATGGTGCTCGAACCGTCGTTGGCCACCTACTTCGGCGTGTCCAGGACGCCGGTCCGCGAAGCGCTGCGGATGCTGACGCACGACGGCTGGGTGGCCACCATCCCGCGCAAGGGTTACCTGATCAAGCCCCTGCAACTGGACGACATCAGTGAGGTCTTCGGGCTGCGGATGATGATCGAGCCGGCGCTGTTCGCCGAGGCCGCCCGCCAGGCCACCGCGGAGACCGTCGCCATGCTGGTCGACTGGTGCTAGCGAGAGCGCGCGGGCCGGGTGTACTCAGCTGTCCGGGTTGATGCCCCGCTTGCGCAGCGAGTCGGCGGTGTATTCGTTGCAGTCCGGACCCTTGGCGTCCCGCTCGCAGCGCTGGTAAGCCTGCTTCTCGTTGCTGTTCATGGCGCGGCCGGTGGTGCCGTTCGCGTTGTGACCGCTGTTGCCTGGGCCGTTGTTGCCGCCTCCGAAGTTGGCGCCGTTGCCGCCGAAGTTGGCGCCGTTGTTGCTGCCGCGGTGGTTCTCGTTGCCGCGCTCGCCGCCCCGGGTCGGCGCCTGGGTGACCGTCGTGGTGGCCGGAGCCTGGGTCACGGTGACCGGTGCCTGGGCCGCCGGTGCCTGGGTGACTGTCGTCGTCGACCCGGAGTCGGTCCCCGTGCCGCTGTCCGTGCTGTCGGCGGTGGCGGAGCTCGAGTCGGTCGGCGACGCCGACTCGGAAGGCACGGTGGTCGTCGAGCCGCCGTTGTTGCAACCGGCGAGTAGCACGATCAGCCCACCGACGACCAGCAGCGAGCCCTTGTGATGTCTCATGCACTCCACAACGGGCTGGCCGGGAAATGGACGCGATGTTCACACCCGCCGAGCCGGCTGAACTCTCAGAATTCGCGCGGCCAGAGGCACACCCGGGTCAGACCATGGTCGGTGGCGCGGCCGCGGTCGTGAGGGGCTGACCGGGGCCGGGCGTCCCGGTGCCGCCGGAGCCGGCCACGTTGCGACGCGCCCGGGTACCCACGCTGCGCTCCACCAGGACGGCCAGCCGGGACAGCGCAAAGTTCACCACCACGTAGATCAGCGCGACGATGAGGTAGGTCTGTACCAGCAGGTGGGTGTAGACGGTCAGGTTGTTGCCCTGCTTCATCAGCTCCGGGTAGCTGACCACGTAGCCGAGGGTGGAGTCCTTGAGCAGCGCGACGAGCTGGGTCACCAGCGTCGGGGCCACCAGTCGCACGGCCTGCGGCATGATCACCGCTCGCATGGCGGTGCCCTCGCGCAGCCCGAGCGAGACCGCCGCCTCGAACTGACCCCGGTCCACGGCGTTGATGCCGGCCCGGAAGATCTCGGCCAGCACCGCGGTGTTGACCAGCACGATCGGCACGACGAGTTTCCACAGGATCGGCAGGTTGATCCCGAACCGGGGCAGCGCCAGCAGGAAGGCGTAGATCAACAGCAGCAGCGGGATGCCGCGGAACAGCTCGACATACGCGGTGGCGACCCAGCGCAGGGCTCGCCGCCGGGACAGCCGGCCGAGCGCCAGCACCATGCCGAGCGGGAACGAGGCCACCGCGGCGAGTGCGGTCGCGGTGATCGTCCCGACGAACCCGTCAGCCAGGAACCTGAGGTAGGACAGCTGCGCGAACGGCGCCCAGCGGTCGCGTCCGAGCTGCCCGTTGCGGCCGAACTGCCACAGGGCCAGCGCGAGGAGCCCGGCCAGCAACACCAGCCCCAGCACCGTGCACACCCGGATGCGTGCCCGGGCGCGGGGTCCGGGCTCGTCGAAGAGCACCCGAGGGACGGTCATCGGGCCCGCCGGGTGAGCCGACGCTCGAGGGCGCCGCCGACGGTTCCGCCGAGCAGTGCGATGGCCAGGTACATCGCGCCGCTGACCAGGAACAGCACGACGGCCTCGGCCGACTGGAGGTTGAGCAGCTGAGTCCGATTGGTCAGCTCACTCACGCCGACCGCCGCGGCCAGCGACGACCCGAGAGCGATCCCGATGAAGATGTTCACCAGCGGCTGGACCATCGTCCGGAAGGCCGGCGGGAGGATGACGTGACGCAGTGACTGGGTGAAGGTGAACCCGAGTGCGCGGGCGGCCTCGGCCTGCCCGACCGGCACCGCGTTGATGCCGCCGCGGATGGCCTCACACACGAACGCGGCACCGAAGCCCGCCAGGCAGACCGCGGCGGAGGTGAACAGCGAGAACGTCACGCCCACGTCCGGCAGGCCGAAGACGACGAGGACGAGGAGGCTGAGCAGCGGCATGTTGCGCAGCACCTCGACGTACACCGCGCCGGCCACCCGCAGCGGCGGGACCGGGCTGACCCGGAACACCGCCAACACGGTGCCCAGCAGCATCGCCCCGACGAAGCCCAGCGCGGTCAGCTCCAGGGTGACGAGCAGGCCGCCCAGCAGGAAGCCGAGACTGTCGATGACAACGTGCACGCCCGCGCCCCGCCCGGCGGCTCAGGATCCCGCGACCGAGCCGATCGCCGGCGGTGCCGGAGGGTCGCCCTTGACGACGGTGCCGATGGTCGCCCGCCACAGCTTCGCCCAACTGCCGTCGGCGTAGATCTTCTTCAGCCAGTCGTTGACGAACTGCTTGGCCGCCGGGTCGCCGAGGGGCAGTCCGATGCCGTAGGGCTCCTGGGTGAACGGCGCGCCCACCACCTTGACCGCGGGGTTGGTGCTGGCGTCGGAGATCAGGATGCCCTGGTCGAGCACGTACGCGTCGGCCCGGCCCTGCTGCACCGCGGCCACGCATTGGGCGTCCTCCTGGAACAACAGTGTCTTCGCCCCTGGTGCGGCCTTCTGCAGGGCGAGTACCGCGGTGGAGTTCGCCTCGGTGGCCACCGTCCTGCCGTTGAGGTCCGCGACCGTGCTGATGGACGTGTTGTCGGCCTTGACCATGATCGCGTCACCGGACTCGTAGTACGGGCCCGCGAACGCCACTTTCGCCGCGCGCGCCGGCGTGATCGTGTAGGTGGCGAACACGGCGTCCACGGTGCCGTTCTGGATCAGCGTCTCGCGGGTGTCCACCGTCGTGATCGTCAGCTGGGTGTTGGCAGTGGTCTTGCCGGTGATGTAGTGGGCGAGCATCTGGGACAGCCCGGCGTCGAAGCCGGTGACCTTGCCGGTGCTCGGGTCCTTGAGGGAGAACAGCGGTCCGGCATCGGTGCCGCCGATGTTGAGCGTGCCGCGCTGCTTGATCTTGTCCGCCCAGGTGCCGGGGGTGATCGCCGAGGGGTCGGCCACCGGGGAGCCGGCGACGACCGCGTCGTAGTTGCCGGTGTCCGCCGGTCCGGGCAGCGCGGGTGCGGTGCCGCTGTCGGCGCATCCGGCGAGCGCGAGCAGAGCGGCGGCCGCCGCCGCCGCGACCATCCTGGCGCGGGCGACAACTCGGTAGCGGCGCCGGGTAGTACGGATCACTGGCCCCCCTGAGGTTCGAACACCGCCACACCAGCTGGCCGTTGGCCGACCCTTCCACATGGCACCCGCCGGAACAACGGGGCCGCGCACCCTGGGTGGACGCCGCGCACCTGCTGCAGCGGGTGCGCGGCGCACCCACCGGGTGTGCGGTGCGGGGGAGGTCGGCCGCTAGGACTCGTCGACCTTGTTGACCACGGTGTCGTCCGGGTCGAGCCGGCGTCCGTCCGAGGCGCGGATCTCCAGGGCGTGCAGCGGGCGCCCGTCGCGGCGGTCCAGCAGTTCGGAGTGTGGTTCGCCCGGTTGGAAGAAGTGCGCCTCGCCCCACTGCCGCAGCGCCACCACCACGGGGAACAGGTCGCGGCCTTTCGCGGTGAGCTGGTACTCGCGGTAGGCGCTGCCGTCCGAGGCGGGCACGACCTCGAAGACGCCGGCGTCGACCAGGTCGCGCAGCCGGGCCGACAGGATGTTCTTGGCCGCGCCGAGGCGGCGCTGGAACTCACCGAAGCGGCGGCTGCCGTCGAAGGCCTCGCGCACGATCAGCAGGGACCACCGGTCGCCGATCACGTCGACCGACCGGCCCACCGGGCACTCGCTGTCATCGAACCGGATTCGCTCGGCCACACGCCCTCCGCTGTGTTCGCCGCCTCACCGTATCTGGTTGCGAAATGCTACCAGCCTATCTACGGTCTCTCCTGAATGGTAGCAAGACGCAACCAGTTCAGGAGGCAATGTGACCCGCTGCCGCGACGACCTGCCCGCACCGAGCTCAGCAGCCACGGTTCCGGCCGCCGCGATACGAGCAGCCCCGATTCGCGCTGGCGAGAGCTCAGCTCCGACCGGCGCTGCCGGTGGGCTCTCCCGACGGACCACCCTGTTCTTCGCCGTCGCCTGCGGGGTCTCGGTCTCGAACGTCTACTTCGCGGACCCGCTGCTGGTGAGCATGGGCCAGGATTTCGGGCTCAGCCCCGGCACCCTCGGGCTGGTGGTCACCGCGACCCAGATCGGGTACGGACTGGGCCTGTTCCTGCTGGTGCCGCTGGGTGACGTGGTCAACCGGCGGCGGCTCATCGTGGTCCAGTTCCTGCTGATGGCGCTCGCCCTGGTGGCCGCGGGCAGCGCGCCCGTCGCGGTGGTACTGCTGGCCGGGATGGTCGCCGTCGGGTCGCTGGCGGTGGTCACCCAGTCGTTGGTGGCCTTCGCCGCGTCACTGGCCGGGCCGGCGCACCGGGGGCGGGTCGTCGGTGTGGTGACCAGCGGCGTGGTGATCGGCATCCTGTGCGCCCGCACCGCATCCGGGGTTCTCGCCGACCTCGCCGGTTGGCGCACTGTCTACTTCGCCTCCGCCGCATTGGCGCTGGCCATCGGCCTGGTTGCGCACCGTGCGCTGCCCCGGCCGACGCCCGTCGGTGACCAGGTGGCCTACTTCCGGCTGTTGGCCTCGATGGCCGAGCTGTTCCGGACGGAGCGCACGTTCCGGAACCGGGCGTTGCTCGCGCTGCTGGTCTTCGGCGCGTTCAGCACTCTGTGGAGTTGCCTGGCGTTGCCGCTGAGCGCCCCGCCGCTGTCCCTGTCACACAGCGCGATCGGCGCTTTCGGGCTCATCGGCGTGGCCGGTGCGCTGGCGGCCGTCCCGGCCGGCCGGCTCAACGACCGGGGATTATCCCGGTGGACCACCGGCGGGGCGCTCGTCGTGCTCTGCGTGTCCTGGGCGCCGATCGCGCTGGCCCGGCAGTCGCTGTGGGCGTTGGCGATCGGGGTGGTCCTGCTCGACCTCGCGGTCCAGGCGGTGCACGTGACGAGCCAGAGCCTGATCTACGAGGTCCGCCCGGCCGCCGGCAGTCGGCTGATCGGCGGCTACATGATCTTCTACTCGATCGGCAGCGGCACCGGTGCCATTGCCTCCACCGCTACGTTCGCGGTGGCCGGCTGGGCGGGAGTCTCCGTGCAGGGTGCCTCGCTCAGCCTGTGCGCACTGCTGTGGTGGGCGTATACGGCGTCCACCGAGGGGTCCAGCGAGGCGTCCAGCGAGGCGTCCAGTGAGGCGTCCACCGGGAACGGCCCGGTCCGATTCGTGCGAGGCTGGCGCGAGCGGGCCGGTCGCGGCACGCCCAGCACGGCCGGGAGTGCCGGCCTCGAACGCGGGTAGGGACTGAGGATGCGAGTCTGGGGTGCCATCGTGGTAGGGATCCTCTGCGTGCTGATCGGCGCGCTGTGGTTCCTGCAGGGCGTCGGTGTGGTCGGCGGCAGCTTCATGTCCGGCAGCAAGCTCTGGCTGTTCATCGGCCTGGTGGTGCTGCTGGCCGGGGGCGCGCTGGTGCGAACCGGGCTGCGTGCGCGGCACCGGGCCTGACCGGGGTCAGCGGCCGGGCGGCACCAACCGGTACACCGCGCCCGCACTGTCGTCGGTGATGTAGACGGCCCGGTCCGGGCCCTGCACGGCCGCCACCGGCCGGCCCCAGCGGGAACCGTCGGCGGTCTGGAAACCGCCGACCAGGGTGCGCTGGGGACCGAACGTGCAGTTCACCCACGGGAAGAACGACACCTCGGGTGCCCGGGGCGGGGTGCGGTTCCAGGACCCGTGGATGCCGACCAGTGCACCTTCGGTGTACGGCGCCGGCAGGGTGGCGCCGGTCAGCACACTGAGGCCCAGTGGCGCGGAGTGCGCGCCGAAGGTCTGCTCGACGGGCGCGAGCGCCGCACAGTCGAGCTCGCCGCCGCCGGGGTTCGTCTGGACGTCCACGACGAACTTCGGCGCGGTGTGGTTGACGGCGGTACCGGGCACGCCTGGCTGGACGTCCCCGTCCGGGTTGCAGTACGGCCAACCGAGGTCGCGCCCGGCGGCGCCAGTACCTGGCGGAGCTCGTCGAACGGCGCATCGGCCAACCCGGCGGGCACCGTGACCGGCGTTGCCATCAGGCCCGCCGGGGTGGCCGCGGTCGGTGCGCCGGCACGCTCGGCCGACGAGGCGTCGCCACACCCGGAGGCGACCAGGACCAGTGCCGACCCGGCGGTGAGCAAAAGGCGGCGGTGCGGGCGCATGCCCGCCATTGTCCGCCGGACCGGACGTGCGGCCGGGTGGCCCGTCAGTAACCGTGGTTGGCGTAGTTGTGGCTGTCGTCGTACTGGCTGTCGTTGTGTGAGTTCAGCGCGTTGTGGCTGTCGCTGCGCGAGTCGTCGTCGTAGTGGCTGTGCGAGCTGGTGTCGGACTCGTGCTGGTCGGCGTAGTTGTTCGCGTGCCCGTCCGGGCCGGCCGCGTTGACCGTGGTGGAGCCGTCGCCGGAGTTGTGCGCCGAGGTCCGGGTGTCACTCTCGGTGTTGTGTCCGTCGGCGTTGCCGCCGATGGACAGCGAGCCGCCGTCACCGAGTGAGCTGTGGCCCAGGTCGGCGCGGTTGGCGGCGCCGCTGCCGAAGGCGGTCGTGCCGTCGTCGCCGGTGATCGCCTGGTTGTCGTGGCCGACCACATTGCCGTCGCCGGTGGTCAGGGTGGCGTCCTTGATGTCGCCGTGCGCCGCCACCGCGCCGTCCCCGGAGGCGACCACGGGGTCGTTGTCCATCACCTGGTGGAAGTCGCCGCCGTGCGTGTCGATGTCCTGGTGCACCGAGTTGTCGACGTACGTGTCGTGACGCTCGATCGTCTCGTAGTGGTTGATGTAGTGCTTCAGGTAGTGCGAGCCGCCGCCACCGTGGTAGTGCGGCGGGGACGGCAGGTGGATCGACTCGTCGGAGTGCGCCGGCGCGCAGTCGGCGGCAAGGCACAGTGCGTCGTGCACGTCCCCGCCGGAGAGGTTGCTGAATCCGTGTGCGGCCGCGTAGCCGTCGGGATCGGACTGGAAGGCGGAACGGGCGGAGGAGTCACCAAGCAGTTTGAGGATCCAGTCGAGGAGCGAAGGCGAGGTCGAGGTCGTCATGTCGGTCATCTCCTGGTCGGTTGCCGGTCAGGCCACCGGACATACGTCGGCGTTGTGCGCACACGCTATGTGTTGTCCTCACTCACAAGATCGCGAAACAGCCGACCAGGTGTCGCTCAAACAGGTGTCTCTGTCATGCAGCGCCACCATTGGGTGGATCCGCGGCCGAAATTGCCGCATACCCCTGGCTGCCGGTACTCAGCATTCGGAAGATCGACATTAGGCCAAGGGGACGCGCTCCGACCTGCGGTTCGGCGTAATCCTTACCCTACTTGATGGCGCAATGAGCTCAGCCGGAACGACCAGCGGGCGAAACCTGCACCGGCGTGTCTCGTTGGAGATCGCGTCACCGCCGTGGCAACACGGACCGGTCGGGGCCCACGCCCACACCGACGGTTCGCCGAGCGCCGGGGTTCCCGGAACCGGCGAGCTCGGTGACGACACGGCCAGTTTCGGAGGGGGAAATGGCGCTAGCAACGGATACCCAAGGTCGACATTCGGTCTCGCCGGACGGGCGGTTCCTGTTCGACTCGGATGAGGATGTCGACCGGGGGCCCGATTTCGCGGCAATCCGCGGCAGCGCCGAGTTCGGTGCACTGCGCCGCCGGTTCCGGCGGTTCGTCTTCCCGATGACCGCGCTGTTCATGGGGTGGTACCTGGCCTTCGTGCTGCTGGCCGCCTACGACCACCCGTTCATGGCGATCCAGGTGCTAGGCCTGATCAACATGGGCATGGTGCTCGGCCTGGCCCAGTTCGTCAGCACCGTTGTGATCATGCTGGTGTACACCCGCTACGCCAGGCTCCGGCTCGACCCGGCGCTGGAAGCTGTCCGGGCCAGCTCGGGGGAGCACTCGTGAACTACGCCGCGCCGGGCTCCGCCTTCAACCACACAGCCGTGACCCACACCGGCTTCGTCAAGTCCGGTTGGGCCCACACCGGACTGGTCAAGTCCGGGCTCGTCAACAGCGGGATGGTCAAAACCGCGCTGGTCAAAACCGCGGTCACGAAGACCGCGGTGGCCAAGGCGGCAGTCACCTTCCTGGCCGCCACCACCGCGGTGGGTAGCAACCCGGTCCTCAACCTCGGGTTGTTCGTCGGGTTCGTCGCGGTCACCCTCTACATCGTCCACCGGGTGAGCAGCGGCAACCAGACGACGAGCAGCTACTACGCGGCCGGCGGCGAGTTCACCGGCGGCCAGAACGGCATCGCGCTGTCCGGCGACTTCCTCTCGGCGGCGTCCTTCCTCGGCATTGCCGGGGGTATCGCGGTGCACGGCTACGACGGCTTCGTGTACTCGGTCGGCTGGGTGGTGGCGTGGCTGGTCGGGCTGCTGCTGGTCGGGGAGATGCTGCGCAACACCGGGCGGTTCACCATGGGGGACGTGGTGGCCTTCCGGATGCGGCAGCGCCCGGTGCGGGTCGCGGCGGCAGCGTCCACGTTGTTGATCTCGTACTTCTACCTGCTCGCGCAGATCGCCGGTGCCGGCGGCCTGGTGGCGCTGCTGCTCAACATCACCGGGAAGTTCGGTCAGTCCATCGCCATCGCGGTGGCCGGCGCGATCATGATCCTGTACGTGCTGATCGGCGGCATGAAGGGCACCACCTGGGTGCAGATCATCAAGGCCACCCTGCTGCTGATGTGCATGGCGCTGATCACGATCTTCCTGCTGGGCCGGTTCGGCTTCAACTTCTCCACGATCCTCAGCCAGGCCACCCAGCACAACAGCCTGGGCAACGCGATCCTCACCCCCGGCACGCTGTACGGCAAGAACGAGCTGGACTTCGTGTCCCTCGCACTGGCCCTGGTGCTCGGCATCTGCAGCCTGCCGCACGTGTTGATGCGGTTCTACACGGTGCCCAACGCCCGGCAGGTGCGCCGCTCGCTGGTGTGGGCGATCTGGTCGATGGTCGGCTTCTACCTGTGCACGCTCGTGGTGGGCTACAGCGCGACCGCGCTGGTCGGCTCCGACGCGATCGTGCACGCGCCGGGTGGGGAGAACTCGGCGGCGCCGCTGCTGGCCTACGCGATCGGTGGGTCGATCCTGCTGGGCCTGGTGTCCGCCGTCGCGTTCGCCACGATCCTCGCGGTGGTGGCCGGGCTGACGCTGACCGCGTCGGTGTCCTTCGCGCACGACGTCTACGCGAGCATCATCAAGAAGGGCAACGCCGAGCCGCGCAGCGAGGTCCGGGTGGCCCGGCTGACCGCGGTCATCATGGGTGTGCTGGCCATCCTCGGCGGCATCCTGGTCAACGGGCGCAACGTGGCGTTCCTGGTCGCGCTGGCGTTGGCGCTGGCGGCGTCGGCCAACCTGTCCACGCTGCTGTACTCGCTGTTCTGGAAGCGGTTCAACACGCCGGGCGCACTGGCCAGCATCTACTCCGGCCTCGGCTCGTGCATCCTGCTGATCACCTTCTCGCCGGTGGTCTCCGGCGCCAGCACGTCGATCTTCCCGACGGTGGACTTCCACGTGTTCCCGCTGAGCAACCCGGGGATCGTGTCGATCCCGCTCTCGTTCCTCTGCGGCTGGGTGGCGACGATGATCGGCTCGCGGGAGGAGAACCCGGCCAAGCAGGTCGAGATGGAGGTCCGCGCGATGACCGGGATCGGGTCCGGGCTGCATTCCTAGAGCGGCACTGGCTCTACTGTTCACATGATCGTCAGCTCGGCCGGCCCAGGTCGGCCGAGCTGACGGTTTGCTGAGTCCGCATTGCTGAGTGGCGACGCGCTCCATAGCTTGCCTGGCAGCAGAAATGATCGGCGCGACACGCGCCGGAAGGGGGAGCGGCTACATGGCCGATGCTGGGTTCCTTGATCGCTCGCGCATCGTGGCGCCGGCGAACTGGAGTCGCTGGCTGGTTCCACCGGCGGCACTGTCGATCCACCTGGCGATCGGCCAGGCCTACGCGTGGAGTGTGTTCAAGGACCCGCTGAGCGCGACGCTGCTGAAGGGCAGCAGTTGGGCGGGCACGCTGAGCGCGCTGCCGTTCACGCTGGGCATCGTGATGCTGGGGGTGTCCGCGGCGGTCTTCGGTACCGCGGTGGACCACCGGGGGCCGCGCTGGGCGATGGTGGTGGCCACCGCGTGCTTCTCGACCGGTTTCCTGGTCTCGGCGGCGGGCATGGCGCTGGGTCAGTACTGGCTGGTCGTCGTGGGCTACGGGTTCATCGGCGGGATCGGGCTGGGTATCGGGTACATCTCGCCGGTGTCCACGTTGATCAAGTGGTTCCCGGACCGGCCCGGTCTTGCCACCGGGATCGCGATCATGGGCTTCGGCGGCGGTGCGCTGATCGCCTCGCCGTGGTCCAGCTCGCTGCTGACCTCGTTCGGCGGCAGCGGCGCCGGTGCGCACCCGGGTGGGATCGCCAAGACCTTCCTGGTGATGGGGATCGGCTACGCGATCTTCATGTCGATGGGGTGGCTGCTGATCCGGGTACCGGCCGACGACTGGAAGCCGGCCGGCTGGGACCCCGCCTCGGTGCGGGAGAAGCCACTGGTCACCACCGCGCAGGTGTCGGCCCGCAACGCGATCAAGACGCCGCAGTTCTGGCTGCTGTGGGTGGTGCTGTGCTTCAACGTGACCGCCGGCATCGGCATCCTGGAGCGCGCCGCGCCGATCTACCAGGACTTCTTCCGCGGCGACACGCCCGCCAAGACGCTCACCACGATCGCCGCCGGCTTCGTCGCGATCCTGTCGCTGGCCAACATGCTGGGGCGGTTCGTCTGGTCGAGCACCTCCGACGTGGTCGGGCGCAAGAACATCTACCGCTTCTACCTGGGTGTCGGCGCGGTGCTGTACCTGGTGCTGCTCTTCGCGGGCAACGCCAACAAGGCGGTGTTCCTGATCGCGGCGATGCTGATCCTGTCGTTCTACGGTGCCGGGTTCGCCACCGTGCCGGCGTATCTGCGGGATCTGTTCGGCACCTTCGAGGTCGGCGCGATCCACGGCCGGCTGCTCACCGCGTGGTCGGTCGCCGGTGTGCTCGGCCCGATCATCGTCGACGCCATCGCCGACAAGCAGAAGGCCGCCGGGCTGTCCGGCCCCCGGCTGTACGTGCTGTCCTTCGACATCATGATCGGTCTGCTGATCGTCGGATTCATCTGCAACGAGCTGATCAAGCCGGTCGACTCGAAGTTCCACGAGCCGGCCAGCGGTGACCTCGCGCCGGCCGGAAGGGCGGAATAGATATGGCTGACACGAGCTCGGGGGCGGCCTCGCCCTCGCCGGTCCGGCTGGTGGTCACCGCGGTGGCCTGGCTGTGGGTGCTGGTGCCGTTCCTCTGGGGAGTCTGGCAACTCCTGGTCAAGGTCGTGCCCCTGTTCAGCGGCTGAGGCTTGGGTCGTGGAGTGACTGAGCCGCACACCGGGCCGGTTGGCGGTACTCGCCACCGGCCCGGGTGCGGCTCGGCCAGGGGTGCCACCGCCCGGCGGGGGCCCTCAACAGCGGCGGATCCGGGCCAGCCAGGCGAGCAGGTCGGCCGGCCCGTCCGCCGGCAGGCCCAGCTCGAGCCGCTGCTCGGCGGTGGCGATGCCCCGGTACCGGCTCGGTTCGAGGGCCTCGAGCGCCCAGTCCGGCCCCGCGAACGCCGCGCGGATCACGGCGTCGCTGATCCGGGGGCCGAAACCCGGCGCGGCGTCGGACAGGGCCAGCAGGTGCACCGTCGCGCCCGGCCGGCAGACGCCGCGCAGGCTGCGCACGTAGCGGGCCCGGTCGGCGTCGCCGAAGACGTGGAACAGCGCGCTGTCGAGCACGGTGTCGAAGCCGAGGAGCCCGTCCAGGCTCAGCGCGTCGGCCACCTCGAAGCGGGCCGGAACGCCGTGCCGCGCGGCGTTCGCGCGTGCCTGCTCGACGGCCGCCGGCGCGAAGTCCACCCCGAGCACGTCATAGCCGAGGCGGGTCAGGAGGACGGTGTGCTCGCCGGTGCCGCAGCCGGCGTCGAGCACGGCGCCCCCGATCAGCCCCGCGCGCTCCAGGTCGACGATCGCCGGCTGGGGCTCGCCGATCACCCAGGGAGCCGAGTGGGTCAGGTAGGCGTCCTGGAAGCGGGACTGGTTCGGCGACTCCACGGGGGCTCCTCGACTCGATGGTCCGGTGCTCGCAAGTCTGGAACATCAACCGCACTCGAGGTCAACAGCGAGCTAGGCTCTGGAGATCCTTGGGGTGGAAAACCGTGACACTCACGCCGCGTCACCGACCGGGCGATCCGGTGTCGACCCCGGTGCGTTCATCTCACCGAGAGCAACGTCAGTCTGGAATTTTCGAACGACCCTGGCGTCGATCTCCGGCGAGACCTGCGCGCTCGCCGAGATCGACGCTGTTGGGTATACCTACGGGCCGGCCAGAACATGCCTGGTGTTACCACCGCTGGTTGGTGACCGGGGCGTCACCAGCTCCGGGTGGGTGCGGGTGCGCAGTCTCACCTGCTGGCCCGCTGCCCCTGGCCGAGTAGAGCCGCGCTGACGTCCTGGGCGAGTGGTTCCGGCGCGCGTCTCGCCCCTGTCCGGTCAGCCGGACCCGCGCGACCTCGTGTTCATGGTCAACTCGACGTATTTCTGGTTTGATCATGAAGTTGACCAGAATTTCGTCGAGTTGACCATTGCCGGGCGGCCGCCGGATGCACCACCCCTGGAACGCCGCCGGCGCCCACACCGACGGCCGGCTGGTGTTCCGAGTCCGGGGTCGCGTGAGCGGCCTGGTCGGCGCCGAGGGCCTGGTCAGGGAGTGGCCCGGTCAGCCCGCCGGGCATGGTCCAGCCCGCACGTTGGTCAGCCCGCGTAAGAGTCGGTCAAATCAAGTCGGTCCGCGGAACGCTCGCGCCGAATTCGGCACAGGACCTCGGACTCAAGACACTAGATCGAGCGGCCGGTCGAGTAGACGTAGGCGTTGCGCGCTTCGTCGAGGCCGTGCAGGTGGTAGGTGGTCGAGCCGGGGTTGCCCCGGCCGCCGGCGCCGGTCGGGTTGGCGATCACCACCTGCTCGGGCGGCCGGTCGCCGGGACCGGTCTCGACGTTGAGGGTGAGCCCGGCCTGCGGCCCGTCCTCGATCAACGCGCGCGTCTGGAAGCTGCTCATCCGCTCAGCGTTCCGGTAGTCCCCGCCGGCCCCGGCGCCGGGGTGCGATGCGGGGCGGGTGTCGGGCCGGTTCAGGCGGCGGGTTCGGGGTCGGGTGGCGGGATGCTGATCTGGATCTCGCCACCGAGCCGGTAACCAGCGTCGAGCTCCAGCGCGTCACCGCTCCAGAACCGGCCCGGGTCGTAGTAGTTCGGCGTCCGCCGGTCGGGCAGCAGGCCCATCATCTGGTAGGTCAGCGCGACTACCTCGGCGCAGTAGGCCGTCTCCAGCTCGGCCTCGCTCCTGGCGGGGCTCGCCGGTTGCTCCGGCTGCTCGCTCCGGCGTCCGGGTCCGCCCCGGCGGATGTCACGCCAGCGGGGGAGCGCGGGGAGCGACGGCAGCGCCTCCCGGGTGGGCAGCCGGCCGCGGAACCAGCGTGAGGCGAGCTTGGCGGTGGACGGGAACGGGGTGCCGTCCAGCCGGGCGATTGCCCGCAGCGCGCCGTCCTCCATCTCCCGGGTGATCGGGGTGTCCAGCTGGCGCAGCCAGCCGCGCTGGCCGTAGCGGTTCGCCCAGACGACGGCCGCGTCCCGCAGCACGTGCAGCTGCACGCCGCGCTGGTGGGTGCCGGCCCACATGTCGGGCAGCGACCTACCGAGCTCGGCGTGCCACATCAGCGGCGGGAGGTCGTCGATCACCACGGACATGCCCACGTGGTTGACCGGGCTGTTCGTGGTGACCCGGATGGCGCGGTCGGCCGCCGAAGTGCCCCGGAACAGCCAGATGTCGCCGGTGCGGGTGAGCTCCAACGCCGCATCGAGCTCGAGGGGTGTGCCGCTCACGGGCGATACCCTAGACAGCTCTACTGTCGCGCAATGCGGTGGTGGAAGGTTGTGGGTCTTGCCGGGCTCGCCGGAGTGGCGGCAACCGGCGTCGTGGTGGCCAGGGCCGAGCGGCAGCGGCGGGCGTACACCCCCGACGAGATCAGGTCCCGGCTGCACGAGCGGGCCGCCGAGATCGACCCCGAGATCGACCCCGAGATCGACCCCGAGATCGACTCCGGCGGACCCGGTGACCAGCACCGCTGACCCGGCGAAATCGCCACGTCAACGGCACTTCCGCGACCCGCCAGATATAACAAAGCAGACCCTAATAACCCGACTCGTGGCAGTAGCCGATCCCGGCCGAGGTCGTTGATGTTGACAGGACCCCCGGCCGCCCCGGCTCGTGGCGGGCTGGGAGGAATCGGGTCGTGGAACGTGTGCTCGAAGGTGTCGATCCCCGGCAGCGGAGCCTGTGGGGTCGGCACACGGTGAAGCTCCGTCACACGCTGGCCGACCGGGCGATGTTCAGCGACGAGTCGCTGGCCGACCTGATCGAGACCATCGAACCGAGACACATGGACATCAGCACCATGGGCGACGACGTGTCGACGTGGGGCCACTGCGACCGAGCCGGGCCGTCCGGTGCGCAGGTGCTCGAAGCCGTCCGGGGCGGCCGCATCTGGATCAACATGATGGCGATCGAGAAGGTCGACCCCCGCTTCGCCGAGGTGCTCGAGGGGATGTACGCCGAGATCGAGGCCGTCGTGCCGGACTTCAAGACCTTCAAGCGCAAGCTCGGCCTGCTGATCTCCTCGCCGGGCGCGAAGGTCTTCTACCACTTCGACGTACCCGGTCAGGGCCTCTGCAGATCCGGGGCCGGAAGCGGATCTGGATCTCGTGGTACGACGAGCACGCCGAGGCCCACGACATGGAGCCCGGCGACATGCTGCACTGGGCACTCAACGGCCCGCACCGGGTGGAGAACTACGACGTTCGAAACGTCTCGCTGACCACCGAGCACTGGACCGACGAGATCCGCTGCTCCTACGCGATGAACTACGGCAACGGCGTGCTGCGCCGGGACGTCAGGTGGCAGCCCCGCTCGCGCAACACCAGCGGCCCGGCGTTCTGGGCCAAGGCCGGACTGACCGCCGCCTACCGGTTCAGCGGAGTCCAGAAGAAGACGAGCTACCAGCGGCTGCTCAGCTACCGCATCGATCCGAGGGCCCCACTCGGCCGCAGGCTGCTCGACGAGAAGGATCGCGTCGCGATCAGCATCTGAGCGCCGGGTGGCCGACCACCGGCGAGGCGGTCGGCCACAACGGGGTCTGTCCAGCTAACATCAACACGCCCGCTCACCCAAGGGACCGCCGTGGACCACGTGCTAGAGAAGATCGACCCGCGCCACGTGGCGTTGTGGGGCCAGCACACCGTGAAGCTGCGCCACACGCTGGCCGATCAGGAGATGTTCTCCGACGAGTCGATCGCGGGCCTGATCGACACTGTCGACCCGTCCCACCTCAAGATCGAGACGATGCCCGACGACGGGTACGACGTGCGGGCCTGGAGTTCCTGCGACCGCACCGGCCTGACCGGGATGCAGGTGCTCGAGGCGGTCCGGAACGGCAGGATCTGGATCGAGCTCAAGGCACTCGAGGAGATTGACGACCGGTTCGCCGACGTGCTGAGCTCGCTGTACGGCGAGCTGGAGACCGACCTGCCGTTCAAGACCTTCAAGCGCAAGCTCAACCTGCTGGTCTCCTCGCCGAACGCGCGGGTTTTCTACCATTTCGACGTGCCCGGCCAGACCCTGGTCCAGCTGCGCGGTCGCAAGCGGATCTGGATCTACCCGCCGACCGCGCCGTTCCTGCGCCCGGAGAGTGTCGAGAACACCGTCCGCAGCGTGGCCACCGAGGGCCTGGACTACCAGGAGTGGTTCGACGACTACGCCGAGGTCCACGACATGGAACCGGGGGACCTGCTGCACTGGGCGCTCAACGGGCCGCACCGGGTGGCCAACTACGACACCTTGAGCGTGTCGCTGACCACCGAGCACTGGACGCCACAGGTCCGCCGCTCGTACGCGCTGAACTACGGCAACGGGATCCTGCGCTCGCACGCGCACTGGCGGCCCCGCTCGCAGGCCACCACCGGCGCCGCCTTCTGGGCGAAGGCCGCGATGACCGCCGCCTGGCGGGCCAGCGGGATGCAGCGCAAGCAGAGCTACCGCTGGGTGCCAGGACACCGGATCGACCCGGACGCGCCGAACGGGGTGCAGCCGATCGAGCCGGCTGAGCCGGCTGCGCAAGCTCAGGGATGAATCGTGGCGCCCGAGCCCCTCGGCCGACCGGTGATCCACACCGGCTCGGCTCGGCAGTGCTCGGCGTCGCCACCGCCCTCGTCGCCGTCCTGGCACTGATCACCGCCACCTGGGGTCCCGCGTCGGTGAGCCGGGCACTGGCCGGCGGCCCGTCGGTGCCGTCCGCGCCGCCGCCACCGGCCGCCGTGGTGACGGTCCTGGCCGGGACCGTCCCGATCCAGCCCGGCGCCGCCCCGGTCAGCCCGGGCGCTCCGCTGAACGTGGCCGTGCAACACGGCGTCCTGCAGGCGGTGCAGGTCACCGATGCCAAGACCGGCCGGCAGGTGGCGGGCACGCTGTCCCCGGACGCGGCGTCCTGGCGTAACTCCGCCCCACTGAGCTACGGCGATACCTACCAGGTGGCGGTCACCGCGGTCGGCGCCGACGGGCAGCCGGTACAGCAGAGCAGCACGCTCAGCACCATCCGCCCGGCGGTGCTCACCGCCGTCTCGTTCCGGCCGACACCCAGCATGACCAGCGTGGGCGTCGGCCAGCCGTTGGTGGTCCGGTTCAACCACCCGGTGACCGACAAAGCCGCCGCCGAGAAGGCCCTCGCGGTCACCAGCACCCCGGCACAGCACGGCGGCTGGTTCTGGATGTCCGCGAACGAGGCCCACTACCGGGCCCAGTCGTACTGGCAGCCGGGCAGCACCCTGCAGCTCAACGCCAACCTTTTCGGGGTCAATCTGGGCAAGGGCGCGTTCGGGCAGGAGAACCGCGCGGTGACGGTGCACGTGCACGACTCCTGGGTGGCCAAGGCCGACGGCCACGCGAAGACGATGCAGATCTTCCACAACGGCGCGGTGGTCAAGTCGATGGCGATCAGCCTCGGCTCGGCGGACCACCCGTCGCACATCGGCCCGCACGTGGTCTCCGACAAGAAGCCCACCATGATCATGGACTCCTGCACCTACGGCGTCTGTGAGGGCGACCCGGGGTACTACAAGGAGAAGGTGGACCTGGATGTGCGGATCTCCGCCGACGGCGAGTTCGTGCACTCGGCGCCGTGGTCGGTGGGGCAGCAGGGGTCGAGCAACGTCTCGCACGGCTGCGTGAACCTCAGCCCGGCGAACGCGCGCTGGTTCTTCGACCACTTCAACCTCGGCGACGTCGTGGAGATCACCAACTCCGGCGGCCCCAAACTGCCGGTCTGGGACACCTACGGCGACTGGGAAGTGCCGTGGAGCGAGTGGCAGGCGGGCAGCGCCACCTGAGCGGAGTGCTTACGGCGTATACCCCGCAGATGGCGTGGACGGCGCGGGGGCGTGGAAATCCGCTGCCTTCGGGGTGCACCGGCTGACAGGGTTGCGGCCATGAGGATGCTGTTCGCCGTGCCACCGGGTTACGGGCTGATGCTGCCGGTGGTCCCGCTGATCTGGGCGGCCCGGCTGGCCGGTCACGAGGTACTGGTGGCCAGCACCGCGGAGATGATCGCGGTCGGCGCCGATGCGGGCCTTCCGATGTACGACGTACTGCCGGACCGCGACGTCTGGGCCGAGCTGATGCGTGCGATCACCAGGGAGGGCGACGACCCGGCGGTGTCCGAGGAGTTCCGGTTCGCCGCGCGCGCCGGTAACCCGTTCGGCCTGTTCACCCTGACCATGGCCGAGGGGACGGTCTCGGTCGGCCGGGACTTCGGTGCCGACCTGGTGGTACACACCTCCGACCACGCGGTGGGCCCGCTGGCCGCGCTGGCGATGGGGGTACCCGCGCTGGAGGTGGGCAACCGGATCTCCTGGTCGATGCGGGACCCGGACTTCCGCGAGGGGCGCGACGCACTGAAGGACGACGACGTGGTGCGGCTGGTCCGGGCGAAGCTGGCCATTCCGGAGGGTCGGCCGACCACGGTCGCGCGGATAGATCCCCGGGCGCCGAGCATGGGCGGCCTCGTCGCGGACGAGCTCGACCCCAGGGATGGCGTGCCCTGGTGGTCGATGCGCTACGTGCCGTTCAACGGCGGCGCCGCGGTGCCGGACTGGGCGCTGCGCGCACCGGACCGCCCCCGGGTGTGTGTCACCTTGGGGACGGTCGTCCCGACATTGAGCGGTACGAGCAGTCTGGCGGTGGTGCTGGACGCGCTCGGCGGGATGGACGTCGAGGTCGTGCTGGCAGCCGGTGCGGCCGATCTGTCCGCGCTGGGTGAGCTGCCCGCCAACGTCCGGTTGGTCGGCTTCCTGGCGCTGTCCGCATTCCTGTCGACCTGCTCGCTGAAGGTGCACCACGGCGGGTCCGGGACCACCGCGACGCCGCTGCACTACGCGGTCCCGCAACTGGTGCTGCCCGCCTTCGCGGACAACCCGATGTCGGCCAGGCGGGTCGCGGACCGGGGCGTCGGGCTGACCCAGGATCCGGCGTCCGCCACCCCGGCGGTGGTCCGCGCGTTGGCGGAGCGGCTGCTCGACGAACCGTCCTTCGCGGCCGCCGCCCGCGAGGTGAGCGCCGAGATGGCGACCCAGCCCGGTCCGTCGGCGATCGTGGCCCGGGTGAGCGCCGCGCTGAACTGACGCCTCGTGCTATACGCCGTACACCGGAGCCAGAGTGTCTACGGTGTACGCAGCCCGACCGAGTCGTGAGCCGAGCAGGCCCCCCGGTCGGCGTTGTTGTTACCGAGCTGCACACCAGGCAGGTTCAGAGGTCGCCAGACCTGCACCCTGTGTAGCTCGGTAACAACGCGCCCTGCGCACCGAACCTCCGGATGAACCCCCGGCGAGTGATCAACGGGACACCAGGGCTGTTCGAGGCCGCGAAAACAACCCTGGGTGTCCCGTTGATCATGGGCCCCTGCTCAGGTGGCCGGCCAAGGGCGGCTCACTGCCCAATGCCTGCGTCATCGGCCATCGAACCGGCCGCCGGCCTGCCGAGGCAGTTGCCTCGGGTTACCGAGCTGCATACCAGGCAGGTTCCGCCAATTACCTGCCTGCTGTGCAGCTCGGTCACAGCGCGCCCGCACGTAATCACGCACGCCGCCATCACGCACGCCGCCATCACGCACGCCGCGTTCGTCGCGTCCGACGGGCGGGTCCCTCGGGGTGCGTGTCAGGTCACGCCGAGCGTTCTTGACGGATCGGTCCAAAATGGGCACTGTGGTCGTATGACAACCAACTCCCGTGAACTCGAAGGCAAGCGCGCACTCGTCACCGGCGGATCCCGGGGCCTCGGCGCGGCGATCGTGCAACGGTTGCTCGACGCCGGCGCCACTGTGGTGGCCGCGGCCCGCTCCGCCACCCCGGACACCCCGGCCGGCGCCAAGTTCGTGACCGCCGACCTCCGTACCCGCGACAGCGTCCGCGCCCTCGCCGATGCGGCACTCGACCAGCTCGGCGGGGTGGACATCCTGGTCGACAACGCCGGCGCCGCACGGTTCTACGCCGAGGGCTCGCTCGCCATCCCGGACGAGGAGTGGCAGGACGCGCTGAACATCAACTTCCGGGCGGCCGTCCGGCTGGACGCCGCCCTGCTGCCGCAGATGCGTGAGCGCGGCGCGGGCGCGATCGTGCACGTCTCCTCGGCGGTCACCCTCGACCCCGGTGGCGCGTTCCTGCACTACGCCGCGGCGAAGGCCGCGCTGGCCACCTACAGCCGGGGCCTGGCCCTCGAGCAGGCACCGAAGGGCATCCGGGTGAACACCATCAGCCCGGGAAACGTGGCCTCGCCCGGCGCCGACGCGGCCCGGCAGACCATGGCCGACGCCGCGGGGATCGACCCGTCGTCCCTCATGGCCAACGCCCCGCTGGGCAGGGGTGGCCGCGCCACCGACGTGGCCGATCTGGTTGGCTTCCTGGTCTCGGACCGGTCGTCCTGGATCACCGGCCGGGACTTCGTCATCGACGGTGGTGAGTTCCCGCGCGGCTGACCCGGTCACCGACCGACCCGCAACGGAAAGGATCCCGCATGCCTCGCGTGAAGGCCGGCGTCGCCGAGCTCGAGTACGACGAGTTCGGCGACGCCGCCGACCCGGCCCTCGTCCTGGTGACCGGGCTGGGCTCCCAGCTGATCGACTGGCCGGAGGAGTTCTGCCGCCAACTGGCCGGTCAGGGCTTCCGGGTCATCCGGTACGACAACCGGGACTCCGGCCTCTCGACCAGCCTGGACCACCTCCCGGTACCGGACCTCGGCGCCGTCCTCAGCGGTACCCAGTCTCCGCCGTACACCCTGTCCGACCTGGCCGGCGACACCATCGGACTGCTCGATGCGCTGGGGATCGACCGTGCGCACGTGGTCGGCGCCTCGATGGGCGGCATGATCGTGCAGACGCTGGCCATCGAGCACCCGGACCGGCTGCGCAGTGTCACGTCGATCATGTCCACCACCGGCGACCCTGCGGTCGGGCATTCCCGGCCGGAGGCGGCGGCGACACTGACCACACCGGCGCCGCCCGAACGCGAGGACGCCATCGAGTATCTGGTGACGCTGCTGCGGCTGATCGGGTCGGCCGAGATGACCGACGACGACCTGCGGGCCAGGGCGACCGCCGGTTACGACCGCGCCCGGCAGCCCGCCGGGATGGCCCGCCAGCTCGCCGCCGTCGTGGGCGGGTCGGACCGCACCGCCGCACTGCGCGGGGTCAACCTCCCGACGCTCGTGGTGCATGGCGAGGCGGACCCGCTGCTGGACGTCAGCGGCGGTCGGGCCACCGCGGCCGCGGTACCGGGCGCCGAGCTGGTCACCGTGCCCGGGATGGGCCACGATCTGCCCCCGAGCGCCTGGCCCACGATCGTCAGCGCGATCGCCAGAACCGCCGCGCGAAGCTGACCCGAGACCGCGCTCACACCGCAACGCCGAGGCGATGTGGGCGCGGTCTCCCCGGATTTGTCCGCTCGGTTAGGTACCGTGCAAATCGTGGGACTGGTCCGAGGCGAGTGCGGTCGCTGTGGTGTGAGCTGGGTCGGTGAGGACCGCTGCCACTGTGCCCGGTGCTGCCAGACCTGGGACGACGTGGAGCTCTTCGACGCGCACCGGCCGGCCGAGACGTGTCTGAACGGGCGCGGGCTTGGCTTGGCACAGACCCGCAACGGCATCTGGTTGCGCGCCATGGACCGCCTCGATACTGCGTCCTGACCTGGGGATACGCCCCCGGGCCCCGGCAGGCCCGCCCACTCAGGCCGACGCGGTGGCCGATTCCCGTCGACGGGCCAGGTCGTCCAGGATCTCCGAGGTGGCGGACGCGCCGAACCGGGTCACCCCTGCGCCGGCCAGCTCGAGCAGCTGGTCCAGCGTGCGTACCCCGCCGGACGCCTTCACCTCGATGTGCGGGGACACCGAGGCGCGCATCAGGGTCACGTCGGCCAGCGTCGCCCCGGTGGGCGCGAAGCCGGTGGAGGTCTTGACGAACGCCGCCCCGGCACGCTCGGCGGCCTGGCAACCTGCCACTTTGTCCTCGTCGGTGAGGTAGGCGTTCTCCAGGATCACCTTCACCGGCGCGGCGCCGGCAGCCTCGACGACGGCGCGGATGTCCGCCTCGACCGCGTCGAGCTCGCCGGACCGCAGCCAGCCGATGTTCAGCACCATGTCGGCCTCGGCAGCGCCCTGCTCGATCGCCAAGGCGGTCTCGGCCGCCTTGACCTGGGTGGCGATGCTGCCGTGTGGGAACCCGATCACGGTGCCGACCAGCACGCCGGTGCCGGCCAGCAGCTCGACGGCGAGCGGGACGTCGCTGGGCCGCACGCACACCGAGATGACCTGGTAGCGGGCGGCCAGCTCACAACCCCGCCGGATGTCGTCGACCGTGAGCTCGGGGCGCAGCAGCGCATGGTCGATCATCTTCGCCACCTGCTCGACCGTCACCGTCGCCGGCGTCAGCGGGGTGGTGGTCATGGTCATCCTCCATCAGTCGTCGAACACGGGGCGCGCAACCCGGGGTCGGCGCTGACGGCAAACCTACGCCCGAAACCGCGGCGCTGTGGTGCAGCGCCGGCTAATCCCCGGTGGTGAACCTCGGGTCGAAACGGGCGATCTCGCCCAGCGCGGCGAGGCACTGCTCAATGCCGTCCTCGAGCAGCTCCTTGCCCTCCTCGGCGGTCGCGCCGCGCGGGTCGCCGATCACGCCGCCGGTGCCGAAGTCGTCGCTGAGCCAGCCGAAGCTGACCGGCTTGCCGAACCCCACGTGCCGGTAGTCGGCGAGGTGCTCCGGCACGCTGCGCACGGCGCGGTCCATGTGCACCAGCTCGGGCCGCAGGTAGAGCAGTACCGAGGTCTCGCCGCGCCCGCCGTGCACGCCCATGCCGAGCTCCTCCGGCGAGGTGGACCGGCCGCCGTGGTCCACCGGCCGGCCGGGGTGCATCAGGAACGTGTACAGGCCGAACTGGCGGCGCAGCTCCCGGCAGGCCACCTGCAGCAGGGCGGAGTTGCCGCCGTGCCCGTTGACGAACACCAGCCGCCGGGCCGGCGTGGTCGCGATCGAGCGGCCCAGGTCGACCAGTACCCGCATCAGGGTGTCCCAGGACAGCCACATCGTGCCGGACGCCCAGGAGTGCTCGTCCGACTTCGTGTAGGCGAGCGTGGGCAGTCGCCACACGTCCAGCTCGGCGGGAGCGCGCTCCACCAGCGCGGCGGTCACGGCGTCGGCCACCAGCAGGTCGGTGGACAGCGGCAGGTGCGGCCCGTGGTGCTCGACCGCCCCGGTGCCGAGCAGGATCACCGAGTCGGCGCTCAACACCTCGGCCGACTCCGGCCCGGTCAGATCGATCAGCTCGCGGGTCGCCACCGGGCGTCCTTTCCGTCGGAGGTGAGCTTGCCAGGGTTCAACAGCCCGCGCGGGTCGGTGCGACCCACCGTCGCGCGCACCTCGTCGAGCCGGCGGTCCAGCATCCAGTTGTGCGGTGAGTGGTAGGACATGCCGATCTCTTCCAGCTCGTCCATCCCGGCGTAGACCTGCTCGGGCGAGACGTACGGCGCCATCAGCATCCCGATCGGCCGCTCGCGCATCAGCTCCAGGTGCAGAGTGGTGCCCGGGTAGATCGCCCGCACGGCGTCCGGGTCGTCCCACAGCGGCGTCCCGGCGACCTCGAGGTGGAAGTACTCGGGGTGGCGTTTCTGCAGGTGGAACGTGGAGTGGTTGTAGGAGAGCGAGGTGATCCGGTCGGCCGCGACCAGTCCGGTCCGCACGCTGAGCACCTCGGCACCGGCCCGGCGCAGCAGTGCGCTCGCCGCGTCCGCCACCTGGGCCGCGACGATCGCCCGCACGCTCACCCGAGCCGGGTCCAGTGCCGGGTCGCGGGGCAGCTCGGCCACGATCGTCGGCTCGTCCAGCGACACCAGCCGGGGCTCCGGGTCCAGCTCCAGCAGCGCGCGCATCGCGTCGGTGCCGGTCGGGTAGTCCGGGGCGGCGGCCCACACGGCCACCCAGTCCCGGCGTGGCGCCAGCAGCACGGTGGCCCTGGCGAGCACGCCGGTGATGCCGTACGCGTGGATGTACGGCACCGTCTCCTCGCCCTCGGCGTGGATCAGCTCACCGCTGCCGTCGCAGGGCGCCACGTCCAGCGCGGTCACCAGGCCGTCCGCGTTGCTGCCGTAGGTGATCGACCCGGTGCCGCCGCTGCCACCGGCCAGGAACCCGCCGAGCGTGGAGCCCTTGGTGGACGGGTAGATGCGCAGCTCTTGTCCGTGCCCGGCGACGGCGTTGTCCAGGTCGCGCATCCGCACGCCCGCCTCGGCCCGCACCCACGCTTGGTCCGCCTGCCAGCCGACCTCCTCGACGGCCCGGCAGGCGCTCACGTCCAGCAGCAGCCCGCCGTGCAGCGGGATGGCCTGCCCGTAGTTGCCCAGCCCGGTCCCGCGCGCGGTCACCGGCACCTCGAGCTGGTAGGCGACCCGGAGGATCTCCGGAATCTGCTCGGCGCGGCTCGGGGTGGCGATCAGGTCCGCCCGCCCGGCCGGCAGTTGGGCGCTGAGGATGGGGGACATGTGCGCCCAGTCCACCGACAGCCGCTCGATCCGGGACGGGTCCACCGACAGCCGTTCCGCGCCGAGCACCGCGGCCAGCCGCTCGGTGAGCTCCCGGGTGCGGGCGCGGCCGATGGACGGGAGCTCGCGGGCCGGCGGTCGCTCGGTGGAGGTGGACATCAGCCCTGTCCCAACTTGATCGACGGGTCGAGGAACTGGTCGGTGGCGATGTCCGCGGCCTTGAGCCCCGGGCGGACCGCCGAGCCGGAGCCGGCCAGGATCGGCGCGAACGTGTCGATGGTGGACTGCACCCGGGCCATGTCCATCCCGCCGAGCGGTCCGGATGAGTCGTTGGCGACGATCCCGAGCTGCTTCATCGTCGTTGCCGAGTAGCCGGCGACCCCCTCGGAGTAGGTCCACCCGTCGTTGTACTGGGTCACCGCGTCGGTGATGAGCTTGTTGGTCGGCCCGGGGTCGGCCAGGTAGTCGGCCTGGGACCGCTGCACGATCGGCACCAACCGCTTCAGGCACGGGGACAGCGCCGCCAGGTCGCCGGTGCGCACCGCCAGCGGCTCCGGGTAGATGTCGTACCCCACGTCGGCCAGCAGCTGGTACTTGATCGGCTTGCCCCAGGACTTCACCTCGTGCTGGTAGATGTACGGCTCGGCGGTCGCGAAACCCTGCTGGGCGATGGTCGGCGCGGTGACGAACCGGGCCGGTGCACCGGTGTACCCGGAGTCCAGCTGGCTCTGCTTGACCAGCCCCTTCGCGACCAGCAGCGGGCTGTAGAAGTTCGCCTTCGCGACCACCACCGGGGCACCGGAGGCGCCGATGTCGGCGATGGTCTGCCAGTCGGGGTGACTCGCCGGGTCCCACATGAGCATCTGCGGGCTCTTCCGCAGCGGGGCGACGACCGCGGTGGTGGGTTGGTTCGCGGAGCTGTTGATCGCGCCGTCGGTGCTGACCGTGCCGAGGGTGATCGACTTGTCGATGTACATCTGCGCCGGGATCGCGGTGAACCCGATGGCCGCGCCGCCGGCCCGCACCTCGACCTTCACACCGGTGTCCTTGCCGGCCACCACCAGTGGCCCGCTGACCCGCTTGTGCGTGGCGTCGACGGTGTAGTCCGGGCCGATCAGGTGGTACATGGCGCCGTGCTCGGCCTCCGGTTCCCAGTCGACCTGGATCGAGACGGTGGCCGGGCAGACCCCGCTCAGCAGCTCGTCACCGGTGGCCGGGGGTAGCGCGGCCGAGCTCGACCCGCCGCCCGGTCCGGAGCTCGAGCAGCCGGCCAGCGTGGCGGCGAGCAGGGCGGCGGCCAGCCCGAAGGCTGCCGGGGCAGGGACACGCTTCATCGACACTCCGAGGGTCGGCGGGGTGGGGGTCAGGCCCGGGCGCGCGAGCCCCGGTACCAGGACCCGACGGCCAGCGAGGTCAGTGCGGTGAACACGGCGAACACCGCGACGCCGTAGAGCGAGGAGAGCAGGATCGCCGCGAACAGGTCGGCCGACTGCACCCTGGCGATGTAGGTGGACAGCAGCGTGCCGAGCCCCGGTTGGCCCTGTACGAAGAAGAAGTCCCCGACCAGGGCGCCGATCACCGACAGCCCGGAGGAGATGCGCAGCCCGGCGAAGATCGACGGCAGCGCGCCGGGCAGCTGGAGCTTGGTCAGCCGCTGCCACCGGGACGCCCTGTGCAGGGTGAACAGGTCGTGCGCGCCCTGCTCGGCGGCGTGGATGCCGAACAGCGTGTTCGCGATCATCGGGAAGATGGCGATGATCACGCAGACCACCACCCGGCCGTTGATGCCGTAGTTGAACCACAGCCCGATGAGCGGCACGATCGCCAGGATGGGCACGACCTGCAGCAGGATGGCGAACGGGTAGAGGCCCCGCTCCAGCCAGGACGCCTGGCTCATCACCACGGCGGCCAGCACCCCGAGCACCACGGCGATGACCAGGCCGACCATCGACACCTCGACGTCCAGCAGGAGGGCGGCCAGCATCGGCCGCAGGTGCGACCACTGCAGCAGCGAGTCGGTGAGCACCTCCTGGGGTGGCGGCACCAGGATCTCGCGGCGCTCCGGGGTGAGCAGCAGGTAGCTGACCGCCAGCCAGAGACACAGGAACACCACGACGGTGGCCAGCACCGGGAGTACCGTGCGGGCCAGCCGCCGGGCCCGTGCGGCCCCGGCGGCGTCGCCGGACAGCTGTCTGCCCGAGGCCGCGCCGACGGTGTCGACGGCGGTGTTCGCCGCGGACCCGGTGGCTTTGCCGATGGTGCGGTTCTCGGTGGTGGTCATCGGGGTGGTCATCGGTGCGCTCCCGTCAGAGCCTCGGAGACGCCGGCCGCGATCCGGCCGAACGCGGGGTCGAACCGCAGGTCCGGGGCCCTGGGGTAGTCGAACGGGACCTCGATCTCGGCCACGATCCGACCCGGCCGGGCGGACATCACCAGCACCCGGTTGGACAGGAACACCGCCTCGGACACGGAGTGGGTGATGAACAGCGTGCTGAACGTGCCGCCGTGCACCAGCCGCTGCAGCTCCTCCTGCATGTTCAGCCGGGTGATCTCGTCCAGCGCGCCGAACGGCTCGTCGAACAGGAACAGGTCCGGCTCCAGTACCAGCGCCCTGGCCAGCGAGACCCGCATCCGCATCCCACCGGACAGGTGCGCCGGCAGCTGCTGCTCGAACCCGGTCAGCCCGACCGTCCCCAGTGCGCGCAGGGCCCGCTCGCGCCGTCGCTGCTTCGGCAGCCGGTGCAGCTCGGTGACCAGCTCGACGTTGCCGAGGGCGGAGCGCCAGGGCAGCAGGGTCGGGTCCTGGAAGACGTAGGCGATCTTGTCCGTCCTGAGCTCGATGCGCCCGGCGGTGGGCAACGACAGTCCGCTGGCCAGCCGCAGCAGGGTGCTCTTGCCGCAGCCGGACGGGCCGACCACGCTGACGAACTCGCCGGGTGCGACGGTCAGGTCGACCTCGGTCAGCGCCTGGGTACCGGTGTCGAACCGTTTGCCGACGCCGGTGAACCGCAGCGCGGCCGCCGTCCCTCCCGCCGGTGGCGCCGAGGTCGCGGCGGGGTCCGCACTGGCTTGGGCCGGGGTCATTCGGACCTCCCGATGGTCGGCGGGCTGAGGTCGGCCGCGGTGTGCCGCTCGACCGTGGTGGCCGCGACGACCCGGCCCCGGCGCAGCACCACGCGGGAGCCGGTGGCGCCGGCCAGCACGTCGGTCAGGTCGTCGGCCTGGACCGCGACGAGGTCGGCGAGGCCGCCCTGGAACGGCCCGGCCGGTGGCAGTCCGAGGACGGTGCGGCCGGCGTCGGTGACCGCGTGCAGCGCCTGCCCCGCGTTCAGGTGCGCGGCGGTGACCAGCAGCGAGGTCGTCTCGAACGGGTCCGCCCTGCCGACCGGGTTGAACGGGTCGCGCACGTTGTCGCCGCCGGCCGCCACCGTGACCCCCGCCGCGAGCAGCTCGCGGACCGCGGGCAGGCCGCGCGGTACCGGCGCGGCCGACTCCCGGCCCTGCAGGTACAGGTTCGTGATCGGCAGCGTCACCACGGCGAGACCGGCGGCGCGCACCTCGGCCAGCACGTCGGCCAGTGCCGAGGGGTCCAGGGAACCCAGGCTGACGCAGTGGCTGGCGGTGACCCGCTGGGTGAGACCGCGCGCGCTGACCTGCCTGGCCAGCTCGCGGATGGTGAGCATGCCGGGGTTGAGCTGCTCGTCGGTGTGTAGGTCGACGTCGATGCCGCGGCGCTCGGCGAGGTCCAGCAGCCGGGTGAGCTCCTTGACCGGGTCGTCGGCCAGGTGCGGGCAGCCGCCGAGCACGTCCACGCCGAGGTCCAGCGCCCGCTCCAGCGCAGCGGTGTCGGCGAGGCTGCTGGCCAGCAGGCAGACCTGTAGGTCGAGCACGTCACGCAGCTGCTCGCGCAGCCCGAGTAGGGCGCGCACGCCGCACAGCGGGTCGTCGGCGTCCCGCGGCAGGTCCACGTGGCTGCGTACCGCCGTGACACCGGCCGCCAGGTACCGGGTCAGCGCGTGCCGGGCCCGGCGGTCGACGTCCTCGGCGGTGAGCCGCCGGGCGTAGCCGCACCAGGAGTCGATGGCCGAGGGCAGGTCGCCGTACGGGGCCTGGCTGGCCGCCCAGCTGAACGCCTTGTCCAGGTGGGCATGCGGTTCCACGGCCGAGGGGAGCAGCACCCAGCCGGGCAGCGCGAGCTCGCCCTCCCGGACCGGCGCCGCGCTCGCCGGGCGTACCTCGGTGACCACCCCGGCCGCGTCGAGGAGCACGTCCACCGCCTCGCCGGCCGCGGTGCGCACCCCGCGCAGCCCCGCGACGGCCGTGCCGATCGCCGGTGCACTCATCGCGGCTGCTCCCCGGGCGCGGTGAAGATCGTGACGCCGGCCAGGTCGTGCCGCCGGACCCCCCGGCCGAGCAGGTCGGTGTCCGGCGTGGGCCGGGTGCGCCCCTCCGCGACCTCCGTCATCGCCAGCGCCGCCCGGCGCACGGCGTCGCCGTCCAGCTCGGCGCGCAGGTTGTGCGCGACCAGCACCCGGCGGGCGCCGAGCTGGTCGAGCCGGCGCAAGGTGTGCGCGAAGGCGGCCACGTCGGCACCGGGCTGGTGGGCCCAGTAGGCCGCGCTGAGCACGGTGTCGCCGCTGAGCAGGGTGCGGGTCTCCGGGTCCCACAGGCAGATGCTGTCCGGCGAGTGCCCGGGGGTGTGCAGGACGGTCAGCGTCCGGTCGCCGAGGTCGATCGTCTCGCCGTCGAGCAGCACCCGGGTCGGCGGCACCGCCGGGATCCGCCAGGTGTCGAGCTCGGGCAGCGGCCGGGGGAACTGGTCCGGGGTCAGGGTGAACGGTCCCTGGCGGTCGAGTGCGGCGAACTGGTCGAACAGTGCGGCCGCCCGAGCCGCCGCCCGCCGGTAACCGGGGTAGAAGTCGGCGGGCGCAGCGTGGTGGCCGTGGCTGGCGGCCGGGTGCACCGCGATGTCCGCCGCGTGTTCGGACAGCTCGTGGTTGCCGCCCCGGTGGTCGAAGTGGTCGTGCGAGTTGACCACGGTGAAGGGCAGCGAGGTCAGTCGGTCGAGTGTCGGCAGCATCGGCCGGATCCCCATGCCGCTATCGAACAGCACCGCCCGCCGGCTGCCCACCACGAGGAAGCTGTTCACGTGCCCGGGCTCGGCGACCAGCGCGATACCCGGGCCGGCGAAGTCGGCAGAGCCGACAGAGCCGGCAGAGTCGACAGGGTCGGCAGAGTCGACAGCGTCGATCGGGCTCGGCTCGGGACCGCCGGACAGCCAGCGGGTGGCGTACCACTCCGGGTGGTCCTGCTTCTCGGCGGCGCCGAGAGACGCTAATGTTGATGACATCAACATTGACGCTAGATGCGCATTGTTTCGGACTGGTGTCGCCGTGTGGCGTTCAGGAAAAAGGGGGCACTGTGACGCGAGGCCCGCGGACCCCAGGCCCGCGCGCGACACCGGACCCGGCGACTCTTGGCCCGCGCGCCACAGCGGCCCCGGGCGCCGAGCCGTCGCCGCCGGCAGTGCGGCTGGGGGAGCGGATCCGGTCCCGGCGCCGCGAGCTGAACCTCACCCTGGTGGAGGTGGCCGAGCGCGCCGAGCTCTCCCACCCGTTCCTGAGCCAGCTGGAACGCGGCCGCGCCCGGCCCAGCATGTCGTCACTGTTCCGCATCGCGCGGGCACTCGGCGTCACCCAGGACTGGCTGCTGGCGGCCGGTAGCCCCCCGGTGCCCGCCGAACCGGTCACCGTGCTGCGCCACGACGAAGGCATCGCGGTGCCGGTCTCCGTCGGCGGTGTTGCCCGGCAGCTGCTCGCCGAGCCCGGCCGGTACACCCCGACCGAGTTCCTCAACCCGCAGGCGACCTTCGAGGAGTTCTTCGAGCACGACGGCACCGAGTTCGTTTACATTGCCCAGGGCGTGCTCGACGTCGAGCTCGGCCCTGGCCGGCTGTTCACCCTCACCGCCGGTGAGTGCCTGCGTTACCCGGGTTCGACGCCGCACCGCTGGCGGGCCGGGTGCCCGGGCCCGGTCCGGGTGCTCATGATCCACAGCGACCTGCCGAGCAGCGCGCTCCCGGAGCGGCACGCGCACTGACCCTGGACACCGACAGCGGAGAGCAGCGCTGCTCTCCGCGAGAGAGGACGAGTGTGGCCATCCAGCTCGACGCCGCGTCGTTGCCGGCCGGGCCGATGCCGTTGCTGGCCGGCTGGTTCGGCGAAGCGCGTGGCGCCGGCCTGGCCGAACCGAGGGCGATGGTGCTCAGCACCGCGGACCCGGGGGGCGCGCCGTCCGCGCGGACGGTGCTCGCCACCGTGATCGACGACAGCGGCGTCACGTTCCACTCCTCGCACCCGACCCGCAAGACCCGCGACCTCGCGGAGAACCCGAGGGCGTGCGCGGTGTTCGGCTGGTACGACATCGGCGCTCAGGTGGTGCTGACCGGCACGGTCGAACGGTTGCCGGTCGCCGAGACCGACGCCGCTTTTGCCGCCCGCCCGCGCTACCTGCAGCTGCTCGCCTGGGCATACGAACGCGACGCCGACCCGGACGACCTCGCCGGCGCGGCGGCCGGTGAGCGGGACCGCTGGGGCGAGCGGATCCCGGACCGCCCGCCCGGCTGGCTCGGCTTCCGGCTCCGCCCCGAGGTGGTCGATTTCTGGCGTGGGCCGGTCGGCGCGGGGCCGGCCGCCGTCGCGGACACCGGAGCGGGCACCGCGCACGAGCGGGTCCGCTACGCCCTCGGCGGCGGTTCGTGGCACCTCAGCCGGGAGTTGCCGTGAGTGGTCCGCCGGCGGTGCGCTGGACCGGCGACCCCGGCGCGCGGTGTCCGGTGAGCCCGTCAGCGCGTCCCGGTGGCCGGCAGAACGGCGCCGAGCGCCGCGAGGTCGCGCTCGTCGAAATCGGCGCGCGGACCGCGGGTGATCAGGTCGGCGAAGCCGCCGTCGGCCTGCATGACGGTCAGCGTGTAGAGCCGCTCGGTGGCCGACTGGTTGACGATGCGGTGTACCGAGCCGGGCATCAGGGTGAGCGTGTCACCGGCCTCGAGGCTCACCACGTCCCGATCGGAGTGCGCGGTCGCCACGCCGGACAGCACCACGAACGTCTCGCTGGACTCCGGGTGCGAGTTCGGCGGCTGCGACCCACCCGGTTCCCACACCTCGAGCACCACGGTCGTCGGCGAACCGGTGGCGGGCCCGGCCAGTACGGCCAGCTTCACCGTGTCACCCGGGGTGATGTGGTGGAACGTGATCTCGCCTCGGCGGGTGATCGACGGCGGCTCAGCCATGGGCCGGACTTCCTCTCGTTCGGGGGGCGACCGCCGACAGTAAGCGCGACTTGTTGCCCGGAGGTAACGCTATGAGCGGGTACGACACCGCTACGGATGATGGCCTGCTCGCCGCTTTCTGGGACTACGAGCGCGCGCTGCGGACCAACGATGTGCCCGCGCTGGAGCACTGGTTCCTGACCGGACCGGACACGCTGCGCTCGGACGGCGGGACCACGCTGGTCGGTGCCGGGCACATCGCACGGTTCCGCCGGTTGCGCCCGCCGCCCGGCCCGCGCCGGGTGGACCGGGTGCATCTGCGCCCGCTCGGCGGCGGCTCGGTGGCGGTGGTGGCCGAGTCCACCCGGCCGGACGGCACGTGGGCGGTGCAGTCCCAGATCTGGGTGCGCAGCGCGGCGGGCTGGCGGATCGCGGTGGCGCACGTGAGCGCGGCCGCCCCGGTGGTCCCGACGATCACCGAGCCGGCCCGGGTCTGGCGGGTGGCCGGCCCGTTGCGCGTCGACCCGGGTCCGGCCGCCGAGGCGGGGCCACTGAGCGGCGTGCGGCTCGCGGTGAAGGACCTCTTCGCCCTGGCCGGCCACGCCATCGGCGGCGGCTCGGCACGGTGGCTGGCCGAGGCGCCGGTGCAGACCACCACGGCCCCTTCGGTGGCGGCGCTGCTGGCCGCCGGGGCGACCGTTGCCGGCATCGCACACACCGATGAGCTGGCGTTCTCGCTGGCTGGGGTCACCCAGAGCTACGGCGCGGTGCCGAACCCCGCCGCGCCCGGGTGCCTGAGCGGGGGATCCACCAGTGGTCCGGCCGCCGCCGTGGCCGGTTTCGCCGCCGACCTTGGCGTCGGCACCGACACGGCCGGCTCGATCCGGGTGCCGGCGTCCTACTGCGGTCTGTTCGGGCTGCGCCCCACCCACGGCGTGATCGACACCGCCGGCGTGCTGCCGCTGGCACCCTCGTTCGACACGGTCGGACTGCTCAGCCGGGACCCCCGGCTGCTGGCCACCGCCGCGGACCTGTTGCTACCGCCCGCCGAGGGGAACAACAGGTCCGAAACTCCGGTGCGGCTGCTGCTGCGTGCGGGCGACCTGCTCGACGGGGCGGATCCGGGCGTGGCCCCGGCCTTCGAGTCCGCCACCGTCGCGCTGGCCGGCCGGACCGGGTGCGAGGTCGAAGCGGCGCCCGGTCTGGCCGAGGCCGTGGACGCCTGGCTGCCCGCGTTCCGCACCGTGCAGGCCGCCGAGGCCTGGGCCGCGCACGGTGAGTTCGTGACCAAGGCCCGATCCGAGCTGCAACCCGAGGTGGTCGCCCGGTTCGAAGCCGGCCGTGAGCTCACCGAGGACGCGGTCGCTCGGGCGCGGGGGGTGCTGGCGGACGCCCGGGACAGGCTCGCCGGGCTGCTGACCCCGGGGCGGGCGCTGTTGCTGCCGGCCACGTCCGGTCCGGCCCTGCCCCTCGACCTCGCCGCCGGAGAGGTCGACTCGGCGCGGATCGCGACGCTCCGCCTGACCTGCCTTGCCTCGCTGGCCGGGTTGCCGGCGGTGGCGGTGCCGACCATGCGGTTGGGCGCCAGGCCGATGGGCCTGTCCCTGATCGGCGCGGCCGGCACGGACCGGTCGCTGCTCCAGCTGATCAACCGTCCGGCCCCCTGGGACCGCCCATGACTGGGACAGCCCAGCGGTGCCCGGATGCCGCCGTCCGCCCTCGGCGGTACCCGATGCCCACGGAAGGCGTTGCCTCATGACCGAGATGACCCGCCCGCTGGGCCCCACCTCCGCGAACAGCTGGCAGGTCCGCCCCGGTGCGGTGGACCTGCGTCGACCGGTGCGGCCACCGGTGCCCCTCGAACTGGCTGCCCTGCCCGAGCGGCTGACCCTCGACCTGGCCCGTACCGCACTCGTCGTGGTCGACATGCAGAACGACTTCTGCCATCCCGACGGTTGGCTCGCCTCCATCGGGGTGGACGTCACACCGGCCCGGGCGCCGATCGCGGTGCTGGCCGAACTGACCGCCGCGCTGCGTGCCCACCAGGTCCCGATCATCTGGCTCAACTGGGGCAACCGGCCGGACCGGGCCAACCTGCCGCCGAACGTGCTGCACGTGTACGACCCCGCCGCCGAAGGGCGCGGCATCGGCAGCCCGCTGCCGACCAACGGCGCCCCGGTGCTCCAGTCGGGGAGTTGGGCCGCCGCCGTGGTCGACGAGCTCACGCCCGCCGAGGCCGACATCCGGGTGGACAAGTACCGGATGAGCGGATTCTTCGACACCCCGCTGGACTCGGTGCTGCGCGGTCTGCGGGTGGACACCGTGCTGTTCGGCGGAGTCAATGCCGACCAGTGCGTGCTGGCCACCCTGACCGACGCGGCCTGCCTCGGCTACGACGTCGTGATGATCGAGGACGCCGTGGCGACCACTTCGCCGGAGTTCTGCATGGCGGCGACCGTCTACAACGTCCGGCAGTGTTTCGGCTTCACCGTGGCCGCCGCCGAGTTGTTGATCGCAATGCCGTCTTCCACCCCCGCCGACCTGCGCATTGAGCACGGGCCGGCCTAATAGGGGGGTGGCTGAACGGCCCCTGAACGGGTCGTGTAACTTTCTCTTTGCCAGCGGGGAACCGGACAGAACAAAGTTCCTCAGAGCTTCAGAAGAGGCCGGCCCGCTGGATAGCGCCAAGTCGCACCCCCTGGATCCGCCAGGATTCGGAGGGTGTAGAGTGGTGTGACAACCCCGGAGGATTCCGCTTAACGGCGGGGTGTGATGGTGTGTGGATGTCTTTTGAGAACTCAACAGTGTGCTGAGCTTTTATTTTTCTGGTTTGTTTATGCCAGTTGTGTTTGTTTATTTTTGAGTTCAGGTTTCTATGGAGAGTTTGATCCTGGCTCAGGACGAACGCTGGCGGCGTGCTTAACACATGCAAGTCGAGCGGTAAGGCCCTTTCGGGGGTACACGAGCGGCGAACGGGTGAGTAACACGTGGGCGACCTACCCTCAGCTTCGGGATAAGCCTGGGAAACTGGGTCTAATACCGGATATGACCACATGTCGCATGGTGTGTGGTGGAAAGTTTTTTCGGCTGGGGATGGGCCCGCGGCCTATCAGCTTGTTGGTGGGGTGATGGCCTACCAAGGCGACGACGGGTAGCCGGCCTGAGAGGGCGACCGGCCACACTGGGACTGAGATACGGCCCAGACTCCTACGGGAGGCAGCAGTGGGGAATATTGCGCAATGGGCGAAAGCCTGACGCAGCGACGCCGCGTGGGGGATGACGGCCTTCGGGTTGTAAACCTCTTTCGCCATCGACGAAGGCCTTCGGGTTGACGGTAGGTGGAGAAGAAGCACCGGCCAACTACGTGCCAGCAGCCGCGGTAATACGTAGGGTGCGAGCGTTGTCCGGAATTATTGGGCGTAAAGAGCTCGTAGGCGGTGTGTCACGTCGATCGTGAAAACGTACAGCTTAACTGTGCGCGTGCGGTCGATACGGGCATCACTGGAGTTCGGCAGGGGAGACTGGAATTCCTGGTGTAGCGGTGAAATGCGCAGATATCAGGAGGAACACCGGTGGCGAAGGCGGGTCTCTGGGCCGATACTGACGCTGAGGAGCGAAAGCGTGGGGAGCGAACAGGATTAGATACCCTGGTAGTCCACGCCGTAAACGGTGGGCGCTAGGTGTGGGGATCATTCCACGGTCTCTGTGCCGCAGCTAACGCATTAAGCGCCCCGCCTGGGGAGTACGGCCGCAAGGCTAAAACTCAAAGGAATTGACGGGGGCCCGCACAAGCGGCGGAGCATGTGGATTAATTCGATGCAACGCGAAGAACCTTACCTGGGTTTGACATGCACTAGACGCGTCTAGAGATAGGCGTTCCCTTGTGGCTGGTGTGCAGGTGGTGCATGGCTGTCGTCAGCTCGTGTCGTGAGATGTTGGGTTAAGTCCCGCAACGAGCGCAACCCCTGTTCCATGTTGCCAGCGCGTAATGGCGGGGACTCATGGGAGACTGCCGGGGTCAACTCGGAGGAAGGTGGGGATGACGTCAAGTCATCATGCCCCTTATGTCCAGGGCTTCACACATGCTACAATGGCTCATACAGAGGGCTGCGAGACCGCGAGGTGGAGCGAATCCCTTAAAGTGAGTCTCAGTTCGGATTGGGGTCTGCAACTCGACCCCATGAAGTCGGAGTCGCTAGTAATCGCGGATCAGCAACGCCGCGGTGAATACGTTCCCGGGCCTTGTACACACCGCCCGTCACGTCATGAAAGTTGGTAACACCCGAAGCCGACGGCCTAACCCGTAAGGGAGGGAGTTGTCGAAGGTGGGACTGGCGATTAGGACGAAGTCGTAACAAGGTAGCCGTACCGGAAGGTGCGGCTGGATCACCTCCTTTCTAAGGAGTTTCCCACATAGGTGGGGAGTTCATCTCCTTTCACTAAAGGTTCGCCCCTGTACACGATGGCCTGTCATGTTTGTGGTGGGTTGTTGGGGGTGGCTGGGTGGAATATGGCAGATCAGATTGGCTTGGCACGCTGTTGGGTCCTGAGAGGACATCCCGTTGTGGGTTGTTTTTTCTGGCCGTGCTCATCATGGATCGTCTAACGCTCGCTGTGGGCTCGTGTGTGTTGCGGGTTTTGTGTGGGTGGTGGTGGTTGGTGTGGTGGGGTGTGGTTGTTTGTTGAGTGTTGCATAGTGGATGCGAGCATCTTGTTGTGGTGAAGTGTTTAAGGGCACATGGTGGATGTCTAGGCATCAGGAGCCGATGAAGGACGTCTGAGACTGCGATATGCCTCGGGGAGTTGTCAACAGAGCTGTGATCCGAGGATTTCCGAATGGGGCAACCCGGCACCCGGATAATAAAGGGGTGTCACCCGCATCTGAATGAAATAGGGTGTGTGGAGGGAACGCGGGGAAGTGAAACATCTCAGTACCCGCAGGAAGAGAAAACAATTGTGATTCCGTGAGTAGTGGCGAGCGAAAGCGGAAGAGGCTAAACCCTGGTCGTGTCAAGCCGGCGGGCGTTGCGGTTGGGGTGTTGTGGGACGTTGTCGTGGATCTCCCGCTGGGGGTCCGAGCGTGGTGTGGTGTGTTAGCGGAAGGCCTCTGGAAAGGGTCGGCGTAGAGGGTGAGACCCCCGTACGTGAAAACGCGCTGTGCTGTGTTGGATGATGTTCCCGAGTAGCAGCGAGCTCGTGGAATTTGCTGTGAATCTGCCGGGACCACCCGGTAAGCCTAAATACTACCTGATGACCGATAGCGGACTAGTACCGTGAGGGAAAGATGAAAAGTACCCCGGGAGGGGAGTGAAATAGTACCTGAAACCGTGTGCCTACAAGCCGTCAGAGCCCTTTAATAAGGTGATGGCGTGCCTTTTGAAGAATGAGCCTGCGAGTTGTGGCATGTGGCGAGGTTAACCCGTGTGGGGAAGCCGTAGCGAAAGCGAGTCTGAATAGGGCGTTTTTAGTCGCGTGTTGCAGACCCGAAGCGGAGTGATCTACCCATGGCCAGGGTGAAGCGCCGGTAAGACGGTGTGGAGGCCCGAACCCACCAGGGTTGAAAACCTGGGGGATGAGCTGTGGGTAGGGGTGAAAGGCCAATCAAACTCCGTGATAGCTGGTTCTCCCCGAAATGCATTTAGGTGCAGCGTTGCGTGTTTCTTCCTGGAGGTAGAGCACTGGATGGTCTAGGGGGCCGACAAGCTTACCGAAATCAACCAAACTCCGAATGCCAGTGAAGTGAAGCGTGGCAGTGAGACTGCGGGCGATAAGGTTCGTAGTCGAGAGGGAAACAGCCCAGATCACCGGCTAAGGCCCCTAAGCGTGCGCTAAGTGGGAAAGGATGTGGGTTCGCCCAGACAACCAGGAGGTTGGCTTAGAAGCAGCCACCCTTGAAAGAGTGCGTAATAGCTCACTGGTCAAGTGGATCCGCGCCGACAATGTAGCGGGGCTCAAGCGCACCGCCGAAGCCGTGGCATGCAGACTTTAATCCGCCAGCTTGCTGGTGCAGTTGTCTGTGTGGGTAGGGGAGCGTCGTACATCTAGTGAAGCGGCGGGGTGACCCAGCCGTGGAGGGTGTACGAGTGAGAATGCAGGCATGAGTAGCGAATGCAGAGTGAGAAACTCTGCCGCCGAATGACCAAGGGTTCCTGGGCCAGGTTAATCCGCCCAGGGTGAGCCGGGACCTAAGGCGAGGCCGACAGGCGTAGTCGATGGACAACGGGTTGATATTCCCGTGCCCGTGCAAGCGCGTCCCTGATGAGGTCGGTGATGCTAACCACCCGTGTGTCGTTTATTGCCTTCGGGTGATTTGCGGTGTGTGGCTGGGATCCGATCCGGTAGTAGTCAAGCGATGGGGTGACGCAGGAGGGTAGCTCCGCCAGTGAATGGTTGTACTGGTGTAAGCGTGTAGCCCGACATCCAGGCAAATCCGGGTGTCGTGAAGGGTGAGACGTGATGCGTAGCCGATTGAGGCGAAGTAGAGTGATCCCATGCTGCCGAGAAAAGCCTCTAGCGAGTTCTTGCGCGGCCCGTACCCTAAACCGACACAGGTGGTCAGGTAGAGAATACCAAGGCGATCGAGCGAACTATGGTTAAGGAACTCGGCAAAATACCTCCGTAACTTCGGGAGAAGGAGGGCCGGTTGCCTTGAAGCCCTTCGCGGGCTAGGGGTGGCCGGTCGCAGAGACCAGGCCCAAGCGACTGTTTACTAAAAACACAGGTCCGTGCGAAGTCGCAAGACGATGTATACGGACTGACGCCTGCCCGGTGCTGGAACGTTAAGAGGACCTGTTAGTCCCGTTCGCGGGGCGAAGCGGAGAATTTAAGCGCCAGTAAACGGCGGTGGTAACTATAACCATCCTAAGGTAGCGAAATTCCTTGTCGGGTAAGTTCCGACCTGCACGAATGGCGTAACGACTTGGGCGCTGTCTCGACCATAGACTCGGCGAAATTGCACTACGAGTAAAGATGCTCGTTACGCGCGGCAGGACGGAAAGACCCCGGGACCTTTACTATAGCTTGGTATTGGTGCTCGGTTCGGATTGTGTAGGATAGGTGGGAGACTGTGAAGCTGTCACGCTAGTGATGGTGGAGTCATCGTTGAAATACCACTCTGTTCGAATTGGGTGTCTAACCTCGGGCCATGATCTGGTTCAGGGACAGTGCCTGGTGGGTAGTTTAACTGGGGCGGTTGCCTCCCAAAATGTAACGGAGGCGCCCAAAGGTTCCCTCAGCCTGGTTGGCAATCAGGTGTTGAGTGTAAGTGCACAAGGGAGCTTGACTGTGAGACCGACAGGTCGAGCAGGGACGAAAGTCGGGACTAGTGATCCGGCACCACCTTGTGGAAGGGGTGTCGCTCAACGGATAAAAGGTACCCCGGGGATAACAGGCTGATCTTGCCCAAGAGTCCATATCGACGGCATGGTTTGGCACCTCGATGTCGGCTCGTCGCATCCTGGGGCTGGAGTAGGTCCCAAGGGTTGGGCTGTTCGCCCATTAAAGCGGCACGCGAGCTGGGTTTAGAACGTCGTGAGACAGTTCGGTCCCTATCCGCCGCGCGCGCAGGAGACTTGAGGAAGGCTGTCCCTAGTACGAGAGGACCGGGACGGACGAACCTCTGGTGTGCCAGTTGTCCCGCCAGGGGCATGGCTGGTTGGCTACGTTCGGAAGGGATAACCGCTGAAGGCATCTAAGCGGGAAGCTCGTTCCAAGATGAGGTCTCCCACCCCCATGCGGGGTTAAGGCCCCCAGTAGACCACTGGGTTGATAGGCCAGAGATGGAAGCACAGTAATGTGTGTAGTTGACTGGTACTAATAGGCCGAGGGCTTCACCGCAACACTTTTGTTGTGCGCATCCACTATGTGACCCTGAGCAAACAACCACCATCACGGTGTATTGTGTGTTCTGTACGGGGTAAGTGTTGTTGATTTGTGAATAGTGTTGTCGGTGGTTTTAGCGTTGGGGAAACGCCCGGTCCCATTCCGAACCCGGAAGCTAAGCCCTTCAGCGCCGATGGTACTGCACTCGGTAGGGTGTGGGAGAGTAGGACACCGCCGGCATTTAACCTGGTAGAAGAGGGTTGGTCCAAGACTTAACAGTCTCGGACCAACCCTCTTTTCGTATGTCTACGTACCCCGGAGCTCGAGGCCGGCGGAGATCTTGGCGGCGGCTTCGGTGACCAGTCGACCCAGCGCGGTAGGGCCGTCCGCCGGGAATCGCTGGATGGGCATGAAGATGCTGAGCGAGGCGACCGGCTGCCCGGCTTGGGCGCAGATGTAGGCGGCGATCGACGCGACGTCGGTACGCAGTTCGCCGCGCTGCACGGCATACCCGCGCCGCCTGATCTCGGCGGGCCCTCGGGCAGGCTCAGGTCGAGGCCAGGGCGATGGTGCTGGACGTCGAGCATCCGAAGATCGGTCCGATGCGCGCGCTGGGTATGCCGGCCAAACTGTCCGAGACACCCGCGACGGTCCGCCGCCCGGCGCCGCTGCTCGGTCAGCACAGCGAGCAGATCCTGGCGGAGGGCGGTTTTGACCACTCCGACGTCCTGAGGTGGATCGAACAGGGCATCGTGGAGCAGGCACCGGTCCCGGGCGACCCGCCGCCGCCGGGCACCGCCGAGCCGACCGAACCCGGACCAGCTGGCGAAGCACCGACCACGACGGACAGGTAGGACCGATGACGCAGGGACTGACCCTCACCCGCAACGGCGACATCGCCGAACTGACGATCAACCAGCCGAGCAGGCGCAACGCCATGTCCTTCGAGATGTGGGAGGCGCTGCCGAAACTGGTCGCCGAGGTGGATGCCGACGAGTCGGTGAAGGTGCTCGTGGTCCGCGGCGCCGGCGACCACTTCTGCGCGGGCGCGGACATCAGTGAGTTCGAGACCCGCAGGGCCACCGCCGAGGGCGCCAGGTTGTACGGCGAGCACGTGGAGTACGCGGCCCACTCGCTCGGTGACATGCGCAAGCCGTCCATCGCGATGATCCAGGGCTTCTGCATCGGCGGCGGCTGCGAGATCGCGCTGGCCTGCGATCTCCGCTTCGCCGGCACCACGGCCAAGCTGGGGATCACGCCGGCGAAGCTGGGTCTGGTCTACACGTTCAGCTCGACCCGCCAGCTGGTCACCGCGGTCGGCCCGTCGTTCGCCAAGTACATCCTGTTCTCCGGCGAACGGCTCAGCGCCGAGGAGGCGCTTCGGGTGCACCTGGTGGACCAGCTGTTCGACCCGGCGGAGCTGGAAGAGCGGACCCTCGCATTCGCGCGGACCGTCTGTTCCCGCTCCCAGGTGTCCGTGCGGGGCGCCAAACTGCTGGTCGAGAAGATCAAGAACGGGATGGACACGCCGGACGAGGAGGCCGCCGAGCTGCCGATCACGTCGGTGTCGAGCGAGGACTACAAGGAGGGCGTCCGCGCCTTCCTGGAGAAGCGACCGCCGGTGTTCCGGGTGCGCTGAGGCCCGCCCGGCTCAGCGGTAGCGCGGCAGGGCCGACTCGGTGGCGGCGAGCCGCTCGCGGGCCCGGGAGAGCAGCTCGGTCCGGTCGGCGGAGGTGTCCGCGCCGGTGAGCAGGGTCAGCGCGTCGGCGACGGCGGCCCGCAGCACGGCGCACTCGGCGGCCCGCTCCGCCAGCTCGGTGTTCAGCTTCCACAGGTCCGCGAACACCTGTACCTTGGACCGCAGCACCCACGGATCCAGCGGCTTGGTCAGGTAGTCGACGGCGCCGAGCTGGTAGCCGCGGAAGGCGAGGTGCGGGTCGTAGTTCGCCGCGGTCAGGAACACGATCGGGATGTGCCGGGTCCGTTCCCGGCGCTTGATGTGGCTGGCGGTCTCGAACCCGTCCATGCCGGGCATCTGGGCGTCCAGCAGGATGACCGCGTAGTCCTCGCTGAGCAACCGCTTGAGCGCCTCGTCGCCGCTGGTCACGGAGTTGATCTCGACCGGGAGGCCCTGCAGGATCGCCTCGAGCGCGATCAGGTTCTCCGGCCTGTCGTCGACGGCGAGCACTTTCGCAACGATCATGAGAACTGGCTGGTGGTGTCGCGGGCGCGGGAGATCCAGGTGGCCATCACGGACAGAAGCTGTTCCTTGTCGACGGGCTTGGTGACGTAGTCGGTGGCGCCGGCGGCGAGGCTGGACTCGCGGTCGCCGGGCATCGCCTTCGCGGTGAGGAACACGACCGGCAGTTCGGCGCCGCCGGGCAGTGCCCTGATCAGCTTGGTGGTCGCGTTGCCGTCCAGGTCGGGCATCATCGCGTCCATCAGGACGATGTCCACCTCGGAGTGTTCGTTGAGCAGCTGGATGCCGTCGGAGCCGTTGTCCGCGTAGAGCACCTTGAGCCCGTGCAGCTCCAGCGCACTGGTCAGGGCGAACACGTTGCGGACGTCGTCGTCCACGATCAGCACCGTCACCCCGGTGAGGTCCATCATCGGCCGCCCGGCGCGCGGCGGGCCGGACTGCGCGCGCAGGATCGGTCGGTTGCGGCCCCCGTTGACCTGGTCGCCGAGCCCCGCGGAGTTGATCGGCCGGTGCGACACCCGGATGGCCGGAGTGGTCGCGTTGGCGGGCAGCTCGTCCGGCAGGAACAGGGTGAAGATCGAACCGGTGCCCACCTCGGAGGTGACCGTGATGATGCCGCTCAGCATCTCGGCCAGCTCCCTGCTGATCTTGAGGCCCAGTCCGGTGCCGCCGTACTTGCGGCTGGTGGTGCCGTCCGCCTGCTGGAACGCCTCGAAGATCATATCCAGCTTGTCGGTGGCGATGCCGATCCCGGTGTCGCGCACCGTGAAGGCGAGCACCGCGCGCGCCGCGTCCAGGGCGGGGGTGCCGAACTTGGTCTGTGGCGACGCGAGCTCCACGCTCAGTGTCACCGAACCACGCGCGGTGAACTTCACCGCGTTGGCGAGCAGGTTGCGCAGAATCTGCTGCAACCGCTGGGCATCGGTGCTGATCGTCGAGGGCAGGTCCGGGGCGAGGTGCACCCGCAGCTCGAGACCCTTGTCCTCGGCCTGCGGCACGAACGCCTGCTCGACGTAGGCCCGGACCTGGGCCAGCTCCACCGGCTCCGGGTCGAGGTCCACCCGGCCGGCCTCGATCTTGGACAGGTCCAGGATGTCGTCGATCAGCAGCAACAGCTCGGAACCGGCGTTGTGGATCGTCGTCGCGAACTCCATCTGCTTCGCGGTCAGGTTGCGCTCGTCGTTGTCGGCGAGCAGCCGCGACAGCAGCAGCAGCGAGTTCAGCGGGGTCCGCAGCTCGTGGCTCATGTTGGCCAGGAACTCGGTCTTGTACTGGCTGGCCCTGGCGAGCTGTTGTGCCTTGTCCTCCACGCCGCGCCGGGCGGCGTCGATCTCCATGTTCTTGATCTCGATGTTGCGGTTCTGCTCGGAGAGCAGCTCCGCCTTCTCCTCCAGCTCGGCGTTGGTGCGCTGCAGCTCGGCGGACTGGTCCTGCAGCTCGACGGCGAGGCGCTGGGACTGCATCAGCAGCTCCTCGGTGCGGCGGTTGGCCTGGATCGTGGTGATGGTGACCCCGATGGCGCTGACCAGGCGCTCCAGGAAGGTCAGGTGCAGGGAGGAGAACGGGGTGACCGAGCCCAGCTCGACGACACCGAGCGACTCGCCCTCGAACAGGACCGGCAAGACCACCACCGCGGTGGGGGAGATGGTGCCGAGGCCGGAGGTGATGGGCAGGTAGTCCGCCGGGATGTTGCTGATCAGGACGACCTGCTTGGTGGCTGCCGCCTGCCCGACGAGGCCCTCGCCGGCCCGGAAGGTCTGTCCGGTGGCGGCCGCGCTCAGGGCGTAGCCGGCGCTCATCCGCCAGGCCGCCTGGTCGGTCGACCCGCTGAGGTCACTGATCTTGTCCACTGGCAGGAAGAAGGCACCGACCTGGGCGTTGACCAGCGGCGCGACCTCGTTCATGATCATCTTGCTGACCTCGCCGAGGTCGCGCTGGCCCTGCAGCAGGCCGCTGATCCGGGCCAGGTTGGAGTCCAGCCAGCCCTGTTCCGCGTTCTCCTTGGTGGTCTCCCGCAGGGTGAGGATCATCTGGTTGATGTTGTCGCGCAGGTCGGCGACCTCGCCGAGTGCGGCGACCTGGATCTGCTGGGTCAGGTCGCCCCTGGCCACCGCGGTGGACACCACCGAGATCGCGCGCAGCTGCGAGGTCAGCGTGGAGGCGAGCTGGTTGACGTTCTCGGTGAGGTCGCGCCAGGTGCCGGCGACGTCCTTGACCTGGGCCTGGCCGCCGAGTTTTCCTTCGGTGCCGACCTCGCGGGCGACGCGGGTGACCTCGTCGGCGAAGCTGGAGAGCTGGTCGACCATCGTGTTGACGGTGGACTTGAGTTCGAGGATCTCGCCCCGGGCGTCGACGGTGATCTTCTGGGACAGGTCGCCCTTGGCCACGGCGGTGGTGACCTGGGCGATGTTGCGGACCTGCCCGGTCAGGTTGTCGGCCAGCTGGTTGACGCTCTCGGTGAGGTCGCGCCAGGTGCCGGCGACGTCCTTGACCTGGGCCTGGCCGCCGAGTTTTCCTTCGGTGCCGACCTCGCGGGCGACGCGGGTGACCTCGTCGGCGAAGCTGGAGAGCTGGTCGACCATCGTGTTGACGGTGGACTTGAGTTCGAGGATCTCGCCCCGGGCGTCGACGGTGATCTTCTGGGACAGGTCGCCCTTGGCCACCGCGGTGGTGACCTGGGCGATGTTGCGGACCTGCCCGGTCAGGTTCGACGCCATGTAGTTGACGTTGTCGGTGAGGTCGCGCCAGGTGCCGGCGACGTCCTTGACCTGGGCCTGGCCGCCGAGTTTTCCTTCGGTGCCGACCTCGCGGGCGACGCGGGTGACCTCGTCGGCGAAGCTGGAGAGCTGGTCGACCATCGTGTTGACGGTGGACTTGAGTTCGAGGATCTCGCCCCGGGCGTCGACGGTGATCTTCTGGGACAGGTCGCCCTTGGCCACGGCGGTGGTGACCTGGGCGATGTTGCGGACCTGCCCGGTCAGGTTGTCGGCCAGCTGGTTCACGTTCTCGGTGAGGTCGCGCCAGGTGCCCGACACGTTCGGCACCGCGGCCTGGCCGCCGAGGCGCCCCTCGGTGCCGACCTCGCGGGCGACCCGGGTGACCTCGTCGGCGAAGCTGGAGAGCTGGTCGACCATCTTGTTGACGGTGCGGCCGATGCGGAGGAACTCCCCGCGCAGCGGCCGGCTCTCGATCTCCAGCGCCATGTGTTCGGACAGGTCGCCCTCGGCCACCGCGACCAGCACGCGGGCGATCTCGGCGGTCGGCCGGGCCAGGTCGTCGATCAACGAGTTGACCGCGTGCGCGCCCTCGTTCCAGGCACCGTCGACGGCGTCCTCGTCGAGCCGCTCCATCATCCGGCCCTCGCGGCCGACCACGCGGCTGATCCGGAGCAGGTCGCGGTTGTGCCGCTCCAGCAGCACCACGAGCTCGTTGAAGTGCTCGCTGACGTCGCCGAGCAGGCCGTCCTGGCGGGACAGCCGGACCCCGAAGTTCCCGCGCTGCAGCTCCACCATGGCGGCGGCGAGCGCGTGCAGCAACGCCTCCCCGGGCTCGACGCCCTCGTCCTGGCTCGCTGTGGCCTTCGCGGTGGCCTTTCGCACCGTGGTCATGATCGACTTCCTCTGTCTGCTCGCAGTGCGCACCCCCGCGACCGGCGGCAATCTGATTCCAGTCACTCTCCTCAGCCCGCCACTCTATGGGGCCCCGCCTCGGGTGCGCCATGGCGGCACCGACTTGGCACACTGCTCAGGTGCCAGATCGGGTTGAACAGCGGCTGCGGCTACCCCCCAACGCAGCATCGACGGGGCGCGCCCGGAGCATGCTGCGTCGCGCCATGGCTGCGGCCGGCCTGATGGACACCGGTGAGGACGATCTTGTCGACACGGTGTTGCTGCTGGCCAGCGAGTTGTGCGACAACGCGACCCTGCATGCCGGTACCGAGTTCGTCGTCGAGCTGAGCATCACTGAGGACGACGTGTACGTCTCGGTCACCGACCACGGCGCCGGCCCGCTGGAGCTCTACCTGGCTCAGCCGCGACCCCGGTTCGGCCGGGCCGCCACCCACGGTCGGGGGCTGATGTTGGTCGAGCAGCTGGCGACATCCTGGGGCACCCGGCACGAGCGCGACGGCAGCCACCGCACCTGGTTCTCGATGACCAGGGGCAAGGCGGAGCAGACCGCCGGGAACACCGGCGAGCTGGCGGTGGTGGCCGACCTCGGCGAACCGCTGCCGGAGTGGCCGGACACCGACCAGGTCCGCCAGTTGCTGCACGTACCCGCTCCGCTGGGGGTCCGGCTCGACATGGCGGTGCTGGTGACGGAGCTGGCCCGGCGGCTGCGCGAGGTCCTGCGGGCCGAGGGCGTGGTGGTGGAGGTCGACCACGGTGACGGCAGCGGCGCCTTTCCGCTGACCCAGGACGGTGCGGACCCGTCCTCGCTGCCCGGTACGCCCGTCGTGGAGATCGGCCTGCCGCTGAGCTCCCCGCTGCGCGGTGTGCTGCGGATCCTGCCCGGCGCCGGGTCCACGGTCGCGCCGGAGATCGCCGAGCTCACCGCGCAGCGGATCGCGCTGGCTGTGGAGATGGACTGGCTGCGCAGCGCCGACCTGCGCCGGCGGGCCTGGATGGCCTACCTGGCCGACGCGAGCGAGCTGTTCGGCCAGACGATGGACGTCGAGCTGGTGGTGGCACTGGTGCCACAGGTGGTGGTGCCCAGGCTGGGCCAGTGGTGCGCGGTGCACCTGCTCGACGACACCGGCCAGCCGCGGCTCGCCGCGCTCACCCACGCGGCGGACGACACCATTCCCGACCTGCGCGCCGCGCTGGACCCCACGCCGCCCGCCGAGCTGAACCGCCAGCTCATCGACATCCTGGACGGCAGCGCGGCGCCGGCCTGGTTCAGCGAGCCCACCGACGGCATCGCGCTCGGGTTGACCGCGCGGGCCCGGCCGATCGGCGCCCTGGTGGTCGGCCGGCCGGCGCAGCGACCGCACACCCCCGAGGACGTCGCCCTGGTCGGGGACATCGCCCGCCGCGCCTCGCTGGCCATCGACAACGCCCGCAACACCGCGGCGCACATCGCCACCTCGCAGGCCCTGCAGCAGGCGTTGCTGCCCCGGGCGCTGCCGGTGGCGCCAGGCGTCGAGTTCGCCGCCGAGTACCTGCCGGCCAGTACCGGCAGCGACGTGGGCGGGGACTTCTACGACGTGCTGGACATCGACTCGACCCGCTGGCTGGCGTCGGTGGGCGACGTCTGCGGCAAGGGAGCCCGCGCGGCGGCCCGCACCGGGATGGTCCGCGACGTGCTGCGGGTGCTCATCCGCGAGGGCCGCTCGCTGACCAGGGCCGTGGAGCTGCTCAACGACGTGATGATGGACGCCGCCGACCCGTCGCAGTTCTGCACGCTGGCCGTCGCCATGATCACCCGCCCGCCCGAGGGCCGGTCCGGGCTCACCGTGGAGCTGGTGCTGGCCGGGCACCCGCAGCCGGTGCTGGTCCGGGCCGACGGGCGAACCGAGCTGATCGGGGAGTACGGGACCGCGGTCGGGCTGATCACCGACCTGCGGCTGAGCGCCACCCTCCACCACCTCGCCCCCGGGGACATCCTGCTGGCCTACACCGACGGCGTCACCGAACGCCGGGCCGGCCGCGAGCAGTTCGGCCCGGAGCGGCTGTTGGCGGCCGCCGGTACCGCCGCCGGCCAGCCCGGGCCGCAGCTCATCGCCACGGTGCGCTCGGCCGTCGAGGCGTTCTCGCAGTCCCCGCGCAGCGACGACATCGCGCTGCTCGCCATCCGCGCCGCCCTGCCGGACAAGACCTGACCGGACTCACCGCGTCAACGTCCTGCGTGCCCGGTCACTCGGGCAGCCGGAGCAGGTAGTCGCCGGTGTCCTCGTCCCACTCCATCTCGATCAGCTCACGTGCCCTCGCCGCCTTGGCGAAGGACAGGAAGCTGTTGAAGCCGTAGCGCTTCTCGCTGAAGTCCGGGGTGTGCTTGCGGAGCTTGTTCTTCAGTCCGCTCAGCTGTGGCGGTGTGCCGGTGGTCTGCAGCTCGGTGACCACGTCGACCAGCAACCGGAACGCGTCGTCCTCGGCCGGCTCGTCCGCCGGGAACGTCACCTCCGGGTCGCCCTTCGCGGATCCCTCGCTCAGCGCGATGACCCGCTGGCCCTCCAGGTGGCGCAGCAGCTCACCGAAACCGCGGAACCCGTGGTCCGCCTCGTCGAAGGTCGGGTCCTTACGCAGGATGGCCCGCTTCACCCGGGAGCCGAGCACGGGGCCGTCGGAGTGCCGTTGCAGGCCGCTGAGGGTGCGGGCGACCAGCGCTCCCACGTCCCGGTCGTCGCTGGTCGGCACGGCCTCGTCCGGCGGCTCGATCTCCGTGACCGGCACCGGCGCGGCCGGCGGTGGGGCCTGGCTGGCCGGTGCGACAGCGGCGGCCGGGGCGGCCGCGGCATGTGCCGGCGCGCGGCCTCGACCTCGGGGGCGGGTGGCGATGAACAGCGGCTCCACCCCGGGCAACCGGTCGTAGAACAGGAACTCGTCGCAGGCCGGCGGCAGCAGGGCCGACGTCGAGGACTGCACGCCGATCCCGATCACCCGCTTGTCCAGCTCACGCAGCTTGTGCACCAGCGGGGTGAAGTCGGAGTCGCCGGTGCCGATGGCGAACGTGGTGACGAACCCGCGCTCGAAGGCCAGCTGGACCGCGTCGACCGCCATCTTGATGTCGGCCGCGTTCTTCCGGGAGGCGCCCATGCGCTGCGGGATCTCGATCAGCTCCACCTGCGCCCTGGCCAGCAACCGACGGTCCTCGTCGAAGTTCGACCAGTCCGCGTAGGCCCGCCGCACAACCACGCGGCCGCGTTCGGCCAGCGCATCGGCGATCGGGCCGAAATCGAACGGGGTGACCCCGAGCCCGTCGCGCGCTCCGATCGCCAGGTTCTCGTAGTCGAGGAACAGGGCGATGCGTTCATCGTCGTTGGCCACAGCACACTCCCGGTGATCAGGCTGGTCGCAGCCTACGGCCCAGGTGTGCCCGGTCCGGGCCCGCGCCAGGTCAGCCCGGCGAGGCCGCCGTCCTGGGTGACCGTGCCCACGACGGGCCCCGCGGGACCGGCGATCTTCGTACCATTCCGCGGTATGACCACCGCCTCGCCGTCGAGCATCGCGCCTCTGCCGGACGCCGGCCTGCTGGCTGATGACCCGAGGGCGCGCGAGGTGCTCGAGAAGGCGCCGGTGCTGCACAGTGCGGTGGACACCGGGCGGGGGCTGCACGTCACGCCCACCGCGTTCAGCTGGAGCGGCGGGGCGCTGTGGGTGGTCACCACCCGGCAGTCGGTCAAGGTGCGGGCGCTGCGCCGGCGCCCACAGCTGGGGTTGTTGCTGCGTACCAGGCGGCACGGCCTGGTACTGACCGGCGAGGCCGAGCTGGTCGACCCGCTGCGGCTGCACGGCGTGGCCCGGCCGGAACGGGTGCTCGACATGCCGTTCGCCGCCGCGCACTACCTGCGGCGCAACTACCGACACGTCGCCGGTGTACTGCGGGATGCCACCCCCGGCCCCGCTATGGTCCTGGACCGACTGGCCATCCGGGTCCGGCCGAACAGGGCGGTCCTGCTGCGCGGTGACTCGCCCGCCGGGGTGAGTGAGGTGTTGGCCGCCTGGGGCGACTGGTCCGACAGCGACCCGGCGGTTGCGCCCGCCCCGACCGCCCCCACCACAGCCCCGCTGGACCTGAGCCTGCTCCCCGTCGAGCTGCGCCCGCTGCTGCGCCGTCCCGGACCGGGCTGCCTGGCCTGGCCGTCCGCGCACGGCCCATTGGCGCTGCCGGTGCACTGGCGCGGCAACGGCGCACCGTCGGACACCGACGCCGGCCTGCTCTCGCTGGTCGGCGGCTGGGGTGGCGGCTCCGCCGGGCTCTCGCTGGGCACCGGGGGATACCGGCTGGTCAGCAAGCGCGGCGTGCTCATCCGCGGTGCCGGCACCGCCTGGCGCCAGAACTCGGCCGGGCACCGGGCGATGATCGCCATCGCGGCCCGCCGGGTGACGTTCTGGGAAGGCGAGCAGAGCTCGACCGTGCCGGTCCCGTCCTGAGCGCGCGCTCACCGCGCTCACACAGCTCTGGTGGCTCGACACAGCGGCCTGGGCGGCTGTGTCGGCGCCACCTGTGCTGTGTGAGCCCCGGGGGCCCGGGGCGATCCCAGCGGAATGCACCCGGCCACCCGCCCGCTCTCCGTGCCCCTGTTGCCCGTCGACTCACACGTGTACCAGTGCTTGTACGGGCCGAGCCGGGATGCTTTGGTCGGCGCGGGCTCCATGGAACTGGCCGGTTGTCCGGCGGGCCGGAGGGTTGTGGGGTCACAGTCGGTGACCGGCCGGTTGACTCGGGCCGCTGATCCAGGGGGATCTTCGTCGAGGTCGACCTGAGTCTGGTTGGCGGCGAAAAATTCCGGACTGGCGTTGGTCTCGGTGACGACGGACGCACCAGAGTCGACACCGGGCCGCTCGGTCGGTGACGTGGCGTCACCCGCAGCGCATACCGGGCGTATCCGCCAGGACAGCAACGCCGCCGGGCATCATCTGGGTGCCGGAACGTTGCTCAGATTTCCGGCGGGGCGGCGCTACGGGCGGGGCTCGGCCACCGAGCGCATGACCGCGGCACCGAAGATGCGCTCCAGCTGCCCGGCCGGGAACTCGGCCGGCTCGACATAGCTCTGCGCCATACCGCCCTCCCGCAGTGCGATGAGCAGCCGCGCGATGAGGTCTAGCTCGACGGCGGGGGCGAGCCCGGCGCGGTCGTACATGTCCCGCAGGATCGGCACGATCGCGGCGCGCAGCTTCGCGTCGTGGTCGGCGAGCACAACGGCGGCCGCCGGGTTGCGGATCGCGTGCAGGGTGAACTCGGTACTGATCAGGAACCAGCGCCGGTCGTCCGGGCCGACCGAGGAGGTCAGCTCGGCGACCTGCCGGGACCACGGCAGATCCCCGTCGACCTGGGCGGCGACCGACTCCATCCGCTCGACCACCCGCGCGGCATTCCGCTCGAACAGCGCGTAGAACAGCTCGTCCTTGGTGGCGAAGTTCGAGTAGAAGGCACCCCGGGTGAACCCGGCGCGTTCGCAGATCTGCTCGATCGTCGCGGCGTGGAAGCCGGTCTCGGCGAAGGTGTCCAGCGCGGCGTCGAGCAGCCTGGCCCGGGTCTCGGGCCGCCGCTTGGTGAGGCCTCTCGGCATGACCGCTCCCTGCCCGACCCTTGACCGGCGCATGCCGGCACCGCAGGATACACAGTTGTATCGGATACATCCGTGTATTGGATGCGACCGTATTCGATTGCGGCTGTACCCAAACCCGCGACGACGCGCTCGGAGGCCCGCATGACCACCACCGTCCAGCCCGAAATCGCCGAGCCGACGGGCCCGTCGGCACAACGCGGCCAGCGACCGGTGCCACCGACGTTCGACTCGATCCCGGAGGAACGCCAGTACCGCAAGGAGCAGCTGGCCGCCGGCTTCCGGCTGTTCGGCAAATTCGGCTTCTCCGAGGGGGTGGCTGGACACATCACGGTGCGCGACCCGGAGAACCCGGAGTGGTTCTGGGTGAACCCCTTCGGTATGAGCTTCACCCAGATCAAGGCGTCCGACCTGCTCCTGGTGGACCACAGCGGCGAGGTGCTGCACGGTGACCGCCCGCTGAACCGGGCCGCCTTCTGCATCCATTCCCAGGTGCACAAGGCCCGGCCGGACGCAATTGCCGCCGCGCACTCGCACTCGTTGTACGGCAAGGCGTTCGCGAGCCTCGGCATCCCGCTCGACCCGATCACCCAGGACGCCTGCGCGTTCTTCGAGGACCACGGCATCTACGCCGACTTCCGGGGCGTGGTGAACCAGCTCGACGAGGGTGAGCGGATCGGCAAGGCGCTGGGGCCCCATAAGGCGGTCATTCTGCGCAACCACGGGCTGCTCACCGTCGGGCAGAGCGTTGCGGAGGCCGTGTGGTGGTTCATCACCATGGAGCGGTCCTGCCAGGCGCAGCTGCTCGCGATGGCCGCCGCCACACCCATCCTGATCGACCGGGAGACCGCGCTGCAGGTGCGCGCGGAGATCGGTACCCCACTGGCCGGCTGGTTCCAGGCCCGCCCGCTGTGGGACCAGATCGTCGCCTCGGACCCGGACCTGTTCGACTGACCTCGGCGGTCAGCCCTGGTCGTTCTCGCTGTACGCGACCACCGACAGGAACCGGATCGGCAGCTCGATCAGCTCCTGTGGCCCGTGCACGCCCTCGCCGTCGAGCTGCAGGGCGTCACCGGGGCCCGTCGGCCTGGCTCATGTGCCCTCCTTGCCGGTGCTCGCCCGGCACGCTCACTGGGGCGTCAGCTTAGACCGTGACGCGCTGAGCAGCGGCGGCCCGACTCAGCGCGGCGGGCGGTGACCGAGCAGCAGTCGGACGGTGAGCTCGAGCCGGTTCGACACGTCCTCGGCGGAGGCGCGCCGGGTGACCCAGGCGACCAGGTTGGACAACCACACGTCACCGATCACCCGGGCGATCGCCTTGTCCTCCTCGGACGGCTCCTCGACGCCCATCGCAATGGTCAGCATCCGCTCCAGCAGCCGGCCGACCTCGACGACCTCGGCGGCCACCGAGGTGTCCGCGAACATGAACGCCCTGGTCATCGCCTCGGTCAGGTGCGGGTCGCGCTGCAGTGAGCGGGTGTTGCGGCTGAGCACGTAGAGCACGCCCTCGGCCGGGGTCTCACCGGGGATCGGGGTCCGCTCGAACCGCTCCAGCGAGCGGCCGAACTCCCGGATGAGCGCGGTGACCAGTAGGTGGATCTTGGAGGGGAAGTAGCGGTAGAGGGTGCCCAGCGCGACGTCGGCCCGCTCCGCGACGGCCCGCATCTGCACCGCCTCGAAGCCGCCCTTGGACGCGAGCGCGAGGGTCGCGTCCAGGATGCGCCTGCGGCGGTCGCGCTGTGCGGGGGAGCCGAGGTCGTCATCGGTCAGTGCGCTCAGCGTGCTGCCGAGCTCGGCCGGTCGTGGCTCTGCGGTCATCTGGCGGCTTCCCTCGCTGGTCCGCGCTGCGTGAAATCAGCGCTAAGTTAGCACCGCCAGTATAAGAACGTGTTCCAGTCGGGCCGCAAGATGCGCGTGTGAGCTGGGTCATCGCGCAGGACCGATTCCGAACTGAGGGTGTCGGCAAAACTGGAACACGTTCTATGCTCGGCGGCGTGCCCGGACCGATCACATCGTCCCTCGACGACTCCCGCGAGCTGCGCGACGCGGTGCGAACCGCGGCCACCCGCACCCGCCCGATCGCCGCGGTGCGCGACGGCGACCCGGCCGCGGCGCGGGCCTGCTGGGCGGCGCTGGCCGAGGTCGGCGTGTTCGGAGCGGCGTTGCCGGTGGACGTCGGCGGCGCGGGCGGCACGGTGTCGGATGTGGCGGCCGCGCTCGAACAGGCCGCCTCGGCGCTGTTCCCCGGGCCGGTGTTGCCCACGGTGCTCGCCGGGCTGCTGATGGCGCGCTGCCCCGACGCGGCGGTGACCAAGGAACTGCTGCCCGAGGTGGCGGAGGGCGGCGTCGCGCTGGCGGTCGCGCTCGAGCACGGCACCCTGCGCGCGCGGTCCGGGCTCGGCGGGGTGGTGGTGACCGGTGAGGTGGCCGCGGTGCTCGGTGCCGGCGACCGCGCGGCCGGCGTCCTGCTCGGTGCCCGGTGCGCGGACGGCGGCGAGCTGTGGTTCGTGCTGGACACCGGGCACCCCGGGTTACTGGTCACCGAGCGGCCCTCGGTGGACCTGTCCCGCGCGGTGTCCCGGGTCGCGCTGCGCGACGTGGTCGTCCCGCCCGGACGGGTGCTGCCCGATCTGACCACCTCGGCGGTGCGGGACCTCGCGGTCACCCTCGCCGCCGCCGAGGCCACCGGGGTGGCGGGCTGGTGCCTGCGTGCGGCGACCGACCACGCCAGGGCGCGCGAGCAGTTCGGCCGGCCGATCGGGTCGTTCCAGGCGGTCAAGCACCTCTGCGTGGCCATGCTGAGCCGCACCGAGCAGGCCGCGGCGCTCAGCTGGGACGCCGCCCGGGCCGCCGAGCAGGCACCGACCGAGTTCCCGCTGGTCGCCGCGGCGACCGCCGCCCTGGCGCTGGACACGGCCGTGGACACCGCCAAGGACGCCATCCAGGTGCTCGGCGGCATCGGTTTCACCTGGGACCACGATGCCCACCTCTACCTGCGCCGGGCGCTCGCGCTGCGCCAGGTGCTCGGGCCGACCGGCGGCTGGCGGACCCGGGCGGCCACCCTGGCGCTGGCCGGGGCGCGCCGCACCCTGCGGGTACCGCTCGAGCCGCGGGTGGAAGCCGGGCGCGGCGAGCTGCGCGCACTGGTCGCCGAGGTGGCGGCACTGCCCGCCGAGCGGCAACGTGCCCGGCTGGCCGAGACCGGGCTGTTGGCCCCGCACTGGCCGGCGCCGTACGGGCAGGACGCGGCGCCGGCCCGGCAGCTGCTGATCGACGAGGAGCTGCACCGTGCCGAGGTGCGCCGCCCGGACCTGGTGATCGGCGCCTGGGCGGTGCCGACGCTGCTGCGGCACGGCACACCGGCCCAGGTCGAGCGGTTCGCGGCACCGACCCTGCGCGGCGAGCTGACCTGGTGCCAGCTGTTCAGTGAGCCGGAGGCTGGTTCCGACCTCGCCGCGCTGCGCACCAGGGCCGAGCGGGTCGACGGCGGTTGGCGGCTCACCGGCCAGAAGGTGTGGACCTCGCTGGCCCGGCAGGCCGACTGGGCGATCTGCCTGGCCCGCACCGATCCCGACGTACCCCGCCACCGCGGCATCAGCTACTTCCTGGTGGACATGCGCAGCCCTGGCATCGAGGTGCGGCCGCTGCGCGAGATCACCGGTGACGCAATGTTCAACGAGGTGTTCCTGGACGGCGTCCTGGTGCCGGACGACTGCGTTGTCGGCGAGGTGGGCGGCGGGTGGGCGCTGGCCCGCACCACGCTGGCGAACGAACGGGTTGCGATGGGTGGCGGATCGTCGCTGGGCGCGGCGGTCGAGCGTCTGCTGGCCGCCGCGCCCGGTCCGGACGAGCGGCTCGGTGCGCTGATCGCCGAGGGGCTCTCGGTCTCGCTGCTCGACCTGCGCGCCACCCTGCGCGCCCTGGACGGCCGGGATCCCGGCGCGGAGTCCTCGGTACGCAAGCTGATCGGCGTGCGGCACCGCCAGGACGTCGCGGAGGCCGCGCTGGAGCTGGCCGGCCCGGAGGGGGCGGCGGACGACGGCGACAGCGCCGCACTGGTGCACGAGTTCCTACTCAGCCGGTGCCACTCCATCGCCGGCGGCACCACCCAGATCCTGAGCACGCTGGTCGGCGAACGGATCCTGCGGCTGCCCCGGGAGCCGGCCTGAGCCTTGCGGTGCCCGCTGTGGCCGACTACAAAGACTAGAACACGTTTCAGTTTGGATCGGGGGTGGGCGTGGACTTCAACCTCGACGAGACCCAGCGCGAGATCGCCGACCTCGCCCGCGAGGTGCTCGGCAGGGAGCCCGACCCGGCGACGTCGTGGAAGGCACTCGGCCGGGCCGGCCTGCTGAGCCTGGCGGTGCCCGAGGACCTTGGCGGCGCCGGCCTCGGCGTGCTGGAGACGGCCGTCGTGCTGGCCGAGGTCGGCCGGGTCACCGCCGCCGTGCCGGCGCTGGAGACGCTCGCGCTCGGCGTGCTTCCGGTGGCCCGCACCGGCACCGACCACCAGCGCCGGGAGCTGCTGACCGCGGTCGCCGACGGCGCGGTGCTCACCGGGGCGCTGCACGAGCCGTCCGCCCCGATGCCCATCGCGCCGCGCACCGCCGCCGCGCCGGAGCCCGACGGGGACGGCTGGACGGTGTCCGGCACCGTGGTCGGGGTGCGCTCGGCGGCCGAGGCGCACCGGGTGCTGGTACCCGCCTCGCTGGGTGAGCGGGGCGTCGGAGTGCTGCTGGTCGACCCGAACGCGCCCGGGATGTCGCTGACCCCGACGCGCTCGTCCGCCGCGCTGCCCGAGGCCACAGTGCGGCTGGACGGCGTGCGGGTCGGGCGCGACGGGCTGCTCGGTGCCGACGAGACCGGGCGGGTGCTCGCCGAGCTGTACCGGTCGGCACTGGTCGGGGCGTGTGCCGTCGGGGACGGTGTGCTGGCCGGGGCGCTCGAGCTCACCGCCGCCCACCTGCGCACCCGCGAGCAGTTCGGCCGCCCGCTGGCCACCTTCCAGGCCGTGGCGCAGCAGGTCGCCGACGTCTACCTGGCGTCCCGCACACTGCACCTGGCCAGCCTGGCGGCCTGCTGGGCGCTGGACTCGGCGGCCGGCAACCCGGACACCGCCTCAGGTGCCGGCCCGGTCGGCGACTCGGACGCCGACCCGGATGAGCACTCGGACGACATCGAGGTGGCCGGCTACTGGCTGGCCGAGCAGGCGCTGCCCGCGCTGCACACCTGCCAGCACCTGCACGGCGGCCTGGGGATGGACATCGGCTACCCGTTGCACCGCCACTACGCCTGGGGCAGGGACCTGGCCCGCTTCGTCGGCGGCGTCGACCACCGGCTGGAGGCGATCGCGTGTATCCCGAGCTGACCGCCGCGCAGCGGCACCTGCGCGCCGAGCTGCGGGAGTACTTCACCGGGCTGGTCTCCCCGGGCGAGCGCACCACCATGCTCACCGAGCGGCACGGGCCGGTCTACCGGGACGTGGTGCGGCGGATGGGCCGGGACGGCTGGCTCGGCGTCGGCTGGCCGGTCGAGCACGGCGGCCGGGGCTTCGGCCAGGTGGAGCAGCAGATCTTCGCCAACGAGGCGGCCAGGGCGGACGTGCCGCTGCCCTCGGTGACCCTGCAGACGGTCGGCCCGACCTTGCAGCAGTACGGCACGCCGGAGCAGCGGCGGCGGTTCCTGCCGTCGATCCTGGCCGGCGAGGTGCATTTCGCCATCGGCTACACCGAGCCGGAGGCCGGCACCGACCTCGCCGCGCTGCGCACCACCGCGGTGCGGGACGGCTCCTCGGCCGACGCGGACTACCTGGTGAACGGGCAGAAGATCTTCACCACCGGCGGGCACGACGCCGACTTCATCTGGCTGGCCGCCCGGACCGACCCGGCCGCGCGGGCGCACCGGGGCATCTCGATCCTGATCGTGGACACCCGCGACCCGGGCTACTCGTGGACCCCGATCATCACCTGCGACGGGGCGCACCACGTCAACGCCACCTACTACGCCGACGTGCGGGTGCCGACGTCGATGCTGGTCGGCGAGGAGAACGCCGGCTGGCGTCTGATCACCACCCAGCTCAACCACGAGCGGGTCATGCTCGGGCCGGCCGGTCGGGTCGCGGTGCTTCACGAGCGGGTGCGCGACTGGGCGGCCGGCCGCGCCACTCCGGACGGGGTACCGCTGCTCGCGCTGCCGGAGGTCCGCCGCGCGCTGGCCAGGGGGCATGCCGCGCGGCGGGTCAACGAGCTGCTCAACTGGCAGGTGGCGTCGGTTGCCGGTGCGGTGGACGTGGCGGATGCGTCCGCGACCAAGGTGTTCGGCTCCGAGGCCGTGCAGTGGCTCGGGCGGGATCTGGCGGAGATCGTCGGCCGGCACGGCGACCCGGCCGAGGAGGCCACCGCCGAGCTGTCGCACTGGCTCGACGTGCAGCTCAAGCGCAACCTCGTGCTGACCTTCGGCGGCGGGGTCAACGAGATCCAGCGCGAGTTCATCGCGTCGGCCGGGCTGGGGCTGCCGAGGGTGCCGCGCTGACCGGGGCGTCATGCCCGAGGGGACATACCTTGCCGCCAGTTAGGCATTGGACAGGGCATAGGACCACTCCGCACCATTGTGCATCCCTCTCGGCGCGAGCCGGATCTCCAGGACAGTAGGGCGTGCGTCTTGGTTCAGAGCAGCGACATTCGTACGGCTGACCCGACACAGTTCTTCACCTATCAGAATCCCGGGGACTACTTTCCGGACTGGAAAGGGTTCTACGAGTCCGCGCTGCGCCGACGCGAGGCGGTACAGCGGCAGTACCAGCACGAACTGGATCTCAAGTACGGTGCGGACCCGCACCAGATCGCGAATGTCTATTTCCCGCCGGGCCAGGGCAACCCGGTCATCGTGTACTTCCACGGCGGCCGGTGGCGGGAGGGGCATCCCGCTTTCTACGACCATTTCGGCGCGCCGTGGGTCGAGGCCGGCGCTGTGTTCCTGTCCTGCGGATACCGGCTCGCCCCGGAGCACACTGTCGCGGACGCGGTCGACGACGCGGTGCGTGCTATCGACTGGGTCGCACGAACCGTCGCGCGCTACGGCGGCGATCCGCACCGGCTGACCGTCGCCGGGCACTCCTCCGGTGGCCATCTCACCGCCATGGCCACGATGACCGACTGGGCCCCGGGTCCGACGGCCGGGACTGTGCTCGGCGCGGTGTGCATGAGCGCGCCGGTGGATCTGCGACCCCGGATGGTCGGCGACCCGGACGTGGAACGGCTGAGCCCGGCGCTGCGGATCACCCACGCGCCGGCGGGGGTCGTCGTCTCCTATGGCGAACCCGAGCCGAACAAGAGATCCGAGGACGACGCCTTCCTGACCCGCCAGGGGCAACTGCTGTCGAGCACGCTGGGTGCGACCGGGCTGCCCGCGACCACGGTGTCGCTCGGTCGGGCCGACCACGTGGCCACGGCCGCGGCGTTCGCCGACCCCGGTTCGCCGCTGTTCGCGGCCGCGCACGACGTCGTGTTCGCCACCGGCTCCGGCGTCGGGTCCGATGCTCGCCGGTCCGATGCCGGGCGGAACGGAGCAGCATGACCGCCGAGTCCACGCCGACTGCACCGACCCCGAGCACACCGACCCCGAGCACACCCACGCGGACCGAGGGGCACCGCGAGCCGGGCCGGGTGCGCTGGCTGGTGGTCGTGCTGGCATTCCTGGCGGTGCCCGGTTCGGCCGGCGGACCATGCTGATCAGCGGCGTCGCCCTGTTCGCGCTGATGACCGGAGCTACCGCGCTGGCGCTGCCGGCCGAGTCGATCGCCGCCCTGAGCGTGCTGCGGTTCGCCACCGGGCTGGGGCTGGGTATGGCGCTGCCGCTCGCGGTGTCGCTGGCCACCGACCACAGCCCGGACCGGCGGCGCGAGCTGTCTGCGTCCGGGTGACCGGATCGGCCGGCGCGTTACTGCTGGTCGGCGATGTGCTGCACCACCCGTTGCAGCTGCGCCACCCGGACTGGAGCACCCGCTACTGCGTCGACCCGGCGCTGGCCACCGTCACCCGGCGCGCGCTGCTGGCGGAGCTCGCGCGGTCGCGCACCCCGCTGCTGCCGGCGCACTTCGCGTCGCCGTCGGCCGGTCGGGTCGCGCCGGCCGGGGAGGGCTACGACTTCGAGCCGGCGACGGACCTGGTCCGGTACGGCCGGTACCCGCGGCGCTGAGCTTCGCGTGGTGTTGCGGTGCGCCGCGGATCCGACTACAAATACTAGAACACGTTGCAGTTTGGCGGTCGGGAGGGATGGCGTGCCGGTCGACCTCGACGGGGCCGTGACGAACGGAGCTGGGGCGGCTGCCGCGCCCAACGCGGCGGTGCTGGCGGCGGCACGGCGGATCCGGGAGCAGGGCGACAGTGCGCCCCGACTGGCCCGCGACCCGGTGAACCGGGCCATGATCCGCAACTGGACCGAGGCCCTCGGCGACGCTGATCCGCGCTATCCCGAGCTGGCGCCGCCGGCGATGGTTCAGGTGTGGACCATGCACGGCCTGCACGGCCAACGCGCCGCGGACGACCCGCTCGGCGCGATGACCGCGGTGCTCGACGAGGTCGGTTACACCTCGGTGGTGGCCACCGACTGCGAGCAGAGCTACCACCGCTACCTGGTGCCCGGCGAGCAGCTGGCGGTGCGCACCCGGCTGACGGACGTGGTCGGGCCGAAGCGCACCGCACTGGGTGAGGGCTGGTTCGTCACCACAGTGAGCACCTGGAGCGTCGGTGCGGAGCCGGTCGCGGAGATGATGTTCCGGGTGCTCAAGTTCCGCCCGCCGGCACCCTCGGCCGTCCCGGAACCGCTGACGGCGCCGGATCCGCCGGAACCGCCGACGCTGCCGACTCCGCCGAGGAACGTGCTGCGCCCGACGGTCACCCGGGACACCGAGTACTTCTGGGCCGGCACCTCGGCCGGCGAGCTGCGGGTGTGGCGGTGCGGCGGCTGCGGGCTGCTGCGTCACCCGCCGGGGCCGATGTGCCCGCGCTGCGGCGCGACCCGGCCGGAGTACCTGGTCGCGTCCGGGTTGGGTGCGGTCTACAGCTTCGTGGTGCACCACCACCCGCCGGTGCCCGGACGCGAGCTGCCGTTCGTGGTCGCGCTGGTGGAGCTGGCGGAGGGCGTGCGGGTGCTGGGGGAGCTGCGCGGTGTCGAGCCGTCGGAGGTCCGGGTCGGGCTGCCGGTGGAGATCGACTTCGACCGGGTGGACGACGAGTTGACGTTGCCCGCCTGGCGGCCCCGATGACCGCGACGCGGGCGCCCGCGGTCGGCGACCTGCTGCCCGAGCTGACCTTCGAGGTCACCGCCACCTTCGTGGTGTCCACCGCGATCGCCACCCGTGACTTCCAGGACGTGCACCACGACCGGGACGCGGCGGTGGCGCGCGGCTCGAAGGACATCTTCCTGAACATCCTCACCACCACCGGACTGGTGCAGCGCTGTGTCACCGACTGGGCCGGACCCCGAGCGCGGGTGCGCGGGGTCAAGGTCCGGCTCGGGGTGCCCTGCTACGCCGGCGACACGCTCGTGCTCGCCGGGCGGGTCGTCGAGGTCGGCCCAGCGGTGCGGGACGGTTCCGGATCCGGAGACGGAGACGGAGGTGAGGTGGTGGTCGAGGTGATCGGGCGTTGCGGGCTGGGGGACCACGTCACCGGCCGGGTCCGGGTGGTCTGGGCATGACGGCGCTGTCCGGGGCGGCCGCGATCGCCGGTATCGGGGCGACCGACTTCTCCAAGGACTCCGGGCGCAGCGAGCTGCAGCTGGCCGCCGAGGCGGTGCGCGCCGCGCTCGCCGACGCCGGGCTGGAGCCCTCCGACGTGGACGGCATGGTCACCTTTGCGATGGACGCCAACGCGGAGATCGCGGTGGCGCGGGAGCTCGGTGTGCCCGAGCTGAGGTTCTTCAGCCGGATCCCGTACGGCGGCGGCGCGGCCTGCGCGACCGTGCAGCACGCCGCGATGGCGGTCGCCACCGGGATCGCCGACGTGGTGGTCTGCTACCGCGCGTTCAACGAGCGGTCGGGCTCGCGGTTCGGTCGGGTGCAGGCGGCCGCGGTGGCCGCGGGCACCTCCAGCGGTATCGACAACGGCTGGCACTACCCGGTCGGGTTGAGCACGCCGGCCGCCACGGTGGCCATGTTCGCCAGGCGGTACCAGCACGAGTTCGGCGCGACCAGCGAGGACTTCGGCCGCGTCGCGGTGGCGATGCGCCGGCACGCGGCGACCAACCCCAACGCCTGGTTCCACGGCCGGCCGATCACCCTGGAGGAACACCAGGCGTCCCGCTGGATCGTCGAACCGCTGCACCTGCTGGACTGCTGCCAGGAGACCGACGGCGCGGTGGCCATCGTGGTGACGAGCGCTTCGCGGGCCCGGGATCTGCCGCACCGCCCGGCGGTGATCACCGGCGCCGCCCAGGGCAGCGGGTCCGACCAGTTCACCATGACCAGCTACTACCGCGAGGACCTGGCCGGACTGCCGGAGATGGGGCTGGTCGGACGCCAGCTGTGGCAACAGGCGGGGATCGGGCCGGCGGATGTCCAGGTCGCCCTGCTCTACGACCATTTCACCCCGTTCGTACTGGTCCAGCTCGAGGAGCTGGGGTTCTGCGGGCGCGGCGAGGCGCGGCACCTGGTTGCCGACGGCGGCATCGAGCTGGACGGTGCACTGCCGGTGAACCCGCACGGCGGCCAGCTCGGCGAGGCCTACATCCACGGCATGAACGGCATCGCCGAGGCCGTCCGCCAGCTGCGCGGCGACTCGGTGAACCAGGTCGCCGACGTGGCGCACGTCGTGGTCACCGCCGGCACCGGCGTCCCCACCAGCGGCCTGGTCCTGGCGGCGGGTTGACCGAGGCCCTGGTCGCCGGCCGGTGATTCCCGCCGAGAGCTACACCAGCGGGGTTTTGATCACGGCGGAGAGCCCGGCGCGGTAGATCTCAGCGAGGACGGGCGGCGGTTAGGCGACGGTGAGCATCGCGTCGCTCAGGACGGGCGCATCGTCGCGTTCGATGACGGTGGTGACCAGCGCGAACCCGTCGTCGACCCGCCAGACCCGGGTGCGCAGTGTCTCCCCGGGCAGCACCGTGCCGGCGAACCGGGCCCGGTAGTGGCGCGCCTGGCCGACATCCCCGTCGAGCAGGCCGTCCACCACGGCCTTGCAGACCATGCCCCAGGTGCACAGCCCGTGCAGGATCGGCCGGTCGAAGCCGGCGCGCGCGGCGAACGCCGGGTCGGCGTGCAGCGGGTTCCGATCGCCGCAGAGCCGGTACCAGAGCGCCTGCTGGGGCAGTGTCGGGGTGAGCAACTCAGCGTCCGGCGCGCGCGAGGGCAGCACGACCCGCGCCGCCGTGCCGCGCGAGCCGCCGAAGCCGCCCTCACCCCGGGCGAAGATGCTGGACCGCGCCGTCCACAGCAGTACGCCGGACGGGTCGCGCACCTCGGTCTCCTGCACGATCACCGCCGCCGACCCCTTGTCCTGCAGGTCGGCGATCCGGCCCCGGGCCACCCCGGTGCCGGCCACCGGGAGCGGGCCGGGCACGGTGATCTCCTGGTGGCCGTGCAGCACCGAAGCCAGGTCGAGCTCGATCCCGGGCAGCGCCACCTTCGGCGGTTCGGTGTCCCGCAGGGTCGGCGCCACGATCCCGAACGTGGGCAGCACCCGCAGGTCGTCCTCGTAGGCGTAGCGCAGCTCGCGGGGGTCCACCGGGTCCGCCCCGGCGCCCACTCCCAGGTGGTAGAGCAGCACGTCCGAGGCGGTCCATTCGAAGGTCCGAGGCGGCAGCTCGGCGCCGAGGGCGCGCTCCGGGTCAATCGGCACGCCGACCCCTACTCGTCGTAGCTGACCGACACCGACTCGGTGATCGGCAGGGCTTGGCAGGCCAGCACGTAGCCCTCGTCCAGGTCGGTCTGGTCGAGCACCTCGTTGCGGCGCATCTTCACCTCGCCGGCGGTGACCCGGCAGGCACACGCGCTGCACGCACCCTCCCGGCAGGAGAACGGCGCGTCCAGGCCCCGATCGCGGAGCAGGTCCAGCAGCACCGTGCCGGCCGGCCACCGGAACGTGTGGTGCTCGCCGTCGAGCCGCACCTCCACCGAACTGTCCATCTCCCCGGAGTCCTCGGCTGAGTCCTCGGCAGGGCTCCCGTCCGAACTCTCGGCCGGGCTCTCGACGGAACCCGCCGCGGCGACGGAGGCGTCCGCCAGCGCGGCGAACGGGTCCTCGGTGAGCGAGACGAACCGCTCGATGTGCAGCCGTTTGCGCGGTACGCCCAGGTCGCGCAGCGCGTGCGTCATCGCGTCCATGAACGGCGCCGGACCGCAGAGGAACACCTCGCGCTCGGCGTGCGGGGCGGCCAGCGCGGCGAGCGCGGCCCGACCGGGCAGGCCCTGCAGCGACTCCAGCCAGTGCAGCACGACCAGCCGGGCCGGGTACGCGGCGGCCAGCTCGCGCAGCTCGTCGGCGAAGATCACCGAGCGCTCGTCGCGGTTGGCGTAGAGCAGCACCAGCCGGCCACTCCCGGCGGCCAGCGCGGCGCGCAGGATCGACATCACCGGCGTGATCCCGCTGCCGGCGGCGACCAGCAACAGGTCCGCGTCGAGCGAGCGCGGGGTGAACGTGCCGGCCGGGGGCATCGTGTCCAGCTCCACGCCCACCTCGACGTGGTCGCACAGCCAGTTGGAGCCGCGCCCCTCGGCGACCCGCTTGACGGTCACGGTGAGGTCGGCGCCTGGATTGACAGGGTGCGGGGAGCTGGACAGCGAGTAGCAGCGGGCCAGCGCGGAGCCGTCGGCGGTCGGGATGCGCAGGGTGAGGAACTGCCCGGGCCGGTAGGCGTAGCGCGGCGCCAGCTCCGGCGGCACGCGCAGGGTGAGCGACACGGCATCGACCGTCTCGGCGGTCACCTCGCTCACCCGGAGCCGGTGGAACCCAGCCCCCAACTCAGCCACTGGGGTGCACCAGCCTGCCCCGCGGGATCTCGAGCGGGTCCTCCGGCACCTCCAGCCAGCCGTCCGCCACGGCGGAGTCCACGCTGCGCCGCAGGTGCGGGCAGCCGTCCCGGATGGCGTAGGCCGGGCAGCGCCGGACCGCGTCGGCGGTCCACTGGATGCTGGTGTGCGCGAGGCTGTTCTTCTTCACCCGGACCACGCCGCCGCAGTGCCCGCAGTCCAGCTCGGAGAGCCCGTCCTCCAGCTGCGCCCGCCGGTCGGCCATCGTCGCGGCGGCGAGCTCCTCGGGCCGACCCGCCGGCCCGGTCACGTCGGCTGCCCGCTCGGTTCGCGCGCGGCCCGGTGGGCCAGGTTCTGCCGGACCTCCTCCTCCCACGCCTGCACCGCACGGGTGGTGTCGACCTCGAACTCGAAGCGCTGCGTCATCTCCTCGGTGACGTCCTCGGCGTCGACGTAGAACTGCTCGTACCAGCGGCGCAGCTGGTACACCGGACCGTCCTCCTCGCAGAGCAGCGGGTTGTCGATCCGGCTCTTGTTCCTCCAGATCTCCACGTCCTGCAGGAAGCCGACGCCGGTGCCCTTGGCGAACCGTTCGGCCAATTTGTTGCCCTGCTCGTGGGTCAGCCCCGGCGGCTTGTGCACGATCACGCCCCACTGCAGCACGAACGACGTCGGGCTGATCGGGTAGTGGGTGTTGATCAGGACGGTGTCGATGGTGAAGCCGCTGAAGTCGTGCCACAGGTAGTCGATCATGTACGACGGGCCGTAGTAGGACGCCTCGGACCGCAGCAGGCTGTCCTCCGTGTACGCGGTCTTCTTGCCCACGTCCGGGCGACCCTTGGTGTGCAGGTACTGGGTGGCGACGTGGCCCTCGAAGACGTTCTTGAAAAACGTCGGGAACGCGAAGTGCACGTAGAAGAAGTGCGCCATGTCCACGACGTTGTCGATGATCTCCCGGCAGTGCGAGCCGTCGATCACCAGCGTGTCCCAGGTCCAGTCGCTCCACTCGTCGGAGAAGGCACCCTCGATCTTGGGGATGGCCAGCTCCGGACCGGGCGGGCGGCCCTGCGGGTCGTGCCAGACGAACAGCTGCCGGTTCTGCTCGCAGGTCAGCCAGGTCCGGGTGCGGGCGCGCGGCGGCACCCGCTTCGCGTACGGGATGCCCACACAGCGCCCGTTGCCGGCCCACCGCCAGTCGTGGAACGGGCAGGCCACGGCGTCGCCCTTGATGCTGCCCTGGGTCAGGTCGCCGCCCATGTGCCGGCAGTAGCCGTCCAGCACCTTCAGCTCGCCCGCGCTGTCCGCGAACACCACCAGCTTGGTGCCGAAGGCCTGCACCGCGTGTGGCTTGCCGTCCCGGAACGGCTCGGCCAACCCGAGGCAGTGCCAGCCCCTGGCGAACCGGGTCGGCGGCACACCGACGTCGATCGTCCGCACCCCGTCCTCGGTTTCGCTCATGCCGACCCTCCGCTGTTCGCGAGATCGCCCGGCGCGACCTTCGCGGCCGACCCGGGCGCCGCCAGGTCCAGCGCCCCCGGGTCCGTCGCCCCCGGGTCCAGCGCCGCCAGCTCCAGCGCCGCGACGTAGCCGCCGGTCATGGCGGGACCGATGGTGGCGCCGGCACCGGCGTAGGTGCGCCCCATCACCGACGCGCTGACGTTGCCGGCGGCGTACAACCCGGCGATCACCGAGCCGTCGTCGCGGAGTACCCGGGACCGCTCGTCCACGCAGAGCCCGCCCTTGGTGCCCAGGTCGCCGGGCACGATGCGCACCGCGTGGAACGGCGCGACCTCGAGCGGGCCGAGGCAGGGGTTCGGCCGGTGCCTCGGATCGCCGTAGTAGCGGTCGTAGGCGCTCTCGCCGCGGTGGAACTGCTCGTCACGGCCGTTGCGCGCGGCGACGTTGAAGGCGTTCACCGTGGCTCGCAGGCCGTCGGCGGGCACCTCGATGGCGGCCGCCAACTCGTCCAGGCTGGCCGCGCTGTGCACCGCGCCGGCCTCGTACCAGCGGCCCGGGAACGCCTGCCCCGGCCGCAGCCCGGCGAACGGGTACCGCTGCCGGTAGCGCTGGTCGGCGATCAGCCAGGACGGCACGTGGGAGACGCCGGTGGCGTGCCCGTCGTACATCGCGTGCACCGCATCGACGTACGGGGCGGCCTCGTTCACGAACCGCTCGCCGGCCCCGTTGACCATGATGCAGCCGGGCAGCGTCCGTTCGTTGAGGCAGAAGTACGGGCCGCCGGTGAGCGGGATGGACGGCCCCCACCACGCGTCGTCCATCAGGTCGACCGCCGCCCCGGCGCGCTGACCGGCCTCGATCCCGTCGCCGGTGTTCTCCGCGGCGCCGGTGGTCCATTCGGTGCCGATCGGCGCCGCCTGGTAGCGCGACCGCATCGCCGCGTTGTGCTCGAAGCCGCCGCAGGCCAGCACCACCCCCCGCCGCGCCCGCAGCTCCTCCTCGGCGCGGCCCTGCCGGACCCGGACCCCGGTCACCCGATCGCCGTCGCGGCGCAGCTCGACCAGCGGGGTGTCCAGCCAGACGGGCACCTCCAGCGCCAGCAGCCCCGCGCGCAGCCCGGCGATCAGCGCCTGACCCATGACCAGGGTGTGCTGGCGGCGCAGCGCACCGAGCACCCGCCGCCCGGCCACCCGCCCGACACGCAGCACACCGCGGGGATGACGGGCGATCAGGCACAGCCAGCGGTAGTCGGCGGCGGTCACCGTGATGCCGCCGGGACTGCGGATGTACGGCGGGTTCAGCCGCGCCAGCTCGGCACCGAGCACCCGGCCGTCCATCGGCTTCGGCTCGATGGTGCGCCCGCGCGGTATTCCGCCGGGCAGCTCCGGGTAGTAGTCGGCATAGCCGGGCACCCACGCGAAGTCGAGCGGGGTGAGCGCCCGGACCAGATCGAGCATGGCCGGGCCGTGCTCCAGCAGCGCCTGGCGCCGCGCCGCCGACACCGAGTCGCCGAGCAGGTGCGCGAGGTAGCTCGCGGCCAGCGCCGGGCTGTCCGGCACCCTGGCGCGGCGCAGCACGCTGTTGTTCGGCACCCACACCCCGCCGCCGGAGCGTGCGGTGGAGCCGCCGAACCGGGCGGCCTTCTCCACCACGACGACGGTGAGCCCTCGGTGTGCCGCGGTGAGCGCCGCGGTCAGCCCGGCCGCGCCACTGCCCACCACAATCACGTCACACTCGCGCATGTCACCTCCCGGTCCGGTCGGGCAGACTGAAACATGTTATAGAAACGTCTCAGCGGTGCCACGTCAGGTTCGAGACCTGTCGGCCCGGAGTCTACTAGAACGTGTTCCAGTTTGGGGAGGTGTCGAGTGGGCGGGGACGACGAGCTGGTCGCGGACGTGGTGGTGGTCGGGTTCGGCGCGGCGGGAGCGTGCGCGGCGATCGAGGCGGCCAGGGCCGGCGCGGACGTGATCGTGCTGGACCGGTTCGGCGGGGGAGGGTCGTCGGCGCTGTCCGGCGGCGTGGTCTACGCCGGCGGTGGCACCAGCGTGCAGCGAGCGGCCGGCGTCACCGACACCCCGGACGCGATGTTCGAGTACCTGCGCCGGGAGGTCGGCGACGTGGTGTCCGCCTCGACGCTGCGCCGGTTCTGCGACGGCAGCGTGGACATGGTCACCTGGCTGGCCGATCTCGGGGTGCCGTTCGAGGCCAGCCTGTGCCCGTACAAGACGTCGTACCCGAGCAACCGGCACTACCTGTACTACTCCGGCAGTGAGGCCGCCGGCGGCTTCCGGGACGCGGCGCCGCCCGCCCCGCGCGGACACCGGGCCCGGGGTCGGGGTATCTCCGGTGGGGTGCTGTTCGCCCAGCTCGCGCGCGGCGCACGGGCCGCCGGGGTCCGGGTGCTCACCCAGTCCTCGGCGGCCGAGCTGGTCACCGGCCCGGACGGGCGGGTGGTCGGGGTGGACTGCCGGCGGCTCACCGGGCGGCCGGCCGCGACGCACCGCTGGCTGTCGAAGTACGCGGCCAAGCCGGGCATCTACTACCCGCCGCTGCGCCGGGCACTGCACCCGCGCGCCGAGGCGCTGGAACGCCGGCACGCCCGGCCACTGCGGATCCACGCCCGCCACGGGGTGGTCCTCGCCGCCGGCGGCTTCATCGAGAACCGTGCGTTGCTGCGCCAGCACGCCCCCGCGTTCCGGGGCGGCCTGGCGCTGGGTACCCCGGGCGACGACGGCAGTGGCATCCGGCTGGGGACGGCGGCCGGTGCGGCGACCGCGGAGCTCGGTTCGGTCTCGGTGTGGCGGTTCATCAGCCCGCCCAGTGCCTTCCTGGGCTCGGTGCTGGTGGACGCGGCCGGGCGCCGGGTGTGCGACGAGTCCCGGTACGGGGCCGCGCTGGGCGACGCGCTGATCGCCAGGCACGGCGGGCGCGGCTGGCTGCTGGTGGACGCCGGGCTGGTTCGCGACGCCCGCCGGCAGCTGCGCTCGCAGACCGTGTGGTTCCAGCGGATGCAGACGGAGTACCTGCTGCGCTCGCGCCGGGTCGACGGGGCAACCCTGGACGAGGTGGCCGGCAAGGCCGGGGTGGACGCCGCTGGGCTGCGCGCGACCGTCGCCGCGCACAACGACGCGGCCGCCGCCGGCCTGGCCGACCCGGCGGGCAAACCGGCCGAGTTCGTCCGACCACTGGTCCAGCCGCCGTACGCTCTGCTGGACATCTCGATCGGGCCGAGCATGTACTACCCGTGCCCGATGTTGACCCTCGGCGGCCTGGTCGTCGACGAGGACACCGGCGCGGTGCTGCGCCAGGGCGGCGAACCGGTCCACGGGCTGTTCGCCGCCGGCCGCAGCGCCGTCGGGATCTGCTCGCGCTCCTACGTCAGCGGGCTGTCACTGGCCGACTGCATCTTCTCCGGTCGCCGGGCCGGGCGGAGCGCGACGGACGCCGCCACCGGGCTCGACACAAACGAGAACGTGTTCTAGTCTCGGCCTCGGGACGGACCGTGTTCCACCGGCGGCCGGGCACGCCGCGAACGCGAACGGAGCAACGCATGGGCGAGAAGGTCATCGAGGCCGTGCGGGACCTGCTGCCGATCTTCCGGGACCGCGCGCAGGATGTCGAGGACGCCCGCCGGCTGCCCGAGGACTCGGTCAAGGCGCTGCAGGAAGCGGGGCTGTTCCGGCTGCTGCAGCCGGCCCGGTTCGGCGGCTACGAGGCCGACCCCCTCACCTTCTACACCGCGGTGCGGCTGGTCGCCGGCGCCTGCGGCTCGACCGGCTGGGTGGCCTCGGTGGTCGGCGTGCACGCCTGGCAGATGGCGCTGTTCCCGGCACAGGCCCAGGACGACGTGTGGGGCGACGACCCGCACACCCGGATGTCGTCGTCGTACGCGCCGACCGGCAAGGCCGTGCTGGTGGACGGCGGCTACCGGCTGTCCGGGCGGTGGAGCTTCTCCTCGGGCTGCGACCACGCCAGCTGGGTGCTGCTCGGCGGTCTCGTGACCGACGGCGAGGGCAACCAGGTCGACTTCAAGACCTTCCTGCTGCCGTTGGCCGACTACACCATCGACGACGTCTGGGACACCGTCGGACTGCGCGGCACCGGTAGCAACGACATCGTGGTGGACGACGTGTTCGTGCCCGCGCACCGCTCGCTGAGCTTCCTGGACACCTCGCGCTGCCGCTGTCCCGGGCAGGAGGTCAACCCCGGGCCGCTGTACCGGCTGCCGTTCGGCTCGGTGTTCTCGTACACGATCACCACCCCGATCATCGGCATGGCCACCGGCGCCTACGAGGCGCACGTCGAGCTCACCCGCAACCGGATCCGGGTGTCCTACGGGAACAAGGCAGCCGCCGACCCGTTCGCCCAGGTCCGGATCGGTGAGGCGGCCAGTGACATCGACGCCGCCTGGCTGCAGCTGGAGCATCACATGACCGAGCTGATGCGCCTGGCCAGGGCGGGGGAGAAGATGCCGATGCCGCTGCGGCTGGCAATCCGCCGCGACCAGGTCCGGGGCACCGGGCGGTCGATCGCCGCCATCGACAAGCTGTTCGAGAGCTCCGGCGGACGGGCGCTGCGCACCGGCACGCCGATCCAGCGGTTCTGGCGGGACGCGCACGCCGGGCGGGTGCACGCGATCAACGACCCGGAGCGGGCCCTGGCCCTGTACGGCACCGGGGAGCTCGGCCTCCCGGTGCAGGACGCGATGGTGTGATCATGACAACCACGTTCGCCGAGGGGCGGCTCGTCGAGGTGGGGCCCGGCCTGACCCTGCACTACCACCAGGCCGGCGAGGAGCACCCCGAGGCGGTGGTGCTGCTGCACGGCGGCGGCCCCGGCGCCTCGGCGTGGAGCAACTTCGGACCCAACGTGCCGGTGTTCGCCGGCTCGCTGCGCACCGTCGCGGTCGACCAGCCCGGGTTCGGCCGCTCCGGTGGGCCGCTGGAGGGCAGTCACTACTTCGCGCACAGCGCCGACGCGCTGGCCGGTCTGCTGGACAGCCTCGGCATCGAGCGGGCCCATCTGGTCGGGAACTCCCTGGGCGGCGGTACCGCGGTCCGGTTCGCGCTGCGCCACCCGGACCGCGCCGGGCGGCTGGTGCTGATGGCACCCGGTGGGCTGAGCATGAACGTGTTCGCGCCGGAACCCACCGAGGGCATCAAACGGCTGTACGGGTTCGCCGCGCCGCCCGGGCCCAGCAGGGAACGGCTCGCCGCGTTCCTGCGCACCCTGGTGTTCGACCCGGCGCTGGTCACCGACGAGCTCGTGGCGGAGCGGTTCGCCGCCGCCAGCGACCCGGCCGCGCTCGCCGCCATGGGTGTGATGGGTCGCATGTTCGGGGCGTTTCCGGAGGACGGGATGCTGTGGCGCGACGCCCACCGGCTGCGCCAGCGGGTGCTGCTGGTGTGGGGCCGGGAGGACCGGGTGATCCCGCTGGACGGGGCGTTGGTCGCGCTCAAGCTGATCAAGCGCGCCCAGCTGCACGTGTTCGGTGGCTGTGGGCACTGGGCGCAGCTGGAGCGCTTCGACGAGTTCAACCGGCTCGTGCTGGACTTCCTGGGGGCGTCGTGATCCGTTCGTTGGGTTACCTGCGGATCGAGGCCACCGATGTGTCGGCCTGGCGGGAGTACGGGCTCAAGGTGCTGGGCATGCTCGAAGGACAGGGTGGCCAGCCGGACGCGCTGTACCTGCGGATGGACGACTTCCCGGCCCGGCTGGTGATCGTGCCGGGGGAGCGGGACCGGCTGGCCGCGTCCGGCTGGGAGGCTGCCGACGCCGCCGGGCTGGCCGAGATCCGGGGCCGGCTGGAGCGGGCCGGAGTGGCCTACAAGGAAGGCAGCGCCGCCGAGCGGGCGGACCGGCGGGTCGACGAGCTGATCCGGTTCGACGACCCGTCCGGCAACGCTCTGGAGGTGTTCCACGGTGCCGCGCTGGAGCACCGCCGGGTGGTCAGCCCCTACGGGCACCGGTTCGTCACCGGTGAGCAGGGGCTCGGCCACGTGGTCCTGTCCACCCACGACGACGAGGCGGCGCTGCGGTTCTACCGCGATGTGCTCGGGTTCCGGCTGCGCGACTCGATGCGGCTGCCACCGCAGCTGGTCGGGCGGCCGGCCGACGGCGCGCCGGCCTGGCTGCGGTTCTTCGGCTGCAACCCCCGCCACCACAGCCTGGCGTTCCTGCCGATGCCCACACCCAGCGGCATCGTGCACCTGATGGTCGAGGTGGAGAACACCGACGATGTGGGGCTGGCCCTGGACCGGGCGCTGCGCCGCAAGGTGCCGATGTCGGCCACCCTCGGGCGGCACGTGAACGACCAGATGCTGTCGTTCTACATGAAGACGCCGGGTGGCTTCGACGTCGAGTTCGGCACCGAGGGCCGCCAGGTCGACGACGAGCGCTGGATCGCCAGGGAGTCCACCGCGGTGAGCCTGTGGGGCCACGACTTCACTATCGGCGCCCGCCCGCGGCCCTAGTTCTACGTCTCACCGGGGCCGCACAGCCGCGCGTGGTTACGTCTCACCGGGGCCGCACAGCCGCGCGTGGTTACGTCTTACCGGGGCCGCACAGCCGCGTGTGGTTACGTCTCACCGGGCCGCACAGACCGGGTGCGGTCGGCACAGACCGTGCAGAGTCTGTGCGGCCCGCGGTGGGTCTGTGCGGGCGATCGGAGGACGACGGTCAGAGCACGAGCGCGGCGAGCCGGTTGATGTGCTCGTGGGGCTGGCCGAGTAGTTGGGCCCCGCCGTGTGCGCGCTTGAAGTACCGGTGCGCCTCGTGCTCCCAGGTGATCGCGATGCCGCCGTGCAGCTGGACCATCTCGGCCGCCGCCCGCCGCGCCACCTCCGTGCAGTGCACCTTCGCCACGCCGGCCAGCAGCGGCAGCTCGGGTCCGCCGGCGCCGGTCGGTCCAGCCGCGCCGGTCGGTGCGCCGGCGCCAACCGTTCCGGCCGCCTCGGCCGCCGCCCAGACCGTCGAGCGCGCCGTCTCGACCAGCACGTGCAGGTCGGCCATCCGGTGCTGCAGCGCCTGGAAATGCGCGATCGGCCGGCCGAACTGGACCCGCTGCTTCGTGTACGCCACGGTCGTGTCCAGGCAGTGCGCCGCGGTGCCGAGCTGCTCGGCGGCCAGTGCCACGCAGCCGACGTCCCGGACGTGCGCCAGGGCGGCGGTCTGGTCGGCCGCGGTGCCCAGCGGGCGGGCAGGGCAGCCGTCCAGCGCGACGGTGGCCAGTGGGCGGGTGGCGTCGAGCGGGGTCGACCCGGTGCGACGGGTGTCGGCGGGGTCGACCTCGAACAGCCGCACCCCGCCGTCGGTGCGCGCCGCCACCACGAACACCTCGGCCGCCGCGCCGTCCAGCACGTAGTGCGCCTCGCCGTGCAACCGGCCGTCCCAGTGGCAGGCCGGCGCGGCGGGATCCCACTGCCCGTCGCGGCCGGCCCAGACCAGCGCCGCCGTGGTGCTGCCGGCCGCGATACCGGGGAGCAGCCGCGCGCAGGAGTCGTCGTCGTGGGTGCCGAGCAGCGCCGCGGCGGCCAGTACGGCGGAGCCGAGCATCGGGCACGGCGTGAGAGTCCGCCCGAGCTCCTCGAGCACCACACACACCTCGGGCAGACCCGCTCCGGTGCCGCCGTACCGCGACGGCACGGCCAGCGATGCGACGCCGACCTCGCCGCACAGCCGCGCCCAGGCGTTCGCCTCCGGGGTCGCGCCGAGGAGGCCGCGCACGGCCGCCCGCAGCGCGTCGAGGTCCTCGTCCTCGCTCACGGCGACCCCAGGCTCGGCGCTGGCTGGTCCGGCGCTGCTCGGTCCGGCACTGATTGGTCCCGCGCTGACTGGCGCAGCGCGGTCTTGAGTACCTTGCCGGCCGCGTTGCGGGGCAACTCCGCACGGAACTCGACCCGGTGCGGCACCTTGTACCCGGCGAGGTTGTCCCGGCAGAACGCCAGCACGTCCTCGGCGGTCAGTGTGGCGCCGGCGCGGGGCACCACGAACGCCGCGCCGACCTCGCCGAGCCGGGCGTCGGGCACCCCGACCACGGCGGCCTCGGCCACCCCCGCCAGCCGGGCCAGCGCCTGCTCCACCTCGGCCGGGTACACGTTGAAGCCGCTCCGGATGTACATGTCCTTGAGCCGGTCGGTGATGCTCAGGTAGCCGTGCGCGTCGAGCCGGCCAATGTCGCCGGTGTGCAGCCAGCCGTCCGCGTCCACGGCCTCGGCGGTGGCCGCCGGATCGTCCAGGTAGCCGAGCATCACGTTCGGGCCGCGCAACAGCACCTCGCCGGTGTCGGAATCCACACTGCCGGCCGGCGCGTCCACCCGCACCTCGAAGCCCGCGGCGGCCCGCCCACAGCTGCGCGCCACGGTGGCCGCGTCGTCGCCGGGGCGGCACATGGTGGCCACCACGGCCTCGGTCAGCCCGTACGCAGTGAGCACGCAGTCGAAGCTGAGCTCGCGGCGCATCTCCTCGACCAGCGCGACGGGCACGACGGCCGCCCCGGTGACCGCGAGCCGCAGGCTGGACAGGTCGTGCCCGGCACGCGCCGGGGCATCCAGGATCGAGCGGTAGAGGGTGGGCGGGCCGGGCAGCACGGTGACCCGCTCCCGCTCGACCAGCGCCAGCGCCCGGTTCACGTCGAACACCGCCATCGGCACGATCGCGGCGCCGGTGAGCACGCAGGCCAGGATGCCCGCCTTGTAGCCGAAGCTGTGGAAGAACGGGTTGACCACCAGGTAGCGGTCCGCCTCGGTCAGCTCGGCGTGCTCCGCCCAGGCCGCCGCGACACCCAGCGACTGCGCGTGGCTGCTCATCGCACCCTTGCTCCGCCCGGTGGTGCCGGAGGTGAACAGCACGTCGGCGACCTGGTCCGGGCGCACCCCGGCGGCGCGCGCCTGGGCCGAGCCGGCCGGCTCCAGCTGCGCCCGGTCGGCCACCTCGGCCCAGCGGTACTCGACCCAGTCGGGTCCGTTGCTCCGTTCGGGGGTGTCGAAATCCGCGACTCGGCCTGCCAAATTCCCCGACTCGCGGGGGACTGGGGTGACGGACGGGCCGCGCGCTTCCGGGCCGGGGGTGCGGAGGATGAGGGTGAGGTCGGGGGCGCTGGTGAGGCCGGCGGCGCGCAGCTCGGCGAGGCGGTCCACGCCGAGGAAGGGTTCGGCAACGACCAGGGCGCGCGCCTTCGACCGGCGCAGCACGTCCAGCGCCTCTGGGGCGGTGAACCGGGTGCTGACCGGGACCAGTTCGGCGCCGGTGCACAGGGCGCCGAGCGCGGCGAGTACCCAGTGCCAGCTGTTCGGGGCCTGCACGGCCACCCGGTGACCCGGCCGTACCCCTTCGGCGGCGAAGAACCGGGCCACCTGGTGCACCTGCTCGGCCAGCTCCGACCAGGTCAGCCGGACCTCGCCGTCGATCAGCGCCGGTCCGTCCGGCCACCGCAGCGCCGCCTCGGCCAACGCGCCCGGGATGGTCGGCACCTCGGACGACACCTCCACAACTAGAACGTGTTCTTGTACTGTAGCGGCCATGGGCTCGCCGAGTACAGCGCTGCCGGAGCGGCCGGACAGGTACGTGTTCCAGGCCGATCCGGGAGCCGATCCGCGCGCTGATCCGGACCGGTTCCGCGCGGCCGTGCGGGACTGGCTGGCCGACGCGCTGGCCGGCGAGTTCAGCGGGCTGCGCGGCGCCGGCGGTCCGGGCCGGGAGCACGAGGCGTTCGACGAGCGGCTGGCCTGGGACCGGCACCTGGCCGAGGCGGGCTGGACGTGCCTCGGCTGGCCGGTCGAGCACGGCGGCGCCGGCGCCCCGCTGGCCCACCAGGTGATCTTCCACGAGGAGTACGCCCGCGCGGACGCCCCGGCTCGGGTCAACCACTTCGGCGAGGAGCTGCTCGGCCCGACCCTGATCGCCTTCGGCACGCCCGCCCAGCAACAGCGGTTCCTGCCCGGCATCGTGGCGGTGCGCGAGCTGTGGTGCCAGGGCTACTCCGAGCCTGGCGCCGGGTCCGACCTGGCCGCCGTGCGTACTCGCGCAACCCTCGACGGCGAGGCGTGGGTGATCGACGGGCAGAAAGTGTGGACGTCGCTGGCGCACGTGGCGCACTGGTGCTTCCTGCTCGCCCGCACCGATCCCGACCAGCAACGACACCGCGGCCTGTCCTACCTGCTGGTGCCGATGCACCAACCCGGCGTCGAGGTTCGGCCGATCCGGCAGCTGACCGGTACCGCCGAGTTCAACGAGGTGTTCTTCACCGGCGCGCGCACCGATGCCGACCTGGTGGTGGGTGCGGTCGGCGACGGGTGGCGGGTCGCGCTGGGCACCCTGGCGATGGAGCGTGGGGTGGCCACCCTCGGTCAGCAGGTCGGGTTCCGCCGCGAGCTGGACGCCCTGGTGGGGCTGGCCCGGCGCACCGGCGCGCTGGCCGACCCGGTGCTGCGCGACAAGCTGGTGCGGGCCCGCATCGGCCTCGAAGTGATGCAGGCGCATGCGCGGCGCACCCTGGGCAGTGACGCACCCGGCGTGGCGTCGGTGTCCAAGCTGGTCTGGGCGGCCTGGCACCGCGGGCTGGGGGAGCTGGCCATGGAGGTTCTCGGCGCCGGTTCGCTGGTCGCCCAGGGGGAGCCGTACGACCTGGACCGCTGGCAGCGGCTGTTCCTGTTCAGCCGCGCGGACACCATCTACGGCGGCTCCGACGAGGTGCAGCGGACCATCCTCGCCGAGCGCGTCCTCGGGCTGCCCCGGCCGGTGCGCCCGTGATGCCCGGGCACGACCTGCTGGCCGGAAAGGTCGTGGTGGTCACCGCGGCGGCGGGTACCGGGATCGGCTCCGCGGTTGCGTCCAGGGCGCTGGAGGAAGGTGCCCAGGTGGTGGTCAGTGATCACCACGAGCGGCGGTTGGGGGAGACGGCGGAGCGGCTGTGCGCCGAGCACGGTGACCGGGTGCACGCGCTGACCTGCGACGTCACCGTGGAGGAGCAGGTGCAGGCGCTGCTGGCCGGTGCGGCGGCGGCGTTCGGCCGGGTCGACGTGATGATGAACAACGCCGGGCTGGGCGGTACCCGGTCGGTACTGGAGATGCCCGATGAAGAGTGGTACCGGGTACTGGACGTGACGCTGAACGGCACGTTCCGGTGCACCCGCGCCGCGCTGCGCCGGATGGTCGAGCAGGGCGGCGGCGGGGTGATTGTGAACAATGCGTCGGTGATCGGCTGGCGCGCGCAGGCGGGGCAGGCGCACTACGCGGCGGCCAAGGCGGGGGTGATGGCACTGACCCGGTGCGCCGCGATGGACGCCGCCGAGCACGGCATCCGGGTCAACGCGGTGGCGCCCAGCCTGGCGATGCACCCGTTCCTGGCCAAGGTCACCAGTCCCGAACTGCTCGACGAGCTCGCCGCGAAGGAGGCGTTCGGCCGTGCGGCGGAGCCGTGGGAGGTGGCCAACGTGATGGTGTTCCTGGCCAGCGACTACTCGTCCTACCTCACCGGCGAAGTCGTCTCGGTGAGCAGCCAACACCCCTAGGAGTGCACATGCTGGACGCGTATCTCATCGACGCGGTGCGCAGCCCGGTCTGCCGGCGGGGTGGTTCGCTGGCGTCCGTGCACCCCGCCGACCTGGCCGGGTACGTCATGACGGCGCTGCTCGAGCGCACCGGGGTGGACCCGGCGGCGGTGGACGACGTGGTGCTCGGCTGCGTGGACTCCGTCGGCCCGCAGGCCGGTGACATCGCGCGCACCGCATGGTTGGCCGCCGGGCTGCCGGAGGAGGTGCCCGGGGTGACCGTGGACCGACAGTGCGGGTCGAGCCAGCAGGCGCTGCACTTCGCCGCGCAGGCGGTGGCCAGCGGGACCGCGGACCTCGTGGTGGCCGGCGGCGTGCAGAACATGAGCGCGGTACCGATCGGCGCGGCGATGACCGTCGGCGAGCAGTTCGGCTTCCCCACCCCGTTCACCGGCTCGCTCGGCTGGGAGAAGCGCTACGGGGGTGAGGAGATCTCGCAGTTCCGGGCCGCGGAGCTGATCGCGCACCGGTGGGACATCTCCCGCGTCGACATGGAGGAGTACGCGCTGCGCAGCCACCAGCGGGCACTCGCGGCGATCGATGGCGGCGCGTTCGGCGGCGAGATCGTGCCGGTCGAAACCCCGCACGGCACCGTGAGCCTCGACGAGGGTCCGCGCCGCGACACCAGCGCCGCCCGGATGGCCAGGCTGGCCGCGCTGACCGACGGCGGGCGGGTCACCGCCGCGACCGCCAGCCAGATCTCCGACGGGGCCAGCGCGGTGCTGGTGGCGTCCTCGCGGGCGGTACGCGAGCACGGACTCAACCCCCGGGCCCGGGTGCACCACCTGTCCGCGCGGGGTTCCGATCCGGTCCTGATGCTGACCGCGCCGATCCCGGCCACCCGGTACGCGCTGGACCGGGCCGGCCTGGGCATCGACGACATCGACCTGTTCGAGATCAACGAGGCGTTCGCCAGCGTGGTGCTGGCCTGGCTGGCCGAGACCGGCGCCGACCCGGAGCGGGTCAATGTCCACGGCGGTGCGATCGCGCTCGGCCACCCACTCGGCGCGACCGGCACCAAACTGTGTGCCACCCTGCTCAACGCCCTGGAACAGCGCGGCGGGCGCTACGGCCTACAGGTCATGTGCGAGGGCGGCGGGCAGGCGAACGTGACCATCCTGGAGCGCCTCTGACTCCGTTCCCCGCCGGTGGGAGGCGAGTGGTCCGGTGCGACCACACGACACTCACAGGGTCCATCAGTAGGTTGGCTCGATGCCCCGCGCGCGGATCATCGGCGGTACCGGTCTGGTCGGGCGCCGGGCCGGTCGGTTGACCCTCGATCCTGGCCGCCGCTCGGGTCAGGCGAACTTGCTCAGGAAAGCGAGCATGATGTCGTTGACCTCCGCGGCAGCTTCCAGCTGCACAAAATGGCCGGCCCCCGGGACGATGTGTATCCCGTCCAGCCCGGGGACCGTGTCCCGCATCGCCTGAAACGGGTCCGGCCCGCTCAGTTGCTGTACCGGATCCCGCTCGCCGGTGATGAACGTGGTGGGCACGGTGATCGGCAGATCGGGTAGTCCCTGCCGCTCGGACCAGACGTGGTCGGCGGCGCGGTACCAGTTCAGGCCGCCGGTGAATCCGGTCCGGGCGAACTCCCGCGCGTAGTGGTCGAGATCCCGCTGGGACATCCACGGCCACGGCAAGGGTGGTGGTTCGGGGAGCACGTCGAGGTAGCCACGACCCTCGCTCGGATGCCGGAAGATGTCCCGGTACCGGTACCCGCCGCTGAGCGCCCAGAAGATCTTGGTGAGGAACAGCGCGGGATTGGCGCCGAGCTCCTCGTCGGCTGGCCCTTTCTCCTGGAAGTAGTGCAGGTGAAAGAAATGCCGGGTTGCGATTTCAGCGAATGTCGTACTGGGCCGGCGCCCCGAGGTCCCGGTCCGCGGGACGCTCAACTGGATGAGTGCCTTGACCCGACCCGGCGCCCACTGTGGCAGATCCCAGGTCAGTGCCGCGCCGAAGTCATGGCCGACGAAGACGGCCTCCTCGATGGCCGATGCGTCCAGCAGACCGACCAGGTCCGCAACGGTGTTCGCCCTGTTGTAGTCGGTGGGGTCCGCCGGCCGGTCGCTCCGGCCGTAACCGCGCATGTCCAGCGCGATGGCGCGGAATCCGTTCGCGGCGAGCACCGGGAGCTGGTTGCGCCAGCTGTACCAGAGCCCGGGAAAACCGTGACACAGGACCACGGCCGGGCCCGCGCCCTGCTCGGCTGTGTGCAACCGAATGCCGCCGACATCGATGGTCCGATGGCGGAGCGGACTCATGGGTGCTCGACGGCAACCGGCGGGGCGAGGCGGGCGAGAATCTCGACGGCCTGACCGACCACGCCGGTGATCAGCTCGGCGCAGCTGGGGAGGTCGTGCAGCAGCCCGACCACCTGGCCGGACGCGAGCACGCCGGCGTCGGTGCGGCCCTGCACCAGACCGGCGCGCAGCAGCATCGGGGTGTTCGCGGCCATCAGCACCTGCGCCCAGGTCAGGTCGCGCCCGTGCCGCATCGCCCGGCCCTCGCGGAGCATGGTCGGCCAGGACATCCCGGTGACCGCCCGGAACCGCGCCGCGTTGGCCACCGCCCGGCCCAGCCCGCGCAGCCGGCCGGCCCGCTCCAGTCCGTCCACCAGCTCGGTGCGCAGTACCCGGTGCGGCAGCCCGTCCACCCGCCTGGTGACCACGGTGCCGTCCAGCCCGAAACCCAGGTACTTCCGCTTCACCTCGTCGGGCACCGTGCTCTCCCTGGTGAGCAGGAACCGGGTCCCCATCGCCACCCCGGCGGCACCGTAGGCCAGCGCGGCGGCCAGCCCCCGCCCGTCGTAGAACCCGCCGGCGGCGATCACCGGGATGTCCACGGCGTCCACCACCGACGGCAGCAGCAGGGTGCTGGCCACCCCGCCGGTGTGCCCGCCGCCCTCGCCGCCCTGCACGATCACCGCGTCGGCGCCCCAGGCCGCGACCTTCTCGGCGTGCCGCGCGGCGCCCACGGACGGGATCACCACGATGCCGGCGTCCTTGAGCCGGGTGATCAGCTCGGGCTTCGGCGCCAGCGCGAACGAGGCCACCGCGACCCGTTCCTCGATCAGCAGCCGCACCCGCTCGGCGGCGTCGGTGGCGTCCGCACGCAGGTTCACCCCGAACGGCGCGGCGGTGCGCTGCTTGGTGTCCCGGATGGCGGCGGCCAGCTCCGGGTAGGTCATCGTCGCCGAGGCGAGAATGCCCAGCCCGCCGGCCTCGGCGACGGCGCCGACCAGCCGGGGACCGGCGACCCAGCCCATCCCGGTCTGCACCACAGGGTGCCGCACGCCGACCAGCTTCGTGAGTGCGGTCTCCAACCTGGGCCCGCTCATGACGAGGGAACCTCCTTCTCCCGCCGGCCGTCCGGGTCGAGCACCGTGCGCAGCAGTTCCAGCTCGGTCGGCGACGGGGTGCGACTTGCCGGGACACCGTCGGTGCGCACCGGGAACCCGGTCTGCGCGACCACCTCATCGACGTCCACCCCGGGGTGCACCGAGCGCAGCCGGATCGCGCCGTCCGGCGTGCCGAAGTCGAACACCGCCAGGTTGGTCACCACGCGGTACACGTCGTGGAACCGCAACCCCACGGCTCGCGCCCGGTCGTGGCCGACGCCGGACACCACGTCCACCGCCTCGACCAGCACCCGCCGGGAGTGCCGGGGCACCCAGTAGCTGGTGCGGTGGTTGGCGGTGTTGCCGGGTGCGCCGCGCATGCCGAGCAGCTGGCGCGCCGGGCGCTCGTGCGCTCCGATGCAGGAGATGTTCTGGTTGCCGTAGCGGTCCACCTGGTTGGCGCCCATCACCACGTGCCGGCGCCCGTACGCGACCACGTCGAACACCTGGCGGAACGGCAGCCAGCCCTCCGGCGCACCGTCCGGGCCGAGCAGCGTCGCCTCGCCGTCCGACAGCAGCAGCTCGGGCGCGCTGGTCAGCCGGGCCAACCGGGCACCGAGCGAGGGGATCAACCCCATCGGCGAGGCGAGGATCTCACCGTCGTCGGCGAACAGGTCGGCGCACGCGGCCACACACACCTCGGCCCTGCTCACCGCGCTCATACCGCCCACTCCTCGACCGCGGCCCGGTAGGCGTTCTCGCCGCCGGTGAGGAACCGCTCGGCGAAGCCGGACCACGCGGCCGGGTCGCGGGAGGCCTCGGCGTAGTGCCGCTGGAACGCCTCGTCGCGGCCGTAGTCGGGCACGCAGCTGGTCGGGTGTGCCCCGCCCGGCGCCTCGACCACGCCGTCGACCATCATCCGGTTCAGCAGCATGGTCTGCGGCGGCGCGCCGGTCAGCTCGGCGGTCGGCACGATCCGTTCGCAGGACACGTACCTGCGGCGCGCGGCCAGGCAGAACAGGTCGTCGAAGTACGGGTCCGGCCCGAGGTACTGCGCGTTGCCGTGCCGGTCGGCCCGGTTGAGGTGCACCAGCGCGGCGTCCAGCGGCAACGCCGGCATCGCGATCAGCTCCTCGCCGTCGTCGTAAGGTGACCGGACGGTCCGCAGCGACGGGTCCAGGGTGAGTACGTCCGAGCCCAGCCCGGCCCGGATCGGCAGGAACGGCAACCGGTGCGCGGCGGCCCGCAGCCCGCACTGCAGCATGCCCTCGTCGAGCTCACGGACCGCGATCGCCGCGTCCTGGCGCGCCCGGGAGAAGTGCGGGTCGTAGGGGATGGTGTCCAGCGTGACGAAGCCGAACACCGCCCGGCGAACCTTGCCCGCCGCGCAGAGCAGGCCCAGGTCGGGACCGCCGTAGGAGACCACGGTCAGATCCCGCAGCGGCGAGGCCAGGATCGCCCGGACCAGCGCCATCGGCTTGCGGCGTGAGCCCCAGCCGCCGATCCCGACGGTCATCCCGTCGGCCAGCTCGGCGACCACCTCGGCGGCCGACATCCGTTTGTCCCGCATCACCGCTCCCCGGGGGCGGTGGTCGGGGTCGCGGCCGCGCCGTTGGCGAACCGGCTCCGCGCCTCGTCCCCGGCGCCGGTCAGGGTGAGCTCGTAGGTGAAGCCCTGCTCGAAGCGGTAGCTGCGGCGCACCGGCTGCGGGTCGATCCCGTTAAGCGCCTCCTTCGCCGCCCGGATCACCCGGGTGTCCTTGGCGGCGATCTCGGCGGCCACCGCCAGCGCGGCCGCGTCCAGCTCGGCGCGGGGCACCACGTCCAGCACCGAACCGTGCCGGTACAGCTCGGCGGCGGTGACGGTGCGCGCGGTGAAGTACAGCGCCCTGAGCAGGTGCTGCGGCACCAACCGGGCCAGGTGGGTGGCCGCGCCCAGCGCACCGCGGTCCACCTCGGGCAGCCCGAAGGTGGCGTCCTCAGCGGCCAGCACCACGTCGGCGTTGCCCACCAGACCGATCCCGCCGCCCAGGCAGAACCCGTGCACTGCGGCCACCACCGGCACCGCGCAGTCGTACACCGCGCCGAACGCCGCCGCGCAGCCCCGGTTCACCCCGACCAGCGCCTGGTGGCCCGGGTCGCGTTGCAGCTCCTTGATGTCCACCCCGGCGCAGAACCCGCGTCCCTCGGCACGCAGCACCACCACGTGCGTCGCCGGGTCGTCGCCGGCTTCGCGGAGCACGGTGGCCAGGTCGAACCAGGCCGCCACCGGCAGCGCGTTGACCGGCGGATGGTCGATGGTGACCAGTGCGACGGGGCCGTCGCGGCGCGTACTGATACCCATGTCAGCTCCCGTATACCGGCTCGGGCGCGGTGGCCTCGGCGAGCAGCTTCGGCACCACGTCGCCGAGCTCGCCCGGCGTCCACCGGCGCCCCTGATCGACCGACGGACCACGCCGCCAGCCGTCGGCGACCACGATCCGGCCACCGTCCACCTCGAACACCCGCCCGGTCACCTCGCGGGACTCGGTGCTGCCCAGCCACACCACCAGCGGTGACACGTTCTCCGGTGCCATCGCGTCGAACGCGCCCCGCTCGGGGGCCGTCATCGCGTCGGCGAAGGCCCGCTCGGTCATCCGGGTCCGGGCCGCCGGGGCGATCGCGTTCACCGTCACGCCGTAGCGGGCCAGCTCGGCGGCCGCGACCATGGTCAACCCGAGGATGCCGGCCTTCGCCGTCGAGTAGCTGCCCTGGCCGACGCTGCCCAACAGGCCGGCACCGGAACTGGTGTTGACCACCCGGGCGTCCACCGGTTCGCCGGCCTTGCCCCGGGCCCGCCAGTGCGCGGCGGCGTGGTGCAGGGTCGCGGCGTGGCCCTTCAGGTGCACCCGCAGCACCGCGTCCCACTCGCCCTCGTCCAGGCTGACCACCATCCGGTCGCGCAGGATGCCGGCGTTGTTCACCAACACGTCGAGGCGGCCGAACTCGCCGACCGCGTGCGCCACCAACCGCGCCGCGCCGGCCCAGTCGGCCACGTCCTCGCCGTCCGCGACGGCCTCGCAACCCGCCGCGCGGATCTCGGCCACCACCTCGGCGGCCGGCCCGGCCGAACCACCGGAGCCGTCCAGTGCGGCGCCGACGTCGTTGACCACCACCCGGGCCCCCTCGGCGGCGAAGGCCAGTGCATGCGCCCTACCCAGTCCCCGGCCGGCGCCGGTCACGATGACCACCCGCCCCGCGCACAGCCCGCTCACGCCGGCGCTCCTTCCGGGACCTGGGCGGTGGCCGCCGCCAGGAACGCCGGCCGCTCACCGCCGCCGTGCACCGCGAGGGTGGCCCCGGTGACATAGGAGGCAAGCGGCGAAGCCAGGAACACCGCGCAGGCACCGACCTCGGCGGGCTCGGCGAGCCGGCCCAGCGGCACCGTGGCGCCCACCGCGGCGATGCCGGCCTCGTCGCCGTAGTGCAGGTGGGCCTGCTCGGTGCGGACCAGACCCACCGCCAGCGCGTTGACCCGCACCTTCGGCGCCCATTCCACGGCCAGGGTGGCGGTGAGGTTCTCCAGGCCGGCCTTCGCTGCACCGTAGGCGGCGGTACCGGGGGAGGGGCGGCGGCCGCTGACACTGCTGACCATGACGATCGCGCCGCCGCCGGCCCGCCGCTGCATGACCGCGTTGGCGGCCTGCGACACCAGCAGCGGCGCGAGCAGGTTCAACTGCAGCACGCCGGCGGAGAAGCGCGGCGAGGCGTCGGCGGCGGGCACCGGTGGCGACCCGCCGGCGTTGTTCACCAGTACGTCGAGCCGGCCGTGCCGGGCCACGATCTCGTCGATGAGCGCGCTGACCTGGTCCGGCTCGCGCACGTCACAGCGGATGAACTCGTCGGCGGGAGCCGGGGGAGTGGTGCGCCCGCAGGTCACCACGGTCGCCCCGGCCCGCCGGAACGACGCCGCGATGCCGGCCCCGACGCCCCGGCCGCCCCCGGTGACCAGCACGACCGCGCCGTCCAACCCGAGCGCCAACCCGGTGCCAGGCTCCGGCATCAGAGGCGCTCCAGGATGGTGCCGGTGGACAGCGCACCGCCAGCGCACATGGTGACCAGCGCGGTGGTCGCGTCCCGGCGCTCCAGCTCGTGCAGCGCGGTGGTGATCAGCCGGGTACCGGTGCTGCCGACCGGGTGCCCGAGCGCGATGGCGCCGCCGTTGACGTTGACGCGCTCCGGGTCGGGCTCGTGCACCGCCGCCCAGGACAGCACCACCGAGGCGAAGGCCTCGTTGACCTCGAACAGGTCCAGGTCGCCGATCTTCATGCCGGTGCGTTCCAGCACCCGTTCGGTGGCCCGGACCGGCCCGTCCAGGTGGTAGTACGGCTCGGCGCCCACCAGGCACTGGGCCAGGATCCGCGCCCGGGGGCGCAGCCCCAGCTCCTTGGCCCGGTCCTCGTCCATCAACACCACGGCAGCCGCGCCGTCGGAGATCTGCGACGAGGTACCCGCGGTGTGCAGGCCGTCGGGCAGCACCGGTTTGAGCCCGGCCAGCGCCGGCAGGCTGGTGTCCCGCAACCCCTCGTCCCGGGTCACCGTCCCGCCGGCGGCCGGCACCGGCACCACCTCACGGTCGAACCGGCCCTCCGCCCAGGCCGCCGCCGCCCGGTTCTGCGACCGCAGCCCGAACTGGTCGACCTGGGCGCGGGTGAGCCCTCGGCGGGTGGCGATCCGCTCGGCGGCCAGGTACTGGTTGGGCAGGTCGATGTCCCAGGAGTCCGGGCGGGGCATCCCCGCGCCGTCGCCGATGTTGGCCCGCAGCGGCACCCGGCTCATCGCCTCGACCCCGCACGCGACGCCGACGTCGATGGCCCCGGTGGCGATCAGCCCGGCGACCAGGTGGGTGGCCTGCTGCGCGGAACCGCACTGGCAGTCCACCGTGGTCGCACCGGTCGCCTCCGGCAGGCCGGCGTGCAGCCAGGCGGTCCGGGTGATGTTGTTGGACTGCTCGCCGGCCTGGGTGACGCAGCCACCGATGACCTGCTCCACGAGCGCCGGGTCGACGCCGCCTCGATCGAGCACGCCGCGCAGGGCGACGCCCAGGATCTCCGCGGCATGCAGCCCGGACAGCACCCCGCGGCGGCGCCCGATCGGCGTCCGTGCCGCCGCCACGATCACCGGACTGCCCATCGGTCTCCTCCCCGAGACTGGTCGAGGCGGACTGACAGACTCACCCGCGACCGGATCAGCACAAAGGTAGAACACGTTCTTGTTAGCGACAACCCGGTGCCGGTCGAGGGGTTCACGCGGTCGGGCCGGTGTGCTTGACTGGAACTAGAACGTGTTTCACGTACCACCGTGGCAGGAGGTAGCCGTGGTCGTTGCACGGATCCCCGAAGGCTTCGACTTCACCGACCCTGACCTGTACGCCGAGCGGGTGCCGCTGGCCGAGTTCGCCGAGCTGCGCCGCTCCGCGCCGGTCTGGTGGAACGCCCAGCGGCGGGGCAGTGCGGGCTTCGACGACGAGGGCTTCTGGGTGGTGAGCAGACACTCCGACGTCAAGGAGGTGTCGCGCAACAGCGACGTCTACTCGACCTGGGAGAACTCCGCGATCATCCGGCTCGGCGAGGGCACCACCCGCGAGCAGATCGACATGCAGCGGTTCATCATGATCAACAATGACCCGCCGCAGCACACCGCGTTGCGTCGCATCGTGTCCCGGGGCTTCACCCCGCGCGCGGTGGACGGCCTGCGCGACGCACTGGCCGAACGCGCGCAGCAGATCATGCACACCGCGCTGTCCGAGGGCACCGGGGACTTCGTCACCGACGTGGCCTGTGAGCTGCCGCTGCAGGCCATCGCCGAGCTGCTCGGGGTGCCCCAGGACGACCGCCGCAAGATCTTCGAGTGGTCCAACCAGATGATCGCCTACGACGACCCCGAGTACGAGGTCGAGCCGGAGACCGCGGCGGTCGAGCTGCTGGGCTACTCGATGGCGATGGCCGAGGAGCGCAAGCGCTGCCCGATGGACGACATCGTCACGAAGCTCGTGCAGGCCGACGTCGACGGGCGCGGGCTGAACGCCGACGAGTTCGGCTTCTTCGTGCTGCTGCTCGCGGTGGCCGGCAACGAGACCACCCGCAACGCGATCACCCACGGCATGATGGCGCTGCTGGACAACCCCGAGCAGTGGGAGCGGTACAAGGCGGACCGACCGGCCACGGCGGCCGACGAGATCGTCCGGTGGGCGACCCCGGTGGTGGCATTCCAGCGCACCGCGAAGGTGGACGCCGAGCTCGGTGGCCAGCAGATCAAGGCCGGGCAGCGGGTCGGCATCTTCTACAGCTCGGCCAACTTCGACGAGACGGTGTTCGATGCGCCGGAGCGCTTCGACATCGGCCGCGACCCGAACCCGCACCTCGGCTTCGGCGGCAGCGGCGCACACTTCTGCCTGGGCGCGAGTCTGGCCCGGCTGGAGATCGACCTCATCTTCAACGCGATCGCCGAGCACATGCCGGACATCAGCCGCGCCGGCCCGGAGCGCCGGCTGCGCTCCGGCTGGCTCAACGGCATCAAGGAGTTCCCGGTGAACTACGGACGGGGGCGCTGATGCGGACGCGGGCGGCGGCGCTGCTGGAACAGCCGGGCAAGTGGCAGGTCGTGGACGTCGAGTTGGACGACCCGGCGGCGAACGAGGTGCTGGTGCGGTTCGTCGCCGCCGGGCTGTGCCACTCCGACGACCACGCGTCGACCGGGGACATGCCGATCGGCAAGCTGCCGCTGATCGGGGGTCACGAGGGTGCCGGGGTGGTCGAGGCGGTCGGTCCCGGGGTCCGCTCGCTGGCGGTCGGCGATCGCGTGGTGGCGCAGTTCGTACCGTCCTGCGGGCGCTGCGGGCCGTGCTCCTCGGGTCGGGGCAACCTCTGTGACCTGGGCATGTACGCGCTGGCCGGGTCCATGACGGACGGCACCTTCCGGGCCCACGTGGACGGCGTCGACGCCGGCCAGATGACCATGGTGGGTACGTTCGCCGAGCACGCCGTGGTGCCCGAGTACTCGCTGACCAGGATCGACGACGACATCCCGTTCCAGGTCGCCGCGCTGCTGTCCTGCGGGGTGCCGACCGGGTGGGGCTCCGCCGAGTACGGCGCCGAGGTCTCCGCCGGCGACACGGTGATCGTGATGGGTACCGGCGGGGTCGGCATGAACGCGGTGCAGGCCGCTTCGGCGCGCGGCGCGGCGCACGTGATCGCGGTCGACCCGGTGGCGTTCAAGCGGGAGTCCGCCGCCCAGTTCGGCGCCACCGAGAGCTTCGCCGACATCAACGAGGCGGCCGACTTCGCCCGCTCGGTGACCGGCGGGCAGGGCGCGCACTCGGCGATCGTGACCGTCGGCGTCACCACCGGCGAGCACGTGGCGCAGGCGGTCAACGCGATCGGCAAGTTCGGCACCGTCGTGGTGACCGGCATCGGCGACATCAAGGACGAGGGTCTGCCGATCAACCTGTGGCTGTTGTCGATGATGCAGAAGCGGATCCAGGGCGTGATCTTCGGGATGGGCACGCCGCCCTACGAGATCACCCGGCTGGCCGGGATGTACCGGGCCGGGCGGCTCAAGCTGGACGAGCTGATCACCACGACGTACCGGCTCGACGAGGTCAACCAGGCCTACGCCGACATGCACGCCGGCCGCAACATCCGCGGCGTCATCCTCCACGACCACTGACCCCGTGCTCCCGGTACTCGACACCTACCCGGGGCAGTTCCCGGAGTACCTCACCCCGGGTTGAACGCGTTGAGGCCCGAGCGCGGCGTTCCGGCGAACCTCAGCGAGGGAGTGAGCTGGTGTGCTCGCGGTCGACCGCCTGCAACTCGCCGGGATCGAGCCCGAGCGCAGTGAGGACGGTCGGCGCTATCTGCGTTGTCTCGACCGGGGCGGGATTGGACCGCCCGCGTTCAACTCCGGGCCCGCTGATCAGGATCGGTACGTTCCGGGACTGGGCATCAGTGCCGCCGTGTTCAGCAATCTTGCTCTTTCCTCCGGTATAGACGGTGCCGTTCTGTGCGATCCCGACGATGTCGGGAACTCGAGCGTCTCCTGGCGTGGCGTGAAAGTATGTTGCCGCCGCCTGGCCTGCCTCGATCTCGCTGAGTCCGGCGGAGGAGAATTGGCGGGCCTTGTCACTGATGTCGTTGCCGGAACCGGACTGTGCGAGCAGGAAGGTGCGCGCGAAATCGGCCGCTGCCTGGGAATGGTCGGCAAGCCACAACAACATTCCGTCGTCGTCGGTGGAATGCACGACCAACTTTCCTGCACCTGGGTGGGCTGCCGCCCAAGCGGCGTTGAGGCCGTCAAGGATCGGGGTATCGTCGATGCGAGTGAGCGCGGCCGGGTTCATGGGGGATTGACCATGTTTGGACGACAGGATGATCGTCGTGCTGCCGGTGAGCTGCTGGGCGTCGATTTCGCGGGTGAATGTGGCGAGCTGCCCATCGACGAAGTCGAGAGCATTTGACAGAAGTGGTCCCGGCGTTACTCCGTCAGGCCCGTATCCGCCGGCCTGGCCGTCGGATGTCGGCAGTTTCTCCGCTGTGGAAACCGATTGAAAATTGATCCCGAAGATGGCGGGCACACCAACCTTCGTGGCACGGGAGTGATCGTATCCGTCGAGCTCATTGACCACGGCCTGAACCTTCCGGCCGTCGTACTCCTGCGTCTTGAGGTTGTCGGTCGTCCAGTCGCCGCCCGCTGGTAGCGCCGGGGCCTCACTATTGATCTCCGGCGTGAACAGATCTTGTACACCGGTGCCCGATGGCCCGTTCAGGATGTCATAGGCGGCGTGCTTGTCGGACCAGGCGGTGCGCAGATTGTGTGCCCTGGCGACCTCGAAAATTGTGTTCACCTGCATGTACTGGTGCGGAAGCATTGGCCTGCAGGTCTTAGGGTCGACCGGTAACTTGGCTGGGTCGATAAGGCCTTGCGGCTGACCGGTCATCTGCAGAACATCGTCCGGGAGCTTGCTCAGGCCCTGGCCGGCGTCCAGGGCCTTGGGATTCCGGTCGATCGTCTCGTCGAACTCGACGTCGGCCCCGGTCGGTGCATTGGCCGGGCAGGAGGTGGTCCCGGCCGGGAGCAGCGCGCGGGAATAGCTGTTGTCGTAGTAGACGCCTGTGGTGGCCGGGTGGCCGCCGGTCACCTGGGCAACTGTGCCGGGAAACGAGTCCGAGGGAAACGAAGTACTCGCCTGCGGGTATTCGGTCCCCGACTGGGTCAGGGCGGCGAGCGCCGACCGCGGACGGTGGGCTACATACCACGCAAGATCCGACTGGTGCAATCCGTCTACTGAGATCAGTAACACATGACGACCGGTGGGGGCGGTGCTGGTAGGGGGAACGCCCGCATTTCCAGAGCCGCCGGACGAGGCACATGCGGAACTGAGAAAAAGCAGTGACGCGACGCCGGCCGCCAGGGCTGCCCGCACCGACAAAATTGATGGTCTGTGCATTCAGAATACCCCAGTCGGCTCGAGCGTCTGTCGCCCAATCGTGACCCGGTGATCAGTGAGTTTGCTTTACGTCCGCATGAACAGTTCAGGTACGCAAAGCAAAGGATCCATTGTCGCCGCTGAACCCGCTACCCGATCAGCTGTGGTCCGTCGAGTACCAGCGCCGGGGCCGCATGTGCAGCGTCACGATCTGGCTGCCCTCGATCGCCTTGAGGTAGCCGTCCAGCGCGTCGCCGTCGAAGTAGCGCCGCGCCATCGCCTCCCGGTCCGGCTGGGTGGTGTCGGACTCGATGGACACAACCGGCCCGGACACGCTCACGTACTTGTACGGCGGCGTCTCCTCCTGCACCAGCAGGCTGAACTCCCGGGCGCTGTCCAGCAGCCGGAACTTCAGCGACTCCGGCCCGGTCTGCACCCGGACCTCGCCGCCCGGCTCGTACTGGTACCAGACCGGCACCGTCAGCGGCGGCCCGTCCGACCGCGCGACGCTGAGCGCTCCGACATGCACCGCCGCCAGGAACTCCTCGCGCTGCGCCACATCCATTGCCGCCATGCCGGTGTCCTCCCCGTTGTCGACCTTCGTCACCGAAGCCAACGGCAGGAGGGGCAGCCCTGTTCCCCGCAACCGGATCCGCGCAGGTCAGCACTCGTGAGTGGCGAGTGGTCCCAGAGGACCACTCGCCGCTCACCGGGCACTAGGCGGGGCGCAGGGTCTTCATGGCGCGGTCGAACTCCCAGAACGCGCGCAGCGAGCGGATCAACCCGTCCGGCCCGACCCGGTAGACGAACACGCCCTCGGCGTCCAGGCACTGCTCGCCAGGCAGGTACGTGGTGATCGTGCCGACGTTGGCCACCTCGTCGCCGGCGGCGAAGGAGTCGCGGACGGCGAACTCGATGCGCTCAGCGTTGCCGATTGTGGCGTCCCAGAACGCGGCCAGCGCGGTGTGCCCGTGGTGGCCCGTGCCGTCCGGGTCGAAGATCGACGGGCCGACCGGGTCCTGTACCACCGCGTCCGGCGCGAACAGCGCGAGCCAGTCCTGCTTGGCCCCGCGCGACACCGCGTCCATCGAGCGGCGGGAGGCGGTGCGCGCCGGGTGCTCGTCCTCCGGGCCGGACCAGTCCACCTTCATCGAACCCCCATCCCGTCCAGGATCACGTCGGCGAACCGCTCGAGGCTGTCCTGCTTGGAGCGCAGGTCGCTGTCGAAGCCGAGCCCGTCGAACGCCCACGGGACGACCGTCGCGTCGGTGACACCGATCTCGGCCTGCCGCTGGTAGCCGTCCAGCCCGAAGCGGTCCACACAGACCGACTGGATCTCGAACGGCGCGTCCGCCCGGCCGCACTCGGCGCGCATCGCGTCCAGCTTGCCGATGGTGTCGCGCAGGTCGTCGAACCGGATCATCGCCGAGGACCAGCCGTCGTAGCGGGCCGCGCGGCGCAGGCCGGCGTCGCTGTGGCCGCCGACGATGATCGGCACCTGCTCGGTCGGCGTCGGGCTCATCTGCAGCTCGTCGAAGTCGTAGAACTCACCGTGGTGGGCGACCATGCCGCCGCCGAGCACCAGCCGCAGCACGTCCAGGAACTCGTCGGCGCGCCGACCCCGGTGCTCGAACGGCACGCCGCACCATTCGAACTCCTCGGGTGACCAGCCCAGGCCCACGCCGAGGGTGAACCGGTTGCCGGTGAGCGCCGCGATCGAGTTGACCTGGCGGGCCAGCGGCAGCGGCTGCCGGGAGCCGAGCTTCAGTACCTGCGTGCAGAACCGGATCCGCTCGGTGACCGCGCCCATCGCGCCGGCGGCGATGAGCGGATCCACCCACGGGGTGTTCGCGGTCCACATCCGGGAACCGTCCGGGGTGTAGGGGTACCGGGCGGACACCTGCTCGGAGTAGAAGATCGAGTCGGGCAGCGCGATGCCGTGGTAGCCGCAGCGCTCGGCGGTGCGGGCCAGTTCGACGAGCTGATTCAGCGGGCACATCGCGACCGCAACGGTGAACTTCATCGTCCTACCCCCGGTTCGTCCGTACTGGTGCGCCGAGCCGTCGGCTTGGCTGAACCCACCACCCACATGGAGAAGAACTGCGACCCGCCGCCGTAGGCGTGACCGAGCGCGGTGCGCGCCCCGTCGACCTGGTGGTCGCCCGCGCGGCCCATGACCTGCATCGCCGACTCGGCGAACCGCAGCAGCCCGGAGGCGCCGATCGGGTTGGACGAGAGCACTCCGCCGGACGGGTTCACCGGCAGCTGGCCGCCCATCTCGGTGCCGCCCGCCTCGGTCAGCTTCCAACCCTCGCCGACCGGTACGAAGCCCAGGTTCTCCAGCCACATCGGTTCGAACCAGGAGAACGGCACGTAGATCTCCGCCACGTCGATCTCGTTCAGCGGGTCGGTGATGCCCGCCTTGGCCCACAGTGCGGCGGCGGCGTCCCGGCCGGCTTGCGGGTTCGCGTGGTTGCGCCCGACCGCGACGGTGGGTTCGGTGCGCATCGCGGTGGCGTGGATCCAGGCCGGCTGGGCACCGGCCGCGAGCGCGGCGTCACCGGCGGCCTCGTCGCCGATCAGCATCGCGCAGGCGCCGTCCGAGGACGGGCAGGTCTCGTCGTAGCGGATCGGGTCCCACAGCATGGTCGACGACATGACCGACTCCAGCGTGATGTCCGGCTGGTGCAGGTGGGCGTACGGGTTGCGCGCGCCGTTGCGCCGGTCCTTCACCGCGACCATCGCGCCCACGTGCTCCGGTGCGCCGGAGCGGCGGATGTAGGACCGCACGTGGGGCGCGAAGTAGCCGCCCGCGCCGGCGTTCACCGGCATGCTGAACGGCACCGCGATGGACAGCGCCCACATCGCGTTGGACTCGGACTGCTTCTCGAACGCGACCGCCAGCACCCGCCGGTGCACCCCGGCCTGCACCAGACTCGCCGCCACCACAGCGGTGGAGCCGCCCACCGAACCGGCCGTGTGCACCCGCAGCAGCGGTTTGCCGGTGGCGCCGATCGCGTCGGCCAGCGCCAGCTCGGGCATCATCACGCCCTCGAACAGGTCCGGCGCCTTGCCCAGCACCACCGCGTCGACCTCGTCCCAGCCGACCCGCGCGTCGGCCAGCGCGCGGTCGATGGCCTCCCGGCACAGCCCGCCCATCGAGACGTCGGTGCGCTTCGAGGTGTGCTTGGTCTGCCCGGTGCCGAGCACCGCGGCCAGCTCAGCCATGGCTAACGCCCCTCCATCACGCAGATCAGGTTCTGCTGCAGCAGCGGGCCGTTGCTGGCGTGCCCGAGCACCCGCTGCGCTCCGCCGTCCAGGACCCGGGACGCCGCCTCGCCGATCCGGACCAACCCGCCGGCGAACATCGGGTTGCCGCACAGCGGGCCGCCGGACGGGTTGATCACCACGTCGTCGGCCAGTCCGAGCTCGCGGCGCAGCAGCAGCTCCTGCGAGGTGAACGGGGTCGCCAGTTCGGCGACCTGGACGCCGTCGATGCCCGCCGCGGCGGCGGCCGCCCCGGCGGACGGGGCCCGGGTGAGGTCGCGGGCGCCGAGTGCGGGGGAGTCCACCCGGTGCTCCAGCCCGGTGATCCAGGCCGGCCGTGCACAGAGCTCGCGGGCCCGGTGGCCGGCGGCGAGCACGATCGCGGCGGCGCCGTCGGTGATCGGTGCGCAGTCGTGCGCGCGCAGCGGGTCGGCCAGGTACGGGGTGTCCAGCAGGGCGGTCGGGTCCACCGGGTCACGCAGCTGGGCGCTCGGGTTGGCGGCGGCGTCGGCGCGGCTGCGGGCGGCGACCTCCGCCATCTCCTTCTCGCTCCACAGCCCGGCGTCGATGCCGAGGCGCGCCTGCAACGCGGCGATGCTCACCGAGTCCGGCCAGAGCGGCGCCACCAGGTACGGGTCCAGCTGCAGCGCGAGCACCCGGCGCAGGTCACCCGCGCTGGACTTGCCGAAGCCGTACACCAGCGCGGTGTCCACCTCGCCGGTGCGGATCTTCACCCACGCCTCGTAGAGCGCCCAGGCCGCGTCCGACTCCACGTGCGACTCGGCGATCGGCGGCAGCGCCCCGATGGCGTCCACCGCGGAGACGAAGGAGAACGCCCGCCCGGCCAGGTAGTCCGACGACCCGGAGCACCAGAACCCCACCTCGCGGCGGGACAGCCCGGTCGCGGCCAGCACCCGCTGGAACACCGGGACCAACATCTCGACGCCGTTGGTGGTGCCGGTGGTCTCCCGTACCTGCGGGGACTGGGCGAACCCGACCACGGCGACCTCGGGAAAGGTACTCATCACAGGTACTCCGCGTACGACTCGAACTCCGCGTCCGGCTCACCGCTGGGGCGGAAGTGGTCGATGTTGCCCAGCGTGCTGCCCCACTCCTCCCGGGGCCGCCACTGCGCCGTCACCCGCATGCCCATCCGCACCTCGTCGGCGGCGCAGCCCAACACCAGGTGCATGAGCGGGATGTCCGCCCCGTCCAGCAGCACGTAGGCGGACACGTACGGCGGTGTGATGCGCTGGCCGAGGAACGGCACGTTGACGATGCAGAACGTGGTGACCGTGCCGGTGTCCGGCAGTTCGACCTCTTCCTCGGTGGGCACGCCGTCGGTGGGGCAGGCGCCGCGCGGCGGGATGTAGACCTTGCCGCACTCCGGGCAGCGCTGGCCGAGCAGCCGGCCCCGTTTCAGTCCGCGCAGGTAGCGGCTCTCCTCCAGGGACGCGGAGTGCCGGTAGTGCAGGTGCACCGGCGTAGTGATCATCGTGACTGGGTTCTCGCTGGTCGGAGGTCGTGAGTGGCGATCGTCGCCATCGCGGCCATCGCCACTCACGGGGTTGTCCAGTGGTTCGAAGCAGGCGATGTCGGTGATGTGCCCGACGGTCTGCTCGGCCCAGCGGATCCGGACCCGCATTCCGGTGCGCATCCGGGCCGGGTCGCCGGCGTCGACGGCGTGCAGCAGTGCGGTGTCCGCGCCGTCCAGGCGGACCAGCGCCCAGCCGAACGGGCGGTCCAGCGGCTGGCCCTCCATCGGCGTGGGCATCCAGGACCAGGTCAGCACGGTGCCCACACTGGCGACCTCGACCGGTTCGGACAGCGGCGCCCCGGTGACCGGGTCGTACTCCGCCGGTGGCACGTGCACCCGGCCGTCGGACCCGCGCACGCCTTCCACCCGGCGGTCCCGCAGTGCGGTGACGAACCGGGACAGGACCGGGCCGAGTGAGCGCGTGTAGTCGAACCCCAACTCCAGCGGTGCCGACATCGGCGCTTCGGTGGCGACCATCGGCCAAGTAGAACAGGTTCTCGATTCGCCTGGCAAGATGGGCCGGCGCCCGGTGTTCGCCGGGGACCGCCGGAAGGAGACCGCGATGCGGCTGGGACTGCAGCTCGGGTACTGGGGTGCCGGCCCGCCGACGGGGGCGGCCGAGCTGGTGCTGGCCGCCGAGCGGGCCGGCTTCGACGCGGTGTTCGCCGCCGAGTCCTGGGGGTCGGACGCGTTCACCCCGCTGGCCTGGTGGGGATCGCGCACCGAGCGGGTGCTGCTCGGCACGTCGGTCGCCCAGCTGTCCGCGCGCACCCCGACCTCGTGCGCCATGCACGCGCTGACCCTGGACCACCTGTCCGGCGGGCGGGCCGTGCTCGGGCTCGGCGTCTCCGGCCCGCAGGTCGTGGAGGGCTGGTACGGCGGGCCGTTCGGCCGACCGCTGGCCCGCACCCGGGAGTACGTGTCGATCGTGCGCCAGGTGTTGGCCAGGGAGGCGCCGGTGCGCAACGACGGGCCGCACTACCCGCTGCCCTACACCGGCCCCGGCGCGGTCGGGCTGGGCAAACCGCTGCGCCCGATCACCCACCCACTCCGCGCTGACCTGCCCATCTGGCTCGGCGCCGAGGGCCCGAGGAACGTGGCGATGACCGGCGAGATCGCCGACGGGTGGCTGGCCATCTACTACTCGCCCCGGCTCGGGCCGATGTACCAGCAGTGGCTTGCCGACGGTATGGCCCGCCCCGGTGCCCGCCGCCGGCGCGCGGAGTTCACCGTCGCGGCGAGCTGCTCGGTGGTGGTCACCGACGACCCCGCCGCCGTGGTCGCCGGGCTCAAGCAGACCATGGCGCTGTACCTGGGCGGCATGGGCGCGCCGGGGCAGAACTTCCACGCCGACGTGTTCTCCCGGATGGGCTACGCCGAGGCGGTGGCCGAGATCGGCGCCCACTTCCAGGCCGGGCGCCGCGCCGAGGCGGCCGCCGCCGTGCCGGACGAGCTGATCGCCGACACCGCGATCATCGGGACGGCCGACCAGGTGCGCGCCGGGGTGGCCCGCTGGGAGGCGTCCGGGGTGGACATGCTGATCGTCGGCTGCCCGGACGCCGAGCGGCTGACGGCCGTCGCCGACGCTGTGGGCCCCGCGTCGCACCACCTTGTCAGCGAGTGAAACTCGTTCTAGTTTGGGGCCGAGTGCCGGCCCGGGACAAGCTCGGGAGCCCGGCACGGACAGGGGCAGCACCGTGACCGCTCTGGGACTGTGGAACATCGCCGGCCAGGAGCCGGACCGCCCGGCCGTCGTCGACCCGGGCGGCGGCACGGTCAGCTACGGCGAGCTGGCCGCCGCCGCGGACCGGTACGCGCGCGGGCTCCACCAGATGGGGCTGCGGGCCGGCGACGCCATCGTGCTGATGATGCCGAACTGCGCGGAGATGCTCGCGGTGCACTTCGCCGCGCTGCAGACCGGGCTCTACATCGTCGCGGTGAACTGGCACCTGGTCAGGCCGGAGGTGGCCTACATCCTGTCCGACAGCGGCGCCAAGGCGTTCGTGGCGCACGAGCGCTTCGCCGAGGTGGCCTCGGCGGCCGCCGAGCAGGCGGGGCTGCCCGCCGGGGCGCGGTTCGCGGTCGGTGAGGTGCCCGGTTTCCGCCCGCTCGCCGAACTGGGCGCCGACCAGCCACCCGGGCGGCCCGGGTCGCGGACCATGGGCGGGCCGATGCTCTACACCTCGGGCACCACCGGCCGCCCCAAGGGTGTCCGCCGCCCGCTCACCGGTGCCGACCCGGACGACGTGCCGGGCACCGCGATCTGGTTCTTCGGCATCTTCGGGTTGGCCCCGCACGACGGGCACGTGCACCTGTGCGGGTCGCCGCTCTATCACACCGCGGTGCTGAACTTCGTGGTCATCTCCATCCAGCTGGGCCATCCGGCGGTGCTGATGGACGGCTGGTCGCCCGCCGAGATGCTGCGGCTGGTCGAGCGGCACCGGGTGACCCACAGCCACCTGGTACCGACCCAGTTCTCCAGGCTGCTGGCGCTGCCCGAGGCCGAACGCACCCGCTACGACCTGTCCTCGATGCGCGCGATGATCCACGGGGCGGCGCCGTGCCCCCGGTCGGTCAAGCGGCGGATGCTGGACTGGTGGGGGCCCGTGGTGGTCGAGTACTACGCGGCCACCGAGGGCGGCGGTACCACGATCATGGCGGAGGAGTGGCTGCGCAAGCCCGGTTCGGTGGGCCGCCCGTGGCCGGGGTCGGTGGTGCGGGTGCTCGACGACGACGGCCACGAGCTGCCGACCGGTGAGCCCGGACTGGTGTACCTGCGGATGGGCACCTCGAGCTTCGAGTACCACGGCGACCGGGAGAAGACCAGGTCGGCGCGGGTGGGGGACCTGTTCACCCTCGGCGACGTCGGGCATCTGGACTCCGACGGCTACCTGTTCCTGCACGACCGCAAGGCCGACATGATCATCACTGGCGGGGTGAACGTGTACCCGGCGGAGATCGAGGGCGAGCTGGCCGGGCATCCCAAGGTGGCCGACGTGGCGGTGTTCGGCATCCCGCACCCGGAGTGGGGTGAGGAGATCAAGGCCGTGGTCCAGCCCGCCGACGGTGTCGCGCCCGGCGACGAGCTCACCGACGAGCTGCTGAGCTACGCCCGGGACCGGCTGGCCCGCTTCAAGCTGCCGCGCACCGTCGACTACGTCACCGAGCTGCCGCGCGACCCCAACGGCAAGCTCTACAAGCGCCGGCTGCGCGACCCGTACTGGGCGGAGGCCGCCCGACCCTGACCGGCCGCCGCCGCCCAGTTCGGTGGGGCCGCACAGACCCAGCGCCTGCCGCACAGACCGTGCATGCTCTGTGCGGCAGGGAGCCGGTCTGTGCGAGCGGTATCACTCGCCGCGGAACTCCGGGGCGCGCTTGGCGGCGAACGCCCGTGGGCCCTCCTTGGCGTCCGCGCTGGCGAACACCGCCATGCCCAACTTGGCCTCGACGGCGAACGCCTCCTGCTCCGCCATGCCCTCGGTCTCCCGCATGGTGCGCAGGATGGCCTGCACCGCGAGCGGGCCGTTCGCCGCCACCAGCTCGGCCAGCTCCAGCGCGCGCGCCAACGCCTCACCGTCCGGCACCACGTGCCCGATCAGCCCGATCGCGCGGGCCTCCTCGGCGGACAGGTGCCGCCCGGTGAGCAGCAGCTCCGCGGCCAGGGTGTACGGGATCTGCCGGGGCAGCCGCACCGCCGAGCCACCCAGCGGGAACAGCCCCCAGCGTGCCTCGGACACCCCGAACCGGGCGCTCTGCCCGGCCACCCGGATGTCGGTGGCCTGCAGGATCTCGGTGCCGCCGGCGATCGCCGGGCCCTCCACAGCGGCGATCAGCGGCTTGGTCAACCGCCGCCCCTTGAGCAGCGGCTCGATCACCGAGAGGTCCCAGCCGCCGCCGGCGAAGCTGTCGCCGGGGTGACTGGTGGTCATGGCCTTGAGGTCGGCGCCGGCGCAGAACGCCCCACCCGCCCCGGTCAGCACGCAGGCCCGGATCGACGGGTCGCCGTCGACCTGGTCCCAGGCGTCCTTCATGATCGCGAGCATCGGGCCGGACAGCGCATTGCGGGCGTGCGGGCGGTTCATGGTCACGATCAACACGGCGCCGCGCCGCTCGAGCAGGCAGTGCGGCTGCTCGTCGTCCTCGGGGCGGGCGGCGGCGTCCGGTCTTGTCGGAACTGTCATCGACACTCCTGATAGCCGGGGCGGAGTATTGTCCGAAACGATAACATGTTCTAGTTTATTGAGAATGGCGCTGAACATCGCGGACCTCTTCGAACACGCCGTCGACCTCGTCCCGGACCGGATCGCGCTGGTCTGCGGAGAGCAGCGGGTGACCTTCGCGCAGTTGGAGGAGAACGCCAACCGGCTGGCCCACCACCTACGAGATCACGGTGTGACACCCGGGTCGCACGTGGGTGTCCAGTGCCAGAACTCGATCGAGGCGGTGCAGGCCATCCTCGCCGCCTACAAGCTGCGCGCGGTGGCCGTCAACGTGAACTACCGCTACGTCGAGAACGAGCTGCGGTACCTGTTCCAGAACGCCGACCTGGTCGCGCTCGTGCACGACCGGCGCTACACCGACCGGGTTGCCCAGGTGCTGCCCGAGGTGCCGACCCTGCGCCACGTCGTCGTGGTGGACGACGGCAGCGGAGTGACCGTCCCGGCCGCGCACGGCACGCACTACCAGGAGGCACTGGCCGGCTCACCCGCCGAGCGTGACTTCGGCGAGCGCAGCGGCGACGACACCTACGTGCTCTACACCGGCGGCACCACCGGCATGCCCAAGGGTGTGCTGTGGCGTCACGAGGACGTCTGGCGCGCGCTCGGCGGTGGGATCGACTTCATCTCCGGCGAGAAGCTCACCGACGAGTGGCAGCAGTCGCTGGCCGGCAAGGACTTCGCGCTGGTCCGGCTGTGCCTGCCGCCGTTGATCCACGGTGCCGCGCAGTGGTCGGTGCTGCCCGCGCTGTTCGGCTGCGGGACCGTGGTGCTGGTGCGGCGGTTCGACCCGGCGGAGGTGTGGCGCGCCATCGAGCGCAACCGGGTGAACGTGGTGACCATGGTCGGCGACGCGATGGCCCGGCCGCTGATCGAGGCGTTCGAGAGCTACCCGGCCGGCAGCTACGACGTGTCCTCACTGGTGGCGATGTCGAGCCACGCCGCGCTGTTCTCCCAGTCGGTGCAGGAACGGATCCTGGCCGCACTGCCGAATGTGGTGCTCACCGACGCGATCGGTTCCTCGGAGTCCGGCTTCAACGGCATCCAGCTCGTCGCCAAGGATGCCGAGCGCACCGGTGGGCCCCGGGTCAGCCCGGGCCCGGACGTGATCGTGATCGACGACGCGGGCCGCCAGGTGCCGGTGGGGTCCGGCCAGGTCGGCCGGGTCGGGCGCGGCGGCCACATCCCGTTCGGCTACTACAAGGACCCGGCGAAGACCGCCGAGCTGTTCGTCGAGATCGACGGCACCCGCTACGCGGTACCCGGCGACTACGCGCGGATGGAGGTCGACGGGACCATGACCCTGCTCGGCCGGGGCAACGTGTCGGTCAACACCGGCGGCGAGAAGGTGTTCCCCGAGGAGGTCGAGGGCGCGCTGAAGTCGCACCCCGACGTGTTCGACGCGCTGGTGATCGGGGTGCCCGACGAGCGGCTCGGGCAGCGGGTCGGGGCGGTGGTGCAGCCGAGGCCGGGTGCCGCGCCGGACCTGGCCGCCCTGGACGCGCACGTCCGCGCCCAGCTGGCCGGGTACAAGGTGCCCCGCAGCCTGTGGCTGGTCGACGAGGTCGGCCGGTCGCCGAGCGGCAAGCCGGACTACCGGTGGGCCCAGGACCACGCCGCGACGCACGCCCCGGTCGCCGAGGCGCCGACGCCGGTCTCGTCGACCGGGTCGTCCGACGGGTCTTCCGTCGGATGAGCGCGGGAAACGTGCGCACCGAGATCTGCGACCGGTTCGGCATCGAGCACCCGATCATCGGCTTCACCCCGTCCGAGCACGTCGCGGCGGCGATCAGCCGCGCCGGCGGCCTCGGCGTGCTGGGGTGTGTGCGGTACAACGACGCCGCCGAGCTGGACCGTGCGCTGCACTGGATGGACGACAACACCGGCGGCCGGCCGTACGGGGTCGACGTGGTGATGCCGGCGACGCTGCCCACCGAGGGCACCCCGGTGGACCTGGGCACGCTGATCCCGGCCGGGCACCGCGAGTTCGTCGAGCGCACCCTCACCGAGCTGGGGGTGCCGCCGCTGCCCGCCGGCTCGGACGCCGCCGGCGGGTCGGGCGTGCTCGGCTGGCTGCACTCGGTGGCCCGCGCGCACGTGGACGTCGCGCTCAAGCACCCGATCGCGCTGATCGCCAACGCCCTCGGTTCGCCGCCCCCGGACGTGCTGGCGCGCGCGCACGACGCCGGCATCCCGGTCGCCGCGCTGGCCGGCACCGCCGCGCACGCCCAGCGGCACGTCGACGCCGGCGTGGACGTTGTGGTCGCGCAGGGCTACGAGGCGGGCGGGCACACCGGGGAGATCGCGACCATGGTGCTGCTGCCCGAGGTGGTGGACGCGGTGGGGGACCGGGCGCCGGTGCTGGCCGCCGGGGGTATCGGCACCGGGCGGCAGATCGCCGCTGCGCTCGCACTCGGCGCCGCCGGCGTCTGGATGGGTTCGACCTGGCTGACCACGAGCGAGTACGCCACCGGCATGCCTGCCTCGGCGACCCAGGCGGCGTTGCTGGCGGCCGGGTCCTCGGACACGGTGCGCTCGCGGGTGTACAGCGGCAAGCCGGCGCGGCTGCTGAAGACCCGCTGGACACAGGCCTGGAGCGCCCCCGATGCGCCTGCGCCGTTGCCCATGCCGCTGCAGAACCTGCTGGTCGGCGCCGCCCACGAGCGGATCTCCCGGTCCGGCGACCCGGACGTGGTGGCGATGCCTGTCGGTCAGATCGTCGGCCGGATGAACGTGGTCCGCCCGGTGGCCGACGTCATGGCCGACCTGCTCGGGGAGCTCGACGGCACGCTGGACCGGCTCGGCGGGCTGCGCTAGGAACCCAGCTAGCTCGAGTCGCGGGCCGGCGCGGCCGGCGGCCGCTCGAGAGTAACGCCAGTCCGTGATTCACATGATCGAAGCGAGCTAGCGTTACGTTGACCTTGAAACACTCGCGTCGTAACCCGGTTCACCTCCGGCGCGTCCGGAGTAGCCCCGCCGGAGCCCTCCGGGACAGCTCGCCCGGGCCCCTGGGGGAGCGCCGTACGCCTCGGGGACACCCTGAACCGACTTATCCGCCTGGGCCGGAGTTCTCCGGTGCAGGGGAGCCAAGTCAGCCGAGAGTAACGCCAGTCCGATAACGCTCATGATTGAAACGAACTGGTGTTACGTTGACCTTGAAACTCGCGCAGGGAACTGACTGACGTCCGAAGTCGCCCTGCCGGCGCGGCGAACCCGGGGGTCCAAGGCGGAGCGATGCCCGCCACAACAGGGCTCGCCCAGCGATCTATCCCGACTCGCTGCAAAATTCCGCGACTCACCCTGCCAAATATCCCGACTCACCCTGCTCAAAATCCCGACTCGCGCAAAATTCCGCGACTCGCCGAAGCGTGCCCCGGTCCCGTCGACACGGCTCGAACCGCGGGCCGGCGGGGGTCAGCCGCTCTTGCGCCGGAAGGTGCGCTTGCCGCCGGCCTTGCGGTGTGCCTCGCCGACCTTCGGTGACGCGGCTCCGTGACCTTGGGAGGACCGGGCCTTGGCCTCGCCGCGTTTGCGGTCGAGCGCCGCGCGGAAGCGGTCCTTGAGCTCGTCGGCGTGGGCGGCGGGATCCGGCGTCGCCTCGGTGGCGTCCGCGTCCGTGCGCGGCTCCTCGGCCTTCGGCGAGTCCGGCATGTGTCCATCCCCCTGTTATCGGTGCGATCTCGGCCAGCCTGGCACGTCCGGAGCACGCCCGCGATCGGGTTTGCCCGGTGATCCACCGTTCACCGTCGATGGTAGTCGCTGCGCCGTGGCGTTCTCACCACCGGCAAGCCGCCGGGCCGCTCTGTCGGGGGCCGGAGGGGCACCGGCTCACTGTTCGGCGGGCAGTGGGGTACCGGGGTCCTCGGCGAGCAGGGCGCCGAGGCGGAGCAGTTGTTCGGTGGCGCCGCCCAGGGCGAACTCGTAACGCTTGGCGGCGGTGAAGTACCGGTGCAGGGGGTGCTCGACGTCGAGCCCCACGCCGCCGTGCACGTGTACCGCGGTGTGCGCGACCCGGTGTCCCGCGTCGGCCGCCCAGAACTTCGCGGTGGCGATCTCGGCGTCGGCGGGCTGCCCGGTGGCCAGCAGCCAGGCCGCCTGCCACAGGGTCAACCGGATCGCCTCCACGTCGACGTAGCCGTCCGCGAGCCGTTGCGACACCGCCTGGAACCCACCGATCGGCCGACCGAACTGGACCCGCGCGCGGGCGTACTCGGCGGTCAGCTCCAGGGCGCGCTCGGTGACTCCCAGCTGCAGCGCGCACAGCCCCACGGTGGCCCGCGCGAGCAGCCAGCCCGCCACCTCCGCCCCCTGCCCGGCCCGCCCGAGCACCCGGTCGGCCGGCAACGCCACGTCCGTCAGTTCGAGCTGGCCGGCGCTGTCCAGGTCGACCATCCGCTGCCGGTGCACCCTCACCCCGCCGTCCGCGGCTTCGACCAGGAGGACGACGGGCCCCTCCGCTGTGGCCGCGGGCACCACGAACAGGTCCGCGATCGCACCGGAGGGCACGGCCACCGCGGTACCGCTGAGCACCCAGCCGCCGCCGGGGCCCGGTACCGCCCTCGGCGCAGCGGCTTCGTCGGACACCTCGAGGGCGGCGGTCAGCACCAGCCGCCCAGCGGCGGCCGGCGCCACCCAGCGGTCCAGCTGCCCGGCGTCGGCAAACCGGGCGAGCGCGGACGCGGCGACCGCGATCGAGGTGAAGTAGGGCACCGGTGCCACCGTGCGGCCGATCTCGACCAGGACCCCGCACTGCTCCAGGAGCCCGAGCCCGCTACCCCCGACCGACTCCGGCAGTGTGGCCGCGAGCACCCCGGCCTCGGCCAGCGCGGACCACAGCTCCGGGTCGAACCGGTCCGCGCCGTCCTCGAGCTTGCGCAGCCGGTCCGGGGTGGCCTGGTCGGTCAGGATGCGGCGGGCCAGCGCGGTGAGGTCGGCCTGCGCCTCGGTGGGGGAGAAGTCCATGGTGACCTTTCAGCGTCGGGAGATCGGCTGGCCCAGGGCGGCTGCGGCGATGATGTCGCGCTGCACCTCGTTGGTACCGCCGCCGACGGTGAGGATCAGCGCGGCCCGGTGCATCCGTTCGATCCGCCCGCGCAGCAGCTCACCCGGCGAGCCGGCCCGGACGGTCGCGGCCGGGCCGAGCACCTCCATCAGCAGTCGGTAGGCCTCGGTGGCGAACTCGGTACCGAACACCTTGGTCGCCGAGGCGTCCGCCGGGCCGGGAGTGGCCTCCGCCGCCGCGAGCCGCCAGCCCATGAGCTTCAGGAACTCGGCCTTCGCGTGCACCCGCGCCAGGTGCACCTGGACCCACTCCCGCCGCAGCGCACCGGTGGCCCTGGCCCACTCGGTCACCTGGCGCAGTGCGGTGAAGATCGGCGCGGCCGTGGTGAGCGCGACCCGCTCGTGGTTGAGCTGGTTGGTGATCAGGCTCCAGCCCCGGTTCTCCTCGCCGACCAGCGCGGACCCCGGCACCCGGACATCGGAGTAGTAGGTGGCGCTGGTGCCGACACCGGCCATGGTGCGCACCGGCGTCCAGGAGAACCCGGGGGCGTCGGTGGGCACGATCAGGATGGACAGCCCCCGGTGCGCCGCCGCGTCAGGGTCGGTCCGGCAGGCCAGCCACACGTAGTCGGCGTGCTGGATCAGGCTGGTCCACATCTTCTGGCCGTTGATGACGAAGTCCGCGTCGGGGCCGTCGCCGTCGCGGACCGCCCTGGTGCGCAGCGATGCCAGGTCGGTGCCGGCCTCCGGCTCGGAGTAGCCGATGGAGAAGTGCAGCTCGCCGCGGGCGATCCGGGGCAGGAAGAACGCCCGCTGCGCCGGGGTGCCGAACCGGATGATCGTCGGGCCGATGGTGTTCAGGGTCAGGAACGGCACCGGTACCCCGGCGGCGGCGGCCTCGTCGGTGAAGATCAGTTGATCGGTCAGCGACCGGTCCTGGCCGCCGTGCTCCGACGGCCAGCCGAGCGTGAGCCAACCGTCCGCCCCGAGCTGGCGGACGATCTCGCGGTAGGCTCCGCCGCTGCCGTACTCGCCTTCCCCAGAGGTCAGGTCGGCGTGGCGCTCCGGGGTCATCACACCGGCGAAGTAGGCCCGCAGTTCGGTGCGTAGCGCGTCCTGTTCCGGGGTGAACGCGAGATGCATCCGGTGCTCCGTTCCGAGGTGGCTACCCAACGGCTAACTGTAACGCGTTACAGAAAGTGTAGAGATCGCGTACAGCCAGGTCCAGTGGGGTGCAGACACAACATTGATACCCCAGGTTTGACTGAAATAAGAACCGGTTCTAGCATCCGCGTGACGTCGGCCGGGGGCTCGGTCGGCGCTCGGAGAGGAGCTGGCGCTGATGGCGGTCGAACCGCGGGATGCCAGTCTGGGCGGCCGGGTCGCGGTGGTCACCGGAGCGGGTGCCGGACTGGGTCGGGCCGAGGCGCTCGCGCTGGCCGCCGACGGCGCCGACCTGGTGCTCAACGATCTCGACCCGGCGGCGGCACAGGTGGTCGACGAGATCGAGGCGCTGGGTGGGAAAGCGGTGCTGGTGACCGGCGACATCGCCGAGCGCGCCACCGCCGACGCACTGGTGGCCACCGCGCTGGAGCGGTTCGGCGCACTGGACGTGGTGGTGAACAACGCCGGTCTGCTGCGCGACCGGATGGTCTTCGGGATGACCGACGAGGACTGGGACCTGGTCATCCGGGTCCACCTGCGCGGGCATTTCCTGCTCTGCCGCAACGCCGCCGCGCACTGGCGGGGCCAGGCCAAGGCGACCGGCGCCCCGGTGTACGGGCGGGTGGTCAACACCTCCTCGGAAGCGTTCCTGCTCGGCCCGCCGGGGCAGGCGAACTACGCCGCCGCGAAGGCCGGCATCGTCGCGCTCACCGTCTCCACCGCCCGGGCGCTGCGGCGGATCGGCGCGACCGCCAACGCGATCTGCCCCCGGGCGCGCACCGCGATGACGTCCGACGTCTTCGGCGCGGCACCCACCGACGGCCCGGACCCGCTGAGCACCGACCACGTCGCACCGCTGGTCGCCTACCTCGCCTCGCCGGCCGCCGCCTCGATCAGCGGGCAGGTGTTCGTGGTGCACGGCGGCAAGGTCGCGCTGCTCGCGCCGCCGACCGTGGAGCAGCGGTTCGACGCGGCCGGCGACCGGTGGTCGGCGGCAGAGCTGGACGCCACCGTCGGGCGCTACTTCACCGACCGCGACCCGGAACGGATGTTCATCGCCTCGGAGGTGCTGGCGCTGTGAGCGCGCACGAGCCCCTCGAGCCCGAGCCCCGCGCCGCGGCGGGGCGCCTGGCCGGCAAGGTCGCGCTGATCACCGGCGCGGCCCGGGGCCAGGGCGCGGCGGCGGTGCGCCGGTTCGTCGCCGAGGGGGCCAGGGTGCTGGCCGCCGACATCGCCGACGAGGCCGGCAAGGCGCTGGCCGAGCAGCTGGGGGACGCGGTCCGCTACACCCACCTCGATGTCGGCTCCGAGGAGGACTGGGCGGCCGCGATCACCGAGGTCACCGGCGCCTTCGGCCGGCTCGACGTGCTGGTCAACAACGCCGGCGTGCTGCACTTCAGCGCGCTCGCGGACACCACCCTCGCCGACTACCTGCGGGTGGTCACGGTCAACCAGGTGGGCACCTTCCTCGGCATGCGGGCCGCCGTGCCGGCGCTGCGGGCCGCCGGCGGCGGCTCGATCGTCAACCTGTCCTCGATCGAGGGGCTGGCCGCCGCCCCGTACCTGACCGCCTACACGGCCAGCAAGTTCGCCATCCGGGGCATGACCAAGGTCGCCGCGCTCGAGCTCGGGCCCGACGGCATCCGGGTCAACTCGGTGCACCCGGGCATGATCGACACGAAGATGATCAGCGACGCGATCGGCGGCGCGGAGCTGGACCTGAGCCGGGTCGGGCGCAAGCTCGCACTGCGCCGGGTGGGCCACGTGGAGGACATCGCCGCGCTGGTGCTCTTCCTGGCCAGCGACGAGAGCGCGTACTGCACCGGCTCGGAGTTCGTGGCCGACGGCGGCGCCACCGCGACGCACGCACTGAACGTCACCTAGGACCGGGGCCAGTCGTTGGATCATCATATCGCCGGGAGGTCAGCATGACCCGTGGAGGCAGGGCCCCCACAGACTTCCCTGGGGTGCGCGCGCTACGGCAGGTCGGCAATCTCGCCACCCTGGCCTGGCTGGTGTTCCGCAACCTGCCCCGCCGCCCGTTCCAGCTCCGCGAGTTCCTGCAGCAGGCGTGGTTGTTCGCCAGCGTCACGATCCTGCCGACCGCGCTGGTGGCCATCCCGTTCGGCGCGGTGATCGCGCTGCAGCTGGGCTCGCTGACCGAGCAGATCGGCGCGCAGTCGTTCACCGGCGCGGCCAGCGCACTGGCCATCGTGCAGCAGGCCAGCCCGCTGATCACCGCTCTGCTGGTGGCCGGCGCCGGCGGCTCGGCGATGTGCGCGGACCTCGGGGCGCGCGCCATCCGCGAGGAGATCGACGCGATGGAGGTGCTCGGGATCAACCCGGTGCACCGCCTCATCGTGCCGAGGGTGCTCGCCGCAATGTTCGTCTCGGTGCTGCTCAACGGCCTGGTCAGTGTGGTCGGCGTGATGGGCGGCTACTTCTTCAACGTGGTCATGCAGGGCGGTACCCCGGGCGCCTACCTGGCCAGCTTCAACGCGCTGGCCCAGCTGCCGGACCTGTGGATCAGCGAGTTCAAGGCGCTGCTCTACGGATTCGTCGCCGGCGTGGTCGCCGCCTACCGGGGCCTGAACCCGCGCGGCGGCCCGAAGGGGGTCGGCGACGCGGTGAACCAAGCCGTGGTGATCACCTTCCTGCTGCTGTTCCTGATCAACCTGATCCTGACCGGGATCTACCTGCAAGTCGTCCCGCCGAAGGCGCTCTGAACCGATGCCCCGCTACTCACCCATCGTGCCGCCGTCGCGGCTGTCGCTCAGCGCCATCGCCGCGCGCGCGGTCGACCGGCGCGCCACCACGCTGGCCGACGTCGGCTGGCAGCTGGCCTTCTACGGGCGGACGGTGGGCTCGGCGCCGCGCGCGGTGCGCCGCTACCCGAGGGAGACGCTGCGGCTGCTCTCCGAGGTGTGCTTCGGCACCGGCGGCCTGGCGGTGATCGGCGGCACGCTCGGCGTGATGATCGGCATGACCGTGTTCACCGGCGCGGTGGTCGGCCTGCAGGGCTACTCGGCGCTGCAGCAGCTCGGTACCGCCGCGCTGACCGGGTTCATCTCGGCGTACTTCAACACCCGCGAAGTGGCGCCGCTGTCCGCCGGACTTGCGCTGTCGGCCACCGTGGGCTGCGGGTTCACCGCCCAGCTCGGCGCGATGCGGATCTCCGAGGAGATCGACGCGCTCGAGGTGATGGCGGTGCGCAGCCTGCCGTATCTGGTGACCACCCGGGTGGTGGCCGGGTTCGTCGCGGTGATCCCGCTCTACGTGGTCGGCCTGCTGGCCGCCTACCTGGCCTCACGGCAGACCACGGTGTGGTTCTACGGCCAGTCCGGTGGCACCTACGACCACTACTTCCACGTGTTCCTGCCGCCCGGCGACGTGCTCTGGTCGTTCCTGAAGGTGCTGGTCTTCGCCCTGGTCGTGATCCTCTCGCACTGCTACTACGGCTATACCGCGACCGGCGGGCCGGCCGGGGTCGGGGTGGCGGTGGGCCGGGCGGTGCGCACCTCGATCGTGCTGGTGTCGTTCACCGACTTCTTCCTGAGCCTGGCCATCTGGGGCTCCACCACCACGGTCCGGATAGCCGGGTGATCTGGTACACCCGCGCCGAGCGGCCCCGCTACCTGCTCCTGGGACTGCTGTTCCTGGTGCTCGCGGTGGGCTTCGTGGCCCTCTCGGTCGGGATCTACCGCAAGGTGTTCACCCCGGTGGACCTGGTCACGCTGCGGGTCGAGCGGACCGGAACCCAGCTGAACGCCGGGGCGGACGTCAAGGTGCGCGGGGTACGGGTGGGGTCGGTGCGCTCGGTGGCCGCCGACGCGGACGGGGCGTCGATCACGCTGGCGCTGGACCCGGACTCGGTGGCGCTGGTGCCGGCGAACGTCTCGGCGCGGGTACTGCCCAAGACGCTGTTCGGCGAGCGGTACGTGGACCTGCGGCTGCCGAGCGCGCCCGCCGCGCCGATCGCCGCCGGCGACGTGATCCCCCAGGACCGGTCCGAGACGGCGATCGAGGCGCAGCAGGTACTTGACCACCTGCTGCCGCTGCTCACCGCCGTGCACCCGGCTCAGGTGGCGACCACGCTGAGCGCACTGTCCCAGGCGCTGCACGGCCGGGGCACCCAGCTGGGCACCACGCTGGTCGGCCTGGACAACTACCTCAAGGGGTTCAACCCCGCGGTGCCTGACCTGATCAAGGTGTTGGACGACCTGCCCCCGGTGGCGGACGCCTACGCCAGGGCGGCGCCGGACCTGTTCGGCGGGCTGGCCGACCTGACCACCACGACCCGGACCTTCGAGGACAAGCGCGACCAGCTGCGGCGCGTCTTCCTCGGGGTGGGCGGCGCGTCCGACGACCTGCACGACTACCTCGACGACCACGGCGACGACCTGGTTGACCTGTCCCGCTCGGCCCGCCCGGCGCTGCAGGTGCTGGCCCACTACGCGCCCGAGCTCCCGTGCTTCTTCCGCCAGGTGGTCGGCGGGATCCCGCGCGCCGAGGCGACGTTCGGCAAGGGCTCCGCGCACCCCGAGCAGGTGAAGGTGCTGCTCGAGATCGCCGCCAACCGCGGTAGGTACGTGCCCGGGGTCGATACGCCGCACTACGAGGACAACCGGGGCCCGCGCTGCTACGACCAGACGCCGGTGTTCCCGCAGTACCCGCCGGGTGGCCCGCTCCAGGACGGTTCCCGCAAGCCCGTGGCGCCGGCCGAGGAGCCCGACCCGCTGTCCGGCCTGCTGCCGCTGGACGACCCGGCCAACCGCGGTCGCGAGGTCGGCCCGGGCGACGGGAGCAAGGGGGACGCCCTGCTCATGGTGCCGATGATCGGTGACCGGCCCGGGGTGCCCACCGAACAGCCGCACCCGGCCACGCCGCTGGAGGGCCCACGATGAGGGACGCGCTGGGCCCCTCGGTCAAGCTGGCGATCTTCACGGTGGTCACCGTGCTGTTCACCGGCATCCTTGCCGCCACCATCGCCAACACCGGCTTCGGCCGCGGCTCCGGGTACACCGCGATCTTCACCGACGCGTCCGGGCTGCAGGACGGCGACGACGTACGGATGCGCGGGGTGAAGATCGGCCAGGTCACCGGGCTGCACGTCCAGGACGGCCAGTTCGCGGCCGTGGACTTCCAGGTGGACTCCTCGCGCACCCTGCCGGCCTCGGTGACCGCCGTGATCAAGTACCGCAACCTGATCGGCCAGCGGTACGTCTCGCTGGACACGGGCACCCCCGGCCCGGCAGAGCCGACCGGCACGCTGCCGGTGGGCGGCACCATCCCGCTGGGCCGCACCCACCCCGCGCTGAACCTGACCGAGCTGTTCAACGGCTTCCAGCCGCTGTTCCAGGCGCTCAGCCCGGACGACGTCAACAAGCTCTCCTTCGAGATCATCCAGGTGTTCCAGGGTGAGGGCCCGACCGTGGAGAGCCTGCTGACGTCCACCGCGTCGCTGACCTCGACGCTGGCCGACCGGGACGAGGTCATCGGGCGGGTCATCGACAACCTGAACACGGTCATCGGCACGGTCAGCGACCGGGCGCCACAGCTGTCGCAGCTGATCGACACGCTGCAACAGCTGGTCAGCGGCCTGAACGAACAGCGCCAGCCCATCGGCTCCGCGATCGACGCCCTCGGCGACCTGACCGACACCACCGCCGGGCTCTTCGAGCACGCCCGGTCGCCGTTGAAGGACGACATCGGCCACCTGCGCGATCTGGCCGGCACGCTGAACGACAACTCCGACACGATCGACCACGCGATCACCACCTGGGGCCCCAAGCTGGACCGGCTGGCCCGGACGGTGGGCTACGGCAGCTGGTTCAACTTCTACATGTGCCAGCTCAATGCCCAGGTCTCGGTGCAGGACAAGGGCGTGGTCGTGCCGGTGTTCCCACTGGAGGGCACCCAGCGCCCGGCCAGGTGCGGGCCGTGAAGGCGCTGAAGGAGCGCAACCAGGCCGCGGTGGGCGCCGTGGCCCTGGTGCTGATCGTGCTCGCGGCGTTCACCGCGTACCACGCGCAGGACCTGCCGGGCATCGGCGGCGGCACCGAGTACACCGCCCAGTTCACCGAGTCGGCCGGGCTGAACCCGTCCGACGAGGTGCGGGTGGCCGGCATCCGGGTCGGCAAGGTCACCGACGTCGGCCTGGCCCGGGGTGCGGTCGTGGTGCGGTTCCGGGTCACCGGGGTGCCGGTGGGGGACCAGAGCCGCGCGTCCATCGAGATCAAGACGCTGCTCGGCGCGAAGTACCTGGCGGTGCACCCGGCCGGCGCCGCCGCGCAGGACCCGGACGTGCCCATCCCGGTCGCCCGCACCAACACCCCGTTCGAGATCCCGGACGCGTTCAACCAGCTCAGCCAGACGGTGAACCGGATCAACACCGACCAGCTCGCCCAGAGCTTCCGGGTGCTGGCCACCACGTTCGCCAACACACCCCAGGAGTTCCGGGGCACGCTGGACGGCCTGTCCCGGCTCTCCCAGACGATCTCCTCGCGGGACCAGGCACTGACCTCGCTGCTGGCCAGCGCCAGCAACGTCAGCGGGGTGCTGGCCCAGCGCAACCAACAGGTGGACAAGCTGATCTCCGACGGGTCGACGCTGCTGGGCGAGCTGCAGCGGCGCAAGGACGCCATCAGCCGGCTGCTGGACGGCACCGAGCGGCTGGCCGACCAGCTGCACGGCGTGGTGAACGACAACCAGGGGCAGCTGCACCCGGCGCTCCAGCAGCTGGACGACCTCACCAAGCTGTTGCAGCGCGACCAGGACGACCTCGCGCACGGCATCGCCGCGCTCGCGCCCTACACGCGGGCCTACAACAACGTGGTCGGCAACGGCCGGTGGTTCGACGGCTACTTCTGCGGGCTGCTCACCCCGACGATCAACCTGGGTGCCGTGGAGCTCAACCCCGGCGGCTGCGGCCCGCCGAAGCCCCTCGACCAGCCGACGGCACTGCGGAGCGGCCGATGAGCGCGCGCGGCAGGACTCCGCTGATCGCGCTGGCCTGCGTTTTCGTCCTCGTGTTGGCCACCGGGCTGTGGTGGCTGACCCGGCCGGCCGCGCCCACCCGGCTGACCGCCTACTTCGACCGGGCGGTCGGCCTGTACGACGGTTCGGACGTCCGGGTGCTCGGGGTGAAGGTGGGCACGGTGCGGGACGTCACCCCGGAGGGCCCGGTCGTCCGGGTGGATCTGACCGTGGACCCGAAGTACCCGATCCCGGCCGGCGCCTCGGCGGCGATCATCGCGTCCAGCCTGGTCAGCGACCGGTACGTGCAGCTCACGCCGGCCTACATCGACGGCCCGACGATGGCCACCGGCACAGTGATCCCCCGGGAGCGCACGGCCACCCCGGTCGAGATCGACGAGCTGCTGCGCAGCGTGGACACGCTGTCGACCGCGCTCGGCCCGAACGGCGCGAACAGCACCGGCGCGCTGTCCGCCGTGCTGGACACCACGGCGGCCAACCTGGCCGGCAACGGCGCCGATCTGAACACGACGCTCACCCAGCTCGGCAAGCTCGCCGACACGCTGGGCCGGTCCCGGGGTGACCTGTTCGCCACGGTGGACAACCTGAACACGTTCACCGCCACGCTGGCCCGGAGCGACGCGCAGGTGCGCCAGTTCCAGTCCCGGCTGGCCGACGTGAGCGGCTACCTCGCCGGCGAGCGCGGCCAGGTGGGGGACACGCTGAAGGCGACGGCCGGCGCGCTCGGCCAGGTGAGCTCGTTCATCAGGGACAACCGCGAGCTGGTCGCGTCGAACCTGCGCCAGCTGACGGACATCACGCAGGCACTGGTCGACGAGCGCAAGGCACTCGCCGAGGTGATCGACGTGGCGCCGCTCGGCTCGGCCAACTACCTGGGTGCCTACGACTCCGCGTCCGCCTCGATCGCGGTGCGCGGCGTGTTCACCGAGCTGCAGCTGCCGATCGGCGTGCTGGCCTGCACGATCCTGCAGCGCTACGGCAAGCAGCAGCCGCAGCTCAACCCGCCCGTCGGGCAGGACGTGCTGAGCGCCTGCGTATCGCTGATGCAGGGGCTGAACAAGATCGTGCCGACGCCGTCGCCGGCGCAGGTGCTCGGCGACGTGCAGCAGGGCAAGCTGCCCCTGCCCGCACTCCCGCCGGCGTCGGCACCGGGAGGTGGCCGGTGAGACGGCTGCTGGGACTGCTGCTCACCGTCGCGGTGGGCGGCGGCCTGCTCGCCGGCTGTGGTTCGGGGCTGTACGGCGCCCCGCTGCCCGGCGGCGCCGACCTGGGCGGCCACCCGTACCGCGTCACCGCCCAGTTCGTCGACGTGCTCGACCTGGTGCCGCAGGCCACCGTGCGGCTGAACGACGTCGCGGTGGGCCGGGTGGACCAGATCTCGCTGGCCCCGGACGGGTCGGTGGCGCTCGTGTCGCTCGCTATCAACGGCGACGTGGCACTGCCGGCGACCACGCACGCCGAACTGAGCTCGGCCAGCCTGCTCGGGGAGAAGTTCGTCGAGCTCGTCGCGCCCCCTGGGCAACCGACTCCGCCAGCCGGCGCACCGCTGCGCGACGGCGCCGTCATCCCGGTCGCCAACACCCGCCGCTACCCCGAGGTGGAGGAGGTGTTCGGCGCGCTGTCGCTGCTGCTCAACGGCGGCGGGCTGGCCCAGCTGCAGGACATCGTCCGCGAGGTCAACGCGACAACCAGCGGCAACGAGCCGCAGCTGCGCGACCTGCTCACCCAGGTGGCCCGGCTGACCGGCCAGCTCGACGCCCAGCGGGCCACCATCGTGCGTGCCATCGACGGCCTGGACCGGCTCGCAGGAGTGCTGGCCGGCCAGACCGGCCACATCGACACGGCGCTGGACCAGCTCGGCCCCGGCCTGCGGGTGCTGAACGACCAGCGCGACCAGCTGGTCACCATGCTCAAGTCGTTGGACCGGCTGTCCGGGGTGGCGGTGGACACCGTGAACCGGAGCCGCGACGACCTGGTGGCCGACCTGCGCGCGCTGACCCCGACGCTGCGCGAGCTGGCCGAGGCCGGCGACAACATCCCCAGGTCGCTGCAGATCCTGCTGACCTACCCGTTCCCGGACTACGCGATGAAGGCGCTCAAGGGCGACTACTTCAACACCGACCTGCTGTTCAAGCTGGACGTGAACAGCACGCTGGGCAACCTGCTCCGGTCCTCGCAGCCGCCGGTGGCGATCCCGGGCACGCCCGCCGAGCCGCTGCCCGGCGCGCTCGGGCAGATCATCCGGACCCCGTTGCTGCCGGAACCGAGGCCGCCGGCCGGGCTGGGCGGGCTGCTGCTGCCCCTGTCCGGTGGCGGCGGCGGGGGAGACCGATGATCAGCCGCCGAGTCAAGATCCAGCTGGTCATCTTCGCGCTCATCGCGGCCATCGGGGTGACGTACACCGGGGCGCGCTACGCCGGGCTGGACCGGCTGTTCGGGGCGGGTGGCTACCAGGTCAGCGTGCGGCTGGCCGACTCCGGCGGCATCTTCCCGAACGCCGAGGTCACCTACCGGGGGGTGGCCGTCGGCCAGGTGACCGCGCTGCGGCTGAACCCGGACGGCGTGACGGCCGACCTGCGCATCGAGGACACCGCCCCGCCGATCCCCGCCGACACCGCGGCCGTGGTCAGCGACCGCTCGGCCATCGGGGAGCAGACGGTCGACCTGCGCCCCGCCCACACCGGCGGCCCCTACCTGGCCGAGGGCGCGGTCATCCCGGTGCAGCGCACCACCCTGCCGCCCACCCCGTCGGACGTGCTGACCAACCTGGACCGGCTCGCCGGCAGCGTGCCCGCCGACTCGCTGCGCACCGTGGTCACCGAGCTGGGCACGGGCTTCGTCGGCACCGGGCCGTCGCTGCGGCAGCTCATCGACGGCGCCGGCGGGTTCAGCCAGACCGCCACGGCGCACCTGCCGCAGACCGTCGGCCTGCTGGACAGCGCGCAGACCGTGCTCAACACCCAGCGCGAGCAGAGCGCCGACGTGCTGGAGCTCAGCCGGGGGCTGCGCCAGATCGCCGCCCAGCTGAAGGACTCCGACCCGGACCTGCGGCGCATCGTCGACGACGCGCCCGAGCTGGCCGAGCAGGTGCGGTGGCTGCTCGACCACGCCGGCCAGCCGCTGTCCGACGTGGTGCGCAACTCGTTGGTGGTCGCCCGGATCACCGAGACCCGGGTGCCCGCGCTGCAGGAGCTGCTCGTCGCGTTCCCGATGGTCAACGCCGTCGGACCGACGCTCGCCCCGGACGGCCGGGGCCGGCTGGCGTTCATCCCGAACTTCTACGACCCGCCGCCGTGTGAGAAGGGCTACCAGGGCACCCAGCAGCGCGGCGCGGACGAGTTCGGGCCGGTCAAGCCCAACTACGGCGTGCACTGCGCCGAGCCGAAGGGCAGCCCGACCAGTGTCCGGGGCTCCCAGAACGCGCCGACCGGTGGCGGTCGATGAAGGGCCGCGACCCGGAGCCCACCTGTCCGGCCGCACTCCATACGATCTGGCAACCGTGAGCATCTCCAACATCGTCATCGCCGTTGCCGTGGTGGTGTGGCTGATCGTGCGGCAGCTGCAGGTGCGACCGGTGAAGGAGAACCGCCCGTACCGGATCGCGCTGGTCCTGGGGGTCATCGGCGTGATCGAGATCAGCAACTACGTCGGCGGCAAGCACCTCCCGGCGGTGGCCTACGTCATCCTGGTGCTCAGCCTGGCGGTCGGCGCCGTCTTCGGGTTCCTCCGGGCCCAGGTGACCGCGGTGTGGCGCGGCGACGACGGCGTGCTCGTGCGGCAGGGCAACGCGGTCACCGTGGTGCTGTGGATCATCGGGCTCGCGCTGCACATCGGGATCGACCTGGTTCTCAGGCGCACCACGACCGCCGCCGACCAGCTCGGCTCGGTCAGCCTGCTGCTCTACCTCGCGGTGACGGTCGCCGCGCAGCGCTGGCTGGTCACCGGCAAGGCCGCCCGTCTAACCCCCGCCTGACCCGGTCACCCGCCGCCCCGTGAGTGGCGGCCTGTTGTTACCGAGCTGCACAACAGGCATGTTTTTCCGCCGCTCAACGTGCACGGTGTGCAGCTCGGTAACGATAGGCGCGTGCGCCCGCCGCTCAACGTGCACCGTGTGCAGCTCGGTAACGGTGGGCACGTGCGCCCACCGCTCAACGTGCACCGTGTGCAGCTCGGTAACGGTGGGCAGGTGCGCCCGCCGCTCGACGTGCACGGTGTGCAGCTCGGTAACGGTGGGCACGTGCGCCCGCCGCTCAACGTGCACGGTGTGCAGCTCGGTAACGGTAGGCACGTGCGCCCGCCGCTCAACGTGCACCGTGTGCAGCTCGGTAACGGTAGGCACGTGCGCCCGCCGCTCACGAGTGTGTCCAGTCGCTCGGTGACCCGGATGGGTCCGGCGTGATCTCATGAGCCGCGAGTCCAGCGCGGCAACATCGGAGGGGACCTGTGGCCGGTAACGCAGCGAAGCAGTCGACGAACGACCCGACCGCGACCGGCAACGAGGTGGCGGTCCGGCTCGACGGCCCGGTCCCACGCACCCTTGGCGTGCTGGACCAGGGTGCTTTCTGGGCGAACCTCGGGGTGAGCCTGCTCGGCTTCGCCGGTGTGCTCGCGGTGCTGCAACCCTCCGGCGCCACCCAGCTCACGGTTGCGGCCGCGGTGCTTGCGACGATTGTCGGGACGGTGATCGGCAGCGCCATGGTGGGCCTGTCCGCCATCCCCGGCGCGATGACCGGGGCGCCGGCGATGGTGCTGCTTCGCGGGCTCTTCGGCGGCCGGCTCTCCGCGGTGCCGACCTTCCTCAACGTCGTGCAGCTGATCGGCTGGGGCACCTTCGAGCTGGTGGTGATCGCGCAGGCGGCGCAGACCGCGTTCCCGAACACGGTGCGCTGGGTCTGGGTGGTGGGCGCCGGCGTGCTGACGGTGCTGCTGACACTGCGCCCGCTGGGCACCATGCGCCTGCTGCGCCGGGTGGTCACGATCGCGGTGGCGATCTCGCTGGCGTATCTCGCGTGGCACCTGCTGCGGCATCCGCTCCCGAGTCTGGGGGAGGGGAGCTGGGAAAGTTTCTGGAAGGGCGCGGACGCGGCGATCGCGGTGGCGATCTCCTGGATCCCGGTGGCGTCGGACTACTCCCGGCACTCGCGTACCCCGTTCGCCGCATTCACGTCGGCGACCATTGGCTACTCGATCGCCCAGATCGTCACGTTCCTGCTCGGACTGGTGGCCCTGGCTCTGGTCGCCGGCAACGGTGACGCGGTGTTCAGCCCGATGTTGGCCGTGCCGTTCGGGCTGGTGGCCTTCCTGGTACTGACGGTGCGCGAGGTCGACCAGTCCTTCGCCAACGTCTACTCGACGGCGGTGTCGGTGCAGAACCTGCTGCCCCGGGCCGACCGGCGGGTGCTGACCGTGTGCACCGGTGCGCTGATCATGTTGTTGGCACTGGCGCTCGACATCAACTCGTACGCGGATTTCCTGTTGGTGATCGGTTCGGTGTTCGTTCCGCTGCTCGGTGTCGGGGTCGGCGATGCGCTGGCCCGGCGCCAACTGGTCCGGGACCTGTCGCCGACCGCTCCGTCCCGGCCGTTGATGCTGCTCGCCTGGCTGATCGGGCTCGTCGTCTACCAGCTGGTGAATCCGGGCGGCCTGGCCGGCTGGTCGGACGCCTGGATCTGGGCTCAGCACGCCGTGCACCTGTCCCCGCCGTCCTGGCTCTCGGCGTCGCTGCTCTCCTTCGTGTGCGCGGGTATCGCGGCGATCGCGCTCGTCCCGCTGGAAGGACGTGCGCGTCGCGGTTAACAGACCGCGCGAGAGGCTAGCGGACCTCGTAGATGCACCACACCATGGTCGCCAGGCTCTCGGCGAGCCTGTCGAGCGCGGCGTTGTCGGCGATCGACGCGATCTTGGTCATGCCGCGCTCCGCCATCCAGGTGAGCCAGGCGGCCGTCTCGTGCGCCAGTACGTCAGGGCGGACAAATCCCGCCCGCTGCCCTTGGGTGATGTGCTCGGCGATGGACCGCTGGACCTCGGCGAAGCCCTGCTCGAAGAGCTCCCGCACGGCGGGTGAGTGGTACGACGCCTCCACCATGGCGCCGATCACCGGCACGTGGGGGAGGTAGATGTCGAAGTTGCGGCGGAGCTCGGCCCGCAGCTCGTCGCGGGTCGGAGCGGTGTCGCGGTCCCACGGTCGGATCGCGGCGGCACGCACGTCGGCGAACACCGGCTCGCCGAGTGCCAGCAGCAGCTCGTTCTTGTCCTTGAAGTACCGGTAGAAGGTCGAACGCGACAGCAGCGCGTCCTGCAGGATGTCCTCCACCCGCAGGTTGGCGTAGCTCCCGGCCTCGGCAACCTTCTGCTCGACCACGGGTAGGACACGCCCGACGATCTCCCGCTTCCGTGCCTCGTGTCGGCGGGCGTCGATCTCCTGCTGATCGATGGTCACCGCGCCGAGCGTAGTCGGTGGCAGGTGGCAGTCACCGCACGGATGGGACCCCGTGTATGTTTTGTGAAACACAGTGTTCCAGGAGGCCCGATGACACGGTCGTTGTCAGTCCACGAGCCGGGCACCGACCTGATCGGCGTCGCCGCGACCGAGGGCGGGTGGGAGCCGCACACGGTTCATACGCACTACTTCGGCTTCCAGGTGCCGGAGGCCGGGATCGGCGCGTTCACCTACATCCGCTACCAGCCGTACTTCTCCCTGTCGCAGGGCAGTGTGATGATCTTCCAGGGACTCGACCACCGGATGCCGCTGGACATGGCGTACCTGGACTGGCAGATGACGATGCCGTACCCGACGGTCGACGGTTCGAAGATCACCGCCGCTAACGGCTACAGGATCGAGTTCCTCGAGCTCGGGCGTCAGGCGCGGATCACCTATGAGAGCGCCGACGCCGCGTTCGACATCACCCAGACCGCCGTGACGCCGCTGGTCGCGCGCGGCGCGGTCATCCCCGGCGAGAATCTGCACGTGTCACACGACCCCGGCGGCAGCGAACAGTTCATGCACTGCACCGGTGAGCTGCGGCTGCGCGGTGAGACCTACGCGGTGGACTGCTACATGCCCCGGGACCGCTCCTGGCGCCAGAGCCGCACCGAGGAGCGCGGTGGGCGCCACGACCCCCCAGTTGCCTGGACACCCATCTACTTCCCGGACAACCAGCTCGCGTTCAACCAGGTCGGGTTCGAGTCACCGGGCACCAACCCGGTGTGGGAAGGCGCGCTGTCGATCCCGGCGGGCGCTCCCGGTCACCATTTCGCCTGGGTGTGCGACCGGGGCGAGCTGCGCGACCTGACCCGCGTGCACCGCTCGGTGGACGAGTTGCACCCGTACGTCCCGGCGCCGCTGCGGCAGACCATCGAGGCCGAGGACAGCGCCGGGGCGGTCTACCGCTTCACCGGCGAGGCGGTGGCCCTGGCGCCGATCCCGTCCTGGCCCAACGCGTTCACCTGGGACAGTGTGATCCGGTGGACCGACGATGCGGGCCGGATCGGCTACGGTCCCTGCCAGGGCATCTGGTACGACGCCTTCCAGCGGCTGATGAAGGACCTCCGGTCGTGACCGGCGAGGCCTGGGACACGCTGCACGACCCCGGCTCGCCGGACGAGCACTGGTCGACGGACAACGTCGGCGAGGCGGCACCGGGGGTGCTCACGCCACTGAGCTGGAGCATGTGGGGCGCCACCGGCGACCGGATGCCGCGCGAGATCGCGTTCCGGATGGGCATGTTCTCCGCGGCGGACCGCCGCGACTTCCCGCGCATCGTGCGCCCCTTCTACGGGCGGATCGCGATGCGCATGGAGTACCTCGGCGCTGTCGGCGACCGGATGCCCGGCGCCACCGGCCAGGACGCGGTGCGCAGCCTGTTCGGGCGGGTGCCGGAGACGATGACCTTCGCCCCGAGCCGCGCCCGCTACCCCGTTGTCGCCTACCGGATGCCTTGGGCGATGCTCGGCACGCCCCGTGCCGTGCGCGCTGTCGCGGCGGAGACCGACGACTGGTGGCGCAGTCAGATCGCCCGGCTGCCGGCGCTGACGACCGAGGGGGCCAGGACGGTGCTGGCCGACGCGGTCGCGCGCTTCGACGAGACGCTGACGATCCACTCGCTCGGCCTGCTCGCCGTAATGCAACCGCTGCTGGTGGAGCTGACCAAGCTCGTCGAGCGCGCCGGGGTCGGTGACGTCGGCGCGCTCAGTGGCACCGGCGGGGCCGAGATGGCGATCATCGAGGACATCTGGGAGGCCTCCCGCGGCAGGATCACGGTCGACGACGTCATCGCCAACCACGGTTTCCACGGCCCCCTCGAGGGCGAGGCCTCGGGTCGGGTGTGGCGTGAGGACCCCGCACCGCTGATCCGGATGATCAGTGGTTACGCCAAGCTCGACGATGCCGAGAGTCCGGTAGCGCGGACGAGACTCGCGCGGGAACGGCTCCCCGAGCTGCAGCGCGCGGTGTTGGCGGCCCTGCCGCCCGGCCGACGCGCGTCGGCCCGGTTGCTGCTGCGCCTCGCGGCTCGGCTGCTGCCGCTGCGTGGCGTCGGCAAGCGCGCGTTCCTGCAGTCGCTCGACGTCGCGCGCGGCGCCACCCGCCGCCTCGGCGAGCAGCTCGAGCTCGACGCCTTCTACCTGACAGCGGCCGAGCTGACCGGGGAACTACCGCCCGGCGCGGGGGAGCTGGTGGCCCGCCGCCGCGAGCGCCGCCGGGAGTACCAGTCGCTCACCATCCCCAGCATGTGGCGGGGCGTTCCCGCGCCGGTGGCAGCGGGGGAGCCGGCGGACAGCGCGGTCAGCGGCATCGGTGTGAGTGCCGGCATCGCGGAAGGCGTCGTGCGGGTGGTCACCGACCCGAGCTTCGCCGAGGTCGAGGAGGGCGAGGTGCTCGTGACGCCGACGACCGACCCGAGCTGGGCGTCGATCATGTTCCTCTCCTCGGCACTCGTGGTGGACATCGGCGGTGCACTGAGCCACGCGGCGGTGGTGGCCAGGGAGCTGGGCATCCCGTGTGTGGTGAACACCCGCAACGGCAGATGCGTGCTGTGTACCGGCGACCGGGTGCGGGTCGACGGCAAGGCCGGCACCGTCGAGGTGCTCGAGCGGGCCGACGAGATCAGGCGGTGGTCAGGAGTCCGCCTGGGCCGGGATGTCGCACCGCTGGTTGGCGTAGATGGACCCGACGATCACCGGCAGGTTGTTCGGCGGGTTGAGCTCGGCGGCGACCCGGCCGGTCAGTGAGTCCTCGCAGGCATTGGTCGCGGCCAGCGTGCCGTCCTGGCCGCCGATCCACATGTCCAGGTGGGTGTCGGTGCCGGCCGGCGCACGGCTGGCACCGGAGTCCTCCACGATGACGTAGCGCTTGACCGTGGGCAGGTAGAACCGGGTGCCCGGCTGCCATGCCATGGCCCCCTGGTGACCGGGTACCGCGACGGTGATCGGGTCGGCGAAGGTGCCGGTGCCGCCGGCCTGTTGGTGCAGGACCGGTTCGCCGACGACGGACGATCCGGGGGGCGTGTTGTCCTGCCAGGAGTAGCCGGTCAGCCAGATGTTGAGTTGCTTGGCGGCGGGCGCCGGGGCGGCAGGTGGCGCGGCGAGTGGCGGCGGAGCGGACGGCCTGACGGCCGGTGCCGGAGCGGGCGCGGCTGGCGCCCGCGCGGGCGGCGCGGGAGCACCGCAGGCGGCGAGCGACACCATGACCGCGGCGAGCCCGACGCCCCAGCGGGCCGACGGACCCAGTCGGCGCGCGGCGGATCTCCAGGACTGCGGCACAGAATTCACGCTACAAGCGCGCCGAGGGGGAGGAGGCCGAGAAAGCGGCGTCACGCGAGATTCACATGTAGGCCACAGCTAACTACCTCGCCGAGTACGTCTCGCCGGACCGGTCAGCCGATGAGTGGCAGTCGGTTGTCCGGGTGTGCGGCCCGACCGGACGCGGCCACCACCCAGACCCGATCGTCGGCCAGGTCGGCCGGGCGCGTTCCGACGGTGCGCCTGGCCAGCAGGTCGTCCAGGATCGCGGCGGTCAGCGTCAGGCCGGGCAGTGTGGTGATCGGGTCCCGGCCCAGCGCCTGGGTGAGGTCCAGCCCGTGCACCACGGCCTCGACGACCCTGCTGGCGACGAACTCGTCCAGTCGCATCGGCGCGAAGTAGCCGGGGCCGACGGTGTCCGGCCCCATGGCGCGCGACTCCGCCACGACCCGCGAGAACGTCTCGTGCAGCACGTCCGCCATCTTGTCCGTCGTGCGGTCGGCGACCATGGTGTAGGCGTACTCGTAGACCACCGGCGCGGTTTCCGAACGCGGGTTGATGAAGAAGCTACACCTGTTCGACGTTGTGCAGCTCCTGGGCCAGAACGTCCAGCAGTCCCTCGTACGACTCCATCTGTGCACCGCCCGCCGGGGGTTTGATGAGGCTGGACGAGTGTGGCCTGGATCGCACACCTGAACAAGGTCTCGCCGCACCCGACCGGTCGCCAGGTCGACGCTTCGGTGGCAGTGTTGACCTCAGTCGAACACCGTGGGTGTCGGAGGTCCGGCAGGACCGCCGGACGACTCGGAAGGAGTGCCGGTGACTGTCACCGAAGACATCGTGGCTCAGATCCACGCGCTGGAGGACCAGCGTTTCGACGCCGCCGTCGCGGGCGACCTGGACACGTTCGGCGGCCTGTGCGACGACGAGCTGGCGTACACCCACAGCAACGGCGTCGTCGACTCCCGCGAGGCCTACCTCAAGAAGTGCGCGGACGGCTACTACGTCTACCACCGCGTCGACCACCCGATCGACCGGGTCATCGTGCTGGGGTCGGACACCGCCGTGGTGGTCGGGCAGATGAACGCCGACATCACCGCCGGTGGAGTGGACAGGCAGCTGACGAACAACATCACCGCGGTGTGGACCCGCCGCGCCAGCGGTTGGAAGTTGATCTCACACGCGTCCACCCCGCGCAGCTACTAGCGCGTCTCCCGGCGGGCGGCTACTTCTTGAGGCGGCGGCTGCCGCCGTGCCAGTCCTCCTGGGTGCCGACCTCGTCGTCGCGCACACCGAACGAGCGCAGCTGGGGCTGCTCGCGCAGGCTGCGCTTGAGCTCGGCGAAGCCGGGGAAACGGGCCAGCCCGACCACGTGGTCCCACAGCTCGGCTGCCTGCTCGTCGGACGGCAGCCGGCTGATCACCGGCCCGAAGAACGCGACGCCGGCCGGCGGCTCGAAGTGCAGGATCGGGGTGCCGACGTCCTTGCCGGTGAGGGCGAGCGCCTCGTCGGTCTCGGCCTGGATCTGGACGTCCCACGAGGTGTCCTCGAGGGCGTCGGCCAGCGTGCCCGGCAGTCCGGCGCCGGCCAGGACCGGCTCGAGGAACGCCAGCGTGCCGCGACGGGCGCCGCTGGCCCGGTCGTCCCCGGTCGGTTCGGTGTCGAAGATCCGCGCACCGAGCGCCGCGTACAGCGTGGCGACGGCGTCGGGGCCGTGCTCCGCCCGGGTGCGCGCCGCCACCCGGAGCAGCCGCAGGCCGGCGGTGTGGCCGGCCTCGTACTCCGGCGGGAAGTGCGCGTCGTAGTCGATGTGCGAGTTGAGCAGCCGCAGCGAGATGAACCGCCAGTCGACCGCGTAGTCACGCTGGGCCTGCACCTGACGCACCCATTTGCTGGTCATCCAGGCGAACGGGCACACCGGGTCGAAGTAGAAATTGATATCCGCGTCGGCCACGAACCCGAGGTTAGAGGATTCCGGGATGCCCCGCCGACGCCGACGCGGCGGCCTCCGGGTGCTCGTCGCGGTCCTCCGGGTTCACTCCGGATTCACGTAGCCCTCCTCGAGCATCCCGTGCCGCGCCACCACCTGCCCGAGTGCGGTGACCCAGTGCTCGTAGTACTCCCACCGGCCCCGGGCGTCGACCGGCGCCTCCTCCCAGCCGCCGATCGCGGTGATCAGCTCCTGTTGGAACGCCTGCCACGGGTAGTGCCCGAACTCGGACAGCGCGACGGCCAGGCCGAACGCGCGCCGCTGCCAGTCCGCGTCGAAGGTCGGCTGGTTGAGGTCGGTGACGCAGCTGGGGTGCAGCCGGAAGTCGGTCGGTTCTGCTTCGCTCATCTCGGCGGTTCCTCTCGGTGCGGCCGGTCGGGATCAGGCGGGGGTGTCGGCGAGCGCGACGCCGATCATCGACTCGGTGGTGACCAGTGCGGCCAGCTCCGCCTCCGACATGCCGTCGGTGCCCTCCGGCCGCGCGGGCACGACGAACCAGCGGGAGTGCCCGCTGGCGTCCCAGACCCGCACCTCGGTGTCCGGGTCCAGCGCCACCCCGAGCTCGCCGAGTACCGTGCGCGGCTCCCGCGCGGCCCGGGCGCGAAATACCGGGTCCTTGTACCAGTACGGCGGCAGCCCGAGCACCGGCCAGGGGAAACACGAGCACAGCGTGCAGATCACCAGGTTGTGCACGCCGGGCTCGTTCAGCACCGCGGCGAGGTGCTCTCCCTCGGCGCCGGCCATGCCGAGCGGCAGGTCCAGCTCGGCGACCGCGGCCGGGGTGTCGGTGGCCAGCAGCCGGGCGAAGTCGGGGTCGGTCCAGGCCCTGGCCACGATCTTCTGGCCGTTCAGCGGCGTCATCTCGGACTCGAAGTAGCCGAGCACCTTGTCCACCGTGCCGCTGCCGATGACGCCCTTCTCGATGAGCAGCGCCTCCAGCGCGCGGACCTGGGCGGCGCTGCGTTCCTCGCGGTCCTCGGGGTAGCCGAACTGTGCGGTCATCGGTCGCCTTCCTGCGCGGGAGCGGGGCTGGGGGATAGGTAGGTCTGGTAGATGTCGGCGAATACCGGGCCCGGGTTCGGCTCGGCGCGCGAGCCCCAGATGTCCGCCGGTTCGAAGCGCACCACGTAGACCGGGACCGGCTCGCCGAGGCCGTCCGCGCCGGTCGAGCAGAAGTACGCGTAGTTGCCCTCGAAGACGCGCGTGACGGTGCCGGGGCGGCCGCGCAGGTAGCCGGGCAGGCGGGTGTGCTCGCCGGCCGGCGGGTCGCCCACGAGTACCCGGTCGCCCACCGTGAACGCCGGCGTGGCGGGCCCTCGGCGTGGTGAGTCGCCCTCGCGCAGGTAACGGATGACCTGCTCGTCGATGGCCGCGCCGTCCCGCGTGGGCAGCGCCGCGTCCGGGTCGGCGCGGTACCGGTCGGTCGCCGCGGCCAGCGCGGACTCGTCGACGTAACCCTGCTCGACCAGGTACGCGGTGATCCCGCCCAGCCACTTCTCGTAGTAGCGGTACTGGAAGTAGGCGAACGGGTTCATCGCCTCGGCGCCCTTGCGCAGGTCGGCCCAGGTCCAGGTGCTCGCGAACGCGGTGGGCACCGCGTCCAGGTCGTAGTTGGGCGCCGCGCCGCGCAGCGAGTCGCTCAGTCCCATCATCGCGGCGTGGATGCCGAAGATCCGCCGCTCCCAGTCCTGGACGAACACCCGCTTCTCGAAGTCGATCGGCTCGGTGAGCCCTTCCAGGCCGCCGAGATGATGTTGGAGTTTCATGCGGACTCCTCCTTCGAGGGCACGGCCGAGGCCACGGCCGGCCGCTGGGTGAGCGCCGAGGCGATGGCCGGGATCGCCGACAGCATCCGCACCCGGGACGCCTGCACCATGGCCGCGCTGCCGACGCCGACGGCGACCGCGGTGAGCAACTGACCCAGGCCGAACCCGGAACTGGCCAGCAGGGTCAGCCCGGCGATCACGATGCCGGCGAGGTTGCTCAGCACCGAGCGCACCAGCCCGCCGACCCCGCCGCCCAGGATGAAGAACGACGCCCACGCGATGAACACCACCCACACCGGCACCGTCACCACCGCGCCGGTGAGCAGGACCGCGAGCGCACCGAGCACGCCGATGCTCAGCGCCAACGCATTCTTCTCCGACACGGTTCCTCGTAGGATTCGACTGGACCTGACCGCCGATGCCATGGCCGGCTTCCTGGTGTCGAATCCTTCGTAGCTGGCATTACCCCGGCGTAACGCAACGGTGACGCCGGGCGCGGAACTGGCCACGATGACCTCAGATCTGGCCATCCGAGCGGAGGCGGGCGGCCACTTCTCACTATTCTCGTGCGAATGGGTCCGCGAGAGCCAGCAGTCATCGTGGTGCTGGTCTACGACGGCGTGCGGCTGCTCGACGTCACCGGCCCGCTCGAGGTCTTCGACGTGGCGGTCTCCATGGGGGCGGCCTACCGGGTCACCGTGTGCTCACCGGACGGGCGCGACGTCACCACCTCCGGCGGCCTGCGGCTCGGGGTGGCCTGTGCGGCTGGCGCGGTGGACGAGGTCGACACGCTCCTGGTCCCGGGTGGGGAGTGCCTGGTCACCGGGCCGCCGGCGGCGCTGTTGGACGCGATCCGGCTGCTCTCGCCGGCGGCGCGGCGGGTCACCTCGGTGTGTGCCGGCTCGTTCGCGCTGGGCGCGGTGGGGCTGCTCGACGGGCGCCGCGCCACCACCCACTGGCGGCACACGGCGGCGCTGGCGCGGCAGTTCCGCGGTGTGGTCGTCGAGGAGGAGGCGATCTACGTCCGGGACGGGCGAATCCTCACCTCGGCGGGGGTCAGTGCCGGCATCGACCTGGCGCTCGCGCTGGTCGAGGAGGACGAGAGCGACGAGCTGGCGCACCACGTCGCCCGGGACATGGTCGTGTTCATGCGCCGCCTCGGCGCCCAGCCGCAGCTGTCGGTGCCGGCCAGGACGGCCCGCCCCCGGCACCAGCCGGTGCGCGCGCTGTGCGACCAGATCGCCGCCGACCCGGCCTCCGACCACAGCCTTGGCGCCCTCGCCGCCAGGTCCGGCCTGAGCGTGCGGCACCTGAGCCGCCTGTTCCAGACCGAGATCGGCGCCACCCCGGCCAGCTACGTCGCCTCGGTCCGCCTCGAGGCGGCGACCGCGCTGCTGCGTTCCGGCGAGACCTTGGGCACCGCGGCCCGGCGCAGCGGCATCGGCAGCGAGGAGACGCTGCGCCGCGCCATGCGCCGCGGTGCGGTCACTGGCCGGCGGTGACCGTCACCGGGAACGACTGCGGGAAACCGCCGATCTGGACGTTGACCGAGGTGGCGGTCGGCGCCGGATCGGGGCTCAGCCCCCAGATGGTGGCCGTGGCCCCACCGGGGATCTTGGCAAGGCCGGTCCCGAAGTCCGTGCCCATCGTGCCGGTGAGCGCGAAGTAGACCGGGGCGGCCACGGTGCACACCTTGGCGTAGTTCTGGCCCGAGCTGTCCAGCACGGTCAGCTCGCCGTCGCCGACCACGTCCTTGCTGGGCTCGACGGAGTAGTCGAAGCGCGCCTGCTCGGTGCCGGGGTTGGTCACCTGGTACTCGGTGATCAGGTAACCGTCCGCCCGCCGGACCTCGCTGACGCTGGCCTTGAGCCCCTCGTTCGCCAGCTGCTGCCCGGGCTGCAGCAGTGCCGCCGACGGCGCCGAGGCGGCGGTCTTGACCACCACGTCCACCCGGCGGTTCTGGGCCCGGCCGTCGGGGTTGTCGCTGCCGTCGGGGTTGGTGTTCGGGGCGATCGGCCTGGTCTCGCCGAAGCCGACCGGGGTGTACTCGAAGTCGGCGCCGAGCCTCTGCTGCAGCAGCTGGGACACCGCGCCGGCGCGCTGCTCGGACAGCCGCTGGTTGGACGGGTCGTCGCCGATGCTGTCGGTGTTGCCCTGGGCGATCACCGTGCCCGCCTTGCCGGTCACCTGGGCGACGAGCGAGTCCAGCGCGGTCTGGGCGGCGGGGGAGAGCGCGGCGCTGCCGAACGCGAACAGCACGTCGCTGGGCAGCCGGAACTCGGTCTGCCCGCCCTGCTGGGTGGCCCCGCAGACCAGCGGGCTGCTCGCCCGGCTCTCATCGGTCGGGGCGGTGAGGATCGGGTCCGGGGTGAGCGCGGGCGAACCGGCCGGCTGCACCGGGACCTCGACCGGCAGCGTCGGGTCGACGGAGACCAGCATGCTGGTGGTCTCCGCCGGTGGCGCGCCGAACACGGCCGTCACGGTGGCCGACTGGCCGGGCTCGACGTTCTCGTCGACGTTGGCGCTCATCTTGCCCCAGGCGCCGGTGTTCGGGACCGACAGCACGCTGTACCCGGTGCGCCTTGGCAGGTCGACCAGCAGGAGCCCTCGCTGCACCCGGTCGATGCCGTAGTTGTCCGGCGCCTGCTTCTCGGTGGTCCCGTTGAAGAAGTCGAACTGCAGTACCAGCTCGTCGCTGCCCTGGCGGACCAACCGGAGGTTGTGGAGCTCGATCGGCAGCGCGCTGGAGGCCGGCTTGGCCACGATGCCGTCGGCCCCGCTGGGCGCGCCCGGCGCCGCCCCGCCGGACGGTGCGAGGCTGGGAGAACCGGTCCCGCTCCGCGGGGTGCCCAACTGCTGCGGAACCCCGGGCCGGGCATTGCCCGCGCATCCGACCAGCGCAAACACGAGCACCACAGCGCACGCCAGTACACCCCGCAATGCAGGTCTCATTTCCGGTGTCCCCCCAGAACGCAGTTCGCGCAAGATCACACCATGGGGACGTTCAATGCAACGTGAATTGTGTCGGCGCCCGGGGTCGGTGTTACGGCTTCTTGTCCAGCGCGCCACGCAGCCGGTCGATGGTCTGCTGGCGGTGGTCGCGCAGGATCTTGACGGCCCGCTCGGTGTCGCGGTGCTTGGCCGCGCGCAGCAGGGCGGCATGCTGCTTCTGCGCGGTGTGCCGGCTGGCCTCCTCGCCGTGGTACACCGCGCGGTACGGGTCGGCGGCGTCCCACAGCTGGCGCAGGATCGGAGTCCAGACCGCCGACGGCGCTACCCCGCCCAGCCAAGAGCTAGGGAGGAACTCGCGGCCATGATCGACAGGGCGCCGCTGCTACGCCGCAGTGGTCACTTTCGGTGATCAGTCGATTGAACCGAGCCGCTGACCTGCGGGCCGGGCTACGTCGAGGTCGACCTGAGTCTGGTTCTCGTCGAAAAATACCGGACTGACGTTGGTCTCGGTGAGGATCACCGCACCAGGGCCGACATCGGGCCGCCCTGTCGGTAACACGGAGTTACCGCCACAGCAGACCCGGGAAATCCTGCCGAAGTGTCAACGTTTCCACACCCTTTCCATACCCAGGTACGGCTAGGGCGCGAGGTCCGCGACCCGCAGATCGGTCAGGAACATGTGCGCCGGGGCGTGCGTGATGGCGATCTCCGGGCGCACCTCGGCGAGCACCGCCTGCGGGGTGACGCCGCAGGCCCAGAAGACCGGGACCTCGCCGGGCTCGACCGTCATCGGCTCACCCCAGTCCGGAGCCGCGAGGTCGCTGATGCCGAGCGCCGCCGGGTCGCCGGCGTGCAGCGGGGCGCCGTGCGCGAACGGCAGCTCGGCGGTGACCGCGCTGGCCCGCTCCAGCTGCCCTTCCGCGATGGCGCGCATGGACACGACCACCGGTCCATGGAACCGGCCGGCCGGCTCACACCGCCGCGAGGTGCGGTACATCGGAACCCCGGCTCCGGTCTCCAGGTGGCGCAGCCGCACCCCGGCCGACCGCAGGGCCTCCTCGGCGCTGAAGCTGCAGCCCAGCAGGAACGCGACGAAGTCGTCCCGCCACAGCGACTCGATCGACGTCGGCTCGCTGTCCAGCACGCCGTGCCGGTAGACCCGGTAGCGCGGCAGGTCGGTGCGCAGATCCGCCCCGGGTGCGGTCCGGAGCTGGTCGGCGACTCCGGCCTGGGTGACCTCCAGCAGCGGCAGCGGGCGCGGGTTGGCCCGGCAGAAGTCGGTGAACTCGCCGGCGAGGGCGGCGGGCAGGATCGCCAGGTTCGCCTGGACGTACCCGCCGCACAGGCCGGTGGTGATTCCGGTCCAGCCGCCCGCGCGGATCGCCGCCCTCGCCTCGGCCGGCGAGCTGGTCTGGTCGATGCCCGAGGTCATTGCACTATCCGATCTCTACGTTCCGGTCACGGGGTATCGGGGGCGCCGGCTACCGCGCCGTGGTCCAGGGCGGTGCCGACCGCGCCGTCGCGGCGCGGGATCCGCGGCCACCAGTGGTTGAACACCAGGTTCAGTACGAACACGACGATGACCGTCGAGGTGATGCTGGAGCCGAAGATGACCTGGAAGTCCGCCGGGAAGTGCTGGTAGAAGGCCGGCTGGATGGTCGGGATCAGCCCCACCGCGAGCGACACCGCGATAATCAACAGGTTGTGGTTGCCCGGCCCGCCGAAGGACACCTTGTGCAGCGTCTGGATACCGACGGCGGTGACCATCGCGAACATCACCGTGGCGGCGCCGCCGATCACCGGCCCGGGCAGCGCGGCCACGATCGCGCCCACCTTGGGGATCAGCCCGAGGACGACCAGGAACCCGCCGGTGACCGTGATGACCCACCGGCTGCGCACCCCGGTCATGCCGATCAGCCCGACGTTCTGCGCGTAGGCGGTGTCCGGGAACGAGTTCATGAAGCCGGCGAGCAGCGCGGAGAACCCATCCGTCGCCAGCCCCCTGGCCAGGTCGTTCGGCGCCAGCTTGCGCTCGGTGAGCTCACCGACGGCGAGCATGTCGGCGGTGGACTCGGTGTAGGTCACCAGCACCACGATGCACATCGAGATGATGGCCGCGGCGGCGAACTTCGGCGGCCCGAAGTGGAACGGCGCGGAGATCCCGACCCAGCCGGCCCCGCCGACACCGGAGAAGTCCAGCAGACCCATCGGCCAGGCGATCAGGGTGCCCAGGACGATGGAGATCAGCACGGCGGTCTGCCCGAGGAACCCCCGGAAGAACCGGGAGATCGCCACGATCAGCAGCACGACCACGCCGGCCAGCACGATGTGCGAGATCTGCCCGGCGTCGGGGTTCACCGCGGTGACCACCTGCCCGTGCTCGACCGTGACCTGCCCGCCCGCATCCAGGACCGGGATCTTCGCGGTGAACGAGCCGGTCTTGTCGCCGGCGATCAGCCCGATGTCCGCGCCGATCAGGGACAGCCCGATCATCATGATCACGGTGCCGGTGACCAGCGGCGGGAAGAACCGCAGCAGCGCCGAGAACGGCTTCGCGATGAGCAGCCCGAAGATGCCGGACACGATCAGCGCGCCGTAGACGTAGGGCAGCCCGGCCCGGCCACCGTACTGGTTGGCGATCACGATCATCGGGTTGAGCACGGTGAACGTCGCACCGGCCACCACCGGCAGCCGCACCCCCATGATCTTGGAGATGCCCACCGACTGGATGATCGACGCGATCCCGGAGACCAGCAGGTCGGCGCTGACCAGGATGGCGATGTCCGAGCTGTCCAGCCCGACGGCGGGCCCGACGATCAGCGGTACCGCAACCGCGCCGGCGTACATGATGAACAGGTGCTGCAGCCCGAGCACGACCAGTCGGGGAGCGGGCAGCACCTGGTCGACCGGGTGCACGGCCGGCAAGGCGGGCGGTGGCGGTGGCGGTGGTGAGGTCATCGTGTCCTCCGCATTCTGGTGCTGAGCTGGTTCATCCGGGTGCGGGCCGCTCGGTCCCACCGGGCTGCTCGGTGCCACCGGGCCGCCCGGCGCAGAGGCGCCAGATCCGGTCGTTGGACATCGGCAGCTCGTAGGGGCGCACTCCGATGGCGTCGCGCACCGCGTTGGCCAGCGCCGGCGCGACCGGGTTGTACGGCGCCTCGCTCATCGACTTGGCACCGAACGGGCCGAGCTCGTCGGTGGTGTCGGCGAACCGCACCTCGGTGCGCGGGACGTCGGCGAACTGCGGCAGGTGGTACTGGCGCAGCACGTCGGTGACCACCCGCCCGTCCCGCACGATCAACTCCTCGAACCGGGCGCTGCCGAACCCCTGCGCCACACCGCCCTCGATCTGCCCGCGCAACTGCTCGGGGTTGAGCACGGTACCGGCGTCGGCGGCGTGCACCGAGCGCAGCACCCGCACCTCACCGGTACCGGGGTGCACCGCGACCCGGAACCCGTGCACGTTGAACGCCAGCGAGCGCGGCGTGCCGTCGTGGCGGCCCTGGCCGACCAGCGGTTCGCCGGCCACCGCGAGCGCGCTGAGCGGGACGAACAGCTCACCGCTCTGCACCCCGACCGGCCCGAGCTTCGCGGTGTGCGGGTCCAGGCCGCCGACCTCGCCGGCCGCCCGCAGGATGGCCTCGCGCAGCGCCGTCGCGGCGGCCTGGACCGCCCGCCCGGCGACCACACTGCCGGCCGAGCCGAACGCCCCGGAGTCGTAGCCGACCGCGTCGGTGTCGGACTGGTGCACCGCGATGAGCTCCGGCTCGGCGCCGAGGACGGCGGCGGCGATCTGGGCGTGCACCGTGGTGGTGCCGTTGCCGAACTCGGCGGTGCCGACCCGGAGCGTGTAGCCGCCGTCCGGTTCCAGGGTCACCGACGCGTCCGCGAAGTGGCCGCGCGGCGGAATGGTGGCGATCATGCTCGCCGCCATGCCCGTGCCCACCCGCCACGCCGGCCCGAGCCCGGCGCCGTCCCCGAGCCCGGCGCCGCCCTCGTCACCGGCACCGGAACCGGCACCGGCCAGCCCCGCCTCGACCAGGTCCAGGCACTGGTCGAGGCCGTAGCTGCCGCCGAACACCAGGTCGGACGGCTGGTCGGGGTCCGGCGGCGAGTCGACGAGCAGCGGGTCACCGGGGCGCACGACGTTGCGCCGGCGCAGTTCGATCGGGTCCATGCCGAGCGTGCGCGCGAGCTCGTCGAGCGCGCACTCGATACCGAACTGCACCTGGCCCAGCCCGTAGCCGCGGAAGGCCCCCGAGGGCACGTTGTGGGTGTACACCGACCGGGCGTCCACCCGCTTGTTCGGGCACCGGTAGAGGGCCATCGACTCGTGGCAGCCGTGGTACATGACGCCGGGGCTGTGGTTGCCGTACCCGCCGGCATCGGCCAGCACGTCGATAGCCAGCGCGGTGAGCACGCCCCCGCCGTCCGCGCCGACCCGGACCCTTACCCGCATCGGGTGCCGGCACGGCGTCGCGGTGAGCGCCTCGGTACGGGTGAGCTCGTGCCGCACCGGGCGCCCGGTACGCAGCACGGCCACCGCGACCAGGTCCTCCACCAACATCTCCTGCTTGCCGCCGAACCCGCCGCCGACCCGCGCGGTGAGCACCCGGACCCGCTCGGGCGGCAGCGACAGGAGCCTGGCCAGCTCGTCGCGCACCAGGAACGGCACCTGGCTGCTGGTGCGCACCACGAGCTGGCCGCCCGCGTCCAGCCAGCCGACGGCGGCGTGCGTCTCCAGTGACGAGTGCGCCACCCGCTGGGTCCGCCAGGTGCCCTCCACGACGGCCGCCGCCGCCGCCAGCCCGGCGGCGACGTCACCGAGCTCGGCGTGCCGCTCGGCCACCACGTTGCGCCCGGGATCGGCGATCCGCAGCTCGGCGGCCGACTCGATCTTGTCCCCGTGTACCAGCGGTGCCCCGGGCTCGGTGGCCAGCTCCGGGTCGAACACGGCCGGCTGTTCGTCGTAGTCGACCACGATCTCGCGGCAGGCCCGTTCCGCGGCCGTGACCGTCTCGGCGACGACCGCGGCCACCCGTTGACCTCGGAAGCGCACCACCGGGTCGAGCATCAGGGTGTCGTCCGGGTCGTCGGTGCGGTTCTGGTGCCGGGCGGTGGAGAACGGCACGGCCGGCACGTTGTGGTGGGTGAGTACCGCGTGCACTCCGGGTACCGCGAGCGCGGCGGCCGTGTCGATGGACCGGATCCGGGCGTGCGGGTGCGGACTGCGCAGCACCACCAGGTGCAGTGGCGCGACCGGGGTGGGCCCGTCCAGGGTGTACGGCTCGAGACCGGCGACCACCCGGCGGGCGGCCGGCGGGGCCAGTGAGCGCCCCGGCCCGCCGCCCTTCTCGGTGTTCACCGTGCCGCGCAGTGCGTCCTCGATCGACCGGTACCCGGTGCAGCGGCACAGGTTGCCCTTGAGCAGCCGGCCCAGCTCCTCCCGGTCGGCGGACTCGGCCATGTCGGCCAGGCCGGCGGCGGTGACGACCAGCCCGGCGGTGCAGTAGCCGCACTGGAACCCGCCCGCGTCGACGAACCGCTGCTGCACCGGGTGCAGGTCGTCCGGGGTACCCAGGCCGACCGCGGTGGTCACCCGGCGGCCGCCGGCGCGCACCGCGGGGTAGACGCAGGAATGCACCGGCGTGCCGTCCACCAGCACCGTGCACGCCCCGCAGTCACCGGAGTCGCAGCCCCGTTTGACCTCGCTGTGCCCGTGCCCGCGCAGCAGCGTGCGCAGGCACTGCCCCGGTGCGGGCGCGGTGTCGGTGGCCACCCCGTTGATCGTGACGATCATGCGAGCTCGGCCCGGACTTCCTCGGCGAGCAGCAGCGTGACCGCGCGCCGCCAGTCCGGTGCGCCGTGCGGGTCGTCGAACCACCGGTCGATGCGGGCCAACGCCCCGGCCAGCTCCGCCGCCGCCGGCAACGCCGCGAAGGCCAGCCGGCGCGGCCGGTCGGTCGCCGCGGTGACGGTGAGCACGAACGCGCCGTCGGCGTCGCGGCGACCGATCACCACCGACCCGGAGCGACCCTGGGTGGCCAGCGCGGCCCGGCGGAACGCGGTGCGCGCGGCCAACGCCGCCGCCGGCAGCTCGATCGCACGCAGCACCTCGCCGGGCCGCAGCACGGTGCGTCGGTCACCGACGACGAACTCGGCGACAGGGATCCGCCGCTGGGAGTCGGCGCCGCTCCAGAGCAGCGCGGTGCCGTCCAGGGCGGCGGCCAGCGAGGTCATCGGGCCGGCCGGCAGCGCGAGGCAGATGTTGCCGCCCACGGTCGCGGTGTGCCAGATCTTGAACGAGCCGGCCAGCGCCTCGCAGCAGGCCCGGAACAGGGCGGCGGCGGGCCACCCCGGGGCCGCGGCGAACCCGGTGAGCTCGGCGAGTGTGCAGGTGGCGGCGATCTCGAGGCCGCGCGCGGTGACGGTGAGCGGCGGCCAGCCGAGGCCGGTGAGGTCGACGAGAGTGTGCAGGTCGGGTTGCGGCTGGGAGAACAACCAGGTGCCGCCGGCCAGCGCCGCGGTGCCCGGCCCGAGGCGTCCGGTCAGGTCGGTGCGGTCGCCCGGCCGGTGCAGGGCGGTGACGGTGTTCAGGTCCATCCCGCCCCTCCCTTGCCCGTCCGGCCGGTGCCCAGCGGGCAGCGTCACCCCTCAGCCCGCCGGGGATGTCGATCGCACCTCACCGGGGCCCCGTTGGGCAATCTGAAACACCCAGACGTAACGCCAGCGTTTCACGCATATCGTGGGCACCACGCGTTCCCGGACCGGGCGTGTCCGGGGGCTCCCGGCACCCGGCCGGCCGGGGATCTGCGATCATCGGCTCGCACATCGGGTGGCCGCGGCGGCGCGGGCACGCACAGCGGAGGTGGAGAGCGCATGAGTCCGGCGCGGATGGATGGCCTGATCTACGGAAGTCTGCTGGCCGTGGTGGCCATCATCTCGATCCTGATCACGCTGGCGGAGCTGCGCCGCAAGAAGGAGACCCGCGACGGCGAGATCCTGCACATGACGGCGGGGTTCGCGCTGTTCTGTGCGATCTTCTCGCTGGTGCTGCTGACCGGCTGGGTCGACCTCCTGCCGCTGCCGCAGTAGAGCTCTACCCCCGGCGGTGGTACTAGGCTCCCGGGCATGGCTGAGCCTCCCGCGCTGTGGCGCCAGGCGTTCGACGCCGCCGAGAAGTTCGTCGCGCCTCGGCTGGAGTCGGTGGTCCGCACCGATCAGTTCGCGCAGGCCACCGCGCTGGGGATCAAGGCCCAGGCCGCGCTGACCCGGCAGGCCAACGGGATCGCAGCCAAACTCTGGCACCTGGTCAATCTGCCCGCCGGTACCGACGTCCTGCGGTTGCGCGCCCAGGTCGGGGCCCTCGACCGCGAGGTCCGCAGGCTCACGCTCGCACTCGAGCAGCAACAGCAGCACGGGTCGCACCTGCCGGAGGAGAGGACCGCCAATGGCGTCGCTGACGAATCCCGTGGCGGTCCTCGACCGAATACGCCACGAGGTCGAACGCAACGCCCTGCGAGCCCGTAACGGCATCAAGCTCGCCGTCGGCGCGGACCGCCCCGGCGTGGGGCGGACGGCGAAGGACGTGGTGTGGCGCGGCGGGCGGTGCGAGCTGTGGCACTACCGCAGCGACAAGGTCACCGTCTCGCCGCCGTTGCTGATCGTGTTCAGCCTGATCAGCCGCAGCTACATCCTCGACCTGACCCCGGGCAACAGCTTCGTCGAGCGGCTGATCGACGCCGGTTTCGACGTGTACCTGCTGGACTGGGGGGTGCCGGACGAGCGCGATGCGCAGAACCGGCTCGAGGACTACGTCGACGGCTATCTGCCCGCCGCGATGGACCGGGTCCGGGACCTCAGCGGCGCGGACCAGGTCAACCTGCTCGGCTACTGCTTCGGCGGGATCCTCACGCTGCTGCACGCCGCGCACCATCCGGACTCGCCGCTGCGCAGCCTCACGGTGATGGCGACCCCGGTCGACTTCCGCCACATGGGGCCGCTCGGCAAGATCTTCGCCGGCGGCGGCCTCGAGGTCGACTCGGTGCTCGACTCGGACGGCAACGTGCCGCCGCAGGTCATCCTGCAGGGGTTCCGCTCGCTCACCCCGACCGCGGAGGTGACCCGGTACGTCAACCTGTGGGACAAGCTGTGGAGCGACGACTACGTCGCGGCGTACCAGGCGATGACCGGCTGGTCGACCGACCACATCCCGTTCCCCGGGGCGGCCGCCCGGGAGACGGTGGACATGCTGCTGCGGCGGAACGGCCTGGTCAACGACCGGCTGACCATCGCCGGTGACCAGGTCCACCTGGCCGACATCACGGTGCCGTTCCTGACCGTGCTCGCCGCGCGGGACCACATCGTGCCCGAGCCGGCCACCGCCCCGCTGATCGACCTGGTCGGCTCGCCGGACAAGCACGAGTTGCGGCTGGAGGCGGGCCACATCGGGCTGGTCGTCGGCAGGACCGCCGCGAAGACCACCGTCCCGACGATCATCGACTTCCTGCGCAGCCGAAGCGAGGTGGCCAGGTGAGCATCACCGAGCTGCAACCGACCCATGTCGACGCGCTCACCCGGTTCTTCCAGGAGCTGCCCGACGGCGACGTCACCTTCATCAAGGAGGACGTCACCGATCCGGACACGGTTCGGTCCTGGACGCAGGGGAGCGCCTCGCGCTGGGTGGCCATGGACGGGGACACCGTCACCGGCTACGTCGCGATCATCCGACTGTCCGGTTGGTCCGACCACGTCGGCGAGCTGCGGCTGGTCGTGCACCCCACGCACCGGGGCACCGGGCTGGGCGGCGAACTGGCCCGCCACGGGCTCAGCCGGGCGCTGGAGGCGGGCCTGAGCAAGCTCGTCGTGGAGCTGGTCGCCGACCAGGAACACGCGCTGGAGATGTTCCTCAAGATCGGTTTTACCGGTGAGGCGCTGCTGCGCGACCACATCCGCGACCGGGACGGCGGGCTGCGCGACCTGGTGGTGCTCGCGCACCACGTGGACGCCAACTGGGAGGCCATGACCGCCGTCGGGCTGGCCGACGAACTAGGGTCCTGAAGAATGACGATCCTTGATCTCTTCCGGCTGGACGGCCGGGTCGCGGTGGTCACCGGCGCCTCGTCCGGCCTCGGTGTCGCCTTCGCCCAGGCGCTGGCCGAGGCCGGGGCCGACGTCGCCCTCGGCGCGCGCCGGGAGGACCGCCTCGCCGACACCCGTGCGCTGGTGGAGAAGGCGGGGCGGCGGGCGCTCACCGTGCGCACCGACGTCACCGAGCCCACCGACTGCGACGCGCTGGTCGCGGCCGCCGTCGCCGAGTTCGGCAAGGTCGACATCCTGGTCAACAACGCCGGCATCGGGACCGCGTACCCGGCGACCCGGGAGACGCCCGAGCAGTTCCGGTCGGTGATCGAGCTGAACCTCAACGGCTGCTACTGGATGGCGCAGGCCTGCGGCCGGGTGATGGGACCGGGCAGCTCCATCATCAACATCTCCAGCGTGCTCGGGCTGACCACCACCGGCCTGCCGCAGGCGGCGTACGCGTCGAGCAAGGCCGGCCTGATCGGGCTGACCCGCGACCTGGCCCAGCAGTGGACCCCCCGCAAGGGCATCCGGGTCAACGCCCTCGCGCCGGGCTACTTCGAGTCCGAGATGACCGACCAGCTCGAGACCAAGTTCCTCCAGGAGAAGGTCGTGCCGCGCACTCTGTTCGGCCGCCTCGGCCGCACCGAGGAGCTGGCCGCCGCGCTGATCTTCCTGGCGAGCGACGCCAGCAGCTACCTGAGCGGCTTCACGCTGCCCGTCGAGGGCGGGATGCTGACCACCTGACCGGGTCTTCGCTCAGCTCAGGGCGTGATCGCTCAGCCAACTGGCCACACCCTCCGCGCTGTTGGCGCCGATCACGGCGGTGGCCCGCCGGATGACCTCCTCCAGCGCATTCGCGACGGCCAGGGACTCGTCGGCGACCTCGAACATCGGCAGGTCGTTCAGGTTGTCGCCGAAGCAGACGACCCGGTCGGCGCCGGCGGCCGCGACTACCGTGTCCAGAGCGGCGGCCTTGGTGCCGCTCAGCGAACCGACCTCGAGCCAGTACTCGCCGCGGGCGTAGATCTCCTCGGTCAGCGTCACATAGCAGCCGTCGAGCGCGTCGGCGATGGTCTCCCGCAGCTGCCGCAACGGCTCGTGCGCGCCAAGGACCGCGTAGAAGAACACCTGGTCCGGGTCGATCTCCCGCCAGTCGGTGACCGGCAGCAGCCGAGGGTCGTCGGCGCGCCTGCCCAGGTACGACTCGACCGACGGGGTGCTGTGCGCCGGCCGCCAGCACACCCGGTCCCGACCCCCGTGGCTGGCGAACAGGATCGGCTGCACCGGACTCGCGGCGTCGGTGGCCCGCAGTACCGCCTCCACCGCCGCCCCCGGTACCCGTGCGGCATACCGCGGTACGCCGGAGCGGGGGTCGACGATGACCGCGCCACCGTAGGTGATCACCGGCAGCTCCAGGCGCAGCTGCCCGGTCACCCGCGACGAGGCCTCGTACCCGCGCGCGGTGGCGTAGGTGAACAGGCCACCGGCGGCGATCAGCGCGTTCACCACGGCGACGGTGCGCTCGCCCAGGGTGCCGTCGGGCAGCAGCAGCGTGCCGTCCAGGTCGGACACGTACAGCGTCGGCATCCCCGGTCAGGCGGGGTCGCCGAGCGCGCGCTGGATGGCCAGCTGGTCGTGGTCGCGCTTGCGCTGCAGTTCCTGGTACGGGGTGCCGCCGAACGTCTGCTCCGCCTGCTCGGTGAGCGTGGCCACCGTCGGTCCGTCGAACTGGGGCGCGCCGAGCTGGGTCCACCGCCGCTCCAGGCCGGGGCCGAGGTGCTCCAGGAAATGCGGGAGACCGCCGGGGCCACCGGCCAGGTGGAAGGTGCGGAAGGGTCCGCAGGCGGCCCAGCGCATGCCGATCGAGCTGGTCACCACCTCGTCCAGCTCGCCGATGTCGACCACGCCCTGCTCGACCAGGTACACGGCCTCGCGGAACAGCGCCGCCTGCAGCCGGTTGGCGACGAACCCGGGCACCTCCTTGCGCAGCACCATCGGCTTCTTGCCCAGCGCCCGGTAGAACTCGACCGCCTCCGCGACGGCCTCGGGGTCGGTCCGCTCGCCGGGCACCACCTCGACCAGTGGCACCAGGTGCGGCGGGTTGAACGGGTGCCCCACCAGCAGCCGTCCCGGCCGGGCCAGGTCGCGGGCGATGTCGGTGACCCGGATCCCGGAGGTCGAGGTCAGCAACAGTGCGCCCGGGCCGACCACCTTCTCGATCCGGCCGAACAGCTCGATCTTGAACGCCAGGTTCTCCGGGCCGTTCTCGACGACCACGTCGGCGCCCCGCACGGCCTGCTCGATGTCGGCCTCGAAGCGCAGCTCGTCGGTCAGCCCGTCGGTGGCCAGTCCGAGCTCGGCGAGCATCGGGGTGAGGCCGGCGAGCTCGGCGCGCACCCGGTCCTCGATGTCGGGCGCCGGGTCGTTGATGGTGACCGCCAGCCCGTGCCCGAGGAACAGGGCCGCCCAGGAGATGCCGATGGTGCCCGCGCCCACCACCGTGACGTGGTGGAACCGGTCCAGGATGTCGCTCTCCGGCGTGGTCATGCGTGGTTCCCTTCGCGGTCGCGGTTCTAGGCCAGGTAGTCGAACACGACGGCGGGCCGCCCGAGGGTCAGGTCGGCGACGAAATGGCTGGCCGCGACCACCTCGAGGACCGGGAAGTCGGCCAGCGGCGCGAGCGCGTGCTCGAACAGCTGCAGCCGGGCCGGGCCGCTCCACGCGCCGTGCACCGTGACGTCGGTGATCTGGGCGCGCACCAGCTCGGCGATCCGCAGTGTCCGGTCGTACCCGGGGACCAGCTTGAGCATGAAGGTGGGCACGCCGATCTCGGCCAGGGCCGCCTCGGTGGTCATCGACTCGTGCTTGTAGCCCATGGTCGCGGTGGCCACCCGCAGCGTGCCGTAGTCCAGGGTGCCGACCAGCGTGTCGGAGTCCACGAACAGCTTCGGCTCACCGAGCTTCTTCGGGAACGCACTGATCTCCCGGCCGCTGGCGATCGCCGGGTGGTTGTCCACGTACATGGCGTGGATGTACTCGCCGTGCTCGCCCTCGTACTCGACGGCGACCGCCTGGCCGCTCTCGTGGTACGAGCCCAGTCCGGTGGTGTCCGGCATCTTCATCACCTCGAACCGCACCAGCGGCTCCGGAATGGTCAGCGGCTCGGGCACCAGCCTGCGCAGCGCATCCGGATCGGTGCGGTAGGTGATGTTGAGGTACTCGCGGTTGTGGAACCGGAAGGGCGGGCGCGGGAACGCCGGCGCGCCGAGGGGAGTCGTGAGCTGGTTGCGCACGGTGGCTATATCCATGACTGGTCCATGGTCCTCCTCGGGACAGCCCGGCCCCGGGCCCGTCCTGCTCGGGGCTGCTTGATCAGCCTGCCACGGGAGACGTGCTCCGCGGTGCCCTGGGTTGGCGGCGCTTTGCTCTGCGTAGGTATAGCCAACAGGGCTGGTCGGGGGTGGGTTGTTGCGTATATGTGCGTCGTGGGGGGTACGTGGTTCGGGGTGGCTGTCGTCCGTGCTCCGTCGGGAGCGTGCGGCGTCCTGACGGCTCGATTGACTTCGTCGGCTTGGTGTGGCTGGGCGCGTTTTACTGAAGCTTTGGACGGGACAGTGGTCAGTTAGGTCGGTCTGGTGTCTGACCTTTTGCTTGGGTCGGGGACTCGCGTCGGGGACGTTCGGCGGGGTTCGCAAAAAATCATGGAATCTTTTTTTCGGGGGCGGCGGTATCGGTCCGGGAATTGTCGTACCCCTTCGACATAATTGCCGTATGTCGGAGAGTTCGATTGTTGCGGCGCGGCGGGTGGTCATGGATTCCATGGCCGCGTTGCGCGCACTCGAGCGCACCGGCGATGCGGAGTGTCGGATTGATGGGTTGAAGAGTTACCAGGTTTTGCGGCGCCAATGTGAGTACGACTCGTTGATGCTGGTTGCCGGGTTGGATCGGGATGGGGAGTTTCTCGAGCGTGGGATGCATTCGGCGAATGCCGTGGCGGATCTGCTCGGGGTGAGCCAGCGGGACGGGCGGCGGATGGTGGCGGTGGCCGCCAGTGTGTTTCCGACGCGGTCGTTGGTGGGTGAGGTGTTGGAGCCGAAACTGCCGGCGACGGCGATGGCGTTGGGTGCGCTGGAGATTGATCTGGCGCATGCTGAGGTGATCGAGTCGGTGTTGGCTACGGATGCCGCGCGGCGGATCACGGTGGAGCAGTGGGTGGCGGCGGAGGTGTTGTTCGCCGACTGGGCGCGGCAGTACAGCCCGGAGTTGTTGGCCCGCAAGGCCCGCGAGGAACTGGACCTGCTCGATCAGGACGGTGCGCCGCCGGGTGAGGACGATCCGCAGGTCAACGAGCTGCATCTGGCCAAGTCCCGCCACGGGGTGGGCGGGAAGATCAAGGGCCAGTTGGACTCGGCGACGTATGAGGTGGTGGCCCGGGCGATCGGGGCGATCCTCAAACCGGCCGCCGACGAGAACAAGTCCCTCGGGCAACGGCAGGCTGATGCGCTCGGGGAGATCTGCGCGCACACCCTGGACGAGGGCCGCCTGCCCGCACAAGGCGGTGAGCGCCCGCACGTGGCGATCACGATGGGTCTGGAAGCGCTGAAGGCCGGGTTGCGTGGGGCGAACCTCGAGTTGGGTGGGCACATCGGCCCGGGTGAGGTGCGCCGACTCAGCTGCGACGCCCAGGTCACCCCGATCGTGCTCGGTGCGAACAGTGAGCCGTTGGATGTGGGGCGGGAGAAACGGTGCGCCACGTTGGCGCAGCGGCGGGCGGTCGCGGTTCGGGATGGGGGTTGTGCCCATCCGGGGTGTGATCGGCCTCCGAGTTCCTGCGAGGTGCACCATATTGTGCACTGGGTTCACCATGGTGAAACAAAACTCGACAATTTGGTGATGTTGTGTTGGACGCATCACCGGATGGTGCACCAGTCCGATTGGGAAGTCCGAATGCACGACGGACTCCCCGAATTCATTCCGCCAAAATGGATCGACTACTCCCAAACACCCCGACGCAAACCACATGCGCTCACGCACTCGCGCGAGTCGAGACTTTAGGGGTCATAACAAGAAGGCCGCGGGGGCCGGTGGCTGCATGTCAGCCGCTTGAGTCCGTGCCTGTGGCTAGGGCGGCTTGAGCTGGGCCCAGGATGACGGGTCTGAGTTGAGACCATTCATGGGATGGCGTGGGCTGGTGTGCGTGGGCGGGAAGGTAGTGTCGGCTTGAGGTGGACCCGGTTCCGGGGGCTGGCTGCGAGGTGGTCGCGCCGACTCCGGTCAGTCCGGATCGACCCCACTCGGGGAGTGAGTCAGCCATGAACACCCAGGAAAGCGCCGATACCCGGATCGTCGACCCGGCCCGCCTCCCGTTCGCGTACCAGGACGCGCTCAACGCCGGGGACGCCGACGCCGTCGTCGCGCTGTTCCACCAGGACGCGACGATGCACACCTTCACCGGCAAGGTCCTCACCGACCAGGAGGCACTGCACGCTGAGGCGGTCCAGTCGATCGCGGCTCAGGCGCGTCTGACCAACAAGCCCAGGTCCACCCTGATCGGGGGCGATACGGCCCTGATCATCGTCGATTGGGACCTCGAGGCGATGTTGCCGGACGGCACCGGGATCTCGCCGACCGGAACGACGACGGCTGTCGCCCGCCGGTCGGCCGACGGGTCGTGGCGGTTCGCCATCCTCGACTGTCAAGGGGCAGTTGGATCTCCCGGGTGGTCGTAGTCGCATCAGGCGGGGCGACACCACGTCCTGCAGTGGCTTCGGTAAGCCCGTTGCTGTCGCCTTGGGTGACGACCGGGGGGTCCGGGTGTGGGATCTGACCACCGAGCCTCAGGACTCCTGACGGAGTGACTTGTTGCGCAGCCGCCGCCAGCAGGTCATGCCCGAGCCGAAGCCCAGCTCCTACGGCAGGAACTCCCAACCCGACTACCGGTGCGGCGTACCGGGGCGTCGGCTGGCGGCTCCGGCCAGAGCCTCGGCGATCTGCCCGGCGGCGGCGACCGGCAGCAGGGCCGTGGTGACCCGCAGGTGGTCGCCGTCGACGGGGGCGGCGAGGAACGGCCGGCCGGGCGCGGCGCCGATGCCCTGGGCGGCCAGCACTACAAGCGCATCCCGCTCGTGAGCGACCGGCACCCACACGTTGAACCCGTCCCTGGCGAACACGTCGATACCCCGTTGCGCCAGCGCATCGGTCAGCGCCAACCGCCGTTCGACGTAGACGTCCCTGGCCTTGGCCACGGTGGCTGTGCAGCCGGCGTCGGTGAGCATGTCCACGAGCAGTTGCTGCAGCAGCCGCGAGGACCACGCCGGTCCTAGGTTGCGGCGGGCGACCACGGGCTCGATCAGCTCGGTCGGCCCACCGACCGCCGCGAGCCGCAGGTCCGGCCCGTGCGACTTGGAGAAACTGCGGATGCTGACCGTGCGCTCCGGCAGGTGCCCGGCCAGGCTCACCGGCTCGGCGACCGCGATGTCGCCGACATGGTCGTCCTCCACCACCACGCAGGATGGCGCCCCGGCACGGAGTACGGCGGCCAGCTCGGCGGCTCTGGCCGGGCTCATGCTGGCGCCGGTGGGGTTGTGCGCCCTCGGCTGCAGCAGCACGGCGGTCACAGCGGCGCCGATCTCGGTGGCCAGCACGGCCCGCAGCGCGTCGGGGCGCATGCCCTCCGCGTCGATCGGCACCGGCACCGCCTGCGCCCCGATCAGTTCCAGCAGGTCCAGGAACGGCGGGAACGTGGGATTCTCCACCAGTACGTGGTCGCCGAGGCGGACCAGACTGGTCAGCACCCGGTCCGCCGCGTCGAGCGAGCCGTCCACCACGGTGAGCGACTCCGGGTCGCAGATGTCACGCCAACTGTGCCGGATCACCGCCTCCAGTTCGGGCAACACCGGCGGGTCGAGGTAGCCGGACAGCTGGGGGCGGCGGCGCATCCGGGTCAGCACGTCGTGCAGGTCGGGCAGCAGGGCCGGGTCCGGCACGCCGGCGGACAGGTCGGAGGCGAACTCACCGGCCGCGCCGGCGATCCGCCAGAACCGGCTCGGCCAGCCGGCGTGCTGCGACTCCGCCACGTAGGACCCGTTGCGGCCCTCGGTGCGCACGGCGCCGATCCGGACCAGGGACCGCCAGGCCTCGTTCACCGTGGTGGGGCTGGTACCGAGTGCCTTGGCCAGCACCCGCACGGTGGGCAGCCGGGACCCGGCGACCAGCTCGCCCGCCTTGATGAGCCGGTTGACGGCGGCCGCGATCCCGGCGGCCGAGCGGGTCGTGGCCGCTTCGGCTATCCGGGCGACCTCGGGCTCCATCCGCTACTCCCTTTCGGCGACAGTGCCGGGATCGAATTGATCTGTAACAAAAGGCGTATTGCCCCAGTAGTAGGAGAACAATACTGTCCGAACCTTCAGTCGCACACCTCGATCGGGAGTTGGCATGCCGAACCTCGTCCGCGCCGCTCTGGTCCAGACCAAGTGGACCGGCGATTCCGCCTCGATGACCGATCTCCACGAGAAGTACGCCCGTGAGGCCGCCCAGCAGGGCGCCAAGATCATGGGCTTCCAGGAGGTCTTCAACGCACCGTACTTCTGCCAGGTGCAGGAGGAGAAGCACTACCAGTGGGCCGAGCCGGTCCCGGAGGGGCCCACGGTGCAGCGGATGTGCTCGCTGGCCAAGGAGCTCGGCATGGTGCTGGTGGTGCCGATCTACGAGCTCGAGAGCTCCGGGTTCTACTACAACACCGCCGCGGTGATCGACGCCGACGGCAGCTACCTGGGCAAGTACCGCAAGCACCACATCCCGCAGCTGCCCGGGTTCTGGGAGAAGTACTACTTCCGGCCCGGCAACCTGGGCTGGCCGGTGTTCGACACCGCCGTGGGCAAGGTCGGCGTCTACATCTGCTACGACCGGCACTTCCCGGAGGGCTGGCGGGCACTGGGCCTGGCCGGCGCGCAGATCGTGTACAACCCGTCGGCCACCAGCCGGGGGCTGTCGTCGTACCTGTGGAAGCTGGAACAGCCCGCCGCGGCGGTGGCCAACCAGTACTTCGTCGCCGCGATCAACCGGGTCGGCGTGGAGGAGTACGGCGACAACGACTTCTACGGCACCAGCTACTTCGTCGACCCGCGCGGCCAGTTCGTCGGCGAGCCGGCCAGCGGCGACGCCGAGGAGCTCGTGGTACGAGACCTGAACCTGGATCAGATCGACGAGGTCCGCCAGCAATGGCAGTTCTACCGGGATCGCCGCCCCGACGCATACGACATCCTGACCAGGCCCTGAGGACGGAACGCATGACTGGAATCCACGCTGACCTGCTCAAACGCCGCCAGGCGGTACTGCCCAGCTGGCTCTCGACCTACTACGCCGAGCCGATCGACCTCGACCACGGCGAGGGCCGGCACGTGGTCGACGCCGAGGGCAACCGGTACCTGGACTTCTTCGGCGGCATCCTCACCACGATGACCGCGCACGCGCTGCCCGAGGTCACCGCCGCCGTCTCCGAACAGGCTGCCAAGATCCTGCACAGCTCGACGCTGTACCTGAACCGGCCGATGGTCGAGCTCGCCGAGCAGGTGGCCGAGCTGTCCGGGATCGCCGAGCCGAAGGTGTTCTTCACCGCCAGCGGCACCGAGGCCACCGACACCGCGCTGCTGCTGGCCACCGGCTACCGCTCGTCCAACCAGGTGCTGGCGCTGCGCAACAGCTACCACGGCCGGTCGTTCTCCTCGATCGGCATCACCGGCAACTCGGGCTGGTCACCGACGAGCCTCTCACCGGTGCAGACCTACTACGTGCACGGCAGCAGTCGCATCGGCGGCCCGCTGGCCGGGTTGACCGACAAGGAGCTCATCGCCGCCTGCGTGGCCGACCTGGAGGACGTGCTCGGCCAGGTCAAGGACAACGTGGCGTGCCTGATCGCGGAGCCGATCCAGGGCGTCGGTGGCTTCGCGATGCCGCCGGACGGGCTGCTCGGCGAGTTCAAGAAGGTGCTCGACCGGCACGGCATCCTGTGGATCTCCGACGAGGTGCAGACCGGTTGGGGCCGCACCGGCGACCACTACTGGGGCTGGCAGGCGCACGCGCAGGACGGCGCCGCGCCGGACATGATCACCTTCGCCAAGGGCCTCGGCAACGGGCTGTCCATCGGCGGCGTGGTGGCCCGCGCCGAGATCATGGACAGCGTCCCTGCGAACTCCATCTCCACCTTCGGCGGCAGCCCCGTCACCGCCGCCGGCGCGCTGGCCAACCTCCGCTACGCACTGGACCACGACCTGCAGGGCAACGCCAAGCGGGTCGGCGCGGTGCTGCGGACGAAGCTGGACGAGGCGGCCGGGCTGCCCGGGGTTGCCGAGATCCGCGGTCGCGGCCTGATGATCGGCATCGAGCTGGTGGACGCCGCCGGCCGGCCCAACCCGAAGGCCGCCACCGACGTGCTCGAGTACACCCGGGCCGACGGCGTGCTGATCGGCAAGGGCGGCCTGCACGGCAACGTGCTGCGCATCGCCCCGCCGCTCACTCTCACCACCGATGAGGCCACCGAGGGCGGCGCGATCGTCGTCGCCGCACTCAAACGCGCAGGTCAACCCTCGTGAGTGGTATTGGTCGCCAGGGCGACCAATACCACTCACAGGCCAAGTACGGAGGCGAGCGATGAGTACGACGCTGATCACCGGTGGGCTGGTCATCTCGGCGACCGACGAGATCACCGCGGACGTGCTGGTCGACGGCGAGCGGGTGGTGGCCCTGCTCGCGCCGGGGTCGGGGCTGGCCGACAGCGCCGACCGGGTCATCGACGCCGCCGGCAAGTACGTGATCCCCGGCGGCGTCGACGCGCACACACACATGGAGATGCCGTTCGGCGGCACCTACGCCAGCGACACCTTCGAGACCGGTACCGCGGCCGCGGCCTGGGGCGGCACCACGACGATCATCGACTTCGCGATCCAGAGCGTCGGTAAGAGCCTGCGCGAGGGGCTGGACGCCTGGCACGCGAAGGCCGAGGGCAACTGCGCGATCGACTACGGCTTCCACATGATCGTCTCGGACGTGGACGAGCAGTCCATGAAGGAGATGGACGTGCTGGTCGGCGAGGGTGTCACCAGCTTCAAGATGTTCATGGCCTACCCGGGGGTGTTCTACTCCGACGACGGCAAGATCCTGCGTGCGATGCAACAGGGCGCGGCCAACGGCGCACTGACGATGATGCACGCGGAGAACGGCATCGCGATCGACCTGCTGGTGCAGCAGGCGCTCGCCCGGGGGCAGAGCGACCCGCGCTACCACGGCGACGTGCGGCACGCGCTGCTCGAGGCCGAGGCCACGCACCGCGCGATCCAGCTGGCCAAGGTCGCCGGCTCGCCGCTGTACGTGGTGCACGTGTCGGCGGAGGAAGCGGTCGCGGAGATCGCCGGCGCCCGCGACGCCGGGTTCCCGGTGTTCGCCGAGACCTGCCCGCAGTACCTGTTCCTGTCCACCGATGACCTGGCGAAACCGGACTTCGAGGGCGCCAAGTACGTGTGCTCGACGCCGCTGCGCCCGGTGGAGAACCAGGCGGCGCTGTGGCGCGGGCTGCGCACCGACGACCTGTCCGTGGTCTCCACCGACCACTGCCCGTTCTGCTTCAAGGGGCAGAAGGAGATGGGCCGCGGCGACTTCTCCAAGATCCCGAACGGCATGCCGGGCGTGGAGAACCGGGTCGACCTGCTGCACCAGGCCGTGGTGGACGGGCACATCAGCCGCCGCCGCTGGGTGGAGCTGACCAGCACCGCGCCGGCCCGGATGTTCGGGCTGCACCCGCGCAAGGGCGCCATCGCGCCGGGTTCGGACGCCGACATCGTGATCTACGACCCGGCCGCCGAGCAGGTCCTGTCCGCCGAGACCCACCACATGAACGTCGACTACTCCGCGTACGAGGGCAAACGCGTCACCGGCAAGGCCCAGACCGTGCTGTCGCGCGGCGAGGTGATCGTGGACGGCGGCGAGTACTTCGGCCGGCCCGGTCGCGGCAGCTACCTGACCCGTTCGACCTGCGACTACCTGTGAGGGGATCCGTGAAGACGGTAGGACACTGGATCGGCGGCAAGTACGTCGACGGCGACTCGGGGCGGACCGCGCCGGTCACCGACCCGGCGACCGCCGAGGTCACCGCGGAGGTCGCGCTGGCCAGCGTGGCGGACGTGGACCTGGCGGTGGCCGCCGCGAGCGAGGCGGCCGCGGACTGGACGCGGTCGTCGCTGTCCACCCGCACCCGGGTGCTGTTCCGCTACCGCGAGCTGCTGGACCGCCGCCGCGACGAGATCGCCAGCCTGATCACCGCCGAGCACGGCAAGGTGCACGCCGACGCGCTCGGCGAGGTGGCCCGGGGTATCGAGGTCGTCGAGTTCGCCTGCTCGATCCCGCAGCTGCTGAAGAGCTCCGGGTCCTACGAGGTGTCCACCGGCGTGGACGTGCGGGAGATCCGCCAGCCGCTCGGGGTCGTCGCCGGCATCACGCCGTTCAACTTCCCGGCGATGGTGCCGCTGTGGATGTTCCCGATGGCCATCGCCTGCGGCAACAGCTTCATCCTCAAGCCCAGTGAGAAGGACCCGTCGGCCGCGCTGCGGGTGGCCGACCTGATGGCCGAGGCAGGCCTGCCGCCGGGCGTGCTGAACGTGGTCAACGGCGACGTGATCGCCGTGCGCCGGCTGCTCGAGCACCCGGACGTGGCCGCGGTCAGCTTCGTCGGCTCCACCCCGGTCGCCCAGGAGGTGTACCGGTCCGGCACGAACGCCGGCAAACGGGTACAGGCCCTCGGCGGTGCGAAGAACCACATGGTGGTGCTGCCGGACGCGGACCTCGACGTGGCGGCGGACAGCGCCGTCTCGGCCGGTTACGGGTCGGCCGGGGAGCGCTGCATGGCCGTCTCCGTGGTGGTCGCGGTGGGCGGCATCGGGGACGAGCTGGTAGCCAAGATCGCCGAGCGCACCCGGGGCCTGCGGATCGGACCGGGTGACCAGGACACCTCCGACATGGGGCCACTGATCACCGCCGCACACCGCGACAAGGTCGCCTCCTACCTGCCGACCGCACGCGAGCAGGGTGCCACCGTCGTGCTGGACGGCACCGCCGAGCCGATCGGCCCGGCCGGCGCGCACTTCCTGGGCGCCAGCCTGCTCGACGACGTGACCCCGGAGATGGACGCCTACCGCGACGAGATCTTCGGCCCGGTGCTGTCCGTGGTGCGCACCGACACGTTCGCCGAGGCGATGCAGCTGGTGAACTCCAGCCCGTGGGGCAACGGCGCCGCCGTCTTCACCTCCGACGGCGCGGCCGCCCGGCGGTTCGAGATGGAGGTCCAGGCCGGCATGGTCGGGGTCAACGTGCCGATCCCGGTGCCGGTGGCCTACCACTCCTTCGGGGGGTGGAAGGGCTCGTTATTCGGTGACCACCACATCTACGGCAGCGATAGCGTCCACTTCTACACCCGGGGCAAGGTCGTCACCAGCCGTTGGGTCGCGCCCCGCGGCCGAGGGCTCGACCTGGCTTTCCCGTCCGACGCCGCCACCATCGCCTGAAGGAGAGCCCGGATGGACTTCGGCATCGTGTTGCAGACCGACCCGCCCGCCAAGGAGGTCGTCACGCGGATGGCCCGGGCCGAGCAGGCCGGCTTCCGCTACGGCTGGACGTTCGACTCCTGTGTGCTCTGGCAGGAGCCGTTCGTCATCTACTCACAGATCCTCGAGCACACCACGGACCTGATCGTCGGCTCCATGGTCACCAACCCGAGGACGCGGGACTGGACGGTGACCGCGTCCGGGTTCGCCACCCTGAACGAGATGTTCGGCAACCGGACCGTGTGCGGCATCGGGCGCGGCGACTCGGCGGTGCGGGTCACCGGCGGCAAGCCGACCACGCTGACCGAGCTCGGCGCCGCGATGCACGCGATCAAGGAGCTGGCCGAGGGCCGCGAGGTCGACCTGGCCGGCACCCCGGTCCGGCTGCCCTGGGTCACCGACGGGCAGCTCCCGGTCTGGATGGGCGCCTACGGGCCGAAGGCACTGGCGATGGCCGGTGCGCAGGCCGACGGGTTCATCCTGCAGCTCGCCGACCCGTACCTGACCGAGTGGATGGTCAAGCACGTGCGGGACGCGGCCGCCGCCGCCGGGCGCAACCCGGACGACGTGACCATCTGCGTGGCGGCGCCGGCCTACGTCTCCGACGACCTCGCGCACGGCAGGGACCAGTGCCGGTGGTTCGGCGGCATGGTCGGCAACCACGTGGCTGACCTGGTCACCCGCTACGGCGAGAGCTCCGACCTGGTGCCGCAGGAGCTGACCGAGTACATCAAGGGCCGTGCCGGCTACGACTACAGCCACCACGGGCGGGCCGGCAACCCGAGCACCGACTTCGTGCCCGACGCGATCGTCGACCGGTTCTGCCTGGTCGGGCCGGTGGAGGCGCACATCGAGAAGCTCCAGCTGCTCCGCGACATCGGCGTCGACCAGTTCGCGGTCTACGACATGCACGACGCCAAGGACGCCACCATCGACGCCTACGGCGAGCACATCATCCCTGCTCTGAGTTGATCCCGCGTTGACCCGAGAGGCCCGAGTGAGGCACCGATGGCACTAACAACCGGTTCAGAGTCCCAGGTCACCGACGCGGACGGTCGGGTCGACCTGACCGATCGCTCCGGCCTGGTGGGTAGCCCCTACGCCAACGAGGAGCTGCTGCCCACCAAGCTGAGCGAGCGGAAGTGGACGACGTACAACTACGCCGCACTGTGGATGGGGATGGCGCACAACATCCCCAGCTACCTGCTGGCCTCCGGGCTGGTCGCGCTGGGCATGGACTGGTTGCAGGCGTTCGTGACCATCACGCTGGCGAACCTCATCGTGCTGGTCCCGATGCTGCTCAACAGCCACGCCGGCACCAAGTACGGGATCCCGTTCCCGGTGTTCGCCCGGGCGTTCTACGGACTGCGCGGGGCGAACCTGCCGGCGCTGCTGCGCGCGTTCATCGCCTGCGGCTGGTTCGGCATCCAGACCTGGGTCGGCGGCCAGGCGATCTTTGTCATCGTCGGCCAGCTGGCCGGTGACGGCTGGACCCGCGCCACCGCGTTCGGCGGCCACCCGTGGACGATGTGGCTGTCCTTCGGGGTGTTCTGGCTGATCCAGATGGCGCTGATCTGGCGCGGCATCGAGGGACTGCGGCGGTTCGAGAACTGGGCCGCGCCGCTGGTCACGGTGGCCTTCCTCGGCCTGATGCTGTGGATCGTGTTCAAGGTCGGCGGCCTCGGTCCGATCTTCACCCAGCCGTCCAAGCTGGGCTGGGGCCCCGAGTTCTGGACCGTGTTCGCGCCGTCGCTAATGGGCATGATCGCGTTCTGGGCAACGCTGTCGCTGAACATGCCCGACTTCACCCGTTTCGGCGGCAGCCAGCGCAAGCAGCTGCTCGGCCAGCTCTACGGCCTGCCGACCACGATGGCGTTCATCTCGATGATCTCCATCGTCGTCACCTCGGGGACGATCGTGCTCTACGGTCAACCGATCTGGGACCCGGTCGAGGTCGCCAGCAAGTTCACCAGCCCGGTCGCGGTCATCATCGGGCTGCTCATGGCGGTGCTGGCCACCATGTCGTGCAACGTGGCGGCGAACGTGGTGAGCCCGTCCTACGACTTCTCCAACGCGCTGCCCCGGTGGCTGAACTTCCGCACCGCGGGCCTGCTCACCGGCGTCATCGGCATCCTGATCCAGCCCTGGCGGCTGGTGTCCGACCCGCGCACGTACATCTTCACCTGGCTCGGCTTCTACGGCGGTGTGCTGGCCGCGGTGGCCGGGGTGCTGATCGGCGGGTACTGGGTGGTCGGGCGCACCCGGCTCAACCTCGGTGACCTGTACCGGCCGGAGGGGCGGTACTGGTACAGCGGCGGCTGGAACTGGCGGGCGGTGCTCGCGACCGTGCTCGGTGCGCTGGTCGGCGTGGGTGGCGCCTACTCCGCGCCGGGCAGCGGCCCGTTCCCGGCCGACGGCCTGATCCCGGTGCTCAAGCCGTTCTACGACTACAGCTGGGTCGCCGGCCTTCTCGTCGGGTTGGTGGTCTACGTCGCGTTGACCCTGCCGGGCAGCCAGCGGTCGGCCTCGACCGACAGCCCGGTCGTCGGGGTCGCCGGCCGCCGGTAGGCCCGGCCCGGTAGGCCCCGGCCCGGTGGGACGCGGGCGGCGGGACGCGCCACGGCCGCACGTCCCGCCGGGCGCCGGCGGGACGTGAGAGCCTGCGTGCGGTGCGCGGGGAACGGTGACACGATCGAGAGTGTCAGCCCACGGGGAGGTGCCATGCGGGACCTGTCGGCGGTCGGCACCGTCGGTGTGCTGACTGTGGCCACCCGGGGCGGTCAGGGCGCCGGCGAGGTGCTCATCTCGCTGCGCGGCGGCTCGGAGTCGCTGCTGGCCTGGTCGGACGAACCGCTACCCAAGGGCACCGACGTCCTCGTGGTCGACGTGATCGCGTCCCGCACGGTGCGGGTGGTCCGCGCCGAGGCCGGCGGGCTGTGAGCATGGCCAGGGGTACGGCGGGTACGGACGCTCGGCCGGGCTCACCGCCCGCGCCGCACGTCGCCGACAGCCACGGTCTGATCCGGGTGCACGGCGCGCGCGTGAACAACCTCAAGGACATCAGCGTCGAGCTTCCGAAGCGCCGGCTGACGGTGTTCACCGGCGTCTCCGGCTCGGGCAAGAGCTCGCTGGTGTTCCACACGATCGCCGCGGAGTCGCAGCGGATGATCAACGAGACCTACAGCGCCTTCGTGCAGGGTTTCATGCCGACGCTGGCGCGGCCCGAGGTCGACGTCCTCGACGGCCTGACCACCGCGATCATCGTCGACCAGCAGCGGATGGGTACCGACCCCCGTTCCACAGTCGGCACCGCGACCGACGCCAACGCGATGCTGCGCATCCTGTTCAGCCGGGTCGGGCGGCCGCACATCGGTTCGCCCCAGGCGTTCTCCTTCAACGTCGCCTCGATCAGTGGAGCGGGCGCGGTCACCCTGGAGCGCGGCGGGAGGACCGTGAAGGAGCGGCGCAGCTTCAGCATCACCGGCGGCATGTGTCCGCGCTGCGAGGGCCGGGGAGCGGTCAACGACATCGACCTGTCCGCGCTCTACGACGACAGCAGGTCGCTCAACGAGGGCGCGATCACGATCCCCGGCTACAGCATGGAGGGCTGGTACGGCCGCATCTACCGCGGCTGCGGGTACTTCGACCCGGACAAACCGATCGCGAAGTTCACCAAGAAGGAACTGCGGGACCTGCTCCACCGGGAGCCGACGAAGATCAAGGTCGAGGGGGTCAACCTGACGTACGCCGGGTTGATCCCGCAGGTCCAGAAGTCGTACCTGGCCAAGGACGTCGACTCGCTGCAGCCGCACATCCGCGCTTTCGTGGAGCGGGCGGTCACCTTCACCACCTGCCCCGATTGCGGCGGCACCCGCCTGTCCGAGGCGGCCCGCTCTTCGAAGATCAACGGGATCAGCATCGCCGACGCGTGCGCGCTGCAGATCAGCGACCTCGCCGACTGGAGCCGCGGCGTCGACGAACCGTCGGTGGCGCCACTGCTCACGACGTTGCGGCACACCCTCGACTCGTTCGTCGAGATCGGGCTGGGCTACCTCTCGCTGGACCGGCCGTCGGGCACGCTGTCCGGCGGCGAGGCGCAGCGCACCAAGATGATCCGCCACCTCGGCTCCGCGCTCACCGACGTCACCTACGTCTTCGACGAGCCCACCATCGGGCTGCACCCGCATGACATCGCGCGGATGAACGAGCTGCTGCTGCAGTTGCGCGACAAGGGCAACACGGTGCTCGTCGTGGAGCACAAGCCGGAGGCGATCGCGATCGCCGACCACGTCGTCGACCTCGGCCCGGGCGCCGGTGTGGGCGGCGGTGAGGTGGTGTTCGAGGGCACCGTCGAGGGACTGCGGGCCAGCGGCACGCTCACCGGGCGGCACCTCGACGACCGCGCCCGCCTGAAGCCGTCAGTACGGACGCCGTCGGGGGCCCTGGAGGTGCGCGGCGCCACCACGCACAACCTGCGGGGAGTCGATGTCGACATCCCGCTCGGCGTGCTTGTCGTAGTGACCGGCGTGGCCGGGTCGGGCAAGAGCTCGCTGATCCACGGCTCGGTGGCCGGCCGGGACGGGGTGGTGGCGATCGACCAGGGCGCCATCCGCGGCTCGCGCCGGAGCAACCCGGCCACGTACACCGGACTGCTCGACCCGATCCGCAAGGCATTCTCCAAGGCCAACGGCGTGAAGCCGGCGCTGTTCAGTGCCAACTCCGAGGGTGCCTGCCCACACTGCAACGGCGCCGGCGTGATCTACACCGACCTGGCGATGATGGCCGGCGTCGCCACCACCTGCGAGGTGTGCGAGGGCAAGCGGTTCGAGGCGTCGGTGCTGGACTACCACCTCGGCGGCCCGGACAACAGCAAGGACATCAGCGAGGTGCTCGCGATGTCGGTGGACGAGGCGCTGGCGTTCTTCGGCGCGGGGGAGGCGCGCACACCCGCCGCGCACGCCATCCTCGACCGGCTCGCCGACGTCGGGCTGGGCTACCTCACCATCGGCCAGCCGCTCACCACGCTGTCCGGCGGCGAACGGCAGCGGCTCAAGCTGGCCACCCGAATGGCCGAGAAGGGGCGAGCCGACTCCCGGGTCTATGTCCTCGACGAGCCGACCAGCGGCCTGCACCTCGCCGACGTCGAGCAGCTGCTCGCCCTGCTCGACCGGCTCGTCGACGACCAGCTGTCGGTCATCGTCATCGAGCACCACCAGGCGGTCATGGCGCACGCGGACTGGATCATCGACCTCGGCCCCGGCGCCGGCCACGACGGCGGCCGGATCGTCTTCGAGGGCACCCCCGCCGACCTCGTCGCCGCCCGCTCCACCCTCACCGGCGAGCACCTCGCGGCCTACGTCGGCACCTGAGGCGAGGCCCTCGCGGGTCGCGGTGCCGAGTTCTGTCTACCACTCGACCGCGGCGATTCATAGCGCGTCCACAGTTTGCACTCAACGAATACTCAAGGAATACTCAGGCACCGCACAAACGAGGGCGCTATACCATGTGGGGCGGCCCTGGCGGCCATGAACAACGCTTTTGAGGAATCCCGGATACTCGGGAGTGGTGTTGTTCACTGAACCCGGTGATGGCCCTGCTCACTCGGTAGGGGCGATTGCACAGCTACTTCGGTACGTGTAGCTTCACCGAAGACAAAACGGCCGTTTTCACTTGAGGAGGCAATGCCCTACCCATGTGACCGGTTTGTCTATTGTTATCGAATCTCCCATGAACCCTCCAATGAACAGAGCCGTGCGGGACCCGACGGTTTCTGAACATTCTTGTCGATGCTCTGTCGGCACCTCCTGGGCTTACGCCGTTGTTATCCCGTGGATCTCTCCCGCGCCCGACATCACGAGTGTCGAGCGAAGGAGCCGGCGGCTCGATTCCTCGAATCCCGAAGGGAACCGTTCCATGTCTGTATCCCGAGCAGTCGTCCGGGCGGGTGTGCCGCTGGCGGCGGCCCTGTTCGTTGCCGGCATCACCATTCCGGCCGCCTGGGCCAGCCCCGGCCCGCCGCCCGGGCCGCACCCGGGTCCGAAGCCGGCGCCGGCCAATGTGCACGGTAACGACTGCACCCGCAATCACGGCCGGATCGTCTTCGACGATCCGCACAACACCCGCGGACCTCAGCATTGCCAGGGCGGGAGCTTCAACGGCCGCCGGATCGGCTGAGCTCGTCCCCGCCGGTTCCCGTCGACTGATCCCGGTCAGTCGACGGGAACCGACGTATGCGCTCAGCGGGTGCCCTACCGGCATTCCGTGCCGTATCCGGTTAATTGCGCGCCCGGAACGGCGGAATTGATTTCGTCGCTATTTAGCGACCCACTCCGGACCACTCCGGACCACTCCGGACCACTCTGGACCCGGAGTTCCGGGGCACTCGAATAAATACCGGTCCGGAGTGGGTCGGCGCGGAATTCAGCGGGCCAGCCGGATTGGGACAAGTCGCGGTAAACGGCCACGCGGCGGCCCTGAATCACCAGGCCCGCCACATAGTTGGTCACCTCGGGCCGGTCCGCTGCCAGGCCAGCGGCGGGACACGTCAACCCCACGACCTCGCGCACACAGCGGACTCTCAGCTTATGGTGGGGGGATGCCCCGGCTCAGCGAGCAGACTCGTGCCACCCGCCGCCGTCATATCCTGACCAGCGCGTGGGGCTGCTTCTCTCGCAATGGGTTCCAGGCAACCTCGATGGACGAGGTGATCGCCGCCACCGGAATGTCCTCGAGCGCGGTCTACCGGTACTTCAGCGGCAAGGACGAGCTGATCGACGCCACCGCGGAGGAGGGCCTTGCCCTCGTGCGCGACATGTTCGCCGAGGCGGTGGCCACGCATCCCGTCCCGGCCCCCGCCACCATCCTGGCGCTGCTGATCAGCGAGCTGCGGGTCCGGACCGAGAACTCGGACTACGACCTGTCCCGGATCGCCATCCAGTCCTGGGCCGAGGCGATGCGCCGGCCCACCCTGCGGACGCGGACCCGCGAGCTGTACCTCCAGGCGCGCGAGCGGCTGGTGGAGTTGGCCACCCGCTGGCAGGCGGAGGGGCAGCTACCCGAGGACGCGGACCCGAGGGCGACGGCGACGGTGCTGTTCGCTCTGATGCCCGGGCTCATCGTGAGTCACCATCTGGTCGAAGACATCCCTCTCGAGGTTCTGGCTCGGGGAATCCCGGGCCTTGCCAGCGCGCTTATGTCACAGGCAGTAACTGACGAGCCGGTTGCTCGTTAAGCCTCCGCAAGGCGTGTACCTGCGGTTCGCTTGATGCGGTGATCTCCAGTCGGTGCTGGTGGTGCCGTTTGCCTCGTACAGAGCGTGATAGTACGATCACCGACAATCGAAAACGGACGTTTCCCTTTACGGCCGGACTCGTGCGGTTCATCGTGTGCTCCCCGAAGGCGCGCGAGTAGACGGCCATTGCTGTGCCGAGCGCTGGCCGACCCAGACTCACCGGTGCCCCGAACACCGGAAACCACGCAAGCAGGAAAGCAAGGGGGAGTTGATGGCTCACACGACGAGCCGTGGCAGTACCCGGGGGGTGCGCGTAGCCGCGGCGGTGTCGCTGGCCCTGGCGATAACAGCGGCGACGGCGGCCTGTGGCAGTACAGCCCCGGCGCCGCCCACGTCGCGCGTGGAGCGCGGGCAGGTGTCGACGAAGGTCTCGGCCTCCGGTGCGTTGGCGTCCGTGAGCTCGCAGAACCTCGGCTTCAACGCGGCGGCTCAGCTGATCGAGCTGGACGTCAAGGTCGGCGACGTTGTTCGTGCGGGTCAGGTACTGGCCCGGGAGGACCCGTTCAACTTCCAGCAGTTGCTCAACCAGCAGCAGGCGCAGCTGAACCAGCAGCAGGCGATCCTGGACCGGCTCGTGCACTCGCCGACGGTGCACGGTGACCACCGCACCCTCGACCAGGCGCAGAAGATCCTCTCGGTGACGAAGAGGAACAGCGACGCGATCCATCAGCGGGACAAGAACTCGGTCGACCGGGCCCGGGTAGCCCTGGACTTCGCGCAACGCCAGTACGAGATCGCCCTGGCTGCGTACAACGCGTGTAAGGCAAGCGAGGGCAAGCCGCTAAGCATGGGCCCGTGCGCCACGGACGACGGCACTATTCTGGCGCAGGATAAGACTGCGGTGGATACCGCCAAGGGTGGTACTACCGGTGTGATCCAGGCGAAGACCACCTACGACCAGGCGAAGAAGACCCTCGAGGTGGACGACACCTCGTCGAGGATCTCCGAGGAGAACGCCCGGCAGAGCGTGGTGACGGCGCGCAACGCGGTGGACTCGGACAGCTCCGACCGCGGCCCCAACATCGCCGCGCAGGCCGCCCTGGTGGCCAACGGCGCCGCTCTGGTGGCCAACGCGCAGCGGAACCTGAACGACACGGTGCTCTACGCACCGGTGGCCGGCACGGTCTCCTCGATCACCGGTGCGGTGGGCGAGTACCTGGGTGCCGGCAGCGGCACCAGTGCCCTCGCACCTGGTACCGATGCGTCCATCCCCGGCGTCGGTGCGGCGGCCACCAGTGACCAGTCCTCCGCCGGGTCCTCCGGTGCCCCCTCGGCCACCCGCCCCGGTGGGGGGTCGTTCATCGTGCTGAACAACATCAACACCTTCCAGGTCGTCGTCCCGTTCGAGGAGTCGGACGCGGCGAAGGTGGCACCGAACCAGAAGGTGCAGGTCACCTTCGACGCACTGCCGGACCTGACCCGCGACGGAACGGTGCTGTCCATCGCCCCCGGTGGTGTGGACATCTCCGGTGTGACGAACTACTACGCCACGATCCTGCTCACCGACACCGACCCCCGGCTGCGTACCGGCCAGACCGCCGAAGCCGGCGTCCTGGTGGCAGACCTGGAGAACGTGCTGGTGGTGCCGAACTCGGCGGTCATCAAGCAGGGCGGCCGGTCCTTCGTCAACGTCCCAGGACCGGACGGCAAACCCCGCCAGCAGGAGTTCCAGCCAGGTCTGGTCGGCGACGACAACACCCAGGTGCTGTCCGGCCTGACCGAGGGACAGCAGATCCAGCTGCCCCAGGCGACCGTCTCCGGCAGCCCCGGTGGTGGCGGTGCCGGCGGCGGTGGCGGTGGCGGCGGCGGTGGAGGCCGCGGCGGCGGCTGATCGTCCACCCGCGCACAACCCAGCGCTGGCCCGCGCCCGTCGAGAACGTTCGACAGGCGCGGGCCAGCGCTTTTCGGTGGGTCGCCAACCGGCCGCCGCGCGTCAAGCCCGCGTAGTGGCGCCGCGCGGGGGCGTCAACAAAGCGCAGTACCCCGGCGCCGCCGGCCGCGCGGGACTTTGCTGGTAACCGTGAAGAACGACCAGCAACGAGTCATCGTCGGCGTGAGCGGCTCGATCGGCAGCCTGCACGCACTGCGCCGCGCCGTCGCCGAGACCAGGATGCGCGACGCCGTCCTCTGGTCCGTGCTGACCTGGGTACCGGCGGGCGGTGAGCTCTCGTACCGGCGCGCGCCGTGCGCCCCGCTGCTGCAGCTGTGGCGCGACGAGGCCGCCCGACGGCTGTGCCAGGCCTGGGACGACGCACTCGGTGGGATACCCGCGGACCTGGACGCTCGGCTGTTCGTACTCCGGGGCGAGCCTGGCGAACGACTGGTGGGGACCGCCGACCGGGAGGGCGACCTGCTCGTGGTGGGCGCCGGGACCAGGGGCACCCTGGGGCGGCTGGTCAAGCCGTCGGTGTCCACCTACTGCAGCCGTAGAGCCCGCTGCGGCGTACTGACGGTGCCGCCGTCACCGGTGGAACGCGAGCTCGCGCACCACCCACTGGCGCGCCGGCGGCTCCTGCGCGAGCTCACCCGCCCCGCCGCCCACTGACCGTCCCGCGAGGCGCACGGCACACATCTCGGTACCGCCGCACACAGGGCCCAACCTGTGTGCGGCGGTACCGGGATGTGTGCCGTGAGACGACGGTGTCGGGGTCAGGACGGCCGGGCGTCGCGGATGGCGGCCGACATGGTGGCGGCGGCCACCTGCAGCGGTTCGGTGCTGCGCTGGGTCCGGGCGAGCACGAACGCGCCCTCCAGGGTGGCGATGAAGGCGATGGTGAGGCGGCGCGCGGCGTCGGCCGGGTAGCCCCAGCGCTCGAACCGCTCGATGCCGGCGGCCGTCCACGCGTCGAACACCTCGGCGGTGACCTGGCGCAGCGCCTCGTTGGTGCTGGCGACCTCGAGGGCGATCGTGGCGATCGGGCAGGCGTCCGCGAAGTCGGTCTCCACCAGCAGCTGGGCCGCGGCGGCGAAGCCGTGTTCCATCGCCTGGACGGGGTCGGCGGCCTGGTCGAGCAGGCTCATGACCAGGTCCTGGTAGATCCGCCCCGACGTCCGGATCACCTCGGCGGCCAGTTCCTGCTTGCCGCCGGGGAAGAAGTGGTAGATCGAACCGAACGGCGCCGAGGCCTCGGTGGCGATCTGCTTGAGGCCGGTCCCGACGTAGCCGTTGCGCCGGAACAGCTCGCCGCTCTTCGTCACGATCCGGGTTTTCGTGTCGGCCATGCGCACCTCTTCGTATTTGCTTGCCCGGACCCGCCGCGGAGCCCTACCCTGACACATAGTAGAACGATCTATCAAGAGCTGAGCGGTTCAGACGCAACAAGACACGGCCTATCGAGGAGCGTGCCCGGTGCCCGAGATCGAGCTGTCCGCGGGAACGATCGAGTACCAGGACACCGGCGGCCCGGGTCCGGTGCTGGTGTTCCTGCACGGGGTGCTGATGACCGGCTCGGCCTGGCGGCACGTGGTCGCCGAGTTCGGGTCCGAGTTCCGCTGTGTGACCCCGACGCTGCCGCTCGGCGGCCACCGGCGGCCGATGGATCCCGAGGCCGACCTCTCGCTGGCCGGCCTCGCCCTGCTGGTCGAGGAGTTTCTGGAGCGGCTGGACCTGCACGAGGTGACCCTGGTGCAGAACGACTGGGGCGGCGCCCAGGTTCTGGTGGCCCTCGGGCGCGACGAGCGGGTGTCCCGGTTGGTACTCATCGCCTGCGAGGCCTTCGACAACTACCCGCCGGGTCTGCCGGGACGGGTGCTGGCGCTGGCCGCGCGGGTACCCGGCGGCCTGGCCGCGACGATGGGGCTGCTGCGCTGGCGTCCGCTGCGCCGTGCGCCCGGCTCCTGGGGCTGGATGAGCAAACGCCCGGTGCCGGCCGAGGTGATGGACGAGTGGTTCACCCCGGCCACCACCCAGCCGGCGATCCGCGCCGACCTGGCCAAGTACGCGGTGAGTGTGCCGCCGAGGGAGGTGCTGCTGGAGTGGGCCGGGCGCAACCGCCGGTTCGACCGGCCGGTGCTGGTGGTGTGGGCGGGGGAGGACCGCATCATGCCGGCCGAGCACGGCGCCGAGCTGGCCGCGACCTACCCGCACGGGCGACTGGTCACCATCGACGACAGCTACACCCTGGTCGCGGAGGACCAGCCGGCGAAGCTGGTGGCCGCGATGCGTGACTTCCTCGCCGAGACCGCGAAACAGGTCATCCCGCACCGGCACTGAGCCCGGGCCGGCGCACGCTCAGCGCGGCGGCGTCTCGCCGCGCAGCTCGCCGAGCAGCTCGGTGATCGCCGTCATGATCTCCGCGGTCGCGGCGGTCAGGTTCTTCCTGGTCAGCGGGGCACCACTGAACCGGCTCAGGTCCACCGGGCCGCCGGCCAGCACCCGCACCGAACGGCGGGGCAGCACCCGCGGCCAGACCGAGCCGAGCGGCAGCAGCTGTTGGTTGCCCCACTGCGCCACCGGGATGACCGGTCGGCCACTCTCCAGGGCCACCCGCGCCACCCCGTTCAGCCCGCGCATCGGCCAACCCTCCGGATGGCGGGTGTACGTCCCCTCCGGGTAGACGACCACGCACTCGCCCCGGCGCACCGCCTCGACCGCGTCCCGGTAGGCCCCCGCCGCTCCTGAGCCGCCGCGGTGCACCGGGATGTGCCCGCCGCCGGCCAGTACCCGCCGCACGACCGGCGTCTGCCACAGCTCCGACTTGGCGAGGTACCGGGGCACCCGCCGGTGCGCCAGCACGAACGCGGTGTCCACGATCGGATCCGCGAACGACAGGTGGTTGACCGCCAGTAGGAAACCGCCCTCGGGCAGGTGCTCGCCGCCGCGCCAGCCGAGCCGGGTGAACACGGCGAGGAACGGCCAGAGCAGCTCGATCGCCAGCCCGAACCAGAAGCCGCGGCCGCGCCGGGGGAAGCGGAAGGTCAGGGCGAGCTTGGCCGCGGCGCTCAGCGGCGGCACCCGCGCCGGGTCGGGGCACCTCGGCCCGGCACTCGTCGGCCCGGGTCCCATCAGCCCGGGGCCGGTCGGGTCAGGTAGCCGATGAGCATGTCAGCCAGTTCGTTGATCATCCGGTCCCTCGCGATGGCGGGCGGTTGGACCAGGTAGCGGATGGCGAGCTGGCTCGGCATCTCGACCATGATCCAGACGGCCGCCTCGATGTCCAGGTCGGCACGGAACTGGTCGCGGTGCGCGCGCAGGTACAGCCGGGCCAGGTCGGCGATCCGGCGGCGAAGCGCGTCCAGCTTGTCGGTGCCGCCGAGCTGGGGGACCCGCTCGATGATGGTGCGCAGCGGCCCGATGTTCTCCTCGAAGACCTCGAACTGCGCCGCGAGCAGCGCGCGGCCGCTGTCCCGCCACGGCATTGTGGCCGCGCGGGCGAGCTGGGCGTCGATGCGCGCCACCAGCTGGTCGGAGAACCGCTCGAGCACCGCCGTGACGATCGCGTCCTTGTTCGGGAAGTACTGGTAGAGCGACCCGCTGCTGATTCCGGCCTCGGCGGCGATCCGGTTCGTCGAGGCGCCGTCGTAGCCGTGCTCGGACAGAACGCGAGTACCCGCCTCGATGATGCGCTCCAGCATGTCCTTGGACCGCTGCTGTCGGGGTGTCTTCCGAGGTGAGAGCTCCGGAGGGCGCGGCATCTGGGTCCTGCCTGAACACGAGTTGAAAGCGGGTATTTAATCGCGTTTCAATATAGACCTCGAGGCGAGGAGGTCAACGATGACAGCGCAGACCACGGACCGGGTCGACCTGGACCGTCCCGCGCCGCCCGCGCCGGAGCTGTTCGCCCCCGGGGACCTGCTCTGGGACCTGAACGGGCACGCCCTGTTCGCCGCGACCACCGGCAGCGCGTTCATCCTGCAGGTGATGCACCCGGCCATCGGCACCGTGGTGGACCAACGCTCGAGCTACCGCACCGACCCGTGGGGGAGGGCGGCGCGGAGCTTCTCCTCGGTGCAGACCTGGATCTACGGCGGGCAGACCGCACTGGACGAGGGCAACCGGCTGCGCCGCATGCACCGGACCCTGAACGCCACCGACGAGCACGGCCACACCCACCACGCACTGGCCGCGGAGCCGTGGGCGTGGGTGCCGCTGACCGCGTACCACGCGACCCTGACCTACTCCCGCTACTTCCTGCCCCGCCCGCTGACCGGCGAGCAGGAGCGGCGGGTCTACCGGGAGGTGCTGCGGATGTGCCGGATCCTGCAGGTGCCGGAGCGGATGCTGCCGCCCACCCCCGCCGCCTACTGGGCCTACTTCGACGACATGATCGAGAACACCCTGGTCGACCATCCCACCGCGCACAACGTGCTGGCCACCGCCGCAAAGGCCCCGCCGCCGTTCGGCCTGCCCGGGCCGCTGCGCGCACTGTGGGCGCCGGTGCGCACGGTCGGGTCCGAACTGAACCGGCTGGTCACCGTCGGCACCCTGCCGCCCGCCGCCCGGGACAAGCTGCGCCTGTCCTGGAGCCGGGCCGACGAGCTCGAGCTGCGTGCGTTCGGGCAGCTGGCCGGCCGGGCCAACGCCGCGCTGCCGGAACGGGTGCGCTACCTGCCCATCGCCTACCACGCACGGCGCGCGGCGCGGGCCCAGCACCGGTTCGCTCAGGTGTTGGCCAGCCGGCCGATGTAGCCGCGCGGTCAGGTCGCGCGGTCAGGTCGTGGTGTCAGGTTCGTGGTGGCAGGGCGCGGGATCAGGTCTCGGGGTGGGCCAGGCGGCCGAGCAGTGCGACCACCTCCCCGACGGCGACCGGCTGGAAGAACCGGGCGTCGACCTGCTCCACGGCGGCGATCGCGCGCGGGGCGAGCACGGTACCGCTGTCGGTGACGCGCAGCCGCTTGGCGCGGGTGTCGGCGGGGTCCACCTCGCGTTCGATCAGCCCCTTGTTCTCCAGTGCGCGCAGCACCTGCGAGGTCATCTTGACGTCGGTGCCGGCCTGGCGGGCGAGGGCCAGCTGGTTGGGGTGCTCGCCCTGGCCGTTGAGCCACCAGGCGCAGGCGAGCAGCACGAACTGGACGTGGGTGAGCCCCAGCGGGGTCAGTGCGGCGGCGATGTCGCGCTGCCAGCGCAGTGTGGCGTGCCAGAGCAGGAACCCGGGACTATCCCCGGGACCGAGGACCATCAGGCCTGCTCCGCGCGGGGCTGTGTTGCATGAGGCTGTGCTGCCTGGGCGAGGGCCGGCTGGGCGAGCGCCGGCTGGGCGAGCGCCGGCTGGGCGAGCGCCGGCTGAGCGAGCGCCGGCTGAGCGAGCGCCGGCTGGGCGAGGGCTGCTCGGGCCAGCGCGGCGACCGTGTCCGGCCAGTCCGCCGTGACCGCCGGACCGAGCTGAGGGCCGATCTCGTCGGCGGCCGGGCCGGTGATCTCCATGCGGTACACCACCCGGGTGCGATACGCATCGAGCCGGTCGAGCCGGTGGATGGTGCGCAGGAGCAGGCCGTCGATCTCGGCCTCGTCGACGAACATCTCCCGCTCGGTGACGTCGGCGACCCGCAGGTGCACCGGATCCTGTCCCGGGGGCGTCATGGTGATCTCGGTGCCGGTGGCGAACGGCCCCCGGATCTCGATGCTATCGATGTCGGCGTTCCAGGTGCCCCAGTTCTCGACGTCGGCCCAGAGTCGCCAGATCGCGTCGGGCGCCGCACTGGTCTCGACGCTGTGCTCGTACACCCACATGAGAGCCTCCCGTCAGATAATCCGCGCACAGACTATCCACGCGAAGACTATCCGTCCAGCCGTCAGCGATCTGCCTGGTGTTACCGAGCTGCACAGGAGGCACGTTTTAGGGCCGAACCACCGGCCTGGTGTGCAGTTCGGTAACAACAGGCCGGTGGTGGCTCGATGTGCGCGGCCCGTGGGCGGCTCGGCCCCGGCGTCCCACCGCGCCCGGCGCCGACAAGCACAGCCTGCGCCCCTGGGGAACGCGTTGATCACTCGGGGGCGCTCAGTTCGCTGTTACCGAGCTGCACAGGAGGCAGGTTCCCGGCGCGAAAAACCTGCCTCCTGTGCAGCTCGGTAACGACAGGCCGCCCCGCCGCCCGCGGGGCCCGCGAGCCCCGCGAGCCCGGCGGGCCCCGCCGCCCGCGGGGCTCGGAAGGCTCGGGGTTCAGAAGGTTCGCCGGGCTCGCGGGGTCCAGTGAGGGTCCACGCCGGGGTGCGCGGGGCTCAGAACGTAAAGAGGATCTTGCCTGCCCGGCGGAACTTGGCGGAGCGCTCGAGGGCCTCCGCGTACTGCTCCAGCGGGTAGCTGGCCTCCACCGGTGCGCTCAGGGTGCCGTCGCCGACGAGACCGGCGAGGTAGCGGTAGGCGCTGTCGATCTCGGCCTGTGGCGCGCTGGTCAGCCAGGTGTGCAGCCAGAACCCGCGCAGCCCGATGTCCCGGAAGATCAGCTGCTGGAACGGCACCGCGTGCGGCCGCCCGGTCAGTGCGGAGTAGGCGACGATGCTCGAGCCGGGCCGCAACAGTCCGCCGAGCTCGCCGGCCTGGCTGCCGGCCAGCGAGTCCACGAACAGTCCCAGCTGCTCGCCGCCCAGTAGCGCGGTGACCTGTTCGACCAGGTCAGGGCCGGACACCAGGACGTTCGGCACCCCGTCGGCGCGCAGTGCCTCGCCGGCCTCCTCACGGCGCACGATGTTGATGGTGCGCAGCCCGGAGAGCCTGGCCAGGTCGATGACGTAGCGACCGACGGCGGAGTTGGACGCGTTCTGCGCCACCCACTCGTCGGCCTTCAGCTCGGCGTACTTGGTCAGCAGCAGATGCGCGGTCATCGGGTTGATCCCGATCATCGCGAGCTGCAGCGGGTCGGCGCCGTCGTCGACGGTCACCAGGTCCCGCTCGGCGGCCACGGTCCGTTCCGCCCAGGTGGTCTGGCGCTGGGTGGGCAGCACGAGCACCCGCTCGCCGACCCGCGCCGGATCGACGCCGTCGCCGACCCCGACCACCCGGCCGACGCCTTCCGCGCCCAGGCGCGCGGGCAGGTCCGGGCGGATCCCGTAGACGCCCTGGATCAGCAGCAGATCGGACGGGTTGATCGGCGCGGCCTCCAGCGCGACGAGCAACTGACCGGGCGCCGGGGTCGGCTCGTCCACCTCGACCAGTCGCACCACGTCGGCTGGTGGGCCGAAGCTGTCGATCCGCAGTTCCTTCATCGGGGCACTCCTGGTTCGGGTGGGGGCAACGCCGGGCTCCAGCACAGTTGTACTTCGAAACCCAGCATCTGTAAAGCGCCCAGGGACCCGAGGTCAGGGAGTGCTGGCCGGGGCACCGAGCACAGTGTCATCCACCAGCTCACGCAGCCGGAAGCGCTGGATCTTCCCGGTGCCGGTCTTGGGCAGCTCGGCCACCTCCAGCACCGCTCGGGGGCGCTTGAATGCGGCCAGGCCGGCGCGGCAGAAGGAGATGACCTCGTCGGACCGGAGCTGGGCGCCGGGCCGGGGGACCACGAACGCGACCGGTTTGTCCAGGCCGTCGGCGTCGGGCACCCCGATGACGGCGGCCTCCAGTACGTCCGGGTGATCGAGCAGCCGGGCCTCGACCTCGGCCGGGCTGACCCAGATCCCGCCGACCTTGAGCACGTCGTCGGCCCGGCCGAGACAGGTGTAGCTGCCGTCGGCGTTGCGCACGTACTGGTCCCCGGTGCGCATCCACTCGCCCTGGAACACCGCGCGGTTCACCGCCGTGCGGCACCAGTACCCCTCGCACAGCGACTCGCCGGCCACGTAGAGCATGCCCGGCTCACCGACCTGCTCGATCACGGTGCTGTCCGCCCGGCGCAGCTCTATACGGTAACCCGGCACCGGCATCCCGGAGCTGCCCGGGACGACGTGGCCGGGGCGGTTGGAGATGTAGATGTGCAGTACCTCGGTGGAGCCGATGCCGTCCAGGATCTCCATCCCGTACCGGTCCCGGATGCCGTGGAAGATCCGCGGCGGCAGGGTCTCACCGGCCGACACGCCGAGCCGCACGGTGGCCAGCGCGCCGTCGGCCACCTCCGTCGGCGAGGCGGCCAGCAGCGGCCCCCAGAAACTGGGCACCCCGAAGAACAGGGTGACCCCGTGCTCGACGACCCGGCCGGCGAACAGGGCCGGGCTGGGCCGCGCCGGCTCGAGCACCGTCGTGGCGCCCACCGAGAGCGGGAAGAACATCGAGTTGCCGATGCCGTAGGCGAAGAACAGCTTGGCGGCGGACAGGCACACGTCGCCCGGCCCGATACCCAGCACCTGCTGGCCGTACTGACGCGCGACGTAGCGGATGTCGGCGTGCCGGTGCATCGCGGCCTTCGGCGTGCCCGTGGTGCCGGAGGTGTAGAGCCACAGCGAGGAGGAGTCCGCCCAGCTCGGGTAAGGCTCGGGGGTCGGTCGGCCGGTGGCCCGGTTCAGCAGCTCGTCCCAGGTCAGGCCGGTGACCCCGGCGGGGAGCTCGTGCGCGGCCGGGGCGTCCGGCCCGGTGAACACCACGGACCGCACCTCGGACCGCGGCTCGGACCGTATCTCGCTCGGGCGCACCGCGACCAGCACGGCACCGCGGTACTCCGGGGACCCGATCACCACCCGGGCCCGCGAGTCGGCCACCAGCTTGGCCAGCTCCGGACCGGTGAGCATGGTGGAGCTGGGCACCGCGACCGCGCCGATGTACATCGCGGCCAGGATCGCGGTGAACAGCTCGACGTCATCGACCATGCAGCACAGCACCCGCTCCTCGGGCCGCACGCCGAGGTCCAGCAACGCGGCGGCCACCCGGCGCACCTGCCCGGCGAGCTGCCGGTAGGACAGCTCGCCGCGGGGGTGGCGCACCGCAACCCGGTCGGCGTGCTGGCCGTCCGCACCGGCGAGCAGGTATTCGGCGGCGTTGAACAGCTCGGGACCGGGCATCGGTGCCCGGTCCCGAAGGGGCCGCTGGTCCATGGTGGTGACTCCTGTCGTGCCCGTGGTGGTGGGGTGGCAGTTCGGAGTGCTGCTCGAGGTGCTGCGTGAGGTGCTGCTTGCAGTGCTGCTTGGAGTGCTGCTCAGTCGCGCGGGAAGTGGGCCACCAGGTCGGTGTCGGCGCCGATCCGGCCCAGGCCCGATGCGCCGCCGGGCGCGCCGATCGCGTCGTCGCGGCCGGGCAGGACGATGTCGAAGAACCGGGCGTTGTCCTCGACGAAGTCCTCGTGGCCCTCCGCGACGCCGCGGTCCTGGGTGATCGCCTCCACCGGGCAGGACGGCTCGCAGGCCCCGCAGTCGATGCACTCGACCGGGTTGATGTAGAGCTTGCGGCCGCCCTCGTAGATGCAGTCGACGGGGCACTCGTCCATGCAGGCCTTGTCCATCACGTCGATGCAGGGCTCGGCGATGACGTACGGCATGGGATCTCCAGCGGGGTGGTCGGTCGGTACTTCCGGTCTGCCCGGGCGACCATCCGCCCAGGTGATGACCATATTCTACGTTAGTACCGCATTCCGTCAAGAGAATGTAGAACGTGACTACAAAACTAAGATCTCACCCTTCCACGAGAGCCGCGAGCGGATGCTCGACGGCATCGGCCACGTGGCGGAGGAACCCGCCGGACGCCCCGCCGTCACAGGCCCGGTGATCGAACACGAGCGAGAGCTGACCGATCTGCCGGGGGACCACCTCGCCGCCCACCACCCACGGCCGCGCGATGATCCGGCCGAGGCCCAGGATGGCGACCTCCGGATAGTTGATGATCGCCGCGCTGCCGTCGACGCCGAACACGCCGTAGTTGTTCAGCGTGAACGAGCCCCGGGTGAGCTCGGCGGAGCTGGCGGTGCCGGCCCGCGCCGCGTCGGTGACCCGGCGGATCCCGGTGTCCAGCGCGCGCACGCTCAACCGGTCCGCGTCGAGGACGGCGGGCACCAGCAGGCCGCGGTCGGTCTGGGTGGCGATGCCCAGGTTGACCCCGTCGAGCCGCACGATCTCCTCGCGTTCGGTGTCGATGCGGGCGTTCAGCTCGGGGTAGGCGCGCAGCCCGGCGACCACGAACCGGGCGAGGAACGCCAGCAGGCTGGGCGCGCGCTGCTCACCCACGGCGAGCGAGGCGCGGAGCGCGATGAGCTCGGTGGCGTCCACGTCGACCCAGGTGGTGGCCTCCGGGATCTCGGCACGGCTGCGGCTCAGCGCCTGCGCGATCACCTTGCGCACCCCGCGCAGCGGGATCCGCTCGCCGACGGCCAGGCCGGTGCGGCGGTCCGTTCCCGGTGCCTCGGCCCGGTCCGTGGCCGTGGCGGTGGTGGTGTCGGTGTCGGCCGGTTCGGTGTCGGTGTCGGCCGGTTCGGTGGCCGTGGCCGGGTCGGTGGCAGGCGGGTTCACCGCGGCGCGCTGCACGTCGCCCCGAGTGATCAGCCCGGTCGGTCCGCTGCCGATGAGCGCGGCGAGATCCACTCCTTCGCGGCGGGCGAGCTGGCGGACCAGCGGCGAGGCCACCCGGGGGCGCTCGGCGCCGGGCCGGTCCGGCGCCGCCGGCGCGTCGGCCACCGGGCGGGTTGGCGGGGTCGGTGCGGCCACCGGTGCGATCGGGGCGGTCGCCAACGGGTTCGGGGCGGTCGCCGCGCCGGCCGCAACGGTCGGTGTGACACCTGACGCCACGCGCCGACCGCGGCGCCGGCCGGTCACCGGCTGCTCGGAGGTCCCGTAGCCGATCAGCACGTTGCCCGAGCCGGCGCGTTCCTCCGCCACGTAGCCGGCCGCGGCGGGAGAATCAAGGTGATCGACGGTGATGAGCGGTGAGCCGACGTCCAGGGTGCCGCCCTCCGCACCGTGCAGCTCGGCGATCACCCCGGCGTACGGGCTCGGCACCTCGACGATGGCCTTCGCGGTCTCCACCTCGGCGACCGGCGCGTCCACCGCGATGGTGTCGCCGACCCGCACCAGCCAGCGGACCAGCTCGGCCTCCGTCAGTCCCTCACCGAGGTCCGGCAGGGTGAACACCTGGCGACTCACGACTCGTCCCACTGCAGGTCGTCGACGGCATCCAGGATGCGGTTGACCCCCGGCAGGAAGTACCGCTCCAGCTTGGGCGGCGGGTAGGGGATGTCGAAGCCGGTGACGCGGCGCACCGGCGCCGCCAGGTGGTGGAAGCACCGCTCGGTGACCCGGGCGGCGATCTCCGAGGCAACCGACGCGAAGCCGGGCGCCTCGGCAACGACGACCGCCCGCCCGGTGGCACGCACCGCCGCCGCGACGGTGTCGTCGTCGAACGGCACGATCGAGCGCACGTCCACGACGCCGATGTCCCGGCCTTCGGTGGCGCCGAGGCGTGCGGCCGCCAGCGCTGTCGTCACCGAGGGGCCGTAGGCGATCAGGGTGGCGTCGCGCCCCGGCCGGCGCACCACGGCCCGCCCGATCGGCGGCACGGCCACGGAGAGGTCCACCTCCTCCCGGCTGAAGTACTGCTTCTTCGGCTCCAGGAAGACCACCGGGTCGGGGCTGTCGATGGCCGCCCGCAGCAGCCCGTAGGCGTCGGCGTTGGTCGCCGGCGCGAGCACGGTCAGGCCCGGGGTGTGCGCGTAGTAGGCCTCGGAGGAGTCGCAGTGGTGCTCCACGCCGCCGATGCCGCCGGCGTAGGGGATGCGGATCACCAGCGGCAGTCGGACCCGGCCCCGGGTGCGGTTGGCCATCTTGGCCACGTGGCTGACGATCTGCTCGAACGCCGGGTAGGCGAATGCGTCGAACTGCATCTCCACCACCGGGCGCATGCCGTTCATCGCCATCCCGACGGCCATCCCGACGATCCCGGACTCGGCCAGCGGGGTGTCGAAACAGCGCTGGTCACCGAAGGTCTCGGTGAGCCCGTCGGTCACCCGGAACACCCCGCCGAGGCGTCCGACGTCCTCGCCGAACACCAGGACGCGCTCGTCCGCCGCCATCGCGTCGCGCAGTGCGGCGTTGATGGCCTCCGCCATGGTCATCTTCTTGGTCCCTGACGGCACAGTCGGCGTCGACGGCCCCGTCCGCGCCTCCACCGGCTCTGTCGCGGTCATCGGGACGCCTCCTCGTCGGCCGCCAGCTCGGCCGCCAACAACTCCGCCTGCTCGGCGCGCTGGCCGCCGCGCCGCACCGTGACGTGGGCGAACAGCTCCAGCGGGTCCACACTGACCTCCTCGGCCATGCCGGCCCGGACCCGCGCGGCCATCTCCTCGGCGTCGGCGGTGATCCGCGCCTCGGCGTCGGCGTCCAGCAGTCGCCGGTCGGTGAGGTAGGTCCGCAGCCGGGTCAGCGGGTCACGCGGGATCCACTGCCGGACCTCGTCGTCGGTGCGGTAGCGGGTCGCGTCGTCGGCGTTGGTGTGCGCCTGCATCCGGTACGTGTCCGCCTCGACCAGGGTCGGCCCGCCGCCCTCGCGGGCCCGGCTCACCGCCTCGGACAGCACCACGGTGAGCGCGGCCAGGTCGTTGCCGTCGACCCGGACACCCGGCATCCCGTAGCCGACGCCCTTGGCCGCCAGCGACGACGCCACCGACTGCCGCGCCAGTGGCACCGAGATCGCGTACTTGTTGTTCTGCACCAGGAACACCACCGGCGCGGCGAACACCGCGGCGAAGTTGAGCGCCTCGTGGAAGTCGCCCTCGCTGGTCGCGCCGTCCCCGCACAGGGCCATCACCACCGTGTCCTCGCGCTTGAGCCGGGCCGCGTGCGCCACGCCGACCGCGTGCAACAGCTGGGTGGCCAGCGGCGTGGCCTGCGGGGCCACCCGGTGCGTCGAGGTGTCATAGCCGCAGTGCCAGTCACCGCGCAGCATGGCCAGCACCTCGACCGGGTCCACGCCGCGGGCGACGATCGCGGCGGTGTCGCGGTAGGTCGGGAAGAGCCAGTCACCGTCGGCGAGCACCGCCGCCGCGGCCACCTGGCAGGCCTCCTGGCCGTGCGAGGACGGGTAGACCGCCAGCCGGCCCTGCCGCACGAGAGCGCTGGCCTGATCGTTCAACCGCCGGGCCGCCACCATCGCCCGGTAACCGGCGAGCAGCTGCTCCCCAGGCGGCGGCGGGGGAGCGGCATCCACCGGCGTGCCGTGCTCGTCGAGGATGCGGACCAGCGCGTCGGCGGGGAGCGGGTGCCCGACCTGGGTGGCCATCAGAACCTCCGAGTGGGAAGACATTAGGCTTGAATTCTTCCCCCGGAGAAGGCACTCGGTCATGATCTACCGGGATAACGAGACAGTTGTACGCATCCGGCGCTAGAGCGGTGCCAGTCAGTCCAGCGGGGCTGCAGCCGGAGGGTGGGAGGCGAGACAGATGGTCGAGGACCTCGACGACATCGACCGGCGCATCGTCGAGGAGCTGCGGGCCGACGGCCGGCTCGCGGTGCGCGCGCTGGCCGAGCGCGTGCGGATCTCCCGGGCCAACGCCTACTCCAGGCTCGAGCGGCTGACCACGACCGGCGTCATCACCGGGTTCAGCGCGGTGGTTGATCCGGTGCGCCTCGGCCTGTCCACGTCGGCGTACGTCACGCTCTCGGTGCGGCAGAACTCCTGGCGTGACCTCAAGGCGCGGCTGGGCACGATTCCCGAGGTTCAGCACATGGCGCTGGTGGGCGGCGATTTCGACGTCATCCTGCTGGTCCGCGCCGCCGACAACGCCGCGCTGCGCCGTGTCGTGCTGGACCAGCTCCAGGCGGTACCCGGGGTATTGGCCACCCGGACTTTCCTGATCTTCGAGGACTCCGGGAACCAGTAGCGGTCCGCGGCGCAATGGTGGCGCGGGCCGCACCTCGTTGACCTTGTCGCTCGTTGTGCAGGTAGCTTGGAAAGCGGTTTCAACGGCGGTCCACCAGATCGCGTGGAGCGCCTGTACGCGGCGCTACCTCGTCGCCCGACCCTGGAGAATCTGATGGCTCGCGCCACCTGTGCGCTGGTCGCCGTGCTGGCCGCCCTGCTGCTCGCCGGCTGTCAGGCGGCACCGCGAGCCCCCCAGACTCCCGTCCCGCCCCCCACCCAGGTGGCGCCACCCAGCTCCACCCCGGCCGCCGCACCGCCGAGCACCCCGCCGCCGCCGGTGGCCGCCCCCGGCAAACAGATCACCATCCAGCTCACCGGGTACTCGTACGCGGACAACACCCCGCCGGGCTCCTCACAGGTGTGCTGCTCGGTGCTGCACCGGACCGCCGGCGGCCAGGGCACCTTCGCGGACCCGATCACGGTCGCGGTGCCGGGTTCGGGCGGGCGCGGGATGCAGTTCGCGCAGGGGACCCGGTTCTACCTGCCCACCGTGCGGCGCTACGTCATCGTGGAGGACTCCGGGGCGTCCAGCTACGGGTTGCCGCACCTGGACATGTGGGTGGACGGCCGGGGCGGCAGCATCGGCGCCGTGGAGAACTGCATGGACGCGATCACCGGCCGGGTGCCGGCCGAGCTCAACCCACCGCCGGGCCGGCCGGTGCTGGCCGGCCCGATCTCCTCCGGTTACGGCTGCCACATCCCCTGACCGGCTCGATCAGCCCGACCGGGGGCCCGAGGGGCTCAGCTGATGTTGAGCACCGTGACGGAGCCGGACCCGGTGTTGGCGAGGTAGGCGTGCCGGCCGTCCGGCGTGATCGCCAGCCCGTTCGGGAGCTGACCGGCGGGAACGGTGGCGGTGACCGCGTTGCTGGTGGTGTCGATCAGTGACACCGAGTTTGCGTCCTGGTTCGTCAGGTACGCGTGGCGGCCGTCCGGTGAGATCGCCAGGTTGGCCGGGTTCCGGCCGACCGGGACAGTGGCGGTGACGGTGTTGTTGTCGGTATCGATCACCGAGACGGTGTCCGAGCCGAAGTTGGTGACGTAGGCATGGCCGCTGTCCGGGGAGATCGCCACGCTGCCGGGTACCGCGCCGACGAGGACGGTGCCGGTCACCGCGTTGGTGGCGATGTCGATCGCCGAGACGCTGCCGGCGGCGGCACCGGCACCGAAGTTGGTCAGGTAGGCCCTCCTGCCGTCCGGTGAGATCGCGACCGCGGCCGGGGTCGCGGCGACCGGGATCGTGGCGGTGACGGAGTTGCGGGCGGTGTCGATCACCGAGACGGTGGCCGACCCCTGGTTGGCGACGTACGCGGTGCGCCCGTCCGGGGTGATCGCCACCCCGGAGGGCAGGCCGCCGACGGGGATCGCGGTGACCGCCGAGTTGCGGGCGGTGTCGATCACCGAAACGGTGCCGGAGCCGTAGTTGGTGACGTACGCGGCGCCGCCGTTCGGGGTGATCGCCACGTTGGCCGGCTGGTGGCCGACGACAACCGTGGCGGTGACCGCGTTGCTGACGGTATCGATCACCGAGACGTCGTTCGAGCCGTTGTTGGTCACGTAGGCGTGCCGGCCGTCCGGGGTGATCGCCACCCGACCCGGCTGCAGCCCGACCGGGACGGCCCCGGCCACCGCTAGGGCCGGGATCGCGGGCGGGGTGTTCACCGGCGGCGGCGCGCTGAGCCGCGGTGAGCTGAGCGCCGGTGTGCTGGCGGGTGCCGTGCCCGCTGGGGCGTCCTCGGTGCCGCGGGTGAGCACCGCGGTCGTGGCCAGCACGACCGCCGCCACCGCGACCACCGAGACGAGGATCGTCGCGCGGACCCGGCGCGGCCGCGCGGTGGTGCCTACCGCCACGGTCTCGGCGCTGCTCAGCCGTGCCGGCTGCGCCGTGGCCGGGGTGCGGGGGATGGCCGGGCGTTCCCGGACCGGCGCGGGCTCGTCCGTCCGGGGAGCGTCCGGGTCGGAACCCGATGGCCCCTGGTCGGGCCCGGCCGGCGGCCTCGGTGCGGGCGGGCTCGGGACGGACGGGTGCGGTGCGGACGGGCTCGGTGCGGACGGGCTCGGTGCGCGCCCGGGGACGGGTGCCGGTGTGGGTGGGGCGGTGGCGGCACTCCGCCGCGGGGTCGGGCGCCCGGCCGGGCGAGCCGTGCCGTTCGCGCTCAGCGCGGCGTGGGCAGCGGCACCGAGCGCCACGGCGTACTTCGGGTGGGTGTCCACCACGGTCGGGCGACCGAGCTCCTCGGACACCATGCGCGCCACCAGCGGGATCCGCGACGAGCCGCCCACCAACAGGACGGCGCTCAGCTCGTCCGGCGTGATCCGCGCCGAGCGCAGCGTCCGGGTCAACGCCCCGACCGTGGACTCGATCTGCGCCCGCACCAGTTCCTCGAACTCGGTACGGGTGATCGTGACCTCGAAGTGCCGGCCGGGCAGGAACACCGGGACCACCGCCTCGGTGTCCACCGAGAGGGTTTCCTTGGCCAGCACGCAGTCCTGGCGCAGCCGCGCGAGCGCGACCATGATCCGGGGGTCGCGCTGGTCCAGCTCGCGCAGGCCGCCGTTCGAGGCGCTGTCGACATGGCTCAGGATCGCGTCGTCGAAGTCGATCCCGCCCAGCCGCTCGATCCCCTCGGGGGCGCCGAGGATGTCGATCCCGTCCGGGCGCTTGCGCAGCACGGTGACGTCGAACGTGCCACCACCGAGGTCGTAGACCGCGACGACCTGGCCGTCCTCCAGGCGCCGGGTCGCCGCGTAGTGCATCGCGGCGGCCTCCGGCTCGGTGATCGCCACCGTGTCGGACAGCCCGGCGAGGGTCGGGACCTCCTCGAACAGGCCGCGCCGGAACGGGCCCCAGTTCGCCGGGTGGGTCAGTACCACGTGGTCCGGTGGCGCGCCCTCCGTCGCGCTGACCCGGGCGAGCACGTCACGCAGCACCGCCGCCAACAACTCGACCGCGGTGTGCCGCTCGCCGCCCAGGATCATCGGCGTCGGGTCGCCCAGCCTGCGCTTGAAGCCCTGCGCCGCCCGGTCCGGGTCACTGGCGGCGCGCCAGCTGGCGGCCTCCCCGGTGAGCAGAGTGCCGTCCTCGCCCACGTAGACAGCCGTCGGCGTCACCACCGAACGGTCACCGAGGGTGAACATCTCCGGCGCGGAATCCTGGGCGGTCGCCGCGGCCACAAAGGTGGTGCCGAGATCGACACCCAAGCTGTAGCCCACCGCACCTCCCCCGGAGCAAAGCAGCCCATGCTAGCCGGCGCGGGCCAGGCCACGGCGGAAGGCGGCTGGGGTGATCCCGGTGCGGCGCAGGAAGAACTTGCCGAAGTTCGTCGGCTCGCTGAACCCCAACCGGCGCCCGACCGCACTGGCCGGCAGGTCGGTGTAGGCCAGCAGCCGCTTGGCCTCCAGGGCGATCCGGGCGTCGACCAGCTCGCGGGCCGAGCGCCCGGTGGCGGCGGCGCTGGCCCTGGTCAGGGTGCGCACGCTGTAGCCGAGCCGGTCGGCGTAGTCGGCCACCCGGTGAGTGCTGGCGAAGTCGCGCTCCACCGCTTCGGCGAACCGCGCCGCGATCCCGTCCGGGTCAGCCGGCGCCGGCTCCGCCGGGCCGAGCCGCCCGATCCGCAGCAGCAGCACGCTGAGCAGGTGCCGCCGGGCCTCGTCGGCGGCCGCGCCGGGGGACTCTGCCTCGAGCAGCAGCTGCCGGGCGGTGTCCCGGATGCGGGCGTAGGGCGCCGGGTCGGCGTGCCAGACCGAGGCGCCCGGCCGGTCGCCGAGGAGCGCGGCCACCTCCGCCGACGGTGCCGGCACGACCGGCGTGAACAGCACCAGCTCGCCCTCGACCGTCGGCCCGAACCGCTGCACCTGGCCGGGCCGGACCCACACCACGGTGTGCTCGGCGCAGCGGTACTCGACGAAGTCGATCTCATGGTGGGTGCTGCCCCGGTCCACCAGCATGATCTGGTGGAACTCGGTGCGGTGCGGCTCGCGCAGCTGGCCCTCCTCGTCCCGGCCGCAGAGCTCGCCCCGGGACACCACCTCGAGCTCCAGCCCCGGCCCGCTGGGCGCGTGGAACCCGATGCGCCGCACCCCGTCACGTCCGATTTCGACCATGCCTAGTCCGCTCGTCACCTTTCCGGCGGCCACCGCCCCGGCAGATCATTGAAGTCTCAATCGAGTGTGTGAGGGGAAGATCCCAATGAGCAAGGTAGTCGTGTTCGGGGCCGCCGGTCAGTTCGGTCGGCGGGTCATCACAGAGGCGGTCAGTCGGGGCCACGAGGTCGTCGCGGCGGTGCGCAACCCGGCGTCGGCGCCGGACTTCGGTGTCGGGGTCGCGGTGGTGACCGGGGACGTGACGTCGGCCGACTCGGTCGCCGCGGTGGCCAAGGACGCCGACGTGCTGCTGCTCGCCGTCGGCGGTCCGGGCCGGGCGCTCTTCACCGACTCCGCCGCCACGGTTCTGGCGGTCGTCGCGGCGCTGCCCGAACCGGCGCCCCGGATCGTGCACATCGGCGGCGGAGCCAGCCTGACCACGCCGGACGGCACCCGCTTCCTGGACCTTCCGTCGTTCCCCGCCGCCTACCTGGACCCGGCTACCGGGCAGTCCGACGCGCTGGAGCTCTACCGGGCCAGCAGCGGCGCCAACTGGACCTACGTGTCGCCGCCGCCGATCCACTTCCACCCGGGGGAGCGGACCGGCAACTACCGCACCGGGCTGGACCAGCCGGTGGCCGGCGACGACGGGCAGGCGCGGCTGAGCTACGAGGACCTGGCGGTGGCCGTGGTGGACGAGATCGAGCGGCCCGAGTTCCAGAACACCCGGTTCACCGCCGGTTACTGAGCCGCCGGTTACTGAGCCGGCGACGGCGGCCCCGGGCACAGCGCGGTATCCGGACCGTTCGGTCAAGATAGACGTATACTTGCTGCATGGGACGACCTCGGGAGTTCGACGAGCCGACAGTGGTCGCCGCCGCGCAGGGTGCGTTCTGGGCGCACGGTTATGCCGGCACCTCACTCGCGGACCTGATGTCGGCGACCGGTCTCGGCAAGGGCAGCCTCTACGGCGCGTTCGGTGACAAGCACGGGCTGTTCGTGCGCACGTTCGACGAGTACTGCACGGATGCGGTCGCCGGCGTCGAGGCCGCGCTGACCGGCGACGGGCCGGCCTACCCCCGGCTCGTCGCGCACATCAGGGACACCGCCGAGTCGACCATCGAGGACGTGGACCGGCGCGGCTGCTTCCTGGCCAAGGGCTCCGCCGAGCTGGCCGGCACCGACGAGGCGGTGTTCGAGCGGGTGCGCGGTGCCTTCATCCGGCTCGTCGAGCTGCTCACCGACTGCATCGCCGCCGCGCAGCGGGAGGGCGACCTGGCCGCCGACGCCGACCCGCGCCAGCTGGCCGCCACCGTGCTGGCCACGCTGCGCGGCATCGAGGCGCTCGGTAAGGCCGGCATGGACGCGGAGCTGCTGCGGGGTGTCGCCGAGACGGCGGTCACCCTGTTGCCGAGGGCTTGAGCCGACCTCGTCGGGTCCGGATCGGTGCCGCTGGCGGTGCACCGAGGTTGCTGAGACGGTCACCGAAAACTCAGATTGCTTTCAGCTGCACCGGCCATCCTCGCCGGTACCTCGGGCCGGCGACCGTCGGCGGCCCATCCCCGACGAGGAGTATTTCGCATGCCCAACCTCCCCGCTCCCCGCTACCGCCGCCCGATCACCGCGGGACTCGCCGCCCTGGTCGGCACCGGCGCCGTGCTCCTGACGGCCGCGTGTTCCGGCGGCAGCACCGCACCGTCGTCGGCGGCGCCGCCGTCGGCCGGGGCGTACCACCGCCCGGCCGGCATAACCGGGAAGATCACCGCCGAGTCCGGCACGACGTGGACCGTGGTCAACGCCCAGGGCACCCAGTTCACCGTGGACATCACGCCCCAGACCACCTTCGGCACCAGGCAGGCGCAGGCCACCGCGCAGCAGTTCCCGGTAGGCACCATGGTCCGGGCGATGGGCCAGGTGAGCGGCTCCACGGTGACCGCGACCCACATCGTCGACGCCCGGATGCGCCAGCGGGGCCAGGTCCCGGCCTCGGCTCCGGCTCCGGCTCCCGCTCCGGCGAGCAGCGCACCCAGCCCGAGCTAGCGGCGGCGGGTCAGGCTGGCTGGTAGACCTGGTAGACCTGGTCGACCGGGGCGCCGAGCAGCCGGTCGGCCATCTCCCGTTTGAGCACGCAGAGGTGGCGCTCCTGTTCGGCGGAGCGGGGATCGGTGCGGGACAGCGCGATGAACTCCTCGGTGACGTAGCCGTCGCGCAGCACCAGGGTCACCGTGTTGCCGCGGTAGTCGAACCGGAACACGTACCGCTCCAGGATGTGTCCCCGGTCGGCCCGCTCCAACCCGCGGTCGACCAGGTACCGACCCTCGGTGACAGCCCGGGTGACCAGCTCGAACGCGTCCCGCGCGCCCGGGCCGGGGAACGCCGTGGACAGCCGGATCTCCCGGCGCTCCGGCGGTTCCCCGGGCGAGATCAGCGGGAAGGCGCGGGCCATCGCGGTGAAGCCGTGCGCGACGCCGCCCGGTGCGAGCGGACCGTGGTAGCGCATCAGGTCGTCCACCCGGAAGCGCAGCGGCTGTCCCTGGTCCAACACGTCCAGCGGGGGGCTCTCGGTCCCGGACATCAGGCGGACTCCCTGCTCGGCTGGATGGGTGGATGGCTGGATGGGTGGATCCGACACTCGCGGGATTCGAGGTGACTTTCCGTGACCCGTTCGGCACTGCGAGACACGGCGGCCATCTAGGCTGACGCGAGTGGTGGATGAGGCGAGCCGCACCGGGCGGCACATGGTGATCTGTGGGGACAACCCGCTGGCACACCGGTTGGCCGCCGAGCTGGTCGACCAGGGCGTCGGGCGGTTGACCGTGATCGTCAGGTCCAGCACCCGCAACCACGCACCCCGGATCGGCGCGCTGCCCGGGGTCCGGCTGGTCGAGGCGGCCGAGCTGGGCCCCGAGGCGTTCCAGGCGGCCGGTCTGGAGCACGCCAGGGCGCTCGCGCTCGTCGACCAGGACGACGTCGGCAACATCCACGCCGCGCTGCGCGCCCAGGAGGTCAACCCGGACATCCGCCTGGTGATCAGGTTCTTCAACATGAGCCTCGGCTACCGGATCCGCGAGCTGTTCCCGGGTTCCGCGGTGTTGTCCGACTCGGCCACCGCCGCGCCCTCGTTCGTCGCGGCCGCGCTCGGCGAGGTGGCGCCGAACCACGCCCGGCTGCCTGGGCGGCCCGGCCGTACCGCGTATGTGGCCCGGCGCGCGGACGTGCCGCCGGCCCGGGTGGTCTGCGGACTGGCCGACACCAGCGGCTCCGGCTCGCCGAAGCGGCTGCCGGCGGACGAGCGGGCCGACCTGGTGCTCGCGCTGGCCGAGGGGGCGGCGGCGCCGAGCCAGCGCGAGATGTCCCGCCGCGCCCGGTTGCGCCCGCGCACCCTGTGGCGGACCGTGCTGTGGCCGCGAGTGCGGGCGGTGGCCAGCCGCAAGCTCGCGATCGCCGCGCTCGGGCTGTGCGTGCTGCTCGGCCTCGGTACCGCGCTGTTCGCCGACGTGGCCGGCTACTCCTGGCCGGACGCGGTGTACCTGACCGTGCTCGATGCCGCCGGCGCCGCCCAGCCGGACCGTGAGTTGAGCATCGCGGAGAAGATCATCCAGTCGATGATCACCATCGTCGGCATCGCGTTCATCCCGGTGGTGACGGCGGCGGTGGTGGACGCGCTCGTGGGCTCCCGGCTGGCCGTGGCCCTCGGGCGGCCGCGTCCGGTCTCCGGGCACGTCGTGGTGGTCGGGCTCGGGAACGTGGGATCGCGGGTGATCGAGCAGCTGCACGACCTCGGTGTCGCGGTGATCGGCGTCGAGCGCGACGAGAGCTCGCGGGGCGTGGCCAAGGCGCGGCACCTCGGCCTGCCGGTGGTGATCGGCGACGCCAGCCGCGAGGACACCCTGCGCGAGGCCTACGTCGAGTCCAGCCGGGCGCTGGTGGCGGTCACCAACAACGATGTGACCAACCTGGAGTCCGCGCTGCACGGCCGCGCCATGCGGCCTGACCTGCGCATCGTGCTGCGGCTGTTCGACGACGACCTCGCCGAGCGGGTGCAGCGCAGCTTCAGCATCCAGATCTCCCGCAGCGTGTCGTTCCTGGCCGCGCCGGCGTTCGCGGCGGCGATGATGCACCACGACGTACTGGCCACCATCCCGGTCGGCCGCCGGGTGCTGCTGATCGCCGAGGTACCGGTGGCCGGCGGCAGTCCGCTCGCCGGCCAGCGGCTCGAACAGATCAACGTCGAAGGTCTGGCCAGGGTGTTCGCCCTGCAGCGCCACGGCAGCGACCAGCTCGAGCTGCCGCCGCCGGCCACGCACCCGCTCGCCGGCGGGGACCGGATCGTCGTGGTCGCCACCCGGGGCGGCCTGTCCACCCTGCTCGCCCGCGCCGAGCCCCCGCAGACCCAGCGCGCCGTCGCCGGCCAGTAGAGCCGGGGGCGCCCGCCGACCCGCGGCGCCCGCCGACCGGCGGTGCCCAGCCGGCCGGCGGTGCGCGCTGCCGGCGGTGCTCGCCGTTACCGAGCTGCACAGGAGGCAGGTTGCAAGCGCCAAAAACCTGCCTGCTGTGCAGCTCCGTAACAGCCGGCCGCCAGGTGAGCCGCCGGGCGCAGGTGGGCGGCGAGCTCGGGGCGGCGGCGGCGCCCAGCCGGCCGGCGGTGCCCAGCTGGCCGGCGGTGCCCAGCTGGCCGACGGTGCCCAGCTGGCCGGCGGTGCCGGCCGCCAGGTGAGCCGCCGGGCGCAGGTGGGCGGCGAGCTCGGGGCGGCGGCCAGCCATGCGGCCGGCCACGCGCGGCGGCCGGCCACGCGCGGCGGTCGACCGGGCGGCGGTCAACCGGGCGGCGGTCAACCGGGCGGCCGGCCACGCGCGGCGGTCAACCCGGCGGCCGGCCACCGGCGGCGGTCAGCCGGCGGGCAGCACCGGGCACCACTCGACAGGGCTGGACAGCACCATCGTGCTGGCCGGCTGCCCGAACGCGGCCAATCGGTCGATCACCGCCTCGAACCCGTCCATCGAGCCGGCCACCACCCGCAGCATGCTGCAGGCGTCCCCGGTGATCCGGTCGATCCCACGGACCTCCGGCCACTCGCCGACCGAGGGGTCCCGGAGCACGCAGCGCGGGCCGTAGCACGACATCCTGATCAGCGCGGCGACCGTCCAGCCGACCTTGGCCAGGTTGACCTGGGCGTGATACCCGGTGATCACCCCGGCTTCCTCGAGCCGGCGGACCCGCTCGGCGACCGCCGGCGGAGACAGGTGCACCCGGCGGGACAGCTCACTGAACGAGAGCCGCGCGTCGGTCTGCAGCTCGCTCAGGAGCAACCAGTCCATGTCATCCATGGCGGTCATCCATGGCCACCTTCCGTTCGGAAACCCCGCTCCCCGATCTAACTCTGACTGCGGGGGTCACCAGGCGAAAGTACCGTTGATGCGGAATTCCGTCCGCGGCCCGGACCGGCCACCATGTTGTAGATGAGGACCACGAACCTGCGACCGGTCACCGAACGCGAGCGCGCCGAGCGGGCGGCGGTCAACGACGGTGAGCCGACGCTCGAGTTCGGCGGTCGGGTGCCCTACGACGCCTATGTGCGCGCCAGCACCCTGCACAGCCTGCAGCGCACCGTCAGCGACGACCCGGGGGAGCGCTCCTTCCTGGTGATCAGCCAGGTGATGGAGCTGTACTTCGGCATGGTCCAGTTCGAGCTGCGGGAGGCCCAGCGGCTGCTGCGCGAGGACCGCGACGACGCAGTGTGGGGTGCGCTGGCCCCGCTGCGCCGGGCCGCCCTGGACCTGGAAGGGCTGAACGCGAGCTGGCGGGCACTGCGCTGGATGACGCCCGCCGACTTCAACCGGTTCCGCGACCTCCTCGGTGAGGGCTCCGGGTTCCAGTCCGCGATGTACCGCCGGATGGAGTTCGCGCTCGGGCTGAAGATGGCCTCGCTGATCCGGCCGTTCCGGCAGCAGCCCTCGGTGTACGGCGAGCTGGCCGCCGAGCTGCGCGCTCCGAGCCTGTGGGACGAGGTGATCGCCCTGCTGGCCCGCCGCGGCTACCCGATCCCGGATGCGGCGGTGGACTGCGAGGTCGGTGCCAGGGATTTCACCAGTGATCACGAGCCGGATCCGGCGGTCGAGGCGGCCTGGGCGGAGATCTACCGCGACACCGGCCCGGACAACCATCTCCGGCTGCTCGGGGAAGCGCTCGGCGAGGTGGCCGAGACCTTCGGCGACTGGCGTTACCAGCACCTCAAGGCGGTGCAGCGGGCGATGGGCGCCAAGGTCGGCTCCGGTGGCACCGACGGCCTCGGCTGGCTGCGCCGCGCGATGGACCGGGTCGTGTTCCCCGAGCTCTGGTCGGCCCGGACACTGATGTGACCCTCGCGGAAAGACAGAACGTGACCGTCGCACTGACCGGTACCGAGGCCGAGGCGCACCACCTCGACCGGGCCGACCCCGGGCACCGCGAGCTGTTCCACATACCGCCGGCGGTCGGCGGACGCTATCCCGACACGGCCTACCTGGCCGGCAACTCCCTCGGCCTGCAACCGAGAGCGACCCGCGAGCAGCTGCTCGCCGACGTCGACGCCTGGGCGCGGCTCGGCGTGGAGGGCCACCTGGACGCCGAACGGCCCTGGCTGCCGTACCACGAGTCGCTCACCGGGCCGGCTGCCCGGCTGGTCGGCGCGGTGCCGGCGGAGACCGTGATGATGAACTCGCTGACGGTCAACCTGCACCTGCTGATGGTGTCGTTCTACCGCCCCGACGGCCGGCGCGACCGGATCGTCATCGAGGACTCCGCGTTCCCCTCCGACAGCTACGCGGTCCGGTCCCAGGCGCGCTTCCACGGCCTCGACCCGGACCGGGCGGTGGTCCGGCTGGACCCCGGCGACGTGCTGGACTACCTGGCCGCCGAGGGCGACACGGTGGCCCTGGTACTGCTCGGCGGGGTGAACTACCTGACCGGCGAGCTGATGGACATCCCGGCGATCACCGAGGCCGGGCACGCCGCCGGCGCCGTCGTCGGCTGGGACCTCGCGCACGCCGTCGGCAACGTTCCGCTGCGGCTGCACGACTGGGACGTCGACTTCGCGGCCTGGTGCACCTACAAGTACCTCAACGCCGGCCCGGGAGCGGTGGCCGGCGCGTTCGTGCACGAGCGGCACCTCGGCGCGCGGGACGACCTGCCCCGGTTCGAGGGCTGGTGGAGCACCGAGGCGGGCACCCGGTTCGAGATGGCACCGGTGTCCCGGCCACCCGCGACCGCCGACGCCTGGCAGGTGTCCAACCCGCCGATCTTCGCGATGGGCCCGGTGCGGACCTCGCTGGAGCTGTTCGACCAGGTCGGCATGGCGGCGCTGCGGGAACGCAGCCTGCGGCTCACCGGGTACCTGGCGCGGCTGCTGGCCACCGCGGTCCCGGACGGGGCGTTCACCGTGCTCACCCCGGCGGACCCGGACCGGCGTGGCTGCCAGCTGTCGGTGCAGCTGCGCGGGTGCAGCGCCGAGGACCTGGTCGAGCGGCTCAGCCGGCGGCACGGCGTGGTCGCCGACGCCCGGCAACCGGACGTGGTGCGCCTCGCCCCGGTGCCGCTGTACTCCACCCACCACGACTGCTGGCGGGCTGTCGAGGCGCTGGCGGCCGAGCTGTGAGCGCCGAGCTGTGAGCGCCGAGCTGTGAGCACCGGACTGTGAGCACCGTGACGGGGGACAGTGCCGAGGTTGCGGTGGTCGGCGGCGGCCTGGCCGGGTGCCTGCTGGCCTGCTTCCTGGCCCGGCGCGGCCATCAGGTCACCGTGTACGAACGCCGCCCGGACCCCCGCACCGCCGGCGCGGAACGCGGCCGGTCGATCAACCTCGCGCTGTCCGAGCGGGGCCTGGACGCGCTGCGCCGGATCGGGCTTGCCGAGCAGGTGCTGGCCGACGCGCTGCCGATGCGCGGCCGGATGATCCACCCGGTGGCCAGGGAGCTGGACTTCCAGTCCTACAGCGTGGCCGGGGACCGGGCGATCAACTCGATCAGCCGGGGCGCGCTGAACAACGCCCTGCTGGACGCCGCGCAGGCCGCGCCCGGCGTCCGCCTGCGTTTCGGGCACCGGCTGACTGCGCTGGACCCGGACACCGGCGAGCTGACCCACGACACCCCGGACGGCCCGGTGCGGACCACCGCCGAGGTGATCCTGGGCGCCGACGGGGCGGGTTCGGCGGTGCGCCGGGCGCTGCGCGAGCGCGGCCTGATCGAGGAGCGGGTGGACTTCCTGGATTACGGCTACAAGGAGCTCACCATCCCGCCCCGGGCCGGGCAGTTCGCGCTGGACCCCGGCGCGCTGCACATCTGGCCGCGCGGCACCTCGATGATGATCGCGCTGCCCAACCCGGACCGTTCCTTCACCTGCACGCTGTTCTGGCCGACCGAGGGTCCCGGCAGCTTCGCCGCACTCGGCGACCCGGCCGCGATCGAGCAGCACTTCGGCACCCACTACCCGGACGTTCCGGCGCTGGCACCGACCCTGGTCGAGGACTACCGGCTCAACCCGGTCGGAACGCTCGGCGCCGTGCACACCAGCAGCTGGCACACCGGCGGCCGCGTCGGGCTGCTCGGCGACGCCGCCCATGCGATCGTGCCGTTCTACGGCCAGGGCGCCAACTGCGCGTTCGAGGACGTCGTCGAGCTGGACCGCTGCCTGACCGACACCGACGGCCGGTGGAGCGCCACGCTGCCGCTGTTCGAGCGCCGCCGCCGGGACAACACCGAGGCGATCGCCGGGATGGCGCTGGCCAACTTCGTGGAGATGCGGGACAGGGTGTCCTCCCCGCTGTTCCAGCTCGGGCGCCGGGTCGAACACGCGCTGGAGCGCGCACTGCCCGGGCTGTACGTGTCCCGCTACGAGCTGGTGTCGTTCTCCACCACGCCGTACGCCCGGGTGCGGCGCCGGGTCGCCCGCCAGCACCGGGCGCTGGCCGGCGCCTCGGCGCTGCTGCTGACCGGCCTGCTCGCCGCGGCCGGTGGTTACGGCCGCAGGTCCAGGGCGGCGCGCAGCGACCCGTCCAGGTAGAACGGCGTCGAGTTGTGCTCGTGCACGATCCGCCAGCTGCCGCCGCCGGCGCCGCACGGCTCGGTTAGCGCTCGAGGCCACGAACTGACACCGACCGCGACGGGGCCCATGCTGGGTCGATGGCTCGCGTGGAGTACTACAACGATCCGAACGCGCCGAAGGCGAACAGTCTCGTCCCGGCGGTCACCGCCTCGATCCGGGACTCCGACGACCGGATCCTGCTGGTCCAGCCGGCCCAGGACGGGCCGTGGGCGCTGCCGGGCGGTGTCATGGTGGCCGGTGAGGCGATCGCCGACGCGGCGATCCGCACGGTCGCCGAGGAAACCGGCATCCAGGTGGAGATCATCGGACTGGTCGGCATCTACACCAGCCCGCACCACGTGACGGCCGACGAGGACGGCACCGTCCGCCAGGAGCTCTCGGTGTGCTTCCACGCCCGGCCGGGCAGCGGGCAGCTGAGCGAGGCCGCGACCGCCCGCTGGCTGGACGTCGCCGAACTGGACGGGCTGCCCATCCATCCCTCCAGCCGGACCCGCATCAACGATGCTCTGGGCGACCGCGCCAGGCCGCGTATCGCCTAGCGCCGCCCCGATCGCGCCGGCCCTCGGTCACATTCTCCGGCCCGGATCCGTCAGAGCTGCGACGGACCGAGACGGCGGCCGGAGTACGGCGCCAGAAGTGGGAGAGCAGCTCATGAAGGCACGGATGAAGAACCCGGCAATGGTCCTCCCGGACGCCATGACCGGCATCCAGCAGCTGTACAAGGCCATGCACCAGGGTGGGGTGCCGGCGACGACGCTGGAGCTGGTGCACCTACGGGCGAGCCAGATCAATGGCTGCTGCGCCTGCGTCGACGCGGGTGTGCAGAGCGCGCGCAAGGCCGGCGAGACCGACTATCGGCTGCTGCGGGTGGTGGCCTGGCGGGAGACCGACCTGTTCACCGACGCGGAGCGAGCCGCACTGGCCCTCACCGAGGCCGCCACCCGGCTGGCCGACCGGCCCGAGGCCGTCACCGACGCGATCTGGGACGAGGCGGCCGACCACTTCGACGAGAAGGGCCTCGCGGCCATCATCCTCATGATCGCCACCACCAACTTCTTCAACCGGATCAACACGACGATCAAGGAACCGGCCGGCGCCAGCTGGAGCTAGAGCCACCGCACTGGGGGAGTCAGCGCTGGTCAGGGGATCGGCGGGGTGACCGAGAGGATGAACTCGACGGGGTCGGCGGAGGTGTTGCGGTAGCGGTGCGGCTGGCGGGAGTCGAAGGTCACGGCCTCGCCGGCCGCCACCGCGTGCGGCACCCCGTCGACCTCGGCGGTCAGCGTGCCGGCGACGACGAACACGCACTCCAGCGAGGCGTGGCTCCACGGTTCCTCGCTGGTCGCCTCGCCCGGTTCCAGCACCCCGCGCAGGACCTCGAGCTGGCCGTTGCCGGGGGTCAGCCGCTCGTAGCCGATCTGGCCCTTCGGCCCGAGCAGCAGGGACCGCTCGCCCGGCCGGCTGATCCACAGCGCCGGCGCCGCCGGGTTCTCGAACAGGCTGGCGAGCGACTCCCCGAACACTCCGGCCAACCGGCGCAGCGTGGCCAGGCTCGGCTCGGTGACCCCGCGTTCGATCTGGCTCAGCAGGGTCGCGGACACCCCGGCCTCGGCCGCCAGGGCGCGCAGGCTCAGGCCCCGCCGGGTGCGCAGCAGACGCAGCTGGTCGCCGATCATGATCTCCTCATGCAGGTGCACTGCACAACATCCGACCCAAAATGTACGACCTGCCGCACGCTGACAGCAATCACCCACGACCGTTTCGTGGGTAAATTGTGCATTGAACTGGGAGTTCTTGCCCGGTGCCGTCTTGACCGGCTCCAGAACCGGCCGTACGGTGCTGCGAGTTAGTGCAGTCACACTGCACAGATTCCTGCCGCACCTCGCTGCCACAGCCCGGAGTCGCCATGGTCACCCCGCCACCGCCTGCCCCGCCGCCCGCCCGTCGGTCGCTGAACCACCGTTGGCTGCTCGTGCTGCCGTTCATCTGGCAGGTGGGCCTGGTGCCGGTGGTCAACGACGTCAGCTTCGCACCGCTGCACATCCCGTTCCCGATGTGCTGGCAGCTGCTCGGCATCGTGGCCACCTCGATCGTGGTCGGCGTTGTGTTCCGGCTGGACCGCCGGGCCGGCGTCGAGCGGGAGGAGGCCGAGTTCCTGGCGGCCACCGAGCCGGCCGGGCACACCGCCGGGTCGCGGCCCGACCGGGGTCCGGAACGATGATCATCGCGCTGGTACTGGTCATCGTGCTGGGCACGATGGCGGGGGCGATGGCCTTCGGTCGGCGCACCGGTGCCGGGACGAACCTGGTCGACTGGGCGGTCGGCGGCCGCCGGTTCGGCACGGTGCTGTTCTGGTTCCTCAACGCCGGCGAGGTCTACACGACGTTCGCGGTACTCGGCATCGCCGGCTACGCGTACGCGCTCGGGGCGCCGGCCTACCTGGCGTTCACCTCGGTCTCCCTGAGCTACGCCATCGGCTACTGGCTGATGCCCAAGGTCTGGCGGGCCGGCCGGTCACACGGCCTGATCACCCAGCCGGACTTCTTCGCGGCCCGGTTCGACGCGGACTGGCTGGGCGTGGTGACCGGCCTGGTGGGGATCGCCGCACTGGTGGTCTACGTGCAGATCCAGCTGGTCAGCCTCAGCCTGATCGTGCAGCTGACCATGGGCAATGCGGTGTCCGCCGGCACGGCCGTGGTCGTCGGCGCGGTGCTGATGGTGGCGTTCGTGCTGTTCGCGGGGCTGCGGTCGGCGGCCTTCTCGGCGGCGGTCAAGGACATCCTGATGCTCGTGATCGTGGTGCTGCTCTCGGTCACGGTGGCCGGCAAGGTCGGTGCGGCCTCGGTGCTGGACGTGTTCCGGCTGGTCGAGACCGCGCACCCGGGGATCGGCAGGTTCCCCGGCCTGGATCCGACCTCGCCGACCACCTCGGTGTGGCTGATGACCTCGGCGCTGAACGTGGCACTGGGCAACTGGGTGTTCCCGCACCTGTTCCAGGTCTCCTACGCGGCCCGCTCGGGCACCGCGATCCGGCGCAACGCGATCTGGCAGCCGCTGTACTCGCTGGCCTACTTCTTCATCATCCTGCTGGGGTTCGCCGCGCTGCTGGCCGGTACGAAGCCGACCGGCGGCAACTCCAACGGCGCGCTGCTGCAGTTCGTCGCCGACAAGTACCCGGCGTGGGTGATCGGGCTGGTCGCCGGCACCGGGTTCCTGCTGGCACTGGCACCGGGCGCCACCCTGCTGCTCACCTCGGGCTCGATCTTCACCCGCAACGTGCTCGGGCCGTTCACGGGCCAGCTGACCGACCGGGGCTCGATGCTGGCCACGCGGCTCTCGATGGCGGTGTTCGCCGGGGTGGCGGTCTGGCTGACCATCGGCAACAGCCAGTCCCTGGTGGACATCCTGCTCTACGCCTACTCCGCGATCGGGATGCTCGCGCCGAGTGTGTTCCTGGCCTTCCGGTGGCGGCGGACCACGGCGATCGGGGTGGTGGCCGGCATCGTGGTCGGGTTCGCCGCGCTGCTCGCTCCGTTCGCCAAGAACTACTGGTCGGACCACCTGCCGCAGTGGGAGCCGGGGCTCATCGCAATGGGGATCAACCTGGTGGTGGTGATCGGGGTCAGCCTGCTCACGCCCCGGCCCGGGGACGCGGCGATCGCGGTCGGCCTGGCACCGGCCGCCCGACCTGCCCGTGAGCTGGACCCGGCCAGCGGGAGAGGTGGCGCGGGTGGAGCCTGACGCGGTGACCGAGCTGTACAACCTGCGGGTCACGGTGGACCGGATCGAGGGGCGCTCGGTCTGCGGAATGCGGGTCGGCGACTACTTCGAGCTGGTCAACAGCTCCCAGCTGACGCTGCCCGAAGGCCGGCCGTTCTGCGTCTACGCGCTGGCATCGGTGCTGCCGCTACTGCCGGCCAAACAGCGCCAGCTGCCGGCGGGCGACTGGCTGGAGCGGGACTCCCTGGTGTGCTGCCCGGACCCGGAGGAGCGGCTCATCATGCGGGTGGAGCGGACCGGGCGGTGCCGGCTCAACACCGACGATCTGACATGAGCGGGGCTGAGCTGGGCCGAGCTGACGGGGGCCGAGCCGACTTGAGCCGAGCCGACTTGAGCCGAGCCGACCGGGGCCGGGTGGAGATCGGGCTCGGGCTGCAGGGGGACAAGCGCCCCGGCGACTACGCCGCGCTCGCCGCGCTCGCCGAGGGGCACGGGTTCGACGTACTGAGTGTGTTCGGCGACTTCATGTTCCAGCCGCCGATCGTGCCGCTGCTGGAGATGGCGGCGGTGACCGAGCGGGTCCGGCTCGGCGCGGCCTGCTGGAACCCGTTCTCGGTGCACCCCTACGAGATCGCCGGCCAGCTGGCCGCCCTGGACCTCGCCTCGGCCGGCCGGGCCTACCTCGGACTGGCCCAGGGCGCCTGGCTGGACGCGGTCGGCATCCGGCGGCCCCGTCCGGTCCGGGCACTGGGCGAGGCCATCGCGCTGATCGGCGCACTGCTGGCCGGCGACGACCGCGAACTGGCCGGCGAGCGGTTCCCGATGGCGGCCGGCACCCGGCTGCGCTGCCCGGTGCACCGCCCGAGGGTGCCGGTGCTGATCGGTGCCTGGGGGCCGAGGATGGCGGCGCTGGCCGGCCGGGTCGCCGACGAGCTGAAGATCGGCGGCACCGCGAACCCGGAGATGGTCGGCGTGCTGCGCTCCCGGATCGCGGTCGGCGCGGCCGAGGTGGGGCGGCGCTCCGACGACGTGGGCATCGTGGTCGGCGCGGTGACCGTGGTCGACGAGGACGAGAAGCTCGCGCGGGCACGGGCGCGCACCGAGGTCGCGCTCTACCTGGGCGAGGTGGCCCACCTGGATCCGACGGTGACCGTGCCGCCCGACCTGCTCACCGAGGTGCGGCGCCGGGTGGCCGAGGGCGACCAGCCCGGCGCCGGCGACCTCATCCCGGACGACGTGCTGGACCTGTTCGCGTTCTCCGGCACCCCGGAGCAGGTGGCCGCCCAGGCGCGGCGGTTGATCGACGCCGGGGTGCACCGGGTGGAGTTCGGCACCCCGCACGGCCTCACCGACGCCGGCGGGGTTGACCTGCTCGGGTCGCGCGTGCTGCCCCTGCTGGACCGCGGTTGAGCCGCCCGCGCTTGCAACTTTTCGAATAGCGAGTAGAAACTGGGGAGGAGACCGGAGGTGGCGGATGCACGTCGGCATGGGGCTGTTCTTCCAGGACCTGGACTCGCCCCGGTCCGACGGCGAGATCGTCCGGGACCAGCTACACGTGGCTGACCAGGCCGAACCCCGCGGCTTCGGCTCGATCTGGACCGCCGAGCACCACTTCACCCGCTACCACATGATGCCCAACCCGGCCCAGTTCCTGACCTGGATGGCGGCGCGCACCCGGACCGCCCGGCTCGGCACCATGGTGATGGTGCTGCCGTGGCACGACCCGGTCCGGGTGGCCGAGGAGATGGCCTGGCTGGACACCGTCTCCGGCGGGCGGGTCGTGCTGGGCCTGGGCAGGGGACTGGGCTCCATCGAGTTCGAGAACTTCCGGCTCGACATGGGGGAGTCCCGGCAGCGGTTCGTGGAGTACGCCACGGCGATCTCGGACAGCCTGGAGACCGGCGTCCTGACCTCCGACGGTGAGCTCTACCGACAGCCGCCCGCCGAGCTGCACCCGCCGGCGGCGGCCAGCTTCCGGGGCCGCACCTACGCCTCGGCGGTGTCCCCGGAGTCCGCGAAGATCATGGCGAAGCTGGGCTACGGGCTGATGCTGATCGCCCAGAAGCCGTGGCAGACGACCGTCGAGGAGACCGAGGCGTACCGGGGGCTGTTCATCGAGCTCAACGGGTTCCCGCCGCCGCGCCCGGTGCTGCTCAACTTCACCACAGTCGACCTCGACGCCGGGCGCGCGCGGGACCTGCACGACCGGTACACCATGGGCTACGCGCGCTCCACCATCGACCACTACGAGTTCACCAACGAGCGCCTCGAGCACATCCCCGGCTACGAGTACTACGCCGGCCTGCGGCGCAACATCGAGAAGCACGGGGTCGCCAAGTTTAACCGGTTCCTCGCCGACCTGCAGATGGGCGGCACCCCGGAGGCGCTGCTCGAGCAGACCGTGGACCGGGTCCGGGCGCTGGACGCCGGCGGAGTGATCAACGTGTTCGGCTTCGGCGGGATGCCGGCCGAGGCGGCGCAGCGCAACCTGGACACCTACGTCGAGCACGTGCTGCCCAAGCTGCTCGCCACCGACACCTTCCGCGACATCTGCGCCCCGAACGGCCGAGACTGAGCACTACAACGGCTGGCCGTCCACCTCGGTGGTGAGCTCGTCGTGCAGGAAGCTGCGGTAACCCTTGATCCGGGCGGACTCGTCGAGCGGCGTCTGGTAGCCCCAGGCCACGTCGGCCAGGTCGCGCCCGTCCACGGTCAGCGTCCAGTAGCTGGCCCAGCCCTTGTACGGGCACACCGTGCGGGTGTCGGTGGCGGTGAGCAGCTCGGTCCGGATGTCGCTCTCCGGCAGGTAGTACCGGTTCGGCAGGCCGGTCTCGGACAGCAGCAGCGCCTTGTCGGACTCGGCCACCACGGTCTGTCCGGCGAGCACCCGCACGTGCTGGCTGGTGGCGCGCACGTCGACGCGGTGGAACGGGTCCGGCAGGTGGCCCACCGCCTCGTCGTCCTCGTCCAGCCACCGGTCCGGCGCCGACCAGTACAGCGCCGCGTACCCGCTCAGCCAGGACGCCGTCTCGATCGGGTCGGCGTAGTGCCAGACCGCGTTCTCCACGACCCGGTCGCCAACGTGGATCGACCGGTAGGAGGCGTCACCCTTGAACGGGCAGTGCGTGCTGTGGTCGGTGGCCTTCAACAGGTCGCTGCGCAGGTCCGCCTCGGGCACGTAGAGCTGCGGCGCCAGGCCGGTCTCGTGCACCAGCACCCCGTTGCGGGTGTCCAGCAGGGTCTCGCCGGCGAGCTCGGCGCGGACCCGGCGGGGGAAGGGGTGCATGAGCAGCCGGTGCGCCGGGCCGTCGATGGTGTAGTTGGTGAGCTGGTCGTCGGAACGTGCCAGCGGCCCGGGGAGCCGGGTGAGCGTCATGGTGATCCTCTCGATCCGTGTCGCTACTAGCCTTGCCCTCTATGACCTCCCCGACACCGCAGGTTGTTCCCACCACGGCGTATCAGTCCGAGATCTACCTGGCCGGGCTGTCCGGCACGACGCCGGCGCTGCCCACCGATCTGACCCGGCTGGAGGCACTCGCCGAGCAGAAGCTGGACAGCGGACCGTTCTGGTACGTCGCCGGCGGCGCCGGTACCGGGGCCACCATGCGGGCCAACCGGGCGGCCATGGACACCTGGCGGATCGTGCCGAGGATGCTGCGGGAGGCCACCCAGCGGCGGCTGGCGACCACGGTGCTGGGTACCGAGCTGCCGGCGCCGGTCCTGCTCGCGCCGGTCGGGGTGCAGTCGATCGTGCACCCCGACGGCGAGCTGGCGGTGGCCCGCGCCGCCGCCGAGCTGGGCGTGCCGATCGTGCTGTCCACCGCGTCCTCGTACACCATCGAAGAGGTCGCCGAGGCCTCCGGCGCCGGTCCGCGCTGGTACCAGCTCTACTGGCCGACCGAGGACGAGGTGACGATCAGCCTGCTGGGACGGGCCCGCGCGGCCGGCTACACCACGCTCGTCGTCACCCTCGACACCTGGACGCTCGGCTACCGACCGCACGACCTCGACCAGTCGTACCTGCCGTTCATCCGCGGCGTCGGCACCGCTATCCCGTTCTCCGACCCGGCGTTCCGGGCCAAGCTGGCCGCCGCGCCGGAGGACGACCTGATGGCCGCCGTCGGGCGGTGGCTGCCGATGTTCACCGGCACCGCCCTGCGTTGGGACCGGCTGCCGCTGCTGCGCGAGCACTGGGACGGGCCGATCGTGCTCAAGGGCGTGCAGCACCCGGAGGACGCCCGCCGGGCCATCGAGGCCGGGATGGACGGGATCGTGGTGTCCAACCACGGCGGCCGGCAGGTCGACGGCGCGGTCGCCGCGCTGGACACGCTGCCCGGGATCGTCGCCGCGGTGGACGGGCGCGCCGCGGTGCTGTTCGACTCCGGGGTGCGCACCGGCGCGGACGTGTTCAAGGCGCTGGCACTCGGCGCGGACGCGGTACTGCTGGCCAGGCCCTACGTGTACGGGCTCGCGCTCGCCGGCCAGGACGGCGTCCGGCACGTGCTGCGTAGCCTGCTCACCGAGCTGGACGTCACTCTCGGGCTGGCCGGGTACGCCGACGTCGCCGAGCTGACCCCCGACGCCCTGGTGTACGGCCGCCCCTAGCCCCGCGAGCGTAGCTGGCACAGACCGTGTACTGCTCGGACGGACCCTGTAGGGCCTGTGCGGGCTGCACCGGGTCTGTGCCAGTCAAGGTGCAGTCTGGCCATCCCAGACGATGGACAGGACTGTGGTTACTCTCAGTGGTGACCGCGGACTCGCTGTTCGAGCGCGTTAGGCCAGCCCCGCGCCTACGCCGCCCGGCTGGCCGGCATCCCGGCCGACCAGCGCAGCATCGCCGCCGCCATGGACATCCCGCCGCCGAAGGCAGCCAGCAGCACGGTCTGCCCGGGGTGGACGCCGACGCCCCGCACCGTCTCGTCCAGGGTGATCGGCACCGACGCCGCGCCGGTGTTGCCGTACTCCCGCACGGTCAGCCGCACCTGTTCGGCCAGCCCGGCGCGGTCGGCAAGGTCGGCCAGCATGAGCCCGTTGGCCTGGTGCGGGACGAAGTGGTCGACGTCGGACGGGGTCAGCCCGGCGGCGAGGATCAGTTCGGCCAGCATCGGCGGCACGTGCTCGGACACGTAGTCGCGGACGTCGCGACCGATCATCCGGAAGTGGTGCAGGCCGGCGTCCAGGGTGGCCGACGAGGCGGGCAGCCGACTGCCGCCGGCCGGCACCTCGATCAACCCGCGCTTCGCGCCGTCGGACACCAGCCTGGTCCGCAGCACCCCGTGGCCGGCCGGCACCGGGCCCAGAACCGCCGCACCCGCCCCGTCGCCGAAGAGCACGGCGGTCCGCCGGTCCGCCGGGTCCACGATCCGGCTGTACAGGTCCGCCCCGATGACCAGCCCGTAACCGCCGTCGCCGAGCAGCCGGGACACGGTGGCCAGGCCGAACACGAACCCGCTGCAGACCGCGTTGAGGTCGAACGCGGCGGCGTTCCTGGCGCCGATGAGGTCCTGCACGATGCACGCGGTGGCCGGCTGCGGCTGATCGGGTGTGGAGGTGGCCACCACGAGGAAACGCAGCTCCTCGGGGTCCAGGCCGGCGGCCTCGAGCGCGGCGACGGCGGCGTGCGCGGCCAGGTCGGAGGTGGCCTCGCCGGCGGCGGCGCGGCGCCGGGACCGGATGCCGGTCTTGCGCTCGATCCACTCCGCGCCGACACCGGCCGGGCCGCCGACCTCGTCGTTGTCGACCACGCGCGCCGGCAGATAGGAACCGGTGCCGACTATCCCGACGCAGGCTTCGGTAGGAATGCCGGTGGGGATGCCGGTGGGACGGCCGGTGGAGCTGCCGCTCGAGGGCGTCATGGCGGGCCTGCCTTTCCTCCGGATGAGGAGTACCCCGGTTGTACTCGGCAGTAACCTCGAAAGGGACCGCCACCCGGGGCCTGCGGGCACCCACTCGGCGGCCCGTTGCTCTGCGCACATATGCGCAACAGCGTGGGACGGGTTCGGCGGCTGTTGCGTATACCTACGCAGAGCAAAGGGCGGGCGACCGTAGGGCGTATCGTCACCCGCCAATTGGTGGATGGTTGACTCGTTCGAGTCGGACACGACTCACTGTGACATTCCTATGAGTGCCACCATCGGGTGATGGCGGTGCCATAGTGGGGTCCAGCGAACGGCAGGGGAGGAGCGTGGCGGCCGGTGGGTGCACTGGTGGCGCTGGTCGGGGGCGCCCTCTCTTTCCTGCAGGCGATCTTCGGGGCGGACGTGTGCCCTGGTAGCTGGGCATGGACGACGACCGCACTCGGCGTCTTCGTCGGTCTGGTGCCGACCGCGGGGGCGGTCACCGTGGCCCTGCTGCGCAGGGGCTCCGGCCCGGCGCGCTCGGGCGGCGGCGCGCTGGTGCCGGTGATCGGGCTGCTCACCTGCGGGCTGCTGCCGTGGCTGATGTTCAACGCGACCGGTGCGGTGTTCCGCGCGCCCAGGCTGGCCGGCGCCGGACTGACCCCGGCGGACCGGGCCACCCTGGGCGAGGCGAGCTGCCTTGGCATGTCCCAGCGGGCGTACCTGGGTTCGGCGTCGGTGTCCGACGCGCTCGGCCACGGCGCCGTACGTACCGCGCTGTTCGCCGCACCGCTGGTGTTCTTCCCGGTGGTCGCGGCGTTCTTCGTGTGGGTACAGGGCAGGATTGCGCTGCGCCGGGGTCCGAAATCGCCGGGCCGGTACTTCTGGCTGCCGCTGCTCCTGGTTGCGCTGCTCACCGGGCGGCTACCGGCCGGGTCGACCGCGCACCTGTGGTTCGGCGTACTCCTCGCCTCGGTGGCCGGGGTGTTCATCGTGCTGCTGGTACCGGCGCCGGCCCCGGTCCGCAGGCGCCCCGTGGTGCCGTCGGTGCGGGCCATCCCGACCCAGCGACCGGCCACCTCGCCACGCTCCGCCCCGAACGCACACTCGGCCCCGAGAGCCGCGCCACCGCCGAAGGCCGCGCCGGCGAAACCCGCGCCGGCGAAGTCGGCCAAGAAGGCACTGCCGCCGGCCGCGAAGTCCCCAGGCCCCGCACCCGCGAAGGCCGCGCCCGTCGCGAGGCCGAACCCCGTCGTGCCGGCGCAGCGGGCCGGCCAGGCGCCCAGCAAGGTCCAGCAGCCGGCGCACAACCGGTCGAAGGTGCCGGCGCACGCGCAACCCGGTGGTCAGCCCAGCCAGGCGATCGCCGGGGCCAAGGCGTGGGCGGCCAACGCACTGGCGAACGCCGGGCTGGCCGGCGGCTGGGCCAACGGCGCCTGGGCCAACGGCGCCTGGCGGGACCGCCTGTTCGGCCCCCCCGCCGAGGCCCCGCGTCCGTCCGCCGGTCGGCCCGGTGCACCCGCACAGCCGGCGAGCGCACCGTTGGCCGCGGACCCCGGACCCCTCCCGACCGGCGCCGCGGTGCCGAAGCCGAGGCCGCCGGCCACGCTGGTCGAGTCGCCGAGCTCCGCTGTGCGGCGGTTCGACCTGATCCGCCAGCTCGGCGCGGGCGGTTTCGGCGGCGTGTGGCTGGCCAATGACCACCGGCTGGGGAAACGGGTGGCGGTCAAGGCGGCGCACGCCCCCGACGAGGACACCGAGCTGCGGATCCGGCGCGAGGCGCGGGCGCTGGGGGCGGTCGCGCACCCGAACTGTGTGCGCATCCTGGATCTGGTGGATAGCCAGTCCGACGCCGGGCTGGCCGGACTGCGTGGCCTGGTGATCGTGATGGAGTACGTGGACGGGCAGTCGCTCGGCGAGCTGGTGACCGCCCGGGGACCGGTGGACGACGTGGCCGCGGCGCGGATCTGGCTGCGCAGCGCCGGCGCACTCGCGGCCGCCCACCACCAGGGTGTGCTGCACCGCGACGTCAAGCCCAGCAACGTCGTGCTGGACGCGTGGGGCGAGCCGCACCTGATCGACTTCGGCATCGCTCGCGCCCGCGGTGACATGACGCTGACCATGCACGGCATGGTGATCGGCACCCCGGACTTCCTGGCACCGGAGACGGCCCGGGGCGACCGGGCCACCCCGTCGTCGGACGCCTGGCAGCTCGCCGCCACGATCTCCTTCGCCCTGACCGGCGCCCCGCCGAGGGGCGACCACACGAACGCGGTGTCCGGCCTGCGCGCGGCCGCCGCGAGCACGGCGCCGAGCAACATGCCACTCGCCAGCGTGCACCGGCAGCTGCTCAGCGCGTGCCTGGCCACCGACCCGGCCGCACGGCCCTCTCTCGCCGACGTGCGTCGCACCCTCGAGCAGTGGCTGTCCGCGCGTCCGGCGCCGGGTGCCACCGGACGTCCGTTCACCGCCGTCCCACCCCGGCAACGCACCCGCGGCTGATCATCGGTGCCGGCTCGGCGGTAGCCTGCGCCACCTCAGGGGCACCAGCGGCATCTTCCGAACCAGCCGGGATCACCTGCCCCCGGGAGAAGCGAGGGGCAAGCGCATGCAGCGAGACCGTTCGAGCCGGCGGGCCGCCCGCCAGGCCACAGTGCTCACCGCCGGCGCGGTGCTGGCGCTGAGCACCGCACTGATCACGGCCGGTTGCGCCGGGGCACCGACCGTCACCGCCCCGCCCAGCCTGACCGACACCGCCGCACCGTCGTCGACCGCCGAAGCGGCTCCGACCACCACGACCGAACCGTCCGGCTCCGGTGAGCAGGCCGGCGGCGGTGGTGGAGTCGCGCCTGCGCAGCCGGGCGGCCCGGTGCCCTGCCGCGCGGGCACGCTGTCGGTCACCCTCGGGCCCGGTGGGGGAGCTGCCGGCACCATCTACGCGCCGCTGCGGTTCAGCAACAAGGGCAGCCGGCCCTGTGTGATCCAGGGCTTCGCCGGCGTCTCCTACGTGACCGGCGACAACGGCACACAGGTCGGTCCGGCCGCCGAGCGCGAGGGCGTCAAGGGAGCACCGGTGACGCTCGCACCCGGGGCGGTCGCCTCGGCGAGCCTGGCCATGGTGCAGGTGCTCAACTACGACGAGTCGGTCTGCAGGCCCACGCCGACCCGCGGTCTCCGGGTGTACCCGCCGGGCGACACGGCGTCGGTGTTCGTCCCGGTCGCCGGTACCGGTTGCGCCGGATCCCCGCCCGGCCCGCAGCTGCGGATCAGCACCGTCAAGGCGGGCCCCGGCGAGCGCTGACCGGGTGAGTTGACAGGACTCACTGCAGCGGGATCTCCTGACCGTGCTCGCTCTCCGGGCGGGGGCCGAAGATCCGGCGGTCCGCCTCGGTGATGGCGAGGTCGTTGATGCTCGCCTCCCGGCGGCGCATCAGGCCGTTCTCGTCGAACTCCCACAGCTCGTTGCCGTAGCTGCGGAACCACTGGCCGTCCGCGTTGTGGCTCTCGTACTGGAACCGCACCGCGATCCGGTTGTCGTCGTGGCACCACAGGCTCTTGCGCAGCGCGTAGTCCAGCTCCCGCTCCCATTTCTGGGTCAGGAAGGCGACGATCGCGGGCCGGCCCGTGACGAACTGGTCCCGGTTGCGCCAGACCGAGTTCTCGGAGTACGCGAGCGAGACCCGCTGCGGGTCGCGGGAGTTCCAGGCGTCCTCGGCGCCTTGCACCTTCTTCAGTGCGTCTTCGCGCGAGAACGGGGGGAGCGGCGGGCGCTGGTTCACAGTGGATCCTCTCCACGAGCTGGATTCCAGGCGGAGAACGCTCGCTCTCCACTGAGTCAGCAGCCTAGAGAACGTTGGTTCTCCATGCAAGGTGGCGCGGCCCGCGAGCGGGGTTCAGTGCCTCGCGGGCACCACGGGACGGCCGATCTCCGGCACCATCAGCGGCAGCCGGTGCGGGCAGATCTGCCAAAAGCGGGACTCCATCTCGCCGGACCGCCAGACGTCCGCCAACCGGGTCGCCGCATCGGGATCGATCACCCGGCGCGGTCGGGGCCGCAACCCGCAGCGGGCCCGCACCTCGCGGTCCAGCGCGCGCCAGGCCTCCTCGGCGGTGGAGTGCACGCTCACCGTCGCGGGACCGTTCTCATCACCCAGCATCAGGGTGTACACACTCATGACGTCGTACGACAACGGATCTGACCTTCCGCTCATGACGGCGGGCCCGGCGCCGGGGGGAGCACTCGCGCGAACCGTTGACCATTCAACTCCATCGGGACGCCCCGGTTACGGAACGCCACGCGCCGATCGCCGGCTGACACCAACCCGCCGCCCGGCCGCCGTGCCGCGCGCTCACCAGCGGGCGCGGTGCCGTTCCAGTACGCCGAACCCCTCGGCCAGTTCGAGCCCTCCGGGCAGGGTTCCGGCGAACGTGCCGAAGGGTTGGACGTACTCACTGCGGATCAGCCCACCGAGCACCCGATCGTCCCGCCGCCGCACCGACTCAGCCGTGAACCGCAGGTCAGCGCCGTCCGCCGTACCTACCCGGTCGAGCTTCCCAGACATCGTCATCGCGCCCACCGGCACCGCAACGCCGTCCAGCCAGACCGCCCGCTCCGTCGCGGGCTCGACGTCGTGCACCCCGGCCACCAGGTTCCAGGTGACCGCCCGCCCGTCCAGCGTGCTGCCCACCCCCGCGCACCAGCGCCACTCGGTCCGCCGGGCGTGATAGCCGGCGGAGTCGTCCAGCAGACCTCGACAGCTCACCGACCGCTCGACGCCGGCCAGGCGGATCGCGCCGGTCAGCTCGACCGGGCTCTTACGGGTCCAGATGTAGGACCGGCCGTGCGGCGACAGCACGGTGAGCGGCTCGCCGTCCGGCCGCACGCGCAGGTCGATCTCCACGTCGGGGCCGCGCACCGAGGCCACCTCCAGCGGGGTACCGGGCGCGCCGAGTCGGACGCCGCGCCGACCCAGCACGGTCCGCTCGGTGAGCCGGCGACCGGCGCGGTGCCAGACCGCCCAGAACGTCTGCACGCCGGGGCCGACCAGCACCACACCGAGGCACAGGCACACGTCCGGCCCGAATCCACCGAGGTAGCGCCAACGCTTGAGTGGCCGGCCGCCGCGGACCAGCCGCATCCGCTCAGGCGGTACCGGGTGCCCGGTCACCGTTCTGGACACGAGCACCCACTTCCGTTTCACACCACCCTGAACCCGCCGGCCTCGAGCATGCCGCACCCCCCGGTCGCGGTACCGAGCAGACCGGCCGGTGGTGACCGAGCTGCACACCAGGCTGGCGTTCTGACCCGAGACCCGAGACCCGAGACCTGAGGCCGAGCACCGGCCGACGGCGCCGGGCCGACCGCACACAGCGCCGGGCCACCGCACACAGCCCCACGCCGACGGCACATCAACGCCGCGCCGCCGCACACAGATTGGGACGTGTGCGCGGCGGCCCCGACCTGTGTGCGGTGGCCCGAACTCGACCGCGCAGCCTGATCAACAGGGTTCGAAGGCGCCATCTCGGAGTACCGGTACCGCCGCTCTGCTGTCCAGCTCGGCGGCCACCCGAACCGGTCTCGACCAGCTGGAAACTGATCGTGGAGCCGTTGGGCGAGGGGAGTACCAGGCGGTCGAGCGGACCGGGGGCGGCGCGTACGGACCGAGGGGAGAGGCTGACCTGCCCAGGGCCGGCGTTCGAGCGCCGAACGGCCAGGGTTGCCTTACGTGCCGCGGCCAGCGTCGCCGCGGCCTGTCGGTCGTCCACTCGAAAGGGGAAGACCCGGGTATTGCGGTCCGCGGCGACGGTCAACGTGGTGGTGAAGCTCAGCACCTGTTGGCCGTGCTCCCTGGCATGCGAGTACACCGGCGCACGGTACCGAGTGAATTCGCTGGCGGCGAATGTGAAGTAACCACTAGTTACCGGCTCGGACCGAATCCGGTCTACGAACGATTGCTGGAAAGGCGCATCGTCGTGCTGGGCCGGGAAATCGATGACGCCGTTACCAACCGGACGTGTACACAATCGCCAGCTTCGACACCGTGCAATTCATCAGCTGCGACGTGGCGACCCGTGCGGTGGGTACGGCGGCTTCCCTGGGGCAGTTCCTGTTGATCTCGGGAACGCCTGGGAAACGTTCGACATTGCCGCACGCGTCCATGCCACGTGCCGGAATTGCAGCACCGCGTCAGACATCCGCGGCAGACATCGTCATTCAGGCCCGGCGGTTCGAACGGCTCCAGCGATGGATCGCCGCGTTGACCGCGGCGCACCGGATAGACCGTGGAACGGATTCCGCGGGACTCGGAACGCGACAGTTCGGGTCACCGCGCACCAGGCGTTGGCGTACCGCTTCATCGATCGGGTTGTCGACGGGACGAGTCAGTTGGTACCCGGATGAGCCGGGGAGCGTCCCAGTCCTCCTGCCACCTCATCATCGTCCGCCCAGGTGGGCGGCCTGCCGACCAGGATCGGCGGGATCCACCTAGGTTGACATAATGTCGATTATCGGCTCAGGGGATAACGATGGGGTAGCGGGCCCGAGAGGGCCGCAGGCGGCCTCGGACGGCTGTGCCGGTATGGCGGTGACCACGTATGGCGTCGCCGACACCGGCGGCGACGCACTCAGTGCGCCGAGACAACAACACCGGACGGGATCGTCGATAACCACCCGAATCCCATGCGGCGCGTTCCATTGACTACTGAGCCGACTACACCGCCGAGCTCAGCTCCACACCGCCTGCCCGGTGCTACCCAATAGTCGGACAGTCAACGGTCCGACTCCGGAGGTATACTGATCAATACTGATCAACAATCAAAAGTTACGGCACGTACGGGTCGAATCCCTACAGTTTCACAGGCACGCCCACCTGCGATTGCGGTGGACAATGATATCGCCGGGCAGTTATTGTACCCGGAGTCGAACGAGCAGGACCGCCCCGTTTCATTATACCTTAATTCACTCGACGGGCCGCTGTCCGCTATGGCCGCCATATACGACACCATGCAGTACATTCGTCCGCCTATTCACACGCTCCGCCGGGCAACCCGGTAGACGGTCCGCCGTGATCTGACCATTCAGGCGGCGGAAACAGGGCGGTTGCGTCAACTGAAGGCCCACCCTGGCGGGCGGGCTCAGTGACCAGAGACCGGGTGGAACTATTCACACCGGCGCAAATGACCGCCCGTCGTCGGAAAAAGACCGGTCGGCGCGGCCCCATGGGGGAAAGCCGCGCCGACCGGGGTCTCAATGAGCGTTTGTTGTCAGCCGTTTGTCGGCGGACGCTCGACCAGCTGGCTCAGGTACAGCTGCTCCCCCAGCTTTTCGACCAGCTCGAGGTTGGTCTCGAGGTAGTCGATGTGCTCTTCCTCGTCGTGCAGGATCTCTTCGAGCAGATTGGCGGTGGTGATATCGCCCTTTTCGCGGCACATCGCGATACCGGGGCGGAGCCGCTCGACGACCTCGAGCTCCACCGCCAGGTCGCAGGTGAACTGCTCGGGGACGGTCTGGCCGACGCGCAGCGAGAACAGCCGCTGGTAGTTCGGCAGGCCCTCCAGGAAGAGGATCCGGTTGGTGATCTTCTCCGCGTGCTGCATCTCTTCGATGGATTCCGCACGGGTGTGTTCGGCGAGCTTGGTGAAGCCCCAGTTCGCCTGCATCTTGGAATGCAGGAAGTACTGGTTGATAGCAGTGAGCTCACTGGTCAGCTGCTCGTTCAGCAGAGCAATGACCTCGTCATCTCCACGCATGAGTGCGCATCCCCCTCATCAAGTCAAGAATGCGGGGGACGCTACACGTAACTCTGCGTATTAGGACACAGTCACGCCCAGTTAGGTAAGCATGTCAACGACTTAGGGCAGCCGATACGCACGTAAGTCTTACCAGAGTTACCGGGCTCACGCGCTCCGTGGTAATGCGCACATTCTTGCTCCGCCAGTCGCCAACATCTGCTCGATACTCTCACGGCAACCACCGCATCCGGTACAGGCAAATGAGAGCTTGCTTACCTCTTCGACAGTCCGGGCGCCGGCATGGATGCAGTCACGGACCTCGTCCTCGGTGACCGCGACACACATGCAGACAAACATCGCGGCCCGCCCTTCCCGCCCGACGACTTAGTGAGGCAAGCCTAAGGAAACCATGCCCAGCCTGGGCTACGCAAGACGTGGCGCTTGGGCAATTCGACGACCCCCGGGCATGCTGTGGCGCCAGGACAGGCGTTAGGACAGGCGTTAGGACACCGGGGAAGGGGTGCCGTGCCGCTCGACGAGTACCGCCGCAAGCGCGATCGGCAACGGACCCCGGAGCCGGTCCCCGCCGAGGACCCGAAGCCCGCCGGTGACGGCCGCGGCGAGGTGTTCGTGATCCAGCAGCACCATGCCCGGAGCCTGCACTGGGACCTGCGGCTGGAGCGGGACGGCGTGCTGGTCTCGTGGGCGGTGCCCAAGGGGTTGCCCGAGGACCGCGGCACGGTGCGGCTCGCGGTGCGCACCGAGGACCATCCGATGGAGTACGCCGACTTCTCCGGCGACATCCCGACCGGCGAGTACGGGGCCGGCCGGATGACCATCTGGGACCGAGGTCACTACGAGACCGTCAAGTGGACCGACTCCGAGGTACAGGTCGTACTGCACGGTGAACGGGCCAGCGGGCGCTACGTGCTGCTGCGGCGCGGCCGCACACCGAAGGACTGGTTGCTGCGGCGGGGGGATCCGCCGGCCGACCCGGACCGCCAGCCGCTCCCCCGCGAGCTCTCCCCCGTGATCCCCGCCCCGGGCCAGCTGCCTGTGCCGGACGAGGATTGGTGCTACGAGGTGCGGTTCGGCGGGGTGCGGGTGCTCGCCCGGGTCGACGGTGGCCGGGTCGAGCTGCTCGATACCGAGAGCATGCCGCTGCCCGAACGGCACCCGGAGCTCGCCGGGCTCGGCGCCACCCTGGGCAGCACGGCGGTCCTGCTGGACGGCGAGATCGGCGGTACTCCCCCGGGACTGTGGATCAGCGACCTGTTGCACCTGGACGGCCGGGACTGCCTGGCCCTGCCGTACCGGGAACGGCGCGCGCTCGCCGAGTCGCTGCCGCTGACCGGGCCGCACTGGCGGTTGGTGCCGTCGTACCCGGGCGGCGGCGCCGCGGTGCTCGCGGCGGCCACCGAGCAGGGGTTGCCCGCCGTGGTGGCCAAGCGGGCGGACTCCCCCTACCGACCGGGGTCCTCCGACTGGATCGAGATCAGCACCGGCGTCGCGGCTCCCCCGGTCCAGCCGGATCAACCCGAGCGGCGGACGCCGGCGGCACCGGTCCCGCCGCGCAGCGCCGGCAGCGGCCGGACGGTGACGACCGTGGAGGTCGCCGGCCGGCGGGTCCGGTTGGCCAACCCGGACAAGGTCATCTACCCGCTGACCGGCTTCCGGAAGCGGGACGTGCTGGCGCACTACCTGGCGGTCGCGGACGTGATGCTGCCGCACCTGGCCGCCCGCGCGGTCACCCTGCGCCGCTGGCCGGACGGGGTGACGGCGCCGTCGTTCTTCGAGAAGAACGTGTCCCGGCACGTGCCGTCCTGGGTGCGCACCGTCCGACTGCCCACCCCGGGCAGCGCGGCGGGCTCGGAGGCGATCGACTACCCGCTGATCGACGACGCGGCGGGGCTGGCCTGGGTGGCCAACCTCGCGGCGCTCGAGCTGCACGTGCCGCAGTGGAAGGTCGGCCCCAGGGGCGGGCAGCACGACCCGGACCTGCTGGTCTTCGACCTCGACCCGGGCGAGGGCACCAGCATTGTGGAGTGCGCCCGGGTGGCCCAGCGGGTCGCGGCGGTGCTCGCCGAGGACGGACTGCCCGCGTACCCGCGCACCAGCGGCGGCAAGGGCATGCAGCTCTACACCCCGGTTCGGGTCTCCCGCGCGGACCGGACCAGCGAGTACGCCCGGGCGGTCGCCGACCGGCTGGCCGCCGAGGACCCCGCCAGGGTGATCGCGGTGATGGCCAAGCAGCGTCGCCGTGGCCGGGTGTTCATCGACTGGAGCCAGAACAACCCGGCAAAGACCACGGTGGCCAGCTACTCGCTGCGCGGCCGCCAGCGCCCGACCGTCGCCACCCCGCTCACCTGGGACGAGGTGCGGGCCTGCACCCACGCCGAGGAGCTGGTGTTCACCGCCGCCGACCTACCGGACCGGTTGGCCCGCCACGGCGACCTGATGGCACCGCTACTGGGCGAGGGCCACCGACTGCCCTCGTGAGTGGTAAGTGGTCCCCTGGGACCACTTACCACTCACGGCTCCGGAGCTCGGTCGGCGCTGGTCAGGTGGAGCAGACAGGCTTGTTCGGGTTCGACGGTGGGTAACTGGATGCCGACCTGGGTGAGGACAGCGCCGGTCAGCACGACGTCGCCGTCCGAATTGCTGAGGTCGCCGCACACACGTCGGGGCCGCCGCACGCACGTTCCAACCTGTGTGCGGCGGCCTGGTGCTGTGTGCCGTCGGCCTGGGGCCCGCCCGGCGTGCTGCCCACACCAGTGCACCGGTGCCACTCGGTTCGCCGCGCGCTACTCCTAGACTCAGCGCGGTGAGGCCAGATGCGGCCGGTGCGCGGCGCGGGGCGACGCACCCGTACCTGACGGGCCCGTACCCGCGCGCGCTGGTGCACCGGGGCTGGCGGCTCGGCGAGCTCGCCGGCCTGGAGAACTCGATGGCCTCGTTCCGGCGGGCGCTGGCCGAGGGTTTCCGGTACCTGGAGATCGACGTGCACGCCACCTCCGACGGTGAGGTGGTGGTGCTGCACGACGCGAACCTGGACCGCACCACCGACGCCGCCGGCCCGATCGCCGCACAACCGTGGGAGCAGGTCCGCCGGGCCCGCATCGGCGGCCGCGAACCGATACCGAGCCTGCGCCAGGTGATCGACGAGCTGCCCGGGGCGCTGCTCAACATCGACGTCAAGGCCAACCTCGCGACCGCGCCGACGCTGCGGCTGCTGACCGAGACGGACGTCTGGCACCGGGTCTGCCTTGCCTCGTTCTCTCCGGCCCGGATGAGCGCCCTGCGCCGCGTCGGTGGACCACGACTGATCACCTCCTGTTCACCCCGGGACGTGGTGAACCTGCGGCTGCGTAGCTGGCTGGGCCAGGGCCTGCTGGGCTGGGCCGGCCGGCGGCTGTCGGTGCCCGCCACGTTGGCCCAGGTGCCCCGCCGACAGGGCCGGGTCACCGTGGTGGACCCGGCGTTCATCGGCACCGCCCACGAGCTCGGCATGGAGGTGCACGTGTGGACGATCAACGACGCCGCCGAAATGCGGGAGCTGCTGGACATGGGGGTGGACGGGCTGGTCACCGACCGCCCGGACCTGCTGCGCGAGGTGCTCGCCGAACGCGGCCAGTGGCCCGACCACAAGCAGCTGCCCGGGCACGAGGAGCTGCCCGGTCACGAGCAGCCCGACCACGAGCAGCCCGGTCAGCAGCCTGACCATGAGCGGCCCGGTCAGCAGCCTGACCGGTGACCGGCCGCCTGACCCGCCCGCAGCGGGCCTGGTGCGTCTACGACTGGGCCAACTCGGTGTTCAAGGTCTCGGTGCTGACCGTGTTCTTCTCGCTGTACCTGACCGACGTGGCGACCCAGGACGCGCGCGCCGGGGGGCAGCCCTGTCGGAGCGCGCTGCGGGACTGTGCGGTGTCCATGTTCGGGGTGTCGGTGCAGGCCGGCTCGGTGTTCGGATTCCTGCTGGCCGGGTCGACGGTGCTGCAGGTGTTCGTGCTGCCGATCACCGGCGCGATCGCCGACCGGGCGCGGAACAAGCGGGCCCTGCTGGGCTGGTTCGCGATGGCCGGCGCGGCGGCAACCTGCGGCCTTGCGGTGGTCAGTGGGACCTCCTGGCGCCTCGGCGCCGTCCTGTTCGCGCTGGCCAACCTCTGCTACTACGCCTCGGTCGTCGTCTACTACGCGTACCTGCCGGAGATCGCCACACCGGACCAGCGCGACGGCGTGTCCTCGAAGGGCTGGGCGTTCGGCTACCTGGGCGGTGGCCTCTGCCTGGCGATCAACATCGCGCTGATCCAGGCCAGGGCGCTGTTCGGGCTGTCCGAGTCCGGCGCGATCCGGGTCTGCTTCGTGATCTGTGGACTCTGGTGGGCGGCGTTCACCGTGATCCCACTGCGGCTGCTGCCCGAACGGGGCGAGGCGGCGGCGGTCCCCGAGCCCGGTGGCACCCAGCTCGCCGCCGGCTTCCGCCAACTCGCCCGCACGTTGGCCGACGCCCGCCGGTACCCGATCACGCTGGCCTTCCTGGCCGGGTTCCTGGTCTACATCGACGGGGTCAACACGGTGAATGCGACGGCGGGGCTGTACGGCGCCCAGGAGCTCCGGCTGCCGGTCGAGGTGCTGACCGTGACGATCCTGGCGGTGCAGTTCGTCGCGTTCGGCGGCGGCCTGGCGCACGGCTGGCTGGCTGCCCGGATCGGCGCCAAGCGGACCCTGCTGATCAGCTTGGCGCTGTGGACCGTGGTCATCGCGGGCGCCTACTTCGTGCAGGCCGGTCAGCGGCTGCAGTTCTTCGCGGTGGCGTTGGGCATCGGGCTGGTGATCGCCGGCCCGGCCGCGCTGTCCCGCTCGCTGTTCAGCCAGCTGGTACCCAAGGGCCGCGCCGCGGAGTACTTCGCGCTTTACACGCTGGGCGAGCGCGGCACCTCCTCGCTGGGGCCGCTGGTGTTCGCGCTGGTGGCCAATGCGACGGGCTCGTTCCGGCCGGCGATCCTGTCGCTGATCGGCTTCCTGGTGATCGGCTTCGTGATCGTCGCGGCGGTGCCGCTGCGCCGGGGTATCCGCGACGTGGGCAATCCGGAGCCCCGATTGGTGTAACAAGTTGGCCTGGTTGGCCTAATTGCCCCTGGTTGTCGAACTGTGATGTAGCTCACACATGGCGACCCGGTCACAAATAGGATTGCAAACGGCCCTGATGGGGGACACTAAGGGACGGCGCGGAAGGTTGCGGCGGCGGCGAGTGTCATCGACGCCACGTCAACTGACGTGCCGGAGAGGGAACGTACGCGCTAGGGGCGACGTTACACGAGGTACTGCAAGCCCGGGATCCCTCCTCCGGGCCACGATAGTGAGAGGACTACACCATGGCGGACCGTGTGCTGCGAGGCAGCCGGCTCGGGGCTGTCAGCTACGAGACCGACCGCAATCACGACCTCGCGCCGCGCCGGTCGGTCCAGTACGCCTGCCCCAAGGGACACGACTTCGACGTCCCCTTCTCCGACGACGCAGAGCCTCCGATGAACTGGGAATGTCGCCTGCACGGCAGCGTTTCCAAGTTGATCGACGGTGTCGAGCCGGAGTCGAAGAAGGTCAAGCCCCCGCGTACGCACTGGGACATGCTGCTCGAGCGTCGCTCGCTCGCCGAGTTAGACGAACTGCTCGCCGAGCGGCTCGAAGAACTGCGCGGCCGTCGCTCGAAGAGCGCGTGACGCGCGGCTGACGTTCGTAGTCAGCGCACTGAACTGAACCGAGCCGCGGCAGTCGAGAGCGGTAACCGTGTCGGCCTGATCCCCCGGGGGTCAGGCCGACACTGCGTTCAAGCCGAAACCGCGTCTCGGGGCTGGTCTTCCTCGCCCAGCCCCAGCCGGCTGGTCACGCCCCACCGGGTGACCCGCCAGAGCGCCTCGCGGACGATCGAGCCGCTCATCTTCGAGTTGCCCCGCTCCCGCTCGGTGAACGTGATAGGCACCTCGTGGACCCGGAAGCCGGCCCGCACCGCGCGCCAGGCCATGTCGATCTGGAAGCAGTAGCCCTGCGAGTTGACCTCACCGAGGGCCAGCTCGGCGAGCAGGTGGCGGCGGAACACCCGGTAGCCGGCGGTGATGTCCTTGATCTGCACGCCCAGGGCCAACCGGGAGTAAAGGTTGCCGCCGCGGGAGAGCAGCTGCCGGTGCTTCGGCCAGTTCACCACGGTGCCACCGGGTACGTACCGGGAGCCGAGCACCAGGTCCGCTCCGGCCAGCTCCTCGAGCATTCCCGGCAGCGCCTCCGGAGGGTGTGACCCGTCCGCGTCCATCTGCACCACGACCTGGTAGTCCCGGGCCAGCGCCCAGCTGAAGCCGGCGAGGTAGGCGGCGCCGAGACCGTCCTTCGCCTGCCGGTGCAGCACCTGCACCCGGTCGTCCTCGGCGGCCAGCCCGTCGGCCAGCTCGCCGGTGCCGTCCGGGCTGGCGTCGTCGACGATCAGCGCGTGCGCGGTGGGCACGGCCGCGTGCAGCCGGTGCACGATCTGCAGCAGGTTGTCGCGCTCGTTGTAGGTCGGGATGACCACCACTAACGACTTCGTGCCGTCGTGGGCGTGCTGGTCAGCCATCCTCGTCCTCTCGCGTCTCATCAGGGTCGACCGGCGGCCCGGGTGTCACCCCGGCCGCACCACGGCGCCAGGCGATCCCGAAGGCAACCAGGCCCAGGACCGCGAGCAACCACTCCGGCCCCGCACCGAGCCGGGTAGCCAGGGTAGTCGTCGTCCGCAACGGCACCTGCTCGACCAGCGCCGCCGGCGTGAACACCGGCGTCCGGGCAACCTCGGCTCCGTCCGGTGCAATGATCGCACTCACCCCACTCGTGGCTGCGACCACCACCGCCCGATCATGCTCGACCGCGCGCAACCGGGACATCGACAGCTGTTGGTAGGTCATGTCCGACTCGCCGAACGTCGCGTTGTTGGTCGGCACCGCGAGCAGCTGTGCGCCGTTGCGGACGCTGTCGTCGACCAGGTCGTCGAAGGCGACCTCCCAGCAGATGGCCACCCCGACCGGGATGCCGGCCATGGTCACCACACCCGGCCCGTTGCCCGGCACGAAGTTGCCGGCCCGGTCCGCGTACGGGGAGAGCAGCCGGAAGAAGCCGCGCCACGGCAGGTACTCGCCGAACGGCAGCACCCGGCGTTTGTCGTTGCGCTCGGTCGGCCCGACGCCGGGTACCCAGACCAGCGCGGAGTTCGCGGTGTGTACGTCGTCGGGCAGCACCAGCACCGCGCCGACCAGGATCGGCACCCGCATCCGGTCCACCGCGGCGCTGATCTCGGCGTAGGCGTCGGGGTTGCGCAGCGGATCGATGTCGGAGGAGTTCTCCGGCCAGATCACCAGGTCCGGGTGCGGCACCTTGCCGGCGGCGATGTCGTCGGCCAACTGCAGGGTGCGCCGGACGTGGTAGTCGAGCACGGCCCGGCGCTGGGCGTTGAAGTCCAGCCCGAGTCGGGGCACGTTGCCCTGCACGGCGGCGACCGTGATGGTGCGCAACGGTGGCCCGGCGGCGCCGGTCAGCCACGCCGGTACCGCCACCGCGACCAGTACCGGTGCCAGTACGCAGGCCACCGCCGCCCAGCCCGGCCGCCAGCCGCGCGGCGGCCAGTGCGCCGTGCGCGCCAGCGCGGCCAGCCCGAAGCCGGTCAGTACCACGGCGAAGGAGACCAGCGGGGTGCCGCCGAGTGCGGCCAGTCGCAGGAACGGCCCGTCGGCCTGGGAGAACGCCACCTTGCCCCAGGAAAAGCCACCGAACGGGAACCTGGCGGTGAACGCCTCGGTGGCCACCCACAGCGCCGCCATCCAGACCGGGGCGGCCGGCAGCCGCGACGCCACCGCGATGAGCGCGCAGCCGAGACCGACGAACAGCGCCTCCATCACGGCCAGCGCCAACCAGGGCACCGGTCCGACGTAGATCCCGACCCAGGGCAGCAGCGGCGCGAAGTAGGCGAGCCCGAACAGCAGGCCCAGGCCGAGGCCGGCCCGCCAGCGCCGACCCCGCAGCACCGCGCCGAGCAGCGCGAACGCGATCGGCGCCAGCCACCACAGCGTCCTGGGCGCACAGGCCAGGTACATCAGCACGCCGCCGGTCGGCGCCGCCACCAGCCGGGCCACCGGCACCCGCCAGCCCGGCCCGCCGAAGCGGGTGGGCCAGGTCGGTCGGGGCGGTGACGGCGCCTGTGTCGAAGCGGCCGAAGCCGAGGTCGAGGTCACCGGGCCAGCCTAGTGTCCTGACTCGGAGAGCCGCGGCGGCGCTCAGACCGGGCGCTTCGGCATGATCACCCACAGCACCAGGTAGATGACGAACTGCGGGCCGGGCAGCAGGCAGGACAGCACGAACAGCAGCCGGACCACGAACGGGCTCATCCCGAATCGGTCGGCCAGGCCGGCGCACACCCCCGCAATGACCGTTCCGTGCCGAGGACGAGTCAACGTCGAACTCACGACTGCCTCCTTCTTTGTCAGCTTGCGTAGTCAGCGGGCACCGAATCGCCCGCTGAACCAAGAGTGCCCGGCCCCGGCCCATCCTGAACTCGGTGGAGCCCCTGAGTTCGCACTCGGGGTGACCCCGAGATTGCCCCGGTGGTGCAACGCCGACACGAATTAACGGCCCTGGGTGCCGCCGTCCGGGGCGACTGCCTACACGTTCGGTTAATTCACCTCGCGTCGATCACTGGTTACGGTGATCCGGTGCCCCGACGAGCCACCACCAGCACCACCCGCATCGCGGCGGCCGCACTGCTCTTCGGGCTGGTCACGGCGGTGCTGCCGGGGGTGGGTACCGCCTCGGCCGCGCCACCCGCACCGGCGAAACGCACCGCGATCGTGGCACTCGGGGACAGCTCGGCATCCGGTGAGGGCGCCGGCGACTACGACGCGGGCACCCGGGGCGAGAAGGGTGACTGGTGCCACCGGTCGTCGCACGCCTACGTGCGGCACACCGGGCTGGCCAGCACCGCGATCAACCTGGCCTGCTCGGGTGCGACCTCGGCGAACGTCGGCTTCGGCACGGCCACCCACGACACCGAGGGCTCGCAGGCACGGCGGCTGGGCCAGCTCGCCAAGAACTACAAGGTCACCACCGTGGTCGCCCAGCTCGGCGCGAACGACGACCCGTCCTTCGGCAGCTCGATGGTGCGCTGCGTGGCGGCCTTCCTGAACCCGTCACTGCCCGGCTGCGCCAAGTCCCTCGCCACCCAGTGGCCGGCCCGGTTGACCGCAATGGCGCCGAAGGTGCAGAAGGCGCTGACCGATGTCCGCACCGCCATGCGCCAGGCCGGCTACCAGGACAAGGACTACGTGCTGGTGCTCGCGTCCTACGCATCGCCGGTCACCGAGACAATGACCAAGACCCACGGCTTCGTCGGCTGCCCGTACCGCGCCGAGGACGCCCGCTGGGGCCGCACCGTCGCCGTACCGCAGCTGTCCGCCGCGCTGCGCGGGGTGGCCGACAAGGTCGGCGCGCGGTTCCTCGACCTGTCCAGGGCCACCGAGGGCCACGAGGCGTGCACCTCCGCCGGCCCGGAGTGGCAGCGCCGGCTCACCGTCGACCCGAAGGCGTTCGCCACCGGCGGCGCGGCCGCGATCACCCACCTCGCCCAGGAGTCCTTCCACCCGAACGCGGTGGGGCACACCCAGCTGGCGGGCTGCCTCACCGCGTTCGTGCGGGGCACCGCCAAGCACGGCCTGTGCGTGCCCGGCAAGGACGGCAAGCTGCACGTCCAGGCCGGCGATTCCACACCGGCGCGGGCGCTCGCCAGATAACCGCCCTGCCGCGGCCCGCCGAGTCTCCTCAGGCGGAGAACTCGTCGGCGATCAGCGCGCCGAGCTCGAGGAACGCGAGCTGCGTCTCCTCCCGCATGGCGCCGAGGTCGAGCCGCCCGCCGGTGGCCAGGTGTGGGTCGTACGGGATCTCCACCACGGCCCGGGTGCGGGCCAGGAAGTGGTCGCGGACCCGGTCCCGGTCGATCTCCGGGCTCACCCGGTCGAGGCACAGCACGACGACGGCGTCGGCCACCTGCTCGGCGTAGCCGTGCGCGACCAGCCAGTCCAGCGTCTTCGACGCCCGTGAGGAGCCGTCCACCGTGGGCGACCCGACGACCACGAGTGAGTCGGCCAGCGCGAGGGTGCCCTCCATCGCCGAGTGCACCAGCCCGGTGCCGGAGTCGGTGATGATGATGTTGTAGAACTTGGCGAGCACCGCGCAGATCTGCTCGTACTCCGTGCGGTTGAACGCCTCGCTCATCGCCGGGTCCTGCTCGGAGGCCAGCACCTGCAGCCGCCCGGCCAGGCTCGTGTAGTGCGACACCGCGGTCAGCGAGTCGATGTTGGCGATGTTCTCCAGCATCTGCCGGACCGTCACCCCGATCTCCCCGGTCAGCCGGTCGGCCAGCGTGCCGGCATCGGGGTTCGCGTCGACCGCGACGACCCGGTCGCCCCGGTACTCGGCCAACGTCAGCCCCAGCACCGCCGACACCGTGGTCTTGCCGACCCCGCCCTTCAGCGAGCTCACCGCGATCTGGTGCGCGCCGGGCAGGTTCCGGCGGATCCTGCGCAGCAGCACGTTGCGCGCCGCCTCCGCCTCGCTCACGCCCGGGTTGATCCGCCCGCCGGACGCGGAGAACACCGCACCGCGCCAGCCCGTCGCCGGCCGGTCGGCCCTCGATCGGACGATCATGTCGTCGGTGAGGTCCGCCGCGCTGCCGGTGAACCCGTAGCTGGTCGGCGCCGGCCGGTTCGGCGGCGGACCGGGGTGGCCCTGACCGCGGTCCGGAGCCATCGCGTCGGCCGACCACGCGGGCTCGCTGGGCGGCGGTCCCCCAGGCGCTGGTCGGCTCGCCGGGGGTTGCGGGCGCGGGGCGGCAGGGGGTGGGTAGCCGGCGCCGGGTGCCGCGGCGGGGCGGGCCGAAGCGCCCACCGCCAACCGACCGGTCTCGGCGGGATAGTCCAGCTCGCCGTCGTCCAGGCCGCCGCGCAAGCGCCGCCCGGCCGCCCGGTGCGCCGCGCTGCAGTACTTCCGGGCCGGTTTACCCGGCACCTGCTCGATGCTCACTTCGCACCCGGGCAAGGCACACTGGTGCACCGAAATCTCCCCCATGCCCAACTCACTCCCGCGCATCGGCCCCTTCGACACCGCACAATGCGCGGTGCCGACACCCCGACACCCTAATAAAATGCCCGTACCGGCGGTACTCGTGGACACGGTTGAAACGCTCTTGTCGCATTGGGCACCCCGCTCGAACGCGGCACTGCCCACCGCTGACCGGCGGTTCAGCCCGACCTGAGCGAGCTACAGGGCCAACTGGCGTACTGGGCGCCGCGAACGGAGCAATCCCACGTTGCTCGACGCCACCGGGGCACCTGTCACCGATACCGCGTAACCCCGCCTCTCAGGTACGGCGACCTGGCCGGAACGGCTGCCTACATTCGGATCCGCTCCAGCCCGAGCAGCGCGTGCTCCCCCCTGTCCGATCCCCAGCGGACAGCGCGAGCTGATCGGCCCGGTGCGCGACGCGTGTCGTGCGCCGGCTCCCCCCGAAACGAGGAGCTCGAAGTCAGATGGGACAGCATCTCCGCAGCCTGCGCCGCCAGCGCGAGCGCGGGCAGCAGCGGGTCACCGTGGTCACCGCCAGCAGCGCGGCCGGCGCGACCGCACTGGCCGCCGCGTTCGGCGCGGTACTCGCCGCCGGCCACACACCGCCCGCCGCGCCGTCGCACGCCCACGCGCCGGCCGAAACCGCCGCCGTACGGCCGGTGGACAGCGTCGCCGACGTCACCCGGTCCGTCGGCGCCCACCACACGGCGGCGGCCGTCGTGCCGCCCGCCGGGCCCGCCAGGACACCGACGGCCGCGGCGGTACGGATCCCGGCCGCCGCACCGAAGTCGGTGACCGGGCCCGAGCGGCTCCGGGCGCCCGAGCAGGCACCCCGTGCTGTGGCACCGAAGGAGACCGCCCAGGCGCCCTCGGGTGCTTCATGAACGGCGCGCTCACCCTCCCCGGCCGATTCGAGCTGACCGCGTTGGGTACCTCCGCCCTGCTGCTGGTGACCCAGCCGAGACTGCTCGACCGGGCGGCCGAGGTGCTGCGCGGTGAGCTCGCCGAGATCGACCGGGTGTGCAGCCGGTTCCGGACCGACTCCGAGATCACCAAGCTGCACCGGGCCGCCGGCCGCACTGTCATCGTCAGTCCCCTGCTCGCCGAGGCGCTGGACGCCGCGCTGCGGGCCGCCGCGATCACCGGCGGCCTTGTCGACCCCACGGTCGGCGCGGCGGTGCGCGCGTTGGGCTACGACCGGGACTTCGCCCAGGTCCAGGCGCTTGAGTCACGGCGTGGCGCCGACGGGGGCGGTGTCGACGGCCGAGGCAGCGGCGGTTCCGCGCCGGTCGAGGAGCCCCGACCGGCGCCCGGCTGGTGGCGGCTGCACTGGGACCCGGCCGCCCGCGAGCTCCTGCTCCCCCGCGGTGTCTCGCTGGACCTCGGCGCCACCGCCAAGGCGCTCGCCGCCGACCGGGCCGCCCGGCGCGCCGCCGAGGTCACCGGGTGCGGCGTGCTCGTCGGCCTCGGCGGTGACCTCGGGATGGCCGGCACACCGCCCGAGGGCGGCTGGCGGGTCGCGGTGGCCGACGACCACCGCGACGCCCTGGACTCCCCGGCGCAGACCATCTCGGTGGCCTCCGGCGGGCTCGCCACCTCCAGCACGGTGGCACGCGCGTGGCGGCACGGTGGCCGCCGCCGGCACCACATCGTCGACCCGAGGACCGGCGACAACCCGGCGCCGCTGTGGCGAACGGTGAGCGTCGCGGCCGGCAGTTGCATGGACGCGAACATCGCGAGCACCGCGGCGATCGTGCTCGGCGGCGTGGCGCCCGACTGGCTGGCCAGCCGCGGTCTGCCGGCGAGGCTGGTCACCGAGACGGGCCAGGTGGTGCACACCGCCGGCTGGCCGATGACCGAGGAAGGGGTGTGATCGGTGGACCACGCACTCTGGTTCGCCAGTAGGGCCACCGGGTTGGTCGCGCTCGTCCTGCTCACGTTGAGCCTGGTGCTCGGCATCGTGGGCGGCGGGCGGGCCGTGAGCGAACGCTGGCCGCGCTTCACCCTGGCCGCGCTGCACCGCAACATCGCGCTGATCAGCGTGCTTTTCCTGACCGTGCACGTAGCCAGCGCGGTCGTCGACCCGTACGCCGGGATCGGCTGGATCGACACCGTGCTGCCGTTCGTGTCGGTGTACCACCCGTTCTGGCTGGGGCTCGGCGCGGTCGCTCTGGACGTGCTGATCGCGGTACTGGTGACCAGCATGCTGCGGACCCGGATCAGCGTGCGGCTCTGGCGCGCGGTGCACCGGGTCGGCTACGTCTGTTGGCCGGTCGCGCTGGTGCACGGGCTCGGCATCGGTGGCAAGGACGCCGGCCTGACCTGGGTGATCAGCCTCAACGTGAGCTGTGCGCTCGTGGTGGTCGCCGCGGTGGTCGGCCGACTGCGCGGTCGCGGCCACCCGGACAGCGCCGCCCGGCGCGCGGCAACCCTCGGGGGGCGATGACGATGGGCCGCCACTCAGTTCCCAGTCCGGTCCCGGTCGCCGAGCCGGCGTGGGCACCACAGGCAGAGCCGGTGCCGGTGCCAGCAGCGACGGCGACGGCGACGGCGACGGCGGCAGTCCCAGCAGCAGTGCCCGCGGCGCACGCGCGCCACGGCGTGCCGACGGCCCGACCGCCGCTCGGCCCGGAGCACACCCAGCCCATCCCGCTGCGGAGCGCGCCGCCGAGAGCCGTGGCCGGCCCGTCCGTCGCACCGGCGCCGTCCGTCGGTCCCGGCTCGGTGTTGCCGCGCCGCGTTCCGGGCGCCCACCATGTTCCCGGTGTGCCGGCGCCGCGCCAGGTCCATCCGCGCACGGTCGCCGGGTTGGGCAAGGTGCTGGACATGGCCAGCATCCTGGGTCTGGACACTGACCTGGACACCGACGTAGGCGTGGACCTGGACACCGAGCTGGCCCCGGATCCGGGTGCCCACGCCGATCTGGCCGCGAGCCCCGGAGCGAACGGCACCAGCTCACGCGGCGGCTTGGACACCTCCGCCGCGCCCGGCGGGGCCATTCCCATCCCCCGTATCCCGGCGATCCCCGGTCAGCGCCGACCGGTGCTGTCCTCCGGCCCACTGCACGCCGTCCGGCCACCCGCGCCGCCGAGCCGCCAGGGCACACCACCGCCGGGCACCGGGACCACCCCGCCGGTCGTCCCGTGGTCCCCCTCGCCGGACGCCCCGCCGGCCACCCCGTGGTCCACCCTCCAACAGCCCGCCCTCCAGCAGCCCGCCCTCCAGCAGCCCGCCGCGCCGCTCACCCGCCGGGCGGCCCCAACACCCGCACCGGCCAGACCCGCTCCCCGGCGCCCCGCCGCACCCCCGGCCGCCCCGTCGGCGCCGCGGCTGCTCGCCGGCTGGCTGGCCACCGGTCAGCCCGCCGACCTGGAGGAACACCTGCGCCGCTACGGCGAGCTGCCCCGCGCGCGCTTCGCCGGCCGGCACGGCGCGGAGCGGCTGCGTGAGCTCACCGAGGACGCCGGGCTGCGCGGCCGGGGCGGCGCCGGTTTCCCCACCGCCCGCAAGATGGCGGCGGTCGCCGGGGCAGCCACCGGCCGGCGTCGCCCGGTGGTGGTCGCCAACGGCTGCGAGGGCGACCCGACCAGCGCCAAGGACCAGCTGCTGCTGTACGCCGCGCCGCACCTGGTGCTGGACGGCCTGGCGCTCGCCGCGCACGCGGTCGGCGCCGACCAGGCCATCGTCTGCGTGCCCAGGGGCAGCGCGCTGGTCGAACCGCTGGAGGACGCCGTCGCCCGGCGCCTCGAGGACCCCGCCCAGGTACACGTGGTGACCACGCCGCGCCGGTTCGTCGCCAGCGAGGCGTCCGCCCTGGTCAACTTCCTGACCACCGGTGACGCCCGACCGACCAGTTCGCCGCCGCTGCCCGCCGAGCGCGGTGTCCAGGGCCGCCCGACCCTGCTCGACAACGTGGAGACCCTGGCCCACCTCGCGCTGCTGGCCCGCCACGACGCGGACTGGTTCCGTGGCCGGGGCACCGAGGACTCGCCGGGGACCGCCCTGGTCACGATCGGTGGCGCGGTGCACCGGCCCGGGGTGTACGAGGTGGACCTGGGCAGCCCGGCCGGTCAGCTGGCCCGGCTCGCCGGCGGGGTCACCGGTCCGGCGGGCGCCGTGCTGCTCGGTGGCCTCGGCGGCACCTGGCTCCCGCTCGAGGGTGCCGCGAGCGTGCCGCTGGACTACCGGCGACCCGGCTGGACCGGCCCCTCACTCGGGTTGGCGTCCCTGCTGGTGCTGCCGGCCGAGGTGTGTGGCCTGGCGGTGACCTCGGCTGTCGTCGGGTACCTGGCCGGCGAGTCGGCCGGCCAGTGCGGGCCGTGCATGTTCGGCCTGCCGGCCGTGGCCGCCGACCTGCACGCCCTGGCGGAGGGCACCGGCCGTGCCGAGCTGCTGGAGCGGCTGCGCCGGCGCCTCGGCGTCATCCCCGGCCGAGGTGCCTGCGGCCACCCGGACGGCGCGGTCCGGCTGGCCGCCAGTGCGCTCGAGGTGTTCGCCGACGACGTCGCGCAGCACGCCGACGGGCGCCCCTGCGGCCGCCGCGGTGTCGACGCGGTGGCGGTGCTGCGGGAGCTGACCAACGCGGAACGGGGCTGGCGATGAGGCGGCGGTCCCGGGCCCGGTTGCGGGTCGACCCGATCGGCTGCCGGGCGCACGGGCTGTGCCAGGAGCTGCTCCCCGAGCTTGTCGACCTGGACGAGTGGGGCTATCCGCTGCTCGCCGACCGGGCGGTCCCCGCCGAGCTGGTGGCGCACGCCCGCCGCGCCGCCGCCGCCTGCCCGACGCTCGCCCTGCGGCTCGTCCGACAGGACGAGTAGGCCCGCCGGACGGACTAGCCGAACAGGGCCGACCGGGCGGTCCACCAGCGGAAACCGGCTGGCTGACAGGTGACCCGGACTACCCTTCGCCCATGACGGGCGCCGCCGCCCCTTCCCCGCCACCGGTCCGCTGGGGACTGCCGCTGGCGGTGCTGATCGTCGGCATGTTCATGTCCGTCCTGGACGTGAGCATCGTCAACGTGGCGATCCCGACCATCCAGAAGGACTTCGGCGCGACCACCGACGACGTGCAGTGGGTGGCCACCGGGTACTCGCTGGCGCTGGGCGTGGTGGTGCCGCTGAGTGGCTGGCTGGGCGACAAACTCGGCATGGCCAGGGTCTACAACGTCGCCCTGCTTGCCTTCGCGGCCGGTTCCGCGCTCTGCGGGCTGGCCTGGGACCTGAACAGCATGGTCACGTTCCGGATCGTCCAGGCCATCCCGGGCGGCATCCTGCCGGTGATGACCCTGTCGATGGTCTACCGCATCGTGCCGAAGCAGAAGATCGGCGCCGCGATGGGCATGTACGGGTTCGGCATCGTGTTCGCCCCGGCCATCGGGCCCACGCTCGGCGGTTACCTGGTCGAGTAGGTGGACTGGCGGCTGATCTTCTTCATCAACGTGCCGGTCGGGCTGATCGGGTTCGTCGCCGCACTCGTGGTGCTGCCCGCCTTCCCCGCCGGTCGTGCCGGCCGCTTCGACCTGCCGGGCTTCCTTGCCATCTCCAGCGGGCTGTTCGCCCTGCTGCTCGCGCTGTCCGAGGGCGCCAGCTGGGGTTGGGACTCCTACCGGATCCTGATGCTGTTCACCTACAGCGGGCTTGCCCTGGCGCTGTTCGTGGTGATCGAGCTGGAGGTCGAGGAGCCGCTGTTGGACGTGCGGGTGTTCCGCTACTGGCCGTTCACCAACTCGCTGCTGCTCATCGCGGTGCTGTCGGTGGGGTTGTTCGGCGTGCTCTTCTACGTGCCGCTGCTGCTGCAGCAGGCTCAGCACCTCGGCGCCTTCGAGACCGGCCTGGTGCTGTTCCCGCAGGCGCTGGTGATGGGCCTGCTGATGCCGATCTCCGGCCGGCTCTACGACCGGATCGGGCCCAGGCTGCCGGCCAGTGTCGGGTTGTTGATCCTGGCGACCGGCACCTACCTGTTGCACAACCTGACCGTCGACGCACCGCGCGCGCACGTCATGGGGCTGCTCGCGTTCCGGGCCGTCGGCATGGGCCTCGCCATGATGCCGATCATGACCGGCGGCCTCTCGGTCATCCCGCCCGAGCTGGTCAGCCGGGCCAGCGCGTTCAACAACGTGGTGCAGCGCTCGGTCGCGGCGCTCGGGCTGGCGGTGCTCACCGCGATGCTGACCAGCCAGCGGGCCCAACTGATGGCGGACCGGTCCGCACGGCTGCGCCCCGACCTGGTGGTCCCGGCGGTCGGCCCACCGGGCGCACCGCCGATTCTCGGGCACTACGCGCTCTACCAGGCGATCTCCGGCCGGGTGTTCGTCGCGGCGATCGACAACCTGTTCCTGGTGACGTCCTGGCTCACCCTGCTCGGCGTCGGGCTCGCACTGCTGCTGCGCTCCAACGTCTTCCACCGCCCGGCCGACCAGTCCACCGGATCGGCCGGGGGCTCCCGTGCCGCGCCGGCGGGTGCGTCCCGGCCCGAGCTCGACGCGGTCTCCCCTGCGCACTGACCGGTCTCCGCGCCGACCGGTATCAGCGCCGACAGTGATCGGTAGCTCGATGGTGTGATCACGATAACGGGCCCCGCCCCGCCACCGATGCTCCAGACAGCGGTACTGATTACGGCGAACGGAGCAACCCCGATGCATTCGATGCCCACCCGGATCGTGCTGGCCGGCTCAGTGTTGGCCCTGGGGTCGGTCGGCACTGTGAGTGCGGTCCACCTCGAATCCGCTCCGCTCGGCAGGACCCCCGGTACCCCGCTGGCGCTGACTCCCGTCCCGGCCACCCCGGCGACGACGAAGGCCCCGGAGGCGCTGGCGCCGGTCCGCGTCCTGCCTACGCCGAAGGACGGTTCCACGGCGAGGACGAAGTCCGACGAGCGCGCGCCGCTCAACGCCAAGGATCTGGTGGACCTTGCTGCCGGGCCGCTGCCCAAGCGCACCGTCACGGTGGCCCTGCACCAGCTCGAGGACGCCGCCGACAGCGACTCCGACGACTCCGACGCTGAGGACTCCGACTCCAGCGACGAGGACACCCAGGACTTCGCCGGACAGACCAGCCGGCACTGGTCCGGACACACCGACGGCTGGCGGGGTCACGACGCTCAGGACGGGTCCCGCTGGGGGCGGCGGATCAGCAACCCGTTCCAGGCCGCCCAGCAGTGGCGGGACAGCGGACCCCGGTCGTACGGGGTCTCGTCGGGCGCCCGTTCGGCACAGTGGGAGTCGCGCCAGGAGTCGCCGCGCTGGGAGTCGTCGCGTATGGAGTCGTCGGACCGCGACTACGTCGGCCGGCACCGCGCGGACTGCTGAGGCCGACAGCCGCTCAGGGGTGCGCCACGCTCATCGCGATGAACACCACGAAGAACAGCACGGTGATCGACAGGTCCAGGTTGACCGCGCCGAGCCGTACCGGCGGGATGAGCCTGCGCAGCAGCCGGATCGGCGGGTCGGTGACCACGAAGGCGATCTCCAGGGTGCCGGCCGCGATCGCCGAGTGCGGCCCGCGCCACTGGCGGGCGAAGCTCTTCACGACCTCGACCACCAGCCGGGCGACCAGTGCCAGCCAGAAGAAGAACAGCACGTAGTAGATGGCGAACTGAACCCCGAGACCCATGCCTCTAGCATGCACCGACCGAGGGGGTGCGCACTCCCCCGCCCCCGTCACAGGGCGGCCGGGGCGCCGCGGACGGTGCCGGGGGCCAACTTTCGTCCGCCGGGCTGTGTGGATCTTGTCACACCGTCGGTCGATGCACAGGCCGCGCTGTGCGTGGCCGATGAGCTGCGTGAATTCGCCCTACTCAGCGATACTCATGATCACCTGAACGCCACAGGTGCGTTGATATAACTACCGTTGGTGATACAGAAGCGCTCTCTCGGGGAAATTCGTCATTCAATCGAGTGAGAAGTTCCGTCATCATATGGTTATGGTCCGCACAGCGGAGGCTGTTGTGGCGGGTGCGCCAGGAGTCGCGCCCGCCGGGCAGTTGGTCGCGCTGCGCGGGGAACTGTGGCAACGGCACGTGCTGCTGCAGACCATGGACCAGGATGACGACCGCTACGAGGATGCCACCGCCGAGCTGCTCGACCTGACCGCCGAACTGCTCCGCGTCGAGGCCGAGGTCAGCGAGATCCAGCGGGCTGCCCGGCAGCGGGCCGGGCGGATCGGGTTCAGCATCGCGGGGGTACTGCTGCTCGCCGCGATCGGTCTCGCGCTGGCCGCGCCCGTTCTCGGTCTGTTCGTCTCGCGGGTGGCCGCCGGTTCGGTCCTGCTGGCCGTGGTCGTGGTGTCTGTCGGGACCCTCGCTGTGCGCCGCCGCAACGCCCCGGACCGCGTTGCCAGGGGCCGAAGCCGCAAGGTGATCCCGGTGGTGCCGCCCGGGTCGGTCGGCGGCGGCGCGACCGGCCCCGTACTCGAGCCGGCCCGGGACTGAGGGGAGCTGGTCACACGGTGGATGACTACACCGACCTGGAACGCCGGTTGGACCTGCTCGACCGCGACCTCGACCTCCCCCGCGACAGCGCGGTGCCGAACAGCGCGGTGCCGAACAGCGCGGTGCCGAACAGCGCGGTGCCGAACAGCGCGGAACCGGCCACCGCGCCCCAGCCGCGCACCGAGCTGACCCACCTGCCGGAGCCCCGCGTGCCCGGCGACGAGGGTCTTGCCGAGCGGACCGACCGGAGGCCGGCCGATCACCTGATCGCCGCGTTGGAACGACGGCTGCACCGGCTCGAGCAGCTGGCCTGGGGCACCGACGGGAACGACCTCACCGAGCTCGACCTCGCCGACCCTGAGCTGGTGGAGCTGGCCGTCGCCGCGGAGTACGCCCAGACGCTGAGCCGGATGCTGGTGACACCGCGGCTGCGGGCGGCCTGCGAGCAGACGATCGAGGCGTGCCGGCAGTGGCAGCAGCGCTACGACTACGCCAGGGACACCGCCGTCGCGGCCTCCCGCACCATCGCCACCACCCGCGCCGACCAGGAACGCCACCGCGAGGCCGCGCAGGTGTTCGAGGCCGCGCGCGCCGAGCTGGCCGTCTTGCTGCCCAGGCGGCGGCGCACCCTGAACACCGCGCACAACGCCCGCCGCCAGCTGGCCCACGACCAGGGTGTCCGGGAGCGGTACGGCCGCGAGATTGCCGAGGGCCACCGGGCCTGGGCCACGCTCACCACCCGGCTGCGGATCCGGACCTCGGCGGCCGTCGAACGCGGCGAGCCGTTGCCGAACTGGCTGGTCGAGTCGCTCGGTGTGCCACCGAGTGCCAAGGCGGCGGGCTGGCGCGAGCTCGCCGTCCAGCTGCTCGCCTACCGGCTCAGCTACGCCGTCACCGACCCGGGCTGGCCATTGGGCACCGAGCCGGGCACGCAGGACTCGACCCGGCGCCGGCAGTGGTACCGCGACCTGGACCGCCAGCTCACCTCCTGGTGCAGCGGCGCCCCCGGGTCGATCTGATCCCGGGGCACTCGCCGCACCCCCGGACTTGAGAAAGAACGGCCCGGCCTGGTGGGGGTCAGGCCGGGCCGAGTCCGTGGGCAGGGCAGAACTAGCCGACGTGTCCCGTGACGATCGGGTCGCCCAGGAAGCCGAAGCCCTGCAGCATGCCGAGTAGCTCCCGGTGGCCGAACGCCTGGCAGGCGGAGGCGAAGCCGGCCTTGCGCGGCCCCGCCACGATCAGCTGGCGGGCGGCGAACGCCTGGATCGCACCGGTCTGCAGGTACGTGGCATTGCCGTGGATGACGCAGTGCACCAGCTTGTTGGGCCCCCGGCCGATCACCGAGTCCAGGGTGCGGTGGATCCGCCGGTTCTCCCTCGGCGGCATGCCACCCTGCACGCCGGAGGCCTGCTCCTCCAGCGCCTTCTTCTGCTCCAGCGGCGGCAGCGGCTTGATGTTCTCCTCGAAGTGCTTGGCCATCGCGGCCACGCCGTCCATCAGGGCCTGGTCGAAGACGCCGGACAGGGCGCGGGCGTTGGCCACCCTCGGGTCGTCCTGCCACCACACCGGGTGCGCGCTGCCGCCCCAGGGCAGCGCGGTGAAGATCTCGTGCTGGCCCGGGACCTGCACCTTGTACGCGGCCGCGCCCGGCCACTGCACGAGCTTGTCCTGCTCGAGGTAGAAGTGGTCGGCGGCCAGGATGGTGAAGATGCTCTGGGTGGAGGCGAACGTCGGTGTACCGGAGAACAGCGTGAGCAGCTCCAGGCTGTCGATGCCCTCGGTCTCCAGCACGACGTTCGCCGCGATGTCGCTGACCGAGTGCATGTACGCGGTGGACGGGGCGAGCAGCAGGCCCTCGTCGGCGAACTTCTGGCCGTAGGCGTCCCGGGCGTGCAGCACCCAGTTCTGCTCGCCGGTGGTGTCCAGGTAGTGGCAGCCGGCGGCCAGCGCGGCCTGCACGACCTCGTCGCCGAAGCTGGCGAACGGCCCGACCGTGTTGCAGATGACCTTGGCACCGGTGAACAGCTCGGTCAGCGCCTCGACGGTGTGCTCGACCTCGACGATCTCGTACTCGATGGTGTCGATGCCGGGCACGTTCTCGATGGCCTCCGCGATGCGCTTGGCATCCCGGCCGGCGGCGATGAACGGCAGGTTGAACTCGCGGAGGTACTCCGCGATCAACCGGCCGGTGTAGCCGCTCGCGCCGTAGATGACGACGGGCTTGTCAGTGCTCATTCCACGTACTCCCTGCTCAGAGGCCGTGAGTGGCAAGTGGTCCGATAGGACCACTCGCCACTCACGGGTTTGGTACTCGAAATGGTCAGTTGACGCCTCGGTCGCGGCCGCCCCAGTGCGCGGAGCGCAGCGCCGGTTTGTCGTGCTTGCCCACGGCGGTCAGTGGGATGGCGTCGACGAAGTCCACCGTCTTGGGGGTCAGCACCGGGCCCTTGCGCTCCCGCACGTAGGCAATCAGCTCGCCGGCCTCGACCGACACGTCCGGGTCCAGGACCACGACGGCCTTGACGCTCTCGCCCCACTTGTCGTCTGGTACCCCGATGACGCAGACGTCCTTGACCGCCGGGTGGCCGAACAGGGTGGCCTCGACCTCCTTCGGGTAGACGTTGAAGCCACCCGAGATGATCATGTCCTTCTTGCGGTCCACGATGTAGAGGAAGCCCCGCTCGTCGGCCTTGGCCACGTCACCGGTGCACAGCCAGCCGTCGCGCAGCGCGGCGGCGGTCTCCTCCGGCCTGTTCCAGTAGCCGCGCATGATGTGCGGACCCTGGGCCACGATCTCGCCGGGGTCGCCGTCCGCGACGTCCTTGAGGTCGTCGTCCACCAGACGCACGTCCGCGATCCCCACCGGCCGCCCGCAGGAGGACAGCGGGGTCAGGTCGCCGCTCTCGATGGCCATGGCGTGGTCGCTCTTGCGCAGCACGGTGAGCTGGTTGGGCGCCTCGGTCTGACCGTAGAGCTGCGAGAAGATCGGGCCGAAGGTGTCGATCGCCTGCAGCAGCCGCTCCTTGCCGATCGGCGAGGCGCCGTAGATCACTGTGGACAGCGACTCCAGGCCCTCGCTGCCGTTCTTGAGGCTGTCCATCAGCACGTACAGCATCGTCGGCACCATCATCGACGAGGTGATCTTCTCCGCCGCGACGGTCGCCTTGAACTGGTCCGGGTTGAAGCCGCCGAGGATCACGTTGGTGCCGCCGCGCAGCCAGACCGGGAGCACGAACAGGCCGCCCGCGTGGGTCAGCGGGGCGACGTGGGCGAACCGGTCCCGCTCGCCGAGGCCCAGCTCCAGCATCTCGCTCATGATCGCCGCGACGAACGCCCGGTGGTTGTGCTCGACGCCCTTGGGTCGGCCGGTCGTGCCGCCGGTGTAGAAGATGCCGTACCGGTCGTCCGGGGTGACCTCCGGCCGCCCCGGTCCGTCGGACTGCTTGGCCACCAGGTGCGGCAGGTAACCGCCCCCGCCCAGCACCGCTTCCTCGTCGACGCTGAACACGTGCTCGATGTCGGTCTCGCCACGGGCGCCGTCGACCCGGTCCGCCTTGCTGCCGTCGTGCACCACGACACGGGCACCGCAGTCGCCGATGATGTAGGCGTGGTCCGACGCGCTGGCCTTGGCGTTCAGCGGGACGATCGCCAGCCCGGCCCACAGCGCGCCGTAGTAGACGTCGAGCAGCTCCGGGCGGTCGGCCATCAGCACCGCGACCCGGTCACCCTTCTCCAGGCCCAGGGTGAGCAACGCCCGCCCGGTCTGGCGGATGCGCGCGATCTGCTCCGTGTACGTGATCCGCCGGTCGCCGTAGACCACGGCGGTCTGCGGCCCGTACGCGAGCCCGCAACGCTCGAGCAGCGCACCGGCACTGTGCACCAACATGTATCGGTCCTTCCGTCCTGGCTGGGCGAGCCTGTGCTGGAGCTGGGCGGGCCCTCCCCGGAGATCTTGGCCGCACCGCGCCCGCCCGCCAATGTGGAGACACCACCTACCGGTGGGGTGCGACAGTGGGATTTCGACATACCGGCCGCACCTCCGCCGCCCCTAGCCTCGCGCCATGCTCTCTGACCTCAAGGACAAACGAGCGCTGGTGACCGGCGCCGCCCAAGGATTGGGCCGCGCCGTCGCCGAGCTGTTCGTCGAGCGCGGCGCCCGTGTCGTGCTCACTGACATTGACGGGGACCTGCTCGAGAAGGCGGTCGCCGACCTCGGCGACGCGGCGCACGCGGTGGTCTGCGACGTCACCAAGGAGGACCAGGTCGCGGCTTCGGTCCAAGCGACCGTGGATGCCCTCGGCGGGCTGGACATCGCGGTGAACAACGCCGGTATCGAGATCGCCAAGCCGCTGGTCGAGCAGACCGAGGAAGAGTTCGACCGGCTCATGGCGATCAACGTCAAGGGCGTCTTCTTCGGCATCAAGCACCAGACCCCGGCACTGGTGGCGGCAGGCGGCGGCGTGATCGTGAACATGTCGTCGGTGGCCGGGCTCGGCGGGGTCCCGCTGCTCGGCTCCTACTGCGCCTCCAAGGCCGCCGTGCTGCGGCTGACCGAGACCGCCGCGATCGAGCTCCGGGCGGCAGGCATCCGGGTGACCGCGGTGTGCCCGTCGTTCATCAGCACTCAGATGGTCGACCGGCTGGTCAACCCGTTCGAGGGGGCCACCGGCGCGAAGTTCGACGATCTGGTCGCGGTGAAGCAGCAGCGTCTCGGCACTCCGGAGGAGGTCGCCGAGATGGTGGCGTTCCTCGCCTCGGACGACGCGAAGTTCGTCACCGGCTCGCACTACGTACTCGACAGCGGACTGACCGGGAGCTTGTTCTGATGGCTGACCTACTCAAGGACAAGATCGCGATCGTCACCGGTGGGGCCAAGGGGCTCGGTGCGGCCATTGCGGTCGAGCTGGCGTCCGAGGGCGCCCACGTGGTGGTGACCGACGTCGACGGCGACGGCGCCCGCAAGACCGCCGAGGGCCTCCTCCACGGTGAGTCGGCGGTGTGCGACGTCCGCGACGACGCGGCGGTCGCCGCGCTGATCGAGGACGTGGTGGCCCGGCACGGCACGCTGGACATCATGGTGGCCAACGCCGGCATCGCCACCGTCACCCCGATCTCCGAGATGACCCTGGAGATCTGGCGCTCGGTGATGTCGGTCAACCTGGACGGGGTGTTCTCCTCGGTCCGCTACGCCGGCAAGGCGATGGCTGCCACCGGCGGCGGCTCGATCATCACCATGGCCTCGATCACCGGCCTCGCCGGCTCACCGCTGATCGCGCACTACGCGGCGGCCAAGGCGGCGGTCATCTCGCTGACTCAGACGGCGGCCGTCGAGTGGCGTGGGCACGGGGTTCGGGTCAACGCGATCGCCCCCGGGTTCATCGGCACCGACCTGGTGCTGGACCGGGCGTCACAGTTCGAGCAGGGCCTCGGCATCGACGACTTCGGCGCGGTGATCGACGGGGCCCAGGGGCGGCTCGGCGAGGTGGGCGACGTGGCCCCGCTCGCGGTCTTCCTTGCCTCGGACCGGTCCAGGTTCTCCAACGGCTCGACCTACGTGGTCGACGGTGGGATGTCGGCGTCGCTGGTGTGACGCCGCGCTCCGGCCTCGCCGGGCGGTGACGTTTCCCCCGACGTCACTGCTCGGCGGGGTCGGCCTCCGGGCCGAGCGCCTCGCAGAGGCGCAGCGCGACCAGGAGCTCGGTGCGGCGCTCGGACAGCGCGGTGCCGAGCTCTTCGGCGGCGACCCGGATGCGCAGGCGGACCGTGTTCTCGTGCACCCCGAGATCGGTGGCGGCCCTGGCCTGCGAGCCGACCGCCAGCCAGGCCAGCAGGGTGTCCCGGATCCGCTGCGCGCGTTCGGTCCCGGCGGCCAGGTCGCCGAGTTCGTCGCGCACGAACCGCCGTGCCGAGCCCGGGTTCTCCAGCAGGAACGTCTCCAGCCGCAGGTCTCGCGCACACAGACAACTGGGCGCGCGGCGCAGGGTGTCCCTCAGCTCAGCTGTGCGCCGGGCGCTCTGGTGCGAGCGGCGGAACCCGTCCAGCCCCCGGGCCGGGTCGCCGATCGCCACCGGCTCGCCGATCGAGATCGCGGTGCGCCGCAGCGCGTCCAGCCGGGCGGCGTCCATCCCGTCCTGGTAGCCGAGCCAGCCGAACCAGGTCCCGGCGTCGGGTTGGACCAGCAGCGCGGAGCGCGCGCCCGACTCGGTGCGCAGGGTGGCCAGCGCACGGGTCACCTCGCGGCGCCGGTCCGAGTCGAACAGCAGCCCGACGTGGGTGGCCCGCATCCGGTAGCCGAGCAGCGCGTCGACCGCCTCACCGGCGTCGGTGACCGAGCCGTCGAGAAGCCGCAGCACCACATCCCGGCGCCGGTCCTCACAGGTCGCCGACATCTCTTCGCTGACCGCGTTGTAGCGCTGCACCACCTGCGAGAGCACCCGGTCGACGTAGCCGAACAGCAGTGACGTGGATCCGCCGAGCAGGTCCGGCAGGTCGCCCTTGCCCTCCACCGTCGAGCTGCGGCACAGATCGAACCAGTCCTGCCAGAGCCGCTCGACCCCGACCCAGTAGGACCGCTCCAGCTCGGCCAGCGGGATGCCGAGGCGGGCGACCAGCCCGGCGAACTCGCAGGCGCACTGGGCGTCGATGTCGTGCATCGCCAGCCGGCCGGCGAGGATCTCCACCACGCTGGCCACGTTCTCCTGCGAGCAGCGGCTCAGGGTGGCCACGAAGGTGGCGTCGTTCGCCCGTTCCGGGAACACCGTGCTCAGGATCGCGCCGCTCACCGAGTCGGCCCGCGCCGACACGTCCACCCGGGTGGCCAGGCCACGAACCAGCATGCTGGAACCGGGTTGGAGAACAGTTACCGACACGGCACGTTCCTCCCTCTCGACCTCGTCGTCGACACGATCGGCCCGCCTGTCACGGTGCTCCACGATGACGGTGTCACCGAGAGCGAGCCCGGTCACTGTGTCGGAGGTACGACGAGCAGTGACCGCATTGTGACAGGGTGCCAAACACGCGGGTGCGACCGGGCTCACACTAGCAGCGGACGGCTGTTACCACCGGTTCTGATGAGGCGAATGGGACGAGTGAGGTCCGGGTACCGGGCGGGTGTGCTCAGCCGCCCAGTGACTTGTTGTAGTCGGCGATCTGGCTATTCGCGGCGTTCTGCGCGTCGGTCAGTGCCCGGACTCAGGCCGTCGGGCTGGCGGCCCCTTCGGCCCGGGTGGTGCCCGGGCGGCCCCTGGCAGCCAGCGGCGCCGCGATGTCCTCCAGCGACTTGCCTTCGGCGGCGACCCCGAACGCGATGGTCACCAGACCACCGACGATCATCACGACCGCACCGACCATGTACCCGATGAACAGGTTGAACGGGTTCGAGCCGTCTCCGATCAGTGCGCCGTAGATGATCGGGCCCAGCGCGCCGAAGCACTGCGCGATGGCGAAGAACACCGCGATCGCCTTGGCTCGCACTTCGAGCGGGAAGATCTCGCTCACCGTCAGGTAACCAGCACTCGCGCCCGCCGAGGCGAAGAAGAAAATCACGCACCAGGTGAGCGTCTGGGTGAAGGCTGTCAGCGCGCCGGCGTTGAAAAGCACGGCGCTCAGCGCCAGCAGCACCCCGGACAGGATGTACGTCCCGGAAATCATCTTCTTGCGGCCGATGGTGTCGAAGAAATGGCCGAGCAGCAACGGACCGGCCAGGTTGCCGACGCAGAACCCGATCAGATAGAGCGACTGGTTGCTGTCCGGCACGCCATAGACTTTCCCGAGCACCAGCGAATAGGTGAAGAAGATCGCGTTGTACAGGAACGACTGCGTGATCATCAACGTCGCCGCGTAGATCGACCGCGTCGGGTAGTCCCGGAACAGCACCCGGGTCAGCGCCAGGTAGCCGATGTCGTCGGCCGGCGTCAGCTCCATCACCTTGCTCTGGTCCACCGGCGGCAGCTTCCTACCGCTGGCCTCGACCTCGTGCTCGATGAAGTTGATTGACTTCTCGGCTTCCTCGGTGCGCCCGTTCATCACCTGCCAACGGGGGCTCTCCGGTAGGTTCCGCCGCACGAAGATGATCACGAGGCCGAGGACCGGGCCGAGTAGGAAACCGAGCCGCCAGGCCAGGCTGGGATGGACCTCATTGAGGATGATGTAGGTCCCGAGGGTGCCGAGGATCGCGCCGGCCCAGTACGTGCCATTCACCCCGATGTCCACCCGGCCGCGATATCGCGACGGGATGAGCTCGTCGATCGCGGAGTTGATCGCGGCGTACTCGCCACCGATGCCCATGCCCGCGATGAACCGGGTGAGGTAGAGGAACGCGACCCAGCCGGGGCCGGAGCCCAGGGTGAACGCGGTGAGGCCGCTGCCGATGAGATAGACGGCCAACGTCAGGATGAACAGGTTCCGGCGCCCGAGTTTGTCCGACAGCCGTCCGAAGAACAGCGCCCCGACGACCTCACCGACGAGGTACACGGAGGCGACCGCACCGACCTCGGCCGAGCTCAGGCCGAGTGTCTCCGGCTTGGTGAGGAGGTTGCCAACGCCGCTGGCGACGGTGATCTCCAGACCGTCCAGGATCCACGCCACGCCCAGAGCGGCGACCAACCTGGAGTGGAACGGCGACCAGGGCAATCGGTCGATCCTGGCGGGAATCAGGCTGCGTATCGCGCCTTTGCCCGGGGCGTTGGCCTCTGCCGACATTCGACGACCTCCGTTGCTCGTCCAGGTAGCCCCGGGGGGTATCCCGGCCGACCGGGCGCCCACCCGCGCGATCACTACCGGCACAGAGCGTGAATCCCGGGCAAAATCCTGTCAAGCGGGAGCCCCCGGGTGGCCGTACCACGGGTCGCGAACTGCGCAATCGGCCGCGACCGGGCTGTCCGCGCGGCTGCCCGGACCGATCCGAGGGGCGCCGGGGTGTGGCGCGCGGTCGGGGACGTTTGGCGGCGTGTGCGCGATGGCTCACATTTCGGCGCCGAATGTGCGCGATGGCTCACAGCGTTGTGGGGCAGTCCCACGGAGGAGGCCGGCGAACCGGCGAACCGAGTGCGACGCGGCTGTCCGCGCCGCTGCCGCGCGACCGGGCGGGATGCGCGGCATCATGATCCGGGATCGACGCCGATCTCACCGGCACTGCCATCGGGGCCACTGTCGACGACCTAGGAGTCTCCTTGAACAAGATGCGGTTCGGCATCTTCATGCCGCCGTTCAACAGTCCGCCGACCCAGAACGTGACCACCTCCCTGCAGCGCAACCTCGAGACACTGCAGCTGATGGACCGGCTGGGCTACGACGAGGCCTGGATCGGCGAGCACCACTCGGCGGGTACCGAGATCATCGCCGATCCACTCACGTTCATCGCGCACGCCGGCGCGCTGACCAGGAACATCAAGCTGGGCACCGGGGTGGTGTCGCTGCCCTACCACAACCCGCTCTGGATCGCGGACCGGGCAATCCTGGTCGACCACCTGATCCGCGGCCGGCTGATGCTTGGGGTCGGTCCCGGTTCGTTGCCCACCGATGCGGAGATGATCGGCCTGGAGCCGGCGCAGCTGCGCCCCGCGCTGGCCGAGGACCTGGAGGTGCTGCTGCGGTTGCTGCTCTCCGACGAGCGGGTCAACGCGCAGACCGACCGCTACCGGCTCGTCGACGCGCGCACCCAGCTCGCCCCGTACTCCGACCCATGCTTCGAGGTCGTGGTCGCGGCCACCGCCTCCCCCGCCGGGCCCATCCTGGCCGGCACCCACGGTCTCGGTCTGCTGTCCCTCGGCGCCACCACCCGGGAGGGCTTCGACGTGCTCGCCCACCACTGGAACGTGGTGGAGGCCGAGGCGGGCAAACACGACCGGGGCACCGACCGCTCCGCCTGGCGCCTCGTCGGCCCGATGCACATAGCGGAGACCAAGAAGCAGGCCATCGAGGACGTCCGCTACGGCTTCGACCAGTTCTGCGACTACACCCAGCGGACGCTGGCCCTGCCCACCTTCCGCGCCCAGGGCGACACCTTCGAGGAGCGGGTGGCCTGGATCAACGAGACCGGCCTCGGCGTGATTGGCACCCCGGACGAGGCGATCGCGCAGATCCAGCGGCTCGTCGAGCAGTCCGCCGGCGGGTTCGGCTGCTACATGATGATGCAGCACGACTGGGCCAACTGGGAGGCGACCCAGCGGCACTACGAACTGTTCGCGCGGCACGTGATGCCGGCCTTCCAGCCCTCCCAGCGGCGGCTGCTCGCGGCCGAGCAGTGGGCCCGGTCCCGGCACGGCGAGCTGGACGCCAAGAACGGCGCCGCGATCCAGGCCTGGTCGGACAAGTACCTCGCCGAGCAGAAGTCACCCGCCGAACAGGGCTAGAGCGTCCCCCGCCCCGGTCAGCGCCGGGGCGCGGGGCGCTGTCGGTCGACCCGGTGCCGCCCTGGTCCGGTCGGGCGCGGCGCCGCGAGGGCGGCGTCGTCGAAGGCGCCGATCCGGTTGGGCCGGCTGAGTCGGGGCTCCAGGAACACCCGTTGCGCCGAGTGCAACCGGTTCGGCGGCGCCGCCACCGGCATCGCGGCGACGCTGCCGTTGCTCAGGTGCACGGTGCGGGTGGCCAGCCTGGTCAGCGCCGGCCGATGGGTGGTCATCACGACGGTCCGGCCGTCCGCCAGCCGGGTCAGCGCGCGGACCACGAGCTCCTCGGCCTGCACGTCGAGCCCGGTGGTTGGCTCGTCGAGCAGTACCACCGGGGCGTCCAGCAGCAGGGCCCTGGCGATGCCGACCCGCTGGCGCTGGCCACCGGACAGCCCGACGCCGCCGTCCTGCAGCTCGGTCCGTAGCCCGTCCGGCAGCCGGTCGGCGAACTCGGTGACCAGGGCGGCGTTGGCCGCGGCGGTGACCTCGCCGTCGCTGGCGTCCGGGCGGCCGTAGCGGATGTTGTCGGCCACCGAGCCGGAGAACAGGAAGGTGTCCTGCAGCACGACCGAGATCTGCCGGTGGATCCACCAGTCCGGCAGCTCGGACAGCGGCAGCCCGTCCAGCCGCACCTCGCCCTCGGTCGGCGGGTAGAGACCGGCGATCAGGGACAGCACGGTGGACTTGCCGGCGCCGTTGTGCCCGAGCAACGCGATCCGCTCACCGGGGCGGATGGACAGGTCCAGCCCGTCCAGCACTTTGCCCCGGCCGTAGTCCAGCCCGACACCACGCAGCTCGATCGCGCCGATGGCGCGCTTCGGCAGTGGCCGGTCGGTCTCGCTGATCGGCGGCTTCTGGTCGATGATCGCGGTGATCCGTTCGGCCGAGGCGGCACCCTGCGTGAACGTCATGGACAGTCGCGACAGCGAGCGCATCGGCTTGAGCATGTCCCGGAGATAGCTGCTGACGACCACCAGCACGCCGATGGTCCACCAGCTGTGCAGCACCCCGTAGCCGCCGATGAACAGCAGCGCCGCGGTGCCGAACGCCGTCACGGCCTCCAGCAGCGGGGTGAACCGGGCCCGCAGCTCGACCGCGCGCAGGCCGGTCCTGAGCACCTTGTCGTTCGAGGCGCCGAACCTCCGGTCGTGCAGATCCTGGCGACCGAACGCCTGGATGGTGCGGATGCCCTGCAGCGACTCGGCCACGAACCCGGACAGCTTGCCCTCGGCGGCGCGCCGGTTGCGGGCGGACTTGCGGGTCAGCCGGGTGTAGCGGGCCGCCGTGAGGAACACCAGCGGCGCCGCGCACAGCGCGATGAGGCCCAGCCGCCAGTTCACCGAGAGCAGCACGGTGGCGAAGCCGGCGAGGGACAGGATGCCGGGCACCAGGGTGGAGAACAGGTCCACCAGGCTGTCCTCGATGCGCGCGGTGTCGGTGCCGACCCGGCTGGTCAGCTCGCCGACGGACATCTGGTCGTGGTAGCCCATCGGCAACCGCTGCAGGTGCCCGAACACGTCCGACCGGATGTGCGAGGTGATCCGCTCCCCGGAACTGTTCATGATCCGGTCGCCCAGGTAGTCGAATACGCCGGACGCCGCGGTGATCACCAGTACCGCCAGGGCGGCCACCCCGAGCATGCCCACAGCGGAGGGGCCGAACAAGCGCGCCAGGTGGCCGAGTCCACCGCGCGGTTGGTGGCCCTTGAGCACGTTGTCGATCACCAGGGCGAGCGGCCACGGCGTGGCCAGGTCAGCGACCAGCTCACCGATCCGCATCCCGACACCGGCCAGCAGCGGCCGCAGCTCGCGCCGCCCGTACGACCGGAACCGCCAGAGCTGTTTCAGCATGCCGATATCCGGCTGCGCGGGATCGAGCTGCGCGGGAGCCGTGTGCGCGCCGGTCATCCGCCCACCGCGACCAGCAGGTGAGCCCGGGCTGCCTCCCGCAGCTCAGCGTTCGTCGAGCCGGGTGCGATGCCGTGCTCGGCCATGCCGACGAGCACCGGGCCGGCCAGCCCTGGGTCCGCGCGCAGCATGGCCTCCAGCAGCGCGCCGAAGTGCCGGCGGCGGCGCAGGGTCTGCTCGGTGACGTCGGTGTCCGGCCGGACACCGGTCCTGGCGCTGACCCCGAGACCCACCCCCGCCTCGACGGCGGACAGGGACAGCCCACGCAACAGCATCCGGTCGAACCGCGACCGGTCGTAGCCGGCCTCGGCCACCCGCTCGCGGGCTGTCCAGCAGGCCGAGGCCCAGATGGTGCCGTCAGCGTGCGGGTCGCTGCGCCCACCCCGGAAGTTCGTCATCGTCCAGCGCCCGTCGAGCAGGCGGCGGCGCCGGTCCCAGGTAGGGACCGAACCCCGATGCCAGCCGTAGATGTCCGACGAGTCGAGCAGGACTGCGGTCAGCAGGTCGCAGGTGCCCTCGTCGACGGCGACCTTCTTGTTGGTCTGCGCGTGCGACCAGCGCTGCCGGTTGAGCCGGAAGTCCGCGGTGTGCCGGCAGACGTGGTGGCCGATCTCGTGGTAGATGATCGCCAGGTTGTGCGAGGGGGCGGCGAAGTAGGTCTCGCCGTTGCCCGCCGGCAGGAAACCGTTGCCCCCACCGAGGTGCACCTCGCCGTGGGCGTGGACGTCGGTCGGCTCGACGGTGTCGTAGGTGCGGGCCGGCAGCCGATAGTGGCCGCCGCCCCAGCGCCGGCCATCGTCGTGCATGCCGATCCGGACCACCAGGTGCGGCAGCGGCCGTCCGAGCAGCCCGGTGACCAGGCGCAGCGCCCGCTGGGTATGGAAGGCGACGTTGACCAGCCCGAACGCCCGGGCCGCACGATCCCGTTCGGCGCTGCTCAACGGGCCGCCGCCGCCGGACGGATCGCTGAGCAGGCCGCGGTCCAGCAGGTCGCCGCCGCGTTCGTCGCGGATGGTCGCCTCGGGCAGCACCAGCTCCGCCGGACCCGCGCCGAGCACCTCGAGCGGGACCTCGGACAGCCGCCCTGGACCTGGTCGGTCGTCCGGCAGGTAGGCCGAGCAGAGCGTCATGCCGATCTACCGCCCAGGTCCACCAGGTCGCCGAAGGACTCCGCCGAGAGCACACCCGCATCGGCGAGCAGTCCCACCGCGGCACCCTTGGCCAGGTCGGTCGGTGAGAGCACCGGCAGCCCGGTGGCGGCGGCCGCCTCGCGAGTGGCCAGCGGGCTCGCGGTCACCACGCCGCTGACCACGCGCACAGCCACGTTGAGCTCGGCGAGCACGCTGATCCCGGCCACCGCACCCAGCGCGTCACCGACGCAGAGCACCACGTGGTCGGCAAATCCCGGGAGCTCGGCGGCCAGCGCCCTGGTCTCCTCCTGCAGCACGCCGTCCGCCACTTCGAGGACCACGACGTCGGAGCCTTCCTCCACCAACCGGTCGCGGATGGCGAACATCGTGCTCACCAGGCGCTCGGTGGGGTAGCCGAAGGTCGACGCCATCCCGAAGTCCAGGAAGTCCGCGACTGTGGCGGCACCCGCGTCGACGTAGGCCCAGTGGTCCTTGCCGCTGCCGGAACCGGTCACTTTGCCGGCCCCGACCCGTAGCCCGGCCCGGGAAAGGCCGCGCACGATCGCCGACGTCGAGGTCGTCTTGCCGGCGTTCATCGACGAGCCCAGCACGACGATGGTGCCCAGCTCGGGGCGGCCGGGCGGCGCGGGCGGCAGCGCCACGTCGTCCGCGCTCAGTGCCCTGCCGGCGGCGTCGGTGAGCGGACCGAGCACCTCCAGCTCGGTCGGCGGTTCCTTGCTGGTGTGCGCGGAGGCCACGGTGCCGATCAGGCCACCCGAGGTGAGCAGGTGCACCGCGTCGCCGGGGACGGGCAGGTACCCCTCGTAGAAGTCGGTGGCGTACCGGTTGCCGAAGGCGCCGACAACGACGTCTCCGGGGTACATCCGCATCCGCCGGCCGTGCGGGTCCTCAAGGTGCTCGTGCGCACCCATGGTGGCAACCCTGGCGACCACGAAGTCACCAAGCCGAGGCGGGCGGATCGTCCCGCCGATCTGCGCCTCGCTGACCTCCGACACCCGGCGGGTGACATATCCCCACTTGGCCGATGACAGCCTCTGCATCAACTGCTCCCAACACCAAAGACACGGACGCCCACGGTGACCGTCTGACCGGCCGTCCATGGCACGTTCCTCAGCTGCCGCCCATTCGGGGGTGACACCCGCGGATCGCTCACGTGGGTGCCGCCGAAATCCGGTCGGTCGGACTCCCGCGTCCCTACAACGATCAAACGAGTCCGGTCCTCCTGAGTTGCGGGCGGGGGCGGCGCGGGTCTGCCTCTGGGGAAGACAGCCGGGCCGCGCGCCCTCACAGGATCAGTCCCCCACGCTAGGCCACGTCCAAACGGGCGCCCCAGTTGGGTGAATAGCTCGAGGGAGTGGTCGCTCGTATGTCGTAACTCTCCGACATTCAGCGGTGCCCTCTTACGACATATGGGCTAACTCCCCATAACCGCTGCTCTGCACGGGTGAATCTGGCCGAGGCGCCTGGCCGACACCCGTAAACGATCATGACGAAGCAGACCCGACTGATATCACAAGATGACTTTGTGTGCTCAACCTGAGGGGGCCGACTCACGCTCTGTGGTGAATCTTGCCACCGAGGTGATCGTTTGCATTTATCCTCCGTGTGCACAGTGTGACTCGCGTTAACAACCGGGGCACAAGTAACCAGTGTGATGCATGGGACCGAAGGGTGGTCACCCATCGCCGCCGGCGCCGACCAGGCCAACTGCCCACCTCTCTCTGCCGCTGACGCCGGTTGCGCCGGACCCGCGGGCACTCAGCGGCCGAGCGGAAAGGACCACGTCATGGCGAAGCGGCCCACCTCGGGCGCCACGCCGGCCCGCGCCGGCCGTGTCAGCGGTTCCCGGTCTCCCCTGGCCGGCGGGCTCGGCCTCGCCATCGGGGCGGTCCTGCTCTCCGCCGCGATGACACCCGTCGAGGCACCGAGTCAGACCGGGTTCGTCTCGGCGGCGCAACAGCCCGTCGTGCCGGCCGCCATGGTCTCCGCGCTGGTCTCCGCACTGCCCTCGGCCCCCCAGCCGCCACCGATCCCGAAGCCGCCGAAGCCGCCCGCGCCGCCGCCACCCCCCAGCATTCCGCCGATGCCCAGCCGGTCCCCTTCCGCACCGCCCTCCTCGATCGAACCGCCGTCCGCCGAGCCAGCGGCGGCGGCGCCGGTCGCGCCCAAACCGAAAGCGGCCCACAAGCCCAGGAAGGCCGCCCCCAGGCCCAAGCCGGCGAAGGTCGAACCGGCCGCGGTCGCACCGCCGGCGGCCAACCCCGCCCCGCCTTCACCGCCGGCGGACCCGACGGCGGGCGCACCGGGCGCGGTCGACCCGAAGACGGCCGACCCGAACACCGGCGTCACGCCCGCTCCTCCCACCGGATTCACCGGCGACGGCCCGGCCCCCGAGGCAGCCGCCAGTAGTCCGGCGCCCGCCGCGGCCAACGCGCTACCCGGCGGAATGCCCGCGTCCGCCCCGGCACTGCCCGGCGCCGCGGCACTGCCGGGTACCCGCGCTCAGCCAGGTGCACCCACTCAGCCCGGCGGCGCCGCGGCACCCGACGCGGCCACCCAACCGGCCGCGCCGGCCGCACCGGCCGCATCCGCCCAACCGACCGCGCCCGCCGCGCCGGCGTTGCCCGCCGCACCCGGCCAACCGGCCGCGCCGGCCGCGCCGGTGTTGCCCGCCCAACCGGCCGCTGCTGCCGCGCCGGCGTTGCCCACCCCACCCGCCCAACCGGGCGGCGCAGCGGTGCCGGGCGCTCCGGTCACCCCGGCAGCCACAGCGACTCAACCTGGCGCACCGGCCGTGCCCGGTGCACCCGCCGCCGCGGCACTACCGGGTACCGCAACCAAACCTGGTGCCCCGACGCTGCCCGGCACGCCCGCCACGCCGACGCCGCAAGGCACTCCGGCCGCCGCGGCATTACCGGGCGCGGCAACCCCACCGGCCGCGCCGGCCCTGCCCGGTGCACCCGCGTCGGCACCGGCGGCCGTCGCCCCCGGTTACCCGGCCCCGGTCGCCACCGCCTGCGCGACCTCCTGGGCCCTGGGCCCCTCCAACGATGGGCTGTCCATCCCCAACGTGCCGGCCGCCGGGAACATCTGCGGAGCGGGCGCGGTCCGTCCCACCCCACTGACCGCCGCGTGCACGAAGACCGTGGACGGCGCTGGTCTGCAGGCCGCGGTGGACGCCGCCAGGCCCGGGGACCGGATCTGCGCCACCGGCAACTCGCCGACCCGGCTCACGGTGTCCCACTCGGGCACCCCGGCGGCACCCATTCTGGTCCTCGGCGACGGCAAGGCCGCGGTGAAGGGCCTGACGATCAAGGCCGACAACGTGACGGTCGGCGGGCTCAACCTGACCGGCGCGGCGGCACCCGGGGTGGAGATGACCGGCAACGGCATCACCCTGGTCAACAACACGGTCGCCTCGCCCCGGGGTGGCGACGGTGACGGCATCCGGTTCTTCGGCAGCAACCTGCGGATCCTGCACAACACGATCAGCGACACCAGGAACCTCAACGGCGCACATGCCGACTGCATGCAGACCTTCGCCTCCGACTCCCCCGCCAGCCAGCACGTCCTGATCGACAGCAACCGCTGTGACAAGATCGCCAATCAGTGCCTGATCGCGGAGGGGCCGAACAGCAGTGCCGGCGACGGCAGCGGCAAGGGTCGGAGCTCGGACATCCAGTTCACGCACAACTTCTGCGACTCGAACGCATCCCAGGCCGTCATGATCGACGACGTGCAGAACGTCTCGGTGACCGACAACCAGATCACCGGCGGGAACGAGAAGGCGTTCGCCTTCGACAACAAGTCCACCGGGGCGAAGGTCAGCGGGAACATCCTCGGCCTGCGCATCAAGTTCGAGGTCGGCATGGACCACACGTCCAAGCTCGGCTACCTCGGACCGCTCATCGGCGGCCTGCCGTAACCCGGCCGCGGTGGCGGTACCCCGGGCCGATCAGGCCCGGGTGAGGTACTCCCCGGTGCGGGTGTCGACCTTGATCCGGTCCCCGTTGACGACGAACAGCGGCACCTGGACGACCTTCCCGGTCTCCAGCGTGGCTGCCTTCGTCGCGCCGGAGACCCGGTTGCCCTGCACACCCGGCTCGGTATCGGCGACGCTCAGCTCGACCGAGGCAGGCAGGGCCGCGCCGACGATCTCGGTGCCGTAGAAGCGCAGCGCCGGCGTCATCTCCGGGAGCAGGTAGTCGGCGATGTCCTCGACCACCTCGAGCGGCACCTCGAGCTGCTCGAAGTTCTCCTGGTCCATGAAGACGTACATGTCGCCCTCGTTGTAGAGGAACTGCAGTTCCCGGGTCTCGATGATGGCCTGCTCGACCCGCTCACCGGCCCGGAACGTCTTGTCCACGACGGCGCCGTTGCGCACGTTCTTCAACTTGGTGCGCACGAACGCGCCACCCTTGCCGGGCTTCACATGTTGGAACGTGACGACGTTGAACAGCCCGTCCGGGAGGTCGATACTGATTCCACCCTTGAAGTCGGCCGTGCTGATCTGCGGCATTACGCGGTCTCCCAGAAGCTGTCATGAAGCGCCGGCGGCGGGCGCGGTATCTACGCTGAAACTCTGTCCATCGTAGGCCAGCCGGCCGACGTGCCGTGTTCTGCGGTCCCGGAGCGGCCGATTCGGGACCGCGGAACCGGTCGGCACCTAGCGAGACGCCGGCTGGCTGACCCCGAGGTGGCCCGCCGGCAATGCCGGGGCCGCGGGCGGCGCCGGGGTCGCGGGCAGGAACAGCGTGCCGCGCAGCGAGCCGGCCGCGGTGCGGACCGCGACGGTGCCCCAGGCGCCGACGAGCGCGAGGTAGCCAAGGCCGGCGACCACCGCGAGGGCCCGGGCACCGGTGTGCACGGCGAGCGCGCTGGTCCCGGTGACCACGGTGCCGACCGGGAAGGTGAACGACCACCAGGTGAGCGAGAACGGCAGGTGCTCGCGTGCGGCCCGGATGGTGACCGCCGCCGCGAGGGCCACCCACAGCATGGCGAAGCCGAACACCGGCACGCCGTACGCCAGGCCGAACACCTCGAGCCCGGTCGCGTACGGGGCCGGCAGTGCCAGGTGGGCCACGGTGCCGAGCGCGTTGACCGCCGTGACGGACTGGCCGAGCCAGCCCAGCACGATCCACAGCGTCGGGACCAGCCGCGTGGGGCCGACATTGTGCATGGCGAGCCGCTGCCAGATCAGCATCGTCACGATGACCGAGGGCAGCAGGCTCAGCCCGAACAGCGCGTATCCGGCCAGCAGCATGGTCAGCCGGAGTTGTCCGGCCGGCGCGAACGGCACCAGGAGTGCCCCGCTCGCGGCCGACACCATCGGCGGCACCACCGGCATCAGCCAGCCGCCGAACACCGACTCACCGGTCAGCCGGAACCGAGTGAACACGAGGTACGGGACGGCCACCGCCGCGACCAGCCCGGTCAGCGTGCCGGCGAGCCACAGCGTCCAGGAGATGTCGATCGCCAGGTTGCCGAGCACCCCCCTGCCGAGCAGCAGGCTGCCGGAACCGATGGTCAGCAGCGCCATCGGTGGGGCGCCGTAGAACTGCGCCATCACCGGGTCGGCGGCGTGCCCGAGCGCCGCCGCCCGGTGCCGCATCCAGTGCGCGCCGAACGCGAGGCACAGCCCGACCAGTGCAACCGAGGCGAGCATCCAGACCACCGTCGCGGCCACCCGCAGCCCGGGTACCTGGAACGGCAGGGTGACCGCGGCGTTCGCCACGATGCCGGTGCCCATGATCGAGGCGAACCAGTTCGGCCCGATGTTCGCCAGCGCGGCGGCCGGCGTCGGTAGGTCGCGGAGCAGGCCGAACCGGGAGATCGGGCGGCGGTACAACGGGTTGAAGGGGGCGCTACCTATGGTCATGAATCCATCGTGGGACGGCCCGCCGGCCGAGAGCAGGTGCGCTGGCTGAGGGTACCCACAAGGTCACTTTGTGACTCGCGGGCGCCGGCGATAGGGTCCGCCGGTGGCGTTGTCCGCGCACGTACCCGACCTGAGCTCGCTCGAGCTGCTGCTCGCGGTGGCCCGCACCGGCAGCCTGGGTGCGGCCGGGCGCGAGCTGGGGCTCACCCAGCAGGCCGTGTCCGCCCGGATCCGCACGGTCGAGCGTCTCGTCGGCGTACCGGTGGTGAGCCGGGGTCCCCGGGGCAGTCAGCTCACCAAGTCCGGCGCACTGGTGGCGGACTGGGCACGCGGTGTGCTCGCCGCCGCCGAACAGCTGGATGCCGGGATCGCCGCGCTGCGCGGGGAGCGCGACGCCCACCTGACCGTGGCGTCCAGCCTCACCGTCGCCGAGTACCTGCTGCCCGGCTGGCTGGTGGCGCTGCGTGCCGAGCAGCTGGCCGCCGGCGCGCTGCCGGCGACGGTGCGGCTCGGGGTGTACAACACCGAGCGGGTCGCCGAGCAGGTGCTTGCCGGTGAGGCCGACATGGGGTTCGTGGAGGGCCCCGACGTGCCCGCCGGGCTGTCCGCCCGCCAGGTCGGCACGGACACATTGGTGCTGGTGGTGGCTCCCGGGCACCGCTGGGCGCGGCGGTCCCGGCCGCTGGCCCCGGCTGAGCTGGCCAGCACCCCGCTGGTCGCCAGGGAGGCCGGTTCGGGTACCCGACGGGTGTTGGAGTCCGCACTGGCCGCGGCGGGGGTGGAGCCGGCGCCACCGGCACTGGAGCTGTCCTCCACGGCGTCCATCCGGGGTGCGGTGTTGGCCGGCGCGGGCGCGGCGGTGCTGTCCGACCTGGCCGTGCGCGACGACCTCGCCGGCGGGCGGCTGGTTGAGGTGGGGATATCCGGGCTGGCGTTGCGGCGGGTGCTGCGCGGTGTCTGGGCGGGTGGCCCCGCGCCGGCCGGGCCGGTGCGCGACCTGCTGCGGATCGCCGCGCAACCGGCCTGAGCCGCGCTGTTGCGTATGCCTACGCAGAGCTGCTCTGCGTAGGCATACGCAACAGGCACTAGGCGTACCGCTCGCGCAGCGCCGCCTTGGCGACCTTGCCGGACGGGGTGGTCGGCAGCTCGGTGACGAACTCGATCTGGCGGGGCACCTTGTAGTTGGCCAGCCGCTCCGCGCAGAACGAGGTGAGCTGCTCGGCGGTCGGCTCGTGGCCCGGCCGCGGCTGGACGTAGTAGCGGCCGACCTCGCCGAGTACCCGGTCCGGCACCCCGATGCCGGCCGCCATGGCCACCCCGGGGTGCGCGGTCAGCACGTTCTCCACCTCGACCGGGTACACGTTGTAGCCGCCCTGCAGGAACATCTCCTTGCGCCGGCCCCGGATGGTGAGGTGCCCGTCCGGGTCGGCGGTCACGATGTCGCCGGTGGCCACCCAACCGCCCGGCAGGAACACCTCCGCACTGGCCTCCGGCAGGCCCCAGTAGCCGGCGGCGGTTCCCGGCCCACCGACCAGCAGCTCGCCCTCGCCACCCGGCGCCACGTCGGCACCGTCGGCGTCCACCACCCGGGTCCGCACCCCGTCCAGCGGAGTCCCCAGCGTGCGCGCCACGGTGTCCAGGTCGTCGTCGGCGCCGGACATCACACAGGCCCCGGATACCTCCGACAACCCGTAAAGGTTGTACAGGCGGGCACCGGGGAAGCCGCTGCCGATCGCCGCGCACAGGGCGGGGTCGGCGTTCGCGCCGCCGACCACCGCGACGCGCACCGAGCTGGTGTCCCGCTCGGCGAACGACCCGTGGCCCAGGATGAGCGTCCACATGGTGGGCACGCCGGCGACCACGGTCGCCCGGTGCTCCGCGATATCCCGCAGCGCGGTGGCCGGGGAGAACGCCCGCGCCAGCACCACGGTGGAGCGCCCGACGAACGCGCTGGTCACCGTGCACGTCAGGCCGCCGACGTGGTTCAGCGGCAACGCGCTGACCACGACGTCGTCCGCCCCGGTGCCCAGCCGTGCGGCCTGTGCGCGAGCGGAGCCGAGCAGGCTGGCGTGGGTGAGTACCGCGCCCTTCGGGGTGCCGGTGGTGCCCGAGGTGTACAGGATCACCGCCAGGTCGCTCGGCAGTACCGCGTCGGCCCGCCGGTCCAGGTCGGCGTGCTCCGCCGTGGTCACCGGATCGACCGGCAGCGCGAGGTACGGCTCGCCCGCGCCGGTGCCCCCCAGGAACAGCACGTGCTCGACGGTCGGCACGGCGGGCAGGAACCCCGGGTAGAACGCCTCCAGGTCCACCTCGCCGGCCTTCGCGGCGGTCACCACCAGCCGGACCCGTGCCTGGTTGAGCATGTACTCCAGCTCGGCCGCCCGGTACCGCACGTTCAGGGTGACCACCACGACGCCGATCCGGGCCGCGCCGAGGAACAGCTCGAGCCACTCGGCCCTGTTCGCCGCGGCCACCGCGATCCGGTCGCCGGGGCCGAGCCCGCGGGCCAGCAGGCCGGCCGCCACCCGGCGGCTGCGCAGCTCCAGCTCGCCGAAGGTCACCGTGTCGCGTTCGGTGAGCTCCGAGGCGCAGTGCAGGAACACCCGGTCGGGCATCTCGGCCGCCGCGGCCCGCACCAGGGCCGGATAGGTATCACTCGCCGCGGCCGCCATGCCGGCAGCCTATGGGTCGTGTCCCCCGCCGGCTGTCCCGACCGCCCGGTCGGGCCGCCAGCCGGCTGGGCCACCCGCCGGCTGTCCCCCGCCGGCTGTCCTGACCGCCCCGCCGGACCGCCCCGCCGGCGTCGCCGTACCAGCGGCCCGGGCCGGCGGCGTGCGTGGTGTCGCTTACCGTGGCACGCATGCCGGACTACGAGTACCTGCGCGACGCCGCCGAGATCTACCGGCGTTCGTTCGCCACCATCCGGGCCGAGGCCGACCTGTCCGGGCTGCCCGCCGAGCTGGCCACCGTCGCCGTCCGCATGATCCACACCTGTGGCATGACGGACCTGCCCGCCGACCTGGGCTTCTCGCCGGACGTCGTGGCCAAGGGCCGGGCCGCACTCGCCGCCGGCGGCCCGGTGCTGTGCGACACGAACATGGTCGCGTCCGGCATCACCCGGCGCCGGCTGCCGGCCGACAACGAGGTGCTGTGCCTGCTCGGCGAACCGGGCCTACCCGCGCTGGCCGCCCGGCTGGGTACCACCCGCACCGCGGCGGCCGTCGACCTCTGGGCGGACCGGTTGGCCGGCGCCGTGGTGGCCATCGGCAACGCGCCGACCGCGCTGTTCCGGCTGCTCGAGCTGATCGACGCGGGCGCACCGGCACCGGCCGCCGTCATCGGCGTTCCGGTCGGCTTCATCGGCGCCGCCGAGTCCAAGCTCGCGCTCGCCGAGCACCGGGGCGGGCTGGAGTACCTGGTGGTGCACGGCCGCCGAGGTGGCAGCGCGCTGGCCGCCGCCGCGATCAACGCCATCGCCGACCCCGTCGAGTAGTCGTGAGTGCCTAGTGGTCCTCCCCGACCATTCGCGACTCACGCCCCCCGGACGGCGGCCAGCCAGCGGGCTGCGCCGGCCACCGTGGTCTCGACCGGCACCCCGGCAGGCACCGGCGGGCGGGACTGGATCACGACAGGGATGCCCAGCTCACCGGCCGCGCGCAGCTTGGCCTCGGTCATCGCCCCGCCGCTGTCCTTGGTCACCAGCACGTCGATGCGGTGCTCCCGCAGCAGCTCCCGCTCCGCGTCCAGGGTGAAGGGGCCCCTGGCCAACAGCGTCCGCAGCCGCGGCGGCATCGGCGGCTCCGGCGGGTCGACCGAGCGCACCAGGAACCAGTGCTCCCCCAGCCCGGCGAACGCCGCGAGCCCGCCGCGGCCGGTGGTGAGGAAGACGCGGCGGCCCAGTCCGGGCAGCGCCTCGGCGGCGGCGGCCAGCGTCGGCACCCAGTGCCAGCGGTCCCCGTCGCCCGGGGTCCAACCGGGTCGGCGCAGTACCAGCAGCGGGATTCCCAGCTCGGTCGTCGCGGCGGCGGCCGAGGCGCTCATGGTGGCCGCGAACGGGTGGGTCGCGTCCACCACCGCCGCGATCCGCTCGGCCCACAGGTAGGCGCGCAGCCCGGCTACCCCACCGAAACCGCCGACGCGTACCTCGCCCGGTGGCAGCACCGGCGAGCGCACCCGACCGGCCAGCGACGACACCACGGACAGCCCCGGCCGCCCCACCGCTGACCCCGCCGACCCCCCGGCCGACGCCGCGGTCAGCACCTCGGCCAGCCGGCGGGCGTCCCCGGTACCGCCGAGGATGAGCACCCGCATCCGGTCATCGTGGCGTACCCGACCCTCCGGTCGGGCGACGCCCCCGAGATACCGGTCACCACCGGCCGCGGCGCCCGAATGGACGTGGGTACTCTGCGGTCACCGCGGTGATGCGGGCCCCGAGGGCCTGGCCGCCGCGGCACCTGAACTCGCGGATCGGAAGGAACCTCCTGTGGCACGCTCCGTCAACGTCACCGTGACAGGTGCGGCGGGTCAGATCGGCTATGCGCTCCTGTTCCGGATCGCCTCCGGCCATCTGCTCGGCCCGGACACCCGGGTCAACCTGCGCCTGCTGGAGATCCCGCAGGCGGTCAAGGCCGCCGAGGGCACCGCGATGGAGCTGCTGGACTGCGCCTTCCCGCTGCTGGACACCATCGATATCACCGACGACGCCAAGACCGCCTTCGACGGCGTCAACGTCGCGCTGCTGGTCGGCGCGCGCCCGCGCACCAAGGGCATGGAGCGGGGCGATCTGCTCTCGGCCAACGGCGGCATCTTCAAGCCGCAGGGCGAGGCGATCAACTCTGGCGCGGCCGACGACGTGCGGGTGCTCGTGGTGGGCAACCCGGCGAACACCAACGCGCTCATCGCCCAGTCGCACGCCCCGGACGTACCGGCCGAGCGGTTCACCGCGATGACCCGGCTGGACCACAACCGGGCACTGTCGCAGCTCGCCACCAAGCTGGGCGTCGAGCTGTCCGAGATCAAGAAGCTGACCATCTGGGGCAACCACTCGGCCACCCAGTACCCCGACCTGTTCCACGCCGAGGTCGGCGGGCGCAACGCGGTCGAGGTGGTCGACGACCTCGACTGGCTCCGCGACACCTTCATCCCGACCGTGGCCAAGCGCGGCGCGGCGATCATCGAGGCGCGCGGTGCCTCGTCGGCGGCCTCGGCCGCGAACGCCGCGCTGGACCACGTCTACGACTGGGTCAACGGCACCCCGGACGGCAACTGGACCTCGATGGGCATCCCGTCCGACGGCTCGTACGGCGTGCCGGAGGGCCTCATCTCGTCCTTCCCGGTGGTCTGCAAGGACGGGAAGTACGAGATCGTGCAGGGGCTGGAGATCGACGAGTTCTCCCGGCAGCGGATCGACGCGTCGGTAGCCGAGCTGGCCGAGGAGCGCGACGCGGTCCGCGAGCTCGGGCTGCTCTGACCCGCCACACCTGACCTACCCGAGGGCCCCGGCCGGTAGCTGCGAAAACAGCCGCCGCCGGGGTCCGTTCCGGTGCCATACTCCCGATGTGGAAACCACCATCGCCGAGGTCGCCGACGGTATCTTCCGGCTGTCCACCTATCTGCCGCAGATCGCCGCGCCGGCGGGCTTCACCATGAACCAGTTCCTGCTGGTCGCCGACGAGCCGATGCTGTTCCATCTCGGGCACCGCGAGCTGTTCCCGCTGGTGGCGCCGGCGGTGGCCAGGTTGCTGCCGGTGGAGCGGCTGCGCTGGCTCGCCTTCGGGCATGTCGAGGCGGACGAGTGCGGCTCGATGAACCAGTGGCTCGCCGCCGCGCCGCATGCCGAGGTCGCCCACGGTGCCGTGGGCTGCATGGTCTCGCTCAACGACATGGCCGACCGGCCGCCGCGACCGCTGGCCGACGGCGAGGTGCTCGACCTCGGCGGCAAACGGGTACGCCACCTGGACACTCCGCACGTGCCGCACAACTGGGAGTCCAGGGTGCTGTACGAGGAGACCACCGGCACGCTGCTCTGCGGTGACCTGTTCACCCACCTCGGCAACGGCCCGCCGGTGGTGTCCGACGACCTGCGGGAACAGGCGATGATCGCCGAGGAGGCGTTCCTGGCGACCTCGCTCGGGCCGCACACCGTGAGCACCCTGCACCGGTTGGCCGAGCTGGAGCCGCGCACCCTGGCGGTGATGCACGGGTCGTCGTTCTCCGGGGACGGCGGCGGCGCACTGCGCGGGCTGGCCGACGCGTACCAGGGCCGGCTGGACGCGATGGCAGCCGTCTGAGGATGCCGGTCAGCTCTCGGCGCGCGGCACCCGCCGGCGGGGGCCGACTCGGGTCAGGGCTTCTCCGCGACCCATTGCGTCACCGGCATCGCCGAGCGCCAGCCGGTGAACCCACCCACCGGCGCGGCCCGCTGCACCTGCAACCGGGTCAGGGTCCCGCCGTGCCTTTCGTACCAGTCCGCGAGCAGCCCCTCGGCCTGCACGGTGACCCCGTTCGCCACGAGCCGCCCGCCGGTGCGCAGCGCTGACCAGCAGTCCGCCAGGACGCCGTCGACGGTCACCCCGCCCCCGATGAACACCGTGGACGGCGGTTCCAGGTCCGCCAGGGCCGCGGGGGCGGCGCCGGTCACCACCCGCAGCGCGGGCACCCCCAGGGCGGCCGCGTTGCGGCCGATCCGGGCCGCTCGCACCGGGTCGCGCTCGACGGCGACCGCCGTACAGGACTGCTCGGCACGCAGCCACTCGATCGCGATGCTGCCCGAACCGGCGCCGACGTCCCAGAGCAGCTGGCCGGGCAGCGGCGCCAGCCGGGCCAGCGTGACCGCCCGGATCTCCCGCTTGGTCAGCTGCCCGTCGTGCTCGAACGTGTCGTCCGGAAGCCCCGGCACCAGGGTCAGCCCCACCGTGCCGGGATCGGCCACGCAGCGCACCGCCACCACCGCGAGCGGATCCCCCGGCGTTTCGTGCCAGTCGCCGGCGTGGCCGCTCCGGATCCGCTCGGCCGGGCCGCCGAGCTGCTCGAGCACGGTCAGCTCGCTGTCGTGGTAGCCCAGTTCGGTGAGCACCCCGGCAACCTGGCCCGGCCCGTCCGCGGTCGAGGTGAGCACCAGGATCCGCCGGCCCGGCGCCGCCCACGCCCGCATCCGGTCCAGCGGGCGCCCGACGGTGCTCACGACCGTCACCTCCTGCACCGGCCAGCGCAGCCGGGCGCAGGCCAGCGACACCGACGACGGGTGCGGGTGCACCTCGATCCGGTCCGGGCCGAGCACCCGGCACAGCGTGGAGCCGAGGCCGAAGAACATCGGGTCGCCGCTGGCCAGTGCGCACACCAGCCGGCCGGCGAACCGTTCGAACAGCGCCGGCAGCGCCGGTACCAGCGGGCTGGGCCACTCGACGTGCTCGGCGCCCTGCCCGAGGTGCCCGTCGCCGACACTGCCCAGCAGCTCCAGCTGGCGCCGGCTGCCCAGCACCACCTCGGCGCCGGCCACCGCCTGGCGCGCCGCCGGGGACAGTCCGTCCCAACCGTCCGCGCCGATGCCGACCACAGCCACCGGTGCCGATTCGTTCTCTGTCACCGGGCGATCGTGTCATCACCGCCCGGCGCTTCGGACTCAGGACACTAGGCGGCGTGGTGGCGGGCGGTCGGCTTCAGGTCCGCCGCACCGCCGGCGCCGGGCGGGGCGGACCGTGGTGCGCCGTGGCCCCTCGGCGCACCGGGGCCTCCGGCGCTCGGCTCACCGAGAGCACGCGGGGTGCCGTCGAACGGTGCGGACGCGACCCGCGCGAGTACCACCAGCGCGAGCAGGCCGAGCACCACCAGCCCGTGCGACAGCAGCCGCGACCCGGCCACCCGGTGCAGCGCCAAGTCCACCGCACTGAGCGCGGTGAGCACCCCGACGAACGCCCCGACCAGCGGTAACATGCCGCGGATCCGGACCGGCCTCGCGGCCACGCACAGGAAGCCCACCGCGAGCGCCAGGTTCCAGGCCGAGCTCTCGTGGGAGAAGTGGGTCAGCGTCGCGCCACCTACCCCGTGGCCGCCGTTCTCGTCACCGGTGGCCGCCAGGACGTCGCTGGTGGCCAGGCCGAGCTGGCCGACGCCGATCGCGGCCAGCAGCACCCGCAGCGCGGTCTCCCGCCCACCGGCGCACCAGCCGGGCCCGGGCATTGCGTGCCGCACCGCGTCCACCAGGTCCGGAACCGGCTCGACCAGCTCGGTCCTGGCCAGCCGGGTGACGTGCGCGGCCCGCTCGGCGTACCGCCGGCACTCCGGACAGCCGACCAGGTGCGCTTCCACCTCGACCCGCTCCCCGGGCGACTCCTCGTCGTCCAGCCGGGCCGACAGCGCCTCACGACACTCCGCACAGGTCATAACTGAGATAGTCGTCGGGCTCGCCCGCGCGGTTCCCGTCAGCCGGGCGCGTGCCATCGGTAGGCTCCTGCTGTGACCGGCGGTGCCCGAGATGACGAGATCACCCGAGCCGCGCTGGCCGGTGCCCGGGGCGACACCGAGGCGACGGTGGTGTTCATCCGGGCCACCCAGCGGGACGTGCACCGATTCCTGACCAGCCAGGTCGGGGCCCGGGAGGCCGACGACCTCGCCCAGGAGACCTACCTGCGGGCGCTGCGCTCACTGCCGCGGTTCGCGGCCCGCTCCTCGGCCCGCACCTGGCTGCTGTCGATCGCCCGCCGGGCCGCCGCCGACCACGTGCGGACCGCGGTGCGTCGGCCCCGGACCGGCGCCGAGCCGGACTGGGACCTGCTGCCCGAGCAGGCCCCGACGATGCCCGGCGTGGACGAGCGGGTGCTGCTGCGGGAACTGGTCCTGGGGTTGGCGGAGGACCGCCGGGAGGCGTTCGTCCTGACCCAGATGCTCGACCTGAGCTACGCCGACGCCGCCGCCGTGTGCGGCTGCCCGGTGGGCACCATCCGGTCCCGGGTGGCCCGCGCACGGGCCGACCTGGTGGCCGCACTGGCCGGTGGCCGGCCGGGCGAGCTCGGCGGGGACCGACTGGACGCCGCCGGCCACTGAACCCCGCCGTGCGCCGCAGGTCAGCCCGGCGGCGGGCTGTCGTCGGCGGGCAACCGCCGGGCTGAACCCCGCCCTACGCTCAGCACGATCACCCCCGCCACCGCCATCGCCGCCGCGATCACCCACATCCCCGAGCGGAAGTCACCGGTCGCTGTCTTCAGCGCCCCGGTGACGAAGGGGCCGACGAACCCGCTCAGGTTGCCGAACGAGTTGATCAAGGCGATGCCGGCGGCCGCCCCGTAGCCGCCGAGGAACGTCGACGGCAGCTGCCAGAACACCGGGATCGCGGCCAGCACGCCGGCCGTGCACACCGACAGCGCCGCCACCGCGAGCGTCGGTGTCCTCAGGTAGAGCGCGATCGCCACGCCGACGGCGCCGAGGAACGCCGGGATCGCGGTGTGCCACACCCGCTCGCCGGTCCGGTCCGAGTGCCGCGCGTTCAGGATCATCACGATCGCGCCGACGGCGTACGGGATCGCGGTCACCAGCCCGATCTGGACCAGCGAGAACTTCACCCCGAACTGGTCCTGGAGGCCGGACACGATCTGCGGGAGGAAGAAGCCGAGGCCGTAGAGGCCGAACACGATGCCGAAGTACACGGCCGCGAGCGCCACCACCCTCGGATGGCGCAGGCTGGCCAGTACCCCGAGCTCGTTGCCCACCTGTTTGGCGTCCTCGGCGTCGATCGTGGCGGTCAGTGCCTCGGCCTGCTCCGGGCGCAGCCAGCGCGCGTTCACCGGGCGGCTGGGCATCAGCACCAGCGTGAGCACCCCCATCAGGATCGCCGGGAGCCCCTCGACGAAGAACATCGTGCGCCAGCCCTGGTCGAAGCCGAACCAGCCGGCGCCGTGCGCGATCAGCAGCGTCGACAGCGGCGCGCCGAACACCGAGGCCAGCGGCACCCCGAGCATGAACAGCGACATGACCTTCGCCCGCTGCGCCCGGGGGAACCAGTAGGTCAGGTACAGCACGATGCCGGGGAAGAAACCGGCCTCGGCCAGGCCCAACAGCACCCGGAGCAGGTAGAAGCTCGCCGGGCCCTGGACGAACGCCATGGCACAGGCCAACACGCCCCAGGAGACCATGATCCGGGCCATCCAGACCTTCGCGCCGACCTTGTGCATGATCAGGTTGCTGGGTACCTCGAACAGGAAGTACCCGATGAAGAACAACCCGGCGCCGAGGCCGTAGGCGGCCGCGCTCAGTCCGATGTCCGCGTTCATCCTCAGCGCGGCGAACCCGACGTTGACCCGGTCCAGATAGTTGATCACGTACAGCAGCACCAGCAGCCAGACCAGCCGCCGGCCGGCCTTGGTCACCGCCGACGCGGCGAGTGCGCTGGGCACAGCCGAGATGCTCATCCGGTTCCCCCCGTTGCGAACGCCCGACAGGCAACCTTAGGTCGTCGCCGGGCCGCGAGGGACACCCAAATCCGCTTCAGGCCCAGGCCTTGCGCAGCACGCCGACCATGTCGTCCAGCACGCCCGCCGCGCTCGGGACTGCCGCCAACATCCAGAAGAAGCCGTGCAGCAAACCGTCGAAGCGCTTCGCGGTCACCGCGACACCCGCCTCCTCGAGCCGGCGCGCGTAGGCCTCGCCCTCGTCGCGCAGCGGGTCGTACTCGCTGGTCGCCACGTACGCGGGTGGCAGGCCGACCAGGCTGTCCGCGCGCAGCGGGCAGGCGTAGGGGTCCTTGTCCAGGTCCTGCGCGCCCAGGTAGTGCGCCCAGAACCACTGCATCGAGCCCTTGGTCAGCAGGTAGCCCTCGCGGTTGTCCTGATAGGACGCGGTGCCGAAGTTGAAGTCGGTCACCGGGTAGATCAGCAGCTGGGCGGCCAGCTCGGGACCGCCGCGGTCGCGGGCGGCGAGCGCCACCGCGGCGGCCAGGTTGCCGCCGGCGCTGTCCCCGGCGACGGCGAGCCTGGCCGGGTCGCCGCCGATCTCGGCGGCGTGCGCGCCGACCCACACGGTGGCCGCGTAGCTGTCGTCGAAGGCGGCCGGGTAGCGGTGCTCGGGAGCCAACCGGTAGTCGACCGAGACGACGATCGCGCCGGCCGCCGAGGCGAGCTGCCGGCACGGCTGGTCCACCACCTCGAGGTCGCCGATCACCCAGCCGCCGCCGTGGAAGTAGACCACCACCGGAAACGGTCCCTCGCCGGCCGGTGTGTACACCCGCACCGGGATCTCCCCGGCCGGGCCGGGCACCGTGCGGTCCAGCACCGAGGCCACCTCGACGGGCTCGCCCTGCAGTGCGAGGAACCCCGCCGTGGCGGCCCGCGCGTTGGGCACGGTCATCTCCTCGGTCGCCGGCAGGCCGGCCTCCGCGAGCGCGTCGAGGAGCCCCTGGGCTTCCGGGTGGACGGGCATCGTTGACCTCCTGGGTGAGCACCGGCTGCTACCCCGGACGCTATCGGGCCCTCGGGCGCCGCGCTCGCCGACTCCGCGTGTCTCTACCCTGCGGACATGCAGTGGAGCAGCTCGGACATTCCGGACCAGACCGGCCGGGTCATCGTGGTGACCGGCGCGAACAGCGGCCTCGGGTTGGTCACGGCCCGCGCGCTGGCCGCCGCCGGGGCCCGGGTGGTCTGCGCCTGCCGCAACACCGCCAAGGGCGAGGAGGCCATGGCCGGGCAGCCGGGCGACTGGGAGGTACGGCCCCTCGACCTGGCCGACCTCTCCTCGGTCGCCGCGTTCGCCACCGACCTGACCGGGCCGGTCGACGTCCTGGTCAACAACGCCGGTCTGATGGCCGTGCCCGCGCAGCGCACCGCCGACGGCTTCGAGATGCAGTTCGGCACCAACCACGTCGGCCACTTCGCGCTCACCGGCCGGCTGTTGCCCCAGGTCACCGACCGGGTGGTCACCATGTCCAGTTTCCTGCACCGGATCGGTGGGATCGAGCTGTCCGACCTCAACTGGGAACGCCGCCACTACCGGCGCTGGCTCGCCTACGGCCAGTCGAAGCTGGCCAACCTGATGTTCGCCTACGAGCTGCAGCACCGACTGCTCGCGGCCGGGTCCTCGGTGCGGTCGATGGCGGCGCACCCCGGCTACGCCGCGACCAACCTGCAGGGGCGCACCGGCACCGTGCAGGACCGGTTCACCGGCCTGGTGAACGCCGTCGCCGCGCAGTCCGCCGAGATGGGCGCGCTGCCCGAGCTGTTCGCGGCCACCGTGGTGGATCTGCCGGGCGGGACATACGTCGGCCCGGGCGGGCCCGGCGAGATGCGCGGCCATCCGAGGCCGGTGGGCTCCAGCGGCCGGTCACACGACCGGGTGGTCCAGCGGGAGCTGTGGGCGGCCTCCGAACAGCTCACAGACCTGCGTTTTCCGGCGTGATCGGCGCGTCCTGGATGCCGATGTGCGGAACTGGGATTGCTTTACGCCGCATAGCCCAATCGGGCTGCGTCCGATCGGGCGATATAACGTGCTGGACTGTCCGTGCTCAGGGGGGCACGCTGCGTAGAATGGCCAGCCCGCGGCCCTGAGGAGCTTCGCTTGATCGCCCACTTCGACGTGAGTCCGACCGCCGTGCCGGCCGCGCACCGAGAACGAGCGGTCTCGGCGATCTCGGAGTCGACCGCGGCCGAGCGCGCCGGCACCGGGAAGCTCGCCGCCCGGGTGGCGCGTCAGATCGAGCAGGACGTGCTGCGCACGGGGTGGCCGGTCGGTGAGGTGCTCGGTTCGGAGACCGAGCTGCGGGAGCGATACCAGGTCAGCCGGGCGGTGCTGCGGGAGGCGATCCGGCTGGTCGAGCATCACCAGGTGGCCTCGATGCGCCGGGGCCCGGCCGGTGGGCTGGTGGTCCGCGCGCCCGATGCGGGCGCCGCCACCAGCGCGATGGTGGTGTACCTGGAGTTCGTCGGGACCACGATCCAACACCTGTTCGCGGCTCGGCTGATGATCGAGCCGCTGGCCGCGGCGCTGGCCGCCGAGACCATCACGGAGTCCGGCATCGCGGAGCTGCGCACCGCGCTGGCCGACGAGTTCGCGGCCGGCCCCAACCGGGACGGGCACGCCCGCAGCGCCCTGCACCTGACCCTCGCGGAGCTGTCCGGCAACCCGGCCCTGAACCTGTTCATCGACGTGCTGCTGCGGCTGACCTGGCGCTACGCCGGCGACCAGCTCAACCACCTGCCGGAGGACCCTCGCCATCCCGCGTTCACCTCGTCGGACATCTCGCACGAGGCCATGGTCAACGCCGTGGTGGCCGGGGACGGCCCGACGGCCCAGTATCTCGTCACCCAGCACCTGGAGATGCTGGGTGAGTTCCTGATCAACTGGCGCCCGGACACGAACTACCCACCGAGCGCGCTCTGGTCGGTCCCGACGCCCGGCCACACCCAGGACCAGAAGCTGGCCGAGGTGGTGGCCCAGCGGCTGCTCGCCGAGATAACCGGCGGCGGCTGGGAGGTCGGCTCGGTGATCGGGTCCGAGGCCGCACTGCTGGACCGGTTCGGCGTCAGCCGCGCGGTGCTGCGGGAGGCGGTGCGGCTGCTGGAGTACCACTCGGTGGCCCGGATGCGGCGCGGCCCCGGTGGCGGGCTGGTGGTGGCCGAACCCGACCCGAGCGCCAGCATCGAGGCGATGGCGCTCTACCTGGACTACCAGGGCATCGAGGTCGAGCACCTGCGCGCCGTGCGGGAGGCGGTCGAGCTGGCCTGCCTGGACCGGGTAGCGGCCCGGGTCGGCGAGCCCGAGGTGGCCCGCCGGCTGCGCGCGGTACTGCACGGCGCGGAGACGGCGAACCCGTTCGGCGGCGGCAAGCCCCCGGCGCACCTGGGCGAGCTGTCCCACCTGCTGCACGTGGAGCTGGCCGAACTGGCCGGCAACCCGGTGCTGGCACTGTTCCTGCGCATCCTGATCACGCTGTGGGCGCGACAGCGCGAGGCCAAGGGCACCGCACCGGCCGAGCCACAGCCCGAGGTGAACGCCTCGGTCGCCCGCGCCCACCAGGGCATCGTGGACGCCCTGCTGGTCGGCGACGGCGGTCTGGCCCGGCACCGGATGCGCCGCCACCTGAGCCTGCTCACCGAGTGGTGGCAGTAGCCCACACCCTCCGGTAGAACCGGCGCGCCGTCAGCGGACCGGCTGCCCGGAGCGGTAGGCGTCCCGGAGCAGCCGCTTGTAGAGCTTGCCGTTCTCCTGTCTGGGCAGCTCGGCGGTGAAGTCGATGCTGCGCGGGCACTTGTAGTGCGCCAGCCGGGCCCGGCAGTACTCGATCAGCTCCCCGGCCAGGGCCGGGTTGCCCAGGCTCGGGTCGACCAGCTGCACGACGGCCTTGACCTGCTCGCCCATGTCCGGGTCCGGTACCCCGATGACCGCTACGTCGGCGACCGAGGGGTGCATCGTGAGCACGTTCTCGGTCTCCTGCGGGTAGATGTTCACCCCGCCCGAGATGATCATGTGGGAGAGCCGGTCGGTGAGATAGAGGTAACCGTCGGGGTCCAGGTGGCCGACGTCGCCGAGGGTGCTCCAGCCCAGCGGGTGGTAGCTGCCTTCGGTCTTGGCCGGGTCGTTGTGGTACTCGAACCGCGCCCCGCCGCCGAAGTACACCGTGCCGGTCTCGCCCTGGGGCAGCTCACCGCCGCCCTCCCCCACCACGTGCACCTCGCCGGTCAGGGCCCGGCCGACCGAGCCGGGGTGCGCCAGCCAGTCGTCGGCGGAGATCAGGGTCATCCCGTTGCCCTCGGTGCCCGCGTAGTACTCCCAGAGGATCGGGCCCCACCAGTCGATCATGGCCCGCTTGAGCTCGACCGGGCACGGCGCCGCGGCGTGCACCACCGATTGCAGGCTGGACAGGTCGTAGCCGGAACGGACCTGTTCGGGCAGCCGCAGCAGCCGGCCGAACATGGTCGGCACGAACTGGGCGTGGGTGACCCGGTACTCGGCCACCAGGCGCAGCGTCTGTTCGGCGTCGAACCGCGACATCACCACCGCGGTGCCGCCGAGGCGGTGGATCGCCATCGTGTAGCCCAGCGGCGCGGCGTGGTAGAGCGGCGCCGGGCTGAGGTAGACCGTGGAGCGGTCGTAGCCCATCGCCCCGACCATCGCGCTCAGCCGGAACTCGGTACCGACGGCGCCGCCGGTGAGCGCCCGCTTGACCCCCTTCGGCCGGCCCGTGGTGCCGGACGAGTAGAGCATCGTCTCGCCCTCGGACTCGCCGGGCAGCGGCGAGCTCGGCGCCGCCGCCAGCGCGGCGACGTAGTCGTCGTGCCCAGCCAGGACGCCGCCCACGATGAGCCGGCGCGCCACCCCGGGGGTGGCCGGCACGATCGCGGCGGCCAGCTCGGCCATCGCGGCCGAGGTGATCAGCACCCGGGAACCGCTGTCGTCGACCACGTAGCCGGCCTCGTCCGGGCTGAGCTTGGTGTTCACCACGGTCACGTACAGCCCGGAGCGCACCGCCGCCCAGCACACCTCGAACACCTCGGTGCGGTTCTCCATCAGCACCGCGACGTGGTCGCCGGTGGTGAGGCCGGCCGCCCGCAGCAGGTGTGCGCACCGCACCGAGCGGTCGTCCAGCTCGGCGTAGGTCAGCGTCTGCACCGGGCGCGACTCGGCGTCCACCACGACCACCGCGAGCTTGTCCGGGGTCAGCCGCGCCCATGTCGAGGGGAACTCCGGCCCTGCCTGCTGAGCCGCCACCACGGGGTCCGACACCATCCCTGGACGCTACCTCGCCGGGTCCGGGCCAGCCCGGTGATCACCTACTCGGGATCGGCGAGCACCACCCGCACCGGGCTGCCCTGGGCGGCGAACTCCGCGAGCCGCTCCACCTCCGCGCGCAGCTGGGCACCGTGGCGCGGGGCCAGCGCCCGGAACGGCCGCACGGTCAGCACGGCGGACCCGCCGAGGTGCTGACCGTGCGGCCGCTCCACCGCCCACAGCCCGCGCACGAAACCGTCCACCAGCACGGTGCCCGGTACGACGGCGTTCTTGCTCTTCAGCCTGACCCGGTACTGCTCGGGCACCACGCGGGACCGGTCGGCGTGCGCCAGCAGCACGTTGTCGTAGGGCGCCAACAGCCGTACCGGTGCCGCGGTGGCCGCCGGCGGGCGGGGCGCATCCGGCAGGTCGAACAGCTCGCGGCCCCGCTCGTCGGCGAACACCCGCAGTCGGGGCCGCAGCTCGTCGAGCACCGGGCGCACGGCGGTCCGCCCCGACCAGGTCGCCACGTCGGACACCGTCGCCGGGCCGAACGCGGCGAGGTAGCGCAGCACCAGGGCGGCCGGGTCCGGCTCCGGGCACACCGGCTCGCCGAGCCACGCCGGCACGGTGCTCAGCCTGGGCAGCCCGCCAACCGCCCAGATCCCCCTCGGCGGCACCTGCACGGTCGGCGTGAGTGCCAGCGCCGCGAAGCCCAACCGGTCGACGTCGGCCCCGGGCCAGCGGGTCGCGAGCAGGGCGCGCAGCTCGGCGGCGGTGCGCGGTGCCTCGGCGAGCAGCTCGGCGGTGACCGCCAGCACCTCGCCCAGCTGCCGGCCGGCGATCCGGTGACCGTCGTAGTCGGTGTTGGTGCGCACCGCGCGCTCCTGGGTGGGCTGGGCCAGCATCCGCAGCGCCAGGCAGTCCGCCGAGGTCACCGCGTGCAGCGTGCCGCGCATCATCGTCGCCCGGACCGCGCGCCGGCTGGTGAGCAGCTCGACCAGCTCGGCGGGCCGGAACCCGTCCAGGCGCGACCAGAGACCGTAGTACGGCGCATCGGGCGCCTGCGCCTGCATCCCGACCAGGTGGGTGAGCACGTCGGCGACCGGGCGGCGGACCCGGCGCAGCAGCAGCTGGCGGGCCAGCAGCGCCCGGTTCAGCGCCTTCGGGGCGAGCACCTCGGGGCTCATGGGCGAGAGTATGGCCGTGCACACCGACACCGACACCGACACCGACACCGACCGACCGCGCCGCCCGCTGGACGGCGTGCTGGTGGCGACCCTGGAGCAGGCGGTCTCGGCCCCGCTGTGCACCCGCCACCTGGCCGACTACGGCGCCCGGGTCATCAAGATCGAACCGCCGGGGCGCGGCGACTTCACCCGGGACTACGACGACGTCGTGCGGGGCCTGGCCGCGCATTTCGTCTGGGTCAGCCGGGGCAAGGAGTCGCTCACCCTCGACCTGAAGTCCGAGTCCGGCATCGCCGTGCTGCACCAGCTGCTGGCCGAGGCGGACGTGCTGGTCAGCAACCTGGGACCGGGCGCGGTCGACCGGCTCGGACTGGGCGCAGGCGCGCTGGCCGGCCGCTACCCCCGGCTGATCACCGTGACGATCTCCGGCTACGGCACCGGCGGCACCCTGGAGCACAAGCGCGCCTACGACCTGCTCGCCCAGGCCGAGGCCGGCTCCTGCGCGATCACCGGGTGGCCCGGGCAGCCGGCCAAGCCGGGCATCCCGATCGCCGACGTGGGCACCGCGATGTACGCCTTCTCCGCCACGCTGGCCGCGCTCTACGACCGGGACCGCACCGGGCGCGGGTCGGCCATCTCGGTCAGCATGTTCGACTCGATGATGGAGTTCATGGGCTACGCCCTGAACCATGCCCAGCACAGCGGCCGCGACCAGGCACCGAACGGGTTCAGCTCGCCCGCGGTGGCGCCGTACGGGGCGTTCCGGACCTCGGACGGGCAGACCGTGGTGCTGGGCACCACCAACGACGCCGAGTGGCGCCGGCTGGCCGCGCGGGTACTCGGCAGCGACGAGCTGGCCGCCGATCCCCGCTACGCCCACAACGGGGACCGCCTCGCGCACCGGGCCGAGCTGGACACCGTGATCGGCACCTGGTGCGCCGAGCGCCCGCTGGCCGACATCCAGGCCGCCGCCGACGCGGCCGGGATCGGCAACGCCCGCCACAACACCCCGACCGAGGTGGTTGCGCACCCGCACCTGAGAGAACGCAACCGTTGGCGCACCGTCGAAACACCGGCCGGACCGATCGCCGCGCTGCTGCCGCCACCGGTGGTAACCGGCTGGGAACCGAGCATGGGAGCGATCCCCGCACTCGGCGCGCACACCGACCGGATACTCGCTGAGCTGGGCTTTTCCCCCGACCAGGTCGACCAGCTACGCCGCGACGCGGTCGTCTGACGCGCACCTGAGCCGGGCCCGTGGATGCTTCAGAAACGCGCGAGTACTGTCGCGACGCGAGGCGGTCGACCGCACGAGACGCTGGCCACAACCGCCCGGGTAAGTAACGTTCCAGCGCGAACCGCGTTGAACTAGGTAAGGCAGACCTACATAGATCACGTGCGTCTCTACAGGGGAGTTCTTCGTCGTGCCACGCGTCTTCGACACCATCGCACCTCGCGATATCCAGCTCTGGGGCAACCACACCGTCAAGTTGCGGCACAACTTGGCTCAGCGGGAGGACCTCTTCTCGGACGAATCGCTGGCCAACCTGGTCGAGCGGATCGACCCGAAGCACATCGACATCACCACCATGGGCGACGACGTCTCCACCTGGGGCCACGTCGACCGGGCCGGTCAGCCCGGCGCCAAGGTGCTCGATGCGGTGCGCGGCGGGCGCGTCTGGATCAACATGATGGCCATCGAGAAGGCCGACCCCCGGTTCGCGGACCTGCTCGACCAGATGTACGGCGAGCTGGAGGGCACGCTCCCGGACTTCAAGACCTTCAAGCGCAAGCTGGGTCTGTTGATCTCGTCGCCGACCGCGCGGGTGTTCTACCACTTCGACGTCCCCGGCCAGGCGCTCTGGCAGATCCGCGGCCGCAAGCGGATCTGGATCTACCCGCCCACCGAGCCGTTCCTGCCGCCGACCGAGGTGGAGAACGTGGTGCGCAGCCTGTCCCTCGAGGACCTGTCGTACCAGCCGTGGTTCGACGACTACGCCGAGGTCTACGACATGGAGCCCGGCGACATGCTGCACTGGGCGCTGAACGGGCCGCACCGGGTCAGCAACCTCGACGGCTTCAGCGTCTCGCTGACCACCGAGCACTGGACCAGCAAGATCCGCCGCTCCTACGCGATGCACTACGGCAACGGCGTCCTGCGCAACAACGCGCACTGGGCGCCGAAGTCCAGCTCGCTGGACGGCCCGGCGTTCTGGGCGAAGGTCGGCCTGACCGCCGCCTGGCGCAAGAGCGGTATGGAGAAGAAGCAGGGCTACAAGCGGGTGCTGACCTACAAGGTCGACCCGGACGCCCCGCTCGGCGTCGTGCCGCTGGAGGAGAAGGACCGGACCACGGTCAGCCTGTAGCCACACACCAGTTCGTTCCGCCGGGTGCCCGGCGGGCGGTGCGTACCCAGCACCCCCGCCGGGCACCCGTCTGTTCCAGGAGCACCAATCATGATCATCGACGGGTGGGCGCAGCCCAACTTCGTCGCCGCGCGGGACCGGCTGCCGATGCCGGAGGTACGGCGGCTGCTGGAGAAGTCCGGTACCGCCGACCGGGCGCCCTGGACTTCCCCGAGCTGGTCATCGTCGGCGGGCACATCGGCCACCCGTGGACCAACGAGATGATCGGGGTGGTCTGGAAGCACGACAACGTCTACCTGGACACCTCGGCCTACCTGCCCCGCTACTACCCGGCGCCGCGCGGCCGCCCGGGTGTTCACGCTACCCGCCGGCCGGGCCGCCCACTGAAGTACTGGCTCAGAGGTACTGGCTCAGAGGTACTGGCTCAGGTCCGGGTAGTTGGTGATCTCCCAGCCGCCGTCGACCACCAGGCTGGTGCCGGTGATGTAGCGGGCGTCGTCGCTGGCCAGGTACACGCACGGACCGGCGATGTCGTCCGGATCCGCCGCCCTGGCCAGTGGAATCCGGCGCAGGTAGTCCTCGCGCAGCCCCGGGATGGCCAGCAGCGGGGCGGTCAGCGGGGTCTCCACCAGCCCAGGCAGCACGGCGTTCACCCGAACCCGGTACGGGGCCAGCTCCAGCGCGGCGCCCTTGGTGAAGTTCTCCGCGCCGGCCTTGCCGGCCGCGTACGAGCTGGCGCCCCAGAGCGGGACGTGCGCGTTGAGCGAGGCGACGTTCACGATCGCGCCGCCCCGGTCGCCCTCCCGCATCGCCAGCGCGGCGTGCCGGGTGCCCAGGTAGGTGCCCTTCAGCAGCAGGTCGACGGTGGCCGACCAGTCCTCCACTGTGCCGTCCAGGATGCTGCCGAACCGGGCTGCCCCGGCCACGTTGAACGCCAGGTCGAGCCGTCCGAACCTGCTGATCGCGGTGGCGACGGCATCCCGCACCTGGTCGTCCACCGTGACGTCGGCGACGGCCACCGCGAGCGTCCGGGGGCCCTTCGCCTCGGCCTCGGCCAGCGCGTCCGCGTTGATGTCCGCGGCCAGTACCCGGGCGCCCTCACCGAGCAGTCGAGCGACGATCGCCGCGCCGATACCCGACGCCCCACCGGTGACCAGGGCGACCTGCCCCTCGAACCGGCCGCTCATCGGAGCCATCCACATCGACGAAGGTTCGGCGACGCTGCCATTGCCCCACCCTATTCGAGATCGCCGGCCCGGCCAGCGGCCACGTAGCGGGAAATCCTGGCGAGCCGGGCGCCCTGTACCCGGCAGGCCGCCAGCGCCTCCTCGTCCGGGGCGGCAGACTTGCGGGACACGAACGACCCGCCGTACGGGTTGCCCGACTCCATCACGGCCGGGTCGGAGTAACCGAGCGGCAGCACGATCGAGCCCCAGTGGTAGAAGACGTTGTTCATCGCCAGGATCGTCGACTCCAGGCCGCCGTGCTTGGTGGACGAGCTGGTGAACGCGGTGCCCACCTTGTCGATCAGCTTGCCCTTCGCCCACAGCCCACCCGTGGTGTCCAGGAACTCCTTGAGCTGCCCCGCCGGGCCGCCGAACCGGGTGGGGCTGCCCAGCGCGATGCCGTCCGCCCAGTCCAGGTCGTCCAGCGTGGCCGGCTGCTCGTAGGGATTCGTGTCCACCCAGGTCTGCCACCTCGGGTTGCTGGCGATCGCCTGGGGCGGCGCGAGCTCCGGCACCGGGCGCACCCGCACCTCGGCGCCCTCCTTGCGGGCGCCCTCCGCCACCGCCTCGGCCAGCGCGGCCACGTTGCCGGTGGCGCTGTAGAACACCACGGCGACCTTGGGAGTCGTCACCGCATCCGCCGCACCTGTCGTACCCGTCATCCGATCTTCGCCCTTCCCGCCACGCCCACCTCGGTCACACCAACGTAGATCCTGGTGGCGCACGGCGCGCGCCCAGTTCTTCAGGCACCGGCCGATTCACACACCTTTAACTTATGGCGCGCATATTCAGGGCGAGGACAATGGGTCAGCCGACACCCGGCGAGTCGATCACCTATCAGCTCCTGAGGCAGTCGCTACGCGTTAGCTGTGAAGGCTCAGAGTTAGCAACCAGTTAATTCAGCGAGGAGTAGGTTACTAATCAGGGCCGCACGGAACGGCTCCCCCGCAAGATGGAGGACAGAGTTATGGCACGCGTCAGCGACCAATTCAGGTGGACCCCGGGCCGACGCAATGACGACCGCCGCCGGCCCAACCGCGGTGAGGACATGTACGACAGGTACGACAACCACCGTCGCGGAGACCGGCACAGGTAACCACGAGTGGCGGTGGCGGACCGGGCAGCCGGTCCGCCACCGCGGGCCCGACCGAGACAGAGCGGTTGTAGATCACATGACACAGGCCAGGTCCGCCACCGATCGGACGCCGACGGTGCCGATCACCCGGATCGGCCCCGCCCCGGCGCCGGCTCAGCCGGGGGCCCGGCCGGCGACCCAGCACCCCCGTACCGCGAAACCGGCCCGGTCAGCTGGCTCTGAACTGGCTAATCGGCCGATCGAGCCGGTCGAGTCGGAACCGTCGGCGGAACCGGTGGTACCCGCCGCGCCCACCCAGGCGATGCGGCTGATCCTCCGCCGGTTCTGGCCGCAGCTGCGGCCGTACCGCTGGTGGCTGCTGCTGGCCCTGTTCGTGATCGCCATCGGCCAGGGTCTGGACGCCGCCGCGATCTGGCTCTTCGAGATCCTGGTCGACGACGTGCTGACCCCGCCGAACCCGGCGCTCTTCGGCAAGCTCGCCGCCGGGTACGCCGGGATCACGGTGGCACTCGGGCTGGTCACCTTCACCGACCAGTATCTCGCCGCATGGATGGGTGAGGGATTCCTGCACCGGCTGCGCATGCGTGTTTTCAGTCACCTGCAGTCGCTCCCCCTGCATTTCTTCGAAAGACGTCCGATCGGTGACACCATTTCCCGGCTGACCTCGGACATCAACGCTATTGAGGACCTACTGCTCACCGGCGCGACCGGCGCAGTGGCCAATATCCTCAAAATCGTCATCTATGGCGGGATCCTCTTCTATCTGAACTGGCACCTCACGCTCGCCGCACTGATTGCGATGCCCATCTTCGCGCTCTGCTCCCGGTTCTTCGCCACCCGCAGCCGGCGGGCCGCGCGGGAGGTTCGCCGCCGCGGTGGCCAGATCGGCGCGGTCGCCGAAGAGAACCTGGGTGCCATGGCATTGGTGCAGGCCTACGGGATGGCACCGCGCGAGATCGCCCGGTTCGGCGTGCAGAGCAACGCGGCCCGCGGCGCCGAACTGGCCGCCACCCGGATCCGCGCGCTGTTCTCGCCGGTCACCGACCTGTTCGAGGTGGCCGGGGTGCTGGTCATCCTCGGTCTAGGCCTGGTCGAGCTGATGAACCACCGGCTCACCCTGGGCGACCTACTGGCGTTCCTGATCTACGTCAGCCAGCTCTATGCGCCGGCCCGTGGCCTGGCCGGGCTGGCCACCACGGTGTACGCGGCCACCGCGGGCGCCGAGCGGGTCATCGACCTGCTCGACCAGAAGCCGACCCCGACCCCCCAACTGGTTCGCCCCGCGCTGGCCGCTCGACCCGTCACCGAGGGCCCACCGGCCGGGCCGGTACGGCGTGGTCTCGAGTTCAACCGGGTTCGGTTCAGCTACCCGGGCCAGGGCGTCGATGCGGTCAGCGAGGTCAGCTTCGCGGTCCCGCGCGGCAGGTGCGTCGCGGTGCTCGGACCCAGCGGTTCCGGTAAGTCGACGCTGCTGCGGCTGCTGCTGCGCTTCGACGACCCCACCGGCGGCACCATCCGCCTCGACGAGCGCGACCTGCGCCTGATCGACCCGGACGCGCTGCGCGCGCGGATCGCCCTGGTCCCCCAGGAGGCGACGCTCTTCGACGTCCCGGTCGCGGAGAACATCCTGATCGGGCGACCCGGTGCGACTCCGGGCGAGGTGATGGCGGCGGCCCGCGCGGCGGGCGCGGACGAGTTCGTCCGGCGGCTGCCCCAGGGATACCTGACCCCGGTGGGGCAACGCGGCCGGTTGCTGTCCGGTGGGCAGCGCCAGCGCATCTCGCTGGCCAGGGCCCTGCTGCGGGACGCCGAGGTCCTGCTGCTCGACGAGCCGACCACCGGGCTGGACGGGCGGGCGCGCGACGAGCTGCTCGCCGTGCTGGCCCGGCTGACCCTGAACCGCACCACGGTGCTGATCACCCACGACCCGCTGGTGGCGGCGCTGGCCGACGAGGTGGTGTACCTGAACCAGGGCCGGTTGGTCAGCCCGCCGCCGGCGCGGTCCGGCGCAGTCGGTTCCGGTACACCCGCAGCTGCATCGTGACCAGTTCCAACAGCGGCACCGGCACACCCGACGCGGCCGCCCGGGCCACCAGGTCCCCCAGGATCTGCTCGACCTCCACGTCCATCCCGCCGGTCAGGTCGCGGTAGAGCGACGACGCGAACGGCGAGCCCTTCTGGGTCACGTGGGCGCGCGCGTCGGCCAGGCTGGCCTCGGGCACCGGGTGGCCCGCTGCCGCCGCCACGGCCGCCGCCTCCGCCACCACGGCCTCGGCGAACCGGGCGCCGCCCGGCACCGCCTCGACCTCACCGATCGTGCCGCGCATCAGGCAGGTCACCGCGCAGATGCTGGCGATGAAGACCCACTTGGACCACATCGCGGTGGTGATGTCGGTGGACAGCTCGGCGCCGAACCCGGCGCCGCTCAGCGTGCGGTGCACCTCGTCCAGCCGAGGGTCGGGCTGCCCGTCGCGGGTACCGTAGATCAGGCTGCCCAGGTCCGCCAGCCGCTCGATATCACCGTTGGCGTCGATGGTGGTGGCCACGAACGCGACCCCGCCGAGCACCGCGCGCTCGCCGAACCGCTGGACCAGCGCGTCCACGTGCCGGATCCCGTTGAGCACCGGCAGGATCAGCGTGTCCGGCCCGACCGCCGGGGCCAGGTCGGCGATGGCGCCGTCCAGCCCGGCCTCCTTGACGGTCACCAGCACCAGGTCGAACGGCGCGGTCAGGTCGGCGGCCAGCGCCAGCTTCGGCTCGAGCTCGAGCTGCTCACCGAGACCCACGACGCGCAGCCCACGCTCCCGCAGCAGCGCCGCCCGCACCGGCCGCACCAGGAACGTGACGTCCCGACCGGCCCGCGCCAGCAGCGCCCCGAAGAAGCCGCCGGTGGCACCGGCCCCGACGACCAGAATCCTCATACCGCGAAGCTACCTCGCGGCGGCGATGCCCGCCCGTGCCGCCGGGACACCGCGGACCGGCACCGGAATGTGCTGCACCGCCCCGTCGGACTCGGCCGGTTCGACCAGGCCGACCGTGGCCGAGGTGGCCACGAGCCGCCCGCCCGACAGGCACACGCTGGTCGGTTGGCCGGCCGGGATCGCCAGCACCCGGTCCACCGAGCCGGTCGGGCTGAACCGCCGGATCTCACCCGCACCCCAGATCGCCGACCACAGGTAGCCCTCGGCGTCCACCGTCATGCCGTCCGGGCTGCCATCGGCCACCGTGGCGAACTCGGTGTGCCGGCCGAGCCCGCCGGTGCGCGGGTCCACCGGGTACCGGTAGATCACCCCGCGCGCGCTGTCGGCCAGGTACATCAGCTCGCCGTCCGGGGTGAACGCCGGCCCGTTGGGCACCGTCAGCTCACCGACCACCCGGTGCACCGAGCCGTCGACGTCCACCCGGTACAGCGCGCCCGCTCCCTCGGCGGTGTCGTAGGCCATCGACCCGGCCCAGAACCGGCCGCTCGGGTCGGCCACCCCGTCGTTCATCCGCATCCGGTGCGGCGCACCGTCCTCCGGCCGGGCCAGCCAGTGCACCTCACCGGCGGCTCCGGCACCGGCACCGGCTCCGATCAGGGCGATCCCGGTGCCGGTGGCCGCGACCCAGCCGCCACCGGCCAGCGGAGCGACCGCGCCCAGCGGGTCGGCCAACTCCAGGAGCACCCTGGGCGGCCCGGCCAGGTCCGCCGGCAGCGCCAACAACCGCCCGGTGAGGATGTCCACCATGATCAGATGATCGCCGACGTCACGCAGCCCCTCCCCGAGCGCGAACCGCTCGCCGGGCACCGCCGTCCACCCGTCCGTGCTGGCCTCAGAATCCGTCACCGCGCAGCGGCCCTCCCGATCTCTCGTCACACCCGCTCACCACTCGGCGAACGATCCGTCCTCGTGCCGCCACCGCGGCGGCCGCCAGTGGTGCCCGACCGCGTCCGCACGGCGGACCTGGGCCTCGTCGATGTCCACCCCGAGCCCGGGCGCATCGGTGACCCGCACGTACCCGTCCGGAAAGGCGAACGGCGCCCGGTCCAGGACGTAGTCCAGCAGCTCCGCATCCCTGTTGTAGTGGATCCCGATGCTCTGCTCCTGGATCAGGAAGTTCGGCGTGGCGAACGCGACCTGCAGGCTCGCGGCGAGCGCGATCGGCCCGAGCGGGCAGTGCGGGGCGAGTAGCGCGTCGTAGGTCTCGGCGAGCGAGGCGATCCGGCGTACCTCGGAGATCCCGCCGGCGTGCGAGAGGTCGGGCTGCACCACAGCGACCCCGGCGCCCAGTACCGGCAGGAAGTCGGTCCTGGAGAACAGCCGCTCCCCGCAGGCCACCGGCACCGGCGAGACCGCCACCACGTCAGCCAGCCGGTGACCGAACTCGGGCAGCACCGGCTCCTCCACGAACAGCGGATGCAGTGGCGCCAGCAGCGGGATCACCCGCCGGGCGGCGGCCACGGTGAACCGGCCGTGGAAGTCGACCGCAACGTCGCGGTGCTCCCCCACCATGTCGCGCACAGCGGCGAGGCGCGCCACCACCTCGGCGGTCTCTGCGGCGGTCGGCAGCTTGCTCATCCGCCCACTGGCGTTCATCTTCACCGCGGTCAACCCCGCCTCGACCTGAGCGGCCGCCGCGTCGGCCACCTCGGCCGGTTCGTCACCGCCGATCCAGCCGTAGACCCGCACCCGGTCGCGCACCGCCCCGCCGAGCAGCTGGTGCACCGGCACCCCCAGCGAGCGGCCGAGGATGTCCCAGAGCGCCTGGTCGACGCCGGCCACCGCACTGGACAGCACCGGGCCGCCCCGGTAGAACGCCGCCTTGGTCATCGTCTGCCACAGGTCCTCGATGCGCCGGGGGTCGTGGCCCAGCAGCAGCTCGGACAGCTCGCCGACCGCCGCGCGGACCGTCTCGGCCCGGCCCTCGACCACCGGCTCACCCCAGCCGACCAGGCCGTCGTCGGTCGCCACCCGGCAGAACAGCCACCTCGGCGGCACCAGGAACGTCTCGACAGCCGTGATCTTCACGTCGGTGTGGCCCTCCGCTGCTCGTTCGCCGCTCCGGAGATTGTCGCTCCCTCGATTGTCGGCGGGGTCGTCCCGGGTCGCCCTGTTCAGGAGGACGTCTTGTAGACGCTCCAACCGCCGTCCACCACGAGTGCCGCGCCGGTCACGAAGGAGGCGTCATCGCTGGCCAGGAACGCGATGGCGGCGGCGACCTCGGCCGGGTCACCGAGGCGGCCGAGCACCGTCTGTGCCGCGCTGGCCGCCCGCTCGTCGGGCCCGATGCCGTCCCACGCGGCGGTGAGCACCGGCCCGGGCAGTACCGAGTTCACCCGCAGGTCGGCGCCGTACTCGGCCGCGAGCTGCCGCGCCAGGCCGGTCAGTCCCGCCTTGCTCGCCGCGTAGGCGGGCCGGCCGGGGAGCCCGACCAGCGCATGCACCGACGACGTCAGCACCACCGCGCCCCGCCGGTGTCGACGCAGATCGCCGAGGCAGGCCCGGACGCCCAGGAACGCTCCGGTCAGGTTCACCGTGAGCTGGTGCTCCCAGGACGCGAGGCTGAGCTCGTGCGCCGGCAGCACCTCGACCGTGTAGGCGTTGTTCACCAGCACATCCACCGGCCCCAGCTCGGCCCGGCACCGCCCGACCGCGTCGGCCCAGGCCAGCTCCGAGCTCACGTCACAGCGGATCGGGACAGCCCGGCCGCCCGCCGCCGTGACGGTGGCACAGGTCTCGTCGGGCTGGTCCAGGTCCAGCAGGGCGACCGCGGCGCCCTCGGCGGCAAGGCGGTGTGCGGTGGCTGCCCCGATGCCCCGGGCCGCCCCGGTGACGACCGCGACGCGCCCGTCGAACCGCGCGGTCCCGGCTCTGCGCTCCACGTCGATCAAGCTACTAGCGCGATCACTCCACGGCGTGACGCGGCAACCGCTCGTTCGAGTGATGCTCTCAGAAACCTCAGTCGGGAGAACTCTCAGTAGCGAATCTCGTCATGAGAAGTATCTCAGTTGAGAACTAGCCGTACTCTATGTCACCCTGTAGTGGAGACATGTGCAGCCAGTCGATGGTGTGGCACTCAACGGGGAGCAGGAACGGTGGCAGTGGTCGAGATGGCCAGGTCCAGGCGGCAACGGGACGCCGCCGACCTCGTACTCGATCTACGTTCAGTCACGATTGTGGCCGCATTCGCACACGGAGAGATACCTCCGGCCGTCACGGTCGTTGAGATGGACAGCTCGGGTTCCACACGCTCGGTGCCGGCTACCGGTCCGGGTGCCCTGTGGAGCCCGATCTCGGCGGGGTACCGCCGCGCACGGGGTATCGCCAGGGCAGGAGGATTTGATGGTCACCCTCGGAGGTGACGCTAGGGACGCTGGTATCAGCAGCGCCTTCCTGGCGACGTCGTGGGAATCGGTCGCGCGCCGTGCGATCGACCTGACGGTGGCCGGGATCGGCCTGCTCGTGATGGCGATCCCGATGTTCGTGATCGGGATCGTGATCCGCTGTACCAGTGAGGGCCCGGCGCTGTTCCGGCAGCAGCGGGTCGGCTTCGGTGGACGGACGTTCACCATGTACAAGTTCCGCACCATGCGCACCGGCGTGGGCGACGAGATGCTCCGCGAGCTCATCGCCGCCGAACTGCGCGGCGAGGACACCTCGGTCAACGGCAGCTTCAAGTTGGACAACGACCCCCGGGTCACCAAGGTCGGCAACTTCCTGCGCAAGACCAGCCTCGACGAGCTACCTCAGCTGATCAACGTGCTGTTCGGCGACATGGCGCTGGTCGGGCCCCGGCCCTGCCTGGAATGGGAAGCCCGGATGTTCCCCGCCGAGTTCCGACCGCGGTTCTCGGTCCGCCCCGGCCTGACCGGCCTGTGGCAGGTCAGCGGCCGCAGCGCGATGGGCACCCTCGAGATGCTGCACCTCGACCTGGCCTACGTACACACCCGGAACCTGGTGGGCGACCTGTCGATCCTGGTCCGCACCGTCCCGGCGATGCTCAAGGACAGCACCGCCAAGTAGGCCCGCGAGCGGGCTCGGGACACCAGTGTCCCGAGCCGGCCGCTAGCCCGCGACGAGCGGCTCGCCCTCGGCCACCCCGATGGCGGCGACCAGGTGGGCCATCTCCGGGTTCAGCGCGGCCTCGGTCAGCGCCGCCCGCAAGGTGGCGTTGTGCTCCGGCCGGGCCCGGTCCAGCAGCTCGAACCCGGCCCGCGTGACCTCGCTGTAGATCCCCCGCCGATCGGTCGGGCACAGGTACCGGGCCAGCAGGCCGCGGTCCTCGAGCCGGTTGACCAGCCGGGTGGTGGCGCTCTGGCTCAACGCCATCGCGGTGGCCAGCTGCCCCATCCGCAGGTGGTGTTCCTCCTGCCGGGACAGCAGCTCCAGCACGCCGTACTCGCTCACACTCAGCTCGTGCCGGGCCTGCAGTACTCGCTCCAGCCGCGCCTCGATCCGGGCGTGCAGGACGGCGAGCAGCCGCCAGCCGTGCACCTGGGCCTCGACTTCGTTGTCAGCCAGCGACACGGTCTCCTCCTTCGGCAGGTCGGCCTTCACGGTAGCGCGCCACGATGACTACCCGCGTCCGCAACTGCCGGCCGACGCGGTACTTCGACCGCATCGGCTCAGCCGGTGACAGCGGCGGCGGCATCCGGCACCGGGCGGCTCGGTCGCACCGAGCCGGCCACCAGCACGACCAGTCCGGCGACGGTGACCCCGGCCCCCACCCAGAGCGGCGAGACGAACCCGAACCCGGCGCCGATGGCCAGCCCACTCAGCCAGGCGCCGAGGGCGTTGCCGATGTTGAAGGCCGCGATGTTGGCACCGGACGCCATCGTCGGCGCGTCCTGGGCGTAGCCCATGATCCGCAGCTGCAGCCCGGCCACGGAGGCGAACCCGACGGCGCCCATCAGCAGCAGCGACACGATCGTCATCACCTTGCTCTGCGCGGTCAGCGCGAACACCACGAGTACGACGGTCAGCAGCGCCAGAATCACCATCAACGAGGTGTTCAGGGCCCGGTCGGCGAGCTTGCCGCCGACGAAGTTGCCCACGAACATGCCAGCCCCGAACAGCACCAGCAGCCAGGGCACGGAGGTGGTGGCGAACCCGCTGACCTCGGTGAGCGTGAACGCGATGTAGGTGAACCCGCCGAACATGCCGCCGAAGCCGAGCACGGTGACGGCCGCGGAGATCCAGACCTGCGGCCGGCGGAACGCACCCAGCTCGGTGCGCAGGCTGGTCTCCGCGGGGGCCGGCGTCGGCGGGACCAGCAGCCGGATGCCGGCCAGCGCGACGATGCCGATGATCGTGATCGCCCAGAACGTCGAACGCCAGCCGAGCTGCTGACCGAGCAGCGTGCCCAGTGGCACCCCGAGGACGTTGGCCACGGTGAGCCCGGTGAACATCAGCGCGATGGCGCCGGCCCGCTTGTTCGGCGCGACCATGTCGGCGGCCACCACGGAACCCACGCCGAAGAACGCGCCGTGACACAGCGCCGCCACGATCCGGCCGACCATCAGCACCGAGTAGGTCGGCGCGAGAGCGGAGATCAGGTTGCCCGCGATGAACAGCACCATCAGCGCGAGCAGTACTTTCTTGCGGTCGAACCGGGTGATCGCCGCGGTCAGCGCGATGCCGCCGACCGCGACACTCAACGCGTAACCCGAGATCAGATACCCGGCGACCGGCTCGGAAACCCCGAAGTCCGCCGCCACCTGGGGCAGCAGACCCATGATCCCGAACTCGGTGAGCCCGATACCGAAGCCCCCCAGTGCCAGGGCGAGAAGCCCGATAGGCATGTCCAAACCCTCCGTCGCAGTGCGTCCGCCTTTATACGGCTTCTGCAATCATTGCGCGCGCCTTATATCGGCGCAAGCGCCCTTGACAGAGGTCACATCGGTGGGTAACTCACGCGAGCCGGGCGGCCAGCTCCTCGGCCACCTCGCCGGGCGCCTCCTCCGGCAGGGTCACCGCCGAGGAGGCGCTCGGGGATGCCATTGCCGGCGGCCAGGAAGAACCAGTGGTAGTGGCCGAGCCCGAACGCGGCGTCCGCGTGCCGGAAGACATGCCGGGTCGGCACGATGTCCAGTACCGCGAGCCGGGTCACGGCGGACGGCTCGTCCAGCGCCAGCCGGTGCCCCACTCGGGCTGAACTCCGCCGGCAGTGGTAGGGCCACGGGCGGTCAGCCGCCGAGGAACTGCAGGACGGCGGCGGTGAACTCGGTCGTGGTGGCGCTGCCGCCCAGGTCGGGGGTGCGCAGGTCGGTCTTGGCCAGCACGCCGGCGATCGCGGCAAGCACCTCGTGGGCGGCGGCCGGGTGGCCCAGGTGCTCAAGCATCATCGCGGCGGTCCAGATCGCGCCGATCGGGTTGGCGATGCCCTGCCCGAAGATGTCCGGCGCGGACCCGTGCACCGGCTCGAACATGGACGGGAACTCCCGCTCCGGGTTGATGTTGCCGGCCGGCGCCATCCCGATGCTGCCGGCCAGCGCCGCGGCCAGGTCACTGAGGATGTCGCCGAACAGGTTGGAGGCCACGATCACGTCGAACCGGGCCGGGTCGAGCACCAGCTTGGCGGCCAGCGCGTCGATGTGCTCGGAGTTCCAGCTCACGCCCGGGTACCCGGCGGCCCGCTCCGCGACGATCTCGTCCCAGAACGGCATGGTGTGCACGATCCCGTTGGACTTGGTCGCCGAGGTGAGCCGGTTGCCGCGCCGGGTGGCCAGCTCGAATGCGTAGTCCGCGATCCGGGTCACCCCGGCCCGGGTGAAGACCGCCTCCTGCAGCGCCATCTCCTCCGGGAAGCCGCGCCCGTAGCGGCCGCCGACCTCGCTGTACTCGCCCTCCATGTTCTCCCGGACCACCACCAGGTCGACGTCACCCGGGTTGGCGTTGCGCAGCGGGCTGGGCACGCCCTCGAAGACCTTGATCGGGCGCAAGTTCACGTACTGCCGGAAGCTTCGCCGGATCGGGATCAACAGCCCCCACAGCGACACGTGGTCCGGCACACCGGGCGCGCCGACCGCGCCGAGGAAGATGGCGTCGTGCTGGCGGACCTGCTCGAGGCCGTCCGCCGGCATCATGGCGCCCTCGCGCTGGTACCGCGCGCAGGACCAGTCGAACTCGTCGTAGCGGAACGTCACGTCGTGGCGGCCGCCGACGGCGTCGAGGACCTCGCGGGCGGCCGGACAGACCTCCTGCCCGATTCCGTCCCCTGGGATGACTGCGATGCGGTGGGTGCTGGACATGCCTACATCACATCAACTCCGGGCCGGGTCCGTCCAAGACGGGGTGCCGAACTACCTGATAGGCAGTGCCTACCGATCGGCGGGCTGGGCCGAGGGCACCGCCGGCGGCGCCCCGGGGTCGGCCACCACCGCGCGGGCAACGGCGAGGAACTCCCGCGCCGCCGGGGTCAGGCTGTCCGGGCGGGCAACCAGAGCCACGTCCAGGTAGGTCACCGGGTCGAGGTCCAGCACCCGGGCACCGGCGCGGCGGGCCAGCGCGGCCCAGGAGTCGGCGAGCACGGTCAGGCCGGTGCCACCCAGCACCAGCGGCAGGATCGTCTCCCGGTGCTCGGTCTCCACGACGACGGTCGCGCCCGTCGCGGCGGCCAGGATCGTGTCCACCACCGTCCGCATGCCGGTGCCCGGCTGCCCCGCGATCAACCGCTGCCCGGCCAGCTGTGCGTGCCGCACCGCCCGGTCCGTCGGGAACGGCGCGTCCGGCGGTGTGATCAGCACGAACCGTTGCCGGGCCACCGGGTGCAGCTCCAGGCCGCCCGCCGCGATCGGTTCCACGCTGGCCAGCAGACCGAGCTCGGTGACCCCGGTGCGCACCGACTCGAGCACGTCGCGCGCGGTGAACGCGGCCCGCACCGCCACCGAGACGCCGGGGAACCGCTCGGCGAAGCCGCCGATCATGCGGCTCAGCGGGTCCACGGCCTGCGACGGCATCGCGGCGATCTCCACCCGGCCGGTCACCAGCCCGTTCACCGCCTCGACGCTGGCCCGGGCCAGACCCAGCCCGCGCACCACCTCCCGGGCCGGCTCGACCAGCGCCCGACCGGCCTCGGTGAGCACCACCCGGCGGCCGAACCGGTGGAACAGGTCGCTGCCGAGATCCCGTTCGAGCAGCCGGATCGCCTGGGACAGTGACGGCTGGGCGATGTAGCGGGCCCGCGCCGCCCGGTTGAACCCGCCGTGGTCGACGACCGCCAGGAAGTACTCCAACTGCCGAACATCCATACGCGGAATCCTCGCGCAGCACGCCGCACCCTGGCGCAGCACGCACGGCACACACCGCCAGGTCGCGCCACGCAGGCCCCAACCTCGTGTGGCGACACGACGCTGTGTGCCGGGTGGGTGACGCTGTGCCGTGCGGGTCAGCTCCTGATCAGGTCGGCCGCCTTCTCGCCGATCATCATGCAGGTGATGTTGGGATTGATCGCCGGCAGGAACGGCATGATCGACGCATCCGCCACCCGCAGGCCCTGCACCCCGCGCACCCGCAGCTGCGGGTCCACCACGGCCATCGGGTCGCTGTCCGGGCCCATCTTGGCGGTGCAGGCCGGGTGGTAGACGGTGTTGTGGGTCTTGCTGATGTAGTCGATGATCTCGTCGTCGGTCACCCTGTCCGGCCCCGGGGCCAGCTCCTTGGTGATCCACTCCTTCAGCGACGGCTGCTCCGCGATCCGCCGGGCCAGCTTCACCCCGGTGAGCATCACGGTCATGTCGTGGTCCTCGGGGTCGGTGAAGTACCGAGGGTCGACCCGCGCCCGGTCCCGGAAGTCCCGGCTGCGCAGCTTCACGGTGCCCCGGGACCGGCCCCGGGTGACGTTCGGCGTCAAGCAGAACCCGTTGTCCGTGCTCGGGTAGCCCCAGCGGACCGTGTTCAGGTCGAACGGCACCGAGCCGTAGTGCATCATCAGGTCCGGCCGGTCCAGGCCGGGCTGGGTGCGGGTGAACAGCCCGATCTCCCACCACTGGGTCGACGTGGTGACCATCGGTCGGGCCGCGTCCCACATCACCAGGCCCTCGACGTGGTCGTCCAGGTTCTCGCCCACCCCGGGCGCGTCCACCAGCACGTCCACCCGGAAATCGCGCAGCTGGGCGGCCGGCCCGATGCCGGAGAGCATCAGCAGCTTCGGAGTGTCGATCGCGCCGCTGGACAGGATCACCTCGCGCCGCGCGGCCACCACGACCCGCCCCGGCCCGATGCCGTGCTGGTACTCCACGCCGGTGGCCCGCCGGTCCGCATTGAACAGCACCCGGGAGGCCCATGCCTCGGTGCGCACCTCGAGGTTGGCCCGCTTGCCCAGGATCGGGTGCAGGTAGGCGTGCGAGGACGACATCCGGGTGTTGTCCTCGGCGGCGTTGATCTGGAAGAAGCCGGCGCCCTCGCAGACCGTGCTGCCCTCGTTGAACTTCACCGTGGGCAGCCCGACCGCGGCGGCCGCCTCCAGCACCGCCACGCCGCACGGATCGTCCGGCGGGATCTGCCGCAGGTTCACCGGGCCGGACCGGCCGTGGCCCTCCCACGGGCCGTCGTTGGTCTCCAGCCGGCGGATCAGCGGCCAGCACTCGTCGGCGGTCCACCCGGTGCAGCCCTGCGCGGCCCACTCGTCGAGATCCTCGCGCGGCGTCCAGAACGCGATGCACGAGTTGTGCGAGGAGCAACCGCCGAGCACCCGGGCCCTGGCGTGGCGCAGGAAGGAGTTACCGCGCTGCTGCGGCTCGACCAGGTAGTCCCAGTCGTAGCCGGAGTCGAGCAGGTACATCCAGTCCTCGAGCCGCAGGATCGCCGGGTCGCCGACATCACTGGGGCCCGCCTCGAGCAGGCACACTGTCACGTTCGGGTCCTCGGACAGCCTGGCGGCCAGCGCGCAACCGGACGACCCGCCGCCCACCACGACGTAGTCGAACTGGTCGCTCGCCACGGCATCGGTCATGCCTGTTCCCCCAGCACCGTCGGGTCGATGTCCAGCTGCTTGGCCATGTGCTCGGGCAGGCAGCCGAGCTGGTGGCGGCCCTTGGCGTAGAACCAGCCGAGCCCGATCGCCACGATGGCCCCGATGAAGATGAACGCGATCCAGCGCAGCGCCCCGGAGCCGTAGACCGCCTCGCGAGGCCAGGCCAGGTTGATCGCCATCCCGGCGCCCCACAGCACCGCGATGACGTTCACCGGCAGCCCCCACCTGCCCAGCGAGAAGTAGCCGCTGCGCTTGCCGTCCGCGTCCGGCCACTCGCCGCGCAGTCGCTTGATCAGCAGCGGGCCGGTGACCAGCACGTAGGCCACATAGATCATGATCACCGCGACGCTGGTGACCGCGGTGAAGATCTCCGGGGTGCCGATGTTGACCACCAGGATCAGCACCGAAGCGATGCCGATCACGATCGCCGGCACCACCGGGGTCTTGCGCTTCGGGTCGATCTTGGCCAGCGTCGCTCCGGCCGGCAGCGCGTTGTCCCTGGCCATCGCGAACATCAGCCGGATCGCCGCCGTGTGCACCGCGAGGGCACACACCGTGACCGCGACGACGGCCGCGATCAGGAAGACGGTGCCGACGCCGCCGCCGAGCGCCTGCAGGACGATCAGCTGCAGCCCGCCGCCGGCGGTGCCCAGCTTGGGGTCGTACAGGTCGGGCGCGGCGAGGATGCCGAACATCAGGATCAGCCCGCCGAGGATGAACGAGGCGATGACCGCCCGTAGGATGGCCGACGGGGCGGTCCGCCTCGGGTCGACGGTCTCCTCCCCCAGCGAGCTGGCGGTGTCGAAGCCGTACATGACGTACGCCGAGGCCAGCGCCGCGACCAGGAAGGCGCCGAGGTATCCGAACGGGTGGGTGGCCCCCAGGTCGTGGGTGTCGAACAGCACCGACGGCGGGTTGACGATGTTGATCCCGAGCAGCACCACCAGCAGCACGGCCGCGATCAGCTCGATGAAGACCCCGGCGCTGTTGATCCGGGTCATCAGCTTGACCCCGAACGCGTTCACCATCGTGGTGAAGCTGATCAGGATGGCGCCCCAGAGCACCGCGTCGAGCCCGAAGCTCGCCCCGGTGCCGTCACCGATCAGCTGGAAGCCGGCCCAGATCTGCGGCAGCGTGATCTGGTACGACAGCGCCACGGCGGCCAGCGTGACCACCGACGCGGTGAACATCATCCAGCCGGCCAGCCAGGACGTCGCCGGCCCGGCCAGTTGTTTGGACCAGTTGTAGACCGAACCGGCCACCGGGTAGCGCCCGGCCAGCTCGGCGAAGCACAACGCGATCATGAGCTGGCCGATGAACACCATCGGCCACGACCACCAGTAGGCCGGTCCGCCCAGGCCGAGTCCGAAGTAGAAGAGCTGGAACGTGCCGGTGAGGATCGAGATGTAGCTGATCCCCGCCGCGAAACTGGCGAACTTGCCGATCGAGCGGTCCAAGGACTGGTTGTAGCCGAACTCGGCCAGCCCGTGGTCCGCCCCGTCACCGTTCGCCCCGCCAGGCCCCGCCCCAGCCGAGCCCGACCCGTCCTGTGTCGCGGTCATGGGTAAACCTCCGTGTCCTACTCGAGCCTGTCCTGCTCGAGTACGTCCAACTCGAGCTCAGCCCTTGAACCACCTCAGCGGCGCGGGCGCGGTGTTGTGCCAGATGTGCTTGGCCTCGCGGTACTCGGCCAGTCCGGTCGGTCCGAGCTCCCGGCCGTTGCCGGAGCGCTTGAACCCGCCCCACTCGGCCTGGGGCACGTAGGGGTGGTAGTCGTTGATCCACACGGTGCCGTGCCGCAGCGCGGCCGAGACCCGCTGCGCGGTACCCATGTCGCTGGTCCACACCGCGCCGGCCAGGCCGTAGTCGGTGTCGTTGCCCAGCTCGATGGCCTCCGCCTCGTCGCTGAACCGCTCGACGGTGAGGATCGGGCCGAAGGTCTCCTCGCGGATCACCTTCATCCCGCGGTGGCAGTCGGCGAACAGGGTCGGGCGGTAGAAGAAGCCCTTGTCCAGCGCCGGGTCGTCCGGGCGGTGCCCACCGGCGACCAGCCGGGCACCTTCCTGCTGCGCCGACGCCACATAGGCCTCGATCTTCGCCCGGTGCGCGGCGGAGACCAGTGGCCCGGACTCGGACTTCGGGTCCAGCCCGTTGCCCAGCCGGATGCGCTCGGCGCGGCGGCCCACCTCGGCGACGAACTCGTCGTGCAGCGAGTCGGCCACGATCAGCCGGGCGCCGGCCGAGCAGACCTGGCCGGAGTGCAGGAACACCGCGGTGAGCGCGTAGTCGATCGCGGTCTCCAGGTCGGCGTCCGCGAAGACGATGTTGGGGTTCTTGCCGCCGAGCTCCACGGCGACCTTCTTGACCGTGTCCGCGCTGGCCCGGATGATTGACTGGCCGGTCGAGAGACCGCCGGTGAACGACACCAGCTCGACGTCGGGGTGCGACACCAGCGGGGCGCCGACATCGGGCCCGTCGCCGAGCACCAGGTTGACCACGCCGCGTGGGGCGCCGGCCTCCTCGAGCAGCTGGACCAGCTTGATCGAGCTGAGCGGGGTGACCTCGCTGGGTTTGATCACCACGGTGTTGCCGGCGGCCAGCGCGGGCGCCACCTTCCAGGACAGCTGCAGCAGCGGGTAGTTCCACGGGGTGATCAGCGCGCAGACCCCGACCGGCTCGTAGACCACCCGGCTCAGGACGTTGGCCATGCCGGTGTCGACGATGCGCCCGGGGTCCTGGTCCGCCATGCCCGCGTAGTAGCGGAAGACGGCGGTCACGTCGTCGATGTCGAGCTTGCTCTCCACCAGCGTCTTGCCGGTGTCCAGCGTCTCGATGCGGGCAATCTCGTCCTTGTCCCTGGTCAGCAGGTCGGCCACCCGCAGCAGCAGTGCCTTGCGCTCCGACGCGGGGGTGCGGAACCACTCGCCGGCGAACGCGGCCTTGGCGGCGGCGACCGCGGCGTTCACGTCCTCGGCGTCGGCCAGGTCAACGGCCTGCACCACGCTCTGGTCGAAGGGGTTGATCACGTCGTCGCGCCGCGCGGCGTGGCCGTTGGTCCACGTCCCGTCGATGAACAGGCTCGGCACGACAGCTCCTTCGAACAGGGGAATTGTGTTGCAAGTGGTACAACGCGGCGTGATATGTGCAACAAAGTGGAACTGTGATGGACCTGGGTCGATCCGTCAAGAGATGAGCTTGGACTCCCTCGCCGGAAAAATCGACCGCTCGGCGAATGACCCCGAATGACCCCCGAATGACGCAGTGCGCCGGGTCAGCGGTGCGGGAAGAAGCCGAGCCGCACGCTGATCGCGTCGGCCCCGGCGAGCAGTCGCTCGGCGATCGAGGGGAAGTCGTCCGTGGTCAACCGGTAGGACGGGCCGGAGACGCTCACCGCGCCGACCATCTCTCCGTCGCCGGCGAAGATCGGTGCGGCCACCGAGTTCAGCCCGACCTCCAGCTCTTCGCGGCAGCAGGCCCAGTCCCGCCCGCGCACGCCGGCGAGCTCCTCGCGCAGCGCGCGCGAGTCGGTGACGGTGTGCTCGGTGTAGCGCTCGAGGCCGCCATCGAGCACCTCGGCCACGGTCTCGGCGTCGGCGTAGGCCAGCAGCACCTTGCCACTGGAGGTGGCGTGCAGCGGGGTGCGCTTGCCGACCCAGTTGCGGGTGGCCACCACCGTGCTGCCGTGTTCCTGAGTGATATTGACAGCCGAACCTGAGTCCAGCACCGCGATGTTGACCGTCTCACCGAACTCGCCGGCCAGCCGGACACACACCGGCCGGCCGACCTTCGTCAGGTCCAGCTGAGCACTGGTGGCGCCGGCCAGCCGGATCAGGCCGAAGCCCAACCGGTACTTGCCGCGCTCCTCGACCTGCTCCACCAGCTGGCGGTTCTCCAGGGCAACTACCAGCCGAAAAGCGGTCGACTTGTGCACGTCCAGGCTTTTAGCTATCTCAGTCACGCCGGAGCTGCCGTGTTCAGCGAGATACTCGAGGATCGTCAGCGCTCGGTCCACCGACTGGACCTGCGTCGTCGACCCTTCCGAGTCTCCCCGCTTGCCTGAACGCCTGTTGTCCATAACGCAACTCTAAACATCAGACGCATCGACGTCTCTCTGGACATTGACTGCGGTCCCCCCGTCCGGGCATCCTGTTTCACATAACACACGCTGTTGTCTATTACGGAACAGAGGTTGCACGATGATCCCTGTGGGCGCGCTCGCCGACATCCCCATCGGTGAGGCGATCCGGGTCGAGGCCGACGTCCCGATCGCGGTGTTCAGGGTCGCCGCCGAGGACTCGGACGGTGCGGACAGCACGGTGTACGCGATCGACGACACGTGCACCCACCAGAAGGCGTCCCTGGCCGACGGCTGGCTGGACGGCTGCATGGTCGAGTGCCCGCTGCACTCCGCCTGCTTCGACCTGCGGACCGGGCTACCGGACGGCCCGCCGGCGAAGGTGCCGGTGCGCACCCACCGGGTCGTCGTGGTGGACGGCATGGTGTACCTGCAGGTCCCCACCGCGGTACCGGCCACCATCGACTCGGTCCCGGAGGAAGAGGTCGCGTGACCGCCTCGGTCACCGTCGTGGGGGCGTCGCTGGCCGGGGTGTCCACCGCCAGGGCGCTGCGTGAACAGGGCTTCGACGGGCGGCTCACCGTGGTCGGCGACGAACCGCACCCGCCGTACGACCGGCCACCGCTGTCCAAGGACTACCTCGCCGGCACCGTCGAGCGCGCGGAGTTGGACCTGCTCACCAGCGCGGACGGCGCGCTCGAGGTGGACTGGCGGCTCGGGTGCACCGCTGTCGGGCTGGACACCGCCGCGCGGGCGGTCCTGCTGGAGGGCGGCGGGCGGCTGGTGTCGGACGCCGTGGTGATCGCCACCGGGGCACGTGCCCGGCGGCTGCCCGGCCCCACGCTGGCCGGTGTGCACACCGTGCGGACCGTGGACGACGCCACCGCGCTGCGCGCCGAGCTGGTGCCCGGCGCCCGGCTGGTGCTCATCGGCGGCGGCTTCATCGGCGCCGAGATCGCCTCCACCGCGCGCGCCCTCGGCGTCGATGTCGTCGTGGTGGAGGCGCTGGCTACGCCGCTGGCCGGGCCGCTCGGCACCGACATCGGCCGGGTCTGCGCCGGGTTGCACGCCGACAACGGGGTGCGGCTGCTGACCGGCGTCGGCGTCGAGCGGGTGCTCGGCGACGGCCAGGTCCGGGCGGTCCGCCTTGTCGACGGCCGCGAGCTGCCGGCGGACGTCGTCGTGGTCGGCATCGGGGCGACGCCCTGCGTGGGCTGGCTCGCCGGTTCGGGCCTCGCCATCGACCCGGTGGGCGGCGGCGTGCGCACCGATGCGCACTGCGCCACCGACGTCGCGGCGGTGCTGGCGGTCGGCGACTGCGCGTCGCCGTACCGCCGCTATGCCGGCGGGGCACTGCGGCTGGAGCACTGGACCAATGCGCTCAAGCAGCCCGCTACCGCCGCGGCCACCCTGCTCGGCCAGCCCGGTGTGCCGTCGGCGGACCACGAGGTGCCGTACTTCTGGTCCGACCAGTACGACTCGCGCCTGCAGTTCGCCGGGCACCGGGCGGACGGTGACCAGGTCGAGATCGTCGAGGGCGACGTCGAGACCCGCAACTTCCTGGCCGTGTACCGGCGCAATAGCGAGCCGGTGGCCGCGTTCGCGATGAACCGCCCGCGACCGTTCGGCCGCTGGCGGCGCGACCTGGCCAGCCGGGCCACCGCGCCCGTCTGACCGCACCCGCCCGGCCCTGACCTCAGCTGGGCCGGAACGTCCCTTCCCGCGTACCACCCGCCAGCCCAGAGGGGGCCTTGTGGACACCAACACCGCGCTGCCCACCAGCGTCGTGGACACCACCGCGACTCCGCCGACCCAGGCCATGCCCGCTCCCGTGCCCGCCGCCGTGCCCACCACCGCGGTCCCGACCGACACCGTCCCGACCGACACCGTCCCGACCGACACCGTCCCGACCGGCACCATTCCGACCGCAAAAGGGCCCGCGCTGCCGGCCAGCCTGGTCGCCACCCCGCCCGGTGAGCACTACGCCGACGCGGGAATGTTCGCCCTCGAACAGGCCCGCATCTTCGAGGCCACCTGGTTCGCCGCCGCCCGCACCGCCGACATGCCCACCGCCGGCGCCTTCCGGACCGTGCAGGTCGGGCGGGAGAACGTACTGCTGGTGCGGGACCGGCGCGGCAAGCTGGGCGCATTCCTCAACGTGTGCCGCCACCGGGGCGCGCGGCTGTGCACCGAGCCGGCCGGCACCGTGCGGAACGCCGTCCGCTGCCCGTACCACGCCTGGACCTACGGGCTGGACGGCAAGCTGATCGCGGCACCCAACCTGGACGCGATGGCCGATGTGGACCGCACCGAGTACGGCATGCGCCGGGTGCACCTGCGAGAATGGCTGGGCACCGCGTGGGTCTGTCTGGCGCCGGAGCCGCCGAGCTTCGAGCAGACCGTGATGGGCTCGGTGGCCGACCGCCTCGGCGGCGAGAGCGTCATCGACGACTGGCGGGTCGACGAGCTGCTACTGGGCCGGCGGATCGTCTACGACGTCAAGGCGAACTGGAAGCTCATCGTGGAGAACTTCATGGAGTGCTACCACTGCGCGACCATCCACCCCGAGCTGACCGAGGTCCTGCCCGAGTTCGCCGACGGCTACGCGGCCCAGTACTACGTCGGGCACGGCGCCGAGTTCGGCGAGGACGTGCAGGGGTTCACACTCGACGGCAGCGCGAGCTTCCCGAGGCTGAACACGGTGGACGAGTCCCACGACCGGCGCTACTACGCGATCACGGTGAACCCGCAGGTCTTCATCAACCTGGTGCCGGACCACGTGATCTTCCACCGGATGTACCCGATGGCGGCCGACCGCACGATCGTCGAGTGCGACTGGCTCTACGCCCCGGAGGTGGTGGCCGGCGGCGCGGACGTGTCCAACTCCGTCGAGCTGTTCCACCGGGTCAACCAGCAGGACTTCGACGCCTGCGAGCGCTGCCAGCTGTCCATGACGTCGCGGATGTACGCCGACGGTGGCGTCCTGGTGCCCAGCGAGCACCACATCAGTGCGTTCCACGAGTGGGTCGCCACGCAGCTGGCCGGCTGACCACGGGCTCGCGCTCACCGCCGGCGCTCACCGCCGGCGCTCACACAGCCCGTCCGGCTCGACACAGCAGCCCAACGCGCTGTGTGAGCGGGGCGCGGGCTGTGTGAGTGGTCTGACCCGTTGATCACCGGCTCGGCGCTCGTCAGTAGCGCAGGGCGTCGATGGGGTGTAGCCGCGAGGCCCGCAGCGCCGGGTAGCCGCCGGCCACGAACCCGATGACGATGCTCACCGCGAACGCGAGCAGCACCGCGGTCGGGGACACCTCGGGCGCGCCGAGCTTCGGCAGGTACAGCGGCACCAACTTCGCACTCACGAGAGTCAGGCCGACGCCGAGCGCCACGCCGCCCAACCCGCCCAGACTGGCGAGCGTCATCGACTCGATCAGGAACTGCTTCATGATCGCGCTGCGCCGCGCGCCGATGGCCTTGCGGATACCGATCTCACTGGTCCGCTCGGTCACCGTGACCAGCATGATGTTGGCGACCCCCAACGCACCGACGAACAACGAGATGCCGGCGACCCCGACCGCGAACCAGGTCAACAGGGTCAGGTACTGGTCGGTGTCCTCCATCTGGTTGATCAACGCAACGATGCTGTAGTCGCGCTGGCCGGGTTCCTTGACGAGATGCTGCTTGTCCAGGATCGCGTGGATCTCGTCGACGGCGGCCGGCACCCGGTCGGCGCTGGTCGCCATCACGCCGATCCCGCTGAGGTTGTTGCCGCCGGGCCCCACGCCGAAGACGGAGTACCGCGCGGTCGTCATCGGCATCACCGCGATGTTGTCCTGGTCGCCGCCGGTCCGCAGCACCCCGACGACCTTGTAGTTGGCCCGGTCGACCTTGACCTCCGAGCCGACCGCGGCGGCCCCGTCGCCCCCGTACAGGTACATGACCGCTCTCGGCGCCAGTACAACCACCTTCGCCTTGGCGCGGTACTCCTCGTCGGTGAAGAACCGGCCGAACTCGACCTCGCGGTTACGGATGTTCAGCCAGCCCGCGTCGGTGCCGACCAGGGTCGCGCTGTAGGTGTTGGTGCCTTCGTGCAGCGTCCCCACCCCAGACAGCAGCGGCGTCAGGTCGGTGACGTCCGGCGCCTTGCGCAGCGCCTGCAGGTCGTCGTCGTTGAGGTTGCGCGCACCGTTGCCACCGGGCACCTCGCCGGTCGACTTGCCGATGGTGATGCCGGCGGCCAAGGACCCCATCTGCTCGTTGAACGACGTCTTCATCCCGTTGCCGAGCCCCACCAGCACGATCACCGCTGTCACGCCGATCACGATGCTCAGCATGGTCAACGCGGTACGGAGCCGGGCTGCACCCATGCTCCGCAACGCAATGATGAGTGCCTCTCTGACGTGCATCCGCGCTCCCCGCTCGACCGCCAACTCGTCCAGCATTCAATATCCCCACACATAAGGGAAGCTTTACCTACCTGTGAATGCTGCTCGAGTCTCAGGCATCGGGGCCCCACCCGCGGCGGCGCGCTCGCCAGGTGCGGCAGGTCACAGCGCTGGCCGAGAACCACTGGCCCAGGAACCACTGGCCGAGAAACCACACTGCCCGCCTCGCATGCGGCGAGACGGGCAGTGCGCAACAGCGGGAGCTCAGCACTCGATGACGTTCACCGCGAGACCGCCGCGCGAGGTCTCCTTGTACTTGACCTTCATATCGGCGCCGGTCTCCCGCATTGTCTTGATCACCTTGTCGAGGCTGACCACATGCGTGCCATCACCGCGCAGTGCCATCCGGGCCGCGTTGATCGCCTTGATCGAGCCCATCGCATTGCGCTCGATGCACGGGATCTGCACCAGCCCGCCGACCGGGTCGCAGGTCAGGCCCAGGTTGTGCTCCATGCCGATCTCGGCCGCGTTCTCCACCTGCCGAGCGCTGCCCCCCAGCACCTCACACAGCGCGCCGGCCGCCATCGAGCACGCCGAGCCCACCTCGCCCTGGCAGCCGACCTCGGCCCCGGAGATCGACGCGCCCTCCTTGTAGATCGTCCCGATCGCGCCGGCGGTGAGCAGGAACCGCACCACTCCGTCGTCGCTGGCGCCGGGCACGAAGCGCTTGTAGTAGTGCAGGACCGCCGGCACGATGCCGGCCGCGCCGTTGGTCGGGGCGGTGACCACACGGCCGCCGGAGGCGTTCTCCTCGTTCACCGCGAGCGCGTACAGCGACACCCAGTCCATCACCTGCAGCGGGTCGACGCTGCCGCCCTCGGCCAGCAGTCGCTGGTAGAGGTCCGCCGCCCGCCGGCGGACCCGCAGGCCACCGGGCATCACGCCGCCCCGCTCACAGCCGCGCGCCACGCAGGCCTGCATGACCTGCCAGATCCGCAGCAGGTCGTCCCGCACCTGCGCCTCGGTGCGTCGGGACAGCTCGTTGGCGAGCATCACGCCGCTCACCGGCAGCCCGGTGTCGGAGCAGTGCAGCAGCAGGTCGGCCGCGGTACGGAACGGGTGGGCCACCGGGGCGGTGTCCGGCACGATCCGGGCCGGCTCCCCCGCCGGGTCGTCCAGCACGAAACCGCCGCCCACCGAGTAGTAGGTGCGCTCGGCCACCAGCTCGCCGGTACCGGAGCGGGCTTGGAACAGCATGCCGTTCGGGTGCAGCGGCAGGGTGCGCCGCCGGTGCAGCACCAGGTCCTCGCCCTCGTCGAAGTCGACCTCGGGGCCGCCGGCGCCCAGCCGCAGGCGGCCGCTCTCCCGGACCGCCGCGACCCACTCCGGCGACCGCTCGGTGTCCACCGTCTCCGGTCGTTCACCGGCCAGCCCCAACAGGACCGCCGCCGGTGAGCCGTGCCCGTGGCCGGTGGCGCCGAGCGAGCCGAACAGCTCGCACCGCACCTGGGCCACCGAGTCCAGCTGCCCGTCGGCGGCCAGCCGCTCGACGAACCGCAGCGCGGCCCGCATCGGGCCGACCGTGTGCGAGGACGACGGGCCGATGCCGACGGAGAACAGGTCGAAGACGCTGATCACTGTGGCGCGACCGTCCAGTACTCCCCGGCGGCGTCGGTCAGCCAGGCGGCCAGGTAACCGGCGAAGGAGCCGCGCACCAGCAGCCGGAAGGTCTCCCCCGGCGAGTCCTCTGCGCCGTCTGTTGCGTCGCTGGCGGGGCGCCAGATCACCACCTGTGCCCTGGCCAGCATTGTCTGTACGCACCGCCCTGGACCGAACACCCGGGGGTGCAGGTCCAGCGGGCAGCCCTGCTCCAGCACCTCCCTGGCGGACGGGCCGGTCAGCTCGATCGTGGTCCGGTTGGCCGAGAGGTCGACCGCCGACCCACGCTGGCCGGCGAGCAGCCCGCGCAGCAGCTCGACCAGGTCCGACGCCGCCCCGTCCGGCCCCAGCACCAGCCACTCGTCCGGCCCCAGCCAGAGCACCGACCAGCCCGGCGAGCTGACCGCCGTGTTCGGCTCGGTGGGCAGCTCGACGCCCAGCAGCGCGGCGATCCGCCCGGCCACCGGGCCGGCCGGGTCCACCCGCAGGTTCACCATGGACAGGTAGGGCACCTCGGCGAGCTGCAGGCGATCCGGTCGCCCGGCCCGCCAGCCCTCGAGCGGGCTGTGCCGGACCTCGGGCTGCGCAGCGCTGGTCTCAACCGTCACGGCGGGCTCCCTCCTTGTCGTAGAACACCGGCTCGGTGACCGTGGCTGCGATCGTGCGGTCGCCCAGCGGGGCCAACACGGTCTCGCCGATCCGGTGCCGGCCGTTCTTGATCAGCGCCAGCGCGAAGGTGCGCTCCAGCGCCGCGCTGTGGTAGCTGGACGTGACGTGGCCGAGCATCGGCACCGGCGCCACCTCCGGGGTGATCGGCACCCCCTCGGCCACCAGCTGGACACCCTCCGGCAACAGCGCCCCCGGGTCCACCGGCAGCAGGCCGACCAGGTGCTTGCGGTCGGTCCGCGCGGTGTCCGGACGGGCCAGCGAGCGGCGCCCGACGAAGTCCTTGCGGGTGGACACGACCCAGCTCATGCCGAGGTCCTCCGGGGTGACCGTGCCGTCGGTGTCCTGCCCGACGATCGGGAACCCCTTCTCCGCGCGCAGCACGTGCATCGTCTCGGTGCCGTACGGGGTGATGCCGTACGGCTGGCCGGCGGCGAACACGGTCTCCCAGGTCGAGAGCCCGTGCCAGCTCGCCACGTTGATCTCGTAGGCCAGCTCGCCGGAGAACGACACCCGGGCGATCCGGGCCGGCACGCCGCTGCTGAGCACCGCGTCCCGCACCGTCATGAACGGGAACTCCTCGGCGGAGCAGGCCAGCCCGGGGGCCACCGCCGAGACCACCGCGCGCGACTGGGGCCCGACCACCGCGATGGTCACCCACTGCTCGGTGACCGAGGTGAACGTGACGTCCAGCTCCGGCCACTCGGTCTGCGACCACTCCTCCAGCCAGTCCATCACCGCGGCCGCGTTGCCGGTGGTGGTGGTGAGGTAGAAGTGGTCCTCGGCCAGTCGGATCGTCACGCCGTCGTCGAACACCATGCCGTCGGCCTTGCACATCACGCCGTAGCGCGCCCAGCCGACCTTCAGCTTGGCGAACGCGTTGGTGTAGATCCGGTTCAGGAACTCCCCGGCGTCCCGACCGCGGATGTCGATCTTGCCGAGGGTGGTGGCGTCCATCATGCCGACCCCGGTGCGCGCGGCCCGGCACTCGCGCAGCACGGCCGCGTGCAGATCCTCGCCGTCGCGGGGGTAGTACCACGGCCGCTTCCACTGGCCGACGTTCTCGAACTCGGCGCCGGCGGCCACGTGCCACGGGTGGACCGCGGTGGTGCGCACCGGGTCGTGCAGCTCGCCCCGGTTCCGGCCGGCCATCAGGGCGAACGAGACCGGCGTGTACGGCGCGCGGAAGGTGGTCGTGCCCAGCTCGCCGGGCGAGGCGAGCCCCAGCGCGGCGGCGATCACCCCGTTGGCCACCACGCCCGAGGTGCGGCCCTGGTCCTGGCCGGTGCCGATGGTCGTGTAGCGCTTGATGTGCTCCACCGAGCGCATGCCCGCCCCGGTGGCCCGCCAGACGTCGGCCACCGTGGCGTCGCGCTGCAGGTCCACGAAGTGGTCCCGCCAGCCGCCCGGCTCGCCCTCCCCCGGCACCAGCCACACCGGCCGGTCCGGAGCGGGGTGGCGGGCCGGCACAGCCGGCAGCTCGGGACGCGCCCCCGGGTAGCCCGAACGGGCGGCCGCTTCGACGCCGGCGTCGGCGCCTTCGGCCAGGCAACCGGCCAGGTCGCGGGTGCCGTTCGCGGCGCCCACCACCCGCAACCCGTCGAGCTGGGCCGCCGGCACGAACGCGGCGCGCTCGTCGTCCCACCGCAGCGTGCCCCTGGCCTGGCTGAACAGGTGCACCACCGGGTTCCAGCCACCGGAGCTGGCGAGCAGGTCGCAGTCCAGCTCCCGGCCGTTGTCCAGCCGGACGGCGCTGATCCGCGCGGTACCGGCCGCGGCGGAGGTACCGCTGACGACCGCGCCGGCGATCACCTCGATGCCCGCCGCTGTGGCCCGCTCGACCAGCTCTGCCGGCGGCTCCGGGCGGGTGTCCACCAGCGCGGACACCTCGGCGCCGGCGGCGCGCAGGTCCAGCGCCGTGTCGTAGGCGCTGTCGTTCGTGGTCAGCAGCACCGCGCGGCGGCCGGGCAGCACGGCGTAGCGGTTCAGGTAGGTGCGCACCGCGCCGGCCAGCATGATGCCCGGCCGGTCGTTGTCGGCGAACACCATCGGCCGCTCGTGCGCACCGGCGGCCAGCACGATCCGCTTCGCGCGCACGTGCCACAGCCGCTGCCGGGACACCTCCGCCGGTGCGGCAGCCCCGAGGTGGTCGGTGCGGCGCTCGGCGACCAGCACGTAGTTCGCGGCGACGCTGAACGCGGTGGCGCGGCGCAGCACCCGCACCTCCGGCCGGGCGGCCAGCGCGGCGGCCGCGCCGGCCACCCAGTCCGCCAGCGCGGGGTTGCGCTCGGCCAGCAGCTGGCCGCCGGGCTCGGGCTGCTCGTCCACCAGCAGCACCCGGGCGCCCCCGGCGGACGCGGCCAGCGCGGCGGCCAGCCCGGCCGGCCCGGCGCCGACCACCAGCACGTCGGTGTGCACGAACTTCTTGTCGTGCCGCGCCTCGTCGGTGCTCGGGTCCAGCCGGCCGACCCCGGACAGCGTCTCGGCGGACAGCCCGTCGAACAGCTCCACCGCGGTCGCCGGCAGCATCGGTTCGGCGTTGTCCCCCGGGCGGGCGCCGGCGAGCTGGAGCAGCGCGTTCGGCTCCTCCACCCCGGCCGCCACGATGCCCCTCGGCCGCCCCCGGTAGATCGACGGGGCCACCTCGAGCCGCCCGTTGGCGATCAGCGCGGACGCCACGGTGTCGCCGGGGTGCCCGGTCAGCTCGACGCCGTCGACGGTGGCCCGCAGCGTGACCGATCGGTCGATGCGCCCGCCGGTGGGCAGCCGGTTGGGCTGTCCGGTCGGCGTGGAAGGGGCGCTCGGTGCCGATGACTCGCTCGTGAACTCACTCATGCCGTCACCGGCCGCTGCTCGCCGGTCCGGTACACGGCGAGGATCTCGCTGGTCACCGTGTCCCGCACGACGTTGAACCAGCGGCGGCACCCCGCGCTGTGCACCCAGCGCTCGGCGTACGGGCCCTTGGTGTTGTCCCGGACGAACAGGTACTCCGCCCAGGTGGCGTCGTCGAGCTCCAGCGTGTTGGCCGGGTAGGCGACGTGCGCCTGCCCGCCGTAGTGGAACTCGGTCTCCTCACGCGGCCCGCACCACGGGCAGCTGATCAACAACATCGGTAGCTCCTAGTGAGCGGTGGGCCTGGTGTTACCGAGCTGCACAGGAGGCAGGTTTCGAGCCGCTCGAACCTGCCTGGTGTGCAGCTCGGTAACAAGGGGACGGGTCAGTGTGCGACGCCGGCGGCGCCGTGCTCGTCGATCAGTGCGCCCGAGGTGAAGCGGTCCAGCCCGAACGGGGCGGCCAGCGCGTCCGGCGCCCCGGTGGCCAGCAGGTGGGCGAACACCCGACCGACGGCCGGGGTGGCCTTGAAACCGCCGGTCCCCCAGCCGCAGTTGATGAACAGGTTCTCCAGCGGCGTCGGTCCGATGATCGGCGACGCGTCCGGGGTGACGTCCACGATGCCGCCCCAGCTCCGGATCATGTGCGCCCGGCCGAAGATCGGGAACAGCTCTAGCGCGGCGGCCATCTGCTCCTCGATCACGTGCACCGACCCGCGCTGGCCGTAGGAGTTGTACGGGTCGATGCCCGCCCCCATCACCAGCTCGCCCTTGTGCGCCTGGCTGACGTAGACGTGCACGTGGTTGGACATCACCACGGTGGGGTGCACGGGTTCGAGCAGCTCCGAGACCAGCGCCTGCAGCGGGTGGCTCTGGATCGGCAGCCGCACCCCGACGGTGTCGGCGAGCACGCTGGAGTGCCCGGCAGCGGCCATCCCGACCCGGCCGGCGCGAATGGGCCCGAGCTTCGTCTGTACGCCGGTGACCCGGTCGCCATCGCGCAGGAAGCCGGTGACCTCGCAGCCCTGGATCAGGTCCACGCCCAGGTCGTCGCTGCGCCGGGCGAATGCCCAGGCCACGTGGTCGTGCTTGGCGATGCCGGCCCTGGGCTGCCAGGTGCCGCCGAGCACCGGGTACCGGACGTCCGGCGACACGTTGAGGATCGGGCAGACCTTCTGCGCCTCGGCGGCGTCCAGCCACTCGCCGTCGACCCCGTTGAGCCGGTTGGCGTAGACCCGGCGCATGCTGTCCCGCGCGTCCTGCAGGGTGTGCGCCAGGTTCAGCACACCGCGCTGGCTGAACAGGAAGTCGTAGTCCAGCTCGGCGGGCAGCCCCTCCCACAGCTTCAGCGCGTGCTCGTAGATCGCCGAGCTCTCGTCGAGGAGGTAGTTGGACCGGATGATCGTGGTGTTGCGGGCCATGTTGCCGCCGGCCAGCCAACCCTTCTCCAGCACCGCCACGTTGCGCACGCCGTAGTGCTGTGCCAGGTAGTAGGCGGTGGCCAGGCCGTGTCCACCGGCCCCGACGATGACCACGTCGTAGGCGCGCTTCGGCTCCGGGGTGCGCCACAGCCAGTCCGGCTGCTCCGGCAGTGCCGGGGTCACGCCGGCTTCCCGAAGTTCGCCACCCCGGGGTAGAGCGGGTGCTTGGCGACCAGCGCGTCCACCCGGGCCCGCAGGGCGTCCTCCCGGTAACCGGGCTTCAATGCCTCGGCCAGGATGTCGGCCACCTCGACGAAGTCCTCGGTGTCGAAGCCCCGGGTGGCCAGCGCGGGGGTGCCGATCCGCAGCCCGGAGCTGACCATCGGCGGCCTCGGGTCGAACGGCACCGCGTTGCGGTTGACCGTGATGCCGATCCGGTGCAGCCGGTCCTCGCCCTGCTGCCCGTCCAGCTCGGCGTTGCGCAGGTCGACGAGCACCAGGTGCACGTCGGTACCGCCGGTGGCCACCGTGATGCCGTGCTCGGCGACGTCGGCCGCGAGCAGCCGCTCGGCGAGGATCCGCGCGCCGTCCAGCGTGCGCTGCTGGCGTTCGGCGAACTCCGGGGCCGCCGCCGCCTTGAAGGACACCGCCTTGGCCGCGATCACATGCTCCAGCGGTCCGCCCTGCTGCCCCGGGAACACCGCGGAGTTGATCTTCTTGGCGAGGTCGGCGCGGCACAGGATGGCACCGCCGCGCGGCCCGCCGAGGGTCTTGTGCGTGGTCGTGGTGACCACGTCGGCGTAGGGCACCGGATTCTCGTGCAGCCCGGCGGCGACCAGGCCGGCGAAGTGGGCCATGTCCACCATCAGGTGCGCACCCACCTCGTCGGCCACCCGGCGGAAGTGCGCGAAGTCCAGCTGGCGGGGGTAGGCCGACCAGCCGGCGAGGATCAGCTTCGGCTGGTGCTCCTTGGCCAGTCGTTCCACCTCGTCGGCGTCGATCAGGCCGTCCTCGGCCCGGACGTGGTAGGCGGCGACGTCGTAGAGCCGGCCGGAGAAGTTCAGCTTCATGCCGTGCGAGAGATGGCCGCCGTGCGCGAGGTCCAGCCCGAGAATCGTGTCCCCGGGCCGCAACAGCGCGTGCATCACCGCCGCGTTCGCCTGCGCGCCGGAGTGCGGCTGCACGTTGGCGTGCTCGGCCCCGAACAGCGCCTTGAGCCGGTCGATGGCCAGCTGCTCGACGACGTCGACGTGCTCGCACCCGCCGTAGTAGCGCCGGCCCGGGTAGCCCTCGGCGTACTTGTTGGTGAGCACCGAACCCTGCGCCTGCAGAACCGCGACCGGCGCGAAGTTCTCCGAGGCGATCATCTCCAGGGTGTCGCGCTGACGCCCCAGCTCGGCATCCAGTGCGGCGGCGACCTCGGGGTCAAAGCTCCCCAGGTCCTGGTCGAAGGCGCTCATCAGGCTCCTCGCGTCTCGGTGCGGGCACGTATCGGTGGCGACTCAGTGGCGACTCGGTGGCGACTCGCGGCAACTTAAATACCGCTGCCTGCGTTCTGATATTTCAGATGTACGTTAGGCTAGGAACCATGACCGGCGGCGTCAACCACTTCCTTCCAGGTCGAACCCCCCTCCTCGCCGACAAGGCGTACGCGGAGGTCCGCGACATGATCGTCACGCTCCGGCTGCCGCCGGGTGCGCCGATCAACGAGGAACGGCTGTCCGCCGAGCTCGGCGTCGGTCGTACCCCGCTGCGGGATGCGCTGAAGCGGCTCGAGTCGGAGACGCTGGTGGCGATCTACCCGAGGCAGGGCACCTTCGTCACCGAGGTGAACATCACCGACCACGGGCTCATCGCCGACGTGCGCCGGCAGCTGGAGGGGCACGCGGCACAGCGCGCGGCTGAGCGGGTCACCTCGGCCGACCGGACGATGCTGCACGAGCTGATCGCCGAGGTCCGGCACAGCGACGGCGGCCGGGAGACCAGCATGCGGCTGGACACCGCGATCCACCGGGCGATCTACCGCTGCGCGCACAACCGGTACCTCGAGTCGACCCTCGACCACTACTACAACCTGTCGCTGCGCATCTGGTACCTGTTCCTGGAGCAGCTGCCCGAGGTCGACCACGTCGAGCACCACGTGCCGATGATCGAGGCGATCCTGGCCGGCAACGGCGTGCTGGCCCGCGAGCTCGCGGTGCACCACGTCGACCACTTCGAGCAGTCCGTCCGCGAGACGCTGTAGTGGCCTGGTGCGGCCGGGTGGCGCCCTCGTCAGGCGGCGATACGCGGCCACACACCCCTTGACACGGCGCTCCCCGACGGGCGACTCTCGTTGCGTCAGGTGATGTGTGTTGCAGATAGTGCACCGGAGGCACTCATGGTCGGACCCCAGGTCGTCATCATCGGGGCGGGCGTTGTCGGGGCCGCCCTCGCCGATGAGCTCTCGGCGAAGGGCTGGGACGACATCACGCTGGTCGATCAGGGCCCGCTGCCGGAACCCGGCGGCTCGTCCTCGCACGCGCCCGGCCTGGTGTTCCAGACGAACTCCTCGAAGACGATGACCGAGCTGGCCACCTACACGGTGGAGAAGCTGTGCTCCCTGGACGTCGCGGGTGAGCCGTGCTTCCTGCAGGTCGGCGGCCTGGAGGTGGCCACCAGCGAGGCGCGGCTGGCCGAGCTGCACCGGCGCGCCGGCTGGGCCCGCGCCTGGGGCGTGGCCGCCGAGGTGGTCGGGCCCGACCGGTGTCTGGAGTTGGCCCCGATGCTGGACCGGGACCGGGTGCTCGGCGGGCTGCACGTGCCGACCGACGGGCTGGCCAAGGCGGTGCGCGCGGTGCAGGCACAGGTGGAGCGGGCCGCCGCGCGGGGCGTCCGAGTTCTGGAGCGCACCGAGGTGCTCGACGTCCGGACCGACGGTGACCGGGTCACCTCGGTGCTGACCGGTGCCGGCGAGCTGCCCGCCGAGATCGTGGTGTGCTGCGCCGGGATCTGGGGCCAGAATGTCGCCGGGATGGTCGGTATGACGCTGCCGCTGACGCCGTTGGCGCACCAGCTGGCCTGGACCGGCCAGGTCCCCGGCCTCGCCGGCCAGGCCGAGGAGGCCGTGCGCCCGATCCTGCGGCACCAGGACGCCGGTCTGTACTACCGGGAGCGCTTCGACACCCTGGGCATCGGCTACTACGGGCACCGCCCGATGCCGGTCGGGGTCGCCGACATCCTCAGCGTGGACGACGCTCGCAAGCTGACAGGGATGCCCTCGGTGCAGCCGTTCACCGACGAGGACTTCGCCGAGGCGTGGCGCGAGACCAACGCGCTGCTGCCGAGCACCGCCGGCGCGAAGATCGAGGAAGGCATCAACGGCCTGTTCTCCTTCACCACCGACGACATGCCGCTGCTCGGCGAGTCCGCGCGGGTGAAGGGCTTCTGGGTGGCCGAGGCGGTGTGGGTGACGCACTCCGCCGGGGTCGGCCGGGCGATGGCCGAGTGGCTGGTCGACGGGCACTGCTCGTCGTTCGACCTGCACGCCTGCGACGTCAACCGGTTCGAGCAGCACCAGCTGGCGCCGGACTACGTGGTCGACCGGGGCTGCCAGAACTTCGTCGAGATCTACGACATCAAGCACCCGCTGCAGCCGATGGAGGAGCCGCGGCCGCTGCGCACCAGCCCGTTCTACCAGCGCCAGCGCGAGCTCGGCGCCTTCTTCCTCGAGGCGAACGGCTGGGAGCGGCCGCACTGGTACGAGGCCAACGCCGGTCTGGTGGAGGGCCGCGACATCCCGGTGCCCAACAACCACCCGGACGACTGGGCGGCCCGGTACTGGTCGCCGATCGTCGGCGCCGAGGCCCAGTACACCCGCGAAGCGGTAGCCATCTACGACATGAGCGCGCTCAAGCACCTCGAGGTCGCCGGGCCGGGAGCCGCCGCGTTCCTGAACCGGATGTGCACCGGTTCGGTCGACAAGTCGGTCGGCGCGGTGACCTACACGCTGCTGTTGGACGTCGACGGCGGCATCCGTAGCGATGTCACCGTGGCCCGGCTGGAGCGGGACCTCTTCCAGGTCGGCGCCAACGGCAACCTGGACCTGGACTGGCTGACCCGGTGGTTGCCGGCGGACGGCTCGGTGTCGGTCCGCGACGTCACCCCGGGCACCTGCTGCATCGGACTCTGGGGGCCGCGCGCTCGCGACGTGCTGCAGCCGCTGACCAGCGACGACTTCTCCGCCGGCGGGCTGAAGTACTTCCGGGGCCGGCGCACCTACCTGGGCAACGTGGGAGTCACCGCGCTGCGGCTGTCCTACGTCGGCGAGCTGGGTTGGGAGCTGTACACCACCGCCGACCAGGGCCTCAAGCTCTGGGACACGCTGTGGGCGGCCGGCGCCGAGCACGGGCTCATCGCGGCCGGCCGGGGCGCGTTCAACAGCCTGCGACTGGAGAAGGGCTACCGCTCGTTCGGCACCGACATGACGTTCGAACACGATCCGTGGGAGGCCGGCGTCGGGTTCGCGGTGAAGGCGGACAAGCCGGAGTTCCTCGGCCGCGACGCCGCACTGCGCCGCCGCGAGCAGCCCACCCGCCGACTCAGCTGCCTGACGTTGGCCCGGCCCGGGGCGACGGTGGTGGGCAGCGAGCCGGTGTACGCCGGTTCCGGTGACGCCGCGGTCGGTTACGTGACCAGCGCGGCCTACGGCTACACCACCGGCGCCGGCATCGCCTACGCCTGGCTGCCCGCCGAGCTGAGCACCCCGGGCACCCAGGTACAGATCGGCTACTTCGACAGCCGGCTCACCGCGACCGTCGCCGAGGAACCGCTGTTCGACCCGAAGATGACCCGCCTGCGCGGCTGACCCCCACTACCCGTGAGTGGCGAGTGGTCCCATCGGACCACTCGCCACTCACGAGGTCCGGGCGGCGATGAGCTCGCGGGCCTCCTGTTCGGTGCCGACGGCGGGCTGTGAACCGGCCAGTGGGTCCCCCGCGCTCTCCGCCAGCAGGTACACGCAGACCAGGCCGACCACCCCGGCGCCGACCAGGTAGTAACCCGGCCAGTTCAGGTCACCGGTGGCCAGTACCAGTGCGCTGACCACGGTCGCCGTGGTCCCACCGAACGCCGACACGAACAGGTTGAACGTGATCGACAGCCCGCCGTAGCGGATGTGGGTCGGGAACATCGCGGGCAGCGTGGACGGCGCGGTCGAAGAGAAGCAGACCAGCACCAGCCCGATCACCAGCAGACCGAGGAACGTGGTGAACAGGCCACCGGCGCGGAGCAGCAGCACCGCCGGGAGCCCCAGCACGACCAGCGCGCCGGACCCGATGAGCAGCACCGGGCGGCGGCCGATCCGGTCGCTCAGCCGGCCGAGGAACGTGATCACCACCATCAGCAGGACCAGCACCACGATCTGCAGCAGGTCGGAGGCGTGCTCGCTGATCCCGTGCTCCCCCTTGGACGGCAGCGTCTCGGTCAGGTACGTCGGCACGTAGCTGGTGAGCAGGTAGTTGGTCACGTTCCAGGCGACGATCACGCCCCCGGCCAGCAGCATCGTGCGCCAGTGCTCCACGAAGATCGACCGCAGTGCCTCCTTGGCGCTGATGCCCTCGTGCTGCTCGGAGGAGTCCAGCAGCTGCTCGAACGCCGGCGTCTCCTCCAGCCGGGTCCGCAGGTACAGCCCGGCCAGGCCCAGCGGCAGCGCGAGCAGGAACGGCAGCCGCCAGCCCCAGCTGACCATCTGCGCGTCGGACAGCACCGTCGTCAGCACGGTGACCAGGGTGGCGCCGAGGGCGTAGCCGGTCAGCGTGCCGAACTCCAGCCAACTGCCGAAGAAGCCGCGCCGCCGGTCCGCGCTGTACTCGGCGATGAACGTCATCGCCCCGCCGTACTCACCCCCGGTGGACAACCCCTGCACCACCCGCACCAGCAGCACCAGCAGCGGCGCCGCGATCCCGGCGGCGGCGTAGCTGGGCAGCAGCCCGAGCACCGTGGTGCCGGCCGCCATCATGATCACCGTGATGGCCAGCACCTTGGTCCGGCCGATGCGGTCGCCCAGCGGGCCGAAGATGAAGCCACCGAGCGGGCGGACCAGGAAGGACACCGCGAACACGCCGAACGCGTAGATCACCGCGACCGACTTCGGCAGCTCGGAGAAGAACACCTTGGTGATCGTCGGCACGAGGTAGGCGTAGACGCCGAAGTCGTACCACTCGGTGACGTTCCCGATGGCCGCCGCCGCTACCGCCCGCCGCATGGTCTTGTCGTCGGTGATCGTGACACCGGCGAGGTCGTCCGCCCCGGCGGCTCCGCTCGCGCCCATGTCTCCTCCGCTCCCCGCGAAGATCAGACGTTAGCTCCGCGAAACACCCGTCGCAGCATGGAGGACCCGCACCCTCCCGCCGGGCTCCGCTGAGCGGTTCCTGAGCACGGACGCGACCCGTTTTCGTGATCGACGGCCCCCGGGTGCACGCTGGGCGGGTGCAAGCAGCTGTGTCAGCCGCGGCGGCGGCCCGGGTGATGGCCGCCGGTTACCCCGGACCACCCCCGCTGACCTGGGTCCGGGTGATCACCGCGTGGCAACTGACCCCGGCAACCGTCGCCGCGCTGCTGCTCGCGGCGGCCTACCGAGCCGCGGTACGCCGGTTGCGCGCCAGGGGCGGCCAGTGGCCGGCCACCCGGTGCTGGAGCTTCGTCGCCGGCGGTGTCGGGGCGCTGGTGCTGGTGAACTCGGCGTTCATCGGGGTCTACGCCGGGGTGCTGTTCTGGGCGCGCGCGGTGCAGAACGTGACCCTGCTGATGATCGTGCCGATGTTCTTCGCCATGGGTGCGCCGCTGACCCTGCTGCGCGAGCTGGCCCCGCCGTCGGTGCGCGCGCCGCTGGGCCGGGCACTGCGCTCCCGACTGGCCCGCAAGCTGACCTTCCCGCTGGTGGTCACCCCGATCTTCCTGGTGCCGTTGCCGCTGGTCTACCTGACCCCGATCTACCCGGCCAGCCTCGAGCACGGCTGGGTCGCCGCGCTGGTCGGGACCGGGCTGGTGGGCGCCGGTTGGATGTACTTCTGGACCCGCTTCCGGGTCGACCCGACCCCGCGTACCGACCCGTACCTGGTGAGCCTCGGGATCAGCGCCGCCGAGGTCGTGCTGGACGGGGCGCTCGGGCTGTTCGTCTGGCTCGGGCCGTTGCTCGCGCCGCGCTACTACCTGGCGCTGGGCCGGCCGTGGGGCCCCGACGTACGGCTCGACCAGATCATCGGCGCCGGCGTGCTGTGGATCGGCGGCGACCTCGCCGGGCTGCCCTTCCTCGCCGTGGTGCTGCGCCGGATGACCGGGGAGGACGCCGAGCAGGCCGCGCAGGTGGACGCCGAGCTCGACCATCAGGAGCTCCTGGACAGCCGGGCGGCGCTCGAGCGTGCCGCCGAGGCCGCCGGTACCCAGCCCGCCGCCGAGCCCGACCGCCCCCGCCTGTGGTGGGAGGACCACCCCGAACTGGCCGAACGCTTCCGCCGGCACTGAGCTCCGGTGGGACAGAGGAGGCACCACCCGTGAGTACCGAGGAGTCGACCCCACCCGGTCCGGCCGCCCCCGAACCAGCCCCGACGACCGCGCCGGACGCCGCCCATCTGGCGCAGCTGAACTCGGTGCGGGCCGAGCTGAGTCGGCTCGAGGAGATCATCTGCGCTGGGCACCACCCGATCTCCTCGGTCACCAGCACGGTGACCCACTCACTCAGCCACAGCGCGGAGCGGGTGCACGACGCCGCTCGGCAGGTCCACGTGCCGGCCTGGCTGCGGGCCACCCGGGGCGAGAGCCGCTGGCCGGTCGCCGGCATCGTTGTGGTGGCGATCGCGCTGCAGCTGGCCCTGCCGGACCGGTTGACCCTGCTGTCCAGGTGGTTGATGCCCAGCCTGGAAGCGGCACTGCTGCTGGCCCTGATCGCGGCGAACCCGACCCGGCTGGACCGGGAGTCCGCCGTGCTCCGGGCGGGCAGCCTGACCCTGACCTCGCTGATCAGCCTGACCAACGCCTGGGCCGCCGTGGTGTTGGCGACCGACCTGGTGGCCGGCCGCGCCGGCGACGAGGCCGGCCCGCTGCTGTCCACCGGCGCCGCCGTCTGGCTGACGAACATCATCTCGTTCGCGCTGTGGTACTGGCAGTTCGACCGCGGTGGGCCGGCCGCCAGAGCCCACGCGCGGCGCCGCATCCCGGACTTCGCGTTCGTCCAGATGCAGTCCCCGGACCTGGCCCACCCGGACTGGGAGCCGGGCTTCGTGGACTATCTCTACCTGTCGTTCACCAACGCCACCGCCTTCAGCCCCACCGACGTGATGCCGCTGTCCCGGTGGGCGAAGCTGACCATGCTGGTCCAGTCGCTGGTCTCGCTGATCACGGTCGCGCTGGTGATCGCGCGTGCGGTGAACGTACTGAAGTGACCGGCGCGGCCCGACCCCGACGCGGCCGGCCACACTCAGCCCAGCAGCACCTCGGCGAGCGCCCGGTAACCGGGCATCGGGTCCGCCCCCGGGCCAGCGAGCACCTGGATGCCGACGTGGTCCGCGCCGGCCTCGACGTGCCGCAACACGCTGGCCCCGATCTCCGCCGGCGTCCCGTGCGGTACCAGCGCGTCCACCATCCGGTCACTGCCGCCGCCGGCCACGTCCGCCTCGGTGAACCCCAGGCTGAGCAGGTTGTTCACGTAGTTGCGCAGGCTGAGGTACGGCGTGCGCAGGAACGGCCGCGCGATCGCCCTGGCGGCCGCCGGGCCGGTCTCGACCACCACGGTCTGCTCGGGTACCAGCAGTCGGTCCGGCCCGAGCGCGGCGCGGGCCCGGTGGGTGTGTTCGGGCACCGTCAGGTACGGGTGCGACCCGGCGGCCCGATCAGCCGCCAGTACCAACGCCTTCGGCCCGAGCGCGGCGAGCACCCGCCGCGAGGCCGGCACCCCACCCTCGTCGAGCCCGTCCAGGTACTCGACGATCTTGTCGATCGGCCGCTGGTACGTCTTGACGGCCTCGGGGTGGCCGACGCCGACACCGAGCAGGAACCGGTCCGGATGCTTCGCCGCGATCCGCTGGTACGACCGGGCGATCTCGGCCGCGTCGTTGGTCCACATGTTCACGATCGCGGTGGCCACCGTGATCGTCTCGGTGGCGTCCAGCACCCGTTCGACCAGCTCCAGCTCCGGGACCGGGGCGACGCCGAGGCCGAGCCACACCGTGCCGTAGCCCAGTGCCTCCGCCTCGACCGCGTACCTCAGGCGCGCCCCGTCACCATGGACCGGGTTGAGCCACGCGCCGATCGTGCCCAGTTCGATAACCATGCCCCCACGGTCCCCCGGCCCGGCCCACCGTGGCAGGCATTGCCAGTCCTACCCGCGGCGGACGGCGTCGAGGTAGGCGCTGATCGCGTCCCGGTTGCGGCCAAGGCAGCTGATCCGGGCGTCCATCTGGTCGCGTTCCCGCTCGAGGGTCGCGATCAGGTCGGGGGTCGCGTCCGTGACGTGGATCGTGCAGGGGTTGTCCAGGCAGGGCAGCACCTGTTTGATGATCTTGGTGGGCAACCCGGCGTCGAGCAGCCCCCGGATCTGGACGACCCGGTTGACGAGGGCCTCGGCGTAGTCGCGGTAGCCGTTCGCCGCCCGGTCCGGCGTGAGCAGCTCCTGCTCCTCGTAGTAGCGCAGCAGGCGGGTGGGCACGCCGGTGCGCTCGGCCAGCTCTCCGATGCGCATGCGGGATACCTCTCAATCGACTTTCCCTCACATTAGTGTGAACGTCCGACGATGGCGGCATGCCCGTACCGCCCGCGAACCCGGCCGCCAAGACTTCGGCCGCCAAGACTTCGGCTGCCAGGACCTCGGCCGCGACGACACGGGCCACGCTGGCCGTGCTGTCGACGGCCCAGTTCCTGATCGCGCTGGACTACTCGATCATCTACATCGCGCTGCCGAGCGTGGCGGCCGACCTGCACCTGGAACCGGCGCTGGCGCAGTGGGTGGTCAGCGCGTACGCCGTGCTCTTCGCCGGGTTCCTCGTCGTCGGGGGGCGGCTGACCGACCGGGTCGGGGCCAAGCGGCTGTTCATCGTCGCGATGGTGGCCTTCGGGGTGGCCAGCGCGATCGGCGGCGCGGCCGGGGACGGGGCGGTGCTGCTGGCCGCCCGCGGTGCCCAGGGGCTCGGCGCGGCGCTGCTGCAACCCGCGGTGCTCGGCCTCATCGGGACCACGTTAGACCGGCCCGGCGCGGAGCAGGGCGCTGGCGGTCTGGGGTTCGGTCGGCGCGTCCGGGCTCGCCGCCGGCGCGATCCTCGGCGGACTGCTCACCGCCGCGTCCTGGCGGCTCACCTTCGTGATCAACGTGCCGCTCACGCTGCTGTGCGCGCTCGGCGCGGCGGCCTGGGTCGGCGCCGGGCAGCGGACGCCGGCCGGCCGCACCCCGCTGCTCGCCTCGGTACTCGGCACCGGCACCGTGCTCGCGCTGGTCCTCGGCCTGACTCTGGGCTCGGAGCGGGGGTGGACCGCCACCCCGACCGTCGGCTGCCTGGGGCTCGCGCTGCTGCTGTTCGTCGGTTTTGTGCACAACGAGCGGACCGCGCGCACCGTACTGATCGAGCCCGTGCTGCGGCGCACCGGCTCGCTGCGGGTCGGGGCGGCGGCCACCGCGCTGTACATGGCCAGCGTCGGCTCCGAGTTCTACCTGCTGACCCTGCTGCTGCAGGCCGCGAAGGGCTATCCGCCGCTGCGCGCGGGACTGGCGTTCCTGCCACTGGCCGTACTGGTGACCGCGGGCAGCACGGCGGCGGGTCGGGCAGTGCGCCGGTTCACCCCGTCCACCGTACTGACCAGCGGTTTTCTCATCGCCACCGGCGGTCTGCTCTGGCTCTCCCTGACCCTGCACGGCGACTCCTACGCCGTGGACCTGCTCCCCGGGCTGCTGCTCAGCGGGTTCGGGCACGGACTGATCTACACGTCCATGTTCATCATCGGCACCCGGGACGTGCCGGCGGCGCACCAGGGCACGGCGGGGGCCTTGCTCACCACGTCGCAGTACCTGTCCGGGGCGGTCATCGTCGCCGTCCTGACGCTCACGCTCGCCCAGGCGCCGGGCCCGGCGAGCTTCCGGACCGCCTTCCTGCTCACCACCGCCGCGGCCGCGGCGGGCCTGGTCCTCGCCCTCGGCACCACCCGGCGGGCGGAGCCCCCGAGTCGCAGCGGATGAGCCGCACCGCCGGCGCCCGGCGTCAGGAGGAGCTGAACTGACGCTGGTGCTCGGTCACCTCGATCAGCAACTTCTTGAACTCGTCGAACGTCTCCCGCCCCAGCCGGTCGGCGTGCCGCCGCTGGATGCCGGCCATGATCCGGTCGGCCGCCCGCACCAGCCGCAGTCCCCTCGGGGTCGGGCAGACCAGCTTGGCCCGCCGGTCGGCCGGATCCGGGTGGCGCTCGACGTAGCCGAGGCTCTCCAGCTCGTCGACCATGCTGCCCACGACCTGCTTGTGCTGCCCGGACAACCGGGACAGCTCGGTCGCCCGGACACCCTGCGGGTCGAGGTAGGCCAGTACCGCGCCGTGCCTGGGCTGGATGTCGGCGAAGCCCTTCGCCGCGAGCGAGGCGAACAGCTCGCTCTGCACCGCGAACAGCAGCCGCCCGGACAGGACGCCCAGGTCGGGGTTCGTCCTGTTGCGCTCCGCGCGGATGCCCATCGTGCGCGCCGCCCCCCCGCCGTGTCCCCAGGGCGCCCCCCGCCCACGTGGCAGCTCAGTCTAGGGCGTGTCCGGTGTCCTGGTCCCGTTACCAGGTGTCCCTGACCAGCGCGGCCGCGGCGTTGTCCCGGCTGCCGGCCCGGCGGGCCGCCGCCAGCAGCGCCTCGGCCGGGTCCTGCTCGGCGTCGCGCAGCGCGGCCTCGATCTCGTCGCGGCCCAGCGTCTTGTGCACGCCGTCGGTGGTCAGTAGCAGCGGGCCGGGCGGCAGCGTCGCGGTACCGTCGGGTTCCAGCCGCGACCGCAGGCTGGAGGTGAGGATGTGCTCCGCGCTCGCCGGCGGGTCCTGGCCGAGCGCACGCATCCCCTGCGCCAGCGTGTGGTCCGTGGTGGCCTGCACCAGCGCACCGTCGCGCCAGGTCCAGGCGCGGCAGTCGCCGACCCACGCGATGTCCCACCCGCTCCGCGGCTCGCCGACCGCCACCACCAGCGCGCTGTCACCGGCGCCGGCCGGGTCGACGGACACCACGACGTCCCGCGCCTCGGCCAGTGCCTCCAGTGCGCCGGCGGCCACGCCGGCCCGCGCGGCGGTGTCCGCGGCCACCTGCCCGGCCCACGCGGCGTCCAGGCTGTCGCCGACGCCGTCGGCGACCGCGACCGCTATTCGGTAGCGGTCGCGCCGGTACGCGGTAGCGTCGGCACCGTACCGACGTGCCCCCTGGTCAACGGCGACCCAGATTGCTGAGCCGGACGCGGCCCCGCGCATGGGTTGCTCGATCGCGGTCATGGTGACCTCCCCCGCCGATGCGGTTCTACTGTGACCAGATTGATCTCCGAAGCTGTGTAGGCGCTGTAAAACCGGTATGCGGCGGTGAGCAGCATGACCGGAGGTGACAGGTGAGCCGAACCGACGGCCCGCTCGGCGGACAACGGACCCGACCGGCGCCGGCGCTTCGCCCGGACGCCCGCTCGGGCACGCTGAGCGCCATCTGGCGCTACCCGGTGAAGTCGTGCCGGGGGCACCCGGTCGACACCGCCGTGGTGGAGCCCTGGGGGTTGGCCGGGGACCGGCGGTGGGCACTCCTCGACGCCGACGGCAGGACGGTGACCGGCCGCGAGTACCCGCGGTTCGTGCTGATCACACCGGAGATCGTCTCCCCGGCGGGTCTGGTGCTGCGGGCGCCCGGCGCGCCCGACCTGCGGGTGCGGAGCCCGGAACACGGCCGCCCCGTCGAGTTGACGCTGTGGGCCAGCCGGCTGCGGGCGCTGCCGGCGGACGAGGCCGCGAGTGCCTGGTTCAGCGCGGTACTGGACGCGCCGGTGCGGCTGGTGTACCTGGCCGACCCCACCGTGCGCCCGGTCGACCCCACCTACGGCCTGGCCGGGGACCGGGTGTCCCTGGCGGACGGCTACCCGCTCCTGCTCACCGCGCGGGAGTCGCTGGACGCGCTCAACGACCTGGTGGCGGAAGGCTCCGGCGGCGCCGACGGGCCGTTGTCGATGATCCGGTTCCGGCCCAACCTCGTGGTGTCCGGCGGACCGGCATGGGCCGAGGACGACTGGCGCCGGGTGCGGATCGGCGACGCCGTGTTCCGGATGGTGAAGCGGTGCGCCCGGTGCGTGTTCACCACCGTCGACCCGGACACCGCCGAGCGCGGCAAGGAGCCGCTGCGCACCCTGGCAAGGCACCGCAGGTGGGATGGCAAGACCTGGTTCGGGGTGAACCTGATCCCGGACAACCCCAGCGTCACCGTGCGGGTCGGGGATCCGGTCGAGGTGCTCGAGTGGTCCGGGGCCAAGATGAGTCGATCACAGGGAGGCGGGGGCCGGTGAAGGTGATCCTGTTCGGCGCGACGGGCATGGTGGGCCAGGGTGTGCTGCGCGAGTGCCTGCTCGACGACCGGGTGGAGCAGGTGCTCGCGGTGGGGCGCACCCCGGTCGGCACCGCGCACGCCAAGCTCACCGAGATCGTCCGGGTCGACGTGTCCGACCTGTCCGGGGTGCGGGAGCAGCTCGCCGGCTACCAGGCGTGCTTCTTCTGCCTCGGCGTCTCCTCGGCCGGCATGGCCGCGGCCGAGTACCACCGCCTCACCTACGACCTGACGCTGGCCGCCGCGGCCGCCGTCGCCGAGGCAAGCCCGGACCTGACCTTCATCTACGTCTCCGGACAGGGCGCCGACAGCACCGAGAAGGGCCGGATCCGGTGGGCCCGGGTGAAGGGTGCCACCGAGAACGCGCTGCGGGCGCTGCCGATGCGCAACTACGCCTTCCGGCCCGGCGTCATCCAACCGGTCCACGGCGTCACCTCGAAGACCCGGCTCTACGCGGTGATCTACCGGGTGGCCGGCCCGCTGTTCCCGGTGCTGCGCCGCCTGGCGCCGGGCTCGCTCACCACCACCGAGACCCTGGGCAGGGCGATGATCGCGGTGGCCGAGCGCGGCTACCCCGAGCCGGTGCTGGAGAACAGGGACATCAACTCGGCTGGAAGATCGAGCCGCACTATCGGGTGATGAGCCCTGCTCGAGGACCCTCCAGAGCACTAGTCTGGCCGCAGCGGACAGGCCGGGTAGCTCTTCCGAGGGATGCCCCAAGGCGGAATGAACACGTTGAGCGAGCAGGGGTGAGGCGTTGTGTCCGCTGAGCGGGTCGCGTTCAGCGACGTGGCGGCTCAGGTCCCGGTGACCGGCTCCCCCGTGCCGCCCCCTGACCTGAACCGCAATGCGGAACTGGTCCGGAGCAGCTTCGTCGCCATGGCGCCCCGGCTGGACAAGGTCCTCGCCCGGTTCTACGCCGTGCTCTTCTCCTGGTCCCCCCAGCTGCGCGAGTACTTCCCGATCAGCATGGAGTCCCAGCGCGACCGTCTGGCCCGGGTGCTCAACCACGTCGTCGGCGCGCTCGACCGGCCCGACGACCTCGTCCCGTTCCTGGCCCAGCTCGGCCGCGACCACCGCAAGTTCTCCGTGCTCGACGAGCACTACCCGATCTTCGGGAAGGCACTGCTGACGGCACTGGCCGCCGAGTCCGGCGACGTCTGGACCATGGAGGTCGCCACCGCCTGGGCGCAGACCTACCAGTTCATGGCCGAGACGATGGCCGCCGCCGCGCGCGCCGAGACGACGCCGGCGTGCTGGGCCGGGGAGATCATCGAACACCAGCGGCTGGACCGGGACGTGGCGGCGGTTCGGGTGCGCACCGACCCGCCGCTGCCCTACCGGCCCGGCCAGTACGTCAGCGTGGAAACCCCGCACCGCCCGAGAGTGTGGCGGTACTACACGCCCACCACCGCGCCCCGGGCCGACGGCACCATCGAGCTGCTGGTGAAAGCGGTCGGCTACGGCGGCGTGAGCCGTGCGATCGTGTCCTCCGGGCGCGCCGGCGACACCTGGCGGCTCGGCCCCGCACTGGGCCGACTGCCCGACCAGATCTCGCCGGACCGCGGCCTGGTGATGATCGGCGGCGGAACCGGGATCGCACCGATCCAGGCGATCCTGCACGGCATGGAGACCGCCGGGACGCCGCCCCGCGGCGCGATCGTCTACTACGGCGCCCGCTCCTGGGAGGGCCTGCACGCACTGGACAACCTGCGCTCGATGTCCTACCGGAACCGCTGGCTCGACGTGGTGCCGGTGGTGCAGGAGCCGCCGCCGGTCAGCGGTCCCGAGATCGGTCAGCTCGCCGAGACCGTCGTCCGGCACCGGACCTGGGCGGACCGTGACGTGCTCGTCAGCGGCTCCCCCGCGATGCTGCGCGCCACCGTCGGAGCGCTGCTCACCGCCGGCCTGCCGCTGGAGCGCATCCACTACGACCCGTTCGTGGACGACTAGACCACCTCAGACGACCGCATCGGGTGCCCCGGGAACCTCGTTCCCCGGGCACCCGCGCGTCGGCCGAACGGCCCAACTTTGATCGCTGACTGTGACCGCTCTCAGCGGAAAGTTTCTCCGTTCACCCGCTGACCAGCCACTTTGCGCGGGCCTCGCGAGATTTTGAGATAACACCCGCACGGAGCGTCGCCGATCGCCCGTGGCATCGTTGGTTCCTGTGTAGTTCCTAAGACTGTTTATGAGGTTCCTGTGGATCTGGCAAGGAGCCTCCCGCCGCGGTCGTGGCCGGATTGCTGACGAGTGGGGTGTACCACGAGCACGTCCAGAGTTGTCGAGTCGCCGCCTCAGATCCTCGCTGCCCCGACGGGCCGTCCCGCTGGCCTCGGCCGGTGGACCGCGACCGCGGTGCGCGCCGGTCAGGCGGTCGCCGCGCTGTCGCGCCGGGCCGGGCGGGGTAGCGGCTCCATCATCGGTGGCCGGGTCACCCTGGCCCTCGATCCGTCCGCGCTGCGCCGGCTGGCGGCCGGTCGCCGGGTGGTGCTGGTCTCGGGCACCAACGGGAAGACCACCACCAGCCACATGCTCGCCGCCGCCCTGGGCAACCTCGGCGCGGTCGCGCACAACGCCTCCGGCTCGAACATGGCCGACGGCGCCGTCGCCGCGCTGGCCGAGCGACCGGACGCGCCCTGGGCCGTCCTCGAGGTCGACGAGCTGCACCTGGCCTCGGTGGCCCGCCGCTGCCACCCCACCGCGATCGTGCTGCTCAACCTCACCCGCGACCAGCTGGACCGGGCCGCCGAGGTACGCCGCACCGCGGCCAGCATCGGCGCGGCCCTGGCCGAGCTGCCGGACACCGCGGTGTTCGCCAACGCCGACGACCCGATGACGGTATGGGCCGCCGACCACGCCACCGGCCCGGTGCACTGGGTCGCCGCCGGCTCGGAATGGCGGGCGGACTCGCTGACCTGCCCCCGCTGCGGGCGGCTACTCGTCGAGGCCACCGCGCACTGGAGCTGCGGCTGCGGGCTGGCCCGCCCACGCCCGACCTGGTGGCTCGACGGCGAGGCGGCCTGCCACGCCGAGTCGAGCACCCCGCTGTCACTGGGTCTACCCGGCGGGGTCAACCGCGCCAACGCACTGATGGCGCTCGCCGCCGCGCACCACGAACTGGTGCCACCGGCCCGCGCCGCTGACGCGATCGCCGAGCTGAGCCAGGTCGCCGGCCGCTACGCCGCCGTCACCCACGGACGGCACACCCTACGGCTGCTGCTGGCCAAGAACCCGGCCGGCTGGGCCGCCACCCTGTCCATGCTCGCCACCACACGCCCACTGGTCATCGCGGTCAACGCCCGAGAGGCCGACGGGCGCGACACCTCCTGGCTCTGGGACGTCGACTTCACCGCCCTGGGACGCCGCCCGATCGCGGCCAGCGGCGACCACGCCGCCGACGTCGGAATCAGACTCAGCTACGCCGACCTCGAACACCACACCGAAACCGACCCACTCACCGCCCTGGACCACCTACCCGCCGGCGACGTCGACGTGGTCGCCAACTACACCGCCTTCTACGCCCTGCAACAACGGCTGGGTGCCGGGCGCTGAGGCCTCGCGACGCGATGACGCTGACCAACGCATGACGAGCGACTCGTCAGTCCTGATCGGGCTGCTGCTGCCCGACGTACTCGGCACCTACTCGGACTCCGGCAACGCCACCGTGCTGGCGCAGCGCCTGCGCTGGCGCGGCATCCCGGCCGAGGTGCTGCGCTGCACCGCCGGGCAGGACCCGCCCACCGGGTGCGACATCTACCTGCTCGGTGGCGGCGAGGACACCGCCCAGCTGTTCGCCGCGAGCTGGCTGCGCAGCCACCGGGCGCTGTGCCGGGCCATGGAGCGCGGCGGCGTGACCCTCGCGGTCTGCGCCGGCCTGCAGATCCTGGGCCACACCATGGCGGACGGCACCGGCCGCGACCATCCTGGCGCCGGGCTGCTCGACATCACCACCCGACCGAGGCGTCGCCGGGCCATCGGCAACATCGTCACGGAGTGCCACCTGCCTGGCGTCGGACAGCTGTGCGGGTTCGAGAACCATCGCGGCGCCACCTCCCTCGGCCGGGACGCGCGCCCGCTGGGCCAGGTCGTCGACGGCATCGGGAACGGCGCCACCCCGTTCGGCCGGGCGGCCGTCGAGGGTGTGCTGAGCGAGCGGATCATCGGCACCTACCTGCACGGCCCGGTGCTGGCCCGCAACCCGGCTCTGGCCGATCACATCCTGGTCCGGGCCACCGGCGGGCCGCTGCCCCCGCTCGAGCTGCCCGACCAAGCGGTGCTGCGCGAGATGTACCTCTGACCCAGGTCCGTTCGGACCAACATAGGACCCACGTAGCCGCGGAAGTGGCCAGCTCCCGGGTGGAAAATAGCCAGATTGGCGTGGCACCAACACCCCCGCCGCCGCACCAGACTTCCGTGCATGGTCCTGGCAGGAGATGCTCACCGATGACTGCTCACCCGCTGGATCCGCTGTCCGAGGACGAGATCCGCGAGGTCGCCCGGATCCTGCGCCGCGAGCGCGAGGTAACCCGGCCCCAGTGGCGGATCGCCTCGATCGAGCTCGTCGAGCCGGCCAAGCAGCTGGTCCGGGAGTTCCGGCCCGGCGACCCGATCGAGCGCCGGGCCCGGGTGGTGCTGTGGAGCACGGAGACCGGCTCCGCCTACGTCGCCGTGCTGTCGCTGACCACCGGGAACGAAGCCGGGGAAGAAAACACCGTCGAGTCCTGGCAGCCCAACCGGGCCGCCAACCCAACGCCACCGTGGACGAGTGGCACGACTGCGACCGGGCCATGCGCTCCCATCCGGAGGTTCTCGCGGCGCTGGCCAAGCGCGGCATCGACGATCCCGAGCTGGTGCTGGTCGACGTCTGGACCTACGGCGCGCACCTGATCCCGGAGAAGTACACCGGGCTGCGCATCGGCTGGTGCGACCTGTGGCTGCGGGCGGCGCCGGACTCCAACCCCTACGCGCACCCGATCAGCGGGCTCAAGCTCGTCGTGGACCTGAACACGATGGCGCTGCTCGAGATCGAGGACACCCCGAGCGCGGGGTTCCCGCCGGTCCAGGGCGAGTACACCCCCAGGCACGTACCCGGATACACCGCCCGCACCGACCTCAGGCCGCTGGAGGTCAGCCAACCCGACGGCGCCTCGTTCACCCTGGACGGACACCTGCTCAGCTGGCAGAACTGGTCGCTGCGGCTGGGCTTCAACTACCGGGAGGGCCTGGTGCTGCACACCGTGTCCTACGCCGGGCGCCCCGTCGCCAACCGGATGTCCTTCGCCGAGATGGTGGTGCCCTACCGCGACCCCACCCCCGACCACGTCCGGCGCACCGCCTACGACATCGGCGAGTGGGGCCTCGGCTTCATGACCACCTCACTCGAACTGGGCTGCGACTGCCTCGGCGAGATCACCTACCTGGACGCGGTGCTGCACGACAGCGCCGGCGAGCCGAGGCTGGTCCGCAACGCGATCTGCATCCACGAGGACGACAACGCCGTGCTGTGGAAGCACGTCGACGAGCGGGCCGGCGCCGAGGTCCGCCGGATGCGCCGCCTCGTCGTGTCCATGCACGTCACCGTGGCCAACTACGAGTACCTGGTCTACTGGCGGCTGCACGAGGACGGCAGCATCGAGTGCGAGGTGCGGGCCACCGGGATCATGGTGACTACGCCGTTCGCCGGGGACGAGCCGCCGCCCTACGGCACCGTGGTGGACACCCAGACCTACGCGCCGATCCACCAGCACTTCATCGTCGCCCGCCTCGACATGGAGGTCGACGGCCCGGACAACACCGTGGTCGCCTCGGAGACCGAGCAGCTGCCGATCGGCCCGGACAACCCGCACGGCCTCGGACTCACCCAGCGCAGCCGGCCGCTGCGCACCGAGGACGAGGGACGCCAGGACTGCAACTGGGCCACCCAGCGCGCATGGAAGGTCACCAACCCGGGCCGGCGGAACAAGGTCGGCACCCCGGTGGCCTACAAGCTGGTGCCCGGCGCCGCCGTACCGCCGATGCTGGACCCGGCCTCGCCGGTGTTCCAGCGGGCCCAGGTGCTCGGCCACACGCTGTGGGTCACCCCGTTCCACCCCGACGAGCGCTGGCCGTGCGGCGAGTTCGTGAACCAGAGCGGCACCGACGAGGGGCTGCCGGTGTGGACCGCCGCGAACCGCTCGATCGAGAACACCGACCTGGTGCTCTGGTACGTGTTCGGCATCCACCACGTGCCCCGGGTCGAGGACTGGCCGATCATGCCGGCCGACACGGTCTCGTTCTGGCTGAAGCCGGCCGGCTTCTTCGACCACAACCCGGCGCTGGACGTGGCACCCAGCCGCCCCACCTGCCACTGAGCCGCCCACACCGAGAATTTCGGAGGAGACTGCCGACCATGACCGAGAAGAGCCAGCTGTCCAACTTCATCGACGGCGAGTTCGTGCCGCCGGCCGAGGGCAACTACACCGACGTGGTCAACCCGTCGACCGGTGCGGTGTACGCCTCGGCCCCGCTGTCCACCGGGCCGGACATCGACGCCGCGTTCAACTCGGCCCAACGGGCCTTCCGGGACTGGCGCAAGACGACGCCGGGCGACCGGATGAACTATCTGCTGAAGATGGCCGACGCGATCGAGGCCAACGCCGAGCGGCTGGTCCAGGTGGAGGCGGAGAACACCGGCAAGCCGGTGGCGCTGACCCTCGCCGAGGAGATCCCGCCGATGGTTGACCAGATCCGGTTCTTCGCCGGCGCCGCCCGGATGCTGGAGGGCAAGGCCAGCGCCGAGTACATGGCCGGCTTCACCTCCACCATCCGCCGCGAGCCGGTCGGCGTGGTCGGCTCGGTGGCGCCGTGGAACTACCCGATGATGATGGCGACCTGGAAGTTCGCACCGGCACTGGCCGCCGGCAACACCATCGTGCTCAAGCCGTCGGACACCACGCCGGCCAGTGCGGTGCTGATGGCCGAGCTGTTCGCCGACGTGCTGCCGGCCGGCGTGTTCAACGTCGTCTGCGGGGACCGTTCGACCGGCGCCGCGCTGACCCAGCACCCGATCCCGGCCATGGTGTCCATCACCGGCAGCACCGCGGCCGGCAAGGCCGTCGCGCACGCCGCCGCCGACCGGGTCAAGCGCGTGCACCTGGAGCTCGGCGGCAAGGCCCCGGTGATCGTGTTCGCGGACGCCGACATCGCAGCGGCGGCCGAGGGCATCGCGGTCGCCGGCTACTTCAACGCCGGGCAGGACTGCACCGCCGCCACCAGGGTGATCGCGGCGGCGAGCATCCGCGACGACCTGGTCGCGGCACTGGCCGAGCAGGCCGCCACCGTGCGGCTGTCCCGCGACGAGACGGCCGGCAGCGAGGACTTCTTCATCCCGCCGGTGAACAACCCCAACCAGCTGCGGCACGTGTCCGGGCTGGTGGAGCGCGCGCCGGCGCACGCACGGGTGGTGACCGGCGGGGAGCTGGGCGGCGGCGACGGTTTCTTCTACACCCCGACCCTGGTCGACGGGCTGCACCAGGACGACGAGCTGATCCGCACCGAGATCTTCGGCCCGGTGATCACGGTGCAGACCTTCACCGACGAGGCGGAGGCCATCTCGATGGCCAACGACACCGACTACGGCCTGGCCAGCAGCGTCTGGACCCGTGACCACGGCACCGCGCTGCGGGTCTCCGCCGCCATCGACACCGGCTGTGTCTGGGTGAACTGCCACATCCCGCTGGTGGCCGAGATGCCGCACGGCGGGGTGAAGCAGTCCGGCTACGGCAAGGACCTGTCGATGTACTCCCTGGAGGACTACACCCGCGTCAAGCACGTGATGTCCTACCTGGGCGAGTAACTCCCCAGCCACTTGCGCAGCTCCACGCCGTGCTCGTCCAGCTCCGGCGGCGGCAGCTGGTAGGCCACCGGGGTGGCGGAGAAGCGGATCGGGTGCCGGGTGGTGGGTACCGCCCGGTCCCCCTCGCCCACCGAGACGATCGGGTCCAGCCCGAGCTGCTCGGCGGTCTGGAAGCCGCCGTCGATGGTGTTGATCGGCCCGCACGGCACGCCGGCCGAGACGAGCGCGTCGAACCATTCGCCGGCACCGCGGGTGGCCAGCCGCTCGATCAGCCGCCGGCGCAGCTCGACCCGGTTGGCCGTGCGGTCGCTGTTGTTGCGGAACCGGGGGTCGTCGGCCAGCTCCGCACAGCCGAGCACCGCGCACAGCTTGCCGAACTGGCCGTTATTGGCCACTGCGATGATCATTTCCCGGTCGGCGGTGGGGAACGGCTCGTACGGGTAGACGCTCGGGTGCGCGTTGCCCATCCGGTACGGCACCACGCCGGCGGCGGCGTAGGCCGAGCTCTGGTTCACCATCCCGGTGAGCGCCGAGGACAGCAGGTTCACCTCGACGTGCTGTCCCTCGCCGGTGGCGTCCCGGTGGCGCAGCGCGGCCAGGATGCCGATCGTGGCGTGGTTGCCGGCGATCACGTCGATCACCGAGATACCGGCCCGGTACGCGGGGCCGTCCGGTTCCCCGGTCAGGCTCATCAGCCCGGAGATGGCCTGCACCATCAGGTCGTAGCCGGGCAGGTGCGCGCCGCCGGCCGCGCCGAACCCGCTGATCGAGGCGTACACGACGGCGGCGTTGGTGGCCCGCACGTTCGGGTAGTCCAGCCCGTACTTGGCCAGCCCGCCCGGTTTGAAGTTCTGGATCACGACGTCGGCCCGCCGCGCCAGCTCACGGCCCAGCTCGGCGTCGGCGGGGTCGCGCAGGTCCAGCACGATCGAACGTTTGCCCCGGTTGATGCTCAGGTAGTAGGTGGAGGTCTCGCCCCGGGCCGGCGGCGTCCAGGTACGCGTCTCGTCGCCCTGCGGCCCCTCGACCTTGATCACCTCGGCGCCCAGGTCCGCCAGCAGCATGGTGGCGTACGGCCCGGCCAGTACCCGTGAGAAGTCGGCCACCAGCAGGCCCGCCAGCGGCCCGCTCCCCCGCCGGGTATCCCCCGCCGCGCTGTCCACCATCCGAATCCGCCTCTCCGCAAAAAAAGAAGACCTACCGGCACCCGCCCCGCTGCCGTGCCGGGTCCAACCTCCCACATCTACACCGCCCGCCGCCCGGACCGGTGTCCTACCCTCGGGCGAACGGAGTGAAGGGCGGGCGATGCACCGGGATGTGCGCGCGTCGGACAGCGAGCGGGACGCGGTCGTGGAGCGGCTGCGGCGTGCGCTCGGGCAGGGGCGACTGAGCCTGGACGAGTACGACGTGCGGGTGGCGGCCGCCTACGCGGCCAGGACGCGGGGCGACCTCGCCGACCTCACCCAGGATCTGCCGGGGAGTCTCTGGTAACCAGCGGCTGCCCGTTGAGGGCGGCACCGGTCACCGGTGGCCGCTCGGCGGCCGGCGGTGTCTCGGTCCGCGCGCCGGTGGCCCGCTCGAAGAACCGCAGCAGCTCGACCGGGAACGGCATCACCAGCGTGCTGTTCTTCTCCGCCGCCACGTCGACGACGGTCTGCAAGAGCCGCAGCTGCAGTGCGCCCGGCGTCGCGGCCATCGCACCGGCCGCCTGGGACAGCTTCGTGGAGGCCTGCAGCTCGGCGTCGGCGACGATGATCCGGGCCCGGCGCTCCCGTTCCGCCTCCGCCTGCCGCGACATGGAGCGGCGCATCCCGTCGGGCAGCGAGATGTCCTTCACCTCGACCCGGTCGATGCTGATCCCCCAGTCCTCGGTGGGTGCGTCCAGTACCGCCTTCAGCTCACCGTTGATCTGCTCGCGGTCCGAGAGCAGCGTGTCCAGTTCCGCGCGGCCGATCACCGAGCGCAGCGAGGTCCGGGCCACCTGGGAGGTGGCCTGCAGGTAGTTCTCCACGTTGATGATCGCCTTGACCGGGTCCTCGACCCGGAAGTAGACGACCGCGTCCACCCCGATGCTGACGTTGTCCCTGGTGATCGCGCTCTGCGCCGGAATGTCGAGCACCACGGTCTGCAGCGACACCTTGGTCATCCGGTCCGCGAACGGCACGATCGCCCGCAACCCGGGTTCCCTGGTCTCCGGCAGCAGCTTCCCGAAGCGCAACACCACGCCGCGCTGGTACTGCTGCACCAGCCGCAGGCTCGAGCTGGTCAGCACCAGCGCCGCGATCACGATGACAATGAGGATGCTCAGCACGACGCTCATCCGATCGGCCCCTTTGAGGACGGAGCCGTAAATTCTGCCACCGATCCGGGCCGGGGGAACACTTCCTCCGCGAGAACGACCCGACTGTCCCAGTGGGCCCGCTCAGCCCGAGGTGACCCAGGCTTCCGGGTGCCTCGGCTCCGGCGCGGTGCTGGTGCGGGCCGGGGCGGGGCGCAGGCGGTGCAGGTGGTCGAGCAGCTCGGCGGAGGTGCGGGCCAGCTCGTCCAGCCGGATCTGCCGGGCCGCATCGTCCCTGCCGTACGGGCCGTCCGCGTCGAGCAGCCCCACCGCGACGCCGCGCAGCACGCCGACCAGGTACAGGTCCACCAGCTCCTCGCTGAGGTAGTAGCCGTCCCGCAGTCGGATGCTGGACCGGATCGTGGCGACCAGGCCGGCTACCGGCTCCGACTTGTGTTCCATGGTGGCCTCCTGAGGCATCGGGTCTTCGTGCGCTGTCTCAGGCATGCGTCAACGCGTGCTCGACCAGCGCGATGAGCGCGGCGCGGCTGGATGCCGTGTCGCGGGCGTCCATTCGCACCACGGGGAAGTTGCCGGGAAGTACCAGCGCCTCGCGTACCGAGTCGTCGCTGAACCCCGGTGTGTTCGGGAACTGGTTGAGCGCGAGCACGAAGGGCAGGCCGCGGTTCTCGAAGTAGTCGATCGCGGCGAAGGAGTCGTCGACCCGGCGCAGGTCGACGAGCACGATGGCACCGACCGCGCCGCGGGCCAGCTCGTCCCACATGAACCAGAACCGGTTCTGGCCGGGGGTGCCGAACAGGTAGAGGATCATCGCGTCGTCCACGGTGATGCGCCCGAAGTCCATCGCCACCGTGGTCGTCCGTTTCTCCGGCACCGCGTCCGCGTCGTCGACGCCGATCGACGCGGTGGTCATCTCCTCCTCGGTGCTCAGCGGCGGGATCTCGGACAGCGACCCGACGAACGTCGTCTTGCCGACGCCGAACCCGCCGGCGATCAGCACCTTCAGGGCCACCAGCTCGGACTCGGCCGACGCCGGTTGGCGGTACGGGGCCTCAGAGCGAGCGGAGTCCATCCAGGAGCCTCTCTAGGAGCTCGGCGTTGGGCCGGCCGTTCGGTTCGATGGGTGGTGGCAGGTGCATCGTGAGATAGCCGGCGTTGGCCAGGTCGCTCACCAGGACCCGGGTCACCGCGGCGGGCACCCGCAATGTCGCGCTGATCTCGATGACCGACACCGGCCCGGACACCAGGTCGAGGATCTCGCGGTACTCCACGTGCAGTGCGGCGTTGTGCCGGTCGGCCAGGTCGTTGGCGGTCACCATCGCCTCGATCGGCAACTCCTCGCCGCCCGAGCGGGTGCGGCCCCTGGTCAGCGCGTAGACCGGGACCACCCGCCAGGTGTCCTGCGCCTCGTGCGAACTCACGCCCATCCCACGTCTAGGACCGGGGGGTCGAGGCGAGGAGATGCCCGACCCGGTTGGCGAGCATGGTCATCTCGTAGCCGAGCAGCCCGATGTCGCACTCGCGCTCCGCGTAGACGGTCAGCGTGGAGCCCTGGCTCAGCGAGCTCACGAACAGGTACCCGCCGGCCATCTCGACGATCGTCTGGCTGAGCGGCTCGGCGCCGAGCACCTTGGCGGTTCCCCGGGACAGGCTGATCAGACCGGACGCGGCGGCCGCCAGTCGGTCCGCGAACGACGGATCGAGCCGCTCGGACGCCGCAACCCGCAACCCGTCCCCGGAGACGACCAGAGCGTGCCGCACACCGGGCAGAGCCTTGGCGAAGTCCGCCAGCAGCCAGTCGAGCTGACCGTTGGCGGGTGCTCCCAGCTTCATGCCCCTCCCCTGGGTCGTCCGTTGTCACCGGCGAATTCGCTGGCCCGGCCGCTGCCGGACTCGGCAACCGCCGCCTGACGGCTGGCCTGGTACTGGGACAGGGCGTGGGTGGGGTGCGGCGGCCGCGCCGGTGGGTCCGGTGGGTCCGGTGGCTCCGGTTGATCCGTGGGGTACCGCAGCTCCTCGGCGAGGTGGCTCTGGGGTACCCGCCGGGTGAGCCGGGGCTCCTCCGGGGCCGCCGGGGTCTCGCTCGGCTCCGGGTACGGCCGGGGTCGGGGTCGGGGTCGCGGACTGGGTGCTTCGGTCCGGCGGTCCGGCGCTGCTCGGTCACCGGGGTCTTCCGTCGGGCGCGGGGCCCGGTCCTGCGCCGGGCGGCCCATCGGGGGCACGAAGGGCGGCGGGCCCGACGGCGGTTCGACGAGTTCGTTCGGCGTCCACCAGCCGGTCCAGTCGCCGTTCGCACCGGTTCCCGGGATCGACGGCACCGACCGGGCGGTGGCCTCGATCGCCGGTGCCGTCGCCTGGCGGGGCATGGTCACCACCCAGTCGACCTCGGCCTCCAGAACGGTGCCCCGGTGTGGGTTCCGCGCGTGCCGGGACCTGCCCGGCGCCTGTCCCCAGCGCGCCGGGGCCGGCTCGACCCGGTGCCCGCGCGCTGCCCGTGGCAGCCCGCCCACCTCGGCGAGGCCCATGATCAGGCTGGCCGGCAGCAGTACGGCCGCGGTCAGGCCCCCGCCAGGGGTCGGTGTGAACGTGACCGCGATGTCGTGGCGGCGGGCCAGCCGGGCCACCACGTGGAAGCCGAGCTGCTGGGGCACCGTCAGGTCGACCTCCGGCGGATCGGTGAGCACCGTGTTGCTCGCCGCCAGCACGTCCGGTGTCATCCCGACACCCCAGTCCTCGATGGTGATGAGATGCGCCCCATCGGTCCCCACCTGGGCCCGGCTGCGGATCGTCACCGCGGCCGTCGGCGGTGAGTAGCGCACGGCGTTCTCGGTCAGCTCGGCCAGCAGGTGGGTCAGGTCGGACACGCTCCGCCCGGTCACCGCGACACTCTCGTCGATCGCGATGTCGACCCGCTCCAGGTCCTCGGTCTCCGCGATGGCCGCCCTGATGACCTCGTGAAGCGGCACCGGCGCGCTCCAGATCCGGGTCGGCGGCTCGCCGGAGAGCACCAGCAGGCTTTCCGCGTTGCGCCTGACCCGGGTGGCGAGGTGTTCGAGCTGGAACAGTTCGGACAGCGCGTCCGGGTCCCGTTCCTTGTCCTCGAGCTGGTTGATGATGTCGAGCTGCCGGTACAGCATGCTCTGGTTGCGCCGCGCGAGGTTGACCAACAGCTGCGAGGTGAACCGCCGCCGCTCCGCGCTGGCCAGTTTCTTGGTCAACTCGAACCGTTCGCGCTGGTCGTCCTCACTCACCCGCCAGTACATCACCATGCCGACGCACGCGGCCAGCACCGCGGCACCGTGAATGCCCGACCACACCCAGGGATTCTGCTGCGCCGCGGGATAGTCGAAAATCAAGTCGGTCTTGTACACGGAACCGAGACCGTGACTGAGCACGGTAAACCCGATATTCCACAGGAACGGGACCCAGTCCTGGTACAGCGCAATGAATCCGATGATGATGAAGAAATGGAAGTGCGCCTCGATCGAGCCGCGTGAAAAAACCACCAGTGCAGCCGAGCAGTAGGTCAGACCAGCGGTGATGAACACCGAGGCCGGCCGCCGCCGGGTAATGTAGTGGCCAAGTACCACACAAATTAGCGGTACTACCAGGATCCCGGTGACCGTGGCCAGATCATGGTGCAGGGCGAGCCCGAATATGAAGAGTGCCGGGAGGTGGATGCCCAGCACCCACTGCAACAACCTGTGTCGGCGCTGCCACTCAGCGTCATCGAGAAGGTTTCCCCTCGGCAGGTAATCAATTAGTGCCCCCATCGGTGGTCTCACCGAACCTCCAGGCCTCAATCACCATCGGTAGCGCCAAGTGGACCATTGCGCGGGGAGCGCCTCGGCGTCTGACGCGACTACGCTGACTCGCGCTCGAGGCACGCTACACACGTTGACGAGGTCGGTCACTATTGGATGCCCACAATCTTGATGACCGAGATAAGCAATTGCGTCATTCGGCCTAAACGCATTGTGGCATTTGGTGGTTTCCGGCGGCAGCCCGTTCGGCCAATCTGATTCGAGCGATGACCCTCGACCCCCGAACCCCAACGCGCACCAGCCTCCCCCGCCTCCTCGCTGCTCCCGCGGCAGGTCCTGTCGTGGGTCTGACGGCTGCCGTGCTCGCCACCTCCGTGGGCGCCTGGCTGACCGAGCCGGGGTCGGTGCCCGGCCTGGTGTTGCCGCCCCAGCTCGTCGAGTTCGGGGTTCCACTGGCGCGGGTGCTGCTCGACGTATCACTGACCGGCGTGCTCGGGCTGGGCCTGCTCCCCCTGTTGTTCAGCCGGCGCCAGGAGGCCGAGCTGCGCCCGGTGCTGGCCCTCGCGTACCGCGGTGCCCTGGTCGCGGCGCTCTGCTGGTTGACCGCGGCGCTGGTCTCGGTCGTTCTGCAGACCGCCGAGCTCGCCCCGGTCGCCGGGGTCACCGCGACGACACTGAGCGACTACGTCCGCAACTTCAGCGGCGCGCAAGCCCTGCTGGCCACCGCCTGCGTCTCCGCGTTCGCCGCCGCGCTGGCCGGCATCGGCATCCGGGCGCCGGGGCAGCTGCCGGCCCGGCTTCTCGTGGTCACCGTCGGGGTCGGCCTGCTGCCGCTGCTGGCGACCGGGCATTCCGGTGAGCTGTCCGCACGGTGGCACGACCTCACCATGGTGTCCCTGGAGCTGCACGTGTTCGCCGCGACGGCGTGGACCGGCGGGCTCGCCGCGGTTGCCGCCCTGCTGCTGACCCGCCCGGCGTTGCTGGCTCGCGCGCTACCGCGGTTCTCCGGGCTGGCCGGGGGGTGCCTGGCCGTGGTGGGCGCCACCGGGGTGCTCAACGCCTTCGTGGAGCTGGCCACCACACCGGGTGTGCGGGTACCCGCCGCACTGTTCAGCAGCCACTACGGACAGTTGGTGCTCGCCAAGGCCGGCTGTCTGGCCGTGCTCGCGCTGTTCGGCGGGCACATCCGGTTCCGGCTGCTGCCGTCGGTGGCACGGGGGCATCGGACGGTGCTGGCCGGGTGGATCGCCGGGGAGCTCGCCGTCATGGGCGTCGCCTTCGGCATCGCGGTCGTGCTGAGCCGGTCCGGCGTACAACCGGCCGGCGGCTGACCGGCACAGCATCGAACCTCGCCGACCTGGATGGACGACGTAGCCCTCGCCGAGTTCAACCACAGCGGCCCTCCCGGCGTGATCAACAGCTGGTCGGGTTGAACTCGGCGAAAACGGCCCAGAGCGACCGGCCCGCTTCGGTGGGCACCGACAACCTCGGTTAGAACGGTGTACCGACGGCAACCGGCCGGGGAGCGTTGCACTCCCCGGCCGGTTTCGCCACTCTGCTCTGTTTGCTCGGCTCAGCCGATGATCTCCTGAGCCGGCACGTACGCCAGGCCGTGCGCCTCGGCCACGGCGGCGGAGGTCAGCGAGCCGTCGTGCGTGCTCAGGCCCTCGGCCAGGCTCGGGTTGGCGCGCAGCGCGTCCCGCCAGCCCTTGTCGGCCAGCTGCAGCACGTAGGGCAGCGTCGCGTTGGTCAGCGCGTGGGTGGAGGTGTGCGGCACCGCCCCGGGCATGTTCGCCACGCAGTAGAAGACCGTGTCGTGCACCGGGTAGGTCGGGTCGGCGTGCGTGGTCGGGTGCGAGTCTTCGAAGCAGCCGCCCTGGTCGATGGCGATGTCGACCAGTACCGCGCCCTTCTTCATCCGGGACACCAGGTCGTTCGACACCAGCCGGGGCGCGCGGGCGCCGGGGATCAGCACGGCACCGATCACCAGGTCGGCGTCGAGCACGGCCTGCTCGAGGGAGAAGGCCGTGGAGTACACGGTCTGCACCCGGCCGTGGTAGCGGAAGTCCAGCTCGCGCAGCTTGTCGACGTCCCTGTCCAGCACGGTGACCCGGGCGCCCATGCCGACCGCGATGGCGGTGGCGTGCTGCCCGGAGACACCGGCGCCGATGACCACGACGTGCGCTCCGGGGGCACCGGGGACGCCGCCCATGAGCACACCACGGCCGCCCGAGCTGCGCATCAGGTGGTACGCGCCGGCCTGCGGCGCGAGCCGCCCGGCGACCTCGCTCATCGGGGCGAGCAGCGGCAGCCGGCCGTCCGGGGTGCGCACGGTCTCGTAGGCGATCGACGTGGTGCCGCCGGACAGCAGCGCGTCGGTGCACGGCGCGGACGCGGCCAGGTGCAGGTAGGTGAACAGGGTGAGGTCGGGGCGCAGGAAGCCGTACTCCTGGGCGATCGGCTCCTTGACCTTGAGCAGCAGGTCCGCGGTGCCCCACACCGACGCGGCGTCACTGAGGATCTGCGCGCCGGCCGACTTGAACTCCTCGTCGGGGATCGCCGAGCCCACTCCCGCGTCCTGCTCGATGACCACCTCGTGGCCTCGGGCGACCAGCTCCTGGACGCCGGCCGGGGTGATGGCAACCCGGAACTCGTTGTCCTTGACCTCGCGGGGAACGGCGATCCTCATGTCATCTCCCTAATAAGCGCTGAGTGGGTGGCGATGTCCCAATTGTGAAGATATAGGCCGTCAAGCGGAACAGATATGCAGATAATTCTGTACGCTACCCAGATGAACGCAGGAAGCTCGACCAGTCACCCCACGGCGGGGGCCGCGCCGCATGATGTGCGAGCGCCGCTGGACCGGGTCGACCGGGAGCTGCTGCGCCACCTCGAGCGCGACGCGCGGATCCCCAACAACGCACTCGCGGAACTGGCCGGAATCGCGCCGTCCACCTGCCTCGGGCGGGTGCGCGCCCTGCGCGCCAAGGGGGTGATCCGCGGCTACCACGCGGACATCGACCCGGTCTCCACCGGGCACCCGCTGCAGGCGATGATCTCGGTCCGGCTGCAGAGCGACGCCCGCAACCGGCTCGCCGAGTTCGTCAGCCGGGTCGGCGTGCTGCCGGAGGTGCGCGACGTCTACTTCCTGGCCGGGGTGGACGACTACATGGTCCACGTCGCCACGGCGGACACCGCCGCCCTGCGGGACTTCGTGGTGACGCTCAACGGGAACCCGGATGTGGCCGGCACCCAGACCAGCCTGATCTTCGAGCACATCCGGGTGCCGCAGACCTACTGACGCCGAGCGGCCGCGGACCGAGTCCCCGTGCGGAGTCAGGCCTCCTTGGCGCGCGCGTAGTGCCGGGCGGCCTTGGCCCGGTTGCCGCAGCCGGCCATCGAGCACCAGCGACGACCGCGCTTGGGGCTGGTGTCGTAGAAGTAGAGAACGCAGTCCGGGTGCGCGCAGTGCCGAACCCGGGAGGCGTCGCGGGTCAGCAGCTCCAGGTAGTTCACCGCCGCCGCCCAGCCGGCGCCCCGGGCCGGGTCGTCCAGCGCACTTGCCGTGCCGGGCCCGTCCGGGCCGAGCACCGGCCAGCTGTGACCCCAGCCCAGCACCTCGTTCAGCGCGGCCCGGGCCGACTCCGAGTCCGGCGCGTCAACGTGCGCCCTGATCGCTTCGCGGGCGATGAGCAGCGCGCGCCGGACCGGCTCGGTGGCCGGTTGGTCCAGGCCGACCTCGCCGAGCCACTGCCGGGTGCCCTCGACGTCGGAGAGCAGGTCCGACGGGGTGCCCCGGTTGTTCCACACGGTGTTGAGCAAGTCCAGGCCCAGCGGTTCGCCGAGCAGGGGTCGTTCGGTCGTCATGGTACGAGTCTAACCCCTCAGGACACATTGACAGGTATCACACTAACCGGTAGACATGAATGCATCGGTTAGCTCAAGCCTGGAGGGTATCCCATGACCACAGCACTGACCCCGACCGCCCTCAAGACCGGCCACGTGGGCCTCAACGTCACCGACCTAACCCGGTCGAAGGACTTCTACCAGCGGGTTCTCGGCCTCGAACTGATGGTGGACGGCCGCGACGGAGACCGCGAGTGGGCTTTCCTCGGCCGTGACGGGACCCTGCTGATCACCCTGTGGCGCCAGTCCGAAGGCCTGTTCGCCACCGCGCTGCCCGGCCTGCACCATCTCGCATTCCAGGTCGACACGCCGGAGGAGGTGCTCGCGGTGCAGCGGAATCTGAGCGACCTGGGCGCCGACTTCCACTACGACGGCGTGGTCGCGCACCGCGAAGGAGGCGACTCGGGCGGCGTGTTCTTCACCGACCCGGACGGCATCCGGCTCGAGGTCTACACGCCGTCCGGACTGGCCGGCAAGGACGCGGCGCCGGTCGGCGAAGCGCCGACCTGCGGATTCTTCTAGGAAGGTGCGGTGATCAGCGTCTTTCACCCCGGTGAGCTCGCCGCACAGGCAAAGGCCGGACTGAGCGCCGAGGCCGAGCGCGTCGGCGGCATAGTCCGCACCACCGTGCCGCCGGCCGCGGCCGACTTTCTCACCGAACAGTCGATGCTGGTCATCGGCGGCGGCGACGAACAGGGCCGGGTGTGGGCCTCGCTACTCACCGGCGCGCCGGGCTTCCTTCGCGCCGGCGCGGTGGCCGCCGGCGACGTCGGGGATCCAGCTGTCGTGGACATCGCGGCACATCCGCTGCCCAGCGACCCGCTCGCGGCCGCGCTCGCCCACGAGACCCGGATCGGGGCCATCGCCATCGACCCGAGCACCCGGCGACGGATGCGGATCAACGGCCTCGCCGGCCCGACCGCCGCCGGCCTGCGCCTGACCGCCGAGCAGGTCTACTCGAACTGCCCGAAGTACATCCAGCGGCGCGACCTGGAGTCGGTGCGGCCGGACGGGCCCGGGAGGGTTGCCACCGTGCACAACACGTTCGACGCCGCCGCACGACAGATGATCATCGAGGCGGACACTTTCTTCATCGCCACCGTCTCGGCCACCGGTGACTACGACGCCTCGCACCGCGGCGGCAACCCGGGCTTCGTCACCATCGACCGGGACGGCACGCTGATCTGGCCGGACTACCGGGGCAACGCGATGATGATGACCCTGGGCAACCTCGAGCAGAACCCCGCCGCCGGCCTGCTCTTCGTCGACTGGTCGACCGGCACGACGTTGCAGCTCACCGGCACGGCGCGAGTCGAATGGGGTCATCCGGAGCGACCGATCCGGTTCAGCATCGCGGCCGTTCACCGTACCGAGCTGGCCAGCCCACTGAGTTGGAGCGAGCCCGAGTACTCCCGGTTCAACCCGTCCGGCGGAGCACCATTTGCCGGGCGATAAACCCATTGCGGCGCGCGAACGGTCCGTATAAGGCGAGCAAAATAGTGAACTTGTTCACCGAGCCGAATAGCGACACGCCGTGGACACGCCGAGCGGAACGCCGGCCGGGCCGTCAACCGATCGTTGATCGTTTGTTTATGCGGCCCGAAGATCGGTGCTTCGACAGACCGTCCTAGAATTTCCCGCGATGTGCGCCGTACTCCGGCTGGGAGCCCTTCGGGTACGGCGCACATCGTGCTTTCCGCAAGATCAAGCACGCCACCATCAACCCCGCCCGCAGCCCACTGGCACGTGATGCCACCAGCCCGGACGCCCCCGCGGCGACAGGGCGCTCCCCCGCTAACCACGCGAAACCCGGCCCGGGAGCTGTGCGACATCCCGAATCACCCTGTGGTTCAGACGGTTGCGATGGAATGGCGCCGCGAGCCTATTGCCACAACGTCGCAAACCGCACGGACAGCCTCGCCAGTTCCGCCGAACACGTACGAATTCCCAACGGTGCGGATAGCATGGGAGTCCCGTCGCGGCGGTGGCGGCCGGAACCCGCCGCCGATCCGTTCCAGAACCGAGGCCAGCGCAAACAGACGGTCCTCGTCCCCGGCCCGCTCGAGATCGGTGTCCACCACCGCGTAGAGCAGGGAGCGCAGGGTCTTGACGCTCACCCGAACGGGGAGGCACAGTGTTGCGCACCAGAAGTGCAGTTTTGTATCACGCAACCGTATGGGTCAGCCAGCTTCGGCGTCGACTGGCCGGTGACAAGGCCCGCCAGCGAACCAGGAGGCAGGATGGCCCATCTCACCGGACCAGGCGGGCGCGACGCGAAGCTCCCGGGCATCGATCATGGAGCTGACCCGGCCGCCGTCGGTTTCGACCCGGAGCACGACCTGCTCGACGGGGCCGCCCACGGCGAGCGGCGGTCCGGCCTGGAGATCGAGTTCCGCAACGTCACCAAGCGCTACCCCGGGCAGGACCAACCCGCGATCACCGATCTGTCGCTGACCATCCCGGCCGGCACCATCTGCTGCCTGGTCGGACCGTCCGGTGGCGGCAAGACGACCGCGATGAAGCTGGTCAACCGCCTGATCGAGTTCAGCGACGGCGACATCCTGATCGGCGGTCGCAGTGTCCGCTCGGTCGACGTCACGACCCTGCGGCGGGACATCGGCTATGTGATCCAGCAGGTCGGCCTGTTCCCGCACATGACCATTGCCGGGAACATCGGCGTCGTGCCGACCCTGCTGGGCTGGTCGAAGGAGCGGATCCGCGACCGGGTCGCCGAGCTGCTGGACCTGGTCCGGCTGGACCGGAGCCTGGCCAAGCGGTACCCGGCGCAGCTGTCCGGCGGTCAGCAGCAGCGCATCGGGCTGGCCAGGGCGCTGGCGGTCGACCCGCCCGTGATGCTGATGGACGAGCCCTTCGGCGCGCTCGACCCGATCACCAGGGCCGCCGTGCAGGACGAGTTCCTGCGGCTCCAGGAGCAGATCAACAAGACGGTCATCTTCGTCACCCACGACATCGACGAGGCGATCCGGATGGGCGACTCGATCGCGGTGCTGCGCGAGGGCGGTGTCCTGGCACAGTTCGGCACCGCGGACGACCTGCTGGCGAACCCGGCCGACGACTACGTCGCCGACTTCGTGGGCGCCGACCGGGGCCTCAAGCGCCTGTCGCTGCGGCGGCTCGGCGAACTGGTGAACGGGCGGGACATCCCGGCCGGCGCGCCGACGGTCACCGCGGACACCTCGTTCCGGATCGGGCTGTCGGTGCTGTTCGCCACCAACGCCCCGGTCCTTGGCATCACCGACGACGCCGGTGCCCCGCTCTGCTCGGTCACGCTCGAGGAACTGCGCAGCGCGGTGGCCGCGGAGCCCGGTTCCTGATGGACCCGGTCGCGGTGCCAAGCCCGGCGCAGGGCCCGGTGATCCCCGACTTCGGCGGTGGCGGCTGTCCCAATGACGCCACCTTCTGCTGGAGCTGGGTACGCGAGAACTGGGGCAGCCAGCTCGTGCCCCACCTGGTGCAGCACATCTACATCACCGCGATCGCGGTGATGATCGGGCTGGTCATCTCGCTGGCCGCCGCGGTGCTCGCCTACCGGCTGAGTTGGTTCGAGAAGGGCTTCATGGCCTTCTCCACCGTGCTGTACACCATTCCGGCGCTGGCGTTCTTCCTGTTCTTCGTGCCGATCACCGGGCTGAGCCTGCTCACCGTGGAGATCGGGCTGGTCGGCTACACGTTCCTGCTGCTGTTCCGCAACACGCTGACCGGGCTGCGCTCGGTACCGCCGGGAGCGATGGCGGCCGCCGCCGGGATGGGGATGACGCCGAGGGAGATCTTCCTGCGGATCAACCTGCCGCTGGCCGTGCCGTCGATCATGGCCGGCGCCCGCATCGCGACCGTCACGGTGATCTCGCTGGCCACCATCGCGGCCGACGTCACGCCGCTCGGGCTCGGTGAGCTGATCTTCACCGCGCTGCACACCGTGTTCCGCACCGAGCTGATCGCGGCCGGCGCGCTGGCCATCCTGCTCGCGCTCGTCGCCGATGCGCTGCTGGTGCTGGCGCAGCGGGCAGCGACCCCGTGGATCCGCGTCCGGCGAGGGAGGACGGCATGAGCTTCTGGGCGCAGGTCGGGCAGTTCTTCGTGCACAACTACGCACTGCTGCTCAGCGAGGCCGGCCACCAGATCGTGCTGGCGCTGCTCGCCGTGTGCACCGCGACGGTGATCGCACTGCCGATCGGGGTGACGGTCGGGCACCTGCACCGCTGGTCGTTCCTGGCGATCAGCGGCGGGAACGCGCTGCGGGCACTGCCCACGCTGGCCATCGTCGCGGTCGGCATCGGCATCTACGGGCTCGGCTACGTCAACATCTGGGTGGCCCTGGTTGTACTGGCGCTGCCGCTGATCCTGACCAACACCTACGTCGCGGTGGACGGGGTCAGCCACGAGATGGTCGAGGCGGCCAGGGGCATGGGCATGAACGCCTGGCAGATCGTCACCCGGGTAGAGCTGCCCAGCGCGGTGCCGCTGATCATGGCCGGGATCCGCACCGCCACCGTCTACGTGATCGCCACCGCGTACCTGGCCGGTTTCGCCGGCAGTCCGGGGACGCTCGGCGACATCATCACCAACCCGGGCAGCTACCAACTGGCCGGGGTACTCGCCGCGTCCGTGGTCGCGGTGGCCCTCGCCTTCCTCGCCGAGCTGGTTCTCGGCGTCGCGCAGCGCGCCCTCACCCCGCGCGGGCTGAGCTACCTGCGCGACGACCACCACCCGACACCCGACGCCCCCGCCACGCCCACCACCACCGCCGCTTCAGCGGCCGCCTGAGGGAAGCGAGCCACCATGTCGAACCCAGTCCCCGGAGCCGTGCGCCGGCCAGCCCACCGAACCGCCGCGGTCGCCGCACTGGCTGTGTTGACCCTGGTGCTGGCCGGCTGCGGCGGCGGGGCGCCCGGTGGCGCGGCCGGATCGGGTGGCGGCGCGGCGGCGCCATCCAGCTCCGGCGCCGGGGTGGGGCTGCCCGCCGGCACGCCCGGTCAGGGCAAACCGGCGGTGACCGTGGGCGACAAGGACTTCTCCGAGGCGTTCCTGATCGGCGATCTCTACGAGCAGGCGCTGAAGGCCAAGGGATACACGGTCAACCTGAAGGCCAACGTGGGCGGCTCGGAGGTGATCGACAGCGCCTTCAAGGCCGGCCAGATCGACGTGTACCCCGAGTACACCGGCGAGATCCTCTCCAGCGTCGCCGGTGACCAGGGCCGCACCACCTCCGCCGAGGAGACCTGGCAGAAGGCGAAGGCGTTCGAGGAGGCCAACCGGGGTGCCACCCTGCTGCCGCAGACCCCGTTCCAGGACATCGACGTGGTGATCGTCAAGCCGGAGTTCGCCAGCGCCCACAACCTGAAGGCGATCGGTGACCTGAAGAACGTCGGCCCCGGCGGGCAGGGGGTCAGCTGGGCCGCGCAGCCGCCGGACAAGACCCGCTACGCCGGGCTCGTCGGCATGCAGCAGGCGTACGGGCTGACCAACGTGGCGTTCGTCGGCGTCGACGTCGGCGTCACCTACAGCGCGCTGGACACCGGCACGGTCAACTCCGCCGACGCGTTCTCCACCGACGGGCAGCTGACCACCAACAAGTACACGGTGCTGGACGACCCGGAGCACATCATGGGCTTCCAGCACGTCGCGCCGGTGGTCAAGCAGTCCGTGCTCGCCGCGCAGGGACCGGAGTTCGCGCAGACCCTGAACTGGGTGGACTCGCTGCTCACCCAACAGGCGATCCTGCAGATGAACGCGGCCATCCAGCTGAACCACGTGGACCCGGCCACCGTCGCCCAGAAGTTCCTCGCCGCCAACGGCCTCCAGTCCTGACCCGCCGCCCCCACCCGCACCCGCACCCGTCGGCGAGTCGGGGAATTAATCAGCGCGAGTCGGGGATTCTGTCAGGGTGAGTCGCGGAATTCAGCACAGGTGACGGCGAAGCTGCTGGCCACCAGCGACCTGCACGTCAACCGCAAGGACAACCGGCCCCTCGTCGAACAGCTCCGCCCGACCACCGACGAGGACTGGTTGATCGTCGCCGGGGATGTCGGCGACCGGATGGACGACATCGGCTGGGCGCTGGAGTTGCTGGCCGCGCGGTTCGCCAGGGTGGTGTGGGTGCCGGGCAACCACGAGCTGTGGACATCGCGCGCCGAACGGCACCCCGTACGCGGGGTGGCCCGCTACGAGCGCCTGGTCGAGCTGTGCCGCGGCCTCGGCGTGCACACCCCGGAGGACGAGTACTCGCGCTGGGAAGGCTCCGGCGGCCCGGTGCTCGTGGCCGCGCTGTTCGTGCTCTACGACTACTCGTTCCTGGCACCGGGGGCGGCGGACAAGGAGCAGTCACTGGAGATCGCGCGGGCGGCCCGGGTGGTCTGCAGCGACGAGATCCTGCTGGACCCCGACCCGTACCCGACCCGTGAGGACTGGTGCCGGGCCCGCGTCGCGGAGACCGAAAAGCGGCTGTCGGCGTGCGACCCGGCGGTACCGCTGGTGCTGGTGAACCACTGGCCGCTGTCCCGCGAGCCCACCCGGGTCCTGCGCCACCCCGAGTTCGCCCAGTGGTGCGGCACCGAGCTGACCGCCGACTGGCACACCCGGTTCCGCACCGCGGTGTCGGTCTACGGCCACCTGCACATCCCGAGGACGACCTGGCAGGACGGCGTGCGCTTCGAGGAGGTCTCGCTGGGCTACCCCCGCGAGTGGCGCCGGCGCAAACACTCCCCCGTGCTGCCGCGCACCATCCTGCCCGCACCGGGAGACCACGGCAGCCGGCCCACGCCGGTCGGGCACAACTGAGGACGCGACGCTTGCCCGGGCGGGCACCGGCGGGCACGCTGGGCGGGTGACCGCTGACCGCACCATCCGCTACGCCGGTGACGTGCTCACGGTGCTGGGCGAATGCGACGGCGTCGCGTTCGGGGAGCTGACCGTGCCGGCCGGGTTCGCCGGGCCGCCGCCGCACATCCACCACGGCTTCGACGAGGCCCTCTACGTCCTTTCCGGGTCGCTCACCATGGTGCGCGACCGCGACGAACCGGTGGAGGTCGCGGCCGGCGGACTCATCCTGGCGCCGCGCGGCATCCGGCACACCTTCGCCAACCCCACCGGCTCACCGGCCCGGGTGCTCGGCGTCTGGACCCCGGGCGGCGCACTCGAGTTCATGACCGAGATCGGGGCCGCGCTGCCTGCCGCCGGCCCACCCGACGCGGAGCTGCTCGCCGACATCTACCGGCGGCACAACAGCGAGATCGTGCTGTGACCTGACCTGACCTGCCTGACACGGAAGCGGCGGCCGGCTCCGCGCCCCGGGAGGCGCATACGGAACCGACCGCCGCGTAAAGCTGGTCGAGCGGGAACGTCAGTGGTGGACGTCCACGTCGTGGCTGTCGCTGTAGTCGTGGTGGTTGCCCGAGTTGACATCGTCGTGGCTGTCGCTGCTCGAGTGGTCCTCGTAGTTCGAGCGCGTGCTGTCGTCGTGCTCGCTCTGGTTCGCGTACTGGCCCGCGTCGCCGTGGCTACCGGCGGCGTTGACCGAGGTGTCGCCGGAGCCGGAGTTGTGCACCGACGTGCTGGTGTCGTTGTTCTCGTTGTGGCCGTAGGCGTTGCCGCCGATGGACAGCGAGCCGCCGTCGCCGAGGTTGGTGTGGCCGAGGTCGGCGTTGGTCGCGTCGCCGGAGCCGAAGGCGGTGGTGTTGCCGTCGCCGGTTACCGCGTGGTTGCCGTCGCCGACCACGTTGTGGTCGCCGGTGGTGACCGTGCTGTCCCGGATGTCGCCGCCGGCGGCCACCGCGCCGTCGCCGGACGCCACCACCGGGTCGTTGTCGATGGTCTGGTTGAAGTCGCCGCCACCGGTGTCGATGTTCTGGTGCACCGAGTCATCGATGTTGGTGTTGTGCTCTTCGATGGTGGTGTAGTTGTTCGTGATGTAGCTGCGCAGGTAGTTGGCGCCACCGTCGTTGTGCCCGTGGTCGTAGTCCCGCGGCGCCGGGTAGTGCGTGCCGTGGTCGGAGCGCGACGAGTTGTCGTCGTCCGCGATCAAGCACAGCGCGTCGTGCACGTCGCCCGAGGTCAGGTTGTCGAAGCCGTGGTCGGCGGCGTAGCCCTGCGGGTCGGCCTGGAAGTCGGCGCGTGCGTCGGGGTTGCGCAGCAGGCTCAGGATCCAGTCCAGCAGCGAGGTGTCGCTCATGTCGGTCAGCTCCTTCGGGTACGGGTGGTTGCACTCAGCCAGTTCGTCGGCGTTGAGACAAAACGTAGAGCCGAAGCGGCCTGCGGCAATCGGGGATCCCACCTGGTTCAGGGGGAACCGTAGCCAGGTACGCGGACCAGCCCGCCATTGGGGGTTTGGGGGATCATCCCCGCCCCCTAACGCGCCCGCCCGCTCGATCGAGTGACGGAGCGGGCCGCGGAGCAACCTCAGGCCGGGCCGTCACCGACCCGGCGCAGGGTGAGCAGCTGCTCGTAGAATCCGCCGATGGCGCGTTCCCGGTCGACCAGGTGCACCTCGAGGATCCAGTGACAGGCGCGGCCGACCTTGTCGGTACGTCGCATCGCACCGTCGCTACCAGGGGCGATGTAACTGTCGATGCGGTCGCCGTCCACCAGCTCGTGCGGGAACTCCCCGACCAGATGCCCGGAGTGCGGCCCGCCGAACTCCCAGCCAGCCGCCGCCGCGAGCTCGACCATGTGCGCGTAGAGCTCCGCGCCGGTGATCCCGGGCCGAGCCTCGAAGTAGTCCCGCCCGGCCGACCAGATGACGGACAGGTCATCGCGCAGCCGCAGCTTCACCGGGTCCTCGCCGAGCACGTAGGTGCGACCGAAGTCCGCCTCCCACTCGGCGAAGATCGGGCCGAAGTCGAGGAAGACGATGTCGTCGGTGCCGATCACCCGGTCCGGCGGGTTCTCCCGGTAGGGCTTGAGCGTGTTGGGGCCGGACCGCACGATGCGCTTGTGCCAGTGCCGCCGGGTGCCGAACAGGTCGGCGGCGAGGTCGCGCACCTGGTCGCTGACCACCGTCTCGGCGAGTCCCGGCTTGATGAGGCCGAGCCGCTCCACCTCGTCGAACAGCACGGCGGCCTTGCGCTCCGCGGCGACCAGGTTGCGCGCCCTGGCATCCTCGTCGATCGACGACTGGCTCAAGTGATCACCTCGGCGGGACTCGGGACGGCCGGACCCATTCGACAGTAGTTGCCGAGGACGCACCTAGCTGTCCGGATCTATGCCCTGCAGGCGGAGCGAGTCGTCGGTGTAGAACTGGCAGCCGTTCTTGACAATGCCCTGCTGGCAGTAGTCCCGTTGCTGCCTCTCGTTCGCGGTGAGCGGGCGTAGCCCCACGATCGGCCCCGGTGCGGCCGGTGCCGCCGCCGGCGCGCTCGGTGCCGCCGAGGTGACCGGCGCCGGCGCGGGCGCCTGTGCCGGTGCGTCATCCGAAGCCGCTGGGCTGTCGTTGCAGCCGGCCAGCAACGCGAGGACGCCGGCCACCAGGACCGGCGTCAGCTTTCTGTACTTCATGGCGTGCACGATATGGCGTGCCTAGGGGGTTTGATGTCACCGGCCGGCGGGCGGGGTGTCCGCCGACCGGTGACGCGGGGCGACGGCAGATATCGGATTCATCGGGTCAGGGGTCGGACCCTATTTCCCTGTCGTCCCAATCATCATCGCCGACCCACCAATGGCGTCTCATCCACTAAATGGGGTATTTTCCACCGAACAAATACACGATGGGAAAGACGAGAACGGCACGTATCTTGACAGTCGAGTTTCTCAGCCGCGAACTCTGGTGCGGGCACTAGTGCTCGGCGCCCGGGCCATCACCGGGGCGGCGCCCGGCCACCCGGTCCGCGAGGCTACCAGCCAGGGCGGCGCGGTCCCCCGCCTTGAGGTGCAGCGATTCGGCGATGCCGGCGAGCACCTGGGCCAACTCCTCGACGTGCCCCGGCTCGGCGGCCCGCACCGATGCCGCCACGTCATCGCTGAACATCTCGAACGCGGCCGACAGCATCGCCTCCCCCACGTCGGTCAACTGGATCAGCACGCTGCGCCGATCCACCGGGTGCCGGTGGCGTACCACCAGTTGGGCAGCTTCCAGGCGGTCCAGCATCGACGTGACGCTCGGCGAGGTGAGGCCGAGGCGCCGGGAGAGGTCGGACGGGGTGAGCGGGCCGTCCTGCCGTAGCTCGCCGAGCGCGGACGCCTCGGTGACCCCGACCCCCAGCGCTACCGCCATCGAGCGCCGATAGGTGTCCGCGGCAATCATCACCGCCCTCACCTGATTGGCCAGTTCCTGCATCAGTGCCTCGTTGGGTCGGGGGCCACGATGGTAGCTCGGTCACCGTGAATCACGGCGGTCGAATTATCCGGGTTTTCCATCTTCATCAAAATTGACCATCGCACGGCCCGCACCGGCGAAAATAATGAAAGAACGGCGGTACCGAATGGGGTAATTCGGGCCGGCGGATGGCGGAATGCCACGGGCCTCGACGCGACGGACTGACCTGTCGGCGATCGGCTGGCACGAGGTTCTCAGAATCCCCGTCCCGACCGAGCGGCCGGCCTACCGTCGGTGCGCTCCCCGCACGGCCGGCTCGCCCGCGCTCGCGGCCCGTCAGCCGCCCAAGACAAGGACTCATGATGACCGCTACACCTCCCCGGTGGTGGGCTCCGGCCCGCACCGCACTGGCACTCGGCGCCGCCCTACTGCTCACCGTGCTCGGTTCCGGCATGGCCGCCGCCCACGTCACCGCCCAACCCGGCTGGGCCACCCAGGGTGGGTACGCCATGGTGGCCTTGCGGGTGCCGTCGGAGTCGGACACCGCCGGCACGGTGAAGGTCGAGGTCACGCTGCCCGCCGAGCACCCGATCGCCGAGGTACTGACCACCCCGATGCCAGGTTGGACCGAGCGGATCACCAGGATCCCGGTCAACCCGCCGCTCCGGACCGACGACGGCACCGTCAACCAGGTGGTGCACACCATCAGCTGGACCGCGCAGTCCGGCAAGCGGCTGGAACCAGCGCAGTTCGCCGACTTCGACGTGTCGATGGGACCGCTGCCCGAGGGCGCCGACCAGCTCGTTCTTCCAGTCGTGCAGACCTACGACGACGGCACCGTGGTGCGCTGGGACCAGCCCCGGGCGGCTGATGGCGCCGAACCCGAGCACCCGGCGCCAACGCTGGCGCTGCGACCCGCGACCGGCGCCGGGCACGGCGGTGAGACCGCGGCGACGATGGCGGTCGGTGGCTCCGCCGAGGCCGCCGGCACCGGGGACACGGCCGCCCGCTGGCTGGGCGGCGCCGGGCTACTGTTCGGCGTGATCGCGCTGATCGTGGCGGCCGGCGTGGCCGGACGGACACGGCGGGTGCGGCAACGGCCGCTCAACCGGCACGGGCGGCCGCCCACCGCACCGGAACCCAGGGTCAGCACATCATCCGGGGGCCGGCGTAGTAGCTGAACTTGAGCGCGCACCGTCAACGCCGCCGGCCCGCACGCTACGTCGCGGGCCCCGGTGCGCCGGTCCCGACGAGGCCCCGCCCGGCACCCGGCTCAGCGGTTGCGCCAGGATGGTCGCGTTCCCTGCCGGCGACCGAGTCGCCGGAAATCCCCGGCCGTTGGACCCGTAGATGCCCCGAACGCACCAAGCTCCCACCCGCGGGGTGGCTGACCAGGGTGAACCAGTCCTTTTCCCCGTTGCGGATGGGGCTGGTGTGGTCATAGTTTCTGGTGTTATGGGGAACGCGATCATATCGACGGCATTGGACCCCGCTTCTGGAGGAGCTGACTAAGCATGGCCACATCGCTGCTGGACTGGATCTCGAACCTGCTGAACGACTCGGACGCCCGCAACGCGTTCGACAACGACCCGCGCGGGTACGCGTCGGAGCACGGGTTCCACAACCTGTCGGGCGGGGACGTGCACGACGCGCTGTCCCTGCTGGCGGACGACGACTCGTACTCCAACCACGGGCACCACTTCCCGGCGCCGCACGACTGGAACCACAACGACCACGATGGTGGCGCGCACTACCTGCGCAGCTACATCAACAACAACCACGAGTCGTTCGACCGCGGCGAGACCAACATCGACAACTCGGTGCACCAGGACATCGACACCGGCGGCCGCCGCGGCGGCGGCTGGGACCGCGACGACGACCGCCACGACGGCCGGGACCACGACGGCCGGGACTCGGACCGCAACGACGACCGCAACGACCGCGATGACCGGTTCGACCACGACCGAGGACACAACGGCGGCGACTTCCACCAGGTGATCGACAACGACCCGGTGGTCGCCTCCGGGCACGGTTCGGTGGCCGCCGGCGGCGACATCCGCGACAGCACCATCACCTCGGGCCACGGCAACGTGGTCGGCGACCACAACCAGGCCGTCACCGGTGACCACAACACCACCGCCTTCGGCTCCGGGGACGCCACCAACGCCAACCTCGGCCACACCAACGTCGGCGACGGCGGCGCGATCTCCATCGGTGGCGATGCGCACGGCAGCAACACCGACAACGACACCAACACCTCGGTGCACAACTCCGGGTCGGGCAGCACCTCGGTGAACGCCGCCGGCGACCACGGCAACGCGAACCAGTACGCCGACCAGCACGAGTCGGACAACAGCACGCACAGCAACTACGAGGACGACTCACGCACCGAGAGCCACGACGACTACAACTCGCACAACAGCAGTGACTACAACGACAGCCACGACGTGGACGTCCACCACTGACCTGGCCCAGCCGCACCACCTCGGCCGGCTCCGCACCCGATCACCACCGGGCGCGGAGCCGGCCGAGCTCGTTTGGCCGCCGCACCAGCACGGGGCGCCCGGACATCGCCGTTCCGCCGCCGCACACCCTCTCCGGTTGCCGCGCACCCACTGCGGTGGGTGCGCGGCAACGAAAGAGGGTGTGCGGCCCCGGGGCTCCGGCCCCGGGCCTCCGGCCCCGGGGCTCCGGCCCAGTGACTCCGGCCCAGTGACTCCGGCCCCGGGGCTCAGCGGTCGAGCGACATCTGCAGTTCGTAGCGGTCACCCCGGTACCAGGAGCGAGCGTGCTCGATGACCGAGTCGCCGCTGTAGGTGACCCGGTCGAACACCAGCACCGGGCGGGATGCGGGCAGCCCCAGGAGGGCCGCGATCTCCCGGCTGGCACCGATCGCGCCGACGGTCTGCTCGGCGCGGTCCAGGCCGCGGCCGAAGTGCTCGGTCAACGCCCGGTAGATGGACCGGGTCAGGTCCAGCTGGTCCAGCCCGGGCGCCAGCGCCGCGTTGTACCAGGCGTCGTCCACCGCGATCGGAATGCCGTCGGCCACCCGCAGCCGACGGATGTGGAAGCCTTCCGCCCGGCCGCCGGGTGCGAACAGCTCGGCGGTCCGGGCCGGCGGCTCGGCACGCTCGACAGACAGCAGCACGGTCGTGGGCTCCAGGCCCAGCCGGCGCATGTCCTCCTGGAACGAGGCCAGGTGCAGCCGGGAGCGCACGGTGCGCTCCGCGACGAAGGTGCCCTTGCCCCGGACCCGGACCAGCAGCCCCTCGCTGACCAGCTGGCCGATCGCCTCGCGCACGGTGATCCGGCTGACGCCGTGGTCGAGGCACAGCTGCCGCTCGCTGGGCAGCATGTCCCCCGGGGAGAGCTCGCGGGTGGCCAGCTCCGTCAGGATGGTGCGCAGCTGCTCGTGCTTGGGCACCACGCCGTCCACGATGCGCACGGGTTGCGCCATTCCCGACCTCCGCGCTGATCCGGTGTTAGTTCCCGTCCGGAACATCCTCGCATCTGGTCATGACCAGCGATACACAGAGTGTCACCGAATTTGGTCACACCTTGGATCGGACCGGACTCCCCGGACCGGACGATCATGCTCAGACCGTCAGCAGGTCCCTCCCACCGACGAGCCAGCGACCACCGCGCATGACGTCCAGCGGGGTGAGCTCGGTGTCGGTCAGCACCACGTCGGCCCGGCGTCCGACCGCGAGATCGCCGACCTCGTGATCGATCCCGAGGAGCCGGGCCGGCGTCCCGCTGGCCGCCGCAACCGCGGCGGCCAGCGGAACCCCCGCATGCTGCACGACGCGACGTACTACGTCGATCAGTCGCGCCGTCCCCCCAGCGATGACTCCGGGCATGCCGCCTGGCTGCTCCGCCAGCCGGGCGATGCCGTGGACCACCTCGACCTGCTGCGGGCCGAGCGGGTAGCGGCCGTCCGGCATCCCGGCGGCCGCCATCGCGTCGGTGATCAGCGCGATCTGTCCCGGGCCGACCAGGTCGAACACCATGGCGACCGTCTCGTCGGCCAGGTGCACGCCGTCGGCGACCAGCTCCAGGACCATCTCGCCGCGCGCGGCCGCGCCCAGGCAGGCCGCCACCGGACCGGGTGCCCGGTGCAGCATCGAGGGCATGGCGTTGAACAGGTGGGTGGCGCTGAGCCGGCCGCCGCCGACCTGGTTGATGCCGGCGTTGGCCACCGCGGCGGTGGCATCGGTGTGCCCGAGGCTGGGCAGCACGCCGTGCCGGGCCATCACCCGCAGCAGCTCGCGGTAGCGCGGTGTCTCCGGCGCCAGCGTCATGGAGCTGATCCGGCCGCCACCGACGTCGATCAGCCGGTCCAGCAGGGCGGGGTCGCCAGGGATGATCGCCCGGGGGTCCTGCGCGCCGCACTGGGCGGTGGCCAGGAACGGCCCTTCCAGGTGGATACCGGCCAGCTCGCCGGCCTCGACCAGCGGGGCGAGTACCCGGATCCGCTGCTCGAGCACCCCGGGCAACGCCGAGACCAGGCTGCCCAGCACCGTGGTCGTGCCGTGGCGGTAGTGGTGCTCGATGGTCACCCGCAGCCCGGCGACGTCCGCCTCCGGGAAGCCGTGGCCGGCGCCGCCGTGGCAGTGCACATCCACCAGGCCGGGCAGCAGGAACCGGTTGGGCGCCGGCGGCGGGGCCGGGGCGCCGCGCCACTCGTGCGCCGGGCCGACCCAGGAGATCCGGTCGCCGGCCACCGCGACCACACCGTCGTCGAGCTGCAGTCCGCCGTGCACCACGACCCCGCGCAGGACCTGTGCCTCCGTCACGCCGGCACGCCCCACCGCTCGTCCCGGGCCTTGCGGGCGCGTGCCCTGCCGGCCGCGGCCCCGCCGACACCGCGAGCTGCCCTGGCGATGGCAACGCAGTCCTCGACGCTGAGCCCTGCCAGCTCGGCGTGCACCGCCGGCCGGCTGACCGGGGCCATGGACAGACTGGTCACACCGAGCCCGACCAGGACAGCGGCCAACAGGGGATCGCTGGCCGCCTCGCCGCATACCCCGACCGGTTTCCCGCGCTCCCGGCCCTCGGCGCCGACCATGGCGATCAGGTCCAGCAGCGCCGGCTGCCACGGGTCGAGCAGGTGCCCCAGCGCGCCGGCGGCCCGATCGGCGGCCATCGTGTACTGGCCGAGGTCGTTGGTGCCGATGCTGACGAAGTCGACCACGTCGAGCAGCTCGTCGGCCCGCAGCGCGGCCGCCGGCACCTCGATCATCACACCGATGTCGTCGAGCCCGTGCGCCCGCGCGGTCGCCACGAAGGCGGCCGCCTCCTCGGCAGTGGCCACCATGGGCGCCATCACCCGCACCGGACGGCCGGCCGAGCGCGCCGCCTTGGCGATCGCGGTGAGCTGCTCGCCGAGTGCCTCGGGATAGATCGTCGAGGTCCGCAGCCCGCGCACCCCGAGCGCCGGGTTCTCCTCCTCGCCCAGTGGCAGGAACGGCAGCGGCTTGTCCGAGCCGGCGTCCAGCGTGCGCACCAGCACCGGGCGCTCGCCGAACGCGCGCAGCACCTCCGCATAGACCTCGGTCTGCTCGTCGGCACTCGGCTCGGTGCGTCGGCCCAGGAAGAGGAACTCGGTGCGGAACAGCCCGACACCCTCGGAGTCGGTGGCCGCGGCGGCGTGGGCGTCCGCGAGGGTGCCCACGTTGCTCAACAGCGCGACGGCCACGTCGTCCCTGGTCCGGCCCGGGCCGGGCGCCGCCGGCACCGCGAGCGCGGTCGCGCCGAGCTGGACGGACCCGGCGTCCGCGCCGATCCGCACCTCACCGGTCGACCCGTCGACCAGGACCGGCACCCCGGCCGGGATCCCGGCGGCGCCCCGGCAGCCGACCACGGCCGGCAGTCCGAGCGACTTGGCCAGGATCGCGGTGTGGCTGGTCGGGCCACCCTCCTCGGTGAGCAGCGCGACCACGTCGCTGCCGGCCAGGGTGGCGGTGTCGGCCGGGGACAGGTCCCGCGCGGTGAGCACGATGGGATGTCCCGGCGCCGGGACACCCGGCATCGGCACGCCGGCCAGCAGGGCGACCGCGCGCGCGGCGATGTCCCGCAGGTCGGTGACCCGCTCGGCCAGGTAGCCGCCGTGCGCCTCCAGCTGCGCGCAGAAGCTCTCCACGGCCAGCGTCACCGCGTGGCCGGTGGGGCTGCCGGCTCTCAGCTGCTCGCCGGCCGCGGCGACCAGTGACGGGTCACCGGCCATCGCCGAGGTGGTCGAGAGGATGTCCGCCGCGACGCCCTCCGCCCGCTCGGCCCGTTCGGCCATCTCCGCGGCCACCGCGCCGAGCGCCCACTCGACCCTGGCCAGCGCTGCCTCCGGCTCCTCGGTCACCGGGTCGGCGCGCGACGTCACCACCGGTGGGGCGAGCCGGGCCAGCGGTGCCCTGGCGACCCCGGGGCTGACCCCGAGACCGTGGATCGTGCCAGCCTTCACTGGCCGTCCTCCTCGCTCGCCAGCAGCTCGGCGAGGCTGTCCAGGGCCTGCTCCGCGCCGGTTCCCTCGGCGGTCAGCGTGACCTGCTGGCCGTACTCGACGCCGAGTCCCATCACCGCCAGGATGCTCGCGGCGTTGACCGGCTCCTTGTCCCCCACGCTCAGTGTGACCGGCAGTCCGGTGGCCGCGGCGGCGCGGCTGAAGGTGGCCGCCGGTCGGGCGTGCAGGCCGACCCGGGAGGCGATGGTGACGGTGCGGGAGACCACGGGGTGCTCAGCTCCTGATCGGGACGGCGGGGTGGGGGCCAGGCCGGAGCTCATGTCGCCGCCTTCGGTTCGGCGGTCGCGGACATCGCTGCCGGGGCGTCGGTCCCGGCCGGCTGCGCCGCGCCGGTGTCGTCCAGTTCCTCGTCCTCACGGCCCGGGGTGCGCAGGTTCCACCGGCGGATGACGAACCGGAACACCACGTAGTAGATCACCGCGTAGACCAGGCCGATCGGGATCAGCAGCAGCGGCCGCGTCGCGTGACCGAAGTTGATCACGTAGTCGATGAAGCCGGCGGAGAAGCTGAAGCCGTCGTGGATGCCGAGCGCGTTGGCCACCGCCAGCGAGGTGCCGGTGAGGAACGCGTGGATCACGTACAGCGGCCACGCCACGTAGACGAAGGAGAACTCGATCGGCTCGGTGATCCCGGTGAGGAACGAGGTCAGCGCGACGGAGATCATGATGCCGCCGACCACCTTGCGCTGGCCGGGGCGGGCCTCGTGCCAGATCGCGATCGCGGCGGCCGGCAGCGCGAACATCATGATCGGGAAGAAGCCGGTCATGAAGACACCCGCGCTCGGGTCGCCGGCGAAGAACCGGTTCAGGTCGCCGTGCGTGCCGTGGTAGTCGCCGAGGATGAACCAGACCACCGAGTTCAGAATGTGGTGCAGGCCGACCGGGATGAGCAGCCGGTTGGCCACCCCGAAGACGCCGCCGCCGACCACCGGGTTGCTGTTGACCGCGTTACCCAGCCAGGTCAACCCGTCGTTGAACAGCGGGTACACCAGGCTCATCAGCACACCGATCACCAGCATGACGATCGAGACCACAATGGGCACGAACCGGCGGCCGTTGAAGAAGCCCAGGTAGGTGGGCAGTTTCGTGCGGTACAGCCGCTGCCAGAGGATGGCCGACACCAGGCCGACCACGATGCCACCCAGCACCCCGAAGTTGACCAGCGCCGGCTTGCCGGAGGAGTCCAGCTTGCCGGCCAGTACCAGCGGGCTCATCGCGGTGAACACCCCGTCGAGCACCAGCCAGCCGACCACGGCGGCCAGCGCGGTGGAACCGTCGGCCTTGCGCGCCCAGCCGATCGCGATGCCCACCGCGAAGATCAGCGGCAGGTGGTCGAACAGCGCACCGCCGGCGGCCGAGATCACCGACGCGGTGCTCTTCAGGCCGGCGAACCGGCCGAGCAGGTCGTCCTGCCCCAGCCGGAGCAGCAGGCCGGCGGCCGGTAGTGCGGCGATGGGCAGCATCAGGCTTCGGCCCAGCCGTTGCAGTCCGGCTAGCCCTCTGCGGTTCTTGGATGGCGGCGCGGAGGCGGCGACACTCGTGCTCATGACGACCTCAGGCTCGTGAGTTGGACAGGACGCCGGGCCGACCGGACAGTCATAGTTGCTGGTCGGATCGGTGGATCCACCATTGCGATGTTGCGTGATCCACCGGTACGGTCCGGTCATAACCAGTGGCAAGAGAATGAGCCGCGCAACCCATTCGTGTCAACCACCGGGTGCGGCAAGTTCCGGAAAACCCGCGGCGATGATCGCCGCCTAGGGAGCAGAACATGTCCAAAGCGGACGACATCCTGGCCGGCCTCGGCGGCGCGGCGAACATCATCGAGGTGGAGGGGTGCATCACCCGGCTGCGCACCGAGGTGAAGGACCCGTCGCTGGTCGACGACGCCGCGCTCAAGCGGACCGGGGCACACGGCGTGATGCGGATGGGCCAGATCGTCCAGGTCGTGGTGGGCCCCGAGGCGGACAGCCTTGCCGACGACATCCAGGACCTGCTGTGACCGAGGTGGACGCCCCGCTCGCGGGCACCCTGACCGCGATCACCGACGTACCGGACCCGGTGTTCGCCGGGCAGCTGGTCGGCTCCGGGGCGGCCGTCGAACCACCGGCCGACGCCGGACCGCTCGACGTGGTGTCGCCGATCGACGGTCAGCTGGTCAAGGTGCACCCGCACGCGTTCATCGTGGTCGCGCCGGGCGGCACCGGGATCCTGGTGCACCTGGGCATCGACACCGTCAAGCTCGAGGGCGAGGGGTTCACCCTGCACGCTGCCGAAGGTGACCAGGTCCGCGCCGGCACCCGGATCGTCACCTTCGACCCCGCCGTGGCGCGCGGCCGCGGCCTGTCCGCGAGCTGCCCGGTCGTGGTGCTGGACTCCGAGCCGGACAGCGTGCCCGACCTCGCCTACGGCGCCCAGGTCCAGCCCGGCGACCTGCTGTTCAGCTGGCCGGACGGTCCCGGCGAGTGACCGGAGCGAGGTCCGCCGGCGGGGCCGTGCTGCTGGACATGGACGGCACCCTGGTGCTGAGTGAGCAGGTGCACCGGCAGACCTGGTGGCGGTTCTTCGAGCACTGGGGCGTCGCGGTGAGCGAGGCGGAGTACGAGCGGAGCTACAAGGGCCGCCGCGCCCGCGACGTGCTCGCCCAGGTCGACGGGCCGTGGACCGGTACCGACACCGCGGCGGCACTGCGCATCCTGGACGAGCACACCGGCGAGATGCTGGCCGCCGTCCAGGTGGTGCCCGGCGCGCGTGAGCTGCTGCGCGCGCTGCACCGCGAAGCTCGCCCGGTGGCCGTGGTGACCAGCGCCGGCAGGGACTGGGCGCGCCAGGTGCTGGGCGACGTACTCGACGCCGGTGACCAGGTGTCCGTGCTGGTCACCGCCGACGACATCGACCTCGGCAAGCCGTCACCGGAGGGTTATCTGCGGGCCTGCGAGCTGCTCGGGCGCGCGCCGGGCGACTGCGCCGGGGTGGAGGACTCGGTGTCCGGGATCCGTGCGTTGGTGGCCGCCGGCGTCGGCGAGATCGTCGGCATCACCACCACGTCCTCCCCCGCCGAGCTGCGTGCGGCCGGAGCCCACCGGACGGTTCCCGACCTGCGCCGCGAGCGGTGGCCGGGCGCCGGCTCACCTGGTCAGCGCGGGACCGAAGCGGTGGCGCCGCGGTAGACGCCGATCTGGCGCATCAACCCGAGCAGGTCGTAGGAGGCGTTCAGGTAGCAGGCCCGGTCGCCGCGGAAGTCGAAGACCTCGAGGCCGGAGAAGTCGAAGGGCCGGCCGGTGCCCGGGATGCCGGGCGGGTCCAGCCGGCCGCTGAAGTGCCCGGTGCCCCGCCAGCTGAACGCGGCCCTCGGGATGTCGTCGCGGAACATCGGTGGGGCGGTGACCTCCCAGATCAGGTCCGGGTAGGCGGTGATCACGTACCGGACGTAGTCGCTGGCCGCCTGTTGGCCCCGCACCTCCCATCCGGTGTGCCGGGTGGTGGGGCTGTCCAGCACGAAGTCGTCGGTCACGATCGCCTTCACCCGGTCCGGCTCGTGGCTGTTCCAGGCGTCGATCCAGCTCTGGTACCAGGCCACCGCGAAATCCCGGTCCACGGTGCTGACCTGCGATTCCGGAACGTTCATGGCGGGGCCTCCCTGGCTAAAATTTAATTACGATTAGATACTAGCAGTTGGTTCCGCCCCGGTGGGCCGGTCTGCCACGCCCGGTCGCCGGGCCGCCGGTGGCCCGGCGCGGCAGACTCGGTACCAGGTTGCCCGACCCGCCGGAGGTGCCCCATGAGCGTGCTGCCGCTGCTGCCTACCTCGCTGGTCGGCAGCTACGCCCAACCCGACTGGCTGATCGACCGGGACAGGCTGCGCGACACCTTCCCGCCGAGGATCCGGGCGAAGGAGCTGTGGCGGGTCGCCCCCGAGCTGCTCGCCGAGGCGCAGGACGACGCCACGCTGCTCGCGATCGGCGCCCAGCGCGACGCCGGGTTGGACATCCTGACCGATGGGGAGATCCGCCGGGAGAGCTACTCCAACCACTTCGCCACCGCGCTCGAGGGCGTGGACCTCGACAACCCGGGGATGGCGCTCAGCCGCAGTGGTACGCCGAACCCGGTGCCCCGGATCACCGGCCCGATCCGCCGCCCGCACCCGATCCAGCTCGCCGACCTCCGATACCTCAAGGCCCACTCCGACCGTCCCGTCAAGATCACCGTGCCCGGGCCGTTCACCATGACGAAGCAGGCCCAGAACGATCACTACCCGGACCCGGCGGCCGCCGCCATGGGCTACGCCGCCGTGGTGAACGCCGAGGTCAAAGACCTGTTCTCGGCCGGCGCGGACATCGTCCAGCTCGACGAACCGGGCCTGCAGGGCTGGCCGGACGAAGCGCGGCAGTACGGGTTGGCCGCACTCAACGCCGCACTGGACGGCGTCACCGGCACCACGGCGGTGCACCTGTGCTTCGGCTACGCGGCGCTGGTGCCCGGGAGGCCGGACGGCTACTCGTTCCTGCCCGAGCTCGCCGGGTGCCCGGCCGACCAGATCTCCATCGAGACCGCCCAGTCCGGGCTCGATCTCGGGGTGCTCGCCGACCTGTCGGAGAAGACCGTCATCCTCGGGGTGATCGACCTGTCCACCGACGAGGTCGAGTCGGTCGAGGTGGTGGCCGGCAGGGTCCGGCGGGCGTTCGACCACCTGCCGCCGGAGCAGCTGGTGATCGCGCCGGACTGCGGGATGAAGTACCTGCCGATGGCCGCCGCCGCGGGCAAGATGCGGGCCATGGTCGGCGCCGCGCACCTGCTGCGCGCCGAGCTGGGCGACTGAGCGCCCCGCCGGCGCGCACCGAGGGCGCGGCGGTGTCTCACGGCACACATCCCGGTACCGCCGCACACAGGTTGGGCCCTATGGGCGGCGGTACGGAGATGTGTGCCGTGCACCTCCCGGTACGGGGGCCAACTGAGCGCCCGATCACGATCGGTGGCCGAGGGGAACCACCGGCGGGCTCGCACCGACTGTTAGGTCAGACAGCCGTTCGGTCCGGGCCCGCGCACGAGGCGGTCCGCACCGGGCGGAGATCAACAATCGGAGCAGATTCGTCATCGTGTTTCCCTCCGCGCCGGGCCTGACCGCGGCGCTCACCAGCTGGTCGCCGGCACCGCTGTCCGACCTGGCGGTACTGCTCGGCACGGTTTGCTACGGCTGGCTGGCACGCCGGGCCCGGGCTCGGGGCGGCTGGCCGGCCGGCCGCACGGTGAGTTGGGTGCTGGCCATGTTCGCGCTGGTGGTGGCGATGAACAGCGCGGTGGCCCGCTACAGCGACGTGCTGTTCTGGGTGCACATGGTGCAACACCTACTCCTGATCATGATCGCGCCGATCCTGCTGGTCTGGGCACAACCGGTGCGGTTGCTCCAGACGGCGAGCCCGGCGGTGGGCGCCCGGCTGGACCGGCTGCTCACGATGCGCACGGTGCGCTGGGCCACCGCGCCGCTGACCGGGCTCGCGCTGTACACCGCGCTGGTCGTGCTGACCCACCTGACCGGCTTCCAGCAGCTATCCGCGACCGACGGCTGGCTGCGTGGCGCGGAGCTCGCGGCGTATCTGCTGTGCGGCTGGCTGTTCTTCTTCCCGCTGCTCGGCGGTGAGCTCGGGTCCTGGTCGATGCCGTACCTGTTCCGCTTCCTGGTGCTCGCGATGGGCATGGGCGCGGACACCCTGACCGGCGTCGCGCTGATGCTGACCAGCCGCCCACTCGCCCCGGCCTACGCGGCCGTGCACCCGGGCTGGGGTCCCGGCGCACTGGCCGACCAGGAGGCCGCCGGCGCGATCATGTGGTTCGGCGGAGACCTGCTGATGATGATTCTGATGGTGCTGGTCGCGGTGCAGTGGGGTCGGGCCGGATCCGACCAGCAGGGCCTCGGCAGCTGGTTGGAGGGGGTCCGGCGGCGGTCGCTGCTCGGCTCCGAGTTCGGTGCGAAGGCCGGAGCGCCGGGCCGTCCCGACCAGACCGGCAACCGGACCGACAGCGAGACCGACAGCGAGATCGACAGCGACGGGGACATGGACATCGACGAGGACCAGCGAGCGCTCGACGCCTACAACGCGGCGCTGGCCGCGCTGCACGGGCGGACGCCCTCCCGGCGGCCCGGGCCGGGATCGGCCGGCCGGCGGTGACGGCCGCGAGAACGCCGACCGGCGCCACCGAGCCCGGAACCGCTGGGCCCGACACCACCAGGCCCGACACCACGAAGCCCGACACCACGAAGCCCGGCACCGCCGAACCCGACGTGACCGAACCCGACACCGGGCGGCGCTACGAGATCTCCGTCGGCGGCATGACCTGCGCGGCCTGCGCGGCCCGGGTGCAGCGCACCCTGAACAAGCTGCCCGGGGTGTCCGCCGAGGTCAACTACGCGACCGAGCGGGCCCAGGTGCGGTGCGGCCCCGACACCGACCCTGGCGACCTGATCGACCAGGTGCGCCGCGCCGGCTACGTGGCCAGGCGGGTGGACGACGTCGGCGGTGTCAGCGGCATCGATGACGAGGCCGAGCACCAGCGCCGGGTCGTCGACCTGCGCCGGCGGCTGGCGGTGGCCGCGGTGCTCGCGGTGCCGCTCTGTGATCTGTCGCTGGCGCTGTCGCTGTTCCCCGAGCTGCGTTTCCCCGGCTGGCAGTGGGTCTGTTTGGTACTCGCGCTGCCGGTGGTCGGGTGGTGTGCGCTGCCGTTCCACCGGGTCGCGCTGGCCGGCATCCGACACCGGCAGTCGTCGATGGACACGCTGGTCTCCGGCGGTGTGCTGGCCTCGTTCGGCTGGTCCCTGTGGGTGATGGCGACCAGCGGCGGCTCCGCCGCGCCGGGGCTCGGTCGGGGGCTGGCGGTGGTCGCCGGCGGGCAGCACGCGCTGTACCTGGACGTGGCCGCCGGGGTCACCACGTTCGTGCTGGCCGGGCGGTACTTCGAGGCGCGCGCCAAGCGATCGGCGGGTGCGGCGATGCGGGCGCTCCTCGAGCTCGGCGCCAAGGATGTCGAGGTGCTCCGGGACGGCGCCGCCACCCGGATCCCGGTCGCCGAGCTGGTGGTGGACGACGAGTTCCTGGTCCGCCCCGGGGAGAAGGTCGCCACCGACGCCGTCGTGCTGGAGGGCACCTCCGCGCTGGATGTCAGCCTGCTGACCGGAGAGCCGGTGCCCCGCGAGGTACTCGCCGGCGACGCGGTGGTCGGCGGCGCGGTGAACGTCGGTGGCCGGCTGCGGCTGCGGGCCACCCGGGTCGGCGCCGACGCCCAGCTGGCCCGGATGGCACAGCTGGTCCGCCGCGCCCAGCAGGGCAAGGCCGCCGCGCAGCGTCTCGCCGACCGGATCGCCTCGGTGTTCGTGCCGGCCGTGCTGCTGCTCGCCGTCGGGACCTGCGTCGGGTGGCTGGTCGCCGGACGCCCGGCCGGGCTGGCCGTCACGGCGGCGGTCGCGGTGCTGGTGGTGGCCTGCCCGTGCGCGCTCGGGCTGGCCACCCCCACCGCGCTGCTGGTGGGCACCGGCCGGGGCGCGCAGCTGGGCATCTTCATCAAGGGACCCGCCGCGCTGGAGTCCACCCGGGGCGTGGACACCGTGGTGCTGGACAAGACCGGCACCCTCACCGAGGGCCGGATGAGCCTGGTCGAGGTCCGGACCGGGCCCGGGGTGTCGCACCTGCGGCTGCTGCGTTTGGCCGGCGCGGTGGAGGCCGCCTCCGAGCACCCGATCGCCTCGGCGGTGTCCGCCGCCGCGACCGCGGAGGTCGGGGCGCTGCCGGCGGTGACCGGGTTCGCGGCGCTGCCCGGCCTGGGCGCCCTCGGCCTGGTGGACGGTGAGCAGGTGGTACTCGGCCGGGCCCAGCTGCTCGCCGAGCGCGGCCTGGTGCTGCCCGCCGAGCTGGACGCCGGGCGCCTCGAGCTGGAGGCGACCGGGCGCACCGTGGTGCTGGTGGGTTGGGCGGACCGGGTCCAGGGGCTGCTCGCGGTCGCGGACACGGTGCGGCCCAGCAGCGCGGCGGCGGTCGCGGCGCTGCGCCGGCTGGGGCTGCACCCGCTGCTGGTCACCGGCGACAACGCCCGCACCGCGCACGCGGTGGCCGCCGAGGTGGGCATCGACGACGTGGTCGCCGAGACGGTGCCGGAGCAGAAGGTGGCGGTCGTCCGCCGGCTGCAGCGCGCGGGGCACCGGGTCGCGGTGGTCGGTGACGGGGTGAACGACGCCGCCGCTCTCGCCGCCGCCGACCTGGGCATGGCGATCGGGCGCGGTACCGACGCCGCGATCGCGGCCGCCGACGTGGTTCTCGCCAGGGAGGATTTGCTGGTCATTCCGGATGCGATCGAGCTGGCCCGCCGCACCCACCGCACCATCAGGGGCAACCTGGTCTGGGCGTTCGGCTACAACATCGCCGCGCTACCGCTGGCGATGACCGGGCTGCTCAGCCCACTGATCGCGGGCGCCGCCATGTCGCTGTCCTCGGTCTTCGTCGTCTCGCACAGCCTGCGGCTGCGTCGCTTCCAGCCCGCCGGCCGCCGGTGACCGGGCTGGAACCGACGCGGCCGGCACACCACAGCGGCCGGGGTGCGCGCGGCCGGGGTGCGGGCGGCTGGGGTCCGGGCGGCCGCTGGCCGGCGACGGCGCTGGGCGTCCTCGCGGCCGCAGCGCTCACCGGCGGCCTGCTCGCCGCGTTCGCGCCCAGCCTCTCGGTGCTCTACGGGCTGCCGCCGGCCGGGGTTCTGGTGGCGGCCGGGTTGCCGGCGGCCCGGGTCGTCGCGATCGGCGCGGCGGCCGCCGGTATCGGGCAGTTGCTGCTGGCGGCGGTGCTGGTCCCCGGTGAACCGGGTGACCTGGTCTCCCCCGCCGGCTACGCCGGGCTGCGGGCCACCCGCTGGTGCGCGTTGACCCAGGCGGTGGCCTCGGCCGTCGTCGCGGTGCTCACCGTCGTGGAGAACACCGGCCTGCGGGCAACTCAGCTGATGGACAGCGTCCCCGCGCTGCTGATCGGCCTCCAGCAGATCGAACCGGCCACCGGCTGGCTGCTCGGCGCACTGGTGTCACTGCTGGTGGCGGGGCTGGCCGGCTGGGTGTTGAGCTGGCGCGGCGCCGTCGGGCTGCTGGTGCTCGCGCTGTGCGGACTGCTGCCGGTCACCCTCACCGCCGCCACCAACGCGCAGCGCTCGCACGACATCGCCGGGGACGCACTCGCGCTGCACGTACTCGGGGCCGTGCTGTGGCTGGGCAGCGCGATCGCGGTGGGCTGTCATCTGGCCGGGCGCGGCGACCGGGCTGCCGTCGTGCTGCGCCGCCACGCAGCCCTCGCGACCTGGTCACTGATCGTGGTCGGCGCCTCCGGCGTGATCTCCTCGGCGTACGCGCTGCCGGCGGCGGACCTGTTCAGCAGCGGTTTCGGGCTGCTCGTGGTGCTCAGCGCCGTGCTGTTGGCGGGGTTGGCGGTGCTGGGCAACCGGATCCGGGCGCTCGCGGTGGCCTCGGCCCGACCGGCCGGCGCGACGCCGTCATTGGCACGGTCACGGGCACTGTCACTGCTGACCCTCGAACTGGTACTGCTCGGCGCCGCCGCCGCGGTGGGCAGCGGGCTGTCCCGGCTGGTCCCGCCCGCCGAGCTCGGCTACGAGACGAGCCGCTCCATCTACCTCATCGGCTATGACCTGCCGGCCGACTTCCACCCGGTGGATCTGCTGCTGCGCTGCCGGCTGGACCTGGTGTTCGGCCCGCTGGCGCTGCTGGCCGCCGCGCTGTACCTGTGCGGGGTTCGGCGGCTGCGCCGGTCCGGCGAGCTCTGGCCGCGCCGGTACTCGGTGTCCTGGTACGCGGGGTGCACGGTGCTGCTGGCGGCCACCTCGTCCGGGCTGGGCAGCTACGCGCCGGCCATGTTCAGCGTGCACATGGTGCAGCACATGCTGCTGGCCACCCTCGCGCCCGCGCTGCTGGTCCTCGGTCACGGCGCCACCCTCGCGCGCCGGGCCGCCACGCCGAGGACCGGGCGCCGGCTGAGCAGTCTGCTCGGCTCCCCCGCCGTCGGGCTGGCCGCCAACCCGGTGATCGCCTGGGCGGCGGTGGCCGGCACCCTGTTCGGCCTCTACCCGACCGGCCTGTACGCCTCGATCGCGGCGCAACACTGGGCACACCTGAGCATGAACGTGGCGTTCTTCGGGACCGGGCTCGGGCTGTTCTGGTCGATCCTGGGCAAGAGCCTGGGCCGCCGCGCGCTGCCCCCGATCGGGCAGCTCGTGATGGTGTTCGCGGTGATGGCCCTGCACGCCGCCTTTGCCGCCTGGCTGCTCGGTCAGTCGGTCCCGGTCGCGGCGGGTTTCTACGGGGGGCTGCGGCTGCCGTTCGTCCCCGACCTGCTCGCCGACCAGCGCCTCGGCGCGATCCTGGCCTGGATCCTCGGCGAGGTCCCGGTGATCCTCGCGGTGCTGGCGCTGGTGCTGCGCTGGACCCGCGACGACGCTCCGCTGACCGGGCCCGCCGGCACCGCGCTCCCGCCCTGGCACGCCCCGCTGGAGTCACCGGCCAGGTCGTAGGCCCGCCCGCCTCCGCGACCGCACAGACCGGGCACCCTCGGCACAGACCGTGCAGGCTCTGTGCCGGCCGCACCAGGTCTGTGCGGGCGCGGGACGGGGTCCGGGCGCGCGGGGGACGGCGTGGTCCGTTAGCGGCGGACGCGCAGGCCCTGCATGCCGCCGTCCACGGCGAGGTCGGTGCCGGTGGTGGCGCCGGAGGCGGGGCTGGCCAGGTAGCCGATGGCCGAGGCCACCTCCTCCGCCGAGACCAGCCGACCCATCGGCTGGCGGGCCTGCAGCGCGGCCAGCTCGGCGTCCGGGTCGTCGGTGGCCGCGAGCAGCCGGCCGATCCACGGGGTGTGCGCGGTACCCGGGTTCACGCAGGTCACCCGGACGCCGTCGGCCACCAGGTCGGCGGCCATCGCCCTGGTGAGCGAGAGCACGGCGCCCTTGGAGGCCGAGTAGACCGCGCGCTGCGGCAGGCCGGCGGTGGCCGCGATCGAGCAGGTGTTCACGATCGCGGCGTGCTCCGAGCGGCGCAGGTACGGCAGCGCGGCCCTGCTGACCCGCACCAGGCCCAGCACGTTGATCTCGAAGACCCGGCGCCACTCGTCGTCGTCGTTGTCCTCGACGCCGCCCTGCGCGCCGATGCCGGCGTTGTTGACCAGGATGTCGATGCCACCGAGCTGCTCGGCGGCGGCCGCCACCCCGGCACGGACCGACTCGTCGTCGGACACATCGGCCCGGAAGCCGAGCAGCGGCTCGGGCACGGCGGGCTCCAGGTCCAGGGTCGCCACCCGGGCGCCGCGGCGGCTCAGCAGCTGCGCGGTGGCCAACCCGATGCCGGACGCGCCCCCGGTGACCACCGCGCGCAGCCCGTCGAACTCCAGTCCCTCAGTCATCGTTCTCCCCGCTCGAGACCTCGTCGCGCCACACCGGTCCGTCCGGGAAGCGGTACCGCTCCAGCGAGTGTGGCTTCAGCTGCGCGCCGAGGCCCGGCTCGGTGGGCGCCAGGTAGCGGCCGGACCGGATCCGCACCGGGTCCACGAAGTGTTCGTGCAGGTGGTCGACGTACTCGATCACCCGGTCCCGCTGGGTCCCGCTCACCGCGACGTAGTCGAACATCGACAGATGTTGCACCATCTCGCACAGCCCGACACCACCGGCATGCGGGCACACCGGCACCCCGAACTTGGCCGCCAGCAGCAGGATCGCGAGGTTCTCGTTGACCCCGGCGACCCGGCTCGCGTCCAGCTGCAGCACGTCGATGGCCTCGGCCTGCAACAGCTGTTTGAACATGATCCGGTTGTGCGTGTGCTCGCCGGTGGCGACCTTCATCGGCGCGACCGCCCGGCGGATGGTGGCGTGCCCGAGGATGTCGTCCGGCGAGGTCGGCTCCTCGATCCAGTACGGGTCGTACGGGGCGAGCGGCCGCAGCCACTCGATCGCCTGCACCACCCCCCAGGTCTGGTTGGCGTCGATCGCGATCCGGATGTCCGGGCCGACCGCCTCCCTGGCCAGCCGGACCCGCCGCACGTCCTGCTCGGGGTCGGCGCCGACCTTCAGCTTGATCTGGGTGAACCCGTCGGCCACCGCCTCGCGGGACAGCCGGGCCAGCTTCTCGTCGGTGTAGCCCAGCCAGCCGGGTGTGGTGGTGTAGGCGGGGTAACCGCGGGCCAGCAGGTCGGCCTGGCGCTCGGCGCGGCCGGGCTCGGCGGCGCGCAGGATGTCCAGTGCCTCGTCGCGGCTCAGCGCGTCGTCGATGTAGCGGAAGTCGACCAGGTCGACCAGTTCCGCCGGGGACAGCTCGGCGAGCAGGCGCCACACCGGCTTGCCCTCGCGCCGCGCCCGCAGGTCCCACGCGGCGTTGACCAGCGCGCCGGCCGCCATGTGCATGACGCCCTTCTCCGGCCCCAGCCACCGCAGCTGGCTGTCCCAGCTGAGCCGGCGGGAGAACGCGCCGAGGTCGGCGCACACGTCGTCGACCGGCAGCCCCAGGATCAGCGGCGCGAACGCCCGGATGGCCGCCACCTGCACGTCGTTGCCGCGCCCGATGGTGAAGGCCAGTGCATGGCCGGCCGCGCCCGAGGTGGTGCGGATCGTCACGTAGGCGGCCGAGTAGTCCGGCTCCGGGTTCATCGCGTCCGAACCGTCGAGCTCGCGCGAGGTCGGGAACCGGACGTCCACCGCCTCGACCGCGGTGATCAGATCAGTCACGGGCTGTCCCGCCGCCGGATACCGGACCATCGCCGCACCGGACCGCCATGCCGAACCTCCGCCGTGTGCCCCTGCCGACGCCGCTCTCAGCCGCGGCACCGGTTAATGGTTAATACATCATACGTCTTTTTACGTGACGCCAAGCACATCTGTCCAGTACATTGCATACTGCCCGGCTAAGGCACGAATCTGGCTCGGCGGGCCGGTCAATATTGCGGATCCAACTGATGTCTATGCAAGATCGGGGGGTAGACATCACATGTTTGACCGGCCCGCCGAGCCAGCTCGACGCCGACCTGCCGGTCCGGCACCGGGAGGAGCAGCACGGATGTCGCTGACCGACGAAGCCATCTCACGAATCCGTGAGCTGGTGCAGTCCGGCCGGTTCCCCGCCGGCTCCAAGCTGCCGGCGGAGCACGAGCTGGCCGCCGAGCTCGGGGTGTCCCGCAGCCCGGTGCGCGAGGCGGTCAAGGCCCTGTCGGTGGCCCGGGTACTGGACGTACGGCGGGGCGACGGCACCTACGTGACCAGTCTGGCCCCGGGCCTGCTGCTCGCCGGGCTGGGTAGCGCGCTGGAGATGATGGGCGCCAGCACCCTGCTCGAGTTCCTCGAGATCCGGCGCCTGCTGGAGCCCGCGGCCACCGCGCTGGCCGCCGCCCGCATCACCGACGAGCAGCTCGCGGTGGTGTTCCAGCACCTGGAGGCCATGCGGGAGGCCGCCGACGACGTCGAGCTGCTGATCGTGCACGACGCCGCGTTCCACCGGGCGGTGAGCCTGGCGACCGGCAACGAGTCGCTCACCGCGCTGCTGGAGGGCATCTCAAGCCGCACCCTGCGCGCACGGGCCTGGCGGGCCACCGTGGACCGGGGCGCGGTGCACCTCACCCTGGACCAGCACACCGCGATCTACACCGCCCTCGCCGACCGGGACGCCACCGTCGCGATGGCCACCGCCCTGGTGCACGTACACACCTCGGAACGCTGGCTGCGCACCCACCTGGACGACGAGGACGTGCCGGTCGGCCTGACCGAGCCATCGGACCTCGCCGACGCCCCGGCGGACCGGCCGTGAGCGCCCCTGGCGACAAGCTCGTCGACCAGCGGCGGCAGTTGGGGCGCTCGCCGGTCACCGTGAGCCGGATCGGTTTCGGCACCGCGCCGCTCGGCGGGCTGTACTCGGAGCTCACCGATGCCGACGCGGCGGCCACCTGCGCCGCCGCCTGGGACGCCGGCATCCGCTACTTCGACACCGCCCCGCACTACGGCACGGGGCTGGCCGAACGGCGCCTCGGCGCCTTCCTCGCCGACCGGCCGCGCGCCGAGGTGACCGTGTCCACCAAGGTCGGCCGGCTGCTGGTACCCGGGCCGAGCACACCGGGCGACGACGCCTTCTACGGCGACCCCGGCCTGGTCCGGGTCCGGGACTACACCGAGCAGGGGGTGTACCGGTCGCTGGCCGACAGCCTCGAACGCACCGGGCTCGACCGGTTCGACGTGGTGCTCATCCACGACCCGGACGACTACTGGGCGCCGGCGCTGCGGCAGACCTTCCCGGCGCTGGCCCGGCTGCGCGCGGAGGGCGCGATCGGCGCGATCGGGGTCGGCATGAACCAGACCGCGATGCTCGCCCGGTTCGTCCGGGAGACCGACCTGGACGCGGTGATGGTCGCCGGGCGCTACTCGCTGCTGGACCGGAGCGCCGCCGACGAGCTGCTGCCGCTCTGCGCGAGCCGCCAGGTCGGCGTGCTGGTCGCCGGCGTGTTCAACAGCGGCATCCTGGCCGACCCGGTACCGGGCGCGCACTACGACTACGCGCCGGCCCCGCCCGCCGTGCTGGCCAGGGCCCAGGCGATGGCCGCCCGCTGCGCCGAGTTCGGCGTCTCGCTGGCCGCCGCCGCGGTGCGCTTCCCGCTGCGGCATGCCGCGGTGACCGGCGTGGTGCTGGGCCTGCGCGGCGTGGCCGAGGTGACCGCCGCACAGCGCTACGCCGAGGAGGAGATACCCGCCGAGCTGTGGGACGAGCTCGCGGACTGGCCATCGGGAGGTGTCGGATGACAGCCGGGCGCGACGTCACCAGACCACACGGGCATCCCGCCTCGTGGTGGATGCTGCTCATCTCGACGCTCGCCATCCTGATCACCGCGATCGACCGGTCCATCCTGCCCACGGTGCTCCCCGGGATCCTGGACGAGTTCCACCTGACCAACACCGAGGGCGGCGCGCTGATCTCGCTGTCGTTCATCGGCACGTTCGTCGGGGCGATCCTGTTCGGCGCGGTCGGCGACATCGTCGGGCGCGGTCACCGGCGCGCCTGGACCTGGGTGGCCGCCGTCGCGGTCACCTGCGTCTCCGCGATCGCCACCGCGCTGACGAGCACCCTGGGCGCGCTGCGTGCGTGGCGGGTGGTGATGGGCATCGGGACCGGTGGGATGGAGCCGGTCAACGTCGCGATGATCGCCGAGTGGTGGCCGAAGGAGCACCGGGGGTTCGCCACCGGCGTGCACCACACCGGTTTCCCCTTCGGCCAGTTCCTCGGCCCTGTGGTGATCGGCGCGGCCCTCGCGGCGGGTACCTGGCGCACCGCGTTCCTGTGGATCCCGCTCATCGCGGTGCCGATCATGATCGCCCAGCTGATGGTGGGCACCCGGGCCAACCTGGAGCGGGTCAACCAGTGGGCGCTGCGGCGGAAGCTGACCCCTTCGGTCGCGCTGGCGGAGGCGGTCCGCCCGGAGAACCCGCTGCGCGCGATCCGGCAGGTACTGCGCGAGCGCAACATCTGGTGCTGCCTGGGCATGGTGTTCGGCCTGCTGTGGGTGGAGACGGCCGTGACCTCGTTCCTCACCACCCAGCTGGTCCAGGTTGCCGGGTTCTCGCTGGCCACCGCCGCGGTCGTGTCCGGCGCCTCCGGCATCACCGGCTGGATCGGCCAGATCGCCTGGGGCACCATCTCCGACCGGCGCGGCCGCAAGCCGGCACTGGTCATCATCTGCGTGGGCTGGGCGGTCACGGTCGCCGCGATGCCTCTCATCCACGACGGGCTGACCGCGTGGACCATCCTGATCCTGTGGGGACTGTTCCGGAACGCGTCCTTCCCGGTCGCCTACGCGTTGATCATCGACACCGCGCCGAAGGCGGCATCGTCGGGAATGGGGCTGACGCTGGCCCTGGCGCTCGGCCTGTCCGGGGTCATCGCCGCGCCGATCGCCGGCTGGATGATCGACCATGTCGGCTTCACCGGGAACTACCTGCTGCTGACCGTCATCTGCCTGCTGTCGCTGATCCCGCTGCGGTTCGTCCGCACCCCGAAGCGCGTCGAGGAACCCGCCACCGGCTGATCCGTGCGTAGGTCGTGAGTGGCGAGTGGTCCACCCGGACCACTCGCCACTCACGGGTCGACGAAGCCGCGGCCAGCTGAAGGGGCACTGAAGATCCGCCCGCATTGCTGGCCCGGCTGCGCACCGGCGGCCTACCTTGACCGCCGTGAACCCGCACAGCGCCATTTCCGAGCAGGCCGCGGCGCGGCGCCTGGTGCAGCGGGTGGGGCTGGGGCCGCGTCCCGGTGAGTTGGCCGCGGCCGGGTTCGAGGACACGCTGGCGGCGCTCATCGGGACCGGGAACCAACCTGATCCCGGCGCCGCGGCGACCCCGGCGCCGACCTTCGCCCCGGAGGCCAGGGTGCGCAAGAGTGCCGGCCAGGCGCCGCGGCGGGCCCAGCGCCAGGAGCTCGCCGGCCAGGCGCACCAGCTCGGCGTGTGGTGGCTGGACCGGATGGCCGCGGTGGAGGCCCCCTTTCCGGAGCGGATGACCTGGTTCTGGCACGGGCACTTCGCGACGAGCGTGCGGAAGGTCAAGTTCGCCCAGCTGATGTACCAGCAGAACGACACCCTGCGCCGGCTGGGACGGGGCGACTTCCGGACCCTGGCCCAGGCGATGATCGTCGACCCGGCGATGCTGGTCTGGCTGGACGGCGGCGGCAACCGGGTCGGGCGGCCCAACGAGAACCTGGCCCGCGAGTTCATGGAGCTGTTCACCCTCGGTGTCGGGGACTACTCCGAGAACGACGTCCGCCAGGCCGCGCGGGCGCTGACCGGCTGGCGGGTGAACCACACCAGCGACACCGCGACCTTCGCCGAGGCGGCGCACGACCCGGGCCCGGAGACGGTACTGGGCACCTCCGCCAGCTACGACGCCGCCGGCCTGGTCGACCTGCTGCTGCGCCAGCCCGCCGCGCCCCGGTACCTGGCCGGGCGGATCTGGGCCCGGTTCGTCTCCGACACCCCACCGGACCCGGCAACCCTCGACCGGCTGGTCGGCGCGTACGGCGCGCACCACGACATCACCGCGCTCCTCGCCGAGGCGGTGCGCTCGCCGGCGTTCCGGGACCCCGCCTCGGCCCTGGTCCGCGAGCCGGTGCTGTGGTTGGTGGGTGCCCTGCGAGCGCTGCGCCTACCCGCCTCCGCGCTGCCCGAACCGGCACTGACTCAGGCGCTCACCGGCCTGGGGCAGGTGCCGTTCACCCCGCCCAGCGTGGGCGGCTGGCCGGCCGGCGTGCCCTGGCTCACCACGGCCGCCGCGCTGACCCGGTTCCGCTGCGCGCAGGTGCTGGCCGGCGCCGGGGACATCACCCCGGTCAGCGCCACGGCGCCGAGCGGGCGGATCGACGCAACCGCCGCGCTGCTCGGGCTCGCGGGGTTCACCGACCGGACGGTCGCGGCGCTGCGCCCGCTGGTCAACCAGCCGGCCGCGCTGGTCGGCGTCGCGCTGAGCAGCCCCGAGTACACGGTGAGCGCATGAACGAGAGCGGGGATTGTCGATGAGTGGCACGGTGAGCCGGCGCCGGTTCCTGGCCTACTCCGGCGGGGCGGCGGTGGCCGTTGCCGGCGCCGGCTGGGGTGTCGATGCACTGCTCGCCCGCGCCCGTACCGATCCGCTGCCGCCCGGTGCCGGTGTGTTGGTGATGGTGACCCTCTACGGCGGCAACGACGGGCTCAACACCGTGGTGCCGGCGGGCGACCCGGCCTACCAGAGCGCCCGTCCCGAGCTCGCCTACACCGAGCAGGAGGTGCTGCCACTGGGTGAGGGCCTCGGGCTGAACCCGGGTCTGACCGGCCTGAAGGGGCTGTGGGACGACAACCGGCTGGCGATCGTGCGGGGGGTGTCCTACCCGAGGCCCGACCACAGCCACTTCCGCTCGATGGACATCTGGCAGACCGCGTCCCCGGATCACCCACAGACGACCGGCTGGCTCGGCCGCTGGCTCGACGCGACCGGGCACGACCCACTGCACGCGGTGTCCCTGGACCCGGTGCTGCCGCCGATGCTCGCCGGTGCCACCACCGCCGGCGCCGCGCTCCCCCTGACCGGGCTCACCCTCCCCCAGGGTGACCTGGGCACCGCGTTGGCCGCACTCGGTGCGCCGGCGGCCGGGGAGCCCTCGGTGCAGGCGACCGCGGCCAGAGCGATCACCGACCTGCACCGCGCCGCCGCGGCGCTCGGGCCCGGGCTCGCGGCGGTCAACCCGGCAGCGGCCACCACCCACACCAGGGCCGGCAGGAAGGGCCAGAACGGCAAGAACGGCACGGTCGCCACACCGGGCAAGGCGGGCCGGACCGGCGGCGGCCTCGCGGCCCAGCTGGGCGTGGTGGCCAGCTGCGTCGAGATGGGCGCCCCCACCAGGGTCTACTCGGTCAGTCTCGGCGGTTTCGACACACACACCGGCGAGCGTGATACCCAACAGCGGCTGCTCACCGAGGTCGACCAGGCGGTGACGGCCTTCCTGCACCGGATGGCCGGGTCCGACCGGGGACGGGGTGTCGTGCTCGTGGCCTACTCCGAGTTCGGTCGCCGGGTGGTCGCGAACGCGAACCAGGGCACCGACCACGGCACGGCGGGCCCGGTGTTCGTGGCCGGCGCGGGGGTCCGGGGCGGATTCGTCGGTGCCCAGCCCAGCCTCACCGATCTCGACAACGGTGACCTGAAGCCGACAACCGACTTCCGCGACATCTACGCCACCCTGCTCACCGGGGTGCTGCAGGCCGATCCTGAGCCCGTTCTTGGTTCCGGACGGGGTCATCTTCCGCTGTTCACAGTCTGAGACGTAGATGATGGAGGCATGGTCATCGAACGCGCCGCGCTCGACCGGGGTTCGGCCCGGCTCGGGGCGTACCTGCGCGCGGCCCCGGCGACCCTGATCTACCTGTTCACGCTGCTGGTCACACAGCTCACGCTGAGCACGGTCGACAACCACCTCGGGCAGCGACTGCTGATCAGCGAGTCCACCAACCTGGCCAACATGGCCCGGGTGCCGCTGCAGGTGCTGATCGGGTCGGCGTTCTGGCTCGACACCAGCCCGGTCGTGACCTATGTCGCACTGGCCACGCTGCTGATCGTGATGGCGGCGTTGGAACGGTGGCTGGGTACCGGCCGCTGGCTGCTCACCGTGCTCACCGGGCACATCGGCGCCACCCTGCTCACCCTCGTCGTGACCACCTGCCTGCTCCGCCGGGGCCTGCTCAGCCCGGCCGTGGCACACGCCTCCGACGTCGGTGTCAGCTACGCACTGCTCGCCGCGCTCGGCATGCTGGTGCACCGGCTTCCTCGGCTGCGCTACCGACTGGGTGTGGCCCTGCTGGCCGGAGTCGGCCTCGGCGTGGTCCTGGTGCTCGACCAGGAGATCGCCGACCTCGGGCACCTGCTGTCGTTCCTCATCGGGGTCGGGCTGTTCCCGCTGGTACCGCGGGCTGTCCGGGCCGTCCAGGTTGCGGTCGAACCCGTCACCGCGGACCCCGCTATGCCGGACCCAGTCGCGCCGGACCTCGTTGCTCCGTTGCCCCGGCCCCGCACCGCCGCTGAGCCGCTGAGCCGCTGGCACCTGCCCCGGCAGCGGGCTCACCCCACACCGGACGGTCCGAGGGTGAGCCCCTGGTCGGCTGCCGAGCCGACCAATTACCGTAGTCAATGGCCGGATCCAGCTGGCCGCGAGTGAGAAGAGCTGATACCTCATGGGCGAGCTGAGTCCCACCCACTGGTTGATCGTGATCGTGGTGGCGGTCGTGCTGTTCGGTGCCCGCCGGCTGCCGGACGCGGCCCGCAGTCTCGGCCGCTCCGCGCGGATCCTGAAGTCGGAGATCTCCGGCATCCACGACGACGCGAAGCCCGCCGACCCGGCCCCGGCCGACGCCGAGGCCCCGGCCCAGCCGGCAGCCCCGCCGGCGCTGGAGAGTGCTCCGCCGAGCGCCGACGCCAACGCGCCGTCGACCACCCCGGTGAGCGCCGAGCAACCGGCCGCCGAGGCACCCGTGAAGTCCGAGGCCGACGTCCAGGGCGGCGGCGTCCGGTCCTAGTGCCCCGCGCGGGCCTCAGCGGGACGGCGAAGCACCGCCCGGTGCGCGACCGCGCTGGGCCCGGGCGGAACCGAGGGTGACGAGTGCGGCCGCGGCGAGCACCAGCACCGCGAGCGTCGGCCCGTCGAGCGGCCGCATGCCGGCCCCGGCGGTCAGCGCCAGGGTCACCAGCGCAACGCCGAGCGCCGTGCCGAGGCCGCGCGCCATGTTGACCAGCCCGCCGCCGGTCGCCGCCGTCGAACCCGGGATCGCGGCCATGATCAGCGTGTTGTTGGCCGGGGTGAACAGGCCGAGCGCCACCCCGAGCAGGATCAGCGGGCCGATCAGCCAGGTACTCGCCGGCGGCACCGCGAACAGCCCGGCCAGCGCCAGCACGCTCAACGCGGCACCTGTGGTGGCACGCGTCCGCTCGGTCCAACCATCCGGCAGCAGCCGGTCCGCGACCGTCGCGGCCAGCGCGAACCCCGCCGGTAGCGCGGTGAGCACCAACCCGGCACGCAGCGGCGACCGGCCCGCGTCGGCGAAGGTGACCGGCACCAGCACCAGCGGGCCGAACAGCACCAGGTAGCCGCCGAGTGCGCCGAGCAGACCGGCGGCCACGTCCCGGTTGCGCAGCAGCGCGGGGTCGACCAGCGGCGCCGAGGCGCACCGCAACCGCGCGACGAACCCGATCGACGTCGCCACCGCGAGCCCGAGCAGCGCGATCGCCACCCAGTGCGGCACCCCCGGCCCAGCCACCCCGGAGAGGCCGAGGAGCAGGCTGGTGGACGCGGCGGCCAGCAGCAGCGTGCCGGGCAGGTCGCGGCCGGTGACCGCCGCCCGGTGCCGGGTCCGGGGCAGTAGGTAGATCCCGGCGACGACCGCCAGCACACCGACCGGGACGTTGATCCAGAACACCCAGCGCCAGCCCAGGGTCGCCACCAGCAGGCCGCCGAGGGTGGGGCCCAGCGCCAGGCCGAGTGCCTGCGCGGCGGCCTGCACGCCCAGCGCGGCACGCATCCGGTCGGCGGGCGCGCTGGTGGTGACCAGTGCGACGCTGTTGGCCTGCAGCATCGACGCCCCGACCGCCTGCAGCACCCGGAACCCGACCAGCGCGCCGAGCGTCGGCGCCAGCCCGCAGGCCGCCGAGGCCGCGGTGAACACGACGAAGCCGTACAGGTAGGTCAGCTTGCGGCCGTGCGCATCGGCGAGCCGACCGACCGGGATGAGCAGCGCGGTCAGCGCCAGCAGGTACCCGAGCGACACCCACTGCACCTCGGCCAGCGAGGCGTGGAACGCGGTGCGCAGCGGGTGGTAGGTCAGCGTCACGATGCTGGCGTCGAGCTGGCCCATGAACGCCCCGAAGCAGACCGTGCCCACCACCAACCAGCCGGCGTGCGGCCAGTCCCGCAGCCGGGTCGGTCGGGCGCGCTCCCTGCCGAGTGCGCTCAACCAGCCCGGCGCGGTGCTCACGGTCCGGGGGTGCCGGTCAGGGCCGGGTCCGAGGCGGCCTTGCGCTGGCGTACCCACAGCAGCGCCACGGCGACCAGGAACACGACCAGGCTGGTCCAGTCGTTGAGCCGCAGGCCAAGGAAGTGGTTGGCGTGGTCGACCCGCAGCGCCTCGATCCAACCGCGGCCGACCGTGTACACGGCCACGTACAGCGCGAACAGGTTGCCCCGGCGCAGTCGGAACCGACGTTCCGCCCAGATCAGCAGGGCCGCGGCCGCGAGGTCCCAGAGGCACTCGTAGAGGAACGTCGGGTGGTAGAGCCCGATGTCCGGGGTGCCCGGCGGGCGGTGCGCCGGGTCGATCTCCAGCGCCCAGGGCAACGTGGTTGCGCGGCCGTAGAGCTCCTGGTTGAAGTAGTTGCCCCAGCGGCCGATCGCCTGCGCGACGAGCAGCCCGGGCGCCAGCGCGTCGGCGAAGTCGAGCAGCCGCACGCCCTTCTTCCGGCAGCCGATCCAGGCACCGACCGCGCCCAGCGCCACCGCGCCCCAGATACCCAGTCCGCCGTCCCAGATGTACAGCGCCCGGATCGGCTGCTGGCCGGCCGCGAAGTACAGCTCGGGGTCGGTGATCACGTGGTAGAGCCGCCCACCGACGATGCCGAACGGCACCGCCCACACCGCGATGTCGAGCACGTCGTCGGCCACGCCGCCGCGCGCGGTCCAGCGGCGCCGGGTCCAGATGATCGCGACCACGATGCCCAGCAGGATGCACAGCGCGTAGGCCCGGATCGGTACGAACCCGAGGTACCAGACACCGCGCGGTGGGCTCGGCAGGTACGCCAAGTTCATCTGACCCGTGCTCCCTCCGACGCCGGCCCCAATCATATCGGTTACCGACATAGTCGGTCACCGACGCACCTGAGAGTATGCTGACCGGATGGTGGCAGCCTCCCCCGACCGGACCTCGGCCACCGACGCCGGGGTGCTGACCGAGGTCGTCACGCGGCTGCGCCGGGTGCTGCGGACCAGCATCCGCGGCGAGTATCCGTGGGAGTCGCTGCCGATGGCGCAGGTGGAGCTGCTGCTCGCGCTGCGTGAGCGTGAGCCGGCCCGGATCGGCGAGCTCGCCACCCGCCTCAAGCTCGCGCCGAACACCATCAGCGGCCTGGTGCAGCAGCTCGTCGAGGCGCGGCTGGTCGGCCGGGGACCCGACCCGGCCGACCGCAGGGTCGCCGCCGTCACCCTCACCCCGGCGGGCCTGGCCAAGCTGGACGAGTGGGAGCTGGCCCACCAGCGCCGGCTCGGCGCCGCACTGGCCGAGCTCGGCGCCGCCGACCAGGCCGCGGTCCGGTCCGCACTGCCCGCGCTGGCCCGGCTGGTGGAGCGGCTCGCCGAGCCGACCGAACCGGCCTGACCACGTCGACGACACAGACCTGGCGTCACCCGCGCAGAGGTTGCACCGTCTGTGCGGCGCGCAGCCGGTCTGTGCCAGCCTCGCTCAGTGCCAGCCTCGGTCTGTGCCAGCCTCGCTCAGTGCCAGCCTCGCTCAGTCGACGAGGACCGCGAGGTCGAGCTGGTCCAGGCGCTCGGGATCCGCGATGATGTCGATCTCGGTGATCTTCCCGTCCGCGATGGTGAGGCCCAGCGCGAGCAGCAGCCGCCCGCGCGGAGCCACCACCATGCCCACGGACCCGTTGACCAACGCGGGCTGGGTGAAGCGGGCCCGCCGGGAGAACAGCAGGGCCTGCCTGGCGACGGCGGGCGCGCCGCGAATCAGCCGGGTGGCGCCGGCCGGCACGGCCGAGGCGTCGATCCGGAGCACCGCGTCCGGGTCCAGCACCGCGAGCAACGCGTCGAAGCCACCCCCGCGACAGGCGGCCAGGAAGGCGTTCACGACCTCGCGCTGGCGGGCCAGGTCGGGATCCGGCACGGCCGTCCCCTGGACGCGGCGGCGGGCCCGGCTGGCGAGCTGGCGGGCCGCGGTCGGCGTGCGCCCCACGATGGGTGCGATCTCGTCGAAGGGCAGCGCGAACATGTCGTGCAGCACGAACGCGAGCCGTTCGGCCGGCTCGAGGGTCTCCAGCACGACCAGCAGCGCGAGCCCGACCGAGTCGGCCAGCACCGCCTCCCGCTCCGGATCGACCGGATCGACGCGGTGGTCCCCAGCGATCGGCTCCGGCAGTGCTCCGTCCAGGAGTTCCTCGCGCCGCGACCCTCGGCTGCGCAACATGTCCAGACAGACCCGCCCGACCACCGTGGTCAGCCAGCCGCCCAGGTTCTGTACCTCACTGGTGTCGGCGCGGCTCAGCCGCAGCCAGGCCTCCTGCACCGCGTCCTCGGCCTCCGTGAGCGAACCGAGCATCCGGTAGGCCACCGCGCGCAGGTGCCCGCGGCTGGACTCGAACTGCTCGGCCAACCAGTCCTGTTCCACCACAGCCACACCCTCCGCCTCGTCGCCGTCCCAACACTGGCCGTCCCAACACTGGCCGTCCCAACACTGGCCGTCCCAACACCGACGGTCACAGCACTGACGAACCCGGCCCCTCGGATGTGACCGGGAGCCGCGACGGACCGCCAGCCTTCCAGGCCCGGTACCGCGCCGGCAGGCAGACCGCGCACGGCCGGTAGCCGGCGGCGACCGCGGTGGCCTCGTCGGCGAAGAACACCCGGTGCCGGGCGTAGCCGCCCCGGGCCAGTGCACGCAGCGCGGAGCGGCAGTCCAGCCGGCCGTAGATCCGGCTCCGCCGGTGGCCGCCCCAGGCGCCGGGGGTGGCGCTGAGGTACGCCACCCCGCGCCCGTCCAGCAGCGCGTACACCAGCTCAGGTGGCGTCGTGGAAGACCAGCCCGAGGGTGTGCCGCTCCCCGGACCGCAGCACCGAGACGCCGTGCCGCATCGGGGCGGCGGACCAGCCGCGCGCCGAGCGGACCGGCCGGTCCCGCGTGGTGAACACCAGCCCCCGGCCCTGTGGGATGAGCACCGACGTGCCCCGGGACTGGGCCCTGGGCCGCTGCTCCACCAGCAGGAACTCGCCGCCGGTGTGGTCGGTGCCGGGATCGTTGAGGTTGATCACCACCTGGAGCGGGAAGACCTTGTCGCCGTACAGGTCGCGGTGCAGCGCGTTCCAGTCCCCGGCGCGGTAGCGCAGCAGGATCGGCGTGGGTCGGCGCTGGCCGGCCCGGTGACAGGTCTCCAGCCACTCGGCCAGGGTGTCCGGCCACTCCGGCTCGCGGCCCAGCTTCCGGTACCAGTCCCGCGCGATCGGCAGCAGCCGCGGGTAGAGCGCCTCGCGGAGCAGCCGTACCGGTTCGGGGAACGGTGTGTCGAAGTAGCGGTACTCCCCCTCACCGAACCGGTACCGGGCCATGTTGATGGTGGAGCGGAACTGGCCCTCGTCGTCGTAGCGTGCGGCCAGCTCGGCGCACTCGTCCGGGGTCAGCAGGGTCGGCAGCAGCGCGCAGCCGTACTCGTTGACCTCCTCGGTGACGCCGGCCCAGTCGGCCGAGGCCACCCGGTCGGCGAAGTGGCCGCCGGGTCCCGCGAGGTACTCGGTGCGGGCGCTCATGCGGCCGTCTCCAGCCGCAGCAGCGCCTGCTTGGCCGCCGCCCCGCCGGCGTACTGACCGAGGGTGCCGTCGGAACGGATCACCCGGTGGCACGGCAGCACCAGCGGCAACGGGTTCGTGGCGCACGCGGTGCCGACCGCGCGGACCGCCTTCGGGCTGCCCGCGGCCACCGCCACCTGCGCGTAGCTCGCGGTGCGGCCGTACGCGATCTCCGGCAGGTGCGCGAGCACGCCACGGCGGAACCCGGTGGACAGGCGCAGGTCCAACGGCACGTCGAACGCGGTGCGCTGCCCGGCGAAGTACTGCTCGAGCTGGCGGCACACCTCGTCGAGGCGGGCCGGGGACCGCAGGATGCGCGGGCTGACCGCGGTGCTCAGGCCGGCCAGCACGGCGTCGTGGTCCTGGCTCTGGAACGCCACCCGCACCAGGCCCTGCCCGGTCGCGGCCAGCAGCAGCGTGCCGACCGGGGTGTCCAGGGTCCGGTAGCCGACGTCCAGCACGCCGTCCCGCTCGGCGGCGTCGGCCAGCCGGGCGTGCAGCCGGGCCAGCGCCTGCCCCTCATCGGTGGACAGCGCGGCGAACAGAGCGGAGGTGTCGTCGGCGCCGGGCTCGAATGCGGTCATCATCATTTCACTCCCTCGGTGCTCAGGGCGGGCAGGTAACCGGCCCGCAGTTTCTTGATGCCGTCGGCGGCGGCCCGGCGCGCGGCGTCCTCGGTGCCCCCGGTGATCGTGGCGATCTCCCGGTACGGCAGCCCGGCCAGGTAGTGGTAGGCGACCGAGGCGCGCTGCTTGGTCGGCAGGTCGCGCAGGGCCGCCCACAGGTCGCCGTCCCAGTCCTCGGGTCGCTCGGTCGAGCTCGGATGCTCGGGCAGGTCCCCGACCGCGGTCGGGCGCCGCGCTCTCGCGCGGGTCAGGTCGATCGCCTTGCGGTGCGCGATCGTGACCAGCCAGGCTTCCACGTTGGCGTCCGCCGCCAGCTCCGGATACGCCCGCAGCGCCGCCAGGAACGTCTCCGACCAGGCGTCCTCCGCGTCGACCGGGCCCACTACGGCCCGGCAGACGCGCAGCACCGCCGGCCCGTGCTCGGCCACGATCTCCTCGAACGGTCTCACCATCACACCGGGTAGACGTCCGGGGCGGGCGGTTCGTGAGATCCGGGTGCTGGCACTGTCCACTCCCTAGACGGGCGAGCCGGCGGTGGCGCCGAGCAGCTGGTCCACCCAGGCCTCGGCGGGTACCCGCAGCAGCTCGTGTGCCTCCAGGAACACCTGGTGCGACGCCGGGCCGGGCCATCCGGCGGGCAGCAGCTCGGCCGGCAGGTCGGGGTCGCGCAGCGGGTACATCCGGTAGTCGTGCAGCAACCGCATGCGCTCGACCAGCGCGTCCCGCTCGGTCAGCGTGCCGGCCCGGTAGCCGGGCAGCAGTGGGCGGTAGTGGTCGAGCAGCCTGGCGTAGCCGCGGTCCAGCGCGGTGAGGTCCCAGGCGCGGGCCGCGATGTCCAGGTCGGCGGCGCGGCCCTCCGACTCGGTGTGGAAGATGTCGAGCCGGATGGCCGGCTGGTGCTCGGCGTGCGCCCGCAACTGCTCCAACGTGTCCCTCGGGCTCACCCAGACCGACGACGACAGCGGCCCGAAGCCCAACCACGACAACTGTTTGCGCAGCTGTTCACGCAGCGCGCGCTCGCTCTCCGGAACCGAGTAGATGGCCATCCGCCACTGGCCGTCCCACGCCTCGCCGCCGCGGTGGAACAGCCGGCTCCGACGCTCGTCCAATAATCGCCAGGCGTCCTCGGTGAGCAGGTAGGTGGTCTCCCGGCCGTCCCGCCTACTGGTCAGCCAGCCTTCTTTGCGCAGCCTGGTGACCGCGACCCGGACCGTGCTCTCCGGCACGCCGAAGCAGTCCATCAGGGCGACCAGCCCGCGCAGTCGCACCGCGCCGTCCCGCCCGCGCAGGTAGTCGCCGAAGAGGTCGAACACCAGAGCGCGTGCCTTCACCCCGACCACCCCGTCTCGACCAGGCATGGTGCCACACCGCCCGCCGTGGCCCGAACGGGAAAGCGTGTGGTCGAAGTCGCTGCCCTGAACCCGAGGCGCCCCGCTCGGGCGTGCCAGGCTGGAACCGGTAGCGATCAGTGCTCGACCGGAAGGGGCAGTCCATGCAGTACCGCCAACTCGGGCGATCCGGCCTGCGGGTGTCCGCACTCACGATGGGCACCGCCACGTTCGGCGGAGCCGGGGTCTTCTCGGTGTGGGGCGACACCGACGTCGCGGGCGCGAAACGGCAGATCGACATGTGTCTCGACGCGGGAGTGAACCTGCTGGACACCGCGAACGTGTACTCGGCCGGGTTGTCCGAGGAGATCGTCGGCAAGGCGATCGAGGGGCGGCGGGACCAGCTGCTGCTCTCCACCAAGGTCCGGATGCCGATGGGTGACGGCCCGAACGACGCCGGCCTGTCCCGCCAGCACATCCGCACCCAGGTGGAGGCGAGCCTGCGCCGGTTGGGCGTCGAGCACATCGACATCTACCACGTGCACGAGTGGGACGGCCAGACCCCGCTGGAGGAGACGCTGGAGACCCTGGACTCGCTGGTGCGCGAGGGCAAGGTCCGCTACCTCGGGGTCTCGAACTACACCGGCTGGCAGTTGATGAAGGCGCTCGCGGTGTCCGACGCGCACGGCTATCAGCGGTTCGTCAGCAACCAGATCTACTACTCGCTGGAGAGCCGCGACGCCGAGTACGAGCAGGTGCCGCTGTCGGTGGACCAGGGCCTCGGGGTGCTGGTGTGGAGCCCGCTTGCCGGTGGCCTGCTCTCCGGCAAGTACCGGCGCGGCCTGGCGACCGCCGAGGGCCGCCACGTCAGCGACTGGGACGAGCCGCCGGTGCGCAACGAGGAGAAGCTCTACGACACCATCGAGGTGCTGGTCAAGGTCGCCGACGGGCACGGCGTCTCGGCCGCACAGGTGGCGCTGGCCTACCTGCTGACCAGGCCGGCGGTGAGCAGCCTGGTGATCGGGGCGCGCAAGGACTCGCAGCTGGCCGACAACCTTGCCGCCGCCGACCTGGTCCTCGGCGCCGAGGAGATCGAGCAGCTGGACGCGGTCAGCGCGCCCGAGCTGATCTACCCGCACTGGCACCAGGCCCGCACCGCGGCGGACCGGTTCAGCCCCGCCGACCTCGCACTGCACCGCTCCGCCCGCACAACCTGACCGCTCATCCTGACCGCGGGACCGACCCGCCGGGCGCCCTCGCGACTAGCGGGTGCCCGGCGGGCGGGCCGACCGGTACGCGTCCAACGCCTCACCGGCGGTCTCGTAGAAGCAGTCCGCGCCGATCGTCGCGGCCAGCCCGTAGCGGTCCAGCTGGGCGTGCACCGGATCGATGATGTTGGAGAACACCACCCGGACCCCGCCGCCGCGCAGGTTCTCCAGCACGGTGCCCAGCACCAGCGCGGCGGAGTAGTCCACGTCGCCGATCGCGGCGCCGTCCAGGCAGTACCAGGACACCGCCGGCCCGGACCTCGTCAGCGTGTTCACGTCCTCCACCAGCCGGGATGCGTTCGCGAAGTACAGGCTGGTACCGAAGCGGTGGATGACGAGTCCCGCGTCGGTCCTGGCCCCCGGCGCCACCGGCAGCGAGCGCCAGTGCCCGGCCGGCGACTTCGCCAGGACGCTGCTGCGCGGGCGGTAGCTGTGCCGCAGGTGGTCCACCACCGACACCGCGATGGCCAGCACGATGCCCTGCTCCACGCCCAGGAACACCACGGCGGCCGCGGTCAGCAGCGCCACCCCGAACTCCGTCCTACGGACCGCGTAGATCCGGCGCAGCCCGGCCACGTCGACGAGCTCGACGCCGATCAGGAACACCACCGCGGCGAGCGCGGCCAGCGGTAGCCCGGCCAGCGGGCCGGTCAACACCAGCACCACCACCAGCACCACGACGGAGGCGCTGAGCTGTGCGAGCTGGGAGCAGCCGCCGGCGCTGTCCACCATCTGCGTCTTCGTCGGGCTGCCGTTGACCACGAACGCACCGGTGACCGAGGCCGCCAGGTTCGCCCCGGCCAGCCCGACCAGGTCGGCGTCGGAGTCCACCGGCTCGCCGTAGCGCAGCCCGTACGCCCGCGAGGTGGCCGCGCTCTGCGCCAGGATCACCACCGCCATCGAGATCACCATGGGCAGCAGCGCGCCGATGTCGGCGACGGAGAGCCCGGGCACTCCGAACCCCGGGCGGCCGGCCGGCACCGGGCCCAGCACCGCCACCCCGAGCGCCGGCAGACCGAGCAGCTGGCTGGCCCCGATCGCGCCGATCACCGCGAGCAACGCGCCCGGTACCCGCTTGGCCACCAGCCGGGTACCGAGCACCACGGCGACCACCGCGAGCGACACCGCCACGGTGACCGGCCGCGCCGAGGGCAGCTCACGCAGGGTGTGCAGCAGCTGGGTCACCGTGGAGCCGCCCACCTCCGCCACCCCGAGCAGCTGGCCGAGCTGGCTCACCGCGACCTGGAGGCCGACGCCGGTGAGGAACCCGACCAGCACCGTGCGGGACAGGAAGTTGGCCAGGAAGCCCAGCCGCAGGACCCGGGCGAGCACCAGCAGGACCGCCACCAGCAGCGCGGCGGTCCCGGCCAGCTGCACGTAGCGGGGCGAGCCGGGTACCGCCAGCGCGGTCAGACCGGCGGCCAGGATCGCCGCGGTCGCGGAGTCGGCGCCGATGACCAGGTGCCGCGACGAGCCGAGCAGGGCGAACACGACCGGCGGCAGCAGCATCGTGTAGAGGCCGGTGACCACCGGCATCCCGGCGATCCGGGCGTAACCGAGGACCTCCGGGATGGCCAGTGCCGCCAGGGTCAGCCCGGCCAGCACTTCGGGCACCAGCCTGGACCGGTCCACCGGCAGCAGGCCGCGCAGCAGCGGCAGGTGTGCGGGCCAGCGCCCGACCATCGCCCATCACCTATCCCCCGGGCCCGCCGGCCCTACCTGATCTCAAACGAGCGGGCCGCGCGGGGGTACCGCCGAGGTTGCTACTTGTCGTCGGTTGAGGGGACGCCCCACTCGCCGGTGTAGGCGGCCTCGGTCTTGTCCAGGAAGGCCCGGAACGCCGCCGGGGTGTCGGTGGTCGCGAAGTTGATCGTCTGGGTACGCGCCTCGCTGGCCAGCGCGTCCCGCATGGTGCGGTCCGCGTTCTCGTTCAGCAGCGCCTTGCTCTGCGCCAGCGCCACCGGCGGCCCCGCGGCGAGCCGGTTGGCCAGGTCGGTGACGAAGCCGTCGAGCTCGCCGGCCTCGACCACCCAGGTCACCAACCCGAGTGAGCGGGCCTCCTCGGCGCCGATCATCTCGGCCAGCAGCGCGAGCCGCTTGGCCTGCTGCAGCCCGACCAGCTTGGGCAGCAGCCAGGAGCCGCCGAAGTCCAGCGACAGGGCGCGCTTGGCGAAGATCTGGGAGAACCGCGACTCCGGGGTCGCCACCACCAGGTCACAGCCCAGCGCCAGGTTCCAGCCGGCTCCGACCGCCACGCCCGACACCTTGGCGACCGTCGGGACGGCCAGCTCGTGCAGCAGTAGTGCCACCTCGTTGATGCCGCGCATCCGGGTCAGTGGGTGGCCGCCCTTGACACCGCCGGAGAGGTCGGCGCCGGCACAGAACGCGCCACCGGCACCGGTGAGAACCAGGGCACGCACCTCCGGGTCGTGGCCCGCCTCGGACAGCGCCCCGTGCAGCAGGTCCCACAGCGGGCCGTCGATCGCGTTCTTGCGCGCCGGCCGGTTCAGGGTCAGCGTGAGCACCCCGGTGGCCTTGTCGTGCTCGGACAGCAGCGCCGCCTGCTCGTCACTCATCGTCGCCCCTATACGCCGAGCCGGTCGGCGAGCCGGGCGCGGTGCCGCGCCGGGCTGCCGAACAGCAGTTCTGAGCTCTTGGCCCGCTTGTAGTACAGGTGGGCGTCGTGCTCCCAGGTGTAGCCGATGCCGCCGTGGTACTGCACCATGCCGGTCGCCACCTCGAAGTAGGCCGGACCGAGGTAGGCCTGCGCAAGCTCGGCGGCCACCGGCAGCTCGGCCAGGTTGTGGTCCGCGACCCAGGCCGCGTAGCGCACCACCGAGACCCCGTGCTCCCACGCGCTGTACATGTCCGCGCAGCCGTGCTTCACCGCCTGATAGGAGCCGATCGGGCGCCCGAACTGCACCCGGACCTTGGCGTAGTCGACGGTCACCTCCATGGCCCGCTCCAGCCCGCCGAGCTGTTCGGCGGCCAGCGCGACGGCGGCCAGGTCGGCCACCAGGTCCAGCGCCGCGGCCGGGTCCGCGCTGGTCAGCGGGCGGGCCGGGGTGGCGGCGAAGCGCAGCCGGGCCAGCCGCCGGGTCGGGTCGATGCCGGTCAGCGTGGTGCGCTCTAGGCCCGCCGCGGGGTTGTCCGGCGGACTGTCCACCGCGAACCAGCCGGGGCCGTCCGGGGTGGCGGCGTAGACCAGCACCAGGTCGGCAATGTCACCGGCGAGCACCAGCGTCTTCACCCCGTCCAGCACCCACTGACCGTCCCGCTCGGTGGCGGTGGTGGTCCCGCCGGAGCGGTCCCAGTCGCCGCTGCCCTCGGCCACCGCGGCGGTGCCGATCCGCTCGCCGGCGGCCAGCGCGGGCAGCAGCTCGGCGCGCGCGGGCTCGTCGTCGAGAGCCAGCAGCGCGTCCACCGCGAGCACCGCGGTGGCCAGGAACGGCGAGGGAACCAGCACGCGGCCCAGCTCCTCCAGCACCACCGACCGCTCCACGTGGCCGGCCCCGGAGCCGCCGTACTCCTCCGGCACGACCAGCCCGATCAGCCCGAGCTCGGCGCCGAGGCGACGCCACAGCTCGGCGTCGTACCCCGACTCGGAGACCATCGCGGCGCGGACCTTCGCCGACGGGGACTGGTCGAGCAGGAACTTGCGGACGGCGGAGCGCAGCTCGCGCTGCTCGGAGTCCAGGACCAGCTGCACGGGGCACCTTCTTCGGCGGTGGGGCGGTGAGGAACGAGTGGGGGGTGTGCGGACCTCAGGTGCGCTGGGTGCCGACCTTCAGCTCACGGAACGGGACGTCCCGGTCGACCTGCGGCTCCTTCGGCAGCCCGAGGATGCGCTCGCCGATGATGCCGCGCTGGATCTCGTTGGTGCCGCCGGCGATGCTGGACGCCGGCGAGGAGTTGATGCCGAGCGCGAGCTCCGGTCCCCGGGTGTCCTCGGGGTCCCAGGCGACCACGTCGGCGCCGGCCACCTCGCCGGCGGTCTCGATCGCCCGGCGCAGCAGCATCGCGCCGGCGAGCTTCGCCACCGAGCCACGGGCCCCCGGCGGGTTGCCGGCGGCGGTCTCCTGGCGCATCCGGACGTTGAACAGCTCCAGCGCGCGCTCGTGCGCGAACAGATCCGCCAGCACCTCACGCACCTTCGGTTCACCGGCGACGCCCGCCGAACGGGCCAGCTCGACCAGCGATGCGAACTCCAGCGGGTTGCTGCGCGGGCGGCGGCTGGCGCCGATGGACACCCGCTCGTGGCCGAGCATGGTCACCGCCGCGTGCCAGCCCTGGTTGACCTGGCCGATCACCGCGTCGGCCGGCATCCGCACGTCGTCGAAGTAGACCTCGTTGAACGGGGCCCGCCCGGACATGTCCCGCAGCGGGCGCACCGTCACCCCCGGTGCGTGCATGTCGACGATGAACATCGTCATGCCGGCGTGTTTGACCCGGTCCGGATCGGTGCGGGCGAGCACAGCCCCGAAGTCGGCCCACTGCGCGTTCGTGGTCCACACCTTCTGGCCGTTGAGCACCCAGCCGTCGTCGTCCCGCACCGCCTTGGCTTGCAGGCTCGCCACGTCCGAACCCGCGCCGGGCTCGGAGAACAGCTGGCACCAGATCTCCTCGCCGGACAGCAGCTTGGGCAGGTACCGGGCCTTCTGCTCGGGGGTACCCAGGTCGACCAGCGTGGGCCCGCACATGCCCATCCCGATGACGAACGGGCCGACGGGCAGCTCGTACTCGGCGGCCTCGTCGCTGAAGATCTGCGCCTCGGCAGTGCCCAAGCCCCGGCCGCCGGCGTCGGTGGGCCAGGTGATGCCGGAGTAGCCGGCCTCGTAGAGCGCGGCCTGGAAGTCGCGGGCGCGGCTCAGCAGGCCGTCCGCGTCCAGTTTTGCCGCCGGGCCGGGGGCGTGCTCACGCAGCCAGGCACGTGCGGCGCTCCGGTAGTCCTGTTGCTCTTCGAGCACACTCATCCGCGACATCCCTACAGCGACCTCGACAGCGGGAACCTCTCGAACTTAACGTTCAATCGTTAAGTTCACAACGCTGGGGTATGGACCCGAGGGGGTCACCCGGCCATATGCTGAGCGGGTGAGCACCGCACCCGACTACGGCGCGGCCGGGCCCGCCGCCGGCACTATCGCTGTCGGTGCCGCCGCCATCGGTGCCGCTGCTGCCGGTGCCGCCGCCGGTGGTGCCGCCGCTGCCGGTGCCGCTGCCGGTGCCGCCGCCAGTGGTGTGGCCGCCGCGGTGGCCGGCGAGCCGGGCCCGGTCATCCCGAGGGGCGCCGGCCGGGAAGCGATCAGCAACGCTGCCAGGGAGATCTTCGCCGAGCGCGGCTACCACGGCGCCTCGATCCGGGACATCGCACGGCGTGCCGGGCTGAGCCTCTCCGCGCTGTACCACTGGCACTCGAGCAAGCAGGATCTGCTCGCGGCGTTGATCCAGGAGAGCACCAACGACTACTTCCAGGCCTGCGAGGACGCGCTGCGCGCCGCCGGCGACGACCCGGCGGACCGGCTGAGCGCACTGGTCGGTGCCGCGGTGGAGTGGCGGGTGCGGCGCCGGATCGAGAGCGAGATCCGGGCCCGCGAGTGGCGGAACCTGGATTCGGCGCACCAGGCCAGGTTGGACAGCCTGCGCCGGGCCGCCACCGGGCTGTGGAAGACCATCGTCGCCGACGGGGTGGCCAGCGGAGCGTTCCACTGCGAGCACCCGGACGACGCCCGCCGGGCCGCACTGGCCGCCTGCAACGCGATCTCCCAGTGGTACGACCCCGCCGGCGAGGTCGGCCTGGCCGAACTGGTCGAGCGCTACCAGACCATCTGCCTGCGCATCGTCGACTACCGCCCCTAGTCCGCCAGCGTCCAGGGCGAACGCGTCCCCTGCCCGCGAGTCGGGCGTCTCAGCACACTGAGTCGGGCGTCTCAGCACACCTCAGTCCAGGGTGTCTGGCTGGTCCTGGTCCCCGGCGTCGGCCCAGTCGCCCCGGACGTGCGCGAGGTGCTTCACCATCTCCTCGGCGGCGCGGTCGGGGTCGCCGGCGAGCACCGCGTCGAGCAGGCCGAAGTGCTCCAGCGAGGTGGCCACGAGCTTGCCCTCCTTCGCCAGCGTGCGCAGGCCGTACAGGCGGGTCTGGTCGCGCAGCATCTCCACGAGCTGCACCAGCCGCCCGTTGTCGAGCAGGCCGAGCATCCTCAGGTGGAAGTCGCGGTCGGCCTCGAGGAACACCGTCATGTCCCCGTCCTCGGCGGCCTGGGTGCACCGGCTGGCGTGCCCGCGCAGCATCTCGGCATGCTCGCCGAGATCCCGTTGCGCAAGCTGCCGGACTGCCGGCACCTCGAGCATGACGCGCAGCTGGTGGACCTCGTCGAGGTCTTTGTCGGTGACCGGGGTGACCCGGTAGCCCCGGTTCGGCACGACCTCCATCACACCCTGGTTGACCAGCGTCAACATCGCCTCGCGGACCGGCGCGTTCGAGGTGCCCAGCTCGCTGGCCATGCCGGAGGCCGAGTAGATGGCGCCGGGGCGGATCTCGCCGGCGACCAGTGCCTGCCTGATCACGGCGAGTGCCTGATCGCGCAGGTTCGGCCGCCTGAGCGGTAACGAGTCCACGACGGCTTCCCCTTCAGCTGTTGACATCACTCCGAGGTTTGGGCACATTCTGCCACTTAACGGTTATCGATTACCAACAACTCACCGGGACGAAGGACATCGATGACGTCAGCGGCGGCATGCCTCCCGGACGACGGCGGCCCGGCGTGGATCAGCGCCGCCGCAATCGGGCGGAGCCTGTCGATGATCGACGCGATCGACGCGCTGGAGCAGACCCTGCTGGCCGGGCTGGACCCGGAGCGGGACGGCCAGCGGTCCCGGTTGGACACCCCCGACGGCCAGCTGCTCCAGATGCCCTCGGCGAGCGACCGGTACTGCGGCAGCAAGATCATCAGCATCCGCCCGGCCAACGACGGCGACGGCGTCCCGGTGATCCAGGGCGTCTACGTGCTGTTCGACGGCGCGCACCTGTCGCCGGTCGCCGTGCTCGACGGGGCAGCGCTCACCGCGCTGCGCACGCCGGCGGTCTCCGGGCTCGCCGTGCGACACCTCGCCACCCCCGGCTCGTCCCGGATCGCACTGTTCGGCACCGGCGTGCAGGCGTGGGGCCATGTCGAGGCGATCCGCGCCGTGCTGGACGTCGCGCACGTCGACGTCATCGGCCGCACCCCGACGAACGTCGAGGAAATGGTGCGGCGGATCCGCGCGACCGGGACGAGCGCCGCCGCCGCCGGCATCGAGGCGGTATCGGCGGCCGACGTGGTGGTGTGCACGACCGCCGCGCACTCCCCCCTCTTCGACGGCGCGCTCGTCGCGGACCACGCCGTCGCCGTCGCCATCGGCAGCCACTCCCCGGACGCCCGCGAGGTCGACACCGCGCTGGTCCGGCGCTCGTCGGTGGTCGTCGAGTCACGCACCAGCGCGCTGCGGGAGGCCGGTGACGTGGTCATCCCCATCTCCGACGGTGCCTTCGACCCCGAGGACCTCATCACCCTGGCCGACCTGGTCCGCGGCGTCGTCACCATCACCCACGACCGGCCACGGCTGTTCAAGGGCTGTGGCATGCCCTGGCAGGACCTGGCCGTCGCCGGTGCCATCGCCGACCGAGTGCTCGGAGGTACCGGATGACCGCAACCCCGGGCGCACTGGCCGGCAGCCCGGTCGGCGTCACCCTGCGCGATGTACGCAAGCAGTTCGGCGACCACGTCGTGGTGGACGACGTCTCCTTGGCGGTCGCCCCCGGCGAGGTGGTCTCCATCATCGGCCCGAGCGGGGCGGGCAAGAGCACGCTGCTGCGCTGCATCAACCTGCTGGAGCGGCCCGACTCCGGCGACATCACCGTCGGCGACGTGACGATCCATCCCGGGACGGGCGTCTCGCCCAAGGACCTGACCAGCCTGCGCCGGACCGCGGGCATGGTGTTCCAGTCGTTCAACCTGTTCCCGCACCTCACGGTGCTGCGCAACATCTCGATCGCGCAGGAGCGGGTCCTCGGCCGCGACCGCGAGGAGGCCGACGCCCACTCCCGGGAGCTGCTGGGGCGGGTCGGGCTCGCCGAGAAGGCCGACACCTACCCGACCCGGTCCTCCGGCGGCCAGCAGCAGCGCATCGCGATCGCCCGGGCGCTGGCCATGGAGCCCAAGGTGATGCTCTTCGACGAACCCACCTCGGCACTGGACCCCGAGCTCGGCCTGGACGTGCTGGAGGTGATGCGGGGTCTCGCCGGCGAGGGCATGACCATGATCATCGTCACCCACGAGATGCACTTCGCGCAGGACGTCTCCGACCGCATCGTGGTGATGGCCGACGGGCGGATCATCGAGCAGGGGCCGCCCTCGCAGGTGCTGACCGCGCCGTCCAACGAACGGACCAAGCGCTTCCTGCGAGCCGTGACGGATCGCTGATGGTCTTCGTACAGGCCGTCCTCCTCGGCGTTCCGATGACCGTGCTGATCACGGTCCTCGCGTTCGCCCTCGGCGCGGTGCTCGGGGTTCCCCTGGCACTGGGCCGCCGCTCCGCGTTGGCGCCGCTGCGGTGGGTGGCCCGCTTCGTGATCGACGTGCTGCGCGGCATCCCGCCGGTGGTACTGCTGTTCGTCGTCTACTTCGGCGTCGGCACCGACGTGGTCAAGCTCAGCTCGCTGGCGGCCGCCGTGATCGGCCTCGGCCTGATCGCCGCCGGCTACCTCGCGGAGATCTACCGAGGTGGCCTGCTCGCCGTGCACCGGGGGCAGTTCGAGTCGGCGGCGGCGCTGGGGATGAACTCGTGGACGTCGATGTCGCGGATCATCGGGCCGCAGGCGTTCCGGGTCGCGCTCCCGTCGGCGACGACCTACGCGATCGGGCTGCTCAAGGACTCCTCGATCGCCTCGACGATCACCGCCACCGAGATCCTCTACCGGGCAACGGCCGCCTCGCGTGGCCACGGCGCCGGGCTCGAACCGTTCCTGATCGCCGCGGTCGTCTACATCGCGCTGGGTGCGCCGCTGGCGTGGCTGTCCCGGACCATGGACGCGAAGATGAGGGCGAGGGTCGCCCGGTGAACGACGACACCCTGCTCGGCGGCTGGCTCGAATGGCTGCCCAGCCTGCTCGACGGACTGTGGCTGAGTGTCCGGCTGGCCGGCGCCAGCCTGGTCATCGGCATCCCGCTGGGTCTGGCGCTAGCGCTGCTGATGTCCGCAAGGCACAGGTGGGTGCGGGTGGTCGCGATCATCGTCGTCGAGGTCGGGCGCGGCACCCCGGCGCTGGTGATGCTGCAGATCGTCTACTTCGGGCTGCCGTCGGCCGGGCTCACGGTCGGGTCGTTCGTCGCCGCGGTCGTCGCGCTGGCGCTCACCACCGGCGCCTACACCAGCGAGATCCTGCGGGCCGGGCTGCAGGCGGTGCCGCACGGTGAGGTGGAGGCGGCCTCGGCGCTGGCCATGAGCAACCGGGACACGCTGCGGTTCATCGTCATCCCGCAGGGCGTGCGGATCGCCATCCCGGCGCTGCTGGGGTTCGCGATCCTGATCCTCCAGGCGACCGCGCTGACCTTCACCATCGCACTGCCCGAGCTGCTCAGCCGGGCCTACTCGATCGGCTCCAACACGTTCCGCTACCTGGACGTGCTGCTGCTGGCCGGGCTGCTCTACCTGCTCATCACCCTGCCGGCCGGCTGGCTGACCAACTGGACCGAGCGGCGGATGGCGCGCCACCTCTGAACTCTGACAGGAATGAGGCCCACATGTCCCGATCCCGAGTTGGCTCTGCCGTCAGCACCGCCCTCATCGGTGCCGCCGCGGTCCTGCTCCTGACCACCGCGTGCGGTGGCGGCGGTGGTGGCACCCAGGCCGCCGGCAACTGCACGCCGAAGCACCAGTTCTCGACGATCGAGAAGGGCACTCTGACCGTCGGCGTGTACGACCTGCCGCCCTACGCGATGACGACCGGACCCGACGGGATGAGCGGGGTCGACGCCGACGTACTCCGGGAGATCGCCAAGCGCGAGTGCCTGACGATCACCGCGCAGGCCGGCAACACCGCATCGCTCATCCCGAGCGTGCAGCAGGGCCGCGCCGACCTCGCCATCGGCGACTGGTACCGGACCGTGCCCCGTTCCAAGGTCGTGAACCTGTCCGCCCCGCTCTACCTCGACCAGATGGGCATCGTCTCCGACGCCGGCTTGTCGCGCGTGACGGAGCTGCAGGGCAAGAAGGTCGGCACGGTCGACGGGTACCTGTGGGTCAAGGACCTGCAGCAGGTACTCGGCGACAGCCTGCGCCTCTACCCCTCCGCGGTCGACATGAACCAGGACCTCAAGGCCGGTCGCATCGAGGTCGGCGTCGACAGCTACGGGTCGGCGCTCTTCACCCACAAGGGCGTCGCCACGAAGGTCCTGGTGGCCCAGCCCGACGACCGGGTCGCGGCGTCGAAGGAGGCGGCGCAGGCCACGTTCCCGATGGCGAAGGACAACCAGGACATGCTCAAGGCCTTCGACGAGACGATCGCCGAGCTGCACAAGGACGGCACCATCACCAAGATCCTCGAGGCGAACGGGCTCCCGGCGTCGGCCGAGCAGACCGGCACCCCCCGCCTGATCCCGTAACCCCGTAACCCGGCTCAGTCGATCGCGGCACCCGTGAGGGCGCCGTCGGCGGTGGCCGCGTCGAAACCGCGGGGCGCGAGCGCGTCACCGACCAGCCGCACGTCCAGCTCCGGGCGGGCGGCCAGCAGGTCGGCGCGCAGTCCGTTCTCGGCCTGGCGGTGCCCGGCGACGACCACGATCTCCGGTGACCGGAGTGTTCGGATGGCCCCGGTCAGCACGTGCTCCAGGACCACGTCCGCGCCGGGTTCGGGCAGCAGCCGCACGTCCGGGATGACCGTGGGCGCGGCCTTGGCCAGGCGCTCGTGCACGAAGCGGATCTGGGTGGCGTCGACCTCGGCCGCCAGCGCCGGCAACGGGGTGGCGATGGTGACCGACCAGCCCTGCTCGCCCAGCGCGGCCGCCGCGGTCGGCGCGACGAACCCGCCGTCGTCGTCGATCACCACCGCGAGCCCGTCGGCCCGGACCGGGGGCGGCGAAGCGATCACCTCGTCGGCGTCCACCAGGGACATACCGGGCATCGACCGCAGCCGCGACCCGGTGGCGACGATCACGACCGACGGCGCCAACGCCAGCACCTCGGCCACGGAGCCGGCTGCCCCGCACCGGACGGCGACGCCGAGGTCGGACAGCTCCGCCGCGAGCCAGTCCAGGTACTGCCGCCAGCTCGGCCGCCACCCGTGCACCGCGTTGAGCTCCGCCCGGCCGCCGACCCGGCCGGCCCGCTCCAGCACCACCACGTCGTGGCCCTTCAGCGCGGCATTGCGGGCCGCCTCCAACCCGGCCACCCCGGCGCCGACGACCACCACCCGGCGCGGCGCCGCGGTCGGCGGCACGTGCTCCAGCTGGGGGTCACGGATCGCCGGGTTCACCGAGCACACGATCGGATAGTGCTGGTAGAGCCGCCCGATGCAGCCCTGGTTGATGCCGATGCACGGCCGCACCCGGCCACCGTCGGCCAGCTTCCTGGGCAGGTCGGGGTCGGCGATCAGCGCCCTGGTCATCACCACCAGGTCGGCCTTGCCCTCGGCCAGCGCCGACTCCCCCGCGGGCCCGGAGTTGACCCGGCCGGCCAGCAGCACCGGGACGTCCACGGCGGCGGTGACCCGCGCGGCGGCGTCGCCGGCGGTCACCGGCGGCACGAAGTCCGGGCCCATCGCGACGGACAGGGCCGGCCTGGTCATCGCGTCGCCGCCGGTCACGCTGAGCAGGTCGATGTCCCCGGTCGCGGCCATCTCGGTGGCGATGGTGAACAGCTCGTCGGTGCCGGTACCGATGCGCCGCCCGCCGCTGCGCGGGTCCAAGCTCATCCGGAAACCGAGGATGAACTCGTCGGGCACCGCCGCCCGGACCGCGGCCACCACTTGCTTGCCGAACCGCATCCGGTTCGCCAGCGACCCGCCGTACTCGTCGGTGCGAGTGTTGATCGCCGGGTCCCAGAACTGCTCGATGAGGTGGGCGAACGAGGTGACCTCCGCGCCGTCCCACCCGCAGCGGTGCAGCCGCAGCGCGACGTCGACGAACCGCCGCGCCAGCGTGTGCAGCTCCTCGACGGTCAGCGGCACCGCGACCTCACGGTGCTCGGGCTCCGGCAGGTCGGACACCCCGCGCACCGGGGTCAGCGCGACCTTCGAGGAGCCGCGGTGGCCCATGTGCGTCATCTGCGACATGACCAGCCCGCCGTGCGCGTGCACCCCGTCGGCGAGGCGGCGCAGCTGCCGCTCGTTGGCCGGGTTCCACAGCGCGATCGACCCGTAGGACGCGGCCGTGGACGGGTCCACCGAGGCCGAGCCGAACGTCATCACCAGCCCGACACCGCCGGCCGCCTTGCGGACGTGGTAGTCGACCTCCTTGTCGGAGATCAACCCGCCGGGGTGCTCCCAGCCGGTGGCGTGCGGCGAGGAGACGATCCGGTTGCGGATCTGTCTGCCGCGCACGGTCAGCGGGGCGAGCAGGTGCGGGTAACCAGGCTCTTCCACCAAACCAGTGTCATGCCACCGAGGCGGGGATGCAGGATCAATCCATGGTGCTGTTCGCCGACGCCGACACCGTGCACGCCCACCTGCCGTACCCGGAGCTGGTGGAGGCGCTGTGCCGCGCGCACCAGGACCCATCCCCCGAGTTCGCCGCGGTGGTCGCCGCCGACCCCACCGGAGCGCCGAACAGCTTCCTCGCGCTCACCGCGTGGCAGCCGAACGACATGGTCGCGGCGAAGCTGGTCAGCGTCTTCCCCGGCAACCGGACGAGGCCGTCCGTGCAGGGCGTCGTCGTGCTCTTCGACGGCGCCGACGGCTCGGTGCGCCTGGTCGCCGACGGGGCGGCCATGACGTTCCGCAAGACCGCCGCCGACTCGGCGCTCGGCGCGGCGCTGCTCTCCCGCGAGGACGCGCGGGTGCTGCTCGTCGTCGGGGCCGGCGGGCTCGCCCCGCACATGATCGCGGCGCACCTCGGCGTCCGGCCCTCGCTGCGCACGGTGTTGGTGTGGAACCGCACGCCCGCGCGGGCCGCCGCACTGGCCGCCGCCACCACGCTGCCGGGGGTGCACGTCGAAGCGGTGTCCGACCTGGACTCCTCGGTCGCGCGGGCGGACATCGTGAGCTGCGTGACGATGTCCACCGAGCCACTGGTCCGGGGTGAGCTGCTGCGCCCCGGCACCCATCTCGACCTCGTCGGCAGCTTCACCCCGGCGATGCGGGAGGCGGACGACGAGGCGCTGCGACGGTCGGCCGTCTTCGTCGACACCCGCAACGGGCTGGAGCGTTCCGGCGAGATCCAGCACGCGTTGTCGACCGGCGCCCTGTCCCCCGCCGACATCCGGGGCGATCTGTTCGAGCTGTGCGCCGGGCAGGTACCCGGCCGCACCGGTCCCGAGGAGATCACGCTGTACAAGAACCTGGGCGGCGCCCACCTGGACCTCTTCACCGCGCGCCACCTACTGGGCGCGCTGGGCTGAGCTCGCGGGGCAGAGTTCCTGCGCTGCCCGCGAACGGGGCACACCCACCGCCGTCACGCTGTCCGGTAACGCCGCGTCACCGACAAGGCGACCCGGTGTCGACCCCTGGCGCGTCCAGTGTCGTCCAGTGTCACCGAGACCAACGTCAGTCCGGTATTTTTCGCAGAGATCCAGCCCCAGGTTGACCTCGGCGCAGCCCGGCCTCTCAGGTCAGCGGTCCGAGTGGATCGGCCGATCACCGACTGTGACTATCGCGGCGCGGCGGCGCGCGGCTCCCCTAGAGCCAGTCGCGCAACTGCTCGAGGTCGGCGATCGGGTCCGCGCCGATCGGGTTGACGTTCAGGATGGTCACGCCGGCCTCCCGGTAGGCGGCCACCCGCTCCTTCACGTGGCCGGCCGGGCCGATCAGCGAGGTGCGCTCGAGCAGCTCGGCCGGCACCAGCGCGGCGGCCTCCTCCTTGCGCCCCTCCAGGTAGAGGTCCTGGATCCGGTTCGCCTCGTCCTCGAAGCCGTAACGACAGGCCAGGTTGAAGTAGAAGTTGCGTTCCCTGGCGCCCATGCCGCCGATGTAGAGCGCGAAGTTCGGCCGGGCCCGCTCGCGCAGCGCGGTCACGTCCTCGCCGATCGCCAGCGGGCCGCCGGCCACCACCCGCAGCGGCCCGAGCTCGGCGGGGCGCGCCTTCGCCCCGGCGGCCAACGCGCCACCCCAGACCGCGCCGGCCTGCTCCGGGATGAACATGGTCGGGATCCAGCCGTCCGCCACCTCGGCGGTCAGCGCCACGTTCTTCTCCCCCAGCGCCGCTACGAAGATCGGGATGTCGGCGCGGTCCGGGTGGTTGATCAGCTTCAGTGGCTTGCCGAGGCCGGTGCCCTGCCCCGCCGGCAGCGGGATCGGGTACACCCCGTCGTTGACCAGCGGCTCGCGCCGCCAGACCCGGCGGCAGATGTCGATGATCTCGCGGGTGCGGGCCAGCGGCTTGTCGTAGGGCACCGCGTGCCAGCCCTCGATGACCTGCGGGCCGGACGCGCCGAGCCCGAGGATCGCCCGGCCGCCGGAGATGTGGTCCAGCCCGGCCGCGGTCTGGGCGAGCAGGGCCGGCGTCCGGGAGTACAGCGGCAGGATCGCCGAGCCGATCTGGACCCGCTCGGTGCGCGCCGCGAGGTAGCCCATCATGGTCGGCGCGTCGTAGCCGTAGGCCTCCGCGACCCACACCACGTCGAGCCCGATCGCCTCCCAGGTGCGCACCCGCTCGGCCATCTCCAGGACGTTCCCCGCGTAGTGAACCGCCGAACCCAACTCCATGGAGCCCTCCCGAGAAGCAACCACCTAAGCGTACGATCGTTAAGTTACCGTCCAATCGAAACTCACGGGAGGTCCCCCGGTGCCAGAGGCTTACATCGTCGGCGCGGTACGTACCCCGGTCGGTACCCGCAAGGGTGCGTTGGCCGCCGTACACCCCGCTGACCTGGGCGCACACGTGCTGCGCGAGCTGATGCAGCGGACCGGCGTCGACCCCTCAGCGGTCGATGACGTGGTCATGGGCTGTGTCAACGCGATGGGGCCGCAGTCCGGCTGCATCGCCCGCACGTCCTGGTTGTCCGCCGGATTGCCGCAGGGTGTGCCAGGAGTCACTATCGACCGCCAGTGCGGTTCGGCGCAGCAGGCACTGCACTTCGCGGCGCAGGGCGTGATGTCGGGCACCCAGGACCTGGTCGTCGCCGCCGGCGTCGAGAACATGGCCATGGTGCCGATCGACGCCAACCGGACGATGGTCAAGCAGCTCGGCGCCAACCCCTACGGCGTCGGCTGGAACGAGCGCTACGCCGACGAGGAGATCTCCCAGTTCCGCGGCGCCCAGCTGATCTGCGAGAAGTGGGACCTGTCCCGCGAGGACCTGGAGCGCTTCTCCCTGCAGAGCCATCAGCGTGCGGTGGCCGCCATCGACGACGGCCGGTTCGTCGACCAGATCGCGCCCCTTGGCGAGGCCACCACCGACGAGGGCGCCCGCCGCGACACCTCGCTGGAGAAGATGGCCACCCTCGCGCCGCTGCGTGAGGGCTGGGCGGTCACCGCCGCGGTCGCCAGCCAGATCTCGGTCGGCGCCGGGGCACTGCTGGTCGCCTCCGAGGAAGCGGTGCGCACCCACGACCTGACCCCGCTGGCCCGGGTGCACGCGCTTTCCGTGGTCGGCGACGACCCGGTGTTCATGCTGACCGGCCCGATCCCGGCCACCCAGCACGCGCTCAAGCGCTCCGGGCTGACCATCGACGACATCGACGCGTTCGAGATCAACGAGGCGTTCGCGCCGGTCGTGCTGGCCTGGGCCCGGGAAACCGGTGCCTCGCTGGAGAAGACCAACATCAACGGCGGCGCGATCGCGCTGGGCCACCCGCTCGGTGCGACCGGGGCCATCCTGGCCACCAAGCTGATCTACGAGCTGCAGCGCACCGGTGGGCGCTACGGCCTGCAGTCGATGTGTGAGGGCGGCGGCCAGGCCAACGCCACCATCATCGAACGGCTCTGACACACCGTGAGTGGCGAGTGGTCCCCTGGGACCACTCGCCACTCACGAGGCTCTGGTCAGTCGAGACTGTCCGCGCGCAGCGTGTCCCGGGCGTCGGCCACCAGGCGTTCGCTCTGGTCGGCGCGTTCCTGGGCTTCGCCCGCGTAGCCGTCGTCGCCCATCACACCGGCCTGGTAGCGGGCGTTGACCCCGGCCAGGATGCAGGCCGAGCGCCAGCGGTTGAACGCGACGAAGTACGGCAGGGCCGACACGTCCCGCCCCGAGCTCCGCGCGTACTGGGCGACCAGCTCGGCACGGCTCGCGAAGCCGGGGGCGGTGCTCGGGACGAGGCCGAACCCGAACTCCTCGCCGGGCTCCGCCCAGGTCGACACCAGGTAGCCGAGGTCGGCCAGCGGGTCGCCGGAGGTGGCCAGCTCCCAGTCGAACACCGCGCGCACCGAACCGTCCGGGCCGAACGCCATGTTGCCCGGCCGGAAGTCGCCGTGCACGATGCCGTTGGTCTGCGCCGGCACCCGCGCCGCGAGCAGGTCGTGGACCTCGTCCAGCAGCGCCAGGTCGCCGGCCCCGGACAGGTGCACCTGCTGGTGCCAGCGGCGCAGTTGGCGCTCCAGGTAGCCGGTGGAGCGGACGATCTCGCCCAGCCCGACCGCCGCCGGGTCCAGCGCGTGCAGCCGCACCAGCACGTCGACCAGGTTCCGCCCGGCCGCCGCCCGGGCTGCCGGCGCCAGCTTCAGCCCGGAGGCGGCGTCGGCCAGCACCAGTCCGTCCACGAACGCCATCAGGTAGAACTGGGCGCCGGTCACCTCGACGTCGCCGCAGAACGCCACCGGCTCGGGCACCGGCACGTCGGTCGGCGCCATCGCGGACAGGAACAGCCACTCCCGGCCCATGTCGTGCGCGGTGGACAGCACGCCGCCGGTCGGCGGGCGGCGCAGCGCGTACACCGCCCCAGCCGCGTCGGTGACCCGGTAGGTCAGGTTCGACCGGCCACCGGCGACCAGGGTGAACTCGAGCGGCATCGCCAGCCCGGGCACCTGCTCCGCCAGCCACCGGGTCACCGACTCCGCGTCGATCCCGGCCGGCGCCGCGGCGGACACCCCGACACCAACACCAGCACCGGACTCACGATCATCCACGGACATCCGCACCCACCTCGCTGATCACCGCGGCCCGCAGGTCGCGTTTGAGTACCTTGCCGGTCGCCGTGCGTGGCAGCGGCGCGGACCGGAACACTACGTACCGGGGCACCTTGAACCCGGCCAGCCGCTCGGCCAGGTGCCCGCGCAGCGCCGCCGCCGCCGAGGGCCCGGTCGCCGCACCGGGGCGCAGCTGGACCACCGCCGCGGCCTCCTCGCCGAGCGATGGGTCCGGCACGCCGACGATCGCCACGTCCGCCACCGAGGGATGCTCGAACAACGCCGCCTCGACCTCCGCGCAGTAGATGTTCTCACCACCCCGGATCACCACGTCCTTGATCCGGTCTACCACGTAGACCCAGCCGTCGAGGACGCGGCCCAGGTCACCGGTGTGGAACCAGCCGTCGGTGAACGCCGCGCCGGTCGCCGCCGGGTCGTTCCAGTACCCGCGCACCACGTTCGGGCCGCGGAACCACAGCTCGCCGATGTCGCCGTCGGGCAGGTCGTCGCCGGTGCCGGGGTCCACCACCCGCAGGTCCGCGCCCGGGACGCAGCGGCCGACGCTGTCCGGGTGCGCGAGGTAGTCCGCGCCGCCGTTGGTGACCACGGCCGAGGTGGTCTCGGTGAGCCCGTACCCGTTGGCCGGCGCGACCGGCGCGGCGAACGCGGCACCGATCCGGGCGATCAGCTCCGGCGGCACCGGCGCGGCGCCCATCCCGATGCCGGTCAGCGAGGCCACCGAGTCCGGGTCCGCCGCCGAGTCCTCGATCAGCTGGCGCATCACGGTCGGCACCCCGCCGGTCGCGGTCAGCCGTTCCCGCCGGATCAGCTCACGCGCCAGCACCCGGTCCCACCGGTACATCGTGACCAGCTTGGACCCGGCGTGCGCGGTGCCGCACAGCGAGTTGATGCCGGCGATGTGGAACATCGGGAAGGTGCACAGGGTGCCCGGCCGCGCGTCCGGGTCCGGCGCCGGGAGCTCGCCGCCGTTGGCCAGCATCGCGCCCACCACGCCGCTGAGCAGCATGTTCCGCACGTTGGTGCAGTGGTTGAGGTGGCTGGCCACCGCGCCCTTGGGCCGGCCGGTGGTGCCCGAGGTGTACAGGATCGTGGCGTCGTCGCCCGGGTCCACCGCCACCTCGGGTACCGCCGCCCCCAGCTCCAGCGAGTCGACCAGCTCCGCCCACGGCCGCGCTCCGGTAGTCGGCCGGGCACCGCCGCGCACCTCGATCAGCTGGACGCCACCCAGCTGCCCGGCGAGGAGCCCGGCGCGCTCGGCGTCGGCGACCACCAGCCGGGCGCCGCTGTCGGTGAGTGCGTAGCCCAGCTCGCCCGCCGTCCACCAGGCGTTCAGCGGCACCGCCACCAGCCCGGCGACCTGCACGGCGTAGAACACCGGCGCCCACTCCGGGTAGTTGCGCATGCTCACCGCGACCCGGTCGCCCCGGCGCAGGCCGTACTCCTCGAGCAGGCAGCGGGCCAGTGCGGCGACCAACCGGAAGTGCTCGGCGAAGGTCCACCGCTCGGTCCCGTAGACCAGGTAGTCCCGGTCGCCGAACGCGGCGCTGCCCACCACGAGGTCGCGCAGCGTGGCCGGCCCGCCGGAGTACACCCGCATCGGGATGCCGCCCACGTCCCGCTCGACCAGCTCGAACAGCTGCCCGGGCGCCGTCAGCCGGGCGATCAGCTCGGCCCGCTGACTGCCGCCGTACCCGCCCGGGATCATGCGCCGAAGGCCAGGTCCAGGCCGGGGCGGTGCCACTCGGTGACGTACAGCCGGCCGAGCCCGGACGAGGTGACCCACGCGGTCCGCGAGTCGGCGCCGGCGAAGCAGATGTTCGTCACGTACGGGTCCGGCTCGGGCACCGGCACCTGCCGCTCCAGCGTGCCGTCCGGGTTCAGCACGCTGATCGCGCCGGTGAGCAACGTCGCCACGCACACGTTGCCGGCACCGTCCACGGCGAGCGAGTCGAGCAGCTGGAAGCCGCTGAACCCGTGCAGCAGCGACGCCCCGTTCGCACCCACCGGGCGGTCCGCCGGGCGCAGCTGCCCCGGCCCGGCCACGTCCCAGTACCAGACCCGGCCCGGCCCGGTCTCCGCCACGTACAGCCTCGACCCGTCCGGGGACAGGCCGATCCCGTTGGGCTGGACCATCGGGTGCAGCACCTCGGTGATCGACGAGCCGTCGGCGGCCGCGTAGTACACCGCCCCGGTGTCGAACTCCCTGGCCCTGCCCTTGCCGAGGTCGGTGAACCAGAACCCGCCGTCGGTGTCGAACACGATGTCGTTCGGGCCGCGCAGCGCCCGCCCGTCGACCTCCGTGTAGATGTCGGTGACGGCGCCGTCCAACGTCACGCGCTGGATCCGGCCCCCGGTGTAGTCGTCGGGTTGGTGGCCGGGTGCGGTGAACCCGTTGCGGTCGTGCCACTGCAGGCCGCCGTTGTTGCACACGTACACCGCGCCGTCCGGGCCGATGGCGGCGCCGTTCGGGCCGCCGCCCAGCTCCGCGACCACGTCCACCCGGCCGTCCGGCCACACCCGCGTCAGCGTGCCGCGCTGGATCTCCACCAGCACCACCGACCCGTCGCGCAGCGCGATCGGCCCCTCCGGGAACAGCAGACCGCGGGTTACCTCACGCACCTGAGCCACCGGAGTCGACCTTGCGCGGGCCGGCGAACCCGAACAGGTAACCGGCGACCTTGCGCATCTGGACCTCCTCCGAGCCCTCGGTGATCCGGTACCGGCGGTGGTGGCGGTAGATGTGCTCGAACGGGGTGTGCCGGGTGTAGCCGAGGCCGCCGTGCACCTGCATGGCCCGGTCGGCCGCCTCGCAGACCAGCCGGTTGGCCCGGTAGTTGCACATGGAGACCTTGTCGCTGATCTGCATGTGCGGCACCCGGTCCAGCTCCCACGCGGTCTTGCGGACGAGTCCCCGGACCATCTCCGCCTCGGTGTGCAGCTCCACCAGCGGCCACTGGATCGCCTGCCGGGTGGCCAGCGGCTGACCGAAAGTCTTGCGCTTGCGGGCGTAGTCGACGCTGCGGTCGATGCAGAACTGCGCGGCGCCCACCCCGGAGGCGGCCTGGCGGATCCGGTTCTCGTGCACGAACGTCTGGGCCACCGCGAGCCCCTCGCCGACCTCACCGAGCACCGCGCCGGCGGGTACCCGCACATCGCGCAGGGTGACCTCGGCGTGGTCGGTGGGCATGTTCAGCGTCCACCAGTGGAAGTCCACGGACAGGCCGGGGGCGTCCACCGGAGTGATCAGCGCGGAGATGCCCCGCGCTGAGCCGTCCTCCCCCGAGGTCCGGGCGAAGATCACGTCGTGGGTGGCCGAGTGCATCCCGGAGTTGAACCGCTTGACCCCGTTGATGATCCAGTCGGCGTCGGGCCCGGAGCCGTCGCGGACCGCCGTGGTCTCCATCCAGGTGGCGTCGCTGCCGTGGTCCGGCTCGGTGAGCCCGAACCCGAGCCGCTTCTCCCGCGCCAGCATCGGCTCCAGGAACTCCGCGCGCTGCTCCGGCGTGCCGAAGCCCAGCAGCATGTGCGCGACCGGGAAGTTGCCGACCACCGAGGACTCGTTCTGCAGGTCGTTGTGCAGCCCGAGGCCCTTGTGCGCCAGGTGCTCCCGGATCACCGCCATGTCGAAGTTCGACCCGTCCTGCCCGCCGATCTCCTTGGGCAGCCCGTAGCGCAGCCAGCCGGCCGCATCGGCCTTCGCCAGCATCTCGCCGAGCAGCTCCTCCCACTCGGGCCGGGGGGTGCCGCCGGCCTCGAAGTCGGTACGGGCCCACTCCCGGCGGTGGTCGAAGAACCGCTCGTTGTCGTCCCGCCGCTGCAGCGGAACGATCTCCCGCTCGATGAACTCGTCGAGATCGGCCAGGCGCTGGACCAGCTCCACGGGCAGTTCGAAATCCACGAAACCTCCTAAACGATCGTTCAGCCAGCATTGCATCACCGCCCGTCGCGGGAAAGGCCGGACACCACTCGACCGGGTCAGCCGCCGGCGCCGGTGGAATTCCCCACTACGTGGGGACAGATCCCCCGCGCAGGGGGTGTCCCGGTGCGCCGGGTCGGCCAGGCTGAGAGATTCGGCGGCCGGGCAGCCGGCGTCCATCGGGGGGCGTCCAGCGGAACCGGCCGGCGGGAGAGGTGTCGCGACCATGGAGGATCTGCACCGCCGAGCGCGCCGCTTGTTCGCCTTCCGCCGGGGCATTCTCGGCCTGGATTCCGCGCCCGCCTGCCTGACCGCCCGGTTCCGGGTGGCCTCGATCCGCCCGTCGGTGCGCGCCACCGATGGTTATCTCGCCATGCTGCTCGGCACCGCCGACCTCGCCGACGCGACCAGCGGCGTCGTGCTGCACCCGGAGACGTTCGAGCGGCTCGCCTGCCGTGCGCAGCGGACCGCCGCACTGCTCGGCGACGCCGGCATCCTGGTCGGGGTCCGCGCGGACACCGGATCCGAGCCGCTGTCCTCGGACGGCCGCGAGCTGGTCACCTCCGGGGTGGACGGGCTGGCCGCGCGGCTGGGCCGGATGGCCGAGCTGGGCGCCACCTTCGCGGTCTGGAGCACGGTGACCAGCATCGACCCCGACGCGCTGCGGATGGTCACCGCGAACAGCCAGGCCGCCGCCCGGTTCGGCTACCTCTGCCAGGACCTCGGCCTCGTCCCGGTGATCCGGGTCGGCACCCGGATGACCGGGGGCGCCGCCGCCGCGCTGACCGGCGGCCTGTTCTGCCCCAGGGACGCGTCGGTGGCGGCCGCGCTGCTGAGCGTCTGCGGGCACCTCGAGGACTTCGGCGTCGACCTGGGCGCGGTGGTGATCAGCACCGATCCGGGGACCGCCAGCCCGCACCCGCTCGCCGGCAGCCCGTTGGCCGCGCTGCCCGACGGGCTCGGCGGGGTGGCGCTGACCGGCGGCTGGCCCTCGCCCGCGGCAGCCGCCGACGCGGTGGCCCGGGTGTGCCTGGCCGAGCCACCGTGGCCGGTCACCTTCTACCTCGGCCGGCAGCTGACCCAGCCCGCGCTCGCCGCCTGGGGCGGCCGCGCGGCGTCGGTCCCGGCCGGGCAGCGGGTGCTGCGCGCCGGACTGTCCACCGCGTCCGCCGCCCTGTGCGCCGCCGAAGTGGTGGACAGCCCGGCGCTCGCCGCCCGCACCACCCCGTAACCACCGGCCGCTCTGACCGGCCCCCGGGGTGCGCAACGAACTCTGGGTACTGGCCTGGATCACCGCATAGAGTGGCCGGATGCACCTCACCGGCGAGGCCGACCTGGCGGCTGGCCCCACCTCGGCCCCCAGCGGTCGGGCCCGGCTCCGCAGCGGGACGCGGCGCTCCCCCTCGCTCGCGCTGTTCGTCACCGAGCCGGCGCGGGGCGCGCTGGAGTACGCCACGCTGCCGCTGGCCCGACCATGGCTCGCGCTGGCCCCGCGCGGCGACGGCCACGGCGTGCTGGTGCTGCCCGGCCTGATGGCGGACGACGCCAGCACCCGACCGCTGCGGGCCTACCTGCGCAGACTCGGCTACTACAGCCGCGGCTGGCGACTGGGCCGCAACGTCGGGCCGACCGAGCAGGTGCTGGACGGGCTGCCCCGGGCACTGCACGCACTGGCGGAGCGCACCGGCGGCCCGGTGTCCGTCATCGGCTGGAGCCTCGGCGGGATCTTCGCCAGGGAGCTGGGCCGCGACCACCCGGACCAGGTCCGCCAGGTGATCACGCTGGGCAGCCCGTTCACGCTCGTCGACCCGCGCCAGAGCAGGGCCGACCGGACCTTCCGCCGCCGCGACCACCTGCATGCCCCGCCGGCCCGGCTGCCGTCCCGGGAGCGGATACGCCAACCGATCCCGGTGCGCTCCACCGCCGTCTACTCCCGGTTCGACGGCATCGTGTCCTGGCGGGCCTGCGTGGAGCCGACCAGCGACCTTCATCAGAACGTCGCGGTCCGCTGCAGTCATCTCGGCTTCGGCGTCGACCCGGCCACCTTCTGGCTGACCGCGGACCGGCTGGCCCAACCGGCGGGGCAGGGGCGGCCGTTCGAGCCACCGCGCTGGTTGCGCACCCTGTACCCGGTGGCCCGGTGACCGCCCGGCCGGCCGGCGCGCTGGACACCCGCGAGTCGCCGTGGTCGTTCAGTGCGCCGTGGGGCACCCGGGGCTGGATCACCGACCTGGACGGACCGGTGCACTGGATCGAGTTCGGCGCGCCGGCCTCGAACGGGCACGACAACGGGCGCCGCGCCGCGCCGCCGGTCGTCTTCGTGCACGGCCTCGGCGGCTCGCACCTGAACTGGGTCACGATCGGGCCGGCGTTGGCCGCCGACCGCCGCGCGGTGGCGCTGGACCTGCGCGGCTTCGGGCTGACCCCGGGCACCCGGCGGACCTCCACGGTCACCGCGAACGTCGGGCTGCTCGACCGGTTCCTCCGCGAGGTCATCGGCACCCCGGCGGTGCTGGTCGGCAACTCGATGGGCGGACTGATCTCGATCCTGCAGAGCCAGGCCAACCCGGACACGGTCGCCGGCGCGGTACTGCTCGACCCGGCGTTGCCACAGCTCGGCCAACGCCCGGACCCGATGGTCATCGGCCAGTTCCTGACCTACGCGATGCCCGGAGCCGGTGAGCTGTTCCTGCGGGCCAGCAACTCGCGGGTCTCACCGGAACAGTCCGTGCGCCGGGTGCTCGATCTCTGCTTCGCCGACCCGAGCCGGGCAGCAGAGCCGCTGGTCGATGCCCTGGTCGCACTCGCCCGGGCGCGCCGCCACCTGACCGGCGCCGAGGCGGCGTTCCTCGGCGCGGCCCGCTCCACCATCCGCGCGGTCGCCAACCCGCGCCGCTACCAGGCCGTCATGGCCGGCGTCCGGGCTCCGGTGCTGCTGATCCAGGGCGAGCTCGACCGGCTGGTGTCCCTTGCCTCGGCACGCACGGCCGCCGCGGCCAACCCCGGTTGGCAGACCTGCTACCTGCCCGGCGTCGGGCACACCCCCCAGCTCGAGGTTCCCGAGCTGGTCGTCGACGCCGTCGGCGCCTGGCTGTCCCACCACCCGGCGCTGCGCGCCGGTCGAGGAGTCGCGTCATGAACCAGCTCAGCGGACTCGACGCCGCCTTCCTCGCGCTGGAGACCGCGACCTCGACCGGCCATGTCGGCGGCGTCTGCGTGCTGGACCCTTCCGACGCGCCGAAACCGCTGGACCTCGCCCTGCTCACCGAGCTGTTCGCCCAGCGCCTCGACCTGGTGCCGGTGCTGCGCCAGAAGCTGCTGGAGGTACCGCTCGGGCTGGACCAGCCGTACTGGGTCGACGACCCGGACTTCGACCTCGAGTACCACATCCGCGAGCTCGCGCTACCCCAGCCGGGCTCGGATGCGCAGCTCGGCGAGCAGATCGCCCGACTGCACGCGCGCCCGCTGGACCGCGCCCGCCCACTCTGGGAGATCTACCTGATCACCGGCCTGACCGGCGGGCGGGTCGTGGTCTACACGAAGATCCACCACGCGGCCATCGACGGCCGTTCCGGTGCCGAGCTGCTGACCGTCCTGCTCGACCTGTCCCCCGGCGGGCGCGAGCTGCCCGCGCCGAAACCGTTCCGGGCGGGCGCCGCACCGGCCCGGTTCGCCCTCGCCGCCCGCGCGGCGGCCCGGCTGGTGTGGCGGCCGGTGGAGACCGTGCGACTGACCACCGGGCTGATCCGCGCGGTCCCGACACTGGCGCCGGCGATCACCCCGCTGGTCGGTGGGCTGCTCGGGCTCAACCGGGGCGACGGTGACGTCATCCGCACGCCGGCCGGGGTGGCCCCCGCGACGCCGTTCAACAAGCCGATCACGCCGCACCGCCGGGTCGCCTTCCGCAGCGTGGACCTGGGCGTCGTCAAGGCGGTGAAGAACGCCTTCGGGGTGTCGGTGAACGACGTCGTGATGGCCATGTGCGCGGGTGCGCTGCGCCGGTGGTTGACCGAGCACGACGCCCTGCCGTCCGCCCCGCTGGTCTCGATGATCCCGGTCTCGGTGCGCGACGAGGCCAGCAAGGGCGCGCTCGGCAACCGGGTCTCGGCGATGTTGGCGATGCTGCCCACCCACATCGACGACCCGGAGCACCGGCTCACCCTGGTCCACGAGGCCACCAAGCTGGCGAAGTCGCAACAGGCCGCGATCCCGCAGGGCCTGGTCGACGACATCTCCGACTTCGCCCCGCCGGCGCTGGTCGCCCGGGCGGCCCGGGTGGTGTTCGCCACCGGGCTGCTGCACCGGCTGCCGGCGTTCAACCTCTGCATCTCCAACGTCCCCGGCCCGAACGTCCCGGTGTACCTCGGCGGCGCCAAGCTGCTCGCCCAGTACCCGGTCTCGGTGATCACCGACGGCCAGGGCCTCAACATCACGCTGGTCGGCTACCTCGGCCAGCTGCACTTCGGTCTCATCGCGTGCCGGGAACTGGTGCCGGACGTCGACGCACTGGCCGGTTACCTGGTCGACGAGCTGGACCTGCTAGGGAAGATCGCCGCCGGGCGCGCGAAGCCCTGACCCAACCCCGCTCCAGCACGCCGCACCCGGCACTCCGCACCCGGCACTCCGCTCGCACTCCGCACCCGGCACTCCGCCCGCACTCCGCACCCGGCACTCCGCCCGCACACCGCCCGCCCCGAACCACCAGAGCGCACGGGCTCGACCCGATGCTCCCCTACCGGACTCGTGTTACCGAGCTGCACACTAGGCAGGTTCTGACGGCCCGCGACCGGCCTCTTGTGCAGCTCGGTAGCAACAGGCGGGTGCAGCTCGTTAACCACAAGCCGCCTCTCGGCCCCGGCCATTCCGCTCCGGAGCACGCCGTTCTCGCACAGCGCAGAGCTCCCGCCAGCAACCCAGGTAACCCACTGCGAACCACGCGATACCGCACACCCTCTCCGTTCGCCGCGCATCTCCTGCAGCGGGTGTGCGACACCGGAAGAGGGTGTGCGGTGCTCAGGCCGGCGCGGCCGCAACGAAGGGGCGCCATCAGCCCGCACTCGGACGGCCTTCAACGCGCGTCCCCGCCAACACTATTGAACTTGCGGTCAGTAGGCTATTGACCGGGTGTTCAATACGACCTAACCTGCAGTCGTGGCGAGGCAGCGGCTCAGTGTCGATCACCGGCGGGAACACCTGCTGCGCACCGGCCTGCAGGTGCTCGGCGCGCACGGGGGCAACCCGCCGGTCGGTGAGATCGCGCGCGCCGCGGGGGTGTCCAAAGGGCTGCTCTACCACTACTTCCCGGACAAGGAAGACTTCCTGGTCGAGGTGGTGCGGTCCGCCGCGGCCGAGATCACCGCGGCCACCGCGACCACGCCGACCAGCTCGGTCGCCGAGCAGATCGAGCAGGCTGTCGACGGGTTCCTCGACTACGCCGAGGCGCACTCGGCGGGCCTGCGGGTGATCTTCGGGCACAAGTACCGCAGCACCGAGGTGATGCGGGTGGTCAGCGAGCAGCGCGCCGCGCGGGTCGACCGGGTCGTCGAACAGGTCGCCGGTGCCCGGCCGGGCCGCGCTGACGTCATCCGGGCCTCGGTGGCGCTGCACACGGCGTTGGACGGCGCGGTGTCCTTCATGGAGACGGCCACCCTGCGCTGGCTCGAGGACGGCGTCCTCGGCCGCCCGGCGATGCGGACGCTGCTGATGGGCGCACTGGGCTCGGCGCTCGCGCTGGCCGCCCAGATCGACCCGGAGCTGCGGCTGGACCTGACCGAGCCCGGTGCTGCGCCGCAGCAGTCACCCGAGCAGTCACCGCAGCAGTCACCGGACGAGAACACGTCATGAGCAACGCGGTGCCCCGGCGCCGGGAGAACACGGGAGGTGCCCGATGACAGCACGCGTGATGGCCAGGTGGGCGGCGACGCAGGGGTTGCTGCGGTTCGGGCTGAACCGGCAGGCCCGCCGGGGCAACCTGGACGCCCGGCTCATGGTCGACCCGGCACTGCAGGCCGACCCGTTCCCCTACTACGAACAGCTGCGCGCGGAGTACCCGCTGTCCAAGGGCAGTTTCGCCTGGGCGACGGTGCACCACGACGTGTGCACCGAGGTGCTGCGCGGCGAGGACTTCGGGGTGGCCCGCCCGGACCTGATCCTGCCGGCGCCGGCCCGCGCGGTGCTCAAGGTCGTCGGCGCGCGCACCTCGCCCGGCCCGATCGACCCGCCGTCCATGCTCGCGGTGGACCCGCCGGACCACACCCGCTACCGCAAGCTGGTCAGCCGGGTGTTCACCGCGAAGGCGGTCGCCGGGCTGCGCGAGCGCACCGTGGAGGTGGCCGACCAGCTGCTCGATGAGCTGGCCGCCGCCGACCGGGGCGACCCGGTCGACCTGGTGGACCGCTACGCCAGCCTGCTCCCGGTCACGGTGATCTCGGAGATCCTCGGCGTGCCGATGTCCATGCGCGAGCAGTTCCTGGAGTGGGGCGACGGCGCGGCCGCGTCGCTGGACCTCGGACTGTCCTGGTCCCGGTTCCGGCGCAGCGAGCAGAACCTGGACGCACTGCACGAGTGGTTCCTCGGTCACTTCCAGCGGCTGCGCGCCAACCCGGGCGAGGACATCCTCTCCCAGCTGGTCGCGCTGGTGGACGAGGACGGCGGCCGGCTGTCCGAGCCGGAGCTGTCCGCGACCGCGCTGCTGCTGCTCGGCGCCGGCTTCGAGACCACGGTGAACCTGATCGGCAACGGTGCCGCGCTGCTGTTCGACCACCCCGAGCAGCGCGGCGAGCTGGCGGACGATCCGTCGCTCTGGCCGAACGCGGTCGACGAGGTGCTCCGCTTCGAATCGCCGGTGCAACGCACCGCCCGGCGGGCCCGGCGCGACACCGAGCTGCACGGCGTGCGGGTCGCCCAGGGCTCGGTCGTGGTCACCATGCTCGGCGGCGCGAACCGTGACCCGCGCAGGTTCGACAACCCGAACCGCTTCGACATCCACCGGGCCAACGCCCGCGAGCACGTCGCGTTCTCCAGCGGCCTGCACTTCTGTCTGGGCGCCGCGCTGGCCCGGATGGAGGGCGAGGTCGCGCTGCGGCGGCTCTTCGAACGCTTCCCGCACCTCACCCCGGCCGGCCAGCCGCACCGCCGCCCCACCCGGGTACTGCGTGGCTACGACGCGATGCCGGTACTGGTCGGCTCGCATGCGGTGGCCCGCTGACTCGGGCGGCGGTGCGTGGTCGCGGTGATGTCCTTGACGGTGCGCTCGCCCGCGGCGGCGTCACGCACCGCCAGGGTGACCTCGGCACCGGCGCCGGCCAGCGCCCGCGCCGTCTCGACGCCGATGCCGGACGCGCCGCCGGTGACCACCGCGCGGCGGCCGGTCAGGTCGACGCCGGCCGCGACCTCGGCGGCGGTGCTGGCGAAGCCGAATGGGGTCTTGATGAGTCTCACGGTGTGAACTCCTAGGTAGTCAGGGACTACTGGGTGAGCGATTGGTCCAGGTAGCGGGACGGCGATCCCCCGTGCCAGGGCAGCACGTCGCCGAACCGGACGAGCTCGCCGTAGGTCGCCGGGTCGACCCGGGGGGACAGCGCCAGCTCGAGCACCGCCCGAGCGGCCTGCGCCGGCGTCTGCGCCTGGCTGAAGTCGTCGAACCACGGCCGCGACGCCCGCGTGTCCACGAGCCCCGGGCAGACCGACGCGACCAGGGTGCCGTCGGCCAGGTCGCTCGCCCGCCGCTGTGCCGCGACCGCCCGCACCGCGGCGACCTGGGCCACCTTGGACGGCACGTTGATCCAGCGCGGCCACCCCAGGTCCTCGGCCGTGCCGGCGTGGATGGCGGTGCGCCAGGACTCCACCGCCTGTTCGGCGCCCTCGAGGGTGACACCGTCGAACAGGGGGTGCAGGCGAGGGTCGAGGTGACCGAGGGGGCCCAGGGAGCTGGCCACCACGAGCAGGCGGCCGCCGGGGCGCAGCACCGGGGCGAACGAGCGCAGCATCGCGTGGGTGCCGCCGTTGGCGACGTCGATGAACTCGTCGGCCTGCTCGGACTGCGGCCGGTCCGGCGCGAGCGGGGCGACCGCGTTGGACACCACGATGTCCACCCCGCCGTGGCGCTCCCCGAGCTCGCCGGCCAGCCGGGCCACCGCGCCGGCGTCGGTGACGTCGAGTACCCGGCCCGCTACCCGGCTCCGCGTGCCCGGGGCCGCGGCGACGAGCGCGGCGGCGTCCGCGACCCGCTGGGCGTTGCGCCCGGTGAGCAGGACCAGGTCCTCCGACCCCAGCCGCGCCGCCAGACCCTCGACGAGGGCGAGGCCGATGCCCTGGTTGGCCCCGGTGACCATGGCGATCCGTACAGCTGTCATGACAACCACGCTAAGAACGCACGAGTCATGCGTCCAACGAGAGTTGATCATACCTGGTATGCGTAATAGGCATGGACTTCCACGACGTCTCGCTGGTCGCGTTGCGCGTGTTCCGGGAGGTGGCCGAGCGCGGCACGCTCACCGCGGCGGCGGCGGCGCTGGGCTACACCCAGTCCGCGGTCTCCCGGCAGATCGCCGCGCTCGAGCGGGCCGCGCACGCACCGCTGCTGGAGCGGCGCCGCGACGGGGTACGGCTGACCGCCGCCGGGCAGATCGTGCTGCGGCGGGCGGCGGCGGTGCTCGAACAGATCGACGCCACGGCGCGCGAGCTCGACGGGCTGCCGGCCGAGGGCGGGGCGGTGCGCCTGGGCTGGTTCGCCAGTGCCGGCGCCGTCCTGGTGCCCAGGGCCATCGCCGCGCTGCGTCGCACCCACCCGGCCATCACGGTCAGCACCCGGGAGGGCAGCACGCCCGCGCTGGTCCGCGCGCTACGGGCCGGCAGCCTGGACCTCGCACTGTTGGCCTCGGCGCCGCCGTTCCGTCCCTTCGACGCCGAGTCCCCGCCGCTGGCGCTGCGGACGCTCACCGAGCGCACCCTGTGCCTCGCGGTGCCCGCCTCCCACCCGCTCGCCAGGGGCGACTCCGTCGACGTGGCCGACCTGCGCGGGCAGCGCTGGATCGCCAGCCCGTCCACCGGCGAGGACAAGCGGATGGGTGTCTGGCCCGGGTTGGACGAGCGGCCCGAGATCGCGCACACCGTCCGCGACTGGCTGGCCAAGCTGAACCTCGTGGCCGCCGGCTGCGGGCTGACCACCGTGCCCGCCTCACTCGTGTCCGCCGTGCCCCCGGGCGTGCGGATCCTGGCGGTCCGGGGCGGCCCGGTGGAACAGCGGCGCGTCGTCCTGGCGCGGCTCCCGCACCCGCTGCCGGAGTCGGCCGCGCACCTCGCCGACGCCCTGCACGCCGCGGCGCTCGACGTGGCCACGCCGCTGTAGCCCCCAGCTGGTCGGACGAACCGGCGGGAGCTAACCCCGGGCGAGCCAGGGCATCGTGGTCGCCGCGATGGTCAGGAACTGCACGTTCGCGTCCAGCGGCAGCCCGGCCATGAACAACACGGCCTCGGCGACGTGGCGGACGTCGAAGGTCGGCTCGGGCCGCACGCTGCCGTCGGCCTGCCGCGCCCCCTGCGAGATGCCGGCCGTCATCTCGGTGGCGGCGTTGCCGATGTCGATCTGACCGCAGGCGATGTCGAACGGCCGCCCGTCCAGCGACAGCGTCTTGGTAAGCCCGGTGATCGCGTGCTTGGTCGAGGTGTACCCGGCGGAGCCGGGACGCGGCGCGTGCGCGGAGATCGAGCCGTTGTTGATGATGCGCCCACCGCCCGGTTCCTGGTGCCGCATCAGGGTGAACGCCTCCCGCGCGCACAGGAACGACCCGGTCAGGTTGACCTCGACGCAGGCCCGCCAGTCCTCGACGGATACCTCGTCGATGGTGCCGGCCGGCCCGAACGTGCCGGCGTTGTTGAACAGCACGTCGAGCCGGCCCCAGCGGTCCCGGACCGTTGTGAACAGCGCCGCCACCGACTCCGCGTCCGCCACGTCGGTGACGACCGCGAGCGCACCGGCACGGTCGGCCGCGGTGGCCAGCAGCGGCTCCTCCCGACGCCCGGCCAGGGCTACCCGGTACCCCGCGTCCAGCAACGCGTGGGCCACCGCGCGGCCGATGCCAGAACCCGCGCCGGTGACGATCGCGGTCCGGGAGTTGCTCATCATGTGCACCTCGGTTGAGCCAGCAGTGATCCGACGTGATCCGCGTCGAACATATAGAACCCCCGCCGCCCTGATCCGCTCACCCGGTCGAGTGGCTCACCATTAACCAATCGTCGTTATATTTAGCCGGTGTCGGGCGCTGGTGCCCGCCACCGGAGCGATACGGGATGGGGCGACGACCATGAACGGAAGGGTTGCGCGGCTGTGCGCCTGGAGCGGCATCGGCATGGTGGTGTTCTGGATGGTCGGGTTCTGGTTCTTCGCCGGGTTCGTGCCGCCGCCCTCGCCGGCGGCCACCGCGCAGGAGATCACCCGGCTCTACCTGGCCCACCCGAACTCGATCCGCTTCGGACTGCTCCTGACCATGGTCGGTTCCGCCCTGCTGGCCCCGTACTGCGCGCTGATCTCGGTGCAGCTCAGGCGTGTCGAGGGCGAGCGCGCCCTGCTGGCGAACACCCAGCTCATCCTGGGCGCCACCCTGATCCTGGAGTTCATCTTCCCGGTCATGGCGCTGGAGGCCGCGCTGTTCCGGCCGGACCGGCCGGAGGCGGCGATCCAGACCGTGAGCGACATCGTCTGGATCACCTTCGTCGGCACCGTCTCCACCGCGGTGCTGCAGCTCATCGTGATCGGCATCGGCATGCTGCAGGACCAGCGCACCGAGCCGATCTTCCCCAGGTGGGGCGGCTACCTCAACATCTGGATCGGCCTGATCTTCGCCTGCGGCGGGCTCTGCGTGTTCTTCAAGACCGGGCCCTTCGCCTGGAACGGCATCTTCGCGTTCTGGGTGCCGCTGTCCGTCTTCGGCATCTGGATCGCCTCGATGACCTACCTGCTGCTCAAGGCTGTCGCGGGGGACGAGGCAGCCGGGCCGCCCGGCGGCGCGCTCGATACCCGCGAGCAGGTCGAGCTGCTGACCGTCCAGCTCGGGGACCTGCGCCGGCAACTGGGCCTGGACACCCCAGCTCCGGCCGAATGACTGACAGGGGGCCCGGCGGAGGGCGGTTCGACCACCGGCAGCATCGCCCGGGCCGTAGCAACCCACTGGCGGCAGCCACTGGCAGAGTGGCGCGATGCGTTGGATCCGCGCCGTGGCGGTTGCCCTGCCGGGGTTGGTGCTCGCCGGCATCGGTCTGACCCACCCCTCGGTTCTCACGCCGGCTACCGCGCACCACTGGTGGAGCATGCACATCGTCCTGCTGCCGCTGTTCCCGCTGCTGGCGGTGACCTTCTGGGCGCTGCTGCACGGGGATCGCACGCCGCTGGCGTGGCTGGCGCGGATCGCGGGGTACGGGTACGCGGCCTTCTACACCGCGCTCGATGTGCTGGCCGGGATCGCCGCCGGTCTGGTGGTCGAGCACGACGGCCGGACCGGCGAGAACACGGCCCGGCTGATCGGCGTCGGTGACCAGCTCGGACTGGTCGGCTCGTGGTGCTTCCTGGTCGCCGCCGGGCTCACCACGGCCGCCCTCGCGCTGCGCGGCGGGGTGTGGGCGCTGCCCGGCGGTCTACTCGTCCTGGTCTCCGGATGGCTGTTCCTGGAGCACCACATATTCGCGCCCTACGGGGTGCTCGGGCAGGTCGGCATTTCGGTGGGTACCGCCCTGTTGGCGCTGGCCACCGTGCCGCCCGGAAGGCACCGAGCCGCCGCGCACAGCCTCCAGCCCGAGCGCGCGACCTGAACCCTTGCCGTAACCCTGACGACTCCCCCGCGCCGCCGCGGTCTGGCAGGCTAGGCACATCGAACGCAGCGAGGTCCGGGGCGTCGCGCGGCTGACGGCGGATGCCGTCGGTCTGATCGCCACACCCATCCAGCAGACCCAGCGCGCCCTGTCCCGTCGGGTGTTCGACGCGGTCGGACCGGTCGCCGACCCGGTGCGGGCGCTGCACGACGCGGTCACCACGACGAGCTACGCCGCGGTGCGCGGGGTGGCCGGGCTGACCGGCGCCGCGGTGGCCGTCGGCGTGCGACTGGCGAACCGACCCGAACCGCGCCGGCTGGACCGGAGCGTATGGGGCTCGGCCGCCGTGGCCGGCGTGAACGGCATCCTCGGCACCAGGATCGCCGAGTCGAACCATGACCTCGACCTGGGCATGACGCTGCGCCTCGCCGGTCGGGACCTACCGGTGGAGGCCGAGGCGCTGGCCGCCGCCTACCCCGCCGCCGGTCCGCACCTGGTGCTGCTGCTGCCCGGACTGTGCGAGACCGAGCACGCCTGGCGGTACCGCCGTTCCCGGGACACCCCCGCCGACCCGGACTACGGGCAGCGGCTGGCCGCCGATCTCGGCGCAAGCCCGCTCTACCTGCGCTACAACACCGGGCTGCCGCTGGCCACCAACGGGGAACGGCTGAGCCGGCTGCTGGGCGAGGTGCTGGCCGCCTGGCCGGTCCCGGTGCGGCGCATCGATCTGATCGGCCACTCGATGGGCGGGCTGGTGGTGCGGCACGCCTGTCTGAGCGGCGTGGAGGCCGGGTCGACCTGGCCGGACCTGGTGTCGAACGTGGTCTACCTGGGCAGCCCGCACACCGGCGCGTCGCTGGCCAGAGGGGCCGGTGTGCTGGCTGACCTGCTCAGCAGGCGACCGGCCAGCCGAGGCTGGGGCGAACTCATCGACCTACCCGGCTCCGGGGTGTACGACCTGCGGCTCGGCGTCCCGAGCACGCTCGCCCCGCTCCCGGGCGCCGCGCACCATTCGGTCATCGCCGAGCTCATCGCGTCCGAGCACAACGTGGTCGGTCGTTTCCTCGGCGATCTGTTGGTCTCCCGGGGCAGCGGCCGGATGAGCGTCGGCGACAGCGTACGGATCGCCCCGGCACACCATTTCGACCTGCTCAACCACCCCGAGGTCTACCGCGCGCTGCACACCTGGCTGAGCACCTGACCCAGCCGGGGAGCGGTCAGAAGTGCCACCACGACCGGGAGGCCGAGGCCGGCAGGGTGTCGGTCACCAGCACCCGGTCCACCGCGGGATGGCGCACCTTCACCACGATGAGCGCGTACTGCCCCCCGTGCGCCGGCGGCAGGGCCGACGGGATCGACCCGGCCGGGTAGTTGCCCCGGTAGACGATCAGGCACGCCTTCGGCAGCGGCGGCCCGGCCTGGTTCTGGGACGGATTGGGTGGTTTGGGGGGTTTGGGTGACGCCGGCGACTTGCTGGCCGGGGCGGGCGGGACGTCCGCACCCGCCTCACGGGTGATGTCATCGACGTCCGACCGGTCCACCGGCCGGACCACGGTGAGCGTGCCCTGCCCGTGCACGACGTCGCGGGCCATCGGCAGTACGGCGGCACAGCGGGCGACATCGCTGTGCGCGGATGCGCCTCCGCCGGGCGCGGCGCAGCCGGTCAGCACGAACGCGACCAGCACAGCCAACAGCGCTATCGGCGCGAACCCGGTCGCGCCGCACGACCGCTCACCCGAGCTTTTCATCGCGGGTCTCCCTGCATGACCGGCGCGGCGGCCGGCGGCACCGCCCGGTCCGGGGGGACCAGCGCGCGCAGTACCAGCCAGGCGACTCCACCGAGCGGGATGCACGCCCAGTATGCGATCAGCCGGTACAGCAGCACAGCGGCCAAGGTGATGGATGCGGCGCCGCCGAACGCGACCAGCGCCAGCGTCAGGCTGCCCTCGACCACGCCTATCCCGCCGGGGGTCACCGGCAACGCGCCCGCGATCTGGCCCGCGCAGTAGGCGAGCAGCAGACCGGCCCACGGCGGCACGGCCCCCACCGCCGCATAGGCGATCCCGAGCACCGCGATGTCACAGGACCAGCTGACCAGCATCAGGCCGAACGCGATCGCCCCGCTGCGGGCCGGCAGCCGAATCGTCCGGAGCTCGTCCACCCGGTGGTGCAACCACGCGGCGACCCGGGTCGGAGCGCTGCTCGGCCGACCCGCCTCGGCCCGGGCGGCCCGCCGACGCCCGGCCGATGCCCGGACCGGGGCGGTCAGCGCGCGAGCCGACCGGATCAGCCCGGCGAGCGGCCGCGCCACCAGCGCGGCCGTCCGCTTGCGGTGGGCCAGTGCGTAGCCGAGCCCGACCAGCAACAGGGCGGCCAGCAGCCCGACGCTGAGCGACTGAAGCCCGGGTACCGGGTCGGCGTCGCCCGCGACCTGCACCGCCACGACGGTCAGCAGTGCCACCGCGCCGACGTACTGCACGGTGGAGACGGCGTACATCCAGGCTGCCACGGTGGGATCCACGCCGCGGCGGCGCAGCAGTCCGAACACCACCACGCCGGAGGCGGCGAACCCGAGCGGCAGGCAGTAGGCGGCGGCGTCACCGGCCAGCATGCCGGCGCCCAACGCCACCGGCCCCGGCATCGAAGCGGCCGACGAGGGCCGGTCGACCAAGGAGGCCTCCCGGTACGCAATGCCGCGACGCAGCACGACGTACTGGGCACCGCCGCGCAGCAGGTAGGAGACGGCCTCGGCGACCAGCGCCACCGCCACCCACCACCATTGCAGGTGGGTCAGCGTATCCGCCGCGGCCAGGACCTCGTCGCTGCTGTTGTACAGCACCTCGCCGGCCAGCGCGGCCGCCGCCAGGGCGAGCGCGACCAGCAACCACCGGCGCCGACGCGAGCCGCCGGACCGACTGGTCCCAGTCACCAGATCGACCTGGGCCATGCCCGGTGCCCCCCGCCCACGACTGCCCATCCCCCGACCATTGTGCTCGATCCGCTTCGGCGCCCCGCCGTGGCCGGGGGCGAGGGGATGTCCAAGGCAGCGGCTGATCCCGTTCCTGAGAGCGTCGGGGCCGCGAACACCGACCTCACACACCGGCGGGGACGCTGGGGGTCGCCGACTTCCCGGCTCCGGACCGCACCCCAGAGGCCACCGTGACGAACCCGCCTCGAGCACGGACCTACCTCGGTCGCGCGGCGCTGCTCCTCGCGGTGGCGAGCGCCGCCGGTTGCGCGACTCCCACACCGGCGCGGCTGTCCCCGCCGATCACGCTGGACCAGCTCGACGTCAGCCAGTACAGCGGTGCCCCGTGCACGCTGCTGCGGCCGGACCGGGCGGCGCGACGGCACCTCGTGCCACCGGGCAGGCCGGTCACCGATGCCGCCACCGGCGGTCCGGGCTGCCAGTGGGCACCCGCCGGCCCCAGCTACCCCGCGATCACCGCCGGCGCATCGACGACCGAGGGTCTGGAGGAGGTCTACCGGGGGCGGGCCGGCTACTCCTACTTCGCGCCGACCGACATCGCCCACTATCCGGCGGCGGAACTGAGTACCGCCCCGGGTGGTCCGCACGCGGGACGGTGCACCGTGCGGATCGGGGTCGCCGACGGCGCGACCATCTCGGTCACCGCCGCCTATCCACCGTCCAGCGGCTCCCCGTTCGCGGCCGATCCGTGTGGCGACGCCGACACGCTAGCCACCGAGGTCATGGGGCAGCTACTCGCCGCGAGTCCGTAGGAGGGTCCTGAATGATGCCGCTCGTCGCGAGCGGTGATCCTTGGATGGCTCGCAAGGCTTGTGTCGTTCTCGGAGTGGCCGATACCGCTGTTGTATCGGCCGCGACGACAACGCCGCGAGGCGCCGACTGGGCGCCGCGCAGCAGAGCATGCATTGTTCAGGGCGCTCCTAGAGCTCCTGCGCCGTGAGACAGCTGGTGCGGCTGCCCGCTCCGGGTTCCGGAGATCCAAGGTCTGGCCAGCCAACCGTTGAGGTGGCACGGCCGGTCACACGGGACACACAACCACCGCCGTGACGCTGGGAGTAACGCTGCGTTACCGACAGCGCGGCCTCGTCTCGGCGCCCTGGCACGTTCATTGTCTCCGAGGCCAACGTCAGTCCGGTATTTTTCGCCCCAGATCCAGACTCAGGTGGACCTCGACGCAGCCCCTCCCCAGATCAGCGGCCTGAGTCGATCCGCCGGTCACCGACTGTGACGACCGCGGCCAAGCGGCGGGCGGCGGTCTGCCGATCATGACCCCGAGTCACCAGCACGAGCGTTAGTCACGTCAAGTCGCTCCGCGGAACGCCCGACTCAGCCACCTCGGTGTTACTTCTCGACGGCCCGGCGAGATCGACGATCACACCCCCAGCGCCCGGCACCGCCGCGACCTGTGCCACGCTCGGTCCCGGTGACGACGCCTTGATCCCGGTTATTAGAGGTGCGGTTGTCCGGTCGGCCAACATAGCGTTTCTCAACACTGGTTGTACTCGTTGGCAGGTTGGGCCGTGTTTTCTGTCCGTCTCACGAGGGGGCTCGTAGTGACAGAGCGATCGAGGACTGGGCGAGACATCGCATGACGCTGCCGTGGTGGTACTACGTCCTCGGTACGCCGCTGGGCATCCTCGGGCTGATCCGCTGGTCGCTCTGGCTGGTGCGGCGGGTGCCCGCCGTGCTCTACACCCCCATCGTGGGCGACTACCGGCTGCCGATGAGCATCGTGGTGCCGGTGTACCAGGAAGACCCGGAGATTTTCGAGACCGCCATCAGGTCGTGGCTGGACAACAGGGTCGCGGAGATCATCCTGGTCATCGACGTCACCGACGCGGCGTGTATCGCCATCGCGCGGCGCTACCCGGTCACCGTGCTGCTGACCGACGTCCCGGGCAAGCGCGACGCACTGCGGAAAGGCTGGAACGCCGCCTCGACCGAGCTGGTCGCCCTGGTCGACTCCGACACGATCTGGGCGCCGGACGTCTACGCCGAGGTCTGCAAGCCGTTCGCCGACCCCCGGATCGGCGGGGTCGGCACCCGGCAGAACGTGTACCGGCCGAACGGGTTCCTGGCCCGGATCACCGACATGTTCCTGGACCACCGCTACTACGACGAGAACGCGTGCCAGAGCTACGTCGGGCAAGCGGTGTCGTGTCTGTCCGGGCGGACCGCGATCTACCGGCGCGCGCTGCTGATGGAGATCCAGCAGGAGTTCATGCACGAGACGTTCTGGGGCGTGCAGTGCCTGTCCGGCGACGACAAGCGCCTCACCACACTGATCCTGGAACGCGGGCACCTGACCTACATGCAGCGCAGCGCGCTGGTCTGGTCGACCTTCCCGACCGGGTGGAAGCAGTTCAGGTCACAGCGCCTGCGGTGGGCCCGCAATACCTGGCGCTCGGACCTGCGCGCGCTGTCCCGCGGTTGGTCCTGGCAACACCCGTTCCTCGCGTACACGATGCTGGACAAGGCCGTGAGCTGCTTCACCCTGCTGGTCGGGCCGGGTTTCCTGATCTACTCCTTGATCACCGAGCGGTGGCTGTTCGTCGCCGTGCTCGCGATCTGGTGGCAGATCAGCCGGTCCGCCAAGCTGCTCCCGCACCTGAGGCGCCAGCCGTCGTCGTTCTTCATCATCCTGGGCTACGTCGGCGTCTCCTGGGTCATGGCACTGATCAAGATCCGGGCGTTGCTCACGATCCGCCAGCAGCGTTGGCTCACCCGTGACGTCGCGGTCGAAGGTGGCGCGGTCGTACGGACCAGTGCCGCCGGTCCGGAGACCTCCCCGTGAGGAGTTCCCCGGGGGCGCGAGCACGGCGTGCGCTGGCAGCGGCCGTGCTGATGGCTGTCCTGATCCCGGCCACCGGCGCGCTCGTGCCGCACCAGCCGGCACCGGCCGCCGCCGCTGCCGATCCCCGGGTGGTGCCGGTGGCCGACGGTGACCCGGTAGACCCGAACCCCGTCGACCCCGGCGACAACGGCCCCAGCACGGACGGCAGCCCCAACAGCGCTCCGACAGACAACGCGGACAACGGGGGCAATGGCGACAGCGGGGACACCTCCACCGGGCCATCCGCCGATCCGTCCGCCGGGCCGGAGCCCAGCCAGGAGCCCACCCCGGACCCGGAGGCGGCCGCCGCCGCGAAGGCCGCCGCGGCCGCCGCGAAGGCCGCCGCCGAACGGGCCGCCGCCGCCGAGCGCGCGGCCGCGCGGCGCGCCGTCAATGCCGAGCGCCGCGCCCAGCACACCGCCAACGCCGCCCGCTCGGCGACCTCGAGCTGGAACCGGGCCGGTCAGCCCAACCGGCTGATCATCGTGCGCTCGCGGAACATCGACCTGGTCACCGGTGGCCACCTGACCTCCCGGGTGCCCCGCCCGGCGGGTGCCGCGTTGACCCTGAAGTCGCTCTCCCGGTACCTGCCCGCCGGCTGGCTGACGCTGAACGAGGACGGCACCGCGCTGCTCTCCGCCGCACTGATGATGAACGCCGGTACCGCGCTCGACTCGGGCACCGAGGTGCGCATCCTGCGGCTGGCCGGTGGTCCGGTGCCCGGCGCGGCCGCGAATATCCTGCTCAGCCAGGCGCGGCTGCGGCTGCACAACATCGAGGTCGCCGCGGTCGACCCGAACACCGGGGAGCCGCTGTCCCCCACCGTCCAGGGCCGGCCCTTCATCGTCGCCGGGGCGGGCGCCACCCTGGACATCGCTGACGCCACGCTGCGCAACCTCGGTGCGCCGATCGGGCAGGTACTGGCCCGGCCGACCGCCCCGCCGCCGGTGCCCGGCCGCGCTCCGGGTGCCCCCGGGGTCGCACCGGCCATCCCCGGCGCGGCCGGCTCGACGCCGGGCCCGGGGCAACCGCCCGTCGCCCCCGCGCCCACCCCGCAGGTTGTCGCCACCCAGATCGCGGTGCACCCGGGTGTGCTCTACGGGACGGGCAGCACCGGCTCGATCGCGCGCAGCGAGGTCACCGGCAACACCATCGGCGTCCAACTGGCCGGGTCACGCAACGTCGTGCTGGACACCGTCACTCTCGACCACGCCAGCATGGACGGCCTCGTCCTGCACGGTGATCAGGGCACCACGCTGCGCTCGGTCCAGAGCACCAGCAACGGCCGCAACGGCGTTATGGTCAGCGGGGCGAGCAGCAACCGGGTCGTCACCGGGATCACCACGATCTCCAACATCGGCTTCGGCATCGCCGCGGTGCGCCAGGTCCAGCTGCAGATCACCGCGGTGACGACCCGGGGCGACCAGGCGGGTGGGCTGCGCCTGACCGGCACCACCGGTGCCACCGTCAGCAACACCGTGATCGCCGACGAACCGGTGGGCCTGCTGCTCAACGGCGTCAACGCCCGGTCCCGGCTGAGCGATGTGCGCATCCAGAACGGTCACAACGGGATCGTGCTGACCCACGGGGTCAGCGGGGCGTCGATCACCGACACCAACATCGTGGGCTCCTCGGGTACCGGTCTCAAGGTCGCCAGCGGCGACACCGAGATCCGCTCGCTCGCGGTGACCGGTGCGGCCACCGCGGTACGGATCAGCCCGGCCGCGCACACCGTCGCCGTGGTGAACCCCTCGGTACACGGTGGCGGGGACGGGTTCGTGATCGCCCGGGGCGCGCGCGGCGTCACGCTCACCAATCCGACCATCGAGGGTCTCGGTCGCAACGGCATCAAGACCGCCGCGGCCAACACCCGGATCGTGGGCGGCCGGATCGTCGGTGGCGCCACCGCCATCAACGTCCGTGCCGCGACCATCGTGTCCGGAACCAGCATCACCAACGCCGGCGACGGCATCCGCACCTCTGCCGGCGGCGGGGTGGCCGCCGATCACATCGACGTGCTCGGTGGCGACGTCGGGGTCAAGGCGGAGCCGACGACCACGTTCACGATCACCGACTCGCGGATCCGCTCCCGCGACTCACTGCGCGGCGCGATCTCGCTGGTCGGCAACGGCAACACCGTCAGCCCGCCGCCGTTCAACTGGATCGCCGCGCTCGGCGTGCTGTTCGTGGTGCTCGCGTTGCTGCTCGAGATGACGGCGATGGCGAAGCTCCGCAAGTACCGTCTCCGGGTGGCCGCCGCGGCCGCCGGCACGGTACCGGGGGTCCTCACCGCCGCGGCGAGGACCCGGGCGATCGACGCACCGACTGTCGCCATCCCGATCGTCGCCCCGCCGCCCGCGGCCGACCCGGTGGCCGATCCCCCGACCGCGGCGATCCCGGTCATCGACCCGCCCACCGCGGCGATCCCGATCATCGACCCGCCCACCACCGCGATCCCGATCATCGACCCGCCGACCACCGCAATCCCGATCATCGACCCGCCCACCGCCGCGATCCCGACGGTTACGGCACCGGCCGAGGCCACCGAGACGCCGGCGGAGCGCGCCGAGCCGGCGGCCGACGCCGCCGAGGTCACCGTCGAAAAGGCGGGCATCGCGCCCGGCGTCGAGGCCACCACAGCCGCCATCCCCGCCGTGGCCGCGAAGCCCGGGAGCGAGGACGCGGAGGCCCGCGCAACGGTCGCGGCCGAGATCGCCGAGCCGGAGAGCGGCGAGACCGATAGCGACGAGGTGACGAGCACGGACGGTGTCGCCGCCGAGGCGAGCGAGGCCGCGCCGGCCGAGGTGCCCGCCGCAGCCGCAGCCGACGGGGCCGGCGAGCCGAAACCTGGCGTCGCCGCCGAGGCAGGCGAGGCCGCGCCGGCCGAGGTGCCCGCCGCAGCCGCGGCCGACGGGGCCGACGAGCCGACAGCCGACGCCGCCGCCAAGGGCGGGACCGCCGCCGCCAAGGACGACAAGCCCGAGGTCGTGACTCCGGACGCCGGTGACGTGGCCGTCGAGCCCTCGGCGGCCCCGCCCACCGCCGAACCTGCCGCTACCCAGGCCACGGAGCCGTCCACCGCCGACAAAGCGGTCGCGCCCGCTGCCGAGGGCGGGACCGCCGCCGGCGCGGACGAGCCCTCGGTCGGAGCGCTGCCGGAAACCGACGCGGCACCCGACCAGCCCGAGCCCACCAAGCCACCAAGGCCCCGTCCCAGTCCCCGGCCCCGGCCCCGGCCAAGTCCCACTCCACGGTCTGCCGCCGCCAAGCCCATGCCCGCAACGAAGCCCGCAACCAGGCCCAGGCCCTCGCCCCGGCCCCGGCCGGTCCCCGCCGAACCCGAGCCCGAGCCCATCGAGCCCGAACTCGTCGAGCCCGACGCCGCCGAACCAGCGGCCGCGGACAACAAGGAGCCCGCCACGGGGTCGCCCGCGGCTCAGTCCGACGCTGACGTCCCGGTTGACGAGTCCACGACTGACGAGTCCGCCAAGAACGAGGTCGGGTCGACGGAGCTAACGACCACCGCTGAGAGCGGCGGGGAGCCTACCGGCGGCGAAGCGGAGTCCAACGGCAGCGCACCGGCCACCGGCCACGAGAAGACCGCCGAGCGGTCAGCGGACAAGCAGGCCGCCGCGGAGAACGGCGCCGCGAAGAACGGCAAGAACGGCGACGGCACCGAGCGCGACGAGGTGGACCACGTAGAGGCGACCGCGGTCAGGTAGACCGCGGCCGGCTGGCAGCTGGCCTCAGTGGGCGTCCACCGCACGCAGGGCCGCGTCGACATCGTGGTGCAGCCCCAGGTGCCGGTCGACGCCCGCCGATTGCAGAGTCCGGTGGACCGGGCCGTCCGCGGCAACCACGATCGCGAGCGGGATGTTCAGCTGCTCGGCCTGCCAGTGCGCGTCGACCAGCACGGCGATGCCGGTCGACCCGAGGAAGTGCACGGCGCCCAGGTCGAGGATGACGGGCACGGGCTCCGGCTGCTCGAGCAGCCCCGCGAGTGCGGCACGCAGCCGTGGACCCGTTTCCAGGTCGACCTCGCCGGCGGCGGCGAGCACGACCGCCGGGCCGGCATCAACCGGGGTGATCCGCAGTCCCTCGTCACCCGTCTCAATGAGCCCATCGCGTTCCACGCGGCCTGACCCTACCCGTCGGACGCCCGGAACCCAGCCCTGGCGCGCCTGGGCCGGGCTCGCCGGGCCCTACGGGCGACCCGGGCCCAGCCCTCGGACGGGCACGAAGCTGAAACCGGAGAAGTCCACGTATTGGTTGGTCGGACTCACCCAGGACCTGTCACCACCACCGAAGAAGGTGGAGAAGAACAGCCCGTCGATGTGCACGTTGCCCTGGGTTCGGTAGGTCAGGCCGCCCTGCGTGAACACCTGCCGGCCGTTCACCCACACGGTCACCGTTCCGTTGTTGCGGCCCGGGGTGTTGAGCACCACCCGCTGCGCGATCCGGTCCCACCGCCCCGGCGTGAACCGCCACCTGCCGCGACCGAGGGACTCGCCGTCGCCCGTCGCCTGGGGGAAGTACGCGTAGACCTCGCCGGCGCCGGCGGCCCGCCACATGAACCGCGTGGAGAAGCCGGCGGCCTTGTGGTGCCCACCGCTGCCGGCGTCGCCGCCGAACAGACCCGGCAGCTTCCCGCCCTTGACGAACTTGAACCCGGGTTGGAAGCGCACCGAGTAGGTCAGTGTCATCGCATCGGCCGAACGCGGAAGCCGCAGGTAGGACTGGGCCCCACCGGACTTCGCGCCGCTCCTGGCCACCGTCGGCGAGGCCGAGCCGGCCGGGTAGGCCACGCGCAGCAGCCGGCCTTTCGGGGCGCTCCGGTCGGCCACCATCCTCGCCCGGTCCAGGCCGAACGAGCCGTGGTCGATCCAGGCCAGTGCAGTGCCGAAGAACCTGACCAGATCCGTCGTGGCCGCCAGTGGTTTGGGTGAAGCGTCGGTGGCCGGCGCCAGGTCGGCCCCCGACTCCGCCAGGGGATCCGGGGGTGGGTCCTCGACCGGACCGTCATCCGTTCCCGCCGCGGCCGGCGCAGCGATGCCACCAGCGGGCGGACCCGCCACCGGCGGGGCGGCCGCGCCTGCGGTCCCCTGGCTGGCGATCAGTACAACGAGCACGGTGAGCAGGCCCGCCAGGGCCGACCGCGGACCCATCACCGGACACCTCGCGCAACGGCCCCGACCCGGTTCAGCTGTCCCGAGCGGTGCACCCGCCGATCGGGCCCGGCGCCGATGGTCCGGCAGCGACAAGACATGCCACGTCCTCCGATGATCTACGTCCGATCGTGTTACGGGCGACCATTCGGCCACCGTGTGTCGCCAAACCATACGTCACGCCAGTCACACAAGACACTATTGAGCACTCTGGTCACACAGAGGATAAGTGCTGTCCGTCGCGACACCAGTCGGTTTCACCACTGCGCATGATCTCGGGCGGCCGAGGGCGCAACCGGTCGGAAACTGTGGTAGCTGCTGGGGCAGCCTGGCCGGGCGGACCGTGCTGCTGGCGCACGGCGACCAGGACCGCGTCAGCGAATACCGAGGCCGATCCGGCGCTGGAGCAGCGACATCACGACCAGCACCGCCGCCAGCGGAACAGCGACGGACAGCGCGGCGGTCAGCCCGGACAGCTCGCTGTGGTGCGTCGCCACGTCCACCGCCACCCGGACAGACCGTGCCCGCCGAGGGAGGACTGGATCGCGGTGGTGGTCCCCAGGATCGCCTCGCCGAGCACGATGAGGGTGAACAGCCCGTAGCGCTCCGCGATGTGCACCGGGTGCCAGCTGGTCGCGGTGCCCCCCGGTCACACCACCATTCCGTAGGTCACCGAACGTGAGCGACTGACCACGCCGTAACGTGCGGTGCGACGGCCCGCAAATGAGGAGAAGTCAGTGGCGGATCAGCCAACACGGGTGGAGTTCGAGCACGGTCCACTCACGCTGGTCGGCGATCTCTGGCAGGCCGAGCAGCCGCGCGGCACCGTGGTCCTGCTGCACGGCGGCGGCCAGACCCGGCACTCCTGGTACCGCACCGGCCAACGCCTCGGCGCCGCCGGCTGGACGGTCCTCAGCATGGATGCGCGGGGACACGGCGAGTCCGGCTGGGCGCCGGACAAGGAGTACGGCATCGACGCGCTGGTCTCCGACCTGCGGTTCATCGTGGCGACCCTGGACCGGCCGCCGGTGCTGGTCGGCGCCTCGATGGGCGGCAGCACCGCGCTGGTGGGCCAGGGTGAGAACCCGGGGCTCGCCGATGGCCTGGTGCTGGTGGACATCGTGCCCCGCATCGAGCCGGCCGGCGTCGCCAAGATCACCGCCTTCATGAACTCCCGGCCGGACGGGTTCGAGTCGCTGGCCGAGGTCGCCGAGGTGGTCCGGGCGTACAACCCGCACCGCAAGCGCCCGCCGACCCAGGAGGGCCTGCGCAAGAATGTCCGGCAGCGCGCCGACGGCCGCTGGTACTGGCACTGGGACCCGGCGTTCCTGCTCCGGGGTGACGAGCCGGCCCGGGACGAGCGGGCCGAACGGATGGTGGCCGCCGCCCGCGAGATCACCGTGCCGACCCTGCTGGTGCGGGGCAAGCAGTCCGACATCGTCAGCGACGAGGGCGTTGCGGAGCTGCTGTCGCTGATCCCGCACGCCCGGCTGGCCGACGTCAGCGACGCCGGGCACATGGTCGCCGGCGACGACAACGACGTGTTCACCGCGAACCTGATCGACTTCCTGCTGGACGTTGCGGCCGACGACGCGGAAAAGCCCTAGTGTCCTGAGGTACGCACCGATCGGTCCTGAGCACCGGCGTGGCGAGACTCAGGACACTGGCTACCGTGCAGCGTGTGAAGAGATTCCCGGCGTTCGCGGCCGCCCTGCTGGTCGCCGCGCTGAGTGCCGGCGCCCTGGGCCAGGTCCGGCCCCCGGCCGAGCGCGCACCGGCCGTCACCGCCGCGGCGCCGGCCGAAGCCGCACCGCCCGAAGCCGCACCGCCCGAAGCCGCACCGCCCGCCGCGCCGCCCGATGACGCGACCGAGCCGGGCCCGGCGGGCGTACGGGCGGCCTGGGTGGTCCGGGAGAACGAGCGACCGGGCACCGATGCCTGGCGGATCACCGGGCGGCCACCTGGGACGATCGCCGGGTTCACCGACCGCACCTACGCCTCGGCCGGCGACACCGTGACCCTCGAAGTCTCCACCGACGCCCCTCGGTTCACCGTGGCGGCCTACCGGATGGGTTACTACGGCGGCGCCGGCGGCCGGCTGGTGTGGCACTCGGCGGACCTCGCGGGTCACCTCCAGCCGCCCTGCCCGTTGACCGCCGGGGTGAACCTGGTGTCCTGCGCGAACTGGTCACCGAGCCTGCGGCTGCCCGTCACGGCCGAGTTCGCACCCGGTGACTACCTGCTCAAGCTCACCGGCAGCGGCGGTCAGCAGAGCTACGTCCCGCTCACCGTGTGGAACCCCGCCAGCCACGCCGCCTACCTGGTCAAGAACGACGTACTGACCTGGCAGGCCTGGAACCCGTACGGCGGCTACGACTACTACGACGGTCGGGGCGCGTGCCCGGCCGGGGTCTACCCGCTGTGCTCGCGGGCCAGGGTGGTGTCCTTCGACCGGCCGTACGCGTTCGACTACAACGGCGGCAAGGGCACCGGCGACTTCCTCGCCCTCGAGCTGCCCCTGGTGCGCTGGGTCGAGCAGCACGGGCTCGACGTCAGCTACGCGACCGACCTGACGGTGATCGACCACCCGGCGGTGCTCACCGCGCACCGGGCGGTGTTCTCCCTCGGCCACGACGAGTGCTGGGAGCTGCGGGAACGCCAGGCCGCGGTGGCCGCCCAGCGGGCCGGGGTGAACTTCGCGTTCTTCGGCGCCAGCGCGGTGCTGCGGCATGTCCGCCTGCAACCCTCGCCGCTCGGGCCGGACCGCCAGGAGGTCGACTACCGCGATTCCTCCGCCGACCCGCTCAACGGCCACGGCGATCCGCGCGCGGTCACCGGCAACACCTGGGCGGCACCGCCGGCGAGCTGGCCGGAGGACAGCTTCGTCGGCGAGGGTTACAACGGCTTCCTGGCACCGGACGCCCCGGCCGGCGCGCTGCGGGTCACCGATACCGCCGCGTGGATCTTCGCGGGGACCGGGCTGCGCGACGGGCAGGCGGTGCCGGGGGTCATCCGGTCCGATGTGGACAGCCTGGTGCCCTCGGTCGGGCATCCGCCGAACGTGCAGGTGTTCGCGCACTCACCACTGGACGCGCGCCACGCGCAGGCCCGCACCCAGGCCAACGGGATCTTCTACTCCGACATGACCTACTACACCGACCCGGTGTCGCGGTCCGGCGTGTGGGACTCGGGCACCAACAACTGGATTCCCGCCCTGACGCCCTGCCCGCCCGGCCAACCCTGCCCGGCCGGCCCGGTCGGCGCGATCACCGGCAACCTGCTGCGCGCCTTCGGCGCCGGCCCGGCCGGCACCGCCCACCCCTCAACCCCCACCCAACCGACGGGCCCGCAGGTGCCCGGCCCCTAGGTGCCCGGCGCTCACACAGCACATGTGGCGCCGACACAGCCGCCCAGGCCGCTGTGTCGAGCCGCCAGAGCTGTGTGAGCAGCGTGCCCGGCGCTACGCGGCGCCGGTGTGCACGTTCAGGCGGGTGCGGTCCGCGCGGAACAGGTCCACCGAGTACTCGATGGGGCTGCCGAGCTCGTCGTAGCCCACCCGCTCCAGCCGCAGCACCGGCGTCCCGACCGGCTGGCCGAGCAACTCCCCCACCGGCTCGTTCACCGTAGCGAGGTCGATCGCCTCGTCGGCGCTGGACACCCGCACACCGCACTCGGTGCGCAGCGCCTCGTACACCGAGTCCAGGTAGGTGCCGAGGATGCCGGCGCACCGGCTGGCGGACAGGTACATCCACTCCAGGGACAGGGTGTCGCCGTCGGCGAAGCGCAGCCGCAGCAGGGACACCACATCGTCGTCCGGATGCACGCCGAGACTGGCCGCGGCCCGGGGCGGTGGCCGGCGCAGCCGCGCCGAGATCACCTTGGTGCCCTCGCGGAACCCCTGCTCGTGCAGCATCTGCGGCACGCCCTTGACGGTGTTCAAGCTGCGCTGCAAGCGCCTGCCGTCCGCGATGTCGACCAGGTCGTCCGCCGCGCCGGGCCCGACCTGGGTCAGGTACGCACCGCCGGCCCGACCCCGGACGCGCCGGATCACCCCGTCCTGCTCGAGCACCTCGAGGGCCTTGCGGACCGTGGTGCGGGAGATGCCGAGGCGCAACGCAAGGTCCCGTTCGGGCGGCAGCCGGCGGACCGAGCGGTCGGCGAGCTCCTCGCTGAGTCGCAGCAGCGCGGCGTGCGCCTGGTCGACAAGCGGCATCTTTCACCTCACAGCACTGTCGTGCGGGTATTCCCAAACTAGTGCCGACACAGGAGTGAAACAACGCCGGACCTACCTCGTAACCGACCGGTTACCGCCGCGCCACGGGACGTCCCGTAACACAGGCGTAACAGCTGTTTGAGGAACCAGAAATGGTCTGGTCCGCATAGTTGTGCCGGTGAATGACTTGCACTCCAGCCGCGCCGAGGTTGCGGTCAATATTGTCACGGAAGCCGGCCAAATCGCGAAACGTTGGTATGAGAACGCCAACTACCGGGTCGACGCGAAGGATGACGGTTCGCCGGTGACCCAGGCCGACCTGGAGATCGAGACCTTCCTGCGAGCGGCGCTGCTCGAGCATTTCCCCGACGACGCCATTCTCGGCGAGGAGTTCGGCGAGACCCCCGGTACCAGCGGCTACCGCTGGATCGTCGATCCGATCGACGGGACGAAGTCGTTCGTACGCGCGGTGCCGCTCTACGCAAACCTGATCGCATTGGAACGGGACGGCGAGGTCCTGTTCGGCGCCATCAACCTGCCCAGCGCGGGCATCCTGGTCCACGCCGAGAAAGGTGGCGGCTGCTGGCGGAACGGGCAGCCGACCCAGGTCTCGGGCCACGACCGGCTCGAAGGTGCCTACGTCATGGCGACCTGGCTGGAGGACTGGCGGCCGGAGACCATCGGCGAGCTGACCGGCCAGGGCGTCATCCTGCGGACCTGGGGCGATGCGTACGGCTACGCCATGGTGGCCAGCGGGCACGCGGACGCGGTGGTCGACTACACCACCAAGGCCTACGACCTCGCCCCCATGCCGGTGATCATCGCGGAGGCCGGTGGCCGGTTCACCAGCCTCGACGGCGACCCGAGCTACGACCGGGGCAGCGGGATCGCATCCAACGGGTTGCTGCACGACCCGTTGCTGAAACTCGTCAGCCAGGCCAACTGAAGGATTTCCACAATGAAAGATTTCATCCGAGGTCTGAGCCGCCGGACGGTGACGACATTCTTCGGCACGGTGTACGCAATTACGTTGCTCTTCGCGCTCTTTCCGCCGTTCTACCTGGCCAGCAGCGGAATTAGGACGCCGGTGTTCGGGATCCCCTTCTCGATCACGTACTGGATTCTCGACGCTATCGTGCTCGGGCTCAGCCTGTGGGCGTTCTACCGCGTCGAGGACATTCGCGGTGAGCTGGACGAGAACCTGCCCGTTGCCGGCCCGCCCCTGACAGGAGAATGACATGCTGGTCATGCTCGGGATGTTGGCCGTGTTCTACGCGGTGGTCATCGGGATCTTGTACTCCACCCAGCAGCGCAGCAAGCCCTCGTTCAACGAGTACTCGGTGGGCAACCGCAGCTACGGCCCGTGGTACGTGGCGATGTCCTACGCGAACTCCTGGTGGCCGGGGTCGACATTCATCGCGTTCTTCGGGTTGGCCGCCGGGGTGGGGGTGTTCGGCCTGTACGGGCTGGCCTACTCGATCCTCGGGGTGGCCATGATGTATTTCATGGCCACCAGGGCCTGGCGCTGGGGAGCCCGGTACAACCTGCGGTCGCAGCCGGACCTGCTCGGCCTGCGCTTCAACTCGCGCCCGGTCAAGGTGGTGGCCAGCGTGATCGGCATCGTCTCGCTGTTCCCGTGGGTCGTGCTCGGCATGCAGGCCTTCGGCGAGATCTTCAGGTTCGCCAGCGGCGACCGGTGGCCGGTCACCGTGTGCCTGCTGGTCGGCCTCGCGGTCATCGTGGCGCGGCAGTACTGGACGGTCCGGATGGGCATGCGCGGGCTGATCATGACCGACCTGTTCCAGGGTGTGGTCGCGTACGTGTTCTCCGCCGCGCTCTGCCTGTTCCTGCTCTCCGGCCTCGGCGGTGGGCCGATCAGCTTCGCCACCCTGTCCCGGGTGTCCGAGTCGGTGCTGCGGGTGCCCGGTGACGGCGGGCACTACGGCCCGCTCTACCTGCTCAGCCTGATCTTCACCGGCGTGATCGGGTCGCTCTGCTGGCCGACCAGCTTCCAACGGATCTACACCGCGGCCGGGGTGCGGGCGGTCAAGGCCGGCACGATCCGCACGGTGCTCATCTCCGGGGTGTTCTACACGCTGCTGATGCTGCTCGGCATCGCCGCGACGACGATCCCGGCGGTCACCGCGAACCCGCAGGCGGGCTGGTTCACGGTCATGCAGACCTACGGCGGCACCTGGCTGCTCGGGCTCGGCATCACCATTGTCTTCGCCGCCTCGATGGGCCACGTGGACGGCAGCGTGCAGGTGTGCGGCCTGCAGATCGCCAACGACCTGGTCAACTCCGAGAAGCGCAACCTCTCCGACGCCCGGTTGATGCAGGTGGCCAAGAGCAGCATGATCGGTTACATGGTGCTGGCCGGGGTGATCGCCTACCTGACCTTCAACCTGGCGCGGCTGCAGCTGCTCGCGCAGGTGTCCTACCAGGGCATCGTGCAGCTGGCGGTGCCGCTGTTCCTCGGCGTGTTCTGGCGCGGCGGCAATGCCAAGGGCGCGGTCGCCGGCATGGTGTCCGGCTTCGGCGTGGCGATGGTGCTGACCTTCCTCTACCCGGATGACATCGCCGGGTTGGGCAGCCTGACCGGCGGCATCCTGGGCATCGCGGTCAACCTGCTGGTCTTCCTCGTGGTCTCGGCGGCCACCGGCACGCCGGCCGACGAGAGGGCCCGGGTCGAGGAGATGTTCGAGATCGCGAAGAACCCGGTCCGCCCGGCCGCCCGGACCGCGCAGGTCGCGCAACCGTTGGGGGCCCCGGTGCTACGGGAGCAGCTGGATGGCTGAGCGCGACTTCCTCGCCGACTTCGCGGCACTGTCCCGGATCGGCGCGACCCCGAACGGCGGCGTGCACCGCGAAGCCGCGACCCCCGACGACGGCGCGGCCCGGCGCTGGCTGTGCAGCTGGTTCGAGCGGCACGGGCTGCGCACCGCCGTCGACGAGGTCGGCAACATGTACGGCTCGGCGGAATGGCTGCCCGGGGCGCCGTACGTGCTGGTCGGCTCGCATCTGGACAGCCAGCCGACGGCCGGGCGGTTCGACGGGGCGTACGGGGTGCTCGCCGCGGTGCACGCGGTGGCGGCGGTCCGGGACGCGGTCACCGCCGGCACAGTCACCCCGATGTATAACCTCGCCGTGGTGAACTGGTTCAACGAGGAGGGCTCCCGGTTCACCCCGAGCCTGATGGGCAGCGGCGTGTACGTCGGTGCGTTCGACGTGGAGAGCACGCTCGCGGTCACCGACCGGGCCGGGGTCACCGTCGGCGAGGCGCTGGCCGACATCGGGTTCGCCGGCACCGACCCGATGCCACCGGCCGTGTCGTACGCCGAGATCCACATCGAGCAGGGCCGCATCCTGGAGGACACCGGCACCGACATCGGCATCGTGACCGCGAACTGGGCGGCCCGGAAGTACTCGGTCACCGTGCACGGCGCCCAGGCGCACACCGGCGCGACGCACCTCGCCGACCGCCACGACGCACTGGTCGGGGCCAGTCGGCTGGTGCTGGCGGTCCGCGAGCTGGCCGAGGCGTTCGAACCCGGCCAGCTGCTCGGCTCGGTCGGGCGGTTCACCGTCCGGCCCAACTCACCGGTCGTGGTGCCCGGCACCGTCACCCTCGCTGTCGACCTGCGCTCGGCCGACCCCGATGTGCTGGAGAAGGCCCACGAGCAGTTCCTCGCGGTCCTCGACGCGGTCAACAATGTCGGCGAGGTGGAGGTCGACATCGACTCGCTGTCGCTGCGGCCCACCACGCGTTTCCAGCCGTCCGCTATCGCGCTGGCCGAGGCGGCGGCCGAGCGGGCCGGGCTGTCCAGCCGGAGGATGCTGACCATGGCCGGGCACGACTCGGTCAACCTGAAGGACGTGGTGCCCACCGTGATGCTGTTCGTGCCGAGTGCTGCCGGCGTCTCGCACAACGAGGCCGAGTACACCGCTGACCAGGACCTGCTGAACGGGGTCGCCATGCTGTCCGAGGTCGTGACCGCGCTGCTCACGAAGTGTTCCACCGGATGAGCGAGCCGGCGCACGACCCACTCGATCTCACCCTGGCGCAGGTCGGCGGCCGGTTCCGGGCCGGCACCCTGACCCCGGTGGAGCTGCTGGACGCCACCCTGAACCGGATCAACCGGACCAACCCGGTGATCAACGCCATGGCCGGTCTGGCCGGCGCGAGCGCCAGGGCCGCCGCCGAGGCGGCCGCCGCGCGTTGGGCGGCCGGCGAGCCGCGCGGCGAGCTGGACGGTGTCCCGGTGACCGTGAAGGACAGCGTGCGCACCGTCGGCCTGCCCTGGCGGCACGGCAGCGCCGCGCATGCCGGCCAGCCGGACTCCACGGTGGACTCGCCGCCGGCCGCGCGGCTGAAGGAGGCCGGCGCGGTCATCGTCGGCAACACCACGATGCCGGACTTCGGCATGCTGGCCGCCGGGGTCAGCTCGCTGTACGGGATCACCCGCAACCCGTGGGACCCCACCCGCAACCCGGGTGGCTCCAGCGCGGGCGGTGGCGCGAGCCTGGCCGCCGGCATCGGCTTCGGGTCGGTCGGCTCCGACATCGCAGGCTCGGTGCGGCTGCCCGCCGCCCAGTGCGGCCTGGTCTCGCTCAAGCCGACGCAGGGGCGGGTGCCGCACCTGCCGGTCTCCACGATGCGCTCGGCCGGCCCGATGGCGCGCACCGTCGACGAGCTCATCGCGGTGTACCGGGTGATCAGCCGTCCGGACCCGAGGGACGTCTGGAGCCTGCCGGCGCAGGAGTGGGACCACACCGCCGGGCCGCTGGACCCGCGCGGGCTGCGCGTCGGGCTGCTCACCGACCTCGGTTGCGGACCGGCGCCGACCAACCGGGTGCTGGCCGCCGTGCACGATGCCGCCGCCGCGTTCACCTCGGCCGGTGCCACGCTCGACACGCTGACACCGCCGTTCGTCCGCGACCCCTATCCGGCGCTGAACCGGCTGTTCCAGGTACGCGCCAGAGCGGAGTGGGAGTCGCTGCCCCCGGAGCGGCGCAGTCAGGTGCTGCCGGCGGTGGCCGACTGGGCCGCCGAGGCCGCCGGGCGCACCGCCGTGCAGTTCGGCCGCGACACCGACGCCGTGCTGGCCGCGCAGGAGCTGCTGCGCGCGCACCTGGACGGCTTCGACCTGGTGCTCAGCCCGGTGCTGCCGGTGGTGGGCTTCGCCGCCGAGGACGTCGGGCCCGACCCGGCCCGGCCACTGGCGCACACCGGGTTCACCGCCTGGTTCAACCAGACCGGCCAGCCCGCCGCGTCGCTGTGCTTCGGGATGGACGCCGGCTGCCCGGTCGGCGTCCAGATCGCCGGCCGGCGCTTCTCCGACCAGCTGGTACTGCGGGCGGCGCGCTGGCTGGAATCGCGCCGGCCGTTCACGATGAGCTGGCCGACCGATCTCGAAGTGCGGGCCGGCCGATGACGGTGCGCGCGACGTTGGCCGAGATGGGCGTGTGGGCCGGTACCGAGCTCACCCTCGAGGAGTCGGTGACCATGGCCAGCCCGAGCTGGTGGGGCGCGGACTCGCTGCGCTGCTCGGCCCGGTCCACCGGGGCGGACCCGGCTGCCGGCCGCGCGGCGTTCGTTAAGGTCATGGCGCCGCACGCACTGGCCTACGTGGACCTGGCCGCCACCTTCGCCGCCGCGACCGCCGCCGGTACCGCCGGCATCGGGCCCCGGGTGCACATCGCGGACGTGGCCTGCGGTGCGCTGGTGATGGACGACCTCACCGACACCTTCGGCACCGCGACCGTCGACCGGTTCGACGACAGCGCCGCCGCGGCGCGGCTGGTCACGCTCCGCCGCGCGGTGCACGCGCTGCCCCCGTTCGACCGCCGCGCCAGTCTGTTCGACGACATCCGCGCCGCGCACCGCCTGGTGCGCGATGCCGGCGGGGCGCTGCCGCTGGACCTGGACTGGATGCTGCGCCTGCTGGGTCCGGCCGAGCAGCGGATCGCCGCCGCCGGCTACGACGCCGTGGCCTGCCACGGCGACGGCAACGTGTCCAACGTGCTGTTCGAGCGCGCCGGCGACGGCCTGGCGCTCCTCGACTGGGACTGCGCCGCGATGATGGACCCGCTGCAGGACCTCGGGGTGCTCCTGCAGGAGATCCGGCCGTTCGACGGGTCGGCGCGCGAGGTGTTCGAGATGTACTGGGGTTCCTGGGACGGCTCGCTGTTCGACCGCTGCCGGGTGTACGGGATCGCCGACTGCGTGCGCTGGGGCCTGCTCGGCCGTTACGCCGGCACCGTGTCGCCCGGCACCCATGAGTACACCAAGTTCGCCGACTGGCAGTTCCTGCGGGCGCGGGCGGGGTTGGGCGACCCGCGCTTCGACGACCGGGTACGCAACCTGTGAGGGCGCGGTGACCACGATGGATGCAGCTGGGCGGCCGCTCGGTTCAGCGCGCACCGACGCGGAGCGGGCGGTGGAGAAGGCGCTCGCGGGGCTCGGCGCGTGGTCCGGCCGGCGGATCCACTACGCGCCGGTCTCCGGCGGGCTGCAGAACAACAACTGGCTGCTGACTGTGGAGGGCGCACCGAAGCGGTACATCATGAAGATCCCCGGGGCCGGCAGCGAGGCCTTCATCGACCGGGCGGTCGCCAACCAGGCCGCCCGCCAGGCCAGCGCATTGGGCATCGGCCCCGAGGTGGAGCTGTTCGACCCGACCAGTGGCATCGAGGTGATCGAGTTCCTGGACGAGTACCGCGCCTGCACCAGCGGCGACTTCGCCCAGCTCGAGCTCGCGCACAGCGTCATCGAGCACTACCGCGCGCTGCACTCCGCCGCCCCGCTGAGCCTGACCAAGACGGTGTTCGACATGACCGACGAGCACCTGGCGCAGGTCGAGGAGCTGGGTGTCGCGCTGCCCGAGGACGCCGGGTCGCTGCTCGCCGAGTACGCGACCGCGAAGGCGGCGATGCTGGCGTCCGGGCTGGACCTGGTGCCGTGCCACAACGACCCGATGCCGGGCAACTTCCTGGTCGCCGACGGCCTACCGCTGAAAATGATCGACTTCGAGTTCGCGTCCAACAACGAGCGTGCCTACGAGATCGCCGTGCTCACCACGGAGATGTTCTACACCGAGCGGCAGCTCCTGGAGCTCGTCGAGGCCTACTACGGCTCCGCCGACTGGTCGGTGACCGCCCGGGTCCAGGTCTGCGGGGCGCTCGCCGACGTCAAGTGGGGCCTGTGGGGCTGCATGAACGGCGCGCTGATCACCTCGTGGGACTTCGACTACCCGAAGTACGGCCGGTGGAAGCTGCTGCGGGCCCGGCTGAAGATGGCGGACCCGCGCTGGCCGTTCTGGCTCGCCTCGCTCTAGGCCCGCCGCCGCCGCCCGGCGCGCTGGGGGCTTGCGCCGGGCGGCCGGGCACCGGGCGGCCCGGCGGCGCGGCGCCGGGCGGCCCGGCGCGCAGGGCGGGCCCGGCGCGCGGGGGGCTCGTTACCGAGCTGCACAGGAGGCAGGTCGCGGGCGCCCACAACCTGCCTGGTGTGCAGCTCGGTAACAACAGGCCGCGGTAACAACAGGCCGCGCCCGCAACAACCTGCCTGGTGTGCAGCTCGGTAACAACAGGCCGCGGTAACAACAGGCCGCGCCCGCAACAACCTGCCTGGTGTGCAGCTCGGTAACAACAGGCCGCGGTAACTACAGGCCGCGGCCCGCATCAACCTGCCTGGTGTGCAGCTCGGTAACAACAGGCCGCGGTAACAACAGGCCGCGCCCGCAACAACGTGCCTGGTGTGCAGCTCGGTAACAACGTGCCGCGCCCGCAACAACCTGCCTGGTGTGCAGCTCGGTAACAACGTGCCGCGCCCGCAACAACGTGCCTGGTGTGCAGCTCGGTAACAACGTGCCGCACCCGCAACAACCTGCCTGGTGTGCAGCTCGGTAACAACAGGCCGCGGCAACAACGTGCCGCGCCCGCAACAGGCCGACGCGGCGTCGGCTCGGGGGTGCCAAGCTGACGGAGTGAGCGAGCAGGTGGACGCGGTGGTGGTGGGAGCCGGCATCTCCGGGCTGGCGTCGGCCCTCGCGCTGCAGGCACGGGGGCGGCGGGTGACGATCGTGAGCGAGCGCCCGGCGGTCGCGTCCACGTCGTACCTGGCCGCCGCGGTGTGGTTCCCCACCAGGGCAGGGCCGAGGGAGAAGGTCCTGGCCTGGGGTGCCCGCACCTACACGGCGCTCGCCGAGCAGGCCGCCCAGGGTGTGCCCGGCATCGTGATGCGGGAGAGCCTGATGCTGTTCCGCGAGCCACCCGGCGAGCAGTGGTGGGCCTCGGCGGTCGGCGGGGTGCGCGCCGCGGCACCGGCCGAGCTGCCGCCGGGCTACCGCTACGGGCTGCGCTTCGTGGTGCCCCTGGCCGAGATGCCCAGCTACCTGCCCTGGCTGGTGGCGCGGTTCGAGGCCGGCGGCGGGCGACTGGAGGACCGCCGGGTCGGATCGCTGGCGGAGCTCGATGCCCCGGTGGTGGTCAACTGCTCGGGGCTCGGCGCCCGGGAGCTGGTCGGCGACCTCAGCGTCGTTCCGGTGCGCGGCCAGATCGTCCGGGTGCGCAACCCCGGGCTGCGGATGTCCGTCCGCGACGAGCACCACCCGGGCGGCCGGGCCTACGTCCACCCGCGCGGTCGGGACGCCATCCTGGGCGGCACCCTCGACGAGGGCAGCTGGGACGACCGCGTCGACCCGGCCACCTCACGGGCCATCCTCGAGCGCTGCCGCGACCTGGTCCCCGCCCTGGCCGGCGCCGAGGTGCTCGAGCACATCGTGGGCCTGCGACCGGCCCGCCCGACCGTGCGCCTGGAGCTGGACGCCGACACCGGCGGGGCCACCCGGGTGATCCACAACTACGGGCACGGCGGATCCGGGATCACGCTGTCCTGGGGGTGCGCGGAGGAGGTCGCCGCGCTGGCGACCGCGAGCTGACCGGCATCGGTTCTCTCACTCCCCGGCCCCGGAGCGTTGCCAGCGGGGCGCGCAGGGTAGAGAGGTGCCATGGGATCACTCCTGGGTGAGCCGATCGGCCAGGGCTGGGTTCAGCTGTTCGAGCTGGGCGTCGCGCTGGTGCTGTCCGCGCTGATCGGCCTCGAGCGCGAGCTCCGCCAGAAGAGCGCGGGGCTGCGCACCCACGCCCTGATCGGGTTCAGCTCCGCGCTGATCATGCTGGTGTCGAAGTACGGCTTCACCGATGTGCTCGGCCAGCACGTCACGCTGGACCCGTCCCGGGTCGCCGCGCAGATCGTGTCCGGCATCGGCTTCATCGGCGGCGGCCTGATCTTCGTCAAGCGGGACCTGGTCCGGGGGCTCACCACCGCCGCGGCGGTGTGGCTGACCACCGCCGTGGGCATGGCCGCCGGTGCCGGGCTGCCCATCCTCGCGTTCGCCACCACGGTCGGCTACTTCGCGATCGTGTACGGCTTCACCCCGCTGTCCGCGCGGCTGCGGCGCGACCAACCCCGCTCCCACTTCATCGAGGTCATCTACGAGGACGGCCGGGGACTACTGCGGCAGGTACTGAACGCGTGCACCACGCGGGGCTGGGTGATCGCGCGGCTGACCACCCGGCACCTCGAGTCGTCCATCGGGCTGGGCGAAGCGGACTCGACCCGGCGCAACCGGGCGTCCGAGCGCCAGCGGCGTGACCACAACGCGGTCTCGGTGGTGATCGGGCTGCACGGCTCGGGCGACTACGAGGACCTGGTCGCCGCCCTCACCGAGGTCGACGGGGTGCTCGCGGTCAGCGCAACCACCCCGGACGACGATTCCGACCCCGAGGTCGAGTGATGTCAGGCCTGGTACTGACCGGTCGTCGGCTGTGCCGCCGGGACGGTGAACCGCGCCCGCCGTACCTCCAGCACCAGCACCGCGAACAGCAGCGCCACCATGCCTGAGCCGATCTGGCCGAGCACCAGGCACAGGAGGCCCAACACCGCCGCGACGACGAAGACCACGTCGTGCACCACCCGGGCGACCCGCCCCGGCTCGCCGACCCGGCGATTGGCGAGGAGAGAGGCCAACCCTGGATCGCTCGCCACGAGCGTCTGCTCGATCTCGTGCAGCACCCGCTGCTCCGGTTCGCTCAACATGCGACTGCCTCCCGCGCCGCTCAAAACACACCTAATTCCGGTCTACCACGGCTAGCTTGTGTCGAACAGTCGCCCTGGTCACAGTGGCCTGTGCGCCATAGCACTCGAAAGAGTGAGAGAACTTTCAGCTTTGGGCGCCCCGTCAAATCAGACGTGCCAAAATATTGCGGGGCCGCGGTGTGCATCCGTTGCCGGTCGTCACGCCGCGCGCGCGGCAATAGCGCGGGTAACCGCGTAATCGGAGTGTGTGGATGTCTGCCTTGTCTAGCGCCGGTGACCGCCGGGGCGCTCCGGTGGTCGGGCGCACCCGTCGAGGGCGGCCCCGAGGAGCGGTGGGGCTGCTCGCGGCACTGCTGGCGGCCGGCCTGGTGGTGGCCGGCTGCGGCGCACCGGCGCCCACCGTGCACGCCCCCGCCACGGGCACCAGTCCGGTGCCCGCGACCTCGCCGGACGGCCGGGGGGCGATCCGCCCGCTGCCGGCACCCACCGGATGTACCAGCGTCGCGACCGACGCCGCCAGCCTGGAGGCCGCCACCACGCAGGCACTGCCCGGAGACACGATCTGTGTACAGGGCGTGATCGCGGACAAGCGGCTCGTGATGAAGAACTCGGGCGCCGCCGGCTCTCCCATCAAGATCGTGGGCAACGGACAGAGCACCGTGCACGGCATCACGGTGAACGCCGACTACGTCTCGATCGCCGGCATCAACGCAGTCAATCCGGCTGCCCCGGGTATCTCGCTCACCGGCAGCAACATCACCCTGGAGAACTCGACGTCGATCAGCCCACGCGGCGACGACGGCGACGCGCTGCGGTTCTGGGGCAACAACATCACCATCCGGCACAACACCCTGCGTGACACCAAGAACCTCAACAACGCGCACGCCGACTGCATGCAGACCTTCTCCACCGACGCGGACAGCCCGGCGAGTCAGCACGTCGTGATCGACAGCAATCGCTGCGAGGACATCGACAACACCTGCCTGATCATGGAGGGCCCGCACAGCCTGGCCGGGGACGGCAGCGGGGTCGGTGCCAGCAGCGACATCACCTACATCAACAACTACTGCCAGAACCACGCCAGTGAGGCGCTGCAGATCGACGACGTACAAAACCTGACGATCACCAACAACGACCTTGAAGGCGACAACGACCACGCATTCGCGTTGCAGAATATGAGCACCGGCGCAAAGGTCAGCGGCAACAAACTCAACCCGGCTATTCATTTCGAGGTCGGCATGGACGACTCCTCCGCTCCCGGCTACCAGGGGCCGCCGTCCGGCGGAAATCCGTGATATTCGGCCCCGCAATTCCGGCGATGATTGGGCTCTCGGTGCCGAGGTATGTTTTCACCGGATCGGCTGACCCTCGGTCCGGGGTGGCTCGGGGGGCCTTCTAGGCCGCGGCGGCGGTGTCCGCCGGGTCCGGGGCGCTGCCGAGTTCGGCGGCCGCCGGCCTCGGGATCAGGAACGAGACGCCCAGCGCACCGGCGGGGAACCCGCCGACCGTCCACGATTCCCCACTGTTCGACGCGGTCACCCAGAGCTAACGCATGCGCCGGATAGCGTCCTCGACGGTCTTCCAGAACCGGTCCGCGTCCAGGTCCACCGCCACGTGCGCGTTGGCCGGGCGGCCCAGCTTGTTGTGCAGGTCGACGCTGGTCGCGCCCACCGTCTCCGGGCCGTGCAGCTCGATGTCCAGCCTGGTGTGCACCGTGGTGACGATCTCCGGCACCGCGACCAGGGCGACCGCGACCGGGTCGTGCAGCGGCGGGGCGGCCATCCCCTCCGCCTCCTGATAGCTCGCGCGAAAGAACTTCAGCAGCTCCACCGCGAACGCGGAGGTGGCGTTCCCGACCGCGGCAAGCTGGTCCAGCACCTCCGGGGTGACCAGCGCCAGGTGGGTGACGTTCAGCCCGACCATGCTGAACCGGAGGCCGGCGGCCACCACCACGGCGGCCGCCTCCGGGTCGACCCAGCAGTTGAACTCGGCGTAGGGGGTCACGTTGCCCCGGCCCGTGGAGCCGCCCATCCAGGCGATCTCCTTGATCTTCGTCCGGACCTGGGGGTGGATCCGCAGCAGCAGCGCGATGTTGGTCAGCGGCCCGGTCGCGATCACCACGACCGGCTGGGGTGAGTCGGTCAGCAGGTCGTGCAGCAACTGGACCGCGCCGCGCGGGTCGAGGTCGACGTCCGGCTCGGGCGGCACCGGCCCGTCCAGCGCGCTCGCGCCGTGGATGTCGCCGGCCGTCTGCAGCGTGCGCGTCAGCGGGCTGTCCGCACCGGCGGCGATGGGCACGTCCCGGATGCCGGCGACGGTGCACACGACCTGCGCGTTGCGGGTGGTCTGCGCGAGCTGGCCGTTGCCGCCGACCGTGGTGATGCCGAGCAGGTTCAGGTTCGGGTCGCCGGCGGCCAGCCAGATGGCGAACGCATCGTCATGCCCAGGATCGCAGTCCAAGATCACCGGCACGGCCATCAACGGCACCCCTCATCCACACCCAACGCGGCGTCGGCCGCGGCGCGGCTGATCGAGTCTGACGTTACCTCGCGGGTCGGGGTGGGCGCGCCGGCGGAAACAGCCGCGCGACGGCTCAGCGCACCCGCACCCGCCGCCAGATCAGGTACCCGAGCCCGAGCACCAGGACCGCCGCGACACCGACGGGCAGCCAGGTGGTGAACCAGTCCCAGATCAGGTCCCACTGGGTCACGTGGTGGGTGACCGCGACGCTGTAGACCATCGTCTCGCCGTAGTTGTCCCTGTTGCACGGCGACGAGTCGGCGCAGTTCGCCTGGGTGTAGGCGCCGGCCTTGAAGTAGGCGCCGCGGAAGCGCTCGGCGATGGTCGTCTGCAGCACGCCGTTGTAGTAGGCCTCGATCTTGCCGCCGGCCACCACGTACTTGGCCTCGAACTTCGTGCCCAGGACGTAGTCACTGGTCACGAGCTTGTAGTGGGTGTCGTTTCCGTTGGTGACGTAGAGGTTGCGACCTTCCAGCCGGAACACCGAGATGTCGTCGTCCGCGTCGTGGATCTGGACGCCGACCAATTCCGGCTTGACCGAGGGCAGGTGCACGAAGGCCTCGTCGACCACCATGCTGTGGGTGCCGGCCGTCGAGGACCAGCTCGCGTTGGTCGAACCGTTGTCGGCCATCTCCCGGAGCTCGGACCGGGGGTTCTTCGAGCCCTTGGTGGTCACGCCGTCGACCGGCGCCCGGAACACCACGGCATCGCAGGTGGACGTCGCGTCGAACCACGGCGAGGTGGAGTAGGTGTCCAGATCGGGCTGCAGCACCTCGAGCGGTTTCTTCGGGTCGTTGTCCGGGCCGCTGACCGGGAGCGTGACCTTCCAGTTGGTGAGGTCGAGGATCTCCGCCGGGTCGCCGCAGGTCGAACCGGTCGCGGCGGGCACGGGCGCCACAGCCGGTTGTGTCCCCGGGGCGGCCGCCGCCGCGGCTGCCCCGCCGAGGACGGCGGGGATCGTCACCGCCGCGACGGCCAGAGCCTTCACCAGCAGTCCGGAAATGACCACGGCACGCATCTCCTCACCGGGGTCTCAGCGGCATGTTCTCCCCTGGCAGCCCCATCGGTGGCAACGCGGTGAGGCTAGCCGGCAAGTGATCACGACTGTGCGGCGGCCGACCTAACCGGGATGGCGGCCTAGGTCTTCACATATGTGAACAATAATCAGATTTCTGAATTGTTATCGCCATTTGTCTTGTCCGCCCGGGCGCGGCATGTGACTGTGGGGCCGTCCCCTGGGTGGCCTGGACCACAGAAAGAGGCGCTCGGCAAATGACGCAGACCTCGCCCCTTCGGCGCCAGATCAGCCGGACCACGCTGTACTTCTTCGGCGCGCTCGGCGGCATCCTGTTCGGCTACGACCTCGGCGTCATCTCCGGTGTCCTGCCCTTCATCAGCAAGGTCTGGCAGCTGACCAGCTTCGACAAGGGTGTGATCACGGCCAGCCTCTCGGTCGGGGCCATCGGCGGCGCCCTGGCCTCCACCAGGACGAACGAGCGGCTCGGCCGGCGGCACACGATCATGGTGGCCGCCGTGATCGTGATCATCGGAACGATCGCGGCCACCTTCTCGCCGAGCTTCGGCCTGCTGACCGTGTCCCGGCTGATCATCGGCCTCGGCATCGGACTCTCCTCGTCCACGGTGCCGACCTACCTGTCCGAGCTGGCGCCGGCGCGCTTGCGCGGTGCGATGGGCGCGCTCAACCAGATCTTCATCGTGCTGGGCATCCTGATCGCGTTCCTGGTCAGCTTCGGCCTCGGGCCGTCGGCCAACTGGCGCGCCATGTTCGCCGGCGCTCTGGTCCCGGCGATCGTCCTGCTCCTCGGCCTGGTCGTCCTGCCGGAGACGCCGCGCTGGCTGGTGAAGAACGGCCGCGAGGACGAGGCGCGCTCGGTGCTGATCAGCTCGCACGGCGGCACCGCGGACCTCGACGAGGAGATCGCCACCATTCGCGAGGTCATCCGGCTGGACACCGAGCAGAAGGCCCGCGTCCGCGACCTGTTCGCCCCGTGGGTGCGGCCGATGTTGATCGTGACACTCCTGCTCGCCGTCGGGCAGCAGTTCAGCGGGGTCAACGCGATCAACGCCTACTTCCCGACGATGCTCCTGGCCCTCGGCTTCGCCACCCAGGCCGCGCTGCTGGCCGGGGTAGTGCTGGGGATCACCAAGTTCCTGTTCACCGCGTGGGTGGTCTTCGTGGTCGACCGGTGGGGCCGCAAACCGCTGCTGCTGATCGGCAATGTGATCATGGTGGTGACGCTCACGGCGGCCGGACTGGTCGTGCTCAACGTCCATGACACCGGCACCCGGGGCATCCTGATGCTGGTCATGATGATCTTCTACCTGGTGGGCTACGAGCTCGGCTGGGGCGCGGTCGTCTGGGTGATGATGGCCGAGGTGTTCCCGCTCAGGCTGCGGGCCGCCGGCATGGGGGTCGGCAGCGTCGTGCTGTGGGCCGCGACCGGCATCGTCAGTGCCGTCTTCCCGCTGATCTCAGACGCGAAGTCGCTGGGTGTCGGCGGCTCGATGTTCGTCTTCGCGGGGATCAACGTGGTGCTGTTCGGGTTGACGCTGTGGCTCGTCCCGGAGACCAAGGGCCGCAGCCTGGAGCAGATCGAGCTGGACCTGCGGGCCCGCACCCAGCTCCGCGCGAGCGGCTGAGCGGGTGGGGTGTGGACGGGGGCACCCCACCCATCAGCGCTAGGACGCTCGGCGCGGCGCATGCTCCGCGGCGAGGCGCCCAGCCGGCGCCGTCGGCGGTCACAGTTAGTCACCGATCGGTCGAATCAGGCCGCTGACCTGGGGTTCGGCTACGCCGACATCAGCCTGAAGTCCGGTCTTCATCGAGATTTTCCGGACTCAAGTTGGTCTCGGTGACGATCCTGAGTCCGGGGACGCTCTCGGTTCGACACCTGGCCGGTCCTGTCGGTGACGCGGCGTCACCAAGAGCATTACCGCGGTGTTTGGTGTCCTCCCGGAGGGCGTCCGCCCCCAGTGCGCTCAGCCTCCGGCCGCCGACGAGGTGGCTGCTGGGCATTCCTTCAGAGTCCAGGCCGGAGCACCTACCGCAGGATGACCGCGTCCACCCAGGCGTCCGGGATACCGAACCCGTCCACCAGCGTGTCGGCGTACGGCCGGAGCTCCGCACAGAGCTCGTTGACCGTGGCGGTGACCGCCTTGGCCTGGCCCGCGGTCAGCCGCCCGTGCTCCAGGAACCAACCGCGGTCCGCCTCGACCACGCTCAGCGCGTACAGCGCGCGGACCCGGGTCAGCAGTGCGGTGACCCCGTCGTCGTCGCAGCGGGCCAACCCGGCGGTGAACCCGTCCAGCACCCAGCGGTCCACGTGCGCCGAGGCGGCCGACAAGAGGTGGTCCTGGGCGGCGTTGAACACCGCGAAGGCGTCGGCGTCCGGCTCACCGGCCCGGCGCAGCCGGCGTGCCAGCCCGGCCAGCAGGTGCTCCTCCCGGTCGGCCAACAGCTCGTGGTGCCACTCGGCGTCGTCCGGAGCCGGATCCTTGAACCGCTGCGCGAGGCCGCGCGCGGCGGTCCGCTCCGCGATCGTGTCCACCACCTGCTCGGTGATGAACTTGATCATCCCCAGCGTGTTCAGGTCGCCGACGTGGTCCCGGTACTCGGTGAGTAGCCCCTTGGCGACGAGCTGCAGCAGCACCGTGTTGTCGCCCTCGAACGTGGTGAACACATCGGTGTCGGCCTTGAGCTGCGGCAACAGGTTCTCGACGAGGTAGCCGGCGCCGCCGCACGCCTCCCGGCAGGCCTGGATGGCGTGCGTGGCGTGCCAGGTGGTGACCGCCTTCATGCCGGCGGCGAGCCCCTCCAGCTCACGCTGCGCCGCCTCGTCCCGGGTTCCGCCGGACTGCACCTCGTGCAGCATCCGGACCAGCTCCTCCTGCGCGAAGTGCAGCGCGTAGCTCTTGGCGAGCGCGGGCAGCAGCTTGCGCTGGTGGCTGAGGTAGTCCAGCAGGACGATCTCGCCGTCGCGGCCCGGCGCCTCGAACTGCCGCCGCCGCTGGCCGTAGCGCACCGCGATGGTCAGCGCGGACTGGGTGGCGCTGGCCGCCGAGCCGGCCACGCTGATCCGGCCCCGCACCAGGGTGCCGAGCATGGTGAAGAACCGGGCACTCTCGTTCTCGATCGGACTGGAGTAGGTGCCGTCCGGGGCCACGTCGCCGTACTTGTTGAGCAGCGCCTCGCGGGGCACCCGCACCGAATCGAAGACCAGCCGGCCGTTGTCCACCCCGTTGAGCCCGGCCTTGCGCCCGCAGTCGGAGATCGTCACCCCCGGGCACGGCCGGCCGTCGGCGTCCCGGATCGGCACCAGCAGTGCGTGCACCCCGTGCCCGCCGGCGGGGGTGATCAGCTGCGCGAACACGACCGCCAGCCGGCCGTCGCGTGCCGCGTTGCCGATGTAGTCCTTGCGCGCCGACGGGGTCGGGCTGTGCACCACGAACTCACCGGCCGCCACGTCGTAGGTGGCGGTGGTCTCCGCGGCGGCGACGTTGCTGCCGTGCCCGGTCTCGGTCATCGCGAAGCAGCCCGGCAGTTCGAAGCTCATGATCGCGGGCAGGTACTTCCGGTGGTGCGCGTCGGTGCCGAGCGCCTGCACGGCGCCGCCGAACAGCCCCCACTGCACCCCGGCCTTCACCATCAGCGACAGGTCGGCGTAGGCCAGCATCGAGATCGAGTTCACCGAGCCGCCGATGTCGTCCTCGCCGCCGTGCTCGCTGGTGAAGCCCAGCGCGGTGTGGCCGCTCGCGGCGAGCTCCCGGGCCAGGTCGGTGATGTACGCCCGGTGCTGCTCGGTGGTCCAGTCCGGGTCCGGGTGCAGCCGGCGCTGGCCCAGCTGGGCGCGCACGTCCGCCCGGACCGATGCCCAGCGCCCGTCCAGCAGCGTGCGCAGCGCCTCGCTGTCGACCTTGGCGGGCAGCTCGGACGAAACGGTCGCGGTGCTACTCATGATCCCTCCGATACGAGATCGAGCTGGCCGGCCCTGGCCACGATCCCCGATCAGTTGAACTGTCCCACCAACTGGGTCGGCGCGAAGTCGGCACGGCCGCGGTCTGTGGATCATTGCCGGGATTGGGTACCCCGTAGTGCGGGTGGGTGAACCACTGGTGCGCGGCGTCACGTCGCGCCGCATGCTACCGGCGAGTAGGAATGCGTACACAGGCTCGGAAGGAGATCGGTATGGCGGACAGGTCACGCCGCGCGGAGTCCCGGCGCGCCGCGGTCATCGGCGGCAACCGGATCCCGTTCGGCCGCGCCGGCGGGCACTACGCAAAGGCCTCCAACCAGGACATGCTGACCGTCGCGCTGGACGGGCTGGTGGCCCGCTTCGGGTTGCGCGACGAGCGGCTCGGCGAGGTGGCCGGCGGCGCGGTGCTCAAACACAGCAGGGACCGCGATCTCACCAGGGAGTCCGTGCTGGGTAGCCGGCTCTCCCCCGCCACCCCGGCCTACGACGTGCAGCAGGCCTGCGGCACCGGCCTGGAGACCGTCGTGCTGGTGGCCAACAAGATCGCGCTCGGCCAGATCGAGAGCGGCATCGCCGGCGGGGTGGACTCGGTCAGCGACGCACCGGTCTCGCTGAACGACGAGCTGCGCCGGGTGCTGATGGAGCTCAACCACGCCCGCTCGCTGGGTGACCGGCTGGCCGCACTGGCCAAGCTGCGGCCCGGGCAGATCGTGCCGGACCTGCCGCGCAACGCCGAGCCGAGGACCGGGCTGTCCATGGGCGAGCACGCCGCGATCACCGCCGCCGAGTGGGAGATCGGGCGCGCCGAGCAGGACGAGTTGGCCGTGGCCAGCCACCGGAACCTCGCCGCGGCCTACGACCGGGGCTTCTTCGACGACCTGGTCACCCCCTACCTGGGCCTGTCCAGGGACGCCACGCTGCGCCCGGACGCGAGCGTCGAGGCGATGGCCAAGCTCAAGCCGGTCTTCGGCGGTGCCGGCGGCACCATGACCGCCGGGAACTCGACGCCGCTGTCCGACGGCGCCTCGGCGGTACTGCTGGGCAGCGACGAGTGGGCCCGCGAGCGCGGACTGCCGGTCCTGGCCCACCTGGTGGACGCCGAGACCGCCGCGGTGGACTACGTGCACGGCGGTGAGGGTCTGCTGATGGCGCCGGCGTACGCGGTGCCCAGGATGCTCGCCCGCCAGGGGCTGACGCTGCGGGACTTCGACTTCTACGAGATCCACGAGGCGTTCGCCTCGACCGTGCTGGCGACCCTGGCGGCCTGGGAGGACAAGGCGTTCTGCACCGAGCGTCTCGGGCTCGACGCACCGCTGGGCCCCATCGACCGCACCCGGCTCAACGTCGTCGGCTCGTCGCTGGCCGCCGGCCACCCGTTCGCGGCCACCGGTGGGCGGATCGTGGCCACGCTGGCCAAGCAGCTCGCCGAGAAGGGCTCCGGCCGCGGCCTCATCTCGATCTGCGCGGCCGGCGGGCAGGGCGTGGTAGCCATCCTGGAGGCGCCGTGAGCGACACCGGCAACGCCCGGACCAGCAGCGACTGGTACCGGATGCTGGCAAACGGCCGGATCGGCGGGCCGCTGAGCCGCCAGCTGGGCCTGCCCCGGCCGGCACAGCTGCGCCGGTACCGCCCCGGTCAGTCCCTCACCGACGGACCGGTGCGCCTCGCCACGGCGGGCACCGGCAAGCTCGCCGACCACGTGCTGACGCTGCCGGAGGTCGACCAGGTCGTCGAGCCGGACGCCCGGCTGGGTGCCCTGGTGCTCGACGCCACCGGGCTGGACACGCTGCACGAGCTGTCCGTGGCACAGGAGCTCCTGGGCAGCGGGATCCGCCGGCTGCGGCCGTGCGGGCGGGTGCTGGTGCTGGCCGGCACGCCGGAGCAGGCCGGCGACATCACGGCGGCCGCCGCCCGGCAGGCGCTGGACGGGCTGATCCGGTCGGTCGCCAAGGAGCTGCGCGACGGTGCCACCGCGAACCTGGTGCAGGTGTCCACCGAGGCCGCCCCGGCCGACACCGACTCCACGGTGCGCTTCCTGCTCTCCGCGCGGTCGGCCTACGTGGACGGCCAGGTCGTCCGGGTCGGCGCGGCGGGATCAGCCGGTGGCGCCTCACCGGATACCGACGCGGGCGCCCCGCCGCACGCCGGCCGGGTCGTGGTGGTCACCGGGTCGGCACGGGGCATCGGCGCCGCCATCGCCGAGGTGTTCGCCCGCGACGGCGCGACCGTGGTGTGTCTGGACGTGCCGGCCCAGGGCGAGGCGCTGGCCGCGACCGCGAACCGGATCGGCGGCCTCGCCCTGCAGCTGGACATCACCACCCCGGACGCGGCGGACCGGCTCAGCGAGTACGTCACCGGGCGACTCGGCGGCGTCGACGTCATCGTGCACAACGCCGGCATCACCCGGGACAAGCTGCTGGTCAACATGGACGACGCCCGGTGGAACTCGGTGCTCGCGGTCAACCTGCGCGCCCAGCTGGAGCTCAACGCCGCCCTGCTGGCACCGGAGACTCCGCTACGGACCGGCGGGCGCATCGTCTCGGTGGCCTCCACCAGCGGCATCGCCGGCAACCGGGGCCAGACCAACTACGCGGCCAGCAAGGCCGGCGTCATCGGCATGGTGCGCGCGCTCGCCCCGCGCGCGGCCGGGCAGGGCATCACGGTCAACGCGGTGGCGCCCGGTTTCATCGAGACCGAGATGACCGCCGCGATGCCGTTCGGCACCCGGGAGGCCGGCCGGCGGATCAACAGCCTGCACCAGGGTGGTGAACCGGTGGACGTCGCCGAGACGGTGGCCTGGCTGGCCGAGCCGGGCAGCGGCGGCGTGACCGGCCAGGTCGTGCGGGTGTGCGGCCAGAGTCTGCTGGGGGCCTGACATGTCCGAAACCGGCCGGCGCGGAAGCGACGGACCGACCACCGAGCGCCTCAGCGGGACCCCCCGGCTCGGGCCGAGGTACGCGGTGGCGCTGCTGCCCGGGCGCGGCGGTGGCGGTGTGCTGCCGGACCGCGAGCTCGCGCTGTCCCTGCCGGGGGTCGACACCGATCAGTTGGCGGCCTACTCGCGGGTCTGCGGCTTCGCCGTGGACGGCACCCTGCCGGTGACCTACCCGCAGGTCCTGGCGTTCGGCGCGCAGATCAAGCTGATGACCGGGGCCGGCTTCCCGCTGCGGCTGCCCGGGCTGGTACACGTGCGGCAGCGGATGCGGCTGTACCGGGCGATCGGGGCCGACGAGCCGCTGGAGCTGCGGGTGCGCGCGGAGCGGCTGCGGCCGCACCCGCGCGGCGCCCAGGTGGACCTGGTCGCCGACGTCTCGGTGGACGGCGAACCGGTCTGGCGGGCCCGTAGCGGCTACCTGTCCCGCGGTGCCACGGCCCAGGCGTCCCCGACCGAGCCGGACGAGCCGGAACCGACGGAGGTCACCGCCCCGCTGTCGGCCCGCTGGGACCTCGCCGGCGACACCGGGCGCCGCTACGCCTCGGTCAGCGGCGACGTGAACCCGATCCACCTGCATCCGCTGACCGCGCGGCTGTTCGGCTTCCCCGGCGCCATCGCGCACGGCATGTGGACCGCCGCCCGCTGCCTGTCCACCCTGCAGGGGCGGCTGCCCGAGGCCTACGCGGTCGACGTGGTGTTCCGCGCACCGGTGGTGCTGCCCACCGCGGTGGCGCTGCACACCGCCGTGGGCAGCACCACCGCGGGCAGCACCGCCGCCGACGGCTGGGCGCTGACGCTGCGCTCGGCGGGATCACCGGAGCGGATCCACCTGGTCATGACGGTGAGTGCGACACACCTACACCGGTGACACGCCGACACCCCACTTGCGCAGTGATCGACTCCAGCTCATCGTGGACACATGATCGCTGAGACCGGGAGGTAGGACGTGCCGCCCTTCCTGCAGATGGTCGACCCGCTCGGGTCAGTGTTCGCCAGCACCCTGGTCGCGATGGTCCCGGTCGCCGTCCTGCTGGTGTTGCTGGCCGGTCTCCGGTTCTCCGCCCTGCCGGCGGTGATCCTCGGCGCGGTGGTGACCCTGTCGCTCGCCGTCATGGTCTGGCAGGCCCCACCCGCGGAGAGCTTCGAGGCGTACGGGCTCGGCATGTTGACCGGTCTGTGGTCGGTGGACTGGATCGTGCTCTGGGGCGTGATCATCTATAACACGATGGTGGCCACCGGCGCGTTCGAGGCGTTCAAGCAGTGGCTGATCCAGCAGGCCACGGCGGACATCCGGGTGCAGACCATCCTGATGGCGTGGGCGTTCGGTGCCCTGATGGAGGGGTTGGTCGGCTTCGGCTACCCGTGGGCGGTCGTCGCGCCGATCCTGATCGCGCTCGGGGTGGCCGATCTGGCGGCGATCCGGGTGGCGGCCATCGCGAACAACGCCCCGGTCTCCTACGGTGCGCTCGGTGCCCCGATCATCGGTCTCGCCGCGGTCACCGGGCTGCCGCTGATGGAGCTGTCGGCGTCCATCGGCAAGATCGTCGCCATCCTGGCGCTGCTGCCGCCGTTCGTACTGATCTACCTGGTCAGCGGCCGCCGAGGTCTGCGCGACGGCTGGCCGCTCGGCGTGGTGGGCGCGCTGGGGTTCATCGCGGGGCAGTTCCCGACGTCGCAGTTCCTCGGCCCGTACCTGCCCGACGTGGTCGGTTCGCTGGTGTGCTTCGCCGCGCTGCTGGTGTTCCTGAAGTTCTGGCAGCCCAAGGTGCCACTCGGCTTCGGCGGCGTCCCGCTCGAGCCGGCGACCATCCGCACCGGTCCCGGCGCCGCCGAGGCCGGCGACCGGATCAGCACCCGCGCGGCGGTGCGCGGGCTGGTGCCGTTCGGGATCCTGGTCGCGGTGGTGGTCGTCTGGACCGGGCCCTGGTCGCCTCTGCCCGGCTACACGCCGTTCGCGCCGGCCGTGAAGGCGATCAGTTCGCTGGACTACAAGATCACCAGCGTGAGCTTCAAGTGGGCGCCGTTCGTGGCCGGCACCGCGATCCTGGTGGCCTGGCTGCTCGTGGTGGCGTTCCTGCGCCCCACCGTGAGCCAGCTCGCGCGCACCTTCCGGGAGACGTTCCGGCAGATGTGGGGCGCGCTGCTGGTCGCGCCGTTCATCTTCGGGCTGGCCAACGTCTTCAACTACGCCGGGATGGCCAACTCCATGGCCAACGGATTCGCCAAGATCGGCCCGGTGTACGCGGTGCTGGCCCCGGTGCTCGGTTGGATCGCGGTGGCGCTGTCCGGCAGCAACACCTCGTCGAACGCGGTCTTCGGTGCGTTCCAGCTCACCGTGGGCAAGCTGCTCGGCGCCCCGGTGCTGCTGTTCCCGGCGCTGAACTCGGTGGGCGCCGAGGTCGGCAAACCGGTGGCCCCACAGACGGCCAGTGTGGGGGTGGCGACGACGTCCATGGTCCGCAAGGAGGGCGACGTCATCCGCTACAACATGCCCTGGACGCTGGTCATCCTGGCCTATCTGATCCTGATCGCCCTGCTGTTCTACTTCGTCTTCCCGGACGCCATGAGACTGCGCTAGCTAGGAGCACCCCCCTGCTGGGCGGCCGCCGCCATCTGTTTGAGCATGTCGTCGTGGATGATGTCCACCCGGTTCCTTGCCTCCGCCGCGACGAGGGCGTCCCGGATGACGGTGAGCTTGAGTGCCTCGTGCACCTGGTCGACGGGGCTGTAGAAGGTCCTCGCGGACTCCGGGTAGCCCGGCGCGAAGGGTTCCGCCTTGTACTGGTCCAGCTCGCTCAGCGAGGGCAGTGCCATGCCGACCTCCCACTCCTTAGGACGATCACCGGGTGATCTGTCCAGCCTCTCAGTCCACGCTCTGTGGGTGTCGCAGTCGCCTGGCAGAATGCGCCACTCCAAGAACAACACGGAGGTGGCTCAGGTGCCGAACGGCCCTCGGTTGGTGGCGCTACCCGGCAGCGCGCGGGGCGCCGTGGCGGCCTGGACGGAAACGTCGGCCGTCCCGGCGGACACCGATGTCGAGGTGACCGTGGTGCTGCGGCGGCGGTCCGCGTTGCCCTCGCTGGTCGCGGCTGCCGCGATCGCGCCCGAGGAGTTCGCCGAGCGGTACGGCGCCGACCCGGCAGACCTTGACCTGGTCACCGCCGAGGCTGCCCGCCAGGGGGTCGAGGTGCTGGCCGTGCACCCGGCCGCCCGCCAGGTGCGGCTGCGCGGCAGCGCCGAGACGCTGTCCGGCATGTTCGGCACCGAGCTGCGCCAGGTGAACCGGCCCGGCCCGGGCGGCACCGAGATCGCCCACCGGTACCGCACCGGCGAGCTGAGTGTCCCGGCCGCCTGGGACGGCGTGGTGACCGCCGTGCTCGGTCTCGACGACCGGCCGCAGGCGAGTCCCCGGTTCCAGGTCGCGCACCCGAGGGCGGTCTCCCAGAGCTACACGCCGCCGCAGCTCGGCCAGATCTACCGGTTCCCGCCGAACACCGACGGCGCCGGCCAGACCATCGCCATCGTGGAGCTGGGCGGCGGCTACCAGCAGAGCGACCTGGACGCCTACTTCAGCGGTCTCGGCCTGCGCACCCCCTCGGTCAGCGCGGTCGGGGTGGACGGCGCGGCGAACGCACCGGGGCGGGACCCGCAGGGCGCGGACGGCGAGGTGATGCTCGACATCGAGGTGGCCGGCGCCCTCGCCCCGGCGGCCGACATCGTCGTCTACTTCGCGCCGAACTCCGACGCCGGCTTCGTGGACGCGGTGGCCCAGGCGGCGCACGCCACGCCGACCCCGGCCGCGATCAGCATCAGCTGGGGCGCCAGCGAGGACAGCTGGACGGCACAGGCCCGTACCGCGCTGGACGAGGCGATCGCCGACGCGGCCGCGCTCGGGGTCACGGTGACCGCGGCCGCCGGCGACGACGGCAGCAGCGACCGGGCCCCCGACGGCCGCGCGCACGTCGACTTCCCGGCGTCCAGCCCGCACACCCTGGGATGCGGCGGCACCCGGCTGGTCGCCGACACCCGGACCGGCGCGGTGACCGAGGAGACCGTGTGGAACAACGGCACCGGCGGCGGGGCCACCGGGGGCGGTGTGAGCGCGGCCTTCCCGCTGCCCGCCTGGCAGAACGGCGCGGGTGTGCCGGCCCGCAACGGCGCCCCCGGTCAGGGCGGCCGGGGTGTGCCGGACGTGGCGGCCGTGGCCGACCCACAGACCGGCTACCAGGTGCGGGTCGACGGCTCGAACACGGTCATCGGCGGTACCAGCGCGGTCGCTCCGCTCTGGGCCGCGCTGGTGGCCCGGCTGGCCCAGGCGACCGGTCAGCGGCCCGGGCTGCTGGCGCCCGCGCTGTACGCCCGGGTGCGGGCCGGCGTGGTGAGCCAGGGGTTCCGCGACATCACGACCGGCGCCAACGGCGCCTACCGGGCCGGGCCGGGGTGGGACGCGTGCACCGGCCTCGGCGTGCCGGTGGGCACCGACCTGCTCACCGCGCTCAGCAAGCCGCCGGCCGCCGTCTAGTGTCCCGCGTCGGAAATTCGTGTGATAAGTCCGGGGATCCAGGTGGCGGCTGGCAAGGCGCCGCCCGCTGCTCATACCGGGGTATTCGCCAGGGCGGCAACGCCGCCAGGCGTCATCTGGGTGCCGGATTATTGCGCAGATTTCCGGCGGGGCACTAGGAACGGTCTGAACAATGCATGCTCTGCTGCGCGGCCGCCCAGTCGGCGCCGCGCGACGTTATCGGAGTGGCCGATACAACCCAGGTAGCGGCCACTCCGAAGACGACACAAGCCCTGCGATGCATCGGTCTGTGGTCGGGCTGGGCCGCGGCCGTCACAGTCGGTGATCGGCAGATTGAGCAAGGCTGCTGACCTGGGGAGGGGCTACGTCGAGGTCGACGTGAGTCCGGTTTGCGGCGAAAAATAGCGGACTGACGTGGGTCTCGGTGACAAGGGACGGCGCCAGTCGCGCCAGGTCGACACCGGGCCGCCCCGTCGGTGACAGGGCGTTACCGCCAGCGTTACGGCGGTGCTGTGTGTCCTGTTCGGAAGGCGTGGGCGTTCCACGACCGGCTCACCGCGCCGACTCAGACCCGCTCGCCGCGGCGGTTCAGAGCCACTGTTCGCGGTAGAGGCCCAGGGTGCGCAGTACTGGTTCGTCGGTGTAGGAGAACAGGGTTGCGTCGCTGCCGGGGGGTACCTGGTGGGAGTACTGGGCCCAGCCGGGCACGCAGAAGATGTCCCGTTCGGACCAGTCGAGCCGGGTGTCACCGACGGTGGTGGCGCCCGAGCCGGAGACCACGTGGTAGATGGTGCTGGCGGTGTGGCGGCGGGGCAGGCCGGTGAACCCGGCGCGCAGCCGGGCGATCCGGGCGCCGATGGTCGGTAGCACCGGGCCGCCGGTCCACGGGTTGGTGTACTCGAGCAGGATGCCCTCGGCGGCGCTGCCCTGGGCGTCGTCGGCGATCGCGGCGAGGGCCCGCTCGGTTTCGGCCCAGGGGTAGTTGCCGACCGGGGAGACCTTCGGGTGCTCGGTGTCGGGGGTGAGCCAGGTCGGGTTGAGCCGCCCGTGCATGAACTGCCGCGTGGACAGCTCATCCGGGGTCCTCGGCGGTGGCGCCGGGTGGTCGTAGATCTCGAAGAACCCCGCGTGCAGGCTGTTGACCAGCGGGTAGTCCAGCCCGTCGAGCCACATCATCGGGGTGTCGCCGTCGTGGGCGTGGTCGTGCCAGTGCCAGCCGGGGGTCAGCAGCAGGTCGCCGGGGTGCATCCGCAGCCGCTCGCCGTTGACCGTCGTGACCGCGCCGTCGCCCTCGATGATGAACCGGAATGCGTTCGCGCTGTGCCGATGGGTCCGCGCGGTCTCCCCCGGCATGATGATCTGGATGCCGGCGAACAGGGTGTTCACCGTGGCCGGCGGGTCGGTCAGGCCCGGGTTGACCAGCATCAGCACCCGCCGCTCGGCTTCGGCGATGGACAGCGCCGTGCTGAAGTGCAGCGCCAGCGGCCGCAGCCGCGCATAGGGCCACAGGTGCGCCACGGCCGGGCTCACCGGCTGGGCCGGCATCAGGTCGCCGTACTGCCGCCACAGCGGAGCCGCCGCGAGGCCCGCCAGGTCGGCGTAGGCGCCCTCGTCGGTCGTCGGAACATCCGTGCTGGTCATGCCTCACCCCGAAGCCGGTCCGACTGATCTCTGACCCGATGGTAGGCCCCGCCCCGGCCGCGCGGGTCAACGAAAGGATCAGTTGGCGAATGCACCGGCCGTGCGCAGCAGACCGAGCACCGCCTGGTCACCGGAGAAGGCGCGGGCGAAGTCGTCGGGCGTCGCCACCCGGTGCGCGTTCGCCTTGATGTAGGACCGCAGCTCGCTGTCGAACCGGTCCGCGCCGATCTCCGAGCGGGCCTTGAGCAGCGCCGCCGCGCCCTGGTTGTAGGCCGCCTCGGTGTAGCGGTCGTTGCCGCCCCGGCTGGGCCAGTAGCTCATCGGCTGGCCCATCAGACCGACCACCCGCTCCGGGGTGTCGTCGTAGGCGTAGGAGCTGGCGTCGCCGCCGACGAGCGCCTCGCCGACGGTGGCCAGCGTCTCGTCCAGCCACGGGTGCTCGGCCTGGTTGTTGCCGACCAGCGAGTAGAACCACTGGTGCGACACCTCGTGGCTGACCAGGGCGCGCAGGTCGCTCTTCTTGGCGTCGCTGAACTGGATGGCCGTGGGGAACTCGGTGCCGTCGCCGGGCTCCGGGGTGACCGTGACCCACAGGTCCGGATAGGGGAACGGGCCGAAGTGGTCGGAGAGCGCGGTGACCGCCCTGCTGATCTCGGCGGCCCAGGTCTGCGCGTCGACATGGCTGCCCTCGGCCGGGGTACCCACGTGCAGCCGCACGCCGTTGATGTCGCGCTCGAGCATGGCGTAGCGGCCGACCGCGATCGAGACGTCGCGCACCGACGCCGCGGTGAACCGGTGCGTCGTGGTGCCCGGCGAGCTGCCTGCCGCCTGCCCGGCCGCGGTGCCGGTACCGAGCACCTGGAAGTCGGACGGCGCGGTCACCGAGAGGCTGCGCAGGTTGAACTCCTCGCTCGCCGCGGTCTCGCCGTTCATCGCCACCGCCGGGTCGCGGGCCCAGCCGGAGCCCCGGATCCAGGCCAGCAGCGGGAACCCGCTGCCGATCCAGGACGTCGGCCCGGTGCTGGAGTACCCGACACGCTCGTCCGAGTCCTTGCCGAGTGCGACCTGGAATCCCAGGTCGGCGCGCACCGACTGGCCGGCGTTCACACACTGCGCGAGCGGGATGCTGATCAGGGTGCCGGGGGCGCCGTCCGGGGCACCCGCGGGGAGGACCTGCCCGGGCACCTCGCGGCCGTCCACCGCGGCACCGGTGACCCGCAGGGAAGCACCGTTCGCGGCGGTCGTCGGGTTGTTCGTCCAGGCCCGGAACACCAGCTCGCAGACCCTGGCGTCCGGGGTGAAGACCACCGACTCCCGGCCGGTCGCCGTGCGCAGGTCGGGTGCCATCTCGTAGCTGAGGTCCACGACCGGGCGCTGGGGCCAGAGCGTCGCGTCGTAGGCCGACGCGTCGACCCCCGAACCCGCGCAGGCCCCGAGCAGGGCGACCGACATCGTCAGGACCAATCCCGGGGTCCAGAGCGCACCGCCCCGAACCCGCCCCCACCGCACACCACGCACCCCAGCGACGTTACGCCGGCCGAGGCCCGTGGATCATGAGAATCAGATATGTGCCGGATCAGTGAGCGGGCGGGGCCGGCCCGGCGGGCGCGGCGGTGCCGGTGGTCTGCGCGGTGATGTCCTCCAGGGTGCGGCCCGCGGTGGACACGCCCAGGGTCGACACCGCCAGCACACCGACCGCCAGCACCGCGCAGGTCAGCACGAACACCCCGAAGAACCCGAGACTCGAGTACGCGCTGCCGATGATCAGCGGCGACAGGATGCCGCCGACCCGGCCGAACGCGGACGCGGCGCCCATCCCGGTGGCCCGCACGGCGGTCGGGTACACCTCCGGGGTGTAGCTGTACAGGCAGGCGTAGGTGCCGTTCATGAAGAACGACAGCAGAATGCCGAACACGAGCAGCTGGGTGTTGCCGGCCGCGGTGGCCAGCCCGAACGCGGACAGCGCGCCACCGGACAGGTAGGCGCCGATCGTCCACTTGCGGTCCAGCCGCTCCGAGACGAACGCCGCCGAGTAGTAGCCGGGGATCTGCGCCAGGTAGATGGCGATCGAGTAGCCGAAGCTCTTGGTGATCGTCAGGCCCTGCAGGATCAGCAGTGACGGGATGAAGGTGAAGAAGCCGTAGTAGGCGAAGGTGATCGAGAACCACAGCGTCCAGGTGGTCGCGGTCTGCCGGGCCATCGCGCCGCGCCACAGCCAGAGCACCGCCGCGAGCCCCTGCCCGGCCGGCCCGGCCACCCGCTCGGCGGTCCGCTCGGTGGCACTGATCTCCGGCAGCGGCCGGCCGGTGGCCCGCCGCACCTGCTCCTCGAGCCGGCCGACGACCGCCTCGGCCTCCTCGACCCGGCCCTTCGCCAGCAGGTAGCGCGGTGACTCCGGCAGGGACCGGCGCCACCACAGCACCATCACGATGGGCAGCGCGGTGACCAGCTGGACGATCCGCCAGCCGTTCGCGAGCGGCGGCACCAGGAAGTAGCCCAACAGCGCGGCGAACACGAACCCGAAGGCGAAGAAGCCGGCCAGCGACCCGATGAAGCGGCCGCGGAACCGGCTGGGTACGAACTCGGAGAGGAACGGCGCGATGATGGCGCTCTCCGCGCCGGTGCCGATGCCGGCGATCACCCGGAACGCGAACAGCACCGGCCAGTTCGGCGCGAACGCGGCCACCACCGAGGCCGACGCGTAGAGCACCAGGGCGTACATCATCACCCGGCGCCGGCCGATCCGGTCTCCGAGCAGACCGGCCGCCAGCGCACCGACCAGGAAGCCCATCAGCGTCGAGCTGGCCAGCAGGCCCTGTTCCCGCCCGGAGAGCGCGAACACGGCGGCCGCCGAGGGCAGGATGAACGCGATGACCGCGCCGTCCATCCCGTCGAAGGTGTAGCCGAGGCCGCCCTGGAACAGCAGCCGCAGGTGCGGCCGCGACATCGGCAGCCGCTCGACCCTGGCGAGCAGTTCCCGCTGCTCCGCCGGCGCCTCGGTCATCAGATCAGGGTGTTCTTGTGGACACGGCCGCGATGCATGATCAACCGCAGCGCGTCGGCCGGTTTGGTCAGCACCGCGATGTCCTCGAGCGGGTTGCCATCGAGGACGAGCAGGTCCGCCGAGGCGCCCGGCGCGAGGGTGCCGATACGGCCGGGCAGCCCGAGCAGCTCGGCGGCCGTGGTGGTGGCGGACCGGAGGATGTCGGCGGCCGGCTGCACCTGGGCGCGCAGCGCGAACTCGGTGAGCTGGCGGTAGTGCATGTCGCCGAGCAGGTCGGTGCCGTACACGATCTTCACGCCGCCCCGGTGGGCCAGCTCCAGGGCGTGCAGCCCCGCGTCGAGCACCTCGAAGACCTTGGCGAAGCTCTCCGCCGGCAGCCCGGCGGCCGGCCCTTCCTCGGCCAGCGCGGAGTAGGTGGCCAGCGTGGGCACGTAGAAGGCGTCGTGCTCGAGGAACAGCGGGATGCTGGTCTCGTCGATCAAGTTGCCGTGCTCGATGGACCGGACGCCGGCCGCCAGGCCGCGGTTGACCGCCTTCGACGTGTAGGCGTGCCCGAGCACGTACCGGTTCGCCGCGGTGGCCTCCTGAACGGCCGCCCGGATCTCCTCGACGGAGAACTGGGTGCTGTCGATCCGGTCGGTCGGCGAGGCCACCCCGCCGCCCAGCATCAGCTTGATGTGCTCGGCGCCCTTGCGGATCTCGTCGCGCACCGCCCTGCGGACCTCGTCGACGCCGTCCACGACCCGGCAGTGGGTCGGCGCGCAGTAGGCGTCGTCGTGCACCTCCCGGCCCCGGGGGCGGCCGTCGCCGTGCCCGCCGGTCTGCGACAGCGCCTTGCCACCGAACACCACTGTCGGCCCGACGAAGTAGCCCTCGCGCACCGCGTCGGCCAGCCCGTAGTCCGCGCCGGCCGCGTCGCGCACGGTGGTGAAGCCCCGGTCCAGCATGCCGCGCAGGATCTCGCCGGCCCGGGCGGCGACGTAGTAGGGCGACTGCTCGGCGGCGGCCGGCAGGTTCGCCGTGTAGGCCAGTACGTGCACGTGCCCGTCGATAAGCCCCGGCATCACCACCCGGCCGCCGGCGTCGATCTGGCGTGCGCCGGTGCTGGCTCCGGGTGAGTCGCCGACGTCGACGATGTCGCCGCCCTCGACCGTGATGACCCGATCGGGCAGCAGTTCACCGGCGGCCGGATCGAGGATCGACGCGTTTCGGATGACTACTCTGCCCTGGTCAGCCATGGTTTACCCCTCCGGCGAACGACCGCTGCGGCAACACGACACCCGGCACCGGCGCACTGGCTGGCATCGTGGATGCATGCAATGCTGACAGCATCCCTAGGGCGATGCAATATTCGTAGCAGCAGTTTTCCAGCGGAAATGTGCGGCAACAGTCGGGAGCGGAGGGCGCGCGCGATGGAGACCGCCGAGACCTGGGTGCGCGACCGCACCGACGGCGCCGTGCTCGGGCCGAAGTCCGAACGCGTCGTGCACCTGCTGGCCACCCAGGCGGAGTTCACCTCCTACGCCTCGGCCAGCGCGGTCGCCGGGCGCGCCGGGGTGGACGCCGCGACCGTGGTGCGCACCGCCCGCGCGCTCGGCTTCGCCGGCTGGCCCGACCTGCGGCTGGAGCTGCGCAACCGATACCTGTCCTCACTGCGGGCGAACGAGGTTCTCAGCGAGCACGAGGACGCCGCCTCGGACCCGATCCTGCACGCGCTGCGCAGTGACGCCGACAACCTGGCGCTCGCGATCCGGACCGTCGACGTCGCCGCGGTGCGGGCCGTCGCGGCGGCGATCGCGACCGCCCGGCGCACCCTGGTGATCGCCTCCGGTAGCTTCGCCGGCCCGGCGCACCAGCTGGTGCACTCCGCCGCGTTCATGGGCCTGGACGCGCAGCTGCCCGGCCGGGGCGGCACCACCCTGGTCAACGCGCTGACCAAGCTCGGCCCCGGGGACTGCCTGGTCGCGATCAACTTCTGGCGGCTGCCCCGGGAGATCCGGGCCGCCACCGAGGCCGCGCACCGCGCCGGCGTGACGACCTGCGTGCTGACCGACCTGCGCAGGTCCGCGCTGACCGAGCTGGCCGATCACACCGTCACCGTGCCCTGCGAGGGAACCAGCCACTTCCCCTCGCTGACCGCGTCGATGGCCGTGGTGCACGCGATCCTGGCCGAGATCACCCGCACCCTCGGCGAGCCGGCCCGGGCGGCGATGCGCGCCACCGAGGACCTGTGGTCACGGCTGGACCTGATGTGTGACTGACCGGCCTCACATCGGGTTGGGCGCACCCAGCGGTGCGGTGCAGAACGCGGCGCCGCCGACGTAGGGGAACTTCAGCGCCTCCGCGCCGTCGCCGGCCAGCAGCTGGTCGGCATACCGCTCCGCGTTGTCCAGCGACTTGTACCCGAGCGCCTCGGCCTCGGCCAGTGAGCAGATCCGCCGGGTGTTGTCCGAGACGCCCCAGATCAGCCGGTAGCCGGGGGCCGGAGCGGCCAGGCAGGCCTCGAACAGCCGCGCGCCGTCGTCCGGCGACAGCCAGGTGATCAGCCCCCGGGGCCCCAGCGGCAGCGGCGTCTCGAAGCAGGAGCCGATCCGGACCGCGATCACGTCCATGCCGAAGCGGGAGTGGTAGAGGCTGCCCAGCGCCTCGATGGCCGCCTTGCTGACCCCGTAGTAGGTGTCCGGGCGGGGCGAGGAGTCGGCCGGCAGCCCGCCGGGGCCGGCCGCCGTGACTTCGGTGACCTCGCGGAAGCCCACCGCGTGGTTGCTCGACGCCAGGACCACCCTCGGCACGCCGGCCAGCCGCGCGGCCTCCAGCACGGTGTGCGTGCCGCTGATGTTGACCTCGACGGTGTCCGCCCAGGCGGTCTCCCTGCTGTGCCCGCCCAGGTGGATGATCGCGTCCACACCGGCACAGGCGCTGGCCATCGCCGCTGGATCGGTCACCGAGCCGGCGACCAGCTCGACCCGCTCCCCCGGTTCGGCCGGCGCCAGGGTCGCCACGTCGAGCAGCCGCAGCACCCGGCCGTCGCGGCGCAGCCGGGGCCGCATCAGCCGGCCCATCCCGCCCGCCGCGCCGGTGATCAGGATCCGCTGTGCCGCATAGCCGGCGCCGTCGCCATGGCCGGTCATCGGACGCCGGCCCGGCGCAGCCGCGCACCCAGCTGTTCGGTCGTCTCCATCAGCAGCTCCCCCACCCGGCGGGCCTCCTCGTCGGTGACTTTCTCGACCGGCATCGAGCAGCTCATCGCGTCACTGCCGGGAATCCGGTACGGGATGACGGCGGCGACGCAGCGCACCCCGAGGGTGCCCTCCTCGGTCTCGGTCGAGTAGCCGCGCTCCCGGATCGCGGCGCACTCGGTGTGCAGCGCACCCAGGTCGGTGATCGTGTACGGGGTGAGCGGCGTGAGCGTGCCCGGCAACAGCGCGCCGATCTCGTCCTGGGTCAGCTCGGACAGCAGGGCCTTGCCCAGCGCGGTGGCATACGCCGGCAGGGTGCGCCCGACCCGGGACACCAGCCGGATGGAGTGCCGGGACTCCCGGGTCTCCAGGTACACCACCTCGGCGCCGTAGCGGCGGGCGAAGTGCGCGGTGTACCCGGTCACCTCGCGGAGCTGCTCCAGGGCGTCGGTGGCGTACGGCACCACCGGGTCCCGGTCGACGTACGCGGTCCCGCAGATGAGGGCACGCACGCCGAGGCGGTACTTGGTGCCGCTCGCGTCGACCTGCAGCCAGCCGGCCTCGAACAAGGTGTGCAGCAGCCCGTGCAGGCTGGACCGGGGAAAGCCGGTCCGCGCGTGCAGGTCCGACAGCGACAGCCAGGCGTCGGTCGCCGCGAACGTCTCGATCAGGTCGATGGCCCTGCGGGCGGACTTCACCCCCACCGGCGCGGCACCGGACTCGACGGCCGTTAGTTCGGTCTGCTCGGACATGAGCTCCCTGCCCTGTTCATTGACTTGTGACTCGGGCCATATTAGCGTCCTGAAAGCTGTTCGCCTATGCGAACAGAGTCACATATGTGAATTTCTCAGCAGATTCCCTGGCTGCGTCTGGCCGCGAAGGAGCCCAGCGGTGCACGTGCTCGACTGGACCATGGTGTCCGCGTACTTCCTGCTGATGATCGGAATCGGGTGGTGGTCGCACCGTAGAATCCACGACGTCCGGGACTTCTTCACCGCCGGCGGTCGCATGCCGTGGTGGCTGGCCGGCATCTCGCACCACATGTCCGGGTACAGCGCGGTGCTGTTCGTGGCCTACGCCTCGGTGGCCTACACCGACGGCATCACCGTCTACCTGTGGGGATTCGCCAGCATCGGGATCGGCGTGGGGATCGGCTCCTGGCTGTTCGCCGGCCGGTGGAACCGGTTGCGCGCCACGCTCGGCGTGGCCTCGCCGCTGGAGTACCTGGTCCAGCGCGACAACGTGCCGACCCAGCAGGCGCTGGCCTGGAGCGGCGGGCTGCTGAAGATGCCCGATCTCGGTGCCGCTGCTGCTGGGCATGCTGCCCTGGTTCCGGCGGTGTGGCCCCAGGGCGGCACTGACCTCCTGGGCCGGTGGTCTGCTGTCCTACGCGCTGGTCTACTACGTACTGCAGGCGAGCCAGGCGGCGGTCGTGGCCACCCCGGTGCTGGTGTCCCTGGCCCTGTTCGCCGGCCTCGGGCTGATCGCCGGCGAGCAGAGCGCGGCGGTCGACGAGATCATCGACACGCTCAACCACGACGACCCCAGGCAAGGAGAAGGCACCGAGCATGACGTTTTCCAGGATCGAGCTGACCGGTCTGCTGGCGTTCCCCCTCACTCCGTTCACTGACGATCTTGAGCTGAACCTGGACGCCTTCGCCGAACACGTCGAGGGCCACCTGGACGCCGGGGCGGGTGCGCTGTTCATCGGGTGCGGCACCGGCGAGTTCAGTGCGCTATGCCCGGCCGAGCTGACCGAGCTGCTGCGCACCGCCCGGGACGTGGTTGCCGGGCGGGTGCCGGTGTGGATCGGCGCCGGCGGCGGTGCGGCGACGGCACGGGCCGGCATCGCGGCCGCGCGGTCCGGCGGCGCCGACGGAGTGCTGCTCCTGCCCCCGTACCTGGTCAGCGGGCCGCCGGCCGGGCTGCTCGACCACGTGCGCTACGCGGTCCACGACAGCGCCGTCCCGGTGATCGTCTACCAGCGCTCGCCGGGGGTGTTCCCGGCGCCGGCGGCCGTGCGGCTGCTGGACATCCCGTCGGTGGTGGGGCTCAAGGACGGGTACGGGGACGTGGACCTGATGAGCCGGATCGTGGCGGCCGTCCGGGGTACCGCCACCGACCGCGCCCAGCGGTTCCTGTTCTTCAACGGGCTGCCCACCGCCGAGGTGTCGGCCCGGGCGTACTCGGCGATCGGCGTCGCCCGGTACTCCTCGGCGGTGCACTGCTTCGCCCCGGAGATCGCCAACCGGTTCTACCGCGCGCTGTCCGAGCGGGACGACCCGGCGATCGACGCCCTGCTCACCGGCTTCTACCTGCCGCTGGTGGCGCTGCGGGACGAGACGCCCGGGTTCGCGGTGTCGCTGGTGAAGGCGGCGGCCCGGCTGCGCGGCCACCGGGTCGGCGGGGTGCGCCCACCGTTGGTCGAGCCGACCACCGGCCAGCTCGAGCGGCTGGAGCGGATCGTGGACGGCGGCCTCGCCACCCTCCGGCTGCTGAGCAACGGCGCGCCCGCTCAGCCGGTGGCCGGATGAAGGTCACCGGGTACAGCTATCCGTGGGACGTGCTGGAGTCCCCCGGCTTCGTCGACCGGGCCGCGCGGCTCGGTCTCGACGAGGTCGCGGTGGCCGTGAGCTACCACAGCACCCGCGCTGCGACGCCGTGGGCGAGCGAGCGCACCGCGGTGCTCGCCCGGCACGCGGCGCTCTACCGCACGGTCCGCGAGCAGGCCTGGGCCGGCGCCCGGCTGCGGCCGGCCGTACCGGACTGGGTCGCCGCCGAGGACTCCGCCTCGGCCGCGGTGCACGCCCTGACCGCGGCCGGGCTGCCCACCGCGGCCTGGTTGGTGCTGACCCACAACTCGGCGCTGGGCAGGGCGAACCCCGACGTCACGGTGCACAACTGCTTCGGGGAGTCCTACCCCTGGGCGCTGTGCCCGTCCCGGCCCGAGGTACGGGACTTCACCGCCACCCTGACCGCCGAGGCGCTGGCCGGCCTGCCGGTGTCCACCGTCGTGCTGGAGGCCTGCGGGCAGCTCGGCGCGGTGCACCAGTGCGAGCACGAGAAGACCGACGCGGTGTGGGGACCGGCGGCGGCACGGCTGCTCTCGGTGTGCTGCTGCCCGGCCTGCGGGGCTCGCTGGGCGGCCGCCGGCGCCGACCCGGTCGAGGTCCGGGGCCGGCTGCGCGCCGAGGTACGGGTCCTGATCGACGGCGGCGACCTCACCGCCACCGGGGACGGGCTGCCCGCCGACCTCGGTCAGTTGCTGCTCGGTACCCGGCAGCTGGCCACCGATGCGCTGCGCGAGGGGGTGCTGGCCGGCGTGCGCACCGCACTCGGTGGCGCCGCCCGGGTCGTGCTGCACGCCGCGGTCGACCCGTGGACCACCGGCGCGCTGCCCGGGCTCACCCCCACCGCCGCCGGGGAGGTCGACGCGGTGGTGCTGCAGTGCTGGCAGCCCGGCGCCGCGAGCCTCGGCGCCGTGGCCACCGCGCACACCGAGCTGCCGACCGGGACCGACCTCGGCGCGTACGTCACCGCTGTGGGCGCCAACCCGGTGCCGGACCTGGCCGGTTACGTCACCGAGCTCGGCCGGGCCGGGGCGAACGAGCTGCACCTCTACCACCTCGGCCTGGCCGGGCCGGCGCGCCAGCCCGACCTGACCGCCGCCGTGGCCGCCGCCCGTGAGCTCCGACCCGGCCGGGCTCGGACCGCCACGGCTCACGGTTCGTAGCGGTATCCCATGCCGGGCTCGGTGATCAGGTGCCGGGGGCTGGACGGGACCGGTTCGAGCTTGGCGCGCAGCTGCCACAGGTAGACCCTCAGGTAGTTCGTCGAGTGCTCGGAGCCGATGCCCCACACCTGGCTCAGCAGGTGCCGTGAGTCCACCAGCTCGCCCGGGTGTACCAGCAGAATCTCGAGCAGCTTCCACTCGGTCGGCGTCAGGTGCGGCTTCGGTGGCGGCGCGGTCGGTTCGCCGGCAGCCGAGCCCGCCGCCGGGGCCGTACCCGAGCCCGTGTTGGGTGAGTGGGCGACGGTGTGCGCCCCCAGGTCGATCAGCCACTCCCCGATCCGGTGGATGCGCTGCGTCGCCGGCTCGAGTCCGGACGTCCCCCGGCGCAGCGCGGCGCGGATGCGGGCGTTGAGCTCGGCCATCGAGAACGGCTTGGTGACGTAGTCGTCCGCCCCGAGGTCGAGGGCCTGGGTCTTCGTGGCCGGGTCGGTCCGACCGGAGAGCACGATGATCGGCACGCTGGTCCAGCCGCGCAGCGCCCTGATCACCGCGGTGCCCTCCAGGTCGGGCAGGCCGAGGTCGAGGATCACCAGGTCGAGCCGCTGCCGGGCGGCGCAGGCCAGTGCGTCCGCGCCGGTCGCCGCGGTGTGCACCTCGTAGCTGAAGGCCCGCAAGGTGATGCCGAGCGCGCGGAGCAGCTGCGGCTCGTCATCGACGATCAACACCTGTGGCATCGCATGCGCCTCGACCCTGTTCCCCGCACTCCCGACCGGTCCCCCCGCACTCGGCGCCCTCACCTCGTCATCGGGTGCCACCCAGCCTGTCCAGCGCGACGTTGAGCCCGAGCACGTCCACCCGGGGCTCACCGAGGAACCCGAGGGTCCGGCCCTGCGTGTGGCCGGCCACCAACGCCCGGACCACTCCCACGTCGAGATGCCGGGCCCGGGCGACCCGGTTGACCTGCTCCTCCGCGTAGGCCGGCGAGATGTCGGGGTCCAGACCGGACCCACTGGCGGTCACCGCGTCATCCGGCACGTCGGCCGGGGCGACGCCGTCGAAGGCCGCGACCGCCGCGCGCCGGTCGTCGATCGTCTTGATCAGGTCGGTGTTGCTGGGCCCCTTGTTGCTGGGCGCGGAGAACCCGGTGTTGTAACCGGGGTCGGCGCTGTTGGACGGGTCGGTGGCGGCGGACGGGCGGGACTGGAACCACTGCGGCAGCGGGTTGCCCTTCGCGTCGACCCAGGCCTGCCCGAGCAGGCTCGAGCCCACGATCTTTCCGTTGAGGGTCACCGGCGAACCGTTGGCCTGGCTGGGGAAGGCCAGCTGGCCGACGGCGGCGACGGCGAGCGGGTAGATGATGCCGAGCAGGACGGTGAACACCAGCAGGGCGCGCAGTGCGGCGAGGTGCTGGCGGACCGGGGTCGGCAGTCGGGTGGCGATGGTCATGGTTGTCACCGGATCCCTGGGATGAATTGGACGATCAGGTCGATCAGCTTGATGGCGATGAACGGCAGGACGAACCCGCCGACGCCGTAGATCAGCAGGTTGCGGCGCAGCAGTGCCGAGGCCGACGCGGGCCGGTAGCGCACGCCGCGCAGTGCCAGCGGGATCAGCACTATGATGATCAGCGCGTTGAAGATGATCGCCGAGGTGATCGCCGAGGTCGGGCTGTGCAGGCCCATGATGTTGAGCTTGTTCAGGCCCGGGTAGACCGAGGCGAACATCGCCGGGATGATCGCGAAGTACTTGGCGACGTCGTTGGTGATGGAGAACGTGGTCAGCGCGCCGCGGGTGATGAGCAGCTGCTTGCCGATCTGCACGATCTCGATGAGCTTGGTCGGGTTGGAGTCCAGGTCGACCATGTTCCCGGCCTCCTTGGCGGCCGAGGTGCCGGTGTTCATGGCCACGCCGACGTCGGCCTGGGCGAGCGCCGGGGCGTCGTTGGTGCCGTCGCCGGTCATCGCGACCAGCTTGTTGCCCTCCTGCTCCTTCTTGATCAAAGCCATCTTGTCTTCCGGGGTCGCCTCGGCGAGGAAGTCGTCGACGCCCGCCTCGGCCGCGATCGCCTTGGCGGTCAGCGGGTTGTCCCCGGTGATCATGATCGTGCGGATGCCCATCGCCCGCAGCTCCGCGAAGCGCTCGGCGATGCCTTCCTTGACCACGTCCTTGAGGTGGATCACCCCGAGCGCGCGGGCGGTGCCGTTGACCCGTTCAGCCACCACCAGCGGGGTGCCGCCGGCGTTGGAGATGTCGTCCACCAGCCGGCCCAGCTCCGGTGCCGGGGCGCCGCCGTTGTCCCGCACCCACTCCCGGACCGCGTTGGCCGCGCCCTTGCGCACCTGGTGGTGATCGGCCAGGTCGACCCCGCTCATCCTGGTCTGGGCGGTGAACTCGATGAACTGCGCGCCGGCGAGCTCCCCGGGCTGGCGTTCCCGCAGGCCGTAGGCGGACTTGGCGAGCACCACGATGCTGCGCCCCTCCGGGGTCTCATCGGCCAGGCTCGCCAGCTGCGCGGCGTCGGCGAGCGCATCGGCGTCCACCCCGGACACCGGGACGAACTCGCTGGCCTGCCGGTTGCCGAGGGTGATGGTGCCGGTCTTGTCCAGCAGCAGCGTGTTGACGTCGCCGGCGGCCTCCACCGCGCGCCCGGACATCGCCAGCACGTTGCGCTGCACCAGCCGGTCCATGCCGGCGATGCCGATCGCGGACAGCAACGCACCGATGGTGGTCGGGATCAGCGCGACCAACAGAGCGACCAGCACGACGATGCTCTGCTCGGCGCCGGAGTAGATCGCCATCGGCTGCAGGGTGACCACCGCGAGCAGGAAGATGATGGTCAACGAGGCAAGCAGGATGTTCAGCGCGATCTCGTTCGGCGTCTTCTGTCGCGACGCCCCCTCGACCAGGGCGATCATCCGGTCGATGAACGTCTCCCCCGGCTTGGAGGTGATGCGCACGACGACGCGGTCCGACAGCACCTTGGTGCCTCCGGTGACCGCGCTGCGGTCACCACCGGACTCCCGGATCACCGGCGCGGACTCACCGGTGATCGCCGACTCGTCGACGCTGGCGATGCCCTCCACCACGTCCCCGTCACCGGGGATGATCTCGCCGGCCTCGACCACCACGTGGTCACCCAGCGTCAGCGCCGAGCCGGACACCTCCTGCTCGTCGGCGTCCCCGGCCGGCTGGCCGAACTGCCAACCGGTCAGCCGGCGCGCCATCGTCTCGCGCTTCGTGCGGCGCAGCGTCTCGGCCTGCGCCTTGCCCCGGCCCTCGGCCACCGCCTCGGCCAGGTTGGCGAAGATCACCGTCAGCCACAGCCAGACGGCGATCATCCAGTCGAACACGCTGGGGTTGATGATCGCTGAGACCGTGGTCAGCGCGGAGCCGACCTCAACGACGAACATGACCGGGTTGCGCAGCTGCACCCTCGGGTCCAGCTTGCGCAGCGCATCCGGCAGGGAGCGCAGCAGCTGGGACGGATCGAGCAGCCCGCCGGACACCCGGTTCGGCTGCCCCGGGTCGCCGCTCGGGCCGCCGCTGGGCGGCGTGTGTGACTTACCGACAGTAGTGAGCGACATCAGGACAGACCTTCCGCGAGAGGCCCCAGCGCCAGGGCTGGGAAGTAGGTAAGGCCGACGACGATCAAGATCACGCCCAGCAGCATCATCATGAACAGCGGCCGGTGGGTGGGCAGCGTGCCCGCCGAGGCCGGGATCGGCTTCTGCTGGGCGAACGACCCGGCCAGCGCGACCACGAAGATCAATGGCACGAACCGGCTCAGCAGCATCACAACGCCGAAGACCGAGTTGTACCAAACCGTGTTCACGCTCAGGCCGCCGAACGCCGAGCCATTGTTGTTGCCGGTCGAGGTGAATGCATAGAGCACCTCACTCAGACCGTGCGCACCCGGATTCGCAATGGAGGCCCGCTCCCCGGCCAGCGCGATAGCGACGCCGGTCCCGACCAGTACCAGAGTCGGCGTGGTCAGAATGTAGAGCGAGGCGAGCTTGATCTCCCGGGCCTGAATCTTCTTCTTCAGGTACTCCGGTGTCCGGCCCACCATCAGCCCGGCCACGAATACCGTGACCACCGCGAGCACCAGGATGCCGTAGAGGCCGGACCCGGTACCGCCGGGCGCGACTTCGCCGAGCATCATGTTGAACAGCGCGATACCGCCGCCGAAAGGCGTCAGCGAATCGTGCGCGGCGTTGACCGCGCCGGTCGAGGTCAGGGTCGTCGAGGAGGCGAACAACGCCGAGGCAGGTATCCCGAACCGAACCTCCTTGCCCTCCATCGCCCCGCCGGCGGCCAACGCGGCCGCACTGCGAGCGCCGGACTCGAAGAAGCTGATCGCTCCGGCCGAGACCGCCCAGATGGCCGCCATCACACCGGCGACGGCGTAACCCTGGCGGTGGTCGCCCAGCATCTTGCCGAGCGTGCGGGGCAGCGCGAACGCGATCACCAGCAACAGGTAGATCTCCACCAGGTTGGTGAAGGGGTTGGAGTTCTCGAACGGGTGCGCGGAGTTGGCGTTGTAGAAACCACCACCGTTGGTGCCCAGCTCCTTGATGGCCTCCTGGGAAGCCACCGGGCCACCCACGATGCCCTGCTGGGCACCGGCCAGCGTGGTCACGTCGTGGGCGCTGGAGAAGTTCTGCACCACCCCGCCGGCCACCAGTACGAGGGCGAACACGAACGCGATCGGGAGCAGGATCCGCAGCGAACCCCGGGTCAGGTCGACCCAGAAGTTGCCGAGCCGATCAGTCCGGGACCGGACGAACCCCCGGATCAGCGCGACCACGACCGCGATGCCGACCGCGGCGGACACGAAGTTCTGCACCGCCAGCCCGGCCATCTGCACCAGGTGCCCCATGGTCGACTCACCGGAGTACGACTGCCAGTTCGTGTTGGTCACGAACGACGCCGCCGTGTTGAACGACTGGTCCGGCGTCACCGGCCCGAATCCGAGCGAGAGCAGCAGATGATTCTGCACGCGCTGGAACAGGTAGAGGAACAGAACCGACACCGCGGAGAAGGCCAGCACACTCCGCGCGTACACCGGCCATTGCTGGTCCGCGTCGGGGTCGACGCCCATCAGGCGGTAGAGACCGCGCTCACCGCGCAGGTGTTTGTCCGTGGTGAAGGTGTAGGCCATGTAGTCACCGAGTGGCCGGTAACTGACCACGAGGGCGAGTACCAACAGGCCGGCTTGCAACCAGCCGGCGGCAGCGGCGCTCATCAGAATTTCTCCGGACGTACGAGGGCTATTACCAGATAGCCGGCCAACAACACCGACACAACCAAACCGACGACGTTTTCCACGCTCACAGTCGCTCCACTCCCCGCAGCAGCAGCGCCAGGACCGCGAAAACGCCGATGATCAGCACCGTAAAGATCAGATCCGCCATCGGAGCTCCTGTTCCCAATCCACACTTGAGCAGCCGTACGGAGAACGAGTGATTCGCCGCCGGTCCACTCGAGTACAGCTCTCGCACCCGAGGTCAGGTAGGGACCAGCACGCCGTCCTAACACCCTGACTACGGCTTCCTGACGGGTCTTTAACGGTGCTGTCGCCCCCGCCACACCCAGGGACGCACAGCTCAGGGGCCAGGTACGGAGTGGCTCAGCGGGTCAGGCCGCGGTACCAGATCTCCGGGCGACCCACCTGGCCGTAGCGCGGTACCCGCTTGGCCAGTCCGTTGTCGGCCAGGTACTCCAGGTAGCGCCGGGCGGTCACCCGGGCCACGCCGGTCACCTCGGCCGCGGCCGCCGCCGACAAGCCGTCGGGCTGCTCGCGCAGCGTGGTGACGATCGCGGTGAGGGTCTGGTCGCTCATGCCCTTGGGCAGCGTGTGCGGCGCCGGCGCACGCAGGGTGGCCAGGGCGTGGTCGATCTCGGCCTGGTCGGCAGCGTGCCCCACGCTGCGGCGGAACTCCGCATACCGCTCCAGCTTGTCCCGCAGCGAGGCGAAGGTGAACGGTTTGAGCAGGTACTGGATGACGCCGATGGACACGGCGGCCTTGACCACCGCGAGGTCGCGCGCCGAGGTCACGGCGATCACGTCGACCTGGCTGCTGGCGGCCCGCAGCGCCCGGCAGACCGCCAGGCCGTGGGTGTCGGGCAGGTAGAAGTCGAGCAGTACGAGGTCGACCTCCTCCCGGTCGCAGAACCGCAGCGCCTCGGCCCCGGTCAGCACCACGCCGGCCACGGTGAAGCCCTCGACCCGCTGCACGTACGTCCGGTGTGCCTCGGCGACGATCGGGTCGTCCTCCACGACGAGGACCCGGATCACCTGGCCGCCCGGTGCCGCAGTGGCAGGCGCACGGTGAACACCGCGCCGCCGTCGTTGACCAGTTCGATGCTGCCGTCGAACCGGCGGACAGCCTGCCCGACCAGCGCCAGGCCGAGCCCGTGCCCGACCGGTCCGTCCGGTGCCTTGGTCGACCAGCCCCGCTGGAAGACCTCATGGCGCGCGGTGTCGGCGACGCCGGGCCCGGTGTCGGCGACCCGCAGTACGAGATCACGCCCGTCCAGCCGCACCGCCACGATCACCCTCGGCCGGCCGTCGCGCAGCCCGGCGCCCTCGATCGCGGCGTCGATGCCGTTGTCCACCAGGTTGCCGACGATCGTCACCAGGGCCCTCGGGTCCAGGCCCTCGGTGTCGAGGTCACCGACCTCGGTGTCCTCGGTGATCACCAGCTCGACGCCACGCTCGTTCGCGTCGGCCGCCTTGCCGAGCAGCAGGGCCGCGAGCACCGGCTCCGACACCGCGCCCACGACCCGGTCGGTCAGCTGCTGGGCGATGTCCAGCTCGGCGGTGGCGAACTCGACGGCTTCCCGGGGGCGGCCCATCTCGACCAGCGACACCACCGTGTGCAGGCGGTTGGCCGCCTCGTGGGCCTGCGCCCGCAGCGACTCGGCGAGCCCCCGGCTGCTGTTCAGCTCACCGGTCAGCCGTTGCAGGTCGGTGTGGTCGCGCAGCGTGACCACGTTGGCCCGGCCCCCGTCGCCGGAGCTCACCGGCGCCGCGTTCAGCACCAGCACCCGGGTGTCGGTCACATGGATCTCGTCCAGCCTCGACTCCCCGGAGCACAGCGCCCGGGCCAGCGTGGCCGGCAGCCCGAGCTCGGTCGCCGACGCGCCCACCGGGTTGTCGGTCAGACCGAGCAGCTCGCGGGCGCCGTCGTTGCACAACACCACCCGACCGTCCGCCTGGACCAGGATCAACCCTTCGCGCACCGCGTACAGCGTTGCCTCGTAGAAGGCGAACACCCGGTTCAGCTCGACGGAACCAAGGCCCCGGGTGTGTCGCCGCAGCCGCACACTGATCAGGAAGCTGCCCACCCCACCGACCGCCAGCACGGCCGCCGCCACCGCGAGCAGCGGGACGAGGCGCTCGGTCAGCTCGGCGGAGATCGCCGCGACGGTGATCCCGACCGCGACCATGGCCACCACCTGGTGCGCCGCGTCGACCACCGGCACCACCGCCCGCATGGAGGGGCCCAGGGTGCCGGTGTAGGTCTCGGTGAACACGTGGCCGGCGCGCGCGACGGCCGTGTTGCCCAGGAACCGCTGGCCGATCTGGGTGGGATCGGGGTGGGTGAACCGGATGCCGTCCGGGCTCATGATCGTGATGAAGTCGACCCCGGTGTCCACGCGCACCCGCTCGGCGAACGGCTGCAGCGCACCGCGCGGCTCCGGCGTCGACGCCGCCGCGAGCACGACCGGCGAGTCGGCGATCGTGGCGGCCACCGCGATCACCTTGTCCCGCGCCTGGTCGTGGGTCGCCCGGGACGCGTCGAGGTAGGCCAGGCAGCCGCCCACCGCCACCACCGCGGCGACCCCGGCCAGCTGCAACACCAGCAGCTGGCGGGCCAGACTCCAGCGTCTGCCGCGGATACGCACCCGCCAATATCAGCACACAACACCCGCGCACAACACCAGCGCGGACGCAGCGATGTCCGCGAACTCTATGACCACAACAGTGACCTCGTTCACAGCGCACCGGATAGTCCCCGCCAAGCGGCGCCGCTGAGGGCCCGCGACGAATCCTCTGGAGGCAACGGTGCCCGTACCGAGTCCCACCGACGGTAGGCCGGCAACGGCCACCCCCGATCGCAACCACAGCCATCGCCTCTACATCGCGGTGGTCGTCGCCGTGGCCCTGGGCGTGATCGTCGGCTTCGCCGCCCCCGGCGTCGCCAAGGAGCTCGCGCCGCTCGGCGCCGGGTTCGTCAGCCTGATCAAGATGATGATCTCGCCGATCATCTTCTGCACCATCGTGCTCGGGATCGGCTCGGTCGCCAAGGCCAGCCAGGTCGGCAAGGTCGGGCTGCTCGCGCTGGGCTACTTCCTGGTGATGTCCACGGTCGCGCTGGCGATCGGGCTCGTCGTCGGCAACCTGTTGCACCCGGGTTCCGGCCTGCACCTGGACCCGTCGGCGGCCGCCAAGGCGCACCAGTCGGCGACCGGTGCCGAAGGTGGCACCGACTTCCTGCTCGGCATCATCCCCACCTCGCTCGTCTCCGCCTTCACCGACAACTCCGTCCTGCAGACCCTGCTGGTCGCGCTGCTGTGCGGATTCGCGGTCCAGAAGCTCGGCTCCGCCGGGGCGCCGATCCTGCGCGGCATCGAGCACATCCAGCGGCTGGTGTTCCGCATCCTGTCGATGATCATGTGGGCGGCCCCGATCGGCGCGTTCGGGGCGATCGCCGCGGTGGTCGGCTCCACCGGCTGGGCGGCGCTGCGCAGCCTCGGGATGGTCATGCTCGCGTTCTACGCCACCTGTGCGGTGTTCGTGTTCGTGGTGCTCGGCGCGATCCTGTGGATCGGCGCGCGCACCAACGTGTTCAGCCTGATGCGGTACCTGCGCCGGGAGTTCCTGCTGATCCTGTCCACGTCGTCGTCGGAGTCGGCGCTGCCGCGGCTGATCGCCAAGATGCAGCACCTCGGGGTCAGCAAGTCCGTCGTCGGGATCACCGTGCCGACCGGCTACTCCTTCAACCTGGACGGCACCGCGATCTACCTGACGATGGCGACCCTGTTCATCGCCTCCGCGCAGGGCAGCCCGCTGTCGACCGGCGAGCAGATCTCGCTGCTGGTATTCATGATCATCGCGGCCAAGGGTGCCGCCGGCGTCAGCGGGGCCGGCATCGCCACCCTCGCTGGCGGGTTGCAGACCCACCGCCCCGACCTGGTCGGCGGCGTCGGGTTCATCCTCGGCATCGACCGGTTCATGTCCGAGGCCCGGGCCCTGACCAACTTCGCCGGCAACGCCGTCGCCACCGTCCTGATCGGCTCCTGGACCGGCGAGTTCGACCGGGCGAAGTCACAGGAGGTGCTCGCCGGGCGGGACCCGTTCGACGAGACGAGCCAACTCGACGAACCACTGCCAGTCCCTATCCCCGCCGCCCAGCCGGTACCGGCGGTCGCCGGGTGACAACGGCACCCCAGGGATAGGGTCGATCACTCCGTGACCTTCTCCCTGGGGTGCCCCGCGTGGATACCGACACACTGGGCCGGCGCAGGCTGTGGTCCAGGACACTGATAGCACGATCACACTCCTGACCTGCTGAGAACGGCTAAGACATGGAATTTAAATAAGGTACGGTTCGTTCCTTAGCTCAGAGGGGTCCGCCGATACCCGACCGGCCCGTAACACGAGTTTTGGAGGCCACGGTGACAGGCCCAGACACCGCATCCGGCACCACGACACAGCAGCGGCAAGCTCCTACCCAGCGGCCCGGCACGAACGGGTCAGCGCCGGCCGCCCCAGCGCCGGCCCCGGCTCCCGCTCCGGCGCCCGCTCCCGCGGCAGCCGAACCCGCCGCGCCGACGAAGAAGAAAATGAAGCGCGGCAAGAAGCTCGCGCTGATCTTCCTGGTCATCGTCGTGGTGCTCGGCGGCGCCATCGGTGGTGGTGCGTACCTGATCTACTCGAGCCAGTTCGTCTCCACCGACAACGCCCAGGTGGACGGCGACAAGGTAGACATCGCCGCGCCGGTCACCGGCACCCTGACCGACTGGCAGGGCGAACAGGGCACCGACGTCACCACCAACGAGACCCTCGGCCGCGTCCAGATCCAGGGCACCGGTCCGCAGCAGACCATCAAGTCCCCCGGCAACGGCACCATCGCCGTCAACAACGTGGTCAACGGGCAATGGGTGACCGCCGGCGACGAACTGGCCACCGCCTACGACTTCAACGACATCTACGTCACCGCCCGGGTCGACGAGACCGATATTGCCGCCGTGCACCCCGGACAGCTCGTCGACATCGACGTGGACGCCTTCGGCAGCACGCCGATCACCGGCACCGTCGAAGACGTCCAGGCCGGCGCGGCGGGCGAGTTCTCACTGTTCCCGCAGTCCAACAGCACCGGGAACTTCCAGAAGGTCACCCAGGTCATCCCGGTCAAGATCGCGCTGAACGACACCCGAGGCCTGGCGCTGGTGCCGGGCATGAACGTGACCGTGCACATCCACAAGAACTGACCCGCGCCCCTCAGCGGTGCAGTGCCTTGCGAGCCGCCCAGTTCCCCGCGAACTGGGCGGCTTGCACGATGCCGGTCAGGCGCCCTTCGCCGCGCGGAAGCCGGCGTCCAGGTCGGCCTTGATGTCCTCGATGCCCTCCAGGCCCACCGACAGCCGGACCAGCCCCGGGCTCACCCCGGTGGCAAGTTGCTCCTCACCGGAGAGCTGGCTGTGCGTGGTGCTCGCCGGGTGGATCACCAGGCTGCGCACGTCGCCGATGTTGGCCAGGTGGCTGTGCAGCTCGAGTGCGTCCACGAACCGCTTCCCGGCCTCGAGTCCACCGGCGATGTCGAAGGCGACCACGGCGCCGGCGCCACGGGGCAGGTAGCGCTGCTGCAACGCGTGCCACGGGCTGGACGGCAGCGCGGCGTAGTACACCCTCTCCACCTCGTCGCGCTGTTCGAGCCACTCGGCGACCGCGGTGGCGTTCTGTACGTGCCGCTCGATGCGCAGCGAGAGCGTCTCGATGCCCTGGATCAGCAGGAAGCTGTTGAGTGGGGCGATGGCCGGCCCGAGGTCGCGCAGCAGCTGCACCCGGAACTTGATCAGGAACGACTGCGGGCCGAGCGCCTCCCAGTAGTTCAGCCCGTGGTAGCTCGGGTCCGGCGTGGTCAGCCCCGGGTACTTGTCGGCGTGCGCGCCCCAGTCGAAGTTGCCGCTGTCCACCACGACGCCGCCGATCGACGTGCCGTGCCCGCCGAGGAACTTGGTCGCCGAGTGCACCACGAGGTCCGCGCCGTGCTCGAAGGGGCGCAGCAGGTACGGCGTCGGGACGGTGTTGTCCACCGCGAGCGGGACGCCGAGCTCGTGGGCCAGGTCGGCCACCGCGCGGATGTCGAGCACGTTGCTGCGCGGGTTGCCGATGGTCTCGGCGTAGAACAGCTTCGTGTTCGGCCGGGCGGCGGCCCGCCAGGCCTCCAGGTCGTCCGGGTCCTCGACGAAGCTGACCTCGATACCGAGCTTCGGCAGGGTGTAGTGGAACAGGTTGTAGGTGCCGCCGTACAGCGACGCGCTGGACACCAGGTGGTCACCGGCCTGCGCGAGGTTCAGGATCAACAGCGTCTGCGCGGCCTGGCCGGATGCGACGGCCACCGCGCCGATCCCACCCTCCAGCGCCGCGACGCGCTGCTCCAGCACGTCCTGCGTCGGGTTCATAATGCGGGTGTAGATGTTGCCGACCTCGGCCAGCCCGAACAGCGCGGCCGCGTGCTCGGTGTCGCGGAAGGTGTAGGACGTCGTCTGGTAGATCGGGGTGGCACGCGCCCCGGTGGCCGGGTCGGAGGTGGCACCGGCGTGGACCTGTTTGGTCTCGAAGGACCAACCGGCGGTCGGATCGGAAGCCTGGGTCACAACGTTCTCCTTGAACTTGGGCAGGGCAATGGGCGGCCCGGGAAGTCGGGCACGGCGGACAGATCAGACCGGAACTGCGAAGAGTGCGACCCGGCCATGACGGGACGGCACACGCGGCTGATGCGAGCGGTCAGCGGCAGGGGCGACAGGATGTGCTCGTGACACGCATGAAGTCGACATGCAGTCGCGCCACGAGCCAGATCACCGCGCCACCGTAGCCGGGTACCGGGTCGGGCACAACGACCCACGGTCGCGATCATCGTGCGAGGGGCGCGGTCCAGAGATCCCGCGGTGTTCGGGCCGCTCCTAATGGGCCGGCAGCACCCGGCCGCTGACCTCGCCGAAGCCGATCTGTCCGCCACCGGCGCCCGGTGCTGTCGCCGTGATGGTGATCTCGTCGCCGTCGAGCAGGAACGTGCGGGGTTCCCCGTTGACCTCGATCGGCTCCTGACCGCCCCAGGTCAGTTCGATGAACGCGCCGCGCTGCTCCTTCGCCGGCCCGGAGATGGTGCCGGAGGCGTAGAGGTCCCCGGTGCGGGTCGCCGCGCCGTTGACGCTCAGGTGCGCCAGCATCTGGGCCGGTGACCAGTACATCTCGCGGTACGGCGGGTGGCTGACGGGCTGGCCGTTCCAGCTGACGGTCAGCGCGATGTCCAGCCCCCACGGTTGGGACCCGCGCAGGTAGGGCAGCGGTTGGGGGTCCTGCTCGGGGGTGGGGACGCGGGCGGCCTCGAGGGCCAGTAGCGGCACCACCCACGGGGATATCGAGGTCGCGAAGCTCTTGCCGAGGAACGGTCCGAGTGGCACGTACTCCCAGGCCTGGATGTCACGGGCGGACCAGTCGTTGACCAGGACCGCACCGAAGACGCGGTCGCCGAACTCGTCGCACGGCACGCTGGTGCCCAGCGGCGAGCCGGTACCGAGGATGAACCCGAGCTCGGCCTCGATGTCCAGCCGGCGGCACGGGCCGAAGGACGGGGCCGGGTCGTCGGGGGCCTTGTACTGCCCGTGCGGGCGCACGATGTCGGTGCCGGAGACCACCACCGTGCCGGCCCGGCCGTGGTAGCCCACCGGCAGGTGCTTCCAGTTCGGCATCAGCGGCTCCGCGTTCGGGCGGAACAGCCGTCCGAGGTTCGAGGCGTGGTGCTCCGAGGCGTAGTAGTCGACGTAGTCGGCGACCGCGATGGGCAGCTGCATCCGCACCTCGGCGACCGGGTACACGGCTGCCGCGACGTCCCCGGTGGCCTCCCCGGAGACCAGCTCGGTGATGGCCTGGCGCACCTGCACCCAGCGCTGGTGGCCCTGTGCCATGAACGCGTTCAGCGACGGCCGCGCGAACACCTCATCGCCCAGTGCCTCGGCAAGGTCCAGTACCGAGTCACCGACCCGGACCCCGACCCTCGGTGCGCCGCCGGCGTGGGAGAACACCCCGTACGGCAGGTTGTCCAGGCCGAACAGCGAGCCCTCGGGGATCACGATCGCGGTCATGCGGATAACTCCGTTTCAGGCCAGCACGGTGGCGGGGATCAGGTCCAATTCGATCAGCTCGGTCAACGGGTCGGTGATGCTGCACGTCCCGAACGAGCGGAACAGGGCCCGGGCGGCCTCGGTGCGCCCCGCGCCGAGCTCGGTGACGGCGCCGGCGACCGCCTCGGGATCCCGCTCGGCCAGCACCCGGGTCACCTCGGCCGGCGCCGCGCCGCACAGCGCCGCGTCGGTGGCCAGCAACAGGTTCAGGAAGCCGTCCGGCTCGAACCCGGTCGCGGGGTCGGCACCGTCGGCACGGCCAGGATCAGCGGCCCGACCAGCTCGGCATACCCGGCCGCCTCGTGCCGCAGATGTGCGGGCACCGCGTCGACCAGCGACATCAGCCCGGGCGGGAACACCGCGGCGTCGTCGCACCACCCCCGCGCAAAAGCGGGCAACCCACGCCCGCCCGGCACCGTGGCGGGCCGTGACTGCTCCTTCGCCATGTCGGTCCTCCCGCGCCGGGCGGCCCAGTGTCACGCCACGTCAGGCGTGCACCGAGTTACTTTTATCGCACAGCATGTTGCGCTCAACGAACGTCGCTGACGCTATGGAGGCGCCGAAGACCCGTCAAGGGCACGGCACAACCGACCCGCCCCGGACACCCCCGACCCGGACACCCTGCGCCGCACTACGCCGAGACGAGCGCGCTGATCTCGCGGGCGGCCCGCACGACGGCGGTGGCGGCCGCGGCGACATCCAGCCCGTCGAGGGCGACCACACCGACACAGGCCTCGATGCCGGTACCGCCGCCCATGCCGCTCGGCACCTCGATCCCCGAGGCAACGCCCACCGCACCGCGCTCGAGCTGCCCAGCGGTCACGCAGTACCCGTCCCGGCGGGCCGCTTCGACCGCCTCGGGTTCACCGTGGCGCCGGGGCCGCAGTGCGAGGATCGCGATGCCGGCGGCGCCCACGGTCAACCGGTGCCTGCTCCCGACCCGGTACCCCACCCGGATCAGGCTGGACTCGGGCTCGGCGACCAGCACGACGATGCAGTCCTCACCCTGGGCGACCGACACGTACGCCGTGGCCCGCGTCTCGCGCGCCAGCGCGTGCAGCACGGGCTGGGCGGTGTGCCGAAGCTGCGGCTCGAACCGCGCGGCGAGCACCGCGGTACCGGCCCCCAGCCGGACCCGGCCGTCCTCGGCACGCGACACCAGCGCGTGCGCCTCCAGTGTGGCGACGATGCGGTAGCAGATCGCCCGGTGCACGTCGAGCGCCGCGGCCAGCTCGGCGACCGAGACACCCGCCGGGCGCTGGGAGACCAGCTCGAGAACGCTCAGACCACGATCGAGGGTCTGCAGGGTGCTCATCGCCGCCGCCTCGTCCTGCCATTTCGCCGGGGTAGTACAAAACTCACTGTGTTGTCGGTCGAGCCCTCAGGTCATCCACTTGACGGGCGTTCGGCCGCACTTTACGTTCGATGTGCGTTGAACGCACTAATTTGTTCGATAATAGTAATGACGCACGTGTTGTGATCCCTCACGCTGTGCCTCAGGCACCTCCGCGGAAAGTCAACCCACCGTGACCGGCCATATGAGCCCAGAGCAGTTCCGTCAGCTCGGCAAACAGACCGTCGACTGGATCGCCGACTACCTGGAGCGCATCGCGGAATTGCCCGTTCTCTCCCAGGTCGCGCCGGGTGACGTTCGCGCTCAGCTGCCCGCGCACCCGCCGGGGCAGGGCGAGTCCTTCGATGCCGTACTCAAGGATCTCGACCAGGTGATCCTGCCCGGTGTCACCCACTGGCAGCACCCCAGTTTCTTCGCCTACTTCCCCGCCAACTCCTCCGGCCCGGCGGTCCTCGGCGAACTGCTCTCGGCCGGGCTCGGCGCCCAGGGCATGCTGTGGGCGACCAGTCCGGCCTGCACGGAGCTGGAGACCGTCGTGGTCGACTGGCTGGCCGAGCTGCTCGGGTTGCCCGCGCACTTCCGCACCGACGGCCCCGGTGGCGGCACCATCGAGGACTCCGCGTCGAGCTCCACCCTGGTCGCGCTCCTCGCCGCGTTGCAGCGGGCCCGCGACAGCGGCGGGTCGGCGGAGCAGACCACCGTGTACCTGACCTCCCAGGCGCATTCCTCGGTGGAGAAGGCGGCTCGCATCGCCGGGGTCGACGCCACCTACCTGCGCGTCGTCGAGGTCGACCCGAAGACGCTCGAGATGCGACCGGACCACCTTGCGACCCTGCTGGCCGCCGATGTGGCCGCCGGCCTGACCCCGGCGATGGTCTGCGCGACGATCGGAACCACGTCCACCACCGCGATCGACCCGGTCCGCCGCATCGGCGAGATCTGCCGCCGGCACAACGTCTGGCTGCACGTGGACGCGGCCTACGCCGGCGTTGCCGCGGTGTGCCCGGAGCTGCGCTGGATCAATGACGGCGTCGCCGAGTACGCCGACTCGTACTGCACGGACCCGCACAAGTGGCTGCTCACCAACTTCGACTGCAGCGTCCTGTGGGTCGCCGACCGCGCACCGCTGGTCAGCGCACTGTCGATCATGCCGGAGTACCTGCGCAACACCGCCAGCACCGCCGGCTCGGTGATCGACTACCGGGATTGGCAGATTCCGCTCGGCCGCCGGTTCCGCTCACTCAAGCTCTGGCTGGTGATTCGCTGGTACGGCGCCGACGGCCTCGCCGCGCACATCCGCGCCGGGGTGGACCTGGCCAGCCAGTTCGCCTCCTGGATCGCCGCTGACCCCCGCTTCGAGGTGCTGCCGCACCACCCGCTCGGGCTCGTCTGCTTCCGTCCACTCTGGCCGACCCTCGCGCCCGAGCAGGGCGACGCGGCCACCCTCGGGTTGATGGAGCGGCTCAACGCGTCGGGGCAGCTCTATCTCACCCATACCCGGGTCGACGGGAGGGTCGTGCTGCGTTTCGCGGTCGGCGCGCCCAGTACCGAGCTCCGGCACGTCCAGGCGGCCTGGCAGTACATCGGCGACCAGCTCGAGACGGCGTTGCGCTGATCCGACTTTTCCTCTGTGCAGGCGTGACCAGCGCCGATACCATCACCGACGTGACCGAAGAGGCAGAGGGGTCTCCCTCCCCGGAGGATCTGCTGACCGTGCACACCAGGACGGTGGGCGCGGCGGTGGTGATCGCCGCGGTCGGTGAGATCGACATGATGACAGCGCCACTGCTGGAGCGGGCCATCGCGGCCGAGTTGCCCCAGCGTGACATCGTGCTCGACCTGACCGCGGTGTCGTTCATCGGCTCCACCGGGTTGGGTCTGCTCCTGGAAGCGAACCGCCGGTGCCACGAGAGTAACCGCGCGCTGCCGCTCGTGGTCGGCAGCCAGCGGGCGGTCATCCGCACGATCACCGCGTCCGGGCTGGCCCCGGTCCTCTCGATGCGCAAGAGCGTCAGCGACGCGCTCGCCCAGGACTTCGGCCAGCGGCACGCGGAGACCAGGCCGGCCTGACCGGCTTCACGCCGGGTCCTGGTCGCCTCACCGCCACGCCGGCTGCGGGGACCGGGCCAAAGCGGCGGCCTACCGCCTCCGCCGACAGGCCGGCCCGGACCTCTAGTACTCCAGGTTCTCGATCGTCACCGGCTCGATCCCCTCGCCGGCCGGCAGCCCGAACCCGAACACCTGGGCGTAGAAGGACAGCTCGGCGTCGATCGCCCGGCGGATGTTCTCCGCACGCCGGAATCCGTGCTGCTCACCGTCGAACAGCAGGTAGGCCACTGGCACTCCCTTCCCGCGCAGCGCGTCGACGATCACCTCGGACTGGCTGGGCGGCACCACCGCGTCCTCGCTGCCCTGCAGCACGATCAGCGGCCGGGTCAACCGCTCCACGTGCGAGATCGGGGACCTCTCCCGGTAGACGTCCCGGGCCTGCGGGTACGGCCCGACCAGGCGATCCAGGTAGCGGCTCTCGAACTTGTGGGTCTCCGCCGCGAGCGCCTCCAGATCGGACACGCCGTAGTGGTCCGCGCCGGCCGCGAACGGGGTGTCGGGCAGCGCGAGGGCAGCCAGCGTGGTGTAACCACCGGCGGAACCGCCCCGGATGCACAGCCGGGACGGGTCGGCCCGGCGCTGGTCGGCGAGCCATCGGGCGGCCGCCACGCAGTCGGCGACGTCGACCAGCCCCCAGTTGCCGAGCAACTCCTCGCGGTAGGCCCGGCCGTAGCCGGTCGACCCGCCGTAGTTCACGTCGACGACGGCGAACCCCCGGCTCGTCCAGTACTGCAGGCCGACCTGCAGCACCGGCACCGCGGCCGCTGTCGGACCGCCGTGGATCACCACCAGCAGCGGCGGCAGCTCGTGTTCCGGGCCCTGGTACCCGGGGTTGGCCGGCGGGTAGAACAGCGCGTGTGAGGTGCGCCCGGTGCCGTCCGGGGCAACGCTGGGGAACGACACGTGCTCGGGCACGGACAGGTAGCCCACGTCGATCCCCAGGTCGCGTGCCGGGCGCAGGCTGGTGACCCGGGGATCGACGTGAGCACCGGCCAGGTCGATCCGGGCGACCTCGGGCTCCGTGGTCGGGCTGCCCGCTACCACCACCACCCCGTCCGGGCCGGCGGCGCGGACCGAGGCGTACCCGGAGAACGGCAGGTCGAGCTCCGACACGGCGCCGTCCGGGTGGCGCAGCGCCAGCCCGTCGTAGCCGGCGCGCTGCCGGGCGAACACCACCCGCCCGTCCTCGAGCACGACGTACCGGGCCGATCCCAGTGCCCAGCCGGGTACCCCGATCTCGGCCTCGATCCGCACCATCGACTCGACGCCGGCGGCGGCCGACCACCGGTAGAGGTTCCACCAGCCGTCGCGGTCGGAGAGGAACCACAACGCGCCGTCCGGCGTCCAGACCGGCTCGGCGACCGACTCTCCCGGCCCGCCGGCGACCACCGTCGGGGTCCCGGAGGCCAGGTCGAGCAGGACCAGCTCGGTGGCGTCCCACGGCATCGCCGGATGGTTCCACCGCAGGTGGGCCAGCACGCGGCCGTCGGGTGAGAGCCGAGGGGCCGCGACGAAGTCGTACCCGGTCACCAGTACCTCGGGCGTCGACGGGGCGTGTGCGTCGAGCCGGACGATCTCGTTGCGCACGTCGGCGGCACCCCTCCCGCCGACCGGGTGCTGCTCGCGGACGCAGTAGATCGAGGCCCCGTCCGGGCTCACCTCGCCGTCGGCGAAACGGTCGCCCCGGGGCACCGCCGGCTCGGCGGTGAGCGGTTCCGGGTCCGCACCGGGCGCCACCCGGTACAGCCGCTGGTCGGCCCAGTTGGTGAACCAGGTGACCCCGCCGGCGACCCACCAGGCCGCGCCGCCGTACTCGTGCACGCCGGTGCGCGCGTCGAACCCGTCCGGCAACAGGTCGGCGGTGCCGCCGTCGCCGCCGCGGCGCACGAGCTGGGTACGCCCGCCCGCCGCGGGGCGCCCCTCGGACCAGACCACGTCCGCACCGTCCACCCGCACCTCGGACAGACGCACCGCGGCGGCGACCAACAGCTCGGAGGTGATCGGGGTGGCCCAGGAACCGTAGGCCTGCTCCGAGATCGTCATGTCGCAACCCTAGAACGTGTCCGGACCGACCCCCGGGACCGCGTCAGGACGTTGCCTTCTCGCCGTACATCAGCTCCCGCTCGATGGCCTCCAGGCTGCGGCCCTTGGTCGCCGGCATCAGTTTCGTGACGAACAGGAACGCCAGCGCGGTCATCAGGGCGAAGAACACGAAGTTCGCACCGGCGCCGAAGCGGTCCAGCAGACTGGGGAACACCAGCGCCACGATCAGGTTGAACAGCCAGTTGAAGATCACGCACACGCCGACGGCGGCAGCCCGGATGACGCCGGTGTCATAGCCCCAGAGAATTCCGCCGAGCGCACCGAAGAACCAGATCCCCACGTTGCGCACCCGCCGCGTCGACTTCACTCCCTCATCTCCACAGCCATGGGCGGACACGAAAAAGCTGGTGGGTCCGGGTATGCACCCGGACCCACCAGCCTCAGATCAGCGTCCGCGGTTACGCCTCGCCCAGCCCGGCGGGCACCGTGTCCGGCACGACCGCCGGCTTCGGCTCGCCCCGGAAGGTGAACTTGGCCTTGTCGGTCGCGGCGCGGGTGGTGTCGTCGGGGTCGAAGTTCTCCACGTCGATGATGACGATCTGACCGGCCTCGACCTCGCCGAACAGGATCTTCTCCGACAGCTGGTCCTCGATCTCGCGCTGGATGGTGCGGCGCAGCGGCCGCGCCCCCAGCACCGGGTCGAACCCACGACGGGCGAGCAACGTGCGCGCGTTCGGCGTGAGCTCGATCGCCATGTCCTTGTTCTTCAGCTGCGCCTCGACGCGGGTGATCATCAGGTCGACCATGGCCACGATCTGCGGCTCGGTGAGCTGGTGGAACACCACGATGTCGTCGATACGGTTGAGGAACTCCGGCCTGAAGTGCTTCTTCAGCTCGTCGTTGACCTTCGCCTTCATCCGCTCGTAGTTCGAGCCCGCGTCGTTGCCCTGGACGAAGCCGAGCCCGACCGCCTTGGAGATGTCCTGCGTACCGAGGTTCGAGGTGAAGATGATCACGGTGTTCTTGAAGTCCACCGTGCGGCCCTGGCCATCGGTCAGCCGGCCGTCCTCGAGCACCTGCAACAGGGTGTTGTAGATGTCCTGGTGCGCCTTCTCGATCTCGTCGAACAGCACCACCGAGAACGGCTTGCGCCGCACCTTCTCGGTCAGCTGCCCGCCCTCCTCGTAACCCACGTAGCCGGGGGGCGCACCGAACAGCCTCGACGCGGTGAACCGGTCGTGGAACTCACCCATGTCGATCTGGATCAATGCGTCGTCGTCGCCGAACAGGAAGTTCGCCAGCGCCTTGGACAGCTCGGTCTTACCCACACCGGACGGGCCGGCGAAGATGAACGAGCCGGACGGCCGCTTCGGGTCCTTCAGGCCGGCCCGGGTACGCCGGATGGCCTGCGAGACCGACTTGACGGCCTCCTCCTGACCGATGATGCGCTTGTGGAGCTCGTCCTCCATGCGCAGCAGCCGGGAGGTCTCCTCCTCGGTCAGCTTGAACACCGGGATGCCGGTCCAGTTGGCGAGGACCTCGGCGATCTGCTCGTCGTCGACCTCGGCGACCACGTCCAGGTCACCGGACTTCCACTGCTTCTCCCGCTCGGAGCGGCGCGCGAGCAGCTGCTTCTCCGAGTCGCGCAGGTGCGCGGCCCGCTCGAAGTCCTGGCCGTCGATCGCCGACTCCTTGTCCCGACGGACGTTCGCGACCTTCTCGTCGAACTCGCGGAGCTCGGGCGGTGCGGTCATCCGGCGGATCCGCATCCGGGCGCCGGCCTCGTCGATCAGGTCGATTGCCTTGTCCGGGAGGTGCCGGTCGTTGATGTAGCGGTCCGCCAGGGTGGCCGCGGCGACCAGCGCGGAGTCGGTGAAGCTGACCCGGTGGTGCGCCTCGTAGCGGTCGCGCAGACCCTTCAGGATCTCGATGGTGTGCCCGACGCTCGGCTCGCCCACCTGGATCGGCTGGAAGCGGCGCTCGAGGGCGGCGTCCTTCTCGACGTACTTGCGGTACTCGTCGAGCGTGGTGGCACCGATGGTCTGCAGCTCACCCCGCGCCAGCATCGGCTTCAGGATGGACGCGGCGTCGATCGCGCCCTCGGCGGCACCCGCACCCACGAGCGTGTGCATCTCGTCGATGAACAGGATGATGTCGCCCCGGGTGCGGATCTCCTTGAGCACCTTCTTCATGCGCTCTTCGAAGTCACCCCGGTACCGGGAGCCGGCGACCATCGAACCCATGTCGAGGGTGTAGATCTGCTTGTCCTTCAGCGTCTCGGGCACCTCGCCCGCGACGATGCTCAGCGCGAGGCCCTCGACGACCGCGGTCTTACCCACGCCCGCCTCACCGATCAGCGCCGGGTTGTTCTTGGTGCGCCTCGACAGCACCTGCATGACCCGCTCGATTTCCTTCTCCCGGCCGATGACCGGATCGAGCTTGCCCTCGCGGGCCGACTGGGTCAGGTTGCGCCCGAACTGGTCGAGCACCAGCGAGCTGGACGGGGTGGCCTCGCCGCGAGTCCCGGAGGTGCCCTCGGCCGGCTCCTTGCCCTGGTAACCCGACAGCAGCTGCAGCACCTGCTGGCGCACCCGGTTCAGGTCAGCACCGAGCTTGACCAGCACCTGCGCCGCGACGCCCTCGCCCTCGCGGATCAGCCCGAGCAGGATGTGCTCGGTGCCGATGTAGTTGTGCCCCAGCTGCAGCGCCTCGCGCAGGGACAGCTCGAGCACCTTCTTAGCCCTCGGTGTGAAGGGGATGTGTCCGCTGGGGGCCTGCTGCCCCTGGCCGATGATCTCCTCGACCTGCTGGCGGACCCCTTCGAGGGCGATTCCGAGCGACGCCAGCGACTTCGCCGCGACGCCCTCGCCCTCGTGGATCAGGCCCAGCAGGACGTGCTCGGTACCGATGTAGTTGTGGTTGAGCGCCCGAGCCTCTTCTTGAGCCAGGACGACAACTCGCCTAGCGCGGTCGGTGAATCTCTCAAACATTTTGCACTCCCTGACTGCGCAGCCGCGCTGGCCTCGCTTCCGGGCGTGCCGGAACCGCGTTCCCTACTGTATCTGGCGAATGGCCGTCGCCGCTTCGTACGCACGGCTGGACCGCTGACCGAGTGTCCCGCCACTCTCCGTAACAACACCCCACTGGCCCGATGACCTGCGGGCGAGCTGTGGTGGGCAGTGGCTTCAGCTGCGAGAGAACACCCGGTCTCGTCGTCCTGGAGCGTCGGGAGGACGGGCCCAGCCGGTTACCTCAGTTGAGGTAGTCCCGCAGTTCCCGGGTCTGCGCGGACAGCCGAAGCCTCGCCATCGCCGTCGACTCGATCTGGCGGATCCGTTCCCGGCTCACCCCGTAGACCTGGCCGATGTCGTCCAGCGTGCGGGCCTGGCCGTCGGTGAACCCGAACCGGAGCCCGATCACACCGGCCTCCCGCTCGGGCAGCGTGGCCAGCACGGCCCGCAGGTTGTCCCCCAGCAGCGAGAAGCTCGCGATGTCGGCGATGCCGATGGCCTGGGCGTCCTCGATGAAGTCGCCAAGGTGCGCGTCGCCGTCGCCGATCAGCTTGTCCAGCGAGACCGGCTCGCGGGCGTAGTCCTGGACCTCCCGCACCTTCTCCACGGTGAGGTCCAGTGCCGTGGCCAGCTCCTCCCGGGTGGGGTCCCGGCCCGTCTCCTGCCGCATCTGCCGCTGGACCCGGGCGAGCTTGTTGATGATCTCGACCAGGTGCACCGGGATCCGGATGGTGCGACTCTGGTCGCCCATGGCCCGGGTGATCGCCTGTCGGATCCACCAGGTCGCGTAGGTGGAGAACTTGCAGCCCTTCGTGTAGTCGAACTTCTCGACCGCACGGATGAGGCCCAGGTTGCCTTCCTGGATCAGGTCGAGGAAGTCCATGCCGCGGCCGGTGTAGCGCTTGGCCAGTGAGACCACCAGCCGCAGGTTGGCCTCCAGCAGGTGGTTCTTGGCCCGCTCGCCGTCGCGCACGATCCAGCGCAGGTCCCGGCGCAGCTGCCGGGAGAGCTGCTCCGCGTCCCGGTCCTCGGTGGCCTCGCCGCGACGCAGCCGTTCGGCGGCGTAGAGGCCGGCTTCGACATGCTTGGACACCTCGACCTCGGCCTCGGCGTTCAGCAGGGCGACCTTGCCGATCTGGTTGAGGTACGCCCGCACCGGGTCCGTCGAGACCGTCAGCTCGGCGTCGCGGCGTACCCGGCCCCGCCTGGTGGCCGGCCCGAGGGCGGCGCCGGTGTCTGCCATGGCTAGCCGCCGCGCAGGGGCCGCGGCAGGGGCTCGCCCTCGCCCGGCACAACGGGCAGTGCGTCGGCCAGCGGCGCGGTGGCCTCCGCGACCGAGATCGGCTGATGCTGGCCGTAGTGCACTCGGCGGCGATCGCGGTTGCGCCGCAGCTGTGCCTCCAGCTTTCCGACCGCGGCGTCGAGCGCGGCGTAGAGATCGTGCGCGGAGGCTTCGGCGCGCACCACTGAGCCATCGACGTCGCCGGTGATCTCGACGCGTTGGCACTCCTTGGCCTGTCGGGGGTTCTTCTCCTCGTGCAGGACGACCTCGTAGCGGGTGACGTGGCTGTTGTACCGCTCGAGTCCGGCGAGCTTGTCGGCGATGTAGCCGCGGTGATGGTCGGACACGTCGACGTTCCGGCCGGTCACCACGATAACGTCGCCCGGACCGGAGTCCTGGGTTGTGCCGGATTTCCTGGACCGCGATCTTCTCAGGCCGCTCACGTCATTCATGGAAGTCCACTTCCCAGGCCGTATCGCCAGGCCCGCTGAATTCGATCGGTGGTTGTTGCTGCCGTGCAACCCTGGAGGGGACGGCAATTCGACCGGTTCGATTCGCGCGGCAAAACTACGCTAGGTCAGTTCCCAGGAATGTCCACCGTCGGTCTCCCATCGCTTAATGGGAGAGCTGTCTTCAGCATTATCGACCGGGGTGGGCCGGACCGGGCCGAGAACCGACGCCATGTCGGTGCTCCTGTCTCCGGCCAGAGGAAAAACCGGAACCGCCGTGCGCTGGCGACGACGCCAGCATGGACGCCGACGCTCGAAATGTCTTCAGCAGTACCGACCATACTCCGGTTCGGTCCACCCGGCGTTCCGGAAATGGCTCAGCGGGTGGCGGCCCGCAGCGGCGCGCTCACCCTGTGCAGGTGTTGCAGCACCTCCCCGTAGGTCCGGAGCCAGCCGCACTCCGCGTACTCGATGCCCAGTGTTGCGCAGTGCGCGCGCACGATCGGTTGTGCCCGGCGCAGGTTCGGCCGCGGCATGTTCGGGAACAGGTGGTGCTCGATCTGGTAGTTCAGGCCGCCGAGGGCAAAATCCACCCAGCGACCAGGCGGCACCGCATCGCGGCGTCCCCGCGATCTAGGTAAAGCGTTCCACGGGACTCCCCGATCGGCAAACGACCGCCGTGTGAACTTACGTCGTCCTTACTCGCGTGCCCGCGTGGCCGGCGCGGTCAGGGGACCGCGGCGGGTTCCAGCGGTGGCCGCGCGGGCGAGCGGGCCAGCACCAACACGCCGAGGGCCGCCAGCACCAGGCCCACCGCCATCGGGAACTGCCAGCCGGCGCGCACCGTGTCGTCGAGCAGCACGATGCCGACCAGGCCCGGCACGATCACCTCGGTCACCTGGAACACCGCGGTGACCCGGTCCAGACTGCCCAGCCGCAGGGCCCGTGTGTAGCTGAGCATGCCGATCGCCCAGAGGACGAGCACCAGGTAGAACGCCGGCTGGCTGAGCAGGTCGACCAGGCCGAAGGCCCGCCCCGGCTGCACGTGCACGGCACGGACCGCCAGCGAGGTGCCGCCGAAGCCCAGCCCGGCGATGATGGACAGCGGCCAGGCGCCCCGGTCACGCCACAGCAGGACCATCGCCACCGCGAGCAGCACCGCCGCCCCGAACAGGACGCCGTACGCGGTCGCCGTCGCGGTCGCGGGCCGGTCGCCGCCGGCACTCCCCGCGACCAGCACCAGGCCGACGAGGCAGGCCCCGATCGCCAAGCGGTCGACCTGGCGCAGTGCCCAGCCGTAGCGAATCCGGGCGGCCACAGCGGTCAACGCGATGGACCCGCCCAGAATCCCCTGGACCGCGAAGACCGGCAGGTGCCGCAGTGCGACGACCGTGCACACCCAGGCCAGCCCGTCGACGAGCAGGCCGACGACGTAGTGCGGTTGGGTCAGCAGCTGCCGTTGTCGCTTCACCCGCTGGGTCGCGTCGGCCTGCAGCAGACCCGCGACGCTGTTCAGCACCATCCCGCCCAGCGCGAAGAGCATCCCGATCAACACGACCCCATCACCCCCGGCCGTCCGGCGTCTGCCCAGCGCGCATCATTGCCCAAATCATGCCCGGTGGCCGATTCGGGCCGACAAGGGCGCGCCGTTCGGCACCAAGGCCACCGAGCGGACCAGCGCTTTTGGTGGCGAGGGCGGGTAGAGTCCAGCACGAGCCCGGGACCCCGGCGATGGCTACGCGCTGTCCGCTGGAAGGGTCCGCGATGGTGAGAGACGGTTGGCCGCCGGGGGCGCGACATCGCGTGGCACGCATCGTGCTGAGTGCCGGTGGCGCCGCTGTACTGGCCTCGTTGGCGGCCGCCGGCGTGTTGTTGGAACCGATGAGTGTGGCCTCCTTGGTTCCGCTCGCCATGGTGGGCGCGGTCGTGAGATTCAGTCACCCAGGGCCCACTCCGTCCAGTATTGACGACGGCCGGGCACTGGCGGCGGCCGCGGCCGTGACCGCGTTCGAGGTGTACGTCGTCGGTTTGAGCCTGGTGGGGCTCGTGGTGCTGACCGGACTGGCTGCCACGCCGATCCTGACCTTCGCGGTGGTCTGTGGCGCTGGCCGGTGGTGGATCAAGGGGCAGCGCCGCCACGGTTGGCTCCTGGTGGGCGACGACCCGTCCGATCAGCCGCTCGCGCCGCGCTCGCCACTGGAGCTGACGTCCACCGCCGCGCTGTGCCGTCGCTGGCGGGCCAGCTACCTGCGGCTCGACCGCGCGCCCAGCCCGGTCACGCGGGAACGCATCGCGGCCGCGCGACGCGATCTGCTGGCCGAGTTCGAGCGTCGCGATCCCGCGGGTTTCGCCAGGTTCCTCGCCTCCCGCGATCCGGCCGGCCGGTACCCCGTCCGGTTCTGCCGCGACATGACCGCCGACGAGCTGCCTGCCCCCCACTCGGCCTCGCCGCCACCCCACTGAGCTGATCGGCCGGCACCGGGACTACCCGTCGGCCTCGGCGCGTTGTTACGTCTGTGGGCTCGATGCTGAGCAGGCGCCAGACAAGCGGGTTGATGCTGTACGCCGACGCACTCGAGGCATTCGGCCGGGACGGGGTGCTCGGGCAGCGGTACGACGAGGTGCCGGTCGGCCAGATCGTCGGCACGATGGCCCGCACCCGCGACTTCGACGGCGAGTTCCGGCTGCGCAACCGTGCCCTGACCGGCCGCTGGCGGTCGGTGGCCGCCGTGATGGCCCTCGGTGTCGAGCCACCGGTCGAGCTGATCCAGCTGGGCGAGCTGTACTTCGTCGTCGACGGTCATCACCGGGTCTCGGTGGCCCGGTCGCTGGGCCGGCGGAGCGTGACCGCGCAGGTGCTGCACCTCTGCACGGTCGCCTACGCGATGGCCTGCCTGCGGCTGCCGGACCTGCCCAGCAAGGCCGCTGAACGGCGGTTCCTGCAGCGGGTTCCGCTGCCCGACGCGGTGCGTCCCGAGCTGTGGCTCGACGAGCCGGCCCAGTGGGCACGGCTCGCGGACGCTGCCGAAGCGTGGGCGTTCCGCCAGTCGCGCGGCGGCCGGGCACTGACCGACCCGGAGACACTCGCCTCGACGTGGTGGGCGGAGGAGGTCGTACCGGTGCTGGAGCGGCTGCGCGCCGGCGGCGCCCCGGTGTCGCTGCGGGACGTGCAGGTCTACGCCACCGCGCTCGGCGCCCGCGACAGGTTCGGCTGGGCGGAGTGGCCCGCCGACCTGGCCGATCAGGTCTTCGACCCCGCCGGCCGACCCAGGGCCACCGGCTAGAGATCCTTGGGCGACCATGGCGACAGCTCGTCGCAACGGGACGCCCTGTGAACGGGACACAAGGCTCAGGGTGACGCCGCGTCACTGACAGGAGCCTGGTCTAGCGCACCGATGGTCCACCGAGACCCACGCCAGTCCGGTATTTTCCGCCCAGATCCGGACTCACGTTAACCTCGACGCTTCCCCGGACTCAGGGCACTGGCCTGAGTCGATCTGCCGGTCACCGACTGTGACTGCCGTGGCGTAGCGGCCGGCGGCGGTCTGTCGTCCACTCCGACAACGCCGCGAGGCGCCGACTGCGCCGCGCGGCAGAGCGCATTGTTCGGGGCGCTCCCAGGGCGGACCCTAGAGCGTTTCACCGCGCGGGCAGGTGACCCCGGCCGGCTCGACGGTGTCCGGCCGGGCGAGGGCCAACGTCGGCGCGACCGGTGCTTCGACCGGGTCGAGAGGGGCCTTGCGCTGGGCGCCGATACCCGCCGCGATCACCAGTGCAACCCCGACCACCTGCACCGGGCTCGGGGTCTGGGCCAGCAACAACAGGCCGAATGCGGTGCCGAGGCCGGGTTCCAGCGCCATCAACGTGCCGAACGCGGTCACCGACATCCGGCGCAGGGCCAACATCTCGAACGCGAACGCCAGCAACGGTACGAGCAGCGCCAGACCGAGTCCCTGCAGGGCGATCATCGGCGTCAACCCGTGGATCGCCGGCCAGGCACCGAACGGGGCCGCCACCAGGGCGGCGATGCTGAGCGACATCGCCAGTCCCTGCAGCCCGCGCACCTGGGCGCCGACGCGCTGGGTCAGCAGGATGTAGCCGCCCCAGCCGACCGCCGAGGCGACCGCGAACCCGATTCCGGGCAGGTTCAGCTGGCCGACCCAGGGGCGGGTCAACCCGACCACCCCGACGAGGGCGAGAGCCGGCCAGACCAGCGCCGAGCGCCGGTGCGCACGGATCGCGGCCACGCTCAGCGGCCCGAGGAACTCGATCGCGACCACGGTACCGAGCGGGAGCCGGGCCACCGCCTCGATGAACACCAGCGTCATCGCACCGGTCGCCGTGCCGAGCAACAGGGTGCCCACCAGCACTGAGCGGGTGAGACCGCGCAGTCTGGGCCGGGTGACCGCCATCAGGATCACCGCCGCGATGGCCACCCGGATCCATGCCGATCCCGCCGGGGTGAGTGCGGCGAACAGGTGCGTGCTCAGTGCCGCGCCGAGCTGCACCGACACCATCGCCGACACGGCCAGGGCGGGAGCGGGGATCCTCATGGTGCCCAGTTAACGTGCGCTTTCAGTACACGTCCAGCGATGATTTCGCACTATATTGTTCACAGATCATGAACAATGGGCGGATGGACCTGGACAAGCTGCGCGCCCTCGTCGAGCTCTCCAGGCTGGGCACGATGACCGAGGTCGCCCAGGCCACCGGTTTCGGCACCTCGGCCGTCAGCCAGCAGCTGGCCGCGCTGGAACGCCAGGTCGGGGTGACGTTGCTGGAGGCCGCCGGGCGACGGGTCCGGTTGACCCCCGCCGGCCGCAGGTTGGCCGCCCACGGGCGCGACATCCTGGCCGCGGTCACCGCCGCCGAGCTCGACCTGGCGGCCAGGGACGAACCGCACGGTCTGGTCCGGGTCGCCGGCTACACCACCGCACTGCGCCGGCATCTGCTGCCGACCCTCGACGGGCTGGCGCGCTTGTATCCCCGGGTGCGGTTGGAGCTGCACGAGAGCGAGCCCGACGAGGTGGACGCGCTGCTCGACGCCGATCTGATCGACCTGGGGCTCGTCTACGACTACACCCTGGTCCCGAGGCAGTGGCGACACTCCCCCACCCTGCTCTCGACCCGGCCGATGGTGCTGGCGGTGCCACCCGGCCTGGTCGTGGCGGACCGCATCCGCACCCCGGACGACCTGGATCCGCTGCGCGACCTGGACTGGATCGGCAACTCCCGCGACACCGGCGACGACGAGCTCGCCGAGCGGCTGTGCGCGCTGGCCGGCTGGACACCGCGACTGCGGCACCGGGCCGACAGCCTCGAGCTGGTCGTCGACCTCGTACTCGCGGGCCAGGGCGTCTGCGTGCTGGCCACCGATGCCCCCGAGACGCAGCGCGTGCGGACCGTCCCGTTCGACCTGGCCCGCACCGAACGGCGGATGTGGAGCCTGGTCCGCGCCGGTACCCAGGCCTGGCCGGCGACCGTGGCCGTCATCGACCGCGTCCGCGCGCACGCGGACAACGAGGTCGGGGCAATGGAAGAGCACGACCGCAAGGACCGCTAGGGGAGCTCAGGCCGGCAGTCCGGCGGCCCGCCCCAGCTCTGCGTAGGGATACGCAACACGGAGCCCGCGCCAGTCTCCGTCAGCTAGCCGACGGCGGCGCTCTGGCTCGTGCCCACGTAGCTGGCCTCGAGGGCCTGCACCAGGATCGACAGGGCCATGTCGACGACCTCCTCGGTGACGTTGAGCGGCGGCAGCATCCGCACCACGCAGTCGTCGCGGCCGCCAAGCTCGAGGATGAGACCCGCGCGCACCGCCCGGGCCTGCACCTCCTCGGCGAGCTCGCCCGCGGTTCGCCCGTCGGCCGGCGCGTTCAGCTCGATGCCCCACATCAGGCCACGGCCGCGAACCTCGCGGACGGCGGGATGCGGTTCGAGGTCCGCCAGCCGCCGGGCGATCTGCTCGCCGCGGGCGCGGACGTTGCCCAGGATGTCGTCACGGCGGAACATCTCGACCGCCTTCACCCCCGCCGCGAACGCCAGCTGGTTGCCCCGGAACGTGCCCGAGTGCGCACCCGGCTTCCACACATCCAGCTCCCGGCCGTACAGGATGATCGCCACCGGCAACCCCATCCCGCTCAACGCCTTCGACGCCACAACCACATCCGGCTCGATGTCGTACTGCTCGAACGCGAACCAACTCCCCGTCCGACCACACCCGGTCTGCACCTCATCCACGATCAACACAACACCCAGCTCACGAGTCAACCGCCGCACCCGCTGCACAAACTCCCTGATCGCCGGGTTGACCCCACCCTCACCCTGCACCATCTCCATGATCACCGCCGCCGGCAACGGAATCCCACCATTCGGATCCGTCAACGCGTACTCCAGGAACGCCGCACAGTTCGCATCCCAACTCACCGGATCCGCACCCGCCGGACAACTCCCCCCCGAGGCAAACGGAAAGAAATGCACCCCCGGCATCCCGTTCGCGATCGGCCCCTTCTGCGCCAGATTCCCGGTCAACGCCATCCCCACATGCGAACTGCCATGGAACCCACCCTGAAACGCCACAATGTCACCCCGACCCGTCGCCGTCTTGGCCAACTTGATCGCCGCATCCACCGCATTCGCCCCGGTCGGCCCACAAAACTGGATCTTCATCCGATCCCGCATACCGACCGGCAACATCGACAACTGCGCCTCCGTGAACGCATCCTTCACCGGCGACGGCATATCCAACCCATGCGTGAACACACCCATCTGCTCCGCCGCCACCCGCACCAACTCCGGATGGTTGTGCCCGAACGACAACACCCCCGCACCCGCCAAAAAATCGATGAACACATTCCCGTCAAGATCACGGATGAAGGACCCAGCCGCATCCGCCACCGCGAACGGGAAGTGCCGCGGATAGACCCGGGCATTCGACTCCCGCAACTCCTGCCGGGCCAACAGCTCGGCGGAACGGGGCCCGGGCAGCGCACCGGTCACGTGCGGGCGGGACGGCATCTCCCGGTGAGCCGGGCTGGGCCTCTCGGGCGCGACGGTCATGGCGTTCTCCTACGGTTCGGGTCGAAGTGGTAGACGTCTACGGGGTCGCGGCCCGCTGACCGGGCCGGTCAGCCTTGGTCAGGCAGCCTGGACGACGGGTGTCGGCGCCACGACCGACGTGATCGGAGTAGCGGTGGCGGGCTGGGCGACGGGCCGGACCTCGGTGGCCGGGTTGCCGCCCCAGCGGGTGAACGGGGCGGTCTGTTCGCCCTTCATCAGGAAGGTGTCGGAGTCCAGGACGGTGCCCTCGCCCACGGTGACGCCGTAGTGCACGAAGGCCGCGACGCCCAGGACGGCCCCGGAGCCGATCACCGTGTAGTCGGACTTGAAGGTGCCGTCCTCGAGTGAGTGGCACTGGATGACGGCGCCGGCGTTGAGCACGACGTCGTCGCCGAGGGAGACCAGGGTCTTTTCCGGGATCCCGGCGCCGTCGTCGAACAGCCGCTTGCCGACCCGCACGCCGAGTAGCCGCCAGGACAGCCCACGGAACGGGGTGCCCGCGAACAGTGGCGCGGCGAGCACCTTCCAGAGCCGCTCGTGGCGCCAGAAGTAGGGGTCGTAGATGGAGACGAAGCGTGGGATCAGGCGGTGGAAGCCCATCACGGCCCGCTCGGCGAAGGCGGCGAAGAGCGCGTTGAACACCATCATCGCGAGGAGCCCGAGCGCGATGGAGAAGTTGCCGAAGCGGCGGTAGAAGCTGGCCGCCGCCGTCAGCAGCAGGAACACCGCGAAGAACTGCACCCAGCGGAACAGCAGGAACATGACCATGCTGGCGACGTTGCTGCGGGCCTTGGCCGCGAGGCGCTTGCGTAGCACCGCGGGGGCCTTGAGCTCGTCGAAGGCGGAGTCGCGGGCGACCGAGCGCGGGATCTCGAACGGCGGCGAGCCGAGCAGGCCGACGTTCTCCCGTACGGGTCCGTCGATCGGGACCATCACCTTGGTGCCGAGCAGCACGTTCTCGCCGATCCGGGCGCCGGCGGGCAGGGCGATGTTGTTGCCCATGAAGTTCCGCGCGCCGATCTCGATCCGCGACATCTTGAACGAGGTGCTCGAGAAGTCCGAGTTCATGATCTGCAGGCCGTCGGACAACATCGTGCCGGTGCCGACGGTCGTGAGCAGCGCCGAGTCGTGGGTGATCTCGGTGCCGAAGTTCGATCCGGTCTGCTCGACGACCCCGAGGCGGTAGCCGATGCCGCGTGTGTAGCCGACGGCGGCGGAGCTGTCGCCGAACATCAGCATGAAGAACCGGGAGTTGCTCAGCACGGTGATCGCCTGCGCGACGAGGTAGCGCAACCCGTAGAGCCGGTAGGTCTTGCCGGGGCGCACCAGTGGGCTGAGCAGCCGGGGCCCGATGATCATCGCGAGCAGGCTGAGCAGGCTGAACCCGAAGAACACGATCGCCGAGATCGCGGCCATCGACAGGTAGAACCGAGCCCCGGTGAGCTGCAGCTTCGTCGAGTCGAAGTAGATCGCGACCAGCGGGATCTTCGTGAGCAGGGTGACCACGACACCGGAGATGACCGGGACTCCGACCAGCGTGGCCAGCAGCTGCGCCGCGCTGAAGAAGAACCGCCGCGCGGTACGCATCCGGACCGGGTTGACCACCCGGTAGTCGGTGTCGGTCGGCTCCGCGGGCACGCCGTGCCAGGTCTCACCGGGCGGCACGACCTGGCCGGTGTGCAGCGACGAGCTGTGCCCGAGCTGCGCATCGTCGCCCATGGTGGTGCCGGTGTCGAGCACGCTCGTCTCGCCGACGAAGACGTCACGCCCCAGGGTCACCCGCCCGGTCCGCAGGTAACCGTTGACCGCGTGGTAGCCGGTGAACGAGACGCCCCGCCGGATGAGGGTGCCGGCGCCGATGGTGATCAGGTCGGTGGCCACCGGCACGGTGGTCGACAGGATGGTGGCACCGCGACCGATCTTCGCGCCGAGTGCCCGCAGGTAGAGAACGTAGATCGGGGATCCGGCGAACAGCACCAGCGGGTTGGCCCTGATCAGCGTCTTGACCGTCCAGAAGCGCAGGTAGTCCAGGCTCCACAGCCGGATGTCGCGTTCCTTCCAGCGCCCGACGAGGATCCACTTCGCCAGGACCGGCAGCACGCAGGCCAACAGGAACAGTGCGGCGGTGTAGACGCCGGACCGCTCGAACACCGCCAGTGGGGTGGCGCCGGCGGCGGCCCAGGTGAAGCCGACGTCGAGCAGCAGCGCGCCGAGGTAGGTGAAGGCCAAAAAGATCAGCAGCTGCAGCGCCCCGGTCATCAGGTACAGCGCGTTGCTGGTGCGCACCACGGTGGCCGTGCTGTTCTCCGGGGCCGCCTCGGCATCCCCCAGGGCCGCCGCGAGCCGGCGGACCGTCGGGTTGCCGTAGATCTCGCGCATGGACAGCGACGGCAGTGTGCTCTCCCGGCGCACCAGTGCGGAGAACCGGGCCATCAGCAGTGAGTTCGCGCCGAGGTCGGTGTAGAAATCGCTCTCCACCGACACCTCGTCGACCCCGAGGATACGGGCCAGCGCGTCGGCGAGAATGGTCTCGGTCCCGGTGGCCGGCGCGACGTAGTCGCCGCTCGGGGCACTGCGGCGGGTGGTGGGTGCGGGTAGGGCCTTGCGGTCGGCTTTGTCCGAGGTGGTCATCGGGATGACGTCGAGGTGCTGCAGGTAGGCGGGCACCATGTAGGAGGGCAGCCGTTCGCGCAGGTGGTCGTAGATGATCTCGGTGTCCAGCTCGGCGACTCCGGTGCGCAGGCTGTAGTAGCCGGCCAGCTCGACGGTGCCCGGCGTGGGTTCGAAGGTGTCGACCACCGCCGCGGCGACCCCGGGTACGTGCAGCAGCACCGATTCGATCTCGGTGAGCTCGATGCGGTAGCCGCGGATCTTGACCTGCAGGTCGATCCGGCCGAGGTACTCGATCTCGCCCTCGGCGTTGATCCGGCCCAGGTCACCGGTGCGGTAGATCCGCCGGGACGGGTTGTCGGCGATGCCGACCAGGTCCGGGATGAACGCCTTCTCGGTCAGGTCGTCGCGGTTGAGATATCCGGTGGCCAGGCCGATACCGGCGATGCCGATCTCGCCGACCTCACCGAAGGGCAGCGCCTGGAACGGGTTGTCCCGGTCCAGCACGAGGATGGAGTAGGTGGGCAGCGGTACCCCGATGGTGACCGGGTGCTCCGGGTGCAGCACGGTCCAGGTGGCGGTCACGGTGGCCTCGGTGGGCCCGTAGACGTTGAGGAAGCGGCGCCCGGGGCGGTGCCAGCGGGCGATCAGGTCCTGGGGGCACGCCTCACCGGAGACCAGCAGGAACCGCAGCCGCGGCAGGTCGTCCTCGATCGTGGCCAGCAGCGTCGGCACCACACACATCGCGGTGATCCGCTGCTCGGTGAGGAACTGGTGCAGGTCCAACCCCAACAGGCTCGGCCCGGCCGGCTTCGGCACCAGCGTCGCCCCGGCCATCCAGGGCACCCAGATCTCCTCGATCGAGAAGTCGAACGCGATCGTCATGCCCTGATACACCCGGTCGGTGGCGTGTACGCCGTAAACCTCGGCGGCCACCCGCACGAAGTTGCAGATGCTCGCGTGACTGATCGCCACGCCCTTGGGCCGCCCGGTGGTGCCGGAGGTGTAGATCAGGTACGCCAGATCCTCAACCGCCGGGCCCCGCTCGGCCGCGGTGAGGCGGGCATCGGAGTGGGCGGCGATGGTGTCGGCGTCGATGTCCAGGTACAGCAGCCCGGGGGCGAAGTCCGCCAGCCCCTCGACCCGCTCACGCACCGGCGAGAGCGACAGCACGAACCGCGCACCGGCGTCGGACAGGATGTAGCTGATCCGGTCGGACGGGAAGCCGACATCCAGCGGCACGTACGCGGCGTTGATCTTCAGCACCGCCAGCATGCTGACGTAGGAGTACACAGCCTGGTCGAACAGCAGGCCGATCCGATCGCCAGGGCGGGCACCGTTCGCCAGCAGGTAACGGGCCAGCTGGTTCGCGCGCTCGTCCAGTTCCGGAAAACTCAACTTGACCTCACCGGCATCAACGGCCAGGTGATCAGGATTTTCGTAGGCGCGCATCCAGTCGACGCGTTCCTCGAACACGTGATCCAGCCGCTCACCAGGGACGGTCCGAAATCCCTCCGGATAACCGGCGGCGACGAGTACCGGTGGCCCATCCGCGCCCGGGTCTGGCGCCTGGTTCGGTTCCTGCAGCAGCGTGGACACGGTCACTCCTCGAAACTCTCGATCTAGCCTGGTCAGAAGGTTTAGGGCCCGGCGCTCCGGGGTTCTCGCTCAGTCGTCTCGCCGGCGCCGAGCAGGTGGTGCTGGAGACGAGACGACGGTTGGGACCGCCGGTGGGTCATCCGGCCGCTCGCAGGCCGGCTTCGAGGGGAGTCGGGATGAACGTCCGGTGCAGCAGTCGCACCGCGTCGTCGACGGTGTCGGCATCGACGAGCACCGACACCCGGCCCGGGGTGGTGGTTGCCAGGCACGGCTCGATGCCGGCCTCCTGAAGCGCTCCCAGGGTGCGGACGACCACGTCGGGGCGCCGCGCGATCCCCAGACTCACGACGCTCACCGAGCCGAGTTCCCGGTCGACCTTCACCGACGCGCCGACCGCGTCCAGGGCGGCCGCCACCTCGGTGACCGCAACGCCGGGGGCGGTGAACCGCAGTCCGGCCAGCTCGGGCTGGAGGTAGCCGAGGGCGATGCCGCGCTCGGCGAGTGCCACCGCGACGTGCGCGGCGTCGATGTCCTTGACCAGATAGAGGTTCTCGCTGCGCCGGTGTGCGATCCCCGCGACGTCACTGGCGCCGGCGCCCTCGAACCGGGCCGGCTCGTGGCGGATCCAGGTGCCCGCCTCGGTGCTGAAACTGGAGCGCAGGTGGATGTCGATGCCGTGGGCCACCGCCAGCTCGATCGAGCGCGACTGCATCACGCCGGACCCGGCCTCGGCCATCTCGAGCATCTCTTCGTGGCGGATCGACGCGAGCGGGGTTGCGTCGGGGACGACTCGAGGGTCGGCGGTGAACACCGCCGGCACATCGGTGAAGATCTCGCACTCGGTCGCGCCGAGGGCCGCGGCGAGAGCGACGGCGGACGCATCCGAGCCACCCCGCCCCAGCGTGGTGACATCGCCGTCGGCCGACATGCCCTGGAAGCCGGTGACCAGCACGATCGAGCCCTGGGCGAGCGCGTCGTGGATTCGCTGCGGGTGGATCTCCCGCATCCGCGCGTTCCCGTGCTGGTCGTCGGTCTGGATACCGGCCTGCGGGCCGCTCAGCGACACCGCGTGCGACCCGAGCTCCGAAACCGCCATCGAGGCCAGCGCCACCGAGATCGACTCGCCGACCGAGAGCAGTGCGTCCAGCTCACGCAACGGCGGGCGGGACGACATCTGGTAGGCCATCGCCGACAGCTCGTCGGTGGATTTACCCATGGCCGAGAGGATCGCCACGACGTCGCGGCCGGAACGCTGGGCGGCAACCATCCGTTCGGCGACCGCGCGCAGGCGGCCATGGTCGGCGACGGACGTACCGCCGAACTTCCACACCAACGGCGCGGCCGGGCTGACGATCGCCCGTGGTGCCTGCATGCCGTTCTGGTGTTCCCCCGTCGTACTCATCTGCCAGTCCTCCAGTGGCTCTTCCGCGACATATCGGGTGCGGTCGCTGGGCCTCGCGGCGTAGATCGGGTCTTGGCTCTTCCGCGTCCCCAAACGGCTCGCGGCGCTACCCGGTTCGACAACGTGCGGTCCCTCACACAGACCAAGATGGCCGCCAGGTTGTACCGGGCCGATGACACCTTGGCTGCTAACCACCACACCAACGTAGCAAATGTGTCCATTAGGTAAGTCTCAGGTGTGACATAAGCCGAGTGAGCTGCCACACGTAGTAAGCTCCGCGTTCTATGCGAGCAGATGCGATCCGCAACCTCGACGCGGTCCTGCAGACCGGTGCCCGGCTACTGGCCCAGGACCCGGGTACCAGCATGGCCACAATCGCGGCTGAGGCCGGGGTCGATCGGCGCACCGTGTACCGCCGCTTCGCCTGTCGCGAGGCGTTACTCGCAGCCGTGTTCCGCACCAAGCTCGACGCGGTGGACGAGGTTTTCGACGATGCCAGGCTCGAGGACGCTCCGGTCGCCGTGGCACTGCACCGCTACGTCGAAGGCATCGTCCCGGTCATCCGGCGCTGGCCGCTCGATCCCGAGCAGATGCGCTGCGACACCGAGGCCTACGACCGCATGCTGGACCAACGGAAGCGGTTCGGCGCGTTCGTCGATCGCGCCATCGCGGAAGGCGTGTTCCGCGCCGACCTTCCCGACGGCATGGCCAGGGCACTGCTGTTCCGGACCGTCGATCTGGTGGCTTCCCAGTTCCCCGACCTCGAGCCGGCGCCGGCGGCCGACATCATCGTCGACGCCGTCCTCTGCGGGGTCGGGCAACCCTGACCCGGACGGGCCCCGGGCGAGCCTCGATCAACGGCGGCTCGGGCTCACCCGCCACGTGCGCTTGCGCCGGTGCCTGGCCAGCCGGCGGCGCATCTCGGTGCGCCGCCCGCCGGAGGAGATGAAGGCATCGGACCGGGGCAGGTAGAGCAGGACCGTGCCGACCGCGGCCAGTACCAGTGTCAGGACGCTGACCGGCCCCGGAGAGATACTTCCGATCGCGAAGGCCAGCACCAGCACCTCGAGCGCGACAAGCACGGTGCTGAGGAGGCGGGCACCGCGACTGGGTCGCACGGTCAACCAGACCAGCGCACCGAACGCGACCGCGAGAACGACCAGGAGCAGCCCGCTGACCCGGAACACCGCCGCCAGCACGGTGAGGCTGGTGGCCGGCTCCGCCCCGGTGATCTTCCGCCACAGATCGACGCCCGCCCGGGAGGGCTCTACAACCAGCAGCAACCCGAGGACCGCCACCGGCACGACGGCCGCCGTGATGGCCGCCGCGCCCGCCCACAGTTCCGGCGGTCGGCGGCTCACCTCGGCCGAGGCGATCAGCGAAGCCACGCCCGGGGCGACGCGCGAGCTGCCCGGATCGGACGGTGCGTTCACATAGATAGCCTAACCTCCGGGCCGGGGCGCACGATCACTTCTTGATCACGTCAGCGAACTCGCGGCGGCGGCATGTGCGCCCGCTCTCGGGTACGCACTCTGGGGTATCTCGGCGAGTTCGGACCGGTGCACGCGCCCGTCCGCCAGGCCGTAGAACTCGGCAAAGCTCATGATCAGCGGACGCCATTTGTCCGGGTCGACCCGGTCCGGGCTGCCGTCGAGCAGGATCGACTCCTCCAGGTGCAGGCGCTCGATGCTGACCTCGATGACCATGGCGAAACCACCGTAGGTCGGGTCCTCGGCGGCGAGGCCGCGGATGTCGGTCACCGAGCACTCCATCTGTACCGGGCACTCCGCGATGCGTGGCGGCCGCACCACCCGCGACGGCGCCGGCGTCAGCCCCGCCCGGCCGAACTTGTCGTGCACGGACGAGTAGCCGCGCGCGACCTTGGAACCGGGCACCGGATCCGAGCCGGTCGTCCTGGCGATCGCATCAACCGCGCCGACCTGGGCGTCGGAGGGCAGGTTGAGCACACACTGCCCGGTGCGCGCCAGGTTCTGGGTGGTCTTCGAGCTGGCGCCCATGCCGAGCACAGCCCGCCAGCCCAGCCACCACGCCGACGACATCGGCGCCAGGTTCGCCGAACCGTCCTCGTTGAGCGTGCTGATCAGCACCACGGGCGTGCCGAAGTAGAGGATCGGCGACTCGCTGGTGACGTGCATGGGCATCTCCCTCGTTCGCGGCCACAACCTGTCACCGGGAAGACGGCGGAGCCCGGGCGCGTCGTGAGCCACCACCCCCAGACGTGAGCCAGGTCATGCGGGCGTCGGCTGGCGCCCTCGCCCGATGGGCCCGGTTGCCGGCCGCACCGAGGCAGGGGGTTGCGCCGTGCGGAACAATTCAGCTCGACATGCCGAATTCCTCGTCGCCCGACGCCTCACGGACCGCCCTGTCCAGGCGTGACCCGGAGCCCACCCGGGCCCAGTTGAGCGCGGGCGCGGCGACGTTCGCCCTGCTGGCCAGTCCACCGAGGCTGCACCTCGTGTGGCTGATCACGCACGGCGCCTACGACGTCGGCACGCTGGCCACCCGGGTCGGCATCAGCATCGCCACGGTCAGCCAGCACCTGAGCAAACTCCGGCTCGCCGGCGTGATCACCGTCCGCCGAGAGGGTCGCCGCCACTTCTACACCGTCGACGACCCGCACGTGCTCACCCTCGTCGAGCAGATCTTCGACCACATCGCGCCGGATGGCAGCCTCGCGCCCGACCCCCCGCCGACCGCCCCCTAGGGTGTGCCGCACGGCGTTCGCCGGTGGCCGCCGAGATGAGCGCGCCCGCCTGGTCGGCGGCTGCGCGTGCGGCGAGGAAGGGCAATGTCATGGACGAGGGGCAGCACGACGAGCAACCCGCCGGGCACCTCGACGACGGACCACACGACGACGGACAACACGACGACGGACAGCGCACGGGCAGCCGGCGCACCGTGTGGGTCGGCGTCGGGACAGCGGTCGTGCTGCTCGCGGTCCTCATCATCGTGGGCGTGACCAGCGGTGGCGGCGGACCGGCGGCGGCAGACAAGAACCCCGACCGGGCCGCCCCCAGCGCGGTCGTCCCCACCCCGCCGCCGCCGGCGGCCCGGCGCATCCCGGGCGACCCGCTGGCGATGGGCAGCCCCACCGCACCGGTCGTGATCGTGGAATGGGCCGACTTCCAGTGCCCGTTCTGCGCCGCCTTCGCCCGCGACACCGAACCGGCCCTGGTCGACCAGTACGTCAAGACGGGCAAGGCGCGGTTCGAGTGGCGCGACTTCGCGTTCCTGGGCCCGGAATCCACCTCGGCGGCCGTCGCCGCGCGGGCCGCCGGGCGGCAGGGCAAGTTCTGGGCGTACCACGACGCGCTGTACACCCAGCAGCACTCGGAGAACTCCGGCGCGCTGACCAGCGACTACCTACTCGGACTGGCCCGGCAGCTCGGCCTGGACCCGACCAGGTTCCAGGCCGACGTGGCCGACCCGATCCTGGCGCAGCAGGTTGCGACGGACCAGAAGGAGGGCGAGGCACTAGGCATCGACGGCACACCGGCAGTGGTGATCAACGGTCACCTGATGTCCGGCGCCCAGCAGCTGCCGAACTACCAGAAGGTCATCGACGCGGCGCTCTCCCGCGCGACCGCGACCCGGTGAGCCGGACTTAGAGCCCGCGATCCTTGGGGTGTGGAAACCTTGACACTGAGCAGAGTTTTCCGGGCGTCTACGGTTGCAGTAACGCCGCGTTACCGCCAGGGCGGCTCGGTCTCGACCCCGGTGCGCCGATCGTCACCGAGACCAACGTCAGTCCGGTATTTTTCGAGATCCAGACTCAGGTTGATCTCGACGCACCCCGCCCGTCAGGCCGGCGGCCTGAGTCGATCGGCCGGTCACCGAACGTGAGCCGGACTCAGGACACTAGAGCCCGAGGTTGCCCAGGATGAAACCGATCTGGCGGCCCACAGTCCCGAAGTAGCCGGCACCCGCGGCGGCGCTACCGGAGTCGCCGGTGTCGGCGAGGGCCACTCTTCGATACGACCGCCTCACCCGGCACAGCGACAACCGCCGTTACGGACGACACGGATCGGGTAACCAACATCATGACTAGCTCAGGACGCGCCGAAACGGATCGGCCGGTGGGGTCGGGCAAACGCCCGGGCGGAGTCATCGCCATCGTGGGTGGTGTCCTGGCCGGACTGGCCTACCTGGTGCTGCCGGTCGCGACCGTCCCCCTGCTGGGATCGATCACCGCGCCCAGCCTGGCCGGCGAGGTAGGGGCTGGCGGGTCACTCGCGCTGCTCCCCCTGGTGCCCGTCGCGGCGGCCGCCACCATCGGGATCGGGCTGTGGCTGTGGCTGGGTAGTCCGGGCAGCCGGGCACGGACGGTCGGGGCGAGCGGCATCCTGCTCTGCTCCGTGCTGACCGCGCTCGCCTACCTCATCCCGCTCAACAGTCTCGACAACGAGATCACCAGCGCGGGCGCGGACATCTTCGGCATCAGTGCGACAACGTTCACCGGCACCGGGTTCTGGTTCACCCTGCTCGGCGCGGTCCTTGCGGCGGTGGGCGCCGCGGTGGAGCTGGCCGGCCGCAAGAGATCCACCTGACCGCTGGTTCGTCACCGGGAAATGGCCCGACCGAGCGCTCGCCCAATGCCGTGGACGCTCTCCGGCAGTCCCCTTAGGGTGAAGGTCAAACTGTGCGGACCCGACCCTAAGGCGGACAGCGTGACGTTGGTGGAAGCCGCGGGTGTGACCCAGGCCGGCGAGGGTATCGACGGCATCCGTTGGAACATCCTCGGCCAGACCTACGTGCCGAAACAGCATTCGGAGAGCTCGCTGTCCTGGCATGCGACGTTCCCGTCCGGCACCTTCGTACCGCCGCACATCCACCCGAACCAGGACGAGTTCATCTACCTGCTCGAGGGCCGGCTGTCACTGGTGCTCGACGGCAAGGACGGGTTCGCCGACCCGGGCGACACGGTTCGGCTGCCCCGCGGCATTCCGCACGGGCTGTTCAACCGCAGCGACTACGAGGTGAAGTGCTTCTTCTGGGTCACCCCGGCGCGACGCCTCTACGACCTGTTCTGGGCGCTGCACAACCTCGGGCCGAACGCCGACCCGGCCCAGGTCGTCGCCGTGGCAGCGAAGCACGAGGTCGACTTCCTACCCCCACCCGAGGGCGAGTGACGTCCGGGGCGAGCAGGTGAAGGTCATCATCGTCGGGGCCGGCATCGGCGGGCTCAGCACCGCGCTGATGCTGCATCAGCGCGGCATCCACGCCGAGGTCTACGAGCAGTCCACGGAGGTGCGCGAGGCCGGGGTCGGTATCAACACCCTGCCGCACGCCATCCGCGAGCTCGCCGATCTGGGACTGCTGCCGGCGCTCGACAACATCGGCATCCGCACCCGCGAGCTCATCTACTACAACCGCCTCGGCCAGCAGGTCTGGCGGGAGCTGCGCGGCACCGATGCCGGGCATTCGTATCCGCAGTTCTCGATCCACCGCGGGCGGCTGCAGAAGGTCATCTACGACGCCGTCCGCGAACGCCTGGGGCCGGACGCGGTCCGCACCGGGCTCAGCCTCTCCGGCTTCCTGCAGGACGAGGGCGGGGTCACCGCGCACTTCACCGACTCCCGCGACGGCGGCCCCGGCCGGACGGTGCGGGGCGATGTGCTCATCTGCGCCGACGGCATCCACTCGGTCGCCCGGCAGCAGTTCTACCCGGACCAGGGCGCGCCGAGCTGGAACGGGGTGCTGATGTGGCGCGGCGCCACCGACTGGCCGGCCTGGCGGGACGGGCGCACGATGGCGATCGGTGGGGGCATGGGCGCGAAGTTCGTGCTCTACCCGATCGGCGGGGGCACCGACGGACGCCAGCTGATGAACTGGGTCGTCTGCATCAAGATGGCGGACGGCCAGGTCTCGCCGCCACCGAAGGACAGCTGGTCACGCCGGGCGCTGCGCTCACTCGTGCTGCCGTACGCCAAGCGCTTCGCCATCCCCGACTTCGACATCACCGGTCTCGTCGAGGCGACGCCGGAGGCGTTCGAGTACCCGATGTGCGACCGCGACCCGCTGCCCCGCTGGACCTTCGGGCGGGTGACGCTGCTCGGCGACGCGGCGCACCCGATGTACCCGGTGGGCTCCAACGGCGCCTCACAGGCCATCCTCGACGCCCGCACCCTCGCTGACGCGCTGGCCTACGCCGAGCACCCCGGTGAGGCGCTCTGGGCCTACGAACGGGAGCGGCTGCCGGCGACGGCCGAGGTCGTGCGGCTCAACCGCGTGGGCGGGCCGGAGCGGGTCATCGACGAGGTCGAGAAACTCGCTCCCGGCGGGTTTACCGACGTCGACGCGGTACTCAGCCGTGCCGAGCGCCAGGAAATCGCCGTCGGATATGCGGGTACCGCTGGATTTGCGACGAAGACCCGCCGTTTTGCCGAGCGAAGAATCACCTCGGCCCAACGCTGATCCGCTCTATTGCCACGGGTGAACTCGATGAGCTCCGACTCGCTCAGTAGCGACTCGGGAGCTATTCGCCGCGCTTTCGCGCGCCCGGACGGTAGATCGTCGTTATAGCGCCGCCGCTCGACATCGCCCGACTGCACCTGGGATGCCCCGTGCCGCGCGGCTACGGTCGAAGCGCTCGACGAGCAGTGTTGCTGGGAGGTCGTGCGCATGGCCAATCCCGAGGTGACCGGGCGCGGCGCGACCGAGCCCACCCGAGCCGCGACCGCGCCCCCGGCCCGGTGGGCATTGCCGCTGGCCGTACTGGTGGTGGGCATGTTCATGTCCGTGCTGGACGTGACCATCGTCAACGTGGCCATCCCCGCGATCCAGAAGGACTTCGGCGGGGCGCTGGATGACGTGCTGTGGATCGCGACCGCGTACACCCTGACCCTGGGCGTGGTCGTACCGGTGAGCAGCTGGCTGGGTGACCGGTTCGGGCTGCGTACGGTCTATCTGCTGTCCCTGCTCAGCTTCGCGGCGGGGTCGGCGTTGTGCGGGGTTGCCTGGAACCTCGACTCCCTGATCGCGTTCCGCATCCTGCAGGCGATCCCCGGCGGGATCCTGCCGGTGGTCACCCTGACGATGGTCTACCGCATCGTGCCGGGTGCCAAGATCGGCGCGGCGATGGGCATGTACGGGCTGGGGATCGTGGTGGCGCCGGCGGTCGGCCCGGTGCTCGGCGGGTACCTGGTGGAGTACCTGGACTGGCGGCTGGTGTTCTACATCAACGTCCCGATCGGGCTGCTCGGCACTGCGGCCGCCTCGATCGTCATCCCCAAGGTAACCAGGGGCACCGCCCGGCGGTTCGACCTCGCCGGGTTCGCCAGCATCGCGTTCGGGCTGTTCGCGATCCTGCTGGCGGCCTCGGAGGGCCAGTCGTGGGGTTGGAGCAGCTATCGGATCCTGATGTTGCTGACCGCCGGGGTGTTGAGCCTGGCGCTGTTCGTGGTGATCGAGCTCGAGGTCGAGTTCCCGCTGTTGGACGTGCGCGTGTTCAAGATATGGCCGTTCACGCTCTCCCTGCTGTTGGGCTCCATCCTGTTCATCAGCCTGCTCGCCGTGGCGTTCTACGTACCGGTGTTCCTGCAGCAGGGACAGGGCAAACAGGCATTCGACGCCGGCCTGCTGATCTTGCCGCAGGCACTGGTGATGGGCGCGATGATGCCCCTTGCCGGGCGCCTCTACGACAAGATCGGCGCGCGCTGGCTGGCCACCGTCGGGCTCGCCCTCTGCGGCTACGGCACCTACCTGATGTGCGGCATCACCCCGGACATGACACGTGGCGACATCATCTTCTGGACCTGTGTACGGGCCGCTGGGCTGGGACTGTCCATGATGCCCATCATGACCGCGGGGCTGGCCGCCGTCCCGCCGTCGCTGACCAACCAGGCCAGTGGGCTCAACAACGTCGCCCGGCAGGTGACCGGCGCGCTCGGGCTGGCCGCGCTCGGCGCGCTGGGCATCACCCAACAGGCGGAGCTGTTCGCCGCCCGCGCGGCACTGGTGCGCCCCGATCCGGCCATCGCGGCCCACTCCGGCGCGCTGGATGCGCACGGCTTCGCCGCCGCCTACCTGCGGTACCAACACCTGAGCCTCGAGGTCCTGGCCACCTCGTACAGCAACCTGTTCCTCCTGATCGCCATCCTCACGGCGGCCGGCGCGGTGCTCGGTCTGCTGCTGCGCCCCGGGCCCACCGCCGTGGCGACCGATCGGCCCGTCGCCGCCCCGGCCGCACGGGTGAGCCCGTCGACCAACGGGCACCGCGCACCGGTGACCGCCGTTCATCGGTGACGTCGACAGCGCGACGACCCATTCGGTCCGCGTGCCGGATTGGGACACCGGGTTGGGATGCCGGATTGGGATGTCGCGGAATAACTGGAAATGCGCCACAACCTGAACTCCTATCAGGTTGGGCGGCTGCGCGGATAACGCGCCGGCACCGGCCGCCAATGGCAACTGCACGCTCGTGTAATCGAAGTCGTACAGTTCTCGCGACTGCCGATCGAGCATCCGGAAAGAAGGCACCTCTGTGAGCCGTGGGTCGAAGCGCCAGGGGGTCGCCGTGCTGGCACTCGGCGCGATGCTGTTGCTCGGGTCGTGCGCGGGGCGGCCGATCAGCCCGGCACCGGCACCGAGCCAGCAGCCGAGCAGCGCGGCGGGGGCGAACCCGCTGAGCGACCTGGTGGCGCTCGCGGCGCGGCGGATCGGTACCGGGGATGTGGTCGCGGCCGCCAAGTTCGGCATCCCGACGGCGATCGACGACCCGGCACGTGAGAAGCAGGAACTCGATGCGGTTGCGGCCGAGCACCTGGTCTCGGCATCAACCCCGCCGAGAGCACCCAGTTCTTCCGCGACCAGATCGCGGCCAGCAAGGTCGTGCAGCGCGGCCTCTACCAGTTGTGGACCGCGCACCCCGAGCTGCGGCCGACGACCAAACCGGACCTGACGAAGACGGTCCGCCCGGAGTTGGACGCGCTCACCACCGAGATCATGAGCCAGCTGAAGGTCACCACGGCCGCACGGCACAGCGGGGCGCAGTGTGCGGCACAGTCCGCGGCGGCGGTTACCGACGCGGGGAAGCCGCTGGACCAGCTCCATCGTGACGCACTCGCCGTTGCCACCCGCTCCGTCTGCGCTCCGGCCTGACCACAGCTGCCCGGGACCCGGGTACCCGCCGTTCGGCGCCGTCGGCAACTGGGCTAGCGTCCTACCCCCTTCAGCGGGGATGACCCGTCTGGGTGAGTGGGGGTCTTGGATGGGGACCGGCGCACTGCGGCGCTGTGCCACCGCAATGTTGGAAGCCATCGGCGAGCGCCGGTGGGGTTACCCGCCACGGTTGATGGCACCCGCGGTCGCGCAGCTCGGTCCCGTCGGGGCGCTGCGCTGGTTCGCCTGGAACATGCCGCGCTACGAGCGGACCATACGAAACCTCGGGGAGGTGCGCACCCACCTGCTCTGCCTGGCGATCTCCCTGGTCAACGACTGTGAGTACTGCACCCATGCCTACGCGTACGCGCTCGAGCTGGCCTACCTGGACAACCACGGCCGCCTCTTCCCGCTGGGGGCGCGGACGATCGGCGCTCTGCGCGGTCTGCCGCCGGCGGTGATCCGCCACTCGCTGGTCGAGGCCACCCAACGCGCCGGGCTGCACGTCGACGCGCGCTGGCTCGACCGCACCATCGAGATGACGGTCACCGCGGATCGGCGACCGACCGATCCCGACGACGTGCGCATCGCTCACCTGGTGCGCATGTTCAGCCGGCTCAACGCGATCGCCATCGCCGGCCGCATCACCCCCGACGAAGCACCCACCCGACTGAACAAGGACCAGGCACTCAAGATGCGCTACCTCACGATGCGGGGCGGGGCCACCTGATCCCCGGAGACCACGCGCCCCGCACCCGGCTCAGCCCTGGCGGCCCTTGAACCGCGGGTTCAACTTGTTGATCACATACACCCGCCCGTTGCGGCGGACGACCTGTGACCCTGGCTTGTTCTTCAGCGAGCGCAGCGAGTTGCGAACCTTCATGGCCCCGAGCTTACCTGATAACGATTTTCATTGCAGTTCCTGCCGTAGATGTCCCTGCCCGGTCCTCGGGTCGGCGGTGCCGCGCCGACCAGCGGACAGCTACCCGGGTCAGTGGTAGAAGTACGGGTCCAGGACGCGGACCTCGGTCACCCGGTCCACCGGCAGCCCATTGGTCCGCGCGGCGGCCCGGATGGTGTCCGGGCTCGGACCGTCATAGATGCAGTAGGTCGTTGTCCGGTCCGGACTGACGTAGGAGTGCACCCAGCTGACGCCGTGCACGGCATTGCCGTCCACGACGTTCAGGCACGCCTTGGCGCCCTGGTCGTCGGTCGGGATGGCGAGGCCGTCCGGAAACGTGCGCTCGACTAGATAACGCGGCATGGAGAAGTCCTCCCGTGGAGCTGATCGAATTCGCGGAACCGTTGTTCTGCCGACCAGACACTGCGCCGACGGCCGGCCGGGGACCAGGGAGCCAGCCCTACCCCGAACCCCACCGTTTCGGTGGGGAGAACCCGCCGCGACCCGATCAGCCCTCCGCCGCTCCCCAACGTCCGGTCTGGAAAATCGGCCAGCCGATCTCGGTCCGCCACCGCGACTCGTCGGCAGTGTCCTCGCGGGCCACCAGGTAGTACTCCCGGATGGGCCCGTCGACGGCCAGCGCATGCCGCGTCACATAGCCGCCCAGCGCACCGTAGGCGCGGTCGATGTCGGTGTGCGGGCCCACGTGCACGGTGGTCGCCAGCTCGGCGCCCGGCACGACGAGCGGCGCCACCCGGCCCATCGGCCGCACCGTGCCACGGCAGGGAAGGAAGATCGTCGCCTGCCCGCGTTCCTGGGAGAACAGCTCGGTGGCGAAGATGCCGCCACCCCATCCGGTGCTGGGCAAGCCCTGCGCGGCCAGGGTTGCGTACAGCTCACCGAGCGCCCCTTGGTACCAGTCCAACGCGTCCCGGACATCGACCACCTCGCTGATCGCCGCGGTCCGGGTCTCCGCGACGGTCCGGTGCTGGATGTCGATCGGCGCCGAGGTCTCCGGGCGCAACAGGTCGCGCAACGAGGAGACGGCGCTCTGCGTACGAGCGAGGCCTTCCTCCAGGCGGTCCAGGTGGGCGGCTATGAGGTCGTTGCGCGCTGCCAGGTCGGGAGCGGCCAGGACGGCGGAGATCACGTCCAACGGCATGTCCAGATTCCGGAACCGGCGGATGACCTGCGCGGTCGGGATCTGGTCCGGCGCGTAGAAGCGGTACCCGGTCTGTGGGTCCACCTCGGCGGGCTCGAGAAGGCCGACCTGGTGGTAGTGACGCAGCGTCTTGATGCTCAGGTGCGTCGCTCGGGCAAAGTCGCCGATCGCTAGGGCTGACCGCATGCCCCCAGTCTGGGGTCTCCCCCGGGGGGAGAGTCAGCCGCCACCGGAGATCTTGAGCCTCCCCCGGCGGGACCGGCCACCGTGGTTGCTACCGGCCACCCGGCCGGCCAACCGAGAGGAACCACGAGCCATGGCAACCGAGCTGACCGGCGTCGTCGCGGACCACGTCGCCGCCGTCAACGCCTTCGACACCGTCGGGATCGTCGCGACCTTCGCCGAGGATGCCTACGTCAACGACAACCGCCGCGAGATCGCGGGCATCGACGCGATCAGGCGCTGGGTGGAGAAGGAGATTGTCGGCGACAAGGTGACCATGGATGTCCGCGAGGTCGTCGATCACTACGGCGACACCGTCGTCCGGGCCGCGTACGACGGCGAGTACGACAAGGCGAACCTGCCGGACGTGCTGGTCATGTCGAACTACTTCAGCGTCCGGGACGGCAAGATCGTGAGCCTTGCGATCATCTTCAACCAGCCGTCCGAGTACTGACCCGGCGCGCCGGGTGCGGGAGCTGCCCCGGGAGTGCGCCGCCTACGGGGCGGTGAAGCTCCCCACCTGGCCGCACTGGGTCCCCGCCGCCCGCCCACCGGCCGTCGTCGACGTGGATCCGCCCTGTGCGCAGGCGCCGTCGTTGCCCGGCCGGGTGTAGGCCCACGCCGGCATGGCGGGGCCGAGCGCGCCGGTCTGCCCGGACAGGTCGGCCGATCCGGCGGCGCCGGACTGGGACACCGGGCCCTGCATGGTGGCGGGCGGCGACAGGGTACCGGCGAGCAGCAGCACCCCGCACATGGCGACCAGGAGCCAGCCGAGCGCGACCGGCAGCGCCCGCTGCAGCGCATCGCGGCGCGTGGGTGTCGCCAGCGAAATCCAGAGACCGACAGCAAGCCCGATGACACCAAGTCCGTCCACTAGTACCTCTCTACACGCCCGTCGCCCGAGCGGCGGCGGTTCCGCTCGACCGGGTGACGCCGCCGAACCCGGGATGGCGCCGCCCGACCGCCGGGGTCACCGCCGCCTGAGCACCCGCACCACGAAGTCTTCGTCGACGTGCTCGACGAGGTCGACCAGTTCCGGCCGGGCGCGGACCAGCGCGGCGGTGGTGGCCTCGTCCCGGGGGGCCTCCGCCGGCCAACCCCGCCAGTGCGCCAGCACGAGGTCACCGCCCGGTTCGAGGGCGCGGACGATCGTTTCCAGGGTGTCGTGCACGGTGTCGTCGTCGAGGTAGTAGAGCACCTCGCTGAACACGGCGAGGTCGATCTGCCCGTCTGGTACGCCCGCCGGCAACGCCGTTTCAGCGATCCGAACCCCGGGCAGCCCGGCGGTGGCGCGCCTGGCCCGCCGGGCCGCTTCGGGCACCGGCTCGGTGCTGTCCAGCCGCTCACAGCGCGGTGCCAGCTCCAGCGTCAACGCCCCCGTGCCGCAGCCCGGTTCGAACCCGTGGCGGTACCGCTCCCGGGGCAGGCTCGCGGTCAGCACCGCGCGCTTGCGCCGCTCGTACCAGGACCGGTCCCGCCACGGGTCGGCCCCGGCCGCGTAGAGGGTGGCGAACCGCCCCAACGGTGCGCTGCCCTGGCGGGGCTCCCGGAACACCAGCTCCGCCGCCCGGTCGCTGTGGGCCAGCATCTCCGGGCTCAGGACCGGCTCGGCACCGGAGGGCGCCCGGCTGACCTGGGAGACGAAGCACGACCGGGCAGCCTGTTTGGCGGCCAGGTCAGCCGCGTCGAGCCGGAGCAGGTGTGCCCGGTCCCAGCTCACCGAGGGGTCCTCGGGCCGCATCCACGGCCACATCCAGATCGGGTATCCCCACCCGTAGGCGGTTGGCGGCGCCGCCGCCGCGGCGGCACGTCCGGCCGCGCGGTGGTCCGGATGCGGGTCACCGGTCCATGGCGCGAGGTAGGCGTCGGCGTCGGCGAGCAGCCCGGTGAGCCGCTCGGTCAGCTCCCCGGTGTGCTCGGCCAGCGCCGAGTCGGGCAGTCCGAGCCAGTGCACCGGCACATCGCCGAGGCCACCCCGCCGCAGCGCGCTGTGCAGCTCGGCCCGGCGCACCCCGGCCAGCTCGCGGCGCTGCTCCGGCCCGAGCCCCGGGTACGCGGCCTCACCGTCGGTGGCGACCACCAGCGTGATCGCCACACCCGCCCGGTGGGCCACCCGCAGCGCGCCGCCCACCCCGAGCGTCTCGTCGTCCGGGTGTGCCGCGACCACCAGTATCCGCTGGTAGCCGCCCGGGTCGAAGGCAGGCGGAAGCTGCTCGGCCAGTGCCCGCGACCAGTGTTCCGGCGAGGTGATCTCGCGGGCCCCGTCCCGCTGCGCGGTCCCGCTCACCGGTCACGCTCCCGCAGCAGAGCGGCGGCCAGCGCGGCGTTGTCCCGCTCGCCGTGGTGCTGGCGCACGTACATCTGCAGATCGGCGAGCATCTCGGCGAGCTGGGCGTCACCGCTCCACGACGTCGGCCCGAGAACGCGCGGCACCCGGTCCACGACCGCCCGGCAGCACAGTTCCACCGCGCTGCGCACCGTTGCGACGGCCAACCCGTGGTCGGCGCCCGGCAGGGCATCGAGCTCGTCCGCCGTGGCCCGCAGCAGAGCGTGCGACGCGGCGAGCATCGCGTGCAGCTCCCCCAGGTGCGCCAGCTGGTGCGGATCCGGGCCGGCCGCCGCGACGTGGGCCGACGCGCGGTCCAGCAGGCCGGCCGCACCGCCCCACCACACGGCCGCCACCCCACCGCCACCGGCGGCGAATCCGGGGCGCCGGGTGTACCAGCCCGCATCGCCGACGAGCCGGTCGACCGCCGCGTCGGCGAACCGCACGTCCAGGGTGTCCGAGCCCGCCATCCCGTCGGCCCGCCACGAGTCCGGGTCGGCCGACACCCGGGTTCGATCCAGCTCGACCTCGACGAGCAGCGGCTCGGACTCGGACTGTTCCGGCCGCGCGACCAACAGGGCCCGGTCCAGCATCCGCGCTCCGGAGCAGAACCTGGCCAACCCGGCCACCCGCGCCGGCTCGTCCGGGCCGGCCACCAGGGTCGGCCCCACCCCGCCGGGTCGAGCGGCCCACACCCCGTAGAGGGCGTCCGGCTGCGGGGTCAGGCCGGCCTCGGCCAGGATCGCCAGTGCGTCGGTGTGGCCCTCGGCGAGCCGGGCGACCGCGAGGTCGGAGCGGCCCCAGCGGGCCAGCGCACCCCACCGGCGCGCGGTACTTCCGCTCCTCGGCTGCGGGAGGGCCAGTTCCCCGTCCTTCAGCATGGACCGCAGAGCGTCCTCGACAGCGTGACAGGCTCGCACCGGCGCACGTCCTCTCCCGTTTCACGATCACGTCGGCACCGCACCGGATCCGTCCGGGCCCGGGGAGAGGATGGGCAGAACGAGCGCGTTCAAAACCCGAAGGTCGCTGGACCGTCAGCTTCAGCAGGGCGTTCTCCACCACCTCCGGCAGCGCCGGGTGGATCCAGTACGGCCGCCGGGCCAGCGCGCGCGCACCGATGTCGAAGGTCATGGCGATCACCAGCGGTTGGATCAGCGTCGGCGCCTGGGGACCCATGAGGTGGGCACCGAGCAGCCGCCCGCTGCCCCGTTCGGCGATGATCTTGCAGAATCCGGTGGTGTCCTCCAGCGCCCACCCGTAGGCGGTGTCGGAGTAGGGCTGCGTACTGACGGTGTAATCGAGCTCCTCGTCGCGGCAGTCCTGTTCGGTCCGGCCGACGCTGGCGATCTGCGGGTTGGTGAACACCGCGGCGGGCACGGGGCTGTTGTCGGTTTCGATGGGGTCGTCGGGATGCAGCAGGTTGTGCGCCACGACCCGCGCTTCCCGGTTGGCCACATGCTTCAGCTGCACCGCTGTGCTCAGGTCGCCGAGGGCGTAGATGCCGGGGACGCTCGTGCGCTGCTGGCTGTCGACGGCGACGCGGCCGTCCGGGTGCATGTCGATCCCGGCCGCACGAACGTTCAACCGATCACTGTTGGGCACTCGGCCGACCGCCACGAGCAGCGTGTCCGCCTCAAGTGCGGCGCCGTCGTCCAGGGTGATCAGGATGTCGCCCTCCTCGCCGGTCACCTCCGAGACCTGTCCGCCGAGCCGAACGCCGTAGCGCCGGCGGGCCGTGCCGATGACGACCAGGTCGTGATGGCGCATCCGGCGAGGGTAGGCGCCGACCGCCGCATCGGCTCGTCCTGGCGCCGGCGGGGACGCGGACAGGGCCGTACCGCCGACCGGGCGCGCCCGCACCGCCGCACCCCGCAGTAGTCGGCTCACCGGACGAGCCCACTAGGCCGTCGGGGGGAAACCCCGCATGACCTGGCCGAACACGGGTAAGCCCGGTACAGGAACAGCCGCCCGGCCCGGATGCGGCCGGCGTCAACCCGGGAGCGCGACATGAGTGACCAGTCCCTGCCCCACGAGGAGTCGACCGGAGCGGAGGCGGCCAAGCTCACCCGCCGCCGGAAGAAGATGCAGGTGGCCAGATCCACCGCCGCCGCCGCCACCGCGAAGCTCACGGACCTCGAAGGACGGCTGGAGTCGCTCACCCGGCTGCGTCGACAGCAAAAGGCCGCGTTGCGCGAGGCGAAGAGCCAACAGAGCGTTCTCGAGAGCGCAGTCAAAGCGTCGACCAGACAGCGCAGGTCGCTGCGGGAATCCCGCAAGGACGCTCGTAAGGCCGCGGCGAAGGCCCAGCGACGCGCCCATGAGGTCGAGTCAAGGTACGACCGGGCGGTGCTCGCGGACATGGTCCACCGGGAAAAGCAGGCCGACCTGACCACACACCCCACGAGCGGTGCCGTGGCGCGGCCGAGCACGCGACCCGCGCTCGACGAGTCGCCGCACGGAGCGGTTGCCGCGATTGCGCCCGCGCGCGAACGACCCGTCGAGGAGTGACGCCCGATGTGCTGGTTGATCATTCATAGACCTGTCCTCCCGGTCCCGGGCAACGGGCGGCGGTTCCGACTCAGCCTCGATGAGCGGCCGCTGGAACGCCTGTCCCTCGGCGCCACGATCCAGCTGCCGGTGTACTCGGGGCCGCACGTGCTCCGTGCCAGCTGCTGGCCGATGGGCACAGCGGAGATCATCTTCTCGGCGCTCCCGGACGGCCGGATCACCGTGGTCACCTACGCCGACACCCTGGGCCAACTGTGCCTCTGCCTGGACAACCCCGAGGCGGACGTCTCCTGGCTGTCCGCGGGCTGACGGCCGGCGGCACCCGAGGTTGCCCCTCAGCCGGGCGGCCGCCGCACCAACGCGGCCAGCTTCTTCGGCGCCAGCACGCAGTAGCTGTCGGTGAGCAGCTCGGCCATCTCGTCCCAGTCGACGGCGGCGCCGAGCAGCATCCCGACGATGTTGGGCGCCCACACCGGCCGGAAGAACGGATCGCCCGCCACGCTGAGCGCGTCCAGGTCCGGACCGCTCGACCGGAACGTCAGCACCGTCACCGGCCCGTCGGTCGCCGCGGCCCGCGCGTACGCCGGCGGCCACCCCGCGTCGACCGTGAGCACGTGGGCGAAGGTCCGGCTGCGCACCCGCCAACGGGTACCCACCCACGCCTGCTCCTCGTAGGCCTCCGGCAGCCCCAGGCATACCGCGCGCAGCCGTGCGACGATCTCCGGCGGAACGTCCTCGGCCGCGGTCACCGGCCCCTCCCTCGCGCACCGCGCTCCCCGTCCCGGCACTGGCGAACAGGGTGACAGCCGGCCCTGCACCACACCAACGAGTTGTCCGGTCCAGCCGTTGGGGTCTGCCGGGTTTGAGTTCGCCGGGATCGACTCAGACTGATCCCTGTGCGGACCGGCGCGATCACAGTTGCGGTACTGGTGTGCCTGCTGCTGCCCACCCAGGGGGCGGCGTTGGGGCCCACCGGATCATCACCGGTGCCGGCGCGCGTGCGGCTGGTCGTGGCCGCGCCCGGCGCTGGAGGTGCCACGAAGGCCGAGCGGGCCGCCGTGGCGGCGGTGGACGGGTTCTGGCGGCGGCATTTCACCGAGCTGTTCGGCAAGCCGTACCGGAGCCCTCGGGTCGCCGGCGGCTACCACGGCAGCGGCGGCCCCACCTGCGGCGGACAACCGGCGTTGCCGTTCAACGCGTTCTACTGCCCCGCCCAGGACTTCCTGGCCTGGGACGAGAACCTGATGGACGCGGGCTACCAACGGGTCGGCGACGCCTGGATCTACCTGATCGTCGCGCACGAGTGGGGGCACGCGATCCAGTTCCGGCTCAACCGCTACCTGGTATCAGTTGCCGCCGAGCTCCAGGCCGACTGCCTGGCGGGCGCGACGTTGACCGGCGCTCAGCGCGACGGCCTGATCAGGCTGCAGCCGGGCGACAACCAGGAACTGGGCGCAACCCTCACCTCGCTGTCCGACACCTATCCCTGGACCAGCCAACGCGATCACGGCGACGGGGCGCAGCGGATCGCGTCGTTCAATCTCGGCGGGCAGCGCGGGGTCCAGGCCTGCCTGGCGCGGTAGGGCGCGGCAGACGCCGCTCCGATCACCCGGGTGTGAAACGCGGGCGAAAGGGAATGCACTACTCGCCCGCGCCCCGACCGGTGCGCGGTCCCGCACAACGATCAGAAGGTGGCGTGACATGGTCGAGAAGGACAGCGGTCCCGAGTCCGGTGTGAAGGGCGTCGTCGAGGACGCCAAGGGCAAGGTCAAGGAAGCAACCGGCACCCTGACCGGCAACGACTCGCTCAAGCGCGAAGGCAGGGCGCAGCAGGACAAGGCCGAGTCGCAGCGTGAAGTGGCCAGCAAGGAGGCGGCCGCCGAGAAGGCGCGCGCCAAGGCCGCGGCGGACGAGGCACGCGAGCGCGCCGAGCAGTAGCCCAGCGCATGCTCATCGCCCGCGAGATCGGCGCAACCGGCTGAACGTTTCGGTGCCCCGCCAGCGGGTAGGCAACCGGTCCGCGCACATCGGGGGAGATTGGCTTGAGCACGACGTCGGCTCCTCGGGCGGCCCCCATCTCGGGCAGGGGGCGCTGGTGTGTGCTCGATCGCCGGCATCCCGGCCACGCCGGTCACGTCGGCACCTGCCGAACCATGGCGTACTGGGACACGCTGCCCTCGACGCTCCGGCGGACAGGTTCGGTGCACCGGGTCGAGCTGAAGGTTCAGCTCGACCCCGAGTACCAGACGGCCGCGGAGGTGGCTCAGGTGCTCGGACTTGCCGCCGGCACCGGCACGGCCGGCGAGGTCTACTACCTCGACAACGCCGACCGCACGCTGCGCCGGAGCGGGCTCGTCGCTCGAGCCCGCCTCGGCGGCGCGGGCGGCGCCGACCTGGTGTTCAAGATGCGCAGCCCGCTGCCGTTCCCGCTGCCGAAGGCGGTACGTCGCCTGTCCCGACTGGCCGTGGAACTCGATGCGCTGCCCCATCGCACGATGTGGTGCGCCTCGGTCAAGCATCTGCCGCGCCGATCGGTATTGGCGGACACGGTCCGCCGCGGCGGGTCCTGGCATGCCGTCTGCTCCGCCGAACAGCAACTGTTCCTGCGCTGCCTGACCGGCGATCCCCGGGCGGTGAAGGACCTGCGACCGTCCGGGCCGATCCCGGTGCTCAAGCGGACCGGACGGGTGCCGGGGCTGCCCCGCCTGACGCTCGAGAGCTGGCAGTACCCCGACGGGCGCCAAGTTCTCGAGCTGTCGACCAAATGCCGGCCCGAGTATTCGAACCGTTCAGCGAAGGCACTTCGCCGGCTGCTCACCGCGCACGGTCTCGCGCCGGCTTCCATCCAGCGGCTGAAGACCGAGACGGCGATGCGGTACGTCGACTCCGGACTACGTCGGTGAGAAGGCGAACCGGCCGTCGCCGCCCGCCTCGAGCGGGCGGACATCAATGACCGCGTCGGTGTTCAACGGGCCGTAGATGTGCGGGAACAGTTCGGCCATGCCGGGGGCGGGCGGCTCGTACTCGATGGGCGGGCCCACCTTGTCCTCGTCGATCACGAGCACCGTGAGCCCCTCCTCGCCGGTGTAGAAGGCGTTGGCCACCCCTGCCACCTGCGCGGCCGTGCTCGCATGGATGAAGCCCTGTTCGGCCAATGAGACGCCTCGGGTGGACACCGAGTACTGCCCGGCGCGACGCGCCTGCTCCCAGTCTGCGCGGTAAGCGATGTGGTAGATCACGCCCATGGGGAGTCCGGACACTGACACCTAAAGGGTTTCCCAATTTTCTTGGATGGGTGGATCCTCACCAGTACGGTCCTTTCAGCGTTGCTTTCGAGTGGGTGTCCGTACGAATGCCGGCTCGCACGGCAACTCCGCTGTCCGATCGTGCCACGCCTTTGGGGGGATTGTGGGTCGGCGCAAGCGCGCCGGGGGAAGCATCACCTGGTTGACGCTCGCCCTGGTCACGTCACTGTCACTCGCCGGATGCTCGTCCAGCTCCCGAGAACAGCCATCCGATCAGGGCTTCAGCACGCTTCCGGTGGGGGCGCCATTGCCCAGCGGCGACGATTGCGCCTACCGGGTTGTGCGCGGGCATCCGGAGGAGGTGCCGGACAACGCGAAGGCCAACAGCGTTGTACCGGACAAGGTTTCGATGCCGATCTGGGAAGACTTCACCGAGCAGGCCAACAAGACGTTCGTCCCCCGGATCGACGGCAGGTTCACCGGCACGACCGGGGAGATCCTGCAGTGGGGTGCCTGCAAGTGGGGCCTGGATGTCAACACGCTGCGTGCGGCCGCCTACCAGGAGAGCGACTGGGACCAGTCCACCACCGGCGACCAGTCCGACGACGCCGCGGACTGCGCCGCCGGCGTCGCGCCACCGTGTCCGACCAGCTTCGGGATCCTGCAGCTCAAGGGTCTGGACCTACCCGGCTCGTACCCGCTGTCGCAGACCAGCACCGCGTTCAACGTGGACTACTACGGCGCGCGCATGCGCAGCTGCTACGAGGGATGGGTCACCTACCTCGGCGGCGACTACGCACCCGGCGACCTGTGGGGCTGCGTGGGATGGCACAAGTCGGGCAGGTGGAAGGACTCCGCCTCGCTCAACTACACCGCCCGGGTGCGCAACTACATCGGTCAGCAGCCGTGGCGGAAGTTCGACAACTGATGACAACCAGGGGACGGATCATGAGCAGCCGAGCGGGTGGGGTCGGGCTGGTGGTCGGGCTGGCGCTGGTCCTGTCCGGGTGTTCGGGCCCGGCGGCACCGGACAGGCCGAAGGTGGGGGTCATCCTGCCCACCTCGGACACGGCGCCGCACTGGGAGGACGCCGACGCACAGGTTCTCGAGCGCGTACTGCGGACCGAAGGTCTCGAGCCGACCGTGGAAAACATCGCCGGGGACGCGGCCCCGCTCATCGCAATGGCGAACCAGATGATCAACAACGGATCGAAGGTCCTGGTGATAGCCACGCCGGATGACGCGGTCGAGGCGGCCGTAGTGGCCGAGGTGAAGAAGCGCGGCGTACCGACCATTGACTACGACCTGCGCGGGACGAGCAGCCCGGCCGACTACGCGCTGACCCTGGACTACCGCAAGATCGGCGAACTGCAGGGCCGGGGGCTGATCCGGGGCGTGCGCGGAACTCCGGCCGCCAAGATCGTCGAGCTCGAGCAGGGGCCGACCGATTCGGCCGTCGCCGAGCTCGCCGAGGGGCAGCGCAACATCCTGCAGCCCAGGTACGACAAGGGCAGCTACAACCTGGCGGGCAGCGAACGGCTCCCCTCCGGCGCGGAGGCCGCCGGTGCCGGTGACCCCGCCGCCGGCAACCCAGCGGCGACCGCGGCGTTCACCAGGCTGCTGGCCGCGGCCGGTGGGTCGGTGGACGGTGTGGTGGCGGCCAACGACCAGGTCGCCGCCGCCGCGATCGTGGTACTGCGGGCGAAGCAGCTGACCGGGAAGGTCACCGTGACCGGGTTCGGCGCGAGCCCGGACGCACTGAAGTCGATCCTGCGCGGGGAGCAGTTCATGACTGTGTACGCGCCCGTTGAGTCCCAGGCCGGCGCGACCGCGAAACTCGCCGCCGCACTGGCCGGTGGAGACCGCCCGGCGGCCGACCGGCTCACGCTCGGCGACCCGGCCAAGGCGGGCGCGGCCCGTGCCGTCGCGGTGGCACCGGCATCGGTCACGTTGGACACGATCAAGCAGGTCTTCGACAGCGGCGCCGTCAGCTCGGACGACGTCTGCGCCGGCGACCTGGCCCTGCGCTGCAACCAGCTCAGCATCTCCTGAGCGGTCGTCGCGCCGCGATCCGCCCGAGCAGATCGCTACACAGAGTTACCCGACTCACCCGCTTGATTCGGCTGAATCATCGTAGACCCTTCATTTGATTACTCTCGCCATAAATTCGTTCACCCGAAAGGGAGCGCGCCTTCTTGGGGTCGAAGTTCTGGCCTACTTTCGGCATGCCTGTGTAGGAATCACTGAGAACGTCCGCTATATTCGTCGTCGTCAGCGAGGGCTCCCCAATCACCGCTGACAGCCAAGGCGTTCGTCAAGCGACGTCGCCGATTTGAACAGGAGAGTAACTGTGCTGAAGAAGGCTGGAATCGTGGTGGCGGCCGCCGCTGCAGGTCTACTGGCCGTGAGTCCGCTCGCCTTCGCCAATGGCATTCTGGACGGCGCGCACGGGCAGCTCGGTCTCGTGAACGTTCAGGACAGCGCCGTTCAGGTGCCGATCCAGGCGTGCAACAACTCGGTCATCGAGGGCGCGCTGGGCATTCTGGCCAAGGGCCAGAAGAACAGCGACAGCCACGACGGCGACTGCAAGCAGAAGAACAGCTGGGACGACAGCGCGGGCAGCAACTGATCCTGCACGTCGGAACACGAGAAGGGCGTCGGACCTCTGGTCCGGCGCCCTTCTCGTATCTTCACCCCGGGTGACCGGCGGTCCCGGCACGAGCTCAGCTGCCGGAGGCCGCCGCCGAGTTCGCCGCGCTGACAGCGGCCATGGTCGCCGCGTGCGCGGCCCGGATCGCCTTGCGTACCGCGGCCGCCGCCCAGTCGCCCTCCGCGATCTCCTTCAGCCGCCGCTTGACCAGCTTGCGGTCGTCCCGGGGGAACACCCGCCGCTCCAGGCCGGCCGCGGCCAGCATGCTGGCCAGCGCGGCGGTGCGCTCGTCGGGATCGGCACCGTCGATCACCACCGCCCTGAGCCGCGCCTCGATCGCCTGCCTCGGCCCCGGGTCGACGGCCGGGTAGCGCCGGGCCGGCAGGACACCGAGGCGGCGGTACCCCTCCTCGGTCAGCACGTTCCGCGCGACCAGGTCGTCCAGCAGTCGGCGCCGGGCTCCCTTGGCCAGCCGCTGCACCCAGGACTTCGGCCGCCGCGGCTTCGTCGCGATCGCGGTCAGCGCAGCCGCCAGCTCGGGGTGAGCCGGCACCGGACGCTGACCAGCCGCGACCACATCCTTCTCGGCAAGCTCCACGTTGCCGGACAGCGCGAGCTCGACCAGCAGCGCGCCGCCGAGCGCCATGTCCAGCTCAGTCCCCTTGCCGTGCGCGGTGCCATCCTCGCGGTAGGCCACGAGCAGCAGTTCCTGAGCGATCAGCAAGGCCATGGCGCCAGCCTAGGGCCCGGGTCAGAAGAGCGTTCCGATCGGCTCCGCGCCCGATTTCTCCAGGTCGAGGAGGAACCGCTTGCGGTCGAGCCCGCCCGCGTAGCCGGTGAGTTTGCCGCCCTTGCCGACGACGCGGTGGCACGGCACGAGGATGCTCAGCGGGTTGCGGCCGACCGCGGCGCCGACGTCACGCGCGAGCGACGGGTCGCCCAGCTCCCGGGCGAGCTCGCCGTACGTGGTGGTGCACCCGTGCCCGATGTCCGCGAGCAGCGCCCACACCCGGCGCTGGAACTGGTCGCCGGCCGCGCGCAGCGGGAGGTCGAACGCCTGCCGGTCCCCCGCGAAATACTCGGCCAGTTGCTGTTTCGCCTCGTCGTAGCCGTGCTCGACCCTCGGGCCGAAGGTGGCCCGGTCCGGTAGGTACCAGTGGTGTCGGAAGTACAGCCCGGTCAGTGCACCGCGCTCCGCGACGAGAGTCAGTGCACCGAGCGGCGAGTCGACGACGGTATGGGTCGCGGTCATCGGGAACTCCTCCGGTAGAGCGGTGTGTACCGGGTAGACGTCGCACGCGACCGGAACGTGAGGTCTGTCCGTGACCGCGTAGTGCCGAGCTCCGTCAGGCCGCGTCGAGTCGGGCCAGTTCCGCGTCGGACACGCAGGAAGCCGATGCCCAGCTACAGGAGCCGCCGCTCCTCTCGGCTCTAGTGACCCAGAGCGGAGAGCACCCGGTCGAGCGCCGTCACAGCCCGGTCCAGCTCTTCGACCGACACGGTCAGGGCGGGCCGGAAGCGCAGGCTGGACACACCGCAGCCGAGCAGGATCACCCGCTCGTCCTCGCGCAGCCGGGTCACGACCTCGTCACGCAGCGCCGGGTCCGCCACCGTGAGCGCACACATCAGACCTCGGCCGCGCACTTCGGACAGCACCGGATGCCGGGCCGCGAGCGCACGCAACTCCGCATGCAGGTGCACGCCCAGAGCCGACGCACACTCGATGAGCTCCTCGCTCTCGATGACCTCGAGGATGCGGCGGGCGCGCACCATGTCGGTCAGGTTGCCGCCCCAGGTGGAGTTGATGCGCGACGACACGGCGAACACGTTGTCTCGGACCTCGTCCAGGCGGCCGCCGGCCATCACGCCGCAGACCTGGGCCTTCTTGCCGAACGCGACGATGTCGGGTTGCACGCCGAGCTGCTGGTAGGCCCAGGCGGTGCCGGTCATGCCGACGCCGGTCTGCACCTCGTCCAGTACGAAGAGCGCGTCGAACTCGCGGCACAGCACCTGCATCGCCCGGAGGAACTCCGGCCGGAAGTGGTTGTCGCCGCCCTCCCCCTGGATCGGCTCGGCGATGAAGCAGGCGATGTCGTGCGGGTTCGCCTCGAACGCGGCGCGGGCCGCGGCGAGGGCGGTCCGCTCGGCGGCGGCGACGTCGGCATGGCCGTTGATCGACGGCGACGGGATGCGCGGCCAGTCGAACTTCGGGAAGCGGTCGACCTTGTTCGGGTCGGTGTTGGTCAGCGACATCGTGTACCCGCTGCGACCGTGGAAGGCGTGCTCAAGGTGCAACACCTTCGTGCCGAGACCCGGGTCGATGCCGTGCGCCTCGTTCCACCGGCTCTTCCAGTCGAAGGCGATCTTCAGCGCGTTCTCCACCGCGAGCGCGCCGCCGTCGATGAAGAACAGGTGCGGCAGCGCCGGGTCACCGAGCACCCGCGCGAAGGTCTCGACGAACCGCGCCATCGGGACGGTGTAGACGTCGGAGTTGCTCGGCTTGTTCACCGCGACGCGCGCCAGTTCGCCGAGGAACTCCTCGTCCTGGGCGAGCGCGGGATGGTTCATCCCGAGTGCGGACGACGCGAAGAAGGTGAAGAGGTCCAGGTATTCCGTGCCGTCCCGCCCGTCGACCAGGACCGAGCCCCGGGAACGGTCGAGATCCAGCACGAGGTCGTAGCCGTCGGCGAGCAGGTGCCGACCGATCGACGCATGGACTTCCGCGGCGGTGAGCCGCACGGGGGCAGCGCAGGTTACCGTCATACCCCCGCACTATACGGTAAATATTCCGTCAGGATCGACTCATTACCGGATAAGTTCCTGTCAGCGTGGCGTATCCGCCGGTTGGGCCCGCCGTTCGAACGATGTCTGCAGCACGACGGTCGTCCGGGTGGCGACGTTGGCCCGGGTGCGGATCTCCCGGATCAACGTCTCGAGCGCGGTCGGTGACGCCACCCGGACGAAGAGCATGAAACTGAAGTCCCCGGCGACGGAGTGGCACGACGCGATCTCGCTCAGACCCTCGAGGGTTGCCGGGATCTCGTACTCATGGGCCGGGTCGAGCGGCGTCAACGAGATGAACGCGGCCAGTGGCTGGCCGACGGCTTCCGGGTCGACCTCCGCGACGTAGCCGCGGATCACACCGTCCGCCTCCAGCCGACGCACCCGCGCCTGTACCGCCGACAACGAGAGCCCGCTCGCCTCGGCGAGGCTCTTCAGCGTGGCGCGGCCGTCGGCCACCAACAGCGAGGTGAGCAGCATGTCCGTCGCATCGTCGAGCTGTCGAACCATGAGCCGAGAGCCTAGAGCGTGATCGCCGGAACGGTCGGCCGCGGCGTCCACCGTCCTACCGGGTGGCGCAGCCGCCCTGTGCGAGTAGGCCCCGATCGGGGACCGGCGGCTGTCCCTCCATGGCCCCCAACAGGTTGACCGCTCCCGGGGAGACCTCGACGCAGCCCGCCCGGGGGGTCCCTGAGATCGCCGTGGCATGGGGGTTGGCGTAGGAGAGCGCCAGCGTCACCAGCAGTGCACCGAGGAGGATCGGAGCGGCCCGGCGTGGCGACCAACGGTCCGGCGACGGCGCCGGGATGTCGCGCGGTGTCTGGCCAGAATATTTGATCAGCATGGGGCCAAAGTTACGCAGCGGGGCGCAAGCGCTTGGACGTGCGAAGGCAAACGCTCGGCAAGATCTGCCCGCGATCCCGCGCGAGGGGCTGCCGGGCGATCGCCGGCACGCTCACCCGATCCGGAGGACGCGCACCCCGAGCGCACCGGACATGGCTCTGCGCATGCACGCATTCACGATCAAATTGGACGCTTGCTAACTGGCGGATTGCCGTCACCTTAACCTGCGCATGGAAGCTTGAGATAGACGTTGTGAACCTCCGGGCACCGCCCGCCCGCACTTGCGAAAGGCTGGTATGAGTAAGCTCCCGATCGTCGCTGTGACCTTCTGGATCATGAAGATCATCGCTACCACTCTCGGTGAGACTGGCGCCGACATGGTGTCGCAAACTCTCAATCTCGGGTATCTCAGCAGCACTTTCCTGTTCCTTGCCCTGTTCGCGGTCAGCCTGATAGCCCAGCTGCGCGCAAAGCGATACCACCCGGCGATATTCTGGGCAGTGATCCTCACCACGAGCACCGCCGGCACGACGATGTCCGACTTCATGAACCGGACCGCGGGCCTTGGCTACCTGGGCGGCGCACTGGTTCTGACCGCGTGCCTCGTCATCGTGTTCATTGTCTGGAAAGCCAGTGGTCAGACGATGAACGTCGAGCGAATCAGCACGTTCCGGGGCGAGGTGCTTTACTGGATCGCAACCTTGGTCTCGAACACCTTGGGCACCTCGAGCGGCGACCTGTTGGCCCACAACACCGGGATCGGATTCGTCACCAGCACGGTTCTGCTCACCGCGGCACTCGCGCTGATTGTTGCCGCGCACTACCTGACCCCGATATCGGGCACTCTCCTGTTCTGGGTTGCGTATGTGCTCACCCGCCCGTTCGGCGCCAATGCCGGCAATACGCTGACAAAGACCCACGACGAAGGCGGAGTGGGCCTGGGTACATTCGGGGCGTCCGGACTGCTGTTCGGAGTGCTCATAGCGCTGGTTATCTACCAGACGGTGTCACACCGCAGGCAGACCCGCGAAATCCCCGAGTCGGTGGGCACGTTGTCCGAATAACCCGCCTGACCGTCCGCGCGTGTCGCCGATCCCATCGACTCGGCGGCACGCGCGGTCAGCTAGTTGCCGCCGCTGTCGCTGTCGTCGCTGTCGTGGTGCCCGTGATGGCCACTGCCGCTGCCACCGTCGCTGTCGCTGTCGCCGCTGGCGTCCTTGTAGGTCCCCATGTCGGCGGGCTGGGCGGGGATGTTGCACTTCTGGTTGGCGAAGATCGGACCGGCCATCACCGGCAGGTTGTCCGGCGGGTTGACCTGGGCCGCCACCCTGCCGGTGAAGGTGTTCTCGCAGTCATCGGTCGCCTGCTTGGTGCCGTCCTGGCCACCGATCCACATGTCCAGGTGCGTATCGGTACCCGCCGGCTGCTTCGCCGCACCGGAATCCTCCACGATCACATACCGCTGCACCGTCGGCAGATAGAACTTCGTCCCCGGCTGCCACGCCATCTTGCCCTCATGACCAGGCACCGCCACCGTGATCGGGTCCGCGAACGTACCCTGCCCATCCGCCTGCTTGTGCAACACCGGCTCACCCACGACCGACGAACCGGGCGGCGTGTTGTCCTGCCAGGAGTAACCGGTCAACCAGATGGTCAGCTGCTTGGCTGCTTCCGGCTGTTGCGGCGACTTCGAGCACGCGCAGGCCAGCACGACGACGGTGCCGAGAACGGCGGCCACCAGCGCCGACCGGCCGTACACCGAGGCCCCCTCGGAGTGATCCTTTAGACGCACCGCGCCAGTCTGCACCATCGTCCCTGAGACCCCTCCGGACCGTCCCGGCAACAGGTCAACCGGTCCCGGAGGTCCCTGCTGCCGACCGGGTCAGCAGGACCACCTGCCCCTCACTCAGGCCCGACAGCACCTGGGTGTTCCCACCCCCGGACACACCGGCCTGGAACTGGACCCGCACCGGCTCTCCACCGGGGCCCGGGGTGTTCACGTACGACCGGCCGCCCTCCCTGGTCACGGCGGCGTCGGGCACCACGAGCGCGTTGTCCACCGAGGCGGTGATCACCGATACCTCGACGGTCTGCCCGGCCCTGAGCCGGGGATCGCCCGCCGCCAGGACGACCGTGACGTAGTAGTTCGTCACCCCGGAGATGTCCACCCCAGCCGGGGCGACGGCGAGCACACTGCCGTCGAGCTCCAGACCGGGTACCGCGGTGACCGTGACGCGCGCCCGTTGGCCGGCGATGATGTTCGCCGCGTCCGACTCCTGGAACGGGATGACCGCCACGCTGCCCGGACCGGGCGTGGCGCCGGACAGCGCCCCGGTCGCCGACACCGTCGTGGTGATCGACCCCCGGTGCACCGTCGCGGTCTCCCGCGCCTGCACCGGCGTGGCCCCGCACGCCGCGAGCACGGCGAGCAACGCGCCGGCCACCGCCAACGCCCGTATCGCCGCCACCACCCGCACCCGACGAAGCTAGCGCCTGGCCGGCTCCGGTAGGTGCGCGGGCGCGGGGTCCGGTGCCGCGCGATCGAGGGCCAGCACCGCCTCGACCGCCGCCGCAAGGCCACCGGCGCGGTCGGCGTCGAACCGAACGGCCCGCCAGGCGACGTGGCGGTCCGGGCGGACCAGCACGCAGCCGGTGGGCTCGATCTCGCGGACGGCGGCCCACTCGCCGTAGGGGTCGGTCAGTGCGCCGGGCCCGGGCGCGCCGATGACGTGCACCGCGATGGGCACCCCGGTCCGCCGCGCGATGTCGGCGGCCGCGTCCGCCCACGGTTCGCCGCCCACCCCGGTGAGCAGCGCGAACCCGAGGCCGTCGACCAGATCGAGCGTGGACAACGTGGTCCGGTCGCGCTCCAGCCGCGCGTGCGGCACCCGGGCCCCCGGGCGGCTGGTGGCCTGGTAGTAGAGCTGCGGGTCGCGCGCCGGCGGCGGCCCCGGCGTGGTGTCGACCACGATCGCCGGACCGCCGTAGCGGTAGCCGAGCTCGACGCCGTGCGCGTTGAACTGGTACTCGGTGATCTCCACCGCCGCCCGCAGCGCCCGGCGCCGCTCCTCGCCGGCCGGTCCGGGCTCGTCGAGCTGTTCGAGCGTGGCCCAGCCGTCCTCGGCGGACTGGCCCGGGGTGAAGCCGAGCGCGGCGTCGATCTCGCCCAGCTCCTGGAGGCTGGTGATGGCCCGGTCGACGCCCTGGGCACCGACCGGTTGGCGTTCGATCGAGTAGCTGTCCAGCAGGCGCGGGCCGGCGCGCCCGTCGAGGACGAGCGCCAACTTCCAGGCCAGGTTGTACGCGTCGGCGATCGACATGTTCAGGCCGAGACCGTTCGTCGGCGGGTGGCGGTGCACGGCGTCGCCCATGCAGAACACCCGCCCTGCCGAGTACCGGGGTGCGACCTGCGCGTTCACCTGCCAGCCGGCCACCCCCTTGATCTCGACCGGGACCGCGTCGTCGCCGACCGCTGTCCGCACCAGGCGCACCATGTCGTCCTCGGACAGCGCGGTGAGGTCCACCTCGGCCGGGTCGTACATGGTCACCAGGACGAACTCGGTGAACGGCCGGTGGCAGATCAGGGTGCCAAGGCGCAGCGGCGGCAGCGGACCGGGCATCACGTTCCAGGTCAGCACGCCGGGGCGGTGCGCGAGGTAGCGGGTCAGGTCGGCGCGGAACCAGATGTTCGCCGCGTGAGCGAGCCCCGACGGCCCTTCGACGGTCAACCCGGCCTGGCCGAGCACGCGGCTGCGCGCGCCGTCGCCGCCGAGCAGGAACCGCGACGCGACGGTGAACTCCTCGCCGGTGACCCGGTCGCGCACGACGCTGGTGACGCCCTCGTCGTCCTGGCTGAAGCTCTGGAACTCGTGCTGGAAGCGCAGGTCGCCGCCGGCCTCGAGAGCGGACTCCAGCAGCAGCGGCTCCAACACCGTCTGCGGGCAGTTCGCCATCGGGGACGGGCTGGCGGCCCGGTAGTCCGCGGCACGCCGGTCGCTGGTCCCCCACGTCTCGGACCGGGCCACCTCCCGCCCGGCCACGCTGGTCACCCACAGGTTGTTGCGCATCATCTCCTGCGGTGTGGAGGCCGCGAGGAAGCGGTCCTCGATGCCCAGGTGGCGGAAGATCTCCACGGTGCGCTGGTTGATGATGTGCGCGCGGGGGGTGTGCGCGGTGCCGGGGTGCCGTTCCACCAGCAGGTACTCGACCCCGTACCGGGACAGCGCGAGCGCGGCGGCCAACCCGGCCGGACCGGCGCCGACGATCAGGACGGGGACCTCGAGACGGGGACGGGGCACTCGAACCAGCTCCTCAGCCCTGCGCGGAGTGGGCGCCGGTCATCATGGCGGCCAGATCCTCCGGGTGGACGAACGACGGCGGGACCGGCGGGCCCCAGTTGAACAGGCCGCGGGCACCCTCCACCACGTCCGGCTTCCAGAGCTGATCGTCGATGATCTCGTCAAGATCGGAGTAGTACTCGGAGAAGTTGCCGGCCGGGTCGCGCAGGTACCAGAAGAAGTTGGACCCGATGTGGTGCCGGCCCAGGCCCCAGGCGTGCCGCTCCGGGTGCTCCTCGAGCATCTGGTAGGCCCCCCGGCCCACCTCGTCCACGTCGTCGACCTCCCAGGCGGTGTGGTGCAGGAAGTTCACCGGCGCGGCCTGCACCAGGATGTTGTGGTGGTCGGTCGAGCAGCGGCGTCGCCGGCACCGGAGTCTGAACCAGGTGCGGCAGCACCCGGAGAGTCGCGCGCACGCCGGTGACCGGCTCGACAGCGACCAGCGAGTCCGCGCCCCGCTCGGTGGGCACGCCGAACCGGGCCAGGTCACGGGCCGCCCGATCGAGGTCCTCGACGTCGTCGACCCCGATCTCGACCGACACCAGCCGCCTGGTCGCGGCGTGCTCGATGCGCAGCTGCTCGCCACCGTCGACGGTCGCGAACCGACCTGGTGCGACCTGCTCGAGCCCGAACTCGGAGTAGTAGTCCGACACCTCCCGGACGTCGGGCACCCCCATGGTGATCGAGGCCAGTCGGTGCAGCGCCATCGCGGGCTCCTCGGTGAACGATCGGTGGTGCGCGACGGCGGTCAACCGCCGCGGTGTCCTACCCCAGACACAAGCAGCGGCGTCTCGGAAAGTCAATGAAGTCTCGATATTTTGTCAAATTGTCGCAGAAAGTGTTCTACTAGGACCATGACTGGGCCAGCGTCGCGCGTCGAGGAGATCTACCGCCGGGTGCGCACCGACATCCTGAGCGGGCGTCATGAGCCCGGATCGCGGCTGCTGACCGCCGCGCTGTGCGAGCGCTACGAGATCAGCAGCGGCATGCTCCGCGAGGTGCTGCCCCGGCTCGCCGGCGAGGGGCTGGTGGTGTCCGAGCCACAGCGGGGGTTCCGGGTCACCCAGGTCTCGGTCGACGACCTGCGCCAGCTGACCGAGGCCCGGGTGCTTGTCGAGTCGGTCACGCTGCGCCAGTCGATCGAGCACGGTGACGTCGGGTTCGAGTCGGACCTGGTCGCGGCACACCACACCCTGGCCCGCACCGCGGCGCTCGACGACTCCGGCGCGGTGAACGACAGTTGGCTCACCGCGCACGCCGCGTTCCACCACCGGCTGCTCGCCGGCTCGCCGAACCTGCGGCTGCGCGCCATCGCCGACTCGCTGCGCGACGCGACCGAGGTCTACCGGTGCTGGTCAGGCCTGCTCGGCGACGAACCGCACCGTGATGTCGCCGGCGAGCACCGCCGGATCCTCGAAGCCACTCTGGCCCGCGAAGCCGACCTTGCCGTCACCGAGCTGACCGAGCACATCGAGCACACCACCCGCGTGCTGCTCCGGCTGGCGACCGCACGGGCCGGCTCGGCACCCAGCTGACCCGATACCCGCGCCCGCTCAGCCGGGCCGCGCAGCCCGCTGGGCAATGTGCGGCGGCACCGGAACCAGGTGCTCGGTCAGACAGCGCAGGCCGGTCAGTTTCTCGTCCGGATCGCTGACCGGCGCGCAGCACCGCGTCGAGCTCCGCGCGCTCGGACCGGCCCTGTTCCCGCAGGCGCCGGTGCCGGGTCCGTTCGCTGGATGACAACTCGACCGGTGGCGGCTCGGCCGGTGGCTGCTCGGTCGGTGCCGGTCGATTTTCAGCCATGGCCCCGGGGCTGGTTCCCTACTTCTCGAGCGGCAGGTAGATGTCGATGTAGTGCTCAATGTGCCGCGCGATGCGCTCGGCGTTCTCCCGCACGTCCGGTGCCACGTCGTCGCCGCGCTCCAGCGAGGTGGCGATGGACTCGAGTAACCGCGCCATCGCGAAGAGCAGGAACTCCGCGCTCGGACTGGGCAGTTCCACGTCGGGCGAGTTGCGTTCGTACAGCAGGTGGACCGCCTGCCTCAGCACGGCGACGTCCAGCGTGTCCCGCTCACCATCCGCGCTCGTCACACCCACATGCTTACCAGGCCCCCGAACCAGTGGCGGACAGATCACTCCTGTGCGCGGGGCGACCTGGGGACGAGGCCCGTTATCCGCCGCCAACGGTCGAGCGAGCGGCCGGAAACGCAACGTGAGAGCCAATCGGCGCGAACGGACCATTCGAATGATCCGAATAGCCCAAAGGGACGTTCCTCAGCCCTCAGCACGCCCCGATCGGCGTTTCGGCGTAACCTCGGCTCTCATGCAACGGCTCGCTCCCCATCCGCCTGCCTAGCATCACGTGTGTTGACCAAGGCGTGAGTACCCAACTCGCGTCGACGTGACGGGCTGCTGGTTTCGACGCTCCCCCTGCTCGGCTCCCCTCGAAGCAGGTCGAACCGATGCCCGGTTGTCCCACCACGGAGGGAAAGACCGGTGTCACCCCGAACACCTCACCACCGCATGAGCCGACGTTCCCGTCCGGGGGTGCGGTCATGAGTGGGGGAAGGCACCGCAGGCAGCCCGACGGCTCAGTCCCGCAGGCGGTGACCAGGGCGCCGGCCGCCACCAGTACGCGTGCCGCCAACCGCGCGGCGGCGCCGCCCAACAACGCAACCGCGCCTTCCACGGCGGGACCTCGTGCGGCGGCTCGCACCGGGACGACGGCCAGCCGCACGGCGGCGGCACCTCGCGCGGCGGCGGCACCTCGCGCGGCGGCGGCACCTCGCGCCGGGGCCCGCGCCGTGGGAACGACGACGCTCCCCCGGCGGTCGGCGGCGCAGTCCACGCCGCCGAGGCACACAGGGGCTACCCCGATCCCCTCTCCCCGGCACGTGGTCGCCGAGGACATCTGGTCCAGCGCGGTCGAGCTGACCGACGACACGGTGCGCATCGGTGAGCCGATCCGCGTCGACGAACCCTGGTACACCGACGCCGCCTACACCGACGCCGCCTCCTACGTCGACGCTCCCGCACACGTCGAGACCCCCGCACATGTCGACAACCCCCTGTTCGTTGACAGCCGTGCATACGTCGACGACTACGTGCACGTCGACACCCCGGCCCACATCGACGCCCCGGTCCACGTCGACACCCCCGTGCACGTCGACACCCCCATCCACGTCGACACCCCCGCGCACATCGACACCCCGGCCCGCGTTGCCCGCTCCGAGCACGACCGCGACGACACGGTGCACCCCCGTGACACCGCGCACAACGGCGCCACCGCGGCGGTCGTCACCTTCGGCACGAACCGGCAGTCGGTCGTGGCGGCGATCAAGGCGTCCTCCACCAGCCGTCGCCTGGTGGCCGCCGGGGTTGTGGTGGCGCTGCTCGGCGGCGGGCTCTGGCTGGAGCTCGGCCACCAACCTCGCGCACACGTCGACACGACGGCGGCGCCGCCACCCGCCCTCCCGGAGGAGCCGGCCCTGCCGATCCCGACCGCCCCCAGCGTGGCCGCCCCCGCCCCGATCACGACACCCCCGCCCGCGCCGACGGGACCGGTGAGCCTCGCCGGCTGGAAGCTCACCATTCCGGAGGCATCGGAGAAGGGCACCGCGGCCAACATCAACCCGGCGAAGAGCTCGTCACCCTGGCTGACCCGGGGCAGCAACGGCAGCCTCAAGTTCTGGGCTCCGGTCAACGGGGCGACCACGCCGAACTCGCAACACCCGCGCACGGAGCTGGACAGTCTCAACAACTTCAAGGCCGGCAAGGGCTCGCACACCCTGCGCGCCTCGCTTTCGGTGGCCCAGGCGCCCTCCGGCAACCAGGACATCATCATCGGCCAGATCCACGGCGCCGACGACATCAGCTCGGTGCCGTTCGTGATGCTGCACTACGACGCCGGCACGATCAAAGTTGTCATGAAGCAAGCCCAGAGCGGCTCGACCTCCGACAAGTTCCCGCTGATCACCGGCGTGCCGCTGGGTAGCCGGTTCGACTTCACGATCAGCGACCCCGGCACCGGAAACCTGGTCTTCACCGCTACCTACGGCAGCAACACCAAGAAGGTCACCACGGCGATCCCGGATCCGTTCAAGGGCGCCACCGTCCGCTTCCAGGCCGGGGCCTACCAACAGGGCGAGGGCGGCGACGGCAGCGCCAGTGACGGTGCCCGGGTCACCTTCTACACCCTGAGCGAAGGCCCCAAACCCGCCCCCTGAGCCACCGCCGTCTGGACTATTCGTCCAGCCTGGACGTATTGTCCAGGCATGGAGACGACCACCGACGCCGCTGACCCATGCGTGCGGATGTGGTCGCCGGCGTGCCAAGCGGTGGCGCTCCTGCTCGGCCCGTACGCCGAAGTGGTGCTGCACGACGCCGCGCGGGACCGGGTGCTCGCCATCTGGAACCCGATGACCACCCGCGCTCCTGGCGACCCTTCCCTGCTGGGCGAGCTGGACCAGCTGGAAGCGTCCGCCCACGACGTCTACGGCCCCTACGAGAAGCTGCTGGCCGACGGCCGACGTCTCTCCTCCGTCAGCGCGGTACTCCGGACCCCGGACGGGCAGCCCTCCGCCGTGCTCTGCGTGAACCTCGACCGCTCGCCGTTGGAGCAGGCCGCCGCGCTGTTGGCCGGCTTCGCCGCTCCCACCGAGGCCCGTCCGGAGGCGATGTTCGAGCAGGACTGGACCGAGCGCGTGCACCAGATCATCGGCGCTTTCGTCCGCGCTCGCGGTCGCCCGGTCGAACGCCTCGGGCGCGACGACCGCCTCGCCGTGCTCACCGAGCTCGACCAGGCCGGCGTCTTCGCGGTTCGGCGTGCGGTGCCGGTGGTCGCCAGGGCCCTCCAGGCGTCGCGCTCGACCGTCTACGCACTCCTGGCCGAGCTCAAGCAGCAGCGGAGCGAGTCATGAGCCGACTGCCCGACTTCCGGCTCGAGACGTACTTCTCCCGCTGGGAGTTCTCCGCCCGCCACCACCTGACGGCTTCCGACGCGCAGACCATGACCATGGCCGAGCTGCTCGACCTGGCCGACGACGCGGACCGTCGCGCCTGGGAGACGCTGTCCCTCGGCTACACCGAGACCTTCGGGGACCCCGCGCTCAGAGAGGCGATCGCCGGGACGTACCGCACCGCCGAGGCAGCTGACGTGATCTGTTTCGCCGGCGCCGAAGAGGGCCTCTACCTGGCCATGCAGGTCCTGCTGGGGCCCGACGACCACGCGGTGGTGATCACTCCCAACTACCAGGCGGCCGAGACCGTGCCTCGGTCGCTGTGCGCGGTCAGCGGGGTCGCCCTGGATCCGGGCCGGGACTGGGCACTGGACCTCGACGAGGTGGCCGCGGCGATCCGGCCCAACACCCGGGTGGTGTCGGTCAACTTCCCCAACAACCCGACCGGCAAAGTCATCGCGGTCGAGGAGCTCACCCGGCTGGCGGCGCTGTGCGACCAACGGGGGATCCACCTGTTCAGCGACGAGGTGTACCGGGGCTTGGAACGCGACCCGTCCCGCACCCTGCCACCGGCCGCGGATCTGTCGGAGCGGGCTCTGTCGCTCAACGTCACCTCCAAGTCGCTGGGCCTGCCCGGGCTGCGGATCGGCTGGCTCACCTGCCGGGACCGGAAGCTGCGCTCCCGCCTGGAGCGGGCCAAGCACTACACCACGATCTGCAACTCGGCCCCGAGTGAGATCCTCGCCCGCATCGCCATCAAGGCGCGCACCCGGATCCTGGATCGCAACCGCGCGATCATTGCCGCCAACGTGCCGGTGTTCGACGCCTTCTTCGCCGAGTTCCCCGACCTGGTCGACTGGCGGGGCCCGGACGGTGGTTGCGTGGCCTACCCCCGGTACCGCGGTGCCGACGGGGTGGAAGCGTTCTGCACGGACCTCGTCGAGGAGGCCGGGGTGCTGCTGCTGCCGGCGAGCATCTACCGCTCGGAGCTCACCGACACCCCCGCCGACCACTTCCGCATCGGCGTCGGGCGCCTCGCCCCCGAGCCTGCTCTGGACGCGTTCGGGACCTGGTTGCGGGCCCGCCGCGGCGGACGCTGACGGCCGTACGCGACGACCGAGATCGCGGCCGGTTGGCTCGTTTGCGGTGCCCACCGGCGGGAACCCAATCCGATGACGCAATTACCCTGGTCGCGGCCGAGCCTGCTCGGCATCTATCTCAATGACCACCTGGCCGGTTCCACCGTCGGCGTCGAGCTGATCCGCCGGGCGGCGAACAACCAGCGGAGCGAACCCTGGGGTCCGCTGCTGGCGCGGCTGGCAACCGAGATCGCCGAAGATCGCGATGCGCTGCTCGACATCATGCGGGTACTCGAGATCCCGATCCGGACGTACAAGGTGTACGCCGGCTGGATCGCCGAGAAGGCCGGGCGGGTCAAGCTCAACGGCCACCTCCTGAGCCGGTCCCCGCTGAGCTCGGTGACGGAGCTGGAGGGCATGCGGCTGGGTGTCGAGGGGAAAGCGTCCGCCTGGCGTACGTTGCGCACCCTCGCCGAGCACGACCGCCGGCTGGACCGCACCCGCCTGGACGACCTGCTGGCCCGCGCCACCCGGCAGGCCGAAGAGCTGGAAACCGCCCGGACGCAGGCATCGGAGCTGGCCTTCAGCGGCGGGACACGGCGCGACCAGGCCAGCTGAGCGCGCCGCGCCGGAACCAGTCCGCGTTTCACTGATCAACGGGGCCACCTACGCCACGTTCTCCGACCCCACTCGCGATTGCGCGTCGGTCTGCAACGACCGGAGCAGGTCGGCCACCCCTCCCGCCGCGCGGCCGCGTGTTCGAGCGCTGGTACGGACCCGCAGGTCGGTCGGCTGACGCAGCCGGCAACCGGCCTCCGACATCGCCTGCCACAGCTGTCGCTCCTCACCGTGGCCCCACGCCGGGAAGCCACCGCAGCGCAGGTACGCGTCGGCCCGCACCCCCAGGTTCGCCGCGTAGACGTGGTCGTGCGACCGACCGCGCATCCCGTCGGCCAGGATCGCGCGGTAGCGCGACCGGGCGTGAGCGCTCAGACCCCGCTCGTCCGCCAGGTCCGCCAAACCGGCTACCCCGTGCACCCCGGCCGCCGCGTAGCGCAGTTGCTCGACCGCCCACCCGGGCGGCACCGCGGTGTCGGCGTCGGTGCTGAGCAGCCAGATCTGCTCGGGCCGCGCCGGGTGCAGCCTGCGCAGGAGGTCGCGCACACCGAGGTCACGGACGAACCCGACGCCGGCGCCGAGCGGGCGGTGCGCCACCCGCAGGACCCGGGCACCGGGCCAGCCCCGCAGCTGCCCGGCGGCCAGCGACGGCGTCCGGTCCTCGCAGCGGTCCAGCACCACGGCGACCTCGACACGAACCTCGGCCGGCAACCGGCCCAGCGCCCCGCGCACACTCCGCAGACAGGCGGCGATGCCGGCCTCCTCGTTGTGTGCGGGAACCACCAGTCCAACAGCGTGAATCACTGGCACCTCTCGCTGGTCGTCGTGCGTACCCGCCCGGGGCGGCGGGCCCCTCGCGCACTGTCCGCCCGGTACGGCGGCATACCCGCCCACCGCCGGCTTACCCCTGCGGCGCGGGAGGTCCTGTTGCCGGCCGATCAGTGGGCCAGCGGGTCGCCGACCTCGCGTGCGACAGCGCGTTCACCCGACGCGCCGAACGGGTACGCCGAACCGGGTTGTGGTTCATCTCAGGAGGTTGGTGGCGATGGCACGGGCGATCTGGACCGGCTCGATCACGTTCGGGCTGGTGTCCATTCCGGTGGGGCTCTTCAGCGCGACCGAGGACCACACGGTCCACTTCCACCAGTTCCAGCGCGACACCTCCGATCGCATCCGCAACCAGCGGGTCAACGAGCGGACCGGCAAGGAGGTGGAGTACGGCGACATCGTCAAGGGCGCCGATGTCGGCGACGGCGAGCACGTGATCGTCGAGCCCGACGAGCTCGACTCGATCGCGCCGGGCCGCTCGCGCACCGTCGAGATCACCGACTTCGTCGATCTGGACGAGATCGACCCCCTCTACTTCAACAGGACGTACTGGCTCGCGCCGACCGGCGACCAGCACACCCAGCCGTACCGGTTGCTGCTCGAGGCCATGACGCGCACCAACCGCGCCGCGATCGGCACGTTCGTCATGCGTGGCAAGGAGTACCTCGCCGCGATCCGGCCCGACGGCGACGTCCTGGCCCTGGAGACGATGTTCTTCGCCGACGAGGTCCGCGACCCGGCCAAGGAGCTGGACAACATCCCAGAGAGCGGCGCGGCGAAGGGCAGGGAGCTGGACATGGCCACCCAGCTCGTCGAGTCGATGAGCGGGCCGTGGCGACCGGACAGCTACCGCGACTCCTATCAGGACCGGGTGCGGAAGCTGATCGAGGACAAGCGCCGCGGCCGTGAGATCGTGACCGAGCCTGAGGGTCCCGAGCCCACCGAGGTGTCCGACCTGCTCGCAGCCCTCGAGCGCAGCGTGTCCGAAGCCCGGGGCCGGGGCGGAGCCGGCAAGCGCGGCGGTGGCGGCGGTGGTGGTCGCACCGGCGGCTCGTCCGGACGGACCGACCTGGCGGACGCGACCAAGAGCGAGCTGCTCGAGGTGGCCCGCGAGCTCGATATCCCGGGCCGTTCGCGGATGAAGCGTGCGCAACTGGTCGAGGCGGTCGCCGACGCGCGCCGGAAGGCCAAGCGCGCGTCCTGACCCGGACTCGCGGACGGACGGAGACGCCGGGCACTCCTAGGGGACCGCGCCCAGCGCTTCGACCACCTGGTAGGCCGTATTGCGCATGCTGAGCGCGTTGGGGTGGAACGCGGCCGCCGGCGATGTGGGGTTCCGCCCCTCGATCCACCGACTCCCGGCCGGGGTGCAGATGTCGTGACCGGTACTGCTTTCCGCCGTGTCCACGAACCGTGCGCCGGCGACGCCCGCCTGGGTCCGGAGCATCGCGTTGAGCGACTGGAACGTCTGGTTCAGGTACGCGGTGTCGCCCGCGCTGAACGGTGCCTCCGGACAGCCGCCCGCCGCGGCCGGGAAGAGTGTCGGATAGCCGACGAGCAGCACCTTCGCACTGGGTGCCCGCTCCTTGATCCGCGTCAGGACGGCGGCCACCTTGGGAGCCGTTGCCGCGATGCGCTGGGCCAGCAGGTCACTCCCGGAGCGGTTGAAGTACGCGCGGCAGGCCGCGCCCCCGGGTTGACCGGCCGACCGGGACAGGCACTGGTTGATGATGTCGGTGAAGCCGATGTCGTTGCCGCCGATGGTCACTGTCACCAGGCGGGTGCGGCTGGTCACCGCGTCCAGTTGGGGCGGGTTGGGGCCGGTGCGGGTGGTCTGCGGCGCGGTCATGTTCCCGGTGGTGGCGCCGCCGCAGCTGGCGTCGGTGAAGGCCGAGGCGTGCACCGCGGCGCGCACCAGCGACGGGTAGTCGTTCGACGATCGACCGCAGGACAGGGGCACCCCGGTCGTCGACGGGATGCCGGGGCCGGCCACGTAGGAGTCCCCGAGCGCGACGTACTGACCGACGGCGCTCATCGGCAGCGCGACGCCTCGGCCGTGGCCGAGCACGACCGCCAGTACCCCCGTCGCGACAACCACAGCCGCGACAACCACAGCCATCGCGAGCCGAACACCGGTGTGTCGCATGCTGGTCTTCCCGATCGGGCCGATACTGGGCCAGCGATACCCGGTCAGCTACCCCGCGAACCCTGTCCCCCGGCACCGGATCAGCACCGCGAGCGGGAAACTAACTTGCCCCCGACCAGCTGACCACACGCCGACAAAGAGCAACCTATGTCCCCCGATGAGGGGGTTCTGAAGGGGCCAGTCGGGTGGCGCCTCGCCTTCCAGGTGACTGTCAGCTAGAAATCGCTGGTCTTGTTGTGTCGGTCAGGAGGTGTCACGGGTCGTGGCCAACTCTGATCCCGAGCACGGTGATCAACCTGAACGGATCGAGATCACCGTTGCCGAACTGCTCGCCCAACGCTCCGGCTCCGGCACCGCGCCGACACGGCGGCCCACCCGTCACGCCGACACCGTCTTCGGGCGGTTGTCGCCGCGCCGCAGGGCGGCCGTGACCGCCGGCGCGGTGGTCGCGGCCGGCTCGGTCGTGGCGACCGCCCTCTTCGGCCCCACCCACCTGTTCCGCCCCAGCGCTCCGGTCCCGACCGGCTCGCACGACCCGGACGGCGGCCATCCGAACACCGGCCCACCCGCGCTACCGCATCCGGCGCCGCCGTCCGATACGCACGGCCTCGGCGACCTTCCCGATGCGCTGAACCCTCGCCCGACACCGCCCTCGGCACTGCCGACACGCGCACTGCTGACCGCGCCGGACCGTGCTCGGCGGGCTGCGGCACCGGGCCGCGCCGGGCAGGTACGAACAGCGGCCGGCAGCCATGCCCGATCCGGCTCCCGCGACGGCACGAACAACGGCGGGAGCGACGACGGAAGCGGCGGTTCGAGCAGCCGCTCCGGCGGCGGCTCGAGCGGCGGTGGAACGTCGGGTCGCACGATCGGCAGCGTCGGCGGGGGCGTCGTCAGCGTCGGCCCCGCGAGCGTCCCGCTCGACGAACCGACAGAGGAGCTGAGCGAGCTGACGAACGACAACCCGATCGCCCCGGCTGGCTCGGCATTGAGCAGCCTGACCAGGCTTTAACGGCCCGCCACGAATAGCGACTTCACAGATACAACAGCTCGACAACCACAAGAACGTGAATTCTCGACAGAGCGTCACCCAGTCAAGTGTTAATGCACGATAGATCACCCTTACGTGGCTATGAACCGATCAGGTGAGTGGGTTCGAGTGGCTTTCCGTGACGATGAAGCCCTATTGTTCCAAAGCGTGACTGCAACGCCGATCTATGACGAGCTGCGGGCCGGACGGGAGGCGCCCAGCCCGAGGAGGTCCCGCGGGTGGCGGGCGGCGCTGGCCGACGGCCGCCCGGTCGGCAATGTGGTTCGGGCGCTATCCACCCGTCCCGGCCTTGGCGGGCGCCACCGTAAGCCACTCGATGACGCCGCCCACGGCGATCTCGCGCGCATGGAGACATCCCGCCGGTGAATGAGTGCCCGGCCCCTTCGAAATCGTGGAAAAGCTTGCGGATTGCGGTGTGATCCTCCTTGAGCAGGACGATTGCGTCAGTCGACATGAAAACGCCCTCATGCGGCCGCCATTGGATCGCTTGCTGCCCAGCATTCCCCGTGTCCACCGGCCGTTACCCGGGTGACGCCATTGCCGCGTCGGGGTCGAGCGCGTCCAGGAACGACCGCGCCCAGCGGTCCACGTCATGGCTCAGTACCTGGCGACGGAGGGCGCGCATCCGGCGGCGGCCCTGCGCCGCGGGCATGGTGAGTGCCTCGTAGAGGGTGTTCTTCACCCCGTCGAGGTCGTGTGGATTGACCAGGAGCGCCTGGTTCAGCTCGATGGCGGCGCCGGTGAACTCGGAGAGCACCAGTGCGCCGGACAGGTCGAACTTGCAGGCCACGTACTCCTTCGCGACCAGGTTCATGCCGTCGCGCAGCGGGGTCACCAGCATGACGTCGGCGGCAACGAAGAAGGCGGCCAGCTCGTCGCGGGGCAGCGACTGGTGCAGGTAGTGCACCGCCGGGTGGCCGACCCTGGCGAACTCGCCGTTCATCCGGCCCACGGTGAGCTCGATGTCGTCGCGCATCTTCTGGTAGGCGTCCACGCGCTCGCGGCTCGGCGTCGCGATCTGCACCATGACGGTGTCGGCGGCGTCGATCCGCCCGTCGACCAGCAGCTCGTGGAACGCGATGAGGCGCACGTTGATGCCCTTGGTGTAGTCCAGCCGGTCCACCCCGAGCACCACGCGCTTCGGGTCACCGAGCTCGGTGCGGATCTCGGCGGCTCTGGCCCGCGTCGCGGGTTCGCGGGCCAACTGGTCCAACTCGCCCGAGTCGATCGAGATCGGGAACGCCCCCATCCGCACGGTGCGTCCGCCGTAGTCGATCTCTCGGGTCCGTCCGGTCGCAGTGGCATCGGACAGGTGGGTGGCCAGCCACCGGAAGTTCCGTGCCCCGCCCAGGGTGTGGAAACCGACCAGGTCCGCGCCGAGCAGCCCCTCGACGATCTGGGTCCGCCACGGCAGCTGCATGAACAGCTCGGTGGGCGGGAACGGGATGTGCAGGAAGAACCCGATCCGCAGGTCGGGGCGCAGCTCCCGCAACTGACCCGGTACCAGCTGCAGCTGGTAGTCCTGGATCCAGACGGTGGCGCCCGGCGCGGCGACCTTCGCGGCGGCCTCGGCGAACCGCTGGTTGACCCGGACGTAGGTGTGCCACCACGTCCGGTCGTAGATCGGCGGGACGATGACGTCGTGGTACAGCGGCCACAGCGTGGCGTTGGAGAAGCCCTCGTAGTACTCGGCGACCTCGGCGGCCGACAGCCGCACCGGGTGCAGGACCACGCCGTCCTGCTCCAGCGGCTCCACCTCGACGTCCGGGACCCCGGGCCAGCCGACCCAGGCGCCGTCCCGACCGCGCAGCAGTGGCTCCATCGCGGTCACCAGGCCGCCGGGACTGCGCTTCCAGGACTTGCCGCCGTCCTCGTCCACCACCAGGTCGACCGGCAGCCGGTTGGCCACAACGATGAAATCGGAAGCGCCCGTGTCGTCCACGGCGGCCGACCTTACGGCCTGGACCGCCCGCTGTCCTGCTCTGTCAGTCTCGGACCTAGGGCGACGCGCGGTGGGCCCGCTTCGGGCGGCCGGCGTCGGTGCACGATGTCCCGACTCCGGCCGGGCACTGGTGCGCCGGCTCGCCGGTCGCGGCGGCGGGGGACGTGGCCGCTGCCGGCGGCGTCGCGCGGGTCGGTGTTGCCCCGGCGGCCGAGGCCGGCGAGTCGGGAGTAGCTGATCCGCCGGTCGCGGCGGCGGCATCCGAGGGTGCCGGGTGCTCGCGGGTGGCCGGTGCCGTGGTCGCACCGCGGCGCGCGGCCGGCGAGCGGCTCGAGTGTTTCGCCCTGCTCGCGGACGGGGCGTGCCGCTCCCTGGCGGCGGACGACGCATGTCGGGCCCGTGGCGTTGACGCCAGCCGGGACGCGGTGTCCGGCCCGGTCAGGCCCGCCGCCACGGCCGGTGAGGCACCTCGAGGTGTGGCCGACGGGTCGGGCATCGTGAAGATGGCGGGCGAGGATCGCGCCGGAGCGGCCGGGGCGGGCCGCGGCACAGCGGGGGCGACCGCGGGCGGGATCGGCGTCATCAGGTTCGCCGAGCCGAGGCCGAGTGACTCGACCCCGACACCGATACCGAGCCCGCCGACCAGCATCAGCGGGACCGCGACGATCAGCTGGTGCACAGTGTCGCGCACAGGATCCCCCCGGTCTCGAGCTGGCCAGGGCTTCGTTGTACGTCCTCAACTACCTCAGAAGCCACACCCGTCACACGAACGGTGCGCCAGGTTGCCGCGCTGGATCACCCGTTCAGCCGCACCGTCCAGTGCCGGGTAGGTCGCGGACGGGGGTCGAGCAGCGGTCGAGGTTTGGCGACTCCCCAGACGGGAACGCACCACTCAGAAGAGTGAGTCAGAAATCACAGAGGAGGTAGGACAATGGGGTCCACCACGGTCGTGCTGATCATCGTCGTCGTCGTGCTGCTCGTCGCGGCGCTGGGGTTCGGCGCCATGCTGCTCAAGCGCAAGCAGTCCGAGAACCTGCGCAAGCACTTCGGGACCGAGTACGAACGCACCGTCGCCGAAACCGGTGACCGCAAGGCCGGTGAGTCCGAGCTCCGGGAGCGCCAGCAACGGCGCCGCGAGCTGGACATCCGTGACCTGCGCCCGGAGGAGCGCAGCAAGTACCAGGAGTCCTGGAACTCGGTCCAGCGCGACTTCGTGGACGACCCGGCGCGCGCGATGGACAGGGCCGACGAGCTGGTGGTCGCGATCATGCGCACCAGGGGCTACCCGGTCGACGACTTCAACCGCCGCGCCGACGACATCTCGGTCGACCACCCGAACGTCGTGCGCCACTACCGCGAGGCACGGTCGGTCCGGGACGCCTCCTCCGACGGCTCGGTGGACACCGAGAGGCAGCGGGGCGCGCTCACGTCCTACCGGTCCCTCGTCGAGGAGCTGCTCGGCCGCGACCGGACCGCACAAGCCGACGGACGCGGAACCGGCACCGGAGAGACCGACCACCGCGAGCACCGGGCGGACACCGACGACCGCGACCGCGGGGCCGACAACACCGAGAGGGCCCGCGAGCGGCGCTGAACACCGCCCTGTGTCGAACCCGTCTCGGCGCCGGCCGGCGCCGAGACGGCCCTCGGGGGTGTTCGACCCCGACGAAGACACGCCCGCCTCGGCGGCGGCCTACATCTCGACGTGCACCGGTTCGCTGGACGACCCGACCCGCCCCGAGCGGAGTGTCAGCGCCAACGCCATGCCCGCCACACACAGGATCCCGACCACATAGAACCCGTTGTTGTAGGTCTCGGTCAGCACGCTCAGGTTGGTGGTCTGGTAGAGGCCGTACAGCCCGCCGGGGCCCCCCTCGGCCGCCGCCGCCACCCCGGGCAGTGCCTGGGCGCCGCCGGAGAACAGCACCCCCCGGTCATGCATCATCTGCGCCGCGTCGGACGCACCGAGGCTGCTGAACACAGCGACCGCGACGCTCGAGGCCACCCGCTGCATGACGTTGTTCATCCCGCTGCCGGCACTGGTCAGCGCGGCGGGCAGCGCCGAGACGCCGGAGGCGAAGATCGGCATCATGGCCAACCCGACACCGACGTTGCGGATGAAGGTCCAGATCTCGAGCTGCAGGCGCGGGGTGTCCGGGGTCATCCCGGCCATCAGGAACGAGCCGTACGCCATGATGGCCAGCCCGGCCACCACCGGCCAACGCGGCCCGAACCGGTCATAGATCCGCCCGGCCACCGGCATGAGCACCACCAGGACGAGGGCCGCCGGGACGAGGACCAGGCCGGCGTCCAGAGCCTGCATGCCCTGGACCACCTGGAGGAACTGCGGCAGGAAGTACAGCACCGCGAACAGGCCGGTGACAGCGATGCCGAGCAGCAGGATCGAGTTGGTGAAAGCCCAGACCTTGAAGATCCGCAGGTCGATCAGCGGGTTGTCCACCTCGAGCTCGATGATCACGAATAGGGCGAGGCTGAGCGCGCCGGAGACGACGAGCATCAGGATCGGGTAGGAGCCCCAGTGCCACTTCTGCCCCTTCGACGTCGCCAGCAACAGGGCGAACAGGCCGTAGGCGATGGTCAGGAAGCCCCACAGGTCGAACTTCGGCCAACTGGTCGGCCGCAGCCGCGGGAACACCACGATCGCGGCGATGGTGCCGAGAATCCCGATCGGCACGTTGATGAAGAAGATCAGCCGCCAGTCGACGTACTGCACCAGCCAGCCACCCAGCACCGGGCCGACGGCCGGGGCGACCACGACGCCGAGGCCGTAGATGCCCATCGCGGAGCCGATCCGCTCCCGCGGCACGACCTGGTAGAGCATGGTCAGGCTGACCACCGGCAGCACCCCACCGGGGATCGCCTGCAGCACCCGGAAGACGATCATGCTGTTCAGGTCCCAGGCCAGACCGCACAGCGCGGACGCCAGCGCGAACCCGATCATCGACAGGATGTAGAGCCGGCTCAGCCCGAGCCGTAGGCCCAGCCAGCCGCTCAGCGGCACCACGATGCCCAGGGCCAGGGTGAACCCGGTGACGATCCACTCCACGTTGTCGGGCGCCGCGTTCAGTTCGACCTGGATCTTCGGCACCGCGACGTTCACGATGCTGGTGTCCAGCACCGACATGAACGCGCCCACGATCAGCACGGACAACGGCAGCAGCCAGTTCTGGCTCTGTGTCTTCTCACCTGTAGCGGTCGACAACGCGTACCTGTCCTGCTCGTGGCGACGATGCGGCGGTACCGGGTCGGCGCCGACCTCGATGTGTTCCGCCCGCTTCGCTGGCAGAGCGCTTCGCGCACCCCCCAGGTCAACCACGCGACCTCGCCGTTTACTCCGCCGAGGTGTGCATTTCTTCGCCCTCCCCGCGCCTGAGCAGCCAGGGCTGCAGGTGGGAGAACCCGCGCACCGACACCCGCCGCAGTCTCTTCACACGGAAGCCCGGCTCGTCGCCGATGGCGGCCGCCAGCTCACGGTCGACGAGCACCGTGCCGGGCTGGGCCAGCGCGGTGAGCCGGCTGGCCAGGTTCACCACGGTGCCGTACACATCACCGAGGCGGTGCAGCACCGGGCCGTAAGCGAGACCTACGTGCAGGTCCGGGCGGCCGTCGAGCGCGCTGATCCGCTCCGCGAGGCCGAGCCCGATGTCGGCCGCGTCCCGTGCGCTGTCGGCGGTGAACATGATCTCGTCGCCGATATTCTTGATCACTCGGCCGCCGTGCTCGATCACCACCGACGATGCGCTCGCCTCGAACGCCTCGAGGAACTCGTCGAGGCGGGCCTCGGCCAGGCCCCGGCTCAGGCTGGTGAACCCGGCGACGTCGGCGAACCCCACCGCGAGCGGCGCCGTCTCACCGGGCCCCGTACCCGAGGCCACCATGCGGTTGCTGGCGGCGAGCAGGTGCCGGCGCCACACGTAGCGCTGCAGCCGCTCCACCCCGGGGATGAGCGCGGCGGCGGCGGCCAGTCCGGACTCCGTGGTCACCTCGCGGTCCGCCGCATCGGCGTCGGCCACGACCAGCTCGCGCAGCATGCCCACCTGCCACTCGGTCAACCGTGCCATCGCCTGGCCCATCGCGCGGGTCAGGGACAGCTCGACGCCGACGTCGCCGACGCCGGCGTTGCGCAGGCCGGCCACCGCGCGCAGGGCGTCCACGTCGGCATCGGTGAACACGATCTCGTCGTCCCCCGGTGTGGCGAACCCCAACGACCGCCACAGCGCGCCCGCCCGCTCGACGCCGACGCCGGCCCGCTCCGCGCACTGCACCCGGGTGTAGCGCGGCTCGCCGCCCAGCAGCAGCTGCTCGGCGCTGGGTGTCCCGGACGGGGCGTCCGCCGTCCGCTCCCCCGACTCCTGCCCCGGCCCATCCCCCACCGCGCACCTCCCGATCGCCGGCCCCACCCCTGAGTCGTGCCGGGCACAAGCTACTGCCTCGTGAGTGGCCAGCGTTGTCAGAGCAACGCTGGCTAGCCATCACGACTCAGAGCAGGCCGAGTTTGCTCGCGGCGTACACCGCCTCGGCGCGGCGACTGACCAGCAGCTTGCGCATCAGGTTGCCGACATGGAACTTCACCGTGGTCTCCGAGATGTACAGCTCGCCGCCGATCGCCCGGTTCGACAGGCCGCGCGCGAGCAGCCGCAGCACCTCCAGCTCACGGTCGGTCAACTGCTCCCGGTCCGCACCCGCGCCGTTGAGGGTGCGGACCATGGCCGAGGCGCTGCGCGCGTCGAACGCACTCTCGCCCCGCGACACCGCCCGGATCGCCCGGACCAGCTCCGTGGTGTCCACGTCCTTGACCACGTAGCCCCGGGCACCGGCCTGCACGGCCCGCACCACCAGTCGGTCCTCGGTGAACGTGGTCAGCACCAGTACCCCGATCCCGGGGTGCGCGGTGGTGAGGGCCCGGCACAGGTCGAGTCCGTCGGTCTGCGGCCCGGCGCTCAGCTTCAGGTCCAGCAGCACCACGTTCGGCCGGGCGTCCAGCACGGCGGCGGCCGCCCCGGCGGGGGTGGCGGCCTCCCCGACCACCCGGAGGTCGTCCTCCCGTTCGAGCACCGCCCGCAAACCCTGGCGCATGATCGAGTGGTCGTCCACCAGCACGATGCGGATCGGTGGCCGGCGGGCCCGGCCGGTCGTGACGCTCATTCCGCTGCCCCATTGGCCTCGGGCCGCGCCGGCACGCTGACCTGAACCTGCAGGCCGCCAAGCCGTGCCCTGGTCAGAGTTAGCGAACCGCCGAGCTCACGCGCCCTGGCCTGCATGTTCGCCACTCCCCGATGTTCGCCGGACGGGCAGGAGCTCGCCGCCCGCAGCATCCGACGGACCTCCTCCGGGCTGCCCCGGCCGTCGTCGGACACCGAGAGCACCACCCGGTCGTGCCGATAGGACAGCCGCACCAGGGCATGCCGGGCCTCGGCGTGCACGGCGGTGTTGAACAGTGCCTCGCCGGCGATCCGGAACAGCGACTGCTCGGCCGCGGCGGGCAGCGCGACCGGGTGCCCGCCGATCCGCACCTCGACCCGCAGCTCGTCGGGCAGGTGCACCCCGCAGAGCCGCTCCAGCATCGCCGGCAGGCCGTTGTCCCCCCGCTCGTCGTCGCTGAGGGCGTAGATCGCGGAGCGCAGCTGTTCGACTGCCCGGCGGGTCAGGTCCTTGGCGGTGTCCAGCCGCGCGCGCAGCCGGGGATCGTCGACCTCACTGCGGCACAGCTCGATCTGCATGCCGGCGGACAGCGCGTACTGGGTCACGCTGTCGTGCAGCTCGCGGGCGATCCGGTGCCGCTCCTCGTCGAGCACCTGGTGCTGGCGGGCCAGGAAGAGCTCTTCCTGGGTGCGCTGCAGCTGCAGGTTGCGCTCGCCGAGGTTCTGGAAGAGCGCGCAGTTGCGCAGCGCCGCCGCGGTCTGGCCGGCGAGGATGCGCAGCACCGACTCGTCGGTGCCGTCGATCTCCCGGTCCAGCGTGGTCCAGGCGGCGAACCCGCCGACCACGGCGTCGCCGAGGGTGACTGGCACGTGCGCGTGGCGCCGGCGTTCCTCGCCGTGGTGGTCATCGTGGAAGGTGCCGGCCCGTACCGCCCGGATGTGTCCGCCGATCTCGTCGGGCACCGCCGTCCAGTCGGTCACCTCCGTCCCGGTCGGGCCGAGCACCAGGTGCCTGGGTTCGGCGTCCGGCATCTCGCCGTCGACCAGCGCGAACACCACCCAGCGAGCGCTTAGGTGCTCGGCGGCCGCGGTGACCACGGCGCGGACCAGCGCCTCGGACCCGTCCACGGTGCACACCAGCGCGGCCGAGATCCGGTCCAGCGCGTGGATCACCCGGCGAAGGCGCTCGGCGGAGTGCCGGTACTCCGGGTAGAAGGACGGCTTGCCGGAGCGGATACCGGTCAGTGCCTCCAGGTCCGGTGCCGGGCGGCTGCTCACAGCGCGGCCCGGAACAGCGCCTCGATGTCGGCCACGGACGTCGAGCGGGGGTTCGTGGACAGGCACGCGTCGGCCATGGTGAACTCGGCCAGCCTCGGCACATCGGCCTCGGAGACGCCGAGCTCCGCCAGGCCCTTGGGTACGCCGACGTCGTCGGCCAGCCGCCGCACCTCCTCGGCCACCAGCTCGGCGGCCTCCGCACCCGGGATGTCCGCCCGGGGCGACAGACCCATTGCCAGCCCGATCGCCCGGAACCGAGCCGGCTCGGCCGCCCCGTTGAACCGGATCACGTGCGGCAGCAGGACCCCGTTGACCACGCCGTGCGGCAGGTCGAGCAGGCCGCCGACCTGGTGGCTCATCGCGTGGGTGGCACCCAGGATGGCGTTGGTGAAGGCCAGCCCGGCCTCGAGCGCCGCCTGCGCCATGCACGTCCGCGCCGCCGAGTCGCCGGGGTGGTGCATCGTGCGCGCCAGGTTCCCGTTGACCAGCGAGATCGCATGCAGCGCGTGGTTGTCGGTGAGCGGGTTGTGGGCCCTGGACACGTACGCCTCGACGCCGTGCGTGAGCGCGTCCAGCCCGGTGGCGGCATTCAGCTCGTCCGGCATGGTGGTCAGCAGCCTGGGGTCGATCACCGATACGTTCGGCACCAGGGCGCGCCCGATGATCGTTATCTTGGTCCGCCGCGCGGTGTCGGTCACGATGCAGAACTGCGAGACGTCCGCCCCGGTGCCCGAGGTGGACGGCATCATGACCAGCGGCGGGATCGGGCAGGTGACCTTGTCCACCCCCTCGTAGTCCAGGATCGAACCGCCGTTCGCGGCCAGCAGCGCGATCCCCTTCGCCGCGTCGATCACCGAGCCGCCACCGAGGCCGAGCACCACGTCGCAGCCCTCGGCGAGGTAGTGCTGGAAGCCGGCCGCGATCTCGTGGTCCTTCGGGTTCGGCGTGACGTCGTGCCAGACCTGTGGCCGCAGGCCCGCGTCCCGCAACTGGGCGAGCAGCTCGTCCGGCCACCCGGCGGCCATCAGGCCGGGGTCGGTGACCAGCAACGGCCGTCGACCACCCAGCCGCACTGCCGCGTGCGCCCCCTCGGACAGGGCGCCGGAGCCGAAGACGATCTCCGGGGCATGGAACTTGGCCAGCCGGGGCGGCACCGGGTCTGGCTGCGGCGACAGCTGGCCGGTGGGCACCCCGTCAGATGCCACGCTGTCAGCTGGCCGCGCCTCGCCGATGAGGACCACGGTGCCCTCCTGCCGTCTCGCCCCCGCACCCGTCACCGCCGCGCGACCGGGGTGAGCCAGGTTACAAGAGAACTGGGCCCGATTATCCCGTTACGGCGGCGTTGAAACCCCTCCGCCCGTGACCGTCCGCCCTACCGGAGAGCCAGGTACCTACCCGACCGGACAGGTTCGGCCCCCTCGGCAGCGACGGTTTCCCGGCGCGACGCTGTCAGCCGGGTCACAGGCCGCCCTACCGTCGCCGGCCAGGAACTCGCACCCCCACCATCGGCTCGAGAGAGGACCGCAATGCAGGTCGACGAACTCCTCAAACCGTTCCCGATCAAGGAATTCCACCCGTTCCCCCGGGCGCTGCTCGGCCCGGGCGGCCACGAGCTGATCGGCCCGGAAGCGCTGAAACTGGGCTTCAAGCGGACCTTGGTGATGACCTCCGGCCTGCGCGGCTCGAACATCGTGGAGAAGATCACCGAGTCGATGAAGTACCACGGCCTCGAGGTCGTGGTCTACGACAAGGTGGAGTCCAACCCCAAGGACTACAACGTCATGGACTCCGTCGAGCTGTACCAGCAGAACAACTGCGACAGCTTCGTGTCCATCGGAGGCGGCTCATCGCACGACGCCTGCAAGGGCGCCCGGGTCTCGGTGGCGCACGACGGCCGCAACGTCAACGAGTTCGAGGGCTTCAACAAGAGCGAGAACCCCCAGAACCCGCCGCACATCGCGGTGTCCACGACGGCGGGAACCGGGTCCGAGACCTCGTGGGCCTACGTCATCACCGACACCACCACCGACCCGGACAACCCGCACAAGTACGTCGCGTTCGACGACTACTGCGTGACCTCGCTGGCCATCGACGACCCGGTGCTCTACTACGACTGCCCGATCGACTACACCGCGCAGTGCGGCTTCGACGTGCTGGCGCACGCGTCCGAGCCCTACGTGTCCCGGCTGAACTTCCAGCCCTCGCTCGGCAACGCCCTGCACGCGATCAAGCTGACCGCACAGCACCTGCGCGCCGCGGTGTGGAACGGTCAGGACCTGCCCGGCCGCGAGGGCATGATGTACGCCCAGTACATCGCCGCGCAGGCCTTCAACTCCGGCGGGCTCGGCATCATCCACTCCATCTCGCACGCGGTCAGCGCGTTCTACGACACCCACCACGGGCTGAACAACGCGATCGCGCTGCCCCGGGTCTGGGCGTTCAACATGCCGGTGGCCTACGAACGGTTCGCCGACATCGCCGAGGCGATGGACATCGACACGCACGGGATGACCAAGGTGCAGGCCGCCGAGGCCGCGCTCGCCGCGTCGATCCGGCTGCTGCGCGACGTCGGGATCCCGGAGCGGTTCGTCGACGTCACGCAGAGCAGCTACTCGAAGAACCGTCTCGGCACCGGGCCGACCAAGTTCTACGAGAACGCCCGGGTCATCAGCGGTGACGAGGCCGACGTGGAGCGGATCACCAACCACGTGCTCGGCGACGCCTGCACCCCGGGCAACGCCAAGGAGTGCACCTTCGAGACGGTCCGCCCGGTGGTCGACCACTGCATGAACGGCGACCTGGACGACCTATTGAGCTAGGGCTAGTCGTGGTTCACGATTCGGGCAGCGGATCCGCCGCGGTGGGTCCGCTGCCCGGTCAGTTTCGGGAGACACTCGGCGGATCGGAGCAGCATGCCGGAGTTCGACTCGGTACCCAGCGTCGTCGACGCGCTGGGCGCACGCGGCTACATCGCCGACACCCGGCTCGCCACCACGGTGTACCTGGTGACCCAGCTCGACAAGCCGATGCTCATCGAGGGCCCGGCCGGCGTGGGCAAGACGGAGCTGGCCAAGGCGCTTGCCAAGATCACCGGCCGGCGACTGCTGCGGCTGCAGTGCTACGAGGGCCAGGACGAGACGAAGGCGCTCTACGAGTGGGACTACGGCAAGCAGCTGCTCTACACCCAGATCCTGCGGGAGAAGATCGGCCAGGTGGTTGCGGACGCCCCGGACCTGCGGGACGCGGTGGAGCGGATCGGTGCACAGGAGAGCGTGTTCTTCTCCGAGCGGTTCCTGGCCTCGCGCCCGCTGCTGGAGGCGGTCCGCTCGCCCGAGCCGGTGGTGCTGCTGATCGACGAGGTGGACCGGGCCGACGAGGCACTCGAGGCGGTACTGCTGGAGACCCTCGCCGAGTTCCAGGTGTCCGTGCCCGAGGTCGGCACGTTCGTCGCCGAAAAGCCGCCGTACGTCGTGCTGACCAGCAACAACACCCGAGACCTCTCGGCCGCCCTGAAGCGCCGCTGCCTGCACCTGTTCCTCGACTACCCCACCGCGGAACGCGAGCTGGAGATCGTCCGGTCCAAGAGGACCGGGCTGCCGGACGCGCTGGCGGCACAGCTGGTGGACATCGTGCGGGGACTGCGCGAGCTCGAGCTGCGCAAGGCCCCGTCGATCTCCGAGACCATCGACTGGGCCCGCACGCTGGCCGTGCTCGGGGTGAGCGAGCTGACCGCCGGCATCCTGTCCGACACCGCGTCCGTCGTCGTCAAGTACGACAAGGACGTACGCAAGACGATCTCCGCACTACCCCGGCTGGTCGACCCGAACGCGAAGGTCCCGGAGGCCGGCTCCGAACGGGGCCACGGCCACGGGCACGGTCCCGGTGAGCACGACCACGGCGAGCACAGCCACACCTCGAACGGCCGGCCGGAGCGGGACGCGGAGGAGGTGGACGGCCGTGCGGTGCGGGCCGGCAAGGACGCGCCGGGCCGCCACGGTCCCGGCTACTACCGGACCAAGGACTCCAGCCAGGCGGACACTGAGCCCGGCCCGCCGCGACGGGTCACCGCGGACCGGGGAGCCCGCAGCTTCGGCGCCAACCTCGGCCGCCGGCGCGCACTCTAGGAGGGGCCGCGATGGAAGCTGCCCTGCACCGCTTCATCCGGCTGCTCCGACTGCGCCAGGTGCGTATCTCGGTGTCCGAGGCGCTCGACGCGATGACCTGCGCGGCGCAGCCCGGAATGCTGGCCGACCGCGAGGTCCTCCGCCACGCCCTGCGGGTTGCGGTGATCAAGGACCGGCGGGACGAGGAGATCTTCGACGAGATCTTCGATGCCTTCTTCTCGCTGGTCAAAGTCGGTCCCACCGACACCGGGCACGGCCACGGGCACGGCCACGAGGACCTCGCCGACGGCGGGACCCTGGACGAGTTCACCCTGTCCGAGGAGCCCAGCGAGACTCCGCAACAGGGCCACACCCACGGCAAGCCGGTCGACATCCGGGACTTCTTCGACCCGGACGACCTGGCCCAGCAGTACAACCTGCACCAGGAGGCCAACAAGATCGACCTGGCCGCGATGACCGACGAGATCGTGCTGTCGAAAGAGAGCACAGGTAACACCCCCGACGGCGCCGACCAGCACCGGGTGCAGATCGAGACGGACCGGTTGCACGGCGCCGGAGCACCCGGCCAGATCTCCCAGCAACAGGGCACCAAGGTAGATGCCGACCTGTCCGTCGCCGAGCAGGAGGCGCTGCTGGGGTGGCTGAACGAGGTCGAGGAGGACCACGCCGCGCAGGACGGCACCGAGGACGATGCCGCCGCACTGCGCCGCCGGATGACGGGGGTGCTGGCCGGTCTCCCCGAGGCGCTCAAGCGGCACCTGGAGGCGCTGCTCGCGCTGGAGCAGCGGGTGGTGGAGCACGCCGAGGCGCGGGAGACCGCCGAGGTGGACCGGGTCGGCGAACACGAGCGGATGGAGCTGGAGGAGTCACTGCGGCGCCTGGCCCGCTCGCTGCACGGCGGGCTGACCCACAAGCGCCGGGTGTCCAGCCGAGGGCGGATCGACTCGGGCCGCACGATGCGCCGCAACATGCGCTTCGACGGCATCCCGTTCGCGCCGGTGACCGTGCGGCGCGCGGAGGACAAGCCAAGGCTGGTGATCCTGGCCGACGTCTCGCTCTCGGTGCGGGCCACCGCGCGGTTCACCCTGCACCTGGTGCACGGCCTGCAGAACCTGTTCGGCCAGGTCCGCACCTTCGCGTTCGTGGCCGACCTGGTCGAGATCACCGACCTGTTCGAGGATCACCCGGTGGAGCAGGCGCTCGGTCTCGTGTTCGGCGGCTCGGCCGGCAGCGGGGTCCTGGACGTCGACGCCAACTCCGACTACGGCGCGGCGTTCAGCACCTTTCACGAGGACTTCGGCTCGGCGGTCAACCGGCGATCCACCGTCATCGTGCTGGGCGACGGCCGGGGCAACGGCAACTACCCGAACCTGGAGGCCTTTGCCGAGATCACCCGCAGGGCCCGGGAGACGATCTGGCTCACCCCCGAACCGCGCTACTCGTGGGGTCTCGGCGGCTGCGACCTGCCCGACTACGCCGAGTACTGCAGCCGGGTCCGGGTGGTCCGCGACCTGACCGGACTGGAGAGCGCGGCGCGGGAGATGGCGACGGAGCTGACAGGACGCTGAGGCGATCGCGACCAGCGGCTAGGCCGATCAGCGGCCGGGACTACACCGATCGGCGTAGCAACCACCCTATTGCCCGCATAGAAACACGTTGTTAACGGTGAGGCCGCGGAGTTAACGGCGTGAGTCAGGCAGGCTTCGATCGAGCTCGAGGTGCTCCACGCCCGGGTGCTGTGGCCGCCCAGAAGGTATGCGGCCACACCCGGGAGTGTTGTAGGCGGAGGTGAGACCGTGATCGAGAAGTCGCGCTGGTACAAGGTCGCGGCAGGTGTGTACAGCGAGGACATCGCGCGGTTCGACCGGGCGCTGCGCGGGCTGCACTACCCGGCCGAGAAGTGGCAGCTGATCGCTCACGCGGTGCAGGCGCACGCCGACCAGGACCCGGCGGACCTACGCACGATCCAGCAGTTATGGGCATTGCCGGCCGGTCGGTACTCGAACTTCTCCCAAGTCCTTGGCGGGGCCGCACGAACCGCCCGCGGCCACCCCCGCCGACCCGGGACGGACACGACGCCGGAGCAGCAGCCGGCACAGTAGCCGTCCAGGGCGGGGTTCGGGTCAGTCTCCGGTAGGGCCGAAGCGTTCGGTTCGGATCCGGCCCGGGTCGTGGCCGAGCTCGACGAGCAGGTCGGCGGTGGTCTCGACGAAGCCGGTCGGGCCGCACACGTAGCAGCTCGGTTCGAACTCCGCCGGCCAGCCGCCCGCGTGCAGGTCGGCCGCGTCGATGCGCCGCGCCGGCCGGGCCGCGCCACGCGGGGTGGACCGGGTGTAGAGGTAGCTGATGTCCAGGCCACCTCGGCCCTGTCCCAGCTCGGGCTGGTAGTACCGGTCGTCCGGCGTGCGCACCGAGTACACCAGCCGGAACGGCACCCGGCTGCCGGCGTCCCGGCGGACCCGGACCATCGCCATCAGCGGCACGATGCCGGAGCCCCCGGCCACCAGCAACACCGGCGCGGGGTCCTCCGGGTGCCACACGAACCAGCCGCCGACCGGCCCGCGTAGCTCGACCTCGTCGCCCGGCTCCATCGTGTCGGCCAGGTAGGGCGAGACCTCGCCGTCCGGTACCCGCGCCACGGTGAGCTCGACACGGTCACCGGCCGGCGCCGAGGCCATCGAGTAGCTGCGCTGGGTGCTGTAGCCATCCTCGGCGGTCAGCCGCACGTCGACGTGCTGCCCGGCGAGGTGCCCTGGCCACCCGGGCACGTCGAAGACCAGCGTGCGGGCCGCCTCGGACTCGTCGCGCCGCTCGACCAGCCGGGCGACCAGCCACCGCAGGCGCCCTAATCCCCCTGGTACCGCTGCTCGCGCCACGGGTCTCCGTAGTCGTGGTAGCCGACGGACTCCCAGAACCCCTGCTTGTCCGTCACCCGCAGCTCGATCCCGCGCACCCACTTGGCCGACTTCCACAGGTACAGGTGTGGGACCAACAGCCGGGCGGGGCCGCCGTGCTCGGGCGTCAGGTCCTTGCCGTCGAACTGGTAGACGATCCATGCCTGGCCGTCGAGCAGGTCCCGCAACGGCAGGTTGGTGGTGTACCCGCCGTAGGCGTGCACCAGCGCGAACTCGGCCGCCGTCTCCACGTCGGCCAGCAGGGTGCTCAGCGACACGCCCTGCCAGTGGGTGTCGAACTTGGACCACTTGGTCACGCAGTGCAGGTCCACCGTCGGGCGCTCGGCCGGCAGCGCCAGCAGGTCCCGCCACGACCAGCGGTGCCGGGTGCCGGTCTCGGTGGAGATGACGAACTCCCACCGCTCGCGGGCGACCTTCGGGGTCGGGCCGGCGGCGAGTACCGGGAAGTCCTCGGTCAGGTACTGGCCGGGCGGGAGCTTCGAGTCCGACCGCCTGGGCCTGCCCTTGAAGCCCCTGGACACGATTGCCATCGCGCCGCCCCTCCCGCCCACGGCGCTCGGACCGAGCCCGCCCGCCGGCCAGCGTAGCGGCCCTGGGAGCCGGCGGATCTATGCTCTCGCGCGTGCCCCAGTTCAGGATCTCCCAGGCCGCCGAGCTCCTCGGGGTCAGCGACGACACGGTCCGGCGCTGGGCGGAGACGGGGACGTTGCCGGTGGAGCGGGACGCATCCAACCGCCGGGTCATCGACGGCGTCGCGCTCGCCACGTTCGCCCGCGCGCACGCCCGCGCCGCGCCCGACCCGTCGCCGGTGCGCACCTCCGCACGCAACCGGATGGTCGGCCTGATCACCTCGGTGGTCGCCGACCAGGTCATGGCGCAGGTCGAGATCCAGTGCGGGCCGCACCGGGTGGTGTCGTTGATGAGCAGCGAAGCGGTGCGCGACCTCGGCCTGGAGCCCGGTTCCCTCGCGGTCGCGGTGATCAAGTCGACCAATGTCGTGCTCGAGACCCCGAACCCGCCGACCGGCTCAACCGACCGGCGCGCGGGCCAGGACAACAACGACACCACCGCCACCGAGTAGCCACGCGGGGCCGCGGCTGGCGCCGGTTCTCTGTTGCCGAGAGCTACGTCGGGGGTCCCGAGCATGATCAAACCCCGCTGACGTAGCACTCGATGTGCCCACCTGGCGGACGCTCGCCGACCACGAGCAGCGCACGCCCACCACGTACGGCGCCCACCACGTACGGCCGCGCACGGACCGAGGAACCCGTCCGTTAGAGTCGGGCCACCAGAGTTCGGCGGCACCCGCAGCATCCGGTAAATCGACGCACCGCTCTCGTCCGCTTCGAAAGGCCCAAGCAGATGAATGCCTGGTCACGAGGCCTGTCCCGGCGTGAATTGCTCACCGCCGGCGCCTCGGTGGCCGGGCTGGCTGGGCTGTCCGCGCTCGCCGGCTGCGGCGCCAGGCTGTCCACCCCGTCCGACCTCGGCGGCCCGCCCGAGGGCCACATCAACCTGCTCACGCCGATCTTCCCCGGTGCCGACGGCAAGGCACTGCTGGAGAAGCAGCTGCTGCCCCAGTTCCTGGCGCGCAACCCGAAGGTCACCGTGTCGGTGGACTACACCACCTACAACTACCTGAACCAGAAGATCACCACCGGGCTGACCACCGGCATCCCGGCCGACGTGATCATGCTCGGGGTGGGCTGGGTCGAGCCGTTCGCGTCCCGGCAGGTGCTCTCGGAACTGACCATCCCGCCCAGTGGCCTGGCCGGCTACTCCGAGCGGGTCCTCACGTCCTGCCGGTGGGGCGGCAAGCTCTACGCCCTGCCCGTCGTGCTGGACACCCGGTTCGGGATCGCCCGCCGCGACATCCTGGCCCGGGCCGGCTTCAGCCGCCCCCCGACCAGCATCGACGAGCTGCGCGAGTATGCCATCGCGCTCACCCGGCGCACGGACGGCAAGCTCACCTGTGCCGGGCTGGACGTGCAGAGCCTGGACCCCCGGCAGTTGTTCGAGACGGTGTTGTTCGCCTTCGGCGGCGACCTGTTCCGGGGCGGCCGGCCGGCGTTCAACGACCCCACCGGGGTGGCCGCGCTGCAGTGGCTGGCCGACCTGCAACTGAAGGACAAGGTCATCGACCCCGGATTCTCCAGCCCGAACAGCACCACGCTGCCGATCGCCGACGGCCGGGCCGCCATGTCCATCGGGCACAACAACGCGTGGGTCACCACCTCGAAACAGCGCCCCGAAGTGCTGGGGCAGCTGCAGCCGTTCCTGCTCAACCAGGCCAAACCGTCGATCTTCGCCGGCGGCACCCTGGTCACCGTCTCGGCGGCCTCCCGACACCAGTCCGCGGCCCAGGCACTGGCCGCGTTCATCGCCACCCCGCAGGTGTCGCTGGCCGGCGCGGCGCAGCGGGGCAACGTGCCCGCACTTGCCGAGCTGGACAACACCCCCTACGTGCGGAACCACCCGCTGATCCAGTTCGGGCTGGACAACCTCAAGTACGGCCGGCCGGAGGGTGGCATCGCGGCGTGGCTGTCGCTGCGCGAGGAGATCCTCAACACCGTGCAGTCCGTCACGACCGGCCGCCAGGACGCCCAGCAGGCACTCGACGCACTGGCCGGCGTGGCCGACGCCGCAATCGCCGACTTCGGGGTGAACTGATGACCGCGTCCGAGGTCCACCCGCCGCTCCCGGTCGACACCGCGCCGAGCGGCCCGGCGGCGCCCAAGCGCCGGCGCCAGGTCTCCGACCACCGGGCCCGGGTGGCCTGGACGATGGTGGCGCCGGCCGGGCTGCACGCGCTGTTCTGGATCGCGCTCCCGGTGCTGGCCACCTTCGCCCTGTCCGTCACGAACTACAGCGTGCTGGCCCCGCTGCGGTTCGTCGGGCTGGGCAACTACGTCACGGCCTTCCGCGACCCGATCTTCCTCACCTCGATCTGGCACACCGCCGTCTACACCTTCTTCACCGTGCCGGTCGCGATGGCGATCGCGGTGTTCCTGGCCGTGCTGCTCAACCAGCAGATCCGGGCGCGGGCCTGGTACCGGGCGGCGGTCTTCCTGCCCCAGGTCACCGCCACCGTGGCGGTCGCCACCGTCTGGTACCAGATCTACGACCCGTACAGCGGGCTGGCCAACAAGCTGCTCAGCTTCCTCGGCATCACCGGCCCGGCCTGGCTCGCCGACCCGAGCTACGCCCTGTCGGCGGTGATCGTGATGGGGGTGTGGCAGGGGATCGGCATCAAGATGATCATCTACTTGGCCGCGCTGCAGAACCTCCCCGACGAGCTCTTCGAGGCCGCCGAGCTGGACGGGGCCAACGCCTGGCAGCGGTTCCGTCGGATCACTCTGCCGATGCTGCGCCCGGCCACCCTGTTCGTCGGGGTGGTCTCGATCATCAGCGCGTTCCAGGCGTTCGACCAGGTCTACGTGCTCACCCGGGGCGGCCCGGCCAACGCCACCACGATGATGACCTACGAGGTGTACAAGAACGCGTTCGCCACGTTCCAGATGGGGATGGCGTGCGCCAAGTCGGTGGTGCTGTTCGTGTTCCTGTTCGGCCTGACCGTGCTCAACCGGAAGCTGACCGGCGGTGACGAGGATGAGTGAGCGCGCCGCCGGGAGTCGTAACCGGCTGACCCCGCGGCTGCGGGTGGCCACCCACCTGCTGCTCGCCCTCACCGCCCTGGCCATGGTCGCGCCGTTCATCTGGATGGCACTCACCTCGTTCAAGACGGACCGGGACATCGCCACGTTCCCGCCGACGTGGCTGCCCAGCACCTGGCGGCTGGCCAACTACACCGACGCGCTCAGCGTGGCGCCGTTCGGGATCTACTTCCGCAACAGCCTGATCATCTCGGTCGGGCATGTGGTGATCAACCTGCTGCTGGCGTCGCTGGCCGGTTTCGCGCTGGCCCGCTACCGCTTCCGCGGCCGGGAGGCGGTGTTCCTCGGGTTCATCGCGATGCTCATGATCCCCACCTACACCAAGATCGTGCCGCAGTTCCTGATCGCCAAGACCATGCCGCTGTTCGGTGGCAACGACTGGCTGGGCTCGGGCGGCTCGGGTTGGGTGAACACCTGGTGGGGCCTGATCATCCCCGGCGCGGTGACCCCGTTCGCGGTGTTCCTGTTCCGGCAGTTCTACCTGTCCATCCCGCGCGAACTGGAGGACGCGGCGCGCATCGACGGGTTGGGCGAGTGGTCGATCTGGGCGCGCATCGCCAGCCCGCTGATCAAGCCGGCGTTCGTCACCGCCGGGCTGCTGACCTTCCAGGAGTCGTTCAACAACTTCCTCTGGCCGCTGCTGATCACCACCGACGACAACAAGCGGGTGGTCCAGCTGGGGCTGACCGTGCTGAAGGAGTCCGGGGAGGGTTTCACCACCCAGTGGAACCTGCTGATGGCCGGCACCGCCATGGCCAGCCTCCCGATGATCGTGCTCTTCCTGCTGACCCAGCGCTACTTCGTGCAGGGTCTGGCCACAACCGGAATCAAGTGAACGGAGATCGTGAGTGACCGTCGAGCAGACACCCGTCCGGGCCCTGGTGACCGGAGCCGCACACGGCATCGGCCGAGCGATCGCCCTGGCTCTCGCCGAGGCCGGCGCCGACGTCGCGGTCCACTACGGACACTCCGCCGACGAGGCCGAGAAGACCGCCGCCCAGATCACCGCACTGGGGCGCCGCGCCAAGACCTTCGCCGGTGACGTCCGGGACTCCGCGCAGGTCAACACCTTCGTGGCCGACGCGGTGGAGTTCCTGGGCGGGCTGGACGTGCTGGTCACCAACGCCGGGCACCTGGTCGGCCGCAGCCCGGTGGCGGACATGACCGACGAGCACTGGCACAGCGTGATCGACGTCAACCTCAGCTCCACCTTCTACACCTGCCGGGCCGCGCTGAGCAGCCTGGCCGCCTCGGGCGGTCGGATCGTGACCATGGCCAGCGTGGCCGCGCACAACGGCGGCGGGCCCGGCGCGGTGGCGTACGGGGCGGCGAAGGCCGGCGTGGTCGGGTTCACCAAGGCGCTGGCCAAGGAGGTCGGTCCGAAGGGGATCACCGTCACCTCGGTCGCGCCCGGCTTCATCGCCAACACCGCCTTCCACGACACCTTCACCTCGCCGGAGGCCCAGGCGGCGAACGTCAGCTCCATCCCGGTCGGCCGGGCCGGCACCCCGGACGACGTCGCGGCGGCCGTGGTCTACCTCTCCTCGCCCGCCGCGCGCTTCCTCTCCGGCGCCACCCTCGACATCACTGGGGCTCAGTGGCTTCGTTGACCGGGTCGGTCTCCTCCGGCGGCACGGTGGTCGAGGTCCCGGCGATCCCGGGTCGGCGGGGCGGCTGGTGGCACGAGTACGTCTGTCCCACGCACGGCACGGAACTGCTGCCGGCCCGTGACCAGGTGTTCCCGTGTCCGCACGGGTGCGAGCTGAGCGGTGAGCCGTACGCGGGCGCCTGGACGGTCCTGGCGCACCAGGCGGCGGCCCGCTCGCTGCGGCGGCTCGCGGTGCGCGCCCGGGGCGGTGACCGCGCGGCCGGCGATGCGGCGGTCGCCGGGCTGGCGCGCTACGCCGAGCTCTACGAGCGGCTCGCCGGCGAGACGCACCCGGACGCCCAGGGCTGGATGCTGTCCGGCCGGCTGTTCCAACAGGCGCTCACCGAGGCGATCTGGGGCACCTCGCTCGCCCATGCCGTGCACACGCTGGCCGGGTCGGTCGACCACGAGCGGCTCGAACCGGCCGCCGCCCTGCTGCGCGCGCTGCGGGACGGCGCCATGGCGGCCCGGGGCGTCCTGGTCGAGCGGGACGACTTCCGCAACAACTACACCGCCTGGCTGAACGCCGCCGGCTCGTCCGCGAGCCGCGCGCTGGCACTGCTCGGCGAGACCGACCAGAGCGCCGGGTGGCTGACCGGCGAGCACGGCATCGCCGCGCACGCGGCGGCGTCCATCCACCCCGACGGCTGGGAGTGGGAGGGCAGCAGCTACTACCACGTGTTCGTGCTGCGCGGGTACCTGCTGGCGCTGCGTGACTGCGCACCGGGGACCGTCCCGGCGGACCTGCTGCGCCGACTGCTCGACATGACCGCGGTGGTCGCCACGCTCGGCACGGACACCGGCGGCACGTTGCCCGCGGTGCACGACACGCCGTACGCGGGCCCGCGCTGGGACGACGAGCTGTACGAGCTCTGCCTGCTCTCCGCCGGTCTGCCGGGCGCACCGAGCCTGGTACACCTCGCCGAACCACTGGCCGCCCGGCTGCGGCCGGACCTCGAGGACCACTGGCGTTCCGAGGAGGCCCTCGGCTGGTTCGGCGCGACCCGTACCGCCGCCGAGGTCCCCCAGCCGCGGAGCCGCCTGTTCCCGGACGCGGGGTACGCCGTTCTGCGCGGCGCCGGCTACCAGGCGGTGCTCGACCTCGGGCCGCACGGCGGCTCGCACGGACACCTGGACAAGCTGGCCCTCTACCTCTACGGGCCGAGCGCCGCGTGGCAGCCCGCCTACGGCGTCCCCCCGTACGCCCATCCGCTGCGCCGCGACTACTACACCCGCACCGCCGCCCACCCGACCCTCACCGTGGACGGAGCCGACCAGCGCGAGGCGACCGGCCGACTGCTGTACTGGCACGACGACGTGGCGGGCGGGTTCACGGCCGTCGGCGCCGAGGCGGACGTCTACGACGGTGTCCGGTTCGAACGACACCTGCGCGCGGATACCGAGCAGCTGATCGACGTGGTGACCGTCGAGGCGGACCGCGAGCGGGAGCTCGTCCTGCACCTGCGGACCGACGTCGACGTGCAGGTGCGGCGGAGCGGCGCCGGCACCCACAGCCACTGGCCCGGCGACTCGGGGCTGACCGGGTGGCACGCCGCCGCCCCCGCCTCCGCACTCACCACCGGCGCCGACCTGGGGCCGGCCGACGACCCGCAGCGCTCCCGGCCACACCTGCGGTGGCGCACGGTCGGTCAGCGTGCGGTGTTCGCGTCGGTCTACTCCCCCGGTGGCGTGGCGAGCGGGATCAGCATCGAGCAGGCCGGCGACGACCTGACCATCCACGTCCAGCGGCACCGCGGTGAACCGGACCGCTGGCTGGTACCGAGCCGGAGGGACGGAGTGACGCGGTGACCGAGCCACGGCTGCTGATCGGTGGGGGGCGGCTGGACCGGCTGCGCACCGAGATCCGGGACGTCCGGGCCGCCCAGTTCCTGCGGCTGCTCGACCAGTGCGAGTTCTACGCCGGTGACAACCCGCCCGAGGAGCACCCGGAAGCCTCGATCACCTACCTCGGGCCGGCGAGCGCGGGGTTCGCACTGGCCTACCGGCTCACCGACCAGCCGCAGTACCTGGACCAGGCGCGGCGGTGGCTCGCGGCGGCCGTGTCCTACCCGCACTGGGGCCGGGCGCACATGCCGGACCACGACCTGGACGCCGGCTGGTTGCTGCACGGCCTCGGGCTGGCCTACGACTGGCTGGGCGACGCGCTGCCGGCGGCCGAGCGGTCGGCGCTGCGGGAGAAACTGATCCTGCAGGGCGACCGGCTGTACCGCTTCGCGGTGGAGTCCGAGGGCACCTGGTGGTCCTCGTCGTACTGGCAGAACCACAACTGGATCTGTTACGCGGGCGTGCTCACCGCCGGCTACGCGCTGCGCGACGAGCACCCGCCGGCGAAGGACTGGACCGCACGGGCGCTGGACAACTTCCGCACGGTGGCCGACATGCTGCCCGCCGACGGGTCGGGCAGCGAGGGCGTCGTCTACTGGCGCTACGGCGTGCCGTCACTGGCCATCGCCTTCGAGCTGATCGAGGAGCAGGACGGCGTCGACCTGTTCGAGTCCTGCGCGTTCCTGCGCAACACCTTCAGCTACCGGCTGCACCAGAGCGCGCCCGGCTGGGAGTACATCGTCGACCACGGCGACTGCCACGACCGGCGCAGCGGGCACAGCCTCGCGCTCTACCACAAGCTGGCCGGCGTCTACCGGCTCGGCGCGGCGCAGTGGCTGGCCGAGCGGGTGCGGACCGGCTTCCTCGGCCGGGAGTGGCACGAGAGCGGGGTCAAGCCCGGGGTGCGCGCGGAGGGTTACCTCGAGCTGCTCTGGTACGACCCGACCGTGCCCGCCGAGGCGCCCGAGCAGCTGCCGACCTCGGCCTACTTCCCGGACCTCGGCCTGGTCACCGCCCGGACCGGGTGGGACGACGACGCGGTGCTGCTGTCGTTCAAGGCCTCCCCCGGCGGCGGGCACCGGGCCTGGGAGACCAGTCACCGGATGCGCGACGAACGCGGCTGGGACACGCTCAACGCCGGGCACCACCACCCGGACGCCAACACGTTCGTCCTCATCGGGCACGGCTCACCGCTCGCCGTCGAGGACGGGTACGCCAACAACAAGCTGACCCGCAACCACAACGTCATCCTGGTCGACGGCTCCGGCTACGCCGGCGAGGACCGCTACCACGTCTACAAGGACATGCCGCTGGCGCACCAGGCGCACGTGCACTCGGTGCGGACCGCCGAGGGCTGGGTGCACGCGGTCGGCGAGACCGCCGCGATGTACCCGGCCGAGCTGGGCGTGCTGCGGGTCTCCCGGCGGGTCCTGTTCGGCCCGAGCGGCAGCCTGCTGCTGATCGACGACCTCGAGGCCGGGACGGAGCGGACCTGGACCTGGCTGCTGCACGCCGACCAGCCCGCGACCGCCAAGGCCGGCGAGGGGATGCTGGTCCGCTCCGGCACCGGGGCGCTCACCGTGCACGCGCTCCCCGGCGGCGAGTTCGGGCAGAGCGAGTTCGGGCAGAGCGAATTCGGGCAGAGCGAATTCGGGCAGAGCGAATTCGGGCAGCGCGAATTCGGGCAGAGCGAGACCCTGGTGACCGCGAACCCGACCTCCAGCACGCCGAGCCTGGTGGTCGGCCGGCGGCTGCACACGCTGCGCCGGGAGATCGGCCCGGTCCGCTCGGCGCGGTTCGTCAGCCTGCTGCTGCCCGGTTCCGCCCTGGAGCCCACGCCGGACGACCAGGTCAGCGGCACCGCCGACGAGATCAACTGGCGGCACGGCGACTGGGCCTACCGGGTCCGCCTCGATGGGACCGACGTCGAGGCGACCGCGCGGTCCGGCGGCGAGGTACGGCGGATCCGGGCCAGCGCGACGGAGGTGTGACCGACCGTCACCGCGCTGGCCGGACCGGGCCCGTCGAGGCTCGCACCACCAGCTCGGGGCGCATCAGCACCGACCGCCCGACACCGGTGGCGCTCGACCCCAGCAGGTACTCCACGGTCGCCGCGGCCATCTCCGGCAGCGGCTGCCGGACGGTGGTGAGCGCGGGAAACGTCAGGTCGGCCAGCGCGATGTCGTCGAAGCCCACCACCGAGATGTCCCGGCCGACCTCGAGCCCCGCGTCGCGGACGCCGGCGCAGACCCCGATGGCGAACATGTCGTTGTTCGCCACGATGGCGGTGGGGGCCGACGCGGCGCCGAGCAGCTCCCGAGCGGCGGCCCGTCCCGCCGCCGCGGCGTCCCGGTCGCCGTCGCGGCCGTTGCCGCCGCGGTGCACCAGCGCTCCCTCCGCCGGTAGGCCGGCGCGGTCCAGGGCGCGGCGGAAGCCGTCCAGCCGCTCCTGCCGGTTCACACTCGCCACCGTGCCGGAGACGAATGCCAACCGGCGGTGCCCGAGCTCGAGCAGGTGGTTGGTGGCCAGCTGGGCGCCCAACGAGTTGTCCACGCTGATGTTGGTCAGTGGCGGGTCGCCCAGCTGGCCGGTCCGGTCGAAGGCCACGATCGTCATGCCGCGCCGCAGAAATGTCTCGACGTGCGCGATCGAGGGCAGCGAGGAGCACAGCAGCACGCTGCCGATCCCGTCGGCCCACAGCTCTTCCAGGTACTCCGACTCCCGGGCGGGGTCGCGTTCGCTGTTGCACAACAGCACCCGGAAGTCCGACCGCAGCGCGACCGATTCAACGAGTTGCGCGAAGGCACCCCAGAACGGGTTCGCCACCGACGGCACGACCAGGCCGAGCATCTGGATCCGCCCGGTGCGCAGCTGCCGCGCGGCCCGGTTCGGCCGGTAGCCGAGCGCGGCGATGGCCTCCTCGACCCGCACCCTCGTGGCCGGCAGCATCCGGCGGTCGCGCCCGTTCAGCACGTTGGACACGGTGCTCGGCGACACCCGCGCGGCCCTGGCCACATCTTGGATGGTGACGGCCACGCGCCCAGCCCTTCATCTGACGGCAGCGCCGGCGGATTCGAGTGGTAAAACGATACACCGCAGCCGATCCCCCAGGACACGGCGGCAACGATCTCTGGGCCCTGAGGCCGATTTGCGCAGTTTGCGGTGAGCCGTTGACGCTCCCGGGCCGGCGACCTACAGTCCTCCGAAACCGTCTGTAAAGTTTCCTAATTAACTCGGGGGCGCGAGCGTGCGAGTCGGTAGCCCACGGATGCTGCGCGAGCTCAACGATCGCGCCGCCATCGACGTCCTGCTCCGGGAAGGTCCGCTCACGCGTTCGGAGCTGGAGTCCGCGATCGGGCTGTCCAAACCCGCCACCGCCCAACTGCTCACCCGGCTGGAACAGGACGACGTGGTCGGCAAGGCCGGGCTCCGCAGCGGCGGGCGCGGTCCCCGGGCGCAGCGCTGGGCGGTCCGGGGCGGCCTCGCGCACGTCGCGGCCGTCGACCTGACCCCGCACCTCGCCGACTTCGTGGTGGCCGACGTCGCCGGCACCGTGCTCGCCGAGTACCAGGTCACGCTCCCGGTGCACGAGGGCGCGGACGTGGTCGGGACCTTCGGCGAGGCGCTCTCACACGTGGCCGCGGCGGCCGGCCTCGGGCTGTCCGAACTGGCGAACGTGGTGATCGGCGCGCAGGGCGCGTTCGACCCGCGCACCGGCCTGCTCTCCTCGGCGCCGCACATCCCCGGCTGGCTGGGCTTCGACGTGCCGGCCCGGCTGAGCGAGAAGCTCGGCGTCGAGGTCACCATCGAGAACGACGTCAACCTGGTCGCGGTCGAGGAGATGACCGAGGGCAAGGCGGTCGGGATCGACGACTTCGTGATGGTCTGGCTCAGCGAGGGCGTCGGTGGCGCGGTGGTCATCGGTCGGCGACTGCTGCGCGGTACCACCGGCGGCGGCGGCGAGATCGACTGGATGCGGGTGCCCGACCCGGCCTCGGTGGACACCGGTGACCGGTGGCCGCCGGCCGGCGCCCGCTTCGGCAACCTGGTCGACTCCCCCGCGATCATCCGGCTGGCCGCCGCGCACGGCCTGACCGCGGCCACCGCCTGGGCCGCGGTCACCCTCGCCAGACGGGACGGCGCCGACGGGTTCCTCGACGACCTCGCCCGCCGGGTCGCCGGGGGCATCGCCAACCTGGTCGCGATCGCGGATCCGCAACTGATCCTGCTGTGCGGCGACACCAGCCGGGCCGGCGGTGAGGAGCTCGCCGCCCGGGTGGCGGGCCGGCTGCACGAGCTGGTGCTACCGCGCACCCCGGTGGCCGTCGCGTCGGTGCAGGGCAACGCCGTCCGTGCCGGTGCCCTGCAGTCGGCGCTGGCCATCGCGCGGGCGGACCTCTTCGGCGTCATCACCCCCGCCCTCGCGCACTAGGGCGTGTCTGGTGGATCTATGGCGAGCGAGCGGTGATCCAGATGTCGTCTCGCAAGGCGGAGAAGTCGCCGATCCCGGGGTTGGATCGGCGGCGACGACAACGCCGCGAGGCGGCATCTGGGTGCCGCGTAGCCGGCTGGAGATCCACCAGACATGTCCTAGAGCTCAACCGTGAAGCCCGCTGCCCCAACCGAGTAGGAGGAGGGTCATGCGCACCCTGACCCGGAGGATCGCCCGAGGGCGTCGTTCTCTGCTGTTCTGTGTCGCGGTCGTCATCGCACTGCTGACCACCGCCTGTTCCGGCGCCGCCGCACCGGGCGGGGGCGCCGCCGGGCAGGCCGCGGCGCCGCCGGGGCGCGACGACACACTCACCGTCACCGTGTACAGCAAGTTCACCTCGCGCGAGTACGACGTCGTCACCAAGGCGCTGAACAAGCTCAAGGACAAGTACCCGAACATCGAGATCAAGCACGAGGGCAACCAGGACGACGACAAGATCACCCAGTCGATCCGGAGCGGCAACCCGCCGGACGTGGCGATCTCGTTCTACACCGACAACCTCGGCGTGTGGTGCTCCAACGGCAGCTTCCAGGACCTCCAGCCCTACATCGACCGGGACCGGATCGACCTCGACCAGATCCCGAAGGCGGTCCGCGACTACACGGGCTACCAGGGCAAGCGCTGCGCGATGCCGATGCTCGCGGACGTCTACGGCCTCTACTACAACACCGACATGTTCGCGGGAGCCGGCATCACCGCGCCGCCGAAGAACACCACCGAGCTGCTCGCGGACACCAAGAAGCTGACCCAGTTCAACCCGGACGGGTCGATCAAGGTCGCCGGCTTCATCCCGTCGATGCCGTTCTACGCCAACCAGGCCCAGTACTGGGCACCCAACTTCGGCGCGAACTACTTCGGGCCCGACGGGAAGTCCGACCTCGCCGACAGCCCGGCGTGGAAGGCGATGTTCCAGTTCCAGAAGCAGCTCGTGGACTTCTACGGCGGGCACGACAAGGTGGAGCAGTTCAAGTCCGGCCTCGGCGACGAGTACTCGGCCGACCAGGGCTTCCAGGCCGGCAAGCTGGCGATGGCCTACGACGGCGAGTACCGCGACGCGTTCGTCTCCGACCAGGCGCCGGCGCTCAAGTTCGCCACCGCGCCGGCACCGGTGCTGGACAGCCTGTCGGCCCAGTACGGCGGCGGGTTCACCACCGGCACCATCATCGCCATCCCGAAGGGGGCCAAGCACCCCGGCGCGGCATGGGAGCTGATCAAGCAGGTCACCCTGGACACACCGACGCTGGTCGACCTGGCCAACGGGCTCAAGAACGTACCCAGCACGACCGCCTCGCTGACCGACCCGAAGCTCGTGGCCGACCCCCAGTTCAAGACGTTCCTGGACATCTACGGCAGTGGCAAGCTGGTGGCGAACCCGCCGTCACCGATCGGTGACGCCCACCTCAAGGCGGTCAACGACTTCGCCGAGCGGTGGCAGGCCGGCGGGGTGCCGGACCTGACCGCCGGCCTGAAGCAGGTCGACGCACAGATCAACGACGCGCTCGCGCAGAAGCCCACCGGCGGCTGAGCGGCATGACGACCACGCTGTCCGCTCGGGCGGCGGCACCGCCGCCCGCGCCCACTCCGGTGCGCACCGGGGCCAGACGCTACCGGACGGCCGCGCTGTTCATGGCGCCGGCCGGCCTGGGTTTCCTGGTCTTCTTCGCCTACCCGCTGGTCGCCACCGTCTATTACTCGTTGACCCGCTACGACCTGATCAACCCGCCCCAGTTCATCGGGTTCGACAACTACGTGCGGATGTTCACCAGCGAGCCGCTGATCCGCACGGCGGCCTACAACACGCTGTGGCTGGTCGTCGTGCTCACCGTCTGCCGGGTGACGTTCGCGCTCGGGGTGGCGTCGGTGATCTCCCGGCTCAAGGCGGGCGTGGGGCTGGTCCGGACCCTGTGCTACCTGCCGTCGCTGGCGCCGCCGGCCGCCGCGACGCTGGCCTTCGTGTTCCTGTTCAACTCCGAGTTCGGCCCGGTGAACCGGTTCCTGAAGCTGGTCGGGATCGACGGTGGGCTGTGGTTCAACTCGCCGACCATGTCGAAACCGGCGCTGAGCCTGCTGGCGCTGTGGGGCTCCGGCGAGCTGATGATCATCATCCTGGCCGCCCTGCTGGACGTGCCGCCGGAGCAGTACGAGGCGGCCCAGCTCGACGGCGCCGGCCCCATCCGCCGGTTCTGGCACGTCACGCTGCCCTCGATCTCGCCGGTGCTGACCTTCGGCGTCATCAACTCCATCATCTACGCGCTGCAGTTCTTCACCCAGGCGATCGTGGCGGGCTCCGCCGCGGCCGGCTCCGCCGACGTCGCGGGCAACAGCAAGTACATCGGCGCGCCGCAGAACTCGACGCTGACCTATCCGGTCTGGCTCTACGTGCAGGGCTTCCGCTACTTCAACATGGGCTACGCGGCGGCGATGGCGGTGCTGCTGTTCGTCGTCTCGGCCGGCTTCACCTGGATACTGGTGCGCCAGTTGCGCCGGTCCTCCCACCAGGAGCAGACGTGACCGCACTCAGCGAGGTGGCCCCGCCCCGGCCGGCCGCCGTGCCGCCCCGGGTGCGGGTGCGGCAGTCCTGGAACCGGCGGCTGCACTGGATCGCGACGCACGCCATCGGGCTCGCGCTCGGCATCGTCTTCACGCTGCCGATGCTGTTCGTACTGCTCACCGCCGTGATGAAGAGCGACCAGGCGATGTCCGCGAGCCTGTGGCCGACCGAGTGGCACTTCGAGAACTTCGTCCAGGTCTTCGAGCGGGCGCCGCTGCTGGAGTACTTCGCCAACAGCATGATCTACTCGGGGCTGGCCACGGTCGGCGCGCTGCTCTCGGCGATCCCCGCGGCGTACGCGCTGTCCCGGCTGCGCTGGCGCGGGCAGAACCTGTTCTTCATGCTCACGGTGGCCGCGATGATGCTGCCGCCGCAGGTGACCGTCGTGCCGCTCTACGACCTGTGGGTACGGCTCGGCCTGACCGGCACCCTGGTGCCGCTGGTGGCCCCGTACTTCTTCTTCGACGCCTTCTCGATCTTCCTGCTCCGGCAGTTCTTCCTCACCATCCCGAAGGACTACCTGGAGGCCGCGAAGATCGACGGCTGCAACGAGTTCCAGGCGATGGTCCGGGTGCTGCTGCCGATGGCCAAGCCGGGCATCGCCGCCACCGCGATGTTCTGCTTCCTGTTCACCTGGAACGACTACTTCGGGCCGCTGCTCTACACCGGGGAGAACCAGGAGCACTGGCCGCTCTCGCTGGCCATCGCGTCGTTCCGCGGCATGCACCACGTGGAGTGGAACCTGACCATGGCGGCCACCGCGCTGATCATGGCGCCGGTCATCGTGCTCTTCGTGCTCGCGCAGCGGACGTTCGTCAAGGGAATCACGTTCACGGGGGTCAAGGGATGAAGCTGGCAGTGGTCGGCGGCGGTTCGACCTACACGCCGGAGCTGATCGACGGGATCGCGGGTCGCCGGTCCACGCTGGACGTCGACGAGATCGTGCTGATCGACCCGGACGCCTACCGGGTGGACACGGTGGGCGCGTTCAGCCGGCGGCTGCTCGAACACGCCGGCCACCCCGCGCGGGTGCACACCACCGCCGACCTCGAGGAGGGCGTGGACGGCGCGACGGCGGTGCTGATCCAGCTGCGGGTCGGCGGCCAGCGGACGCGGCGCTCGGACGAGACGTTCCCGCACGTCTGCGGCTGTATCGGGCAGGAGACCACCGGCGCGGGCGGGCTGGCGAAGGCGCTGCGCACGGTGCCGGTGGTGCTCGACATCGCCGACCGGGTGCGCAGGGCCGCCGGGGACGACACCTGGATTGTCAACTTCACCAACCCGGTCGGCATCGTGACCCGCGCGCTGCTGGGCGAGGGCCACCGCGCGGTCGGGCTGTGCAACGTGGCGATCCACCTGCAGCGCACCTTCGCCGGGCTGCTCGGCGCCGGTGTGGACGACGTGCGTCTGGTGCACACCGGGCTCAACCACCTGAGCTGGGAGCGCGGCGTGCTCGTCGACGGCGTAGACCGGCTGCCCGAGCTGCTGGGGCGGCACGCGGACGCTGTGGGCGACCAGGTCGGCGCGCCGGTGGACTGGATGCGGCGGATGAACGCGGTGCCGTCGTACTACCTGAAGTACTACTACGCGCACGACGAGCTGGTGGCCGCCCAGCGCACCGGACGCCCGCGCGCGGACGTGGTCAGCGACGTCGAGGAGGAGCTGCTCAAGGTCTACCTCGACCCCGACCAGGTGACCAAGCCGGCGCAGTTGGAGAAACGCGGCGGCGCCTACTACTCCGAGGCGGCCGTGCAGCTGGTGCACGCGCTGACCGCCGGCGGACCGGGCGAGGAACACGTGGTGAACGTGCGCAACAACGGCACGTTCGGGTTCCTGCCGGACGACGCCGTCATCGAGGTCCCGGCCACCGTGGACGCCGGTGGGCCGACGCCGATCGCGCAGCCGCCGGTGGAACAGCGGTTCGCCGGTCTCATCGCGGCGGCCACCGCGTACGAACACCTGGCCCTGGACGCCGCGCTGCGGGGCGGGCGGGACCGGGTGGCCGACGCGCTGCTCGCGCACCCGCTCGTCGGGCAGTACGCACAGGCCGACCGGCTCGCGGACGACCTCGTGCGGACCAACCGCGAGTTCCTGCCCTGGGCGCGCGCATGACGCCGGTCCGCGACGTCGTCGCGATCGACGGGGGGAACAGCAAGACCGAGGTCCTGGTGGTGTCGCGCGCGGGCGAGGTGCTCGGGCGGTCCCGAGGTCCCGGGGCCTCGCCGCAGAACGTCGGCGTCGCGGCGTGTGTGGTCGCGCTCGAGGAACTGGTGCTGCGGGCGCTGACCGCCGGCGCCGGTCCCCCCGACCGGCCGTTCGCCGTGCACACCTCGGCGTACCTCGCCGGCGTCGACTTCCCCCGCGAGGAGGCGGCGCTGCATGCGGCGCTGGCCGCGCGCGGGTGGAGCGACACGCTGACGGTCGGCAACGACACGCTCGCGCTGCTGCGCGCCGGCAGCTCGGACGGCACCGGTGTCGCCGTGGTGTGCGGCGCCGGCATCAACGCGGCCGGCGTCGGCCCGGACGGCCGGGTGCACCGGTTCCCCGCGCTGGGCAAGGTCTCCGGTGACTGGGGTGGCGGCTACCGGCTCGGCGAGGAGGCGCTGTGGTGGGCGGTGCGCGCCGAGGACGGCCGGGGGCCCGGCACCGCGCTGCGGGCGGCGGTGGCCGGCTACTACGGCGCCGAGACCCTGCTCGAGGTCGTCCAGGGGCTGCACTTCGGGGAGATCGGGACCGCGTCCCTCCACGGCCTGTGCCCACTGCTGTTCCAGGTGGCCGCCGCCGGGGACCAGGTCGCGCAGGAGGTGGTCACCCGGTTCGTCGAGGAGGTGGGCTCGCTGGTCGCGGTGATCCTGCGGCGCCTGCGGCTCACCACGTCCGAGCCAGAGATCATCCTGGGCGGCGGGGTGCTGACCGGGGTCGGTGCGCCGGTGATCGCGGAGATCGAGCGGCGGTGTCTCAAGGTGGCGCCGCGTGCGGTGGTCAGCGTCGTCGACGTCAACCCGGTCGTCGGCGCGGCCCTGTTCGGCCTCGACACCCTGGGCGCGCCCGCGTCGGCGAAGGCCGCCCTCAAGGCCGCCACCCAGCGCAGCTGACCCCGCGCAGCTGACCCGCGCGGCTGACCCCGCCCGCCGCGCCGGTTTCGCCGAGTTCAACCCGAGCCGGGTGAGCGCCGTGTTCCGAGGCCGCCACGGTTGAACTCGGCGAGCCAGCGCAGCGGGCGGGACCTCAGACGGGTGCGGGCGCGGTGCCGCGCTCGGCGACTTCGCTCGTCCCGAGCCCGGCTCCCTCCGGCCGGTACGGTCCGGGCTTGGGCCGGGGGCTGCCACCGGGGAAGGCCAGCCGGGCAATGGTCCGGTGCACCGTGCCGAGCTGCACGGACAGCCGCCCGGTGTTGTACGGCAGGCCGTAGCGCTGGCAGATGTCCTTGACCCGGGGCGCGATCTCCGCGTACCGGCTGCTCGGCATGTCCGGGTACAGGTGGTGCTCCACCTGGTAGCCCAGGTTGCCGCTCATGACGTGGAAGAACGGGCTGCCGGTGATGTTGGCCGCGCCGACCAGCTGGCGGGCGTACCAACCGCCGGAGGTCTCGTTCTCGACCTCCGCCGGGCTGAACGTGTAGGTCTGGTCCGGGAAGTGGCCGCAGAAGATGATCGAGTGCGTCCACACGTTGCGGATGATGTTCGCGGTGAAGTTGGCCCAGAAGGTGGCCACGAAGCCGTCACGGGCGGAGCGCGGCATCGCGGAGAGCCGCGCGGACGCCGCCGCGCGCAACCGGGGGCGCCCGCGCCCGAGCCGCTCGCGGAGACCCCGGCGCTTCGGGCGGCGGGTGACGAGCTGGTCGAACGCGAGCGCGGCGGCCGCCGACACGGCGGGCCAGCCGAGGTAGTCCTTCACGATCTGGTCCCGCGCCTTGCCGGAGATTCCCTTCAGGTCGTGCCAGACGTCCTTCCACGGCTTCTCACCGGCGCGGATCGCCTCGATGTCCATGTCATGCACCGCGACGCCCCACTCGAAGAACGCCATCAGCAGCAGGTTGTACAGCGGCTGCAGCAGGTAGCTCGGCTTCCACTCCTGGTGCGGGTCGATCCGCATGATCTCGTAGCCGAGGTCCTTGTCCTTGCCGCGGATGTTCGTATACGTGTGGTGGATGTAGTTGTGTGAGTGCTTCCAGGCCTCGGCGGTGGACGCGGTGTCCCAGTCCCACGTCGAGGAGTGGATGTACGGGTCGTTCATCCAGTCCCACTGCCCGTGCAGGACGTTGTGGCCGATCTCCATGTTCTCCAGGATCTTCGCGGCGCCGAGGCCACAGGTACCGAGGAGCCACAGCGGCTTGCTCCGGGAGCCGACCAGGAGCGCCCGGCTGGCCGTGGCCAGCTGCCGGTGCATCCGGATGATGCCGGTGATGTAGCGGCGGTCGCGTTCACCGAGGTCGGCGTACACCTCCTCGTGGATCGCCGCGAACTCCCGGCCGAGCTGTTCGAGCCGCGCGTCGGTCAGGTGCGCGAACGGGCTGGGTGGACTGGTCGGGCTGGTTGGCATTGCATTGTCCTCTCGCCGAATTCGTGGACCGCTCCCCCAGGCTGTCCGATACCAGTGGTAACTGTGACCGCCGGTAACGTCTCTCGGTCGGGCCCAGCTGTCAAATTGGAGCGAAGTGGGTACCCACCTGTCGGCGAGGTTCGAAATCGAGCAGACGGATGGGACGGTGGTCGTCGTGACCGAGGTGGGAATGCAGCCGAAGGTGTCGCCGCTGCGCCGGAGGTTGCTCAGCGGGGTGCGGCTGTTGTTCACGCCGCTGCTGCCCGACGACTACGTCGAGCTGATCGACCCGCTCTGGTCGACCCGCGAGCTGCGCGGCCGGGTCGAGCGCCTCGAGCCGAGGGCGGACGGCGCGGTCACCATCCACGTGCGGCCCGGCTTCGAGTGGGCCGGCCACCGACCCGGGCAGTACGTCCGCTTCGGCGTGGTCGTCGACGGGGTGCACCACTGGCGGGCGTACTCGCTGACCTCCGACCCGGACGCCCCGGACGGCCTGATCTCGATCACCCCGAAGCTGGTGGACAGCGGCGTCGTCTCGCCGTACCTGGTCCGCACGCTGCGGGTCGGCTCCGTGGTGCGCCTCGGCGAGGTGGAGGGCACCTTCACCCTGCCCGAGCGCACCGGGGCGCCGCTGTTGTTCCTCACCGCCGGCAGCGGGATCACCCCGGTGATGAGCATGCTGCGGCACCTGCACACCGAGCACGCGATGCACGACGTGGTGCACATCCACTCCGCGCGCTCCCGCGACCGGGTGATCTTCGGCGACGACCTGCGGTCGCTGGCCGACGGTGAGCCCGGGCTGACCGTGCACATCTGGGAGTCGGGCGAGCAGGGCCGGATCACTCCGGCGGACGTCGAGACGCTGTGCCCGGACTGGCGCGAGCGGGACACCTACGCCTCGGGCCCGGGTGAGCTGCTCGACGCACTGAGTGGGCACTGGGACGAACACGGAGCCGGCGAGCGGCTGCACCTGGAGCGCTTCCAACCCGTGGTGGGCGGGGCGGACGCGGGCGGCGCGGGCGGCACCATCCGCTTCCCCCGCCGGCAGCTGGAGGCCGAGTGCCCGCCCGGCACGCCGATGCTGGTCGCAGGCGAGGAGGCCGGGGTGGACATGCCGTTCGGGTGCCGGATGGGCGTGTGCCACACCTGTGTGGCCCGACTGCGCGAGGGCACGATCCGCGACCTGCGTACCGGCGACGTACGGCAGGCGCGCAACGAGATGGTGCGCACCTGCATCCACGCTGCCGAGGGCCCGGTCGAGCTCGACCTCTGACCCGACCACACCGGGCCGCCCACCCGGTCCGGCCGGCAGGCTCGATAGAGGTACAAAAGTCCGGCCGCCGGGAGATGTCGGCAAAGCTGAGCGGGACGACGCTCGGAGGTCCACGGAGCGTGGGCCGAGTCGGGGAACGGGATGACGAGCGCGCAGACCTGGAGTGTCCGGATCGCGGTCCGGCTGCACCGCCTCCTTCTCGACGAGCAGGCACAGACGATCCGGCTCCTGCTCAGCCGGGACCGGGACACCGTGGTGATCGACCCCTTCCACCGTGACCTCATGCTCACCGCGACGCTGACCATGACCGACGCCGAACCCGGCCCAGCCCTGCTCAGCCCGGTCCTCGACTCGTTCGAGGCAGCCGTGCTGGACGCCGGTGTGGAGATCGCCTACTGGGAGGCGGTCGAGGTGTCCCTGCCCCAGCAGCGCAACCCGTGGTGACCATCGGGCCGGAGAGGCTCGGTCAGACCGGGACCGGCGCGCGGAACGACCTCCGGTACATCGTCGGCGCGACCTGCACCGCCAGTCGGAACTCCCGGCGCAGCGCCTGTACCGACCCGAAACCGGCTGCCTCCGCCACCGCCTCGACGCTCAGGTCGGTGCCCTCCAACAGCCGCCGTGCTGCCTGCACCCGCTGAGCCGTCAGCCAGGACCCCGGCGAGGAGCCCAGCCGGTCGCGGAACAGCCGCTCGAGCGCGCGGCGGCTCATCGCGGAGCGTTCCACCAGATCGGCGACGGACCGGACCTCACGGATGTTCTCGGCCGCGGCGCACAGCAGGCCGCCGAGCCGATCGTCGGCGGTACTCAGCGGTTGGACGGCCGCGAACTGGGACTGGCCGCCCGAGCGGTGCGGCGCGGTGACCAGCGACCTTGCGACCATGGCCGCCGCATCGGCGCCGTGGTCGCAGCGCACCAGGTGCAGGCAGCAGTCGATCGCGGCGGCACTGCCGGCGGAGGTCACCACCGAACCGAGATCCACGTACAGCGGCGCCCGGTCGAGCAGGACAGCCGGGAAACGCCGTGCGAAGTCGTCGGCATAGCGCCAGTGGGTCACCGCGCGGCGGCCGTCGAGCAGGCCGGCCTCCGCGACAGCGAACGCCCCGAGGCACAGCCCGACGATCCGGCAGCCGCTCTCGTGCGCGGCCCGCAGGGCAGTGACCAGCGAGCGCGGAACGGGCCGGTTGTCGACGGGCCAGGTGGGCACGATGACCATGTCCGCCCCGGGGACGTGGTCGGCCAGCCGCTCCAGGCCACCGAGGGACAGCGGCGACACCGCCAGGCTCGCCCGACCGTCGCGGGTACCGCAGGCGACCAGATCCGTGTCCGGCCAGTCCGGCTCACCGGGGTCCGGGCCCCACACCCGCAGCGGCGTCGCGATCTCGAAGAGGCTGCCGCCCTCCGGCACGATCACCACGACCTTCTGGCGCACAATGGTCGATAGTAGCCGCGGGCGCCACTGGTGAGCGGCCCCGGCCCGGGCCATGATCAACGCCGACGTTCTGATCCCCCGCCTCTGGAGCACCGTGCCCACCACATCGATCGCCCGCGCCCACGACACCGCGGACCAGCTCTTCGAACGCCACCGCTCGGTCTTCGGGCCGGATCTGCCGGTCTACCGGGGCCATGTGCACCGGGTGATCGGTGTCGTCGGACTGCAGTGCGACGTCCCGGCAGACGTCGCGGTACCCCTCGGCGTGGCCGGCTTCTTCCACGACGCCGGCATCTGGTTCGACGGGACCTGGGACTACCTGCCGCCCTCGGTGCGCCGCGCGGCGGCCGAGCTGGACGAAGCCGACCAGCCGCACGCGGAGCTGGTGTCCAGCCTGATCAGCGAGCACCACCGGCTGCGTCGGGCCCGTCACGACGACCCACTCGTCGAAGCGTTCCGCCGCGCTGACCTGACCGATGTCTCGGCCGGTCTGATCCCCGCCCCCGGTGTGTCCCGCGACCGGTACCGGGAGCTGACCTCGGTATACCCGGCCAACGGCTTCCGGCCGATGTTGCTGAAAGCGTTCGGTCGAGGCCTGCGGGAGGCACCCCTGCGACCGGCGCCGATGATCAAGCTCTAGCGCTGACACCGCCCGGGTCTGTTCGATTCCGTACGCAGACGAACGACCCCGCGCTGCCCTGGGGCGACATGAAGACCAGCGGTAGCGAACCGGCCGGTTAGGCAACCCGGACGGGGTGGGGCCGCTGCCAATCCGGGCTCCCGGCGCGTGGAACAGCCGCCAGCGGGTACTCCCGCAACCATGAGCGTCAGCCAGGATTCGGTGCCGACACCCCCGAGGCCGCTACCCACACCGCCGCCCACCCCGGGCCCGATGCCCACGCCACCGCCCGGCCCGATGCCCACACCCCCGCCCGGCCCGGTGCCCACACCCCCGCCTACGCCGGACCCGGGCCCGGGTCCGGCGCCCGACCCGGGTACCCCTCCCGACCCGGGCCGCCCGCCGATCCCCGAGCCGCTGCCCGACCCGGTGCCCACGCCCCCGCCGGCCCCGCACCCGCCGGGCCCCGACACGGATCCGCCGTCGAGCTCCCTAGCTGCACCGGTCCATAGCTGATACGTCAACAAATTCCGATTATGGTCGCGTGATGGCGGAACCGAGATGGCTCGACGAGCGCGAGGCGCACGTCTGGCAGGCCTACCTCGACCTGCAGCGGGAACTGCTGGGCGCGGTCGAGCGTCAGCTCGCGGGGAGCTCAGGTCTGTCCGGGGCGGACTACTCGGTGCTGGTACCGCTGTCCGAGGCTCCGGACGGTGCACTGCGTCCGCGCGAGCTGTGCGCCAGCACGGGATGGGACCGCAGTCGGCTGTCGCACCAGCTCCGCCGGATGGAGAAGCGCGGCCTGCTCACCCGCGAGGAGTGCGCCACGGATGCCCGGGGGTCGGTGGCGCGGCTGACCGACGCCGGCCGGGTCGCGATCGTGGCCGCCGCTCCCGAACACGTGGAGACCGTGCGCCGCTACTTCTTCGACCTCGTCACGCCTGAGGAGCAGGACGCGCTGGTCGCCGTGTTCGACCGGATACTCACCAACCTCGGCGCGGACACCGCCTGAGGACGGCCGGCTCCGGGGCCCCGCGTCGGGTGCGGTCGGACATCAGCTCCGTTCGAGGCCGGGCCCGGCCTCCACACACACGTCACGCACCGAGAGCTGGGCGCCGCACTGGTCGCAGACGTGGCGCAGCTCCGCCCGGCCGCCGCAGTCCCGGTGGCGGTACACCTGGAACGGCCCGTCCGGCGCCAGGTACTTGTCGCCCCAGGTCCGCAGTGCCATCAGAACCGGATAGAGGTCCCGGCCCTTGTCGGTCAGCCGGTACTCGTGCCGGGTCCGGCGTTCGTCGCGGTACGCGCTCCGCTCCAGGATGTCGGCCTCGACCAACCGACCCAGCCGCTCCGAGAGCAGTGACCTCGACAGCCCCACGGTCGTTTGGAACTCCTCGAACCGCCGGACACCCGCGAACGCCTGGCGCAGCACAATCAGTGTCCAACGGTCACCGAGGAGCGCGACCGGGCGCGCGATCGAGCACGGCTCATGCTCAAGATCGCCGTACGCCATTACTCCAAGTTACCACTTGCGTTCGCTTTCAGGACCCAGTCGAGCGGGTCGGCGCCGGTGACCAGCTCCGGCGGATCGCGGAACCCGGTCGGCCGGGCCAGACTGTGCAGGGTCTGAGACCACGCCACCCAAGACGCCGCCTGACACACGCCGCCTGACACCACGCCGCCCGAGACCACGCCGCTCCTGGAGGACCGCTGTGCCCGATCTGCCGACCCAATTCCGCGCCTTCGTCGCCGAGCAACGCGACGGGGACGTCGTCCGCGAGGTTCGCACCCTGGACGTCGACAGCCTCGGAGACGGGGACGTGGTGATCCGGGTGGCCTGGTCCGGGGTGAACTTCAAGGACGCGCTGGCCTCCACCGCCGGCGGCAAGGTCGCCCGGCTACCCACGCTGGTGCCGGGCATCGACCTGGCCGGTCAGGTGATCGACCCCGGAAGCAGCGGCCTCATGGCGGGTGACGCCGTGCTGGCGCACGGATACGACATCGGCGTGGCACACCACGGCGGTTTCGCCGAGTACGCCCGGGTACCCGCCGGGTGGGTGGTCGCGCTGACCGACGGGCTCCAACCCCGCGAGGCGATGACGATCGGCACCGCCGGGTTCACCGCCGCGCTGTCGGTCGCCGCGCTGGAGAGCCACGGGCTCACCCCGGGCACCGGGCCGGTGCTGGTCACCGGCGCCACCGGCGGCGTGGGCAGCGTGGCAGTGAACATCCTGGCCAAGCGCGGTTACGAGGTCGTCGCCTCCACCGGCAAGGCGGCGAGCGCCCAGTGGCTGCTCGACCTCGGCGCCGCCGCCACCATCGACCGCGCGGAGACGAGCGCCGAGGGCAAGCCGCTCGAGCGCGAGCGCTGGGCCGGCGCGGTGGACTGCGTCGGCGGCGACACCCTCGCCTACGCGCTGCGCACCCTGAAGTACGGCGGAGCGGTCGCCGCCAGCGGCAACACCGGTGGCACGAAGCTCGCGACCACGGTGTTCCCGTTCATCCTGCGCGGTGTGAGCCTGCTCGGGATCGACTCGGTCGCGGTGCCGATCCAGCGGCGCCGGGAGCTGTGGCACCGGCTGGCCACCGACCTGCGCCCGGAGGGACTCGACCAGATCGGCGGCACCGAGATCGACCTCGACGGCCTGGGGCCGGTCCTGGACGCCATCCTCGCCGGCGGCTCACAGGGTCGTTCGCTGGTCCGACTGAGCTGACCACCGCCCTGCACGGTGCGCGGCTGCCCCGTTACCGAGCTGCACACCAGGCAGGATTCGCGCGCCGCGAACCTGCACCGTGTGCAGCTCGGTAACGGCCGGCGGGGGGCTCACGCACCCGGTAGCGCACCGGCCGGCCGGTCACCTCGGTGAGGACCCGGGCGATGCCCGCGTGGTCGAGCCGCACCGCCGCTCCGGCGATGAGCGTCCGCTCGGTGACCAGCGTCGGGTCCGCCAGCAGCGCGGCGGCCATCGCGCCCACATCGGCGCCGGCCACCACCGAGGCCGCCCATGCCCCCGCCCACGGCGGCAAACCCCTCCTGACCTTCGACTGACAGTTACTCCGTTTGCTGGCCGTCCGCCGCCGACTCTGGTACGAACAGCGCATGGCTGGCGACGTTCTCCTGGTGCGCCGCCGACACGTGGACAACGGTCTCGTCTGCACCTGTGCCTGTCCGGGCTCGCGCTGAGCCAACCCCGGTACACCGTCAGCCGAGCGTGAAAGGTCCGTCCGCGATGAGCACCGAGACGACTGCAGACACCAGCACAGACACCAGCACAGACACCAGCACGGACAGCAGCACGGACAGCAGCACGGACAGCAGCACAGCCAACTCCGCGAACCGCGCCGCGGCCCTGCGCGGGATCATCGACGCCACCGCCGCCGCGACGTCCGATGACGCCGCCAAGGCGAGCGTGGTGTTCCACGCCGCCGGCAGCGGCGACTCCGGCGTGGCCACCGACATCCAGATCAGGACCCACGAGGTACAGGTCGACGAGCCGCCCGCGCTGGGCGGGGTCGACTCCGCCCCCAACCCGGTGGAGACCGCCCTGGCCGGGCTGCTCTCCTGCCAGGTGGTCACCTACCGGTTCTGGGCCGCCAAGCTGGACATCCCGCTCGACGACGTGCGGGTCGAGACCGAGGGCGACCTGGACGTACGGGGGTTCCTCGGCCTGCGCGACGGCGTCCGCCCCGGCCTCGGAGCTGTGCGGGTGAAGGTCAGGCTCACCGGCCCCGCATCACCGGAGCAGTACCGCGAGCTGCACGCCGCGGTGGACGAGCACTGCCCGGTGCTCGACCTGTTCACCAACCCGACGCCGGTGAGCACGGAGCTGGTCACCGGCTGACGGCCGCGCACAGGCCGGGGTGCACGCCCGGCCCGCGAGCGCACTCCTCGACAATGAACCCGTGTCCCCATTCCGAGTGTGGCTGCGCAAACACAACGGCGCGGTCGAGGCCTTCGAGGTCCTGGAGGCCCGGCTGCGCCCAGATTTCCGTCGCGCGCTCGTGGGGTTCGTCCTCGCCGCGGCGGCGCTGGTAGCGGGTAGCGAGCTCGGCGGGCTGCACGCGCCCCAACTGCGCGAGCGCCTGATCGTGATCGGGCTGGCCGTCGCATTCGTGATCTTCGGCGTCATCGCCACCCGCAGCGCGGCGAACCAGGTGTCGAAGGCGGCCAGTCGTGCCAGTCTCGGCGCCGGCGCGGCGGCCAAGGTGTTGTGTCAGCTGCTCGGTTACCTCGTCGTGTTCTTCGGCGTCATGGGGCTGTTGACGATCCCGCTGCAGCAGTTGCTCGTCGGCGGCGCGTTGACCGGTGTGATCGTCGGCATCGCCGCCCAGCAGCCGCTGAGCAACCTGTTCGCCGGCCTCGTCCTGCTCATGGCCCGCCCGGTCACCGTGGGACAGCGCATCAGGGTCTACTCCGGCGCGCTCGGCGGCCCGCTCGACGGTCTGGTCATCGAGCTGGGGCTGATCTACGCGACTCTGAGCACGGACGACGGCGGTGTCCTCCGGATCCCCAACACCGGGCTGCTGAACTCCGCCATCGGCGCCGCACCGCTCCCCCCGCCCCCGACCGAGGCGGCCCCGGAGGAGACTCCCCCGGCCTCCGGTTGAGGTCGGCCCCTTCCTTGGCGTCCCGAAGCCGGGGCTCAGGGCGAGCGCAACGCCCGCTCCAGCGCTAGCGTCCGCCCCCATGGACCACACCTATCGCGTCACCGAGATCGTCGGCACCAGCCCGGACGGCATCGAGCCGGCCATCCGCAACGGCGTCTCCCGGGCGTCCAAGACGCTGCGCAACCTCGACTGGTTCGAGGTCAGTGAGGTACGCGGGCAGATCGGCGACAACGGCGAGGTGAAGTACTTCCAGGTCGGTCTCAAGGTCGGCTTCCGGCTGGACGAAGACTAGAGCAAGACTAGAACAAGTTATATATCGAGGGCCCACGAAGGTCCTACGGCGGACTGTCTACCTCTAGACTTGATCCGCTCGGCCGGCCACGAATGCCGCTGGGCCCGAGGCCGTGGGCGGTGCAGCTCTGCCCGAACGTCCCGCCTCGGCGACCGGACGATCGGCATAGGAGTGCGTTTCGATGGCCCTGAGCACGGAGACCGGCACCACCGGGCAGTCGCCCACACCGTCCGGCGCGGAGTTCTTCGATGTGCACGGCCCGGCCGACAACCGGGTGGTCGGCACGCTGCCGAACCACTCGCCGGAGCAGGTGGCCGTGATGGCGGCGGAGCTGCGCGCGGCCCAGCCCGCCTGGGAGGACCTGGGGCCCGATGGCAGGGCGAAGACGCTGCGGTCCTGGCTCGACTGGGTCATGGACAACGAGCAGCGCCTGCTCGAGCTCGTCCAGCGGGAGAGCGGCAAGTCGTGGGGTGACACCGCCATCGAGACCATGGTCGCGGTCGAGGTGATCAACTACGTGACCAAGCACGGCGCGAAGTGGCTGGCCGACCAGGACCACCGCCCACACAGCGCGTCCCAGGCGACCAAGAGGCTGCGGGTGCACGCCCGGCCGTACCAGCTGGTCGGCGTCATCACCCCGTGGAACTTCCCGCTCGGCATGCCGATGATGGACGTCCCCGGCGCGCTGATGGCCGGTGCCGCCGTGCTCAGCAAACCCTCCGAGGTGACGCCACTGGCCTGGGCCGAGGCGGTCCGGGGCTGGCGCGAGGAGATCGGCGCACCGCCCGTACTGGCCTGCGCGACCGGGCTCGGCGGGACCGGCGCCGCGGTGGTCGACCTGGTCGACATGATCCAGTTCACCGGTTCGACCCGGACCGGGCGCGCCATCGGCATCCGCGCCGCCGAGCGGCTGATCCCGTCCAGCCTGGAGCTCGGCGGCAAGGACGCGATGATCGTCCTGGCGGACGCCGACATCGACCGCGCGGTCGGCGGTGCGATCTGGGGTGGCCTGTTCAACTCCGGCCAGGCCTGCATCTCCGTCGAGCGGGTCTACGTCCAGGCACCGGTCTACGACGAGTTCGTCCAGAAGCTGACCGAGAAGGCGGCCGCGATCCGCCAGGGCACCGACACCGACAAGAGCTACAGCAACGACATCGGGGCCATGGCGACCGAGGCCCAGGTCGACATCGTGGACCGCCACGTCAAGGACGCCGTCGCCAAAGGTGCCCGGGTACTCACCGGCGGCACCCGCGGTGAGCAGGGCTTCTACTACCCGCCGACGGTGCTCGTGGACGTCGACCACACCATGGACTGCATGCGCGAGGAGACCTTCGGACCGACCCTGCCGGTGATGAAGGTCGACACCGACGAAGAGGCGATCCGGCTCGCGAACGACTCGCCCTACGGCCTGGCCGGGAGCGTCTGGACCGCCGACCCGGAGCGCGCCGAACGGGTCGCACGACAGTTGGAGACCGGCGGGGTGACCGCGAACAACGTCCTGGCCAGCGTGTTCCAGTTCCCGCTCCCGATGGGTGGTTGGAAGAGCTCCGGCCTCGGCGCCCGGTTCGGCGGCCCGTACTCGGTACGCAAGTACTGCCGCAACCAGGCCTTCGTCAGCGAGCGGCTCTCGCTCAAGAGCGAGATGAACTGGTACCCCTACACGCCGGCCAAGTCCAGGATCATGGGCCGCGTGATCCGACTGCTCGGGCTGCACGACTGGCGCCGCCGGCTCGGCCTCAAGGCGAACGGCTGACCCGCCCGCCGCGGCCCCATTAGTCTCCTGGGCATGCGTGGTTCCGCCGACTCCGCCGCTATCCCCGTCCTGCGCTTCGACGAGGCGCGCGGCGCCGATGGGCGGTTCGATCCGGTGTTCCTGCGGCGGCTGCGTACCGCGCTGCACGAGGTCGGGTTCCTACAGCTCACCGACTTCGGGGCGACGGCGGCGCGGTTGAGCGAGCTGTCGGAGGTGACCCGGCGGTTCTTCGCGCTGCCCCCGGCCGAGCGGCTCGCGCTCGACAACCGGCTGTCGCCGCATTTCCGCGGCTACACCCGGCTCGGGCACGAGATCACCGCCGGCCGACCCGACGCGCGCGAGCAGCTCGACTTCGCTCCGGAGCAGTCGCCGCTGCCCCGCGCGGAGTGGGACGCGCCGTACCGGCTGTTGCAGGGCCCGAACCAGTGGCCCGACACGGCGCTGCCCGAGTTGCGCGGCGTCGTGCTGGCCTGGGCGGACTGCTCGCCGAGGTCGCCACCGAGCTGACCAGCGCGCTCGCGGTCTCGCTCGGGCTACCCGAGAGCCACTTCGACGACGCCTTCGCCGGTTGCCCGCATTGGTTCGGCAAGCTGATCCGCTACGTGGGCACCGACACGGACGGCCCGCACGCGCAGGGCGTGGGCCCGCACGCGGACTGGGGGTTCCTGACCCTGTTGCTGCAGGACTCGACGGGCGGGTTGCAGGCGCGGCCGCCGCGCTCACCGGACTGGGTCGACGTGCCACCGCTGGACGGGGCGCTGGTGGTGAATGTCGGGGAGATGCTGGAGGTCGCCACCCACGGCTACCTGGTCTCCACGGTGCACCGGGTGCTGCCCTGTGCGCCGGGCGCTACCCGTCAGTCCATCGGCTTCTTCTGGTCACCGCGGCTGGACGCCACCCTGCATCCGGTGCCGCTGACCGCCGAGCTGGCCGCGCACGCACCGGGTGTCACGGAAACCGAGCACAACCCGCTACTGCCCCGGTTCGGCGACAACGCACTCAAGGGCTGGTTCCGGTCGCATCCCGAGGTGGCCGCGCGCCACCACGCCGACCTGAGGGGCTGAGGCCGCGCACCCGCCGGTCGGGCCGGGGCGGCGAGATCGAGAGCTGACACGACAGTGCTCCGGTGACCAACCCGCGTTGGTCACCGGAGCACGTGACGCGCACGGGGCGCGTCAGAGGCCGAGGAGGCCGCCGCTGTCGGTGCTGCTGCCGCTGTCGCTGCTGCCGCTGTCGCTGCTGCCGCTGTCGCTGCTGCCGCTGTCGTCACTGCTGCTGTCGTCACCGGAGCTGTCGTCGCTTGTCGCGTCGTCACTGGACGACGTGCTGTCGTCCGCGGTGTCGCTGCTGCTGCTGTCGGTGCTATCGGTGCTGTCACTGCGGACAGTGGGGCTGTGGCTGGCGCTGTGAGTGCTGTGGGCGCTACCGGTGTCGGCGTAGGCGATTCCAGCAACTCCGAGCGTGGCCACGGCGGCGACCGCGGCAGCGATAATGGCCTTCTTCAACACGTGCAGTTCCCTTCGGTTGACACACTGAGCCGTCCACCGGGTGCCGGCCTGCGCAATGGGGTCAACGAGAAGGGGCGGTGCGACGTAACGATCTCGCACAAGCTTGGCCACCTATGGGTGAGCCGCCGGGAACCACCGCGCACCGATGCTATGTGGCTGCGGCGGCCCGCCCGCCGGCTGCCGGGCACGGTCGGCCACACTCCCGCGCCGGGCCGACCCAGTGCCGACCGCCGCGTCGGCGCGAGCCGGGTAACGCCTGGCCAGAGCGCCGATCATCGCTGCGGTGACCGGCCGGCCCCGCGTCACCGCGACGTGTCGAGCGCCGGGACCGCGGCACTCCCCGTCGAGCGTCCCAGCACGTCGGGCCGGGGTCACGCGCGATCCGGCCAGCGGCTGAGGCCATCCTCAGCCCGTGACGCTCAGTGACCGGATTCCGCGGTCTCCTTGAGCCGTGTGAGGGTCGTTTCGATCATCGACCTGGTGTGCGCGGCACGGTCCTCGACGCCGGTGATGGCCTTGCCGAGGATCGACATGATCGGTCCGGCGCCGTCGGTCCAGGTCTCGGTGACCTTGCAGCGCGCGCCGCCGTCGGTCGGGACGATCCGGTAGCTCCACTCGGCGACGATCTTGGGACCGACCTTGTTGATGAACGTGAACCTGGTCGGCGCGGTGGCGTCGGTGATCGTCACGGTGGTCGACCACTTCTTGGCGCCGCACTGGTTGGTGCCCTTGAACCGCGCACCCTCGGCCGCGCCGGAGGCACCGCCGACCCATCGCCCGCCGGTGTTCTCCGGGCTCCACTCGCCCATCCGGCACAGATCGCTGACCAAGGCGTACACGACCTCGGGCGGTGCCGCGATCTTCGTCGACGACGACACCTTCCGCTTCTCTCCCATGGTCGGACAGGGTGGCATGCGCCGGCTCGGTCCAACCAGTCGGTCAGCCAGGAGTGGTCAGTAGCCGGCGAGCAGGGCCTGCAACCGATGCAGGGTGGGCTGGTCGGCGTAGCTGCGGAACCGCCCGCGCTGTTCCGGCCGGCGCCCCCAGATGACCAGGGTCCGGGCCGGGGCGTCGAGCTCGACGTAGGGCTCGTCCGCCGGCGAGTCGCTCAGGTGCAGGCCGGCCTGCCCCGACTCGACGACGAGCCGGACATCGGGCGCGCCGTCGGCTCGCAGCCGCACGTGCAGGTCGCACTCGGGGCTCGGGTCGCGCTCCCGCCCGCGCCGCACCAGGATCTGACCGAGCACCCCGACGGCGTGCTCGGTGAGCTCGGGCTGGCCCAGCAGTTGGTCGCTGATGTCGTCGTCGCCGACGAGGTCCCACCGGTGGATCGCGAACTCGTTGCGCAGGTGCGGCAGGAACTTGGCCACCACCATCCGGCGCCCGGTCCACGGCACGACCGCGTCCGGCTCGCGCGCCAGCGCCTGGCCGATCACCGTGCGCATCCGCCGCTCCTCGGCCTCGAGCCGTGCCAGCAGCTCGGCATCACCGAGCTCGCGGTACGCGGGTTCGCGCTCCTCGAAGGTCCGGGTCCGCGGCACCGGCTCGCCGGCCAGGTAGGGCAGCAGGTGGCGGGTGACCTCGGCGGCCGCGGCGGCCAGGTGAGCGGTGACCTCGTGGGCGGTCCAACCCTCGCATGCGCTCACGACCTCAGGCCCGGTGTGCTGGCGGGAGTCGAGGAAGGCCTCTGCCTCCCTGCTCCGCTCGCACAGCGCTGACTCAGCCGACGTCGTTGTGGTGACCATTCCCCGACGCTAGGCCGGGAACGGTTCGGCGCCGGCCGAATCGGGCCGGCCCACGTTCTCAGCGGGGCCGTGCCCAGCACCAGGAGCCGGGCGAGCCCGTCACCAAGATCTCAGCCAGCACGTCACAACCCGTGCTGACCGGGCAAGGAGACGCCGTAGGGTGAACCGCGGCACGATCTCAACCGGCTGCCGAGGAGCTCGATCGAGGTGGGGGGATCACAGCGTGCGAGCTGAGGCATTGAAAGGTCATCTCGATGCACTACTGCTCGCCACGCTGGAGGCGGGACCGGCACATGGGTTCGCCGTGATGGCCGAGTTACGTCGGCGCACCGGCGGCACGGTGGACCTGGAGAGCGGCACGCTGTACCCGGCGCTGCGCCGACTCGAGGAAGCCGGCCTGATCCTGGGCATCTGGACCAGCGGGCCCGGCCGGCGCCGCCGCGAGTACCAGCTCACCGATCGCGGTCGGGCCGCACTGCACGACGAGCGCGGCGTGTGGCGCGACTTCGTGGCCACGATCGGCGCGCTCCTCGAGCCGCCGGCCGCGCACCCCTCGCCGGGTAGCCCGACATGACCCGGCCCGAGTCCGAGAGCACTCTCGAGGGCTACCTGTCGAGGCTGCAGGTCCAGACCTGGCCGAGGCCGGTCGAACCGGATGCCACCGACCTGCTCGACGAGCTGCGGGATCACCTGCTCTGCGACATCGAGCAGCAGGTCACCGACGGCGCGCAGCCGCGCTCCGCCGAGGCCAGGGCGCTGGCGGGGTTCGGCCCGGCAGACCGGGTGGCCGGCGCACTGCGCGTCGAGCTGGTCCGGCCGCACCTGCGCCGCCTCAGCCTGGCGCTGCTGCTCCTGGGTCTCGCCGGCGGCGCGACCTGGGTCGGCGTGTTGCTCGCGGGCCCCGCCGAACCGTGGACCGACCGCACCGAGCCGCACACGATCCTGTTCTTCGACAGGGTCGGGGAATTCGCCGGCACCGCTACTTTGCTGGTGGCGGCACTGGCGGCGCTGCTGATCGGGTGCACCGGGCGAATCTGGCGCTACCCCAGGGTGCGGGCCGGCGCGCAGCGATGGTCGTTGCGCGCCTGCTGGGTCAGCCTCACGCTCGGGCTGCTGACCGCCGCCCAGCTGGGCGGGTACCTGCTGGTTCGAGGGGTGATCGCCCCCACCTCGCTGACCTGGCCGGCGGTGCTCGCCACGGTGACACTCACGGTCGCGGGCGCCCCGCTGTTGCTCGGGCCGCTGCGTACGGTCGCGGAGTTGCAGACCGGCCGGCGCCTCCTCGGCCCGCCGCGCCGCCGGTAGCGCGCGCCGAGATCACTAGCGCAGGGTAAACGCACAGCCAGCGCAGGACCCGCACACAGGCCCGGTTGCCGCCCACCGGGCAGAATCGCCGAAATGCGCAGACGGATCGTTGGCCTGGCCACGCTCGCGGCCGTGCTCGCTATCGCGTTGTTCGGTATTCCGCTGGCCGGCACGGTGGCCAAGTACCTGCTCGACGACGAGCGCAGCGAGCTGGAACAGGTCGCCGATGTCGCGGCGGTGTCCTCGTCGATCAGGCTGGCCAGGAACGAGCCGCCGGGCGCCATGCCGGAGACCGAGGACGGCACCGACCTCGGGCTCTACGACACCGCCGGCCACCGGATCTCGGGCAGCGGGCCGCTCGAGGCCGACGCGCTGACCCACGCCGCACAGGCCGGCATCGAGACCTCCGGCGAGGCGAACGGCGAGATCGTGCTGGCGCTGCCGATCTCGGCGAACGGCCCGGTGCTCGGGGTGGTCCGCGCGGCCACCCCGCACAGCGAGGCCTACACCCGGATCACCGAGGCCTGGCTGCTGATGGCCGCCCTCGGCACCGTCGCCGTCCTGCTGGTGTGGCTGGTAGCCCGCATGCTGGCCGCCCGCTTGATCCGCCCGCTCGAGGAGTTGGCCAGCGCCGCCCACGCACTGGGCGGCGGCGACTTCAGCGTGCGCGCACACCCGGCCGGCATTCCCGAGATCGACTCGGTGAGCGTGGCACTGAACAGCACCGCCGCACGCCTCGACGAGCTGCTGGCCAGGGAGCGGGCGTTCACCGCCGACGCCTCACACCAACTGCGCACACCGCTCACCGCGCTGCGGCTCGGGCTGGAGGTCGCGCTGGAAGCCCCGGGGCAGGACCTGCGGGCGGCGATCGGCGCCGCCATCGACGACACCGAGCGCCTGCAGTCCACCATCGAGGACCTGCTCGAGCTGGCCAGGGACTCGACCCGGAGCACCGACCTGCTCGAGCTCACCCCGCTGCTCACCGAGCTCGAGTACACCTGGGCGGCGCGGCTGGCCGCTGACGGGCGCGCGCTGCGCATCACCGTCCCGGCCGACCCGCCCACCGCGAGGGCGTCCACCGCCGCGGTGCGCCAGGTGCTCACCGTGCTGCTGGAGAACGCCGTCGGCCACGGCGGCGGAGGGGTCACCGTGGCCATCCGGGACGCCGGCCAGGCCCTCGCCATCGACGTGTCCGACAAGGGCGCCGGCGTCACCATCCCGACCGACCAGCTGTTCACCCGGCGCGCGGCGGGCGCCGCCGGACACGGCATCGGGTTGGCGCTGGCCCGCAGCCTTGCCGAGGCCGAGGGCGGTCGGCTGCGCCTCACCACGCCGTCGCCACCGACCTTCACCCTGCTGCTACCGACGGCGGAGAGCGACGGCGCGGCGCCGGCGAAAGGGCACCTCGCCGACGCCGCTGTTGCCGACGCCGCTGTTACCGACGCCGCTGTTACCGACGCCGCTCTTGCCGACGCCGCTGTTACCGACGCCGCTGTTACCGACGCCCCGGTCGCCCCGGTCGCCCCGGTCGCCGATGCCAGGGCAGCACCGTGACGGGCCGACCGAGGAGCCTCCGAACGGGACACGGCCACCGCCGTGACGCTGGGGGTAACGCCGCGTCATCGACAGGCCGGCCTGGTGTCGAACCTGGTGCGTCCACTGGCACCGAGAACCAACGTCAGTCCGGTATTTTCGACGAAAACCGGACTCAGGTTGACCTCGACGCATCATCAACCCTCAGGCCAGGGGCCTGAGACGATCGGCCGGTCACCGATAACTCAGCCACCACCTCGGCCGTCCAAGGCACCGCCCCACTACGTCCAGGGCGCTCCTAGCCGAAGGTGAAGTCGTAGGCCTGGACGCCCGGGCTGGCGCTCAGGCTGAGCACCGCGCTCCGCCCACCGGCCCGGGTGACGAGTGGGTAGAGCTGTGGGACGCCGTCGACGGCCAGCACCGAGGGCGGCTGACCGCTCACTCGCACGGTGACGGTGCCGTGCCCGCCGAGCACGAGGTACACGTCGTCGGCCCGATAGCTCAGTTCGAGTTGGGCATCGGGCCCGGCGGTCAGCGCCTCCGGGCCGGCGCTCCAGGTGCCTGCGAGGGCGAAGGTGCCCGGCGTCAGCGCCGACGGGAACCGGTAGGCGCTCGGTGCGTCGGGTGTCGGCACCGGACCACTGATGCGCAGCGGCGCGTAGTGGTAACCGAGGTAGGTCTCCGGGGTCAACTGGTCGGCGGGGGTGGTGTCCGGGACGTCGGTCGACGGCGGCAGCGCACCGTCGGGGTTGTTCTCCACCAGTAGCTGCCGGATGAGCTCCTCGGTGGTGGCGTAGTCCCCCTCGCCGAAGCTGACGTGCCGGATCGTCCCGCTGGGGTCGATGAGGTACTCCGCCGGCCAGTACTGGTTGTGGTAGGCGTTCCAGGTCGCGTAGTCGTTGTCGATCGCGATCGGGTACCGCACGCCAAGGGCCTGTGCCTGCTCGCGGATGTTCGAGGTGACGTGCTCGAACGCGAACTCCGGGGTGTGCACCCCGAGGATGACCAGCCCCGCCCTCTCGTACGAGCTGTACCAGGCCGACAGGTGTGGCAGGGTGCGCTGGCAGTTGATGCAGCTGTAGGTCCAGAAGTCGACGAGCACGACCTTGCCGCGCAGGCCGGCCAGGTTCAGCGGCGCACCGCCGGCGGTGTTGAGCCACCCGGTGATGCCGGTCAGCTCGGGCGCCGGGCCGCAGTCGACGAGCGACGCGCCGCCCGCCACGCAGGTGGCACCGGGTTCGGCCCCCTCGGCTCCCCCCGTCCCGCCGCTCGCCAGTTGGTGCAGTTGGTTCGTGGTGGCGGAGTTGCCCTCGACGAGGTTCTGCAGCGCGGCCGTGTAACCGGGCACCTGGCGCTGCAGGCCGTCGGTGAGGTTCAGGCCGATCAGCGCGGCGATCAGGATCATGACCACACCGCCGGCAACCCGGAAGCGCGCGGCGTGCCGCCGCAGGCCGCCGACGCGGCGGGTGATCGCCTCACCGGCCAGAGCCAGTGCCAGCAGTGGCAACCCGACCCCGACCGCGAACGACGCGGTCAGCAGCAGTGCACCGAAGCTGACCTGGTGCGCGGCGCCGACGACGGCAATGGCCGCGAGCACCGGCCCCGCACAGGGCACGAAGAGCAGACCGAGACCGAGCCCGAGGACGATGCCGTTGCTGTCGGGGTCGACCTTGAGCCCCGGCAACCGGGCGAAGGGGCGCCCCAGCACCTCACCGAGGCGGGGCCAGACCAGGCCGAGGCCGATGACGACCAGCACCGCGATGCCGGCGTCGCGCAACAGATCCTGCGGCAGGTGCAGCGCGCTGAGCAGCAGCGAGCCGAACAGCGTCGACACGCTGAAACTGAGCACAAGGCCGGCCACCACGCCGTACGGCCGCCAGGACCGCACCCGCCGAGCGGGCGCATCGGCCGGCGTCCCCGACCCGGCGGCCGCCGTGCCCCGACCCGCTGCCGCCGTGAGCACCACCGGCAGCACCGGCAGCACACAGGGCGAGATGCTCGTGATCACGCCGGCGAGCAGGCCGATCACGACCAGTACGACCATCTGAAGCTCGTCCCCCGCTCTCCGTCGGTCTGTCCTCGGTACGAAGCCAGTGTCCTGAGTCAGAGGTCCTGTGCCGACTCAGGACACTAGGCCCTGCTGGTCGCCGAGATCCTTACGAAGCCGTGGTCACCTCTCACCTGGTAGCGCTGGCCGACGAGGAAGGCCAATATGTGACCCGGGACACACTGGCGAGCGCACGACGGATCCGACCGGCAAGTACGACCCGACGGAGGAGCAGACCGTGGACACCTCGAAGAAGCTGCAAGCCAGCAAGGTCATCAACGCGCCGGCGGACAAGATCTTCGCCCTGCTCGCGGACCCGAACCGACACACCGACCTCGACGGTGCGGGCATGTTGCGTGGCCTGGCCGGCGAGACACCGCCGCTCGCCGCGATCGGGCAGGCCTTCACCATGAACATGAACCAGCCCGACCTCGGGGACTACCGGATGGTCAACACCGTCACCGCCTTCATCCCGAGCGCCCGGATCGGCTGGGGCCCGGCCGTCGACCCGTCCTGCGCCCTGGCCGGGCAACTCGGTGACATCGAGGCCAGCGGACACACCTACACCTACGACCTGCATCCGGTCGACGGCGGCACCGAGGTCACGCAGACCTACGACTGGACCGGGGTGAAGGACCCGAACTTCGAGGCGTTCTTCCCTCGGGTCTCGGCCGAGCAGCTGGCCGGGACGCTGGACAAGATCGCGGCGACGGTCGAGTAACCCGGCCGGGGTGCACGGACGATTTCAGTTCCGCCCCTACCGGGTGGTATCGGGTAACGACTGATACGCCACCTCCTCCTCGCCCGATGTACTCAGCATCAGCCAGTCTTCAGGAGGTGATGGCGTGAGCGAACACATGCACGCCAACGCGGAGCTCATTGCCGCCGCGGAACAACTCGGGCTATGCGACGGTTACATCGTTCTGGCGGTCGACCCGCAGACCGGGGAGGTCGACGCGCACGGTCCGTACGACGGTATGGGCGCCACGTTGAAGGCGGACCGCCTCCGCCGCGATTTCGACGACGACGGGCTCACCGACGTCAGCGTCGGCGTGGTGCGGCTGCACTCCTCGCGCTGACGCCGGGCGCCGGCCCGTCGCCGCCCGGTAACGCACCGCGGCACGGTGCGCTGCGTCACGCCGGCATTAAACACCGTCGGCCGACCGGTGCCAGCGGACTCTCAGGTTCACGGCGAGAAGCCGGCCGGCCACATAGTGTGGGTGAACATGCGGCCGTCCTTGAGCTCAGTGGTGGTGGCGGTGCTGACCATGGTCCTCGCCGCGTGCTCCATACCCGGTACCCAGACCTCGTCCACCGGCCAGGCCGGCCCGGTGGACGGCGTGTGGCGCACCGACGGTTACGGCTGGGTCATCGCGGTCAACGGCGGGCACGCCCAGACGTTCGACACCACCGAGCTCAGCTGCCTGCCCAACAACACGGCGGACCAGCTCGGCCAGGCCGCCCCCGACGGCACCGTGCAGTTCGGCAACAAGGGCGTCGCCGTGGAGACCCTGCGCCGGACTGCCGACGGGCACGGCCTGCTCCGCCTGCTGGGTACCGCCGCGGACATCGATCTGTTGCCGCTGCCCGCCCTGCCGGACGCCTGTACCAAGACGGTGCCCAACGACCCGCTCACGGTGTTCGACGTCTTCTGGGCCACCTTCAAGGAGAACTACAACTCCACGGTCCGCAAGAACATCGACTGGAACGCCGTGCGGGACAAGTACCGGCCGATGGTGACCGCGTCCACCTCGCCCAAGGAGCTGTACAAGATCCTCGTCGAGATGATCAAGCCACTCGACGACGCCCACGCCTATCTCGAGGGGCCGGGCGGCGACTCGTACGCCGGCAAACGAGCGGGCACCCGGGACGAGGACGAGGTGTCGCGCAAGGATGCGACGACCGCGGTCGACCAGCACCTGAGCCAGGACCTCGGCGTCACCAACATCCAGAACTTCGCGAACAACAAGATCTCCTACGCGGACCTGCCCGGTGGGCGGGGCTACCTGCGCCTCACCGCCTTCGAGAGCTACGGCGGCGACCAGAACGTCTTCGTCGACAACAGCGCGATACTGGCCAAGGCACTGGATGCCATCTTCACCCCGGCCCGGATCAAGGCCTGGCACGAGCTCATTGTCGACGTCAGCTTCAACACCGGCGGCGACGACGAACTGGGGCTGCAGCTCGCGTCGCGGCTGACCAACACCGCGTACCTCGCCTACAGCAAGAAGGCGCGCAACGACCCGAACGACCCGAGCCGCTACGGCCGGCTCCGGCCGGTCACCGTCACCCCGTTCGACGGCCCCCGCTACACCGGGCCGGTCCGGTTGCTGATCAGCGACCTGACGGTCAGCGCCGGTGAGACGTTCACCGAGGCGATGCTGGCGCGCACCCCGGCACCGAGCCTGGTCGGCATGAACACCCAGGGCGTGTTCGCCGACGACATGCAACGCAAGCTGCCCAACGGTTGGACGTTCACCCTCGGCAACGAGGACTACATCGCCGCGAACGGGCACAACTACGAGGACGTCGGCATCCCGCCGACCATCCCGATGCCCGTGTTCAGCACCGACCAGATCAGCCAGCACAGCGACCCCGCGCTCGACGCCCCCTGATCACCGGGGCGCAAGAGGCCCGATCCGTCCGCAGGTCACGACGGCGATCCGGTAAACGTGTCAAGTGCCACCCCACCTGCGCAAGCACAGCGCTTGCTACAGCTAGCACGATGGCTTAGTGTCGTTGCTGTCAGATACACGAGCTGGTCGAGCGAGGACAGCAATGACCTGGCCCCCGGGTTGAACCGGGTTGGCCCATCGGGTCACAGGCCCGTCCCCTCGACCGCGGCGTTTGAGACAGCAGCCGTCGCGGACACCAGTCCACTCCCAGAGAGGTGATCATTCAATGGCTATTACGCTGCCGACCTCCGCGGACGTCCGCAAGGCCCGTTCGCGCACCAACAAGTTCGTCAACGCCCAGTTCGACCTGGTCCGCACCCCGGTGCTGGCCTGGCTCGGTGCCGGCGACCTCGCGGTGCACACGCTGCGCGAGCTGCCGGACCGACTGACCGGGGACGAGCTGCGCAAGCGTGCCGACAAGGCCGCTGACCGGGCCCGCAAGACCTACAACGAGTGGGCCGAGCGTGGCGAGGACACCGCGGAGCGCATCCGCACCGAGCCTCGCGTCGCCCGTGCGCTGCGCACCATCGAGGACACCAACAAGCGGTTCGACCGCCAGCTGGAGAACCTCGTCGACGAGCTGCACGACGCCGGCGATGAGGTGCTCAAGGTGGTGAGCTTCGAGAGCCGTTCGGTCGGCGAGAAGACCGCACGCCGCACCCAGCGGGTGGCTCGGGACACCGCGGCCACCGTCAGCGAGGCGAGCACCGAGCTGGCCGAGTCGGTCGTCGAGGCCGGTGACGAGGCGGCGCACGACACCCGCAGCGTCACCCGCAAGGCCGCGAACAGGACCGCGCCGGCGGACCGGACCGCGCCCGCGAAGCGGAACAACAGCCGCGGCGGTGTGAGCTCGGTCAAGTAGGCTCGGTCAAGTAGCGAGTAGTGAACGGGTAAGCGAGGCAGGAACGAGCACGACCTGTCGAGAGGGAGCCCCGGGGCAGTTCGCTCCGGGGCTCCCTCGCGAGCCCGAGCATGCTGGTGGGTCCGCGCCGACGCTACGGTGTCAGCCGCCGCCGAGCACCCGGCGCAACAGCCGGAACAACACCGCCACCCCGGCCAGCGCCGCGCCGACCGCGACCCACCGGACGGTCGGCGACACACCCGGTCGCGGCAGCGCGGTGCTCGCCGGAGCCCTGGTGGGGCCGTCCACCGGCGAGGCGAGCACCTCGTCGTCCGGCCAGTCGCCCGCCGCCAGGTTGGCCGGGTCCTCGCCCGTGGTCACGGCGCCTCCTCCGGGGTCGGCAGGGTCGGGTCGTCCGGCGGCTCCGGCCACGGCCGCCCGGCGGCCTCGTCCAGCGCGCGCAGCACCCGTTCCGGCGTGATCGGCTGGTGCCACACCCGGGCGCCGCGCTGCGCCAGGGCGTCGTTGACCGCGTTGTGCACGGCGGCGGGAGCTCCGGCGGCACCCGCCTCGCCGGCGCCCTTGACCCCGAGCATGGTGATCGGACTGGGCGTCTCGATGTGCGAGATGTGGATGTCCGGCAGGTCCGGGCCGGCCGGCAACAGGTAGTCCAGCAGGGTCGAGGTGAGCAGCTGACCGTTCTCGTCGTAGTACAGCCGCTCCAGCAGCGCGCCGCCCACGCCCTGCGCCACGCCGCCCCGGATCTGGCCGTCCACGATGCTCGGGTTGATCAGCACCCCGCAGTCCTCGACACAGCTGTAGTCGACCAGCCGCACCAGGCCGCTGTCCTCGTCGATCTCCACGACGGCGGCGTGCGCGCCGTTGTTGAACGTGACGTTGGGGCCGACGTACTCCCCCACCACCGAGAGCCCAACCCGCAGCTCGGGCGGCAGCTTCTGGGTGCGCCAGTGGGCCACCTCGGCGACCTCGCCGACGTCCATCCGGGTGCCGGGCGCCCCGACCACCCGCACTTCGCCGCCGACCAGCTCCAGGTCCGCCGGGTCAGCCTCCATCAGGTGCCCCGCGATGGCCAGCAGGCGGTCCCTGACCTGGTGGGCGGCCGACGCGGCGGCGCCCGAGCTGACCACGGCGGAGCGGCTGGCCCAGACACCGGTGCCGTGCGGGACGGTCTTGGTGTCGCCGCTGAGCACGGTGATCCGGTCGAACGGGACGCCGAGGTGATCGGCCACCACCTGCGCCGCGGTGGTGTGCAGCCCCTGTCCCTGGCCGGGGGTGCCGAGCAGCACGGTGACAGAGCCGTCCGCCTCCATCCGCACCTCGACCTGGTCGTGCGCGGTGATCGGGGCTCCCCGGGCGCCGTAGAACGCCACCCCGGGCGCGGTCACCTCGACGAAGCAGGCCAGCCCGACACCCAGCAGCGCGCCCCGGTCCCGGGCCCGCTCCTTGCGCTCCGCCAGCGTCCCGGGCGCGATGTCGCGCAGCAGCACGCGCAGCGACTCCTGGTGCGACCCGCTGTCGTAGACGTGCCCGGTGACCGAGGTGAAGGGCAGCTCGTCGGGGTTGATGAGGTTGCGGCGGCGCAGCTCCGCGGGGTCCAGCCCGAGCCGGCGGGCCGCCTCGTCCATGAGTGCCTCCATCACCAGGATCGCCACCGGGTGGCCGACGCCCCGGTACACCGCGAGCGGGGCCTTGTTCGTGATGGCCACCCGCAGGTGCGCGCGGTACACCGGCACCCGGTACGGCCCCGGCATGATCGTGGCGACCTGGATGCCCTCGGTGACCATGGTGCGCGGGTAGACGGAGAACGCACCGCCGTCGCTGACCACCTCGGCGCGCATCCCGGCGATCGTGCCGTCCGCCGCGAGTGCCAGCGCGGCGACCACCCGCTCGTCGCGCGCCTGGGTGTCCGACTGCAGCGCCTCGACCCGGTCCTGGATCCACTTGACCGGGCGCCCCAGCAGAATGGTCGCCGCGCAGGTTGCCAGCTCGTCCGGGTACACGTGCGCCTTCATGCCGAACGCCCCGCCGACCTCGTCGGTGAGGATGCGCACGCTGCTCTCCCGCAGGCCCAGCAGCTCGGCGAAGGTGGACTGCAGCAGGTGCGGCGCCTGGGTCGACAGCCGGACGGTCAGCGCGCGGGCGACCGGGTCGACTCGGCGACCGCGCCCCTCGGTTCGATCGCGGTGGCGGTGTGCCTCGCGGTGGACATGCCGATCTCCACCACCTCCGCGGCCCCCGCGAACGCCGCCTCGACGTCGCCGCCGCCGAAGCGGCCCTCGAATGCCAGGTTCGTGCCGAGCTCCTCGTGCACCAGGACGGAGTCGGCGCCGACCGCGCGGATCGGGTCGGTGACAGCCGCCAGCTCGGCGTACTCCACCTCCACCAGCTCGACCGCGTCCTCGGCCAGCGCCCGGCTCTCGGCCACCACGACCGCGACCGGCTCACCCACGTAGTGCACCTTGCCGGTGGCCAACGGCCGCTGGTCGCCGGACACCAGTCCCGGCCAGTCCAGCAGCCCCTTCCAGGACCGGCAGATCGGGTCGACGTCGGCGGCGGTGTACACCGCGTGCACGCCCTCGGCCCGGCGCGCGGCGGCCACGTCGATGGCGGTGATCGCGGCATGCGCCACCGGGGACCGGACGAACGCCGCGTGCAGGCAACGGGACGGGGTGACGTCGTCGGCGTAGCGGCCGCGGCCGAGCAGGATGCGGGGGTCCTCCACCCGCCGGACCCGTCGGCCGACCCAGCCCTCGGTGAGGCTCATGGCTGCTCCTCCCCCGGCCCGGGCGACTGCTCATCCGGCCGGTCGCCTCGCTGGCCGAGGCCGGCCGCGTACTCCGCCACGGCGTCCACGATCGGCTGGTAGCCGGTGCACCGGCAGATGTTGCCGGACAGCCGGTCGCGGATCTGTCCCCGGGTCATCGACGGCTGCTCCCGCACCGCCGCCACCGCCGCCATCAGGAAGCCGGGCGTGCAGAAGCCGCACTGCAGCGCCTGGTGCTCCCAGAACTTCTCCTGCAGCGGGTGCATGGCGGCCCGACCGTCACCGCCGTCACCGCCGTCACCACCGCCCTCAGCGGAGAGTCCCTCGACCGTGTCCACCCGGGCGGCGTCGGCCTGGACCGCCAGCGTGAGGCAGCCGCGCACCGGCTGGCCGTCGAGCAGCACCGTGCAGGCGCCACACACGCCCTGCTCGCAGCCGAGATGGGTGCCGGTCAGCCCCAGCTCGTGGCGCAGGAAGTCGGCGAGTGTGGAGCGCGGGGTGGCGCGGCCGGTCTCGGTGCGCCCGTTGACCGTCAGCCGCACCGGCGCCGGGTCGTGTGCCTCACGCATGGGCCGCCTCCGTAGCGCTCAGCCGGGCGGCCGCCTCGGCGAGGGACCGCTGCACCAGCCGGGTGCCCGCACGGCGACGGTAGGTCGCGGAGCCGTGCAGGTCACCCAGGATGGCCACGCCGTCGAACGCGCACCCGGCGGCCTCGGTGAACAGCCGGGGGCTCAGTGGTTCGCCGACCAGCGCCCGCTCGGCCGCGGCGGCGCGGACCGGGACGGCGGCCACCCCGAACAGCGCGATGCGCGCCTGTGTGCAGCGCCCGCCGGCGTCGGCGTCGAGCACCGTGACGACGCCGACCAGCGCGAAGTCGCCCCGGCGGCGGGCGATCTCCCGCACCGACCAGCCCGCGGTCGGCGACAGGCACGGCAGTTCTACGCCGGCGACCAGCTCCCCCTCGTCCAGCGCGGTCAGGTACGGGCCGCGCAGGAAGTCCGCCGCGGCGATCCGGCGGCGCCGCCGCGCACCGGCCACCCGCACCGCGCCGTCCAGCGCCAGCAGCAGCGCGGGCAGCTCGGCGGCCGGGTCGGCGTGCGCCACCGAGCCGCAGAGTGTGCCCCTGGTCCGGATCTCCACGTGGCCGACCTCGGCGAGGCAGGCGGTGAGCAGCGGGTGCGCGCGCCGGATGTCCGGGTTGGTCTCCGCGGCGCGGGCGGTCACCGCCGCGGAGACGACCACGCGTTCGCCGGTGACCGCGTAGCCCGTCAGGTCGGCCGCGCGGGTGATGTCCACCAGCAGCTCCGGCCGCGACATCCGCAGCGCCATCAGTGGCAGCAGGCTCTGGCCGCCGCCGAGCACCCGGGCATCCGCGCCGTGCTCGGCCAGCAGCGAGGTCGCCTCCGCCAGCGACTCCGCACGCTGGTAGGCGAACGGCGGTAGCTTCACGACGCGTCCTCCTCGACGATCGGCGAGCCCGCAGCCGCATGCTCGCACGCCCCGGTCGTCCGCGCTCGGTCAAACGTGCTGACCAGCGCGAACGGCTCCGCGACGGGGCGCGCTAACCGTTCCGCCGGCGGCGGTCCCAGAGCCGGTTCCGCGCGGTCGCCGCGTCGTTCGCGGGCGCGGGTCCCCGTCGAGCGGCGACCCCGGAGCCGTGGCCCACCGGTCCGTACACCGCGTCCGCGAGCTCGGCCTTCGCGGTGTGCTGGCGCCGCACCACCTCGGCGGGGAAGCCACCGGCGGTGGGCAGGTCGGGGACGGTGAGCTCCTTGGCGACACCCCAGCGCGAGCCCTGGGCGATCAGTGACTCGTGCTTGGTCAGGTAGTAGTCCGGGCTGACCGGGATGGCCACCCCGCTGGCCCCGGCGGCGGCCGCCATCAGGTGCGGGTGGAATCGGGTGCTCAGCCAGGTCTGGCCGGGCGCGACCGGGAGGCCGTCCCGCCAGATGTGGGCGAACGGGAAGAACCGGGCGCCCGGGATGTGGTGCTCGATCAGCGCGTAGATCTCACGGTCGACCCCCGGGATGCCCTCGACCACGCCCAGGTTCTCCGGGGCCACCCGCCAGGCCCGCAGGGTCTCGAGGATCAGACCAGCCAGCCGGGACCGGTCGACGGTGAGCATGTCGGACTGGGCACACAGCATGAACTCCGGCAGGTCCGGCGAGGAGTTCGAGGGAACCCCCGACGTGCCCGGCCCGAGCCCGAGCCAGGCGTCGTCGCAGCTGACGCTGGCATGGCCCACCCCGCCGGCGCGCAGCACCGCACCAGACGCCTCGTCGCGCAGATCGACCACTTCGAACCGGTCGGCGAGCCCGCACAGCAGCGGGGCCACACCCTCGGCGACCGGCGCCAGACCCAACCCGGTCGCCACCGCACGCCCGCCCGAGTGGCGGATCGCGGCCACCGCCCCGGCCACCAGCCCCACGTGCCGGGGCCACTCGCCGTGCAGGTAACCGCCCCCCAACAGGTGCACCACGTCCGCGCCGCGCAGCAGCTCGACACCCTCGGCCCAGCGCGGCGCCCGACCGGGATCGTCCACCGCCTGCTGCGCGAAGGCGGCCACCTCCCACGGTGACTCGGACGGCGCCTCCCAGCACAGCCGGAACAGTGTGTCCACGAACCGGGCCCTCGGGTGCAGACCGTCCATCAGCACGGCGGCAAGGCCCGGACTCGGGCAGTCCACCCAGACGTCGGCGTCCGGCGCCCGCTCGGCGAGCTGGCGGAGCCAGTGAGCGGTGATCAGCTCGTCGCCGTAGTTCGGGAAACCCGCCGTCGCAACCAGGTAGATCCGGCGAGGTGACTCCCCGGCCGCGGCGGCCGTGCTCAGTTCGGACATAGCCGCAGAGGTTACTTGCGGGCGCCGGGTCCAGCCCGAGCGTGGGTCCGGCACGGCATGTGAGCTTTCCGGGCACGCACTCTTGGGTACTTTTCCAAGCAGCGTTCGGTCAACTGCCAGTAGGGTCAGTTCGACCTGCCGATCGACGCCCGGGACGCCGAACGGGGCTTCGGCGCGACGAGGTCGTCCCACCAACGGAGGTGGTTTGTGCAATGAACGGACGGACCGACTGGGAATCCCGGGACGCGGCGGATCTGGCCGGCGCCCCGCTGGACCTGCTGCTCACCGACGCGGTGCGGGGCAACTGGCGGCGTCTGGTGCCGGACGCGACGGCGTTGCGGCTCGTCCGAGGCCTGGCGAACCGGCCGGTGAAGGTGGTGGGCCGGGTGCGCGGCCTCGTCGGCGAGCTGGGCCGCATCGTGGTCGGCAACTCGAACACCCAGCCCGACCCGAGGGACCGCCGCTACACCGACCCGGCATGGTCGGGAAACCCGCTGCTGCACCGCGCACTGCAGGCCCACCTGGCCACCAGCCGCACCGCCGAGGCACTCGTGGAGGACGCCCGGCTCGCCGAACCGGACCGGCTCCGGGTGCAGACCATCGTGTCCAACCTGTCCGACGCACTGGCCCCGAGCAACAACCCGCTGCTGAACCCGCGTGCGCTCAAGGCCGTGGTGGACACCGGCGGCGTCAACTTCGTGCGCGGCGCGCGCCGGCTGGCCGGTGACCTCGCCCAGCCGCCCCGGGTGCCCAGCATGGTCGAGCCCGACGCGTTCACCGTCGGCGAGACGGTCGCCGCCACCCCCGGCGCGGTCGTGCTGCGGACCGAGGTGCTGGAGGTCATGCAGTACGCCCCGACGACCGAGAAGGTCCGGGCGATCCCGCTGCTCATCGTGCCGCCGACGATCAACAAGTACTACGTCACGGACATCGCGCCCGGTCGCAGCCTGATCGAGTACCTGGTCGGGCAGGGCCACCAGGTGTTCACCATCTCCTGGCGCAACCCGGACGTGCGGCACGCGCGCTGGGGGTTCGACACCTACGGCGCGGCGATCCTGGACGCGGTCGACGCCGCCCGCACGGTTACCGGTGCGCCGAGCGCGGCGCTGCTGTCGCTCTGCTCCGGCGGGGTGCTGTCGTCGATGGTGCTCGGGCATCTGGCCGCCATCGGCGAGCTGGACCGGATCGCGGCGGCCGCGCTGTCCGTCGCCGTCCTGGACCAGCGCGACGCCGGGGTGACCGGGGCCCTGCTCACCCAGGAGGCGGCCGATGCGGCGGTGCGCGCCTCGGCGGCGCGCGGTTACCTGGACGGGCGGTCGCTGGCCGAGGTGTTCGCCTGGCTGCGGCCGAACGACCTGGTCTGGAACTACTGGGTGGACAGCTACCTGCTCGGCAACGCGCCGAAGCCGTTCGACGTGCTGTTCTGGAACGCCGACACCACCCGGATGACCGCCCGGCTGCACCGCGACTTCATCCACCTGTCGCAGCGCAACGCGCTCACCGAACGGGGCACCGCGACCATGCTCGGCTCGCCGGTCGACCTGTCCCGGGTACACCTGGACACCTACATCACCGCCGGGGTCGCCGATCACCTGTGCCCGTGGCAGAAGTGCTACCAGAGCACCCAGCTGTTCGGCGGCAAGAGCCGGTTCGTGCTGTCCACGAGCGGGCACATCGCGTCGATCGTCAACCCGCCCGGCAACAAGAAGGCCAACTTCCGCACCGCCGAGCACAACCCCGCCGACGCGGCCGCCTGGCTGTCCGGCTCGCAGGTGGTCGACGGCTCGTGGTGGCCGGACTTCAGTACCTGGCTGCACGCCCGCACCGGCGAACAGGTCCCGGCGCCCAGCGCGCCCGGCGGGCCCGACCACCCACCGCTCGCCTCGGCGCCGGGTAGCTACGTCAAGCTCAAGTGACCACCCCACCGAACCGGGGCGGCGCGGACGGCCGAACCCGTGCCAGCCGATCAGCGCAGCCCAGCCGCATCAGGGTGGGGCGCCGAGAGCTGGCCTACCTGCACCAGCCCGGCGAGCCGGGGCGGGTGCCGCTGGTGTTGTGCAACGGCATCGGCTCCAGCATGGAGCTGTTCGACCCGTTGGTCCGTGAGCTGGACCCGGGCCGGCCGGTGGTCCGGTTCGACGTCCCGGGCATCGGCGGGTCGGCCCAGCCGAAGCTGCCCTACACCTACCACCAGCTGGCCTTTACCATGCGCGGGCTACTGGATCGGCTCGGTTACGCCAGGGCCGACGTGCTGGGCATCTCCTGGGGCGGCGGGCTCGCTCAGCAGTTCGCCTTCCAGCACCCGTGGTTCTGCCGGCGGGTGGTGCTGCTGGCCACCGCGACCGGGATGTGCATGGTGCCCGCGACGCCGAAGGTGCTCGCCCGGATGCTCACCCCCCGGCGGCACCGGGATCCGGACTACGCGCGCAGCATCGCCGGTGACATCTACGGCGGCAGCGCGCGGACCGCTCCGGACACCACCGTCGCGGTGCTGCACAGCTCGATGCGCGCCACCCCGGTCCGCGGCTACCTCTACCAGCTGGCGGCGATCGGCTCCTGGACCAGCCTGCCGTGGCTGCCGATGATCCGGCAGCCCACCCTGGTCCTGGCCGGGGACGACGACCCGCTCATCCCGTCGGTCAACGGTTCGGTCATGTCCCGGCTGCTACCCAGGGGTCAGCTGCACCGCTACCGCGGCGGCCACCTGGCCGCACTCACCGAACCGGAGACGCTGGCCCCGGTGATCGACGAGTTCCTGGACCGCGACTGAGCACCAGGCGGCGGGCCCGGACCCGCGCCGGCCGCGGGTCAGCTCTGCCGGCCGCGTCGTTCCCGGTAACCCTTGATCTTCACCAGGTTGCCGCAGCGGTCCATCGAGCACCAGCGCCGGCGACCGGACTGGGTCTCGTCCAGGAAGACCAGCGAGCAGTCCGGGTGCGCGCACTCCTTGATCCGCGTCGCTCTCGGTCCGCCGAGCAGGCGCGCGGCGTCCCGGGCGATGGTCGCCAGCGCCTGGGACGGGCTCCCCGCCGAGGGAGCGGTCACCACCCTGCCGTCCGTGCCCGCCGCGAGCCGCGGCGGCAGGTCGGCCAGTGCGGCGAACTCGTTGACCACGCCGAGTGGTTCCGCACCGGCCGCGGCACCGCCCATCGACGACCGCACGATGGCGCTGATCGCCTCGCGGAGTCGGCGAGCCCGATCCAGGTCCCGGTCCGTCGCCGGCGGCGGGTCGGTCAGCAGGCCCTGCTCGACGAACCAGCGGGACAGTGTGTCGGCGTTGGGGATGCGCTCCACCGGACTGTCGTGCCTGCGCCCTAGCGTCGCCACCAGGTCCAGGGAGGGACAGCCGCCGACGAATACGAAGGCCTCCTGCCCCCCTGGTCCGCGCTGCGCCGACGTCATGGTCCGATCCTACAATTCTGACACCGGGTGAACCGGTTGCCGATGGGCCGCGCTGTCAGGCCGAGGTCAGGATCACCTTGCCCCTGGTGTCCCGTGACTCGAGGTGCCGGTGCGCCTGACCGGCCTGTTCCAGGCTGAACGTCGCGTCGATCGGCACGGTGAACCGGCCGGCGGCCACTCCCGCGAGCAGCTCCCGCAGATCCGGCCGGGGATCCCAGCCGTGCTGCATCAGGTCGGTGATCTGGAAACCGTGGATGCTGACGTTCTTCGGGTAGAAGTCGCGGGTGTCGATCGTGCTCGGTGCGAGTGCGACATTGGCCATCGCCACCACCCGCCCGGCCCGCCCCACCGCCTTCAGGCTCTCGGCGAAGCTGTCCCCGCCCACCAGGTCCAGCGCCACCGCCGCCCCGCGACCATCGGTGATGCGGTTGGTCTCCCGGACGACGTCGTGCTCATGGCGGTCCAGCGCGTGGTCGGCGCCGAGCTCACGCACCCAGGCCCGCTTCTCCGCCGACCCGACCACGGCGATCACCGACGCGCCGGCGTCCTTGGCGATCTGCACCGCGGCGCTCCCGACACCGCTGGCCGCGGCGTAGATCAGGACGGAGTCGCCGGCCCGCACGGCGGCCAGACGGCGCAGGCAGTACCAGGCGGACAGCCACGCGACCGGTAGCGCCGCGGCGGCCGACAGGCTCACCCCGTCGGGCACCGGCAGCGCCCGCCGCGCGCTGACCACCGCCAGTTCCCGGTAGAAGCCGGGCGCACCCAGCGGGCCCCACGCCACGACCCGGTCACCGACCGCAAGGTCGTCCACTCCCGCGCCGACGGCGACCACCGTTCCAGCACCCTCGGAGCCCGGAACCGCGGGCAGCGCCGGACCGCTGTGGTAGCGGCCGGACCGGAACAGCAGATCCGCGCGGTTCACCGCGGCGGCGGCCACCTGGACACCGATCTCGCCCGGCCCCGGCGTCGGATCCGACACCTCGACCCAGGCCAACCTGTCGGCGGAACCGAACTCCCGAACCTGGACAGCATGCATGTGGTCCATCTCCTGACACCAGTTCGACTGGTGTCGAGAGTGCACACCAGTTCAACTGGTGTCAACCTCGGGCCGCTCCCCTCAGCTGGTCAGTGCGGCCATTCCTTCGAGTCGAGCAGCCGCCGCAACGCCTCCGGGCTGCCCGGCGCCGGCTCACCCCGCCAGGTGCGCCCGACCTCCACGTAGACCCACTGGTGGTCCGAGTCCGGCCGGTGCTCGCGGCGGTACTGACACTGCACCTGACGGCCCTTGTCCTCGGCCGACGCGATCTCCACCATCTCCGGCGGCTTGCCCTCGGCGTCGACCTCGATCTCCAACGTGATCCAGTGCTCGCCGTCACGGTCGAAGAACGGGACCTCGCGCGTCTGGGTCATCCGGGGCTCCTCCGCTCGGCCACCGCTACACGGTCGCACCCATCGCCTCTCCACGGCGGCCCGGACGGCCACAGGATCGGTGGGTGGCAGAGCCTGATCCGAAAATCCGCACCGGGACCGCGGAATCCGGGCCGCGTGATCCGGTGGTTCGATCGGGTAGGTCGATCGGGTGGGCATCGCCGGCGGGTGCGGACGATCCGCGATTGAACCATGATCGACCGGGAGAGCGGCACCCCCGATCTAGGAGTATCCGATGGCCATCCACCCGCCGATCAGCGCCAGCACCCTGCGGACCCTCGGCACCGTGTCCACCGCGACGCTGACGACCCAGTTGATGGCCAGGGGGTTGCGTAACACCTACCTGGCCGGGCTCGCCCCGCTGAACCCCGGGCGCTCGCGGCTGGTGGGTGAGGCCTTCACGCTGCGCTGCATCCCCTCCCGCGAGGATCTCGACGTACTGTCCGTCTTCCAGGACTACGACCACCCACAGCGCAAAGCCGTCGAGTCCGTCCCACCCGGGGCCGTGCTGGTGATCGACGCCCGGGGCAAGACCCGCGCCGCATCGCTCGGGCACATCCTGGCGACCCGGCTGCTGCGCCGCGGCGCCGCCGGCATCGTGACCGACGGGGCGGTCCGCGACAGCCAGGGATTCGCCACCCTGGACCTGCCGACCTTCGCGGCCGGCGCCGCCGCGACCACCAACCTCGCCCAACACCACGCCGTCGACCTGCAGGTACCCATCGGCTGCGCCGAAGTGGCCGTCTATCCGGGCGACATCATGGTGGGCGACCACGACGGCGTCATCTGCCTACCGAGAGAACTGGCCGGGGAAGTCGCCGAGGCAGCGGCGCGCCAGGAGCACCTGGAGGACTTCATCCTGGCGAAGATCGACGCCGGGTCTCCGCTGCGCGGCACCTACCCACCGGACGAACACACCCTCGCCGAGTATCAGCGGACCGCCGGGGTGGAGACACCGGAGCGCTGACACCGGGCGTAGACCGCCTGTCGATGGGTCAGGGTCAGCAGCGCCGTGCCGAACTGGTCCCGCCCGTCGTCGAATCGCCGCGGATCGCGCCAGACTGAAAGAAAGACCTGGTAGACGACCTCCTCGGCGAGCTTCTGGTCTCCGCACACCCGTCGGGCGAGGGTGTAGGCCCGCCGGCTGTAGCGGTCGTACAGGGCAGCGACCGCGCCGGCGTCACCGTTGACGATCCGGTCCAGGAGCTGACCGTCCGGCGGGTCGAACTCCAGTCTCGCGCACGGACGGGCCCCCTGCCCATCGGCGAAGAGCGGAGGTGGCGGGTCCGGGTCGGCCACGACGCTCACCTCCCCCTAGCATCTTCACCCAAGTTATGGCCCACTTGAATCGCTTGTGCATCACTTTGACGAGTAGGGCGCTCGACCCTGGACGCGGACCGGGGCAGGCGGTCGTTGGCGATCAACACCGCCATCCAGGGCAGTGGAATCGACAGCGCGAGGATTGCGACCGCCAACCAGGGAATGTGATAGAGGATGGCAGCCAGCAGTAAGCACGGAATCCGAAATGCCATCAGAATTCCGTAGCGCCGCTTACGGACCGCGAGCTCCTCGAGATAGGAGCGCGGCGCATCGGTAACCAGTACCACGTCGTGACCACCGCGATGAATTCCGATCATCTGACTCCTCATTGCTTGACAACTCTTCGTTGCGATCCGGATTGTTCCGATCGCGCCCGTTCCAATGCCTGAGTCTCTTCGACGGAGTCCGGGCGCAGCAGCGATCCGGGTACCGGATGCCCCGCGTAACCGAGCTGGTTCAACCGTTTCGGCACCGGCGCGCCCTGGTAGGTGAGCGGGACCGGGTGGCCGTCGGTCCCCGGGCCGGCGAGCGGTTGGTGGATCTCGATGAACGCGCCGTTCGGCAGCCGCCGGATGATGCCCGTCTCGATGCCGTGCTCGAGTACCGCCCGGTCGCCGCGCTGCAGACCGAGGCAGATCCGGTAGGTCACCCAATACGCCAGCGGCGGCAGCAGGAGCAGTCCGATCCGGCCCGCCCAGGTCATCGCGTTGAGTGAGATGTTGAGCTTGAGCGCGATCAGATCGTTGCCCGAGGCGGCCACCAGCCAGGAGTAGAAGACGATCGCCAGGACACCCAGCGAGGTGCGGGCAGGAACGTCACGCGGGCGCTGCAGCAGATTGTGGTGGGCCCGGTCGCGGGTGAAGCGACGCTCGATGGCGGGGTAGCCGATGGCCACTCCGAAGATCAACGGAATGAAGAAGGCGATCGGCCAGAACACCGCGGGTATGAGGTAGTTGCCCAGGTATATCTCCCAGGACGGCCACAGCCGTGGCATGCCGTCGGTGAACCCCATGTACCAGTCCGGCTGGGATCCGGCCGAGATGTGCGCGGGGTTGTACGGCCCGAAGTTCCAGATGGGGTTGATCTGGAACACCCCGGCCATGAGCGTGATGACACCGACCGTCACCGCGAGGAACGCCCCGCCCTTGGCCGCGAACGTGGGCAGGATGCGCACACCCACCACGTTGCGCTCGGTGCGTCCGGGCCCGGGGAACTGCGTGTGTTTCTGGTACCACACCAGGCCCACGTGGACGGCGATCAGCGCAAGCAGCAGGCCCGGGAGCAGCAACACATGCACGATGTAGAGCCGCGGAATGATCTCGGTGCCGGGGAACTCCGCACCGAAGAGCGCCCAGTGCACCCAGGTACCGACCACCGGTACCGACAGGGTGATGCCCGACCCGATCCGCAGCCCGGTACCCGACAGCAGGTCGTCGGGCAGTGAATAGCCACTGAAGCCCTCGAACATCCCCAGCAGGATCAACACCACGCCGATGATCCAGTTGGTCTCCCGCGGCTTCCGGAACGCCCCGGTGAAGAATGTCCGGAACATGTGGACAACCATTGCGGCGAGGAACAACAGCGCCGCCCAGTGGTGGATCTGGCGGACCAGCAATCCCCCACGCACGTCGAAGGAAATTCGCAGCGCGCTCTCGAACGCCCGTGACATGGATAACCCGCGCAGGTTGTCGAACTGGCCGCTGTAGGTGACCTCGGCCATCGACGGGTCGAAAAAAATTGCCAGATAGGTCCCGGAGGCCAACAGCACAACAAAGCTGTAGAGCGCGATCTCCCCGAGCATGAAGGACCAGTGGGTCGGGAATACCTTGTTGAACTGCTTGCGCAGCCCAGCCGCCGGATGCAGCCGCTGGTCAACGGCATCCAACAGCCCGGCGGGCCGGGCGCCCCCGCCCGCGGCGGGGCTCGTGGGTGTGGTGAGACCACTCATGCTCCGTGCCTCCCGCGACGTCGAATCCTGCCGCCAAGACGCACTCTACTGCGCTTGAGCCGTACTCGCATCGTTTACGCAACGCTTTGCGCAGACGCGTCCGCACGGTCGGTGGAGCGGGACGGCGCACCCGGCGGCGGTACGGCTCAGAGAGCGGCCGAGTGCCGCACCGGTGCCTGGGTGGCACCCACAGTGATGAGCAGGGCGGTACGGAGGGAGTCCGGCCGCGTGACCTCGGCCGGCAGCCTGCGCCCGATCCAGCCGGGGCCAGCGGCGATCACCACCATCCCCGGGACATCGGTGAGTGCCGCGAGCCCGGACGGCCGAGCGGTACGCGGGGTCTGGGACCAGACCACCACAGCACCGGGGCGGCTGCGCCGAACCGCTCCAGCCACCACGGTGGCCGGGGTGTCCGCCCCCAGCATCCGCACACTGCAACCCCGCTCGGACAATCCGGCGCGCAGGGCATCCAGACCCAAGGTGTGGTGCTCGTCCTCGGCGCAGGCCAGCACGGCCGCCAGCGAGCCCGGCGTCGGCGTTGCCAGTGGCACTCGGCTCATCGCCGCGGTGATCGTCCACGAGAGCAGGTGTTCCGCGTCGACACAGTGCACACCCTGCGCCACCCGGCTGCCCAGCTCCTCGATCGCCGGCAGGCACACCGTGTTCCAGGCGTCGAGCACGCCCAGTTCGTCGAGCTCACGCGTCACGACCGCCGCGATCGCCTCGCCGTCCAGACGCAACGCGGCACTCACCACACCGGACACGACCCGGGCCCGCGCGGGCTTCCCGCTGCCAGGCCCGGTCGGCTCGAGACCCCCGTCGTTCAGATCGGCGGCCGACGGGTCGGGATTGGACAGTTCATCGATGGAACGGGTCTGGACCCAGCGGGCGGCCGCCGAAGGGGCGACCCCGCCGGCGACGAGCCGACTCATCGTCTCCAACCGCGCGATGTCCTCGGCCCCGAAGCGGCGATGCCGGCCCGCCGCGTGCGCCTCCGGACCGAGCCCGTAGCGGCGGCTCCAACTGCGCAGCGTCGACGCCGCCACCCCTAGATGGCGAGCAACCGCTCCGGCCGTCCATTCCAGGACCGGCTCCGCCGCATTCTCGGTCCGCACCGGACCATGGTGACAGAACATGCGGTTCGCACGACCCTGCCACGTCAGAAGACGCCTACACCGACCCCGCGGAACCTTCGGGCAGCGTCGGAAGGTCGTCTTTGAGTGTGGTGCCGGTGATGCCGAGGTGGCGTGCTTGGGTCATGAGGTGGGTGAGTGTGTCGGCGGCTCGGTGGTAGTCGAGTCCGCCGGGTGGGTGGATGTTGGAGATGCAGTTGCGTTCGTGGTCGCGGCGGCCGGTTGTGGGGTGGGCGGTGAGGTAGATGCCGAGGCTGTCGGCGGCGCTGAGGCCGGGGCGTTCGCCGATGAGCATGACGACCAGGTCGGCGCGCAGGCGTTGGCCGATTTCGTCGCCGAGGGCGACTCTGGCCTGGGTGGCCAGTACGACCGGGGCGATTCGCCAGTCGGGTAGGCGGGGCAGTACCGCGAGCAGCATCGGCGCGGCGTGATCGTGCACCGCGCGCGCGGATAGTCCGTCCGCGATCACGAAGACCACGTCGAAGCGGCCACCAGCGGGCTCGCCGGGGTGGTCCGGGTTGTCGGGGTTGTGGGGTGTGGGGGCGGGCAGGGTGTCGCAGTGTGGGTCGAGGCGCCGGCCGAGGTCGGGGTGGCGCAGGTAGGTGGCTCGATCCGGTGCCGCGCTGCGGACCTCGAGGGTGTCCAACCCGGTGAGCCTGCACGTCGAACCACGTCTGCAGGCCCGCGCACTGGACGCCACGCTCGAGGAACGCCTGACGCTGCGCCACGTGCTGGAGACGGGGGCCGCCGAAGCCGCCGCGCAGCGGTCCTTCAGCCCCGAAGAACGCGCCCATCTCACGCGCCGGCTCGCCGAGACCACCGGCGCCGACCCCTCGGACTACCGCCGCCTCGACTCCCGACTGCATCTCGCCATCGCCGAGGTCGCCGGGGTGCCGACGCTGACCGGACTGGTCGCCGACATCCGCATGCAGATGAATGAGCTCCTCGACGCGATCCCCCTGCTCGAGGTCAACATCGCGCATTCCAACCAGCAGCACGCCGATCTCACCACCGCGATCATCGACGGCGATGCACCCGGTGCCCGCCGCCTGATGGCCGAGCACCTCGCGGGCACGGCCGCGTTGCTGCGCGGCTTCCTGGCCTAGGAGCGCCTGAACACCCGCCGAGCGCCGGACCCGGCCCAAGGACGGCGGGTGGCACACACCACAAGTTTCGTTCCACCCCGTGCGTCACAGGTCGACGCACGGAAGGTCCCCTCGTTAAGAGCCACAGTTTTGTAGCGGAAACGGGGGAACATAGGTGTGTCCTGTGGCATAAGTAGCCAAATCTGCCACATGTGGTTCGTACGATGAGAGATATGCGAGCTGACGCGATTCGCAACCTCGACTCGGTCCTACAGACCGGCGCCCGGCTGCTAGCCCACGACCCGAGCACCAGCATTACCACCATCGCGACCGAAGCCGGAGTCGACAGGCGCACCGTCTACCGACGCTTCGCCACCCGCGAGGCGCTGCTCGCCGCGGTGTTCCGCACCAAGCTCGACGCGACGGACCAGGTGTTCACCGATTCCCGGTTCGACGTCGCTCCGGTCGCGGTGGCGCTGCACCGTTACGTCGAGGGCATTGTCCCGGTCATGCGGCGCTGGCCGGTCGACCCGGAACGGGTGCGCTGCGACACCGAGGCCTACGACCGGATGTTGGGCCAGCGCGAGCGGTTCAGCGCGTTCGTCCAGCGCGCCGTCGAGGAAGGCGTCCTCCGGGAGGACCTGCCCGACGGCATGGCAAGAGGACTACTCCTCCGCATGATCGATCTCGTGTCGTCCAAGTTCCCCGACATCGAGCCGGCCCCGGCGGCGGACCTGGTCGTCGACGCCTTGCTGTGCGGGATCGGACAATCCTGACCCAGCCTGCCCCGGCCCACACCCGACCGGCGGCCGGCCCGGCGGGGCACCCGGACCACCGGGCGTGCCGCGTTCGGCCCAACCTTTCCACCACGGCCCGGCTGCCTGCTTTTCGCGTCTAAACTGCCGCCTCCCGCACCAGGTGCTCGAGGAGCCCGTCATGGGCCTACGACAGATCACCGGCTACATCGCTCATCTGCTACTCGGCGTGTACTGGCTGTGGGTGATCTCCCGCACCGCACCTCAGTTGCGCAGGGGCGTTCGGGACCGGATGGTGCGGCTGCGGGTGGCGCTGATCAAAACCGCCGCGCTCGCAGTCACCGCCCTGGTGGTCGGGGTGATCCACTTCTGGGCGACCGAATGGTGGCATGTCGTGTTGGCGGTGCTGTGCGCGATCGTTCTCGGCCTGGTGCTGCACCGGAGCTACCGAGCGCTTGTGGCCGCACCGCGCCACCGGCTCACCCTGGTGCAGCGCGCCCGGGGCGCCGAACGCGTCCGGGGCATGCACCCCGGCGGTGTCCAGGGCGCCCACAAACCGCGCCACTAATGGCGACGGCTTGGTCGCTGGAACTTGGCACTTGGGACCCCTACGCCCTGCGAACGGGACACAACCACCGCCGTGACGCCGGGGATAACGCCGCGTCACCGACAGCGCGGCCTGATCTCGACCCCGGCGCGCCTAGCGGCGGGCGGTGACCGGTCGGCGCCTCGCGGCGTCGTCCTCGGAGTGGCCGAGACAACGGTCTCCGCCACTCCGAAGACGACACAAGCCTTGCGACGCATCCAACTGGATCACCGCTTGCGACGAGCAGCATCATTCAGGCCCTTCCCAGTGCGGGGCACTGGTCGTGGCGACGGCTTGCGGACCTCCCCAGACGCCGGTGCTCGAACCCGGTCAGGTCAGACTCGGCCAGTCATGCGAGTCCAGGACGCGCCGCAGCGCCTCCTGACTACCCGGGGTGGGCTCACCCCGCCAGGTGCGGTTGATCTCCACGTAGGCCCACGGAGGGTCTTCACCGGGCCTGTGTTCACGGCTGAACTCGCACTGCACCGCCCGGCCGGCCTCCGGGCCAAGGAGCTGCACCGCCTCGGGCGGCTCACCCCGCTCGTCGACGCCCATCTCGAGCGTCATCCAATGTGCGCCATCACGGTCGTAAAATGGAACCTCGCGCGTACCAGTCACGTCGGACCTCCTCGCTTGGCTTACCCCACGGTCGCACCTCGCACCCTCACATGCTGCCTCAGGCGGGCGAGATGTGAGTGCTGACACCGGCGGACCGGCCCTGTTTCCACCCTCGGACGGCGGCACCGGGCCTCCCGAACGGGCCGCTGAACGGTCGCGCGACCGGCGCCGGCACGCACGAGTGGGAGGCGGTCTGACCGGCGCCGGCCGGTAAGGCGATACTGTTGACCTGATGACCTACTCGACCCGAGCGACCTCTCAGGGAGGCACGGCAGCACAACGAGGACGTTCTCTCGCGGTGCGAGCTGGTCGAACGGCTCGGGAACAAGGTCAACACCGGCTTTCCGCGCAGCAGTACGACGACCGAACCGAACGATGAACTCGACCTGACGCCGCAAGGGGCGGCACTCGCGCGGCAACGCGTGAAGCCCCACCTGACCGGCCGAGACCCACCCGCCCGACCTCTAGAATCAACACCTCAGGAGCCATTCCCCATGCCGAAGCCAGTACTGCGCGAGCCGAAGAAGAAGATCTGCGCGTTCTGCAAGGACAAAGAGCAGCAGATCGACTACAAGGACACCGGCATACTTCGCAAGTTCATCTCCGACCGGGGCAAGATCCGCCCCCGCCGGGTCAGCGGCAACTGCCGCCAGCACCAGCGTGACGTCGCGGTCGCGGTGAAGAACGCCCGCGAGGTGGCGCTGCTGCCCTACACCTCCACCGGCGGTGACCGGGACAAGTCCGGCGGTCGCCGGCGCCCCTGACCCTCCAGCGGAGGGGCCGGCGGGCGGGCGACCGGAACGACGGCTAGGGCGGGACACGCTCTAGCCTCGATCCGGTGTTGACCACCCTGGCGGTCGAGAACTATCGATCACTGCGCGACCTGGTGCTGCCGCTGTCCCGGTTGACCCTCGTCACCGGGGCCAACGGCAGCGGCAAGTCCAGCCTGTACCGCACGCTGCGACTGCTCGCCGACGCCTCCCGCAACGGCGCGGTCGCCGCGCTCGCCAGGGAGGGCGGCCTGCCCTCCACGTTGTGGGCCGGCCCGGAGGTCATCGGCCGCGCGGTCCGGGACGGCCGCACTCCGCCGCAACCCACCCGGCGCACGAAACCGGTCGGGCTGCGGCTCGGTTTCGCCGGCAGCGATTTCGGCTACGCGCTCGACCTCGGCTTCCCGATCCCCGCCGACACGCTGTTCAACCTCGACCCCGAGTTCAAGCGCGAGTGTGTCTGGACCGGGCCCTCGCTACGTCCGGCCACCCTGCTCGCGGACCGGGCCGGGCCGACGGTGCGCACCCGCGACCGGACCGGCGCCTGGGCTGGCGACATCGATCCGATCCGACTCACCGACAGCATGATCAGCGAGTTCGGCGACCCGCGCCGCTGCCCTGAGCTGCTGATCGTGCGCGAGCAGATCCGCTCCTGGCGCTTCTACGACCAGTTCCGCACCGATGCCGAGGCCCCCGCCCGCCAGGTGCGGATCGGCAGTCGGACCCCGGTGCTCGGCCACGACGGCGCCGACCTCGCCGCGGCCCTGCGCACCGTCCAGGAGATCGGCGACGTCGAGGGCCTGGACCTCGCGGTCGACAACGCGTTCCCCCGGGCCCGTCTCGAGGTCACCACCACCGACGGCCGCTTCGAGCTGCGGTTCCACCAGCACGGCCTGCTGCGCCCGCTCGGTGCCGCGGAGCTCTCCGACGGCACGCTGCGCTACCTGCTGTGGGTCGCCGCGCTGCTCACCCCGCGCCCGCCCGAACTGCTCGTCCTCAACGAGCCGGAGACCAGTCTGCACCCGGAGCTGCTGCCCGCGCTGGCCGGTCTGATCGCCACCGCCGCGAAGCAGTCCCAGCTCATCGTCGTGTCCCACGCGCAGCCGCTGATCCGGGCGATCGAGGCCGCCGCGCACGAGCTCACCGAGGACGTCACCACTCTCGAGCTGCGCAAGGAGTTCGGCGAGACGATGCTCGACGGCCAGGGAGAGCTGCAGCGCCCGTCGTGGCACTGGCCGAAACGCTGACCCTAACCGTGCAGCGTGCGCAGGATCCGGGCCAGCTGCTCGCGGTCGCCGGCGCTGAGCGCCCCGAAGATGCGCTCGGCCTCGGCCGCACGGTTCGCCTCGATCGCGTCCCCGACCCGGTGCCCCTCCGGGGTCAACTCGACGAACGTGGCTCGGCGATCCTTCGGATCGGGATGCCGCTCGACCAGGCCACGGGCCTGCAGGATGTCGACGACCTCGGTGGTCGAGCGCGGCGCGATGCGCAGGTGTTCGGACAGCTCGCTCAGGCGCAGCGCGCCGTGGCGTCGCAGCACCGCGAGCGCGCGCCCGTGCGAGGGCGCGATGTCCCACGGGGCCATCGCCTCGCGGGACCTGTGGCGCAACAGCCGGGCGACCCGCCAGAACGCCTCCGGCAGCGTCTCGTCCTCGTCCCGTGCCATCGGAATAGGTTAGCAGCGCTTCGTGTTGTAACCTCATGTTGAGGTAACCTCAGCATTGCAAACGGCCGGCATCGCCGCCGTCCGCCCTGAGCTTCCGCGTCCCGTGACTTCGACCGGGACCGCGACCAATCCGAAAGGAGTGGTTCCGCCATGGAAACCACTGACACATACCAACACCGCGGCGGGGGTACCCGCCCCGCCCCGGACGACGGCCGGGCCAGAACGCCCGGCCGCACCGGCAACGGCCCAGCCGCCGGCGGCCGGGGTCCCCGCAGGAAGGCCACCGCCGCTGAGAAGCAGCAGGCCAGCGAGGTCTCACTCCGACGGGTCGGCCGCCTGTTCAAGCCCTACACGGGACAGCTGGCGGTCGTCGTCGCGGTCATCGTGGCATCCTCCGTCGTGGGGATGGCCTCGCCGTTCCTGCTCCGTGCGGTGATCGACGACGCGCTGCCGCGACGGGATCTGCGCCTGCTCGTCTGGCTGGTCATCGGGATGCTCGCGACGGCGGCGGTGACCGCGGCGTTCGGCGTGATCCAGACCTGGCTCAGCACCAAGGTCGGGCAACGGGTCATGCACACGCTGCGGACCGGCGTCTTCGCCCACCTGCAGCGCCAGTCCCTCGCCTTCTTCACCCGCACCCGGGCGGGCGAGGTCCAGTCCCGCATCACCAACGACATCGGCGGCATGGAGTCGGTCGTCACCTCCACGGCGACCTCCATCGCATCGAACCTGACGACCGTCGTCGCGACGGCGGTCGCCATGGCGGCGCTCTCCTGGCGGCTCTCGCTCATCTCGCTCGTCGTGATGCCGCCCGCCATCTACCTCACCCGCAAGGTCGCCGGGATGCGCCGGGAGATCACCGCACAACGACAGCGCGAGCTGGCCGACCTCAACGTAACCATCGAAGAGGGCCTGTCCATCAACGGGATCGCGCTCAGCAAGACCATGGGCACGGCGACGGCGTTGGTCACCCGGTTCACCGAGTCCTCCACGCGCCTCATCGACCTCGAACTGCGCTCGGAGTTGGCCGGCCGCTGGCGGATGGCCACGATGAGCGTGATCTTCGCCGCGATCCCGGCGGTCATCTACCTCAGCGCCGGCCTGCCCGCCACGTCCGGGCAGCTCACCCTGGGCACACTGGTGGCCTTCACCGCCCTGCAGACCGGGCTGTTCCGCCCGCTGATGGGGCTGCTGGACGTCGGGGTCTCGCTGGTGAGCTCGCTCGCCCTGTTCGCCCGGATCTTCGAGTACCTCGACCTGCCGGTGGACGTGGCCGACCCGGCCGACCCGGTGGAGATCGACCCGAGCCGGGTGCGCGGGGACATCCGTTTCGAGGACGTCACTTTCGGCTACCCGGGCAGCACGACCGCCGCCGTTGCCGGTGTCAGCCTGGAGGTCGCGGCCGGTACGACCCTGGCCCTGGTCGGCGAGACCGGGTCGGGCAAGAGCACGCTCGCCGGACTGGTCTCCCGGCTGCACGACCCGACCGGCGGGCGCATCACCATCGACGGGATCGACCTGCGCGACCTGCGACTGGCCGACCTCAGCGCGATCGTCGGCGTGGTCAGCCAGGACACCTACCTGCTGCACACCACCGTGCGGGAGAACCTGCGCTACGCCAAGCCGGACGCCACCGACGCCGAGATCGAGACCGCCGCGCGCGCCGCGCAGGTGCACGAGCTGATCGCCGGGCTCCCCGACGGCTACGACACCGTCGTCGGATCGCGGGGCTACCGCTTCTCCGGGGGCGAGAAGCAGCGCATCGCCATCGCGCGCACCCTGCTGCGCAACCCCCGGATCCTCATCCTCGACGAGGCCACCAGCGCCTTGGACAACGAGACCGAGCGCGCCGTCCAGCAGGCCTTCGACACCCTCGCCGCCGGGCGCACCACCATCACGATCGCGCACCGGCTCTCGACCGTCCGGGACGCGGACCAGATCGCGGTCCTCGACCGGGGCCGGATCGTCGAGTCCGGCGATCACCACAACCTGCTCAGCAACCACGGCCGCTACGCCGCACTGGCCGCGTAGCGGTCCTAGCGGTTGAGTCGGAGCAGGGAGCGGACCCGGGCACCGAGGCCGCCGGCGCTGGGCGGGACCGCCAGCCGGGTCGTGGCCAGGTGCTCGGTCGGCAGCGGATCGCGGAGCGCGTGCGGTTCCGCCTGGTACCACAAGGCGGTCGTGGCGATGTCGGCCCGGTTGAGCGGGCGGTAGCGGCCGCCGGACTGCCAGCCGAGCGCCTGGACCGTCACCCGCAGGTCCCGCTCGAAGTAGATCGGGTCGGGAGTGTGCCAGCGGTACATCCCGAACCGCTGTTCCGGCCGGTAGATCCGGTCCCTGGGCAGCACCTGGTGCAGGCCGAGATACGCCGTCGAGTACGGCAGGTAGCGGCCGTTGAGGTCGAAGTTCCAGGCTCCGCCGAAGTAGTCCTCGGTGCCCGTGCCGCAGAGCGTGGGGAACTCGTCGTCGCCGTCGAGGTAGAACTTCAGCTCGCCCTCGCCCCACCAGCCGGCGTCGCCCGGCTCTATCGCCAGATACGTTCCGACATAGCGCCCGCGACCACGGACACCGTCCACAATGGTGTGTACCGCCGGATGTCCGAGAGGATTGCTGCGTCGCCAGAAAGCGTGCAGATAACCTGTTCGTTCAGGTAATTCCCGCTGTGTATACGTTACCTGGTAATACACCGGAACATCGTGCCCACTCACATTCTCCAGCGTTATCCGGGCGTGGCCGCGGAACGGCATCTGCCAGTAGCTGTTCAGGCCACCCGCCGGCGCGACAACGATCGGCTCGGAGTTCACCAGGGCCAGCTCGTCGCTCCAGCCGTTGCAGAAGAAGTCGCCGAGCGGCACCTCGACCGAGGGGTGTGCCTCGCCGTCCCAGTACATCCGCAGCACCAGGCGGCGCAGGCTGCCGCGGTCGGTGGTCAACCAGATGTGCTGCACGACCCCCGGTCCCTCGACGTCCGCCAGGGTCGCGGTGTCACCCTCGGCCAGGTGGATCGAGGGCGACACCTTCCAACCCCGGCCCAACTCCCTGGCCGCCGCCGCGCCGGTGCCTTCGCTGGCCATCCCGCCGGCGCCCTTGGTGCCACTGAAGTTCTCCGGGCTCACCGACCGGGTCACCCCGTCATCGAGCCGCCAGATCTCGCGCATGAACGCTCCCCGTGGTCGCGGTGCTCCGGCGACCATCGAACAGCCTCCACCCCACGCGCTGCCACCCGCCCGCGGCGCTGACCGCCGTCATCGCCGTGGCGCTCGCCGTGATCGGCGGCACAGACCCCGTGGCGCTCGTACAGAGTCTGCAAGCTCTGTGCGGGCGGTACCCGGACTGTGCGGCTCGCCGGCGCGGCGCCCTTGGCGAGTTCAGCTCCTAGGGTCATCCGCGCACCCCCTAGGCTCACATTTCGTACGTTTTCATGGTCAACGCAACCTGAGTCGGGTTTTTCCGGCCAGAAACCCGACTCAGGTTGCGTTGACCATGAGTTGCGGCAACTCACCCGTAATGAGCAGATCCGAGCAGTCCGCGTGCACCGGCGAGCACCCCTCGGCACGCCGGCCCCCGGCACAGCAATCCCCGGCACAGACCCCGTGGCGCTCGTACAGAGTCTGCAAGCTCTGTGCGGGCGATACCTGGTCTGTGCGGCTCGCCGGCGCGGGGCGCGGCTCAGCGCCGCTCGCGCCAGTCGTCCTCGAGGATCCGCCGCAGGGACTGGGCGGAGACCCGGTACGAGCCGCCCTCCTGCGCCGCGTCGAGCCGGCCACTCTGAATATGCCGGTACACGGTCATTTTCGAAACATTCAGCACACCGGCTACCTCGGCCACTGATAGTGCGGATTCCCGCAGTTTCACTCCGGCGTCAACCATCACAGATTCACCCACGCAATTGAGCCTGCCAGAGCGAACAATAAGGCGGAGATAAGGAGCCCCTATATTTGTGACGGGTCGGCCCGACCACGGGCGGTCGAGCGGTTCCCGGGACTATCGATGGTGCTCCGGGTAACCGGCGTTCATCCGGTACCGCATCATCTCCTGCGCCAGCCGCTGGTTCCGGTCGTACTGGCCCCAGCCGTGGCCCGGGCCGTAGCCGGGCGGACCGCCCGGCTCGAACGAATCGCTGTCCGACTCCGACGAGTCGCTGTCCGATGACCCCTGGTCGGCGGCCGAGGGCGCGGTCTGGCGCGCGCGGGCCTTCTTCGCCGCCTCGGCGGGCTTGGCCGACTTGGCGGCCTTCGCGGGCTCGGTCGCCGGAACCTCCCCAGCGGGTGGAGCGGGCACCGGCGGGGGCGGTGCCGCCTGGGTCGTCGGCGGGCCGCCGCCACCCCACAGGGGCGCCAGCACACCCACCCGCTTGTCCGCCACGGCCAGCGCCACGAGCACGAGCGAGAGGCCGAGCAGACCGCACAGCGTGGCAACCAGCCACACCCGCCCCCGACTGAACTCACCACCGGGCGCCTCGGCCCGGCCGGGCGGAGCACCGGCGGCGGGCGTGCCGGCCACCGGGCGGGTCATCGGCAACGGAACCCTCGGCGGACCCGGCACCGGTCCACCCGCGCGCACCGGCCCCGACGGCCGACCCCGGGACCACATGGGTTGGGTCCTGGAGGTCGCCACCACCCGGTCCCGGAACCCGTCCGCGGCCGGCGAGCCACTCCCCCTCGCGTACCGCTGTCCTCGCGGTGCGTTCGACACCGTCATACCCCCAGAAGCTACGTCGCGCCGATCAGCCACGACGTTCCCCCGCACGTCAGGCCTAATGGCGCCAACGAGCCGGAGTCGCAGAGGTGACTCTGCTTGAGCAGGCAAGAATGCGACCGTCCCCGCGTGGGGCGGAACCAGGGGCCCGATATCCTCCCGCTCGTGCCCCATGTCCTCGTGATCGAGGACGACGCCGACGTCCGCCGCGGACTCATCCGGTCACTGACCGTGAGTGACTTCGCGACGACATCCGCCTCGTCCGGGTTCGCCGGCCTCCAGGCGGCCCTGGACTGCCAACCTGACCTGATCGTGCTCGACCTGGGACTCCCCGATGTCGACGGCACGGAGGTCCTGCGCATGGTCCGGGCCGTGAGCGAGGTTCCGATCATCGTGGCTACCGCGTGTGACGAGGAGCGCCAGATCGTCTCCATGCTCGACGCCGGCGCCGACGACTACCTCGTCAAGCCGTTCGGTGGCGACCAGTTCGTCGCACGAATCCGCGCGACGCTGCGCCGGGGCCGGCTGAACGCGCGTGATCCGAAGCCGGCTCTCTCGATCGGCGGACTGGTCATCGAGCAGGCCCGCCGGACGGTCACCCTGGACGGCACGCAGTTGCAGCTGGCGCCCCGCGAGTTCGACATGCTCTGTTACCTGGCGGAGCGGCCCGGGGAGGTCGTGTCCAAGCGGGAACTGCTGACCGAGGTGTGGCAGGTCCCGTTCAGCGGAGCGGACAAGACCGTCGACGTGCACCTGTCCTGGCTGCGGCGCAAGCTCGGCGAGAGCGCGCAGTCACCGCGCTACCTGCACACGGTCCGCGGTGTCGGGCTGCGGCTGGCCGACCCGACGGGCTGACCGGCCGTGCGCGGACATCTGGTCACGGTGGTGCTGGCCGCGCTGTCGGTCGTACTCATCATCTTCCTGGTACCGGTCCTGATCCTGATCCGCCGGGACGCCGACAGCCGGGTCGCCCTGACCGCCATGCAGCAGGCCGCGGTGCTGGTGCCGCTGGCCCACGCGGTGCCACCGCCGAATCTGTCCACCCACGCCGAGCACGGGTTCGCCGTCTCGATCGTCACCTCGGACGGCCGGGTGCTCGGCGTGCCGACGTCCCCGTCGCCCTCGATTCAGACCGCGCTGCGTTCCTGCGCAACCTCGACCGGGCGCGTCGCCGACGGCGTCGAGGTGCTGGTGCCGGTCCGCACCGGTCCCGGTTGCGACTCCGTGGTCCGGGTCCAGGCCAGCGACGAGACGACCGGCGCCGAATCGGCGTTGCTGACCGTACTGAGCCTGACCCTGTCGGCGGCGGCGGTGCTGGTTGCCGTCCTGCTGGCGGAACGACTCGCCCGCGGCCTGCTGCGCTCGGTGGCCGACCTGGCCGCCGGCGCCGACCGGATGGCGGCCGGCGACCTCAGTGCCCGGGTCACCCCGGCCGGCCCCGCCGAGATCCGCCGGGTGGGCGACCAGCTCAACCACCTGGCCATCCGGGTGGACCACCTGCTCGACGAGCGGAGCCAGCGCAGCGCGGACCTCACGCACCGGTTGCGCACCCCGCTCACCGCACTCCGCCTGGACATCGACGCCATCCCGGACTCACCCGCCACCCAACGGCTGCTCGCCGACTACGACACCTTGTCCAAGGCGGTCACCGAGGTGATCCGGACGGCCCGGCGCGCCGGCGAGATCCCCTCCCGCCAGCGCTGCGAGCTGACCGAGGTCGCACGCGAGCGCATCGCGTTCTGGGACGTGCTGGCCGAGGACACCGGGCGCAGGATCGGGCAGGACCTCCCCGCCGAGCCGATCCCGGTGCAGGCCAGCCGGGCCGACCTGGAGGCGACGTTCGACGCGCTGCTGAGCAACGTGTTCGCCCACACCGGGCACGGGGTGCCGCTCTGGGTCACCGTCGCGGCGGCTCGGCGCGGCGGCGCCCTGGTCACCGTGGACGACGCGGGACCGGGCTTCCCCGACCTGGACGTCGTCCGGCGCGGGCGTTCCAGCACCGCCTCCACCGGGCTCGGGCTGGACATCGCCCGCCAGACCGCGACCGAGTCCGGCGGGAACCTCCGCCTGGGGCGCTCACCTCGGGGCGGCGCCCGGGTCCAGCTACACCTCGGCAGGCCGGTGGACGACCCGGTCCCGCGCTGGTCGGTGGTCTCCGGGCACTAGCTGATGCCGGCCGGGCCGGGACCTGGCTAGTGCCGGCCGGCCGGCACGCCCTCCAGCGCCGCGAGCCCGGTGGCCGCGGCGTGCTCCAGGTGTTCGATGCACAACCGGGTGGCCAGCTCGACGTTCCGCCCGGTGATGGCGTCGACCAGGGCGCGCATCTCCGCCGCCATCCGCCCGGCCCGCCCGGGCTGCGACAGCGAGGTGGCCCGCAGCAGCCGCACCCTGGCCTGCACGCCGGCCAGGATCTGCTCGATCGTCGGGCTGGCCGCGCCGGCCAACAGCTCCTGGTAGAACAGGTCCTTGGTGCGCAGCAGCCGGTGCATGTCCGCGCCCTCGGCCACGTCCACCTCGAGCCGGGTCACGGTGGCGCGCAGCAGGTCGTGCTGGGCCTGGCTGGCCCGCTCGATGAACCTGCGCACGGTCAGGGCCTCCAGTGCCGCGCGGACCGCGTAGAGGTCCCGTGCCTCGTCGGGCGAGGGCGAGTAGACCACCGCGCCCTTCTGCGGCACGGTGACCACCAGTCCCTCGGCGGTCAGTTCGCGCAGCACCTCGCGGATGGTGGCCCGGGACACCCCGATCTGCTCGATCAGCTCGCGCTCCACGAGCCGCTGCCCGGGCTGCAGCTCGAAGTCGAGGATCGCGTTCCGCAGCCCCTCCAGCACCTGCTCGCGCAGCGGGGCGGCCACCCGGCCGATCCGGATGCCACTGAAGCCCCCCGCCTCGGCGCCGGACGCCGCGGCCGGACCCCCACTCGCGTTCCGTCCAGCGGTCATGAGGTCAGACCCTAGCCCGGCCGGGTCCCCGGCAGTCAGCTCAACACCACCGCGACGTCGCAAGGGGCCGCGCGATCTCATGGCTACTCGGCTCCCAATGGAGGAGGCCGACCGCCTCCGGGACCTCGCCGATGACCTCGGAATGACCAACTCAGACCTCGGTTGACGCGCAAGGCGGTGCGGGCGCTGTGCCGTCCGTTCTGGGCCGCCGGGTGGTCGAACCTGGACATCGTGCACGCGATGGATCACCTGCCCGCCGCGGTCGGGGCTCGGGCCGGCACCCTGATCGGGCGTGGTCCTGGCGAACACCTCGACCCCGTCCAGGCCTGGTGGTGGGTCCGGACCCGCCTCGACGCCTGGCGAGACGCTGACGGTCAGGTCCGCTGCGGCTACTACCAAACCCGGGGCTGTCGCCGGGCCATGCGCGCCGCCGGGGTGCGGTCAGGTCGGCGTGACCGGTGAGCGGACCCATGCCGCGGCCGCGGCGGTTGAGCTGGTGTCCGCGGCGGTCACCCAGCGCCGTGCTCGCCAGGTGTCCGCGGCCGAGCACGGTGCCGCGTTGATGGCCCGCTTGGCCCCCCAGCTACCCGCAGGACCCGTCTCTATGGTGAGGCTCGCCGAGATCGGAACCCGCTGCTGCCCACAGCGGTCGTGTTCCGTCACCCGCGCCCGGCGGGGGCCTCACCACCCGCCCGGGGGTGTACAACGGAGCGTCCGTGTACGCGTACCGGGCCGAGGTCATGGCCGCCGTGGCGCCGCTGTTGCCGGTCCCGGTGCACGACGCGGTGTGGTTCCTCGCCGCACGCCGAGCGCCCTGCTGACCAACCTCACCAGTCCACTGGACGCCGCCGTTCCGTTCAGGATCCTCTTCACTGGCCACTAGAGAACGGGGATGTCAGGTGGGTAACGCCGCTGTCGAGGTCTGCTTCGCGGGGATTGTCATTGCGTGGCGAGGATGGTGGTGGTGTCGAGGTTGTTGTTCATGATGGCCTCGGCCACGTCGGTCAGGCGTTGGTTAGTGCGGCGGGCGTAGGCACGCAGGTGGGTGAAGGCGACCTCGACGGTGGGTCGCTGGGGAGCGGACGAGTGGATTCCCGGTCGGGGTCAGTCGTCATCGGGGTCGGCGGCCCCGACCTCTTCATGTCCGCCGTCATGTTCGCCGTCGTATTCGCTGTGCTTCGCGGTCCTCGTTGTCGGTCGTGAGCTGTCGCTGGGGAACGATCGCAGGATTGTTACTCGCCTTGATGTTGTGATCGCCACCGCTGACCCGGGGGGTTCCGGTTTGACGGAGGTCTGGGTGCGGGCAGCGGCGGGACCACGGGTCTGCCCGACGCGGCCGACTCCGACCTGGACTGGGTGCGGCAGCCGCGGCTCGGCGCCGACGCAAGTGGATCCGCGGGCGGCGAGTATTGGTCCTGACACGGAAGACCGCCGCCGATCCCGTCGCCAGCGGGGGACGTGTGGCGTCAGGTCTGTCGCGGCGGTCTCGCCGGCGAACCCAACCCGCCGGTCGCCGAACATGCCACACCACCCGCCCGCGGCCCTAGTCCATCGCCGTTGGCCAGCGATTATCCACCCGGGTGGCGGTTCATCCCAGGGCCGTCTGCCAGGTAATGATTGACACTAATCTCCTTCCGCCCCAGACCCCGGTGGACGGTGCCGCCACACGCTGTCCCGGGCTGCCTACCCATGGGGGACGGTGACCATCTGGGCCGCCCTCCCCGCACCGAGGGGGTGGGGGAAAGCGACCAGATGTGTGGTGGTCCGGGCACGGTGGGCCTCCCGACACGTCCGTGCCCGGACCACCTCCGTGGGTGCACGCTCACGCTCCACGAGGTACCGACCCCAGCAACACCCGTGTGGGTGACGAGCACCGAGTGCCGGGTGTTGCCGGTACGGGCGTAGGTTCCTGGCCGGCGTGACCCACCCTTGGTCCCCCGTGTGTCGCGCCGACCCACCAGATTGACCCGGTCCCCGCGCAGGGACCCGGTCAGATCCGCCGGCTGGTGGCCAGGGCGTTCGTGTCGCTGGCCGACACCCTGGTCGATGACTACGACGTCATCGGACTGTTGACCCGACTGGTCGTCTACAGCGTCGAGCTACTCGGCGCCGACGCCGCGGGCGTCATGCTGGTCGGCCCGAACGGTCCGCCGCGGCTCGTCGCGGCGTCGAACGACGACGCCGAACTGATCGAGCTGATGCAACTGCAAAACGACCAAGGCCCCTGCCTGGACTGCTACCACACCGCAGCCGCGTCGTCATCGAACAAGCCACAGGAATCCTGGGCCAACACTCCGCGCTGCGCATGGACCACGCATTCGAGATCCTCCGCCGATACGCCCGATCCCAGCACCTGCGCCTAGCCGACGTCGCCCGCGGCCTCGCCGAGGACACCCTCAACCCCGCCACCATCATCGCGGCCACCCACCCACCGGGCTCTCCCCGACCTTGACCCCAAGGCCGGGCCCAGAACCCTCCGAACCGGTCAGCGAGGGCTCAATCCGCTGGGCGCAGTTGAGCGTCGCGCATCACCCTCTCCTCTCATGTCGCCGTGTTCAGCGTGCGCTGACCGGCCGCAAGGCCGCGGATGACCCAGAAGTTGTAGTCCATGTCGAGGGTCGCGTCCGGCAGCCCGTAGGACCCGTAGTCGTGGAACACCTCGCTGCGCCGGACCTGCCGCTGCGCGTACCGGACCGAGAGCACCTGGGCCGCGACGCCCAGCTCGGCTGGGTCGATCACCGGCCGGCCCCATTCTCCCGGGCCGCCGCGATCTCCGCCAGGATCGGGGCCGCCGTCGTCGCGGCGTGGATGCCGACCACGCTGACGATGGACAGCACCTCCATCAGCTCCCCGGTGGTGGCGCCGAGGCGGACCGCGTTGCGCAGGTGCAGCTTCAGCCCGGGCACGTACAGGTGGGTGGCCGAGGCGTCGAACGCGATGTAGATCATTTCCTTGACCTTGGGCGGGAGGGTCCCGGTCTTCCACGGCACCGAGGAGAACTCCACGTAGGCCTCGAACAGGTCCGGCGCCAGCTCGAGGATGCCCTCCCAGAACTCGTGCCAGTAACCCCGGTTCGCGGTGAACTCGGCCTTCAGCCGCTCCTGGCGAGCGTCCATCAGCGCCGGGCCGGTGCGCAGGCCCTCCTCCTCGAGCACCTCCAGCAGCAGTGGCACCCCGATGTTGGCCGCGTGGATGCCGAGGGTGCTGGTCAGCTCCAGCACCTCCATGACCTCGGCCGGGGTGGCGCCGTGCTCCAGCGCGGCGGCGATGTGCTGGCGGATGCCCGGCTCGTAGAGGTGGGTGGCGGCCGCGTCCGCCGCGAGGTACATGAACTCCTTGACCTTCGGCTCCAGGTGCGACTCCTTGAGCCAGGGCACGGCGGAGAAGTTCAGGTACGCGCGCACGAACGGCGGGTCCAGCTCCAGCATCCGCTGCCACCCCTCGCCCCAGGTGCCACGGACCCGGATGAACTCGTCCTTGATCTCCTGCTGCTCGGCGGTGAGCGTCATGGGTGCTCCCTAGTCGGGGCCGGGTACCCCGGCTCGGCGGAGCCAGCGCACGATCTCGGTGTGGTCCGCGCCGGGGCCGAGCTGCTCGACCGCCCGGCCCCACAACTCGACCGTGCGGGCGGCGAGCTGGGACGGGGCACCGGTCGCCTCGGCCAGCCCCAGCGCGATCCGGATGTCCTTGACCATCAGGCCGGCGGTGAAGCCCGAGTCGTAGGTCTCCGGCAGTACGTAGTTCGGCCACTTGTTCTCGGTGGACCCGCTGCGGCCGCTGGAGCCATTGACCGCGTCCAGCATCACCGCGGGGTCCAGCCCGAAGCGCTCGCCGACCAGGATCGCCTCCGAGCTGGCCAGCAGATGCGCGGCGGACATCAGGTTGTTGAGCGCCTTCAGGGCGTGGCCGGCGCCGACGTCACCGACGTGGCGCACCCGCCCCATCAGCGACAGCAGCGGGGTCAGCGTGGCGGCGGCGTCGGCCGGCCCGCCGACCATGATCGTCAAGGTGCCGGCCCTGGCACCGGAGACCCCGCCGGACACCGGGGCGTCCACCAGGGTGACCCCGCGCTCCGCGACCCGCCGCGCCAGCGCTCGGGTGCGCAGCGGCTCCGAGGAGCTCATGTCCACCAGCAGCGCGCCGTCGCCCAGCGCGTCCAGCAGGCCGCCGTCCACGACCTTCTCCACCACGTCGGAGTCCGGCAGCATCAGGATCACCACCGGCGCACCGGCCGCCGCGGCCGCCGCGCTGTCCACCGCCGTGACGACCCCGGCAAGGCCGTCGGTCGCTCCGGCCGCCGCGTCGTAGCCGCGCACCGCGACCCCGCCGGCCGCGACCCGCCGCACCATCGGATCACCCATCCGGCCGAGCCCGACAAAGCCGACGACCCCGGGCAGCTCCGGCTCAGCCACGACCGTTCTCCGAGGCGTGCGCGGCGGCCGTCTCCGCGTCGATCTCACCGAGCACCCGCTCGGCGACCCGGAAGGACTCCAGCGCGGCCGGTGCGCCGCAGTACACGGCGGCCTGCAGCAGCACCTCCTGGATCTCCTCCGTGCTGCAGCCGTTGGTGATCGCGCCGCGCACATGAACCCCGAGTTCGTGGTTGCGGTTCAGCGCGGTGAGCATGGCCAGGTTGAGCAGGCTGCGGGTCCGCCGGTCCAGGCCGGGCCGGCTCCAGATGTCACCCCACGCGGTGGCCGTGACGTACTCCTGGACCGGCCGGGCGAACTCGCTCACAGCGGCCAGTGACCGGTCCACGTGGGCGTCACCGAGCACCTCCCGGCGGATCTTCAGGCCACGTCGGTAGCGGTCGCCGCCCTCGCTGTCGCCGCTGTTGCTGCCGTTCGATGTGCTCACTGCGTCGCCTCCCCGGTCGCGGCCCGGTAATCCTCGTCGCTGACCTCGTCGAGCCAGGTGGTCCTGCCGATCGAGATGGCCAGGTGGGTCAGCACCGTGTCGACGGTGCCGCCGTGCCAGTGCCGCTCCCCCGGTGGCACCCACACCACGTCGCCGGCGCGGATCACCTGCGGCTTCTCACCGTGCGGGCAGACCCAGCCCAGACCGGCGGTGACCACCAGGATCTGGCCGCCGGTGTGGTGGTGCCAGTAGGTGCGGGCGCCCGGTGTGAAGGTGACCGAGTTGATCGTGTTGCCTTCCTCGGTGGTGGGCAGCACCGGATCGCCCCACACCGTGCCGGTGAACGTCTCGGTGCGGTTCTGGGTAGGTGTGCTCTCTGGGGCGCGGCCCCGCACGATCTGCACTGCTGCTCATCCCTCCGTGTTGCTGGTGTTGCTGGTGATGTTGCCGCCGTGCACGCGCACGCCGCCGGAGATGTCACCGATCGCGTCCACCACGCGGTTGCTGATCTGGTCGCCGTAGCCGAGGTTCTCCGCCAGCCCGAAGCTGGCCAGCGGCCCGGCCGCGTTCAGGCTGGGCACGCCGAGGCGGCCGAGGAGGTCGAGGTAGAGCGCCACGTCCTTGGTCATCAGCCGGCTGGTCAGCCCGCCCTCCAGGTAGTCGCCGGTCACGATGCGCGGGAACCGGTTGAGCGTGGCGAAGTTGACCCCGCTGCTGTGGTTGATCACCTCGAGCAGCTGGGCCAGGTCCAGCCCGGCCCGGCGTCCGGCCACCATCACCTCGGCGCTGGCCGCCAGGCTCACCGCGTTGAGGAAGTTGTTCAGCAGCTTGGCGGTGTGACCCGCGCCGGAGGCGCCCATGTGGTGGACCTGCGCGGCGATCGGCTCCAGCACCCAGCCGATGTCGGCGAGCGCGCCCGGGTCGCCCCCCACCATGATCGTCAGCGTGCCCTTGTCGGCGGCCGCGGCGCCGCCGGAGATGCCGGCATCCAGGTAGTGCACACCGACCCGGCCGGCCTCGGCGTGCAGCACGGTCGTCGAGGCGGGCGACGCGGTGGACAGGTCGGCCACGGTCGTGCCCGGCTTCGCGGCGGGCAGCAGCGCGCGGACCACCGGCTCGACCACGTGGCTGTCCGGCAGCGACAGCAGCACCACCTCGGCGCGCCCGGCCACCTCGGCCGGGTCGGCGGCCGGTTCGGCACCGGTGGCCTCGGCGCGCCCGGCCACCGGGTCGTGCCCGACCACCGTCATACCGGCGTCCACCAGACGACGGGTCATCCGCCCGCCCATGTTGCCCAGGCCGACGAAACCGACCGTTCCGCGTGTCATCCCGGCGCTTTCCTTCCGCTCGTTCACGTCGAGCTCAGTCCTTCCCGCGCCGGCCGGCGATGCGCACGACCAGGTCGTCGAGCCCACCGGGCAGCCCGGTGAGCCGGTCCGGGAACAGCGCGCCCACCCGTGCGTCGTGGCCGGGCACCAGCAGCCGGCCCGGGTCGGCGGTCATCTCGCGCAGCAGGTCGAACCCGCGGTACATGTCCCGCAGGTCGGCGACGACGAAGAAGGGCCGGTCCCGCTCCAGCTCCTCGTAGAAGTGCAGCGCGTCCGCGGCCAGCACGGCGGCACCGCCGTCCACCGCGACCTGCGCGACCAGCTGGCCGGGGGTGTGCCCGCCGACCACGACCAGCTCCAGGCCGGGCGCGAGGTCGAGAGTGTCCTCCACCAGCCGCAGCCGCCCCTCGGCCCGCAGGCCGGCCAGCCGGGCCAGCTCGTCGGCCTCGGTGGAGTGCGCGAACTGGCCCCGGCCGGCGTAGGGACCGGTCCAGAACTCGAACTCCCGGCGGGCGATCACGATCTCGGCGGCGGGGAACCGGTCCAGGTTGCCGATGTGGTCGTAGTGCGCGTGGGTCACCACCAGCTGGCTCACCTCGGCCGGGTCGATACCGAGACCACGCAGCGCATCGGCCGGGTCGACCAGCTGGGTACGGCCCCGCCGGCGCCCGGCCGCCGCGCCGAATCCGCAGTCCACCACCACGGTGCGCTCGGCGTTGCGCACGACCCAGAAGAAGTAGTCCATCGGCAGCTCGACGTCGGGCTCGCCGTAGACGTGGTAGTTGAGGTACGACTCGGACTTGCGCGCCACCCTGGTGCCGTAGCGGACCGCCAGCACCTCGTAACCACTCACCGCGCCATGCCTCCGATTGTCTACTCGTCTGACATTCTGTCACGCCCACTGCACGGGTGCCCCCGGCTTCTCAGGTGCTCCGGGTGAAGTCCACATCCTTCGTCTCCGGACCCGCCGCCGCGCCCACCGCGCCCAGGACCCCGCCGATGACCAGCAGCACGATGGACGCCAGCGCATAGGGCATGAACTGCCCGAGCCCTTCGAGGTAGAACGCGTAGAACGACGGGATGATCACCGAAACGCTGAAGCCGAGCCCGAAGCCGGAGGCGCGGACGTCGGTGTGGAAACGTTCGTTGATGTACGGGAGCACGACGCCCCACGGCGCGGTGACCAGCACGGAGAAGGCGCACACCAACAGGACGACCATCCCGAACGACAGCCCGGTCCCGGTCACGAGCAGCGCCAGCAGCACCGAACCGAAGATCGCGATGGACGGTCCGAGGATCATGAAGAACCGCCGCCGGCCGATCCGCTGCCCGAGGATCCCGGAGCCGATGTAGCTGACCACCAGGCACGCGTAGGCGATGAGCAGCGTGAGGGTCAACTGGGTGTTCGACAGCTTCAGGAAGGTGTGCAGGACGGTGGTCGGCAGGTACAGGGTGACCAGGTTCTGGGTCAGCCAGAAGCCGGTCATCATCGTGAACACCTGCAGGAAGCTCTTGCCGGTGCTGCCTTTCAGCAGGTTGCGCAGCGGGAACGACTTCTTTTCCGACGCCTCCCAGATCTCCGACTCCGACACGCTCCGCACGTAGTAGACCGCCAGCGCCAAGGCCAGCAACGAACCGAGCACGAACGGGATCCGCCAGCCCCACACCGCGTACGGCGAGTCCGGTCCGGCCAGCGGGAAGATCGCGAACGACGCCATGCCGACCAGGTTGATGACGATGTAGGCGAGCGGGAACGCCGCCAGGATCACGCCGCCGAGCAGGCCGCGCCGGTGCTTCGGCGAGTACTCCATCGCCAGCGGCAGCGCACCGGTGTAGCCGCCGCCGAGGCAGATCCCGTCCAGGAAGCGCAACACGATCAGCAGCCAGTAGGACGCGATGCCCAGTGTCGTGTAACCGGGCACGAAGGCGATCAGCAAGGTGATGACACCGAACCCGGAGACGGAGGCGATGGTGGTCTTGCGGCGGCCGATCCGGTCCGCCAGCGCGCCGAAGATCGCCGCTCCGACCGGGCGCCCGACCAGGGTCGTCGCGAAGACCAGCGAGGTCAGGATCCCGGCGAGCCCCGGCGACAGCTGGGCGGGCTGGAAGTACATCAGCGCCGGCGTCAGGATCACGGTGGGCAGGTAGATGTCGAACATGTCGACGAACTCGGCGAAGAAGGCCCCCAGGGTGGCGGAGCGCCGCTTCGCGGCCAAGTCCGGGGACTGCCGCTCCAGGTCCAACCTGGCAGCCCGACCAGTGTGTGCCATCTGGGGCCCCATCCGTCGCCGCAACGTTGCGTGGTGGCCGCCGCGCTGAGTCAGTTCAGCTCGGCGGTCGATCGTTCCTGTCTGTTCGTCCGACAATCTGGCGCCGACGGTAATCCGCCCGATTTAACTCGGTCAAGGCCTTGCACCTCCCGCACTCGGCCTGAAATCGTCTGACGGTCGAACAATCCTGGGTCAACGGCTTGGGTCAACAGGGAGGTACCGATGGTCCCCTCGCTCGAGGATGTCCGGGACGCTTCAGCCGCCGTGACACTGGCCGGGCTGCCTGCCTGCCACCCGTGGTCGGCCCTGCTGGAGATCGGCGACCTCCGCTTCGGCGTGCGGGTCGCCGACGGCGAGCTATCCCTCGCCGACGACGTCTCGATCAACTCCAGCTGGGACTTCAGCTTCAGCATCTCCGCCACCGAGTGGTCGGAGTTCTGCGCCCTGCCGGTGACCAGGGGCAACACCTCGGCACAGGCGCTTGTGGCGACACGCGGCGCGGACCGGGTGCGGGGCAGCCGTGAGGTCTGGGCCCGCGCGGCCGGCGCGCTCGACCGGGTCATCGAGGCCGTCAGGGCGCACGGCCGGGTGGCACCGCCGGTTCGACCGGCACCGCGACAGGCACCGCTGGGACTGGGCCCGATCGAGGGCCGGTATCTGACCGTCGAGATCGAGGGCGAGGTACGGCGCATCTACGTCGAGTCGGCCGGCGCCGGGGTGCCGCTGCTGTGCCTGCACACCGCCGGCGCCGACTCCCGCCAGTTCCGCCACCTGCTCGAGGACCCCGAGCTCACCAGCCACTACCGGGTCGTCGCCTTCGACCTGCCCTGGCACGGCCGGTCCGACCCACCGGAGGACTGGCAGACACAGCGCTACGCCCTCACCACCGAGACCTATGCCGCCACCGTGCTCGCCGTGTCGGACGCACTGCGACTGAGCCGCCCGGTGCTGCTGGGCTGCTCGATGGGTGGCGCCATCGCGCTGTACCTGGCCAGCCGGTACGGCGAGCGGTTCACCGGGGTCTGCGCGCTGGAGGGCGGGCTGGGCAACCCGGGCCGCTTCGTCGACTGGACGCACCGCGCCGACGTCGACCACTCCGCGTTCCTCACTAGCTGGGTCGGCGGCCTGATCGCGCCGGGCAGCCCGGCCGGGCCGAGGGCGCAGACGCTGTGGGGGTACGCGCAGTCCGGCCCCGGCATCTACCAGGGCGACACGTACTTCTACTCCCAGGACCTGCCCCGGTACGCCGGGGACCTCGGGCCGGCCGGCTGCCCGCTGTACGTCTTCAGCGGCGAGTACGACTACTCGGCGACGACGGAGATGAGCAGGGCGGCCGCCGAACAGCTGGGCGGTGAGCTGATCGAGATGCCCGGGCGGGGGCATTTCCCGATGTCCGAGGACCCGGCCGGGTTCGCCGAGTACCTCTTCCCGGTGCTCGACCTGCTGCACGCCAAGTACCCGGCCTGACCGGCGGCCGCGGCACCGGTCAGGCCGGCTCCAGGACCTCCGGGCCCGCCTCGGCTGCCTCCGCCGCCACGAGCGCGGCCTGGGCCGCCGCAGCCCGTGGATCGACGGGATGGCCGAGGTGCTCACCGACATCAGGGACCGCAACGAGTTCTCCGCCGTGGTCACCATGTCCCCCGACTTCTTCGCCGACCTGCTCCGCACCGTCGGCGCCGACGACGTCCACGCGTCCCGCTTCCCCGCGCTGCCCATGCGCCGAGCACCGGACCCCGCCGGCATCCTCACCCCGGCGGACAAGGTCACCATCGTCGATGCACTGCTCGCGAAGCACGGCATCGACACCGAACGGTGCATCGCCTACGGCGACTCCGGCTCGGACATCCCGCTGTTCGAGCACCTGCGCCACACCGTGGCGGTCAACGCGACGCCGGCGCTCGAGTCGATCGCGGCCCACCACTTCACCGGCGGCGATCTCTATGCCATCTACGCCGCGACGCGCGAACATCTCGTCCCGGGCTGAGCCGCACGCACGGACCGCTCGGTCAGCGCACCAGCGCGGGCAACAGCATCCGGGCGAGCAGCCGGCGGTCGCTCTGTTCGTCGGAGACGCTCTGGGCGCGCGACCCGACGAGCATGAGCGTCACGTAGGTGAGCCACCGCTCGATGTCGTCGTAGTTGTGGCCGGCCACGAGGTGACCGTCGCGCTCGGCCGCCTCCAGTACCGGGCGCCAGATCTCCCCGGTCAGCTTCGGCATCAGCCGGTCCGCACCGACGATCTTGCTGATCATCGCGAACTCGCCCTCGCCGACCAGTCCCTGCATGTAGGGCTCGGCGAGTGAGTCCTCGACGATGAACAGCAGACCCTCGACGACCTTGCTGGCGAAGTAGCGCTGGCGGTCGATCACCTCGGTGGCGCGTTCCCGCAGCCGGCGGGCCTTGGCCGCGAGGACGGCGCGCACCAGGTCGTCGCGGCCACCGACGTGGTCGTAGAGCGCCTGACGGCGCACCCCGGACGCCTTCGCCACGTCGCCCATGGTGAAGCGCTGCAGGCCGAAGTGCTCGATCGACGCCTCGGCGGCGCGCAGGATGCGCGCCACGACGTCCGTCTCGGTGGCCGTCAAACCAGCTGGGCCGACGGCTCGCGCTGCTCGCTCACCGGCGCGCGCCAGCGGATGCTCGCGTACAGCAACCCGAGGCCGCCGAGCAGGCAGCAGAGGTCGAGCAGCACCCATTGCGTCGACCGGAACGCGTCGCCGAACCAGAGTGTGTTCGCACCCGCCCAGCATACGACGAGGATCAGATAGCCGACCCAGATGATCGGCGTCTGACCGGCCATCGACCGGCGCCGCACAGCCAGCGCGGTGCCCATCAGCGGATAGGAGAGGTTGGCGATGCCGAAGCTGGCCGCGTAGATCGGGTCGTCGAGGGCGTACTTCACCGCTTCCCAGCACACGCAGGCGCCGATCACCCCGGCGACGACCAGCGCGGCGAACTGGGCCTGGCTTGCTCTCGGCAGCAGCTCCCGGCGGCCGTACTGGAGCACCTGGGCGAGGTAGACCGTCTCGAAGATCACCGTCAGCACGAGCGCCGCCCAGAACAGCTTCACGTACCAATGGTCGATCTTGTTGAACCAGTCGTCGAACCGGTAGACGAAGGACAGGTCGTGCGCGAACCAGAACATCGTGCAGAAGATCGGAATCGTCACGATCTTGTCCCGGCGGGCGACCCGGAACGCCTCGATGAAGAAGATGTAGTTGCCGATCATGGCGAATGCGCAGACGATCAGCACCGGCCACTTGTGCTGGTCGATGCTCGCGAGCAGGTCCTGGGCGCTGTACATGACTCCTCCTCAGGCCTGGGCCAGCACGGGCCGCTCGTTGATCGCGTCCAGGGTCTCCAGGTCGTCGGCGGCGACGCAGATACGCCGGACCGACTCCATCACGATGTCGTGCGGCTGGTAGTCGGGCTGGGCCCAGTGCCGCCCCAGGGTGCCCAGCCACATGAACATGGCGTGCGGCATCTGCTGGCGGTAGGCCAGGAAGGCGTCCTCGGGCGAGGGTGCGGCGATACCGGCCTCGGCGAGCCGCTTGCCGTGCCGGTCCACCAGGTCGCGCTCCCACGCACGGCGGTCCGCCGGGGGAAGGCCCGACGCCAGCGCATAGGCGATGTCGCGCGCCCAGCCGCCCTGGACCACGCACTGCCAGTCGCACAGCCCCATCCGGCCGTCCCTCGTCACGTACCAGTTACCGGGGTGCACGTCGGAGTGCAACATCGTCTGGGGACCGCTGATGTTGATCTCCAGAGAGCGCATCATCGCATCCGGGACCTCGTGGCGGCGGTCGTACAACCGAGCCGGAATGACGTCACGGCCGCGCTCGAAACCGCTGAGGATGCGTGCCGCCGCGCCGATGGTGACGTTCAGGGTGGCCATGAAGTCGTACGAGTTCCACAGCCAGCTGCCGTACATCTTCCGCAGCGGCTTCTCCCAGAACGCCACGTGCAGGCTGGCGAGGGTATCGACGACGTCCTCGGCCTGCTCGCGGGTCAGCGTGCGGGTCAGGACGGTGCCGAAGACCGCGCCCTCGGTGGCGGCCAGGTCGTCGACGATCAGCAGCTGCCGGTTGGAGACCGGGTCGTAGGCCGAGTAGCGGGTGGGCGGCGCCTCGATGTCCAGCCCGGGCCGGACCTGTGCGTAGAAGTTGGCCTCGATCCGGCTCAGGCCGGCGGCCGCCGACACCAGGCGGGTCTTGAACGTCGGCCCTGACTTCGTGAACAGCTGGGTGGGGAGCCCCGCCGCGGTACCGGCCTCGTTGTAGGTGATCGTCAGCCGTCGGCGCGATGACGTGCCGTCGTCGCGCCCGCCGAGGTCGTGGCGCAGCACCCGGGCACCGCGGACGCCGTCGCAGAGCGCGAGGGTCAGCCACTCGTCGGTCAGGTGGTCGGGCGAGGGCGGGACGGCCCGCAGGTTGGTCGGCCGCGGCTTGGTGATCCGCTCCTTGACCACGTGATAGGCGATGCGGCCGGTGAGCGCCGCAAGCTCGACTCGGGGATCCATGTGAGCAACTTAACAGGACACCGGACAAGAGTCATCCGTTGTCCGTCACCGCAGGTCAGCACTGGGCGGCCATCGCCACTCACGGGCCCGGCGGCGGGACAGTTGTCCCTAGAGATCCTCGGGCGTGGGGAGAAATGGGGTCCTGGCCAGCCATGTTGAGGTGGCACGGCCGGTCACCCTAGACAGGACCACCGCAATGCCACCGAGGGGTAGCACCGCGTCACCGCCAGGCTGCCTGGCGTCGGCCCCTGGCGCGTCCATTGTCACCGAGACCAACGTCAGTCCGGTATTTTTCGCCGAAGTCAAGACTCAGGTTACTTTCGACGCACCCCTCAGGTCACCGAATGTGACTGTCGCGGCGTAGCGGCGGGCGGCGATCTGTCGATCAGGACCGCGATTCCCCGGCGTGAGCGTCGGGAGGCGCAACCTCACTGGGAGACCCCTGAACAATGCATGCTCTGCTGCGCGCCCAGTCGGCGCCTCGCGGCGTTGTCCTCGGAGTGGCCGACACAACAGCGGTATCGGTCACTCCGAGGACGACACAAGCCTTGCGACGCATCCAACTGGATCACCGCTCGCGACGAGCGGCATCATTCAGGGCCCTCCTAGGCGTGGGCGGTGCTCGCGGCGGGTTGAGGCTCCTGAATCTCGACAGCTGATCCCGCACGGTCCGCGCGGGTGCGCGATATCGCGCCGTAGACGAGGCCGGCCAGCGCACCCGCGGCGAGCTCGGCGAGCAGGTAGACCGGCAGCTGGCTCCAGGTCACGGTGCCGCCGGCGAGCTGCTGGACGAGCATGGGCCCGAAGGCGCGGGCGGGGTTGATCGCGGCGCCGGTCGCCGGGGCGACCGGGATGATCGCGGCGAAGACGACGAACCCGATGGCGAGCCCCGCAAAGCCGGCGGCGGCCTTGCGGTGGATCACCCCGAACACGGTGAAGACCAGGATGAACGTGCCGACGAACTCGGCGAAGAAGGCCTGCCCGGTGCCGACGCCGGCGGAGTAGCTGGCGACGCCGAGGCCCACCTCGCTGGCCTTCGGCCCGAGCACACCCAGGATCGCGCCCGCGCCCAGGATCGCCCCGAGAACCTGTGCGGCCCAGTACGCCGGGACCCGCGACCAGGGGAACTTGCCGGTCACCGCGAGCCCGAGCGTGACGGCGGGATTGATGTGGTTGCCCGACACGTGACCCAGAGCGTAGACGGTGGCCACGACCACGGTGGCGAATGCGAAAGAGATCATGCCCAGATCCGCCATCGTGAACGGGGCGCCACCGTTCACGATGAGCGTCGCCGGGACCGCGCCGACACCGATGAAGACCAGGAACGCGGTGCCGATCGCCTCGGCCGACAACCGCTGAACCATCGTTGGCTCGTCCATAACACCCTCCCGAGGTGCTGCTGGATGTGCTCGCGAGCGACCCGGCTCCAGTCCGGACATTCTCGAAGCTCATTCGACGATGTCGAATGTTCTGCGGACGGTACGCCAGTGTTGCGGCCATCACAAGAGCCGTACGACAAGAAGGCACAGGTTTCGCGTCTTAGGCGCACCACGAGGTGCGCGGCGCCGCCGGCGTCGAGATGCCCGGCGCCGCGGGCGTCGATCGTCCAGCCGGGAGCGCGCCGTTCCGTCGGGGCCGCCGCAATGCCCCGAATCGACCCCTACGGAGCGTCGAAGCGGAATCCGCAGTTGAGCTCGTGCTCGTCGCGCAACCGCTCAGCGGCCTCGAGCTGGCCGGGCTGGAACTGGGCACCCCAGGGGCAACCGTCGACCAGGTACCTGCAGCGGAACCACTGCGACCAGGTCTCCTCGACCGGACTGGTCGGCGTGACCGGCGTGACCGGCTGGAGCGGATCGGTCGGACTGTCCACGTCATGCACGGCGACAGTGCCCCCTCACAACGGTCGGCTGACGGATCTCCAGGACTCATCCGGATGCCGAGGGAGCAGCACCCTACCGGGGTAGCCGCGGGCCGCCCGCCGGGGCCTCGACCGCGTGATCCCGACGCACTAGCTCTCGGTGCCCCCCGTGCGGGGAGTCGGCGGCGGACTGAACTCGCTCTGCACCGTTTGGTAGGTCTTCTGCCGTTCGGTTCGGGCGTATGCGGCATAGGCCCGACGGTCGGCGGGCGTCAGGCTCCGGTCGTTCGGATCGGGGGCGAGCAGGCTGCGTGGGTAGAGCCGGTGCGCGCGCACGGCGTTGATCTCGGCGCCGAGCACCAGGATGAGCGCGCCGAGGTACAGCCAGCCGATCAGGCCGAGCACGATGCCGAACAGGCCGTAGGTCGCGCTCGCTCCACGCAGCTCGTGCCCGACCAGGTACGCACCGACGGCCAGCAACACCTCCCACAGCACGGCCGCCGTCAGCGCACCGGGCCACAGCTGTCGCAGCGGCGGACGGTTCGCGGTGAGTACGCGGTAGGCGAGCGTGAGCAGCACGGCGTTGATGGCCACCGAACCCAGGGCGGCGGCAGCGCTCACCGCCGCGGCGACGCCACCACCCCGATCGGTCTGTACGGCGGTGACCAGCGCGGAGAACGCGGTGCCCACCACGACCTCGGCACCCAGCACCGCGAGCAGCCCGAGCCCCCGACCGTAGGCGGCGAGCAGGCTCGGCCGGTCGGCGCGCGGGACGGCCCAGATCTTGTTCATGGCGTTCTGCGTGGCCAGGGCAACGCCGAGCGCCCCGTAGATGCTCCCGGCCACGCCGACGACCGCTCCGGCGGTGGTGCCGTGCAACGAGTGCACGTTCTCTCCGATCTGGTCGCCGATGATCGGGAACTCGCGCAGCGCGGAGTGCAGCACCGCCTGTTGCAGCGCGGCATCACCGGTCATCGCGAAGCCCAGGCAGGTCACCAGGAGCAGCAGCAGCGGGAACAGCGACACGAAGCCGTAGTAGGTGATCATGGCGGCCAGGGAGGTGGCCTGGTCGTCGATCAGCTTGTAGAGCACCGCCAACGGCCAGGACAACCATTTCCGTTGGCGCTGCTGACGGTCCAGCGACTCCGCCATGGCCACGGCTCACCTCCCGCTGGTCGCCCTCCCCTCTGCGATACCCGGAATCCGGCCTCGGCGAACGCGCCAGGGTCAGGCGATGAACCCGTAGCGCCGCCAGACAGCGCGGGAGAACCCGTTGAGCAGGCCCTGCCCCTCGAAGAACTCCCGCATCGGGGCGAAGTAGCGCTGCCGGGGCTCCAGGAGGTGCGGGTTGGCCATGGCCTGGCGGACCGCCTCGCTCGGGTCGAGCCCGCAGCGCCGGTACACCTCGCGGCTCACGCTCATCCGGTGGATCACGAACGCGGCCAGCCCGTTGGCGTTGCGGGCGAACGCCCTCTCCCACCGGGGAGCCCGTTGCACCCGTCGACGCACTCCTTCACGGGCGAACTTGATGTGCCGCGCCTCCTCGGTGACGTGGATCTGCATCAGCCGGCGGATCAGCGGCTGGACGACCGGGTTCCGCATCTGGTCGCGTTGCGCCTGGTCGATCCACTCCTCGCCGCAGAGCGCCGCCACCCAGAGGAACAGTCCCCGGTAGACGAGCGGAAATGCCTGCACAGCCAGTGCCTGGGACCGGGTGAGCCGGTACGGCCGGGCGCCCATCCGGGCCACCGCCCGCCCGAACATCATCATGTGCCGGGTCTCGTCGCCCAGTTCGATCAGCGAGTAGTGCACGTGCGCCGAGGTCGGGTCCTGGAACAGCATGGTCCGCAGCAGGCCCTGGTTCAGCGTGTTCTCGAACCACACGCCCATGCTCAGCGTGTTGGCAGTCTCCTCGCGGGCCAGGGTCCGGCGCTGCTCATCGGTCATGGCCTCCCACAGCGGGGTGCCGAAGAGCGACACCGCCTCCGGCGACCGGAACCACTTGTCGTCCTCCAGCGGCGCATCCCACGCGATGTCCACCCCCGGGTCGAAGGATCGCTTCAGGGAGCCGCCGATCAACCGCTGCGCGACCTGTTCCCGCTCGGACACTCCCACGGCGACCTCCCCGATCCGGTTTACGAATTAACAAGAACCGTAAACATGCGGGGGTCGCCGGTCAACGGCTACGATTACAAATTCCGCAAATCTGTCAACGGGGGTCCGGGTGGACAAGGCGACGGAGATCCGGGCGCGCATCCTGGACGCCGCCGAGGGGTGCCTGCTCGACGGTGGTTTCCGCAGTGGCCGCCTGCACTCCACGATCGCCGCGCGCGCCGGGCTGTCGCGCCCCACGCTGTACAAGTACGTCGGCGACCAGGACGCCATCAGCAATGCGCTGATCCACCGCGAGCTGACCAGGTTCCTGGAGCTGCTCGCGCCGATCCTCGAAGCGCCGGCCCCGATCGGTGAGCACCTGGTCACAGTGCTGACCTTCGTCGTGGACCACGCGCGCAACCACCCACTGCTGCGGGCCGCGCTGCGCGACGTTCCCGAACAGGTGCTGCCGTCGTTCACCACACACGCCGGGGTGCTCATCGAGCGGGTCGAGCTGGTGACCCGGCCGCACCTGCAGCGCCGGATCGACTCCGGCGAGCTGCCGGACGTCGACCCCCGACTGCTGATCGATGCGTTGAGCCGGGTGGCCATCTCGATGGTGTTCACCAACGGTCTGGTCGACCTGACCGACCCGGACACGCTGCGCGGCTACCTCGGCGCGGTGGGCCTCATCCTGAACGGCACACGCAGCCCGTCGACCACCGGGTGACCGGTGACTCAGATCGAGCGCAGCATCGGTGCGATCTCCTCGCCGACCGGGCTGTCCGCGCTCGGGTGCTCGACCAGTGCGAGCACCCGGTTGGAGAGGAACCGCGCGGTGCGCACCGTGCTGCCGCCCCGAGTGGTCTCGGATACCTCGATGACGCCCCGCGAGTGCGCGATGCCGACCTTGCGACCAGCCCGGGTCGCGACAATGTCGTAGGTCTTCGTGGTGCCGCTGCCGGCGTCGATGACGATCTCTACGCGATCACCCTTCATGGCTCACGCCGCCTCTACATTGTTGGGGATGCGCTACGTACAACCCCTGCGACCTGCGGATTGTTCCCGAATTGCGCCGGTCACGGCCCCTCGGTGCCGCCGCCGACCGCGCCCAGGAGCTGCTCGCCGAACCAGTCGAGATCGGCATCGAGCTGGTCGCTGCCGACACTGAGGCCCGCGAGCGGCCCGGTAGTCATCGACGTCAACCCCCGGCTGGTGGAGCCGGGAAACGCCATGGCGGCGGGCTCGACCTGGTCGGCGCATACCTGAAGATCGCCTGTGCCTCGAGCCCGGCGGCCCGCCCGGACGGGCGCCCCGGAGTGCGCACCCACCAGCTGCTGCTCGCCCTGGTCGGAGCGCACCGTCGCCGTGCGGTGCTGGCCGAGCTGGGCGCCGTGGTCACCCGCACCGGGAGGTACCGGGGCAGCATCGAAGAGCTGACCCCGGTGCGCCGCGACCCGGTCGCTGGTCTGTCGATGGCCGCCGTTGCCGCGCTGCTGCTGGTGCGCCCCGACCTGCGGCACCACCTGGCCGGTGGCGCCGTCAGTGGTTATGCGCTCGACGCCCCCGGCTGGCGCCGGGAAACCGCCCGGCCGGCAAGCTGCCCTAGTTGGCCGAGGTCGGCAGCGCGTCCGCGCGTACCCGGTCGCAGGTCCGCTCCACGTCTTCCCACACCTTGCGCGCATCGGCGTCGGAGTTGATCCAGCGTTCGGCCGTCGCGGCGGCCACCGTGTCCCCGCTCTCGGCGAGGACGTGGAGCTGCACCAGCTCGTCGTACCACTCGGGTGATTGGCTGGACAGGCTCTGTGCGTGGTTGGGCATACGCAACCCTGATACCTGCGAGCCTCAAACGAGGCGTGATGTGACAAGTTCCACTTCGCAAGAACCTACCTGAGCGACAGGTCAGGCAGGGTGTCACGCCCTGTGGTTGCCTAGTGACTCACCAGTCGCCCTCGCGCCATGAAATCGAGCGGGACCTCGGTGCGACCCACCAGGGCGTCCGCGACAACCGAGGCGAGGGCCGGGGCGTACTTGAAGCCGCGACCGGAGAACCCGGAGGCGACGAGCAGCCGCCCCCCGACGGCGGTCCTGCCGACGAGCGGTGCGCCGTCAGAGCTGTAGAGGTCGGTGTAGGCATCCGTGCGCACCGGGTGCGGGTGCAGGCCGGGCAGCACCTCGCTCACGGCCGAGGACATCGCCGCGATCTCGGCGCGGTCCTGCCGGCGTACCACCTGGTCCGGGTCCTCGACCGGGCTCGACCGCACCGCGCCGGCGACCTTGACCGACACCCCGACGACGGTCGGCGCGCGTCGGAGTCCAGTACCTCGACACGTTCATCACCACGACGAGCTTGCCGGCCTGGGTGACCCGGGCCGGCACCTTCGCGGCGGCGCCGGGGTCGGTTGCCACGTTGCTGAGCGCGGCGAACCGACCGACATCGCCCGAGCCGCCGGCGGCGGGCGGGGCGGCGGCGCACGCGGTGCTGGTCACGGCGATCACGGCGAGCAGGACTGCCCACCACCGTGCGTTGCCGGCCTGGGCCGGGCGGACTGCGCGCACGAGGGGCTCCGATCAGGTGGAGAGGCGTTCGGTTCCCGCCGGCGCGATGACGACGGCGTAGCGCACGGGCATCTCCAGCGACCGGCACTTCGTGCGCGGTGTCGCAACAGGCCCACTCCGACCGATGCGGTGGTCCAGGCGGCGGCCTTGTGCAGGGAAGTCTGTCCGGCTGCCCCGGCGCCGCCACAGATTTCGGGGCGCGACTTGGTGGGCCTCAGCGCAACCGGCGGTGCGCCTCGCCGCGGCGGGGCCGGGCCGCGCACGGGAGTGGCGCCGGTCCGAGTTCCGGACCGGCGCCACGTCGAGCTCGAGGCAGACTCCTAGTTGTCGCCGCTGCCGCTGTCGCCGCCGTCGTCACTGCTGTCGTCGCCGCTGCCGCTGTCGTCACTGTCCGCGTAGGTCCCCATGTTCGCCGGCTGGGCGGGGATGTTGCACTTCTGGTTGGCGAAGATCGGACCGGCCATCACCGGCAGGTTGTCCGGCGGGTCGGCCTGGGCCGCCACCCTGCCGGTGAAGGTGTTCTCGCAGTCATCGGTCGCCTGCTTGGTGCCGTCCTGGCCACCGATCCACATGTCCAGGTGCGTATCGGTACCCGCCGGCTGCTTCGCCGCACCGGAGTCCTCCACGATCACATACCGCTGCACCGTCGGCAGATAGAACTTCGTCCCCGGCTGCCACGCCATCTTGCCCTCATGACCAGGCACCGCCACCGTGATCGGGTCCGCGAACGTACCCTGCCCATCGGCCTGCTTGTGCAACACCGGCTCACCCACGACCGACGAACCGGGCGGCGTGTTGTCCTGCCAGGAGTAACCGGTCAACCAGATGGTCAGCTGCTTCGAACCGGCCTGCGGCTGCTGCTGTGCCGGCGGGATCGGCTCGGGCGCGGCCTTCGAGCACCCGACCGCCAGCACCACGACCGCGCCGAGCAGAGCGGACAGCTTGACCGATCGTCCGTACCCCGACCCGCGCCGTGCCCGATCCTCCTGGACCGCGCCGCCACCCTGCACCACGCCAACCACCCCAATCCTGATCACCCGACGATGATCAGCCACTTGATGCACCACCGTTCAGAGCACACGCTCTACCCCGGGCCAGCCAGTGCGCTGTGAGCGAGATGTGAGTGGGATGTGGAGGTCCCGCACAGCCGGGAGCCGATCACCCGGTGAGCCGCGGGCCCGGTCGCGCCGCTTAGTCCTCAGCTGGGTCCGTAGTGGGTTGACCAGCCGAAAGCCTCCGGGCGTGCCGGCGCAGCAGCACCGCGGTCACGATCATCGCGGCGGCCGCGATGATCGCGAGCAGCGCCAGGTCGGGCAGCCTGGACTGCAGCTCGCTGATCGTCTGCTGGGCCCGCTCCTGCCAGCGCACCACGGCGGGGGGTTCGAACAGAGCGGTGAGCCCGCCGGTACCGCGATAGGTCAGGAACAGCACGCCGAGGGCCACGAAGATGAGCCCGGACAACAGCGCCGTGGTGTGCACCCGCCACAGCCCGATGCGTACGCCGTAGCCGCGCAACCAGCGCAGGTGGGCGAGGTCGAAACGGTCCCACAGGGCGGCCAGCACGAACAGCGGAGCGGCCATGCCGGCGCCGTACACGGCCAGCAGCGCCCCGCCGTACACGGTCCGGCCGGACGTGGCCGCCACGGTGAGGACCGCGCCGAGGATCGGCCCGGAGCAGAACCCGGCCAGCCCGGAGACCGCGCCGAGCGCGAACACCGCGGGTACCGAGTCACCGCGGACCCGGGCCAACAGACGCGCCAACGGGCCGATCTGGAAGCCGCCGCCGACCAGCTCGACCACGCCGAAGCCGATCAGCAGCACGCCGGCGATCGTCGCGAGCGCGGTCTGGTGACCGTAGACGAGCTGGCTGGCCGCCGCCGACCCGATGCCGAGCGGCACCAGCACCGCCGACAACCCCAGGTACAGCACGAGCGTGCGGCCGGCCAACCGCGCGTGCGACGGGAAGGCGTAGGCGAGGAACGCCGGCAGCAGCAGTGCCCCGCAGGGACTGAGCAGCGCCAGCAGCCCACCGAGGAACGCACCGGCGTAGCCGATCTCGCTCACCGCGGTGGTGCGCCGCCGGGCACCTGGCCCCGGGCCTGCTCGATGGCGTGCTCGAACGTGCTCAACGGTTGCGAGCCGAAGATCTCCGGCGACCCGTTGACCAGGAACGACGGTGTGCCCGGCACACCCAGTTGCTGCCCGAAGGCGAAGTCGGCCGCCACGGTGTCACGCAACGCCGGATCTCGGCGTGCCAGGTCGAAGCGGGCCACATCCAGTCCCAACCCGCCGGCCAGTCCGTCCAGGTAGCCGCCGGTGAGCCGCCCGCTGCGCAGCGGCGGCTGGTGGGCGTACAGCGCGTCGTGGAACGGCCAGAACTTGCCCTGTTGCCCGGCGGCGCGCGCGGCCACCGCCGCGTCGACCGACTGGGCGCCGTAGTACGGGAAGTCCCGCCACACCAGCCGCAGCACGCCGGTGTCGACGTACTTGGCCAGCAGCGCCGGCTGCACGGTGCGCGCGAACTCGCCGCAGTACGGGCACTGGTAGTCCGCGAACTCCACGACCGTCACCGGGGCGTCCGCCCGGCCGATCATCAGCGCCGGGTCGACCTGGGGCGGCCGGGGCCCGGCCCACTGGGGAGTGCTCGGCGCGGCCGGGGTCGGTGTGCCGGCGGGCGACGCGGCGGGCGCTCCGGCCGGCAGGGCCGCCGGGCGCTGACCGTGCCCACCCCACACGCTGGCGACGGCCAGCCCCGCGAGCAGCACCAACAGCAGGGCCGCCACCACCAGCACACGCTTCGGGTGCAGCGCAGCCTCCTCGGTCGCCTCGGATCCCGCTGCCCACGGTAGCTCTCCCCCGGCGCGGCTCCGGGGCGCACCGGCGATCAACCAGGTCCGAGCAGGTCCCACCGGTTGCCGGCGATGTCGAGGAACACCACCACCCGGCCGTACGGCTCCGCCCTCGGGGCGCCCACGAACTCGACGCCGGCCGCGCTCAGCCGCCCGTAGGCCTCGTCGAAGTCGTCGACCCGCAGGAAGAAGCCCACCCGCCCGGCGACCTGGTTGCCGATCGCGGCCGCCTGGACCGCACCGTCGGCACGCGCGAGCAGGATCCCGGTCTGCGCACCCGGCGGGCGGACGACGACCCACCGCTTCGGCTGGCCACCCTCCGTCGTCAGCGCCGCCGAGTCCTCGGCCAGTTCGAAGCCGAGGGCGTCGACGAAGAACGCGATGGCCGGGTCGTACTCCTCGACGATGATTGCGGTCAACTGCAGGAATGCCATGCCAGGAGCATGCCGGAACGGCCCGACCGGTCAGGGGCGCGGATCCGGGTCGCCGGACGCGCCGAGCGCCCGGGAGATACCCCTGGCCGCCGCGCGCACCGCGGGCACGAACCGCGGCACGTCCGCGCCCCGGGCCGGGACGATGATCGACAACGCCGCCACCACCCCGGCGCCACCGGGGCCGTTGATGGGCGCGGCGACCGACATGGACACCAGTTCGACCTGCCGGGCGGTGATCGCGTAACCGTTCTTCTTGATCTTCGCCAACTCGCGGCGGAGTTCGTCGGGGTCGACCGTCGTGTGCTCGGTGCGCCGCTCCAGCGGTTCGGCCAGCACCTCGTTGACCAGCGCCTGGTCCGCGTGGGCCAGGAGCACCCGGCCCACCGCGGTGACGTGCCAGGGCAGCCGCCGCCCGGGCCGCGCGATGATGCGGGTGGCGTGATGGCTGAAGAGCCGCTCGACGTAGACGACCTCACCGCCGTCCAGCACCGCCACCTGGACGTTCTCGTGGGTCACCTCGTAGAGGTCCTCCATGAACGGCAGGGCGGCATGACGCAGGTCGGTACTGCGCGGAGCCAGCGAGCCGATCTCCCACAGGTGCAGCCCGACCTGGTAGCGCCCGCGCTCGTCGCGTTCCAGCGCACCCCACCGCGTCAGTTCGCCCAACTGCCGGTGCGTCGAGGAGATGGGCTGGCCGAGCATCCGGGCGATCTCGGACAGGGTCAGCACCCGGGACCTCGTGGAGAAACAGTCCAGTACCGCCAACGCCCGCGCGGTGCTGGTCGGCACCGGCTTGCCGTCGGCCATGACCTCTCCATCGGTCGAGAATTCTTACCTCAGGGTGGAAAGTCTAGATCGCCGACCGGCCGCGCGGCGAGATGCTGCACGGGCCTGGCCCAACTGAAGGAGTGGTTGATCGGATGAGCGTCGTGGTCCGCAACGCGCCGCGTACCGATAGCGATGTGGTGGCCGCGCTCGGCGAGTTCGGCGTCGCCACCGTGCACGAGGCACAGGGCCGCCGAGGGCTGCTCGCCTCCCGCCTGCGCCCGATCTACCGCCCGGTTCGGGTCGTCGGTACCGCGCTGACCTGCGAGGTCGCCCCGGGCGACAACTGGATGCTGCACGTCGCGGCCGAGCAGGCCCGGCCCGGGGACATCCTGGTGGTCGCCCCGACCAGCCCGTGCGGCGACGGCTACTTCGGTGAGCTGCTGGCCACCAGCCTGCGGGCGCACGGGGTGGTCGGCCTGGTCATCGACGCCGGGGTCCGCGACATCGCCGAGCTCACCGAGATGGCCTTCCCGGTGTGGTCGGCGGAGGTCAGCGCCCAGGGCACGGTGAAACAGACCGTCGGCAACGTGCAGACCCCGGTCGTCTGCGGCGGCGGACTGATCCGGCCCGGCGACGTGATCCTGGCCGACGACGACGGGGTGGTCGTGGTGAGCCGCACCGAGGCGAAGACGGTGCTGGACAGCTCGCGGGCCCGGGAGGCGAAGGAGGCCGCGACCCGGGAACGGCTCGCCGCCGGGGAGCTCGGCCTGGACATCTACGGCATGCGCGAGGCCCTGGCCGCGAAGGGCCTGCGCTACGTGGACGCAGTGGACGCGGGGGACGCGTAGTGGACCAGCTCGCCGTGCGCTGCTCGGTCATGCGGGGCGGCACCTCCAAGGGGCTGTTCTTCCTGGCGTCCGACCTGCCGGCGGACCGCGCGGCGCGCGACGCGCTGCTGTGCGCCGCGATGGGCTCGCCCGACCCGCGCCAGATCGACGGTGTGGGCGGAGCCCACCCGCTGACCTCGAAGGTCGCCGTGGTGGGGCCGTCGGCCGAGGCGGACACCGACGTGGACTACCTGTTCCTGCAGGTCTGGCCGGACCGGGCCGAGGTCTCCGACGGGCAGAACTGCGGCAACATGCTCGCCGGGGTCGGGCCGTTCGCCCTGGAGCAGGGGCTGCTGGCGTCGGCCGGCGAGGTGACCCCGGTGCGGATCCGGATGCTGAACACCGGCGACATCGCCGTGGCGCACGTGCAGACCCCGGGCGGGCGGGTGCGGTACGACGGGACCGCGCACATCGACGGCGTCCCGGGCGGGCACGCCCCGATCCCGATCGACTTCCTCGACGTCGCCGGTTCGTCCTGCGGGGCACTGCTGCCCACCGGAAACGCCGTCGACAAGGTCGACGGGGTCCGGGTGACCTGCATCGACAACGGGATGCCGGTGGTCTGCATCGCGGCGGCGGACCTCGGGATCACCGGGGCGGAGAGCCCGGCGGAGCTGGAGGCCGACAGCGAGCTGGTCGCCCGGGTGGAGTCGATCCGGTTGGCCGCCGGCCCACTGATGAACCTCGGCGACGTGCACGCGGCCACGACGCCGAAGATGAGCCTGCTCGCGACAGCCCGCCACGGCGGCGCGGTCGCGACCCGGACCTTCATCCCGCACCGGGTGCACGAGGCCATCGGCGTGTTCGGCGCGGTGTCGGTGGCGACCGCGTGCCTGGTGCCCGGGTCGGTCGCGGCCGAGGTCTCGGGTCTGACCGGGACCAGCGGTGGCGTCGAGCTGGACATCGAGCACCCGACGGGTTACTTCACCGTCAGCCTGGACGTGCTGGTCGAGGACGGCGTGGTGCAGGTTCGTCGGGCCGGCCTGCTGCGTACCGCCCGGCTGCTGATGCGCGGCGAGGTCCTGGTGCCCGCTACCGGGGAGGAGACAACTCCGTGATCATCGACTGCCACGGTCACTACACCACGGTGCCCTCGGCGCACACGGCTTGGCGCGATCTGCAGCGGGCGGCGTTCGATGCCGCCGACACTCCCCCGCCGTACCCGGTGATCTCGGACGACCAGGTCCGGGAGTCGGTGCGGGACGGTCAGCTGCGGCTGATGGACGAGCGCGGCGTGGACCTGACGATCTTCTCCCCTCGGGCCTCCGCGATGGCCCACCATGTCGGCGACGAGGCGGTCAGCGCGGCCTGGGCCCGTGCCTGCAACGACCTGGTCCACCGGGTCGTGCAGCTCTACCCGTCGCGGTTCGCCCCGGTCTGCCAACTGCCCCAGTCACCCGGCGTGCCGATCGGGCACTCGGTGGACGAGCTGCGCCGCTGCGTCCTGGAGCTGGGCTTCGTCGGCTGCAACCTCAACCCCGACCCGAGCGGCGGCAACTGGACCGCGCCACCGCTGACCGACAAGAGCTGGTACCCCTTCTACGAGGCGATGATCGAGCTTGACGTGCCCGCGATGGTGCACGTCTCGGCCAGCACCAACCCGGCGTTCCACGCCACCGGCGCGCACTACCTGAACGCCGACACGACCGCGTTCATGCAGTTCCTGCAGGCCGATCTGTTCACCGACCTGCCCGAGCTGCGGTTCGTGATCCCGCACGGCGGCGGCGCCGTGCCCTACCACTGGGGTCGCTTCCGCGGCTTGGCCGACATGCTCGGGCGGCCCGGGCCGGACAGCGCCACGCTGGCGAGCCTGATGGGCAACGTCTTCTTCGACACCTGCGTCTACCACCAGGCCGGCATCGACCTGCTCTTCGAGGTGATCGACCCGGCCAACATCCTGTTCGGCTCGGAGATGATCGGCGCGGTGCGCGGGACCGACCCGCTCACCGGGCACCCGTTCGACGACACCCGCCGCTACCTCGACGCGCTCCAGCTGCCGGCCGATACGGCCGCCTGGGTGTTCGAGGGCAACGCCCGCCGGGTGTACCCCCGGCTGGACGCACAGCTGACGGCGGCCGGGCGATGAGCGAGAAGACGACCCAGAGCGCCTTCACCCCCGACGCGGACTGGCTGGCCTACCACCCCGCACCGAGCCGCCCGAGGTTCCGGCCACCTCCGGGAGCGGTCGACGCGCACTGCCACGTCTTCGGGCCCGGCGACCGGTTCCCGTACGCCCCGGAGCGCAACTACACCCCGTGCGACGCGGGCAAGGACGAGCTGTTCGCGCTGCGCGACCACCTCGGTTTCGACCGCAACGTGATCGTGCAGGCCACCTGCCACGGCGCGGACAACCGGGCCCTGGTCGACGCGCTTCACGCGGCGGACGGGCGGGCCCGCGGGGTGGCCACCGTCCGCGCCGACGTCTCCGACGCCGAGCTCGCCGACCTGCACGCCGCCGGGGTGCGCGCGGTGCGTTTCAACTTCGTGCGGCGCCTCGTCGAGCCGAAGCCGGACCGCTACTACCACCGGATCGTCGAGCGGATCGCCTCGCTCGGCTGGCATGTGGTGATCTACTTCGAAGCGGCCGACCTCGCGCCGCGCTGGGATTTCCTCACCTCGCTGCCCACCACCGTCGTGGTCGACCACATGGGGCGACCGGACGTGACGGAGCCGGTCGACGGGCAGGGCTTCGGGCTGTTCCAGCGGCTGCTGCGGGAGCACCCCAACTTCTGGTCCAAGGTCAGCTGCCCGGAGCGGCTGAGCGTGGCCGGCCCGCCCGGCTACCCGGATGTCATCCCGTTCTCCGGCGCGCTGGTGCGGGCCTTCCCGGACCGGGTGCTGTGGGGCACCGACTGGCCGCACCCGAACATGCGCGGCCACATGCCCGACGACGGCGCCCTCGTCGACCTCATCCCGCGGATCGCCCCGACCGAGGAGCTGCGCACCCGGCTCCTGGTCGACAACCCCCACCGACTTTATTGGAGTGACCAGCCGTGAGCGGAGATCCAGGTCTGTACGACATTCCGGGGACGACGGTGTTCACCGGTGTGCAGACCCGCAAGGGATATCACCTGAACCAGTTCTGCATGAGCCTGCGGGTCGCGGCGAACCGGGTCCGGTTCCTGGCGGACGAGCGGGCCTACCTCGATGAGTGGCCGATGACCGAGGCGCAGAAGCAGGCGGTGCTGACCCGGGACTGGAACGCGGCGTTGACCGAGGGCGGCAACATCTACTTCCTCGCCAAGATCTTCGCCACCGACGGCACGAGCTTCCCCGAGGCGGCCTCACTCATGACCGGGGTCAGCGTGGCTGACTACACCGCCATGATGCTCGCCGGCGGCCGCTCACCCGAGGGTCAGCGCTCCATCAAGGAAGGTCGGTAACCATGGCCCGGATCACCGCCGGCGTCGCCGCCAGCCACGTCCCCGCGATCGGTGCCGCGATCGATCGTGACCAGGTCGGAACCGAGTACTGGAAGCCGTTGTTCGACGGGTTCGGCTGGACCCGGGACTGGATGAGCGAGCAGCGTCCGGACGTGGTCATCCTGGTCTACAACGACCACGCCACCGAGTTCTCCCTGGACCTGATCCCCACCTTCGCGATCGGCTGCGCGGAGACGTTCGCCCCCGCCGACGAAGGTTTCGGGGCGCGCCCGGTGCCCGTGGTGCAGGGACATCCCGCGCTGGCCTGGCACCTGGCCGAATCACTGATCCTCGACGAGTTCGACATGACCATCCTGAACAAGCTCGGCGTGGACCACGGGTTGACCGTGCCGATGTCGCTCATGTTCGGCCAGCCCGAAACCTGGCCGGTCAAAGTGATCCCCGTCCTGGTCAACGCCGTGCAGTACCCGCCGCCGACGGGGAACCGGTGCTGGGCACTCGGTGAGGCCATCGCCAGGGCGGTCGCCAGCTTCGACGAGGATCTGAACGTGCAGATCTGGGGCACCGGCGGCATGAGCCACCAGCTCCAGGGCCCCCGCGCCGGACTGATCAACACACCCTTCGACATCGCGTTCCTGGACCGCCTCACCACCGACCCGCACGCCCTGCGCAAGATCCCGCACCTGGAGTACCTGCGCGAAGCCGGCTCCGAAGGCATCGAGCTGGTCATGTGGCTGATCATGCGCGGCGCCCTCGGCGCCGGAGTCAAAGAACTGCACCGGCACTACCACGTCCCCGCCTCCAACACCGCGGTCGGCCACATCGTCCTCGCGGTCGAGCCGTGAGCGGGCCGGTCCGGATCGCCCTCGTCGGGGCCGGGGCGTTCGGCATCAAGCACCTCGACGCCCTCTCGGTGATCGACGACGCGGTGGTCGGTTCGGTGGTGAGCACCCCGATCGAGCAGGCCAAGGAGGTCGCGGCCCGATACGGCGCGACGCACGCGGGCACCGAGCTGGACGAGGTGCTGGCCCGCGACGACATCGACGCGGTCATCCTGGCCAGCCCCACTCCGCTGCACGCCGAGCAGGCGGTGGCCACCCTGCGGGCCGGCAAGCACGTGCAGGTGGAGATCCCGCTGGCGGACAGCTGGGCCGGCGCCGAGAGCGTCGCCCTGGCCGCCGAGGAGACCGGGTTGGTGTGCATGGCCGGCCACACCCGCCGGTTCAACCCGTCGCACCGCTGGGTGCGCGGGCGCATCCAGGCGGGCGCGCTCACGCTGCAACACCTCGAGGTGCAGACCTACTTCCTGCGGCGCAGCAACCTCAACGCGCTCGGCCAGCCGCGCAGCTGGACCGACAACCTGCTGTGGCACCACGCCGCGCACACCGTCGACCTGCTGCGCTACCAGACCGGGCAGGAGGTGGTGGCCGGACACGTCCTCGCCGGCCCGACCCACGCCGAGCTCGGCATTCCGATGGACATGTCGATCCAGCTGCGCACCAGCGGCGGCACGCTGTGCACCCTGTCGCTGAGCTTCAACAACGACGGGCCGTTCGGCAGCGTCTTCCGCTACATCGGCGACACCGGCACCTATCTCGCGCGCTACGACGACCTCGTCACCGGCAACGACGAACCGGTCGACCTGTCCGGAGTCGGCGTGCCCGGCAACGGCATCGAGGGGCAGGACCGGGAGTTCGTGGCCGCGATCCGGGACGGGCGGGCGCCGGAGTCGAGCGTCACCTCGGTGCTGCCGTCCTACCGGGTACTCGCCGACCTCGACGCGCAGCTCAACGGGTAGAAGGGAACGTCCATGCCCGCGAAGCGCACGCAGGTGGCGATCGTCGGCGCCGGCCCCGCCGGGCTGCTCCTCGCCCAACTGCTGCACCGGCACGGGGTTCGCAGCGTGATACTCGAGGCCAGGGACCGGACCTACGTGGAGGCCAGGATCCGGGCCGGCGTGCTCGAGCAGGGCACCGTCGACCTGCTGCACCAGCTCGGCGCGGGCGATCGACTGGCCCGGGAAGCCCTGGTGCACGACAGCTTCGAGCTGCGGGTCGACGGGCAACGCCACATCATCGGCGTCCAGGAGCTGGCCGGCGTGCCGATGACCGTCTACGGCCAGCAGGAGGTCGTCAAGGACCTCATCGCGCTGCGCACCGAGCAGCACGAGCCGCTGCTGTTCGACGCGCGGGTGGTGCGCATCGACGACGTCACGACGGATCGCCCGAGCGTGGTCTACGAACACGCCGGCCGGACCCACACGCTCCTCGCCGACGCGGTCGTCGCGGCGGACGGCTTCCACGGCGTCGGTCGCCCGACCATCCCGGGCTCGGTGCTGCGCAGCTACCAGCGGGAGTTCCCCTACGCCTGGCTGGGCGTGATGGCACAGGTCGCGCCGTCCTCCGACCACGTCATCTACTCGCGCCACCCCGAGGGTCTCGGCATGTTGAGCATGCGTTCCCCGACCCTGACCCGGCTCTACCTGCAGGTCGACCCTCGGGACACCCGGGAGCAGTGGCCGGACGACCGGATCTGGGAGCACCTGCACCGCAGGCTCGCCACCGACGACGGCTGGACGCTGAACGAGGGCCCGCTCATCGAGTTCTCGGTGGCCCCGATCAGGGCGTTCGTCGCCGAGCCGATGCGCTACGGGCGGCTGTTCCTGGCCGGCGATGCCGCGCACATCGTGCCGCCCACCGGCGCCAAGGGGCTCAACCTCGCCGTCCGCGACGTCCAGGTGCTCGCGCCCGCGCTGGCCGCCCTGGTCAACGAGAACGACGACCGGCCGGCCGGGGAGTACTCCGAGCAGTGTCTGCGGCACGTCTGGTGGGCGCAGTACTTCTCCTGCTGGATGAGCGGGCTGGTGCACGCCTCCGCCGACCCGGTGGAGCAACGGCTGGCCCTCGCCGAGCTGCGTACCGTGATCGCCAGCCCCTCGGCGCAGGCACTGCTCGCGGAGAACTACGTCGGCCTGAGCGCCCGCTCCGACTCGTTCGCTGCCCTGCCACGGCCAGCCTGAGGCCAGCGCCTCGGGCAAGCCTACTCAGGCTGAGCGCTTGGCCAGCTTGCGCAGCCAGGCGGCGAGCGCCTCGGTGCTGCTGGACGGCTCCCCCGGGCGGCAGACGAGACCGAGATCCACCGTGACCACCGACCCCTCCACCGGCAGCCGCGTGAGCCCGTCGAAACTGATCTCGTGCGCGTACCTCGGGACGAAGGTCGCCATCACACCCAGCCCGGCGGCGGTGGCGAGCAACCTGGCCTGCTGGCCGTCCACCTCGAGCACCGAATGATCACCACTGAGTCCACGCTCACGGAGCACGTCGCGGTAGTAGAACGACTCCGCGCCCTTCAGCGGGGCGGTGATGAGCCCCGCCTTCCCGATGTCGGCGATGGTGACCAGCTCCGCCCCGGCCAACGGGTGGTCGTGGCACACCAGGAAGGTCAGCTCGGCCTCGTGCAGGAACTCGAACCGCGCCTCACCGGGCAGGTGCCACCGGATGACGTAGGCGAGATCCAGCTCGCGGTCCAGCACCGCCTGCGCCTCGCGTCGGCTGTGCCCGAAGCGCAGGGACAGCATGGTGCCCTGGTGCGAGCGGCAGAACGGAGCGATCACCTCGTGCAGGAAGTGCTGTTGCTCGAAGGCCAGGCTCGCGCCGAGACGCACTCTCCCCTGGCGCCCTTCCTTCAGGTCGCCGAGCGACTTGGCGAGCCGCTCCTGCTCGGCCAACATGACCAGTGCGGTCTCGTAGACCTCCTGGCCGGCGGTCGTGATGTGGACCGTCCTGCCCTCGTACCGCAACAGCTGGGTGTTGCACGCGCGTTCCAGCTCGCTCATGTGATGCGAGACCGTGGACTGCGCAAGATGCAGCTGGCGGGCCGCCGCCGAATAGCCGTTCCGGTCGACCACGGTGACGAAAACCAGTAGCCGGAACAGGTCCAAGGTCATGAGCGCTCCGTCCACGTCCTCGACCAGGACCTGTTACGCGGCCTGCCAGCCCTACCTGCTCAGGTGAGAACGACTTCCTGGTACTTCGAGGTCTTGTCCTCAAGGTCTAGCAGATTGTGGGCGTCCATCCACTGCTGGGTGGAGTCGTACATCTCCTTGGTGTACGGCTCGAACACCATCCGCTCACCAGGGCCGAACCGCCGCACGTCGACCAGGTCGGCGAGATCCTCGGGCATCTCGCGCAGCCAGTACTTCTTGTACCGCTCCGGCTGCAGGTCGATGTCGCGCTGCGCCGACTGCAGCGCCCGGAAGTACCGCTTCGTCTCCTCCGGGTCGGCGCCCTCGGCGACCAGGAAGCCGACCATGAAGGTCGAGTCGACGATCTTGCGGAACCCGAGCTGCTCGGCGATGTAGTACTGGGCACCGAACAGGTTCGCCACCGGCACCTCACCCCGCACCAGCAGCCGGACCCGGTCGTTCGGCAACCCGGAGAACGTCAGCTTGACCTGCGCACGGTCGAGGAACGGCTCCAGCGCCTGGATCGCCGCGTAGTGGCTGCCCGAGTGGTAGCCCACGGACACCGGCACATCGGCCAGGTCCTCGGGGCGGTGGTAGCCGGAGTCCGGCGCCACGAAGATCCCGGACGGCGTGACCGAGTAGGCGTGGCCCCACATCTTGCCGGCGCCGGCCGCGGTCACCCCGTTCACCGCCCAGTGGCAGGCCGACGACACGTCACACGCCCGACCCGCCGACATGTCCTCGAACGCCCCGCTGCGCACCTCGGCCGGAACGCTGTCGGCCGACTGCACCGGTGCGGTGGTCTTCGCGTTGCCGGCCAGGCTCTCGCCCTGGAACTCATAGTCGAGACCCTCAGCGGTGAAGTAGCCGTGCTCCTCGGCCACCCACTCGTGCAGACGGTGGTGTGACTGGATTACGTACTTTCCCATTGCTGATCCCCTGTCGTCGTTGTCGGGCCGATCCGCGAACGTTTACCTTCGAATACGCTAGGGGCGACCGAGTGTTCGGACAATCAGCCATATTCGATTGGCATATCGAAGTTTTCTATGAGCTTTTCGCACGCTAGGTGCAGCTCGCCCGCGGGGCAAGATGCCCTGCTCGATGGGCCTATCGAGATTTTCGATGACCACCTCGGTGATGCCCGAGACGGGACAAAAACGGCTCCGCCGAGAATTACCCTGACTCGTCGTCCCATCGTCTGTTCGACAATTTCCGGCGATATTCCCGCGGCGTATCCGCCGCCACCGGTGTACTGGTGCTGAATTCGACTCAGGGCACTAGCCGGTCCTGGCGAGCCCGGCGAGCTGGTCGCGGCTGGCCGTGGCGACCAGCGGGTCGACCCCCAGCTCGGTGAGCATCTCGGCGGCGGCGGCCATCTCCGCGCCGCGGCGGGCGGCGTGCCGCAGGCTGCCCTCGACCACACGCCGCACGGTGGCCGCACCGCAGCTCTCCAACTCGGCCGCGATCTCGCGGCGCAGCCAGTCCTCCTGCCCGGCCGCCCGCGCGGCCAGAAGCGCCTCCACGATGGCCGCCGACATGCCCTTGAAGAAGACGCTGCGCAGGAGCTTGCGTTCGGCCGCGGCGCCGGCCGGGCCGTCCAGCACCGTGATGGACGCGCCGACGCCGGTCAGCAGCCGGGCCGTGGACACGGCGCCGGTGCCGCTGACCAGCATCGGAACGGCAAGGCCCCGGCCCGGCACCGGCGCCATGATCGCGACGTCGGCGAAGTCCAGATCGTGCGCCGCGCAGACCCGGGCAAGCTCGGCCTTCGCCCCCGGGGACGCGGTGTTCAGGTCTGCCCAGGTGGTGTTCGGCCCGGCAGCCGCCACGCCACGCCGCAGCGCCGCCCCGGCCTCCAGCGCGCTGTTGACGCTGAGCACCAGGTCGGCGCCGGTCACCGCGTCAGCTTCGTCACGGCACGGGTTGACGCCGGCCGGTGCGCCGACGGCCGGGTCGTAGCCGCGGACGGTCACGCTCGCCCCGACCAGCCCCAGGGCCAGCTCGCCGCCGGCCTCGCCCAGCCCGAGCACGGCCACGGTCAGCACGGCGCCTCCTGCGTATCGGGTTCCTCGCGAAGCTACCCAAGATATGCGCCGGTCGGCTCGATCCGGCGTCGTGGACAGCGGTCCGCGCACGATCGGACGGCACGCCCAGGGCCGCGACCGGTCGCCACAGCGCTCAGTGGTCAATTCGACACGCCCGACCGGGAGGCTCAGCCGCCCAGCGCGCTCGTAGCCCCGTTCAGCAGCACTCCCACGGCGGATACATGGTGATCAGTGCCGGACGTCGGTCTAATCAGACACTTCCGCTCCCCAGCACCTGGACGCCGACGACGCGCATCGGACCCGCCCAGGCTGCCTCGGCGGGGGCGGATCGAGCACCTGGACTCGATCCCCCCAGCCGGTGGAAGATCGGCGACGGCACCAGGGACGGCGCGGAATGCGGCGCCGGTGACGGCGCTGCTGACGGCGCCGCTGACGGCGCTGCTGACGGCGCCGCCGTACATAGGCGAGGGCCGGAGCCGCCGTCCCCGAGACAGCAGCTCCGGCCCATCGCGACCACCCGTCCGCTCCCCAGCGACAAGTGGTTGGTCCGAGCCACGATTGTCCGTCCACATTGGCGATAAGAGTCAGAACGGCTCGTGTTTCACCCGGATGGCGCTGCCCTTCAGCGACATCGGCGAACTTTTGTTACCGCGCGGTAACCTTCCCGCCCAATCGGCGCCCACCGCGCACCCCGGACGCCCGCTCAGGTGGTGTGCACGATGAGCACGTCCACCCCGGAGCGGCGCGCAACACCCTGGGGCACGGACCCCAGGATCCGACCGGCCAGGGTGTTCAGACCGACACTGCCCACGACGAGCAGGTCCGCGCTCGACTCAGCCACGGCCCGGTCCAGCACCGTCACCGGCGCCCCCTGCACAGCCAGGGTGTCCACCACGGCGGCTCCGGCGGAGCGGGCTCGCGATGCCGCGTCGCGCAGCATGCTCTCCGCCGGGGCAGAGCCGACCGCGAGATAGGCCTCGCCCTTGAGAGCGTCCCGTGCGGCCTTGACCTCGACCTCTCCCGCCGGCTCGAAGGCGGTCACGATGAGCAACCCGGCCTGGCTGTCCTTGGCTATCGCGGCTGCCCGGTCCACCGCGATCAGCGAGGTGTCGGAGCCATCGGTGCCCACGACGATCTTCTTGTAAGAGCTCATCGAGAGCCTCCTTCTCATCTGGCGGTCCGGATGGCCGCTGTCTCATCTGGAGTTGCACAGAATCGGGGACACAGCCGGGCGAGTTCACGGACAGGTGCGAATCGTCATCCCGGCGGTCTCCCCCGCCCCGACGGACAGGGCTCGCACGACCGACGTCACTGTCCGACGCGACAAAGGCCCAGTTCAGCCGGGGTCTCGTTGTCGTTCTCGATCCGGTCGACCGCACGCCAGGAGGAACCGAGGCGCGGCCAGCCTTCTCCTCGAAGGTACGACAGATACCCGCGGTATGGACGCTCACCCAGCGAAGATCACACCCGTCGCGCGTCACAGCGGGCGGACTGGTGCGACGCCGCCGCACCGGCACGGCCCTCGGGCATGTGCGGACAGGCACGAACCGAAGATCGATAGGCCATTCAGGTGACACTCGCACAGGGTGCGTGACCACTCGATGTTGCGCCCGTTGACCACTTTGTTCGGCTCGCGGCGAGGAAACGTTCTCCACGAGGTCCCCGCGAACCAAGGCAGCTAGACCGCTAGACCCCAGGCATTCGAGAGACGAAGGAGAGACTTCTGTGTTCATCAAGGCTGGAGCCGTTGTTGCGACCGCGGCAGCTGCACTGTTGGCAGTAAGTCCCCTGGCGTTCGCCAGCGACCACCACGGGCACCACGACGGCCACGGGCTCGCGGACAGCGCCCACATTCAGGGCGGCCTGATCAACATCCAGGACGTGGGCGTTCAGATCCCGATCCAGGCGTGCAACAACAGCATCCTCGAGGGCGTGCTCGGCATCCTGTCGTCCGGCCAGCGCAACAGCGACAGCCACGACGGGAAGTGCGGCCAGCGCAACAGCGCCGACGACAACTGATCCGCGACAGCCGAGTCCGCAGACCGCGGACGCATCGGCTCCCACTTGTCGTCGGGGAGCGGACGAGTGGTGTCCGCCGGGGCTGGTGAGCTACGGCTCGCCAGCCCCGGCCGTGCACCGTGCACCGCACAGCCCGGCTGCACCTGAGCAAAACTGGTTCGGTCCCGTTCAACCGGTCAGGCCACCGCGATGACCACACTCGCGGCGAGAGCTCCGACCGGGCCGGGTGGCCACGTACGGGTGAAGCGTCCCCGAGCACGATGATGAGTGCCCGGCCGCGGCTGGCGCCACCGAGTACCGGCGGACCGCCCCGGCCCCTCCTGCCCCGCCGGATACGTCGCCTCCGCCACGTCACAGATCGGTGTCGGACGCATCGGCCAGGTTTCGACTCCTCACCGAGGGGCACCCAGGCGCATGTTCGCATGAGCGATGCGAACAACGTCTCGGCTGGATTTCCCAAGTGCCCGCAGGGCACAAATGGGACCTGGCTCCAGGAGGAACAATGATCCTCCTCGGCGTGATTCTACTGCTCATCGGCTGGATTACCCACATCTCGATCATTTCCACGGTGGGCACAATCCTGCTCGTTGTCGGCCTCGTGCTCCTACTGTTGGGCTCGGCCGGCCGCGGCATCGGCGGGCGCAGGTGGTACTACTAGCAATTAGCAATGCTCACCGCGCCATGAATCAATGGCCCGGTCGGCGGATGCACGGCGCACGGGGTGGGCTCCTCAGGATCCCACCCCAGCGGCGTCGGTGAGCGCCGCCCCGCAACTCCAGCTCCCCGATCGGCATTGCCGCCAGTCTTGCCGCACACGATGAGCCGCCGGTCGGCCCGCTCGAGCAGGGAGCGGCACCGGCGGCACGATCGCGAACGTCGGCGAGCGGCGGCCCGCGTGCTCCCTCAGCGGGGCGGGTGGGGAGTGACCTGGCTCGCTTCCGGGTGGGTCATCGCGCTGGCCCCCCGGTGAACCAGCGCGGAACGGCGGCCATCAAGTGATGGTGAGGGCCACTGTTGCGTCTCCGTTAACGCGCTGTTTGCTTACGCGCCTTAGCGTCCGGCGTTGTCCCAGCCGTGGCGCAGCGTCGTGCCATCCGTAGTGATCCGCGAAGGACTCTCCCCATGTCGGTCATCGTTATCGCGGTCATCCTGACCGCCCTCATATTTGATTTCACGAACGGTTTCCATGACACGGCGAATGCGATGGCGACGTCCATCGCCACCGGGGCACTGCGTCCCAAGGTAGCGGTCATCATTGCTGGCGTGCTCAACCTGATCGGGGCCTTCCTGTCCGTCGAGGTCGCCAAGACGATCTCCAGCGGGTTGGTCGACGAAGCGAAGATCACTCCGGTGGTGATCTTCGGCGGCCTGGTCGGGGCGATCCTGTGGAATCTGCTCACCTGGCTGCTGGGCCTGCCGTCGAGCTCCTCGCACGCCCTGTTCGGCGGCCTCATCGGTGCCACCTGGGTGGCCGCCGGAGGCAGCGCCATCAAGTTCGCCGGCGTGGTCAGCAAGGTGCTGTTGCCGCTGGTCCTCTCCCCGATCGTGGCGGGCATCGTCGCCCTCACCGCCACCTACCTCGCCTATCGGATCGCCAGGCGCGGTGAGGAAGGCACCATCACCCGCGGCTTCCGGATCTCCCAGATCGTCTCCGCCTCGATGGTCGCGCTGGCCCACGGCACCAACGACGCGCAGAAGACGATGGGGATCATCACGCTCACCCTGATCACCGTCGGCGCCCTCCCGCCGGACGCCGGCCCGCCGCTGTGGGTGATCGCCACCTGCGGGCTGGCCATCGCGTTGGGCACCTCGCTGGGCGGCTGGCGCATCATCCAGACCCTCGGCAAGCGGATCAGCGACATCCAGAGCCCGCAGGGTTTCGCCGCGGAGACCAGCAGCGCGGCGGTCATCCTGGTCTCGGCCCACCTGGGCTTCGCACTGTCCACCACCCAGGTGTGCACCGGCTCCATCTTCGGCGCCGGCGCCGGGCGCAGGCTGGCGGGCGTGCAGTGGGGGGTCGCCGGGCGCATGGCGCTGGCCTGGCTGCTGACCCTGCCGGCGGCCGCCGTCGTGGGAGCACTCGCCGCATGGGTCGCCGGCAGCGGTACCGCCGGCACGATCGTGGTCGCGGTAGTTGCTCTCGCCATCGCCAGCGGGATCTACCTCGCCTCGCGGCGCGAGCCGGTCAACGCGAACAACGTCAACGACGTGCCGGCTCCGCAGCCGGTCACGGTCGGCGTCTGAGTAGAAGGGACTGCATCGGTGAGCATCGCCTGGGGTTCATTGCTGGTCGTCTTCATCGTGTCGTTCGGCTCCGCGGTCGCGGTGGTGGTGTTGGTCGCGTTCGCCCTGGTTGCGCTGTCCGGCCGGGCCACCGCCACCGCCCCGGATTCCCGGCCGGCGCTGATGACGGCGGGTACCGGCACGGCTGTCGCGGGGATCTGCCTGGTCGCGGCCGCCGCGATCGTGCTCTACGGCCTGTACATCATCGTGGCCTGATCATCGTGGCCTGATCGCCGGGGCCTGATCATCGTTGCTCCCGGACGGACTGTCGGGGGCAGGCGGCGGGGGCGCCGACTCCACCGGGTCGGCCCCGCCGTTTCACGCCGTGGACACCAACTGCTGGGCCATCGTGAGGACGCCCGCGGCAGCGACCAGGCCGGCGGCACCGAGCAGCACACCGCCGCGGCGGCCGACTCCACCCCGAGCGCGCACCGCCACCGCGGCCAGCACCACCAGAGCGGCGAGACACAGACCGGCGAGCGTGTCCAGCACCGCGCCCTCGCTCAGCCCGGCCCGCAGCAACAACATCGCCACCACCGCCGAGGACAGGGCGGTCCGCTGCCACGCGAGCGCGGTCCGCTCCGGCTGAGTGCCGCGTTGACCGCGCACTTCACCCCGCCCGGTCACAGCCGCAGCACCAACACGAGCACGACGACCCCGATGACCGCTGTCACCCACCCGACGGCGAACGGCAGCCACGTCATGGGCAGCGGATTCCCGTTCCGCATCGCCCGCTGCACCCGCGCCCACCGCCGGTAGCCGAACGCGGCCAGCAGCGCCGCGGTGACCGCCAGCAGCGCGGCGAGGCCGCTGCGCGCCCCGGGAACGGCAAATGCCGGCACCAGCTGCACCAACGCGACCGCGCCCGCCAGCAGCGCGAGCGCGGTCCGCAGCCACGCCAGGAACGTGCGCTCGTTGGCCAGCGTGAACCGGTAGTCGGGCTCCTCGCCCTCCTCGTACCAACGGGGACCCCGGGACATGCGCCCAGTATCGCGGGGCCTCGACCGCTCCCGCGTCACCGGGCCCACGCCGCCCGGCCGACACGCACGCGGCGGCCAAGGCGCGCGGCGGGGCGCCGTGGACGGTAGCGTGCGTACTCGCCAAGGGATTCCAGCTCCACGCGGTGCCCAGTCGCTGTCGACCCAGTCGCTGTCGGCCCAGCCCGCCGGGGAGCTTCTTGATGATCACGGCGAGCGCTGGTGGGGGTTGTCCTGGTGAGGCGGCGTACGCGGGTCCGTTTTGTCCGGCTGGTCGTGATGGGCGTCGGCATACTGCTGGTGCTGATGATGGTGCTCAGCGCACTGCCCAGCCCCTTCTAGCCGCGACGCCGGTCGGCGGATTTCGCTACCGTGCAGGGGTGATCCAACGCAGCGGGGCCGTCGAACGACCGTCGTGGCGTCGACCTCGTCCGCTGCTCCTGGCGGCGGTGCTGCTCGTGCTCGTCGGTGGCGGGCTCTGGGTGGTTTTCGGCTCGCACCGAGGGCCGAACCGGCCGGCCGCACCGGGCGCGATCGCGCTGAACGGCTGGAAGCTCACCATCCCGGTGGCCGGTGACAACGGCAACGCGGACATCATCGAACCCGCGGCCAGTACCCCGCCGTGGATGACCGCCAAGGACGACGGCAGCCTCGAGTTCTGGGCGCCGACCGCCGGCGCGACGACGAAGACCTCACAGCACCCGCGCTCCGAGCTCAACAGTCTCAACAACTTCACCGCCGGGGACGGCGTGCACTCGCTGCACGCCAGCGTCTCGGTAGCGCAGGTGCCCTCGGGCACCGGGGACATCATCATCGGCCAGATCCACGGCGCCGGCGACATCATCTCGGTGCCGTTCGTCATGCTGCACTACAAGAACGGTGTCATCCGGGTCGTGGTCAAGCAGGTCCAGAAGGGATCGACCGGACAGACCTACCAGCTGCTGACCGGTGTGCCGCTCGGTGCGCGCTTCGACTACACGATCACCGACTCCGGCAACGGCAACCTGGACTTCTCGGCGACCTACGGCGCGGACACCCGACAGGCCACCGCCCCGCTGCCTGATGCGTTCAACGGCGCCACCGTCCGCTTCCAGGCCGGCGACTACCAGTTGGGCGACTCCGGTTCCGACATCGACTCCGACGGCGGCCGGGTCACCTTCTACACATTGACCGAAGGCACCTAAGTTCGATGAAGCCGTGACGTTCGAGGCCGAGGGAGTCGTACCGTGAAGCTCGGGTTGTCGCTGGGGTACTGGGGTGCCGGTCCGGACCCGAAGGCACCGGAGCTGGTGGACACCGCGGAGCGGCTCGGATTCGACTCGGTGTGGACCGCGGAGGCGTACGGCTCGGACGCACTGACCCCGCTGGCCTGGCTGGGCAGTCGCACCAGTCGGCTGCGGCTGGGGACGTCGATCGTGCAGCTGTCCGCGCGTACGCCGGTGGCCACCGCGATGGCCGCGATGACGATGGACCACCTCAGCGGCGGGCGGTTCGTGCTCGGCATCGGCGCGTCCGGGCCGCAGGTCGTGGAGGGCTGGTACGCGCAGCCCTACCCCAAGCCGCTGGCCCGCACCCGGGAGTACGTGGCGATCCTGCGTGCGACGATGGACCGCGAGGTCGTGCGCTTCGACGGCGAGCACTACCAGATCCCGCACCCCGGGGGCGCCGGTCTGGGCAAGCCGCTGCGCTCGACGATCCACCCGCTGCGGCGCATCCCGATCCTGTTGGCCGCCGAGGGCCCGAAGAACGTGGCGATGGCCGCCGAGATCGCCGACGGCTGGTTGCCGCTGTTCTACTCCCCCTACGACGACAAGCGGTACCGGGAGTCGTTGGAGACCGGTTTCGCCCGGCGCGCCGAGGGTGCCGGGGACCGGGCGAACTTCGAGGTCAACTGCCCGGTGACGGTGCAGATCGACGACGACGTGGAGGCGGCCGCGGACCGGATCCGCCCGATGCTCGCGCTCTACATCGGCGGCATGGGCGCGCGCGGCGCCAACTTCCACTACGAGGTGTTCGCCCGCATGGGGTACGAGGCGGAGTGCGCCAGCATCCAGGAGCTCTACCTCGGCGGCCGCAAGGACGAGGCGATCGCGTCGGTCCCGCTGTCGCTGGTGGAGAAGGTCGCGCTGATCGGGCCGAAGGAGAAGATCGCCGAGGAGTGGCCGGCCTGGCGCGACTCGCTGATCACCACGATGCTGATCGGCGGCTCGGCGGACACGCTGCGCACCATGGCCGAGATCGCGTTGTGAGCGGGACACCAATTAGCCACCGGCGCGCAAGGTCGGTATACCCCGTCCACTGGCTATAGTTCCGGAAGCGAATCTCGCGCCCGCGGTTTCGTCCGTAGGAGGATCGAGCGTGGCCGAACCCAATCCGCAGACCATCGCCTACCCGTCGCCCGGGTCCCGAGCCAGCCGACGCGGCCTGGACACGTTGGCCCCGCACGTCATCGTGCTGTTCGGTGCGACCGGCGACCTTGCCAAGCGCAAGCTGTTACCGGGCCTGGCCTACCTGCAGCAGTCCGCCTTCGCGCCCGATGTACGGATCATCGGGTCGGCGATGGAGGACATGAACACCGATGAGTTCCGCGCGCTGGCACAGGCGGCCATCGCGGACTTCGGCACCCACCAGTTGGGCGGCGAAGCGCTGAAGAGATTCTGCGATCGACTGGCCTACGTGCCGCAGGGCGCCGGACCCGAGGGGCTGACCGCGGCGGTGAAGGCCGCCGAGGAGCTGCTCGGCCCGCAGTCCCGCCGGCTGCACTACCTGTCGGTGCCGCCCAAGGCCGCCCAGGCCGTGATCACCATGCTGCGGGACGCCGGCCTGGTCGAGAACGCCCGGGTGGTGATGGAGAAGCCCTTCGGGGAGGACCTCGCCAGTGCGGTCCAGCTCAACGACTTCGTGCACGAGACGTTCGACGAGTCGCAGATCTTCCGGATCGACCACTTCCTGGGCAAGGAGGCGGCGCAGAACATCCTGGCGTTCCGGTTCGCGAACGGGCTGTTCGAGCCGATCTGGAACCGCAACTTCATCGACCACGTCCAGATCGATATCCCGGAGACGCTCGGGCTCGACCAGCGGGCGAACTTCTACGAGGCCACCGGCGCCTACAAGGACATGGTGGTCACTCACCTGATGCAGGTGATGGCCTTCGTCGCGATGGAACCGCCGACGGCGCTGGAGCCGAGGGCGATCAGCGAGGAGAAGAACAAGGTCTTCCGCTCGATGCTGCCGATCCGCACCAGCGACGTGGTCCGCGGCCAGTACGGCGGCTACCGCCACGAGGTGGGCGTCGCCCCCGACTCCGACACCGAGACGTTCATCGCGCTCAAGGTCGGGCTGGACAACTGGCGGTGGGCCGGGGTGCCGTTCTACCTGCGCACCGGCAAGAAGATGGCCGAGGGTCAGCGCATCATCTCGATCGCCTTCAAGGAGGCGCCGAGGACCATGTTCCCGAGCGGTTCAGGGGTGGGCTCCCAGGGGCCGGACCATCTGACCTTCGACCTCGCGGACGCCTCCCGGGTCTCGCTGTCGTTCTACGGCAAGCGACCCGGGCCGGGGATGCGGCTGGAGAAGCTGTCGATGCAGTTCTCCACCCAGGAGACCGATCAGGCCGGCGACGTCCTGGAGGCCTACGAGCGGCTGATCCTGGACGCGATGCGCGGCGATCACACCCTGTTCACCACCGCCGAGGGCATCGAGTCGCTGTGGGAGCGTTCCACGCCGCTGCTCGACGACCCGCCGCCGGTCAAGAACTACCCCGCCGGCACCTGGGGACCCAACGCGATCCACCAGCTCATCGCGCCGAACGCGTGGCGGCTGCCCTTCGAACGGGCGTGGCGCGAGCACAAGACCTGACAGGCTCCGCGTACGCAAAACACCGGCCGGCGCGATCCCGATGACCACGGGGATAGCGCCGGCCGGCGTCGCGACGAACTCAGCTGGCGAGCGTTGCGTCCAGCGTGACCTCGGGTACGGCGGCCAATGCCTTGCTCACCGGGCATCCCGCCTTGGCCGCGAGGGCGTGCTCGGCGAAGGCGTCCTGGTCCAGACCGGGTACCCGCCCCACGGTGACGAGGGCGATCTTCGTGATGGTCGGGGCCCCGTCGACGATCCTGAGGGTGACCGCGGCGTCGGTGTGCACCGAGTCCGGCGGGCTACCGGCCCCGGCCAGGATGTTCGACAGCGCCATCGAGAAGCATGCGGCGTGCGCCGCGGCGATCAACTGCTCCGGGTTGGATCCCGGTCCGTCCTCGAAGCGGGACTTGTAGGTGTACCCGCCGCTGATCGAGTCACCAGCGGTGAACGAGCCCGTGCCCGTGGGGACGTCACCCTTCCACTCCGCACTTCCCCGTGCCGGCATGCGCGTCTCCTTGCCCTGTGCGTTGTCTCGGTCACTGCTCCCCCCGATCCTGCCAGAGCGGGCCGGCCACGGGGCGGTACGTCCGTTGACCAGCACTATCGGGTCGCTCATGCCCTCCATACGGAATTCACAGAATGTCTGCCAATTCTCCTCCCTGTCAAAGTCCTCAGCTCAACGCACTCGAACTGAGGAAAACTCAGACCCGGACGTTGTCGACAAGCACTGCTTATGTCCTACAGTGCACTCGCTGTGCACCCGTAGTGGTACCGAGAAATGAAGGAGCATCAGTTTGATCCCCTCCGTCAAATCCTCTATTGCCGGCGTGGCGATTGCTTTGGCAGTCACCACGGTCGGTGCGGTAGGCACAGCATATGCTGATGTGCCGACCGCCTCAGGCGCGGCGACCATTGCCGCCGAGAACCCGCCCCCCAGGCCGCCCAAGGCTGCGCCGCACCGGTTCCGCGCCAAGTTCAGGACGCAGCAGCAGTGTGAGCAGCGCGCGGGCCACGACCACCCCGGTCACCGTGCCGACTGGGACTGCCGGCGCGGCCCCGACAGGAACAACCCGTGGGAGTACTGGGGCCGCTGAACCCCAGGCCGGTCGAGGTAATCCACCAACCGCTCCCCGGGGGCGTACGTCCAGCGGCTCCCCCCGTCCCCCGACGGGCCAGCTGACCGCGTGCCCGCCGATTCAGCATTCAAAGGTGCATTTCTCGGCCTGTTCCGTCAGCCAGATCTGAATACTGATTGCCCCGGTGACCGACAACGGCCACCGGGGCAATCAGTCGTTCGGAAATCAGGAACGACTCAACGAAGTCGACTCGTCCAGGCGAGCCGTGCGACGCATCCAACTCGGGCACCGCTCACAACGAGCGGCATTTCTCAGGTCTCTCCCGGTAAGGCTGTGCCTCGGACCGCCGAGGTGGTGGCTGAGCTGGGCGTTCCGCGCAACGACCTGACGTGACCGACGCTCGCCGCGCCAACCTCGACACGAAGCCGTCCTGTCAGTGTCGCGGCGTTACCCCCAGCGTCGCGGCGGTGGGTTGTGTCCTCAACGTGGCTGGCCAGACCCGGTCGCAGGGGTCCCTAGGCCTCCGGGATGTCCGGGACACCGAGCTGCAGGTGCTCCGCGTGGTAGATCGCCTCGTCGAGCAGCTGCGCGACGTGCGTGTCATAGAGGGCGTAGCGCACGGTGTGGCCGTTGCGCTCGCCTTCGACGAGGCCGAGATGGCGCAGCAGCCGCAGCTGGTGGGAGATCGCGGACTGGGTCATCCCGACCGAGGTGACGAGCTCGCTGACGGTGGCGGGCCCCTGCCGCAGGCGGCTCAGGATCAGCAGCCGACTGGGCGTGGCGAGCGCCTGCAGGGTGGTGGCCACCCCTTTGGCCTCGGCGAGGGTCAATGGCCCGCCGCGGGTGCGCCCCTCGATGCCATGACCCATGCCGTCAGCATAGTTGAGCAGATATGAAGACGTCTTCATACTTGCTATGGTCGAGGGAGATCACCCTCCGCCGTCCGCTGGGAGTACCGGGTGTCCTCGACGTTGTCCGCCACGCCCCTCGGTGAATCCGCCACCCCTACCCGGGTGCGCCGACCGCCGCTGTGGCGCCTCGTGTCGATGCCGGAGCTGCGCTACGCGGCGGCGGCGCTGGGGTTGTTCGCCGTCGGTGGGGCCCTGCAGCTGCTCGGAACCCCGGCACCGCTGTGGTGGGCGTTCTACCTGGCCTGTTACCTCGTCGGCGGGTGGGAGCCGGCGCTGTCGGGGTTGCGCGCACTGCGGGAGAGGACGCTCGACGTCGACCTGCTGATGATCGTGGCCGCGCTGGTCGCCGCCGCCATCGGCCAGGTGTTCGACGGCGCGCTCCTGATCGTCATCTTCGCCACCTCGGGGGCACTGGAGGCCTTCGTGACCCGCCGGACGGCCGACTCGGTGCGGGGACTGCTGGACCTGGCGCCGGAGAAAGCCACCCGGTTGGGCGGGGACGGTTCCGAGACACTCGTCGACTCTGCCGTGCTGGGTGTCGGTGACACGGTGCTCGTCCGCCCCGGCGAACGGGTCGGCGCGGACGGCGAGGTCCAGGAGGGTGTCAGCGAGGTCGACCAGGCCTCCATCACCGGCGAGCCGCTGCCGGTGCTCAAGCAGGCGGGTGACCCGGTGTTCGCCGGCACCCTCAACGGGACCGGTGCACTGCGGATCCGGGTCACCCGGGCGGCGGCGGACACCGTGGTCGCCCGGATCGTGGCGATGGTCGAGGCCGCGTCGGCGACGAAGGCGAAGACCCAGCTGTTCATCGAGCAGGTGGAGCAGCGCTACTCGATCGGCGTCGTGGTCGCCACCCTGGCGCTGTTCGCGGTCCCGCTGGCCTTCGGCGCCCCCGTGGAGCCCACCCTGCTGCGCGCGATGACGTTCATGATCGTCGCATCGCCGTGCGCGGTCGTACTGGCGACCATGCCGCCCCTGTTGTCCGCGATCGCCAATGCGGGCCGGCACGGCTTGCTGGTGAAGTCGGCGGTCGTCCTGGAGAAGTTCCGGACCGTCGACGTGGTCGCCTTCGACAAGACCGGCACCCTCACCGAGGGCACCCCCCGGGTCACCGAGGTCCGCCCGCTGCCCACCGACGGCGGCCTCGGTGCCGACGAGCTGCTCCGGCTGGCCGCCGCCGCCGAGTACGCCGGTGAGCACCCGCTGGCCCGCGCGGTCGTCGCCGCCGCGCGCGAACGTGGGATCACGGTGCCGCGCGCCGGGGGGTTCACCTCCGCCCCCGGGCGTGGGGTCCGCGCGACGGTCGAGGGGCAGGTGGTCGAGGTGGGCTCCCCGAGACTGCTCGGCGGGACGGGCGACGGGACTGCGAAGCAACGCGCGCGGGCGATGGTGGACGAACTCGAACAGGCCGGCCGCACCGCGGTGATCGTGCTCGTCGACGGCCGGCCGGCCGGGCTGCTCGGACTGGCCGACCGGGTCAGGCCCGACGCGGCCGCGACCGTCGCCGCGCTGGCCACCCTCACCGGCACCACCCCGATCCTGCTGACCGGGGACAACGCCCGCGCCGCCGCCCGACTGGCCGAGGAGGTCGGGATCACCGAGGTGCGTGCCGGGTTGCTGCCCCAGGACAAGGTCGACCACGTGCGTGCGCTGCAGGCCGGCGGCCGTCAGGTGCTGCTCGTCGGGGACGGCGTGAACGACGCCCCGGCCATGGCCGCCGCCGACGTCGGGGTGGCGATCGGCCGGCACGGCTCCGACCTGGCACTGGACACCGCCGACGCGGTGATCGTGCGCGACGAGCTCGCCATCCTGCCCACGATCATCGGGCTGTCCGCCCGGGCGCACCGGGTGATGCGGGCCAACCTGCTCCTCGCCGCCATCGTGATCGCCGCGCTGATCACCTGGGACATCGCCGGGTTTCTGCCGCTGCCGCTCGGGGTCGCCGGCCACGAAGGCTCCACCGTGCTCGTCGGGCTCAACGGCCTACGGCTGCTCCGCCGGAGCGCATGGCGGCGCCTCGGCGGGCCCGGGGCTGATGGCACCCACCCGGACACCCACCCCGATCACCCCGATCAGCCCGGCGTTCCGGGCGGGGTGGCCAACGTCGCCAGGTGAGCCGCGAACGCGTCCAGCACCCCTAGCGCGGCGGCGCTGTCCCGGTCCGGCAGCCAGTTCAGGCTGAGCCCGTCGATCACGGTGACCAGGAGCCGCGCCAGCGTCGGCATCGGCAGGGTCCTCGCCACCAGCATGGCGGGCCTGGGCACACTGGGGATCCTCGTGCTGCAAGCCGCCGCGGCCGCCTCGGTGATCGGTTCTTCGCCCGCCGCCCGGACCGGCACTGGTGGCGGACCCGACTGGCGCCGGCCATCGGCCTCGCCGGGCTGGTCGCGGCCACGATCCTGGTCATCCGGAAGTTCTCCGTGCTCACCGGCACCAGCTGTGTCCGGCGGTCACGCGCTCAGCCGGCCTCAGGTGGCGAGCGCGCGGGAGTGCAGTGCGGTGACCGCCTTCTGGGCGGACGTGAACGAGCCGTGCTGCCAGGAGACCTCGTTGCTGAGCCAGTCGCCGGCGAAGTAGACCCGCCCGGCCGCGGTGTTGAGCGGGGCGAACACCGGTGCCTGCGGCCCGCCCGGGATGTTCTGCCAGCCGCCTTCGATGAAGGGGGCGACCGACCAGGCGATGGAGAACGAGTTGGCCAGCTCGGTGCGGTGCTTCGGGCCGTGGATCTTCACACCGCCGGCCAGGGCGCGCTCCAGCCGCTCGGGCGGGCGCAGCCGGGCGTAGGTCTTGGCGTCGTCGTCGGTGTTGTAGTAGCCCACCAGCACACCGCCCGGCGAGTGGAACCCGTCCGAGGGGTACCAGATCTGCCCCAGGTCGAGGTCGGTCTCGGTGATGCCGCCGTAGATCCGGTGATCGGACTCCCACCAGCGGCTCTTGTACTCCAGGCCGATCTTGCTGGCCGCGACCTGGGTGAACGTGGTCAGCCCGCGCTGCACGTCGGGGCCGAGGTTGTGCGTCAGCTTGGCGAGCACGTTCGGCGGCAGCGTGGCGATGCAGAAGTCGGCCTCGATCTGCTGCGGCGCGCCGTTGGCATCCTTGTACGCGACGCTGACCCGGTCCGGGTTGTTGGTGACCGAGGTGACCGGGCTGCTCAGCTTGATCTTCTCCGCGCCGACCGCCTTGGCCAGCGCGAGTGGGATGGCGTCCATGCCGCCCACCGGCTGCAACATGACCATGGACTGCTCGAAGTCGGTCTCGAAGGACAGCTCCTCCCCGATCTCGTAGCCGAACACCGTAGACAGCGACAGCGGCGGACCGGCCAGGACACCGGGCGTGCCGGTCGCGCCCGGCCACGTGTTGTAGCCGCGCTGCGGGCCGCCGGTGTACTGCCAGCTCCGCGCCCGGTCGTTCGGGATCCGCTTGCCGATCCTGCCGAAGTTACTCAGGAAGTTGAGCAGCGAGTCCTTGTCGTCCGCGCTCATCTGCTGGTCCAGCGCACCCTGGTCGGTGGCCTTGGCCAGCAGTTCCGAGATGTAGCCGTACATGTCGGAGCGCAGCGCGCGGCGGCGCGCGGGCTTCGTCATGCCCGACTGCTCCTGGTAGAAGTAGGCATCGGCGTTGACGTTGACGAACACCTCCAGCGGAACGCCCAGCTCGCGGCAGTAGTCCAGGGTGATCATCCACTGCGCGATCCGGGCCGGTCCGGCGTTGAAGTACCGGCCCGCGCCGAAGGCGGCCGTCTGGGTGTCGCCGTTGAGGTCGGCGTGCTTGGTGCCGCCGCGGACGGTGAAGTTCCGCCCGCCGACATGGTCCTGGGCCTCGACGACCACGCAGTCGTAGCCTGCCTTGCCCAGCTCGTAGGCGCAGGCCAGGCCGGCGACGCCGGCACCGAGAACCACGACCCGCTTGGCCTTCTTGCCGGGCAGCGTGAAGTCCGAGGGGCGCGGCGGGTGGTACGGCTGGATCACCGAGTCGGAGGTGACCGCCAGGTCCATCGCGCCCATGGTGGCGAACAGGACGCCGGCGCCACCGGCCTGTCCCACCCGACGCAGAAAATCCCGACGAGTACGACCGCCCACCACCATGTTCACCATCCGAACGGCCTCTTGGGCACTGATCGACCCGCGGCAACGACACCTGACGCCCGGGATCTTGGCACAGCCGGAAGTCGCGGACGGGCACAGGTCACTCGCTACGGGCATACCGATCGGGGGGCGGCCGGTTCCGCGGGGCAAACGTCCGGCTGCCCGGCGATCCGAGCCCTACCCGGCCGCGAAGGAGAACCCCTCGTAGCCGTTTCCCGCCACCTCGGCACACCTGTCGGCGTAGTTCGCTAAACCGCCGGCGTAGGGCATGAAGACCCTCGGCTTTCCCGGCACATTGGCACCCAGGTACCAGGAGCTCTCGGCCAGCGGCAGCAGTGTGCGGTGCGCCGCCTCGTTCACGTGCTCGCCCCACGTCTGCTCGGCGTGTTCGCCCGCCTCGATCCGGACGAGCCCGCGCGCCCGCATGTGGTCGATGCAGGTGGCGATCCAGTCGACGTGCTGCTCGATCGCGGTGGGCATGTTGGTGAGCACCGACGGGCTGCCCGGGCCGGTGATGGTGAACAGGTTCGGGAAGCCGGCCACCTGCAGCCCCAGGTAGGTGCGCGGGCCCGCCGCCCACTTCTCGCGCAACCGGGTGCCGTCGGTGCCCATGATGTCGATGTTCAGCAGCGGCCCGGTCAGCGCGTCGAAGCCGGTCGCGAACACGAGGGTGTCCAGCTCGAACTCCGCCTCGGAGGTCCGCACGCCCCTCGGGGTGACCTCCTCGATCGGCGTCCGCCGCACGTCGACCAGCCGCACGTTGTCCCGGTTGTAGGTCTCGAAGTAGTGCGTGTCGATCGGCGGGCGCTTCGTCGCGAACGGATGGTCCAGCGGCATCAAGGTGGCCGCGGTGTCCGGGTCGCGGACGATCTCACTGATCTTGGACCGGATGAAGTCGGAGGCGGTGTCATTGGCCGCCTTGCTGGTCAGCAGGTCCTGGAAGGCGGCCCGGAACCGCAGGCCACCGACCGCCCAGGCCGCCTCGTACACCTGTTGCCGGCGCTGCTCCGGGACCTGGAGCGCCGAGGTCGGGCTGATCGGGAAGGGGTGCCCGTTGGTCGACTCACGCTGGGCCCGCCGGATCGTCGGGTAGTCGGCCTTGACCGTGCGCTGGAACTCCGGCTCCAGCGGGGCATTGCGGGCCGGGATGCTGTAGTTGGCGGTGCGTTGGAAGACCGTCAGGTGCGCGGCCTGCTCCGCGATCACCGGGATGGCCTGGATGCCGGTCGAGCCGGTGCCGACCACGCCCACCCGCTTGCCGGTGAGGTCCACGCCGTCCCCCGGCCACCGGCCGGTGTGGTACCAGTCGCCGCCGAACGAGTCGAGCCCCGGGATGCGCGGGATGTTCGCCGAGGACAGGCAGCCCACCGCCGTGACCAGGAACCGCGCCGACCAGCGTTCGCCCGCGTCCGTGCGCAGCCGCCAGCGGTTCGCCCGTTCGTCGAAGGCCGCCTCGACCACCCGTCGGCCGAACCGGATGTCCCGGCGCAGGTCGAACCGGTCCGCGACGTGGTTCAGGTAGCGCAGAATCTCCGGCTGCTCGGGGTAGCGCTCCGTCCACACCCAGTCCTGCTGCAGCTGCTCGGAGAACGAGTAGGAGTAGTAGTAGCTCTCCGAGTCGCACCGGGCTCCGGGGTAGCGGTTCCAGTACCAGGTCCCGCCGACCCCGTCGCCGGCCTCGAGCACGGCGGTCGCCAGCCCCGAGCCGCGCAGCCGGTGGAGCATGTACAGACCGGCGAAGCCGGCGCCGATCACAACCGCGTCGAGCTCGCGCTCGACATCGCCGAGCTCGGCCGGGGCAGAGTCCCGCAGAGGTACCGTCATTGTTCCTCCCTGCCCCTCACTGTGGGCCACGCGCTCGGCGCCCGCATGTCGAGCTCCCCGCATGTCGAGCTCAGTGAGGAGGACGCCCCTCAGGACGCGACGGCGGCCGAGCCGCGGAAAGCACGTCGGTGGCGCTGCGGGCTGGTACCGGTGACCGCGTTGAAATGGGAGCGCAGCGCCTCCAGTGACCCGAATCCGGTGTCATCGGCGATCTGGGCGATCGAACGGTCCGTGTCCTCGAGCAATACGCGCGCCCGCGCGACCCGCTGGCGGGTCAACCAGCCCATCGCCGTCTCGCCGGTCTCCGCCTGGAACCTGCGGGTCAGGGTGCGCACGCTGACCCGGGCGTGGTCGGCGATGGCCTGCAGGGTGTGGTCCTCGCGCAGGTTCTGCTGCAGCCACTGCCGGGTGGGGGCGAGTGAGCCGGCCGCGACGGCCACCGGTTCGCGGATGAACTGCGCCTGCCCGCCTTCGCGGTGCGGAGCGCTGACCAGGAACCTGGCCACGGTGTTCGACGCGGACTGCCCCAGGTCCCGGCGCAGGATGTGCAGGCACAGATCGACGCCGGCGAGCACACCCGCCGAGGTGAGCACCGATCCCTCGTCGACATAGAGGTGCTGCTCCTGCACGTCCACCAGCGGGTACCGGGCGCGCAGCTCCCGCGCCCACATCCAGTGCGTCGTCGCCCGGCGCCCGTCCAGCAGGCCGGCCTCGGCGAGCGCGAACGCGCCGAGGCAGACCGACACCAGACGCGCTCCCCGCGCCGCCGCCTCGGCGAGCGCGGCGCACACCCCCTCCGGCAGCGGTTCCCTCGGGTCCAGGAAACCGGGGACGATCACGGTGTCCGCGTCGCGCATCGAGCTGATCGGGCCCACACCCCGCGCCGTGAGCCACTCGCCGGTCATGGCGGACGGGTCGGGACCGCAGAGGAACAGCTCGTACGGGTTGGCCGGCACCATCTCCTCGGGCATCAATTCGGCCGGCCACGGGCCGAAGATCTGCAGCGGCACGACCAGGTCGAGCGCGACGACCCCGGGCAGCACGAGTACGGCCACCCGATGCGGAGCCGTGGCCAGATTAATCCGAGAAACGGACATCTGGCCACCTTAACTCAGCTACCCCATCGACCGTGTGCGGCGAGTACCTCCATATCGGTGGAGTGTGGCGGCGTGGCACGCTGCCCGAGTAGGCCGGCGGCGATCGTGTAACCGGGAGCCTTCTCCGGTCGGGTCCGGGCCTGGCCGACGATGATGTCGACCAGGGACGTCGCCATCGCCAAGCGCGGGTACTGCTCGTGAATACGCTTTCCCTGATCGTCTGTGACGAACTCGCTCCCGACGCCGAAATCGAGCGCAATTCCGCCGTGCGTCACCGCGGTCAGCGCACCCCTGCGCTCGGCGATACCGAATGATGTGTGCAGGGCGATCGCTTCCCATACTGCGTCGACCTCGGCGCCGGGCAGTCCCCGCTCGGTGAGGAATTCCGCGGCGACGTCTGCCCCGTCGACCTCGAACCGCTGATTTCGGTTACCGAGCTCGGTCAGACCCAAGTCGTGGAGGACACACGCATAGAAGAGGAGGTCGCGATCGACGTCGATTCCCCGGTGCTCGGCGAAGAGTTTCGCAAACAGCCAGCTGCGGACGCTGTGGTTCGCCACCGAGGGCCCCGCATTGCGGACGACCAGGTCGAGTGCCTCACGCGCGACTGGCGATGCCGGCAGTTCGAGCAGGTCGTCGGTGCCGGCGGTCACGAGCCGGCCTTCGCGGCCCGGACGGGAGGAGCCGTCTCGGTGTCGTGCAACGTCGCTGGAAATACCAGGCTGAGAATCTTCACCACAATCTCCAATACTCCTGGGTACACGCATTGACCCAGTTCCCGTCGTGCTTGAACATCTCGACAAAGATCTGCTGCACTGGCCTTTTCCTCGAGTCGGGCTGATGGACGTCGGCGCAATTGTTTCTCATACGGTAGTCCAGGGAATCTGAACCCATGTGTGCCTAAAGGGACAACAAGTCCAGGGATCCGGCCATCGTGTGGCGGAGTCCCGCACCGGCCGCGGCGGGGCCGCGCGCCGGCCTCCCGGTGGGCCCTACCTCAGCTCAACTGTGGATGGACCCGAGGGATGAGCGCTTTCCGCGTCCGGCCAAATCGTATATGAAGTCATAGACGGTTCTGCCCGACTGGAGGTCCTGTGACCCACCGCAACGCCCGGAGGGGCGACCGATGAAGTTCCGCGACGATCCGGCCCGCATCCGGGGTTCCATCGCCCCGGTGGTGACCCCGTTCGCCCGGGACGGGGCACCCGACCCGGCGGGGCTGCGCCGGCTGATCGAGTTCCAGCTGGTCAACGGCTCGCACGGGATCTCGCTCGGCGGTTCGACCGGCGAACCGAGTGCACAGACCCTCGCCGAACGAGCCGATGCGATCCGGCTGGCCGCCTCGGTGGTCGCCGACCGGCACCGGCCACCGTCGGGCGGCTGTTCCGGGACTTCGACAATGTCGTCGGGGTCAAGGAGACGACAAAGGACTTCGAGCACTTCTCCCGCGTGCTGCACGAGTGCGGCCCGGAGCTGCTGGTCTGGTCCGGCATCGAGCTGCTCGGTCCGGACTTCGTCCGGCCGCCGCTGATCCCGCTGACCGAGGCGGGCCAGGACCGCGCCAGGACCCTTCTCGCCGGCGCCGAGGACCTCCTCTCCCCGATCGGAGCGCAGTCGTGACACCCGCCGACCTGCCCACCCACCTACCGCACTTCATCGGCGGCGAGTCCGTCGACAGCGTCTCGGGCGCCACCTTCGACGTACTCGACCCGGTCTCGAACCGCCCCTACGCCACCGCCGCCGCCGGAGACCGGGAGGACGTCGCCCGCGCGGTCCGGGCCGCCCGCACGGCCTTCACCGACGGTCCGTGGCCAACTATGCCGGGCCGGGCCCGGGCCCGGATCCTGTTCGCGGCCGCCGACGCCGTCGAGGCCAGGGAGGACCGCCTCGCCGAGCTCGAGTCGTTCGACACCGGGCTGCCGATCACCCAGGCTCGGGGCCAGGCCAAGCGCGCCGCGGAGAACTTCCGGTTCTTCGCCGACCTGATCGTCGCCCGAGGTGACGACGCCTACTCGGTACCCGGCAGCCAGCTCAACTACGTGGTGCGCCGCCCGGTCGGGGTCGCCGGGCTGATCACCCCCTGGAACACCCCGTTCATGCTGGAGAGCTGGAAGCTCGCCCCGGCGCTGGCGTCCGGCTGCCCGGTGGTGCTCAAGCCGGCCGAGTTCACGCCGCTCTCGGCCAGCCTCTGGCCCGGGATCATGGCCGACGCCGGCCTGCCCTCGGGGGTGTTCAACCTGGTCAACGGGATCGGTGAGGACGCCGGCGCCGCGCTGGTGGGGCACCCGGACGTGCCGCTGATCTCGTTCACCGGCGAGACCACCACCGGCAAAGTGATCATGCGCGAGGCCGCCGAGAACCTCAAGGGCCTTTCCATGGAGCTGGGCGGCAAGTCCCCCGTCGTGGTGTTCGCCGACTGTGACCTGGAGGCGGCGCTGGACTCCACCCTGTTCGGCGTGTTCTCCCTCAACGGCGAGCGCTGCACAGCCGGCTCGCGGATCCTGGTCGAACGGGCGATCTACGAGGAGTTCTGCGAGCGCTACGCCGAGCGGGCCCGGCGCATCGTGGTCGGCGACCCGGCGGACCCGGCCACCGAGGTCGGCGCGCTGGTCCATCCGGAGCATTACGAGCGGGTGCTGGCCTACGTCGAGACCGGCAAGGGTGAGGGCCGGCTGCTGGCCGGCGGTGGGCGCCCCGAACAGCTGCGCGAGGGCAACTACCTGGCGCCCACCGTGTTCGCCGACGTCAAGCCCGACGCCCGGATCTTCCAGGAGGAGATCTTCGGCCCGGTGGTCGCGATCACCCCGTTCGACACCGAGACCGAGGCGATCGACCTGGCCAACGCCGTGCGGTACGGGCTGGCCGGCTACGTCTGGACCGACAACCTCAAGCGCGGGCACCGGGTGGCCGGCGCCATCGAGGCCGGCATGGTCTGGCTCAACTCGCACAACATCCGTGACCTGCGCACCCCGTTCGGCGGGGTGAAGAACTCCGGGGTCGGCCACGAGGGCGGCCACCGCAGCATCGACTTCTACACCGACGAGCACATCGTCCACGTCGCGCTCGGCGACGTGCACACCCCCCGGTTCGGCGCCAACCCGGACGGAGCGTCCCGATGACCGTGACCCCTGGCCCCGCCGCGCTGCCCCCGCCACCGGACGTGATCCGTGCCGGCTACGCCGAGCTGATCGTCACCGACCTCGACGCTGCCCGGTGGTTCTACGTCGACGTGCTCGGGCTCGTGGTCACCGCCGAGGACGCCGACGCGCTCTACCTGCGCGCCTTCGAGGAGTACCTGCACCACAGCCTGGTGCTGCGCCGGGGCGACACCCCGGCGCTGGGCCGACTCGCCTACCGGGTCCGGGGGCAGGCGCAGGTCGACGCGGCGGAGCGCTACTACCGGGCGCTGGGCGTGGACACCCGCCGCGTCCCGGCCGGCACCACCCGCGGGATCGGCGAGGCCGTCCGCATCACCGACCCCCTCGGCTTCCCGGTGGAGTTCTACTACGACGCCGAGCACACCGAGCGCCTCACCCAGCGCTACGACCTGCACCCGGGCAACGCCCTCACCCGGCTCGACCACTTCAACGTGATGGTCCCCGACGTGGCGGCCGCACACGCCTACTACACAGGCCTCGGCTTCGGGGTCTCGGAGACCATCGAGGACGAGCGGCACAACATCTACGCGGCCTGGCTCTACCGCAAGCAGACGGTCCACGACATCGCCTTGACCAGCGGCGACGGGCCGCGCCTTCACCACATTGCCTATGCCACCGCGGAGCGCCACCACATCCTGCACACCTGCGACGTACTCGGCGCCCTGCGCAGGGAGCGGCACATCGAGCGCGGGCCCGGCCGCCACGGCGTGTCCAACGCCTTCTATCTCTACGTCCGCGACCCCGACGGGCACCGCATCGAGATCTACACGACGGACTACTACACCGGCGACCCGGACAACCCGACCGTGCGGTGGAACGTCGACGACAACCGCCGCCGCTCCTTCTGGGGCCACAGCGTCGTCCCGTCCTGGTACACCGAGGGTTCCCCGGTGCTCGGACCGGACGGCGGGCCGACCCCGCTCACCGCCGCCACCGTCCGCGAGGCCGACCGAGGCGTCCTCGTCGGCGCCGACGGGTTCTCCCAGGTCACCGACGGCGGCGCGCCGACCGGCTTCAAACTCGGCACCCAGGTCTGAGGTCGTGAGTTCTCAGCCGACGTGGACGTCGACGAGGCTGGGCGTGGTGGCGGCGAGTGCGGCGGTCAGGGCGGCGGCGAGTTCGTCGGGCCGCCGGACGGTGACCCCGGAGCAGCCCAGGTCCCGGGCCAGCCCCGCGAAGTCGATGCCGGGCAGCGAGGTACCGACGGGTTTGCTGATCCCGAAGTGCTGGGCGAACCTGTCCAGAGCGGCGTAGGCGCTGTTGTTCACCACCACGAACACGATCGGCAACTCCTCCCGGGCGGCCGACCACAGGGCCTGGACCGAGTACATGCTCGATCCGTCGCCGAGCAGCGCGATCACCTGCTGTTCAGGTCTGGCGAGCGCAACCCCGACGGCCGCCGGCATGCCGTGCCCCAGGCCGCCACTGGCGCAGGTGAAGAACGTCTCGGAGCGGTCGAACGGCAGGTGGTCGTGCATGGTCGAGCGGCTGCTCGGGGCCTCCTCCACCACGATGCTCGCCTCGGGTCGCAGGTCGGCGATCGTCTGCATCAGGAATGCTTCCGAGATCACGCCGTCCGGTTGGACCCGGGCGGGGCGCACGCGGGGCGCTGGCGCGGTCCGGGCCGCCGGTTCCGGCCCGGACAGCAGGTCGCGCAGACCGAGGCGGATGCTCGTCACCACCGATGTCCCGGTCGGCGTCCAGGCGGCGGTCGCCGGGTCGTCGACGAGCTGGAACAGCGCGGTGCCCCGCGCGACGTACGGTCCGGTGCCCTCCACGTGGTAGGAGAACACCGGGGCGCCGATCACCACGACCACGTCGTGCCCCGCGAGCTGTTCCCGGATGCGGTCGCGCTCGGCGTCCAGGAACCCGGCGAACAGCGGGTGTGACTCGGGGAAGCTGCACCGCGCGGAGAGCGGCGCCACCCAGACCCGCGCCCGGTGGCGCTCGGCCAGCGTGACGACATCCTCGAAGGCACCCTCCACGTCGACACCGGCCCCGACGACGAACGCGGGCCGCCGCGACCGGGCGAGCGCCGATGCGACCTCGTCGAGCAGGGCCGGGTCCGCGCGGACAGCGGTGCTGACAGTGCGCGGCTCCAGCGGCTGGTCCGGGTCCGTCGGCTGGTCCCAGTCGTCGACCGGCACCGACAGGAACACCGGGCCCCTCGGCGGGGCCATCGCCAGGTGATAGCCACGGGCGAGCGCGGCCGGCACATCCTGCGCCCTCGCCGGCTCACAGCTCCACTTCACGTACGGCTTGGGCAACTCGGTGGCCTGGTCGGCGAACAGGAACGGCTCACCGACCAGCATCGACCGGGCCTGCTGCCCCGCGGTGATCACCAGCGGGGTCCGGTTCTTCCACGCGGTGAAGATGTTGCCCATCGCGTGGCCGACCCCGGCCGCGGAGTGCAGGTTGACGAGCGCCGCGTTGTGGGTGGCCTGCGCATAACCGTCGGCCATGCCCACGACCACGGCCTCCTGCAGACCGAGGACGTACCGGAAGTCGTCGGGGAAGTCCCGGAACATCGGCAGCTCGGTCGAGCCCGGATTGCCGAACACCGAGGTCATACCCAGTGTTCGCAGCTGCTCGATGAAAGTTTCCCGGACGGTGCGAGACATGCCCACGTTCCCCCTGTTCAGCGTCGACCCTGCCTCCCCGACCCTGGCACAGACCGCGCGGCGGCGCCCGGTTCCCCGGTCCGGCGACGGGCGCCGTGCGTCGTCAGGAGCTGGACGCCGAGCTGAGTCCGGGTGTGGCCGTGGACGTCGGGCGCAACAGGATCGCGGCCACACCGAGGTCGTAGCCGGCGCAGAAGGCCGGGTACCAGTCGGGAATCCGTGAGTGCTGGCCACCGTCGTGCACCAGGTCGAACAGTGCGTGGGCGGCCCAGCCGGCCGCGACGACACGGGGGGCGTTCGACGTCCTGCCGCGCACGGCCGCCGTGCCCAGGGCACCAAGGCCAACAGGGCAGCCAGCTCGCGGACGACAGGAGCACTGCGCGGGCGGCTCGACCGGAACAGCGGCCCACCCTAGTCATCGGCCAGCCCGTGCTTGACAGGGCGGATATCGAATGATCTGATTAACCGTATCAATCAGGCTAATCGGTGAGTGACGAGGTCGACAGTGACAACCACACTGAGCACCGGGGCGACCACGGGAACCGGCATCCGCCCCTACCTGTCCGGTTTCGGCAACGAGCACAGCAGCGAGGCGGTGCCCGGCGCGGTCCCGGCAGGGCGCAACTCGCCACAGCGCGCACCACTGGGCGTCTACGCCGAGCAGATCAGCGGGACCGCGTTCACCCAGCCCCGCGCGGTGAACCGCCGGAGCTGGGTCTACCGGATCATGCCCTCGGCGGCGCACCCCGCCTTCCGCCGGATCGACAACGGACTGCTGCGCAGCGCCCCGTTCACCGAGGTGGAGCCCGACCCGAACCGACTGCGCTGGGACGCGCCGCCGACGCCGGGCGCACCGACCGATTTCATCGACGGCCTCTACACCGTGGGCGGCAACGGTGACACCGGCAGCCACGCCGGCATCGGCATCCACTGGTACACGGCCAACCGCTCGATGACCGACCGCTACTTCGTCGACTCCGACGGCGAACTGCTCGTCGTCCCCGAGGACGGCCGCCTCACGGTGCACACCGAGCTGGGCATCCTCGACGTCGCGCCGGGCGAGATCGTGGTCATCCCCCGCGGCATCCGCTTCCGGGTGGAGTTGCCGGACGGCCGGGCGCGCGGCTACATCTGCGAGAACTACGGCGCCGCGTTCACGCTGCCCGAGCGTGGCCCGATCGGCGCGAACGGCCTGGCCAACGAGCGGGACTTCCTGGCCCCGGTGGCGGCCTTCGAGGACCGCCAGTCCGCCGTGCAGGTGGTGCAGAAGTTCGGCGGCAACCTCTGGGCCGCCGACTACGACCACTCACCTCTCGACGTCGTCGGCTGGCACGGCGACTACGCGCCGTACAAGTACGACCTGGCGAACTTCATGACGATCGGCACCATCAGCTTCGACCATCCCGACCCGTCCATCTTCACGGTGCTGACCTCCCCCACCGACGCCCCGGGCCTGGCCAACGCCGACTTCGTGATCTTCCCGCCGCGCTGGCTGGTCGGCGAGAACACCTTCCGCCCACCCTGGTACCACCGCAACATCATGGCCGAGTTCATGGGCCTGATCCGCGGTGTCTACGACGCGAAGGCCGAGGGGTTCGTGCCCGGCGGCGCGAGCCTGCACAACACCTTCACCTCGCACGGGCCCGACGCCGACACCTACGACAAGGCCAGCTCCGCCGAGCTCGCACCGCACAAGCTCGACGACACCCTGGCGTTCATGTTCGAGACCCGCTGGAGCGTCGTGCCGACCCGGCACGCACTGGACGCGCCGCACCGCCAGAGCGACTACGACGCGGTCTGGCAGGGCCTGCGCCGCCAGTTCACCCCGTGACCACACCGCACACCGACGCCCGCGCACCGGTGAGTGGCGATGGTCGCGATAGCAACCATCGCGACTCACAGGCCGACGTCCTCGCCGCGATCGGGCACCTCCCCGACCTCGCTCGGAGCCCGCTTCCCCTGTGGTTCCAGGCCGCCGAGATCCTGCGTGCCTTCACCGACGAACGCCCGCCGGACGTCGCGACCCGCCTGCCCACCGAAGCCGCGTTGGCCAAGCACTGGGACATCAGCCTGTCCACCGTGCGCCAGGCGCTGGGAGCGCTGGAGGGCGAAGGTCTGATCTCCCGGCACCGCAGGCGGGGCACCTTCATCAAGGCGGCCGCCACCCGGGGACGCAGTCTGTGGGTGTCCGGGTCGGTCGACTCGGTGGTCCGCCAGCAGGCCAACGACCAGGTGGTCGTGCTCGACCGGTCGCTCTGCGCCGTCCCGGTCGCGCTGGTCGAGCACTTCCCCGACACGACCGAGCTGGTGCGGATCCGCCGGCTGCGCAGCGACAGCGGCGCAACCCTGAGCTACGCGGAGAACTTCCTGCGTCCGGAGCTGGCGGCCCGGTTCGCCGACGACCAACTCCGCCGGGTTCCCATGACGCAGATCCTGCGCGACGAGCTGGGGTTGCGCCTCACCCGCATCGAGAACGCGATCGAGGCGCGCAACGCGACGCCGCTGCTGGCCGAACTGCTCGAGGTGGACCTGCTCAGCCCGATCCTGCTGTCCACCAACCTGACCCGGGACGACACCGGCGCCGTCGTCGACGCCGCGCTCATCCACTACCGGGGCGACCGCTTCCGGTTCACCGTCGACATCGACGTGCGCTGACCGGCGAGACCACCGACCGGGACGCCGGACAACCGGCCGCCGGCGCCTGGGTGGCCGGTAGCTCGTGGATATCATCCGCGGGGTGGCTGGTAATGCAGGCAATCCCAGGGTGCCCACGTCGCTGCGCGTCCGGCACACCTCGCTGACCGACTCGGTCGCGAGCACCTTGCGGCGCATGATCCTGAACCGCGAGTTCGAACCCGGTGAACGGATCACCCAGGTGCAGCTCGCGGCGCTGCTCGGGGTGAGCACGATGCCGATCCGGGAGGCGTTGCTGCGGCTGGTGGCCGAAGGCCTGGTGATCGCCGAGGCGAACCGCTCGTTCCGGATCACCGAGACCACCGAGTCGGAGATCCGCGACATCTACTGGATGCACGCCGTGCTCGCCGCCGAGCTGACCGGGCGGGCCTGGGAGCGACGCACCGCCGACCTGCTGGCCACCCTGCACACCGAGCACGACGCCTACCGCGAGAACCAAACCATGGGCAACCATGAGGACCTCTTCCAGTCGAACTGGGCATTCCACAGCGCACTGCACAACGCCGCCGGCGCGCCCGCTCTGGGCCTGATGCTGAAGAACACGCTGCGCTTCTTCCCGGACTTCTCCATCCCGGTCGACGGCTGGCGGGAACTGGCCGCCCAGTGGCAGGCCGGGCTGATCAGGGAGTTCACCGACGGCAGCCGGGCCGGCGCCGAGGAGGTTGCCCGCTCGAGCATCGGCATGGCGTCCGACCTGTTCATCGCGTCCTTCTGGAGCGACGGCGGCGCGGACACGGCAGGGACCGGGTCCTAGGTGTGGTGCTGAGCTGGGCGCTCCGCTGAGCGACTTGATGTGACCGACGCTCACGCCGGGGTCGCGGTCATGATCGTCAGACCGCCGTCGGCCACTACGCCGCTGCAGTCACATTCGGTGATCGGTCGATTGGCTCAGGCCGCTGACCCCAGGGGTGAGCTGCATCGAAAGCAACCTGAGTCTGGTTCTCAGCGAAAAATACCAGACTGGCGTTGGTCTCGGTGAACCGTGACGCGCCAGTCGCGCCAGGGTCGACCCCAGGCAGCCCTGGCGACCGGCCGTCACGGCTTCCACACACCGGTGGTGGCGGCGTCGCGGGCGTAGTCGGCGAAGTCCCTCGGCGGGCGGCCCAGCGCGCGCCGCACTCCGTCGGTCAGGTGGGCGTTGCGGCCGTCCAGGACGGTACCGAAGATCTCCGCGAAGACCGCGGCCTCCTCTTCCGGGATGCCCTGCGCGACGAGGCCGGCGATGAACTCGGCGGCGGAGATCCGCTGGTAGCCGATGTCCTGGCCGGTCGCCTTCGCGATCTCGGCGACGGCCTCCTCGAAGGTCAACAGGCGTGGCCCGGTCAGCTCGTAGAGCTGCCCGGCGTGACCGTCCTCGGTCAGCGCGGCGACGACCACGTCGGCGATGTCGTCGGCGTCCACGAACGGCTCCCCCACCTCCGGGGCCGGCAGTGCCACGGTGCCGGCGCGGACGAACTCCTCGAAGCCCTTCTCGCTGAAGTTCTGCGCGAAGAAGGCGCACCGGACGATCGTCACGTCCGCGCCCGAGGCCACCACCGCCTGCTCGGCGAGCTGAGCCAACTCCTCGCCCCGGCCGGACAGCAGCACCAGCCGGCGCACGCCACCGGCCACGGCCGTCTCGGTGAACCGGCGGACCGAGTCAAGCGCGCCGGGTGCCACCAGGTCGGGGTAGAACACCAGGTAGGCGGCCGTCACGTCCCGCAGGACAGCCGGCCAGGTGGTCTCGTCTGCCCAGTCGAAGGGCGGCTGGCCGGACCGGGAACCGAGCCGGGTCGCCACCCCGCGCGCCGCGAGGCGGTCCGCCACCCGGCGGCCGGTCGTGCCGGTGGCACCCAGTACCAGGGTGAGTTCGGTGTGCGTGTCTGTTGTCATGAGACACAGTCAAGCCGCAATCCGCGAGACGAACCATCGCTGAATTTCTCGAATTCATGTCTGTGCGTCTAGGCCGACGCGTTCTGTGCCTGACGCAGCGCGGACAGGAACGTCTCGAGCGGTTGGGCCCCGGACAGGCCGTACGCCCGGTCCAGCACGAAGAACGGCACCCCGCTCACCCCGAGCTCCCGGGCCTGGCTGATGTCCTCCTCCACCTCGGTGGTGTACTCGTCGCCGGCGAGCACCCGCCGCGCCTCCCCCGCCGGTACGCCGACCTCCTCGCCCAGCCGGACCAGCGTCTCGGGGTCCGCCAGTGTCGCGCCCTCGACCAGCTGCGCCCGCATCAGCCGCTCGTGCATCGCCGCGCCCAGCCCGTGTGCCTCGGCCAGGTGGGCCAACCGGTGCGCGTCGAAGGTGTTGACCATGCTGGAGGACTCGAAGTCGTACACCAGCCCCTCCTCGGCCGCGACCGCCTTGACCTGCTCGGTCATCGCGCGGACCTGTGCGGCCGAACCGCCGGTCTTCTCCATCAGAGCCTCGTACGTCGGGCGGTGGACGCCCTTGGGAAATGCCGGGTCGAGTTGGAAGCTGCGCCACACCACCTCCACGTCGCCGGCGTGCTCGAACGACCCGAGCGCCCGCTCCAGCCGTCGTTTGCCGACGTAGCACCACGGGCACACGACATCCGACCAGACCTCGACGCGCATCTCAGCCCCTCACCTCGATCGAACACACCCCGTCGGAACGACCGGCCCACAGCTGCCCCGCCGAGCGCGCGGGGCGGGCAAGTACTGTGCGAAACGCCCTCCCGATGGGCCACCTCGACCTCGTCGGCCGGATCTCAGCCAAGGCGGTGTCATGAGCGACGAACCGCTGGCCGACCCACCTCGACTCGGCCTGGTTCTCGGCGGCGGGGCCGCGCTGGGCGCGGCTCACGCCGGCGTCCTCGAGGTGTTGGAGGAGGCGGGCATCTCCTGTCCCATCGTAGTGGGCACCAGCGCCGGCGCGCTGGTCGGCGCGGGCTACGCCGCGGGTCTCAGCAGTGTCACGCTCACCGAGGCGATACTGGCCGCGACCTGGGCGGACTTCGCCCGGCTCAGCATCGGGCGCCGGTGGGGGCTGCTGGACACCTCGCCGCTGGAGCAGAACATCGAGAAGCACATCCCGGTGGCCACCATCGAGGAGCTCGACCGCCGGTTCGGGGCCGTCGCCTGGGACCTGCGGGCCAGGGAGACGGTGCTGCTCACCCAGGGGCCCCTGAGCGGCGCACTGCGGGCGACCAGCGCGGTACCCGGGCTGTTCCCGCCGGTGGCGATCGGCGACCGGCTGCTTGTCGACGGCGCTCTCGCCGACAACACGCCGGCGTGGGCGGCACGCATCCTCGGCGCCGACCTGGTCATCGCCGTCCGGCTGAACGACGAGACCAACACCGTGGCACAGACCGCCGGGCGGCTGCTGGAGACGCTGAACAGCCCGCGCCAGACGACCGTACCGGCCCAGCACGCCGGCCGACCCGATGTACTCATCCGCCCCGAGACCCGCGGCATCAACCGGTGGTCGCCGAAAGGGGTACCCGACCTGATCGCCGCCGGCCGACTCGCCGCCGAAGCCGCCCTGCCGGCGATCGCCGAGTCGATCGCGGCCAGGGGCCGGGACAGGACGGCCACGCCGCCCGCCGCAACCCCGGCCGTGGACGCGACCTAGCGAACCCGCCGCCGCGAGGGCGCCGTCACTGCGGCATGGCCACCACGAGGTTGACCGCGCTGCCGACGGGGAGTGAGGTGAACGCCGGCGGGTTGGACCGCACGACCGCGCCCGGGGTCGCGCCGGAGTTCTGCGTGCTCACCGAGCCGACCGTCAGCCCGCGGTCACGCAGCATCTGTTCGGCCACGTACAGGCCGGAGCCGATCACCCGGGGGACCTGCACGAGTGTCTGCCCCGGCCGAGGCGATACCGGGACCGGACGCGGCTGGACCGGGACCGGAGCCGGGTGCGCGCGCGGCTGGACCGGAACTGGGTAGCCCCGGGTCGGCGTCGGGTGACCGCCGGGGTAGGCCGGCACCGGTTGCGGGTGGACCGGGGCGGCCGGCACCGGGTTCGGGTACCCCGGATGCTGGTGCTCGGGCGCGTGACCGGGAGCCTGCCGCGGGTACCCCGGAGCCGGGCGCGGGTACGGGTACGGCTGGACCGGCGCTGGCCGCGGGTACGTCGGAGCGGCCCTCGGGTACGTCTGAACCGGGGCCGGCCGCGGGTACACCGGCGCGGGCGCCGCCCTCGGGTACGTCTGAACCGGGGCCGGACGCGCGTACGTGGGTGCCGGGCGGGAGTAGGTCGGCGGCGGCGGCGCGGGCTGCGGCGCCGCGGCCAGCACCGGGTCGCCACGCTGCGGCTGGGTCAGTGCGGCGAGACGAACCGGGGCGCTCCGGTCGGACACCTCGGTCGGTGACCGGGCCGCCCCGAGCACCACGAGCCCTACCACGACCGCGATCAGTGCGGTCCGGGTCCGCATCCGGCCGCCGAGTCCCACCGGCCTGGCCTTCCTGCCCCCACCACGCACGTTCCACCTGCCCAGCGAGCCGACGCTGACACGCCCACTACCTCAGTGATACCACCACCGAGCTGAGGTGACCTGGATCAGGCCGTCTCAGTCTTGGGGCCGCGGCGCCCGACCAGGAACGTGACCGGGAGCGTGGCGGTCGCGATGAGCGCCGCACAGAGGAACGCGGCCCGGGCGCCGACGACGTCGGTACCGCCGGCCGCATTGCTGGAGGCAAGCGTCATCACGGTGATGAACAGGGCGGTCCCCGCCGCGCCGGCCACCTGCTGCAGGGTCGATACGATCGCGCTGCCGTGTGAGTCGAGGTCCTTCGGCAGCTGCCCGAGTGCGTCGGTGACCAGCGGCGTGAGCATCAGGGAGAGTCCGATCACCAGCACAACGTGCATGGCGATGACCGTCCAGAGCGGCGAGGACGCGCTGAGCGTCGTGAACGCCCAGAGCACACCGGCGAGCACCACCGCGCCCGGGATGACCAGCGGGCGGGCTCCGATCTTGTCGTAGCGCCGGCCGATCACGGGCCCGAGCAGTCCCATCACCAGGCCACCGGGCAACACGGCGAGCCCGGTGACGAACGCGTTCACGCGCAGCACGTCCTGCAGGTAGAGCGGCAGCAGGATCAGCGCGCCGAACAGCGACATCATGCTGAGCACCACCAGCACGACCGAGATGACGAACGGCCGGTGCGCCAGCGGCCGCAGGTCCAGCAGGGCCCGCCCCGTCCGCTGCAGCCGCAGCTGGCGGGCCACGAAGACCACCATCGCCACGGCGCCGACGGCGGTCGGCAGCCACGGCGGCACCAGCGCCTCGCCCAGCGCGGCCTCGCCGACGCTGCTCAGGCCGAACACCAGGCCGCCGAACGCCAGCGCCGACAACAACACCGACGCCAGGTCGAGCGGCACCGCCCGGACCTCGGCGCGAACCCGCAACCAGCGCGCGCCGGCCGCCAACGCGAGCAGTGCGATGGGCAGCACGATCCAGAACATCCACCGCCAGCCGAGCAGGGTCAGGATCACCCCCGAGAGCGTGGGCCCGATGGCCGGCGCGACCGCGATGACCACGGTCATCGTGCCCATGGTGGCGCCCCGGCGCTCGACGGGCACGAGCCTGATCACCGACGTCATCAGCAGCGGCACCATCACCGCCGTGCCGGCGGCCTGCACGATCCGCCCGGCCATCAGTACCGGGAAGCCGGGAGCGAGCGCACAGATCAGCGTCCCGGTGCTGAACAGCGACATCGACGCGAGGTAGACCCGCCGGGGCGGGAAGCGCTGCAGCAGGAAGCCCGTGATGGGAATGACCACCGCCATCATCAGCAGGAAGCCACTGGTCAGCCACTGGGCGGTGCCGACACTGATGCCGAGGTCCACGATCAGCACCGGCAGCGCCACACTCATGATCGTCTCGTTGAGGATCATGACAAAGGCCGAACCCACGAGCAGCCAGATCACCACCGCCGCGCTGGCCTCCGCCGCGGTCGGCACAGCGGTGGGTTCCGTGTCGGTGCGGCCGGTACCGGGGCCGGTCATCAAACATGCTCCTGTCAGTGCGGATCGTCGGGTGCGGATCGTCAGGATGCGGATCGTCAGGTGCGGATCGCCGGATCGGGGGCGGCCGCGGCGGGGAGGCCGCATCCGACGCTACCCGCGCGGGCCGCGCGGGGCGACGGAGTTTGGGCGGCGCCGAATCCCAGCCGGCCGCGGCTCAGCCCTCGATGCCGCTCCGCTCGACGCCGGCGATGATGTGCCGCTGCAGGGCGACGAACACCACGAGCAGCGGCACGATCGACAGTGCGGCGGCCACGAACAGCTCGTGGAGATCGACCGACTGTGCGGTGGCGAAGCTGGCCAACGCGACCTGCACCGTCCATGCCCCCTGGTCCTGGCCGATGACGAGTGGCCAGAGGAAGGAGTTCCAGGAGCCGATGAAGACGATCACGCCGACAGCGGCGAACACCGGGCGCGAGTTCGGGACCACGATCCGCCAGTACGTACCCCAGTAGCCGAGGCCGTCGACCCGGGCGGCGTCCTCCAACTCCCGAGGAAAGCCCAGGAAGTACTGCCGGAACAGGAAAGCGGCGAACCCGCTGAACAGCGTCGGGATGATCAGCCCGCGCAGGGTGGAGACCCAGCCAAGCGACGACACCAGCACGAAGCTGGGCACGAACGTCACCGCGGCCGGGATCATCAGGGTGCCGAGGATCCCGTAGAAGACCTGGTCGGCGTACGGGTACGGGATGCGGGCCAGGCCGTACCCGGCGAGCGAGGCGAGCAGCAGCGTCCCGCCGGTGGTCAGTACCGCGATCACAGTGGAGTTCCACAGGGCGTGCGCCATCGGCACTGTCGGGTCGTCGAACAGCTGGCCGATGTTGTCCCAGTGCAGGGTGTGCGGCAGGAACGTCCAGCCGGGCGCGGTGATCTCCGCGTCGGTGGCCAGGCCGTTGCGCACCAGCAGGTAGAACGGGATGAGGAAGAGCACCGCCAGCACGGTCAGCAGCAACAGCCGCACGGCCCGCACCAGCAGGCCGAAGCCCGGCGTCATCGCGGCCTCACGTCTCCTTCCGGCCGAGCCCGGACCAGCGGGCCGCCGCGACGGTCACGACGGCGATGACCAGCGCCAGGACGATCGCGCCGGCACTGCCGACACCGAGGTCCTGCCCTTGACCCAACGCGACGTAGTAGAGGTAGACCAGTGGCGGGCGGGCGTAGGGCGGATAGCCCCGGGCGCTGGAGAGCAGGTTGTAGAACTCGTCGAACGACTGGAACGCATTGATCACCAGGAGCAGCAGCACCGCCACCGAGGTGGCCCGCAGCTGCGGGAAGGTGATGTAGCGGAAGGTCTGCCAGCCCGGCCGGGCGCCGTCCACCGCCGCCGCCTCGTAGAGCACCCCGGGAATGCGCTGCAGGCCGGCGAGCAGCAGCACCATGTAGAACCCCGCCTGCAGCCACAGCCGGACGCTGACGATCACGACCCAGTACCAGGGCGGATGGGCGGTCGACAACCAGGCGACCGGGTCCGCGCCGAACCACCGCAGAACCGTGTTCGCCAACCCGAACCGCACCCCACTGAAGATCGACATCTTCCAGATCAGGGACGCCGCCACATAGGAGCACGCGGTCGGCAGGAAGAACACCGAGCGGAAGAAGGCGCGGGCGAACCGGAGCCGGTTCACCGACAGCGCCAACGCCAGCGAGAGCGCGTACGTGGCCGGGACGATGAACAGCGCGAACACCGAGAACGTGCCGAGGCTGCTGGTGAAGGCTGCGTCGCCCAGCACGGTCGCGTAGTTGGCGAACCCGACGAAGTCGGTGGGGGTGACCGTGTTGCGCGCGTCGAAGAAGCTGAGCGCCAGGCTCCACAGGATCGGGAGGTAGGAGAACACGAACAGCCCGACGACGAACGGGCCGGTGAAGATCCAGAACCACAGGTGGCGGTGCTGCGGCCCGAGCAGCCTGGTGAGCACGCTCGTCAGTTCGCCTTCCGGACCCGGGCGAGCTCCCCCCGGACCGTGTTCACCACCGCGGCGAGCTGGCCGACCGGGTCGGCGCCCCCGGAGATGATCCGGGTCAGTGCGTCCTGCAGCTCCGTCTTGCACCGGTCCGTCCACAGCAGCGGATCGGCGTGGCCGTGGTCGGTGGTGAAGCGGACCGCGTCGGCGGCGGGCCCGGTCCGCAGCTTCGCCGCCCGGTGCGCGAGCGAGAGGCGGGCCGGGATGTGGAACCCGTAGGACAGCGCGAAGTCCTCCTGGAAGTCCGTACGGTCCACCCAGAGCCAGCCGGCGTAGCTCTTCGCCGCGTCGATCTGGCGGCTCCGGGTACTGACCGAGCTGCCGTACGCGCCGACCGGTACCGCGGGCCTGCCCCGGGCGCCGTCCGCCGGCCAGGGCAGCACGCCGAAGTCGTCACCCAGCGCCGTGCTGATCTCCGGCAGCGCCCACAGCCCGGTCCACTGCATGGCGGTCAGCCCCTGGGTGAACGCCGCCGGGTCCGACCAGTCCGACGGTGCGCCCAGCAGCAGCGAGCTCTGCGCGTACAGGGTGTGCAGCTTGCCCAGGGTGGCGGCGGCCGCCGGGGGGTCGAAGCCCACCTCGCCGGCGGCGGTCACCAGTTCGAGCCCGGCCGCGTACAGCGGTGTGCTCCCGACTGCGCCGGCGCCGCCGTCGTTGCCGAGGAACAGCCCCTTGACGTCCGCGCCGGTCAACGTGTGCGCGGCGGCGACCAGCTCGTCCAACGACTCGGGCGGCCGGACCCCCGCCTTGGCCAGCATGCTCTTGCGGTAGTAGAGCATCTGCATGTCGATGGCCTGCGGGATGCCGTAGACCTTGCCCAGGTACGTCTTCGGTCCGAGCACGACCGGGTTGAAGTCGGGCCCCGCGCCCCCGAGCACGTCGCTGAGGTCGACGACCTGTCCGCCCTGGATCTGGTCGAGGGTCGGGCCGGCCGACTCGAACACGTCGGGCCCGTCGTCGGTCAGCAGCGCGGCGGCGGTCTGCCGGTCGTAGTCCCCCGGCCGCCACTGCACGGTGACCTTCGCCCTGTCGTACGCGGCCGCGTAGCGCTGCACGGCCTGCTCGGTACCCGGCTCGCCGTACTGGTGGTACCACTGCGACAGCGCCGAGGCAGCGCCCGGGCCGCCGCGGCCGGTGTTCGACCCGCAGGCCACCAGCACCGCGGTGGCGGCGAGCCCACCGCCCGCGGCCAGCAGACGCCGCCGAGAGACTGACTGCACGTGCGGGCTCCCCTCACCTGGTGTCGACCTCGCTGTGGGCCGCCCCGAGCATTAGTACCGCAACGAGCGCCGGGTGAGCGCCTCGGGGCGCGATCTCCGACCGGTGATCACCGGTCGCATTACGCTGGGCGGAGTGGCGACCGAAGGAGAGCGCTCTTGACCCTGTCCGCGAAGTCCCCCGTCGCGGTCGTGGGCGCCGGCGCGGTCGGCATCACGCTGGCCACCGGACTTGCCGACGCGGGCCATCCGATCATCGTCTGCGGCGGCCGGCCGCTGGACACGATCACGGTCACCGAGGGCGAGCTGACCCGGTCCCACGCGGTGCACTGGGCGGCCACGCCCCGCGATGCCGGGCGGGTGCCGTGGGTCGTGCTCGCCACGAAGATCCACCAGACCGACGCGGTGGCCGGCTGGCTGAGCGCCATCAGCACCGACCGGACCTGCGTCGTCGTCGCCCAGAACGGGGTGGACCACGATGGCCGGGTGCCCGCCGAGCTGCGCCCGACCGCGGCGCCGGCCCTCGTCTACGTCAACGCCGAGCGGACCTCGCACGGCAACGTCAGGCTGCGCCGGACCGGCCGCGAGCTGGTCCTGCCGGACAACCCGGTCGGCCGGCACGCGGCGAGCCTGTTCGACGCGAGCTGGATCAGGACGGAGCTCGAGCCGGACTTCCCCACGGCGGCCTGGCGCAAGATGCTCACCAACGCCATCGCCAACCCGATCACCGCGCTCACCCACCGCCGCCTGGAGGTACTGCGCGAGCCGGCGGCGGCCCAGCTCGCCACCGAACTGCTGCGCGAGACCGCGGCCGTCGGCCGGGCCGAGGGCGCCGACCTGCCCGAGGCCGTCGTGCACGAGACGCTCACCTGGCTGCGGAACGTGCCGTCGGGCAGCACCACGTCGATGCTGCAGGACCGGCTCGCGGGCCGCACGATGGAGTACGCCGGGCTGACCGGCAGCGTGGTCCGTCTCGCCGAGCGGCACGGGATCCCGGTGCCGGCCAGCCGAACGCTGCTGGCGCTGTTGGAGCTGACCCCGACCTCGGCGCCCACCGGTTGACCGTCGGCCGCGCCTCGGCCCGGTGCGCGGTCACTCGAAGCGGAGTGCCTCGATCGGCCGCATCCGGGCTGCCCGGTTCGCCGGGTAGCCACCGGCCAGCACCCCGATCGCCAAACTGACCCCGAACGCGACCAACACCGGCGCGACGGTCAATACGGGTGTGGGGAACTCCGGGATCCACTTGGGGATCATGGTGCCACCGGCGAGGGCGACGCTCACCCCGATGACCACCCCGATGACCCCGCCCAGGCCGGTCAACATCACCGCCTCGCTCAGGAACTGCCGCAGGATCGCCCGCCTCGGCGCCCCCACCGCCTTGCGGATACCGATCTCACGGGTCCGCTCCGTGACCGAGACCAACATGATGTTCGCGACGCCGATACCGCCCACGAGCAGCGAGATCGCCGCCACCGCCACGATGAACATCGTCAGGAAGTTGATGAACTGGGTGCTCTTGTTCAACAGCTGGGTGAACGAGCGGACGTTGAAGTCCCGGTCGGCCGCCGCCTTGATGTAGTGGCGGCCGTCCAGGACATCGGTCACCTCACCGGCCGCCCGATCGACTGTGTCCACACTGGTCGACTTGACGATGATCTGGTCGACCTCACCGGCGTTGTTGCCCACCAGGTAGGCCCGGGAGGTCCCGAAGGGCACGATCACGACGTTGTCGTCCTGCCCGTCCGAGTCCAGCACCCCGACCACCTTGAACGAGGAGCGACTGACCCGGATCGTCGACCCGACCACCTCGCCGAGGTCCGCGCCAGGACCCCACAGCAACGCCACCGCCTGCTGCCCCAGCACGGCCCGCCGCTCGTTGCCCGCGATCTGCGCCGACGTCAGCCAGCTGCCCGCGGCGATCTTGCGGTCCAGCAGCTCCAGATAGTTCTCGGTGGCCCCGACCAAGCCGGCCCGTTCCTGCACCTGCCCCACGGTCAGCGTCACGCTGCCGGTCATGCTGGGCGATACCGACGCCACATCCGGCGCCTGGCGAGGGTCCTGCAACGCGGTGACGTCCTGGTCGGTCAACCTCCGGGCCACCCCGCCGCTGGCCACCCCACCCGATACCGGCGTCACCGTGATCTGGTTCGCCAGCTTGCTGAACTGGTCGTTGAACTGGGCCTTCATCCCGTTACCCAGTGCCACCAGCACGATCACCGCCGCCACGCCGACGACGATTCCCACCGTCGTCAACAACGACCGCAGCCGGTTGTTGGACAAACTGTGCAACGCCGCCCGCAGCGCCTCCCGGAACTGCCCCAGGAACACCGCCGGCGCCACCGCGACGAGCTCGACCGCCCGCTCCGAACGGCTCGGCATGGGCCGGCCGCTCAGCACCGCCGCCGCCTCCCGACGGCCCGCCGCGGCCTCCGCCCGCCGACGGGCCTTCCGCTCCAGCCGCTCGTCCAGGCTGTCCCGCCGCGCGTCCAGGCTGTCCCGCGGCTCGGCCCCGGCCGGGCCCTCGGCGAGGGCGGGCCCCGTGGTGCCGGCGGGCCCGGCGGCGAGCGGCAGGTCCGCCCGTGCTCTCGGCGCTGGTCGCGCGGTCGCGGCGGTCCGAGCTGACTTCGTGGCCGGAGTGGCCCGTGCGGTCGGAACGGGAGCGGGCGGCACGGCGGGCCGAGGCGGCGGAGACGGAGCGGCAGGGTTGTGCTCGGCGGGAGACGGAGCCGCCGGAGACGGCGCGACGGGAGACGCCGGGGCGGGAGACGGAGCGGCGGGAGACGGAGCGGCGGGAGACGGAGCCGCGGCCGGAGGCGACGCGGGCGCCTGGAGCCAGTCCGGCAGCAGCGCCTCCGACTCGTCGAATCGGCGCCGTTGTGCCGGCCGCACGCCGCGGGACGCGTGTGGCCGAGGAGACGAGGGTCGAAACCACCTGAACCGCCTGGTGGGAGGGGCGGGCACCAACCGCCGGTACGGCGCGGCCGGCTTCTCGGCAGGTGGCCCCGCCACCCGTGCGACCGGCTCGGCGGCCGGCCGTCTCACCTGCGCGGCCGGTTCCCCGGTCACCGGCCGGGCGCGCAGGTGCGCGGCGGCGGCACGATCCACCTGGGCGGTCGACCCGCCGGACGACGAACTGGCCGGCGCCCGTGAGGTGGCCGTCGCCGCGGGGCCGGCGTCTCTCGGTCCCGCCTGGATCCGCCGCTGGCGGGCCGCCTTGCGGTGCGCGGAGCAACAGTACTTGCGGGCGCGACCGCCACCGATCTCGTCGAGTGGATTCTGACAGCCGGACAGCGCGCACACCTGTTCCGAGCTGCTCATGGCCCCCTCAGCCCCACCAAATCAGCCGTCAGCACCCCAGCCGACCAGCGGCTCGGTCAGTGAACGACCCCGAACGCCGGCGACATCCTGCGTTGATCCCGCACGACCGTACGCAGCCTGAACTCAGTTGTCATGTCGAAACTGTCATGTCGGAACGATCAGAGAGCCGCCCGGCTCAGTGTGATCATCCGCAGGCCCAGCCCGACCAGCACCAGACCACTGATCTGCTCGACCCGGGCCTTGACCGAGGGGCGGGCCAGCGTGCGGCGAACCAGACCGACAGCCAGCACGACGAGGGTGTACCAGCTGACGCTGATGGCCATCTGCACGGCGGCCAGTACGGCCGTGTCGGCCAGTGTGGCGCCGCCGGCGGGCAGGAACTGCGGCAACAGCGCCAGGTACAGCACCGCGGCCTTCGGGTTGGCGAGGTTGGTGACCATGCCGGTGCGGAAGGCCGTGAGCCGCCCACCACCGCCGGTCCGCAGCACCACCGGGTCGTCAGCGGCCGTGGCGCGGGACCGGACCAGCGTCCGCAGTCCGAGCCAACACAGGTAGGCCGCGCCGACGACCTTCAACGCGACGAAGGCGAACTCGGATGTCCGGATCAGCGCGGTGAGCCCGAAGACGGAGGCCGATGCCCAGAACACCAACCCCGATGCGTTGCCAAGGACCGCGGCGAGACCGCCCAGCCGCCCGTTGCGCAGCGACTGGTTGACCATCACGGCGAACGACGGACCTGGCGCGACGACGATCAGCACACAGGTCACCACGAACGCTACGGACACCACCGGCCGATCACCCCTCCACTGCCCCGGTCACCCGGTTCAGACCACTGAGCCGCGCGCGACGAGACGCCCCTCAGTGGACGGTAGAGGGCCCGGCCGAGCCCCGGCCTGTGATTAAGCCCATGCACCGGCGTCGGGGCGGTCGGGTCAGGACTTGGCCTCGGACCACTGCTGGATCACGCTCACGTCGGCAACGAAGCGCACCCCCGCATCGTGGAACCAGAGCCGGGCCGTCCCCGCGAGGCACTCGTGCAGCAGGTTCGCCGCGGCCCCGCCGTGCTCGGCCGGCACGTGCAGGAGCAGTTCGTCGTGCAGGCAGAGTACGATGCGCGCGTCCAGGGCGGCGGCGCGGGCGCGCACGGTGACCGCCCACACCTTGAACAGCTCCGCCGCGGCGCCCTGGATGACGGCGTTGCGGGCGAACCGCCCCCGGCCCGAGGCGACCGTCCGCCGCGCGTTCTCGTCCAGACCCGGGGGCAGCGCGCCGATCCGGACCAGCCGGCCGCCGTAGGTCCGCACGTCCCGCCCGGCCCGGCCCTCCTCCGAGGCCTTGCGCAGGAACCGCATCGCGGTGGGGTACGCCGACTCGAGCCCGCGCAACGCCTCACCGGCGGCGCCGGAGGTCTGCCCGTACATCGCCGCGAGCACCGCCACCTTGGCCACCGGCCGCTCGACCCCGAGCCGCGCGGCGACCGGCGAGTACAGGTCGTCATCGGCGGTCGCGCCGGCCAGCGCCCGATCCTTCGACACCGCGGCGAGCACCCTCGGCTCGATCTGCCCCAGGTCGGCCCGCACGAGCACGTGACCTGGCTCCGCGACCACCGCCGGGCGCAGCTCGGCGGGCAGATTGTGCAACCCCGCCTGCGCGGTCATCCGGCCGGCGGCACCGTCGCTGCTGCTCCAGCGGCCGCGGAGCCGGCCGTCGGCGCCGACGTGCTCGTCCAGCCACCGGTAGCCGTAGGTGGTGGCGATCCGCTCCGACTTGCGCCAGGCCAGCAACGCCGGGACCACCGGGTGGGCGCCGGTCAGGGCCTCCAGCCGCCAGGCGCGGGTGTCCGGCACGTCGACCCCGATCTCGACGAGCATGCGCTTGACCTGGGCCGGATTCCGCAGGTCGATACCGTCGCCGTCGGCGAGCAGGCTGCGCACCGTGTCGTCGCGGCGCCGTTGCAGGCTGCTCGCCTCGGACTCGTCGCGGGGGCGCGGGCCCATCAGCGTGGCCAACAGGTCCTCCGCGCGCCGCCGGTCCACCGGCAGGCCGTCCGCCGCCAGCTCCGCGCACAGCAGCTCGACGGCCGACTCCGAGCGCGCGGTCGCACCCGCGTCGCCGGCCACCCGTAGCGCGGCCAGTCGGTCCCGCTGGCACACGCTGGCCGCCAGCGCGGTCGCCGCCCACCGGGCCCACCGCTCCGGGTCCCGGGCCCACCCGCCGCTGACCCACTCCGGACGCAGGTGCCCGTCCGGGCGCAGCGGGTCCTCCGGGTCGGTGCCCTCGTCACCGCCCTGGCTCAGCAGGTTCAGCTGGCCCATCCCCGGGATCGACTCCTCGGCCAGGTCGTGCAGGGCCGCCCAGACCAGCGACGGGCCCGAACGCCAGCCGCCGAACAGCAGGCGGTGCACCGCGCCGAGATCCCAGCAGGTCGCCAACCGCAACCCGGCGGCGATCAGCGCCGACGGTGTCTCCTGCGACCACCACACCCAGCGCGGCCGGATCTCCGACTCGAGCAGCGCCACCACCGCGGCCGGCTCCGGGCCCGCCAGCGACCACCTGCCCCCGTCCGCCGCGACGCCGAGGCCGACACCGTCGACGAGCGCCAGCGCGACCGAACCGCCACGCCCCACCCCGGCGGCCCGCAACCGGGCCAGCAGCTCCGCCGCGGTGCGCACCACAGGCTCCGTCACCGGACCATCCTCGCCGACGGCCGCGCCCGCCAGCCGGCCGAGGGGGACTCAGATGACGTACGTGTCCTGGGTCTCCGGGACGAAGAGCCGGGCGGGATCGACCCGACCGGGCGTCAGCCCCTGCTCGTGGGCATAGCGCAGGAAGACCTCCAACGTCGACCGGTTGCGCTCGAAGCCGTACGGCCAGAAGTCCGGGCCGAGCAGCCGACGCGTCCGTTCCACCTCGTCGTAGAGCCAGGGCAGCATGTAGCGGCTGGCCGCGGTCTCCCCCATCCGGCCGGCGGTCGCCGCCTTGGCCTGCTCGAACGCGGTGTAGAGCGATCGGGCGAGCCACGGCCACTTCTCGTACACATCCCGGCGGATCACCACCACGTGCATGATCGGGAAGATGCCGGTCTCGGCCGCGTACTGCTCCTCGGCGGCCCTCGGATCGGCGAAGAGTCGGCGCACCTCGGGCCGGCCCTCCAGCAGCGGGCGCGGTGTGCGGGGTGCGTACAGGGCGTCGATCTCCCCCGTGACCAGCATGTCGGCCAGCGTGCGGTCCGCTCCGATGGGCTCGATGTCGATCTCCGGCGGCAGGTTCAGGGCCTGCTTCTCCACCCGTCCCTGCTCGTGCATGCCGCCGGTGCGGTAGCGCACCGAGGACACCGGCACCTGGTGGTAGTCGGCGAGGATGCCTCGGATCCAGACCGCGGCGGTGACCTGGTACTCCGGCACGCCGACGGTCCGCCCGGCGAGGTCGGAGGGCTTCTCGATCCCGCTGCCGCTATGGATGTAGATGCCGTTGTGCCGGAACGCGCGGGAGGGGAAGACCGGGATCGCCACGAACGGCCAGCGCGCGGGGTCGGCGGCGAGCCCGGTGACGTAGGAGGACAGCGACATCTCCGCCGCCTCGAACTCACGGTGGCGCAGCATCCGGAAGAAGGTCTCCTCCACCGGCAGGCACAGGTAGGTCAGGTCGACGCCTTCCGGGCGGACCGATCCGTCGGCGAGTGCCTGGGTGCGGTCGTAGTCCCAGCAGGCCAGGGTGACCGGAATGCGGCTCATGGGGCTCCTTCGGTGAGAGTGGTGGGGGCGAGGAGGCCGGCCTCGGCGCGCACCGGGCGCATCGCGGCGGCGGCCAGCCCGCCGAGCACGCAGGCGGCGCCGAGCACCCCGAACACGCCCGCCACCGCCCAGGCCGCGGCGGCCAGTACGCCCACCACGAGCGGGCCGGTGAACGACCCGACGCGCCCGACGCCCAGTGCCCAGCCGACACCGGTCGAACGGATCGCCGTCGGGTAGGCCACCGCGGCCAGGCCGATGACACCCGAGCTCGCGCACCCCAGGCCGAGCCCGACCAGCACCTCCATCACGGCGACACCCGAGGTCGACGGAGCGACCAGGCCGACACCGCCGACCCCGACGGCGGAGAGGGCGAACGCCACCGGCAGCACCCGGCGGGCACCGAAGCGGGTGATCAGCCAGCCGCCCGCCGCCGTGGCGACCACGCTGCCCGCGTTGAACAGCGCGAGAGCCACCGCGGTGCGCGCCACCGGGACACCCAACGGCGCGAGCAGGGTCGGCGTCCACGACGAGTTGACCACCAGCACGCCGAAGGCCACGAAGGACGCCACCCACAGCAGCACGGTGCTGCCGCGCCGGCCGGCATCGAACAGGCGGCGCACCGGCGCTTTCTCGACGCGGCGCCGCTGGGCCCCGGTGAAGCGGGTGGAGGCGTCCACGGCCAGCCCGGGTACGACCCTCGCGAGCGTCCGCGCGATACGTTCGGCCGGCGCCCCACGCTCCACCAGGAAGATCGGCGACTCGGGCAGCAGCAACCCGATGAGCACCGCCAGCACCAGCGGTGCGATCCCGCCGACGACGAACAGCGACTGCCAGCCCTCGGTGGGGATCAGCCGACTGCCCAGCAGCCCGGCGAGCACCCCACCGACCGGGAAGCCGGCGAACAACGGCCCCGCGATGGTCGCCCGCCGCCCGGCCGGCACCAGCTCCGAGGCGAGGCTGATCGCGCACGGCACGGCGGTGCCGAGCCCGAGCCCCGTCACGAACCGGTAGCCGAGCAGGGCGGGAACGGATCCGGCGGTCATCGTCGCGAGCGTGAAGGCTCCGAAGCACACCACCGCCGCCAGCAGGACCACCTTGCGACCCACCCGGTCCGCCAGCGGCGCGAGCACGAGCCCGCCGACGGCCAGGCCCGCGAGCGCGGCGGAGAACACCGCGCCCAGGCCGGCGACCGGTATGTGCAGGCTCCGCGCGATGGACGGCGCGGCAAGGCCGATGATCTGCAGATCGAACCCGTCGAACAGGGCCACCAGTGCGCACAGCGCGACCGCGAGGACCCGGACTCCGCCGATGCGGGCCCGCTCCAGCACCTCACCGACGTCCACCGTTGCCGTATCGGTCATCGTCGACCTCCGCGGTTGCACCCGATTCGGAGCGTCCACGATATATGTACAGAGGTACATAAATGAAGGCCGAAAGGGAGCCCTCCGGTCAGCTGGCGGAAGGCTGATCCCTCGGCGGGGTCGGGCGGTAGACGCTGGTGTCCCCCGGTATCCCGGCATCCCGCTCCAGGCGGTCGACCAGTTCCAGGCCCTGCTCCGCCCACCTGACCTCGGTGCGCGCCCGCTCGGTCAGACCCCGGTAGACGTGCACCTTGTAGGCGACGATCGCGTCGTGGGCGTGCTGGGGCGCGTGCGCCAGGCGCCGGCGCAGCAGCGCGGTGTCCCTGCGTTCGAGTTGGTCCGCGTGCGCCGACCAGTGCGCCTCGACACGGCGGTAGTGCTCGAGGTGGCCTCGGAAGTGCTCCCTGGCGAGGTCGAACGAACCGAACTCGAAGTAGGTGGCCTTGAGGTACGCGGCGTCGCGCTCCCGACCGGGTTCGGACACCTCGGCGAGCCAGCGCAACAGCTCCGCGCAGCCGGGGTCGGTGAGGAAGTAGCGCCGCTTGGTGGCGGCGATGCCCCGGGGTGCCTCCTCCGCCTCGACCATGCCAGCCGACTCGAGCCGGCGCAGTTCGGTATAGATCTGCGGATGGTGGGCGTGCCAGACGTACGCGGCCGAGACGTCGAACTGTTTCGCCAGCTCATAGCCGGTCATCGGGCGCGCCTCGAGCAGCGCCAGCAGGGCATGCCGCAGCGACACGCTCGACCTCCCTCCGTTCGGGTCGACGGAGATCCTGGCACGCACCGGGCCGCCACCCGCACGTCAGGCCTACCAGCTGCCCCGGTGGTCGGGCACGGTGAACACCAGCGGCAGTGCCGCGAGCAGGACCACGGCGAAGCCGATGAACACGTGCGCCTGAGCGATGCCGGGGTCGCCGCTGCGGGCCAGGATCGCGGTGGTGACCGACACCGCGATGATCGAACCGGACTGTCGGAACATCCCGCGCAGCCCGGCGATCGCGGCCACCTGATCCGGTGCCAACTGCAGGCTTGCGTTGTTCGACGCGGGCACCGCGAGCCCCATCCCGCAGCCGGTGACGCCCGCCGCGATGGCCAGCCAGGCGTAGGTCGACAGGTGCGGCGTCGTCGCCATCGCGATCAACCCGGCGGCCAGGACGAGGAACCCGACGACCATTGGGAACCGGTAGCCGGTGCGGCGCAGGGTCAGCACCGCCACGCCCGCCACCGAGATCATGCCGACCGCCCGGGCGGTGAGCAGGATGCCGGAGGCGAGTGGCTGCATGCCGTAGCGCTGCTCCGCGTAGAGCGGGACCAACGCGCCGAAACCGAGCGCGGCGGCGCCGTAGAGCAGGTTGATCACGTTCATCACACCGAAGCCCCTGCCGCGCAGCAGGCGGTACGGGATGAACGGGCTCGCGTGCCTCTTGGTGTGCCGGACGAACAGCCAGGCCGCCGCGACCGCGACCGCCTCGGAACCGAGGAAGACCGGGTCGTAGAGCGGGATCTCGCCGCTGCCGAGGTAGGTGATCCCGAACATCGCCGCGAGGATGACCACGCCCAGCAGCCCGATGCCGTATGCGTCGATGCGGCCGGTGGACCGGGTCGCGCCGGCCGGGAGGAACACGGCGGCGAGCACGATCAGCACAATGCCGATCGGCACGTTCACCAGGAAGATCCCCCGCCAGGACCAGACCGCGACGAAGACTCCGCCCAGAATCGGTCCGACGATCCCGCCGATCGGCAGGATGCTGGTGAACATGCCGAGTGCACGATCCCGCTCCCGGCCGAAGTGGTCCGAGACGATGCCGGTGGCCGAGGGCATGAAGGCACCCCCGCCGAGCGCCTGGACCAGGCGGAGCCCGACGAGCTCGTAGATGTTGTGCGACAGCCCGCAGCACAGCGATGCCACGGTGAACACGGCGGCCGAGATCAGGAAGACCTTGCGTCTCCCGTACATGTCACTGATCTTGCCGGCCATCGGCATCGCCAGTACCTGGCCCAGTGCGTAGATCGTGATGGTCCAACCGCTCCAGTTGATCTGGGCGTGCAGCTCCCGCTGGATTGCCGGCAGCCCGGTGGCCACGATGGTCTGGTCGACGGAGCTCATGAACAGCCCCATCGAGACGATGGCGAAGATCAGCTTGCGCCGTGGCAGTGGATCGCCGGCGGATCCGCCGACGGTCGACACCGGAACCGGGGCGACGGCACCCACGGCCGCGAGTTGCGTCTTCGGCGCGGCGGTCAAGAACCTCGGTCTGTGTACGATCGGACCCGGCCCGCCCGCAATTTTGTCCGATCTGGTCATGAACTCAAGCGTAGTACTTGCCTATCGGCAAGCAAGAAATCCCGGGGTGTGATGGACGTCGAACTGGTCGCCCGTCTGAGAGGCGTCATCAGCAAGCTCGCCCGGCAGCTGAACGCGACCTCCACCGACGAGGGCCTCACCCCCACCCAGTACTCGGTGCTGGGACTGATCGCGGTGCGCGGGCCGCTCGGCCTCACCGAGCTCACGGAGCTGGAGGGACTGAACCCGACCATGCTCTCCCGGGTCGTGCGCAAGCTCGACGACGAGGGGCTGATCAGTCGCCGGACCGACCTCTCCGACCAGCGCGCGGTGCGGGTGCAGGTCACCCCCGCCGGCACCGTGGTGCACCAGCGCATCCGCGCCCAGCGCACCCAGGTCCTGTACGACTGCCTGGAGCGATTGCCCGCCGAGGTCACCGATGAGCTACTCAGAGCGGTACCAATGCTCGAAGCCGTCGCCAAGGAGCTCAAGTAAGCGTCGACCGATGTTGTCAATAGGCCATTGGAGAGCTACTGGCGACAACGCGCGGCCCTATTTGACCGTGCCGCGCAATTTTTGCGGGGATTGCGACGGCTGTCCCTTGTAGGTGATCACGGCGGGGGGTAGACAAGACGCCTGCCCACCCTTGACCTAGGTGAGCAGCCGGTCCTTACGTCGTAGGTGTGGGATGTTGATAGCGATGGAGGTCTGTCGCGATGTTTCGATACCGACCGCTTGAGACAGGATCGACCAGAATCACGGTCTCCACGATCGACCCCTCGAGCTATGTGCACGGCTCGACGGTGGAGCGCTACCGGACCAGTCGCACCGGACTGAACAGGTGAACGCCGACAAAATCTCCCAACTCCGGCACTCGGTCCTCATCATTGACCACCACAACCTGTTCAGCACCGCACTGCGCATCGCACTGCGGGCCGAAGGCCTCGACGCCCACCAAATTCCGATGACCGAGCACGATGCCATTCTGGCGACGGCAGCCCGATTACCCGCCGGGTTGGCACTACTCGACCTGGCGCGGACCGTCGATGCCGAGGGTCGCGCCATTCACGGGACCGACCTGGTCGCGGCACTGAGCCAGCACAACCTGCGCACCCTGGTCCTTAACGACGGTTCCGACGAGCCTGGCACCGCGGCCGCCATCGCCGCCGGCGCGATCGGCTGGCTCGCCAGGTCCGCCTCGTTCGACGTCCTGCTGCGGACGTTGATCGCGGCGGCGGCCGGGGAGCCCGTCATGACCGGGGCCGAACGCCAACGATGGCTGAACCGGCACCGCACCTACCAGGACCGGCAGAAATGTTTCGCCCAACGCCTGCAACGGCTCAGCCCCCGCGAACACGAGATGCTCGGACTGCTGACCGACGGCTACCGGGCCCGCGCCATCGCGGAACGCCTCGCGGTACCACCGACCACCGTGCGCACCCAGATCCGTGCAATCCTGGCCAAGCTGGAGGTCAACTCCCAACTCGAGGCCGTCGCTTTACTCTACGACGACCCTCTCCGGCACCGCATGCTCGACGAACTCACGTTAGACCGAGGGACCGAATGGGCGCCCGCTAGGCGGACGAACTTGAGCCGACTCGGAGTATTTCCCAGCAAAGGTTGACGAGTGAAGTCGCACCCGCGCGTACCTTCCCCTGCATGCCGCCCCCGACGACTCCCCCCGAGAATTCCGGGGAGGCGACACCTCCCGGCGACCACGGTCCATCAGGATTGATCGACGTCCTTGTCGGACTGGCCCTGGATGACCTGGCAGAGGGCAATATCGACATCGAAACAGCGCTTCGGACCATTGCCCGAGCCGCCTGGACCGACGGCCACCGCCACGGTGTGAGCGGCCTCCAACCGGACAGCTGAATCCGATCCGAGGAAGAGATGACCGGCCACGGCGGTTGTACGGGCATGGGGGAACAGCGGCCGGACACAGTGCTCGCGGCGGAGCGGGACGCGACCAGCCGACGCGCGGAGTCCCTGCAGCGGCAGATCGGGGAGCTCGCCGATCAGCAGGCGCTCACCACACACGACGACGAGCACGACCCGGAAGGCGTCACCATCGGCTACCAGCGAGCCCAGCTGCAGGGCCTGTTGGCCGGCGCCCGGGCGGAGCTGGACGCCATCGACCGCGCCGCGCAACGCCTCAGGGACGGCACGTACGGCACCTGCATCCGCTGCGGCGCCCGGATCGGACCACAACGGCTGGCGGCGCTACCGGCCACGCCGACCTGTATCGACTGTGCCCGGCGCGGGGACCGGCGCCGTTGAGGCGTCGGCGACGCACTCGGCGGCAACGAACGCGGCGCCCCGAGCGCGGCGGCCACCCGCGTAGCGCGAGAACACAGTAACGCGGAGAACACCGCAAGGTGAACGAGTCGGGAATGCGTACACTCATCACAAGGTTCGTCACTCGACCGCGCGCAAATTCGACTCCCCGTCGCCCGAAGTCGGCCGGTTTACTCATCTTCACCTGAACGTGCAGGATCACCACCTCCGGGATTCACTCCCCTGAGTGGATTCGTCGTGAGACTTCCGCACACTGTTGGACAAGTTGATCCGCGCCCACTAAGCCTACAAAAGCGGTTGGGACGAAGGGCGTCCCGGCCAGTCATTTCAGGAGGAAATATGAACCGCAGGCTCGGACAGCGCGCTGTCATCGCGGTCGCCGCAGCGGCTCTGACTGCTGGTGCGTCGGCTCTGTTCGGTGGCACCGCGTTCGCCGGAAGTCACGGTGAGCACAACAACTCCGGTGGCGCCGGTGGCAACGGTGGAGCTGCCAACTCGAACTGTGTGATTCCAATCGGCGTGACCGCCGGCGTCATCGGCCAGGGTGGCGACAACTCGCAGTGCCAGGCGACCGGTGGCGGCGCCGGCAACGGTGGGACCGGCGCAAACTACTGATTTACCGAGATTAGGCGGGTAGAGGTCCCAGGATGTGTCGGGGACCTCTACCCGCCTTCCCACTTTCACGCCCACATTGCAGTGCCAGTAGTACCCCAGTAGTACCGCAGTAGTACTCAGTAGTACCGCAGTCAACTAACCACTTGACCGCGAGCCAGTACCGTGGATCGCACCAGAACGCGATCGTCTTCGAGCAGCATCTCAATCGGATTGAATTCCGGACACTCATCTCCGAATGTCAAGTTCTCTCCCATGCGATCGCGGTAGAAACCATGAACCACCCTGTAGCGTGGTTTCCCGCAACCTTCGAATGAAAGACCGGCGCCGAGTTGGACACCGGATACTGCGGCGCGGTAGACATTTGCGCGCGCTGAGCGAAATCGACCTCAGCGCACAAATGACTTTGGAGGCTAAGGGTGACCCGCAAGTTCAGCTCTAAGACCGCCGTGGCTGCCGCCGTTCTCACGCTCGGCGCCACCGGCTCCGCGTTGTTCGGCGGCACCGCCTTCGCCGGCAGCCACGGCACCGGTGACAACACCGGTGGCAGCGGCGGCGACGGTGGCAAGACGTACGTCAACTGCGTGCTCCCGATCGGACTCTCGCTGGGCATCATCGGGCAGGGTGGCGACAACTCGCAGTGCAACGCCACCGGCGGTGCGGGCGGCGGCGGCGGCACCGGCGCCAACTACTGATCGTCTGTCCCCGGGGAGAGACGATCCGTTAGACCCGGATGGTGCAGGCCCCCGGATGTGTCAGGGACCTGCACCACCCGTCCACGACAGGTCACCGCAAGGCCGCGCGACAGCTCCGCCCGGCTTGCGGTGCAACGCCTCTGAACGCCCCTGAACGAGAAGGCGGTAGAGGCCCCCGGATGTGTCGGGGGCCTCTACCGCCTTTCTAGTGTGCACCCAAGCCTCGCGCGGGGGTTCGCCTGGTCCCGACTTGCGGCGCCGGGACGCCCGCAGTGCGGGCTGAGTGGCTCCCCACTGGCTCGCGCGGCCCGCGACGCAGAACAGGCCCCGGCGTATGCCGAGGCCTGGATCTGTCGCGGCGCAAGCCGCTGAGACGCGTTCTAGTCCGAGCCGTCGCCGGCGTCGCCGCCACTGCCGCTGTTGGAGTTGCACTGCGAGACCGGGCCGCCCTGGCCCATGAGCCCGGCCGACACCCCGAGCGGGGCCGCACAGTTGGCGTTCGAGTTGCCGCCGTTGCCGCCGTCGCCGCCGTTCGACTTGTAGTAGTCGATGCTCCGACCGCCGTGGCCGCCGTGGCTGCAGCTGTCGCAATCGTGGTCATCCGCGAAGGCGGGGCCGGCGAAGGCAATCGTGCCACCGGCAGCCAGCGCGACGGCCACGGCCGTGACCGCGACCCTATGACCGATCTTGCGGATCATCATTCGTCCTCCATCAGTTTTCGGGGCGACGACTGCCGGCCTTCGGCGAAGGCGTCGACAGTGTGAGTGACACGTGGCCGTCGACCAGGCCGAAGATCTACAGTCGGCCGTCGAAGTCTCTTCTAGTTGTAGCACTTTGGGGAACTATCGGGGATAGACCGGCGTCACTCCCGCATAGAATGCAACGAGTCCGGCACCGCGCGGTGACGCCGTGCGGGCACGACATCCAATTACCTCGAAGGTGTGGCACAGGAAAGGTATTTCGACGCCTGCGTCCCCACTGGAACAGAAGCCGCGGCATCAGTTATTGCAAATACAACCGCTTCGTCCCGCCCGGACGCTCTCACCCGATAAACGCCGCCCGCGTCGAGTGACACCACGCCCACCGGGCCGACGATCACCGGAACGCCTGGCGTCAGAGGCCGCCGAGGAGGCTGTAACCGCGAGTGCTCTTGCCGTCGTCGCCGGCGCGGCCGTTGTCCCCCGCGTCGTCGCCGTCCGCCGCGCTGCTGTTCCCGTCGCCGCTGAAGTCGCTCGACGCGCCACTGTCGGATCCGGTGCTGTCAGTGGAGCTTGTTGTCGTGTCGTCGGCGGCGCTCGACCTGGTCGCGCCGCTGCCACTGTCGCTGTCGGTGCTGTCAGCACTGTCACTGCTGTCGCTGCTGTCAGCGCTGTCGGCACCGCTCCCACCGAGGGGGCCCCGGCTGCTGTGGCTGCTGCCACGGGACCCGTCGGCACCATCGCTGTTGGTGTCGGCATAGGCGATTCCGGCGACTCCGAGCGCAGCCACTGTGGCCACAGTGGCCGTCACGATGACCTTCTTCAACACGTGCCGTTCCTCTCCGTTGAGACTTCCACGCTGCCTGTGCCGGCCCGCATATTCGTATCAACGAGCAGATCACCGTTGCGTCACGACCGCAGCCCCAGATAGGTGATGCGACAAATAGCCCACTGAATTCCAACGCTCCCGCGAGAGCGTTCACGTGACCCCAACGTGTGAAAGTCGAGAGTTATGCGGAGTGGGGCGGGCCAACCGAGAATACCCATCCGCGTTTACAGCGAGTGACCACCAGAGGGCGCACTTATGGCGCCCATAGAACCATCCAGGCAGCTCACGCGGCTCACCCCCGCCGAAGTCGGCAACCAGACCCTCACACGCCGCCTCGATATGTCACGCCAAGTGATCAGACTCTTCGAGTCGATGTCTCGCGCGCTGCACATACGAGTGATCTTCAAACGCATCGGTGGCACACAGTGCTCGTTGCACCCGGAAAGGGGAGTCACACCCGATAACTTCGGTGGGACGTCGGGTCGACTGGGAGTTTCCGGATGGTGGGGGTAAATGTCTGACCGTGCGCGGGATGGGTCCGAGCTCACTGAGCGGCGGCCCTCGGTGCCCGGTGAGCCGGTCGGCGACGCGCCGGGCGCCGTCAGGGGTCCGTACGACTCCGAGGACGCCCATCCGCCGGAGCAGGACGGCACCCTCGACTTCGGTCCACTCCGGATCCAGCTGCCGGACGAGGCGCGGCTTCAAGCCGAGAACACAGCCGGCACGGTGACACGCACGGTCCACCTGCTGGTACCGACCGGCCATGTCGACCTCAGCGTGCTGGCCGCGCCCCGGAGCAGCGCGCTGTGGCCCGAGATCGCCGATGAGGTGGCGACCGTGCAGGGCAACAGCGGCGCCCAGGTCCGCTCCGAGCCGGGCGAGTGGGGCCCTGAGGTTCTGGCCGCGTCGGGCGACGAGCTGTCCTGGTTCATCGGGGTGGACGGGCCGAGATGGATGCTCTACGGGGTCGCTACCGGACCGGCTGAGGGCTCGGCGGAGCTGGGTGCGACGCTGCGCGCGATCATCCGGGGCAGCGTGGTGCGGCGAGGTGCCGAGCCACTGCCCGTCAAGACACCGCTCGCGCTGACGCCCCCCGCTCAGCGCAGGCAACCGGCAGCCGACGCCGGCGAGCATCCCGCGCGGCAGTCCCCCAGCGAGCCCGTCTGGTTCAGGCTCGGGCCCACGCCGGCCAACGCCGCGGTCGCGCCAGCGCCAGCGCCCGCGCCCGCGCCCGCGCCCGCGCCCGCGCCGAGGCTCGCCCCCGAACCGGCGCGGCCCGTGGCACTCATCGGCAGTGCCCAGGCATCGCAGGCTTCGGGGCCGGGGCGCTCGGAACCGGACCACACCGGCCACTGGGGGCTGCCGACCGGCGTGACTGCGGGTGCGGCCGGGCTGATCCTGCTGGTCGGCGTGGCCAGCGCGCTGGTGATCGAACGGAACGGCGAGCAGGCCGCCGCTACGCCACCGGCGGCGCTGCCCGACCCGACGAATGCGCTCACCAACCCGGCCACCGCACTCACCAACCCGCCACCCGACCCGGCCACCGCACTCAGCGACCCACCGCCCAACCCGGCGATCGCGGCACCCGGGCCCGGGATACCCGCTCTCATCCCCCGGCGTCGGGCGCCCACATTGACCGCGCCGGCCGCCGCCGACCCGCACGGCGGGTCTGCCACCCCGAGGGTGCCGGCGGCGCGGCTACTCGAGCGGTCCAGAGGAGCCCGCTACCAGGATGTCGAGGGCGCTGCCCCGCGACCGGAGCACCCCTCGACAGACAGTGAAGACCGGGCGACGGGGTCGAGCGACACCCCGGACAGCGACGCGGACCAGACGTCCGACCCTGGCTTGCTCGGCGAACTCACCGGCGCACTGGACCAGGGCTGGCTCGGGTTGGGCTAGCGGGACGGCCGGGCGTGTCCCCGGGCGGCCGTAGCGGTCATTTGGGCGTGGTGAGGCCGAGGATGATGACCGCGAGCAGGGCCGCCCCGCTCATGAGACCGCCGGCCAACGCGAGAAAACTGTTGCCGGCAAGGCCCCCCACGATGGCGACGATCGCGGCCAGCACGGTAAGGATGACCAGCGGGCCCTGGATCTCGTCCTTCAGCGCGACCGGTGAATTCTTGTCCGAGACCTTCTTGCCCGAGGCCCTCTTTTCCGAGACCTTCTTGCCCGAGGCCCGCTCGACGAGACTCTTCTTTCCCCAGGCCCTCTCGACCGAGCTCTTCTTGCCGGCGGCCGCGCTGTCGGGCTCGTTGTCCCCCTGACGGGGAACCCCGCCGAGATCCGGTCCCAAGGGCTCACCGATGACCGCGGTGTTCTCGTCGTCGAAGAGCCAGCCACTCTCCGACTTCCCCGCACCCCGGCCTCGGATACCGGGAAGGTCCCGCAGTCTGGAGCGTGGTTTCGGTGTGCAGTCCGAGCAGGTGACCTGGCCGTGGTCGTCGCCCCGGGACAGAACTTCGCGGTGCAGGTCGCAGACCAGGTGCCCACATTGGTCGCAGCTATGGGCCACCGGGTTCTGACAGCTCGTCGAAGACTGGCATCGCACAGCAGAGCAACATACTCCTGGCCGTTCGGCGCCCGGTGGTGGTTGTCCCGCACCGCCGCGGGCAGAGACAACCGCAGGCAGAGACAACCGCGGGCAGAGACAACAGTGCAGGCCCAGACACATCCGGGGCCTGCACTGTTGGTAACGCTTCAGGAGTGGTTACGGCTAGGACCGATCAGTAGTTGGAGCCGGTGCCCCCGTCGCCGCCGGCTCCACCGGTGGCGTTGCACTGCGAGTTGTCGCCGCCCTGGCCGATCACGCCGGCGGAGATACCGATCGGCAGCACACAATTGACGGTGGCGTCGCCGCCATTCCCGCCGTTGCCACCATCGTTGTCGGACGAGCCGTGATATCCCCATCCGCCATTCCATCCGTCACAGCCGCAGTCGTGCCCTCCCGCGAATGCGGTGCCGGCCAACGCGGCCGAACCACCTGCCGCCACGGCTACGACCGCCGCCGCTGTCAGGGCACCATGACTAAGTTTGCGGATCACGCTTGCCTCCATGGATATGGCCGAAGTCTCTTATCGCCCCGGCTCGTCCCTTAGAAGTAGTACTCAGGGACCGGGATGTCCACAATCCGTACCCGCCACGCAGTCAGGAACACTCCTTCGGGGAAGACACGCCCGAACGAGGAGCTCGACTTTCGTCAATCCAGGGGATTTCACTACTCAAGGTGATCAATCTCGAGGGTTTTCTGACCTCAAGTAGGCGTTCCCGCTGCGTCCGAGTGAAACAAACCTGAGGTCGGCGAAGTTCTAAAAGCCAACCCTAAAGGGCCTATCTACTCGGGCTTCACTTCTTGTAGTGAATGCGGTCACCTCGGGTGGGCCGGTGCCGCGCGACGTGCGGTCATCGACACCGCGGGGTGAAGACTCATGCCCGGCGGGGTCGGAGCTGTCCGCACGGTGAAGGATGGGCCCGTCCACATGCTTCACAGTAGGGAGCACCGGTGATCCGCAAACACGGCCGACTGGCTACCGAGGAGACGGACGTGGCCTCACCCGAGACGGATTCTTCTCGCACGGACGGGCGTCCCCTGTTCGGCCGGGGCTTGCGAGTGCTGCTCGTGGTCGCCTTGCTGGTAGTACTCATCCCGGTATTCATCGCCCGGGTGTATGCAATCCCGAGTGGCTCGATGGAGACCACACTGCACGGTTGTACCGGTTGCAACAATGATCGTGTGTTGGTGGACAAGCTTGCCTACAAGTTCAGCACTCCCCAACCCGGGGACATCGTGGTGTTCATCGTCCCGGATAGCTGGCACAACACCGAACTCCCACAGGCACCGGTTACCAGCAACCCGCTGATGCGAGCTCTTGGCTCTATTGGTGCGGTATTCGGTATGGAGCAGCCGGACCAGACGGACTTCATCAAGCGGGTCATTGCGGTGGGGGGCCAAACAGTATCCTGTTGCGACGCCCGCAACCGGCTGATCGTGGACGGCAAGTCGGTCGACGAACCGTATGTCTACTTCGCGCCTGAGTTCGGCAAGGCCCAGCAGGCGGCGTTCGGCCCGGTCCGGGTCCCCCCGGGCAGCCTCTGGGTGATGGGCGACAGCCGGAACAACTCGGTGGACTCGCGCGCGGCCGCGAACGGGCCGGTCTCGGTGCGGAGCGTGATCGGCAAGGCCCGGTGGATCGTGCTGCCGCTGTACCGTTTCGGCGCCATCGGCAGCTCGACCGGAAGCACCGGCGACCACTAAGATCCCCGGGTGAACGAAGAGACCCGGGGGTGACGGTCACGCCGTCGCCCCCGGGTCTCTGTCCCGCCTTCCGCCCTACGCGGCGGTTCCCGGACCGGTCACCCCTGCGCGATGACGACCTGCTGGCCCTCGTTCAGCCCTTCCACGATCTCGGTATTGGTGTCGCCGATCATGCCGAGCAGCACCTGGACCTGGCGTTGGGTTCCGTCGGGCTGCATCACCTGCACCACGCCGGACTGTCCGCCCCGCTGCACCGCGGCGGTCGGCACCACGAGGACGTTGTCCGCGTTGCCCACGACGACCTTGGTCTCGGCGGTCAGACCACCCTTGAGCCGAGGGTCCACCCCGTTGAGCACGACCGAGACGTAGTAGTTGGTGACGTCCTGGATCTGCGTGCCGGCGGGGGCGACGGACGACACGGTACCTACCTCGGTCAACCCCGGGACAGCGTCGAAGCTGACCTCGACCTTCTGGTTCGGCGCGATCAGGGCGGCGTCCGACTCCTCGTACGGGGCGACCACCTGGAAGCTGTTGACGTCCTTGAGTGTCAGGAAGGACGGGCCGCCCGGACGCTGGGCCTTCGAACCGTTGGAGTCCTTGCCACCGACGCCGGAGTCCAGGTCCGGCAGCGACGCGCGGCTACCCGGTGCGAGCGGAGTGGTTCCGGTGGCCGACCCGAGGTACTCCCCGACCGTGCCGTTGATGCTGGCCACCGTCCCGGCCACCGGCGCCTTGAGCACGGTGTCGTCCACGCTGCGCTGCGCGCGGCGCACATCGACCTGGGCGTCGGCCACATCGGCCTCGGCCGCCTCGATGTCGTGCGGCCGGTCGCTCTCCGCACCGTCGGCGGCGTCCTTCGCGGCCATCGCCTCGCGCCGGGCGTTCGCCTCCGCGACCCGCTGCTTGGCATGGTCGATGTCGCCGCGCCGCTCGGCCCACTGGATCTGGTCGCGGTCGCGCTTGATCTGCCGCTGGTAGGACACGACCGCGGCCTTGCCGCGCTCGGCGCGCTCACACGCCGGTGAGTGCACGTTCAGCGGCGACTCCAGCAGCAGCCCTTTGTCGTTCTTGGAGGTGACGTCGGCGTTGTCGCCGTAGCCGTCGTAGCGGTGCGAGCCTCCGGTGACCGACCGGTTGCATTTCGACTGGTCGTAGCGGACCTGCTGCTGTGCCTGCTTCAGCGAGTCCTGATCGTCGCTCAACTGCTGGTGAGCCTGGTCCAGCGAGTCGGAGTTCGCCCCGTCGATCGCATCCGACTCGTCCTTGGTCGAGTCGTAGACATCCCTGGCCGCGTCGTGGTCGTCCCCGGCGGCGTCAACCTGGTTGCCGTCCCGGATCTTGTCCAGGTGAGCCTGTTGGCGCGCCACCTTCGCCTGGGCCTCCTGCAGGTCCGCCTGGGCCTCGAAGTCGTCCATCCGGGCCAGCACCTGCCCCGCGGTGACCTGCTGCCCGACCGTCACCATCAGCTCGACCAACTTGCCGGACTTCGCGAACCCGAGGTTCTGTTCAGTGATCGCCTGCAGCGCGCCGGTCGCCGCCACCGTGCGCTCGACGCTGCCCCGGGTGACCCGCACCGTCGTCGGCGACGAGCCCACGCCGGTACCGCAGGCGACCACGACCAACGCCACCGGGAGCATCACCGCGCCAGCACTGAGCCACCGACCCCGCCGAGTCGCGACAAGCTCCTCGGCTCGCGACATGGCCAGGCCGGTCACCTTCTGCCAGTGATCTGGTGCGTGCATCGTGCGAATTCCCCTTCGTGGACCGCGCGTCATTGCTGCCTCACTCGTACCTCAGTGCGTCGATCGGACGCATCCGAGCGGCTCGGTTGGCCGGATAGGCCCCGAAGAACAGGCCGATACCGAGACTGACGGTGAACGCCAGCACCACCGACCCGATGGACAGCTCCGGCGGGGCGAACTGTCCGAAACTGGCTCCCACGCTCTTCCCGGCCAGCGACAGGCCGACCCCGACGACGACGCCGGCCAGCCCCCCGAGACCGGCGAGCACGGTCGACTCGATCAGGAACTGCTTGAGGATGGCCTTGCGACGGGCCCCGACCGCCTTGCGGATCCCGATCTCACGGGTTCGCTCGGTGACCGTGACCAGCATGATGTTCATGACGCCGATACCGCCGACAAGCAGCGAGATCGCGGCAATGGCGACAAGGAACAACGTGAATACATCCGTCAGCTGGGTGTACTGGTGCAACAGCTCCAGGTTCGAATGGACCTCGAAGTCCTTCTGCGCCGGGCTGTTGACCTTGTGCCGGTCCATCAGCACGTTGGTGATCTTGTTCATCGAGGCCGGGACGGTCGCCTGGCTGGTGGCCTCCACGACGATCTGATCGACCGTGTCGTCGCCGCCGACCAGGTAGTTGCGCGTCGCGCTGATCGGCATCACCGCGACGTCGTCGTTCTGCCCGTTCGGGACGAGCACGCCCACCACCTGGAACTGCTGCCGCCCGATCCGGATGGTCTGGCCCAACGCCGCGGCCGGGAGCCCACCGAACAGTTGCTGCACCGGCTTGTCGCCCAACACCACGACCCTCGTGCTGGTACGCACGTCGCCGTCGGTGAAGAAGTTCCCGGCCGCCATCGTCCGGTGGAACGCCGCCAGGTAGGACTGCGACGAACCGAAGATGCTCGTGCGCCACATCGAGTTCTGGAAGTCCAACACCGCGCTGGCCTGCTTGACCGGCGTCACCGACAGCAGCCGCGGCGGCTGGCTGTCCTGCTGCAGCCCCTTCACGTCCTTGTCGGTCAGCGGCTGGCTCCGCCCGCTCGCGGCCACACTGCCGCGCGACTGCAGCACCCCGATCAAGTTGGTACCCAGCGAGGTGATCTGGGCGTTGAACCGCGCGGACGTGCCGTTGCCCAGCGCTACCAGCAGAATGACGGCCGCAACGCCGATCATGATGCCGAGCATCGTCAACAAGGACCGCAGCCGATTGGCCCGCAGCCCACGCACCGCAACATGGAACGCCTCAGTAAAGTTCACTCGGCGACCTCCACCGGAACCTGCGCACCAACGCCGGCCCGGTCGGCGGAGTCGGCGGAGTCGGCGACTACCCGCCCGTCACGCAACCGAATGACACGCCGCGCATACGAAGCGATCTCCTCTTCGTGGGTAATCAATACGACGGTCCGGCCCACATCGCTAAGTCGAACCAGCATCTGCGCAATCTCGGTGCTCGCGGTCGAGTCGAGGTTCCCGGTCGGCTCGTCGGCCAAGAGCATCGATGGCTCGGTGACCAGCGCGCGGGCGATGGCCACCCGCTGCTGCTGGCCACCGGAGAGCTCGTTGGGCATGTGCTGTGCACGATCGGCCAGCCCGACCTCTTCGAGCGCGGCGGTGGCGCGTTGGCGCCGGGTGCGGGAGCGGGCGTAGAGCAGCGGGAGCTCGACATTGACCACCGCACTGGTGCGGGCGAGCAGGTTGTAGGACTGGAACACGAAGCCGATCTTTCGACCCCGAATGTCCGCGAGTTCGTCATCGCCCAGCCCGGAGACGTCGACTCCGTCCAGCAGATAACGGCCCGAAGTGGGCACATCCAGGCAACCCAGAATGTTCATCATTGTGCTCTTGCCGGACCCCGACGGCCCCATGATCGCAACAATCTCACCCTCGTCGATCGTCAAGTCGACGTCGTCGAGCGCCCGTACCTCAACATCACCAGCCCGATACACCTTGCAAATACCTTCGAGCTGAATCATCGCCCCCGCCGTCGCAGCTTCGTTGCGCGAAGAGTCCGCCCCTCCCGGAGGACCCCACCCATTCCCAGCAACGAGGGTAGGACAGCGCGGATACGACACCGGTTATCTGATTACCCCTACTTACATGGGCGTAATTCTTCCGGGGGTCAGGAACCGCGGCCTCAATGAGTGTCATGTGTTCATGCGCCCCGCCGCTCTTCTGGCGGAATGACCTCGGGGTTTCCGTCGAGATCAGGGCACCCCACGTCCCCGCCCGGGCGCCCGCTCGAAGATCGGGAACACTCACCGTCAACTTGAGGCATCACTCGTCCCAGCGACCGTCCGGCGTGTCTGTCACCAGGAGTAGCTAACCGCAGATCTCATTGCAGAGCGTAACACCATGTTGCAGAGAGTGCACTAGCGCTATGTAACGCGCTCGATGCGACCGGGCCGAGGTTGAATCGGGTCAGCGGCCCACCAGGGCGCCACCGGGGCCGGACAGCCCGCGAAAAGTCGCGCCCGGCGGACAGGCGCGATCGCACCATAATTGACGACTCAATAACCTCTACCCGGGGCGGCGAAAAGCCTTCCACTCTATGGCGGATGGGCACGCCGAGTCGGGCGTCAGAGGAGGTCGTGCCGGTATCCCCGGAACAAAGCCGGGCTCAAGGATCACTCTTTTACGGCCGGGACAGCCGTGGAAAGGTCAAGAAACGAGGCCCTGGCGAAACCCATGGGCGACGGCCTCGGCCCGGTCTTTCACGCCGAGCTTGCGGAACAACCGGCGGGCGTGGGTCTTGATGGTGTCCTCGGACAGGTAGAGCTCGCGGCCGATCTGACCATTGCTCTTGCCCTGACTCATCCCGAGCAGCACCTGCAGCTCCCGCTCGGTCAGCGCTGAGACGGGGGCTGTGCGGGTCACGGGTGCCTGCACCGCATTACTGGTGAGGATATGGGTCAGCGCCGCCAGTAGGTCAGGCCGCGAAGCGTCCCAGCGCAGATATCCGCGCGCCCCGCCGGCGATGGCCGCGGTGATGCTGCCCGCGTCGTCCGGAGCGCCGAACACGATGGCATTGGCGGCCGGGAACGACGCGAGCAGCCGACGAACAGCATCGATACCGGTGGGAACGGCCCGCTGGGTCCCCACCAGCACGACGTCCGCCGACTGTCGGGAGTACCGCGCCACCAGCTCGTTGCCGTTCGCGACAGCGTCGATCCGCTGCAGACCCGTCACCGCCGACATCACGCGAGTGAGACCTTCACGAACGCTCCGGCGATCGTCGCAGATCAGTGCCGTCGTCATAGGTACGCCTTCCTCAAACCGCTGCTAACAGTCGGGTGCACATCTCATATGCCGTATCGGTCGACGCGGAAGAGATCTTGAATGCGAATCGCAAAATTCTTCAGACAGGCATCACCTCACCGGCGGCTGATTCCGTCGGTACCCGGGCCCTACCGTGATCCCGTGGCGTTCTCCGCTTCCGGGCCCTGCTGCCCGCTGTGCAATGAGGAGATGACCTGGGTGCTCGGCCCCGACCCGGCACCCGAGGTCGACGCGCACTGGCTGTGCCAGGAAGGCGACCGGTGGCGGCACATCGGTGGGGAGGGCGAGCTGGCGAAGCTGTCCCACAAGGATCAGCCCGGCCCAGGCCGGTAGGTACCTCCCGGCGGCGGGTGGGTCAGTCGACGCCGCGCTCCATCGCCACGCCGGCCAGGACGACTCCGTCGGGCATGGTCAGTGGGACGCGCGCGACCTCGGTGAAGCCGAGTGCCTTGTACAGCGGCACCCCGGGCAGAGTCGCCATCAACGCGAGCGACCGGAAGCCGGCTGACCGGGCCGCCCCGACAGAGGAATCCAGGATCGCCCGGCCGAGGCCGCGCCTGGTCCAGTCGCGCCGGACGAACATGGCGCGGATCCTGGCCGGCTCGCTCGCCGGGTCCAGCAGGCGGCCGTCGGCACCCGCGCCGGTGCCGTTGAAGAGCTTGTTGCGCAGGCTCCACCCGCCACACGCCACGACCTCGCCGCCGACCTCGTGCAGGTAGTAGGTGCCGTCGTCGATCAGTGCCACGTCCAGAGCGGCGATGTGCACCGCGGCGCTGGCCACCTGCGTCTCGTCGTAGTAGGCGGGGAACAGGTCCAACACCGACGAGCGCATCAGCTCCGCCACCGCCGGCGCATCCGCTGCCACCGCAAGCCGCTGCACTGGATCCACCGCACCACGCTACGTCAGGCAGCCAGGTCATTTGACTGATCAGGCGGCGGGTACGTTCCTGACGACTCTCAGTCGCAGCCACGGGTGCGGCAGTCACTCTGACGGGGATGCCTCGTTGATCCTCAGGGATGCACGTCAAGGAGACTGGATTGGCCGCACGGACTGCGGGCGCGGTTCGCGCCACGATGACCTTTGTTGTGTTCGCGGTGTGCACGGGCGCCGCGCTGGCCGGGCTCGCCTCGCCCGCGTTCGCCGCGGTCGACCTCGTGCCCGGCACGCCGTGCGACATCACCGCCAAGGCCTGCGTGGACCTGACGACCCAGCGGGCCTGGCTGATCCACGCCGGCGCGGTGACCCGGGGGCCCGTGCCCGTCGGCTCGGGAGGTCCCGGTCAGGAGACGCCGACGGGGACGTTCAACGTCCTGTCCAAGGACAAGAACCACAAGTCGGCGGAGCAGGGCGGCACGCCGATGCCGTACTCGGTGTTCTTCGCCCCCGGCGGGGTCGCCTTCCACGGTGGTGACCTGCGCAAGGCCTCGGCCGGCTGCGTGCACATGCAGGACGTCGACGCCATCGCCTTCTTCGACACCCTGCAGATCGGTGACCAGGTGCAGGTTCGCGCGACGCCGCCACCCCGGCCCAGGCCGAGGCGGCAGTCACCGCCCTCGACATCCCCGGCACCGGCGCTCCCCCACCTGAACCTGCCCTCCCGGCCGCGCAACTGAGCCGACCGGCACGCTGGGCGCCGGCCAGCGGCGTGTGCGGCACCCGGTTCCGGCTCCCCGAGCTCGGCATGGGCTCGGATCATCCAGCCGACCGCGCGGCCTGCCGAGATGCTCCGCGCCCCCAGCGCCGACGCCGTACGAGCCGTCCTCATCGCAGGCCGACCCGTCACTCGGATGGCATCCGTGGACGGATAGGGCTACACACAAGCAGCGAACCGAGTCAGCCGCGGCCGGAGGAGCATTGGTGCAGCCGACGAACGAGACCCACCACCTGGTCCTGCTGCGCCACGCCAAATCCGCCTGGCCCGACGTGCCGGACGATCAGCGTCCGTTGGCGCCCCGCGGCCGGCGTGACGCACCCGAAGCCGGGCGATGGCTGCGCAGCTCCGGTCACACCCCGGACCAGGTCCTCTGCTCCCCCGCCCAGCGCGCCCGCCAGACCTGGCGACTCGCCGCCACCGGCCTGGACCCCGCGCCGCCGGTCGACCACGATCCCCGGATCTACCATGCCGACGTCGAGCTGCTCCTGCGGGTGCTGCGCGAGGTCCCCGAGCACATCGGGACGCTGCTGGTCGTCGGACACGAACCGACCATGCGGGACCTGACCCTGCACCTGACCGGCGGCGGATCTCACGACGAGTCCGACGCGCTCCAGCGGGTACGGCTGAAGTTCCCCACCTCGGCGATCGCCGTGCTCGGCCTGACCGGCCCGTGGGCCGGGCTGGACGCCGACGGTGCGCGCCTGACCGACTTCGTCATCCCGCGCGGCTGACGCGCGACACTAGAGCGCCCGGAGCGGCCCAGCCTCGAGGGCGTCGAAGGCGTCTTCCAGGTGCAGCACGACCGATCGTGCGTCGGCGGGGTCGGTGGTGCTCGCCTGGGCCCGGAACGCGGCGCGCAGGCCGGCGACGATGCACGCGGCGGTGAGCCGCGCGCTCACGTCGACCGGGCCACCGGGATCACCTCGGCGGGCCACGAGCTCGGCGAGCCAGTCCTCGTACTGTTGACAGTAGTCCAGGTAGCGGCTGGTCAGCGCCGGTTCGCGGTGGAACAGGCGGACCCGGGCCGCCGCGAACTCGGGGTCGCCGGCTTCCCAGGTCCGGGCGTGCTCGAGCATGGCGGCACGGATGTCGGTCCACGTCGAGTGCTCGTCGAGGCTGCCGCTCAGCACCTCCAGACGGTCCGGCATGTCGAAGAAGACGGCGTCCTCCTTGCGCGGGAACAGCCGGAAGAACGTGCTGGCCGAGTAGTCGGCGGTGAGCGCGATCTCCTCGACCGTCGTCGCCCCGAAGCCGTTCACCTCGAACAGCCGCACCGCGGCGACCGCGAGCTCACGCCGGGTGCGCTGGCGCCGACGGTCACGGGCGGTCTCCGGGGCGGCGGTGGGGGGCACAGCGGTAGAGGTTACCGGGCTCAGCGCGAGTTGGACTCATCTTGCGTGTCAGAGCCGTATTGAGAGTGACTCTTATTACGCACTAGACTGCCGCCGGCAATCCGGCCAGTGCCCAGCCGGGCACCCGGCGACCGACCACCCAGGAGCCACCGATGCCGATGGCGACCATCCCCACCGCCCTGGCCGCGCTCGACGCCGCCTGGTTCGACAAGGTGCTGCCGCCCACCGCCGACGGCGGCGGACCCCGGGCCGCCGTCACCGCCATCTCGGTGGAACCGCTCGCGATCGCGGGGGCCGCCGGCGAGCTGGCCAGGGTCCGGCTGCGGTACGACGCGGGAGCGGCCGGTCCGGCGAGCGTCATCGCCAAGTTCCGCGGCACCTCGCCGACCCAGCAGGCGATGGACGGCGCCCTCGGCATCTTCGACCGGGAACACCGGTTCTACCGCGAGGCCGCCCCGCTGCTGCCGGTCGCCGCACCGCGCTGTTACCACGCCGGCGACGGGCACCGGGCGCCGCTGCTGCTGGAGGACCTGTGCGACCTGCGGATGGGCGATCAGGTCGCCGGCCTGGAGCTCGCGGACGCGGAGCGCCTGATGGACGTGCTCGCCGACCTGCACGCGGCGTTCTGGGAACAGCCGGTCCCCGCCGGGTCGGGGTGGACCGTGTCGCTGTCCGACCCGACGTTCGCCGGCATGCTCACCCAGCTCATCGTCAGTGGCGTCCCGGAGCTGCGGCAGCGCTACGCGGGCCGTGTCCCGGCCGGGCTGTTGGCCTCGATCGAGGAGGCCGCGCCGGACTGGGCCGCGGTGCTGGCCCGCTGCGACGAGGGGCCCCACACCCTCGTGCACAACGACTGCCGCTCGGACAACATCTTCTTCCGGCCGGGAGGCGAGCCGGTGTTCATCGACTGGCAGCTGCTGGCACACACGCGAGGCACCCAGGACGTCGCCTACCTGCTGTCCGGCAGCCTCGAGCCCGGCCTGCTCCAGGAGAACTGGGGGTCACTGCTCGAGCGCTACCACCAGCGGCTGAGCACCCTGGGTGTCGTCGGTTACTCCTGGGAGCAGTGCGTCGTGCACTACCGCCAGAGCCTGCTGTACACCCTCGCACCCGGCATCGCGATGCTCGGCGCGATGGCGATCGCCGGTGACGAACGCGGCCTGGCCGACACGCTCGTGCTGCGCACGTTGACCCACGCCGCCGAGCTCGACGCGTTCGGGACGCTCTGATGGCCGCGCCCACGGCCGCGTCCACGATCGCGGCGGCTCCCGACCACGGCCTCCCGCCCCGGTTGGACGACCTGAGCGCCTACGTCATCAGCGGTCGCGTCCTGGCCCGGGCCCGCGAGTCCCGCTACGTCACCGATGCGCGCAGTGCCGCGCAGGGCATCCAGGACGGCGTCGAGGCAGAGCAGCTCGGTTTCCGCCGGGTGTTCCTGTCCGAGCGCTGGAACCTGAAGGAGGCCGGCGTCCTGCTCGCCGCGATCGCCGCCCGCACCACCCGGATCGACGTCGCCTCCGGGATCATCACCGCGCCCGCCCGGCACCCGCTGCACGCCGCCGGGCTCGGCGCCACCATGCAGGCCGCGTTCGGTCCGCGCTTCGTACTGGGGCTCGGGCGGGGCAACCCCGGTTGGTTGCGGGGCGCCGGCCTCAGCATGCCCACTTACCCGGCCCTGGTGGACTACGTCGACATCCTGCGTCGGCTCTGGGCCGGTGAGCAGGTCAGCTACGACGGCCCGGCCGGCACCTTCCCGCACCTCGCGCTGGAGGACGTCGACCCCGACGTGCCGGCGCCACAGGTCTGGTTCGGCACCCTCGGGCAGCCGCTCGGCGCCCGGGCTTGCGCGGCAGCCTTCGACGGCGTGCTGCTGCCGCCGGTGTTCACCCCGACCGCCACCGCCGCGATCGTCGACCGCCTGCACGAGGAGTGCCGCCGGATCGGCCGCGACCCCGCGACGCTGCGGATCTGCCAGTCCGTCATCACGGCACCGGACCTGGACGACACCGAGACCAGGACGCTGGCCCACGCCCGCGCGGTCACCTACCTCGACGCCCCGGGCTACGGCGAGATGCTGGTGCGGCTCAACGGGTGGGATCCGGCTCCGCTGCGGGCGCTGCGGGAGCACGAGCAGTTCCGCGGCATGGACTCGGTCAGTGACCTCAGGTTCCACCGCGCCGACCTGCTCGGCCCCGCCGCCCTCGTCCCGGACGGGTGGATGAGCGAGTCCTGCGCCCTCGGTTCGGTGCCCGAGTGTGTGGCGACCCTGCGCCGGTTCCGGGACGCGGGCGCCGACGAGATCGTCACCTACGGCAGCACTCCCGCCCAGAACGCCGGCCTGGCCGCCGCCTGGTCGGCCCACACCGCGGCCGCGAAGCCCGGCGGGGGATGACATCCGTCAGGTGCGAACCGTGACCGTTGTCCGGGGTTGAGGGACACACACGGGCAGATCCTTGGGTGGTGACCACAGAGGCAGCCGGCAACAAGGCAGCCGCGGTTCGCGGTGCTGAAGGACTCGCTGACCAGCTTCCTGGCCGGGATCTTCTTCCTCGGGAGTTGTGCGCTGCACCGGCCGCTGGGCTACCACGCCGCCCAGCGGTTCGCCGGGCCCGCCGGGGCCGCCGGGATCCGGGCCCGCTACGGCGAACCGCTGGTGCGCCGGCGGTACTACGTCAGCTCGCTGGTCTGGGGCGGCGGCCTGCTGGTCGAGTCCCTGCTGCGTGTCCCACTGGTCTTCCTGCTGCCGATCGACGGCGCGGTGGCCGCGTCGAACGTGCTGATGGCCGTCACGTACACGGTGCTGATCAGCTGGACGATCCGCTCCGCCAGGCGGACGGCCGCGGCTGCCTGAGCCCGCCCCCCGGATGCACGCCCCGGTCGGTCACCTTCGGTGACCGACCGGCCGCCGTTTCCGCCTCGGATGGGCGATCAGGTAACGCCAGGGTGACCGGGGGCGACTGTCAGGTAGCAACGCGGACACCGGTCGCACTGGCGTAGAGGAGGGGCCTGTGAACCACCCGTCGGGCGGATACGGTCCGCCGCCGGGCGAGTGTCCGCCTCCGCGCCACGGTGGATACGGCCCGCCGCCGCACCAGGCGTACGGCGCGCCCACCGACTACTACCCGGTGCCCCAGGACCGGTACGACCCGCCCGCCGGCCACTACCCACCCGCCGGCCACTACCCACCCGCCGGCCACTACCCACCCGCCGGCCACTACTCACCTGCCGGCCACGGCCCGCCCGTCGGCTACGGCCCGCCCCCCGCCGGCCATCGCCCGGCGACCGGTCCATATCGACGGCGCTCAGCGTGGTCCGCCCCGGCGACGCGCGCGCTCGCCCCACCCCCCGAGCGCGCCGGCACCGGCCTGAGCGGCGTGTTCGTGGTGCTGATGATCGTCGCGGTTGTCCTGATCGGCGCGATGGGGCTGCACCAGGGCGTGTTCCGGATCAGCATGCCGTCCTGGGCCGAGCAGGCCCAGGCGTACCAGAGCGAGCCACCCGGCCCAGTGCAGAACCGCACACCACTGACCACCGACCAGGCGTCCGCACTGCGGCGCCAGGTCGCCCCCGGCCTGGTCGACGTCACCGCCGAGCTCCCCTCCCAGAACGCGATCGGCGCCGGCACCGGGATCGTGCTCAGCTCGAGCGGCGAGGTGCTCACCAACAACCATGTGATCGCTGGTGCGTCCAGCCTCAAGGTCACCGACATCGGCAACGGCCGAAGCTATTCGGCGACCGTGATCGGCTACGACCAGGTGCACGACATCGCGCTACTGCGGATGCGCGGCGCGTCCGGCCTGCGCACCGCAACCCTCGGCGACTCCGACACCGTGCGGGTGGGCGACCAGGTGGCCGCGATCGGCAACGCCGGCGGGGTGGGTGGCCGCCCGAGCGTGGTGACCGGCCCGGTCACCGCCCTGGGGCGTTCCATCACCACCAGCGACGAGCTGACCGGTCAGGCCGAGCACCTCACCGGGCTGATCGAGGCCGCCGCCGATATCCGGCCCGGCGACTCCGGCGGTCCGATGGTCGACAGGGCCGGCCGGGTCATCGGGGTGGACGTGGCCGCTTCGGTCGACACCCGCAGCCAGAAACCGGGCGGCACCGGGTTCGCGATCCCGATCAACAACGCGATGGAGGTGGTCAGCCAGATCCGCGGCGGCAGCACCAGCGCGGCCGTGCACATCGGGGAGACCGGCCTGCTCGGTGTCGCCGTCACCGGATTCTCCGACCGCGCTGTCCGGGATGCGCTGGCCGGGTTCAACCGGGCACACCCCCAGTCGCGGCCGCGGCTGGGTTCATCGGCGGCCGGTGCATTTGTGGCCGGGGTAGCCGACGACTCGCCGGCCGACGAGGCCGGGCTGTCACCAGGTGACGTGATCACCTCGGTGAACGGCACCGACGTGAACTCGGCCGAGGAGTTCAACCGACTGGTCGGCCCACACCGGCCGGGCGACCGGATGACCCTCGGGTGGGACGACGCGAACGGCCAGGCCCAGGCCGCGACCGTGGTTCTGATACCGGGACCGCCCAACTGAGCTGTCCGGCCCGGAGACAGTTACCCCAGGTCAGGGCCGGACACCAACCCACTCGCGGGCTGATACTCGTGGAGTTCGTGACCGTGCAGCCGCAGCCAGGCCGCCTGCTCCCGCCAGTCCGGGCGCACCGATTCGAGCAGCCGCCAGAACGACCGTGAATGGTTGAACTCGCGTAGGTGGCAGAGCTCGTGCAGCACGACATAGGCCAATATGTCGGACGGGGCCAGCACGAGCCGCCAGGAGAACGAGAGCCGTCCGACGCGCGAGCACGAGCCCCATCTGGTCCGTTGGTCGCGGACGCCGATCGACTGGTAGCGGACGCCCAAACGAGCCGCCTCGGGCTCGGCCGCCTCCTGCAGCCTGCGGTGGGACTCACGGCGGTACCACCGCTCGATCGCGGCGGCGGCGGCCGTGGCGGTGCCCCCGACGACCAGCCGGCCGTCCTGCAGGGCCGCGACCGGTCGACCGGCCTCGCGGTAGCTGACCGGCACGGGTTCGCCGGCCAGCCAGACCGTCCCCGGTCGCTCCAGGAACAGCTCGCGGGGACGCTCCGCAACCGCGCGTAATGCCGCGACCTTGTCGGCGAGCCAACGGCGATTCACCGCGATGAACTCGTCGACCGACCTCTCCCGGACACCGGCGGGTACCACTACCTCCGGCGGATGCCGAGGACCGACAACGAGGCGCATCGTCCGCGCCCGGCGGGACACCCGAATGCGAACCACAACCACGCTGCCGTCGATGACCAGCTCCCGCGACGGCCGATCACCCATGAACCCATTATTCATCGACCACCACCGGTACCGGCGACCGCTTCGACACCGTCGTTCCGGTGGTGAACCAGTTCCTGGCCCGCGGGCTCGTCAGCGGGTGGGGGCTGCACCTGCTCTGGACCGCGGTCGCGGGCGCCGGCATCGGCTGGTTGTACGTGCACCGGGACACCTCCTGGGCGCGCCGGGCCGTGGTGGCGGCGCTGGCGTTGTGCGTGCCGGGACCGGTGCCGCCGGGGCGGTCCGTCGCCTGCAGCGCGGCCAGGCCGAACTGGCCGTGATTCTGTGCGGGCCCAGCGGCCCCGGGCGCGGTGACGCGCCCATGGACCCGGCGGGGGCGCGGGCGGCAATCCGGGCGGCGCGGCAGGAACTGGGTGCCAAGGGAGCGCTCCCGACCGGGGCAGGTGTGCCCCGAGGGGGCACGGCGAACGGCTGGCTCGCCCTCGCATCGGCGGTGGCGGGACCGGTGGGGCTCCAGTTGTTCCTGGTACTGAGCACCGACGTGTGGGGGCCGCCGACCCTGCTGACGATCGCGTTGCTGCTCACCGGGCTGGGAGTGACGCCGCTGGTGCTGTGTCAGCGAGCGGTGCGCGGCGCCCGGACCTCCGGCGACCCCGCCGACGTCCGACTGGGTCTCGCCGTGCTGCCGGGGCTCGCCGGGCTCGGGCTGGCAACGGTGTTCGCCGTGGCCGCCGTCAACATAACGCTCAGCTGACCGGGCCGTCGCCGCCCCGGACCAGGTTGACCTGATCAGCACGGTCTCGGACAATCCGGTCGGCGGTCCCGGACGTCGGCCCCGCCCACCACCATTCGGACCAACAGTGGCGGACGGGGGACGCGGGTGGACGGGCGGACCGCGCTGCAGCACGCGATCATGAGCGTCCCGGTGCCGGGCGCGCCGCCGCGCCAGTTCAGCGCAGCCGCGATCGGCCTTTCCTTCCTCGACTCGGCACTGCGCCTCAACCACGTCCGTCGGCTCACCGAGCGGCTGACGATCACCGACCACCGGGTGGCCCGGCGGATCACCGAGATCGACATCAGCCTCCGGATGCTGGACTCGGGCCAGCGCCACGCCGCGACCCTGTCCCGGGAGCTACGCAATGCGGGGCCGCGCCGGGGCGGCAGCCGAGCGGACCGGATCTGGGTCCCGGTCGCGCGCATCTCCCGGCAGAGTGCCGCCCCGGTCGAGGTCTTCGACGCCGCTGGCTCGCGGCTGCCCCGGTTGACCCAGTACGAGGCGAGCCGGCTGCTCGCCTCGGGACTGTTCCGGCTGCTGCGCGGGATCCTGGACAGCCTGCCCTCGGCCACCCCCGAGTCCGACCTGCACCGATTCCTGCACCGGGCGCACGAGTCCGAATGGCTGGTACAGCACGCGATCGACATCCTGATGACCGAGCGCCACCGACCCGAGGCCGTGCTCCCCCGACTCACCAGCGAAGGTGTCCTCGAGGGGCAGGGAGCGCGCTACCGATCACTCGCGCTGGCCGTGCTCGACAAGCACGAGGCGGTCCTTGCCGACTTCTTCGAGCTCTTCGACATCGCGCTGGACAACGACCTGCTGATCGTCGCCCTGGAGCCCACCACCGACGAGCACCTGCTCACCTACGAGACGGCACTGCACGTCGAACCGGAGATGCAGCCCGGGCGGCGGATCGCGCGGCTGCTGCGGTCCAGCGCGGACGGCTACTGCCTGGACTACCGCAGCCACATCTCCTCATCGATCCCGGCGTACCACCTGGTCGTGGAGACCGAGGCGGGCGTGGACATCGCACGGATGTACCTGAGCACCGACGCCGACGCCCGAACCGCCGACACGCTGCGCACCGACCTGACGGTCCTCGCGCAACGCCTGGAGAACCAGCGCCGGGACATCGAGCGGGGCACCCCGAGCCGCGCCTCGAGCAAGATCCTGGAACTGCAGATGCAGACGACCCTGCGCATCCTCGCCGACCTGGTCCGGCGCCGGCGCTGGGACGCGGCCCAGGCGGGGATGGCCATCCCGACCCAGCGCATGGTCGCCTGTACCAGCCTGGCCCTGCTCGCGGTCTCCGGCGAGGGCACGGCGGGCCGACAGGGCGAGGTCGACAGCTCGATCCTGCGCCATCCTCGGCTGTTCCCCGAGCATCTGCGGCAGGCGGCGGAGGAGCTGTACGACGAGGAGCTCTACCTGGACATGGCGCTGGAGAACGACCCGACCAGCAGTCGCGCGCACGCGAACTGGCGCGGCTCGGCGCAGGCCGCGGTCACCGGGACGCCCGTGCAGATCAGGGCGGGCATGCTGCTGCGGGACACCACGGCGGCCGGGCCGCGCAGAGTGTGTCTGTACGCCGTGATCGTCGCGATCGTCGGCTACGTCCTTGCCGCGTGCCTCGCCCGCCTCGGCTGGCCCTTCGGTGCCGAGGCCCGGGTGACGCTCGGCGCCATCAAGGACCCCGACGCCGTCATCTCGGTGCTGCTGCTGGTGCCGGGTTTCCTCTACACCCGGCTCGCGCTGTCGGACCGGCACTCGGTCGCCGGGCATCTGCGGGCACTGCCGCGCGCGGTGGCCAACCTCTGCATCGGGGTCGTCGCGGCGGTCGGCGGTGTCGTGGCGGCCGGGCTGCCGGGTGGCTGGGTCGAGGTCGCGTTCGGGACCATGGTCGTCGTCCCGCTGGCCGGGGCGGTGACGTTGCTGCTCCGCAGGCGGACCGGCCGGGAGACCGCCGAGCTGGTCCGCCTTGGCGCGCCGCGCTGGCTCGACGCTGTCGACGTGCCCCGCGTCCGGGGCGACGCCCGGTTCTTCTCCGCGCTCGGACGCGGCCGGTGACGGCCTCCACCCGTGCGCTGGCGGACCTGGCCCGCGCCGGCTACCGCGTGTTGCACGAGCCGTCCACCCAGGTCGAGTTCGAGATCCACCACCTCGCGGACCGGCCGGGCGCCCTGGTCGACATCGCCGCCCGCGGCTCGGACAGGAGCGGGTTCGCCGAGACGTTGTCGTCCGGCGCCCACGGTGTGGGTCTGGTCATCGGGACGCGGATCGGCGACTCCCCCGCGCGTCCCGGCTCGCGGGAGCACCAGCACGGCGCCTGGGTCGATCTCGAGCACAACGCCGGCGACCGGTTCGGCTTCCGTGGCTCCGAACGGCCCAACCTGACCTTCCAGCACGAGTCGGCGCAGACGTTCGAGGGTGTGATCTCCATCGAGGACGAGCCGAAGCGGATGCTGCTGCGGCACGGCCTCGCGGTGTTGGACACGCTCCAGCACATCGCCGAGACCGCACTGCAGGCCGGGGAGGCACCCCTGCTCACGCTGCAGTGTCCCGCTCAGCTGCCGCCGACGAACTCGTTCCGCGAGAGCGGGGGAATCAACGGCCGGGTGATCGAGCCCGCGAGGTCCTCGTCCATGGCGATCCGGTTCGCGATCGCGCTGCAACGGCCGAGCGCGGACATCCGGTTGCAGATCGCCGACCGGCTGGCCCGGCACTGCGAGGACCGGGGACTCGGGCTGTGGCTGGCCGACACCCGCCCGGGCTACCGCACGGGCAACTGGTTCCTGGTACTCCCGCACGACCGGTCCAAGGCACGCGGCCGGTACCGGCACGAGGCCGACCACCGGCGCGCGAGCAACGCCGCCGAGGGTTGCCTGCCGCTCACCCTCGTCGGTCCGGCCCGCGAGGGGTCGATGCACGCGATCCTGTCGTTCCTCGGCCAGTTCCCGGCGATCGGGCTCCTCGGGTGCTCCATGACGGTGCTCGACGAGCTCGCCTTCCTGCACCTGCAGCTCTCGGTGAACGGTGCCTCCCGGGCCAGGCTCGCCGCCGTCAACAGCGGCATCGCCGACCTGCTCGCGTCCGGCGCCGGCCCGGCGGACGTGCTGCCCCAAGTGGTCCAGCAGTTGCTGCGCGACCACCGGGTCGAACTGCCGGGCGAGGAGCACACCGGGCGGCTGATCGACCGGGCCGGCGACTACCAGACCGTGGTGGGCCCGGCACTGCCGGTGGTCGCCGACAACGTGCGCCGCGTCCCGATCTGGATCGGCTGGCAGATGCGCAAGTCCGACGCCGGGTTGCGCACACCCCTGCTCGCCCTGCATCGCGCGGTGGACCGGCTCGGGTTGACGGAGGCCGACGAGACCGGCGCCCGGTCCGGCCCACCGAACATCGAGTACCTGATCTGCCGCCAGCTCGGCGCAACGGTGCTGCGCGGCAAGGGGAAATTCGCGGTCGCCCGGACCCAGGTCGAGCGCAGATTCAAGGACAACCGCCGGGGGGCGGCACAACTGGCCGCGGATCTCGAGGACGCCTGGAAGGCGCAGTTGCGGGCCGACGGCGACGAGGACCAGTTCAGCGACGTGTCCGTGTCGTCGCGCGAGTTCCTGCTGGGCGGCGGCTACCCGTCGCTCTAGGAACGTCGCTCCAGGAACCGGGCCTACCTGACGGGCCGCGACTCCGCCCGGGCTCGCTCGTTAGACCAGTTGCCAGACACTGGCCGTTCTCTGGGGGGAGACTATTGGTAGGCACGATCCGGGCACTGGCGTGCGGCGCCGTGCTGCTGGCACTGGGCATGGGCGTCGTCGCGGTACTGCGGCTGAGTGGCGGACAGGCCCCGGGGCAACCCGCGCGCCTGGCGCCGGCGAACCTGGCACCCGCCCCGACCGGCACCTCCGCGACGGCCACTCCCGGCAACGCGGGAGCGGAGGCGGCGGCACCGGTCGCCCCGCACCCGGAGAGCGACACCCCGACGACGTCGGCGGACAAACTCGCCCAACCCCGGAGCGGGGGCCAGGCCCTGCCGAAGCTCGACCAGCAGGCCACTCAGCAGACGACGAGGATGCGGCACGCGCCAGAGCCCCCGACGCAGACCGAAGCACAGGCGAACCGGCGCAACGAGCAGGTGCGCCGGGAAATGATCGACCGGCTGTGCGAGCGGTACAACCTGCCCGCCGACCGCTGCGAGGAGTCGAAGTACGGCTCTGACTATTAATTTCCGGCGACTACTGAGTTCCGGCGATCCGGCCCGCCTCCATCCTCGTGACGGAGGCGGGCCGGACCTGGGTAAGTCCGCCCGGTGGTGCTCAGCGACCTACCGAACGGCGGTTCCCCAATGCACGCCCGTCACGACGCGGGTCAGTGCCTCGGGTACCCGCACGGTCAGTGCCGGATTGAGCACCGCTGGCAGATCGACCAGCAGTACCGCAACCACTCCCGTGAAACCGATGATGCACAGGGCCGCAGTGAGGTCCTCCCACATGATCCATCACTCCTTCCGCGTGCCGGTCGGCTGCGTCGGCCGGTACGTCATCGACCAAACTCTTTAGCTAGCGAAACGAACGTTACTCCGATCTTGTTCCCGCGCGCCGTACGAGAGGCGCGGATCACTGGACTGACGCGTCGTGGGCAACGCGCCTTGGCCCGTTCCTAGGCGACGTTGGGAATCAGTCCGTGCGGGTTCAGCACGTACTTGCGTGCCGCGCCCTGGTCGAACTCCTGGTAGCCGCGCGGCGCATCGTCCAGCGGGATCACCGTGGCGTTCACCGCCTTCGCGATGTGCGCCTTGTCGTGCAGGATGCTCATCATCAGCCCACGGTTGTACTTCAGCACCGGACACTGCCCGGTGGAGAACGTGTGGCTCTTCGCCCAGCCCAGCCCGAGCCGAACCTTGAGCGTCCCCTGCTTGGCGTCATCGTCGGCCGCACCCGGGTCACCGGTGACGTACAGGCCGGGGATGCCCAGCCGCCCACCGGCGCGGGTCAGGGTCATGACCGAGTTGAGCACGGTGGCCGGCGCCTCGGCGGCGTCCCTGCCGTGGCCGCTGGCCTCGAACCCCACCGCGTCGACGGCACAGTCCACCTCGTTCGTGCCCAGGATCTCCGCGATCTGGTCCTCCAGCGTCGCGTCCTGGGAGATGTCCACGGTCTCGCAGCCGAAGGAACGCGCCTGCGCCAGACGTTCGGCATTGCGGTCCCCGACGATGACGACGGCCGCGCCGAGCAGCTGCGCCGAGTAGGCCGCGGCGAGCCCGACGGGTCCGGCGCCCGCGATGTACACGGTGGACCCGGTCGTGACGCCGGCGGTGTAGGCGCCGTGATACCCCGTCGGGAAGATGTCCGAGAGCATCGTCAGGTCGAGGATCTTCTCCAGCGCCTGGTCCCGGTCGGGGAACTTCAGCAGGTTGAAGTCGGCGAACGGCACCATGACGTACTCGGCCTGGCCGCCCTCCAAGCCACCCATGTCGACGTAGCCGTAGGCCGAGCCGGCCCGGGCCGGGTTCACGTTGAGACAGATGCCGGTCTGGCCGTCCCGGCAGTTGCGACAGCGTCCGCACGCGATGTTGAACGGAACCGTGACGATGTCACCGACGTCGAGGAACTGGACGTCCTCGCCCTTCTCCATGATCTCGCCGGTGATCTCGTGCCCGAGGGTCTGACCTGGTGGGGCGGTGGTGCGGCCGCGGACCATGTGCTGATCGGACCCGCAGATGTTCGTGGCGATGTTGCGCAGGATGACCCCGTGCACTGCCTTCTGGGTCAGCCCCTTGGCCTTGGCCACATCGGTCGGGACCTCGAGCTTCGGCACGTCGTGGTCCTCCACCACGACGACGCCGGGCTCCTTGTAGACGACGATCTTGTTTCCACCCATGTGTTCCTCCTCGAGTCTCCGTTGACCCTCTCCAGACCTACTCAGAGGTCACGACCCGCACAAGGGCAGTCAGCACGCTGCGCCCCGCTTGGGTGCAATCGGACTAGTCGCGCACCGCTCCGCGCGGCATCCGGTGGATCGACGACCCTAGGAGCGCCCCGAACAATGCATGCTCTGCTGCGCGGCGCCCAGCCAGCGCCTCGCGGCGTTGTCCTCGTGGCCGATACCACCCCGGTATCGGCCACTCCGAAGACGGCAGAGCCTTGCGACGCATCCAACTGGATCACCGCTCGCGACGAGCGGCATCATTCAGGAGCGTCCTAGTCGGGCGGGTCCCGGAAGTCCTCCGGGCGCACGTCGGCGATGAACTCACGGAACTCGCGCAGCTGCTCGCCCGGCGGTGCGTCGGCGCCGGGCGGGAACAGGTCGGCGATCGGCTGCCCGACCTCGTCCAGGATCGCGTCCGCGACCACGATCGGCAGCCCGTCCCGGACCGCGACGGCCAGCGCGTCACTCGGCCGCGCCGCGATCCGGGTCCCGGCGTCGAAGACCAGCTCCGCCGTGAAGACCCCGTCGGTCAGCGCGGTGATCTCGACGCTGTCGAGCCGACGGCCGAGCCCCTCGACGACCGGGACCAGGAGGTCCTGGGTCAGTGGCGCGTCGCGCTCCCCGCGCGGACCCACCGCGATCACCTCGGCCTGGGGGTGCCGCAGGAACACCGGCAGGCAGCGCTGCCCGTCGAGCTCACCCAACAGCAGCACCGGCTGCCGGGACCGGCCGTGCAGCACCAGGCGCAACACCCGCATCGTCGCCATCGACAGACCTCCAGTCGGAGTCAGTCTCCGCGCCGATCCGCCCCGCGTACAGGCCCGAACACCTCAGACCGGGACCCGCCCGCCGCACTCCCGGACCAGGTCGGCCATGATCGCGCGGTCGGCCGGCTCCACATGGTCGGCGTAGTAGGCGTACAGCGTTTCACGGGCGAGCCGGGAGGCCCGGGCGCCGTCCCGGGCGGCGATCGCGGCGAAGACCGCCCCGTGGTGGCGGATCGACGCCAGCATCAGCGCTGTCCGGTCGTCGGCGTCCAGGATGGTCCGCTGGATCAGGCCGAGCACGGCCTCCCGGATCACCCCGCCGTAGACCTGGACCAGCTTGTTCCCGCCCGCCTCGGCGATGATCTCGTGGAACTCCAGGTCGGCCCGGCTGAACTCGGCGTAGCCGACGCCCATCGACTCGCGCATCCTGGCCATGTTGCGCTCCAGGGCGAGAAGGTGTTCGTCGGTGCGCCGGGCCGCGGCCATCAGGTTCGCCGACGCGTCCACGATCATGCGGAACTGCACGAGCTCGGGCAGCGTGACGGTCCGCGCCGAGGTCAGCACGGCGAGCGAGCGGCGGACCGGGCCCACCGAGTACTCGAGCACCAGCGGCCCGCGCGGGTCCCTCGGCGCGGAGCGGACCAGCTCCATGTTCTCCAGTACCCGCAGCGCCTCGCGGACCGAGGAGCGGCCCATGCCGAACCGCTCGACCAGCTCGCGCTCGCTGGGCAGCCGGTCCCCCGCCTTGAGCTCGCCGGCCGCGAGCGCGCGCTCCACGTACTCGACGATGCGCTGGAACGCCCGGGTGTCCGGCAGCTTGGCGGGGCTGGTCATCGGGGCACCGTGCCCGTTACGCCGGCGGGGTGAAGCGGCCGTCCACGGCGGTCCAGCCGCCGTCCACGGCCAGCACCGATCCGGTGACGAAGCTGGCCGCGTCCGACGCCAGGTACACCACGGCGCCCGCCATCTCCGACGGCTTCGCCCAGCGGCCCAGCGCACCCTTCTCCGCGTAGGCCCGGTACCAGGCGGGGTCGGCCTTGATCTGGCTGGTCAGCGGTGTCTCCACCACTCCGGGTGCGACCGCGTTGACCCGGACGCCGGACTCGCCGAACTCGACCGCGGCCGTCCGCAGCAGCTGCACCAGGCCGGCTTTCGTCGCCGCGTACACCGACTGGCCGGGCTCCACGACGGTGCCCCGGATCGAGGAGAAGGCGATGATGCTGCCCCTGCCCCGGGCAACCATGTTGGCACCGAACGCCCGGATCGTGGTGAAACCGGCCTTCAGGTTGAGCCCGACGACCCGGTCGAACTCCTCGGGGGTGTAGTCCAGGATCCGCTTGCGCACGTTCATCGCGGCGGTGAGCACCAGGACGTCGAGGTCGGTGTGCTCGGCGGCGACCCGCTCGACCGCGTCGCCATCAGTGACGTCCAGCTCCACCGCGCTGGCCTGTCCCCCGGCCGCGCCGATGGCCTCGGCGGCGTCCTTGGCCTGCGCCGGGTCCTTGTCCGCACAGATCACCGACGCGCCGTGCGCGGCCAGCGCGAGCGCGGCCTCCCGCCCGATGCCGCCGGCGCCGATCACCAGCGCGCGGCGCCCGTCGAGGCGGAACAGGGTGCGGTAATCCGTCATGAGTGGTCCCCTCGATCGGTCAGGGCCGGATCACGGCCATGCGGGTGACGGTCAGTTCCTCGATCGCGAAGCGCGGGCCCTCCCGACCGACGCCCGAGTCCTTCACCCCGCCGTAGGGCATGATGTCCGACCGGAAGCCGGGCACCTCGTTGACGATTACTCCACCCACGTCCAGCTCCTCGATCGCGCGGAACGCGGCGGCGAGCGAGCGGGTGAACACGCTGGCGTGCAGCCCGTACCGGGACCGGTTCACCGAGTCCAGCGCCGCATCCAGGTCCGGCACCGACCGGACCGCCACGACCGGGGCGAAGATCTCCTCGCACCACGCGTCGGCGGTCTCCGGGACGTCGAGCAGCACGGTGGGCTCGATCGCCCGGTCGCGCACCGAGCCGCCGCACAGCCGCTTGGCGCCCGCGGTCTCGGCCGCCTCGATCCAGTCCAGCACCCGCCGGGTGGACGCGTCGTTGATCAGCGCCGCGACCCGGGTGTCCGGCAGCCGGGGATCGCCGACGGTGAGCTCGCCGATCCGCGCGGTGAGCCGGCCGACGAACTCGTCCAGCACCGGCTCGCAGACCAGCACCCGCTGCACCGAGATGCACGCCTGGCCGTTGCCGTAGAAGCCGCCGCGCAGCACCGCGTCGGCCGCGGCGTCCAGGTCGGCGTCCGCGTCGACCACGAGCGCCGCGTTGGAGCCCAGCTCGAGCAGGGTCTTCCTCGGCGCGGCGTCGCGGGCGATCTGGTGCCCCACGGCGGCCGAGCCGGTGAACGAGACCACCCCGATCCGGGGGTCGGTGACCAGCGCGCGGCCGACCTCGGCGTCCCCGGTGACCACCTGGACGATCTCCGCCGGCGCTCCGTGCACGGCCGCCGCCCGGCGCACGATGTCGGCCAGCCACAGGGTGGCGAGCGGGGTTGCCGGCGCGGGCTTGCAGATCACCGGGCAGCCGGCCGCGATCGCCGGCGCGATCTTGTGGGTGGCCAGCAGCAGCGGGTAGTTGAAGCCGGCCACCCCGATGACAAGGCCGATCGGCTTGCGCGTCCAGAAGCCGACCAGACCGGCGCCGGAGGCCTGCAGGTCCAATGGGACGGTCTCGCCGTGCAGGTGCGCGACCTCCTCGGCCGCCGCCGACCAGGTGAACAGCGTCCGGGACAGCTCGACGGTGCAGTCGATGCGGGTCTTGCCGGTCTCGGCGATCAGCAGGTCGACGAACGCCTCGGACTGGGCCTCGAGCTCGCGTGCGACGTCGAGCAGGATCGCCCGCCGCGCCGCCGAGCTGAGCGCGGCGACCGGCCGCCGAGCCGCGACCCCCGCGTCCAGCGCAGCCCGCGCGTGCTCGACGGTGCCCACCGGTGCGTGCGCGACGGTGGAGCCGTCGTAGGGGAAGATCACCGGCGCCGTGGCCACATCGGTACGCCAGCCGGGCCCGACGGGCAGCCCGGGCCGGCGGCTCGCGAGCTCGGGCAGATCAACACTCATCCGGGCAACCCCTCCTCGTGGGCGGCGGCGTGGGCGGCGACATACAGCAGTGTGCCGAAGTGCTGGTCAGACCAGCCCTCTCCTGGAGCATGCCGCCCGAGGTCACCCGGGGTCAACGGCGCCCGGCCGGACCGGGCCCGGCGGCACCGCACCTAGGAGCGCCCGACGAGTTCGGGACCGGGTAGACCCCCATCCCGGCTCGCCGACGCACCGGTCAGGACGCTCCCGCCCCGGTCTCCGCGATGAGGGCGGCGCGTCCCGCCTCGAGCCGCGCGACGGGCACCCGGAACGGCGAGCAGGACACGTAGTCCAGGCCGATCTCGTGGAAGAAGTGCACCGAGTCCGGATCGCCGCCGTGCTCGCCGCAGACCCCGACCTTGAGGTCCGGCTTTGCTTCGCGGCCGGCGGTGACGGCCATCCGGACCAGGGTCCCGACGCCGTCCCGGTCCAGGGACTCGAACGGCGAGACGGTGAACACCCCCTTGTCCAGGTAGGTGGCGAAGAGCGCCGCCTCCACGTCGTCCCGGGAGAACCCCCAGGTCGTCTGGGTCAGGTCGTTGGTGCCGAAGGAGAAGAACTCGGCGACCTCGGCGATGCGGTGCGCGGTCAACGCGGCCCGGGGCAGCTCGATCATCGTGCCGATCGGGATGGACAGGTCCGCGCCGGTGCGGTCCGCCACGTCGGTGATGACACCGTCGATCTCGTCGCGGATCAGGTGCAGCTCCATGACCGAGCCGACCAGCGGAACCATGATCTCCACCAGCGGCCGGCCGCCGTCCTGGAGCCGGGCTGCCGCCGCCTCGGCGACCGCCTGGGCCTGCATCGCGAACAGGCCCGGCACCATCAGGGCGAGCCGGACGCCGCGCAGCCCGAGCATCGGGTTGGACTCGTGCAGCCGCTCGACCGCGGTGAGCAGCACCTCCCTGGCCGGGTCGACCTCGCCGGCCGCCCGGGCCAGCGCCACCTCGACGGCGAGCTCGGTGCGGTCCGGCAGGAACTCGTGCAGGGGCGGGTCGAGCAGCCGGATCGTGGTGGGCAGCCCGTCCATCTCGCGCAACAGCGTGGTGAAGTCGGCCCGCTGCAGCGGCAGCAGCTCGGCCAGCGCGGCGTCCCGGCTCGCCGGCGTGTCGGCCAGGATCAACCGCTCCACGAGCACCCGGCGGTCGCCGAGGAACATGTGCTCGGTGCGGCACAGCCCGATGCCCTCCGCGCCCAGGTGCCGGGCACGGGCGGCGTCCTCGGCGGTATCGGCGTTCGCGCGGACCCCCAGCAGCCGCGTCCGGTCGGCATGCCGCAGCAACTGGTCGACCGAGCCGACGAGGTCGGCGGTCTCGGCGTCGGCCGACTCGAGCGCCACGTCCAGGCCACGCTCGAGGTAGGTCGCCACCGGGGACGGAACCACCGGGATCCGGCCGGCGAAGACCTCGCCGGTGGAGCCGTCGATGGACAGCACATCACCCTCGGCGACCACCACGTCGCCGACCCGCAGCTTGCGGGCCTGCGCATCTATATCGATCTCCTCCGCGCCGCAGACACAGGTCCGCCCCATGCCGCGGGCGACCACGGCGGCGTGCGAGGTCTTGCCGCCCCGGGTGGTCAGCACCCCGGCCGCGGCGATCATGCCCGCCAGGTCGTCGGGGTTCGTCTCCCGCCGGCACAGCAGCACGTCCTCACCCCGGGCCGCCCAGGCCGTCGCGGTGGCGGAGTCGAAGACGACCTTGCCGACCGCGGCACCCGGTGAGGCCCCCATCGCCAGCGTCAGCCGGGTGCGCGGTGCGTCGGCGTCGAACTGCGGGAACATCAGCTGCGCGAGCTGCTGGCCGCTGACCCGGGTGAGCGCCTCGTCGTTGGTGATCACTTTCTCGTCCACGAGCTGGGTGGCGATCCGGAAGGCGGCGGCCGCCGTCCGCTTCCCGACCCGGGTCTGCAGCATCCACAACTTGCCGCGCTCGACGGTGAACTCGATATCGCACAGATCGCGGTAGTGCGTCTCCAGCCGGCGCGCGATCCGCGTCAGCTCGGTGTGTGCCGCCGCATTGAGATGGGCGAAGTCCTCCAACGACAACGTGTTGCGGATACCCGCGACCACGTCCTCACCCTGGGCGTTCACCAGGTAGTCGCCGTAGAGGCCGGGACGGCCGGTTGCGGGGTCGCGGGTGAAGCAGACCCCGGTGCCCGAGGAGTCCCCCAGGTTGCCGAACACCATCGCGCACACGTTCACCGCGGTGCCCAGGTCGTTGCGGATGCGCTCGCGGCGGCGGTAGAGCCGCGCCCGGTCGGTGTTCCACGAGGCGAATACCGCGCGCATCGCCAGATCGAGCTGTTCCCGGGGATCCTGTGGGAACTGGCGGCCGGTCTGCTCGAGCACGATCCCCTTGAACTCGTCGACGAGCTCGCGCAGCACGGCCGCCGGCAGCTCCACGTCGGTGTCGGCGCCGGCCCGAACCTTGGCCGACTCCAGCGCGGACTCGAACAGCTCGCTCGAGATGTCGAGAACGGTCCTGCCGAACATCTGGATGAGCCGGCGGTAGGAGTCCCAGGCGAAGCGCTCGTCGCCGACCGCGTCGGCCAGCCCCTTCACCGAGTAGTCGTTGAGGCCGACGTTCAGCACCGTCTCCATCATCCCCGGCATGGAGAACTTCGCCCCGGAGCGCACCGAAACCAGCAGCGGGTCCTGCACGTCGCCGAGTCGCCGCCCCAGCAGGTTCTCCAGCCGCCGCAGGGCCATGGTCACCTGCAGCCGCAGTGGCTGCGGCTCCTCACCGCGGAGCAGGTAGTGCTGGCAGGCCTCGGTCGTCACGGTGAAACCAGGGGGCACCGGCAGGCCGAGCCGGGTCATCTCGGCGAGGTTCGCACCCTTGCCACCCAACAGGTCGACCATGCCGCGGTCGCCGTCGGCGAAGTCGTAAACCAGTTGCACGCCCGGGCCCCTGCCGGCGACCGAACCACTCGTCATGGCGTTCATCGTGTGCCTCCCCGCGGAAACCACCAAGAATGCCATCAGATGCGTCGGTTTGGGTGCGTTGTGCGGGCGTGCCATGATCGGGCCCCGCCGACCGTCGATGTGCAAGTCTGGAGACGCCAGGATGGCCCCCGCCCGTGACGCAGCCAGCCGCGCTGCCGCCACGAATCCGAGTCCCCGCGGCCGTGAGCACGAGCTCAACAGCGGCATCCTTCCCGGCAACGTGCACGCCGACGACTGGATCATGTTCTCGCTGGCCGTGATATCGGTGAGCCTGCTCGGGTACATGGTGCTCAGCCCGCCGTCCTACCGGGTCGGGATCTGGATCTTCTACGCCGACTGCGCCGCGTGCGCGGTCTTCCTCGGCGAGTTCCTCTGGCGCTGGCGCAAACGCCACTGGGACAAACGGTTCCTGGTCCGCAACTGGTACGAGCTCTTCGCGATGATTCCGGTCGCGCACCCGGCCCTGGTCGCACACCGCTTCATCACGGTGGTGCTGCTGATGGTGCGCATCGGGCGGGCCGTCGACCGGGCGGTCGGCGAGCAGTTCACCTACCGACTGGTGGACAAGCTCTCCGAACCCATCGTGCGCGCGATCAAGAAACCGATCACCATCGCCGTGCTCGATGAGGTGGTCAAGGTGCTGGAGACCGGGAACTACCCGGAGAACCTGGCCAAGTCCCTCACCGAGAACAAGGACGAGCTGCGGGCCATCATCAGTGAGAAGCTGACCGAGGACCCCCAGCTCGGCCGGTTCAAGGTCATCCCCTTTCACGACGAGATCGTGCACGCCGCGGTCGACACCACCTTCCGGGTGGTCCTCGAGGTGCTCCAGGACCCGCGCATCGACGACTTCTTCTCGTCGGTCGTGCGGGACAACCGGGAACAGATCCGGCGTGCGGTGGCCCTCGGCCTCAACGACGAGGACGCACCCGAGAGGGAGGAGATCCTCCCGTCGCGGACCCAGCGGTCGGCGGTCCGCGAGTTCGACCAGCACCACCGCACCCGGGGCAACCGGTAGCTCAGCCCTCGATCAGCGCAACGGCCCGGGTCGGCCCACCGTGGGCGCCCCGCAGCTTGAGCGGGAACCCGACGAAGGTGAACCGGGTATTCACCACCCGGTCCAGGTTGGCCAGGTTCTCGTAGTGGGTGATGTGTTCCCGGCGGCACATCATGTGGCAGGGATAGCTGGTGCTCACCGGGTTGTCCGGTGTCGGGCTGTCCACGCCGAATGTCTTGATCCTGCGCTGGACGATCCACTCGCTCGCCGACTCCCCGAGCCCGGCGAACTCGCTGAGGTACTTCTTGTCCCCGCTGTAGCGGTTCCAGGTGGCGGTGTGGAACAGCACGATGTCGCCGGGCCGCACGTCCACCGGGGACTCCGACTCGACGCGGTCCAGGTCCTCGGCACTGATGTCGGTCTGCGCCTTGAACTCGGTGACGTCCAGGCACACCGCCGTCCCGTAGAACAGGTCCAGGGACATCTTCTCGATCGTCTCCGCGGTGGGGTCCGGGTCGAGGTGGGAGAACGAGTCCACGTGGGTCGGGCCGTTGTCGTTGAGCATGAACCCGGTGGTCTGGAAGGAGAAACCGCTGTCGAACCGGGGCTCGGTCTCCTCGTGGGTGGCGTGTTCGAACTGCACCGTCTTCAGGTGCCCGGGGTAGACCTTCATCCCCTCGTAGATGTCCTGGGACAGGTCGATGATCTGCATGGACGCCTCCTCGTGCTGCTTCAGTACATGACGACGCCGGCGGTGACGTTGACGTCCTCGCCGGTGATGGATGCCGCACGGTCGGAGGCCAGGAACGCGCAGGTGTACGCCACCTCGTCGGCCCGCACGAGCCGCCCCAACGGTGAGGCCGAGGTGAAGGCGGCGAGCGCCTCTGCCTCGGTGATCCCCCGTGCGGCGGCCTGGTTGCGGATCACGTCCTCGATCCGGGGCCCGGCGACCGCGCCCGGGCACACCGCGTTGACCCGCACGCCGTGCGGCCCGAGCTCGACGGCGAGGGTGCGTACCAGGCCGATCACGCCGAGCTTGGCGGCCGCGTACGGGGTGCGGCCGTGCAGCGGGCGCTTCCCGGTCATCGACGAGATCGCGATCAAGCTGCCGCCGGCCCGGGTCATCAGACCGGGCACGAACGCCCGGAAGGTCAGGAACACCCCGTCCAGGTCGGCCGCGAGGGTGTCGCGCCACTGCGCCAGCGTGATCTCGTGCAGGGGCGCGGTCGGGCCGGCGATACCCGCGTTGGCGACCACGGTGTGCACCGTGCCGAGCTCACCCGCCGCGGCGGCCACCGCGGCGACCGACTCCTCGTCCCGCACGTCGCAGGCCAGTGCGGCACAGGCGGCCCCGACCTTCTCCACCTCCTCGACGGTGTCGGTCAGCGTCTCCGGGTCCCGGGCCGTGGCAGCGATGGCGAACCCGTCGGCGGCGAGCGCTACCGCGATGGCCCGCCCGATGCCCCGGTTCGCCCCGGTGACCACCGCGACCCTGGGCACCTCGGCGACCGTCATCCGCGCGCCTTCCGGATGGCGGTGAGGATGCGGTCCGGGGTCATCGGCAGCTCGGTCAGCCGCACGCCCAACGGGGCCAGCGCGTCGTTGACGGCCGCGTTGATCGCGGCGGGTGCCATCATCCGGCCGCCCTCGCCACCACCCTTGATGCCGTGCGGGGTGTACGGCGACGGCGTCTCGACGTGCCCGATCGCCAGCTCCGGGACCTCCATCGCCGTCGGGATGAGGTAGTCCAGGTAGCTCGAGGTCAGCAGCTGCCCGTCGTCGTCGTAGACGTACTCCTCGTAGAGCGCCGTACCGATGCCCTGCGCCGTCCCGCCCACGATGTGCCCGGCCAGCGAGCGCGGGTTCACCAGCGTCCCGCAGTCGTGCACGGCCGCGTAGTGCAGGAAGGTGACCGCGCCGGTCTCGATGTCCACCTCGACCACCGGGATGTGGCAGGCGTGGCCCATGAACGGGTAGAAGACGCCGAGGTCCTTGCGGTCGGCCGAGGGCATCGTGGTGTACGGGTGGTCGTAGACCTTCGCCTCCTCCAGGCCGGACTCCACGTCGTCGGGGAAGCTGTGCTTGAACAGGTGCAGCGCGACCGCGATGTCCCCCAGCGACTTGCGCCGCTCCGGGACCCCGCGCACCTGGTAGCCCCCGTCGGCCCACTCGAGGTCGGTCGGGTCGATCTCCAACAGGTGTGCCGCCGCCCGGCGTGCCTTGTCCTTGATCTTGGCGGTGGCCCCCTCGACCGCGCCGGCCAGCATCACCGTGGTTCGGGAGCCGCCCGGACCGGTCGCCGGCAGGCCGTTGCGGCTGCCCTGGTAGACGACCGACACGTCGTGCGGATTGCAGTCGAACTCCTCGGCGACGAGCTGGGCCACCATGGTCTCCGGGCTGTTGCCCCAGAACGCGCAGGAGTACAGGGTCGCGGTGATGCCACCGGTGGCGTCCAGCGTCACCGACTCCGGCATCGAGGTGACCGGCGCCCCGGGCTCGTCGAACCAGAACCAGAACTCCGTCGCGGAGAACACGCTGCGCTCCTGCGCGCAGATCACCCCGACTCCGACGTAGCGGCCCTCCTCGGCCAGCAGCCTGCGCTGTTCGCCGCGCCAGTGGTCGAGGTCGCCGAGCTTGAGGGCCTTGTCCAGCACCGCGTCGTAGTCGCCGGAGTCGTAGACGTTCCCGGTCGGGATGAAGTGCGGGAAGCTCCGGATGAAGTTGCGCCTGCGCACCTCCACCGGGTCCAGCCCCAGCTCCCGTGCGGCCTTGTCCACCATCTGCTCGAGCATCCAGTTGTTGACCTCGGAACCGAAGCCCCGGTAGGCGCCCTGCTGGTTCTTGTTGGTCAGCGCGGCGCGGACCCGGTAGCGCACGCTGGTCATCTGGTAGGGACCGACGACCTGGGCCAGTGCGTTGCCGTGGTGGCCGACGCCGAACTGGATGTAGGCCCCGTAGTCGTCCACCGTGTCGATCTTGATGCCGCGCATGGTGCCGTCGCGCATCATCGCCAGCTCGACCTCGTAGACCCGGTCCGAGCCGTGGTGGTCGCAGTTGGAGATGTTGTCCACCCGGTCCTCGAGGTAGACGACCTTGCGCCCGACCTCCCGGGAGCACATCGCGGCGAGCACGGCTGGCTTGGTGGCGAACAGCTTGGAACCGAAGCTGCCGCCCGCCGGCACCGGCCGGATGTCCAGCCGGTTCGCCGGGATCTTGAGCGTGCCCGCCACCATGAACAGGTAGCTGGTGAAGCTCAGTGAGTTGGTGTCCACGGTGAGCTGGCCGGTGGCGTGGTCGTAGTCCGCGATGGCCCCGACGGTCTCCAGCGGCTGGCCGCCGGAGCGCCGCCAGCGCAGCCGGTCGGAGATGACCACGTCGGCCTCGGCGAAGTCGCGCTCGACCTCGCCGAAGTCGAAGGTCCGCTCGTAGGCCAGGTTGCTGCCCAGTGACTCGTGCACCAGGGGCGCGCCGTCGACGAGCGCGGCCTCCGGGTCGACGACCGCGGCGAGCGGCTCGTACTCGACCTCGATCAGCGGGAGCGCGTCCTCGGCCAGGTAGCGGCTGTCCGCGACGACGACCGCGACGCCCTCCCCGACGTAGCGGACCTTCTCCGCCGCCAGGCAGCGCCAGGTGTGGTTGGCCGGGTCGGGGCCGAAGTCGGGCAGCGGGTCGCACAGCTCGGCGGCCCGCGCGCCGGTGATCACGGCGTGCACCCCGGGAGCCGCCAGCGCCGCGGTGATGTCGGTGCTCAGAATGCGGGCGTGCGGGTGGGGGCTGCGCAGCACCGCCGCGTGCAGCGTCCCCGGGGTGACCAGGTCCGCAATGTAGCCGCCCCGGCCGCGGAGGAACTTCGGGTCCTCGACCCGGCGGATGGACTTGCCCACCCAGTTGCGGGGAGCGGAGTGGTCCCGCACCGGCGGCGCCGGTGGGCGGTCGACGGTGGTCATGACCTCACCTCGGTGTTCTCCCGAGCGCTCGCCCCGGCGCCGTCCCGCAGCCGGGCCGCCGCGGCCAGCACCGCCTCGACGATGAACTGGTAGCCGGTGCAGCGGCACAGGTTGCTCGAGATGCCCTCGCGTACCTGCTCGGGGGTGGGGTCCGGCTTCGACGCGAGGATCTCCTGGGCGCGCATCAGCATCCCCGGGGTGCAGTAGCCGCACTGCAGGCCCTGCTTGTCCCAGAACTCGTCCTGCAGCGGGTGCAGCTCGGCGCCCCGGGCGAGCCCTTCGACGGTGCTCACCTCGGCGCCGTCGGCCTGCACCGCGAAGGTGATGCAGGACCGGATGCTGGCTCCGTCCAGCAGCACCGTGCAGGTGCCGCAGACGCCGTGCTCGCAGCCGATGTGGGTGCCGGGCAACCCCAGCTCGTCGCGCAGGAAGTCGACCAGCAGCAGCCGCGGCTCCACCTCGGCGCTGTGCCGGCGGCCGTTGACGGTCACGTCGATGGGGTGTTTCTGGGGCTTCACCGGGTTCACCTCTCGTCCCTGGCCCGGGAGATCGCCAGGTCCAGCGCGCGCCGCACGTACGTCCGGGCCAGGACGGTGCGGGTGGTGGCGCTGGCGTGCACGTCGCCGGACGGGCTGGTGCCGGCCACCGCTGCCTCGGCGGCCGCCGCGACGGCGGCCGGGTCCGGTGCCGCGCCGGTGAGGACCCGTTCGGCCGCGTGCGCCCGGACCGCCGTCGGGGCCACGCCGGTCAGGGCGAGGGCCGCGCGACGGATCCGGTCGCCGTCCAGCTCGACGAGAGCGGCCACCCCGACGATCGCGAAGTTGCCGAATACCCGGGAGAACTCGACGAAGGCGTACCCGCTGCGCACGCCGACCAGGTCGCGGCGGGGCAGCCGTATCTCGGTGAGCAGCTCGTCGGCGGCCAGCGCGGTGCTGAACGGCCCGCGCAGGAAGTCGGCGGCCGCGATGGTGCGGGTGCCGTCCGGGCCGACCGCGACGAGCTCGCCGTCCAGTGCCAGTACCGCGGCCGGGAGCTCGGCGGCCGGGTCGGCGTGCGCGATGTTGCCGCCGACGGTGCCGAGGTTGCGGATCGGTGGGTGCGCGGCCAGGCCGATCGCCTCGGCGAGCAGCGGTGCTGCCAGCGCCACCTCGGGTGAGTGTTCCACCTCGCTCTGCCGGGTCATCGCGCCGATGACCAGTGCATTGCCGTCCAGCCGGATGGCACTCAGTTCGGCGATGTTACGCAGGTCGACCAGGTGGCCGGGCTGCGCCAGCCGGAAGTTCATCAGCGGGATGAGACTCTGCCCGCCGGCGAGCACCCTCGGCTCGACCTCGGCGTGCGCCGCCAGCAGCTCGACGGCCTCTGCGACGGTCGCCGGCACGGAATAGGCGAACGGTGGTGGTTTCACGGCAGGCTCCGGTGCACAGCGACCTCCTCGACTGCCCTGGCGGACGACCTGATCGGCGCGGGGTGGTGGTCGGCGATGGTGTGACCCACGCCACCCGCAGGTCGATCCTGCTGGCCGCGGCACGCAACGACCATGTGTGTCATCCCAGGAAACCGGTCCCGACCCTGGGCTGTGGCACAACGGCCCGGAACCCGGCCGAACGCACCGCGCTCGGTGTCAGGACCGCCGGCGGGTTCAGCCGGTCTGGTCCAGCCTGACGATCTCGCGGACGGTGAGGGCGAGCTGCAGCTCCAGCCGGACCTCGGCGTCCCGCAGGCTGCGCCCGACCAGCTGCTCGATCCGGCCCAGCCGGTAGCTCACCGTGTTCGGGTGCACGACCAGCGCCTCGGCGGCGGCCGCCGTCGAACACCCCGTCGCGAGCCAGGTCCGCAGGGTCACCAGCAGGTCGCCGCCGCGCCGCTGCTCGTGTGCGACCACGGTGCGCAGCAGGTTCCGGGCGAAGCGGCGCAGCGCATCCGGCGCCCCGGTCTCCAGCAGCAGCGCGGACAGCCCCAGCTCGCGCACGTCCACCAGGCCGCCCGGTTGGCTCGCCCTGCGCAGCGCCGCCGCCCCGCGCGCAACCCGGTAGGCGCGGGCGTAGTCGGCGAGGTCGCCGGCCACCGGCCCGGCAACCAACGTCGGTGTGGTGTGCGGGGATACCGCCTGCGCGACCTGGCTGAGCACCCGGCGCAGCGCATCGCCGGGGTCGGGCTCGGCCGGCAGGAGCAGCACGTAGCCGCCGTCGTACAGCCCGGAGAGAGGGCGGGGGCCGGGTTCGGCGGCGGCGCGGATCAGCTCCGGCAACGGGGGCGCGGGTGGGAGCGGCCCGTCCAACGTCAGCAGTGCCACGACGTGCGGGCGGGACAGGTCGTGGCCCAGCGCCGAGGCCCGGTCGAGCAGAGCCCGGGGGCGCGCCGGGCCGTCGGCACGGAACAGGTCCCCGAGCAGGTCACCGGACAGCTGCCGGTGCACCTCGACGAGGTGGCGCTGCTGCAGCAGTTCCAGTGCGACAACCAGGGCGAACCGCTCCACCACCCGCAGCTGCACGGGCTCGGGCGCGGCGGGTGGCGCGCTGACCCACAGCCGGCCGACCAGTTCCCCGCCAAGCACCACCGGCGCCGCCCAGGCCACCTCGGAGGGGCCGGCACCGGGCACCCCGGCCACGATCGGCCCGGCCGCGGCGTCGATCGGGACCAGCGCCACCGAGTACCGCCGGCCCGGCGCATCCTGGGCACCCAACGCGTCGCGGGCCGGGCGGCGCCGCCGGGCGGCGGCGTCCGGCGGCGGGCAGTAGCCCAGCTCGGGGGCGCACGCGAGGACCCGGCCGGCGGCATCCTCCACGGTGACCGATGCGCCAAGAGCGGCGGCCAGGGCGGTCACCAGACCGGCCAGCCCGACCTCCTCGAGCACCAGCCGCATGAGCTCGTGGTGCTGACGCTCGGCCCACTCCAGTACGGCCCGCCCGCGCTGCAGCTCGTCATTGACCAGGGACAGCTCGCTGATCACGTCCTGCTGGGCGGTACGCAGCCGGGCCGTCTCCGTCGCCAGCGCGACCTGCTCGGCGAGCAACTCGATGAGCTCCCGTTCGGCCGCCTCGAACTCCCGCGCCGACACCGAGTACCCGACGATCACCCCGACGACCTCGCTGGACCCGCGCAGCGGGGCGGCCAGCAGCGCCTGGTAGCCCTGCGCCGGCGCGAGCCGGCGCAGCCGACCGAAGTTCGGCGCCACCCCCACGTCGGCAACCGCGACGGTGCGGCCCTCGCGGAACGCCCGCGCGGCCGGTGTGTCCAGGTCCGGGCCCGACGGGTCGATCAGCAGCGATCCCCCGTCACTGACCAGGGCCACGTACTCGGCGCTGAGCCCGTACCAGCCGGCCACCCGCAGGTACTCCCGCGCGGGGTCGGCGAGCATCACCGCGCAGAACTCGAACCCGACCAACCCGCAGGCCTGCTGGGCGACCCGGGTGAGCACCGCCTCGAGCGGCTCCGCCGCATTCACCGCCCGCGCGATCTCGCTCACAGCGGACATCCACGACCGCAGCGAGGTCGGCACCCGCGACACGCTCATCGAGCCTCCTCCCGCCCGCGATGACGCCGTGCGGACGCCGCGCGACGGGACACCGGGACAGCACCCAGCACACTCGCCTCCCGGTGGCCCGGAAGCAAGAGTGGCCGGCACCGGTCCTTGTGCCCGGAGCCAAGGCATCGGAACAATCCCTGTGCCCGCCGACATGGCCCCGGCTGTCCGGCCTGAGGATCGTGGCCTTGTTTCCACACCGGGCTGACGAGGGCCGGTCCGCCGAGCTGGACCAGACAGAAGGAAAGGGGCGGACGGTGTCAAAGAAGATCACCGATACGCTGCTGCCGACCACCATGATCGGCTCGTACCCGAAGCCGAGGTGGTACACCCGCTACAACCTCGCCGGGGCCGACCTGCTCGAGTGGTGGAAGCTCGAGGAGAACTGGCACGCCTGGTGGGACGCCACCACCGCGTGCATCAAGGACCAGGAGCTCGCCGGACTGGACATCGTCACCGACGGCCAGATGCATTTCGACGACTACGGCGGCGGCATCGGCTCCTTCGTCTGGTACTGGTACGAGCGGCTGGACGGGTTCACCAAGGCGAAGCTGCCCAACCCGCTCGCCCGCGCGATCGAGGAGAGCGCCGACGGCGACCTCAGCCAGGCCGCGTGGATGCACAACTGGGGCGGCACGGCCGTCACCGGCCCGGTCGGGCGCGGCATCCCGGGTCGGCTGGGCGAGATGCACCAGGCCGCGCGCCAGCTCACCGACAAGCCGCTGAAGGTCTCCGTGGGGGCCGGCCCGCCGAACCTGACCTACCACGTCGACTTCAACCACCCCGACTCCCAGTACACCGAGGCACGGCGGCTGGCCGAGGACCTGGTCCCGATCTTCAACCAGGACCTCAAGGACCTGGTCGCGCACGGTGCCGAGTTCATCCAGATCGAGGACCTCGGCGCCTGGATGCTCGCGCTCGACGGGAAGAACGACTGGGTGCTCGACGTGCTGAACGGCTGGATCGACGGGGTCGAGGCGAAGATCGCCTGGCACTGCTGCCTCGGCGCCGGCTACGGCAACACGTTCCGGGCCGTGGAGGACGCGCTCCCCCGCGTGCTCGAGCGCTGGATGGCGGTCAACGTCGACCAGTTCGCCCTCGACTTCGCACTGCGCGACATGGCCGACGTGAAGGCGCTCGAGATGGTGCCGAAGGACCGGGAGGTGCAGGTCGGCGTGATCGACATCCGCACCCTGTACATCGAGTCCGACGACGTGATCGTCGACCGCATCCACAAGGCTCTCGAGTACATCGAGCCCGAGCGCGTCTACCTCTCGACCGACTGCGGCCTCAAGGCACTGCCCCGGTTCTGCGCGTACGAGAAGCTCAAGGCACTGTCCCGCGCCGCCGCCCGGGTACGCAGCGAGATCAACACCGGGGCCGCCTAGCGACCGCCGGTACCGCGAGGGCCGGTTGTCCCACCCGACCAGCAGGTCTATGTTGAAATGTGACGGCCGACACACCTGAGAGCGCGGCCGTGGCGGTCCGGGCTCGGCGTATTGCTGACAGCCCCCGAGCCGATCGCCGGCCCAGCAGCAGTACTCGATCTTCACTCGATTGGCCCTGGCCGACGCCCGCCGGCTCGAGCCGCAGCGTCAGGAGTTCGCAGTGGGAAACTATTACTCTGAAGAGCTGCACGGACCACACGAATACTTCGAACTGGGCAATTACGAGCTGGAAAGCGGGATCACCCTCCCTGACGCGCGACTTGCGTACAAGACACAGGGAACCCTGAACGAGGCACGGAACAACGCGATCTTGTTCCCACACATGTGGTCCGGGACATCGAAGTCGATGGAGATCTTCATCGGCGAAGGGCGACCGCTGGATCCGGGGAAATACTTCATCATTCTGCCCGGGCAGTTCGCGAACGGTTTCTCGTCCTCACCCAGCAACACCCCGCCGCCCTTCAACGGCGGCGGCTTCCCCCAGGTCACCATCGGCGACGACGTCCGAGCCCAGCACCGCCTGGTGACCGAGATGTTCGGCCTCGAGCGTCTCGAGCTCGTGCTCGGCTGGTCGATGGGTGCCGAGCAGACCTACGAGTGGGCGGTGCGCTACCCGGACATGGTCAAGCGGGCACTGCCCTTCGCCGGGACAGCGAGGACGACGGCCCACGACTACCTCTTCGTCCGCTCGCACGAAGACGCGCTGAAGTCGGACCCAGCCTGGGACAACGGCTACTACCGAGATCAACGGGATGTCCACGTCGGGCTCCGCCGGCACGCGCAGACCTGGTCGGTGATGGGGCTGTGCCCAGAGTTCTACAACACCGAGACGTGGCGATCGGTGGGATTCACCTCGCTGGACGACTTCCTGCACCGGTTCTGGGAGAACTACTTCGCCCCCATGGATCCGAACAACTTGATCTGGATGGGCTGGAAATGGCGGCACGGCGACGTGAGCGCCCACACCGACGGGGATCTCGCCGCGGCACTGGGCAGAATCAAGGCCAAGACCTACGTCGTCCCCTTCTCCCGCGACATGTTCTTCCCGCCGCAGGATTGTGAGGCGGAGCAGCGGCTCATCCCGAACAGCGAGTTCCGCGTGATCGACAGCCTGTGGGCGCACTTCGCCATGTTCTGCATGTCCACCTCGGACCGGGAACAGATCGACGCCTGCATCGGTGACCTGCTGAAGGAGGAGGTCGCCTGACCCCGCGCCCCGACCACCATCCATCCCGCGACGCCTAGGTCTAGGTCTAGGTCTAGGCCTAGGCGTTACGCGGGACCGCTCATGTTTCTCCGCGCATTACAGCCCTCACAGGATCGAAACACTCCCGCCACGGCAGCTTCGTAGGGTCGGCGAGCCGGGCTCCTCGAACCGCAGCGGAGCCAACTGCCTGGTCGAGAGGCACGTACATGAGTGGAAACACCGTCCGTCTGCAGGCGATCAAGGGCGTCGAGGCCTACGTGCCGCCCGCTGTCAGCTTCACCGATACCGAGGCACCCGGCGAGATCTTCGGCGAGAACGTGTTCAGCAAGGTCGTGATGCAGAAGCGACTGCCCAAGTCGGTCTACAAGTCGGTCATCGCAACCATCGAGCGCGGCGCACCACTCGACCCCCTGGTCGCCGACGCCGTGGCGGCCGCCATGAAGGACTGGGCGCTGGAGAAGGGCGCAACCCACTACGCGCACGTCTTCTACCCGCTCACCGGTCTGACCGCGGAGAAGCACGACAGCTTCCTCGAGCCCGTCTCCGATGGTTCGGCGCTCGCCGAGTTCGCCGGCAAGACGCTGATCCAGGGCGAGCCGGACGCATCCAGCTTCCCGAACGGCGGCCTGCGCAACACCTTCGAGGCCCGCGGTTACACCGGTTGGGACGTGACAAGCCCGGCGTACGTGCTGGAGAACCCGAACGGCAACACGCTGTGCATCCCCACCGTCTTCGTGTCCATGACCGGCGAGGCACTCGACCACAAGACACCGCTGCTGCGTTCACAGCAGGCGATGGGCATACAGGCCCAGCGCATCCTGACGCTGTTCGGCCATGACGACGCCGGCCACATCGTGTCGTTCTGCGGTCCCGAGCAGGAGTACTTCCTGGTCGACCGGCACTTCTTCCTCGCCCGCCCGGACCTGCTGAACTCCGGGCGCACCCTGTTCGGCGCCAAGCCGCCGAAGGGGCAGGAGTTCGACGACCACTACTTCGGCGCCATCCCGGAGCGGGTGCTCGGATTCATGATGGACACCGAGCGGGAGCTGTTCAAGCTGGGCATCCCGGCCAAGACCCGGCACAACGAGGTCGCGCCCGGGCAGTTCGAGGTCGCGCCGATGTTCGAGCGCGGCAACGTCGCGGCCGACCACCAGCAGCTGCTGATGACGACGTTCAAGACCATCGCCAAGAAGCACGGGATGGAGTGCCTGTTCCACGAGAAGCCGTTCGACGGCGTCAACGGCTCGGGCAAGCACGTCAACTTCTCGCTCGGCAACGCCGACCTGGGCAGTCTGCTCGTGCCCGGCGACACCCCGCACGACAACGCGCAGTTCCTGGTGTTCTGCGCGGCGGTCATCCGGGCGGTGCACAAGTACTCCGGCCTGCTGCGGGCGTCGGTGGCGTCCGCGACCAACGACCACCGCCTCGGCGCGAACGAGGCCCCGCCGGCCATCATCTCGATCTTCCTCGGCGACCAGCTCGCCGACGTCTTCGAGCAGATCGCCAAGGGCGCGGCGACCTCGTCCAAGGGCAAGGGCGTGATGCACATCGGGGTCGACACGCTGCCCGTGCTGCCGACCGACCCGGGCGACCGCAACCGGACCAGCCCGTTCGCGTTCACCGGCAACCGGTTCGAGTTCCGCGCGCCGGGCTCGATGCAGACGGTCGCCGGCCCGATGGTCATGATCAACACCATCATGGCCGAAGCGCTCGACTACTGCGCCACGGAGCTCGAGACCGCGGTGGCGGCGGGCACCGAATTCGACTCGGCGGTGCAGAACCTGCTCACCGAGATCATCACGACCCACGGGGCGGTCGTGTTCAACGGTGACGGCTACTCCGAGAAGTGGCAGCTCGAAGCGGCCGAGCGGGGCCTGCCGAACCTGCGCACCACGCTCGACGCCCTGCCCGAGCTCATCACCGAGTCGGCGATGGAGCTGTTCGAGAAGTACAAGGTCTTCAACCACCGCGAGATGCACAGCCGCTACGAGATCGGCGTGGAGCAGTACGCACTCACCGTCGGGGTCGAAGCCCGGCTGACCCTCGAGATCGGCTCCACGCTGATCCTGCCGGCCGCGGTTCGCTACCAGACCGAGGTGGCGGGCAACGTCGGCGCACTCAAGGCGGCCGGCGTCGAGGCCGACACCTCGACGCTGGCGGAGGTCACCGCCCCGCTCACCGACCTCAGGGCGGCACTCGCCGACCTCAAGGCCGCGCTCGCCGCGGACGCGGGCGAGACCGCGCTCGCCGAGGCCGAGCACGCCCGCGAGGCACTGCTGCCGGCGATGGCCGCGGTGCGATCGGCCGCGGACCTGCTCGAAGGGATCGTGGCCGACGACCTCTGGCCGCTGCCGACCTACCAGGAGATGCTCTTCATCCTCTGACCAGGGCGAACACGTAGCTCGGCCGGCCGGGACCCGGTCCCGGCCGGCCGCCCGCTGCTCGCTCGCTACGAGTAGAGATCGTTGCCCCTGGAGAACTCGACGAAGACGCAGGGCTCGTCGCCGACGGTCCAGGCGTCGTGGCCGGGTGGCAGGAGCATGACCTCGTTGCGGCCGAACTCCTCCTCGCTACCGTCGCTCATCACCACGTGCAGGCGCCCGGAGAGCACCAGTGCGACGTGCGGCAGCTCGCAGCTCTCGGTCCCCGCGTAGTCCTTCAGGTCGTTCGACCAACGCGCCCCGACGTCGAACCGCACGCGGGTGACGTCGACGCCGTCGAGCTCGGCGGTCTGCTTGCTGATCAGGCCGTGCACATCGGGCGGGATGGCGTCGAGATCGGCCTTCTGCATGGCGGTTGCGGCAGTGGACGTCATGGTCACCTCCGGAAGAAGGGATTGCGCGGGCGCACGGGTCAGCTGGCACCCTGGGACAGACCGGCGAACTGGCTGGCCGGGCGGGCGAGCCCCAGGTGGTCGCGCAGGGTGGTGCCGGTGTAGTCGTCGCGGAACAGGCCGCGCCGCCGCAGGATCGGCACGACCGTCTCAGTGAACACCTGGAGGCCGCCCGGGTAGTAGGGCGGCATCACATTGAACCCGTCCGCCGCGCCGTTCCGGAACCAGTCCTCGATCGTGTCGGCCACCTGCTCGGGCGTACCGGCGAACACCCGGTGCCCCCGCGCGCCGGCGAGCCGGTGCAGCAGGCCGCGCAACGTCGGGCGCTCCCGCTCGACGATGCCGGCCACCACCTGCAGCCGGCTGCGGGCGTTGTCGGTGACGTCACCCGCGCCGGCGAACAGTGACGCCGGCACCCGGGCATCCAGCTCGACCTCGTTCACCGAGACGCCGACCAGGCGCTCCAGCTGGATCAGGCCGTACTCCGGCACCGTGAGCTCGTTGAACTCGCGCTCCAGCTCACGCGCCCCCTCCTCGGTGCCGGCAATGAAGGGGCTGATCCCGGGCAGGATCTTGACGTCGTCGGGCCGGCGGCCGAAGGTCGAGGCCCGCTGTCTGATGTCGGCGTAGAACGCCTGCGCGTCGACCAGCCGCTGGTGCGCTGTGAAGATCACCTCGGCGTAGCGGCCGGCGAAGGCCCGGCCCTCGTTGGAGGCGCCGGCCTGCACGAGCACGGGGCGGCCCTGCGGCGAGCGCGGGGCGTTGAACGGGCCGCGCACCCGGATGTGGGCACCGGCGTGGTTCACCCGGTGGATCTTCGAGACGTCCGCGTAGACGCCGCGGTCGCGGTCGAGCAGCACCGCGTCGTCCTCCCAGCTGTCCCAGAGCGCGACGGCGGCGTCGACGAACTCCCGGGCCCGCGCGTAGCGCACCGTGTGCTCGGGGTGCGCCGGCAGCCCGAAGTTGGCCGCCGCCAGGTCGGTGCCGGTGGTGACGATGTTCCAGCCGGCCCGCCCGCTCGACAGGTGATCCAGCGAGGAGAACAGCCGGGCCAGGTTGTACGGCTCGTAGTAGGTGGTCGAGGCCGTCGCGATGAGGCCGATGTGGCGGGTGGCCATCGCGATCGCGGTGAGCAGGGTGATCGGCTCGAGCCGCCCGGCGGGGTTGTGCGCGACGTTGTCACTGAGCGCGGGGCCGTCGGCGAGGAATACCGCGTCCAGCTTCGCGGCCTCGGCGGTGCGGGCGATCTGCTGGTAGTAGTCCGCCTGGTAGAGCCGTTCCGGTTGGCTCTCCGGATGGCGCCAGGCCGCTTCGTGGTGGCCCGCTGGGTAGATGAACGCGTTGAGGCTGAGTTGGCGGTGTGGTTCCCTGCTCAGGTGAGGTCCGTGCCAGGTGTTCATCGCCGCCGCCATTCCTCGGCCAGGAGCTCGTAGGAGCGCACCCGGTCCGCGTGGTCGTGGGTGATCGTCGTGATGATCAGCTCGTCGGCCTGGGTGGCGTCGCGGAGCTGTTCGAGCTGGTCGGCCACCTGAGCGGGCGAGCCGACGAACTGGGTGTCGACCCGGTCCGCGACCAGCGCCCGTTCCTCGTCGCTCCACCGGTGCGCGCTGGCCTGCTCGGGTGTCGGGAACTGGATCGCGCCCGCGCCGGAGCGGATGCTGTGCACCCAGATCCCGTAGCCGGTGGCCAGGGTCCGCGCGGTGTGCTCGTCCGGCGCCACCACGACATCGGCGGAGACGCTGACGTAGGGCCGGTCCAGCTCGGCGGACGGCCGGAACGCCGCCCGGTAACCCCGCGCGGCCTCGAGCACGGTGGCCGGGCTGACGTGGTAGTTCGCCGCGAAGCGCAGCCCGTTCTCGCCGGCCACCGATGCGCTCTGGCCGCCGCTGCTGCCCAGGATCCAGACCTGTACCTCCGCACCCTCCCCCGGGACCACGTGCGCCTCCACACCGTCGGGTGTGCGGTAGGTGCCGCGCAGCAGGCTGAGGATGTCGCCGATCTGCTCGCCGTAGTCCTGGGCCTCGGCGTTCGGCTGCAGCAACAGCTTCTTCTGCATCGCGAACCTGGGCGAGGAGAGCAACTTCTCGAAGGAGAACCGGGGCGGCAGCAACAGGCCGTTGGCCGCCCGACCGGCAGCGTCCTCGGCCCGGTTCAGCTCGGCCCGGTTCAGCTCGGCCCCGTTCACCGCCGGCGCGGGTGGGCGCCCGCCGGAGCGGCCCAGCCCCAGGTCCAGCCGTCCCGGGTGCACGGCATCCAGCAGGCCGAACTCCTCGACGGTGGACAGCGCGGTGCGGTGCCCGAGCTGGACCGCGCCGGAGCCGACCCGGATCGTGGAGGTCGCCGCGGCGGTCAGCGCCAGCAGCACCGCGGGAGAGGTACCGGCGACGCCCGGGTTCAGGTGGTGCTCGGCGAACCAGTAGCGGGTGTAGCCGAAGCGTTCGGTCGCTCTGGCCAGGTCGATGCTGTTGCGCAGTGCGGCGGCGGCGCAGGATCCGGACGAGATCGGCACCAGGTCCAGTACCGCGAGCGGGGTGGCGCTCATCGGGTCGCCGCCCGCCGGGCCGGGATGGCCGAACCGGACCACGCCTCGCGGGCGACGGACTTGCGTACCGCGCCGAGCGGGTCGGCGTGGACCGGCAGCAGCGCCGCCGTGCACGCCGCGAGCGCCTGCACCCCGGGGCCGAGCGAACTGACGCTCGGGACCAGGGGGTCCAGCACGGTGGCGGCCGCGAAGCTGGCCGAGACGTGCGCGAGCCCGGGGCGGTAGCCGGTGAAGGCCTGCCCGAGCAGCACCACGCGGTCCGGGTTGAAGACGTCCCGGGCCAGCGCGACACCTCGGCCGAGCACCCTGGCCCGCTCCACGAGCAGCTCGTGCGCGGCGCGGTGGCCGCCCTCGGCCGCCGCGATGACCTTGGCGATGGACGGCTCCGACACGATCCCGGCACGGTGCGCGGCGGCGGCGACCGACGCTTCGCCGACCGAGGCCTCCAGGCACCCGGTCGCACCGCACGGGCAGCTCGCGGCACCGCCCACCGGCAGGTGGCTGATGGTGCCGAGACCGGCGGCGGGTACCGGCGCCGCGCCGTCCACGGTCAGCACCGACCCCACTGTCTCCCGGGCGTACACGTACAGCGCGGTCCCCCGCGACGGCTGCCGGGCGAGCAGCGTCTCGGCGCCCGCCATCGCCTCCACCTGCGGGACCACCTCCACGTGGGAGCCGGCCACCCGGTCGACGATCTCGCCGATCGGCGCGGACTCCCAGCCGAGGCGGGGGTGTCGCAGCCGGCCCCGGTCGGCGGAGAGCTGCCCGCCGACGACCAGCCCGACCCGCAGCATCCGGCGCTCGGGCCACCGCGCGCCGAAGCGCCGCAGCCGCGCGACGAGCAGGGTCAGCACGTCGGCCGGGTCACCGATCGGGTTCGGTACCTCGGCCGCGCCGAGCACCCGCCCGCGCAGGTCGCCCGCCGCCAGCGTGGTGCGGCGCAGCCCGATGTGGATGCCCAGCACGCCGTACCCGTCCGGGTCGACCTCGACGGGCACCCTCGGCCGGCCGACGGCACCGGCCTGGACCAGGTCGGGGCGCTCGCGCAGCAGACCCACCTCGAGCAGCCGGGTGACCTGCCGGTTCACCGTGGCGTGGCTCAGCTCGGTCGCGGCCACCAGCTCGTCGCGGAAGATCAGCCCAGCGCGCCGGGCGGCGTCCAGTACCGCGGCTGAGGGTGGGCGTGGGGTTGGGGACGGACCCCGGTGGCGCACCGCGGGAATCGGCACCGCGGGAACCGGCACCGCGGGAACGGGCACTGCGGGGACCGCCGCGCGGGGGATCGACGGAGCGGTGGCGGGCGGAGCGGTGGTGGGAGACACGGGTGTCCTCGCGGGAATCGCCCCGGTCGGCTCTCGGCGACGGTCCGGCGCGTGGGGCGCGGCGGGCAGTGCTCGCGGGTCGGCGAGCGTCGGTCACCGGGAGCCGGGGGACGGAAGTCGGCTGGCTCGAACGGACTCTGTCGGACTCGGTCGGGGGCGGGGTCAGGCCCGACAGAGCGCGGTGGCCGTACGGCAGAAGTCCACGTGGCGACGGGTGCGCAGCAGTGTGACGTGCAGTGCGCGCGGGTGCTCGCCGTCACTCATAAAGGTGACGCTAACACGGGCACGGGCCGTCGTCGATGACCCGCGAACCGATTCGGGTCACATTGAGCATCTCTATCGGTTCGCTCAGGATGCGCACCTCTGACCGGCGTCGACCCCCACCCGTCACTTGCCTTGCGTGACCAGCGGGGCGATCTGGGGGTTGAACCGGCGATCGACGTACGCGGCGAAGTCGACCTTGCCCGGCAGCTGGCCCGCCGAGGCGAACGCGTCGGCCAGCCGCTGTTCGGAGGCGACCACCGCGTCGTCGACCGCGACCGGGGAGAGCGCGATCCTGGGCACCGCGATCTTCGCGATGTCCACCGGGATGCCGGTCTGCTGGGCGTAGATGCCAGCCCACTGGTCCGGATGGTTCTTGGCCCACAGGTTCGCCTTGGCGACCCGGACGACGTAGTCCGCGATAGCGGCGTTCTTGCCGGCGTCGGCCAGTGAGCTCCGGTTGGCGATCTGCAGCGAGTAGCCGTTGGACAGCGCCGTGCCGCCGGCGAGGCCGGTGCCGTTGAGGGCGTCGGCGCCGCTGACCAGCTCCCGCGCGCCGAGGCTCGCCACGGCCTCGCTCACGTACGGCTCCCACACCGCCCAGGCGGCCACGCTGCCCTGGTTGAACGCCGCGTACGCGTCACTGGGCTGCAGGTAGGAGATGGTCACGTCGGACGGCTTCAGCCCGGCCTTGGCGAGGGTGTTCAGCAGGGTGCCGTTGGCGGACGAGCCCTTGGCCACCGCGATGGTCTTGCCGCGCAGGTCGGCCAGGTTGGCGAGCGCGGAGCCCTTCGGCACCAGGACGGCGTCACCGACCGTGGAGCGCAGCGCGCTGACCAGGTCGATGTTCCCGTTGGCGGCGGCGGAGAAGATCGGCGGCGTGTTCCCGACCTGCCCGATGTCGATGGCGTTCGCGTTGGCGGCCTCCAGCATCGGCGGTCCGGAGGTGAAGGTGGACCACGCCAGGTGGTACGGGACGCCGTCCAGCAGCCCGGCCGCCTTCAGCAGGACCTGCTGGCTGGTGCCCTTCTGGTCACCGACGCGCAGGGTGGTCTCGGCCAGCTGCGCCGGGCTGACCGCCGCCGGGACCGCGGCCGGCGCGGCGGGCTGGGCCGGCGCTGCGCACGCGGAGAGTCCCAGCGCCGCGAGACCCACCACCGCCGCGACGACGCCGAGCGGAACGAGGTCACGCGGCTTCATGATCATTTACTCCCAGGTCGGACAACACGTGCGCGCGCAGCTCGGACAGCTGCGCGATGCTCCGGGGCCGGGGCGCGGACACCAGGTGCTCGGCCGCGATCCGCCCGCCCTCCAGTACGAGAACCCGGTCGGCGAGAGCGAGCGCCTCGTCCACGTCGTGGGTGACCAGCAGGACCGCCGGCCGGTGCCGTTCCCACAGCTGGGTGACCAGGCGGTGCATGGCCAGCCGGGTCAGCGCGTCCAGCGAGCCGAACGGCTCGTCCAGCAACAACAGGTCGGGCTCCCGGACCAGTGCCCTGGCCAGCGAGACCCGCTGCGCCTCGCCGCCGGACAGGGTCCGTGGCCACGCGTCGGCCCGCTCGGTCAACCGCACCTCGGCCAGCGCGCGCTCCGCCACACCCCGTGCATCGCCGGTCTCCACACCGAGGGTGATGTTGCGCCAGACCCGCCGCCACGGCAGCAACCGGGGCTGCTGGAACGCCATCGACACCTGGCCGTCCACCGTGGACTCGCCCTGGATGTCGGTGTCCATCCCGGACAGGACGCGCAGCAGCGTGGACTTGCCGGAGCCACTGCGGCCGAGCAACGCGGTGAACTCGCCGCGCCGCACGGTCAGGTCGAGGCCGTCGAGCACCCGGCGGTCGCCGAACTCCTTGACCAGCCCACGCACCCGGGCCGTCTCGGCGCCCGTCATGACACCCGCCAGCGCAGGATCCACCGTTCGGCCAGTCGCACGACGGTGTCCATCAACAGCCCGACCACCGCGTAGACGAGCAGCCCGACGATCACGATGTCGGTGCGCAGGAAGTCCCGGGCATTGTTGATCATGTACCCGATCCCGGAGTCGGCGGCGATCGTCTCCGCGACCACCAGCGCCAGCCAGGCCGATGCCACCCCGAGCCGGACGCCGACCAGGGTGTACGGGGCCGCGCCCGGCACCACCACGTGCCACAGCCTCTGCCACCGGGAGTAGCCCAGCACGGCGGTCGCCTCGACCAGGTGCGGATCGGCGTTGCGCATACCGGCGTGCACGTTGAGGTAGATCGGCAGCCCGGCGGCCAACGCGATCAGCACCAGCTTCGGCAGCTCACCGATGCCGAACCAGAGGATCAGCAACGGGATCAGACCGAACAGCGGCACATTGCGGATCATCTGCATCACCGGGTCGACGGACACGTCCCCCCAGCGCAGCAGTCCGGCGAACACCCCGAGCGCGGCGCCGATCACCGCGCCGATCACGAACCCGATCAGCATCCTGCGCAGCGATACCGCGAGCCCGTCGCCCAGCTGGCCGTTACCGGCCACCTCGAGGGCGGCCCGCCACACCGTGGTGGGCGGCGGCAGCTTGCGCGGCGAAACCAGACCGGTGCCGCTGACCAGCTGCCAGCCGAGCAGCAGCACCAGCGGGCTGACCCAGCGGGCCAGCTTCGCGCCGTGCCGACTCAAGCCGCGCCGATTCACGCCGTGCCAACTCAAGCCGCGTCGACTCAGACCGCGCCGATCACGCCGGGAAGGCGGACTGGAGCGGGAGTTCGGCGCCGCGGCCGCGCCCGGCACCTGTCGCGATGCATCGCGCTGCTCCCCGAGCGGAGCCCGCGTCGCGGCATCAGCCCCCATCAGTACTTCACGCTCCTGTAGCGGTGCCGCCGACCAGCATCTGACGAGAGAGTGATAGTCGAGTTCGCACCGCCGGAGAAGGGTTTGGCTCACCGTGAATCTGGCGCGGCCGCGCATGACGCCGGGCCAGCGGAGCAGGGCCGGACGGAAATGCTCACCGAGCGACGCATCCGACTGGATCACCGAACGCGACCAGCGGCATCATCCAGGACCCTCCTAGACCTAGATGTGCGTTCTCGACCTGCCCGGTCGGACGAACCGCCGGGTGGCCCGCGCCGGCCGTCCAGCCCGGCGCCCCCTCCCAGCCCGGTCCCACGCGGCGTGCGCGCACGCCGCGAGAATGGCGCGCCCGGCCTTCTACGTGTTGTCGGGTCCGTCGTGGTGTCGGCACTGCGGTCCTGCGCGCGCTGCACATTCCCGCCGTCGAGACGATTGTTTCGCCGAGTTCAACCCCACCCGCTGTTGATCACGCGCGGGAGGCCGCTGTGGTTGAACTCGGCGGGGGTGGCGGCTCGCCGGGCGCGGACCTGAAACCGGCGCCACCGGCTGAATCTCCTCCGGTCCGATGTGGAATCGACTGGTGTGCCAGCGAGGATTGGGACGTAAGCTCTCAGCTCATGGCCGGCTTCCTGACGCAGCGTCGTTGGATCGACTGCTGTTTCGTCACCTCCAGCGCCTGTCAACTCGGCTGACAGCGGCCCGCCAGCACTAGCGCGCCGCGTTTCGACATTCCTTCCGCCCCATCCCCCGAATACCCGCGCGCGCCCGTCCGCCGGGCGTGGCACCGTCCGCTGGAGGTCACCTTGAGTACGAACCCGTCGGAGACAACCCCGACCCCGGACCCGGATCCGTCGCACCTGGGCCTGACGGCCCGGCTCGGAGCGGACTGGGCGGCCGTGATCGTCGCGGCCGTACTGGTCCTGCTCGCCGTCACGGGCCTGCTGCCCTCGATCCCCTTCCTCGTCAAATGACCGCCCCCGCGGAGTCCACCACCAGCAGCGGCGCCAACACGGGAATCCCCGTACTGCGCTACCTGCCCGGCCTGGTCCTGCTGGTGGTCGTCGGCGTGATCGGCACCTTCGCCCAGACCGGGCTGCGCAGCGTCGGCAAGGCCACCGGGACGGCGTTGCCGGACATCGAATATGTGCTGTGGGCGATCATTCTCGGCCTGCTCATCCGCAACACGGTCGGTGTGCCCAAGGCGTTCCGCCCGGGCGTCGGCACCTACGAGTTCTGGCTGAAGATCGGCATCGTGCTGCTCGGCGCGCGGTTCCTGCTGGGCGACCTGGCGAAGCTCGGCGGCTTCAGCCTCGGGCTGATCCTGATCGACATGGTGGTCGCCACTACGGTGATCCTGCTGGTCGGCAAGGCGTTCGGGCTGAGCGGCAAACTCTCGACGCTGCTGGCGATCGGCACGTCGATCTGCGGGGTCTCGGCGATCATCGCGGGCAGGGGAGCAATCGACGCCGACGACGAGGACTCCGGCTACGCCATTGCCGCGATCCTCGCCCTGGGCGCCGTCGCGCTGTTCAGCTTCCCCGCCATCGGGCACGCGCTGCAGCTCTCCGACACGCAGTTCGGCCTCTGGGCCGGCCTCGCCGTCGACAACACCGCCGAGACCACCGCCACCGGCGCGGCCTACTCCCAGCACGCCCAGCAGGTCGCGGTGGCGGTCAAGAACACCCGCAACGCGCTGATCGGCATCGTCGTGCTCGGATACGCGATCTACTGGTCCAACCGCGGCGGGGTGGCGGTGGCCAGCGGGCTCCGGGCACGGTCGGCGTTCGTCTGGCGCACCTTCCCGAAGTTCGTGCTCGGCTTCATCGCCGTCTCGGCGCTGGCCACCGCCGGAGCGTTCACCAAGGCCGAGGTGACCAGCCTCGGCAACCTGTCGAAGTGGGCGTTCCTGCTCTGCTTCGCCGGCGTCGGACTCAACTTCGATCTCCGCGAGATTGCCCGCAGCGGTGTCCGGCCGCTCATCGTCGCCGCACTCGGCCTCGTGGTCGTCGCGGGCTGCTCACTCGGGCTGGTGCTGCTGACGTCCAACTGGATCACCGGCACCTGAGCGACCGGCGGCCCCGGGGGCCGAGCGTCGCGATCGACAGCTCGGATCGGCGAAGCGTGGCCCGCTCTCGCCGGTCCAGGCCGGTCCGGGGCCGGCAGGCCGCGACAACCAGCGCACCCAGCGCTGAAAGGCCCCCGGCGACCAGGGTGGAGTGATTCCAGCCGGCAACCATCGCGGCGGGCTCGGCGTGTGTGCTGAGCACTGCCACCACCGTCACTCCCAGGGCCCCACCGAGGTAGCGCGCCGTGTTGTTGGCCCCGCTGCCGATGCTGGCCAGGCCGGCCGGCGCACTGGCCACCGCCTGGCGGGCCAGCGCGGCGTTGAGCACCCCGTTCGCCACACCGGCCACCAGTAGACCGGGCAGCAGGTGCGCCGCGCCCGCCGCGGGGCCGAGGCCGGACATCGCCAGTCCCACCCCGACCCCGAGGAGGCCGAACACCAACTGCGAACGCGGGGAGACCCGGGCCGGCAACCGGCGGGCGAGCAACGCGGTCAGCACGCTGGTGGCCGACCAGACCAACAGGACCAGTGCCGCGTAGGAGGCACTGTGGCCGAGGCCTCGCTGGACCAGGGTCGGCAGGAACGACATGGCCGCGACGACCCCGGCGCCGGTGGCAAGCGCGGCGATCGTCGCACCCGCGAAGTCGGGCCGGCCGAACAGTCGCAGATCCAGCATCGGCGCCCGCCGACGCAGTTCGACGACGACGAACACCGCGCCCAGCACGACACCGCCGACCAGTAGACCCACCACCAGCGGCCGGCCCCACCCCGCCCGCCCCTCGACCAGGCCGGCGATCTCGCAGGCCAGCGCCGCGGCGAGCAGAAGCATGCCGGCCAGGTCCACAGGTTGCCGCCGGTCCGCCCTGGACTCGGTGAGCAGCCGCCGGGACAGCACGCCCAGCACCGCCGACAGCGCCGCGGTCGACCAGTAGGCGCTCCGCCACCCCGGCCCGGCATCCAGTGCCCCGGCCATCAGCGGGCCGACCGCGATCCCCGCGCCCAGGCAGGCGCCCCACACCCCGGTGGCCTGGATCCGCCGGGGGCCGGGCGGGAACGCGTGCCCGATCAGCCCCAGTCCGCAGGACAGGATCGCCGCCACCGCGAGACCCTGCCCGACCCGGGCCAGAGCCAGCGCAGCGGTGCCTGGTGCGAGCGCGGCGGCCGCCGACGCCACGGTCAGCCCGATGGCCCCGGCGAGGAACATTCGGCGCCGCCCGTGGTCGTCACCGAGCGCACCGGTCGGCAGCAGCCCGACCGCCAGCCCGAGGCTCATCGAGCTGAGGATCCAGGCCTGGCCACCCGGGCCGGAGCCCAGGTCCCTCGCGGTGCTAGCCAGCGTGGCGATCGGGGTGGTGAAGGTGACCAGCGCCAACACCGTGCCGGCCGCCGCCACACACAGGGCGCGAGCCTGCTCGCCGGTAGGCCCCTCCTGAAAACGCATGGTCATCTGCTCCTCTTGATCTGATCACCCCTCGGCGGCGGCCAACCCGGGCCGACCCGGCTGGCGGGAGCCGCCCAGGGAGCGTCCGACGCGGCCTAGCGCTGGACTTCGTAGATGCGGTTGAACGGCGTCTCGGCGGCCAGCCGGAACCGGGTGAACCCGGCGTCCGCCGTCACCTGGCGGATCGCCTCCCCACCGGCCTGGGCGCCGAGGGCGTAACCGCCCGGTTGGGACAGCCCGTTCGGCACGCACAGGAACGTTGACGCCGAGTAGTACATGCGGCCCACCGGGTTCAGGTTGTCCTCGACGCGGTCACCCGCGGCCGGCTCGACCACCATCCAGGTGCCGTCCGGGGCCAGCGCTTCGCGGACGTGCTGTGCGGCCCCGAGCGGGTCACCCATGTCGTGCAGGCAGTCGAAGGAGGTGACCAGGTCGTAACCGGTACCGGTGAAGCTCTGGGCCGACGCCAGCTCGAAGGTCGCACGGTCGGCGACCCCCGCGTCGACCGAGTGCTTGCGCGCCAACTCGATCGAGGCGTCGTGGTAGTCCGAGCCGACAACCCTTGCTCTCGGATAGGCCTGCGCCATCAGCACGGTCGAGGCCCCGAGCCCGCAGCCGATGTCGGCGACGGTTCCCCCCGCCGTCAACTTCGCCTCGACACCGTCCAGCGCGGGGATCCAGTTCGCCGTGAGGTTGGCGAGGTATCCCGGGCGGAAGAACAGCTCGGTGCCGGTGAACAGGTCCTCGTGGTGCTCGTGCCAGCCCATGCCCTCGCCGGTCCGGAAGGCCTCGGTGATTCTCGGTTCGGCGCGCAGCGCGGCGAGCGCGAGCAGGAATGCGCCGGGCAGGTAGACCGGACCGGACGGGTCGGTGAGCGCGAACGCCTGTTCCTCGGACATGTCGAACGTACCGGTGGCCGGGTCGTAGCCGACGTAGCCGCCGGCGGCCTGCCCACGGAGCCACTCGGCCAGGTAGCGGGGATGGCAGCCGGTCCGCTCGGCGAGCTGCTCCGGGGTGGCCGCACCCTCCGCGAGCGCTCGGTACAACCCGAGTCGGTGGCCGATCACCACGCCACCGGCGGCCATGGTCGCCCCCAGATCTCCTACGAACTGCCCGAGCAACTGCATCAGCTTGTCGTCGTCGACGGCCATGTCGGTTCTCCTGTCGTTGGTGACATCGCCGCCCACAGTGCCGCCGGTGGATTGCAAACCGATTGCACCCGGGCTGTAACAGACCCGGCGGGATCAGCAGGATCGGCGAAGGCAGGAACGCGCAACGGCGACAGCCGCCGCGGCGGAGAGCCCCGAGCCGAGGGACCGGGCGGCGGCGAACCGCTCCGCGCCGAGGACCTCGGCCAGCCCCGCCGCCCGCGACGCATCCAGCGGGGACGGCTTGGCCGCCGCCAGGAGGCAGTGATGCAGCACCACGGCGTCGTAGTCCGCACCGAGCCGGACGAGCAGTCGCACCACGTACCGCAGGTTGAGCCACTGCTGGGTCCGGTCCCCGACCCGATCCCAGTGATCCAGGACGTCGATCAGAGCCCGGGCAGCGACAGCCGGCTCACCGTGCACCGCGCGGGTGGACGCGGCTTCCATCAGCGCGATCCCCGACCACCAGAAGTTGTGCACCGACGCGGCCAGTGCCGCGGCCTCGTCGAACAGCGCCAGCGCCTGGTCGGGGTCGGACTTCTTGAGCACCAGGCCGAGCGCGTAGCGGGCCATCGACACGGCGGTCGGGTTCGCGGTCGCCTCCGCCACCTTCCGGCACTCCCGGGCGGCGGGGAGCCCGAGCTCGGGTGCACGGCGGACGGCGTGGCAGATCGCCACGTAGTAGAGCGTCCACACCAGCCGGATCGGGTCGTCGTCGCGCCGCGCGAGCAGGACCTGCGCCTCGTAGTGGCGCAGGGCGGGGTCGACGTCACCCTCGTAGAGGCCCACGTCCGCCGCGACGTCGGCGGGATACCCGGACCGCGCCGTGCCGCGATCGGGGACCCGCCCGCCGGCCCGTGCCACCAGACGGCGGGCGCGCGCGAAGTCGCCGACGTTCCACGCGCCGCGGGCCGCCGCACCGACACCCGCGACGAAGAGCGGGTGGCTCTCGGATGTCAGCTCGAGCGCACGCTCGGCCCAGCCGGCCGCCTCGTAGCCGACCCGGATGTGGGAGACCTCGGGCAGCGATGTCACCAACCGCATGGCGAGGTCGGGATTGCGGTCGGCGACAGTCCGCTCGAATGCCGCCCGCAGGTTGTCCTGGTCCGGCAGCGTCCGCTCGACCCAGATCCGTTCGTCGGGGCCCTGCACCCCGAGCGCCGCCTGCTCGGCCAGCTCCGTGTAGTACTCGGCGTGCCGGTCCGCGAGCGATCCGCCCGCCGGCCGGCGCTCCCGCCCGTACGCGCGCAGCGTCTCCAGAACGCGGTACCGGGTGCCGCCCGGACCACCCGCCGCCACCACCATCGACTTGTCCACCAACGCGGCGAGCAGGTCGAGGGTGTCGGCCTCGCTTCGCCCGGGCTCAGCGCACACCGCGTGGACCGCGGCGAGATCCGCGCCGCCCGCGAACACCGACAGCCGCGCGAACAGCCGCTGCTCGGGTTCGGACAGCAGCCGGTAGGACCAGTCGATCGCGGCGGTGAGGCTCTGATGGCGCGGCTGCGCGGCACTGGATCCACGGGCCAGCAGGCGCCCGTCGTCGAGTCGGCGGGCTACCTCCGCCGCGCTCATGACCCGCATCCGCGCGGCGGCCAGCTCAATCGCGAGCGGCAGGCCGTCGAGCCGCCGGCAGATCTCGGCGACCGAACCCTCGATCTCGTGATCGGGGTGGAAGTCCGGGCGGGCCGCCCGTGCGCGCTGTACGAACAGCGCGGTCGCGTCGTCCACCGACAGCGGCGGCAGCGGCCAGACCTGCTCGCCCTCGACTCCCAGCGCCTCCCGGCTCGTGGCCAGCACGACGACATCGGGGCAGTGCGAGACCACGCGATCGAGTAGCCGCGACGCCGCGTCCAGTACGTGCTCGCAATTGTCCATGACCAACAGCAGCTTGCGGACCCGCAGGTACTCGATCACGGTCTGCTCGATCGTCAGTCCGTGTCGTTGCTGTACCCGGAGCGCGACGGCGACGGCATGACTCACCGGACCGCCATCGGCGAGCGGCGCGAGCTCACAGAGCCACACGCCGTCCGGGAACCGGGACCGGTCCTGCCCCGCCGCCTCCAGCGCCAGCCGTGATTTGCCGACACCACCGACGCCCGTCAGTGTCACCATCGACGCGTCGCGCATCGCCGCGGTCACGCGCCGGATCTCGTCGTCTCGGCCGATCAGACTGCTCGCCCGCCGCGGCAGGTTGCTGGGCGGTCCGGAGCGGGGCGGCACGAGAGCGGGGTCGTGCGTGAGCATCTGCCGCTGCAGGGCCCGCGCCGGCTCCGACGGCTCCACACCCAGATCGCCGACGAGCCGCCGGCGCAACTCCTGGTACACGGCCAGCGCATCGGCCTGGCGGCCACAGCCGTACAGCCCGCGCATCAGCAGGACCGCGAGCCGCTCCCGCTCGGGGTAGGTCTGGAAGAGCGCGGCGAGCTCGGCCACGACCTCACTACCTCGGCCCAGTCGCAGCAGTGCGTCCGCACGCTCCTCGATGGCGGTAAGCCGCAGGTCAGCGAGTCTGGATGCCGCCGCGCCGACAAAATCGAGGTGCGCGAACTCCGCGAGCGGATCATCGCGCCACAGTCCCAACGCGGTGTCCAGCAGCTGAACGACCTGCTCGTACTCAGCTGTCGCCGCCGGCCCTCGGGCCAGGGAGATCAGCCGTGCGAACTCCGCGGCGTCGAGCTCGCCGTCGGCCAGTGCGAGCACGTATCCCGGCGCCCGGTAACGCAGCCGCTCCGCACCGCCGACCGAGCCCAGGACGGTCCGCAGGCGCGAGACGTAGGCGCGTAGCGCGCTGAGCGCGTTCGGTGGCGGGGCGTCGCCCCAGACAGCCTCGACGAGGCGGTCGGTCGACACGGCCGCTCCCGGTCTGAGGAGCAGGGCCGCGAGCAGCGCACGCGGCTTCGGACCGCCGAGCGCGACGGGTTCGCCGTCGGCCGTGACCTCCAGTGTCCCCAGGATCCGGAACTGCATTCGCCCTCGCTCACGGGATGCAATCCGATTGCAAGCCGGTCCCGGGAGAGTAGTGCGACCTGGACGGAGGAGGACAGATGCGATCAGCCCCCCTGCCCGCGACCGAGCGTGGCGACCTGTCCCACATCGCCTACGGGTTCATGGCCTCCAAGGCGCTGTTCGCCGCCCTGGAGATCGACCTGTTCAGCCTGCTCGCCGACGGACCGCGCAATGTCACGACTTTGTCGGCGACGACCCGCATCCCGCCGAACCGGTTGCGGACGCTCCTGCACGCGCTGGCCGCGCTCGGGCTTCTCGTCACCGAGGGGCCGTGCTACCGGAACGCGCCGGCGTCGCAGCGCTACCTGGTGCGGGGTGCACCCGGTGACTTCGGCGAGTACTTCCGTCTCCAGGTCGCCCGGCAGATCTATCCGGCGCTCCTGCACCTCGACGTCGGGCTCGCGGGTACCGGCTCCGCATTCGACACCCTCGGCGGGCTGATGTCCGAGCCGGCGGAGGCCCGTACGTTCACCGCGGCCCAGCACGCGGGCTCGCTCGCGGCGGCACGGGTCCTGGCCCGGCGGGTTCCGCTGGGCGCCGCCGAGCGGCTGCTCGACGTGGGCGGCGGCAGCGGTGCGTTCTCGATCGCCCTGTGCGAGGCGAACCCGGGCCTGCGGGCCACCGTCCTCGACTTTCCCGCCGTCGTCGATGTCGCGCGGGACTACCGCGACGCCAGCGGCCTCAACGCGCGGATCGATCTGCGGGCGGCCGACGCTGTGCACGACCCCTGGCCGGGTGGGCAGGACGTGGTGGTCATGTCGTACCTGCTCAGCGCGCTCGGCGAGTGCCAGATCGACACCGTGCTCCGGAAGGCACACGCCCGCCTCGCACCTGGCGGACTGCTCCTCGTGCACGACTTCATGCTCGACGACATCGGGCCCGGGCCGGCGCTCGCTGCACTGTGGTTCCTGCAGTACCTGGCCTACCGCTCCGACGGTGTGTCGTTCTCCGCCGCCGGGCTGTCCGACCGGCTCCGCGGCGCCGGCTTCGCGCCCGCCCCCGCCGAGGTGCTCATCCCCGAGATCACGAAGGTGGTCCTGGCCAGGAAGGTGTCCCGATGACCACGATCCGACCGCTCGCCGTCGGGATCACCCCGCTGGAGACCCGGCGTGAGGTGGTGCTGCACCTGGCCACCCGGGCCGAGGAACTCGGCTACACCGCATTCTTCGTGGCCGAGGCGTGGGGCCACGACGTCTCGGTGCTGCTGACCGAGATCGCCATCAGGACCAGCCGGATCCAGCTCGGGACCGGCGTGCTCAACATCTGGGGTCGCAGTGCCGGGAGCATCGCGATGCTGGCCAGCAGCCTCGCCGAGCTGTCCGGCGGGCGTTTCGTCCTCGGCCTCGGCGCGGGCAGTCCACAGCTCGCCGAGGGACTGCACGACGTCGCGTTCCGCGCGCCGGTCGAACGGCTCGGTGCCGTCACCCGCCAGGTTCGGAGGTTGCTCGACGGCGGCCGCATCGTGTCCTCGGTCTCCGGCGGGAGCAGGCCGCTGCGGCTCGGGGTGCCTCCGTCGTCGGATATCCCGATCCAGTTGGCCGCGCTGGGCCCGGCGGCGGTACGGCTCTGTGGTGAGCTGGCGGACTGCTGGTACCCGTTCCTGCTGCCAGCGTCCGGTCTGAAGGAGGGTCTGCGCCTGATCGAGGACGGTGCTGCCCGTGGCGGGCCCGGGAGGCCGCTGCCGCGGATCTGTCCTGGACTGCCCGTCGCCGTGGCTCCCGATCCGGCCCGAGCCCGCGCGCTGGCCTCATGGTGGGTCGCGTTCTACCTGACCAGCATGGGCCCGCTCTATGCGCGCACGCTGCGAAACCACGGCTTCGGGGCCGCCGTCGACGCGGTGCTCGCGGCGAACCCGACCCACGGCACCTCCGAGGTACCGGCCGCCGCGGCGGTACTCCTCGACGAGCTCACGATATGGGGGAACCCGGACGCCGCACGGGCTGCCCTGTCCGGGTGGTATGCCGCCGGCGCGGACATGCCGGTCCTGGTCCTGCCGCCGAATCGCGACCGGGACGAGTTGGACGCCGTCCTCGACGCCCTGCGCCCGAGCTCACCGTGACCGGGCACGAGGGGAATGCCGGTGCTCAGCGAGGTCTGAGCGACGCCGGCTCCGGGGGTTCTCCCTACCTCGGACTGGCGGGTTCTACCCGGCCGGTGTGGGGCCTGCTCGATGGTCCGCGCCGCGCGGGCGGAGCAACCTTGCAGGTGTCCGGGAAAGCCAGCGGACACCCAGAGATCGGCAACGCGGCCCGCGATCGGACCGGAAAGGACCGGCAATCATGAACACCACCTCTCCCACCCAGTTGAGCAGCCGGGACCGCGCCGTTCTCCGCGCGATCGCCGAGGGACGCTGCATGGTGTCCGGCAGCTGTGGCACCTCGCTGACCGTCGACGGTTTCTGCCTGGCGGACCAGTTCGCCGGCTCGCGGCTGGCCAGCGCGGGCCTCATCACGGCGACCGGTGCGATGCCCGCTCCGGCCGCGCTGACCTCGGTGGGTCTGGCAGTCCTCCAGGCCGCTTGAGATCGGTGACCGGGAGAGTCACAGTGCGTAGCGCCCGGGCGGCCGCACCGTCACACACAGTGAGACGGAGCAGCGGTCCATCCTTTACGTCACCTTAACCTCCTATTGAGTTAACTCTTCCGGGTCTATCAGTGACGGAATCGTTCTGAGAAGTTACAAATTGCGAGGTGATATTCACCCGATCGGAAACCTGATCAGGTGACCTGCATCGAGCATTGCGCCGATCGGGCCGTCATCGCAATAACGAGGAGCGCTGCCGCGTCCCGACTTCTCAGCCTCCGGCGAGACGCGGCAGAACCGCATCCCAGACCCAGATCCGGTACTGACACAGGAGCCGAACCATGGAGGATTCCATCCAGTCACATACCGCCGGCAGCCATGCGCCCGGGGCGGGCAGCCGGGGCGCCCACCGGCTCGACGTGCATCCCCTCCCCGGTGGGGACCAACGCCCCGGGGACAACGGTGCCCGCGTCCCCCAACAACGCGGCGAAACGCCCGACGAGCAACTCGAACCGGAACAGTCGGACGGTCACAACCGCGACGCTCAGGGCCGATTCATCCGACGCACCCCGTTCGCCCCGCTGCCTGACCTGGTGGCCGTGCTGTCGGCCGTTCCGGGCGGCCTCGGCGTCGAGCAGCCCACCGAGTTCACCTTCGCCGGGATCGACTGGGACTCCGCCGACGCGGCCGTGGACGGCGCCCCGATCGGGTTCCGCCTCGCCAGCGAGCTGCACCAGACCGCGGAAGAGCGGAATTCGACCTCGCGATAGCGGGTCGATCGTGGGATCTCGTAGCCGTCCGATCGGGTGCCGGTCCGCGCGACGGGCCGACAAGGGGCAGGATGGCGACGTGTCCACACCAGACGTCACCGCCGACCACCCGATCGACGTCACGACCACGCCTGAGTGGTCCGCTCTGACCGAGCACCACACGACGATCGCCGATACCCATCTGCGCGAGTTCTTCGCCGACGATCCCGGCCGCGCCGAGGCCATGACCGTCCAGGGCGCCGACCTGCGCCTCGACTACTCCAAGCACCGCATCACCCGCGACACGCTGCCGCTGCTGACCGCGCTCGCCCGGCGCGCGGGCCTGCCCGAGCGCACCGAAGCGATGTTCGCCGGCAAGCACATCAACACCAGCGAGAACCGGGCCGTGCTGCACACCGCGCTGCGACTGCCGCGCGACGCATCACTCGTGGTCGACGGCCAGGACGTTGTGGCCGACGTCCACGAGGTGCTCGACCGGATGGGCGCGTTCACCGACGACGTCCGCTCCGGGAAGTGGACCGGGCACACCGGTGAGCGGATCCGCACGGTGGTGAACATCGGCATCGGCGGCTCCGACCTCGGCCCGGTGATGGCCTACGAGGCGCTCAAGTCGTACTCGGACCGGGGCTTGGAGCTGCGCTTCGTCTCCAACATCGACCCGACCGACATCAGCGAGGCCACCCGCGACCTCGACCCGGCCAGCACGCTGTTCATCATCTCCTCCAAGACCTTCACCACCCTGGAGACGCTGACCAACGCCCGCACCGCCCGCGACTGGCTCCTGGCCGGGCTGGACGGCGACCCCGCCGCGGTGGCCAAGCACTTCGTCGCCGTGTCGACGAACGCGAAGGAGGTCTCCGCGTTCGGCATCGACGAGGCCAACATGTTCGGCTTCTGGGACTGGGTGGGCGGGCGCTACTCGGTCGACTCCGCGATCGGTCTCTCCCTGATGGTGGCTATCGGCAAGGAACAGTTCGCCGAGTTCCTGGCCGGCATGCACGCCATGGACGAGCACTTCCGCACCACGCCGCTGGAGCAGAACCTGCCGGTGATCTCCGGGTTGCTCAACGTCTGGTACGTGAACTTCTTCGGCACCCAGACCCACGCGGTGCTGCCCTACAGCCAGTACCTGCACCGGCTGCCGGCCTACCTGCAACAGCTGACCATGGAGAGCAACGGCAAGTCGGTGCGCCGCGACGGCACGCCGGTCACCACCGACACCGGGGAGATCTTCTGGGGCGAGCCGGGCACCAACGGCCAGCACGCCTTCTACCAGCTCCTCCACCAGGGCACCCGGCTGGTCCCGGCCGACTTCATCGGCTTCGCCGAGCCGAACAACCCGGTGCCCACCGACGACCCGAGCACCGACATGCACGACCTGTTCATGTCGAACCTGTTCGCCCAGACCACGGCGCTCGCGTTCGGCAAGACCGCCGAGGAGATCGCCGCCGAGGGCACCCCGGCGGACGTCGTGCCGCACAAGGTGATGCCCGGCAACCGGCCGACCTCGACGCTGCTCGCGCGGAAGTTGACCCCGTCGCTACTCGGCCAGCTGATCGCCTTCTACGAGCACGTGACGTTCGTGGAGGGGACGATCTGGGGCATCGACTCGTTCGACCAGTGGGGCGTCGAACTGGGCAAGGTGATGGCACGCCAGCTCGGGCCGGTGCTCACCAGCGACACACCGGACACCGCCGGGCTGGACAGCTCGACCGCCGCGCTGGTGCGCACCTACCGGGAGTGGCGCGGCCGCTCGGTATGAGATCCGCGCGGGGTGAGCTTGCCGCGGTACGTCCCCCGGGCCGGGCACCTGGGGGACGTACCGCTCCGCGGGTTCGGGACGGCCCTTGTCCCCCGGGCGGAGCCGCGAACCGGAGAGATTAGGTCCGGTCAGCCACGGCGGGGCGCGCCGTGCGAACGGGACACAACCACCGCCGTGACGCCGGAGATAACGCCGCGTCACCGACAGGGCGGCCTGGTGTCAGCAGCCCTGGCGCGACTGGCGCGTCAATTGTTCACCGAGACCAACGTCAGTCCGGTATTTTTCGACGTGCGCATCGGTCACACCAAGTCGCTCTGCGGAACGCCCAACTCAGCCACCACCTCGGCGGTCCGGCGCCCAGAGCTAGGAGCTGGCCTCGCTACGGGGGCCGTGACAGATCAGCAGCCGAGCCGGCGGAAGGTTTGCCCAGGTCGGAGAGGTGATTGCGACCTCCTTGAACGACGCCTCGAGGATCGTCCGGAAGGTGCGCGAGCGCGGGTTGAGCCGGGTCGGCAGGCAGGCGATGGTGGCGAACATCCCGCCCGGAACGAGCACCGAACACACCTCGGCCATGATGCGCCGCTGGAGGTCGCCGTCGAAGTAGCCCCAGGGCAGCGCGCTGATCACCACGTCCACCTCGTCGACCTCGAGGGCAGCGAGATGGCTGACCAACTCGGCGGCATCACCGGGAATTCGCTGCGCCCACGGGGCCCGGGTCTCGAGGGCGACAAGCAGGTCCGGGTCGCGCTCGAGGGCGAAATGCCGCGCTCCCGGACCCAGCCGAGGCCCGATCGCGGTGCTGACCGCGCCGGTGCCGGCACCGAGCTCGACCACCCGCAGGCCTGGCGTCGGCGGGATCAGCCCGGCCAGGCGTCGCGCCAACCTGGGGAACGTGGGCGCGATGGCGCCGATGTTGGCTTGGTCGGTGATTACGCGGCGAAGAAATGCCGCCGTTCCCGTGCCGGATCCCCGTTGGGAGATCGGAGATCTCGACATGTGGCCCTTCCCTTACCTTCTCCGCACTTCGACCTTTTCCGCATTGCCCCGACGATCACCTACATACCCGACCGATCAGGCCGGCAACCGTCGACTCGCCGCCACCGCGCTGTGACCTCGGGCTCAGAAACGTCGCCTGACGGGCTGCACTCTCCCGCCTACGCGGCGTGCACCACCCACTCGGCCCGAGCAGAAGGTACCCCGAACGGCGGCTAGTGACCGGCCACAGGACACTAGGCCAGCGCCGCCCGATCGGTTACACTCAGTAGGCACGATGCCGCGCTAGGTGTCCTGCGTCCGGGCGTCAGCGCCTGGTGTCGTCGACTTTCGCTCCCCTTTGAGGTCTTCTGTGGCGAACGACCCGTACCCACATACCCGCAGGAACGTGAATGCCCCCGCCTCGAGCGAACCGGCCCAGGGGATTCGCGTGCACGAGCTCGCCGCGGAGCTGGGCACCACCAGCACCCAGGTGCTGAGCGTTGCCGAGCGCCTCGGGTTCTACCTGCGGAGCGACTCCAGCCAGGTCGGCCTCTCCGACGCGCGGCGGATCAAGGAGGCGTGGCGGGCCCGTCAGCGGCGCCCGAGCGGGCCACCCGCCGCACGGCCCGCGCCCACCGAGGACTGGACGACCGCGGTGGCCGAAGAAGACCCCGATGAGGCCGCGATCCGCCGCTTCCTCGGCGTCGGCACCAGCCAGGCGCCGCACCGCCCCCGACTGCCCGGACGGCCCCGCCCGGCGGGCCCGCCCGCACAGCGCCCCCAGACCAACGCCCTCGCGGCGGAGCTGCAGCGGCGCGAGCCCCGGCTGAGCGACGCCGAGGCCGCCGCCCATGCCCAGGCCTGGGTCACCGCGCTGGCCCTGCCGCCGGAGGACTGCATCCCCTGGCTGGAAGTGTTCCGCCACGATCAGCTCGCCCAGGTGAAGCGACTGGCCGGGGTGGGTATCACGCCCGAGCTGCTCAACACCCCCGTGCAGAACGGCAGAACCGCGGGTTGGCTGCTGCGCAAGGGCGAACCCGTCGACTACGTCGTTCGCCTGCTCCGCGACCAGGGCCAGCTCTAGAGCGAGCCCCGCGGGTCATCCAGCCGGCTTCGCGGCGAGCCGGGCGCGCCCCGCCGCGTTGTCGCGGCGGCCGGTCAGGAGACCAGGCCCTGGCGGAACCCGTGTGCCACGGCTTCGGCGCGGTCCTTGACGCCGAGCTTGCGGAACAACCGGCGGGCGTGGGTCTTGATGGTGTCCTCGGACAGGAAGAGCTCGCGGGCGATCTGGCCGTTGCTCTTGCCCTGGCTCATGCCCAGCATCACCTGCAGCTCCCGCTCGGTGAGCGCGGTGACCGGGCCGGTGCGGGTGACCGCGGACTGCACCGCGTTGCTGGTCAAGGTGTGGGTCAGCGCGGCCAACAGGTCCGGGCGGGTGGCGTCCCATCGGAGGTAACCCCGGGCTCCCCCGGCAATGGCCGCGGTGATGCTGCCCGCGTCGTCCGGTGCACCGAACACGATCACGTTGGCGGTCGGGTAGGCGGCAAGGAGTCGACGCACCGCGTCCACACCGGTCGGCACTGCCCGCTGGGTGCCCACCAGCACGATGTCCACCGGCTGGCGCGAGTACCGGGCCAGCAACTCGTTGCCATGCCCGACAGCGTCGATCCGCACCATCCCCGTCACCGCGCCCATCACGCGGGTCAGACCTTCACGAACACTGCGTCGATCGTCGCAGATCAGAGCAGTCGTCATCGGGACCCCCTTCGCACACCGCATCGACGGGCGTGGGCCACGCCTTTAATACGGGCAGGCAAATCCTTTCACTCCAACACCACACTTCACAACTCGGGCGCGCCGCCGGCAGTCGGCGGGAAATCTCGAAGATCACTACGAGAAGACGATGAAGATCGGTTCGTAGCGGCTATGACGTCGCGGGTAATCGACAGTGCCGGTCTGGCGCATCAGGCTGATACGGACATCGAACCCGAATTCCCGGCCCGCTATCGAGGGAGCACCTCATGACCGCCTACGCAATTGCGAACCTCCGCGATGTGAACCTCGGCGCGGGCATCGTCGAGTACCTGGAACGAATCGACGCCACGCTCGCGCCGTACCAGGGGCATTTCATCGTGCACGGCGACGAGCCGGAGCGAATGGACGGGCATTGGGTCGGCACCCCCGTCGTGATCGCCTTCCCGAGCGTCGAACATGCCCAGAACTGGTACGCCTCACCGAGCTACCAGGCGATACTGCCCCTGCGAACCGAGAACTCTACCTCCGACACGATCATCGTCGGCGGCGTCGGTCCCGAGCACAAGGCCACGGACGTACTCGGCTGAGCTCCTCGAGACGGACCCGGCCCGGCGTCAGGGACGACCTCGACCATCGAGGAAGTCCCGCAGCGCACTACCGAACGACTCGGGCCGGTCGACCATCGGCGAGTGACCGGCCCCGGCGATCTCGACCGAGGTGCAGTCGGGAATCCCCGCGCACAGGATCCGGACGTGCTCCTCGGTGCGGGCGGCGTCCTGCTCGCCGCGCACCACCAGCGTCGATACGTCGATGCCCGGCAACTGGTCGGTGAGGTCCCGGCCGAGGACCCCGCGCAGCACGGCACTGAGGAACGGGTAGTCCGCCGAGGCGACCGCGTCGGCGTACACCTCGAACGTCGCCGGGTCCGGGTCGGCGGCCAGCAGCGACCGCACCGCCGAGCGGGTCAGTTCCGGGGTCGGTGCACCTTCGGCGTCCAGCCACTCGGCGAGCGTCGCGCGGAACGGGGCAGGGATGCCAACTGCCGATGCCCCGGTCCCGACCAGCACCAACGCCTCGAGCGGTGGCCGGCCGGCGATGGCGATCGTCTGGGCCACCAGCCCGCCGGTGGAGTTGCCGGCGAGGACCACCGGGCCGTCGGCGACCTCGCCGATCAGCGCGGTGACCGCGGCCGCGAGCCCGTCGAAACTGTTGTCGTCCGCACTGATCGCGGCGGCGCCGGAGTACAGGTCGACGAGTACCCAGTCGCGCTCCGGGAACCGCTCCACGACCGGCAGCCAGAACTGCCAGCACCCGAACCACGGGTGCAGCGCGACGATCGGGGCATGGCCGGACCCGGTGCCCCGCCGGACGTAGTGGTCCAACCCGGACGTCGAGCGGACCGGGCCGTCGACGGCGCTCACCTCGGCAGCAACCCGAACTGCTCCGCACGGGCCAGCACGGCCTCGCTGCGCAGCGCGATCGGGTAGTCGACGAGCTTGTCATCCACCGTGATCGCGGCGATGCCCTGGCGCTCCGCCTCCCGGAAGGCGTCCACCACCCGGCGTGCCACGTCGATCTCGCCGGCGCCCGGCGACAGCACGTCATTGACGATCGCCACCTGGTCGGGGTGGATCGCGAACTTGCCGCTATAGCCCATGGCGAGGGCCTCCCCGGTCTGCCTGCGCATCCCCTCGGGATCACGGACGTCGGCGAACGCGGTGTCGATCGGTTGGATCCCGGCGGCCTTGGCCGCGAGCGCCACCTGGGCGCGGACCTGCGCCAGCAGCGGGCCGGACGTTTCGACCCGCACGCCCATGTCGAGAGCGAAGTCGTAGGCGCCGAAACAGATCCGCCGGGTTCGGCTGCCCGGCCGGGCCAGTCGCTCGGCCGCCAGGATGCCCAACGCGGTCTCCACGATGAGCACGATCTCGAGGGCATCGGGACTGGACTCGGCGGCGCGCAGCCGACTCTCCACCTCGGCCACCACCGACGGGTCCTCGCACTTGGGCACGATCACCCCGAGAGCCCCGATCGCCGCGGCCGCCGCCAGGTCCTCGTCGTGCCACTTCGTGTCGACCGGGTTCACCCGCACGTACACCGGCACCCCGGCCTCGGCCGCCAGCTCGGCGCCGGCCGGAAGGTTGTCCCGGGACGCCGCCTTCTGGCTCACCCCGACCGAGTCCTCCAGGTCGAGGATCACCGCGTCGGTCCCGCTGGCCACCGCCTTCGCGAATCGTTCCGGCCGATTCGACGGCACGAACAGCAGGGATCGGGGGTCGAAGGTCATCGTGGTCTCCGTTCGTTGCGGTGCTGGGGCAGGGACCTCAGAGTGAGCCCGACTCCCGGACTTCCTTGCGACGGCTGTACCTGGACGCGCACACCGCCACGACGAGCGCCCCGCCGTAGAACAGGTCCTGCACGTACGACTGGGCGCCCATCGTCGTCAGGCCGGTCGTTCCGGTGACCAGGAAGTAGACCGCGAGCAAGGAACCCCACGAGTTGAACTTGCCGGGCAGGATCGCGGTCGAACCGAGGAACGCGGCGGCGAAGGTGGGCAGCAGGAACGCTTGGCCGGACACCGGGTCGGCGGCGCCGGTGGTGCCGGCGTACAGGACGCCCGCCAGCGCGGCGATCGTCGCGGAGGCGACCAGCGCGCTCCAGCGGATCCGCGTCACCCGGAGGCCGCTGAGCCGGGACACGGCCCGACCACGCCCCACGAACAACAACCGGCGACCGGCGGCGGTGTACTCGAGGAAGTACCAGAGCAGCGCGGTCAGGATCAGCCCGTACCAGAAGGCCAGCGGCACCCCGAGGAAGCGGTAGACGATCACATAGTTGGTCAGGCCGGTGGAGATCCCGCTGATCGTGGTCGAGTCACCGATCCACAGGACGACACCGCTCAGCACCGTGCCGGTACCCAGCGTCACGATGAACGGATCCACGCCGAAGAGCAGTACGAACGCGCCGTTGATGAACCCGACAACGGCACCCGTGACCAGGCACAGGACGACGACCAGTCCGATGTTCATGTGCAGCTGGGCGTTGAGGACGCCGATCATCATCTGCGACAGCATCAGTACACCCGCCACGGACAGGTCATAGTCACCGGCAGTGAGCGGGATCAGCAGCGCGCAGGTCAGCACGACGAGCACCGCCTGGGACCCGAGGATGCCCTGCAGCATCGACGTGGTGAGGAACGCGTCCGGTTTGAGCGCCCCGAACACAATTACCACCACGACGAGTGCGATGACGATCGAGAAGCGCTGGGCCAGGCCGCGGGTCAGACCCCCCACCGCCGATGCCCGGCCAGCTCCTGTGGCGTCTTCTGCCTGCTCCGCGGTCCGCGGTACCTGAGTCATCGCCCACCAGCCCTCACCTGGTCAGCCTGGCCGTCAGTTGCGGCGGGGCCGGTTGGATCCACACGATCGGCGAGCGTGTAGCACTCGTGCGCGATCCGGTCCTTGCTGATCTCCGAACCGCGCAGCTCACGAGCCACCCGGCCACGGTCGAAGATCAGGACACGGTCGCAGATCAGGGCGAGCTGCTCATAGTCGGAGCTGGCGCAGAGTACCGAGCAGCCCTTGCCGGCGGCATCATGGATGAAGCGGTAGATCTGCGCGCGGGCGCCGACGTCGACGCCCTGGGTCGGCTCGTGCAACAGCAACATCTCGGGTTCCGCGCTGAGCCACTTCGCCAGCAGCACCTTCTGCTGGTTGCCTCCGGACAGGGACTGGTAGGCGATGCCGGGTATGGGCGGGCGCACGTCGAACCGTTCCAGGGTGCGCTCGCAGTCCCGCGCCATCCGGCGGCGCTGCAGTCCCCGCCAAGAGGTGTAGCGGTCGATCACCCGGAGCATCGCGTTGTCCCGGACGCTGATGCTCCCGACGCTGCCATCGCGCTGCCGGTCCGCCGGGATGAGCGCCATCCGGTGCGCGATCGCCTTGACCGGGTCCATCGCCGGCAACAGCAGTTTCTCGCCCGCAATCTCGAGTGATCCGGACCCGGCGGCGAAGGCACCGAACAGGAGATACGGAACCCGCTCGAAGCCCGATCCGAGCAGCCCGGTCAAACCGAGCACCTCGCCGGCCCCCAGATCGAAGGAGACCGACCGGAGGCGTTCGTCGGACAGGTCGCTCACCCGCACCGCCAGGTCACTCTCCACCGCTCCATCGGCCGAGATAGCCACGTGCTCGGCGGAGTAGTCGGGCAGCTCACGACCGATGATCAGCTGCACCAGGTCCGCGTCGCTGACCCCGGCTGTGTCGACGGTGGCCTTCAGCAACCCGTCCCGGAACACCGTGACGCGGTCGGTGATCTCGCGGACCTCGTCGAGGTCGTGCGAGACGAACAGAACGGCGGCGCCATCGGCGGCGATCTCGCGCATGAGCGCGAACAACTGCCGACGCCCGGTCTCCGGCAGGAACACCGTCGGCTCGTCCAGGATCAACATTCCGGGCCCCGTCCTGGCCCCGCCGCGCAGCGTGCGCATCTCGTGCACCGCGCGGACGATGGCGAGCAGTGCCCGCTCGGTGCCGGACAGGTCCGACACCCGTGCCGCCGGGTCGAGGTCCAGCGCGAACTCCGCGAACAGCTCCCGCGCCGCCTGTGCTTCCTTGCGCCACGAGATCGCCCAGCGGCTGGCCCGGCTGAAGGTGCCCAGCCGCAGGTTCTCCAGCACGCTCAGGGTCGGCATGAGCCCGAGGTCCTGGTGCACGAAGCTCATGCCGTAGTCGCGGAAGGCCCCCGGGGCGAGCGGCATCGGCACATCCTCGCCGTTGACCTGCAGCTCGGCACCTGGGTCCGGCTCGTGGAAGCCCGCCAACACCTTGATGAAGGTCGACTTCCCCGAACCGTTCTCCCCGAGCAGGCCGTGAATCTCGCCGGGGAGAACGTCGAGGTCCACGGCGTTGAGCACCCGCACGCCGCCGAAGCTCTTCGAGACGTTCCGCGCCCTGACCAACGGAGGACGGTCCAGCTCCGCCGCGTTCATCCGCCCAGGCCCCTCGTCGATCGTGCGCATCAGGCAGTCAGGCCCCACAGCTTGAGGTAGCCCGCGGTGTAGGCATCGCCGTAGCCCTTGCCCAGCTCGGCCGGCGTGCCCGCCTCGTTGACGTTGGTCCTGGTGAACACCCGCAGCGGAATTCCCTCGTCACCGGAGGCGATCGGTCCCGCTCCGGTCAGGATCCGGCCCACCTGGTCGACTACGGCATAGCCCACCTGTGCCGGGTTCTCCCCCACGTCCATTCGGACGACGTCGGCGTCCTGCATCATCTTCAGCACGAACGGGGTGCCGTTGAATGTCGAGATGTGCACCCTGCCGGTCGCGCCGGCCAGCTGGATGCCCGGCACGACGAACTGCGACATGCTGTCGTAGAGCGGCACGACGTAGTTCAGTTTCGGGTCGGCCTGGATGGCCGTGCGCACGATGCCGGTGATCTGGGTCGACCAGTCGGGCACCGAGACGTTCTGGAAGGTCAGCTTGCACTGCGGGCACTGGGTCTTGAACTCGTCGGTGAGCGCGTCGATCGAAGCCGGGCTCCCGATGACCTCCTTGGAAGTCAGCACCAGCACATCGGCCGAGCAGCCGGTGTCCTTGATCGCGTAGTCAGCGCTCAGCCGCGCCGCCTGCGTGTACGGCTGAGCGACGCGAGCGGTCACGTCGGGCCCCTGCGGCTGGGTCAGGTCCTCGTTGACCACCGTGATGATCGGGATCCCGGCCTCTCGCGCGGCGGTGGCCTGGGGCTTGAAGTAGTTCGGGCTGATCGTGCCGCCGGTGAGGGTGATCGCGTCCGGCTTCTGGGCGATCGCCGCATTCATGCCCTGGATCCACTGCGTGTGGTCGCCCTGGTTCGGGTAGTCGACGACCTTGATACCGACCTTCTCGGCGGCCGTGGTCATCGCGGCGGTCAGCGCCTGGGTGAACGGGTTGGCGCTCGACTCCTGGATGTTGAAGATGGTCTTGCCCTTTGCCTTGCTGATGTCGAAGGCCGGCCCGGGATCCTTGTATTCCGGAATCCCCGAGTACTTGTCCAGGGCAGCGTTCACCTTGCTCAGGTCACAGGCCGCCGCGGACCCACTCGAGCTGGACGCGTTCGAGCTGGACGCGCCGGTCGAGCAGGCGGTCAGGGTCACCAACAAGGTGGCCGCGCCCACGACTGTCAGCCGTCGTCGGAAGGTATTGGTCATCATGGTTTCTCCTCGTTCCGCGAATGGCATTCCACTTCCGGCAACCGGTCGATCAATCGGCTCTTCCGACGAGGGTCGCCAAGTACTTCTCGACTTCTTCCCGCCGCATGACGTCCGCGTACTTGGCCCTGATGTCGAACAGGTTCGCCCGGTGCGGCGCCTCGGCCCGGTCGAAGACGCACTCCTCCGGGACGACCACCCGGAATCCGTAGGACACCGCGTCCACCACGGTCGCCCGGATGCACCCCGAGGTGGAGCAGCCGGTGACGATCACCGTGTCGATACCCCGCTGGACCAGGTGCGAGGCGAGATGCGTGCCGAAGAACGCCGACGGGAACTTCTTCACCAGCACGAGCTCGTCCGGGCGACGCCGGAGCAGCGGGTCGATCTCCACCGCGGCCGGGTCCTCGGTGCGCAGTTCCCGCAACGCCGGCACCTTCGCGCCGAAGAACGCCCCGTCCTCGGCCGGCTCGAACGCGATCGTGGTGAAGACGACGGGTACGGCCGCGGCTCGTGCGTGCCCGAGGAACTCGGCGATCTCCGGGACCGCCGGCGGACTGTCGGCACCCACGCCGTAGGCCGAGGAGGTGAATGCTCGGGAAACGTCCACCACAATAACGGCCGGGCGTGACCCCAGACCGGACGATCCACCGATTCCCCGGTCGGCGTAGAAGCACTCGACAGCTTTGAACTGTGCCCCGGAATCGGCCACGTCACACATCCTTCCGCAGTGTCGGATAACGGCGCTCAGATAACGCCGGTGGTCTCCAGGTGGGCTATTTCCTCGTCCGAGAGACCGAGCTCGCCGCGATATACCTCGCTGTTGCTCGATCCCTTCGGAGCCCCGGCGAAACGCACCTTTCCCGGTGTGTCGGACAGGACGGGCACGACGTTCTGCATCAGTACGTCCCCCAGTCCCTCGTGCGGAACCCGAACCACGGACTCCCGGGCCAGGTACTGCGCGTCGCGGAGAATGTCCTCGATGGTGTACACGGGTGCGATCGCTCCCTCCGCGGCCTCGAAGGCGGCGAGCACCTCCTCGGCCGTGCGGTCCCCGATCCACCCGCCGATCACCTCGTCCAGCTCCTCGGCGTGCTCCACCCGGCCCCCGTTGTCGGCGAACCACGGCTGCTCGATGAAGTCGGGCCGCCCGATGAGCCGGACCACCCGCTCGGCGATCGACTGCGCGGTGGCAGAGAGCGCCAGCCATTTGCCGTCCTTGGTCCGGTACGCGTTGCGCGGCGCGGTGAAGGGAGTCCGGTTGCCGGTGCGGCCGATGATCTCGCCGGTCTTGTCGTACAGGGCCGCCTGCGGCCCGAGCATCCAGAACATCGGCTCGTAGATCGACAGGTCGATGACCTGGCCCTTGCCGTCGCCGCCGTGCTCGCGCCACCACAGCGCGAACATGATCGCGAAGCAGCCGGTGAAGCCGGCGATGCAGTCACCCAGGGCGAACGGTGGCAGTGCCGGTGGTTTGTCCTCCCAACCGTTGATGTTGGCGAAGCCGGAGATCGCCTCGGCCAGAGTGCCGAACCCGGGCCGCCTGGCGTACGGACCGGTCTGCCCGAAACCCGTCGTACGCAGGATGACCAGTCTCGGGTTGATCTCGTGCAACACCTCGGGGCCGAGGCCCCATCGCTCCAGCGTGCCCGGGCGGAAGTTCTCGATGAACACGTCGGCCTCGGCGACCAACCGCTTCAGCAGGTCACGCCCCTCCGGCACCGACAGCTTGAGGGTGATGCACCGCTTGTTGCGCGACACCAGGGCCCAGAACAGTGACTCCCCGTCGACCGTCCATCCCATTGAACGGATGCTGTCGCCGCGTGGATGTTCGACCTTGACGACGTCCGCGCCGAAGTCGGCCATCAGTGTGGCCGCCACGGGGCCGGCGAAGATCGATGCGGCATCGATCACCTTCAGCCCCGCCAGGGGAAAGTCTGTCATAGAGCACAGCTCCTCATCCATAGAAAATTAAAAATATTCTATGTAACAATGCGCAACACGCACCGCTCAGCGGACCGGTACGTCGGGGTGCTCGGCGAGCCAGAACCGGGCGATCTCCTCGCGGGTGGTGAACCAGACGTCCGACTCGCCGAGGGCGTGTTCGATGAACTCCCGCAGCGCCGAGGTCCGTCCCGCCTGGCCCACCCAACGGGGGTGCAGCCCGATCGACATCATCTTGGGATGCCCGCCCCTGCCCTCGCGCAGCAGCTCGTCGAGCCCCCGGCGGCATACATCGAAGAAGTCGGTGGGGCTGCTCATCCCCGGCGGCATTGCGAACTTCACATCGTTGTAGACCATGGTGTACGGCACGACCAAGTGCCTCGCCCCACCGACGCTGACGTAGTACGGCAGGTCGTCGGCGTAGGAATCGGAGTCGTAGACGAAGCCACCCTCCTCCACCAGCAACTCACGCGTGTGCACGCTCGGGCCGTACCGGCAGTACCACCCGACCGGCCGGGCACCCACGGTGTGCTCGAACGACGCGATCGCCGCCTGGATGTGCTCGCGTTCCTCGTCGCGGCTCAGCAACCAGGGCTCTTCCCAACGCCAGCCATGGCTGCAGACCTCGTGCCCGCCCCTGCCGATCCACTCGGCGACCTCCCGGTTGCGCTCGAGCGCAACCGCCGCCGCGAAGAAGGTCGTCCTGAGCCGGTACTCCTCGAACAGCCGGAGCAGGCGCCAGATGCCGGCCCGCGCCCCATACTCGTAGATCGACTCGACGCACAGGTCCCGGTACTCGGCGGACATGCCGTACGGGATCTCCCCCAACCCCTCGTTGCGCCCGTCGCCGGAAGCGAACGAGACCTCGGACCCCTCCTCTGCGTTGACCGCGATGTTGACCGCGATCTTCGCCCCACCCGGCCATTGGACGACCGGCGGCGCGGAGCCGTATCCGACGAGGTCTCGCCGGGGGCCCGGTACATCCGTCACGCTGAACCGCAACGTCATCGTTTCCTCATTCGGTTGGGGACCGACCGTTCAGCTCGGGCTGCTCGGCGGCGGAGCCCGCTTGAATGTGAGCGCGCATCGCCTTGGCGCCGGCCTCGGCGTCGCCCGCGTTGAGTGCGGTCATGACCTGGTCGTGTTCGATCACGCTGTCGGCGGAGCGTTGGTCCAGCGCCCAGTTCGTTCGCCAGGGAAAGACGTCCCAGAGCCGCGCGATGAACTCCTGCAACATCTCCGAGCCGGAAGCCTGGTAGATCGCCAGGTGCCAGTCCGAGTTGAGCTTGGCCATCCGGGCGCCCCGTCCCGCTTTGCCGGCGGCGAGGAACTTCTCGTGGGTGCGGTTGATGGTGTCCCTCTGTTCGGGGGTCATCCGCTCGATCGCCAGGCTGGTGGCCAGCGGCTCGAGTTCCAAACGCATGTCGTAGACGTCCGACAGCCGCTCCGGCGAGTGCCGTGCGACGACGACGCCGCGGTGTGGTTCGTAGTGCACGAGCCGATCGGCCTGAAGCAGGCGGAGCGCCTCCCGGATCGGCGTCGGGCTCATCCCGAGTTCCTCGGTGAGGTCGAAAACCTGCAGTCGGTGACCCGCCTGCAGCTCCCCACTCCGGATCCGCTCGCGGAGCACCCGCAGCGCCAGTTCGGTCTTGGTCTGGTGCCCGGGCAGATCGGGATCAGTCATGGAAGGAATCTTGCACGATCACCCTGGCCGAGCAGCCTCACAAGGGCCCTCCTCTCCACGATGTTGCACAAAATAGAAAATAACTTGCAGAATCCACGAACCGCAACGGGCGCCACCCACTCAGCCGAACGCACGCGAACAGGCCCCGAGCTGGCGAGCAGGCCGCGGTCAGCGGACGCCGGCGAGTGCCTCGTCGAGCACCCCGGCACGCGCGTCATCCACGATCGCCGCGAGTTGCACGAGGCTCAGCTGGATCCGCTGACCGAAGTCGTCGGTGATCACCACGCGGCGGTCGTCGTCGGCGGCGGGATCTATGAACAGCTCCGGGCATCCGCAGTTGCACTGGCCACAGAAGGTGGCGACGTGCCTCAACTGGTGATCGGCCATAATCGATATTCTCCTCTATCCTCGCGACCATTCGAGGCCACTGGTGGGCAACCACTGTATTGCCACGCAAACCGCACTGTGCGAACCTTGTTCAATCTCTTACACCCGGGAACTTCTCGGACGGTTCAACCGACTCCTCTGAAATGCGGGGTCGGTCCACGGATAGACCTAGAGCAGGCCGAGTACGGAGCGCCCGATAAGGTCACGGACGGCGTCGGAGTTCCCTCAAGCAGGAGCTCGGCCTCGGCGACGTGGTACTGCACGAAGGGCTACGGCAGCACTGATCAGCCGGCCGGGACCAGTCAGATCGACGTGTCCGACCACCTCGAGGCAGCGGTCAGCGTGCCACGGCCAGTGCGATGGCCCGGTGCGGCGCGAACGCTACCGACAGCGCGCGCTGGTGATTCGACAGAAGTCGACGTGTGCACGCGAAGTGAGCGGCGGCCGAATTGACACAGGTCGAAAGTAACCGCGCCCGTCGGCAGGGTCAAAGCGTGCCCCGAGACGACGACTTTAAATCAACGAGAGATTAAGGACACGCGGGACACACTCCGGGCGGCCGCCTCCATGGGTAATGTGGGAGCTGTCTACGATCGACAGAGGTAGGACAGGGTGGGAATGCTCGGTCGGCATCCGCTGGACAATCCGGCACGGTCATCGCTGCTCGGACCGCACGCCCATCTCGCCGAGCGCCTCGGCGAGGTGCTGCGCTACCCGGCGGACGTGTCCCCGTTCGTCGCACTGCCGGACGAGCCTGACGAGCGCGCCTGGCACGACGTCGCGGCGCTGCTCGGCCCCGGGTCACTGGTGCCGCTCGCCGCGGTGCCCACCTCCCCGCCGGCCGGGTGGGAGGTGGTGATGAGGGGCTCCGGGGTGCAGCTCGTCGATGAGGGCGTCGCCGCGGTGCCCGACAGCGAGGCGGTACCGCTCGGCCCGGCGGACGTGCCCGAGATGCTCGCACTGGTCGAGCGGACGAAGCCCGGCCCGTTCCTGCCCCGGACGATCGAGCTCGGCACGTACCTGGGCATCCGCCGCGCCGGCGCGCTCGTCGCGATGGCCGGCGAGAGGTTGCACCCGCCGGGGTGGACCGAGATCAGCGCGGTGTGCACCGACCCCGGCCACCGGGGCCAGGGCCTGGGGACCCGGCTCGTGCACGCGGTGGCCGCCGGCATCCGCGCACGCGACGAGACGCCGTTCCTGCACGCCGCCGCGACCAACACCAGCGCGATCCGGCTGTACGAGTCCCTGGGGTTCCGCCTCCGCAAAGAGGTCACGTTCCTCGCCGCGCGGGTACCGATCCGAGAACCCGCGAGCTGAGCCCGGCGCGACTCCGAGCAGACCGACCGGTCCAGTATTGATTGCCGAGCGCGGACGACCCGGACTAACGTGCGGGACGGTCATGGACATCAGCGTCGAGCCGCATGCCCGCACTCCCACCGCGCACTGATCTCAGCAGGAAGCGACGTCAACCACCGAGCACGAGGGCGACACCCTGCGCGAGCACCTGCACCTCGACCCGGTGGCGCCCACCGACCGGTCGGTGGGCGCGGCGTCGTGACGCCGGTCAGCCGCGGGCGGCACGGCGTCCGCCGGTCGGCCGGTCCTGAGCGGTGAGATGGGCGATCAGGTCGTCGCGGGCCCGGGCGACCCTGGAGCGGATCGTGCCGACCGGACAGTCACAGATCTCCGCGACCTCGAGGTAGCTGAGGCCGAGGACCTGGGTGAGTACGAAGGCCAGCCGTCGGTCCGGGTCCAGCTCGCCCAGCAGGGCGTGCAGCGCCACCGACTCGCCGAGGTCACCGGGCGCGCCCGCCGCGGCGGCGTCCTCGGCGCCCAGTTCCGGCGCGGTCCTGGGCCGGGCGCGGGCGGCCCGGATGTGATCGGCGGCGACCCGGCGGGCGATCGAGAGCAGCCACGGGCGGATGGGCGACTCGCCGCGGAAGCTCGGCAAGGACCGGAAGGCTCGCGCGTAGGTCTCCTGCGCGAGGTCCTCGGCCACGCCGCGGTCGCTCAGCGCGACCAGCATCCGCCAGAGCAGCTGATGGGTCTGCCGCACGAAGAGCGTCGCCGCCGCACTGTCGCCAGCACGCGCCCGCAATGCCAACGCGGTGAGCGCGGCGTCGTCAACCACGGCACGTCCTCTCTCGGTCTGCTGGTAACGGGCGGGCTCATGGGTTGTGCGGTGGTGTGCCGAGCGTGGGGCTGATCGGGACGACGGTGCCGCCGGGGTACCAGTCGGACGGTTCCCCGCCCATGTCCATCTCGTCGTCCATGCCCATCGGCACGTTGACCGGTGCGGATCCGTAGAAGGTGGATCGGCTGTCCAGCGGCGTGCGCTGCTGGGCGGCCCAGGACAGATAGCCGGCCGAGGACGGCGACTCGCCGGGGAACACCGCGCTGACGGTCGAGGCGTACTGGCGGGGGTCGAGGTTCTGCGGGTTGAAGGTCAGGGCCAGCATCTCCGACGATGCCGAGCCCAGCACCCCGCCGGTGAGCAGCCAGGGGGCGAGCACGATGCCACCGTTCGGCACTCCGGTGGCCGCGTCGGTCGCCTTGCCCAGCGCATCCTTCGCCCGTGCCCATCCGGAGACCACCAGCAGGGTGTCCCCCTCGGCCGGCGTCGCCGAGATCGGCAGGTGACGCTGGGCGGCCTCGGTACGGACCAGGTCGGCGGCAGCCCGCGACCGCGGCGAGTCGTCGGAGACACGTCGAGTGCCCGGATCCCCCTGCCGGCCAGGAACGTGACGGTATCGCGCAGCGAGCTCCCATCGGCCGCGGTCAGTGACTGCGACGGGCAGGCCAGCGGCGGGGCCCAGGTCAGCGACGAGCTCGGATCGGCGCCGGCGAGCAGTCCGCCCAGCGCCGCGCTCGCGCACTCCGGGCCGTCCGGTCCGGTCAACGCGCTCCGCACGGCCGGGTCGGGCGGCGTGGTGCCCAGGTTGACCGGCACCGTTGCCGTGATCCCGTCACCGCTGATCTCCAGTCGGTCGGTACCGACCGGCAGGTCCAGCACCGCCCAGCTCCCCGGAGCGCCGGCCCGGTCGGCCACCGGCACGCCCGTGCCGGAACCGGCGCTGACGGTGATCACCCCCGGCGCGGCGGCCGGAACCGGTGGCGTCGCGCCGTGCCCGTGCGCGGCGATCTCCTGCCCGCCGCCCGCATCCCCGATGTGCACGAGGTTCGTGCCGGGCCGCATCGGCAGCACCAGTACGGCCAGGTGCCGCAGTCCGAGGTTGACCGGACGCAGCAGGGGCTGACCGGGTTCCGGTGCCGCGAGCGGGCGGTTCGGGTGCGGCAACGGTGGCCCGCGCGGCGGTGGGCTCGGGGTGCGGTGCGGCCGTCACGTCGCGGACCGGCCCGGCGGGGTGGGCATTCTCAGCTGCCCACCGGGGTCGCCAGCTGGAAGCCCGCCTCGGTGATGACACGGCGCAGGTCAGAGGGGTCGATCGGCTGTTCGACGGTGAGGCTGACCTGACCGGAAGCGAGGTCGATCGTCACCTCACGCACGCCGGGCAGGGTCTTGACCTCCTCGGTCACCGAGGCAACGCAGTGCCCGCAGCTCATCCCGGTCACGGTGAACGACTCCGAATACAAGGGAACCTCCAGAGGAGATGCGCGTCCCGAGCGGGGAACTCGCGCTACGTGGGCGCGCCAGGGACAGCCGAGCGCCGGGGACAGATCTGGGCGGCCGGGCGGAGGACACCGGCACGACGTCAGCCCAGTGGCCGGGTACACAGCGCGCTGGCTTGCCGGCGCAGATCCACATGGATCCGGTACGCGGCGAACAGCTGCCAACTACGCTTGGCCGAGATGATTGCACGCGGTTACCGGGCCCTCGCTGCGAACCCCTCGCCCAACGTGCCCTCGGATGCACCGACTGAGAGAACTGGGCGCCAAAAGGCCAGTTCCAGTGGCTCAAAAGCTCACCAGATCTGTCAACTTTGCCGGGTTGGGAGCCTCGATGTCACTCCACTGGGATCCACTACATCGTGTGACCGCGGGTACGCACGGCAGTCAGGCACGCCCGCGGTGCCCGCTCGCCCGCTGTCCCGGCCCACTCGGGTCGGCGGATCGCGCGGGCAAGCGGTCCGGCAACAGGTGGTTCGCCACGCTGAGCGACCCCGCCCTCGGTGCGCGCGGCCACCTCGGACCGGAGTTCGCCGACAGGCGAGGATGGGGACATGAGCATCGTCCGCTGGGGAGTGGTGGGTCCGGGTCGGATCGCGTCGAAGGTCGTGCGGGACTTCCCGCATGTCCCCGGCGCCGAGGTGGTGGCCGTGGCGTCGCGGTCGGCGGAGCGGGCCGGCGCGTTCGCCGCCGAGCACGGGATCGGCCGGGTGCACAGCTCGTACCGCGCGATCATCGAGGACGACGACGTCGACGTCCTCTACCTCGCCACCCCGCACCCGCAGCACCGGGCGCTGGCGCTGGCCGCCCTGCGAGCCGGGAAGGGCGTTCTGGTGGAGAAGGCGTTCACCGTCACCCCGGGCGCGACCCGCGAGATCACCGAGCTGGCCGCGAAGCTCGGGGTGTTCGCGATGGAGGCGATGTGGACGCGGTTCGTGCCCGCGGTCGCCCGTGCGCGGGAGCTCGTGGCCGGCGGGGCGATCGGGTCTGTCCAGGCAGTGCAGGCCGACCTCGGCGTGCGGCCCCCGGTCGACCCGACCGACCGTTTCTACAACGCCGCCATCGGTGGGGGCGCACTGTTCGACGTGGGTGTCTATCCGATCTCGTTCGCCCAGATGTTCCTCGGCACCCCGGACTCGGTCACCGCGCACGGGATCGTCGACGGGCACGGCGTCGACGTCGAGGAGGCCGTGCTGCTCGGGTACCCGGACGGGCGCAGCGCGTCGCTGTTCTCCTCACTGCGGTGCGCGACACCCGGGCAGGCACGGGTCTTCGGGACCGACGGCTGGATCGACGTGCTGCCTCGGTTCCACCATCCCGACACCATCGTGCTCCACCCGGCCGGCGGCGAGCCCCAGGAAATAACCCTGCCCCTTACCGGCGGCGGGTACTCGCACGAGCTGCGCGAGGTCACCGAGTGCATCGCGGCGCAACGCCCGGAGAGCGCGGTCATGCCGCTCGCCGACACGGTCGCGGTCCAGGACATCATGGGCACGGTGGCCGACCAGCTCGGTTTCGTGCCGCAAGAGGGCCCCGCCGAGCTGTAGCTGTTGCGTCTGCCCGCTCCAGCTTCCGGGTTGAGGTGGCACGGCCGGTCACACTGCCAATCGGACGTCCGAACGGGACACAACCACCGCCGTGACGCCGAGATAACGCCGTGTCACCGACAGGGCGGACTGATGTCGACCCTGGCGCGACTGGCGCGTTCATTGTCATCGAGACCAACGTCAGTCCGGAAAATTTCGCCTAGATCCAGACTCACGTTGCTCTCGACTCACTCCCGTCCCTCAGGTCAGCGGCCTGAGCCAATCGGCCGGTCACTGACAGTGACTGTCGCTACGTAGCGGCGGGCGACGTCTGTCGATCACGACCGTGAGTCCCCGGCGTGAGCGTCGGTCACATCAAGTCGCTCAGCTCAGCCACCATCTCGGCGGTCCGAGGCACAGCCTCACTAGGCGATGGAAAGCACACGTTCGTGAGTGTGCACGGGGACCGGGCCGCTGTGCTGCTGGAGACCGGCGGAGCTCTCTAGCCCTGGTCGGACCGCACCGCCCGCCCGCTCGGCTCGGCCTTCTCGACCCGGGTACGCCGCACCGAGCGGACGACCGAGACCGCGATCAACACGAACAGCGCTCCGCCCACCGTGACCAGCGGGAAGTTGACCAACAACGGCACGACGACCAGCAGCGTCGCCCCGATCAGTGCCATGGCGGCGATGCCACGGCCCGCCTCACTCATTCCGGTCACTCGCTCCGACCTCGGCCCTTTGTTCTTCTCTGTCAGGGCATTCATCAGGCTGGACACAATCCCAGCCGCCCGGTCTTCGCGTGCCATGTCTATCTATACGTGCGGCCCGCACGGTTCGTTACCGCACCGCGCGGCGAGAGCTGAGGGAATCCGGAGCACGGCCCGCCGCCGCCGGTGACCGCACCGGCACGGTGATCCGGGTGCACGCGGCGCCCCGGGACCCGTAGTACTCGATCACCGGTTCGCGGGGTACCGCGCCCCGAGTCTCGATCGCCGACAACACCAGGGCGTAGCTGAACGGAAGCTCGGGCGATCGCCATCGCGCTGGCCTGCACACCGAAGGTGCTCATCGCCGACGAGCCCACCACCGCGCTGGACGTCACCGTGCAGGCCGGGGTGCTGCACCTGCTGCGGGACCTGGCCACCGAGATGGGACTGGCCGTGCTGCTGATCACCCACCACCTCGGCGTGATGAGCGCGGTCGCCGACCGGGTCGCGGTGATGCGTCACGGCGAGGTGGTGGAGAACGGTGACCGGTTGCAGGTCTTCACCTCACCGGCCCACCCCTACACGGCGTCGCTGCTGGCCAGCCTGCCCGGTGCGGCCGGTGGAGTGCGCACCCTGGACGACGTCCGGGCGCTGGATACCCCGAGGGAGGAGTTGTGAGCGAGCTGCTCGAGGTCGCCGGCCTGCGGGTGGTCTACCGGGGCAGGCCGCCGGTGCGCGCGGTGGACGGCGTAGACCTGCGGGTGGGCGCCGGTCAGGTGGTGGGCCTGGTCGGTGAGTCGGGCTGCGGCAAGTCCACCGTGGCGCGCACCATCTGCGGCCTGGTCAAGCCGGCGGCGGGGAGCGTGGTGTTCGACGGGATCCCGGTCACCCCGTTGGGCCTGCGCCGCCGTCCGGCCGCGCTCACCCGGATCCAGATGGTCTTCCAGGACCCGTACGCCTCACTGCACCCCCGGCGTCGGATCGGGGCGCAGATCGGCGAAGGCGTGCGGGCCGCGACGGCGCGCGGCGGCGAGACGGGGCCGGGCGCCGAGGAGGCTCGCGGCGACGGCACGGGGTCGGGGACGGGGACGGGGACCGAACCGGCCTGGTGGCTGCGCCGGGTGGGGTTGGAGCCCGACGCGGCGCGCCGCTATCCGCACGAGTTCTCCGGTGGCCAGCGGCAGCGCATCGCGATCGCCCGCGCCCTGGCCGCCCGGCCCGACCTGCTGATCGGCGACGAACCGATCTCGGCGCTGGATGCCTCCACCCAGGCCGTGGTGGCTGCGCTGATGCGGGACCTCGCGGTGGACAGCGGTGCCGGGCTGCTGTTCATCTCGCACGACCTGTCGGTGGTCCGACTGATCGCCGACCGGCTGGTCGTCATGTACCGGGGGCGGATCGTGGAATCCGGCCCGGCGCGGGCGATCTGGGAGGATCCCCAGCACCCCTACACCCAGTCGTTGCTGGCCGCGGTGCCGGTGCCGGACGGCCAGGGCACGATGCCCGCTCCCCCGCCGGACGACGCCGACTATCCGCTGGAGCCGGTGCTCCGCTGACCTGTGCGTCGCGGTCAGTTCGACGGGCCCGGCCGGTGGCGAAGGCTCAACAGGCCGGTGACGAACGCGACCGTGGTGCCAGCGAGGAGCAGGAACCACCCGATGGGAACGAGCGCGAACGGCTCATGGAGCACGCCGTACTCGCCCACCGTGGAGTCCGAGGCGCAATCCGTTCGTGAGATCTAGTTCGGGATTCAATTTAACGTCAGGGCTGCAAATCTCGTGATCAAACAGCCGCCTTGTTAAGTTGAATGATCGGGCACGACCAGCTAGACGGCCGCTCCGGGCGGCGGGGGGACGAGAAGAGCCACCGCCCAGCCCGGACTGTCGTCGGCGCTCTGCTCTGCGCACTCATACGCAACAGGGCCACGTTGCGACCGCTGGTCAGGAGTCGTGAGTGGCGATGGTCGCGATAGCGACCATCGCCAGTCACCGTCAGCCGAGCGACTCGGCCAGCCTGCTGCCACGGTCCCGGTAGGCGGCCCGCGCGCGCAGCGCCTCGTCGAGATCGACAGCCACGAACCTGGTGCGGGAGTTCGGCGCGGACTGGGCGACGATGTCGAGGTCGCCGGAGATCACGGTGCCGACCATCATGTAGCCGCCACCGGACACCGCGTCCCGGTGCAGCACGATCGGCTCGACGCCACCGGGCACCTGGATCGAGCCGATCGGGTAGGGCGCGTCGACGATGTTCGACGGGTCCTGGCCCGCACCGAACGGCGGCTCCCGGTCGACCATGTCCAGCTCGGCGCCCTTGTAGCGGAAGCCGATGCGGTCGGCGACGGGGGTGAGCGTCCAGGTCGTGTCGAGGAAGGCCGCCCGGCCGCCGTCGGTGAGCCGGTGGTCGTAGAGGCCCATCACGACCCGGACCTCCATGTCCTTGCTCAGCACCGACCGCAGGTCGTCGGGCACCCGGCGACCGGCCGTCGCGCCCGGGCCGTCGCCGACCGGGAGCCGGTCGCCCGCCGCGAGCGGCCTGCCCTCCAACCCACCGAGGGTGCCGAGTCCGTAGGTGGAGCGGCTGCCTAACACCTCGGGTACGTCGACACCACCGGCCACCGCGACATAGGCCCGGGCCCCGGCGGTGAGGTAGCCGAAGTCGAGCCGGTCACCGGCGCGCACCGCGAACGACTCCCACGGCGGCCGCTCCTCGCCATTCACCCGAGGGACCATGGCCGCCCCCGTCACCGCGACCACGCTGTCCGCGGTGAACACCAGTTCGGGCCCCAGGTACACGCATTCCAGGGCGGCCGCCCCGGCCGGGTTGCCGACCAGCAGGTTGGCCGCCCGCAGTGAGTACTGGTCCAGCGCCCCGGACGGCGGGATGCCCACGTCGTAGTAGCCGGTGCGGCCGGAGTCCTGGACGGTGGTGGACAGACCGGGCTTGTGAACCTCGATCGAGCTCACCGCAGCACCTCCAGCAGACGGGCGTTGTAGCCGTCGGGGTCGTCGAGGAACGGTTGCAGGCTGAACTCGACCGGCCGCGCGTTGATCCGGAACGTCCCGGCCTCCACCTCGGCGAGGTAGGCGTCGTAGCGCTCCCGGTCGATCGGGGTGAACTTGACGATGTCGGCCGGCCTGAAGAACACCATGAAGTCGGCGAAGTCGGGCAACGACTGGGACGGGTCGTAGATCGGGGCCGGGGTGATGCCGAACATCTGGTAGCCACCCGCGCCGCGGACCGAGTAGATGCAGGAGAAACAGCCGCCGTAGCCGACGGTCTGCTTGGGGGTGTCGGTGCGCGGGCGCAGGTACTTCGGCACCACGATCTGCCGTTCCCGGGGCACCATCTGGAACTTGAACGGCAGCCCCGCGACGAACCCGACCATCGAGGTGAACCAGGGGGAACCGGAGTGCGCGGCGATGAACTCCTCGACGCTCGCGTACCCGTTGATCCGCGCGGCGTACTCGATGTCGGTGGCGTCCGGATCCTGGTGGCGGTCGCGGAAGCGCATCAACGTCTCGGTGGTCCACGGGTCGCGGTAGAGCACCGGGATCTCCAGCACCCGGGTCGACAGTGCGAGGTCGTGGGCGTCGCCGACCCGTTTCTCCAGGTCCCGCAGCTGGGCCAGCAGGTCGTGCGGTTCGATCACGTCCGGGTCGTAGCGGACCTGGTAGGACGCGTTCGCCGGGCAGATCTCCAGCACGCCGTCGGGCCGCTGCTCGCGCAACGCCTTGGTGATCGCCATGACCCGGAAGTTGGCCTGCAGGCTCATCTCCTCGGCCAGCTCCACGAAGATGAACTCGTCACCGCCCCAGCTGTAGCGCGCGGCCTGGATGTCGCTGAGGTCGCTCACTGTTCCTCCTTCCGGTCGCGCAACCACTGCTCCAACGTCCCGGTGTGGAACTCCCCCGCCGCCAACCACGGCTGTGCGAGCAGTTCGGTGAACAGGCCCGCGGTCGTCGGCACGCCCTCCACGACGAACTCCGCGAGCGCGCGGCGCGCACGGCGCAGCGCCGTCTCCCGGTCCTCGCCCCACACGATGATCTTCGCCAGCAGCGAGTCGTAGAACGGCGGGACGCTGCTGTCCGGTTCCAGCCAGGTGTCCACCCGAACCCACGGGCCGGCCGGCAGCACCACCCGCCCGACGTTTCCGGGTGCCGGCAGGAAGTCGCGGGACGGGTCCTCCGCGCACACCCGCAGCTCGATCGCGTGCCCGCGCGCCACGATGTCCCGCTGGTGCAACCGCAGCGGTTCGCCGGCCGCGATCCGGATTTGCTCGGCCACCAGGTCGACGCCGGTGACCAGCTCGGTGGTGGGATGTTCGACCTGGATGCGGGTGTTCATCTCGATGAAGAAGAACTCCCGCGTCTGTTCGTCGAGCAGGAACTCCGCGGTCCCCGCGCCCCGGTAGCCGACCTCACCGGCCAGCCGCACCGCGGCGGTCGCCATCGCCTCCCTGACCCCCGCGTCGATGCCCGGCGCCGTGGCTTCCTCGAGCATCTTCTGCCGCCGGCGCTGCAACGAGCACTCCCGCTCGTGCAGGTGGACGGCGTCCGTGCCGTCCCCGAGCAGCTGGACCTCGATGTGCCGCGCCCGCCGGACGAAGCGCTCCAGGTACATCCGCCCGTCGCCGAACGCGGCCGCCGCCTCCTTCGACGCGGCCGGGAAACCCGAGCGCAGACCGGACTCGTCCTCGACGACCCGGATGCCGCGCCCGCCCCCGCCGGCGGCCGCCTTGAGCATCACCGGGTAGCCGATGTCCGCCGCCGCGGCGACCGCGGCGGCGACGTCGTCGACGCCGTCCCGGGTGCCCGGCACCGTCGGCACCCCGGCGGCCGCGGCCACCTGGCGGGCCCGGACCTTGTCGCCCATCTGGTCGATCACCGCGGCGTCCGGGCCGACGAACACCAGCCCCGCATCGGTGACCGCGGCGGCGAAGGCGGCCCGCTCGGACAGGAACCCGTAACCAGGGTGCACCGCATCCGCGCCGGTGGCCCGCGCGGCCTCGAGGATCGCCTCGACGTTGAGATAGCTCTTGGCGGCCTGCGGTGGCCCGATCTCGACCGCCGCGTCGGCCAGCCGCACGTGCAGCGCGGTCGCGTCGGCGGTGCTGTGCACGGCGACGGTGGAGATCCCCAGGTCACGCGCGGCGCGGATGATTCGCACCGCGATCTCGCCGCGGTTGGCGACGAGCAGCCGCCTCATTCGACCTCGATCACGGCGACCGCCTGGCCCGCCTCGACGACACCCTCGTCCTCGATGAGGAACTCGACGACCGTGCCGGCCGCTCCCGCCGGCACCTGGTGGAACGACTTCATGACCTCGACCAGGCACACCGTGTCGTCGGTCCCCACACTCTGTCCCTCGGAGACGAACGGGTCGCTGCCCGGGTCGGCCCTGCGGTAGAAGACACCGGGGATGGGCGAGAGAACTTCGTGACGGGCCATCGGACTCCTTCGTTGGTCGGGCCGAGCGGTGTGGATCGGCCCGAGGCGCCGGACCGGCTACCGGGTGGCCAGGTACGGCCGCAGCGCTTCGTTGACGGCTTTGGCCAGGTCAACCGCATTGGGGGTGTCCGAGTGCACGCACACGCAGTCCGCGCGGACCGGGATCTCCATGCCACCCACCGATGTCGCGACGCCGTCGGTCACCGCCCGGAGCGCACCCCGGGCCGACGCCTCCGGGTCGAAGGCGGCGTGCTCGCGCGTGATGATCAGCGAGCCGTCGTCGCGGTAGTCGAGGTCGGCGTAGTACTCGGCGATGAACCCGGCGTCGCGGGCTCCCCACACCTTCTCGTGGACCGTGCCCGACATGCCCATCAGCGGAACGCCGAACACGTCCGCCGCGTCGGCGACCGCACCGGCGACCTCCTCGTCGCGCGCGGCCATCCCGTACAGCGACCCGTGCGGCTTGATGTGGTGCAGCTCCATGCCCTGGCCGCGCAGGAAACCGGACAGCGCGCCGACCTGGTAGATCACGCACGCGGTCAGCTCGTCGCGGTCCATCTTCATCTCGCGGCGGCCGAAGCCCTCCCGATCGGGCAGCGACGGATGCGCACCGACCTTGACGCCGTGCTCCTTGGCCAGCGCCACGGTCCGCCGCATCACCCGCGGATCCGAGGCGTGGAACCCGCACGCCACGTTCGCCAGCGTGATCCAGGGCATCAGGCCGTCGTCGTCGCCGCATCGGTAGATGCTGAAGGCCTCACCCATGTCGCAGTTGATGGCCACCATGGTCGGGCTCCCTCCTCCGGTATGCCGCGGGGCTGTCAGTATCCCGCCGCGCGCCCGTGAACGCCTGCCCTGGCGACTATTTGTGCACTCCTCCGCACCGCCGAGCCGTCACTCAGCTCCCGGGCCGGGCGCTCGGCAGGGCGTCGATCAGCTGGTCGAGCTCGCCGTCGGTGTTGTAGTAGTGAACCGACGCGCGCACGATCTCGGTCAGGCCGCGCCGGGGCATGTCGAGCTGGGCCGAGCTCGTCTGGGAGACGTGGGTGTTCACGCCCCGCTCGGTCAGTCGGAGCTTCACCTCCTGAGCCGGCACCCCGTCGACGGTGAAGGTGACGATCCCGCAGCGGCGCTGCCCCTGGTCGTGCACGGTGACCCCGTCGACGGCGGTCAGCCGCTCGCGCAGCGCCCGGGCGAGGCCGGTGACCCGCTGTTCGATCGCGTCCAGACCCCAGGTCAGCGCGTAGTCGATCGCGACCCCCAGACCGATCTTCGCGGCGTAGTTGGCCTCCCAGTTCTCGAACCTGCGGGCGTCGGCGCGCAGGACGTAGCGGTCCGGCGCGGTCCAGGTGGCCGCGTGCAGGTCCAGCAGCGGCGGTTCCAGGGTGTCCAGGATCGACCGGCGCACGTAGAGGAACCCGGTCCCCCTCGGTCCCCGCAGGAACTTCCGACCGGTCGCGGACAGCAGGTCGCAGCCGATCCGCGTGACGTCGACGGGGAGTTGGCCCACCGACTGGCAGGCGTCGAGCAGGTACGGCACGCCGGCCGCGCGCGCGAGGACACCCACCTCCTCGGCGGGGTTGACCAGCCCGCCGTGTGTCGGGACGTGCGTGATGGCGATCAGCTTGACCTCGCCGGCCCGGTCATCGAGTCGGCGGCGGAGGTCGGCTACCGACAGCTGCCCGTGTTCGTCGTCGTCGACCACCTCGACCACCGCTCCGGTACGGGCCGCGACCTGCAGGAACGCGATGACATTGCTGGCGTACTCCGCATTGCAGGTGAGGATGCGGTCGCCCGGCTTGAACGACAGCGCGTAGAACGCCATGTCCCAGGCCCGGGTCGCGTTCTCCACCACCGCGACCTCGTCGCGCTCGCAGCCGATCAACTCGGCGATCGCCGCGTAGGTCCGGTCGACGTGGTCGGCGGCCGCCGACGCGGCTTCGTAGCCGCCGAGCTCCGACTCGCGCCGGAGATGCGCGATCACCGCTTCGGTGACCTGCGACGGAGGCAACGCGGCGCCGGCGTTGTTGAGGTGCGCGACCCGGCTCGCGCCCGGGGTGTCCGCTCGCGCGCGCTCGATGTCAAACATCCAGAGCACAGTACTGCGCCGCGGACATGCTCAGCACATACCGGTTGATCTCGAACTAGAGCATGGGCACGTGGTGCCCGACACTGCGGTATGGACTCGCGGCGGCTGACTGATCATGCTCTGATAGGTCGGGGGCCCAGCTGGGTCCGTTCGGGCTCAGCTGACTGACCAGGGCAGTCGCGTCGACATCGCGGGTGGTGGTCTCGATTCTCGTCGACTTCTCCGAGGGCGGCCAAGATCTGAACCTGGACGCCGATCTCTGCGTGATCGGAGCAGGTGCCGTCGGCCTCACCATCGTCCACGAGCTGCGACAGTCCGGGCTCCGGGTCGTCGTCATCGAGACCGGTGGGCTCGACCGCGACCCGGTCAGCGACGGGCTCAGCGATACCCCCGCCGACGGCTCCCCCACGCTTGACCTGCACAGCACCCGGCCCAGGGTCTTCGGTGGCAGCACCGTCGAATGGGGCGGGATGTGCTGCCCGCTCGACGCGTGCGACTTCGAGACCCGGCCCTCCATGCCCCTGCACGGCTGGCCCATCTCGTTGGCCGAGCTGCAGCCCTACTACCAGCGCGCACACGCGGCCCTCGGGCTCGGACCGCCGTACTTCGACGAACGCGTGTGGTCGGACCTCCGCATCGCCCCGCCGGCCGTGGACCCGGCGCTGCTGCGGACCAAGTTCTGGCAGTACCGTTCGCCCGGCCTGCTGCCACCCGACAGCCCACTGCGCTTCGGCGAGGCCTACCGGGCCGACTTCGCCTCGAGCCCCGATATCAACGCCGTGCTCAACGCAACGGTCGACAAGCTGGTCCGGGTACCCGGGGAAGATCGCCTGGACGGTGTCGAGTTCCGCAACATCGCCGGCCGGCGTGGCTCGGTGCGGGCAACCGTCTTCGTGCTCGCCGCCGGCGCCGTGGAGAACGCGCGGGTCCTGCTGGCCTCGGAGTTCAGCAACTGCAGCGAGGCGCTCGGCCGGTACTTCATGGAACACCCACACGCGATCGTGGGCAGGCTCTCGTACCGGGACATGCACCGGATCCTGCCGAGATGGGCGGTGCTGCAGCGGACCCGGCGGGTGTCGTTCAGACCCAAGTTCCTGCCGACCCCGGCCTACCAGCGCGAGCACGACATCCTGAACGCGGCCATGTCGCTGGAGGTGCGCTGCGAACCGGACTGCCCGCACCGGGCGCTGGCGGACCTGACCCGCGGCCTGCGGGCGAGGCGGTTCGACTCAGAGGTGGGCAGCAGCGCCCGGCGGGTGGCGACACATCCCGGGATCCTCGCCGGTGTGGCCTACCGGCGCGCCCGCGGCGGCCCCGCGTGCCCCGCCCACGGCGGAATCGACCTGTACTGCCGGTCCGAGCAGGAACCGAACCCGTCGAGCCGCGTCACCCTCGGTCCGGACCGCGACGCGATGGGCGTCAACCGGGCCGTACTCTCCTGGCGGCTGACCGACCGGGACCGGCGCACCGTGGTCGACTACGCCAACCTGGTCGGATCCGAACTACGCCGCCTCGGCGCCACCACCCTCACCCTGGACCCCTGGCTCAGCGATCGGGAAGGGTGGCCGGCGGAGATGCGCGGCGGGCCGCACCACAGCGGCACGACCCGGATGTCGGACACCGCCACGACCGGCGTGGTCGACAAGCACTCGCGGGTGCACGGCGTCGCGAATGTCTACGCCGTCGGCCCCTCGGTGTTCCCGACCGGCGGATACGCCAACCCGACCTACACGATCGTCGCGCTCGCGATCCGGGCAGCCGATCACATCCAGGCCCGGCTCCGTGAGCGGGCACCGCTGGCGACGTCCTAGTGTCCTGAGTCGCGCACCCGGTTCGGTCACGCCACGGAGGCTTCTTCCATGATCACCCTTACCCAGGCCGGCACCATCGTGCGGCACGCGCTCGAGCACGCCAGGGAGCAGGAGCTGCCGCCGATGACGGTGGCCGTGCTCGACGCCGGCGGTCACCTGGTCGCGTTCGCCAGGGAGGACCGGTCGAGCCTGCTGCGTGAGCGCATCGCCCGGGGCAAGGCGCTCGGTGCGCTCAACATGGGCGTCGGCAGCCGCAGTCTGGCCGGCAGGGCCGCGGCACACCCACAGTTCATCAACGCGGTGACCGCGCTGGCCGAGGGCAATCTCGTACCGGTACCCGGCGGAGTACTGGTACGGGACGCCGACGACGAGATCATCGGCGCCGTCGGGGTCAGCGGACACCAACCGGACCTGGACGAGGAGTGCGCGGTCCGGGGCATCACCGCCGCCGACCTCCGCGCCGATCCGGGGGTGTCCTGACCGGCGCCGAGGCGCTCAGTGGTTGTCGCGCGGGATGCCCTTGCTCTGCGCCACCCGCTGGTAGCCGACCGCCGGCCGCAGCACCATGCCGTCGGCGAGCTGGTCGACCATCGAGCGTTGGATCTCCTGCCACGGGGTCTGCGACGCGGGCATCGGGAAACCGCCCGCGGCGTCGAGATCGGCTCGGCGGTGGGCCAGCTCGTCGTCCGGGACGAGCATGTCGGCGGTGCCGTTGACCAGGTCGATCCGGATCCGGTCCCCGGTGCACAGCAGGCCGAGCCCGCCGCCGGCGGCGGCCTCGGGTGAGGCGTTGAGGATCGACGGCGAACCGGAGGTCCCCGACTGGCGACCGTCGCCGATGCAGGGCAGCGCGTGCACCCCCTTCTTGATCAGCTCGGCGGGCGGCTGCATGTTCACCACCTCGGCGGCACCCGGGTAACCCAGCGGGCCCGCGCCCCGGATGAACAGGATGCAGCCCTCGTCGATGTCGAGCGCCGGGTCGTCGATGCGGTGGTGGTAGTCCTCCGGCCCGTCGAACACGATCGCCCGCCCCTCGAACACATCGGGGTGGTCGGGGTCGGAGAGGTATCGCTCCCGGAACTCCTTCGAGATCACGCTCGTCTTCATGATCGCGGCGTCGAAGAGGTTGCCGCCTAGCACCACGAACCCGGCGTCCTCGACCAACGGGTTGTCGAAGGTCCGGATGACCTCGCGGTCGAGGGTCGACTGGTCACGGCAGTTCTCCCCCATCGTCCGCCCGGTGACCGTGGGCGCACCCTCGTGGATCAAGCCGTGCTGCATCAGCTCGTGGATCACCGCGGGCACCCCGCCCGCCCGGTGGAACTCCTCGCCGAGGAAACGGCCCGCCGGCTGCAGGTCGACGATCAGCGGCACGGCCAGGCCCAGTCGCTGCCACTCCGGCAGGGGGAGGTCGACCCCGGCGTGCCGGGCGATCGCGGTGATGTGGACCGGGGCGTTCGTCGAGCCCCCGATCGCCGAGTTGACCACGATGGCGTTCTCGAACGCCTCCCGCGTCAGCACGTCGGACGGCTTGAGGTCCTCGTGCACCATCTCCACGATCCGACGCCCGGTGAGGTAGGCCATCCGGGCCCGGTCCCGGTGCGGCGCGGGGATCGCCGCGCAGCCGGTCAGGCTCATCCCGAGGGCCTCCGCCAGCGCGTTCATCGTCGACGCGGTGCCCATCGTGTTGCAGTGCCCCGCCGAGGGGGCCGACGACGCGATGAGCTCCAGGTATCCCTCCTGGTCGATCTCGCCGGCGGCCAGCATCTCCCTGGCCTTCCAGACGATCGTGCCGGAGCCGGTCCGCTCGCCGCGGTGCCAGCCGTTCAGCATCGGGCCACCGGACAGCACGATCGCCGGGATGTTCACGGTGGCCGCGGCCATCACACAGGCCGGAGTTGTCTTGTCACAACCGGTGGTCAGCACCACGCCGTCGAGCGGGTAACCGTAGAGAACCTCGACCAGGCCGAGGTATGCGAGGTTGCGGTCCAAGGACGCCGTGGGCCGCTTGCCGGTCTCCTGGATCGGGTGCACCGGGAACTCGAACGCGATGCCGCCGGCCTCCCGGATGCCCTCCCGCACCCGGTCCGCGAGCTGCAGGTGATGCCGGTTGCACGGGGCGAGGTCCGAGCCGGTCTGGGCGATGCCGATGATCGGCTTCCCGGACTGGAGCTCCTCCCTGGTCAGACCCCAGTTCATGTACCGCTCGATGTAGAGCGCCGTCATCCCTGGGTTGTCCGGGTTGTCGAACCACGCCTGGCTGCGCAACGACACATCTCCCCCATCCCACGATCGTCCCGAGCTGACCGGGGCGACGTTCTCCTGCTCGAAGCGGTGGCGCCGGGCTCCCGGCACCACCGCTTCGACAATAGGCTCGACCCAGCTGCTCCGGAGCCACCTCCCGGCGGCAAAGTCCGGCGAATGGGCGGGGATCAGTAGTTGGCGCCGGTACCGCCGTCGGCACCGGCGCCACCGGTGGCGTTGCACTGCGAGTTGTCCCCACCTTGGCCCACCACACCGGCGGAGATACCGATCGGGACCCCGCAGTTGGCGTTCGCGGCGCCGCCGTTCCCGCCGTTGCCGCCGTCGTTATCGTGGCTCCCGCCGTCGCTCCCCCAGCTGGAGTCGTGCGAATCGGAGTCGTGCGAACCGTCATGATCACATCCGGCGAAGGCGGTGCCGGCCATGGCGGCGGAACCACCTACCGTCAGAACGACCATCACCGACGCCGTGAGGGCGCCTCGGCCAAGCTTGCGGATCACGTCTGCCTCCAGGACCGTGACCGGAGCGGCTCCTGCTCCGGTTCAAGGGGCTTAGAACTAATGCCCAGCGACCCCCAAGTCCACGACACGGGGCCGTCCCACGGTGAGGAACACTCCATCGGGGCGACGAAGTAGACGAGAACTAGCTAACACTCCTCCACCGACGCTGAGCGGACGTCGAGAAGAACCTGCTGCTCACACCCAGCAAGTCGGATCGGGTGCGCTCGGGGACTCAGTTTGGAACCAGTCCAAGATTTGACTCAGTCAATTCTAGAGACTAGACAGGTGAACAGCGTCCCCCACAGAAGAGGAGTGGTCACCATGTCCGTCACCCACACCCGCAACCGCTCGGCAGCCCGCGGACCGGAGGCGATCGACGTCGGGTTCGTCGCCACACCGTCGCTGAGCTCGAACCTGCAACTGGTGCTCGCGGACCTCGTCGAGCTGCACCTGCAGGGCAAGCAGGCGCACTGGAACATCGTGGGCAGCAACTTCCGCGACCTGCACCTGCTGCTCGACGAGATCGTCAGCTCGGCACGCGACGCCAGCGACACCATCGCGGAGCGGATGCGTGCCTTGCATGCGATTCCGGACGGCCGCTCGGAAACCGTCACAGCCACCACCAGCCTGCCGAGTCTGCCGAGCGGGGAGATCAACACCCGCGAGGCCGTCGAGCTGATGGCCGCGCGCCTCACCGGAGTGGCGACGCGGGCGCGTTCGGTGCACGACGCGGTGGATGAGCAGGACCCCACCTCGGCCGACCTGCTCCACGAGGTCATCGAGACCAGCGAGAAGTTCGCTTGGCTGATGGGCGCCGAGAACTGGGGCTAGAGCGTGTCTCTCAATCCTATGCCGAGTGGTGTGGCGGCCAGGTAGGCGCATCGCAAGGCTTGCGTCGTCCTCGGAGTCGCCGGTCCCGTTGTTGGACCGGCGGCGACGACAACGCCGCGAGGTGTCTGCCTGGGCGCCACGACGCCGGCTGGATGGTTTGGGAGACACGCTCTAGGACCCAGACCGGTCGACGAAACGGCCGGACGCCCCCTCGAAGGGGCGTCCGGCCGTTTCCTATTCATTCCGAACCGGTCCGGCCGGTGGCTATGCCGGGTCTTTCGAGCGCGAACACGCATCGCACATACCCCACCAGATGACTTCTGCCTCGTCAACGGTGAAGCCTTCGAACTCGAGCGGCTGAAGACACGGGGCCGCGCCCACCGCACAGGAGACGTCCTGGATGCGCCCGCACTGCCGACATACCAGGTGGTGATGATTATCCCCCACCCGCACTTCGTAGCGGGCCGCCGAACCGGCGGGTTCGATGGACCGCACGAGTCCGGCCCGCGTCAGGTCCTCCAGCACGTTGTACAGCCCTTGGCGCGACAATCCGTCGACGGTCGCGACCGATGAATCTCCGGCCGACTCGGAACGGCGTGCCGCCGTACTGACCGCGGCGGCAAGCTCGGCGGCGGTCGAATGGGGCGCGTGACCGAGCGCGATCAATACCGCACGACGCTGCGGGGTGTTCCGCAGGCCGGCCTGTCGGAGCTGTGCCGCCAATCCATCCACACCACAAACACTACGCGTAGAGTTGACTAAGTCAAATCTACGTGTGTGCGCGGTCACGCCAGGTCGGTCACTTCTCCTGGTGGTAGGCCTCGGTGACGTCGGACGGGATACGGCCGCGGTCAGACACCTTCATGCCGCGCTTGCGCGCCCACTCCCGAATTGCCTGGTTCTGCTCCCGGTCCACCGACGCGCTCCGTACCGGAGCCGCCGCGGCACTGCCGTTGACCCGGGTCGGCCGGCCGGCCTTGCGTGCCGCCCCCACGAAGTTGGCCAGTGCATCCCGCAGTTTTCCCGCGTTGGCACTCGACAGATCGATCTCGTACGACTTTCCGTCCAACCCGAAAGTGACGGTCTCATCCGCCTGCGAACCAGACAGATCGTCAACCAGTGAAACCGTGACCTTCTGCGCCATTTGGGCGATCCTCCACAAGCGACCGGGGCGGAAATCATCCGCACACACTTCGATTCGGCGAGAACGCGAATCGTGAGCGGGACGCTACTCAGAACTCCAAGATTTGTCGAATCCCCTCGGCATCACACCACCATCAGGTCGCGCGACTCAGCCTATCGGTTGGACGCACCCGGATCCCATTACAGATCCGAACTCGAGCCCATCACCGAGCCGAGGAATCCCGCCGATCGCTCATTGATTCCGACGACTCCCACCAAAGTGACCCGGCTCACAATGTTTTACCCGCCGCGGCGTTTTAGCCGCCGCGGCGCCCGCCCGTCGAAACGGTCAGGAAAACAGGTCAGGAAACCAGGCCCTGGCGGAACCCGTGGGCCACGGCCTCGGCCCGGTCCTTCACCCCGAGCTTGCGGAACAACCGGCGGGCATGGGTCTTCACGGTGTCCTCGGACAGGTAGAGCTCCCGGCCGATCTGGCCGTTGCTCTTGCCCTGGCTCATGCCCAGCAGCACCTGCTGCTCCCGCTCGGTGAGCGCAACGGCCGGGGCCGTGCGGGACAGCGGTGCGGGAACCGCGTTGCTGGTCAACGTGTGGGTCAGCGCGGCTACCAGCCCGGGACGCGTGGCATCCCAACGCAGGAAACCTCGGGCTCCCCCGGCAATCGCCGCCGTGATGCTGCCCGCGTCGTCCGAAGCGCCGAACACGATGACATTGGCCGACGGGAACGCGGCGATCAGGCGGCGCACCGCGTCGATGCCGGTCGGAACAGCGCGCTGGGTGCCCACCAGCACAACATCCACCGGCTGGCGCGAGTACCGGGCCAGCAGCTCGTTTCCCTGCGCCACCGCATCGGTCCGGGTAATCCCGGTCACCGCTGACATCACCCGCGTCAGACCCTCACGAACACTGCGGCGATCGTCACAGATCAGAGCCGTCGTCATAGGAACCCCCTCCGCACACCGCACCCGCGGTAGACCAACTTCTCATCTGTCGTATCGGTCGCCGTGGGACAGATCTGTACTACGAGAAGCTAACGACTTTCCGCCGATATCTCCCGATCGGCGGGCGCAACGCTCAGCGGGCGCCGAGGCCGCGCTGGGGTCCGCTCTCGAGCAGCGCGAACGCCTCGCGGATCGCGGCATGCAGATCCGTGTCCGGTCTGGCATAGGCGCGCATCACGGCACGGACCGTGCCGACCATGGTGGACGCATAGAGCTGGCTGGTGAGATCCGACTCGGGACTGACGCCGCGCTCGGCGGCGAAGAACTCGGCGAGCACCTGCTCCCAGAGGTGACTGATCTCGAGATAGCGGCACAGCGGGGTGGGGTGGCTGAACCAGAGGTTGATGCACGCGCGCGGCAGTGCGGACTCCCCGCTGAGGAACCCGACGAACTCCTCGATCCCCACCACCTTGGCGACCGTCCACGGGTCGTCGCAGGGGTGCCGGTCCGCGAGCGCGGTCCGCAGGGCCGCGAGGCGGGCGTGGACGTCGCCGAACAGGATGTCTTCCTTGGTACCGAAGTAGCGGAACAACGTGCTGCGCGAGCAGTCAGCGGCCTCGGCTATCTCGTCGGCGGTGGTCGCCTCGAAGCCGCGCTCGGTGAACAGCGCGACCGCGGCATCGACGATGCGTGCCTCGGTCTGCCGGCGTTTGCGCTCCTTGAGCGAGAGTCCGGTCGCCACCACCCGAGCGTAGCTTTCCGCCCGGGTGCGCTGGACCGCCGCGGTGGGGCCACTCACCAGACCAGCTCCCTGGGTCGCTGCTCGACCGGCGGGGTCGAGTGCTCGACACCGTGCCCGGGCGAGCCTGGGCCGTCGGCGGGCACCGGGCTGCCCGAAGCGCCGCTCGGCTTCACCTTGAGCATCAGCGCGGTGACCGCGCCCACCGCTGTGACCAGCGCGGTCACCAGGAACACATTGCTGTAGGCGCTCGCGGTCACCTCCAGCTGCAGGCGCATCCACACCGGGTAGAGGGCCTGCGCGTCCGGTGCCCCGCCGCCGAGGGCGTTCGCCGGAATGAGCGCCGACCGGTCCGCGGTGAGTTGGGCCTGCGTCGCCGTCTCCATGGCCACCAGCAGCGCAAGCCCCAGCGCGGAGGCGACCCGCTGGGCGACGTTGTTGATCGCACCCGCACCGTTGACCTGGTGCGCCGGCACCACCGCGAGCCCGGCCGTGATGATGCACATCATGGCCAGCCCGTTGCCCGCCCCCCGCACGCACGTCCACAGGATGATCTGACTCTCCGGGACGTCAGCGGTGATCCCACAGAGCAGGTAGGAGCCGTAGGCGGCGACGGCCAGCCCGATCACGCTGGGCCAGCGCGGCCCGATCCTGTCGTAGAGCAAACCGGAGAACGGCGTGATCACCCCCATCACGATCGCTTCGGGCAACAGGATCAGCCCGGCGTGCAGCGGCAGGATTCCCTGGCCGGTCTGCAGGAACAGCGGAATGTAGAACAACACCGCGAACAGGCCGACGAACAGCGCGGTGAGCAGCAACAGCGAATTGGTGAACGGCCACAGCTTGAACAGCCGGACATCGAGCAGCGGCGCCTCGACCTCGAGCTCGATGACCACGAAGAAGGCCAGGCAGATGACCCCGCCCACGATCAGCATCAGAATGCGGTACGAGTCCCAGCCCCAGGTCTCGGCCTTGGTGAAGGCCAACAGCAGCGCGAACAGCCCCGTCGCGATGGTGAGAAAGCCCCACACGTCGAACCTGGCGATGGGTGGTCGGGCGAACTCGGTCAGGACCAGGTACGCGGCCACCGCGCCGAGCAGGCCGATCGGGACGTTGATGAAGAAGATCAGCCGCCAGTCGACGTACTCGACGAGGTAGCCGCCGAGGGTGGGGCCGGCGGCCGGGGCGAAGACCACCCCGAGGCCGTAGATGCCCATCGCGGTACCGATCTCGCCGGGCGGCACGATCTTGTAGACCATCGACATCGTGACGACCGGCAGTACTCCGCCCGGCACGGCCTGCAGGATCCGGAACACGACCATGCTGGGCAGGTCCCAGGCAAGGCCGCACAGCGCCGAGGTCACCGCGAACCCGACCAGCGAGATGATGTACACCCGGCGCAGGCCGAACCGATCGGCCAGCCAGCCACTGGCGGGCACCAGTACACCGAGGGTCAGCGAGTACGCCGTGGAGATCCACTGGATGTCCTCGACACTGGTTCCGAACTCCTTCTGGATGTCCGGAATGGCGACGTTGACGATGCTGACGTCGAGCACCGAGACGAACGTGCCGATGATCAGCACCAGCAGCGGTACCAGCCAGTTCGGTGCGCGGCCGCTCATCCGGTTGGGCACCTCCTGGGCCGAGCTCGGCTCTGAGCGTCTTCAGATCCGGAGCGTCTTCGGATACTGCGCGTCTTCAGATACTGAGCATCTCGAGACACTGAGTTTCTTCAGACACTCAGTGTCTGCAATGACCATCCCTCTCGTCAAGACCGGAGCCGCGCCGATAACGGCCGGTCTCGCGAGCGAGCCCCGCCGGCCGGGATTCGACACGGAACGGCGGCTGTCTCCTCCCTCACCTTTCCTTCGGGTCCATCGGCACACCCGGCGAGAGCTGCTAAGTTCTAAATTGCAACTCAGTATTCAGGTGGTGCGCGCCGTGGTCCGCCAGGCCCACCACATCCCGGAGGTGAACCGGTGAGCACGGCTACCGCCCAACGGCCCAGCGGCACTCAGACGAACTGGATCGTGCCCCTGTCCGTGCTGATCGTCGGCAGCTTCATGTCCGTCCTGGACACGAGCATCGTCAACGTCGCCATCCCGCGGATGCAGGTCGACCTGAACGCCTCGACCGATGACATCGAGTGGGTGGTCACCGGTTACACCCTCGCCCTCGGCGTGATCGTCCCGCTCACCGGCTGGCTCGGCCTGCGCATCGGCCAGACCCGGCTCTACATCCTGGCAATGATCGGGTTCGCCCTCGCCTCCGCACTCTGCGGGCTGGCCTGGGACCTGGACACGATGATCATTTTCCGGGTCATCCAGGCCATCCCGGGCGGCGTCCTGCCCGTGGTGACGCTGATCATCCTGTACCAGATCGTGCCGAGAGAGAAGATCGGCACGGCGATGGGCATCTACGGGCTGGGCATTGTCGTCGCCCCGGCGGTCGGCCCGACCCTGGGCGGTTTCCTCGTCGAGTATGTCGACTGGCGGCTGATCTTCTTCATCAACGTGCCGATCGGGATCGTGGGCACCACCCTCGCGATCATCGTGTTCCCCCGGATCCACCCCACTACGTGGCCGAGATTCGACTTCGGGGGCTTCGTCACCATCGCCTACGGCCTGTTCGCCATGTTGCTGGCGTTCTCCGAGGGCGAGGACTGGGGCTGGACCGGATACCGCATCCTGGGCCTGTTCGTGTCCGGGGCGTTCAGCCTCGCGCTCTTCGTCATCATCGAGCTCGAGGTCGACACTCCCCTGCTGGACCTGCGGATATTCTCCTCCCCCGCCTACACACAGTCGCTGCTGCTGCTCGGGATCGGGGTCACCGGCCTGTTCTCCGCGCTGTACTTCCTGCCCCAGTACCTGCAGCGGGTGCAGGGCCTGCAGGAACTGGACTCCGGCCTGGTGTTGGTACCCGGCGCCCTGGTCCTTGTCGTGTTGATGCCGATCGCCGGCAGGATCTACGACAAGATCGGGCCGCGCTACCCGATCGCCATCGGGATGGCGATCATGGGTTACGGGTCCTACCTACTGGCCCAGATGACCCCCACCACCCCACGGATCGACATCGAGATGTGGCTGGCGATCCGCAACGTCGGCATCGGCCTGTCCATGATGCCGATCATCACCGCGGGCGTCTCCTCGCTGCCGACCGCGCTCACCGCGGCGGGCAGCGCCATGAACAACGTGATGCAGCGGGTGGCCTCCAGCGTCGCGGTGGCGGTGTTCGGCAGTATGAACACCAGCCAGGGCGCACAACTGATGGCCGACCGAAGCCTGCTGGTGGGTTCCGGCGCCCAGACCCCGCCGGCGATCGCGGCCGCCCAGAGTCAAGGACGCGCGGGCCTGACCGGCATGTACACCGAGCTGACCAAGGCGGTGACCACCCAGACCTACGCCAACGCGTTCTACGTGGTGGCGCTGATGTGTGCCGGCGGCGTGCTGCTGGGCCTGACCATGCGTTCGGGCAAGGCCCGGAACAGCGGAGTGAAAGCCCACGTCGAGGTGTGACCGGGCCGGGCCGGGCTGTCAGCTGACCTGCGCCGACTCCGTCGCGCCGGGGCGGGGCCGCGGACAGCTCGCAGGGACTACCGCACCGACTCCATCGAACACTGGGCGGCGCGGTCTCGGCCGGCCTGCTGTTCGGGGCTGCCGTCCGCCTCGTCCTCGAACGGGAAGTGGATGTCGAAGGGCTTGTTGGTGATGAAGAGGATCACGCAGTCCTCTTCCTCGGTGGCCCCGTGGAACATGGTCATCCCCTCCGGGAGCCAGACGAAGTTCCCGGCCGGAAATTCTCCCTTGTGGGTTCGCAGAGTTCCGCTCAGGACGTAGAGCCCGTGCGCGCAGTTGTGCGTGTGCCAGGGGTTGATGAACCCGGCCTTGTACTTGATGAGTTGGCAGCTCATTCCCGTCTCGGGGTCCGAGGTGAAGGCCTTGATAGGTACACCTCTGCCGAGCTGGTCGATGTGGAGCTCGTCCCACTCCATCGAGTTCGAGTCGTAGACCTCGAACCCGGAGTCCGCCGCTGGATCTGCCATTTCTGTGCCCTTCGACCGGGGGGCCAGGTTCCCCCGACAGCGCGCCCGCGTCAACGGTCGATATCAATCGGCCGGGCGTCGGTGAGTGCGTAGCCGGCGGCGGGCCAGCACCACCAGGGATCCGGGGGTACTCCCCGATTGCGCGGGGGCGCACACCATCGATGGCGGGCGCCTGGGATGACACCGTCCAGGTCAGTGGAAGCATCCGATTCCGAGGGGCAACTGACATGGACATGCGCAACTCTTCCCGGTGGAAGGCACGGCTGTGGAAGGCGCAGCTGCCGGTTGCCGCCACCCTCGCGACTCTCGCGTTCGTGCTGGTCCCGGGGGTGACACCCGCGGTCACGAGCACCTCGCACGTTCTCGGCCTCGGCAGTTCCCCGACCGCGAGCTCACGATGTTTCGAGCCCGTGACCGTGCTGCCCCCCGGACCCGAGCCGGCCAAGCCGCCGAAGCGGGAGCTCGACCCCCGACCTGCACCGCCGTGCCATTCCTAGCATCGACAGCCGGTAAACGCCGGGAAACGTCGTTGCGGGCGGCCCGGTGATCCTCAGCCGGCGGCCCGCAGCAGTTCGGCGAACCGGCGCAGCTCCGCCCATTGGGTCTCGGTGTCACTCGGCGCGAGCAGCAGCAGAATGCGGTTGAAACCCATGTCGGCGAGTTCACCGATGCGCCGGGCGCTGCCGTCGACACCGGCCAGCTGATATCCGGTTATCACGGTGAAGTCGAGATCCGTGATCGGCCGACCGACCCGGTCGGCCTCCGCACGAATGTTGGCCATCCCCAGCTCGAGGTCGTTCTGGCCGTCCATCGGTAGCCAGCCGTCGCAGTACTCGAGGATGTGCCGCGCGATCCGTTCGGTGGCCGCCGCCCCGATCAGCACCGGCGGTCCGCCGGGTTGGACCGGTTTGGGCGCGCAGTACAGCGGATCGAAGTTCACGAACTCGCCGTGGAACTCGGCGATGTCGTTGTCCCAGATCTGGCGCATCGCCAGCACCCGTTCGCGGGTGACCTTCCAGCGGTCCCGGTGCTCGACACCGTGATCGCGCAACTCCTCCGCGTTCCACCCGGCACCGATACCCAGGACCAGGCGCCCCTGGGCAACAAGGTCCACGCAGCTGACCGTCTTCGCCAACGTGATCGGATGGCGCTCGGGTACCAGACACACCGAGGTCCCGACCTTGAGCCGCTCGGTCACGGCGGCGGCGGCGGTCATGCAGACGATCGGGTCGGAGATCTCCCGGAAGTAGTCGGGCATCTCGGCGCCCTCGAGCAGGAACCGCGTCTCGCGCTTGGCGGGCAGGTGCGAGTGCTCACCGAAGAAGACCGAGTCGAAGCCTTCGGCCTCGGCCCAGCGGGCCAGCTCGACCGGTTGGACGGTGTAGTGCGTCTGCATCGAGCAGATCCCGATGTCCACCCCGATGTCCGCCACGGTCAACTCACCTCCTGGTTCCGCCGGACCGTGATGGTCCTCGGCACCGTGTACTCCAGCAGCCCTTCGAGCCCGTTCTCGGTACCGACGCCCGACTGCTTGTGACCGGCGAAGGTGACCGACGGGGTCAGGTGCTGGATCTCGTTGATCCAGACGGTCCCGGCCAGCAGCCGCTGGCCGACCGCGAGGGCCCGGTCCGGGTCGCCGGACCAGACCGACGCGCCCAGCCCGTATTCACTCGCGTTGGCGCGGGCGATCGCATCGTCGATGTCGTCGTACCGCAGCAGCGGGAGAACCGGTCCGAACTGTTCCTCCTGGACGATCCGGGAGTCCTCCGGCGGGTTGTCGAGGATCGTCAGCGGGACGAAGTAGCCCTTCTGCTCCTCCGGGAGCCCCCCGATGAGGAACTCGAAGCCCGCGTCCTTCGCATCCCGGATGAGGTCGAGGACCCGCTCGTACTGGGAACGGTTCTGGATCGGCCCGAGCTGGACGCCGTGCTCCGCCCCGTCGCCGACCTGCACGGTCCTGACGATGTCGACAAGCGCACGCTTCAGCGGCTCGTAGACGTCCGCGTGGATGTACACCCGCTTGGCCGCGAGGCAGACCTGGCCACTGTTGCCGAACGCGCCCCAGAACAGCTTCTCGGCGACCGAGGGAACGTCGATGTCGGGAAGCACGATCGCCGGATCGTTGCCGCCGAGCTCCAGCGTGACCCGCTTCAACGACGCCGCCGCGCTGGCCATGACCTTGCGCCCGGTCTGCGTCGAGCCGGTGAAGCCGATCTTGTCGATACCCGGGTGAGCCGTCATCCACGGCCCCAGGTCGTCCCCGCCGGACACGACGTTCAGCACCCCGTCGGGCAGCACGCCACGCAGCAGCTCGCCCACCTTCAGGGTCATCAGCGGCGTGAACGGTGACGGCTTCAGGACAACCGTGTTGCCGGCCAGCAGGGCGGGGCCGAGCTTGAAGGCGGCCAGGCCGAGCGGGAAGTTCCACGGGGCGATCGCACCCACGACGCCGAGGGCCACGTGGCGCGTGATCGACCGGCGGACCTCGCTGTCCTCGTTCACGACCTCCGGCAACTCCAGCTTCGCCGTCTCCCGGAGCCAGTAACCGGCGCCGAGGATCTCCGTCGCGGCATCGTCGAGCGTCTTGCCCTGCTCCGCGGTCAACAGCCGCCTGAGCGGTTCGGCGTGGGCGTCGATGGCGGCGGCCATCTCGAGCAGGAACCTCCGGCGTTCCCCGATGGGTCGGGCCGACCACGCGGGAACGGCGTCGCGGGCCGCCGCGACCGCGTCGTCGAGCTGCTCACTCGAGCAGTCGGGCGCCTGGGCCACCACGGTCTCGTCGGCGGGGTTGAGGACGTCGAACGACGATGCGCCCGCCACCCCGTTGCCGTTGATGGTCAGGGTGAAGTCGGCATCGAATCTGACGGGCATGACTGTGTCCTCCGGGGACCGTGTCCAACTGGAGCGTGCGGTGGGTGATCTGGCCGCTCGACGCAGCGGCGGAGCGCCGGACCACTGAGGTCAACAGTGGCCGCCACGCACCCTCGGAAGAAGGGTGAGCTCTCCTAGGTGTGCCACACCCAGGCTCAGCCGGCGCGGTGCACGTCCGTGCAGCTCGCCGGGCGGCCGTTCGACCAGGCCGGCTACCGCGGGTCGCCCAGCTCCTGCAGCACAACGGGCCCCACACCCGACCGGCCCCCACACCCCCCCGGGCCCGGGCCGGCCGAGCCCGGGGCCGGCGCGGCGGGCGGTCACGCCATCAACGCGGCGGCCTGGTGCGGCTGACTTATATCCGTTTGTGCGTATATACAGTCAATGCGATACTCGTGTCATGACCCGCCCCACCTCGACGACGTGCAGGAGCCCCGCATGAACCGACCCGCCGTAGTCGTCGCCTACCACTCCGGATGGGGACACACCGCCGTCCTCGCCGAGGCTGTGGCGGACGGCGCTCGACAGGCCGACGCCACCGCCACCGCGCTCGCCGTCGACAACATCACCGAGTCGGACTGGGCCGCCCTCGACGGGGCGGACGCCATCGTGTTCGGCACCCCCACGTATATGGGCAACGTGTCGGCCGGGTTCCAGACGTTCGCCGAGGCGACCTCGGGGCGCTGTGTCCAGGGCTCCTGGCAGGACAAGGTCGCCGCCGGGTTCACCAACTCCGGATCCAAGAGCGGCGACAAGCTGCACGCGCTGACCTCGTTGGTGGTGCTGGCCGCCCAGCACCACATGCACTGGGTGAACCTCGGGCTCGGCCCAGGTTGGAGCAGCACGACCGCCAGCGAGGAGGACCTGAACCGACTCGGGTTCTTCCTCGGCGCCGGCGCGCAGACCGACACCGACGTCGGAGCCGACCGCATGCACGACTCCGACGTCCGCACCTGCCGGCAGCTCGGTGGCCGGGTCGCCGATGTCACCGCTCAGCTGCTGGCCGGACGCCTGGTGACCTCCCGCCGGTAACCGCCGCCGCATGATCACGCACGCACTAGGGTTCCGGGGGTGAGCGACGAGCTTGATCCCGGGGCATCCCCCGGCGGGCGCGCGGGCGGCGGTCCCGCCCACCCGGCACCGGAGAACTCGCTGGCCAAGTTCCGCGACGGCTGGCGCAGGACCGATCGGAACCAGGGTGTGCTGAAGGCCGTGGGCACGCTGCGCCGCATCGCCCCCGGGGGAAGCCAGCTGTACGAGGCCGGACCATCGGGCGACCGCGCCTCGGACCGGATCGCGCGGCTCATCACAGAGGTCAGTGCGGACCAGCCGAGCGCCACCCGCGAGCTCGGTCTCGCCGGCATCCAGGTGTGGCAGGCGCTCACCCGGTCCCGGGGCATCGGCCGCAACAACGCTGCGGTCACCATCCTGTTCACCGACCTGGTCGGCTTCTCCGACTGGGCGCTGAAGGTCGGCGACGACCACGTGCTCCGGCTCCTCCGGGACGTCGGGCGGGTGAGCGAGACCGCCATCGCGCGGCACGGCGGCAGCGTGGTCAAGTCGCTCGGCGACGGACTGATGGCGGTCTTCGCCTCTCCCGCTCCGGCCATCGAGGCGGCCCACGAGGCGTGCACGGCGGTCAGCGCGATCACCCTGGACGGCTACCGGCCACAGCTGCGGACCGGGTTGCACAGCGGCCATCCCCGCAAGGTCGGCCGGGACTACATCGGGGTGGACGTCAACGTGGCCGCGCGGGTCGCCGGCGCGGCGGCGGGCGGAGAGGTTCTGGTGTCCGGACCGGCGCTCGCCGACGTCGACGCCGAGCTCTACACCGTGCGGCGGCGACGCGGGTTCCGGGCCAAGGGCACACCGGCCGATCTCAAGGTCTACTCGGTGGTCCCCCGCTACGGAGGCGACCCCCGCACACCCGTCGACTGAGCAGCCGCGACGATCTCATCGAAATCACAGGGGCGGTGGGTACCGTCGCGGGAGTGCCCGCACGGATCAAACTCATGCGACTGGGGGGCGCGGTACTACTCGCCGGCGTCCTGCTGGCGACAATGGTCAGCCCTGTTGTGGTGGGTGTGGGCGTGTTGGCCAACCAGATCACCGACTCGGCGAAGCGCGTCTCCAGTACCGTCGTCGACGCCCAGCTGAGCACCGCCCAGCTGCCGCTGGTCACCACGGTGCTGGATCGCACCGGCGCCCCGCTCGCCTACCTGTACGACCAGTACCGGTTGCCCGCCACCTTCGACCAGATCTCGAACGCGATGAAGGCCGCCATCATCTCGGTGGAGGACCGCCGGTTCTACTCCGACCAGGGCATCGACCCGCTCGCCACGCTCCGGGCGATGCTGCACGACAGCTCGGGCGGCGGACTCCAGGGCGGCTCCACCATCACCCAGCAGTACGTCAAGAACTACCTGATCAACGTGGTGGACCGGAACGATCCCGCCAACCAGCAGGCCGACCGCGCCGACACCGTCGCCCGCAAGCTGCGCGAGGCGGAGATGGCGATCGTGGTGGACCGCAACACTCCGAAGAACGACATCCTGGCCGGCTACCTGGACCTGGTGGAGTTCTCCGGGAACATCTACGGGGTCGGCGCCGCGGCGGCCGCGTACTTCCACACCACCCCGGCCCAACTGGGCGTTCCGCAGGCCGCCCTGCTGGCCGGCATGGTCAATAACCCCAACCTGTACAACCCCTACACCCACCCCGACCAGGCACTGGCGCGGCGGAACCTGGTGATCGACGCGATGGTCGCCGCCGGGTCGCTGCCCCCGTCCCTGGCGGCGCCGGCCAAGGCGAGCCCGCTCGGTGTGGTGGCCGGTGGCCCCACCGTGCCGGGTGGCAGCTGCCTCTCCGCCGCGCCGGATGCCGGGTTCTTCTGCGACTATGTGGTCCGCTACCTGCGGCAGGCCGGGTTCACCGCCGACCAGCTGGACACCGGCGGCTACACGATCCACACCACCATGGACCCCTCGGCCAGCGCCGCGGTGAAGGCGGCCGTGGAACGCAACGTGCCGGCAGCCGCGGACGGCGTCGCCAACACGTTCGCCCTGATCAGACCCCAGGACGGCGGCCACGAGGTGCTGGCGATGGCCGCCAACCGCAACCTGGGCACCGATGCGTCGGCCGGCGAGGTGTACACGAACCTGGTGGCCGACCCCAGCAACGTATTCGGCGCGGGTTCCTCCTTCAAGATCTTCACCACCGCCGCCGCCCTGGAGCAGGGGGTGGTCGGCTTCAACTCCGCCCTGGCCAACCCGTCCTCGGCCTGCTTCACCCCGCCGGTCACCAACCGCTACACCCACTGCTACCCGGTGCAGAACGACGGCACCAGCTACCCCGACCCGATCAGCCTGCAGAACGCGCTGGCCACTTCGCCGAACGTTGCCTTCGTAGACCTGGAGAGCCGCACGGGCATGCCGGCGGTGCTGCGGATGGCACAGCGGCTCGGGCTGCGCCAGACACTGCAGAGCAACGATGCGGGGGCCGCCCCGGTGACCGACCCGGGTGACCCGTTGTCCCGGGACCCGCGCTACGACGAGCCCCAGTCGCGGTACTTCCAGAACCTGCTCTCCTTCACCCTCGGCGACAGTCCGGTGAGCACCCTGGAGATGGCCAACGTCAGCGCCACGCTCGTCGACCACGGCCGCTGGTGCCCGCCCAGCCCGGTGCTCTCGGTGACCGACCGCAACGGCCGACCGGTGGCCATCCAGCAGGAACCGTGCGAGCAGGTCGTATCCAGCGGGCTGGCGGACACCCTGCTCGCCGGGCTGAGCCAGGACACCAAGATCGGTACCTCCGCCGCGGCGGCCAAGGCCGCCGGCTGGGACCGCCCGGACATGGGCAAGACCGGCACCACCAACTCCAGCGAGTCGGTGGCCTTCGTCGGCGGTGTGGACGGCTATGCCGCGTCCTCCATGTTGTTCGCGGACGGCCGACGGCCGCGCGAGCTGTGCCCCGGGCCGCCGGTGCACCTCGGCGACTGCGGGCACGGCGCGTTCGGCGGCACGGTCGCGGCACCGCCCTACTTCCAGGCCATGGACCAGATCCTGGGCAACCAGCCGGACCAGCCGCTGACCCCCGGCCCGGACCCCGCCTACCTGGAGGCCGGCGACCATGGCCAGGTGGTGCCTTACCTCGTCGGCGAGCAGCGCGCGGCCGCCGAGCAGACCCTCAGGCTCGCCGGCTACCCGGTCCGGGTCGGCGCACTGGCCTCCGCCGCGCCGGCAGGGCAGGTCATCAGCCAGAGCCCGCAGGGCAACGTCGCCGGCGGGACCCCGGTCACGCTGTTCACCAGCACCGGCACACCACCGCGGCCCGCTCCGCTCCCCTGACCCGCTCCGCCGGGACACCAGGGCCCCGGGGCCGCCTCAGCTCGTCACGGCCCCGTCCAGGAGCGGTCCCAGCTCCCGCGTGACAGTCGTGAGAGCACGCACGTCCTGTTCGGACCGCGCGATCAGGACCGCTCCCTCCAACGCACTGACCATGAGCGTGGCAAGTGACTCGGCTCGGGGCGCCGGCACCCCCATCTGGGTCAACGCACTCGTGATCGGCCGGCGCCAACCCGCGAAGGCGGCGGCCGCGGCGGCCCTGGTGGACTCGACGGAGTGCGCACTGTCCACCGTTGCGGCGGCGACCGGGCAGCCCGCGCCGAACCCGTCCGTCCGGAACTCGTCGGTCCACTGGCTCACCATCGCGGCGAACAGGCCGCTCGGCGACGGTTGCGGCAGGGCGGCCAGGAACCGGTCGATGCTGCCACCGGCATAGCGCCCGCCCCAGTCCACGGCCTCGTTGACCAGCTGCTCCTTGCCACCCGGGAAGTAGTGCTGGAGCGAGCCGCGGGGCGCCTGCGCGTGGGCCGCGACGTCACGCATCCCCGTCGCCGCGACCCCGTCGCGCCGGATGAGCTGAGCGGCGCTGAAGACCATCCGCTCGCGAGGTCCCCGACCGGAATCGACTATGACAGGCGTCATGGTCGCCATTATCATGACCGCTGTCATAGTCCACAAGCGCGGCGGCGACCGCCGGCGAGGAGAGGTGGGGCAGCCGTGGACGTGGGTTTCATCGGTCTCGGTGTGATGGGGCAGCCCATGGCGCTCAATCTGGCCCGCTCCGCGACTCCCCTCGTCGTGTGGAACCGCACCGCCGCGAGGAGCGAGGCACTGCGCGCGGCCGGCGCCGCGGTGGCAACCGGACCGGCCGAGGTGTTCGAGCGGGCTCGCGTGGTGATCCTCATGCTCGCCGACGGGGCCGCGATCGACTCCGCGCTTGGCCGTGGCACGCCGGCCTTCGGCGCGACCGTCGCGGGACACACCATCGTCCAGATGGGGACGACCGCACCCGACTACTCGCGCGGGCTCGAAGCCGATGTCCGGGCCGCCGGCGGCAGCTACGTCGAGGCCCCCGTCTCCGGCTCGCTGAAGCCGGCGGAGGCCGGGCAACTGGTGGCGATGCTCGCCGGCGAGCAGGCGGACACGGCGGCGGTCCGCCCGCTGCTCGGACCGATGTGCCGGGACACCGTGTTCTGCGGACCGGTGCCGAACGCGCTGCTCATGAAGCTCTCGGTAAACCTGTTCCTGATCACCATGGTCACCGGCCTCGCCGAGGCGACACACTTCGCTGGCAGCCAAGGGCTGGACCTCGACCAGTTCGTGGCCGTTCTGGACGCCGGCCCGATGGCGAGCAGTGTCTCGCGGGTCAAGGCCGCGAAGCTGGTCGCGGAGGATTTCGCGGTGGAGGGCGCGATCTCGAACGTTCTCGAGGTCAGCCGGTTGATCGCGGCGGCCGCGCGGAAGTCCCAGATCGCCTCACCACTGCTCGACGTCTGTTTTGCGTTGTACGGCGAAACGCGCGCGCTCGGTCTCGACGGCGCCGACATGGTGGCCGTGATCCACGCGATCGAGCAACGCACGCTCTCCGCCAGGTGATCCGGTTCGTCCTGCTCAGCCTGCCGATCTTCGGGGTTGTCGCACTGGGCTGGGCGGCGGTGCGGACCCGCGTCGTGAAACCCGATGCGCTCGATGCGCTCGGGGCGTTCTCCTTCCGCTACGGCCTGCCCGCCCTCGTCCTGCTGTTGATCGCCGGACAACCGATCAGGGAGTCGTTCGACGCGACCTTCTACGCCGGCTACCTCGGGAGCGGCGCCCTCGTCTTCGCGCTCACCCTCGGTCTCTCCCGCGCGGTCGCCGGCCAGCCACTCGGCGCGGCGGGCGCGCGGGCCACCACGGCGGCCGTCAGCAATCTCGGCTTCCTCGGATTACCGCTGATGCTGGCGTTCTTCGGCGACCGGGCGGCGGGGCCGCTCGCCATGGCGATCCTGGCGGAGGTAATGGTTCTGCTGTCGGTGGGCGGCGTGCTGATGAGCGCCGCGAGCCGCGACGGCGCGAGCGTCGGCCGGCTGGTGCTGCGCGGCACGGTCCTGAATCCCATCGTGGCCGCGATCGTGCTGGGCGCGGCGATCGCGGCGGCGGGCCTGTCGCTGCCCGAACCGATCGGGCACTTCCTCGGCTTCCTCGGCGGGGCGGCCGGCCCGACCGCGCTGTTCGCGCTCGGCGGCGCACTGGCCGCCCAGCGCCTGGACCGGGCGACGATGCTCGCCGCGTCCGGGATCACAGCGGCAAAGCTCGCGCTGTACCCGGCAATCGTCTGGTGCGTGCTGGACCGGCTGCTGGCGGTCGAACACGTCCTGGTCCAGGCCGGCGTACTGATCGCCGCGCTGCCCTCGGCCGGCAACATCTACGTGATGGCGCAGCGTTACGGCGCCGATGCCGAACGGGTGTCCGCCGCGATCGCTCTCTCGACGCTCGTCAGCGTCGTCTCGGTGCCCGTCACGGCCTGGCTCGTGCTCCGGTGACCCCGGACCACACCCTTCACCGCAGGAGCCGAACCGTTGGCCCCTAGATGTCGCGCAAATCCGAGACTTCCGGTCAACGGCACTACGGTCTATGGCTGCGACATCCCCCGCCGATCACCGGTCAGACACGGTCGGTGATCGCTTCGCTCCCCCACACGAGGTCACCATGTCACGCTATCTCCGCCTGGTCGAACCGCTCGCGCAGGTCCGCGACGTAGCACGCGCGCTGGGCACCACGAGCCGGCAACTGCTGCCCGTCGCGGCAGTCCTGGGCATGCGGGTCTCGTGCCCGTCCAGCATCCTCACCGTCGACCAGGCCGAACGGCTCGAGGACGCCTGGCTGCGCCGGGCGCGCCCGGAGGATGCCGCTCCCACCAACAGCGGAGTTCCCGCGCAGGTGACGCGATCGTCGGCCCTGGATGACAGTCAGACCAACCAGAGCGCCTGACCGGCGCAAAACTCCGCGCGAAACACCGGCCAGACCAGCCGCCGTTCACTGTCTGCCATCAAATTGGTCGGTGAAGACTCAACTGTGCCCTTCTGTCACACCAGAAGAGTGGCGGCGCCGCGATTGCGATGACTACTTGTGATCGCCACTTCGCCCCATCAGTGCGAATAGCACACAACGCCTTGATCGTGAGTTTGTGGGCCGTGGACCTTGAGGATCATCTTAGGTATTCTGTTAGCCTCACCTAATGGGGAGCAGGGATGACTAATACTTGGGGTGGCCATGCTGAATGGCCCGCTGTGGCGCGGCTCACCGGCAGCGGTCTGCCGCGTCTCGGCCTCCTCAGTCATCGGTGTCCCGTGTCCGCATTCCCGCGGGTAGGCCATCCCGACGCCCGGGTGGCCGAGATCCGCAATCGGAAGATCGGGTTCGTGTTCCAGTCGTTCAACCTGATCCCCCGCACCACGGCGGTGCGCAACGTCGAGCTCCCCATGGTCTATGCCGGCATCAGCGCGCGGCGCGAACACGCCAACGCCGCTCTGGAAAAGGTCGGCCTGGCCAACCGGGCGAAACACCTGCCCAGTGAGCTCTCCGGCGGCCAACAGCAGCGGGTGGCGATCGCCCGGGCGATCGTGACCGACCCGGTGATGATCCTGGCGGACGAACCGACCGGGAACCTGGACAGCGCCTCCACGCTCGAAATCATGAAACTGCTGGTCGAGCTGAACAACACCGGGCGCACGGTCATCCTGATCACCCACGAGAACGACGTGGCCAATTTCGCCAAGCGGATCATCACCTTGCGCGACGGGAAGATCGTCGGCGACCGGGCCCCGGAGAATCGCTCCGTGGTCGAACTGAACGAATAAGGCGTCCTGACAAACGGTTCCCACCCGCAACCCCGAGCGGGCGATACCGGTCTCGAATTCTCAGCGATCCCCACGAACCAAATCGCACAATCGCTCCCCCATTCTCCGCGGTTACCCCCGATTACCGCGGAGCCGGTATGAAAGGTACATAGTTGATGACTAGGACTGCGAGACGCGGTGGCCCGCGATTGTGCCGGGCCGGCGCGGTGTCCCTGGCCCTCGCGGTAGTCACGGTGGCATCGGCATGCGGGGCCGCGCCGACCGCTCCCCCGACGGCTCGTGTCGAGCGCGGCACCGTGGCCATGAAGGTGGCAGCCTCGGGTGCCCTCACCCCCGTGACGTCGCAGAACATCGGCTTCCAAAAAGGGGCGAAGCTCGTCGAGCTGATGATCAAGGTGGGCGACACGGTCACGCCGGGCCAGATCCTCGCCCGCGAGGACGACTACATCTTCCGGCAGACCCTCAACCAGCAGTCCGCGTTGCTGGCGCAGCAGCAGGCCCAGCTGGACCGGCTGATCGCCGGCGTCACTGTGCCGAACGGCAAGGACGCCCTGGACGCGGCGGAACGGTTCTACGACAAGACCAAGAAGGCCGTCGACGAGCAGGTCTCACTTGCGCACTTCAACGTAAAGACCGCCAGGGCCAAGTACGAGGAGGACCTGAAGGCTTTCCGGAAGGCAAAGGCGGCATACGACGCCTGCCCGACCACTCCCGTGCCCGTCCTGCCGTGTACCGGTGGGGAGGAGGCGGCCTACAAGGCGGCCAGGACCACCGCCATCACGTCGAGGACCGCTTACAAGACGGCCCAGCACAACTCGAAGATCGCCGAGGCCAACGGTGACGTGACCAAGGCCAACGCGAACACCCTGCTCGTGAGTGCCCGGAACGGCCTGCGGACCGCCAGGTCCGACCGGCCGGGCTCGATCGACGTGCAGGCCGCGCTGGTGCAGTCCGCCCGCGCCGCCGTGGCACTGGCCCAGAACGACGTGAACAACACCATTCTCCGGGCACCGGTCGGCGGCACCGTCTCGGCCATCACCGGTACCGTCGGCGAGTATCTGGGCGCCGGAGCGGGGACGACCGCCCTGTCCCCGGGCAGCGACGCGGCAATCCCCGGCGTCGGTGCGGCGGCATCGAGCGACGCGGCCGGCAACGCCGCGTCCGGGCTCTCCGCGACCCGCCCCGGTGGTGGCGCGTTCATCGTGCTCAACAACCTGAACACGTTCCAGGTCGTCGTTCCGTTCGAGGAGTCCGACGCCGCGAAGGTGTCCCCGAACCAGAAGGTCGAGGTGAACTTCGACGCGGTGCCGGACCTGGAGCGCGATGGCACGGTGCTGTCCGTCGCACCGACCGGCGTGAACATCTCGGGCGTGACGAACTACTACGCGACGGTCCTGCTCACCGAGTCCGATCCCCGCCTGCACGCCGGGCAGACCGCCGAGGTGTCGGTGGCCACCCAGGCGGTGGACAACGTTCTGCTGGTACCGAACGCGGCCGTGCTCAAGGACGGTGGCCAGACGTTCGTGAACGTGCCCGGGCAGGACGGCAACCCGGTGCGCACGCCGTTCCAGCCAGGCATCGTCGGCGACGGCAGCACCCAGGTCCTGTCCGGGCTGCGGGAAGGCCAGGTGATCCAGCTTCCCCAGGTCAATGCGCCGCCCGCCCAGCCCAGCGGGACCATCGGCGGCGGCTGACCCAGCAGGCCCAAGCGGTAACCACACGCGCCTGTTGTTACCGAGCTGCACACGGTGCAGGTTGAGCGCTGGAAATGCCTGCCTGGTGTGCAGCTCGGTAACCGGCGGCCGCCCGCCGCCTGTGAGCGCGCGGCCACCCGCGTGCGCGCCGTCACTGAGCCACCACCTCGGCGACCGTCTAGTACCGGAGGGCTTCGATGGGGTGCAGTCGAGCGGCCCGGATGGCGGGATAGGAACCCGCGATCAGCCCGATTCCCAGGCTGACAGCGAAAACGCCCAGCACGATGTAGATCGAGACACCCGGTGCGCCCAACTCCGGCCAGAAATGGGGTATCACCTTGGCGCCGGCGAGGACGAGGCCTACGCCGAGAACGGTCCCCACCAGCCCACCCAGGCCGGCGAGTACCACAGACTCGATCATGAACTGTCCCCTGATCGCGCTCCGGCGGGCGCCGATCGCCTTGCGGATCCCGATCTCCTGGGTCCGGTTGTTGACCGTGACCAGCATGATGTTGGCGACCCCGAGTGTCCCGATCACCAGGGTGAGGCCGCCGACGACCAGAGTCACCCAGTTGATCAGTTTCAGGTATTTGTTGATCTCGTTGATCTGGATGAGCAGCGCGGAGGTGGTGTAGTCCCGGAAGCCGGGGTCGCTGATGTCGTGCCGCTGGTCGAGTATCCGGTTGATCTGGTCGATCGCTTTCGGCACCTGGGCAACGCTGGGCGCCATGACACCGATCCCGTTGAGCCAGTTGGAGCCGGCGAACAGTCCCCGCGAGGAGTTGATCGGCACCAGCACGAAGGCGTCCTGGTCGTCACCGCCGGGCTCCGTCACCCCGATCACCTTCATGCCGAGCCGGCCGATGAAGACGTCCGCGCCGATGGCCCTCCGGACATCGCCGTCGAAGAGGTACTTGAGCACCTTCGGACCGATGACCGCGACCTTGAGCCGGTCCTTGTTGTCCTGATCGGTGAACATGGAGCCGGCGGCCATCTTCCGGTTCCGCACCAGCAGGAACCCCGGTGTCGTTCCGGAGATGTTGCCGCGGAAGTTCCGATCGCGGTACCGGGTGACCGCGACGCCGTTGCGCAGCGGGGTCACGCTGTCGATGTCCGGTGCCAGGGACTTGTCGGCCAACGCCGCCGAGTCGTCCTCGGTCAGGCTCCGCGAAGGGTTGGCGCCGGGCGATGAGGCATTCGCCTTCGAGATGACGATGGCGGTGTTGAGCGAGCCGTACGACTTGTTGAAGCCGTCCCGCATCCCGTTACCCAGGGCCACCAGGAAGATGACCGCCGCGACGCCGACCACGACGCCCAGAGCGGTCAGCGTGGTACGCAGCCGAGCGGACCGCAGGCTCCGGATCGCGATGACCAGCGACTCGCTGAAATGCATAGCTGTACTCCCTGCCGGACCTTGTCAGTGACGGGATGCGACGACCGAGCGGGCGCGCTCTTAGTAGCGGAGCGCGTCGATGGGGTGCAGCCGGGACGCCCGCCGAGCGGGGTAGCTGCCGGCGAGCAGGCCGATGACCAGGCTGACCCCGAACGCGACCGCGATTCCCGTCACGGACAGGTCGGGCAGCCCGAGATCGGGCTGGATCCTGGGCACCAGCTGCCGGCCGGCCAGGACGAGCACGATGCCCAACACCACGCCACCGACCCCGCCGACGCCGGAGACCGCCATGGACTCGACGAGGAACTGCTTCATGATCGCGCCGCTGCGGGCGCCGATCGCCTTGCGGATTCCGATCTCGCTGGTCCGCTCGGTCACCGTGACCAGCATGATGTTGGCGATCCCGAGCGCGCCGACGAACAGCGCGACACCGGCCACCGAGACTGTGAACAACAGCAGCAGGTCGACGAACTTGTTGATCTGGTCCAGCTGCGCGACCATCGCCGTGGTGTTGTAGTCGCGCTGGCCGGGGTCGGTGATCCCGTGCTGGGCATCCAGGATCTGGTTGACCTCCTGGGTCGCCGCCGGCACCGAGTTGACGTCGGTCGCGAGGACGCCGATGCCGTTGAGGTTCTGACCACCGGCGAACAGGGCGCGCGAGGAGTCGAGCGGCATCACGCCGACCCCGTCCAGGTCGTCCCCGCCCGGGGCCAGCACACCGACGACCCGCATCGTGAGGCGGCCGATGCGAACGTTGGAGTTGAGGGCGGCTACGACGTCACCGTTGAACAGGTATTGGACGACCTTCGTTCCCAGCACGACGACCCTGGCCCGGTCTTGGTTGTCCTGGTCGGTGAACATCGAACCGGCCATGATCGAGCGGTTGCGCACCCGGAGATAGGTCGACGTTGCACCGGCGACGCTCGCCTTGAAGTCCTTGTCGCCGACACTGATCAGGGCGGCGCCGTTGCGGAGCGGGGTCACCGCCGCGATGTGCGGCGCCGCGCCCGGCTTGGTCAACGCCGTGATGTCGGACTCGGTGAGGCTCTTGACGGAGTTGCCGCCCTGCTGGGCCTGGTTGGTCTTGCTGACCACGATGGAGGTGCTGAGCGCCCCGAACTTGTCGTTGAAACCGGACCGCATGCCGCCGCCCAGCCCGACCAGGACGATCACCGCGGCGACGCCGAGCACGATGCCCATGGCGGTGAGCAGGGTCCGCAGCCGAGCCGTTCGCATACTGTGCGCGGCAATGATGACCGCTTCCCTGACGTTCATCGACGCGCTCTCCTTCAATCGTCCCGCGCGCCCAAGCATTAACGCTGACCACAGTTAAGGCAAGGCTAGCCTCTCATCCTGGAGAAGGAGATCACTCACAGCGCGTCGGTCGTGCCGAGCGCGTGGAGCATCGTTCGAAGCTTGGCGCCCGTCTCCGCGAGCTCCACCTCGGGATCCGATCCGGCCACCACTCCCGCGCCGGCGAACATCCGGAGCGTCCGGTCGCGGATCTCGGCGCTGTGGATCGTCACGACCCACTCGCCGTCCCCGTCCTCGGCCGACCAACCGACCGGCCCGCTGTAGTAGCCGCGATCGACCCGCTCGAGGGTGGCGATCGCGGCGCGCGCCGCCGAAGGCCGGTGCCCCGGGTCCCCGGCCCGGCGCGCAACAGCCAGCCGCCGAAGGCCGCGCCGAGACACAGCGCCGCGAGGAACCCGCCGAGCGCGACCCAGCCGAGCGCCCGCCGCTCCAGTCCGGCGGAGTGCAACAGACTCCGGTACCCGCGCCGGCCTTCGCCGACCCGCCGCGGCCCGGGTCAGCTCAGGTGGCCATGAACAGGATCTGGTCGCGGGTGTACTCGTGCCCCGGGTGGTTGGCCTTGAGGTGCGCCTGGGTCAGCTCCACCAGGGTGTCCTCGTTGTCCGCCTCGATCGACTCGCCACAGGGGCAACGGAGGTAGCGGGTGCGGGCCGCGGGCTGCTCGGACATTCGGGTCTCCTCTTGGTCTGAAATGGCCTGGGCCGGCATGCTCTGGAACCGCCGGCGGACGGGTTTCGGTGATCAGCAGCTGGATCATTGCACTCCGCGACCGGCCGCGCTCCCTGTCCGAGGCCCGGCAATTCGCCTCGGCTGGTATGCCCGGCCGCCCCGCCGCGGTTGTATCCGGTGTCGAGGTGCAACAGGTCCACCACCGGAGGGCAGACCCCATGACCACCACCCCAACGACCACCGCTCAGGGCGCCGATCCCGTCGAGACCTGGACGGCGTGGCACACCGAGCGCGAGGCACTGCTGCGTGAGCCGCACGGTTGGCTGAGCCTCACCGGCCTGCACTGGCTGACCAGCACGGCCGCCACCTACCCCGACCTGCCCGGCAGTTGGCGCGCCACCGACGACGGCGGAGTCGAGATCACCACTGAGACAACCACCGAGACCACCACGGCCGCCGCCGACGAGCTGGAGATCGACGGAGTGACCGTCGACGGCACAGTCCGGATCGAGCCGAAGGACGGCCAGCCCGGCGTGCTCGTGACGGTGGGCGCGCGGCGTGTCGAGGTCATCCGCCGCACCGACAGCTACGCGCTGCGGGTCCGCGATCCACAGGCGATCACCCGCACCGCGTTCGACGGCGTCCCCAGCTACCCGGTGGAGGCGCGCTGGGTGGTGACCGGGCGGTACGAGCCCTACCCCACCCCCAGCCCGATCACCGTCGACGCCGTCGTGGAGGGCCTGCACCACTACTTCACCGCGGTGGGCGAGGTGCACTTCGACATCGACGGCCAGCAGCAGACTCTGGTGGCACTGCCCGGCAAACAAGGCGGCCTGTCCCTGCACTTCCGCGATGCCACCTCGGGCCAGGAAACCTACGGCGGCGGGCGGATCCTCGCGGTCGGCGACCCGGCGGAGGACGGCACCGTGGTCGTCGACCTCAACCGGACCGTCAACCTGCCCTGCGCGTTCACCGCGTTCGCGACCTGCCCACTGCCGCCCGAGGGCAACACCGTGACGGTGCCGGTCGCGGCCGGCGAGCGGACCCCGCCGCGGCCCGACCTGACCTCCTGAACCCGGAGGCCACCGCCACAGGTCAAGGCCACCGGTCATCACCACAGGTAATGGCCCACCTACGGCCCGACGCACGGAAAAGCCGGGGCCGGCGTTCCCCGAACGCCGACCCCGGCGGGCCCACTCGCCAGCTTCCCCGTGACGAAATGGGCGGTCCTCATAGCCAGCCCAGCCAGCCCATAACCATGGGCAGCGGTCTGTCGAATGCCGCGACGCTCAGTCGTCGTCGCTGTTGCGCTGGCCGCACTTGCCGTCGTGGCTGTCGCTGTTGCGCTGGTGGCCCGCCAGCACTCCGAGAGTGCCTTCAAGAATGCTGTTGTTGCACAGCTGCACGGGCACCTGAGCACCGATGTGCTGGAGGTTGACCAGGCCACTCTGCACGTCGGCCCGGTCCCCGTGGTGGCGGTGGTGCCCGTGGTCGTCACTGGCAAACGCCAACGGGCTCACTGCCAGGATCCCCACCGCGGCGGTAGCAACAACGACGCCTGCCTTGATGAACACTGAATATCTCCCCTAGATCGTCTCTTCGCCTGTCGGCGGGTGCCTCGAACGGGCACCATCTCTCACGACGGTGTGAGTGCTTCGATCAACGATGGCGACGTGACGTGGTCACGCAACCTGAGAGAGTGTCCACCGAATGGAGTAGCGTCACTCCATCGTTCACGCGGTGAACTCGACAGTCACCGCGAGTGGTGATCGGCTCGGCTCGGTCCCCTATTGACCTCAAGTTTAGTTGAGGTATTAGCGTCGCCGACGTCCACCCGGCTGCCCGAGAGAGGGCGACATGACGTTCACCGATCCTGAGATCGACTACCGCACCGGCCAGCCGATCGGCCGACAACGGCCGAGTCGCTTTCGTTCTCGACGACGTGGTCTCGACCGACCCGTGGCGGGTGCGGTTGCTGGAGGTCCGGGGGCGCGCCGAGGCGATCCCCGAGCCGACCGACTCCGCGTCGCGCGTCAGCGGGGCGATCATCCGCATCCACCCGGAACGCATCATCAGCTTCGCGCTCGACACCCCGGATCTGGAACCACACCAGGTGCAGGTCCACAGCCGAGCCGTCCCGGCGACCTGACGACCGGCCTCCGACCGGACAGCCGGTCCGCGGACATGCCCAGAGCCACGTCCCGCACCCGGTGAACTGCGCTCCACGTCACACCGAACCGGTAGTGCTATTACAGCGCAGTTACCACTGTGCAAAGTCGACCGCGGAATCCCGCTGAACACTCTGGAAATCGAATTCTCCCGGTAGCCTGCCCTTACGTGCGTATTCCCCGGATTTGACCGGTCTGTAATGTCCGAGGAGGCCAGGCATGGAGTTGCTGCTGCTCACCGCCGACCCCACCCCTGACCGGGTGCTACCGGCACTGTCGCTGCTGCCGCACGGGGTGCGTACCGCCGCCCCGGAGGTCGCCGCGCTGCTCGATGCCGGTCCGCACGACGCGGTGCTGGTCGACGCGCGGGTTGACCTGGTCGGCGCGCGCGGGCTGTGCCGGCTGCTCGGGACCACCGGGATGGAGGTGCCGGTGGTGGCCGTGCTGACCGAGGGCGGCCTGGTCGCGGTGTCCTCGGAATGGGCCATCGACGACATCCTGCTGCCCGGCGCCGGGCCGGCCGAGATCGACGCCCGGCTGCGGCTGCTGCGCTCCCGCGCGGGAGCGGACGCCCAGGCCGGTGGCAGCGCACTGGTGCTCGGCGAGCTGGTCATCGACGAGGCCACCTACACCGCACGACTCAAAGGCCGCGCCCTCGAGCTCACGTACAAGGAGTTCGAGCTGCTCAAGTACCTCGCCCAGCACGCCGGCCGGGTCTTCACCCGCGCCCAGCTGCTGCAGGAGGTCTGGGGCTACGACTTCTTCGGCGGCACCCGCACCGTCGACGTGCACGTGCGGCGCCTGCGCGCCAAGCTCGGCCCCGGGCACGAGCAGCTGATCGGCACCGTGCGCAACGTCGGCTACAAGTTCGTCCGGCCGGGCCGCGCCGGGCTCGCGGTGGCCGGGAACACCATCGGGAACAGCGAGCACGACGAGGCGCCGACGCTCACCGACACCCCCCGTCTGGCCCCTGCCGACCGGCCGTTCTCCGCGGCCGTCTAGGGCACCTACGCCGTCCCGGGCTCCTAGCCGACCGCACTCTCACCGCCGGGGCACCCGAGCACTACCGGCCTGCCCGGCGTGCGGAGCAGCGGCGTGACCGCGATGGCCGCCGGCCAGCACGCGTGCCACGACGCTCGGCCGAAACAGCCCGGTTGGCGGCTCGAGGAAGCCGAGGACCTTGAGGAACAGCTCGGTGAGGCCGGAATCAGTCTCGGCCACACGAAGCACCCGGTCCAGGTAGGCGTTCGTCGCGCGGACCGCCGGCGGGCGGTGTCCCGGCACCTCCGGCAGAGCGAGGTCACCGCCCAGCGACAACCGCCAGGCGACGTCGACAGGCTTCGCCGCGGCCCGGAAGAACCGTCGCGCCAGGTCTTCCGCGCCATCGGCGAGACTTTTCCGCAGCGCGACGGCCTGCAGGGCCGCGATCGACATGCCCTGTCCGTAGGTCGGGTTGAAGCTGCAGATCGCGTCGCCGAAAGCCAGCAGCCCGGCGGGGAACCGAGGCATCCGCTCGTAGCCGCGGCGCAGGCTCGCGGGAAAACGGTTGGTGACCGGGTCGTCCAGCGGCTCGGCGTCGCGGATCGCGGCAAGGATGTGGGCGGGGGCCATCGTCGCCGCGAACTCGAGGGAGCCCTGGGCACCGGCGGGCGGGTGGTGACCGCCGTAACCGGCCACCGTGAGCATCCACCAGTCGTCCTCCTGCGCGATCAGCGCCAGCGTCGTGGGCCTACCGGGCACCGCGCCGATCAGCACCATCCGCGTCGGGCCAAGTGCTCCCGGGGGCAGCCGCAGCCGCCGGCTCACGTACATGATGTCGACGGCGAACCGTTCCTCAGCCGGAGGCGGGTACCCCAACGCCGGTAGCCACGTTGCCATCCGACCACCCCTGCCGGTCGCGTCGACGACCAGGTCGGCCTCGATGCTCTGCTCGGTGCCCGGGTCGGAGTGATCCAGGACCCGGGCACCGGTCACCCGGTCGCGGCCGCCGGCGCTGAGCAGGCCGGTCACCTCACTCCGCTGGGCGATCTCGACGTTGGGTAGCGCCCGCACCCGCGCGCGCAGGTGATGCTCCAGGTGCGCCCGACTCGACAGGTAGACCACGCCGGCCAGGCCGTGCCGTTGCTGGGACAGCAGGTGACCGCCGAAGCTGAAGTGCGTTTCGGACAGGTCCCGCAGCACCGGCACCCCGCTGGCCGCGAGCTCGGAGAGGAACCCGGGGAACAGCTCCTCGAGGACCTCCGACCCGCCCGCCTGCAGCGCGTGGGCATGACGCCCCTGTGGCACGCCCCGGCGATTCGCGCTGACCTCGGGAAGGACATCCCGCTCGACCACCGTCACGCGCTGGTAGGCCTCCGACACCGCGCGCGCGGCCAGCAGCCCCGCCACGCTCGCGCCGAGGACCACCGCGTGCTCACCGAGCTTCCGCATCGCCGACCCCCGAGCGCAGGATGAACCGGCAGCAGTATGGGCTCAGGAATGCCGGGACGTAACGGCTCGGTCCACCCATCGGACCGCGGCTGAGCCGGCGGCGAGCTCCGGGTCGTGCGCGGAAAGGTCAGCCGGAGGATCCGCTGGGTGGGAAATCCTTAGGCCAGCTATTGAGTTCTAGAAGCAAGTTATGTTATCTCTCAGCGGTGACGTCACAATCCACGAGCGCCGGGCCCGGTCCGTCCGCGAAGTGGCTTGCCCCGCTGCTGGTGCTGATGCTCGGCAGCTTCCTGCCGCCGATGGACAGCGCCATCGTCAACGTGCCCATCCCGCACATCCAGCGGGATCTGGGCGGGGGCAACGATGACGTCGCGTGGATCAGCACCGCGTACTCGCTGGGGATGGCCGTCTTCGTACCGCTGAGCAACTGGCTCAGCGACCGGTTCGGGTTGACCCGGGTCCTCCGTGCGGCGCTGATCGGTTTCCTGCTGGGCTCCGGGCTGTGCGGGCTGGCGTGGGACCTGAACAGCCTGATCGCGTTCCGGGTGCTGACCGCCATCCCCGGCAGCCTGGTGCCGGTGGTCACGATCTCGATCATCTACCGGATCGTCCCGAGGGAGAGCATCGGCACCGCGATGGGTCTCTACGGGCTGGGGGTCATCGTCGCGCCGAGCATGGGGCCGACCCTCGGCGGACTGATCGTGCAGGACCTGAGCTGGCGGTGGATCTTCCTGTTCAAGGAACCGATCGGCGTCATCGCGGTCATCGCGGGTCTGTTCCTGATCCCGAGGATGGAGGGCAGCCCGACGGTCCAGAAGTTCGACCGGTGGGGCTACCTGACCTTCGCCTACGGCCTGTCCGCGATCATCGTGGTGTCGGCCAAGGGGCAGAAGTGGCACTGGGACTCCTACCTGGTGATGATCCTCTCCGCCAGTGCGGTGCTGTCGCTGGCACTGTTCGCGGCCATCGAGAACGAGGTCGAGAACCCGCTGATCGACCTGCGCATCTTCCGGTGCTGGCCGTTCGTCAACTCGTTGCTGCTGATCGGCGTGCTCCTGATCATGCTCTTCGGGGTGTCCTACTACATCCCGCAGTTCCTGCAGAACGTGCAGGGCTTCGACGCGCACAACACCGGCATGGTGTTGCTGCCGATGGGGCTGTTGATGGTGGTGGCGGTGCCACTCGCGGGCAAGCTGTACGACTGGATCGGACCCCGCTGGCCGGCACTGGTCGGCATGCTCGGGTCGGTCGTCGGCCTCACGCTGATCTCCGGCGGCATCAGCGTGGACATGGGCCGGACCGAGGCATCGATCTGGGTCATGATCGCCATGCTCGGCGGCGCCCTCGGCATGATGCCGATCATGACGAACGGGCTCAGCTGGCTGCCGCCGCACCTGGTCGGCTACGGCGGCGCGATGAACAACGTCATGCAGCGCGCCGCGTCCGCGCTCGGTGTCGCCATCGTCGGGGTGATCGTCAGCCGGTCGAGCGCTCAACTCACCTCCGACATGAGCGCACTGCAGACGCCCACCTCACTGCCCCAGTACCGCGACGCCGACCAGGAGACACTGGCCGGCCTGTACCAGCAGACGCAGGGGCACATCCAGGCCACGGCGGACGGCGACGCGTTTCTCGTGACCGCCGGGCTGGCGGTCGTCGCCGCCCTGCTCGTGCTGATGCTCAAGAAGCCACCCCGGCCGACCTCGCCGCCGTCCGGTACGCCCGACAGCGCGCCGGCGTCCCGTCAGTCACCACAGACCCGGCACCCGGGCCGGTCGGCGAACGCCACCCGTTGACGGGCACCTTGCGCGGACGTCAGTGCCCCGCGCCGTTGTAGGTGCTGTTGGGCCCGTCCTGCCCGTTGCGGCCCCCGGGGCCGTCCGTACCGTTCGTGCCGTCGCCGCCGCGCGCGTTCGACCCGTCGGGCCGCGATTCGCGGCAGACCGACGGGGAGTTCGACGGCACGAACTGGCAGTGTGCGTGCGCCTCCCCGGGCCGGCCAGGGCTGCCGTTGTGGTTGCCGCCGCCGTCATCGCCCGGCCTCTGGGCGGCTGAGAACGTACCGCCGAACATTACGGAACCGGCCACGCTGAGCATGAGGACAGTCGTGGCTACCCCGGCCCCAGAGCCGAACTTGCGGGTCACTCGCGACCTCCGTGTCATTTCCGCACCGAAGTACCTTCGCACCTACTCGTACGGGAGGTTCCGACGCGATTCCGAGATTGAGTATGCGGAATTCTGTTCGACCGAACGCGCGAGAGGCAGGCAGCGGTGCCCGACACATCCCGGCGCCGCTCCCTGCCCACTCGATTGGAGATCAGTAGTTCGCGCCCGTCCCGCCGTCGCCGGCGTCGCCGCCGGTCGCCTGGCACTGCGAGTTGTCTCCACCCTGACCGATGATGCCGGCGCTGAGACCGATGGGAAGCACGCAGTTGACGTTGGACTTGCCACCGTTCCCGCCGTCACCACCGGAGTTGTTGTGCTCGCCGTGGCTACCCGCCAACGCCGACCCACCGAACAGGGCCGATGCGCCGGCCGCCAGAGCGGTTGCGGCGACCGCCACGACCGCGCGCTGTCCGAGCCTGCGATTCATTTCTTCCTCCCCAACGACTGGACGAGACCCGTCGTCTCATCCGCCTCGGCAGTCTTAATAGTCGGCGATTGCCTTGTCCAACGCTGGACAACTGTCGGGAGACGAATCCACTCAAGGGAGTGAAACACAGAAGTGTTTTCAACAACCCGGACCGGCCTTATTGGCGCCATATTTACGGCGCGTTCAGACTCTCGTGCCCGACATTGCCATGATCGCGGGGAGCTTCCCATTCCAGTGAATTTTTCGATGCGAGGAATCGCGGCGGAATGGCTGTCGGGCCGCTGTCCGCGCCGCGCGGAGCCAGGCGTTGCGGAGCCGGCCTCGCCGTCCGAGTGCCCGGCTACACGGGACACCGCGGGGCCGCTCGACGCAAGCCCAAAGATGATGTTGGCTCCCCGCCGCTAGGGGGTCCGGCACACTTGGCTACGTTGAGTCAACGATTTTGGAGTGTGGCTCTGTGGTCATGACGCCCCCGCCCGGTGCTGCCGGGCTGTCCCGCCGCAGCCGGATCCTGCTCGTCATCGGCGGGGTTGCGCTGGTCGTCCTGCTGGCCGGCTCCCGGTTGCTGGACTACTACGTCAACTGGTTGTGGTTCGGCAGCGTGGGCTACCGGCAGGTGTTCAGCACGATCGTGTTGACCCGGATCGTGCAGTTCGTGCTGGTGGCGGTGGTGTTCGCGGCGCTGCTCGCGGCGACGCTGGCGGTGGCTTTCCGGTCCCGGCCGGTGTTCGTGCCGGTGAGCGGCCCGGAGGACCCGGTTGCCCGGTACCGGACGGTGATCATCCAGCGGTTGCGGGTGTTCGCCATCGGGGTGCCGTTGGTGATCGGGCTGATCGCGGGGTTGGCCGCGCAGGGCGACTGGCAGACCGCGCAGATGTTCCTGCACTCGACGCCGTTCGGCACCGCCGACCCGGTGTTCGGGATGGATGTCGGGTTCTACGCCTTCCAGCTGCCGTTCTACCGCTGGGCGCTGAACCTGATGTTCGTCGCGGTGGCGTTGTGCTTCGTGGCGTCGCTGATCACGCACTACATCTTCGGCGGGGTGCGCCTGGCCGGGCGGGCCGGTCAGGTCTCGGTCGCCGCGCGGGCCCAGCTGGCGGTGTTGGCCGGGGTCTTCGTGCTGCTCAAGGCGGTGGCCTACTGGTTGGACCGGTACTCCACGCTGTTGTCCTCCTCCAGTGACAACGGTGGGGTGTTCAGCGGCGCCAGCTACACCGACCTGAACGCGGTGATCCCCGCCAAGATCATCCTGTTGTTCATCTCGCTGATCTGCGCGGCGGCGTTCTTCGCCGCGGTGTTCCGGCACAACCTGCAGCTGCCGTCGATCGCGATCGCGCTGCTGGTGCTGTCCAGCGTGCTGATCGGGGCCGCCTGGCCGGCCGTCCTGCAACAGTTCGTGGTCAAGCCGAACGCGAACGTGCGCGAGGCGATACCGATCCAGCGCAACATCGAGGCCACCCAGGCCGCCTACGGGCTCACCCCGGACAAGGTGAAGTACCAGGACTACTCGGGCCGGACGGATGCGACTCCCGCGCAGGTGGGCGCGGACACCGCGACGATCTCCAACCTGCGACTGCTCGACCCGAGCCGGCTGTCCAAGACGTTCACCCAGCTCGAGCAGCGCAAGAACTTCTACGGCTTCCCCCAGCAGCTGAACATCGACCGCTACAAGGTGAACGGCCAGGTCCGTGACTACGTGGTCGCGGCGCGTGAGCTGGACAGCAGCGCGCTCACCGGCAACCAGACCAACTGGATCAACCAGCACATGGTCTACACCCACGGCAACGGGTTCGTCGCCGCACCGGCCAACCAGGTCAACTCCGCGCTCGACGACGCGGCCGCCGGCCAGGGTGGCTACCCGAACTTCACCGTCAGCGACACGACCACCAAGGGCGACATCCCGGTCAGCCAGCCCCGTATCTACTACGGGCGCCTGATCACCGACTACTCCATCGTCGGCGCCGCACCGGGCGTCCCACCCCGCGAGTACGACAGCGACACCGACCAGATCACCTACGACGGCAAGGGCGGGGTGCCGCTGGGCAACCTGTTCAACCGCCTGGTGTTCGCCATGTCCTACGGCGAACAGAACATCCTGTTCAACGGCTCGATCAACGCCAACTCGAAGATCCTGTTCGTGCGGGACCCGAGCGACCGGGTCAGCCAGGTCGCGCCCTGGCTCACCCTGGACGGCGACCCGTACCCGGCGGTGGTCGACGGCCGGATCCAGTGGATCCTGGACGGCTACACCACCCTGGAGAACTACCCCTACGCCGAGCACGTCGGACTGGGCGACGCCACGGCCGACTCGACACCGGGCGTACCCCGGCTGCCGAACAACACGATCAGCTACCTGCGTAACTCGGTCAAGGCCACGGTCGACGCCTACGACGGCACGGTGAACCTCTACGCGTTCGACGAGAAGGACCCGGTGCTCAAGACCTGGATGAAGGTCTTCCCGGGCACGGTCAAGCCGAGCAGCGACATCAGTCCCGACCTGCGGGCGCACTTCCGCTACCCGCAGGACGAGTTCGAGGTGCAACGTCAGTTGCTGACCCGCTACCACGTGAACAACCCGGCGGAGTTCTTCTCCACCGTCTCCTTCTGGAATGTTCCGTCCGACCCGACGGTGCTCGACAACGGGCCGAACCCGACTCCCCAGCCGCCGTACTACGTGTTGGCCGGGCTACCGGGCCAACAGGGCGCCAGTTTCCAGCTGACCAGCCCACTGGTCAGCCTGCAGCGCCCGTTCCTCGCCGCCTACGTCTCGGCCAACTCCGATCCGGGCAACTACGGCCACATCACCGTGCTGCAGTTACCCACGGACACCCAGACGCCCGGGCCCCAACAGGCGCAGAACCAGTTCGTGTCGCTACCGCAGGTCAGCCAACAGCTCAACCTGCTCAAACAAAACCAAACAACGATTGATTATGGCAACCTGCTGACCCTGCCGGTGGCCGGCGGCCTGCTCTACGTGGAACCGATCTACATCGAGCGGGCCAACCAGGAATCGTCGTTCCCCCAACTGGCCAGGGTGTTGGTGAGTTTCGGCGGCAAGATCGGCTACGACGCACGGCTGGACGTCGCGCTGAACCAGGTGTTCGGACCCGGCGCCGCGGCTCAGGTGACCCCGACCCCGGCGCCGGCCACCGCGGGCGCCGGCCCGACCGCGCCCGCGACCGGCACGGCGCAGGCCCCCGCCGCGCTGCAGGGCGCCGTGACGGGCATCAACGGCGCACTCGGCGAACTACGGGCGGCCCAGCAGTCCGGTGACTTCGCCGCCCAGGGCAAGGCCCTGGCGGATCTGGACAAGGCGATCAAGGACTTCCAGTCCGCCAACGCGAAGCCGCACTGAGCAATTGCCCTGACGGCACACAGCGCCGAGCCACCGCACACACGGCCCAACCTGTGTGCCGCGGCACTGCGCTGTGTGCCGTCGACTCAGGGAACTAGGGGCCCCGGCTGCCTCGGGGTCAGGTGGCGGCGCATCCGATGCCGGGCGAGGTCGCCGTCTCCCACCAGCAGGGCGTCGATGATGCCCCGGTGCGGGTGCGCGTCGTCGCCGGTCGCCTCGGGCCGGGGCTCCACCGGTTCGGGCTCCTGGCGAAGCCACAGGGTGATCAGGATGCGCAGGAAGAGTGCCAGCACCGGGTTGCCGGCCAGCTCGGCCAGTTCCACGTGCAGGAAGGGTTCGTCCCAATTCGGCGGTCGGGTTCCGTCGCCGCCCTGGTCGAGCGTTCCCACACCGTCCCGCAACCGCTGCAGCCGCCGCGCCACCTCGGGGTCACCGACCCGGGCCGCGACCATGTTGAGGCAGGCCAGCTCGACCGCCTCCCGAACGGCCCGCAGGTGCTCGACCTCGATGCCCTGGTAGTCCAGGTAGAGCGCAATCGCCTCGATGCTGGCACCGGGCGCCGGCTCGGCCACCACCAGCCCACCACCGGGGCCGCGCCGCATCCGCGCCACCGAGTGGTACTCCAACAGCCGCACCGCCTCCCGCAGCACCGCGCGGCTCACCCCGAACCGGTCCAGCAGGACGCCCTCGGACCCGATCACCGAGCCGACCTCCCAGCCGCCACCGGTGATCTCGCCGAGCAGCCGCTGGGCCACCACCTCGGCCAGCTTCTGCTCCTGGGTGCGCCCGGGGGTGTGGATCGCCCACAGCCAGCTCGGCAGGTTCCGCGACTCGGGCCGCCAGCTGATCAGGAACTCCCCGAACATCTGCAGGTGCTGGATGGCCAGGTACTGGGCGCGGGGCCCGTCACCGGCGACGACCGCGTGCACGATGGCCTCGTGCGAGCTGTCCGAGGAGGTGAACGCCGGATGGTCCGGGTCGTCGGGTAGGTGGCTGAGCTGGTCGCTCGCGTAGCGCCAGGTCAACCGCAGTAGGACATCGACGAACAACTGCAGCGCGGGGTTGCCGGACACCTCCGCCAGGGTCAGGTGCAGGGCACCGCGGACGTGCCCGTCCCGGTTGGGCCCGGCCGCGAACTCGTCGGCCAGCGCGGTGCGCACCTGCGCGATGCCGGGCTCGGTGATGTTCGCCGCGGCCAGCGCGGCGGCCAGCGGCTCGATCATCAGCCGGGCCGTGAGCAGGTGCTCGATGGTGGTCCCGACGAACTCCAGGTACACCATCATCGCGCTGGTGGCGGCGCCCGCATCGGGCGCGCGGACCACCAGCCCACCGGACGGCCCCCGGCGCATCGAGGCCACCTGATGGTGCTCGACCAGCCGGATCGCCTCCCGCAGCACCGCCCGGCTGACCTGGTAACGCTCCCGCAGCTCGGTCTCCGAACCGAGCACCTCACCCACCGGCCACCCCGTGCGCAGCACGTCCTGCTCGATCTGACGCGCTACCCGCGCGGCGAGCTTCCCGTTATCGGCCGGATCAGTGGCGGCGTATTCCCCCAATGCGAGGCCCGCCCGGTCCCGACCCGCGGCCGAGGTACCGGTCGGACAGGCATCGGAATAGGCATTCACAGACTCTCCCTCGAGCGGATAACTGATCATGCTACGCACTCACTGTTCAGGATAATGAATGTGACGGGCAACTATCGAGCGCGCGATAATGAGTATTCTTTACTGGATTCCGGAAAATGCGACACCTCGAAAAAGCACCGGGGAACGGCGGTCCGCGACCGGTTCCTGACCAGCCCAAAGGGCCCGCTGGACCGAGGGCTGCTGGCACGAGACAACGACGGAATGGTGGCGCCTGTTGTTCGAATGAGTGCGCTGCTCGCACAACACGAACCATCGCGCGTGCCTCTTTCGGCTCAACACGCGAGGCAGAACGATACCGCCGAACCGGGACCTGTCGAGTCGCCAACCGCCCGAGCCCGAGTTCGGCACGCTCGGAACCCGCCCGCCGTCGCGGCACTGCCCAGAAGAACCGCGCTGCTCACGGAGCTGGCCAAGGCGGGGTTGCCCTTCGCCACCCCACTCCCCTGGGCCCGGTCAGCTCGACGCCCGACTGGACCGCCGTCGCGGTCTCCTGGATTCCCGGCCACCCGGCGCCATCCGGCACCGGTGACCCGGCACTCGAGCCCGGCCCGCCCCGGCTCGTCCACGGGGATCTGACGTCGAACAGGTCGTCCGATGGATGGACGGCGACGGCTGCGACTGAGCGAGGCACCCCGCCAGTGAACATTTCCTATGAACTTCACAGCATTTGCTGTTGTCAGAGATCGCCAGTGGCAGCAAGCTTGTAATCGGAATCACTTTCCCGAAAGGTGACGAAGATGCGTCGTCTGCTCGCTGGCCTTGCCGCTGGACTCGCCGTACTGTCGCTGACTGTCCTGGGCGCCGCCGCGACCAGCCCGGCTCCCTCGGCAGCCGCTGTCACCGCCTACGGATGCCCCAACGGCACCATGTCGGTGCCGTGGCAGACCGGTTGCGTCCCCGGCTGAGCGCCCGGAGACCTCGGCTCTGCCCTGACGCGCGTGACCTGACCGGCGGGCGCGGCGATTCTGGCCGCCACCGCCCCGCCATAGCGGCCCTGAACTGATCCTGCACCGCCCTCAGACCCTGACACCCGGCGCCCCGCGCCGGATCCAGGTATATCTCGATGACCAGCGGATCGCGAACTTGGAGCACGGCGCGACGATGCGCGTGCCGACCGAGGAAGGCCCGCACCTGCTCCGGCGCGCCCGAGGACCTGCGAATCGACCTCGACCCGGAGTCGGCGTCTCCGTGAGACCGGCACCGGTCGCCACGGGGTTACGCCTCGAGCGTCTGCGCCAGCTCGTCGACCAGGTCGCGGTACTTCTGTATCGACACCGTGACCGCGATGTGGCGGATGACCGCCGGGTCCGTTCCGTCCGGCATCGCGCCGGCGATGATCGGATACCAGTGCTGCCAGTTGGCGGGCTTCTGCGCGGTCACGGGCTCCTGGGGAGTTGCGGCCGCTGGCCCGCTCGGGATCGGCTGGCGACCGCTGGCCCGGCGTACGCCCGCCCGCCGCCGGCGCAGCTCGTTGACATAGGTCCAGTCGGCACCGTGCACGGCCAACTGGACGGGTTGCGCAGTTGCGGTCATGAATCACCTCGTTCGCTGCCTGGTTCACAAACCAGTCGTACATGTGCCTTCGCTGGGCACCGTCTGGGTGTTACCTGTGTCCCGACCGCTGCTGCACCTGGCCCTCTCCGTTCAGGCGTTCGGCTTAGTGGCGACGATGGTCACGGCACCGCGATGGGCGCCAGCAGGGCGACTCCAGCGCCGCCGGCGCACCCGAGAACGTCAGTTCTCTCAGTTCCGTCACAGCAACCGCGCCGTGGGCCCACGGTTGGCGGTGCCCACGCGTCCTACGGATATTCAGTCTTGAACGATCCAAAGGCGCACTACCGGAGGCACCTCATGATCGTCGACTGTGCGCACTACCGTGACGGGCAACGCTCGCACGAGGCCGCAATGCCCGTGGAGGAGGCCGCCGGCTGCTGCACGGGGGACGGGTTCGTGTGGCTCGGACTGTTCGAACCCAGCCCCGAGGAACTGGAACGGGTGCAGAGCGCCTTCGGGCTCCATGAGTTGGCCGTCGAGGACGCCCAGACTTTTCACCTGCGCCCGAAGATCGAGCGGTACGAGGGCGGGTTCGAGCTCGCCATCCTGCGCACCGCCCGCTACGACGACGAGCGCGAAGAGATCGATACCGGCGAGATCAGCATCTTCCTCGGCAAGAACTTCGTGATCACCGTCCGCAAGGGGGTGGCCAGCGAACTCCACGGTGCCCGCACCCGCCTCGAACAGCACCCCGAGCTGTTGCGGGTCGGCAGCGCCTCGGTCCTGTGGGCGATCTTGGACCAGATGGTCGACTGTTACGCGCCGGTGGTGGCCGAACTCGACCGCGACATCGAACAGATCGAGGCCACCGTATTCTCCGGGACGGTTGCCCCCACCGAACGCATCTACTTCCTGCGACGCGAGGTCACCGACTTCTACCGCGCCGTGCACCCTCTCCTCGCCGTGCTCGCCAGCCAGGTCCAGCCCAACAAATGGCCCGCCGACCTGCTGCCCTACTTCCGTGACGTCTACGACCATCTCGTGCTGGTCAGCGAGGAGGTCGCGGCCCAACGAGACGTGCTGGGCACCATCCTCGAGGCAAACATCGCGGTCATCTCCGTCGAGCAGAACAAGATCACCCTCCGGCAGAGCGCCACGATGGAGCAACTCACGATCTTCGCCAGCATCTTCCTGCCGCTGTCGTTCGTGGTCGGCTTCTTCGGACAGAACTTCGACTGGCTGGTCACCCACGTCCAGAGCTTCACCGCGTTCGCAGTCCTCGGCATCGGCGGCCTGGCACTCCCTTGCGTGCTGCTGTTCCTGTGGTTCAGGCGGCGCGCGAACCTACCGATGCAATAGGACTCACGAGTGTTCAGTCGCCGGGGGGCTCGAACCGGAACCCGCGCCCGCGCAGCGTCACGATCCTGGGTACCGCGCCGCACTGCTCGAGGGTGGCCAACTTGCGGCGCAGCGCGGCGACGTGCACGTCCAGCGTCTTGGTCGAGGCGAACCAGTGCTCATCCCAGACCTCGGCCATGAGGGTCTCCCGGCTGATCGCCACACCGGGCTCGGCGGCCAACCGGGCCAGCAGGTCGAACTCCCGGGCCCGCAGCCCCAACTCCCGCTCACCCAGGGTGACCCGCCGAGCGGCCGTGTCGACGCGCAGGTCGCCCACTGTGCGCATGCTGGGCGCACCTTCCGCGGCCGCGGCCCCGCGCCGCAGATGCGCACGGATCCGGGCGTGCAGCTCGGCGAGCCGGATCGGTTTGGTCAGGTAGTCGTCGGCGCCGGCTTCGAGCCCGACGATGACGTCCATCTCCTCGTCGCGCGCGGTCAGGATGACCAGCACCGCACCCGGCTGGCGGCTGCGCAACTGCCGGCACACCTCGACGCCATCAAGGTCCGGCAGCCCGAGATCCAACAGCACGAGGTCGAGCTCACCGGCGTCCGACGCGCGCAGCGCGCCCTGCCCGGTGCGCTGCCACACCACGTCGTGCCCGTGCGCGCGCAGGCTCGACTCGAGGTGTCGACCGATGGTTCCGTCGTCCTCCACCACCATCAACCGCGCCATGCCGGTACCCCCGTCCCACTGTGCCGACGTGGCGGATCGGCGCCGCAAAGCGACTACAGTCTGACCACTACTGTAGTCGTCCTACCTTAAGGTCTGCCGGGACCCGTCTCAGTCGACCTCGGAACCGGGCTCGTCCTCGAAGTGCCGGAAATGGTCCGCCTGATAGACGGCCTCGTCCAACAACTCCACCACGTGCGAGTCGTAGATGGCATAGACGACATTGCGCCCCTGGCGCTGCCGATCGATCAGGCCCAGATGCCGGAGAGAGCGCACCCAGGCCGTGACCGAGGAATAACTCATCCCGACCGTCTCGACAAGTTCGCTGATGCTTGCCGGACTCTGCCTCAGCCGACTCAGAATCAACAGTCGCCCGGGTGTGGCGAACGCGCGCAGCATCGCGGCGACGGCGTTGGCCTCAGCGAGATCCAACGGCGCGGTTGGGCTACCGCCGCGCCGGGCCTGGCCCATGCGTCCGGCATCGCCCGAGTGTCGCGACGAACTCCCGGGGACGGCGCCATCCGGAATTCGGTGACCATCCTCCGCGCGGTCCTGCAGCCCCGAGTCGATCAGACCACGCTCCCTAGGCCCTTCGAACGCGTCCCACCGCCCTACGGCGCGGCCCCTCGCCGCGCAGCAGCTGGCACGACTGCCGGAGATGAAGGTCAAGTATGTAGCACAGCTACTGTCGATACTCTACCGAAGTGAGCACCGGGCGCATCCCCGCACCGGGCGTCTCCCGGATCCGAATTTCCGACAGTCAGCGTGCGTTCTCAGCCACGCACCAATCGTTCGAGGAGATCCACGCCGGAGGCGAGCGCCGCCTCGTCGAAGTCGAAGCTCGGGGTGTGGTGCGGGCCGGCCAGGTCGGCACCCAGCCCGACGTAGGTGGCCGCGCCGCCGCTGGCCTGCACGCGCCGCATCAGGGCGGTGGCGTCGTCGCTGGCCACGGCACTGTCCGCGGCGGGCTCGACGACACGCAGGCCCACCGCCCGCCCGGCCGCCGTCACCGCCTCGGTGGCCGAGGGGTCCGCCCGGGCCGTGGTGACCGAGCCGATCAGTTCGACCTCGACGGTCAGGCCGTGCATCTGCGCGGCGCCGGCGAGCATCGCGCGCGCCCTCGCCTCGAGATCCGCGTTGACGTCGCCGTCGTCGGCGCGGGTCTCCAGCAGCACCTCGGCGGCATCGGGGACGATGTTGCTCGACGTCCCGCCGCTGATCCGCCCGACCGCGACCCGTGTCTGGTGCCCGGCCACCCGCGTCAGACCCTGCAGCGCGAGGGTGGCCGACGCCGCGCCGAGGAGTGCGTTGCGGCCGTCCTGGGGGGCGAGTGCCGCGTGGGCGGAGCGGCCGTGGAACACCGCGCGCAGCTTGGAGTTGGCCAGCAGCCCGTCGATCGATGGCGCCAGCGCCCCGGTGGGCAGTGACAGCCCGAGGTGCACGGCAACGAACAGGTCGATGCCGTCGACGAGCCCGGTCGGCGCCATCGCCCGGCCGCCGCGACCACCCTCCTCAGCGGGCTGGAAGAAGATTGACACCGGTCCCGGAGGCGGGTCGGCGGTCAGCCGCTGCGCGAGCTCCAGCGCCATCCCCACGTGCCCGTCGTGCCCGCACGCGTGCATCGCCCCCGACCAGCGGGACGCAAAGCCATCCCGGGTGGGTCGGTGCCCGGAGCCGGAGGACTCGACGATCGGCAGCGCGTCCATGTCAGCCCGCAGCCCGACCGCGCGACCCTGCCCCGAGCCCCGCAGCATCGCGACCACCGCGGTGTGCCCGCCGCGCATCGCGGGCAGGAACCGCGGATCGCCGCCCTCGGCCCGTGCCCGCTCGTACGCGGCGTCCAGCTCCGCCTCCAGCGGCACACCCAACCGCTCGCCCGCCACCATCGCATCGGGGCCGGTGACCACGTCCCAGCCCAGGTCGGCCAGCGCCCCGGCCACCCGGCTCGCGGTGCGGAACTCGGTGAATCCCAGCTCGGGATGACGGTGCAGGTCCCGCCGCCAGTCGACCGCCGTGTTCATCAGACTCCTCCGACTCGGGCGCACCGGCGAACACCGTGCTTGATCCCGCTCTGGACGAGGCCCCAGACTGCCAGCGGCCGCGTCGGAGCCCTGTGAGTGGGCAGGTGTGGGGAGAGGGGCAATGCGGTGTTGATCGAACCGGGTACCGAGCTGGAGAAGGTGGCCTCCGGCGCCATCTGGTCGGAGGGTCCGGTATGGCTGCCCGACAGTGCGACGCTGCGCTTCAGCGACATCCCGAACAACCGCATCCTGCAGTTCCACCAGGAGTCGGGCGAGCTCACCGTCTACCGCGACGAGGTGGGGTTCACCAACGGCCGGACGCTGGACCTGGACGGCTCGGTGATCCAGTGCTCGCACGGCGGGCGGGCGATCGAACGGGACTCGGGCGGCACCGTCGAGGTCATCGTGGACGCCTGGCGGGGAACCCCGTTCAACTCCCCCAACGACGTCGTCGTCAAGTCCGACGCGACGATCTGGTTCACCGACCCGTCGTACGGGATCCGCAAGGCCGGCGAGGGCTACCCGGGCGAGCTCGAGTACGGCGACCACTACGTGTTCCGCTTCGACCCGGCGGACGCCACGGTGACCCCGGTCGTGCTGGACGTGGAGATGCCGAACGGGTTGGCGTTCTCGCCCGACGAGTCGTTGCTCTACGTCGCCGACTCGGGCCTCGAACCACCGGACGGAGTCCGGGACCCGCGCCGCCGAGGTGGCCACTCGATCCACTGCTACGACGTGTTCGACGGGCGGCTGTGCAAGAACGGCCGTGAGTTCGTCGAGGTGAGCCCTGGCCTCCCGGACGGGTTCCGCGTCGACGAGCTCGGCAACGTATGGACCTCGAGCGCGGACTCCGTGCAGGTGTTCGACCCGGCCGGGCAGCGCGTGGAGCGGATACCGGTGCCGGAGACGATCAGCAACCTGTGTTTCGGCGGCCCGGACGGCCGAACCGTCTACATCACCGCGAGCACCAGCCTCTACCGCGTGCGCACCACGGTGCGGGACGCCGCCGCGGTGCTGCGCGAGCGCCGTGCCGCGGTGCCACCCCACTCGCCCTGAGCGCACTCGCCGAGGGCGCCATCAACAGTTACTCAGAACGACCCGCTGCTCCCCCTGCTCACCGCGCGGCTCGGCTGAGCGACCGCGCGCACCCGGAGCCCCGCCGCCGTCCTAGCGGTCGAACGCGCGGACCCGGAACTCCCCCGGGGTGCAGCCGCGGGTCTTGCGGAACAGGCGACTGAAGTAGGGCGCGTCGGTGAACCCGCGCGACGCGGCGATCGCCCGGATCGGCTGATCGAGCAGCACCGGGTCGACCAGGTCGCGGCACACCGCGTCGAGCCGGCGGTCCCGGACATACCCGGCAACCGTGTGCCCCTCGACCTCGAAGACCTTGTGCAGCTGACGCGGTGAGACGAAGTGGGCGGCGGCGATCGAGCGGGGCCCGAGCGCGGGATCGGCGAGGTGCGCGTCGACGTATGCGCACACCTGGGGGAACAGTGCCGTCGACGGATGGCCGTGGACCGCCCCGCCCACCGGGCCGGGTTCGTTGCCGTAGAGCAGCCGGACCACGTCGACCACGCAGTCCGCGAGGCCGGTGGCGCTGGCGTCGAGGCTGCCGTCCTCGATCCGGTCGGCCAACCCGCGCAGGAACGGTCCGGCCACCGCCGCCCTGCCGGACCGCCTGTCGAGAGTGGTCGCGGTGCGTGCACAGATCGCGTCGGCACGCGGGCCGAACAACGCCCGGGGCAGCGAGAACAGGAGCAGCTCGAACCGGCCGGCGGACTGCACCTCGTAGGGGTGGGAGGTCTCGTAGCCGGAGATGTCACCCACCCCGATCACCGCGACCCGGCCGCCCTGCTCGATCCGGAAACGCCCCCGCACCAGGTGCGTGATCTGCAGCTCCTCGGGATCACGGCGGGAGACCAGCAGCGACGTCCGCTCGATCGTCGACGCGTCGCCCTCGATCCGGAACAGGGTCACCGGGCCGACCCGATGGGCCCGGATGCGCCCGGCGAACGGCCCGCTGCCCGGCCTGCGCAGGCGGAGCGGGTGCAGCACACGGGCGTGCGCACTGGCCCAGTAGTCGAAACGGTCAGTGCTGGGGACGGTGCCGGTATCCACGATGATGGGCATGTTCGTCGTCTCCGCGAGGTGTCGGGCCATCATCGCGGCTCACCGGCACCGACACCACCCCCCAGCTCCCCGGACATCGGAGCACGTCAGGCACCTCGGTGTTGTCCGGTGGCGCACCGCCGGCCCACCGCCTTGTCCCTGGGCGCACACCCCCCACAGCGCCGGTCAGCGGCCGCCTCCGTGAGACCTATTGTCGCGCTGCCCGCACTCGGCACACCGGAGGTTCCCGTGGCGCACATCAACGGCAGCCATCACGTCACCATGTCGGTCGGATCGGCGCAGGAGGATGTGGACTTCCACGTCCGCACCCTGGGCCTGCGATTCATCAAGCGGACCGTCCTGTTCGACGGCTCCACCCCGATCTACCACCTCTACTACAGCAACGCTGCCGGCGATCCCAGTGCGGTGCTGACAACGTTCCCGTTCCGCCAGGCCGGCCTCATGGGCAGGCGCGGCACCAACCAGGCCCGGGAGGTACTGCTCGCCGCGCCGTCGGACTCACTCGACTACTGGACGCGGCGCCTGTCCGAGCGCGGGATCGCGGTCACCGACGCCGAGGTGCAGGATCAGCGCCGGCTGGTGTTCCGCCACCCGTGCGGCATCGAGTACGCACTGGTCGGCGTGTCGGACGACCCACGCGTCGGCTGGGCGGAGGGCGGCGTGCCCGCCGAGCACGCGATCCACGGCATCCACGGCATCGGGGTGCACGTGTCCCACCCGGAGAACATGGTCGAGTTCAGCGCGAACCACCTCGACGGCAAGGACTTCGTGGAGGAAGGCGACCGGGTACTGCTGCGGACACCTGGCCAGGGCTGCGCGATCGAGCTGGTCGTCAACCGCACCGACGACCCCGGCACCTGGCGCTACGGCGAAGGCACGATCCACCACTTCGCCTGGAACGCCGAGACCCTGGAGAACCAGGACGAGCTCAAGTTCGCCATCGAAGGCGCCGGCTACACCGACATCTCCGAGCTGAAGGACCGCAAGTACTTCAAGTCGGTCTACGTCCGCAGCCCGGGCGGTGCGCTGTTCGAGCTGGCCGTCACCCACAGCGAAGGCGGTTGGACCTGCGACGAGTCGCCCAAGGAACTGGGCACCGCGTTCCAGCTGCCCGAGCAGTTCGAGGACCGCCGCACCGAGCTGCTGAGCCAGCTGGAGCACATCGACATCTGAGCCACGATCCGGCTGTCGCCTGAGCACGGTTCGTCACCGACCGGACCGGCACCGAACTGACCGGGTGACACGCCTCCCCGTGCGGGCGACACGCCGGGCGCGGCTGGTCGTTGACAGCCACCGACCTCTTGGTGATCCACTCCCGTGTCCCGCCCGCTCGGGGGCCAGCGGCGGCCGTTCTCCGCGTTTCCGCAGGTAGTCGACTCGTGATGCGCCAGTTGAGGCCGATTCGCCCGGCGCGGTGATGTGCGGTCCGTGTCCGAATTCGCGAGCGACACGACTATTGAACACTTTCGAGTGAGCGAGCGACGTAACTCGGTCACCCTGTGCTCGTTGAGGGATGTGATGCATTTGTGACAGACGGTGCTGATGAACCGCACCGGGTCTCGGGAGTGTGGAGTGGAGATGCTGAGCACTGTGCGCAAGGGCTTCGGGCTCGCTGGCTCGATGAGCGCGTCGATCGGACGCGGGCCGGACGAGGCCGGGGGTGCACAGGACACCGCGCCGCCGTTGCCTGTTCCCAGGCAACCCGGCGCAGGCGCGGTCCTGAACCCGGGTCCGTCGCCGTCCGCGAGCACGGGGGCGGCAACGGAGAACACGGCAGCGGGCAACACGGCAGCGGGCAACACGGCGGCGGGCAACCCGGCGGCGGGCAACACGGCGGCGGGCAACCCGGCGGCGGGCAACCCGGCGGCGGGCAACACGGCGGCGGGCAACCCGGCGACGGGGAGCTGGCTGGAGCGGCTCGAGCAGCTGGAGCGGCAACCGACCCCCACCCGTCGTACCCGTCAAACTCGCCGAGCCCGCCGGAAGACGCCTCGCGGGTCGGTCTGGCTGAGCAGCTCCGTGTGGCTGAGCTGGCCGGGCCGACCGGCGTGGCTGGCCAAGCGGAGCGGACCGGCCAAGCGGAGCGGACGGCGCGGCCCGCGTTGGCCCTGGGGCCGCCGCGCCGGCGTGCTGGCCGCGGGGACCGCCACCGCACTCCTGCTCATGGCCGGGGCGAGCACCCTGATGGTCACCCGCGACAGCGGCCGGACCGCCTCGCCCGCCTCGGCCGACTGGACGAGCAGGCCGGACGCGGCTCTCGCCGTGACGACCCTGGAACGGGCCGGGACCGGCCCCGACGCGGCTGCCCCGGCCCCCATGACGCCGCCGCAACCTGCCGTACCGGCGCTCACCGCACCCGTGCCGGCCGCACCAGCCGTGCCCGTGCCGGCCGCACCCGCACCCGCGCCCGCCGCACCGGCCGCACCCGCACCCGCCGCGCCCGCACCGGCGGCGACGAGCGGCGCCAGCACGGACCTGCCACGACGAGCGCCCCGGAGTGGCGAGCGGCTGGCGGTCCCCGCCCTACCCCAGACCCCCGCCCCGCGCCGGACCCATGCGCCGCTCACCGGACCGACAGCCCTGAGCACGCCCGCCAGCCGAGGCAACACGCCCTCGTTGCGCACCAAACCCTCCGAGCCGCACCAGCGGTCGGCCAACCGGCAACGGTCGGCCCGGCCGGCTCACGGCGCCCGGAGCGAGCAGATGTTGAACGCGGGTCTGCTCGACGCCCTCACCGGCATCCTCGACCAGGGCCTGCTCGGCGTGGGATAGAACACCCAGGGGCACGGGCCGTCAGTCGGCCACTCCCGATGCGACGGTTGCCCTGGCCGCGGTGGGCCGGGGTGGCCGTCCCGGTGCCGCGCGCACGGCGCGTGAGCCAGGTCATGCACCCGACCCGGATCTGCGTGCATCCCGGCACCAGCCGGGGTGCAGACTGGCACGGTGACCGATGATCAAGCGGTGGCCGGAGCGGCGGGGCAAGCATCCGTGCCGGCGCCGGCACGCCGCACGGCGGGTGGCAACCCGCACCACCCGGCCGCCCACAGCGGCGGCCTGTTCGGCCTCGCCCTCGGAGCACTCGGCATCGTCTTCGGGGACATCGGCACCAGCCCGCTCTACGCGGTGCAGACGGTGTTCTCGATCGACAACAACGCGGTCAGCCCTGCCCCGGACGACGTCTACGGCGTCGTCTCCCTGATCTTCTGGTCCGTCACGGTGATCGTGACGATCAAGTACGTGTCGTTCATCCTGCGGGCGGACAACGACGGCGAGGGCGGCATCATGGCGCTCGCCGCCCTGGTCCGGAGCGTGTCGGTCACCTCGGCGAGGCGCGCGTCGATCGCGCTGGCACTCGGCGTGCTCGGGGCGTCGCTGTTCTACGGCGACTCGCTGATCACACCGGCCATCTCCGTGCTCTCCGCGGTCGAGGGCCTCGAGGTCGCCCGGCCCGACCTCGCCCAGGCCGTGCTACCGATCGGGATCGCCATCCTCACGCTGCTGTTCGTGGTGCAGCGCTGGGGAACCCACCTGATCGGCCGGCTGTTCGGGCCGGTGATGGTGCTCTGGTTCGTCACGATCGCGGTCCTCGGGGTGCCGCACATCCTCGCGCACCCGGGCGTCCTGCGCGGGCTGTCGCCGACGTACATCGTCTCGTTCGTGGCCGGCCATCCCCTCACCGCCTTCCTCGCGATGGGCGCGGTGGTGCTGGTGATCACCGGTGCCGAGGCGCTGTACGCCGACATGGGCCACTTCGGGCGGCTGCCGATCCGGGTGGCCTGGTTCGTCCTGGTCTGGCCCGCGCTCGTCCTGAACTACCTGGGACAGGCGGCGTTGATCCTGAGCGACCCCGGCGCCGTCGCGAACCCGTTCTACCTCCTCGCGCCGGACTGGGCCCGTCTCCCGCTCGTCATTCTGGCCACCGCCGCCACGGTGATCGCATCGCAGGCGGTCATCTCCGGGGCGTTCTCGGTGTCGCGGCAGGCCGTGCGGCTCGGGTTCCTGCCGCACCTCACCGTCCGGCACACCTCGACGCGGGAGAGCGGCCAGATCTACGTTCCGGCGGTGAACTGGCTGCTGTTCGGCGGCGTACTCGTACTGATGGTCGCCTTCCGGTCGTCGAGCCGCCTGGCCACCGCCTACGGGCTCGCGGTGACCGGTACCCTGCTGCTGACCACCTCGCTTTTCCTGATCTATGCCGCCACCGCGTGGCAGTGGGCGCGGTGGAAGCTCGTGCTGACCGCGGTGGTCTTCGGCGGCATCGAGCTGACCTTCCTGGCCGCCAACCTGACCAAGATCGTGCACGGCGGCTGGCTACCGCTGGTCATCGCGGCGGTCGTCGTCACGGTGATGACAACCTGGCAGCGCGGCCGCCGGATCGTGACCGCCCGCCGGGTCGACGTGGAGGGCCCGCTCCCGGAGTTCATCGACAAGCTGAACGCCGAGCGCATCGCCCGGGTACCGGGCACCGCGGTGTTCCCGCACCCGACGAAACAGACCACGCCGCTCGCGCTGCGGGCCAACGTCGAGTTCAACCACGTGGTGCACGAGCGGGTCGTGATCGTGAGCGTGGTGTCGGAGACCGTGCCCCACGTGCCGCTGGGCGAAAGGCTGACCATCGACCAGCTCGGCCACACGGCGGACGGCATCGTGCACCTGTCGGTCCGGTTCGGGTTCCAGGACGACCAGGACATCCCCGAGGTGCTGCGCGAGGCGCGAGGGTTGTCCGACGAGCTCGACCTGGATCCCGACGCCGCGTCGTACTTCCTCTCCCGCATCACCATCGAACGCGGCCGGCACCCGGGCATGGTCACCTGGCGGAAGCGGCTGTTCATCGGGCTCTCCCACAATGCGGCCACCCCGGCCACCTACTTCAAGCTGCCCCTCGACCGCACCGTTGTGATGGGCTCACGCATCGAACTCTGACCAGACCGGTCGGAGCCGAACCGTGATTGCGACGCGCGCCGGCAGGCCCGCTCGAACACAACCACGATTCGGCTCCCAGGACGACCGATATTCTGGCGACCGATACCTGACGACCGATATCTAGAGAAGTCCGCGCAGTAGCGGGTGCAACGTCTCGCCGACGCCATGCAGCAGGCCGCCGACGCCTTCGGCAACTCCGCCGAGAAGCCCGACATGGTGGTAGCCCTGATCGTGGCGGGACCTGTCATGGCCGTGGTCATGATCGCTGGCGAACGCCAGCGGCGTGAGCCCAACCACGCCGGCGGCGGCAATGGACACGACAATTCCAGCTTTCTTCAACACGAGGTGACTCCATTCGGGATTTGGTCAGATGACAGACCAACAATTACCTCGGCAAGACACGGGGAGCGCCGCCGATAGGGCAGAACACTAACAACACAAGACTTTACGGTCAACTGTAAACCTGTAAAGCAGGTTAGATATCTATGTCGGCAATAGGTTGCACATCCAATCGGGTTCCATTCAATACGCATCAAGTGGCAGCTGGGTGCGCAAGTGGGTTAGGGGTGCTTCGTCGCTGGTCTTTGTGGGTGTATCGAAAGCTGTTTCACCACTCACATGGACTAGCAGCGCGGTGTGCCGGACGGCACATCGCCGCGAGGCCACTCTGAGATGATGGCGTGGAAGCTAGTGTCGGAGGCCGGTGCACCACATGGATGTGGAAGCCAGGATTTTGCGGGCCGCGGTCGAGGTCCTGTCGTCGGCGGGGTTCGCGGGAATGACGATCAGCGCGGTCGCCCGCGTGGCCGGCGTGTCGCGCCCGACGGTGTATGCGCACTACGGGGACCGTGAGTCCCTGGTATCGGCGGTATTGGGAAGTGTCACCACCGAGGTGGCCTCCCGCGTCGTTTCCGAGGCCCGGTCGGCGCCCACCGCCGCGGAGTTCGTCGTCGAGGTCCTCGTGGCACTGCGCCGGGACTTCCGTCAACAGCCGGCACTGGCCCCGCTGGCATTTCCGCAGTACGGCAGCACAATCTTCGACGGCGGCGCGATGGGCGCCGACGGTATCGCAATAGCACGAAGCTTCCTCGCGCCACTGCTCGATTTCCATCCCGAACTGAGGGACGACCTTGACGAGATCGCCGAGACAATGGTGCGTTTCCTATTTTCGTTGGTGATGTTCGAGAGTGAGCGGTCGGCCTCCGACGACAGACTGCGTGGCTACCTCCATCGCCGATTGGTACCCGCCCTCGGTCTGCCGATCAATGCGGTCGCCGCCGGTGCCCGTGATGCGCCTGAGGCGCCAGGGACAAAAGAGCACTCCTAGTCGCCGTCGGGCGTGCTCGGCGATGTCGTGAATGGACGACTCCGCAATTTGGATCCGGGCGAGAACAAGGGTTGCCGTCCGCCGGAACCCGTTCGTATCGTGGGTAGTCAGTTCGGTAAGCCGACCCGATTGTGCAGGCCTACGCCGACCCCTTTCCAGACCGATGTCCTCCCACCGCTGCCCGGTCACCGCCGCTGGAGGCACTCATGTTGCGAAATCGGCGGCGGTGGATTGTCACCACCTTCGTCCTGATCATCAGCGCCGTTGCCTACGTGGACCGGGTCAACCTGTCGGTCGCGGCTCCGGTGCTGACCAAGGAGTTCCACACCAACGCCGCGGTCATGGGGTTGCTGCTGTCCAGCTTCACCTGGTCCTACACCCTGCTGAACGTGCCAGCCGGAATGTTGGTCGACCGGGTGCGCACGAGGTTCGTCTACTCCGGCGCCCTCCTGATCTGGGCGGCATCCAGCTTCCTCACTGTGCTGGCGAACTCGATCGGCGCCCTGTTCGGCCCGAGGCTGTTGCTCGGCGTCGGAGAGTCGCCGTTCATCCCGGCGGCGGTGCGGACGATGTCCGACTGGCTGCCGAGGTCGGAGCGCGGACTGGGCGGCAGCGTATTCATCTCCGGGGTCGCGCTCGGCTCCGCGGTGGGGCCGCCGATCCTGGCCGCGCTGGTCAGCGCCTACGGCTGGCGCAGCTGCTTCATCGCGACCGGCGCGCTGTCGGTGCTGGTCGCCGTCGTTTGGTATGCCTGGTACCGGCACCCGAGCGAGGACCGCAAGCTCTCCGCCGAGGAGCGCGAACTGATCGTTGCCGACCAGGAGCCCTATCCCCTCCAGGGCCGGGCGTCCTGGGGCACCATCGTCCGGCGAGGTGAGATCTGGGCGATCACCAGCGGCTATTTCTGCCTGTTGTACGTGCAGTACACCTTCGTCACCTGGGTGCCCAGCTACCTCGTCGAGGACCGGCACATGACGGTGCTGAAGTCCGGCTTCGCCACCTCCATCCCGTGGGCCTGCGCCTTCCTGGTCGGCATCCTGGCCGGGCGTACCTCGGACATCGCGCTCCGCCGAGGCATGTCCGCGCTCAACGCACGCAAGATCGTGCTGGTCACCGGGATGGGCGCCGCGCTGGCCATCCTCGGCACCGCGTTCGCCTCCTCGGCGACGGTCGCGATCGTCTTTCTGTCCATCTCGACCTCGGGGCTCATCTTCGCCAACGGGGCGGCCTGGGCGGCTACCCAGGACGTGGCGCGCCAACTCGGCCTCTCCGGCTCCGCCTCCGGGTTCATCAACGGGGTGAGCAACGTCGGCGGCATCCTGGGGCCCATCGTGACCGGGGCGCTGGCCTACGCCACCAGCTCGTTCGTGGTGCCACTGGTCGTGGCCGCCGGGGTGGCCCTGGTCGGCGGCCTGGCCTGGCTGTTCGGCATCCGCGCCCGGCCCGCTGCCCTGACGCCGGCCGAAGAGGTCGCCGCCGGCAGCGGCGCCTCCCCGGCCTGAGCCGAGTGATCGAACGGATCACCGCGGACGCGCTCAGCCGGGCGGTCTGAGCTCCTCGGCCGGACCCGGTTCCGACGGGTCGGTCCGCCAGGAGCGGGTCACCGCGAGCTGGTGGGCCCGCTCACCGGTCAGCGTTCGGGCGCGAACGTCGCAGTGATCAACACCGCGAAGAGCCACCCGATACCGCCAGACCACATCCTCTAGCGCGTTCCGAAGACGTCCGGTGATGGGTTGGCGCGCGCAACTCGGCTCGGCCCTGACAGGGAACACGACGAAGACTCCTGGGAAGAAGGGATGTCAGCTGGCGCATTGACATTCCCGTCGACACAGCGCGCTGGCGGTGCGCTTGAAGTCCAGGTGACGGCGGCTCACGAGCTCTCGGTTCGCCGCCATAGTTAACTAATACAGTCAACTTTGGGACAGTTCAACTCCCGGTCGGTGGTCCGTGTCCACCGGTGCGGCGGTCAGCGTCCGGCGTCCGCGGCGAGGCGGCGGAGCGCGGCGACGAGCACGTCGATCTCCTCATGGGTGTTGTAGAAGGCCAGCGAGGCTCGCACGGTGCCTTCGAGGCCGAACCGGCGAAGGATCGGCTGGGCGCAGTGGTGGCCGGCGCGTACCGCGATGCCCTCCTTGTTGAGTGCCGAGCCGACCTCCACCGGCTCGTACCCGTCGAGCACGAAGGACAGCACGCTCGCCTTGTCCTTGGCCGTGCCGATGATGCGCAGCCCGGGGACGGTCCGCAGCCCCTCGGTCGCGTACTCCAGCAACTCGTGCTCGTAGGCCGCGATGTTGGACATGCCGATGCGCTGCACGTAGTCCAGCGCGGCGCCGAGACCCACGGCGTCGGCAATGTTGCCGGTGCCGGCCTCGAACCGGTTCGGCGGGGCCTGGAACTCGGACCGTTCCAGGGTGACGTCGGCGATCATGTTGCCGCCGCCCTGCCACGGCGGCATCGACTCCAGCACGGCGGCCTTGCCGTACAGCACGCCGATCCCGGTCGGCCCGAACACCTTGTGGCCGGAGAAGACCAGGAAGTCGGCGTCCAGCTCGGTCACGTCGACCGGGGCGTGCGGAACACTCTGGGCGCCGTCGACCAGGGCCAACGCCCCCGCGGCGTGCGCCATCTCGATCACCGCGCGAATCGGGGTGACCGTGCCGAGCGCGTTCGACACCTGCGCCACGGCCACCAGCTTGGTGCGGTCGTTGAGCAGCTTCTGGTATTCCTCGAGCAGGATCTGGCCGTCGTCGTCCACCGGGATCACCCGGAGTACGGCGTCCTTCTCGGCCGCCAACTGCTGCCAGGGCACGATGTTGGCGTGGTGCTCCAGGTGCGAGATGACAATTTCGTCGCCGGCACCGATATTCGCCCGGCCCCAGCTCTGCGCCACCAGGTTGATCGCCTCGGTGGAGCCCCGGACGAACACGATCTCGTCGGGCGAACCGGCGCCGATGAACCGGGCAACCGTGTCCCGCGCCTTTTCATAGGCATCGGTGGAGCGGGCCGCCAGCTCGTGCGCGGCACGGTGGATATTGGAGTTCTCGTGCGTGTAGAAATGCGCCAACCGGTCGATGACGGCCTGCGGCTTCTGCGTCGTGGCACCGTTGTCGAACCAGATCAACTGCTTTCCGTTGACCCGCTCGGACAGGATCGGGAAGTCCCGCCGCACCGCGTGCACGTCGAAGGCCGGGTGCGGGTCCAGCGGTAACGCGGGCAGCTCGCTCTCGCCACCACCCCGCCCGGCGTCCAGGAAGTAGAACCGCGCCCCGCTGACCGGTTCGGGAGCCACCGCCGGCAACTCCGGCACCGCGGTGTGCCCGAAGCCGGGTACGGCCGGGGCGGCCGGGCTGTAACCGGGAGCCCCGCTCAGGAAGTAGAACCCGCCCGGGTCGGGGGTGACCGGCGCCGAGGGAGAGCCCGGTGTGGCGGCCAGGTTCAGCAGCGTCGGGACCTCCGGGATCATCGGCGGCCCGAAACCCGCCGCCGTCGCTCCGTGCACGACCGGAGCACTGGTGTTCGGCGCGACCCCGGGTGTGCTGGGCCGCGACCGTGGTGCCGGCGGTGGCAGGTCCGCCGTCGGCAACCCGGCCGGTGTCGGCACACCCGGTCCGGCCGGAGCCCCGTTGCCCAGCTCGGCCGGCAACACCCCGGTGGGGGTGGCGGTGATCGGGTCCTGGCCCGGCAGTGCCCGGAAGAACTCCCCGGCCATCCGGGTCAGCGTCTCCTCGTCAGGCAGCCATGCCGGGACGTGCCCGTTAGCGGTAGGAGGGGGCGTAGTCATGGAACTTGTCCACCTCGACGTCCTCGAGCACGGCAACCGCGTCCTCGGTCAGCACGGCCAGGGAGCAGTACAGCGACACCAGGTACGACGCGATGGCGCTGCGGTCGATCTGCATGAACCGCACCGACAGCCCGGGTCCCTGCTCGCCGGTCAGCCCGGGCTGGAACAACCCGACCACGCCCTGGCGCGCCTCGCCGGTACGCATCAGCAGCACCTTCGACTTGCCGGACACCACTGGCACCTTGTCCGACGGGATGATCGGCAACCCCCGCCAGGTCAGGAACTGGGAGCCGAACATGCTCACCGTGGGCGGCGGTACCCCGCGTCGGGTGCACTCCCGACCGAACGCGGCCACCGCGTCGGGGTGGGTCAGGAAGAACGCCGGCTGCTTCCACACCTTGGCGATGAGGTTGTCCAGGTCGTCCGGGGTCGGCGGACCGCCCAGGGTGGAGATCCGCTGCGACTCGTCGGTGCTGGCCAGCAACCCGTACTCCGGGCTGTTGATCAGCTCGCTCTCCTGGTGCTCCTTGACCGCCTCGATCGTCAGCCGCAGCTGCTCGGCGATCTGGTTGTGCGGGCTCGAGTACAGATCCGACACCCGGGTGTGGATATCCAGGATCGTCTGCACGGCTTTGAGCCGGTATTCCCTGGGGTCCTGCTCGTAGTCGACAAAGGTGTCCGGCAGCGGCGACTCGTCGTAGTTGTCGCACTGAATGTGCACCGACTCCGGATGAACGACCTTGTTCACCCGGTAGATACCAGCCTCCACCGGCACCCACGACATCAGATGGGTCAACCAGCGTGGGGTGATGCTGGCCATCTGCGGAACGGTCTTGGTCGCGTTCGCCAGGGTCTGCGCGGCGGAATCACTCAACGACATCGACTGCGACGACGACGAATTCACAGAGGTGGTCATACGCCTCTCCTCGGTCCAGGTATGGCGGGCAGGCACGCGTCGATGGCCGGGATCGTCGACGATCTCACCGAAACCGTTCTCGCATTCGCCTGGCGTCACCCTGTCAGCGGTACCGGCCGGGGTCTAATGCCTGTTTTCGAGGCATCCATCGGCGCGGCCTATGATTCATCGATGATCGATCTGAGTCGGCTCCGCGTGCTGGTTGCCGTCGCCAAGGAAGGATCGGTCACCGCGGCCGCTGAGGCGCTGCACTACGCCCAGCCGTCGGTCAGCCACCACCTCGCCAAACTCGAGGCCGAGGTCGGGGTTCCCCTACTGCAGCGGATGGGGCGCGGTATCCGGCTCACCGACGCCGGTCGGCTGCTGGCCGACCGGGCCGAGTCGATCCTCGCGCAGGTCGAGTCGGTGCGCGTCGAGCTGGACGAGCTGGCCGGGCTGCGCACCGGTCGGGTCCGCGTGGCGGCCTTTCCCTCCGCTCTGGCCACCGTGGTGCCGCTCGCCATAGCCCGGGTGACCGCCGATCATCCCGGTATCGAGCTGTCGCTCACCGAGGCCGAACCGCCGGAGGCGCTGAGCGCGCTGCGTAACAACGAGGTGGATGTCGCACTCATCTTCGAACACGGTGACCCGCCGCAGCGCGACCGCCGTGACATCACCATGATCCCGCTGCTCGACGAACCGCTGTACGTCGTCACACCCGCCGGCCGCTCCTGGTCGGGGCCGAGGGCGGAGCTGGCGAGCTACGCCGACGACCGGTGGATCGCCGGCTGCGAGCGTTGCCGGGAGCATCTCGTCGTGGCGTGTGAGCGGGCCGGTTTCACCCCGACCGTGGACTTCGAGACCGAGGACTACGTCGCGGTGCAGGCGCTCGTGGCCGCGGGGCTCGGCGTGAGCCTGCTGCCCGGCCTCACGTTGGTCGCCAACCGACACCCCGGAGTGCGGCTGGACCGGGTCCCCGGGCTGGGTAGGCAGGTGCTGGCCGCCGTGTGCGGCAAACCGCCGCCGTCCCAACCCGCCCAGGTACTGCTCAGCGCGCTGGCCGCCACGATCACCGAACCCGGCTGGCCGGCGTAGGGAGCGTCTGTCAGGGCGAACCGCTGCTCACGGCCGCCGCCACCGCGCCCACCGGGTGCGCCGGGTGCGACGCGGTCCGGCCCGCGCGGCGGGCCGTCGTGGCCGCGGCGACGGCCGAGACCGCGGCGTCGATGAGAATGACGTAGCCGATGCCCGCCACCAGGTCGACGACGTAGTGCTCGCCGGTGTAGACGAGCGTGAGCCCCATCGCCACCGGGTAGGCCAACAGCAGCGGCCGGGCCCACCTCGGTACCCGGCGCAGGAAGAACAGCGCGACCAGCATGGTGTACGCGACGTGCAACGACGGCATCGCCGCGACGTCGTTGGAGATGGCCTGCCCTTGGGTGATCAGGTCGCTCGCGGCGCGCAGTCCCAGGTCGGACCAACCCAGGCTGGAAATCCGCTGGACCGAGCCGATTGCACCCTCGCGGGCCGCGTACCACGGCGGCGCCTCCGGAAATGCCACGTAGGTGGCCAGTGCGGCAAGGGACACCAGCACCACGTTCGCGGTGAAGCGCCGCCACAGCGCCCGGTTCCGGATCCACAGCACGGCCATGACCACGGGAACCGTCAGGAAGAACGAGAAATAGGTCAGCGACGCGGCGATGTCGTACCAGTGCACCACACCGGGACTGTGGAACCGGTGCTGCAGCCAGACCGTCGGGACCGTGCCGAACAACCGCTGATCGGCGGCAGCGGGCCAGGTGACGTGCACGGGCTGGTCGAACTTGTCCGCCGCGCCCCGGGACAGGTCGTAGCAGATCATCACCGCGCAGAACGGCACCCAGTCCAGCAGCGCCCGGCCGAACAGCCGCCACCCACGCCCGATGCAGTAGACACCGAACGCGCCCAACGTCCACAGGACCACGGACATCCGGAACAGCGGCACCCCGTCGACGACCACGGACACCGCTAACGCCACCGCGTAGGCCGCCGCGGCCAACCACCGGATCCGCCGGTAACGCGGCTCGACCGGATCGGTCCGACCTCGGTCAGCGATTGGCCGCAACGACACTGACGCTCCAATTCCGCCGTTCATCACGTCCACCGGCTCAGCGCGGCCAGCGGTCGGTTTCCCGGCAAACTCCGAACACGATCCCAGCGGAAACTGTTCTCTCGGTCCGCTGGTCCAGGGGAGCCTCAGCGTCGAGGACCGGTTGAGTTTACGGGGCCCGGGCGGGCCACCCCGACCGCCAGCCGGCCGCATACGGTGACGTGGGCAACCTCGCCGTTGACACGAACCCGTCGGAGCTGCCTACAGTTGCGCCGCCGGCCGCTGGTCGGCGAACCATCCAGAGCGGCTGAGAGACCTGGCTCGGTGACGCCGCAGCAACCCCCCGTGTGAGCGGGAGCGGGTGCTTCCGCCGGGAGCGATGGAGGTCAGGTGCGCGCGTTCTACGGCGACGGTGGCTGCTGCTACCGGCGGCACGTGGACCTGCTGCGCGTGACCAGCGCGGCCTGTCGGGTCGGTTGACCTACTCCCCCGCCCCACCCCCTCGCGCCATCCTCAACGCCGCGTCGCAGGAAACGGCGGCACAGCTGATCTACCAGAACCCCTACACCTCGCTCGACCCCCGGTTCAGCATCGAAGAGGTCATCACCGAACCATTGCGCGCCTTCGACGTCGGGACGGCCGCGAGCCGACGGCGACGAGCCGCCGAGCTGATCGGGCGGGTGGCACTGCCGACCTCGGTACTGGCGCGCCATCCGGTCGAGCTCTCCGGCGGACAACGCCAACGGGTGGCCATCGCCAGGGCCCTCGCCCTGTCCCCCGACCTCGTGGTCTGCGACGAACCGGTATCCGCGCTCGACGTCTCGGTACAGGCACAGGTGCTCGACCTGCTCAACGAACTGCAGCGCGAAGCCGAGCTCAGCTACCTGTTCATCTCCCACGACCTCGCCGTCGTCCGTCAGATCGCCCACCGCGTCGGTGTTATGCGCCGTGGCCAGCTGGTCGAGCCGCGGGCCACCGAGGAGCTGTTCACCGACCCCCACCACAGCTACACCGCGGAGCTGCTGGACTCGATCGCCGGGCACCGCCACCAGGAACCACAGACGACACGCTGACGGGCCATCAGGAGCGCATCTTCCCCACCTCGGCCAGGATTTCCAGCTCCCATTGCCGTGAGGTCAACTCAGCTACTCCGCTGGTCAGCTCCCGGAGCCGCTCAGCCCGTGGGAAGGCCAGGAGGGCGGCCCCACCTTGGTACGGGCCAACATCAGACCGAGCAGCGCGAGCTTGGCCGGGCGTGGCCGGCTTGGCGGCGTGGCCGGGCGTGGCGGCGGGGCCGGGCGTGGCGGCGTGGCAGCGTGGCGGTGCATGGTGTTACCGAGCTGCACACGAGGCAGGTTTTGGAGCGCTCCACCCTGCCTGTTGTGCAGCTCGGTAACGACAGGCAGGTCGGCTGCGCCGCCCTGCCTGTTGTGCAGCTCGGTAACGACAGGCAGGTCGGCTGCGCCGCGCCGGTCGGCCGCTGCGCGCTGCCGCTGCCGCGCGCGGCGGGCACACCGTTCGGGTGGTGTCGCATTTCCGCCAGCCGAACCGCCGTGCAGCGACGATGCTGGAGCGCATGCACGAAGACGTAGAACACTGTGTCCGGGCTGTCCAGTCCAAGGACGCCCGGTTCGACGGCTGGTTCTTCACCGCCGTGCTGACCACCGGGATCTACTGCCGCCCGAGCTGCCCGGTGGTGCCGCCCAAGCCGGAGAACATGCGCTTCTACCCGAGTGCGGCGGCCGCTCAGCAGGCCGGGTTCCGGGCGTGCAAGCGGTGCCGGCCGGATGCCAGCCCGGGCTCACCGCTGTGGAACGAGCGCGCTGACGTGGTCGCCAGGGCGATGCGGCTGATCGCCGACGGTGTGGTCGACCGGGAGGGTGTCGCCGGGGTGTCCACCCGCCTGGGCTACAGCACGCGACAGCTCCAACGGCAGTTGCTCGCCGAGCTCGGCGCCGGGCCGCTGGCGCTGGCCCGCGCGCAACGGGCGCAGACCGCGCGGGTGCTCCTCGAAACCAGCTCGGTGCCGATGGGCGATGTCGCCTTCGCCGCCGGTTTCGCCAGTGTCCGCTCGTTCAACGAGACCGTGCGGGAGGTCTTCCACCGCACCCCGACCGAGGTGCGTACCCGCGCCGCGCGCGGGCACCCGGCGACCACGCCTGGCACCCTCGTCCTGCGTCTGCCGTTCCGCCAGCCGTTCTGCCCGGACAACCTGTTCGGGCACCTGGTCGCCACCGCGGTGCCCGGCGTCGAGGAGTGGCGCGACGGGGCGTACCGGCGCACCCTGCGGCTGCCGCACGGTCACGGGATCGTGGCGCTGCGGCCGCTGCCGGACTACGTCGACTGCCGGCTCACCCTCACCAACCTGCGGGACCTGTCCACGGCGATCAGCCGGTGCCGCTGGCTGCTGGACCTGGACGCCGACCCGGTGGCTGTCGACGACCTGCTGCGCGCCGACCCGGTGCTCGCGCCGGTGGTGAACAAGGACGTCGGCCGGCGGGTGCCGCGCACGGTCGACCCGGTCGAGTTCGCGGTGCGCGCGGTGCTCGGCCAGCAGGTGTCGACCTCGGCCGCGCGCACCCTGGCCGCCCGGCTGGTCACCGCACACGGCGAGCCGGTTGCCGACCCCGCCGGCGGGCTCACCCATCTGTTCCCCGACCCGGCCACGCTCGCCTCGCTGGACCCCGAGCAGCTGGCCATGCCCAGGTCCCGCCGGGCCACGCTCACCTCACTGATCGCGGCGCTGACCGGTGGGGAACTCGACCTGAGCGTGGGCAGCGACTGGCAGCGGGCGCGCGGCGAGCTGGCCGCGCTGCCCGGCTTCGGGCCGTGGACCATCGAGACGATCGCGATGCGCGCACTGGGCGATCCGGACGCGTTCATCCCCACCGACCTGGGCATTCGACGCGCCGCCGAGAGCCTGGGCCTGCCCACCACCCCCGCCGGGCTGACCGCGCGGTCCGCGGTGTGGAGCCCGTGGCGGGCCTACGCGGTGCAGTATCTCTGGTCGACCGGCGACCACGCCGTCAACCGGCTCCCCGACTGACCACCGCCGACCGCTCGGCGATTCGACCATGATCCAGTGGAGCCGCCGGCCATCAGCGCGCGTCCCAAGCTGTGAGAGCAACTCAATCCCCGCAACTCAAGGAGATGACGTGCACGTCCGGGTACACACAGTCGTGGACAGCCCCATCGGGCCGCTCACCCTGGTCGCCGAGGACGGCGAGCTCGCCGGCCTCTACATGGACAACCAACGGCACCTGCCGCCGGTCGAGACGTTCGGCGAGCCGGACCCTGCGCCGCTGCGGGTGGCGCTCGCCCAGCTCGAGGAGTACTTCGCCGGCCGGCGCACCGAGTTCGACCTGCCGCTCGCGATGGGCGGTACCCCGTTCCAGCGCTCGGTCTGGAACGCCCTGCGGGAGATCCCGTACGGCGAGACGGTGTCCTACCGAGGGCTCGCCGAACAGATCGGGCGGCCCACCGCGATCAGGGCGGTCGGGCTGGCCAACGGGAAGAACCCGATCAGCATCATCGTGCCGTGCCACCGGGTGATCGGCACCGGCGGCAACCTCACGGGTTACGGCGGCGGGCTCGGCCGCAAGCGTCACCTGCTCGACTTCGAGCGCGGCGCGGACCTGCTCAACGGAGCTGACACGGCGGCTCCCCGGCCGATGGCGGTGCTACCCGCGTAGTTGGCGAGGCCGCCCGTTTTTGCCGGCGAGGCCACGACCTCGGGGTCGATACACTGGCGATCGGCAACGGCGAGAGGGACGGTGCGACCTCGGACGGGAACGTCAGGGCGCCCACCGAGCGTTGTTCGAGGGCAAAGCGAAGGAGCAAACAATGACCGGAACCACTGAGAAGGCGATCCTTGCGGGCGGCTGCTTCTGGGGCGTCCAGGACCTCATCCGCAAGCAGCCCGGTGTGCTCTCGACCCGGGTCGGCTACACCGGCGGCGAGGTGCCCAACGCGACCTACCGGAACCACGGAACCCACGCCGAGGCCATCGAGATCCTCTTCGACCCTGAGCAGATCTCCTACCGGGACCTGCTCGAGTTCTTCTTCCAGATCCACGACCCCTCGACGAAGAACCGCCAGGGCAACGACGTGGGGATGAGCTACCGGTCAGCCATCTTCTACACGAGCGACGAGCAGAAGCAGGTCGCCGAGGACACCATCAAGGACGTGGACGCCGCCGGTCTCTGGCCCGGCAAGGTGGTCACCGAGGTCACCGCGGCCGGACCGTTCTGGGAAGCTGAGCCGGAACACCAGGACTACCTGCTCAACTACCCCAACGGCTACACCTGCCACTTCATCCGGCCCAACTGGAAGCTCCCGCGCCGGCAGGAGAAGACCAGCATCTAGTGAGGGGCGGCCTGGCCCCCGCCCGCGATCAGCTCACACTCACCATCGCTGAGACTGGCGAACAGGGCCGTGCCGCTGCCTGGCCGGGCCGAACGCTGCGTACCGCACCCTTCGTCCCGGTCGGGTCCAGGTGCAGCCAGGCGAGGGTCCGGTCCTCGTGCAGGCGGTCCAGCCGGGAGGGCAGCTTGCAGAGAACCCGTTCCATGCGGGCGTGCTCGAGGGCGTAGAGCACGCCGTAGGTGAACGCGTTGTGTCCTTCGTCGTGGGCGGCGGCGGCGAGTTGGCGCAGCACGGGGCGGGCGACGACGGCGTCCTGGTAGTCGCCGAGCAGGTCCTGGAGCTTCTTGGTCTGCTTGCGCAGGCGCCGCGCCGGCGACCCGATGACCGGGGCGGCGACCTCGGTCATGTACCGGACCCGTTTGCCGACCTTGCGTGCCTCGTGCAGTGCGTTGTCGCGGTCCGGGCCGGCGGGCAGGGCGGTGAACTCGTCGAGTTGTTGGTCGAGTTTGCGGAATGCCTTGGCCACGGCCTTGGGCAGTTCGGTCTGCGCCGGCCGCTCGGCCTTGCGGGTGAGCGGCGGGTGCTCGAGCAGTGCGTCGAGTGAGTGCTGCAGGGCCACGTACCGGTCGCTGTCCAGGGCGGCCATGATGGTCTGCTCGCCCTGTTCGACCAAACGTCCCAGGGAGCGTTCGAGGTCGCTGGCCAACGGGCCCATGATCAGGTGCTCCGGCAGGCCGCGGATGACCTGGGTGAACCGTTCGATCATGACCTCGGTGTCGTGTTCCTCGGCCAGCTGCGCGCCGAGCCATTTCAGCTCGTCGGCGACCGGTTGGGTCTGCTCGGCGTCCAGGATCCGGGAGAAGCCGTGCAGGACCGACCGCAGCTGCCGGGTGGCCACCCGCATCCGGGTCACCGCCTCGGGCAGCTCCTGGCGTACCCGGGGCTCCTGGGCGCGGAGCTGGCGGACCTGTGCGCGCAACGCCGCGACCACGACGTCTCCCGCCCGCGCCGGGCCAGCGCCGTATCCCGGGCGGCGCGCACGGTCGTGCCTGGGAGCGAGCAGGTGCTCCAGCTCGGACCGGGTGGCGTCGGACACCGGGTCCGACTTCGCACCCTGCGTGTAAGCCCGAAGCAGCGAGCTCAGCTCATCCGGTTGCTCCCGCGCGGCCTCGAGTGCCACTCGGACCTCGTCGGAGCGGTCAGTGGCGGTGACGGTGGGCGTCATCAGATGCCAGCCTTCGTCGTCGTCCCCGGTGCCTCGCGCGGTGCCGTCGGCAACGGGCGAGTGCAGCCGCGAGGTGTCGTAATAGGTCGTGCTCCGCTGATCTGTGCCGGTTGTCATCGCAGGGCTCCCCCGGTGTCCTCGATGTGCGTCGTCTTCTCGTGCATTTCAGGCGGCCTGCTCAGCCACAGCGGGCACCCGCGCCGGAGCCGGCAGTTCGTTGACGTTCTCCGCGGTCACGGGCCGACGCCGGGACAGCCCGAAGATCCCCAGGGCCACGGTCGCGGCGACGGCGGCGACGAAGGCTGTGCCGGTGGTCCCGGTCGCGGCGACCCGGGCCGCCAACGCGCCGAGAACCGCGGCCGCGGGCAGGGTGAACAGCCAGGCCAGCGCCATCTTCGCGGCCGTGCCCCACTGGACGGTGCCCACGCGACGCCCGATCCCGGCGCCGAAGATGGACCCGGTGGCCACCTGGGTGGTCGAGAGCGGGAAGCCCAGGTGGGTCGAGGTCAGGATCACCGCTGTGCTGCTGGTCTCGGCCACGAACCCCTGCGGGCTCTGGATGTTGCTGATCCGCCTGCCCAAGGTCTGGATGATCCGCCACCCGCCGAGGGCGGTGCCCGCCGCGATGACCAACCCACAGCTGGCGATCACCCACAACGGCGGGCCGGCGGTCACCGGCAGAAGCCCCACGGTGATCAGCGTCAGGGTGATCACACCCATGGTCTTCTGCGCGTCGTTGGTGCCGTGGGCCAACGCCAATGCCGAGGCCGAAAGGACCTGCGCGACCCGGAAGAACTTGGTGACACCGCGCTGCTCACGGTGCGCGGTGAACTTGTAGAGCAGGTAGGTGGCCGTCAGCGCGACGGCCCCGGCCACGATCGGGGACAGCACCAGTGGCAACAGCACCTTGCTCACCACGGTGGAGAAGTTGACCGCTCCCGGCCCGGCGAACACCCAGGTCGCCCCGATCAACCCACCGAACAGTGCGTGTGAGGAGCTCGAGGGCAGGCTGAACAGCCAGGTCAGCAGGTTCCAGAGAATTGCCCCGATCAACCCACCGAAGATCACCACTGGGGTGATCTTCGCTTCGTTGACCAGGCCGCTGGAGATCGTCTTGGCCACCTGCACAGACAGGAAGGCCCCGATCAGGTTCAGCGCTCCGGCCAGCAGAACCGCGGCCCTGGGCCGCAGCGCCCCGGTGGCGATCGAGGTCGCCATCGCGTTCGCCGTGTCGTGGAAGCCGTTGGTGAAGTCGAACAGCAGCGCGGTCAGCACGACCGCGACCACGATGACAGACATATCGCCCCTCCAGGAACCTGACCATCCAGGTCCGGCGTAACTCGAGGCCGTTTCCTGGCTGCCCCTGGTGAGGACGTGGTTGCGGCTTGCGGAGATCACCGGCGGCGCCCGGTGAGCCGCCGCGGCGGCGGAAGCTGCGCGCTCCAGTGCCGTGACAACTCGTTCGGTAACCATCACAAGACTGTAGCTCTTAGATACCCAGTGGACTCTGAAGTGTGACTCAAGCCGCCAAAAGCATCACATGGGAATATCTATGAGCCACGGCCGCGTCCAGCGGGTCCACGGCGACGGCAGCACCGATGTCCTCAGCGTGACACTTCCGATCCCTAACGACCACTGCGCTGTGTCTGTTCATCACCAAGAGGGAACTGTGATGTGACTCAAACAGTCCGAACTGTCTCACAGCGTACGATGAACGCCATGCGAGCAGATGCTGAACGAAATATGGACGCGGTCCTCCGCACGGGGGCACGGCTCCTGGCCGAGGACCCCCGCACAACCATCGCCACCATCGCGGCCGAGGCCGGGGTCGACCGGCGCACGATCTACCGCCGCTTCGCGCACCGCGAAGCCCTGCGCGACGCCGTGTTCGACACCAAGCTCGATGCGATCGACGCGGTGCTCGAGGACGCCAGACTGGACAGCGCACCGGTCGCCGTGGCTCTGCACCGGTTCGTCGAAGGCATCATCCCGGTGGTTCGCCGGTACCCGTTCGACCCGGACGAGATGCACTCCGACCCCGAGTCCTACCGACGACTGCTCAATCAGCGTGAGCAGATTGCCAGCTTCCTCCAGCGGGCCATCGACGAGGGGCTCATCCGGTCCGACCTGTCCGACGGCATGGCCGTCGCCCTACTGCAACAGCTCATCACCCTGCTCGCTCGGCAGTTCCGCGACCACGACCCGGCCCGCGCCGCGGACGTCGCCGTCGACACCCTGCTCAGGGGAATTGGCCGAAACTAACTCGCCGCCCCGCACACCGTAGGCCGACTGCCAACCGGTCGAATGCGCCGAACGTCGTTCAGCAGGTTAGCTCGCAAATGCACTCTCCACCTGCGGAATCAATTCCCACACGATTTGCCTCGGTGCGCGACTGGACCTCCGCCGCGTGCCGCCGCGGCCTCCGCGCCATCAACGGCAAGCATGAGCGCGTTACGCTGCCAGCATGAGCGGCAAGAAGGAACGGGTAACCATCACGCTCGACCCAGATGTACTGGAGGGCGTGAAGGCCGCGGCTGCCGAACTCGGAGCGGCGAGCGTGTCCGAGTACGTCGAAGGGGCGGTCGCCGCGCGACTGGCCCGCGACGACCGGTTGTCCCACCGGGCCGCGGGGTCGGGACCAGCCGATCCCGACGAGCGGGACCTCCCCCACCGCACCACGGGAAATGAGCAGGTGGAGCCGCCGGCAGACCCGCTTCCGTGAGCCGCGAAGCCCACAATTTGCCCCGGCGACCGCGGACACCACCTCGGGCCGTGAGGCACAGCCGCGAACCGCGCGGCCGACGTGCGGGTGTTATCGACGGTTCGTGATCCGCAGCGGTGTGCCCACCATATTCCGCCGCCCTGACTGGTGACCCGCGAGTGGACGCAAGTCGGCGAAGTCACTCTTAGTGAGCCAATCTGCGTAAACAGTGGTCACCGGGCCGTGGTGCCATGCATCAGTTCACCGGCTCGCTCGGCGCCGTCGAATCAATCAAATCTGTCGAATATGCGGACACGCCCGCGACGTTGCCGCCCATTCGGGCCGGGGCGCGGTAAAAATATCCAACAGCGGCCGTGATGGCCCGAGTTTCACCCTAGCGAGCGAAGGCATTCCGTGGACGAACTGCGTCGCGAGGCGGCTGAGCGCATCAGAGTCGCTTTGAGTACTATCGGCAATTCACCGGATACGAGCGACACTGGTACCGCGGTCAGTGACGACCCGACCTTCATCGAAGGGCAGCTCGACGGCGTGTTCAACGGGCTCGACGAGATCCGCCGCACCTACGCCTACGTCCTGATGGTCGAACTCCGCTCGCTGGGGATCCTGACCGCGAATGAGCTCGAGGCCCTCAAGGAGCGCCTGCTCTGGGTGCGCTGACGCCTCGGTCTCACCTCCAGGGCCGATCTTGTGATGCGGGGTCGGGCGGGTCAGAATCCGCGTAAGTGAGCGCTCTCGACGACGAGATCAGGCCCGGGTCGCGAACTGCTGGCGGCCTCGTTGGCCTCGACAACGGCCGGTATGGCGGTGCTGCTGGCGCTCGTGCCGACGCTGCCGTCCGGTCGGCGTGGGCTGGGGCCCCCTTCCCGGGTCGGTGGCGCGCTGGTCTACGTCGCGCCGTCGCGGTCGCGATCCAGTCCGCGCTGAACGGCAGGGTCGGCGCGGCCGCGGGGTCGCCGTGGCCGGCCACGTTGGTCAACTTCGCCGTCGCCGCACTCACCCTCGCCGTCACGCTGTTGGTTGAGCTGACCGTCCGGGGCTCCCGAGCGGGAAGCTGACCGGCGCGCCGTGGCTCTACGCCGCCGGTCTCATCGGCATCGTTGTCACACTCACCGCGGTGATGCTGACGGCTCGCCCGCCGCGTTAGAAGTCAAGAAGGTTGTCCCGGAAATGTTCGTGCGTATAGGAGGTCCGGACAACTCCGCGACGTTGCAGGGCCGGTATGAGCCCGTCGGTTATCTCGGTGACATAGCGCCGGTTCAGCTTCTTCTCCGGGGTGGTGATGAGAAATCCGTCTCCGCCGACCTCGTCCATCATCTCGGCCATCCGGTCAGCCACTGTATCGGGTGTTCCGACGAACTCGCCGGCGTCGCTCATACCATCGTCGACGATTGCCTGACGCAGCGTCTTGCCTTCCGCCCGACGCACGAAGGCCTCGAGAAAGCCACGTTCCCCATTGGTTGTCACTGCCGGCAGCGGCTGATCGAGATCGAACCGGCTGAAGTCGATCTCGGTGATGGAGGACATGGTGACCAATACCAATTGGATGTACAGCGGGTCCGACATCCAACGCAGTTTCTTGGCCCGCGCCTCCTCGACCGTGTCGGCCACGATCGGCGAGATCAGGAACAGAACCTTGCAGTCGTCCGGACCGCGGCCGTGCGCGGCCAGCTTGGCCCGGATGTCCTCACGGTAGGCCTTCATCTGGATCGGGGTGTTCGCGGTGGCGATGATGGTGTCGGCGTACCGCGCGGCGAACTCCCGGCCGGGCGGCGAGGCGCCGGCCTGGCACAGCACCGGGTGGCCCTGGGGCGGGCGCGCGGTGTTCAGCGGGCCCCGGGACTTGTAGTACTTGCCGACGAAGTCGACCGTGTGCACCTTGGTGTGGTCGGCGTAGGTACCGCTCTCCTGGTCCCGTACCACGGCGTCCGGCTCCCAGGAGTCCCACAACTGGCGGACCAGATCAACGTACTCGGTCGCCATCGCGTACCGCTCGTCGTGCTCGTAGAGCTTGTCCATACCGAAGTTCTGCGCGGCCCGGTCCTCCGCCGAGGTGACGATGTTCCAGCCGAATCGACCTCGGGCGAGATGGTCGATCGTGGCGCAGAGTCGGGCCAGCAGGAATGGCGGGTAGAAACTCGTGGACATGGTGGGCACCACACCCAGCCGACTGGTGGCCTGCGCCATCAGCACAGCGAGCGGAACCGGGTCATGCTTGGGGGTCACCGCATACTTCAGGTCGGCCTCCATGGTTCCGCCGTAAGCGGTGGACACCATCAGCTTGTCCTCGATGATCACGTAGTCGAAGCACGCGCGTTCGAGGTCGCGCGCCATTTCCACGTAGAAGTCGCCGGACCAGTCCCGGCCGCCGTTGCCCCAGGTCCCGTGCCAGTCGTCGGTCACGAAGTTCAGAAACCAAGCCAGGTGGAACTGCTTGTTCGACAAGGTGGGTACGCAACCAATCTATGTATTGTTCCGACCGAATTTCATTGCTGCCCGGGCGTCAGACCCATTGGGCGAAGTCAGACTTCCTGATCATGCAGTGCACCCCCTTGACCGCATCCACCACCTGGCTCACCTCGAAGTCGCCGGCAGCCGACAGATAGGCCATTGCGGTGGACCGGTCGAAGCCGAACCGCTCCACCAGGAAGGTGATGGCGTTGCGCACGCAGTTGCGCATGGCCTCGTCCAGGCTCACGTCCAGCCCGGTCGGGATCCAGTGGCTGGCCGTCTCGACGACCGGGGTGCGCAGAGTCCCCACCGCGGCGGCCACCCGCGGCCCGGACAACACGCTGAGCCGCACGGTGGCACGCAACGAGGCCTCCAGTGCGGTCAGCGCCACCTCACCGTTGCCCTGCGCGTAGTGCGGGTCACCGGTGTAGAACAGTGCCCCGTCCACGGACACCGGTAGATACAGCGCGGTGCCGACCTGCGCCCACTTGATGTCGATGTTGCCGCCGAAGTCACCCGGCGCCACCGAGTGCACCGGGTCGGACGTTGCCGGCGCCACCCCCATCAGGCCCAGGAACGGGTCCAACGGGAAACACGCCCGGCGACCGTCGGCTGCGGCCATCCAGCTCACCATCCGGCCGCCGTCGAAGCCGACCTCGCAGAACTGCCACACGTTGGAGGGGCCCTCGGGCAGCTCACCGGGCAGCGCGCCATAGCCGTGTCGACTGCTCACGAAGCCATAGGGCGTGCGGGGCAGCAGTTCGAGCACATCGATCTTCAGGACGTCGCCCGGCCGCGCACCTGCCACCGCAATCGGTCCGGTGACCACGTGCGGTCCGTCGTCGGTGCCGTTCGGGATGGCGCTGGCGGCGATCTCCTTCGCATCCCGGGTCACCTCGGCGGCCTTGATCCCGTAGCCACCGAGGAAGCCCACCGGGTCGCGGCCCTGATCGTCCAGGATGCCCTCGTGGCTGAGCGTGTCGATGGTGACGGTGTCCCCGGAGTTGACGGTCAGACAGGGAGTCGCGGCAGCATTGGGCAGCCAGCCCCACCGCACCGTTTCCGGTGTCGAGGTCAGCAGGTGCTGGCCGGTGATGGCGCCCTCTCCGGGTTGCAGCACGGTCAGGCTCATGCGGAGTCTCCTCCTCGGGTGTCGGTCAGGCCTACGACCAGGTCGATCTCGATGTCCGCGCCGACCGCGAGAGCGGTGGTGCCGACGCAGGTGCGACTGGGTAGTGGTGCGGTGAACCAGGTCCGGTAGCGCTCGTTGAACGACTCGAACTCGGTGAAGTCGGTGAGGTAGACCCGCACCATCAGGGCGTCGTCCAGGTCCGCGCCGAACGGGCGCAGGCAGGCCAGCAGGTTGGCCCTGACCTGTTCGGCCTGTTCGAGCAGGCCGCCGGCCACGAGTCGGCCGGTGGCCGGGTCGGTGGGCATCTGTCCGGTGACGAACAGCAGGGTGCCCCACCTGGTGACGTGGGAGAACGGCGCGACCGCCGGCGGTACACCCTGCTCGGGGGTGAAGCTGTGTGACTCCCGTACCGCGTTCACGCCTCAGACCTCCATGGTGTGCACCGCGCGCAGGAACCGCGCCGCGACCGGGTTTCGGGGGTTGTCCAGGACCTGGGCGGCCGGCCCGTGTTCGAGGATCACGCCGTCGGCCATGAAGACCACCCGGTCCGCGACCTCCCTGGCGAACCGCAGCTGATGGGTGGCGATCAACATCGTGAGTCCCTCGTCCACGGCGAGCGAACGGATGACCTCCAGTACCTCCTGCACCAGTTCCGGATCCAGCGCCGAGGTCGGTTCGTCGAGCAGCAGAACCCGGGGGCGGCCGGCGAGCGCCCTGGCGATACCGACCCGCTGCCGCTGACCGCCGGAGAGGTGGCGGGGCAACGCATGCGCCCTGGCCGCGAGCCCGACCCTGCCCAGCAGTCGGTCGGCTTCGCGCAACGCCTGCTCCCTCGGCACCCCCTGCACCCAGCGGGGCGACGCGGCCACGTTCTCCCGCGCGGTCAGATGGGCGAACAGGTTGAAGTGCTGGAAAACCATGCCGACGCCGGCGTCCACCCGTTGCTGGGCGGTGACCCGCTCGGCCAGCGGACCGCCGCTGTCCGAGTAGCCGACCCGCAGACCGTCGAACGAGACGGTCCCCGCGTCCAGCGTCTCCAGGTGGTTGATCAGCCGCAGCAGCGTGCTCTTGCCCGAGCCACTGGGACCGAGCAGCGCGACGACCTCGCCCTCGTGCAGTTCCAGGTCCACGCCGCGCAGCACCTGCTGTTCGCCGAAGGCCTTGCACGCCCCGGTGACCGTGAGTGCCACCCGGGTCGGCCGGATGGGCGCCGGCGGCGGCACGCCGGGTACCCCACCGGGGTCGGGAGCGGCGTCAACCGGTTCGGCGGCGCCGCCGTGCTTGAGCCGGTCCAGGTCCACGGCTCGCTCGACCATCAGCTGCACCCCGGCGATCGCGCCGGTGAGCAGCAGGTACATCACCCCGGAAGCGAAGAAGATGCTGAAGTAGTCGAAGGTGGCCGAGGCGAGCTGGTTGCTGCGCAAGGTCAGCTCCGGTACCGCGATGATCGAGGCCAGCGCGGAGTTCTTCAGGGTGGAGACGGCCTCGCCGCCGATGGCCGGGATGGCCGCGCGGCCGGCCTGCGGCCCGACGATGTGCGCCAGCACCCGTCTCGGCCGCAACCCGAGCGCGCGGGCCGCGTCTGTCTGTCCCCGGTCCACCCCGCGCACCGAGGAACGCAGGATCTCGGCGAAGAAGGTGGCCTCGTTGGCGGCCAAGGCCACGCCCGCGGCGAGGATCGGACTCAGCACGATGCCGGCGTGCGGCAGCGCGGTGAATACGAACACCAGCTGGAGCACGAGCGGCGTGCCCCGGAAGATCACGCTGTAGGTCCGCGCCGCCCCGGCGATCATCCGGTTGCGGCTCAACGCCATGCCGGCCAACAGGGTGCCGGCCAGGAAGCCACCGAAAAAGCCCAGCGCGGACGCCTGCAGCGTGACCATGATGCCCTGGAGCAGGTACGGCATCGACAGGTAGTGCAGGAAGCTGCCCATCAGCTGGCGGTGACCAGTGACGGCGACTCGATCGCGGACTCGTCCAGCTGCCACTTCTTCGACAGCGTCGCCTGCAGCCCGCTGCGCTGGACCTCGGTCAGGGCGCCGGTGAAGGCCGCGCGGATGGCGGTGTTGTCCTTCGGGACGCCGATCCCGATCGAGTACGGCAGCGTGACCGCGGTGGCCCGGTCCAACTGGTCAGGCTGGTCCTTGACGAACCGGGTCACCGTGTTGACGTCGTTGATGTAGGAGTCGGCCCGGCCCGCCAGGATCGCCTGGACGCAGTCCGCGTTGTTGTCGAACAGCGAGGCCTGCGCGGCCGGTTTGCCCTCGGCCGTGCACTTCGCGCTCTGCGCTGCCACCAGCGGAACCTCAACGAAACCCTTGTTCAGCGCGGTGGTCGTGCCGCACAGCGAGTCGTCGATCCCGGTCAGCTTCTTCGGGTTCCCCTTCGCCACCAGCACGCCGTCGAAGACCTTGGAGTAGGTGATGAAGTCGGCCGAGGCGGCGCGTTCCCTGGTGGCGTAGATGTCGGAGATGACGAAGTTGGCCTGGCCGCTGCGCAGGGTCGGCAGCAATGTCTCGAAGGACACCGGCAGATAGCTGACGGTGAAACCAAGACAGGCACCGATCGCCTCGCCGAGGTCGATGTCGAAGCCCTCGTACCGGTTCGGGTCGGAAACCGAGATCGACTCGTACCCGGGGGTGTGCGGGTTGATGGCGTTGGTCATCTTCTTGCCGGCCAGATCGGGGTGCTGGCCGCGAAGCTGGGCGCAGGCGGGGGAAGCGGCCAGCGAGGCATACGGCGCGGCACCGGCGGGGGCGGTGCTGTCGGCGGGGGTGGTGCTGTCGGACGAGCCGCAAGCGGTGAGCAGGACGGCGGCCGCGACGGTCGAAGCGAGCGTCGCGAGGACGGGGCGGAGCTGCCTTATGCGCATGGCACGGAGTTCCTTCAGGCGGCGGGGGCACGATAGTCCGTTGGTCGGACCAAGTTGAGGCTAATCAGCATTAGCGCCGAGATTCCCGTTGTACCGCAGAGGTGACGTGAGATTTACCGACAGGAAACAGTGCGCCGATGTGGTGGTTTTCTGGTCCGACCAAGAGACCACGTGGTCTGATTGAGTGGTCACGTCCGGCGGGCTCGCCGCGACGGGAACGGTTCGAGGAGGTCGCCTTGGTGCCCGCGTCTGTCCCGCCGATGCCTCGGCGCCCGCGCAGCATCGGCGTCGAGCTCGCCGCGCATTTCGAGCGGCTGATCGCGACCGGGGCGCTGCGGCCGGGGCAGCGGTTGCCGCCCGAGCGGGAGCTGGCCGCAAGCCTGTCGGTGTCCCGTAGTTCGCTCCGCGACGCGATGCACGAGCTGGAGTCCAAGCATCTCGTCGAGCGCCGCACCGGCCGGGGCACCATCGTCACGGAGCAGACCGAGTCGGTCACCGAGCTGTACGCGGGCCTGTCGGCCGATGCCGACGTCAACCTCGACGATGCCACCGAGCTGCGGCTGATCGTCGAGCCGCGGATCGCCGCCGCCGCCGCGCTACGGGCCGCACCGTCGAACCACGTGCAGCTGGAAGACGTGCTCGCCCGTTCGATGCTCGATCCGGATGCCGAGCAGTCGCTGGCGCTGGACGTGGAGTTCCACCTGCTCCTGGCGCACGCGGCCCGCAACCCCCTGCTGGTGGCGGTGTACTCGATGACCAGCCGGTGGACCGAGTCGGTGCGCCGCCACTCACACACGACACCGGACGGCCGACAGCGCTCGCTGGAGGGGCATCAGGCGATCTACCAGGCGGTCCGGGCCCGGGACCCGGACGCTGCCGCGGCCGCGATGAACGAGCACCTCAGCGTGATCCGCGAGGTGATCGCCCGTCGCGTCGGCTGACCGCCGCCGGCTCCGCCGAGCCCCGTCGCACGGTCTCGGTTCGGTCAAGATCGTGAGCTTCACTCTGCTGGCCGATGGGGTTCGGTCCCCCGGTAGCTAGGTTTTAAATAGTTGGCCTGTCAGCCACCTAATGTTGTGATCAGGACGCTGTGGTCGACATCCGTGTCGAGCAGCGTGTACCTGAGTGTCAGGAGCTGCCCATGAACCGCGTTGCCGGTTCCGCGTGGGTGTCGCTCTGGTCGCTCTGGACAGGTTCCGCTGCCGCGACCACCTCCGACGTCACCCCGCACGTGGGAGCACGATGATGGTCGGGCTCTTGGCATGGCTCTTCCGGCTCCCCGGCTGGTCCGCGGCGCGCCTCGGTTTCGGGGCGGCGCCGGCTGAGCGGCACGAGGACGCCCCGCGCCGCGCGGAGTCCCCCGCTCCGGCCAGTTTCAGCGATGTTGCGCTCGCCTCGATCGGCGAGCGGGTGGCCTGGCTGTGCTTGACCCTGCTCATGGCGGCAAGGGTCACGGCGTGCTCTGGTTGGCGGCACGACCGCCCCGGGGTCGACCCGACGCGGGCGCAGGACGCGCCGCGGGGCCCGCCCTCGAGCCGGTAGGACCGGCCAGGCTCATCCTTCGCTACCCGTGTGGGCCACACGGCGCTGATCGACGCATTCCCGGGTTCTCCTCACGATCATGACGGACCCGTCATGTCAGTAGTTGGTCGCCCGCCGGTCCGTTGTGTCCACCCAGGCCCTGTGATCCCAGACTCGCGATCGAGCCGGAGCAGGTTGATACCCGTGCAGGACCAGGCAATACCAGGCCGGACGCGCCACCGCGTCGGCTTGACCTCCGTCGCCGCCCGCGAACTGTCAGTGGGTGATTGAGGTGCACGCCGTCAGACCGATCGAACGTCGATCACGGCGAGTACGAGCTCACGGCGGGTCGTCGCCCTTGCGGCGTGGCGTGGCACTTCCCGAGGTGGAGCGCGGCGCGGCTTCGTCCGGGCAGCCCGCTCCCAGCAGCGCGCGGATCACCGTGCGCCAACTGATCCGGCTCACCCGGCTGACGCCGGAGCAGGCGCTTGTCGTCGGTGCCGATCTGGTGTGCGGGCTCCGCGATCGGCACGCCTCCCGGCGAGCGCTGGGCGGGTTCGGTGCCGAGCATGTGACGGTCGGTGCCGACGGATCGGTCTGCCTGCGCGACGAGGTAACGGCGGAGTGGACCACCGATCAACCGGCCCGCCACGCCGATCTGGTTTCGGCGCGCGCCCTCCTCGTTGAGCTCGCCGCGATCGCGGGCCAGCAGCCACCCCGGAACGGCGTGGCCACCTCGGCGGGTGGGCGGGCCGAGCACGAGATGGCAGCGCACGAGTTGGCAGCGCACGAGTTGGCAGCGCACGAGTTGGCAGCGCACGAGTTGGCAGCGGCCGCCAGCCGGCCCGTTGAGGACCTTCTCACCGCCGCGACGGGGCTCGGCTCGATGGCCGATCTGGTCGGTGCCGCGGCGAGGGCCGAACTGGCCGACCTTGCCGCCGCGGCCGGCTCCCCGGTGGCCGCCGCCGGCCCGGCGCCACGGGTCATCGGAACCGAGTCCTCCCCCGGCTCCCGCTCGGTCACCGGCGGCGCACCGGGCGGCCCCTCGGACCGCCCGGCCGGGTCGCCAGGTCAGCCGACCGTCCCACGGTTGGCCGCGCTGGTCAGGTACGGCAGATGGGCGCTCGTACTCGCGGCCCTGGCCGCCGTCCTGGTGCTCGAGATGGTCCTCCTCGGGAACCGGGTCAGCGTGGATCTGGACGCCCTGGGTGCGGCCGGCCGGCAGTCGGGCGCCGGGCCTTCCGCGACAGCACTGTCGCCGCTACCGGCGGAGCCGCGAGCGGCCGGCCCGATCGCGGGGGTCGATCTACGTCCGTTGGCCCTCTGCGCACCGGGCGCCATCTGCGAGGTGCGAGTACTTGTCCGGCTGGTTCCCGAGCGTGGCACCCAGCGCGTGCAGTGGACCTACCTGCTGACCGACCGGTGCACCGGCCTGGAGCACAACGCTGCCGGGGGCTCGGTCACCGTCACGCCGGGTGGGCGCGAGCTCGTCGCGGTCGGGCAACTCAGGTTGCCGCCGGCGTCAGCCCTCTCGATCACCGCCGTCACCGGCGTTCCGGCCCGGGCGGCCAGCCCACCACTGACGGTGCCGGCCCATGCGTCTTGTTGAGCACGTCCATTCATTGCGGCACATCGGGGGACTCATGGACTGGCCACAGCTGAGAAGCAGGGCATCGCCGGCGCGGATCCGCCGCGAGCCACGGACGGGGCGGCTGGCGGGAGGCACGGCACACGGCAGGCACCTGGACATCCCCGCGGTGACCGCCGCACTGGTCGTGGTCGGCATCGGGGTGGCGAATCTCTGGGCGGTGGACGGTGCGGGCCTCGCGGTGCGGCAGGCGTTGTTCGCGGTGGTGGGTTTGGCGCTGCTGGCGGTGTTGGGACGGTCCAGGCTCCGGCTGCTCACCGCGCTGGGCTGGGGGTGCTACGGGCTGGCACTGGTCTGTCTCGTCGCGGTGCGGTTCGCGGGTACCTCGGCGAACGGCGCCACCCGGTGGATCGGTGTGGGCGCGCTGACGTTCCAACCCTCCGAGCTGGCGAAGCTCGGTCTGTTGTTGGTGCTGGCCCGGGTACTGGGCTCGGCGCAATACCCGTGGTGGCGGCGGTTCGCACTGGCACTCCTGCTCGCCCTGCTGCCGATCACGCTCACGCTGGCCCAGCCGGATCTGTCGACGTGTTCCCTGCTCGTCGCGCTCTCGGTCGCGATGTTGGTCCTGGGGCGGGTACCCGCGCGCTTCCTGCTCCCGCTGCTCGCTGCCGCGGCCGTGGCGGCACCGCTGGTGGTCGGACTGTTGCGGCCCTACCAGCTCACCCGGCTGGGCAGCTTCGTGGTCGGGTCCCACCAGTCGGCGTCCGACGCGGGTTGGGCGGTCACCCAGGCGCGTATCGCGGTCGGGGCCAGCAGGCTGATCGGGCACGGTGACGACCTGACCGAACTGCGCGCGCTGTACCTACCCGAACGGCACACCGACCTCGCCGCGGCCAGCGTGGTCGAGCAGTTCGGTTTGCTCGCCGGCGCCGCGGTGGTCGTCGCCGCGCTGGTCCTGGTCTGGCGCCTGGTACTGGCCGCGCGCGCGGCCCGGGACACCCAGGGAGCGCTGGTCGCCTCCGGGCTGGCGGTGCTGCTCGGTGTGGAGGCGGTGGTGTCACTCGGTGGGAACCTGGGCCTGCTGCCGCTGGCGGGTGTTCCGTTCCCGCTGCTCAGCTACGGTGGCACCGCGCTGGTCGTACATCTGAGCGCGCTCGGTGTGGTGGTCGGGCTACGCCGCGACGGCATCCGGCGACGGCTGTGGGTCCAGACGAGCTGGCGGGCCCGCCGACCGCGGTGGGCACGGGTGGTTGCGCTGTCCATCACCGCGCTCCTGGTCGGCTTCGGCAGCTACGGCGGGTACCTGCGCGCGACCGACGGGCCAGTGCTCGCAGCGGCCGGCACGGACCAGATGAGCCGCTGCTTCCGGCTTCCGGCCCTTCGCGGCGAGATCACCGACCGGCACGGGACCCCGGTGGCGGCCAGCGCCGATGACGGTCGAGCCCGTGTTGTCGCGGTGCCGGCGCTGACCCGCGCGGACCCGGCGGCCGCCGCGCGGCTAGCTTCGTTGACCGGCCAGCCCACAGCGGCCGTTCGCGCCGCGCTCGAGACAGCTCCCGCCGGAGTGCTCGCGGTGCCGGTCGCCGACGTCGCCGCTCCGGTGGCGGCCGCCGTCAGCAGAGCCGCCATCAGTGGCGTCACCGTCGTTCCCGCGCCACGCCGGAGCTACCCGGCGGGCACCGCGCTCGGCCCGCTCCTGGGCTTCACCGGAACCGCGACCCCGGCCGAACAGCGCCGCTGGCCGCGGTTGCCGACAGGTGAGGTCGTCGGACGGTCCGGCCTCGAACAGCAGTACGACGCCGTGCTGCGTGGCATCGACGGGCAACAGTGCGTGTACGTGAACCCGGTCGGGCAGCCGGTGGCCACCGGGCCGCACACCGACCCCACCCCTGGCGCGAACCTGCGGCTGTCACTCGACCTCGGTCTGCAACGGGTGCTCGACACGAGCTTGGCCCAGGCCATGCGCGGGCAGCCCCGACGGTCCGGTGCCGCCGTCGCGATCGACCCGAGAACCGGGCAGGTACTCGCGCTGTCCAGCGTCCCCAACTACGACGCCAACGTGTACGGGCCACCGGTGGACAACGCCGCGCTGAGCAAACTCGCGACCGCGGCGGGCAGCCCGATGCGCGAGCACACCGCACAGTCCGCCGTGCCTCCCGGTTCCACCTTCAAGCTGGTGGTCAGCACGGCGAACCAGCTGCACCCGAAGCTGCCGCCCGGATTAGCTGTTCCCACCGGCGCCAGCTACACCCTGGGCGGGCACACCTTCAACAACTGGCGGCCGATGGGCCCGATGAACCTGCCGCAGGCACTGGCGTGGTCCAACGACGTGTACTTCTACAAGCTGGCCACCCTCCTGGGTCCCGACGCGATGATCGACACGGCCCGGGCGCTGGGTGTCGGCCAGCGCACCGGCATCGACCTGCCCTCGGAGTCCCCCGGCTATCTAGGCACGCCCGCGTCGGTGCGTGCTGACGGCGGCACCTGGTACCCGGGCTCGACGGTGATCCTGGGCATCGGCCAGGGCTACCTGACCACCACACCGCTGCAAGTGGCCCGCTGGACCGCGGCGGTGGCCACCGGGCGGCTGGTCACGCCCCGGGTAGGACTGGCCAGCGGAACCGGCAACGCGTGGACCGCCCTACCGGACCCATCGGCGGCCCAGCTGCCGTTCGCCGGGGCGCTGGGCCCGATCCGGGACGGGTTGCGCGCCGCGGTCACCGACGGAACCGCGGGACGCCTGGCCGACCTGCCCGTCGCCGTCGGAGCCAAGACCGGCACGGCCCAGGACGGCTCACTGCCCGCCGACAGCTACGACAACTGGATCACAGCGGTCGCCCCGATCCAGGACCCCTCGCTCGTGGTCACGGTGCTCACCCAGGGGCCGGGCCAGGGCGAGAACAACCCGGGGCCGGTGGCCCATGACCTGTTGGCCTACTACCTCGCCCACCAGTCCGAGATCCACGACAGCTCACCGGTGCAGCAGCCGTGAGGCGGGCCCGACCGACCGCGCCGAAAACAGCACGACAGCTCAGCAACAACGACATCTCCCGAGAGGAAGCCACACGATGCAAGAGTTCGGCATTGACCTGGGAACCGCCAACACCGTGGTCTGCGACGCGGCGGCGGGGATCGTGCTGGACGAGCCCTCGGTGATGCTCGTCCGCGGCCACATCGCCCGCAGGGGTGTCGTCGCGATCGGGCAGGAGGCCTGCGATCTCATCGGTCGCTCACCCGAGGGCGTCCACGCGATCCGCCCCCTCGCCGACGGGGTGATCACCGACCTGGACAGCGCGCGGCTGTACCTGCGCAGCGTGCTCCACCGGATCGCGCCACGCCCGTGGGGACGCGGCCGCGTGCGCGCGGCGATCGGAGTGCCGGTGGGCGCTACCGCCCTCGAACGCCGCGCCCTGCTGGAAGCCGCCGACGAGGCCGGAATCCACCGCGCCTGCGTGATCGACGAACCGATCGCCGGTGCGGTCGGCTGCGGAATCGACCCGCTCGAACGGCGCGCTCACCTCGTGGTCGACGTCGGCGGCGGCACCGCCGAGGTCACCGCGTTCTGCTTCGGCGGCATCCTCGCCCACCGTTCCTGCCGGGTGGCCGGGGACGAGATGACCCTCGCGGTCACCCACCATCTCCGCGAGCACCATCAACTGCTCGTCGGCGAGCTCACCGCGGAACAGGTCAAGATCCGAGCCTCGACCTCCGACGAACCCTCGGTGGTGGCGCAAGGCCGGGACGCCGGCACCGGCCGACCCCGGCTGGCCACGATCGGGCTCGACGAACTGGCCAACGTCGTCCAACCGGTCATCGACGGAATCATCCACACGCTGGCGGCCTGCCTGGACGAACTTCCCCCACAGGCCACCGGCGACATCCTCGCCGACGGCGTCGCGCTCTTCGGCGGCGGATCACTCGCCCGCGGCTTCGGCGACAACCTGGAACGTGCCTTCGGCTTCCCGGTCAAGCTCGCCGACAGGCCGATGACCTGTGTCGCCGAAGGCGCGGCCGTCAGTCTCCGCAACCCGCAACTGCTCGCCTCTTATGCCAGGACCTGACTCGTCGATCCATCGGATCACCGCGGCCGGTCTGATGCGCGCAATACAACACATCGCTGAATCCCGAACAGTTCCTTCACAAAGTTCAGTCAGGAGGCCCCCAGATGGCTCAACTGCACGAAGTTCGCCTAGTGGACGATCTCGATGGACGACCGGCGGACGAGACCGTCTCGTTCCATTGCGACGGCAGTTACTACGAGATAGATCTGTCCAGCGAACACGCCCGCCAACTGCGCGAGGCGCTCGCCCCGTTCATCGCCGCGGCGCGGCCCACGGCCCCCGGCAACCGTGAGGCCTCCGCGTTGACCCGGCAACAGCGCGCGGCCCGCGAGCACAACCAGTCCGTTCGCGACTGGGCACGCCGGCGCAACGTCCACATCAACCGGCGGGGCCGCATCCCGGAGCAGATCAAGCGCGGTTACGACGACGAGGCCGCGGTGTCTGGGCCAGTTAGGTCCGAGGCAGTGATGTCTGAGTCAGTGATGTCTGAGTCAGTGATGTCTGAGTCAGTGTCGGAAGGTCGTCTTTGAGTGTGGTGCCGGTGATGCCGAGGTGGCGTGCTTGGGTCATGAGGTGGGTGAGTGTGTCGGCGGCTCGGTGGTAGTCGAGTCCGCCGGGTGGGTGGATGTTGGAGATGCAGTTGCGTTCGTGGTCGCGGCGGCCGGTTTTGGGGTGGGCGGTGAGGTAGATGCCGAGGCTGTCGGCGGCGCTGAGGCCGGGGCGTTCGCCGATGAGCATGACGACCAGGTCGGCGCGCAGGCGTTGGCCGATTTCGTCGCCGAGGGCGACTCTGGCCTGGGTGGCCAGTACGACCGGGGCGATTCGCCAGTCGGGTAGGCGGGGCAGTACCGCGAGCAGCATCGGCGCGGCGTGGTCGTGCACCGCGCGCGCGGATAGTCCGTCCGCGATCACGAAGACCACGTCGAAGCGGCCACCAGCGGGCTCGCTGGGGTGGTCCGGGTTGTCGGGGTGGTGGGGTGTGGGGGCGGGCAGGGTGTCGCAGTGTGGGTCGAGGCGCCGGCCGAGGTCGGGGTGGCGCAGGTAGGTGGCTCGATCCGGTGCCGCGCTGCGGACCTCGAGGGTGTCCAACCCGGTGAGCCTGCTTCGTATCGTCGTGAAGTCGATGGCGGTGTGGACCGCGTCGCGGGCCTGGGCGTGCGCGATCTCGAACTCCAACAACCGCCCGGTCGGTACGCTGTCCCCGGCCCGGCCCAACCCGACCCTGGCCGCGGTGAACCGCCGCAACAGCACCCACGGATCCGCCCCACCCGAGGTTTCACCCACATCCCCGGTGGGGTTTTCGGGGTCGCCGACGTTGTTGCTCATGTCAGTTCCAACGCCCCGACGAACGTGGCCAACTGGGCACCACCAGGGGCCAACTCGCGGACCCGGCGTCGCTCGTCCAGCAGGTCCATCCGGTCCATCCACGCCTCGAACTCCGGTGCCGGGGCCAATCCCAGTACCGAACGCACATACAACGCGTCGTGAAACGACGTCGACTGATAGTTCAGCATGATGTCGTCAGAGCCGGGGATACCCATCACGAACGTGCACCCCGCCACCCCCAACAACGTCAACAGGTTGTCCATGTCGTCCTGATCGGCCTCGGCGTGGTTGGTGTAACACACATCGCACCCCATCGGGACCCCCAGCAACTTCCCGCAGAAATGATCCTCCAGCCCGGCCCGAATGATCTGTTTCCCGTCGTAGAGATACTCCGGGCCGATGAAACCCACCACCGTGTTCACCAACAACGGGTCAAATGCCCGGGCCACCGCGTACGCCCGAACCTCCAACGTCTGCTGATCGACACCGTGATGCGCACCGGCGGACAAGGCACTGCCCTGACCGGTCTCGAAATACATCACGTTCTCCCCCACGCTGCCCCGGCGCAACGACCGGGTCGCCTCGTTCGCCTCAGCCAACAACCCGAGATCAATACCGAAGGACCGGTTCGCCGCCTCCGTACCGGCAATCGACTGGAACGCCAAATCCACCGGCGCGCCCCGCTCGATCGCGGCCAGCGTGTTCGTGACATGCGTCAACACACACGACTGCGTCGGAATGTCATACCGACCCCGCACATCATCAATCAACTTCAACAACTCGATCGCCGCCGGGATACTATCCGTCGCCGGATTGATCCCGATCACCGCATCACCACACCCGAACAACAACCCATCCACAATCGACGCCGCGACCCCCCGCGGATCATCAGTCGGATGATTCGGCTGCAACCGCACCGACAACCTACCCGGCAACCCGATCGTATTCCGGAACCGAGTCACCACCCGACACTTACGCCCCACCTGAATCAAATCCTGATTACGCATCAACTTCGACACCGCCGCAACCATCTCCGGCGTCAAACCCGGCGACACCGCCGCCAACACCTCCGACGTCGCCTCATACGACAACAACCAATCCCGCAACCCACCCACCGTCAAATGCGCCACCGGCGCAAACGCCACCGCATCATGACCATCAACAATCAGCCGCGTCACCTCATCATCCTCATAAGGCACCACCAACTCCTGCAAAAAAACACTCAACGGCACATCAGCAAGCACCGCACGAGCCGCCACCCGCTCCCGATCCGACTCTGCCCCAACCCCCGCCAACTCATCACCAGAACGCGCCGGACCAGCCTTACCCAACACCGCCCTCAAACCATCAAACCGAAAAGTACTCGGACCAACAACCGTCCGATAACGCATAAAATGAGCTCCCTTCGCTCAAGTCTTCATAAGTGATGCGCCGCTACTTGTCTCGCCCCGAGACAGCGCGGGCCTCCTCGGGTTCGGGCACGCTCTGACCTCGGGTGGCCACGGCGTGGGCGATGAGTGCGAAGACCGGACCCAATGCATTCATCAGCACCGCGGACAGCCACGCGGCCAGCGGATTGTGCGGAAAAATTCCGAAGCCGCCGAACACGGTGGCGAAATAGGAGGCGAACCCGCAGAACATGCCTGGCACCAGGGCCAGTACCCGCGTCCGTCCGGCATACATCAGCGCGGTGTTGACGACGAATATGACCACTGCCATTACGGCGTCCTTGGCCACCGTGCTGGATCCGAGGACAGTGCCGAACTCAGCGTCGAGCAGCACAATGACCAGCGCGAACGTCGACCCCGCCGCCATCGCGGGCCACAGCTTCGTCAACGTCGTACGGTTGGGGCCGCCGGCAAGGTAGGTCGCGGCCCAGCCGATGAAGATCCCCCACACCGGGAGGTTGAGCAGGTTGCCGCCGATGAACGCCGTCGTCGCGGCGAGCAGGGACGAGAACACCTCGTTGGGCATCCGGAAGGACACGATCACACCTCGCTGGGGAGTGCTGGGGATTCCGAGCCGCGGTAGAGCCGCGTGCGTACTTCGGTACTGGCCACGACCCGGCCGTTCTTGAGGACGAAGCGCCGCGCAGACCGGGAGAGCAGTGCCTCCTCGGGCGTAGCGGCATCGAGCACGACGAGGTCGGCCAGGGCTCCCGGTCTGACCCCGTAGTCCGTCGCGGCACCGACGATGTCCGCGGCACCGGTGGTGACCATGCCGATGAGCTGGCGGAAGTCCTCCGGGCTGCCGAGGTGCGACGTCTGTGCCAGGAACAGTGCGATGTCGAGCACGTCGGTGTTGCCGAACGGGGTGAACCCGTTGCGCACGTTGTTCGTCGAGAGCCCGGTGCGTACCCCGGCGTCCAGCAACTCCCGTACCGGCGCGATCCCGCGGCGGATGTTGACCCGGTCCGCCCGGCCCGAGAGGTGCATGTCGGTTGCCGGGAGCACCACCACCGCCACTCCGGCGTCGGCGAGGTCGGCCAGCACATCCTTGCGGTGGGCCGGATCCAGACCCGCCAACGAGGTCATGTGCCCCAGCGTGACCTGGCCGCCCAATCCCGACCCTCGGGTCCGCTCGGCGATGTACTCCGCCAGCCCGAACCGGGGATCACTGTCGTCATCGGCGAAGTCGGCGTGGATGTCCACCGGCACCCCGAACCGCTCCGCCAGGCCGAAGACCAGGTCGACGTGCCGCCGGCTGTCCGCGACGGACTCCTCGTTGTAGCTGCACCCACCGATCACGTCGGCACCCCGGCGCAGCGCTTCGACGAGCAGGTCCAACGTTCCGGGCGCCCGCAGGATCCCCTCCTGGGGGAACGCGACCACCTGCAGGTCGACCAGGTCGGCGTAGTCCTCGCGCAGTCCGAGCACCACGTCGAAGCCGAGCAGCCCGACGATCGGATCGATGTCCGGGTGCGCCCTGATCAGGCTGGTGCCGTTCGTGACCGCCTGCTCCAGGACCCGGGCCGCACGCCGCCGCACGCCGGCGTGCGTGAACGATCGCTTGAGCTCGCCGGTGACAGCGATGGCGCCGGCGAGAGTGCCGGCTTCGTTGGGCCGCTCGGCGTCGAGCAGTGCCTTGTCCAGATGCAGATGGGGCTCGATGAGTCCCGAGATGACCGCGTCCCCGCCACAATCCAGGATTGACTTGGACGTACCGTCAAACTTCTGGCCGATCCAGCTGATGCGACCGGACTCGACGGCAATGTCCACATTGCTCGACCACCCGGAAACCCGGCAGTCCCGCAGTACCAGATCTGCCATACTCCAGTTCCTTTCGAAAGGAACGTCGAATAAGTAATTGAATCTATTTCACGCTCGAGCCTAACCGCCAGAGATCTATTCGATAGTCGGCTGCACACCTGGAACAAGGTTTTTACCCGCCGGACACATCAGGCGGCGGAGGCCCCGAAACCAGCCGAGGTCGACCTCTCTGAGGCGGTGCGGGTCGGGTTATTTCCATACGGCAAAGGTGATGCGCCACGTGCTACAGGGCCCGGACTCAGGGCACTCCCGGGGATCGCCGGCGCCGCGATCGCTAAGCTCCGACCGATGCCCAGCTCAGAGATCGGGGACCGCCGAGCAGTGGGCGACCACAGCAGGTGAACGAGCCAGTGATCGCCGTGATCGGTGGCGGCGCAAGCGGGACGCTCGCGGCCGCCCATCTGGCCGCCTCTGGCAGACCGATGCGACTACTCATGGTCGAGCCCGGCCAGGTCGGCCGGGGAATCGCCTACGCGACCTCCGACCACCGGCACCGGCTCAACGTGCCCGCCGGTCGCATGAGCGCGTGGGCCGACGACCCGGAGCACTTCGTGCGTTGGCTCCGCGGCCACCGTCACCCCTGCGCCACCGCCGCGACCTATGCCGCGCGCGCGGACTACGGGTCCTACCTGGCCGACGTGCTCCGCACCGTCAGCCAGCTACCCCAGGTGCGGCTCACTGTGCTCGCCGCCCGGGCGGTAGCTCTTGCCGAACACCACGAGGGACTGCTGCTGAGTCCGCCCGCCACCGGGCCGAGCCCGAGACCAGCCAACGGCTCGAGAGTGCGCGCGCCGCCGGCTCGGTCCGGATCCACGCCGGAACGATCACCAACGTCGATGTCCGGGACGACCACGCCATGGTCGGCCTCTCCAACGGCACCACACTCCGGGCCAGCGCGGTGATCAACTGCACCGGCCGCTCCGGAAACCTTCTCGAGAACCCGTTGATCGCCCAGCTCACCCACCTCGGCCACGCCCGCACCGGCCCGTTCGGGATCGGCCTTGCCACCGACGCGGACGGACGGGTTCTCCCCGTGCCCGGGGCGCCCGCACTCCCGCTCTGGACACTCGGCCCGCCCCGCAAGGGCCAGCTGTACGAGTCGACCGCCATCCCCGAGGTCCGGGCCCAGGCCGCGTCGCTGGCCCGATCGATCAATGCCACACTCACGGCCGGGCACCCAGGACAGGCAGTCCGTCGCTGAAGCCGCGGGGCTAGACGGCGTCCAGGCCGCGTTCGCCGGTGCGGACCCGCACGATCGACTCGACGGGGCTGACCCACACCTTGCCGTCGCCGATCTTGCCGGTGCGGGCAGCCGTGACGATGGCCTGCACCACCGACTGTTCCGCGGCGTCGTCGACGATCACCTCGACCTTGACCTTGGGCACGAAGTCGACCGAGTACTCCGCGCCCCGGTAGACCTCGGTGTGGCCCTTCTGCCGGCCGTAGCCCTTGACCTCGGTGACCGTCATGCCCAGTACGCCGAGCTGCTCGAGGGCGCCCTTGACGTCCTCCAGCACGAACGGCTTCACGATCGCGGTGACGAGCTTCATCTCGCTCAGCCTTCCCGGCCGGCATTGGGTTCCTGGGCCCGGTCGGCGCTCGTGTTGCCGGGCGAGGGGTCCGTCCGGGGGCCGAGATCGCTGCCGAGGCGGCCACCCAGGGTGGAGAAGTCATAGCCGGTCTCGGCGTGTTCGCCCTCGTCGATGCCGGTGACCTCGGACTCCTCGTCCACCCGGAACCCGATGGTCTTCTTGATGATCATCCCGATGACGAACGCCCCGATGAACGAGTAGACCATCACCGAGGCGGCCGCGACGGCCTGGCGGCCCAGCTGGGTGAAACCGCCACCGTAGAACAGGCCGTCGTCGCCGAGCGCGGCGGCGTTCACGCTCTTGGTGCCGAAGAAACCGATCAGCAAGGTGCCGACGATGCCGCCGACCAGGTGCACCCCGACCACGTCGAGCGAGTCGTCGAACCCGAACCGGTACTTCAGGCCGACCGCGCTGGCACAGATCGCACCGGCAGCCACCCCGACCACGATCGCGCCCAACGGGTTGACGAACCCGCAGGCCGGCGTGATCGCGACCAGCCCGGCCACCGCACCGGACGCGGCACCCAGCGTTGTCGGTCGGCCGTCGCGGATCTGCTCCACGACCAACCAGCCCAACACCGCCGTGCAGGTCGCCACCGTGGTGTTGGTGAACGCCACCCCCGCCAGATCACCGGCGGCGAGCGCCGATCCCGCGTTGAACCCGTACCAGCCGAACCACAGCAGGCTCGCGCCGAGCAGCACGAACGGTAGGTTGTGCGGCCGCATCGGGTCCCTCGGCCAGCCCTTGCGCCGGCCGAGCACGATCGCCAGCGCAAGCCCGGCGGCACCGGCGTTGATGTGCACCGCCGTGCCGCCGGCGAAGTCCTCGGCCTTGAGCGTGTTGGCGATCCAGCCGCCGTGGAAGTCCGCGCCGGTGAACCCGTCGAAGGAGAACACCCAGTGGGCGACCGGGAAGTACACCAGCGAGCCCCACAACGCCACGAACAGCACCCAGGACCAGAACTTGACCCGATCGGCGATCGCGCCGGAGATCAGCGCCGGGGTGATCACCGCGAACATCAGCTGGAACATCACGAACGCCAACGCCGGGAGCGCATCGCCCCCGGGCCACGGGGTGGTGACCTGGCCCGTTGCCGGGTCGGTCGTGGCGACACCGACGAGATGGCCGATCGTCTTGCCGAGGCCGGCGAACTGGTTGCCACCGACCAGGCCGCCGAAGGCGTCGTTCCCGAACGACCAGCTGTACCCGTAGAGCGTCCACAGGATGCCGATCACGGCCAAGCAGATGAAGTTCATCATCAACATGTTCAGCACACTCTTGCTACGGACCATGCCACCGTAGAAGAACGCCAAACCCGGAGTCATCAACATCACCAGTGCCGCGCTCGCCAGCACCCAGGCGGTATCTCCTGCGTTGAGCACCTCGTTGTCCTCCCGCCGACCGACAGGGTGAAAAGGCTCCGAGCCAAAGGTTTCGTCCATCCACCCCGAATGTTTCGTTGCTGTGAACGAACCGCCGCGCGCGGTTGGCTTCGTAGAGTGGGAGTGGTGGATTTCGTATCCGACGAGTTCGAACTACTCGCGCAGAACGCGCGGGACGCCGGCCTGGACTGGTGGGCGCGGCCGGCGGTGCAGCGGGTCGCGCTCACCGTCGACGGCCACGTGGTCAGCGCGCTGGCCTGGGGCAACACTCCCCCGCGGATCGTGCTGCTGCACGGCGGAGGGCAGAACGCGCACACCTGGGACACCGTTGTGCTGAGCCTGCTCGCCACCGCGCCCGGCCTCGGCGTGCTGGCTGTCGACCTGCCCGGGCACGGCCATTCGGACTGGCGCGCCGACCACGACTACCAAGCCACCACGACCGCCCGCACACTCACCGCCGCCCTGCGCTCGTGGGCCACCCACCAGGCGACCGTCGTCGGCATGTCCCTCGGCGGCCTGGTCACCATCCGCCTCACCGCCGTGGCGCCCGACCTGATTCGCCACGCGGTCATCGTGGACGTCACCCCGTCGGCGCAGGCACGGCGAGCCGCCGCCACCCCCGCCGAGCAGGGCACGGTCGCACTGATCGACGGCCCCGCCGCGTTCGACTCGTTCACCGAGATGCTCGACGCGACGATCGCGGCCGCTCCGCACCGCAGCCCCGCGTCCCTACGCCGCGCGGTGCTCCACAACGCGCGGACCGACGAAGAGGGCAAGTGGGTCTGGCGCTACGACCGCCACTCCGAGCACGGAGACTTCACGACACTCTGGGACGACCTCACGGACTCGGCCGCACCCATGACCCTGGTGCGCGGCGGCAGGTCCCCGTTCGTGACCGACCAGGACACCGCCGAGTTCGCCCGCCGCAAGCCCGGACTCACCCAGTACCTGGTTCCCCATGCCGGCCACTCCATCCAGAGTGACGCGCCCCTCGAACTGGCCGCGATCATCCGCACGGCGAGCCAGGACGGGGCGGGCGACTAGAGTCCATCAGCCGAGGCCGAGCAGCCCGGGAAGGTCGGCGACCGAGTCGATGACGTGGTCCGGCACCTCGCCGTCGATGCCGTGCTCGTGGTCGGGTTGGAACTTGCCGGTGCGCACCAGGACACCGGTGAGACCGTGGCGCTGCGCGCCGAGCACGTCGGACTCGACGTCGTCCCCGATCATCGCCGTGCGCCCGGCGGTCGCGTCCAGCCCCCGCAGCGCGGTATCGAAGAACGCCCGGGCCGGTTTACCCAGGATCGTCGCGCGGGTACCGGCGGCCTGCTGCAGCCCGAGCAGGAATGCGCCGGTGTCCAGGGAGAGCCCCGCCGAGGTACGCCAGAACAGGTTCGCGTGCATTGCCATCAGCTCGGCGCCCCGCTGCAGGTGGCCGAACACGGAGTTCAGCGCCTCGTAGCCGAACTCCGGCCCGGCGCCACCGGTCAGCACCACGTCGGGAGCGTCGTCGACCAGGTGCACACCGCCCAGGTCCTCGGCGATCTCACCGCTGTTGAGCAGCAGGCAGCGCGCGTCCGGACGGTGTTCGCGCAGGTAGGCGGCGGCCGCCGACGGCGCGGTGAGCACGTCTTCCGTCTCGACCGGGAAACCCGCCTCGGCGAGCGTGGCAGCGATCCGCGCCCTGGTGCGCGAGGTGGTGTTCGTGATCAGAGCGAACGGCAACCCGGCATCCCGGATCGCCCGGACGGCCTCAACCGCACCGGTCAGCGGCTCCCAGGAGACGGTCAGCACCCCGTCGATGTCAATCAGCACCGCGTGTGCGTCGATCATCCCCAGACGCTACAACGAGCCGGCTGACCGTCAGCCCTGTTGCTGGATCGAGATGCCGAACAGCTTCGCGGCGGCCTCGGCCGGTATGCGGTAGGACTGGCCCACCCGGAGCGAGGGCAACCGCCCGGCGTGGACCATCCGGTAGATGGTCATCTTCGACACCCGCAACATCGCGGCCACCTCGGTCACGGTGAGCAGGTTGATCGGTCGCCGGGTGCCCGGGCGGCCCGGGGCAGCCTCGGTCGGCGTCGAGTCATCATCCATGCCGTGTCTATCGGCGCCCCTGATGCAGATGTTACTTATGAGTAGTATGTGAAAGCCGGTGACGCGGCTCACTCGGCCAGCGGGACCGCGGCACGGCCGTAGAGCAGCTGGATCGCCGCGGCCCGGTTGCGACGGACATGCCGGAATGCGCAGTCCGCCGCGGTCCACACATTGCCCGACGCGATGGCCCGGTACAGCTCCTGGTGCTCCAGCCAGACCTCCTCGGGGTCGTCGATCTGCTGGTAGACCCAGCGCAAGCGCCCCTCCAATGGTTCGAGCAGCGACGCGAGCAGCCGGTTTCCGGACATCTCGATCACGTGGTGGTGGAACGCCGAGTTCGCCCGGCTGAGCGCGGCGGGCTCACCGGCGGCGGTGGCCAGCCGGGCCGCTTCCAGCAGTTCCTCGAAACGGCGCAGCGCAGCGGCGTCGGCGCGCTCGGTCGCCTGCCGGGCACTGAGCACCTCGAGCGCCTCCCGCACATCGAACAGCTCCTCGACGTCGCGGCGGGACAGCTCGCGCACGACGATGCGACGGGGCGACACCGCTTCGACGAACCCCTCGGCGATGAGCGTCTGGACAGCCTCGCGAACCGGGACGCGGGAGACCCCGAAGTCCTCGGCGAGGTCCCGCTCGACAAGCCGGTGTCCGGGCCCCAACCGGCCGCTGATGATCTGATCCCGCAGCTGTTCGCACACCTGGTCGCGCAGCCGGCTGGCGTCGGTCAGCGTCCCTGCGCGCTGGATGGCCATGCTCTCGTCCCCCCGGTTAACTCGGAGTTACGGTATACCAAACCGCTTGACGGCGCACCCCAATCCGGCGCAGATTTGGCATACCAAAAGGGGAAACCGGCACGTGGCGGGCCCCTTCGTCTGACGGTTGGATCGACTCATGGGTCAAGCACCACTCCGTCCGAGAGCTCTCCCGGACCGCGCGCGGCGGATCGGCATCATCACTCCGTCCTCCAACACCTGCCTGGAGCCCACCGCGTACCGGATGCTGTCCGGCACCGGCACCGGCACCGGCACCGCCACCGCGCACTTCGCCCGGATACCGGTCACCCGCATCGCGCTGGACGAGCGGGCGGACCGGCAGTTCAGCACCGACGCGATGCTCGACGCGGCCCGACTGCTGGCCGACGCAGACGTCGACGTCGTGACCTGGGGTGGCACCGCCGGTTCCTGGCTCGGTATCGAGCACGACCGGGCTCTGTGCGCGGCGGTCACCGAGGCAACCGGGATCCCGGCCACCACTTCGACGCTGGCGCTGCTCGACGCGCTGCGGGCCTACGGGGTCACCAGACTCGGGCTCGCCGTCCCCTACACCGACGACGTCGTCGCCCGGATCGCCGACGTCTACCGGGGCGCCGGAATCGAGGTCGTAGCCTCGGCCGCCCTGGGCCTGACCGAGAACGCCGCGTTCGCGGAGGTGACCGGCGAGCAGGTCGACAAGCTCGTCGCCACCGCCGCGGGGAGTCCCGACGGCGAGGTGCACGCGGTCGCGGTGGTGTGCACCAACGTATTCGGCGCCGGTCGGGTCGTCGACGCCGAGGCCCGGCTCGGGATCCCGGTGCTCGACAGCACCTCGGCGACGGTGTGGCAGGTGCTCGGCACCGCCGTGGCGGGCTGGGGCGAGCTGCTCGCCTCCGGGGCACGGCGGGCCGCGTTCCAGGACGTGGTGGACGAGCTGCTGGCGGCCACCGGCGCGGACCGCACCACGTTGCGCGTCGACCTGCCCGAGCACGGCCTCGGCGTCGACCGCACCGCCGCCGAGGGGCTCGGGCCCAGGGTCCGTTCCATCCGCCGCGACGCCTCGCTCGACCAGCGCGGGCTGAATACGGTGCGCTGGCTCGCCGAGCACGGCCGGGTGCTGGTGCAGCCCCACTTCCGGGCGGACCCGCGCCCGCCGGAGGCACTCATCGACGTCTACGGCGTGCGCGCGCAGGTGCTGGCGCCGCTGCGTGGGGCGGGCGGGCTGCTGGGCTGGCTGTCTGTCCACAGCCTCACCGAACGGGCCTGGTCCGAGGCCGACCTGGCCGCCGTCGACACCGCGGCAAACCAGACGCAGAAGATCATCGACAGCCACCCGCGAGGAAATTCATGAGTGCTCGGCGCCGACCTTGCCCGCTACCTCGCCGCTAGGGCAGCACGCGACCGCTGAACGCCGAACCGCCCCCGGAATGACCCGGGGGCGGATGTGTCTAGACGTTGTGGCTGTTCACCAGCCGTGGTGACGGTAGAAGTAGAACCGCGGGTGGAACCTGTGAGCGAAGAAGAACGGCCGACGGGGGTGGAAGGACGGCCCCAGTGCGAGTGTGGTGGCGACGAGGAGTCGTCGGATCATGGTGGCTCCGGTGACGGTGCGAACCGTGGCACGAGCAGTGCCGCGATGCTCCAGTGAGCACCGACAACGTACGTTCCGGTTTGAGTCGCTCGCATCGTCATTCTGAACTAGCGAGACGCAAGTGACGGGTGAGGGGAAAAAGGGCCGCGAGGGCTAGGGTTGGCGGCGGAACTCGTCGTGGTGGTCGAGCCACCACTGGGCGATGTCGGACCGGCGGGCGAACCAGATCTGGCCCCTGCCCCGCGCGTAGTCGATGAAGTCCCGCAGTGCCCGGGCCCGTCCCGGTTGGCCGGCCCACCGCCCGTGGACACCGATGGTCATCATCTTCGGATGCGTCGCACCTTCGTCCCACAGGTCGTCCAGCCCCATCTTGAGGTACGTGAAGAAGGACATCGGGTCGGCGTATCCAGGGAATGCGAACCGCATGTCATTGAAGGTCAGCGAGTACGGCACCACCAGATGCCGCGAGCCCCGGATCTCGACGAAATAGGGCAGGTCGTCGTTGTAGGCGTCCGAGTCGTACAGAAATCCGCCCTCGGCCACGATCAGCTCGCGGGTCTGTGACGACGGGGTACATCTTGAATGCCAGCCGACCGGCCGAGCGCCGCAGGCGCTCTCGATACTCCTGACGGCCCGCTGGATCAACTCACGTTCCTGCTCGCGGCTGAGCCGCCACGCTTCCTCCCAGCGCCAGCCGTGTGCCATCGCCTCGTGCCCGGCGGCGGAGATGTAGGCGCCGATCTCCGGGTTGTGATCGAGTGCCCGACCACAGCAGTTGAAGGTGGCGGGCACCCCGTACTCGTCCAGGATCCTCGCGAGTCGCCAGGTGCCGGCCCGGCTCTCGTACTCGAAGGTGGACTGGATACAGAGATCCGGAACGCCGAGCCGGGTCGGGTTGATCGCGAACCCGAACTCCCCGACGGTCTCCCGACGCTGGTCGCCCGCCTCGTAGCTGTACTCGGCGCCCGCCTCGTAGTTGACCACCAGACTGACCGCGACGCGCGCACCGTGTGGCCAGTGCACCACCGGTGGCACCGCCCCGTAGCCCACGAAGTCGCGGGGCGGCCCGTCGGCCCGCGACCCGCGGTCGGATGGAACGCCCATGCTGCTCCCTTTCCCGTCTCGCACGTCAGCGATCCGATCCGGGCGGATCTGCCTGCAGGAGTCGTCGCGTCTCGCGCAACGCCGCGACCTGTCTGGCGTCGAAGTGATGCGGACGTCCCTGCACGTGCACCGAAATGACGCCGACCACCGCGGCGTGACGGACGATCGGCGCGAGCATCTGCGCATACACGCGCAACTCGTCGACCAGGATCTCCGGCGGACGCACCGGATGAGTGCGGGTGTCGTTCTGGATGAGCAGGTCGTGGGTGCGAACCAGGTACTGGTAGGTCGGGTACAGAGCGGCGTTGACCGGCGTGCTGTCCCGGATCGATCCAACGCCGTCAGCGACCGCCTCGCCGACAAGTTCCGGCACACCGGCCGGGTCGGTGAGCCGGATGGTGGTGCGACTGGCTCCCGTGGCGGCGAGCAACCACCGGCAGCTCGCCAAATAATCGAAGGCCATCATTCCTTCAGACCGCCCGTCAGAGATTCTCATCCATATCCTGATAGATCTGGAAAGAATTGAACTGTCACCATATACTGACCCGATTCTTCACAATTTATCGCGGCCGGTCAACCGAAAGTACGTATACTTTCCGGCCCCATGTATACGTGGCGGGAAACCTGGACAACACAAACCGGAAACCCGATCGCCGTTCCCCGCCGCTACGATGGGGCGGGTGCACGGGAGTCGGTTATGACGCTGTCGATGCACCATGTGCCCTTGCCGACGCCGTCCGAACGGGTCCTGAGCCGGTTGCGCGCCAGCGGCCCGGGAACTCCGCCACTGCGGGAACGGGTCCGGGACGTGCTGCGGGACTGGATCGTCTACGGCGAGCTGGCGGCCGGGCTACGGCTGTTCGAGTTGGATCTGGCAGGAGTCCTCGGCGTATCCCGGCTGCCCGTGCGCGAGGCGATCCGCATGCTCGAGGCCGATGGCTTCGTCACGGTGGAGAGCCGCAAGGTCCGCGTCCGGACCCTCGATCCAGCAACGGTGACGAAGTTGTTCGATGTCGCGGAATGCCTGGAGGTCCTCGCGGCCAGGTTGGCCGCCGAGAACATCACGCCGGCCGGCGTGCGCGTCCTGGCCCATATCCTGGAGGACGGGCGCGCCGCACTCGACAGTGGCGATTTCGCGGTGATCGACCGGGTCAATCCAGCACTGCACGACGAGATATCCCACCTTGCTGGCAACGAGATCCTGGACGGGATACTCGGCCCGGTGCGCGGGCGCATTCAGTGCCTACTGTGGAACAGCAACGAATCCGGCCGGATCTGGCGGGAGCACGCCGCACTGTTCGACGCCATTGCGGCCGGCGACCCCGCGCGGGCCGAAGCGACAGCCAGGTCGCACATTCACTCGTCCCGCCAAGAGGTCCTTGCCGCCCTCGCCGGCGCATCCCGCTGAGACGAGCTCAGTGACGCTTGCGTGTCCCCGGTGTCGGGGCAAAGGTGAGCCGATGGGATTCCTGGACAAGGCGAAAGAACTGCTTGATGAGCACGACGACATGGTCGACAAGACGCTGGGCCAGGTGGGCGAAGCCGCCAAGGGACGGTTCGCCGGCCAGGACGGACTCATCGACGGCCTGGTGAGCAAGGCCAAGGCCATGACCGGCGACGGTGACAGCACCGCGCCGCCACCCCACGCACCGGCCGACTCCCCACAGGCCGCGCCAACCGCCGACGCTGAGCCCGAGCCCAACCCGGCCTGACCGAACATTCTTTCGCCAGGCGGTGAATGCACCGCCCGAATGTCGCTCGCTCAGCCGGTGTTAGCCGGCGGGCTCACCGGTGGCCCCGAGCCCACTGCCCATGCAGACGGAGAGAAGGCCCGTTGACCTGGTAGTTCACCAGGTCAACGGGCCTTCGCGCACTCAGGACACCGGACCTGGGGCAGCGACCGTTCAGCGCCCGTTGCGCGGGACGGCACGATTGATGCCTGGCAGGCATAGGTGACCCACCACAGGACCGTGCAGGGCGACATCGGTGACCCCGCGACCGCCGAGCAGGTCATCAACCAGGGTCTGGAGGAGTTCGGCCGGATCGACACCTCGGTCAACAATGCCGGCGTCTTCATCGCCAAGCCGTTCACCGACTACACCGCCGAGGAATACGCCAGCATCATCGCGGTCAACCTCACCGGGTTCTTCGCCATCACCCAGCGCGCGGTCGCGCAGATGCTCGGGCTGCTGTCGGACCCGGTCCCGGTGGTCAGCTTCACCTTCGGCATCCCCGGACCCGGCGTCGGCACCGTTCTGCTGCGCGCCGGGGAGAGCGGTGCGTCACCGCCGTACAAGGCCGCCCTCGCCGATCCATCGAGGGACCGAACAGTGGTTCACCGGCCGGCCCGCGAGGGCGCTGCGCAACGAGTTCACCGACCGCTACACACCGCTGGCCCCGGTCGGCTACCCCGCGCTGCACCACCTGACCAGCCCGATGGGCAAGGCGGGGCGGCCTCGGGCAATCCGGAACGGATCAACCTGTGGGGCGGCACCGGCCACCGTTACGCCACCGCCGAGCCCGCCGCGCACATCCTGACCCGCTCGCCGGCAGAGCCTGACCACCACCCGCTCCGAGACCTGTTCACGTTCGCAAGCAAGCGTCACAGGAGGGTTAAGTATCCGATAACTCGCCGCTACCATGCCAGCTTGAGCTCAGCGAGACTTAATAACAGCAGGTCAGAGCCAAGTCTGAGCGAGAGCTCAGCAGAATGACCAAATTAAGTAGGCTATTCTTTACATCGTTTTTTCGCTCGGGAGGTTGTCCCCATTGTGCCAACGGCACACGCTGAGCTGGACCTGATCCGAGCCACCCGGACCTCGGGTGGCCCTGATCACCAGCCTGCTGGAGGATCCTTCATGCAGTCCATTCACGGCTACACCGCACACCCGGCGATCGCGGGACCGGTCGCCCAGGACCGCGCGAACAGACCCATCGTGATTATCGACGACCATGAAATGTTCAGCAACACGCTGACGCTCGTGCTGCGCTCCCATGAGTTGGATGCACGCCAACTGACCACCACCGGCGGGACCGCGACGATCCTCGCGGAGCTGGTGCGGCTGCCGGCCGGCCTCGCACTGCTCGATCTGCACCTGGGGCGCGACCATCGTGGCCGATACATCGACGGCGTCGACCTTGTCAGACCACTGTGCGCACGCGGCTGGTCAGTGGTCGCGGTCAGCGGCACCAACGACGAGGCTCGAATCGCCGCGGCGGTCGCCGCCGGCGCGGTCGCGGCCGTCTCGATGTCGGATACCTTCCAAACCCTGCTCAGTACCGTGCACGCCGCGGCCGCTGGCGAGCAACCCATGACCGACGAAGCACGCCTCACCTGGGAGCAACGCCACCGCGATCACCAAGCCCAGCGGAACCGGGTCGTCCAGCGCCTCGATCGGCTCAGCAACCGAGAACGACAGGTTCTCGACCTTCTCGCCCAGGGTCACCACGCCAGCGCCATCACCACACACTTCGCCGTCTCCATCACCACCGTCCGCGCCCAGATCCGGTCGGCCCTGACGAAACTCGAAGTCAACTCCCAACTCGAAGCGGTCGCGCTCCTGAGCCATGCGGCCGCTTCGGCATAACCGCGGCAAACCAGAGCCGGCCGGCCAGTAGCTAGCGGTAGAGCCGCACGAACACGGCGGCCGCGACGAGGACCACCGCGGTGAGCGTGCTGATCGTGGCGATCGGGACCGCGGGCTGGCTGTACCAGTGCGAACGCGCTGGGAGCAGCCGCGTCCGCGCTGGGTCCATGCGCCACTCGAGGTACTCCGACCACGTCCCGCACCCGACCAGGACGACCCCCCAGAGGATGAGAAGGCCGATCCGATACGGCGCCAGCTCGTTGGCCGCAAAGTGCAGACACAGGATCGCGACCGACACGATGATGGCGATCATCGAGACGCGCAGCAACAGCGTCGCACCGACGATCATGCCTCGCCGGTCCGGTATCGACCTGTACTCGTTCTGAATCCTGATGGCGCACGCGACAGCGTCATCGGCGTCGTCACCGGTGACCGTGACAAGGCCGCGTTTCGGTTCGAATACCAGCTGGGAACCGTCGGTGTAATGGACGTCAATTTCAGCAATATCGGCCTTGGGATAGTTTTCCAGATTGTTGAGCCCGGCCTCGTCCGTGGCGTGAGCCTGGCGCCCGTCGGCCCACGTGACGGTCACCGAGTCCCGCCCGGGTGAGTCGAGTGCAAGATCGGTCACCCGGTACTGCTCCGGCGTTCTCAGGCGTTTCAGCGGGAGCTGTAGACGTACCGAAGCGCTTGCTGCCTGCGGACCCATGGTCCCCCCACATCGGCGACCCGACACCGGGGAGTCGAAGAACGAGTGTCGGCCGCCTGGCTACTCGTAACTTGGCGGAAACAATTTAGCCGTGAATGGAATGACTCAATCTAGCGGTTCGCCTCGAGGGGCACACCACCCGTCGGAGTGGTGCGAAAGCTGGCAGCCTCGCGGGCCCATCGCACCCTCGCCCGACCCGGCCGCCACCCCCGCACCACTGGCACCGCCGGGAACAGGCCTCATTGGGGTCGGTGGGCCGTTCCATGGACGAAGAAGGCTGCCATCTCGGTGATGATGCGATCACGACTTGGGCGTCGGGCGCCTGATGGGTAAAGGGATTCGTCGAACGCCGCGCTGAAAGCAACCACGGCGAACTGAAGACGGGTGAGCACCACGATATCCACTCCCGTCCAGCCCTGCGCACCCGTCTCGTAGGCAGCAACGCGTTCGAGCTCCTGGAGCAGTGGCAGCAGCGGCTTCTCCTGCCGCCGATCCTTCATGAGCGCGAACAGCAACTCGGCATGACCCTCGAGCAGGTCGTACACACTCTCGATGTAGTCCCGGGCGGTCACCTCACCTGAATGCGGCCCACTCGACCGGGAGGTCCATTGCACGATGAATTTATCGATGGCGCGCTGAAATGGTTCGACGACTGCTTCGTCGAAGAGCCGGGACTTCGTGCCGAAATGCTTGAAGATAAGGTTCTCGACCACGTCGGCCCTGGCCGCGATCTGCCGGGTTGTCGTGCCGGCCAGGCCGCCCTCGGCGAAGCACTGCCGAGCGGCGTTCAGGATCAGCTCTCGGATAACGGCGGACGACCGCGCGACGCGGGCACCACTCGAACGATCTTGAGATCCCGGGGGCGTGGCCATCGGAGCGATTATCTCAGATGCGGGCGCCTGCCCGGTCTCACACCCGGACGGCAGCTCCGACCACGCCACCCTTCGTCCCGACGGTCGCCGTGTCCATCACTCACAGTCACCGGGGCGGGCAGCCACGCTCGTCCGAGTCCTCCGCGTGACGCGCGCGCCGGAGGCAGTGGGCGCCGGATGACGACGTCACCCCAATGCGAGTAGTGATCGCTCTATAGCTGCCACTCGAAGAGGCTCCGCCTGGGAACCTCGGCCGGCAGGCCGATCATCTACCCAGTTCAGATCGCTGCTTTGAGCCGGATCGGGTGATATCGCGGACTTGACCGCCTGCTGGCGAGCCTCTACCTTCAGATAGCAGTTGCTCTACGTTGGGCAGTTCAAACCTTCTCTAACCTTCGTTCCTCGGCCCACGCGTTCATCGATCCCCGAAGTGAGCGGTGCAATGGTGCATCTTGAAACCACGCTGTGTCACCACGTAGGCGGTTGTCCTCCCGGCTTGGTCGCTTCGGCGCCGTTGTCGCGGACCCGGTCCCGGCTTGCGGGATGACCGCGCTCTCGCCTTCCGGGCCCGGGTCCGAGCTGCCTGCGGCAGGGTCTGCCGCGGGGCCGTTGCCGGCGGAGTCCTGGGATCCGCTGCACGCCGGGAGCCCCCCCGGCCGACTGTGGTCACGGGCCAATATCGGCGAGGCGCTGCCTGGTGTGCTGACCACCTTGACCTGGGATCTGTGGGAAGTTGCCGCCGAGGGCGCAACCCGTGCGGCATTCCACGCGTTGGGCGCGGCGACCCGCGGGGAGGCACGGGTACCCCTCGATCGGGAGGAGCGGTTCTCGAGGGCCTTCTACGGGCGCGGCGCCGTGCAGCTGGATTTCCTGTGCTCCATGGGTGATCGCATCCCCGGCACATCCGGAGCCGCGATCGCGGAACAGGTCTTCGGTCGCGTACCGGAAACTTTGGTCGGTCTGAGGACCCGTCGCCGGTACCCGATCATTGCCGCCCGAATGCCGTACACCTTCTTCCGGATTCCGTCCGTACTGCGTTCCACAGCGGCGGATACCCACCAGTGGTGGCGCTGTCAGATCGCGTCCGTTCCCGACCTGGACCATACGGCCGCGGTGCGGCTGTTCTCGGAGGCGACGGCGCGTTTCCGGCGGAACGTGGCGCTGCAGGCGACGACCCTGTTCTGTGTGGTGCAGCCGATCTACAACGTCCTGGAGAAGCTCACGGCCGGCGTGGGCGTCGGCGACATGACGAGCCTCGCCAGCGGCTACGGATCAGTCCCTGAGACAGCGGTGGTCGCTGATCTCTGGAGAGCGTCCCGCGGCGAGATGGACATCTCGGAGGTCGTGGACCGGAACGGATTCCATGGGCCGCACGAGGGCGAGCTGTCGTCGCGGGTGTGGCGTGAGGACGCCACCGCGCTGCATCGGCTGGTCGCCGAGTACGCCGTCATGGACGAGGAGCGGAACCCGCTCGCGCGGGAAGCCGCACTGCGCGATCGCCGCCTCGAGCTGGAGCGGGACATCCTCGCGGCGTTGCCTCCGGTCAGGCGTCCACTGGCCCGCCGGGTGCTGCACACCGCCAGCACCGTGATCCCGCTCCGGGGCATGGCCAAGGAGTCGTTCCTGCAGGCCTCGGACACGATCCGGGCAGCTACCCGGCGGGTCGGTGACCTCCTGGCCTCGGACGGGACGATCGCCACCAGCGACGACGTGTTCTTCCTGACCGAGAGTGAGATCGCGGACCGCCGCCCGGACGACATCCGCGGCCTGATCGAGCGTCGCCGCGAGCGCTACGCCTACTACCGCTCGATCGAACTGCCCACGCACTGGCAGGGCGACCCGGTACCCATCGTCGCTGCGGCGGAGTCGCGGGCAGCGGACTCGGTCAACGGTGTCGGGGTCAGTCCGGGTGTGGTCGAGGGATTCGCGCGGGTGGTGACCGACCCAGACTTCGACTACGTCGAGCCCGGCGAGATCTTGGTCGCTGCCGCCACGGACCCCAGCTGGTCGTCGATCATGTTCATCTCCGCCGCCCTGGTGGTGGACATCGGCGGGGCGCTGTCCCACGCCGCCATCGTGGCGCGCGAGCTCGCGGTGCCCTGTGTCGTGAACACGATCACCGGGACCCGCAGCATCCGCACCGGCGACCGCTGCCGGGTCGACGGCACCACCGGCATCGTCACGGTGCTCGAACGTGCCGCCAGCTCTTCCTGACCGTCCCATCAAGGTTCACCAATGATCGACTCCAGGAAGGACGAGAGATGTCCGACTCCCGAGGCCCGTGGGGGCCGTTGGCCGAGCCCATGCACACCGACCGCGTCTTCTCACCGGACGACCCGCCGTGGCGGGAGAACCTCTTCCTCACCCTCTACGACCGCGAGCGCGGCTTCTACGGCACCACCCACCTGCAGGGTGGGCGCACCGATGCGGGCATGTGGGCCAGATGCTCGGTCGTGGTCGACAAACGCCCGGCGGAGATCTGGGAACGGCTGAACCCGATGACGTTCGAGTCCGAGCACATCTCGTTCGACCTCGGCGGACATCTCGAGGCGAAGTCGGACGACTTCGAGCTCCACCTGGATCTCAGCCCACTTCGGGAGGCGATCGACTACTCGCCGTCCGGAGCCCTGCCCGGGCTGCGGCCGAACGAGCCGCTGCAGCACTTCGAGCAGGCCGGCACCCTCACCGGGACCGTCACGATGGGATCGACCACCCTCCAGCTCTCCGGCGGAGTGGTCCGCGACCGCACGTGGGGATTCCGTCAGGAGATCTCGTCCTGGACCGAGTACTACGCCGGGTTCTTCCTCTTCGACGACTTCGATCTGGCCACCATGAAGTTCCAGACGCTGGATGGAGATATCCCGGCGCACGGGCAGCTGGTCGGGTCCCGGAACGAGAGCGTCGCCGACGCCACGGTCCGCCGGCGCGACCCGTGGGGCAACATCGCCGAACTCGACCTCGTGCTGGACAACGGGTCACCCCTGAGTCTGAGCCTGGGTAAGCCCGAGGCCCGCATCAACTGCCCGCTCAACGATCCGACCGGGCCGGTGGCGTTCACCTCGTACGACGACCTCGTCGAGGTCCGCACCAGCGACGGCGACGTGGGCTTCGGGATCATCGAGCAGGGAATCCTGCGCCGGCAGGCCTGACCAGCGGCACGACCACCTCGCACACCACCGAACCCGGCCGCCTGTCGTTATCCGCTGAGGACAGCCGGCCGGGTTCGCGTGGGAACTGAAAGGCTCCGGCATGCAAACCCAGCCCGCCGACGCAGGTACTGGGCGTCTACACGGTAAGTCCGTGCTGGTCACCGGTTCCACGAAAGGTTTCGGAGCGGCCATGGCGGAGCGGTTTGCCGCCGAGGGAGCCAGCGTGGTGCTCACCGGGCGCAGTGAAACCCAGGGTCGGCAGATCGAACAACAGATCACCGACAAAGGTGGTCAGGCACGGTTCATCCAGGCGGACGTCACCGATGAAGCGAGTGTGCGGGAGCTGATCGCCGCGGCCGCCGCGCCCACCGGTCGACTCGACTCCCTGGTGAACAACGCCATGGCCATGGACCAGGTCGGATCGAGCGAACGGCCGATCGCCGACATGGATACCGACGGGTTCGGACGGATCATCCAGGTCGGGATCTACGGGCTGTTCTGGGCCTGCAAGTACGCCATCCCGCAACTTCTCAAATCCCCCGGCGGGTCCATCGTCAACATCTCCTCGCTCGCGGCGGTCGCGGGCATCGCGTCGCTGCCCGCCTACTCGGTCTGCAAGGGCGCAATGGGCGCTCTCACCCGCCAGATGGCCACCGACTACGGCCCACAGGGTCTGCGCGTCAACACCATGATCTGCGGGCTCGTCCTCGGCGACGCACTCGCCGGCGACGTCGCGGCACATCCCGTCGCGGGTCCGAGGATCGCCCAGGCACAGCTCACCCGGTACGGAAACCTCAACGACATCGCCGCAATGGCCACCTATCTCATCAGCGACGAGTCAGGGTTCGTCAACGGAGCGGAGCTCCGCATCGACGGCGGCTGGACCTCCACAGCGCAGTTCCCCCGCCTGTCCGAGATGGTCAGCGGCGCGGACACACCCAGCTCCCGCTGACCAACCTGTCGTGCCTGGCAGTTGACCCTGTGGACCGTGGGCACCGGGCACTAGCGATGCCCACCGTCATGGTGATGGCCGCCGTCCCCGCCGCCGTGTCGGTGACCGCCTTGATGCCTGCCGGGTCCGTCATGGCCACCGTGACCATCGTCGTGGTGACCATCGTGGTGACCATCGCCGTCGTGATGCCCGCCGCCGCCATCGCCGTCGTGGTCGTGGTGGCTCCAGTGGTCGTCGGAGTCACCCGAGTCACCCGAGTCACCCGAGTCGTGCGAGTCATCCGAGTCGTGCGAGTTGTCCGACTCCTCGGTCGGCGAGGCGGCGACCACCGCAACGGGCGCCGGGACCGGCGCGGGTGGAGATGGCGCGGCCGGGTGCGGCATAGTCGCGGAGACCACATCCTGCGTACCGAGTGTCCCCGCGGGACGCACAAACGTCTGGCCGGTAGCCAGGTCGAAGAGGACGAAGTGATCGACCGGACTCGGCGCCGGCTCGACGACCACAAGATTTCTGGGGCTGAAGCCTTCCCAACTTGTCCCGGAGTACAGCGGGACGGGAGGGACCGGAACCGGCGGCCGCAGCGGGTTCCCACTCGCCGCCCGGACCCTCGGCTGGCCCTGCGCATCGACGAGGACGGCGGTTCCGGCCTGTAGGACCGACTGCCGCGCGACGGACTGGCCGTTCTGCCAGACGTAGTCCGTCACCCGGGTGTCCGAACGCAACAGCACCGGAGTGAGGGCGGAGATGAAGGAAGTGATATTCGACGACGGAATGCCCTGCACCTGCGCCCATGCCCCGGCCTTGCTCGGATCGCCCTGCAGGTACGAGACGAGACGAGCGGGTTCGGATCCTGGGCTGCCGGCCGTTCCGGCGTACAGCGACGCGGTATCGCCCAGTGCGCTGTTCACACCGGAACCACCGTCGGCGGCAGTGGTCGTGGCCACGCCGACGGCCGGTGCGGCCAGCGGCGCGGCCACGCTCGGGCTGAACGGGTCGGCGCCGGGCGCGTCGACGGGCAGTTGGAGGATCTGTCCCTGCGCGGCCGGAGCGGCAACGACGCCCGCCGGCTTCTTCAGCAACGCCGGGACGGCATAGCAGAGAACCGCCAGGAGCACCACGACGCCGACCGAGGCCAGGATGACCTGGATCTTCCGGCGGGTTGACCATTCCAAGTCCTCGCGAGAGGGTGGGCGCTCCCGCTCGGACCCCGGCGCCTCACCCATGTTGTCTGCTCCTCGCTCGGATGGACCATCGAGGATGCTCCAGGCTGGTGGTCCGGGCTGGCGGCGCTGTCACCCGGCTGGCTGCAGGAGGCGACAACCTAACAGCGTGTGGGTGAACAAGGGTAGAGCCAGGTGGCAGCTGAAGTGACTGGAGTGACTGAAGTGGAAGAAGAGGCGGAAGTGCTGAGAAGTCATCAGTCACACGCGAAGGCCTCACTGCCCGAGATCCCTACACCCACAGGCCACTCCCCTTCCCCACAGGCAACACGCATAAAGTATTGAACGCGTTCGGTGACGAATCAATTCACTCGAAATCAGGCGTAACTTATTCCAAGTCGTGATCAGTTCTATTTCAGTTAGGTTCCTGTCAATTCCCACCGCGGTCCGTTATGCTGAGAATTGCCGGCAGGGCTCCCCCCTTTGCCGCTGGCAGCCGCTGCGGTCGTCGAGAACCACCGCTGATTGTGAACGGAGATCAACTGTGCTGAAGAAGGCAGGAATCGTGGTGGCAACCGCCGCTGCCGGCCTGCTCGCCCTGAGCCCACTGGCTTTCGCCGGGGACTACAAGGGCGACTCGGACCACCACAGTCACCACCACGACGGTGACAGCGACAGCCATGACGGCAACGACGATGACGACAATGGTGGTGCCAGCTGCCACCAGGACAACAGCGCGAAGGACGAGTCAGACGGCAGGCACAAGCAGGCCGGCCTGATCAACATTCAGGACACCACCGTTCAGGTCCCGATCCAGGCCTGCAACAACAGCGTCCTCGAAGGCGTTCTGGGAATTCTGGCCAAGAACCAGAAGAACTCCGACTCCCACGGCTGAGGCGTGTCCGTACGCCGACACGCCTCAGCTGGGTGGTTCTTCCAGGTATAGGCGAAATCAGCAGTAAGGACGACGGACCTCGATTGTGTAGCCACGCGCTTTCGTTGAGGCGTGGACGCGCACATTCCATCGACCAGCCGCGGTGGGGTGTCTTGGGGAATCGAGGTTCGACGTCCAAGGGGCGGGTGTCCGGGTTACCGGCGCCCGCCCCTTTTTCGGCGTGATCAAGTTCGAGCGCTATCGGGGGTTTCGCCTGCAACTGCCCGGCCCGGCCATTACCAGAGCCCGAGGGTGAAGCTGACCGCCCAGACCAGGGTGATGATGACGTTGACCCGCAGGAACTCCGGCCGGCCCGACGTCGGGGCCGCGAAGGCGAGGGCGACCAGCGCAACGAAGAAGACGCCCGACCCGATCTCGATGATCAGCGCGACCGAACGGGCGCTCGGGGAAGAAGAAGCCGGGGACGGTCTCGCTGGAGAGGTTGACGAACCGCGGCACGCCGAAGCGGACCGCCGCCTCGAGCATGTTGAAGGTCGCCATCAGGTTGTTCTGGAACACGACGTGGGGTGGGTTGTGCGTCGGGTCCGGAATGGCGGATGTACCACGGCGTCGTGCCCGTGCACGATGGCGAACGCCTGGCCGGCCTCGGTGAGGTCGGCCTGTTGGTAGGCAGGTTCGCCGGGCAGCGGCCGCTCGAACACGCCGCGGCCGACGTCGGAGGCCGTGACCTCGTGGCCCGCTTCGGCCAGCGCGGCCGTTGCGGCGTGGCCGACCTTGCCCTGTGCGCCCGTGACAAGGACCTTCATCGACAGTTTCTCCTTCGGTGTCAGACGCTGTCGTGCGGGACGCCGCGCAGGTCGCTGCCGCGCAGGTCGGTGAGGGCCGCGGCGGGATCGCGGACGTACTTCACCATGTCGTTCTCGGTCTGGACGATGTGTGCGTGCATGGCCTGCCTGGCCGCCGTCGGGTCGCCGGTGGTGATGGCCTTGAGGATGTTGTCGTGGTGGGCGATGGCGTGGCGGCGCACCGGTGCGTGCGCCGAGGTCTGGTAGCGGGTGAGCCGCAGGATCTGGGCGAGCGGGTCGAAGATCGCCGCGACGAACGCGTTGTCCGCCGCGTCCAGGATGATCTGGTGGAACGCGATGTCAGCCTGTACGAACCCGCCGACGTCCTTGACTCGCGACGCCCTGCGCATCTCCGCGAGTGAGTCCTCGAGCTTGCCGACGTCCTTCTCGCTGCGGCGGGTGGCGGCCAACTCGGCGACGCCCACCTCGACCAGCCTGCGGGCCTCGATGAACTTCAGCGGCATCAGCAGTGAGTCGGCCTGCGCGGCGGAGCGGGCGATCAGCAGCGTGGGGTCGAGCACCGACCACTCCTCGGTCGGCGCGACGTAGGTGCCCCGCCCCTGCACGACGCGCAGCACCCCCTTCGACCGGAGCGTCTTGACGGCCTCCCGGACGGTCAGGCGGGAGAGACCCGCCTCCTCGGCCAGCTCCGACTCACTCGGCAACGCGGCCCCGGCGGCGTAGCGGCCGGCGAGCACGTCGTCGAGGATCCGCTCGGCCAGGTCGTCCGCCAACGGTCGCCGCACAGTTCCTCCATCAGACGTCAGACGTATAGATGTTTAGGCCGACGAGACTACCGGTGCCTCACCGGCAGGTTCAGCGCAACGGCCAGGATGATCACCGCACCACTGGACACCTGCTGCCAGTACGCCGAGATCCCGAGCAGGATCAGGCCGTTGAGAATCAGCCCCAGCAGCGTGGTGCCCAGCACCGTGCCGAGGATCGACCCCTCACCGCCGAACAGGCTGGCCCCGCCGATGACGACCGCACCGATCGCGGCGAGCTCGTAGCCCGCGCCCGCCGAGGGCTGCCCGACGGTCAGCCGGGCCGTCTCGACGATCGCCGCGCACGCCGCGCACGCCGCGAGGGTGGACGCGACCGTGAAGATGAGGATCTTCGTGCGGCTCCGATCGCGAGGAGACCCTGGGGGAATCCGCTGATCGTCTGGCCCTGGGTGATCCCGAGCGCGAGGCCGCTGGCCATCGCCAACATCCCGAGCGTGACCACAAACGAGGGAATCCGCGTGTACGCCACCACGGTCCCGTTGAAGACCCCGACCAGCGCTCCGACCACCAGCGCCACCACCGAGCCCACGGACAGATCGATAGCGCCGGAGGCACCGAGGATCCGAGATCCGCCTGACCGGTGTGCCGGTCGCGGTTTCCGCGCGGCTCAGATCACAGCTGCGGGACGTGCCCGGCATGAGCGCGAGGACTATTGTTCGTTATGTTCACTAACTAGATCTGCCGAGGACCAGCCAGGTCACCGCGCGCAGGTCGGGGCAGGAGGCCGAAGGTGGAAGGCCCAAGCGCCATACCCAACGGAGGCCCGGGTGACTCCGGGTCCAACAGCCACGGCTCGAACGGCGCGGTGCTCACCGCTCCCCGACGCGAACCGGCCAGCACCACCCCGACCCCACGACCCCCCACCCGCTGGCGCCGCTCCACCAAAATCGCCCTCACCGCCATCGCCGTGGTCAGCCTGCTCGAAACCGCCGCCTTCTCCGGCACCTACTTCCTCGACACCAGCAAATACGTCTCCACCGACAACGCCCAGGTCGACGGCGACAAAGTCGACATCAACGCACCCGCCACCGGCACCATCACCCACTGGACCATCACCGACGGCTCCACCGTCCACACCAACCAAATCCTCGGCATGATCAAAGGCATCGGCGCCGGCCCCCAACCCCAACACCCCATCAAATCCCCCGGCAACGGCACCGTCGCGGTCAACAACTCCGTCAACGGCGAAGTCGTCAACAGCGGCACCGAACTCGCCACCGCCTACAACTTCAACGACATCTACGTCACCGCCCGCGTCGCCGAAACCGACATCAAAGACGTCCACCCCGGCCAACCCGTCGACATCTCCATCGACGCCTTCCCCCACACCCCCGTCACCGGCATCGTCGAAGAAATCCAAAACTCCGCCGCCGGACCATTCAGCTTCTTCCCCAGCCCCGACACCGACCCCAGCAATCCCCAAAAAGTCGACCAATACATCCCAGTCAAGATCGAATTCACCAACACCGGCGGCGCCGCCCTCTCCCCCGGCATGAACGTCACCGTGCACATCCACAAAAACTGACCCGCCGATGCGTTCAGCTCACTATGCGTCATCTCTTCGCGCCAGCCGGCAACGGCGGACGCGGATCGGCGACCAAACGCAAGCGGAACCAACCCCGACTCTTAAGGTAGGTTGACCGGATGCGGACCGCGCCCGAGCTCGGCTCGAATCTCGCTGGTCAGCTGCGCATTTCAGCGCTCCGGTTACTGCGCCGTCTGCGGGCGGAACATACGCCCGACACCTTGTCCAGCGTTCAGTTCTCCGCGCTGAGCTGCCTGTACCGGCATGGCGCCATGACTCCCCGCGAGCTGGCGATCTACGAAGGGGTCCAGCCACCTACGGTAACCAGGCTGATCGCTTCCCTGCAGTCGGCCAAGCTCATCTCCCGGCAGGTCCATCCCGACGATCGGCGCCAACTTCTCCTGCAGCTCACTCCGTCAGGCACCGAACTGCTCGCCGCGACCGACGCCGAGTCCCAGCAGTGGCTAGCCGCCCATCTCGTCGAGCTCACCGACGACGAACGCGCCACCCTCGCCGCCGCGGTCCCTATCATCAACAAGATCGTCAACGACTGACGCGGCTGGCACGGTACACGTCGACGACCCGACAACTCGGCCAAAGCTCAGTTGCGTTACTGCTGACTATGTAACGGCGGCTACTCTCGCGTGGCGGCGCCGGCAGGTGGGTTGTGTTGGTGGTGCGGATCCCCGCTACGCCATCGCGGCACCGGGTGGCGGTGTGGCGGGAGTTGCGGCGAATCGGAGCGGTATCCCTGGGACAGGGGTCGTGGCTGGCGCCGGACGTGCCGGTCTTCGCCGAGGGCATCACGCGGGTGATCGAGCTGGCCCAGCGCGGTGCGGGCGAGGTCGTGGTACTCGAGGCGACCGGGCGCGGCGAGACCGACGCCGCCCGGCTTGTGGTCGGACTGCTGTTGGTGAGCCGCCGGCTGCTGGCGTGGGTCGGGGTTCTCGCCGCGTTGCTGATCGCGTTCTCCCGGCTGTACCTGGGTGTTCACTACCCGCACGACACAGTCGCCGGGCTGGTGCTGGGCGTCGGGGTGAGCCTCGCCGGCTGGCTGGTGGTGCGCGTGGTCCTCACCCGGCTCGCCGCCGGCCTGCAACGCACTCCGATCCGCCCGCTGTTGGCAAGTGGACCCGCGCGGACCAGCGCGGCGGCGCCTGCCACCCCCGTGTCGGGATAGTGACGCGTGAAGCTGTGATCGAGACACCGTCGGACTGGGAGGACCGGCTCGCGCGCTGGCAGAATGAGCTGGAGCTGTTCGAGCAGCTGGACGAGACACCCTGGATCACGCTGGCCAAGCGGAAGCCGAGACCGGCGTTCCCGCTCGGCCCTACGGTCCTGGGACCGCAACGGCGAGATCCAGTCCCGGCTGGTGGACGGCCGAACGGGCCGCAGCGCCTGGTCCAGCTGGACGCGGTGATCGAGCGCGCCGCCACGTCACCGCGCATTCAGCGCAGGGCGGAACGAGAAGTCAGCCTGGAAGCCCAGGTCACTCTGCTACGGCACCGGGTTGACCAGCTTCAGCTGCGGCTCGCGGCGCTGGAGCGGAAGTGACCGGCGCGAGCAGCACCGTGTCATCTGCCTGGAACTGGTGAATAAGTCGCGGTTTTCGGCGGGGCGTTTGGGAGTATTCGATCCATTTTGGTGGGATGAATTCGGGGAGTCCGTCGTGCATGCGGACTTCCCAGTCGGACTGGTGCACCATCCGATGATGCGTCCAACACAACATCACCAAATTGTCGAGCTTTGTCTCACCATGGTGAACCCAGTGAACAATATGATGCACCTCGCAGGAACTCGGAGGCCGATCACACCCCGGATGGGCACAACCACCATCCCGAACCGCGACCGCCCGCCGCTGCGCCAACGTGGCGCACCGTTTCTCCCGCCCCACATCCAGCGGCTCACTGTTCGCCCCGAGCACGATCGGGGTGATCTGGGCGTCGCAGCTGAGCCGGCGTACCTCACCCGGCCCGATGTGCCCGCCGAGCTCGAGGTTCGCCCCGCGCAACCCGGCCTTCAGCGCTTCCAAGCCCATCGTGATCGCGACATGCGGACGCTCGCCGCCCTGTGCGGGTAGCCGGCCTTCGTCGAGGGTGTGCGCGCAGATCTCCCCGAGCGCATCGGCCTGACGCTGGCCGAGGGACTTGTTCTCGTCGGCGGCCGGTTTGAGGATCGCCCCGATCGCCCGGGCCACCGTCTCATACGTCGCCGAGTCCAACTGGCCCTTGATCTTCCCGCCGACACCGTGGCGGGACTTGGCCAGGTGCAGCTCGTTGACCTGCGGATCGTCCTCACCGGGCGGCGCACCATCCTGATCGAGCAGGTCCAGTTCCTCGCGGGCCTTGCGAGCCAACAACTCCGGGCTGTACTGCCGCGCCCAGTCGGCGAACAACACCTCCGCTGCCACCCACTGCTCCACCGTGATCCGCCGCGCGGCATCCGTAGCCAGCACCGACTCGATCACCTCAGCATGCGCCAGATCAATCTCCAGCGCACCCAACGCCATCGCCGTCGCCGGCAACCGAGGCTCCAACACCTCACCCACCAACGACCGCGTCGGAAACACACTGGACGCGACCGCGACCATCCGCCGCCCGTCCCGCGAACTCACCCCGAGCAGATCGCTGACCGCATTCCTCGAGCACGTCCCCCGCTCGAGAAACTCCCCATCCCGATCCAACCCGGCAACCAACATCAACGAGTCGTACTCACATTGGCGCCGCAAAACCTGGTAACTCTTCAACCCATCAATCCGACACTCCGCATCACCGGTGCGTTCGAGTGCGCGCAGCGCGGCCATGGAGTCCATGACCACCCGCCGCGCCGTAACAATCGAACTCTCCGACATACAGCAATTATGTCGAAGGGGTCCGACATTCTTGGGTCGATACCGCCGGCCCCCGAAAAAAGATTTCATGATTTTTTGCGAACCTCGCCGGACGTCCCCGACGCGAGTCCCCGACTCAAGCAAAAATGGTCAGGCTCCCGACGACCTAACTGACTGCTGTCCCGTCCAAAGCATCCTTCAAACGGCGCCCAGCCGCACAAAGCGACGAAGTCATTCGAGCCCGGCTGGCTCCCGACAGAGCACATACGGCAGCCACCCCGAACCACGTACCCCAACGCAGCCACGCCGTTGACTGCTTGACGGCAAAGATGAACTCTGATTCACTCATGAACCGTGATTCATGCTCAACCCCGACGCGGCGTCAGCCCCCGGGTGGCGGCACGACTGGCCGACACCCGGCGCCGGATTCTGGATGCGGCCCGCACAGTGGTCGCGGAACAGGGGTTCGCCGCTGCCCAGGTCGCGGTGGTCGCCCAGCTGGCCGACGTCGCCACCGGCTCGGTATATCGCCACTTCCCGTCGAAGGCGGCGCTGTTCGCCGAGATGCTCCGCTCGGTGTGCGAGCGCGAGCTCGCGGTGGTCCACGCGATCGCCGCCGAGACCGACCGCGGCGCGGCCGAGCGGGTCGGTGACGCCGTCGCCGCCTTCACCGACCGGGCGCTGCGGGGCCAGGGCCTGTCCTACGCGGTGATCGCCGAGCCGATGGACCGCGAGGTGGACCAGGTCCGGCTCCAGGCCCGGGCCGACCTCGCCGAAGCCTTCACCGGTCTGATCGAGGAAGGCATCGCGGCCGGCGAGATCGGAGAGCAGGACTCCCGTTCGCGGGGGGCCGCGATCGTCGGTGCCATGCTCGAGGCCCTGGTCGCTCCGCTCGCCGAAGCCAGCGAGGTCGAGCGGCACCGGGCAGACCTGCCCGCCGAGATCGGCCGGTTCTGCCAGGCGGCCATCGGGGCCGTCACCACCACCTCGCGGGCGGCCACCGACCCGACCACTCCCCCGCGCCCGGCATCGACACCGCCGGCACCCGCTCAGAAAGGACGAACATGACCCACCCCGTCCCGATGATCCCGGCGGGTCCGGCAACGTCGACGTCAGCGGAGTTCAACCAGGTCGCCGACCTCACCGGCGTCAACGCGTTCACCGGCGACGCCATCGCATCAGGCGTGCTGGACACCCACGCACCGTGGGCGCGCCCGGTTGCCGAGGACCTCGGCGCGAAGGTGTGGAGCCCGGAGATCCTCGGCGCCGCTCGGGACGCCCACCGGCATCTGCCCGAGCTGCGTACCCACGACCGGCTCGGCACCCGCCTGGACGTGGTCGACTTCCACCCCAGCTACCACACGCTGATGAGTACCGCGTTCCGCGCCGGTGTGGCCGGATTGTCCTGGGACACGTCCGAGTCCGGCGCGCACCTGGCCCGCGCGGTGCAGTCCTACCTGTGGAACCAGGTCGACGGCGCGACGGCCTGCCCGACCGGGATGACCTACGCGGCGGTGCCGATCCTGCGCGACACCCCCGAGCTGGCCGAGTTCGCCGCGCGCGCAGCCGTGCTCGACTACGACGGGGCCTACGCGCCGATCGGTGAGAAGCGGGCCGGGACCATCGGCTATGCGATGACCGAGAAACAGGGCGGGTCGGATCTGCGCGCCAACCGCACCATCGCCCGGCCGGTCGCCGGGCGCGGACCGGGCCGGCCGTACCTGCTGGAGGGTCACAAGTGGTTCTGCTCGGCGCCGATGAGCGACGGGTTCTTCACCGTCGCGCAGACCCAGGCCGGCGTGAGCTGCTTCTTCGTGCCGCGCTGGCGGCCGGACGGCACCCCGAACGGCTTCCACCTGCAACGACTCAAGGACAAGTGCGGCAACCGAGCCAACGCCTCAGCCGAGATCGAGTACCACGACGCCCACGCGATCCTGGTCGGCGACGAGGGCCGGGGCATCCGCACCATCCTGACCTCCTCGGACTACACCCGGCTCGACTTCGCGGTCGGCTCCGCCGGGCTGATCCGCGCGGCCCTGTCGCAGGCGCTCAGCCATACCGACCAGCGTGTTGCGTTCGGATCGCGTCTGACCGACCTGCCGACCATGACCGGTGTGCTGGCCGACCTGGCGCTGGAGTGGGCCGCCGCCGCGCATCTGGGGTTCCGGGTCGCCCGGACCGCGGACAGCGACGACGAGTCCGAGCGGCTGCTGGCGCGGCTATTGACCCCGGTGGGCAAGTACTGGAACTGCAAGCGCGCGCCGATCGTGGTCGAGGAGGCCATGGAGTGCATCGGCGGCAACGGCTACATCGAGGAACACCCGATGGCGCGCTACTACCGCGAGGCGCCGCTGAACAGCATCTGGGAGGGCACCGCCAACATGATGGTGCTCGACGTGCGGCGAGTGCTATCCCGCGAGCCCAAGGCGCTCGAGCCGCTGCTCGACGAGGTCCGCCTGGCCGGCGGCCAGAACCGGCATCTGGACCGGGCACTGGTCGACCTCGAACGGCTCGCCGCCCACCCCGACCCGTCGGGACGGCGGCTGACCACGATGATCGCGCTCACCGTGGCTGGTGCCCAGCTGGTCCGCCATGCGCCCGCCGCCCTCGCCGACGCGTTCTGCGCCTCCCGCCTCGGCGGGGACTGGGCGCCGACCTTCGGGACCCTCCCGTCGGGGGCCGACGTCGCCACCATCGTCGACTACGCACGCCTGCACTAGGGAGCGCGGAGCCGAGATCAGTGGCCGCTACCGGAGAGCCAGCCCGCGATGGCCGAACCGATCTCCTTGCCGGAGTCCTCCTGTACGAAGTGCACGCCGCTGACGGTGATCTCGGTCTGGTCCGGCCAGGTGCGGCAGAACTCGCGCTGGGCACCGGTCAGGATGGCGCCGGGCTCGGCGTTGACGAACAGCTTGGGCAGCCCCGGCGTGTGGGCGAGCCAGTCCGCGTACGCCGCGCACACCTCGACGACCTCAGGAGGCTCGCCGCCGATCGGTATCTGTCGCGGCCAGACCAGCGTGGGGAGCCGGTCCTCGCCGGGCGCGGCGAACGGCCGGCGGTACTCGTCGAGTTCGTCCTCGCTCAGCGCGCGCAGCACCGACCCGGGCAGGATTCGCTCGACGAACATGTTGCGCTCCAGGATCAGCTGCTCGCCGTCCGGCGAACGCAGGCTCTGGAACATCGGCCGTGCGGCGTCCGGCCAGGCATCCCAGTCGGCGTACGGCGCCACGATCGCCTCCATGTAGACGATTCCGCGCACCCTGTCCGGATGCCGCCTCGCCCAGTCGAAACCGAGCGCACTGCCCCAGTCGTGCACCACCAAGGTGACCTCGCCCGTCACGCCGAGCGCATCCAACAACGCGTCCAGGAACTCGCGGTGCCGCACGAAGGTGTAGCGCGCCGGGTCGTCGGCCGGGAGCTTGTCCGAGTCGCCCATCCCGATCAGGTCCGGCGCGATGCACCGCCCGAGCGACGACAGGTCCGGCAGCACCGAGCGCCACAGGAACGACGACGTCGGGTTGCCGTGCAGGAAGACGATCGGGGCACCGCTGCCCTGTTCGACGTAGGCCATCCGGCGCCCCAGGACCTGCGTGTACCGCTTCGACGCCCGCCACTCTCCGGCACTCATCGTTGCCTCCGTGAACTAGTCTGAGCCTAATGTGACATGGAGATTACAAAACTTGGCCAGGATTCTGCAATGACCGACTCAGAAATATCTCGACGTAAGCCTGGGCGCCCGAGGGCCTTCGACGAGGCTGTTGTGCTCGGCGCGGCCATGCGGCTGTTCTGGCGCAACGGCTACAGCCGGGTGTCGGTGCCGGACATCTCCGCTGCCACCGGGCTGTCCACCTCCAGCCTGTACAACGCGTACGGCCCGAAGCTCGACCTGCTCGTCGCCGCGCTCGACCACTACTCGGACACCGTGCTGGACGGCTACATGCTCGGGCCGCTCGCGCGCGGCGCCGACGGTCTCGCCGACATCGATGCGTTCCTGGACCGCCTCGCCGCCGCGGTCGAGAGCGCCCACCCCTGGGGATGTCTTGCCGTCAACACGATCGCCGAGTTCCGGGATCCGCCGGCCGAGGTGGCGGCACGGACCGCGCGCTACCGCAACCAACTGCACCGGGGCCTGCACGCGGCGCTCTCCCGCGCGTCCGGCCTCGGCGAGGTCCCGGCTGACGCGGTGGACCGGCGGGCCGACGCGCTGGTGCCGATCGTGGTCGCCTTCAACCTGCTCGTGGTCGCCCGCGCCCCGGCTACCGAGACCCACGACCTGCTCGCCGCCGCGCGCACCCTGGCCCACGGCGGACTGCCTTAGGATCGCTCGCCCCGAACGATCTGACGCGGTCGCGGTGCACGGCCTGTCGCTCACCCAGTTCGAGTCCTAGACACCGCTGGCCCGGCCGCGGCCGTTCCCACTACTTCGGTGGGACAACAGCACTGCCGGCAACCGCGGCCGGCGGCAATTCGCCGGGAGGAGCAGTCGAGCCGGGGCGCACCAAGGGAAGGGTGACCCGAGCCGCGGTGATCGTGCTACCCGATCTGTGACCGGTTACTCGGGCGATCGTTCCAACGGTGAACTGGCCACGGTTCGCCGGGTGCTCCTTGGTGCCGAATTTCGTTTTATCGGTAATCACTACGGTGTAGATCTTTCCCTTTTTTGATTTTATGGTCCAATTTGGACCACTTTGGGCAGTGATCTGGCCAGTGAGGTGCGGCCTGGGTTTGTGCGGGGGCGCCGGTGCGGCCGCGATTGATCCACTGAACTGCGACGATGAAGCTGACGCTGATGTCGTCGGTGCCGGCGGCGAGTGAGCGCAGCTCGAGAGGGCGAGCATCAAGGTCGCGGCACCGAGCGCCACGGCCACGCCGAAGCGGCAACGCCTCGTCCCGGCGCTCACCGGCTCGGCAGACGTATCAACGCGCTCGGAAATTTCCCGCATACGGTTCATTTGCTTACCTGTCCCTTGGCCGGAGCAGGGTGGCCTGAAGAAGGTCGGCGTCCAAAAATTCGACTGCTGACCGCGCGCCCGGCCACTCCCGATGATTGTTCGAGAATCAGAACTAACGCGAGGAGAACCGTGTCACCGCGGCGGCGCCGAAGCGATGGGGGCCACCCCCGGACCGTAGCGCGCTGTCCCTAGGGCTCGGGTAGGGCCAGCCCTCCGGTGGAGACACCGCGGCGCGGCTGGACCTGCCGCGGGCGGTCGGCCTTGAGCGGATCGCGACCAGCGAGCAGGACTAGGAGGGTCCTGAATGATGCCGCTCGTCGCGAGCGGTGATCCAGTTGGATGCGTCGCAAGGCTTGTGTCGTTCTCGGAGTGGCCGATACCGCTGTTGTATCGGCCGCGACGACGACGCCGCGAGGCGCCGACTGGGCGCCGCGCAGCAGAGCATGCATCGTTCAGGACGCTCCTAGCGCGGCGTGTCTTGTGGCCGCGCGCCGCACGTTACCGGTGCGCACCTCGAGGCGCGCACCGCACGAGGATCTACTCCGCGCCTTCCCACGGCTGGGTACGCCGCGGGCCGCTCGGCCGCCAGACCGTGTGGGGTAGCTCCTCCTCGACAACACGTGGCCCGCCGCGCAGCACCCACACCAACGGGTCGCCGATCAGCCGGGTCACCGCTGCCCCGTGCGACAACCTCACCTCACCGCCCCGGGAACTGACCTGCACGACGATCTGGGCCGCCTCACCCGCATCACCGATGAGTCGGTCACCAAACCTGATGGTCGACGCATGCACTCGTACCTTGATCAACAGAATCGAACCTTCAATCTCTCAACCCGCACCGCCGGCTCATGCCAAAACCGATCACGCGGCTACTCTTACCGCGATCGCTCGAGCGACGTCACGAGGTGTCACGTCAGTGGTGTCGACTACCTCAGCGTGCTCGCGCAGCCACGACAACGCCACTCGATAGTCGCGCAAGTGTTGAAGACGCCAACGGCGGTTGCCGGGCGTGTCCCGCTCAATTCTGTGCACCAACGTCTCCCGGTCCGCATGCAACAGGAAATGACGGGTCGGGATGTCTGCCGCGGCGAGCCCGTCACGGATCTCCACCCAGTACCGCCGTACCAGGACGGTCTGCGGGATCACCAAGGTGCCACCCACGTAATCGAGGACCTGACGCGCCGTTTCCACCACGAGCCCGCGCCACGGCGGCCAATGCTGGAAATTCCCCACCGCGGGCAGGTTCGGAATACGCCGCAGCAGGTAACCGACCTCTTCAGCATCGAACAGCCGCGCTCCCGCGAGCAACTCGACCAGTTCACCGGCGGTGGTCGTCTTACCCGCCCCGAACGTCCCGTTCAACCACACGATCACCGGCCCACCCCACCAGCCCAGCATGACATCCTGCCCGGGGCACCGCACGCTTGGTTCGGCCGACGGTTTCCGCTGGTCAGCGAAGGGACGCGGTCGCTTCTCGATACGGTCACTTCTCCTGGTGATAGGCCTCGGTCACGTCCGACGGAATACGACCGCGGTCGGAGACCTTCATGCCACGCTTGCGCGCCCACTCCCGAATCGCCTGGTTCTGCTCCCGATCCACCGAGGCGGCACGCACCGGAACAGCGACTCCGTTAGAGTGGCTCGTCCGCCCAGCCTTGCGCGCCGCGCCCACGTAGTTGGCAAGCGCATCCCGCAGCTTGCCGGCATTAGTGCTCGAGAGGTCGATCTCGTAGGACTTGCCATCCAACCCAAACGTGACTGTCTCATCCGCCTGCGAGCCAGACAGATCGTCAACCAGCGAAACCGTAACCTTCTGCGCCATTTGGCGATCCTCCACAAGCGACCCGGGGCGAAACATCCGCACACACTTCGATTCGGCAAGAACGCGAATCCTGTTCGGGACGCTACCCAGAATTCCGGAGCTTGTCGAATCTTCTCAGCTCACGACAACCCGATCAGGGCGCACAGCCCCGCCCATCGACGAGACGCAACCGAATCCCATTCCGAGCCCGCACCAATCCCGACGCCGCACCGCTCACACAGACAGCACAACGGCCGTGACCGCGCCGAAGTTCCGCGCGCTATTCGAACGGCAGGTTCGGTACGACCTGGCCGAAGCCGGACTGCCGGCACGGGAGGGGGCGGACGTGTCACACCGGCGACGCCCAGGAGCACCGCGGTCACCACTCCTACCCCGAGTGACCGGGTGCGGACCGCATAGGCCCCGGCAACCACGGTGGCGATGCCGTACGCCGCGACGAGCAGGTACCCCGCGAGCGTTCCGAGCAGGCCATAGGAGTGTTCCGCGCTGGTGACTAGCACGCCACCCATGCTGAGGACCAGATAGATGACGGCGAGAACCGCGACGGCGGTCGTCGGGGTTCGGCGCGTGCGGTGCACCCGAGCGAACGCACGCGGCAGGACCGCGTCCCGCGCAAGCGTGTAGAGGGTGCGAGTCGTACCGGCCATGATGCCCAGGCTGGAGCCGAAGAAGCTGACACCGACGCCGAGGTCGATGACCCGGGGGCCCGGCGGCGAGTTGGATCGCACCCAGCTTCGCGCCACGGACACCGCGCTGCCCGGCGAGCAGTGGCTCGCGGTGCCCGCCGACGTGCTGGTCCCGGCGGCCGCGTCCTATGGCATCGACGCCGGCAACCAGCACCGGGTGGCCGCCTCGGTGATCGTGGAGCCGGCCAACATGCCGGTCACCCGGGACGCCGAGGACGCGCTGCGGGAGCGAGGGATCGTCATCTCCCCCGACTTCGTGGCGAACTCGGCGACCAACGCATGGTGGTGGTGGGTGCTGTTCGGCGACATCGACGGGAGCGCGGCAGAGTCCTTCGCCAGGATCAGCGCGCGGATCGGGGCGCTGAGCGAGCAGATGTTCGAGCACGCCGAGCGGCACGGCATCAGCCCACGTGCGGCGGCCCTTGCTGTTTCCAGCGAGCACCTCGACGACATTTCCCGGCGCTTCCCCGCTGTCTGATGCGGTTCTGTGAACTCGGCCGAAAATTTTAGCTCTATGCCCGCCGAGAACCCCAAACGACACGACGGTTCAACCTAGATTTCTCATCTTATTCAACCGGGTCACGAACGACAGCGGCGAGCAATTGACGATTACTCTCCGAACACGAGGTTGACCCGGACCAGTGGTTTAAGGCCAACCCGCCTCTCCCCCGAGCCTCCTGATCACCCCCTGTATCCCGCGACAGGCACATCGCCGCCCGGCGACGGGCCATTATTTGTCGATCGAGTAGTCATTCTTCACTTGCGTTACTTTGACCGCACCAGTCACGTTGATCACCCGTAAGCCCTCCGCGGCCGGCACTGGACCGACGGAGCTAATTCACCGAAGGGAGAAGCGCATGCTGAAGAAGATGATCATCGTTTCCTCGGCAGCTTCCGTTGCCATGCTCTGTGGAGTCGGCATCGCCAGTGCTCACGAAGCTGGAGACGGCAGCGGCAGCACCAACTGCACGTCGAACGACAGCATCCACCAGAGCAACAAGGGACACCAGCTGGTGGGTGGCAACGTCGGCGCTCAGGACGCCACGACCAACGTCCTCGGCGCGCAGGCCGCTCGACCCGCGGGCGTCTGCCCGAGCGTGGCGAACAACAACCACCTCTGAGGACACTCAGAGTTGCTAGTGTCCCGGCGGCCGGATTGGGGTGGTTGCCGGGACACTGCCGCGTCCGGGGCAGAGATCCCGCAGCGTCCCGCACGTCACAGGGTGCTCGGGACCGGTGCCCTGCGCACGACGTCGACCAGCGAGAGATCGGTGATCTTCAAGCTCGGTGAGACCGGCAGCGTCAGCGCGGACACGCTCATGAACGGGTTCAGGTGGACCCAGCCCCAACTACGCAGTGCTTCGCGGATGCTCTGAGCGGCCGGCTCACCGGCCAGGTGCAGCGTCCAGCCGCCAACCCGGGGCGGCTCACACCGGGCCCGCAGGGCGGCGACCAACTGGCTCGGCCACAGGCGTTGGTGCACATCGACCGAACCGTTCAGCACGCCAGGACACTAGATGACGTTGCACGACCAGTGGCTCGACCAGTCGACAACCGGGTCCGACGAGGGATCAGGCAGCGCTCGATCCCAATGGATGCCGAAGTATCCGGGTCCGAAATTTCGGCCGACCGCCCACACGGTGTTGGCTATCCCCATCTCCAGGTTCCGTGTCATCGTCGGACCGCCATCGCTGATCCTGCCCTTGAACTGCTGGCATCGCCTCGGCAGGGCATGCCCGTCGAAGCACAGCTCGACCAGGTACAGCGGGATGGGGCGCAGGAAACAGCGGGAGATGGACTCGGTCCGCTGGGCCGGGTCCCCGGCATCCGGCGGACTGTAGATCTGGTACTCGATCCGGATGGTCTCGCCCCTGCGCAGGGCGCGTTCGAACACGAGTTCGCCGGCGATGAGCCCCTGAGCCGCGTTGCCGGCTACCCGGCCGGGCTCGCAGTTGCGGAGGTTCGTCACGATCGGCTGGTGTCTGCCCGCACGGCCGTTGTAACCGAAGGCGAACAGGCACCGGTCGACACCGTCCTGCTCCGCGCGCATCGTCTGTGAACAGAGCGTGGAGCGAATCAGGCCGTCAGGACCAACCGTGACCCGGTCGCGCTGGTTGAGCCGGCGGAGCGACGTGTCTGACGTGGTGGGCAGGTCCGACAACAGGTCGGCGAAGTTGGGATTGTCGGTCCACAGGTCGGTGATCTCGGGGAGCCGCTCGGCGCTGGCCCGGCTGTCGCGCCGGGTCGACGAGCCCAACAACGCGCTCAGCGAGTCGGCGGGCAGTTCAAGGATGCCCTCGATGACTTTCAGGGCGCGCAGCGATTCCGGACGCTCGGGGTGGCGATGGCCGGACTGCCAGTAGCTCAGGGTGGCGATGCTGATCGTGATTCCGTGTTGCCGGAGCCGGTCCCGGATGCGGTCCAGGCCCAGGCCGCGGGCCGCGATGGCCGCACGCAGCGCCGGGGCGAACGGACCCAGTCGAAGGACCTCAGCCAGGTCCTGACCGCCGATGTCCCGCTGCGCGCTCGCTGTCGCAGTTCGCATTGGCATGTTGCCTCTCGCCACCGTCGAGTCAGATCAGGAGCTAGATCACTTTCTGTAGTCGAGCGGCTGCTTCTTGTGAGATCAGTACACCAAATGGGCCACGCCAACGTTACGCCGTTCGGCACAATGTCAACCTGTGACTCCGCTCATGTGAGCTGACGGTCGGAGGCCTCGCGGACGGCGTCGGGGGCCTCGATGGCGGTGATCGAGCCCATCTCGCTGCGGCGCGCGGAGCTCTTGAAGGTCAGGTGCCGCTGCAGGCTGGTGCGTACGGCCGCCGCGTCGAACGGGGTGCCGTCGGCGAACCGGATGCCGGTGCGGACCCCGAGCGTTACGGTCAGGCCGTCCGGGGAGATCGTCGGCAGCCCGGCGGCGAGCTGCGGGACGATGGCTCCGCTCGCGTCCAGGTCGTAGAGCTTCTCGCAGATCGAGGTCATCACGTACCGCGTGTACAGCGAGGTCGACGTTGTCGGGTCGAGCTTGTCCGGCTCGTTGGACAGACCCATCACTGTGGAGAATGAGTCCACCGTACGTTTTGCCGGGACCGCTCCGGTGTCGATTGAGTAACGTACTGTTGCGCAATTACACCGCGTTATCGGAAAACGCTGGCTAACGACCGGCCGCGTATCCCTGCATTCCTCGCGGATTGGCTCCGGCGGCCAGCACCCCGGTGCTCGGATCCCGAGCCACCGCGCAGAGTCGACCCTCTGACCAGGGCTCACCCACGCTGACCTGATGCCCACGGCGCCGGAGCTCCGCAATCGCCGGCTCTCCGACACGCGATTCAACGACGACGCTACCGGGACTCATGTCGCGCGGATAGAACGAACTCGGAAAACTATCGGTATGCCAGTTCGGTGCATCTATGGCGCCCTGCAGGTCGAGTCCGTTCCGCACTTTCCCGCGCAGCGCGACGGCGAGCAGGAAATGTACCGTCCATTGGTCCTGCTGATCACCGCCGGGCGTTCCGAACGCCATGACGGGCTCGTCGTCGCGCAATGCCAGGGACGGGCTCAACGTGGTGCGCGGGCGCCGGCCCGGAGTGAGCGAGTTGGGCAGACCGGGTTCCAGCCACGCCATCTGCAGCCGGGTACCGAGCGGGAACCCGAGCTCGGGCACCACCGGGTTGGACTGCAGCCACCCACCGCTGGGGGTCGCCGCAACCATGTTGCCCCAGCGGTCGACGACGTCGACGTGGCAGGTGTCGCCCCGGGTGCCGCCGTCCCTGGCGACCGTCGGCTCCCCCGCCCCGACCCCGCTGAGCACCGGACCCGTGCCACTCGCCGCCCGCAGCGCCGCCTCGGGGAGCCGAGGCTCGCGGCCGTCGGGGCTGCCGGGGCGCAGGTCGACGGACGCGTGCTCGCCGACCAGCGCACGGCGGGCCGCCGAATACTCGGGCGCGAGCAGTGCGTCGAGGGTGACATCCGCGGCCGGGGCGTCGCCGTACCAGGCCTCCCGGTCCGCCATCGCCAGCTTCGTGCCCTCCACGAGGGTGTGCAGGTAGTCCGGGGTGCCGTACTCGAGCCCGTCCGGGAGCAGGGCGAGCTGCTGCAGGAACACCGGTCCCTGGCTCCACAGCCCGGGCTTGGCGATCGTCCAGCCGTTCCAGGTGAAGGTGGCCGGCTCCTCGTACCCGGCCTCGAACCCCGCCAGGTCAGCCGCGGTGAGCGTGCCCGCGTGCCGCTCTCCCGAGGTGTCCATGGTGGGCCGCGCGGCGAACGCGGCGAGGTACTCGGCGACGAACCCCTCGCGCCACACGCGGCGGGCGGAGTCGATCTGCGCCTCACGGCTGGACCCGGTCGCTTCCGCGATCAGCCGGCGCCAGGTACCCGCCAACGCCGGGTTCCGCAGCAGCGCGCCCGGCCCCGGCGGCCGCCCGTCGGCGAGGTAGACGGCGGCGGAGGTGGTCCACTCGGTCTCGAACAGTTCCTGGACGGTGCCGATCACCTCGCCGATCCGGTCGACGGCGGGATGGCCGTGCTCGGCGTAGCCGATCGCGTACCGCAGGACGTCAGCCAGGGACTTCGTGCCGTGGTCACGCAGCAGCAGCATCCAGGCGTCGAACGCGCCGGGCACGGCCGCGGCGAGTGGCCCGGTGCCGGGCACCAGGTCCAGGCCGAGATCGGTGTAGTGCTCGACGCTCGCGCCGGTCGGCGCCGGCCCCTGTCCGCACAGCACCTGCACCCGCCCGCCCGCTGGGGCCAGGATGATCGGGACTTCGCCACCGGGACCGTTGAGGTGGGGCTCCACCACGTTCAGCACGAACCCGGCCGCGACCGCCGCGTCGAACGCGTTTCCGCCGTCCTCCAGGACCGCCGTCGCCGAGGCCGAGGCCAGCCAGTGCGTCGAGGAAACCATGCCGAACGTGCCCTGAAGGGTCGGCCGGGTGGTGAACACAGGGGCGCCTCCGCTCACATATGAGAGTTCCAGTCAGTGAACACTCGAACCGACCGTTGCGTCCAAGACATCTATGACACCACACCCATAGCTACCGACTATCGGCGAGCGGTTAAGAAGGACGCATGGAGCGCCGCCAGCTGGAGTACTTCGTCGCGGTCGTCGAGCACGGCGGATTCAGCGCGGCGGCCCGTGCCCTGCACGTCGCCCAGCCCTCCCTGTCCCGCTCGATCGGCAACCTGGAGCACGAGCTGGGGGTCGGACTGTTTCACCGGGCCGGCCGCACCGCGGTGCTCAGCGCGGCGGGCGAGTCTCTCGCGGACCGGGCCCGGCTGGTGCTGCGTGACCTGGACGCGCTGCGCGCGGCGGCTCGGGCGCTGGGCGAGGGCATCGCGGGGCGGGTCGAGGTGGCGGCCACGTCGTCGTCGGGAATCGAGCCGGTGACCAGTGTCGTTGCCGAGCTGCGCGAACGCCATCCGGGCGTCACCGTCAGCACGACCTCCGCACTGTCCGCGGCCGAGGTCGTGGCGATGGTGCGCGACGGCCGGTGTGAGGCGGGGGTGTGCGGCAGCGCCGAACGGCCCGCCGGGCGCGGTTTAGTCGCGCACCACCTGCGGGACGAGGAGCTCTTGTTGGTGGTGCCGCCCGGCACGCTCTCCGGCGCCGGGCCCTCGGTGCGCCGCGAGGTGCTGCACGGCATGCGGTTCGTCGTGCCAGCACCGGCAACGGCGGTGCGGGCCCTGTTCGATCGGCTCTCCGGCAGCGTCGGCGGGATGACGGTTGCGGCGGAGGTCGGCGACCGCGGCATGGTGCTGCCGATGGTGCTGCGCGGGATCGGTGCCGGCCTGATGCCCGACGGCTGGGCCGACCTCGCCCGCCGCGCCGGTGCCGGCGTCTACCACTTCGACCCGCCGGAGTTGCTCCCTCAATGGCTCGTGCACCGGGCGGGCGGGATGACCGCCGCGGCGCGGGCCTTCGTCGACACGACGCTGGCGAGCGCGCGCTGACCCTCGCCGTGTTGCTTCAGTGCAGAGCCGCGATGGCCTCGACCTCGACGAGCTGGTCGGGGTAGCCCAACACCGCAACGCCCAGCAGGGTGGACGGTGCGTCGTGGTCACCGAAGCAGCGCCTGACCACCTCCCAGGCTGTCACCAGGTCCTCTCGGCGCTGGCTGGCGACATACACGGTGGTCTTGACGACGTCGGCCAGGCCGGCACCGGAGGCCCGCAGTGCGATAGTCAGATTCGCCATGGCCTGCTCGGTCTGTCCGGCAACGTCACCCACCGGCGCGATCGTGCCGCTCCTGTCCAGCGGACAAGCGCCGGCGGTGAAGACGAGTGTCGAGACCTCGTGCGCCACGGCGGCGTACGCGTACTGGGCACGGTCGGTGAGCTCGGGCGAACGGATCAGTTCACGGGGTTTGTTCAGCGGCAGCCGACGCCGACCCAGGAGAAGCCGGCGCGGCGTAGGACGTCGGGGTCGAGCAGGTTGCGGGTGTCGACCACGGTGCGGGTGGCCGCGACCCGGGCCAGCGCCGGCCAGTCCAATGCCCGGAACTCCGGCCATTCGGTGAGCACCACGATCGCGTCGGCGTCCTTCGCGGCGGTCATCGCGTTGTCGGTGACCGCGATGCCGTCGGTGAACCCGGGCACCGGGGCGGGGCAGCCGGGGTCGAACCCGGTCAGCTCGGCGCCCTCGGCGAGCAGGTCGGCGGCCACCGCGAGCGCCGGGGAGTCGCGCAGGTCGTCGGTGCCGGCCTTGAAGGTCAACCCGAGCAACCCGATCCGCTTGTCCGCCAGACGGCCGCCGACCGCACCGCGGATCTTGTCCACCATCCGCCCGCTCTGCCGCTGGTTCGTCTCCAGCGACGCGGTGAGCAGCGGGAAGTCGAAACCGGCGGCGTCGGAGATCTGCATCAGCGCGTGGGTGTCCTTCGGCAGACACGACCCACCCCAGCCCGGGCCGGGCTTGAGGAACGACTGCCCGATCCGCTTGTCGTAGCCCATGCCCTCGGTGACCTCGTGCACGTCGGCGCCGAGCCGCTCGCACAGCTCGGCCATCGCGTTCACATACGACAGCTTCATCGCCAGGAAACAGTTCGCCGCGTACTTGACCATCTCCGCGCTGGCCGCGTCGGTCAGCAGCGTCGGCGCACCGAGCCGGGAGTACAGCGCGGCGACCCGCTCCGCGGCGTCCTGCTGCTCACAGCCCACCACGATCCGGTCCGGGTTGAGGAAGTCGTGCACCGCGCTGCCCTCACGCAGGAACTCCGGGTTGGACACCACCGCGATGTCGCGGCGCCCCAGCAGCTGCTTGGTCCGCGCCGCGGTGCCGACCGGCACGGTCGACTTGTTCACCACCACACACCCGCGCGGCAACAGGTCACGCACCTCCTGCGCGACCGCCTCCACCGCGGCCAGATCAGCGGCACCACCCTCACCCATCGGGGTGGGCACACACAGGAACACCACCTCGACCGGATCATCAGTGCCGTTGAGAGAGCCGCCGTCCGGAGCAGCACCGACCGGCGCGACAGCGTCACGGGCACCGACCACGAAACTCAACCGCCCCGCCGCCACCCCCTCCGCGACCAGCTCACTCAGCCCCGGTTCCAGGATGGTGACGTCACCGTCACGCAACCGGGCGATCTTCTCCGCGTCGATGTCGGCACACACCACCCGGTGGCCCAGCGACGCCAAGCAAGCACCCGTGGTCAGACCCACGTACCCGGTGCCGATGACAGCGATACGACGAACGAACATCATGCTCCTTCAGGAGTGGGGCCGGAGGTGTCCGGTGCGGTTGCAGGGTCTGTGTGGTTGATATGGGGAGACGATGGGACGCACTCGGCGTCGAGGGGCCCGAGCTAGCGGTTGAGCCGTCCGGTCATTCGGATACCGCCCGACACAGCCAGTCCTCCGCCTGGACCCGCCCGTCGAGCGGTGGAAGGGAAGCGCGGACCTCGACCGGGTTCAGCTGATTCCGCGCGGCGTCGCACAGAGCGGTCGACAGATCGGCCACGGTGAACTCGTCCGGCAGCACCCCGTGCCCATGTAGCTCGAGCCACTCCCGCAGGCCGGTATCCGGGGTGGCGACGATGTGGCAGCCGTGCGCCAGGCCCTCGACGATGGAGAGCCCGATCTGCTCGCGCCAGCGCCCGTCCCGCCGGGACGGCAGGACCACGATCGAGGTGGTGATCATGAGTTCGTGCATCTCCGGCCGCCCGATCAGGCCGAGCGGCACTATCGACGAATCGGACGCCGCGGCCCGCGCCACGTCGTCAGCGAGCGGTCCGGCCCCCGCCATCGCCAGCTCCCAGCCAGCCCGGCCCAGACCCGACTCCGTCCAGGCCGCCAGGAGATCCAGTACGCCCTTCCGGGGTTCGAGAGCGCCCAGAAAGGTCACCCGCCGGAGCTTCGTACCGATCTCCTCACCGAGACATTCCTGGGGGAGATCGTTGAACAGTTCGACTCCGCCCTGCTCGGGCAGCAGCCGGACCGCCACGTAGCAGTCGCTGGCTCCGCGACTGGCCAGGGCGACCCGATCGAAGATCCACCCACTGAGGTGGCGGACAAAACCGAATGCGACACCCCGCGACCCGCCCGGAATACCCCGCAACAGCGCCGAGGGGTCGTTGTTCTCCATCGCGTACGTCACGATCCGCGTCTTGCGCCGGCACACCAGGTCGGACACGCGCACGGCGAGGCCCACCGACAAGGTCAGCGGCAGTGCCCGTAACCACAGCGGCTCCGGCAGCTGCACCACGTTCCAGCGTCGCTTGAAGGCCCACAACCACGCCCACATCAGGCTCACGCGGTGGGCACTCGGCCACACCGAGCTCCGGTCCAGGTCGCCGTACCCGGAGACGTAGATTGTGATCCTCTCCGGCGACGGTCGGGACCGTTCGAAATGGGCGCTCCGCGCTTCGGGCAGCACGCGCAGAACCTGCACAGAGACCTCCTTCCTCGCCGTGCGCCGCGGCGCACGAACCATCACTACAAGCGGGCAGGCAGCACGACGGCGCGCGCCGGCTGACCGCTACTCCACCGTCGACCTCATATCGACCGCCCCCGAGCAGCTATCACGGAAACATCACAAATGCCGATAACCACATCGGAGCGGCCGTCGATCGGGCGCACCAATGCGGCAAGAAAATCTGACTCCCGGCGATCACCATTACGCAACCCTGCCGCGTAGAGTCCTCGCACGTTCAATGGCGCCACGAAGAGGTCCTCGACCATGCCCGAGGCAATCAGCCGCGCAAGGCACACTGGTCGATTGCGAGACGGCATGATGCCGCTGACCAGCGGTGAAGACACGATTTCCACCGTATCTGAGGATGCCGCGGTACCGCGCCGTAAATTTTTACGACTCCGCCCCCGAATGGCACCCGATGGGCGCGGAAACCCCACACGACATGGGTCGATCCGGAGAGTCGGATAGTGAGATGCAACACTAGCGCGAAGATTACTCGCTTGAGTTATGGTCCTGCTGACCGAGGAACGCGAGAGTCGCCTGGAGATACCTAACTCTTATGATGACAAATCCATGCGAACCGCGCTAAACGCCAGGGTTGCGCTCCGGGCGCCCGCGGTCTCCCTTGCATCACAGGTCACGGGGCTGGTTCAGCTCGTGCTCATCCTGGCCCGGGCAGGCACGAACCAGAGCACCGACGCCTATTTTTACCTGTTCAACGTCGGTCTCGTTCCGATCCAATGCATCATCGTCGGAATGATGTATCCCTCGCTGCTCAATGATCGGGGGATGTCCCGAGCCGGCTTGGCGAGGATCCGATGGTTGACACCCGCGCTCGGCCTCGTGTTCGTCACCGGAGGGGCGCTGTGGCTCACGGAGCGCGACCGGCTGCCCGTGGACCTGATCGCATTGGCCGTCCTGAGTGCGTTGAACGCACTCGTACAGGCTCTGCTCTGGTTCAAGGCGGTCGCGGCCCAAGCCGGCGGCAACGCGCTGTGGATCTCCGGGGTCGCGTTGCCGGCGAACATCCTCGCGGTCGTCGCACTGACCTACCCGTGGAAGTCGCCGCCGGCCGCGATGACCATCATGGTCGGGGCACTGCTGGTGGGGAACATCGGCCTGCTCGTCGCCATGACCCGCCGGAAGGTCGGCACGGCGGTCCTCGACTCGGTCCCCCTGGTGGCACCGTCGCGATCGGGCCCGTTCTGGTTCCTCGGCAAGTCCACCGTCGGCTACCTCGGCCAGATCTTCCTGCAGTCGCTCGCGGTCCTACTGCCCGCCTCGGGTGTCACGTTCCTGAACATCGGCGTCAAGATCGTCAGCTCGGTGTCGGCGACGTTCGTGAACGCCACCATGCCCTCGCTCGTCCACCGCTCGACCGACTCCCCCCACTCCGCGCGCCAGTTTCTGCGCCTCACCGTCGTGGTTGTCAGCCTCGGTGGCGCCGCGCTGGTCGCGGGGACCTGGATCATCTGGCCAAGCCTGCTCAGACCGGCCATCGTGGTGGCCCTCTGGCTGATCGCCTCGTCCGCCTCGGCGATCGCCGCCCAGATGTCGTACCGCTTCCTCACCCCGCAGATGTCGACCCGGACCATCCTCGTGGTCACCGCGGTCGTCGCGCTCACGGCGCTCTCGTCGCGGGGAACCGGCTTCGACCTCACCGTGGCGCTCTGCGCCTACGCCACGATCGACGCCGCGTCGGCGCTGCTGTTGCTCCTACCGCTGCGCGACCGGACGATGAGCCTGCTTCTCGGTGGTGTGGTGGCGGGTCTGGCCAGCACCTGGATCACGGCATACCTGTAGGCACTGCCCGCGTTGCTCGGGACGGTCAGTCGCTCGGGATGGTCAGGAGGCGGCCGGCAGCAGCTGGCCGCCTCGAACGCGCCGGTCGTTGGGTTCGTCGCTGACGATGTTGCCGTCGCGCAGCCACACCTTCCGGGTGCAGTACTCGGCGACTTCCTCCTCGTGAGTGATCACCACGATGGTGCAGCCGGCCTCGTTGAGCTCGCAGAGCAGCTGCATGATCTCGGTCGTCGACTTGGTGTCCAGTGCCCCGGTCGGCTCGTCGGCCAAGATGATCGAGGGATCGTTGATCAGAGCGCGCGCGATCGCGACGCGTTGCTTCTGGCCACCGGACAGCTCGCTGGGCACGTGCCGCAACCGGCTGCCAAGGCCGACCCGCTCCAACGCGGCCTTCGCCTTCGCCCGCCGGTTCCGGACCCCGTTGTAGATCAGCGGCAACTCCACGTTGCGCATCGCATCAGTGCGCGGGATCAGGTTGAACGACTGAAACACGAACCCGATCTTCCGGCCGCGGGCCCGGGCGAGCTCGGATTTCGACAGCTTGCTGACGTCGATGCCGTCGAGCATGTAGCGCCCGCTGGATGCGGTGTCCAGACAACCCACGATGTTCATCAAGGTGCTCTTACCGGAACCGGACGGGCCCATGATCGCGACCATCTCGCCGTCTCCGACGGTGAGGTTGATGCCGTGCAAGATCTGCATATCCCCCTCCGCCATCTTGAAAGACTTGGTGACGCCCTCCAACTCGATCACGATCTTTCCTCCCCGTCGCGGTGCCTGAACCACCAACTCGTGGTTTCCGGCCCGAAGTCCACCGCTGTCTGTACTCAGTTGACCGGGCCCGCCTGTGAGTTCGCTGTGGTTTCCGTTAAAGATCTGAATGCTTTGGATCCGCCGAGGTCACCGGCCCGGACGGCGCACCGGTCACCGTGACCGTGGACGACCCTGTCGGGCGGACAGCCGCCAAGTTCATGCCCGACGTCACCGACCTGCGCAGCACGCTCTCGGTCAACGACGAGCCGATGATGGACGCCTCGACGAGCGAGATGCTCTACGCGGTGGACGAGCAGCTCAGCATCATCAGCGAGTACATGCCGCTCTCCCCCGGCGACATCGTCTTCACCGGTTCGCCCGCCGGATCTGCCGCCCACCACGGCGGCCGCTGGCTGAAACCCGGAGACCGCATCGACGCCCACATCGGCGACATCCCCACCCTCACGGTGTCCATGCGGCACGACTGACCAGCTGATGAGCGGCGGCGGCCGGTCCGTCTCAACCGGTCGCGGTTGCCGCCGCTGACATGGCATCCAGTACCGCGCACCGCCCGATCTCGATGTCACGGGCCAGGGCGTCGACGGCACGGTCGCCACCGTGGCGCAGGTGCGCCAGCAACTCGGTGTGCAGGGCGGCGAGTTTGCCCGCGGTGTAGGCGGGCCGCGTGATCGCGGTGACGAACTGCAGTTCCTCCTCGCAGCTCGCGTAGGCGTCGATCAGTCGGCTGTTGCCGCTCAGCCCGACGATCGTCCGGTGGATCTCCTGGTGGGTGCGCACCACCTGCGGCCACGGCGCGTCGGCGGGCAGCGCCTCGAGCGCGGCGGTCGTGCTGGCCACCGGCTGGAGCGCGACCTGCCGGGACAGCGCGATGCGCAGGCTGCCGACCTCGAGCACCGTGCGGTAGGCGAAGAGCTGGTCGACTCTTGTCGGATACAGCTGCGGAACCCGGGCACCGCGGTTGGCCTCATGTTCGAGGAGCCCGTTTGCCACCAGGGTGCGCAGGGCCGAACGCACGGTGTAACGACCGACGCGGAACCGCTGGGCCAGGTGCTCCTCCTTGAGCCGCGAGCCGGGCGCGAACTCACCCGACAGCAACTCGTCGCGCAGTTGGTCGGCCAGCAGGGCGGCCGCGGCACTCAGCTCACGCACGGCTCGAGTCTGGCAGACACGGTGAGTACCCGCCGCGAACCCACGGTGTTCTTCCACCGGTGGTTCATCGCGTCGTGCTCGTCAGCGGCGCGGGTGATCGTCGAGCATCTGGGTGCCCATGTGCGCGGTGGCGGCCAGCTCTTCGTTGCCGGCGGGCAGGAATGTCACGTCGTGGCCGGCCAGCAGGTCGGGGATGCGCGACAGGGCGAGGTCGAACCCGGCAAGTGGTGACCCGGGATAGCCGCTGATGAAGGTGCCGATCCGTAGCCCGTCGGCCCGGTCGCGCCGCGCCTGCTCGAGCGGCACCCGCACCAGGGCTTGCAGACCCGGCAGGAAATGAGTGCCGTCCGCCGCGGTCAGTCGGTCAGTCAGGGAGGCAGCCACCGCCGCACTTTGTGTCACAATTTATTGTGACACAATCGACGACGTCGCGAACAAGACGTGTAGAACGTGCGGTGACACAGACCGGCCGCCGGCGGCGCAGACCCCGCAAGGTCTGTGCCACCGGTACCACGTCTGTGCGGCTGCGAAGGACGCCAGCCCGACTCACCGCGGGGTGTCCGCCGGAGCCTCTATCGGGGCGGTCGCCCGCGCGGTCGCCCGGCGCCGAGGGACGCTCGCCGCACAGACGGCGGACACCAGCGCGACGACCGCGAAGACATAGAAGTTCGAGGCGACGCCGTAACCGGCCGCGATCAACAACCCGGCCACCGTCGGCCCGGTGATGCCCCCCAGCCGACCCACCGAGGCCGTCCATGCCAAGCCGGCGGCCCGGCATGTCGTGGGGAAATAGGTAGCGGCGAAGCCGTAGACAAGGACCTGGGCTCCGATGGTGCCCGCGCCCGCGACGAAGGTCAGCAGGTACAGCCCGAGTGTCGGCAGCTTCACGCTCAGCAGGCAGATCGCGACGGCGGCAGCGGCGAACGACACAGCGACGACCTTCTGCGGCCCGATCCTGTCCGCGGCCCGCGACGCGAGCAGCGGTATCAGGATGGCGCCCGCGTTGAGCACCAGCAGGAAGGCCAGGGCGGAGCCCAACGCGTATCCGCTGCTGCGCATGAGCTGAGGCAGCCAGGTGTTGAGCCCGTAGGTCAACAGTAGTCCCCCGGCGCTCATCAGTCCCATCAGGACAGTCGCCGTCCGACGACCTCGGTCGAAAAGCGCGAGCGGACCTCGGCGTTCGCTCGCCTCGTTCCGGTCGGGGGCGGCGTGGCTGAGGCCGTAGCGCCGCGCGATCACGGCCGCTTCCTCGTGCCGCCCCCGCAGCGCGAGGAAACTGGGCGACTCCGGGAGGAATCGCAGCGCGAGCGGAACGACCGTGACCAGCGGGAGGACGCCGAACCAGAACAGACTGCGAGGCCCGAACTCCTCCAGGAACACCAGGCCGAGCAGCGCGGCGAGAACACCGCCGCCGGGGTAACCCGCCCACACGATGGCGCTGTGCGTGTTCCCGCGACCGGGCGGCGCGAACTCCACCGCCAACGCGGCCGCCGTGGGGATGAGCGCGCCGATCCCCACGCCGACCAGGAACCGCGCCAGCCCGAAGACGGAGAGGCTCGGCGCAACGGCGGTCACCGCCATCCAGGCCGAGAACCAGGCTGTTGACACGATGACCAGCCAGCGCCGCCCGACGAAGTCACCGATCGCGCCGGCCAGCAGCGAGCCCGCGAGCATGCCCACCAGCGCGTAACTCCCGATCAGCCCGGCGTGCGCTGCTCCCAGTCCCCACCGCGGATCAGCCAGGATCGACGGCAGCGCCGTTCCGTACGCGACCAGGTCGTACCCCTCGAAAACGATGGAAACCAGGCAGATGGCCAGCACGCCCCTCGCGCGGCGACCCGCGCGGAGGCCCCCAACACTGTGGTCCTGCATCTCTCTCCCTCCTCATTGACGGAGTACGGGGCATCGCCCGGACGGACACCCACGGCGGGGACCAGCCGACCCGGGCCGTCGGTCAACTCGGGCGTGGCCGGTGGGGCATGACTCGCAGCTCGTTGACCAGGGCACATTCCCTCGCCGAGACCCCAGAGCGGCGGTCCGCCGGCCACTTTTGTGTCACAATCTAACTTTGACACAGAAGGTTCTGAGCGGCAATGCCCTGTAGAACATCACGGGCGACGCAGCCGCCGAGCCGGCCCGGCAAAACCCTGACAGCGGCGCGAGCGTGCCCGGTCGCCGACGCCACGAGCACGACATTTCCGCGCAAACAAGAACGATCGTTGGCGTTATGCGCCTCTGACTGGTAGCTTCCCGGTTATGCCAGAACGTTCGTTGGCGTTTGAGGCTTCGAGGTCATCAGGTGCGCGGTTGTCGATCAGCTCTGCCCACACCGAGGCCGACCCAGGACATCGATAACGAGCTCCTCCGCCGGCGCCGGCCGCGACAACCAGGACTCCGCTGTCGGCGACCTCGCTGACGCCCACGGTCACAGCTGGTTAAGAGACAGCGAATGAAGGGACATTTGCAATGGTGCATTCACCGGTTGTCATCGCTGGAGCTGGACCGGTCGGTCTGACAACGTCACTGCTGCTCTCGGCCGCCGGGGTGCCGAACGTCGTGCTGGAGAAGCGCCACGGCACCAGCCTGCTGCCGAGATCACGCGGGATCATGTGCCGTACGTCGGAGATCTGGTCCCACCTCGGGCTGCTGCCAGCCCTGCGGGAGCGGAGCCTGCCGGAGGAGTGGACCCGCTACTTCCTCTACGTCCACGGGCTCAGTGGTGCGGAAATTGGCCGCATGGAGGCGACCTCGCAGATCGCGGAGTTCACCGCCCGCTACAGCCCCGCGCCCTTCCTGTGCAGCACGCAGGACCGGATGGACGACGTCCTCAACGCGGCGGCGCAGAACCAGGAGAACTCCAGGGTCCTGTTCGGACACGAGGTGATCGGGGTCGAGGACACCAGCAACGGCGTCAGTGTGCAGGTCAGGGACGGCGAGAAGTACACGATCGACGCCGACTGGTTCGTGGCCGCCGACGGGGCCAACAGCCCGACGCGCCAGGCGCTCGGCATCGAGATGCCCGGTGTACGCACCCAGCGTTGGTACCTCAACGCGCACTTCCGCGCCGACCTGAGCCGCTGGACCGATCCGGACCGCAAAGCCACCCTGATCTGGGCACTGGACACGGCGATCGAAGGGGTGTTCCAGCCGCTGGACGGGGGCACCGAGTGGGCGGGCGGCTCCAGCTTCGACGCCACCGTCGATCCTCCGGAGAGCTTCACCGCGCAGCGGGTGCGCGAGATGTTCCGCACGATGATCGGCCCCGGCGGCGAGGACACCGAGATCGATCTGATCGGATTCTGGCCGTGGTTCGTCTCGGCGACCGTCGCGGACCGGTTCCGGCAGGGCCGCGTGCTGCTCGTCGGCGATGCCGCCCACCAGGTCCCGCCGTTCGGCGGCATCGGCATGAACACCGGCGTCCAGGACGCCCACAACCTCGTCTGGAAGCTCGCGGCGGTCATCAAGGGCTGGGCCGGCGACGCGCTGCTGGACAGCTACGGACTCGAGCGGCGCGAGATCGCCCAGCGGGCCTGCACCTACGGCCTGACCAACGCCAGGCACGTGAGCTCGATTCGAGAGCTGCCCGCCGCTGAGCGCGTCGCGGCCCTGCGGCAGTACGGAAACTGGGCGGGCCTGGACGTCGGCGTGCACTACAACACGGGCGCATTCCTGCCCGACGGCTCCCCGCCACCCGGGCACGAGGTCGCCGTCGACACGTACCACCCCTCGGCGCGGCCGGGCGCGCGCGCTCCGCACCTGTGGGTGCGCACACCGAACGGGCGCGCCTCGACCATCGAGTTGTTCCACGACGGGTTCACCGTGGTCGCCGGGGCCAGCGGCGACGCGTGGACGAAAGCCGCGCGGAAGCTCAACGAGGCGAGCCCGGCCCCGGTGCGCGGCTACACACTCGGCATCGACCTGCATGCCGAGACCGACCAGCCCGATGACGAGTTCGGGCGACTGTACGGAATCGACCCTGGCGGAGCGGTGCTGGTCCGCCCGGACGGCCACGTGGCGTTCCGCTCCCGCGGCGCCGTCAGCGATCCCGCCGCGGTCCTAGCGGACGCACTCGCGGTGGCACTCGGAAGGAAGGAAGCGGCATGACCACTCCTGACACGATCTTTGCCGGACAGAGTCCGGTGGTGGCGACCAGCGGCGGCCGGGTCCGCGGCGAGGTCGTCGGCGGGATCGCCCGGTTCCGGGCCATCCCGTACGCGGCGCCACCGGTGGGAGCCCTGCGGTTCGCGCCACCCGCGAGGCCGTCCTCGTGGGACGGGGTCCGCGACGCGCGCTCACCGGCCGCGACCGCGCCGCAGACGCACCGGAGCCTGCCCGGGGTGGACCTGACGCCCGTCACCGGACCCGGTTGGCGGCGCGGCGAGGACTACCTCACGCTCGATGTGTGGTCCCCCGACATCGGCGCGCGCGGCCTGCCAGTGATCGTTTTCCTGCACGGCGGTGCCTTCGTCGCCGGGACCGGCTCCGCCGCCAGCTGTGACGGCTCCGGGTTCGCCCGGGCGGGGACGGTCCTGGTCACCATCAACTACCGAGTGGGCGCCGAGGGCTTCCTGCCGGTTCCCGGCGGGGCGACGAACATCGGCCTGCGCGACCAGATCGCCGCCGTCAAGTGGGTACGCGAGAACGCCGAGGCATTCGGCGGCGACCCACACAACATCACGCTGTTCGGGCACTCCGCCGGAGCGGCGAGCGTCGCCTGCCTGCTGCGCTCGCCCCTGGCCGAGGGACTGTTCCGCCGCGCGATCGTGCACAGCGGGAATGACGAAACGACGCGCCCGCTCGCTGTCGGACACCGGCTCAGTGCCGCTGTCGCCGAGGCCGTGGGAGTCGAGAACACCGCCGAGGCCCTGCGCGCCGTCTCCAGCGAGCAACTGCTCGAGGCACAGGCCGTCGTCACGACGCGTGGCACCAAACCTGACCTGCGCGACTCCGAGGGCTTCGACCCCGGCTACGGGCTCGTCACGTTCCTGCCCGTGACCGGCGACGACGTGCTGCCCTGGGACACCGCGTCCGGCACGGCGCCAGCCGGTTGGGCACCCGAGCTGCTCATCGGCACCTGCCACGACGAGATCAACGTCTACCTGGTGCCCACCGGGGTGGTGGACTCGGTCGGTGAACGCCAGGCGGTCGGCATGCTCCAGGCATCCCGACCGGACGCGGAAGCCGTGCTCGCGGCCTACGGGCTGGGTGAAGGCGACAGCCAACCCGGCTCGGTGTTGGCCCGGGCGCTCACCGATCTGGCTTTCCGCTCCCCCGCCCGTCGCCTGGCGCGGCGCCACCCCGGCCACACCTACAGTTTCGACTTCCGCTGGCCCTCTCCGTTGCATCAAGGTCGGTTGGGCGCCTGTCACGGGCTCGAGCTGCCCTTCGTCTTCGACACCCTCGGTACCGCCGGCGGCCCCACCGGGCTGGTGGGCGATACCCCTCCCACCCAGATCAGCGCCCTGATGCAGCAGGCCTGGGTGGAGTTCGCGGCGAGCGGCAAGGCCAGCTGGCCGCTGTACGGGCCCGACCACCAGGTACTTCAGATCGACGAAACGACGTCGGTCGGCACGGACGAAACCGCCCCGATTGCCGACAGCTGATTCATCCCGCCGGGCCACCGGCGGACCGGACACGCGGTGAGCGCCGGCCCGGGCCGGCGCTCACCGATCTCTTCTCCCTAGGCTGACACGATGCCCAGGCTCAGCGCCGATCTCCTTGCCCAGCGGCGGCACCACATCTTGACCAGCGCATGGAGCTGTTTCGCCCGTGCCGGGTTCCATGCCACCTCGATGGACGACGTGGTGGCCGCGACCGGCATGTCGACCAGCGCCGTGTACCGGTACTTCGCCAGCAAGGACGACCTGATCGACGCCACCGTGGACGAGGCCCTGGTCCTGGTCCGTGACCTGTTCAGCCAACTGCTGGCCCGCGAACCACTGCCGACCCCGCACGAAACCCTCCGTGCGCTGACCGAGGAACTGCACCGCCGATCCGCGCACCCTCGCTACGACCTGTCCCAGATCGTGATCCAGGGCTGGGCCGAAGCTCTGCGCCGACCCGAGTTACGCGAGCGCACCCGCACCTTCTACCTCGAAGCGCAAGCACACCTGGCCGAGCTGGCGCGGCGCTGGATCGGTGACGGGCAGCTGCCCGCCGACGCCGACCCGGACGCGGCCTCGGCGCTGCTGCTGGCCCTGATGCCGGGACTGATCGTCACCCACCAGCTCGTCGCCGAGTTCTCCGCCGACACCCTCACCCGTGGCCTCGCCGCGCTGGGCGGTGCCGGCCACCGCACCTAGCCGGCCAGCGCACCTAGCCGGCCAGCGCACCTACCCGGCCACCGCACCTAGTAGCCCCGCCCGGGGTTGAGCAGGCCCTGGGGATCGAGCGCCCCTCGGATGGCCGCCTGGACAGCCAGTGCCGTCGAGTCCAGCTGCTGGGCCAGCCAGCCCATCTTGAGCTGGCCCACCCCGTGTTCACCGGTGATGCTGCCGTCCAGCTCCAGCGTCGCCGTGCAGATCTGCTCGGCGACGGCCATCGCGGTGCTCCTGGTGGCGTCGCTCAGGTCCGGGAGATACAGGTTCGGGTGCACGTTGCCGTCGCCGGCGTGGCCCACGGTGGCGATCCGGATTCCGCTGTCCGCCGAGATGCGGGCGATGGCGGTGAGCAGCTCGCCCAACCTGCTGCGTGGCACGACAACGTCCTCGATGATGGTGGGCCCGATCGCCGCGATGGCGTGGCCGGCCAACCTGCGGGCCTGCATCAGCATGGCGCCTTCCGCCGGGTCGTCGGTCGCCACGGCCAGCGATGCACCCGCGTTCTCGCAACAGGTCACGATGGTGTCGACCTCGCGCAGGGCGTCGACCCCGTCGGCCTGCGCGATGATCAATACAGCCGCGGTCCGGTCGAGGTCCATCCGGGTGTGATCTTCCACCGCGTTGATCGTTTCCTGGTCCATCAGCTCGAGCACGCTGGGCGTCACGCCGCTGGCGAAGATCCCGTCCAGCGCCCGGCAGCCGGCTTCCAGGGTGTCGAACGTGGCCACCATGGTCGCCGTCCTGACCGGCAGCGGACGCAGGCGCAAGGTGGCCGATGTGATCAGGCCCAGCGTGCCTTCCGAACCGATGAACAGCTGCGTCAGGTCGAGGCCGGCGACGTTCTTGACCGTCCGGCCGCCGGTGCGAAGGATCTTGCCATCCGCGAGCACCACCTCCATGCCCAGCACGGAGCTGCGGGTGACGCCGTACTTCACGCAGCGCATTCCCCCGGCGTTGGTGGCCAGGTTCCCGCCGATCGTCGAGATCTCGAAGCTGCCCGGGTCCGGCGGGTAGAACAGCCCCAGGTGCGCCACGGCCCGGCTCACGTCCGCGTTGATGACGCCCGCTTCGACCACGACCGTCTGGTTCGGCGCATCGATCTCGCGGATACCGGTCATCCGCTCGAGGCTGACCACCAGGCAGTCGTCGAGAGCGGTCGCTCCGCCGGACAGGCCGGTACCGGCTCCCCGGGCGACCACGGGGGTCCCGGTCGAGCTGGCCCACCGCATGATGGTCACCACCTCGTCCGTGGTGGTCGGTCTCAGCACCGCGAGCGGCTTGCCGGCCGCCACCAGGTCAGCTCGATCCCGGGAGTAGCCCCACATCACATCGGGATCAGTGGTGAAGACCGCGGCCGGAAGGGCGCTGTGCAACGTCTGCAGGGTGTCGCTCATCGTGTCCGTCCCGATCTGTGTTGGCGTCGGGTCCGGCGGCCCGCCGCCGCCGGGAACCCAGAGCCGAGCCTTCTGGAGGCGGCGGGTCTTCGTTACCCCCATTGTGCGGCTCAGCCGCGGCCGGGAGGAATCAGCGGTCCAGAGTGAGGCGGACGAGCCTGGCGGGCTGGACTCCTCCTTCGGGCGGGTTGAGCATGCCGCCGGTCGCGGTGACGTACAGGGCGGTGGGGTCCTGTGGGTCGAGCGCGACGGACGTGGAGCCGGCCACGCCCTCGTCGAGGCCGGCGATGTCCTCGCGGTGTCCGTCCGGGTCGAGGCGCAGGACACTGTGCAGGACGTGGGTGGCGACGTACGCCCGCCCGCGCCCGTCGATGTCGAGGTCGTCGCCGGCCAGCCGCTCGGCGACGACCTCGATCTCGTCCGCCGGGCTGTTGCTGGCCACCGGGCAACGCACCAGCAGGGCCCGCTCGCTGTTGGTGACATAGACCCATCCCCCGTGCACCGCGATGCCGTTGGCGCCGGGCAGGGCGGTGGCGGGGTCGAGCTTGGTGAGCAGTTCGTGGGCCAGCCAGACCGAGCTGGTGCGCTGCACGGGGTCGATGGCCACCAGGTGACCGAGCCCCGAGTCCACGGCCAGCAGGCGGTGTCCGTCCCAGGTCAGCCCGTTGCCGAGCACGAGTTCGGGGACGTCGCACACCGTGTCGCCGGTGGGTTGGCCGGCGTCCGGGTCGTCGAGGCGCGCCAGCCGCCATCCCGGCTCTCCCATCACCCCGGTGAGGAAGAAGGTGCCGAGGTCGGTGGTGGTGATGCCGGTGACCGTGGTCGGCAGCTCGACGACGGTGTCCCACGTCCCGCCCGGGTCCACCCGGTCGATCCGGTTGTGCGACGGGACGGTGACCAGCCAGCTGCCCGGGTGCGTGCCGGACGGGGCGAGGTTCTCCAGGAACGTGCCCTCGGGCCACTCGGCGACCACGACCGAGGGCACCGGGCGCAGCGGCGGAGCGTCGTGCGCGGATGCGGAAATGGGCTGCCCACCGCCGAACTGGGTGCTCATGACGACTGGCCCAGCGCGTACCGCCCGAGGGCGGACCGCACGGCCGACGGGTCCGCGGGCACGTCCGTGGCGGCGAGGTAGCCGTCCGGGCGCACCAGCAGAGTGGTGTCCAGGCCGTCGAGCACCCGCACCGTGAGCTGGTCGAACTGGGCGTCACCGTCCGGGCCGCCGCTCGACTTGGGGACCGCGAGGGTCCAGTCCAGCCCGTGCGGAGCCACCAACGTCGGCGCGACGCGCTGGCCGACATGGTGCGCGGAGGTCGGCGGGGCATCCAGCCTCGGCGCGTAGTCGATGTCCAGCTGACCGAGGCGCTTGGCGAGCCAGTCCGTCGCGCCGGGCGCCTTTGCCGCCTCGGCCAGGACCCGGTTGCGCAGCTGGCCGGCCTCGGTGCCCCGGACGAGGGCCAGGCTGGCGATCTGGCTGGTGAACGCGACGAGCCGCTCGGCGACGGGGTGGCGTTCGCGGTGATAGCTGTCCAGAAGCTCGCCGGGCGCGACGCCGGTGAGGACGGCGTGCAGCTTCCAGGCGAGGTTCCCCGCGTCCTGGATCCCGGTGTTCATGCCCTGTCCACCGGCCGGGCTGTGCGTGTGCGCGGCGTCGCCGGCCAGGAATACCGGGCCCTCGGACAGCCGCTGCGCGACACGTTCCTGCACGTGGTAGGTCGAGGCGGCGACGACCTCGGTCACCCGGGGGAACTGAGCCGGCCCCCGGGCGGCCAGGAACGACTCGACGTCGGACAACGACGGCGGCCGCGAGCCCGGCGGGACCGAGGCGACGATCCGGAACTGGCCGCCCTCCAGCGGGGAGGTCAGCAGCACGCCCTGTGCGGAGAGGAAGAACGTGGTGTCCGCGTTGTCGTCCCCGAACGCGGTGGCCAGCCGCACGTCGGCCAGGGCGTAGAGCTGTTCGGGGGCCTCGCCGGGGAACCCGATCCCACTGATGTCCCGCACTCGGCTGTGCACCCCGTCGCAGCCCACCAGGTAGCGGGCGTTGACCGCGCGGACGGTGCCGTCCGGGGCCGCGACCGTCGCGGTCACCCCCGGGAAGTCCGACCCGAAGTCCAGCAGCTTGTGGCCGCGGTGGATGCTGCCGCCCCGTTGGGCGAGGTGCCGGGTCAGGTGCTCCTCGGTGGACTGCTGGGACAGCAGCAACACGTACGGGAACGGGGTGTCCAACTCGTCGTAGGGCACCCGCAACAGGCTGCGCTGACCGTCGTGCAGCTGGAACCCACGGCCGCGTTCGCCCGCCGCGACCAGCTCGCGCGCCAGTCCGAAACGGTCGAGGTACTCCAGCGTCGCGGGCTGCAGCCCGGCGGCTCTGGTGCCCGGCTGGAGCTCGTCGTTGCGATCTATCAGCACATGGTTGATGCCGAGTTGGGACAGACTGCAGGCGAGCGCCAGCCCAACGGGACCGGCTCCCACGATGAGCACATCGGTTCGGGCGGGCAGGGCTGACATGCTGTTCTCCAAATCACCGGAGTGCTGGATCATGATCTACTCCTACGTCCAGGTGACTTCTCCCCTGCACGGGCCGGCCCGATGATCAACTCGAACCTCCGCGACGGAGGCGGAAACGATCATTTCGACGAAACCGACCGTATCAGCGAACCGAGCTTTACGCCAACGATCGTTCCCGTTTGAGTGATGAGCAGCCTTCCCGCTGATCAAGCGGCGATCACCCCGCGGCAGCGGCCCGCGTCCACTACGGTTGCCGCCTGGGAGGTCGCCAATGCCCCGGCTCGTCCTCGGCCCGATGCAGCGCCATGTCGACCACACCAGCGCCGCCATCTGGGTGGAGACGGACGCGCCGTGCACCGTTGAGGTGCTGGACACAAAATCCACGACGTTCACCGTGCACGGGCACCACTACGCCCTGGTGGAGCTGTGCGGGCTCGCCCCCGGCGCGGTCCTGCCGTACACCGTGCGCCTCGACGGCGAGCAGGTCTGGCCCGAACCGGACAGCCCGTACCCGCCGAGCCGGATCCGCACCATCGACCCGACTGGGCGGGTGCGGCTGGTGTTCGGCTCCTGCCGGACCAGTGTCGCCCACGACGCGGCCACCACCCTGGTCCACGGTGTGGACGTGTTGCGCTGCCACGCCCACCGGCTGCGGGACGCCGACGAGCGGGATTGGCCCACCGCGTTGCTGCTGCTCGGCGACCAGGTCTACGCCGACGAGCCTCCCGAGGCGGTACTCGAGTACATCCGCGCCCGGCGAGACACCAACCAGCCACCCGGCGAGGAGACCGCCGACTTCAGCGAGTACGCCGAGCTGTACCGGCACGCGTGGAGTGAGCCGGAACTGCGGTGGCTGCTGTCCACCGTGCCCACCTTCATGATCTTCGATGACCACGACCTGCGCGATGACTGGAACACCTCGCAGACCTGGCGCGAGCAGATGGCGCGCCAACCGTGGTGGCGCGGGCGGGTGGCCGCGGGGCTCGGCGCCTACTGGATCTATCAGCACCTGGGCAACCTGTCGCCGGACCAGCGCGCCACCGACCCGCTGCTGACCGCCCTGCGCAGAACCGACGGTGCGGGTGACTGTGACGGCTGGCGGGTCCTCGAGGAGTTCGCCGCCCGCGCCGACCAGGACCCGGCGGCGAACCGGTGGAGCTACCACGTCGACTTCGGTCACACCCGGCTGGTGATGCTGGACAGCCGCTGCGGGCGGGTACTCACTCCTGGCCGGCGCACGATCCTCGACGACGTCGAGTGGGAGTGGCTACGCGGCTTGACGGCCGGCGAGCACCGCCACCTGGTCATCGGCACCTCGCTGCCCTACCTGCTCCCGGTCGGGGTCCACTACCTGGAGAGTTGGAACGAATCGGTCTGTGACGGCGCGTGGGGAGCCCGCGCCGCCCGCGTCGGCGAGCGGATCCGACAAGCCGTGGACCTGGAGCACTGGGCCGCGTTCGGGCGCTCGTTCACCGCGATGGCCCAGCTGATCACCGACCTGTGCCAGGGCCGCCTCGGCACCCCACCGGCCAGCATCGGGTTCCTGTCCGGCGACGTGCACTTCTCCTACCTGGCCCGCCTCGACCCCGCGCCCGCCGGCTCCACCGCCGTCTACCAGGCCGTCTGCTCACCGATCCGCAACCCGCTGCCCCGGCCGATCCGGCTGCTCAACGGCGTCGCGAGCTTCGGCGCCGCCGGCGCGGTCGGGCGCGCACTCGCCCGCCTCGCCCGGGTGCCCCGCGCTCCGCTGCGGTGGAGACTGCAGGACGGCCCGCACTTCCAGAACGCCCTCGGCACGCTCGACCTGCACAGCGACCGGGTCGAAATCAGGTGGGACGCACCCGGGACGAGCGACGCCGACCCGCCACCGCTGCGACAACTCACCCACCGACACATCGCCTGACGAGCCGCTGCCGCACCGAGGGGCGCGTGCTCAACACCATTTCCTGAGGGCGGGAACGGTCCTTGTTGCCGACGCGGGCACCCGCTAGCGTCCCACCCAAAGCAGAAACGATCGTTCACGCTATGAAGACCCGACGGATCGAGCGGCTCAGGAGGGAAGACGTCCCGTGTCGAAGGCACAGGCCACCACGGCAGCACTCGCCGCACCACCGAGCCAGCTCACGTTCTCGGGCTTGCACCACCTGAAGGTCCCGGTCAGCGACCTGGACGCCAGCGTGGCCTGGTACGAGAAAGCCCTGCGAGCCACCGTGCAGGGCGACCTCGACCATCGCGACCCCGAGGGAAACCTCTTCGCCAGGATGATCCAGATCCCCGGGCTCGAGGTACTGCTCGAGCTGAGACTGGCCCCGAAGGCCGCCGCCGCCACGGACGGCTACGACCCGATCACGCTCCAGGTCGACGACCTGACCCACCTGCGGCAGTGGCTGGACCATCTGGACGCGGCCGGCGTTCGACACTCCCCCGAGCTACGCAGCATGATCGGTTTCCTGCTCGTGGTACCGGACCCGGACGGACTGATGATCCGCATCCACACCAAACCCGCCGCCAGCGCCGAGCTCGACTCGGCGGGCGCCGATCACGACTCCCTGTGGACCACACCACCGATCATGAAGCGCGACTGAGGAATCCGATGGACACTCCTGTGGACAGCACCACTGGCAACCGGCCGCCGACCTCGGCCGACCTTATTGTCGAGGGCCTGCTCGCTCATGGTGTGGATACGGTCTTCGGCATTCCGGGCGTTCAGACCTACGAACTGTTCGACAGCTTCGCCCGTGCCGGGGATGCGCTCCGGGTGATCGGCACGCGCCACGAGCAGACGGCCGGCTACATGGCGTTCGGCTACGCCCAGGCGACCGGCCGGACCGGCGTCTACACGGTCGTGCCAGGTCCCGGCGTCCTGAACTCCTCGGCGGCATTGCTGACCGCCTACGGCGCTGGCGCCCCTGTGCTGTGCCTGACCAGCGAGGTCCCCCGGGCCTTCCTCGGCCGCGGCCTCGGACACCTGCACGAAATGCCGGACCAGTTGGCCACGCTGCGGACGCTGACGAAGTGGTCGACCATGGTCGAGCACCCGGCACTCGTCCCCAACGCGCTCGGGGCCGCCATCCATCACGCCCACACCGGGCGCCCCCAACCCGTGTCCCTGGCCGTTCCGTGGGACTGCCTCGGGCTCCGCTCACCCGCCACGCCGATCGCCCCTCGCCCACCCGCAAGGCCGCCGATCTCACCGGACGCCATTGCCGAGGCCGCCGAGCTGCTGGCCGGCGCCCGCAACCCGATGATCATGGTCGGTGGCGGGGCACGACATGCGGCGAGCGAGGTCCGCGCTCTCGCCGAGCACCTGCAGGCTCCCGTCGTCCCGTTCCGAAGCGGCCGGGGCGTCGTCGGCGACGATCATCCACTCGGCTTCACCTGCGTGAGCGGGTTCGAGCGGTGGTCGGAGACCGACGTGGTGATCGTGATCGGTACACGGATGGAGCTCGCCTGGTCCCGATGGCCCGACCGCCCGGCCGGACTGTGCACGATCCTGCTCGACATCGACCCACGCCAGACCGCTCGACTCGACCCGGACATCGCAGTGATCGGCGATGCCATCGACAGCGTCGCCGCGCTCACCCAGGCACTGGCGGCCGACGGCCCCCCGCGCACTGACCGCTCGGCGGAGTTCGCCGAGGTGAAGAGGCGCATCGCCGAACAGATCACCGACGTCGGCCCGGAAATCGAGTATCTCGCCGCGATCCGCCAGGTACTGCCCCGCGACGGTCTGTTCGTCGAGGAGATCTGCCAGGCCGGGTTCACCTCCTACTTCGGGTTCGAGGTCTACTCACCGCGCACCTTCATCACCGGCGGGTACCAGGGCACTCTCGGCTTCGGCTACCCCACGGCGCTCGGCGTCCAGGCCGCCCACCCGGACCGCCCGGTCGTGTCGATCGCCGGCGACGGCGGGTTCATGTTCGCGATACAGGAGATCGCGACCGCCGTGCAGTACGGCCTCAACGTCGTCGCGGTGGTCTTCGACAACGGCTCGTTCGGCAACGTCGAACTGGACCAGCAACGGCTCTTCGAAGGACGCACCTTCGGCACCAAACTGGTCAACCCCAACTTCGCCCGCGTCGCCGAAGAGTTCGGCGCGCTCGGCATCACCGCCAACAATCCACTCGAGCTGCGGGACGCACTGGACACAGCCTTCAACTCCGGGCGCCCCGCCGTCATCCACGTCCCCAGCGAGCTGGGCAAGGGTGAGTCACCGTGGAAGTACCTACGGCCCGCCACGCGTTTGCCGTGACAGGTCCCCGTGCGTCATTGGCACCCTGACCCACCTATCGGGTAGCGCGCTGTCCGGTGTCCCGGGCCGCCCCACCGTCGCGTCGCCGTACGCACGTCGAGTGTGAGCTCAGAGACATATAAAACTCTTAACAACAACGGTCGTTTCCGTATGGCTACCATGGTTGATATGACAACCGCGACCGGACGCGAGACCCGCGCCCAAGCTCAGGGATGGGTACTACCGCTGTCCGTGCTGATCGTGGGCAGCTTCATGTCAGTCCTGGACACCAGCATCGTGAACGTGGCGGTGCCACGGATCCAGATCGACCTCAGCGCCGCTCCGGACGACGTGGAGTGGATCGTCACCGGCTACACGCTGGCACTGGGCATCGTGGTGCCACTGACCGGCTGGCTGGGCATGCGCATCGGCCAGACCAGGCTCTACATCCTGTCGATGGTCGGCTTCTCGGCCGCCTCGGCACTGTGCGGCATCGCCGGGAACCTCGACGAGATGATTTTCTTCCGGGTCGTGCAGGCGATCCCGGGCGGGATCCTGCCGGTGGTGACGATGACGATGCTCTACCAGACCGTGCCCAGGGAGAAGATCGGCGCGGCGATGGGCATGTACGGCCTGGGGGTGGTCGTGGCCCCGGCGGTCGGCCCGACGCTGGGCGGCTACCTCGTGGAGTACGTCGACTGGCGGCTGATCTTCTTCATCAACGTGCCGATCGGCATCCTCGGCACCATCGCCGCGCTCATCGTGTTCCCGCGGATCAGCCCGACCAGCTGGCCGAAGTTCGACCTCTGGGGGTTCCTCACCATCGGCTACGGCCTGTTCGCCTTCCTGCTGGCCTGCTCCGAGGGGCAGGACTGGGGCTGGACCGGATACCGGATCATGGGCCTGTTCGTCTCCGGCTCGCTGAGCCTCGCGTTGTTCGTGGTCATCGAGCTCGAGGTCGACAACCCGATCATCGATCTGCGGATCTTCAAGGTGCCCGCCTACTCGGTGTCGCTGATCCTGCTGGGGGTGGTGGTGACGGGACTGTTCGCCACGCTGTACTTCATCCCCCAGTTCCTGCAGAACGTGCAAGGCCTGCAGGCGTTCGACTCCGGTCTCGTGCTGGTGCCCTCCGCACTGGTGTTGGTCGTGCTGACGCCACTCGCCGGGCGGATCTACGACAAGATCGGACCACGGATCCCGGTGGCGATCGGGCTCGTTCTCATGGCCTACGGCTCCTACCTCCTGGCCAGCCTGAGGCCGGACACGCCGCGCCCGGACATCGAGATGTGGACCAGCATCCGCAACGCCGGCATCGGCCTGTCGATGATGTCCATCATGACCGCCGGCGTGTCGGCGCTGCCCGGCAGCCTCACCGCCGCGGGCAGTGGGATGAACAACGTCATGCAACGTGCCGCCTCGAGTGTCGCGGTCGCCGTGCTCGGCAGCCTCAACACGTCCCAGGGAGCCCAACTCATGCTCGACCGCGGCTCGCTCCTGAACACCGGAGCCAACGCGCTGCCCGGGGTCAACGATGCGGCGGCACAGGGCGCGTCCGGCCTGCTGAGCCTCTACCAGGAGCTCAGCAACGCCGTGACGACCCAGACCTACGCCAACGACTTCTACGTCATCGCACTGTTGAGCGCGGCCGGAGGGGCACTCGCACTGTTCCTGCGCTCCGGCAAACCGAAGAACACCGGCGGCCCGGTGCACGTCGTCGAACTCTGACCGCCCCTTGGATCAAAACGCTCGTTTTCTCTTGACAACGATCGTTACTGTTTAGGATGAGATATGCCCCGCCTCAGTACCGAGCTCCGCGCCCAGCGCCGTCAGCACGTTCTCGCCAGTGCCTGGCGGTGCTTCTCCCGCGACGGCTTCCATGAGACGTCCTTGGACGACATCATCGCCGCCACGGGCATCTCCTCCGGCGCGGTCTACCGCTACTTCCGCGGCAAGGACGATCTCGTCGATGCGGCGGCCGAGGAGTCACTCGCGTTGATCCGCGACGTGTCGAAAATCGCCATGCACGCCTGGGCGGAGGCACTCCGTCGACCCGAGCTGGAGGCCCGCACCCGCGCGTTCTACCTCGACGTACGCGGGCATCTCACCGAACTCGCCCGGCGGTGGCGTACCGCGGGACACCTCGCGCCCGACGCAGAACCCGAGCATGTGGCCACCGCGCTGCTGACCCTCATGCCGGGGCTCATCGTCACCCGCCACCTCGTCGGCACGGTCTCCGCGCACGAGCTCACCGAGGGCCTTTCCATGTTGGGCACCGCCGCCACGACGCGCTGACCGGCCGCGGGCGGACTCGGAGCCAGGGCACGGCCAGCAGCTCAGGAACCCGTCGCGCGAGAGCGGGTGCACCCCCGGTGTGGGCGTAGTCTGGGTGCGGTGACCGCCACGTTCCTGAATGCGATCCTGGTCGTTGCCGCTCTGTTCACCGGCGTCGCCGGGGCCCTCGCCCTGACAGTCCGCGCCCACCTCCGCCGTCGTCTCGACGACGCCCGCGCGGAGGCCCGACACTGGGTCGAACGTCTCGGTGGTGAGCTACTCGTGCTCGACAGCGCCGCCGCCGCCCGGCCCGGAGACATCGGCCCCGCCGGGTTGGCTGAGGCAGCGGAGCGGTTCACCGCCGCCGGCGCCGAGCTCGGGACCGCGCGGACCCCCCGGCAGTGCCGACTCGCCCAGCAGAGCGCGGTCGAAGGCCTCCACCACGTGCGCACCGCGCGCAAGGAGCTCCGGCTCGACGCTGGACCCCGGGTCCCCCGCCAGGGCGTGGCGCGCGCCCTGCACACCGTGCTCACGGACGCGGGCTCACTGCCGAGGTTGGTGCACACGGTGCTCGACCAGGCGCGCGGACGGGCCCAGCAGCTTCCCGCCGGGCAACCGACCCAGCCGGTGGGACTCGGCGGCCGCGACACCACGAGGCACCCCGTCTGGGGCCAACGCGCCAGGCCGAGCCCGGAGTGACTCACCGGGGTTCCGCGGCCACCCTCGGGCGCTCCTTGTCCCGACCGGTCAGTGCCATGAACCCGATGCAGCCCAACACGGCGAGCGCGAGCACCCCACCGACCCAGGCAGTACCCCAGCCCAGACCGCTACGACGTGCCGGGGCGGCCATCCAGTCCGCGAAGGATGCGCCCACCGGGCGGGTAATGACGTAGGCGAACCAGAACGCCAGGATCGAGTTCATCCCGAACTTCCAGTACCACACCGCGGGAACAGCGATGATTAGGATGAACAGGACCGCCGAGACGAGATAGCCCAGCCGGAACGTGCTCGCGGTCAGGTCCCCGGCCGCCGTACCGAGCGCGAACGTGGCGACCACCGCGCCCCAGTAGAACAACTCCCGGCGCCGGGTATAGATGCTGTGGATGGACAGCGTCTTCTCAGACAGGTACCACCAGGTAAACACCACGCCGAGAATGACCGCGTAGAGCGCTGTCGAAATCGGCAGGGGGACGCCGAGGCCATGCACCACGTCGGCGGCCATGGTACCGAAGATGCCGACCATCGCTACGGTAACCCAGTACGCCCAGGTCGAATACCTGCGACAACGGAGCTGGATTACCAGCGCAACAGCGAACGCGACGGCTCCGGCCAGCACGGCCGGAACATGTCCGATCGCGTGACCGAGCGCATCTGAGACCGACTCCCCCATTGCGGTGCTCAATAGTTTGGCGATCCAGAAGGCCACCGTTGCGTCCGGCACTTTGGACACAACCTGCGACGTCCGACTCGTGATCAATATCTGATCAGCATCAGGCTTGGGCATTGGATGAGCCTGACAGGTGAATATTAGAACCGAATAAGTGTTTCTGAGAATTACTGATAATTACCCAGGGTAACCTGAAGAACGTGGGTGACATTAAATCGGAGACAACAAATAGACCGCGACAATTGACGGCTGTCAGGACTCGCGGTGGCCCGCTCCAATGCGGGGCCGACCCAGAACTCGCCCAGATCGTTCTGGTGGCTGACACTTCTACTAGATAGCACTTCTACTGTAGCGAGCCTACTACATTGACATGGCGGCCGTAGCTTAGGTGTGGTGATGTGGTCCACGTCGATGAGGAGAACCGTGAGCAGTCCACCACGCCGGACGCGCCGGGAGGCGCTGCGGACGCTGACCGCTGCCGGAGTAGTCACCGCCTCGGCGGCTCTGCTCACCGGGCGCGGCGCGGAAGCACTGGCGGCGACTCCCGCGCAGTTCCCGCACCCCGGCGCCCTCATCATGATCATTCGCCACGGCGAGAAGCCGTCGGACTCCGACGGATCACCGGGGATGGACGGCACTGGGAAGCACGATTCCCACTCACTGACCACCCGCGGCTGGACCCGAGCCCGCGCGCTGGTGCAGCTGTTCGCGCCCGTGGCCGGGGCAGCGGGTCCCCGCATGACCCGCCCCACCGCGATCTACGCATCCGGGGGCGACGGCGGGGAGGGCCGACGAACACGACAGACCGTCACCCCGCTCGCGGCCTACCTGCGGGTACCGGTCGACACCAGCTTCAGCAAGGGCCACGAGTCCGCGCTGGCCCGGCACGTGGCGAGCCGCACCGAACCGACCCTGATCTGCTGGCAACACGGCGAGCTGCCGGCCATCGCCAGCGCACTGGCGACCGTGACCCCGGCCCCGCCGACCTCCTGGCCGGACGACCGCTTCGACCTGATCTGGGCCCTGGCCCCGACCGGCGCGGGCTGGTCGTTCCACCAGATCCCCGAGTTGCTGCTCCAGGGCGACAGCAACCGGTCGATTGCCTGACGGGCCGAGGGCCAGCTATCCGCCTCTGCGGCCGTAGAGGCGCAGGTTGCGGATGTCGTAGGTGAACAGCTCGTCGACCGTGAAGAACTCCGCCACGGCGGCGCGCAGCGACTGGGCGTCGAACATGGTGTGGTGCGCGTTCCAGATCCAGAGCGGCACCCCGCGGTCGTCCACGCCCTTGTGCGCGTCCCGCTCGGAGTGGCCGCCGAGGATCCAGTGGTTCGCCTCCGCGGTGTCGATCTCGCCGTTCACCCACTGGGCCGCGACGAACCGCGCGTCCGGAACGCCGATGTCGACCCGCCCACCGGGCCGCAGCACCCGTGCCCACTCCCGCAGCGTCTCGGAGATCAGCTCGTAGCTCTGGTGCTCGAGCACGTGGTTGGCGCGGAGCGCCTCGACCGAACCGGTGGCGAAGGGCAGGCGGTCGATCGCACAGCGCACCTCGATGTCGGGCAGCGCGAGCAGGTCGACATGCAGGTCGTAGTCGGGGTGCGGCTTCTCCCCCGCGCCGATCTCCAGTCTCATGAGGTGGGCGGGGTGATTTTCCTGACGACCTTCGCGGGCCGCCCCGCGACCACCGTGTACGGCGCCACGTCCTCCCGGACCAGCGACCCGCCTGCCACGACGGCGTGCTCGCCGATCGTGACCGGTCCGAGCACCAGAACGTGGCTGGCCAGCCACACGCCCTCGCCGATCACCACGTCGCGCCCGGACCGGGGGAACGCCAGCTGGCGGGCTCGCCCGAACTGCTCGATGTCGTGCGTGCCGGTGAGCACCGCGACGTCGTGGCCGAAGAACGCGTACTCGCCGATGGTGATCGTGCCGCCGGACATGTTGAACAGCGCATTGTTGACCACAGCGGTGTCGGGCAGGCGCAACCGGGAGCGGTCCCCGTGCCAGCGGTAGGAGTAGAGCGCATCGAGCTTGAGCTCCGCCACCTGTTGGGCGACCTTCTCCGCGACCAGCGCATCCAGCGGGCCGGTCAGGACGCGGGTGATCAGGCGGTCAAGCAGTCGCACGGGTCGTCTCCCTGCTCGCGGATGGCGGCCGCGTGCTCGCACGGCGCAACACCGGACAGTAGCCGATCAAGCCGCCTGACCAGCGGATCGAAGCCGAAATGACGGTGGGCGATCGCTTCGTTGTGGTCCAGCAGCGCCGGGTCCGGGTCGGCCAGGAAGGCGCGCAACAGGCCGGGGTCCGCCGCATCGAACCACCGGAAGCCGAACGCCGCGAGCTCGCGGGCAACCGGGAACTCCCCGACCGCGATCGGTTTGCGGTGCAGTGCGGACTCGATCAGGGGCAACCCGAAGCCTTCCCACGACGACGGGAGCACGACGGCATCGCAGGCCGCGTAGGCACCGGCCATCCGCACCCCCAACGGGAGCCGACGCCGCACAGGTACCGGGGCGTCGCGCAGCAGGCGCTCCAGCGCTGCGTGGTAATCCTCTTCCGCTGGCCCGGTCAGCCAGTACACACCGCCGAGCGCACTCGCGAAAGCGAGCCCGAGGTCGACGTTCTTGCGCGCGATCGCGCGCGTGGGCTGCAGGATCAACGGACAGCGCGGCGGTATCCGCAGCCGGCGCCGCACCAGGGTGCGCTGCCTCGGACAGGGCCGCTCGGCGAAACCGTGGTAGATCGTCGTCGCGGCGATACCCCGGTGGACAGCCAGCGACCGGCGGGCCGACTCGCTGATCGTCACGTGCCGCCAGGCCGGATCGTCCAGGGGCCAGGTGCTGACCCCGGCGTAGCGCTCGCGCTCCCACGGCAGGTCGTGGTGGCGCAGCACGGTGCGGCGCCCTCCGAGGTAGGCGGCCAGCGCCTCACCGGCGGACCGGTTCACCGGCAACGAGCACACGTTGTCGAGCACGACCACATCCACGCCGTCCAAGGCCGCGGCCAGCTCACGCCGGGACGGCGGGCGGGCAGCATCCAACGCCAGCCCCGGGATCAACACGTCGGCCCGACCGTTACCGGCCACTGTGCGCACCCGCATCCCCGTCCGGCGCAGCGCCTTCGCCCACAATGCCGCCGTCACCGAGACGCCGTCGGCCATCCCCAGCCGGTAGGACACGATCGCCGCCCGAGCACCGGACAGCATCCCCATCGCAGGCATCGTCTCCTCCCCCACGGATAGTCAGACCAGCGCAAACTCGTGCACGCGGCCGCCCCGGAAAGGCGGTTGGCGACGTTGCCATCGGCATGCCCGCTCCAGCGGTTGTTCAACGCGCCCATCAGGGTGAACATCACCGCGACCGCGACGATCCCGGGCCATTCTCTGTTGATCTTCACTCGTCGAGGTAAGAACCGCGGCCGCGGCGCTGAGCCGGCGTGTCGCCCGACCATACGAAGATGACCGGCGGAAGTCGCTGTTTGTACAGTAAGCCTGTGCTGATCTGCAACGTTCTCGGCTCGACCGAGGTCGAAGCCGACGGCACCCGTCTGGAGCTCGGCGGCCCCTCTCCCCGGCGCCTGTTCACCGCGTTGATCGCGGCTACCGGGCAACCGGTCTCCAATGACCGGTTGGCCGAGGCGGTGTGGGGCGAGCGGACGCCGGGACAGACCACGTCGACCCTGCAGGTCTATGTGTCGCGGTTGCGTCAGGCACTGGGCGAACGACACCGCGAGCTGTTGCACCGCACCGCCTCGGGCTACGCACTGCGCCTGGCGCCGGACGCGACCGATGCCGCGAGGTTCACCCGTGACGTCGAGGAAGGTCGTCGGCTGCTCGCCGAGGATCAGGCCCAGCCGGCCGCGGCGAGGCTCACCGGAGCGCTCGCCCTGTGGCGGGGTGAGCCGTTCGCCGACCTGCTGAGCTCGGACGCCGCCCAGGCCGCTCGCGTGCAGCTGCACGAGCTGCGTGAGGTGGCGATCGACGAGCGGTGCGCGGCCTGGCTGAGAATGGGTGACGCGGCGCGAACGGTGTCCGAGCTGGGTGCGGCAGTGACCGCGAGCCCCTACCGGGAGCGGCGCTGGGCGTTGCTGATCGTGGGGCTCTACCGGTGTGGCCGCCAGGGCGATGCGTTGGCCTCGCTACGCCGGGTGCGGGCTCTCCTGGCGGATGAGCTGGGTATCGATCCAGGCACGGAGCTGCAGGAACTGGAGCGGCGGGTACTGGGTCAGGACCCGCACCTGCTGCTCGCCGGGCGGGCGACACCTCACGGGCAGCGCGGCGGAGCAGGCCAGCGACCCGCCGCCGGTGAGACGAACCGGCCCGGTGGGCGGCTGTGGTCCTCGTTCCTCGGCCGCGACGAGGAGATGGGCACCCTCAAGGAGGTCCTGGACGGGCATCGCCTGGTCACGTTGGTCGGGCCGGCGGGGGTGGGCAAGACCCGCCTCGTCATGGAGTACCTCTCCACCCAAGCGGCGGACGACGGTCCCTGGCTCGCCCGCCTGGCCGATGTGAGCGAGCCGGAGGTGCTGGCGCGGGCGTTGTCCCACACGGTCGGGCTCGCCGATGTGGGCGGTGATCCTCGGGCGATGTTGATCCGCGCGCTGGCGGTACGCCCGGGACTGTTGGTCCTCGACAACTGCGAACATCTCGTCGATGCGGTGGCGCACCTTGCGCTCGACCTGCTCAACAACTGCCCAGCCCTGCGGATACTCGCCACCAGCCGGGAGCCGCTCGGGGCGGACGGTGAGACCGTCGTGTCGCTCGAACCGCTGGCGCTGGTGGGCGAGGACGGTAGGGACGGCCCGGCGGTGGCCCTGCTGATCGATCGGGTCCGCGCGGTCCGCCCCGGCTGGACACCCACCGCCGAGGAGCTGACCTTCGCCCGGCAGATCAGCTCGGCCCTGGACTGCCTGCCGCTGGCTCTGGAGTTGGCGGCGGCCCGCGCCAGAGTCCTCAGCCTCGCCGAGATCGCCGAGAACCTTGATGATCGCTTCGCATTGCTCGGGACGGTCCCGCGCGGGTCGCTGACCGCACACGCCACGCTGCACGCCGCGATCGAGTGGAGCGTCGCGCAACTACCCGACCTCGACCGGACCTTGTTGTTCCGGCTGTGGCCGTTCGAGGGCGGCTTCTCCCTCGATGCCGCCGAAGCGGTCCGCCCCACTGACATGTCGATGATCGAGTCGGTGTCGACCCTCGTCACCAGGTCGGTGGTGATCGCCGATACGTCCATGACGCCGACGCGCTACCGGCTGCTGGAGACACTGCGCGCCTACTGCCGCGAGCACGACCCGGATCCCGGTGGGACCAGGGAGGCACACGCCCGCTGGGGCCGGGAGCTGGTCGGCCGCTACGTCGACGAGCTGACCAGCCCACGGGGCGGCCACGTCGTGCGGATGCTCAGCCGCGAGCTGCCGAACCTGCGTGCTGGTATCACCTACGACCTGACACACCATCCCGAGGCCGCGCTGCGCACCGTCGCGCAGATCGACAGGTTCTGGATCAACGGTGGCTATCACGAGGACGGGCGCCAACTGCTCGATGCGGCGCTTCGAGCAGCCCCGCACGCCTCGACGCTCGACCGGGGCCGCGCAACCCTCGCCCGCGCCAGCCTCAGTGCCCTGAGCGAGGACATCGATGAAACCCGACGCCGATTCACCGACGCACTCGTCCTGGCCACCGCGTCGGACGACCTTGAGCACCGCGTGCTCCTCGGGTGGGTCCTGTTCCGCGCCGCACTCGGCCTGATCATCTACCAGGCGGCCGAGCCCGCCAGGGAAGCCGCCGAACGCGCACTCGCCCTCGGTGAGGAGATCGGCGACGACTGGTTGATCGCCAGCGGACAGACCATGCTCGGGGCCGCGCTCGTCCTGCAGGGACGCCCGGCCGAGGGCGCGACGATGCTCACCGCCGCCGGCGAGCTGGCCACCCACCACGGCCGGCTCTGGACAGCCGGCTGCGCGCACCTCTTTCTCGGCTGGGCGATCATGCGCAACGCTCCGGACGCGACGGACCCGCTGGCTCGCGGTGCGGGGGCACTCACCGCGCTCCGCCAGGCACTGACCTGGTTCCAGCAGCTGGAAGATGTGACCTTTGCCCTCACCGCGCTCGATACCGGCGCAACAGCTCTGGCCGTCGCCGGCCGGGTGAGCGACGCGGCCCGACTGCGGGCAGCGGTACACCATCACGCCGCGCGGTTGGGGATGCCGGCCGAGTACCTGCGTCGACTCCGCGCCATGATGGGCGACCTGCCCATCGTCGAGACAACGGACCCCGCCGGAGAGGCCTCAACCGAAGCAACCGCTGGTCAACTGACCTGGTCGCAGATGGGCGCCCTCCTCTCCAGTTGACTTAGCGGATGTTGATCTGCTGGAAACACCACCGGTACGTGCGCTGTTTACGGTGCCGCCGTGCAGGAATCCCATGCCGCGACCCTCCCGGGCAGAACGGGGATCGGCGTCGGCCCCGGTGTCGGACCGCCCGAGGAACAACTCATCCGCATCGGCACCGTCCACATCGACCACGGTGACCGAAAGGCGCTGGTGGTCTCGGTGGCCGGCGAGATCGACATTCGCACCACCACCTGGTTCCGCGCGGCCGTGACCGACGGCCTGGAGCAGGTGGCCGACGCGGACACCGACCTGGGTCCGCTGGTGGTCGACCTGACCGGGGTGACCTTCCTTGCCTCGTCCGGCCTGCACGCCCTCGTCGATGCGACCCGGGCGGCGGGCGGCCGCGGCGAGCCGCTGCGCCTCGTGGTCAACCAGAACCGACCGGTCGTCCACCCGATCGAGCTGACCGGCCTCGACAAGCTCCTCGCGTTGTACAGCAGCGTCGAGCACGCCCTGCACACCGCACACTGAACAGCCGATGCGTCTCGACCGTCCCCATCAGTCATTCGGGGTCCGCATCCAAATCGAGGTGCCGCCGTCGACCACCAGGTTGTGGCCGGTGATGTAGCCGGCGTTGTCCGAGGCGAGGAAGACGAAGGCGGCGGCGACATCCTTCGGTGTGGCGATCCGGTCCAGCGGGGCGGGCGGGAAGTGGTCGCGCAGCCGTGCCATGGACGGGCGGCGAGCCCCCGACCCAGGTAGAACGAGGCGTTCATGTGCAGAGCGATCTCGCTGGCCCAGACCCCGTCCGGCACGTTCGGCACTGCCCAGATCGGCCACGATAGACTCCGCCGAGAGCCCCTGCCGCCTCGATCGAGGCCGCGGCCTCGGTCAACGGTTCGGGCGCGAGGTCGGCCAACAGCACCGTCTTCGCACCCTCCGCCGCCATCCGGGCGGCGACGACCCTGCCCACTCCGCCGGCCGCGCCGGTGACCAGGACGATCTTGTCTGCCAACTGGACGCCCGTGCCCACGCTCCTCGTTGAACGACCCATGTGCACTTCGATGTAGATGTAAAGTGACTTGTTGAATTATGCCCGCAGTTCTGTCCCGGATCGGACCTGTCCGCCCGGACCGGCGGAGCTCAGCCCCTGCTGGAGTCGGCCACCACCCGGGCCAGGAACGACGCCAGCGTCGGATCGGACAGCCGGGCGTCGCGCAGCGCCGGCACGGTCTTGATCCGCTCCACCACCACGTCGTGGTACTCGGCCACCACCGCGACCAGCCGCTCCGCGTCGCGCTCCTCCAGCCGCTCCACCATGGCCAGCCGCAGCGACCCGGCCGAGGCCGACCAGCGGCGCCAGAACTCCGCCGACTGCTGCTCGTAGCTGCCGACCTCCAGCTCGGTCACCAGGTTCACCAGGAACCGGATGAGCGCGGCGAGCAGCCGGTCATGCGCCGCTTCGCCGAACGAGGTGAGGAAGGTGGTGATCGCGTTCGCGATGTCATCCACGCTGTCACCGGCGATGGTGGCCTGGGCGGCCCTCCGGATGACCGCGATCTCCTCGTCGGTGGCCCGCTCGACGGCCAGCCGAGCGGCGTACCCGTTCAGCACGGCGCAGAGCCGGATCAACTCCTCCACGCCGACCTCCTCGAGCTGCACCAGCGCGCCGAGGGAGACGGCCACGATGCCGTCGATGTTCGGCGCGACGTAGGCACCACTGCCGTGCCGCACCTCGACCAGCCCCAGCGCCGAGAGCCCCCGGATCGCCTCCCGCACCGTCGGGCCGCTGACCCCGAACCGCTGCGCGAGCTCTCGCTCCGGGGGTAGCCGGGCGCCCCGGGGCAACGCCCCGCTGACGATCTCGGCACGCAGCAGCGAGATCATCCGGTCGGCGACCTTGGGACGGGACATCGGACCGGCCTCGCCGCGCGGGCCGACCTCGCCACGCGGGCCGATGTCGCCACGCAGGCCGATGTCGCCGGGCGGACCGACCTGGGTCGCTCGAGGGCGTGCCATCGAACCTCCAAAAGTCAACAAGTGACTCCGAGCGTACCCCGACGATCACTCTGCCCGAGCGGTAGCCCTGTTCTCACTAGTGTCGTTCTCACCAGTGTCGCAGGGCGTCCATCGGGCAGAGCCTGGCCGCCGCGGACGGCCGGATAGCACCCAGCGAGACGCCCACGAGCAGGCTGATCCCGAAGGCGATCCCGATCACGGGGACGGAGACCACGCGGCGGCCCAACCCCTACCGTTCTGGCAATGCAATTTCGATTTGCGAAACTCGGAAGGATGCAATCCCCGTTCGTCAAATCACTCGCAGATCTGGGCGACCCGATTTCAGTGGACGCTAGCTCCCACGGATTAACCCGCCAACCACCTGCGACGATGGAACCCCCGGCCGCGACCACTGAGCCGGTCGACTCCGACTGCCCGCTCCGCCTGCCCGCCCCGGCTGTCACCGTGTGCATTGGCTCACCAGAGCTTGACCACTGTACGTCGTATAGTCACTATTCTGCCCAGAGACTTGTACAGCGTATAGTTGCGATTCGGCCACGCCCCCACCGCGGGAAGGAACACCATGAAGGTTCTCGTCACCGGCGCCACCGGTTACATCGGCGCGGTCGCCGCCGACACACTCGCTGCCAGAGGGCACGAGGTCCTCGGCCTCGCCCGATCGGCGCGATCGGCGGCGGCACTGCGCCAGCGCGGCATCGAGCCCGCCATGGGCGACTTCGGCGACGTGGCCAGCCTGGCCGCCGCTATCACCGAATCCCGCCCGGACGCCGTGGTCAGCACCGCCAGTGTCGGTGCGTCGAGCGGGGACAACGCCGCCACCTTCGCCCGTGACCGCGAGGCCGTCCGCGCGATGGGAGAGGCTCTCGCTGGTCACGGTGGTGCTCTGGTGTTCACCAGCGGCTCGGCGGTCTTCGGCACCTTCAACGGCGGAGACGCGACCGATACTGTCTACGCCGAGGACGCCCCGCTGCCGCTTCCCCCATCCGTGTTCGCCGCCTCGGGCGTACACCCGCTGCTCGTCGCCGGGTTCGGTGACTCGATGGCGGCCCGTGTCGAGACCGAACGAGCCGTTCTCGCCCAGCCGGGCGTGCGCGGGATCGTCGTCAGGCCCGGCCTGGTGTATGGGCGCGGCGGGAACTCCGACATCGCCGCCCTGATCAACCGCGCACGGACGGACGGCCGCGCGGCACACTGGGGCAGCGGCGGCACCCTGCAGAGCTACGTGCACGTCGAGGATCTCGCTGAGCTGTACTGCCTGGCCGTGGAACGCGCGCCGCACGGGGCGCTCCTGCACGGCGCCGTCGACGAGGTCAGCCAGCGCGACCTGGCGTTGGCGATCAACCGGATGATCGGAGCGGGCGAGCGGACCGAGCACCTCTCACTGGAGCGGATGCTCGGTATGAACCCGGCCGCGCGGGTGGGACTCACCCTCACCAAACGGCTCTCGGTGAACACCGTCCGCAGGATCGGCAACTCCTTCTCACCGCCGCCCAGCGCCGGGTTCGGCATCAGTGTGTCGCTGAACAAGCGCATGTCCTCGCGGCAGACCCGCCAACTCCTCGACTGGTCGCCGTCCCGCACCGACATCCTGCGCGACGTCGAGTCCGGCTCGTATGCCCACTGACGCACGCCGTCGGCCTCTCAGCCAGCCCACCCACCGCCCAGGTAACCTGGATTTGGGCCCAGGATTGCAACGTCGCGCCGCCGGGTTGGCAACTCGTGTGCGGTGCCCCGGTGCCGGTGACCCGCGGTGTCGGGGCGGGATGCCAGGTCTCTGAGGGCCTCGCTCGGCGCGCATCCGCGTGGCCGTACCGGCGTCGGATCGGGAGGAGCGGCGTGATGGGCAGCCCGCCGACCGACGACAGGTGCTGGGCGGTGCGGCCAGGTCCTCAGTTGAGCGCTCCGGGTCCGGCACGGGGCAGGCGGGTGTGGCTGGCGGTGGTCGCAGCGGGGTTGCTCTGCTGCACGGCGAGCTGCGGATCGGGAACCGGCAGCGCGCCGGGTTCGGCCACTCCGGCGTCGAGCGCGGCCAGTGAACCCAGCCGGGCACCGGTGCTTCCGCCCCGCCCCTCGGACCTGTCCTTGATCCGTGTCGAGCCGTGCGGGCTCTTGGCTGGTGCCCAGATCACCCAACTGGGCGTGGGCGCGGGTAGCCCCTACGGCGACCCCGTGCTCGGGAACGCCGAGTGCGTGTGGGCCACCCCCTCGGCTACCGACACCTGGATCACCCGCGCCCTCATCTACGAGAGCGCGGCGACCGCGCTGGGCGACCCGCACGCTCAGGTGGTCCACGTCGCCGGGTTCCCCGCGGTACAGACCAGCGACCCGACCGCCGACCCCACCCACACCTGTGAGCTGTACATCGACATCGCCGGGGGACAGACCCTGCTCGTCGCCTACGTCGGCGGCCCCAACAACCCGAACAGTGCCACGTCCACCCATCCCCTGGCCTGCCAGAAGGCCGCCCAAGCCGCCGACCTGATGATCCAGACACTGCAGACCCGGCGGCACTGATCCCGCCACACTGGCAAACTCAGGTCCGGTCCCACACAAGGTCTCGGGCCGGCCGGGCCGGGCGCGGGACACTAATGTCGAGGTATGGACTACCGAGGCCTTGGACGTACCGGAATGCAGGTCAGCCCGCTGTGCCTGGGCGCGATGATGTTCGGGGCCTGGGGGGAGCCGGACCATGACGCCTCGATCAGGATCATCCACCGGGCGCTGGACGCCGGCATCAACTTCATCGACACCGCCGATGTCTACTCACTGGGCGAGTCCGAGGTCATCGTAGGCAAGGCGCTCGCCGGTGGCCGGCGGGACGACGTGATCCTGGCGACCAAGTTCCACGGCCCGATGGACGTGGCGATGGGACAGCCAGGCGGCGACCCGAACAAGCGGGGCAACTCGCGCCGCTGGGTGATCCGAGAGGTGGAGAACAGCCTGCGCCGACTGGGCACCGACTGGATCGACCTCTACCAGGTGCACCGGCCGGACCGGCACACCGATGTGGAGGAGACGCTGTCCGCGCTCACCGACCTGCGGAGCCAGGGCAAGATCCGGGCCTTCGGCTGCTCCACCTTCCCGGCGCACCAACTGGTCGAGGCGCACTGGGTCGCCGAGCGGCGCGGGCTCGGCCGGTTCGCCACCGAGCAGCCGCCGTACTCGATACTGGTGCGGGGCATCGAAGCGGACGTCCTGCCGGTCGCGCAGCGCTACGACATGGGTGTGCTGCCCTGGAGCCCGCTGGCCGGGGGCTGGTTGACCGGCGCGTACCGCAAGGGGCGGGACATCCCGATGTCGCGGCGCGCCGAGCGGATGCCCAGTCGGTACGACCTGGCCAGCCCGGAGAACCAGCGCAAGCTGGACGCCGCCGACGCGCTGGGCGACCTGGCCGACAAGGAGGGCATCTCGCTCATCCACCTGGCGTTGGCGTTCGTGCTGGCGCACCCGGCGGTGACTTCGCCGATCATCGGACCGCGCACCATGGAGCAGCTGGAGTCGCAGCTGGGGGCGGCCGACGTGGTGCTGTCCACCGAGGTGCTGGACGAGATCGACCGAATCGTGCCACCCGGGGTGACCCTGGCCCGGGCGGACGCGGGGTACCTGCCCCCAGAGCTGGAGGACCCGTCGCTGCGCCGCCGCCCCATCGCCTAGAGGGCGTCCTCGGGTGTGGGAACTTTGGCAGTTGGGCAGAGTTTCTGGTCTGTTGTTGCGTCTGCCCGCTCCAGAATCCGGAGATGTAGGTATGGCCAGCCACGTTGAGGGGGCACGGTCACAACCACCGCCGCGGCACTGAGGGGTAACGCCGCGTCACCGAGAGGGCGGCCTGGTGTCGATCCTGGCGCGACTGGCGCGTCCCTTGTCACCGAGGCCAACGTCAGTCCGGAATTTTTCGCCGAGATCCGGACTCAGGTCGACCTCGACGCAGCCCACCCCCAGGTCAGCGGCCTGAGTCGATCTGCCGGTCACCGACTGTGGCTATCGCGGCATGGCGGCGGGCGGCGGCCTGTCGATCATGACCGCGAGTCCCCGCAGTGAGAGTCGGTCACATCAAGTCGCTCAGCGGAACGCACAGCTCAGCCACCACCTCAGCGGTCCTAGGCGCGAGCGGGACGTTCGTCTTACCGAGGATGACGGCGCCGGCCGCCTTGACGCGGGCAACGGCCAGGGCATCCTCGCTCGCGGTGAAATCACGGAACCACGGCATACCCCAGGTGGTCGGCAGGCCGGCGACGTTGTACGACTCCTTGACCGTCATCGGAATGCCGAGGAGCGGCCGCACGTCGCCTCGGGCGCGGGCGGCGTCGGCCTCCCGCGCCGCCGCGAGCGCCCGGTCGAAAATCTCGGACGCGGCGCGGCTAGGACACCGCGCAGCCGGCTGAATGAGCTGGGAGACAGGCTCTAGGACACCAGACCCTGGCGGAATCCGTGCGCCACAGCCTCGGCACGGTCTTTCACGCCGAGCTTGCGGAACATCCGTCGGGCGTGGGTTTTCACGGTGTCCTCGGCCAGGAACAGCGAGCGGCCGATCTCGCCGTTGCTGTTGCCCTGGCTCATCCCGACCAGCACCTGCAGCTCCCGGTCACTCAGCCGTGAGCCCTGTTCTTTGGGAGCCCGAGGCCCCCCGGGCAGCACCCCTGTGCTGGTCAGCGTGTGGGCCAGGCTGGCGACCAGGTCGGGACGCGAGCTGTCCCAACGCAGGAAACCACGAGCTCCCCCGGCGATGGCCGCGATGATGGCGCCGGCGTCCTCGGGCGAACCGAACACGATGACGTTGGCCTTCGGATGCGCCGCAACGAGTCGACGGGTCGACACGACGCCGGCCGCGACCGCCCGTTGGGTCCCCACCAGCACGAGATCCACCGGTTGCCGGGCGTAGCGGGACAGCAGTTCGTCGCCCTGCGCCACACAGTCGATCGACTGCACCCCCGCCACCGCGGCCATCACCCGCGTCAGCCCCTCGCGAACATTACGGCGATCGTCACAGACCAGAACCGTCGTCACAGGGGCCCCTCCCTCACACCGCGGCACGTGTTGCACGGTCCGGACCGGCGCGCAAACTCGGGCCGCCGCGGGTGGCGGCCTACCTAAGGCAACGACCGCGAGCATCGGACGGTGCGTGAACGGCCCAGAAGCTTCTTTCCGGCACCGTGGTCAACTCCGCGTCGGGAGACCCGCGGCTCGCGGTTCAGGCGGCCAGGCAGCGCTGTGCACTAGGGCACGAGCTCGACCCAGCCTCGCACCACCTCGGGGGTGACCTCGCCGACGAGGTCGGGGTGGGCATCGTTGACGTGCGTGAGGACCGTCTTGACCAGGATGTCCTCGTCCTCCTCGCGAGCGCGGTACCCACATTCGCAACTGACCTGGTGCTGCATGACCGACTCCTTTGTTGGTCGCAACGTCGGGTCGCCAGTATGGCCTCGGGTCTTGGTCTGAACTTGCGGCCCGATGGCGGAAACCTTGCCAAGATGTTGCCGTGCGTATCCAGCTGCACGGGCGGTTCACCATCGAGATCGGCGGGCATGCGGTCGATCAGCAGCTGCCGGGCCGGCGGGGCCGACTACTGGTGGCCTACCTGGCCAGCCACTCCCACACACCCGCCGAGCGTGGCTCCCTGATCGACCTGCTCTGGCTGCCCGGCCAGCCCGGTCCGGGGGCGGCGGCCAGCTTCGCGGCGCTGCTGTCGAAGACCCGCCGGGTCCTGGCTCCGGCCGAGATCGCCGGACGCGCCAGCCTCCAGCTGCTGCTGCCCACGGGCACGCTGGTCGACACCGACCGCGCCACGGCCGCCCTGCACGACGCACACGGCGCCACCGCGGTCGGCGACTGGCGCCGCGCGTGGACCCAGGCACTCAGCGCGGTGTTCATCACCCAGCGGGAGTTCCTGCCCGAGTTCGACGCGGACTGGGTCCACCAGCTCCGCGCCCGATCCCGCCGCCTACACCAGGACGCCACCGCCTGCTACGCCCAGGCCTGCCTCGAGCTCGGCGGAGCCGAGCTGCCCAGCGCCGAGCGCTGCGCACGCCGACTCATCGACACCGACCCACTCGCCGAACGCGGCTACCACCTGCTCATGCGCGCCCTCGCCGGACGCGGCGACCACGGCGCGGCGCTACAGGTCTACCAACAACTGCGCGGCACACTCCGCGAGGAGCTCGGCGCCTCCCCCAGCCCGACCCTCGCCGCGCTGCACGTGCGCCTGTTGCGAGGCGGCCAGTCCGGATAAGCCCGCTACTCAGGGACGCTCCTCGGGGCGCACCGCTCGCAGTTCCACGGCGAGTATCAGATTGGTGTGCCGACGCGGCACACCAACGTCGCCGACGAGCGCGGTGATGCGGGCCAGCCGCTGGTAGAGGGTCTGTCTGCGCACGTGCAGCGCGGCGGCGGTCGCGACCTTGTTGGAGCCGTGGATGAGGAACGCGCGGAGCGTGTCGACCAGCGCGGTGCCGTGCCGGCGGTCGTGCTCGATCAACGGCCCGATCTCCTCCCGGACCAGCCGCCGAGCCAGCGCACCGCCGGCCAGCTGGTCCAGGATCAGCCGGGCGGACATCAGGGGCGCGGCGAGACGTCTCTCGGGCAGCCCGAGGCCGGCGGCCAACGACAGCGCCCGGCGCGCGTCGGTGATCGAGCGGCCCGCCTCGGGCAGCCGCTGCACCACCGGCCCGGTCACCACCCGCGCGGACCGCGCCGCACCGCGCTGGTCGGCCAACTGGTCCACCGCATCCAGCACCGCCCGGCCGGTGGCCTCGGCCGCGGTGCCGTGCACGACTGCCAGCACGTCCCCGTCCACCCCGCTGACCAGCGCTCGATACGGGCGCAGGGCGACCTCGACCGCGTGCACCACCGCGGTGTCGTCCCCGTTCGGGAAGCCGCGCACCGCCACCGCGAGGTAGGGCCCTTCGACGGTCAGGGGCACGCCGGCCGCGCCGGCACGCTCGGCCAACTCGGCTCCGTCCTGCCGCTGGCCGGACTCGAGGTCCTGCACCAGGCGGCGCCTGCGCTCCCGGACGCCGTCGTCCGGGCCGGCCGGCAGCGGTGTCCGCCGCTCCAGGATCGCGGTCTGCGCCCGCTCGGTGATCTCCACGAACGGGACGATCTCGCGCAGTGCGAGCAACGGTAGGTCGTACTGCCGGGCGGCTTCGACGAGCGCCGCCGGTACCTCGGAGAAGGTCCAGCCGAGCTCGATCGCCAGTGCGGCCGCACGCCGTTCCGCCAGCGCGGCGACATAGGCGCGCTGCCCGACCGCGCCCCGCCCCACCAGCCCGAGCCCGGTGGTCAACAGCAACTCACCGCCCTTGAGCAGCAACGCGGCCTCGGCGAGCTCGCTCGTGTGCACCCAGCGCACCGGCCGGTCAAGACCGTGCTCACCGTGCAGCAGCACCGGCCGGGTCCGGCGGACCACGTCCAGCTCGAGGATCTCGCCCAGGGTGAGTGCTCCGGTCAATCTGACCGCTCAACATGGTTATTCGCTGACATAACGTCCATAGTGCTGCGCCCGGGAGCCCTCCACAATGGGGCGATTCGTCGGCGCGGACGAGACAGCGGCAGCACTGGACGGAGCGTTATGAAACCCCCTCCCTTCCGTTACGTCCGGCCGAGCACGGTGGCCGAGGCCGTCGCGGCGTTGGCCGAGGGCGGCGCCAGGGTCCTCGCCGGTGGGCAGAGCCTGGTCCCCCTGATGAACCTGCGGCTGACCAGCCCGGAGACCCTGGTCGACATCAACCGGGTGGCGGGCCTCGACCTGATCGCCGAGCGGGACGGCTACGTGGTCGTAGGTGCCACCGCGCGCCAGGCCGATGCGCTCGGCTCCGCGCTGGTGCGGGACAGGGCTCCACTGGTCGCCGCGGCACTCAGGCAGGTGTCACACGTGCAGGTGCGCTCCCGGGGCACCGTGGTCGGCAACCTGGTCCACCACGACCCCGCATCCGAGCTCCCCGCTGTCGCGCTGGCGCTGGACGCCGAGTTCACCCTCGTCGGGCCGCACGGTGAGCGACGGGTGCGCGCGGCGGAGTTCTTCCTCGGTGAGTTCGCCACCGCCACGGCCGCCACCGAGCTGGTCACCGAGGTGCGCTTCCCGTGCGCGCCCCCGGGCACCGGCGCCGCGTTCCACGAGATCACCCGCAAGGCACGGGACTGGCCGCTGCTCGGGGCGGCCGCCCAGCTCACCGTGCACGACGGCGAGGTCGTGGACGCGCGCGTCGCCGTGTCCGGGATGAGCGGTGTGCCGGTGCGGCAGCACGACGTGGAAGCGGCACTCGCCGGCCGACCGGCCGCCACGTCGGCGATGCCCGCGGCCGCGGCACGGGCGCACGCGGACGTGTCCGCGCACGTCAACGCCCGGTCGGGCGCGGACTACCGCCGCCGGGTCCTGCCGGTGGTGGTGCGGCGCGCACTCGTCTCGGCACTGGACTCCGCACTGGACCCGGCCGCCGGCCACCGCGCGGCCGGCTCCGGTCGAGCGGCGCGGGTCGAGGAGGGAGCGGCATGACCGAACAACCTGGCGTGCCGGTGCACCTGGTGGTCAACGGGGTCGACCACCGCGCCGAGGTGGCGCCGCGGACGCTGTTGTCGGACTACCTGCGCGAGCAGCTGCGGCTGACCGGCACGCACCTGGGCTGCGCCCACGGCACCTGCGGCGCCTGCACCGTGCTGCTGGACGGTGCCCCGGTGCGCGCCTGCCTGCTGTTCGCCGCCCAGGCCGACGGCTGCGCCGTCACCACCATCGAGGGCATCTCCCCGGACGGCGAACTGACCGCGGTGCAGCAGGCCTTCCAGGACAACCACGGCATGCAGTGCGGCTTCTGCACACCGGGTTTTGTGGTGTCGCTGACCGCGCTGCTCACCGCCGACCCACATCCGACGGAGGACGAACTGGTGGACACCCTCGACGGGCACCTGTGCCGGTGCACCGGCTACCAGAACATCCTGCGGGCCGGGCGACAGGCGGCCGGGCTGGCCGAGGGCGGCTCCCGATGACCGTGACCCCGGCCCGCCCGAAGTACGTCGGCGGCGCGGTACTCCGCCGGGAGGACCCCCGGCTGCTCCTCGGCCGGGGGCGCTATGTCGCCGACATCGCACTGCCCGGCACGGTCAGCCTCGCGGTGCTGCGCTCCCCGGTGCCACACGCGCGGATCACCCGCATCGACACCTCCGCCGCGCTCGCCGCCGAAGGCGTGGTGGCCGTGCTGACCTTCGACGACATCCGGGCCGAGGTCACCCCGCTGCCCTGCATCGACGTCTACCCCGACAGCCGTCCCGCGCTGCAGACCGTGCTCGCTGACGGGGTGGTGCGTTACGTCGGCGAGCCGGTCGCCGCGCTGGTGGCCACCGACGACTATCTCGCCGAGGACGCGCTGGCCCTGATCGAGGTGGACTACCAGGAGCTGCCCGCGGTGGCCGACCTGGAGCGCGCGGTCGCCCCGGACGCCCCGCTGCTGTACCCAGAGTTCGGCGGCAACGTGGTCAACACGGTGCACCAGGACGTCGGCGACCCGGACGCGGCGTTCGCCACCGCCGAGCACGTCTACCAGGAGACGTTCACCGTGCACCGGTACGCGCCGGTGCCGATGGAGACCCGCGGTGTGGTCGCCGACGTCGACCCGCTGACCGACCGGCTGGTGCTGTACACCTCGACGCAGTTCCCGCACCTGGTCCGGCAGTTCCTGTCCGGGGTGCTGTCGGTGCCGGAGAGCGGGATCCGGGTGGTCGCCCCGGACGTCGGTGGCGGTTTCGGCGGCAAGTGCGAGTTCTATCCCGAGGAGGTCCTCGCGCCGCTGCTCACCCGTCGGCTGCGCCGCCCGGTCAAGTGGATCGAGGACCGCCGCGAGCACCTGGTCGCCGCCAGCCACGCCCGCGAGCAGCGGCACCGGGTGCGCGCCGCCGTCGCCGGGGACGGGACGGTCACCGCACTCGACGTGGAGTCCTGGACCAACAACGGGGCCGCGTTCTGCACCCTGGCCACCACCCCGGCGTCGATCTCCTCGGCGATGACGCGCGGCCCCTACCGGATCCCGCACTACCGGGCGAGGGCACACACCGTGGTCTCCAACAAGACCCCGCTGGCGGTGTACCGGGGCGCCGGTCACCCGCAGGCCGCGCTGGTCATGGAGCGGATGATGGACATCATCGCGGCCGACCTCGGCGTGGACCGGGTGGAGCTGCGGCTGCGCAACATGCTGGGCCCCGCCGAGCTGCCCAGCGACCGGGGCACCGACATCGTGCTCGCCGGGCACGTCGTCTACGACACCGGCGACTACCCGGAGTCGCTGCGCCGGGCCGCCGACCTGATCGGGTACGGCGACCTCGAGGCCGAGCGGCGGGCGGCGCTGGACCGGGGCCGTCGCCTCGGCGTCGGGTTCTGCTGCTTCGTGGAGGAGACCGCGATCGGTCCGTACGAGTCCGCGGTGGTCCGGGTGGATGGCGCCGGCAAGGTGACCGTGCTGACCGGCTCCTCGCCGCACGGCCAGGGTCACGTGACCACGTTCAGCCAGCTGGTCGCCGACGAGCTGGACATCGACATCGCGGACGTGACCGTGCTGCACGGGGACACCGACGTGGTGACCGAGGGCGTCGGTACGTTCGCCTCGCGCAGCGGCGCGATCGGGGGCGCCGCCGCCCGGCGGGCCGCCGAGGCGGTCAAGCACAAGGCACTGGCCATCGCCGGGCACCTGCTGGAGATCGACCCGGCGGACCTGGAGTGGCACGACGGGGCGGCCCGCGCCCTGGGCAGCCCGGACACCTCCATGTCACTGGGCCAGATCGCCACCGCCGCGACGCCGTGGAACCCGCCGCTCCCCAACGGCATGGACTGGAACCTCACCGCCACCCACCAGCACCAGGTCCCCGGCATCGCGTTCTCCAACGCCACCCACGCCGCCAAGGTCGAGGTCGACCCGGAAACCGGGCAGGTGCGGGTCCTGGACTACGTGGTGGTGCACGACTGCGGCACCGTGATCAACCCGATGATCGTGGAGGGCCAGGTGCACGGCGGTGTCGCCCAGGGCCTCGGCGGCACCTTCTTCGAGGAGCTGGTGTACGACGAGCAGGCCCGGCCGAAGACGCGGACCCTGCACGACTACCTGATGCCGACCGTCAGCGACATGCCGTGGATCCGCACCTCGCACATGGAGTCCCCGACACCACTCAACCCGTACGGGATCAAGGGGGCCGGCGAGGGCGGGGCATCCGGCTCCCCCGGTGCTCTGGTCAATGCACTGGCCGACGCGCTCGGCGTGACCCTGTGCTCGGACGGCCCGTGGACCCCGGAGCGGGTCCTCGAACTGCTCCCGGAGAACCCGTGACGGCCGAGGTCCTGCTGGCCGGCGCGACGGTGGTCACCATGGACCCCCAGCGGCGGATCCTGCGGCCGGGTGCGGTGGCGTTCTCCCCGGACAGTGGTGCGCTGCTGTCGGTCGGCCCGGACGCCGAGGTGCGAGCCGCCCACCCGGACGCGGACGTCGTCGACTGCACGGGCTCGCTGGTGCTGCCCGGCTTCGTGAACACCCACACCCACCTGTTCCAGACCCTGCTCAAGGGGCTCGGCGACGACCGGGTGCTGTCCGACTGGTTCACCGCGATGACCGGGCCCAGCGCTGTCGAGCTCACCGAGCGGGACAGCTACGCGGCCGCCCTGCACGGCTGCGCCGAGGCATTGACCACCGGCACCACCACCCTGCTGGACTTCATGTACGTCCATCCCCGACCCGGGCTGGCGGACGCGGTGGCCAGGGCGATGACCGACATCGGCATCCGGGGTGTGGTGGCCAGGGGCTACGCCACGGCCGGAGCCGACGTCGGCGTCCCGGAGCCGCTGATCGAGCCGCTGGACGTCGCACTGGCCGACGCCGGGCGGCTCATCGGCGAGTGGAACCGCCCCGGTTCCCGGGTGACGGCGGGGCTGGCGCCGTGCATGAGCTGGTCGGTGGACGAGCCGACGCTGCGGGAGACCCGCGCACTGGCCGACGATGCCGGTGCGCTGGTCACCATGCACGTGTCCGAGTCGGACTTCGACGTGACCGAGTCGCTGCGCCGGTTCGGCGTCCGGGACGTACCGCTGCTGGACCGGACCGGGCTGCTCGGTCCCGACCTGCTCGCGGTGCACTGCGTGCAGTGCGACGACACCGACATCGCCCTGCTGGCCGCCAGCGGCACCGCCGTGTCGCACAACCCGTGCAGCAACCTCTACCTGGGCTCCGGCTTCGCCCCGATACCGGCCATGCTGCGTAGCGGCGTCACCGTCGGCCTCGCCTCCGACGGACCGGCGAGCAGCAGCAACCACAGCATGCTCCAGGCGCTCAAGTTCGCCGCGCTGCTGCACAAGGGGGTGCACCGGGACCCGGAGATCCTCACCGCCGAGGAAGCGCTGGAGATGGCGACCGTGGGCGGTGCCGCCGCACTGGGCATGAGCGACCGGATCGGTTCACTGGAACCGGGCAAGCGGGCCGACGTGGTGGTACTGGACATGTCGAACCTGTGCCTGACCCCGGTGCACCAACCGGTGTCCGCGCTGGTCTACTCCGGGCGCGGCGACGAGGTCGACCGGGTCTACGTGGACGGTGCGCTGGTCGTCGCCGACGGACACCTGGTGACCATGGACGAGACCCGGATCCGCGCGCACAGCGCCGAGGCGGCCAGCGCGCTCACCGTGCGGGCCGGCACCTCGGGATTCGCCCACCGACCCTGGCGCTCCCGCATCCGGTAACCCTCATGTGACGTCGACCGGGTCGCCGTCATCCAGGCCACCTCGGCAGACGGCAGCGCCTTGGCGGGTGGCCTCGACCCAACCGCCGGCCCGCTCGCACTGGTGCACGCTCACCGTCGGTCGGAACCGCCGGATGTCCGGGACACCGGCCGGCGAGCCGGCCGAGGGGAGAGCAAAACCCACCACGAGCGCGGTGGCCGCGAGGGTGATTCCCTTGGCAACGCCGTTCATCCCACACATCATGAGCGCTCCCGACTGACCACTCCTCCGCACGGACCCGACGAACTGTTCAACGACCGCCGGCGCAGGCGGTTGCGACGGTGACCGCGCGATCGGCTGAGACGAGCTATGGCTTGACGGCTCGGAGATCCTCTAGGGTATACACCGATCCGGGAGGACACTGGCCGTGAACTCCGAACATCGTTCGACGCCGAACGACGACCGGGCCCCGCTGCTGCAGGTGCGGGGCGTCGTCAAGACCTTTCCCGGGGTCCGCGCGCTGGAGGACATGCACCTCGAGCTGCGGCACGGCGAGGTGCTCGCCCTGGTCGGGGAGAACGGCGCGGGCAAGTCGACGCTGATGAAGTTGCTCTCCGGCATCTACCGACCGGACGCCGGGCAGTTCTTCCGGGATGGCGCGCCGCTGGAGATCACCGATCCCCGGCACGCCCAGGACCAGGGCATCAGCATCATCCACCAGGAGTTCAACCTGATGCCCGACCTCACGGTCGCGCAGAACATCTTCATCGGCCGCGAGCCTCGCGGCGGGCGGTTCCTGCTCAGTGAACGCGCGCTCAACGCGCGGGCCGAGGAACTGATCGGTCGGCTGCACCTGCCGCTGCGGCCCCGGCAGGTCGTCGGCGGCCTGACGGTGGCCAAGCAGCAGATGGTCGAGATCGCCAAGGCGCTCTCCTACGACGCCAAGGTCCTGATCATGGACGAGCCGACGGCGGCGCTGAACGACGCCGAGGTGAGCGTCCTGCACGAGCTGATCCGGCGGTTCCTGCGTCCCGACACCGGGGTCATCTACATCTCGCACCGGATGGACGAGCTCAAGGCCATCTCGGACCGCATCACGGTGATCCGGGACGGTCACTACGTGGACACCCTGGACACCGCGAGCACGTCGATCAGCAAGGTCATCGCACTGATGGTCGGCCGCGAGATCACCGGCGAAGCCAGACCGGTGGGCGTGCGCACCGACCGCGAGACGGTGCTCACGGTCTCCGGGCTACGCACCAAGACGCTGCTCAAGGACGTGAGCTTCGAGCTCGAGAAGGGCGAGATCCTCGGCTTCGCCGGGTTGATGGGCGCCGGGCGGACCGAGGTCGCCCGGGCACTGGTCGGCGCCGACCCGATCGAGTCCGGCACCATCAGCGTGCACGGCCGGCCGGTCACGATCAAGACGCCGGCGGACGCGGCGAAGCACCGCATCGGTTACCTGTCCGAGGACCGGAAACAGCTGGGCCTGCTGCTGGAGCAGGACGTCACCGCCAACATCGGGCTCAGCGCGCTGCGCGAGCGGTTCCAGTCCTTCGGCTTCGTCAAGAACCGCGCGATGCGCGCCACGGCCGCCGAGCTCGTCGACTCACTGCGGATCAAGACACCGTCGATCTCGCAGACCGCGAAGAACCTCTCCGGCGGCAACCAGCAGAAGGTCGTGATCGCCAAGTGGCTGGTCAAGGACTGCGACATCCTGATCTTCGACGAGCCGACAAGGGGCATCGACGTCGGTGCCAAGGAGGAGATCTACAAGCTGCTCAACGAGCTCGCCCAGCGCGGCAAGTCGATCATCATGATCTCCTCGGAGCTGCCCGAGGTGCTCCGGATGTCGCACCGCATCGTGGTGATGAGCGAGGGCCGTATCGTCGGCCAGCTCGCCGCCGGCGAGGCCGACCAGGAACGGGTCATGCACTACGCGACGCTGCGACCGGATGAGAACCCGGCGGACGCCGCCGAGCTCGGCCTGGTCGAGCCCGGGGGTACCGACCCGGCGATGACAGTGGGAGAGAAATGACCGCGTCGACCGCCGACCTGGCGCAACGGGGCGCTGCGAGCGGCGTGCGCGGCACGCTGCGGGACCGGCTGCAGCAGTTCCTCGCCTTCGCCAGCCTCATCGTCATCTTCGTGTTCTTCGCCGTGGTCAGTCCGGACTTCCTGAACTACGGCAACGTCACCGCGATCCTGTTCTCCACGGTCGTGATCGGCACGCTGGCGCTCGGCACCACCTTTGTGATCATCACCGGCGGGATCGACCTGTCGCTCGGCACCGGGATGGCGCTGTGCGCGGTCATCTCCGGTGTGCTGATCGTGAACAGCCGGCTGCCGATGCCGCTGGGGGTGCTCGGCGCGGTGCTGTTCGGCGGGGTCATCGGGCTGGTCAACGGGATCAACGTGGCGGTGCTGAAGCTGCCGCCGTTCATCGCGACGCTGGCCATGATGCTGGTCGCGCAGGGACTGGCGCTGGTGATCTCGGGCAGTGCCCCGATCTACTTCAACGACTCCCCCAACTACAGCAAGATCTCCACCGGCAGCATCATCCCGGGCACGAACTTCCCCAACGCGGTGCTCATCTTCGCCGTGCTGGCGGTGGCCGCCGGTGTGCTGCTGAACAAGACCGTCCTCGGCCGCTACACCTACTCGATCGGGAGCAACGAGGAAGCGACGGCGTTGTCCGGGATCAACGTCCGGGGCTGGAAGCTGATCATCTACACGCTGGCCGGCCTGTTCACCGGCCTGGCCGGCGTACTGATCTCGGCCCGGCTCGGCTCCGCCCAGCCGGCCACCGGGGTGGGCTACGAGCTGCAGGCGATCGCCGCGGTCGTGATCGGCGGCACCTCGCTGTCCGGCGGCAAGGGCTCGATCGTCGGCACCGTGATCGGCGCGCTCATCATCTCGGTGCTCAACAACGGGCTGCAGATCATGTCGATACCGCAGGAGTGGCAGAACGTGATCCTCGGCTGCGTGATCCTGGTGGCGGTGTACGCGGACATGGCCAGGAAGCGCGCCAGCGTGTCGTGACGGACAACGGTGCCACCAGCATCATGTGACGGCTTCATCGAGCCACAACGGAGTGGAGATTCAGATGCAGTTTCGGCGATTCGGAACGTTGATCACGGCGGCCGCGATGGCGGTCGCCCTCAGCGCCTGCGGCTCCTCCTCGAGCAACTCCGGTGCTGGCGGTGGATCCGCCGGCGGGGGCGGTGCGCCGAGCATCGCCATCGTGTCCAAGGGCTTCCAGCACCAGTTCTGGCAGGCCGTGAAGAAGGGCGCCGAGCAGGAGGCGCAGAAAGAGGGCGCCACAATCACCTTCGTCGGCCCGCCCACCGAGCAGGACGTCGAGCAGCAGCTCACCATGCTGACCAACGCGCTGAACCGCAAGCCGGCCGCGATCGGCTTCGCGGCGCTGGACTCGCGCTCCGCCGCGCCGTTGCTGCAGCAGGCCCAGAGCGAGAAGATCCCGGTGATCGCCTTCGACTCCGGCGTGGACAGCGACATCCCGGTGACCACGGCCGCGACCGACAACAAGGCGGCCGCCGCCGAGGCGGCCAAGCACCTGGCCGCGGCGATCGGTGGCACCGGCCAGGTGGCGATGGTGGTGCACGACCAGACGAGCCGCTCGGGCATCGACCGCCGCGACGGGTTCATCGAGTGGATGAAGGCCAACGCGCCGGGCATCCAACTGCTGCCCCCGCAGTACGGCGGCGGTGACCAGGCCAAGTCCGCCGACATCACCAAGTCGATCATCTCGGCCAACCCGGGCCTCAAGGGCATCTACGGATCCAACGAAGGCTCGGCGACCGGGGTCATCAAGGGCGTCCAGGAGAGCGGCAAGACCGGCCTGGCGATCGTCGGCTTCGACTCCGGCAAGGCCCAGATCGACGCGATCCAGAGTGGCGCCATGCTCGGCGCGATCACCCAGAACCCGATCGGCATCGGCGAGCAGGTCGTGGCCAGCGCAATGAAGGCGATCAAGGGCCAGAGCCTGCCGAAGGTCATCGATACCGGCTTCTACTGGTACGACAAGACCAACATCAGCGACCCCAAGATTGCGGCGGTGCTGTACCAGTAGCCAGGTCAGCGGTGTGCCCGGTCGCTTCCGTCGCCGGAGCACGGGCCGTTGAAGGCGAGCAGCAGCGGCACCCGGCCGCTGGTGTCGATCCGGCACACCGCGGCGTCGGTCAGGAACATCCGCCAGCCCACCTCGTGGCCGACGCCCAGCGCCCAGGTGATCGCTGCCTTGATCGGGGAGACGTGGCTGACCACCACCACGTCCGCGCTCGCGGCCTCGTCAGCCAGCTCGAGGCAGGCCTCACGCACCCGGGCACAGACCGCCGCGAGAGACTCACCGCCCGCGGGCACGAAGTCCGGGTCCTGCCGCCAGGTCCGCCACGACGTCTCGTCCAGCGCCGACGCGGGCCTGCCGTCCAGGTCGCCGTAGTCCATCTCGATCCACCGCGCGTCCACCTCGACGCCCTCGACGTCCGTGGTGCCGGGCGGCGCGCCGGCAAGCAGGGCGGCGGTCTGCCGCGCGCGCGTCAGCGGGCTGGACACGATGCGTTCCGCGCGCGGAAGTGCCGCGGCCAGGGCACATGCCTGGCGGTACCCGGTCTCGTTCAGCGGCGGATCGGCCCGGCCCAACAGCAGTCCGCGCGCGTTGGCGTCCGTCTGGCCATGCCGCACGAGGATCAGCACCCCGCCACCCTAGCCTCCGGCCGCGGGGCTGGGCACCGGCTGATCGGGCGCCGCAGCAGCAACACGCCGACGCCGGGAAGGCACGCGATCAGGCTGAGCACCCCGTACACCACGGCGGTGCTGAGCCCCTGCGTCGCGCCGAACCCCACTGCCCCGAACGCCGCGGTGCTGACGGCCTCCCGGGGTCCCCAGCCGCCGATGTTGAGCGGCAGTCCCATCGCGAACAGCGCCAGCACCAGCAGCGGGAGCAGCTCGCCGAGCGTGGCCTGGGATCCGGCGGCCCGTGCGGCGACCACGAAGAGCGCGAGGTACCCGGCCAGCGCTGCCGCGGACAGCAGGACCACCGCCGGCCAGGTGCCGAGGGACAGCACGCCGGCGCGGACGTCCGCGAGGCCCGCCCGCACCGCGTCCCGGAGCCGTGACGCGCGGCCGCCGCGCACCGCCGCGGCCCCGAGCGCGAGGACAACGGCGAGGACGACGGCGAGCACGGTGAGCGTCCCGACGGTGACCCCCCGGCCGGAGGTCAACCCGCCGACCGCGGCCGCGAGCAGGGTCGGGTGGGCGGCGAGCACCCCCACCCCGACGACGATCAGGACCACCTGGCCCGCGAGCCGTTCGAGCACCACCGCGCGGACGCCGCGACCGACGTCCCCTGCCTGCCGGCCGTGGCTCACCGCCCGGTGCACGTCGCCGAGTACCCCCGCCGGCAGCACCGAGTTGAGCAGCAGCGCCCGGTAGCAGTCCGCTACCGCCGTCGCCAGCGGCAACCGCAGGCCCAGACCGCGCGCAACGAGGCACCACCGCCAGGCGCTGAACACCGTGGTCAGCAGGCCGATACCGAGCGCGGCGAGCACCGCCCCGGGCCCGATCGCCCGCAGGCCGCCGACCACGGCGCCGGTGCCGAGGCGCACCGCGAGCGCGGCCAGGATGCCGACGCCGAGCAACACCCGCAGCCAGGGCCAGAGCCGGCGCATCACGACGCACCCCCCGGGAGCGCGAGCACGTCGACGTGGCCGACCACGACCCGCAGCTCCCCGGCCGAGCTGGCGTCGAGCCTGCGGCGCAGGTAGCCGCCCGCGTGCCGCTCGAGGTCCGGTTGCTGCGCGCACGCGGCGCCGATCCAGCCCCGCAGCCACTCCTGCGCCAGCTCGGCCCGCTCGGCACCGAGAGACCACGGGCTTGGCCGGCTGTGCACCGCCACCCCGCGCCGGGCGAACGCGTCGACGGCGGCGGCGCCGGCGTCCGGGCCGAGCAGGCGCCTGCCGCCCGTGTTCCGCCGTTGGTGGGAGTCGAAGGCGGCCGCGAACGCGACATCCAGCGGATCGGCGGGGGCGATCTCGACGCACCCGATCACCGTCAGGGTCAGCAGCGCGGCGCAGCCGGCCCGCACACAGGCGGCGGCGAGCCCGTCGACCTCCTCGGCGGTGAGCAGGTCCAGCACGGCGGACGCGGTGACCAGCGACGTCCCGGCGAGGTCCGCGGCGCGCAGGCTGGTGAGGTCGCCCTCGCAGGTTCGCGCGGTGACCGGAGACCCGTCGGCGGCCGCGCCCGGCAGGCCCGCGACCGCGCGGGCGAGTAGGCCGGGGTCGCGGTCGTGCAGGATCCAGCGCTGCGGGCCGGGCAGCCGGCCGGCGAGCCAGCGTCCCATCGAGCCGGTGCCGCAGCCGAGGTCCCTGATCACCGCCGGAGCACCGGGCCGGGCACCGGCCGTCAGGTGGGCGCGGAGCCGCTCGACCAGCTCGGGTGACCGGGCCGAGGCGTCGGCGCCTTCGCGCAGCGCGAGCCAGTCCGGTGCGCAGACCGGCGACCCGGGCACGCTCAGCCTGGCGTCCCAGGCAGCTGTTCCAGCACTCCGGCCAGGCATCGTGACGTCACCTCCCACCCGTCCAGGGTGCCGCGCCGTGCTCGGGCGGCACGGCGCAGGCGATCCCGCGGCGCCGGCCCGCCGAACCAGTGGCGCAGGGCCGCGGCGAGTGCCGGGACGTCGTCCGGGGGCACCAGGATCCCCGGTACGGCGCCGTCCGGGTCGTGGCCGAGGGTCTCCGGTACCCCGCCGACGGCCGCCGCGAGCACCGGGATCCCCCGGGCCAGTGCCTCGGTCACGACCATCCCGTAGGACTCGACGCGGGACGGCAGGACCAGGAGGTCGGCCTCGGCGTAGGACGTGGCGAGCCGCGTGCCGGTCCTGGGGCCGGTCAGCCGCACCCGGTCGCCGAGCCCGTGGCGCTCGATGGTGCGCCGGACCGCGGCCACCTGCGCGGGATCGCGGCGCAGCGGCCCGACGAGGTCGCAGCTCCACGGCAGGTCGGCCACGGCGGCGAGTGCCTCGACGAGCAGGTCCTGCCCCTTGGTCGGGGTGACCGACCCGACGCACAGCAGGCGGCTCACGCCGTCCGTGCCCGGTGCGAGCGGCGCGTGATCGACGCCCGGGGTGGCGACGTGGATCCGGTCGGGGTCGAGCCCGTGCTCCGCGGCGAGCCGGCGCGCCGCCCAGGGGCTGGTGGCCACCACCGCGCTCGCGGCGCGCAGGGTCTCCCGCTCGAGGGCGGCCAGCGCCGCCGCGGCCGACGGGGCCGCGCCCACCTCGTCGCCGAGGGGCAGGTGCACCAGAACGACCAGCGTCAGCCGGCGCGCCTGTGGGACGACGACGTCCGGGACGCCACAGGCCACCAGCCCGTCGAGGAGCACGACGGCGCCGTCGGGCAGGGCCGAGAGGGTGCGGGCCAGCGATGCGCGGGCAGCGGTGTCCGGCCGGGGCCAGCCTCCCGCGACCGCGACCTCGTGCACCGAACAGCCGGTGGCCGAAAGGCCGAGGCAGACCCGGCGGTCGTAGGCGTTGCCGCCGCTCGGCACCGCGACGTCGTCGATGTCAGCCGGCACCACGACATGCACCGAGCGGAGGCCGGTGCTGCTCACCGGACTCTCGCTCACAGTGTTGACGGCTCGCTGCGAGCCCGGCTCCGCTCCTCGCTCGCTGGCGCTCACTGCGATGCTCACCGGACTCTCGCTCACGGTGTTGACGGCTCGCTGCGAGCCCGGCTCCGCTCCTCGCTCGCTGGCGCTCACTGCGATGCTCACCGGACTCTCGCTCACGGTGTTGACGGCTCGCTGCGAGCCCGGCTCCGCTCCTCGCTCGCTGGCGCTCGCTGCGATGCTCACCGGACTCTCGCTCACAGGGAGCGCTCGTAGGTCGCCCAGGCGACGTGGGACTCGTGCAGCGCGACGGTGATCCCGGCCAGGTCGCGGGCCCCCGCGCCCAGCGCGCCCGCGTGCACCTTGTCGGCGAGCCGGTCGGCGATGACCTTGGCGAGGAACTCCGTGGACGTGTTGACGCCGGCGAACGCCGGCTCGTCGTCGAGGTTGCGGTAGTTGAGGTCGGCCAGCACGGCACCGAGCTCCTGGGTGGCCAACCCGATGTCGACGACGATGCCGTCGGCGTCGAGGTCGGCACGGCGGAACGACGCGTCCACCACGTACGTGGCGCCGTGCAGCCGCTGCGCCGGACCGAAGACCTCGCCCCGGAAACTGTGCGCGATCATGACGTGATCGCGGACGGTGATGCTGAACAAGACCGATCCTCCCGACGGGTTGCTACCTGCTCAATAGACGACTGCTCAATAGACGACACGGACACACAGGGCCGAAAGTTCACCGCCGGCGAGACGAGGCATCAGCCGGGGCAGGTCCTCGAACGGGCTCTCGTCCGTGACCAGCGCGTCGAACACGGGGTCGGCGAGCAGGCGCAGTGCCAGTGCCAGCCGGTCGCCGAAGCTGCGACGCCCCCGCCGCGCCGGTGCCACCGCGCCCACCTGGCTGCTGCGCACCACCAGGCGGCGGGAGTGGAAGGACTCGCCGAGCGGCACCCGCACCCGGCGGTCGCCGTACCAGCTCAGCTCGATGACCTCGCCCTCGTCGCCGAGCAGCTCGAGGGATCGAGCGAGGCCCGCCTCCGTGGCGCTCGCGTGCACCACCAGGTCGCACTCCCCCGCCGCCTGCTCGGGCGCCGCGAACCCCACGCCGAGCGCCTTGGCGACGACCGCGCGCGCGGGGTCGACGTCGACCAGCTCGACGCGGACACCGGGAAAGCGGGCGAGCACCGCGGCGACGCTGCAGCCGACCATCCCGGCCCCGACCACGGCGATCCGGTCGCCGACCAACGGCGCGGCATCCCACAGCGCGTTCACCGCGGTCTCCACGGTCCCGGCGAGCACCGCGCGCTCCGGCGGCACGTCGTCGGGAATCGGCGTCACGGCGGCGGCCGGCACCACATAGCGCGTCTGGTGGGGATAGAGGCAGAAGACCGCGCGGCCGAGCAGCGCCGGTGGGCCGTGCTCGACCACCCCCACGTTGAGATAGCCGTACTTGACCGGGCCGGGGAACTCGCCGTCCTGGAAGGGCGCCCGCATCGCCGTGAACTGGCTCTCCGGCACGCCGCCGCCGAAGACGAGGGTCTCGGTACCGCGGCTGACCCCCGAGTAGAGCGTGCGGACCTCCACGTCGTCCGGGCCGGGCCCGGGCAGGGCGACCGGCCGGATCTCGCCCTCGCCCGGAGCGCGGAGCCAGAAGGCCCGCGCGATGCGCTCCACGTCATTTCTCCAATCCGCGGTGAACCCCAGCCGCGTCGAATCCGTGCTGAGTGAGATGGACAGAGCCTGGATGACGACCGTAGTCCGGCCGAGGGCAACCCAGCAGCAGACCGCCGGGACAAGCCGCGGCGGTTGGCGCAAGATCGCGGCCGGGGTGACGACCGCGGGCGCCGGCCTGCTCGTGTTCCTCGCCCTCATCGCACCGCAAACGGTCGGTCAGCTGACTCCCGGCGCGCTCCTGCGCATCCCGGTGGAGGGACTCCTCGGCGTCGTCCTCGTTCTCGTCCTGCCGACCGGGGCGAGGCGGGCGGTGGCGACGCTCGGCGGCGTTGTCCTCGGTCTGCTGACCATCCTGAAGATCCTCGACTACGGTTTCGGAGCGGTGCTCGCCCGCCCGTTCGACCCGGTGCTCGACTGGACCCTGACCGGCGACGCCGCGGCGTTCCTCACTGCCTCCCTCGGCCGGGCGGGCGCGATCGGCACCGGGTTCGCGGTGGTGTGCCTGGTCGCCTGCGTGCTCGTGGTCATGACCCGGTCGGTACTGCGCCTGACCCGACTCGTCGCCCGGCACCGAAGGGCGGCGATCCGGGCCGTGGCGGTGCTCGCGCCCGTCTGGGTCGCCTGCGCCGTGCTCGGCTCGCAGATCGTCACCCCGGTGCCCGTCGCCGCCAGGAGCCTGGCGTCCCTCGCCTACTCCAAGGCCCGCCAGGTGCCGGTGAGCCTTCACGACGAGCAGGTGTTCGCCCGCCAGGCCTCGGTCGACGCCTTCCGCGACACCCCGGGCGATCAGCTGCTGACCGGACTGCGCGGCAAGGACGTCCTCTTCACCTTTGTCGAGAGCTACGGGCGCGACGCGGTGCAGGACCCCGAGTTCGCGCCGAAGGTCGGTGCGGTGCTCGACGACGGGAACCGCCGGCTGAGCGCGGCCGGGTACGCCTCCCGGAGCGCCTTCCTGACCTCACCGGTGGCCGGCGGCGGCAGCTGGCTGGCCCACGCCACGTTCCTGTCCGGCCTGTGGATCGACACCATCCAGCGCGACCGCACCCTGGTCTCCAGCGACCGCCTGACCCTCACCGGCGCCTTCCGGCGGGCGAACTGGCGGACGGTCAGCGTCATGCCGAACACCGGTGGGGCCTGGCCGGAGGGCAAGTTCTACGGCTACGACCAGGTCTACGAGTTCGAGAACTTCCCCTACCGCGGCCCCAAGTTCGGCTGGTCCACCATGCCCGACCAGTACGCCCTGTCGGCCTTCGACCGCACCGAGATGGCCAGGCCCGGCCGCGGCCCGTTGCTGGCGGAGCTCGTCCTCACCTCCAGCCACATGCCTTGGACCCCCCTCCCCCGGATGATCAACTGGGCCGACGTCGGGGACGGCTCGGTCTACGGCCCGATGGCCGAGGAGGGCGAATCCGAGGGCGCTGTGTGGCGAGACCGGGCCAAGGTGCGCACCCAGTACGAGCGTTCCATCGAGTACTCGCTGAACAGCCTCATCTCCTACGTGGAAACCCACGGCAGCGACAATCTGGTGCTGGTCTTCCTCGGCGACCACCAGCCGGCCCCGATCGTCACCGGCGAGGGTGCCAGCCGGGACGTCCCGATCACGATCGTCGCCCGCGACCGGGCCGTCCTGGACCGGATCTCCGGGTGGGGCTGGCAGGACGGTCTGAAACCGGGCCCGAACGCCCCGGTCTGGCGAATGGACGCCTTCCGCGACCGGTTCCTGACCGCCTTCGGATCCCAGCCCGAGCCCGCCGCCGCATCGAGGTAGCCGTGCGCGACCGCCCTCGCCCGGAGCGCGGAGCCAGCGGCCGGCGCGGTGCGACCTCCGTCATGTCTCCCGCTCGCGGTGAACCGCAACCGCGTCGAATCCGTGCTGAGAACCGTGTATAGAGACTCCATGATGACCGTGATGGCCACGGCCCTGCCGAGGGCCGAGCAGCAGCAGGCGGTCGGTGCGGGCGTCCAGGTCGTCCTGCTCGCCGCGCTGTCGGCCGGCGCCGACCTCGGCCCGGTGGGCTGGCTGGCCGGGATCGGGTACACCCTGGGCCTGTGGGCTCTGCTGGCCGCCGCCGTCTGGCGAGCCGGGGTCACCACGCTCGGACCGGCCGACCTCGTCACGCTGGTGCGGGCAGTGCTCGTCGGGGGCGTCGCCGCGCTCGTCACGGAGGCGCTCTGGGACGGCGCCACCCCCGTCGCACAGCCCGTCGTCGCGGCCCTCGTCGGCACGGCCACGGTGGCGCTGGTCCTCGACGCGGTGGACGGCCAGGTCGCCCGGCGCAGCGGGACGGCGTCCGCGCTGGGCGCCCGCTTCGACATGGAGGTCGACGCGTTCCTCCTCCTCGTGCTGAGCGTCCACGTCGCCGCGCTGCTGGGCCCGTGGGTGCTGGCCATCGGCGCCATGCGCTACGCCTTCGTCGCGGCCGGCTGGATCGCACCGTGGCTGGGGTCGGCGCTGCCGACGAGGTACTCCGCCAAGGTCGTTGCCGCGGTGCAGGGGATCGTCCTCGTGGTGGCCGCCAGCGAGGTCCTGCCGCGCCCGATCGCGGTCGCGGTGGTGTCGACGGCGCTGGCCCTGCTGGTCTGGTCCTTCGGCCACGACGTGGTATGGCTGTGGCGCAACGCCCGCCCTCGACGGTCCGCGGCAGGCCCGATGACAGCCTCGGCGGCAACCCCGATGGTCCGGCCACAGCCGTGACCGCACGTCGTGTCGCGGCGCGGGTGGCCACCGCCCTGGCCGGCCTGCTCGTGCTCGTCGCCCTCATCGCCCCGAACGGCACCGCCCACCTCACGCCCGGCGCGTTCGTGCGCATCCCGATCGAGGGACTCCTCGGCGTCGCCCTCCTTCTCCTCCTGCCGGCGAGGTCGAGGCGGGTGGCAGCGGTGCTGGCCGGGGTCGCCCTCGGGCTGCTGACCATCCTGAAGATCTTCGACATGGGCTTCGCCGCGGTGCTCGCCCGGCCGTTCGACCCGGTGATCGACTGGGTCCTGCTCGGAGCCGCGGTGGGGTTCGTCAAAGCCTCGTTCGGCCAGCTCGGCGCGATCGGCTCCGTCGCCGCCGCCGCGGTTCTCGCCGCCGCCGTGCTGCTCCTGGTGACGCTGTCGGTGCTGCGCCTGACCCAGCTCGTGGTGCGGCGCAGAACCATCGCGACCCGGGCCGTCGCCGCACTCGGAGTCGTCTGGGTCTGCTGCGCCCTGCTCGGCGCGCAGATCGTCCCGGGCGTGCCGGTCGCTGCCGGGAGCGCGGCCGGCCTCGCCTACGACCATGCGCTCCAGATGCGCGCGGACCTGCGGGACCGGAAGGCGTTCGCCGCGCAGCTCGCTGTCGACCCCTTCCGGAACACCCCGGACGACAAGCTGCTGACCGCCCTGCGCGGCAAGGACGTCGTCCTCACCTTCATCGAGAGCTACGGGCGCAGCGCGATCCAGGACCCAGAGTTCGCGCCCCAGGTCGACGCCCTGCTCGCGGACGGGGACCGCCGGCTGGCCGCGGCCGGGTTCGCCGCGCGGAGCGCCTTCCTCACCTCGCCCACCTCGGGCGGCGGCAGCTGGCTGGCCCACTCCACGTTGCTGTCCGGCCTCTGGATCGACAACCAGCAGCGCTACCGCGACCTCGAAGCGAGCGACCGGCTGACCCTCACCAGCGCATTCAGGCGCGCGAGCTGGCGGACGGTCGGGGTCATGCCGGGCGTTACCTCGGACTGGCCGGAGGCCGCGTTCTACGGCTACGACAAGCTCTACGCATCCTGGGACCTCGGATACCGCGGTCCCCGGTTCAGCTTTGCCACCATGCCGGACCAGTACACCCTGCTGGCCTTCCAACGCGACGAGCGCGAGATACCGAAGCACCCCCCGCTGATGGCCCAGATCGTGCTCATGTCGAGCCACGCGCCGTGGTCGCCCCTGCCCCGGCCGGTCAGCTGGGCCGACGTCGGTGACGGCTCGATCTACGACTCCATGTCCGGCGAGAACGCCGAACCGCAGGCCATCCTGACGAGAGACCCGACCCGGGTGCGCACCGACTACCGCACTTCGATCGAGTACTCGCTGGACAGCCTCATCTCCTATGTCGAGACCTACGGCGGCGACAACCTCGTGCTCGTCTTCCTCGGCGACCACCAGCCCGCCCCGATCGTCGTCGGCGACGGCGCCAGCCGGGACGTACCGATCACGATCGTGGCCCACGACCGAGCCGTTCTGGACCGGGTCAGCGGGTGGGGCTGGCAGAATGGACTGAAGCCCGGACCACAGGCCCCGGTCTGGCGGATGGACGCATTCCGCGACCGGTTCCTGACTACCTTCGGACCGTAGGCCGTAGGTCGTTGTGCCCAGCTGTCAGCGCATCGCTCCAGGTGACCGAGGCGCACTCTGTAACACGCCTCTCGGTTGCCGCGATCCAAATAGTGCTGAGGGAGAGCCACTATGGATCTGATCGCGCGGGCGGCGTCCATGACTGTGCATGCCGCGTCGCCCTCGTCGTGGGGCGCGTCGAGAGTCAACCATGCCGCGAAGGCGGTCCGTCAGCGAAATCCGTCGGACTACCTCGAGCCGATTCTGGCCGTGTTCATCGGCGCGATCGTGCTGTCGGTGGTGCTCGGCTGGTCCCCCATCGCCTCCCTCGTGATTGTGTCGGCCCTCGTTGCGGTGCCGGCCGTGAAGGCGTGGCGCGCAAAGGCCGCGAAACAGCGTGCCATCGCCAGGCAGGCGCCGAAGGCGGCGTTCAACCTCGGAAACGTGCTCATGGAGCTCGGTCAGGTGGCGGGTGCCCGGGCGGCCTATCAGCGGGCCATCAACTCCGGCCACCCGGAGTGGGCCCCGAAAGCGGCGCTCAACCTGGGGATCCTGCTCACCGAGCACCGGGACGTGACGGGTGCCCAGGCGGCCTATCAGTGGGCCGCCAACTCCGGCGACACCGAGCAGGCGCCGAAGGCGGCGTACAACCTCGGGAACCTGCTCAACGCGCGGGGCGACGTGGCGGGCGCTCAGGCGAGCTACCAGCGGGCCGTCAACCTCGGCGACCTGGAGTGGGGGCCGAGGGCGGCGCTCAACCTGGGGGTCATGCTCAAGAGGCAGGGCGATCTGGTCGGTGCCCGGGCGGCGTTCCACTGGGCCATGGGCTCCGGTCACGCCGAGGCGGCGCCGAGGGCGGCGGTCAACCTGGGAATCACTCTCACCCAGCTCGGGCTGGTCGCGGCCGCCGGTGCGGCCTATCAGCGCGGCGTCGACTCCGGTCACGCTGAGCAGGCACCGAAGGCCGCCTTCAACCTCGGGGTCCTGCTCGCCGGCCAGGGCAATGTGATCGGCGCCCGAACGGCGTATCAGTGGGCCGTCGACTCGGGCCACGCCGAGTGGGCGCCGAAGGCGGTGCTCAACCTGGGGGTCCTGCTCAACGGGCAGGGTGATGTGGTTGGCGCCCGCGCGGCATTCCGTCAGGCCATCGACTCCGGCCACACCGAGGCCGCGGCGACAGCGGTGAACAACCTGGCCACCCTGTTCCGACACGGCATCTCCCGGCATCAAGCCGGCAAGATGGGCAGATGACCGCAGCGGTGCCTGCCGGAAGGCCATGGGCTCGTTGTACGCGGCGCTGGCACCCCCCATTTGTGCCAGCGCCTACAGCCTCCGTTGTCCGGACGACAGCACCGCTGTTGTGTCACTGTCTCCCGGCCACCCGTCCGCGTATTCCGCACGTTGACGGGTGGTCAGCATCTGGGATAGGTGTATCGCCGGCATAAGCAAGCCTTTTCCGGAAAGTTAAAACAAAGCTGTTCTTAGATTGCAAGAAGGCATGATGGCCCCACGTCGGGCGACATGGCGGTGCTGTCTCTGACTGAGGGTCAAATTATAGCGATGCTTTAATGATTCTGGATACGAAACTTCGGGGAAGTGTGGTCCGCCGTACGTCCAGCTAGGTGGCCACCGGGACCTGTGGGACTCGACGACGCGGTCCGGCCCGCACACCGCCGGCCGCGCCGTGCTCGCCCGACTCGGAGTGGCGCTCACTCGAAACGAAGCGCCTCGATGGGCTCCAGCCGCGCCGCTCGCCAGGCCGGGTAGCCCCCGGCCAGCAGCCCGATGGCCACACTGATCCCGAACGCGACCGCGATGGGGGTGATGGACAGCACCGGGCTGAACGAGCTCAGGAAGCCACCGCCGGCGCCGAGGCTCGCGAGCACCTCCTTGAGCGCCACGATCAGCCCGACACTCAAGCCGACGCCGATCAGCCCACCCAACCCGGCCAGGGTGATCGCCTCCAGGACGAACTGGGACAGGATCGCCGAGTCGCTCGCGCCGATGGCCTTGCGGGTACCGATCTCGCGGGTCCGGTCGGTCACCGACACGAGCATGATGTTGAGTACGCCGATGCCACCGACCAGCAGCGAGACGGCCGCGACCGCCGGGACGGCGCCGGTGATCAGCTGGATCAGCCCGGTGAAGGTGGCCAGCCGAGATCCGAGGTCCTGCGCCTGGAAGTCGTCGAAATCGGGGTTGGTGATGTGGTGTTGTTCGCGCAGGACCTCGATGATCTGGGCCTTGGCGGCCGCCACCTGAGCCGTTGAGGTGGCCTTGACCGTGAGCGAGCTGAGCTCGTTACCCCCGATGCCGTTGCCGAACACGCCCGACCGGGCGGCCTTGACCGGCATGATGATGACGTTGTCGCTGGCCGCGCCGTAGGACTGCATCACCCCGATGACCTTGAACAGGGCATGGTCGAGACGCAGTGTCCGACCGATCGCCGCCTGTGGGCTCGGCCCGTACAGCGCGGTCGCCACCAGAGGTCCCAGGACCGCGACCTTGGCCCCGGACTTGTCCTGCGCCTCGGTGAAGAACGATCCGTAGGCCAGCTTCTTCTGCTGCGCGGAGAGGTAGTTGAAGCTGGTTCCGGTGACCGACCCGGACAGGTACTGCGCCCCCGGGGTGGACGCCGTCACGGCCTTGGACACCTGGCCGGCGGCTCCGACGGTCGATCCGGTCACCGACGGCACCATGTCGGCCACCAGCGGCAGTTTCGCGATCGCCGCCATGTCGTCGTCGGTGAGCGGCTTGGCCGACGGGCCCCCCGGGATCGGCGACACCTTCGGCACGATGGTGATGCTGTTCGCGATCGGTTCGACCGCGGCGTTGACCGAGGCCGTCAGGCCTTGACCGAGCGAGGTGAGCAGGATGACCGCGGCGACGCCGATGATCAGCCCGAGCATGGTCAGGCCGGAGCGCAGCTTGTGCGACCGCAGACCGCGCAGGGCGATCGAGATAATGTCTCGCACAATCATGCGCGGGCTGTCCCTCGCGAAATAGGGCTCTGGAGGCGCACTGCGAGTTCCGCCACGCCGAATTGCGCAAAGCCGGCGGCTCCGTCAAGCTCGGTCATTGTCCCTAACCTCGGCACCCTCTAGATCCTCATCCTACTGATTCGAGCCGGCCACGGCGGCGCTCTTACCACCATCCCAGCCGATGCTGCAAACAGTCTGGATGAAACCTGTAAAGAACCTGAAAGGGAACGATTCCGGGGCGGTTCCAGGGAAAACACTAGTTCGGTCACTCGCACCCGCGACGAACCTCAAGGATGCGGCCGAATTTGACGGACGTCCAGCGGGTCACCGCACCGGGGCGTTCGCTGACCTCAGGTCGCATCGGGGTCGCCGCGGCTTGTGACGCGGGAGAGGTCGGGGCCCGGGTGCCACGACGCGGGCCGAAGCCGACAGCCGGGGCCCGGGGAACGTCGACGATCCTGGTCGAACCCACAGGATCGGTGTGACAGCGCGCCGGGCATCCGTTCCGACGGCCCGGCGCGCGACCTGCTGTTATGACATGACGTTGTAGGCGTCGAACCCTGTCTCCGTGGGAGGTTCGGCGAACCCGCCCTCGATGCCTTGCCCCAGTCGAGGAAGAAGTGTCCCGTCCCGGAAGGCCTCCCAGCTCTCCCGTGAATCATGAACCGCCACGATCGTCCAACCGCCTTCTGAGGCACCCGCGGCGTGGAAGATCTGCCCCTTCGGCAAACTGCCCGCTTCTGTATGGACGGCTGCCAACGTCGCGTCGTACTGCTCCTGCGTACCACCGGCAAAGAAATGGATGATCCCGTATGCCATGGTGCTGCCCCTCGCTCGCGATGCTCAACCGGTCAACGAGGAGCATGAGAGTCCTCGCGCGGGCGACAGCGGTCAATCGGCCATCCGGCGCAGCGACGGCCGTCGGCTACTGGAATGCGCCGCGGTAGGTCTGCGGACTGACGCCGGTGATCCGCTTGAAGCGGTCGCGGAACGCGGTGGGCGAGCCGAAACCGACCTGACCGGCGATCCGGTCGACCGGGTGGGCCGTGGTTTCGAGCAGGAACTGCGCCTGTCGGACACGGGCGCGGTGCAGCCACTGCAGTGGTGTGGTCCCGGTCTGCTCGCGGAACCGCCGGAGCAGTGTGCGCGCGCTCATCCCGCTGTGCCGGGCGATGTCCTCCAGGGACAGCTCGCGGGCCGCGTTGTCCTCCATCCAGCGCAGCACCGGCTCCAGCACCGAGCCTCTCGGGGTCGGCGGCTGCTCGTGGACGATGAACTGGGCCTGGCCACCCTCGCGTTCCAGCGGCATCACCGACAGGCGGGCGGCGTCGGCGGCGACGGCCGAGCCGTAGTCGCGCCGGATCAGGTGCAGGCACAGGTCGAGGCCCGCGGCGGCACCGGCCGAGGTGAGGATCTGCCCGTTGTCGACATAGAGCACATCCGGGTCGAGCTCGATCTCCGGGTACCGCTGCGCGAACGCCGAGGCGGCCACCCAGTGCGTGGTCGCGCGCAGGCCGTCGAGCAGCCCGGCCGCGGCGAGGGTGAAGGTGCCGCTGCAGATCGACGCGATCCGGGTACCCGAGGCGGCCGCGGTGCGCAACGCGTCCAGGATGTCGGCCGGAACCCGTGTCAGGACGGATCGGCCGGGCACGATGATCGTGTCGGCCTCGGTGAGCGCGCTCAGGGTCCAGGGCGCGTCGATGCGGAACAGCCCGGCGTCCACCGGGGACCCGGCGGCGCAGACACGGACGCGGTAGCCCGGGCGTCCGTCCGGGAGGCGGACCCGCCCGAACACCTCCAGCGGGGTGGCCAGGTCGAACGGGACGACCTGGTCGAGAGCGAGGACGGCCACCGTGTGCATGGCCATAACGTACGCCGCCGCCGACCGGCAACCAACGCTCATCAGTGCGTGGAACTGCCGGAACGGTGTTGGCGAGAATCCGGCGGATTGTGGCATTAACGCCACTATTGGAGTCGCCGGCTGATCGTTAACGTCGGTGCCGTCCTGGCCGTTCCCGAGGATAGGGATGCATGACGAAGATCCTTCTCTCCGTCCACGTGCTCGTCGCGATCCTCACGGTGGGCCCGGTGGCCGTCGCGGCCAGCAGGTTCGCGCCCGCGCTGCGCAGAGCGGCCGCGGCGCCCGGCGACAGTGCGGCCGCCGCATCGCTGCACACCCTGTACCGCATCTGCCGGGTCTACGCGCTGATCGGCATCGCGGTGCCGGTGTTCGGGTTCGCTACCGCAGGCGCCATGCACGTCACCGGCGACACCTGGGTGCTCCTTTCGATCGGGCTCACCTCGGTCGCCGCGGGTGTGCTCGCCCTGCTGGTACTCCCCCGGCAGCGGACCGCGCTGGCCGAGCTCGCCGCGCAGGCCCCGATCGGTCCGAGCACCGGAGCCCGGATCGCCATGGCCACCGGCGTGTTCAACCTGCTCTGGGTCGCCGTCACCGTCCTGATGATCGTCCGGCCCGGCTCCAGCACCGGCGCGTGACAGGCCATGCCTGCAAAGCTAAAACCACGAAAGGAACCACCATGACCGCTCCGGCCCGACCGAAGGTCGCGATGCTGCTCTATCCCGGGCTCACCCTGCTCGACCTGATCGCACCGCACGCCGCGTTCGCCACCACGACCGAGGCCCACCTGGTGTGGAAGACGGCAGATCCGGTGCGGTCCGACTTCGACGTCGCCGTACACCCGACGACCACCTTCGCGGACTGCCCGACGGATCTCGACGTGCTGTTCGTGCCCGGCGGCATGGGTCAGGCGCCCGTTGCCGCGGACGAAGAGGTTCTGGCGTTCCTTGCCGACCGCGGTGCCCGGGCCCAGTACGTGACCTCCGTATGCGGCGGCTCGCTGATCCTGGGCGCGGCCGGACTGCTGCGCGGGTATCGGGCGACCACCCACTGGACCGGCATCGACGTCCTCGCCCTGTTCGGCGCGGAGTACGCCGAGGGCCGGGTCGTCGTCGACCGCAACCGAATCACCGGCGGCGGGGTCACCGCTGGCCTCGACTTCGGCCTCGTCGTGCTCGCGAAACTGCTGGGCGAGGACGTCGCCAAGATGACCCAGCTGATGCTCGAGTACGCCCCGGCCCCACCCTTCGACGCCGGCACACCGCGGACCGCCGGACCCGAGCTCACCGCCATGGCACGCGCTGGCAGCGAGCAGGTGAACGAGGCGATGACGGCCGTCGCGGAGGAACTGGCGACGAAGGGCTGGGGCCGTGCCGCCTGAGGGACAGTCGACGTCGATATCCGTGACCTCGTCGAGCTGCACATCCTGGCCATGACGCGCCCCAAGGCGGCCGGTGAGCGCGGGGCCCGGCTGGCACCTTCGCCCGGCCCGGGCGACCCTCGTTGACACGGCACGGAGCCTCATCGACAAGCACCTCGTCTAACTGCGCCCCAGCCCGTGGATGTACTGGTTGTCCCTGATTCACCGCTGTCCGCCCATGCGTGACACTTTCCATAATTTCGGCCGGAATAGACGGCGTGATCCACCCCGTCACGTCTTCCGACACGAGCGCGACGATCCTGTCCGGGTCGCCGGCTGCTTCGATTATCTCGGCCGTTTTGTGGGTGGTTCCCCTCGCTCTTCGTCGTCTCCAGCATGTTTCTGCTGCTCAGGTAGGGTCGTTCTCGCCTTCCAGCAGCGGGACGACGTCGCGCCGAAAGACGTGACGCACGCTGCAATGTGTGAGCCAGGTCTCAGGCGAAAGGTGGGTGATCTCGCCTCGCCAATTCTGAGGCGGCCCTAAGGATCGATGTAACCAACCGAAGACGGGGCACGTTAAACCGGTTAAGCGCCGCGTACCGGCCAGTTACTGGAGGGGTCCACATCATGCCCGACGAGTTCATCACCTCAAGCCGGCTGGCTTCCGAGGTCACGCGCGGCGACCAGGCCGTTCTGGATGTCCGTCACGATGCGGGCGCCTGGGTGCCGGGCCACGACTACGCGGGCCCTATCTGGGCACACCAGGTCGGCTGGGTGGTGCCGCGCGGCTGGGAGGCCCCGCACGGCTGGAGCCAGCCGCCGGGCTGGAGCCAGCCGACCCACTGGGACCACGACCAGTACAGCGACTGGCGCGACCGCCACTACAGCAGCGACCACGACTGGCGCGGCTGGGAGAACAGCGACCACTTCCAGAACCACGAGCAGTGGCACGGCTGGGTGCCGGGCGCGGACTACTTCGGCCCGATCTGGGTGCACGGTGTCGGCTGGGTGACGCCGGACGGCTGGGAGGCCCCGCACGGCTGGTACCCGCCCCCCGGATGGCACGAGCCCACCCACTGGCACCACGATCAGTACCGCGACTGGTGCAACCACCACTACAGCAGCGACCACGACTGGCGCGGCTGGGAGAACCGGTATCACTGGGGCGAGCACAACCAGTGGCACGGCTGGAACGACGACCGCGGCTGGGACAACCGCGAGCACGACCACCGCGGCTGGGACGACCGTGACCACCGGGACCACGACCACCGGGACCACGACAATCACGACCACCGCACCCACGACCACGATCGCGGCGATCACGACCGCGGCGATCACGACCACCGTGAGTGGGACCGGCACGACGGCCACGACCGCGACGCTCGCCACGACTACCGCGAAGGGCACCACGACCTGCACGAGGCCCGCGAGCACTTCCGCGACGCGCGCCACGAGGTGCGCGAGGGCCGCGAGGACTTCCGTGACGGGGTCCGCGAGGAACACGAGGCACGCCGCGACTTCCGCGAGGCCAGGGCCGAGCAGCGTGACGCCGACCAGGACCTCCACAACGCACGCCACGAGGTTCACCAGGCCCGCGAGGAGCTCCGCCACGCGGACAACGGCCACGAGGTCCGCGAGGCCCGCAGCCACCTGCGCGAAGCGCGCCACGACGTGCGCGACGCACAGCACGAGGAGCGGGACGCCGACGACGACCTCCGGCACGCCCGCCACGAGCAGCACGAGGCCGACCGCGACTTCCGCGACGCACGCCACGAGTTCCGGGACGCACGCGAGGACCGCCACGAGGGGCAGCGCGACCTGCGCGACGCGCGCCACGAGTTCCGCGACGGTGACCGCGAATCCCGGCACGACTACCGGGACGGCGACCGCGACAACCGCGACAGCGACCACGACAACCGCGGCGGACACGACAACCGCGACGGCGGACACCGCGACTACCGCGACGGACAGCGCGACGGCGGGCACGACAGCCGCGACTACCGCGACTCGCGGCCCGACAACCAGCACCAGACCGGGCACGAGGTCGGAACGCACGTTCAAGCCGACCTGAGCCGTGGCTTCGACACTGGGCGAGGGGGTTACGGCGTCCAGCGCGGCCACGTCGGGGACCAGCACAATCAGCCGGCCAGCGGTATCGGCAACGGCCCCACCGTGCAGAACACCTCGTTCACCTCGCCCGCCCCGACCTACTCCAGCAGCCCCTCGTCGTTGTCCAGCAACTCGGCCGACACCAGCTCCGCGTCAGCGCAGAGCGCACCGTCCGCCGTCAGTGCCGCCGCAGCGGTAGCTCCGGTCAATGCCACACCGTTCAGCCCGCACTCCTCCGGGCATGCCGCCTCGGAGCCGCTCAGCCACAGCGTCCAGCAGGCCGCCACGGTGAACCCGGCGCACCAGCTCGACAGCGGATCGCGGTCCAGCTCGGACCCCAGCGGCCACTCGAGCCAGCATTCGAGCCAGGACTCGAGCCAGGACTTGGGGTCGAACCAGGGTGGCGGCTTCTTCGGCGGCCTGTTCGGCGGCGACCAGCAGACCAGCCAGCACACCAACCAGTCGAACGGGCACACCGACGACCGGAGCGGCAACCAGAGCCGCGGTCAACACGACGACCAGAACGGCCTGGGCACCGGCAACACGCCGCAGAACACCCAGACCGGGTCCGGCAACGACCTGGGTGGCACCCATGACCAGGGTGGCACCACCCCGCAGGGCACCACCCCGCAGGGCACCACCCCACAAGGCACCACCCCACAGGGCACCGGCAACGGCTCCACCGGCGGCGAGCACGGCCCCGGCGCGCCACAGGCCGACACCGGCACGCTGCCCGGCACCGGCACACCGGGCAGTACGAGTACGCACCCCGGCTTGCAGCCCACTCCCGGCGACACGGTCCCGAAGCCGGACACCGGCGCGCCGGCGCAGCACCAGGCACCGGCGGCGAATGCCCCGGCGGTCCCGCAGGCCGACCTCGGCGGCTCGTCCCCGTCCGGCGCCACCGCCGGCCACGGCGCGCCCTCGACCGGCGCCCCGACCCACTCGCCGCACACCACGACCGTGCAGCCGGACCACGTCTCGACGCCGACGACACACAGCGTCCCGACGCCGACAACGCACAGCACTGCGCCGGGGGCGGTGCACAGCTCGGCGCCCGGCACGCACAGCGTGCCGACCACACACAGCACGGCCCCGGCGGCGTTGCACCCGACGGATCCGAGCAGTGGGTTGGAGCCGTCCACCTCGCACAGCCTGAGCAGTGGCCTGACCACACAGGACCCGACGCACGCCGCCACACCGGCGGCGACACACGACGCCACGCACACGACCACCGATCACACCGCCGTTCAGCACTGACGCGGACGCAACCGAGGAAGTAGGACGTCGAGGTGTCCGTCACGACGCGGCAGGCCGAGCTGATCGGTAGCGCCGAGCTGGCCAGCCTGCTCGATCACGCCAACCAGCTGGTCGGTGCCACCGGCCGGCCCGACCTGATCGAGCGGCTGAGCCGGGCGCGTGCCCGGCTGGCCGGCCGAGGCATGCGCGTCGTGCTCGTCGGGGAGCCCGGCCAGGGCGCCACGTCGCTGGCCCGGGTCCTCGACCAGGTTCGGGCGAACCGGCTGCCGGGAGCGACCTTCACGGACGCCCGCGGCCGGCCGGGGCCGAACCAGGCTCGGACCCCGGACCCGGGGTCGGCCGACGTCGCGCTGTTCGTCACCGACGCCGGCCACGAGTACGGCCAGCCGGAGCTGGACGCGCTGGCTCGACTCCGGGCGCAGGGCCTCGCCGTGGTCGGCGTGCTCACCAAAATCGATATCTTCCCCCGGTGGGCCGACGTGCAGCGGGCCAACCGGAGTCGGCTGCAGGCGGCCAATCTCGACGCGCCGCCCATCCCGCTGTTCCCGGTCTCGGCCGCGCTCGGTGAGAGCGGCAGCCGCGGTGACGAGTCGGTTGCGGCGGCCTCCGGGGTACCGCAGCTCGTCGACTTCCTGCGCGACCGCGTCGGCACCAATGTCGAACCGGCGCTGCGTGACTCGGTGGTCGCCGAGATCCGCGCGGTGACCGAGGAGCTGGGCAGGGGCTGGAACGGCGAGCTGGACACGGTGCAGAGCGCGGGCGGCTCGGCGCAGGATCGGCAACAGCGCGCGGTCGCCGAGCTGGACCGGCGCCAACAACTGTCGGTGAACTGGCAGCTCGCGCTCGGCGACGGCGCGACCGAGCTGATGGCGCAGGTGGACTTCGACCTACGGGACCGGCTCCGGACGGTGATGGTCGACGCCGAAGCCGAGATCCTCAAGGCCAGCCCGGTCAAGCAGTGGCCCCAGTTCGACGCCTGGGTGCGCGGCAGGGTCGCGGAGAGCGTGCAGGCCAACTTCCAGCTGGCCAGGGAGCGCTCCCGCAAGCTGGCCGCCCAGGTAGCCGCGCAGTTGGCGGGCAATCCGGACGGCTCGCACATCGGGGTGGCCCTGCCCGACGTACGGGTGAACAACCCCGACGAGGCACTGCGCCAGATCAAGCCGATGCCGCCGTTGGAGAGCAGCAAGGGCGGCGTGGTGGCTCGGGCGGTCAACAGCCTGCGCGGGTCGTACGGCGGCGTCCTGATGGTCGGCGTGCTGACCAGCCTCGCCGGGATGGTCCTGATCAACGTCTGGTCGGTCGCGGCCGGGGTTCTGCTAGGCGTGTTCACCTTCTGGGAGGACGCCAAGAACAGCAAGGAACGCGGCAAGGCCGAGGCCAGGATGGCGGTGTCCAAGCTGACGGACGAGGCGAACTTCCGGGTTGGCGACGACCTGCGGACCCAGCTGCGCGCGGTGCACCGGACGTTGCGCGACCACTTCACCGTGATCAACGACCAGCGACTGCGGGCGGCCGCCGACACAGCCCGCACGGCCGCCGACGCCGCCCAGTACAACGGTGGCCAGCGCAGCACCCGACTGTCCGGGCTGCAGAACAACCTCGCCGAGCTGCGTCAGCTCCAGGCCCGCCTCCCCAATCACCGCGGCTGAGCTGATCGTCCGGGTGGTCTCGACGTTGCCGCAGGTCCGGTGGGGTTGGTCGCAAACCGTGACCGGCCAGTCCATATTTCGCCCGATCGAATGCACCGGGGCACCCACACCGGGCGTGGGCATAACGGCCCGCCAGCCCAGATCGACACCAGATCTATGGACTTGATCGACCGGAACCACCGGACCGCGCAGCCCCGGGGTGGCGACCGCCGCTGCCCGGAATGCGGTGCGAACAACATGGATCACTGGCCGTGGTGCTCTCTGTACAAACGTCCCCTACCAGCACAGGTGACCGGTGCCCTTCGCCTGATCGATGTCGTCCATCCCCCAGGACGTGTGGTGCAGCCGGCCTGAACGGCAACGCAGAGTTCCGTCGACGCAAGAAGTAAAACATGTATGCTTCTTTCCATGAGCGATGAGCACGCGGACTTCGACCACCCGGCCAGCAGCCGGTTCGGCACTGGCCTCGCCGAGGCTCCGCTCGTGCTCAGCCAGGAACTCGCCAACACGATCGGCATCGATCACCTGCCGGAGCTGGTGGACCTGCTCGGCCAGGTGGACACGGCGCAACACTGGATCGACGCGGTCGTGCCGCACTGGTGCGCGTCGCTCGGAGCGGACGATCCGCACCTCGTGGTCACAGCGGCAGAACTACCCCGCCTTCGCGCCGTGCGGGACGCCCTCCGATCGGTGATCGGCGAACCCGAGGACGCTCGCGGTGGCGCCCTGATCGCCGGCACCGCCGCAATAGCCGTCACCAGGGCAGGTGCCCACCTCGAGCCGGTCGGCTCGGGCGCGTCCTGGCTGGCGTCGGCAATCGCCGTTGAAGCCGCGAGTGCGCACGCTCAGGACTCGTTCCGACGACTGAAGCTCTGTCACCAACAGCGATGCGGCGTCGCGTTCTACGACCGCTCCAAGAACAACAGCAGGGTGTGGCACGACACGGCTACCTGCGGCAACCAGGTCAACTCCCGAGCGCACCGCGCTCGACGTCGCGAACAGTCCAGCTGAACTCACCGCTCGACTTCCGCGTCGAGCCTCATGTCATCAACGAGCGACATCCGGATAATGGAGAAAAGATGTCTGACGCAAAAACCCTGCTCAAGGAATTCCTCGGCAAAGGCCCACCATCTGTTCATGGGGCGCCTCGTTGCCGAGAACGGCCAGATCGCGCTGCTCCGTGAGGCGCTGAACACCGTCGCGACGGCGTCCGCACTGCTCACCGGCGGCGCACACGATCTTCCCGAGCCCACGAACGAGGTACAAAGCGAGGGCGAATCAACGATGACAATACGGCTATTTACCGCATCAGCCCCTAAGATCGAAGGAAATGCCGCGGGAATGGAGCCGCACGAAAAGGCGCGGTACCGGGCGGCCGCCGTGCTCGCCCGCCGCATCTACCCGGGCCCTCTCGGAGAGCTGGTTCACCGAGAGCTGACCGCCTACGCCGAATTCGGCTACCGCTTCAGCGACGACGGATTGATCCCACAGCTCGCGGCGGCCATCAACCATGACGTCAACGACCGGGCCCAATCACTCAGATCTCAGGGAGACAGTTAAATGATCGGTGTAGTGGGACCCACCGGGCGGGTGGGAGGCGCGCTCGCTCGGCGCCTCATCGCGGATGGCGTGCCGGTGCGGGCCCTCACCCGCGACCCCGGCAAGGCAGCCACGGGTCTCGCGGGCGCCGAGGTACAGATCAGCCGACTCGACTTCGACGACCCGAGCAGTCTCCGATCGGCCGTGCGCGGACTCGACCAGCTGTTCCTCGGCCTCGGAAGCAGCTCCAGTCAGGTCGACGCCGAAATCGCCCTGATCGAGGCCGCCGATCAGGAGGCGGTGGGACACCTGGTCAAGTTGTCGGCCGCGGGCGCGGGCGAACGGCGGATGATCGTCTTCGACTGGCACACCGCGATTGAGGAGCGAATCGCCAAACTGGCACTCCCAGCCACTCTGCTCCGACCGACCACGTTCACCGACATTCTCGCCCGGGCGGCATCGAGCGTGGCCACCAACAGCTGGGGTGGCTCCGCCGCCTCCGGGCGCGTCAACCTGATCGACACCCGCGACGTCGCGGACGCCGCCTACTCGGTACTGCGCGATGGACCGGGTGAGCACGCCCATCGGTCCTACCGCCTCGACGGACCCGAAGCGCTCTCCATGCACGACGTGGCCCGACGACTCGGCGACCTGCTCGGGAAAGAGGTCCACTACGAGGAACGCACGCCGGAACAACAGGCAGCCCACCTCACCGCCGAGGGGCTCCCACCGCTGGTGGTGGAGATCCTGCTCGGAGTGGACGAGTCCATCCGTGAGGAGTGGCTCGCCGACGGCACAACGCTGGTCAGCGAGCTCACCGGAGCACCGCCCCGTCCGGTCGACCAGTGGCTCAGCGAGCACCTAGCCGACTTCCAGGCGCGGTAGACCCCGGGCGCCTGGCGCCTGGCGCCGTCGCACCTAAGGCGACGAGAAATTGCGCGCCAGCCCGAACATGCTGATCGATCAACGAAGACGCACTCGGACCTTCCTGACACAGCCCATGACCTCGGACTTGACATCAACAATCGTTGAGGTTCTAGCGTTGTCACGGCCGACCCCCGGTGCGCTCGAGGTCTGAGACTTCGCGAGGTCGACCGATTCGACGGAGAGCGTGGCGACGTGCAGGTAGCAATGGTGACGCGGTTCGGTGCACCCGAGGTATTGGTGACGCGTGAGGTGCCGGACCCGGTCGCGGGCCCGGGCGAGGCCGTGATCGCCGTCGTGGCCGCGGACGTCCTGTGGGTCGAGACCATGATCCGTCGGACCGGCGGCGGTGAGTACTTCGACGTGACACCCCCCTACGTTCCCGGCAACGCCGTTGCAGGCAGGGTGCGAGCCGTCGGGGATGGCGTCGATCCGGCCTGGGTCGGGCGGGCCGTGGTCGCGCACACCGGCCAGCGCGGCGGGTACGCCGAGCAGGCCGTCGTCCCGGTGGAGGGGTTGTCGACGGTGCCGGACGAGATGGGGCTAGTGACGGCGGCGGCGCTGCTGCACGACGGTCCCACCGCGCTCGCCCTGGCCGAGGGCACCCGGATCGGCAGCGGGGACGCGGTCCTGGTGGTCGGCGCGAGTGGCGGGCTCGGCATCGTGTCTGTGCAGTTGGCGCGTGCGCGCGGTGCGCGCCGCGTCGTCGCCCTTGCCCGCGACGAGGGCAAGCTCGGGCGGATCCGCGAGCTGGGCGCGGACTTCGTCATCGACCTGGAGGCGCCCGACTGGGTTGAACTGGCGCGGGCCGCGCTCGGCGGCCAGGGTGCCGATGTCATTCTCGACAACGTCGGCGGGCGGGTCGGCGAGGCCGCGTTCGCGGCGATCGCGCCCCGCGGCCGGTTCTCCGCGCACGGGACTCCGAGCGGGCAGTTCGCGGCGGTCGACCCGGCGGGGGCCCACCGCGGCGGTGTCACCGTGCGCGGGATCGCGGACGTACAACTCACCGAAGCCGACCTCAAGCGGCTCACCGAGCTCGCACTCGCCGAGGCGGCCGCGGACCACATCAGGCCCGTGATCGGTCAGACGTTCCCGCTCGCCCGGGCCGCCGACGCGCACACCGCCATCGAGCGCCGAGCTGTGTTCGGTAAGACGCTGCTACTCCCCTGACCCGGCCATACCTCCGGCAGGGTCAGCCCGCGGCCGGCCCGACCAGGAGCCCGCCGAGGGGCATTCGCTCAGGCCTCGACCAGGTCAGTCGGCGTCGGGTGCTCGGCAAGCAGGTGCTCGGGCGCTGACAACCGCCAGGCTTCGAGCACAAGTTCGCTGAGCTCGTCCAGGTCGATCTTCTCCAGCTGCACGACCACCCAGCCGAACCCACCCGTGGTGAACTGCACCTCGAACACATCCGGCCGTTCGGCCACGAGGGCAAGCTGCTCGGAGATCGTCTGTTTCAGGCCCACGGTGCTGGTGCGGGGCCACAGGTAGCCGAACTTCTTGCCGTGCACGCTGAACGCCGTGTAGTGGGTCGACGTCTTGTGCTCAGCTCCCGGCAGAGCCTTCACCAGTCGCAGGAACCGCGTGATCTCAACGCCCATGGAACGAGATAATCACAGGCCGGGCCACCGGTGGCGACGGCCCGTTGGATCCGGCCGGCAGCGTCTACCTGGACCAGCCTCGCAGACAGTCCGCGATCTTCTCCAACTCGTGCAGGTCACCAGACGCGACGGACACCACGAACTCAACCCGCTCGTCCTCGGTGGCCCCGCGTACCCGCTGCCCGTTCAGCCCGAGAAAGACGAGGCACGCGGCCCAAGCCAAGCGCTTGTTCCCGTCGACCAGCGCGTGATTGCGCACCAGCGAATGCAGCAAGGCCGCCGCCTTCACCTGGAGGTCCGGGTAGGCGTCGGTCCCGAACGCCGACGCCGCCGGCCGAGCGGCCGCGGCCTCCAGCAACCCGAAGTCGCGCACCACCATGTCCGCCCCGGCCACTTCGACCGCGATCTCGAACAGATCCTCGATCGTGATACCAGCAACCTCATCGCTGTGTTACCTCGGCACCAACCACGGCGAGGGTGTTCTGCCCCCGGTCGGCCACGTGCACGGGCGCTCGAAGGACCACGTGCCGCCGCGGAGTTCCAGCTCCTTCGATGCGGTCGTGGGTCAGGCGCGCGGCCTGCCGTCCCATCTCACGCGCGGGCAGTCGGGCGGAGACCACGGCAAGCGGAGACATGTCGAAGGTGAGGAACTGGTCCATGGCGGCCAGTTCCACCGCGCCGAGAAAACGCGCCTCCATGGCCAGCAGGTCGGACACAGCCAGCTCGAGGGTGGGGGCGTTCCCGCAGATCACGGCGGTCAGGCGCTCCGGTGACTCCAGCATCGAGCGCAGGCGCTGGCGCCGGGCCGTGGGGTCGAGCGGGTCGTAGACGCGCAGCGCCGACCGCTCGGGCAGCTCGGGCAACCCGCGATCGTGCAGTGCCCGGTAGTGGCCCGACAACCGGTCCCGGACGCTGGTGGCGTCGGACTCGCTCCACAGCATGGCCGGGTGCCGGTGCCCCCGCTCGAGCATCGCCGAGGTGACCTCGTAGCCGATCGCGAAGTCGTCGAAGATCACCGCATCGGTCGGCAGACCAGGGAAGTAACGGTCGACCACGACAACCGCCACCCCGAGCCGCTGCAGCTCGTCCACCGCGCCCGCCGCCGTGGAGTGATCATGCGGGAACAGCATGACGCCCTGTGAACCGCCCGCCGCCATCCGCCGCAGCACCGCTTCCTCGCGCGCGACGTCCGGGGCGTGCTCGATCGCCAGCCGGTACCCGAGGGCGGCGCTCTCCTCGGCCATCCCGGAGAGAAGTTCGGACTCGTGCACGCCGCCCGAGCCCGGGCTGACGAAGGTCATGACCCGCTGCCCCTGCGGAACGTGCGGGAGGGTGCGGTCGGTGACGAAGGTGCCCCGGCCCCGGCGACGCACGACGAGACCGCCGGCCACCAGCTCGTTCAAGGCCCGCACCGCCGTGGTCGAGGACACCCCGTAGCGCTCGACGATCTCGCGCTGGGTGGTGAACGGCTCGTCCGGAGAGAACTCGCCCCGGGCGATGGAGGCGATCAGCTCCTGCTTGACCCACTCGAACAAGGCGACCCCGGGCGGTGGCTTCGGCGGCGCGGCGGCCGGTCGTTCCGCTGGAGATGTCACTGCCGCCCTCCCTTCCCGCCGAGTGTCCGGCCGGCACCACTTTGCAGTATTGACGCATTAAAGCGTTGAATCTAGCGTCCTACCTCGACGGAGGCGGTCGTCCCGCGACCGGGTCCCACCCACCAGCATCCACGGCCTCAACGAGGAGCCTGCATGCACGACGACCGTGCTCTCGTCGAACGCCGCATCGCGCGGATCCTGCGCGAACGGCTGCGACCAGCGGTGCACGGCGACGCGGTGCCACTGTCGGTGCAGGTCTGGCACGCACCGGGCGAGCCGCCACCGGTCGCCGAGGCCCTGGGCGCCGAGTACCGACCGGTCCGTCCCGACGAGCCGTGGGGGCCGGCGTGGGGCACCAGCTGGTTCCACCTCACCGGGTCCGTGCCGGCCGGTTGGGCCGGGCGCGCGGTGGAAGCCGTGGTCGACCTCGGGTTCACCCCGGACCGCAGCGGCTTCTCCGCCGAGGGCCTGGTCCACCGTCCCGACGGCACCGCGGTCAAGGGGCTGAACCCGCAGAACACCTGGCTCCGCATCGCGGACCGGGCCGAGGGCGGCGAGCCGGTCGACCTGTACGTCGAGGCGGCGGCAAACCCGCTCATCGAGGGCGTCGGGACGCGGCTCGGCGACGTGCTCACCGCCGGGGAGGAGCCGCTATACCGCGTGCGCCGCGTCGTGCTGGCCGCGTTCGACGAGCAGGTGTGGGACCTCGTCCAGGACGTCGAGGTGCTGTCCCAGCTCATGCACGAGCTGAGCACCGGTGACCCGCGCCGCTGGAACCTGCTGCGCGCGCTGGAACAGGCGCTCGACGGCGCACTGGATCTCAACGACATCCCGGGTACCGCCGCCTCGGCCCGCGCCGTGCTCGCCCCGCAGCTCGCCGCCCCGGCCGCGGCCAGCGCCCACCGGGTCAGCGCCGTCGGCCACGCCCACATCGACTCGGCCTGGCTGTGGCCGCTGCGGGAGACCGTGCGCAAGGTGGCCCGGACGGTCTCGAACGTCACCTCCCTGATGGACGACGACCCGGGTTTCGTGTTCGCGATGTCCTCGGCGCAGCAGTGGGCGTGGATGGAGCAGCACCGTCCCGATGTGTGGGAACGGATGCGGAAGAAGGTGGCGACCGGGCAGTTCGTGCCGGTGGGCGGCATGTGGGTGGAGTCCGACACCAACATGCCCGGCGGCGAAGCGCTGGCCCGCCAGTTGGTGCACGGCAAGCGCTTCTTCCTCGACAAGCTCGGTGTGGAGACGAACGAGGTCTGGCTGCCCGACTCGTTCGGCTACAGCGCGGCGCTCCCCCAGCTGGTGCGCCTGTCCCGGTCGCGCTGGTTCCTCACGCAGAAGATCTCCTGGAGCCAGTTCAACAAGTTCCCGCACCACACGTTCTGGTGGGAGGGCCTGGACGGCACCCGCGTGTTCACCCACTTCCCGCCGGTGGACACCTACAACTCCGAGCTGTCCGGCGCCGAGATGGCGCACCTGGTGCGCAACTTCGCCGACAAGGGTGTGGCGAACCGGTCCCTGGTGCCGTTCGGCTACGGCGACGGCGGCGGCGGCCCGACCCGGGAGATGCTGGCCAGGGCCGCGCGGCTGCGCGACCTCGAGGGCTCGGCCCGGGTGGAGATCGAGCACCCCGCGACGTTCTTCGCCAAGGCCCACGAGGACTACCCCGACGCCCCCGTCTGGGTGGGCGAGCTGTACCTCGAGCTGCACCGCGGGACGTACACCAGCCAGGCCAAGAACAAGCAGGGAAACCGGCGCAGCGAACACCTGCTGTACGAGGCCGAGCTGTGGTCGGCCACCGCGGCGGTACGCGCCGGCCACCCGTACCCGTACGACGAGCTGGACCGGATCTGGAAGACCGTCCTGCTCCACCAGTTCCACGACATCCTGCCCGGCTCGTCCATCGCCTGGGTGCACCGCGAGAGCCGGGCCACCTACCAGCGGCTCGCCGCCGAGCTCGAGGCAATCATCGGCGCCGCCCAGCGGGTGCTGGCGGGCAGTGACCAGGGAGCGGAGTCCGCCCGCACCGAGGTGGTCTTCAACGCCGCGCCGCACGCCAGGGACGGTGTCCCCGCGCAGGGCGGGGTACCGGTCCGCGAGGCGCCGCCGAAGGCCTCCCCCACCGCGACCGACGACGGTGGGTACGTCCTGGACAACGGAGTCCTGCGCGCCGCGGTGGACGCCCGGGGCCTGCTCATCTCCGTCGTCGACCTCGCCTCGGACCGGGAGGTCGTCGCCCCCGGCAGCCCCGCCAACCTGCTGCAGATCCACCCGGACCTGCCGGCCGAGTGGGATGCCTGGGACGTCGACCACACCTACCGGCGGACCGTCTCCGACCTCGTCGATCTCGACACACTCGAGCCGGTGCGGGATGCCCAACCCGGTACCGCGGCGGTGCGGGTGGTGCGCCGGTTCGGCGAGTCGTCGGCCACCCAGGTCATCTCCCTGGCCCCGGGCGCCGGGCGCGTCGACATCAGCACCGAGGTGGACTGGCACGAGTCCGAGACGTTCCTCAAAGTCGCGTTCCCGCTGGACGTGCGGGCCGAGCGCTCGACGGCGGAGACCCAGTTCGGGTACGTGCACCGGGCCACCGACACGAACACCAGCTGGGAGGCCGCCAAGTTCGAGATCTGCGCCCACCGCTACCTGCACGTGGCCGAGCCCGGCTACGGCATCGCCCTGGTGAACGACTCGACCTACGGCCACGACGTCACCCGCGCGGTGCGCCCCGACGGCGGCACCACCACGACGGTGCGGCTGTCCCTGCTGCGCGCGCCCCGCTTCCCCGACCCGGACACCGACCAGGGCGTGCACCGGCTGAGCTTCGCGCTCGTCCCCGGGGCGGACCTCGCCGACGCCACCCGGGAGGGTCTCCGGCTCAACCTGCCCGAGCGTCGGGTGGCAGGGGACGCCGTGGTCGAGCCGCTGATCCGCATCGACCACGACGGTGTGGTGGTCTCGGCGGTGAAGCTGGCCGACGACGGCTCGGGCGACGTGGTCGTCCGCCTCTACGAAGCGCTGGGGGCACGCGCGGCGGCCCGTCTCGAGCTCGGTTTCCCGGCGACCGCGGCGACCGTGACCGACCTGCTCGAGCGGCCCTTGCCCAGCTCGGAGACACCGGCGCCCCCGCTCGACGGTGGCGGCGTGGACCTGGCGTTGCGGCCGTTCCAGATCCTCACGCTGCGATTCCCGGTCGGCTAGGCACACGGACGTCGGACTGACGGAGGCGAAGATGGCAACCCACACGGAGCAGCCGACACGACGACGTACCCGCGGGAACCGGATGGTGCTCGCCGCGCTGGTGGCCGGTCTGGTCGCGGTGGCCGTTGCGGCCTGCGGCGGCGGTTCGAACAGCGGCCCGGACACCTCGAAGATCACCGTGACCTACAAACAGATCGGCGGCGAACCCGTTTACCAGGAGTTCCTCGGCGCCGCGAAAACCGAGTTCGAGAAGGCCAACCCCGGCATCACGGTGAACCTGCAGCCGATCACCGCCGCCGACAGCGACTACCTCACCAGGCTGCAGCTGCAGATGCGCTCGCCGCGCACCTCCCCGGACCTGGTGTACGAGGACACCTTCCAGATCAACTCCGACATCGAGGCCGGCTACCTGCGCCCGCTGGACGACCAGCTCAATGCCTGGCCGGACTGGCAGCAGTTCAGCGAGACCGCCAAGGGCGCCGCCAAGGCGCTGGACGGCAAGACCTACGGCGTTCCGGACGGCACCGACACCCGGGGCCTCTGGTTCAACAAGGAGATCTTCGCCAAGGCCGGGTTGCCCACCGACTGGCAGCCCAAGACCTGGGACGACGTGCTGAGTGCCGCCCGCACGATCAAGGCGAAGGTGCCCGGGGTCATCCCGTTCAACATCTTCTCGGGCAAGGGCGTCGGCGAGGCGGCCTCGATCCAGGGCTTCGAGATGCTGCTCTACGGCACCGCGGACACCCTCTACGACCTGCCTTCGCGCAAGTGGGTGCTGGGCAGCAAGGGCTTCACCGACTCCCTGCAGTTCGTCAACAGGGTGTACACCGAGCAACTCGGCCCGACCGCGGCGCAGTCGCTGGACCCGAACTTCCAGTACAAGGTCGCCCAGCAGCTGTTGCCCAAGGGCCAGCTGGCGATCGACCTGGACGGCTCGTGGGTTTCGCACAACTGGCTGCCCGGCAACGCCAGCCCGTGGCCGCGGTGGGACAGCGTGCTGGGCACGGCGGCGATGCCCACCCAGACCGGGCAGGCTCCCGGCCGGGTGAGTATGTCCGGCGGCTGGACCTGGGCGATCCCGAAGAACGCGGCGAACCCGGACAAGGCGTGGGAGTTCGTCAAGCTGATCAGTGACCGCGAGCACCACGTGAAGTTCGACATCGTCAACACCCAGATCCCGGTGCGCACCGACGTGGCCAAGGACCCGAGGTACCTCGCGGCCAACCCGACGAACGGGTTCTTCTCCTCGCTGGTCCCGGTCACCCACTACCGGCCCGCGTACGCGCTCTACCCCCGGATCTCCACCGAGATCCAGGTGGCCATGGAGTCGGTGATGACCGGGACGACCGACGTGGCGACCGCGGCCAAGACGTATGACGAGCGGGTGAAGGGCATCGCCGGCGACGCGGTGATGACCGCGGCCGGGTCGTGAGCTCGGTCGCGGCCGGGCCCCGCCGCGGGTCTGGTCCCAGCCCTGCTCCGGGCAGCACGGGTATCCGCCGCCGCAACCCGGCGGCGGTGACCCTGCTGCGGGGTATGCCGTTGGCACCGGCCGTTGTCCTGCTGCTGGTGTTCCTGGCCGGCCCGATCCTCTACTGCGTCTGGTCGGCGTTCACCGACATGGCGCTGACCGGTTCCTCCGGGTCCAGGTTCGTCGGGTTCGCCAACTTCATCCGGGCCTTCACCAGCGTCGAGTTCGGCCAGTCGCTGCTCTACACGGTGTTCTTCACGGTGGTCTCCGCGATCATCGGCCAGAACGTGCTCGGCATGGCGCTGGCGCTGCTCATGCGCGCCGGCAACAGTGTCGTGCGTGCGGTCGTGAGCGCGATCGTGATCGGGGCCTGGGTGCTTCCCGAGGTGGTGGCGGGGTACATCTGGGTGGCGTTCTTCGGGGTGGACGGCTCGCTCAACCACTTCCTCGGCTCGCTCGGGTTGTCCCCGCAGGACCTGCTGTTCAGCACACCGATCCTCGCCGTGTCGATCGCCAACATCTGGCGCGGCACCGCCTTCTCCATGCTGGTCTACTCCGCCGCACTCTCCGAGGTACCCAAGGAGATCGAGGAGGCGGCCGTCATGGACGGCGCCAGCACCTGGCGCAAGCTGATCTCGGTCATCCTGCCGATGGTGCGCCGCTCGATCGCGACGAACCTGATGCTGATCACGCTGCAGACGCTGTCGGTGTTCGGCCTGATCTGGACGATGACCAAGGGCGGGCCCAGCAACAAGAGCGAGACGCTGCCGCTGTTCGCCTACCAGCAGGCCTTCCAGTTCTCCCAGCTCGGCTACGGCACCGCGCTGGCGCTGATCCTGCTGTTCATCGGCGGCATCTTCTCCCTCGTCTACCTGCGCACGCTGCGTCTGGGGGACAGCCAGCCATGAGCACCCATGTCCCGCTCTCCCCCGCACGGTCAACCCCGGCGGCCGGGACCGTTGCCGGCGCGCGCACCGCCGTGGCCCGGAGGCGGAGTACTGCCTCGCCGCCGGTCCGCCGCGGTGTGGTCAACCTCGTGCTGCTGCTCATCGCGGCCTGCTACCTCGTGCCGATGCTGTGGCTGCTGCTGGCCGCCTTCGACGCCGGGGCGGGGCCGTCGCTGTCCTGGCCGAGCCCGTGGACGCTGGGGAACTTCCGGGCCATCCTCACCGAGGACATCACCTACCGGCCGATGGGCAACGGACTCATCCTCTGCGGCGGCGCCACCGTGCTGAACTTGGTGTGCTCGGTGCTGGCGGCCTATCCGCTCTCCCGCTACCGGTCCCGGCTGAAGCGCCCGTTCCTGCTCACCGTGCTGTTCATGACCGGGCTGCCGATCACCGCGATCATGGTGCCGGTCTACGGCTTGTTCGTGCAGGTCAACCTGATCGACACGTTCACCGGCACCATCCTGTTCATGGCCACCACGTCGCTGCCGATCTCCATCTGGCTGGCCAAGAACTTTATGGACGCGGTGCCGATCGAGCTGGAGGAGGCCGCCTGGACGGAGGGTGCCACCGCGATGCAGGCGCTGCGCCGGGTGGTCCTGCCGCTGATGTGGCCGGGCCTGGCGGTGGTCGCCCTGTTCACCTTCGTCGGGCTGTGGGGGAACTTCTTCGTCCCGTTCGTGCTGCTGCTGGACGAGAAGAACTTCCCGGCTTCGGTCAGCGTTTACACGTTCTTCGGCCAGTACGCCGAGGTGGTCTACGGCCAGCTCGCGGCGTTCTCCATGCTCTACGCGCTCCCGGCGGTGCTGCTCTACCTCGTGGTGTCCCGGCGCCTGGGTGGGGCGTTCACCTTCGGCGGCGGCCTCAAAGGCTGAGCTGGGCCGAGGTCCGCGGCTAGAGATCCTTGGTCGTGGAAACTGTGACACTTGGGCAGAGTTTTACGCTGGCGGTAACGCCCCGTCACCGACAGGGCGGCCCGGCGGCGGCCCTGGCGCGTCGATCGTCACCGAGACCAACGTCAGTCCGGTTTTTCCCGCCGGGAACCGGACTCAGGCCGACCTCGACGCATCCACCCCCCGGTTAGCAGCCTGATTCAATCTGTCGGTCACCGACTGTGACCGCCGCGGCTCCATCCCGACCACAGACCGAGCCAGGGCCCGGCGGCGTTCTGTCGGTCATTACCGCAAGTCCCCGCCCACCTCAGTGCCGATCGGGTCGCTCCCATCGGACAGGTGCGATCAACTCTCGCCCACGACGACTCCGGCGACAACCCGCACCCCGATTGACATGATCGTGGGCATCGACGCGCAGGGATTGCCCATGGACGCCGTGGTGCTCATCGGTGGCTGCGACAAAACCGTCCCCGCGCAGCTGATGGGTGCGTTCAGCGCCGGCAGACCGGCGATTCAGCTGGTCGCCGGCCCGATGATGACCGGGCGCCACCGCGGTGAACGCACCGGCGCCTGCACCGACTGCCGCAGGTTCTGGGCCCGCGTCGATCCGGAATGCACTGCGGGTGCTGCTCGCGATCGGGGGCTCGAGCAACGCGCTGATCCACCTCACCGCGATCGCGGGGCGCCTCGGCATCCCGATCGACCCCCACCAGCTCAACCAGATCAGCGACGACACACCGACCCTCGTTGCGCTCAAACCGACCGGCTCGCACTACATGGAAGACTTCCACGCCTCCGGCGGGGTGCCCGCGCTGCTGCACCGACTCCGAGACTCTCTCGAGCTCGACGCGATGACGGTCACCGGCCAGACGCTCGGCCAACTCCTCGATGCCCCGCACCCTGGTCGGACCCTCGGGTCGTGCACCCGGTCGACGATCCGATCCAGAAGACCGGCGGCCTGCTGTGGCTCAGCGGTTCTCTCGCCCCACGAGGCGCGCTGATCAAACGCTCCGCCGCCGACCCGGCGCTGTTCGAGAAGACCGGCCGCGCGGTCGTCTTCACCTCCCTCGAGGACCTCGCCGCGCGGGTCGACGACCCGGACCTCGACGTCGAGCCCGACGACTTCCTCGTCCTGCGGAACGCCGGGCCCGTCGCGACCGGTATGCCGGAAGCCGGCTACCTACCGATCCCCGCCAAGCTCGCCGCCCGGGGCGTCCGCGACATGGTCCGGCTCTCCGATGCGCGGATGAGCGGCACCGCATACGGAACGATCGTCCTGCACATCACCCCTGAAGCCGCCATCGGCGGCCCGCTGGCCCTGGTCCGCGACGGTGACCGAATCTCCCTGTCGGTGCGGACCGCCCGCCTCGACCTACTGGTCGACGAGAACGAACGTCGGCGCCGCCGGGCCGCACTGCCGACGGCAGAGACGCATCGATCCGAGTACGGGTACCGCAAGCTGTTCCGGGACCACGTCCTACAGGCCGACCACGGATGCGACTTCGACTACTGCGTACCCGCACCGAACGCTGACCTGGCCGAGGATGTCCCCACTAACCTCGTGGCGAGGTCGGATAGGACGGGGCCAGCGCGGCGGTGACCGGGTCGGTATCGGTGGTGTGCCGTGGGCGGTCGGTACCGAGCCAGCCTTGGCTGGTGCCGCCGAGTTGGTACGGCACGTTGATGACAACTACTCCGGGCGTGAACAACAGGCGTCCCTTGATCCGGAGGGCGCTCTGGTTGTGCAGCAGGTTCTGCCACCACCGCTTGGTGACGTACTCGGGGATGTAGACCGCGATGACCGCCCGGGGCTTTTCGGTGCGGAGCCGTTGGATGTAGTTGATCAGTGGTCCGAGGAGGTCGCGGTGGGGCGCCTCGAGAACCTTGAGCGACACACTGATCCCGCGCTGTTCCCAGGCGGCGCGGAGCTCTTGGGTCTCCTGCTCGTCGGTGGCCAGCGTGAGTGCCTCGAGCACGTCGGGGCGGGTTGCCTTGGCGAAGGCGAGCGCGCGTAACACGGGTTTGTGCAGCCGGGACACGAGCACGATCGCGTGCATGGTCACCGGCAGCGTCGGCGGTGTCTCGTCGGGGGCGACCTCGGCGCTGACTCGGGCGTAGTAGCGGTTGATCGCGCGCATCAGGAAGAACAGCACGATCATCGCGGCCACGGCCAACCAGGCGCCGTGTTCGATCTTGGTGGCGAACACCACGACGAGCACGATCGCGGTGGCGACCGCGCCGATGAGGTTGATCAGCTGCGAGCGGCGGATCGTGTGTCGCCCGGCGGGGTCGGTGACCTCGGCGAGCTGGGTGTTCCAGTGCCGCACCATGCCGAACTGGCTGAGGGTGAAGCTGGTGAACACACCGATGATGTAGAGCTGGATCAGTTTGTCGATGTTCGCGTCGAAGCCGATGATCAGAGCGGCGGCGGCCGCGGCGAGGACCAGGATGCCGTTGGAGAAGACCAGGCGGTCGCCGCGGTTGTAGAGCTGGCGGGGCAGATACCGATCGCGCCCCAGGATGGAGGCCAGCACCGGGAAGCCGTTGAACGCGGTGTTCGCGGCCAGGATGAGGATCCCGGCCGTGGCGGCCTGGAACAGGTAGAACAGCGGCGACCCGCCCCCGAACACCGAGACGGCGATCTGGGAGATCACCGAGGGGTTGCCGTCCGGGCTGGCTCTGGCGTGCAGCGCGACGGCGAGCACCGTGATCCCGATGAACATGGTGATCGCCAGCGCGCCCATCATGGTCAGCGTGAGCGCGGCGTTGCGGCTCTTTGGCTTGCGGAATGCGGGGACGCCGTTGCTGATCGCCTCGACACCGGTCAGTGCGGTGCATCCGGAGGCGAACGCTCTGAACAGGAGAATCAGGGTGAATACCCCGCCGAAGCTGGCCGTCTGCACGACCGGCGCGGAGGCGGTCTCGGCCGGCGCCAGGCCCCCGGTGAACCCCTTGATCGCGGCGACAACGAACATCAGCATGGTCAGTCCGACGAACCCGTAGGTGGGTACCGCGAACGCCCGCCCGGACTCCTTGGTGCCCCGCAGGTTGGCCAACACCAGCAGCAGCACGAATCCGACGGAGAGCGCCACCGCGTGCGGTTGCAGTGACCGGATGGCCGAGGTGATGGCCACCACCCCGGACACGATCGAGACGGCGACGGTCATCACGTAGTCGACCAGCAGGGCACTCGCCGCCGCAAGCGCGGCCGACTCACCGAGGTTGACCTTGCTGACCACATAGGCCCCGCCGCCGTTGGGGTAGGCGTAGCAGGTCTGGCGATACGAGGCGACCACCACCACCAGCAGCACCACCACCGCGAACCCGACCCACGGCGCCAGCGTCAACGCGGCCAACCCACCCGCCGCGAGCACGAGGACGATCTGCTCGGTGGCATAGGCCACCGACGAGATCGGGTCGCTGCAGAACACCGGCAGGGCCAGCCACTTCGGCAACAGCGTGTCACCGAGCCGGCCGCTGCGTAGCGGCCGGCCGACCAGCACCCGCTTGAGAACATCGAACACACGGACAGCGTGACAACCGCGGCCGGCAGCCGCGGTGGTCTTGACGCCTTCTTAGCGCCTCACCGGGCCACGGTGCGCTCCGGCTGGTGCAGCGGGAAGCGCAGGGCGCACACCACCGCGTCGGTGTTGCGGCCGATGAAGCGGGCCACCACGGCCCCGCGCCGGTTGAACAGCACCCGCTCCCACCAGTGCTCCGGGCGCACCTCACCGATCAACACAACCACGTGCTCCTCGGACAGGGACCGCACATACCGCGCGATCGGCGGACCGAGCACCCGGTGTGCCGAGTCGAGCAGCAGCAGCGGCACATCGGGCTGCCAGCTCACCCAGCGGCGTTGGAAGTCCCTGGCCTCGGCCACCTCGGCGGGCTCGGTACCGAACACCACATGGACCGCCACCACCCGGTCCCCCATGGACAGCGCGGTGCACAGCATCTTCTCGGCCAGCCGGGTGATCGCCACCACCGGAACCACCACCACCGACGTCGCCGGGCGCGGACTCCCCGGCTGCCGGTCCACGCCGAGATCGCCGCCGATCCGCCGGTAGGCCCGCTGCACCGCGGCGAACAGCGCCACCAGCAGCGGCACCACCAGCACCACCAGCCAGGCACCCTCGGTGAACTTCTCCACGGTGACCACCGCGGCGGCGACGGTCGAGGCCACACAGCCCATCCCGTTGATCGCCAACCGGGGACGCCAGCGCGGGCCGCGGTGTTGCAGCCAGTGCCGCACCATGCCGAGCTGGCACAGCGCGAAGCCGACGAACACACCGACCGCGAACAGCGGCACCAGGACGTTGACCTGACCGCCGGAGAACACCAGCAACCCGCCGGCCAGCACGGACAGCAACACGATGCCGGCCCGGTAGACCTGCCGGTCGGCGCGCAGCCCGAACACGTGCGGGAGAGCCCCGTCGCCGGCCAGCTTGGCCAGCAGCACCGGCAACCCGCCATAGGACGTGTTCGCCGCCACCATCAGCAGCACGACCGTGGCGAACTGCACCACGAGGTAGCCGGGCCCGGTGCCGATCGAGCCCTGTGCCAGCAGCGAGAGCAGCGTCCGGCCGTCCGTCGGCTGCGCCCCGAACAACTGGATGAGCAGTGCGAGCCCGATCAACAGCGCACCCAGGGTGACACCGAGGCCCAGTTCGGCGCGGCGTGCCCGGGCCGCCCGGTCGGCCCGGAACGACGGGGTGGCGTTCGCGATGGCCTCGATGCCGGTCAGCGCCGCGCAGCCGTTCGCGAACGCGGCAAGCACCAGCAGCACCCCGACCGAGGCGGTCACCGTGACCGGGCTGGGCGCCGGCAGCGGGTGCAGCGGGTGGCCCCGGACCAGCCCGACCACGATCAGCACCGCCAGCGCGCCGACGAAGATCGCCGCGGGCACCGCGAACAGCCGGCCACCGGCCAGCACGCCGCGCAGGTTGATCCCGACCACGACCAGCAGCGCGGCCAGGGACAGCTCCAATGTCCACGGCAGCAGCGCGGGAAACGCCGAGGTGAGAGCAGCGACCCCGGCGGCCACCGAGACAGCGACGTTGAGCACGTAGTCGACGACCAGCGAGGCGGCGGCCACCAGACCGGCGCCCGGACCGAGATTGCGCCGTGCGACGGTGTACGCGCCGCCGCCGTCCGGGTAGGCCGCGATCACCTGCCGGTAGGACGCCACCAGCACCGCGAGCAGCGCCACGATCAGCAAGGTCACCGGCAGCGTGAGGTGGATACCGGCCGCCCCCGCGGCGGCCAACGCCAGCACGATCGCCTCGGGGCCGTAGGCGCACGATGCCAGCGCATCCAGACCGAGCGCCGCCACTCCGGTGAGCACACCGAGTCGATGCCGATCCTCACCGCTGGCCACCGGCGCCGGCGATGCCGCCGTCCTGGTGATCACCATGTCGTCCCGCACCTCCGCCTGGGCGATCTGCCTTCGGCGAGGTCATGATGCGCCCGGTCGAGGAGGTCCCGGGGGGATCTATACGGAGTCCTGATGGGCGCGGTCAGGAGCCGATCGGTTCGGCGGTTCGCGCGGTCGGCGCCTCGACTGGCGCGTCGCGCGTCGCCTCGCCCAGGAGCAGGGCCCGCACGGCCGACAGGTCGGTGCTGATCGCCGCGGCACGCGTCAGCGCCTCGTCGACCATGTCGGCGAAGTGCTCCGCGCCACCGACGGACTCCATGGTCCGCGCGGAGATGAACTTGATCAGCAGCGCCGAGGTGCCCGGCGGCAGCCCGGCGAAGTGGACCGTGAGCAGGCCGTGGTCCCTGAGCAGGACGGTCGCGAGGGTCGCGGTCGCCTCGATCGGCGCGAGCGACGCGGATGCTCCGCCGGAACGCCGGTTCAGCTCGGCTCCGATCGCCTCACCGGTCAGCTTGAAGATGAACGGCGTGTTCTCCACGATGTCGCCGAGTCGGGCCCGCAGGACCTCACCCGTCTTCTTGGTGGACGCCACGAGATCGCGGACGCGTTGGTCGCTGTAACCACGCAGCGTCTCCACGATGGCCGGATAGAGCACCGGCCGGCATTCGCTGCCCAGCTCGAACGAGCGTGCGCGGGCGGCGGCGAGCAGATCGGCACGACCGCCGAGCAGCCCGACGCGCGGCCCGAGCACGCCGTACTTGTCCAGACCGGTGGCGCCGAGGTCCACACCGAGCTGAAGGCAGCGGGACTGGCCGAGCAGCGCGGGCCCCACCCGTGCGCCACCCGCGTCGTCGAGGACGACAAGGGCTCCGCGCCCGTGTGCCAGCCGGACGACCTCCCGGATGTCCGCCTCCGCCATGGCCTCGTAGGTCACGGCAAGGCGGGTCAGGGCCACGACCGACACGTCGGGCTTCCGATCGAGCGCGGCGCGGAACGCCGCCAGCCCGACCACCTCGACCAGCCGGCCGCCGGCGTCGCGGACGGCGCGGCGGACACAGGGATGGCTGTAGCTCGGTGACATCCCGATGACCGACGAGCCAGGCCTCACCGTGACCTGCATGGCGGCGTAGATGGCCGCGGTCAGGCGGTTGGTGACCGCGATGTCGTGCACGGCGTCCTCCCCGCCGAGATGCTCGAGGCCGAGCGCGCGCACCGGCTCGCCATAGAGCGCCCCCGCCCATTCGTCGTCGAGCACCCACGGCGAGAGGTCGTCGGGCAGGTGCAACCCGCGTTCCAGACCGCTGACGTTGTGCAACGGGAGCCCCCGGGCGTGCCGCTCGCGAATAACGCGCCATGCCTCGCTCAACTTCGCCACATGATCGGCGGTGCCGCGAAGGATGCTTCCCGCGGCGTAGGGCATGTCGCCTGTCTTGCCCTGGACTGCTGTTGTCACTGCTGTTGTCACTGCCCTGATCGCTCCTTCGATGTGCCGTTCGGTCGGTCCACCTCCACACAAGCAGCCACTCAGACTTGAAACAAGCTCATGTTATTGACCCCAATAGATGAGTAAATTGCAACTATGGCGGATGTACGAGGCTTACAGCTGCTCCACGAGCTCAACCTGCGAGGGACCCTGGCCGCGGCGGCCGACGCGCTCTACCTGAGCCACTCCGCCGCCAGCCATCGGCTAGCCGTTCTGGAGCGTGAGGTCGGCGTACCAGTCACCGAACGGATCGGACGCCGGCTGCGGCTGACCGAGACCGGGGTCGCTCTCGCGGCGTGTGCGCAACGACTGCAACAGGAGATCGAGACGACCGACGCCGTCATCGAACAGGCTCGCACCACGGTGGCCGGCCGGGTCCGGGTCGGGCTCTTCCAGACCGCCGCGCTGCGGATTCTGCCCCGGTTGCTGGGCGAGCTGCGGGACGAATACCCGGGCGTGGTCCTGGAGAGCACCCAGACCCTGGCCGCCTCCGCGCTCGCGTCCGTACAGACCGGCGAGCTCGATCTTGCCGTCGTGCCGTCGTACCAACACCACGCCCCGCCGCACCCGTCGGAGGCCCTTCATCACGAGCCCCTCTACACCGACCACTGGCTCCTGGTGCTGCCCCCGGACCACCGCCTGCACCAGACATCGGGCCCGATCGACATCACGGAGCTGCGCTCGGAGAACTGGATAGCCGGCGAAACGGTCACCCATTACCTCTCCCGACTCTGCCGGGACGCCGGATTCGAACCGCACGTCGTGCACCGCAGCAGTGACTACACGGTCATGACGACGCTGGTCAGCCTGGGCTACGGGATCTCCTTCATGCCGATCATCGATGAGTTGAGCTCGCTGCTTCCGCCGGTGCGGCTGCGACAGCTGAACATCTCCGGCGCCGACCAGACCGTGCTCGCCGTCCGACGCGAAAGCAGCCGAGGCCGCCCCGCGGTCGACGCGGTCTGGAGATTGATGCTTCGACGAGGACACGAGATCTGAACGCCGTCACACGTGCGCCGGGACACCGCGCTCAGGTCAGGTCAGCACGGGCCGCCAAGTACCGATGAGTTCCGGGTGCGAGCCGGGTCTACCCGTCATGACTGATTCCACAGGAACCCCGACAACCCTTTCGAACATCGGCGTGGTCATGTTCACCGTCGCCGATCAGGACGCGGCCCTCGCCTTCTACACCGAGAAGCTCGGCTTCGAGGTTCGGGGCGACATGCGCTTCGGTGAGCACGACGAGGCGCGCTGGCTCGAGGTGGCCCCGCCCGGGTCGCGGGCGCGCCTGGCGCTCAACCCACCGAGGGGCGGTCAGCCCGGCGGCAGCGCGATCGGTGTGGAGACAACGGACGTCCTGGGCGAGCACGCACGACTGAAGGCCGTCGGCGGCATCGATATCGATCCGGAGCCGATGCGCACGCCCGGTGCCCCGCTGATGTTCATGCTGCGCGACCCGGACGGCAACCACGTCGTCGTGGTGGAGGCCCCGCCCGCCCCGTAGCTCGCGGCTGTGACCGTGTGGCCCGGCCCGGGCCGGGCCACACGGTCAGAATAGATACCGAGACGAGTGACAAAAAAGTTACAGAACCGCACAGGAGCGCAAAAACAGAATTTCAGAACTGCATGCTTATGCGGTTCCCACCTTGTTAACGTCGCCGCATGCCGAAATACGTGATCGAGCGCGAAATCCCCGGCGCCGGGTCCCTGTCCGACGAAGAGATCCACGGAATCAGCGAGACGAGTAATCGAGTGCTGACGGGAATGCCGGACGTACAATGGGTGCATAGCTACGTGGTCGACGACAAGATCTTCTGCGTCTACGTCGCTCCCGATGCGGAGCGCATCCGTCAGCACGCGAAGGAGGGCGGGTTCCCCGCCAACGCGGTTCATGAGGTCGCCCGCACCATCGACCCCACAACCGGCGGCCGCTAGACCCAACGACCGGTTCCCACCGGGACGGCGGCTGGCACCGGACCCTCACCCGGATCGACTGCCGCCGGCGGCAGTCGATCCGCGCGCGCGACGGGGCGGGCTCGATGACCCAGGAGGAGGCCCGTTGCCGTACAGCCTCGGTGTGGATCTCGGCACCACGTTTGTAGCGGCGGCGATCGCACGCCGCTCAGGGGTCGGAATGGTGTCCTTGTCCGCTCAGTCCGTGGTTGCGCCGGCATTGGTCTACCTGGCTGAGGACGGGACCATCAGCACCGGGGACGCGGCCCGTCGGCGCGCGATCACCGAACCTGACCGGGTCGGCCGCGAGTTCAAGCGCCGTCTCGGCGACCCGACACCGATCAAGCTCGGCCACGAGTCCTTCGCGGTCACCGAACTGCTCGGCGCCTTGCTGCGTGACGTACTGCGCCAGGTGATCAAACTCGAACGCGAACCGCCGGAGCAGGTGGTGCTCACCCACCCGGCCAACTGGGGCCCGTTCCGCCGAGGACTGTTCGAGGAGGTCCCGGCCATCGCCGAGTTGGGCAACGCCGAGTTGGGCGACGCAGACCTGAGCAACACCGTGACGATCACCGAGCCCGCGGCGGCGGCCGCCCACTACGCGGCTGCCCGATACCTGCACGACGGACAGATCGTCGGTGTGTACGACCTGGGCGGGGGTACCTTCGACGCCACTGTTCTGCGCGGCGGTCCGGACGGCGTGGAGATCCTGGGCCACCCGGAGGGAATTGAACGGCTCGGCGGCGCGGACTTCGACGAGTCAGTCCTGGAATACGTCAACTACAGCACGGGCGGCGCACTCGACGCGCTCGACATGACCGATCCGCACACCGCCCGGGCTGTCGCACGGCTGCGGCAGGACTGCGTGCTGGCCAAGGAATCGCTGTCACACGACACCGAAACCACCATCCCGGTCTTCCTGCCGGATCGACACTTCGAGGTCACCCTGACCCGCTCCGAGTTCGAAGGCATGGTGCGCGGCCCCATCGAGTCGACCACGCAGGCACTGGTTCGCACCCTGCGCGCGGCCACGTTGGAACCATCGGACCTCAGCGCCGTGCTGCTCGTCGGAGGGTCCTCGCGCATACCGCTGGTGGCGGAACTGGTCGGCCAGGAGCTCGGGTGTCGGACCCTGGTGGATACCCACCCCAAGTTCACGGTTGCGCTCGGCGCCGCCGCCACGACCCTCCGGCGGCACCGCGTCGGACCGACCTCGGCCACCGTGGCCCCGGGGATCACCTCCGCCCCAAAGGCCGAGCCGACCGCGGTGGCGACCAGCGGGCGGGTCCGGGCGTCGGTGGCGACGGAAGCGGTCCAGCCTCTGAAGCGGGACCTGCCCGCCGGTTCTCCCCCGGCCCATGCGGCGCCCCCGAACACCCGGAACTGGGTCTTGGCATTGAGCATCGCGATGGTCGTTCTGGTGGCGATTCTGGTGATCGTGTAGCGGTCGGGAGCCGGCACGGCGAGCTCCTGAGGTACCGCTCAGGGTTGTCGCATAGTCGTCAGACGTCTAGTGTCTTAGCTTGCGCGTCAGGCGCCGGGCGCGCGGCGAGTGTCACAGAACTCGACCCAGGGGGCCGGTAGCCGATGGACGTACGCACCGAACCGCCGTCGAATGGCCCCTCCGCGCCGCTCGCACTCGACCGGCCGCACGACCACGCCCCGGTCGGCGGGGTTTTCAGGGTCCTCGGGTCGACCGAAGTCGAGGCCGGGGGGCGCCGGGTGAATCTGGGCGGGCCACTGGCGCGACGGCTGTTGACCGCCCTGATCGCGGCGCGGGGCGCGGCGGTCTCCGATCACCGTCTGGCCGAGCTGGTGTGGGGCCAGGACAGACCGCTGCCGCTGCAGGCCACCGCGGCGCTCCGCGCGTACACCTCGCGACTGCGCCGCGCGTTGGGCGAGCCGGGGCGGACGGCGCTGCGCCGGCAGGGATCGGGATATGCGTTGCGGCTTGCGCCCGATGCGACCGATGTGGCCTGGTTCACCCGCCAGGTCGAGCTGGGGCGCGAGCTTGCGGCGGCTGACCGAGCTGTTGAGGCGGTGCAGACGTTGACCGAGGCGCTCGCGTTGTGGCGGGGCGAGCCGTATGCCGATCTGGGCGACTCCGCGGAGATCGAGGCGGCCCGTTACGAGCTGACCGGTCTGCGCGACAGCGCGGTGGAAGAGCGGCTTGCGGCTCGCCTGGCCACCGGGGACAACCCCGGTGCGGTGATCGAGTTGGAGGCCGCGGTACGGCAGAGCCCGTACCGGGAGAGTCTCTGGGAGCTGCTGATCCTCGGGCTCTACCGGGCCGGGCGCCAAGGGGAAGCGCTGTCGGCGCTGCGTCGCGTGCGCACTCAGCTCGCCGAGGAACTGGGCATCGATCCGGGCCCCGGGCTGCGGGAGCTCGAACGCAAGGTGCTGGACCAGGACGCAACGCTGCTGGTTCCGGTCACCGGGTCGACGGTCGCCGACCCCGGCCTCGCCGGGCTGGGGTGGCCGTTGTCGTCGTTCTTCGGCCGTGGACGAGACCTGGAGTCGGTTGCCGAGGCGGTGCGGCAGCACCGGCTGGTGACCTTGGTAGGGCCCGCCGGCGTGGGCAAGACTCGCCTGGCCATCGAGCACCTGGCGACCCGTTCGGATTCGGACGGTCCGTGGTTGGCACGGTTGGCCGATGTCGCCCAGCCGGGCGTGCTGACCCACGCGGTGGCTGCCGCGGTGGGTGCGACCGACCTGGGTGACGATCCGCAACTGACACTGGTCCGCGCGCTGACCGCACGCACGGGGTTGCTGGTCCTGGACAACTGCGAGCACCTCGTCGCCCCGGTCGCCGACCTCACCCAGCGGCTGCTCGAACACTGTCGCGGGGTGCGGATCCTGGCGACCAGCCGGGAGGCACTCGGCCTCGACGGGGAAATCCTGCTGCCGGTGCAGCCGTTGCCCACTCACACCGACGACGGGGCAGAGGCGCCGGCGGTGACACTGCTCCTCGATCGGATACGGGCGAAGCTGCCCGACTGGACGCCCTCGGCGACCGAGCACACCTACGCCGAGCAGGTGTGCGCGGCGCTCGACGGGCTGCCCCTGGCCATCGAGCTCGCGGCGGCCAGGACACGGGTGATGAGCCTCAGGGAGATCGCCGACCGGATCGACGACAGGTTCAGCCTGCTCGGCGCCGTCCCACGCGGCTCACTGACCCCACATGCCACTCTGCGCGCCGCCATCGCCTGGAGCATCGACCAACTCGACGCCGCGGACCGCGCGCTGTTGGGCCGGTTGTGGCCCTTCGAAGGCGGGTTCACGCTCGAGGCCGCCGAGGCGGTGCGGACCACCGACTCCCCGACGATCGACTCGCTGTCCACCCTCGTCACCCGCTCCGTGCTCATCGCCGACACCACCACGGTCCCCAGCCGCTACCGGATGCTGCGGACCGTGCGTGCCTACTGCCGAGATCACGACTCCGACCCGGCCACGACCCGCAAGGTCCACGCCGACTGGGTCCGCGATCTGGTGGAACGCCGGGTCGCCGAGTTCACCACCGCGCGGGCGGGGGACGCCATGCGGAACCTCACCCTCGAGATGCCCAACCTGCGGGCCGCCGTCGACCACGACCTGGAGCACGATCCCGCCGCCGCGCTGCGCACGGTTGGTTCGCTCAACTGGTTCTGGCACCGGGGCGGTCACGGCGGCGAGGCGCTGCGACTGCTCGAAGCCGCGCTGTGGGCAGCGCCCGATGCCGCACCGCTGGACCGCGGCCATGCCCGGCTCGCCCAGATCGCGCTGAGACCGATACCTGAGGACCCCGCTGAGGTGCGGCGCGGGTACGACGACGTCTTCGCCGCTTCCAGCGCGTGCAACGACCACCCACACCGCGCACTGCACGGGCTGGCGCTCTTCCACCTCGCCACGAACTTGATCAGAATCCAGGCGGCGGATGCCGGCGACGTTGGCAGGCAGACGATCGCGGCGGGCCAGCACCTGGAGCAGGACTGGCTGATCGCCGGCGGCGAGCTCACCCTCGGTGCCGCCCTGCTCCAGCAGCGGCGCACCGCGGCGGGACGGCAGACCCTCGCCACGGCCATCGACCGGGGCACCCGATGCGGCTACGCCTGGGCCGCGGGGTGTGCACGCCTGTTCCTCGGTTGGGACATCCTGCGCGACAACGCGTCGGTCGCCGACCCGGAGTCCCGCGGCCAACAGGCCCTGATCCAGCTGCGACAGGCCTTCGCTGCATTCCAGACCGACGCGGACCAGATACTGGCACTGGCGGCGCTGGACACCGCGGCGCCCGCGCTCGGGCTCCTCGGGAACTCGAGCGACGCGCTCGCGCTACGGGCCGGGGCACACCGCCACGCCGAGACACTCGGCATGCCGCCGCGATTCTTCCAACGGATCGGCGCACTGATCGGCGACCACCTCCCGGTCCACCCGCCCAACACCGCGCCACCGATCGACCCACCCCAACCCAGCTGGGCCGCGATGATCGAACTACTCAACACACCGGCCCGCGCCGTCAGCTGAAGACGGCTCGATCGGACACCCTCGGCTCGCACTCCTGGTCCGGCATCGAGAATGATGATCGGGACCTGATCGAAGGAGTGCCAGATGCCCACGCCGTCCGAACCACTGGAGAAACTGGGCTTCCTCACCATCGGCTCGTTCGACAGCGCCGACCCCGGGCCAGGACACGAGACGACCCTGGAGGTCATCGAGCTCGGCGAGCGGCTCGGCTTCGACAGTGCCTGGGTCCGCCACCGGCACCTGCAGTACGGCATCTCCTCCCCGGTCGCGGTGTTGGCGGCCGCCACCCAGCGCACCCGGCGGATCGAGCTCGGCACCGCGGTGATCCCCCTCGGCTGGGAGAATCCCCTGCGGCTCGCCGAGGACCTCGCCACGGTCGACGTCCTGTCCGGTGGGCGCCTGAACCCCGGCGTCAGCGTGGGTCCGCCCATGCGCTTCGCCGACGTCAGGGAAGCGCTCTACCCCGACACCGCCGACGCCGAGGACTTCAGCCACGAGCGCGTCTCCCGGCTCCTGCGGCTGGTCGGCGGCGAACCGGCCAGCGGGTTCGCCGGGACCCAGGGGATCGAGGAGTTCTCCGACCGGGTGCAGCCCCACTCGCCCGGGTTGCGCGCCCGGATGTGGTACGGCGGCGCGAGCCTCAGCTCGGCGCGCCTGACCGGCGAGCACGCGATGAACTTCCTGACCAGCAGCGTGGTCAAGGCCGAACAGCCGGGGACGTTCGCCGAGATCCAGGCATCGCACATCGCGGCGTTCCGGGCGGCTCACCCGGCGGGTGCGGCCGCCCGCGTCTCGCAAGGGTTGGTCGTCGTACCCACCGACAGCGCCACCACGGCCCAGCGGGCGAAATACCAGGCCTACGCCGACGCCCGGCTCCCGCGGATCGTCACCCCAGGGACCGCAGCGGCTGTTGTTCGCCCGGGACCTCGTGGGCCCGTCCGCGCGGATCGCCGAGGAGCTGTACGCGCACGCCGGCTTCCAGCAGGTCCGCGAGGTCGTGTTCGCGCTGCCCTTCAGCTTCGCGCCCGAGGACTACCTGCAGATCCTCACCGACATCGCGAGCCACCTCGGTCCGGCACTGGGTTGGCGGCCGCCTGTCCAGGCGTGAGGTCCGGCGTGCCGGTGCATCCGGGGAGCCGAATCGAGATCGATGGCCTCGTGGACAAGAATCTCGGCACCGTCGGCAATCCGCGCGACATTCGGCGAGTATCCGGTGTCTCCGGAGAAGACGACCGCTCCGTCCTCCGTGTCGAACTGGTAGGCGAACGAGGCTGATGTCTCTGGGATCGCTGCTCTCCACGGTTCTGATGTTGATCTCGTGCGCGTACGCCCCGAGCAGGCCGGCGAGTAGCTCGTGCCCGGTGGCGGTCGGACCGTGCCGTGTCCGGCGTCGACAAGGTAGGTCCGGTCGGCGACGACCACCGCGCTCGCCACGCCACGTGCGCGCAACCGCCCAGCCCACCGCCAACCCGGCCGAAGCGAACGCGACCGGTGCATCCCGACGGGAGAAGCCCACCACTGCCCACCCTCACGTCGCGCTCGGCCGACCACATCCTCTAGATCCAGAACTGACAGACGTCGTCGACGGTCTTCCTCAGCTACCGTGCCCGATCTACCGTGCCCGGATCCTGTCCCGCAGGCGACCGAACACCCCCGCGCGGCGGATCTCGGCGCGCAGTTCCGCCCGGGTAGGAAGACGCGCGGCTACCGGTCGCGTCGGTGTCGTTCGAGCGCGGGAAGCATCTGCCCCCGAACCGAGGGCGTCGAGCCACTCTCGGGCACGGACCTGGTCGATGGGTGTCGCCTGGGTGGGTGTGCGCTGGTCGGCCATGGTTCCCCCGGTGTTCGCTCTCCCCGTCCGCAACTGGCTCGGTGGATTGACGGTCCCAGTGGCCACCGACAGTCTCGGCCGGTCGCGGGGGCTCCGTGCCGGTCCCCACCCACTTGGAGCAGCACCAACGGTCCGCCAGCGAGGTTTGCGATTCCGGGTTTGACCCGCCCAGCAGGTGGTACCCGGCGGATCAGGTTGGCATCGGCTGGTGGGAGCGGCGATATGCACATCGCGGGTGGATGGACGTCGGAACTGCTCATCGAGGAATTGAGCCTGTACGCCGGCCCCGCGGTGTGGGGATACAGAGACGCGGTCGTGGCCGCCGCCAGCGCCCTCGGCGTCGCCACCGACCACGACCCGGGCCTGGTCCAGATCGGCCTTCACCTGGCCGGCATGCCGGAATGGTTGGTGGGCTGGCGGATCGATCACGGGTGGTACCTCGTCCGCCGCCCCGGCATCGGCGGGCCCCCCACAATTGGTCCAACCCTCTACCGGGCCGACCCGGACCCTCTCGATCAGTTGCTGCCTGAACCGGCCGCGGTCGCCGGGTGGCTGCACAGTCTGAGCACTCAACGTCTGCTGGGCACCGAACGCCACCCGGACCTTGCATTGTCAGCCCCCCAGGTGGCCACCCTGCGGCAGCGACTGCGGGGCTATCTGCCCTCCGAGCCCGCCCTGCGACCCGGGTACAGCTGGTCCGAGGCCCGGCCGAGGGGTCAGGTCGCCGGCTAGCCCGCCTACCCGGTGGGCGCGGCGTAATACCCTCTTTCCGTGGCTGGCAACAGCTCGGCAACCTTGCCCATCATAAGATCCAAGTGTTTCGTCTGCTTATGATCCAGCTCTCCTCCGACTTCACTCCTGAGGTCGGAATAAGTGTATGGATTTCCCGCGAAAATGGTGACGGCCGGTTCTATCTGCCCATCCCCCAAGATGCCGGCAATCACTTCCGGCGAGATTTCATTTCGTCCCCAATCAGGCGGATACAGGCGATAGCTGCCACTTATCCCTATCGGCATGAAGACAGCCTCGCCCAGCCCTCTGTTCAGCCAGAACTTCGGGTACCCGATGAGCCCACCCCCCGTACTCGGCAGCACCTCCCGCATACCATTCACAGTTCCGTCGTCGCCCAGCCTTCCACCCTTCAACGTCGCTTCCGGGAACATCACCAGACCGTGCCCGTCCCGGGGAGCACCCATCAGTCGTCGCACCGACTCAGAGTTGCTCCCGGTAACCCCCCGCAGCTGCCGATCATTATCTGTGATGAATACTACGTCCGCCCCGTACCCCCTATCCGCGTATAAGGGGTTGAATAACGACATCAGCTTCTGTATATAGACGCCTTGCGCACCACTCTCTATTGTTGCCGCCACCGGAACCAGAAAATCTGAAACCCGGTCGTCGGCGCCGTGCTGAACCAAACTCTGAGTAATACCCGACAGTATCAGCTTGTCGGCATGACTTTGATGATTGGCATACAGTACCGGCACATATCCTTCACGAATTAACGCGCGTGCTTTCTCGATATTCTCTCGCGCACCCTCAGGGTAGGTAATAAACCTGTCTATCCGCTCGAGCATGCGAGTACGTCCTGCCCGCGTTTTTACCATTTCCTGAAGCTCGTCAAGGGGTTGCGCGGCTTTCCCATCGGTAGACACTGCTGTCTCCTCCCATGCCGGGCTCCGGCGCTGCCGGCCGCGGCGAGTCCGTGACCGGTGCGATGGCTGGAGGCAACGGTACGTCGGTGCCGCGCATCCGACGTGCTGGATTGCCGGCCTCATCGCCACGAACCATCGAGCGTCGGCCTCGGCCAGCTCCAGCAGCTCGACCGTACGCAGCCAGCCGGCCCGCCGGGAGGACCAGCTCAGGCCAGAGCTCGATGTCGGGGCCGGTGCCCCGCCCTTCGCCCCAGCCCGGCAGCGCTGACAGCCGCCCAGGCGAGCTCGGGTTTGCGGATGTCGGAATGCGCGCCGGCCAGCCACGACAGATCTCGGTTGATCACGAGGGTCGCGTCCATCCGGTAGAAGGTGCCGGCCTGCCAGTCGTACCAGCTACCCGCTGGTTCGAGGCGCCTGCTCACGACCTCGCCGTGCTGGTAGCCGTCGTGCCCGAGAGCTCCCCAGCGGTACCCGAGCTCTCTCGCCGAGGCGGCGCGGCGGGCTCGGTCATGCTGGCCGACCAGCGCGGTGGCGTTCGGGTACCACCAGCCGAGCGCTCGATCGGCGCTGGAGAACGTCGCTAGCAGCGGGCCGTCCACCCGGTTGGCGAACTCGGCGAGTGCCCCGGCCCGCGAGGGTGCGATCGGCAGCTCACTGGCGAACGAGAAGTGGCTGAACGCGCCCTGTACCGCGACGAACGACTTCACCGGGGTGGCCGGGCCCGACAACCCGGCCAGGGCGAACCCGATCAGCCGAGCCCCGAAGCTGTGGCCCACCAGGTGCACCCGCAGGCCGCGACCGGCCCGGTGCAGTCGGTCGAGCAGCGGACCGAGCCCCACCTCGCCGATCAACCCGGCCCGGTTCTTCATCTCGTAGTAGCTGAGTACCCGGGTGAGCTCGCGGCCGCCGTCCCACAGCGTGCCGAACAGATCACCGAGCCCACTTCCGGCACCGGGCGCCAGCATGGCGAGGGACTCCAGGGCGACCCGGGTGCGAGCTGTCCGCGCGATGGACTCGCCGTCGTCGTCGACAGCCCGGTTGGGCGTCGTGACCAGGCAGGACGCGAGTCGGTGCAACTCGGCGAGCCGGCCCATCTCGCGCGGCCGGGTGTCCAGCAACTGCCCGATCCGCACGAGGTGGTCGCGCTGCTCGGGAAACGCTGGGGCAAGCGCGGACACCAGCTCAGCGCCGGTCGAAGGCGTCGGAGCCGGCACCAGCGGAGTTTGCCCGCTCGCCCCGCACGCCGCGGCGGGGCCGGTCAGTACCGGCCCGTCGGCCGTCGGCTCGTCCTCGGGGAACAGCAGCGATGGCCACAGGACAGTGACGAATCCGGTGCTGGAGCGTCGAGCGGGCGGCAGCGCATCGGCGATCAGCCCGAACATCGCGTTGCTCAGCTCGCGTGCGCTGTCCCGGCCGGTGTTCCAGCCGGGGCTGAACACGAACAGGTCAGTAGGGCCGCCCTCCCCCACTGCCTCAGCAAGCCCTCCGTCGTCCACCAGGCCGCCGGACCTGTCGAACTCGATCTCCCAGTGTGCGCAGTCGGGGTGCATGCCGTTGTCGGGGTGTACCCCGTATCCGGAGCTCACGTCACAGCGCCGGAATGTCGAGCACCGTGCGGCCCACCATGGCCACCTGCCAGTCGATCGCGACCCGAGCCCGGTCGAGTTCGAGGTACGGGTCGTGCAGCGTCGCGAGGCGCTGCGCCCGGTGCCAGGCCGCGTCCTTGGCGAACACCACGGTGAGGTCGCCGACCGCGTTGGCGACCAAGGCGAAGACTCCAACGCCCAGCGTTCGTTGCAGGCGCCTCTCACAGTGGTCCCGGAGCTGGCCGACGTGGTCGGCGAACACCTGGTTGATGGCCTGGTAGTCGGCGAATTCGGCCTCCCCGTACGGTTGTCCCAGCGCCCTGCGCATGCCGAGCAGGGCGATCGCCAGATCGGGGCTGATGCTGGCGTTCCGCCCGGCCGCCGCGAACCGCAGCGTGTCGACATCCAGAGCGGGCCGGCGGACCAGCAGCACCCGCCACTCCGCCGGCAGCGGGGTGCCGGCCGCGTCCGCGAAGACCGCGTCGAAGTAGCGCGTGGCGAACTCGAGGTCCAGCCGGGTGACGAACCCGGTGTCGACCGGTTCGTGGTGCCGGATTCGCTCGCGCACTTCTCTGGTGATCTCCTGGCACAGGTAGGTCAAGCAGGCGAGCCCGTCCTCCCGGAGCGCAGGTGTGTGCCGCTCGGCGACGACCCGCAGACCGTCGATGACCGAATGCACGGCGGGTACGTCCTTGGGGAGGTACCGCAGTGCCTCGATCACCGGATGGCTGTCGCTGTTCTCCGCCATGTCGGCCCCCTTCAGCTCATGACCTTGGATCAGAGCCGCGAGGCGCACTCGGGATAGATCTATGGGTGAACTCATGACGCTCCCGCGGTCGATTGCCTGGGTCCCCAGCGTCGATCAGCGCCCTGGTTCGGCGCGTCAGGAGAACGCCCTACGCCGGCACCCTAGGACGCCGTATTTCGGTGAGCGGAGGCGTCTCGGATCAACCCGCGCCCGTGCGCGGCGCCGGCCGCGGCGAGCCGTCAGCCGGACCCGGGCCCGCCATCCGGCGGAGTTGAACGGTGCAGGAACGCACTGGCTTGCACCCGACTGTGCACACCCATCTTGGCGAAGATCCGACTGACGTGAACACCGACGGTCTTCTCGCTGATGAACAGCCGACCGGCGATCTCCCGGTTGGTCAGTCCGGAGGCCAACTCGTCGAGAACCTCCCGTTCACGGGCGGTCAGCGCGTCCAGAGCAGATGCGGTGCCTGTCCTCGGCGAGGGAATGTGCTCATGGTCGGAATCCTCATCGTCGGAATCCGGTGCGTCGAGCTGGACCCGGGCGCGCCGGGCCAGATCGGTGATCTCGGCGAGGAACGGCCCGGCGTCCAGGGAGCGGGCCGTGCGTTCGGCAAGTACCAGTTCCCGAGTGGCCGCCGCCGACCGAGCGCGGCTGGCGAGGAGCGCCTCGGCCCGCCGCAGTCGGGCATACGCGGCTGGATAGGGGTGTTCACGCTGGTCCCACAGGTCGGCGACCCGCGCCCAGATCTCGGGGTCGGACCGCCCTTCGGCCCTGGTCACCTCCGCGTCGCACATCGCGGCGAAAGTCGCGACCACATCCCGCACCGCCGGTACCGTCATGACACTGCGCCGAACCATCTCGGCACAGTGCCCACGCAGGCGCCGCACCTGCTCGGCGGACAGCGGTGCCAACCCCAGCCGAGTGGTCTCCGCCCATGCCCGGGTGCCGTGCCAGAGCAGCGGGGCCACCAGCCAGATGTCAACCTCCCCCAGCTCGACCAGCCCGAGCCCTTCCTCGACATAGCCGACCGCCAGCTCCGGGCGCGCCCGCCACATCTCCAGACCGGCCCGCAGAATCAGCAGCGGGATCCGGTGCCGAGGGCCGACCGACGAGCCGGTCAGCAGTTCGACCGCCTCCAGGTCGTTCTCCGCCGAGGCGAACCGGCCTCGTCCGACGTCCAGCCGGCACCGGGCCAGCCGTACCTCGAGCGCCTCCCCGCCGGTCGGCTCGAGCTCCCACGCCTGGGCAACCGCCTTCTCGGCCTCGTCCCAGCGTCCCAGCCGGAACAGCGCGTTGGAGGCCAGCGCCAGCAGCGCCACCCCGGCCGTGCGGGACAACCCCAGTTCCGCGACCCGTTCCGCCCCACTCCGCGCGCATGCCACACCCGCGAGGAGCTGGTTCAGCGGGCCGGACAGCAGTTCGGCCCGCCGGAGATAGGCCTCGCCGATGGCTGTCGGAGCGCCAGTCCGTTCCGCCACCGCCAAGGCCTCGACCATCGCGTCGGACCCCTTCTCGGTGTCCGCCAGGTAGGCCAGGCTGAACCCCAGAATGGCCAGCACTCTCGCCTCGACCGAGGGCAGCCCGGCCGCCCGGCTGGGCCGGAGCGCACGTCTGGCGACCGACCTCGCCGCCGCGAACTCACCGCCCTGCAACAACACGGCCGCATGCCCGGCCAGGACCTCGGCCCGTTCCGCATCCGCGCCGTGCTCGGGCAGCAGTGACAACGCCGTGCGGTAGGCGCGCTTGGCTCGGCCGCTGTGCCCGGCCGCGTACAGGTACCGGCCCATCCGGGCGGTGAGCAGCGCGGATGTCACGTTGTCGGACACCGACGGCTCGGCCAGGCGCTGCTCCAACAGCATGACGGCGTCGTCGTGCTCACCGGCGAGGTGAGCGGCTTCCGCCGCGCGCTCCCAGCACTCCGGGCGAGGCACCACCCAGTCCTCGGCCGGGACCTGGGCGGTGAGCTCCGCCGCGCGCACCCAGTGCCGGTGTGCCTCCGCATGGCCCCGGATCCGCTCGGCTGCCGTGGCGGCGGCCAGCACAGCGTCCAACGCGCGCTCCGGGGCGCCGGCAAGCTGCCAGTGGTGAGCCAACCGGGCGCTCAACGCCAGCGCGGCGACGGCGTGGTCGGAGTCCCTGCCCGCCCGCTGTCCCCGGTGCGGAGTTCGCCCCGGACCGGTCTCCGCGATCTTGGACAGCGCGGTCGCGTAACGACGGTGCAGCTCGATCCGCTCACCCGGCAGCAGGTCGGCGACCACGACCTCGGTCATCAGTCCATGCCGCAACCGGTAGCCCTCGAACTCATCGTCGACCACCACCACGCCGGCCGCGGCCGCGGCTCGCACCGCCTCCAACAGCTCCGGTTCGGGGACGTCGAGGACTTCGGCCAGCAGGGGGTGTGGCAGCGGGCCGCTGCTCACGGCAACCGCACGAGTCACGCCCTGGGCGGCGGCGGGCAGCGAGCCCACGCGGTTCAGCACGAGCTCCCGAAGGGTGGTGGGCAGGCCGAGCGCGTCGCCGGCGAGTACCGCGCGCACCGTCTCCTCGGCGATGAACGCGTTGCCCGCCGATCGCTGCCACACCATTGGTTCCAGGCCCGGCCGGTCGGGTGCCCAGGTCTCCACCAAGCTCGCCAGCGAGGTGCGGGGGAAGGGGGCGATCTCGCGCCAGGACACCTGCCGGTGTCGACGCAGCTCCCCCAGCATGCCGGCCAGCCCTGGCGCGTCACCCGCCGCGAAACTGCGGTGGGTGCCGACGAGCAGCACACGTTCGGTGGTCAAACTGGCCACGAGGTAGACGAGCAGGTCCCGGGTGGAGCGATCCGCCCACTGGAGGTCCTCGATGACCAGCACGACGACGTGCCGGTCCGCCAGCTCCACGACCGTCCGGTGGAGCGCTTCGAGGATCTGCACCCTGGGCCCGGGTTCGGCGGACAGGTCATCCAGCAGTGCCAGCCTGGGGCCGAGCAGGTCCGCGATCTCCTGATCAGGAGCGGAGCGAACACCGTGCCGGAGGGCGGAGATCACCGGCCAGAACGGAGGCGCATCCGCGATGTCGATCCCACGCCCGGCAAGGACGATGGCACCCGCGGCCCCGGCGATCCCGGTGAACTCGCTGACGAGGCGGCTCTTGCCGACGCCGGCATCGCCGCCCAGCACGACGGCCGCCATCCGGCCCGCCCCGGCGGCCTGGAAATCGGCCACCAACTCGGCCAACTCGGCGTCCCGCCCGACCAGCTGACCGGTCACTCCCCCCTCCCCCACTGGCGAGACGGTACTCAGTCACCCGAGCAACGGCCAGGGCTCGGCGGGACGGCCCGGGTCACAACAGCGGAACCTCGAGCAGCACCCGGCCGACGATGGCCGTCCGGTGATCGATTTCCGCGCTCTCCACATCGAAATCGCGCCCGGTCAATCCCGCCAGCCGCTTGGCCCGATTCCAGGCGGCATCTCTGGCGACGATGACCGCCAGCTCACCTCCCTCGTCGGCGGCGAGTGCCAGAAGTCCCCCGTCCAGCACACGCATCCACCAGTCCTCGAAATGGCGCCGCAGCGCGCGCATGTGGGAGGCGAAGATCTGGTTGATTCGGTTGTAGTCGGCGCGCTCGTCCTCCCCGAACGGCCGGCCGAGCGCTCGACACGTGCTGAGCAGCGCGAACGCCAGGTCGAAGTCAACATGCGCATTGACTCCAGCCACCGCGAACTGGAATCGATTGATCTCCGGCTCCGACCGGCGCTCCAGCAGCACCTGCCACGACTCGGGCACCGGTCGGCCGTCCGTACGAGGCAGAACCGCGGCGAAGTAGCGCTTCGCGAACTCGACATCGAGCCGGGTGATGAACTCCCGACTACGGAATTCGTTCTTCTGGATCTGCTCCCACACCTCGGTGGTGATCTCGCGATAAAGGTAGTTGAAGCAAGCCAGGCCATCCTCGCCGTACCGAGGCGGGTGCTGCTCCGCGATGTCCTGCAACGCGTCCAACCGCGCCAGCACGCCCGGCACGTCGACCGGCGGGTCACTGGGCATGGTCAGGAGCGGCACACCCGGTCCAGCATTACCGGTCTGGCGCTGGTCAGTCACAGTCACAACAGGCCCCCTGGTCATCGATCCTGCCGCCAAGAATGGGCCATTTCGGCAGGACGCTCGATGGTGCACACCCCCGAACCGCCGGGGGTGTAAACCCCAGGCGCCCGGGTCCCGCCGGCTCGCCGGAGCAGGGCGCCACCAGCTCATGCGGTCGGGCGAGCGCAAGTGGCCCCGGTTGTTCGGCTCCCGGTAACTCGGGCGTGGTGACGGTGGCATCGGGTGCCCGCACTCTCGAGGAGGTCGAGCCCGTCGATGTCGCCCGGCACGTGGGCGGCGCAGTAAGAGAGGCCCAGATGTCCTTCCTCCCCCGTCGCGCCCTCAGAGCGTTGACCGTTGCCGCCGCCGTGCTGGCGCTGGCCGCCTGCGGGCAGAGCGCGGCGCCCCAGTCGGCCGGCGCGCGCAACCCCGACGTCCTGGTCTTCGCCGCCGTGCCCTCGGAGAACGCGCAGACCCTGCAACAGGCCTACCAACCGCTCATCACCCTGCTGGCAAAGGAAACCGGTAAGAAGATCCAGTTCCAGCCCGCCACCGACTATGCGGCGGTGATCGAGGCGCAGCGCAGCGGCAAGGTGGACATCGCCCAGTACGGCCCGCTGTCCTACGTGCTGGCCCGCAACACCGGGGTCAAGGCCAGCCCGATCGCCGCGCAGCTGTCCACCAAGGGCGGCCAGTCCGGCTACCGCTCCTACGGCATCGTGCCGGCCGGCTCACCGATTCACGACCTGGCCAGCCTCCGGGGCCACAAGGTGTGCTTCGTGGATCCCAACTCGACCTCGGGCCACCTGTACCCGTCGGCGGCCCTGCTCGACGCCGGCATCAACCCGGACAAGGACATCACGCCGGTGATGACCGGCGGCCACGACGCCTCGGTGCTCGCGGTGGCAAGTGGCCAGTGCGACGCCGGGTTCGCGGAGGACTACATGGTGGACAAGATCCTGCCCAGCAAGGGCCAGCTCAAGCCGGGCCAGGTCAGCGTGCTGTGGCGGTCCGACGTGATCCCCGGTTCCCCGGTCGCGATCAGCGACGATCTCGACCCGGCGCTCAAGGCGAAGATCACCGACGTGTTCCAGACCAAGGCCAACGTCGACTACGTCAACGCCAACGGGATCTGCGCCACCAGCTGCACCGGAGTCGACGACGCCGGCGACTGGGGCTACGTGAAGGTCGACGACTCCTTCTACGACGGCGTGCGCAAGGTGTGCTCCACAACCCGGGACAAGCAGTGCGGGGCCGCGTGAGCGGGGAGCGTGACGAACCGGTCGTGCGGTTCGACCGCGTCAGCAAGCGGTTCGGCCCGGACATCCTCGGCCTGGACGATGTGTCGCTCAGCGTGCGGGCCGGCGAGGTGGTGGTGCTGCTCGGCCTGTCCGGGTCCGGCAAGTCCACCCTGCTGCGCCATGTCGACGGGCTGCAGCGGCCCAGCGCGGGCACCGTCACCGTGCACGGCACCAACGTCGGCACCGCCGGCGCCGGCGAGCTGAGGAGGCTGCGCAGGCGAATCGGCTTCGTGTTCCAGCAGTTCCACCTGATCTCCAGTCTGACTGTGCTGGAGAACGTGTGCACCGGCGCGCTCGGCGGGCTGCGTGGCCCCCGGCTCGGGCTGATCAGCTATCCAAGGCACGTCCGCCACGAGGCGCTGGGCCACCTGGAGCGGGTCGGGCTCGGCGACCGGGCGTTCCAACGGGCCGACACTCTCTCCGGCGGTCAGCAGCAACGGGTCGCGGTGGCCCGCGCGCTCATGCAGCGGCCGGACATCCTGCTCGCCGATGAGCCGGTGGCCTCCCTCGACCCGGAGTCGTCGGTGCAGATCATGCGGCTGATCCGCGAGATCAGCTCGGAGCGCCAGCTCACCGTGCTGTGCAGCCTGCACCAGGTGGACCTGGCGCTGAGCTGGGGAGACCGGGTGATCGGGCTGCGCGCCGGCCGGGTCGTCATGGACGCCCCGGTGCTCGGTCTGAGCCGTGACCAGGCGATGGCCCTGTACTCCAGGCTCGGCGCTGTGCCCGCCTCCCCGCTGGCCGCCGCCGTATGACGAGCTCAGAGCCTGTGAGTGGTACTGGTCGCTATGGCGACCAGTACCGCTCACGGGGGTGATGTGAGCGCGGGGCCGGTTACAGCCGGCGGGCGGCTGGTGGCTCGGCCCAGCCGGTCTGGGAGCGCCGCGTGGCTGGTCATCGGGGTGCTGGTCGCGCTGGGGCTGTGGGCGATCGGCGACCTGCGGATCAACCTGGCCACGCTGGCGGACAGCGCGCACAACGCGGTGGACTTCGCCGGCCGGATGTTCCCGCTGGACTTCCCGCCGCCGGGCGAGCTGCTCGCGCTGAGCGGCACCACCCTGGCGATCGTGGTGTCGGCCACCGTGCTCTCGGTGCTGATCAGCGCCCCGTTGGCGGTTCTCGCCGCGGCCAACACCACGCCCGGCCCCGCCGCCCGGCCGGCCGCCCGGGGACTGATCGTGCTGGCCAGGGCCATGCCCGACGTCGTGCTGGCGATCGTGTTCTTCCGGATCTTCGGCCTGGGCGCGATCACCGGGGTGCTGGCGATGGGACTGCACTCAGTCGGCATGGTGGGCAAGCTCTACGCGGACGCGATCGAGCAGATCGACGAAGGGCCCCGGCTGGCCGTGCGGGCCACCGGCGCCGGCCGGCTGCAGGAGCTGTTGGCCGGGGTCCTGCCGCAGGTGGCGCCGGCGTTCGTCGCGACCGCGCTGCACCGCCTGGACATCAACCTGCGCATCTCGGTGGTGCTCGGCTTCGTCGGGGTGAACGGGCTGGGCTATGCGATCGCGACCGCGCTGCAGCGGTTGGACTACCGGCGCGGCATGGCGATGGCGCTGCTGGTGCTGCTGCTCTGCGTGCTGGTCGAGCTGCTGTCCGGGGCAATCCGGCGAGCACTGCTGCGCGGCGGTTCCGACTCGGCTCCCTCGGCGGGGCCCGGCCAGGTCAGGCCCGACTGGACGGCGGCCCGGATCCGCCGGACCGGCTTCCTCGCGCTCGCTACCGCCGTGGTGCTGGCCTCGGTGTGGGGCGCCGACCTGTCACCCGCACAGTTCCTCGGCGCGCTGGGCCACCTCGGCCACACCGCCACGCTGTTCTGGCCACCGGACACCGGCGGTTTGCTGCCGACCCTGCTCGGGGACCTGGTGGAGACGGTGAAGATCGCGCTGGCAGCCACCGTGCTCGGCGCCGCGCTCGCCCTGCCCATCGGCGCGCTGGCGGCCCGGAACGTCGCGCCGAGCCCTCGGGTTGCCCGTGCATTCCGGGTGCTCATCGTGCTGGTGCGCGGTTTGCCGGAGCTGGTGCTGGCGATCGTGTTCGTGGTGATCACCGGCCTCGGCGCGGTGGCCGGGACACTGGCACTGTGCGTCGGGGCGATCGGGCTGCTCGGCAAGCTGGTCGCGGACTCGCTGGAGGAAGTGGACCCCGGCGGGGAGGATGCGCTGCGGGCCACCGGCGCGACCCGCTGGCAGGTGTTCTTCGCCGCCACCCTGCCGAGGGCCGCGCCGGCGTTCGTCGCGCACGTGCTCTACCAGCTCGACGTGAACATCCGCTCGGCCACCCTGCTCGGCATTGTCGGCGCCGGCGGCATCGGGTTCGACCTGCTCGGTGCCTCCCGGGTACTGGAGTTCGGCATGGTCACCACGATCTTGCTGCTGGTGTTCGGCACCGTGCTGCTCGTCGAGCTGCTCGCGCTGTGGCTGCGCCGGGTCGTTCGCTGACAACTGCCTCGAATGTTTACCTCCCGGGGTACCCACGGTGGCCGGAACGAGGTCATCCGGACAAGCTGGGCGCGAATCGTCTGCGGCATGACCTCTACGAGGTATCTGGAGATCGCCAATCGGCTGGCCATCGAGCTGGCCGACTGTCCGCCGGGCGCCAGGGTGGCCAGTGAACCGGAGTTGGCCGACCGGTTCGGGGTCGGCCGGGCCGCCGCCCGTTCCGCGCTGCAGGAGCTGGAGCGCCGGTTGCTGGTCCGCCGGGTGCAGGGCGCCGGCACGTTCGTCAACCGGCGCATCGACTACGTGATCTCGCACAGCCGGCCGCCGTCCTGGCACGCCACCGTCGCCGCCGCCGGCGCCACACCTCGCTCGCAGGTCAAGTCGGTACAGCGGACGGTGCTACCGGCCGGGCGCGCCGAACAACTGGACTGCCCGGCCGGTACCGCGGCGTACCGGATCGTGCGCAACTTCTACATCGATGACCTGCTCGCGTCCTGGACCGAGGAATGGATCCCGGTGGATGTGTCCCCGGACCTGGACCTGGCGGTACACGCCGTCGAGTCGATCGACCTGGTGCTGCGCCAGATGGGCCGGGTGTGCCCGGTGCGGGCCTGGTGCCGGGTCAGCTTCGACATCCCGCCGGAGGACGTGCTGCGTGGTTTGCGCATGGAGGCCAGCGTGCCGGTGTGGCAGGTGGACAGCGTCAGTCGGGACGGCGAGACCGGCCGCGGACTGATGGCCAGCACGGCGTGGACCCGGGCCGATGCGGTGCGGGTTGTGGTCGAGCTGCAGGACACCGTGCCCGCCGCCATGGGCTGAGAGCCCCGACTCACTGTGCTGGGAGCCCCGACTCGCGGGAGTGCTGGTGCTGGGGGGCGGGGCGGCGGGTGGCTTGGAAGCGGCGGTGGGCGGCGAGCAGGTCGGCCAGGCGCAGCGTCGGCCCGTCGGGGTCCTTGGCCGCGTCGTCCCAGCGGCGGACCAGTACTGCCTCGGCGGCCATCGGCTGGCCCCGGAACTCGGCCACCTCGCGCGCGTCCATCGGGCCGCCCTGCTGGCGCAGTGAGGCGATCGAGACCGGGCTCAGCAGCGCCCGGTAACCCGCGTCCGTGGCCACCAGGAACCGCTTCGCCGGCACGTGGCCCGCGATCACCCCGGCGATCCTCGGCGAGTCGAGCCTGACCAGCGCGAACCGCGCGCCGGCCGCCTCGTGCGGCAGCCCTGGCCACGCCGCGCGCACCGGCTCCGCCCGACCGACGTCGTGCAGCGTGGCGGCGAGCAGCAGTTCGTCGTCGGCCCCGGCCCGGGCGGCGAACCAGCCGGTCTGCAGGGCGTGGGTGCGCTGGTCGACCGCTTCGCCGCCGTACGGCAGCCCGACCAGCCCGTCGACCAGTGCGGCCAGCTCGTCGGTGGTCAGTGGCTCGGACCCAATCGGCGGGTTCACGGCGTGGCCTCTCCGGTGATCGTGTCGGCGATCTGCTCGGCCAGTTCCGGAGTGGCGGCGACCACGCCGGACCAGCGGCGGGACAGGTCGGTGCTGATCTCCAGCGGGCGGCCGTGCGCGTCCAGTACCGCTCCTCCGGCGGCCGGCACCGTGAGCATGGCGGCGGCCAGGTCCATGATCCGGTGGGTGTCCGATCCGGCGTCGGCGAACGCGTCGGTGGCGCCCTCGGCGACCAGTGCCGCCTCCAGGCAGCTGCTGGACAGGATGCGCACCCTGGCGGCTCGCCTGGCCACCCGCCACCACGAGTCGTCGTCCTGACCGTGCGGGCGCAGCAGGCTCACCGCGGCACCGTCCAGCTCGCGGCGCCCGCTGGTGCGGTACCGCGACGGCTGGCCGGCCGCCGCGTGCCAACATCGCCCGGTGTCCAACCAGCAGGTCAACGCCTCGGTCAGCACGCCGTCCACGGCGACCGCACCGGCGAAGCTGGCCAGGGGCACGCCGGCGACCGCGTTGGCGGTGCCGTCCACCGGGTCCACCACCAGGGTCAACGCCGAGCCGTGGTCGATCACCCCGATCTCCTCGCTGATCAGGTTCACCCGGTGCCTGTCGATCACCTCGGCGACCGCGGTGTCCACCAGGATGTCCAACAGCGTCGTCGGGGTGCCGTCGGCGCCGATCCGCACCTGTTCGCCGAGCTGCTCCCGCCGATAGCTCTGTCGGGCCGCCCCGAACGCGGTGACAGCGGCGCGGGTGACCTCGGCCAGCACCGCGCTGGTCCCGGCCGGAATGTCCGGTTCGGGCACCGGCCACACCGCGTTGGTCAGCACGGCGGCACCTGTGTCGAGCTGTATGTCGCTGTGGATGTCGCTGCTCGAAGCACCGCGCGGACGACCGGCCAACGCGCCCCGGGCGCGACCAGCGCCAGGTCCGCGCGCCGCCCGGGCGCCAGCCGGCCCCGGTCCGGCAGCCCGGCGACCAGCGCCGGGCCGTCGGTGACCAGCCGGATCGCCGCCGGCAGGTCCACCACCCGGTCACCGGCCAGTGCGAACGCCGCGGCGAGCAGACCCGAGGGCAGGTAGTCCGAGGCCAGCGCGGTGACCAGTCCCCTGGCCACCAGCTCCCGGCCGGAGGCGTTGCCGTTGTGCGAGCTGCCGCGCAGCACGTTCGGCGCGCCCATCACCACCGGCAGACCGCGCTCCCTGGCCGCCCGCGCCGCGGCGAGCGTCGTCGGGAACTCGGCCACCGCCCCGCCCCGGGCGAGCAGCTCGTCAATCTCACCGGCCGAGCTGGGATCGTGTCCGAGCAGCCGGATCCGGCCGCCCCGGGCCAGCTCACCGAGCCAGTCCAGTGCCTCCGCACGCACGTCCAGCCGGCCGCCGCGGTCGGCGATCAGGTCGTCGACGTGCCGGGCGGCCTCCGCCGCGGCCAGTCCCCTGGTGCCGATCAGGTACCGCTCGTAGTAGGCGCGGTCGGCGTACTGGCCCTGCCCCGGCGTGTGGTCCTCGTGCGAGACCAGTGCGGTGCCCGCGCCGGCACCTGCCATCGCGGCGAACCGGCGGCGCAGCCCGGCCAGGCCCTCCGGGCAGCGCACGTCCAGCCGGTACAGGATGCGGTGATCCACCAACCCGTCCACCCGGGCGTCCACGGCGGCGCACACCTGCTCCGCGCCGGCCACCGAACGGGCCAGGCCCCGGCCATGGCTCTCCTCGAACCCGGCGCCGTGGAACGCGGTGGTCACCGCGGCGGCCCGTAACTTGCCCTCGAAGGACAGCAGCGCGAACTCGATCGGCAGCTCGGCGCCCGGGCGGGGCAGCCGCTCCTTCTCCAGCCCATCGCTGTGCACGTCCACCAGCCCGGGCACACACAGCAGGCCCTGGCCGTCCACGTCGGCCGACACTCCCGGTCGGTGCGGCTCGACCGCGCTGACGGTGCCCGCGCGCACCACGACCAGGGCGTCCTCCACGATCCGGTCGGTGAGCACAGCCCGGACGTGGCCGAGCACGTAGTCCGGTGGCGGGGTGCCGAGCGTCCAATGCTCGACCCTCGGTTCGTACAGCCCGGTGTTCACGCCATCGCCTCCACCATCTGTTCCGGGGCGCCCTCGCCCGCGATCCGCCCGTCCCGCAGCAGCACCACCCGCGACGCCAGCCGGCGCATCGCGTCCAGCTCGTGGAACACCGCAAGCACCGCGACACTCCGAGTGGCCAGCGAGGCCACCAGTTGCAGCGCCGCCTCCCGGTTCGCCGGGTCGAGCGCCGAGAACGGCTCGTCGAGCAACAGCAGCCGGGGCGGGCAGACCGTGCCGGCGGCCAGGTTCACCCGCTGCCGCTCACCACCGGAGAGCAGCGAGCAGTCCACGTCCCACAGCGCTTCCTCCAGGTTCAGCCGGCGCAGCGCCCCGGCGGCGGCCTCCACCGCGCACACCCGGTCCAGACCCCGGCGCCCGGCCGCGCCGGCCACCACCTCCAGCGGCCCGGTGCGCGGCGGTGCGGCCAGGAACTGGGTGACGTAACCGAACTCCCGGCCACGCAGCCGCGCCATCGCCCTGTCGTCCAGCGAGGTCAGCTCGACGGGGTCGGAACCGGCGCCGGCCAGCAGCCGCACCGAGCCGGAGTCCGGCAGGTAGCTGCGGTGCACGCAGCGCAGCAGCGACGACTTGCCGGCGCCACTGGCACCGGCCAGCGCGACGTGCTCGCCGGCGTGCACGTCCAGATCCACGCCACGCAGCGAGGACACGGTGCGCCCGTCGATGGTGTGCAGGGTGAACGACTTGTGCAGCCGGCGGATCGAGAGCACCGGTGGCTGTTCAGGCACGGCCACTCACCTCCTGGCGGCGGCGACGAGCCGCTGCGTGTAGGGGTGGTGCGGGTCGTGGAACAGCTGGTCGGTGAGACCGCGCTCCACCACCCGCCCCAGCTGCATAACCATGGTCCGGTCGGTCAGCGCCTCGATCACCGCGAAGTCGTGGCTGACCACCACGGCCGCGACGGCCCGCTCCGCGAGCACCGCGCGCAACAGGTCCAGCACACCGGCGGCCACCGAGGCGTCCAGGCCGGTGGTCGGTTCGTCCAGCAGCAGCACCGGCGGCTCGGTGGCCAGCGCCTTGGCGATCTGCACCCGCTGGCGCATGCCGCCGGAGAAGGTGCGCACCGAGTCGTCCATCCGGGACAGCGGGATCTCCACCCGGTCCAGCAGCTCGGCGGCGCGGCGGCGGATGTCGTGGTAACCGCGCCAGCCCGCCGCGGTGAGCCGCTCGGCGATGTTCCCGCCGGCACTCACCCCCAGGTCCAGCCCCACCGCCGGGTTCTGGTGCACCACCGCCATGGTGGCGACCCGCAGCTGCCGTCGGTCCGGGCTGGACAGCCGCAGCACGTCGGTCCGCCCGTCGTCCACCTCGGCGAGCCGGACCTCGCCGCGGGTCGCGACCTCGTCACCGATCACGCAGGCCAGCACGGTCGACTTGCCGGAGCCAGACTCGCCGATCAGGCCGAGTGCCTCACCGGGAGCCACGTCGAACGACACGTCCCAGGCGGCCACCACGGCGCCGGTGGTAGGGCTGATCGCGGTGCCGTGCGCCGGTCCGGTACCGGCGACCGTGCCGTCCGGGTCGACTCCGACGGCGCCGAACACCTTGCCCATCCCGTCCACCCGCAATGCCCACTCCGGGCTGCCCGCCGAACGGACCCGGCGAGCCGGAGCCGGCCGAACCGGGGCGGTACGGGTGTCGAGCGCCCGCCGGCCCGGATCCGGGCGCAGGCTCAGCGGCGCCCGGTCGCGGTGCGCGGCGAGGTCGGCGTCCCCGGCCTGTACCCGGGCACACCACTCGGTATCGCTGCACACGTACCCGCCGCGCGCGCCGGCCTCCACCAGGAACGCGTCGTCGGAGCCGCAGCGCCGACACCGGGCACCCGGCGCATGCTCCACCTCGAACGGCACGTCGTCGAAGGCCAGCGGGGTGACGTCGGTGTGCGGCGGCACCGCGTAGATCCGCTTCTCCCGTCCGGCGCCGAACAGGTTCAGCTGCTCGCTCCGGTGCAGCCGGGGTACGTCCCAGCGCGGGATCGGCGTGGTGGCCATGACGTAGCGGCCGCCGACCAGCACCGGGTAGCCGGTGCTCTTGGTGATCATGCCGTTGCGCACCAGGTCCTCGTAGAGGCTGACCCACATCGCCGAGTAGTCCGCCTCCGCGTGCATCCGGGCACACTCGGCGACCGATTTCTGGACGCCGCGCAACGGTTCGGGCACCGGCACCTGGTAGACCAGCAGGTGCCCGGCGGTCATCGCTTCCTCGGGCACCCGGTGGCGGGTCTGCACGACCGTGGCCTCCCGGGTGTCGGCGGACTCGGCACAACCGGTGCTGGTCGCGATCAGCCGGCGCAGGTTCGCGGCGTTCACGCCGCCGTCGTCGCCCTGGTCGATGACCTTGACGGTGTCGTCCTCGCCGATCACGGCGAGCGTGACCTGCAACCCGCCGGACCCCCAGCCCCGCGCCACCGGCATCTCCCGGGACCCGAACGGCACCTGGTACCCGGGCACGCAGACGGCCGTCAGCGCGGCGCGGCGGATCTCCCGCTTGGCGCCCTCGTCGAGCAGCCCGACCGGTTCGGCGCCGGTGTCCAGCTCGGTGAGCAGTGCGCCGGTCGTGGTCATCAGCAGGCCCTCCCGGCCGGCTCGGACCGCCGAGCCGGCTCGTTGCGTGCGTTGGCCTGCAGCGCCTGTTTGCGCTCGACCATCGACCGGAACGTCACGTAGTGCGGCAGCTTCAGGTGTTCCAGGAAGCCGCCGGAGTCCAGCCCGTCGGTGGTGAGCAGCAGAAGTTGCTCCAGTGGACCGTTGCGGCCGAACCGGCGGTTGGCGATGTCCAGGTTCGCCATCGCGATGGCCTTGCGCTCGTTGTGCCCGAAACACAGCCCGTAGCCAACGTCGAACCGGGAGCGGTCCTCCTCGACACCGTCCAGGTCCTCGATCGCCTCCGCCTCGGTCACCCGGAACTCCCCGATCTGGACCGGGTTGCCGGTGTGCGGGTGGCGGACCCGCAGCGGCAGCCGCCCGTGCCGGACCTCGCCCAGGGTCACCTCGTGCAGATCGCCGTCCGGGCCGAGGATCGAGCGGTACCAGAGCGCCACCAGCGCGCCGGTCTCGGCGCGGGCCATCGCGGCCAGCGCCGCCGAGCGCGGGGCGGGCGGCCGGGCCGGGCTCCGGGTGATGTCGAACGGTTCCGGGTCGGTGCCGTCGCGGTGGTCCACCGCGAGGTCCAGCTCACGCAGCAGGTCCAGGAACCGGCGCGGGTGGCGCTGGGCATCAGTGCGTACCCGCGTCGAGGTGGCCCGGTTCGCGGTACCGTTCGTGGTGCCGTTCGTGGTGCCGTTCGTGGTGCCGGTCGGTGTCGGCCGGGTGGTCGGTTTCTCCAGCAGCCGACCGGTGTAGTCCGTCGTGCGCCCGAGCAGCTGCGGCCCGTCCGGCTCCCGGAACGCCGGCACGATGCGCCGCAGGATGAGCAGCTCGTCCGGGTCGACCGGTTCGCCGACCGCGAGGCGCGGCAGCGTGGACCGGTAGGCGCGCAACAGGTGCGACGCCTCCAGTGGGTCACCCTCCGCCTGCCGAAACGCGGCCGCGGCGCTGCCCTCGTCGTAGAGCCCCGCCTCGCCCATGACCCGGTCCACCGCCAGCCGGAACCGCGCGATCACCTGTTCGGTCGGCGCCCACGGAGCCGGCGACTGGTCCCGCGACCGTCGGACCAGGTCCTCGGCGGCCAGGATCGCGTCCAGGCCACCGCGTGCCCCCGAGTACCCCATCTCTAGTGCCCCCCGCCGGAAATCTGCGCAATAATTCCGGCACCCAGATGACGCCTGGCGGCGTTGCCGCCCTGGCGAATACCGCGGGACACTAGTTCCCCTCCTCCTCGACGGTGGTGCCGCGGGGCAGGCCGACCAGCCGGCCGTCCGGCGCGATCAGCAGCACGTCGATCCCGCTCGGGTAGCGCTGCACCACGTCCGCCCGGGCGGACACGAACCCGTCCGGCACACCGCTCGGGGCCACCGCCCGGCGCCCGGGCACCCCGGGTCCGGACAGCAGCCATCGCCGGGGCCCACCGGCCAACCCGAGCACCGGGACGGCGACCAATGCGGCGTCCTCGGGTGCCATCGGAGTGCCCCGGTGCAGCGCGCCGACCTCAGCTGGGGTGATCGGGCGCAGGGCCGCGACCAGCCGGGCACGCTCCAGCGGCACCTGGGGCGCCGACGTGGCGGTGCCCAACACCTCGCCCCAGCGCGTCGGCGTGTCAGCCCGATCCAGGACGCAGATCCCGGTTCCCAGGTCAGCGAGCGCCAGGATCGGCAGCAGGACGGGCGGCAGCCCGGCCGCATCGCTGGACCGGGGCACCGCGGTGACCGGCAGCCGAGCCGGCGCTCCGGGCCGTGCCAGCGCGTCCAACACGGCCCGGAAGACCTGCCGGGAGAGGGCCGGCGACAAGGCCGCTCGCGTGTCGGGGGTCAGGTCGGTGACGGTCAACTCAACTCCTCGAACTCGACGACGGTGGGCGCCAGCTGCGCCCATTCGCGGTCCGACCGCTCGGCCTCCCGGTCGGCCACCCGCTGGCAGAGCGCGGCCACCCGCTCGGCCATCGGGCCGCCGCCGCGGGCCTCGGCGTCCAGCAGCGCCGCCGCCAGCACCGCGGCACGGTCCTCACCCAGCCGCATCGCCCAGCCACGCTCCCCGGCCAGGTCCACCTCGGCCCGGCAGGCCAGGACGTCCCCCAGCAGGAAGCGGTGGCCTGCTACCGGTTCGCGCACCTGGGTGGACACACACCCGACCTCGGGCCCCACCAACACCCGCACCGGCGCACCGCCGGCCAGGCAGGCGTCAGCCAGCTCGCACAGCTCAGCCGACTCGGCCAAGGCCAGCAGCTCACACCGCTGCTCGGCACTCAAACCAGCTCTGAATGCACTGCTCACCCGCGTCATGACCGGGACACTGCGCCGCCAGCTGGTCCAAACAACTTCGGCCCGGCCACGACCACGGTGCCACCAGGTGAATACTCCCGGCGGTTGTATCGCCTCGTCGGGACAGACCGCGGCAGGGCACTAGTGTCCTGAGTCCGAACTCTGTCACCAGTCTCCGGCGCCCAGATGGCGCCTCGCGGCGTTGTCGTCGCGGCCGATACAACAGCGGTATCGGCCACTCCTCCGCCTTGCGATGCATCCATCTGGATCACCGGACACTGGCAACGAACCTCGGACTCAGGGCACTAGTCCAGGAGGTCCTCGATCATGATGGGGATGTGGCGGACCCGGGTGCCGGTGGCGTTGTAGATGGCGTTGGCGACGGCCGCCGCCACACCGACAGTGCCGATCTCGCCGATGCCCTTGGCACCGACAGCGTTGTGCAGCGTGTCCGGGTACTCGACGAAATGCACGTCGATGTCGGGGATGTCGGCGTTCACCGGCACCAGGTAGCCGGCGAAGTCGCCGTTGGCCAGCCGGCCGTTCTCCTCGATCTCCAGGCCCTCGTGCAACGCGGCCGAAACGCCCCAGATCATGCCGCCGATCAGCTGGCTGCGCGCCATCTGCTGGTTGATGATCCGGCCGGCGTCGAACACGCCGAGCAGCCGGGACACCCGCGCCTCCCGGGTCCACCGGTGCACCCGGACCTCGCAGAACTGGGCGCCGAACGAGCTGAACGAGTGCTTAGTCAGCTCCTCGCCGGGGGCGGACGAGCCCTTCGCGGAGAGCGAGGATCGGCCCATCGCCCGCAGCACCTCGCCGAACGTGAGCGCCGCGCCGGCGACCAGTACCTGACCGTCCGCGTAGGAGACCTCCCTGCCCTCGAATGGCGCACCCGGCGACGAGGCAAGGGCCTGCAGGTCGTCGAGGACCTTGGTCGCGGCGAGCATGATCGCGGTGCCCACGCTGGCGGTGGCGGTCGAGCCGCCGGACAGGCCACCGGGGGGCAGTGCCGAGTCGCCGAGCCTCGGCGTCACCCGCTCCGGCGCGATGTCCAGCGACTCGGCGCCGACCATGGACATGACCGTCAGCAGGCCGGTGCCAGGGTCCGCCCCGCTGGTGGTGACCTCGGCGGTGTCGTCGGCCAGCAGGGTGATCTCGACGGTGGCCGGGAAGCGCAGCGCGGGGAACATCGCGGTGGCCGTGCCGATGCCGACCAGCCAGTCGCCATCGGTGTGCCCGCGCGGTGAGCGCTGCGCCCAGCCGAACCGAGCCGCGCCGATCTGGAAGCACTCGTCGAGGTGCTTGCTCGACCACTGCAGGTCGTTGCCGGGCGGCGCGGCCGAGTTGTTCCGCATGCGCAGCTCGATCGGATCCATGCCCAGCTCGACCGCGAGCTCGTCGATCGCGCTCTCGAGCGCGAAGGACCCGGGTGCCTCGCCGGGCGCCCGCATGAACGTGGTCGGCGGGATGTGCAGCGGCACCATCTTCTGGCTGATCGCCAGGTTCTGGGTGGCGTACCACTCCCGCGAGGTGCCGTGCGAGGTCGGCTCGACGAACGACCGGTCCGCCGGCGTGCTGCAGATCGAGTCGTGCCGCAGCGCGATCAGCGTGCCGGTCCGGTCCGCGCCGAGGGTGATCGTCTGGACGGTCGCGGCCCGGCCGGCGGTGGCGGTGAAGACCTGCTCCCGGGTCAGCGCGGCCTTGACCGGCCGGTCGAGGATCCTGGCCGACGACGCCGCCAGGAACGCCGGTACGGAGGTGCGGCCCTTGCCACCGAACGCCCCGCCCACGAAGGGGTTCACCGCGTGCACCGACAGCGGCTCGGGCACCAGGGCAGCGGTCAGCTCGGACGCCTGCAGGTCGGAGCCCTGGTTGCCGCTGTAGATCGTCAGGCCGTCGGCGTCCCACACCGCCACCGCGGAGTGTGGCTCCATCGCGGCGTGGTTCTGGGTCGCGGTGGAGTACGTCGCCTCGACGACCACCGGGCTCGCCGCCAGCGCCTCCTCGATCGACTCCACCCCGTCGGCGAGGACCGTGATCGTCGGCGGCGCACCGTCCATGGCCGGCGGTGCGTCCTCGGCCGAGGCCAGGCCGTCCGTCAGCGAGGTCAGGGCCGGGCGGGCGTGGTAGGACACCTCGATGAGCATGGCGGCGTCCCTGGCCTGCTCGAAGGTCTCCGCCACCACAAAGCCGATCGGCTGGCCGTAGTAGGCGACCTCCCGGTCCTGCAGCGGAACCCAGGTCTCGCCCAGGAACGTTGCCGGCGTGCGCAGCTCCAGCGGGTCGAACGGCGAGTACACGCCGAGCACGCCCGGCGCGCTCTTCGCCGCCGTCACGTCCATCGCCGCGACCTCGCCGTGCGCGATCGTGCTGAGCAGCACGTACCCGTAGGCCATGCCGGGAAGGTTGTGGTCGGCGCCGTACCTGGCGCGGCCGGTGACCTTCAGTGCGCCGTCCAACCGGCTGGTCATCAGCGGTTCCCCTCGGTCAGTTCGAGCAGTGCGCGGACGACGGTCCGCTTGAGCAGGGACACCTTGAAACCGTTCGCGGACAACGGCGTGGCACCGTCGGCCGCCACGGATGCGGCGGCCTCGAAGGACTCCAGGCTCACCGGCGCGCCGCGCAACGCCGCCTCGACGGACTCCAGCCGCCACGGCACGGTGGCCACGCCGCCGACCGCCACCCGGGCGTCGACGATGCGCGCGTCCCGCACGTCCAGCGCGACCGCGGCGGAGCACAGCGCGAACTCGTAGGACTGCCGATCCCGCACCTTGACGTACGTCGACCGGGAAGCCCAGTCCAACCGAGGGACCAGGACCTCGGCGATCAGCTCACCGGGGCGCAGGTCGTTCTCCACCTCGGGGGAGTCACCCGGCGGGCGGTAGAAGTCGGCCAGCTCGACGGTGCGGCTTCCGGTGGCGCTGACCAGCCGGATCTGTGCGCCGAGCGCGACCAGGGCGACCGCCACGTCGCTGGCGTGGGTCGCCACACACGAGTCGCTCGTGCCCAGCAGGGCGTGCATCCGGTTGGCCCCCGAGACGGCGGGGCAGCCGCTGCCGGGATGCCGCTTGTTGCACGGCATGGCGACATCGCGGAAATACGTGCAGCGGGTGCGCTGCAACAGGTTGCCGCCGATGCTGGCCATGTTCCGCAGCTGCTGGGAAGCGCTCAACAGCAGGGCGCGGGAGATCACCGGGTATACGCCGGGGTGCGCCGCGATGTCGCTCATCCGCTCGAGCGCGCCGATCCGCAGCCCGTCGGTGGTGTTGATGCCGCGCAGTGGCAGCGCGTTGATGTCCTGGACGTGCCGCGGCGTGAGGACGTTGAGCTTCATCAGGTCGACCAGCGTGGTGCCGCCGGCGAGGAACGTGCCGGGCGCGGCGAGCGCGGCTTCGACTGTCGTGGGTGCCGTGAGCTCAAAGGGACGCATCAGCCCGCCTCGCCTGTTCGATTGCCGCGACGATGTTCGGGTAGGCCGAGCAGCGGCAGATGTTGCCGGACATGAACTCCCGGACGTCCTCGACGCCCTGCTCGATCGCGGCGACCGCCGACATGACCTGCCCGGGGGTGCAGAACCCGCACTGCAGGGCGTCCTGGTCGAGGAACGCCTGCTGGACCGGGTGCAGCTGGTCCCCTGTGGACAGTGCTTCCACCGTGGTCACCGGCTGTTTCACGGTGGCGGCCAGGGTGAGGCAGGAGAGCACCGGCCGGCCGCCGACGTGCACGGTGCAGGCACCGCACTGTCCTCGGTCGCAGCCCTTCTTGGGACCGGTGATGTCGAGGCGTTCCCGCAACGCGTCCAGCAGCGTCACGCCTGGGTCGACGCTCAGGTGGGCCGTACTACCGTTGACTATGAGAGAGATGTCCACTGATCTCTTTCCGCGGATCGCCCAGATAGGCGCCCGACAGGTGGCTCGTGGTGGTGGCGACGACGTCCGGTCTGCCGCCGAGCTGAACCGGATATTCATCCGCTTCACCCGGTGAGGCTAGCGGATTACAATCCGCTTCGCAACGAGTGCTGACCTCGGTGTAAGTCAGTCGACGTGGGTTACATTCCGCCACCAGCGAGCCAACACAGGGAGCGACGATGACGACGGGATCGGTCAGCCCCCGGCGCGCGGACACCCGGCGTAACCACGAGCGCATCCTCACCGTGGCGGCGGAGTCGCTGGCCCGGTCGGGCGAGGTCTCGTTCAACGCCATCGCGAAGGAGGCCGAGGTGGGAGTCGGCACGGTGTACCGGCATTTCCCCACCCCGGAAGCACTCATCCTCGCGGTCTACCAGCGCGAGGTGCGACACCTCGTCGACGTCGTACCGAGCCTGCTCGAGATCCACACCCCGGAACAGGCCTTCCGGATCTGGACGACCGATCACCTGGCGCGCTACATGATGACCAAGCGCGGCCTTGCCGACGCCCTGCGCGCCGCGACGGCGTCCCAGGCGTCCCACGGGGAACTGCCGGTGACCGCCCAGCAGGCCATGGTCGGCGCGGTCGCCACGCTGTTGAAGGCCAACGTCGAGGCCGGATCCGTCCGTGCGGACCTGGATCCGCAGACGGTCCTGCGCGGACTGGCCGGCCTGCTCTACCTCGACCCGAGCGGCGACTGGCGGACTCAGACGGTGAGTCTCACCGACCTGTTGTGGCGAGGAATGCACACCGACAACAGATGCGCCGGCCACTGATCCGTTGGCCGGCCAGGATCAGGCCAGGCCAAGGTGGGTGTCGTGGCCAGCGTGGCGAACACCGCCTGGGGCTGACCGACGGGCGGGGAGGTGACTTTTCGGGCAGCCTCCCCGCCTTTGTCGCGAACCGGAGAAATAGCGGGAGTCAATCAGCGGTGGTAGCGAAATCTCTGAGAAATAGCGCGCGAGCTGGTCGCCTTTTGATGCAACTCAGCTTGCATGTCCGGAAGCTTTGTTCCTGTTGGTCTCTCCAAGTGAATGATGCCAGCGAGGCGTCCGTGACACGCTCGCGGCGAACACGTAGCGATGCCTTGGCCAACCGTAAGCGAGTCCTCGAGGTGGCCAGCGAGGTGTTCGCCACCAAGGGATTGTCTGCCACCCTGGCCGACGTCGCCGCGGCCGCCGGCGTCGGAGTGGGCACGCTCTATCGCGGGTTCGAGAACAAGGACGAGCTGATCTACGTAGTCTACGAGCCGCGACTGCGTGACATCGAGATTAACGCTCGCCAGGTCGCCGAATCCGAGGACGCCTGGACCGGGCTGGTGCGGTTCATCGAGACGTCTGCCGACAACCCCGCACACGACATGGGAATGCGCCAGTTCGTCCTGGGCGGCACAACGACACACTGGGCTGGTCGCGTACCCCTCCGTCACGCAAACTCTTCGAACTGTTGGAACAGACCGACACACGGGTCCTGGCAGAACTCACTGGCCTTGTCGATCGCGCCAAGCAAGCGGGACAGCTGCGACAAGACTTCGAAGTCTCAGATATCCTGCTCGCTTCGGCGGCGATCCAATCCGCCGCGGACTTCGGCGGCACAAACCACCCGCGCCTCTACCGAAGGCTGATCGGGATACTGATCGACGGCCTTCGAACGAGCCGCTCGGAACCCACTCTGTTGTCCGAAGCCGCGGTAGGGCAGCGGAACCACAGGGAAAGTAACCGCACCACCCCGTGCAGGCAGGTTCAGCGGGCGACGCCGTAGGCGACCTGCCGCATCAGCGGGTCGTCCGAGGCGTTCATCCGCTCGCCCACCCGGCGGATCAGCTCGCCCACCGCCGTCTCACCCCACAACCACCGCTGCACCGCGTCCCCGGAGTCCTCCGGGCGCATGACGAACCGCGCCTCGGCGTAGAACGCCTTCAGGTCGTCACAGCACCAGCGGATGAAATAGGCCAACTCGGCCTCCGGCGGGCATTCCCGAGGACGGCTGGTGAGGTCTCCACCGGCCACCGCCTCCAGGAACCGCACCAGACCGCGGAACCGGGTCGGTGGCACCCCGGTCAGCCCGACCGAGCTCCGCCCGGTCCGGGCCACCCAACGTTCCTGGTAGTGCCGCATCTGGGTGACCTCATCCGCAACACCGACAGCCCGCACCGCGCCCTCGCCCAACGCGGAAGCCTGAACCGGCGCGCCGGGGACCTTGCCATCCACCTCGCCATCCACCTCGCCGGTCAGCTCGCGCAGCACCGGTGGCCGGTCCTCGAACAAGCCGAAGGCCGCGTCGAGCACCCTGCGCTGCTGGGCTGAGTCCCCCGGATTACCCAGCGGGAGGCCGAACGGGAACGGCACGTACAGGGCCCTCGGCGGCTTCAGCATCGCGCTGTGCTCCAGCACCATGCTGATCGAGACCGTCGCCAGACCAGCCGCTTCGAACGTGCGAGCGAGCACACCGACCGTGTGCGTACACAACGGTCAAGTGGGGGTCAGCAGGACAACGTCCACCCGGTCGCGCAGCAACTCCTCGGCGGCGCCGGCGGCCGACGACGCCAACGCGGGCTCCGGGTCATGCTGCGCCCCCATGAACGACAGGAACCTCGGCGCACGTTCCCCGATAACCCCCTCGGCCTCCAACTCCCGGAGCCGGTCGATCGGGAACACCACATTGATATCGCGCTGCATCGCGGTGCGGTCGAATCCGATACTCGTGTGACTCTGCACAATGTCCTGCGCCGAGACCTCCGACGGGATGACCCGGAAGCCCGGGTCCTCCCGGACGAAGGGCTCATCACCACGCCCGTGCAACCCGGCCGAGGTCACCAACGCAACCCGCGCCGAGGCCAACGTCACCGGGCCGGCATCCGGGCTGCTGTCGTACTCGGCGACCGGCTGGGCGCGCAGAACCGCCTGCATCTTGGGCGGTAGCCCGTCCAGGCGTGGCATTGCGCGACCTCCCGGCCATCGAACGTCAGTCAGTCGGACGCATGCCACTGCATTGTCACCGACCACGGCGGAGCGTCGGAAGGCGGCACATCCGTGTTCGCGGTCACGCGCCCTCAGTCGGTCGTCAGGGCGGCGCGCAGCACCGGCCCGATCTCGGCCGCCGCGTCCGGGCCGTACGCCACGCTCAGCCGCTCGGTCTCCTGAGCGGCGTCGATGGCCCACTCCTGGGTGCCGGTGGTCTCCAGCACCAGCGTGGCGAGCAGGGAGCCGAGCTGCGCGGCGCGCTCCACCCTGAGTCCGCCGTCGAGCCCGGCCAGGAAACCGGCCCGGAACGCGTCACCGCCGCCGGTCGGGTCCGCGATGTCGTGGGTCGGCACGACGTTGATGTGCAGGTCAGTACCGTCCCGGCCGACCAGTACCGAGCCCTTGTCGGACAGCGTGGTGATCCGCAGGCCGACCCGGTCGGTGAGCTCGGCCTCGCTCCAACCGGTCCGGCGGATGAGCAGCTCCCACTCGTACTCGTTGGTGAACAGGTACTTCGCCCCGTCCACCAGCGTCCGGCACTGCTCGGCGTCCAGTCGGGGCAGCTGCTGCGACGGGTCGGCGGCGAAGGGGATCCCCAGCTCTCGGGCCTCCCGGGTGTGCGCGACCATCGCGTTCGGGTCGTTCGCCCCGACCAGCACCAGCGTTATCCGGTGGCTCGCCACCAGCGGTTCCAGCGAGATCTCCCGGGCGTGGCTCATCGCTCCTGGGTAGAACGAGGCGATCTGGCACTGGTCCTCGTCGGTGGTGCAGGTGAACCGGGGGGTGTGCGCGGTGCCCACGGTGAACACGCCGGCACAGTCGACGCCGTGCCGCTCCAGCCAGTCCCGGTACTCGGCGAAGTCGGCCCCGACCGCGCCGACCAGCACCGGGCGCTGGCCGAGCACGCCCATTCCGAAGGCGATGTTGGCGCCCACCCCGCCCCGGCGGATCACCAGGTCGTCGACCAGGAAGCTCAGCGAGACCCGGTCGAGCTGCTCGGCAAGCAGTTGCTCGGCGAAGCGGCCGGGGAAGTGCATCAGGTGGTCGGTGGCGATCGAACCGGTGATGGCAGTGGTTCCGACTGGCATGGCTACTCCCGGATGGGCACGGCGCGGAACCCGAGCGGCGCCCGCGCGCCACCCGGTTACACCGTCGCTGGGGTCAGAAGATGATGGTGGTGCGCCCGTTCACGAGCACCCGGTCCTGCGCGTGCCAGGCCACCGCGCGGGCCAGCACGGCCCGCTCGATGTCGGCGCCCCGCTGAGGGAGCTCGCGGGCGGTGACCCGGTGGCTCACCCGGACCACGTCCTGCTCGATGATCGGACCCTCGTCCAGGTCCTCGGTGGCGTAGTGCGCGGTTGCCCCGATCAGCTTCACCCCGCGTTCCTTGGCACGCTCGTAGGGCCCGGCGCCGGCGAAGGCGGGCAGGAACGAGTGGTGAATGTTGATCACCGGCACGCCCACCGTGTCCAGGAAGCCGCCGGACAGGATCTGCATGTAGCGGGCCAGCACGACCAGGTCGACCCGCCCGCGTACCAGCGCCAGCTGGCGCGCCTCGGCCGCGGACTTGGTCGTCCTGCTGACCGGGATGTGCTCGAACGGCACCCCGAACGCGGCCACCTCCGGTGCCAGGTCGGCGTGGTTGGACACCACCTGGACAACCTCGATCGGCAGCTCGCCGCGCCGGGCCCGCCACAGCAGGTCGAGCAGGCAGTGGTCGTAGCGCGACACGAACAGCGCCACCCGCGTCGGTACCGAGGCGTCCCGCAGCTGGAAACGGGCACCGAGCGGATGGGCCACCTCGGCCGCGAAGGCGCGCTCCAACCCAGCCAGCTCGGCGGGCAGTCCGGGCAGGTGGAACACGATGCGCAGGAAGAACCGCCCGCCCCTTGGCCCGGTGGAGTACTGGTCGGACTGCAGGATGTTCGCGCCGCGCCGGTGCAGGAACGTGCTGATCTTCGAGACGATCCCCGGCCCGTCCACACAGGACACGACGAGCCGGCCGACGTCCCCGGCCGCGTCGGGGTCGGCTTGCCCGGTGGCCGAGGGCTGCTCGATCAGTACTGTCATGCTCAGTACCGGTAGTGCTCGGGCTTGAACGGGCCCTCGACGTCGACGCCGATGTACTCGGCCTGGTCCTTGGTGAGCGTGGTCAGCTCGCCGCCGAGGGCCAGGACGTGGATCCGGGCGACCTTCTCGTCGAGGATCTTGGGCAGCCGGTAGACGTCGCGGTTGTACTCCTCGTGCTTGGTGAACAGCTCGACCTGCGCGATCACCTGGTTGGCGAAGCTGTTGGACATCACGAAGCTGGGGTGGCCGGTGGCGTTGCCCAGGTTCATCAGCCGGCCCTCGGACAGCACGATGATCGAGTGCCCGTCCGGGAACACCCACTCGTCCACCTGCGGCTTGATGTTGATCCGGTGGATGCCCGGGTAGCGGGCCAGGCCGGCCATGTCGAGCTCGTTGTCGAAGTGCCCGACGTTGCCCAGGATCGCCTGGTGCTTCATCCTCGCCATGTGCTCGACGGTGACGATGTCCTTGTTGCCGGTGGTGGTGATGACCAGGTCCGCCCGGCCGATCACGTCGTCCAGCAGCGCGACCTGGAAACCCTCCAGCAGTGCCTGCAACGCGCAGATCGGGTCCACCTCGGCCACGATCACCCGGGCGCCCTGCCCGGACAGGGCCTCCGCCGAGCCCTTGCCGACATCGCCGAACCCGGCCACCACCGCGACCTTGCCGCCGATCAGCACGTCGGTACCCCGATTGATGCCGTCGATCAGCGAGTGCCGGATGCCGTACTTGTTGTCGAACTTCGACTTGGTCACCGAGTCGTTCACGTTGATCGCCGGGAACAACAGCTGCCCCTGCTCAGCGAGCTGATACAGCCGGTGCACGCCGGTGGTGGTCTCCTCGGTGACGCCGCGGATGTCGGCGGAGACCCGGGTCCAGCGCTGGGGGTCGGCGGCCAAGCTCCGGCGCAGCGTGTCCATGATGACCCGGAACTCCTCCGACGCGGTCAGGTCGTCGTCCTCGATCGACGGCACCACCCCGGTCGCCTCGAACTCCACCCCCTTGTGCACCAGCAGCGTCGCGTCGCCGCCGTCGTCCAGGATCATGTTCGGGCCGACCAGAGCGCCCTCGGCGTCGGTGAACAGGAACAGCTGCTCGGTGCACCACCAGTACTCCCCCAGCGACTCGCCCTTCCAGGCGAACACCGGTACCCCGGCTGGTGCCTCCGCCGTCCCGTGCGGGCCGACCACGGTCGCGGCGGCGGCGTGGTCCTGGGTGGAGAAGATGTTGCAGGACACCCACCGGACCTGCGCACCCATTGACACCAGCGTCTCGATCAGCACGGCGGTCTGCACCGTCATGTGCAGCGACCCGGCGATCCGGGCACCGTGCAACGGGCGAGCCTCGGCGTACTCCCGGCGCAGTGACATCAACCCGGGCATCTCGTGCTCGGCCAGCCGGATCTCCTTGCGGCCGAACTCGGCGAGCCCGAGGTCGGCCACCGCGAAGTCAAGCCCGTTGCGGCGCTGGTGCAGGGCGTGCCCGGGTGCTTCGGTGGTGGTCACGGTTGTTGTCACGGTTGTCGTCATGGTTTCCTTTCAGACCGAGACCGGCGCCATGGCCGGGGCGTCGGAGACGGTCAGTCCGGCGGCCCGGCGCAGCGCGTCGGCGCGGTCGGTGTGTTCCCAGGGCAGGTCGACGTCGGTACGGCCGAAATGCCCGTACGCCGAGGTCGGTGAGTAGATCGGCCGGTGCAGGTCCAGATAGCCGCGGAACGCGGCCGGGCGCAGGTCGAAGTGCTCGCTCACCAGGGCCTCGATCAAGTCCCGACCCACCCGCTCGGTACCGAACGTCTCGATCAGCACCGACACCGGCCGCGCCACCCCGATCGCATACGCCACCTGCACCTCCGCCCGCGCCGCCAACCCCGCCGCCACCACGTTCTTCGCCACGTACCGGGCGGCATAGGCCGCGGAACGGTCCACCTTCGACGGGTCCTTACCGGAGAACGCCCCACCGCCATGGCGGGCGAACCCACCGTAGGTATCCACGATGATCTTGCGGCCGGTCAGCCCGGCATCACCCACCGGGCCACCGATCACGAACCGCCCGGTCGGATTGACCAACAGATCCGCCCGCAACGCATCAGCGTCATAGAAATCCACCGGCAGCTCGTGGGTGACGACGTGGCGCCACAGATCCTCACGAATCTGCTCGGTACCGACCTCCTCCGCGTGCTGCGTGGAAATCAACACCCGCTCCACCCCGACCGGCACGTTCCCCCGGTAACGCACACTGACCTGCGTCTTCCCATCCGGGCGCAGATAACCCAGAGTGCCGTCCTTACGGACCGCCGCCAGCCGCCGCGACAGCCGGTGCGCCAACGCGATCGGCATCGGCATCAACTCGGGCGTCTCGTCGGTGGCGTAACCGAACATCATCCCCTGATCACCCGCACCGGCCCGGTCCAGCTCGTCATCCGAGAGCCTGCCCCGGTGCCCGTGCGCCCGGCTCTCCAAGGCCGAGTCGACGCCCTGGGCGATGTCCGGGGACTGCTTGTCCAGCGCCACCAACACCGCACAGCTATGCCCATCAAAACCGAACGCACCGTTGTCGTAGCCGATCCGGTTCACCGTGTCCCGCACGATCTGCGTGTAGTCCAACTGCCCCGGCGTCGTGATCTCCCCCGCCAACACCACCATCCCAGTAGTGATCAGCGTTTCACACGCCACCCTGGAGTACGGGTCACCGGTCAGAGCGGCATCCAGCACCGCATCCGATATCGCATCGGCCATCTTGTCCGGATGGCCCTCGGTCACCGACTCGGAGGTGAACAGGTACCCCCTCGGCTCCAGCTGCGTCATGGTCAGACTCCTTGCGAGACGGTGGTGCGGTCAGCGGGTTGGCTGGCTGACACGGCGGCGGTGTCGGCCGGCTCCGGGCGTTTCGGAGTGTCCGGGACGGGCCGGGGTGGCCCGGCGACCGGCTCCTGGGCAGCGAGCTCGGCCCGCACGGCCCGGGTGCCGAGCACCATGGCGGCCAGCTTCGCCCTGGCCACCGCCCCGGACACGTTGCGCAGACCGCAGTCCGGGTTGATCGTCAGGCGCTCGGCCGGGACCAGCTCGAGTGCGCTGCGGATCCGGGCGGCGATCAGCTCGGGCGTCTCGACCTCGGCGCTCTTCACGTCGATCACGCCGAGGCCGATCCCCCGGTCCCAGCCGAACTTGGCCACCACCGGCAGGTCCTGATAACCCTTGCGGGCAAACTCCAGCACCAGCTGATCCACGTGCGCGTCCAGGACGGCGGGGAACAGGAAGTCGTAGTGCCCCTCCCACAGCGGGCGGGCGTACCGGTTGCCGTAACAGACGTGCAGTGCCCAACCCACGTCCACGCCCTCGGTCACCACGTTGATCGCTTCCACCGCGGTGGCCACCTGGTCCGGGTAGCCGGCCAGGAACGGCTCGTCGATCTGCAACAGCACCGCGCCGCGGTCGGCCAGCGCCCTCGCCTCGGCGTTGAGCACCCGGGCCATCGCCAGCACCAACTCGCGCTGCTCCGGGTAGGCCTCGTTGCGCACCCGGTGAGCGAGTGAGAACGGCCCGGTGAAGGAGAACTTGATCGGACCCGTGCACTGGGACGCGGTGAACGCGAAGTCGTCCGCAAGTCCGATCGGCGCGTCCCGGGACGGCGCCAGCGGGGCGGTCAGCCGGGCCCGGTAGTAGTCGAAGTAGAAGTCCTTGGCCCTCTCGGCGATCTCGACGCCGGGCATCCTGGCCAGGAAGTAGTCGATGTCGTTGTCCCGGCGCAGCTCGCCGTCGGAGACGATATCGATCCCGGCCAGCTCCTGATCCCGCAGCGCCGCCTTGATCGCCATCTCGTGCAGGTCGTCCACCTGCGCCTGGCTCATTCGACCGCGGTAGTAGTCGGTCTTGAGCCGCTCCATCCACTCCGGTACCGGGTAGGACCCGACCACCGAGGTAGGCAGAGTAGGCAGAGTAGGCAGCCCGGGCAGCACGCGCATCAGTCCATCACCTGCGCGGTCATCGTGATGATGTTGCCGCCGCCCCGGTGGGCGAACGGTGCGTAGTGCACCTCGAAGCCCTTGCGCCGCCCGACGTGCGCCAGCAGCGGCCCGTTGACCCAGTTCACCACCGACCCGTCGTACTTGCCGGGGCCGCGGAAGTTCGTGCGGTAGGCCTGTACATCGGTGACGAACAGGTCGTGACAGACCAACTTGCCGAACGGGTGCAGCAGCTTCAGGCTGTCAGTGAAGCTGGCCAGTGCACCGTTGTTGACGTGCATCCGAACGTCCGCCCCGGACTCCAGCAGCGGCCGCAACGTCTCCCCGTTGACCGAAGGGGCCAGCTCGTACAGGTCGAGGCCGGTGAGCGGCACATAGCGCTCGGCCAGTCGCAGCGCGCTCCACACCTCACGCCAGAACAGCACCGCCGCATCCACGTCGGCGAACAGCGCCGGCGCGGCATCCGCCAACAGCGCCGGGCCAAGCCTGGGCAGCTTGCGCACCAGTGCGGCCAGCTCGTCGACCGACACCGGGGCGGGTGCTGACACCGACAGCAACTCGACCAGCCGCGCCGCCTCGGCCGCCGGCAGGAAGGCGCGGGTCTGCACCTGGTAAGTGCGCCCGCCCAGCTGGGTCACCTCGTCGGTCGGCAGGTTGTCGTAGACATTGGAGATGTAGACCAGGAACACCTTCTGCCGCAGGAAGCCCAGCGACCGGCTGGGGCGGGTGGCGTCCAGCGCAAAGGTGCTGATGTGCCCGAGATGCTCGGCGACGGCCTCCCTGGCCAGGTCCAGGACGTGCGGGGAGTAGTCGCACATCAGATAGTGCAGCCGCCGGTAGTAGCCCCGGCCGTGCTGGGCGTCCAGCGCGCGCAGCTCGTCGAGGAACACCTTCGCCTGCCCGCCGTTGCCCACTCCGAGCTCCACGACGTAGAGCTCCTCGGGCAGCGCACCGGACGCGGCCAGCCGGTCCCACACCGCGAACAACTCGCCGATCAGCCCGCGAGCGGCATCCTGGTTGCGCGCATCGCTCTCGCCTCCCGGCAGTGCCTGCTCGTAGCCACGCCCGGTCGACTTCTCCCACAGATCCAGGTCACGCCAGTACAGCGAGTTGTAGTCCCAGATCAGGGACGCGCTTCCCGGCCCGAACCCCTCCAGCCACACCCGGTCGCCGCTGCCTCCGGCGGCGCGATCGCGCAGCAACGCGGCGGCCCGCTGTTTGAGCGACGGGTCGGCGCCGCGCCTGACGTCGATGGCGATCTCCATCTGCTCCTCGCGCCCCCCGACCGGCAGCACGGCGGGGTCGGTGCCGGCATGGCGCTGTACCAGCCCGAGGATCGGCCGCAGGTCGACCGGTTCCCGGAAGTTCTGCTTGTACTGCACCCAGTCACAGACCACCCTGACCTTGTCGAGATCCGCTGAGTCCTCGCTCAACGCCTGCACGAGCGGCCCGAGCGAGGCGCCGATGTCCGGCGGCTTGCTACCCCGGAGCCTGGCGTGCGGTCGGAAGTCAACCAACATGACCGATGCCTTCCCTGGTCGATACGGCGGTGGACGAGAGTGACGGGTGGAGGTCGGGCTGGGCGGCCGGGCCCACCCCGGCGCGGCGCACGATGTCCGGCACCCCGCGCTCGTAGCCGAAGGCCATCAGGTGCACCCCGGCCACCCCGGGGATGTCCCGCAACCGCTGGATCGTCTCGATACACAGTGAGATTCCCTCGTCGGCGACGCGGTCGCCGGGAATCCCACGCAGCCTGCGCTCCACCTGCTCCGGGATGTGGATACCCGGCACACCGGTTCGCAGGAACTCCAGTACCCGCAGCGAGCGAATCGGGCCGACGCCGGCGAGCACCCAGCACCGCTCGGTCACCCCCAGCTCACGCAGCCGCGCCATCCACCGCTCGAACGCCTCGACGTCGAACACGTACTGGGTCTGGACGAACTCGGCTCCGGCCGCCACCTTCTTGGCGAGTCGCCGGGCCCGGAACTCGGCGGGCGGCGCGAACGGGTTCTCCACGGTGCCGATCAGCCAGTTGGGCCGTACCGACAACGGCAGCCCGGACATCAGCACGCCCTCGTCGCGCAGCGTGCGGGCCAACCAGGTCAGCTGCACGCCGTCCAGGTCGAACACCGGTTTCGCGTCCGGGTGGTCGCCGAATCGGGGGTGGTCCCCGGTCAGCAGCAGCACGTTGGGGATGCCCAGCGCGCCGGCGGTCAGCAGGTCGGACTGTAGGCCGATCCGGTTGCGGTCCCGGCAGGTCAGCTGCATCACCGGTTCGAGGCCGGCCCGCATCGCCAGCACGCTGCCACCCAGGCTGGACAGCCGCACATGCGCGCCTTGGTTGTCGGTCACGTTCGCCGCATCCACCCAACCGCGTAGCAACTCCGCCTTCCGCTCGACCGCGCCCGGGTCGGCGCCACGCGGCGGTCCGATCTCCGCGGTCACCGCGAAACGTCCGGAATCCAGGACCGCTCGCAGCCCGCTCACCGTGCGCACTCAGGTACCAATTCGCATTCCAGAGGCGCGGCAACCCGCGGAGAATCGATGAGCATGTTGCCCGGCTCCCTCTCGAACAAGTATCAAATCGACTTACAGAATCGCACCGGTGAACTGTGCCTGTCTCCGGGCGAACAGCCAAGATCCGAGGGTGCAAACTTGTCGATTTACACAGTCGATCTACGTGAATGGCTTAGCCGAGGGATCCGTTCCGAACGGCCGTTCTTGCCCGCTACTCAGCGGCGCCTCGCTGTCCAGGAGGGCCCGGGCGACTACAGGGCGCAATTCTTTCGGCACACCGAATTTAGATGCCCGTAGGTGAGCAACGGCCGCACGCAATTCAGAAACCTCTCGCCGAAGTGCAGCGATTGTCTCCTGGCAGTCGCACGGCCGCCCGACCTGGAGAGACTGAGAGATGCGGTCCAGCTCGCGCAGCACCGGAGCCAGGGGCGTCTCATCCCGAGTGGCGCTCATTTCTCTCCCCGATCTGAGCGGCAACTACCTCATCTACCCTAGCTAAAGGGATCGGTGCGGGATATGTGCGGAGAGCCAACGTCGGGCCACGCACAATTGGGGATCCAGACAAGCGCGTCTCCCCCGCTCGAGCCCGCCGCCGCACAGACCCCGTACCGCCCGCACAGACCGTGCACGGCCTGTGCCGCCCACAGCAGGTCTGTGCGAGCCGGGGAGACTGCCTCGATCTCGGCGCGGAGTTCGACGTTGTACGCCGCTGCGGCGACGGATCGAGGACGCGCTCGACCTGATCGACGTCGAGTAGGGGCCAGCACGGCGCAGGTCGACGCAGCGGTTCGAGCCCAGCCACCTGTCGAGTGGCGCTGCCGGGAGCAAGGTCCGTTGTCGGGCGATGTGATCCAGGCTACGTCGATACCCGGAATCGAGCGGGTGTTCCTACTGTTGGCAAGTGGGGGTGTGTCCCCAGATCCGCCCGGTGTCGTGCGGTGCTCAATTCGCTGACATTGGGGGATCTCTATGGCCAGTGCGCGTGTTGATGAGGTGCCGCTGCGGCCGGAGCTGACCGGGACCGGCCCGGACCAGCCGTCGACGCGAGCCGCGCCGACATCAACTCCACGGAGTCAGCCGCGGCCCGCTCCCCCACCGCCCAAGGAGAGAGGCTGGGGACTACCGCTCGCGATCCTGATCGTCGGGATGTTCATGTCGGTTCTCGACACCAGCATCGTCAACGTGGCCATCCCGGTAATCCAGAAGCAGTTCGGGGTCAGCACCGACCAGGCACAGTGGATCACCACTTCCTACAGCCTGTGCGAGGGCGTGGTCGTGCCGGCCAGCGCCTGGCTGGGCGAGCGGATCGGGCTACGGCGACTCTATATCTGGTCCATGCTCGGCTTTGCCGCGATCTCCGCGCTGTGCGGACTGTCCGGCAACCTCGAGACGATGGTCCTGTTCCGGATTCTGCAGGCCATCCCAGGTGGCGTCATCCAGGTCACCTGCCTGACAATGATCTACCGGATCGTGCCGCCGCAAAAGATCGGCGCCGCCATGGGCCTGTTCGGGCTCGGCGTGGTCGTGGCGCCCGGTATCGGACCGTCGCTGGGCGGTTACCTGGTCGAGTACATCGACTGGCGGTTGATCTACTACATCAACGTGCCGATCGGCATCCTCGGCACAATCGCCGCGATCGTGGTGCTCCCACGCATCGTGGGCTCCCGGGGTCACCGGTTCGACCTACCCGGATTTGTCTGCATCGCGGCCGCCTGTTTCGCCTTGCTGCTGGCCACCTCGGAGGGCCCGACCTGGGGCTGGCCCAGCTACTCGATCCTGATCCTGTTCGCCGCCGCGATCAACCTGATCGCGTTGTTCGTGGTCCGCGCACTGCAGAGCGCGCACCCATTGCTGGACGTCAGCGTCTTCAGGAGCAGGCCGTTCGTGATCTCGCTGATCCTGACAGTGTTCCTCTGCAGCGGGTTGTTCGCGATCGTGTTCTACATCCCGCAATTCCTACAGAATGGGCAGAGCCTGACCCCGTGGCACACCGGCCTGGTGTTGGTGCCGCAAGCCATGATGATGGTGGTCCTGATGCCGGTGGCCGGGCGGCTCTACGACCGGTTCGGTGCGCGCTGGCCGGCGTTCGGCGGGTCGTTGCTGGTCGGCGTCGGTTCGCTGCTGCTGAGCCGGGTCAATGTCGACATAGGCCGGCCAGAGCTGATCCTCTACCTGATGATCTGGGCCAGTGGCCTCGGGGTCGCGATGATGCCGGTCATGACCGGTGGGATCTCCTCGCTGCCGCCAGCGCTCATCAACTCCGGCAGCACGTTCAGCACGCTGACCCAGCGGGTGGCCATGGCACTCGGCCTGGCCGTCCTCACCGCCATGGCGACGACCCAGCAACGCCAGCTCATGGCAGACCGGTCGGCACTGCTGTCCGGTGTGGGCGCCGACGTCAACCCGCGGATCCTGGAAATGCAGAAGCAGGGACCGAGCGGGCTGCTGCCACTGTGGGAACAGCTGCAGAGCCAGGTCGCTGCCCAGACGTACAGCAATGTCTTCCTGGTCTGCGCGGTGCTCGGCTTCCTCGGTGCCGCCATGTCCTTCCTGCTCCCGGGCGGCGCCCCCGCTGCCGGCGAGAAACCCGTGGTCCATTGACCAGGCCAGAGATCAACCGGGTCTTGGGCGCGCGGTGACGCACCGTGTTCTCGTGACAACTGGGCGTGCACTCGTGTGACCTAGGACGGATGCCCGTATCCCAGGCACCGGCGACTCGTCATACACCGTGGCGTACCTTTCCACGCGAATCCGACGGAGGCCGATGAAGTCCCAGAGACCCGCCTGGAAGCAGCCGGCACGGCGGTGGGTCGTCTCGCTCGGGCTCGCGGTGGTCACCTTCGGGGCGTTGACCACTCCAGCCTTCGCCGACGACGACAACGCCGACGACAACACCGGCACCGACCAGAACGCGGTCGCCGCCGCCATGGCCGCGCCGTTGGTGGCCGGAACTCCCTGCACCATCACCGCCCGGGCCTGCGTGGATCTGGACTCACAGCGAGCCTGGCTGTTCGCCGACGGGGCGATCGTGCGGGGGCCGGTTAGAGTCGCCTCGGGCGGCAACGGCAAGGCCACCCCGGTCGGGCACTCGCTGCGGGTCTACCGCAAGGACGCCACACACAAGAGCCTGGAGTCACGGCTCAAGAACGGTCAACCGGCCCCGATGCCCTGGTCGGTGTTCTTCGCCGACGGGGGCATCGCCTTCCACTCCGGCAGCCCCGGCCGCTCCTCCTCGGGCTGCATCCACCTCAACGACCCCGACGCCCGCGCCTGGTTCAACTACATGGCCATCGGCGACCAGGTTCAGGTGGTGAAGGCCTCCCAGGAGCTGCCAAGGCATAAGGGGCAGCCGGCGGTCAGCAAGAAACCGGGCCAGATCGATCCGCTCCGAGGGCTCCACGACGACTCCACCGCCAACTCCGACGACAACTCCGGTGGGTCCGACTCGGACGACAACTCCGGCGACTCCGACGACGGCGGCTGATCCGCAGGTCAGAGATCGGGTCCGCGACTGTAGCCGGCTTGAACCATGCCGGTGTGTTACGTCGCGGATCAGATGGGTTTGGCAGGCGATGGGGGTATGGGATCTCGGTCGGCCGGTTGAGTACCGGTGAGTGGTGCGGTGCGCCTTCGCCGGCTCCCCGCAAGTACCCGTCGAACGATGCTGGGGCGTAGGAGTTTTCGTGGTGGGTCCACGAGCCAGCTGACCCGAGCGAACTGCTCGACGAGCGCTGAGTCGTCCCTGGCGGCGGCAAATAGGCGGTCGAGGTAGGCGTTCGCCAGCCGAGCGGTCAATGGGAGCCGTCCTGACACCTGGGGCAGGGCGAGGTCACCGCCGAGCACGAGCTGCCAGGCGGTGTCGATGGACCTCGCGGCGGCACGGAAGAACCGTCGGGGCAAGTCCGTATCGCCCTCGGCCAGGCAGTCGCGCAGCGCGTAGGCCTGCAACGTCGCAACGGTCATGCCTTGGCCGTACACGGGGTTGAAGCTGCACAGTGCGTCACCGAACACCAGGAGCCCGGCGGGGAACTGAGACATCCGCTCGTAGCGTCGCCGCAGGTTGGCGGGGAACCGGTGCGGGACAAGCTCGTCCAGGAGCTCCGCGTCGCGGATAGCAGCGAAGATGTGCGGTGGGGCGATCTCCTGGGCGAACTGGAGGAACCCCCGCGGATCGGTGGGCGGGTGGTGGCCGCCGTAGCCGCCCAACGTGAGCGTCCACCGGTCGTCCTCCTCAGCGAGCAGGAACAGCGTCGTGGGCCTGGCCGGCACCGCGCCGATGATGACCATCTTGACCCGGCCCAACGACGCCGGGGCCACGCGCAGGTGCCGGGAGACGTACTTGATGTCGATTGGCACCTGTTCCTCAGGCGGTGGCTGATAGCCCAGCTCGGACAGCCAGGTCCTCGCACGTCCGCTCCGGCCGGTCGCGTCCACGACCAGGTCGGCCTCGATGCTGTCCTCGACGCCACCGTTGCGCAGGAGCCGCACTCCGGTCACCCGCCGGTGGCCGTCGTTGGTGGTCAGGCCGACGGCCTCGCAGCTGGGGATGATCTCGACGTTCGGCAATGCGCGCAGCCGGGTTCGCACGCTGTGCTCCAGGTGTGCCCGGCTCGGTTGGTACATCGCGAAGGGCGACAGGGGATGGTCCGCCGAGCACAGCAGGTGCCCACCCGTGCAGAAGTAGAACTCGGCCATGTCGTGGAGCACCGGTACTCCGCTGGCCGCCAGCTCGGACAGAATTCCCGGGAACAGCTCCTCGATTATCTGAGCCCCTCGGGGAAGCAGTGCGTGGGCGTGGCGTCCCTGCGGAACACCTCGCCGAACGGCGCCCACCTCGGGCAGAACGTCGCGATCGACCACTGTGACCTGCTGAAAGGTCTGTGCCAGCACTGCGCCGGCACACAGGCCACCCATGCTCGCCCCGAGGACCACGCCGTGGTCGCCAAGCCCGTACATCGCCATCCCAAGCTCCACCAGAGCTGCCGCCGCGCAGAGCGCGCGTCCACCTCACCAGCGGCGCCGACGCACGACGACGCGGTGCGATGATCGCGGCAGTTTGGGCTCAGGGACGGCGGCGCGGAAGGGCTCGGTCCACTCAACGGACCGCCACTCCCGCGACCTCCTCCCAACCACCACGGCCGCGGGTCAGAAGATCCGGGCTAGAGTCACTCCGTGTGACCGAGGCTCTGATCGCTTGGCTCCGCGCCTCTGATCCGGCGTTGCGCTGGCAGGTCGAGCGCGACCTCGTGTGCGAACCGCCCGAGGTCTGGGAAGCAACGCGGGCACGGATCGCGACCGAAGGTTTCGGCGCGCGCCTACTCGCGTTCCAGGACCCGGACGGCCAGTGGGCTGGCGGTGCGTTCTTCCCCGCGGACTTCGACTTTCACGGTCCTGAGGCGGCAGAAGGTGCCGGGCAGCCCTGGACGGCGACGACGTGGACGCTCAACTCGCTGCGGGAGTGGGGCCTCGACGGCGCTGTCCTGCGCGAGCGCCGCACGGCCGAGCTTCTCGCCGAGAACAGCCGCTGGGAGTACAACGACCTGCCGTACTGGGGCGGCGAGGTCGACTGCTGCATCAACGCCTGGACGGTCGCCAACGGTCTGTGGCTCGGCGCCGACGTCACCGGCATCGTCGACTGGTTCCTCGAGCATCAACTGCCCGACGGCGGCTGGAACTGCGAGTGGATCGAGGGCTCGGCTCGATCGTCGTTCCACTCGACGCTCAACTCTCTCAAGGGACTGCTCGCCTACGACGTCGCTACCGGAGGCACCGCCGCTACGCACGCTTCGCGGCGCTCCGGCGAGGAGTATCTCCTGCGGCGCGGACTCTTCCGCCGTCTCTCGACCGGCGAACCGGTGGCGCCGTGGGTGGACCGCTTCGCCTACCCGTTCCGCTGGTCGTACAACGTGCTCAACGCGGCCGAGTACTTCCGCCAGGCTTCACTGCGCGACAGCGCGACACCGGACACGCGCATGGCTGACGCGATCGAGCTCATCCGTGCCGCCAGACAGCCGGACGGCACCTGGCTCCAAGCCCGCCGACACCCCGGGCGGGTGTGGTTCGAGGTCGACACGCCGGCGGGGGAGCCATCGAAGTGGCTGACTCTGTTCGGGACGCGAGTGCTGGCCTGGTGGGACTCCTGACTGGGTAGTTGTCCACCCCGGCCTTAGTCGTCCGTGAGATGCGCCAGCGCGACGACGAGGCGTTCTGTGATGTCGGGTGGCCACGGGAAGCTGACGGGGTCAGGTAGCCGGTGCAGACGGCGAAGAGTCGCGCCCGGGGATCGTCGCCCTCGGCGTCCCTGGGTCCTCGCAATCGCCGGCGGCGGATTCGCGGTCGCGGCTGTCCTGGAGAGCCGCCGGCTCACCCCGACCGCCGCGCCGTGGGCAGCCCGCCAGCTACCTGAGTCCAGCCGGCGCTGAGCACAGCCGCCCCGGGATCCAGCTGGCCGACCTACCAGTTCTGCCACGATGGACCCGACGGAGCCGAACCAGGTGAACGGTGGGTACATGGAACTGCTGCTGCTGTCGAACTCCCGGTCACCGGGTCAGCCGATGCTCGCGCATGCGGCTGAGGCGCTGGTCAAGTTCGTCGCCGGGCGCCGCGTCACGTTCCTGCCCTATGCGTTGGCTGATCACTCCGAATACGCAGAGGCCGTGGCCGGGGCGCTGGGCCGCTACGAGATCGAGATGACTGGGCTGCACACCTCGACCGACCCGATTGCCGACGTCCGTTCGGCGGAGGTCCTGTTCCTCGGCGGCGGCAATACCTTCCGGCTGCTGCGCGCGCTGCAGTCGCTCCGACTGGTCGAGCCGATCCGGGACGCGGCGCTCGCCGGCGCTGGGTACCTGGGCGCGAGCGCCGGCACCAACATGGCCTGCCCGACACTGCGCACCACCAATGACATGCCGATCGTGGAACCCGGGTCGTTCCAGACGCTGGACCTGATCCCGTTCCAGATCAACCCGCACTACCTCGATCCGGATCCCGCCTCGACGCACATGGGCGAGACGCGCGAAGAGCGGTTGTTGCAGTTCCTCGAGGAGAACGACGTGCCGGTACTCGGTCTGCGCGAAGGGTCCTGGTTGCTCGTCACCGGGGACGGGAAGGCGAGCCTGGGCGGACCGCACTCCGCCCGGCTGTTCGAGCGCGGTCGCGAGCCGCTCGAGCTGCCCGCCGGCGCCGAGCTGTCCTCCCTACTGGCCAGCGAACCCCGCTTCGACACGCCTTCGCACTAGTTCGGCTCGTCGGCGCCCTGTAGTCGGCACATCGGCCCGTACAGCCCGACGAGTCGGTCGAACTCCTCCGTGTCGTACCACCGGCAGCCGCCGGCGCCGTACGCCTTCGCGGCCTCGATACAGAACCGGACCGCCGACTCCACGCTGGTCAGGTCGCTGGCGCCGGTACCCGAACCCGGCACCACCGTCTCGGTGGTGATGGCCACTCCGACCACCGGTGCGGAGGTTGCGGTGGCCGGCTGCAGGATCGAGTTCACGTGGTGAACGCCGTTGCCGTATGGCGTGATGTCCTGCATGGTCAGCGGCAGGACTGCCGGCGCCCGCCCGGTCACCTGGCTGGCGATGTCCAGCAGGTCCTCGGACACCCGCAGGATCCAGCCCTGTCGGACGGTCGGCGTGATCGCGAAGCCCTGGTGGTTGCACACCCGGTTGCCCTTGGTGGTGTCGACGCTCAACACCGCGTCCATCGCGTCGTCCACCTCATGCGCGTTCATCACCTCCATGCCCACCGGCGAGTTCATGAACGGCACCGGGTCGTGCGGGCGGATCGGTGCGTCCGGGCACACGTGGGTCGCGACCAGCACATCCCCGGGTAGCAGGTCCCCCCGCGCCCGCATCCGGCCGAGCTTGGCCGCGGCCGCCAGTACGGTGAGCGCACCGTCCCCGTCGGAGACGAAGCCGATTCGTTCGGGGCGAGCGCCGATCCCGCCCAGCCGGCCGATCAACCCGAGCGTGGGCGCGGTCCCGCCGACTGTGCGCACGTTCGCCCCGGGGATGAGCACGCGCACGAACTCGGTGCTGCCCCGCTCCCCGACCACCGGGCTGACCTGGATCTCCTGCACACCCGCACCGCGCAGCCACTCGGCCACGGCGGCACCACCGATCCGGGGGTCATCGAGTAGCTCGAATCCGTCCACAACGTCCCGCCAGCTCACTTCGTCCCCGCCTCCCCCGCACTGGCTCCGAGCTCTCGACACCATGAACCCCGAGCAGGCGATGATCGGGAGCTCGCCGGAAAGGGAACAACCATCGTCGGGGTCATCGATGCCGATCACTATGAGAGCCTGGTACCACTCGGACCAGTACCAGGCCGCGGCACAGGAGCGTCAAGAGACCAGCGTGGGCCGCGTGCTACTGGTCGGCGGATGGAATCGTCCGTGGTGAAACGCCAGCCCACAGGGCGTGCCGCGAGCTCCTGAGTCAGCTCGCCCGGTCGGCGGCCGAGCGACGGGTCGCCCGGTACAGCGCGAGCACGGCCGCCACGAACACCACCACACCGATCGGGATCGCCCAGGTCCCGAAGCCCTCCCCCACCACGGCCAGCGGCGCCTCCTTACCGGTGGCGGCCACGATGCCGGCGAAGACCACGCCGAACAGGCTCTCGCCGACGATCAGCCCGGTGGCCATCAGCACGCCCAGCCGCTTCGTGAGCTCGACATCGCCACCTCGGCGCTCGGCCCAGCGGTCGTGGAGGCGGCCGAGCACCGCGCCGAGTGGGATGAGCAGGGTCAGCGACATCGGCAGGTACATGCCCATGCCGACGGCCAGCGGCGGAAGCCGGAACCTGCCGGTGCGGCTGAGTACCTCGTCGATCGCAACCACGACCGCCCCGATCGCCGCGCCGAGCCCGATCAGCCCCCAGTTCAGGTTGCCGCCGAACACCCCCTTGGCCAGCGCCGAGATCAGCGCCGCCTGCGGGGCGGGCAGCGCGTTCGGGCCGGCGCCAGGGGCGCCCGCGAAACCGAACGCGGTGCCCAGCAGGTTCAGCACCGGCGCGATCACCAGCGACCCGAAGACCACCCCGATCACCAGCGCGACCTGCTGCCGCCACGGGGTGGCGCCGACCAGCTGGCCGGTCTTGAGGTCCTGCAGGTTGTCGTTGGAGATCGTCGCGATGCTGAACACGATCGCGGTCGTGAACAACGAGTAGGCGATCAGGGCAGTGCTGTTGGTCGGGTCGCTGTTGCCGTGCGCGAGCACTGTCAGCAGTGCCACGCCGATCACGGTCAGGATGCCGACCCCGGAGATCGGGCTGTTCGACGAGCCGATCAGGCCCGCCATGTACCCGGCGACCGCCGCGATCACCGCGCCGATGACGACCACATACACCAGGCTGACCACGATCGTGCCGCCCATCGTCCCCGCCAGCGACGTGCCGTGCGTGAAGCCGTACAGCAGCAGGGCAATGGGGATCAACGCAGCCGCGCTGACCCCGGCGACGATGCCGATCGGCAGGTCGCGCTCGGTGAGACCGAGCACCTCGCCGCCGCGCCGGGCCCGGGCCGCCACCGCCGCCGACCGGATGCCCCCCACGATCGGGCCGATAATCTTCAACAGCGTCCAGATCGCGGCGACCGCCATGGCCCCGGCGCCGATGAACCGGACGTCGTGGCTGAACGTGCTGCTCACCACGTCGTCGACGTCCGCGCCGACCGGCAGGTGGCCCCAGGTGAGCGTGGGCAGCAGCACCCCGTAGGAGATCAGCAGCCCGACGAGCATGGCCGCCCCGACGCTCACCCCGACCAGATGCCCGACGCCGATCAGCGCCATCGACAGGCTGGCCCCGACGGTCGAGCCACCGCCCCCGATCCGGAACGCCACCGACAGGTCGTTGCTGAGCACCTTCAGCGCGGCCAACAGCGAGAACCCGGCGGAGGCCAGCGAGCCCACCACGATGGCCCGCAGGCCCTTCTTGTTGCCCTCGGCGCCTTCCTCGGACTCCGCGCCGACCTTGAGCGCCTCGGCCGCCGCGACGCCCTCCGGGTACGGCAGGTCGGAGCCGGTCACCAGGGCGCGGCGCAGCGGCACCGAGTACATGACGCCCAGCGTGCCGCCGATGACGCAGACCGCGACCGTCGTCCAGTACGGGAAGCCCTGCCACCAACCGATCATGATCAGGCCGGGCAGCACGAAGATGATCGAGGACAGGGTGCCCGCCGCGGACGCGATGGTCTGCACGATGTTGTTCTCGAGAATCGAGTGGTCCCGGAAGTAGCGCAGCAGCGCCATCGAGATCACCGCGGCCGGGATCGCGGTGGCGAAGGTCAGCCCGATCTTCAGCCCGAGATAGACGTTGGCGGCGGTGAACACCAGGGTGATCAGGCCACCGAGTACGACACCCCGGAAGGTGAGCTCGCGCAACGTGGTGGCGCTGGACGTGGTCGGCTCGGCCATGTATCCCCCGGTTCGGTGTCTCGAGAACCCGCCCCAGAGATTATGTGACCTTGAGCGCCAGACGATGCTGCCGCGCTTGCGCAACGGTGGTGGCACGGCGCGTGCCGAAAGCTGTGCCACAAGCGCACAGCATTCGTGTCAGATTCTTGATCTCCGTGCCCTGTCGGCAAGGGGTGAACTCTCACACGTCTTCGAGACCGGACGGACACCTGGCGTTAACCTAAGGACTGATTTCGCTGTGCCCCGGGTGGTGCCGCACATACCGCACCCAGCCTCGACCCGGCAGACGCCACAGCACGTTCACCAGGAAGGTGAGACATGCGCCCGCGCGCTGCCCGCTGCCGTTGCTGTGCCCGAACCACGCCGACCCGGGCCGGTGCCCGGTGACGCTGGCGCTCACCCGCGGCCCCGCGCTCTACCCCGCCACACTCGCTCCGGACCGCCGCACGCTGCTCGACGTGCTCGCCGAGACCGCCGCGAAGCACGCAGGCGAGGCCGCGGTCGACGCCGGCGGCACGGTGCTCACCTATCGCAGGCTGGCCGAAGAGGTCGGCATCGTCCGGCGCCGCCTCGCCTTTGCCGGCATCGGGGTCGGTGACCGCGTCGGCGTCCGGATCTCCTCCGGCACCGCCGAGCTGTACGTCGCGGTCCTCGCGGTACTCGCCGCGGGCGCCGCGTACGTCCCGGTCGACGCCGACGACCCCGAGGAGCGGGCCGAGCTCGTGTTCGGCGAGGCCGGGGTGTGCGCGGTGCTCGGCGACAACGGGTCCCTCACGACGCACGCCACGCCGATCGGCACACCGGGCGCACCCGGCCCCGACAACGACGCGTGGATCATCTTCACGTCCGGCTCGACGGGCACGCCGAAGGGCGTCGCGGTCAGCCATGGCTCCGCCGCGGCGTTCGTCGACGCCGAGGCTCGCCTTTTCCTCACCGACGAGCCGATCCAGCCCGGTGACCGGGTGCTGGCGGGGCTGTCGGTCGCGTTCGACGCCTCCTGCGAGGAGATGTGGCTCGCGTGGCGGCACGGTGCCTGCCTGGTCCCGGCACCCCGGGCCCTGGTGCGTACCGGGGTCGACCTCGGACCGTGGCTGGAGGCGCAGCGGATCACGATCGTCTCCACCGTCCCGACGCTCGCCGCGCTCTGGCCGACGGAGGCGCTGGAGGACGTGCGCCTGCTGATCTTCGGCGGGGAGTCGTGCCCGCCCGAGCTGGCCGAGCGGGTGGCCGTCGAGGGCCGCGAGGTATGGAACACCTACGGGCCGACCGAGTCCACCGTCGTCGCCTGCGCCGCCCAGCTCACCGGTGAGGGGCCGGTCCGGATCGGACTGCCGCTCGACGGGTGGGCGCTCGCCGTCGTCGACAGTGCGGGCGACCCGGTCGCGATGGGCGAGAGCGGCGAGCTGGTGATCGGCGGAGTCGGCCTCGCCCGTTATCTGGACACAGCGAAGGACGCCGCGAAGTTCGCCGCGCTGCCCTCGCTGGGCTGGGAGCGCGCCTACCGCAGCGGTGATGTGGTCCGCGCCGACGAGGCCGGGCTGCTGTTCCTCGGGCGCGCCGACGAGCAGGTCAAGCTCGGCGGGCGGCGCATCGAGCTGGGCGAGGTCGACGCCGCGCTGCTCACGCTGCCCGGCGTCCGGGGCGCGGCGGCCGCAGTGCGCCGCACCCGGGCCGGGAACCAGGTGCTGGTGGGGTACGTGGTCACCGACGGCGGTCTGGACACCGATACCGCGTCGCTGGCCCTGCGCGAGCAGCTCCCTGCCGCGCTCGTCCCGCTGCTGGCGGTGGTCGACGACCTGCCGACGCGCACGTCCGGCAAGGTCGACCGGGACGCACTGCCGTGGCCCCTGACATCGACACTGCCGGCGGCCAGCGGCGTCGACCCCGTCGCGGCGGGCCTGCTGACCCCCACCGAGGGCTGGCTGGCCGAGGGCTGGGCGGAGATCCTCGGCGTGGCGGTGACCGACCCGGGGGCCGACTTCTTCAGCCACGGCGGCGGCAGCCTGACCGCTGCGCAGCTGGTGGCACGGATCCGCACCCGGCACCCGCGGGTGTCGGTCAACGACATCTACCTGAACCCGAAGCTGGGGTCGCTGGGTGCCCGGCTAGACACACTGAGCACGACCACGGCCAGCCGGCGCGACGTCGCTCCGACGCCCCGGCGCGCGGCGTTCGCGCAAGCGCTGCTCATGGCTCCGATCCTGGCGCTGGTCGGCCTGCGCTGGGCGAGCGTCGCCGCCGCGATCTCGACGGTCGCCGCCACCGCGCTCCCGCTCCCCTGGATGCCTGCAGTGCCGTGGTGGTCGCTCGCGGTGGCCTGGCTGGTGCTGTTCAGCCCGGCTGGCCGGGTCGGGATCGCGGCGGGGGGCGTCCGGCTGCTGCTGCGTGGCGTGCGTCCCGGCAGCTATCCGCGCGGTGGCTCGGTGCACGTGCGGCTGTGGGCGGCCACCCGCCTCGCGGAGCTGTCCGGCGCGACCGGCATCTCCAGCGCGTCCTGGACCACCCGCTACGCCCGCGCGCTCGGCGCAAAGATCGGCAAGGACGTCGACCTGCACTCGCCCCCTCCCGTGACGGGCCTGCTCAAGTTGGGGCGCGGCGCGGCGGTGGAGCCGGAGGTGGATCTCGCCGGCCACTGGGTCGACGGCGATGTCGTGCACATCGGCAAGATCCGGATCGGTGCCGGGGCAACCGTCGGCTCGCGCAGCACCCTGCTGCCGGGCACGCGGATCGGCAAGGGCGCCGAGATCGCCGCGGGGTCGACGGTGCGCGGCGCCGTCCCCGCCGGTCAGCGCTGGGCCGGCTCGCCGGCGGGGCGGACCGGCAAGAGTGGCGTGCGCTGGCCGTCCTCTCGGCCACCGCGTTCGCGCACCTGGACGCTCGCCTACGGCGTCACGTCGATACTGCTCGGGCTGCTGCCCGCGGTGGCCGCGCTGCCGGCGCTGGTGATCGTCGCCGCCGGGGTCGCCGAGAGCAGCGTCAGCGGAACGAGCATCGGCGGCGCCACGACGTCGCCCTCGGCCGCGATGGGCCGGGCGCTGCTTATGGTCGCCCCCGCGACGGTGGCGTACCTGCTGGCGTACGCGGCGCTCGTCGTCGCCGGGGTGCGCCTGCTCGGCATCGGAATGGCCGAGGGCTTCCACCCGGTGCACAGCCGCGCCGGCTGGCAGGTCTGGACCACCGAGCGGCTGATGGGCATGGCTCGCACCAGCCTGTTCCCGCTGTACGCCAGCCAGTTCACGGCCGCGTGGCTGCGGTTGCTCGGCGCAAAGGTCGGCCGCGACGTGGAGGCGTCGACGGTGATCGCGCTGCCGAAGATGACCACGGTCGCGGACGGCGCGTTCCTCGCCGACGACACCATGGTCGGCACCTACGAGCTCTCCGGCGGCTGGCTGCACGTGGCGCCGTCGCGTGTCGGCAAGCAGGCGTTTCTCGGCAACTCCGGCATGACCGCGCCGGGCCGTTCGGTGCCCAACCGAGGGCTCGTCGGCGTGCTGTCCGCGACCCCGCGCAAGGCGAAGAAGGGCTCGTCGTGGCTCGGTCTGCCGCCGATGCCGCTGCGCAGGACGGTCGAGCGGGGCGACACGAGCCGCACGTTCAACCCGCCCCGCCGGCTCAAGATCGCCCGAGGGCTGATCGAGCTGTGCCGGGTGGTGCCGGTGATGTGCTCCGTCGCGCTCGCCGTGCTCGCCGTCGGGGTGCTGATGGCGGTCCAGGCCGCGGCCGGGTTCGTGGTGGCCGCGTTGCTCGCCGGCCCGCTGCTGCTCGCGGCGGGTGTCACGGCCGCCGGCGTGACGACAGCGATGAAGTGGCTGCTCGTGGGCCGGTTCCGACCGGTGGAGCACCCGCTGTGGAGCTCATTCGTCTGGCGCAACGAGCTGGCCGACACGTTCGTCGAGGTACTGGCGGTGCCGTGGCTGGTCGGGCCGGCGAGCGGCACGCCGGTGCTGACGGGGTGGCTGCGGTCGATGGGCGCGAGCATCGGGCGCGGCGTGTGGCTCGAGACGTACTGGCTGCCCGAGTCCGATCTCGTGCGGCTCGGCGACGGCGCGACCGTCAACCGGGGCTGCGTCGTGCAAACTCACCTGTTCCATGATCGGATCATGAGCATGGACGAGGTACACATCGACGAGGGCGCGACCCTCGGGCCCAACGGGATCATCCTCCCGGGCGCGGGCATCGGCGCGGCGACGACGGTCGGACCGGGATCGCTGGTCACCCGCGGCGACACCGTCCCGGCCGCGACCCGCTGGCTGGGCAACCCGATCACGACGTGGGGCTGAGCCGCAAACCGACGGTCGGCGCGGCGCGGTCGGGCGACCCGTACCTGCCAGCACACGGCAACGGTGGGTACCGGGTCGAGCACTACGAGCTGGACCTCGACTACAAGCTCGCGGCCAACCGGCTCAGCGGGCGGGCAGTGCTCACCGCCGTGGCCGACGCGCCGCTGAGCCGGTTCAGCCTCGACCTCGCCGCGTTCCGCGTGCCGAAGGTGCTCGTGGACGGCCGGCCGGCGCGGTTCACGCAGACCCGTTCGACGCGCAACGGCGACAAGCTGCACGTCACGCCGGCCCGAGCGGTCGAGGGCCCGTTCACCGTCGAGGTGCGCTACGTCGGCAACCCCGCACCGGTGTCCAGCCGCTGGGGCGACGTCGGCTGGGACGAGCTGACCGACGGCGCGCTCGTCGCCAGCCAGCCGGTCGGCGCGCCGTCCTGGTTCCCGTGCAACGACCACCCCTCGGACAAGGCGACCTACCGCATCACCGTGACCACCGCGGCGCCGTACACGGTCGCCGCCACCGGCGTACTCACCGCACGGCGCCGCTCGGCCGGCACCAGGACCTGGGTGTACGAGCGGACGGAACCCACTGCGTCGTACCTGGTCAGCGTGCAGATCGGGCGCTACGACGAGGTCGAGCTCGCCGCCGGCCCCGTGCCTCAGATCGCATTGGTCCCGGCCCGGCTGCGCAAGAGCGCCGCGCGCGACCTCGGCCGGCATCCCGCGATCATGACTGCGCTGGAGGGTTTCTTCGGCCCGTACCCGTTCGCCAACTACCAGCTCGTCGTCACCGAGGACGAGCTGGAGGACCCGATCGAGGCCCAGGGCATGTCGATCTTCGGCGCGAACCATGTCGACGGCCGGCGCACCCACGAGCGACTCGTCGTGCACGAGCTGGCGCACCAGTGGTTCGGCAACAGCCTCACCATCGCCGACTGGAGCCACATCTGGCTCAACGAAGGCTTCGCGACGTACGCGGAGTGGCTGTGGTCGGAGGCGTCCGGCGGCCGGTCCGCCGCCGCGCATGCCCGGGACTGGCACGCGCGGATGGCGGTGAAGCCGGCCGACCTCGTCCTTGCCGACCCGGGGCCGGGGCGGATGTTCGACGAGCGGGTCTACAAGCGCGGCGCCCTGGTGCTGCACGCGTTGCGCGGTCGGATGGGCGACGAGCCGTTCTTCGCGCTGCTACAGGACTGGGCGGCGCGGCATCGGCACGCGACGGTGTCCACCGCGCAGTTCGTCCAGCTGGCCGGGCAGCACGCCGCGACCGACCTCTCGGCGTTCTTCACCGCGTGGCTGCACCGGCCCGCGCTCCCCGGTATCGCCGCCCGAGACCGCTGACGTCCGACTCTCAGAACAGCCGGGAGCGGCAGAACACGCACGGCCTCGTGATCTTGTTCTCTCGGGCGCGCCGATCGGGCTAGCGGTGTGCGAGGCCGTCGATCATCAGGGCGAGGGTGAAGTCGAACCGGTCGTGGCCCTCGCCGGCGGTGAGCTCGGCGGCGTAGCGGGTGGTGTGCGGGAAGGTCTCGGCAGGCAGGGTGGTGAACCGGCGTCGCAGTTCGTCCCCGTCGAGGACCCAGGCAGCGTCATCCTGTTCCGATCGCTGGCGCCTGATCGATGCCTCGAGGCAGTGGGCGGCCACGTACAGCAGGAGGGCGACGATGGCTCAGGCGGCGGACTGCGGGGCGACGCCGCCGGCGAGCAGGATCGCCAGCATTCCTTCGCTGACGCGGAGGATCTCGAGGTCGGTGGGGGCCATGGCGAGCGCGCCGCGGGAGATTCCGGGGTATTTCAGGTACTGGTCGCGGAACTGGGCGCACACGCCGCGGATCTGCTCCCCGCCAGGACGCGGGGTCGGGCTCGGGAGGACGAGCTCGGCGCACGTCGTTCGCACCGACACCACCGACATCGCCGGCCTCGAATCCGCCCTGCACCGATGGACCGGCGCACCGTCACCCTCACCCGAGCACGAGCCGGTGGGCTGAACCTCGCCACCGGGCGCTGGGCGTCAGCTCGCCTTCGGCGGTCTCGTCGGCCCGGCGCCGACGCCGAGATCGACGAGCGCAACCTCGATCTCGTCGAGGTCGTCGTCGGTCAGGGCGAAGTCGGCGGCGCCGATCCAGCCGTCCACCTGGTCGGGCGAGCGCGGGCCGACGATCGCGCCGGTCACGCCCGGCCAGCTGAGCACCCACGCGACGGCGACAGCCGCGACCGTGGCGTCGTGGCGCGCGGCGATGGGGCGCAGGCGGTCGCGCAGTGCCAGGTTCGCCTGCAGCGCCGGCGGCGCGAAATGCGTGAAGTCGATGTGCCAGCGCCGCCAGTCCCGGCTGTCCATCAGCGCCAGTCGCTCGGCGGAGAAGGTGTCGGTCAGCAGGCCGGCCTGCAGCGGGCTGTAGCAGATGAGCCCGGTGCCGTTCTCGGCACACCAGGGCGCGAGCTCGGCCCCCGCGCGCCGGTCGATCAGCGAGAACGGCGGCTGCAGCGAGTCGACGTGGTGGATCTTCTCGCAGCGCTCGAGCAGGTCCACGTCGAAGTTGGACACGGCGCCGGCCCTGACCTTGCCCTGCTCGATCAGCCGGCCCATCTCCGCCCAGGAGTCCTCGACCGGCACGCCGGTGCCGTCCGGCCAGTGGAACTGGTAGAGGTCGATCCGCTCGACGCCAAGGCGCCGGAGCGAGGCGTCGCACTCCTGGCGGATCGAGTCCGGGCGCAGGCAGCGCACCGGGTCACCGAACACGTCCGAGTCGGACCAGCGCAGGCCGCACTTGGTGAACAGGTACGGCCGCTCCTCTTCGGGCATGCCCGCGATCGCGCGCCCGACCATCTCCTCGGCATGCCCGCGTCCGTAGACCGCCGCGGTGTCGATCCAGTTGACGCCGAGCGCCACCGCGTGGCGCAGCGCGCGCACCGAGGTGGCGTCGTCCTGCGCGCCCCAGTTGTACTTCCACTCGGCGCCCCCGATCGCCCAGCTCCCGGCGCCGACGACGCTGATGTCGTACCCCGTCCGGCCGAGCTGTCGTGTGGCGAGCGGTGTCATTCGGGTCCTCCTCGAGTTGTGGGGACACGGGACTCGGGCATGAACCTGGACAGCTCGCGCCGGTGGCTCTGCACCATCAGCTCGATGAGCTCCTCCATGGAGATCTCGCTCAGGTCCTTGTCCAGGGTCACCCGGCCCTGCTGGATCACGTTGATCCGGTCGCAGATGTCGAACAGGTGCGCGTAGTTGTGGTCGATGACGATCACCGAGATGTCCGTGTTCCGGCACAGGCCTTTGATCACGTGGATGATCAAGGCCGTCTCCTTGGCCCCCATCGCCGCGAGTGGCTCGTCGAGCAGCAGGATCTTGATGTCCTGCTGCCGGATCGCCCGGGCGACGGCGATGGCCTGGCGCTGACCGCCGGACAGCTTGGCGACCGGTACGTCGATGGACAGGATGTCGATCGCCATCTCGTCCAGGCAGCGGCGCGCGGCGGCGCGCATCGAGGAGTTCTTGAGGAACCTGAACCAGCCGCCCCCGGTGTGCTCCCGGTTCAGGAAGAGGTTGTGGAAGACGCTCAGCTCGTCCACGAGCGCGAGATCCTGGAACACCGTCTCGATGCCGTGCGCGCGGGCGTCCTGCACCGAGCGCAGTCGTATCTCCTTCCCGTCCAGATAGATCCGTCCGCTGTCCGGCTTGTGGAAGCCGGTCAGGATCTTGACGAGGGTGGACTTGCCCGCGCCGTTGTCGCCGACGAGACCGAGGATCTCGCCCCGGCGCAGATGCAGGTCGATGCCCCGCAGTGCGGTGACGGGGCCGAAGCTCATCGAGATGTCCTCGATCCGCAGGACGTCCTCGACGTCGCCTCGCCCTTCCGTCGCGGCCTCCGACGTCATCGGGGCACCGATTCCTTCCGTCGGTTGAACGGCGAACCGAGCATTCGGGCGAAGGACCCCTGCCCCGTTCCTCTGATGGTCGCCCGCTCGATCTGAACGTTGAGGAACATGGCGACCAGGATGGCGACCCCGAGGATCAGGTCATAGGCGAAGGAGTTGACCCCGATGACGTGGAAACCGTCCTCCAAGATGCCCAGCACGACCGCGCCGATGGAGGCGCCGATCATGGTGCCGCGTCCCCCGGTGAGAGCCGTGCCGCCGATCACCGCCGCGGCAACGCCGTAGAACATGAAGGTCAGCCCAGGTGTGGACGGGTCGATGCTGCCGATGTGGTAGCCGTCGAGGATGCCGATGAGGCCGCCGATGAAGGCGCACAGCACGAAGCACCAGATCTTGACGAAGTCGACCTTGATGCCGGACTCCCTGGCCGACTGCGCGTTGCCGCCGACGGCGACGACGTGCAGGCCGAAGGAGGTCCGGCGCAGCATGATGTAGAGGATCACCATGGTGGCGATCGCCCAGTAGGCCTCGGCCCAGGTCCCGCCGCCCAGTACGAGCGCGAGCGTTCCCTCGCCGACGGGGTTTGCCGGTGCCCCGTTGGAGCCGATGAGGATGACACCCTCGAGAGCGAAGGTCATTCCGAGCGTCGTGATGAACGATGGAATGTGGAGTTTGACGGTAATGAGGCCGTTGACCCATCCCACCGCGGCACATATCACCATCGAGAGGACGATCCCGAACGGGACGGGAATGCCCCCGTTGTTGAGGTGCTCGACGATAAACGGCGAGAGCACATAGACCTCGCCCACCGAAAGGTCGATCTCGCCCAAGATGAGGATCGGTACCTCGGCGAGGGCGAAGAAGGCGATCGGAGCGATGAAGCTGGCCAGTGCGGCCGCGTTGTCGCCCGTGAAGAAGTTCGGGGACTCGATCGTGAAGAAGATAATCAGCGCGAGGGCGACGACCGAGATCACCATTTCCTGCAGGTGCAGCTCGCTGAACCGTCGAAAAGCCGATGCGGACGCCCAACGGGTTTCTGGGGCGCGTGTAGCTTGGGACTCAGAATAAGAGGAGATTTCAGCACCGCCTCGCACCGGGCTCATACCTGTCTAGCGGGTTCCCGCGGACACCTGAATGGTCTTCGGCGGGGTGAGCACCACCGGCGTGGTACTGGACCCCTCCCAGCTGTCCTTGTGGTTCACGTAGTCGCCCACATTTTTGTTGTCGACGTACTTGAAGCCGGTGTTGATATTGACCGGTGTAATGAGGCCGCCAGTGATGTTGTAGAGGAACAGCTGGTAGATGGTCATTGCGCCCTGCAGGTAGGCCTGCTGGTCGACCGTGAACGCCAACTGCCCCTGGGCGATCAGGTCCAGCACCGGAACGCCGACGTCAAAGGCCGCGCCACCGACACCCTTCGCTGCCAGGCCCAGCTTCTTGATCGCCGTCGCGACGGCGACCCCGTTGCTGCCGCCGCTCGAGAACATGAACTTGACGTTCTGGTGCCCCTGGTACCAGGCCTGGATGGAGGCGAGTGCTGGCCCTTCGGTGGCACCGACGGCGACCTGGATGAAGTCGATGCCAGCCTGGTTGAACACGCTTGCGGCGCCGTCCATGCGCGGCTGCTCGTTGAGCGAGCCCGGGACACTGATCATGCCACCGACCAGGTCGCCTTTCTTCACGTGGCTGAGGATGCGGGTGGCCACGGCCACACCAGCCTGGTAAAGGTCCTGACCGATGTAGGACATGGCGTTGTTGCCCTTGCCTACCGGAGCCTCGGCGTTGTACGCAACGACCGGGATTCCGCGGCCGAGCGCCCTATTGGTCACGTCGTTGAAGGCGGTCGGGTCGACGATGCAGCAGCCGATACCGTCGACCTTGTTGTTGACCGCGACCGAAAATGCGTTGACCATCTCGGGGACGATGTCTTTCTCGGAGCCGGTCCAGTTGTAGGAGCACCCCAACAATGCGCACATGTCGTCCGCTCCGGCCCGGACGGGCACGAAGAACGGGTCAGCTGTCACATGGCAGACCAAGGTGAACTTGTAGGCGCGATGTTTGGGCCAAGGGTCGTGTGTGTCGTTTTGCGAGGTCGTCGCGGTAGTGCTTGCACAACCTGCGAGAGCTCCTATAACAGAGACAGCTGCCGCCGTGGAGCCAGCATTGCGCAACAAGCGACGCCTTGACAGTTCGTGAATTTTCGAGCTTACGTCAGATCGACCGTATCCCGCCATATCCGCTGACTCCGTTGTCCGCTATTCTGGAATTAACATCATCCTCATGGCATGAAATAGTGACTGACCGAAGACCGTCAACGTGATACCCGCGGGCGCCCTCTCCGGCACCCATTCATGATCCGCGGCCTCGGCCTTACTCCGGGAACGTCACGTTAGCCCTCTAGTGAGAGGCTGTCAACATGTCATCGTCCTGTCATGACAGGAATCGAGGAATCAGTACAGATGGAGTCAGACTCGTTCCCGCGTAAAGAGGGATGCGCTCCGCCGACGGCCACCAGGTCGTCTACGGTCACCGTTGATCGCGGCGGCGCCGGATCTCCTCGTTGATCGCGGGCACGACCTCGTGCATGTCACCGATCACGGCATAGGTCGCTCTGGTCATCATCGGCGCGTCGGCGTCGGTGTTGATCGCCAGGATCGTCTTGGAGCTCGCGCAGCCCGCCCAGTGCTGGATGGCGCCGCTGATCCCGCACGGGATGTAGAGCTCGGGCGAGATCCGGCTGCCGGTCTGGCCGACCTGCTCGTGGTGCGGACGCCAGCCGAGGCTGGTGACCACCCGGGAGACGCCGAGCGAGCCGTCGAGCAGGCCCGCCAGCTCGACGACACCGTCGAAGCCGTCCGTTCCGCCGGCACCACGCCCGGCACCGACCACGACCTTGGCAGAGCGGAGGCTCCCGGACCGGTCCGGCTCCCCTGGTTCCGTCGACACCACGCGGGCCACCAGATCGGCCTCGGTCACCTCCGGGGAGAACTCGCGCAGGGTCGCCGTCGTGGGGCTCGCGGCCGGGGTGCTCTCGACGGCGTGGCCGGCCACGCTGAACACTGCCGGTCGGTCGTCGAGCCGCATCTCCTCGAGCGCGGCTCCGCCGACCACCTGCCGGGACACTACGAACGGCTGGGACATCGCCAACGGCGTCGGGCAGGCGACGACGTTCGCGGCCATCGCCACCCCGAGCCGGGCGGCGAGGTGGGCCAACACCTCGTTGCCCCTCGGGCTGCCGGTCGCGGTCACCGCGACCGAGTCGGTGACCTGGTGCGCAGCCTGCACAGCGGCCGCCCAGACCGCGCCGCCATAGGCCGAGAACGCCTCACCGGTGGCGTGGTGCACCTCGCTCACGCCATAGGCGCCGAGCGCCTCGACGGTGCCGTCCGGCAGCTCGCCCACCACGACGGCGCGGACCGGACCGCCGCCCCCGTCACCGGTCTCGCGGGTAGCGAGGTCGCGCGCGAACGTGACCGTCTCCAGCGATGCCTCGGTGGCGCCCGACCCATCGGTCTCGACCAACACCAGGATCATCGGAGCACCCCCAGGCTCCGGAGCAGGTCGACGACGGCGGGCGCCGCCGCCGTCCCCTCGCCGAGCACCTCGACGAGGCTCGGCTGCGCGGGCGGCAGCGTGAGCCGCACCCGCCCGGAGCCCACGGGCTCCCGCCGGGGTTCTACCACCTCGACGGCGACCTTCTTGGCCTTCATCCGCCCGGTGATCGTCGGGTACCGCGGCTCGACACCGCCCTCCAGCACGGTGGCCACCGCCGGCAGCGGGACCCGGTAGGTCTCGACACCGCCGTCCGCGCCGGCACCCCGCGCTGTCGCGACCCCGTCGGTCACCTCGACCGTGTTGATGCCGTTGACCACCGGGCGGCCGAGCTCGTAGGCCAGCCGGATCCCCACCTGGAAGTCACCGGTGTCGGCGGCGTCGTTGCCGAGCAGGATCAGGTCGTAGGTGCGACCGGCGGCCTCGTGGGCGGCGACCACCGCGGCGATCTCCCTGGCCACGTCGGCGGGGCCGAACCCGACCGGGTCCGTTTCCACCAGGACGGCGCCTGTACAGCCGACGCCGAGCGCCGAGCGCAGCTGCTCGACCGCCTCGGCCGGGCCGAGGGTCAGCACGGTCGCCGCGCCCCCGCCGGCCGCGGCGATCTTCACAGCCAGCTCGACCGCGCAGCTCTCGTGCGCGCTGACGGTGAAGCCGACGAACCGCGCGTCGACCCCCTGGGCGTCGGCGGTCAGCAGGACCTCCCCGGAGAAGTCGGGCACCCGCTTGACGCAGACCAGCACGTTTGTCACGGGTTCAGCCCTTGATCCGGTCGTTGGCCGGGTCGAACAGCGGCGTGGCGTCGATGGAACCGACCGTCACCGGGTAGAGCTCCTCCATGTAGGACACCGCAAGCTGGTTGCCGACGCTCGCCTGGTCCGGCGGCAGGTACGCCAGCAGCACGTGCGCGCCGAGCGACGGTGCCGACCCGGCCGAGGTGACATAGGGGTGGTGGCCGTGGCCGTCGGTGAGGACGGCGCCGTCGCGGGTCAGGATCGGCTCCCCGCCGAGCATGTAGCGCCGCACGCCGCTGGCCGAGGTGTGGTTGTCGACGGTCATCGTGCACAGCACCGACTTCGGGGCGGCCTCGCGCTGCGCCAGGTAGGCCTCCCGGCCGACGAACTCCGCCGCCTTGACCTTCGGGCGCTGCATGCCGGCCTCGACGATCGACCGCTCGGCGTCGAGCTCGAACCCGAAGGCGCGGTAGCCCTTCTCCAGGCGGCCGGTGGTGCCGTACACCCCGATCCCGACGGGGACCGCGCCGTGCGGCCGACCGGCCTCGTGGAGCAGCTGCCACAGCCGGGCGCCCTGCTCCATCGGCACGTAGAGCTCCCAGCCCAGTTCGCCGACGTAGGAGATCCGCGACGCGAGCACCGCGAGGCTGTCGACCTCGATGTCACGGCAGGTCAGGAAGCCGAAGCCGTCGTGGCTGATGTCGTTGTCGGTGACTGCGCCGAGGATGTCGCGCGCCCGGGGGCCCCACAGGCCGATGGTGGTGTAGGCCGAGGTCAGGTCGACGAGCTGGGCACTCCCGTCGGCGGGCAGGTGGTCGGAGAACCACTTCAGGTCGGCCATGCCGTGCGCGCCGCCGGTGACCACGCGGTAGCGGTCGTGCGCCAGCCGCATCACCGTGAGATCCGACCGGAAGCCACCCTTGGCGTCGAGTACCGGGGTGTAGATCACCCGCCCGTCGGCGACGTCGGACTGGGCGACGACGATGCCCTGTACCGCGCCCGCCGCCCCCGGGCCGACGACGTCGAAGATCACGAACGCGGACAGGTCGACGATGCCGGCGCGCTCGCGCATCGCCAGGTGCTCGGCGTTGATGATCGGCGACCACCAGCGCGCGTCCCACTCGTGCTCGCGCGGCAGTACCGCGTCCCCGTACTCGGCGAGCAGGCCCTCGTTGCCGGCGTACCACATCGGGCGTTCCCAGCCCGCGGTCTCGAAGAAGACAGCGCCCGCCGCCCGCTCGGCGGCGTGCATCGGCGCGAGCCGCTTGTCGCGCTCGCCCGCCCACTGCTCGGAGGGGTGCACGATGCCGTAGGTCTTGTTGAAGGCCTCGGCGGTGCGCGAGCGCACGTGGCCTCGGGTGCGCTGGTGCGGGTAGAAGCGCGCGATGTCGGTGTGGTGGATGTCGATCTCGGAGTGGCCGTCGGTCATCCACTCCGCCACGGCCCGCCCGACGCCCGGGCCTTCCTTGATCCACACCGCGGCGGCCGACCAGAGGCCGCGGACCTCGGGGGTCTCGCCCAGGATCGGCGCGCCGTCGGGAGTGAGCGAGAGCAGGCCGTTGATGGCGTAGCGGATCTCGGCGCCCTCGGCACCGAGAGCTTCGGGCATCAGCTCCAGCGCCTGCTCCAGCTGCGGGTCGAAGTCGTCCTCGGTGAACGGCATCTCGGTGGGCGAGAGCTTCGCCTGCTCGATCGACGGGATGTCGGCCGGGTCGTGCAGGATCGCGCGGTGGGCGTAGGAGCCGACCTCCATGTCGGCGCCGTGCTGGCGCTCGTAGCAGAAGGTGTCCATGTCCCGGACGATCGGGAAGGAGATCTCGCCCTCGCGCTCGGCGAGCTGCGGAACCGGGCCGACCGAGATCATCTGGTGCACCGCGGGTGTCAGCGGGATCGCGGCGCCCGCCATCGCCGCGAGCTTCGCGCTCCAGACTCCGCAGGCGATCACGACGGTGTCGGCCTCGATGTCCCCGCCGCTGGTGCGGACCCGCCGGATGCGCCCCTGTTCGACGTCGAGGCCGGTGACCTCGACGGTCGGCACGACGGTGAGCGCACCGAGCTCAATGGCCTTCTCGCGCATGATCGTGCCGGCGCGCAGCGAGTCGACGACGCCGACCGACGGTGTCCAGAAGGCGCCCAGGATCTTGTCCTTGTCGAGGAAGGGCACCTTCTCGACGACGTGCTCGGGGCTGACCAGCTCGGCCTCGATCCCCCACGCCCGGGCCGAGGACATCCGCCGGCGCAGCTCCTCCATCCGCTCCTCGGTACGGGCGACCTCGTAGCCCCCGGACTCGGTGAAGACGCCCATCTCCTTGTACTGCCGCATCGAGTCCAGCGTCAGATCGGTGAGCTCGCGGGAGTGGTCGACCGGGAAGATGAAGTTCGAGGCGTGGCCGGTGGAGCCGCCCGGGTTGGGCATCGCCCCCTTGTCGATCTGGACGATGTCGCGCCAGCCGAGGCGGGCGAGGTGGTACACGAGGCTGTTGCCGACGATGCCGGCACCGATCACCACTACGCGTGCGGTGGGCGGAACGCTGGCCATGATCTTCCCTCCTAGAGCTCCCCTCGGGGGGACCTTGACGGGCGCCATTCCCGGCTGCACTCTAACGGTGCTTTCCGAAACACTGGTTCCACAATATGGAACTCTTTTGGGACGGATGTCGATGACGACACAGGTGGGCAGTCAGGCCGTCGACCGCGCGGCCGCGTTGCTCACGCTCGTCGTGGAGTCCGGCGCCCCACGGACCTTCACCTCGCTCGTCGACGAGCTGGGCCTGGCCAAGTCGACGACGTCCCGGCTCCTGCAGGCGCTGGAGCGCAGCCGCCTCGTCCAGCGCGACCAGGCCGGGGCGTTCCGGCCGGGCGCGCTGTTCTCCCTCTACGCCGCCCGCCCCAGCGCGGTGCACGACCTCGCCGAGCTCGCCCGACCGACGCTGGAGCGCCTGGGCGAGCTGACCGAGGAGACGGTCAACCTCGCGGTCCCGCGCGGCAGCGAGCTCGTCGAGATCGCGCAGGTGGACAGCCGCTACGTGCTGGGCGCGACCAACTGGGTGGGTGTGGACGTACCGGCCCACTGCACGGCGCTGGGCAAGGTGCTCTACGCCTTCGGCTCGCTCCCGCTGCCGAAGGGCAACCTCGAGCGCCGCACCCCGCACTCCCCGGTCGACCGGGCACAGCTCGACCACGCGCTGGTCGAGATACGCCGCCGCGGCTGGGCCGCGTCGCTCGACGAGCTGGAGCTGGGGTTGGCCGCGGTCGCCGCTCCGGTCCGCGGTGTCGACGGGGCGGTCGTGGCCGCGATCTCCGTGTCCGGGCCCACCACCCGCATCAACGACCGTGGCATCACCGCGCTCGGCGAGGTCCTCCTCACCGAGCTTCGCGGCCTCTCGACCCAGCTCGGCAACCGCGCCGCAGGCGGGGGCCTGGCATGAGGTGGTCGTCGCGCCGGGCAACCCGTTCCACCGATGAAGGAGGCAGGGCATGGGCCAGCACGTACACCCGAACTACCCGACGGTCGACCAGTCAGACCGGTCGGTCCCGATCAACCTCCGCCAATCCGGCCCGACACCGGTCGAGCTCCTGATCTCCACCCGCATCCGCAAGTCGCCGTACTGGCACCTGTCGGTCGAGGCGGGCTGCTGGCGGGCCGAGGTCTACAACCGCGTCTACCACCCCCGCGGCTACGTACGGAAGGAAGACGGCGGGGCGATGGTCGAGTACGACTCGCTGGTCAACCACGTCACCATGTGGGACGTGGCCGTGGAGCGGCAGATCCGGGTCCAGGGTCCGGACGCGGAGGCGTTCGTCGACTTCGTGATCACCCGCGACGCCACCAAGATCCCGCCGATGCGCGCCCGCTACGTGATCCTCTGCAACGACAAGGGCGGCATCCTCAACGACCCGGTGCTGCTGCGCCTGTCCGACGACGAGTTCTGGTTCAGCCTGTCCGACAGCGACCTGATGCTGTGGCTGCAGGGCGTCAACGTGGGCAAGCGCTTCGACGTGAGCATCGGGGAGATCGACGTCTGCCCGGTGCAGATCCAGGGACCTAAGTCGATCGACCTGATGACCGACCTGATCGGCCCCGATGCCGCCACGATTCCGTCCTACGGCCTGTGGTCGGGCACGGTCGCCGGCTGCGAGGTGATCGTGTCCCAGACCGGGTTCACCGGCGAGAAGGGGTACGAGATCTACCTTCGGGACGCGACGCTGCACGCGGAGACGCTGTGGAACGCGGTACTGGAGGCGGGCAAGCGGCACGAGCTGGCGGTCATCGCGCCCGCGCACCACCGCCGGGTCGCGGCGGGCATCTTGTCCTGGGGACAGGACATGGACGCCGAGACGCTCCCGTTCCAGACCAATCTCGCCTACCAGGTGCCCCGCACCAAGGCGGGCGACTACATCGGGAAGGGTGCCCTGGAATCGGCCCGCGCCGCCATGGAGGCGGGATCGCCGCCGTGGACGCACCGGTTGGTCGGCCTGGTTCTCGGGGGCAAGCCCATCGACGAATACGCACCCGACTTCTGGCTGGTCACCGGGGCCACCGACGACAAGCCGATCGGCTACGTGACCTCGCCGTGGTACTCCCCCGAGCTGGAGACCAACATCGCCATGGCGTTCGTGCCGAACGCGCTGTCCGAGCTCGGCACCGCGCTGCGGGTCCGGCTGCCCGATGCCTACGCGGCGAAGCCGGGCGAGCCGGTCGACGCCGAGGTGGTGGACATGCCATTCCGGGAGTCGGTCAACCCGAACACCCGCGAGCGGCTCAAGCAGCGGGGTCTGGACGCCGCCGTGTGACCGTCGACCGTAGGCGATCCGGTGCCACCCTGGTCGGCCTGCTCCGCCACGCACGTTACGAGGTGATCCCCACCGCGGGCGTGGCGGAGAACGTTCTCGCGCACGTGCCCCTAGAGCTCACGGTGACCGTCACGGCGTCGCCGGCGAAGGGCCTCGAGGCCACCCTTGAGCTCACCGAGCTGCTCCGGGCCGCCGGCTACCGGGTCGTACCGCACCTGTCCGCGCGGCTGGTCCGGGACGGGGCGCACCTGCGCGAGATCGTGGACCGGCTGCGCGCTGTCGGAGTCGACGACGTGTTCGTGCCGGCCGGGGACGCGGACCCGCCGGCTGGCCGGTTCGACGCCGCGTTGCCGCTGCTCGTCGAGCTGGCCCGCCTCGACGGGCCGTTCCCGAGTGTCGGCATCCCGGGGTACCCGGAGAGCCACCCGAGGATCGACGACGACGTCACTGTCCAGGCGATGTGGGACAAGCGGGGGTACGCCACCTACATCGTGAGCAACCTGTGTTTCGACGCTCGGGTGTTGGCGACCTGGGTCGCGCGGGTCCGGCGCCGCCAGGTCACTCTCCCCATCCATCTCGGGGTGGCCGGCCCGGTCGAGTCGACCAAGTTGCTCGCCATAGCCACCAAGATCGGCGTCGGGGAGTCGACCCGGTTCCTTCGCACGCACCCGTTGTGGTTGACCAACCTCATCCGGCCCGGCGGCTACTCACCCGTGCGGCTGCTGCACCGGGTGAGCAACCTGCTCACAGCACCCGACTCGGGGGTCGCCGGACTGCACGTCTACACGTTCAACCAGCTGGCCGAGACAGAGCGGTGGCGACAGCGGATGCTCGAGGGACAGCCCCGTTGACCGCCAGTAGCTCGTCCGGACCGCGCTCCAGGCAGGACATCGCCGACCCCCCGCGGTCAGGGCGCGGGCAGCCAGGCGTTGACCTTGTCCGGGTTGGCATCCACCCACTTCTTCGCCGCGGCGTCCGGGGTCATCTTGTCCTCGGCGATCGACCGGGCGACCTGGTTCTGATCGTCGTTCGTCCACTTGAAGTTCTTGATCAGCTTGTACGCGGGGCCGTTCGCGTCGGCGAACTTCTTGCTCACGATCTTGTTCAGGTCATACGGCGGGTAGTCGCAGGCGATCTTCTCGGGGTTGGCGTCACAGCCCTTGGTGTAGGGCGGCAGGTGCACCTGGACCAGCTTGAGCTCGGAGAACAACCACTGCGGCGTGTAGAAGTAGGCGAGCAGCGGGGTCTTCTTCTCCTCGGCCTGCTTGAACGCCTGGATCAGCGCCGTCTCGCTGCCGCCCTGGACCACCTTGAAGTTCAGGTTCAGGTTCTTGACCAGCGCCTCGTCATTCGTCACGTAGGACGGGTCGCCGTCGAGGAGCTGTCCCTTGTCACCGGACTCCGAGGTCTTGAACATCGGGGCGTATTTGTTCAGGTTGTGCCAGTCGGTGATGTCGGGATACTGCTGGGCCATCCACGGTGGCACGAACCAACCGATGACCCCCTTGACACCCGTTGAGCCGGCGTCCACCCCGGTCTTCTGGTCCTCGATGTACTTCTTCGTCAGGTCGGGGTGCCCCCAGTTCTCCAGTACCGCATCCACCTCACCGGTGCCGAAACCCTGCCAGGAGACCTCCTCCTTGAGGTCCTTCTTGGTGACCTTGCAGTTGAGTTTGTTCTGCAGCACGTAGCCGACCACGGCCGCGTTCGCCTCGTAGCCCACCCACGGGTTGACCGCGATGTTCACGTTCTGGCAAGTGCCGCCGGACGAGGTGCCCCCGGCGGTGTCCCCGACCTTGGCGCCACCGCATCCGGCCAGCGTCAGCGCGACGGCCGCCGCTATGCAGGTCAGCCGTAGAACCGAACAGGTGCCGATCATCTTGGGTGCCACTGCCGAACCCTCCCTGTCCTGTCCACGACTGTCGGTCACGAGACCGCGTCGGATATCCAACTCAACGATGGTGAACCGCCTGACCCGACCGGGCCGCCGCCGCTTGCGAGATCCGGTCGAGCATGATCCCCAGCACAACTATGGCCAGCCCGGCCGCCAGCCCCTTGCCGTAGAGCTCGCCCTGGGAGAAGCCGGCCACCACGTCGTAGCCCAGAGCGCCGGCGCCGACCAGGCCACCGACCACGACCATGGACAGCACATAGATCAGACCCTGGTTGGTCGCCAGCGTGAGCGCCTCCCGAGCCATCGGCAGCTGCACCTTCGTGATCGTCTGCCAGGTGCTCGAGCCGGCCGCGATGGACGCCTCGACAGTCGTCGCCGACACCCCGCGAATCCCGTCCACAATGATCTTGATGACCACCGGGGCGGCGAACACGATGGCCGCGGCGATGGCGGTGAACCTGGTCGCAGCGAACAACGCCAGGAACGGCACCAGGTAGACGAACGACGGCATGGTCTGCGCCGCGTCGAGCAGCGGTCGGATGACCCGGTCGGCTCGCCGGTTGCGGCCCATCCACACGCCGAAGACGACGCCGATCGCCATCACGATGACAGTGGCCACCAGCACCATGGCCAGCGTGGTCATTGCGTCCTGCCACACCCCGGAGGCGACAAGCAGCGCCACACAGATCGCCGAGATCGCCGCCGCGCGCACGCTGCCGATCACCACCGCGAGGGCCACGATCACCGCACCCACCAGCCACCACGGCGAGGTCACCAGCAGCGCCTGCAAGGGTTCGATCAGCACGGTAGTGATCACATCCTTGATCACACCGGTGATCGTGGAGAGTCCCGTCTGGACCCAGTCGGTGGCCACCGACGTGCCCTGGGCGATCGCGCTGCCCAGTCCGCCGTCGCCGGGGAACTCCGCGGCCCAGACATAGGTGCGGGACAGCCAGATCGCCACCAGGGTCACCACCCCGCCGATGACCAGCGAGCCACGTCGCAGCCACGGCCAGCGCGGCGGGCCGTGCCGGCGGACAGCCTCCGCGCGGGCGCTGGCGGCGGTGGTCACCCGGTCCAGCACGATGGCCAGCACCACGATCGCCAGGCCCGCGTTGAACGCGGTCCCGACGTCCAGCGTCTGCAGCGCCTTCACCACCGTCTTGCCCAGTCCTGGCGCGTCGATGAGCGCGGCGATGGTGACCATGGACAGGGCTGCCATGATCGTCTGGTTGATACCGAGGACGATCGTGCGCTTGGCGGTCGGCAGCAAGATCTTGGTCAGGGTCTGGCCGGTGGTCGAACCGAGCGACTCACCGGCCTCGCGGGTGTCGTGCGGAACTGACCGGATGCCATGCGCGGTCAGCCGCACCGCGGGCGGAGCGGCGTAGATCAGCGTCGCGATCGTCGCCGACGCGGGGCCGATCAGGAAGAACAGGGTCAGCGGCGCCAGGTAGACGAACGTCGGCATGGTCTGCATGAAGTCCAGCACCGGTGTGATGATCCGGTTGACCCGGTCGGACAGCCCGGCCCAGATTCCCAGCGGGATGCTGAACAGCAGCGCGATGATCACCGCCGACAGGGTGAGCGCGAGGGTGTCCATGCTCTCCTGCCACAGCCCCTGCAGCCCGACCACGATCAGGCCGGCCGCGGTGAGCAGCGCGACCTTCGCGTTGGCCACCGCGTAGGAGATCCAGGTGAACAGCGCGACCGCACCGAGCCAGCCGATCAGCGGGATCGGGCCGCCGAACGCGGGCTGGGCGATGATCGCCTGGATGACGCCGGTGAACTCGCCGACCACCAGACGGATGACATTGAAGAAGTAGAGGAAGATCGGGTTGGTGTCGCGGCTCGCGCCGATCGCGTCGTTGAGCTGGTTGAGCCAGCGGTGCAGGTCGGTCAGCTGCGCGGCGCCCAGCGGCAGCGTGTTGATCCCGCGCAGGATCAACCAGAGCACCAGCCACCCGACCAACACGGCGGCGACGATCATCCCTCGGGTCGGGCGGCCCAGCACCGCGCGCGGCGGCGCCACGGTTGCCATCAGGCTTGGCTTTCCGTGCCGGCCACGACGGCCAGGATCTCCTCATCGCCCACGATGCCGAGCAGGTTGCCGTTCGAGACCACCTTGACCGGCTTGTCCGCCGCGAGTACAGCTCGGGTGGCCTCGCGCACCACCACATCCGGCGAGAGCTCCGGCCCATCGAGTGGATCCTCAGGCCGCGGCGGACGCATGATCCACTTGAGGGTGAGCACGTTCGCCCTCGGTACGTCGCGAACGAAATCGCGGACGTAGTCGTCGGCCGGGGCGCCGACCAGCTCGTCTCCCGTCCCCATCTGCACCATCCGCCCATCGCGCATGATCAGGATTCGGTCGCCGAGCTTGAGCGCCTCCGACAGATCGTGGGTGATGAACACCATCGTCTTACCGACCTCATGGTGCAGTCGGATGACCTCGGTCTGCATGTCGCGGCGGATCAGTGGGTCGAGCGCGGAGAACGGCTCGTCGAAGAACAGCACGTCGGGGTCGCCGGCCAGCGCACGGGCCAGGCCGACCCGTTGCTGCATACCGCCGGAGAGCTGGTCAGGGTAGGAACGCTCATAGCCGGACAGTCCGACCAGATCGATGACCTCGCCGGCGCGCTTGAGACGCTGCGCCTTGGGCGTGCCGCTGATCTCCAGCCCATAGGCGACGTTGTCGATTACCCGGCGATGTGGCAACAGTCCGAAATGCTGGAACACCATCGAGAACTTGTGCCGGCGCAGCTCCCGCAGCTGCTTGGCATCGCAGCTCAGGATGTCCTGCCCTTGGAAGACGATCTCGCCGGACGTGGGCTCGATCAGTCGGGTCAGGCAGCGCACCAGTGTGGACTTGCCCGAACCGGAGAGGCCCATCACCACGAACACCTCGCCGGGCGACACCTCGAAACCGACGTCACTGACCGCCGCGGTGCAGCCGGTACGCGCGAGCAGTTCGCGGCGGGGCAACGCGCGCAATTCCGCCGAGCGCGCGACCTGGTCGGCCTTGGTGCCGAACACCTTCCACAACTCACGCACCGAGATAACGGGGCCGCCGCCCTCGTCCCGCGCGCGCCCGCCACCGGTAACCTGCTCAGTAGGCGCCGCCATTGGTGCACCTCTTCTCGGCCGACCGAGAACCAGATGTTGCGTATCGCGCAAGTTGCGACAGCCTTCACCCCATCGGGGCTGACCGTCAAGGACGGATTGTCCTACCTGGTCGCGCCTGCGGCTATCCGTCGACCGGACATGATTGGGCGTGGTAGAGCGGGGTCACTCAGGTCAGCTGCGACTCAGCCGGGGCAAAGTAGCCGATCCGAGAGCTGATCTGCTGTGCGCCAGGGACGAGCTTGCCCGCAACGGCATTGAAGGAGTCCACCGTCAGCCGGTAGGAAGGGCCAGCGATACTCACGGCGGCGACTACGTAGCCGCCGCCGCCACGGATCGGCGCGGCGAGCGAGTTGAGACCGGTCTCGAGTTCCTCGCTCGTGCTCGCCCACCCGCGCGCTCGTGCCCTCTTCAGCTCTGCCCGCAATGCAGCCTCGCTCGTGATCGTGTGGTTGGTGTACCGCTGCAGCTTGTTGGCGAGCACCGCGGCCAACTCTTCCTCGCTCGCCCAGGCAAGTAGCACCTTGCCGCTGGAGGACGCGTGCAGCGCGGTACGGGCGCCGACCCAGTTGCGAGCGGTCACAGCGGCGGAGCCGTGGGCCTGGATGATATTGATCGCGGCGCCGGCATCCAGTACGGCTACGTTCACCGTTTCACCGACCTCCGCGGCAAGCCGCTCGCACACCGGCCGGCTCTCCCTGGGCAGGTCGAGGTGGGCGGCGACGGCGCCGGCCAGCCGCACGATGCCGAAGCCGAGCCGGTACTTGCCCCGTTCGGTGACCTGTTCGACCAATTGGCGGTTCTCGAGCGCGACGACAAGCCGAAACGCCGTGGACTTGTGCACATTGAGCTCTTTGGCCAGCTCGGTGACGCCCGCTTCGCCTAGGCGCGCCAGCAGTTCGAGGACGCCCAGTGCCCGGTCCACCGACTGGACCTGACTGGCCGAGCCGCCCGACTCGGTCTGCCGCGCTGGGTTGTGACTCATGACACAACTGTAAGCGGAAGCGCAGTCAGACTTCGTCTCGGAACTCGTTCTTGACCAGCCGCCGGATGTCTCAGATCCAATACGACGCGGGCGGTACGGTCTCGGCGCCCTGGGCGGACAAGCCGGCACCGGACGTACGCCCGCTGAGCCAGGCGAGCAGGTCGGCCTGCGTTCCGCTGATCAGCGGTCCGTCGACGCCCAGCTCACGGCTGAGGCCGGTGTCGGTCGCCGTCAGCCGCAGGGGGCGAATCTCCGCTCGGCGGCCCAACTCCATCAGGATGTCGTCGATGACCCAGGCAGCGGTGTCCGCGGCGATGTCGCCGAACGTGTAGCCGACGGCCAGGTCCACATGGTGAACCTCGATCTCGCGCAGCCTGATGAGTGGCAGCGCGGCCGGAGCGCGCAGCTCACAGGGCCGCATCCGCACCGAGGCGCGCCACGCGACCTCGGGCAGCGCCTCGATCCCCGCTATCAACCCACACACCTTCGCCGACCCGGACCAACCACAATCGGATACCTGACCATCTCAGTCAAGTATCCGAGCTGACCCGATACTGGACGCGCACCCGCCGGGATGACAACCTCAGCGGCCCGCCGCCCGGATATTCCCGGTGCCCGTGTGCTGTGCTTCACGCTCCCGCCACCGGGCCGGGTGCGGTTACTGTGCAGGTGGGTCCGTGTCGATCCGCCGGAAAGTTGATCCCCCTGGAAGGTTGAGAGATGCCTGGTCCGGTACGTGTGCTCGTGGCACGCCGCTGGCTGGACGGGCTCGGCTCCCCTCCCGGGTTCTGTCGACCCTGACCTGGTGGTGCGGGGCGGCGAGAGTGCCGCCCACCTCCGTTCCGTCGCGTGGGTGTGCCCCGCGCGGACTCCCCGGCCCGAACCCGGAAGGACGCCGACCATGCCTGACCCGTCGCTGCCCGGCCCGTCACTGCACCTCGCTGTCGCGCTCGAGGGCGCCGGCTGGCATCCCTCGGCCTGGCGAGAGCCGCGCGCCCGGCCGACGGAGCTCCTGACCGCCGGCTACTGGGCCGATCTTGTCCGGGAGGCGGAGGCCGGGCTGCTGGACCTGGTCACCATCGAGGACTCACTCGCCCTGCAGTCCTCCAGCCCCGCCGGCCCCGACGACCGCATCGACCAGGTGCGCGGCCGCCTCGACGCGGTACTGATCGCGGCCAGGGTCGCCCCGCTGACCGGGCACATCGGGCTGGTCCCGACCACGGTCGTGACGCACACCGAGCCGTTCCACGCCTCCAAGGCGATCGCCACGCTGGACTACGTCAGCACCGGGCGCGCCGGCATCCGGGTCCGGGTCTCCTCCCGCCCCGACGAGGCCGCGCTCTTCGGCCGCCGCGACATCCCGCCGCTGCGCCTCGAGGAGGCCGACGTGCCCGGCGGGCCGCTCGCCGAGCTGTTCGACGAGGCCGCCGACTACGTCGAGGTCATTCGCCGGCTCTGGGACAGCTGGGAGGACGACGCCGAGATCCGCGACGCGGCCACCGGGCGGTTCGTCGACCGCGACAAGCTGCACTACATCGACTTCGCCGGCCAGCAGTTCTCGGTGCGGGGTCCGTCGATCACGCCGCGCCCGCCGCAGGGCCAGCCGATCGTGAGCGCGCTCGGACACCGGACGGTGGCCTACCGGTTGATCGGGCGGGCCGCCGACCTCGGCTTCGTCACGCCCCACGACGAGGCCGAGGCGCGCACGATCCTGGCGGAGGTGCGGGCCGAGCAGGTCGCCGCGGGGCGCGCCACCGACACCGTGCACGTCCTCGGCGACGTGGTGGTGTTCCTCGACGCCGACGAGAGCGCGGCGCGCGACCGCAAGGGCCGCCTGGACACGCGGCTCGGGCGTGACTACATCAGCGACGCACACGTGTTCACCGGCACGCCGGCGCAGCTCGCCGACCTGGTCCAGAGCTGGCACGAGGCTGGCCTGAGCGGGGTCCGGCTGCGCCCGGCGAGCCTCCCGCACGACCTGGAGCAGATCACCCGGGGCCTGGTGCCCGAGCTGCAACGGCGGGGGGCGTTCCGCACCGCGTACGAGGCCGACACCCTGCGTGGCCTTCTCGGCCTGCCCCGCCCCGCCAACCGTTACGCCGCGGTCTGAGCCGGAAGGACTCCCATGAGCAGCAGCCGCAAGCAGATCCACCTGGCCGCGCACTTCCCGGGCGTGAACAACACCACCGTGTGGAGCGATCCCGACGCCGGCAGCCACATCGACTTCCGGTCCTTCGTCCATCTCGCGCAGACGGCCGAGCGGGCCAAGTTCGACTTCCTGTTCCTGGCCGAGGGGCTGCGCCTGCGCGAGCAGAACGGCCTGATCTACGACCTCGACGTCGTCGGCCGACCGGACACGCTGACCGTGCTGACGGCGCTGGCCGCGGTCACCGAGCGCCTCGGCCTCGCCGGGACGATCAACTCCACCTTCAACGAGCCGTACGACATCGCCCGCCAGTTCGCCACCCTCGACCACCTGTCGGCCGGCCGCGCGGCGTGGAACGTCGTCACGTCGTGGGACGAGTTCACCGGCGAGAACTTCCGCCGCGGCGGCTTCCTGCCGAAGGAGAAGCGCTACCTGCGGGCCAAGGAGTTCCTCGCCGCGACCTGGGCGCTGTTCGACTCCTGGCGCGGCGACGAGATCGTGGCCGACGCCGAGTCCGGGGTCTTCCTCGCCGATCCGGACGCCGGGCGGTTCGCCGTGCACAGCGACCAGTTCGACATCTCCGGGCGGTTCGCCGTGCCGCGCAGCCCCCAGACCCGTCCGGTGATCCTGCAGGCCGGCGACTCCGACGAGGGCCGCGAGTTCGCCGCGTCGAGCGCCGACGCCATCTTCAGCCGGCACGGCACGCTCGACGCCGGCCGGGCGTTCTACGCCGACGTCAAGGGCCGCCTCGCCCGGTACGGCCGCACCTTCGACGATCTCAAGATCCTGCCCGCCGCGACGTTCGTGCTCGGTGACACCGCGGCGGAGGCCGAGGAGCGCGCCGATCACGTCCGCCACCAGCAGGTCAGCGGCCAGACCGCGATCAAGTTCCTGGAACAGCTGTGGAACCGCGACCTGTCCTCCTACGACCCCGACGGGCCACTGCCGACCGTCGACCCGCAGGTCGGCGAGAACACGATCGCCCGAGGCCGCGCGAGCGTGCGCATGTACCGCGACCCGCTGGCCACGGCACAGGAGTGGCGGGCGCTCGCCGAGGCCAAGCAGCTCTCGATCCGGGAGCTGATCATCGCGGTGACCGCCCGGCAGTCGTTCATCGGCACCGCCGCGCAGGTGGCCGACACCATCGACGAGTTCGTGCAGACCGACGCGAGCGACGGCTTCGTCCTCGTACCCCACATCACCCCGGGTGGGCTCGACGAGTTCGCCGACACCGTCGTCCCGCTGCTGCAGGAACGCGGGTCCTTCCGCACCGAGTACGAGGGCACCACGCTGCGCGAGCACCTCGGGCTCTCCGACGCCAGGCCACCCCTCGACGCGCCCACCGGCGCAGCCCCGTCATGACCCCATGGGCGGCCCCTCTGAGGACACCATGACCGTGCACAACTCGCTGCTCGACCTCGTCGGCGGCACCCCGCTGGTCCAGCTGCACCGCCTGACCAACGGCATCGCCGCACGCGTTCTGGTCAAGCTCGAGTACCTCAACCCCGGTGGTTCGGTGAAGGACCGCGCTGCCGCGGCGATGGTCGCGGCGGCCGAGCAGGCGGGCGAGCTGCGACCCGGCGGCACGATCGTCGAGGGCACGTCCGGCAACACCGGCATCGGTCTCGCCCAGGCCGCGGCCGTCCTCGGCTACCGGCTGATCGTCGTGGTGCCCAACTCCATCGCCGTGGAGAAGATCGACGCGCTGGAGGCGTACGGGGCGGAGGTGGTGCAGACCCCGGCCATCCTGCCCCGCAACCACCCGGAGCACGTGTCGAAGCTGGCCGAGCGCATCGCATCGGAGACCCCGGGCGGATGGCTGGCCAACCAGTACGACAACGTCTCGAACCCGGCCGCGCACCGCGCCACCACCGGCCCCGAGATCTGGGCGGACACGGGCGGCACCGTGACCCACCTCGTGGCGGGCATCGGCACGGGGGGCACGATCTCGGGCGCGGGCGGCCACCTCAAGGAGATCAGCAACGGACGGGTCACCGTGGTGGGCGCCGATCCGGTGACGTCGGTGTACAACGGCGGCGACGGCAGCCCGTTCTTCGTCGAGGCGGCCGGGCACTACCTGCATCCCGACACACCCGAGGACATCTGGCCGCTGTCGTACCACCCCGAGGTGCTGGACCGCATCGAGACGGTCACCGACCGCGAGTCGTTGACCACCGTGCGCCGACTCGCCCGCGAGGAGGGCATCCTCGTCGGCGGGTCCTCCGGACTGGCCACCGCCGCCGCGTTACGGGTGGCGCGCGGCCTCGGCCCCGAGCACACCGTCGTCGCGATCCTGCCTGACTCGGGCCGGGCCTACCTGTCGAAGTACCACTCGCTGACCTGGCTGCGCCGTTTCGGGTTCCTCGACGACGACCGGACCGGCCTGCTTGCCGACGCCCGGTTCGTCGGCACCGTGCACACCGTCACCACCGGGACTCCGCTGGGCGAGGCCGCCGCGACCGCCGCCGGGCCCGCCCGCCACCAGCCCCTGCTGCCGGTGGTGCTCCCCCGCCGGGACCCGGCGTTCGCCACCGCGGTGTCGGAGATCCTGGGGACGCTCGACCCGCTCGGCCTCCAGGCCGAGCTCGCGCGCCACGGGCCGGCCACCCCCTCAGGCGACGTCGCCGGGCCTCCGCCGCTCGCCCTCGGCACGGGAGAAACGGTCGAGGAGGCGCTGGCCCGGCTCGACGCGGATGGACGGCCCCACGCTGTCGTGCTGCGTGACGGGCGACTCGCCGGGGCCGTGTCCCGCGCCGATCTTGTCCAGGCCGTCGAGGTCCGTGATCACGCGAGAACCCAGTTGTGACAGCCTCATCGCCCGCGGGGTTCTTCGGGTCCAGCCGGAACTGTTGCCCACACCGACACCCGAACGTCCGTCAGGCGTCCCGTGCGGCGGTGTCGGCCAGGTGCTGCCGGGTCGGCAATGCGGTCACCGGGGTGCCCCACTGCTCCACCCGGCCGCGCAGCCAGAGGCCGAGCAGCAGCCCGACCAGTACCACCAGGCCGTAGAGGCCGCCGGTGGCCACCATCGCGACGGTCATCCCGGGGCAGGTGGCACCGAGACCGAACCCGATGCCGAACACCGCGCCGCCGTAGATGTGCCGGCGCTGGATCCGGTTGCGGGGCAGGGTGAGGCGCCCGCCCAGCCAGGTGCCCCGGCCCCGGCGCAGCACCAGCAGGCCGACGAACGTGGTGGCCATCGCCGAGCCGATCATGAGGTACATGTACGGGTCGCGCAGCAGCAGGCCGTTGTGGATCGTGTAGTAGTCGCCGAGCCCGCTCGCGGTGAGCAGGAACCCGAAGGCGACCCCGACCGCGCCGGCCACGATGCCGGTGCGGACCGCGGTTCGCCGGGCGGTGCCTGGCTGGCGGTCGGTGCCGGTCGGGCGGTTCATAGCGCACCGCCGGTCAGCGCGTGCAGGCCGAGGGTGACCACGACGGCCACCGCGAAGAACGTGACCGTGGCGGCCCAGCTGTCCGGGGACCCGGCCGGGCAGCCGGCGAGGCCGTGGCCGGAGGTGCACCCGCCGGCCCAGCGCGACCCGTAGCCCAGCAACACCCCCGCGACCAGCAGCACCGGCACCAACAGCGGCGGGCTGAGCAGCACGGACAGCTGGCCGTAGCGGTGTATCGAGACGGGCGGACCGAGCAGGGCCGCCAGCAGTGCCCCGGCGATCAGCCCGACCAGGAACACCACCCGCCACCGGTCGCCGCGCCAGCGCTCCACCGGCGCGACGGTCGCCGCCAGCCACGCCCCGGACACGCCGAGGCGCAGGTTCGCCAGGCCGTACAGCGCGAGCACGCACAGCCCGACCCCGGGCCCGGCCACCCACCACGGCAGCTGCGCCGGCAACACACCCAGCATCAGAACCTCCCGATATTTGCGCTGGTCACCTTCGATGACCAGGCTCGTGCACCATCACCTCACACCGCATCACACGGGGTGGCCCTGGTCATAGGCCACGCCCGAGGCCTGGCAGGTTGCCGCCGGAAGACTTGCTCGGCGCTTGACTATCAGGAGCGCCGCGATCTGAGTTGTTCGGTCGGTGCGGTGCGGTGATCGAATCGAGGCTGTTGCCCAGGGGACCCGAGTTGCGCGGGGTCGCCGCACGGTCCTCGGGTCGGCTCCGCCGCGGTGCCAGGTTGGCCTGGTCCTGGGTCGGGGCGCCTTGCGTCTGATCAGGCCCGACGGGCTGCGGCTCGTCCAGTAGCGGGTCGTTCGGGTCCGCGGCCGGCGGCATCGGAGCGCTTGGTGTGAGCGCGCCATCCGATGGCTGGCCAGAAGGCACCGGGGAGCTGGGCGGCACGGCCTGCGCCGGCGCGCCCTCGGCGGGAGGGGGAATCGATGCCGCCTGTGAGTCGGAGGGCTGCCACGGCGCGGGCGCGACCTGTGCGGGGTCACTCGGCGTGGCGTTCGCGTCTGGCGGCGCCGGGTAGGACGCCGCGGGGCCGGCTGACGGCGCCGCCGGAGAGTCGTCACTGGTCTGCGTGACTTCGGACGCGGAGGTGACGTTCGAGCGAAGCCCGAGTACGACGCAGAGCGCGATCAGGGCGATGGCGGCCCCAATAGCGGCGACAATCCATCTACCCCGCGTGGTACCTACGACACCCGCGATGCGGTGCTGGATCGTGACCCGGCGACGGGCAGGTTCCTCGGCGCCCAGGGCCGATGGCCCGTCACTCACACCAGCAGTGTTCTTGTCCTCCGAAGACTCAGCGGCAGGTGAGAGGGCTGCAGCGGTCGCGGCGTCTGGCTCCTTGATCGCGACTGCCTCCTCACCTGAACTCGCCGTCGGCGAGTCGGTGCGGTGCCCACTCTCTAAGGCGTCCCTCGGGGACGCGGGCACCAGTCCCCTGGGTAGCTGCGCGAGCGGGTCAGCAACTGCTACCGGCATAACGACGCCGGGCAGCGTCGGAGCGTCGTCCGGCCAATTGTCAACGCCGCCGACCGTGCCACCGTTTAACTGACCGCGCACACGCCGAGCAGCGTCGATGAAATCCCGAGGTGCAACTCCTGGCCGCAACCATGGATCCTCATCGAGCTCGGCGCGATGCCGCGGCGCGCTGCCACTGACCTCTGAAGTCGAAAGTCGCGGTTCCCCAATGGTGTTAGAGCTGCCCATCAAACCCAAGTCCCTCCCGTAGCTATCGCCGACTCGGCGCGAAGGTCTGAAGGGTCCGCCGGCGACGATCAGCGTTGTCGTAAGTTCAACGACAACCCCGGTGTCGAGGTGTGATAGCGGCGCCCGACACAGTCGGAAGGGCGCGTCCACGGTTGGCTGACAGCAGGGCTCTCGGCATCACCTTGGTCCAGGTGAGAGGTGCACTCGGGCACTCCGGTGCAACGGGTCGACCCCACAGGTGGGGCGCCGTAGCGTCACCCACTTCGGCGACCAGGTAGAACTCAACCTGCGCTGGGCATGACAGATCACAGCCGCCGGTCTTGACCCTCCGCCACTGATCGGCTTAGCGTCCCTGCGACGGTCACGAACACCAGTGCTCAGCCCCGGCTTGCTGGTTGGCAACCCCCGCGTGCGCTGGGGTGCTCCGGGTGACGACCGGCGGAGGTTCGTCACGGGCCTCCGCAACCGCACGAACACGCAGGAGCGTCGGACATGGTCGCGCTGCTAGCCGCGACATCGATCAGTTGCGCGGCTGCACCACCACCCGCTGTCGCTGACGTCGCCAAGCGGCGGCCCACTGATGTCCCGAGCTGATGTCCTGAGCGCTCCTGCCGCGCCCGTCCGACGGCGCGTTATCCCGAACGGAACAACATGAGATTTCTCCCCCGCGCGCTGGGACACGCCCTGGTTGCCGCGGCGGCCGCGCTCGCACTCACGGCGTGCGCCAACGCCGGCGGCGGCGCCGCACCGACGACCGGCCCCGTCTACTTCGGGGTGTCCGGGCCGGTCACCGGGCCGAACGCCGAGTACGGCCGGCTCTGGAAGCGGGGCTTCGACCTGGCCCTGACCAAGATCAACGCGGCCGGCGGGATCAACGGCCGCCCGGTCGCGCTGAAGTGGGAGGACTCGCAGTCCGACCCGAAGCAGACCGTGCCGATCGCGCAGAAGTTCATGGACGACCGAGAAATCATCGCCGAGCTCGGCGACTTCTCCTCCCCCGCCTCGATGACTGCGGCGAACCGGGGAGGCTCATCTGGCCACCCTGGCCGTGGGCATGGTCGGCATCGGGCTCGGGCTCAGTTTCGGCTGGACGGTTCTCTCGGTGCTTGCGGGGAACGCGGTAGGCACGTTTTTCATGGCCTTCCACTCCACTCAGGGTCCGCAGCTGGGCCTGCCACAGATGATCCAGTCACGGCCGCAGTTCGGCTATCGGGGGCGCACTGCTCATCTGTTCGCCGGGCGGCGCGAAGTCCAAAACGATCTTCACGTCGTCGGGCCGGTACGGCAGCATATCCCGATATTGTTCCAGGGGAATCCGTCGGGTCAGCATTCTTTCAAGCCATGCGGGGTCTGCAGCCGTCAGCGCGGCCGCAGCTTGTGAGAAGTGTCGCGCATTTGCGTTCATACTTCCGAGAAGCACTCGGTTGCCGAGCACAAATTGGAGAGCGGCCAGGCCAAGATCGAGCTGTGTGGACGTGCCAGCTCGCGGGAACCCGACCAAGCAGGTGACGCCGCCCGGGGCGCCAATTTTGACCACCTCCGCAATCACAGTTGCGGAGCCACTGCAGTCAATCGCAATATCGGGAGAGAGACCAGACTCTGAAAGCCGACCGTGATGGTAGGTCGCTCCAAGTGCCCTTACCAAGCTGGGTTTCAGGCCATCCTCGAAAATATCAAAAACATGCACATCGAAACCACGCTGAACTCCAAGCAGGGCGGCCAGCAGGCCGATTGGACCGGCTCCAGTCACTACGACGTTGGACGGGGCCAGCACACTCCGGCGGCCAATGTGCGTGATGTTCTCCCACGCTTTGGCCACGATGGATGCAGGTTCGAGTAGAACACCTAGTCTACCAAGTTCAGCGGGCAGCCGGACCAAGCTTTCCGGATGAGTGCGCCAGCGCTCACGTGCGAAGCCATGCAGATGTTTGATACCGTGCTCAACGTACTCGTGTCCGCGACACATATCCCACTCCCCTTTTAGGCAGGCTTCGCACGGATTCGATCCGAGGCGACGCACCATGCCTACCACGAGGTCGCCGGTAGCGAATCCGGAGCTAGTGGGAGCCTCGACGACTCGGCCCACACTCTCGTGGCCGAGAACAAGAAAATCCGTTCCCCGAGGGGCTTCGCCGAACTCGCCAGCGATGATCTCAACGTCCGTTCCGCACAGTCCTATCTCCATACACTCGACCAACACGGATCCGTCGCTAACTGACGGCTCCGGGAGGTCCCGAATTTCGAGACTGTCCTTTCGACCAGGTTGAACTGTCAGTGCCTTCATGAGCCACCCTGGACCTTTCCGAAGGTTGCTGTGTACGTTCCGAATCTGCGTCTCACGAGTCGGGAGATGCCCCCGCTCCGGATGCCGCCCCGGACCGAGCTCTTTCTATGTCGTTGATATGGGTCTCCGTCCACTCTCGGAGCGCAGTGATCGGCTCGGCGAGGCTGCGGCCGAGTTCCGTCAGCTCGTAGTCGACCCGGGGTGGGATCGTGGGGTGCACGGTACGGGTGACGAACCCGTCGGCCTCGAGACCACGCAGCGTCTGGGTCAGCATCTTCTGCGAAACTCCCCCGATGCGGCGGCTCAGATCCGTGTACCGCATGGTGCCCTCAAGGAGCGCGTCCACGACCAGGACGGTCCACTTGCCGGCGATGTGGTCGAGGACCTGGCGAGTCGGGCACTTCGCGGAGTAGACGTCGGCCGGTAGCCCGGAGGACTCGACGATGGTCTTCATGGAAGGAGAGTAACGCACTAATTGGTGCCTTCTTCCCAACGAAGAGTCACTCTCTCATAGTTTGTCACATGAGAAACCAGACCCTGTCCGTCGCCGAGGCGATCCGCAATCGGCGTACCGTCCGTCACTATCTGCCTGACGCTGTCCCGCCGTCCCTGCTCGCGGAGCTTCTCGCCCTCGCCACAGAGGCACCCACCAGCTGGAACCTGCAGGACCGCTCAGTCGTTGCGATCACCACTGACGAGGGTCGCGAAGGGTTGGAGTGGGCCACCGGAGGGCAGCCTCAGCCGCGAGAGGCACCGGTCATCCTGGTCTTCGTCGCCGAGCCACAGGCCTGGCGTGATGACCACAAGGACGTCTACGACCGGGCACGCCGCGGCGGAGCCTGGAATGAACAGTTCATCGCGATGTTCGCCGCGGCCTCGCAGGCGTTCCAGCAGGACCTGGAGGAACGCGGTCTGCTGCGCGAGTACGCAGTGAAGGACGCCATGATTGCCGCCACCTACGTGATGCTCGCTGCCACGGAGATGGGACTGGCCACCTCGCCGATGAACGGCTGGGACGAGGCCAAAGTCAAGAAGGTCATCGGCGTCGAGGACCGCGACGACCTCGCCATCGCCTTGTTGGTCTCGGTCGGCTACGCGGCCGAGGAGCGGCGTCATCCCGGTCGCCGTCCCGTGGAACACAACGTCTTTCACCAGCGGTACGGAGTCCCGACGAATGCCGCACCTCGGTAATCGCGTTCCACAGCAACGAGGGTAATCAGGACAGAATCTGGCCGCATTGGACACCATGATTGCGAAATGGACCCCACCAAGAGCCACAAACCTCCGACCGCGAAGTTTCGGCACAGCCAGGTCGCCGTGGACGCCTCGTCGATACACGTGGTCGAAGCCGGCGACCCGGCGGGCCAGCCGGTCGTTTTCCTCCACGGCTGGCCCGAGTCCTGGCGCTCTTGGCAATTCTTCTACAACGGGATCACCGCGGACCCGGCCATGATCACCGCCACCGCTCGCGCCGCCTACGTCGCGGCTTACTCCACCGCAGCCGCGCTTACCGCGGGATTCAACTGGTACCGGAGCTTCCCCCGCGACGCCGAGGAGAATCGGCGGACAGGACTGGAGCCGATGACGACTCCACTGCTCTATCTCAGAGGCGAACACGAAAGCGGAGACATCAGCACCTACGTCGCTGGCTTCCTCAAAGCAGGAGCCACCCACGTCAACCACGCAGCGGTCGCAGGCGCACCCAAGAAGAGTCACCGCAAGGAGACATGGCAGCTCATCGCCGACTTCGTCAAACCGTGACGTCGCGTGATGTTTGACATCTGGGGCAGCCCTGGCCTTGACCAACCTCGGGGTGCTCAGTGCTCAGGTGTAGATGGACTGGATCTGCTGGTAATGCCCGATCGACTCCGGACCCAACTCCCGACCCAACCCCGACGCCTTCACCCCACCGAACGGCGCCGTCGGATCCGGCAGATACGTGTTCACCCCGATCGTCCCGGTCTGCACCCGACGCGCCACCCCCAACCCACGCTCCTTGTCCCGCGTCCACACCGTCCCACCCAAACCAAAGTCCGAATCATTCGCGATCCGCACCGCATCATCCACATCCGAATACGGAATCAACGACAACACCGGACCGAAAATCTCCTCCTGCGCAATAGTGTGATTGTTATCCACATCAGCAAAAATCGTCGGCTCCACAAACCAACCCCGATCCTGCCCCGCCGGCCGACCACCACCGACCACCACCCGGGCACCCTCCGCCTTACCCTTCGCGATATACCCCTCAACCCGGTCCCGCTGCCGATCAGAAGCCATCGGCCCGATCTGCGTCGACGCATCCAACGCATCCCCGACCTTCAACGAACCCGCCAACGCCGCGAACACCTCCACCACCTCCGCATAACGCGAACGCGGCGCCAACACCCGGGTCCCCAAAAAACACGTCTGCCCATTATTCAACAACGTCGCCTGGAACAACTTCTCACCGATCGTCGCCAAATCCAGATCAGCATCATCCAACACAATCGCCGCCGACTTACCCCCCAACTCCAAGGTCACCGGCCGCAACAACCGCCCACACGTCTCCCCGATCGACCGCCCCGCCGCCGTCGACCCGGTAAACGAAATCTTGTCCACCCCCGGATGCGACACCAAATACGCACCCACCTCACGCCCCGCCGGCACAAAATTAATCACCCCAGCCGGGACCCCCGCCTCCACCGCCGCCTCAGCCACCAACACCGAGTCCAACACCGTCTCCGGCGACGGCTTGATCACCAACGTGCACCCCGCCGCCAACGCCGGCGCATACTTGAACGCCGCCAACGACTGCGGGAAATTCCACGGCACGATCGCACCCACCACACCAATCGGCGAACGACGCACCACCGTCGTCCCACCCATCAACGCCGGCCGCTCCTCCTCGAACACCGCTTCCTTGATCACTCCCGCGTAATAGCGCAACAACACCGCCGGGAACGCACCCTCGAACGCCGTCGAGATCGCCACCGGCATCCCGTTCTGCGCACTCACCAACCTCGCGATCTCACCACCACGGCGCTCCAACGCACCAGCAAACCGCTCCAACACCACCGCCCGCGCCGACGGCTCCCAGGTGGCCCAACCAGTCGGGTCATCAAACGCCCGCCGCGCCGCACCCACAGCGGCATCAACATCAGCCTCCTGCGCCTCCGGCACCGAACCAATAACCTCCTCAGAACTCGCCGACACCACCGTGATCGTCTGACCCGAACTCGGCGCGATCCACTCCCCACCAATGAACAACGTCTCGTGCTGAGTCATCCGATGTCTCCTTCGTTGCGGGCGGAATCTGGAACGACGCTGCTCACGACTGGTGGGCAGGTGAGATATGGGGCCTGATTTTACTCTAGCCTCCGACTATTTAGCAATCGACCACTCGACGCGACATGTAGGCGCCGTCCGGGCCCAACCACAGGTGTGACGACAGTCATACATACAGCTGTGCGTACAGCTGTCCGGACATGCGTACAGTAGTCTCCTCCGGTCCTGAGAGGGGTGCCTTCAATGACGAAGCCCGCGAGTCGACAGCAGGGAAACCGGCCGGTACCGGTGTGGCCGCACGAGTTGCGGGCCCCCGTGCTGGTCGCGCCGATGTTCGCGGTCTCCGGCCCGAACCTGGTCACCGCATCGTGCCGGGCCGGGTTGATGGGCTCGTTCCCGACCAGGAACGCCCAGACCGTGGGCGAGCTCGCCCGCTGGCTGGATGAGATCAAGGTCGGGCTGGCCGGCCTGGAGAATCCCCAGTGGGCGGTGAGCATGATCGCTCAATCCAGTTACTCCAGGTTCGACCAGGAACTGGAGCTGATCGCCGAGCACCGACCGAACGTCGTGATGACGGCCCTTGGCTCGCCGCGGCGCGTGATCGAGAGGGTGCGCGGTTACGGTGGCGCGGTCTTCGCCGAAGTGACGTCCGTCGAGCACGCGTTGAAGGCCGTGTACGCGGGGGCGGACGGTCTGGCGCTGGTCTGCCGGGGAACCGCGACGTCCGAGGGACCACTGTCAGCACCTGCCTTCGTAGCCGAGGTGCGCAGTTTCTTCGACGGCCCGCTGGTGCTGAGCGGCTCGATCGCGACGGGGGCCGAGGTACGCGCCGCGGAGATTCTGGGGGCGGACCTGGTCTGCGTGGGAGCGCGATTCAACACCTGCACCGAATCACTGGTGGACGACCGCTACCGCGGCCCGGTCCGCCGCGCGACGGCCGAAGACGTGACCGCGACGGCTGCGATGACCGGGGTACCGTCCAGTTGGCTGTTCGAGAGCTTCGGCACCGCCGGCTCCCGCGACGACCAACTCGTCCCCGCGGTGAACCGCGTCGTCGACCAGATCGTCCTCGAGTACCACGCGGCCCGCGCGGCCGAAGAGAACCACAGGGATTTCGCCCGAACTCGTTGAGCGGCTCAGTGCGAACGACGGCGGGCCGGACCGGCGAACTCAGGTGCCGGTCCGCCGAGCCGGTGCATAGAGGGTGTTCCACACGATGCTCGAGTAGGCATCGATCAGCCGCTCGTACTTCGACTGGGACTCTGCCCGCGCCATCCGTGGCAGACCTCGCTCCGCCATCCATTGCAACAGGTAGGACGTCTCGCCCGTAGGCAATTCGGCGTCGACGAAACCCGCCCGCTGGCCGGCCTCGATGTGCTCCCGCAACCCCTTGACGTACTGACGCATCGAATCTTCGACCGTCTCGCGGACATCGTGGTCGTATCCGATGGCCTCGTGCGTGGCCGCCATCAATTCCGGATGTGGACGATAGGCGTCCACGATCTTCTCCAGGGCCGCGCGAAGGTCCGCCTTCGTGGCCGAACCATCCAGTGACCACCAGTGTTGCGCCGCGTCGAGAATCACCTCGGTGATCTCGGCGTACCAGGTCCGCAATAGATCGGTCTTGTCTTCGAAGTAGACATAGAACGTGGTACGGGATATTCCCGCCTCAGCCACCAGGCTGCCGACGCTGATATCGGCAAACGTCTCACCTGCGCGCAGCTGCCGCTCCACAATCGAGAGCACCTTGGTACGTACCTTGTCGCGCCGAGCCCGACCGGACTTCTGAGTCACTCTGCCAGCCGTCACGGCCGCAGTTTACTGTCGCGGCCCACGGGGGCGCTGCTGGTGCCGCGCACTATCCGACGCCGGCGAATTCGAGTGAATCGGCCCAGCTCTTCGACTGCGCGATCAGGCGCCGATATTTCATGATCTGGGTGGGCCGGTCGATGCTGATGCAGCCGGTCAGCCGGTCACCGCGGCGGTAGAGGGCGAGGAACCTGTCCTCACCCAACTCCTCGCTGACCACCCGGATCTCGTCCGCCTGCGGGATACCGACGAACTGGATCCGGCTGTCGTACCAGTCCGACCAGAAGTACGGCACACCCGCCGCCGGCTTCGCCTCAGCCGGGTTGATCGCATTCCGCGCCGCCAACATGCCCTGCTCCGCGGCGTTGGTCCAGTGCTCCAGGCGCATCACCAAACCGTCGAACAGCGGATGCGGAAAATGCGCCACATCCCCGGCCGCGTACACCCCCGCCAACCCGGTAGCCAACGTCTCATCACAGACGATGCCCCCGTCCCGCTCGTGCAACGTCACACCCGAGCCGGCCAACCAGTCCGTATTCGGGGCCACCCCGGTACCCACCACCACCAGATCAGCCGGGATCGTGCTGCCGTCGTCCAACGACACCCCGGTCACCCGGCCGTCCGCACCGCACAGCCCGGTCACCTTCACCCCGCAGCGCAGGTCAGTACCGTTCGCCAGGTGCAGCTCGGCACACGCCCGACCCATCTGCTCGCCCACCGACCGCACCAGCGGCACCGGCAACGCCTCCAGCACCGTCACCGGCAGACCCCGCTTGCGCGCCCCGGCAGCCACCTCCGACCCGATGAACCCGGCACCCACCACGACCACCCGCGCACCCGTATCGAACGCCGCCCGGATCGCCACCGCATCATCCAGCGTGCGCAACGTGTGCACCCCGGCCAACTCCTCGGTACCCGGCAACGTCCGCGCCTTCGCACCGGTGGCGATCACCAGCGAGCCGTACTCCAGCTCGCCACAGCCCGCGCCCTCCAGCGAGAGCATCTTGCGGCCGGCGTCCAACCCGGTCGCCCATGTGTTCAGCCGCAAGTCCAGCTCCAGCTCGTCGCGCAGCTCGGCCTCGGAACGGAACGTCGGAGACTCCGGCCCGTCAACGCTGGCGTCCAGGTAGGCCTTGGACAGCGGCGGGCGGTCGTACGGCAGGTGCACCTCACCGCCGACCAGCGTCATCGAACCTTCGTGGCCCGCTTTGCGGGCCGCCTGGGCCGCACGCAGACCGGCCAGCGACGCCCCCACAATGACCATCCGGTCCGTCATGGCTGATCCTCAGTCCTCGACGATCGACAGTGCCTCGGTCGGGCAGGACTCGACGGCCGCCTCGAGCTCCTCCCGCTTGTCCTGACCGGGCTTTTCGATGAGCACGAGCAGGGACCCGTCCTCCTGCACCTCGAACAGATCCGGAGCCTCGGCCTCGCACATGCCCAAGCCGGTGCATTTCTTGTGATCGATCACGATCCGCATGGCAGGCTCCTTCTCCGCGTCCACGGCGACAAGATATAGTCTAACACTAGAATATCTAGCCTGCGAGTAGTTGCGGTGGACGATGGTCGCTGCCGGGCTATCGACTAGTCGAGGGTCGCCCGGGCCCGGTCGCGGCCGGCGATCCGCCCGATGGCGTTGCCCACCTCGGTGACTTCGTCGGCGAACTCCCGCCGCCGCTTGCTCAGGTAGGGGGCGCCCGGTCGCAGCAGGTCGCGGTGCCCGGCGAGTTTGAGCGCGGTACGGAACATCTCTCCCGACACCGACTCCTCGCTGGCCAGGGTGCGTTGCAGGGACCACTGGTGACCGACCCGCAGGCAGCTCTCCACCAGGATCGCCTCGGCCGCGGTCTCGTCGTCGTCGAGCGCGGCCAGCTGTTCGCCGACCACTCGGTAGGCGTCCAGGAACGGCCGCAGCGCCAGGTGCGCGACGAGCGGGCGGGCCGCCGCCAGCCACTCGCGCGCCTGCTCCCGGGTGACGTCCAGGCCACTCGAGGTGTCGGTGCCGGCCAGAAGCGCGATCTCGGCGGCCAGGTCGTCGATGAACTGCTCGCGCTGGGCGAAGAAGAAGTCGAACTTGAGCAGCTCACGCAGCCGCAGTGCCTCGTCCAGCGCGGGGTGCCCGGCGGAGGTGTCACTGTCCGCGGCACCCTCGGCCACCGCGAGCAGCGCCAGCTCCGCGATCGCCCGGAGCAGCAGCACGTGGATGGCGCTGTTGCGGTACATGGCCGCGATGAGGTGCTGGTCCTCGCCGATCCCCCACACCGTCTCCGAGCCGCCGGAGTAGGAGGTGAGCACGCCGGAGCGGACCAGTTCGCGCAGTGCCCAGCGCAGCGTGGAGCGGTCGGTCAGCGTTGCACCGCCGGCCACCGGCCAACCGCGCGCCCGGATGTAGTCCGCCAGCGGGCGCACGGTGGTGAGTACCTCGTCGAGGGTGAGTGCTCGGTCGGCGGCGAGCAGCGCGATGCAGACCGCGGCGGTCGGCGTCACCGGGGTGGCCGCGTTGATCCGGTGGCAGACGTCCAGGGCGACCCGCTCCACCTGGTTCTCGGTGACCTCGTCGGCGCGCAGCTCCTCCAGCCGTTGGCGCAGCGGCAACGGGGTGCCGAAGTCCAGGTACACCCGGCCGAGGCGCTCGCGCAGGCCGGCGGCGTAGTTGACCAGCCAACGGAGATCCTCGGCCTCCTTGCCCTGCCCGCGCGCCTCGGATGCCATCCGGCCGACCTCGTGCACCGGCAGCTGGTCGTACATGAACGACACTGGCACCAGCAGCGGGTCGGCGTCGGCGAGTCCGTCGACGGCATCGGCGACATAGCGCAGCAGCCCGAACCGCGGCGGGCGCAGCTTGCCGGTCCGGGTGCGACCGCCCTCGATCGACCAACACAGGTTCGCTTTGTTGGCCACCATCTGACCGACGAAGGAGCGCAGCGCCAGCCGGTAGATCGGGATGTCCGCCGTGGACCGCCGCACGTGGATGATGCCGGTGCGCCGGGCCACCGGGCCGAGCGGGAAGAAGTTCAGGTTGTCCCCGGCCATGCCGAACAGGGGTGACAGGTCGCCGGCCTGCACGAGCGGGGGCAGGATGAACTCGTCCAGGTACGAACGGTGCGAGATCAGGAAGATCAGCGCGTGCTTGCGGTCCAGCCGGCGCAGCTCGGCCAGCCCGTCGTCGTCGACAACGATGTCGTATCCCCTGGTCATCCAGGTACCGAAGCGCTGCCACAGGTCGCTGATCCGCTTGTTGTGCAGTGCCGACATCTCGCGCAGGTAACCGGCCGCCTCGATCGTCGCGTCCGCGCTCGACATACCGAGCTTGGCGGCCAGCTTCGAGACATCCGCGCGGAAGGCGTCCGCCTCCAACAGCTGGCGAACCTCGACGGTGTCGGCCGACCGCGGCTCACCGGTGGAACGTTGCCTCTCCCGACCGAGCAGCGCCCCGCCGATCGGGGACCTGCCGAGGAGCGCCATCGCACTGTCCCGAACGGCGGACGGGTCTACCTGCATGAGTGCTTTCCTTCTCCCCGGACGACTGTGGCTGTCTACTCCGCGCGGCGCGGTCGAGGGTTGCTCGCGGTCGGCCAGTCGTCCAGTGTGTCGGCGTAGAGCTGGCGTACCGCGTGGACCTGCTTGTCGATGTCGTCGTGGGTCCAGCCGTCGGTGCTGATCGGCGGCAGCACCGCCACCTGGACCGTGCCCGAGCGGGCGGTGCGGGCGTTGCGCCACATGATCTCCCCGGCATTGCGGATCACGATCGGCACGATCGGCACCCCCGCCTGGCTCGCCAGATGGAAACCACCTTTCTTGAACACCCCCAGCCGCGGTGTCATCGACCGGGTGCCCTCCGGCGCCATCACCACCGACGTACCCGACCGCAACATCTCCACCGCCGGCTTCAACGCCTCCAACGCCTTCGCCCGGTTCGCCCGGTCCAGGAACGCCACCCCGGCCAGATCGAACAACGGCCCGACCACCGGCATCTTCTTCACCTCCGCCTTCGCCACCGCGGTGAACCCGGTCCGGATCACCCGGGTGGTCACCAGAAAGTCGACCAACGTGCTCTGGTGGTTGATGAAGAACACCGCCGGCCGCGCCGACCAGGCATGCTCCTCACCGACCACCTCCACCTCGATATCGGTCAACGGCCCGGCGACCGTCGTGAACAGGGAGGTGGCCAGGTCGACACCCTGGCGGCGGTTTCCGTTCAGCGCACCCACCGCGATACCCGCCCCGGCGGCGGCGAACAGGGTGCCGAACAAGGTCGCGGTGCGCAGTACGGGCGTCGGGTCGAACCGGCCGGTCTTGTGGGACTCGAACTCGAGCACCGGCCAACCCCGCTTCGCCGCCTCCACCGCGAGCTCCGGTTGCGGGTTCACCGGGTGCGGGTGGCCCACGCCGGCCAGCAGCGGCACGTCCTCGTCACCGTTGGCGTAGGCATGGCTGGCGGCCAGGTCGAGGTCGCGCGCGGTCAGGAACTCGCGCACGGCGTCGATCTTGCCCGGCCCCCACAGCGTGCGACCGTCCACCTTCCCGGTCAGCAACCCGCCCTCGACGGCCAGCCGGGTGCACAGCACGTGCTCCACACCCAACTCCCGGGCCAACGGCGCGACCTGCAACAACGTCGCCGACGTCGCGATCACCACGGTGTGCCCGGCCCGCTGGTGCGCCTTCACCAACCGCCACGCCGGATGGAACAGGGTCCCCGCGATCCCCTGGGCGAACAACCGCTCACCCAGCTCCAGCATGTCCTCCTCGGTGCGACCGGCCCAGCCCCGGATACCGTCCTCCACAAGAGCGGTGAACTGGTCCTCGGTCATGGTCGGCCCCATCGAGGCACTGACCATGCGGACCAGCTCGCCGGGACCGATCTCGAAGTTGCGGAACCGGTGCTCGTAGAGCGCGGCGGCGGAGTAGCCGTCGATGAGCGTGCCGTCGAAGTCGAAGATCGCCGCGATCTGAGGTCCGGTCGGACCCGACCGGACCGACTCGATCAGGTCCTCCGTCGGCGTCATGACACCCTTCCGTTCGGGTTGGGTAAGGTCGCTGGCCGCTTGAGCAGCGTCAGCCCTTGAGCAGCGTCAGCCCTTGAGCAGCGTCAGCCCTTGAGTAGTGGCAGCAGACCCTTGAGCTCGTCAGTCACCGAGCCGGGCACGATGTAGCCGTCCTGGTTGCGGATGTCGTCGATGTGCGCGGCCACGTCGTCGGCCGACACCTCCACGCCCTTACCGGCGAACCAACCCGGCGCCAACCCCACGAACACCCGCGCGTACCGGCCACCACCGGCGGAGAACACCTCATGCGTCAACCCGCACGCCTCGCTGGCCAGATACACCACCATCGGCGTCACCAGCTCCGGCTCCACACTCTCGGCCAACGGACCCAGAATGTCCTCCGTCATCCGAGTACGCGCGATCGGACAGATCACATTGCTCTTGATGCCCGCCTTCGCACCCTCGATCGCCAACACATTCGACAACCCCACCAGACCCATCTTCGCCGCACCGTAATTGGTCTGCCCGAAGTTCCCGAACACCCCCGCATTCGACGCCGTGAAGACAAAACGGCCGTAACCGTTCTCCTTCATCACCCGAAACGCCGGCTGGCTCACATGGAACGCACCCCGCAGATGCACATCCAACACAGCCTCGAGGTCCTGGTTCTCCAACTTCGCGAACGTCTTGTCCCGCAAGATCCCGGCATTGTTGATCACAATGTCGACCTTGCCGAACGAGTCCAACGCCGTCGCCACGATCGCCGCACCACCCTCGGGCGTCGACACCGAATCATGCGACGCGACCGCACTGCCACCCTTCGCGATGATCTCATCGACCACCTTCTGCGCGGCCGAAGCATCACTGCCGACCCCCGCCGCGGACCCACCAAGGTCGTTGACCACCACAGCCGCGCCACGCGCCGCCAGATCCAGCGCGTACGTCCTACCCAATCCACCACCGGCACCGGTCACGATGGCCACTCGGTCGATGAAAGAAATCTCGGTCATGCGGGCATCCTCGTGTCTCGTCGCGTTTCAGCAGGAGAGCCGGGGCATCGCCAGTCGCGATGCCCCGGCAGACCATGGGGAGCGGCTCAGCGCTTTTCGGGGGTCCAGGTGCCGGGCATCTTCATCACGCCGTTCATGAAGTTGGACAGCATGATCGTCCGCTCGCCGACCTTGAGGTCCTTCATCCGGGTGTAGATCTCCCACATCTCGGCCTTGAGCATCTGCTTGCCCAGCATGTTGCCCAGGCAGTAGTGCGGGCCGCCGCCGCCGAACGCCTGGTGCGGGTTGCTCTTGGCCGCCCGGGTCACGTCGAGCGTGTCGGGGTTCTCGAACACCTCGCCGTCCCGGTTGCCGGAGATGTACCAGAGCACCACCTTGTCACCGGCCTTGATCGTCTCGCCACCGAGCTCGTAGTCCGACACCGCGGTGCGCCGGAAGTGCATCAGCGGCGGCTCCATCCGCAGGCACTCGTTGACCGCGTCGTCGGCCCGGTTGTCGAAGTCCTCGAACACGTACGCCAACTGGTCCGGATGCTGGTCGAACAGCGCCAGCACGTGCGCCATCGAGTGCCGGGTGGTGTCGTTCGCCGCGCCGGCCAACAGCGCGAAGAACACCCCAACCTCCTCCACCGTCATCTTCTCGCCCTCGTACTGCGCCTGCGAGACCCAGCTCATCAGGTCCTCGGTCGGCTTCTTCTGCCGCTCCTTGGCATGGCGCAACGCGACCTCGCCGAGGCGGCTGGTGGCGTCCGCGAACACCTGCAGCGGCGAGCCGATGTGCTTGTACTCCGGATCGCTCCAGGCACCCATCTGCTCGGACAGATCCATCACGTACTGCCGCTCGTCCCGGTCGGCGATACCGAAGAACGACGCGAAGATGCGACCCGGCACCTCCTTCGTGATCAGCTCACACAGGTCGCCCTCGCCCAGCGGCGCGGCATGATCGATGATCTCCCGCACCGTCCGCCGGGTATCCTCCTCGACCTTCTTGATGTGCTTCGGGGTGAACGCCACACTGATGATGTTGCGGAAACTGGTATGCCTCGGCGCGTCGGTGACGATGAACGACAACATCGTCTCCAACTGCGGGAAGTCGTCCAGGAAGACACCCTCGGCCGAGCTGAACACCTGCGGGTTGCGCGACACCTCACGGATGTCCGCGTGCTTCACCACCGACCAGTAACCCTGGGCGTTGTCCAGGTTGGGGTCCAGCGCCTCCGGCGGGCCGTGCCAGCTGACCGGCTTGTTCTCCCGCAGCCACTTGAACGTCTCGTGGTGCACCTGGCGGGGCTTCGCCCAGAACTCGAGCGGGCTGAGGTTGTGGTCGACGGTCTCGGTGGTCATTGCATCCTCCTCATGCTCTGGGTCACCCGGTGGGAGGCTGGGTCTGGATCAGCTCGAGCCTGAACCAGTTCGAGGGCGTCCCCGATCACCGTCCGGCTCCAGCGCGATACCGATCGACGTCCCTGGCCCGACGCCGAAGTCGATCATCGGCGCTCCCGGAAGGTGTTCGATCCGCTCCCCCAGACGGTATGGCGGAGCGGCGAAAAAGTCTAGTGCTCATTATTTTAGTACACGAGTAACTGTCGAGCCAAGACCGCACCGCGAAGCCGACTGCTCCATAACTCGATAGTATAGGACTAGAGCTTTTCTGATCAAGGCGGACGCCGTACCGTCGCCAGGTGGCCGACCAGCACGATCGCACCGGACACCGACCTGGCGAGGATCCGACGAGATGCGGGGACCAATGGCCGATCCAGATCCCGAACACCGTTCCGGCGAGGGCACACCCCTGGTGCTGGTACACGGCATCACGTCGTCCTGGCGGGCGTGGCGGCCGGTCATCCCGCTGCTGGCCGAACGCCACGACGTGTTCGCCCCGTCGCTCGCCGGTCACCACCAGGCGGCGCCGGTTGCCGCCGATACGGCGTGGTCGGTGCTCAGGTTGACCGATGCGCTCGAGGCACAGCTGGACGCGGCCGGCATCGGCACCGCCCACGTGGCGGGAAACTCGCTCGGCGGCTGGGTGGCGCTCGAGCTCGCCCGCCGGGGCCGCGCGCGCTCGGTGGTCGCACTGTCACCGGCCGGTGGCTGGCGCGAGCCGAAGGAGCTGCGGCGAGTGCTGCGGATGGTCCGGGTCGGGCGGGCCTTCGCACACCATCCGCTGCTCGCCGTGATGCTGGCGCGCCCCCGGGTGCGCCGGGCGATCCTGCGGGGAGTCTCCGAGCGGGGCCAACGGATGAGCCCGTCGGACGCGCGCCAGTTCTTCGACGACATCCTCGGCTGTTCGGCGCTGGACGGCCTGCTCGCGGCCATCGAGCGGGACGGCCCGCTGCCCCCGCTGAGCGAACCGACGTGCCGGGTGCGCATCGCCTGGGGCCAGCACGACAGGACCATCCCGTTCGCGCGCTACGGGCACCCGCTCGCCGAGTGCGTACCGCACGCGGAGCTGCTCAGCATGATCGGGGTCGGGCACGTGCCGATGTACGACGATCCGGCACTGGTCGCCGACACCATCCTGGGCCTCACCGGGCAGGTGGACCTCGATACCCGGCACCCGGTCGATACCCGGCACGCGCGCGCCGTCGGCAGGTTGCGCGGCGTGCTGGGCCGGGTCACCCAGGCCGCTCGCTCGGGCGACCACCGAGGCGACCAGGGCATCCGCCCCGGCGAGGCGGCACGCAACGGTGCGCCGACTCAGCGGGCCGGATCCGTCGATTTATAACGTATCCTCAACTGTCGAGTACTAGACCATGCTGATAGGACGCACATGAGCGCGGAGCAGGATCCGGTCGAGTTCGTCCACGAGCACTGGGCGCAGCGGAGCCAACCCGGCGTGGAGCACTTCGCGGCCATGGGGGCGATGATGCGCGCCCATCAGATGATCGTGGCCGAGCTTGACCGGGTACTGAAGCCACACGGACTGAGCCGGACCGCGTTCCTGCTGATGGCCACACTGCTCATGTCACGCGATCACACCCGACCGCTCGGCCAGCTCAGTCGACACCTCATGGTGCACCCCACCACCGTCACCCTGGTGATCGACCAGCTCGACGAACGAGCACTGGTGACCCGTGCTCCGCACCCGACCGATCGCCGAGCCGTGCTGGCCGCCCTCACCGCGAAGGGCCGCGACCTGGTGACCAGGGCAAGTGCTGACCTCACCGCCGTCCAGTTCGGGCTCACCGGCGTCAACGAGTCGCTGGCCCAGCGCCTCACCGCGGTGCTGGGTCAGATCCGGGTCAAGATGGGCGACGCGTCCTGAGTCACCGCGCGGCGGGCCGGGCCAGCGGGTCGGACCGGAGCGTCACGGCCGAGTGGTCCTGCCCAGCGCGAGCACCTCGTCGAAGCCCTTGTCCAGGCAGTCCTCGAACAGTTCGAGATCCGTGATCACGTCCGGGTCGAGGTTGATCCCGAGGCAGCAGGTGCCGTCCTGGGAGACCATGGTGACCATCGCGGCGACACCGGGTCGCGGACCCATCGGGTACATCCGCAAGACCTTGGCTCCGGCCAGGTAGACCGGGTAGCCGAGGCCGGGGATGTTGGAGGCCTGCACGTCCGACACGTTGGTCAGACCGCCGGCGATCTCGGTCAGCGCGGCGGACGGCAGCCGGCTCAACATCGGGGCGAGCACCTCCAGGAAGCCGATCGCGGGTTCCGACCGGGCGGTCAGGATGAACTCCCGGATCAGCTTGATCCGGACCGCCGGGTCCGGTTCGCCGACCGGTGCCACGAACCGTGCGCCGGCGAACCTGTTGCCGCCCTGTGGGTCGTCGGTGTTGCGCAGACTGATCGGGATCGCGATCGGCATGTGGTCCGGCGACAGGCCGAAGTGCTCGTGGTATCGGCGGAACGCACCCAGGATCCCGGCCAGGAATGCGTCGTTCAACGACCCGCCGGCCGCCTTGCCCGCGGCTTTGAGCGAGTCGAGGGCGACATCGTGGACCACGAGCCGGTAGCCGAACCCGCCGTCGCGCAGCAGCGGTGAGCGGACCGACGCGGGGGGCGTCAACATCCGGCGCAGCGAGAGGCTGTAGTCGACGGCGCGGCCGGCGGTGCCGACCGGGTCCCGCAGGGCGCGCCCCAGCAGTCCGAATGCCGCCCGCCCGCCGCCGAGCAGTCGCGCCGGGGCCCCGGTGAGCTGCTCGCGCAACTGGTCCGCGGTCAGGCTGAGCGGGGTCACCTCGGGTGCCGGGCGCGCCGTCGATGCCGTCGCCGGCCGGAGCGGACGTCCACCCGGCGTGGCGCTCCTGCTGTGTGACAGGCCCAGCAACTGGACGATGCCCAGGCCGTCGGTCATCGCATGGTGCAGCTTCAGCACGTAGCCGGCCCGACCTCCCGCCAGCCCCTCGACCAGTACGACCTCCCAGGGCGGCCGGTTGTTGTCGAGCGGCCGGGCCTCGATCTGCGCCGTCAGGTCGAGCAGCTGTCGCATCGAGCCCGGCTCGGGCAGCCGCAGGCGCTGTACGTGGTAGGAGAGGTCGAAGCAGGTGTCCGGCGTCCAGGTCGGCGTGGCGACCGGCAGCATCGGCTCGACCACCTTGTCGCGCAGCCGGGGGATCGCCCGGGTGGCGCGCTCGTGCGCGGCCAGGAACCGCGGCCAGTCCGGCACCGAGTCGAGCAGCTCCAGCAGGACCCCGGTCGACCTGGTCCTCGGATCCCCCTCGGCCCGCCACATGACGGCCTCCCAGGCGGTCATCTGGGCCGATCCGCCCCAGTCGCTTCCCTCGAGCCGATCGTCGCGGTCCGGCCCAGCGGTCATCTCACTCATCTCTTTCCGTCCGTGCTGGCGGCTGTTGCGCCGGTGCCGGGCGGTGTGCCGGCGCGGCTGTCCACGGCGTCGGTGACCTCGAGAATCAACCGGGCAACCGCCTGTGGGTCGTCTGACATCGGCACGTGCCCGACGTCGTCTAGGAACAGCAGTTCGGCGCTCGGTAGTTTGTCGACGAGCGGCTGACCGAAGACCGGGAACGGGATGACCCGGTCCTTGCGGGCCCAGACCACCCGCACCGGGCAGCCCGGGTTCCGCAGCGGCTGGAACGGGTGCTCACCGAGCACCGACAACAGGGGTAACAACACCGGGGCATGACGCAGCGCCCTGATATCGGCGGCCAGGTCGGCCGGGTCGAACCGCTCCGGGTGTGCCACCATCGCCGAGACGAACATCCCGCGCGTCCGGGGGTTGCGGGCGAGCGCATCGGCTCTGGGTCCGAGCACCTCGAGCAGTTCGAAGGCCACCCGCATGCCGGCGACCAGGGTGGCCAGCCGCAGGTTCGAGCTCCAGCCGCCGGCCGGGGAGAACACCACGACCGAACGGGCCCGGCCCCGGCGGGCCAGTTCGAGGGCGAGCCACCCGCCGAGCGAGTTGCCCACCACGTGCACCTGGTCCAGCCCGAGCGAGTCCAGTTCCGCGATCACCCCGTCGAGCAGCGCGTCCACCGACGGGGCGACCCCCTCGGCGAGCATCGCGGCGCCGCTGTGCCCGAGCAGGGTCGGCGCGATCACATCGTGGTGCCGCTCCAGCAACGGGAGGACCGGCTTCCAGCTCCGCCAGGTCACGCTGAACCCGTGCAGCAGCAGGATCGGTGTGCCGGAGCCGCCGCGGTGACCGGGCGTGTCCGGCTGGATGTGCTCGGCGGTCGCGGCTGGCTCTCCCCCGGCGCGCCGTCGGCGAGCCCTGACCGCCAGGTAACCGGCAAGCAGCCCGGCCGCACCGGCCCCGTGGACGACGCGCCGCCTACGGTTCACCCTCGGTCCTCTCATCTCTGTTTTACTCTAGATATAGATTATCGATCACTAGACCATCTTCCGTGCCCGCCCGCAACCGGCGGCGTCGATTTACTCTAAGATTCAATACTCGACAGCTAGACTATTTCGGCCCTACCATACCGTCAGCCCCGACCTGGAGGACTCCGTGGAGATCACCGCCGCCGTCGCGCACAAGCCGTTGGCCGATTTCACGTTGGAGACGTTGACTTTGGATGGCCCGAAGGCGGGCGAGATCCTGGTGAAGATCAAGTCGGTGGGGTTGTGTCACACGGATCTGGCGGCGCGGGAGGGCATTGTGCCGATCCCGATGCCGGCGGTGTTGGGGCATGAGGGTGCGGGCACGGTGCTCGAGGTCGGTGCGGGTGTCACGAAGGTCAAGGCCGGGGACAAGGTGGCGTTGACGTTCAACAGTTGTGGGTCGTGTGAGAACTGTGTGTTGGGGTCGCCGGCGTACTGCTACCAGTTCCTGATGTTGAACTATGCGGGGGTGCGCCCGGATGGGAGTTCGCCGATCACCTCGGCGGAGGGTCCGGTGAACTCGGTGTTCTTCGGGCAGTCCTCGTTCGCCTCGCATGCGTTGGCGAACGAGCAGAACGTGGTGAAGTTGGCTGATGACGCGCCGTTGGAGCTGGTGGGGCCGTTGGGGTGTGGCATCCAGACCGGTGCGGGTGCGGTAATGAACTCGATGGCCGCGCACGAGGGGTCGTCGCTGTTGGTGCTGGGTGCCGGGTCGGTGGGGTTGGCCGGGGTGCTCGGTGGGGTGGTGCAGGGCTGTTCGACGATCATCGTGCTGGAGCCGCACGCCAGTCGCCGCGCGCTGGCCCTGCAGCTGGGTGCCACGCACGCGTTGGACCCGGCGGCGGGCGAGCTGGCCGAGCAGGTCCGGGCGATCGTGCCGATCGGCGCGCAGTACGTGTTCGACACGACCGGGATTCCGTCGGTGATCGAGGCCTCGCTCGGTGCGATGGCCCCGCACGCCGCGCTGGGCCTGGTCGGGGTGCCGACCGATCCGACCGCGGCGATCGGGTTGAGCCTGATGCAGGCGATGATCATCGGGATCAAGATCTACGGGATCATCGAGGGTGACGCGGTGCCGGACGAGTTCATCCCCCGGTTGGCGGCGTTGCACCGCGAGGGCCGGTTCCCGTTCGACAAGATGATCACGAAGTTCCCGTTCAACCAGATCAACGAGGCGATCGAGGCAGGGCACCGGGGCGAGGTCGTCAAGGCGGTCCTGGTCCACGACTGACCGTGCGGGCCGACCGGGCCAGCGATACCGAAGTTCCCCGCGGCAGCACCGGCGGAATGATGAGTTCGGCCAGGTGCGAGCGCGGGATTGCAGGGCCGCGTTCCGCTCCTCGATGGCCTGCTCGGTCGTCGGGAAGAGGAGAGCGGCTCCCTGACCGGCGATCCGGGCTCGGCCGGTTCAGTCATCCGTCCATGCGTCGGCGGTGAGGGGGTCGTAGAGCTCCTCGATCTCGGCGTGATGCCGCGCGGCGATCACCGCGCGCTTCAGCTTCATCGTCGGGGTCAGCTCACCGGTCTCGATGCTCCACTGGGTGGGCAGCAGCGCCCAGTTCTTGACCTGTTCCACGCGCGACAGCGTGGCGTTGCCCGCGCCGATGGAGCGGGCCACCTCCAGCCGAACCTGCCCGTTGGTGACCGCGTCGGTGAGCGAGTCGACCTCGATGCCGCGCGCGGCGCACCAGTCCCGCCAGCCCGGGTCGAGTGCCACGAGGGCCACCAGGCAGGGCTTGTTGTCGCCGTGCACGTAGACGCTGCCGACCAGCTCAGAGCTCTGCGACAGGGCGAGCTCCACGTTGCCGGGCGAGATCGTCTTGCCGGACGCGGTGTTGATGAGCTCCTTCTTGCGGCCGGTGATGCGCAGGTAGCCCTGCGCGTCGAGCACGCCGATATCGCCGGTGTGCAGCCAGCCCGCCGCGTCGATCGCCTCCGCCGTCGCCTCGGGCAGGTTCAGGTAACCCGGGGTGATGTTGGGGCCCTTCGCCAGCACCTCGCCGTCCCCGGCGGTCTTCAGCTCGACACCCTCCAGCGCGCGCCCGACGCTGCCCAGCCGAGGCGCGTCCAGCGGGCTCGCCGCCAGCATCCCGCAGGTCTCGGTCATCCCGTACACCTCGATGATCGTGATGCCGACCCCGGCGAAGAAGGCCGACACCTTCGGCGGCAGCGAGGCCGCGCCACTCACCGCGAGCACTACTCGATCCAGTCCGAGAGCCGCGCGCAACCGCCGGTAGACCAGGCGCTCCATCAGCGGGTACCGGCGGCGGACCCACCAGTGCGGCGTCTCGCCGGTCAGCCGCGCGATGCCGGCCTCCTGGGCCACCGAGAACGCCGCGCCGACCAGCAGCCGCCGGAGCGGGTTCTTCGAAGCCGTACCCCGCTCCCGGATCGTGGCGTAGATCCGTTCCCACACCCTCGGCACGCCGAGGAACAGGTGCGGCCGGGTCTCGGCCAGCACGTGCGGCAGCCGCGCGGTGTCCCGTACGTAGCTGGCGGTGACCCGCCGCGCGATGGCCTGGTAGTGCGAGAACAGCCGCTCCGCCACGTGGGCCAGCGGCAGGTAGGACACCGTCGACCAGCCCACCGGCACCGGCCCGCCGAGGTGTTCGACCAGCTGCCGCTCCACCTCGTCCAGGACCCACAGCGCGGCGGCGTGGGTGATGACCGTGCCCTTCGGGGCGCCGGTCGTGCCGGAGGTGTACACGATGGTCAGCGGGTCGCTCGGCTGGACCTTCGCGCTGGCCCGGTCGACCTCGCCGCCGCGCGTGTCCAACCCCGCCGCCGCGAGCGCCACGACCTCCTCGAACCGCGTCACACCGGCCGGCGGTGTGTCATCCGGCGGCAGGTCGAGCACGAGCACGTGCCGCAGCTCGGGCAACCCCTCCCGGATCGTCAGCCACAACGGCAGCTCGACGGCATCGATAATCACAACTGTCGCCGCCGAGTCGTTCGCCACGTACGTGAGCTGGTCCGCGGCGAGGGTGTTGTAGTAGCTGCACGGGACGCCACCGGCCATGAGCGTGCCGATGTCGGCGAGCACGTGCTCCGCGCGGTTCACCATGTGCAGGCCGACCACGTCGCCGGGAGCCACGCCCAGATCGAGCAGCGCCAGCGCGATGGCCCGGGCCCCGTCGCGGTACTCCGACCAGCTCAACCGGGTTTCGCCATCCAGGATGGCCGGCAGCTCGGGGTGCGCCGCCGCGTTGCGATCCACCACGTCGAGCAGGGTGGGTCGGCCGTGCCGGTTCCCCACCCGTACCCTCCTCGACCCGATGATCAGCGACTCATCGCAGTATTGGACAGTCACCCGTTCGTGGCAACTCGATGGGCAGGCGGCAGAGCCTGCCGTCCTCAGCGACTTTCCCCTACAAGTGCTGGCGGGCTCAATTTTCCTCACGACCACAGCCATCCCCATGGTTGTGCCTCATCGCTTGGCGATGCGGGCGGGGCCGGTGTGTATCGGATGGGAAAAACGACTCGGGCCGGTGATGAAGGTCGATGTGAGCCGTTGGATCGGCCCGGCCCGCTGCAGGTCAGGGAGTCGCCGGGCAAGTTGGCCGAGAAGCGCGCCGATCTCCAAGCGAGCGACCTGCGCGCCAAGACACAGGTGCGGGCCCCCACCGCCGAAGCCCATATGGGGATTAGGGGTCCGGGCAAGATTTAGTCGGTCCGCGTCGGGCCACATTGTCTCGTCACGGTTAGCAGACGGATAGAACATCACCACTTTATCGCCGGCGGCGATAGTTCTCCCGCCCAGTTCCGTATCGACCATGGCTGTTCGACGCATGTGGATCACCGGGCTGACGTACCGGAGTAGTTCCTCCACCGCGGTCGGCATCAAGCTGTCCGGATTGGCGATGATCCTCGCCCACTGGTCAGGCTGCTGGAGCAGAACCTCCACGCGGGAATCCCCATCAGGTCGGCGACGACCTGGATAGGCAGTTCACTCGCAATGTCGCTCACTAAGTCGCATTCCCCCCGCTCCGCGACAGCATCGACGATGGCGGCAGCCCGCTTGGCGACCCGCGCCTCCCAGGATCGGATCCAGGTTCGCCCCGAACCCATGCCAGTACCGCCGAGCTGTCGAGCACGAGCTGCCGCGCCGGTGGCCACCATGTCGCCATGTCCGCCGGGGCCACGCCTCTGAGCGCGGTCTCTGGCGGTGAACCGGAGTAGCGTCGCGAGCGGTGTGGTGGAGCAGAGAATCGACGGTCACGATTACCGACGCGCAGCCGTCGGCGGACGATCAGCTGCGCCACCGTCGCCGGGTCTACACGGTGATCATGGCGATTCACATCATCGGGTTCGCGGTGGGCGGCGCACTGTACGCCCGCGCCTGGTGGACAGGCATGATCATCATCATCGTGACGGGCCCGCTGCAGTGGGTCGCGGTACTCCTGGCCAACGCTGCCCCCCGCCACCGCCACACGCGCACCCCGCCCTAATCCCTTGGGCCGGGGGCTCTCGGCCTGGTCGACTCAGGTGCTCGACGCCGCGTAGATGTCGCCGATGGCCGTGCCGAGCACGGAGTTGAACTCCTGATCGGACTGCTCCACGGTCAGCCCCTCGGTGAGCGCGCGCGAGAAGCTGGCGATCACGCCGTGGTTGGGCGCCAGCCGCTCGTCGGCCTCGGCGCGGCTGTAGCCACCGGAGAGCGCAACCACCCGCAGCACCTTGGGGTGCTCCACGAACACGCGGTAGAAGTCGACCTCGGTGGGGATGCTGAGCTTCAGCATCACCTGCCGGTCGGCGGAGACCGCGTCGAGGTGCTCCACGATCGCCGCGCGCAGCATCTCCTCGGCCGCGGCCTTCTGCTCACTGTGGATGTCGACCTCGGGCTCGAGGATCGGCACCAGGCCGGCGTCGAGGATCTGGGCGCCCAGCTCGAACTGCTGGTCGACGACAGCGGCGATGCCCCCCTTGTCGGCCGTCGTGATGAACGACCGCATCTTGGTGCCGAACATGCCCTTCTCCACCCCTCGGGCCAGCAGCGCGTCGAGACCGGGGATGGGCTTCATGAGCTGGACACCCTCGGCGGGATCCGCAAGGCCCTTATCGACCTTGAGGAACGGCACGATCCCCTTGACCGACCAGAGATAGTCGCCTGTCTCGCGGCCATCAATATGGCGGTTCATCGTGTCCTCGAACAAGATCGCACCGAGCACCCGCTCGCCGGTGAACGCCGGGCTGGTGATGATCCGTGCGCGCATGGCGTGCACCTGGTCGAACATCTCCGCATCGCCGTTGTAGGACTCCTCGTTGACGCCGTAGAGGGCGAGCGCCTTCGGAGTGCTCCCGCCACTCTGGTCGAGCGCGGCGAAGAAGCCTGTGCCAGAGCCGATGCGCGTGTGCTGTTCAAGGTTCACGCCCACAGTCTTCCCTGCCCCGAGACGCCGAACCATCGCAATCCGCCAGGAGATAGGTGCCTGTCCGGCACGGTTTATCGAAGTCCTGCCTTCACCGCGTCGAGGATGTTGCCGATGTTGGATTGGCCGGTGACGACCGGTCCAGTCGGGACTGACTGCTGGGCGCCGATTACGCTTTTGTTCTTGTGGTAGAGCCACTGCGAGTCTATCGACAGGTAGCCCTGCAGGTAGGGCTGCTGGTCGATGCACGCCTCGTCCTCGACATCTGAGGCCCCACCCGCGCATACCTGGCCGTCGTCGCCACCCTGGGTTTCGGCAGAGATGTCCGCCTCAGATCCCGCCGTGGTCCTTGCCCATGGAGCGTGGGCTGACGGCTCCAGCTGGAGCGCCGTGATCAGCGCACTGCAGGCCACCCTCCGGCCGCACCCCGTCGACCACACCCCACTCGTGACCGCCCCGACCGCTGTCGTTGGCCTCCTGCTTGAGGCAGTCGACCACGTCACGTCCAGCTGAGAACGCAGCACGGTCACCGCCATCAGCTCGGGATCAGCGCCAGCCCAGCTCGGGCGCGACGTGGGTGAGCACGCTCTCGATGACGTGGGCGTTGTACTCGACGCCAAGCTGGTTGGGCACGGTGAGCAGCAGCGTGTCAGCGGCGGCGATCGCCTCGTCCTCGGCGAGCTCGGCGACCAACTTGTCCGGCTCACCCGCGTACGTTCGGCCGAACCGAGCGTTGCCGCCGTCCAGCCAGCCGACCTGGTCGGTGCTCTCCCGCTGCTGCCAGAACAGCTGCCGATCGAGGTCGTTGACGATCGGGAAGATACTGCGGCTGACCGAGACGCGCGGCTCGCGGCTGTGCCCAGCGGTCTGCCAGGCGTTGCGGAACCGCTGGATCTGTTCGGCCTGCAGCTGATGGAAGGGCACGCCAGTGTCCTCGGACAGTAGCGTCGAGCTCATCAGGTTCAGCCCCTGCTCGGCCGTCCACTCCGCGGTCGCCCGGGTTCCCGCGCCCCACCAAATCCGGTCCCGCAGACCCGGTGAGTGCGGCTCGACCCGCAGCAGACCCGGCGGGTTGGCGAACATCGGGCGTGGGTTGGGCTCGGCGAAGCCCTCGCCCTTGATCACCTCGAGGAACACTTTGGTGTGCTCGCGGGCCATGTCGGCATCGCTCACACCGTCCGGCGGCACATACCCGAAGTAGCGGAAGCCATCGATCACCTGCTCCGGTGATCCACGGCTGATGCCCAGCTGCAGCCGGCCACCGGAGATGAGGTCGGCGGCACCGGCGTCCTCGGCCATGTAGAGCGGGTTCTCGTACCGCATGTCGATCACGGCCGTGCCCAGCTCGATCCTGCTGGTCCGCGCGGCGGCCGCGGCCAGCAGCGGGAACGGGGACGCGAGCTGCTGAGCGAAGTGGTGCACCCGGTAGTACGCGCCGTCGGCTCCAGCCTCCTCAGCGGCCACCGCCAACTCGATCGACTGCACCAGAGCGTCTGCCCCCGACCGCACCATCGACTGCGGCGACGCCGACCAGTGCCCGAAGGACAGGAAACCTATCTTCTTCACCCCACCACCAACTCGGCGGCGACGGGCGGCATTCCGACGGCGGAGTTGGGCGGCACCCGCGTTGCTCGGCGCAGGCGGAGAGTGTTGCTCGGAATCACCAGCTAGGCCGATGACGACCGACCATCGACGCGGGATGCTGTTCAGCCCCCTGTGGCAGACCCGGACCGCGCGGACCTCGGTCTGGCAACCGAGGATGGCCCTGGCCTGGACCAAATGCGGCAAGCCGGCGAACTGGAGGGGTACCGAGACCTGTCAGCGCACAAAGGGAGGCCATCATGAAGGCTGTCCGCCTACATGCCTACCAGGAGCCGCCGCGCCTCGACGAGGTGCCGGAACCGGAGATCACCGGGCCGCATGATGTCATCCTACGAGTCGGCGGCGCCGGGCTGTGCCGCACTGACGTGCACATCCGCGACGGCTGGTTCGCCCCGGCGGTGCCAACCGAGCTACCGCTGACCCTGGGCCACGAGAACACCGGCTGGGTACAGGAGACCGGCCCAGGAGTGGAGAACATCGTCGTCGGTGACGCGGTGATCTGCCACCCGCAGCTGTCATGTGGGCTCTGCCCGGCCTGCCGGATCGGTGACGACATGCGGTGCGCGCGCGGTCTGAACTTCACTGGTCTGAATCGTCCCGGCGGGTTCGCCGAGCTGCTGAAGACGACCGATCGTGGGGTGCTCCCGCTGCCGTCCGGACTGGAACCGGCCGCCGTTGCCCCGCACGCTGACGCCGGACTGACAGTCATGCACGTGGTTCGGAAGGCCGTGCCGCTGCTGGGCCCGGGCACTCGGGTCGTAGTCGTCGGGATCGGCGGGCTAGGCCACATCGCTGTGCAGTGTCTACGCGCGCTGTGTGCCGCCGAGGTCATCGCGATCGACCCCGACCCCGAGGCACTCAAGCTAGCTTCGGACTGTGGGGCGCACCATGTTCTCCCGGCCGGCGACGGTATGGGCGAGCGTGTCCAACGGATCACTGGTGGGGCCGGTGCCGAAGTTGTGATCGACTTTGTCGGCGAGGGCGACGCGGTCGGTTCCTCCCTGGCAATGGTTCGGGCGCGGGGCACGTACTTCGTCGTGGGCTACGGCGGCGAGCTTCGGGTACCAACTTTCAACCTGGTTCTGCCCGAGATCAGTGTGGTGGGCAACGCGGTGGGCACCCATGACGATCTACGGGAGCTGATCGCGTTGGCAGCCGCCGGTGGAGTGAGCGTGCGTACCCGCAGCTACCCGCTCGACGCCTTTGCCGATGCCATCGCGGACCTCGAAGGCGGCAAAATGCACGGTCGGGGCGTACTGGTTCCCTGAGGTCGCCTTCGTGAACGAACCGGATGACGGGATCGAACCCGCGTGTTCAACGTGGGAACACGGTCCGCGATCGTGGTCCGATCGCTGACCTCGGGGTAGCGGCATCGTCCGCGGGCTGATGCTCCCGGTCGTCGACGAACCGTCCCCTTCGCCCTGTTCGTCCAAAGCCTGGTCATCGCCTGGTACTCAGTGGTAGTTGGGCATCCACGACGCGAGTAGCAGCAGCGTGCCGGCCTCACCGAGCCGTTTCGCCGCGTCCGCCGCTCGGCGCCGGTTGACCTGAACGGCCCGGCTGATCATCTTCACCCGGGTTCCCGATCCGGTCGCGGTCACCTCGAGACAGTGGGTGAGTGCGCGCATCATTTGCAGGCCCCGACCGCGCGAGCCCGGGGAGACCGCGCGTGGTTTCCACCAGCCGTGGTCGGTGACGCTCACGACCACTCGGTGGGTGTCGTCAGTGGTCGTCGTGTCGCTCACGCACAGTTCCACCCCCAGCCCATCACGGTGGGTCCGTGCGGGGATCGGACCGTTGTAGGCGTGCTCGACGGCGTTGCTGACTGCTTCGTCCACTGCCAGCAGCAGGTCCTCGGCATCCTCGCGCGGCCACCGGAGTACCTCGAGCCACCGCCACAGCTGCCGCCGAACCTCACCGGGCGTACTGGGATGCACCGGCAGGTGCAAGCGCAAAGGCCGCACGATGTGTCCTCTCCAGGTCAACGCGCTGCGATGGCCGCCGACGGCGACACCTACACAGTCGCGTTCCCCGTGCAGCTCTCCCGCACACATCGCGGGGGGCTCAACCCACCACCGGTGTACCGCGTGGGTCGCCCGGGCCCCCTGCGACGGGTTCAGCCGCTTAGGGCCGACACGGCGGCCGCGGCGCTGGGATAGATCGGGAACATCGACTCCAGCCCGGTCACCTGCAGTGCTCGTGACGCAATGCGGTTCATGCCCGCCAGCACGATGGGTACGGACGTGGTGTCGGCGTTTTGCTTGCTCTCGAGGAGCGCCGAGATCCCTGACGAACCCAGGAAATTGCACCCGCTCATGTCGACGATCAGGCCTCGGCACTCGCCACTGAGTTCTTGAATGAGCAGCTGCGCGAGCGAGGGCCCTGTGAGGATGTCCAGCTCGCACCGCACCTCGATCACGCAGAGCCCTGCCCGAGGATGGGTGACCGTCAGCTCAGGCTGTTGCCCGCCACTGTCTAGCTGTGCATCCGCGACCATCGCGAGACCTCCCTGAAGACATCACCCGTGCTCGGCCTGCCTTCTGAAGCCTCGCCGTGGAATCCTCTCAGACCAGCTCGCATCCAGCGACGCCACGAGTCCGCGCGTATCCGCCGGCACCCGTTGCGGCCTGAGGTCGCGTTCCGTCAGCGGCGCGAGTTACAAGAGCCATTACTTCACGCCGCCGTGGCCCGAACACGTGCCAGCATGATGCTGGCTCAGGCTGTACTCCCCATCTGTGCATTGCGCAGTCGCTCCCGACGGCGCCGAGCCTGTCGTCTCCGGCCGGTGAATGCAGTTCCCGCTGGAGTTGATGTAGCTCGTCGACTCGTTGCATGTGGCTGCCCTCGCCTGGGCCACTGAAGACGCTGCCGCAGTGAGCTCGATGTTGCGAATAGGCGCCGGGATCAGATGCAGCCCTCAGCGCAGATAGCCCGGGGGCAGACGAGCCGATCGACGGTGCCAACGCCATTGCAGCGGCAAGCGCGGTCGGTTCGCTGTACCGCTTCGTGCCGCTCATGGCTTGATCTACCGCACCGGCATACCGGAACTTCGTCGAACAACGGGTGATCACCGAGCTCAATCAGCGGGATTCGTCACCCGCGCGTTGTGGAAGGACGCGATCCGCCACTCGCCGTCGTCCTTGACGAGGACGTATGTGAGGGTGTTGCGGCTGTCCTCGTCGGGGGAGGCGCCGGGCGCCGTCTCCACCCCGCCGTCCTGGACGGCGACGACGACGTCGGGTCGCAGGAAGCGGTAGCTCGCCTGTTGGTTGAGCAGCCGCGAGCCGCGGTAGGCGCTGGCGAAGACGCGCCGGTGACCTTCGGCGATCCCCCCGCGGCCGATCAGCTTGCGGCCGAAGTAGGTGACGTACACGGCGTCGTCGGTGAACGGGCGGGCGTACGCCTCGAGGTCACCGGCGTTCCAGGCGGCGACCAGCTCGCTGAGCGTGGCGTCCAGCGCGGCCACCTCGGTCGGGTCGAACTCCGATGATGTTGTTTGGGCGGCGGCAGGCTCCGTCATGCCGACAGCCTAGATGCCGCTGGCCAGGGCCGGTCTGGCCGAACTCGGAGCTATCCCGTTGATCGCTGCTTGGGCCAGCCGCCGAGCCGGACGGTGTTACCTGGCAGTTCCAGATTGCTGACCGTTCCAGGCTGGGTCGAGCCAGTTGGTGGCGTCGGGGGCGCGCAGGAGTTCCACCAGGGTGGGCAGCGCCCGTTCGACGTCGCGGGCCCGGAAATGCTCGGCCGCGTAGAGCACCCCGTAGGTGAAGGCGCTGTGGCCGTGCCGGTCTGCCTGCAGGCCGAGGCAATGCAGGGTGGGGCGCGCGACAGCGGCGTCCTGGTGCTCGCCCAGCATCCCCTGCAACTTGCGCATGGTGCGGCGTAGGCGTTTGGCTGGCTTGCCGACGGCCGGCACGGCCACCTCGCACATGTAGTGCACTCGTTTGGCCGCCTTGCGGGCCTCGTGCAACGCATCCGCCCGTTCCAGCTCGTGCTCGACCCGCAGTGCGGAGCAGATCATCTGGTCCAGCTGCCGATGCGCCTTGGCCACTCCGCGCGGCAACTCCTCGCGGGCCGCGCGGCCGGCACGCTCGGTAAACGGCGGATCGGTGAGCAACTCGTCGAGCTGCTGACGCAGGCCCGCGTACCGGGCGCTGTTCAGTGTGGCCAGGATGCGCCGGGTGTTCTCCTCGACGCGTTGGCCCAGGTGCTCGTCGAGGTCTGCGGCGACCGGCCCTCGGACCAGCTCGTGCGGGAGTGCGTCCAGGACCTGGGCGAAGCGCTCGGCCATCACCTCGGTGTCCCGCTCATCGGCCAGCTCGGCGCCCAGCCACTTGAGGTCGGCGACGATGGGGTCGGTCCGGGCACGGTCGAGGCAGCGGCGGAAGCCGGTGAGGATGCAGCGCAGCTCGCGGGTGTCGATTCGCATGGCGGACACCGCGTCCGGGGCGTGCTCGCGGATGCGGGGCTCCTGGGCGAGCAGATGCTCGGTCCGCTCGGTCAGGGCGTCGAGCAGGACGGCGGCGGCGGTGAGCGCCCCGGTGGCTGTGCGGTCGTCGTCGGGCCTGGTCAGGGTTCCGGTCATCGGGCCTCTTCTCGCGGGGGTGTGGAGATCTCCTCGACCACCCCGCCTCGGTGCAGGTAGACGGTCCGGTTGGCCAGCCGGGTCAGCTCGGGCTGGTGGGTCGTCATGATTACGGTACGACCGTCCATGAGCCGTGTGAGCGCTTGGACAACAAGTTTTTCGGCGTGGACGTCAAGCCCGACGGTCGGTTCGTCGAGCAGCACCACCGGGGAGTCGACCAGCAGCGCGCGAGCGATGCCGACCCGCTGGCGCTGCCCACCGGACAACCCCACCCCGCCGGCGGCGACGACGGTGGACAGCCCGTCGGGCAGCAGGTCGGCAAACTCGGTGACCAGCGCGGCCTCGGCCACGGCGGCGACCTCCTCGTCGGTGGCCTCGGAGTGACCGTAACGCAGGTTGTCCATCAGGCTGCCGGAGAACAGGAAGGTGTCCTGCAACACCATGGCCACCTGCTGGTGCAGCCAGTGCTCGGGCAGGTCCGGCACGGACAACCCGTCGAGCAGCACCTGGCCGCTGGTCGGCCCGTAGAGCCCGCCGATCAGCGACATCGTGGTGGACTTGCCAGCGCCGTTGTCGCCCAGCAGCGCGACCCGCTCGCCGGCGCGTACGGTCAGGCTCAGTCCGGACAGCACCGGCCCGCGCCCGTAGTCCAGCCCGACATCGCGCAGCTCGATCTCCCCGGTGACCCGCTGGGCCAGCCCGTCGATCGGGCCCAAGTGCTCGCGGGGCTCGTCCAGGATGGCCGCGATCCGTTCCGCGCTGGCCGCGCCCTGGTTGAAGCTGGGCGCCAGCTTGGCCAGGTCTTTCATCGGTTTGAGCATGTTGTTCAGATACGTGGTCACCACGACCAGCACCCCGACCGACCACCAGCCGCGCAGCGCCCCGAAGCCGCCGACCACCAGCAGCGCCGCGGTGCCCACCGCGCTGACCGCCTCCAGTGCGGGGGTGAACCGCGCGGACAGGTCAACCCGCCGCAGCCCCAGCCCCAGGACCTGGGTGTTGGTCGCGCCGAATCGGGCGTCCTCGGTCTCCTGGCTGCCGAATGCGTGCACCGTGCGGATGCCCTGCAGCGACTCGGTGACGAACCCGGTCAGCTCGCCGACCGCCGCTCGGCGGCGCCGGGCCAGCACCCTGGTCAGCTTGGCGTAGTGCAGCGCGGTGACGAACACCAGCGGTGCCGTGCACAGCCCGACCAGCCCCAGCCAACCGTTCACGAACAGCAGCACCGTCATGGTCCCGACCAGCGTCAATGCCGCCGGGATGAGGGTGCTGAACAGGTCGACAAGGCTGTCCTCGATGTTCGAGGTATCGCTCATCACCCGATTGCTGAGCTCACCGACCGACTGCCGGTCGTGGTACCCCATCGGCAGGCGCTCGACGTAGCCGAACACCGAGGCCCGGATCCCCGCGGTGATCTTCTCCCCGGCGCCGTTCATCGTTCGGTCGCCGAGATAGTCGAACAGCCCGGACAGCAGCGTGAACAGCACTGTGGACGCCCCGGCGACCAGCAGCAAAGCCCAGGGCGAAGTGCCGAACCAGCGGGCCACGTAGATCAGTGGTCCGCCGGTGCTCTTGCTCCCGCCGCCCAGCAGGTCGTTGATCACCAGTGCCAATGGCCACGGGGTGGCCAGATCGGCCAGCGTCTCCGCCGCCCGGAACACCACCCCGAGCAGCAGGGATGACAGATGAGGCCGAGCGAAGTCGCGGAAGCGCCACAGCTCCCGCAGTGTCCCGATGTCGCGCCCGGAAATGTCCGAGGACGCGCCGGTCCGGGCCTTGACCGGCGCCACCCCGCCCTGGCTCGGAGACGTTGCCGGGTCACCCGTCGAGGCCGACTTGGTCATGATGCTGACCTCCGTACGCATTCGCTGACGCCGCGCCGCGGCGCTGTGTAGCCAGGACTTATAGCGCCTCGAGGGACGTGGGCCCAGCGACGCCATCCCCCCGATGGTGGCAGCGTCCCGGCTTGGCGCTCGTCCGCGTGCCCGGTCACAACCGGGTTGGTGGCGCCCGCCACCGGAACCAGCCCCGCAGGCGAGGCGACGGTCGAATCTGTCACAGCCAAACTCCCTACCCTGAACCGGCCTGCAACCGCCCGTTCATCTCTTGGATCAGCCGCCCCAACACCCTTTTCGGTGCCGGCAGGCACCCCTCGACGACATCTCGGCACCATCTCGGATAACCGGTCACTGCTCAAGACTCCTCATGCCGAATTTCGTCGCAAGTGGTCCGCACCGTGCCGTTGCCGAACCGGCGATTCCTCCGCGGAGTCAGATCCCGGCGCACGCCCGCCGACAGCACCGGTTAACCGCCGCCCAGGATGGTCGGGCACCACAGCAGCTCCACCACGTCCACCAGGTCCAACCGCAACGCCTCGGCAGCAAGTGTGAATGTCGAGGAGAACACGACCGCACCCACCACGCAGCACTCGACGTCATCGACATCCCCGACGCCGAACACGGTTTCGAGGGCTTTGGCAATCCCGAGCACTCCCGAACCGCGGTTCGACAGGTCATGGACCTGGTATCGACCGCTGTTCGCGGCTAGGTGTGAGGTATCGCCGGACGGCAAGGCAGCGTTGGTGACCGGGGGCTCGCGCGGTATCGGCCGGGCCATCGCTACCGGGTTGGCGGCTCGGGGCGCGATTGTCGTGATCGGCTACGTGCGCGGCGCGGAGGCGGTGGTCGCCTGACCAGGTCTTAAGATCGTTGACGTCGAGCCGTTGTGGCCCGCGGCGTGATGGGAGGCTCCGATGGGCTCGTTCGACGTGCTGCTGGACGACGAGCGCAGCCAACTCGATGCGTTCGTCGAGGAGTACCGGAGCGCCCTTGAGGTGACCCTCGACTGTCTCACCGAGGAGCAGGCTCGCCGCCGGCTCGTCTCGTCGGCGACGACGTTGCTCGGGCTGCTCAAGCACGTCACGTGGATGCAGCGGGTGTGGTTCGAGGAGTGCGTCGGCGGCACGTCCCGTCGGGAACTCGGCCTGGTGCAGAGCCCGGAGGACTCCTTCCGGCTCGCCGACGACGACACCGTCGCCTCCGTCACGGCGGCCCACCGGGAAGCCTGCACGACCGCCCGGGCAGCGGTCGCCGACCTCCCGTTGGACGCCGTCACGACCGGCCACCGGTCCGGGCCGCGCACGCTGCGCTGGGTGTACTTGCAGGTTCTGCGCGAGCTGGCCCACCACTGCGGGCACGCCGACATCCTGCGCGAGCAAGTGCTTGCCGGCTGAGTTCCGAGACCCTGAACGAACCAGCTGATCATGAATTTGGCTGGAGTCGGGTCAACCATGCCTCGCGGTCCCGGCTGGTCCTGGGTGTCGAGCTGGGCGATTGCGGCGGAACGAGTTGCTACGACTCGGCGATCTGGCGGCACAGCCAGCTCAGCGCGACCGGGTAGCGGTAGTCGATCCCGCCGTGGCCCGCGTCGAACAGCTCGAAGTGCACCCGTTCATCGGGCAGCCCGACGGCGCGGAGTTGGTCGCGGAACGCTTGCGTGCCCACATCGACGTACCACTCGTCCCGGGTCCCTGCGTCCAGCCACACCGCCCGCAGCGAACGCAACGCTTCGGCGTACCGCGGCACCATCCGCACCGGGTCCCAAACATGCCGACAGGCCCAACAGGCATCGACGAAGATCACCAGCGCGGGCGGCACGTCGCCGGCGGCGAACACCGCGTCGGCGGCTTCCGGGAACGGCTGGCGGTACGGGGTTCGGTTCCGCCACATGGCCAGATGCCCGGTGTAGCCCTGGATCACTATCGATCACCTGCTCGTCGAGCCGACCAGCAAGTTCGGTGGACCAAGGCAGCATGACGCTCATCGGCGCTGCTGCTACGCTGACGGGATGGCCGGGGCCAGCCGGTTCACTTCAGCGAGTCGCCGTCGCAGCGTCTTCAGCTCCTCGAATCGGGCGGTTACGTCCCGCAGGATGGCAGCCATCCCGGCCATGTGGCCCTCCGCGTCGCTCAGCGGCACGATGGTGAACTCCAAGGAGATGCGCTGGCCATCCTTCCGGATACCCGGCACGGTGAGCAGATCCCCGCTGCCGTACCGGCTCCGCCCGGTCCCCATCACCTCGGAGTATCCCTTCCAGTGCGCGTCGCGCAGCCGCTCCGGGATGATGATGTCCAGCGACTGGCCGACCGCCTCAGCGGCCGAGTAGCCGAACACGCGCTGCGCCCCCTGGTTCCAGAACGCGATCATCCCATCCCGATCGGACCCGATGATGGCATCCGACTCACCCTCCAGGATCGCCCGGACGAGGGCGCCAGCAAAATGCTCAGTATTGTCAGCGCTAGTCATGGCGAAGTCCTTGCTCTGGGTACCACCTGTTCGATTCGCCCTCTACATTCGGCGGTGCACGGCTCCACGTCCAAGACTGAGCGCCGACCAGTCGATAAGTGTTGACTATCAACTCCCCGCCTCGCCCGAGGCACGTCATCGATCTCATCGTCGCCCAGAAGATCGGCCAGCACGACGGTGAGGACCCGGCGGCCCTGCGGGCCCGCGCCGCCGAGGCGACGGACGCCCGGGCCGCGCGGGGCACCCCGTACGTCTTCCTCGGCCTGCCCTCGGCGATCACCGGGTCCTTCGACGACGTCGTGCTCCCCGCCCGGGGCACGGAGCACGACTGGGAGCTCGAGCTCGGTGTGGTGATCGGTCGCCCGGCGTACCGGGTGCACCGCGACCAGGCCCTCGAGCACGTTGCCGGCTACACGATCGTCAACGACGTCACGACGCGCGACCTGGTGTTCCGCCCCGACGTTCCCGGGATCGGTACCGACTGGCTGGCCAGCAAGAACGCTCCCACCTTCTCCCCCACCGGCCCCTTCCTCGTACCGTCCGCATTTGTCGACCCCGCCGCGTTGCGGGTGCGGCTGCGGCTCAACGGTGAGGTGATGCAGGACGGTCCGACCAGCGACATGATCTTCGACGTCGCCCGGCTCGTCGAACACACCTCGGCGATCACCGAGCTGCGCCCCGGCGACCTGCTCATGACCGGCAGTCCCGCGGGCAACGGCGCCCACCACGGCCGGTTCCTGCGGCCCGGTGACGTGATGGAGGGCGAGATCACCGGACTGGGGACCCAACGCAACCGCTGCGTGGGAGAACGGGCGTGAGCAGCGGCCCGGTTCGGAAAACCTCTATTGCCCACCCGCGCGGCGGAGATTGACCGAGGATCCAGTCGGCATATCTTCGCCTATACGATCCGAAACGTCAGGCACGTTGATCGTTTGCCTACGTATGCCGATCTATGGCGCCTGGACGGATAACCCGACACTGTCCGCGGCATCTGCCTGGCGCAAGTCGTAGGTCACCATCGCATCAGCGTTGGCTCGCAGTGCGGCAGCAACGTGAATCGCGTCAAGACTGCGCAAATGCGGTCCCGGAAGCAGTCCAGCCTCACGGTAAAGAGAACGATCAATCTCCAGCAGGTCGAAGTGTTCGAGCAACCGGGTCACGACGGACTGCGCAACACCTGTCCGCACCGCAAGACGGCGCAGTTCTGTCTCCAGCAACATGCTCGACAGCAAACCGTCATCTTGGTCCACCGCCCGATCGAGGTGCGCCGCCAGCCGGGACGACTCAGGCTCCTCGATGATCAGCTTCGCCGCCGCCGAGGTCTCAACGTAGAGGATCACCGATCGCCACGAAGCTCGTCGAGCACGCCCTGGACCGGCTCCGCGATCCGCACCCGCTCAAGATCACCGAAACCGCCACGGACCGTCGCCCGCCGAAACCTCAACGACGCATCAGCACCGCGCGGGGGTGGAATCAGCACGGCGACTACCTCACCGTTATTGCTGACATACACGGTCTCACCAGCCTGAACGTCACGCAGCACAGCTCCACTGTTATTGCGCAACTCGCGATGTGGAATCGTCCGCGCCATCGCCACCACCTCCGTAGCAACCGTAGCACAGGGGGCACGACCATCACCCCGACAGTTCGTCCGCCACACCTTCTCGAACATCAACAACACCGGGTCGAACAGGATCTCGTGTTCACCCGCGGCACCGGCCGACCACTACGACCCGAATACGTCCTGCGCCACCTACACAAACTCATCGACGACGTCGGCCTGCCCCGAATACGGGTGCACGACCGACTCGGGGAGACGGTCGTCGCCCAACGTGGCCAGGACCGCTCGTCTTACCCATATTGCTGAGAGTCCCGACACAGAACCTCAGGTCAAGAAGGGCATGAACTCGCCGATCCGACTGTGAGAGCCCGGACACGCTCGCCTGTTCGGGGCCGTAGGGCAGGCCTGTGAGTGCCGGCTGGTGATTGTTCAGCTGCGGGAAACGACCTCAGTGGCGTGTTCGGTGTTTCGAGAAGGCGCCGGCGGGAATGCGGCGCGTGTCCGCGACTACGTAGTTCAGTCCGCGCTGCCGTCCTTGCCTCGAACCCGTGGTCGATCTTCTTGTCGCTCCGGCCGATGGCAGGAGTCCGGCAGCCGCCGATCCAGCGGAGAGGATCTTCATGGAATCGACTGATCTGTTGATCGTGGGCGGTGGACCGGCGGGACTGTCCGTGGCCACGGGCTACCGGGAGGGCGGAGGAACTGGGTCAGTGCTGCTGATCGGCGACGAGTCGGTTCATCCCTATGCGCGGCCACCGCTGTCGAAGGACTTCCTGCGCGGCGAGTGTGCGGAGGACGCACTTCCCCTGCAACCGAGTGCTCGATATGGCGAGCAGGCGGTCAACCTGCGATTGTCCCGGCGCGTCGAGGGTCTCGACCCGGCCACCCGCGTGGTCACCCTCAACGACGGTGAGCAGGTGCACTACGGCGATTGTGTGCTGACCACCGGTGCAGTACCTACGGTGCTGTCCGTATCGGGGGCAGATCACCCGTCGGTCCGCTACCTGCGGTCACTGGCGAGTGCGCAGGCACTGCGGGTCGTGGCGTCGTCATCGAGGTCGGCGGTGGTGATCGGGTCCGGTTTCATCGGCTGCGAAGCGGCTGTGTCGCTGGCCCGGCGCGGACTAGCGGTCACCGTGGCGAGCGCGGAACCCCGACCCCAGCAGGCACGCCTCGGCGCGGACGTCGGCGCGCGGATCGCCGATTGGCTCGACAGCGAGGGAGTCACGCTGATGAGCGGAGCGGCGGTTCGCGCCGTCGTCGACGGGTGTTCCGTCGAGCTCGACGGACACGCGCCGGTGCGGGCCGACCTGGTGCTCGCGGCAACCGGCATCACGCCATGCTCCGGCCTGGCCAGGCGCGCCGGCGCCGAGCTCAACGACGACCGCGTCGTGGTGGACGAACGGATGCGCACCTCGGTGCCTCGCCTGTTCGCCGCCGGCGATGTCGCCTACGCCCGCAACGCCACCGCCGGTCGGCATCTCGTCGTCGAGCACTGGGGGGAGGCACTGGAAATGGGTCGCATCGCCGGCAACACCATCGCCGGCGGGCACACCCGCTGGGCCGAGGTACCGGGATTCTGGTCGACCGTCGGCGACCGCACGCTGAAATACGCGGCCTGGGGCGACGGCTATGACACCACCCGGTTGGTTGAGCACAGCGGGGGCGGCTTCACCGCGTGGTACACCCGAGACGACGTCGCGGTCGGTGTCGCAACGCACCGGGCCGACGAAGACTACGACCTGGGGCGAGAGCTCATCGAGCGCGGCGACCCGGCTCCCTAGCCACCATCCGAGGCCAACCCGCCCCGCGGACAAGCATGGCGAGTTGCCCAGCGCGGCTCGCGTTCTAGCGCCGTCCCTGACTGCGCAGCCCCCAGGCCTGGGCCGCGGTATCCACCAGTCCCAGGACCGCGAGTCCCAAGCCGATTCCGGCAACCGCGCCCACACCCGAACCCGGGACCACCGCCCACCACACCACGGCCAGGCCCGGCCACCACACCAAGATCGCCGCCATGTTGGCGCCCAGCGTGGGCGGCCCGGTCTCGTTCGCTACGTGTGCAACTTGCGGGCCAGGGCCATGCATAGGTGTCCGATACCCTGGCCGAACTGGCCAAAACCGGCTTCGCTGACCTACCCCCCGGTCGGCCTAGACCTCCGCGGGTCGCCGACCTCGTAGCTGCTGTTCCGGCGGCGGCCTCGGTCATGATGTGTTCCCTGAGGTGGGGTCGGGATGGGTCGTCCCGATCTGGGCGTACGCGATGTCGGCGATCTGTGCGTGGGTGGCGAACCAGACGTCCCGGTGGCTTGCGATGTGGGCCAGCAGTTCGCGGAGCACCAGCAACCGGGACCTGTGCCCGATGACGTGCGGATGCAGGGTGAGCTGGAAGAGCCCGCCCTCTGCGTGCGCGGCGTCGAACTCGTCGCGCCAGATCTCGAGCAGGGCCCGCGGTGGCGTGTAGGGACGCAGCGCGCCGTAGCGCTCCATCATCAGGTAGGGCGCGTCGTCGCGGATCCACTCGACGGGGATCTCCACGATCCCCGTCGGCCTGCCGTCCGCGACCAGCTCGTAGGGCTCGTCGTCGGCCATCAGCGACGAGTCGTAGCGCAGGCCGAGCGCCTCGATGATGGCCAGCGTGTGGTCGGAGAAATCCCAGCTCGGGGTGCGGATCCCGACCGGACGGACACCGCCGAGCTTCTCCAGCGTCTCCAGCGAACGGCCGGTGAGGTCCATCTCGTGCTCACGGGAGAGCGTCATGTTGCGCTCGTGGATCCAGCCGTGCACGCCTACCTCGTGACCGCCTGCCACATAGGCCTGCACCTCATCGGGGTGGAGCAGCGCCGAGACCGCAGGCATGAAGAAGCTGGCGGGAACGCCGTATTCGGCCAGCAGCGCAAGGATCTTCGGCACGGCGACCCTGGCGCCGTATTCGCCCTGCGCGAGCTTTCCAGGGCGGGTCTCCCCGTCGCGCAGCGGGATCGTCTCGTGGTCGGGGTCGAAGGAGATCGCCACCGCGACCCTCGCCCCGTGCGGCCAGCCGGCGGGGATCAGGCTCGCACCGGCCCGTACCCGCTCGACATGGCCGCGCCAAGTGGGTTCGTCCCACTGCCACGGTTCGGTCGTCTGGCCGTTCTCATCGGTCATCAGATCGCTCTCCGCTCCGGGCGCCGTCGGCGGCGATGCGGACCCAGGCGCACTTGAGGGTGCGCGCCTGCCGCGTCCTATCGGCGATGCGGACTCCCGGTAACGCACCGACCACACCGGGCCAGTATTGGTAGAGATCGCCGTAGCTGGGAAGTACCCCGGGCAGGCACAGGTTGAACCGTCCGGTGGCGGCGGATCAGTCGCTCGATGGCTCTTGGCCGGACGAGTAGGACTGAGCCCGCCGGGTATCCCGACGTGGTGGGGGCCGAACGGTGGGAGGGCTGGTGAAACCGACAGCGACAACACCGACGCGGTCTCCGGAGCGGGCCGGTAGGCGGCCCCGCCATGACGAGGCGGCCCGGCTGCTGGTCGACTATCTCGGCGCGGTTATTGCCGCCCTGGACGGCGAAGGGTTGTCAGTCACGGGGATTCGGATGGGTTGCGGGGTGACCCTGCATGCTCGACTAGCGCTGGCCCGGACCGGACCCGCGTCGGGGGCGCCCGACCGCATGCCCGGGGCCATCACCTTGATGTGGGCGGAGGACCTGGGCTGGTCACTGTCACACACCCAGCTGCGCGACAGCCGCGCCGGGTGGCGTCATCTGCCCGGTGGGCTAGCACCGAGCCCGGCAACAGTGGCCCGGTTCGTCACAAACGCGCTGTCCGACCGGGTCGACCCCGCGACGGGCTCACCTACCCCGGTCGGCCACCACGGGCAACACCTGGCACCGTTGATCGACGCCCTAGCCCACCACAGCCTGGTCACCACGACAGTGAAGCCAGCCGGCTTTTAGTCCTTGGGTTCGGCAGTGCCTCCGGGGTAGGGCTCTGGGCCGCGACGGCAAGGAAAAAGGCCCGCTGTCAGGCCTCGGACAGCACGACCAAGGTGTCGGGGTGAACACCGTCGAACTTCATCGCGTCGGCCCCGACTTCCGAACCCATGATCTCCTGGAAGGCGTCCATGTCGGGGATCTCCAGGATCAGCCCGACCTGCTTCGACTCCGCTGCGCCCCGGAACACACGGATCGTGATGCCCAGCGGCCCGAAGACCTCCGCCCGCTTCGGCGAGCTCACCCAGTGGTCGACGTCGTCAACGTCGTGGACTACAAGATACGTTGCCATGGGGCATCGTCCGTCCTGCGGCCTCGGCCGCGTGCTGTCCCTCGATCGTGATATTCATCCTGTAAACACCCAGACCACGGACGGCACCTGGTGGTTCATGCTCGCCAGGCACCCCGTTGGTGCCGCCGTGTGCGCTTTGTCTCTGAGAGCACCATGACAGTCCTCGCGCCAGAGACGGCGGTCAATCGGCCATCCAGCGGAGCGATACCTAGCCAATTCAGAAGGCCGTGCCGAGCTGGCGCTCACCGCCGTTGACCTCGTCGCCGGGTCGGCTCGATCACGAGTTCCGGTGCATGTCCTGCGCAAGATCGCCGGGCACGGCTCGTTGACCAGGCCAGAACTTCGGTCCAGGTTCGTCCCGGCCGGACATAGTCCACCCGAGCGGGCATGCCCGATCCTCGAGGATACGACGAATCCCTGAACCGGATCAGACGCGAGGTTTCGCCAGTGTGCTACGCCGAGGAGCTGGTCGAGGGCGGCTTCGCTATCGAGGTGGCCGACGCCGCGTTGCTCCACGACGGGCTCAACGTCGCCGATCTGGCGCACGTGCTGGTGCTGCGCGAGCGTGCGGTCGTGCCCGACGACGCTGCCCGCCGACTGCTCGCTGTGCTGCTGGAAGCGGTCAGCACCCCGGTAGCGGAGTTCGGCTACGACCCGGTGCACGGGGAGGCCTACAACTGTCGCGAGCGCCGCTTCGCCGGGCAGATCGGCCGGGACGCCGGGTGGCTGCATGCCGGTCGGCCGCGCCGCGAGGCGGTCCGGATCGCCATGCGGCTGCGGGTACGCCGGGACACCGCCGACCTCATCGAGGCGGCCGCCGAGTTCGCCAGGGCGGCCGCCGAAGTCGCCGGCGAGCACGCCGAGACGTTGATGGCTGAGCAGACCTACCTGCAGCACGCCCAGCCGTCCACATTCGGGCACTACCTGCTGGCGACGGTGTACCCGGTGCTGCGCGAGATCGATCGACTCACCGCACACCTGGACTGGGTCAACCGCAGCCCGGCCGGCGCGGGCGGGGTGAACGGCAGCCCGCTGACCGGTGACCGGGAACGGATGGCCGAACTGCTGGGCTTCGACGGCGTCATCGAGCACACCCGGGACGCGATGTGGCAGGCCGACGGGCTCACCGGGGTGGTCGGCTCCGCCGCCGGGCTGGTCACCACACTGGCCAAGCTGGCCGAGGACCTGGAGATCTGGAGCAGCAGCGAGTTCGGATACGTGAGCCTCGCGCACCGCCACACCCGCTCCAGCGTGCTGATGCCGCAGAAGCGCAACCCCTATGCGTTGACCATGGTCCGAGGGGAGGCCGGCATCCTGATCGGCCGCGCGACCGGGATGCTGGCGATCGCCAAGAGCCCGTCGGCGCGCAGTGACAACCTGATCTTCGCCTACGGCGAGGTGCCCAGGGCGCTGGACCTGGCCCGGCGGGCGACCCGGCTGATGACCGGCGTGGTCGGCGGCCTGACCGTGGACGCCGACCGGATGTATGCCGCGCTGCTGGCCGGTTTCTCCCAGGCCGCCGACCTCGCCGAGTACGTGATGACCACGTACGGGCTGGACTACCGCTCCGCCTACGACCTGGTCGGGGTGTGCGTGCGGCGGGCCGCGGCCGACGGCCTGCGTGGGGTGGACATCACCGGCGACATGCTCGACGCGGCGGCAGCCGAGCTGGCCGACGTCGACCCGCGGTGGCCGGGTGCGCCGGTGTTCGGCGGCACCGACCTGCGCGAGGTGCTCGATCCCGGCGCGATCGTGCGCTCGCGGCGGTCCAGGGGCGGCGCCGCGCCCGACGTTGTCCGAGGCATGACCAAGGAGTGTCTGAACGCCGCCGACGCCGCGCTCGCCACCGTGCGGGCCCGGCGTGCCGGCTTCGCCGCGGCCGAGTCGGCGGTGCTCCGAGACGCCACGGCCGTGGTGGGCTGATCCGCATGCCTCATCCGCGTCCAGATCTTGCGGTCACCTCATCCCAGCCAGCACCAGGACGGAGTGCACATGGACATCCGGGACTTGCATCTCAACCTCGCCGAGTGGAACGAGCTGATCGAGCGGTGCCTGGCCGACCCCGGGTCCGAGCCTGTGCTCAATCTCGACCGGGACCCTGAGTCCGGCACTGACTCCGGCGCTGACCCGGGCTACGACGCGGTGTTCGTCGGCGGTGGTGCCGGCGGCCGGTTCGGCGCGGCGTACATGAGGGCGATGGGCGGGCGGCCGCTGATCATTGACGCCTGGCCGTTCCTCGGCGGCTCCTGCCCGCACCAGGCGTGCGTGCCGCACCACCTGTTCTCCGAGGCCGCGGAGGAGCTGGACCGGATGCGGTGGTTCTCCGACGAGATGTTCTTCCCGAAGTTCGACGCCTCCCGGGCCAGCATCCTGGAGCTGGTGAAGGTGTTCGTGGCCGGGCGGGGCAGCGCGCACGCGTTCATGAACTGGCAGACGAAGGAGCAGCTGGACGTCGAATACGTGCTGAACGCCCGCGCGACGATCGTCGACAAGCACACCGTGCAGGCCGCCGGCCGGACGTTCCGGGCCAAGAACCTGGTGCTCGGGATGGGCGCCCGGCCGGTGAACCCGGACATCCCCGGCCTGGACAAGCGGGGCGTCTTCGACTTCGTCGGGCTGGTCGAGGAGCTGGACTACGAGCCCACCCGCTGCGTGATCATCGGTGGCAGCAAGGTCGCCATGGAGTACGGGTCGTTCTTCCACGCCACCGGGTGTAACACCACGATCGTTTCGCGCTCGCCGCTGATGCGGACCAAGGCGCTGCACCACGTGGACGAGGACCTGCGGCAGTACGTGGTAGGCGGCATGCGCAAGCGCGGCATGGAGATCCTCGAGGGCGCGCAGCCGGTCTCGGTGAACGGCGGCGACCGGGTGCGGAGCGTGACCGTCGCGCTGGCCTCCGGCGAGGTCGTCGACATCGAGACCGACTTCGTGTTCATGGGCACCGGCGAGCGCCCGAACGTCGCGCAGGCCCGGCAGGTGATCGGCATCGAGGTCAGCCCGAACGGCCGGGCGGTGGTCGACAAACGGATGCGGACCAACGTGCCCGGGGTCTACGCGATCGGAGACATGATCGATGGCCCGATGGAGATGTTCAAGGCCCGCAAGTCGGGGGTGACCGCCGCCCGGAACATCATGGGCGAGGACCTCGAGTTCGACTACACGGAGTTCCCCGACTTCCTGCACACCACCTACGAGGTCACCTGGGTCGGGCTCACCGAGGCCGAGGCCCGCGAGCGGCACGGCGACGATGTGATCATCATCCAGATGCCGCCCTACGTGGAGGGCCTGGACACCCCCAACCTGCCACTCCCCTGCGCCGAGGGCACCATGCTCTACGCCTTCCGCCGCCCGGAGCTGAGTGGGTTCCAGAAGCTGGTGGTGCACGGTGCGTCCCGCAAGGTGCTCGGTGCGCACCACGTCGGCTACGGGGCCAAGGACGCCTTCCAGTACCTGGACTACCTCATCCAGCAGCCGGGGGGCCTGACCATCGATACCCTCGGCTGGATGAACGAGCTGTTCCTCAACCCGGAGCACTTTGTGCAGCTGTCCCGGTTGCGGGCCGGAAAGGCGCAGCTCAAGCACCTCTAGGTGAACAGAGTCGGAGCACCGCCGGACACCAGGAACACCACCGGGCCGGTGACCTGGCCGCCACGGATGGCGGCCAGCAGCCCGGCCATCGCCTTGGCCGCGAAGATCGGGTCGAGGAACACGCCCTCGGTCCGGGCGACCAGCGCCGCCGCGACGTCACCCTCCGGGGAGCGGCGACCGTACCCAGGTCCGACGTGGCCGCCGAGCACACACGGCGGGCGGGTCGGCGCCGGAATGCCGATCCGGTCGGCGACCTCGCGGCCGAGCCTGCCGATGCGGGCCACGCACTCGTCCACCGGCCTGCTGACGGTCACGCCGATCACCTGATAGCCACTGCGCTGCCACGCAGCGCCGGCCCACAGCCCGGCCTGGGTGCCGCAGGATCCGGTGGCCAGCCAAAGCTGGGCGGCGGCGAGCCCGAGTTCGTCCAGCTGACCGGCGAGCTCGAGGCCGGCCGCGAGGTAGCCCAGCGCCCCGGTCGCCGTCGCGCCACCTCGACCGACCGGGTACGGCCGGCGTCCCTCGGCACCCAGCTCGGCGGTGATCTCCTCGATGGCCCCGTCGACCGAGGCGCGGTCGGGGTCACCGGTGAACCGGATCTGCGCGCCGGCCATCGTGGCCAGCAGCATGTTCCCGGACGGCGGCACCGGATCCCCGTAGCAGACCAGCACGCTGTCCATGTCGAGGTTGCGGGCCCCGAGCGCGGCGAGCATCGCCCAGTTCGAACCCGGTCCGCCGCCGGTCACCAGGCAGTCGCACCCTTGTTGCTGAGCCTCGCCGAGCAGGAACTCCAGCCCTCGGACCTTGTTGCCGCCGAGGCCGAGTCCGGTGAGATCGTCACGCTTGAGCCATACCTCCACCCCGGCGGCGGCCGACAGCCGAGGGGCCGGGCGCAGCGGGGTCGGCAAGGTGGCCAGCCGTACCCTCGGCTGCGCCAGCAGGCCACTCACGGCGGCCCGACCGGCTCACTCACACCCCCGACCACCCGGTCCACGAACGCGGTCGTGGCGCCGAGCGCGCGCCCCGGGTCGGAGGCCTCGGCGATCTCGGTGGCGTCCAGCAGACCGTCGGCGAGCAGCCGATCGGCCAGGTCGGTGCCGTCAGCCCGGGCGGCCATCGCGGCCGCATAGACCGCCTCGTGCGCGGAGTGCTTGCCGATGCGCTTGGCCAGCGCCGCCATCAACGGCTCGGACAGCAGCGAGCCGCCGTGGGTGTCGAGATTGGCGCGCATCCTCGCGGCGTCGACCTGCAGGCCCTCCAGCAGCCGCGAGGCGAACCCGAGCGCCGCCCCGGTCAACTGACTGGCCTCGGGCAGCACCAGCCACTCCGCCTTCCAACCCCGCCCGTCCCGCTCGTGCAGGGCGACCAGGCCCTCGACCGCGACGCCCGCGTCGGAGCGGACTATCCGGGCCAGCGTGTCCAGGTGCTCGGACAGCTCCGGGTTGCGCTTGTGCGGCATCGTGATGCTGCCGACGGTGCCCTCGGTGAACGGTTCGGCCACCTCGCCGATCTCCGGGCGCTGCAGCTCGAAGATCTCGTTGCCGATCTTGGCCAGGGTGCCGGTGACCAGAGCCAACAACATGACGAACTCGGCGATCCGGTCTCGGGCGGTGAGCCACGGGAGCTCCGGTACGCCGAGGCCGAGCTGAGCGGCGAACCGGTCCAGCAGCGGCAGAGCCTCCTTGCCCCAGAACTCCATGGTGCCCAGCGCCCCGCCGAGCTGGACGATCTCGACCCTGGGCCGCAGCTGGGCGAGCCGCTCCCGGTGCCTGGCCAGCTCGGCTGCCCAGACGGCGGCCTTGAACCCGAAGGTGATCGGCAGCCCCGGCTGGCCGTGGGTCCGCCCGCACATCACGGTGTCCCGGTGTCGGCGTGCCAGCTCGACGGATGCCGCGTGGCACCGGTCCAGGTCGCGGTCCACGATGTCGGCGACCGCGCGCATCGTCAGCCCGAACCAGGTGTCGGTCAGGTCCTGGACGGTAGCCCCGTAGTACACCCATTCGCGGGCCGCCTCGGGCAGCACCGCGCGCAGGCAGCGGATCAGACCGAGCGTGGAGTGCCCGCTGGCCCGCGTCCCGACGCCCACCTCGGCCAGGTCCAGCCGCTCGACCCGCGCGTGCCGCTCGATCGCGTCGGCGGCACCGGCGGGCACCAGACCGACGTCGGCCTGAGCGTGCGCGAGCGCCACCAGGATGGCCAGCCAGGACCGGGTACGTCCGGTGTCGTCGAACAGTTCGTGCAGCTCAGGCGTAGTCCACAGGTGGCCGTACAGCACCGAGTCGGTCAGGTGCGAACTCATAGCAGGAGCTTCCGCAGGCCTTCGCGGACCTCGTCCAGGTTCGCGCCCCACGGCACCACCGCGGTGTCCTCATCGACCTCGAGTCCGCGCTCCAGCAGGCAACACTTGGTCAGCGTCAGCGATGCGCCACCCGAGGTCGCCGCGCGGGCCCGGGGGCACAGGTCGACCCGGGCGGGTTCGTCACCGTAGAAGTGGCGGTGGAACTGGACCGAGCGCTCGCAGCCGATCAGCAGCCAGTCGGCCCGCTCGGCGGGCCGAGTATCCAGGTAGGCGACCGACGCGCCGCCGAGGTCGACGCCGGACCCTCGGCACGGCAGCAGGTAGCTCTCACAGGGGTGGGTGGCGGCGAGGTCCTCGACCCGGACGGCGTCCAGCACCAGCTGCACCGGCGGCAGGTCCTCGTCGAACTCGACGGCCTGGCGGGCCTGGGCCAGCAGCTTCGGCGGTTCCGGCGGGACGACCTCGGTCACCCGCACCCGGATCGGCTCGGGGTGGTAGATGAAGTTGACGTGCTCGAAGCGGCCGAGCACGACCGTGGTGTCCGCACCCGGTACGGCGGCGCCGGCCAGCGCGGTGGCGTTGCCGACGTCGAGATCCGGTTCATGTACCCACGCCGTCCGGTCGGGGCCGGAGATGACCCGGGCGGCCACCACCGGCGCGAACAGCGGCCCGGTGCTCGCCTTGCGCACCTCGACGAGCGCGGTGGCCGACCCGTTGCGCAGCGCCAGGAAGTCGGTACGGCGGTAGACCTCCCGACCGTCCAGATGGGACAGGATGGCGTGCTCGGTCAGCGGGATGTCCACCTCCTGCACCGACAGCCCCCGGTACGGGTGTGCCCGGGTGTTCGGCGTCGGCTCCGGGATCGGGATCACCATCACCGCACGGCTGTGTCGGCGCGCAGGCCGAGGCGGAGCGTCTCCAGCGCGAGGACGTCGTCCACCGCGATGTTGCCCAGGTTGACATCCGGCCCGAACCGGCGGATGAACCAGGCCTGCTGCGCCTTGCACGGTGCCTCGAATATCACCCGGTCGACCGGTACGGAGCCCACCAGGTCCTCGACCAGCGCGGTACGGATCGACCCGTCAGGCTCGTAGAGGCCGACCGTGCCGGACTCCCGACCCTCCGCGACCACCCAGGTGGCGCCGGCCGCGAGGTCGGCGTGCATCTCCCGCGCCCACGCCGCCGCCGCGACTGGAGCGGCGGCATCCTTCGCGCCGGCCTCGGCCAACACGATGAACTCGGCCGCGAGCTCGGCGACCAGCTCGCGTTTGCGGCCGGCAGGCAGCCAGCCGAGCCCGTTGGAGACCTCCAGCGCGTCGATGCCCTCGGCCGCCGCCCATGCGGCGAGTGCGCCGAGTTTGTCCTGCGCCACCGCGATCTCGAGCAGGGTGCCGCCGAGGCAGACCTGGATGTCCTCGCGCTGGTAGGCGGCGACCCGCTGCTTGAGTGCTCGGTCGAGGTACCCGATCCCCCAGCCGATCTTCACCACGTCGATGAAGTCAGCGGCCGAGGACAGCAGACCTTCGACCACCGCGGCCGGCGCGCCCTTGTCCAGCACGTGCGTCACACCGGTCGACCTCGGCTTCGCGGCCCGCTCCGGCAACCGCAGGAAATCGGGACAGTCCCACATGAGGAAAAGCTACGGCGCACGAGGAACTCAGGCCTCGTCCAGCGCGGACGAACCCGACCCCGCGCTTTGTCCGCCGAGGACGTGTCCACACCCACCACTACCTGGTGTGATAGGCGTCCGGTGGTACGAGTTCCGCCAGCCGGACGACGCTGTGGGCCCGCACTCGCCAGTACCGTATCTGTCCGGGCGCGGGCCGCCAAGTCAACGCCTGGGGAGCCTCTGTGGGCGCCGAGGAGTGCACCGTGACGACGGACGCGTCGACCAGCAGGCCCGCTGACAGCGGGACCGGTACCGCGCTGCGGCTCTACGAGCGGATGGTGTTCATCCGGCACTTCCTGACCAAGGTCGACGTGCTGTACCGGCAGGGCCGGGTGCGCGGGCCGGCGCATCTGGGCATCGGCCAGGAGGCCATCGCGGTCGGCGGCGCCTCGGTGCTCGGCGAACACGATCAGTCGATCGGCACCTACCGTGGGCACGCCCACGCACTGGCCCGAGGAGCCTCCGCCGAGGCGGTGCTGCGCGAGCTGACCGGCCGCGGCGGCGGTATCTGCGCTGGCAAGGGCGGCTCGATGCACATCACCAGCGTCGAGCATGGCTACTACGGCTCCTATGCCATCGTCGGCGCCCACCTGCCGATCGCCTGCGGGCTGGCCTGGGCAAACGTGCTACACGGCAACGACCGGGTCACCATGTGCTTCTTCGGCGACGGCGCGGTCAACATCGGCGCCTTCCACGAAGCGGTCAACCTGGCCGCGGTGTGGCAGCTGCCGCTGGTCTTCGTCTGCGAGAACAACCAGTACATGGAGTACACCCCGATCGCCGAGGTGATCCCGGTGGCCCGCCCGGCCGCCGACCGGGCCGCCGGGTACGGGCTGGACGCGGTCGTGGTGGACGGCAACGACGTGCTCGCGGTGCGCGAGGTGCTTGGCGAGGCGGTGGCCCGGGCCCGCGACGGTGGTGGGCCTGCGTTGATCGAGGCCAGTACCTACCGGATGTGCGGGCACTCGTGCGCCGACCCGGGGGCGTACCGCCCGGCCGACGAGGTCGCCGAGTGGGCCACCCGCGACCCGCTGTTACGCCAGGCCGGCGTGTTGGCGGCGTCCGGCGTCGCCGAGGCCGACATCGCGGGGGTGTCGGCCAGGGTGGGCGCCGAGGTCGACGCCTTGGCGGTCCGGGTGCTCGCCGCTCCCGCGCCGAACCCGGCGACGGCCTGGACCGACATGTGGAGCGACGGGACCTCGACATGGCGCAACTGACCTACCGGCAGGCCGTCGCTGCCGCGCTGGCGCAGGAGATGGAGCGCGACCCCCGGGTGGTCCTGCTCGGCGAGGACATCAGCTCGGGCGGGGTGTTCAAGACGACGCTTGGCCTGCGTGAACGGTTCGGCGAACGGCGGGTGCGCGACACCCCGATCTCCGAGCAGGCCATCGTCGGCGCGGCCATGGGCGCCGCGATAGCCGGTCTGCGGCCCGTCGCGGAGATCATGTTCTCGGACTTCTATGCCACCTGCTGGGACCAGGTGGTCAACGAGATCGCCAAGGCCCGCTACACGACCGGTGGCCAGCTGTCGCTGCCGCTGGTGATCAGGGGGGCCAACGGCGGAGGCCTCGGCTTCGGCAGCCAGCACAGCCAGGCCGTCGAGAACTGGGCGATGTGCGTACCCGGGCTGAAGATCGTCGCGCCGGCTCATCCGGCCGACATGCTCGGGCTGCTCGCGGCGGCCATCCGCGACGACGACCCGGTACTGGTCTTCGAGCACAAGGCACTCTACGGCGGCAAGGCCGACTGCCCGGACGGTGAGCACGTCGTACCGCTCGGGCAGGCGGCGCTGCGCCGGACCGGCGACGACATAACCCTGGTCGGGCTGGGGCTGACCGTGGGCACCTGCGAGCGGGCCGCGGACACGCTGGCCGGGCACGGCGTTGCCGCTGACGTGCTCGACCTGCGCACCCTGGTCCCACTGGACGCCGCCGCCGTGCTGGCCTCGGTACGGCGCACCGGCCGGATCGTCATCGTCGAGGAGAACCCCGGCCAGCTCGGTTGGGGCGCCTCGATCGCCGCGCTGGTCGCCGAGGAAGCGTTCCACCACCTGGTCTCCCCCGTCACCAGGGTGAGCGGCGGCAACGTCCCGCTGCCGGTCGCCGCGCCGCTGGAGGCCGAGGTCAGCGTCTCCCCAGAGCGGGTCGTCGCCGCCGCGCTGGGCCTGCTGCGCCCCGCGACCGCCGGATCGACCTCGGCTCCCGGCCTGACCTGAAGTGAACCCCCGCGGCCCCCTCGGCTACGCATCGGCGCGCAGCCAGAGCATGAAGGGAAACAGCAATGGAGATCCGTAGCGAGGAAGTACTGCTCCCGGTATCGGCGGTGTCTGCTTTCCCGAGGCCACACTGGTTGCAGGGCCGGGTGTTCGGCAGCCAGTACGAGCCGACCTACCGCAGCCACAACATCCGGGTCACCTACGAGGACGCGAGCAAGATCGTCGCCAGGGAGCAGGAGCTCGCCGGTCTGGACATCCTGTGCGACGGGGCGCAGTACTACGAGTGGGAGGCGCCCGGGTTCCAGCTCGAGCCGATCTTCCACTACATCCCGGAGATGCTCGGCGGGATCACCAACTACGGCCCGCCCGGGGACGGCGCGAAGTACAAGCCGTTCTACAAGGGCACCGTGAACGGCAAGGTCGAGTGGGTCCGCCCGATCTTCGAAGGCGTCGTCTACGCCATGCAGAACGCCACCGACCGCCCGTTCAAGGTCGCATTCCTCGGCCCGGCCCAGCAGAGCGTCATCCTGGACGACCAGCACTACGGCGACGGCGTCGAGCTGGCCAAGGACATCGCACGGGCGCTGAACAAGGAGCTGCACTTCCTGCAGGACATGGGGCTGGAGGCGGTGCAACTGATCGACGTGCTGCCGCCCTACACCCAGGACATGTGGCAGATCGAGTGCCAGGAGATCTTGTTCGAGGGCATCAACATGATCAAGTTCTGGCACGTCTGCTACGGCAGCGTGGATGGCCAGCGCGACGTGTTCGACGACCACGCCGCCACCATGATGCCACTGTTCGCGGCCTCCCCCGTCGACGTCATCCATCTGGAGTTCACCAACAAGAACTTCAGCGAGCTCGACGCGTTCGGGAACTTCCCGGCCGACAAGGTGCTCGGGGTCGGCGTGGTGGACGCGAAGAACACCATCGTTGAGTCGACCGACCAGATCGCCGACCGGATCCAGCGCGCATTGAAGATCATCCCGCCGGACCGGCTACTGGTGGCGCCGGACTGCGGCCTCGGCTATTTCAGCCGGACCACCGCCTACGCCAAGCTGCGCAACATGGGGGCGGCCGCCAAACAGGTCCGAGTCGGCCTGTAGCCACCGGGGGTGGCTCGTGACGCCGACACCGGCCGGCCCGACCTTGTCCGGGCCGGCCACGGTGCTGGGTGGACCTCGTCCGGGGCGGCCGAACGCGGACCCGGACTTTGGCCGGGCGGGACGTGTCCCCGACCACACTCCGGACCGTAGCTTTCCGAGGTGACCAGGCTCGTGGTGCTCGGCGGCGGCGCGGCGGGCATGTCCGCCGCGTCCGCCGCCCGCCGGGTCGACCCCGCGCTGGAGATCGTCGTCCTGGAGGCGACCGGCTTTGCGGCCTACGGGATGTGCGGCCTGCCGTACTACCTCGCCGGCCTGATCGAGCGGCCGGAGGAGCTGGTGTCCTACCCGCCGGAGTACTTCCGCGACCGCCGCCGGCTCGACCTGCGGCTGCGCGCCGAGGCCGTCGAGCTGGACGCCGATCAGCGTGTCGTGCATTACCGGCACGAGGGGCGGGAGCAGCGGATCGGCTTCTCGGCGCTGGTGGTGGCCGCCGGCGGCGTCCCCGGCTTCCCGCCGCTGCACGGGCTGGACGGTCGGCCGACCTTCACCATCCGGGCCATGGAGGACGCCATCGCGCTGCGCGCCCTGCTGGACACCGGGTCGGTGCGCGATGCGCTGGTGGTCGGCGCGGGCTACATCGGGTTGGAGCTGGCCGAGGCGCTGCACGGCCACGGCTGCCGGGTCACCGTCGCCGAGCGGCTCGACCGGGTGCTGCCCAACCTGGACGAGCCGCTCGCCGCCATCGTCGAGGAGCACGTCCGGGAGCGGGCCGAGCTGCGGCTGGGCGTGGACGTATCGGAGCTGCTGGCGAATCGAGCGCCATGGCCGGACGTCGTGGTGGTCTGCGCCGGGGTGCGGCCGGCATCCACCATTGCCGCCAAGGCCGGCGCCCGTACCGGCCCGGGCGGGGCGCTGCTGGTGGACGACCGGATGCGGACCAGCCTGCCCGGCGTCTGGGCGGCCGGCGACTGTGTCGCCCCGTACCACCGGGTGCTCGGCCGACCGGCGTTCGTGCCGCTCGGCCCGGCGGCGAACAAGACCGGCCGGGTCGCCGGCACCGTCGCGGCGGGTGGCGACGCGGTGTTCGCCGGCGTGGTGGGAACAGCCGTGGTCAAGGTGTTCGAGCTCGAGGTGGCACGCACCGGGCTGACCCTGGCCGAGGCGCGGGCCGCCGGGATGACCGCCACCGCGACCGACGTGGTGAGCCGCAGCCGCGCGAAGTACTACCCCGGGGTTGAACCGCTGCACGTCCGGCTGGTGCACGAGGCGGGCGGGCGGCTGCTCGGCGCCCAACTGGTCGGCCGGGAGGGCGCCGCCAAGCGGGTCGACGTGGTGGCCGCGGCCCTGCACGGTGGGCTGTCGGTGGACGATCTCGCCGCCTTCGACCTCTCCTACGCGCCGCCGTACTCACCGGTGTACGACCCGTTGACGGTGGCTGCCCAGGCGGCGCAGCGCGTCGTGCACGAGGCAGCCGCATGACACCCGGCGAGCGGATCGCGGTGGTCACCGGCGGTGCCTCCGGCATCGGCAGGGCGACCTGCGCGCGGCTGTGCGCCGACGGCTTCGCCCTCGCCGTGCTCGACCTGAACTGCGACGGCGCCCGCGAGGTGGCCGGCCCCGGTGGCCTCGGCGTCGGGGCGGACGTCACCGACGCCGCCCAGGTCGAGCAGGCGTTCGGGCAGATCACGCAGCGGTTCGGGCGGATCGACGTGCTGGTGAACAACGCCGGGATCAGCGGTTCGCCGGAGGCCACCAGCTGCCACCAGACGCCGGTGGCGGAGTGGGATCGGGTGTTCGCGGTGAACGCCAGGGGCCCGTTCCTGTGTGCCAGGGCCGCGCTGCCGGTGATGCTCGCCCAGGGCGCCGGGCACGTGATCACGGTGGCCTCGGTCGCTGGGCTGGTCGCGTTCCCCGGCCGTAGCGCCTACACCGCGTCCAAGGGTGCCGCGCTGATGCTGGCCCGCTCGATCGCCGCCGACTACGCGCACGCCGGCATCCGTTCCAACGCGGTCTGTCCCGGGATGGTGGAGACGCCGATGACGCAGTGGCGGCTGGACCAGCCCGCGCTGCGGCACGCCGTCGAGTCGCGGATCCCACTGGGCCAGGTCGCCCAGCCCGACGAGATCGCCGATGCGATCGCGGTGCTGGCCTCCGGGCGGCTCGCGTACATGACGGGTCACGCGCTGATCATCGATGGAGGGTGGACAACTCTATGAACAGGCTCGAGGGGAAGGTCGCCCTGGTCACCGGCGCGGGCTCGGGCATCGGCCAGGCCGCCGCGCTGCGTTTCGCCGCCGAGGGCGCGGCGGTGGCCACGCTGGATCTGAAGGCCGAGGCGGCAACGGCCACCGCGATGATGATCGCCAAGGAGGACGACGGCCAGTCGCTCGCACTGGCCGCGGACGTCTCCGACGCTGAGGACATCGAGGTCGCGGTGGACCTGGCGGCCCGGGAGTTCGGGCGCATCGACATCCTCTACAACAACGCCGGGGTGAACAGCTCCGGATCGGTCGCGGTGGCCGAGGAGGACGACTGGGACCGCTGCTTCGCGGTCAACGTCAAGGGCACCTTCCTGTGCTCACGGGCGGCGCTGCGGCACATGGGCGAGGGCGGCTCGATCATCAACCAGGGCTCGGTGTCGGCCATGGTCGGGGTGCCGAACTTCGCCGCCTACTGCTCCGCGAAAGGTGCCGTGGTCGCGCTGACCCGCTCGATGGCGCTCGACCTGGCGCCGCGCGGGATCCGGGTCAACGTGATCTGCCCCGGCACCGTCTACACGCCGCTGATGGAGCCGATGCTGCGCGCCAGGGGCGACGGCGACCTGCAGGTCGGGCTGGCGAAGACGCTGGTCAAGTACCCGATCGGCCGGCTGGGTACGCCCGAGGAGATCGCGAACGTGGCGTTGTTCCTCGCCAGCGACGAGGCCTCGTTCCTGACCGGCTCGGTGATCACTCCGGACGGCGGGATGACGGCGCAATGAGCTCCTTCCACCTCAAGCCGCACAAGCGGGCCTCGCTGTCCGAGGCAGCCGCGCTGGTCACCGACGGCGCGGTGGTCGCGCTCGGCGGCGGGCTGTGCGCCCGGCTGCCGATGGCGCTGGTGCGCGAGCTGATCCGGCAGGGCCGCCGCGACCTGCACCTGGTCGGTTCGGCGCACAGCATCGACGTCGACCTGCTGATCGCGGCCGGCGCGGTGAAGGTCTGCGAGGAGAGCTACGTGGGGTTCGAGCAGGACCTCGGGCTCGCGCCGGCGTTCCGGCGGGCCGCCGAGACCGGGACGATCGAGGTGCGGGAGAGCTGCTGCGTCACGGTGCTGGCCCAGCTGCGGGCCGCCGAGATGGGGCTGCCGTTCCTACCGGTGCGCGGGGTGAAGGGCACCGACATCGGCCGGCTGCACGGCGAGTACGGCATGGTCGAGTGCCCGTTCACCGGCGAGCAGCTGGTCGCCGTGCCGCCGCTGGCGCCGGACGTTGCGTTGCTGCACGCCCCCATGGGCGACCGGCACGGCAACCTGCACCTGGATCAGCCGTTCGTGCTCGACGAGCGCTTCGCGGCGGCTTCGGGCATGGTGCTGGCCACCGTGGACCGGCTGGTCTCCACCGAGGAGGTCGCCGCCGCCGGCGTGGTCATCCCGGCGCACGCGGTGGCCGCCGTCGCCGAGATCCCGTTCGGGGCGCACCCGTCATCCTGCTACCCCAGCTACGGCTACGACCGGCCGCATCTGGCCAGCTACATTGCCGCCGCGAGTGCTGGCGGCGCGGCCATCGCCACCTACCTCGACCGGTACGTCCACGCCGGGGAGAAGGCCTACCGGCTCGATGTGGACGCGGACCGGCTGGTCGGCTGGTCCTTGTCGGTGCAGAACTGGCAGGAGCTGTTCTCATGAGCGAGCTTGCGAGCGCACCATCCGTGGAGCGCGCCAGCGGCGGCTGGACCATCGACGAGTGGTTCGTGGTGGCGTTGGCCCGGACCATCCGGGACCGCGAGGTCGTCTTCCACGGTTTCGCCAGCCCCTGTGCGCAGGTGGCGATGCACGTGGCCCGGCGGACGCACGCCCGCGATGTGCTTTTGGTGGAGGGCGCGACCTACGCCGTCAACCCCGATCCGGTCTTCATCCCGCCGACCAGCAACGACCTGGCGCTGCACCGCGACGCGGTCTACCGGATGCGGTTCGAGGAGTTCTTCGATGCCGCCACCCGGGGCGCGGTGGATCGGATGTTCCTGTCCGGTGGCCAGATCGACGGCTACGGCAACACCAACGTCACCGCCATCGGCGACCCGGCCCGGCCGAAGATCAAGCTCGGCGGCGGTGGCGGCGGCTGCAACATCTCGGCCACCATCGGAACGCTCACCCTGTGCACCACCCGTCACCGGTCCGGGCGCACCCTGGTCCCGAAGCTGGACTTCCTCACCGACATCGGCCATGTCACGCCGTCCGGGTCGCGGGCCGAGCTGGGCTACGCCGGTGGTGGCCCGCAGTGGCTGATCACCGAGCTCGGCGTGTTCGACTATGGCCCGGACGGCCACGCCCGGCTGCGGGCCATCTGGCCGGACGTCACCGTGGGGGACGTCCGCGACGCCACCGGATTCGAGCTCAGGGTTGAGCTGGAGCACGGCATCCTGCACCCGCCCAGCACCGGCGAGCTGGCGGCGCTGCGTGCGGTCGACCCGCTCGGGGTCCGCCGTCTCGAGTTCGGGCCGGACGAGCTGAAGCGCCGGTTCGACCACCAGGGGTCGACGTCGTGCGCCTGCTGACCGCGCTGTTCTCGCCCCGGCGGGTGGCGCTGGTCGGCGCCTCCGACCGACCCGGAACCCTCGGAGCGCTGCTGGCCGCCAACCTGGAGTCCTTCCCCGGCGAGGTGGTCGCGGTCGGCGCTGGGGGCACGCTGCGTGACGTCGAGGGTGAGATCGACCTGGCCGTCGTCGCGGTGCCCGCCGCCTCGGTGCCCAGGGTGGCCGCCGACGCCGCCGCCAAGGGCGTGCACGCGATGGTGGTGCTCTCCGGCGGGTTCGCCGAGACCGGCGCGGAAGGCGCCGCGCTGCAGGCCGAGCTGGTGGCCGCCGCCCGCGGCCCTGGCGGACCGGTGCGGGTGATCGGGCCGAACTGCTTCGGCATCCAGAACTGCGACCTGCCGCTCAACGCGTCGATGGCGGCCGGGCTGCCCCGAGGCGGCGGCGGGATCTGCCTGGTCAGCCAGTCCGGCGCGTACGGGATGGCGATCTACACGGTGGCCACCGACGAGTGCGCGCGCTTCGCCAAGATCCTGGCGCCCGGCAACACCTGCGACGTGACGATCGCCGAGCTGCTCACGGAGCTGGTGGCCGACCCGTCGGCGGCGACGCTGTGCTTCCTGCTGGAGTCCGTCGCGGACGGGCGGGCGTTCGTCGAGCAAGCTCGGCTGGCCACTCCGGAAAAGCCGGTCATCGTGGCCAAGACCGGCCGGTCGGAGGCAGGTGCCCGGGCGGCGAGCTCGCACACCGCCGCGTTGGCCGGCTCGGAGGCGGTCTGGCGCGGGGTGTTCCGCCAGGCCGGCATCGTCGAGGTTCGTTCCGGGCAGGAGCTGCTGGACGCTGCCAGGGCACTGGACGGCCAGCCGCTGCCCGCCGGTCCTCGGGTGGGCATCGTGACCAACTCCGGCGGGGTGGGCGTCGAGCTGGCCGACCTGCTCGCCGACGAGGGCCTCTCGGTGCCGGCGCTGTCGCCGCCGCTGCAGGACAAGATCCGCGACATGCTGCCGGCGTTCGCCAGCCCGGTGAACCCGGTCGACGTCACGCCGGTGTGGTCGCGGTACGCCGAGCTGTACTCCGGGCTGACCGACCTGCTGGCCCGCTCGGGCGAGGTGGACGTGGTAATCCCAGTGCTGTTGCAGCGTGCCGCGATGGACACCCCGACGGCGCGGCAGCTGCGCGACGCGGTGGTGGCGCTGCGGGCCGACGGCGTCGGGGTGCCGGTGCACGTGTGCTGGGTGGCGCCGAGGCAGGCCCGGCACAACGCCGAGCTGCTCCAGGAAGCTGGCGTGCCGTGCTTCGAGTGGCCGGCCCGCACCGCGCGCGCGGTCGGGCACGCCCGGCGCTACGCGCTGGCCCGGGAACGGACCGCTCCGCCGCCGCCCGGCCCCGATCGCCGGGTCGGCCCGGTACCGACGGACCCGGCGGGAGCGGCCGAGGTGTTGGCCGAGTTCGGGATCCGCACCGTCGCCTCGGTGTTGTGCAGCACCACCGAGGAGGCCGTCCGGGCGGCCACCGAGTTCCCGGTCGTGGTGAAGCTGGCGGCTGCCGCGCACCGGACCGAGCTGGACGGCGTCCGGCTCGGCCTGCGCACCCCCGCCGAGGTCCGCGCCGCCGCCACCGGGCTGCTCGCGCTCGGCCACGGCGAGGTGCTCGTGCAGCGCCAGCTCGACGGGGTGGAGGTCGCGGTCGGGGCGCTGCGCGATCCGGTGTTCGGCCCGGTCGTGATGGTCGGTCTCGGCGGGATCTGGGTGGAGGTGCTCGCCGACGTGGCGTTCGCGCTGGCCCCGCTGCGCCGGGCGGAGGCCCGCGAGCTACTGGCAGGGCTGCGCGGCTTCCCGCTACTGACCGGCTCACGGGGTGGCCCGCCGGTGGATCTGGACGCACTGGCCGACGTGGTGGTGGCCGCCGGGAACCTGCTGCTGGCCGCCGACGACGTCGCCGGGCTGGACCTCAACCCTGTGTTGGCGACGCGGGACGGCGCGATCGCCGTTGACTGGAAAGTATTGTCCTAACGGGACGAGATCCCGGTCACATTCTTTGGTCTTCTAGGCCAACGACCTGCGGTTTTGCCCGGCGTAGCGTCTCAGAGCACCCAATCCACCCGGCGAGGAGCAAGAGATGCGAGTCGGATCCGAGGACATGCTGCTCCCGACCACGATGGTCGGCAACTATCCGAATCCCCGGTGGTACGACGGTCACGGGTTCGCCCATTTTCCCAAGGGCGAGTTCATCTACGACGCGATCAGTAGGGAGGCGTTCGAGGACGCCGTGCTGGCGATCGTGCACGACCAGGAGGCGGCCGGGCTCGACGTCATCTCCGACGGCAAGGTGTACGGCGGTGACTCGCCGTACGCGCAGATCATCTACCACTACTACGAGCGGATGACCGGCTTCAAGCCGTCCGGGACGAACATCGGGCTGCCGATCTACTCGACGCTGTACTCGCCGACGGTCGTCGGGGAGGTGACCAGGGCGCACCCGTTCCACCTCGCCACTCTGCGGGCGACCCGCAAGGCCACCAAGAAGCCGGTGAAGATCTCGTACGTGGGGATCCAGGTCCTCGCCGCCGCGGCTACCAACAACTACTACAGCGACACCCGTGAGCTCGGGATGGCAATCGCGAAGGCATTCAACGAGGACTTCAAGGAGCTCGAGGCCAACGGCTGCGACATCATCCAGCTCGACGAGTTCGTGTGGCCGTACGGGATGGGCGACTGGGAGGTCGACGCCATCAACGCCGCCATGGACGGCATCAGCTGCGACTTCTGGGTGCATACCTGCTGGGGCAACTACTCCGGTACGCCCGGCTACTTCCCGGAGGAGAACGAGAAGGACTTCGGCGCTTGGGTGCTGGACAAGCGCACGGCGGAGTCGTCGACACCCGAGCGGGCCGCCGCGATCTTCCCGAAGGTCAAGGACACCAACATCACCGCGCTGAACTACGAGGTCGGTCGGATGGGGCCGGATGACCTCAAACCGCTGGTGGAGCACAACTGGGATCGGCCGTTCGTGGCCGGCGTCATCGACGTCAAGTCGACCATCACCGAGACCGCCGACGAGGTCGCGGACCGGATCCGACAGGTCCTGGAGTTCGTCCCGGCCGAGAAACTCGGGCTGTCCACCGACTGCGGCCTGATCAACCTGAACCGGATGATCTCGGCCAGCAAGCTGCGCGCGCTGGGCGACGGAGCCGCCATCGTGCGGGCCGAGCTGGCAGCCAAGTAACCAACCCCGGTGAGTGGCGAGCGGCGCTCGAGGCCGCTCCGCCACCCACCGGGGCGAGCGGAACGGACATGCGATGACCGAGCCAGCCAGGAGTGAGGTCGCAGCGGACGACAAGGTCACCAAGATCCCTCGGCTGCGGGACCTGGGGCGGCACCATCACAACGGAGAACATCAACGCCCGACATTTTGTGAACCTGACCTGGGTGTCCAGGACGATCGCGCCCCGGGTCATCGACGCGGACGCCCTGTTCGCCGGGCACGTCCAGCGGTACGGTCAGTGAGTTCGATGCTCGGCCGAGAGTTGTTCCCGGTCGGATGCCGGAGGCGGGGCCAATGACGACCTCGATGGCGATGGGTCTCCCGGGGGTGAGCCTCGTCCCCGGCGACCACATCTGCGCGTTCTACCGGGGCGCCACGCAGCGCGACGAGCTGTTGGTGCCCTACCTGCGGGAGGGGTTGCTGGCCGGCGACAAGTGCATCTGCGTCACCGACGATCCGGATGCTGGCCAGACGGTTCGCACCCTGGCCGCCCAGCTCGACGTGGACCTCTCGCTCGCCACCGGCCAGCTCGAGTCGATGCACTCCGAGTCGAGCTACCTGGTCGGCGGCTGCTTCGTCATCGACCGGATGATCGAGTTCTGGGACGGTGCCGTGGGCGGCGCGGTGCGCGACGACGGCTACCGGTTCGTGCGCGCGGTCGGGGAGATGACCTGGGCGCTGCGCGACCTGCCCGGCGTCGAGCACCTGCTCGCCTACGAGGCCAGGCTGAACGAGTTCCTTCCGCGCTACCCGCAGGTGATCCTGTGCCTGTACGACCTGGAGCAGTTCTCGAACGGGGAGATCCTGCTCGACATCCTGCGAACCCACCCGAAGGTTCTGCTCAGCGGCCAGTTGCTGGACAACCCGTGGTACACCGACCCCGAGGTGTACCTGGCGAGCCACTCATGACAGGTCGGCCATGACCGCCGACGCGATCCTCAGGGCGGAGGCGGCCCGGTGACGCTGCTGGGGCAGGATGCCCCCAGCCAGCTGGAGCGCGGGCTGCTGTCCAGCCTTCGCAGCCTGCTCGTGCTCGGCAAACTGATGACCGAGGGTGCCGACGAGCAGCAGATACTGGAGCTGGCGGTGACGGCGGCGCCATCGCTGGCTCGCTGCAGCGTGGTGTCTGTCGAGCTGGCCTGGGGCCGGCGTCGGGTGGCCGGCCTGGAAGCCCAGCTCGCGCTGGTCGGCGCCACCGGCGGGCTCGTCGAGCTACCCACGATGGGTTGGGCGTGGGCCTACCCGCTGAGCAGCATCGCCGGCCACCTGGGGCACCTGGTCATCGGCGCGTCCACCGAACCGTCCCCCGAGGAGCAGTTCCTGCTCAGGTCGCTTGCCCAGCAGGCCGGTGGCGCACTGGCCAACCAGCGACTGCACGCCCAGGAGCAGGCCACCGCCGCCGAGCTCTCGACGCTCAACGAGCGACTGCGCGGCACCGTCGGAGCCCTGCAACACAGCATGAACATCCACACCCGGCTGACCGCGGTCGCGGTGTCCGGCGAAGGCAGCGAAGGGATCGCCCGGGCCGTGCACGAGCTGACCGGGCTGCAGGTCGCGATCGAGGATCGGTACGGCAACCTGCAGGCCTGGGCCGGCCCAAACAGGCCGGACCCGTACCCGAAAGACTCCCCGGCCCGTCGCGAGCGGCTGATCTGCCGGGCGAAACGGGCCGTGCGACCGATCCGCGACGGCGCAAGGATCCTGGCACTGGCGCACCCCCAGGGCGACACCCTCGGTGCGATCGTGCTGGTCGATCCGACGGCCAGCGCGAGCGAGCAGGCACTGATGGCGCTCGAACACGGCGCCACGATCCTGGCTATGGAGCTGGCCAGGGTCCGCAGCCTGGCCGAGAGCGAGCTGCGGCTGCGCCGCGATCTGGTGGACGAGCTGCTCAACGGCACCGACGAGGAGAGCGGTCTGGCGCGCGCCATGGCGCTGGGCTACGACCTGCAACGTCCGCACCGGGTGGTGGTCATCGAGGGCCGGGGCCGAACCCGCGACAACGACACGTTCTTCCAGGCCGTGCGCAGGGCGGCCAGGGACGAACCGGCTGGGACGCTGCTTGCCGCGCGCGGCGCCGAAGTGGTGCTGCTGGCCGACCGTGAGCCGGACTGGGAGAGCCTGCGCAGGTCGGTGATGCGCGAGCTGGGTGGTGGCCGCGCCCGGATGGGGGTCGGCGAGTGCTGCGAGCGGGTCAATGAGTTCCCGCGTTCGTACCGGCAGGCCAAGCTCGCGCTGCGGCTGCCGGCGACCGCCGAGTGGGACGATCGCTCCATCCGCTTCGACGATCTCGGCGTGTACCGGCTGCTGGTGGGCATCGAGGACCTCAGCGAGGTGGAGCGGTTCGTTCAGCGCTGGCTCGGTGACCTGCTGGCCTACGACGAGCAGCGGGGCTCCGAGCTGGTCCGCACGCTGTCGCAGTACCTGGCGCGCGGTGGCAACTACGAGCTGACCGCCGAGTCGCTGATCGTGCACCGCAACACCCTGAAGTACCGGCTACAGCGGATCCGCCAGATCGGCGGCCTCGACCTCAGTGACCCGGACACGTGCTTCAACCTGCAGCTGGCGACGCGGGCCTGGAGCACCCTCCGCGTACTGCGCTCCAGATAGTGCATCTGTCGCATCGGGGGACAATCGCCGCCGATCGTCCTGGACGTCTACGCTCGGCCATGAAGCGCTCTAGGTCTGGCGGGATGATTTGGTCGTTCTCCGCGACGACGTAATGGGTGCGGTGCTCGCGCCAGGCCGGCGGGCCGGACACGAACCCGAAGCGGGCGGCGTCGCTGGGCCCTTGCACGGCCGCCATCACGCGGGCCTCGACGGGGTCGACGTCCGGGCAGGTCTCTCCCTCGTCTGGTGCGAACGCCGCGACGTACACCAGCGCACTGACGTTGGCGGCGTTATGGGCGGCTTGTGTGATGACGACGCCACCGAAGGAATGGCCGACGACGACCACTGGGGTCCCCAGTTCGTCGAGCACGCCGCGAACCTTGGCGACATCGTCGGCGATCGAGGACAAGGGTTGCTGGACGGCGACGGCGCGATGTCCGGCATCCTGCAGGATCGGCAGAACCTGCCTGCGCGTTTCGAGGCGGCGCTGACTGCTCACCGAGCAGGGACGTGCTGCGGGTCGGCCACGGTCTCGTGGAGCTTGGCCAGCGCGGCGCGGATGCGGGATTTCGCAGTACCCAGCGGAATCGCTTCGAACGCGGCAAGCTCGCGGGCGGTGAACCCGTACACAGCACTGAATACCACGGCGCGCGCCTGCTCAGGGGGAAGCGCCGCCAGCGCCTGACGTAGCCCGGCAGACGTTTCCTCGGCCACCGCCTGATGCTCCGGGCCGTCAACGACGGCCGCGACGAGCAAGTACAGGGCCTCTGTCTCGATCGGGAACGGGCGCCGGACCCGCGCGGCGTCGACCGCGAGGTTGTGCGTGATGCGGATCAACCACGAGCGCACCGACCCGCGGCCGCCATCAAAGGTCGAGCCGCGCGTCCAAGCTCGCTCGAAGACCTGTTGCGCGATGTCCTCGGCCAGGCCGCGGTCACCGACGACACCCAACGCAACGCCGAACACGATCCGCTGAAACCGCTCTACGAACGCCACCGTCAGAAGAGGATCCCCCGCGCAGAACCCGGCCAGCAGCAGATCATCCGGAGTGCCAGCCAGGTCAGGCAGCGATGCTAGAGACACATCCAGGTTCACGGACTCCGTCATGGTCCGGCTCAACCGCTCGGCGGGAATCATGCGGATGCCCATCACAATCCGGACACGGCCACAGCGCACTCCACCGGTCCTAGCCCCTCCACGATCGCGGCAGTCGTATGGCCGCCGCGTCCGAGCGGGTGCTGTGGGGCCGTCACCGGGGCTCATGGCAGGGAGGCGCTCGTCCCCGACCACCATCACGCAGGTCTGGGTCCGGCTCGCCGAGCTCCCGACCACGCTTACGGGGCCGGTGGGCACCGCACCGCGGTGCACACACTCTCTCCATCCCAGCTAGCAAGTCGGGCCGCCGACTGCCTCTGCACACATCCAGTCTGAACATTCCTCCGAAACGAACTCGCAGGCGACGCTGACGCCATAAACGACCACCGGAATTGGCTACCGGTTCGAGACAGCCCACCGCTCACCGCTCGAGTCCACCATTGATAGCAGCTTAAGAGGTGCAGTGCGGATCATTTCGCGAAGATCTGCGACTCGTCTCGGAACGCCTTGAACTCCAACGCATTACCCGCGGGGTCCAGGAGGAACATCGTCCACTGTTCGCCTGGCTCGTCCTCGAACCGCAGGTACGGCTCGATCACGAACTTCGTGCCCGCCGCGCGCAACCGGTCCGCTAAGGCGTGAAAGTCCGAGATGGGCAGAATCAACCCGAAGTGCGGCACCGGGACCTCGTGGCCGTCCACCGGATTGTGCCCGGCGACGGCGGGGCGCGCCGCGTCCGCCACGACATGGGTCACCACCTGGTGCTCGTAGAAGTTCCAGTCCACCCAGACGCTCGCTGACCTGCCCTCGCTCAGACCGAGCACGCCGCCGTAGAAGTCTCTCGCCTTGCCGAGGTCATCGACCGGTATCGCCAGATGGAAACCGGGACGGGTAGTCATTTGAAACTCCTTCCGAGGCCGCCCCCAACACTGCCGCCAACCATGTCAGAATGTCAACATTCCACAAACTGACGATACCCAAGGTCGTCGTGAGGCGATCTCGCGATGACCGACCTCAGCGTTTGGTCGGCTCCGCGGCTTCCTCGTCCGCGGAGCGGAACCGGCTCACCAGCCGCTCGTAAGTGGCCGCCAGGTGCTCACGGATCGCGCGTTCGCAGGCCTCGGGGTCGCGTGCGGCGACCACCCGCAGCAGGTCCTGGTGTTCCGCGATGACCTTGTCGCGGTAGTACTCGTTGAACGTGTCTCGCTTGACCAGCAGGGAGAGCATCACCTGCGAGCGAATGGAACTCCACGCGTTCCAGAGCCGGTCGTGGCGTGCCGCCCGGTACAGACAGTCGTGGAACTGCAGGTCGAGCTGGATCATCGCGTGGTCGCTCTCGTCGTTCAGCGCCCGGGACATCGCAGTGAGGACCTGGTTCATCTGGTCGAGGTCGGCCTGAGTGGCCGAGACGGCGGCCTCGCGGATCGCGAACACCTCCAACACGGTGCGCAAGCTTGCCAACTCGCGCACGTCCTTGGCGGTGAACTGGACGATGTGCGCACCCCGGTGCCATTTCATCGTCACGATGCCCTCCTGGCGCAGTTGCACCAGGGCCTCCCGGACCGGGCCTCGGCTCACCTCCAACCGTTCGGCGATGTCCACCTCGTTGAGGTGCTCACCCATCTCGAACGAGCCGTCAAAGATCGCGTGGCGGATGCCCTCGGCGACTTCGTCGGTAAGCCCTCGTCGACGGGGTTGCTGGATGCCCAGCACGCCGTCGCGCATTACCCACCCCCGCACAGGTTGTTGATATTGAGAATGTTAGCAAGGCTAGCCCAACATGGGGCGAGGTCAGTCCGCCCACGCCGCCGCGGGCTCGCAGGAATTGTTTCGTGGACGTTTCTCATATGACAGCGATATTCCGTTTGAGAGGCGAAAATGCTCTCGGACCGGCTTGCCCTCACCCGCCCACTCCCGACCTTGACGCCACGGAAGTCAACTAGCTAAGGTTCCGAATGTCAACATCTTGCAATCGCATTGTCCGACACCGCCGGGACGGCGAGCCGCTCCCCGGAAGCCGATTCTCCCGCGATGGCGCGGAGATTTCGGATCAGCTCATTCGAGATGCCCTGGTTGCGCCACTGCTCTTGTCCGGCGGTCGTGGGCAGCGTGGAGGTCACTATCGTGCGCACAGCCCGCCGCCTGACCCTGATCACCGGGGCCGTCATCCTCTGTGTCATGGCGGCCTCGTGCAGCGGTAGCACTACCGCATCGGGCACGTCCACGCCGCACCCCGGCGGCACGCTCACCCTGGCCGGCGTCGGCGACGTCGACTTCCTCGATCCCACCGCCGGTTACAACACCGACACCCACACCGAGGAACGTGCCTGGACGCGGCAGTTGTTCAGCTACCCGGCCAGTACTGAAACCGCCACGGTGGACACGCCGGTGGCCGATGTCGCGAGCGTGGTGCCGACCGAACAGAACGGTGGCATCACCGACGGCGGCAACACGTACACAATCCACCTGCGCGACGGGGTGATGTGGAACTCGACACCGCCCCGGTCGGTGACCGCCCAGGACTTCGTTCGCAGTTTCAAGCGCATGTGCAACCCGGTCGCGCCCGTGGGCGCGCCGAGCTACTTCACCAGCACGATCCACGGGATGGCGTCGTACTGCGCCGCCGAGTCGAAAGTCCCGGGCACGGCGGCCGCCATCGCGGCCTACATCAAGGGGCAGGACATCTCGGGCGTCACGGCCCCGGACTCGAAGACCATCGTCTTCAAGCTCACCCACCCCACCGCCGACTTCCTCGACATCATCGCCGAGCCCTTCGCCTCGGCGGTGCCCGTCGAGTACCTGGACTACGTGCCGAACAGCCCGGAGTTCGACGCGCACGTCCTGTCCGACGGCCCGTACCAGATCACCAAGTACACGCCGGGCAGCCAGATCGTGCTGGACCGCAACTCGGCCTGGACAGCCAGCAGCGACCCGATCCGCAAGGCCTACGTCGACAAGATCGTCATCAACGAGGGTGAGACCCAGCAGGCCGTCCAACAGCAGATCCAGGCCGGGACCACCGACATGGGCTGGGACGTCGTCGTGCCCACACCGGACCTGCCCGGACTGACCGGCGATCCAAACCTGTCGGTCAACTCCAGCGCCGCGGTGAGCTACGCGGTGTTCAACCAGCAGAGTCCCGACCAGAACTCGGCGATGAAGAACCTCCAGGTCCGACAGGCCGTGGAGTACGCCATCGACAAGACCGCGATCGCCCAGACACTCGGTGGCGGCAAGATCGCGCAGCCGGCGAGCCAGATTCTCGCCAAGGGCGACGTCGGCTTCCAGCCGTTCAATCTCTACCCCACCGAAGGTGACCACGGCGATCCGCGGAAGGCGAAGCAACTGCTGGCCGCCGCCGGCTACCCGAACGGGCTCACCCTCAAGCTGCTCTTCCCGAACACCCAGAACAATCCGCAGACCGCGCAGCTGATCCAGGCGGACCTGCTGGCAGCCGGCATCACCGTCCAGATGATCTCGGCCACCCAGACCGACTTCACCGTGCACTACATATCCGACCCGTCCAGCAGCCAGCGGGGCACCTGGGACGTCGCACTGCTGTTCTGGGTGCCGGACTGGTTCGGCGTCAACGGCCGGGCCGTGCTGCAACCAATGACCGACGGCACGAACTACGGGCCGAACTCCGTGGACTACGGCGACTACAACAGCCCGATCACCAACAACCTGATCAAGCAGGCGCTCTCCCTGCCGAGTTCACAGGAGTCACAGGTGGCGAACCTGTGGCAGCAGGCGTCGCTGCAGACCATGCGGGACGCGGCCCTGGTCCCACTGGCCAATGTGGATGTTCCGCTCTACAAGTCCTCCCGGCTGCAGAACACCGTCTACCTCCCGATCAACGAGAACTTCGACATCACCAACGTGTGGCTGAACGGATAACCCCTCATGTCGCTACTTGAGGTAGAGGACCTGCACGTGTCGTTCGCTACTCCGGACGGTGTGCTGCCCGCCGTGCGCGGTGTCAGCTTCGATGTCGAGCCGGGCGAGACGCTCGGCATCGTCGGGGAGTCGGGCTCGGGAAAGAGCGTCTCCACGCAGACGATCGTCGGACTGACCCGCGGCGCGCGGGTGAGCGGGCAGGCCCGGTTCGAGGGCAGAGACCTGCTCACCACGCCGGCCTCGGAGCTTCGCCGGATCCGAGGCGCTCAGATCGGCATGATCTTCCAGGACCCACTGTCCAGCCTGCACCCGAACTACCGGGTCGGCTGGCAGATCGTCGAGATGATCCGGGCCCACGAGTCGGTGAGCCGGAAGGACGCCCGACAGCGGGCCGTCGAACTGTTGGAACTGGTAGGGATTCCGACCCCGGCGCAGCGGGTGCGCGACTACCCGCACCAGTTCTCCGGTGGCATGCGCCAGCGGGTCATGATCGCGATGGCGCTGGCGCTCAATCCGAAGCTGCTCATCGCCGACGAGCCGACGACGGCTCTCGACGTGACTGTGCAGGCGCAGATCATGACGCTGATCAAGAGTTTGCAGCGGGAGTTCGGAACGGCGGTCATCCTGATCACGCACGATCTCGGAGTGATCGCCGACGTCGCCGACCGCGTCGTCGTGATGTACGCGGGCAAACCGTTGGAATACGCCGACAAGCGAACGTTGTACCACCAACCGCACCACCCCTACACCGAAGGTCTCATCAACTCGCTCCCCCAGCGCGGCGACCGCGGGAGTGCCCTGCGGTCGATCCCTGGCCTGCCGCCGAGCCTGCTGCGGATGCCGCCGGGATGCCCCTTCCAGCCCCGGTGCGACTACGCGACCGACCGGTGCAGGTCCGACGAGCCGCCGATGCGGGACGTGGAGGGTGGACAGGACCATGCGTCCGCCTGCTGGCTACCGCCGGACGCGATCGGGACCGACGCGCAGGCCGTGTTGCGCCGCCGCCTCGCCTCGCACGACGACGGCACGGTCGAACGGGAAACCGCCGTCGATTCGGCGGCGTCGGCATGACCGAGGGGGCCGTGTCACGGGTCGACACGACCGACCCGGAGACACTGCTGGAACTGGTGGACATCGTGAAGCGGTTCCCGGTCAGGTCCGGCCGCCGGTTCGGGCGTCCGAGCGAGCACGTGCACGCGTTGGCCGGGATCAACCTGACCGTGCGCCGGGGCGAGACCCTCGGCCTGGTCGGCGAGTCCGGATGCGGCAAGTCGACGCTGGCCCGGTGCATCACCAGGCTTCACGACATCACATCGGGCACCATCTCGTTCGACGGCCAGGACATCTCCGCACTGTCCCGACGGCGGCTGCGTCCCCTCCGCCGCAAGATGCAGATGGTCTTCCAGGACCCGTACGGCTCCCTCAATCCGCGCCGCCGGGTCGGATCCATCATCGGGGATCCGTTCGCCAACAACGGAGTCGCCTCCGGCGAGGAGCGCAAGCGGCGGGTGCAGGAGCTCATGCGACTGGTCGGCCTGAGCCCCGAGCACTACAACCGCTTCCCCACGGAGTTCTCCGGCGGCCAACGGCAGCGGATCGGGTTGGCGCGGGCGCTCGCCCTCAATCCCGAGCTGGTCGTGTGCGACGAGCCGGTCTCCGCGCTCGACGTGTCCATCCAGGCCCAGATCATCAACCTGCTGGCCGAACTGCAGCGCCAACTCGGGCTGACCTACCTCTTCATCGCCCACGACCTGTCTGTCGTCCGCCACGTCAGCGACCGGATCGCGGTGATGTACCTCGGCCGGATCGTGGAGATCGCCGAGACCGAGGACCTGTTCACGCATCCTCGCCACCCGTACACCCAGGCACTGCTGTCCGCGGTCCCCAACCCGGACCCCGATCAGGTCGACGACGGCGCGCGCATCGTGCTCACCGGCGACGTGCCCTCGCCGGTCCACCCACCGACCGGATGCCGGTTCCATCCGCGGTGCCCTCGAGCGCGGGAGCGATGCCGGATCGACGATCCCGAGCTGACGGTCGGCTCCGAACCGGACGCGGTGCCGACCCACGCCTTCGCTTGTCACTATCCGATCCCCGACAGCGAACCCGGGAGGACCGCATGACGTCGACGCCCGCGGTCGCGACCATCACCTCCGGCGCGACGCCAGCCGCGCCCGCGGCCATCCACGGCCGCGGCCCGTGGCAACTGGCGTGGGCCCGGCTGCGCCGGGACAAGGTCGCGATCGGGTCGGCGGTGGTGATCACGGCCATCGTGCTGCTGGCCCTCCTCGCCCCGTTGATCGCCCATGTCCTCGGCCACAGTCCCGACACCCAGTTCCGGACGACGGGACTTACCCCGGACGGCATCCCGGTCGGTCCGGGGTCGACGTTCTACTTCGGCACCGACGACCTTGGACGGGACGTCTTCCTCCGGGTCATCTACGGTGCACGGATCTCGCTGCTGGTGGGTGTGGTCGCCGCGGGCCTTGCCGTGCTGGTGGGCGTGATCGTGGGCTTGCTGGCCGGGTACTTCGCCGGCACGGTCGACGGCGTTCTGTCCCGGCTCATGGACGTCGTACTGTCGCTGCCGTTCCTCGTCTTCGCCATCGCACTCGTCTCCCTGATCGGCCCGAGCCTGCTCATCTCCGTGGCCGTGATCGCGTTCTTCTCGTGGGCATCGGTCGGGCGGATCATCCGCGGGCAGGTTCTGTCCATCCGGGAGAAGGAGTACATCGAGGCGTCCCGGCTGTCCGGTGCCAGCGACCTGCGGATCATGTTCGTCGACATCCTGCCCAATGTGCTGGCTCCGACGATCGTCTACGCGACGATGCTGATCCCGCTGTCGATCGTCTTCGAGTCGACGATGTCCTTCCTCGGCATCGGGGTCCTGCCACCGACGGCGACGTGGGGCAACATGCTGGCCGAGTCGCTCCCGTACTACCGGGTCGCCTGGTGGTTCGTGGCCTTCCCCGGACTGGCGCTGCTCATCACCACCATGGCGTTCAACCTGCTGGGCGACTCCGTGCGTGACGCGTTCGACCCGCGTGGTGACCAATTCCGCACCACGGGCCGATGATCAGCCACAGCGGACCGCGAGACAGGGATTTGTGAATGGTGCGATTCCTGATCCGCCGAATCGCCTTCGGCGTCGTGGTGGTGTGGCTCGTCGCGACCATCGTGTTCTTGATGTACTTCATCGCACCGCACGACGTGGCCCGTACGCTGGCCGGCAAGCAGGCCAGCGCGGAGACCGTCGAGGCCATCCGGCACAACCTGGGGCTGGACCGACCGATCCTCGCCCAGTACGGCAGCTTCCTCTGGAAAGCCCTGCACGGAAACTTCGGCTACTCCTACGCCAACTCGCAGCCGGTCACCTCGTTGATCGAGCAGGCACTGCCGGTGACGGCGTCCCTGGTGGCCGGTGGAGCCGTCCTCTGGTTGGTCATCGGCGTCAGCACCGGCGTCCTGGCCGCCACCCGGCCGCAGTCGCTGGTGGACCGGGCGACGACCGGGCTGGCGCTGTTCTTCTACTCGATGCCGACGTTCCTGCTCGGCGAGGTCCTGCTGCTGGTGCTGTTCTTTCGACTGCACCTGATGGGCATCGATTGGTTCCCGGCGGCGGGATACATCCCACTGACCCAGGACCCGTTGCAGTGGTCCCGCTATCTCGTCCTGCCCTGGCTGACCATCGCGCTGGTGACCGCGGCCACCTACGTGCGGCTGACCCGTGGATCGATGCTCGACGTGATGGGCGAGGACTACATCCGCACGGCGCGGGCCAAGGGCCTGCGGGAGAGCCGTGTGGTGTACCGGCACGGGCTACCGGCCGCACTGACGCCGATCCTCACCCAGTTCGGCATCGACGTCGGCACCCTACTGGGCGGCGCCATCGTGACTGAGAACGTCTTCGGCCTGCCCGGGCTGGGCGAGCTGGCCATCAACTCGCTCACCAAGCAGGATCTTCCGACGATCATCGGCCTGGTCCTGCTCGCCTCGGCTTTCGTCGTCGTGGCCAACATCCTTGTGGACATCTGCTACGGGCTGCTGGACGCCAAGGTCAGGTTGTCCTGACCCGTCCCGGCTCCACCGATCGAGAGGAACACCAACGGCATGGACCTGCAACTCACCGGACGCAAAGCGCTGGTCACCGGCGGCACCCGTGGCATCGGCCGCGCCATCGTGCGCGCTCTGCTCGAGGAGGGCGCTGAGGTGGCGTTCTGCGCTCGGAACGCCGACGCGGTAGCGGCGACCGAAGCTGAGCTCCTCGCCACCGGCGGCAAGGCGATCGGCTCGGCGGTGGACGTGGCGGACGGCGTGGCGCTGGCCGAGTGGGTGACAGCCTCCGCCGCGGCACTAGCTGGCATCGACGTCGTGGTGGCGAACGTCAGCGCGATGTCCACCGCGGACACCGAGGAAACCTGGCAGAAGTGCTTCACCATCGACCTCATGGGCGCGGTCCGGATGGTGAACGCGGCGCTCCCCTACCTGGAGCAGAGCACGGCTGGATCGATCATCACGGTGTCCAGTGTGTCCGGTCGGGAGATCGACTTCTTCGAGGGTCCGTACGGTGCGATCAAGGCGGCCCTGGTCCACTACACGCAGGGACTGGCCTACCGGCTCGCACCCGGGGGCATCCGCGCCAACACCGTCTCACCGGGCAACACCCTGTTCGAGGGTGGCAGCTGGGACAACACGCGGCGCAACAACCCGGAACGGTTCGCGGCGACGCTGGCGCTGAACCCGACCGGCCGCCTCGGCACAGCGGAGGAGATGGCCGCCGCCGTCACGTTCCTTGCCAGCCCCGTGTCCAGCTTCACGAGCGGGACCAACTTAGTTGTGGACGGAGCATTGACGCGAGGCGTGCAGTTGTAACCGGACGGGAAGGAGGTTCGCAATGAGCCGAGAAGCCACCTTGAGGGTGCTGATCGGATCTCCGCTCGAACAGGAACACGTGGACCGTATTGCCGCGGTCGATCCCTGCATCGAGGTGCTCTACGCACCCCATCTGTTGCCTGTTCCGCGTTATCGAGCTGACCATGTCGGCACGAGCCGTCAGCTCACCGACGGGCAACTCGATCAGTGGCGCTCCTTACTGTCCGCCGCGCATGTCAGCTTCGACTTCGACTGGTACGCGCCCGCCGGAATGCCAGGCAACTGCCCCGACCTGCGGTGGGTACAGGCGACCAGTTCCGGGATCGGCCAGTTCCTCCAACGCACAGAGCTCGACCGCACAGAGATCATTTTCACCAAAGCGGCGGGCGTTCATGCTGTCCCCTTGGCCGAATTCGCGTTGACGGGCGTGCTGCACTTCGTCAAGGGGCTGCCTGTCATCGCCACCCGACAGGCGGCACGCCATTGGGAGCGCTACACCACCCGGCAGTTGGCGGGCCGCCGGGTGATGATCGTCGGCCTTGGGCAGATCGGCCGCAAGGTCGCTGAGGTCTTCACTGCGATGGGTGTCGAGGTCTGGGGTGCGGCCCGGGACCCGCACAATGTCGATGCCCCATCCGTCAGCAAGATCGTCGAGTTAGCATCGATGGACGAACTCCTTCCAGAGGTGGACGCCATTGTGCTGTGTTGTCCACTCACGCCGCAGACCCAGGGCCTGCTGGACAAGCGTCGGCTCGGCCTCCTACCGGCTGGCGCAATCGTGGTCAACATCGCCCGCGGCCCAGTCATCGAGGAAGCGGCTTTGATCGAGGCACTCGCCGATGGCCACCTCGGTGGCGCCTGTCTGGACGTCGTCACCGTGGAGCCGTTGCCCGAGGACTCACCCCTGTGGGGCATGCCCAACGTGATCATCTCCCCCCATTCCGCCTCTACCGTCGACGTGGAGAACGCCATACTGACGGACCTCTTCTGCGACAACCTTCACCGGTGGCTCAACGGCCAGCCCCTTCGAAACCTCTACTCAAACGAGAAGGGGTACTGACTTTCGCACGATCCCGCCGGACGGTAGAGCCACAATCCCTTGTCGACCGTTGTGGACCTCGGTATCCCGATCATCTCCTCAGCCTGATCGACGGCCGGCCGGGACGAAACGATTGCGCGCCTCGGCGGACTCGACGTCCTGTTGGCCGTAGACTTCTCTGACCGACCGTTCCAACCGGTACCAACTCGTCGACCGACGCTCAGGCCGCTCCGGACTACGGGTGCGCCGTCGTAACTCCTTATGCCTGTCGCGATGGCGCAATGTCGGGTTGCCCGGCCGGGCGGGTGGCGATGACCGTGGCGACGGCGAGGGCACCGAGGGTGGAGACGGTGACGACGACCAGGTAGGCCCAGGGCACCGCGATGGTGGCCGGTGGCGGGTCAAACACGCCGGTGAGTACCGCCACCAGCATCTCGGCGAGCGCCCAGCCGGTCGCGGCCCCGGCCCCCAGGCCGGCAGCGCCGAGGACGAGCGCCTCGCTCGCGGCGAGCCGGCGCAGGTGACGGCGGCGGGCACCGAGCGCGACGGCGATGGCGATGCCTCGCCGGCGCTCCGCCAGCCCAAGGGCCAGCACCAACCCACCACCGGCGGCCGCCAGAACCAGGGCGAACCCGAGCTCGATACGGGTCAGGCCGGCGAGGTCCACCGCGGTGAGGCTGGAGCCGACCTGGCCGCGCACCGTGCCAACGTCGGTGACCGTGGCCGACGGGCCGAGCAGCGCCTGGATGCGGCCGGCGATGGCGGCGGTGTCCCGACCCCCGGTGTCGACGAGGAATGCCCCGACCGCATCGCTCCCGGTGGCCGTTGCCAGGTAGGCGGCATTCGCTACCAGGAAGCTGTCCTTGGGCGCGGTGGGGAACTCGGTGACGATGCCCGCGTAGTGAAAGGGGACCGGGATGAGCTGACCGGTCCGTGCGTCGGGCAGGCGCAGGTTGAGCAGGTCGCCGGGGCGCAGCTGGAAGTCGTTGACGGTTTCGGCGCTGACCAGGATCGCGTCCGGGGCGGCGGCGAGGCGACCGAGCAGCTCCGCCGCGGTGCCGCCCTGGAAATACTGGTCCGGCAGCGAGGTGCCCCGGGTAATGGTGGCGGGGTTGATCCCGTAAAGGTCCTGAAGGTCGGTTCCGACGTAGCCGAACCGGTGTTGGATCGGCTCGGCCGCCCGGACCCCTGCCACCGCGGCGAGCTGCGCGGCCGCGGCGGGGCCGGAGACGCCACCCGGCGGTTGGCTGACGGTCACGTCGGCTCCGTTGGTGAGCTGCGCGTCGACCTCGGCCTGCTGCCGATAGGTGGCGTTGAACGTGGCCGTGGAGGCGGCGAAGGCGACCGCGAGCCCGAGCAGCACGATCGAGCGGGCCAGCGGGCGGCGGCGCCGCGACAGCATCGCCGCCGACGTGGTGGCCAGGTTGCCGGCAAGCGGCGCGAGCATCGCGGCCACGATGGGGCGGCCGCGCCCAAGCAACAACTCGACCAGCCGCCATACAAGCAGTCCGGACCCGGCCCAGAGCAACGCCGGCCCGGCGAACGCCCAGTAGGACACCGAGATCCCGGGCACCCCCTCGGGCGCCAGCACCAACTGATAGCCCGACCGGCTGGTCGCCCAGAACACCGCGCCGCCGCTGGCGAGCAACCACAGGTCAAGGCCGTAGCGCGACCACCTGGGTGCCTCCGCCCGCCCGACGTCCACCCGCCCGGCCACCACCGTCGCGGTGCGCAGATCGCGGTACGCCGGCAGCAGGATCGTGGCGGCCGCGATCACCAGTCCGGTCGATGTGGCGGCCGCTCCCCACACAACGGCGTTTGCGGTGGTCGAGCCGAACCGCGCCGAGCCGAACATCAGCCACCCGATCAGCGTCGCCGCCCCGAGACCGGCCAAGCAGCCCGCCACCCCGACGGCGGCGGCCTCGACGGCGGCGAGCTGGACCAACTGGCCGGCATCGGCGCCGCGGGCGCGCAGCAGGGCCTGTTCGCGGCGCCGCCGACCGGTGCCGGCGGCAGCGACCGCGGCGGTGAACAACCCCGCCAGTACCGCCCCTGGAAGGCCGAGGAACAGGAACAACACCTGCGCGTACGCGGCGTCGCCCCGGGCCTTGTCCAAGGTGGCGGCGAGGTTGTCCCCGACCATCGCGGCCCCCGCGGCGCGCAGCTCGAGGTTGTGCGCCGCCCCCACCACCGTGTTGTACGCCTGCGCCGGATCGGCCGGCAGCCGGTGGCTGCGCGCCGCGTGGATCTGGGTGCTGAGCTGGTCGGGATGAGCTGGCGCGAGCGGGTCGAACACCTGGTGCCACTGTGCCTCGGGCAGCAGCAACACGTTGTCCGGCGGCGCCGGGGGCTGGGACTTCGGCGCCGCGCCGACCCGTTGGAACAGTGAGTCGGCCTGGGGAAGGGCGACGATCCCGCCCACCCGTACCGACGCCGGTGCCAGCCCCGAGCGGTTGATCTGGATCGTGTCCCCGGGCGCGGCGTGTAGGTTCGCGGCGGTCTGTTGGGCCAGTAGCACCCCGCCGCTGCCGGCCAGGACACGGACGGCGTCGGGGAACAGCGAGCGGTAGTCCTCAGGCAGGCCGAGGACGACGCCCGGGCCGGTGGTCTGGGTCGTCGTGGCGGCCGGGTTCCCGGTGGCCCGGGTCACCGCGACGAGTCCGCTGGTCTGGCCGAAGTCGACCGGTACTGCGGCGGTGGTGCCCGGCGCGGCGCGGACCGCGTCGAGCACCTGAGCCGGTGCCCCGCCAGGTGCAACCTGTACCTGCCAGTCCACGGCGACAGCGCGGGTGGCGCGGTCGGTCATGGTGGCCGTGGACGCGGCGAGGAACGCGGCGAGGGTGCCGAGCAGGGCCACCGCGATCGCGACGCCGGCCGCCGTGGCAACCAGCCGGGGGCCGCGGTGGCGCAGCAGTCCGAGCAGCCAGGTCAGCTTCATCGCCCGACCCCCGCCGACGGGGTCGCCCGGTCACCGACGTCCTCGGCCGCGGCGAGTCGGCCGTTGCACATTCGCCATCGAACGTCGAACCGGTCGGCGACGGCGTGGTCATGGGTGGCCACCACCAGCCCGGCGCCGAACTCCAGGGCCGCCTGCCGCAGCACGGAGATGACACGGCTGCCGGTGGCCCGGTCGAGCTGGCCGGTCGGCTCGTCGGCCAGGATCAACCGGGGACGGGTGACCAGTGCCCGGGCCAGGGCGACCCGTTGCGCCTGGCCACCGGAAAGCTCTTCCGGCAGCTTCGCGCCGAGTTCCGCGATACCCACCGTGCGCAGCATCTCGGCGGCCCGCGCGGTCGCGGCCCCGGCCGGTTCGCCGGTGAGCAGTAGGGGCAGCCCGACGTTTTCGATGACGTCGAGGTCGGGCAACAGGCTCGGCCCCTGGAACATCATCGCGACCGCTCCGGGCAGGTCACGGGGCACCCCGCCGAGCGCGGGCCAGCTGATTCGCCCGGAGGTGGGCCGCTCGAGACCGGCCAGCAGGTACAGCAGGCTGGACTTGCCCGACCCGGACGGCCCGGTCAACGCCACCAGCATGCCCGGGCTGACCCAGCAGTCCGCGTCACTGACCGCGAGAACGTCGGCCGGTCCCGCCCGGTAGTGGCGGCTCACCCGGCGGCATTCGACCAGGTCCGCCTGGGGCAGGTCGTCCTCGGGTGAAGGGCGTTCGAGGTCGGCGCCGCTGCTCATCACGGTGCCACCAGCTGTCCGTCGGCCAGTGCGATCCGCCGGTCCGCGGCTGCCGCGACGGCGTCGCTGTGGCTGGCGATCAGCACCGCCGCCCCGCGCTGCGCGGTTCGGCGCAGTAGCGCCAGCACCTCCGCCTCGGTGTCGGTATCGAGCTCTCCGGTGGGCTCGTCGGCCAGCAGCACCTCGGGCTCGTTGGCCAGTGCCACCGCCAAACCGGCCCGGCTGGACTCCCCTCCGGACAGCCGGCTCGGATACCTCCGCGCAAGATGCGACAGCCCGAGCGAGTCGAGCAGCGCGGCCCGGTCGGCCCGGTCGGCGACACCAGCCAGGTGCTGGACCAACGCCACGTTCTGCTCGACCGTCAGGTGCTCGACCAGGTTCGCCGACTGGAACATCATCCCGACGTGGCGGGCCCGGATCCGGGCGCGGGCCCGTTCGGACCGGTGGCTGATCGGCGTACCAGCGATCACGACAGAGCCACCGTCCGGTTGGTCCAGTCCGGCCAGGCAGGCCAGCAGCGTCGACTTGCCCGACCCGGAGGGACCGACCACGGCAACCAGTTCACCCGGCTCCACCTGCACGTCCACGCCTCGCAGCGCGAGGGTCTCCTCGTCGCCGACGCGGTAGAAGCGGTGCAGCGAGCGCCCTTCGAGCGCCGGACCCCGGACCCGCCGCGCGGATGACGAACCGGAGCTGACCGGCGGCTCGGTCACGGGGTCCACCGCAGCGAGTCGGTGACCTTGCGCCACGGGTCGACGTTGTCCGCGCCCTTCGGCCCGGACAGGGTGAGAGTGACGCCTTGGCCGGTGTGCCAGAACTCGTAGCGCTGGACGTCATTCGGCCGGGACCTGCCCGTCACCGGGTCCGGGTCGGAGATGGCCCCGTACGTGATCAGTATGGCCGGACCCGCCGACCGGCTCACGGTGCCGAGTGTGCCCTCCTGGTAGCCGGGCACGCTGGCCCGCAGCGCGGGCAGCTCCTGGGCTCGCACGGACTCGACCGTCGGTGCCTGCGGCTGTGGGCCGGCCGCGATCCGCACACTGTTGAGCTTGTCGGTGAAGGCGACGCCGCCGTCCTGGATCAACCGCGACCAGCCTTCCGGCACCGAGACCGTGAACCTCGCGCCCGGCGGGGAGTACGGCACGAAGGCTTGGTTGTCGGGAATGTCACCGGACGGGTTGACCTCCGCGCCGCCGGTGGTGGTCTCGGGCGGAGCGGCGGCCGGCGGGGCACTCGCGGCCTCGGCGGAGGGGCCGGCCGTATCGGTCGGCGCGCCCGCGCTGGTCGGGGCGGCCGTGGTGCAGGCGGTGAGCACCAGCGCCGTCGCTACCCCACCAGCGACGGAGGCCCACCCTCGTACCGAATACGTACCGGGATTTCTGCTCATAGCCCACACCCTGCTCACCGACCATGTACATGCGATGAGACGAAGCCGACGGCCCGCTGGCCGGTCCGACAGGGGGCTCAGCGCGCGGTGAGGGCGACGAAGTCACGTTGGTCGGGTTGCAGGTATCGATCCGTGGGGCCGAGCATATTGGCCAGCAGCGCGGTGGGTACCGGCCCGGCCACGTCGGGCCCGTACCGGTAGGCGAACAGATGGACCTCCGCCGGGTGGATGTCCAGCTCCATGCCCCGGGTGGCCCCGGTGTCCGCGAGCGCCTTGGCCAACGTGGCCAGTGTCAGCTTGTCCCCGGCCACGTAGAAGAGGTTGCCCCCCGGGTCGACTCCGGCCGCCGAGCGCCAGGTGTACTGGAGCTGGTTCTTGGCGCTGCCCCACCGATTGTCCCGGTTGAACTCGAGACCCGGAACCGGCGCACCGTTGTCCACGATCAACACCAGGTTCTGGCGTACGGCGGCGATATCCGGGCCGAACCGTCGATCACGACCCCACCGGTCGACCGAGATCCGCCCGGTGGCGTCGACGACCAGCGATGCCGCGCCGTCGCGCAGCGGCCTGGCCATCCGCGCATCGGCGTAGAACCCGCCCTGCGCGTCGGCCATCTTGAAACCGGAGTTGAAAGTGGCTACCAGGGCGCCGCGCTGCTCGGGCGGCACCTGCCCGCCCTCGGGCCAGCTCTGCTGGTCGGGCTCCCGCGTGCCCGCGATGATCCGCGCCCTGACCTGATTCTGGTCGAACCGTGCGACGGCGGCCAGCACTCCGGGATGAACCGGGTCGGGTCGCACGTAGGTGACCAGCATCGGGGTACGCCCGGTGGCGGTCTTCGGCCCCGCTGTCCAGGCGCCCTCACCGGCGGCCAGGTGCGGACCGATCGCGGCGAGCGGGGCAGGAGCGCCGGGCGGCGGGACGGGCACCCTGGACGCCAGCTCCGGCTCCGGCGCCGAGGTTGGTGGGGCATCGCGGGTGTACCACCAGTTCTCCGCGGCATCGACGAGCCCGCCGCCGCCGTTGTCCCTGATCCACTCCACGGTGCGCACACTGAACGAGGCCTGCCCTGGGTACCCGAGCGCCCGCCCGTAGGAGACCAGCACCGGCAGCAACACCAACGCGAGGCCGGCACCCAGCACACGCCGCCAGGTCGCCCCGCGTGGTCGCGAGCCGCGCCTCGGTGGGCCTGGCCGCGCGGCGGAACGCCCCCGGTTCGTGATCATCAACATGTGATCGAAGCTAGGCAGCCCGAGACCACGCCCCGACCAGGCCACATCCAGCGCTCGGTAAACAGCGGGCCGGCGGTCACCGTCGAGCGCTCAGAGGCCACCCTTGTCCGCTTGTCGCACCGAACTCAGGGCGGATCACCCCGGCAACCGTCCGGATCTTGCCGAGCGTTTGCCTCCGGATGGCGCAGCGCTTACGCCGTCCTGCCTAACGTGGTTTCCATACTGATCAAGTCTCCGGACCAGGTGCCCGCCCACCGGCCGGGGGGCAACTGCCCTCGGCACTAATCCCGAGGGCTCGACCCGCCGCGACCCGTACCGAGATGGCTAGGAGCGCACGGCGGGCCGCGGCCGCTCGAGTTGGTGTGCCGGAAGGTGCAGGACGACGATCGCCCCGCCCGTGGGATGGTTGCCGGCCGTGGCCTTGCCGTTGTGCGCCGTGGCGATGGCCGCCACGATGGCCAGACCGAGGCCGGCGCCCCCGTCGGCGCGGGCGCGCGCGTTGTCCGCTCGGCGGAAGCGCTCGAAGGCGTGTGGAATGAACTCGTCCGGGAAGCCGGGCCCGTGGTCCCGTACCGAGATCTCCAGGACCGATGGCGCGGCACGCTCGCGGGCGCGCAGCAGCACCTGGCCGCCGCTCGGGCTGTGACGCAGGGCATTGTCGAGCAGGTTGTCGATCGCCTGTCGAAGCCTGTCCGGGTCGGCGACCGCGGTCAGCTCGGCGGGGCAGTCGACCTCGACGCTGATCGACCGGTCGGCGGCGCCCGCGTTCGCGGCACGGGCCGCCGCGGTCAGTAGCTCGTGCAGCGGAGTCGGGTTGGCCCGGACAAAGGTCTGCTCCCCTTCGGCGCGCGCGAGCAGCAGCAGGTTCTCCGACAACCGGATCAGCCGCTCGGTCTCCAGCCCGGCCGCGGCGACCGCCTCGGCCAGCTCGGCACGGCTGCGCCCCGGCCGGGCGGCGAGTTCCAGCTCGGCGCGCAGCATGGCCAGCGGGGTGCGCAACTCGTGTCCCGCGTCGGCGACAAAACCACGTTCCCGGGTGACCGCGGCCCGCAACCTGCCCAGCAGCGCATTCATCGTCGTGGCCAGGGCCGCGATCTCGTCCCGGGTGGGCGGCACCGCCAGCTGCATCGAGTTGTCGTGTTCGCTGATGTCCGCCGTTTCCCGGCGCATCCGCTCCACCGGGCGCAGCGCGGCGCCGGCCAGCAACCAGGCTCCGAGACCGGCCACCAGGACGGCCGGCGGGCCGCCGAGCAGGATCGCCGACTCGACGTGGTCGGCCGCCGCATCCGAGATGTCGGTCCCCATCCCGACCACCACCAGCGTGCCCGGTACGCCGGTGGTCCGCGCCAGGACTCGGGTGCGCTCCTGGGCCAGCTCAGTGGTGAACGTCAGCACCTGCCCGCCCCCGACCGCGAGGCGCTGCGCGGCAGAGAGCGCCGGCCGGTCGGCGAGCTCCGGAGACGAGGCCAGCACCCGACCGTCCACGGTGAGGAACTGGGCGGGTTCCTCATCCTGACCGAGACGCAGGCTACCCAGGCCGGCCGCGTTCACCTCGTCGACCAGCGCCGACGCCCTGGTCACCAGCGAGCTGTCCAGCGAGGCATCCAGGCTGACGCGCAGCTGGAGCAGGAAGCCGATGCTGGCGACCCCGATCACCAGCACGGTCACCAGCGCGAACAACAACGCCAGGCGCAGCCGCAGGGGCATTCTGGGCTCCTTGCCTAACCGGAGGCCACCGACTGGGGCGCCTCCTCCGGTACGCGCATCCGGTAGCCGACGCCCCGAACCGTCTCCAGCCTCTCATCCCCGAACGGGCGGTCCACCTTGCGCCTCAGGTACGCCACGTACTGGTCGACGATGTTGGACACACCGTCATAGGAGAAGTCCCAGACATGCTCGATGATCCGGGTCCGGCTCAGTACCTGCCCGGGATGGCGCATGAACAGCTCGAGCAGGGCGAACTCCTTGGCCGAGAGCGTGAGCTCCGAGGTACCGCGCCAGGCCCGGTGGGTCGCCGGATCCAGCCGCAGCTCGCCGACCGTGAGCGTGGTCGGGCGATCCCCGGTCCCACGCCGGATCAGGGCGCGGAGCCGGGCGGCGAGCTCGCCGAAGCTGAACGGCTTGGTCAGGTAATCGTCGGCGCCGGCATCGAGTCCCCGGATGCGGTCGTCCACGGCGTCGCGGGCAGTCAGCATCAGCACCGGCATCCAACGGCCTCGGTCGCGGAGCTGCCGACAGACCTCCATGCCGTCCAGCCCGGGCAGCATCACGTCGAGGACCACGGCGTCATAGGCGAACTCGGTGGCCTGCCAGAGCGCGTCCGTCCCGGTACTGGCGATGTCGACCGCGTAGCCGTCCTCCGCGAGGCCGCGGCGCAGCAACGCCGCCATCCTCGGCTCGTCCTCAACGATCAGCACCCGCACCCGACCGAGATTAGGGCGCCGATCATGTGAGCAACATGTGAGATTCGCGCACCGCGCGAACGGCCGGTGTGCGCAGCCACTCACACCGTGCTTTCATCAGCCTCACACGATGTCCTGGACAAGATCGCACAGTGGACATCAACTCAGGACGGCCCGCGCCCACCGAAGCGGGCCTCCCGCGATGAGGGAGCTGATCTCCCTGCTGAGCGGGGCCGGTCCGGCATGGACCTACCCCATGATGGGGCTCTTTGCGTTCCTCGAGTCCGCGGCGTTCGTGGGCCTGGTCATTCCCGGTGAGACCGCGATGCTGCTCGGTGGCGTGCTGGCGGGCAGCGGACAGGTGAGCCTCGCCGGCATGATTGCCGGGGGCGTCATCGGCGCCGTACTGGGCGACCTCGCGGGATACGGGACGGGCCGGCTCGCGGGGCCCACACTCCGGTCCGGCCGCCTCGGCCGGTGGGTCGGTGAAGACCGCTGGGACCGCGCCGAGAGCTTGCTGGAGCACCGAGGCGGCCCGGCCGTCTTCCTCGGGCGGTGGGTCGGGGTGCTCCGCGCGGTCGTCCCCGCAGCCGCCGGCGCGGTCAACATGCCCGCCAGGCGGTTCATGACCTGGAACGCCGCCGGCGGGGTGCTGTGGGCGAGCACCGTCATCGTGCTCGGCTACCTGGTGGGCTCATCGTGGCAACGGGCGCAGCACTGGCTCGGAGCCGGCGCGGTACTGGTGGGGGTGGTCACGGGGACGGCGACGATCGGGGTACTGGTGTTCCGACACATCCGCCGCAACCGGACCACACCGACGCCACCGAGCGGCCGCGGCCGGCCCGCCGGAGCACCCGCACCGGCCCTGCACCGCGATGTACTGATCGGCTCGCTGGTCGTTGCCGCGCTGGTCCTGGTCGTCGGTGAGCTGTCGGACAACGTCGTGGACGGCGAAGGCATCACCGCGATCGACGGCCCTGTGCTGAGCTGGGTACTGGGCCACCGCACGCCCGACCTGACCACGCTCATGGTCGTCGTCACCACCGTCGGCGGCACCGCGGTCGTCACCTCGGTCGCGCTCGTCACGACCACCGCCCTGGCCTGGCGCCGCCGCTGGTCCGAGGCCCTGCTGGTAGCGGGCACCACCCTCGGCGCCGGGCTCCTCATCGTCGTACTCAAACCGCTGGTCGGCCGGTCCCGGCCACCCCGGATCGACCAACTCATGCTGGAGACCAACCAGTCATTCCCGTCCGGCCACGCGTTGGCTTCCGCCGCGGTGCTGGGTGTACTCGCCCTCGTGCTGATCCCCCGGCGGCCGCGCCGAGTACCTCGGATACTCCTCGTCGCCATCGCGGCGGCGGCCGCCGCGATGATCGGCCTGAGCCGCCTCTACCTGGGCGTGCACTGGGCCAGTGACGTCGTCGGCGGCTGGCTCATCGGAGCAATGTGGTTGGCCGTCTGCCTCACCGCGGCCAGGGTTGCCGCGAAGCGTCGGCCGGCCGTCGCGCCGTCCCTTGATCCCCGCCCCACAGGTCGCCGGCGGGCAGCCGGTCGAGAGCGGCGTGCGAAGGCTTGAACCAGGGTTGGCAGCCGCGGGTAGGCAAAGGGCGCCGCGGTACAGCCAAGCTTGGGACTGCCGGTCAGTTGCGCGTCTTGTTATCGCGGCGGTCGCGCGGGAGCCTGCGCTGTGGACATACCGCGCAGTGACCGTGTTGTCGGGTTCCGGCTGCTCGGTCCGGTCTGCGCGGTCGACGCGACCGGAGCGGCTGTGGCGTTGGGGTCCCCGCGGCAGCGGGCTTTGCTCGCCGGCCTCCTTGTGGCAGAGCGGGCGCCGATCTCGGTCGCTCGGTTGATCGAGTTGCTGTGGGACCGCTATCCACCGCCGACCGCGGCCACGATGGTCCACACGGCCATCTCCGGCTTGCGAAATGCGCTCGAGCCGGGCCGCCGGAGCGGCGACGCCGGCCTGCTCGTGACCCGCGACGGTGGGTATGTGTTGCAGGTGTCGCCTGATGCGATCGACGCGGTGCGGTTCGAGCGGTTGCTGGGCGAGGGCCGTCGGGCGGCGGCGGCCCCGGAGCGTGCGCACCGCCTGCTGGTCGAGGCGTTGGATCTGTGGACCGGGCCCGCAATGACCGGGGTCGAGCAGGCGTTCGCTCGCGACGAGGCCGATCGGCTAGACAGTCTCCGCGAGCAGTGCGCCGAGCTCAAGGCCGAGGCTGACCTGCAATTAGGGCTTCACCACGAGGTGGCGCCGGAGCTCGAGGCCCTGGTCTCCCAGCACCCGCTCCGGGAATCGTTGTCAAGACTGCTGATGGTGGCGTTGTATCGGTGTGGCCGGCAATCCGAGGCACTCGCCGCGTACGCACATCTGCGACAGTCACTGGTGACAGAACTGGGAGTGGATCCAGAGCCGGAGACGCATCGCCTCGAGTTGGCGATGCTCCGGCAGAGCTCGGAACTCGACCGGGAGACCAGCCCGAGGACCCGCTCGGGGCGATCACACGCCACGCTCCCCGCTCCGATCAGCGAGTTCGTCGGTCGAGACCAGGAACAGGCCGAGGTGGCGACACTGCTCGCCCGGCAGCGTCTTATTACGCTCATCGGCCCGGGTGGCGCGGGCAAGACCAGGCTTGCGGTCGAGGTGGCCCAGCGGTTCACCGACCGCCATGTGGCAGGGGCGTTCTTCATCGACCTGACGCCCCTTGCGGCCGGGGCCCGGATCGAGGAGACGGTCGCGGCGGCCCTCGACGTCCGTGCGGAACCGGGGCAGGAACTGGGCAGGACGATCGCGGCGGCTCTCGATGGATGCGAGAGCGTGCTCGTGCTGGACAACTGCGAGCATGTCCTCGACGGCTGCGCTGCGCTGGTCGCGGCCGTTCTGGAACGGACCAGGCGGGTCCGTGTGTTGGCGACCAGTCGCGAGCTGCTCGGGGTGCTGGGCGAGCATCTCCACCCGGTAGGACCATTGTTCCTGGCCGCTCCGGATGCCCCGTGGGACCAGATCGCGGACTGCGAGGCTGTGCGGCTGTTTGCGAACCGGGCTGCTGCCGTCCGGCCAGGTTTCGCCGTCACACCGGACAACGCCGGACTCCTGCTGGACGTGTGCGCGCGTCTCGACGGGCTACCGCTCGCCCTCGAGCTCGCGGCGGCCCGTGCGGCCTCCATCCCGTTGCGCGAGCTCGCCGCCCGCCTCGACGACCGCTTCCGGTTGCTTGCCGCTGCCGCGCGACCGGCCGACTCCCGCCACCGCAGCCTGTCCGCCACGGTGCGGTGGAGCTACGACCTGCTGACCGGACCTGAGCGCACGCTGCTGGAGCAGATCGCGGTTTTCTCCTCGACCTTCGACCTGAGCGCAGCGCAAGCGCTGCTCGGTGGCGAGGGACCCTCGGCACGTGATGTCCTGCTAACGCTGTCCCGGCTCGTCGCGTGCTCCATGGTTCAACTCGAGGAAGAGCCGGACAGCGAGCCGCGCTATCGCCTGTTGGAGACCACCCGGCAGTTCGCCCGCGAGAAGGTAAGCGGCGCCGAGTTCGACCGGTGGCGGGCGCGGCACGCCCGCTACTACCTCTCGTTGGCTGAACTGGCCGGGCCGCGGTTGTTCCGTGCCGGTGCCGGGCCGTGGCTCGCCCGGCTGCACCGCGAGCGGGCGAATCTGCTCGCCGCGCTCGAGTGGGCGTTCGGACCGAACGGGGACCCCGATGTCGGGGCGCGGCTGGCCGGCTGTCTGTGGCACTACTGGGATCTGAGGGGGGCGCGGGGCGAAGGCCTGCACTGGATACATACCGCTCTCGACGCGGTCGGCACCGAACCCGCGGTCCGGCGGATGCCGCTGCTATCGGCCGGCGCACTGCTGCACATGGGCGGCGCCGAATTCGACGCCACTACCGAGCTCGCCGCCGAGTTGCTCGCCCTGGCGCGCGGGACCGGTCATCGCGCGTGGGAGGGCGATGCCCTGTCGCTGACCGCGACCACCGCGTGGGCGCAGGGACGGTTCGACCAGGCCCAGCAGCTCTACCAGGACGCCATCGCCGCCGCGCTGGCCGGTGGCGGCGTGTGGCGCGCCGCGATGGCTGAGGCTCAGCTCGCGCGATTGCACCGCGACCGCAACGAGCCCGACGCCGCCCGGGCCGCGGCACTGAGGTCGCTGGCCCACGCACAGCAGGTTGGTGAGGAGCTCGCCCACGGTCTCGCCTTCGATGTCCTCGCTTCGATCGAACATCGCTGGGGTTCCGCGGCCGAAGCCCGCCGACTGGTCGAAGAGGCGCTGGCGCACTACCGTCTCGTCGACTACCGCGAGGGCGAGGCGTCCGGCCTGCACCTCGTGGGACGCATTGCGTTGGGCGCCGGCGAACCCGAACGCGCTCACGTCGCATTCCAGCGCTCGCTGCGGCTGTGCCAGCAGATCGGCCACCGTGCCGGTACCGCCGCCGCCTTGGAGGGACTAGCGGATGCCACCGCCGCGGCCGGGGACACCACCACAACCGACGGCATCACCGCCGACCGACTCGAGGCCGACCGGTTGCGCGCCGCCGCGTCGGCACTGCGCGCCGAGATCGGAGTCCCGCGGTCCGTGGACAGTTAGCCGGCGATTAGTCCGGAATTAGTCGGCGTGACGACACTGCTCGTCATGACGACCCAGCCGACGATCGACATCCCCGGTGACGTGCTCAGGCCCGGCGACGCCGACTACGACTCCACCCGCGCCGTGTTCAACCGGATGATCGACCGGCGGCCCGCGGCCATCCTCCGATGCCACGGACCCGAGGACATCGCGCGCGGTATCGAATCCGCCCGCAAGCACGATCTCGTGATCGCGGTCCGCGGCGGCGGCCACAACGTCGCCGGCACCTCCGTGTGCGACGGCGGGATCATGCTTGATCTGTCGGCCCTGAAGAGCCTGCAGGTCGATCCGGACCGGCGCCTCGCCACGGCGGGCGCCGGGCTCCTGCTCGGCGAGCTCGACGGCGGCACCCAGCGCCACGGGCTGGCCACCCCACTCGGGGTGATGTCGGGCACCGGGATCGCCGGCCTCACACTCGGTGGTGGCCTCGGCTGGCTCAACGGCCGCCACGGACTCGCCTGCGACAACCTGATCAGCGCCGAGGTCGTCACCGCGGACAGCCGGATTCTCGCTGTCGGCCCGCACGAGCACCCGGACCTGCTGTGGGGCCTGCGCGGCGGCGGCGGCAACCTCGGTGTCGTCACCTCGTTCACCTACCGACTGCACCCCATCGGTTCCGTACTGGCCGGCGGGCTCGCCTACCCCTGGGCGGCCGCCCCAGACGTCTTGCGATTCCACCACGAGTTCATGGCCTCCGCCCCCGATGACCTCACCTCGGCCGTCTCACTCGGAGTGGGACCGTCCGGGAAGCCCGCGCTCTCGATCGCGGTGTGCTGGTGCGGCCCGCCCGACCAAGGCGAGGCCCTACTGCGACCGCTACGCGCCTTCGGGAACCCGATCGTCGACGACATCGCGTCGAGGCCCTACCTCGCCTGGCAGTCAGCACCGGACCCGGGCTTCCCGCTGGGTCGCCTGCACTACTGGAAGTCCGGCTATCTGCGCTACCTCACCGACGCCGCGATCGACACCCTGCTGGACGTGGTTACGCGGATGCCACCAGGTGCGAGCGGGATCGGGTTACAGGGGCTGCGCGGAGCCGCGAGCCGGATCGCGCCGGACGCAACAGCGTTCCCGCACCGCGCCCCGCAGGACGACCTACTCATCCTCGCCCAATGGGAGCACGACCGAGACTCCGCGAGCATCATCGCCTGGGCCCGTGACGCGTTCGCCGCGATGCGCCCGCACCTCGAGGACGCCGTCTACGTCAACAACCTGGGCGCCGAGGGCCCCGAACGGGTACTCGCCGCCTACCGCGGCAACCACAGCCGGTTGGCCGCGCTCAAGCACACCTACGACCCCACCAACGTGTTCCGGATGAACCAAAATGTCGCTCCGGCCGCGCTCGGGACGTGAACCACGTGATAGCCGCCAGCAGGTCATGAGGTAGATCGAGAACCGCACGGCGGGCCCCAGCCGAGCCAGGCGACACACGCGGCCCAGTCACGACTGGGCACCAGCCGTCCATCTCCAGCGCACGGCAAACACTCGACCAGCACCACCCCATCGGGGCGCCGCCGGTGCGCACCGGCGGGCACAATCGCCGGGTGCGTAGACGAATCGTCGGGGTTGCCACGCTCGTGGCCATGCTCGCTATCGGGCTGTTCGGCGTGCCCCTGGCCGCCACTGTGGCGAAGTACCTGTTCGACGACGAGCGCGGCGAGCTGGAACAGGTCGCCGACGTCGCCGCGGTGTCCTCCTCGATCGCACTGGCCCGGGGCGAACCCCCCACGCCCATGCCCCACACCGAGCAGGGCTCCGACCTTGGGCTCTACGACACCTCCGGCCATCGGATCTCCGGCAACGGCCCGCCCAGCGCCGACGACCCGACCCAGCGGGCACTCGCCGGCCACCACGTCTCCGAAGAGCACACCGACGAGAGCCTGGTCGCGCTGCCCATCTCGGCCAACGGCACAGTGCTCGGGGTGATCCGGGCGACCACCCCGTTCAGCGAGGTCTACCAGCGCGTCGGCGAAGCCTGGCTGGCGATGGCCGGCCTCGGGGTGATCGCCGTACTGCTGGTGTGGCTGGTTGCGCGCGCGCTCGCGGCGCGACTGATCCGGCCGCTGCAACAGCTCGCCACCGCGGCCGAGGCCCTCGGCGACGGCGACTTCAGCGCGCGGGCCGCACCGGCCGGCATCCCGGAGATCGACTCCGTGAGCACCGCACTGAACAGCACCGCGACGCGACTGGACGATCTGCTGGCCCGGGAGCGGGCCTTCTCCACCAACGCCTCACACCAGTTGCGCACCCCACTGACCGGCCTGCGCCTCGGACTGGAGGTGGCCATCGACACCCCCGGCCAGGATCTGCGCGCCGCCATCGGCACCGCGATCGAGGACACCGAGCGACTGCAGTCCACCATCGAGGACCTGCTCGAGCTCGCCCGCACGGTCACCCGCTCCAGAGAACTCGTCGATGTGCTCCCGCTGCTCACCGAGCTCCGGTTGGCGTGGCTGCGCCGGCCTGACACCGCACAGCGGCCGTTCCGGATCAACGCCACCACGAGTCCGGCGACCGCGCGCACGTCCACCGCCGCGCTGCGCCAGGTCCTCACCGTGCTGCTGGACAACGCCGCCCTGCACGGTGCTGGCACGGTCACCGTGACCGTCCGTGAGGCCGGCGAGGCACTCGCCATCGACGTCACCGACGAAGGCCCCGGGATCACTACCGCGCCGGCCCAGCTGTTTACCCGCCGCCCCTCGGGCACGGATGCCCCAGGGGCGAACGGCCACGGGACGAACCGACACGGCATCGGGCTAGCCCTGGCCAGAAGCCTTACCGAGGCAGAGGGCGGCCGCCTGCGCCTGAGCACCCTCACTCCCCCGACGTTCACCGTCCTGCTCCCGACCGCCCCGGGCGACCCCTCTCAGGCCGCCGGTTCCGAGAACGGGCTGGGCGTTGTTCTGGCCGGATGAGCTAGCTCAAGAGCGCCACACCCACTGCCGCGCTCGCCGTGGTGTCGGTCGCCCGTTCCTGGACGGGTGCCGCCGGCTCGCGTCCGCTGATGGCCACCCAAGCGCGTGCCACCTGCGCGTCCCAAACCAGGCCCCTACAACAAACGTAGAAGTTCTAGACTGGCGGTAGATACCAAGGCGTATGGGGGCCGGACGTGGCTGAGGACACCCACGAAGGGGCGCACCGCTGGGGCCGGCACGGCGCTGGGCAGGCGTCCGCCGGTTCTGACCGGGCACCACGGCGGCGGGCGGGTGAGTTGTCCGGGCTGGTGTTGGACGTGCTCCGCACCGCGGGTGAGGCACTGACGCCGGGTGAGGTGCAGCGGCGTTTGGCCGATGCCGGGTCGGGCCCGTTGGCTTACACCACGGTGGTGACGATCCTGTCCCGGCTGCACGCCCAAGGGCTGGCCGAGCGGTTTCGGACCGGCCGCGCTTACGCCTACCAAGCAATCAATGACCCGGCACGGCTCGCGGCGGGGCGGATGCGGCGAGTGTTGGACGGGGAGTCCGATCGTGACGCCGCGCTGGCTAGCTTCGTGGACACCCTCTCATCCCGCGACGAACATCTCCTGCGCGAACTCCTCGGCCCAGCTCTCGATACCGAACCGAACGGCTGACATGAACGCCGGCCGGGATGCGGTGACAGAACCCCGGCACTCCAAACCCGACCGGTAGCAGCGGAAGGCTTGTCATGCGTGTGGCCGTGTACCTGCCCCTGCTGGTACCCGTGTTGGCCGCCGTCTCGGCGCGCTGGTTGGCCGGACGGCTGCACCCGCGGGTGGGGACCTGGCTGCTGACCGCCACCGCGGTGGGACTGGCGTTGACGAGCGGGCTGGCGTTGACCGCACTGGCCGCCACGGCCGTCGGCCAGATACCGCTGGTGGGCGCCCTCGGCGATTGGTCGGTGGGGGTTCTACACCGTGATGATCCCGCGTCGCTGACACTGGCCATGACCGCTTGTGTGCTGTTGGTCCTCGCCTTGGCCGCGGCGGGGCGCGCGCTGATCCGACGCACCCGAGCCCTGATCAACGCGGCACGGACCGCCCGCCGGTTGCCGACGGAGATCCCGTTCGGCCGGGTGGTGGTGTTCGACGACCCGTGCCCGGACGCCTACGCCCTGCCGGGCGTACCTGGTCGGATCGTGGTGTCCACCGGCATGCTCGACGCCCTGAACACTCGGGAGCGCCAGGTACTACTCGCCCACGAACGCGCTCACCTGACCTGCGGGCATCACGTGTTTGTTGCCCTGGCTTATTTGGCCGCCGCGACCAATCCACTGCTGCGGCCGGTGGCCGCCGCAGTGGGTTACACCACCGAACGCTGGGCCGACGAATATGCCGCGAGCGCGGTCGGTGATCGCCGCCTTGTTGCCCGGACCATCGCTAAAGCGGCCCTGCTGACCAGCCGTCACCACAGCCCACCCGCGGGGGCGCTCGCCATCACCACAGGCTCGGCGGCGACCAAGCTGCGGGGCGCCGGACCGGTTCCCCGGCGCGTGGCGGCCCTGCTCGCCGCACCACCGCGGCGCCGGCGATTACTGTTGGCGCTGGCGCTGACCGTGCTCGCCCTGGCCGCCGCGTGCAGCATCGAGACCGTCCGCGACCTGGACGCCTTGTTCGATCTCGCCCGCATCGCCGCCTCGTAGCCCACTGCGATGCCGCAGGTCCTCGGTGCTGTTGCCGCCTTCGGCAGCGACTCACACCTTCCTCTCACACTATGCATCTACAAAAGGTGTAGAAATTTTATAAGAGGGTAGAAGCAGAGGCGTCAGATCACCGCCGCGCGCGTACTGCTCGCGTGGTGAACACGTCGGCCACACGGGCAGCGGGCGGGTGTTTGGCCCGATCGGAGTGGGGACATCGTGTATCTCTGGCAAGCCCTGACACCGCTGCACCTCGCCGCGTCCGCGGCGGGGGGTAGCCCGTTGGGCGCGGAGTTCTGGCTGTCCAGTTTGGGCACGCTCGGGGTGTTTCTGGTCCTGTTCGCCGAGACCGGTCTGCTGATCGGGGTGTTCCTGCCCGGTGACTCGCTGTTGTTCACCGCCGGAATGTTCTGCTCCACCACCGCGACCGGCACGGTGTCGAGCGGGGCGATGGGCGGGCTGCATCTGTCGTTGCCGTGGGTGCTGTTCGCGGCCATGGCCGGTGCTCTAACCGGAGCCCAGGCCGGCTTCGCGCTAGGTCGCCGTGGCGGGCGGGCCCTGCTGGCCCGCACAGGCAACCGCCACGTGCGCCGTGGGATAGCCCGCGCGGAAGAGCTCTTCTCCCGGTACGGATATGGCAAGGCGATCGTGCTGGGCCGGTTCATTCCGGTGGTGCGCACCGTGATCCACCCACTGGCCGGAGTGCTGACCGTGCCCGCCCGTACCTTCACCGCATGGCAAGTCGTCGGCGGGCTGGCGTGGTCTCTCAGCGTCACGCTGGCCGGATACGCGCTCGGCGCCAGCGTCCCGGGTGTCGAGGCCTATCTACTGCCGGCGATCGCGGTCGTGGTTTGCGTCCCGATGATCCCCGTCGGGCTGGAACTCTGGCGCGCCCACCGTCTCAGCGAGGCCAACAGTGAAGGTCGCCACCGCACCGCGGTCGGACGCGAAGGCCACCGCGTCACGGACCATCGCGGATCACAACCCGGGTAGCGGGCACCCTGGAGTGACCACCCACGCGGAGCGCGGTGTTTCGGATGAGGAAGCCACCGACCAGGGCGAACCGGGTCGCGATCCTCACAGCTGGCACGGCCGGGGGCATGCCGGCGCGGTCCGCGGACTCGCGCGGGCCTCGACGCGCTGGGCTTGGTCGCGTGTGGTCAGGAGGGTTGCCACATGTCGGTGATCGGGGTGGCGGTCTGGCTGTGCCCGGCATGGGGCAGCCGGTAGGCGTCCTCGATGGTTCGCAGCACGCTGTAATGGTCGATGTGTTGGTCGTAGTGGCCCGGCTTGACCATCGGCCCGGTGAAGATCGTGGCGATGTGGTTGTCGGTCGAGCCGGCGTCGTCCTCGTCCCAGGTGATGATCAGGAGGCTGTTGTGGGCCTGTATCCACCGCAGATAGGTATCGAGGTGGTCACGCAGCCAGGTGTCGCCGGTCGCGACGTCGCAGTCGTGCATGTCGTGGCAGAGATTGGGGATCACAAAGGAGACGGTGGGGAGCCGGGTGTAGTCGGGGCCGAACGCGGTGAACGGCTGAGCGACGTCGGCGAGCAGGTCGGGAAAGTTGGCCCACGGGTCGTGCTTGCGGGCATATCCGGTGCTGGTGCAGCCGGTGAATCCGGGCGCCGGTAGGTCTTCGGAGAATCCGGCGAAACTGTGTCCTCCTGCCGCGAGTAGTCCGGCGAGGTTGGGTCCAGCTAGGGTCAGCGGGCAATAGTCGCTGGTCAGGCCGAAAGTGTCCCCAGCGAACAGCGCCAGATAGTTCGGCTCGCTGGGGTGGGCGACGGCGTGGGAGTTGGTGAACAACGCGGCGCGTCCGACAAGGGCGTTGAAATACGGGGCCGAGGGGCTTCCCAGGATTTGGCTGTTGTCCTTGTTTTCCAGCACCAGCACCACCGTGTGCGCTGGGGTGGGAACCCCGGACGTCGGAGTGGGCGGGCCACCCGCCAGCGGCAGGCTCAGTGTCGGGGCACCACCCCCACAGCTGGCCACTGCACCCGCCGTGGCGGCGGCTAGCAGCGCGGCCACCACCGCGCGAACACAGCGCGCGGCGACGCGGACTGAGCCCGGCGCGGGTGGCTGCGCCTCGCCGTTGGTGTTCTCCTCCACCACGACCCACCCCCTACACACTTAACATCTACAACTGGTGTAGAAATACTACGGTGTCTGCAGAAGCCTGCCTCACCGATGCGGCTGGGATGGGCGTGTTGGAACCGGGGTGGCCACCTCGAGGGGGTTCGCCGCGCTCGCGGTCCCCCCGGCCCGAGCAGACCACTAACCGACCACCCGTCAGGCAGTAGTGGGTCACCGACAACATCAACCCGCCTGAGGACTCACCTATGACCGAACCATTTCGGCGAACACGCCGCGACCTGCTCCGGACCCTGACCGTCGGCGGCGGAGCCATCGCCGTGGCGACATTGCTCGAAGGGTGCGGCCTGGGACCGACGACACGGACCGTGACCCCCACGCCGCCTGGGCGCGGCGCGCTGATCATGATCATTCGCCATGGTGAGAAACCGCCAGCCTCCGGCCTGCCACAAGGAGTTGACGCGGCCGGCAACCCCGACGTCCACTCGCTGACCGCGCGGGGCTGGACACGAGCCGGCGCCTTGTTCGAAGTCTTCGCACCCCCAAACGGACTACCCCGCCCCGGCCTGGCCCGCCCCACCGCGATCTACGCCGCTGGAGGCACAGCCGGGGAAGGCCTACGGACGCGACAGACCGTCACTCCGCTCGCCGCCCGCCTCGACATACCCATCAACACCCGATTCAGCAAAGGCGACGAAACCGCGCTCGCCCAGGAAGTAGCTGGCCGTACCGAACCCACGCTGATCTGCTGGCAACACGGCGAACTGCCCGCCATCGCAACCGCACCACAAAACATCACTCCCACACCACCAACAGCCTGGCCGAACGATCGCTACGACCTGGTCTGGGTCCTGACCCCAGCCGCCGACGGCTGGTCATTCCACCAAATCCCCGAACTACTCCTCGACGGCGACAGCAACCAGTCGATCGCCTAGCCGGCAACCCGATCCGATCCCCACCCGAGCCACACAGATGCCGCCATCGTCGCTGCGATCCCGACGCGCGCTGCTCGCCCTGGCTCGGGCACCCGGAGCCGCTGTGAGGACCCGAAGCGGTAGGGAGCACCCATCGCGAACACTGCGCAGGACCGCTAACGTAGCGGTCCTACACTACGAGCGGCTAGCGACAGGCATCCTGTGTGCGCGATCGTGAGGACGTCATGCCCCAATGCTCGGCCGGTCACCAGCAACCTTTCTCATGCGAGAGTTGGCGCCGGAGATGTGGACAACGCTTCTGATTCCGCTCGCCGTCCTGGTCCTCGCCCTGCTACTCGAGCAGCTTGAATCCCACCTCGCCGGATCCGGCAGGCGGCAGGGCCAGATGGGCCCACGACGGCTCCGGGGCACCGATCTACCCTCCCAACCGGGGGCTAGACACGGCAGGCACCGCGCGGCCGCTCACTCTCCCGATGTGGCAGTGACCAGCGATGACCGTCGTCCGGCGGAATTTTGCGCAGCGGAGACCCTGGTCATCGTCACGGAGTCCGAGGACCCGGCGGTCGGGTCACGGTCGGCTCAGGCGGGCAATTCCCCGACGGCCCGTCCCGCTGGCCTCGGCCGGTGGACCGCGACCGCGGTGCGCGCCGGTCAGGCGGTCGCCGCGCTGTCGCGCCGGGCCGGGCGGGGTAGCGGCTCCATCATCGGTGGCCGGGTCACCCTGGCCCTCGATCCGTCCGCGCTGCGCCGGCTGGCGGCCGGTCGCCGGGTGGTGCTGGTCTCGGGCACCAACGGGAAGACCACCACCAGCCACATGCTCGCCGCCGCCCTGGGCAACCTCGGCGCGGTCGCACACAACGCCTCCGGCTCGAACATGGCCGACGGCGCCGTCGCCGCGCTGGCCGAGCGACCGGACGCGCCCTGGGCCGTCCTCGAGGTCGACGAGCTGCACCTGGCCTCGGTGGCCCGCCGCTGCCACCCCACCGCGATCGTGCTGCTCAACCTCACCCGCGACCAGCTGGACCGGGCCGCCGAGGTACGCCGCACCGCGGCCAGCATCGGCGCGGCCCTGGCCGAGCTGCCCGACACCGCGGTGTTCGCCAACGCCGACGACCCGATGACGGTATGGGCCGCCGACCACGCCACCGGCCCGGTGCACTGGGTCGCCGCCGGCTCGGAATGGCGGGCGGACTCGCTGACCTGCCCCCGCTGCGGGCGGCTACTCGTCGAGGCCACCGCGCACTGGAGCTGCGGCTGCGGGCTGGCCCGCCCACGCCCGACCTGGTGGCTCGACGGCGAGGCGGCCTGCCACGCCGAGTCGAGCACCCCGCTGTCACTGGGTCTACCCGGCGGGGTCAACCGCGCCAACGCACTGATGGCGCTCGCCGCCGCGCACCACGAACTGGTGCCACCGGCCCGCGCCGCTGACGCGATCGCCGAGCTGAGCCAGGTCGCCGGCCGCTACGCCGCCGTCACCCACGGACGGCACACCCTACGGCTGCTGCTGGCCAAAAACCCGGCCGGCTGGGCCGCCACCCTGTCCATGCTCGCCACCACACGCCCACTGGTCATCGCGGTCAACGCCCGAGAGGCCGACGGGCGCGACACCTCCTGGCTCTGGGACGTCGACTTCACCGCCCTGGGACGCCGCCCGATCGCGGCCAGCGGCGACCACGCCGCCGACGTCGGAATCAGACTCAGCTACGCCGACCTCGAACACCACACCGAAACCGACCCGCTCACCGCCCTGGACCACCTACCCGCCGGCGACGTCGACGTGGTCGCCAACTACACCGCCTTCTACGCCCTGCAACAACGGCTGGGCTCTCAGCACTGACCAGGCCATCACTGCTACCTGCCCCGAAGTCCCGCGCGAGCTCCTGCTGCGGCTCCAAGCCGTCGCCGCATCGTTCGTCAGCGGCCGGTTGCCGGTCCATCCGCACCGGAGCGGAACCGGAGGCGGCGCACTCTGGCCTCCCGCCACAGGCTCAGCGGCAGCACGATCACCACGGTGGTGGGCAGGACCCACCAGGCCGGGATCGACGTGGTGGAAACGCCGTAGGTGATGGCCAGTGCGACAACGACAGCGACAGCGACCCGCCAATCGTCACCGACGATGAAGTCGTACCAGAATTCCCCGAACGCCCTGAGCACCCGAATCATGACGCCATACCTCCGACGGTGGTCCCCGCCGTCGCGGACATCGCGGCCGCCCGGCGCAACAGCACGACCAATACGAGCGCGAACACCGCCACGGCAGGGACCACAGCCAGCAGCGCGGCGTCCGAGCCGGGCCACACGGCTCCGGCTCCCTCGGCACCCCAGAAGATCCCGAAGGAGGTCAGCATGATCCCCACGACAAACTTCATCGTGTTCTCCGGCACCCGAGCCAGCGGCGCACGGACAGCGACACCAGCAACGGCGACGACGACCACGGCGGCCAGTGCGGCGACCGAGGCAAGTGGGATGTTGCGCTGGTTGGCCCCGAACGTCAGAGCAATGAACGCGACCTCGAGACCCTCGAGCAGGACACCCTTGAACGAGAGAGTGAAGGAGTACCAGTCCGCAACAAATCCTCGACGTCCAGCCGGGGCGGCCTGGGCGGCAGCGAGCTCGGAAGCGAAGATCGCCTCCTCGTCGTGCCGGGCCTTCAGCCCACCGGCACGCAGGATCGCCTTGCGCAGCCACTGTAGACCGAAGATCAACAATAGCCCGCCGACAACCAGACGCAACCCACCCAATGGAATCGCCGTCACCGCTGGACCGAGAGCAGCCACGATCAACGCCAACACCGTGACCCCGGCGATGACACCGGAAATAGCCGAGCGCCAGTCCCGGCTCGTCCCGGCGGCAAGCACGATCGTCAGCGCCTCGACCGCCTCGACCACGCAGGCCAGGAACACCGCGATGAACAGCGCACCACTACTCACCATCGCCTACCTCTGTTGACCTCGCCCTCCGGTACTACAGTAAGTCTCTCTACCTGATTGCCCATCAGCGAGCCCGGCCAGAACGCGGGACAACACAGGGTGTACATCCTCCCGCGCAAGATTTCTCGTCGCTAGTTCCAACACACTCGACCGCATCGTTCGTTGCAGGATCGCGCGGACCGTCTGGCCGCCGTGGCGCAGGAAAGCACGATTCCACGGGCCACCTGATCACGCTTGTTCCGCCACCGTTCATTTCGAAGGGCAGGCGCCGAACCGGTACGTTGCGCGGCGGTCATCCGGGTCGGCCCGCCGACGAACGCCGAGCTGAAGGAGCTGCAGCACCGGGTGGAGGACGCACTGTCCGCCTGCCGGGCGGCCATGGCGGAGGGCATCGTGGCCAGTGGCGGGGCCGCGCTGGTGCGCGTGAGAGGGCGCTGGACGCGTTCCTCCGCCGCCGCACTCACGACCTCAAGAGGCCGTGCGCGGGATGTATTGCCTCACTACTGTAGTCGGTATACAGTATGGTGACCGGCCGTCACCTGGCGACCCCTAACTATGACATCGGCTGTCGCACACTTCCCACTCGGGAATCCCTTCACCGGCTCGCGACGCACTTTCGTGCGCGTCATAGCCATTCCTGTTTTCGAAACACGAGCCATTGTCGTGCTCGAGGCGCGGAGTCATTGCTGCGCTCGAAACGCGGGCCATCAGTGCGCTCGGAAAACGAAAGGCCTCAATGTTGAAGCCGCAACTCGTCGTCGGTGTAACGATCATCAGCGCTGTTCTCGCCGCCGGTTGTGCCGCCCCGGCCGCCCCCACCGCGCCCAACACCGCGCCCCGAGTCACCCTCACCACTCAGAAGACAATCAGCCTACCCGGCGTCGGCGGCCACGGTGATGTAGTTGTAGCCGATCCGAACGTGCACGCCATTTACATCGCGCAGAGCCCCGACAACAACGTCATCGTCGTCGACACGGGCACCAACACTGTCAAGGCCGTGGTAGCTCACATACCGTCGGCGAACGGCATCGCTTTCACCGACTCCTACCTGTTTGTCGCCGAAGCGCCCGCCGGTGCCGTCGCGGTCATCGCCAAGAGCAACTGGCAGGTCGTCGCCACGGTGTCCTCGGGTGGGAAGACACCGGACGCGGTGTACTTCGACTCGGCCGACAACAGTGTTTTCGTGGCCAACGACGACTCGAACAACATGGAGGAGATCTCCGCCTCGGCCCCCTTTGCCGTCCAGGGAACCCTCGCGCTCCAGCCCTCGCCCGCCAAGACCGGCCCGGATCTGGGGACATATTCACCTGCCGAGGACCGGATCTACCAGGCCGACGACAACGACGTGCTGGCCATCGATGCGAAGACCCGGACAATCCAGAAGGTCATTCCGCTACCCTTGACGGGCGGCGCGGCGGCCAAGGACATGTACTTCGACCAAGCCCATCACCTGCTGTGGATCGCGACCAGCGGCCCGCAGGCGTTCGCGCTCGACCCGGCCAGCGGCACGGTCGTGGACACGGTGAAGACCGCGTCCGGCGCCGACCAGATCGCCGGGGACCGTGAACGTGGGCTGCTGTTCCTCGGTGAAGGCAAGGCCGGCGTCCTGGGCGTCATCGACCTCGCCACACACCGCAACATCGCGGACCTCAAGACCGAACCGGACTTCCACACGCAGGACTACCTACCCAGCACCGATCTCGTCTACGCCTACCTGAACCACTCGAACACCATCGCCGTGGACAAGGTCAGCATCCAGTAACCGGACCCAGGCAATGGCTCGGGGCCTCGGGCTAAATCGCGGTGGTCGTGGTGGTCCGGTCGAGCGCGCTCCTTCTCCGATCACATGCGCGCCGACGGCAGGTCCACGCTGGGAGACGGAAGCCGCGTCCAAGGTTTCGGCGTTCCGCAAGACCCCAAGTCATCGCCGCGACCGTGACCCTCGGCGCCCGCGGTTACCTAGGGTGGGACGCGGCCCGCCCCCACATGGTCGCCACCCTGGCCCACGCGTTGACCGCGGCCACCGGCCAGCACCGAGGACACCCATCCACGACTCCTCACGAGTATCCGAGCGAACACCAGGTGCTGTTAACCGCGCGCCGGATGGCGCCGTCGCTGACCGACATCGACGACGGCGCCATCGACTTCCAGTTCCGGCACTCAGCACTCGCCGCGATCGTGCACGGACGCTGAAGGTTAGTAATACCAGCGGCGCCCGCCGACGCCGCGGCCTACCGACCCGAGCAGCAACAGCACCAAGCCGACTACGAGCAGGATGCTGCCGACGGTGTAGAGGATGGAGATACCGGTCAGCCAACCAATGATCAACAAGATGACGCCGAGAACGATCATTGTTCTCTCCCCAGATCGAAGGTTCCGCGCGAGGCTCGCGCGATATGCGGCAGAGGTTACAAACGCGACCCGCACAAAACGCAACAAACGGCGACGACGCGCCGACGGCCTCAGTCGGGACAAACGCGCACCACCTTCACTCTGACGGGGGCGTTGAATCCGTGCGGTAGCGGGCATCCCGCGACAACGGGCAACGACGTCCTTCGTCCCTACTTCTGGGGGGACGCGTGGTGATCACCGCGGTCCTTCAGACGGCCCTGACACACACCAGCACCCAGGTGTGTGTCAGGGCCGAACCCATCGCACATCGCACAGATGGACGCACCACCCGCCGACACGGCCGGCCGCCGTGACTGGTCCGGAAACCGACAAACTGGATGGCGCGCGCCCAGGCCGTGCCGGGCAGCCCGGGTCGGGCCAGACCGGGGCGCGCAGACTAGTCAGTCGCGAGGTCGGGCGGGGTCCCGTGCGGCGGCGAGCTCAGCGGGGCACTCCACAAGCTCCCCCGACAAGGTCGCTCGGGCCATCGTCCGGGCGGTCACACGCAACTAGTGCCTCGTCCCGGTCAGCCCCGAGACCTACCTCGGGCTCGCGGTCACCGCGCGATAGCCGAGAGTCTCAGGAAGGGGTGTCGGGCTCACGGTTCCGGGTATGCGGAGCTAGTGGAGCGTCGGGCTACTGCTCGTGGAACGTGCGCCGGACGCTTTCGCGGACGACATCGCGGAGTCGGCCGGTTCGTCGGTAGACAGCGCGTTGGACCTGTGCGCCGTTTCCACGTTGCGCCAGCACACGCTGGAGTTGAACGATCTCGGTGTAGTCACCGTTGGCCTCCAGCGCGTCGCGCACATGGGCGCAGAGATTCTCGAGCACGGCGAGGGCGGGAGCTGGCCGCCGCGTGGTCGGGTCGATGAGCTCTCCGGCCAGGCCGGAGCGCCCGGCGCGCCAGGCGGCGAGCTTGAGCACCTCTGTTCGGACCGGATCAGGCTCGCGGCCAGCTGCCCAGTCCGTGGCGGCGGTGTCCACGAGCGCCCGGACGAGGGCGGCGATCAGGACGGCGTCCTCGGAGTGCAGACATACGTCAGCTACCCGGACCTCAATGGTGGGATAACGCTGGGACAGCCGCGCGTCGAAGTAGACCATCGCGGTGTCGAGCACGGTCTCCGAGGCCACCATCTCGCGCACCGTGTCGTGGTAGGCCCGGGCCGATCCGAACAGGTCGTTGATTCCGGCGGAGGGCCAACGCGACCACACCTGTGAGCGGTAACTGCTGTACCGGGAATCCTCACCCTGCCAGAACGGCGAGTTGGCCGAGAGTGCGAGCAGCGGGGCGAGCCACGGTCGGATCCGGTCCAGCACCGCGACGCCTTCTTCGTCGGACTCGACGCCGACGTGGACGTGACAGCCGCAGGTGAGCTGCTCCTGGGCGGTCAACCCGAAGCGCCCCGCCAATCTTTCGTAACGGGGAGAGGGCGTGAGCTCCGCCTCGACCGGCAGCGGTGAGGTGCCCATGGCGGCGATCTCGACGCCGATCGAGCGGGCGGCGCAGGCCGCCGCCCGCCGTGCTGATCGGACCTGTTTCTCCAGTTCGTCGAGGGTCCGGCAGGGTCGAGTGCCGGTCTCAATCTGCTGCAACTGCAGCTCCGCCTCGACAGCGGTGAGGGACTTCTCGCTAGCCCCGAGCACCGCCGTCGCGATCGCCCGAGGTCTGCCGTCGGACGGGTCGACGAGTAGGAACTCCTCCTCGACGCCCACGGTGCGAAGTTCCATGGTGCGCCCACCCCTCGGTCCAGCCACCCGGCCGTGCCCGGGCTCCTGGCGCAGGCTTACCCCGATCGTCCAGTACTCACGCGGAGTAATGGTGTTGGCGATCATGCTCGTCACAGCAACGAGACCCCCAACGCGATGCAGCACGCACCGCGGAACTAGGGCGGCAAACAAGCGTTTGCACCATGACGGAACGGCTACACCCCTGCGAGCGGTGGAGCACGAACTGGCGTCGCCGATGCCAACTCGACCCGGCTAATGCAGGAGGACGCATGTTGCTCGGACGGAGCCGTCGGCGGTGAGCGGCACCGCATTGATCGTCGTTGACATGCTCAACCCCTATCAGCACCGCGACGCCGAGCTGCTCACGGCAAGCGTCGAAAAGATGGTCGAGCCGCTGGCGGACCTGATCTCCCGCGCTCACCGCGCAGACGGTGTCGAACTCATCTACGTCAACGACAACTACGGGGACTTCACGGCCGACCGTGACGACATCGTGCAGCGCGCACTCGACGGTGAGCGCAGCGATCTGGTGGCGCCCATCGTGCCCTCCGATGAATGCGTCTTCCTCACCAAGGTCCGCCACAGCGCCTTCTACAGCACTGCGCTGGACTACCTGCTGAGCAGGCGAGCCATCCGCCAAGTCATTCTCGCCGGACAGGTCACCGAGCAGTGCATCCTCTACAGCGCACTCGATGCCTACGTACGCCATTATTCGATCCGGGTCGCGCCGGACGCGGTCGCGCACATCGATCCCGATCTCGGCGCCGCCGCTTTACGGATGATGGAACAGAACATGCGGACCGAACTCACCCCGGCCCGGTACTGCCTCGAGTGAACGGTGCGCCGATTCGAGTTCCTGGCCAAGTCCTCAGGGGGTCAGTGCATTGGTGATTCGGTCGATGGTCGGCGGATCCGCCTGGCTCTGCGCCAGGACCTGCCTGAGCTTGCCGAGGTTGGGGTCGTCAGCGGGATAGGGGCGGTTCTGAGCGATCACTCGCGCCCACCGCTCGGGGTCGTCAACGTTGTTGGCTCGGAGCGTGGCGGCCATGTCCTGCACTGAGGACTCAGCGATCGAGGTCCTGGCCGCCGCGCCCGCCGGGCCGGGTGCCGCGCTGGGCGGCAGTTGGACGCCAGGCTGGTCCGAGCCTCCTCTCGCGCCCCCACCGCAGCCGACCACAAGCACGGCGAGCATGACCGCGACAAACCAGACACGGCCCGTCCAGTGTTCATCAGTCCAGCCTCCTCTTCGGCCTCATCACGCTTCCCACTTCGAGGCTCTGGTGGCGTCGCCCTGAATAGGCGGTACCCGAAGTCGCGACGGAGATCAAGATGACGGCCGCCGCGAGGTCTTACAGGGTCGCGTCGCTGGGCGGTCGAGGGTCGGTGGAGGTGGCATCGCTGGGCATCGCCGCGACCGTCTGTCGCAGCCTTCCGCGCGCTCGTCTCGTCACGGGGCATACCCGCAAATCTGGGGGTTGACGGTGGCGGGTACAGGTGTTAGAAAATGCGCCGTCAGAGAGAGTGAAGCATCGGAAGAGTGTCGCACGAGGCGACGCGACAGCAGTGGTGAACAACGGATTGTGGGAGGTTGAGGAACGGTCCGAAGGAAGCGGTCGACGGCGGTTCCGCGCCGCACGCCAGACTTCGGGCAGTTTATCCCTCCGAGTGGGCCGGCCCGGCCATTTCGCTGGGCCGGCCCCCTTTCCATTTTCACGCCTAATCGACGTATGTACATGGCGCGTGCACTATGCGAAATCCGCAGATGATGCTCCCTCCCCGGCACCGCAGCGCTGAGGGGCGTCCCGTCGTTCGCAGGCCGCTGACCTGGCGATCTGCACGAATCAGTGTCATCCTCACTCGGAACTACACCATCACCAAAAGACCGGATGTGACGGGTATCACAGTTCCGTTGACACTCCCTCGCCGGGGCTGTTAAAAATTCTCCTCGTAAGTACGAGCGGACAACGCGGAAGCGCCAGCACAACCAGGGCGCAAAGCTTAGGTCCGCAAGGGATCACAAGAGGTTGAGGAACGATCTAGATGGAGGTGATCACCGCGACGTATCGGTGTACATCGGAGTCAGGATCGCAGTCAAGAATAGTTTGATGTCCCCCTCTCGTGGGCCGGCCCGGCGATTATGCTGGGCCGGCCCCTTTCTTTATGCCGGGGCGTGACCTTCGGCCGAGACGGGTGAGGGCGGACGGTACGGGTGTAGACGGTGCCGTAGCCATGACCACCTAGGAACCGTTGAGCACCTTGGTCGTCCGCTGGGCGCCCCAACCGGGTGCCCGATTGCAGCGGTACGCGCCAGCCACTAGAACAGGACGGGTCGTTCCCCAGCGCGAACGCCGGAGTCCACCGGCGCTGTCTGCTTCGCTCTGCTAGAAAAGGCGCGACGTGGACACAAGCCGGGCCCGGTTCGTCCCCCGAGACGACTACCGGGCCCGGCTACCGCGTCCGCTTGGTCCGAAATGGCCTGAGCACGGGTAGCGCCCAGCTGGCCTCGGTGTTGGCCCCATGCCCGGCGGGTAACTCGACGACCTCCAGGGCAGGCGCGATGCCGACCCGGCCGCTCAGTCGGCCAGCAGCGTTGCCGCCGGGCCGCGCTACCGTCCGAGGTCGGGATCGTGTTCGAGCCCGCGATGCGCGTTATCGCCGCGTTGATGGGGGACGAGCGGAACCGGTGAGGGCAGTTGTTGGCCGAGAAGGGCTAGCCATGCGAACCTCGCTCTGGCCTATTCATAGGTCATGAGTCTGACTCACGATGAACACAGTGTGTCCGCGGCTGTGGCGATCCAGTCCGGCTGAGTTGATCACGCCATCGTCCGTGGACGGTGACCTGTCGTGGCGGGCCGCGGCTGGGAGGGCGGCCTGGGGAAACCGGTGGGGTGCTGGTCACGGGCATTGTTTTCGGTTTCGGTGATCAACCAACGGGCGACGTCGGCGATCTTCATGTTGGCGTCCTGGGACGCACGGACCAGTAGTCGGAAGGCCTGCAGTGCGGTCAGCCGGTCGCGCTGCATCAGGACGCCGTTGGCCTGGCCGAGCACGTCCCGGTTGACGAGCGCGGCGTTGAGATGATGTTCGCGGGTGGCCCCGGCGAGGGCAACCGCGCTGTGCTGGGCAAGCAGCTCCGCCACGATCTGCGCGTCTGGGGCGAAGGCGTCCGGTTGTGCTGCGTAGAGGTTGAGTGCGCCCAGGGTTTCTTGGCATACCGACAGCCGCAGCGACATCATGCTGCGCACTCCGCGCTCGAGGGCCGCAGCCGCGAAGCGCGGCCACGGTTGATCCGGCTCGGCGAGGTCAGTGACGCGGGCGGCGCGCTGTTGGCGGATCGCGCTCACGCACGGGCCTTCGCCGAAGTCGCTTTGCAGTTGGTCGAGCTCGACGACCAGATCGTGACTGGACGCCTCGAGGGTGACTCGTTTGCCCTGGATCAGACAGATCCCGGCCCATCTCGCGCCGGGGACCAGCTCGAGGGCGCCGTGAACGATCGCGCGTAGCGTGCCATCTCGGTTGTCTTCGATCCGCAGGCCTATGGCGAGCTCGCTCATCCGCTGAGCCAGCTCCCGCCCCAGGTACTCGATCATGACCTTCCTCCGGCGGGTCCGATAGTGGGCTGCGCGTGCGCTGACGTGCCCCAGGGTGGATGGGCGGCAGCGGCCAGCAGCTCGTGGGCCTGGATGGCGGTGAGGACGCGGCGCAACCAGGGAGCGGGGGCGACGAGGCGGAACTCGACGTTGTCGGCTTCAGCCCGCCGCAGTGCCCAGTGCACGGTGTGAATCCCGCCGGCGCCGCAGAAGGTGAGGCCGCTGAGGTCGAGCAAGAGGGTGTCCGGTCTCCGCGCCAGGCAGTGGCCGACGGCCTCCCGCACGGTGTTGGTGTTGGTCGTATCCATCTCGCCGACCAGGGCCAGGACCGTGTCGGCGCCGAGGCACATCGCAATCACCCGCAGTAGTGGCTCGGGCGGCGCCGATCGGTGCATCTCAAGGTCGGTCTCGCCGTCGGTGTTCCGCCGGACACGGGGGTTTCCCGAAGGTGCAGAGAACAGGCTGGTCATCGGCGCGGGCCTCTCATCCACAGGTGCGTTGACCCTCATCCACAGGTGCGTTGACCCACCGGCTGGCAGCGTAGGCCGACCTACAGATGTACGTCAATAAAAACGTGTGTCTAATCTCGCATATTTTGACTCGCGGGGTTAACATCGTGGCGATGGCTCACGCGGAAGAGCAAGGCGGCTGGACGCTCCTGACCGCGCACGGGCGTGCCTGGTGGCGATCGCCCAAGATCCGGACGCCAGGATGCGAGATCTGGCCGAGGTGGTCGGGGTTACCGAGCGCACCGTTCAGGCGATCGTGGCCGACCTCGAGACCGCGGGATACGTAACCCATACCCGGGTCGGGCGACGCAACCGCTACACAGTGCACCTGGACCGCCCATTCCGACACCCCGCCCAGAACGGACACCAGATCGGCCCGTTCTCGACCTACTCGGCCCACCTGCCACCGGGAACTGAGCATCCCCGCTCGCGGAAACCCAGGACTGGGTGAGCATTCGCCCTCGCCAACTCCCCCGCCGTCGATGACGCCGGCCGCACCTACGAGAAGACCATGCTCCCCGTTCCACCGAGGCGGCCGAGATGCTCGAACGCCGCGCGGAGTTCCAGCAGGAAGCCGATGCGCGACGAACCGCAGCGCGGTCTCAACGTCGAGGTTGCCGCGTTCGAGGTCATCAAGCGCAAGCGCAGCACTGTGCGGCCACCAGGTTGCAACAGCAGCGAGCAGTGAGAGCTTGAGATACTCCTTCCTAGTGAATATCTGCTGTAGCAACTGCAGCTATCTTGCCGCTGTGTGTCTAAGTGTGGATACTTTGTGGTGTCCGCGAGGCGCGGACGCGAAGGCGTCGCAGAGCCAGTGATGAGGAGGAGAAGTAGCGATGCTGATGCGTACTGACCCGTTCCGTGAGCTGGATCGGTTGTCTCAGCAGTTCTTCGGCACGAACGGCACCTCGACGCGTCCGGCGGTGATGCCGATGGACGCCTACCGCGACGGCGAGCGGTATGTGGTGCACTTCGACATCCCCGGGGTGGACCCCTCGAGCATTGATCTGGATGTGGAGCGCAACGTGCTCACGGTGCACGCCGAGCGCAAACCCCCGATCGGCGAGGGTGTGGACTACCAGGTCGCCGAGCGCCCGCGCGGGGTGTTCAGCCGCCAGTTGTTCCTCGGCGACACCCTCGACACCGATCGCATCGAGGCCTCTTACGACGCCGGGGTGTTGACGTTGCGCGTCCCGGTGATGGAGAAGGCCAAGCCCCGCAAGATCGAAATCGGGGGTGGCTCCGGAGCCACCGCCATCGACGCCTAACTCCCCGCCTCAGTTCCGCGTTCGTCGTCTGTGCCGGTGAGGTGATCACGGTGTACTCGACAACAGCACACAACCCGCGACCGGAATCCCAGGACGAGTTTCTCGACCCGGACTGGGTCGAGCAGCAGTTCGCCGCGATCGTGGCGGCCAACTGGCCCGAGCGGGAGCAACCCCGGCCATACCGCCGCCGGCCCCGGACCGCGACGCTGACCCAGCGGCGGCACCGGCGGGCACAGCCCCTCCTGCCTCGCCCCCGCCCACCGCGAGGGCGGGACCTGGTCTGGGCTGATCCGGCGGACCCGCCGCGTCGGGAGCGATCCCCTCCGGGCACGAGGCACAAGCCTGGCTTGCGCGCGCTCGCGCGCGGGCGGTGATGGTGCACAGGACGAAAGGATGGTGATGGGATAGGTATGACGAAACCGGCCGGCAGCCCTGGCAGCTCGTCCCGCACCTGTGAATGTTCCCCGCGCGAACCCCACACGCCGATGCCGCTCGGTGTGAGGCACCGCGCACCGCGCCGCTGTGGCGTAGCTACGGCGGGACCGGCCCAGGTCCTCACGCTCCCTGACTGAGCGATCTGAACCCAGGGCACGGCCACCAGGAGTTAACCAGCCCGAACAACACAATCAGCGTGTGTCTGCACGATCCCGGCCGGGCCGGCCGCCGACAGCTGGCCTGCCCGGCCGGGTCATTCCCGCCGCCCCTCGTCGCTATCGAGGGTGTTCAGCACGGTCGCGTCACGACGCGTGAGATCGAAAGGTCATGGTGATGGGTGAGTTGACCCGGTCGCCTCAGGGCCGCCACTACCCGCCGCGGCCCGGTCACCGCCGCCGAGAGCGTTGCGAAACCGTCGCGCGGTTGCTGAGCGACTATGCCGACGCGGTGTCGGTCGCGGTACGCGCCCTGGGCTTCGCCGTGCGCGCCATCCAACGCGCCCCCGGCCCTGACCTCGAGATGCGCCTGGGCGTGGGTCGCGGGCCCGACCCCGCTCTCGAGGGCGGCGCGTCCCAGGTGCCCGATCAGGTCGAGCTGGCCTGGGCGGAAGACACCGGGTGGTCAGTCACATATCCCGGATGGGACACCGTGCCCGGCCTGACACGCTATTTGCATCTCGACCTTGCCCCGTCCCCCGATGCGGTGGCCCAGTTCCTGGCCGCCGTGCTGTTGGACGAAGACAACGCCGGCATGCCCTACCCAGCCTCGTTCCGGTTGCGCAGCCAACCGCTGCGCCCGGTCCTGGACGCCCTGGCCCACCACACCACCCACCCTGACCGCCCCCGACCCTCGGCGCCCGCGCTCTCAACCACCCACGCGGTTGCCTGAGACAAGCCGCACCGAGGGAGAAAGGCCACCGGCGGTCATGGGCTTGAACAGCGTCTGGCTACAGACCCTGGGTGACGGATTGATCCGCGCCGATCAGATCGTCGGCGTGCACGCCCGCCGCACCCCCGCCATCACCGGCAAACCCTCCCACTGGCTGCTCAACGTCGTCCTACCGTTGAGCAGCGGCAGTGGACAGCCCGACACCTGGGTCACCAGCCCGCTACACCGCACCCTGATCCAAACCAGCCACGAACCCCTCGACGCCCCCGAACACCTCACCCGGCTCCTGGCCCAACTCGACGCCGTCAACGCCGCCGGCACGATCACCACCACCCTCAGCGACCTCGAACCCCCGCCCAGCGCCGCGGCCAAGACCGAACCTGCACGAGCTGCGCCGAACACCGTTGCCAGTACCACAGTGCGGTTCCAATTCACCCCGTTCCGCGGCACCGACCCCGGACACCACTACGACCCCGACTACCTCTAACCGGCCCGACCACCCCCGGGCAGGCGCCCTGCCGGACAGCCAACGACCAGCCCAGGTATGCACTGCACAGATCAAAGAAACTGGAGTACCTGCTATAGAATAAAGGCGACGGGGAGCGGAGGTGGGCGCCGATGGGTCTGAACCGGCTCGACGACGAGGACTACCCGGCGGTCACCATGGGCCAGGCCGCCGAACTACTCGACGTCCAACCCGCATTCCTACGCAGCCTCGACGTCGGCAACGTCATCACCCCCGCACGCTCGAGCGGCGGTCACCGACGCTACTCCCGCCGCCAACTCGAACTCGCCGCCCGCATGCGGGCCCTATTCGACGAAGGCCTCACCCTCGACGCCGCCCACCGCATCGCCCAACTCGAAGACGAACTCGCCGACGCACGCAGACGCATCACCGAACTGGAAACCGCAGCTGGTGACGCACGCAGACGCTAATCACACTGATTCCCGAGACGGTGCTGCCCCACCTGCCCGGGCACCTCTCCCCCGAGCGTTCGGCTCTGTGCACACGTGCCTACCAGCACACGGGCACAGCGGCACCGAGCGGGCCCGAAATGTCATTCCTGCTCGGCGATGGTATCCGCCGCGGCCGCGCCCCGCTGTCCCATGGGTTCTGGCCGGCCTACCGTGGTGTCGCGGATAGTTTGTCGTTCCGACTCCGAGTTTATTTCCGCTCCGAGCAACACGGTGTAGCAGGTCAGATACAGCCAGAGCATCAGCACGATCACACCGGCAAGCGCTCCGTAGGTCTTGTTGTAATGACCGAAGAAGTTGACGTACAGGCTGAAAGCGACACTTCCGAGCACCCACAATGCCGCCGCTACCAATGCACCCGTGCTGACCCAGAGAAACCGAGGGCTGTCGCGATCTGGTGCCACTCGGTAGACCACCGCCAAACTCACGATCACCACGACAACGAGAAGGAGCCACCGCATCGCCTGGGCCAGGATCCGACCCGCTACACCCAATGGTAGGTGATCTAACGCGATCGGTAGCACAGCGACGAGCACCAGCGCGATCAGTACGAACACCATCGCGCCCAGGGTCAGCACCAGCGCGATCGCTTTCTGTTTGACAAAACCTCGGGTCTGCTCCTCGTCATATGCGACGTTGATGGCGGTCATGAGCTGCCCTGTACCGCTGGATGCACTCCACAGGGCGGCGAGCAGGGAGATGACGAGCCCGACGGTGAGAGCACGGCCACTACTCCCGCTGACTGTCACGAGCTGGTCGTTGACGAGCTCCCGAGCACCCGCGGGTAGAGCACCGGACAGGCTCTGCATCTGCTGAGCCACGTGATCGGGGTCGGCGACCATTCCGTACAGCGTCAACGCCGCGATCAAGCTGGGGAACAGCGCGAGAAAAGCGAAGAATGCGACCCCGCCGGCAAGAATTGGCACGTTGTCCGCAGTGCTTTCCCGCAGCGCCCGCCTCACTACCTGCCACCAACCGCGGGGCGGAATCTGTACGGGGCTCCCAGCCTTTTCACCCGGCAGCCGGCGGCCACTCAAATGAACCATTGCCGCTCCTCCAACATGGACTCGATTCTGCGCTCGAGTGGCATACCCCCGGGCAGCAGGCCTACTCCCGCGACGGCATATCGGGTTTCCCTTGCAAGTTCTTGGTCCGAGCGGCGGGTCCCATTGACCCGATCGGCCGCACATTTCCGCACAGAGACCATCAACGGCAGCGAAATCTTGACGAGGCATGGGCGGGGCCATCGACACCTAGTGGGGCGCTACCTAAGCGGTAATATCCATCGTTCAGCGCAAGGGACACGGATTCCGTCGCTCGGCTCCAGAAATGGGACCGGCTCTCCGGTGGCCGCCTGGTGAGCGGTCGCCGGAGAGCCGGACCAACACGGGCACCGTGTTGGGAGCCCCGTCTTGATCGCGTGATTAGGCGATGGAGTGCATCTTGGACTTGCCGGCAGGGCTGTGCTCGGTTTCGGGCGTGGTGATCATCGTGCGTAGCACCAACCCGCCCTGCAGTTTCAGTAGCCGTGAGGTCAGTGTCGCCAGGTAGCGGTACCCGACCCGGGGGTCGATCACGGTCATGGGCGACAGATTTGTGGCCGCCTCTAGCACGTTGCGGACCAGGATGGCCGGGCTCGGCTGGTCAAGCCAGGCTGGGCCTGCCGCACCACGGGGCCCTTGGGTACCCGGGAGCCCAGGCGGACCGGGCCGCCCTGCTGGACCCTGCGGACCCTGCGCGCCTTGGAGACCGGGGATGCCCGGGGCTCCAACTTCACCGCGAGGGCCCTGCAAACCCTGTAGTCCCTTGTCTCCTGGCGCACCGGTTTCGCCGATAACACCGCGCTGCCCCTGGGCGCCGGGCAGACCGGGCTCTCCCCGTACACCCTGGACGCCCCGCACGCCTCGCTCGCCGGGCAGACCGATCTCACCCCGGAGCCCCACCGGGCCGGTGGGGCCCTGTTCGCCCTGCTCACCCGGACGACCTGTGGAACCCTGCACGCCCTTGGCGCCCTGTTCACCGGTCGGGCCGGCCGCGCCCTTGTCCCCCTTGATGCCCTGCTCACCGGGCGGGCCCTTGATGCCCTTGTCGCCAGGTTCACCGGCGGGCCCGACCGGGCCCTTGACGCCCTTGTCGCCCTGCTCGCCGGGCGGCCCAGCCGGGCCCTTGACACCCTTGTCGCCCTGCTCGCCCGGCGGCCCAGCCGGGCCCTTGATGCCCTTGTCGCCAGGTTCACCGGCGGGCCCGACCGGGCCCTTGACGCCCTTGTCGCCCCGCTCGCCGGGCGGCCCAGCCGGGCCCATTGGGCCCTTGACGCCTGGCTCGCCCACAAGGCCGGCAGGGCCTTTCACGCCCTGGTCACCCCGCTCACTGAGTTCGCCCGCGTGACCGACCGGGCCCTTCACACCCCCGTCGTCCCTGACGCCCCGCTCTTCGACTGCCCCATTTGCTACATCTTCTGTCTGAGCCATTCCATTATTCCTTTGATCTAACTGTTGTAGATGTGATGTGCTGCGTGCGTAGGTTTCGGTGCCGCTGTCAGTCGCAACACATAAGTCGTTGTTGCGCAGTTTGGTTTGTTGGAGCGACCGATCTCAGCGGTCGCGACAGCCGCTTTTAGCGAGCCCCCGGCTGATCAGGTAGGCAACCGTGAGCAGTGTGATGTAGAGCCAAGCCTGGTCGGCCAGGAAAGGGTCACCCCGCCCGTTGGTGTCTCCGACCAAGTTGGATGCGATCAACACGCCGGCAACGGCGACGAGGTAGATGACGAGCTCAGTGGTCTTGAACGCGCTCTTCGTCTCAGCTCCACGCTCTGACGTGTGCTCTAGCGTGGGGTTCGCGTGAGTGAGCCTGGCGGTGGTGCCAGTGTTGGGCGGTGTGTTCGCAGACACGTAGACTCCAAAATTGGGTCGTTAAGAAAATTGGGTTCGTTGAGAAGATTCTGCGAGACCCTCAGATTAGACCCCCACATTTATAGACTACCCGCCCCATCACCATGTACACGTCAGATAAAGATGACGAATCGCACCGGCCGGGCATGGTTGGGAAACATGATCGCGGATAGCGCGGAACCGACCAGCAATGATCAGCATTCAATCGCTGCGGACACCGACACAACGCCGGGCACCGGATCCGAAACGACTCGTCTCTGCCTAGTCAATGTGAGGTGGCGTTTCCTCGCCAGGCCGGGCGCGGCCCCGTGTCAGCTCTGACCGACGCCGAGTAGCTGCGCAGGCTTAGCCAGCATGCCGGACAGCACCTGGTTGGGTCGCTGTTGCTCGCCTTCCACCGCGTTCAGCACGGCGATGCCAGCAGTCAGCGCGGGGATGGCCCACTGGCACACCTTGAGTTGACGCTGCGCATCGGCCACTTCAGCAGGGGTGTCGGAGGAAGGCTCGGTTGCGCCCTTCACCGCAACATCACCGGCTTGCTCAAGCTTCTTGCCTAGTCTTCGGCTGTAGGCGGTCACTCCCAGCGCCGCGCCCGTCAATGCCAACTTGGCAGCAGTGGAGGCGCCGACACCTCGCTGGGACGCGACGCGCCCCTTATTAGCGAACAGCACCCCGGCGCCCCCAACCAGATGGGCGGCGATCCCCGCGAGGTTCACCGGAGTCCAACGAGCCCATCCCGCGCTTGCGACATGAAGGCGCTGCTTGGTCTCTTGGACGTCGGCGGCAGCCCCGTTGATTCCTACTGCGCCAGCTAGGCTGCCGCCCAGCCATACTGCCAACCCGAGGTCATGCAAGCTGCGGAGGCTGGTATTGCGCTGTGACAATGGTGGATCCCTTCTTGATGGCACCGGTCGTCGCCGCGGCAACGGGAGTCCATGCGGCCACTCGTCGTTACTCGCGGCCAGTGCCAGAACTGATCGGAACTGTGGGTCGTGTTTTTTAGGCGACCCCACTACGAAGCTATGCCGCCAGCGCGATGTTCTTCACGTCGGAGATCGGGTGCGCTCCTGAGCGGAAGAACCGGCAGTCTGGAGCAACATCTGGGGCTTACCCGCACCGCCATGAGCGAAACACCCACATCGAGAGACACAGTGTCAGCGATCAAAAATTCCCCAAATATGAGGGGACGACAATCATCTAATTCCTCCACCGGACGGCCATAATTCCCCCGGGCAGCGGGTGCCGCCCCGGCATGCGCACCGCTCGAGCACCAGCCCCACGCGCCCGGGGACCGCCGCGACCTGGAAGATGCCGCCGCGGCGCCGGACCCAGGGTTATTGCGCCTCCTGTTTCGCGGCGTGCTCGACGGGTTCGGTGTCGAGTTCGAAGCCCCAGTCACTGTTGTCCTGGGCCAGGTCGAACCCGGTGGTGTCGGGTCCGGAATTCTTGCCGGCGGCACCGAAGTTGCCCGAGTCGGCGACGTAGGCATGTCCGAGCTTCTCGTCGCCGGCGAGTGTGCCGGGCGGGAAGTTCTCCTCGATCGAGTCGAGCGCCGCTTCGAACATCTTCTGGTGGGCGACCTCGCGGGTCATGAGGAAGGTGAGGGTGTCCTTGACGCCGGCGTCGTCGGTGAACTTGATGAGTCGCTCATAGGTGATCTTGGCGCGAGCCTCGGCGGCGATGTCTGAGCGCAGGTCGGCCGCAGGCTGGCCGATCGTGTCGATGTAGGCGGCGGTCCACGGCGAGCCCATCGAGTCGGTGAGGCGGGGGCCGCCGCCGCCGAGAATGTTGGGGCCGCTGTTCAGTGACATGTTCACGTAGTCCGGCATCTTCCCGTTCAGCATGTCACCGAGGTAGTTGCCTTCCACCTGGTCGACCAGTTCCGACGGCGAATCCTTGAGCAGCATGTGCAGCGTCTGGGCGACCATCTCCAGGTGCGACAGCTCCTCGGTGGCAATGTCGAGCATCATGCTTCGCCGTTGCTCGTCGGGCTCGTTCCAGCCCTGCGTGAAATAACGCATCGCGGCGGCGAGCTCTCCGTTCGGGCCACCGAACTGCTCGAGCAGCATCTTGGCGAACGCGGGGTTCGGCTCATCGACGCTGACCTTGTACATCATTCGCTTGTTGTGCAGGAACATGAGCTGTGATCCTTCTGTTCGGCGAGGCGACTGGTACATCCAGCCCGTGTGGATACCCACCCTCCGGCAGGCAAACGTCAGGAACGGGGCTGGCTGCGATTTCTGCTGACATCACATGGACGATGGCTGCGGGCGGTCGGTCGGGCCAGCGGAATCGGCGGGCCCGCTGGACGCCGAAGTCGCTTCGGTGATCCAGGTCCATCTGTTGGCCTCGCGGCCTGAATCCGATAGCGGCCGGTTGTTCCTGGTGGCCAAGGGGCCCGAATCGAGGCGGCCGCTTCGAGCCGGCCGTGAGCATCCGCCGCCAGGCATTGGCTCGGCATTCGACCTGCGTTCCACGAGGGCCGAAGGCCGCGCCTGGGGTCTCACCCGGTGGGGGGCCGCGCTGCATGGCGGCTCCTCTTCGAGTGCGGTGTTTGACGCTGCAACGGGGTACCGGAATGGCATGAGCAGCACAGTCCGAGCAGCGTCGACCGCCTGACGCGAGGCGGCGATCAGAAATCTGTTCGCCGAGCTGGGACGGTTGATCAGGTCCTACTCCGATCCGGAGATGTTGAGTCGGCGCGGTGCGGATGCCGAGCACATCGCGGACGAGATCGCCCGGCGCCGCGGCGCCGCGCCAGTGCTCGCCGCCATGTACCGTCCTAAGGCAAAGGGCGTGACGCCGGTCTTCGAACCCCCGCTCCGGTGACGGTGTCCGGGGGTCCCGCCTGACCGGCGGCAGGGGTCGGACGTGGACGCGGCTGTTATCTGGACACTCGGGCGGCGGATGCACCGCGGCCGGCCGACGATTGTTCGCAGGCCGACGTGCCGGTCCGGGGGCTCGTGGCTCGGGTGGGTTGTCATCGAGTAAAGCTGAACGCAGTGCTGCGAGGGTCGCGCTGAGCAGACGCGAGACGTGCATTTGCGAGATACCGATTTGCTGCGCGATCTGAGTCTGCGTCATCTGCCTGAAGAAACGCAGTATGAGAATGGTGCGTTCGCGCTCAGGCAGCTTCTCCAACAGCGGACGGAGCGCGTGGCGGTATTCGACGAGATCAAGGTCGGCGTCGATTTCGCCGATCCGCTCCGCCGCGGAGGTGTTGCTGTCACGGTTCAGGGCATCAAGTGTGCCCACCTGATAACTGGCCTGGGCCTCGAGAGCGTCCAGAACCTCATCCAGGTCAACACCGAGGTGCTCGGCCAGTTCCGCAGGTCGTGGGGCGCGGGTTAACTTCTGCGACAATGGGCCAGTGCACCGGTTGATCGCCACGCTGAGATCCTTGAGTCGTCGCGGCACACGCAAAGACCAGGTCCGGTCGCGGAAGTGGCGCAGAATTTCTCCGCGCACGTACGGGACCAGATAGCCGAGAAAGTCGCCTCGGGCACGCTCAGGATCCCAGCGATCGATCGCGTTGATCAGGCCGATTGTCCCTACCTGGACGAGGTCAGCGCGGGTGGCGGGCTGGCATGCGCCGTGGCGTCGAGCTAGGTGCTCGACCACAGGCATAAATGCCAAGATCAGGTCTTCCCTTACGCGGCCACGAACAGGGTCGTCCGCCGGCAGGGAAGCGTAGTACCTCAGCCGAGGCATCTGTTCGGCATATTCGCTGCTCGGCGCAGGTGCTTTGACGTCCTGAGCAGGCTCGACGGAGATCGCTGCGAGCACGGTTCCCTCGTTCACTTGGGCTGGGTTGATTGGTCCTGGCGATGAGCAACTGGCCGATCCATGTGCGACGCCCAGAGGGCACCGCGCGGCGTGCTCGTTACGAGGCCGGTAACGCCACGAGGGCAGTCACGGGGGTGACCACATCCAGGTGCGGTCCGAGCCAGTTGCGACGATCAACCTGCTGCTCAAGCTGTCATCGTTGGAAGGGCCGCTCGTAATGGCCGGCCGTGTCAGAGTTGAACGCCGACTTTGGCGTTCAGGTGAAATCGCGTGCGCGACGGGCGGCCTGATCCGGCGACCGCTGATCGCCAACTGTCGCGGGCCCGCTGGCAGATCGTGAAGCCGCGGGCCCTAGAAGCTGCTCAGAACCGCAAATATGCAGACATAGGACTCCCTCATGAGGGCCTTCTAGGGAGGGCGACTGTCTGCACCCTGTGGCGCCACGCGAGCGACGCGCCACTTGCGAACGCTACACCGCACGTCGTGGTGCCGCAGTATGAAGGCGCACGGCGGCGGTCCTGGTTAGCGTTCCAGATCGGGAGAATCGGCAGGCGATCAGCCGTCCATCAACTCCTGGGCAATCGCCGCGACCCGGGTTTGCGCGGCTGAGACCACACTTGAGCGGTTTCGGTGTGACTCTTCGTAGGCCACGATGGTGCGCACATCCGCGCCCTCCCGGCGAGCCACCGCCTCTGCCCGTTCCAGGGTGGCATCCCGCCCGCTGACAGTTACCTCCCGGGCCGCAGGGCCCAACCGGACGTGCGGTCAGCGAGGACAGCGACAGTTCCACGTGCCTTGGAGCCGATGTCCTGCGCGCCGTCCACAGCACGATTGATGCCCTCGCGGGCGGCGCGCATCGGCATGCTGACGACCTTGGTGAGACCGCCCGTCGCACGCTGCAGCGGCGTAGCCCGCAAGGCCGCCGGCCCACCGAGAGCTTCCTCGGCAAGCACGGTGCTGATCCAGTCCACTGTCGCCGAGTGAGCACTCTCCAACTGCTCGGCCAGCACCCGCACCGAGGGCTTGCCCGCAGCCTCGGCCAGCACTTTGAGGTACCGCGCCCGGCCGAGTAATTGCTGCTCCAGCATCAGGTCCTGAAACAAGGCCTCGTCGAACGGTTCGGCCTGCTCGACCGTGCTCTTGAGCAGCGCGGTGAGTCGGCCGATGACCGGAGTGACCGCATCAGGGACTCCCCCCAGCTCACGCAACTGATCGGTGATGAGCCGGGTGCGCCGCACCGCGTTGTCACCGTTCTCGGACAGTTCGCGCCGCACCGCCTCGGTGCGCGCCTGCGCACTCCGCAGGCGGGCGATTTGGGCCTCGGTCTGCGTCAGTTGCAGAATCATCCGCAGCAGACGGGTGAGCGTCGTGGTCGAGGTCATCAGTGGTGGTATCCATCCTTGTCACGGTTCATGCGGCCACCGGGGCGTCCCCGGCCGACCAATGCCGAAGAGCTCGCGCCACAGCAATGCAGTGACCGCGCTATTCCGATCATCTAGCGAGTCTCAATGATTGTTTTGAACTCGGCGACGGCTTGTTCCACCTTGCTCTGCGGATTGGCGAAGATCGCGGCGACCGCGTCGCCGAGCTTGCCGCCCGGCGGGTCGTACTCGAGGCTTACCTCGACGCCGGTTGTTCCGTCGCCCCTGTCGTCGAAGCGCACGACACCGGCGTTCTTGAGGTCGGGATCGGACGAGTCGACGCTTGACCAGGCAATCTTGTGGGGTGGGGAGTCCTCGACGATCTCCGCTTCCCAGGTCACCGACGTGCCGGCCGGACCCGACACGGTCCACTCGGTACGGTCAGCGGAGCCCTCTTTGGACTCCACCTTGCGTACGTCCGACATGATCTCAGGCAGCCTGGTCAGAGGGCGCCACCAGTCGTAGCACGCCTGGGCGGGTGCGTTGACCTCCACATAATGCGCAACAGTTCCCATGGGTTCATTTCTCCAATCGTGGTACGAGTTCGGACAATGTCTGACGCAGTAATGCTGCGGATCATGGCCGCTGCTTCCACCCGGCACCGCGGCCTGACAGGTGCTGGTGGACACCGGTCGCCGAGCCGAACACCGGCACGCAACATCTCTCATCCAACGCCTGCATGCCCCGCATTGCGTCGGTTATGCATCGAATCGGCGAGGCGGCTGAATCCTGTACCTCGAGCCGCCGGGATCATCTCGCTCACGAAGCCTCGACGGATCGCCTGGTCTGGACCCCACGGCATCCGGCCACGCTGGGCGTTGGTGGGTTCTCGTCCCGCCTTGTCACCTGGCTCCTCGGGCTAGTACTGCAACGGCAGTTAGGTGAGTGCGTAGCCTCGTTTTCGGTAGTGGCTGACGCGGGCTTGGTATTGGCGTTGTCGCCGCCAGTGGGACCAGTGCCAGATGTGGTCGACGGCGTGTGCGTGTTGGAGCGCGAGGGGGACGAGCAGGCGTCGGATTTCCGGTAGCGTGAAGCTGATCATGTGTTGTTCGCTGGTGTTGGTTCCCCCTTTGTGAGCTGGCTTTTCACCGCGACCAGCCAAGCCAGGGCGAGCATGGACAAGGTGATGTGGGCATACCAGGCCCGCCAGCTGCGCACTTGGTAGTGATCAAGTCCGGCCTCGTTCTTGGCCTGTTGGAAGCATTCTTCGATCCGCCAGCGTGACCCGGCGGTCCAGGCCAGATCGAGCAAGGTTGATCGGCGGGGCCCGAAACAGACGTAGTAGGCGATCTCACCGGGCACCTGGCCGGGCTCAGTGATCTTGCGGCGGGCCAGCAGCCAGTGCCCGCGCCCGGGCGCCCAACTGATGCGGATCGGGACCCGTGCCCAATCATACTCGCGGGGCCCGTGCGCGCCGGCGCCGACCGACAGTCGCCGCCACGCCCGCGCCGGCAGGGCGGCGATCAACTCGTCCGCGCGGCGCTGCCCAGCGTCGCTGGTGATCAGGGTGTCGTTGCACTTGGTGGCCAGCACATAGGGCGCATCATGCTGTTCTAGCCACACCCGCAGGTACTTGACCTGGCCATAGGCTTCGTCGGCGGTGACCCATGAGAACGCCACGCCGGCGTCGATGGCACGCCCCAGCATCGCCATCGCGTGGCGGGGTTTGGTGGCGAACTCCACCTCGTCGGGTATGCCCGCGCCCTGGCAGCGTGCCCGATCGGCGGTCCACGACTCAGGCACATACAACTCGCGGTCAATCAACGCATGCCCTCGAGGCGAGGCATAGGCCAAGAAGGTGCCGATCTGACAGTTCTCCACCCGCCCCGCGGTCCCGGAATACTGCCGCTGGACCCCGGCCGACCGCGTGCCCTTCTTGAGGAACCCGGTGTCATCCAGGATCAACACCCCACCCGGATCCCCGAGGCACTCGACCACGTACTCACGCACATCATCACGGACCCCATCGATGTCCCAGTCGGCCCACCGCAGCAGCCGCTGCATCCCATCCGGAGACGCCTCACCAGCGCGTTCGGCCAGCGTCCACCCGTTCTTTCGCTCCAAACCGGCAACGAGCCCGGCCACATACTCCCGCATCCGAGCCCTCGGCTCGGCCCGCGCGAACCGGCCCGCTACCCGCGCATGCAACCGATCCAACTCCACCGCCGCAACATCAACCACCACACCAGCAATGATCTACCACATGTCAAGCAACTGCCGTTGCAGTACTAGCAGCCTTCGGCACACCGTGCGGCGATCGGTACTCCTGCTCTCCCCGGATCTCCGAAGCGGCGCCCGGTTCGAGCGAGCCCGGGTGTGGTTGTGCGGCGGATCCGGTTGTGGAATGTTGCTCGCTGGGCGGCCCTATCGGCTCTCCTTTTAACCGATAGGGCCTAAGCCACCGTCGCTGACGCCCGCGACGCTGGCCTTCGACCGTGTGCCCGGGTGTTGGGCTGGGGAAACGCCTGGTCGGGAATGGGCGCCTGCGTGTGCAGGCGATTCAGTAGGAACGGGTCGCGTGGTGGATGCAGACAAGTGGGTCGAGCTGGCGGATGCGCTCGCGGAGATGGCGCGGGACCTTGCGGCTCAGGAGTCGACCCGTGCAACGCTCGATCGTGTTGTGGCCCATGCTGTGGCACTCGTGGAGGGGTGCGAGGCGGCCGGTGTGATGGTCGTTCGGCGCGGCGAGGTGATCACTCTGGCTGCCAGTGACAACGTCGTGGTGGCCTCGGATCGGTTGCAGGGCGAGTGCGGTGAGGGGCCGTGTTTTGACGCTGCCCGTAACAAGTACGAGGTTTATCGGATCACGGACTTGTCGACCAGGTCGGATCAGTGGCCCAAGTACGCGCCGGTGGCCCGCGAGCTTGGGATCGGGTCGATGATGGGTTTCCTGCTGTACACGAGGGACAAGGACCTCGGTGCTCTAGATCTGTACTCGTCTCGGTCCGGCGCCTTCGGACAGCAGGAGGAACACGTCGGGTGGTTACTCGCCTCCCACGCGGCGGTGGCGATGGCCGGTGCCGAGCACGTTGAGAATTTGGAGACCGCACTGGAGACCCGCAAGGTCATCGGTGAGGCGGTCGGCATCCTTATGGCGCGGTACACGCTCGCCGAGAATGACGCGTTTGGTCGTCTTGCCAAGGCTTCGCAGGACAGCAACGTCAAAGTCCGCGTTCTAGCCGAGACGATCACCCTGACCGGCGATCTCCCAGAGCACCCCTAGAGTGGCTGGCCGGGCGGCCGCTCCCGGCCGGAGGCAGAGGGCGACCGAGTGGGCCGGCAATGCCGGACCACTCGAAGAGCCGAGCGCCGTATGGCGTGCGGACGAGCGGGCCAAGTTGCGGACGTGGCTGACCGCATCAACACCACCGGTCAGTTTCCCGTCAGCGAGTAGTCGGCTAGAACCCCGTCGCGCTGCGCTCCCGTCAGCTCATCTCGCTGATCAAGGCCGAGACTTGTTTAGCGCCGAGTCCAGCAACTCGGCGGTTCTCGGCGATACCTACCCTGTTGAGCATCTCGGTGGCCCTGGCCGGGCCATAACCCGGCACCGCTCGAATCAATGCCTCAACCTTCGTCTTGGCCACGATGGGGTCGACAGCGGAGCGGGCGAGGACAGAGGCAATGCTGGCTCTGCCACCTCGGACTTCGTCCAGCAGCGCACGCCGGGCGGTACGGGCGGCCGCTGCCTTCTCCAACGCTTCGGCGCGTTGTTCGGGAGTCAACGTCGGAAGTGCCATGTCGAGATCCTTTCTCCACGGTTCTGACCGACTCAGAGCCAGGTACCCGATAGCCGGCTGGCTGCGGAATCGACGGTGACACCTAGATCGTTGGCCGCGGCCACAACCGCGTCGCGGTATCCCCACACGGCGGGGCCGGCATAGAGGCCCAACTCGTCGATGAGCAATCTCGGTGTCAACGCGCCGTCGGCGTCCATGTCTCGCTCCTACCGCCCGATGCAACTCTGTGGCGTGAATAGCCTCTTCTCACCAGGCCAAACGCGGTGGTGTGCAGCGTTTCCCTCTTCGATGCCCGACACACCTGTCGCGGGAGGACTCCATCCGATAGAGCCGCTGACTCCACGGACCGGCGGGCTTAACGCGTCCGAGGTTGGGTATGCACTTCCCGTTGGATCATCGGAGATCGTGACCAGATCGAAGGAGGGCTAACTGTGGGTGCACTGGAGGAAGCGAAGGGCAAGGCGAAGGAAGCGGCCGGGAGCGTCACCGGTAGCGACGACCTGCGCACCGAGGGGCAGGCCCAGCAGCGTAAGTCTGATGAACAGGACAAAGCTGAGAGTCTCCGCCTCGAGGCGGAGAAACACGAGAAGAAGGCCGAAGGCCATGAAGGCATCGAGGCCAAGCATCAGGGCAGCTGACCGACTCGTCTGATCGGCGCGCCGGTGGCGAACAGGACGCGCAGCATGTCAATACCGGGCGCCTTCAGGGCGTGGACTGGATCGAGAGGTACGAGTGATCAACGCGGTCGGCGTGGTGATCCCCGCTCATAACGAGCAAGCCCGCATTGGTGCGTGTCTGCGCAGCGTTCACACAGCCTTGGCACATGTGCCGTCGAGGATCCAGGTCGAGGTCAGTGTGGTGTTGGACCGTTGCCGCGATCGGAGCCCGCAGCTGGTGGATACGCACCTGAGGTCCTGGCCGGGCGCTCGAGCTCTCACGGTCTCGAGTCGCCCGGCTGGGACGGGTGTGGGATACGTTCGGGATCTTGGCGTGCGGGATGTGTTGCACAGACTGCACCTCGTACCCACGGACGCGATTTGGCTGCTCAGCACGGATGCCGACACCGTGGTGCCTCCGCACTGGGCAACCGAGCAGCTGCGCTACGCTGCGGCCGGGCTGCACGGGGTTGCGGGTTTGGCTGAGCTGGCTGACCCGTCGGAACTGAGCGATCACACCCGGCAGCGCTACCGAACGATCATCGCCAGCGGCATGCGCGGGACAACACACGAGCACCTTTACGCGGCGAACCTCGGCGTCCGCGCGGATGCCTACCTACGCTGCGGGGGCTTCCCCTCTCACGACCACGGCGAAGAACGACGTCTCTGGGCGGCGATGGCCGCGGCCGGGTGTCGGTTGCGTCAACCCAGCAATCTGCGGGTGCAGACCAGCGCAAGAACCCATGGGCGGGCGCAAGGCGGTGTTGCCGACCTACTCCAATCGTTGCAGACCGAGAACGCATCGTCCCTCACCTCGGAGAACGTGGCCTAGGGTCGTCGGCAGCCTGGCACAGTATCTGGCAACCACGCGGCCCGCGGTGGACCGTTCGCGCGTGTGAAACCGTGTCGCGGCGGGAATCCGGCGCTGTGGCCCCACCGGGGCCACTCTTCCGGAAGAGGCGGTGCATCATGGGTTTGATCATCGGGTTGTTGGTGCTGTGGGTTGTCCTGGCCGTGGTCGGCTTCGCGGTCAAGTCGCTGTTGTGGCTCGCAATCGTCGGCATCGTGCTGTTCGTCGCCACCGGCATCTTCGGTGGCCTCCGTGGACGCGGTCGCCGGGGCGTGCCCCGCTGAGCACGGCCCGCTAGCGATACGGCCCGACCCCGTCACATACTTGCCTGCTCGCCTCGGTCTGGCCGAGCCAAGCAGACTTGGCCAGGTCCCGTGCGCCTCGCCGTGCCGCACTACCTCATCGACCGGACCCGGGCGTTGCTGGTACAGACCCTGCTGCGCCTCGGTGAGCCGGAACGCGCCGAGCAGGTTCTTGCCGAACTCGGCGAACCGGACCGCGAACGCGGGGAGATCCGTATCGCCGTGGCGGCACCGCGGCTGGCTAACGGCGACCCGCGAGCAGCCATCTCGGCGCTCGGGCCGGTCCTGGACGGCTCCGCGCCCATGGCCTACCGGGCCTGGCAGGGCCACGCCTTCCTGCTCGAAGCGGTCGCCCGCGACGCGCTCGGCGACTCCGACGCCGCCGCGAGCTCCCTGGAACATGCCCTGGACCTCGTGGAGCCCAACGGCGCACTGTCGCCCTTCCTGCTCACTCCCGCACCGGCCCTGCTGGCGCGCCATGCCCGGCACCGCACCACCCACGCCCCCCTCATCGCCGAGATCCTCAGCCTGCTTGCCGGACGCGGACTCACCTCGCCGCCCACTGGGCCGCGACCGATATACGAGCCGCTGAGCGAGAGCGCGCTGCGCGTGCTGCGCTACCTGCCGACCAACCTGACCGGGCCGGAGATCGCCGGCGAACTGTATGTCTCGCGCAACACCATCAAGACCCACATGCGCAACCTCTACGCCAAGCTCGGCACCCACCGCCGGGCCGAGGCCGTTACCCGCGCCCGCGCCCTCGGCCTGCTCGCACCCAGGCGCTGACCGCCGTCCCCCAGACCGCTATCACCGCGCAGCCGTGCTCCAACACGCACGGCCAGCCCGCCTCGGCGGGTGAACGGCACGATGATCTGCAGCGGGCCAATGCCCCGCCGGGGCACCAAGAACACCCCGGCCAGGTGGATCACGGTCAACACCACACCGAATACCGCGATGATCATGTGCGCCCTGGTCAGTCGTGACCGGGCGATCGCGGAGGACACACCGGCACGCATCGCGATGCCACCGAACGTGGCGATCCCCTCCGAAGTGGTCGACCGTGTCTCGGACGTCGCCGTCGACCGACGTCGAGGCCGGCGCCTTGGTCGCTCGCCGCAGGCGGACGTAGAGTACTATTGATAATGTTCAATATGTCTATCGGCGGGTGCGGCAGCGAGGGGAGTGCGATGGCTGGGGACGTCGGAGCCCAGCTGGGGGCGCACGGGACGGACGTCACGAATGACCACGGCGAAAACGGCGCCGGGCCGGCGTTCGCGTTGCCGCGCCGGTCGTCGCGGGCCGAGGACGTGGCCGTCGCGGTGGAGACCCAGATCGCCACCCGCTCCCTGGCTCCGGGCACCCGCCTGGGCACCAAGCGTGACCTCGGGGAGCAGCTCGGCGTGGCGCCCTCGACCGTCAGCGAAGCCATCAAGCTGCTCGAGGACCGGGGCCGGGTGAGCACGCGCACCGGGCCCAAGGGCGGGGTCTTCGTGGCCGAGCCCGGTCTGACGCTGCGCCTGGCTCGCAGCATGATGCAGGTCTCCGGGGCTCGCGGCGAGGTCGCCGACGCGCTGGCGGTGCGCGACACCCTGGAACCCTCGGTGATCGAAGCCGCCGCCGAGGCGGGGCACGACCGGGCCGAGCTCGCTGAGCTGCGGCGCGCAATGCGGGCGCTGCGGGCGGCGCGGGACACGGCGGACTTCTACCGCCGCAATCTGGAGTTCCACGCGGAGATCGCCGCGCTGTGCCGCAACGACGTGCTGCGCACCATCTACGAAGCCCTGCTGAACGCCGTCCGGGCCCGGGAGCCGAGGCTGGAGCTGCTGCCGGGGCAGGACTGGCAGACGCTGCATGCGGCCAGGGTCCAGGTACACCAGGCGATCACCGACGCGATCGTCGCCGGCGATGTCGTCGCTGCTCGCGCCGCCGCCGCCGCGCACAAACCGTCCCGAGCCGGCGAGGACTCCCCCGCCCGGTGAGCCGGATGGTCGCGTAGCCCGCGGGACTGTCACGACTCGATGGGTTGGCCGGCCGGGGCGATCTCGCGCACCAGCTCGGCGGCAGCGGCGGCCGTACCGGCCGTGCCGTGCACGTAGCGGTCCGGGCGGACGACGGCGTAGGTGGCGTTGCGCGCGGTGAACCAGTCGGGCAGCACCGCCCCGGACCGGACCCGAGGGTCGGACGCGGCTGCCAGCGGCGGGGCGACCTCGATCACCGGCGCGCCCAGGTCGGCGGCGTCGGTCGCGGTGGTGAGCACGACGGTGGCCGACGGGAGGACGTCGTCGAGGCGGACCTGGGGCCCGGCGCCGACGGTAACCGTCGGTTGGGGGAACAGCTCACCGGCCCCGGGGGTGTCGCTGAACAGCCCGCCGTGCAGCGGTGGCATGCCCTGGAACGTCGTCCTGGGCAGGGCGCCGGTCGCCGCGGCCTGGCGCACCCGCCGATCGCGGGCGGCGGCGGCCACCGGGTCGAGCAGGCAGATGTCGCGGCCGGCGGCGACGGCCATGTCGATGATCTGGCGCACGTGCGGGGCGCGCTCGGCCTGGTAGCTGTCGAGCAGGGGTTCCGGCGGGGCGCCGCGCAGTACGGCGCCGAGTTTCCACACCAGGTTCTGCACGTCGCGGATGCCGTGGCACATGCCTTGGCCGAGGAACGGCGGTGTCTGGTGCGCGGCGTCGCCGGCCAGGAAGACCCGACGGTCGCGCCAGCGCCGGGCGACCAGCGCGTGGAACCGGTAGACGGCCGCGCGCACGATGTCCACCTCGCCGAGGGAGACCCAGGGGCACAGCAGGGCCTCGATGGTCTCCGGGCGCTGCATCTGCTCGGCGTCCTCGCCGGGCAGCAGCATGAACTCCCACCGGTGGTGGCGGCCCGGCCCGGGCACCCTGGTCGCGGGGCGGCGCGGGTCGCAGAACATCTCCGATTGGTCGGGCGGGCCGATCTCGCGGTCGGCGAGCAGGTCCACCACCAGCCACGGCTCGTCGAAGCCGTCGTCGACCAGGTCCACGCCGATGGCGGCCCTGGTCCGGCTGGATGCCCCGTCCGCGCCGATGACGTAGGCCGCGCTCACCTGGCGCGGCCGGCCGGTCCGGACGTCGCGCAGGTCCAGCTCGACGTGCTCGTCGTGCTGGCGCATCCCCACCATCTCCACGCCGAGCGCCACCTCGACGCGCGGGTGGCGGGCCAGCGCGGCGCGCAGCGTCGCCTCGAATGTCGGCTGGTAGAACAGGTAGTGCTCGGCCCAGCCCAGCGGGCGTTCCCGGGGCCACTCGTGCACCCGGTTGAGCAGGCCGTCCGCGCCGTAGAACGAGCTGCGGGCCCACACCCTGGTGTCGCGGGCGACCTCGTCGGCGACCCCGGCCTGTTGCAGGATCCGCATCACCTGGGCGTCGAAGTGGATGGCGCGCGGGAGCTCGAAGACCACCGGTGACCGGTCCAGGACCAGCGTGGACAGGCCGGTCCGGCCGGCGAGGTTGGCCGCTACCGCGCCCACCGGGCCGCAGCCGACGACGACGAGATCGTAGTGGGACACGGTCAGCCGACCGTCCAGCCCCGCGCCCCGCTCTGGAAATCGTCGAGCGGGTCGCCGGGCCCGAAGGACCCTCGCAGCAGCTTCGACTCGTCCAGCCCGACCAGCTCCCAGTAGGCGGCGCTCTCCGGGTCCACCCGGGACCAGTCGAAGACCACCGCCCGTTCGGCAATCGCCCACCGGCCTCCCCGCAGGGCGAACCGGTCGAGGTAGCGGCCGCCGATGGTCGACTGGGTCGGCCCCTCCTCGTCGGTCTGCCGGCCCACCACGGCGATGTGGTAGCTCTCCACGTCGGCCTCGTCGCCGTGCAGGTCGATCAGGACGTTGGAGATGAAGTGCCAGAGGAAGGCCACCGGGGCGGTCGAGTTCGGCGAGATCATCGACCGGTCCCGGACGAACTCGGCGGCCGGGCCGGCGAATCCCTCGTGCACCTCCGTCGCGCCGTCGTGATAGCAGCTCAGCGCCAGGTCCACATCGCGGCGGTCGCCGGCCCTCGCCCGGAGGTAGAGGACCTCGGTGATCTGCTGCTTGGCGTAGAGCTCCGCGATCCGGGCGTCGGTCACCAGCGGGTTGGCAAGGTCAGTCATGGGATCTCCTTCGGTCCTGCGCGGTGGGGGTGTGCGACCGCGACCAGTCGTAGACGACGCTGCGGCTGGACAGGCGCCACCGCCCGCCGTACACAGTGGCGTGGTCCAGGTAGCGGCCGCCGATGAGGACGTCCCGGGCGCCGTCGGTGAGTTCCAGACGGTGGTAGGCGATGTGGTAGGACTCGATCCGGGCGCTCGTCGGCGAGTCGAACGCGACGAGCACGTTGGACACCGTGTGCCGCTGCAGCCCGTAGAGCCCCTTTGAGTAGTGGTGCACCCGCAGGTACTCCACGAAGTCCTCGATGGTCCCGTCGAAGATCCCGTGGGTGTCGCCGCTGCCCGGCACGTGCTCGGCCAGGATCGCGTCGGGGTTCTTGGCGTCGGCGGCCCGACCGCGACGGGTCACCAGCTCGGCGATCCGCTGGCGCGCCTCGAGCTCAGCCCACTGCTCCACGGTGTACATGCCCATGTTCACTCCCACGCTCACTCCCACGGTCCGAGGAACGTCTCGCCGCCGAAGACGTCCGGCGGTGCGTCGATGAGCTCGGGCCACCGGGCGGCGCCGCCGGACACCAGCTCGGGCTCCGCGCCGGCGGGCACGATCTGACGCTGGTGGTAGTAGAGCTGCACCAGGTTGCCGTCGGGGTCGCGCAGGTGGGTCACGTAGTCGAAGCCGGCCAGCAGCTCGGCGGGGACCTCGACCTCGGTGGCCCCGCGCTCGACGAGGAACGCCACCGCGGCCCGCAGCTGCCGGTAGTTGGCCACCCGGAAGCCCAGCGCCATGGAGTCCGCGCGCTCCGGAGCGCCGAGCGCGGCGCGCAGGCCGGTCTCGTAGAGGGCGAGGCCGTGGTGCTCCGAGCCGGTGTGCAGCAGGGCGCCGCGGTGCCCGTCCCACCCGACGCGGCCGCGTACGGAGAACCCGAGCATCTGACGGTAGAACTCCACGGTGGCGTCGAGGTCGTCGACGTACAGGCTGACCGGCCCGATCCCGACGACCTTGAACGGCCGGGACATCAGGATCCCGTCGACCGCGTACTCCCGAGCCTGCGCCGCGACCGCGCGGTGGCCGCCCGCGATGTCCACGCCGCTCCCCTGGGCGGCCCGGATCTCCGCCGCCTCGGACGGCATCGGCAGCGCCGGCGCCTCACCGAGGACCCCGGACCACATCTCCCGGGGCTTGCTCAGCCCGTCCCAGCCGATCTGCTCCATGCCGTAGAACAGCTCGTTGATGTGGCCCTCGGGGTCGAACAGGTAGGTGTGCCAGTTCGAGCCCGGCATGTCCCGCCCGGAGCGCAGCAGCCGGCCGCCCTGACCCCAGATCCAGTCGGCGCCCTCGACGACCTCGGCGAGGCTGCCGACCTGCCAGGTGATCTGGTTGATGGAGGCGCCGGCCGTGCCGTTGTCGCGGCCCACCCAGTCCCACACCGGCGCCGCGATCAGCACGAACTGGTGGTGGTCGCTGCCGAACCGGGTGAAGTGCAGCAGCCGCTCGTTGGCACTCAGCCGGTCCCGCTGCTCGGCGGGCAGCCGGGCGGGCATCGTCGGCGACTGGTCGGAGACGATCAGCCCGAGCCCGTCGACGTAGAAGTCCAACATCGCGTCGGTGTCCAGGCAGTTGTAGCCGAAGTGACCGAGTCGGCGGATCTTGAACGGGCGGTCCAGCCGTACCCCGCCGACGTCGAAGGGACCGGCCGCCGGGGCCCGGACCGCTGTACTCGCGTCGATCTCGGTCTGGTCGGTGGTCATCTCAGTCCGCCTCTCGCTCGACCGGGTTGCGCAGCAGGCCGACGCCCTCGACCTCCACCTCGACGACGTCACCGCCGGTCAGGAACACCTGCGGGTTCAGCCGGGTGCCGACGCCGCCGGGCGTGCCGGTCACCACCACGTCGCCGGGCCGCAGCTCGCACACCGTGGACAGGTAGGCGATCTGCTCCGGGATACTGAAGATCATCTCGTCGATCTTGGCCTGTTGCATGACCTTGCCGTTCAGCCGCGTGGTGAGCTGTCGGGTCCCGATGTCGGGCACCTCGTCGGCTGTCGTGAGCCAGGGTCCGAACGCGCCGGTCGCGGTGAAGTTCTTGCCCGGGGTGATCTGCGGCCGTGACCAGTCGCGGACCGAGCCGTCGTTGAAACAGGAGTAGCCGGCGACGTGCCGGAACGCCTCCTCCGCCGGGACGCGGTGCGCCCGGGTCCCGATGACCAGCGCGAGCTCACCCTCGTAGTCGAGCCGGTCGGACACCCTCGGCGCGATGATGGGCTCCCGGTGACCGCACAGGCTGGCCGCCACCCGCAGGAAGAACGCCGGGCGGGTGGGTGGCTCCCAGTTCCCCTCGCTCACGTGCGTGGGGTAGTTCAGCGCAGCACACCACACCGCGTGCGGCGTGCCGATCGGCGGCAGGAACCGGACCTCGTCGGGAGGGCGCCGGGTGCGCGCGCCGCCGAGGCCGGAACGGACGGCCGCCGTGAGCACTTCCAGCGCGCGCGGGCCGAGTTCCAGCAGCTCCCGCAGGACGCGCGGCGCGGCGGGCGCGAGCTCGGCGAGGTCGACGATCATGCCGTCCTCAGCTTCGACGGCCAGGGTCGGTCCCGCTCCGGCGTCGATGGAGGCGATCCTCATGTCGGGGTCCCTTCGGGCGTCAGGAGGTTCATGGTCGGTTCGCCTCTCAGGAGATCGAGCAGGTCCGCTCCCCTGAGCCGCCGGTCCTCGGCGGTGCGGTGGCAGGCCACCGCATGCCCGTCGGGGTCGGCGCGCAGCGGGGGTTTCCGGACGGCGCAGACGGGTTGGGCCAGCGGGCAGCGCGGATGGAACGCGCAGCCGGACGGCGGGGTGATCGGCGACGGTGGGTCGCCACGCAGCACGATGCGCCTCTTGGCGCCTCGGTCGAGCGGGTCCGGCGCCGGCGAGGCCGACACGAGTGCGGCGGTGTACGGGTGGCCGTAGCGTTGCGCCACGGTCTCGGCACCGCCGACCTCCACGATCGACCCCAGGTACATGACCGCTATCCGGTCGCTGACCGCCTCCACGACGCCCAGGTCGTGCGAGACGAACAGGTACGCCAGACCGGTCTCCACCTGCAGCTCGCGCAGCAGGCCAAGCACCCTGGCCCGGGTCGACACGTCCAGCGCGGACACCGGCTCGTCGCAGAACACCAGCTTCGGGCGGGTCACCAGGGCCCGGGCGATGACGATGCGCTGGCGCTGCCCGCCGGAGAATCCGCGCGGGCGGCGGGTGAGCACGTCGGGTTCGAGCCCGACCCGGCGCAGCGCCTCGACCACCCGGTCGCGCTGGTCGGCCGGGCTGGTGCCGCCGGCGATCCGCAGTGGCTCGCCGACCAGCCGCTCGACGGTCCACCGGGGATCGAGCGAGGTGTAGGGGTCCTGGAAGATGACCGTCATCCGCTGGCGCTCCCGGCGCAGGTCACGGCCGTCGGCGCCGAGCAGGTCCCGGCCGTCGAACTCGATCGTCCCCCGGTCCGGCTCGATCAGCCGAAGGGCAACCCGGCCCAGGGTGGACTTGCCGGAACCCGACTCGCCGACGATGCCGAGGGTCTCCCCCGCGGCGATATCCAGGCTCACGTCGTTGACGGCGTGCACGACGTCGAGGCGCCGGCCGAGCAGCGCGCGGCGGGTGGTGAATGTCCGGCTCACTCCGCGCAGCGACAGCAGCGCAGTGGTGGCGTTCACGACCCCACCCCCGGCAGGGCCAGCTCGGCGACCCGGGCGCAGCGCGCCGACCGGCCGCCGCCGAGCTCGCGCAGCGGCGGCGGGGCGGCCGTGCACAGTAGGTCCCGGACGTGGGTGCAGCGCGGGGCGAACCGGCAGCCGGCGGCGAAGTGGCCTGGTCGGGGCGGGGCGCCGGGGATACCGAGCAGCTCCAGCGGTCGGCCCACCCGGGGCAGCCCGGCGAGCAGCCGCTCGGTGTAGGGGTGGCGCGGACGGTGGAACAGATCCGCGGTCTCGGCGTGCTCGACGATCTGCCCCGCGTACATGACCGACACCCGGTCGCACAGCTCGGCGACCACGCCGAGGTCGTGGGTGGTGATGATCGTCGCCATGCCGAGGGTCTCGGTGAGCTCGCGGATCAGCTCGATGATCTGGGCCTGGGTGGTCGCGTCCAGCGCCGTGGTGGGCTCGTCGGCGATCAGCAGCCTCGGTTCGCCCGCGATCGCCATCGCGATCATGATGCGTTGCCGCATGCCGCCGCTGAACTGGTGCGGGTACTGGTCGGCGCGGCGGCCCGGGTCACCGATGCCCACCAGCGACAGCAGCTCGAGTGCCCTGGTCCGCGCGCCTCGGCGACCGGCACCGGTGTGCCGGCGGACCACCGAGGCGATCTGCTGCCCGGCGGTGAATGCCGGGTCCAGCGACGTCATCGGGTCCTGGAAGATCATGCCGATCTCGTTGCCCCGGACCGCACGCATCTCGTCCTCGGACAGCTCGAGCAGCTCGCGCCCGCCCAGCCGGATCGAGCCGCTCTCGACCGTCAGCCGCCGCCGGTCGAGCAGGCGCATGACCGCGAGGCAGGTCAGCGACTTGCCCGAGGCCGACTCGCCAACCAGCCCTAACGTGCTCCGGGCCGGCACCCGCAGGTCGACCCCGGTGACCACCGGGACCCGCCGCCCGTCCCCGACCAGCGTCACGACGAGGTTCTCGATGGTGAGCGCGGGCTCCTGCCCGGTATCCGGTTCGGATGCGGGCGGGGCCGGCTCCAGGACTCGTCCGGTCACGTCACCATCTCCCTTCGCCGGCGGTCGCGTCCCGGAATGCGTCGCTGACCAGCGTGATCGCCAGGACCAGGACGACGATCACGAGGCCCGGCTCGACGGCGAGCTGTGGCGCGGTGTTGAGCAGGTTGGCGGCCTGGGTGAGCATGCTGCCAAGGCTGGCGTGGGGCGGTTGCACGCCGAGGCCGAGAAAGCTCAGCGCGGCCTCGGCGAGGATTCCGAACGCGAGCGTGGTGGAGATCTGCACGATCACCGCCGACCCGACGTTGCCCAGCACGTGGCTGCCCAGGATGCGCGCGGTCCGGCCGCCCATCGAGCGGCTGGCCTCGATGTAGGTCTCGCGGGCCACGCTCATGGTCGCCGCCCGGGCGACCCGGAAGAAGGTCGGGGAGAACACCACACCGATCGACACCATCGCCGGGATCAGGTCCCGCCCGAGCACGGCGACCACCGCGATGGCGAAGATCAGCGGTGGGATGCTCTGCAGCGCGTCGAAGGCCCGGCTCAGCACACCGTCCAGGCGGCCGCCGGTGAACCCGGCGAGCAAGCCGAGCGGGAGCCCGCAGACCAGGCCGACCACGGTGGCCACCAGCGCGGCACCCAGCGAGACACCGGCCGCCCCGGCCAGCCGGACCAGCTGGTCGCGGCCGAGCTCGTCGGAGCCGAGGGGATGGCGCAGGCTCGGCCCCTGCAGCCGCTCGCGCAGCGCCTGGGCCAACGGGTCCCGCCAGGGCGCCAGCGCAGCGACCACCGAGACCAGTACGAGCACGACCAGCACCGCGAGCGCGGCGACGGCGACCCGGTTGCGCAGCACCGTGCGGAGCACGCCCTCATCGGCGGCCGTGGTCCGGGCGCCGGTGTCGGGTGCGGCGGTGTCGCACTGCGTGTCGATGCTCATGAGTCCCTCGTCCGGGGCGCGAGGGCGTAACAACCGAGGTCGGCCAGCAGGTTGGCCGCCATCACCACCGTCGCGGTGATCAGCACAACCCCGAGCACCACCGGAAGGTCCGAGCTCAGCGCCGCCTGCACGGCCGTCGAGCCGAGCCCGTGCATACCGAACACTGACTCCACGACGGCGGCGACGCCGATCATCCGGCCCAGCTGCAGGCCGAGCAGGGCCACCGAGGGGACCAGGGCGTTCTTGGCCAGGTGGGTCCACAGCAGACGCCGCTCGGACTCGCCGGCGGCCCGGGCGGTGCGGATGAAGTCGTGCTCGGCGACCTCGGCCGCCGAGGCGCGGGTCATCCGGAGCAGGGCGCAGATCTGCGGCAGGCTCAGCGCGATCACCGGGAGCACCAGGCCACGCACGTCGGCGACGATGTCCGGCCCGAACGTCGTGGTGCCGGTACCGGGCAGCAGGTGCAGCTTCTCGCTCAGCAGCAGCACCAACATCAGGCCGACCCAGAACTCCGGCACGGCCAGCCCGATCCCGGCCACCGCGCGGACGGCGCGGTCCGCGCGGCCGCCGGCGCGCAGGCCGGTGTAGAGGCCGAGCGGTAGGGCGACCGCGGCGCTGAGCAGCAGGGACGGGAGCACCAGGGCGAGGGTCACCGGCAGGCCCTGGACGATCTTGATGGTGACCGGCTGGTTGCCGAACCACGACGTGCCCAGGCTGCCGTGCCCCAGGCCGACCAGCCAGTCCCAGAAGCGGACCAGCAGCGGCGCGTTCAGGCCCAGCTGCTGGCGGAGCCCGGCGACCGCGGCCGGAGTGGCCCCGTCGCCGAGGATGGCCCTGGCCGGGTCGGTCGGCGACACCGCGGTCAGGGCGAACACCGCGAAGCTGACCAGCAGCAGCAGGGGCACGGCGATCGCGATCCGTCGTATCACGATCCGGGTCATCCGCTCACCTCCTCGGGTGCGGTGGGTTGCTTTCGGTCGGCGGGTCGCTCGGTGGCCGTCACGGGACCGCCGCGCCCGGGACCGTCGCCCCGCGCACGTCGAGGGTCAGCGGATCGCGCGCGCCGATCCCGGTGACACCCCGCGCGGTGGCGAACTGCAGGTCCTGGTTGAGCACGACGACGTTGAAGTCGGTGGCCTGGTAGGCGGCCGACGCGCGGCGGTAGGCCGCCCGGCGGTCCGCCGGCGTGAGCGCGGAGCCGGCCGCGCGCAGTGCCGCGTCGAAGGCCGGGTCGCGGTAGCCACCGGGGTTGTAGGCCGGTGCGGTCATCTGGGCCAGCGGGATCGCCGGGTCGGCCCCGCCCGAGTTGACCGTGTAGTAGGCCTGGCCGGTGCCGTCGTCGAGGGCGGGCAGCAGCTGGGCCACCGGCCGGGCGTTGATCGAGATCCGGATCCCGGCGTCGGCCACCATCTGTTGCAGCGCGGTCAGCTCGGTCAACAGCTGGGTGCCGGCCGAGGACACCACCACCGGGACGTCGATACCGCCGGGGTGGCCGGCCTCGGCGAGCAGCTCCCTGGCCGCCGTCGCATCCGGTGCCGGCGGTGCCGAGGCGGTGTCATACGCCCAGGACCTCGGTGGGACCGGTTGGGCGGTGGGCACGCACCGGCCGTAGAGCAGCGCATCGCACAGGAGCTGCCGGTCCACCGCGAGCGACAGCGCACGGCGGACCCGGGGATCGGCGAAGACTCCGGTCTTGTTCAGGTAGAACAGGTGCAGGTAGGTCGTCGAGGCGGTCCGCACGGGGAGCCCGTTGGTGGACAGCGTGGTGCCGTCGGTGGGCGATCCGGTGAGCAGCACCGCGTGCGCGACGCCGCCGCTGAGCCCGGGCACGAAGGTGGACTCCGCGCCGACCCGGATGTGGATCGTGTCGACCCGCGCCACCGACGGGTCCCAGTACCCGGCGAACCGGGTGTAGACCATGTCGTTGCCCGGGACCGAGTCGGGTGAGACCTGCCACGGCCCGGTGCCGACCGGCGCGGTCGCGGCATTGCTCCGGGCCCAGGAGGCGGGGCTGGCCATCATGCCGGCGGGGCCGGCCAGGAATCCCAGCAGCGCTCCCCCGCCCCCGTTCAGGTGCAGCACGACCGTCGACGGGTTCGGAGCGTCGATCGTGGTGATCGACGCGAGCTGGCCGGCAACCACCGACTTCTGGGTGGTCTTGCCGCGCTCGAGGTTCCGCTTCACGGCGTCGGCGTCGAACGGGCTGTCGTCGTGGAAGTGCACCCCGCCGCGCAGGGTCAACGTCAACGACGTGCCGTCCGGGGAGAGCACCCAGGCCGTGGCGAGCCCCGGCGTGGTGGCGCCGTCGGGCGTGCTGCCCAGCAGCGTGTCGAACACCGGCATGAGGAACTGGGTGCTCGACGGCGAGGCGTTGGTCTGCGGGTCGTAGTTCTGCCCGCCGTCGGCCGGCACCAGGATCGTCAGCGAGCTATCCCCGGCCTCGGTACCGGGACCCGGGGCGCCGCACCCGGCCGCCACAGCGAGCGCGGCCAGCAGCGCGAGCACCGCGCGGCCCGGCGGGAGAATCCGCACCTTCGTCACCTCCGGTCACGGCCCGCCGGAAGGGTTGACGACCGGTCCGGCGATGGCACCTATCGAACAGATTAATCATGTTTAATAGGGGCCCGCAAGACCTCGGTGCCACGAGGTCGCAAAAAGGGTCGGTCAGGCCCCGCGCTGCTCGGCGATGGTGGCGAGCACGCGCCGCCGGGAGATCTCTGCCAGCGCCTGGGTCAGAGCCGTCGGCAGGCTGCGGTCCTTCGGAGGGAACCAGCTGTGCGCGGTGTGCACGGTCAGCGGGTTGGCGGGTCCCTCGGCGGCGCCCATCAGGATCCGGCTGACGAACAGGGCGCCCAGGGTTGCACTGAGCAGCACCGGGACCTGGGCGAGCGCGCAGAGCGCGGCGAGCACCACGAACACCCACCTGCTCCGCACCCGGTTCGCCAGCAGACCAACCAGGACGGCCGAGTCGTTGAACAGCACGTAGAAGCTGCTGCTGGCGAGCCCGTACTCGGAGTTGCTCGGCGCCAGCTCGGTCATGATCGGCACGGCCGCGAGTCCGAGCACGAGGTCGGGGACGGATCGGCAGTATCGTGAACGTCCGTCGTTCGACAAGTCAATATACTTTCGAAAATGCTCACGATGGTCATACACTCTGCTACGGGAAGGAGGCCCAGTGACGCGCACGGACGAGGTGTACGGACGGCTGCGGGCCGACATCCTCGGCGGCCGGCTGGTGCCGGGCCAGCGGCTCAAGTTCGGCGAGCTGCGCGAGGGCTACTCCACCAACATGGGCGCGACCCGGGAGGCCCTCACCCGGCTCGTGGGCGAGGGACTGGTGGACGTCACCCCGCACCAGGGCTACCGGGTGGTGTCGCTGTCCCACCGGGATCTGGCCGATCTCACCGTCGCCAGGATCGAGATCGAGACCCGGCTGCTGACGCTCTCGCTCCGGGACGGCGACATGGCCTGGGAAGCCCGTTTGGTGGCCGCCTACCACGTCCTCGAACACACCCCGCTGATCGGGCCGGACGACCCCGACCGCCCGTCCGACGCCTGGAACGCGGCGCACAAGGCGTTCCACGAAGCGCTCATCGGCGGCTGCCCCAACCGCCGACTCACCGCGATCGCCCGCTCGCTCCGCGAGGAGGGTGAGCTGTACCGGCAGTGGTCGATCTCCCTCGGCGGCCGATCCCGCGACCGCGCCCCCGACGACCACCGCGAGCTCCTGGAGCCGGCCCTCGCCAGAGACGCCCAGGTCGCCGCCGACCGGCTCGGCGCGCACATCGCCCACACCGCCGACCTGCTGATCCGCTGCGCGACCGACGAGCCAACACCAGGCGCGTTGCAACACCTATCCGCCGAAAGGCCGTCGTGACCCAACGACTCCCCCGGCTCACCGAGCCCGAACTGGACGACGAGCAGCTCGACCTTTACCAAGTCATCACGTCAGGTCCGCGCGCCACCGGGCCACAACTGGTCGAGCTACAGGATGCGCACGGCGCTCTGAACGGTCCCTTCGGCGTGATGCTGCACGCTCCCTCGATCGGTGGGCCTCTGCAGGAGCTGGGGGCTGCCGTGCGCTTCCGGACGCGGATGACCGACCGCACCCGGGAGATCGCGATCCTCACCGTCGCCACCGCCACCGGCAGCGAGTTCGAACGTTATGCGCACGAACTGATCGGCCAGGCCGCCGGACTCACCGAGCCGGAACTTGCCGCGCTCCGCGCCGGGAACTTCACCTCGACCGACCCGACGGAGACCACGGCATATGCCGTGTGCCGCAGACTGCTGGACGTCGACCCCCGCGAGCCGTGGCGCGACGAGGAGTACGAGGCGGCGGCGGACGCACTCGGCCACGACGGCCTGATCGAGCTGACCGTGCTGGTCGGCTACTACCGCACCCTCGCCCAGCTGATGCAGGTCTTCGCGATCGGAGCACCGGGCACCTCCTAGCGCGGGCCCGGCCGCACGAAGCGCATTGGCCAGGCCCAACACAGCCCGGCGAACCCCTGCCGGCGCCGGGCGCACCGCGTCAAGCTGGATCGCCGTCGCACGCATCACCTCCGCCAACTGGCCCGCGCTCCGCCCGTCCAACCCGGCTCGCCGCGGCGAGCCCGGACCTGCTGCGTTCACTGGTCCAGCAGTCCTCGGTGGGTTCGAGTCCCTTCGGGCGCACAGTCCTCACGGCCCCGGCCGCACGCGCGGTCGTGGGCGGCGTCGTCTCGGGACACGATCGGATGATCTAGGGCGCGCGGCGTGTGCCCGGTGCCTACGCTGCTGCCCCGGACGTTGCTCGTCACGTCGACGACCTGCTGTTCCGGACCCAGGGAAGAGAGTCTCGACATGACGACCTCCGGAGTCGGAGCGCGGCCGGACGACGCGCGTCCCGGCGTGCTGTCCCGGCATCCGCTGGTGTTCTTCTTCCTCATCGCGTTCGCCGGCGCGTGGCTGCTGGAGCTGCCAGTCGTGCTCTCCCGAACCGGCATCGGCCTCCTGCCGTACACGCTCCCCCGGGTCGTTGTGGTCCTGGCGATCGCGGCCGCGACGTTCACCGGCCCGATGTTGTCGGCGTTCGTCATGGCTCGGGCGACCGAGGGCCGGGAGGGCCCGAAGCGCCTGCTGCGCCGGTACGTGCAGTGGCGCGTCAAGCTTCGGTGGTACCTGTTCGTCCTGCTGGTCATCCCGGCCAGCGAGGTGCTCGGCGCGATCGTGCTGCCCGGAGTCCTGGGTTCGTACCAGCCGGTGACGCTCGGGCTGGTGCTCGGTTACCCGTTGGCGTTCGTCTCGACGTTCGTCCTCGGCGGGCCGTTGGGCGAGGAGCCCGGCTGGCGCGGCTTCGCGCTGCCCCGCCTGCAGGCGGCGTGCGGGCCGCTGGGCGGCGGCGCCCTCCTGGGCGTGCTGTGGGCCTTCTGGCACTTCCCCCTGTTCTGGAGCGGGGTGTGGACGCCGCCCACCGTGCCGAACATCGTCATGTTCACCGTGATGATCACCCTGCTGACCATCGTCATGACATGGGTGTTCAACAACGCCGAGGGCAGCCTGCTGATCACCATGCTCATGCACGCGTCGTTCAACACATTCGCGAACAAGGTCGTGGCGCCGCTCTTCCCCGCCCCGTTGCTCAATGACTATGGCCTGCTGCCGGAACTGGTCGGGTTCGGTGCGGTGGCGGTCATCGTCGTAGCGGCGACACGGGGCCGGCTAAGCCTCCACGACGAGCGGCGGTCGCAGGAGTCGGATCCGGCCGCCCTGCCGCGCTAAACGTCTGGCCTCTACCAATGCTCGGGGCTTTCCCCGGGGACCTCCTGCCTCGGGCGTCGAGCGGCCGGGGTACTCGTCGTTGGTGTGCGCTGTCAGCGATGGGACGCAGGTCAGTGCCGCGACCGGTTCGGCGGCGGGTTGGTGGGGTCGGTGACCAGGCCGGGTGACGCCCAGACCGTCAGCCCATCCACACCGGGGAGGGGCGGTCGTCGCTGGACATGGCCGGGCACCTCCGTTCGGTTCCGCGTCCCGTCCTGTTGTGGCGTGGTGCGGGACACGGTACGGCCTCGGAAGTGGATCTACCAGCGCCTGAAAGGAGTGCTCAGGGATGGTATTTGGTCTTGAGCATCATCTTGGAGTCCGCTTCGAATCGGGCGGCCTCGGTGGCCAGCTGCCGCTGCCCGTCGACTTCCGACTCGGGGCTTTTCGCCGCCGCGGTATCGGGCGTGCGACCCGGTCGACGAGCAACGAGTGGGAGTCGTGGCCGGTGCCTCGGTCGGTCAGCCCAGTGGGGCCGGCCTGTCGTCGAGCCGCTCAGACGTACCCGCCGAACGGGGTGTCGTGGCTGCGGCCTGGGCTGCTTCTTTCGCGAACGCCCGTGCTTCGGCGTTGGAATTGTAGTCGGCGATCTCCCGCAGCAGTGCGCGACGGATCTTCGATTGCTGGGACAGGGCAACCGCGAAGACCGTCAGCAGGAGCCACATCGTGACGCTGCTGAGCACTACGAAGATCACCGGGATGACCACCCCGCCCAGCCTCGACGCCACTTCCTGGGCCGCGAACACCCGCCAGATCAGCATCAGGTTCACCAGGTAGCCGATCACGTAGGACACCACGAAGGCGATGCTGAACTGTTTGAGCGTGCCGGACTGTCTGCGGTTCTTGATCGGCTCGTCGCGTATCGGTAGGAGGACCGACAGGACGTTGCCGACACCTAGCCACAGCACGATGAAGCAGATCATCAGCGCGCACGCCTTGAAGAACGCGCCCAGGTCACCGGCCCGCCAGGCGAGCAAGCCGCTGAGCAGGAAGCCGAGCGGTGCGACCAGGCTGGCCAGCGCCAGGTTTTTGATCACTAGCAGGTGCCACAGCCGGACGCCGCTGTCGAGAGCGGCACGGACCCGCATGGCGTCAAAGCTCATCGCGTTCAGGCACACCGCGCCGCCCATCACTACCGAGATCACCCACAGACCGAGGTAGGGCAGCCACCTCTGCTTCGCGTCCCAATCGAACACTCGGAGGAAGCCCAGGTACAGGAGACCAAGGGCCAGACTGATGGCCAGGCTCTTCACCACCGTGCGGGGCTTGCGAGTCAGGATGTACTCGATCTCGCCGCGCAACCCATGGGCCAGCGCCGGTCCGTGCCGACTCACCGCGTTGCGACCCCGCAACGGGATGTGCCCATCAACCACCGCAGCCTCAGGCTCGGCCTCGCCTGCGTCGATGCGTGCGAGGCGGGCGTTGAGGACCGCGAGATGAGCTTCCTGTAGCGCCAGCCGTGCCACGGTCACAGCGGCAACGGCGTCGGCCTCGACGCGGGCGGCGTCGGCGTGGCTGACCCGCTCGGGTTCGGAACCCGTCCTGGAGCCAGTTGATGTGCCTCGGGCGTTGCCTCCAGACCCGTCGTCCGGCACGGACGCCATACCCGCAGCGGCGGCGGGTTCCCTCAGGGCGTCGGGGTCGCCGTCGAGGAAGGCATCCCGCAGGCGGGCCCGTCTGCCGGTCAACGCGGCCGCCTTGGGCGATCGCCGCTCCAGGTCGCGATGCTCGTCGATCGACCGCCGAACCCGCTGGCTCAGCGTTTCGACGTCGGAGCGTTCCTTCCACTTCGACGCGAGCGCGGCCCGCTCCGCCGCGGCTGCACATTCGACGAGCTCGGTAAGATCATCAACGGCGGACATGGCAACTCCTGCTGCTGGGTACCACCTGCCCGCGTTCGACTCCAGGTGCCTCCGCGAGCCAGGGCCGGGCAAGGACGTTCCGTTCGTTCAGCGGCGTCAAGGGCCCACAGACTCCGGAACGATGCCCGGTCCGCCCCCACTGTCCTCCCGGCCCCGGTGGCTGCATATCACCCGAGACGGACTACTGGAACGGACTACTGGGCCATCGACCGCGGACGTCGCAGGATGGAAGCACCACCGGTCGAGCACGTCTCCTGGGACGACACCATGGCCTACCGCCCATGGAGAGCGGCAACCCGTCGATGTCAGCGGAGTCGGACACGCCGACCGCGGTCGGCCGGTCGGCCAGCCCTTCTCGGGTCCACCTCGCTCACCCCCGACGCGCCCGCTCCGCGGTGTGCGGTGGGTTCGACGCGACACCTCGCCCCATGCTCGATTGGTGATCATGCGGCGGTTGCCGTCGCGAAGCTGCGTCCAGGTGCTCACCCGTTGCGGGTGAGGTGGAGTGCCGTTGCTCCGGTCGATACTCGTGCCGATCGCGGGCGTGTGGCGCTTCGGTGCGAGTTCGACGCCCTTGGTGCGAACAGCGGGGGTCGGATGACGGACGCACGAGGTACCCGGGCGAGCGCGCTGCGACGGGGCCATCCGGCGGCGCCGCCAGCGGTGCGGACACCGAGCTCGGGTACGCCACGTATTGAGCGGTGAGTCCGGTTAGGCGCTCGTTGACTGCGTGATCGCCTGCTCTCGGCAACAACATGGCGCGTTGTCGTTCTGGGGCGTCAATTCGGGCCCGACAAGGTCGCGGTCCACGTGAGGAGATTGAGATGTCGTTGAACCCCCAAGAGAGCTTGCCGTTCCCGCCGACTCCGTCCGCGAGCGTCGCGGGCAGAACCATGCAGGAATCGGTTTATGAGCAGCGCGTCCAGCCGCGACGCCTGCCCGACGATGCCCCGAATATCCTGATTGTGCTGATCGATGACGCGGGCCCAGGCCTTCCGACTACCTACGGCGGCGAAGTCCGAACCGACACGTTGACCCGGATCCACAACGAGGGCATCGGCTACAACCGCTTCCACACGACCGCGATGTGCTCCCCCACCCGGGGCTCGCTGCTGACCGGGCGCAACCATCACCGCATCGGCAACGGCCAGATCGCGGAGTTGGCCAATGACTGGGACGGCTACGCGGGGGAGATCCCGAAGAGCAGCGCGCTGGGCGCCGAGGTCCTCAAGGACTACGGCTACGCCACGGCCGCGTTCGGCAAGTGGCACAACACCCCCGCGGCCGAGACGACCGCCGCCGGTCCGTTCCACAACTGGCCGTCCGAGATCGGCTTCGAGTACTTCTACGGCTTCCTCGCCGGCGAGGCGTCGCAGTACGAGCCCAACCTGGTGCGGAACACCACGGTCGTGCTGCCGCCCAAGACCCCGGAGGAGGGCTACCACCTCAGTGAGGATCTCGCCGATGACGCAATCGGCTGGCTGCGCAAGCACAAGGCCCTCAGACCTGACAAGCCCTTCTACATGTACTGGGCCAGCGGATGCCTGCACGGTCCGCACCATGTGTTGAAGGAGTGGGCCGACAAGTACGCCGGGAAGTTCGACGACGGCTGGGACACCTACCGGGAGCGGGTGTTCCACCGCGCCAAGGAGATGGGGTGGATCCCGCCGGAGACCCAGCTGACACCGCGGGACCCGAGAATGGCGGCGTGGGAGGACATCCCCGAGCAGGAGCGCCCGTTCCAGCGGCGGCTGATGGAGGTCGCCGCGGGCTACGGCGAGCACGTGGACGTCCAGGTCGGTCGGCTCATCGACGAGGTGGAGCGTCTCGGCTACGCGGACAACACCCTGGTGTTCTACATCTGGGGCGACAACGGCTCCTCAGGCGAGGGCCAGAACGGCACCATCAGCGAGATGCTCGCCCAGAACGGCATCCCGACGACCGTCGACCAGCACCTCCGGGCGCTGGAGGAGCTCGGCGGTCTCGATGTCCTGGGCTCAGCCAAGGTCGACAACATGTACCACGCCGGCTGGGCCTGGGCCGGCAGCACCCCGTACAAGGGCATCAAACTGCTGGCCTCACACCTGGGTGGGACACGCAACCCGATGGCCGTGCGCTGGCCGGCGAGGATCACACCGGATAAGACCCCGCGCCCGCAGTTCCACCACTGCAACGACATCGTCCCGACGATCTACGAGCTGCTGGGCATCACCCCGCCGCGGGTGGTAAACGGCGTCCCACAGGACCGGATCGACGGCGTGAGCATGGCCTACACCTTCGACGACCCCAACGCGGCCGGACGCCTGCTCACCCAGTACTTCGAGATCATGGGCAGTCGCTCTATTTATCACGACGGCTGGATGGCCTCGGCCTTCGGCCCGCGCGCCCCGTGGGTTCCCGGCGCACCGGCGGGAATCAGGGACTGGACGCCGGATCAGGACGTCTGGGAGTTGTACAACCTCGACGAGGACTGGGCGCAGGCCCACGACCTCGCCGGCGAGCAGCCGGACAAGCTCGCGCAGATGAAGGAGACGTTCTCCATCGAGGCGGCCCGCAACAGCGTCTACCCCGTCGGCGGCGGCCTGTGGGTCCCCCTGTTGCATCCTGAACTGCGGGTCTCGACCCCGTACCGGGAGTGGAACTTCACTGGCGACATCACCCGCATGCCCGAGGTCTGTGCCCCCTCGCTCGGCACTCGCGCCAACCGGGTGACCATCGACCTGGACATTCCCCACGATGCCCACGGCGTGCTCTACGCCCTGGGAGGCGCCGCCGGCGGTCTGACCTGCTACATCGACGACGGCTTCCTCTGCTACGAGTACAACTTCTTCATCCTGCAACGGACGAAGATCCGCTCCGAGCAACGGCTGCCGGTCGGGCAGACGATCATCCAGGTCGAGACGACGCCCGCCGAGCTGAAGCCGGCTGGTCCGCTCGACATTTCCATGACCGTCAAGGGCGAGGCCTACGGGTCGGGCCAAGTACCAATGAGCGCCCCGCTGTTCTTCACCGCCAACGACTGCCTCGACATCGGCACCTGCCTGGGCGCACCGGTGTCCCTGGACTACTACGACAGGGCACCCTTCCCGTTCAACGGTTACATCAACAACGTCAACGTCCGCTACACACGGTAGCCATCGATCGGTTGAGGGTGTCTTTCTCGGGCGCCCTCAACCGGTTGTGGCCACCACCTGCGCCGCGAGCCGGAAGCCGATGTTGCCGGCGCTGCTGTCCGGGGTGTTCGCGCTCCGCGCGGCGCACCGGTAGCGCCAGCAGTAGGACTCGTGGCACAGGTAAGACCCGCCGCGCATGTTGCGTTGGCCGGGCCGGGAGGGGCCGAACCGGTCGGCGCACCACTCCCATACGTTGCCCGTCGCGTTGTGCAGGCCGTGGGCGTTCGGGGCGAAGGCGGTGACGGGAGCGGTGCCGATGAAGCCGTCCTCGCCAGTGTCGTGCTCGGGGAAGCGGCCCTGGAAAGCGTTCATGCGGTGCTCGCCGCCCGGGGTCAGCTCGTCGCCCCAGGGGTAGCGAGCTCCCTCCAGGCCGCCCCGGGCCGCGTACTCCCACTCGGCCTCGTCGGGCAGCCGCCCGCCGGCCCACCGGCAGTAGGCGCGGGCGTCCAGCCACGACACGTGCACCACCGGGTGGTCGCCGCGGCCGTCGAGATCGGAGACCCCGCCCTCGGGCCGATACCACGTCGCGCCAAGGACCTGCCGCCACCACGGCGCCGCGGCCACCGCCCTGGTCGGCGGAAAGCTGGCGGGCAGCAGCCCACCGAACACGAATGACCAGCCTTCACGCTCGGCCGTGGTGAGGTACCCGGTCGCGGCGACGAAGGCCGCGAAGTCGTCGTTGCTCACCGCGTGAGCGGCAATTCGGAACGCCTCGACGCGCACCGTGCGCGGAGGGTCCTCGCCGTCGTCACGGTAGCGCCGCTCGGTCGAACCCATCGTGAATACGCCACCGGGCAGCGCCAGCAGCGAGGGACGAGTCGGCTCGGACACGTTGCCGACGGCCCGGCGGTCATCCCGCGCCACAGCGACCTCGCCTCCCCGAGACGCCGCGCCGCAGCACGCGGCCGCGGTGCCCTGCCCGTCGGTCCACACCATCCCCGGATCATTTGTGATGCCGGCCGACGCCGGCATCACCCCCTGAGGGTGAACCTGCCCGCTGAGCCTCCGACGGCGAGCCCGTTTCTGTCTTCGGGTCTGTGCGTGGCGAGCTGGTGTCGCGCAGCGTGCTCCGCCCGGCCGCGGCGCACGAGGTCGGCCGCGGCTGCTCGGACACGTTGCGACATCCCCCGCGTCGGGTGATTTCGGCGAGTGGTCGGTCAGGCGTCCCAACGGCAATTGCTCGCACCGTTGGTAGTCGACAACCAGCTGCCGGGCAGGTGGGTCCCATCTGAATGCGCGTGGCGACGCGCCGACGTCATGGCGGCACGCGCAGGGCTCAGCGCGCGGTCGCGTGGTGACCTCGTCAATCGCCACGATCGGCTCGCGATAGGTCGGCCCGATGATGTTGAGCCTGACGGAGCATCCAGGCCAGGGACCTCGACCATATCGCCCGCCGGAGGTGAGGACGCCGACCCACGCCCCCGGGACAGTGGACCTCGAAGCGGCGCGAGAACCGGGGGCGGGCGGCATGAGCAGCAACGTGGTTGCGCAGCAGACCGAATCGACGGCGGACTCCGACCCCGCCCAGCCCGACCGCCTGGCCCGGCGGCCCCGGTTCCGCGCCGCTCCGCTGACCAGGGGAAGACCATGACCGGAGCACGCGGCACGGGCACGGACCGGTTCTTGATCCGGGATGTGGTGCCGCTGGTCGGTCAGTTGCGCGGCTACTCGAAACGCGCGCTGGGCGGCGACGGCGTGGCGGCGCTCGCCGTCGCGGCCACGCTCGTGCCGCAGGGGCTGGCGTACGGGCAGGTCGCGGGGCTGGCACCGGCCGCTGGCCTCTACACCGTTGTCGGGGCCGCGCTGGTGTTCAGCCTGGTGACCTCGACCCGGTTCGTCGTGGTGGGTCCCTCGTCCACCCTCGCTGTGATGACCTTCGAGGCGGTGCGCGGACCCGCAGCCGGCGACCCCGCTAAGGCCGCCGCGCTCGCGGGGTGCCTGTCCATCTTCGTGGGGTTGCTGTGTGTCGCGTCGCCGCTGCTGCGGATGCAAAGGATCGCCGATCTGCTTTCCGGGCCGGTGATGCTGGGGTACCTGGCCGGCTCGGCCGTGGTGATCTTCGCCGGACAGCTCGGCGTGCTGATCGGTGTGCCGGCCAAAGGCGAGGGAGCCCTAGCCAAGCTGTGGTATGTGATCACCCACCTTGGCCAGGCACATGCGATGACCGCCGTGGTGGGCCTGGGTGCCGTGGCCGCGCTCCTGCTGCTCAAGCGCCACCTGACCCGCCTACCGGGATCGCTCGTGGTCCTCGCCGCGGCGGTGGTTGCCTCGGCAGTGTTCCACCTCGCCGGGCGTGGCGTGGTCGTGGTGGGCGCGGTCACCGGTGGCCTGCCCGTGCCGGGAATCCCTGCCGTGAGCGGCGCTGAGGCTTTGGCACTGTTCCCGGCCGCGGGCGGGCTCGCCCTGATCGCGATCGTCGAGACCGTGACCGCCATCCGCAAGACCGCGGATCCCGGCGCGGGGCCCCTCTCGCTCACCCGGGAGTCCGCTGCCCTCGGCGCGGCCAGCGTTGCGTCCGGGGTCCTGGGCGGCTTCGCGCCGATGGGGAACGCCTCCAAAGGACTCTCCGCCCGCGGCGCCGGCGCCCATTCGCAGCTGTTCCAGCTAGGAACCGTGGCCATCGTCCTGTTCGTCCTGGTCACCGGCGGACCGATCATTGCGATGTTGCCGCTCGCGGCGCTCGCCGCCACAATCGTCGCCGGCGTGCCCCGGCTCATCGACGTGCAGGGATTCCTGCGGTTGTGGCGGGGCTGGCGCGCGGAGGCTGGCATCGCGTTGGTCACCGCCGCCTGCGTGGTTGTGCTGGGCGTCCTGCACGGCGTGCTGGTCGCGGTGTTGCTCGCCGCCGGTCAGATGCTCTACCGGACCGCACACCCTCACGACGCCGTACTCGCCGTCACCAGTCCCGACGAACCGGCGCACGAGGTCGACGAACACGAGCTTCCCCGCACCGACGTGCTGATCTACCGAGTCGACGCGCCGTTGTTTTTCGCGAACATCGGACGCGTCACCGACCGGATCCGCATCCTGGCGGCGGCCTGTGGACCCAATCTCCGATACCTGATCCTGGACATGGAGTCGGTGTTCTATCTGGATGCGAGCGCCGCCGACAAAATAGCCGAACTCACCCTGGAGCTGCGTGAGCGCGGCTGCGGAGTGCTACTCGCCCGCGTCCGGAAGCCGGTGTTGGCGCCGCTACAGGCCAATCCGTACCACGGGGGCGCAACGCGTGACCTGCCCACCTTCCCCAGCGTCCGCCAGGCCTACACCCACGCCCACGAGAAACTGCAAGCCCGGCGTGAAGATGGTGGAAAGAATGCGCAATCAGCCGCCCCGGGGCCGATGGAGTAGCTGCGACCGAAAACCGCGTCGTTCGGCCCAGGTCAGCGCGCGATGCGCCCGCAACGAGCAGAGTTGACGGATACCTCGCCGCCATCACCCGAATGAGGGTGAACTATGAATCGTTGGTTCCCCGGGATCTCGCCGTCGTACCAAAGCACGGCCGAGCTCAGCGTCCGTGGGGCCCCGGATCCCACGTGCCCGAAACCCGAGTAGCAGTCTCGAGTGCCGACTCAACGCGTGACCGGAGCTTTGCCGCTCTGTCGCCGAGCGCGGTGTCATCAGTGCTGTACCTCAACTGTCAGCGCTGTCTGCTCGCAACGAGCCTGCACCAGGCGCGCTCAGCGAGCCGCCGCCCGTCGCGACGGCGCCGCTCGGTATCTCGTGCAGCGATATGACCCGCAGTCCCATCGTCTGGCACTGCGCCAGGAGGTCGTGCAGGTGAGCGTCGTCCGCGACCTGCCCGTAGATGATCGACTGTGGTGGCACCGGGATGACTTGCATGTCCGGGAAGGCGAAGCAGGCCCGTTCGGACATCCGCCCGGCCACCCGCAGCTCATATCGCATCATGTTGATGATCACCCTTCCCCCGCGCTGCTGGACCTCAACACCCGGCGGGTCCGGGCCGGACTACCGTGGCCCCCGTGCCGGGGCGCCGGCATCACCTCGTTCGGATGACCGTGGGAGCAGTCACCGTCGCGGAGGCCCCACGGAGCAGAACGATGACTTGCCCCTGCCCCCGGCCCGGGTGTCACCTGGCGAGAGTGAGCCGGCCCCGCCACCTGGGTTGTGTGTGGGGCGGGACCTCACGGCCGTCGTTGCGCTGGCCGCGCGCCAGCGGCAGCGTTGTTCAGGCAGTACTGGCACGGCGCTGTCCGTGGGCCTATCCGGACCGGCTGACCTGCCTGATCCCCGGAGGTGCCCAGCTGCCGTCGAGGACCTGGGGCTTCGGCCAGTACAGGCGAGCTGTCAGGTTGAACGGCCCGGCCGGCGCCGGCAGCCAGTTCGACTCCTTGTCCGGGCCCGGGCTGGCGTGCTGGACGTACAGATCGAGCGAGCCGTCACGGTTGTAGGTGAGCGGATCACGGTCACCGATGGCGAAACGATCGAGGCGGTTGGACACCTGGAAGCCCTCGTTGTCATAGAGGGTGACCGACCAGAAGGCGTTGATGGGCGGCAACTCGGAGTGCTCGAAACGCAGGACGTAGTCGTTCGTCCCATCCAGCGGCCGACCCTCACCGTCGACTGGCACCATCGGGTACACGGCGTCCTCGGTCTGGTTCGCGCCGAGCCCGACCTGCGCGATGATGGCCCGCTTGAGGTAGTAGTTGCCGTAGACGCCCATCGTGTCGGTGTTCAACTGCCAACCGTTCACCACCCGTGCCAACGTCGGCAGCTTCGCGTTCATCGCCGCCAAGGCCGCCGCCGGAGCATCCAGGAGCGCCTTGTGGACCACCGAGTCCGCCTTGTCCAGCTCGAAGCTCCGGCCGACCTCGAGACCGAGGCGCCGCATGCGGGCTATGACGGCGTGGTCGGTGACGTGCGGCGGGTGCACCTTCAACAGCTCAGCCGCGTAGGTGAGGTAATCCGGGCCCTGCATCTGGTTGACCTGCAGCAGCGGCGGGGTGTGCATGTCGACTCTCGGGTCGATTTCGAACGGTTTCGGCTGCGCCGGTTCACCGGACGCCGACAGCGGTGTCAGCTCCAGCCCGTCCTGGAATGCGTGCACCGCCCCGTAGTCGGCCGGCCCATTCGTCTGGGTGCGCCCGATCATCCAGACGTAGGGCGTCGGCGCGTCGATCCGGGCCACCCCCTCCGCAAGCACCCCGGTCCAACCCGGAGCCACCAGGGCGAACTGGCCCGCCCCGGTTCCGGTGGTGCGTGCGCCGGGGCAGGCGAACACGTCGGTCCACATGTCCATGAGGGGCAGTAGGTAGTACCGGCCGGCGGAATCCGGCACCGAGAGCAGGGCAGGGCCTTCGGTGAGGTCGAACCACGCTATCGAGTACAGCGTGTCAAAGTTCGGACGCACCACGTCTCGGAACTCCGCCGGCGGGAAGGTTCGCAGATTGGTGATCGTCATCATGGGGTCGCGGCCAGTGACCTGCCCGGGTTCGACATTCGTTGCCTGCCGGCGTGTGACGTCCATCATCACCAGCGGGTAAAGGTAGATGTACGCCTCGATTGCAAGTTCTCGGGACTCTTGCTCATCCAACGGCGTCGACGCGCCCATTATCTTCCCTTCGTCATGTCCCATCGCCCCTCAGCTCGCGGACGCGCTTGACGTGACTCGGCAGAACTTTTGGGTAGCTCAGGATCCTTATGGTCGATTTCCCTTATTCGACGCTGGGCACCTCATACCAAGAAGAATGAAGGAGGCCGGTTATTTGAGTTGCGGTAGGTCGTGATGTAGCGCAGGTGTGGATCGCGGCTAGACGCTTGGCCGAGCGCTGGCAGTTTCCGCGGGCCCCGCGGCGCGGAGATGACCTTGCTTCTGAGGTCGTCTTGGCTGGTAGTAACACCCGCCGGGGAGTCTTTCGAACCTGGCAGGCATCCCCGTCTGCGATCATTGACCGCAGGGGCCCGCCTGGCGCTGGACGCTAGAAGTGGACGTCCTGCCCGCCCTTGCTTCCGCCCACGCAGTGCCACTCCCTGGGGTTGTCTCGGTCGCGGACCACGTATCCGCCGCCGTCATGGCATTGGGCCGGGTAGACCCACGCCGGCTCAGGCTGTACCGGGCGCAACGAGGTGGAGGCCCACGCCGGGCCGCCGGCCATTCCGAGGGCGCACATCGCAGCGACCAGCGGCAACGCTGCCCGGCTTGCTGCCCGAATTCCGTCCATGTCAACAATCTCCTCTCGGGCTCCCGTCTCCAATCGGGTTCGGCGTACGGGAGGCGATTCTTAGTCGGCCCTGGCTGGGCTCGCGAAACGAGCAGCCAGGCCATGCAATGCTCAACCGCGGTCACGGGCTCCACACCACCCGAGACGGGTGATTCCGTCTGGGCGGCCCGCACCCCGCTGAGACCGACGATGCCCGCGACCCCGCGCCGGCTTCCACCGGCTGGTGTCGGACAAGCGGTTGGACTATGACCTGGTCAAATCGCGGCCGTGGCGGGTTGATCGACCGAATATGACGATCAACCTTCCATGCCGGTGACCGGTCCGGCGGGCAATCATCCGCAGCGGGTGGTGCCAAGGGCGTCCCGCTCGACCAGGGTCCGACTCGGCTCGACATCGCGGGGCCCAGAGCGCCGTGAGGTTCGGAGGAGGCGGATGACCCACAAGCGCTTCGAGATCCGGGTGCGTGGCCCGCTCTCCGAGGACGCCCGAAACGCCTTGTACGGCCTCACCGTCGTCGATGCGCCTCCGGAGACGATCATCATTGGCGAAGTGGTGGACGAATCCCACCTGCACGGGGTGCTCGCGCTGGTCCGGTTGCTGGACCTGCACCTGATCTCCATGCAGGAGATACCGGATTGAGGACTGGTGGTGGGTACGGACGTAGCGACCGCCCGGGGCCAGGACATGGCCCGACCTGGTGTGGCACACCGTTCCGAGATCGGTGAGGACAGCTCGCCGGTATGGGAGGGAATTCGGTATCGGCTCGGAGGAGCACGGCAGCCTGACTACCTCCCCTCGAGGGCCCGACCCCGAGCGCACACCCGTGGAATCGGAGCGCACCCGTGGAATCCTGAGCGGACGTTGGATGCAGGGGTGCGCGGAGGTGCACTTCACCCGGTCAGGGTGATGCCCGTTCCGATCACGCCGTGGTCGTTTCGTCTCAACCGGCTGCTCAGCCTGGAGATCCGCCAGGCCCCTTGCCGCGACCTGCTGACCGCGGCCCGGGTCCGGCCCGGTGATCAACCAAGTGCTCACCTCCGTGCGGAGGTGAGGACGCGGGGGTCGCTACCTTCCCGGCATCCGAACCCGGCTCACCCCGATCAGTAGTCTTGTTATCCTCCCCGCACATTGGACTCTGCTTTCTGGAAAGAGCACATCTCGACCTTGCAAAATGCTTCTGCTGTCTGGTCGCTACCAGTAATGCTGCCGACCCGGCGCATTATTCAATCGACCTTGCTCATCTCGGCGACGTCACTCGAAGCATCATCGAAGTGATGGACACGGTCACTGAGAACCTCTAAGGTAAGCCGGCAGGCACGGCTACCCCGGACCCTGGTGGGTGGGCTGGCGAGAACGTCCTCGTCATCCGCATTCGTTTCCTGAACGCGGATGGCAAATGCTTCATGCCGACGCGCATTGGCGCGATTTATTTGGCCCGAACGGGCTAACCGAGGTTGAGCGCCATGCCGTTCATTTCGCAGGCGAAGATCGCTGTGCCACGGCTTCCACCGGAATTCGTTGTGCGTCCGGCGCTTCGGGCGGACCTCTACGCCGCTGCCGCAGCGGACGTCGCGTTGGTCTGTGCCCCCGCTGGATACGGCAAGACGCTGCTTCTTGCGGATTGGGCGCTCAGCAGCACCGCGGCAGACGTTGCCTGGGTGGGGCTGGACCGCGACGACAACGACCCGAAGCGGCTGTGGGCGTCCGTGGTTGCCGCCGTCGCTGCCTGCCCGTCCGTGCCCGCGGATAGCCGCCTGCACGCCCAGTGGATCTGGCGGCCCGACGCCCAACCGGAGTTCCTCGCCGAGCTCGCACTCGCCCTGCAGCGGCTGCCCCAGCCGATCAGGTTGATTCTCGACGACGTGCACGAACTCATCGATGCGGAGGCTCTGCACGGCGTCCAGATCCTCATGCGCAACCACCCCGCCGCTGTGCAGCTCGTCCTGTCCAGCCGCGTCGATCCGCCGCTGTCCCTCCCCCGGCTGCGTCTTGCCGGCCGGCTGTGGGAGCTACGCGCCGAACGGATGCGGTTTTCCCCGGCGGATGCGGCGAGCCTGCTCCAGCGGTCCGGCCTTCATCTCACGCCCGCGCAGGTCGAGACGCTGCACCAGCGCACCGGCGGTTGGGCGGCGGGCCTGCGGCTGGCCGCGCTCGCTGTGGCCAAGACCGCCGACCGTGATGGCTTCCTCGCCCACTTCTCCGGTGATGAGCGGTCGGTGGCCGACTACCTCGTCGAAGAGATCATCTCGCGACTGCCACAGGACATCCAGCGGTTCCTGCGGGTGATTAGCATTAGCGACCCCGTGCCGTCCGGGCTCGCCGCGGAGCTATCGAGTCGGGAGGACGCCGGGAGCGTGCTCGACGGGCTCGAATCCCAGACCTCACTCGTCTCGACCACCGGACCGCCACGCGACACCTACCACATCCAGGAGCTCCTGCGAACCTACCTGCTCGCCGACCTGCAGCGCCACGGCCCGAAGCAGGCGGCCGACTTGCACACCAGGGCGGCGCGGTGGTGGGTAGGCCAGGATTTGCCGATCCGCGCCCTGGACCACGCTGTCCGCAGCGGCAGCACTGAGCTGCTGGCAGACCTGCTGCGCCGATTCGCCGTGCCGCTGATCCTCAACGGGGACCACGGTCCGCTTCGCCGCGCGCTCTGCAGCATCGGCGCCCAGGCCACGGCGTCCGACCCGTGGTTGGCGCTGACCTCGGCCCTTACCCACCTCCAGGCCGGTGATGTGCTGGCGGCCCAGGCTGACCTGCGCCAAGCACAGAGGTATCGGCCGAGCCAGGACCCCGCCGATCTCGCCGTGCTGCGGGCGGTGGCCGAGCAATTCGCCGCCGCACCGTTCGGTGAGAGCGCGTCCGCGGCGACGGGTATCGGTGAGTTGCCGACCGAACCCCAGTTGGAGGCGCTCGCCCGGTTGAGCCGGGGCAGCGCGCTTCTGGTTGAGCATGATGACCGGGCCGGGGCGCGTGCGGATCTCGAGGCCGCCCTGGTGTTGGCCCGCCGGCACGGCTTCGACTACCTGAGGATGCAGTGCCTCGTGCTGCTGGGCGTCATCGCGGGTGTCTCCGGCGACCTACGCACCATGCGGGCGATGAGCACCGAGGCCGTCGCGGCGGTAGCGAATCACGGCTGGGAAGCCACGATGGAGTCCGTGGCCGCGGCCGCGATGCTCGCCTACACCGCACTGCTGCGCGGCGAGGCCCGTGACGCCGAACACCTCTCGGCGGAAGGCCTCGCGCTCGGGCCGGGGGTGTCGTCGCCACCTCTGCGGTTCGCCCTGCGGATGGTGCACGGCGCGGCCGCCTTCGACCGCGGCGACCGAGTGGGCGGGCTGGCCGAGCTGCAGCAGGCGCGGGCGGAGATCGGCGATTCCCGCACGCCGGTGGAGCAGGCCGCGGTGGCCGCTGTGCTCGAGTTCCGCGCGGCCCTGCTGCTCAGGCACACCACGGCGGCCCGCACGGTGCACCGTTGGCTGGCCGAGCGCACCGACCACAACGCCGAGTTGCTGCTCATGCGGGCCTTCACCGAGGCGGCCTGCGGCACGCACGGCCAAGCCCGGGCCATCGTGCGCCCCGTCCTTGACGGATCCATACCGGCGCTGCTCCCGCACACCCTGGTCGAGGCCCTTCTGCTGGAGACCGCGCTCGCGCTTGCCGCCGGCGATCAGCCTGCCGCCCGCCGCGCCCTGCAGGCCGCGCTGGCCACCGCCGAGCCGATTGACGCGCTGCGACCGTTCTCCCAGGCCGGACCGAGCGTCCATGCGCTGCTCGCACTGCAGCACGGCAGTTTCGGCGGCACGGACCACTTCGCGCAGCGCGCGCTGGCCGCGGAGGCAGGTAGCGAGGAGCGATTGACGATGTTGAGCCAGCGGGAGCTCACCGTGCTCCGCCTGCTGCCGTCGCTGCTGTCGCTGCACGAGATCGCCGCCGACCTGACCGTCTCGGTGAACACGGTAAAGAGTCACGTGCGGTCGATCTACACGAAACTCGGCGTCAGTAACCGCCGGATGGCCGTTGTCTCCGCCCACGAGCGCGGCCTCCTCGCAAGCAGCACGCGGCCCGGCCAACCGCTGGCTACACGTCCGGAACGACCCGCGTCGGCTAATACTGCAACGGCAGTTATGTGAGTGCGTAGCCTCGTCGGCGGTAGTGGCTGTGGCGGGCTTGGTGTTGTCGTCTTCGTCGCCAGGAGGACCAGTGCCAGATGTGCTCGACTGCGTGGGTGTGTCGTAGCAGGAGGTGAACGAGCAGGCGTCGGATTTCCGGTAGCGTGAAGCTGATCATGTGTTGTTCGCTGGTGTTGGTTCCCTCTTTGTGAGCTGGCTTTTCACCGCGACCAGCCAGGCGTGGGCGAGCATGGACAAGGTGATGTGGGCATACCACGCTCGCCAGCTGCGCACTTGGTAGTGATCAAGTCCGGCCTCGTTCTTGGCCTGTTGGAAGCATTCTTCGATCCGCCAGCGGGACCCGGCGATCCAGGCCAGATCGAGCAAGGTTGATCTTCGGGGTCCGAAGCAGACGTAGTAGGCGATCTCACCGGGCGCCTGGCCGGGCTCAGTGATCTTGCGTCGGGCCAGCAGCCAGTGCCCGCGCCCGGGCGCCCAACTGATGCGGATCGGGACCCGTGCCCAGTCATAGTCGCGGGGCCCGTGCGCGCCGGCGCCGACCGACAGTCGCCGCCACGCCCGCGCCGGCAGGGCGGCGATCAACTCGTCCGCGCGGCGCTGCCCAGCGTCGCTGGTGATCAGGGTGTCGTTGCACTTGGTGGCCAGCACATAGGGCGCATCATGCTGTTCCAGCCATACCCGCAGGTACTTGACCTGGCCATAGGCTTCGTCGGCGGTGACCCATGAGAACGCCACGCCCGCGTCGATGGCACGCCCCAGCATCGCCATCGCGTGGCGGGGTTTGGTGGCGAACTCCACCTCCTCGGGTATGCCCGCGCCCTGGCAGCGTGCCCGATCGGCGGTCCACGACTCAGGCACATACAACTCGCGGTCAATCAACGCATGCCCTCGAGGCGAGGCATAGGCCAAGAAGGTGCCGATCTGACAGTTCTCCACCCGCCCCGCGGTACCGGAGTACTGCCGCTGGACCCCGGCCGAGCGGGTGCCCTTCTTGAGGAACCCGGTGTCATCCAGGATCAACACCCCACCCGGATCCCCGAGGCACTCGACCACGTACTCACGCACATCATCACGGACCCCATCGATGTCCCAGTCGGCCCACCGCAGCAGCCGCTGCATCCCATCCGGAGACGCCTCACCAGCGCGTTCGGCCAGCGTCCACCCGTTTTTACGCTCCAAACCGGCAACGAGCCCGGCCACATACTCCCGCATCCGAGCCCTCGGCTCGGCCCGCGCGAACCGGCCCGCTACCCGCGCATGCAACCGATCCAACTCCACCGCCGCAACATCAACCACCACACCAGCAATGATCTACCACATGTCAAGCAACTGCCGTTGCAGTACTAAGCCACTCCAATGTCAGCTCAAATCGGGGACGTTGGCCTGATCAACCGATTCCTCTCGCTTTGCTGGGACCTGGGCCTTGGCCCTAGACACCGACCTGGATAGATGACCGCTCCCACCAACCAGGGCCCTACGCCACGGCGGGACACCCTCGATCTCGATCTCCAGGGAGAAGCTGAGGAATGTCCGAATCAGCACGATCAGCCCGAGGATAGCCACGTTCTGCACGGACGAGTCGACGGCAACGGTCAGGATGAGGTCGGCGGCCACCAGCACTTCTATTCCGAGTAGCAAGACACCCCCGAACGCGTCCCGCAGGGTCTTGTAAGCGACTTGACCACGGCCCGTTCGCCGCCACGTCCACACCGCAAGCACAACTGCCCAGGTCAGGCCCAGCACGAGAACCGCGGCGGCGACGAACTCGAAGGCCTGCGCCACCCGGTGCATGATCTCGACGTATGTCACCCTGAGCCCCCCGTGGAGAGGGAGCCGGCGAGCGGGCCGCACCGCCGCTCGCGTGGTCGGTCGACCTCGCAGGCCATCGGAACCTTGTCGCCCATCGTCACTCCTGCCCTGTTCGCCATCACCGCCGGACCCAACGATCGCCGGGTTGATCCGGCCGCGTCGCCACCCGCGCCGGGTGGTTCGGGCTCAACCCGCTCGCATGTGGGTGCCGAGAAGGACGCCATGCACGCAGCTCACCGGTATCGCGGGTCAGGTTGGGCGCTCGTTCAAGTCAGAGAAAACCGGAGGAAACTCACCAAGCCTTGCCGTTTCCACGCTCGCAGCATGCTCAATGTGGGCAGGAAAAACGGATCGGGGACGCGGATCCGTGTCGGCGTCGACCGAGTAAGCCCGTACCGATTCAAATTCAATAACACGGTCAGGATGGGCACGGTCGGCTGGTAGCTGTATTCGAGTCTGCCTTTTCCGATAGTCTCTGCCACAAGTCGGGCCACTGCTTCCGGCGCTCGTGTGACGCCGTTGATCCGCGGATGCGCGCTCTGCCACTGCCGGGCAGCAGCTTCGTCATCAGCGAAGACGCTGTTGTAGTCACACCAGCCCGCAAGGTTGTCCGAGATCATCCGTACTGGGTAGCCCAGATGAACCCGCAAGGTTGTCGGGGAGTAGTCCAACAGGACCCCATCACGCCCCACCATCTCGACAGGCTCCCTAGTTTGACGGCACACGGAGCGAACAATCACCTCCGCTGCTGGAAACTGCGCGGAGATCGAGCAGGCCTCCGCCGCGCACTCTGCATACCACTTCCGCTCGCCGGCAACAGAGACCTTGTAATGATTTTGGAACGCCGCGAAGGGTGGCACGTAAACTATCTCACCGAGTGCTGGTCGCTTCCGATTCAGCGGTTCGTCCTGGAACTCCATCCTATCGGCGTGGGCCCGATCTTGAATCACGACGCAAATGGCCGCCTCAAGGTCTCGCAAGTTGCGACGAAGGTACTCACCGGGGCGCGCCCCCGTCGTCGCCGACGTGGTGCGTCCCAGGCCGTCATCGCTAGCGCGGGAGCGCACCGCCCGCCGCGTGGCGGCGCTTCACCGTCGGTGATGCTCTGTCCGCATTGCCGAACACCGCCGGCGATCGCCGCGCGTGTGAACATCGGGCCGCGGCCCAACTCGCGCATCACCCACAGCGGGTGAGCGCCGTCTGTGATGTCACCGACAGGGAGCATCCGCGCATAGTCGGCACCGTCACCGGGTCTGCTCGCCGCCACGAACCGGGTCGAAGTTGCATCGCACCCCCGTGTGGTCGCCAGCGTGGCAGTGATCAGCTCGTCGGCCCGGCCGTCGCTCCCAACAGTCGTCGGGACAATGGATCCACAAGCGCCGCGCGTGGGATGTCCCGTTTCGCGGTAGGACCGGATTCAGCCGCCGCAGAGACTCAGTCGGTCAGCCCCCTTACAACACAGGTGGGGCTGGCCTGGTGACATTTGCGGATCCCGGTGGCGTCCGTTTCAGGCTGAAGGGTGCAACTTCACCCACCGCTGCCGCCGACCGTCCATCCACTTCGCCACTGAACTCGATCGACACCCTGCCCACCTCCGTAACCCGACGCGACCGGAATGACCGCGCCGCTGGCAGGCCCCGACTGTCCCGCCGGGCCGAGCGGCCCAGGCCGGACCCCGCGAGCGGTGGCCAGCAACGGCGCTATCGCCACTCCTGTCTTTCAATGCCTCTCCTGACCAAGGACTCATCCTTCCGAACTTGCTAAGCGATGAGGTCCCAACTGTCCGGCTCGTCAAGCACCTCGCCAGTGACGGTGCGATTGACGCATCACAGTTGTCGTATTCGTGCGGCGGAGCGGGCGCGCGTTGGGCAATCCCCCGACAATCGCTAGGCAATCGCTCGGCAATCCCCTGACAGTCTTCACAGCAGGATTGGGGGCAATCCCCTGACAGTCTTCACAGCAAGGTTCGGGACTCCCTAACCGGGCCGGTCCCAACCCTGCGCGTTCCCCGATGCTAGTGGTCTCAGATGGTCATAGCGTTGCCCTCGAAACCGGCGGGCCCCGCCGGAGCATCGACATACAGGAGACGACCCATGACTGCCTCGACCTCGCTACTGGCCTGGATTGAAAGCCTGTTCCGCAACCCCGCCGCACAGGCGGCGTTGCAGGCCGACCCACAGGGCTACGCGGCAGATCACGGCTTTCAGAACCTGTCCAGCGCTGATGTGCATGATGCGCTGTGTCTGGCCGCGGACAACCGCTCAGCCAGCTACGACCACGACTCCAGCAACCACGTGCAACTGCCGCCGCCCCCGGCGCATTACGACCATGAGGACGGCGCGCACTATCTGCGCAGCTACGTGAGCAACAACTACACCACCATCGACGAGCACAACACCAACATCGACAACTCGGTGCACGAGCGCGTCAACACTCACGGCGGAGACTTCAGTCAGGAGATCCACAACGACCCGGTGGTGGCCTCCGGTGACCACTCGGTCGCCACCGGCGGCGACATCCGTGACAGCACCCTGACCACCGGCGACCGCAACGTGGTCGGCGACAACAACCAAGCGACGACCGGGGACCACAACACCACCGCGTTCGGCTCCGGCGACGCCACCAACGCCCACCTCGACCACAGCAACTTCGGCGACGGTAGCGCCCTGTCCATCGGCGGCAACGCCGATGGCAACAACACCCACAGCGACACCACCACCGCTGTCCACAACTCAGGCTCCGGCGCTACCTCAGTGAACGCGGCAGGCGAGCACGCCGACGCCCACCAGAACGTCGACCAACACCAGGCCGACGACAGCACGCACACCAACTACGACGACACCTCACACACCGACAGCCACAACGAACTCAACTCCCACGACAACACCCACCTCGACGACCACCACAACACCGACATCCACCACGCCTAGCCAGCTGCAAAGAACACCAACAAGGGGCCGGCCGCGCATGAACCACCTACCCCAACCGTCACGCATACATCATCTAGTAGCTGACGTCGCATTCCTGATCTTGCAATAACGAGGTGCGAACGTCGTAACACTATTCGCGATGCGGGCCAGACGGCTTGCCGATCAAACCTTCGGAGCCACAACCCGGTGCCCACTACCGGCCCCATTCGGCTTCCACGGCCCGCCCAGCGTCATGACACTCTGTCCCACTATCAGAGCAGTGATGTATACGTGACCCAGCGCGGTGAATCTCTACGGTGCAGTCGGAACTAGCGGGTGCAGGGTGTCGATCACGAGTCCAGTCCCAAAGACGCCGAGACTGCGCGTCGCCGACGTCGCGCGCGATGATGTGGTGGCGGGACTCGACCCGATCTGAGCACCTACCACCGCTGATCATCGGCGGCTCACCCATCAACCGACCCACGCCATCAATCCTGGACATGAGCAGGGTTGGGATGTGTCAGCGCCGCAGCCGCGGGTACTCCCGAGTCCCAGCATTCTCACATCTGGTGTGAAGGGACGCTCGCGATGGTGCAGCTACTCGCCCAGGCTCCCGCCGATTCCGGCGGCGGTTTCAACATCCTGCAAAGCTTGCAGAGCGCGTTCACGACGTTTGTCAACTACTTGCCCCAGATTCTCGGTGCGATCGTCGTACTGATCGTCGGCTACATCATCGCCAAGGTCTTGGACAAGGTCATCACCAAACTGTTGCGGCGTGCGAAGTTCGACGCCCGGTTGACGTCGAACACCGGGGGCCGGTTTGTCGAGAAGGTCAGCCCGGATGGCAGCCCAGCTCGACTCGTCGGCGGTGTGGTCTTCTGGGTGATCATGCTTTTCGTAATCGCGTCGGCGATCGGCACGCTGAACATCCCGGCGTTGACCGGGTTCATGAACCTCGTGCTGAGCTACCTGCCCAACGTCCTAGCCGCGCTGCTGATCTTCGTGGTGGCGGCCGCGGTCGCAGGCGTGATCGGCGGGTTGGCCCACCGCACGATGGGCGACACTCCCACCGGTCGGGTGGTGCGCGCGGGAGCGCCTGCGCTCGTCATGGCGATCGCCATCTTCATGATCCTTACCCAGCTGGGCATCGCCCCGGTGATCGTGACCGCCACCTACATCGCTCTGATCGGCGCCATCGCGCTGGGCTCAGCGCTGGCCTTCGGTCTGGGCGGTCGGGACGCCGCTGCCGACATGATCAACGCCGGGTACCGCAGGGCACAGGAGCAGTCCGACACCGTACGGCAGGATCTGCGGCTCGCCCGGGAACGAGGTGAGCGGGACGCACAACGTGCCCGTGAATATGTGGACCCGCAGTCCACGCCGCGGGAGAGCGAACACGGCGTGCCGGCCCCCACCCAGCCTGTGCCGCCCAGTGAGCAACACACCCCTCAAGCAGGCCCTGGCCTCGTCCCATAGTCGTCCGTCCGTGCGCCGCCGCTGGTCAGGACCGAGCGAAGTCCAGCGGCGGCTGCTCGGCGCGAACGCGGAGTTAGCATCGGGTCGTGTTCGATGCACCCGATGTATTCACGCATTTCTCGGCACGGCGATGGCTCGACAGGCTGCATGACGAGCTGGGAGCAGCCGGCCTCACCGCCGCGGCCGCTCTACCCGGGCTTTCGGCGCTGCTGGACCAGCACGCCGCAGCGGTTCGCGACGCCACCACCCTTGGTCTCGAGGGATCGGCCGCGGTCGCCGGGTTGGCCATGCTGGCCAGCTACGGTCACGGAGTTCGCGGCTACGCCCGCGAACACGGCTGGCAGCCGCCGGCCGACCCTGCCGCCTGGTGCGCGGCGGACTGGATCAGCCTCCGCCTCGCCGCGGTGTGCTCGCTAGCCCAAACCAGGCGAATGGCCCCCGGTCTCTGACCGCACGTCACCCAAGCCACCGCAGGATCGACTCCCTCCTCGGCCGCCGGGTTCGACTATGCGATGGATACCGCTCTGAGGTGCGGGTTTCCGCTTCACCCGATCGGGTAGCCGTGAGTGTGCTCCGCAAGGTCGTGGAGCCCTGGTCGGGAGGTGTGCGATGGCCGGCAAGTCGATGCATGTCGAGTCCTCCGGGACCGTGCCGGCTCCGGGTCGCGGATACCGGCATCGGGGCGACGGCTGGAACGCCGAGCACCGAGGCGAAGGCCCGATGCAACGTGCGGATCGCAACTTCCACGAGCTACTGCAGGAGCTACGGGTCACCCAGACCGGGGTGCAGATCCTCTTCGCCTTCCTACTCGGGCTCTCTTTTACGCCGCGGTTCGCCACGATCAGCGAGTTCCAGCGCGATGTCTACGTGGTAACCCTCGTCGCCTCGGCGATCACTACGGCTTTGCTCATCACGCCGGTCGCCGCACACCGACTTCAGTTCCAACGCGGCCGGAAGGTGGCGTTGGTTCTGTTGGTGCACCGCTGTGTGCTGGCCGGTCTGGCGTCGCTGCTGGTAACAATGACGGGAGCCATGCTCCTGGTGCTGGACGTGGTCGTGGGGGCGCCAACCGCCGTGTCGGTATCCGCCGTGGTCGCAGGCTGTTTCGTGGTGCTCTGGTTCGTGCTGCCCGGTTACCGACGTTTCTTGCCTCGCCGCCGCTGATCCATTCGGGTCCTAGGCCTGCGACAAAGGTGCAAGGTCGCCATGCTAACCACGGTTTCAATGCTGACGAGGAGAAGGCGGCGCGCATTGCCAACTCGGCGGCCAAGGAAGGCCGCAACAAAGTCTCCAAACGCGGCGGCAAGTCGTCGAAGTATGACGATATGAACAAGGAGGAGCTCTACAAGCGGGCCAAGAAAGTCGGAATCAAAGGACGCTCCGACATGAGCAAGAGCGAGCTGCGCAAGGCGCTGGTCCGGTCGCGTCCCCATGGTGGCAGCGGCGTGCTGTCGGCACCGGGTCAGCAGCCTGTGGGTCCGACCAGCGAGATTTGTCCAGCCGAAGGAGCGCCAACCCGGTGCTGTGGTCGACGCTCTTATGCAGATGGACCGGTGTCTCCGTGACCCTGACCTTCGGGGGTGGGCAGACGATTGCTTGTCCATGACCACGGCGAAGTTCGCGGCCCGTCAGCGGCAAGCAGTAATCGACTCTTCATCGTGGGCCCCGCTGGCCGGGCGAACCTTGAGCGATAGACCTGGATCTTCGACTGGAATCGCTGAATGGCGTAACCGATCTGCAGCCGGTCGGGGGCGGTCAATGCGGTGAAGGTAGCGGTCACCACGCGGGTCAGGGGGGCGCGGACAGCAACCCGATGGCGAGCCCCGTAGGCACATAAATCGACCTCGAGACGGCGCCGGCGCAGAGTTGTCGGTCTTCTACAACCGGTCCCGAAGTGTTCGACGCAGCCGATGGTCTCGGCGCCACCTCACGTGGTCTTAGCGGCTTAGCCGCGTGGCCAAGCCATGAACGCCGCTTGGCCGGCCGTTCTGATGTCCCATTGCCTCTGACCCGATGCCCGTAGCGTTGCTGGTAGCTATGTTGCGGAGCGGGCGCGGCCTTGCGGGCGCGCAACTCAGTCCACCTGCCTGTCCGGGCTGTCGCGCACGACCGGGTCGATCCGTTCATGCCAGGCCGTGGCGTCGTCCCTGCTCTCCCGGGGAATCTCCGGATCCTCGCGCCTGAGCAAGTCGGTATCGAGGATCTCCGAGTTCTCCTGCCGCTCGGCCCATGCTTGCCGCGACCAATCCGTGTCAGAGCGGTCGCTGGGCTCGCCGTTGTGTTGCTCGTACTCAGCCATGTGTTCTCCTCCAACATCCACGCTCGACGTCGCGGCGAGCCAGGACTCGTGCTCGTCCGATGGCCTGGGGCCAGGCGCCATGTGCATGCTTCGGCTAACGCCGGTCAGCGGTCGGTGTCGTCCGCATCCGTGGCAAGGGCGCCGCATCGAGCACTCCTCTCCAGATCACGCGCGATGCCCGACTATTGGTGAGCCAGCACCGTACGCACCAATTTTCCCGTGGCGTACCCGCGTTCAACCGGTTGAACCGGGGAGCAGCACGGGTCCCCCAAGTCCAACCGGGCGGCCCAGGCCAGGCGCGCCGGACGGAGCATGACTCGCCCCCGTAATGGGCATGCTCCAACATGGCTTCGACGACCGGACCAATCTCGGCCCACCTGACCTCCGACCGCCCTGTCGCGCTGGTCACCGGCGCAAGCCGCGGCCTCGGGTTCCTCATCGCCCGGGAGTTCGCCGGCCGTGGCTATGCACTCGTGATCTGTGCCCGGTCCGGTGACGGATTGACTGCCGCCGCCGAAGACCTCGAAGCCGACGTCGGCGTCGGCGAGCAGGCCCGCGGTGCACACCACGCTGGCCGCGCTGCCGATGTTGCGACACACCAAAGGCCGGATTCTCGCGGTGACCTCCGTCGGCGGAAAGCTGCCCGCGCCGCACCTGCTGCCCTACACCACGGCCAAGCATGCCACCGTCGGCTTCGCCGAGGGCCTACGGATCGAGGCATCCGCGCAGGGCGTGTCCGTCACCGTCGGAGTACCCGGTCTAATGCGCACCGGTTCCACCCGCAACGCACTGTTCGCCGGCAACCTTGAACAGGAACGCCGCTGGTTCACCGCTGGCGCGAGCCTGCCGATCCTGTCCATGGACGCCGAACGAGCGGCAGCCAAGCTCGTCCGCGCAACACTGGGCGGGCGCCCCGAGGTCATCCTGACCCCGCTGGCCAAGTTAGGCGTACGTGCGCACGGCCTCGCACCAGCCACGACGCTGCGCGCACTGACCCTCGTCAACCGGCTACTGCCTAACTCGGCATCGCTCAACGGGCCGCAGCCGGGACATACCACCATCGGGCACCAGCCCGGCTGGTTCGCCCGCTCACCCGCCGTGACCGCGACGCCGCGCGCCGATGGCACGAACTCGACGACCCAACCCCGGCCCGGCCGCGCTGACAAGTGGCCGCCATCAGTGCGGTCCGCCGGCGCTGCCCTGCCGACCCGGTGTCCATGGCCATTCACCCTCGACCCCGCGGTCATTCCCACACGAACCAATAGCCCTGTGAAATTCGCCCGCCAAACCGCCGGCAAGAATTCGGTGCCCGTGGGCAACGCGGCGAGCTCGGCCGAATGGTGTGGTCCGGGGACGAGTAGCGCGGACCACAACGGGTAAGTGATCCTTGTGTCTCAACCCACCTCATCGTGGCCCTGCGACGGACTGATCACCGTGGCGTCGGTTCCCGCGAATCATGTATATGTTCGGCATCTGAATCCTCCAGAGGGCGGGGAAAAAGTGCGTCGACTAATCGACCCGCGCCCGTGCGATGCACCGAGCGATCAATCGGTGTGGTGGCCACCGGTGATGCTGGATCCGGAGTGGGTACGCCAAAATCACACCACCTTCGACGTGTTCCATCTGCATTTCGGATTCGATGCCGAGAGCACCGACAGCCTCGACGATCTGGTGCGCACTCTGCGGGCGGTCCACAAGCCGATCGTTTATACGGTGCATGACCTGCGTAACCCCCACCACCCGGACCCGACGGCGCACGATGCGCATCTGGATGTACTCATTCCCGCGGCGGACCAGCTGATCACGCTGACCCCTGGGGCAGCCGGGGTGATCGCCGATCGCTGGGGCAGGACGGCCCACGTTTTGCCCCACCCGCATGTCGTTGCACTCGAAGACCTTGAGCTGCCCCGAAGGCAGCGGGACGAATTCGTGGTCGGTGTCCATCTGAAGAGCGTCCGGTCGAACATGGACTGCCTGCCAGTGGTCGACGTGCTGAGCGACGTGATCGCCGAGCTTCCCGGTGCGGTACTGCGGGTCGACGTGCATACCGAGGTCGCGGATCCGGAAAGCCTCCACTACCGCCCAGAGTTGATCAGTTGGCTGGACGCGGCACGGCAGCGCGGTGTGCTCCGGTTGAATGTGCATGAGTTCTTCTCTGACGAGCAGCTGTGGACCTATCTGCGGGACGAGATTGACCTGTCGGTCCTGCCGTACCGTTTCGGCACTCATTCGGGCTGGTTAGAGGCGTGCCACGATCTCGGCACGCTCGTTGCAGCGCCGGACTGCGGCTTCTACGCTCAGCAACGTCCTTGCTTCGAGTACGGTCACGGCGACGCGGGACTGGACGCCACGTCGTTGGCCACTGCTGTTCGGCGGGCCTACCAGCAGCGCCCGCGGTGGCGGGCGACCGTCGAGCATCGCCTTGCCGAACGGCGTCGTGTTGCGACGGCGCACTACGACCTGTACTCGCAGGTGTTGCGTGCCGCGTCCAGGAGTCGTTGAGCCGCGCCGAGTCTGCCTCAGGCCGCTCGACGGCGCGTCACTCTCGAAGTCGCAGCACGCCGCGGTCGGGATCGAATTCGACCTGGCCCCGTTCGGCGAATTCGTGGAGCCAGCCGAGCATGGGCCAGCGTCCCCACCGGCGACGGAACAGGTTCGCGTTTCGCACGATCTCCGCGACGCGTCCAGTTGTGTTCCTGCTTGGTGGGTGGTGCTGGTGATATGCCGCTGCACCTCCAACCCAGTGCAGGCCGGCTCCAGCCGCTTTAGCGGTGAGTCCGAAATCGGTGTCCTCACCCCCGTAGCCGGTGTATTCCTCGCAGAAGCCCCCGAGCGTCACCCAGTCCGGCGCGGTGACCGCGAACGACAGCGACCAGAACAGCTCGAACCGGTTCTCGGGCCACAGTTGGCCGTCCGGGGGCGCTGGTCGTGCGGGGTGCGGTGGCGCTAGCTCAGCCAGACCAACGGTCGGGTAATCACCGTTCGTTGGGGGCGGTAAGTAGGAGACCGGTCCGCACAACAGTGCCGGGTGAGCGACCGCGCTGGCGGCTTCGGTGTAGCGATCGAGCATCCGCGGGTCCGGGATGCAGTCGACGTCCAGCATCATCAACAACTCGGCGCCGGCCCGCAATGCCGCGGCGGCGCCGAAGTTGCGTGCCGCTGCCAAGGGCAGGCCCGTGGCTGGAACGGGCAACCGGAGCAACCTGGTAGGGGGTGCATCCGGGATGCTTCCTAGCGAAGGCCGCTCGCCCATTCCGACGATGACGTGCAGGTGGGGTGGCTGTTGGGCGATCGCGATGCGCTGTCGGTGTAGATGGGTGTCCCGGTTGTGGGTAATGGTGATGATCGCGGTGCGCGGCGTGGGACTCACCGGGTATCAGCAGCGATCTGATTGAGGATCGCGGCTGCTCGCTCAGCGCCGTCACCGAATGACCAGTGCCCCCACGCACCGCCTCCGCGTAGCGACGCCTGTTCAAGCAGCAGCGGCCACTGTTGGCTCCGCGGCCAGGCGAGCTCGACCACCTCGATTCCACAGCGCACGAGCATGTCACCGGTGGCACGCTGTTCACGGTGGGGCCGGTCCTGGGGAACGATCACCGCGGGCCGGCGCGCGGCCGCCACTTCGGCGACTGCGTTTTGCCCGGCATGAGTTACGACGACGTCGGCGATGCTCAGAGCCGACCAGACATCATCCAGCCAGCCGCGCCAACGTAGGTTCGGCGGCCCCCCAGCTCCCGGCACTGGTGGCCCCACCACGTCCCAGGCCCACTCTGGTGTGGCCGCTGCCGCCTCCTGAATCTGAGCGGGACGGACGTCGAGGCCCCCGGTGCCCCACAGCACCACTACCCGCCGCCCCGGCGAGTGACGAGGTGGCCGCAGGCCGTCGAATCGGCAGAATGCTCCGACATGGTCGGTCTTCTGCCGCCACGTTCGCGGCCAACCCGATGGCGTTCGTGCCGGCCATGGGGCGAGCACACGTTCAGCGAGATCGTAGGCCGCCCGATGCGGCGGATCCGTCCGGTCGCCGGGCTGAGCCATGACGACGACCGGCACGCCATGCAAGCGAGCCAGTAGCGACACTTCCACCGACACGTCGGCGACCAGGAGGCGTACGCGGTAGCGGGCGAGCGCGTCGCTGATCAGTCGCATCCGGTTGAGCAGGCCGTCGTGGCGTCGCGGTGCCCAGTGCAGCACGCCGCCGGCGGTGACGTCGTCGGTCGTTGGGTTCACGTCGCCGACGTCGTTGGGCAACTGGATCCATGGACCGGCCCATCCCCCCGGGGCGGGGCGGCTCGACAACCCGATCACTGGGCATGTGAGGTGCGCGGCGATGGCCACTGCCTGGTGGGAGTGCCCGCTTCCGTGATGGTGGGCGTAGTAGGCGATCATGCGACCAACTCGCGGTAGAGCCGCTCATAGCCTTCAACCATTGCCTCGATCGAGCAGGCTTGTTCGGCACGGCGCCGTGCCGCGCGCCGTTCGAGTCGCGCGGCCTGACCGATCGCGGCAGCCAACCCGACCACGTCACCCGGTGCGGCCAGCACACCGCACGACTCGTCCAACAACTCCGGCAGCGCACCACGACGGAAGCCCGCAATCGGAGTTCCGCAAGCCAACGCCTCTGCCACGACGAGCCCGTACGGCTCGTCCCAGCACGGGGAGACAATGCCGACCCGGGCGGATCCGATGAGCTGGGCCAGGTCGATGTGATCGAGGTGCCCCACGTACTCGATGCCGTTTCCCAGGAGCGGCTCGACCTCGTCACGGAAGTAGCGCTGGTCGGGACAGGGGCCGGCGAGCCGTAGTCCGCTTCCCGCAAGTCGCGCGGCCGTAATGGCCTCGACCGGCCCCTTCTCCGGCACGATCCGCCCCGACCAGACCGGTACCCCACCGCCTGGTCCCATCGACCAGAAGCTGGTATCGACCCCATTTCGGACCACCGAAACCGCTGGAACGCGGGGCCGCCACTGTGCGGCGGTGTAGTTACTCACCGCGGCGAAATGCGAACCACGCTCGGGCCGTATACCCGCCGCGGACTCCAGCCAGGGAGTCGGCGGTGTGTGCAAGGTGGTGAGCATCGGCATCGCCAGGGTCTGAGCCATCGCGACGGGCAGATAGTGCAACGAGTTGTTATGGACCACGTCGTAGGGCACACCACTGCCCCCCAACTCGAGCATCAAGGTGAGGTAGGCGTGATGTTCGGCGAGGAACCATTCTGGGGGCATGCTGACATCGCGCCTCGCATGTTCGGATATCTCCGGTAACGCGGACAGCTCGCGGACATCCAGACTTGCCTCCGAACCTGCGCCACCGAACACACCCACGCTGTGCCCGTGTGAGCGCAGCCAGGTGGCCAGCTGCCAGGTATGTGCCTCAAGCCCCCCGGGGAACGGCTGTCGAATCGGATACCGGGCGGAAGCGATCAGCGCAATACGCAGCCGGGTCACCGCGACATCGCGATGGCCGTGGTGGAAAGGCTCGTGATCGTATCTCCGTCATTTCGCGGCGACACCGGTTTGTCGATCTTAACAGTCATTGTGTTTGCTCCCGAAGACGGAGCGCCCCGAGCGCGAGGAAGTGACCAGGCCGGGCCGCCGCATGGAAAGGGCTCGTCAGGGCTGATGCTTAACCCGCTCATTCGCATGCGCTACGAAGGGCCTGCCGCGCCGCCGGTACGGCGTGGCAGACGGTTGCATGCTGCCATTGGATAACCGGTCCTGGGACCGCTAAACAAGATTCTCTGGAGCAAGGCGGCTTTCGCACCGGCTCACCGACAGGGTGCCGTCGCGCGGCCGCTGTGCCCGCACTATTCATGTCCGTTTCGCGGCGGAGGACCGGGGTAATCGCGGGGATGTCCGACGAACCTCACTAAACGAGAGGTGTGAGTCAGCCCGCGTCATAGCGGTGGCAGGTGTTGTTGGTGGCCGATCAGGGGCGCCAACGGATCGCCGTCGACTCGCACGCGTTCGAGTGCGGTGCGCACCGTCCAACGATCCGGGCACAGGGCGGGCTCGTGCAGCTCGGCCCACTCGATGGGCATGGAGACGGGTGCGCCCGGTGCGGGTCTGGGACTGAACGGCGCAACGAGGGTCTTGTTGATGGCGTTCTGGGTGTAGTCCAGGCGCGCCAGGCCGCCCCGGCGATCAGTGTGCCATTCCCAGCTGACCAGCTCCGGTAACGTCCGCCCGACCGCGCGGGAGATCTTCTCCACCCAAGCCCGGCTGTCGTCGAAGGTGTACCCGTCGGCAATCGGCACCCAGATCTGGATGCCGCGCTTGCCGGTCACCTTCGGCATCGCGTTGACCGCGAGATGCCGCAGCGCGACCTCGTAGAGCTTGGCCAGCTCGACGACCTGGTCGAAGGTGGTGTCCGTGCCGGGGTCGATGTCGATCAAAGCCCAGGTCGGCTGTCGTACGTCGGTCAACCGGGAGGTCCAGGGGTGCAACTCGATCGCGGCGTAGTTCGCCATCCAGACGAGCGCTGCCACACTGTCCAGGACGGCGAAGCACTCGGTCTTGCCCTGCTTCGCCTCCGTGTAGTGCCACCGGGTCAGCCAGTCCGGTGCGTGCGAGGGCACCTCCTTCTGCCAGAAGCCGTCCTCGCCGGCACCGTCGGGAAAGCGGTGCAAGTTGACCGGCCGATCAGCAAGGTAGGGCAACAGGTACGGGGCGATCTGCGCGTAGTAGCGCAGCAGGTCCCGCTTCGTGACCGGCCGTTCGCCCTTGCGTGCGGGAAAGAGCACCTTGTCCAGGTTGGTCAACGAGACCGCATGGCCTTGGACTTCCCACCTGCCCTTCGCGCGGAGTGCATCGAGCGCCTCGAGTTCCGCGGGTTCGGGCGGCTCCCAGGAGGCGGGCGGGCGCCGGGTGCCCTCGCCGCCGTCGATCGACGTGGCCGCACGGTCCGCCGGAAGCTCACTCCGCCAGCGCGCGCTGGGCGCGACGGCAACCTCGTCGTTGGTGCGCCCCGTCTTGACCGATCGGGGCTCGTCCTCGGGGCTCCACCCAGGGCGTGCGTGCTCGTCGTGCTTGTGTATCAGCAGCCACTGCTCCTTCCCGCTGCGCACGCGGGAGCGGCGGATCAGCGCGAAACGCCCGGCGAGCTTTTCCCCGTGTAGGTCGAAGTGCAGCTCACCGGCTTGCACGGCCTTGGCCGGGTCATCGGTGCGGGCGGGAGTCCAGCTGCCCCAATCCCAGACGATCACGTCCCCGCCGCCGTACTCCCCCTTCGCGATGACCCCTTCGAAGTCGAAATAGTCAAGCGGGTGGTCCTCGACATGCACGGCCAGCTGGCGCGCATCCGGATCAAGGGTGGGACCTTTCGGTACCGCCCAGCTGACCAGCACACCGTCCAGCTCCAGACGCAGGTCGTAGTGCAGGCGGCGCGCCCGATGCCGCTGTACGACAAAGCGACCGCCGGAGCTGCCCTCGATATCCTCATCGGTGGAGGCCTCGGCGCCAGCGGGTTCCGCGGTGACCGAGAAGTCGCGCTTGGCCCGGTAGGTGTGCAGCCTCGTACCCGCATCGTCGCTCACAGCCGGGGCATACCCGATCCGCCCACTCCGACACAGCCGGGGCCGCTCCGAGGGCGCCTCCTCTCACGCCGTGATTCGGGGGCAGTCCGTCATGGGAGTCCGCTGACGGCATCGGGTTTGCATCCCGGCGACTAACGCACGTCGACATGGGTAGGCCTAGGCATGGAGCGCGCTCGCCGAGCCGCGGTCAGCGACCGCTGAGGCCCTGCCATCCCCGTCGAAACAGGAGGTTGCCCAGGTGAGAGCAGTGACGTGGCACGGCAAGCGAGATGGGCGGCGTCTACGGCGGCATGGCGGACCCCATGCCGCTGTTGACCATGTTCGACAAGCAGATCCAACTGCGGATGGGCCAGGCGAACGTGCACCGCTGGATCCCCGAGATCCTGCCACTGCTCAACGACGCCGACCCGCTCGGCACCCATGACTTCGCCACCGACCGCCTACCCCTCGACGCCGCACCCGAGGCCTACGCCACCTTCCAGGAAAAACGCGACGGAACGGTCAAGGTCCTACTCCAACCCTGAACCGATCAGTGTCGAACGGACAGTTCCGCCCATGAGACGAGGAGCAAAAGGTGCCACAGGACCAGTTCACCCAACAGGACCCCACCAAACAGCACGACGCGCCCGGCAGCGGGAACGTGACGGTCGAGTATCCCGGCCGCACAGAGCAGATGGACCTCAAACCGGATCACGGCGAGCACAGCTACCGAGGCCTCGGGCGCCTCCAGGGCAAGAAAGCGGTGGTCACCGGCGGCGACTCCGGCATCGGCCGGGCGGTCGCGATCGCATTCGCCCGCGAGGGTGCGGACGTACTGATCACGCACCTGGACGCCGAGGAGTCGGATGCCCGCGAGACCGCTCGCTGGGTGTCCGATGCGGGACGCAAGGCCGTGACGATGCCGGTCGATGTACGGGAACCGCAACAATGCCGGGACATCGTCGACCGTGCTGTGCGCGAGTTCGGTCGGATCGATGTGCTGGTCAGCAATGCGGCATATCAGATGTCCCAGGACGGCGGACTGGCCGACATCACCGACGAACAGTTCGACCGGATCATGAAAACGAATGTGTACGCCCTGTTCTGGCTGTGCAAAGCCGCCGTGCCGCACATGCCGCCGGGTTCGACCGTTGTCACCTCCTCGTCAGTTCAGGCTTTCCAGCCTTCCGTCCACCTGATGGATTACGCGGCGTCCAAGGCAGCGATCGTGAACTTCACCAAAGCGCTGGGCCACAACCTCCTCGACCGCGGCATCCGGGCCAACTCGGTCGCGCCTGGGCCCGTGTGGACGCCGCTCATTCCCGCCACGATGTCAGAGGACAAGTTGAAGTCGTTCGGTGCCCAGGCGCCGATGGGCCGGGCCGCCCACCCGGCGGAACTCGCCCCGTTCTACGTATTCCTCGCTTCGCAGGAATCCAGCTATATGACCTCGGAGGTGCTCGGGGTCACCGGCGGCTCACCCATTACCTGACCCAGGCGCGCACCGAACAGCTCGATAGGGCGCACATTGACACGAACGGGCGTTCGACCGAAGTGCGAAAAGTCGAGAGTGGCTGTTGCGTCGCAGCCGTCACGTGACACGCAGTGTAGACCCGTCGACGGTGGCGCAGCTGATCGTCCGCCGAGGGCTGCGCGTCGGTGATCGTGACCGTCGGTTCTCAGCTACACCACACCGCTCGCGACGGTAACGCGTGAGAGCCCCCGAACTCGGCGACGACCAGCTGCGAGCGGAGCCAGCCTCACTTCTCGATCGCCTCTGTCGCTTGATCATCCGTCTCATCAACGATCTCACCAACAGCACCCCGTTGGAGAACATGGGATAGCTAGCTGCTGCGCCAGTGAGCATCCTGGCGCCATGGTCGGACTTTCTCGTCGCGGACAGCCAGCAAAAGATCAGATGGCTGCTCGGGCTTGTAGCCCAGCATTCGATCAGCCGCTTGCGCGCGTGAAGCGACGCTCGATTCATGGCCCGAGGCAACGACGTGGGGTTGGCGTTATCGAAGCGTTGACAGCGTGCAGCATGCCTGGCCTGGGTCTCCCCCAGTTTGAGCACCGACCCGGGGTGGTGGGGACGGAGTGAAAGTGCATGGGAATTCTCCCAGGTTCAAACGAATTTCCGATGGGATTCGATGACCGTAGGTACAAGGCCCTCATAGAGAGTTCATAGATTGACCTTGCGCACGTGGGCATACCATTTCATCTGCACGTGGGCATTGCCATCTCATCGAGGAGAACCACATGCCAGTTCAACACCGCACGATCGACCGCCATCCGATCCGCAACCGGCTTGCCGCGGGCGTCGCGGTCACGGCACTGGCGATGACCGGAGCCGCGTTCGGTGCACCGATGGCGTCCGCCTCTCCCATCGCTCCGATTCAGACGGTGGCCCTGGCCAGCGTCTCTACCCCACTGCTGACCGATGGTGATCATGGCCGGCGTGATCGTGACGGCCATAACCACGAGCGGCACGGATCAAGGTGTCACTCCGAGCGCGCTGACTGGGACAACTGGCACAAGCGCTGGAACTGGCACGAGCGCTGCGACCGCTGGTGAACTAGACGAGAATCGAAAGATTCGCTAGAGAACCTCACAAGTTCGGCGACTTGTCTGTTTCCATAGCTGGTGGAGGCCGTCGATGACGAAGGCCGAGGCGTGAACGCTCGCGACACTCGATTCGCCTGGAACGGCACGGCCGGCCCGGACGGGAAGGTGGGAGGCGGGCGTTGATTCTCCAGCGCGGGTTGGCGCCGCTATCTCCGCGCTGCCCTGGAGGTGACAGAACAGGGCAGCCGCATCGCCGACGCCGCCGGCGGTGTCACGGACGAGGCTTGGGCGAATGCCGCCAAGCACCACAACGAGGACCAGCTCGCCGCCCTGGTGTCGAACATCGCCCTCATCAACGCCTTCAACCGCCTGAACGTCATCGTCCAGCAGCCCGCCGGCGACTACCAGCCCGGCCAGTTCGGATAACGAGCAGTACCCGGCCGGGACCGGGTAGCGACCGACCTCCTCGGGCTGTCCCGATCGCCGGCGCCCGGAATGACGGGTGCCTGCGTCGCCATGAAGGTGCGGTTCGTCGGAGAACCGGTGGCCGTCGTGGTGGCCCATCGTCGACTCCGTCCGCTGGGCCGCCGGGCGCGGCGAGACAGGCGCGGTCCCGGTGCGGTGCCACGGGGCATGGGCACGGTCAGGAGCCCCGACTCGCCGCCGTTCGCCCACCTGCTCCTCACGGGTGTCAGGGCTCGGCTACGGCCGTGACCGGAGGCCGTCGAGCAGGAGCGTGAGCAGCCGGCGCCAGTCGCCGTGTCCGGCCCGGATGGTGGCCGAGAGGGCACCGACGCTCATGAAGACGTCAGCGACCGTGCAGTCAGCGCGCACCGTCCTCGCCTGGACCGCGTGGTCGATCAGCTCCGCGACAGCCGCTTCGAGGCGGCCGCGCATCTGCCCCTCCGGTGGGCTGCCGTAGGTTCGCCGGGCGGACTCGATGGCGGAAGAGAGTCCACGGTCGGTGGCCAGAACCTCGCCGACGTGCCACAGGTACAGCGCCACGCCCTCCTCGCGGTCGGGCAGGCAGGACGTGTGCGCGAACTCCAGGATCTCGGCGAACCGCAGCTCGGCCAGCGCCTCCACCAGCAGCTCACGGCTGGCGAAATGCCGGTAGACCGTGCCGGTGCCCACCCCCGCGGCCCGGGCGACCTCGGGTAGCTGCACCTCGGCTCCCCGCTCGGTGATCAACCCACGCGCGGCCTCCAGGATCCGCCGCCGGTTGCGCTCGGCGTCCGCGCGCGGCCTCCGGGCCGGGGACTCCGGCAGCACCGACGGCGGCACCCAGGGCGGTATTGACATGGAGCGGCCTCTCTGCGAACAATAAAAACGGAATAGGAGTCCGTTTCATATTAAGGGGCCGCGATCGTGGACCACAACCGCTTCGTCCTGCTCGCACCCGGAGGATTCCGCCCCGGCCGGGTGACCATGCCACCCGCGTTCGCGGTCAAGGCATCCAGTGCCGACACCGCCGGGCGGCTCTCCGTGCTCGAGGTGACGCTGGCCCGGGACATCCCCCGCCACACCCACCATGGGGCGGACGAGTGCGTGTACGTGCTGGACGGGCGCCTCGAGGTCGAGTTCGACGACCGGACCCTGATCGCCGAACCTGGCGCGTTCGTGCTGCTCCCGGCGGGGGTCCCGCACGCGCTGCGCGGCGCCTCCCAGCCGCCGCCACGGGTCCTGCAGATCTCCACCCCCGGCGGGTGGGAGTGCTACTTGGAGGACCTGTTCGAGGCCGGCCTGTCCGTGCTGACCGACGGTGAGCTGGACCCGACCAAGATCAATCCCATCGCCGCACGCCACGGCATCCACTACGACCTACCCGCCGCCAGTGAAGCGGGCACCGCGCACATTCCCCAGGAGCCGGCATGCACACCGCCCACCTCGTCGTGACCGTCGTCGCCGTGCTCGCCACGGGCTTCTCGGGCGTCGCGGCCCTCGCACGCCTGCCGGCGATCGTGCCGGCCATGACCCGGGCCGGGGTGCCGCTGTCCTGGTTGATCTTCCCCATCGGCACTCTCAAGACCGCCGGGTCCGCCGGGATGCTCCTGGGCCTGCTCGGCGTGCCCGGGGTCGGGACCGCCGCGGCCGGCGGGCTCGTCCTCTTCTTCGCCTGCGCGGTCCACACCCACCTGCTGGCCGGTGACCGCTCGCCGCAGTCCGGCCTCGCACTCGGTTTCCTCCTGCTGTCCGCCGCCACGCTGGCGCTGGACATCGGGTGGGTCGCAGTGCCGCTGTGAAGGCCCGCAAGAACAGCCCTCTGTTTCGACATTCGGGCTCGGCCGAGGTGGTGCGTTTCCAGACCGCGAACTCCTGCTGTGATCTCAAGTCGAGCCGAGCAGCGCCAGGGCCTCGATCACCCCGCCGACGGTGACCCCCCGAAGTTCGCCGCCCCGTGGTCGCGAAGGCCCGTTCTGACGTAGAGAAGCCGAGCTCGCGGAGGCGACAGGCGGCCGCGAGGACATCGCGGGCCGGCCAGCCCTCGCTGGGGGTTTGAGTGGTCGTCCGCTTCGGCGGGAGCCAGTTCGGACTTCCCGGATACCAGCCAGCCGGTAGCGGAAATGGCCGTTGGCCGTGACGACACAGCGCGGCGCGGGCGAGAGCCTAAATAGCGGATCGTCGCGTGCCCCGAGGCGGCGATGCAACGTCGCAAACGCATATCAGATCGGATCGGAATTTTGACATGGGCACGATCGGGCACGCGTTGGGCGTGGCCGGGTCGATGACCTGGGAAATCCTGTGGGCGCTGATCCGCGGATTCGCCCTGTCCGCGCGGGGTGGCAGGACTGAGCGGCAGCTCCTGGTCACTGGCGGCTACTGGGCGTGGCCGCGACCCGCACCGGGCGGCCCGGTGGGCTTCGCCCCGGTGAGGAGTGTGAGCGAGGCCTCCCTCGGCGATGGAAGGTTCGTTGCCCGGTGAACGACTATCTCACCGCGCTCGGGCTCGCGGGGACCTCCGGGACATCAGCTGGGAGAAATATGGACGTTGCTACCTGGGCACCGAGCCGCCCGTAACCGGTTCACGATGGAACGGGCCAAATGCGATGCCCCGGTGCCGGCTGCGCACCGGGCGACGAGGTGGGGACGACGCGGTGACGAGATGGACGAGCTGACCACGCTGGCTGTGCAGGCCTCCCGTGGTGAGCCCTCGGTGATGGCTTCGTTCATCAGGGCCACCCAGCCGCAGGTGTACTCGCTGTGCGCCTACCTCGTGGACAAGGACAGCGCCGAGGACCTCGCCCAGGAGACCTACCTGCGGATATTCCGGGCGCTGCCCGACTTCCGGCGGGAGTCCTCGGCGCGGACCTGGCTGCTGTCCATCACCCGGCGGGTATGCATGGACGAACTCCGCCGCCGGATCCGTCGACGCCGCCGGGAGACGTTGGTCCCGGAGTTCAGTGCCGAGTTCGACACTGAGCTTCCGGGGCCTCCGGAGGCGGACGACGACCAGGCCGAGATACGAGAACTGTTGACACAACTACCGGAGGATCGGCGCAGCGCTTTCGTGCTCACCCAGATACTCGGACTGTCCTATGCCGAGGCGGGGGACATCTGTGGGTGCCCGCCCGGGACCATAGGCTCCCGAGTGGCCCGAGCGCGCGCCGATCTGATCCAGGCACTGGAGCGCGGCACCTCGCGGCGCACCGAGATGGAGGCGCGTCCAGATGCGATGGACTAACCGATGGAACAGGCGGGCACCGAACCCGCCGACCGGGCGACTAGCCCAGGACGATGACTGCGCCGCCGCGCGCGCGGCATTGTCCGCCCAGGTGGACGGTGAGACCGAGCCGGCGATGACCGAGACGATCGCCGAGCACCTGGCCGACTGCCCGTACTGCGCGGTGTGGCAGGAATCGGTGCACCGGCTCACCAGAAGAGTCCGGCTGACCTCGGCGCAGGCACTGCCGGATCGCACCCAGCAACTGTTGGCCGCCGTGCTCGCCGATCAGTCGGCCCGCCGACCCGCCCGCCGTGCCTACCGGTTCACCAGGTGGGGATTGGCGGTCGCCGCCGCAGCGCAACTAGTGATCATCATTCCGGCGTTGATCCTCGGTGACGCCGGAGCAGGGGTTCCAGTGCAGGCCTCCCACGAGCTCGGCGCGTTCAACCTGGCGCTGGCGGTGGGCTACCTCGCCGCCGCGCTGCGCCCGGCCCGCGCCCGCGGCACCTTACCCCTGGTCGGGGCCGCCACCGGGCTGCTGGTGGCACTGGCGATCATCGGTAGCGTGCTGGGCCAGACGACCCTGTTCGCCGAGACCCCGCACCTGATCGCGGTGGCAGGTTGGGCGCTCCTCGCCGTGCTGGCCAAGGGCACCCGAGAGGACTCACCTGGCAGGGTCAACAGGTCGAGGCGAGCGACGGTGAGCTGAGAGTCCAGCCGCTCCCGAGCTGCCCCCGGCGAGTCGACGTCGCACGTCAGGCCGAAATTCGACGATCAAGGGCGTCGCGCCACGACCACGCCGGCTCCCGAGTTCTTCTCCCAGTACGAGCACGACACGCGGTCGCAGATTTAGACATCGATGGGCGGCAGACCGGGCAACACTTTGTCGAGGGTGATGGGAAAGTCGCGCACACGCATCCCGGTGGCGTTGAACACGGCGTTCGCGACCGCCGCGCCGGCCCCGCAGATGCCCACCTCAGCGAGGCCCTTCACGCCGAGGACGTTGGCTTTGTCGTCGAATCCGTCGAGCGCGACCGCGTCGACCTTGGGGATGTCGGCATGGACGGGGACCAAGTACTGCGCGAGGTCCCGGTTGATGAACTCCCCCGTCCGCGTGTCGACCACCGCCTCCTCGTGCAAAGCCGCACTCACACCCCAGATCATGCCGCCGATCAGCTGCGAACGTGCCGTCTTGGCGTTCAGGACCCGGCCCACGGAAAACACGCCGAGCATCCGACGAAGCCGTATCTCAGCTGTGTCGGTGTCGACGCCTACCTCGGCAAAATGAGCCCCGTAGGTGTGGATCGAGTACGCGCTGTAGTTCGGATCATCGGCCATGGAGACGATCTCGCCCTCCGTTACGAGACTGTCGGGGAAGTGGCCCTCGATGATCTCGCTGAGCGGTTGCGACGCGTCACCGATGCTTACGCTGCCGCCGGAGAACACCGCGCCCGCGGGATCCGGATTGAGGCCGTGCAGCGGAGAGTTCGTATCATTGCACGCCGCAACCAGCAGCTCCGCGCGCATCTCAACGCATGCGCGGTGCAATGCGGTGGCCGAATTGGCCGCACCCCACGAGCCGCCGGAACCACTGCTGACCGGGAATTCGGAGCGCCCCAGCTCGACCCGCACCCGCTCGGGCGGCAGCCCGAGCCCATCAGCCGCGACCTGGGTGAGGATCGTGTAGGTCCCCGTGCCGATGTCGGTCATATCCGATTCGACGACCGCGGCCCCGCCCGGTTCAATCCGGACGCTCAGCTTCGTCGGTGCCTGGAAGTGCTGGCGGATGCCACCCGCCATGCCGTAGCCGACCAGCCATTGCCCCTTCCGCAGGGTTGCCGGCTCGGCGGGGCGGCGTTCCCAGCCGAACCGGCGCGCCCCCTCCCGCAGGCACTCGACCAAATGCCGATCGCTGTAGGGCACGCCTCGCTCGGGATCGAGCGCGGGCTCGTTCCGGATCCGCAGTTCGACCGGATCCATCTCGAGCGCATGCGCGAGCTCGTCCATCGCCGACTCGACCGCTAGTAGCCCTGGCGCCTCACCCGGCGCGCGGACATCTTCCCCGCGCGGCAGATCGAGCGGCGTCAGCCGGTGGCGCGTCAGCCGGTGGGGCGCGGCGTAGAGGCTGCGCGTGGTGGCGGCGGTCTGCTCGGTGTACTCCGACTCTCGGCTTGTGTGCAGGTTCACCTCGTGGGCGATCGCGACCAGGCGACCGTCCCGCTCGGCGCCGAGACGAATCCGCTGGCTCGACGTGGGGCGCATGCCGACGAGGTGGAAGACCTGCTGCCGGGTCTGTGCGACCTTGACTGGCCGGTTCACCGCGTGCGCGGCAAACGCCGCCAGGATCGTTTCCGAATGGATGCCCAGCTTAGAGCCGAATCCCCCGCCGACGTATGGGGTGGCGATGTGGATCCGCTGTGCACCGATCCGCAGCGTGTTGGCGATCGCGGCGCGGGCCGAAGCGACGGTCTGGCAGCTGAGGTAAACCGTCAGGTCCTCGCCATGCCAGACCGCCACGGCAGCCTGCGGCTCCATCGGCTGGGAGAACTCATACGGCGTCGTGTAGCGCTCGTCGACCCTGACCGCGGAGGTCTCGAACGCGGAGTCAAAATTGCCCACCTCGGTATCGGTGGGCCATCGGCCTTTCACCGTCTCAGGGGCGTACGCGTATTCCTGGCTCGCGGTGAAGTCATAGCGCCCCGGCTCGGCCGCGTAGTCGACGTCGACCAGATGCGCCGCCGCCTGTGCCTGCTCGAAAGTCTCGGCCACCACAAGCGCTACCGGCTCACCGTAATGGTGAACGTCTGGGCCGCTCAGTACCGGGTAGGCGCGCGCGTACGGGATGGGAATCGACGCGTCGGGGGTGCCTTGCGCGGGCGTGTTGTGGTGGGTCATCACCAGGCGCACCCCGGGCGATCGCTCGGCGCGGGTGGTGTCGATCCGGGTGATGCGCCCTGTGCCGATCGTCGCACTGACGATGGCCCCGTACAGCGGCTGATCGGCGACCCACTGCTCATAGGCATACCTCGCGCGACCAGACACCTTCGACGGTCCATCGACGCGGTTCAGACCCTGCCCGATCACCGTGACCATCACGGCCTCCTCAGCTGACCTGGACCGCTCGCGCCAACGTGCGGCAGAGCGTGCGCTTGGCCAACTCGATTTTGAAGTCGTTGTGACCTTGCCCCACGGCGTCCCGCATCGCCGCCTCGGCGGCGGTGCGATACGTGGCCATCGTGGCGGGACGACCGGTCAACGCGGCCTCCGCGTCAGCCGATCGCCACGGCTTGTGCGCCACGCCGCCGAACGCCACCCGAGCGCTGCTGATCGTTTCTCCGTCCGTCGCGACGATCGCCGCCACGGACACCAGCGCGAACTCAAACGATGCCCGGTCGCGCACCTTGCGGTAGACCTGCCCGCCCGGCGGCGCCGGCGGCAGCATCACGCTCGTGATCATCTCGCCTGGCCGTAGATCGGTCTCGATGTGCGGCGTATCGCCCGGCAGGCGATGGAAGTCGGCGATGGCGACGCGGCGCGTGGAGTGGTCGGAGTCGAGCAGCTCGATCTGGGCCTCCAGCGCCGTCATCGCGACGGCCATGTCCGAGGGATGGGTGGCGATGCAGGCCTCGCTGGCGCCGAGGATCGCGTGTATCCGGTTGTAGCCGCCGATCGCCGCGCAGCCAGAGCCGGGATCTCGCTTGTTGCAGCCAGCGGCCGAGTAGTAGAAGTACGGGCAGCGGGTGCGTTGCAGCAGGTTGCCGCCGACGGAGGCCATGTTGCGCAACTGGCCAGACGCGCCGGACACAAGCGCCTGCGTCAACACCGGGTAGCGGGTGCGCACCCGAGGATCGGCGGCGGCGGCGGAGTTCGTCGCCTGGGCGCCGAGCCGCAACCCGCCGTCGGGCAGCTCCTCGATGTCCGCCAAGGGCAGCCGGCTGATGTCGACCAGATGGCTCGGCTGCTCGATCTCGAGCTTCATCAGATCGAGCAGGTTGGTGCCGCCGCTGATGAACTTCGCGCCGGGCCGGGACATCGCGGCGAGCGCCCCTTGCGCGTCCGTGGCTCGCTCGTAGGTGAATGTCCTCATCCCGGGCCTCCCGCAGCGACGTCCCGGATGGCCGCAATGATGTTCGGGTAGGCGGCACACCGACAGATGTTCCCGCTCATCCGTTCCCGAATCTCCGCTTCGGACAACGCGGGATGCGGGGACGCCACATCAGCGGTGGCGTGGCTGGGCCAACCTGCCTTCGCTTCGGCGAGCATGCCGACCGCCGAACAGATCTGGCCAGGGGTGCAATAGCCGCACTGGAAGCCGTCGCGCTCGACGAAGGCGGCTTGCAAGGGGTGAAGGGCGCCCGGCGCTCCCAGACCTTCGATCGTCACGATCTCGTCGTCCTCGTGCATGACCGCTAGCGTCAGGCAGGAGTTGATTCTCCGGCCGTTGATCAGCACCGTGCAGGCGCCGCACTGCCCGTGATCGCACCCCTTCTTGGTCCCGCTCAGGCGCAGATGCTCGCGCAGCGCGTCGAGCAGCGAGGTACGCGGATCCATCTCGAAGCGCCGCGCACGACCATTGACGCTCAGCGTGATCGCCGAGAGTTGGAGTACCTCCTGCTGGCTCCGCTCGACCTCGGTCGAGGTACCGCCGGCCAGGCCGGATGACGCCGCCCACATAGCGCCCGTATCCAACTCGCTCATCACAGTCCTCCTTCTCACAACAGCCGCCGCCTCCCCGACCTGAGCGCGCGACCCGCTCGCGGTAGCTCTCCTCGCTGCGACCGGCGAGGCTCGCCGAACAGCCACAGCCAGCACAAGATCGCATTGAGCCGCAAGAACATGACATCGAGAGCGCCGATCCCGCGGTGGCAGGACGTAGGTGGCCAACACGAAGGTGCGGGCGAGGACGCTCCAGACCCGGCCCCCATGGCCTGTCGCCAGGGTCGTCGCTGGGCGCGGGCCAGGCCAGGTCTCGCCGGGTCGAACCCGGGCGCGCGACCCTGCCCTGCCGGATGCAGGCGCGCCCGGCCGCGTCTGCGAGCCTCCGCACCTGCACCTGCACCTGCACTTGCACCTGACGCTCCGGCGTCCGGGATTCCCGGTCGATGCCATCTACTCGGGGAAGTCGCAGAGCGTTACCGCTACCGCGATGGCGCAGGGCGAAGCCGATGAGTTGGCAGCGGCGCTCCGTACGCACGCACGCTGCGAGCCTCTTGTGCGCGACGAGGCCACCCTCGTGGAGGCCCAGGCCGGTCTGGACCTGCTCGCGGTCCGGTTGGTGCGCTCAAGGTCGCGGACCCGGCGCCGCCCATCCAGTCGGTCTTTTCAAGATCGGCGAGTTGGATGCTGAGGTCGACCTTCTGGACATTTCCGCGTTCAGCCGCCCCGAGAGCCGACAAGGTACGCGACCTAAACGATCACCAGCGTCGCGTCGCGCTGCGGCAGGCCGTCGAGGCAGGCGGTGAACCGAGCGTCGTCCGATTTACGGCCCGGAGGAAACCCCCGGAGCGGGCCCCGTCCGATCGCTCGACCTCGAGATCGGTGCCTCGCCTCCGGATCGCCGGGTCCTCGGCCTTGCCGTATGCCTCACGCAGCGCCGGGAGGAGCTCGTGCCCGGCGAACTCCAGGAACTCCGGCTGGGTGTCCCCGCCCACGTTCGCGTTCCTCACGGTCATGACCCCTGTTCGGTGTGCGTGATGCCGGACGCGGTGCCGACGTGGGTGCCCGTCCGACGGGTGATGCCGGCCCGTTCGCGGTAGCCGTCGACGTAGGACAGCAGCGCCGGGCCGCGCGGGCGTCGTCCCGGCTGGATGTCGCAGGTAGCGACCTTGCTCTCCTGGATGAGCACGTTCGGGTCGAGCGTGATCCCGAGCAGGTCGTTGAACACGTCGCCGCGGACCAGCCCGGAGGACCCCCAGTGCCAGGGCATCCAGATCTGGTGCACGATCCGGTCGGCCACCCGCAGCGGGGCCAGCCGGTCGGTGACCATCACGCGGGCCTCGACGGCGGTCCGGCTCGTGACGATGTGCGCCCAGCCCAGGTGCGTCAGCCCGCGCTCGGTGGCGAGCTCGGGGGAGACCTCGACGGTGAGCTCCGGCTGTAGCTCCGACAGGTAGGGCAGCGTCCGGCTCATGCCGCCGGCGGTGTGGTGCTCGGTGAGCCGGGATGCGGTGAGCACGTAGGGGAAGACGTCGGTGTGCGGCTCCGGCGGGGACGGGTTGGACGGGTTGTCGGGCCGGCCGTAGACGATCCGCGTCGGGTTGCCCTGCTGTGGGTAGAGCAGGTTGGGCACCGGCGACTCGTGCGGCTCGTAGTGCGTGGGCAGCGGGCCGTCGACCAGCCCGCGCGGAGCGAACAGCCAGCCCTTGCCGTCGGCCTGCATGATGAACGCGTCGTCGCCGCGCAGGGCCGGTACCCCGAACGCGCCGGGGGGCGGCCGGTACGACGGGGGCTTGCGCCGCTCGAAGTCGGGCACGTCGAACCCGGTCCACTCGCTGCGCTCGGCGTCCCACCAGACGAGCTTCTTGCGGTCGCTCCACGGCCGGCCCCACGGGTCGGCCGAGGCCCGGTTGTAGAGGATGCGCCGGTTCATCGGCCAGGCCCAGCCCCACTCGGGTGCGTGGAACTGCTGTTCTTGACCTGATGTGCGCCGTGCTGCCTGGTTGACGCCGTCGGCGTAGACCCCACTGTAGATCCAGCAGCCGCACGAGGTGCTGCCGTCCGCCTTCAGCTGCAGGTAGTCCTCGACCTGCCGGCCGGTTGTGAGGTCCTGGCCGCTGATCCGGCGCAGCACATCCGCCGCCGACGGTTCGGGCCATTCGCCGTCGCCGTCCACCTCGTAGTCCCAGGCGAGGTCGAGCAGCCCCCGGTCGCGCGGGTCGGACGACCCGACCAATCGCCCCTTGAGCAGCCGGCCCAGGTGGTAGTAGAACCACAGGTCTGAGCGCTGGTCACCCTTCGGCTCCACTGCCTTGTCGCGCCACTGCAGCAGCCGCTGAGTGTTGGTGAACGTGCCGTCTTTCTCGGTGTGCGCGGCGGCCGGGAAGAAGAACACCTCAGTGCGACACCGCTGGGTGACGATCTCACCGGTCTCGACCTCCGGCGCGTCCTTCCAGAACGTCGCGCTCTCGATCATGGTTAGGTCGCGGACGACCAGCCAGTCCAGCTCGGCCATCGCCAGCCGCTGCAGCCGGCCGTGCGCCGACCCGACCGCCGGGTTCTGTCCGACCAGGAAGTAGCCGAACACCTTCCCGTCGATCATGTCCAGTGCGGTGCGGTACGTCCCGTGGTCGCCGTTGATGCGCGGCAGATGGTCGAAGCAGAACCCGTTCTCCGGCGTCGCGGCGGCGCCGAAGTACTCCTTGAGCAGCGACACCATGTAGGTGTCGGCGTTGCACCAGAACCCCTTCTGGCGGTCCCCGCACATTTCCTTGAGGTAGCTTGCGAGGTCCGGATGCGCTTGGGCGGACGGCATCGGCAGGTAGCCCGGCAGCAGGTTGAATAGCGTCGGGATGTCGGTGGAGCCCTGGATGCTGGCGTGCCCGCGCAGGGCCAGGATCCCGCCGCCGGGGCGGCCGATGTTCCCCAGCAGCAGCTGGATTATCGAGCCGGCGCGGATGTACTGGACTCCGACGCTGTGCTGCGTCCAGCCCAGGCTGTAGACCAGCGCGGCCGTGCGCTCGCGCCCGGAGTTCGCCGTCCACACCCGGCAGACCTCCAGGAACTGCTCGCGCGGGGTCCCGCAGATCTGCTCGACCATCTCCGGGGTGTAGCGGCCGTAGTGCCGTTTGAGGATCTGGTAGACACAGCGCGGGTGCCGCAGCGTCGGGTCCGACGCGAGGTCCCCGGCTACGCCTTCGAGCTTCGGGCCGCCGGAGCCGAGCCGGTCGCCGGTCGCCTGCTCCTTAGGTCGCACCCGCTCGGTGCACGTGATGGGCGCGGTCGGGTCCGCGCCCTCGTAGTGCCAGGTGGTCGGGTCGTAGGTCGCGGTCTGCGAGTCGTATCCGCTGAACAGCCCGCCAAGGTCCTCGGTGTCCTCAAAGTCCTCGCGGATCAGCACGGGCGCATTGGTGTAGGCGAGCACGTACTCCCGGAAGTCCAGCTCGTTGGTCAGAATGTAGTTGATCACCCCGCCGAGGAAGGCGATGTCGGTGCCGGCGCGTAGCGGCACATGGGCGGTGGCGACCGCGCTAGTGCGCGTGAACCGAGGGTCGATGTGGAAGACCGGTGTACCCCGCGTCTTGGCCTCCATCGCCCACTGGAAGCCGACGGGGTGGGCCTCGGCCATGTTCGAGCCCATGATCACGATGCAGTCGGAGTGGATCAGGTCCTGCTGGTAGACAGTGGCGCCGCCGCGACCGAAGGAGGCTCCCAGACCGGGAACCGTGGCGGAGTGTCAAATACGGGCCTGGTTCTCGATCTGCAGCGCCCCGATCGCCGTGAACAACTTCTTGATCAGGTAGTTCTCCTCATTGTCCAAGGTGGCGCCGCCCAGGCTGGCGATGCCCATGGTCCGGTGCAGCCGGTTGCCCTGATCATCGCGCTCCTGCCAGCCCCTGTTCCGGGCGTCGAGGACCCGGTCGGCGACCATCTCCATGGCCGTGCCCAGATCGAGCTCGCTCCATTCGGTGGCGTACGGCGCCCGGTAGCGGACCTTCTGCTCCCGGTGGGACCCGGTGACCAGCTGCTTGCTCGCCGATCCTTTCGGGCACAGCCGGCCGCGCGAGATGGGGGAATCCGGATTGCCCTCAATCTGAATGACATTCTCGTCCTTGACCCACACCTGCTGGGCGCAGCCAACGGCGCAGTACGGGCAGACCGAGCCGACCTCCCGGTCGGCCTCGACGATCCGAGGCTGCTGGGTCGCCGACCGGGGCGACTCGGCCGCTGCGCCCCGGCCCAGCGAATCAGGGCCGCTGAGCTGGCGGTAGACGGGCCAGGACTCGAGCCACCTGCGTACGCCCATCGGCTGCCCCTGTACAGAAATCGACTCGCGGGCACCCCTGGCACCCGGCCCCGCTGGTCACCCTCCCGAGATCGTCTCCAAGTCAAGGTCAGCGAGGCCACCAGCGTCCTCGCGTGGCGGGGACCCGGGCCTGGCCCTGTCGGTGCGAACTTGGCCGGCCGAACCAGGCTTGCCGGACGCAGGCACGTTCCGACGATCCCTGCCAGCGTTCTGACGCAAGCCGCGCCCTTGCAGTCCTCGGTGACCGAACGAGACGATGGCTGGCAGCAGGGGTGGGTCTACCAGGGCTCGGGTGAGGTCGCGGTCGAGTCCATTGACAGTGGACTCGACCGCCGCACTCATCCCGGCGCCGCATGCAGCACCTCAGCGACCTGGCCAGCCACCGAACTGCGCGGGGCACGACCAGTCACCCTAGAGATCTGGCCATAGACCTGCGCAGGTAACACCCGCGTCAGGCCGGCCGGCTCAATGCTGGTCGTAGTGGCTCTGGTGCACGGCGTGCCGCTGCTGGTCATGCAAGTAATCGACATGGTCGCCGTGTGGCACCGAGGTGTGTCCGCAGCCGTGCCCGTGCTGGTGCTGGTGTTCGTGACTGTCGACCGGCGTGTGCTCGGAGACCTCGCACTCGGCCCACACACCCTCCTGCTCACGGTGCACATGGCCGTCGTGGGCGTAGTCGACGTGGTCACCGTGCTGGAACGAAACGTGTCCGCAGCCGTCTCCGTGCTCGTGGCCGTGGTCGGTGTGGGTCTGCTGAGCGGTAGTCATCGGCTGCTCCGAAACGCGGGCGCGTCGCTCGCGTGAATCGGTGGCTCTGGGAGGACGTCAGGACGGGACGCGCCGGGGCCGGGGAAACTCTTGAACGTCGTGGCACCGGGCGACACCGACGTTGTGTTGCTGGACGACACTGATGTTGTGGTCGCGCGGCTGCGCGGCCGGGGCGGATCCACCATAGTTTGGCCCTCCCGTCGTGGCTGTCGCAGCGACGTCGTTCTTCCGGTAGCTCCCCCTGCTCGAGAAGGGTGACCAGGTAGTCGGCGTGTTCCGCGCGAGGGCGAGGAAGTCCTCGAACATCCGCCGGTGGTGTCGTCGCTGTCGTGCTGGCGAGGAGCCGGATCGGGGGCCACCCGCCACGTCGACCCTGGCGGACGCGGGGTGTCGTGGCGCCGTCCCGTGAAGCCGAACGTTCTCGGTACGTCTGGCCCCGCCAGACCGACGTGGCGGACTGGCCGTGGCGGCCGCCGGGACCTTCGTTCGCTACGTCGGGCATTCAGGTCCATGCCCGGGCGTCACCCACCGCGTGAGGTGGGGGTATCGGACGCGCGGGAGGGACGAAGTTTCGCGACTACGCCGTTGCCGCGCAGTCCAGCCGGATAACCTGGAATTGCTCGGGGTGGAACTCCTCGATGCGCAGGTAGTAGCGCTCCCGTGCCGCCGGGCCTAATACTTGTGGATGTGCACGGTAACGTTCATTCCGGGCGCCAAGGCCACTCCGCCGGTGTTGGTGAATTCGCACTTCACTGGGATGTATTGCGTGACCTTCTGCGGGTTGGTCGGGTCGGTGTCGGGCCCGGGGAAGAACGAGAACACCCCCGCTGAGGAGGATTGGACGTTCTCCACGAGCCCGGTGAACGGGACATCTGGGAAGGCATCGACCGAGATGTCGACCTGCTGGCCGACATGGACGTCCCGGATGTCGGTTTCGTCGACTCGCGCGGTGACATAGATGCTGTTTAGGTCGTAGGCGGTAGCCAACTCGGTGCCGGCGGTGACGTACTGGCCGTCGACCGCGTGGTTGACCGCGATGGTTCCGTGGCCCGGCGACCTGATGGCCCGCTGCGGTTGTGCTCCGCTGCCCTGGAGCTGGATACGGCCCACGATCTGGTGCTGGGTCACCAGCGAGCCCTGGCTGACCGTCCATCGAGTCAGGGTCCCGGTGATGGGTGCGTTGATGTCGACCTTGTCCCCATCCACCTGCGCGTTGTCCGTCGACACGTAGTGACTGGTGTTGACAAAGTAGTTGCCAGCGAACGCGCCGGCCTCAAGTAGGGTCACAATGGCAATCACTGTCAAGCCGATCCGGGTGGTGCGGGTGAACCGCTTCCTCCCCGACGGTCGCCGAGGAATTGGTGTTGACGGCTGGGCGCCGCTGAGCTCCGCCCCATCGCCGTCCCACCTTTCGGACGCGCCGGGGTAGGACTTGGGTCCGCTGCCGGATGCGGCGTCTGGGTCTTTCAACTACCGGCCTCCTCTTCTGCGTACGTTGGCGAAGCCCTCGCGGTCTGGCCAGGGGCATCTGCCTCTGTGCGGTTGGTCGGGTCAGCCGAGCTCTCCGCTGGTTCCGTGTCACCGCGCGGCACCTTGCCGGAGCGCAGGAACAATGCCAGCACCACTCCGGCAAGGGTGGACACCCCGGCGACAAGGAACACATTGCTGTAGGCCTCTGCCTGGACCTCGACCCGAAGTTGCTGCCAGAGCGGTATCAGTCCGGCCGGCCCGCTTTTCTCCATCGCGAGGATCCGCGGGTTGGCGTCGGCCCCGCTGGATTGCAGCAACGCGGAGCGATCGGCCATGAACTGGGCCTGTTGGGCAGTGGCAAGCGCGGTGAGCACGGCCAGGCCCAACGCGGAGCTGACTCGCTGGGTCACGGTGTTGAACGCGCTGCCGTAGTTGACCATATTGGCTGGCAGGGCGGAGATCCCGCCGGTCATGATCGGCATCATGCCGAGGCCCAGACCGGCGGCGCGGATCATCATCCACTCGATCAGTTCCGAGCGAGTCATGTCGATGTTGATGCGGGTGAGTAGTAAAGTGCCGATTCCGGCCAGCAGCAATCCGATGATCGCGGGCCATCGCGGGCCGATCCTGTCGTAGATTCTTCCCGCGGTGGGCATCATCACCGCCATTACCAGTGCCTGTGGCAACAGGGTCAGGCCGGTATTCATTGGCGTCAACTGCTGACCCTCCTGCAGAAACAGCGGCACATAGAACAGCACCGCGAAGAGCCCGATGGACATGATGCTGATGAGCAGCAGTGAGTTGACGAACGGCCAGTAGGTGAACACCCGCACATCGAGCAGTGGCTCGTCGACCTGCAGTTCGAGCACGACGAACAGCGCGAGCAGGTTGATACCGCCGGCCAGCAGGATCAGTACACGATATCCGGTCCAACCCCAATTCTGGCCTTCAGAAAGAGCCAGCAGCAACGCGAAGAGGCCTGTTGCGACACACACGAAACCGGGGAGATCGAAGTGCCGACCGCGAAGACCGGGAAAGTTCGGCAAAACAACCATGGCGGCCAGAGCTCCGATCACCCCGATCGGCACGTTGATATAGAAGATTAGCCGCCAGTTCACGTACTCGACGAGATAACCACCCAACGTCGGGCCGACGGCTGGCGCGACCACGATACCCAGGCCATATAGGCCCATGGCGGCGCCGAGATTCTCTCTGGGCACCATACGGTAGAGGATCGTCAGACAGGTCACCGGAATCACGCCGCCCGGCACTGCCTGCAGGATTCGGAAGACGATCATACTGTTGAGATCCCAAGCCATACCGCACAGCGCGGAGAACCCGGAGAACCCGACGAGCGAGATGAGGTACAGCCGCTTGAGCCCAAGCCGCTCCCCCAGCCAGGCACTGGTGGGCACGACCGCGCCCAGACACAGCGTGTAGGCGGTGCTGATCCACTGGATTTGGTCAGTACTGGAACCGAATTCCTTCTGAATCGTCGGTATCGCCACATTGACAATGCTGGTGTCCAGAATCGACATGAACATCCCAATGACCACGACCGCAAGCGGCAGTCCCCAGTTCCTGGTCTGTGCCGTGGCGGCCTCGGGTCGTGGGGGGTCGGGCTCGGGCGGAGAGGGCGGTCTCCCGCCGGTCGTCACCGGAGGCTGGGGAACAGTCGACGCCGCCGAACCGTGCGTCGGTGAGCCCGACGGCACGTTCCGTGCCGGCACGGTCGGCGCCGCACCCTCGCCCCGACCACCTGAGCTCACGGCCACGCTCCTTCCTCGAGCCCCCCACATCGCTACGTTGCCCGGCGGCGTGGAACCGCGCCTCCGCCCACCCGGTCCAACAGCGCCCCTGGGCTTTCGCCGACGGGGTCAACTGTGGTCCCGACCCGGTCGACATGGTCATTCCCCAACAGCGGGGGCAGCCCTGGACGATCTCGACGCGCTGCGGGCCTCGACCCCACGGGGCCCATCGGGCCGCCGGCTTTCACCTCCCAGAGTCCAGCCGGCCCGGTGCGCCCAGGGGCATAGTCGGTGATCCTTGAGAGGCGGCGCCGGGCTCCATGGGTCAGCGGCCTCGCGCATACACCACCTGGGACAAGATCCTCGCCAAGGAGTTCGCTCAATGGACGAGCTGCCGGCCCGTGGACCAGCACATTGGTGCAAGCTTTGATCAAGGTGGCGGTGAGTGCATACGCGATGCCGGTCGCTGCACCGAGCATCGTCGCGGCAGCGCCCCGACCGCTACGCCGGGCGGTGAGCGCAAGCGACCCGACCACGACCACCGCCAGCAGACCAGCGGCCACCGCCGGTCCTGTATCGGCGGCCTCGTGACTGGCCGAGACACCGCCAGTGCCGGTAATCAGAAATCCGGCCAACCCTGTGACCAGCGCCGCCGACCAACCCAACTCGACGACCCTGATCGACTCCCTGAGCAACCAATGTTCAGTGGCAGTGCGAACAACACACCGCAGACCAGCAGAGGTTGCACAACCGATTGCGCGCTGGTGTGTAGCGCCAACGCGTGCAGGGCGAACCCGACCGTGCTGCACGCCATACCGGCCGGCCACCACGGGTGACGCAGGGTTGCCCGCACAAACCGGCGAGTTGTCGGGGCGCCAGCCCCTGAGCATCCGGCACCTGCCCGGCGCGGCGATGCTCCAGAAGGGCCGCTACCGCGAACATCCCCGCGGCGCACAACGCCAACGGGTAGGTCAGGGAGTTAGCCGACGCGGACAACTTGACCCGATGCAGGGAGGCCGGGGAGGACTACAGAACCAGCGTGCACGAATCTACCCAACGACGTTCACTCATATCAGGATCCCGGCGACCAGGACCGCGAAAGTAAAGAGCAACGCGACAGCGTCGCTGCGCCCCGGCCGACGGTCGGCCTGAGCAATGTTACCGAGGCCGCCGCGGGCGGTGATCGCCTCGCCCATCTCGGCGGACCGCCTGGCCGCTGTGGCACAGCACAACACGATTCCACGGATTATCTGATCTCGCCGTGTGCGCCACCGTCCACCTCGGAGACCCGGCTCCACATCGGCACGTTGCGCGGTCATTTTCAGGACAGTGCGACATTCCTCTTGCAGGATCGGCAGCAATCTCAGCCCGAGACTTATTGTCGCGGTCCATTCGAGGACCGGCAACCGGGTCTTGCGTCCGACATCGGCGACGCGCTGTAACAGCGGCGGAATATCGGTCAGTGCGGTTGTCCAGATGAAGAGCAGCGCGCCGATCAAGGACAATGCGGTGATCCCGGAGAATAGCCCCCAGTGGATGAGCCCACCCATCCCCACCGTGAGGCCGAGAATCGAGATGTAGGGTCCCCCGCCACCGATCGTCACCAACGCGACACTCACGAGGATCGCCAGGACGAACCACCGTGGGATGCGTGGCACAACCGACCGGGGCACACGCGCAACCATGGCCCATGACCCCAGTGAAACAGTGGCGGCAAGCAAGGTCGACCAGGTGGGGTCCGCGCCCAGAACGACGGTCACCGAGCCGAGCACAGCAATCTTCGTGCCGACCCATAGGCGGTGCGCGGGAGAGGACCAGGGAAGCGTTCGTGGTCGTACGACGGCTGCGGCTGACGGCCGAGTTCGACGGGGTAGCGCGGCTGACGACGTCTCCGGCTTGGGCCCGGCGGGAGGAGGCGCGGCCGCCCCGACTGCTAGGCGAGCCCGGCTTGCGTGGCGAAGCTTGCCGCCCTCGACCATTACGGCGTCGTCGACCAGTCCGTCGAGGCCAGCGGTGTCATGGGAGGTCATCACCAGCGTGGTGCCGGTTTCGCGCGCTGTCTTGAGCGCTCGCAGCAAAGCGATCCGTCCGAGCTGGTCGAGCCCGGCAAGCGGCTCGTCGAGGACCAGCAGACGAGGCCGACAAGCGAGGAGCCCCGCGAGCGCGACGCGCCGTTGTTCTCCCACACTGAGCTCTTCAACGCCTCGGTCGCGATACAGCCTCGGGGAGAGGCCCAGCGAGGCCAACGCCTCGTCCGCGGCGTCACGGCCCACCGCGGCGGCGTCCCGCACGTCCTCTCCCACGGTTGCGCGCAGGAGTTGGAGCCGAGGATGCTGCAACGCGAGCAGCGCCCCGGCGCGGCCGTTGCGCACCGGCCATCCATCGAGCAGAACTTGTCCCTCGGTCGGTGCGCTGAGCCCGGCCAGGACCGAGGCGAGTGTCGACTTACCTGACCCGTTCGCGCCGGTGACCAGCAGGCCGCCTCCCGCTGGAATCTCGACGTTCACGTCCCGGAGGACGCGATGTTCCCACGGAGTCCCCATGGCGTGCGCGAATCCGAGTCCCCGCACGTCAACCGCACCGTGCGGCACTTCCGCGCTTTGTCCCACCAGCCCGATCGCCAGCGGTATTGGCTCCGCTGGACCACTTCGTTCCGCTGCTGCTTCACCGAGAAGAACCGTTCGGTCGCCGAGCTCGATCTCCGCGACCTGATGAGTGATGTGGACGACGGCTTTGCCTTCGCGATGGGCGAGCGAGCGCAGCAACCTCAGCAGCACCGCGCGCCCGTCCGGATCGAGCATCGCCGTGGTCTCGTCGCTGATGACGATCGCCGGGTCGCGGGCCAACAGCGAGGCGACCGCCAGGCGCTGCAACTCCCCACCGGACAGGGTGGCGGTCTCCCGACAGGCCATGCCAGTGAGCCCGACCCGCCCCAACAGACTCTCGACATCGAGCGGTCCACCTGGCGGCATGCCCCAGAACAGATCGTCGACTACCCGCACCCCCAGAACCTGACTTTCCGGGCGCTGGAAGACCATGGCCGTTCCACCGGGAGCGCCGAGCCCGGCCCCACCAGGGCGAACAATGCACCCCGAGTCAAGCCGACCGCCGGCGATCAGACGGCCGAGAGTCGACTTACCCGCCCCATTACGGCCGGTGACAGTCACAAACTCGCCGCGATCAAGGCAGAAGTCCAGCTGAGACAATGCAGGACGAGTCGAACCCGGGTAGCGCACGCTGACCTGGGTGAGCCGTAATGGCAGCGGAGCGATTCGGGTACCCGGCGGATCGACGCACAACAAGGTCTGGGTGCCCGGAGGTACCAGCCGCGCCACCAAGCGCAACGGAGCGCCGAACAACAGACGAGCACAACCGGTCAGGAACGCGACACCGACAACCACGACGACCGGTAACCAGACCCACCAACAGGCCACGATCCAGGCCACCGAGATGTCGCCGGCATGCAGCAGCACTGGTAGCAATGGCAACCGCACGCCCTCGACGATGCGGGCTACGCCCCGCCAGGAATTGACCAGCTGAGTGAAGGCAAGCTGCCTGTAGCTGGCGAACAACCACATACCGGCAACGGCGACCGAAGCCGCGGGCACGCCGAGCGCGACTGACCCCGTGATCACCGTTCGACTCAACGACCAGGCTCGCCGGTGCGCGATACCCACCACCGACCCGAGAGCGGCCGCGACGAACACGGTGTTCGCGACCACCGGACCGGCAAGCAAGAACCCGACGACGCATCCGCTGATACCCGCGGCCACGCACGTACGAAAGCGCAGTCGATTCCCAAGTACGGCAAAAGGAAAGGCCGCCAAGACGGTTGACAGACCCCCCAGCGGCACGAACCTCAGCACCACACACACTACGGCCGCAAGATCAGCCATCGCGGCCGCGAGACAAACCTCGACGGCCCCGAGCGCGGATCTGTGATCCTGACCCGCGGAGTGGCCAGAATCAGACACCCCCGAGCCGGTATCCGTGATCAACCGCAGCTCCCGACCTGTACGTACATGAAGCCGACCGGTCCGCCGCTGTCACCGAACCACTCGATATTGGCACCACGGGCCTCGGCCAGGACGCCAGCGGCCAAGCCCGGACCGCCAATCACCGGGCGACGCGGAAACGAGGGCAGCCACAGCACCCCGCCGAGGCTACCGTCGAGCGAGCTCCGGCCTCGGGCATTCTGTCGCGCACTGAGACAAGCCACAGATCGACGCGTGTCAACCAAGATCAGATCCACCGTTGTTCAGACAGTCCCGAGATCTGGATCTGGGTTCGCATCTTCGTAGGTCCGACCATGCGACAGGGCTTGGGCCAGCCACTGGTCGGGTTCGCATTGGTCAAGGTGCGTGATGTGGTCTGTGAGCGCGGCGACCACCGGGTCACGGGTGGTCACGATTGTCGTGCGTTGGGTGGTAAGCAGACACAGAGTTCCGAGGAGGTCATTACGCTCATGTTGGTCAAGTCCGGCGGTCGGCTCGTCGAGGAGCAAGATCCCCGGGTCACCCAGTAACGCCCTGGCAAGGGCAATGCGTCGCACCTGCTCGGTGGGCAGTGAGGGCCGGTTGGCGCCGATGCGGGTCGAGTATGCCTCGGGGAGCGCGGCGATGAATCCATGAGCACCAGCGGCTTGGGCCGCGGCCTCTATCTGGGCCGGCGTGGCGTCTCGTTGCCCGGCCTGGATGTTCTGGGCTATGGATCCGTGGAGCAACCGGGGGTCTTGGGGCACGAGGGCCACCCGGGCTCGTAGTTCGGCGGGCCCAAACTCCCGTAGCGCACGGCCGCCAAGTCGGATGGTCCCGCTGCTCGGCTCAGTTACTCGCGTGAGCAGGCTGAGCAGGGTGGATTTGCCGGACCCGGGTGGTCCGATCACCGCAAGACTGCCCCTGACCGGTACCCGCAGGTTCACCTCGGGAATGGTGTCGAGCGACTGGCCCGGGTAGCGGTAGCGGACCTCGTCGAGCTCGAGGTCGGTGCCTGCGCCCAGCCCCGGCAGCTCCGGATTCGGGCTGTGACCTGGCGCGGCGCGTGGTGGTGACGCGATGGGGAGGTGTGGTGGGTTGGTCGTGGGGTGTTGGTGCAGTCGGAACAGATGGGCGTAGGCGGGGATGGACTCCAGCAGTTCGGGATGACTGCCCGTGCCGATGAGGTGACCGTGGTCGAGGAACAGGATTGTGTCGGCGTCGGTCACGGTGACCAGGTTGTGCGAGATGATGATGGTGGTCCGCCCGGCCATGAGGCGTCGCAGCGGCGCCAGCACGCGTCGAGCCGAATCGGCGTCGAGGCCGGTAGTAGGTTCGTCGAGCAGCAGGATCGGCGCGTCACGGATCATCGCGCGGGCGATCGCTACGCGCTGGCGTTGTCCCCCCGACAGCATCCGTCCGCGTTGCCCGATTCGGGTGTCGTAACCCTCGGGCAGGGCGAGGATGAACCCGTGGGCATCGGCTTCCTGCGCGGCGGCGACGATCGCAGCGCCGCTGGCCTCAGGTCTGCCCCAGAGGATGTTGTCGCGGATGGTGCCGTCGAACACCAGCGTTTCCTGCAGGACGGTGGCGACGTTGCGGTAGAGATCGCCCAGGGCCAGCTCGCGCACATCGACTCCGTCGAGGGTGACAGCGCCGGTGTCCGGATCGTAGAAGCGCAGCAACAGCTTGGCTAGCGTAGATTTCCCGGCACCACTCGCACCGACAACGGCGATCTTGGTCCCAGGAGCGGCGGTGAAGTCGATGCCGGCCAGCGCTGGAGTCGCGGTACCGGGATAAGTGAAACTGACGTTGTCAAAGTGCACAGTTCCCTGCGCGTTGCGCAGCGGGCGCGGCGTGACGGGGTCGGTGACCGCGGGCTTCTCATCAAGCAGTTCGATGACCCGCTCCGCACTAGCGCTCGCGGCGTACAGGGAGTTCGTCAGCCGCCCGAGGCCCTGGATGGGACTGTAGAGCCGGGTAAGGTACGCGACGAAGGCCAACAACCCGCCGATGGTAATGCGCTGATTGGTCAGCTCCCATACCGCCAGCCCGATCACGAGCAGTACACCGAAGACCTCGAGAAGATCGGTCAACGGGCGAAACAGGGCTTGCAGCCGAGTAGCGAGCATCTGGGCGCGGAACGCGGCCAGGTTCTGCTCATGAAAGCGTTCGCCTTCCTGCTTCGCGCGGTCATAGGCGCGGACGAGCGCGCTGTTGGCGAAGCTTTCCTCCGCCACTGAGGTCAGGGCCCCCGCTCGGCGGCGTTTCTCCCGGGAGGCGTCTTTGATCCGACGCGAGAAGAATCGGGCTGCCAGCAGGAATCCTGGCGCCGCGAGCAAGGCGACCCCGGCCAGGCGCCAGTCGAGGTAGAACAGCGCCCCGGTGAACAGGACCATCTGCAGCAAGTAGGTCACTGTCTGGGCGACGCCGGAGAGAACCAGGTCCTCGATGGCGCCGATGTCACCGGTCAGCCGCGACAGCACGTCCCCCAGCGCGCGGTGCTCGAAGAAACCCGACGACAACTGATGCAGGTGGGCGAACAGTCTGGACCGAAGATCGAGTACGAACCGCTCCCCAACCCAGGTGGACAGGTACTGGTCACTGAACGACACCAAACCCTGGATCACCGCCAGACCCACATACGAACCGGCGATCACCGGGAAGAGATGCAGCTCGCGCGGGACTACGACCTGGTCGATCAGGATCTTGAACAGCCACAGCTCGGCCGTACTGAGTACCGGAGCAACACCGACGAGCAGCAGACCAATAAGAAATCGGCCTCGAAATGTTCTGGTATCTGGCCAGAATCGCGTGAAAATCGCACGGACACCTACCCGGGCAGAAGCCTTGACCAACTCCCCCGCTCCGGGTCGCGCCAAAGATCGCGGTTGGTCAACTATCCCTGCCACCTCACTCACAGATTTGGTGGTGGCCCCATCTCATCGACAGGACCACCACCTATATCGAACCGACCTACCGGTGGGAGTCGGAATTAGTGGTCACAGCGATGGCCGTGGTCGTCGCCATGGTCGCGATCGCGCTCGTCGTCGTGCCGGTGGCGACGCCAGTCGTTGTCGTGATCGTCGCGCCAGTCGCCGCGCCGGCTTAATCCCCAGCGGTTCTCGCTCATCAATCCTCATCCTTCGCTTCTCGGATCAAGAGACGCCGTCTGGCATCCCTCACCGGGAATATCGACTGAAGACAGTGCGAAGTAACTGCTAATTCGAGCAACCACACAGATGGAGCAACAGAAAAGTTCGACGTGTAACTTTGATGTGAATAGGATTTCAAAGTCAGGGAGTTCGACGCACATTCTCAGAGTTATGCCATGCGGCTCTTAGGTAATTCATAGAGTCCGGTAGGAAGCTGGGTGCGGCGTGTGCGCGTGACGCGCTCAGTCCCGGACTACTCGGTCGCTCGAAGCCGATCAATTGATCAAAGGAACGCGAGGCCGCGCGCGGAAGCGGCGGTTCGGTCAGGTTGTGGGATCGGATTGGGCATGCAGCGACGGGGCGAAGGACAGCCCGACGATGAGGCCTTCCGGAGAGAGGATGCGGGCGACCGTTTGGCCCCAGGGTTCGGTGCGGGGCGGGTGCAGCAGGGCGTAGCCCTGGGTCTGGAGTTCCTGAGCCGCGTCGGTGACCGGGTCGGCGTTGGCCACTTCGAACTCGATGCTGGCCTGCGGAATTGGGACGTCGTGTGGCCAGTCGGGGGATCCGTAGCAGGCTTGCGCGGCCTGGGACAGCGGCCAGACACCGAAGTGTTCGCAGCCGGGGACGTGCTCGCTGGCAAAGTAGTCCTCGTCGAGCTGCTCGAGCGGCAACCCCAGCGTGTCGAGGTAAAGCTTCCTACTCGCCGGTGGGTCCGCCGCGATGACGGCGACACTGGTGATGAACTGCACCTGCAGGTCCTTACCCTCCCGGGCGATCGCGGACTGTGATGCCCACTAGCGATTGCATGGCGCCCAGGATCGCCGGCGGCATAGAACTCACCGAGATCCGCCTCTCCCTCGGCACCGGGCTCGTGGTCCTGGACGACCATCACCTCGACCGGATCGGTCAACCCCAGCCGCAGCGTGCTCGGCACCCAGGCGCTGCCAGATCCGCCGGGCGGTATGGCGCTCATCGAGACCGGCACGCAGTCCTGCCGACTCGCTCACGCCCGGGCCCGGTTGGATGCCATCGGGATTGCCATGGGCGCCGAAGGCAGTGGGGTCACCCAACACCTCGACGCGCCTGTCATGGACACGAAGCAGGAGACCAGGTCGGCCTCCGACGGCCGGGCCGGGCGGCCAGCAGCGTGTCCAGGCCGCTGAGGTTCGCCGCGACGGCGGTGACCACGCGGGAGAGCAGCGGGCAGAACGGATCGGCCGGCGGTGACCGCGGTGACTGGCCAGCGCCGGGCCGCGGCTGAGTGGCTGCACTAGTACGCTGTCATACCGAGCGTTGAACAGCGAGCGCTCGGCCGTTAAGCAGCCAGCGGTGGCTCGAAGCTGTTAGGCCAGGACCCCGCCCGACAGTGTCCGTCACTTGCTGATCATCAACATAGTGAGCCTCCACCGGTAGGTCCGCGCATCGCTCCCCGCAGTAGTGGGCATACCAGTGTGCGACGGTCTCGTAACCGCTACCGAGCGAGATGGCTGCCGGACTCGTCGTGGTCTGTAAGACGGGCGACGTACTCTCCCACTGTCGCCCCCTGCCTCGTTTCGCCGCCGGATGTTGGGCTCGGGGAACAGATACAGCCCAGCAGTGCGGAGACTCCGGTGATCACCAATGCGATGGACCCCAATGCCAGCACAAACATTTCATCCCCCACCATCCCAACCCAAGATCCACCAAGCCCATCACCAACATCACAACCAGATCCCTGCCAGCCCCGCCAACGGCCACGAACACCATCACCAGCAACTCTCAAAACCGCCGACAGCGTCAGCTATGGCAGCCGGCCACGACTCATCCGCTGACTTGCCATCACGCCGACAGGTAATCAGTCAGGCCGACAGTCCCCATATGTGCTCCGCAGGAGTCCCGCCCCGCGAGTCCCCATTGCGGGCGCCCCCAACGCCAATCCGACCCACCACTCCCGCCCGGATACTCGCCGAGGGCCGCACGTTCAGCGCCGTTCCAGCCTCTTACGCACCGTTCGGGCCCATTACGAAGGCACGGTTGAGCCCCGTGGCGGACGGTCAGCCCCGTTCTGCCCTCTTCCGCCCCGTTCAGCCCTGCCCGACCCGATCGACACCAGGACCGCCCCGGAAGCCACCGCCGAACCCGAGAAGGCGACCCCTTGACCAGATTTGACCGCACCTTTTGAGGCCCCGCTCCATCTTCGCTCCATCTCGAGCACTTCAATCATGCTTTTCGAGACGAATGAACATCAACGCCGACAGAGTCCACGCAAAGAAAAAGGCCCGCTGACCTGGATTAACTCCAAGTCAGCGGGCCTTTGGCAACCCTGTCGGGACGACATTGAACATGCGACCCCTTGACCCTCAGGCGAAACACCAACAACACTGGCCAGAGCCATCCGTATGAACGCAGTTGCGCTTCGTTCAGGGCCGTTGGACGACGTTGCTCAACTTCTGCCCGCTCCATCTCTGCTCCATGGAGATGGAGCGGTGCAATGGGCGAGATCGAACCGCCGACCTGCCGCTTTTCAGTTACCAGCCCGACCGTTCAGGACATGTCTCCTGTCGCTCCAGTGGTCGTCAACGCGATGCGGGCGACTGCGGAGACGATCTGAGCGGACTGGAACTGAGACCCTGACCGAGACCTCCCGAACACGCCCCGAAGTGCCCGGCACGATTACGGAATCCACTCGGCCCCCTCCGTCTGGTAGGCCCGGAGATCGAGGCCCTCATAGTCAATCATCGTGGCCTTCTCGATGCGCTCGTCGTACGCGGTGCGGCCGCCCAGGCAAATCAGGCGAGCCCATGGCCACTGTGGCCCCCTCAGGCGTAGAGGTCGGGGCGATCGCGCATGACGATCGGCACCCGCCGTTCCGTGCGGAGCGCCTCCAGACCGGCGTCGCACGCGACGGTGGCCGCGTACCCGTCCCAGGAGCTCGGACCGGTGGTGGTGCCCGCTCCGACGGCGTCCGCCCACGCCTGGAACTCGATATCGAAGGCGTCGGCGAAGCGCTCACCCCAGTCCGAGGGCACCCGTCCGGTGTACTGCCCAGCCCGCTTCACGATCGGTCCAGGGCTCTCGGACAACTCGACGGTCCCGCTCTCACAGACGATCTCGCCGCGGACGTCGTAGCCGTATGCGATGGTGACCGCCGCCTCGACGTCGACCACCACGCCGCCGGACATCTCCAGCAGTACGAGGAGCGGGTCGTTGAACCCTTCGCGGGCCTTCGAGCTGCGCCGCGGGGTGAGCACGGTGATCGCGGCGATCTCATCGTCGAACATCCAGCGGGCGATGTCGATCTCATGAACCACAGTGTCGTTGATGATCATATCGCTGGTGTAGTGGTCAGGCACCGACGGGTTGCGATGCGCGGCGTGCATCATCAGAGGAGCGCCGATGTCTCCGCGACCCATCACGTCCTTCATTTCCCGGTACTGGGTGTCGTAGCGGCGCATGAACCCAACACTCACCAGCCGACGCCCGGCGGCGATCTCGGCGTCGAGGATGCGCTCGCAGGCCTGCCGGGTGGTGGCCAGCGGTTTCTCGCAGAACACCTGCTTGCCGGCCGCGATGCCGGCCAGTACGTACTCCTCGTGGGTCGGCCCCCACGAGGTCACCACGACGGCGTCGACCCGCGGGTCGTTGATCAGTTCCTGGCCGGTTGCGTGAACTGTCGGAATATCGGACAGCTTGTCTGCGACGGCTTGGGCACGTCCTGTATCGACATCGCTCACGGCCGTAACCCGAGTTCCCGACACGACATGGCCAAGGCGGCGGATATGGTTCTGGCCGATTACCCCGGTGCCGATAACTCCGATGTTGAGGGTCACGTCAGTTCCTTCCGGGTGTCAGCGCTTGAGTTCGTGGGTCAGCTCGGCGAGCTCCTGGCCCCCGGCCATCTCGGTGGTCAGTTCCTCGAGGGTGACCTCGGAGCGCTTCTTGTCCAGTACCCGGCGGCCCAGCTTCAGGATGATGAAGTGGTCGCCGACCATGAACGCGTGGTGCGGGTTGTGGGTGATGAACACGACGCCCAGCCCGGCGTCGCGCGCGGCGGCGGTGTACTTGAGCACTACGCCGGACTGCTTGACCCCGAGCGCGGCGGTCGGCTCGTCCAGGATCAGTACCCGCGCGCCGAAGTAGACCGCCCGGGCGATGGCCACGCACTGGCGCTGCCCGCCGGACAGCGTGCCGATCGGCTGGTTGATGTCCTTGACGGTGATGCCCATCTTCTTCAGCTCGGCGTCGGCGACCTCCCTCATCGCCTTGATGTCCAGCGGGGCAAGGGGGTATTTGCCCTTGCGGATCTCCGAGCCGAGGAAGAAGTTGCGCCACACCTCCATCAGCGCGACCACGGCGAGGTCCTGGTAGACCGTGGCGATGCCGTGGTCGAGTGACGCGCGGGGCGAGCCGAAGTGCGCTTCCTGGCCGTCCACCTTGAGCATGCCTTCGGTGTGCGGGTGCAGCCCCGAGATGATCTTGATCAGGGTGGACTTCCCGGCCCCGTTGTCGCCCAGCACGCAGGCCACCTCGCCGGCGTTGACGGTGAGGTTGATGCCCTCCAGGGCGCGGATGGCGCCGTAGGCCTTGCCCACGTTCTCCATCTCGACCAGTGGCGTGCCAGCTTTCAGATCCCGTGCCGCGTGATCGGCGATCGTGTCGGTCATGGCGTGGCCTACTTCCGGGTGAGGGCGTAGTTCTTGACGTAGAGGTTGACGAGTACGGCCAGCAGCAGCATTGCGCCGAGGAAGGTGTAGAACCAGTTCGGGTCGAAGCCGGCGAAGACGATGCCCTGGGTGGTCATGCCGAAGATGAAGGCGCCCACCGCCGCGCCGATGGCCGATCCGTAGCCGCCGGTGAGCAGTGCGCCGCCCACCACCACGGCGATGATGTAGATGAACTCGTTGCCGATGCCCAGGCCGGACTGCACCGAGCTGAAGTTGAACATCAGGTGCATGCCGTAGAACCAGCACACGAACGCGACGCCCATGAACAACCCGATCTTGACCTTGTTCACCGGGACGCCGACCGCGCGGGCGCTGGCCGGGTTGCCGCCGGAGGCGAAGATCCAGTTGCCCACCCGGGTGCGCAGCAGGATCCAGGTGGCGATGGCGGTGAACAGGATCCACCACAGCACAGTGACCTTCACGGTGATGAAACCGAGCGGGATGTCCCCGGCGAAGATGACCTTGCCCAGGGCGAAGCCGTCGAGCTGGGAGACGTTCGGGGTGGCCACCGTGCCGGTGATCGCCTTGGTGACGCCCAGGTTGATGCCGCGCAGCATGAAGAACGTGGACAGAGTGATCAGGAAGCTCGGGATCCCGGTCCGGACGACCATGTAGCCGTTGAAGAACCCGATGGCCAGCGCGATGAGCAGGCTGACCACCACGCCCACCCAGATGTTCAGGCTGAGCTGGAAGGAGACCATCGCGCAGGCCAACGCCGAGGTGACCACCGAGACGCCGGAGGAGAGGTCGAACTCCCCGCCGATCATCAGCAGGCACACGCCGACCGCGACGATGCCGATCGTCGAGCTCGCGTAGAGGACGGTCGAGAACGCCGGCAGCGTGCGGAACGGCGCAGCGACGGCGAAGAAGAAGATGAAGATCGCGATTGCGGCCGCGACGGCGCCGATCTCCGGACGGGTGAGCACGCGCGCGGTGAGCGACCGCGTCGCGCGCGGCGGCTCCTGCGGAGCTCGGGGTGGCTGGGTGGCAACGGGTGCGCTCATGGAGTGCTCCAGGGTTGGGCGGGTGGGGGGAGCCGGCACATCGACTCCCCCCGGGTGCGCGTCAGCGCTTGTTGTTCGCGGTGTAGGGCAGGATCTGGTCGATGTTGGTGGAGTCGACGAAGGACGGACCGGTCAGCACCGGCTTGCCGCCACCCAGGTCGTTGCCGTTGGTCAGGTTCAGCCACAGCGCCGTGACGGCCATGTAACCCTGCACGTACGGCTGTTGGTCGACCGAGAAAACGATCGTGCCGTCCTTGATCGCCTTGGCAGCGTCCGGGTTCAGGTCGAATGTGACGATCTTGGCGGTGCTGCCCGCGTCGTTCTTGGCGTTCAGCGCGGCCAGCGCGTCACCGGCGCCGAGCGTGACGACGTGGGTGATCGACTTGTCCTCTTGCAGCTTCGCGCCGATGGAGGCCTGTTCGGCCGGCTTGTCGGCGCCGTTGACATACAGGTTCTCGGTGTTCGGGAAGGTCTTCTTCACCCCGGCGCAGCGCGTCTCCAGTGCCACCGAGCCCTGCGCCTGGATGACGCAGAGCGCTTTGCCGCCGTTGTCGGTCTTGATGCGCTGGCCGATGCTCTGCCCGGCGAGGTCCTCGTCCGACCCGAAGTACATCTTCGCGCCGGCCTGCTTGTACTGGTCGAATCCCTGGTTGAACACCACGACCGGGATACCTGCATCGGCGGCCTTCTTGGCGACCGGGATGACGGCGTCGGCGTTCGACAGGGTGACCGCGAGACCGTCCACCTTGCTGTCGATGGCGTTCTGCACGAGCGTCGCCTGCTCAGGGCCGTTCTCGTTGTTCGAGTACTTCAGATCAACGTTCAGGCTCTTGGCCGCGTCCTGCGCACCGGCCCGGATCTTGTCCCAGAACGTGTCACCGGCCTGCTCGTGGGTGACCATCGCAATCGTGTAATGCTGCGCGGTGGCGCCGCCGCCGGCTGAACCGCCGGCCTGCGGTTGGGCGCCACCTTTGCTGCTGCACCCTGTCACGGCAACCGCGAGCGTGGCCGCCACGGCCAGCACGCGTACCAGCGTTCGGTTACTCCTCATCGAGCAGTTCCCTTCTCATGTCCCCTGCTCTCAGCTGGGGATTGCCGTTTCGGTGATGCGTCAGGGGAAATGGGGGGTGGTCGGAGGGTTCGCCACCGCGGCCGGGCTGCGGCCGGCGAGCACGTCGAGCACGCCTTGCGCGGCGTCGGCGAAGGTCGCCGCGGTCGCGCGTCGGGTCAGTCCCATCACGTGCGGTGTGAGCGAGACGTGCGGGTGGTCGAACAGCGGATGGTGCTGTGGCGGCTCCGACTCGAAAACGTCGATCCCGGCCCCGGCCAGCTGGCCGGACTCCAGCGCGGCCAGGACGGCATCGAGGTCCACCAGTGCACCGCGGCCGCAGTTGATCAGGATCGCGCCGGGTCGCATCCGGCCGATGAACTCGGCGGCAACCAGGTGGTAGTTGTCCTCGGTCAGGGGTGCGTGCAGGGTCAGTACGTGGCTTGCGGCGGCGAGCTCGGCCAGGTCCGGGCAGTCGACGTCGGGCGGCGGCGCGACGAACGGATCGTGGGCAAGCACTCGCATCCCGAAGGCGCGGGCCAGTTCACCGACCCGCCGCCCGATCCGGCCGTAGCCGACGATGCCCATCGTCGCCCCGTCCAGGTCCCCGATCGAGCCAACCGCGGTGCGTGCCCGATCGGCCCAACGGGCTTCGCGGACCAGCGCGGTCATCGGCGTGAGCCGTTTCACCAGGTGAAGCGCATGTGCGAGCACACCTTCGGCGACGGCGCGGGTCCCGCTGCCCGGGGTGATCACGACAGCGATGCCACGCGCGCTGGCCGCGGCCAGATCGACGAGGTCGGTGCCGACGCCGGTCCGGGCCAACACCCGCAGCCGGGGGGCCCGGTCGAGGAGCTCGGCGTCCACGGTGACGTCTGCTCGGACGATCGCTCCTACCGCTACCGCGAGGTCAGCGTCCGACGGGACGGGCACGAAGTCGATCCCGCCGCCGAGAACTCCGGCAACCAGCGACGGGTCGACAAGGCCGAGACCGACCACCACCGCCCGGCCGGCCTCGGTGCCCGGCGGGAGGGTCTCCGCGCTCATCAGGCCGCGGGACGATCCGTTCTCGGTCACAGCCATCTTCGGCCTTCCTCGGATTGTGAATGAGCAGTTGCGTGGACGGCGGTACGGATCAGCCGAGCCAGAGCTGTTTGCCCAGCCCGGCCTCGTACTCGCCGCGGAGCCGCTGGACGGTCCCGTCCTCTGACACCTCGGATGGGGCGACGTCCCACCAGGCGCCCGCGCCCGGTAGGTCGACGTGCGGGATGACCGGGACGACGATCACAACCGGGCCCTGGTGCTGGCGGGTCTGCTCGAGCGCGGTCCGGACCTCGTCGGCTGTCTTCGCGCGGATTGCGCGTGCACCCAGGCCGCTGGCGACCTCGACGAGATCGACGTCGAGGTAGTCGCCGTCCAGTCGAGGCTGGTGCTCGGCGGCCTTCTCCCCCGCCAGATCCAGGCGCCCGGACCGGTAGCGGAACTCGTTGCCGAATTCGCGGCCATGTCGGCCCATCTGCAGGCGGTGGATGACCTGGTAGCCGTGGTTCTCCGGGATCACCACCGTGACGGCCAGGCTTTCGAGTGCGGCGGTGACTAGCTCGGTGGGTGACATCAGGAAGGTCCCGTCGCCGATGAACACGACCACGCGTTTGTCGGGGTCCGGGTCGGCGAGGCGGACCCCGATGCCGGCCGGGATCTCATAGCCCATGCAGGAGAAACCGAACTCGAGGTGGCAGTGCCGGCCTTCGGTGGCGTCCCAGACCTTCTGCAGGTCGCCGGGCGGCCCGCCGGCAGCCGCGACGATGGTGTCGCCGGGGCGCGCGTGCTCCTGGAGCAGCCCGATGACCTGGCCCTGGGTGAGGATCGCGTCGGTGGCCGGCACCACGTCGTTGTCGGCCGGTACCGAGGAGATGTCGAACAGCGTCTCCGGGTCGAGGGCGGCGGCGCGCATCGGCGCCCATTCGGCCGTCGCGGCGCGCACTGTCTCCTGCCATTCGGGCGGGCTGCTGACACCGGCGCTCCGCACAACGGCCGCCAGAGCACCCAGCGCGCGTTTGGCGTCCCCGACGACGGCGGTGGCGCCGAGTCGGTTGGCGTCGTGGGCGTTGACGTTGATCGCGGCGAACCGAACATCGGGGTTCTCGAACAACGACTGCGAGGCGGTCGCGAAGTCCGTCAGCCGGGACCCGACGGTCAGCACGAAGTCGGCCGCACGCACCAGATCATTGTTGGCCGGTGTGCCTTCGAGCCCGATGCCGCCGATCTGCCACCACCCGCGCTGTTGCACCGCGCCCTTGCCGGCCATCGTTTCGAGGACCGGAATACCGGCCGTGGCCGCAAGGTCCTCCAGCTCCTCCGTGGCGTCGGAGTAGACGACACCACCGCCGGCGATGATGATCGGCCTGCGCGCCTCGGTGAGCATCCGGGCCACCGCGTTGATCTCCTCCGCGTCCGGCGGCGGGCGGCGGATGAGCCAGTCCCGCTCGTCGAACAGCTCGGCCGGGAAATCGAAGGCGTGGGACTGGATGTCCTGCGGCAATGACAGCACCACCGCGCCGGTGTCCACCGGGTCCGTCAGCACACGCATCGCCGAGGGAAGCGCGGTGAGCAGCTGCTCGGGGCGGTTGATGCGGTCGAAGAAACGCGACACCGGCCGGAACGCGTCGTTGACCGTGGTGTCGGCCTCGATGGGGTGCTGCAGTTGCTGCAGTACAGGGCCCTGCCTGCGGCTGGCGTAGGTGTCGCCGGGCAGCAGCAGCACTGGCAGCCGGTTCACCGTCGCCAGAGCCGCGCCAGTCACCATGTTCAGTGCGCCTGGACCGATGGATGCCGTGATCGCCAGCGTCGCGCGCCGTCGCATGGCCTTCGCGTAGCCGGATCCGAGGTGTACCAGCGATTGCTCGTTGCGGCCCTGGACGAACGGCATGAGGTCGCTGAGCTGGTCCAGGGCCTGGCCCAGACCGGCGACGTTGCCGTGGCCGAAGATTCCGAGCGTGGCGGGGATGAGCCGACGGCGCTGTCCATCGGCGACGGTGTACTGCTTGGCGAGGTAGGTGATGACGGCCTGGGCGACCGTCAGGCGGACCGTGGTGCCGGTGCGGCTGTTGCTCATCGTTGTGCTCTTCTCCAGCGGTCGGGGCGTCAGGGCGCGAACCGCTCGTCTGATGGGATGGCGCTACCAGGGCCGGCCGTGCAGGACGACGGTCTTCTCCTCGGTCATCTCGGCGACCGCCGAACGCGGTCCCTCCTTGCCGATGCCGCTTGCCTTCAGGCCGCCGTAGGGCATGAGGTCCGCGCGCCACAGCGGGGTCCAGTTGATGTGGATGTTGCCCGCGTCGATCTCTCGCATCGCGCGGATCGCCCCGGCGACGTCGGCGGTGAACAGCCCCGCGGCCAGCCCGAATGCGGTCCCGTTGGCCTGTGTGATGGCAGATTCCCAATCGGCGGCCGTGCTCACGGCGACAGCCGGGCCGAACAGCTCGTCCTGGCTGAACGGTGATGCCGGGTCGACATCTGCCACGACCGTCGGCTCGACGACGCTGCCGTTGCGCTCTCCGCCGGTGAGGATCCGGGCCCCGTTCCGAGCGGCCGCGGCGATCGCCCTCTCGACCCGCTCGGCCTCGGAGGTCGAGATGATCGTGCCCATCGACGTCTCGGCCGAGGCCGGGTCGCCGGTGCGGATGGTCTTGACCTTCGGGACCAGCGCGTCGAGGAAGTCGCCATTGATCGCGGGATGGGTGATCACTCGCTGCACCGAGATGCAGACCTGGCCTGCGTTGGCGAAACCGCCGGCCGCGACTGCGCTGGACGCGAGTTCGATGTCGGCGTCCGGCATGACGATCACCGGGCAGGAGGCGCCGAGCTCCAGTGACAGCTTCTTCACTCCGGCCCGGGCCGCGATGCGCGCCCCGACCCCCGTGGAGCCGGTGAAAGACACCTTGCGGACCCGCGAGTCGGAAACCAAGAGGTCACCGAGCTCCCCACCAGGACCCGTCAGCACCGACAACACGCCGTCAGGCAGGCCAGCGTCGACAAAACAAGCGGCCAACGCCAACGCGGTAAGGGGCGTAGCGCGAGCCGGCTTGACGATCACGGCGTTGCCGGCGGCCAGCGCGGGAGCGATCTTGTGCAGCACGAGCAGTGCGGGGTAGTTGAAGGGAGTGATAGCGACAACGATCCCGACCGGCTGGCGAACGGTGAATCCGATCTTGTCGAAGCCGGTTCCCCGGTTGGCGTCCAGCGGAAGCGTCTGACCGTAGAGTTGGGTGCCCTCGAACGCCGACAGCCGGATGAGATCGCCAGATCGGCTTGCCTCGACGGTCGCCTCGGTGATCGTTTTGCCGTTCTCCGCACTGATGGTGCGAGCGATAACCGCCGAGCGCTCGTCAGCGAGTTCGGCTGCCCGGTGCAAGATCTGCATCCGTTCGTGTGCCGGGGTCCGGCGCCAGGTCGCGGCTCCGCGCTCGGCGGCCTCCATCGCCGCCTCGATGTCCTCGACAGCCGCGATGGGCACGGTCCCCACGACACAACCGTCGAAAGGCGACCGCACCTCCTCGACCCGGCCCGACCGACTGGCCCTCCACTGCCCGCCAATCAACAGCTCCGCGATCATCAGGACGCCTCCTCAACCGATATAGCGATACGCAAAGCCTGCGCACCTGCGCGGGCCGGGTGCACCATCCACGACCGCATCTCGCGCTCTCGCCAGGTGCTGTGGCCGGCCAGCAGCAGGACACGGTCGGTCGAATTCGTGATCACCGCATCGAAGCCGGTGAGCGTCAGCAGCTCGGCGGCCCAGTCGGCGTCGGTCAGCAGCTTCGGTGCCACATCGTCTCCTGCTCAAATATGAACTGTATGTTCATCTGTCAAAACCGTAGAAGCACCGAAAGGTCATGTCAACAGTCCAGGTTGAATCGACGGTCGAGTCTTGCCAGAGTTCAGAGATCTCAGATACCGTTTGTGTGTTCATATTTGATTAGACAGGCTGGATGTCGACTCAGTGAGGAAGCCGGGTACTACGCGATGAAGAACATGCGGGCGGTCATCGAGGCCGATCACGCCAGTCTGGGGACCTTCCTGTCCCTCGGCTCCGCCATGACCGCCGAGGCCTGCGCCGTGGGCGGGTTCGACTGGCTCCTCGTGGACCTCGAGCACGGCGCGGGCGATGAGAAGGACATGGCCGGGCAGGTCCGTGCCGCCGCCGCGCACGGAGCCCCGAGCGTGGTCCGGGTGGAGAGCGCGGAGCGGATCCGGTGCGGCCGCGTCCTCGACCTCGGCGCGGCGGGAGTCATGTTCCCCCGACTCAACACCGCGACCGAGGTCCGCGAGGCGGTCCGCCACCTGCGCTACCCACCTGAGGGTGACCGCGGTGTGGCCACCTACCACTCCGCGGCCGGGTTCGGACTGCGTCCGGGAACCCTGCTGACCGCGAACGATGCGACCGTCTGCATCGTGCAGATCGAGACCACTGAAGCGCTGCACAACGTCGACGAGATCGCCGCTGTCCCCGGGGTCGACGTCCTCTTCGTGGGCCCGCGAGACCTCAGCTCCGCCCTCGGCCTGCCGGGTCAGTTCACCTCACCGGAGTACCTGTCCGCCCTTGAGGCGGTCGTCACCGCCGCCAAGGCCAACAGCATCCGGGCGGGGATCCTGGCCGCGACCGTGGACAATGCGAACCAGTGCCTGGCGAACGGGTTCAGCTTCGTGGCGATCGCGTCGGACTCGACGTTCCTCGCGAAGGGGGCCCAGGACAGCGTCGACCAGGTCAGGGAAGCGAACGGACTACAGGCGCACCGATGACCGCGATCGTCGAACGAGGAGGGCCACCGAATGGCTGGACAGGGCGAGTCACGCTACAAGGCCCCCGCGGCGGGCTGCGCCGCCGACGTCCTGGTCGCGCTCGCCCGTAGCCGCACGCCGCTCACCGCCTCGCAGCTGGCCGAACACACCGGCGCCACCCGGTCGCTGGTCTACCGGGTGCTCGTCGAGCTGGGCCAGCGCGGCCTGGTTCAGGAGCAGCAGGTGCGCGGATCCAGCAGCGCCGCCTACTCCCTGGGCGTTGGCGTGATCGAGCTTGGCGGGTCCTACGCCCAGTCGGTGCCGTTCCTGCAGTCGGTCCAGCGGACCCTGCGCCGCCTCGCCGACCAGACCGCGGAGACCGCCAGCCTCGCGACACTTCAGGGCGACAAGGTCCTCTACCTGGCCCGCGAGGAAGGCGAGCGGTCGGTCTTCTCGGTCTCGCAGGTCGGCAAGCAGCTCCCCGCTAGCGCCACCGCGGTCGGCAAGGCTCTGCTCGCCCAGCTCTCCGACGGCCAGGTGCGCGAGCTCTACGCCCGCCCGAGTAGCGAGCTCCGTGCGCTCACCCCGGCCTCGCTCACCACGATGGACACCCTGCTGGCTGACCTGCGCCAGGCTCGGCTTCGCGGATACACCATCGAGGACGGAGAGACCGTTGCCGGACGCTGCTGCGTCGCTGTCGCCTTCCCCGTCAACGGACCCGACGCGGACTCCGTCGCGATCAGCGTCTCGACCGACCACGCCCGTTTCCAGCAGATACACGAAGAGTTCGCGTCACTTCTGCTCGAGGCGAAGCGACTGCACTCCGCCGAGGTGACAAGCCGCCACCAGCTCGGCGACAGCTCCCGCGCCGACATCGCGGTCGGCCGCGCGGTCGGCAGTCTCTACGCCTGACCTCTACCTTCCCTGCCCGGCGAGACCCGGGGCCAAGATCGATCCGGCGCCGCGCGCGCGGTGGATGGCCTTGGGATGTTGCGAATGTTGGCCCGGGCCATCTTGAGCATCTGCCCGACGCCGCCGGCCAGCACGGTCTTCGAGGCGGCCAGCGCGAATCCCCGGACCTGTTCGCCGGTGATGTGCGGCGGCACGGACAGGGCGTTGGGGTCGGTGACCAGCTCGATCAGCGCGGGGCCGGGGTGGGCCAGGCCGTCCTTGAGACCGGCGCGGATGTCGGCGGGTTGCTCCACCCGCACCGCGTAGATGCCGGCGGCGTCGGCGATCGCGGCGTAGTTGACTGGGGGATGGTCGGTCTCGTAGCTGGGCAGCCCGTCGACCATCATCTCCAGCTTGATCATGCCCAACGCGGAGTTGTTGAACAGCACGATCTTGACCGGCAACTGGTGCAGCGCCACGGGCCAGCTGGGCCCCGATCGCGTGGGGCAGCGCGTTGGCCATCGAGCCGTGCAGGAAGGAGCCGATCACCCGGCGCCGCCCGTTGGGGGTGAGGTAACGGGCCGCCCAGACGTTGCACATGCCGGTGTCCACGGTGAACACCGCGTCGTCGGCGGCGACCTCGTCGAGGATCCGCGCGACCGTCTGGAAGATCCTGCACTCGGCGGGCATCGACCCATCAGCGCGGCGGCCCGCACCGACCTGGACCCAGTTCCTCCACGCGCAGGCCCAGGCCATCATGGCCTGCGACCTGTTCCACCTCGACACGATCACACTGCACCGGCTCTACGCGTTCTTCGTCATCGAGCACGCCACCCGCCGAGTCCACATCCTCGGCGTCACCGCCCATCCGACCGGAGCCTGGCTCACGCAGTTGGCCCGCAACTTGTTCATGGACCTCGACAACGCCCACCGACACTTCCGGTTCCTCATCCGTGACCGTGACAGCAAGTTCGCCTCCGCCTTCGACGCCGTATTCAAAGCCACCGACGTCACGATCATCAAGACGCAGGCGCGGGCGCCACGAGCGAACGCGAACGCCGAGCGCTTCGTCGGCACCATCCGCCGCGAACTCCTCAATCGGATTCTGATCACGAACCAACGACACACCGCAACCCTGCTGCGCAAGTTCGAATGCCACTACAACGATCACCGTCCACACCGCACCCTGGGGCAGGCTGCTCCGTTACGGCCGCTCCCCCACCATGCACCGACCGACATCCGCAAGATCCAACGACACGACCGCATCGGCGGCCTCCTCCACGAATACCAGCAGGCGGCATGACGTGGACAGGGTTTCGGGCACCCACACTGTCGGGAAGCCTCGTGCACTGCTCCGATCTGGTCGGTCAGCCACGCGTGTCGGATCGCGCGTGCGGATGGCGGCCGAACTCGGGCGTCGTAGTACCCGGACCGCGAGACCCGAGCGCGAGGCACGCCTGCTTGACGAGAATGCCCTCAGCCGCGAGTTCGGCGACGAGGCGGTAGCGCACTTTTGGGGGCACCACCTCCTCGACCGCGGCGGCCGCTTTACGCAGGATCTTGACTTCGTCTTCGAGTTCAGCGATCCGTCGTTGCGCCGCGGCGAGTGCGCGGACTCGACGGCTCCAGGACTCGGGCACTTCAGGCCACGATCGGTCAGGTCCTGGGACTTCCAACGATGCAGGCACGATTCCGCGATCCCCAGCGAGGCGGCAACGTCGCGGACCGTGCGTCCCGAGCTGAGCAGATCAAGAGCACGGCGACGGAACTCCGGCGGGTAAGGCTTGGGCACGACGAGCGTCTCGTTCGGCAACCGTCGAATCGCAGTCTCTCAACAGCCGTGTCCGTGAAACCGGGGGGAATGTCACGGAGTCCGTCAAACCGAGGGAAGGTCAAGCGCGCTGGTGTGCAGCGCCAACGCGTGCAGGGCGAACCCGATCGCGCTGCACGCCATCCCAGCCAGCCACCATGGGTGACGCAGGGTTGCCCGCACGAACCCGGCGAGCTGTCGGGGTGCCAGCCCCCGAGCATTCGGCACCTGGCCAGCACTGCGCTGCTCCAGAAGGGCCGCGACCGCGAAGGCCCCCACGGCGCACAACGCCAACGGGTAGGCGAGAGGTTAGCCAACGCGGACAACTTGACCCCATCTAGGGATGCGCGTGAGACCTACCAAGTCAGCGGTCACGAATCGGTCAGCTACCCCGGCGCAGGACCCGTCGGCGCCGGGAGCGCAGCCGTCCCCAGAATCACAACCATCCCCGCAATCACCACAGCTATCACCGTTTTCTCGTTTGGAATCAGGCTGGCCCGTTCACGACCTATAGACAATGATCAACAGCGCATCAGAGGTCATGCTGCCCATATCGGTCGGTGTTCGGTCTCAGCGTTCGGTTGTACCTACTGCGGCCGAATCGGTTGAAACTGCTGACAAGGGATCGCGGCCTTCGCTCTCGGCTTCACGCATTCTCCGCCTGAGGGAAATGACGAGCAGGGCAGCCACGGCGAATATCAATCCGAAGAATAGTTGGGTGAGTACATACCCTCCACTGAGATCGCTCAGCACACCGCCAATGTAGGGTCCAATGAAACCTCCGAGATTGCCGACGCCATTGACGATGCCGATTCCGGCGCTGGCAGCGGCTACCGGCATGAGCTTGGTGACCATGGCCCAGAAAGGTCCGTACCAGGCAATGGAGGCGGCGGTGGCCACGACCATGGCGGCTAGTACCAGCCATCTGTGATTGGCTGAGAGGAAGCCGGCGGCGCCTAGTACGACGGCTCCGACGGCCAACGTGACGGCGATGTGGGTGATATGCCTTCCGTGCCTGTCCGCGGATCGGCCGACCAGGAAGATCGCTACGGCGGAGCCGATTGCTGGCAGCATGGCGGCGAGACCCACGTCCAAATCGGTGTGGAACGATTGTTTGAGCAGGGTGGGCAGCCATATTGTGAGTCCCAGCAGGCCTAGTTGAGTGAGGGTGTATATGAGGGCGAACATCCAGACGATGGGGCTGGTGAAAGCGGCCCGAAAAGTCCCTCGGTGCTGAAGAGGCTCGCCTTCTCGTAACCTGGCGCTCTCTATATGAGTGCGTTCGGCGGCCGACAGCCATTTCGCTTTCGCTGGCGTATCCCGCATGACGGCGAGCCAGGCGACGATCCCGAGGATTAGCGGTACGGCGCCCTGAATGATGAACAGGTCGCGCCACGTGCCGTGCGTCAAGATCACACCAGATAACGGCGCTGCGACAAGTGATGATATCGGGGTATATAGCTTGAAGATCGCGTACGCTCGGCCACGTTCGGAAAAGGGGAACCAGGACCTGATCGTAGTCATCAGCGCCGGCTGCACGCCGCCCTCCGCGACGCCAAGCAGGAAGCGGGCCAGCACAAGTTCGGAGTAGGTGTGCGTAAGGCCCGAAAAGATGGCGCAGGCAGACCAGAGCACCATCAGGATTGCGATCCAGTTTTTGGCGCTCCACCGCTCGGCCATGTAACCGCCGGGAACCTGGAGCAGCAGATAACCGAAGAAGAAAACACCGCTCACGAAGCCTTGCTGGGAACCCGTGAGGCCCATGTCCTGCTTGAGGTGCGGAAGCGCAAAGCTGATGTTCGTGCGGTCGATGTAAGCGATGACGTAGATGAAGACGATGATCGGCAGGATCAACGTCCATCGCTTCATTCCGGACAGGCGTCTCCAGGCATCTGCGCGCGTCACGTGCCTACCTCCTCGTAGGTGCTAGCCGAGCATCGTCGGCCCACGACATGCCATGTAAGTACCACTTGTCTACAGAAGTCAATAGTCCGTATGCAAGCCTTGACGCGTGGGAGCGCCCGCTCCGGCTTACCTGCCCTCGTCGTCCTGGCGCACCTGTGCGAGCCAGGAGAGAGCGACATCTGTGTGTCCGTCCAACGTGGACTCGATGTCGTCGAGGAACGTTCGGTCGCCGTGGTGCGTCAGCTCGTGCAGGATCAGGTCACGATCACCGACCTCGATCAACGCGAGCAGTCTGCGATGTCGTCCGACGTTCTGGACGAGGTCTTCCCTGTCTGCTCTGGCGCGGTGGTTGAGGGTCATGCACAGCAGCATCTGCAGTTGCAACGTTCGGTAGGCCGCCTCGAGGCGCTGGTGGCCGGAGAGTCCGATCACGGCGACGTGGAACTCGAAGCTGCACTCGGTGAACGTGGCCTGGTCGCCGGACCGGGCGGCCTCGGCCATGAGCTCGAGCCTGGCTCGGCAGCGGTCGAGTCGTTCGGGATTGCGCACCGGGATACCAAGGCGTACCGCGAGCAACTCGAGCTCCTTACGCAGGGTGAATATCTCGTAGACGTCGTGCAGCGTCAGCGGGGTGACGATGGCACCCTTGCGGGGCACGGACTGAATGAGCCCTTCCCGCTCAAGTACCCGCAGGGCCTCCCGCAGCGGCGGCCTGCTGATACCGAGCTGCTGGGTCAACTGGTTCTCCACCACGCGATCGCCGGGCAACAGCTCGCCGGCGATGATCATGCGGCGAAGTTGGCCCGCGGCGACGTCAACGAGACTGGGCGGCAGGACGAGCCGCGATTCCTGGACTGTGCGCTGGCGGCGATCGGCCACCGGCGTCGGCGGGTGGGTCACGGGCGACCTCGATTCTTGGCGCTGTCGTACCTGTCTGTGGCCGTGCTCAGGTGCTGACTCAACGGGACCATCTGTGGTTGTCAAGCTCACCACGCTCCTGTAGACAATAGTCTAGACGCGGTGAGATGTGCTTCTCATGGAGGTAGGTTGATGATCGAGGACACCGACGAGGCGCGGGAGATAGACGCACCGCTGGCTGGAGTTCGTGTCCTTGAGATCGGCGCGTTCATGGCAGCTCCCTTCGGCACGATGCAGCTCGCCGATCTCGGCGCTGATGTGATCAAAGTGGAGAATCCGGACGGTGGCGATCCTGTCCGAATGATTGGGCCCTACGTGGCCGGGCAGAGCTCGACCTTCGCCCGTCTCAACCGCAACAAGCGCTCGATCGCGCTGGACATCAAGACGGCGCCGGGCAAGCGGGTCCTGACCCAGCTATTGAAGACGGTGGACGTCCTGGTGGAGAACCTGCGCCCGGGCGCGCTTGCGAAGTTGGGTTACGACTACGAGACCGTTCGCGAAATCAACCCGAGGATCATTTATGTGTCGGCATCCGGGTGGGGTCAGGATGGACCACTGGCGGCTCTGCCGGGATTGGACATCATGGCGCAGGCTCGTTCGGGGCTGATGAGCGTCACCGGCGACCCGCAGGGCGACCCGGTCAAGATCGGTGTGCCGATCTGCGATCTGGTGTGCGGGCTGTATCTGGCGATGGGGGTGCTCGCTGCGCTGCGCGCCCGCGAATCGGTCGGCACCGGCCAGCACGTCGACGTTTCATTGTTCGAGTCGGGTGTGTCTTTCACAATCTGGGAGGCGGGCCGTTACTTCGCTACCGGGGAGGCCGGAAAGCGGCTGGGCTCGGCGCATCAGGCGACCGCGCCGTACCAGGCCATCCGCGCTGCCGATGGCTGGGTGACGCTGGGGGCGGTCACGCCGACAACCTGGACCGGTCTGTGCTCCGCGCTTGGTCTCGCGGAACTGGTCGATGATCCGCGCTACCAGGATGCTCACGAGCGGCACCGACACCGCGAGACGCTGATTCCCGCGATTGAGGCGGTGACCGCACTGTGGACGACCGACGCCGTGATCGCCGCGCTCGAATCCGGTGGCGTGCCGTGCGCACCCATCGCCGACACCGCACAGGTCTTCAACGATCAACACCTGACCCAGCGCGGGTTCTTCTGGGATGCCCGGCATCCGGTGATGGGTGCGGTGCGCCAGATCGGGTCGCCGATGCGATTCTCCGCAACGCCAGCGGTCCGCGCCGCCGCGGGGCCACTGCTCGGCGCGGACACCGAAGCTGTGCTCGCCGAGTTCGGCTTCGAGCCTGATGCGATCGATGAGCTGATCGCATCCGGGGTCGTTGCCAGCATGAACGTGCCCCGATTGGCCGCCGACCCGTCCGCTTGACCCTGGAGAAGCCACAGATGTCAGACCAGCTACTGGTCGAACGTGACGGAACCGCGTTGCGGGTGACCTTCAATCGACCCGAGCACCGCAACGCCTTGACCTGGCAGATGTACGCAGACCTCGTCACCGCTTGCGAGGTCGCCGACACCGACTCCGACATCAGGGTGATGGTATTGCGCGGTGCCGGTGACGCGGCCTTCGTTGCCGGCACGGACATCGGCCAGTTCGCCGAGTTCCGCACCGGTGCGGACGGAACCGCCTACGAGCAGAAGATCACCCGCGTCGTGGACCGGTTGGCCAGGGTGCGAGTGCCGACCGTGGCCTCGGTTTCCGGATTCTGTGTCGGTGGAGGGTTGGGGTTGGCAGGCGTGTGCGACATACGCGTCGCGACACGGTCCGCACGGTTCGGCATCCCGATCGCCCGCACGCTCGGCAACTGTTTGGCCATGAGTACTTACTCGCTGATCGTCGGCCACTTGGGCCCGGGACGCGCCCTGGACATGTTGCTGCTGGGACGGTTGTTCACCGCCGAGGAAATGCATGCCATCGGTTTCGTGACGACGCTTTGTGATCAAGCTGAACTTGACGCAAGTACCACCGACATCGTCGACCGTCTAGCCGCGAACGCACCGTTGACGATGTGGGCGGCGAAGGAAGCCATTCGGCGGTTGCGGCAAGCCAACATTCCCGACGGGGACGACATCGTGGCCACGGTGTATGGCAGCGAAGACTTTCACCACGGAGTTGACAGCTTCGTCGCCAAACGGAAACCGCAATGGCAGGGCCGCTGAGTATCGGCCGGACCACTGCTCGTGCGTTGACTTGTCCCACCTGTCGCGACCTGCGCATGTAGGCATGGACCGTGACGCCCGGATTCCGCCGAATCATTTCGATTTCACTATCCGAAAGAAACTATCCGAAAAATCATGAAACTGATCACATCGACTGTCGAGAGGTACACAGTCCTTGAGAGAGACCATGGGCACACTGCTGCACACATGATGAGAGTTCTCCACAATATGAGAAATCCCCGCTGCGGGCCGAATGTTAAAGGACTCACAGATGAGCTATGCGGCAGGCCGTCATTTCCTGCAAATCCCCGGACCGACCAACGTGCCGGACTCAATCTTGCGTGCCATGTCCGCGCCCGTGATCGACCACCGCGGACCGGAGTTCGCCGAACTCGGCCGTGAGTTACTGCAAGGTGTGAAGCCGGTGTTCGGCACAACGAATCCGGTCGTGATCTACCCGGCCACCGGTACCGGGGCCTGGGAAGCGGCGCTGGTCAACACGCTCAGCCCGGGTGATCGGATACTGGGCTTCGAAACCGGGCACTTCGCGACGCTGTGGCGGGAGATGGCTCGCGGTTTTGGCCTCGAGGTGGATTTCGTGCCCGGTGACTGGCGGCACGGGGCGAGCCCCGAGGTCGTCGCGGACACCCTGGCCGCTGATACCGCGCACGCGATCAAGGCCGTGTGCGTGGTGCACAACGAGACCTCTACCGGCGTCACCAGCCGGGTGCCCGACGTGCGCGCCGCGATCGACGCCGCAGGGCACCCCGCCCTGCTTTTGGTGGACACCATCTCCTCGCTCGGGTCGATCGACTACCGGCACGACGAGTGGGGTGTCGACGTCACGGTGGCCGGCTCACAAAAGGGCCTCATGCTCCCGCCGGGCATGAGCTTCAACGCGGTCAGCGAGAAGGCCATGGAGGCGGCCAAGACGGCGGCCCTGCCCAAGACGTTCTGGGACTGGGGTCCGATGCTCGCCGCGAACCAGCGCGGCTTCTTTCCCTACACACCCAATACGAACCTGATGTACGGGCTGAAGGAGGCTCTGCGGCTGCTGAACGAGGAGGGCCTGCCGAATGTGTTCGCCCGCCATGCCCGCCATGCCGAGGCTACCCGGGCCGCGGTGCGGGGCTGGGGTCTCGAGGTGGTTTGTCTGGACGAGCGGGAGCACTCCGGCTCACTGACCGCGGTGCTTGTCCCCGACGGGGTGGACGCGGACAAGGTGCGGGAAGTCATCCTGGACCGGTTCGACATGTCGCTGGGTGCTGGCCTCGGCAAACTAGCGGGGAAGATCTTCCGGATCGGCCACCTCGGTGCGTTCAACGACCTCACCCTGGCCGGCACGCTGGCCGGCGTCCAGATGGGCCTGACGCTGGCCGGGGTCCCGCTGGACCGCACCGGGATCGATGCCGCGCTGGAACGGCTTCAGTCAGAGTGACCCCGGTTCACACCGAGAGGACAGGACCGCGATGACCGCACAGACCACCGAAGCCGGCTCCCGCACCGACCCGGACACCGACCTGGAGCGTGCCTTGGGCGTTGCGGTGCGCGGCGAGGTCGCGTTCGACGACTACAGCCGCCACCTTTTCTCCCGGGATGCCAGCATGTACTCGATCATGCCGCGGGGGGTGGTGTTCCCCCTCGACGCCGACGACGTGGCCGCGGCGGTCGGAGTGGCCGGACGGTTCGGCGTGCCGATCGTGCCGCGCGGCGCTGGCACCAGCTTGGCCGGGCAGACCGTCGGCCCGGGCCTGGTCCTGGACTTCTCCCGACATATGAACCGCATCGTGGACCTCGACCCGGTAGGGCGTACCGCCCTGGTCGAGGTCGGGGTGGTGCAGGACCAGCTGAACCAGGCCGCCGCCGCGCACGGGTTGATATTCGGCCCGGACACCTCCACCAGTAACCGGGCCACGATCGGCGGGATGATCGGTAACAACTCCGCCGGGAGCGGTTCGCTGACGTACGGCATGACGATCGACCACGTTCGCGCACTCGAGGTGGTGTTGGCCGACGGCTCCCAGGCCCGGCTCGAGCCGGTCGACGATGTCGAGCGGAGTCGGCGAGCTCAGGCCGACACGCTCGAGGGCCGGATCTATCGGGAGCTACCCGAGTTGGTCACGGCGAACGAGAAGGCGATCGCGGCCGGGATGCCGGTGTTCTGGCGGCGCGCCTGCGGATACCGGCTGGACCGCCTCGCCGGCTACGGCGAGGCGAACCCGTTCGACCTGGCCAAGTTCGTGGTCGGCGCGGAGGGCACGCTTGTCGTGGTCACCCGCGCGGTGGTTGACCTGGTGCCCAAGCCGGGCCGCACCGTCTACGCCGTCGGGCACTTCGCGACCACGCACGGGGCGATCTCGGCCACCGCGGACGCGCTGTCGTGTGAGCCGCACCAGGTCGAGTTAATGGACCGAACGATCCTCGAGCTGTCCAGGCGGAAGATCGAGTACGCGGACCTGGGCAATCATCTGGTCGGGGACCCGGAGGCGTTGCTGTTCGTGTCGTTCACCGGTGACGATGAGGATGAGCTGGTCGCCAAGCTGGACCGGGTTGCCGCGCTGTGGCAGCGCAACGGGCACGGATACCACACGCTGCGCGCGGTCACCACGGCCGAGCAGACGGCGCTGTTGAAGGTGCGCAAGTCCAGCCTGGGCCTGCTGATGGCCGCCGGCGAGGGCACCCGCCGCCCGCTGGCGTTCGTGGAGGACACCGCGGTGGACCCGGTGCACCTACCGGAGTACACCCGACGGTTCAAGGAAATCCTCGACGAGCACCAGTTGCAGGCCGGGTTCTACGGTCACTGCTCGGTGGGTTGCCTGCACATTCGTCCGTTCATCGACCTCACTGACCCGGCCCAGGTCGCGACGATGCGCACGGTCGCGGAGAAGATCAAGGATCTGGTGGCGGAGTACGGCGGAGTGAACTCCAGCGAGCACGGCGACGGGCTGGCCCGCAGCGAGTTCAACCGCGAGATCTTCGGCGAGGAACTGTACGAGGCGATGCGCAAGGTCAAGGTGCTGTTCGACCCGCACGGCGTGATGAACCCCGGCAAGATCGTGGACGCGCCGTCGATGACGGAGAACCTGCGCGACCGCGACGCTCTTCCCCCGGCGCGCCCGATCACCACGATGCTGCGGTTCGAGGTCGTCGGCGGGATGCGGGGCGCGGCCGACCGGTGCATGAACATCGGGCTGTGCCGAAAGTCGACCGTAGGTGTGATGTGCCCGTCCTACATCGCCACCAAACAGGAAGAGCACTCCACCCGCGGCCGGGCCAACGCGCTGGTCAAGGCGCTCTCCGAGCCCGATCCGGCCGCGGCGTTGGGCGGCGAGCGGCTGCACGAAATCCTCGACCTGTGCCTGATGTGCAAGGCGTGCAAAAGCGAATGCCCGATGAGCGTGGACATGGCCTCGCTCAAGGCCGAGACACTGCACCACCACCACCAGGCGCACGGCGTGCCGCTGCGCTCGCGGGTCTTCGGTGCGATCCGCACGCTCAACCGACTGGGTTCGGCGACGGCCCCACTGTCCAACCTGCCCGGCCGGGTCGGCGTATTGCGCACACTGCTGGACCGAGCGGTGGGGATCGCCCCGGCGCGCCCACTGCCCGAGTTCACCCGGGACAACGTGGTGCGCTGGTCGCGCCGCCGGGGTACCCACGGGGCGTCGATGGGCACTTCGATGGGCACGGTGAACTGGCTCGCCGACTCGTTCACCACCTTCACGGAGCCGCACATCGGCAAAGCCGCGATCGAGCTGCTGGAGTCCGCCGGCTGGCGGGTGCAGTTGGCCAGCGGCGGGTGCTGCGGGCGGTCCAGCCTGTCCAAGGGTCTGCTCGACGACGCGAAGAAGAAGGCGCGCGGGCTGGTCACGTCGCTGGCCCGCGACACCGAACCCGGCTCGCCCATCGTCGGCTGCGAGCCGTCGTGCGTGTTCACACTGCGCGACGAGACGACGGCGCTGCTCGCCGACATCCCCGCCGTGCACGAGGTGAAGGACCGGGTCCGCCAAGTCGAGGAGCTGCTCGCGGAGGCGATCGACGCCGGGCGGCTGCGCCTGGACGAGAACTCCTGGTTGGCCGGGCGGCGGGTGGTGTTTCACGGCCACTGCCATCAGAAGGCCGAAGTGGGCACGGCCGCGACCATGGCACTACTGGGCCGTATTCCGGGTGTGCAGGTCGTCGAGATCGACGCCGGGTGCTGCGGCATGGCGGGGTCGTTCGGGTTCGAGTCCGAGCATTACGAGACGTCGATGACGGTCGGGCGGGACCGGCTGTTCCCCCTACTGGCGGCCGAGCCCGCGGACACGATTATCGCGGCGACCGGGGTGTCCTGCCGCCAGCAGATCTTCCACGGCGTCGGGCGGACCGCCTGGCACCCGGTCGAGCTGGTACGCGAGGCGCTGGCCGGCGCTCCCTCGCCCGGCCGCGGCTGAAAGACGCGACATGCGGATCGTGCGCTACGAGCTGAACGGTGTGGTGGGCCAGGGCGTCCTGGAGGCGTCGCCGTCCGGCGATGTCGTCCGGGAGCCGCGGCCCGGTGGGGGTGCGCCGGGCCCAGTCGCCGCGCGCCTGGACGAGGTGAGGCTGCTCGCCCCGTGTGAGCCGAGGACGATTGTCTGCGCGGGTAGCAACTACGCCGGCCAGCTTGCGGAGAAGGGACTGCCGTGGCCGGAGCACCCAGCGCTGTTCCTGATCGCGCCCAACGCGGTCGCCGGTCCGGGACAGCCGGTGCTGCGACCACATGAGGTGGCGCGCCTGGAGTACGAGGGCGAACTCGCGGTCGTCATCGGGCGCACGGCCCGCGACGTGCCGGTGGAGCGTTTCCACGACTTCGTGCTCGGATACACCTGCGCGAACGATGTCACCGCCGCCGACTGGCGCTCGGACGGACAGTGGGCCCGGGCGAAGAGCGCCGACACGTTCTGCCCGCTGGGCCCGTGGATCGAGACCGACATACCCGATCCGGGCGACCTCGTGCTCACCACCCGCCTGGGCGGGCGGGTGGTACAGAAGGCCCCAACCCGAGAGATGGTCTTCGGCGTCGGACAGCTGCTGGCCTACGTGACTCGCTGGATCACCCTGCAACCCGGGGACGTGCTGCTCACCGGGAGCCCGAGCGGCGTCGGGCCAATGGTCCCTGGCGACGTCGTGGACGTCGAAATCTCGCGCATCGGCACCCTGCGTAATCCGGTCGCTGCCCGCCCCTAACTCGTCCCATCGCACTCTCGAAACAGTGGGAAAGGTTATTCCACAATACGGAAGGAACGGATATGGATCACACGCTGTCCTACGCCGTGAACTGCTCGATCCTGCTCACCGAGCTCCCGGTGCTGCAGCGGCCCGACGCGGCCCGCGCGGCCGGGTTCGATGCCGTTGAGTTCTGGTGGCCGTTCGCCGACACGGTGCCCGGTGATGCCGAGGTGGAGGCGTTCGCCCGGGCGATCGAGGACGCCGGCGTCGCGCTCAGCGGGCTCAACCTCGCGGCCGGGAACATGCCGGCCGGCGACCGCGGGCTGGTGTCCTGGCCGGGCCGCGAACAGGAACTGCGGGACAACCTGGACGTGGTGGCCGGAATCGGCAAGCGGCTGGACTGTCGGGTGTTCAACGCCCTGTACGGCAATCGGATCGACGGGGCCGATCCGGTCCACCAGGACGAGCTGGCCCGGGAGAACCTGGCACTGGCCGCGGCGGCGCTCGCCCCGCTGGGCGGGCGGATCGTGCTGGAACCGGTCAGCGGCGTGCACCGCTATCCCCTGCGCACCGCCGCGGACGCGGTCGCGGTGCTCGACACGCTGGCCCCGCACACCGCGTGGCTGCTTGCCGATCTCTACCACCTGGCCGTCAACGGTGACAATGTGCCGGACGCGATCGCCGCGCACGCCCCGCGGATCGCACACGTGCAGATCGCCGACGCTCCCGGCCGGGGCGCGCCGGGGACTGGGACGCTCCCGCTGCAGGACTGGCTCACCGCGTTGCAGGTCGCGGGCTACTCCGGGCGGGTCGGATTGGAATACAAGGACAACGGTCCAGACCCGTTCGGCTGGTTGCCCCGCGAGCGGCGCGGCTCCGGCGGGACGAACCGATGACCATCGAGGAGCAGGACAGGAGCACCCAGGTCGCCGCCAGCACCGTGACGGTCGCCGTGATCGGGCTCGGCATCATGGGCGGGCCGATGGCGGCCAACCTGGTCAAAGCCGGCTACGACGTCATTGGCTACAACCGCGGCCGGGTCAGGGTCGACGCGCTGGTCGCGCGGGGCGGGCGCGCCGCCCGCGACGTGGCCAGCGCCGTGGCCGGCGCCGATGTGGTGCTGACCATGTTGCCGGACTCGCCGGATGTCGAGGACGTTGTCCTCGGCCGGGACGGGGTGTTCGCGCACATCCGTCCGCGCGGCCTCTGGATCGACACCAGCACGATCCGCCCTGACGTAGCCGTGCGGCTGGCCGCGGCCGCCGGCGAGCGGGCGGTCCGGGCCGTCGACGCCCCGGTCTCCGGCGGCGAGGCGGGCGCGATCGACGCCAGCTTGTCGATCATGGTCGGTGGTGCTGAGGCGGATGTCGAAGCCGCCCGCCCGGTACTCGACACCGTCGGCTCCACCGTCGTGCACGTGGGCCCCGCCGGATCCGGGCAGACCGTGAAGGCGGCCAACCAGCTGATCGTCGCCGGGACGATCGAGCTGGTCGCCGAGGCCCTGGTTTTCCTGGACGCCCACGGTGTGGACGCCGAGGCCGCGGTCCGGGTGCTGGCCGGAGGCTTGGCCGGTAACCGGATCCTGGACCGCAAGGCCGCCGGCATGATCGCCGGCGAGTACACCCCCGGATTCCGGGTGGACCTGCACCACAAGGATCTGGGCATCGTCACCGCCGCGGCTCGTGAGGCGGGGGTCGCGATCCCACTCGGCGCGGCCGTAGCCCAACTGATGGGCGCGCTGCGCGCCCGCGGTCACGGCTCGTTGGACCACTCCGCGTTGCGACTGCTGGTCGAGGAGCTCTCCGGCCGCACCCGCCGCACCTGACCGTCCCGACCGTTCACATTTCTGGAGGTCCGTCATGGCACGTATGCGCGCGGTCGACGCCGCGGTGCTGATCCTTGAGCGCGAGGGCGCCACGCAGACCTTCGGGTTGCCCGGCGCCGCGATCAACCCCTTCTACTCCGCGATGCGGGCCCACGGTGGGATCCGGCACATCCTGGCCCGCCACGTCGAGGGGGCCTCCCACATGGCCGAGGGCTACACCCGCGCCCGGGCCGGGAACATCGGTGTATGTGTCGGGACCTCCGGCCCGGCCGGAACCGACATGATCACCGGCCTGTACTCGGCCTGGGCCGACTCGATCCCGATCCTGTGCATCACCGGGCAGGCCCCGGTCGCGAAGCTGCACAAGGAAGATTTCCAGGCCGTCGACATCACCTCCATCGCCCGCACCGTGACCAAAGCGGCGACCACCGTGATGGAACCGGCCCAGGTCCCGGGCACCTTCCAGCAGGCGTTCCACCTCATGCGCTCCGGGCGACCCGGGCCGGTGCTGATCGACCTGCCACTGGACGTGCAGCAGACCGAGATCGAGTTCGACATCGACACCTACCAGCCGCTGCCGGTGTACAAGCCCGCCGCGACCCGGGCCCAGGCCGAGAAGGCGCTGGACATGCTGGCCTCGGCCGAGCGACCGCTGATCGTCGCCGGCGGCGGGATCGTCAACGCCGACGGGTGCGCGGAACTCGTCGAGCTCGCTGAGATGCTCGACATACCGGTCGTTCCGACCCTCATGGGCTGGGGCTCGATCCCGGACGACCACCGACTCATGGCCGGCATGGTGGGCCTGCAGACCGCGCACCGCTACGGCAACGCCACGCTACTGGAATCCGACTTCGTGCTCGGTATCGGCAACCGATGGGCCAACCGGCACACCGGCGGTCTGGACACCTACACCCGCGGCCGCACGTTCGTCCACGTCGACATCGAGCCGACCCAGATCGGTCGGGTGTTCGCCCCGGACTACTCGATCGTCTCGGACGCGCGCGCGGCCCTGCGGCAGCTGCTGGAGGTCGCCCGGGACCGCCGCGCCGCGGGCACATTGCCTGACCGGCGCGACTGGGTCAGCGAGTGCGGCGAACGCAAGCGAACGCTGCACCGGCGCACCGACTACGACGACGTCCCAGTCAAGCCGCAGCGGGTCTACCAGGAGATGAACGCGGCGTTCGGACCGGACGTGCGCTACGTGTCCACGATCGGGCTCTCGCAGATCGCGGGCGGACAATTCCTGCACGTCTACCGACCGCGGCACTGGATCAACTGCGGCCAGGCCGGTCCCCTGGGCTGGACGGTACCGGCCGCGTTGGGCGTGTGCGCCGCCGAACCGAACGCCACCGTGGTCGCGCTCTCCGGCGACTACGACTTCCAGTTCATGATCGAGGAGCTGGCCGTTGGCGCGCAGTTCAACCTGCCCTACATCCAGGTACTGGTGAACAACGCCTACCTCGGCCTGATCCGCCAGGCACAGCGCGCGTTCGACATGGACTACCAGGTCGAGCTCGCGTTCCGCAACGTCAACTCGCCCGAGCTCGGGGAGTACGGCGTGGACCACGTCAAGGTAGCGGAGGGGTTGGGTTGCAAAGCGATCCGGGTGCGCGAGCCGGCCGCACTCGCGGACGCGTTCGAGCAGGCACGCAAACTGATGGCCGAGTACCGGGTGCCGGTCGTCGTGGAGATCATCCTGGAACGGGTCACGAACATCGCTATGGGCACCGAGCTCGACGGCATCGTGGAGTTCGAGGCGCTCGCCGACGCCGATATCACGGCGACGCCCACGACGGAGACACTGCACTGAGACGGCCGTGCGGCAGCTCGCGGCAAGTGCCGAGATCCGACCCGGAGCTATTCGAGACCCGACGCCGTTAATCCGACGAGCCCAAGAACGGCGAAGTTCATCGAAAGAAAGACCAAAAAAGGATAACGGCACGAATCTGGGGGTTCGGCACGGCGACCCTGGGCGCGCTCAACCTCTACGCCGCCCAACCCGACGTCTTCACCCCGGACGCGGAAATCCTGGCGGAGCTGGTCGCCCAGCACGCCGCGATCGCTCTCGCCGGGGCCACCCGCGAACACCACCTCAACGCCGCGCTGGTCAACCGGGACGTGCTCGGGCAGGCCAAAGGCATCCTCATGCAACGCGACCGACTCACCACCCTGCATGCCTTCCAACTACTGGTCCGGACGTCGCAGGAAACCAACGTCAAGATCGTCGAGGTCGCCCGCTGGCTGATCACCGAAACCCAAACAATGCCCGTGGCCTGCACTGCGTCGGAGACCCCAACCCGTTTCCCCAGTGGCGACCGGCCAGGCTCAGCTCGACCGGCCACGGCGAGAACAGGGTCGCCGACAACTCGTGACCGTGGAATCCGCGTCCATACCATTCGTTTTCAGCGGCTAGGTATCGTGCCCGGACGGGCGGGAAGCCGACGGCAGCTATGGGATGGAGAGTCCGGGCATGTCTCTGCGACTGAAGCCTCACGAGCGCGGGTTTTATCCGCTGTTCGCCGAGGCTGGCCGGAACATTGAGGCCGCGGCGGGCAACCTGGCGGCGCTCATGGCTTCCCATCCGGAGGGGCGTCCCGCGTTGGCCACGCGGGTGAAGGAGGCGGAGCGACGGGGGGACGAGCTGACCCGTGAGGTCCTGTTGAAGCTCAACTCGACCTTTGTGACCCCGTTCGACCGCGAGGACATCTATCGGTTGGCCACCTCGCTCGACAACGTGATCGATGCGATCGAGGAGGCGGCCGATCGGATTGTGCTGTACCGCATCGGGGCCCTGCCCAGCAGGCTCGTCACCCAGTGCGACACGTTGTGTCGAGCTGCCCGGTGCACGGCCGATGCGATGGGTCGCCTGACAACGGTGTCGGAGCTGGGGGACTACTTCGCGGAGATCAACACTCTGGAGGACGAGGCCGACGAGCTCTATCGCGACGTGATCAGTGAACTGTTGAGCTCGACGCACACGTCGGTGGGTGATCTACAAGACGCGTTGAAGGTAAAGGAGGTAATGGAGGCCCTGGAAGAGGCCGCGGACGCGTTCGAAACTGTCGCGCACACCGTCGAAGCCATCGCGGTCAAGGAGACCTAGCCCATGGAGCTGGCCACGGTGGTACTGGTCATCGTTGTTGCGCTCGGTTTCGACTACACCAACGGTTTCCACGACGCGGCGAACGCGATCGCCACCTCGATCTCCACCCGCGCACTGACCCCCCGTGCGGCCCTGGGAATGGCTGCGGTGATGAACCTGGTCGGGGCGTTTCTTGGTACCGGGGTCGCCAGTACCGTCGGCGAAGGCATCATCAACGCGCCGCGCGGCATAACCGGCTTGGTGATCGTGCTGTCGGCGCTGGTCGGGGCCATCGTGTGGAACCTAATCACCTGGTACTTCGGGCTCCCGTCGTCCTCGACCCACGGGCTGATCGGGGGACTGGTAGGCGCGGCGCTCTCGGCCTCCGCGTCGGTGCACTGGACGGGGGTAGTGACGAAGGTCGTAGTCCCGATGCTCGTCTCACCGCTGGTCGGGTTCGCCTTAGCAGGTTCGCTGATGCTCGCACTGTTGTGGATATTCCGGCGCGGTCGCCCGGCGAAAGTGAACAGAGGTTTCCGTCGCGCCCAAATCATCTCGGCGATGGCGATGGCGCTGGGTCACGGGCTGCAGGACGCCCAGAAGACCATGGGCGTGATTGTGCTGGCCCTCGTCGTGGCCGGCGGCCAAAACGGCTTCGCCATCCCGCCATGGGTGATCCTCTGCTCGGCCGGGGCGATCTCCGCGGGCACCGCCTCCGGCGGCTGGCGGGTGATGCGTACCCTCGGTCGGCGCGTGATCGCGCTGGACCCGCCGCATGGCTTCGCAGCGGAGACCGCCGCGGCCACCGTGCTGTACGTGACCGCGTTCGCCTTCGCCGCCCCGATCTCCACCACACACACCATCACCTCAGCGGTGTTCGGCGTCGGCGCGACCAAACGACTCTCTGCGGTGCGCTGGGGCATCGCCGGCCACATCATCACGGCCTGGGTCCTCACCCTGCCCATGGCCGCCCTCTTCGCCGCAATCGCCTTCCAATGCCTGCACCTGCTCGTCCGCTGAGCTCGCGCTGCTCATTGATCTAGGCTGCTAGGGCTTGGTGGTGCATTGACTCCCTGACACCGCCATCTACTTCGGGACGTCCGGGCTGACCCCACTCAACTATGTACACCATCCGAGATTTTGTCCGGGCACCCGCCGCGCGGGGTCCTGCACGACGTGCGCGATCATCTGCCACTTCTGCGCCGGCCATCTCACCCCGGCCAAGACTTCGTTGATGCGCAGCGTGTCCTCGCGGTATCCCAGCCACGGTGTGAGTGCCCGAAACCTCGCGCACTGACTTTGACCTGGCGCTTCACGGCTGGTGGTGGCAAGGCATGATCCGCCGATGGCGGTGAAACTGATCAACCAGATGTTCACGAAGCTGCTGAGCTGGATGGTGCTCCACTCCCGCTCGAACACCGCCAACGAGATCGAAATTCTCGTCCTGCGCCATCAACTGGCTGTGTTGCAGCGACGCACACCACGACCGCAGATCAGCTGGACCGACCGCGCCGTCATCGCCGCCCTCGCCCGACTACTACCTCCTCGTCGCCGCCGCGGATTCCTGGTCACCCCGGCCACGATCCTGCGCTAGCGAACGCGATCGCCGAGCGCTTCGTCGGCACCATCCGCCGCGAACTCCTCAATCGGATTCTGATCACGAACCAACGACACACCGCAACCCTGCTGCGCGAGTTCGAATGCCACTACAACGATCACCGTCCACACCGCACCCTGGGGCAGGCTGCTCCGTTACGGCCGCTCCCCCACCATGCACCGACCGACATCCGCAAGATCCAACGACACGACCGCATCGGCGGCCTCCTCCACGAATACCAGCAGGCGGCATGACGTGGACAGGGTTTCGGGCACCCACAGGCTCGGTTGATGAGTGACGGTGGCTGATGGTCGGTCTGGTGAAGCGGGCACGATGAGGTTCTCAGTCGGCGGCGCTGTCGGCGGGCGTCGAGGCGCGCCCCAGGCCCTGGGACAGCCGGCGCAACAGGTCGTGGAGCTGGGCGGCTTGCGACCCCAGGATCTCCTGGAACTGCTGCTGCACCTCTGTGGCGGCGGTATCCCACTTCGCCAGTGCTTGGTAGCCACGAGGGGAGGCGACAACGAGCACACGCCTACGGTCGCGCTCGTCCGCGCGGCGCAATACCAGGTTCGCCGACACCATCCGGTCGACGAGCTTGCTCAACTTCGGCGCCAGCAACATCGCGTGGTCCGCAATCACATTCATCGGGCAACCGCCCTGCTCGACGAGCAGCGACAGAATCCGCCACTGATCAATTCCCGAACCGTGGGCCTTGAGTGCCTCATCGAGACGTTGGGTCAGGGAGCGCTCCGCCAGCGAGAGCAGCCGTAGAGACTCATCACTGACCAGCGTCGACCGGTCCGGGCTTGCCGCCATTGAGGAATGTTAACCCTACGATTGGAGCAACACGATCTTTACAGCTAGGGCTAGCGTGACGCCATGACTCTATGCGTGGCGCCGAAGCACCTGACGGTGCCGCCGTTACGCGGGCGCGACGTCCTCAACATGGCGCTCGTCATTCCCCTGCAGGGACCCGCCGGCATATTCGGGCCGTCCTGTGAGAGCTGCGCCGCACTCGCCATGGAGGAGGTCAACGCCGAGGGCGGCGTGCTCGGCCGCGAGCTGAACCTCGTGCCCGTGGACGGTGGGGCCGCGCCCGCAATTGTCGCGGCGGAAGTCAACGCGCTGATCTGCGCCGGTGCGATCGAGGCCGTGACAGGATGGCATATTTCCGCTGTTCGTGAGGTTGTCGCGCCCCGGATCGACGGTCGCGTCCCGTACGCCTACACCGCTCTGTACGAGGGCGGCGAGCACCGACCCGGCGTGTTCCTGACCGGTGAGACGCCGGATCAGCAGCTGGGCCCGACGCTCGACTGGTTCGCCAGTACGGTCGGGGTCCGACAATGGACCATCGTCGGAGACGACTACGTCTGGCCGCGCCGATCCGCGCGGGCCGCGCGGCACTACCTGCGGCAGATCGGCGGAACGGTCTGCGACGAGATGTACGTCCCTCTCGGTACCACCGAATTCTCCGAAGTCCTGCACCGTGTCGAGGCGAGCGGCTGCGAGGCTGTACTCATGCTGCTCATCGGCAACGACGCGGTGGAGTTCAACCGCGCCTTCAGCGCGAGCGGCCTGGACCGAGATGTCCTGCGCTTCAGCTCGCTGATCGACGAGAACGTCCTCCTGGCCTCCGGAGCGGAGAACACGCGCGGACTCATGACCTCCGCCGGTTACTTCGAAGATCTCGCGACGACGTCCGGCCTCGACTTCGCTGCGACGTACTTCCGCCGGTTCGGCCCCGACGCTCCCGTGCTCAACAGCCTGGGCGAGTCCTGCTACGAGGGCGTACGCCTACTCACCGAGCTCATGCGCCGTGCGGGCTCGGTCGAGGTCACCGCCCTGACCTCCGTGTCCGAGGGACTCGCCTACGAAAGCCCGCGCGGCACCGTCGAACTTCGCGACCGGCACCTGCGCCAGCGAGTGTTCCTTGCGGCCGCCAACGGCCTGCTCTGGGACGTCATTCAGGAGCTCTGACCTCCCGAACAGCCCCAACTCGCGGCCCTGGGACGCGCTGATGGTCCCGCTGCCCGCTCCGGCCGTGGCCCCTCTCCTGATCGGGGATGGTCGTCTCCACCTCGATGTTCGACGCCGTGACTAGCTGTTTCAGTTGACTCCTCGGCGCCGGGGGGCTCCTGCGCTGGAGAGTCGTCATCTCGGCTGCTCTTACCCGATCCGTTGACATCCATGTTAAACGGAGAGTATTTTCCTAGGAAATAATTTCCAATGACTTACAGTACACTTGCGCAGCTCAAGAAGCTGGCGGAGCGTAGGACCCGAAGCTCGAACACGGAACGTAGACAGAGTCGTCTACATCAAGGGGTGCCCAGATGGCTACGTACGGGTATCGATGCGACGTGCACGGTCTCGTCGACATCGGCTGGCCGATCGGTACCGCGCCGGCGACGGTCTCTTGCCCAATCTGCGGTGGACCATCCGCACGGATATTTACCGCACCCATGCTCGGACTTGCCAACCGCAAACGCATGGCCGTAATCGACCACGCCGAGGCGTCCAGGTCCGAGCCCGCGATCGTCTCCTCACTCCCGTCAGGACCTCGGCCGGGCAGGAACCGTCTCGCACCTGCCCCCCAGCTGAACCCCAAGACCAGCAAGTTGCCGCGACCCTAACCGCGGCTCCGCTGGGCCCGGGGCTTCGACACTGAATCATTTCGATATTGCCCGCCCGGGCGTCGGACAAGTCATCCTCGCGGGCAAGAGCCGTCCCGATCCCGAGGTGGTCTCCGCTACCGGGTCGACCCGAGTATCCGCGCGCGCGGACCCCGTTCAACCCGATGCCGCAACGGCTGCCCGGGCCCTCACCCACCGGTCCCTGACCGATTTCCCGGCGGGCCGACGTTCCGAAGATTTGATCCACGTATCACAGATGAGGAGTTGTGGTCCCATGCCCGAGGTCGTATTCCCACTCGACTCACAGAAGAGATTCACCGAGCAGCGCATCGTCGGCCACAACCGCTGGCACCCCGACGTCCCGGCCCTGGTACAGGTCAAACCGGGCGACGTGTTCCGGGTGCACTGTCGGGAGTGGTTCGACGGCGCGATCCAGAACAACGACTCCGCCGACGACATCCTCAACGCCCCGCTGGCCGGCGTCCACGTGCTCAGTGGCCCGATCGCGGTGCAGGGCGCACAGCCGGGCGACCTGCTGATCGTCGACATCCTCGACGTCGGCCCGATCCCGCAGGAGGACTCCGGCCCGCTGGCCGGGCAGGGCTGGGGCTACACCGGGGTGTTCGCCACCGGCAACGGCGGCGGGTTCCTCACCGAGCAGTTCCCGGACGCCTACAAGGTGATCTGGGACTTCCGCGGTGGCGTGGCGACCTCGCGGCACGTGCCGAACGTGTCGTTCACCGGCATCGTGCACCCCGGCCTGATGGGCACCGCACCCTCGGCGGCGCTGCTGGCCAAGTGGAACGCCCGCGAGCAAGCGCTTATCGACACCGATCCCAACCGGGTACCGCCGCTCGCGCTGCCGCCGCTGCCGCAGTCGGCGATCCTGGGCAACCTCACCGGCGACGAGTTCGACCGGGTGGCCCGCGAGGCCGCGCGCACCGCGCCACCGAGGGAGAACGGCGGCAACCAGGACATCAAGAACCTCACCAAGGGATCCCGGATCTTCTATCCCGTCTTCGTCGACGACGCGAAGCTGTCCATGGGCGACCTGCACTTCTCCCAGGGCGACGGCGAGATCACCTTCTGCGGCGCGATCGAGATGGGCGGGTTCATGGACCTGCACGTCGACCTGATCAAGGGCGGCATGGACACCTACGGCGTGTCGGAGAACGCCCTCTTCATGCCCGGCCGGACCGACCCCCAGTACAGCGAGTGGCTGGCCTTCTCCGGCACCTCGGTGACGCTCGGCGGCGAGCAGCGCTACCTGGACTCACACCTGTCCTACCAGCGGGCCTGCCTGCACGCGATCGACTACCTGCAGAAGTTCGGCTACAGCGACATCCAGGCCTACATGATCCTGGGCGCGGCGCCGATCGAGGGCCGACTGTCCGGCGTGGTGGACATCCCGAACTCGTGCTCCACCGTCTACATCCCGACCGAGATCTTCGACTTCAACGTGCGGCCCAGCAAGGACGGCCCGCACCAGGTCCACCCGGGCATGGGTGTACCCAAGGCCGTCGCCTGAGGAGTTGACCACGAGAACATCGAGTGGCTGCGGGGGCCCTCACCTCCGAGTACGGCCTCCGCAGCCTCCCCCCACCACCGTGCCGCCAATCTCGTGCGGCGCCCGCCCGAACGACGACCTCCCCTCCCGTCCCGGGGCGGCCGCGACCGGTACTTACGACTCAAGAAAGGTGTGCCCCCATGGCCGCCGTGGGACTGCTGTTCGTCGGAGCCGTGCTGTTCATCAACGGCGCAATGCTCTTGGGCTGGGTCGACGCGAAGTCGGCAGCGCCGATGAACTTTTTCGTCGGCGCCCTGCAGATCATCACTCCGACCTACCTAATCTTCACCGCCAACGGCAACGCGGACACCATCCTGTCCGCCGCCGGGCTCTACCTGTTCGCCTTCACCTACCTCTACGTCGCTCTCAACATCTCCTTCGACCTCGACGGCACCGGTCTGGGCTACTTCTGCCTCTTCGTCGTCCTCTCCGCCCTGGTCTACTCCGGGCTGAACTTCGTCCACTTCCGTGACCCGGGCTTCGGCGTGATCTGGCTGTACTGGGCGTTCCTATGGTTGCTGTTCTTCCTGGTGCTGGGTCTCAAGCGCGAAAGCCTCAGCCGCTACACCGGCGCGGTCTGTGCCATCCAGGGCTGGGTCACCGCATGGGTCCCGGCGTTCCTGCTGCTCACCGGCCGTTACGCCGCCTACAGCAGCCAAATCGCGATCGCACTCGCCGTCTTTGCCGTCGTCGTCTTCGGCGGCCTCTACATCACGATGAGACGGCACGCAGCACCGGTCACGAAGGCCGAGCGAACTCCCGGCGAGCACGCGGCTGTCTGACCGGACGGCTGGAAACGACACGTGGTTGCAAGGCGGCGGGTCAACGGCGGTGCTCAGTGATCGGGAGCGAGACGAGCTCGCAGAGATCGAGAACGCGCTCGTGTCCTCTGAGCCCGCCTGGCCACCTCGTGCGCCCACCACCGATTGCCCGCTCGGTGCTGCGCGTTATCGCGACCCTCGTGTGCTCCGCATCCATCCCGCTGCTAGCCGCAGGCCCGCTCCTCGACAGCAGAGGGCTACTCTTGCCAGTCGTTCCCGCTGTCCGCATCGGCACGACATGCATTGCCATCACGCTTACCACCCAGTCGCGGTGATACCCACGCGGCGAAGGCTTCGGCGCCACAATGAAGCGACTGCTGAGCCGCTCAGTTTCGCACGGCGTCATCCGCGCCCAAGACCGCGCCCGCATAGGACGTTGGTGCCGCTCCGCCGGGCGGAACCCAGCCCCGTGCTCACCGGCCCGTTAAGGCCGCTTGCAGCACCCAGATCGCGATCGCCCGCCGGTCTTCGCCGTCGTCGCCTCGGCGCCTCCACGTCACGATGAGATGCCGCACCACGCCCCTCACACCGGTGATACCCCAAACGTGGGCTCGCGCGGCCGGGGAAGTCCCTGTCCGCGATTCGTAACATCGCTGTTACCGCGAGACATACAGGGGTAAATGCAAGTTGTCACCGTGATCCGGTGTGGCAGGTTCAGCGCCCGGCTGACCGGCACTAAGGAGGCGGCGTGCTCAGCAGGAACGAGGCCCGAGCATGGGCCGAGATCGAGCGCCGACTGGTCCAGGACCGCCATACCCGGTCTTCCATCCGGGCCCGGCTGCGGAACGCCGTACCGGTGCAGACCCTCGCACCGCTCGTGCTCGCCGCCATAGCCGCCCTGCTGGGCCTTCCCGTCCCGGCCTTCCTCCTCCTATTCCTTGTCCCCGTCGGCCCGGTCTTACACATGACTCAGAACATGCCACCACAAGCGCCCAGCCGCGACCGGCCTTTGCCTGGCTGATGAAGCCGTCCATGTTCCCGCTTTCCCGCCGGCGATGTCGGTGGCGGCGCTGGTCTTGCCGTGCGGTCCGCCGCCGCTGACGTCGGCGTGCTGGGGAAAGGGCTTCACATACGAGCTGTCAGCTTTCGCGCTACGGCAAACTCGACAAGCTCGGCGTGCCAACGCCGTCGAGCTCGCTGGGGAGATCCGTAGTCGCGGCAACACAGGCAGCGAACGATCGGTGCGGGATCTGGTGAGCACCTGGCGCACAAGCGCGACCGCGCCCAGCCCGACTCCCGTGCGGTCGCTGACGTCTCGCCAGGTGACCACGTTGATGATGCGCCCCAGACACTCACCGCTACGCCGATTCGCCACCGGTCTGCTCGCCGACTACGACGCCGTCCGCGCCGGGCTCACCCTGCGCTGGAGCAGCGGCGCAGTCGAAGGAAACGTCACCAGAATCAAAGCGATCAAGGGACAAATGTACGGACGAGTCAACTCGACCTGCTCCGCCGCCGCGTCCTACTCGCACACTGACAACCCCGACCATCACGGGATGTGTGCCAGAGCCAGTTTTCACGTGCCGTCGACAGGCTGTCGGGCGATGTGCCACTTCTAAGGAACTGGGACACCAGTCCCGTCCCGTATGAGGTACCCGTGCGAGATTCTTCATAGCGGGTTCGCCAAACGGGAGGCCACGGTTCCGGCTCGGCAGTGGGACCGAGGGGCAGCTGGCTCGACCGGTTGCCCCATGATCGAGCCGCACCCGAGATGATCACTGTCTTTCTCAACCATCGGGTTGATAATGCTCGGGCGGCGCCGTACGGTCGTACTCAACCGATGAGTTGAGGAAGACGGATGGCTGAGAGCACGGAGCAGCTCAACCGGGTATTCGCCGCTTTGGCTGACCCGACCCGACGGGATCTGGTGGCCCGCCTGGCCGGCGCGGACGCGACGGTCGGGGAGCTGGCGGAGCCATACGACATGAGCCTCCAGGCGATCTCCAAGCACCTGAAGGTGCTCGAGGAAGCCGGGGTGGTGACCCGCAGCAGGGAGGCGCAACGTCGGCCGGTCCACCTGGACGCTGAGGTGTTTGACCTGATGACGAAGTGGATCGAGCGCTATCGCCGCGAGGCGGAGGAGCGTTATCGACGCCTCGATGCCCTGCTGGGCCGGATGGCTGACGAGAAGGACCAAAAGCAAACCCGCAAGGAGGCATTGTGACCAGCACCAAGCATGAGACTGAGATCGTGGCCGACGAGAAGGTCCCGACGATCGAGATCATCCGCGAGTTCGACGCAACTGCCGAGCAGGTGTTCCGATCCCACGTTGTCCCCGAGCTCTACGCGCAGTGGGTCGGCCCCCGCTCGGTCGCCACGAGGATCACCAGATGGGACGCCCGCACCGGCGGTGCATGGGCCTTTGCGAATGATCGCGACGGCGAGGAGATCGCCTCGTTCTACGGCAGCTTCCACGAGGTGCGGCCCCACGAGCGGATCGTGCGGACCTTCACCTACCAAGGTGAGCCCGACGGAGTCGCGCTGGAGACGCTGATCCTCGAGGAGATCGAAGGCGGGCGTACGCGGCTGCGGGCGCTGAGCGTGGTGCAGGACTTCGAGACCCGCGACGCCATGCTGTCAAGCGGCATGGACGTCGGCATCAACGAGGGCTACGACACACTCGACGAGCTGCTCGCGATGGCGCCCTGAGATGACCTCAACGCCCACGAGTCCGGCCCGCCAGCATGCCTACGATGCGGCCCGGTTCACCGAGTTGGTCGAATCCGCCTCCACCGGCGACTGGGCTCGGCCCAGCCCCATCGCAGAGTGGACGGCTCTCGACATCGTGAAGCACCTGGTCGAGTGGCCCCGCGAGTTCCTCAAAGGTGCCGGAATCGACCTTCCAGCCTTGGACGTCGAGGATGACCCGGCGGCGGCCTGGACACAGCACGTCGCCGACATCCAAGCCATCGTCGACGACCCCGCGGGACGGGTGCTCAGCAACCCCCACACCGGAAACAAGCCCGTCGACGAGGCGATCGACCAGTTCTACACCGCTGACCTCTGGATGCACTCCTGGGACTCGCCACGGCACTCGGCCGCAAGCTGGACCTGGGCCAGGAGCGCTGCGCGGCCGCGCTGGCGGCCATGGAGCCGATCGAGCAGACGCTGCGCCACAGCGGCCAATTCGGTTCCGCCGTGGCCGTCGCCCCCGACGCCTCCGCGCAGGACAAACTGATCGCCTTCATCGGCCGCGACCCGGCCTGGCGGCCCGACGGTCGAGTCGCCACAAATGGCCGGTTGCGCCCGTCACCAATGACCGATTGAGTGTGCGGTCGCCAAGCACAACCGCGCACGTCGCGTCGACCCGCCTGCCGATGGGACGCTCGGGGTGTCGACAGGGGCAATGCGGCCACCGTCCCGATGAAGGATCCCGCATGGGGATGGTCGCCGCCGGGGGCAGCCAGCCTACTTTGGTGGTTGAGGCCGTTGGTCGAGGATCCAGTCTCGTTTGTCGTCAGGGGCAGGCTGGTAGCTGCAGTGCAGGCCGGTGCGAATCGTGGCCCGCAGGTGCCGGCCGAGCGGCGCATCGACGGTGGCGATGCGATCGATCGCGGCGGTGATCGCCTTGGTGGCGGCGACCCTTGCGCGTTCGTGGCTGGAGCCGGTTACCCGTGCCCGTCCGCCGAGGCCGGTCGCGGCGGCCAGCTCGCCAACGAGCGCGTCGCGTTCGGCGTGCAGGGCGTCGAGCCGACCGACGTCGGACCAATCCTCGGCCTCGGTGAGATCGCGTTCGATGTCGCTCAGCCGTCGGCGGTACGCCTCGCGCGCCTGGTCGTCGAGCACGTCGCCTAGCCCGGGTTGTAATGCGGCGCCGCTGCCGCCGGTGACCAGATCGAGCGCCGGCACGAACTGACCGGGCCGGCGCAGCAGTTCGCGCAAGTAGCGGAAGCCGCGCAGTGCACGAACCGGCACGGTGGCGTCCGCGGGTCCCACCAGCCAGAGCCCGTCCGCTCCCGGCAGTAGCTTCATTTGCCCAGCCGGGTGTGTGCTGAACGGGGGCGGTTGCCATGCCGCGAGCCGGTCGCGCCACCAGCGGGCGCCGATACGTTCGTAGGTGGCAAGTGCCCCGGCGCCCAGTTGGCTGGCGGCACTCGCATCACCGAGAACGCCCGCCGCGCGGGAAAGCGTGTCGTCGGTGACGCCGTGGAACATGACCGCGCCAGCGTTGAATACGGCCCGGCCGGCGTATGGGGTGAGCAGGTGAGCCGCCCTCTCAACGATCTCGTCGCCGGTGCCGAGCGCCGCCTCCAGCACGCACTGCAGCGTCAGCAGCCAGTTCACGTCGCGCGGCAGCTCGTCGAGAACGCGTCCGTGGAACGTGCGCACGAGAGCGCGGGCGCGTTCGGGCTGCCCGGCGGCGACCCAGAGGTAGCTGGCCTCGGCGCACACTACGGGAACTCCCTCGGCGGTCGCGAACTCCTCGCACTCGGCCGCGACGACGGCGCACGTGGCCGGGTCACCGGCCTGCACGGCGGCGTAGCCCTTCATGGACTCGACCACCATCCAGGCGTCGGCAAGGCCCGCCCGCTCGGACGCCGCGACGGCCAGCTCGACCAGCCGGGCCGCCGTGTCAGTGCGCCCGCGCAACAGGTCGAGCATCAGCCGCCGCGACGCCGCGAAGAACTGCGCACGCGGCGACTCCTCACCCAACCGCTCGAGGGCCCGCATGTGCCGATGGATCGCCTGCACGTGCAGCGACTCGCACGCCACCTGCAAGCCCCACAGGTGCGCCTGCAGCCGGGCGTCCGGGTCGAGTACGTGCGCGGCGACCTCGTCGAGCTGGCCAGCCAGCTCCACGCGCGCCTCCAGGTCATCCGGGCCCCAGTGCGCGGCCAGAGCGGCGTCGAGGCAGTCGGCGAGCAGCCCTGGCACGTCCACACGCTGCGCCCGGTCCACCGCCTCGTCCGCGAATTGCACCGCCCGCGATGCCTGACCCGCATAGACCCAGCACCGGGCCAGTGCGGCAGCCACGCGGGCCCGGCTGGCGTCGTCGGTGGTGCGGACCAGCACGTCGTACAGCTGGGCGGGCAGCCTGCCCGGCTCGGCGCCGAAGACGTAGCCCGACGCCGCGCCGAGCACCGCGCGCGTCCAACCGGCGAGGTCGCCGTCGGCTCGGCAGCGTGCGATCGCCTCGTCATAGAGGCCGGCGGCCTCCTGCACCCGGCCAGCCGCGCGCGCGGCGTCGGCCCGCTCCAGGAGATCGTCGATTGGCACGCCTCATCCTAAGGACGGATCAGCGGCACCGCCGCAGCGTGCTCGCGCTGCCTGGCCTCGTCCCAGTCGCCGGTGCAGTACACCGACATCTCGACGATCCGGTTGTCTACGACGTCGGCGCGGATCATCTCGCGGCAGTACCAGCGCTGGCCGTCGTGGTCCCACCGCTCCTCGAACTCGATGGTGAACCCGTGGTCGGTCTGCTCGACGCGCTCGACGCGGACCTGTCCCGGGAACGGATGGCCCTCGGCCCGCACGGCCAGTATCTCCTCCCCGGTGTCTGCCTGGATCCGCCACTGCGGCAACGACAGGTCGAGGAAGGCGTCCGGCGCGAACAGCCCTACCGGCGCCGCCCCCGTCTCGAGGAACCGGATGAGGTGCGCGACGGCCATGGCCGTCTCCGGCCGGGTCGCCGTCGTCGCCTTCATGCCTGCGCTCCCGCGTCGAGCAGGTTCTTCTCAACGACCGCCATGGTCGCCTCCAGGTCCCCGGACGGGCTGAACTCCACGATCGACGTTCCGGCGGTCACGAGCGGCAAGTGCCCCGGCGGCGCGTAGTAGGAGTCACCGGCGACGTAGGTCTCCTCGTGGTCCGTCCACCGGAACGTGAGCTGACCCTCGGTAACCATGCCCCAGTGCGGGCACTGGCAGCGGTCGCCGGGCAGGCCAACAAAGTACGGGGCCGGGTCGGCGTCCTGCTTGAACGTCTCGAAGCTGACGGTGTAGTCGCCGAGTGGCGCGTAGCGGCCCTCGAGCACATCGATGTCGACGGCGACCGGCGTGGTCATTCGATTAGCACTAGGCATGGCGTCCTCCTTCTGAAACGAGCTGACACCTCTCATGCGTGACAACCGATGGAACAACCGTGCCACCGCTCGTCACAGCGGCCCACGGCCAACGTCAAACCAGCAACGCATCGCCGTACCGCATAACCACAGGCAACGCCGGCCCGATCAGGGACCCCTGTCGTACGTACGGATAGGCGGCATGGCCGTCGCCCGCGCCAAAGGCCGGCTACGCGGCCGCCAACCCAAACTCTCCACCAAGCAGCAGGGCGAGCTGCGGCGCATGCACGCTACCGGCGACTACTCCATCACCGACCTCGCCGAGCTCTTCTCCGTGTCCAGACCGACCGTGTACCGGGCTCTCCAATCGAAACAGACCGCGCCGGCGCCTCGGTTGCCCGTCAGCTGATCGGCACCGAGGTCTGTACCGGGCTGGAGGTCGCCAGAAAGTCAGCGTTCCGCGAGGGCGACGAAGGCGTCGGCGCCAGCGCGCAGAGCCTCTCGGAACGGGAGCGTGCACGCCCGGTAGAGCTCTCGACGACCTGTCGCCACGGCGTCTCCGGCGACCGTGATCTCCTCGGCGACTTCCAGGGCCCGGGCATGCAGGTCCAGGGCGGGGACTGTCTCGTCCACGACACCGAGCCGCTCAGCCTGCTCGGCGGTGAACGGCTTCCCGGTGAGCACGTTGCGCCGCAGCGCGGGGAACGGTGTCCGCTGCAGTGCCGCGACCTGGGCGATGACTGGCCAGGAACCGAACCGGGCCTCGACGGTCCCGAGCAACGCATCGTCGACCGCGAGCACGATGTCGGCACAGCACATCAGCCCGAAGCCCCCGGCCAGCGCGTCGCCGTTCACCGCCGCGACGACGGGGGTCCGCAGTTCCGGAAAGAGGGCGAAGAGCTCGACGATCGCGTCCGAGAAGTCGTGCAGCGTCCCGGAGGCGGTGATCTCGGGAAGATCCGCGCCACCGCAGAAGACACCCTCGGACCCGGTCAGGACGATGGCGCGCACGTCGTCCGCGGCGTCGAGCTCGACCAGCGTCGTGCGGAGGGCCCTGGTCAAACCCAGGTCGAGCTTGTGCTGAGGGGGGCGGCGCATCGTCATCCGCGCGACCCTTCCCTCTCTGCTGACGTCGACGAGCGTGCGGCCGACGGGCGGCGGGTCAGCGCTCATCGGCGGCGACGCTCACCCGATAGTCGAGCGCGAAGCGGTCGATGCAGAGCTCGTCGAGCCTGCCGAGCAATTTCTGATGGGCTGGATGGTTCCAGTAGTCGCCGCGCAGTGCTGCCTCGCCGGTGAGCCGGGCGAAACAACCGTGCGTGTAGCCGTGCTTCAGGCCGGACGCGTTGGTGTTCTCACCCCAGGTGAAGTCCTGGACGCAGGTCAGACCGGTGATGCCGGCAGCGAAGTCCCGCAGGGCCGCCGAGAGCTCCTCCTCCCGTCCCCGGTGCGGCTGGAACACGACGTAGTGGTCAAGCATGATCACCCTCCTCGGTGAGGATCGGTCGGGTCAGCAGTGGTCGGCCTCGAAACGCTCCCAGTCGACCGGCCATCGGTAGCTGTGTTGCTGGGGCGGGGCGGGGGCCTGGGTCTCGATCCAGCGGACGCGCCCGCCATCGACGTTGAAGCAGGCGTGCGTGGCACCCACGCCCGCCCACGCCACGTCGCCAGGCGAGAAGTGATACGTCTGTCCGCCGAGTTCGAAGTCGGTCTCCCCGCTCAGGAAGAAGTAGGCCTCCTCGAAGGGGTGGTCATGAGGTTGGGCGGCGCCACTGACCTCGTAGTCGACCATGAACATGGTCAGCAGGTGGGCCCCGCGGTTCTGGTCGACCAGCATCTTCACGGAGATGCCGCTATAGGCGAGCAATGCCGTGTTCATGCCCGCCGACTCGCGGCCGCGGGCCGGCTCGGACGTGGCTGTGGTGACGTGGTCCGGTTCCGTGCCCTGGTAGTGGCCGACGAGCCGCAGGGTGGGGTCGGCGAGGTTCGGCGGTGCGGCCGCCGCGGTGACGTCAGCGGCGCCGACCGGGAAGAAGGCGTCCCTGCGCCCGGACTCGCGGCGCAGCGCGACGGGGCTGTAGACGTCCATCCAGCGAGCCTCCGTCGATGCGCGGTTCGCGAAGGCGTGCACGGCTCCCAGTGGAACGAAGGCGAAGTCGCCAGGTCGCAGGAGGTAGGCCCGGGCCTCGATCTGGACCGCGACTTCACCCTCGAGCACGTAGATCGCCTGCTCGTAGGAGCGGACGTGGGGCGGGATGTGCCCCCCGGCGGCGAGACGCCCGATGCCCAGGTCCGTGTGGGTGGTGCCGACTTCTGGCGTCAGGAGAGCGAGACGGTCGAAGCCCTCGCCGTGCCCCTCGAATGCCCACGGGACAGTGGCCGCCGCCCAGTCCTGACGTACGACAGCCGTCGGTCCGTCGAGTCGTGCGCCCCGCTCGCGTCCATGGTCGCGGGAATGGAACGTCGCGCTCGTCATCATGGCCTCCTCGATCACTGCTGGCACCTGGGTCGCGCCCGCGGCATGACGTGGACGAACGACTGACCGTATGTGGCCATGCCAATCTAGCGACTTCGAACCTGCTTCTCAAGATGTGGCTTGGCCACCTATCCACTCTTTGACACGTCGCCGGCTCCCTGCAAGGCTCGGGGAGGCGCGGGACGACCCGCGCGCCGCCCGAGTCGTCGGGCCGGCACCCGCACTCTCGAAGGTGGCGACGATGCCCACTCCTGTCCCCCACACCTCCATCGGCTTCATCGGGCTCGGCAGCCTCGGAGCGCCTCTCGCCCGCAACCTCGCCGCCGCCGGATACACGGTCACCGGACACGATGTGAGCGAGCAGGCAGTGACCCGCCTCGCCGGCGACGGCGTCGCCGGCGCCGGATCGGCGGACCAGGTGGGCCGCCGATGCACTGTGGTCTTCACCTGCGTCCGGTCCTCGGCGGACCTCGAGCAGGTGCTCTCCGGACCGGGCGGCCTGCTCAGCGGCCTCGCCCCCGGTTCGGCGGTGCTCGACCTGAGCACCCTGTCCCCCGAGGCCTCCGCCTTCCACGCGAAGGCCGTCGAGGCGGCCGGATCGCGCTATCTGCGTGTCGCCGTCAGCGGTAGCGCGGCCGCGGCCGCGGCGCGGCAGGTCAGCTTCATCTGCTCCGGCCCGAGCGACCTCTACGAGTCGAGCGCCCCCCTGCTCGATGCGCTCGGCCGTTCCCGGACCCATGTCGGGGAAGGGGACGAGGCGCGTTCAATCAAGATCGCGGTAAACATGCTCGTCGGGATCGGCTTGGTCGCGCTTGTCGAGGCCGTGGCACTCGCCGACGGCCTGGGCATCGATCGCCGCCGATTCCTCGACGTCGTCGAGCAGAGCGCGGTGGGCTCACCGTTCGTCTCCGCCAAGGCCACCGCCCTCGTCGAGCGTGACTACACACCCGCGGCCAGCCTCGCCCTGATGCTCAAGGATCTCGACCTAGCCCTCGACGCGGGCCAGGCGACCAAGCTGACGCTGCCGGTCACCGAGCTGGCACACAAGCTCTACGACGAGTGCCGCGAGCGCGGCTGGGCGGAGCGTGACTTCGCCTGCATCGCGGAACTCTACGAATCACCCGCCGGGTGAGGCTGCGCGGCACCGTCGGTACGTAGAAGCACCCGGGACGAGCCAGGACGTGACCGCCGATCCGGACGGTCGCGCCCTGGTCCACCGCCCGCCTCGGACACCAGTCGGTCGACCGCCTCGCCTCGACATGGCCGGATTGATCAACGACCCGAGCTGAGTGGTGACCTCGAGCCCCGGGCCGATACGCAGCTCCCCCATCGCCTCGACGAGCTGCGTGCCTCGCGCGCGCCGTCGGACGCCTCGCCCCACTACTCGCCGACGAGAAGGTCCGTGTGTGCGGGCAGCGAGGTCACGAGCCGGTCCCCTGCTCGAGGGCGGCGCCGCGGGCCTGCTGCTCGTAGAGCGACAGGAAGTCCTCCTCACGCAGGCCGATCCCGATCGCCGACTGGATGAGCTGATACGTGGCCGAGCCCACCGGCATCGGCACCTCCAACGAGCGCGCCAGCCCGAGACCGAGATCGAAGTCCTTGCGCAGCATCTCGGTGGTGAACTTCGGAGTCCAGTCCCGCTTGACCAGGTCCGGGGTGCGCTTGCGCACCCAGTCCGAGGCCAGCACCGTCGCATTGAGGAACTCCAGGAACGCCGCCCGGTCGGTGCCCCCCTTCTCCACGAGGCTGGTCACCTCGACCAGAGCCTGCACCATCATCCCGAGGTAGAGGTTGTGGCACAGCTTCACCAGGCGGCTCTGCTCCTGGGCCCCGGCGTGCACGGCGACCTTGGCAATCTCGTCCAGATAGGGCTTGACCTGCTGGAACGACTCGATCGGCCCCGAGGCCACGATGCACGCGCCACCCTCGGCGACGACGTGCGGGTTGCCACTGATCGGCGCGGCCAGGAACGCCACACCGGCCGCGGTTGCGGCCGCACGGACCTTCGCCGACGACTCGCTCGACACCGTGGAGCAGTCCACGATGGTTGCCGGCTTCGACGACCCGCCCAGCAGGCCGTGATCGCCGATGACGACCTGTTCGAGATCGGCCGGGGTGGACACCATGACGAACACGATCTGACAGCGGCCGAGGTCGGCGATCGTCTCCACGACCGTAGCCCCTTAGCGACCAGCGGCTCGGTCTTGGACCTGGTCCGGTTCCACACGCTCACCTGCTCGCCCGCATCGAGCAGGCGACCGGCCATCGCGGCACCCATCCGGCCGGTGCCCAACCATCCCAGGCTGATGCTCTGCGTATTCATGCGTACTCCTCGACGAGATGGGTGGTGGCCGATGTCAGCGCGCGCGAACCGGTGCGACGACACCGTTGACCGAGGAGCTCGGCAGGTCCACCCCGGTCCAGTACTGGGTGCCCGCGACGTAGAGCTGGTCGGCCGGGAAGCGCGTGAGCAGCTCGCAGCCGCCCGGGGTGACCACCACTTCCTCCTCGATCCGGGCGGCTGCGGTGCCGTCCGGGGTGGGCCAGTAGGTCTCGATGGCGAACACCATGCCCTCCTCCAGTTCCACCGGGTACTCGAAGGAGTGCAGTCGGCTCATCAGCGGCCGTTCCCAGTTCGACAGGCCCAGCCCGTGGCAGTACTGCAGGCCGAACGCCTCCTCCTCGGTCGCGAAGCCGAACTCCCGCGCCGCCGGGAAGTGCTTGACCACGTCGGCCGAGGTGGCGCCCGGGCGGATCTCGGAGATCGCGTTGTCCATGAACTCCCGCGCCCGGCGGTAGGCCTCGCGCTGCGCGGCGTTGGAGTTGCCGACGTTCAGGGTGCGGTAGTAGCAGGTCCGGTAGCCGTTGTAGGCGTGGATGATGTCGAAGTAGGCGGTGTCGCCGGGGCGGATGAGCCGGTCGGAGAACACGTGCGGGTGCGGGCTGCAGCGCTCCCCGGAGATCGAGTTGACGGCCTCGACCTCGTCCGAGCCGTGCTCGTAGAGGTAGCGGTTCACCAGCGCGACGCAGTCGTTCTCCCGCACTCCCGGGCGCAGGAACCGGTACAGCTCGTCGTAGGCGCCGTCGACGAGCGCGGCGGCGTGGTCGAGCAGGGCGACCTCGTCCGGGGTCTTGATCGCCCGGACGTCCTGCATGAAGCCGTGGCCGTCCTCGATGTGCAGGCCCTCCCGCTCCAACGCGCGCAGCACCGGCAACTCGACGACGTCGACGCCGACCGGCTCGCCGGCCAGGCCGTGCTCGCGCAGCAGGTTCGCCAACCGTTTGGCGTTGCCGGCCTCCACCCCGACCTCCTCGGGGATGGAGCCCCGCCAGCTCGACAGCCCGGCCTGCCAGGATTCCTTGCCGAACCAGTCGGCGAACTGCTGATGCGTGCGCGCCGCCGAGCCGATGTCCCACAGGATCGGGTCCTGGCCACGCATCACCAGCGCGCAGCGGAAGAACTTGTCCCGCGCCCAGTTCCCGATGTGCGTCGAGGTGGTGTAGCGGACGTTGTTCATGTCGAAGAGGATCAGCGCGCCCAGGTGTGAGCGCTCCAGTGCCTCGCGGACCTTGGCGAAGCGGGCGTTGCGCAACCGGTCGAAGTCGACCCGCCGCTCCCAGTCCACGCCTTGGGTGGCGCCGGGCGAGGCGATCGGGGTGGCCTGTCGGGACGCCGAGTAGAAGGCGGTCATCAGTGACGCTCCAGGGTGATGAGGGGGGTTCAGACCGGCGAGTACTCGCCGGTCTCGACAATGGCGACGGGAACGGCGGGCGCCGCGCCGGGGCGGCCCAGTGCCGCCCAGGTCGCCTCGATCAGCGACCGGGTGGACAGGCCGTACTTCTCGAACAGGTAGGGCCCGCTCATTGAGCCCTCGGCGAAGGTGTCCCGCAGCCCGATCCGTCGCAGCGGCCGCCCGAGCCCGGCCTCGGCGATCGTCTCCGCGACCGCGGAGCCGAGGCCCCCGATGACGGAGTGGTTCTCCGCGGTGAGCACGACTTTCGCCTCGGCGGCGACTCCCTGCACGGTCACCGTGTCCAGCGGTTTGATCACCGGCACGTTGACCACGGACACCGAGACGCCGTGCTCGCCCAGCACCCGCGCCGCGCTCAGCGCGGCGGCGAGCATCATCCCGCTGGCGAACAGCGCGACGTCGGTGCCCTCGGTCAGCACCTCGGCGCGGTCGAGGTTCAGCAGGTGCTCCTCGTCGAAGATCACTGGGATCTCCCCGCGCTTCAGTCGCACGTACACCGGCCCCGGCACGTCCACGATCGCCTCGACGACCTGGCGCACCTCGACCGCGTCCGCGACGTCGATCACGGTCATGTTCGGCAGCGCCCGCATCAGCGCGACGTCGTCGATCGCCTGGTGACTCGGCCCGCCAGGGGTCGATACACCGGGCATGAACCCGATGATGCGCACCGGCAGGTTCGGATAGGCGATCGCGTTGGCGATCTGGTCGTAGGGCCGGCGGGTGGCGAACACCCCGAAGGTGTGCACGAACGGGATGTGCCCGCACCGGGCCAACGTCCCGGCCATGCCCATCATGTTGGCCTCAGCCATGCCGGCGTGGATGAACCGCTCGGGCAGCTCGGCCTGGAACAGGTCGATCTCGCACTGCCGGGTCAGGTCACCACTGAGGCACAACACCTCCTCCCGGCGGCGCGCCAGATCCAGCAACGCCTTGCCGTAGGGCTTGAGCTCGGTGGGATAGGGCGGCTCATGCATCGATGCTCTCCAGCTTGTGGGTGAGCTCCGCGACGGCCGCGGCCGCCAGCTCGGGGGGCAGCTTGATGAAGTGGCCATCCGCATCGGGCGGCAGGCAGTCCAGCCCGTGCACGGTGGACGTACGGCAGACCAGCACACTGGGCCGGTCGCATTCGGCGTCGGCCACGGCGAGACCGTCGGCCACCGCGTCGATGTCGTGCCCGTCCAGATCGATCACGTGCCAGCCGAACGCCGACCACTTGTCGGCGATCGGCTCGATCGTCGTGATGGAGTCCACCGGCCCGTCGACTTGCGAGTTGTTCGCGTCCAGCAGCACAGTGAGCCGAGAGAGGCGGTGATGGCCAGCGAACATCGCCGCCTCCCACACCTGCCCCTCCTCCAACTCGCCGTCGCTCACCATGGCGAACGTGCGAGCGTCGCGCCCGCGCAGCCGGTCCGACAGGGCGAACCCGATCGCGCCCGACAGACCCTGGCCCAACGAGCCGCAGGTGTAGTCGACCACCGGCGAACGCTCGGTACCGATGGCCTCGATCACCGACCCGTTCTGGCCGTAACCCGCAACAGCCGCTTCGTCGAGCAGGCCGAGCTCGGCCGCCGCGGCGAACGGGCCGATGATGTAGTGCCCCGGCGAGCAGACCAGGCGATCGAGCCCCGGTCGCGCGGTGGCGAACACCGCCGCGACCTGCTCAGCCGCCGAGAGGGCCTGACCGAGGTACCCGAATCCCTGCGGGGCCACCATCCGCACCGCACGCAAGCGGATGCGCAGCGCAAGCTCGCGGGTGTCGGGCACCGTCCAGTGCATTCCCGGATCGGAGACGTGCAGCGATGCAGTCATCGGCCTTCCTCCTTGCTCGGGCCTTACCCTCCGGGCCAAGTGTGGCCAAGTGGCATGGCCACATTGTGGCTTTGCCGCTGCGGTAGTGTCAAGATTCCCGTCAGATGCGCCGGTGCCCGAGGTGCCGCCGAGCCGAGAGGAACGACGTGGCCGAGTCGACCCGAGAAGTGCGCACACCACGGCGCCGCCCCGCGCCGGTCGCCCTTCCCGGCATCGAACCGCTCGTCACCACTCGCCTGTCCGACGACCTCGCCGACCGGATCCGCGGCCTGATCATCAGCGAGGACATCGTCGAAGGATCCCGGCTGCCCTCAGAACGCGATCTCGCCGAGCGATTCGGCGCCAGCCGACCGACCGTCAGCCAGGCCCTGCGCACCCTGTCGCTGATGGGTCTGGTCGAGATCCGCCGCGGATCCGGGGCCTATGTCGTGCGACGACCGGAGACGATGGTCGCCGCCTCGGTCAACCTCATGCTCGATCTCGACGAGCACTCGGTCAGCGATCTGATGCAGCTGCGCTTCTGGCTCGAGACCGTCGGCGTGCAGGAGGCGGCCACCCGCGAACCCGCTCTCGGGGAGGGCGAGCTCGCCCGGATCAGGGACGCGCTGGAGCGGCTACAGGAGGCCGCGGGGAACGCCTCCGAGTGGATCGCCGCCGACACCGTCTTCCACGCCACCGTCGTCCGCGGCGCCGGCAACCCCTACCTCGCGGCGATGTACAAGGGTGTGCACACCGCCGTGCTGTCCTACGAGTTCAAGCAGTGGGTCGACAGCGAGTCTGTGCCCGCCTGGCTGCGCGACGCCGACCCGGAACAACAGCTGGCGCTGCACGAGCCCATCGTGGCCTCGATCGAAGCGCAGGACGCCGACGCCGCTCGGATCGCCGTCGTCAACCACCACCGCGTGATGCTCGAGCACCTCGATGCGGCCCGGGCGCTGCACGACGCTCGGCGTGCCTGAGCGCCCGCCTGGCCCCGACCGCAGCACCTACTCTGGTGACATCGGCGGTCGAGCAGCAGCGCGATGGCCTTGGCCATGCCGACCGCTGAGCCACCGCCGACGCAGAGCAGGCTGTCTGCGGTGTTTTCCTGGGCGCGGGCGGCGGCGGCGCGGGCGGCGGCGGCGGATACATGCCGGTGGATGTCTTCGACGTGACCGACCACCCAGTCACGGATCGGGTCGAGCACGTCCGCGCGGGCTTTGCGTTCGCGTGGGCTGGCCAGCAGCAGCGCCCTGCGGGGCCGGCAGGAGGTTGAGCTCGGCGGCAAGGTCGGTGCGGGCGCCCCTTGGGCCGAACACCACACGTGGTCCGCGCAAGGTGAGCGTGTGCCGGCTCGCGTGGGTGTCAGCGGCGTTCATATTTGGCCACCTTGTTTTCATCGATGGTGATTCCGAATCCGGGGCCGGCGGGCAGCAGCAGTTGGCCGGCTTGGTAGGTCACCGGTTCGGTGACGATGTCGTCGTCGAGCAGCAGCGGCCCGAACAGCTCGGTGCCGGCGTCTAGTGGCGTGGTGGCGCAGAACAGGTGTGCGCTGGCCGCGGTGCCCAGTGAGGTTTCGATCGCGGTGCCGCCGTAGCAGTCCATGCCGGCGGCCTCCGCGACGGCCGCGACGCGCCGGACCGCGGACAGGCCTCCGCTCTTGCCGATCTTGATAGCTAGTACGTCGGCGGCGTGGGCGGCTGCCAGGCGCAGGGCGTCTGCCGGGGTGCGCAGCGACTCGTCGGCCATGATCGCGACGGGTGACTGGGCGCGTAGCCGGGCCAGGCCGGCGATGTCGGCCGCTGGGAGTGGTTGCTCGACCAGGTGCACTCCGGCGTCGGCGAGCGCGGGCAGCCAGCGCCGCGCGGTGTGGGAGTCCCACGCCCCGTTCAGGTCGACCGCCAGTGGGGCCGCGCCGCCCAGCGCGTCGGCGATCGCGCGCACCCGGGCCACGTCCGCCTCGGCCGGGGCGGCGCCCATCTTCAGCTTGAACGAGCCGTGGCGTCCCTCGGCTAGCAGGCTGTGGGCTTCCTGGGCGACGACGTCGGCGGGCTCGGCGCCCAGGGCCCAGGTGACCGGCAGGCGGTCGCGGTGAGCCCCGCCGAGCAGTTGGTGCACCGGCACGCCCAGCGCGCGGCCGGCCGCGTCCCAGGCCGCCATCTCCACGCCGGCACGCGCGAACGGTGCGCCTGCGACCAGGCTTTCCAGCCGTCGGGCAAGTACCTCGGGTCGCAGCACGTCCTGGCCGACGGTCAGCGGGGCGAGGTGGTGTTCGACCAGGGCCGCCATGCCTTCCACGGACTCGCCGCCCCACCAGGGGCCGCCTGGGACGACGCCTTCACCCCAGCCGACGATGCCGTCCTCGGTCACGAGCTCGATGAGCAGCACGCCTTGGGTGTGCATCGTGGTGACGGAGAACTTGTGTGGCCGCACGAGTGGGATGTCCAGTAGCCGGATGCGCAGGCACGCGATCCGCAGCACGTCCGCGGATTTTGGGCAGGTCGGTTCAGGCACCCGGCACCGCCCCGGTAGGGGCGAAGGCGAAGTCATAGCGGGCGTCGACAAAGGCCTGCCCGAGGCCCTGGTGCGCGATCCGCTCCGGGTCCTCGACGAGCGTGGTCTCCAGTACCAGCTCGGTGCGGACCGCGTTGGCCACGTCGCTGTCGAGATACTCCCCGGCGGGAAAGTAAAGCTGCGAGGTCCGCTCGCCGAAGTAGTCGTGGCGCAGCTTGAGGTGCAGGTGCGCCGGGCGGAAGAAGTGCCGCCCGAGCGCGGACAGGACGGTGCCGGTGGGGCCGTCCTTGGGGATCTCATAGGGCGGCGGCGCGATCGTGCGCACGGCGAAGTGGCCCTGGCCGTCGGTGCGGAACCGGCCCCGTAGGTTCCATTCCGGGATACCCGGGTGGATCTGGGAGTACTGGCCGTGAGTGTCGGCCTGCCAGAGGTCGAGCTCCACATCGGCGAGCGGGTCTCCCCGCTCGGTGCTGATGCGGCCGTGGAACACCAGCGGGATCCCTGCCTCGTCGGGGCGTTGGGTCAGCACGTAGGGCGGGCCGTCCAGCCAGGGTGCGCCCGGCAGGTAGAAGGGGCCCTCGATCGCCTCGATGCTGCCCTCGCGGCCGTGGTTGTCCATGTCGGTGGCGGCGGCTTCGAGGAAGACGTCGAACAGCAGGCTGCCCTCGCCCGCCTGTACCTCGGCCACGAGCAGATCGGTCGCGGACCGGTATTCGGCGTGGGTGATGCGGTGTGTGCGGATGAACTCGACGAGCGTGCGCTCTAGCTCCTCCACCACGGTGAGCACGCGATCGTTCGTCATCGGGGTCTCACTTCCTTGGGAGTGTTGTGATGTCGCATTGCGATCTCTTGTGCCGCAATGCGACTACATGCGAGAATGCGCCTAGCGACTGGTGATGTCAAGGAGGTCCGGTGACGGACGAGCACGAGCGACGCGACCATCTGCAGACCTTGGAGCGTGGTCTGGCCGTCATCGCCGCCTATGCCGGGCGCGGCCCGCTGCTGGGTGTAGGTGAGCTCGGCGCGCTCACCGGTCTGTCCAAGCCGATCGTGCGGCGCATCATGTTGACCTTGGAGCGACTGGGCTATGCCCGCTCGAGCGCCGGCCAGTTCGCGCTGACCCCCAAGGTCCTGGCGCTGGGCTACGCGTACCTGTCCTCGGTCCGCCTAACCGACGTGGCGCGCCCGCTGATGGAGGAGCTCACCGACGAGATCGGTGTCGGCACCTCGCTCGCCGCGCTCGACGGGCGCGACGTCGTCTACGTCGACCGGGTCCAGCGAGGTCGGGTGACCAGCATCAACCTGGCCGTCGGGACCCGACTCCCCGCGCACGCCACCTCGATGGGCCACGTGCTCATGGCCTACGCCGCGCCCGCCGACCTCGAGGCGGTGCTCGGGTCGGCCCCACTTCCGGCCCTGACCGAATCGACGCTCACCGACCCGGCCGCGTTGCGCGCCCGACTCACCGTGGTCCGCGACCGCGGGTGGGACGCCGTCGACCAGGAACTCGAAATCGGGCGCCGCTCCGCGGCCGCGCCGGTCTTCGACAGCGACGGGCGCGCGATCGCCGCCCTGTCGTTGTCCTGCGGCACCCTGGAGTGCTCCATGGACCGCCTGATCGGCGAGTACCTCCCGCCCCTGCGGGCCGCTGCAAGCGCGATCAGCGAAGCCCTTGGCGGTGGTCTGCGCGCCGGCTGACGGGGACCACCACGTCGAGACACCCCCGAATCCAGCGCCGACCAGCGACGAACGGAACCCGATGACCAAGCCTCACGCCAAGGCGAGCCCGTCGCTGGAGGATCTGCCCGACTATGCGGCGCTGCGCGCCCGCGCCGACGCACCAGCGGGATCCAGCTGGGGACTGTTCGGGGCCGACGACCAACTCGGCACCCTCAACTTCCTGGCGCTCAACGACCTGAAATCCGCCGCCAAGGAGGTGCGCGAGGGCGCAGCGTTCTCCCTCGATCTGCCCTCGACGGCGATCAACCCGCCGCTTGCCCCCACCCGCGAGCCGATCGAGCACCACATCTTCCAACGCACGCCCTATCACCGTGACGAGTGGCTGGACAGCTTCTACACCCAGTACGGCTCACAACTCGACGGGCTGCGGCACATCGGACACCCCGAGCACGGCTTCTACAACGGCGCCGACCCACACCGCTTCGTGCCCGGCGACGAACTGCTCAGCATCCACCACCTCGCTGCCCTCCCGATGGCCGGCCGCGCGGTCCTGCTCGACGTCGACCGCCACCTGCGCACCCAAGGCCGCGCCCTCAATCACCACTCCAGCCAGGCGGTAACCGCCCAAGAACTCGAAGACACCCGCACCGCTCAAGCCACCGCTCTGCGGCCCGGCGACATCGTGCTCATCCGCTTCGGCTGGTTGCACTGGTACCTCACCGAAGCCAGCCCCGCCGTACGAGAAGACCTGCGCACCCAACAGGTCCACCCCGGCCTCGCTCAGTCTCACGACATCATGGCCTGGCTCTGGGACCACCGCGTCAGCCTCGTCGCCGCGGACAACTTCGCCCTCGAATGCTGGCCCGCCGCTTCCGACAGCCCCTTCTACACCCAAGCCGAGCGAGAGGCAGGGGCTCACGATCCGCACTCCGGAGTCATGCACCGCGCGCTCATCGGCCTGCTCGGAATGCCCATCGGAGAACTATGGAACCTCGACGCGCTCGCGGCCGCCTGCGCCGCCGACAAGCGGTGGACGTTCCTCCTGACGATGGCCCCGCTCAACCTCGTCGGCGGCGTCGGCTCCCCAGCCAACGCCATCGCGCTGCGCTAAGCCCAGGGTCAAATTCCCTAGCGGACCCGCCGCTAATTGGATCGCTGATGGGGCCAGGCAACAACAAGCTCCCCAATCGATGCGCGCCAAAGACAGGCCTCCGCTCGGCCACGCCGCGCCAGACCACAACCAGCTCAGAGACGCTCCGTAACAGCGGGTATCCGCGCCGGGCACTCGCCACACTCCTCATCCTCGCCGCGCTACTGATGCTCCCGTTCGCGCCTCCGGACACTTGAGGGGGCTCAGGCGCGCCGGCCGGGGGCCGGGCCGCATCGGGCGATGAGGATCCCGACGACGCAGAGCAGCGTGAGCGCGCCGCTGACCAGGAACACGTCGCTGTAGGCCTGGGCGAGGCTGTGGTTCTGCAGTTGCTGCCATAGCGGCAGCAGCCCGTCTGGTCCCTGCTCGCGCATGTGCTGGATCCGGGGGTCGCCGGCGACCCGGTCCGGGCTGAGCAGCGCGGCCCGGTCGGCGAAGATCTGCTGCCGGCGGGCGTTGACCAACGCGGTGAGCAGGGCCACGCCGATCCCGGAGGCGATCCGCTGGAAGACCAGCCGGATCGCCAGCGCGTCGGGCACCACGGCCGGGGCCAGCGTGGCGACGCTGGCGCCGAGGATGCTCGTGGCGACCAGACCCAGGCCGAACGCCCGCACGCTCAACCACAGCGCAAGCTCCGGGCGCGGCAGGTCGACATTGATCCGGACCAGCATCAGGGTGCCGCCGCCGAGCAGGACGGTGCCGAGGACGGCGGGCAGCCGGGTACCGCGGCGGACGAACAGCCGCACCGCCAGCGGCGTGGCCACCATCCAGGCCAGCGCCTGCGGCACCATGACCAGCCCGGCGTTGGTCGGGGTCAGCCCCTGGACCTGGGTGAGGAAGCTGGGGACCAGCGCCAGCACCAGGAACAACCCGGTGAACATGACGTCTATCAGCAGCGCGGCCATCACGAAGGAGGCGTTGCGGAAGATCCGCAGGTTCAGCAGCGGGTGGGCGACCCGCAGCTCGACGTAGACGAACAGCGCCAGCGCGTCCAGCCCGACGGTGAGCAGGATCAGCACCGGGTAGCTGGTCCAGCCCCAGTCCTGGCCCTTGGACACCGCGATCAGCAGGCTGGCCAGCCCGACGCCCGAGAGCAGCAGGCCCGCCAGGTCCGGTCGCTCCCCGGGGCGCCCGGGTGTGGCCGGCAGCAGCCGCGCGCCGGCGACCATCACGACGAGGGCGACCGGGACGACCCCGAAGAAGATCATCCGCCAGGTCACGTATTGACCGAGGAAGCCGCCGACCAGCGGGGCGAACCCGACGCCGGAGACCACCAACGATCACGTAGGCGCTGAGCACGGCGGCCATCCGATCCAGCGGCACCACCGCGTAGAAGATCAGCATGCAGACGACGGGGGTGACCGCGCCCGGCACAGCCTGCAGCACGCGTGCCGCAACCAGGACGTCCAGGTTGCCGGCCACGCCGCACAGGGCCGAGGTCAGCGCGTAGAGCAGCATCGAGGCGAGGAAGACCCGGCGGGTACCGAAGCGGCGGCACAGCCAGGCGGCGGCCGGGATGACCAAGCCCTGGCTCGCCCGGTACGCCGTGGTCACCCACTGGATGTCCACCTGCGAGCCGCCGAGCTCCTTGGTGATCTCGGAGTAGTCGCTGCCGGCGATCGCGGCGTTGTAGATGGACAGGAACATCCCCAGGGCCGCCACGAGCGCCGTGCCCAGCACGAGACCACGCCGAGGGCCCGGGCGGGCGCCCGCCGACGGTGGGTCGGGCGCGGGGGTCGGAATGGTGGCGCGGGCCGCCAGCGTGGAGGCCTTCATGGTCGCTCCAGCTGCTATTGCTCCTCGGCCGGCGCCGCATCATCGACCAGTGCCAGGGCGGCACTCGCGCAAGCGACATCACTCTCCAGGGTGGGGGCTCCGCTCACCCCGATAGCCCCCACAACCTCCCCGTCCACCTTGATGGGAAAACCCCCACCCCACGCCGCCACACGTGCAAGCGCGGGGATACCGGCCAAAAGCGACGGATCGCCTTGGATAAAGTCGAAGAACTCCTGCGTGGAAACTCCGAATAGAGCTGTATACGCCTTATTGTGCGCCATCTCAATGGAAAGGATCGGGGCGCCATCCATTCGACTAAAGGCCTTCAGATTGCCGCCGTCGTCGAGAATAGTCACGTTCTCGTTAACGCCAAGTTCTCTGGCTTTCGCCACGGCTTCATCCACCATTCTCTGTGCCAGTTCAGAAGAAATGCTGTATTTCTTCACCAAGTCAGCCATTGGCTTCCTCCTCCGCGAGACAACTGCGCGATGATTGAATGGGTGCAATCAAGAACTTCTCCGGACAACCCGCTCCCAACGCCCCTGGTGCTCGGTGGGGCGCCACGTCCTCGGGAACCTGCTATGCGAAAATGGTACGGGGCCTCGGTAAGCGAGCATCATCGATGGAGATATCGAGCTTCTCATTGTAGAAAGCGATCGTTCCAGCGATAGGGCCGACCTCGCGCAGCGGGTAATCGTAGGCCCAGGCGATGTCCGCATACACAGCCTCGCCGACTTTGGCACTCCAGTACCCCGATGTGACCCCCTTATACGGGCAGACACTCTCGGTTTTGCTCGGCTCCAAGTAAGAAAAATTGATATCGGTGCGGTCGATGTAGTAGCGGGTGGGCAGGCCTGTTTCGAACAGCATCAGTGAGCTTCGCGTATCGGCCAACAGGACGCCGTCAAGCTCGACCTTGACATGGCGATGAGAGCGCAGCGTGTCAACACGCACGTATGGGTTGCGCGGATGAAGGATAATAGGTTCATCTTCTTCGAACCAATCGAGCGCGTCCCATTCGAACCGCATGTAATTCGTGACCGGCCCCGTACCGTAAAGACGGACTGCGGACTTTGATGTGCGTTTCGACGACGCCAACGAGTAAAGGCGCGAGGAACCAAGCTGCAACTTCTGGACGTGATCCTCGTCCTCCAAAAACTTCATGCGAACGTCGGACACTGGAATGTAATACTGCGGGTAGTATTGGATCTCCCAGACGTAGCGGGCTCCGATCGTGTCGAACACGAGTTCCCCATCGAAATAACCCCGCACCCGGCGAGGGGCGGGTTCGATCAGACCTCGATCCCCTACCAGTTGTGGGTAGTCCCGATCGAAGTGCAGTGCGTCCGAAGACATTGGTCCTCCTGAATGTCTGGGTCTCCTGAGCGCAGCGCGAGTGCACTGGACTGTTCCCGATTTCATTGACACTGGTTTAGGCTGCCAGTTCGGTAAGTTTTCTGAACCCTAGCTCGTATTCGATGGGTGTCAAGTAGGCGAGTGTGGAGTGTCGCCTGCGGCGGTTGTAGTAGCTTTCGATCCAGAGGAATGTCTGTTGTTGTACTTCGGTCGCACCGCTCCATGGCCGGGTGTGGATGAGTTCTTTCTTGTAGGTTGCGAAGAATGATTCGGCGACCGCGTTGTCGAAACAAGTAGCGCGCCGACCCATTGAGCGCTGTACGCCGTTCTCGGTGCAGAAGTTAGCGAATTCTCGGGACGTATATTGACAGCCTCGGTCGCTGTGGAATATGACCCCGGCCAGGGGTTTACGGGTGACCAGTGCCGCGGCGAGGGCCTCGACGATGAGGCTGGTGCGCAGGTGATCGGCGACGGCGTAGCCCACCACTTTGCGGGAGTGCAGGTCGATCACAGTCGCGGTGTAGACCCAGCCGTCGACTGTCTGGACGTAGGTAATGTCGCCACACCAGCGGGTGTCGGGTGCGTCGGCAGTGAAGTCCTGGCCGATCAGGTCTGGGGCGTCGATAGGGCGTAGACCTGCGACGGTGGTCTTCTTCCAGGCTCGGGGGTGGCGTCCTTGCAGGCCGGCGGCACGCATCAGGCGCCAGACCCGCTTGGGAGCGGTCCGCACGCCGCGCACGACCAGCTCAGCCCAGACCCGGCGCACCCCGGGGTGGCCGTGCAGGTCTTGGTGGATCTCGCGGATGGTCTCGGTGAGCTCGGCGTCGGTGCGTTCGCGCTGGCACGGCCCTGAGGTCAGCCATCGGTAGTAGCCCTGCCGGATCACTCCGAGCTGGTCGCACATGAACGTAACCGAAAACTGCTCATCGGTTGCCCAGTCCGCGATCGCCGCGTATTTCACGGCTGTTCCTTCGCGAACCAGGTGGCAACTTTTTTTGCGAAGTCCCGCTCCATCTTCACAATGGCGATCTCTTTACGTAGCCGTATCAGTTCGGCACGTTCAGACTCGGACAAGTCCTTGTCAGGAGTGCGACCGGACTCTCTTGCTGACTTCACCCATTTACCCAACGTCATCTCGTGGACGCCGATACTTTTCGCTACCTCAGCGATAGTGCGGCCGGAATTGAGCACGAGGCTAACGGCCTGGTCCTTGTACTCCTGGGTGAAGTGTCGGCGTGTCGCCACGCGAGTACCTCCGCTGCGATCAGCGGCAGTCTACGACCGGCTGTCTACAAGATCGGGAACGGTCCACACTGTACTCGGAAGGGGTCGCAAGGGTGCCCCGAGCCGGGCGGAGATCGCGCCATAAAAGGCAGTGCACAGACCGCCTTCGCCGTCACCTTCGCCGACCGATTCCCAGCAGCCGAAACCTACTAACCAAAGCTGCCGGAATCACCGTTAGCGAGACAGTCCCGCGGTCTTGTCCTAACGGTCGAGGAAGAGCTTGGTGTGGGTCACGAACAGGTCGGGGTACTGGAAGTGGACCCCGTGGTTGGCGTCCGGGTAGATGATCAGCTCGGCGTTCGGCAGGAACTGCTGAAGGATGTACGAGTTGATAGTCGCGATGATGATGTCGTCGGTGCCGTTGACCACCAGGACCGGGACCTTGATGTTCTTCAGGATCGCGTAGGCGGGGTCCTTCGTGGTGCCGTAGGTGTGGATCGCGGCGCCCTGGCCGGCGAAGACCTGCTCGCCGAACGGGGAGGCGTCGCGGTCCTTGCGGGCCACGATCCGCTCCACGTACTCGCGGCCCAGCTTCTGGCTGGTCTCGGTCGGGGCGAACAGGACCGGGAGCCACATGTCCTCCTGCCGGGGCAGCGTGACGCCGAACAGCGCGGCGGTCTCCGCCGGCATCTCGCCGATGCCAACGCCGCCACGCGGCCCGGTGCCCACCAGGACCAGCTTCCGGACCAGGTCCGGCCGCTGGATGGCGACCTGCTGGGCGACCAGGCCGCCCATCGAGTGGCCGACCAGGTCCGCGCTGGTCACTCCCAGGGCGTCCATGAAGGCCCCGGCGTCGGTGGCCATCTGTTCGATGGTGTCCGGGACCAGGCCGCTGGTGGAGGCGACTCCCGTGTTGTTGAACAGGATGACCTCGCGGTCGGTGGCGAAGCCGTCGCTGATCGCCGGGTCGTGGTCGTCGAGGTTGCCGATGAAGTGCTGGAAGAACACGATCGGGTACCGGCTGGCATCCGGGTTACCGAAGCGCCGGTAGGCGAAACGGATGCCGCTGGCCTCGACGAACTGGGTGGGGGCGGTGTCGTGGGTGTGGTCGGCCATTGTGGCTCTTCTCCTTGAATCAGCGTCTTGACTTGGGGTGGTGCGCAAGCGCCGGTCAGACGGCGGTCCGGCCACCGTCGGCGGCAACGGTGGCGCCGGTGACGTAGGCCGACGCCGGCGACGCCAGGAACGTGATCACCTGGGCGATTTCGTCGGCCTGCGCCGCGCGACCGAGCAGCGTGGTGGCCCCGAGGGCCTCGATGCGTGCCGGATCGGCGGCGGTGTACACCGGGCCCGGAGCGACCGCGTTGACCCGCACGCCCCGGGGGCTGAACTCGGCCGCCCAGGAGCGGGTCATGGCCGCGAGCGTCGCCTTCGTACCGCCGTACGCGGCGGCGCCGGAAATGCCGATGGCGGCCACCATGCTGGCCACGTTGACGATGCTGCCGCCGCCGTTGGCCGCCATCCGGGGTGCCAGCGCCGCGACCAGGAAGTACGCGGCCCGCACGTTGCTGTCGAACAGCGCGTCGTAGGTGGCGACGTCGAGGTCCGCGGTGGGGCCGAACCAGGAGATCCCGGCGTTGTTGACCAGCACGTCGACCTCGCCGGCCTCGTCGGCGAGCCGGCGGATCTCGGTCGGGTCGGACAGGTCAGCCGCGACGAAGCGCGCCTTTCCCAGCGCCCCCGCGATCTCGGCGACGACCTGCTCACCCCGCTCCGGATCGCGGCCGTGCACGATGACCTCGGCGCCTTCGCGGGCCAGCTGGATGGCAGTGGCGCGCCCGATGCCAGAGGTGGCGCCGGTGACGAGGGCGATCCGGCCGCGCAAGCTCTGCTGAGTGCTGGTCATGGGGTGCTCCTTACCGAGTTCGCTGGCGGTGTCGAGGTAGTGGGAGCGTCGCGCCGCGCCGGCCCCTCGGGCACCGCATGAACGTGTGATTCCTCGGGTGGGACTGTCGGGCGAACGTGCCAGGCTCTCGGGTATGGCGGGGATGGCGATGTCAACCCAAACTGGCTCCACCGTGACGGAGGTGAGTGGCCCCACCTGAGTCTGGGCCAGGGGTTGGGGGCTTGGCGGCCCTTGGGTTATCCCCAGAAGATGCAGGTTGGGTCGCGGTCGATCTCAGTGAGGAGGTCTTCGACTTGTTGTGAGGGAGGGAGTAGGTCGTAGCTGTGAAAGCGGAGATTGCGGTCACGCCAGTACAAGGTCCACGACTTGTCTGCGACGGTGTAGCGCAGTCGGGCGAGCGGGAAGCTGGTCCATTCCGGCCCGACGTCCTCGCGCCAGGGGGCGCGTCCGCTCGACGATCGTGAGGTGTCATGGGGCGAGCTCGCACTCGACGTGCTCGCGTCCCAGTTCGAGCGGCAAAACGATCGGGATAGGTAGACCTATCTGTCAAGAAACTCGATCGGGCGAACCTAGCGAGATCGCGAACTGGTAGGAGACATCCATCGTGTTGCTCCTTGCCGCAGGAGAATTCGTCAGCGGCGCCATCAGATGGCTTCGGCGCGGTCTTCGGGGAAGGTGTCGCCGAACATCGGCAGCCCGCTCACCGAGGCCTCGCGAGATACCTCGTCTTCGATGACGTCCCAGTGCTCGACGAGCTCGCCGTCGCGCACCCGCACGGTGTCCACCACGATCCACGGCGCCGGCTGGCCGTGCCCGGAGAAACGGCCCCGCAGCAGGACCATGTCGCCCTCGGCCATGATCAGCTCGGTTTCGTGGCGCAACGTGTCCGGCAGGGCCTTGACCAGGCTGAACAGGCCGTCTCGACCCGGTGGGATGTGCGCACTGTGCTGAATGTAGTGCGGCGACCAATATGTCTCGGCGCGCGCGTAGTCGCGTCGGTTGAACAGCGTGTCGAACGCTTCGAGGACAAGCTGTTTGTTCTGTTCGGGCGTGGCCATCGTGGCTCCGATCAGCGAACTTATTGGGCAAGGTTCGTTTGTTGAATCTGGTGAACATACGTTGGCGTTCGGAGCTTTTTCGTTGACCATGGCGAGTCCGGCGATTGCGGAGACCGTGCGGTCGAATCCGTCGAGGCTGTCGCGGTAGCGACTTGTCAACGTTATCCAGTTTTAGATGCGCGTTGGCCTGCTCAACGCCTACGCGGAGGAGGCGAGCGCGATGTTGTAGTTGCGATCAGCCTCGGTGCGTTCGCGCCCGGGCTATTTTTTGTTCGGTTCGTCATGTCGCTACCCTGGTAGCCAGGGTCGCCGAGCGCGCTTCCCGCTGCGTCTGCGAGACCGTCGGATACGTGGGAGAATTATATCGGCTTCTTTTGGACGCCGAGCACGAATTGACGGCGTGCTTCTCCGATCTCGTGGGGATGTCAGGTAGTCGCTGGACCGTCATGTGTGGCGTTTACGGCTTCGAGGAGCAGGATCGGGATTTCCCGTCCTGCTTTAGCGCGGTAGTCCGGGAAGTATGGCCACCGCGATTCGGCCAGTTTCCAGGCTTGCGCTTTTTCTTGCCCGAACACCTCGCGGGCGCACAGGGAGTGCACCTGGGCCCCGTCTTGTAGGCGCACTTCAGGGTGGGCGATCAGGTTGTGATACCAGGCGGGGTGGCTCGGCGCGCCACCGTTGGAAGCCACGGCGAGGTAGATGCCGTCATGCTCGATCCGCATGACCGGCGTTTTACGGACTTTGCCGCTGGTGGCGCCGGTCATGGTGAGGATGACGACGGGGCGCCCTTCGAGCGTGCCACCTTCTTCTCCGCCGGAGGCTTCGTAGAGCGCCACCTGCTCTCGCACCGGCTCGCTGGAGCTGGGAACGTACGGCTCAGCCACTAGATCCTGGTCTCGGCGTTGCATCGTGCTGGGTCCTCCCCTGGTGGAGTTTGTCGTGCGGTGTCACCGACCGGGCTTAGCCGGCAACAAGATCGAACTCGTTGCCCTCGGGGTCGAGAAAGGTGGTCCAGCGCGCGCCGCCCTGCTCGACGTCGTTCACTCGGGTGGCGCCCAGAGACAGCAGCCGGTCGGTTTCGGCGGCGAATTCGCTGCTGATCATGTCCAGGTGCAGCCGATTTTTGACCGTCTTGACCTCGGGGACCTGGTGGAACGCCAGTCGTGGGCCCTGTGTCGAGTCGGTCGCGTCGATGGCGGCGAACTCGGCGGTTGGTCGGGGGTTCACCTCTCGACCGAGGACATCGGCCCAAAACTGGGCCAGTTTGGCGGCGTCCGCGCAGTCGATGCTCAGGCCGATCACGGAGTTGCTCATGGTGGAGTCCTTCCAGGGGTGCGTGGCCGGTCGGGAGTCGGCTCTAGACCTGGGCCATGCCGCCGTCGACGGCGAGGTCGATGCCGGCCACGAAGCTGCTCTCGTCGGAGGCCAAGAAGTAGGCGGCGGCCGCCACTTCCTCGGGCTGTCCCATTCGGGCGAGCGGAATGACCGAGGCGAAGGCGGCCCGGATGGCGTCGGCGCCTTCCTTCGTGTCCGCCTGGCCATCCATGATCGGCGTGTCGATCGGCCCCGGGCTCAGGGTGTTGATTCGGATGCCGCGATCCTTGAACTCCTGGGTCCAGGTGCGGGCGTAGGAGCGCAATGCCGCCTTGGTCGCGCTGTAGGTGGTGTAGCCGTTGATGCCCTTGTAGCCGGCGATCGAGCTGACCAGGACGATCGACCCTCCATCCCGCATCAGCGGTAGCGCCTTCTGCGCGGTGAACAACACCGCCCGGGCGTTCAGGTCGAAGGTCTTGTCGAAGTTGCCCTCGGTGATCTTCCCGAACTCTTCCGGCTCGACCCGACCGGAATTGGCGACCAGGACATCCAGCTTCCCCTTCTCCTGCACGACCGTCTCGAAGAGGCGGTCGAGGTCGGCGGTACTGGTGGCGTCACCCGGCACGGTCGTCACACTTCCGCCAAGCAGGGCCTTAGCCTTGTCCAGCTCTGATTGCCGTCGGCCGGTGATGAAGACGTAGGCGCCCTCCTTGACAAACCGCTGCGCGATGGCCAGGCCGATACCGCTGCTCCCGCCGGTAACGACGGCAACCTTTCCGTCCAATCCAGACATGTCCAATACCTTCCGATTGCTGAGTTAGATCGCGGTGCGGCCGCCGTCGACCGCGACGATCGCGCCGGTGACGTAGCTGGCACGTGGCGAGGCGAGAAAAGAGATGACCTCGGCGACTTCATCGGGGTCGGCGGCGCGATCGAGCGCGGTGGTGGCCCCGAGGCTGTCGAAGAGCTCCCTGGCCTGGGGGCGGGTGTAGACCGGGCCGGGGGCGACCGCATTCACCCGGACGCCGCGCGGGCTGTATTCGGCGGTCCACCCCTGGGTTAGTGAGGCCAGCGCGGCCTTGCTGGCCCCGTAAGCCGCACCGTTGGGCAAGCCGACCCGCCCGGCCATACTGCTGACGTTGATGATGCTGCCCTCACCGCGAGCCGCCATCCCGGGCGCGAAGGCCGCGACGAGCTGAAACGGCGCGCGCACGTTCAGGGCGAGCATGGCATCGAAGTCGGCGTCGTCGAGCTTCTCGGTCGGCGCCCACGCCGAGAAACCCGCGTTGTTGATCAGAACATCGATCTCGCCGGCAACCTCGACCAGGCGCTGCACCTCACGTCTATCCGCGAGGTCAGCGGCGACGAAACGTGCCCGGCCGCTCTTCGCCACGATCTCCGCCACCAAAGCGATACCTCGAGCCTCGTCGCGTCCGTGCGCGATGACTTGGTAGCCGTCCCCGGCCAGCCGCAGCGCAACCGCCCGACCGATGCCCGCCGTCGCTCCGGTCACGAGTGCTTTTCGAGGATGAACGTCGAGGTCAGAACGCTGCTCGGCCATCGTTCTCTCCTCCGGTGAAATCGATACAGACTAGTCTGTCTTGCTCGTCATCTCGACGAGGCTGCATCTGGGATCGTCAAGCGATTCGTGGTGTTCGCTCGCGGCACCGCCCGGTGTGCATGGCATTCGTCCGGCGGTGGGCGAACGCTGCCACCGGCGGTGCGGCGGCGCGGTGTGCTTGCTGTCCGGATAGACAACCAGGCACACGCGGACCCTGACTCACCCAGATTGAGCAACTCTGGGCGCGGCGGGCTCTGCTGTCCGCGCCCGCCCGTCACCCTTTTCGACGAGACGCTCGGTTCTGGGAAAATCAGGAGGGTGCCCGGGAGTCCTCACTCGAATCAATGAGGCCTAGTAGCGGCAGCAAGAAAGGCTCGCGCCGAGCGCTACTCAGTTCAGGTGGTACGGGGTTGCCGGCCTGGGTGGTCTTCTCACCGGGCCCGGCTGGATCGTCCGAGTCACCTTGGGAGGTCGGCCACGTCCTCAGGGCGGTAGGAGCAGGTCTGCCCGCAAGAAGCCGTTGACAGCCTCGGCGCGAGATCCTTTACCTCGTTGAACAGTCCTGGAAGAGCGTGTCGATGCCTCAAAGTGGGGACTATGAGCCCAGCCCGAAGGGGCAGGTTCGCGATCAAGTTGACAGGTACGTGATGTCCGGTGGTCGAGAAGGTCGGACACTGCGGGGCCGCCCGGTCGTTGTACTGACCAGCAGGGGCGGACGGTCAGGAAAGCTTCGCAAGACGCCGGTGATGCGGGTTGAACATCGTGGGCGGTACGCGTTGGTGGCATCGGCCGGGGGGTCGGCCACTAATCCCTGTTGGTACTACAACCTACTGGCAAACCCGATTGTCGATCTACAAGACGGCCCGGTGACGAGTCAGTGGAAGGCCCGCGAACTCTTTGGTGATGAGAAAGTCGAATGGTCGGTGCGCGCCGACGCCGCGTACCCCTTCTACGTCGTGGAGCGGGCACGTGCAGGCCGCGAAATCCCCATCTACGTACTGGAACCCACATCGCCTCCCGAATCCCCTCCAGCCCAAGGCGCGGCGGAGCCGCACTAACCAACGCCACTGAGTCAACGGGTGCGGGTGCCAGGCCTAGATGCCGCGCGCGTCGACGCCGGAGGCCTCGCCTCCCACGGGAGTGTGTGCCTGGCCTGGTGCGGATGACTCCGGGTACTCGGCGAGTCGACCGCTCCCTCAGTCGGACCGGTTGCCGCTCAGTGCACCGGTGAGCGTGTGTAACCGGGCTGATGTCGACGAGTCCGGCGTGGGGGTGTATACGACCACGCGGAGATCGCTGTGCTCGATGGTGAGGATGTCGCAGTCGAATTCGAGGGGCCCTAAGCCAGGGATGTCAATCGTCTTGTGTTCCTCGGTATAGGTAGCGACGCACTGGGACTCCCAGAGCTCGCGGAATCTTGGGCTGACATCGCACAACTCGGCGACGAGCTCCCCGAGACGCCAGTCGTCTGGATACTTCCCGGAGCTGTCGCGCAGGTCTGCGACCAGGGCTTGTTCGAAGGCCCGCTGTTGGCTCGGCGTCCGGACGACGCGTGTGGGTAGGCCGGTGAACTGGCGCCAGGCGAGGTTGCGTTCCAACTCCGGGCGGGATAGCGGGTCGCCCATCACCGCCACCCACATGGAGTTCCATGCCACTGGGTCCCACCGCAGGTCGTAGACCGCAACGGGGCCCTGCACCCGATCGACTAGCCGGTGTATCGCTGCCGGCAAAGTGTTGCTGATGCGGGCCGCTGCCGGCACGGGCTTGCCAGCCAGGCGAAACAGATGAGCGCGCTCCGCCTCGGACAGCCGCAGTGCCTTGGCCAGCGCCGCCAAGACCTGCGCTGAGGGGCTGGATGCGCGGCCTTGTTCCAGTAGCACCACATACTCGGTTGACACACCGGCGAGACGTGCAAGCTCTTGACGGCGAAGGCCCGGTGCGCGGCGCCGGGCCTCAGCCTCGAGCCCCACTTCCTGCGGGGACAGTCTGTCGCGCCAGGCACGCAGAGTGGGCCCCAGCTCGCTTTTGGCGGCCACCAGCCCAGACTACCTCGGCAAACTGGTAATGGGTTTACCTGCTTCCCGAGCCTGCGGTCTGCTACTCCTTCGCTAGGCTGAGTGCGTCAACGTGGATCAGGGCCAACCTAGGTTGCTGCCGACCCTGTTTCAAAACATTGGACGCGCACCGATCGACGCGAGTGCGCCGTACTGCCTCGAAGTTGACGATTGGCCATTATGACCAAGCTCCGAGATTTCACGGTTGCGCGAGGTAACGCGACGAGGCATCGAGGCCTCACCGGCGGGCATGAATCGCCTGCTCGGCACCGCGCGCCGACGCGGTGTCCTGATTGGGACCGCCGCCGGTCCAGCTCCCTCCAGCGCGGAGTCGCCCTGATCCGCGGCACGTCGCTCCGAGCCATTGTCCGCACGGTACCCCGACGCACCGGGCCACTTGATTGTAGGCAGTGCTTCCTGGCCGCCTCATGGCTGGACGGTGCGGTTCGGGGCACGGGATGACAGAGGAGGCTCGTATGGGCCCCGGTCCGTTGCGTGGCCGCTCCGAGCAGATGAGGCGTGCCCTTGAGGTTCTGCGTCGGGTCGCCCGGAGTGGTCAAGGAGCTGTGGTTGTGGTCTCCGGCGAGGCGGGCATCGGCAAGACCGCCTTACTCGACGCCATTTCCGAGCAGGCGGCGCGCATGGGGTTTGCCGTCGGGGTCGGCAGGGCCGAGGAGTCCTCGCGGATAGCGCCGATGGCGGCGCTGCTAACGGCGGTGCGCTCAGGCCGATCGCCCTTACTGTCCGAGGCGACGTTCAACGACCTCGGCCCGCTCTACGACCGCGAGTTGTGGTTGATTGACCGGCTCGCCGCGGCGCTCGAGGAGCGAGCCGCGCGGTCGGCGATCTTGGTCGTGGTCGACGACGTGCACTGGGCGGACGAACTCACTGTCTTCGCGCTGCGCGTCCTTCCGGCGCGCATGGCCGGTTCACCGGTGGTCTGGGTACTGGCCAGCCGTAGCACCACTCGCGGTATCACCGATGTTGCACGGCGAGATATGCCGGTGGAGACGGTCGTATTGGGGCCGTTGAGCGACGGCGCGATCGAACAGATCGCCATCGACCAGCTAGGAGACGCTCCCAGTCACCAGATGCGGGCACTTCTCAGTGGTGCGGCTGGGAGCCCTTTCCTCGCGGTGGAACTTCTGGCGGGCCTGGTGGCCGAACGGAAATCTCCCGCAGCGGATAGCGACAGCGGCTTGCCGTCCCAGCTGATCATCGGCGTGCGAAACGTGCTCGCCCCGTTGCCCGCAGAGGCGGTGAACCTGGTTCGGGTGGGTTCAATTTTGGGCCAGTGCTTCACCGCTGACGACGCGGCCGCGCTGCTGGACGGGTCAGCCGAGCGGCTGGTCCTGCCGAGCTTGGAACTCCTAGAGCGGGCCGGGGTTCTCGATGACGACGGTCAGACATTGACGTTCAGACATGACCTGCTTCGCCAGGCGGTGTACGAGGACGTCCCGGCCACCGTCCGCAAGGCGATGCACCGCGCGGCCGCCCGACACCTCAACCGCGCGGGACGAAGCCCGGTCGACGCGGCCGCTCACGTGTTACTCAGCGCCGAACCCGGAGACGCCGAGGCAGTCGCGGTACTGCGTCGCGCCGCGGCGCAGGTTGCCGTGATAACGCCGTCCATGGCGGTAGAGCTCATCCGCGCGGCGTTCGCGTTGTTGACCCCGGCCGACCCGCGGTGGATGGAGGTTGGGCAGGAAACCGTCGCAATCTTGGCGCAGGCTCGCCAGGCTCGGGCGGCGGTGTTGGTCGCCGACGAACTGCTCGCCCGCAACCCTGGTACGGAAGCCAGCGCCCAGATCGAAGGACTGCTCACCACGCCGCTGTGGACGATGGGATTGCTCCACGAGCTCCGTGAGCGGACGGAGAAGAGTCTCACCCAGCACGATCTGTCCGACAGAGCGCGCGCTCAGTTGATGGCGCAGCGCGCACTCGCGTGCTCGCGAGACGAGGACCTCGCCGCCGGCCGGGAGTCAGGACAGGCGACATTGGCCGAGGCGGTGCGGCTGGGTGATCCCACTGCACAGGTGACCGCGTTGTGGGCGCTTGGGGAGATCGAGCGCAACGACGGCTACAACGAGGCGGCCCTGGAGCATTTCCAGCGGCTTCGGCTTCTCACCGGCGCCCCCTACTCCGCGGACGAGATCCTTACGCTGCAACTACTCGATCGCTACGACACCAGCGCCGACCAAATCGCCCAGGCGGAACGAGACGTCAGTGAGCAGGGCGCGAGCGCACCACGATCCGTGCTGGCGTTCGCGCGCATGTGGCAGGACTACAGCCTCGGACGACTCGACGACGCCGAGGCGGACGCCCTGACCGTGCTGCGGCTGGGCGAGGAGCTGAACGACTATGCCTTCCTCACCGAAGCGCGGCTGGTGCTGAGTCGCATAGCTCAGCTGCGGGGCGACCCGAAAGCGACCAAGGAACAGCTCGAGCTCGCCGAGGCCATCCCCCGCGCCGACGACGGCACCTGCGCGGTGATGTTGTTGTTCATGCGCGCCTGGCTGGCCGAAAGCGAAGGGGACCTAGCTGGTGCTCTGGAACCCGCACGTCAGGTCGTCCACGAGACCCTCTCGCTGCGCCACCGCTGCCGGTGGGAAGCGAGCTGGATGGTGGAGGCGGCGCGTATCGCCCACCGCAGCGCAGACCACGCCCTTGCCGGCGACGTGGCCGCTATGGCTCGCACGCTGGCCCAGCGCAACCCCCAGGTGCTGACCGCGGTCGGAACCTCACAGCACATCGACGGAATCCTCGCCGATGACCCGGACACACTCGGCCGCGCGGTCGAAGCCCTGGGCGGCGGACCCCGCCCGCTACTGCTCGCGGACGCGCTCAGCGACCACGGCCAAGCCCTGCTCCGCGACGGCCAGCGCGACCAAGCCGTTGCCGCCCTGGACCAGGCTGGCGGCATCCTGCTAGGTCTCGGCGCGCGCGGCGAGATACGTCGACTCCAGGGGCTCCTGCGATCGTTAGGGACGCGTCGCCGCTGGATCACCTCGCCGACACGGCCCGTCGAGGGGTGGGGTGCGCTGACCGACGCCGAACGACGGGTCGCCCACCTCATCGCGGAAGGACACACGAACAAGTCGGCCGCCGCGGAGCTCTATCTTTCCGCCAACACTGTCGCAACACATCTCAGAGCTGTCTTCAACAAACTGAGCGTGACCTCGCGCATCCAGCTGGTGAAGATCGTACCTCCGGACGCCTAAGCGCCAACAGCACCGGCGAAGGCTGAGCGGCAGCATATCCGCTCGAAATGCGCCTTTGGTCGGGACCGGTCAGGCGTCGAGGAACTGCATGACGTGTACGGCACACAGGTCGGGGTATTGGAACTGGGACCATGGTTGAGCGTTCGGCAGATGTTATTGAAGGAGGTAGGAGTTGGCCGTCGGGATGACGATGTCATCGCTGCCGTTCACGACCAGTGCCGGTTGAACGATCTCGGCCAAATAGTCGTAGCTGCCGGCCCGGTGGGCGCCCCACTCGGCGGCGGCGGCCGAGTGCGCGGCCACCGTCTCCTCCTGGACTGGGACGTCACGGTCATCGGTCCGCGCGCGGATACGTTGGAGGATTTCTGCCCCGGCGACTGGCTCTCCGGCGATGGCGACAAGAATATCGGCAACCACATCATGTCCTGCTGGGCATACTTGCTCGTGAACAGCGCGCTGAACGTGGGCAGCGCCTGTGGGGTTCAACAACCCTGCCACGGAGCTTGAGCTGCGGTTTCGGGTCCACGCGTGTCGCCGGATTTGGCATGATCAGTAGTTGTGTTCTGGTCCTTTGCCTACCTGGTGCTGCGGCGCGCCTTCCAACTGCTTCTGTTGCTGGCGCGCGGAGACCGATCCAAGGAGATCGAGATCCTGGTGCTGCGCCACCAGGTCGCGGTCCTGCGTCGCCAGGTACACCGGCCGGACCTCACCCACGCGGATCGAGTCGTGCTCGCAGCGTTATCGCGGCTGATCGGGCGACGGGTATGGGACACATTCTTCGTCACTCCTTCCACGCTGCGCTGGCACCGTGATCTGGTCCGCCACATGGACCCTCCAGCACGCCAGGAACCTGCTCACAGAACTACGGATGCCGGTGCGGTTCCTCATCCGAGATCGGGACTCCAAATACACAGCCGCGTTCGGCGCCGTGTTCGAATCCGAGGGCCAACAATCATCAAGACTCCCCATCGAGCGCCTCGGGCAAACGCGATCTGCGAACGCTGGATTTCCACGCTTCGCCGCGAGTGCACCGACCAACTGCTCATCTACGGCGAACGACATTTGCGCCACGTACTCAGGCTTTACCTCCCGCACTACAACAAACACCGCCCTCACCGTGCGCGACACAGGCGCCCCGCCAGTACGGCCCGTCAATCTCACCGACGTGCGTGTCCACCGCCGAAAGATCCTCAACGGACTCATCAACGAATACAAACGAGCCGCATGACGCGCATACCCACAGCTCACAGGCCAGAACAGAGTTCTTAAACCCACAGGGGCAGGTCGGGACCAGCTTGACCTGTCCGCGCATCTGATCCAGGTACTGCGGTGGCAACACCGCGGGCAAAGATCGGGCGTCGCCGGTGATCACATGCCCGTAGCCGCCCACGCCGAGACGGCGGGTGTGGGCAATGTTGTCGCGGGCCAGGGAGCTCCAACGGGGTTCGATGTCCACCCCGACCGCGGCCCGCCCCAGATGCATCGCCTCCACCAGGGTGGTGCCGGCCCCGCACATCGGGTCGAACACCAACTCCCCCGGCTCAGTCAAACCCGAGATAGCAGCCGTGGCGACGGCGGGCAGCATCCGCGCCGGATGCGCCGTGGTGTCGGGCACGTAGCGGCCTCGCCGCTGTGCACGGGAGTCAGTCTGGGCGCTGGCCCCCACTGATCGGCCTACTCACGCAGCCTCTCCCCTCCGCTCCGCGCTGACCTCAGGACTGCTGGGGATGGCGGCGCCGCCGCTGATGTCGGCGGGCGTCAACGTGGTGGGTGATAGGTCTGGGGCGCGAGCGGCGGCGATGCTGGGCAGGGTCGGCGGATCAGCCGGCGGATCAGTGGGAGCGTCGGTCGCCGCCGAGGACCGGGCCGCGACGGCCGTCCCCAGGCTCGTGAGGGGGGCCGCTGGACGCGGCGACTGCTGGAGTGGTTCGGTCAGGTCCGGCGGGGTTTGCAGGACGAGGGCGTCGGTGTGGACCGGCCAGAACGGTGCGTGCGGGCGCCGGGTCGAGTCTGGGTGCGCCAAGCCCGCCTCGGTAGCGGGGACGTGCACGAGCACGATGTGTTGCAGGTAGCTCAACCCGGCCTCTCGCGCGGTGCTCACCACTGCTGCGTGTCCGTGGGAGGTCCGGCGTTGGCCGAGCTCGCCGGGGCGCAACACCATCAGCAACCCGCCCGGGCGCAGTGGGCGTGCCCACGCGCTGATCAAGCCCCTGGGTGATCGTGCGTCGGGACAGCGAACCGGCGACGGGCTAACAGCTCCCACATCGCGGCGGGATCAGCCAGCACCGCGGGGTCGACTCCCGTGACGTACCCCCACGCGCCGTCAGCGTCGACCGCAGCCGGGTCAAGGTCGTGGTCGTGGTCGTGGTCGAGCCCAGCGAAGCGCGGGGCGGACCGCCGCGCGCGCTGCAGCCGGAGCTTCTTCTGCGAACGCTTCCGGCGACGTCCGTGACCAGCCGAACTCACCACCCAACACTCTCAGATCCACCCCAGCCTTGACGAGGTCACACTCCCACCGCCACGAGACGCCTCCGAGGACTTGACACGAATAGAAGCGTCTACGGCTGGAGTGCTAGTGCTCGATCAGCCCGTGTCGGTGGGCGTAGACGACGGCGTGTACTCGGTCGCGTAGGTCGAGTTTGGCCAGGATCCGGGAGACGTGGGTCTTGACTGTTTCGTCGCCGACGTAGAGGCGGGCGCCGATTTCGGTGTTGCTGTGGCCGGCTGCGAGCAGCAGGAGCACCTCGTTCTCGCGGGCGGTGAGGCGTTCGAGCCCCGGCGCTCGAGCGGCGACCGTTTTGACGGGTGCGATGCTGGCGGCGAATCGGCTGATGAGGCGGCGGGTCACCGAGGGGTCGACGAGCGCATCACCTCGGGCGGCGACTCGGATGGCGGCGACGAGTTCTTCAGGGGGCAGGCTCTTGAGTAGGAAGCCGCTGGCGCCCGCGATGAGTGCTCGGTAGACGTACTCGTCGGTGTCGTATGTGGTGAGCACGAGGATTCTGGTGTCCAGGTCGGAAGCCAGAATCGCTTCCGCGGCCGCGAGCCCGTCGAGTTTCGGCATGCGTATGTCCAGGATCGCGACGTCTGGGCGAAGCCGGCTGGTTTCGGCGACCGCGGCCCGACCGTCGGCAACCTCGGCAACACAGTCGAAGTCGGGCTGGGTGTCGAGCATCGCCCGCAGCCCAGAGCGGAACATGGCGTGGTCGTCGGCGAGCAGAATCCGCAGCGTCATTGGTCTTCGCCGAGTGGGAAGGTGGCGATGGTCTCCCATCGACGGCCGGCCGGGTCCGGGCCGTGGGCGATCGTGCCGTTGAACAGCGCCGCCCGCTTTCGGATTCCGGCCAGTCCGCGCGCGCTTTCGTTGCGGTCATCGTTGGCGGGTGCCCCGGCCGGTCCCGCTGGCACGCTCGTCCGGAAGCCGTTGCGCGCGATCACCGAAATCGACGCTGGCAGGTAATGCAGTTGGATCTCCACGCCAGCACCGTCGCCGTGGCGCATGGCGTTGGTCAGCATCTCCTGAATGATCCGGTAGAGGGCGACGTCGAGGGACTCGGGTAGCGGGCGAGGCGCGCCGTGGGTACTGACCCGGGTCGGCAGACCGGCCCGGCGGACCCCGTCGAGGAGTTCCTCGAGGTTGTCCAGTCCGGGTTGCCTACTGATGTCGGCCCGGTCGCCGTGGAGCAGGTCCAGGAGCCTGCGCAGGTCGAGCATCGCCGCGCGGCTGGAGGTCTCGACGGCGGTCAACGACTTGGCGAGGCCCTCGGGGCGGGCCGCGGCGTTGAGCCCAAGGCGTGCGGCGCCGGCATGCACGCCGATCGCGCTGACGTGGTGGGAGATGACGTCGTGCAGGTCGCGGGCGATGGCGCCGCGTTCCTCGGCGACCGCGTACTCGACGGCGGCCTGAGCGTCACGGCGCTGGGTTTCGGCGCGTTGTTCGAGTTCGGCGATATAGGCCCGCCGTGCGGTGGTGTAGCGGCCGACCAGCCAGGGCAGGACGGCCTCCTTGACGACCTCGACCGGCAGGATTTCTCCGCTGTGCGCGCCAGAAAGCAGGTGGGCGCCGCCGACCCCCAGCGCCAGCACCGCCAGCGCCACGAACGCGTTACCGCCGCGCAGCCACGCACCGGCGCGGTATCCCGCGATCAGCGTGCCGGCCCCGTTGGCCTGACCCGCGAAGCTCGATCCGCCGAGCAGTCCGACGGCGGCGAACCTGACGACGGCGTGGGCTAAGGCTACCCATCCGGAGTAGCGGGCGGGCAGGGCCAGGGCGGCGTCCACCACCGCGACCGCGCCGAGTACCGCCCAATCCTGGGCCCGCAGCTGGGCGAGGGGCCCACTGGACAGCAGGGCGGCCACGTCGGCGAGCAGGCACACCACGGCCACGAGCAGTCCTTGGCGCGCCAGCGCGCTGCTCAGATCGCCCGCGCCGCCGATCGTGAGTCGGTGGCGCAGCTTGAGGTGGTTGCGGGGGTGCACACTGCCGATGATCGGCCGTCCTCGGCCACAGCGGGTCCCCCGTGCGGGGGATAGCGGGTCCCCGGCAGCGGTGACGATCTCGGACGTCCGAGTTCCTAACGTTCACGGTGTGACCACCAGAGCGCACGTAATAGGCCGTCGCCTGGCGCTGCTCGCGGGCCTGTGTGCGCTGCTGGGGTCGCTTGGGATCGCACCGGCATTCGCTGACACCCCGTCCTCGGGCGGGGATCTGACGGTCGCGCAGACCCTGGGCGACCGCGAGCTGACGTTCGTGCTCCGCCGGGTCACCGGAGTGCCTGGTCCGCTGCGCACCGACGTCATCACCCACACCGGCACTGCCCCGGGATACCTCGCGCTGGAAGTGATCCCGACCGGGACCAGCACCCGGTCGTCCTCGTTGCCCGCGCCGGGCGCTGCGACCGCGCGGACCGGCGTCGAACTGGGCACAACACCGGGGACGTATTCGGCCACGGTGGCGGTGGACCGGGCTGGACCGTGGGAACTGGCAGTCAGCGACGGCCAACGAGTGGCTCGGATTCCGTTCGTCGTGCCTATTCAGGCCGCGTCCCCGCCGGAACGAGCGGTCTACGGAGGTTTGCTCGCAGCTGGCGTGCTGCTGCTGGTCTCGGTGGTGGTGGCCACCCGGGCCCGGCGCGGCGCGTGGGTACTTGTTCCCGCCGCCGGCCTGGTGGTGGCGATGTCGGTGGCACTGACCGGTGGGGTGCTTTCGGCGTCGTTGCCGCTGCCCCCGCAGCCAGGTGGCCAGTTGGATCCCACCGTCGACAACGTCACCGACCCCTACGCCGTGGCCAAGCCCTTGGTTACCGACTTCTCCCGTCCACCGGTCACCCTCGACATCGAGGGCGGCGCTCTCGTCGCGGGCCAGGCGGGCGACGTTGAGCTGAACCTGACAGACGGGGCAACCGGTACGCCGGTCGACGACCTACTTGTGCACGACGACGCGCTGATCCACCTCCTCCTGGTCGGTCCAACCGGGCAGTTGTGGCACCTGCACCCGATCCGAACCGCACCGGGCCGCTACCAGCAGCATCTCTCCCTGCCCACTCCGGGCCACTACGCCCTGTCGGCGGAGATGGTCCGGCGCGGCGGCGGCGTGCAACTGGTCCGCGCGGCCGAGGGCCTCGACGCCGCTCCGGCCGGCAACACCCCTGGGTCGGTGGGCACCCAGGACCGCACCGCCGCAGCGCCCATCCACCTGGGCGACGGACAAGTCACCGCGTCGACCGTCATCGATGCGACCTCCATCACCGTCACGGCGAGCAGGGCGATGGCGGGATCACCCACCACCATCACTGCCCGAGCCGGCGACACCGCCGACCTGCAGCCCTGGCTGGGGATGGTCGGGCACATGATCGTTGCCGGTCCGTTGCCCACCACCGGCGAGGCAGTGGGAGCGGCCGTGCAGAACGCGCCGGTGTGGGCCCATGCCCATTCCATGGGCGCCATGACCATGGCGGGCATGGGCGAAATGACCATGCCAATGGGCGCGATGCCGATGGCGGGCACGGGTGACACGGGCACCGGCACGGGCATGACCGCGATGACCGGCCTGGCCCCGGTCAACGGCGACAGCGCCCCGGACGAGACCGTCGCCGCCTACGGCCCGGACGTCCCGTTCACCTACACCTTCCCTACCGCCGGCCAGTACCGGCTCTGGATCCAGGTCGAACGCGACTACACCGTGCTCACGGTGCCCCTCGTGCTCGACGTGGCCGCCTCAACGAGCCATGGAGTCCTGCAATGATCCCCTCCTCGCCCGCCCCGCAGACGTTCGAATCCGTCGCTCGCGCCCGGCGCCCGCGACGCAACCGTGGCGTTCTTGCCGCCACCGGGGCCGTCGCCGCGGTCGCGCTAGCCATCGTCGCCGGCTGGCTGCTGTGGCCAACCCCGCCCGGACCCGCGGTGCTGCATGGCGGCACCGCCCGGTATGTCGTCACCGCGACCGTCGACAGCCCAAGGATCGGGGCGACCGCGATCGACATCGACCTCACGTCTCGCACGGGTGACCCGGCACCGCCGGTGGCGATGGACGTCGAGGCGGTCATGCCGCTGATGGGCCATGCCACGCCACCGGTATCCGCGGTCCCCGTCGGAGGCGGCCGTTACCGCGCCGAGGGGGTTCCGCTGATGATGACCGGCCCATGGCAGCTGCGAATATCCATGACCGCCGCAGACGGTATCGATCACCTCATGCTGCCGCTCTCGGTCAGCGGCTAAGGCCCAGCAGCGATCAGACCGCCACCGACCCGTGTGCCACCTACCGCCGCGCCACCCCGAGAGGACACCGGAAACATGGACATCCCCGCATCACCGACCGTGGCCACCGGCCGCGCCGGTCCGCCAGCGGACCACAGCTCTGACCCAGCCGTCCCCGATCCCGAAGTCGGCGTCACGGCGAGGGCCGGCGCCTGGGTTGTGCTCCTCGGCACCATGATCACCACTGTGGGCCTGAGCTGGGACATCCAGTGGCACGTCGAAGTCGGCCCCGACACCTTCTTTACCCTCTCCCACCTGGCCCTCTACTCCGGCAGCGCGCTGTCAGGTATCGCCAGCCTGGTCATGGTGCTCATGGCTACCTCCGCGCAGCGCGCCGATCGATCTCTGCCGAGGGCTGTCGGTGGCACGCCCGTACGGGTCCTCGGTGGCAGGTTCGCCGCCCCGTTGGGCTACCTGATCTCCGGGATCGGCGCGGCGTCGTTCCTGCTCTACGGCCTGCTCGACCTGTGGTGGCACTCCCTCTACGGGTTCGACGCGGTGCTGAACTCCCCACCACACGTGGCACTGTTCCTGTCGATCTCCATCACGATGGTCGGCAGCATCGTCGTCTTCGCCGCCGCCCGCGACCAGCGCTGGGCCCAGATCGGGCTCCTGATCGCCATCCCGATCCTGATCACCTTCGCCCCCGTCACCACCAACGCGTTCAGCAACCTGTCGCTGCCCATCGACCCGACGATCGCCGGGATCATCTTCTTCTCGGCGGTACTGCTGGTCACCGGCGCGGGCATCATGCGCCGGCCGGGCGCGGCAGTGGGCATCGCCGCCGTCCTCGGGGTCCTGCAGGCGTTCCTGTGGTGGTTCTCCCCCTGGGCGGCGCACACCTATGCCGCCGCCGTTGGCCTCCCGCTGCGTGACGGGCTCACCCCCAAGCCCCCTGAGTTGCCGGGCACCATGCCGATGTTCCTGATCGTCGCCGCGGTCGCCGTCGAGGTCTTGTTCTGGCTCACCCGCGACCGGAACCTCAGCGCCAAAATCGCCTTCCTGCTGGCTGGTGGCGCGGCGGGGCTCGTCGTCGCGGCCACCCTCCCGCTGCAGCAGGTCCTCACCGACCCCACAGCGAGCGTCGGCCCCACCACGATCGCGCTCCTGGCGATCCTCGGGATCGCGTTAGGGAGCCTCGCTGGTTTCCTCAGCGGCCGGTTCACCACCATGCTGCGCGCCGTCGCGCCGGCCACGATGGAGGCATGATGATTACCGAAGCATCCCGACCGCGCCCGACGCGGCTGCGCCGGCTGGTCTTCATCGCGCTAGCCGTGGCCACCCTGAGCCTGGTCACGGCAGGCCCCGCGTCGGCCTACGCGCCGGTCGACATTGTCCACACCGAACGAGTGCAGGCAGGCCCCTACCGGGTGGCCGTTGGATTCTCCGTCTGGCCGATCCGCGCCATGCAGTCGCTGGACTTCACGTTCGTCCCCGACGGAGGCATCGCCGGTAAATCCGGGCGGCTACTGATCGACGGACCTGGGGTCAAGCCCGACCAACGCAACACCCCGCTGGCCCGCCATCCCCGCAAACTCGACGTGTGGGGGCTGGACGTGAAGTCCCTCAACGCCCCGGGCAGCTACAGCTTCGGGTTCACCATCGACGGCCCGCAAGGGCCCGGGCAGGGAACCCTGACCGGAATTACGGTGCTCAACCAACCCGGCCCACCCCTGGGACTCAGTTGGGCGATCGGATCGCTGCCGTTCGTCGGGCTGCTCGCCTTGCTCGTCGTCGCCTGGCGACGGACCCGACCCGGCGGCCAACCCCTCACCATCTGAGCCCCACGCCCGGTCGAGCCGCGGAATGGAAGTTGGCTCCGTCGCGAACCTTGCCGCGCCATGATCATTCAGCTACTGCATTGGTGTCCATGTTTCGTTGAGACGAACTGAGGAAGGTAGCGACCAGGGCATCCGCACGATGTCACACCTCGTCGGGTGTCCACAGGTGAAGCCACCCGTCGTAGTGCAGGTTGAGTTCCGTTCCGGGTGCAGGTGCGTCTGGGTGCCGCAGCGGTGGGGCAGCTTCGACCGGAGCAACAAGGTTGGCAGGAGTGGTCACCCTAGCGAGCTTATCGAACACTGTACGGTTTGCTCGAACCTGAGAGAATCACGGGCTCCTCACAAGTAACGAAGCCGCGATCCACGGCTGGGATCTCGCCCGCGCAATCGGTGCGGACGAGACTCTCGATGACGATGTCGTGGCCTTCCTCCTCGCATGCACGGCCGACCTCGATCTCAGCCCTCAGCAACGTGCTGATCGTGAAAGCACGCGACAGCGCGGTCGGCCGTCGCGATACACGACGCCAGCGCGTCGTCGCCAAGATGATCGACGGTGGGCATCGCTTCGACCTGTTCAGTCGGTGCCCCGTGTAGCAACAGCTGGAAGCGAACGTTCGCGCCGACGACGTGATTGACGAGCGCGCGCACGTCCCACTCGGAACACGGCGTTGGCCGCGCGAGGTCGGGGCCAGACAGCGTGGAGAACCACTAGTTGCTCAACGGTTTAGCGCTGTTCTGCAACGCTCAGCGTGGAACTTGCCTCTTCAGCGGTTGCGGCTGACGACCGGGCGGGTGAGCCCGTGGGCTCAGGTGAGGGTGGCGACCAGCAGGGCGAAGGCGGCGATGATGACGGCGACGCGGACGTAGTGGAGGCGGTCCCAGCGGTTCATCTGCTGCTTCCAGTCGGCGGGCCGGTTGTCAGGCGTCCACGTCTTGTTCCGGTTGTTGATCGGGACGAGCAGCAGAAGCGACATGGTCACGCTGAGGATCAGAAGCGCGCCGGCGGTGACGACGAGGCCGGTGCCGTGGCGGTGCCACCCGGCGACAGCCCAGATGCCGACGAGGACGAGCGAGCCGATGTACCAGACCGGCATCACGGCGCCGAGCATCCGGCCCCCGTGGGCGTGGCCGAGTTGGCCGCTGTCCTCCGGAAGGGCGTTGAGGATCGGGTTCATGACGAAGGCGACGGAGAACTCCACCCCCACCATCACGCCGACGACCACGGTAGTGACGACCTCGAGTGCGTTGAGCATGATGACCCTCCTAGAATCTAGTGCCGCTAGATGATGAGGCGACGCTAGTGCTGCTGCCGCTCTCTTGTCTAGCGGCGCTAGGATCGGATCATGTCGGTACAGGAACGCAAGGAACGCGAACGGGCGGAGCGCGAGCGCCTCATCGTGGCGACAGCCCGCGAACTCGCCGAGCAGCAGGGCTGGGAAGCGGTCACCACCCGCCGGCTCGCCGAGCGCATCGAATACAGCCAGCCCGTCCTCTACAGCCACTTCCGCGGCAAACGCGAGATCATCGGCGCCGTCGCCCTCCAGGGCGCCACCGAGATGGCCGCGGCGGTGCGGGCCGCGACCGCCGCCGCGGACGGCCCGCGCGCCCGGGTGTACGCCCTAGCCCGCGCCTACCTCGACTTCGCCGAACGCAACCCGGCGGTCTACGACGCCATCTTCCAACTCGACGGCGGCCTCGCGTACGCACAGGAGGAAACCCCGGAACCTCTCAAAGACGCTTTCGCCGCGCTGCTGGAGAGCCTCGGCGAGGTCGCCGGGGACGGCGTCGCCCCGGGGCTGTTCACCGAGGTGTTCTGGGCGTCCCTGCACGGGGTGGCGACCCTGACCCGGTCGGGACGGCTGCCGCCGGAGGACACCGAGCCGAGGGTGGAGCTGCTGGTGGACCGGCTCGCCATGGTCTGACACACCATCCGGCGGGCACGCAGCCGGGGCCCTCGGGCCCCGCCGCTGCCTGCCCGCGGCCCACACGGCGCAGCCGCAGATGGCCGGGCCCCGGCGGTACCTCTCGCTGAGCGGTTCCAGGATGTCGAAGCCGGATGGCAAGCGAGATTGCGATATGGGGCGAGCTGATCTCCCGCGAGGCGGCGCGCCGGGTATTTAGTCTCAACGTCATGGCGTGCAGCTCGTGGCCAGCAGTGAGTTCCCGCAGTCGCCGGGCGGTTGCCCTCCCTCCCTCCTCGATGAGCGCTCGCAAGAACGCTGACGCGCTCGGCAGGGCCTTGCGGAGGATCTGGGATGACACCGGATCAGCGGTCACCAGTGGAGTTAGCGGGCGGATGTTTTTCTGCAGTTCCTTGAGTCTCGGTGGGTCCTACGGGAGCCTGCGGGAGTGACAGCCGCGGTAGGGCATGTGGTGGTCTTCGTCCAGGAGAACCACACCACCGACAACTACTTTCGATCGATGCGCCGGTGGGGCGCCAACGTCGTCGATGACTGGCCGATCCAGCCCAATCCACCACTGAAAGACCATGCCCATACCCGCGCCGCCTACGCCAAGTGGTTGCACGCCCAGCACGCGGGCAGCCCGACGCCGGCGGTGCACGCCCAATTCGACACCACCGCGGTGTTGCCCTACTACGCCTACCTCGCCGCCACCGGGGCTTTCCTGGAGAACCACTGCTCCGGTTTCGGCACCAACTCCACCCCGAACCATCTGCTGCTGGTCGGCGGGCAGACCCCGACCCTGCGCAACCCACCTCGTGGCCACGGCGACCCGGTCTGGGACATGCCCTCGATCCTGGGCCACGCCGGTGAGCACGGGCTGAGCTGGAAGGCCTACACCGGCACCTCGTCCTATCCGGTGGCGTTCTACCAGCAACTCAAAGCCTCACCCAACGTGGTACGCAGCGACCAGATCGTCGCCGACGCACCGAACCTGCCCGGGCTGAGCATGGTCTGGCACGACAGCCCGTATGACGAGCACCCGGTAGCCGATGTGAGCAAGGGCCAGGACAAGATCTGGCAGGCCGTCGACGCGATCGTGGCCGCCGGGCTGTGGGACGACACCGTGTTCCTGCTGACCTGGGACGACTGGGGCGGGTTCGATGACCACGTGACAACCCCGAACGTCGAACACACCCCCGACGGGGTCCAGCTGGCCTACGGCCCCCGGGTCCCGCTGCTGATGTTCGGCGGCCGGGTCAAGGTCGGCATCGACAGTCGGTGGAGCTCCCACGTCAGCATCGGCAAGACCGTGCTGGACCTGCTCGGGCTGCCCCCGCTCGGAGTCCCCCGACTCGATGAGGCACCCAGCCTCGCTGATCTGATCAACCCTGGTCCGTCCATGCCCACGCCCCCGGCGTTCGGCACCACGATCACCCAACCCACCCCGCCCAACCCCACCCCTGAGCCGAACCCGGCGCCACCACCCCCGACCAACACCTCCGCGCCTGTCGGGCCGGTCATCTTGCGCGACGGGTCCACGCTGCCCCCGCCCAACGACCAACCGGTCACATAACCCAGCGGCACCAAATAAGGGCCGGAACCCCAGAACGGCGACCCTCCGGGCGTCCTGGGTGTCCTCACCGGGCGGTGGTCGCTGCCGAGCACATGTTGAGAAACGATGCCCGCGACAGTGTCCGACACCGCTGGGCCGCCAACCGGGGTTCTTCCGTCGCCGGGTGTCCACCGATGTGGACAGCGCGGCTGTGACGCCGCGGTTATCCACAATTGTGGACTCCGCAACGCTGGGTGACCGTCTTCGGAGTCATGACCCGGCCGGTGGGGGCAGGTCGCCTAAGCGCACCCAACCGGGACCCACGCCAACTCCACGAGCAGCTGGTCGCCGCCCAACAAGACGTGGTCGCCTCGCTGATGGAGATGATCAATTCACCGCACTGTGACCGAGAGGCAATGCTAGAGCGGTCTGGGCGGCGCGGCTGCTGGCCTGCCGGGCCGGGGCCACCGCGTTGAGCAGCGCACAGGCTGCCGTGCCGTTGGTCACCCAGGGGGAATCGGGGCTTCCGGGTCACGCCCACCCTCGCCGAATTGCCGGCCAGGATCGCGAGGCCGGGAACGGAGGTTCGAGCGTCAGCGTTCCAGCTCCCGGGCTGCTCGCTCGATCAAGATCGGAAGGAAGGTGCGAATCCTTGCGCTCAGAAAGCGTTCGGCCACACGTCCGAACGTGTGGCGCACATGATCTTCGGTGATCTCGCCGTGTGTAACGTAGTGATCCACTAGCCGAGCTTCGCTCTCCTTGAGCTGTTGAGCGATCTGTTCTTCTTCGGGATCCCGGGTGATCGGCCTGCTGGCGTGCGTCATCGAGACCTCCTACTGATTGAAGAGGTGGCACGACAGGGACCGCTAAGAACTGAACACAAGTTGCCGGCGCAAGCAAGGCGCCGCATCCGAGGTGCCGCCACTTGTCACCGATAAGACTGGCAATCCGCCGGGTGTGTGTCGTCACCGTGAGCACCCATCGGAACTACCAGCTAGCTGGTATCCCTGAATGCCTGCCAGTGGCCATAACAACGATGATGATCAGCGGTCGTCCGGTGAGGCGCTCGACGGTGCGGGCCGCCCCCGGCTTTCGGCGGGAAGATCGGCCAGCAGCCGAACTGCACGGCAGGCAAAACGATCACCAGTAAGAGGCAAGACGGGAGGATCGTGAGCTAGCTAGCCAGCGTGCGGAAGCCTTCTCAGTGGGCGGGCGATACCGCGGTCGCGCTCCAATCGGGCGATCAGACCGCGACGAACGGCTTCGGAGGTGTCCGCGTTCTGGTCAGGGTGGGCGGCATACTCAAGCGGGCGGCAAGGACGCCGAGTAGCTCTTCGCGCCGAGGACTTGAGGCTGACATTGCGCGTACAGGGTTCGGTCGGGCCTGCGCAGCAGCAATGGACTCCCGCACTGTTCGCACTCAGAGGGCCACGCGGCGGGCATAGATCCCTCAGAGGTTGCGCCGTCCGTCGCCGTGATCATGGTCAGGAGTCTGCCCGCCGCAGTAACGGAACCCGGGATCAACGCGCGAGTCAGACACCACAAACATGAGGGCCGGTAGGAGAACGGTCGGGTGACCACGGGCCACGGACGCGGCTACATTGGCCGCCGTTCCACCACCACCCGCCTCCGGTGTCGTCGTCCGAATGCGCGCCGACAGTCACGCCGTGTCGACCTCGACCGTCGAGCGGGCGCTGCGCCGCCGAGGTCTACTCCCCGCGTGGTTATCGGGCCGACCGCAAGTCGTGGGCTCTGGTTCGACAGCCGACTGTACTGCCAACCGTGACGGCGCACTGTTCACCGGAGTGCCCGGTGCTTCCCGAGTGGGTCAGTCCGATGACTGAGCCGCGCCGGCGCTGGCGGATCAGCCCACATGTCCAGCAAGACATCACCACGTTGAGTCAGACGCTGCCCTACGAGTGGAAGCTGTTGTCCGACCGGCTGGCCCGCGAGTCCGTCGCCTTCCGGGACGGCGCTGCGGGCGCCGAGGCGGGCCGCCATGCGCGAATCCGACCAGTCCGTTCCCGGCCTCATCCAAGCCCTCAGCGCCAGCTTCGTGGAAATGACCCTCGACGACCCAAGAGCCACCCGGATTGGGTTCATCGAAGCCTGGAACAGCGAAGCTCTCATGCGCCGGCGAGTACAAACCCTGCACGGCTGCGCCACCGCGCCCCCTGAACCGCCGCCGGGAGCCTTATCGCCGGGTCGCCGAATTTGCCGAGGGCTTGCCTAGTTCTGCCATCCCGCTAGTCGATCGCCGCATAGCGTCGTGTCTGAACCCACTCGGCCACGGGCGGAGTCCGAGGCGGCAAATGAACCAGGGATGAGGCTCATGACCACCTATGACCCCCTCGTGGGGAGCAGGAGCCGCCGGCTTCTGAGCAAAGTTCCGGAAGTCACGATCTACTTCTGGGTGATCAAGATTCTCTGTACAACGGTCGGTGAAACGGCCGCGGACTTCCTCAACGTCAATCTCAATTTCGGATTGGTCGCCACCTCCGTGGTGACCGGAATCCTGCTCGTCGGAGCCCTGGTCCTGCAGTTCCGCGCGGATCGGTACATTCCGGGCAGGTACTGGTTGGCGGTCACCCTGGTCAGTGTCTTCGGCACGCTGGTGACGGACCTTCTCACCGACCAGTTGGGCGTGCCGCTCGAGGCGAGCAGTCTATTCTTCGGCCTGCTCCTGGCGCTCGTTTTCCTCGCGTGGTACCGGTCGGAGCGAACGCTGTCGATCCATTCCATCTTCACCAGGCGCCGGGAGGCGTTCTACTGGCTTACGATTCTTGTCACCTTCGCGCTGGGCACCGCGACCGGTGACCTGATGGCCCAGGTGCTGGGGCTCGGGTACCTGGTGTCCGGACTCATCGTGACCGGGATCGTCCTGATCACCGCGGTCGGCTGGCGAGCCGGTCTCAACCCGGTGCTGGCGTTCTGGATCATCTACGTCCTCACCCGGCCCTTGGGCGCGTCGATCGGGGACTACCTGGCCCAGCCGACCGGAGAAGGGGGGCTGGGCCTGGGCGCGACCGTGACAAGTGTGATCTTCCTGGTCGCCATCGTCGGCACCGTCACCTACCTGAGCCTGACCAAGGCGGACGTCATCTCCGGTCGTGCCGTGGCGGGCACCGAAGTGGGGGCGCAACGCGGGGGTCTGTGGCAGACCGTCGTCGTGGTCGGCCTCCTGCTAGTCCTGGGCGGCACCGGATACGCCATGCGCAAGTCCGCCCTGCAGGACGCTTCCCCGGCCTCCGCCGCCGCGCCGGACTCAAGCACGGCGTCCCCCGGCGATGCCCAGGCAGCCCCAGCGTCGCCACTGGGGGATCTGTCACCGTTTCGGACCGTCACCCAGGACACGCTGAACAAACTCAACGCTAGTGACCAGTCCGGGGCCACCACCCGGATCACCGACCTGGAGACCGCGTGGGACGACGCCCAGGCACGGCTGAAGCCCCGGGACACGGCGGCGTGGACTCAGATCGACGGCAAAATCGACACCGTGCTGCGCGAGCTGCGCTCCACCAACCCCCACCCAAGCAGCGAGAAGGCAGCGCTCGTGGACCTGCTCGGCACGCTCGGGCCGGCGACGCCCGCCGGCGGCACACCGGCGCCGCGTCGCTCTACGCTGGGGGATCTGTCGCCGTTTCGGACCATCACCCAGGACACGCTGAACAAACTCAACGCTAGTGACCAGTCCGGGGCCACCACCCGGATCACCGACCTGGAGACCGCGTGGGACGACGCCCAGGCACGGCTGAAGCCCCGGGACACGGCGGCGTGGACTCAGATCGACGGCAAAATCGACACCGTGCTGCGCGAGCTGCGCTCCACCAACCCCCACCCAAGCAGCGAGAAGGCCGCACTCGCGGCATTGTTGGCTGATCTGGGCTGAGAAATCCGCCCTGGATTCCGTCGGAACCTCGCCCGGCTCACCGACCAACACAAGCGCCCCGCCCTCACTGTCGAACAGCCCTAAGCAAGCGATCCAGCTCAGCGAACTCCGCGCACCGAGCCAGGAATGGTCGTTCCGCGCACCTGCGGTTGCGAGCCGGACGTCTGGGTGATGCCAGTCCTCGAATCTCACGGTCTCGGGTTGGCGTGGGGCGGGTCGATGTGTCACGGGAAGCTGCCTCTGCCAGGGGGAGCGAACCCTTCCACGTTGCCATGACCCCACGATTGAGGTGACCGTCTGTGACCAGCCCTCACGGCCGGTCGGGGTCCCCGGCGCGCCGGTCCGATCGCTCCCTCGGGGCAAGAGCCGAGCGGAGGGCTGGCCTCTCCAGGCTGAATCCCGCTGGGGGTGGATCGATCAGAGTGCGGGTATGAGCGTCGCACGAGTGCCGCGCCGGCGGGAGCGGTCGGTGTGGCGCACAGTGTGCGCGGACTGCCCCGAACCGATGTGGGGTGTCCACGGAACACCAGCGGAAACGGCAGAAGCCATGACAGCCACGCTGAACCGGCGCGCGCTCGACGATGCTCGGGAGCTCATCGCGACGGGCAGGTACATCATTGACGACCGCGACGCCTGGAGCGAGCACCAGCCCTCCACACAGCGGGAGAACGCGTTCATCGAGCGGCACGGCATGGCTGAGTATGGGAAGTGGCACCTCGGGATCGACGAGACGCTCGACGTCGCCAACAAGGGGCGCTACAAGGTTCCCTACGAGACTTCGAGAAGGTCCACCGGTGCGGGCTGCTGGCCGCCGAGTCACGGGCCGGGCAACGCAAGTACTACGACATCGAGCTCGCCGTGGCGCACCTGCACAGCATGTTGGAGGTGTTGTGTCGGACCGCGCACGCATCCAACAGCTCTCGCCGCGGTCTAGGTGACGGCGCGCCCGATCCGGTCCACTGATGTTCCATCCACACTACTGGAGGTCGGCCACCATGGCGCACTCGGCGAACGACCAGCAGCTGCACCCCATGGCGCGGGAGTTGGCGGCTGGGAAGAACTTTGCGGCGGTCTCGACCCATTTTCCCAGCGGCACCATCCAGACGCAGATGATCTGGGTGGACGCCAGGGACGGAAAGATCGTCCTGAACACCGAGACTCACCGCGCGAAGTACCGGAACGTCCAGCGCGACCCTCGCATCACCGTACTGGTCCGCGACGAGCAGGATCCCTACCGCTACGCCGAGGTGCGCGGCGAGGTCACCGCGACCACCATGGGCGAGCAGGCGCGGGCGCACATCGACGAACTGGCGCGGAAGTACACCGGCTCGCCCTACCCACCGGAGAACATCAAGTCCGAGCGGGTGATGTTGTGGATCACCCCACGACACCAGACCATCGTCGACCAGAGCAGGGGCGTCGAAGGCTGAACGGGTGATGGATCGCCCCCCGCGCTCAGGATGGCTGACGGCACGCGGCCACGCAGAACTTAAGTCCACCTACCCGGAGATCTGCTGTCCGCGAGCCCGGAGATCAAATGTCCGCCCACCCGGAGTTCCCAATGACCGTTGACACTCGGGACCTTACCCGCCCGGGGATGGGTCGAGGGCTGGTTGAGCGCCGGGGTGATGGATCAAGGTCGCGGGCCACGCCGAGCTGCGCGCACATGAACGAGACCGAGTATTGCTTGTCGCCGACCCAGTCCGCGATGACAGCAGATGGGCTCGCTGGGTTCGCTCCGCCCTGCGTGTCAGGGTGAGTTGAGGCCGGCACGCGCGCGTACATGGCGAGCCGGGCACGGCGACCGTGCCGCCGTACGTGCGAGCATGGGACGCCGCGTCACTCGCGATTGACGCCGACACGAACCTCGGCCTGGTGCTCGTGAAGCCGGCGACCGGTGCCGTTATCGACTACATCGTCGACGCGCTGGGCGGGCTCGGCTGGTTGGTGAGCTGCCCGTCGGCGTGCCCGCCTTCGTCACGGCCGCCGGCAACCTCGCCAAGTCGCTGCCGGAACACCAGGTCCGCACTTGCACCTCGGCCGAGGTCGTCGGGCTGCTGCGGCGGGCGCTGAGCAATGCCGGGGAGCGGAGCGGCAACCTGCGGACCGCACTTGCCGAGTACGGCGCCCATTACAACGGTCGGCGACCACACCGCGCGCAGCGACTTCTCCCGCCACGCCCCGATCATCCCGCCCCGGACCTTGACCAGCAGCGGATCAGACGTCGACCGATCCTGGGAGGCCTGATCAACGAGTACGAACGTGCAGCCTAAACCCGCAGGTCAACCCCGGCAGCCGAGTTCTGGAACCCGACAGGTTGCGCGATGCTGGTCCCGGCGACCGTGGTGGCCGAAGTCGTCTATCTCCTCGAGCGCAGGGCGGGGCCCGAGGTCGAAGCGCCCTCGCTGGCCGGAGCCGGAACCATCCCCACCGGAGCACGACCAGGTGACTTCGATACGACGAAAGATTGATCCCGGGCCGTGATCAGGCGGTTTGGGGTGTTCGTCGCGCAGACGCGAGAGCCAGCGTCGTCGCGATGCCGGCGATCGGGCTGATTCGTCGCCGACGCTCGCGTGTTCGCTGATGTGAAGGAAGCGGTGCCGCGTGTTTCGGTCAATCAAGTTCTGCGAGCACGTCTACACGTGCTCCCGTTCTTCCTTCACCCGGTGAGGCACCCGAAGCAGCCGGACTGCGGTGACCAGAACCAGGCCGCCGACCAGGTTACCCAGCGACGACCAGCACAGTGCAATTAGCCAGTCGGCGTAGCCGTAGTCGGTGTGACCGGTGAGTAGACCGCAGAACATGAGGATGGAGTCCAGCACCGAGTGGAAAAGCTGCGCGCCGACCAGCACGAACGAGAACAAGATCGCGGGCACCAGTTGGACTCCCAGATTCTCGGTGGCGTGCTGCATCCGCGTGAGCAAAGTGATCACGGCTCCGCCCAGCACCGCCAGGGAGAACGACTCAACGGTGACGCCGAGGTGTGCGTAGTGGCCACCGATCTGCACGGCAGTGGCCCGAACGCCGGGCAGTGCAACGACGATCAGCGCTGCCATGACGAATCCGCCCGCAAGGTTGGCGATCAAGCTCACCCCCCACAAGCGCGCCAGCTGGAACACCGTGCCTCGCCGGGCGACAACCGCGATGACCGGCACCAGGAAGTTCTCGGTGAACAACTCGCTGCGGGCCAGCAGCAGCGCCACGAAACCGATCGTGAACGTCGCCGCCGCGAGTAGGCTGTCTCCGGTCTCGGTCTTGACGACCAGGTAGATCAGAACCCCCATACCGACGTCCACACCGCCCACGAAACCTGTGCTCAACAGCGGTAGCAGTGGCCGGGTCAATCTGGTGTGACCTTCTTCGACCAACCGGTCGAACGCATCCTCCACCTCGGGTTCCTCCCGAGATCCGGCTGCGGACACGAGGTCGCCCGAGCCCCCTGACGGCGCCGCGTCGGTCACGGTTCGAGTTGGTCGACGAAGGGCACGGGATGGTCCTTCCCCTGGACGATCATGTCGCTTCAGACCGGCGGCGGGAGAGCCTATCTCGCGGCTGGTGCGCAACGCCTTCATTCACGACCTGTCGCAGCCGGCTAATACCGCTTCTGCCGATCGATGCTTCATCCAGGACGCCTCATGGGGAGGCTTACCCCGATGGGCAGCCGTCATCCCCGATCAGCACCCGAATTTTTCGACTGACCTCATGCGATATCAGCTCTGTACAACGCCGAGGCCGGGCGGCGCGACGCGTTGTTGATGGCAGGCGACCGAGCTGGGGAGCAAGGTAGTTGTTTTCACCTACTTCCTCGCCCACCCGGAGATGGTGTGCGGCCACGGCCAAGAGTCGCGCTCATCTCCTGATCGGCCAGCAATCGGGCGTCCGTAGATCGTCCGGGTTTATCCCATGATCGGCTCCTCTCTAGTCAAGTCGCGGGGTGGCCTGGCGGAGTCGAGTAACCAGCTCGAAGCCGCTCTCGCCACCCAGGTCGATGTCCACCAGCGTGACGTCCGGCTGGAGCTCGTCGGCTCGCTGGAGGGCCTCGGCGCTGTTCGAGGCAACGGCGACGACGGAGATGCCCTCGTGCTCGAGCAGGCTTCGGGCCGCGCGCAGGAACCTCGGATTGTCATCTACGATCAGGCAGCGCACCTTGACCTTCAGAATCCCATCGCCGCCCGCGGGCACTGCGGTGTCGGCCGGACTGGCGTCCCGGCCGGCACGAAACGCTGATATCGGTTTGTCCGGGAGGTCGTCCCGGCCGGCACCAGTCAACCTGGCGAGGACTTGATCGACGCGGTGGTACTCACCGCGCACCAGGCGGGTCACCTCGTGTAGCTCATCGAGACTGATGGTGGCCCTCCCAGACCTCGTCCACCGACAAACTGGTCGAGCTGAGAAGGTCATTCCGGAGATGGCACCCCAACCGATGGCACGGGATGAGACGGCATGGCGCCGGGTCAGCGGACCCATCGTCCGCTGGTTGAGCGGGCTGCTCGCCAGCGTGGCGATGGTGGCTGCGGTGAGCGGCCTGGTCGCGTTGCTCGATCCGCGCGTGCCCCCGCTTTTCCTGCTAGCCCTCTAGGCGCTCGGGGTCGTGGCGCTTGCCATGGTGTGGGATACCGGGCTTGCGGTAGTCAATGCGGTCCTTGCCGTTACGGTCTTCGACTACCTCTTCATACCTCCACTCCACACGCTCGGGGTCGACGACATGGCCGACGTTGTAGCGTTGGTGGTCTTCCTTGCAACGGCGATCGTCGTGGGAGTCCCGGCGTCCCGGTTGCGGCGGGCGGTGCTGGAGTCGGCACGGCTGTCGAAGGAGCTCGCGGCGTGCGCGGGTGCGCATACGTCCCATCGAGGCGGTGGCCGTCCCACACCGTGGCGTCGTCGAACGTGCGGTGGCATGGACCGCGCAGGCGAAGAAGAGGACGAGCCCGCCGGCCGCGGCGGTCCCGACCCCGGGCACGCCGAGCAGGCCCAGGAGCATGCCGGCGGACCCGGCGGTCTTGAGAGTGCCGATGGGGAAGATCAACCAGGGCAGCGGCACCCCGGCCCGGGTCATGGCCGGCACGATCGCCGGCAATCGTGCGAGGGGCGCGACGCCCGAGAAGCCCGTAGCGAGGACGGCGACGACGGTCACGACGAGGTGGGCGGTGTGCATGCCGGCTCCTGGGGAATGTGCGCGGTGCCCGTTTCACTGGCGGCGGGTATGTCGTAGTGGATGCCGTGGCGGGAGGCGATGGGATTGATCTTGGTCGGGTCCAGCTCGCCGTCGGTCAGCACGGACAGGCCGGCCTCGACCAGGTCCTCCAAGTAGCACTCCCACCCGCCGGGGGTGGAGATCTGCAGGACCCGTGGCGGCGGCCGTGAGGCGCCGCGCAGCGCGTGCGGCACCCTCGCCGGGAGCAGCACGAACGCGCCAGGTTCGGCGATCAGGGTCCGGTCCGTCGAACTCGACCTCGAGGCGCCCGTCCAGCACGTACACGCACTCGTCCGCCCCATACCCGCGACTCTTTCAAATCTTTTTCACATTATGAGAAACTGATTTGTCTCACATTTGAGGATTTCGGACTAGATTGCTGAGATACCTCAGGTTACTCAGGATTATCATAGTAAATTCACATTCTAGATCAATGCTTGCTTCGGTGATCGAACTTATGTTGGTCTATTTGAGTGGTCCAGCGGGATTTGCCGTAACCGATGCGAGGAGTGGCTCGCTATACCCCTCGTGGGAGCGCCGCATGGCGTCCTTCACAGAGACGCACAAAGACGGAGGAAAGAATGGGAAGCAGCAGATGGGGTTGGGTCCGGGACGATGACTGGCGCCGCCGCGGTGACGACGACGACCGTCGCCGGCGTGAGGACGACGACCGCCGCCGGCGTGAGGACGAGGACCGTCGCCGGCACCACCACCGATAGATAGACGCTGTGGTGGTGGTCCTGCCCGTGGGGGTGGGGCCACCACCGGGGGGCCGCGAAGATGACGAAGTTCACCGAACAGCCGCGGCCGCCTCGCGGGTCGGCGTGGGCGGCTGCGCTGGGTACAGCGTCGGGCGGCTTGCTCACCACGACACCCCGAGTGGGAGTGCGAGCGAGCTTCGTCCGGTTCTGGCCGGACACCGCCCCGTTCCGCGCTCGGTTGTGGATCAGTCTGGGGCTGGTCGCGGTGTCCCCGGTGTTGAGCACGGTCGCGATCTGGCTGTTCAAGGTCGTGATCGACAATGTCGTGGTTCCGCACGACTTCCACCTGTTCCCGGTGCTTGCCGGGGCATACGTTGCACTCGCGGTGGTCCAAGGCGTGGTGTCGTTCACCGATCAGTACCTGTCGACCTGGGTCGGCGAGCGGTTCGTGCTGAACCTTCGGACTCGCCTGTTCGCCCACCTGCACCAGCTCTCGCCCGGGTTCTTCGAACAGCGGCCGCTCGGTGACATTCTGTCCCGGTTGACCGGGGACATCGGTGCCATTGAGGAACTGGTTCTGTCCGGCCTTGCCCAAGCCCTGACCTACCTGTGTCAGCTCGTCTTTTTCACCGGCGCGCTGTTCTACCTGGACTGGCGCCTGGCCGGGGCCTCGTTGATCGCCGCGCCGAGTTTCCTATGGGCCGCTCGGTTCTTCTCAACGCGGATCAAGGAGGCTTCCCGGGAGAAACGCCGCCGAGCCGGCGCCATCACCACCGTGGCCGAGGAGAGTTTCAGTAACGCCGCGTTGGTCCGCGCCTACGACCGCACCGACGCCGAGAGCACCCGATTTCACGAGGAGAACCTGGGCAGCTTCACCGCCCAGATGCTCGCCACCCGGCTGCAGGCCCTGTTCGGCCCCTTGAGTGACCTCCTCGAGGTCATCGGCGTCATGCTGGTCCTCGGCCTGGCGGTATGGGAGCTGGCGAACAACCGCATCACGATCGGCGGTGTACTGGTCTTCGTGGCCTACCTGACCCAGCTCTACGGACCTGTTCAAGGCGTCGGGCGGCTCAGCAACTCCCTGTTCGCCGCCAGCGCAAGCACCGAGCGGGTCATCGAGCTACTCGACGAAACACCCCTGGTCACCGAACCTGCCCACCCCACACCGCTGCGCCGCGCCCACGGCGCGGTGCGCTTGCGGGGGGTCAGCTTCACCTACCCGGGCACCGAACACCCCGCGCTGGGCGGGATCGACCTCGACGTCGCGGTGGGTGAAAAGATCGCCGTGGTCGGTGCCAGCGGCGCCGGGAAGTCCACTCTGGCGAAGCTGTTGCTGCGTTTCTACGACCCCACCCTCGGTGCCATCAGCATCGACGGTATTGATCTACGACAGCTCGCCCTCAGCGATCTCTACCGCAACGTCGGCACCGTGCTACAGGAGACGCTGGTCTTCGACGCCACCATTGGGGACAACATCGGCTGGGGCAAACCCCACGCCACCAAAGCCGACATCATTGCCGCGGCCACCGCCGCTGACGCCCACGAGTTCATCCTCGCGCTACCACAGGGTTATGACACCCGGGTCGGTCAACGCGGGCGGATGCTATCGGGAGGACAACGCCAACGCCTGGCCATCGCCCGCGCGATGATCCGCGACGCGCCGATCCTGTTGCTCGACGAACCCACCACCGGCCTCGACGCCGAATCCAGCCAACGTGTCCTGGCGCCACTGCGCCGACTCATGCACGGCCGGACCACGATCATCATCTCGCACAACCTGCTCACCGTGACCGACGCCGACCACATCGTGTTCCTAGAGCACGGCCGCATCACTGGAACCGGCACCCACACCCAACTCTTAGCCACCAACCCCGCATACGCCCACCTCTACCGCCTGCACCAACCCACGACTCCCGCGGACAGCGGACCCTCATCCCTCGCGCCACGACAGGCGATCTGGCCCATGGATTCGGGCCGACAGGGGGTCCCGACCTAAGCAATGCGCCGGCACCGCGACTCCGCCGCCGCGTCGCGCAAACACCCCAGCACTCAGACCCGGGTTCCGCAGTTGAGAGGCACATGGGCGGGTCGGATTCGGGGTTTGACCTGGGGGAACGCCCGTGAGGGCGCGGAGGGGGCGTGTGCCTACGCCGTTCGCCAGGCTCGGGTGGGTGTTTTGCCTGGTCAGGCCGGGTCTAGCGCGGTCACGGTGGTCGGGGCGGATACCTGACAATCGCGCAGAATGGCCGCCTGGGCGGTGGTGAGCGGTGTGGTGTGCACGGCGGTGCCGGCGCTGCCGGTCAGCGTCACGGCGTGGACCCGGCTGAGTTCGGTGTTGATGCGCCGCCAGGTCATGCCGGCGCGACGTTCGGCGAGGCGCACGAGCAGTAGCGCCAACCAGCACAGCAGGACGTGGGCACGGATGCGGTGTTCGAGCCGGTGGAAGACCGGCCGCAGTAGCAGGCTGGACTTGAGGTCGCGGAATCCGCGCTCGGCTTCCAGGAGGTTCTTGTAGCCCAGGGCGGTGTCCTCGGCGCTGAGGTGTGGGTCGGAGGTGGCGATGAGGTACTTGCCGTCCAGCCGTTCCTCCTGCTTGATCTTCGCGCGGTTGAGTGACAACCTGCCGGTCGGTGACTGGTGCAGCCAGCGGCCCAGGGTCGGGTGATCGCGCAGTGCGCATTCGGCCTTGGTGTGCGCGGCTTCAGCCTTCTGTCGGGTTGTCGCGTTCGTCTTCTTGCGGTCGCGTTCGCGTGCCTGCTTGATCCGCTCGAGCTCGGCTTCCAGTCGGGTGAGCGCGTCTTCGCGTTGGGTGCGGTCGCGCTCGGCCTGTTCGGGGTTGTGACAGATGACGAACCGCACGTCGGTGTCAGCTCCGAGGCGGACTTCCTTGACTCGCAGGTTCTCTTTGACCTGCTGGTAGCGGCCCTGACGGGCGAGTACTTGCTCGACCAGCGGATTCCCGTCGCGCATGCGCATCCCGGCGATGAAGTGCCCGCCGGCGCGGCGCAGATAGGCCAGGTTGTCCGCGCTGGAGAATCCGCGGTCGACGACGGTGATGACGCGTCCGAGGCGCCAGCCGCGCATGTCGTCCTTCACTCCGGGCAGGATTGCCTGATCGGACGTGTTGCCGGGCCAGCACCACACGCGCACCGGGATGCCCTCCTTGGTGACGGCCAGCCCGATGACGATCTGCGGGAGGTCGTCACGGTGGTCCTTGGAGTGGCCGTAACGGCGGAACGCCTCGTCGCCGCTGTCCTCGGTGTCGCGCTCGAAATAGGTGGACGTGGTGTCGAAGAACAGCAGGTCGACCTCGAGGTTGAGCAGGTTGGCCACGGCGAAGAACACCGCTTCCTGTACCTCGGCCTGGGCGTCGGCCTCCACCAGCAGGTCCATGGCGCGGTAGGCCTGGTCCTCGTCCATCGACTCGAGTCCGTCGATCGCCACGTCGTGGCTGGCCCACTCGCCCGCGGAGAGCTTCGACATCGGGTCGATGGCCCGGTTGGCGACCAGCGCGAACAGCACCCGCTCCACGTCGGTGGCGAACCGGCGCGGCCCGAGTACCTTGCGCAGCGCGGTGTCGATCTCCAGCGCCCGCCACAGCCCGTCGAGCAGGTGCACCGCCCCTACCGGGCGTGAGCCGGTCACGGACAGCCCGTCCCCGACCAGCTGCGTGGCATCCGCCACCGCCCCATCAGCGGTGCCCAGGTAGCGGTTGATCGAGGTGACCAGCCGCGCCAGCCCGTCGCGGTCGAGCTGGTCCTCCCGGCCCAGGTTCAACAGCACCTGCGCCTGCGTGACCCCGTCCACCCGACGGTTGTGCGCCAGCTGCACGTATCGCACGACCGTGCCGTCCCGGTTCTTCCGCTGCGTCGCCCGCAGATACATGCCCACCAGCCGACCAGGAACAGCCAGCGTGATCAAGCCCGACACCACAAGTCGTGTGCCCACGCTTTTCGGAGATTCCGAGGACGCCGCAGACCCACTACCAGCACAAACACGAATCAGAAGGAGCCTATGTGCCCATCAACCGCGGAACTCGGGTCAGAAGACCGCCCAGGGCCGATTCCGCTGCCCCGGGTCAACAGATCAACGCGCTCGATGAGGTGAGCCTTACCGGCCCGAGCGGCCCCCGGACCCCCGGCCATGCCGACCAATCCGCGGGGCCAGTGTTTCGGGATTGTTGGCCACGAGCCACGAGTCACGAGCGACGGGGCGTGGAAGCCCGGTTCGAGATCCGCTCGTACGGATTTCGACGAGGCCGGGGCTGTCACGAGGCGATCGAGGCCATCTTCAACACGCTGCATGGGCGCAACGCCCAGCGGCTATCGATCCTGGACGCGGACTTGACCGCGGCGTTCGACCGGATCGACCACTCCCAGCTACTGGCCGTTCTCGGGTCGTTTCCCGGAAAGGAAACAACCCGGCAGTGGCTGACGGCGGGTGTGTTCGAACCTGGCAAGGGATTCGCTCCCACCCAGGAGGGAACCCCGCAGGGGGGGTTATGTTCAGCTGCGCATAAGCCCCCTTATGAACAGTGCCGGGTTATGCGTAGCGCTGGCCTGCCGGCCCTGGTGACAGCGACGCTGGGGGTCGAGCACTGCGCATAACCCTTCCTGGTGCGGAGGCTCACAGGTTGGCGAGCCAGTTGAGCAGTCCGGGGTCCTGGTTCCATTCGGGCAGGTCGCCGGCGACGATGTCGGTGTAGGCGGCTTCGAGGGCTTTGCGTTTGGCCTCGGTGGAGGCTCTGGCGTAGATATCGGTGGTGGCCAGCTCGACGTGTCCGAGGATGTCGCGGATGTAGGGCAGCGGCACGCCTGCCTCGTAGAGGTGCATGGCCCGGGAATGGCGTAGTACGTGTGGGCTGAGCTCGGCGCGGGCGAGTGCCGGGTCGCCGGCCTTGGCCTGGTGTTGGCGGATGATCCAGGCGCGGCCAGATGCGATGTGAGGAAGCGGTGCAGGAAGACCGCGAAGTCAGTCGCCATAGCACGGCCCTGCCGCGAGCCGCGGGACGACGTCACCGAATGCGCGGTGGATCTGGGTAGTGACCTGCGGGTAAGACTCGGCGGTCAGCCTCAGGTAGTAGTCGGTGTCGGCGATCGAGGAATGACCCATGTAGGCCTGCAGGACCGGCAGCAGCGCGCCGACGTCCTCGTCGCGGGTGAACCATGACCGCACATTGTTCACTGCCATGGTGTGCCGGAGATCATGGACGCGGGGGCCGTGACCGCGGCCGCCGTGCGGAATGCGGGCCTGCCACAGGAACCGGCGGAAGTTCTTGTCAATGTTGGCGAGCGTCAGCGGCCGCCCGGACGTGCCGGCGAAGAACCAGTCCCCGCCGGTGCGCCCGGCGACGCGACCGTGGTAGTCAGCCAGCCTTTCGCGCAGCGGTGCGCTGACCGGCACCTGCCGGTCTTTGCCGCCCTTGCCGTCGCGGATTGCCAGGACGCCGGCATCGGGGTCAACGTCGCCGAAGCGCAGCAGCCGGGCCTCGGAGGCGCGCAGGCCGCACGCGTAGATCGTGCGGAAAAGCACCGGCATGACCAGGTGCCGGAACGGTACCTGCGAGTCGTAGCGACAGCGGTCTGTCTGGGTGAACAGGGCCGCCAACTCCAGGTCGGTGTAGATGTGCGGGACATAGCGGGCGGGCCTGGGCAGCGCCCCGGAGGGAAGAACATAGGCCGGCACGCCCCGGCGGCCGAGCCAGCGGGCCAGCTCCCGCACCGGCGCGGCCAGGCCCTGCAGGGTCGCCGGTTTGACTCCCCGCTCGCGGGCCGAGGTGATCCACGCCTCGACCGAGGCCCGGGCGGGCGCGTCCAGCCCGGGGAACTGGCTGTCGGAGAACGCGGCGAAGCGGGCCAGCACCCGCTCCTCGGCGTCGTACTTATAGCCCACGGCGCGCTTCTCCGTGACCAGGGCCGTGATCGCCCCGGCTGATGCCGGGGCTCATCGCGTCACCTCACGCCCTGGCGCGTCCGGGTCCAGCGCGCACTTGGAGAGCAGCCCCAGCGACGACTTCAGGTAAACGCCGGTCGACTGAACTGACTGGTGACCGAGGATGTCCGCGATCTGTTCGACCGGCGTGCCGCCTTCCATCAGCCGGGTCGCCAGCGTATGCCGGAGCGAGTGCATGCCATGACGGCGTTTCTCACTCACCGGGACGTGAGCTACCCGGGCGTGCTTGACCAGGATCTGATGCAGATGGTCCTGGTCGGAGAACGGCCCAATAGGGGCCAGGTGCCGCACGAACACCTGCGGGCAGTCGCAGGCCGGCCGGCCATGGCGGATGTAGTCGATCACCGCCCAGCCAACCTCTTTCAGCAGCGGCAGCTGCACCCGGTGACCGGTCTTGGCCTGCGTCACGAACAGGCGGTTGCCCGGCCAGTCGAAGTCGGCGAACTCCAGCCGCCTGACATCGACGCCGCGCAGCCCGAGCCTGGTGATCAGCAGGATGATCGCGTAGTCGCGCTTCCCGCACGGGTTGTCCCGGTCGATCGCCTCCACGATCCTGGCCACCTCGCCGGGATCCCACACCGACGGGATCCTGGCCTGCTTGATCGAGGGCACCGCCGGAACCACAACCAAGCAGGCGGCGTCGACCAGGCCGTCGGCGGACGCGAACCGCAGAAACGACCGCAGCGCACCCAGTTTCTGCTCGACCGTCTTGACCTGGTATCCGGCCAGCGTGACGACGAACGCCTCGATCGTGGCGGCGTCGCACCGGGCCAGCCCGCCGCGCGTGCCGGTGAACGCGACAAACTCACCGGCCACTGTTCCGTACGTCCGAACGGTCGACACGGCGCGATCCGCCGCGCGCAGCCACGCCTGGAACCGGGCGACGGTCTCGGCGCCGTCCCCGGACAGCTTGCTCACCGACCGGTTATAGCGACGCAGCACCGCACCGTGCGCCGCGTACTCGCCCAGCATCTGGGCGACCCTGAACAGATAGATGTCATTCGGCTTCAGCGAGCCCGCCTGTTCCTTGCCGAAGAAGCCGCAGGCTTCGTCGACCCACGCCATCGCCACGTCCAGGGAGAACTCCTCCACGCCACGGGCGGCGAAGAAGTTCTGCATGCGGCGCCAGCAGCCCCGGTACCACACCATCGTCGCGTCCTTGTAGCCCAGACGCCGCAACTCCGCGTCCAGACCTGACACCAGCGCAGACACAGTCGTCATCACGCCGACCTCCTGATCATCTGGGTTCGGCACCATGCCGAACCGCCCGATCAGAAGCCTCGGCGCATTATGCGCAGTGCTCGACCCCCAGCGTCGCTGTCACCAGGGCCGGCAGGCCAGCGCTACGCATAACCCGGCACTGTTCATAAGGCGGAGTGATCAGCCCCGTCCTATTGAACGTCGCGCTGCACGGGCTAGAACGGGCCGCCAGGGTTCGATATCAAACCAGCCCCACCCATACCGGGTGGGCGCGGGCGAGGTCCCCGGTGCTGGTGCGTTACGCCGATTTATGCCGAATTCAGCATAAGTCCGCTTATGTCGACTGCCGGATTATGCCGACCGGCGTTGTTGAGTGTGTTGGTGAGCTTTGGTTTCAGGTCGGTGGGGTCGGCATAATCCGGGGTGGGTTAGAGCGTTTGGAGGAAGGTCAGCAGGCTGTCTGGGGCGGTGTAGCGGTGGAGCCTTCCGCCGGTGGGGTCGGTGCGGGCCAGGGCGCGTTCTTTGATTGCCATGTCGGCGTGGAGATAGATCTGGGCGGTGTCCGTTCCTTCGTGACCGAGCCAGAGCGCGATGACGGAGATGTCCACCCCGGAGCGCAGTAGTGCCATTGCGGTGGAGTGGCGCAGGGTGTGTGGTGTGACGTTCTTGCTCGTCAGGGACGAGCAGGCGGCTGCGGCGGTGTGGGCGTGTTTGGTGACGAGGCGGGCGATCGCGTCGCGCGATAGTGGGGTGCCCCGGCGGGTAGGAAACACCGGATCGCCAGGTTCGCCGGCTCGCTCGTTGAGCCAGGTCCGGAGGGCTTTGGCGGTGGGGCGGGTCAGCGGGGTGCAGCGATCTTTGCGGCCTTTGCCATGGCAGCGCAGGTGTGCGCCGGTGGCGAGGTGGGTGTCGCTGACGCGCAGGTTGGCCAGCTCGCTGACGCGCAGTCCGGTGTGGATGGCGACCAGCAGCAGAGTGTGGTCGCGCCGCCCGAGCCAGGTGGACAGGTCCGGGGCGGCGATCAGCGCGGCGGTCTCGGCGTGGGTCAGGTAGTCCACGATCGCCCGGTCGTAGCGTGCGGGCGGGATGGCTAGCACGCGTTGGATGAGCGCGGCGTGCTCCGGTGCGCGCGGTAGGGCATGGCGGAAGAATGAGTGGATTGCGGCAAGCCGCGCGTTGCGGGTGGCGGCGGTATTACCTCGCTCACTCCGCAGGTGCTGCAGAAACGCGCCGACCGCAGGGGCGTCCAGGTCGGCCAGGCCCAACTGGGCGGGCTGGCGTCGGGCGCGGGTGCTGGCGAAGCCGAGCAGGAGTGTGAACGCGTCGCGGTAGGCGGCGATGGTGTTCGGGCTAGCTTGGCGTTGGCGCATCAGCTTGTCGGTGAAGAAGCTCTGCAGCAGTGCCGGCAGGTCGCCCGATTCCGATCGCGCGGTCATCGCGGGGTCTCGCTGGTGGTGAAGGCGTGCTCGAGCCGGGCTGCGGCCAACTCGAGTAGTTCGGGTGATCCGCTGAGGTACCAATACGACGACTTCGGGTCGACGTGGCCGAGGTAAGTGGCCAGCAGCGGCATCCGGGCCTGGACGTCGACGCCGGCGCGATACCAGTCCAGCAAGGTTGTCGTCTGCCACGAGTAAGGGACCACCTGGGATCTAGTTTTGCCACGAGGATGGGACCAGGGGCTTGCCGGTGATGGGACCACCTGTTTGCCAGTAGTGGGACCACCCGGCGTGGCTCCCCGCCTTCCGGTCGTGCGGCCGTTGTGGTCGTCCGCATGTCCTATCGGGAGGTGTCCGTGATCGAGGTTAGAGAGATCCTTCGGCTGTGGTTGGAAGGCCGTTCGCTGCGCGCTGTGAGCACGTTGGCGGGGGTGGACCGCAAGACGGTCCGCCGGTACGTCGCTGCCGCTGAGGCGGCCGGGCTGGCCCAGGAGTGCGGCCCTGAGCAGCTGACCGATGAGCTGCTCGGGACGGTCCTGGGCGCGGTGCGACCGGACCGCCCACGCGGTGTTGGGGCGGCCCGGGAGTCCCTGGATGCCCATCGGGAGCAGATCGCGGCCTGGCTGAAACAGGGGCTGACCTTGGCCAAAGTCCATGTGCTGCTGGGCCGGCGCGGGGCGGTGGTGCCCTATCGCACGCTGCACCGCTACGCGGTCAGCGAGTTGGCCTTCGGCCGGCGCCAGCCCACGGTCCCGGTTGTCGACGGCAACCCTGGTGAGGAGCTACAGGTCGATTTCGGTCGACTCGGGCTGATCCCGGACCCAGTTCGTGGGGCACGGCGGGTCGCCCATGGGCTGATCTTCACCGCGGTGTATTCGCGGCACATGTTCCTTTACCCGACTCACCGCCAAACACTCGAAGAAGTGATCGCCGGGTTCGAGGCCGCCTGGGCGTTCTTCGGTGGCGTTTTCAAAGTCGTCATTCCCGATAATATGAAAGCGATCGTCGAGCAGGCCGATAATATCGAACCCCGGCTCAATGATAGTTTCCGCGAATACGTCCAAGCTCGGGGCTTCGTGGTCGACCCGGCGCGGGTCCGCCATCCTCGGGACAAACCCAGGGTCGAAAAATGTGTGCAATATGTGCGGTCCAGCTTCTTCGCCGGGGAGGACTTCACCGATCTGAACGACTGCCGGGCCCGCGCCGTGTTGTGGTGCGCCCAGGTCGCCGGAACGCGTATCCATGGCACCACCTGCGCACGCCCAGCTGAGGTGTTCGACGCCGAGGAAGCACCCCTGCTGCTGGCGGCCCCCGCGCAGAGGTTCGCGATCCCGGTCTACACCAAACCCAAGGTCGCACCTGATCGGCATGTCGAGGTGGCCAGAGCGCTGTATTCGGTGCCCGGGGAGCTGATCGGGCAGCGGCTGACCGCTCGTGCTGATGGGCACACGGTCAAGCTGTTCCGCCGCGGCCAGCTGATCAAAGTTCATCTCCGGCAGGAACCGGGGCGGCGGCGCACCGACCCGGCGGATCTGCCCAGCGAGGTGTCCACCTACGCGATGCGCGACCTCGACGCGCTGGCTCGCCGCGCGACTGGCTATGGCGAGCACATCGGTGCCTACGCGGCCGCGCTGCTGGATCATCCGCTGCCCTGGACCAAGATGCGCCAGGTCTATCGGCTCCTCGGACTGGTCCGCCGCCACGGCGCTGACCGGGTCGAACAGGCCTGCAAGCGGGCCTTGGAGGTCGAGGCGGTCAACGTCGGGCTGATCGACCGGATGCTCACCCGGGGGCTGGAAGCCGACACCACCCGCGGCACCGCCACCGGCCAGCTGGCCATCCCCATCCCGGCCGCCGTTGATACCGCCGCCTCGAAGGTGGTGCCCGCCGCGCGACGGTTCGTCCGCGACGCCGGCGAGTTCGCCACCGGTGCCACCGGGCAGATGCGGCGCCCGTCGTGACCACCAACGCCCGTCCCAGCCCCGTCCCGCGCGGGTCCGTGCAGCGAGTCGAGGTATCCGGCGATCTCAAGGACCTGATGCGCCGGCTCAAACTCGGGCGGCTGCTCGACACCCTGCCCGAACGCCTCGCGTTGGCCCGCACCCAACACCTGCCGCATCACGAGTTCCTGGAGATGCTGTTCGCTGATGAGGTCACCCGCCGCGACCAACAAGCCACCCTGCTGCGCGCCCGCTCCGCGCACCTGGACCCGACCATGGTCCTGGAGGCCTGGGACGACTCCACGGCCGTCGCGTTCGACCGGACACTGTGGGCAGAGTTGTGCTCGCTGCGATTCCTCACCCAAACGAACAATGTGCTCATCATGGGACCCGTGGGAGTGGGGAAAACATTCCTGGCCAACGCCCTCGGGCATGCCGCGGTCCGCCGCAAATACACCGTGCACATCGAACGTGCCGACAAACTGTTCAAACGGCTACGCGCCGCCCGTCTCGATCACACCCACGAAGAGGAAATGCGGAAACTGCACCGGGTTGAACTATTGATACTCGACGATCTGGCATTGCACCCGCTGGGCACCGAGCAGACCAGTGATTTTTATGAGCTGATCGTGGAACGCCACCGCGAGGCCTCCACGATCATCACCTCGAACCGGGAACCCCCAGAGATGCTGACCATGATGGCCGACCCGCTGCTGGCCCAGTCCGCGATCGACCGGCTGCAGTCCGCCGCCTTCGAACTCATCGTCGAGGGCGAAAGCTACCGCCAGCGCCAACGACCACGCATCGGCCAACCCCTCGACGCCGCGCAGGAGGACAGATGACCGAGAAACGTTGACGTCAACGACGTCCCTACACGACGATCAGCACACGGCCCACGACCGCCGAAGTGGTCCCTAGCTGGTGACAAAACGCTGGTCCCTTACTCTGGACTGTTCCCGATTTCATTGACACTGGTTTAGGCTGCCAGTTCGGTAAGTTTTCTGAACCCTAGCTCGTATTCGATGGGTGTCAAGTAGGCGAGTGTGGAGTGTCGCCTGCGGCGGTTGTAGTAGCTTTCGATCCAGAGGAATGTCTGTTGTTGTACTTCGGTCGCACCGCTCCATGGCCGGGTGTGGATGAGTTCTTTCTTGTAGGTTGCGAAGAATGATTCGGCGACCGCGTTGTCGAAACAAGTAGCGCGCCGACCCATTGAGCGCTGTACGCCGTTCTCGGTGCAGAAGTTAGCGAATTCTCGGGACGTATATTGACAGCCTCGGTCGCTGTGGAATATGACCCCGGCCAGGGGTTTACGGGTGACCAGTGCCGCGGCGAGGGCCTCGACGATGAGGCTGGTGCGCAGGTGATCGGCGACGGCGTAGCCCACCACTTTGCGGGAGTGCAGGTCGATCACAGTCGCGGTGTAGACCCAGCCGTCGACTGTCTGGACGTAGGTAATGTCGCCACACCAGCGGGTGTCGGGTGCGTCGGCAGTGAAGTCCTGGCCGATCAGGTCTGGGGCGTCGATAGGGCGTAGACCTGCGACGGTGGTCTTCTTCCAGGCTCGGGGGTGGCGTCCTTGCAGGCCGGCGGCACGCATCAGGCGCCAGACCCGCTTGGGAGCGGTCCGCACGCCGCGCACGACCAGCTCAGCCCAGACCCGGCGCACCCCGGGGTGGCCGTGCAGGTCTTGGTGGATCTCGCGGATGGTCTCGGTGAGCTCGGCGTCGGTGCGTTCGCGCTGGCACGGCCCTGAGGTCAGCCATCGGTAGTAGCCCTGCCGGATCACTCCGAGCTGGTCGCACATGAACGTAACCGAAAACTGCTCATCGGTTGCCCAGTCCGCGATCGCCGCGTATTTCACGGCTGTTCCTTCGCGAACCAGGTGGCAACTTTTTTTGCGAAGTCCCGCTCCATCTTCACAATGGCGATCTCTTTACGTAGCCGTATCAGTTCGGCACGTTCAGACTCGGACAAGTCCTTGTCAGGAGTGCGACCGGACTCTCTTGCTGACTTCACCCATTTACCCAACGTCATCTCGTGGACGCCGATACTTTTCGCTACCTCAGCGATAGTGCGGCCGGAATTGAGCACGAGGCTAACGGCCTGGTCCTTGTACTCCTGGGTGAAGTGTCGGCGTGTCGCCACGCGAGTACCTCCGCTGCGATCAGCGGCAGTCTACGACCGGCTGTCTACAAGATCGGGAACGGTCCACTCGTGGCACCTGACAAGCAAGGTAGCCACCGAAAATGAGTGCCTCAGATCGTGGATCCGTTGCCGGCGACGACCCGGGGCCGGGGCGATCCGGGCGGCGGTGAGCAGCTGACCGAAGGTGTGGGACATGTTGGCGGCATCCAGGCGGGTGCCGCGGGTGGAGACGAAGAACGCCGGGCCCGTCAGTCTGGGTCTGAGCTGGTCTCGGACGAGCGCGTAGCCGGCCAGCACGGCTGTGGTGGAGGGGTCGATCGGGACGTCGCGCGACTTGCCGAACTTGGAGTCCCGCACCGTGAGCACACCGTGGCGCAGATCGACATCGCCGCGGTCGAGCCGGCATACCTCGCTCACCCGCATGCCGGTCACTGCCAGCAGACCCAGGGCGGTCTGCCAGGTCGCCGCGCGCAGCGGCGGGGACAAGCGGCCCGCCGCGAGAAGCAGCGCGACGATCTCGCTCGGTGAGTAGAGGTAGGGGGTGATCCGCCGGTAGCGACGCGACACCACGTCCTCGGGTGGGATCTCGGTCGCCGGGTCCAGGGTTTTCAGATGCCGGGCGAAGATCCGCACCACGTCCAGGCGCCGCGCCCAGTTCACCGGGTCGCGGCTGTCCCGGGGCGTGGAGGTCGCCCAGGTGACGGCGTCGTCGGTGGTGAGGACGGTGTGCTCGAGCGATTCGAGATAGGCGATGAAGCTCATCAGCCTCGCGCGCCAGGTGGTCAGCTTGAAGCCCAGGGCACGGCGCATGGCCAGGTACTGCTCGGCGCGATCTCGCAGCAAGGTCATGACTGACCACCTTCTGGCGCGGGAAGGGGCCAGGGGCGTGCCAGCGCTCGCAGAGCGGTGTGGTCGACCTTGGCGTAGACCGTCGTGGATAGCTGGCTGCGGTGTCGCAGCAACTGCCCGACCTCGATCAACCCAGCGCCGGCCCGCAGGACGTCCGTGGCCAGGGAGTGGCGCAGGCGATGCGCGCCGAAACGGGGCAGATTCGCGTTCTTGCAGGCCCGACCCATGATCGCTCGAACCGCTGTGCCTGACAGCGCGTGATAGGGCGCGCGGGCGGTGACGAACAGCGCGGGGCACGAACACGACGGCCGACCGGCGGTCAGATAGGCGGCCAAGGCCTCGCCGACCTCGACCGGCAGCGGGACCCGCTCTACTCGAGATCCTTTGCCTCGCACGGTGATCTCACCGGCACGCCAGTTCACATCCGCCAGCGCAAGCCCGGCGGCTTCCGCGCCGCGCAGCCCGAGCCGAGCCAACACGGTCAACACCGCCCGGTCCCGCAACCCGGCCGCGGTGCAGGCGTCCGGGCCGGCCAGCACCGCCGCTACCCGCTCGCGGTCCACACCACGCGGCAACCCAGCCAGTCGCCAGCCGGCGACCGCCGGGACCGCGCCGACCAGCGGACCCGGGATCACACCGTCCACGTGCAGGAATCGCAGCAACGACCGCAACGCGGTCACCAACGCCTTCGCCGACCACACGCTGCCGGCTACCGTGGCCTGGTCCATGACGAACGCGGTGACCATCCCGGTGTCCAACCGCGACAGCGACTCGGCAAGTGGATCGGGCAGCCAGCCCAAGAACTTCTTCGCCTGGCAGCAATAGCAGCGCACCGTCTCAGCGGCCAGGCACCGCTCACCCACCAACCACGCGCGATACCGAACCAGCACGATCGCCACCAGGCCAACGCTGTCGACCTCGTTGTCATCAGGGACGGTGCCGACACCGCGCAGGAACCGCAGCAGCGGCCCCAACCCCCGACGGGCCACCGACTCGGAGGCGCAGCGCTCCCGCCGCAACACCAGAAACTCCCGCACCACAGGCGGGGTCAACTCCGCCGCCGTCCGGTCGGTCCGCTCCAACCAACCGCTCAGCCGGGCCATCGTCCGCACGACATCTCTCACCGACGACTCTGCATAGCCCGCCCGCGTGAGCTCCGCGCGCAACGCCACCTCGTACGGCGCCAACGGCCCATGCACAACACCACAAACGTGATCCATGATCTTCTCCCCGTCTGGAGTCCGACACCCATCCAGACGAGAAAACCCCTCAGATCATGACACTGGTTATGCCGACCAAACCAAGACGGCCAGGCCGTCCACCTGCACCTTCAGCAACCCGATCGGCATAATCCGGCAGTCGACATAAGCCGACGACTTCATCGTTGCCTGCCCTAGCCAGGAGCAGGCCGAACAGGTCAAGGCAGAGCTCGCCGAGTGGTTGGCTGCCCGGGGACTTGCCCTCAACGAGGACAAGACGTCGATCGTGCATGCAGATCGCGGGTTCGACTTCCTCGAGTTCAACATCCGCCGCTACCCCAACGGCAAGCTGCTCATCAAGCCCAGCAAGGCGGCCATCAAGCGGATCCGGAAACGGCTACGTGAAGTGTTCCGGAAGATGCGCGGCGAGCCGTCGCCCCCACGGCCATCGGGCGCCTTGTCTGGGCCGAGGACCTCGCCACCGGCAAACGACGCAACCTGTCCTATGACGAGGAAGAAGCGTTCTGGGCGTTCGCCACCATCGAGGTGCTGCGTTTGACCGGCATCCGCTGCGAAGAGCTGCTCGAACTGTCCCACCACAGCATCACCGAATACGGGCTGCCCACCACCGGTGAGCTGGTGCCGCTGCTGCAGATCGCCCCGTCCAAGACCGACACCGAACGGTTGCTACCCATTGACTGAACTAACCATCGATATAACCCCAGCTCAGAGGCTGTTTCGCGAGTCTGGTAGTTATTCCGCCCATGGATCAGATGGAAGAGCCGGCACGGGACTTGGTGGCCATGATCGTGCCCCAAGTGGGTCACCTCGCCCGGACCGGCGACGCATGCGATCCATACCGGCTCGTCGACCCTGACGGGGCCGTGGTGGAAGCGGTCACCGAGTATTTCCGGGACCTGCAGGCGGCGGGCCGGTCGACGGCGACGTTGCGTTCCTACGGGCTGGATCTGTTGCGGTGGTTCAGATTCTTGTGGGCTGTTGACATCCGGTGGAGCTGGGCGACACGGGTGGAAGCTCGGGACTTCTGCCGCTGGATGCTGGTGGCTGGCAAGCCACCCCGGTCGCACTGGCGCGACCGGAGCAAGACAGTCACACCTCGGTCCACGGTGGAGGCGTACGCACCGTCGGTGCGAGCGCACTGTGAGACGGTGCTGCGCTGCTTCTACGAGTTCCACCTCAGCGCGGGCAGTGGGCCGATCATCAACCCGTTCCCGCTGGCTCGGAGGCGTCAGGGTGGCAGGGCACATGCGCACCACAACCCGATCGAGCCATTTCGCAACGAGCGGAGCGGGCTATACCGGCCGAAGGTGCCATCCAGAGTTCCGCGCAGCGTCCCGGACGAGGAGTTCAACGAGATCTTCGCCAAGCTGCCGTCCCATCGCGACCGTGCACTGGTCGCCTTTTACGTCTCTACCGGCGCCCGCGCTTCGGAACTGTTGTCGGCGACGCTCGCGGGTGTCGCCCCCGGTCGCCAGCTGATTACGGTGGTGCGCAAGGGAACCCGCGAGTTGCAGGAGTTGCCGGCCTCGACGGACGCGTTCGTATGGTTGCGGCTCTACCAGGTCGAGATGGAAGGGCTGATCCCCAAGGGCCGACGGCAGCCACTGTGGTGGACACTGCGCAGACCGGTACGGCCCCTTACCTACCACGCGGTACACCGCATGTTCGAGCGGGCCGGCGAGGCTGCGGGAAGCACGGCAACACTGCACTCGCTACGGCACACCGCCGCCTATCGTATGGCCGAGGATCCGGCGCTGCCGCTCACCGATGTCCAGTTCGTCCTCGGGCATGCCCTGTTGACCACGACACAGATCTACTTGACGCCCCGCAAGGAGGAGGTTATCCGCCGCGTCCTGGCCCATCATGCCGAGCAGACCCGGCAGGCCGCGGAGCGAGCGCGTCCGGCCCCTGCTCCCGGTTACCCACCGGAGACGCTGGAGGTCTTGTTTGGGAGTCGGACGACGTGACCGAAGTGGTCACGTTTCCGGGTATTGCCTCTCGTCCGTCGAAGGCCCAGCGCGAGTCGGCGCGCATGCGGTTCCCACCGCGTCCGGTGGTGACAGACTGGCCTGCCACCAGGCAGGAACGCGGTGAAGTGTGGGAACGGCTCACCAGCGGGATGTTCGTGCTCGACAATGCCAACAGCCAGGAGAGGCGCGTGCGCGGGTTGGCCTGGCTGCTGGACTGGTTGGCCGATCAGCCGGGCAAGACCTGGCAGCAACGTTGGATGACCAGCGGCGCTGACGCTTTCGGCGGTGCTTGGCGGCAGGCGCCGATCGCTTGGCAGCGGGCGCGTGGTCGGGAGTCGCGATGGCTCTGGCACGAGCTGTCGGGGGCGCTGGTCGTCGCGATCTGCGGCGACCTCGTCCGTCCCTCGCTGGGCTGCCTGGTGGCTGGCGCGGCCGGCAAGGGCTCCCTGGCCCGCAATCTGGCCCGCCATCGTGACCCGCAGGGGTTCGCGCGCCTTCGAGCGTTGTGCGACGCCGATCCTCATGTGTCCGACTTCGCCGCAAGCCTCACGCTGCGGCGCAGCGCTGAGATCATCGCCGCCAAGGGCGGCATCCTGGCCGATATCACCGTCGGCGACGCGCTGCAACTGATGGACCGCGAGGCCGAGACCTTCACCTGCCCGACCCGGGATCACAAGGTCTTCTACCGGATGCTGCGAGAGATGGGGATTTTCGGTGAAGGGGCGCCTGAACGGCTGCGGGCGTTCCGCACCGCCGGTCAGCTGACACCCGAGGAACTCGTCGACCGCTACAAGTTGCAATGCCGCAGAGTCCGCGATCTGCTCGTGGACTACCTGCGGGAACGCCAGCCCGCGCTGGACTACACCAGCCTGAAGCAACTCGCCTACTACCTGGCGCAACGGTTTTGGGCCGATCTTGAGCAGCACCACCCCGGGATCGACAGCCTGCGCTTGACCAAAGAAGTCGCCGAGGCGTGGAAGCTGCGCCAGCGGACCAAACCACACGTGATCACCACGGCCACCGGGGAGAAGGCCGTCGTCATGGTGGAGCGGATCGGCTATCGCCAATGCCTCACCCCAGTGCGAGCCCTCTACCTCGATCTGTCCCAGTGGGCGATCGAGGACCCCGCCCAGTGGGCGCAATGGGCCGCGCCCTGCCCGGTCGGCCAGGAAGAGATCAGCCAACGCAAGTTCCAGCGTCACCGCAAAGCGCGCATGGACGCGCGAACCCGAGAACGGCTCCCGGTCCTGCCGGTGCTGGTGCGCACCGTCGACGAGCGCCGCAAGAACGCCACCACGCTTCTGCAGGCCGCCTGCCAGTCCCTGCCCGGCCAGGCATTCACCGCTGCGGGCCAGACGTTGACCCGCTCGATCACCAAGACCGCCGAGAAGGTCTGGGCCGACGACCCAGCAACTGGCAAGCGCCGCGACCTCGGCCACGAGGACGACCACGCGTTCTGGGCTTGGGCCGCCGTCGAAATCCTTCGTCTCACTGGCTGCCGGCTCGAAGAACTGCTGGAGATCAGCCATCACAGCCTGATCCAGTACCGCTTACCCACCACCGGCGAAATCGTGCCGCTGCTGCAGATCGTCCCCTCGAAGACAGATGAGGAGAGGCTCCTGGTCGTCTCCCCGGAGTTGGCGGACGTGCTATCGACGGTCATTTGCCGGATCCGCGAACCTGACGGTGCCGTGCCACTTGTTCCCGTCTACGACCGCTATGAATGCGTGTGGCGGCCACCGTCGCCGGTCTTGTTCCAGCGACGGTTCCCCAGCGAAATTCGGGCGATCAGCGACAGCTCACTGCGGACCATGCTTAACTCCGCTCTTGCCCACACCGGCCTGAAAGACCCCACTGATGGGCAACCCCTGCATTACTCGCCCCACGACTTCCGGAGAATCTTTATCACTGATGCCGTCATGAGCGGCCTACCACCGCATATCGCCCAGATCATTGCCGGCCACCGCGATATCAACGTCACCATGGGCTACAAGGCCGTCTATCCAGACGAGGCCATCCAAGCCCACCTGGCCTTCCTTGCCGCCGCCGGGCCCTGCGTCCGGGCGAGGAATATCGCGTCCCCACTGACAAGGAATGGGAAGAGTTCCTCGGCCACTTCGAGCTGAGAAAAGTCGCCACAGGCACCTGCGGTCGCGCTTTTGGAACCCCGTGCGTTCACGAGCACAGTTGCCTACGGTGCAGCATGCACTGGCCCGACCCCGCTCAACGCCCACGCATCACCGAGATCCGAGACAATCTCATCGTCCGCATTACCGAGGCTGAGCGTGAGGGGTGGCTGGGCGAGGTCGAGGGACTCAAGGTCAGCCTCGCCGGCGCCGAGGACAAGCTCGCCCAGATCGATCGTCGCTCCCACACCACTATCGAACTGCGCATCCCGGCAATCAGCCCCACCATTTGACCGCGGTTACCCAGCCTTCGCAGCGGTGAAGATCAAGTTCAGAGAATGTTGGTTAGCGCGGAGCTGGCTGACGTCCTCAGCGCCATCGTTCAGCGGTTGCGCACACCCGACGGGTCTGTCCCCTTGGTGGTTTCCTACGACATCCGGGAGAAGATCTGGAACCCCCCGATGCCGCTGCTGTTCCAGCGGGGCATCGGCAACGAGCGCCGAGGGTTCACCCCCTCGGCCATCCGCAAGCTGCTGATCAACGCTCTCGCCGCCACCGCGCTCACCGACGCCAACGGCAACACGTTGACGTTCCAAGCTCACGATTTCCGAAGAATCTTCGTCACCGACGCCATCATGAACGGGCTGCCCCCGCACATCGCTCAGATCATTTGCGGGCACAAAACCATCGACACGACCATGGGTTACAAATCCGTCTATCCCGCTGAGACAATCGAGGCCCACCGGGCATTCATTGCGCGCCGCCGCGCCACCAGACCCAGCGAAGAATACCGCACCCCGACCGACGACGAATGGGACTCCTTCCTCGCCCACTTCGAGAAACGAAAGGTATCCGTCGGGACCTGCGCACGAGCTTTCGGATCACCCTGCGTCCATGAACATGCTTGCGTGAGATGCTCGCTCCTGCGACCAGACCCCGCACAACGCACCAGGCTCGAAGAGATCCGCGAGAACCTCGAAGCCCGCATCATCGAGGCGAAATGCGAAGGCTGGCTCGGCGAAGTCGAAGGCCTCCAAATCAGCTACAGCGGCGTCAAAGACAAGCTCGCCCAGATCGACGCCGCACTCCAGCGTCAGCCCGGCCCCACAAATCTCGGTATGCCCAGCTTCACCTCGTTCGCCGGTTGAGCAACATCCACATCGCCAGCGTGCTGACGCACTGTCATGTGGCTGAGCGTGCAGCCTCCTCAGGGCGATGCCGCTGCAGCCATTTGCGCGCGGCGTCCTCGCCGAAGCCGCGGGACCGAAGGACGTCAAGGGCAAACGCTCGAACTTCTCGCTCGCGGTCTTTCTGGTCCAGGTAATCCTTCATGCGCGCCACCACATCGTCGTAGTCGAGGACGTAGCGGCCGTTGACCTTCTGCGCAAAACGCGGGAGAAGCTTGTCCATGCCAGTCCGCCCAGCCCGACTGGCAGCAGCGCTAGCCAGCGGCGGCGAGCTGTGAAGCGGCGGGCCGTCATCCGGCGTCCGCCGGGGCAATGGTGGCGAGTTCGACGAACGGCAGTGGGCAGCAGTTACTCGCGGCGCAGGTCATTAGGTCGTCGCAGCCGGCCGCGAGCGCGTCTTGCAGGGTCGCTCGGATTGCGGTCAGGTCGGCGATCTTCGCCTCGACCTCGGCGAGCTTGTGCGCCGCGCGGGCCTGCAGGCCGGCGTCCGGTCGGCGGTGGTGGTGTCGCCCTGATTCCAACAGGTCAGCGACTTCGTCGAGGGTGAATCCCAATCGCTGCGCGGCCTTGATCACTTTCAGCATGGTGACCGCCTCGGCCGGGTACATCCGGTGGCCGCCGAGGCTGCGCTGCGGCTCGGCCAGCAGTCCACGCCGCTCGTAGTAGCGCACCGTCTGCAAGTTGACTCCGGCAGCGTGGGCGACCTGGCTGCTGCGCAGCCGTGCTTCGCTCATCGTGGGCCCGCGCTGCTCAGCTGGGCCAATCCGTCGAGCACGTCTACGCGGACTGCCGGTACCCGCACGTCGAGCACTACTTGCCCAGGCCGTGCCGAGACCGTGAAGTCGAAGAACGAGCAGCACTCGCTCTCCCGGGCGGTCAGCTCTCGCACCTGGCTGTCCAGGCCGTGGTCTCCGGGGAAGCTCACCCGCAGATGGCGATCACCAACCCGCTCGATGCGTGACGCGGTGGCGAACAGTGCTTCCAGCTCCGCGACTCGCACCGGATGTTGTGCTGTGGGCAATGTGCAGCTGGCCGGAACTTCGAACCCCATCACCGGACTCCTTGTCTCCGGACGCCTCCGCGAACGGCGTCGACCACTCGACGGTAAGCCCGTACCCGGGTACTGGATGCAAGCCTGAGCGTGGGAAGTTCGTTCGGTCTCGATCATTGGGTCGGATGGAACCCGCTGGTTATCGTGATCAGCATGTCCGTGTTGCGATCGATCGTGCTGTTCGTCCTCGCGGCCATCTCCGAGATCGGCGGATGCTGGCTGATCTGGCAGGGGGTGCGTGAGCACCGTCCTCATCCCGTGGCCTGGGTTGGTGCCGGGATCATCGCCTTGGGCTTGTACGGCTTTGTCGCCACCCTGCAACCTGACGCCCAGTTCGGGCGCATCCTCGCCGCCTACGGCGGGATCTTCGTCGCCGGTTCCCTGGCCTGGGGCATGGTCCTTGACGGCTACACACCTGACCGCTACGACGTCACCGGTGCGGCAGTTTGTCTCGTGGGTGTTGCGATCATCATGTATGCCCCACGAGGAGCCTGATGACGCGTCGTCAAGGCGGTGACCAGCCAACTGAACTGACCTCGCCGAGAACTACGGATAGTCCCGCCACCGGCTATTTCGAATGGGAGAACATAGACGGGCACAAGGTGCCGCAGTTCCTGTTCCGGCCGGACGAGGCGCAATTGGCGTTCGCGGGGCTCTACGAGCTGTGGCCCGACCCCGAGCGCGCCGAAGACGACCCGGATCGGTGGGTCTGGAGCTATACGATCATCACCCGGACCGCGCCCGACGCGGTCGGTCACATCCACGACCGCTCCCCCCTCCTCGTGCCCAACGAACTGCGTGCGGACTGGCTGAGCCCCTCCCTGGTCGAGCCGGAGCAGGTGAAAGAGCTGCTGGCGTCGATCCCGGAACCGCTGCTGACTCCGCGCGAGGTGTCCAGCGCGGTCAACTCCGTCCGAAATAACGGCCCCGAACTCATCGAGCTGGTCGCCAGCTGAACCGGCGCCGCCTACAGGCTGTGTCCGTGGCGGTCACCCGGCTCGCCGAGCTGACCGTCCAGCGCGCCGAGGCCGCCGACCGAGTGCTCGGCGCCCAACCGGTCCCGAACTGGGCGCTGCTGGCAATGGGGCTGCTGGTAATGGGAGTGACAGCTTCCAGGACGACGGGGTTGGCGGCGGTCGCTTTGAACGTGTTGGGCTGGACCTGGCGCAGAAATCCACCACGATGTGTGTGTGCTGGGACTGGAGATGACGGTCGTCCTCGGGGTCGCCCTGGTGATGTGCGGTGCGCTGGCGCGCCGCTACCCGATCGCGCCGGCGATCCTGCTGGTGCTCGTGGGGGTACTCATCGGCTTCGTGCCGCACCTGCGCGAGGCCCAGCTGCCACCGGAGGTCGTGCTGCTGCTGTTCCTGCCGGTGCTGCTCTATTGGGAGAGTCTGACCACCTCGCTCCGGGAAATCCGCAACAACCTGCGAGTCGTAGTTCTCATCAGCACCATGCTTGTCCTCGCCACCGCCGCGGCAATCGCAGCCGTGGCGCACGCGATCGGCCTGCAATGGGGACCGGCCTGGGTCCTCGGTGCCGCGTTGGCGCCGACCGACGCGACCGCGGTCGGCGTGCTGGCCCGAAAGTTGCCGCGCCGGACCGTGACCGTGCTGCGCGCGGAGAGCCTGGTCAACGACGGCACCGCGCTGGTGATCTACGGTCTCGCGGTCGGGGTCACCGTCGGCGAGGAACACCTCACGCCCCTGTACGTGACCGGCCTCGTGGTCCTGGCGTACGGCGGCGGCGTGCTCGCCGGTGCACTGATGGGCCTGCTGAGCTGGCAGCTACGCCGACGGATGGACGACCCGATGCTTGAGAACATCGCGATACTGGTGACCCCGTTCGCGGCATTCCTCCTGGCCGACTCGATCCACGCCTCAGGGGTACTGGCCGTCGTCGTCTGCGGGCTCTTCATGAGCCAGGTGGCCCCCCGCATCACCGGCGCCGTCACCCGACAGACGTTCATCTCCTTCTGGAGAGTCTCGACGACAGTGCTCAGCAGCGTGCTGTTTGTGCTCGTCGGCCTCCAGGCCCAGACGGCGATCCGCGACCTGGCCAGCGTCTCCCTGGCCCGCGCACTGATCGACGTCCTGCTGATTACCGCCGTGGTCATCGGGGTGCGCTGGGCGTGGTTCTACACCACGCCGTACATCATCCGCGCGCTCGACCGCCGGCCGGCGCAGCGGCTGCGCCGGCTCGGCGCCCGGCAGCGCTCGGTCAGCGGCGTCGCAGGTTTCCGCGGTGCCGTCTCGCTCGCCGCGGTGCTCGCCGTACCGAGGGCACTGGACTCCGGCGCGGCGTTCCCAGACCGTGACCTCATCGTGGTGATCACGTCCGGGGTGATCGTCCTGAGCCTGCTACAGGCGCTGCTCCTGCCGCGTGTGGTGCGGTTCGCCCGGCTCCCGGCGGACGACTCTGTCGCGGAGGAACGACAGTATGCCGAGGTGTACACCACCGACGCCGCCATCGCCTCGCTCGACGTCACCGCGGCCGAGCTGGGCACCGCCGAGCGCGTGATCGAGCGGGTGCGCGGCGAGATCGAGAAACGGCGTAAGGGCCTGGTGGCCGAAGGCGCTGATGCCGAGCCGGTGATCCGGCACGACGACCAGTACTCCAGCCTCTGGCTCGCTCTCATCGCGCGCAAGCGCGAGGCGCTCCTCGAGCTGCGCGACGAGCAGAGGATCGACGACATCGTGCTGCGCCAAGTCCAGGCCCGCCTAGACATCGAGGAGGTTCGGTTCTCGCGGGCCGATCACGTCGACTGAGAAGACGCCCACCGGGCATCGAGTCAGCCGGCTACATGAACACGATCTGCGGCCAGTGGGGATGAACTACCTACCCCTGCTCGCGCCCAGATGCAGCGGCGCTGGAGCCTGCGGTCCACCGGTGCGCGTCCTCCTGGGAGGACCGGGCCGGTGGAACGGCCCAGCCATCGACTGCGGGCTTCCGGTGGGAAGCGATGACTCGTCCGTGGCTGATGCCTCGAAGAAGGTATCGAAGATCATCGATCCTTCACCGTGCTCGATGCTGGCGATGATGGTCTCCACGGCGACCTGATACTCCGCCGCGTTGACCTTATTGCGCCGGATGAAGTCGATGATGGTCCGCTCGAAGTCAGTGAAAACCTCGATGAGGCGCTGGTTGTGCATCGGGCTGCTCTCGTTCTTCGTTGAATGCAGGGAGGCGTTGGTCGGGCGCTGGCTAGCGCCAGCGTCTGGTGCTGGGCGGCACGTCACCGATTGTGAGGACGGACCCGGCGGTGACGATCTCGAAGGCGTCGGGTGCCGCGGCCGCGATAGCGCTCTTCATCGGGAAGCCGCTGCAGTGCATCGGGGCGACGAAGGCGGGCTTCAGGACAGCGAGACCCTCCGCTGTGCGCTCGATGCGCTCAGCAGTCACGCCGGGGTGCCCGGTGTGGAATCCCCCCATCACCGCGTGGACCTGCTCGCTACCGCTCAGCTTCTGCATGTGGGCGACCGTGCTCAGTACTCCTCGATGCCCGCACGGCGGCCGGTCGGTGCGCGCTGAGCTGGACGAACCCCACCAGCTCCGCGCGCACGCAACAGTCCCTGGTCGGGATGGGTGCTTCGCACAGCCGCTCGCGCAGCGCAGCGGGCAACTGTCGGGGCGGCGTCACGGGCGGCGCACGGTGAGGTGGGCCAGGTCGAAGTGGCCCACTTGGGCGGCCACCAGGTCCGTTATGGCCAGTGGGACTGCATCTGCCACATGCCCATCTCCGGGTCATGCTCGACCAGCCGCTGGAAGGCTTGGCGGATGTTGCGGCCTTGCGTGAGCTCATAGAACAGGTAGGTCACCGCGAAGAACGCGGCGTGACCCTCTGGGTAGCCGATCGGGGCGATGTAGCCCTCGGCACCTTGGCCCAGGACGGCCTGACCCATGTTGAGGTCGGCGGTGGTGCACCCGGTCGAGATCACCAAGGCTCGGTCGAAGCGGGCGTACTTCGACATCACCTCCGGTGTGAGGCGGCGGTGGAACGGTTGCTGGGCCTCCAGTTCGGGGGCGAGTTCGGGGATGAGGATGTCTCCGTCCACACCGTGACAGTCCAGGATCACGTACTCGGCTGCGCCGATGTCGGACAGCGCCGCGACGAGATGGCGGGCCTGGCCGATCCGCACGAGGGTGACCCGCAGCCCGCACTGTTCCAGTGCCGCCCGGATCGCCTCGCTACCCCGATCGTCGAGCGTGATCAGCAGTACCTCTGCCCAGTGCGTCGCCCCCTCCGTCACCGCACGGGTTCGCAGGTTGGCTCGCCGGGGCGGGCGCGCGGTGGTCACGAGACTTGTTTCGGGTTGACGAGTGTGGCCTTCAGTTCGGCGCAACAGGTTTGGATCTGCACCAAAACGGTCAGCCCTACTGGTGGGAGCCACCCGCGAAGTCGCCGAACCGGGCCATGGCGAGGAGTTCGTTCGATGGACGACCGCGAATTGAACGAGGCGCTGCGGGATCAGATGTCCAACCTCTGCAGTGTGTTCGCGTTGTCGATGATGCTTTTCGACCGCGTGGACGAGGAGGAGATCCTCAAACTGGTGACCAGCTCGGTGCCCGCACTCGGGCCGTTCGAAGCCGAAGGCACCTATCTGGTGCGGGACGACCTGCGGCGCGGCGCGGACGGCAGTGCGATACGGCGGGACCCGCTGGCCGTCCTCGCCGGAGCGGACGGGCAGATCGATGTGCTGGGGACGACCTGGGCATGGGCCTACCCGCTGCGCGCGGTGGGCGGCCACGCCGGTTATCTCGTCGTGTCCTCGGGCACTGAACCGTCGACGGACGAACAGTTCCTGATCAGGACCCTCGCTCAACAGGCTGGGGCCGCGTTGACCAGCGCCACCCTCTACCGCAACGAGCAGGTCGCCTCCGCGGAGTTGCGCGAGAAGAACGCTGAGCTCGCGTCGGTCAACGACGAGCTCACCCTCGCGGTGGCGGCACTGGAGCGACGCACCCGGATACACGAGACCCTCTCTCGCGTCTCCGCCACCGGGGGCGCCGAGCCGGGGATCGCCGCGGCGCTCGCCACGCTGACCGGGCTGGCTGTCGTCCTGGAGGACCGGTTCGGCAACCTCCTCGCGTGGGCCGGCGGTGACGAGCCGACCCCAGCCCCCGGTTGTCGGCCCGAGCCAGGACCGAGCTGCTGAGCCGCATCCAGCGGAGCGGTCGACCGATACGCGACCGCGACCGGATCATCGCGCTGGCCCAGCCCCGCGACGAGGTTCTCGGCGTGCTCGCGCTGGTCGACCCCGAGGGCCGGGCAGGACGGCTGGAGCTGTTCGCGCTCGAACACTCGGCGGTCATCCTGGCCATGGAGCTGGCTCACCAGCGCAGCCTGGCCGAAGCGGAGCTGCGGCTGCGCGCCGACCTCGTCGATGACCTGCTGACCGGCACCGGCGACGACAGCGCACTCGCACGTTCGGCCGCGCTCGGCCACGACCTCCGCCCGCCGCACCAGGTCCTGGTGGTGAGCTGGCCGGGCATCGACAACGAGGAGAAGGTCTGCCGGGCGGTCGACCAGGAGGTCACCAGGATCACCCAGGCTCGCGCGCTGCTCACCCGCAGGGGCGGGAAGGTAGTGCTGATCGCTCCCGCCCGGGAAGGCGACGACGGCGCGCACAACTGGGACGAGCTGTACCGACGGATGGGCCGGGGGCTGCCGTCGGCGGAAGCCGCCGTCGGCGTGGGCCGACTGTGCCCGCTGCCCTCCGACCTGCCTCGGTCCTACGTCGAGGCACTACGTGCGCTGCGGGTCCGGCGGGCGTCCGCGACCAGCAGCGGGGTGACGACGTTCGAAGAGCTCGGCTTCTACCGGATGCTGGGCAGCGGGGAGAGCACCCGCGAGGTGGGCGAGTTCATCCGCGAATGGCTTGGGCCACTCATCGACTACGACGAGACCCACCATTACGACCTGGTCTCCACGCTGTGGCAGTACTACGAATGCGGGGGCAACTACGACGCGACAGCACGGGCGTTGCTGATCCACCGCAGCACCCTGCGCTATCGCCTGCGCCGCATCCGGGAGCTCACCGGCCACGACCTCGGAACCGTCGACACCCGGCTCAACCTGCACATCGCCACCAGGGCGTGGCGGATCCTGCACGGGCCCTCCTAATAGCGGCGGCGGGGCTTGGACCCGGTTGCGCCCGGGTGTCCTGACCTGGTCCTCCTGCTGTCCCTCCCGCCCGGCCCTAGCACCCCGCCGCGTCCGCGCAAAGGCCGCTCACGGCCGACCGTGGACGGGGTCGAGGTAGTAGTCAGGAAATTTCGGGCGGATTCGTGCCGGACAAGGTGTCCACCGCACCGCCGGTGGCGGTGGCTCGGTTGGCCGATCAGTTGGGTGTTGACCCCGTTGAGCTGCGGTCCTACGGCCGGCGGGCGAAGACCCGCACCGAGCATCTGAGGCTGGTCGCGCAGTACCTGGGGTGGCGCCCGCCTCGACTCCGGAGCTGAAGGAGCTCGACGAGTTCCTGCTCGCGCGGGCGATGGAACACGACTCGCCCACGCTGCTGTTCCGGTTGGCGTGCGAGTACTTGATTTCCGCGCACGTGATCCGACCCGTCCTCTCGACCGGGACGAAGCCTCCCCAAGCACCACCCCCGGAGCAGCGACGGCGTGCCGATAGTGCGGTCAACGGAGCTTTGTGCCCACGGCCCGTCCACCAGCACGATCAATTCACGATCAGCGGCTATCTGCTCGGCGAGGCTCGGGCGACGAGTCGAGCGGCTTGTCCACGAACCCTCGATCGGCGCCGCCGGCACGCCGTCAGGACGCGAGCACAGGGCCGAACCGTCGTGATGGGAGAAGTCCGGAGTGCGTCGTCCCTCGCTGGTGCGGGGAACAGAGTCTGCGTCCTAGCTGAGCTCGGCCAGCAACGCGGTGCGTTGACGTTCGCCCAGCCCGGCAACGCGGCGATTGGTAGCAATGCCGGCATTGTCCATCAACGCCTCGACGCTCACCGGCCCGAGACCGGGAACGGCGTTCAGCAACTGCGTCACCTTGATCTTGGCGACGACCGGATCTGGGCTCGGCGCGGACAGCAGCTGCGGCACCGTCTTCTCGCCGCTTTTGAGCGCGGCGATCACCTCGGCGCGAGCTTTCCGGGCTTCCATTGCCTGGCCAGTGCGGCGGTGCGCTGCTCTGGAGTCAATGTGGGCAGTGCCATCCGGGTAGGTCCCCTTCGGTGGTGTTGCCAGAGCGCGCGGTGCGGCCCGGTCGCGTCTTGCGCGAGCCATCGTTTCAGCCCGGTTACCTGGTTCGGCACTCGGGACGGTCGGGAGGTGTACCGGGCGAGCGCTGGCATGTGTCATGGGGCGGATTGTGGAGCGACGGTAGAACGACGGTGGTTCGGCGCCGTGAAAGTGGCAGTACGTCGGGGTGCCGGAACCCCCGCGCGGATGTGGTCGTGGGTACGTCCGCCGGATGCCTAGGCTTCGCGAGACCGGAGACCCGCTAGCACGGCTGATCGCTACCGGAGCCCGGCTACGCCCGGGCCCGGATCTCAGGCGCGCGCGGCGCTCAGGGGCGGCGCCTGTTGTCGTCGTGCCGGTGACCAGCTAGTCGAGCCGTTCAGCTACGGATATTTCTGGTCTGTTCGTGTTCTTCGTCCTGCGCGGTGGTGGTGGCCAGGAGCGCGAGCGCCTGGGCGCTGGCGCTGCCGGGCGCCGCGTAATGCACGGCCAGTGTCTGGTGGTCTGTGTTGGGGATCGGCAGCTTCTCGGAGTGGAGTTCGAGTGGTCCGACCAGGGGGTGGTCGATCCGCGCGGCTCCGCTGCGTTTGGTGTGGACGTCGTGTCGCGCCCAGAGTTGGCGAAAGCGCTCGCTGCGGACCGAGAGCTCGCCGACCAGTTCGTTGAGGCGGGGATCGTCGATGTCGGGGCCGACCCGGACCCGCAGGCTGGCGACGGTGCTCATGGTGACGTCTTCCCAGTTGCCGTAGATGTCGGGTACGCGCGGGTCGAGGAAGACGGCACGAACGAGGTTCTCCCCTTTGGTGTAGAAGGGGACGAGCGCGGTTGCGAGGGTGTTGGCGGCGAGAATGTCCATGTAGCGGCCGTAGACGTAGGCGGGGCTCTGGTTCCAGGACGCGATCAGCTCGAGGATGCCGGCGGGCACCTTCTCCGGCGGCGGGGTTTTGCGGCGTCGGCGGGCTGGCGGGGTGGCCAGCTGGTGGAGATGGGCGGTGGCGGCGTCGTCGAGTTGCAGGGCTCGGGCGAGGGCGTCGAGAACCTGTGGTGAGGGGTGCTGGTCTCGTCCTTGCTCGAGGCGGATGTAGTAGTCGCTGCTGACGCCGGCCAGCATCGCTACCTCTTCGCGGCGCAGCCCGTGCACCCGTCGGCGGGCGCTGATGTCCGGGATCCCGATGTCCTGAGGCCGGACTAGCTCACGGCGGGCGCGCAGGTACTCGCCGATCGGGTTCTCATGCGCCACCGCCACGACGCTACGCCTTCCGTCGCGTCGATCCAGGCCCTGCCACTACCAGGACAACCAGGTCTCTGGTGCGGCCGCGGGGCGCGGCTCAGCCTCTGTATCTGACGACCAACCCCAATCCGGCTGCTCGCCGACGCCGGAACGTGCGGTGCCTGGCCCACCCGGCAATCCTGATCAAGAGGAGCGACACGCACCGTGGAATACGTGAAGCTGGGATCGACCGGACTTGATGTGTCGAGGATCTGCCTGGGTGGGATGAGCTTCGGCGTCCCCGGGCAGGGCGAGAACAACTGGTCCCTCGACGAGGACGCCGCGCGCCCGCTCATCCGCCGCGCGCTGGAAGCGGGCGTCAACTTCTTCGACACCGCCAACGTCTACTCGGCCGGCAGCAGCGAGGAGATCCTGGGCCGCGCGTTGGGGGAGTACGCCGACCGCGCCGAGATTGTGCTGGCGACGAAGGTCAGGGGCCCGGTGCGGCCGGGGCCGAACGGGGCCGGGTTGTCGCGCAAGGCCGTCATGACCGAGATCGACAACAGCCTGCGTCGGCTCGGCACTGACTACGTCGACCTGTATCAGATCCACTCTTGGGACCCGACCACTCCGATCGAGGTCACGATGGAGGCGCTGCATGACGTCGTCAAGGCGGGTAAGGCGCGCCACATCGGCGCGTCGTCGATGTGGGCTTGGCAGTTCGCGAAGGCGCAGCACACCGCTGTTCTGGGTGGCTGGACCCGTTTTTCCACCATGCAGAACCACTACAATCTGCTTTACCGCGAGGAGGAGCGCGATGCTCCCGCTCTGCGCTGATCAGGGCGTCGGGGTCATCCCGTGGAGCCCGCTGGCCCGGGGCCGGCTCACCAGGGACTGGGACGCCATCACCGCGCGCAGCGAGATCGACATGTGGGGGGACCTCTACCCGGAGACCGACCGCCACATCGTCGAACGCGTGGCCGAGGTCGCCGAGAAGCGCGGTGTTCCCCGCGCGCAGGTCGCGCTGGCCTGGCTGCTGAGCAACCCGACCATCACGGCCCCGATCCTCGGCGCCACGAAAGTCGGGCACCTCGACGATGCCGTTGCCGCCGTCGACCTGGAACTCGACATCACCGAGATCGCCCTACTCGAGGAGCCTTACCAGCCGCACCCAGTAGGGCGTTACCTTCCCGAATTGCGCCGCTGACGCGAGCGGGCCCATCGACGATCTTCCTACCGACCGCCGTTGACCCTGTGAACACAACTTTTGCGATCCCGGGGACGCCGCTCGCCCACTCGACGCGGACACCGCGCGGGCACTGCACGCGATCGCTGGGCCCGATAGTCGCTGGTCGGAAGCGCACAGGGTCATCGGGCCAGCAGCTGCGGTCCGGCTCCAGCAGCTAGGCCTGGTCCGTCGCCGACCACGGGCCGGCTACCTCGAACTGACCGACGACGCCCCGCTACTCCCTCTTCCCCGACACCACATGACCCGACTCGGCTCGGCTGCGTACCCGCCGCCAAGCCGCCGGGTACGCGGCATCACCCCCGGCGTAGCACCCGCTCGTGGACTACCAGCATGTCGACAACACTCCCCAACTCCTGGACGCCGGGGTCCCCGCATGATCCACCTCCACTCTCGTTTCCCTGACGCCATCACTCTCATTCTGCTGACGCATCCACTCTCATTCACCTGACGCTCGACACGGATTTCGGTGTGCCGCGACCAGTCGAGATGCGGTTCGACCGCCCTGTCAGCGGGCGGTGCGGGGAGCCAGCCCGCCGGGATGCGCGGTGTCGAGCGCGGCGGCGGCGTTCTGTAGCGCGGTGAACAACCGGCGGTGGTGCCAGTGCTCGCGGGCGAGCGCGGTGGTGTCGTCGCCGAGTTGTTCGCAGAGCAGGCCGAGCAAGGCGATCCAGTCCGGGGCGGCGGGCTTGGGCCGCAGCGTCCGCTCGATGACATCGTGAACGACGGTAGGGGTGGGATCGCTGTCGGCCAAGGCGCGCTCTGGCGTCACGCAGCGCCCACGCCAGCTGTTTGCACGTCGGTGAGCAGTACATCGCAGGCCGCCCCTTGCTTCGCTGCGCGAAACGCTTCCCACACCCGCGCCGGCGGCACTCACGCTGGACCACGCGTTCGCTGAATCCAGCGGACGTGTCTATCCGGAAGCCTCCAGGCTGGCACGTCCAGATTGCTTCCGCCGTCGGCGCGGCCACCCAAGACGCCTAGGCCCACGGTCATGACATCAAGGACGGGGTCCGGTGGGCCGACGCGCAGCTGTTCGATGGCGGACACAGCCCGCCCAGCCGATGCTCCCGGCCCACGTAGCAGCGAACCTCGCTCTAGCGAAGCTCCGGGTGCCGCCCTCGAGTGAACCTAATGAGCCGACCTCCCGTCGGGTGGCCACCTTGACCCCGCCTCCACGACCGGCGGCCCCACCGGTCCCCAGGTGGTCCCCACGCCGGCAACAGCTGGATCAACCACTCGGCAGCTCTCCGACAAAAGGAAAGGCCCGCTGACCTGGAGTAACTCCAAGTCAACGGGCCTGTCGCCTTCCTGTCGGGACGACAGGATTTGAACCTGCGACCCCTTGACCCCCAGGGTAGTCCGGACATGCTCCTGACCAGCGAAAACGCCAACCTCGCTGGTCAACGCCACCCGGTTGGGCACCGTTGCGCCGCGTTGAGGCGCGTTGAGTGCTGTCGTTCGGGTTCTCCCGCTCCATCACCGCTCCATCGAGAAGGAGCGACCCGATCGACGATACGGAGATCCGCAACGGAACCTGACCAGCATCGGCGCCGCCGCTAACGTGCCCCTGTCGTTGAAATGACTGACTAGCCAGCAGCTTCCGGGCACCGATGTGGATCCGGATCTAGAAGGGCCACCGTTGATTGAACCGGGCAGCCAGCCTCGCGTCGGCGCCAGCGAGGCGTCCCGCGGGCACGATAGCCAGCAGCACCAACGGGAAGAGGTCCAAGGGGTACACGCGTCAAATGTCATCACCCACAGACACCCGATGGCCGCACCGACACAAGTTGATCGTCCACAATGGTGCCGTGATTAGGCGGCTGCGGTGGATAGCGTGGTAGCAAATGCCTGTTTCGGGTTGTAGTGCTCGCGGCTTTCCAGGCAGTGATGAAGTTGACTGAGGAAGCGATTGAACAGGGTGCGCAGGCCGCGGGGTGCCCGTCGCCGCGGGCTCGAAGCCGGTCGTAGTGGGCACGGGCCTCAGGTGAGGCGGTGAGCGCGGCGAAGGTCCAGGTACAATCTGCGGCCGCCAGCCGCTGGTTTTTCACCTTGCGCTGCTTGATCACTACTAGTTTCCTGAGTCGGAAGTTCTTGCACCGCCTCCGGCTCCCAGACGCCGCCTCGCTGCGTTCGTTCAGTGCGACTGTGGATCAATCCGCTGGGCGCAGTTGAGCATCCGGGCCGGGGAAATAGATCGACTCGTGGCCATCGTCCCACCGGACCCGGTAGTGCTCGTTGTCCTGGTCTCCGAGTACTTCGAGCACGTCGCCGTGGCGGCGCCGCGTGTCGAGTTTGGCGGTCTCGATGACGATGTGGTCGCCCGTCTTGGCGTGCATCACCGTCTCCTCTCGTGTGTCCGCGTTTAGCGTCCCGCTGACTGGCCGTGTCGACAACACCTTGCCGGAGTCGTCGGAGCCGTCGACGACACTGGACTCCGCCAAGTTCAGGAAGATGCGACTACCACGCGCACGTCCACCTTGTGGGGTTCAGAACTCGGTCTGTGGCGTTGATCTGCACGTCTATGCCGCGCGTTCGTACTCGTTGATCAACCCTGCCAGGACCGCTTGCCGCTTGATCTGTTCGTGGTGGAGGTCAGTTACGGGGTGTTCTGGTTGCGGTGGACGTAGCTGGCGGGCGCGATGGGGTCTTCGCCCGTTGTAGTGGCGGACGTAGCTGGCCAACACGGTCCTCAGTTGTCGTTCACCAAAGATCAACATGTGGTCGGTGAGCTCAGCTCTCGCGGTCAGCACGAATCTTTCGGCGAAGCAGTTCGCCCGCGGACAACGAGGCGGGATCTTCACGACCCTGATACCCCACCTGCCACGACGGCATCGAACGCGGCGGTGAACTGACCGGCCCGATCGCGGACGAGGAGCCTGAACTCGGCGGCCAGCTCCCCCAAATTCATCATGAGATTGCGGCCTGCGCTGAGTCGCCCACGGACCGTCCGGGTGCCCGGTCAGGCCGAGGACGTGCACGTAGCGGCTCCGAACTTCCATCGCGAACAGCACGTAGATCCGCTGCAGCGTGACCGCCCAACGCGTGCAGGGCAAACCCGATCGTGCTGCACGCCATCCCAACCAGCCACCATGAGTGACGCAGGGTTGCCCGCACGAACCCGGCGAGTTGTCGGGGTGCCAGCCCCCGAGCATTCGGCACCTGGCCAGCACTGCGATGCTCCAGAAGGGCCGCTACCGCGAAGGCCCCCGCGGCGCACAAGCCAACGGGTAGGCGAGAGGTTAGCCAACGCGGACAACTTGAACCCATCTAGGGATGCGCGCGAGACCTACCAAGTCAGCGGGCACGAATCGGTCAGCTACCCCGGCGCAGGACCCGTCGGCGCCGGGAGCGCAGCTGTCCCCAGAATCACAACCATCCCCGCAATCACCACAGCCATCACCGTTTTCTCGTTCGGAATCCGGCTGGGCCGTTCACAACCTATAGACAATGATCAACAGCGCATCAGAGGTCATGCTGCCCATATCGGTCGGTGGATTCAGTCTCAGCGTTCGGTTGTACCTACTGCGGCCGCCGTCGTGGGATCGCCATAGGCCTCGATGTACACAGCCGCCAGGTCGCTAGACGCCTCGTCCTTTGTAGTCCCGCTGTGCATCATCGGGTTCGCGTCGAGTTAGACCAGTTCTAAACGAATGTAGTTGCGAACTCAAGCAAGGGGATGCACTCGACCGCTCCTTCGTTGATAACGATACTGAGCCCTGGCGGAACCTGAGGAAATCCTCAGCCGATGAACAGTAAGGATGTCATCCATGACACCGATACCTGAAGGACTTCTCAGTAAAAGCCCAGAAGAATCATGGCCGCGCAGCGAATTCGCTACGGTACGGCGCAGCAGACGCGGATCCACACCGGCTTGACCACACGGGAAGCTTGAAGACACGGGAAGGGAGCGCCATAGGCTCGTAGCATGGTCCGAATACAGACGCAGCGGTTCGGCTACTTCGATAGGGGCCATCAGTCGGCGGGAACGATCCGAGAGCGTTCGATTAAGACGGACGGATCACTCCAGACAGGACCGGCCTCCCTGCTTCGAGATCATTTTCAGCATGTCCACCGAAGTGGTTATCAGCGGGGATTCCTCCCGGCACCCGGATTCGAGATACGGCCTGACCTGGAACCAAGACCGGTTCCGGCTGGACCATGATCAGGAATCGACGAGGGCAGCATGGCATCGTCTGCGTCAGGTCCTCGTCAACACTGCGGCACGTTCTTCGCTCTCCGCCGTCGCATCGTTGTTGATCTGATCGACTTGAAGGAGCCATGATGCTTCATCGTCTTACTGTCACAGCGCTCGGAGCCGCTGTGGCGGTCACCCTCATCGCCAGCGGGGCCAATAATGGGCAGCTTGCCCTCGCTGGCATGAGTAGCCCGCTGTTCACGCCCGCCACCTCCGCAGCACCTCCACCTGCGCCGAAGAAGTGTCCGGCCAACTTCGCCTCTGCGATGATCGGCGGGCAGTCAAAGTGTCTGGCTCCCGGGCAACAATGCCAGCAGCAGAACGCTAAGGACTACACTCGCTACGGTTTTACTTGCAACAAGGTGAGTAATCGCTATCAATTGACTAAGTCGACGACCAGTAAGCCGTCGACCGGTAAGCCCTCAACCACCAAACCTGCGCCGCCGAAGCCCCCGCACCACTAACCAGGCGGTCAGCGGCGAGTGGCCGGCACAGCGTCCGTCCGCTCGCCCGCTGGCCCGTAAATCGTCATGCGCGACCATTCCACCAGCGGATACGGGCCCGCCGGTGGAACGGCATCACTGCACCTACATCCGCATCCGACCGTGGCATTGGAAAAGCGGGCGAACCACGCGCCCTCGGCTGCACGAACGCCAGACGCTTCACATCCAGTCTTTGCGCTTGAACAGCAGATAGAGTCCGCTTGGGCGCGAGCCGGCGCACGAGCAGCTCGCGCCAACCGGTGAACCGTCTGGTCCGCCGCTCGTAGTCGTGAGCCGGCGCGTGGCAGGCCTCGGGTAACGCCTCCCGCCACGGCAGCTCCCCCTGTCGCTCCCACTATGGCTCCCGCCTCGGTTCCGCCGGAGGATTGCGCGGTCCCGCTCGGAATGTCCGCGTGGGTCATGAGCCAGGGCGGACCCGTCTCACAGTGCAACTCGGCGAGTGGGGCCGGCGGCGATGGCGGTGCCAACTAGGTTCCCCGTGTCGGCGGGAGTTGACCGCGGACGAGGCCGATTGTCGCTCCATTGATCGCCAGCCGGTCTTTAGCGATTGGCTGCTAACCGACATATTTGGCGAACCTCAATCCACGCGCGAGAGGCGGTAAAGTTCCACGACACATCCAGGAGCCTCTACCGCCTCTCGCTGCGACGATCGATGGCGCGCCAGGGTCAGTAGTTCGCGCCGGTCCCGCCGCTACCGCCGGCACCGCCGGTGGCAGTGCACTGCGAGTTGTTGCCACCCTGGCCGATGATGCCGGCCGAAATACCGATCGGAAGCACGCAGTTCGAGTTAGCTTTGCCGCCGGCGCCTCCGGCGCCACCGGTGTTGTTGCCCTCGCCGTGACTGCCGGCGAACGCGGTCCCGCCGAAGAGAGTCGCTGCGCCTGTAGCGAGAGCGGCTGCGGCGACCGCGACTGCGGCGCGCTGGCCAAGCTTGCGATTCATATATCCTCCGATTGATCGGGCCAAGACACTATCGCCTCGACCACATTGGTTAGCAGTAGTGGGTGTGGATGAAGTTGTCCAGCAATCAACCGACAGTGTGTAACTGAATCACCCGCATGAGTGATTCACGCTAGGGTCATTGTGGCCCTTTCAGGTTGTAATATCCAAGGGTCGGTGCCGGCCAGTGATGGTATGACGAGTGGCCGTTCGGTCGAGTGACGAGCTTTTTGTGCGTTCACGATGGCGTCTTCAGATTTGGCGAGGTTGCCAGGTCGGTGAAGGTTTGACGAAGACTTTCGTGTGGGTGGAGGTGCTCAGATCGCGTACCTGGCCGACTCTCCCCTCGTTGTCGAGCATACGGGGAGTCCTGTTCGGCGTGGCGGCTTCTGGGTACGCCAGGGGCTGCGACGGCGGGGCGCAATGATTCAGCTTGAGCGTATTTGCAAGGTGTATCGGGCTGGTGATGTTGAGGTAAGGGCGCTCGACGATGTCGACTGACAATCGCCGAGGGCGAGATTGTTGCGATCTTGGGACTGTCGGGGTCCGACAAGAGCACAATGTTGAACATTTCTAAGTTGTCTGAATCTGCCCACTTCGGGTCGTTACCTACTCGACGGAGCGAGGTGTGGCGCAGGTTCGCGTCATAGATGAGCACACCGCGCAACACCGCGCAACACCGCGCAGGAGAGGATCGACAACGGTGATGGCGGGCAGGCTCGCCACCAGGGGCCGCCTGGAAGCAAGAAACTAGCCCGTGACGGTCCGCCGTGATCTAGTGGTGTGCGACAGATGACACAGCCGCTCGGGTCGAGCGCGATCTCCACCGTTGAACCCGGGGGTCGGGACTGCGGGTCGAACATGCGGTGACCGCGTCAGCAGGCCGGTCACAAACGTGGTCGTAGTCGCCGCCGCGACTCCCGCCGAAACGGGCTTTCGATCGGGCGGAACCTCCACCACAACCAGCAGCGTCGGAGAACCCGACCGGCTCGAGATGGAAACGCTGAAGACTTGCTTGAACACACACCCTCGCGGCGTCGGTGCAAGCGGCGTCCGGTTCTAGCATCGCCTTGACGACGTCAAAGGCAGGTGAGAGTGCATGGCACTTATCGCGCACGCCGTGCTACTGCTGATCGCCCTGGCCGCGCTATTCGTCGCGGCCGTCGCGCTGATGATCGGACGCCTGGTTCTCCTCGGCGTCCTGTTGACCGCAGCGGTCCTGTTCACCTCGGTCGAACATTTCGGTGGCCTCATCCACACTGACGCACGACACCCGTCGGCCGCACCCCGATAGTGTGCCGCGCATGGGCATCCTCCTCAGGCAAAATCGGTCGGCGTGGACGATCCCGCTCAAACGACAGCCGAAGACTCGGCTCTCACAGTGGTTCTGCACTGACAAGCCGACTCACGGATCATCCTGAGCTGCCCGCTGATCGGCCCGGACTAACACAGCCTTGTCAGAGTGAAACCGGTTTGTGGCGGCGACGCATGGCCACTGCTCGCCAGGTAGGCACTCCCACCAGCCTTGCCACGGCGGGTCCGCCCACCACCAGTCCAGCAGGTGGCACAGTTCGGGCAGATCTTGCCGCGCCGGCCAGGTCGCCCATGGCGTCCACGCTAGGCCGCCGCAGCGACACGAGGGCTCGCTTAGTCGGGGTCCGTGGGCGACGCCGACACTCTCGCCATCAGAATCATGGGCCAACTGTTCGCCGGGAGCCCCCAGTCCGGCGCTCCATCGGTTTCAGGACCTCGCGTCGAGTGGTCGGTCAGTCGTTGGTCCAGCCGGGTCTGGTGGGGCGCCGTGACCGCGCGCTCTGGGTCGTGGCATGACGAGGTCGCCGCCGTATCGGGCGCGGTCTACTCGGGCTACCACCAGGGCAGTCGACGGCGCAGATACAGGCGTTTGGCCAGCTCGGCGGCCAACCCGTAGCCGAGCAGCACGGCGGCGAGCCAGAGCAGGTAGCCGCCGGGTAGCGGCCGCATCCCGAGCGGGCCGGCCAGCGCGGTCAGCGGCAGCAACAGCCCCACAAGGGCAACAGTCAAGCTGGCGAGAAGGACGGGCCGGCCCGGCCTAGCGCCTCGCCAGCTCAGGACAGCGGTACGCAGTACGAACACCACAAGCAACTGCGAGCACAAGCCCTCGACGAACCAGCCGGTCTGGAATAGCGCGGGGTGGGTGCCGGTGTGGAACACCCACCACAGGACCGCGAACGTGGCCATGTCGAACAGTGAGCTGAGCGGGCCGAAAGCCAGCATGAACCGGGTCAGGCCGCCGGCGTCCCATTGTCGGGGACGGCGCAGGTACGCCGGGTCGACGCGGTCCCAGGGCAGCGCCAGCTGCGCGGTGTCATACAGCAGGTTTTGCACCACCAGCTGGATGGGTAGCATCGGCAGGAACGGTAGGAACACGCTGGCCGCGAGCACGGTGAGCACGTTGCCGAAGTTCGAGCTGGCGGTGATGTGCACGTACTTGAGCGTGTTGCCCAGGGTGCGTCGGCCCTCGGTGATACCTCGGGCGATCACCCCGAGGTCCTTCTCCAGCAGAATCAGATCGGCCGCGTCCTTGGCGACATCGGTAGCGGTATCGGCCGCGATGCCGACATCGGCAGTGCACAGCGCGGGAGCGTCGTTGACTCCGTCACCGAGGAAGCCGACCACATGCCCGCCCTCGCGCAGCGCGGCGACGATCCGCACCTTGTGCGCGGGGGTGAGCTTGGCGAACACGGTGTGGGACTCAACCAGCGCGCGCAGCGCGGTGTTGTCGGTCGCGTCGATCCGCCGGCCGGTCACGATCTCGCCGACGCGCACGCCGACTTGGGCACACACATGTGCGGTGACCTGCTCGTTGTCTCCGGTCAGGACCTTGACCGCCACCCCGTGCCGGCTCAGCGCACGGACCGCGTCCGCGACGCCCTCCCCGACAGGGTCCACGAAACCGATGAAACCCACCAGCATGAGCCCCGCCTCGTCGCCCTCGCCGTAGCGGGCGTACCGGGCCGGGCAGTGCTTGATCGCCACGGCCAGGATGCGCATCCCCTGCTTGGCGTGAGCGGCGACCACGTCGCGGGCCCGCGTCAGATCCGAGGGGCCGAACTCGGTGACCGTACCGAGCGCGGCGGCATGGGTGCAACGCGCCAACACCACATCCGGGTCCCCCTTGGTGATCAGCACATGCTCACCGGGTTCACGGCGCACCACCACAGTGGCGCGGCGGCGGTAGGGGTCGAAACCGATCTCGTCGACCTGCTGGTAGAAAGCCTCGATCAACAGATCCTCAGCGCCGGCGCTGACGCGGTCATCGGGGTGCCCCTTGGTGTTATCGGCGCTGTCGGCGAGTTGGGTGGCGATCGCGGAGTCGAAACGGTCACGGGGGCCGGTCTGGAAATGCAGGGCCAGGTAGGCGTATTCGGCGGCTTGGCCGTCGGGACGCCCCTCGGGGTCGATGCTGTGCGCGTAGGCCACCCGGTCCTCGGTCAACGTGCCGGTCTTGTCCACGCACAGCACATCGGTCGCGGCCAGGTCCTGGATCGCGTTCAACCGCTTCACGATGACTTTGTCCCGGGCCAGCCGCACCGCGCCTCGGGTCAGGTTGGTGGTCACGATCACCGGCAGCATCTCCGGGGTCAACCCGACCGCCACCGCCACCGCGAACATCACCGCGCGTGCCCAGTCCCCGCTCACCGCCCCGTTGACCGCGAGCACGATCGGCACCAACACCAGCATGAACCGCACCAAGGTCCACCCGACCCTGCGCACGCCCCGATCGAAACTGGACTCCGGACGCTCCGCGCTGGTGGTATGCCGGGCGATCGAGCCCGCATAGGTCTGTGCCCCGGTGGCGATCACCACCGTGGTGGCGGTACCGGAGACCACCGAGGTGCCGGCGAAGCACAGCGCGGGGGCGTCCACCAGCTCCGGTGCCACCTGGCGGCGGTCAGGGTGGCGGCGCCAGTGGTGGTGCGCGGTGCGCGGTGGTGCCGGCACCCGCTTGGACACGGGAACCGCCTCGCCGGACAGCGTCGACTGGTCCACCACCAGATCGGCGGCCGCCAGCACCCGAACATCGGCGGGCACCAGATCCCCCGGCGCGAGTAGCACCACATCGCCGGGAACCACGTCCTGACTGGGAATCTCCCGCTCGACGGGCGGGCACCCGTCGGTAGCGCGTCGGCGCACCGTCGCGGTCACGCTGACCTGTGCCCGCAACGCGGCCACCGAGCGCAGCGAACGGGTGTGCTGCCACAACCGCACCCCGACACTCAAAGCCACCATGGCCGCGACGGTCAGCGCCCCACGCGCATCCCCCAGCGCGGCGAACACCACGCCCAGACCGGCCAGCAGACCCACGAACGGGCTGCGCACCGCGGTAACCACCCGCCTCGCCAGACCGGCCTCGGCCGGGGCGGGCATCTGGTTGTCACCGCACCCGGCCAGCCGCACGGCCGCTTCGGCTTCCGTGAGGCCCTTCGGGGACGCGCTCAAGCAGCGAAACAACTCCAGTGGTGGCGAGTCCGCCAACTCACGCAAGCGGCCCACCACCGCCTCGGCCTCGGACCCGACCAGGCCACCCAGCCCAGCCGGGCTCGTTGAGCGCGAGGAGGTGTTCGAGGCTCGAGTCATGGCCCGGCCCTGTCAGTGGAGGCGATGCCCACGGTGATATCAGCGGTGTTGACCACAATGACCACCACTCAGACCGTCCCAGCCATCCCCGGGCCCTACCCCGGAACCTCGAGGCCAGGGGAGGTATCCACGTGGCGGCGACTACTTCCCTCACCGGTCACGAGCCCACCTCCTCGTCGCCATCGACACGAGCGTCCGCATCCCGACCGGTGGTCGGTGGCCCCGCTCCCAGTACACCGCCCACCTACCTGACAGTCAAACGCTTGTGCAAATATCGGTTGTAGGTCACGCTGTCGGACACCGCACCCGAAAGGACCGTTCGTGCCCACTGGCCCCCCGACCGACCCTCCTGAACACCCGCCGTCACCTGAAACCCTGCCACCTAAGTTGCTGCAGGACGCGGCCGCGACTTTCGGCTTGCTCGCGGCGACCGTGCGCCTGCACCTGGTCTGGCTGCTCGCCGACGGCGAGCAGGATGTGGGCACCCTGGCACAGCAGGTCGGGCAGAGCGTGGCCACCGTGAGCCACCACCTCGCCAAGCTCAAACTCGCCGGTCTGGTGCACGCCCGCCGCGAGGGCAAACGCCAAATCTACGTCGTCGACGACCCGCACGTCGTGGAGATCGTGCAGCTCGCGATCCGTCACCACAGCGAGCTGTACGACTCCCGCCCCAGTCGGTCCCGGGGACACCGCCGCGGCGCCTGAGCGCCGCGGGGTCCGCCATGCGGGCCGTTGAGCGTCAGCCGGGTAGCCGTTGCGAGCGGGTCAGGGCGATCGCTGCGGCGAGGATGCTGAGCAGGGTGCCCAGCGCGAACCAGGTCTTGCTGGTGTCGGCCTGGATGGTTTGGTAGCCGATCTGCGCACCGAGGGTGTCATAGACCTGGTGCAGTGCGGCGTTGCTCTGGGCGGGATAGAACTGCCCACCCGAGAGCCGCGCCACCTGGGCCAATGACGGATCGTCGACCGGGACCCCAACTTGTCGGCCCCCCAGGTCGATGGTGCCGTACAAGGTGCCGAAGGAGATGGTGCTGATCGGGATGTGCTTATGACCGGCCTCGGCGGCGAAGTCGAACTCGTCCCGGCCCGCGGTTTGTTTGCCGTCGCTCATCAACACGATCCGCGCCGGCGGCGGCCCAGCTTCGCTTCCCGGGATCTGCCGGTTGAACAGCTCGATCGCGTTCACCGCGGTGGCGATGGCTTCCCCGGTCGCGGTGGACTCGGCCAGCTTCAACGACTGGATCTGTCCCTGCACCGCCTCCCGGTCAGTCGTCGGGGGAACGAGCAGCGCGGGGGTGCCGGCGAACGACTCCAGCCCGAGGTTGATCGTCGAGGGCATAGCCTTGACGAAACTCGTCGCGGCGTCCTGGGCGGCCGCAAGCCTGGTGGGGGTGACGTCGTTGGCCCGCATGGACAACGACACATCGATCACCAACATCACCGTGGCCCGATTGCGCGGCACCTGAACCCGAGCCGTCGGGCCGGCCAACGCCACCGTCAACAAGAACAGCGCCACCAGCAATAACGCCGGCGGAAGATGCCGTGGCCAGCCAGGATGCCGCGGTGCGACACGTTCCACCGAGGCAAGATTGGCGAACCGCAGCACGTGACGAAAGGGCCGCTTCTGCGCCCACACATAGCCGGTCACCAGCACCGCCAGCACCGCGAGCAGCCCCAGCCATCCCGGCGTGGCGAACCCGTCGATCGCCAGACCCCGGGAGTCAACGCCGCCGAAGATGGGACCAGCATGAACAAGGAACGTCTCAGCGTGACCCGGACCCGTCCAATCCCAGGGCAACATGCGTCGATCCATCTTTTCGATCACCTGAGACGCCCTGACCGTCGGAAGCCGTGGGACGAACCACATTCTTACACTTGCACGAATACTTGACAGTGCGCTTAGGGCCGGGTCAACTGGTGGAGTAGCACCTCGTTCGGTGAGGCGTCTGCGCGGATACAGGCCACTGACCCTCCAGCGTCGAGAGACGCCCCAGGGTCAGGACAGGTCTCCCCGGCCTAAGGGGTGACCCCAAGTGGCTTCCCCGACCCGCACGGGGCGGGGATCACGCCGCGCAGTGCCAAAGCTCTGACGAGGGGGTGCCCGAGCCCGATCGTCGATATTGGTCGCGCGGTGCTCGCGCTGCGCGCAGACAGTGGTGGCACCCGCGTGTGCCTCGGCGGTGAGGAGGTGAGAGATGGGATCCGGCGATAGTCACGGTCCGAGTCCGGTTGCTCATATCCATTTCGCGCTGACCGACCACGGCCGCAATTAGCTGACCGCGCTGTAGCGCGGGGCTGTGGGTGATGCGGTGGCGCTCGTCTGAGGGGATGTCCGCGATGAGTCACGTCCTTTTCGATCTGCACTTCGGTTCCGTTCGCTTTCTCTCGATCCGGCTGTTGTCGGCGGCTCGGCTGCTGGCGAATCGCTGGCCTCGCCAGGTCACCCTGGGTCGGCGGGCAGCTGGTGGGGCCGGGCTGTTGCGTGCCGGGCAGGCACCGGGGCCGGTCCCGATGGTGATGACCGCGGCGTTTGGCGGCCGTACCTACACGCGCCCGGGCTCGGGCGAACCCCGTGTCCGGGGCTGGTGAAGGGATGATCCCGATGACCTCGAACACCCCGGCCCGCGGTGACGCCGCGGCCGGACCAACGCCAACCACCCCCGCCGCGCCAGCGCCAAAAGCGCACGCGCCGGCGGAAGGGGCCTCGCCGGCGCGGGCCACACCCGGGAACACCGCGCGCGTGGAAACGACGGCTACCACGGGAACGAAACCAGCCGCGCGGAGCGCGGTACTCGACGAGGCGCACCTGGGTGACATTCAGGGCGCGATGGGCACCATCCGGCTCGACGACCAGGACGGGCGCACCAGCCTGTCGCGGCGGTTGAAGACCCTGTTGGCCATCGTCGGCCCCGGTCTGATCGTCATGGTCGGCGACAACGACGCCGGCGCGTTCGGTACCTACACCCAGGCCGGGCAGAACTACGGCACCCGGTTGTTGTGGACGCTGCTGCTGTTGGTGCCGGTGCTATATGTCAACCAGGAGATGGTGCTGCGCCTGGGCGCGGTCACCGGTGTCGGGCACGCTCGGCTGATCCTGGAACGCTTCGGACGGTTCTGGGGCGCGTTCAGCGTCATCGACTTGCTCCTGCTCAACGCGTTGACCATCGTCACCGAGTTCATCGGGATCAGCCTCGGCCTGACCTATCTGGGCCTGCCCAAGGTGCCCGGGGTGTTGCTTGCCGCCATCGTCGTCGTGGCCGCCGCGTCGACGGGCAGCTTCCGCCGCTTCGAACAGGTCTGTTTGGTCCTCGTGTTCGGGTCGCTGCTGCTGGTGCCGATCCTGGTGATGGCACATCCGCCAATCGGGCAGGTCGTGCATGACTTCGTGGTGCCCGGGATGCCGAGTGGCTCGGAGTTGTCCACGGTGATGTTGCTGATCATCGCCATCGTGGGAACCACGGTCGCGCCGTGGCAGCTGTTCTTCCAGCAGTCCTACATCATTGACAAACGCATCACTCCCCGCTTCATCGGCTACGAGAAAGTCGATCTGTGGATCGGCATCCTCATCGTCGTACTCGGAGCGGGGGCGATGATGGCGTTCTGCGCGGCCGCGTTCGGCGGCACACCCGCCTTCGGGCAGTTCACCGACGCCGGCGGGGTCGCCACCGGACTGGGCACCTACGTGTCGAAGTCGGCCGGGGTGCTCTTCGCGCTCGCGCTGATCGACGCCTCCATCATCGGCGCGGCGGCGGTGTCACTCTCGACCGCTTACGCAATCGGGGACGTACTGGGGTTGCGGCACTCGCTGCACCGAAGCCCGAAAGAGGCCAAAGGCTTCTACGTCATGTTCACCGGGCTGCTCATCGGAGCCGCGGTCATTGTGGTCATCCCCGGCAGCCCGCTGGGCTTGCTGACCGAAGGGGTGCAAACCCTGGCCGGAGTGCTACTGCCCTCAGCGACAGTGTTCCTGCTGTTGCTATGCAACGACAGCGAGGTCCTCGGACCATGGGTCAACAGTCGAAAGCTGAACATCTTCACCAGCGCGGTCATTGCGATCCTGGTGATGCTTTCGATCGTGCTCACCGCCGCGGTGGTGTTCCCCAATATCACCGGCGGCGCGATCCTGACCATCCTCGCCGTGGGCAGTGTCCTGGCGATCGGGGCTGGGTTGTTCCTGGCCATCCGCCACCGGCTGCGCCGCCCCGGTGGTCAGGAGACCTCAGCTCCTCCGGTGGATCGGGAGCTGCGAGCGAGTTGGCGGATGCCCCCGCTGGCCCTGCTGACCCGACCCACGCTGAGCAGTGGACGGCGCCTCGGGTTGACCGTGCTACGCGGCTACTTGGTGATCGCCGTCGGCATGGTGATAGTTCGTGTCGTGCAACTCGCCCTGGCCCACCATTAGGTCCGGCGGTGACGCGATGCCCCCCGGGGATGCACCCGTTCGTAGCGGCCCAATGGCACTCCAGATAGCAGCGATCGCGCCATCATCAACAGACGCCACAGATGCCACCGTGGCCCTCGATGACCCAGCGATGACCTGGAAGGAACCCTGGTCATGAGCACTACATCACCCCAACCACCCACCAGTGGTGCCGAGCCGAACACCGCCACACCACCGGCCGTGTCATCAACCGAGTTCGGGCCGACGCTGTCGCTGTCACGGCTGCTGAGCCGTGCCGTCCTCGGCGCCCGCGAGCAAAAACTGGGCCATCTCTCCGATGTGATCGTCCGGCTGCGCGGTGTCGACTACCCCCTGGTCACCGGGCTGGTCGCCGACCTGGGCGGTCGGCGCGTGTTCGTGCCCGCCGACGCGGTCACCGACTGGAACACCGAGCAAGTCGTCCTGGCCAGCTCCCGGCTCGATCTGCGGGAGTTCGAACGCCGCGACGGTGAGGTGCTGCTGCGCACCGACATCCTCGGCCACCGCCTCATCGACATCCCCCGGGCACGGTTGGTCCGCGCCTACGACCTCGAACTCGCCCCCACCTCCGACGGGTGGGTGCTGGCCGGCGTAGACACCCGCAAAACCTCCTGGTGGCGCCGGCTGCTCGGCAAGACCGAACCCGCCCACGAACACCACGGCGATCACCAGCGCGAGGAGGAGGGTGGGGGGTGTCGGGACTGGAAGGCGTTCGAAGCGTTGATCGGGCACGAGCCCACCGTGCTGCTGCGCGGCCGCACCGGGCGGCTGCGCGGGCTCAAGCCCCCGCAAATCGCCGACCTGCTCGAGGAGGCCTCCCGGGAAGAACAGACCGAGCTACTCGCGCACGTGCACGCCGACCCCGAGTTGGAGGCCGACGTGTTCGAGGAACTCGACGACGACCGCCAATCCCGGCTACTGCGCGATCGGCCCGACCCAGAGATCGCCGCGGTACTGGCCCGGATGCGCGCCGACGACGCCGCGGACGCCATCGCCGACCTGCCCCAAGACCGGCGCAAGCCCGTGCTGGAACTGCTCCCGGCCGGGCAACGCACCAAGGTCACCGCCCTGTTGGGCTACAACCCCACCAGCGCGGGCGGGCTGATGGGCCTGGATTTCGTGGCGTTGCACCGCGGCGCGACGGTCGCCGACGCGCTCGAACGAGTCCGCAATGCGAAAACACTGCAACCCGAGGCGCTGACCACCGTGTTCAGCCTCAACCCACACGGCAAGCTGCGCGGCGCGGCCAGCCTTGTCGCGCTGCTACAGGCCGACCCCGCCGCCACGCTGCGCCAGATCGCCGAGCCCGACCCGGTACGGGTGCATCCCGACGCCGACCTCATCGACATCACCCTGCTGGTCACCGACTACAACTTGCTCAACCTGCCCGTCGTGGACGAGGAGGACCACCTCATCGGCGTGATCACCGTCGATGACGTCCTCGAATCGTCCGTACCCCGCAATTGGCGCCGCCGCGAACCCACCCCACACCCCGACACCACCGATGAAGTCGTCGACGACGAGAACGGCGACGGCCACGCGCAGGCCAGCCCCCAGCCGGCATCAGACGATTCCGCGCCACCCTCCACCGCGTCGGGCAACGGCACCGAGTCACCGACTCACCCACCGACACAGACATCACGCTGATCCACAGTGGGTGAGGAGGTTCCGATGCCTACCAACCGTCCGCCCGGGCCCGATGAGCATCCACACGAGCGCCCAGGCCAGTGCCCGCCCACCCGGGCGCCGGCCCAAGGGCCGCGCGGTCCGGCCGATCTGCCTAGGGCTGATCGCCCCAGCATCCAGGTCGCGATGGCAGCCTCGCTGCTGCGCCACGGCCGCGATCCGGTGCGCGTCGCCGAACTCACCCAGGTGCCATTGGCCCTCGTTGAACTGCTCGCCGAGCACCAGGACAGCCGCCGGCACTGCACCCGACCCAGAAGGTCAGCGGGCCCTCCGAGCTCCACCTTAAAGCCGGACTCGCCACCATCGTCGGCAGGGTCCGCGTGGCAGTACGTGGAAATGTCGCGGCCGTGGGCGACACCACGGCGGCCCATCCTGAGTAGGTCGCATGGTGGGCCGCTCGCGGCGATCCTGCCGATAGTGATGAACCTGGGATTGGCGCTGATCTGCATGGCGTCTCACCGGCCCGTGCTCGGCTCGGCCTCGCTGCTGGTCACCGCGGCGCTGTTCGTGTTGTCGGTAGTGTTCGCGTTGCGCTGATTCCCGCCGTCACTAGCGGCGCCGCCGCTGCCCAGCGGCGGCGGATGAGCAAGCTTGACGTGGGGACACCCGGTGGGTAGCGCCGATGGGAAGTTCGTCCTGCGGTTGTTGCTGGCGACCGGGTGCGGGTTGCTGATCGGTCTGGAACGCCGGTACCGCTCACGCACCGCCGGTTTGCGTACCAACGCTCTGGTCGCGGCCGAAGCGGCGGTATTCGTGGAGTTCGGCGAGCAAACAGGCGTACCGGCGGCGCCGTTGCAGATCACCGCCTACGTGGTCTCCGGGGTCGGCTTCCTCGACCACCAGCAAGTAGAGCTGCCAACTCGCTGCCAGCCCGACCGGCCCGTGAACGAGCACATTCATGCACGCCTTAATCAGGGTCGCGTTGAGCGCATACACGATGCCCGTCGCGACACCCAGAAGGGTGGCGGCCCCGCCCTGTCCGCCACGCCGCGCGGTCACCGCGAGGGAACCGATGACCACGACGGCCAACACCCCGACGGCAACCGCCGGTCCGGTGTCCGCCCGTTCCTGGGATCCCGAGACTCCGGCGGCGCCGGTGATCAGGAAACCGCACCCACAGCGACACCACCACCTCTGTCCACAACTCAGGTTCCGGCGCTACCTCGGTGAACGCGGCGGGCGATCACGCCGACGCCCACCAGAACGCCGACCAGCACCAGGGGCGACGACAGCACCCACACCAACTACGACGACACCTCACACACCGACAGCCACAACGAACTTAACTCCCACGACACACCCACCTCGACGACCACCACAACACCGACATCCACCACGCCTAGCCAGTCACCGAGACAACTGCGCAGGAACGGCCTCGAGCACAGCAACCTCGGCTACCAGGTGATGCAGTTCCTGGTAGCCGAGGTTTGCAGCTCATGATCTGAATAGCGAGCGGCCGGTCGTACCAACCTCCGGAGGTCTCGGTCTCGGTCTCGGTCTCGAGCTCTGCTCGGCTAACGAGGTAAGCCGGTTGACGCCTGCGACGGGTGCCGGTTTCATCACTTCTGCCTCAGAGGTAACACGACGCCAACCAGGTGCGACATCCATCACATGACCATCCGCACGTACCGCGGCAAGGTGACCCCGTGACTTGGTGCTGGCGGATGTCGCCCCTCGTCGTCGTAGCATTGGTTGCGCTGCGGGCCAGGTGGCTGGCCGGTCTGGTCACCAGCTCCGCGCGCCTTAACGCCGCGCCCGCGTGGGCGCTGAGCTTGCTGCGGGGAAGAGGTACCGGGGTCTCGCAATTCTTCGTATGGGTCTACGTCGTACTCGGTGTGATCCTCGTCCTCACCGTGATCTCAGGCATCCTGAACTGGGTTATCGGGGAGATCAACCTCCAGCGCGAGTGCTACCGGCCGCTCCGAGATGTCCGGGCACAGCCCGCGCACCCGAACTGGGCCGGCCCGACCAGAACGCGTTGGCCGATCAGTGAACCGGGTACTCACGCCCCGGGGTCGGCCCGCCGGCCCGGAGACGCGACAACTGGACGGCGCTAGCCGTCGCGAACCACAAGCGGGTCCTGCCCGCATCAAGACAGTCTGAGCACCATCTACCCATCGCTCTGGTCGAAGCCCGAGCCACACTACGAAAGCCGGTGGAAGCCCGAGCCACGCTACGAAAGCCGGTCAGGAAGCTGCTCCCATCATGGTTGCGGCCGCCGGCGGTCATCGTGGCGCCGGACGAGTCGCAGAGCGAGGTAACCGACGATCACAATGTTGAGCACCAGAGCGCAGACCTTGAGCAGGCTTGGCTTGCTCAACAACTCCTGGACCTCCGGGATGAACAACAGCGCCGTGGACACCACCGTCAGGTACTCCCCCCACTCCCGGCGCCGCAACAGGCCGTAGGCCTCAGCAGCTTCCAACAATCCGTAACCGATCGCGATCCCGCCATCCCGCTGAGCCTTCCGCGGTCCAAATCCGGCCAGCTTCGAGATCAGTCGCCCGGTGACGTTCTGGCTGGGATCCAACCCGGCCCGCTCGGCGACCCGACGCGCAAGATCGGCCCAGTCCGCGTGGGCATGAGTCAACAGGATGAGACCGATACCGACCAGCACCACAGCCCGCAGCGCCCGCTCGGCCGCGAGCACCGGAAGCAACCGGCTCTGATCCCTCCCCCCACCTCGCCCAGATTCCCCCCTCGGCGCATTACTCTCTGACCGAGTCACCATCCGGACTCCTTCGATCACTGGACACAGCAGTCGGCGCCGGAGGGGTGCGGTGGGGCCGTAGCGAATCAGCCCCTCTGCCACCCATCACGCGCAACCGGGGCGCCCACAGGGGTGGACGGGACGGAGCTTCTCAGAGAAGCGACTCCCTGTCAGGATCGGACACGCCTGGGGGACTCAGATGCCGGTCGAGCAGGAGCAGGAGCCCAGCATGTGCGAAGACTTGGTTCTGCCATCCCCGCCGTGGGGAACCGCCGCCGTCTCCGCCCGCCCCAGTTGAGGACCGGACCAAGGTCGGCTCCTTGCCTGTGGTCCGAGCACTCGATTGCACGTTTGCACCTAGTGTTCACCTAGGGTTGGCAGCGGTGCGCGCGCGAACGCCCGAGGCTGCGCCCGGCTGTTCGGGGTGTCAACACGGTGCTCAAATATTTTCGTCCGCGAGGCGGTTAACGATGTTCTGTCACGGGAAGGAGTGAATGTCACCGCCCTTCGCAGAATGGAGCCCACCGATGTTGCTTGGCCTCGCCGGTTTGTTACTTGTCCTGTGGCTGCTCGGATTCTTCGTGTTCCATCTCGGGGCCGTCGTCCACGCCGCCATCGTGATCGCAGTCATCGTCGCAGTCGTGCATTTCGTGCGCGGGCGCGGCGCACGGGTCTGAACCGACAAAAGTCACCGTCCCGGTGACCCGTTTTCTGCCACCGGGACGGTGACCCTGGTAGTGATCCAGATCGGGAGTCGATGGGTCAGGTCAGTGCTCCCGGAACCTGATCGCCCGCTGCCGCGGCAGCAAGGACGTCGGCGTCGGCGCCCTACCGACCGATGACCCAACATCGCCAGATCGTTCAGCTTTGCTGAACGCTGGACGCAGTGCTGGTGTCCCGTATGCGCGGGTGAATGGTTAGCGGCAGTGTCTATCGGGGCCTGGGCTGTGACCGGGTTCGGGCAGCCTGCCCCGCGCGGCTTGGGTGCCGCCGGGGTCGCCGCCCGGACCGCGCAGGATGTAGCTGGCGGCGACGGCGGCGACCGCGCCGAGCGGTGGGGCGGTGAGATAGATCCACAGGTCGTGCAGGTCAGAGCCGATGAGGGCGGGTGCGAGTGAGCGGGCTGGGTTCATCGAAGCCCCGCTGACGGGGCTGGACCATAGGCCAGCAAGTGCGATGTAGGCGGCAACTCCGAACGCGGACAGCGGGCCGATGTTCTGGGCACTGGAGGCGGTACCCAAGATTGTGCTGACCAGCCCGAGACTGAGGATTGTTTCGACGACGAAGGCCTGCGTGGCGCTGAATCCGGCTCCGGGCAGGGTCGCCCCCAGGTGAGCCAGATCGCCGAACGTCATTCTCAACACCATGCTCGCCAGCAGCGCACCAGCGAGTTGCGCCCCAAGGTAGCCCGGTACCCGGAGCCAGCCGAAGTCGCCTCGTAGCGCGAATGCGATGCTCACGATGGGATTGAGATGCGCGCCGGACACCGCGCCCATGAACAAGATGATCGCCAGGACCATCAATCCCGGCGACGTCACCTCCGCCACGCGGCCGATTTGACCGTGCGTGGCGGCGTCCAGGACCGGTGCGCCTGAGCCGACCAGTACCAGCAGAAAGGTGCCGAACAGCTCGCTGAACAGCCGCCGCCACTCATAACGAAGGTCGGCGAAGTCGCGGGCCCAGACCGGCGCACGTTCCAGTAGCCCGACGAGCTGCTCGCGGTGGCGGGCGTTCACGATGGCTTGGATGCGGTCGGGGTCGGCGTGCGGCGACGTGCGGGTCTGGTCTGGCTTCTCGTCTGGGCTCATCACCGCCGCCGGCTATGCACTGACGGCTGGTGGGTCCACGAGCCGACAGGGGATTTCGGCGTCCTCGTCGAGGTGGTAGCTGGCGCACACTCGGTGATAGCCGTCCGCGATCTGCAACGCTCGATCGGGCCGCAGCTCACCACGGACCAGCAGCACCGGCGACAGCGGCGTGCCCTTGGAGACTTTCTTTAGATCCTTCGCGACTTCGGGATCATCCGCCGGAAGTAGCGGAAGCCGCGCCGCGCGAAGAATGTCTTTCGCAGCCTGGTGCACCAGCGGCGCCTGCGACAGCAGACTCGACAGCGACTCGGCCAATGCGGGTGCGGCTATCAACCGCAAAAACGACACCGCGGCGGGATAGTCATGCTCGGCCGGAGCGTCAGCCCAGCTCAGGGTCGGTTGCGTCGACTTCGATTTTTTTCCCATTCATGATGGTGACACGGTCCGACTCTCACCGCTGTCGAGACTCTCACCGCTGTCGATGTCCGCAACGAACCTCGCCATCCAACGAGCATGGTCCACTGAGCACCGTTTTGCGGATCCTCATCCGTACACCTGGCCCGTGCCGGGGTGACACCGGCCCGAGAGTGATCACTCTCGCCTCTTGCCCGCCGCCACCCGCGGTCACCCTCCGCCTCCAAGAGCCGGCAGACGAGTCGAACGTGTGCGGTCGGCTGCGCCGCTTCGGTCCCGCCCACCTGCACGACGTCGCACAGATCGAGCAGTTAGTACTGGACGACCTCCGCCACTAGCGCGGTACCCACCTCGAACACGACAACCTCGCACAGTTCGTGACCATCGCCGCCGTCCGCGCGCCTACTGGGGGCACGGCCACCCCCCAAACCGCGCCACCCGACCGGGACCACCGCACCCTCAGAGCGGTTTGCGCTCGGCGGACGCCTTGGAGGCGGGGAAGGTGACCGGCGGCGGTCGACCGGCGACGAGCGCGTCAAGGCGAACCGTTCGCCGCCCACTGCGACACGGCCATCTCACTGAGAGCAACCTGGGAGACATCAAGTCACCCGGTCGATACGTTGGATCTCGGATTGGTGACGGCGAGGTTACGAGAAGGCAAGGCTCCCCAAGTCCGTCGGTCCCCCGAACCGACCGCCACCCTCGCCGCACGGTCCGGAGGGTAGGACCATGTCACGGCATCGCTATCGGGTCGAACCTCATGCCGAGGTCGACCTGTTCGACGCTCTCGTTCCCGAACCGCGCTCAGCCACATCGCCACCCGACCGAGCACGCCCCGCACGCCCCGAGTGGGCGGAGTCCTCAGACTGGCCGTTGCTGCCGAGCCCCCGCATCTCCCAGTCAGGGCCGATGTCCGTGGTAGCCCCGGTCCTAGAGGTCCCCGCACCCCGATTACCCGAGCCGGGCTCACATTGGGGCCCCGACGCGCACACGGCTAGGCAGCCGGATCCCGCACCAAATGACGTCGTCGACGCCGCGCATGCCCCGGACACCGTCCAGGACTGGCACACATCGACGACCCCCGACCAGGGCTTGGAGCGCGATACGTTCGACTGGGCTCCCTGGGACGGCGCGCAGGATGAGGCGCCCGTCCAGAACTCTCAAACGGTGGTCGAGGGCCGATTCACCCTTCCTCGAGCGGGGGCAGATGGGTCTCGGCTCGAGGTTCCGACGTACCGTCCTCGCCTCCCCGACCCACGACGCCCTCAACCTCCTCGCCAGCTAGGGTGCCACGCCCGACCGGCCGGAGGTCGCCCAGACGAATCCCCGAACCGGACCGCACCGAGGTAGCACGAGGCGGCCGGACCGACGGTCGTAGGGCGCCCGTTCGTCAGCGTCGGATCCGGGTGTCATTCCGCCCGGGGTCATGCCCCGGCTCGGTCCGAACTTCGAGCGCGGAGCCTTAGCCACCAATTGCAGCCAGAAGCCGAAACGTCGGTCGGGTCTTGATCGACTCGACCGACGTTTTCGCAGCTCAATGGCGGTTGCGGTGGGATTTGAACCCACGAGGGCTTGCGCCCTACACGCTTTCGAGGCGTGATCTTGTGCGTCGGATAAAGGACCTCTGTCCAGTAGGTGGAACGGGAACGTTAGGTGTCCGTCGGCCCTCGCCGCTGGTACGTCAGAACGTGATGACGTACCAGGCCCGTGAGCGGGGCGCTGCCTTACCGGTGTGATCATTCGTCCTGGATTGGTCCGGCGGCGACGGCGTGCTCCACAGTGTCGAATAGTCGCAGAGCCTGGAGGTGGGCGTCCTCGATCACGCGTAGCACCTGCTGGTGGCGGTCCCCGATGACAATTGCTAAGGGCCAAGGCTGGTCGGCGAACCGCGACGCCACATCGGCGAGTACGTCCAGTCCGACGGGGTCCAGGAACGTTACCTCGCGCAGATCCAGCACGAGGCCCGTGGCCGGGCGCAGCAGGAGTTGGAGTCTGGCCGCATCAACGCCGTGGATCGAGCCAGAAACCGTCAGAACGGTGCAGCCGTGCCGACGGACACGCGAAGATCCGGATGGGCGGACAGCTGGCTCCGGATGGGCGGACGTGAGATCTCCGGGTCCGCGGACATGACTTCTCCGGGACACGCCTGAACAGCATGCGAGGCGGGGTCCCTCCTGCCGGGTTGGCTCTGGTTGTCGATCACAGCCAGCCCCGATCTGGAGGGACCCCTTGACCAAGTCTGGCAGGGAAGTCATGGAGATCTTGCAAGCGTTCGATTTGACGCGTTGTCCACATTCAGCCGCGGCGTTGGCCGGGGTGGATGAGAAGACCGTGGCCCGTTTTGTCGCGATCCGCGACTCCGGGCGCGACCCGTTTACCCCGGCGCGACGGCCGCGAGCGATTGACCCGTTCTTGGACAAGATCGAGGAGTTAGTCGAGGCATCGAAGGGGCGAGTTCGTGCCGATGTGGTGCACGCGCGGCTGGTCGCGATGGGGTTTACCGGCACCGATCGCAGCACGCGGCGCGCGGTGGCCGAGGTCAAGGCTGATTGGAATGCGGGGCACCGACGGAAGTACCGGCCATGGGTGGCTGAGCCGGGGATGTGGTTGCAGCACGACTGGGGCGAAGGTCCCCGTGTCGGTGGCAGGCGCACGCAGCTGTTCTGCGCGTGGCTGTCCTGGTCACGGTTTCGGGTGGTGCTCCCGGCCTGGGACCAGACGCTGGGCACCCTGGTGGGGTGTGTGGATGCCACGCTGCGGCGGATCGGTGGGGCGCCCACCTATTTACTGACTGATAACCCGAAGACGGTGACGATCGACCGGGTCGCCGGCGTGCCGGTGCGCCATCCTGACATCGTCGCCGCGGGCCGCCATTACGGCTGCAAGGTGGAAACGTGTGAGCCCTTCGATCCGGAGTCGAAAGGCGGCGCTGAGCACACGGTGAAGATCGCCAAAGCGGATCTGGTCCCGACCACGGCGAACCTGCTGCCCGCCTACGCCTCGTTCGCCGAGCTCGCCGACGCGTGCTTCGAGTGGTGCGAGCGGGTCAACGCCCGCCCGCACCGGGAGACCGGGGCCGCTCCTGTTGAGCGGTTGCGCATCGAGCGCCAGCACCTGCATGTTCTGCCGGGCGCGCCGCATGCGATCGCGCTGGGCGAGGAACGGCTGGTTGATGATGATCAGACGATCCGGTGGGGCTCAGTGCGTTATTCCACCCCGGACGGGCACCAGGGCCAGAAGGTGTGGTGCCGGGTGGTGGGCGAGGAATTGGCCATCACCGGGTCCACCGCGGTGGGGATCAGCGAGATCGCCCGTCACGAGCTATCCACCCCGGGGCATCCGCGCATCGTCGATGCGCACTACCCGCACCACCCAGGCGGGAATCTGCCGCGGGTTCCCAAGGTGCGTGCCCGCACCCCGGAAGAGGTCGCGTTCTTGGACCTGGGCGAGGGGGCACGCCGGTGGCTGATCGAGGCCGCCGCGACCGGGGTGGCGCGGATCCGGGCCAAGATGGCCCGGGCGGTCGCGCTGGGCGCGGTCCTGGGTGGCGACCGGGTCGATGAGGCCCTCGGGCTGGCCGCGATCGCGGGCCGGTTCGCCGAGGACGACCTGGTCTCGATCCTGGATCACCTCGGCGCCGCCGGGCCACCCGATGACGTCGTGCACGTCGACGAGGCGCACTCCGCGCAGCCCGGCACCGGGTCGTGGGACAGGTTCGGCGCATGAACACCCCCGACCCGACCCAGCCCGCGTCGTTGCCGGGCCTGCCGCCCTCGCCCTGGGTACTGATCGACCGCACCACCCTCGAGCAGACCACCACCGTTCTGGATCTGCTCGAGCAGTGGCTGGCCGGCGGCGACCCTGGGCCGACCGAGGCGTGCGCTCGGGCCTGCTCGGGTGGGCAGAGTGACGCGTTCGAGGTCGCGGCCTGGGTGGGCACCCTCGCCGCCCGGCTGCAGCAGCGCATCGAGGCGGTGGACTCATGGTCGTGAGCCACCCGCAAGCGCCGGCGCTGCCCGATGAGTTGGACAAGATCACGCGTCGGATGCGGCTGCCTTACCTGCGCAAAGCCGCGCCCGACATCCTGGCAACCGCACGGGCGCAACGTTGGGACCCCGCTGAGGTGCTGCGTGTCCTGCTGATCGAGGAAGTCACCGGCCGCGACTCGGCGACGCGTCGGTTACGGCGCAAGAACGCGAACTTCCCTACCGGGAAGACGTTCTCCTCCTGGCGGCCCGAGGAGTCCTCGATCCCCGAGCCCACCCAGAACGCGCTGGTCACCCTCGAGTGGATCGGTCGGCAGGAGAATCTTGCGGTCGCCGGCCCATCGGGCACCGGGAAGTCGCACTTCGTTGAGGCGTTGGCGCACGCCGCGATCGAGGCCGACCTGCGGGTCGCCTGGTTCACCTTGGAATCTCTGACCGCGGCGGTCGGCAAGGCCAAGGTCGACGGCACGGTCGCACGGACGGTGTCACGGATCTGCGGCTGCGATTTGATCGTGGTCGACGACATCGGGATGTTGCCCGCCGGCCAAGACGCCGCCGAGGCGTTCTACCGGATCATCGATGCCGCCTACGAGCGGCGCTCGATCGCGGTGACCAGCAATATCCACCCCAGCGGATTCGACTCGATCATGCCGAAAACCCTGGCCACCGCCACCGTCGACCGCCTGCTCCACCATGCACATCTGATCGCAACCACCGGCGACTCGCACCGTCTCGCCGAAGCCCTCGCAGGCAAGGGAGTGATCCCCTTGAACTAACCCACACCCGGAAAACTCACGTCCGCCTACCCGGAGATCCGCTGTCCGCCAGCCCGGAGATCAAATGTCCGCCCACCCGGAGTTCCCAATGACCGTTGACAAGCCGTTCACGACACGAGCCGACCAATGCATGCGACACGCTCCTCACGTTGGATGTCCACCAACACTTCGGTTCGGCGAACCGGGCCCGGCCGCGGGATCAAACGGCAAACGTGCTGTTGGTGAGCGCTCAGGTCGTGGAGGGACTAGCGGGGCGACGGACCACGACCCGTCGGGCGTTGCGAGCAGTGTTGTGACACAAGGGCCGCGCCCAGCGTCACGAGTGACCGTGCATTCCACGGTCCCCGACGATGACGGCGCCATCGGCCTAACCTCGGACCGAGGTGGAATCGAGTCGTCAGCTAGGCCATCGACTGATCGCGGTCGCCCCCGCCGTCGAGGAGTAGGTGGGGATTTGGTGGAATGACCAACCTCCTGCGGCTGGGTCCAGGGTCCAAACCAGGTCGTAGCAGTCCTCGGGCCAGGATGTCGGTGGTGTGGGAGCCACGGCCGCTAAAGCGGTTGCGATAACGGACAGTTCGCCGTGTCGCCAGCAGATCAGGGTCGGTTCGCTACGGCTGACCAACTCCCGGGCCAGCGCCGTTTCGTCGCCTTGCCGAATTGGGTGTTGACCGGCACTCCGAGGTGGGCGGCCAGCGGAGTGACGGTCTGTAGCGTCCGCGAGCCTTCCCCGGCTGTGTCGCTAGCCGCGTAAATCGCGGTCGGCCGAGCCAGACCAGGACAGGATGCCCCGGTCGCGCGCGCGAACAGCTCGAACAACGCGCCAGCGCGAATCCAGCCACGCACGGTCAGCGAGTCAATATCAGGCTCGCCATCCTCGTCGACGCCTCGCGACCGACCCGAGGCCGGTGGTCCCTCACCAGGGCGAATGAACATCATGCGGGCACCGCTGACGTCAGCGGGCGGAGGCGCCGATATCACCGTCTGTGCCCCCACCCCGGATCCGTTCAGCAGCTGCGAAGCAGTGACCACCCCACCGGGTGCCCGGGTCCGGAGCACCTCTAGACGCGTCGGTCGAAATGGTTCGCTCACGGGTTACTCCTCATGGTGGGTCGACGCCCCGGGGCGAGCGCAGTCGGGTAAGTAACATTCTCACAGTTGTACAACTGCTTGCACGTGATTCCGTCGGGTACATCGACAACGCCCAAGAACCGACTGGTACTGCAGGGGAACCGGGCGGCATCCCAGCCGACAAGGACGCGATCGCTGCCCTGGGCGGCCGGAGCTCCGCCGCCCTGGATTGACTCGACCGGCCGCCACGACACTTACCTAACCGGGGCCGCCAGTTGCGATCTGACCGACCGCCCGCGCGGACACACCTCCACCCTGTCCGAAAATGATCAAGTTCGACAAGCCCAGGTGCAGCGGATCTCAGCCAGGGTGGGATCTAGTGAGTGAACCCGTTAGTAGCTAAGTTTCTGGCCGCGCTGGTGTCAGATCCTTACTTCTGAGGCTGCCCGACCAGTGACAACGGCCCACCCACTGATCGTTTGCGGGTCGGTGTACGAACCGATTGAGCCCCCTTCGTGCCTGAGCACGTAGAAGAGGCCATCGCATGCGTCTCTGCGCGAACCCGCCAAGGAACACGTAGAGAGGTGCCATGCGATGGCCCTGGATCAGTCTGCCCTGCTCGAAGTTCTTGACGCACTGAAGGTCGCTGATGTCGGTGATCGTGTCCGTCAGGTCGCCGAGACCATCTATCAAGCGTTGATCGAGGCCGAGCTCACCGAGGCGATCGGCGCGGCCCCGCACGAGCGTTGCGCGGAACGTGTCAATCAGCGCAACGGCCACCGGGCCCGCACGTTGAGCACCAGGGCCGGGGATTTGGAGTTGCGGATCCCGAGTTGGGAGAACGCTCGCCGTCGCGACGACGCGAACGACTTCGTGACCTTCGCGCTGGCCGGGCCAGCGACGGTGACGCTGGCGGAGCTCGACACCAGCCATTTCGTCGGCAACGCACCGGGATGGGTAGCGCTGCGCGGCATAGACGCCCGATCCGCCAGCCTCGAGGAATCCCGGGCCTGGTCCGAGGTACTGCCACGCACTCGGCTGCAACCAGACACACCGCACCGTTTCCGGCTCGGCGCACACCGCCCGATGACCCACATCCGGATGGATGTCTTCCCCGACGGTGGCCTGGCTCGGGTCCGGCTGTACGGATCCATGGACCCAGCTCAGCGCCGAGTGATCGGTCTGCGCTGGTTCAACGCGCTGCCCGAGACCCACGCCCGCACCGTTCTCGCGCAGCACGCAGACGGTGAACATGCCGCCAAACTCGCGGCATCACGCCCGTTCACCGACGCCGCGGCGCTACCCGACGCGCTACTTACGGTACTCGAGTAGGCGCTGGAACCGAGCCCAGTCAGATATGGAGGCGGGCCGGCTGGTGGGTGATCTGCTCGATATCCCCGGCGGCCCTGTCGAGCAGCTGGTGAGTCAGCTCAGACAGTGCCCGGGCCGCGGCGAGCTCGTCGCCGATCTCCGGCACGTCCCGATCGCGAGGGCTGAGCCGGGCCAGGCCAACCCCCGTCAACTCGTCGCTGTCGGTGCGCAGGCGGGCGATAGCCCGAGTTCTGCCGTCGTGTTCGTCGATTTCAACAGCGATGTCCCAATGCTTCGTCTCGTGCATGTCGCTCACCTCATCGTTGAGCTTCTCGAGCCATTGTGACGGACGACGGGGTCCCTTGGCACCGCCTTCAAGCGACTGGGCTGGAAGCTGCGACTGCGCACGGCTCCGCGGGGTCCGGGGATGGCGTTCCGACCTCGAAGGCGCGACCCTGAGTGCCCGACGCTCGGGCTGGAGGACGGCGTGCAGGCGAACTGGTTTGACCGCGAGAGGGCCGAAGTTGTTAAGCGCGTCCAGCGCTACGCGCAGGAACGGCTGGGCGGCGAGCAGGCCGAGTTGTTCCTGCCGTTCGTCGGCCAGTACTACGGGCGGGTCGGCGCCGATGATCTCAGCGAGACAACGGTCCCCGACCTGTATGGGGCGGCGCTCGCCCACCTGCGGCTGGCCCGGACGCGGCGGCGGGGAGAGCCGAAGGTGGCGGTGTACTCACCGGACTACGACGAGCACGGTTTCGCCAGCCCGCACACCGTCGTCGAAGTGGTCACGGACAACATGCCGTTCCTCGTCGACTCGTTGACGATGGAGCTTCGCCGCCACGGGCTGGGCCTGCACGTCGTCATCCACCCGGTGCTGACCGTGCGGCGGGACCGGGACGGCGAGCTGCTCGGCGTCGTGGCCGACACCGGCGACAAGCCCACCGACGACGCCGTGGTTGTGGAGTCCTACCACCACGTCGAGGTGGACCGGCAGACCGATCCGGCGGTGCTGCAGGAGATCCGTCGCGATCTGGTCCGCGTCCTCGGTGACGTCATCGCGGCCGTGACGCACTGGCCCGCGATGCTCGACCGGGCGGCGTCGCTCGCGCTCGAGCTCGAGGCCGAGGCGGCCGACGGGCAGGACGATCGGGCCGAGGCCGCCGAGTTCCTCCGGTGGCTGACTGTCGGCTCCTTCACGTTCCTCGGCTACCGCGAGTTCGAGGTCACGGCGGTCGACGGGGAGGACGTCCTTCGGGCGATTCCCGGCACCGGCCTGGGCATCCTGCGGGACACACCCGTCCCACCGAGGCCGCACCGCCTGTCCACACTCCCGCGGGGGAGTCGCGCCAACATCCTCCAACCGGGCCTGCTCAATCTGACGAAGACCCGCGCGCGGGCCACCGTGCACCGCGACAGCTACCTCGACTACGTCGGGATCAAGCGCCCCTTGCCCTCGGGGCGCGCCGGCCGGGAGTGCCGATTCCTCGGCTTGTACACGACGACTGTGTACAAGCAGTCGCCGACCGAGATCCCGATCGTCCGTCGGACGGTGCGCGCCGTGCTCGAACGGGCCGGATTCCCTCCGGACAGCCATGACGGCAAGGCACTCCTGGAGATACTCGACAGCTACCCCCGTGATGAGCTGTTCCAATGCACCGAGGACGAGCTGTACGCCGACGCGATGGCGATCCTCGCGCTGCGGCACCGCCCACGGCTGCGGCTGTGGTTGCGCCCCGACGGGTTCGGCCGGTTCCTTTCCTGCTTCGTTGACCTGCCGCTCAGCCGGCTGACCAGCGAGATCCGCTCGCGTGTCCGGGACGTGCTGATGGACGCGCTGCACGGGTTGCACTCGGAGGAGTCCACGCTCATCTCCGACTCGGTGCTGGCCCGGCTGCACTTCGTCATCTACACCGACCCCAACTGGGTGCCCGACGTCGACGCCCCGACGATCGAGGCACGGTTGGCGCTCGCGTTGCGAGGATGGGACGACGACCTCGCCGAGGCGCTGGTCGACCAGTTCGGCGAGGAGCGCGGGCTGCTGCTGCACCATCGCTACGCCGACGCCTTCCCGCCCGGATACCGCAGCGACTTCCCCGCCCGCACCGCCGTCGGCGACATCCGGCGTCTCGAGGAGCTGAGCGCCGCCCGAGGCGGGCCGGACCTTGCGATGCACCTGTACCGCCCATTGGAGTCGCTCGACGGTGAACCCCGGCTCACCGTGTACCGCCATGGGGAGCCACTCGCGCTCTCCGACGTACTCCCCTTGCTGGAGAACATGGGGATGCAGGTCGTCGACCAGCGCCCGTACGAGGTGCGTCCGGCCGGGGCCGAGCCGATGTGGATCTACGACTACGGGCTGCGCTGGGCACACCACCTCGAGCTGGAGGACGGCGACGTCCGCGAGCGCCTTGCCGGTGCGCTCGGCGCGGTCTGGCGCGGCGAGGTAGAGAACGACCGGTTCAACCGGCTCGTGCTCATGGCCGGCCTGCGTGCCCGTGAGGTGACCGTGCTGCGGGCCTACGCGAAATACCTGCGGCAGGCCGGGAGCACCTTCAGCCGGGACTTCATGGCCGCGGCGCTGGCCGACAACCCGGAGATCGCCCGCCAGCTCGTCGCGCTGGTGTGGCTGCGGTTCGACCCCGACCCCGACTCGGCCGTCGATCGCGAGCTGGGCGCGAAGCAGCTCGTCGCCGACATCGTCAGCCGGATCGATGCGGTGGCGAGCCTGAACGAGGACCGGGTGCTGCGCAGCCTGCTGGGCCTGGTGACCGCCACGCTGCGGACGAACCTCTTCCAGCGCGACGCCAACGGCCGCCCCAAGGCTTGGCTCTCGCTGAAGCTCAATTCCCGGGAGATCCCGGACCTGCCGCGGCCCCGGCCGAGGTTCGAGATCTTCGTCTACTCGCCACGAATCGAGGGTGTGCACCTGCGCGGCGGCGAGGTCGCCCGGGGCGGTCTGCGCTGGTCTGACCGCCCGGAGGACTTCCGCACCGAGGTCCTTGGGCTGATGAAGGCGCAGGTGGTGAAGAACGCGGTGATCGTGCCGGTCGGCGCGAAGGGCGGTTTCGTGGTGAAGGCGCCGCCGAGCGGCCGGGAGGCGCTGCACGCGGAGGTGGTCGCCTGCTACTCGACGTTCGTCCGAGGGTTGCTCGACGTGACCGACAACCTCGTCGACGCCACGGTGGTGCCCCCACCGAGGGTGGTCCGGCACGACGGGGACGATCCGTACCTCGTCGTCGCCGCCGACAAGGGCACCGCCGCCTTCTCCGACATTGCCAACGAGATCTCCCGGGAGTACGGATTCTGGCTCGGTGACGGGTTTGCCTCCGGCGGCTCGTGCGGCTACGACCACAAGGCGATGGGGATCACCGCCCGCGGTGCCTGGGTGTCGGTCCGCAGGCACTTCCGGGAGCTGGACCTGGACGTGCAGAACGAGGACATCACGGTGGCCGGGATCGGCGACATGTCCGGCGACGTGTTCGGCAACGGCATGCTGCTGTCCCGGCACATCAAGCTGGTGGCCGCCTTCGACCACCGGCACGTGTTCCTCGACCCCGATCCTGATCCGGCGCGCGGCTTCGACGAGCGGGCCCGGCTGTTCGCCCTGCCCCGCTCGTCCTGGGCGGACTACGCACCCGAGCTCATCTCGCCCGGCGGCGGCGTGTTTCGCCGCACCGCGAAGGCCGTGCCGCTCTCTGCCGAGGTTCGGGCCGCACTGGACGTCGACTCGCCGGCGCTCGCCCCGGACGAGCTCATCCGGGCGATCCTGCGGGCTCCGGTCGACCTGCTCTGGAACGGCGGAATCGGGACCTATGTCAAGGCCGGCACCGAGACGAACGCCGATGTCGGGGACAAGAACAACGACAGCGTCCGGATCAACGCCGACGAGTTGCGCTGCCGGGTCGTTGGCGAGGGCGGCAACCTCGGGCTCACCCAGCGCGGCCGGATCGAGTTCGCGCTGCGCGGCGGGCGGGTCAACACCGACGCCATCGACAACGCGGCGGGCGTCGACTGCTCCGACCACGAGGTGAACATCAAGATCCTGCTTGACCGCATCGTGCGCGACGGCGATCTCACCGTCAAGCAGCGCAACACCCTGCTGGCCGAGATGACCGCCGACGTCGCCGCGCGGGTGCTCGAACACAACGACGCCCAGACCCGCGCGCTCTACACCGCCGTCGCGCAGGCGGGCTCCATGCACGAGGTCCACCTGCGCTACCTGGACGTCTTGGAACGCTCGGGCCACCTGGACCGCGCACTGGAGGTCCTGCCGACCGCCGAGCAGCTGGTCGAGCGAGGCGGGTCCGGCGGGCTCACCATGCCCGAGCTGGCGGTGCTCCTCGCATACACCAAGATCGAGCTGTATAAGCAGCTGCTCGCCTCCGACGTGCCGGAGGACCCGTTCCTCGGCCACGAGCTGGAGCGGTACTTCCCGGACGCCCTGCGGGACCGCTTCGCCGGGCGGATCGCCGACCACCCGCTGCGGCGCGAGATCGTCGCCACCTGCGTCACGAACAGCGTCGTCGACCACGCCGGCACCAGCTTCGTCTTCCGGCTGGCCGAGGAGACCGGTCGGAGCGCACCGGAAATCGCGCGGGCGCACACCGCCGCACGGGAGATCTTCGCGCTGCCCACACTCTGGACACAGATCCAGGCCCTCGACGGGACGGTCCCGAGCACAGTGCAGGTCGGGCTCTTCCTCCAGGCGCGGCAGGTGGTCGAGCGAGCGACCCGCTGGCTGCTGCGCAACCGGCGGGAGCCGCTGGATATCGCCGAGACCGCCGCGTTCTTCGCTCCCGCCGTGCCGGAGCTGAGCGAGCGGTTGCCGGAACTGCTCACCGAAGCGGCCGCCGACGCGCTGGCCACCGAGATCGGGCGCTACACCGAGGCAGGTGTGCCCGAACCGCTCGCCCGGCGGATCGCGGCGTTGCCGTCCCTCTTCTCGGTGCTCGACATCAGCGAGGTCGCCCGGTCCAGCGGTCACGTACTGGCCGACACCGCAGCCGTGCACTTCCAGCTCGGCGAGCAACTGCTGCTCGACTGGCTGCGCCAACGGATCCTGGAGCTGCCCCGCGAGGACCACTGGCAGGCGCTCGCCCGGGGTGCGCTGCGGGACACCCTGTACGAAGTGCACGCCTCGCTCACCGCCGAGGTGCTCCGCCGAGGTGAGCCGGAGGTGAGTGCTCGCGACCGGGTCGGTGGCTGGCTGGGTCGGGCGGCGACCGCGACGAACCGCTGCGTGCGCGTCCTCGACGAGATCGCCGGCAGTGGCCGGGCCGACCTCGCCACCCTGACCGTCGCCCTCCGCGAGGTCGGTGCCCTTGCCCCGGCGGACCAGGCTGAGGTCGGCCTGACAGCGGGACTGTCCACACTGACAACGCCGAGCTCATAGTCCTGGGCTGGCGGCGGCGCGCAATTTCCCCCACGGTCAGCATCCTGCCCTGGCCGCAGGCTATAACCAGCACATGAGCACCCTGTTTCTGCGCACGGGTGCTACGGCAGAGTGTTCGAGTCCCCCTCAAGCACTTGACCGAGTTTTCAAACCCCGACAGTGCGCGGTGGGGTACTCGACCGTTGCAGTGGCGGACGTAGCTGGCCAGTGCGGTCCTCAGGTGTACGTTATGGCACCTGCGAGACCCCTGTCGTCGACGGCGCCCGGGAACCGCGACTCCGTCCTCAACCCTGGCAATTGGAGTTGACCCGCTTTGACGGACACGGTGGTTGTGTCGGTCAGGCCGCGTGGGTGGCGGCGGTGTTTTCGTAGGCGGCCGGGCTGAGGTAGCCCAGGGCGGAGTGCCTGGTCTGATGTTGTACCACCCTTCAATGAAGTCGAAGATCGCGGCGCGCGCGGCGGCGTGTGTGGGCCAGGATCGATGTTCGAGTAGCTCGCCCTTGATGGTGGCGAAGAACGACTCGGCCAGGGCGTTGTCCCAGCATTGCCCGGTGCGCCCGACCGAGAGCCGCACGCCCAACTCGGTCGCGGTGCCGGCGAGCTGGGCCGAGGTGTACTGACAGCCGCGATCAGAGTGGAAGATCACCCCGGCAGCGGGGCGGCGGGCGGTGACCGCGTTGCGCAAGGCCTGCTCGACCAGGTCGGTGCGCAGGTGATCAGCGGTGGCCCAGCCGATGACGCGGCGTGAGGCGATGTCGATGACGGTGGCCAGATACAGCCACCCTTGCCAGGTGCGGATGTAGGTGATGTCGCCGCACCAGCGCTGATCGAGGCCGAAGGCGTTGGGGGTGAAGTCCCGCTCGATCAGGTCCGGGCGCGTCGGTGCGGCCGGGTCAGCGATGGTGGTCTTGCGCCACCGGCGCGGGGTGCGCCCGCGCAGTCCGGCCGCGCGCATCAGCCGGGCGATCCGCTTACGGCCGTGCCGGTGGCCCTGTCCGGCGAGCTCGGCGTGTGCGCGCGGCGCCCCGTAGGAGCCATCGGAGTCAGCGTGGATCTCGGTGATCCACACAGTCAGTTCGGCATCCTCGCGTTGACGCGCGGTCCCTCCAGCGGCGAGCGCGGCGGCGTGGGCGTAGTAGGCGGACCTGGAGACCTTCAGCAGCCCACACGCGCGGGCAACGTTCCCGCCACCAGCCCCGTCGGTAGCGCTGCGCTGCTTCTCCGCCTCGATGAACGGGTAGACGTTCACCGGGTCTCCTTGATGCTCCTATGTCAAGCGCCTCGTCGTTCAGGCGGCCAGCGCGGTCACTATCGAGGCTGGGGCGGCGGCGAGCTGGTCGGTCCGCAGGGCGCTGAAGACGGTGTCGGAGAGCCGTCGCCGCAGCAGGCGCAGCGCCGCGGTCTTGTCCTTGCCGCGGGCGTGTTGTTTGGCGAGGTAGGCCGCGCCGGCGCCGATGCCACGGGCTTGGGTGATGGCGATCATGTGCAGGGCGCAGTTCATGGTCCGGTTGCCGCCGCGGTTGAGCCGGACCTTGCCCGCGCTGGCGCCGGACCAGACAGGCACGGGCGCGGTGCCGGTGAAGCGGGCGAACGCGTCCTTGTCGCGGAAGCGGTGCACCCCGGCGGTCTCTCCGATCATCACCGCCGCGGACAACACACCGCATCCTGGGATCGACAGCAAGCTGGGAGCGATCCGACGCACGAGGTCGCGTAGTTCGACCTCGAGGGCGTTGATCTGCCGGTTGAGCTCGTCGCAGCGGGCCAGCAGGTTGCGGGTCAGGCGAGCGACCACCCCGTCGACGCGGTCCAGCTCTACGCGCAGCCGCGCGACGACGCAATGACGACGCAACCCACGTGACGGAATCAGCAGATCGGGGTCGAGTTCATGCAGGTACCAGCGGATCTGTGAGGCGATCCGGGTGCGCTGCACGACCAGGTCGTGACGATGGTCGGACAGCAGCTTCACTTCCCGAGCGGGGCCGTCGAGTTCCGCGACCGGAAGATCCGGGTGCCGCAGGGCGGCCAGGGCGACCGCTTCAGCATCGATCGGATCGGACTTGCCCGGCTCCCTCGCCGCGCGGCGAGCCCCAGCCATCAGCTTGGTCGGAACACGAATCACTCGACACCCCGCGACCAGTAGATCGGCCTCCAAACGACGGGTGAGATGGCGGCAGTCCTCCAGCGCGAAGCTGACCTCGTCGAACTGGACCGACCAGCGGACCAGCTCCAAATGGCCATCGCTGTTGGTGCGGACGGTCTTCACCCCCAGGCGCCGACCCACGGCATCGACCGCGACGACGGTGTGGGTGCGCTTATGGGAATCGGTGCCGATCATGACCATGCGGGGGAACTCCTCACGCCGAACCGGAAGCAAGCAATCCCAGAACCGCGCGGAGCGGGCACGCCTCAATTCGGCTCAGTAGCAGGCTCCTATGAAGCCACGCTCCACGCGTCCTGGGCGCCCGGCGGAGCCGCACATCGAGGACAAGCCATCGCCATCGAACCGCGAGGCAGCGAAGAAACGAGCGAACCCCACCGGACGACCAAGATCATGACATTGACGCGAAGAAAGCCGTCGCCCGCTTGAGGATCTCCACGTCCTCACGCAGCCGGCGGTTGTCCCGGCGCAGAGCCGCGAGTTCCTCGCGTTCGCTGCTGGTCAAACCCCCGTCAACGCGGCTGCCCTCGTCGCGTTCGGCCTGCTTGACCCACTCCCGCACCGCGGTCTCGGTCAGGTCGAAGTCCTTCGCTACCTGGCCGACCGTGCGGTCCCCGGCGCGGCACCGCTCGACGATGTCGGACTTGAACTCCGGCGTGAACGAACGACGCGGCCGCGGCTTCTTCCTCGCCATGGTCTCCATGATGGGCATCCTCTCCAGGCCGAAGCCACAGATCGTGGATGTCCGTCACGGCGGGTCAACCCCACTTCGCACCCCGCTCACTGTGCTGAGCACCCGCGCACAACTTCTCCGACGCACCCTGCGCAGCTGGGCCGAACCCGGCTCGGTGCACGTCGAGATGGACAGGCTTGGTCGCCGACGCGCACACCCTGGGCGCGATCCTGGATGACTTCCCGCAAGCCAGCGACGCCCGCACGACTACGAGCTCGGAAACCGTGAACCTCACCGGACTGACCCACAAATCGTCGCCGCCGCGGAACCGGCCGCCCAGGCCCGCGCCATCGGACTGATGCCGCAGTGGCCGGCATGGTCGGCTCACGACCTTGCTGATCAGTGGCATCGACCCCTTCAGAACGGCCGACCAGCACGACCACGTAGTGGCATGCCGGATATACCGCGACGAATACGGCAACCCAGCACGAGCACCGTCCATCGCTCAACTGCGCGCCGCGCTCGCCGCCGTCGGAACCACTCCACCTGCGAATCCACGCCCCCAGACTGAGCCCGCCCAGCCGGATGCGCTGCTGAGCGCCTGGCGGACGCGAGCGTCACCGCTGGAACCAGTCGAGAAACCGGTACACCAGGCGATCCTGGGCGCCTTCACCACCACCGCAGGACCGCCATCGGCAACCGCCCTGGCCGCGGTCACAGCGGGTTCGGGCAGTCCAGATCGCCACCAGGCTCAGGTCTACGCGATGTGTGCCATCAACGCCCTCGGGGTCGCCCCGTTGCTCGGCGTGGACACCCGAATCGACTCCACCGACGCGACCACCGGCCAGCGAGTGACCGTCATAACGACGGAGGGACGCAACAGCTGGCAGCCACCCGGCGCAGTGGAATTCAAGGGCCACCGCCGGGAACAGGCCATCAATCAGCACCTGCTGTAGCTACCTCAATTTCTTCACCGACGAAATGTCGGCGAAGACCTGGACCACCGCTCACCACCAAGTCTCAAGCCAGATCGTCAACCAGAACCAAGCCGAAGCCCTCGCGGCAAGACTGTTCAGACCATTACTCAGCTAGCGGGTCGACGTCGTCGCGGCGGACCCGAACCGCACTACCTAGTGTTATGACGCGTGTCCGGCTTTAGTGTTCTGCTGAACGGTGGGACACTGATGCATGCCGAATCGGGTGCACGTTCTGGCTGTGTCGGAGGTTGAGCGGGCGGAACTGGAACGTCGGGTCCGGGATCGCGGCGCGCTGGCTCGTGACGTGGCTCGGGCGCGGATCGTGCTGTTATCCAGCGAGGGTTTGACCGGCCCGGAGATCGCCGAGCGGGTCAACTGTTCAGAGCCGACGGTGGTGCTGTGGCGCCGGAGATTCGCCCAGGAAGGCCTGGCCGGTCTGGCTGAGCGGCCTCGCAAGCCGCCGCCGCGCACAACGGTCACCGACGAGGTGCGTGATGAGATCCTGACCGCGACCCTGACCAGACCACCGGCGGAGTTGGGTGTCACGCACTGGTCGAGCCGGATCCTCGCCGACTGGCTACGCCGGCGCGGAACGCGGGTCTCGCACGACTCGATCAGCAGGTTGTGGCGCCGCTTCGGTATCCAGCCCTGGCGGGCCGAGACGTTCAAGTTCTCCACCGACCCGCAATTAGAAGCGAAGGTCCGCGACGTCGTCGGGCTGTATCTATACCCGCCGGACAAGGCCGTGGCGCTCTCGATCGATGAGAAGTCCCAGGTCCAGGCCCTGCAACGGCGGAAATCTCGCCCGTCGTCAAACCTTTCGCATACAACGACAACACGATCTCATCAACACTGCCGAGTCGCCGCTGCCGCTTTTTCACGATCACCGGCTCAAACGTGCCCTCACGATCCCGTGGCACCGCCACCTGGACCGGACCGACCGCATCCGAGATCACCGTTTTGATGCGGCTGCCGTTGCGCACGTTCGTGCCCTCACGACCCGGCTGATCACCGTGTTTCGAGTGGCCGAGGTGCTCAGTGATCTCCGCGGTTAACGCGGTCTCCAGGACCGTCTTAGTCAGCTGCTTGAGCAGCCCGTCCGGGCCGGTCAACGCCAGCCCCTGTTCCTGCGCTTGCGCCACCATCGCCGCAACCAGCTGCTCCTGAGCACTCGCCGGCTTGCTGGCCTTCGTCTTCGACGTCCGCGTTGTCACAGGCGTCAACTGTCATCACACTCCGTGCCCATCCCGCCGGACCTCAGCCCGGCGCGTCAGGCCGAAAACACCGAAGATCGAACAGTCCCGAGCCCGCCCAGAATGATTGACTCAGGGGAACACATGTTTCTATATCGTGGGCAAGTGGCAATCCCCTGAAACCGTAGAGACTTCAGTTGGTGTGATCTTGTAGTTGGGTTGTGTCGTTCGCGTCGCGTGCCAGTCGGGCAGGCGCTGGCCTGCCCGCGCTGTGCGCCGGTTGGGGGCCGTCGAGGCTCCGAGGTCAAGGGCGGCCGTAGGCCGTCGCGGCAGCGATCGCGTCAGCGACCCTTGAGGTTGGAGGTGCGGTCCCCGTATCCTGCGCGGCGCGTAATGGGATTCAGCGGCGGCGCAGCTGAGCTTCCCCCCGAGGCACGGACACCTCCGGTGTGGGGTCAGCGTTCCTGGTCTGACCGGGTGCGGAGGGTCTCGAAGGTGATCGGGCTGTGCATTCCGATGCTGGAATGGCGCCTGTTGGGGTTGTACCAGCACTCTATCCATTCGAATACCGCGTTGGCAAGCTCGTCGCGGGTCTGCCACTGTTTCGAGTCGAGTAGTTCCAGTTGCATCGTTCCCCAGAACGATTCCATCATCGCATTATCGTAACAATCGCCGATTGTGCCCATTGAGGCGAGCAGTCCGGCCTCGCGGAGCCGTTTCCCGAAGGCCCATGAAGTGAATTGTGAGCCGTGGTCGGAGTGCAGCACGGTCTGACCGTCGGCGCCTTCCTTTGCGGGTCGTCGGCGGATGATGGCCATGCCGAGCGCGTCGGTGACGAGTTCGGTGCGCATGTGGTCGGCGATGGACCAGCCGACGATCACTCTGGAATAGGCGTCGAGTACCGCGGCGCAGTAGATTTTCCCTTCTTCGGTGTGGTGTTCGGTGATGTCGGTTACCCATAGGCGGTTCGGTTCGTCGGCGACGAACTGGCGGTTGACGAGGTCGGTGCTGGCTGGGGCGTCGGGGTCGCGGACGGTGCAGCCGTGGCGTCGTCGCCGGTAGAGGCCCTGGATGCCGGCCTCGCGCATCAGTCGGGCGACCCGCTTGAGGTTCACCGGCAGTCCGAGACCGATCGTCAACTCGGCGTGCACGCGCGGTGAACCGTAGGTTCCGCGGGACTCGTGGTGAATCTGGCGGATCTGTTTGAGCAGCAACTCGTTCTCCTGGACACGTGGCGAATCGAGACGACCGAGCCAGTCGTAGTAGCCGGATCTCGACACATTGAGCACCCTGCAGGTCACCGCGACATCAATGTTGTCGTCGGCGAGTTCACGGACCAGCGGGAATACTACTTTGGGAGAACATTCTCCCGGGCAAAGTACGCGGCCGCCCGCTTGAGGATCTCAACCTCGACTTCCAGGCGACGCTTATCCCGGCGAAGCTCGGCGAGCTCCTTCTTCTCGGCGCTCGTCAGCTGTGTCGCGCTGCCTGATTCGTCGACCTCGGCTTGGGCCACCCAGTTCCGCAGGCACGACTCGGAAATACGCAGATCCTTCGCCAACTCAGCGAATGACTTGGACCGCTCACGGGCCAACTCGATGGCACGACGACGGAACTCGGGAGGGTGAGGAGGCGGCACGACAACATCCTTCCTGGTGGCCGAAGCCACCTCAGGTCGGGTGTCCGTGCTCAGGGGAGAAGCTCACAGCCGCCTCCGTTGTGGTTGTGGTTGTGCTTGTGGGTGAGCATCTCGCTCAGGCCACCTCGGTGGCAGGGTCGTCGGGTTGGGCCAGCTCGTAGTCGATCGGGGAGATCATCCCGACGGAGGAGTGCCGTCGGGTGCGGTTGTACTCATCGATCCAGGCCGCGACCCGCCGCCGAGCGGCTGCCTTGGTCGGGAATTCTTCGCACGAGCGCAGCTCGAACTCCAGGGTGGAGTGCCACGACTCGATGACCGCGTTGTCCAGCGCCGATCCCGGCCGGCCCATTGATTGGCGGATGCCCAGTCGTATACAGGCCGCGCGGAACATCCCGGCGGTGTATTCGCTGCCCTGGTCGGTGTGCAATACCACCTCGGCCACTTGCCCGCCGCGCACCGCGACCGCCATCGCCAACGACCCGTAGGCCAGCTCGGCATCGTGGTGCTCGCTCAAGGCGAACCCGACGATGCGCCGCGAGCACACGTCCAGCACGCTGGCCAGTTGCAGTTTGCCTTCGGCGGTGTCGATCTCGGTGCCGTCACCGAACCAGCGCTGGTTGATCCGCCGTGCGGTGAAGTCCCGTTTGACCAGGTCCGGGGCGCGCCAGCGGCCCTTGCCCGGGCGGGTGGTGCCCCGCCGGTGATGTTTCGCCCTGGCCCGCAACCCTTGCTCGGCCATGAGCTCCGCGACGGTGTTCTGGGAGACCCGCCAGCCCATGTCGCGTAGATCCGCGGTGATCCTCGGTGCGCCGTAGGTGCCCCGGTGTTGGGCGAACAACGCCGCTACCAGCACGGCCTGCGCCCGCCGCCGCGCTCGCCGGGGCGAGGCGTCGCCGTGGCGCCACTTGTAGAACCAGGCCTGCGACACCCCCAACGCCCGGCACGCCACCGCGTGCGGAACCCCGTGTTCGGCCCTCTGGGCCGCGATGAACCCGGCCACGACTACCGCCGACCCGTCGCGTCCTTGACCCAGAGGGCCACCGAGCGCTTGAGCACTGTGAGGATGATCAGGTACCGCCGCGACCGTGGGTCTGACCCGGCTTGAGACTGGCCGCGGTGCCTTGGTGATGATCGGTCGGCCTGCCGGTCGCGGCGGTGCTTGCTGCCACCGGGCCGGCGGGTGCGTGTCCCGATAGGGGCCTTGCCGCGAACAGGGCACCGTCACAGTCCTGACCGCACCGCACCGGCCCGGTGACGGCCAATCCGCTCCCCACACTGCCAGGAGACGAACGACCGGTGCCCAGCATGCCCCAGCCCAACCAGCCCGACCAGACCAATGCCGGCGAAGAGGTGATCCTCGGGATCGACACCCACAAAGACGTGCACGCCGCAGTCGTGATCAGCCTGCTCGGTGTGGTGCTGGGCAGGCGCAGTTTTCCGACCACCGCGGGCGGCTACGAGTCCCTGCTGGGCTGGGCGCGCGGGTTCGGGGCCCTGCGCCGGGCCGGGGTGGAGTGCACCGGCTCATATGGCAAGGCCCTGGCCCGGCACCTGCGTGCCACCGGCGGCATCGCGGTGATCGAGGTCAACAAACCCGACCGAGCCACTCGGCGCCGTCGCGGCAAGACCGACACGATCGATGCCGAGGCCGCCGCCCGCGCGGTGCTCTCCGGTCAGGCCACGGCGACCGCGAAGAGCAGCGACGGGGACGTGGAGATGTTGCGGCTGTTCAAGCTGGCCAAGTCCTCGGCGATCAAGTCACGCACCCAGACGATCAACCAACTCCAGAGCGTGCTGATCGGTGCCGACCCTGAGCTCCGCGATGAGCTGGCCGCCCTGAGCACCAAAGCGCTGGTGCGCCACTGCGCCGCCCTGACCGTCCCGGCCACCACCGACCTCGCCGGCGCGACGTTCTACACGCTGCGGTTGCTGGCCCAGCGCATCCAGGCCCTCTCCGCGGAGATCGCCGAGCTCGACGGCAAGCTTGCTCGGGCCGTCCACCGGCGCGCCCCCAAGCTGCTGGGGCAGATCGGGATCGGCCCAGACTGCGCCGCCGAGCTGCTCATCGCCGCCGGGGACAACCCGGAACGGATGACCCACGAGGGCTCCTTCGCCGCGCTGTGCGGCACCAGCCCGGTCGAGGCCTCCTCGGGCAAGACCAACCGGCGCCGGCTCAACCGCGGCGGCAACCGGAAGGCGAATTCCGCGCTCTACATGATCGTGATCACTCGGCTGCGCTGGTGCCCCCGCACCCGCGCCTACGTGCAACGTCGCATCGCCGAAGGACTGTCCAAACGCGAGATCATCCGCTGTTTGAAGCGCTACATCGCCCGCGAGGTCTACCAGATCATCATCGAGCCGGAAAGTGGCCCGAGATCACTCCACCACGCCGCTTGACAAACATAGGGGCATCATCACGCTCCATCGCCAGCTCGGCGTTCTCCCGCCGCAGCCGGGCCAACTCGATCCGCTCGTCCTCGCCGAGTCGACCGTTACCGTCCTTGGCCTGACGGTCCAAAGCCACCCAGTTGGCCAGCGTGCCCGGGTTGATCCCCAGGTCCTTCGCGATCTGCGCGATCGGGCGCCCGGTCTCGCGGACCAACCGGACCGCGCCCTCCTTGAAATCCTGATCTGTGAGTGTCGTTGCGGTACTCCTGGATGGAGAACCACCAGGCTCGGTGCCGGTGACCCGACGTGACTCAATCCTGATCTGGCCGCTTCAGCGTGCCCTTCGTTTGACCTGTCGGTCGTGGTTGCCGGCACCAGCCTGGCCCCACCAGTTGGCTTGATTAGAAGCATGTCCGCGCGAGCGTGACCCGTCACAGATCTGCCACCACGGTGACCCTCATCCAGGCCGGTGCCGACGTTGACCGCAACCCCTGGAAGGGCCCTCGGCCAGTGGTAATGCTCTCAGAAGTCACCGATGCAGTCATCGGTGCCGATACCCACCGCGACACTAACCAGCTCGAGATCGCTTACCCCAGCGGCGCGGTGATCGCCACCGCCTCGTTCGGCAACCACAACGCCGGCCATGCCGAGGCGTTGGCTTGGGTGTTCGACCATGCTCCTGGACCGAGGCTGGTGGTCTCGATCGAGGGGACCCGTAGCTACGGCGTCGGGCTGGGCCGCGCCGCGGCCGCCGTCGGGCTACCGGTGATCGAGGCCGAGCAACCCCGCCGCAAGACCCGCCGAGGCAAGGGCAAGTCCGACCCGATCGACGCGCATCTGGCGGTGCTGTTCGCTCTCGGCCTCGAGGTGAACAAGCTGCCCACCCCACGCGCGGACGGAGACCGGGAGGCCCTGCGTATCCTGCTGTGCGCGCGGGAGGATCTGACCACCACCAGCACCGCGCAGACCAACCGTCTCAAGGCGTTATTGCGAGATGGGGGCGACGCTGACCGTCGTCTCGCCTGCGGGAAACTCACCGCCGCCATGTTGTCTGAGCTGGTGAAACGTCGCCAACCTCGGGAGGCCAGTCGAGCCCAGGCCGTGCGTCACGCCGAGATCCGCCGCCTGGCCCTCGCACTACGCGAGGCCGCCCGGGCGCTGACGGCCAACAAGGCTGAGCTAGCCGCGATCGTCAACGACCTCGTTCCAGCGCTAACTGACCGGTGTGGGATCGGGCCGGTCACCGGCGCGCAAGCGATCGTCTCGTTCTCCCACCCCGGGCGGTGCCGTAACGACGCCGCGTACGCCGCCCTCGCCGGCACCAGCCCGATCGAGGCCTCCAGCGGGCGCACCGTGCGCCATCGACTCAACCGGGGTGGCGACCGAGCGCTCAACAGGGCCATCCACGTCATCGCCAACACCAGGATCCGCAGCGACCCCGCCACCCAGGCCTACGTGGCCCGGCGCACCACCGAAGGCAAGACCCCCAGGGAGATCCGGCGCTGCATCAAGCGCTACATCGCCCGCCAGCTCTTCCGCACCCTCACCACCGCGATGGCTCCCGCCACCGTCGCTGCACCCAGCCTATGAATCAGCGCCCGAACGGCCCTGGCCGCGCCAGCTCACACGACAGGAGGAACCCACATCAAACGGTCTTGACACACATAGAAGCGTCAAACTTCCGCCGTGACTCCGCCATCGCCCCCACCTCCTCTAAGGCGATGTCTGGACTGTTCCCGATTTCATTGACACTGGTTTAGGCTGCCAGTTCGGTAAGTTTTCTGAACCCTAGCTCGTATTCGATGGGTGTCAAGTAGGCGAGTGTGGAGTGTCGCCTGCGGCGGTTGTAGTAGCTTTCGATCCAGAGGAATGTCTGTTGTTGTACTTCGGTCGCACCGCTCCATGGCCGGGTGTGGATGAGTTCTTTCTTGTAGGTTGCGAAGAATGATTCGGCGACCGCGTTGTCGAAACAAGTAGCGCGCCGACCCATTGAGCGCTGTACGCCGTTCTCGGTGCAGAAGTTAGCGAATTCTCGGGACGTATATTGACAGCCTCGGTCGCTGTGGAATATGACCCCGGCCAGGGGTTTACGGGTGACCAGTGCCGCGGCGAGGGCCTCGACGATGAGGCTGGTGCGCAGGTGATCGGCGACGGCGTAGCCCACCACTTTGCGGGAGTGCAGGTCGATCACAGTCGCGGTGTAGACCCAGCCGTCGACTGTCTGGACGTAGGTAATGTCGCCACACCAGCGGGTGTCGGGTGCGTCGGCAGTGAAGTCCTGGCCGATCAGGTCTGGGGCGTCGATAGGGCGTAGACCTGCGACGGTGGTCTTCTTCCAGGCTCGGGGGTGGCGTCCTTGCAGGCCGGCGGCACGCATCAGGCGCCAGACCCGCTTGGGAGCGGTCCGCACGCCGCGCACGACCAGCTCAGCCCAGACCCGGCGCACCCCGGGGTGGCCGTGCAGGTCTTGGTGGATCTCGCGGATGGTCTCGGTGAGCTCGGCGTCGGTGCGTTCGCGCTGGCACGGCCCTGAGGTCAGCCATCGGTAGTAGCCCTGCCGGATCACTCCGAGCTGGTCGCACATGAACGTAACCGAAAACTGCTCATCGGTTGCCCAGTCCGCGATCGCCGCGTATTTCACGGCTGTTCCTTCGCGAACCAGGTGGCAACTTTTTTTGCGAAGTCCCGCTCCATCTTCACAATGGCGATCTCTTTACGTAGCCGTATCAGTTCGGCACGTTCAGACTCGGACAAGTCCTTGTCAGGAGTGCGACCGGACTCTCTTGCTGACTTCACCCATTTACCCAACGTCATCTCGTGGACGCCGATACTTTTCGCTACCTCAGCGATAGTGCGGCCGGAATTGAGCACGAGGCTAACGGCCTGGTCCTTGTACTCCTGGGTGAAGTGTCGGCGTGTCGCCACGCGAGTACCTCCGCTGCGATCAGCGGCAGTCTACGACCGGCTGTCTACAAGATCGGGAACGGTCCAGTCTCCACGTTACGAGGGGAAGCCCACTGGTGTGCGTCTGTCATGGGTTGACGTCAGGGGTTGGTGGATTGTTGGGCGAGGCGGTGGAAGACGACCCGGCCGCCGTCCTGGGGTCCGCTAGAGCTGTTGGCTTGCTGGTAGTCGCCAGCCTGGAAGCGGACCGTCTTGCCTAGGAACTTGGTGGGGACGGGTGCGGTGCTCTGGCGGGTTTGGCCGTTGTAGGTGGCGGAGAAGGTCATGCTGCCGTTGCCCAGGTCGGTGATGGTGTAATCGAGTTGGTTATTGAGCCCGACGTTGTCCAGCAGCGGGTAGTTGATCAGCTTTTTGCCTTTGCCGACCTGCTTGACCACGACCCGCAGCTTGTTGTCCTGCACGCGCAGCATCACGTACGGGACGGAACTGATCGGGCCGGCCCCGTGGATCTGGCCCAGGATGATGCCCCCGCCGTCTTGGGGTAGCTGCAGCAGAGTCAGCGAGGCGGCCAGGGTGTGGACCCCGGTGCCGGCGCTGAAGTAGTGGAGGCTCTGCAGCTCGGTGCGCGGGTGGGTGGAGTTCTTGGTGGTCGCCCCGGAGGTGGGTGCCCAGAACATCAACCCACCGTCGGGGAGGGCGGTCATCCACGGCTCTTTGAAGGCCGCCGGTTCGATCGAGGCGGCATCACCTTTGTCGTTTGCCTCGGGCAGGCTCAGCTTCCAGCCGGACAGAGCGATCCCAGGCGGCGGAAGCGGTGGTGGGCTCGCGGGCGTCGCGGGTGCGGCGGTCTGGGATTCGGACGCGCCGCCGCCGGAGTGGGCCAGGGTGATCCACAGTCCGCCGCAGAGCAGGACTCCCAGGACCATGGCGATGGCGACCCATCGGCGGTCACGCAGTACCGAGAGCTTGCTGGGGAGTCCTTGCCTTTTCACCGAGCCCACCGTAGCCCGAGCACTGAGCGTGTCCGCGCGGGCTGTCCTTTGACGAGGGACACTCGCGCTGGCGAGGTCACAGGCCTCGCGTGCGGGATCAATGGGCAAGGGGATCAGGTTATGTATGTGCAGGTCACCGTTGATGGTGTGCCGCGCGGCCCGGTTACAAGCCGCGCGTGGCCTTTGACCAGGATGATGATCCCGATCCCGATGACCACTCCGGGTAGCAACAGGTGACCCCAACGCGACAGTGCTCGGGCGATCAGCGGGCGGGTCGCGAAGAACCAACCCAGGGCGCACCACAGGGCCACCAGGGACCAGGGAAACCGCCGCGAAGACGGTCAACGAGGCGGTCCCGGCGGCGAACACCGGCATGTAGACCCCGATATTGTCCCTTCCATTGGCGAGCGTGACCGCCGCGACCGTGAGCACGCCGGCCCCGCCGCTCCCGGCCGGTGTTGCGTCCTCGTCGTCTGAGCGCCGGGTTTCGCGCCAGGTGCGCCAGGCCGCGCGCAGACCGAGACTGAGCGGGGATGTCGCCGATGTTGGTAACAGCGCACATGACCAATGCCTGGCTGATCGTTGCCCACACGTCTTTCAGATCCTCTTCTTCCCTGCTCAATAGAGCGGTCAAGCTCGATCCTGTCAGCATCACTACACGACCGCGTACGGCAGCCGGACGGGCTATCGATGGCGATGAATCGTTGATAGCTACGTCGCGCTGGGCGGGATGCGCGACGTCCCATGTCGACGGCACGTGAAAACTGAACAGGGCGTGGCATGGCCGGTTCTAGTCAACGTCGCAACACTGGCTGGTTCGGCGAGGTTAGCAACTCCGCGAAAAGGTCAGCTGGAGCACGGTCGTTGAGGACCACTCGTGGGCGTCTGTTGATCTCGTCCTCGACTGCGCGCAGGTGCTCGGGTGTGTGGGCGGATAGGTCGGTCCCCTTCGGAAAGTACTGGCGCAGCAGGCCGTTGGCGGTCTCGTTCGACCCCCGTTGCCAGGGCGCGTGCGGATCGCAGAAGTAGATCGGGATCGACAGCGTGGCTGTGATGTCGTTGTGGCGGGCCATCTCGGTGCCCTGATCCCAGGTGATAGAGCGCAGCAGCCAAGGGGGCAGGTCGCCCAGTCGCTGTGCGAGCGCGTCATGCAGCGTTTGAGAGTCGCGCTGAGGAAGATGCAGCAGTCGGATCATCCTGGTGGTGCGCTCCACCAGTGTGCCGATCGACGAGCCTTGGTCCTTGCCGACGATCACGTCGCCCTCCCAGTGGCCTGCCTCGGTTCGGTCGGTCGGAGGAAACGGCCGCTGATGGATCGAGCGCATTGGCTGAGCGAACCGAGGGCGCCGTTGCGCGGGGCGCTGATGGGCTCGGCGGTGATCACGCCCGGTCCGCAGCGGTGAACGGTGCACAGGCGCCACCTTCGGCGGACGCACAAGTCGGAAGCCGGGCTGGTAAATCGCCTGGTAGATGCTCTCGTGACACAAGCGCATACCTGGCTCGTCCGCGTAACGGGCGCGTAGATGCCGAGCGATTTGCTGCGGACTCCATCGCTGCCTGAGCAGCTCGTCCACCAGCTGCCGCAGCACGGTGTTTGTCTGCAGACGCCCGCGGCGGTGGCGGGCCCGGCGGCCAACGGCCCGGCGGTGTGCGTCGAACGGACGGTAACCGCCGTCCTTGCGACCGTTGCGACGCAGCTCCCGCGAGATCGTCGACGGTGACCGGCCGATCCGCTCGGCGATGCCTCGGACGCTCACACCGGCATGGCACAGATCAGCGATTTCGATCCGTTCGTCCTGGGACAGGTAGCGGGCGCTGATCTCCCGCACGGCGAGACGGTCCAGCGCCGGGACGAACCCGGCCACCAGACCGTTGCGGTAGGTCTTGTAGCCGCGCGACCAGTTCATCCCGGACGTGCGGGACGCACCGACCTCTCGGGCTGCGGCGCAGATGCTCCACCCGCGAGCACGCAACTCCATGAACCGCCGGCGCTTAGCCGACTGGGGGCGCCGACCGGGCCCCTTCTTAACACGACGCGTCGAAGACAACACGACCTCCAAACGAGCGAGGAAGTGTTGCGACGCTCAGTAGAGACCGCCTTGCCGACAACTGCTCAAGATTCAGTTGCCGTTGACAGTCCCACACGCCACGTGAAGAACCGCCGTGCCCTCTCGCGCCGAGATCCTGAGGAACTCACGCCTCACAGGGACCGCCACGCACAGCGGCGCTGACGCGGTGTGGCACACCAAGTGCCCTCGGCGGGGTCGCCGATCCGGTCAATGCTGCATTGCGCACCGCCGGCGACACTGATGCTCGTGCTGGCGGTATTGACCGGTTGCTCGGGTGGGCGGCCACTCCCCCCGCCTCGACCGCCCAGCATTCAAGCCCCAATTCCCCACGAAACCACCGGACTCGGGGTGTCGTTAAGGAGCGTGGCAGGAAGTGTATGAGCAGGCGTTCTCGCTGTTCAGGTTCTCGCTGGCATGGATGACCGCCGAGGGCGTCCTCGGGTTGATCGCCGGGGGCGCCGCCGCATCGATCGCGTCGAACAGTGCTGCTGACGGTCGCCGCCCACCCACGACGACCGTGGCGGCTACCTGGACCGGGACCGGATTCACACTGGAAGGTGGCCAGGACGCCTTCCGCTACACGTGCTGGCTCACTGGAGCGGACCGTGCTGGGTGTCTGGGCTGCCCCGCGTTTTTCGGATAGCTATTATTCGTGTTGTTATGCCGCTTGCCGCTGATTTTGGTACTCGTTGTAGGCCTCTCGTGGAGTTCGGTAGGCCAGCGCCGAGTGGAGACGCTTGAGATTATAGCGGAACTCGATGTATCGGGTTACATCCTTTCGGGCGTGTTCTCTTGTAGGGTAGGCGGTGCGGTTGACGCGCTCCACCTTCAGAGTGGCGTTGAACGATTCGGCGAGGGCATTGTCGAAACATGAGCCTACTCGGCCGACTGATTGTCGAATGTCGAGTTGAGCCGCCGCCTCGGCGAAGGCCTGGCTCAGATATTGGGATCCGTGATCGCTATGGAAAATCGCTTCGCTTTCTAGGTCGTAGTTTCGGGAGGCCATGCGGAGCGCGTCGATGACGAGTTCGGCGCGCATATGCTCGGCGATCGCGTAGCCGATGCATTCTTTGGTGCAGCAGTCGATCACGGTTGCCAGGTAACAGAACCCCTGCCATGTCGGCAGGTACGTGATATCACCGACGAGCTTCTTGCCCGGCGCGTCGGCGGTGAAGTCGCGACCCACCAAGTCGGGGATGCTCGCGGCGCCCTCGCCGGCTTGGGTCGTGGTCGGACGCCACGGTCGTGGCTGGCAGGTGACCAGATCCAGCTCAGACATGAGGTCGCGGACCATCTCCGGTCCGCATACCTCGCCCTGGCGGGCCAGGGCCGCGTGGACCCGCCGATAGCCATACGTCCCGTCCGACTCCTCGAAGATCGCCTGGACGAGCGCGCCCAGTCGTGCGCGACGGATCGCCGTGTGTGAGGCAGGCCGGTCTCGCCAGGAGTAGAAACCTGAGGTCGACACACGCAACCAGCCGCACATTGTCTGAATGGGGTAGTGCGCCTTCTCCGCCTCGATGAACGAGTACTTCTCGCTCACCGATACTCCTGGGCGAAAAAGGCCGCTGCCTTTCCCAGGAACTCGGTTTTCATGCGCAATTCCCGGTTCTCGCGCTCGAGTTCCCGCAGGCGTGCTCGCTCTGGCATAGTCAACGGTGGCTCGTCGCTGGCATGCTCGGCGCGATACTTGTTGACCCAGTTCCCGAGAGTGCCTTCGTGCACGCCTATCTCGCGGGCAACCTCAGCGACAGGACGCGAGGTGTCGACCACAAGTCGAACCGCCTCAGACTTGAACTCCGGGCTGAATCTCCGGCGCTTCTCCCGCATCGATCTTCCTCCAATTCGGACGGAACCTTATTGGGTCCGCTATCCGAAATGTGGGAGGCACGCCAGTCCGCACCCCGAGACGGTTGTGGGTCGTTGGCCAGGGTGAGGGAGCACGGGACACGTGTGATGCCGACCGGAATGAGCAGGCGGGGACGGTGTTCAGGTGAGGACGGTGTCCAAGTGGGGTAAGGGGATTGTGTGACTGCGATCGGGTCTTGTGATTCCTCCTTCATGGAGGAGCCTGCGGCGTTTGTGTTGTTCGCGGAGGGCGAGGCGCAGGGCCACCGGACGTACGACGCGGAGCGGTTGGATCATGTTTTTGAGGAGAAATGTGACTGGATCACCCAGTACGGGCGGGTCGGGCACTTGGCGGTGGATTCCGAGGATCTGCGGCTGACCTACGATCAGCTGGACCGCAAAGCCAACCAGCTGGCCCGGTACCTGCGGTTGCGGGGGGTCAAGCCCGGTGACCGGGTCGCGCTGTTATTCGACAGGAACGCTTACTCCTACATCGGCATGCTCGCCGTGCTGAAGATCAGCGCCGCGTACGTACCCCTCGATGTGGCTTTCCCACCCGACCGGATGGCCTACATCTGCGAAGACGCCAACGCCACCTTCCTGCTGTCGATGTCCCACGTACCGGCAAAGGTCGAGGACTTCGACTCGATCACAGCGAACGGGGCCGAGACCATCTTCATTGACTCCGCGGCGGCGTTGATCGACGACTACGACTCCCGGCGCCTGCTCGTCGCCGAGCGCGGCTTCCACAAAGACCAGCTCGCCTACATCATCTACACCTCGGGCTCGACCGGCCGCCCCAAAGGTGTGGCCATCGATCACCCTTCCATCTGCAATTTCGTTCGCGTCGCCGCCGAGGTGTATGGCATCCGTCCGCATCACCGGATGTATCAGGGGTTGACGATCGCGTTCGATTTCTCCTTCGAGGAGATCTGGGTGCCCTGGGCATCCGGTGCGACGCTGGTCCCCAAACCCCCGGGCAGGAGCCTGCTGGGAGCGGCCTGCACGAGTTCCTCACCGAACGCGGTGTCACCGCGATGTGCTGCGTACCGACGTTGCTGGCCACCATCGAGGACGACTTACCCGCGATGCGGTTCCTGCTGGTCTCCGGCGAGGCGTGTCCGCAGGACCTGATTGCCCGCTGGTGGCGCCCGGACCGCCGGTTTTTGAATGTCTACGGCCCCACCGAGGCCACCGTCACCGCGACCTGGACTGAGCTGCATCCGGATAAGGCGGTGACCATCGGGGTGCCGCTGCCGACCTATTCCACGGTGATCCTCGACGTCGAGGGTCCCTACCGGGGCTTGCCGCGTGGCGAGGTCGGGGAGATCGGTATCGCGGGTATCGGGTTGGCCTGTGGTTACCTCAACCGCGACGACCTGACTGACAACGCGTTCATCCCGGACTTCATCGGTATCCCGGGGAACCCGTCGGGGCGGATTTACCGCACTGGTGACCTAGGTCGGGTCAATGACGACCTCGAGATCGAGTATTTGGGCCGGATCGATCTGCAGGTCAAGATTCGGGGTTACCGCATCGAGCTGACCGAGATTGAGTCGGTACTGCTGCAGGTCCCCGGGATCGCTCAGGCTGTGGTCGACACCTACAAACCGAACCCCGAGACCATCGAGCTGGTCGGCTACTACAGCCTGCGCACAGACACGGCCCACGTCGACGAGGAAGTGATCAAAGCCGCGTTGCGTGAACGGCTGCCCTCCTACATGGTGCCCGCCTACCTTGAACACCTCGAGGTCATCCCCATGACCCCCCAAGACAAGGCCGACCGCAAAAATCTGCCCCCACCGCGCCAACGCGGCGCCGCACCCCAGGGCGAACATGTGGCCGCCGCGACCGACGGCCAACGCGCCCTCGCCTTGGCACTGGGCGAAACTCTCGGCATGGCCGAGGTCTCCGTCGAGAGCCACTTCTTCGGCGACCTGGCCGCGAACTCCCTGCTCATGGCCCAGTTCTGCACCCGGGTCCGCAAGCTCGGGACGCTGCCGCCGATCTCGATGAAGCAGATCTACCTCAACCCGACCATCCGCGAGCTCGCGTCGGCCCTGGGTGATGCGCCGGCCGGGCAGCCGGACGCCGGCACTGCGAACATTCCGGTGGCCCGGGCCACCAAGGTCGGGTACGTGGTGTGCGGTGCCGCGCAGCTGGGGGTGTTCCTGGTGGCCGCCTATCTGAGCGCGCTGGTGCTCGACGTCGGGTACGTATGGGTCTCCGGTGCCGTCGGGCTGGTCGCTGGCTGCGAGCGGGCCGCGGTGTTCACCACAGCCAGCTATGTCGGGTTGTGTCTGCTGCCGATCGTGGCGAAGTGGGTGCTGGTGGGTGCGTGGCGGGCCCAGGAGATCCGGCTATGGAGCGCGGGTTATCTGCGTTTCTGGCTGGTAAAGGTGATCATCCAGACCAACCCGATGGTCGCGTTCGCCGGTTCCCCGCTGTTCACGTGGTACTTGCGGGCGCTGGGCGCGAAGATCGGTCGAGACGTGAGGATCTACTCACGCCTCGTTCCTGTTGCCACCGATCTGATCACCCTTGGTGACGGGGTGGTCATCCGTAAAGACACCTTCTATAACGGTTACCGTGCCGTCGCGGGCGCCCTGCAGCTCGGTCCGGTCGTCGTCGGCCGCGACGGGTATGTGGGGGAGAAGACCGTCCTGGACATCGACACCTTCATCGGTGACGGTGGTGCCGTCGGACACTCCTCAGCATTGCAGTCCGGGCAGTCGGTGCCGCCGCGACAGACCTGGCACGGCACCCCAGCCGAACCGACCACCACCGACTACCGCACAGTTCCCACCCTCGAGAGCTCACGGCTGCGCGCGTTCGGCTACAGCGTCGTGCAGGTGCTGGCCATCCTGGTGCCCGGCACCATCGTGATGGCGCTGTTCTCCGCAATTGACCCGGCCGAAGCGAGACTTGACACCATGCTGGGTTTCGATGCCACTGGCCTGAGGACCCCGGCGTCCTATCTGTTCATGATGGCGGCCTCGCTGCTGGTGTTCCTCGCCGCGCTCGGCGTCGGGTTGGTGTTCATCGTGGCCGTTCCCCGGGCGCTGCACCGGTTCATCACCGCGGGCACGGTCTATCCGCTCTACGGGTTGCACTACGTGCTCCAACAGATCATCACCGGTGTCACCAACGCGACCTTCTACATGGACCTGTTCGGCGACAGCTCCGCGGTGGTGCACTACCTGCGCGCGATCGGCTACAAAATGGGCCAGATTATTCAAACCGGCTCCAACTTCGGCGCCACCCTCAAACAGGATTCGCCGTTCTTGAGTCGAATCGGCGCCGGAACGATGGTGTCGGACTCGTTGTCAATCGTGAATACCGACTACTCAGCGACATCATTCCGGGTGTCACAGGTCACCATCGGAGACCACAACTTTTTGGGCAACAACATCGCGTACCCCGCCCAGGGGCGCATCGGTGACAATGTCCTGCTCGCCTCGAACGTGTTGGTCCCGATCGACGGGCAGATCCGCGAGAACGTCGGCTTGCTCGGCTCCCCACCGTTCGAGATCCCCCGCTCGGTTCACCGGGACAGCGACTTCGATTTGCTCGACGACCCCGCCGAGATCCGTCGGCGGGTCTCGGCGAAGAACCGCTACAACACCGTATCGGCGATGCTGTTCCTGATGGTGCGGTGGTGCCAGCTGTTCAGCGTCATCGTGATCATCACACTGGCGGTCGCGTTCGAGGCCCACTACGGCGCCCTGGCCTTCACCACCGCAACGGTTCTGATCATGGTAACCAACCTCGCGATCGTGGTGTTCGTCGAACGGGCCGCCTGGTGGTTCCGGCGCTTACGTCCGGAACTCTGCTCAATCTACGAACCCTACTTCTGGCGCCACGAACGCCTCTGGAAGCTGCTGGCCACCCCCCCATTCAACGGCACCCCGTTCAAAAACATCCTCTGGCGTCTCCTCGGCGTGCGGATCGGGCGGCGAGTCTTCGACGACGGCTGCTCCATTCCCGAGAAAACCCTCGTTACCATCGGTGACGACACGGTCCTCAACGCCGGCAGCGTCATCCAATGCCACTCCCTAGAAGACGGCGCCTTCAAATCCGGGCACACCACCCTCGGAGCACGAGTCACCCTCGGCGTGGAGGGCTTCGTGCACTACGGCATCACCATGGGCGACGACTCGACCCTGGACACCCACGCATTCCTGATGAAGGGAGAGGAGACCGGTCCCGGGGAACGGTGGCACGGCAACCCCGCCCACCCTGGACCCGCGGTCGGGTCTGACAGATCACATGGCGGGACCAGCAAGCAGCGGACCGAGCTGCGCCCGGCTCGCACAGTCCTCGCCGGAATTCTCCTCGCTGCACTGACCCTCGCAGGTATAGCGACCGCGGTCGCCGCGACCCGCAACCCCACCGCGCCGTCGGTGGCATCGGTGCCCAACTCCACGACCCCATCCCCCGATCGGCCGACTACAGCTGCGCCAAACCTGGCCCCGTCACACACCATTCGGCCGAACCCCCTCACGCCGGCCGAAGGTTGTCAACCGTCAATCTGCGGCACCCGCGCGCCCCGAGCCTCGAAAGGGAATCCAGAGGGCCCCGGCCCCCACTGCCAGAAAGCTCCGGCCACATCCCCCCGCTGCGCACCAGCCAAACCCGCCGCCGCGCGCGGTATCAACACAGCTCCCGATACCACCCCGTTCAACACGCCGTCGCGATAATCCAACCAACCAAACCGACCCGCGTCGGGCCACCCGCGCATCGACTCCCGAATCACCACACACGTTCGACGGGCAGCTTTACCCCCGACCATCACCGATGGTAATCATCCGCCGCCGAAATGTCGGGATCGGTCGACCCGTGGGCCCCGTCGGAGTGAAGCCGGCACCTCGCGCGGGCGGTAGGTGACTAAGCGTAGACGCAATAGGTGAGAACACGACAGGTCTATACCAGAAACAGACTGATAATTGCATGAGTGTGCCGGGGCGAAAGAGGGGACGGCGATAAGCTCATCCCCTAAGTCTAGGCTATTCTGGGAGCATGACGTACGCTCCCCAAGCGTTGGATTTCGCCACACCCCGCGATTATTGTCTCGGGGTCGATTTGGGTACCACATTCGTCGCGGCTGCCATCTGCGATGGGGGACGGCCGGAGATGGTCACCTTAGGTGGCCGTTCGGTAGTGATCCCGTCCGCGGTGTACCTCGATGACGATGGCGGGTTGTTGTGTGGTGAGCCTGCCGTTCACCGGTCTATGAGCGACCCGGATCGGGCCGCTCGGGACTTCTTCAAGCGGCGGTTGGGGGATCCGACGCCGCTGCGCATGGGCGGTGAGACGCGGTCGGTGACGCAGCTGCTCGCGGCGTTGCTCAGTGAGGTGCTGCTGGTGGTGACAGAGACCGAAGGTGTACCCCCGAGGCAGGTGATGCTCACCCATCCGGCGAACTGGGGACCTTTCCGGCGTGAGGTGTTCGCCGAGGTCGCCGAGTTGGCTGGCGTGGACGAACACCTCACCATGACCGAACCAGAGGCCGCCGCCGCGCATTACGCCGCCACCCGTGAGCTGGCCGAAGGCAAGCTGGTGGCGGTGTATGACCTGGGTGGGGGCACCTTCGATACGACGGTGCTGCGTGCGCACCAGGGCGGGGTTGAGATTCTGGGGGTACCCGAAGGGATCGAGCGCCTCGGCGGGATCGACTTCGACAACGCGTTGTTCGACCACCTCGACCACCTCTGCGACGGACAGCTGTCCGCGTTGAACGCCGACGATCCCCGAGCGGCGGTGACGTCGGCACGGCTGAAGCGAGACATCGTACTGGCCAAGGAACACCTGTCGGTCGACCCTCGCGCGAGCATCCCTGTATTCCTGCCTGACCGCACATTCGACGTGCACGTCACCCGTACGGCGTTCGAAGATCTGATCCGGGCGCATGTGGAGTCGACCGTCGTCGCGCTGCAACGCACCTTGCGCTCAGCGCGGGTGAGCGCCGACGACCTCGACGCGGTGCTGCTCGTCGGCGGGTCGTCGCGGATCCCATTGGTCGCCGAGATGGTCACCGAAGCGCTAGGGCGCCCCGCCGCGGTGGATACACACCCGAAGTACGCCGTGGCCCTCGGCGCGGCAGCAATCGCCGCGCAGGTAGAACCAACCCGACAGACGGTGGGGACCGCGGCAACCCGATCGGCGATGCCCGTCGGCGCCCGCGATGCGGACAGCCCCCGGGCTCGCCCGATGACCCCCCTGTCCGCACAGAGTCAAGTACCTGTGTTGGCAGGCCACCCCCACCACCTCGACGGTCAAAGATCCATCACGCTGGAAGTCGGGTCGTCCACGTCGAGGATGAGTGTTCCCTCGGGTGTCGCGCTCATCGAGAGGCTCATAGCGCAGGACGCGGCCGGCGACAGAAACGACGGACGGTCTCCCCTGGCCCTGGTAGACACCGGGCACCCGCTGGCCGACCCGATCGCCGGTCAGGAGCGGACCAGGCCCGCGCTCGCCAAGGTACTCGTGGGAGCGCTAGCTCTCGCGGGACTCACCGGCGCGGGCTTTCTGACCCACAGCCCAGGGCCTCCAGTTCTCGACGCTGCCGCCCCAGCCCAGGCGTGCACGACGGACTGCGACAGCGGGCTGCCCCCGAGCTCCTCCTCGCGGCCATCCGCGCCACTGCCCACCGGGGCCACCGACACCACCCCGGCCGCGGTGGTGCATCGGCGCTCACCCGTCCCCGCGTCGAACATCCCACCAACCGAGCCCACCACTACCCTCGCCAGCGACAACCCCACCGTCGACAGAACACACGGCGGTAGGACTGGCACTGATAAGAAGACCGACAAAAAGAGCATCGGCAAAAAGAGTAACCGAACGAAGAGCATCGGCAAGAAGAGCGGCGGGAAGCATAGAAAATCGTCCTACACCTCGCCGCTATCCGACGATATTGTCTGAGGGCCAATACCGCCAAGGTAGGGGTACACGGTCTGCAGGCCTCCCGACACGCGACGGACCTGCCGAGACGTATTGGATGCCGTCGTCGTGATCGCTCCCCTGGCGCCCCGCGTTGACGAATCTGGTGGCGACGATGCCCGCTCGCCGAACAGAGAGCATTGCACCCAGTGCTGTCCCGGCGTCGAAGGCTTCGTGCACTACGGCATCACCATGGGCGACCATTCGACCCTGGACACGCACCCTTGACTGAAAGGCGAAGAGGCCGGGCCCGACGAACGGTCCTGAGAATCCCAACCGTTGCACAGAGTTGATCACCCGCATCGCCGCCGGCGAGGCCGGGTAGCGCCGGCTTCGTATCGCTATTCGCCAGGGCCAGCCGACACTCAGGTCGGGGTGTGCCGGTGTCCCGGTTTGGGCTCTCATGGCGCGGTCGCCGTTGGTGCGCGGGTCGTTCGTCACCGAACGGCAGTACCTACGACTCTTACTCGACCGCCAGCGGCTACCGCGACGGCGTCCCGTTGGACCCGGGTTCCGCAGTTGAGAGGCACATGGGCGGGTCGGATTCGGGGTTTGACCTGGGGGAACGCCCGTGAGGGCGCGGAGGGGGCGTGTGCCTACGCCGTTCGCCAGGCTCGGGTGGGTGTTTTGCCTGGTCAGGCCGGGTCTAGCGCGGTCACGGTGGTCGGGGCGGATACCTGACAATCGCGCAGAATGGCCGCCTGGGCGGTGGTGAGCGGTGTGGTGTGCACGGCGGTGCCGGCGCTGCCGGTCAGCGTCACGGCGTGGACCCGGCTGAGTTCGGTGTTGATGCGCCGCCAGGTCATGCCGGCGCGACGTTCGGCGAGGCGCACGAGCAGTAGCGCCAACCAGCACAGCAGGACGTGGGCACGGATGCGGTGTTCGAGCCGGTGGAAGACCGGCCGCAGTAGCAGGCTGGACTTGAGGTCGCGGAATCCGCGCTCGGCTTCCAGGAGGTTCTTGTAGCCCAGGGCGGTGTCCTCGGCGCTGAGGTGTGGGTCGGAGGTGGCGATGAGGTACTTGCCGTCCAGCCGTTCCTCCTGCTTGATCTTCGCGCGGTTGAGTGACAACCTGCCGGTCGGTGACTGGTGCAGCCAGCGGCCCAGGGTCGGGTGATCGCGCAGTGCGCATTCGGCCTTGGTGTGCGCGGCTTCAGCCTTCTGTCGGGTTGTCGCGTTCGTCTTCTTGCGGTCGCGTTCGCGTGCCTGCTTGATCCGCTCGAGCTCGGCTTCCAGTCGGGTGAGCGCGTCTTCGCGTTGGGTGCGGTCGCGCTCGGCCTGTTCGGGGTTGTGACAGATGACGAACCGCACGTCGGTGTCAGCTCCGAGGCGGACTTCCTTGATTCGCAGGTTCTCTTTGACCTGCTGGTAGCGGCCCTGACGGGCGAGTACTTGCTCGACCAGCGGATTCCCGTCGCGCATGCGCATCCCGGCGATGAAGTGCCCGCCGGCGCGGCGCAGATAGGCCAGGTTGTCCGCGCTGGAGAATCCGCGGTCGACGACGGTGATGACGCGTCCGAGGCGCCAGCCGCGCATGTCGTCCTTCACTCCGGGCAGGATTGCCTGATCGGACGTGTTGCCGGGCCAGCACCACACGCGCACCGGGATGCCCTCCTTGGTGACGGCCAGCCCGATGACGATCTGCGGGAGGTCGTCACGGTGGTCCTTGGAGTGGCCGTAACGGCGGAACGCCTCGTCGCCGCTGTCCTCGGTGTCGCGCTCGAAATAGGTGGACGTGGTGTCGAAGAACAGCAGGTCGACCTCGAGGTTGAGCAGGTTGGCCACGGCGAAGAACACCGCTTCCTGTACCTCGGCCTGGGCGTCGGCCTCCACCAGCAGGTCCATGGCGCGGTAGGCCTGGTCCTCGTCCATCGACTCGAGTCCGTCGATCGCCACGTCGTGGCTGGCCCACTCGCCCGCGGAGAGCTTCGACATCGGGTCGATGGCCCGGTTGGCGACCAGCGCGAACAGCACCCGCTCCACGTCGGTGGCGAACCGGCGCGGCCCGAGTACCTTGCGCAGCGCGGTGTCGATCTCCAGCGCCCGCCACAGCCCGTCGAGCAGGTGCACCGCCCCTACCGGGCGTGAGCCGGTCACGGACAGCCCGTCCCCGACCAGCTGCGTGGCATCCGCCACCGCCCCATCAGCGGTGCCCAGGTAGCGGTTGATCGAGGTGACCAGCCGCGCCAGCCCGTCGCGGTCGAGCTGGTCCTCCCGGCCCAGGTTCAACAGCACCTGCGCCTGCGTGACCCCGTCCACCCGACGGTTGTGCGCCAGCTGCACGTATCGCACGACCGTGCCGTCCCGGTTCTTCCGCTGCGTCGCCCGCAGATACATGCCCACCAGCCGACCAGGAACAGCCAGCGTGATCAAGCCCGACACCACAAGTCGTGTGCCCACGCTTTTCGGAGATTCCGAGGACGCCGCAGACCCACTACCAGCACAAACACGAATCAGAAGGAGCCTATGTGCCCATCAACCGCGGAACTCGGGTTGGAGAGCTGGGTCGCCAAGGACCGCTCAGGCAGCGTCTGGGCACCCGAAGTGGCGGTACGCAGCGACGGCAGCTATCTCCTCTACTTCACCGCCCACGCAGCGGCCCCGTACAACGTGCAATGCATCGGCGCGGCGCTGGCCACTTCGCCGAAAGGACCGTTCCACTCGGTCGGGAACCAGCCGCTGGTGTGTCACCCGCACGAGGTCAGCATCGACCCAGACGCATTCACCGATACCGACGGATCGCAGTATTTGCTCTACAGCAGCGGGCGCGGCAGCGCAACGATCTGGGCCCAGCAGGTCTCCCGCGACGGTCTCACCCCGATCGGTGACCGCCGAGCCCTGATCAACGCAGACCGTCCTGAGGAAGGCAACATTGTGGAAGCTCCCGCGATGGTCAGGCACGGCACGGAGTAGGTTCGCCGAGTCCGGCGACCACCGCCGCGGTGCCCCAGACAGCCGAGTCCTCGACCAAACAGCGCGACAACTAGGCCAGCGATATGGGGCCACCGCCGCCGTGACCGCGAGTCATCTGCATAGTCTGCGGGCGATCCGCGAGGAGCTACAACGGTTGGAGCGGGCCCTGTGCGGAGGCCCACCAGCCGATCTCTACCGCAAGCACCCACGTGTCTCAGTCCATCGCGGACGCATTCGGGTTCCTTCCGGAAACACCACACACTTCGACGTACACGGCGGGATCAAGAGGCTCATCACCCGCCTCATCGGCGTCGGGTGGATGGGTCGCTGCGTTCCTGGGCATGAGAACGTTCATGCTCGCCGAGGCGATCTTCGCGGGGCAGAACGGTAGGCCTGCTCCTGATGAGCCGAGCCCGCTCTGGGCAGCGCGCGTTGTGCCCGGTGATAGCGGTGCCCAGGTCTTCTGCTAAGCGCGACCGTGTGTTGTCCCCGGCGATGGTTGGGTCAGGGGGTTCCGCCGGAGGGGGGTCCTTGATAGCCGGGTTGTGAGGAGTCGTCGATTCCGACTTCGTAGCCGGTGCCGGGGGCGATTGTGTTGCCGGAGATTTTGGCTCCAGTGGCGTTGTTTTGCAGTGACCATGCGTGATTGATCTGGGCAACGACGTTGTTGGTGATGGTGGCGTTCTGGACGTCGTCGAAGACGACCGCAGCTTGGCCTCGTGTTTGGCAATAGTTGTTGGTGAACGAGAAATCCGTGGTTTGATCTTGGCCGCCGACACCTCCCGGGGACCTGGGGCCAAGCGCTCGCAGACAGCTGTAAGCGGCGTTTTCACAGCGGTTGTTATCGATCTGCACGTGGTGGCTGGGCCGCTGACCAGTACGCTGGGAGGTGAAGGCATCGATGCAGTTGGCCTGTGGCGTGCCGTTGCCACTGATGTGGCCGAGGGTGTTGTGCAGGATTTTGATGTTGTCACCGGAGAAGGTGACGTTGTCCGAGCCAGGACTGGTGGGGTTTCGGGCAACTGTGTTCCGCAGGGTGACGTTGTTACCTGCGATGGCGACCTCTGGTGATTTGGCATTCAGCACGGTGAAGCCGTCCACGATGACGTTGCCGGCTTCGACGTCGATACCGTTGACCCGGGTGTGCCCATCGCCCACGACTTGGACGGGGGCCTGCTCGGTACCGGAGTAGTTGACCTTCATACGCCAATTGCTCAAGTCCCCGGTGATGCACACCTTGTCACCGGGTGCCGCTTTGTCCAGGGCTTGCTTGGCCGAAGCGGGGTCGGTCCCAGTGGCGGTGCAGCCGGAAGGGGCGGGCAGCGGCCGGATCGCGCCCCGGCCACCTGGCGCGGTCGCCGCCAATCCCGCTGTTTCAGTGGGAATGTGGATCTCGGGCGCGCTGGGCGGCGGCGCGGCCGGGGCCCCGGTCGCTCCAGCTGAGCAGCCGGTCAACACGGCCAGGACGAGCAGCAGCGCCGCCGGCAGCGCGAAACGCAGCGTTGTCCGTATCAGCGGCCGCCACCGACGGCGCCTGTGGTGCACCGCGTCCGCGTGTATGGCGACCGGGTGCGGGGATGAGGCCCTCGAAGCCTCGGGACGAGAGAGCACGGCGGTTCTCCTCGTGACGTGTGGGGCGCACAAATCCCGCCCGGCGCGATGCGGTAATCGACGATTCATCCGCGCTAATGACCCGCCCGGCTACCGTGTTCACCCGCGTAGGAATCCGCTGACGGTGATGCTGCCGGCGGACCAGGCGGTCTCCGCACTCAACAAGACATGACCTTCGTGGCCGTCTGGAAGTCGGATCATCAGGCCGTACTGGCTCATACTCTTCACGACGAGGGTCAACTCGCTTCGGTCGCCGTGGTCGATATGCCCGGCCCAGGTCTCGGAACCATCAGGATCTGTCCTCGATCGCAGATCCACGGTCACCTCGATCTCACCACCCCGGGAGACGATCATGGCTGGCCCGTTATAGCTGGCCATGTCTCCTCCTTGCGTGAACCCGAATCTTCCGGCTCCATCGTCGTGGCCGAACGTGTGTCTGCCGTGAAGTGAAGCGCGCTTATCAGCAACGGGTCGAGGTCGTCCTTTCCCGGGTCACAGGCTCGGCCATGACAGGGCCTGACCTCAGCTGCCTGCACAGCGTCCCGGCGCGTCCGGCACCACCGATCGGAGGCGCCCACCCCCGCTCCTGCACGCTCTACCGGCAGGATTCTGCAAGGCCGGTCCTGCCGCACCGCGACCCATTTGTAGGGATGAGTAGTGCGATGGTCAGCGAACGGCGAACCAGACCAGGCACGCCGCACCCACAACGACGCAATACCAGCCGAAAGGCCGCAGGGAGCGGGTGGCGAAATAGCGGGTCAGAAACCGCACGGACAGATACGCACCTACCCCGGACAGCACACTGCCGAGCAGGATCTGCCCGCGGATCCCGTCGCCCAACGGACCAGCGAGGTCCCCGAGCTTGAGCAAGCCCGCGGCGGCAATGACCGGGGTCGCCAGTAAGAAGGAGAACCGGGCGGCGTCCTCATGCGACAGCCCAGCCCGCAGTCCGGCGACCATGGTGATGCCCGATCTGCTGATCCCCGGCGCCAGCGCCGCGATCTGCGCCGCCGCGATCAACACCGCGCGGCCCACCCCTTGCCCAGCCAACCGGGCATCCGATGCCGGGCCGGACACCCGTTCATCGATGTAACCAGTGGCGCCCTCCCCGACCTCAACCTCCTCCCCCACGTGGCCGCTACCCTCCGCGGCGGCACCTTGCGCGTGCCGCCCGCCCACTACCGGCGCCCCCCGGTTATTGGACCGACGGCGCAGCTGCTCGCCGCCGAGCAGGATCAGCCCGTTGAAAAGCAGGAACGCCGCGGTCGGCACCGCCTTGGACAGCACCGTGCGGAAGGTGTGCTCGAGCAGCAACCCGGAGATACCGACCGGAATCGTGCCCAGCACCAGCAGCCACGCCAGGCGTTGGTCGACGTCGCGGACCTCGCGACGCACGACACTGCTCACCAGCCCGCGCACGATCCGCACCCAGTCCCGCCAGAAGTAGATCACCAGCGCAAGCGCGGTCGCTACGTGCAGGCCCACGATGAACGCCAGGTACGGCGACTCCGGCGAGCTGACATCCAAATCCCGCGCCCACGACCCACCGATCACCGCGGGCAACAAGATGCTGTGGCCCAGACTGGAAACAGGAAACAACTCAGCCACCCCCTGCAGGGCACCGACCACAGCAGCCTCGACCCAGCTCAAACCCACAGTGCTGCACTCCCTAACCCGCTCCACGCCGGCATGCCCCACCAAATGACCGGCCTGATCCTGCCCCGGTGACCAACCCCCGGATATTCCCCAGGGCACCAGGCGTGCGACGTTGACCATATCGGCGACCGGCTGACGGGCTCGCTGGTCGATCTTCCTTGCGGATCCGGCGGATCTCTGGCACGCGTCTGCCGACGGGATCGGTGAAAACTCCGTATCCAGTCAACGCTTGCCCGAATACGGGGCCAGCGCGGGGGCTGGGGCCGGTGGCCGAGGATGGCGGTATGGATGTTGAACAGCCGTTGCCGCCGGTGGCGTTTTTCCAAACTGGGGCCACCCTGACTGCCACATTGGCAGTGTCGCTGTTTCTGCAGGTCCATTACTTCGAACGGATGTCTGATCGGGGCAACCTCTAGTGAGTCAGACTTTCTGGCATGGCCCCGATTTTGGGTCGGTCAGGGAGGATGAGGTCATGAGCCGGTCGAAGGCCCAGCCGCAGTTGCCGATCGAGGACAAGGTCCGGATTGTGTTGGCGGTGCTGGCTGGTGAGGTGACGTTGGCGGAGGCCGCCCGGCGCCATGGCGTGTCTGGGCAGTCGGTGGCGAACTGGCGGGATCGGTTCGTGGAGTCGGGTAAAGCGGGTCTGGACAACCAGCTGCCGGGCGGGGCTGGTCAGGCGGGTTCGCAGACTGAGCGGCGGCTGCGCGCGGAGGCTGAGCAGTTGAAGCTGGCGCTGGCCGAGGCCACGGTGCAGCTGCGGATCTGGCAGAAAGGTGCCGAGTACGTCGATCAGGTCCCTTCATCGACCTCGAGGCACTAAGGGCGGCAGCGGCATTGCCGGTCTCGAGGTTCGCGTCCCTGACCGGCATCCCGGAGCGGACGTATCGTCGCCGGCTCGCGCGGCTGCGTGGCGGTGTGCTGGTGAAGGGGCCGTGGCCGGCGCCGAAGGTGGACGCGGTCGAGGTGCTGGCTGCGAAATACGCCGCTGATTGGCCGGCCTGGGGGCATCGCAAGATCGCCGCGATGATGCGCGCCGACGGTCACGCGGTGTCGACTTCGACCGTGCAACGTGCCTTGCGCCGGCGGGGGCTGCTGCTGCCCCGTGGGTACCGGGCGGATCGCAAGTCGTGGGCGGTGCTGCGCCGGAAGGTGTTCCGGGACGCGCCGACCGAGCGTAATCGGGTCTGGCAGACCGATTTCTCCGAGTTCGAGACCACTGGCGGTGGGATCTGGCGGATCTGCGCGGTGATCGACTACGCGACCAAGTATTGCCTGGCCATCACCGTGACCCCGACCAGCCGGGGCGCCGACGCGCTGGCCTGTCTACAGCAGGCCGTGACTGAGGCCACCCGGCTGACCGGGCTGCCCGATCTGCGTGCCGACCGGGCGGTGATGGACATCCTCGACGCCGCTGACACGATCATCGGGCAGCTCCCGGCGCCGATCGCGGTGGTCTCCGACAACGGGCCGTGTTTCCGCGGTGAAGTGTTTGCTCGGGCCTTCGCCGGTGAGGACCCGCTGCTGCGCCATGTCCGCACTCGGGTCAAGAGCCCGCAGAGCAACGGAGTCGTCGAACGGTTCTTCGGCACCCTGAAATACGAGCACCTCTACCGCGGTGAGATCGGAGACGGTGACGCGCTCTCGGTCGAGGTCCACTGGTTCCGGCAGATCTATAACACCATCCGCCCGCACCAGGCCCTCGGCGACCGCACACCCCGCCAGGCCTACCAACCCTGTGACCTCTCCCCGGCCAGGCTCCCGCCGCCCCTGACCAGCGCCCGGCCCGCAGCCGGTGTCAAGCGCTCTCTGCTTGACACCGGCGAGGACCGGCGCAACATCCACAACGGCGGGAACCTGCCAACTCCTTGACTCAAGACAAACCGGCATACCAGGCAGGGACCGTTATGGGCGCTGGTGTTGGCCGGTGTGGTGTTCGTCGGTGAGGCCGCCGCGTTGTCGGCTCTGGTGCACGGCTCCACCCGGCTACGCGAGGTGTACCGGGCATTGGCCGCTGAGGGTTTGCTGCTGATGTCTACGGCCCCGGAGGGCCCGAGGGTGGTCAGCAAAACACTACGCCGAGAGCGAAGCACGCTCAGTGACCGGACGATTGGCGCGGTGTTGCTCCTGTCGGTGATTCCGCAAGGGAGGTCCGTGTTCTCATCGAGATGATATCTCGCACGTGCCCGGTGCTACCCGTCCGCAATCTGCGCGGGCAACCCGCAAGTCACATCACCACAGACCAGCAGCACCGGAGACAACTCCTTCCCCTTTCTCACCATCGCCACAGTCCGCAGCCACGCGAGGAATGTCTACCCCCAGCAACGCAAGCCCACTCGCGTGCATCATGTCCTTGGCCTTGTAATGCACAAGCGGTGCCATTTCCAACCGCCCCACCAACTCGGCGACCAGACCATCGTCCGCTATCAGCGACAAATACGACGACGCCGCCGGAAAATCGTGCTCACCAGGTTCAGCGTTCCACTACACCGCGCTCACCCAACCCACCCTCTCCCGAGACAATCCGCAGACAACCAACGCTAGCCCGTACGCACCTCACCTGCCTGCTCCGCGGCACAACGACAGCGCATCTGCACAAACGCACTTCGCGTCAAGGGCAACGAATCTCCAGGCGTCCTGTTGGCAATCTGGCGTGCCTCCCACATTTCGGATAGCGGACCCAATAAGGTTCCGTCCGAATTGGAGGAAGATCGATGCGGGAGAAGCGCCGGAGATTCAGCCCGGAGTTCAAGTCTGAGGCGGTTCGACTTGTGGTCGACACCTCGCGTCCTGTCGCTGAGGTTGCCCGCGAGATAGGCGTGCACGAAGGCACTCTCGGGAACTGGGTCAACAAGTATCGCGCCGAGCATGCCAGCGACGAGCCACCGTTGACTATGCCAGAGCGAGCACGCCTGCGGGAACTCGAGCGCGAGAACCGGGAATTGCGCATGAAAACCGAGTTCCTGGGAAAGGCAGCGGCCTTTTTCGCCCAGGAGTATCGGTGAGCGAGAAGTACTCGTTCATCGAGGCGGAGAAGGCGCACTACCCCATTCAGACAATGTGCGGCTGGTTGCGTGTGTCGACCTCAGGTTTCTACTCCTGGCGAGACCGGCCTGCCTCACACACGGCGATCCGTCGCGCACGACTGGGCGCGCTCGTCCAGGCGATCTTCGAGGAGTCGGACGGGACGTATGGCTATCGGCGGGTCCACGCGGCCCTGGCCCGCCAGGGCGAGGTATGCGGACCGGAGATGGTCCGCGACCTCATGTCTGAGCTGGATCTGGTCACCTGCCAGCCACGACCGTGGCGTCCGACCACGACCCAAGCCGGCGAGGGCGCCGCGAGCATCCCCGACTTGGTGGGTCGCGACTTCACCGCCGACGCGCCGGGCAAGAAGCTCGTCGGTGATATCACGTACCTGCCGACATGGCAGGGGTTCTGTTACCTGGCAACCGTGATCGACTGCTGCACCAAAGAATGCATCGGCTACGCGATCGCCGAGCATATGCGCGCCGAACTCGTCATCGACGCGCTCCGCATGGCCTCCCGAAACTACGACCTAGAAAGCGAAGCGATTTTCCATAGCGATCACGGATCCCAATATCTGAGCCAGGCCTTCGCCGAGGCGGCGGCTCAACTCGACATTCGACAATCAGTCGGCCGAGTAGGCTCATGTTTCGACAATGCCCTCGCCGAATCGTTCAACGCCACTCTGAAGGTGGAGCGCGTCAACCGCACCGCCTACCCTACAAGAGAACACGCCCGAAAGGATGTAACCCGATACATCGAGTTCCGCTATAATCTCAAGCGTCTCCACTCGGCGCTGGCCTACCGAACTCCACGAGAGGCCTACAACGAGTACCAAAATCAGCGGCAAGCGGCATAACAACACGAATAATAGCTATCCGAAAAACGCGGGGCAGCCCAATCCCCTGAAACCGTAGAGACTTCAGTTGGTGTGATCTTGTAGTTGGGTTGTGTCGTTCGCGTCGCGTGCCAGTCGGGCAGGCGCTGGCCTGCCCGCGCTGTGCGCCGGTTGGGGGCCGTCGAGGCTCCGAGGTCAAGGGCGGCCGTAGGCCGTCGCGGCAGCGATCGCGTCAGCGACCCTTGAGGTTGGAGGTGCGGTCCCCGTATCCTGCGCGGCGCGTAATGGGATTCAGCGGCGGCGCAGCCGCCTCCGTTGTGGTTGTGGTTGTGCTTGTGGGTGAGCATCTCGCTCAGGCCACCTCGGTGGCAGGGTCGTCGGGTTGGGCCAGCTCGTAGTCGATCGGGGAGATCATCCCGATGGAGGAGTGCCGTCGGGTGCGGTTGTACTCATCGATCCAGGCCGCGACCCGCCGCCGAGCGGCTGCCTTGGTCGGGAATTCTTCGCACGAGCGCAGCTCGAACTCCAGGGTGGAGTGCCACGACTCGATGACCGCGTTGTCCAGCGCCGATCCCGGCCGGCCCATTGATTGGCGGATGCCCAGTCGTATACAGGCCGCGCGGAACATCCCGGCGGTGTATTCGCTGCCCTGGTCGGTGTGCAATACCACCTCGGCCACTTGCCCGCCGCGCACCGCGACCGCCATCGCCAACGACCCGTAGGCCAGCTCGGCATCGTGGTGCTCGCTCAAGGCGAACCCGACGATGCGCCGCGAGCACACGTCCAGCACGCTGGCCAGTTGCAGTTTGCCTTCGGCGGTGTCGATCTCGGTGCCGTCACCGAACCAGCGCTGGTTGATCCGCCGTGCGGTGAAGTCCCGTTTGACCAGGTCCGGGGCGCGCCAGCGGCCCTTGCCCGGGCGGGTGGTGCCCCGCCGGTGATGTTTCGCCCTGGCCCGCAACCCTTGCTCGGCCATGAGCTCCGCGACGGTGTTCTGGGAGACCCGCCAGCCCATGTCGCGTAGATCCGCGGTGATCCTCGGTGCGCCGTAGGTGCCCCGGTGTTGGGCGAACAACGCCGCTACCAGCACGGCCTGCGCCCGCCGCCGCGCTCGCCGGGGCGAGGCGTCGCCGTGGCGCCACTTGTAGAACCAGGCCTGCGACACCCCCAACGCCCGGCACGCCACCGCGTGCGGAACCCCGTGTTCGGCCCTCTGGGCCGCGATGAACCCGGCCACGACTACCGCCGACCCGTCGCGTCCTTGACCCAGAGGGCCACCGAGCGCTTGTGGCGTGCCTCCCACATTTCGGATAGCGGACCCAATAAGGTTCCGTCCGAATTGGAGGAAGATCGATGCGGGAGAAGCGCCGGAGATTCAGCCCGGAGTTCAAGTCTGAGGCGGTTCGACTTGTGGTCGACACCTCGCGTCCTGTCGCTGAGGTTGCCCGCGAGATAGGCGTGCACGAAGGCACTCTCGGGAACTGGGTCAACAAGTATCGCGCCGAGCATGCCAGCGACGAGCCACCGTTGACTATGCCAGAGCGAGCACGCCTGCGGGAACTCGAGCGCGAGAACCGGGAATTGCGCATGAAAACCGAGTTCCTGGGAAAGGCAGCGGCCTTTTTCGCCCAGGAGTATCGGTGAGCGAGAAGTACTCGTTCATCGAGGCGGAGAAGGCGCACTACCCCATTCAGACAATGTGCGGCTGGTTGCGTGTGTCGACCTCAGGTTTCTACTCCTGGCGAGACCGGCCTGCCTCACACACGGCGATCCGTCGCGCACGACTGGGCGCGCTCGTCCAGGCGATCTTCGAGGAGTCGGACGGGACGTATGGCTATCGGCGGGTCCACGCGGCCCTGGCCCGCCAGGGCGAGGTATGCGGACCGGAGATGGTCCGCGACCTCATGTCTGAGCTGGATCTGGTCACCTGCCAGCCACGACCGTGGCGTCCGACCACGACCCAAGCCGGCGAGGGCGCCGCGAGCATCCCCGACTTGGTGGGTCGCGACTTCACCGCCGACGCGCCGGGCAAGAAGCTCGTCGGTGATATCACGTACCTGCCGACATGGCAGGGGTTCTGTTACCTGGCAACCGTGATCGACTGCTGCACCAAAGAATGCATCGGCTACGCGATCGCCGAGCATATGCGCGCCGAACTCGTCATCGACGCGCTCCGCATGGCCTCCCGAAACTACGACCTAGAAAGCGAAGCGATTTTCCATAGCGATCACGGATCCCAATATCTGAGCCAGGCCTTCGCCGAGGCGGCGGCTCAACTCGACATTCGACAATCAGTCGGCCGAGTAGGCTCATGTTTCGACAATGCCCTCGCCGAATCGTTCAACGCCACTCTGAAGGTGGAGCGCGTCAACCGCACCGCCTACCCTACAAGAGAACACGCCCGAAAGGATGTAACCCGATACATCGAGTTCCGCTATAATCTCAAGCGTCTCCACTCGGCGCTGGCCTACCGAACTCCACGAGAGGCCTACAACGAGTACCAAAATCAGCGGCAAGCGGCATAACAACACGAATAATAGCTATCCGAAAAACGCGGGGCAGCCCATTGAGCACATCACGCTCCATCGCCAGCTCGGCGTTCTCCCGCCGCAGCCGGGCCAGCTCGATCCGCTCGTCCTCGCTGAGTCGACCGTTGCCGTCCTTGGCCTGACGGTCCAAAGCCACCCAGTTGGCCAGCGTGCCCGGGTTGATCCCCAGGTCCTTCGCGATCTGCGCGATCGGGCGCCCGGTCTCGCGGACCAACCGGACCGCGCCCTCCTTGAAATCCTGATCTGTGAGTGTCGTTGCGGTACTCCTGGATGGAGAACCACCAGGCTCGGTGCCGGTGACCCGACGTGACTCAATCCTGATCTGGCCGCTTCAGCGTGCCCTTCGTTTGACCTGTCGGTCGTGGTTGCCGGCACCAGCCTGGCCCCACCAGTTGGCTTGATTAGAAGCATGTCCGCGCGAGCGTGACCCGTCACAGATCTGCCACCACGGTGACCCTCATCCAGGCCGGTGCCGACGTTGACCGCAACCCCTGGAAGGGCCCTCGGCCAGTGGTAATGCTCTCAGAAGTCACCGATGCAGTCATCGGTGCCGATACCCACCGCGACACTAACCAGCTCGAGATCGCTTACCCCAGCGGCGCGGTGATCGCCACCGCCTCGTTCGGCAACCACAACGCCGGCCATGCCGAGGCGTTGGCTTGGGTGTTCGACCATGCTCCTGGACCGAGGCTGGTGGTCTCGATCGAGGGGACCCGTAGCTACGGCGTCGGGCTGGGCCGCGCCGCGGCCGCCGTCGGGCTACCGGTGATCGAGGCCGAGCAACCCCGCCGCAAGACCCGCCGAGGCAAGGGCAAGTCCGACCCGATCGACGCGCATCTGGCGGTGCTGTTCGCTCTCGGCCTCGAGGTGAACAAGCTGCCCACCCCACGCGCGGACGGAGACCGGGAGGCCCTGCGTATCCTGCTGTGCGCGCGGGAGGATCTGACCACCACCAGCACCGCGCAGACCAACCGTCTCAAGGCGTTATTGCGAGATGGGGGCGACGCTGACCGTCGTCTCGCCTGCGGGAAACTCACCGCCGCCATGTTGTCTGAGCTGGTGAAACGTCGCCAACCTCGGGAGGCCAGTCGAGCCCAGGCCGTGCGTCACGCCGAGATCCGCCGCCTGGCCCTCGCACTACGCGAGGCCGCCCGGGCGCTGACGGCCAACAAGGCTGAGCTAGCCGCGATCGTCAACGACCTCGTTCCAGCGCTAACTGACCGGTGTGGGATCGGGCCGGTCACCGGCGCGCAAGCGATCGTCTCGTTCTCCCACCCCGGGCGGTGCCGTAACGACGCCGCGTACGCCGCCCTCGCCGGCACCAGCCCGATCGAGGCCTCCAGCGGGCGCACCGTGCGCCATCGACTCAACCGGGGTGGCGACCGAGCGCTCAACAGGGCCATCCACGTCATCGCCAACACCAGGATCCGCAGCGACCCCGCCACCCAGGCCTACGTGGCCCGGCGCACCACCGAAGGCAAGACCCCCAGGGAGATCCGGCGCTGCATCAAGCGCTACATCGCCCGCCAGCTCTTCCGCACCCTCACCACCGCGATGGCTCCCGCCACCGTCGCTGCACCCAGCCTATGAATCAGCGCCCGAACGGCCCTGGCCGCGCCAGCTCACACGACAGGAGGAACCCACATCAAACGGTCTTGACACACATAGACTTGACACACATAGAAGCGTCAAACTTCCGCCGTGACTCCGCCATCGCCCCCACCTCCTCTAAGGCGATGTCTCCACGTTACGAGGGGAAGCCCACTGTTCCGATCTTCCCAGAGTCGTTAGATGACTATTTTGGGGTGGAGGTCAGGTCGGGGTTATCGTTCTCGGTGATCGGGTCGCCGTCTTTGGCCGAGGTGCCTTCGACCGAGGAGATGAGGGAGTTGGCACCGGTGATGCCGCTGGCGTCACCGGTTTTGAGCTTGTCGAACGCGGCCTGAACCGTGTCGCCGATCTTGCCCAGTGGCGCGGCGATCGCCTTGCACAGGGTGGGGTTGGCCTTGACGTCCTCGCTGGCCAACCGGATCTCCCGCTTGACGAACAGTGCCGCCAAACCGCCCTTGATGAACCCGGTGATCCGCCCGCTGGCACCCTTTTTGAACGTACCCGCCTGGAACGGCTTGTACAGGTAGCGGTGGAACGCCCCGAACGCCAACCCGGTGTGCGCGAGGAACTTCGTCTTTGCGAACGCGATCGTGTTGCTGGCCGGGCAACTCTCATCGATCGGCGCGGCATCGGCCGCGCTCTCCGACGGATCAGCGGGCACCGAGCCGTCAACCGCGGCAGAAGCGCTCGCCGGTGGCGTCGTCGCGCTCTGGGCGCCCTTACCGCAGCCAGCGATCACCAACACCGGCAGCAGCAGGACCACCAGTATCCGGACTGCTCGAGACATCGTCATAGCGTCATATCCCCTCTAATCTCGGGAGTTACCTGTGCGGGTGCGTCGCCAAGGCCCCTACGGGTCCACCACCTCATCGGACGAGTCGATCCGCTACCGAAGATCTGGCGCTAGCCGCGCGCTTTGGCCTCATTGGTCCAAGTCGTGCACTCGCCCTCGGACAGCCCACGACGTTGCCATGCCCGGTCTCGATCATCTCTTTCAGATGCGCCCGGTTGCGATGGCGCAGCTCCTTGATCGAGTCCACCCCGATGCTCTGGGTAGCTCAGCTTGCTTAGAGCCGATGTCCTTGAGCTGGGCGAGGTCGTTCTCCACGTGACCGTGCTTGCCTTCATTACTGGTCACCACTGGTTCTCTCCCTCTGAGCGTCGGTCGCGCAGTGATTTGAGCAAACAGATCATGCCCGACCTGATCATCGGACGCTACGCGGAAACGCCCCGCCATTCGCCACGTCCGGGTAGAACAACGACGTCGGCGGCCGATGCGCAGTCTTCCCGGTAATCAGCCGGTGTCGGACAGCATTTGCCCGAGGATCTCGGTCGCCAAGATTCGGCCTCGGAGCAGGTGTCCAGCGAGGACCGGACGGCGAGGCCGTTGTCGTCGGCGGTGACGATCACCTGACTGTCGTCGGCGACGCCGACCCGGGTCGAGCACCGCGCTTCCGACCCGGCGGCCCGGTCTCTGGTGTGCACCGCCGGGTAGTGCGCGATGCTGGTCTGCTCGAAAAACGAATAGTCCTCGCGATGCCCGGAGACGTCGTTCAGCCCGATATGCGGGGCGGCGCCGGCGGTGTAGAGCGGCACTCGCGGCCGGGTCGGTGTCCAGCGGCAGACCGGTCCGTCGGATCCGGCTGTGACGGTGCCCGGGACCGCCAGGTGCCGGCGCGTCGCCGGGTCGTCGCGCAGCAGGTCGCATGGTTTGACGGCGAACATGCTGACGGCGAGCGGGTCAAGGGTGACCGCGGGCACCGGCAGACTGTTGTCCGCCGCAGCCGCCGAGCAATCCGGCTACTGCCACCAGCGCTGCGCCGACGGCAACCAACCTCGCGGTTCTCGCCATGCGGACGTCATCACCTACTCGCGTCTGCCGGGCTGGCCTGCCGATGCTCGCCGTCTCAGCGTTCGCACCGTGCAGCGTGCCATCACCGGCATGAGATCGCAGTAGGCAAGCGTCTAGAACCGCGCCCGGCCCCATTTATGGTCGGCTACCTGATCTCCCTTGAAGGGTGCAATCTCGCCGTTGCCGCAGCGGGTCGCGCGCGGATCTGCGGCTCGTCCGTCGACACCACCGCAGGTGTGTCGTGACCGGCCCGCTGCGCGAGGAACTGGCCGACTACCTCGCGCTGCGCCGCGCGCTGGGCTACCTGCTCGACCGCCCGGAGAAGCTGCCGGGCCAGTTCCTCGACTACCTCGAACAGGCCGGCGAGGCGAGGATCACCGTCACGGTGGCGCTGGACTGGGCGCGGCTGCCCACAGGCGGCGTCTCGAACTGGTGGGCCTACCGGCTCTCGGCGGTTCGCGGGTTCGCCACCTATCTGCACGGCCTCGACCCTGCGCATGAGCGCCGATCACGCCATCGGTCGGTCCAGTCCAGGAGAGGTTGCGGGTCCGCACCGGGAGCGGAAGCCCTTGGCTGTCGCGGCGTAAGCCGAGCCATTCCTCACCTACGACAGGCTCAGTACCAGCAGTGATGTTGGTCCTAGGAGCATCGGCACCAAGCCGCGCTCGTTACCAATACCGATACCGCCTTGTCGCCATCCAACCCACGGAGCTCTCTGGTGGTCAACTCCCGCCGCTCGGCAATGACCTGGAAGATCGCGCGAGTTGCCCCTGGCACGCGGATCGCACTAGCAGCATTCGCATCGGCGCTCGTCGGCTGTTCAGCTACCTCGATCACACCCGCACCGGCACCCACACCGGTGACGTCCTCGTCGGCGCTCGCGGCCAAGCACTCCCACCTCTCGGGCCCGATAATGACGGAGAACGGTTCAACCTGGACGGTAAAGACGGCCACCGATCACACCTACACCGTCATCATCACCGACACGACCGCGTTCGGTGACACGAAGAATCCAGCCACCAAAGGGCAGTTCAGGGTCGGCGACATAGCCCACGTCACCGGTACCATGTCAGGCTCCACTATCACCGCAAGCCGGATATCCAACGTTGGCAATCCCCTCGGATGACCATCGAACGAGCCAGCCAGGGGAACACCCCCCCCGTCGCGCACCCAGATCCCCAGGGGCCGATCGGGTGTCCGGCATCGCGTTGGCTGCGTCGGGTCCAGGGACTGCGGCGGTTATCCGACCGATATAACGCCACCCCAACTCGGCCGCGTCATCGAGGACCGAGAGGGACTGCGTCCAGGTCGCCGACATCGGCTCGGGCCCAGCCGAACGTCGCCGGGCTTCGCCAGAGCGGCCATGCCGCCGTCGCGATGCTCGCTCCTGCATGATGTCCACGCAGGGGTCTGACATGTCACTGGCGGTTTCAACTGGACCGTAGGGTGGCCATATTCGCCTTACCAGCCGCCGTTGGCCAGGTCGCGACCTGAGTCTCGCTCGAACCGGTGGTGCCTGAGGCCCTGTCAGCGGTTCCTCGCAACACGTAGTGCAGTCTGTCCTTGATCCACGAGGACCTCTCGAGAATTCCCTGTCGGACCCGCCAGCACGTCATGGCCGGGACCGGCCCGCAAAGGCGGTGCTCTACCACAAGGGCCAGCGAGGGCAAAAACACCCACCCGGGGGGCCGAGAGATGCCCCAGGCATACTCGCGGTCGCCAAGAGCGGACACGGATGTCAGGGGTGCGACCGGGTGGACACAACGATGCGCGGCCGCACCGGCCCGAAGGCCCATCGAGTTGCTCTCGCGTGTGCGCTGGTGGCGGTAGCGAGCTGTTCAGCCTGCTCGAACTCCTCCTCACCGGTCGAAAATGCCGCACCATCCGCTAGCGCCGTGGCCTCATCCGCGGATGGGACCGCGCCCCCTGACACCATGCCATCGGATGGGGCGGGAACGCTTCCGAAAACCCCGCCAACCGGTTCTCCCCCAAGCAGTGCTCACGGTGCGCAACAGCACCACGGTGTTGCGCGCAACCACAAGGTCACTGGCCAGATCACCGCGCAGCAGGGCGACACCTGGACGTTACGTCTGACGACGGGGACGGTCGGCACCGTTGTGCTGACTGCGCAGACCACGTTCGGCTCCCGAACACATCCCGCGACTCGGGACCAGTTCCACATCGGCTCGCAGGTCAATGTCCATGGCGCGATCTCCGGGACGACAATCACCGCCACCCGAGTCACCGCCCACACGGACACCGCGGCCGGCTGATTCCCAGCCAGATAGGACGCGCTCGACCAGTCCAAGCACCCATTGGACGCGGAACGGGCCGTCCGCGGCTCCCGAACACGGCTCACCGTTGTGGGCGGGGTCCGCTTACCAGTTCCGTCGCGGCCGCCGCTAGCGGTGACTTCGGGCTCGGTGGCACGGCCGCCGGTCGGCGGGCCGCGTCGGAGATCCGCAGCAACAGAGCCACGAGAATGTAGTTGGCCAGCAGTGAGGACCCTCCGTAGGACAGGAAGGGAGTTGTCAGACCAGTCAGCGGAATGAGATTGGTGACCCCTCCCACGACCAGGAAGACCTGCAGTGCAATCGTGGTCGACAAACCGGTCGCCAGTAGGGTGCCGAACGAATCACGGCAGGTGAGAGCGGCCTTGAAACCCCGGATGACCAACAGCAGATACAGGATCAGCACGGCGGCCAGGCCGAACAGACCGAGCTCTTCACCGAAGGAGGAGGAGATGAAATCGGCGTTGGCCAACGGCACCAGGTCCGGTCGACCCGCGCCCAGCCCGGTGCCACCCATGCCACCGGTGCCCAGTCCGAACAAGGCTTGGGAAACCTGATACCCCGCGCCGACGAAATCGGCGGCGGGGTCAAGCCAGACCTGCACGCGGCGGTGTGGGTGATGCTCAATTGGGGGGCGAGCATCACGGCCCGGTCGACCTCGGCGGCCACGATGTGGCCCAGGTCGATGGGTGCTCGCTGTTGTCAGGGCGCCAGGTCAGTCGAAACAGCACGGTCGGTGATCATGACATGGCGGGGGCGCGGCTAAGCGCCAGGTCACCCTGCTGACGGCGGATTTTGGCGCGGTACAAGGGCAACGCCGTAGCCGCCGGCCTGGAAGACGTGCTGGCCGCGTTTCGCCCGGATCTGGTGGTGCTGGATGTGATGATGCCCGGCCGTGCTGCTGAGCGAAGCCCGCCGCGCCGGCCGCCTGCTCGACATCGCCCGCATCGAAGCCGGTGCCGCCGCCTACCCGAACACCCTCTCCGTCCAAGGTGCGCAGGCCGCGATGAAGTGCCTGTATCTTGTGACCCGCAGCCTGGATCCAACCGGGGCAGGCCGCACCCGATGGACGATGCGTTGGAAGCCTGTGATCAACGCCTTCGCCATCACATTCGGTGACCGCTGGCCAGCCGCCGAAACCTACTGATCAACAACGCCGGAAACACCGATCATGGGATAGACCCGCTTCCACACCCCCGGCCGACCCGGGGTGCCGTTAAGGAACAGAAAGCGCATGAGCGGGTTATGGTGCTGTTTCGCTGACGGTGGTACTGAGCGTGCGCGGACTAGCGAGTGCAGCCAGGTGGGGCGCCAGTGTGCGGGTAGAGCCGGCTGCCGCGCCGGGGAGGCCGACCGCCGAGTGCATTGGGCGGTAGCGCCGCAGCGCCAACCGCCGGGCGAATGGGTGGTTAGTCGGAGTCGGTGGCGCGGCGGCGTTCGAGGAAGACGGTGTCGCGCCACACGCCGTGATGGCTGGCCCCGCGGAATAGTCGGCGGGGGCCGGGGGCCGATCGGCGCGTTAAGGCTCACCTCATCGAGCGCGTTGATCTGTTGACCCGGGGCAGCGGAATCGGCCCTGGGCGGTCTTCTGAGTGCTGGGGTGTTTGCGCGACGCGGCGGCGGAGTCGCGGTGCCGGCGCATTGCTTAGGTCGGGACCCCCTGTCGGCCCGAATCCATGGGCCAGATCGCCTGTCGTGGCGCGAGGGATGAGGGTCCGCTGTCCGCGGGAGTCGTGGGTTGGTGCAGGCGGTAGAGGTGGGCGTATGCGGGGTTGGTGGCTAAGAGTTGGGTGTGGGTGCCGGTTCCAGTGATGCGGCCGTGCTCTAGGAACACGATGTGGTCGGCGTCGGTCACGGTGAGCAGGTTGTGCGAGATGATGATCGTGGTCCGGCCGTGCATGAGTCGGCGCAGTGGCGCCAGGACACGTTGGCTGGATTCGGCGTCGAGGCCGGTGGTGGGTTCGTCGAGCAACAGGATCGGCGCGTCGCGGATCATCGCGCGGGCGATGGCCAGGCGTTGGCGTTGTCCTCCCGATAGCATCCGCCCGCGTTGACCGACCCGGGTGTCATAACCCTGTGGTAGCGCGAGGATGAACTCGTGGGCGTCAGCGGCGGTGGCCGCGGCAATGATGTCGGCTTTGGTGGCGTGGGGTTTGCCCCAGCCGATGTTGTCCCCAATGGTGGCGTCGAAGACCAGCGTCTCCTGTAGCACGGTGCCGACGTTGCGGTAGAGATCGCTGAGGGCGAGCTGTCGTAGATCAATACCGTCGATGCTGATGGCACCGAGGGTGGGGTCGTAGAAACGCAGCAACAGCTTCGCCAGAGTGGACTTCCCGGCGCCGCTGGCACCGACCACGGCGATCTTTTCACCCACCGCGACGTCGAGGTCGATCCCGCCCAGCGCGGGGTGTTCGGTGCCCGGGTAGGTGAAGCTGACCCCCCGCAAGCGCACCGCGCCGTGGGCGCGGCGCAGCGGTGTGGGGTGGGCAGGTTCGGTGACCAGGGGTGTTTCGTCGAGTAGCTCGATGACCCGCTCGGTGCTTGCGCTGGCGGCGAACAGGGAGTTGCTGAGCCGCCCGACGCCTTGAACAGGTCCGTAGAGCTGGGTCAGGTAGGCCACGAAGACCAGTACACCGCCGATCGTGATGCGGTTGTTCGCCAGCTCCCATACCGCCAGGCCGAGGACCAGCATGACGCCGATGACCTCGAGGAGGTCACTCAAGGGGCCGAACAGGGCCTGCAGCCGGGTGGCGAGCATCTGGGCGGTGAAGCTGCCCAGGTTCTCCTCGTGAAATCGGGTGCTCTCGGCGTCGGTGCGGTCGTAGGCGCGGACCAACGCGGCGTTACTGAAACTCTCCTCGGCCACGGTGGTGATGGCGCCGGCTCGGCGGCGTTTCTCCCGGGAAGCCTCCTTGATCCGCGTTGAGAAGAACCGAGCGGCCCATAGGAAACTCGGCGCGGCGATCAACGAGGCCCCGGCCAGGCGCCAGTCCAGGTAGAACAGCGCGCCGGTGAAAAAGACGAGCTGACACAGGTAGGTCAGGGCTTGGGCAAGGCCGGACAGAACCAGTTCCTCAATGGCACCGATGTCCCCGGTCAACCGGGACAGAATGTCACCGAGCGGCCGCTGTTCGAAGAACCCGGGCGAGAGCTGGTGCAGGTGGGCGAACAGGCGAGTCCGAAGGTTCAGCACGAACCGCTCGCCGACCCAGGTCGACAGGTACTGATCGGTGAACGACACCACGCCTTGGACCACCGCGAGTGCAACGTATGCCCCGGCAAGCACCGGGAACAGGTGGAAGTCGTGCGGAACCACGACATTGTCGATCACGACCTTGAACAGCCAGATCGCGACCGTGCTCAACACCGGGGACACCGCGACCAGCCCCAGACTGATCCACAACCGAGCGCGGAACGGGGCGGTGTCCGGCCAGAACCGGACGAAGCTCGCTCGCACTCCCACTCGGGGTGTCGTGGTGAGCAAGCCGCCCGACGCTGTACCCAGCGCAGCCGCCCACGCCGACCCGCGAGGCGGCCGCGGCTGTTCGGTGAACTTCGTCATCTTCGCGGCCCCCCGGTGGTGGCCCCACCCCCACGGGCAGGACCACCACCACAGCGTCTATCTATCGGTGGTGGTGCCGGCGACGGTCCTCGTCCTCACGCCGGCGGCGGTCGTCGTCCTCACGCCGGCGACGGTCGTCGTCGTCACCGCGGCGGCGCCAGTCATCGTCCCGGACCCAACCCCATCTGCTGCTTCCCATTCTTTCCTCCGTCTTTGTGCGTCTCTGTGAAGGACGCCATGCGGCGCTCCCACGAGGGGTATAGCGAGCCACTCCTCGCATCGGTTACGGCAAATCCCGCTGGACCACTCAAATAGACCAACATAAGTTCGATCACCGAAGCAAGCATTGATCTAGAATGTGAATTTGCTATGATAATCCTGAGTAAACTGAGGTATCTCAGCAATCTAGTCCGAAATCCTCAAATGTGAGCCAAATCATTTTCTCATAATGTGAAAAAGATTTGAATGAAACGCGGCACCGAGCTGTACCGACCGGCAGGCGAGTGGGACGGGTCCGCGATGTTCGAGGGCGTGAGGATGGCGCGCTGGCCACGGAGGCGGTCTGACTGCATTGGGCCACGCTGCCGCGGCTGATGGCCAGGATGACCAGCGCCATGCGGTCCAGTTCGTGGCGCACTGTGCGCCGGGTGTCGCGAAGCCCCATACGGGCCGTGGATACGCCCTCACTGGCCGCTGACCATGTACTCCGAGGTCAGCGGCCCTCTTCTGCGCTACGCGTACCTACCAGCGCGGAACTCCAACAAGAAAGTACCCGCCGAGGTCAACCCGCCACCGGGTCTGCCGGTCATGGCTGGCCCGATCGACGTCCACGGCAAGTGCAACATGGCCAACGACGCTGGATAACTCTGCCGACCCCGATTACAAGGGGGGTTATCGGTACGGCCCGGATGGTCACCACGAGCACGGCGAATCCCGCGCCGAGGGCGATCAGGATTGGCTGTGTCCACGCCCGGTTGCGTTCTCGCAGGGCTTTGAACGCGGGTTCGGCGGCGGAGAGATCAATAGCAGCCCTCGGTGGTTCTGGGGCTGATGCCCCACACGGTGGACATCCACGTGGAGCACATCCTGGCCAAGCTCGACGCAACGACCCACACCGTCGCCGCGGTCCGGGCCCAGAGCAGCCCCCATATCTGCCGTCGGGCTCACCGCCCTTCGGCCTTGTCGGGGACAGTGATGCCAACATCCGAGCGGTCATCCCAGCTGACGATTTGTCATGCGGCACGGTAATAGGGCAAACAAGGCCTCTACGACCGATCCTTTGGGCCGCATCGGCGATACGGTCGCTTCCATATGGAGAGCTATTTCAGCGTGCAAGCTAATCGCTAGGAACTAACGTTCGACCAGATCGAGGGTCGCCCGGATAGGTGAACGTGCATCGCACGGTAGCCCGCGCACCCGTCACGGCGGGCGAGCTGACCAGGGCGGACCCGTTTCGCCGCACGCTATGGGTCATTTCTCTCGCGCGCTCACATGTCGGTCACATGTAGGGACTCCTACCGTGGGAATAGGTTCGCGGTGGCGCTGTGCACGTTGCCGTGGTTGGGGTTCGCGCCGGACAAGGTGGCTCCGGCGCACCGACGTCCTGAGCGCCCCATCGTCATGCGGCGCGGGCCGCGGTCAGGATCCGGTGGCGTCGTCACCGCACCGGCGCAGGCTAGGTAGGCCGCCAGGCTAAACGGCGTTGCGGCGCAGGATGCGCCGGACCACGCGAGCCGGCCCGCTGAGCGTGCTGCTGGCGACCGCGGATGTCACTGCGGTGATGGTGTAGTCCAGGGCGGCCCGCAGGCACAGGCTCACCCCGGTGACGGCGCCGAAAGTTTCCAACCGGCACAGCTGGGTGGCGGACGGTCTCGCCGGCTGTAAGGGTTCAGCCGGCGAGACCTTGGCCGGGCGTGGCTGGTACGGCGGTGCTCGGTGCGGTCGTGGGTGGCGGGATCTGTGCCTGGGTGAACGCGGTGGAGACCGCGCCGAACATGGCGCGGCGTACCGCGACTTGCTGCCCGGGTTTGGTGGTGACGGTTAGCCGCAGGGTCACCGCCTCCGCGGTCACTGACTGCACGCCGAGCACGCTCACCTCGCCGAGCACGTTCGCGGCCAACGGAGCCTCGGTGACTGCCTCCCGGGCCGCGGCCTCGGCGATCGCGGTCGCGTGGGGAATGTTCGTGCCGTGGCCGACGGGTACGTCGATCAGGGCGATGGAGAAGTGCTGGCTGTGGTTACCGACCCGGGAGATTTCGCCGTTGCGGACGTACCAGAGGGTCCCCTCGGCATCGCGGATGGTGGTGACCCGCAGGCCGATGCTCTCCACCGTTCCGCTGGCGGGTCCGAGGTCGACGGTGTCCCCGACGCCGTATTGGTCCTCGAGCATCATGAAGATCCCGGACAGGAAGTCCTTGACCAAGTTCTGGGCCCCGAAGCCCACCGCGAGGCCGATCACCCCGGCCGAGGCGAGGATCGGGGCGAGGTTCACGCCGAACTCGCCGAGGATCAGCACGAAGGCGATCCCGTAGATCACCAGTGAGACGATCGAACGCAGCAGCGAGCCGATGGTGGCCGCGCGTTGACGTCGGCGCTCGCTCAGCACGGCTGCCATCTGCAGCCGCTGTGCGCCTCGGTCCCGCAGCGGACGCAGCAACGCCGGCAGGTGGCCCTCGCCGGCGCCGCGGGCGAGTCGGCGGACGCCCCGATGCAGCAGGCTCCGCACGAGCACCGCGAGCGCGACGATGAGCACCGTCTTGATCGCGCCATCGATGACGACGCTCGAGGCGCGGGCCAGCCAGTCAGTACCGGTGACCTGGTACACGACCTCGCACCAGGGTCCGTCGGTGGCCGAGCAGGGTGTTTCGGCGGGGGGCAGGGGCAGCGGTGTGGGGATCGGGAGTCCGGATCGAAAGGACATTCCGGGCGTGTCCCTCCGTGGACGTCGGGGGTCGGCTGGGCGGGGGCGTGGGGAGCTCCGGCACCGGGTTGCCGTCGGCTTGTGCCCGAGGCGTCACGCCGCTGCATCGGCCGGCAGGTCGTTGGTGTGCGGTTGGCAGGCTAGCCGCTGGGTCGGGGTCGGTCACCCCAAGGGGTGATGGAAGGTGTCCTCACCAGTGGGTTTGCATGCCCGGAGACAGTCCGGCGTCGAGGATGACGTACTGGCTGAACGAATCCGTTAGTCGGTCTTCGGCGTAGCGCGAGCGGGTGAGGCCGCCCGCGATTGTCCGCTGGGCCACCGGCTCGGTCATCATCCGACGCGCGCCCGCCTCTAACTGAGGCCATGCCGGTCCGACGAGTGAGAGCGCAAAGGGCTCGTCCAGGACCGGGGGTCGTGCATGCAGTGGTTTGGTACACGGGACCGAAACGATCACCGCCCGGAGCGTTGCCGCAGGTCCTCGGTTCCGCAGCCGGGATGCGGCCTGGACACTTCTCTGTGCGAGACGAGGTATCTGCGTCGTCCACCTTCAGCTACGGGCTCCCGTGTTCGTTCTGGTGACAGTGCCTGCCGAGGCGCCCTATACCCTGACCTGCCTGTCCTGGAAGCGCAGCATCAGGGCAAGGTTGCGTGCGTCTGCGCCTTCAACCCGCTGCGCAGGCAGTTGGCCGAACCGGCTGGCCGGTCGCGGAAAACGCCAGGCTGCCGTTGCCCAGATCGGTGATGGTGAAATCGAACGGGCTGCCCAGCCCCTGTTGTTCAGCACCGGGTACTTGTTCGAGGTGGTGCCGCTCTGGCTTCTGCTTGACGACACGGCACCCTGGAGGTCGTCGACGGCGGCTACCGGCTGTCCGGCCGGTGGTCCTTCGGCAGCGACATCACCCACGCCGACGAATTTAAGGCCGTAGGGGGCGGCTGAGCAGTCGCCGTCCCTCGTCCTTGAAGCTCCTGGCGAGGTAGTACCGGTGCAGGTGGGTGACGTCGAGACCGTTAGGTGCGATGACCAGTTCGAGCTGTCGACAGCCCCGCTCCCGGGCCCATCGGGCGCTGTCGTCGATGAGGAGTTCCGCGAGACCGTGCCGGCGCGCCCTGGGTACTACGTGAAGGTCTTCGAGCTCGGCGATCTGACCGTTTTCGAGTCCGAAGCTGGTCGTTGTCACGGCAAAGCCCACGAGCTCGGTGGCGTCGTCGACGACCGTGACATGTGCCTCGGGCGAGCCGACCAGCGCTTGCAGGTTCGCAGCGGGTGCGTCGGACTCGACGGCGAAGTTGTCCTCGTCGTAGAGGGCCAGAGCAAGCCCACCTAACGCCGTGAGGTCGTCCGCGCGGGCCCCTCGACAGTCCACGAGTGCTTCCTTCTCCGGTCAGACCTCGTCTCAGAACGGGATGAGCGGCACCACGACGGTCCGCAGGAGGATCACCGCCACGAACACCGCTGTGAACGCCAAGTCGATACTGACCGAACCCAACCGCACGGGCCTCAGCACCCGACGGACCGGCCCAATCACCGGCTCGGTGAGCCCGTGAGTGATCCGCTGTGCCTGGTAGAGGCCACTACGGGCGCCGACCGGGGACAGCACGCCGACCCAATCGACGATAGCGCGGCCAACGAGGACGAGTTCGAACAGGACAAGGACGAACCCGAGCAAGCCGGCGACCATCGCACGCTCCCTTCCGTTCCTCCCCCAGTGTCCGCGCCGAAGGTGAGAGGGGGCTATGAATCCCCAGCGCTCGAGGCGAACGTGGACTGCCCCGCGTGAGTCCTAACGAAGCTGCCAGCAGGGGTGTCCGGTAGAGGATGGTGCACCCGGGCGTGCGGCCTGCACGCCGGTCCCCGCGCGCGCCGCGCTGGCGGGGAGGGGGCCGCGACTCACCTTCTAGGGGTTGCTGCGACGAGAAGCGTCGCCTTCTCGTGGCCGGGCCGGCCCGGCCACCGAGCGCGTTCTCATTCACCGTCCTCCTCTTTGACGTGTTCGGAGCTGGCGCGCTGAGCAGCTCGCCCACCCAGCGGTAGAACCCGTATGTCGCGCTCGTGACTCTGGTATGCCGCGACCGTCGACCTCACCAATGTCCCGACATCCTCACCCGCGGCGCCCGTCCCCGACAGCGGCCCAGGGCTATCGGCGTAGTCGTCGGAGGAGTCCGATTGCGCGGGCGGGGTCGAGGTTGGGCAGGTAGGCGCGGGTGATCGCGGTAGCGATCGCCGGCAGGGCCGCGGTGTCGGGGTAGGCCATGTAGAGAGGTCGGTACTCGGGCTGAAACTTGGTTTTGAACGCGAGCAGCGAGCGGAACCCGTAGACGGGTTCGAGGGCGCGTCCGGATAGGTCAAGCAGGTGTTGGAGGGCGTCGGGTTGCTGGCCGCGATCGAGGCGGGCTAAGGGCAATACCGTTCAGTTACGGTTTTGGATGAGGTAGTTCGGTGAGTGCTGGGGGCCGGGCCAGGCACCGTGGTGGGCACGTTTGACGTGCCACTTGGGCATCTTTCGCTTGATGACCCTGGGTGCCGCCCGCAGTCGGCGGGCGGGGTTGAGCCGCCGAGCGAGTCGGCGCAGCGCGGTGCCCCAGACGTGGTTGGTGGCCTGGACGTTGTCAGGGGGGAAAGCGCCCGCGAGGGGCGACAGACTGGCGGGCGATGCGCAGGGCTGCGACGAAGCTGACCCGGTCGGGGTCGCGCCCGCTGTGCTTCGCGGTGTCGGTCATCAGGGTGCGGATCGCGTAGTGGCAGCACAGGTGCCCCCAGATCTCCTGCTGCACCAGGTCGGGTGACTTTGAGCGCAGCACGGTGCGGGGTCCGCGTTGGTGGGTCTTGAGCTCGTCGAGGATGAGTTCGATCTCCCATCGCTGGTTGTAGGCGGCGGCGAGGTCAACGGCGGAGACCTCGCCGGGGTCCAGCAGCGTGGTGAACAGTCGATAGCTGGTGTCGTTGCCTCGGCCGTCGTCGACCGTGTAGTCCACCGCCCGAACCAGCATCGGCTCGCTCTCACGGTCCGTACTCTTGCGCAGCATCGCCAGCCAGGAGCCGTCGTCGAGGTCACGCACGTGCTTGGCCTTGGGTCCGAAGGCATCGGTTCGGATCCGCCAGAGCAGGTCCGCGCCGGTCCCAGAGGCCTGGCGCCACAAGCCGTAGGAGAAGAAGCCACGATCGGCGAGCAGCAGCATCCCGGGCTCCAGCCGAGGCAGCAGCCGCTCGGTCAGGGTGGCCTCGGACTCGGAGTAGACGCCGATCTCGGCGGCGAACACCGCATGCGTGCCGCACTCGGCCAACGCCACGATCCTGGCCTGCGGAAACGCTGCCTGCTCGCCCTTGCTCACCCCGGGCCGGCCGAAAAACTTCGCGTTCTCGACGGTGTCCGCTACGTCCAGGCAGGTTCCGTCGATGGCGACCATCCGACGCCCAGCCAGCCATGACCCGGCCATCATCGGGGTCGCGAGAGGCTCGGCGACCCGAGCAAACAACGCCGCCATCGGCTCCGGACCGAGGCGCTGCCGGGCCTGAAAGATCGCCGACTTCGACGGCGGGTTGTAGCTGGCCTCCCATCCCGACGCCCACGCCAGCCCATCGGTCAGCTGACTGAGCACGTCCTCATACGAGCCCTCGGAGTACAGCGCCATCCCAATCGCGAAGTACGCCATCACTCGCGCCGGCAACGTGCGATTGCGCTGCTCGGTGCGGCCAGCCTCGGCGATTACCTCATCGACCAACTCCGGTGGAAACACCCGGGTCAGCACCCCCACCGAGACCAAATCCGACAAGCGACGATCCGAGACGGGCTTCTTCCACCCAGCACGAGGCACATCAGCAAACTACACCGATGTAAGCCTAACTGAACGGTATTGGGGCTAAGGGCGCCCCGGACAGGCTGAGCAGCTGCGCGCCTTCCTCTTGGAACCGGACGGCGGCGGAGGCGATGAGGAACTCCATGACGCCTCGGAATCCGCTTGCGCGTCGGCGCATGAAGTCGAGTGTCCAGCCGGTGATCTTGCCGTCGGTGTAGATCGGTAGCCAGCTGGTGATGCCGTGGACCGTGCGATCGGTGTCGATAGCGATCAGGCAGCGCACCTGCTCGTCGGCGAGTTCTTCGAGGCCACCGAGGGTGAAGCCCATCTCGGGGAGGCCTTTGTCGGCGACCCATTCCTCGGAGATGCTCCGGATCTGGTCGCTGATGGCCAGGGGCGCGTGGCGGTAAGCGATCCATTCGGCGGTGATGCGCGCTTTGGAGGCATTATTGAGCGCGGTGCGCACGTCCTGCCACTTCTTTCCGGTAAACGCCAGGCCGTCGAGCGGAACGACGGTCTCCTCGGCGACCTGCACGGTGTGCCAGCCCAGCGATTCGGTGTGTGCTCGGGTTGTCTCGCCCACGCTGTACAGGCATGGAGTCCAGGCCTGTTCGCCGCAGAACCGGGCGAAACTCTCCACCGCGCCGGCCCGGGCGTCGACGTCGCCGAACGGCTCACCTGTGGTCAGGGCGATGCGTCCGATGACGCGGTAGGCGATCCCCGCGCGAGCCGAACTGTGGGCGTGGGCGTTATGTGTGCCGGTGCTGTCTGTGGTGGCGTCGTGGAACCAGTAGTTGTTGCCGGCCCAGGTGCTGAGCCAGGACAGCGTCGATCCGCCGGGCCCGGTCAGCAGCTCGCGCGCGAGCGCGGCGTCGCCAGTGGCGACCTGAGTACGGCGCAGGACCCACAGCGACGCGCCGATCGCGACGGCCCAGAACAGCACACCGGTCCACTCGTAGAGCGCGGTGGCCATCGGGGTGACCGGCAGAAAGGTGATCTCCAGCTCGCCGAGGTACCCCGGCGGCAGGAACCGGGTTGGGAGATCAGCGAGCAGGGCGGGCCAGGTCGGCGCCGGGCTGAACTCGGTACGTCCGAGGTGGGCGCCGACCAGGAAGACGGTGGACGTCGTGGTGAAGGTGGCGGCGAGGATGGCCGCCCACCGGCGGTAGGCGCCTCGCGGTGCTTCGATGCGGTAGTGGGATCGGGTAAGCAGCAGCAACACCACGACAGCCAGCGGTTGCCCGACGCTGGCCACCACCGCCGCGTGGAACTGTGCGTCGCTGGCGCCCCCGAACGCGACAAGTCGCTCAGCCGGACTTGTCGCGGTGAGGACGGCCAAGACTCCACCCGCCAGCGCAAAGAGGGCGTTCATCGCAAGCGCTGCCCACCACGCGATCCTGCGGCCTCGGCGCAGCCCATCGGCGAGCACAAGCAGCAGCAACGCCGGCAGGATCGACATGATCGCCGGGCCGATACCGCTGAGGCGAAGCCGGAATCGCAGGCTCAGGCAGTCATCCACGCTTGCCGGGTCGGCACAGGTTGCTTGGACCGCGGCGAGCTCTGGTGGTGGCGCCAGCACCAGGAAACGCAGCACTGACAGCGGCCCGATGGCCGTTCCGGACACCGCCGCGAGCAGGGGTCCCACCGCCGAGGCGGCCAGCACTAGCGCGACCAGCGTGCGCGTCTCCGCGGCGGACACGGCCAGAGCCGGACGCCGGACGCGGCGTCCGAGCGCCACGGGCCCGATCACGAGCCCAGCCAGGCCGCCGGCGAGGCGGAGCACATCCTGCAACGACCCCGAGTACAGCGCCAGCATGACTAACCCGACGAGCAGCATGACGCGCAACCGTCGCCGCCAGAGCGCGCCGAGGCGGGTGCTGGCCGCCAACGCCACGCCCACGACCGCGGTGGACGGTCCGACCGCGATCTCGGAACCCAGCCGCTGCGACCATACCTCGCCGGCTCGCGCTCCCAACGCCACCAACGCGATTCCCACGCTGGACCCCAGCATCTGAGTCGCTAGGAGCAAGATCGCGGTGCGGGCCGAGCCGATACGGTTTTCGAACGGCGCCACCAGCACCAGAAGCAACGCCGATGTCATGAGGTAGCTGACGGTCCCGCCGCACCACAGCCCGCTGGACAACACGCTCCACCACCGGCCGGCCGCCAGTCCTGGGAGGCTGATCCCGATCGTCTCGCGCAGCGCCGGTGCTGGGCCCGTGAGCAGGCTGTCGGTGCCCGCGCCCACCAGCGCCACAGCGACAGTCACACCGATGGTGACCGGGGCGCGACGCAACAACCGCGCCCCCTGGCGCAGCGGTGCGGCGGCGCCAGCCCGGGTGAGCGGTTGCGGGGCGGCCGTCATGGGGCGGTCAGGTGTAGCCGAGCGGCCAGCCATGGCAGTGAGGTCTCCAGTCCGGGGGCCCAGACGCGCCAGTTATGTGCGCCCGCTAGTTCGTGGTACTCGATCCGCATGCCGGCGTACCGCGCGGCCCGGTCGACCAGCTGAGCTTGCGGCCGGTACATAGCGTCATCACGACCGACGACGATCGTACCGGCAGTACTCGCGTAACGGCGCCTGGCCAAGACATCCAAGGGATTGACCGCCGCGAACGCGGCGCCGTCACCGCCGAACGTGGCCGCGTGTAAGTGGCCATCTCCTCCTGGCATGACCCTCACCTCAACGGTGCTCACTGTCCCCGCGGAACGTGTGTACGCGATGAGAGGGGGCGCCTGGCCAGTCCGGGACAGACAGGCGAGTCGATGGTGCCCCCGCTCAGTTCCCGATGCCGGAGAGGCGGCGAATGTGCACGACTAGGACGTCGACCTGTCCTAATCCACGTCCGGCAAACCCGGATCGCAGCCCGGGACCCAGAGTAGCCGCCTAACAGGCCGCCCGAGCCGGTCATGATCAAAAGTCACCGGAGCTCACCGAGCGAACTGACTCCGTACCGCGATATTCGCGACTGGTGTGTGAGACGGATTCGAAGCCGGGTCCTGCCATCGCATCACAGGCTGCCGAGCAAGTTGCCGCTGCCGCTGCGGTTGTTGTTGTATCCGTTATCGCTGTTATCAGTGCCGTTGCCGCTGCTATCAGTACTGCTGTCACTGCTGTCACTGCTGCTGTCACTGCTGTCACTGTTGCTGTCACTGCTGTCACTGTTGCTGTCAGTGCTGTTGTCAGTGCTGTTGTCCAAGCTCGGATGGGCACTGTGGCGACTAGCATGGCGGTTGATGTGGCTACCAGTATCGGCGTAGGCAATGCCCGCAGCACCAAGCGTCGCTATAGCGGCGGCCACGCTAGCGATGATGATTTTCTTCAACATGTAAGGTTTCCCGTCGGTTGGCGCACACGCCGCGAGCCCGCAGCGACCCGCGCATATGAACAACCAACGAGTTGGGCATCCTCTGGATACGACTTCTCAGAGAACTAAACTATTTTTGTCCGCCCGACCCAGCGGGAGAATCCGTGCGAGTTACGCAAGCGTGAGTCGACCGTCCATGCCCAACGTGGTGCAATACGTGATCAAGTCAGCGAGGCCAACAGTGTGCGCTAGATTAAGTGACTGATAACGCACGGCAATCGAGTTGCTGTCGCCGCTACCGTAACGGCCCACCGCGCCACGAAATAACCACTCACAACCAGTCCACTCTAAGCTTGCAAAGAAACCCTTGACTCGGAGTCAGGCGGCCTTCTTGCTCGCTGGGTGGCGGGTTCGGGGGCCGGCGGCGGCACCCTTGGGCGCCCGGCCCGCGCTAGCACCGCGGTCGCCCCTCCCACAGTAACCCGGGCACATCCCGCCCCGGAACCCTGAGCGGTGTCTCTGTGACCGGCACTGGGCACCGCTACGCGGCAGGCAGCAGCCCGTCGCCCCGCACAAGCGGGGCCAGCCCCACCGCCAGTTCCAGCTTCATCAGCACCCCACGGCGTCCGTTTCGGTCAGTGGGTGGCGGGTGGGGCGTTGGTGGCGGTCCGGAATTGTTTGATGGCTTTGTCCAGATCGGCTAGGGCATTGCCTTGTCCGGTGAAATCGCCTGACTGCTGGGCCGCGCGCAGCCGGTCCAGGGCGGCGTTGATATCCGATATGGCGCCGTGGAGCGGTCCGGGCGTTGATGTTGCGCCGGCTGGGGGTGCGGGGCTACCAGCGGTCGGAGTCGGGCTCAGCTGAGTCGCTGCGCCGGGACCGAAGACCTGGTTCAGCGCGACGTCCAGCCGCGCGTCGTAGCCAATTTTACCGCCGAAGCTGACCAACACCCTGGCCAATTGCGGGAACGACGACTCCTGGTTGGCCCGCTCGATATAGATCGGTTCCACGTAGAGCAGGCCGCCGGCCACCGGTAGGGTCAGCAGGTTGCCATAATCAATCGTTGTTTGATTTTGTTTGAGCAGGTTGAGCTGTTGGCTCACCTGAGGTAGCGACACGAACTGGTTCTGCGCCTGTTGCGGTCCGGGCGTCTGGGTGTCCGTGGGTAACTGCAGTACCGTGATGTGGCCGTAGCTGCCGGGATCCGAGCTGGCTGAGACGTAGGCGGCGAGGAACGGTCGCTGCAAACTGACCAGTGGGCTGGTCAGCTGGAAACTCGCACCCTGCTGCCCGGGCAGTCCGGCCAGCACATAATAGGGCGGCTGGAGAGTTGGGTTCGGCCCGCTTGCGGCCGCCGTCGGGTCGGACGGAACATTCCAGAAGGAAACGGTGGAGAAGAACTCGGCCGGGTTGTTCACGTGATACCGGGCGAGCAGCTCGCGCTGAACCTCGAACTGGTCCTGCGGGTAGCGGAAGTGCGCCCGCAGGTCGGGGCTGATGTCGCTGGTCGGTCTGATCGTGCCGGGGAAGGCCTTCGTCCAGGTCTTGAGCACCGGGTCTTTGTCGTCGAAGGCGTAGAGGTTCACGGTGCCGTCGTAGGCGTCCACGGTCGCCTTGACTGAGTTGCGCAGGTAGCTGACGCTCTTGTTCGGCAGGCGTGGCACGCCCGGCAGTGTGTCGGCGGTGGCGTCACCCAGGGCGATGTGCTCAGCGTAGGGATAGTTCTCCAGTGTGGTGTAGCCGTCGACGATCCACTGGATCCGGCCGCCCACCACCGCGGGGTAGGGGTCGCGGTCCAGGGTCAGCCAGGGCACCACCTGTGCGACCCGGTCCCTGGGGTTCCGCACGAACAGGATCTTCGAGTTGGCGTTGATCGAGCCGTTGAACAGGATGTTCTGTTCGCCGTAGGACATAGCGAACACCAGGCGGTTGAACAGGTTGCCCAGCGGCACCCCGCCCTTGCCGTCGTAGGTGATCTGGTCGGTGTCGCTGTCGTACTCGCGGGGTGGGACGCCCGGTGCGGCGCCGACGATGGAGTAGTCGGTGATCAGGCGCCCGTAGTAGATACGGGGCTGGCTGACCGGGATGTCGCCCTTGGTGGTCGTGTCGCTGACGGTGAAGTTCGGGTAACCCCCCTGGCCGGCGGCGGCGTCGAGTGCGGAGTTGACCTGGTTGGCCGGTGCGGCGACGAACCCGTTGCCGTGGGTGTAGACCATGTGCTGGTTGATCCAGTTGGTCTGGTTGCCGGTCAGGGCGCTCGTGTCTAGCTCACGTGCCGCGACGACATAGTCACGGACCTGGCCGTTCACTTTGTAGCGGTCGATGTTCAGTTGCTGGGGGAAGCCGTAGAAGTTCTTGCGCTGTTCGAGCTGGGTGAAGGTCTTGGCCAGCTTGCTGGGGTCGAGCAGTCGCAGGTTGGAGATCGTCGCGGTGTCGGCGCCCACCTGCGCGGGAGTCGCATCCGTCCGGCCCGAGTAAGCGATGTACTTGACCTTGTCCGGGGTGAGCCCGTAGGCGGCCTGGGTCGCCTCGATGTTGCGCTGGATCGGTATCGCCTCGCGCACGTTCGCGTTCGGCTTGACCACGAACTGTTGCAGGACGGCCGGCCAGGCGGCGCCGATCAGCACGCTGGACAGCACCAGCAGCGCGATCGCGATCGACGGCAGCTGCAGGTTGTGCCGGAACACCGCGGCGAAGAACGCCGCCGCGCAGATCAGCGAGATGAACAACAGGATGATCTTGGCGGGGATCACCGCGTTCAAGTCGGTGTAGCTCGCGCCGCTGAACACCCCACCGTTGTCACTGGAGGAGGACAACAGCGTGGAGTACCGGTCCAACCAGTAGGCCACCGCCTTGAGCAGCACGAAGACCCCGGCCAACACCGCCAGCTGGGCCCGCGCGGCGACCGAGACCTGACCGGCCCGCCCGGCCAGGCGCACCCCGCCGAAGATGTAGTGCGTGATCAGCGACGCCACGAAGCACAACGCCACCGCGACGAACATCAGGTCCAGCACCCAGCGGTAGAACGGCAGCTGGAAGGCGTAGAACCCGACATCCATCCCGAACACCGGGTCGACCGTGCCGAACGGTGTCGAGTGCAGGAACATCTGCGCGGTCTGCCAGTCGCCCTGCGCGGCCAACCCCGCGATCACCCCGATCACCAACGGCACCCCGATGGCGAACACCCGCAACCGCTGGATGATCACCGTCCGGTACCGGGCAACCGGGTCCTCCGGGCCGCTCACCGGCACGAACACCGGCCGGGACCGGAAAGCCACCGCCAGCGTCGCCGCGAGCAGCACCGCGAACACCACCGCCACCAGCACGAACTGCACGATCCGGGTCAACACGATCGTGCTGAACACCTGCCGGTAGCCGACCTCGCCGAACCACAACCAGTTGACGTAGTAGTCCAGCAACCGGGAGCCGGCCAGTAAGGCGACCAGCGCGACACCGCCGACGACAAGCAGGATCCGGGTCCGCCGGGACAGCGCGGGAGCCCCAGTGGGGGGCGTCATCGCCACGAGACACACTCCGAAATCGTCGCCCAACCTAGCCAGTGTGTCTGACTACCCACCGGGCGGCTATCCCACTACCCCGATAGACAGGGAAGCCCACTCAGACTTTAGCCTGGATCCGCAGACGAGCTGCGTCGGAGAGCAGCGTGTGAATGACGAAAGTGCCTCCTGAGCTGGGATAATGGGTGTTCCTAGGCACCGAAGATCCGAACTCGAGAGAGGCACTTTCAGTGCGAGTCTCCCATAGGTTCACCGCCATGTCCGCGCGCTTCGACGAGGACAATTTGGTGTCCTATGCGGGGCTGGTGCCGCTGCTGGGGCTGGCCGAGCAGACCCGGCTGCCGGAGATCATCGCCGAGAAGGTGTCGATCAAGACACCGCGGATCAAGTCCGGGTCGGCGAACCCGGCACCCAAGCTGCTCACAGTGATCGCGGGGATGTGCGTCGGCGCGGACAGCATCGATGACCTGAACGTGCTGCGCGCTGGCGGAATACCGATCGTGGTCGACCACGTCTACGCACCCTCGACACTGGGCACCCTGCTACGCGAGTTCAGCTTCGGACATGCCCGCCAACTGGAGTCGGTGCAGCGCGAGCACCTGATCGGCTTGGCCGCACGCACCGAGCTACTGGCCGGCATCGACCAGCAGGCGTTCATCGACATCGACTCGCTCCTACGACCGGTCTATGGCCACGCCAAACAAGGCGCCTCCTACGGCCACACCAAGGTCTCCGGGAAGCAGGTACTGCGCAAAGGGCTGTCGCCGCTGGCCACCACGATCAGCACTCCCACCAGCGCACCGGTGATCGCCGGGATGCGGCTACGGGCAGGCAAGACCGGCTCGGGCAAGGGCGCCGGGCGGATGATCGCTCAGGCCATCGCCACCACCCGCGCCATGAGCGCGGACGCCAACATCCTCGTGCGCGGCGACTCCGCGTTCGGCAACCGCGCCGTGGTACGCGCCTGCCGACGCGGCAAAGCCCAGTTCTCCCTCGTGATGACCAAGAACGCGGCCATCAGCCGAGCTATCGACTCCATCGCCGAAGACCAGTGGACTCCGGTGCGCTACCCAGGCGCCGTCCAAGACCCCGACACCGGCGCCTGGATCTCCGACGCCGAAGTCGCCGAAGTGCCCTACACCGCGTTCGCCTCCACCAAGGATCGGATCACCGCCCGACTGGTCGTGCGCCGAGTCAAAGACGCCCGCTGCCCCGACGCCTTGTTCCCGGTCTGGCGCTACCACCCCTTCTTCACCAACACAGACCTGCCCACCGTCGAGGCCGACATCGTCCACCGCCGCCACGCGATCATCGAAACCGTGTTCGCAGACCTGATCGACGGACCTCTGGCCCACATGCCCTCCGGGCGGTTCGGCGCGAACTCCGCCTGGGTGCTCTGCGCCGCGATCGCGCACAACCTGCTGCACGCCGCCGGCACCCTGGCCGGCGAACGCCACGCCGTCGCCCGCGGCGCCACCCTGCGACGACAGATCATCACCGTCCCAGCCCGACTGGCCCGACCCGCTCGCACACCAATCCTGCACCTACCCAGCCGATGGCCCTGGGCCCCAGCATGGCTGCGGCTCTGGCAGGCCACCACCAACCACAGCCCACCAACACCGGCCTGACCACACCACCCCGACAACCGACCCACCAGTGGAAAAGCTGGGCAGACCACCGAATCACCCACGCCCCACAGCAGAACCTAGATCAACAAACCGGACTTCCGGCGACCAAGATCACCTAGGCAGGTCGCTCCCCGGATTCAGGTTTAGGCCTCGGCCGGGCACTGCCGTGGTTGCTGTCGCCGTGTCGTTTCACGGAGGTGCGCTCTATACGTGGTGGAGCCCTGTAGTGCAGCGACGGGTTCCCTCGCTCAACTGTTCGGCCGTGGAGGTGGTGGTGTGGTGGGGACGCTGGCCCACCACCCACGGGTTCTACTTCTTCTGCAGCACGTAGCGGTTGTTGACCTTCGTGCAGGTGAAGCCGTACTGCTTGTAGGAACTGGCCTGCGCCTGCTGGCACTCCTGCCCTGGCTGAAGACACTTGGCCTGGCCATTGATCGTCGCCGCCGTGTACCCGGCGGCACAGTTCTTCGCGGAGGCGGAGGCACTCGAGGAGGACTTCGAGGAGTTGTTAGGGGAGCTAGCCGACTTCGAACCGCACCCGGCCAGCGAGAACACCAGTACAACGGCCACCGACACCAACGTCAATACATTCTTCATGAAAACCACCTTTTACCACCACCCGTGGTGCAACCAATCCGACACGCCGCATCACGACAAATTGCCAGAGAGATCGTTTCGGGTTAGTACGGATTTCTTTGACATCCCACTTACCTGAACGCTTCTGTGATTTACCTACCCGCCTCACGAGTGGTGACTCGCTTGCGTGGACTCGCGGCCGCGCGGTGACATCCTTCGGTTGCTTCGTTCCCATGTTCGGCGTGTCTACCGGCACCGGAGGATGGGCGCGGAGATCGGAACAGGCGGTGGTCATCTGGTGCTCCGAGCCAGACCCGCCATTTCGAACGGGATGTCCGTGTGCTCAGGGGCGGCCCCTCGGCCCTGCGTTCCGCAGCTGAATGCCTGATCTGGACACACGTGGCAGCATCGTCGCAGGTCACCGTGTTGGAGTAGGACTGAAACGGCGGTGAGTGACGCCGCTGGTCGTCGGTGGGCTGCCGCGGGTACGGCAGCTGTACGGCCGCGGCGGGGTCACCCGCAACTACCTCAATCGCAGCTGCAGCGCCCGAGTCTCCAGCGCCGCGCATGAAACCACGGATGCTGATGCTGCAGGTTGACCAGGTCGTCTCGGGGCTGGGCATGAAGTTGCCCTCGCCGCCGTCCGGGAACCGGATGATCAGACCGTGGACGCTCATTCCGTTCATGGCCTCGCGTAGCTGGCTACGGTCACAGCGGTCGAGATGCCCGGTCCAGGTTGGGCAACCCTCAGGGTCGGTCCTTGATCGCAGGTTCACCGTCACGTCGATCTCGCCCCGCCGGGAAACGATCGTGGCTGGCCCGTTGTAGCCGGCCATGTCCACCTCTTCCTGGTCCCGCTTCTGAATGGTTTCCATTGTCCCTGCGGAATGTGTGTAGGCGATGAGAGGCGGTCCGCATCCGGTTACGCGAGCAGTTCCCTGCTGTGGAGCCGCTTGACAGCGTCATCGGACGAGGCGCCGACAATGCCGTTCATACCGCTGAGCGGCCGCGGCGACCATTTGTGACGGATGTCGTAAACCGTACGGTGGGGGCATATGCCAACCCCCCACGTGGCGCCCCCGAACACTGGTGGGCGGGGCGGGTGCGTCGCCGCCACACCTGCTCCGGCACGCCGGCCAGCACGTAACCCGGCTCGGTAGCGAGCTTCATCACTGCCTCGATCAGGTCCATGTCGTTCGTGGTCTGTCCGGTAGCGGCGACCACTCCGCCGGCGCCACAGCGACAGTCACACCGATGGTGACCGGGGCGCGACGCAACAACCGCGCCCCCTGGCGCAGCGGCGCCAGCCCGGGTCAGTGGTCGCGGGGCGGCCGTCATGGGGCGGTCAGGTGTAGCCGAGCGGCCAGCCATGGCAGTGAGGTCTCCAGTCCGGGGGCCCAGACGCGCCAGTTATGTGCGCCCGCTAGTTCGTGGTACTCGATCCGCATGCCGGCGTACCGCGCGGCCCGGTCGACCAGCTGAGCTTGCGGCCGGTACATAGCGTCATCACGGCCGACGACGATCGTACCGGCAGTACTCGGGTAACGGCGCCTGGCCAAGACATCCAAGGGATTGACCGCCGCGAACGCGGCGCCGTCACCGCCGAACGTGGCCGCGATCGTGCGGGCTCGGTCGCCGAACGTGGGTTCAGCTTGTCCGGAGATGTCGAGAAACGTCGGGTAGACCGTCGGTGTGTTCACGGCCAGTTGCAGTGCGCAGGTCCCGCCACCGGAGAATCCCGCGACGGCCCAACCGCTCGGCTCGGAATCGATTTGCAGATTGGCCCGGATCCAGGCCGGGACATCGACGCTCAGGTAGGTCTGGACGTTGCCCAGGCGGGAGTCCATACACAGCGGGTTAGCCAGCGTCCCACCGAGCATGTCCGGCATGATCACCACCGGGGCCAGGCCTGAGTGGGCGGCGGTGAAGCGGTCCATCATCACTGCTAGGCGCCCACCATCGAGCCAGTCCCGGGCCGACCCCGGCTGACCACCAAGCAGTACCAATACCGGTAGCCGCGCCCGAGGAATGCTCAGATAGGCCGGAGGCAGGTACACCCAGCCGGTCCGCGGGTGAAAGCCCGACACCGGCGCCGGGATCCTCACCTCGGAGACCGCACCTGATCGCGGCATTCCCGGCGGTGGCCGCCATATCAGCGACAGCGGCCGCTGGGGTGGCCGGGAGATCAATGTCGGCTGCCGTGGCGAGACCTGGGCAAAGTCGATCTGATCTGTCTGCCGCAGGCCCAACGCGGACCGCAACGTCGGGAACTCACCGAAATAACCATTGACCTGATTCCCCGCCGCCACGATCACGCACGCGGCGGCGAGACAAACCAGCGCACGACGCCGCCACGTCGCCCACCAGCTCTGAGCCGCGCCCAGCCCCACCGCGGCCAACGCGCACCCGAGCGAACCCCACACCGCAGCCGGCAGCCGGTCGGGGAACGGCCGTACAATGCTGACCGCGAGCGCGGCGATACCCACACCGGCCGTGGCACCGAGGACCACCAGCGGCACCGAGCGTGACCACCACGGCCGATCCCAGCGGCCCACCAGAAGCATCAGCAGCGCGGCGCCGCCCAGCGCGGTCACGAACATCGGAATTGCGCCAGTCAGCAACGGCCAATCCAACACAACAATCACAGTTCTCGGGTCAGACCCCCTTTGTGTGTCCTCGGGTGTGCTCAGAGTTCGTGGCGATTAGCAACAGCGGACCGTAGCCGAGGTCGCGTGCGATCACGGTAAGACCGACCGGGCCGCGGTCGTAGCGAAATCCAGCCCGGCCGCGTCCACCACACCCCACCCTCGACGGACAAGGATGTAGGCAGCCTTTGCGGAGGAGTTCGATGAGGTTCCCCTCGCCGATCTGGGCCTGGTAGAGGTCGAGGTTCATCCGCAGGTTCGGGCTGTCCACCGCGCGCACAGGGCGAGTGTGGCGGCGGCCCGGGCGAACGGGGTGCCGGGGTGGTCGACCGCGAGGTTGAGGTTCTCCAGGGGGTGGACACCCGTCCGGTTTGTTCGCCGAGGTGGGCGATACGGCGCAGCGTGTCGGCCGCGGTCAGCCACATATTGGATTGGGCTGACCGTGCAATGTTCGTTGCGTCGATTCGGTTGCTGCCGCGGCGGTGCGCGGTCACCGGCTGTTCACCGCGGGCACGGTCTAGGTCGTGACACCGATCCCGCCACCGTTTCAAGGCCAGACGGTGCGTTTCCAGGCCGGGTCCTCCCAACAGGCCGACAATCCCGGCGGAGCCCAGGACGGCGGCCGGGTCCTCTATCGCCTCGCGCACGTTCGCGTTCGGCCGGACCACGAACTGCTCCAGGACGGCCGGCCAGGCGGCCCCGATCAGCACGCTGGACAGCACCAGCAGCGCGATCGCGATCGACGGCAGCTGCAGGTTGTGCCGGAACACCGCGGCGAAGAACGCCGCCGCGCAGATCAGCGAGATGAACAACAGGATGATCTTGGCGGGGATCACCGCGTTCAAGTCGGTGTAGCTCGCGCCGCTGAACACCCCACCGTTGTCACTGGAGGAGGACAACAGCGTGGAGTACCGGTCCAACCAGTAGGCCACCGCCTTGAGCAGCACGAAGACCCCGGCCAACACCGCCAGCTGGGCCCGCGCGGCGACCGAGACCTGACCGGCCCGCCCGGCCAGGCGCACCCCGCCGAAGATGTAGTGCGTGATCAGCGACGCCACGAAGCACAACGCCACCGCGACGAACATCAGGTCCAGCACCCAGCGGTAGAACGGCAGCTGGAAGGCGTAGAACCCGACATCCATCCCGAACACCGGGTCGGCGGTGCCGAACGGTGTCGAGTGCAGGAACATCTGCGCGGTCTGCCAGTCGCCCTGCGCGGCCAACCCCGCGATCACCCCGATCACAAGCGGTTCTCGGTCGTGTAGCGAACAGCTGACCCGCTTCGTGATCCGCCGATCGACCCCGTTCTGCAGTGGAAACTCAGTCCGACCGACCTGGCCTCGCTCGACAAGTGGGACGAGTACACCGAGGCCAAGGAGGCGACGCTGTTCTACACAGACACCGCCGACGCCCTCTGGACCTTGATCAAGAGCAATGACAAGAAGCGCGCCCGGGTCGAGGCCATGCGCTACGTGCTGAGCCTCTTCGACTATCCGGGCAAGGACCCGGAGATCGTCGGGACGCCCGATCCGAAGATCGTGGGCTCGCGCCCTGTCGATCTTCGAACACGACGAGCCCGAGCGTTTCCCACCGCTGAACTACCTGAGTCCGACGAGGTGAGCAGTGCGGTGGGAACGCCCACCACGTCGTGACCTTTGCTGACGGCCGCAGCTACGTCAGTCTCACTCCAAGTCTCATTCGCGTGTGATCAGGTCGGTTCAGCTGGCTCGGCAAGAGCGCTTTTACCAGGCAGAACGAACCGGAGAACGCGCTCGAATAGGCGGTCGCTCATTGTCATGGGCGAGCCTGGATCTTCTCGCGTCGCCAGGCTCATGGTCGGGGGCGGCCGCGGCGAATGGGTGCTGGGTCAGTCAGGTCATCGGGCCTGGTGCGCTCCTCGATCCTCTGCAGCATCTGCTCGATCTGCTCGATTCGGTTGAGCAGCGTCGATATGTCTCGCGCCTCGACCGAGGCAGGGCCCATGGTTGAAGCGGGCCTGCTTGCCGGGCCTTGGCCGGTCGAAGCGTGTCGCTGCCCGGGCGCCGAGTGATAGCCCGGCGCGAGCCGCCGGGATGGCAGGAGGGGTTGGAAGGGTGCCGGCGGGCGCGGGGGCGCGGTGAGACGGCCGGCGGCGATTGTCTGACCTGGCCGGGAACACCCGGGCTGAGGGTAGCCGGGCGCCGATGAGCGCTGCGGCGCCCATGTCTGTGTTGTGACCGGCCGGTTGTTGGCCCGAGACGCCGGCGGTGGTGCGAGCCCGGGCGTGTTCGCCACAAGAGCGCTGGATCTAGTCGGGACTCTGGCGCCGAGCCTGGTGGCGACAGCCCGCCGGGTGCGCCCGGCCGCGAAGCTCACAAGCCACTCCAGCGGGCCCTGCCCGACGGTAAGTCGCAGCAATGTTCCGAGCGCGAGGACGCCGGCCACCATCTCGAAGTACAGGAGTCCGAGGTTGTCCGTCTGCACCCCGGTGGCGAGCACGAGCAGATGTGCGCAGTAGAAGGTGAGTGTCAGGCTGCCGGCCGCCGCCAGGGGTCGCAGGATCCGGATGGCGAACCGGAGTCGGGACACCAGCAGCGCGAGTCCGAGTACCGCGACCGCTGAGCCGAGTGAGTGCAACAGGTCCAGTGTGGCGTGTGAGTGTGGCGAGCGGAGCGCCAGCCACCACCAGTTCGGCGCGTCCGTCGGAATGGGCTCCCACATGATCACGTTGAGCGCCTTGGTCGGGTCAGTCTCGGTACCGGCCGCGCCCTGCAGCGCCGCGACGCCACCGAAGCGGAACAGCAGTACCGACGAGGTGAACCAGGTGGTGACCGCAAGCGCCAGCCCGCCGCCGAACAACCAGCGAGCGACCCGGATCGAGGACAGGTCGAGCCGCCCGATTGCCAACCCGACCAGCAGGTAGGCCAGGTAGGCGATGACCGGATAGGGACCACTGATGAGCAACTCGACGAGCAGCCCGGCCGGGTCGTGGATCAGTGTGCTGAAGGTCGGGTTAGTGGTTGCCCGAAAGTAGGGCAGTCCCGCATCGAAGATCCAGACCAGTGCAACCGGTGACACCACGAGTACCGCGGCGGCGAGGGTGGCCAGAATCCTGCGGCGTAGCCCCAGCAACGGCAGCGCGAGCAGGAACAAGACCGCGTAGTAGGGCAAGATCACTTCAGCTCGTTCGGTGTAGCCGAGCGCGAGCCCGATCACCCCGATCAGCAGCGCGCGGACCGCGATGCCGGCGGAGGCGGCCAGGCGTGCCTGGCCTCGCACCGGAGTGCGCCCGCCGCTGAGGAGCGACAAGCTCAAGCCGGCGAGTAACGCGAACGTGGCGGCCGAGCGACCGCCGGCGATAACGGTAGCCAGCGTCGGTGACCCGTCGTCGCCGAAGGTGGGAAAGACGTGCACGGCCATCATGCCCAGCAGCGCCAGCCCCCGTGCCATGTCCACGCCGAGGACCCGGGCGGAGCGTTTGCCGTCCCGGTCCTCGGTCCCATGCTCAGCCTCTGCTCCGCCGGTCCAGTCACCTGGCTGGGGGGCGGGGGTCTGGTTGGCTGGGTTTCCACCCCACCACTCGTGCGCGTCGACCTCCTCCCCCTTCATCAGGAACGAGTCGGCGCCTAGCACGGACCCGTCGCCCATGGTGACGCCGTAGTGCACGAAGGCGTGCACGCCAAGGGTGGTGCCGGCGCCGATGGCGGTGTGGTCGGACTTGAAGGTGCCGTCCTCCAACGAGTGGCACTGGATCACCGAGCCACTGTTCAGGATCGCGTCGTCACCGATACTGACCAGGGTCTTCTCCGGGATGGCGCATCCGTCGTCGAAGACCCGCCGTCCGATTCGCACGCCGGCCAGCCGCCAGATCAACGGGTTGAACGGGGTGCCCGGGAAGCGTGGTGTGACGACCAGCTTCCAGTGGCGCTCGTGGCGCCAGAAGTACGGGTCGTAGATCGAGCAGAACCGGGGGCGCAAGCGCCCGAACCCGAGTACCGCGCGTTCGACCAACACCGTGATGGTGATGTTGCACAGAAGGGCGAGGACCAGTGCCGCCATGATGGCCAGCTCGCTGAACCGCGTGTAGAGCGCGAAGGCAACCGCACCGATCACGGTGGCGCAGACCAGCTGGAAACCCTGCACCGCGAGGTAGATCCCGGCGGTCACCGTGTTGTGTCGGTTCTTCCCCGACAGCCGGCGGCGCAGCTCACCCGGCTCCTTGAGGTAGTCGAACTCGCTGTCCCGCTCGACCGAGCGGGGGATCTCGAACGGCGGCGAACCGAGCAGGCCAACATTCTCCCGGACCGGACCGTCAATCGGGACGAGCACCTTCGTAGCCAGCAAGCAGTTGTTCCCCGCCCGGGCATCAGCTGGGTAGGCGATGTGGTTGCCGAAATAGTTGTGCTCCCCGACGGTCACTTGCCGTACCCGAAACGATGAACCGGAGAAGTCCGTGTTCATGATCGACAAAACGTCGGAGACCATCGTCCCCGTACCGATCTTGGTGAGGAACGGAGAGTCGTGCCGAAGCTCGGTGCCGAAGTTGGACCCGCTCTGCACTACCTGGCCCAGGTCATAACCGAGGGCCCGGACGAAATGCACCACCGCGGAGCTGTCTCCGAACAGGTACATGTAGAACCGCGAGTTGCTCATGCCGCTGATCAGCTGCTGAACGAGGTAGTGGAATCCGTACAGCGGGTACACCTTGTCCGGGGTGATGAACCGATTCAACAGCCGTGGCACCGTCATGATGACGAGCAGCCCGCTGATGGTCGCGCCGACGAACAGCACGACCGCAATCAGCACGACCACCAGGTAGAATTGGGGGTTGCGCAGCGTGCCGTCGTCGGGCGCCATCAGGGTAGCGAGCGCTGGAACCTTAGACAGCGCGACGATTCCCGCGGCCAACCCGGCCGGCCCGACGAGCAGGACTGACGCCAACTGCCCAATGCTGTAGACGATCTTGCGGGCGGACCCGCACTCCATCGGTGGGCAGGTGCGGTAGTTGCTCTGGGCGGGTTCGGCGGGGCAGCCGTGCCAGGTCTCGCCGGCCGGTACGGACTGCCCGGTCTGCAGCGAGGACGAGTGGCCGAGCTCGGCGCCGTCGCCCATCGAGGTACCGATGTCCAGCACCGTCTTCTCGCCGACGTGGACGTAGCGGCCGAGGGTGATGGGGCCGATCTGGATCGTGCCTTCGATCGCCCGGTAGCCGCTGAAGATGGCGTCCCTGCGGATCACCGTGCCGTCGCCGATGGTGATCAGGTCGGTGGCTACCGGCACGCTGCGGGAGTGGATGGTGACGCCCTTGCCGATCTTCGCGCCTAGCGCCCGCAGGTAGAACACGAACAACGGCGAACCCGCGAACAGAGCCATCGGACTGGTCTGGATCAGCACCTTGACCAGCCAGAACCGCAGGTAATCCGCGCTCCACAGCCGGATCTCCTGAGGCCTCCACTCCTTGATCAGCAACCATTTCGCCAGGATCGGCAGCGTGGTCAGGCCGACGAACGTGGCAGCCGCGAACACGAGCGCCCGCTCGAAGACGTGCACAAATCCCACGCCGTCGGAGATCCAGTCGTAGCCGATGCTCAGGATCAGAGCGCTGAGGTAGCTCGCGGCGAGGAAGAACAGCAGCTGCACGGCGCCGCAGAACGCGTAGCCCGCGCTGCTGCCCCGCACGATCGGTTTGGCCACCACCTCGACAGGGACCTTGGCGGCAGGAGTCGCGTCGCCGAGCGCGGCCGCGAGCTGGCGGATGGTGGGATTGAGGTAGATGTCCTTCATGGACAGCTGGGGCAGCGAACCGTTCTTCCGGATCCGGGTCGAGAACTGGGCCATCAGCAGGGAGTTCGCGCTCAGATCGTCGAAGAAGTGGCTGTCCACCGACACGTCGGCGAGACCGAGCGTGGCAGCCATCGCCTCGGCCAGTACCCGCTGGGTGTTCGTCGCCGCGGCGACGTGCTCGCCCTGCGGTGCGCGGGTGGTCCGCTGCCCCGGCGGTGGCAGGTTTTTGCGGTCGGCCTTGTCCTGCGGGGTCATCGGGATGGCGTCGAGGTGCTCGAGGTAGGCCGGCACCATGTAGGCGGGCAGCCGCTCGCGGAGCTGGGCGTAGATCATTTCCTGGTCGACCGACTCGGTGTCGGTGCGCAGGCTGTAGTAGCCGACGAGCTCTTTGGTCTCGGGGTCGGGGCTGAACGTGTCGACCACGGCGGCGGCGATGCCCGGGATCTGCAGGAGCACGGACTCGATCTCGGTGAGTTCGATGCGGTAGCCGCGGATTTTGACCTGTAGGTCGATGCGGCCCTGGTATTCGATTTCGCCGTCGGTGTTGACGCGGCCGAGGTCGCCGGTGCGGTAGATGCGTCCGGAGGGGTTGGCGGGGATGCCGAGGAAGTCGTCGATGAAGGCTTTGTCGGTGAGGTCGTCGCGGTTGAGGTAGCCGCAGGCCAGTCCGATGCCGGCGATGCCGATTTCGCCGGTTTCGCCGTGGGGGAGGGCTTTGTGGGGGTTTTCGGCGTCGAGGATGACGGTGGAGTAGGTGGGTAGGGGGACGCCGATGGTGACGGGTTTGTCGGGGTGGACCTCGGTCCAGGTGGCGGTGACGGTGGCTTCGGTGGGGCCGTAGACGTTGAGGAAGCGGCGGCCGGGTTTGTGCCAGCGGGCGATGAGGTCTTGGGGGCAGGCTTCGCCGGAGACGAGTAGGAACCGCAGGTTGGGTAGGTCGTCCTCGACGGTGGCGAGCAGGGTGGGGACGCAGCACATGGCGGTGACGCCGCGGCTGGTGAGGAAGTCGTGCAGGTCTTGGCCCAGGAGGCTGCCGCCGGGTGGTTTGGGTACGAGGGTGGCGCCGGAGATCCAGGGGACCCAGATTTCTTCGAAGGAGAAGTCGAAGGCGATGGTGAGGCCTTGGTAGACGCGGTCGCGGGAGCGGATGCCGTAGACCTCGGCGGCGACGCGGACGAAGTTGCAGATGCTGGGGTGGTCGATGGCGACGCCTTTGGGGCGTCCGGTCGAGCCGGAGGTGTAGATGATGTAGGCGAGTTGGTCGACGTGGAAGCCGCGTTCGGCGTCGATGAGTCGGCGGGAGTCCATGTCGGCGATCAGTGGCATGGCGTTGTCGATGAAGATTGTTTCGGCGCCGTTGGCGGTGATGTCGTCGAAGCCGTCGACGCGTGCGGGGACGTGTGACATGGACAGCAGGATCCGGACCTGGGCGTCTTCGGCGATGTAGGCCATGCGGTCGGAGGGGAACCCGACGTCCAGGGGCACGTAGGCGGCGCTGATCTTCAGTACGGCGAGCATGGCGAGGTAGGAGTAGGCGGGGCGGTCGAACAGCAGGGCGATCCGGTCGCCGGGTTTCGCGCCGCGCATGCGCAGGTAGCGGGCGAGTTGGTTGGCGCGGGAGTCGAGTTCGTCGTAGGTCATGGCCAGTTCGTCGGAGTCGACCGCGAGGTGCCCGGCCCGGCCGTACTGGCGGATCCAGTCGCAACGCTCCTCGAAAACATGGTCGAGCCGCTCGCCCTTACGGGTCCGCCAACCCTGCGCCTCACCCTCAGCAACCAACACAAACTGGCTCAATGACGGGCTCACCGCGGTCGTGGACATGGCCGCTCCTTCAACGGTGCACTCGCCGCGTGTCCGGCTAGCGCACTACGAGACACTCCTCTCCCGAACACGCTCCGGACGATGGTGCGCACCCCCGCCGAGACCACGGCGGCCCCCGAACCCAGGTAGGGATTACCCCCGAATTGGGGTGGAGTCCCTATCCGCGTAGTCCTGCGCGGCCGCACCAGTGACACGGCCCGGCTCAGTCATCCTCGGTTCCGCGCAGCATTGATGTCCGCTTGTCGAGACCAGATTCATCGTTTGCCGGCTCGGCCAGCCGTGGGACGGATACCAGGTGCCCGCCAGTTTGGGCAGCGGTCAACGCCTTGCGGCGAGCGCCGAGACGTCGTCGGCGCCGCGGGCGGCCGCGAGCTCCACCTCGGCGAGTCGGGCCTCGTAGTGCCCGAGCGGCGGGCCTCAGCCGAGGATCGGCGCGCGGTCATCTGCATCGCTTCGGTGCTCCGGGTCCATGTCGGGTGCCGTGGGTGGCAGTCGGAGGTTTCGCGGCGCCCAGACGTTTCCGATGGCCCGGGGCGGTGTCGCTGAAGGGTTGCAGCTTCGCGGGCACTGAGCCCATCAATAAGCACCTCGACGGCCGGAATGTCACAAGACGCGCGCACTTCTCCTTCAGCCCAGGTTCATGATCTAGCTGTGGCTTGGATCGGGCGCCGATGCAAGGAGCGCCACGCTGGTCGGTTGATGGTTCGGTCACGTCTGGTAGTCGACGTGCCGTGTGCACGCATCCACATGCAGAGCCCGGTCCTCATTGATCATGGCGTCGACCAGGTCACGGCGACTGGCGCTGAAGTCTCGACAGGCGCCGGTCAGTTGTCACCTATGCCCTTGAGAATGGTGTCGACGGCGATGTCGGCGGCGCGGGCGGGGTCGTGGTCGGAGAACTGCCGCGCGAGTAGGCCGACGATCTGCTTGAGTAGGGCCTCGGCCATCCCGCCGGGCAGGTCGGAGCGGATGAGTCCCTGGTCCATGGCCCGCTGTAGGAACGCGGCGATCCGTTTCCGGTGGTCGAGCATTCGGGCGTAGGACGCCGCGTCGTCGCGGCACATCTGGTCCTGGTCGATCGGGTAGCGGCAAACGACCGTGATGATGCCTTCTATGAACCGGTGCAGAGCCACCGCGACGGGTGCGCTGTCTAGTCGGGCGTCGCTGAGTACCGCGTCGATCGCGTCGAGTTTGGTGTGGATCACGGCGTCGAGCAGTGCTTCTCGACCGGTGAAGCGGCGGTGGACGACTCGCCGGCTGATTCCCGCTTCAGCGGCGATGGTCGCGATGCTCGTGCTGGGGTCTTGGGCGAGGAGCCGGGCGCCGGTCTGCAGGATGGTGTCCACGTTCCGCGCCGCATCGGCTCGCATGACACGGAGGCTACTCTATGTGGCACTTCTGGCGGCTTTGGTCACACCGTGTGGCTGCATGCTTCATTTAATGACTACTGCAGTGATGGGGTGGTACCTGACGGCCTCCGTCTTCGCGGCCGGCGAGAGACCGCCAGCGGGCGCGGGGTCGGCTTAGGCGGCGATCAGTTGGAGCCGGTCCCCCTGGACGTTGTGGCCTACTCCGCTGAGCAGGGCGTTGACGGCGAAGTCGGCGGCGTGGGCGGGGTCGTGGTCGCGGAACTTGCTCGCGAGAACGCCAACGATCTGCTTGAGCAGGTGCTCGGCCATCCCTTCGGGCAGATCAGTCCGGATGAGTCCCTCATCCACGGCCCGCTGTAGGAACGCGGCAATTCGTTCGTGCTGGCCGCGTCTGCGGGCGCAGGACTCGGCGTCGGAATGCGCCTGGTCTAGGTCGATCGGGTAGCGTCGGGCCACCGCGATGATGCCCTCCACGAACCGGTGCAGGGCCACACCGACCGGTGCGCTATCCAGTCGGGCGTCGTCGAGCACCGCGTCGACCGCGTCGAGTTTGGTGTGCAACACCGCGTCGCACAGTGCTTCCCGACTCGCAAAGCGGCGGTAGACGGTGCGCCGGTCGACCCCGGCCGCGGCGGCGATCGTGGCGATGCTCGTGCCCGGGTCCGCGGCGAGCAGCCGGGCCCCGGTCCGCAGCACCGCGTCCACGTTCCGCTCAGCATCCGCTCTCATAGGGTTCAGGGTACGCCTTGTGGCAGTTATAAGCACTTGAGTCACAGCTCTCACCCTTTTGAGCACATAATCACCACATCTTTGAGGTGATTAGAGATCGAACTGTCGCTGTCGAGTACGGCCGGCTCCGCCGTCCTGGAGTCGCTGGACCCGGCCGCTAGCTACCAATATTCCGCTGTGGTGGTTTTGGCGTCTTAAGTCACACATAAGTCTCTCCTGTGAGTCTAAGAGCTACATTCGCGTGATGGTTACAGGTCGAGACGACACGGTGCCGAGGCGACCGGCTTCGGCCGCTGTGGGCGCCCGGGTGGCCCGGGTCGCGACCAACATCAATGAACTACTGGCCTCGCTGACGGTGCCCGCCGCGGCCGAGCACGCCGCGTAAGGCAAGCAGGAGGGCAAGATGGACACCGACTCATCCGGCGGGACCGCCGTCGCCGCCGCGCCGACCGCCGACGGTCGCGCACCGGGAAACATCGGCACGCTGCGCCAGTTGTGGCGGTTCCGCGACTACGGGCGCGCCGAGTTGCGGTCGCTGCTGCTCGGCGTGCTGATGCGCGCGGGTGAGCTGATCGCCGACCTGGCCGCCCCGTGGCCACTGGCCCTGGTGATCGACAACCTGCTCAAGGGTCAGTCATCGAAGAACGACCCGCTTGACTACGTGGCCCACTGGTTTGGTGGGTCCGCGGTGGCCAAACTCGCGGTCGCCGCGGTCGCCGTCCTGCTGATCACCATCGCCTCGGGGCTGTTTGACTACCTCGGCGACAAGTTCATGAACGGCGCGGGGCAACGGATGACCTCACACATCCGCTCCGACGCGTTCGCCTACCTGGAACGCCTCCCCCAGGACTATCACGACCATCAGGCCATCGGTGAGCTGACCAGCCGGGTCGTCACCGACACCGAACGCATCAACTACAGCCTGGTCGACCTGTTCTCCACGCTGGTACCTGGCGTACTCTCCCTTCTCGGTACCGCCGCGGTGCTGATCTCGGTCGACTGGCGGCTCGGGCTGATCACCCTCTGTGCCGCCCCGCTGGTGTTCCTCACCGCCGTCCGCTACGCACGGCTGACCCGGCGCAACTCCCGGCGGCTGCGTGGCGCGGTCGGCTCGCTCACCGGTTTCGTCACCGAATCGCTGCAAGGCATCCGCACCATCCACGCGTTCGGCAGCCAGGAACTTCAAGACCGCCGCTTCCGCAGGACCAACAACAAGGTGCTCGGCATCGGGCTGCGCGGGGTAGAGCTCAGTGCCCGGTTCACCCCGGCACTGGAGTCGGTCAGCGCGCTCGGCACCGCCACGCTGCTGTTCGTCGGCGGCTACGGCGTACTCCATACCTGGTGGTCCGTCGGGCTGCTGGTCGTGGTCACCAACTACCTGCAAAACATGCTCAAGCCGATGAAGACGCTCGCCAAACTGCTCCCCAGCTTCACCCAGGGCGCCGCTTCGGCCGAACGGATCGCCGCCATCCTGGACCAGCCCAGCGAGCACCTCGGCTCACTCGAGGGCCTGCCCGCTCGGGTCAGCGGCAAGATCGAGCTGCGTGGCGTCGGCCTGGACTACGGCCGAGGCCCCGTGCTCAACGGGCTCGACCTGACCATCCACGCCGGGGAACGCATCGCGCTGCTCGGCGACAACGGCGCCGGCAAATCCACCACCCTCGCGCTGATCGGCGGGATCTATCAGCCCACCGAGGGCCAGGTACTGCTCGACGATCTGTCCGTGCCCCACGTACCGGAACACTGGCTGCACCAGCAGGTGGCGATGGTCCTGCAAGACACATTCCTGTTCTCCGGCACGCTGGCCGACAACCTGCGTTACGGCCGCCCCGAGGCCACCGACGAAGAGGTGGCGCGGGTTGCCGACGCGGCCTTGGTCAGCGAGTTCGCCGACCGACTACCCGACGGACTCAACACCGAACTATCCGCCGGCGGCACCGGCCTATCCGGCGGACAACGCCAACGAGTCGGCATCGCCCGGGCACTACTGGTCGACTCACCCGTGGTGCTGCTCGACGAACCCACCGCCGGACTCGACGTACACGCAGAGGAACTAGTCGTGCAAGCACTGACCCGCCTCGTCGAGGGCCGCACCGTGATCATGACCACCCACCAACCGGCACTGACCCAGCTGGCCACCCGCACCGTCTACCTCCGCCGCGGCGGCATCCTCGACAACCCACCCGCACCCACCCCGAACCACACCGACGCACTCCTGACCGCGGGAGCTCCGCGATGACAACCAGCACCGATCTGACCCGCCAGCAGAACGCGGCCGAGAACGACCAGATCATCGCGATCACCCGGCGCGCCGAGAACCCACGCCGCTCAGGCCACCCGCACACCGTCACTCGACCCGAGGTGGGCAACCCCAGCGGCCTGAGGGACACCGAGAGTTCGGCGCGGGCGGGAGACGTCCTGCTGGCCGCGTTGCGCTCGCAGGTCGCCCAGTTGCGGGCACAGGACCCGCACGTGCGCGAAGAGATCCCGGGAGCGGTGACCCTGATGCGGGTAGCGACCAGACGGCTGCGGTCCACGCTGAGCGGTTTCTCTTGGTTCCTCGAACCCGAACACACCCGGACAGTGGCCGAAGAGCTCAAGTGGCTCGGCGCGCAGCTGGCCGAGGAGCACGACATCGAGGTGATGATCGAGCGGCTCACCCACGTACTCCGCGCGCTGCCCGAGCCGCTAATCATGGGCCCCCTTGCGGCCGATCTCGAGCGCGCCCTGGGCGCACTGATCGAACAGGGCGAGCAAACCATCACAGTCGCCCTGAACAGTCAGCGTTACCTGGCCCTACAGACCATGCTCGACCAGCTACTGAACCGACCACCGCTGACGCAGCAGGCCGGCGAACTTGCACTCACCGACCTGCCCAGAAGCGTCGCCAAGGCCTTCCGCAAGCTGAACCGCTTGCTCAACGCCGCCGATGCCCTGCCCCCCGGACCAGACCGCGACACCGCGCTGCACGAGGCACGCAAGGCGACCAAGCGCGTGCGCTACATGACCGAGATCGTCACCCCACTGGTCGGCGAGCCAGCCCAGCACTTCCACCGGCAAACCGAGAAACTCCAAGAACTGCTCGGAGACTACCAAGACGCCGTGATGGCCCGCCCGCTCCTGCAACAGCTGGCCGAGGCGGCACACGCAGACGGGCACAACGCCTTCACCTACGGCGTGCTCTACGCCCTCGAGCACGCCCGAATGGAACAAGTCCTCAACGAGCTACCCCACCGACTCGAACACCTACGCCACGAGCAGACCCTGTCCTGGCTACCCCAAGACCTGATCAGCCAACCAGCACACAGCGTCCAACCCAACTGGGCCCCGGCACCGCGGCCACAGGAAACCACGCTCGCCGGGTGAGCCTCTGAATGGCATGGGAGTTCGTGTCCAAACCAGGGCCGCTTGCATGATGGGTCCACCCTGCGGACGTGAACAGCCGTCGGGCCCGTGAGTCAATGACGGCGTCCTCTCGATCAGGTCATTCCCCGTGGATTGGCCCCGCTGCGAGGGCATCCTCGACGGTGTCGAATAGCCGTAGGGACTGCTGGATTTGGGCATCCTCTATTGCGCGTCGTACCTGCGCGTGGCTGTCACCGATGACAATTGCCACGGGCCAGGGACGGTCGGCCAGCCGTGCGGCCACGTCGGCGAGCACGTCCAATCCGGCGGGGCCCAGAAACGTTACCTCGCGCATGTCAATCACGAGGCGGGACTGTTCCAAGATCGGTGTTTCCGGCCTGACACGCCGGGCCGTGGTCCGGCGGGATGGGCACTGTGAGTGATGACATCTGACGTTGTGAGCACAGAGAAGAAGATCAAGGGGTCGGACCGGGGGCTGTCGCCGGAGCAGGCCGCCGCAGCGGCGATGGTGGCCGAGGCTCGGCAGCGTGGGCTGGAGCTCACTGGTCCAAACGGGCTGTTGAAGCTGTTCACCAAGAACGTTCTGGAAACGGCGCTTAATGAGGAGATGACCGAGCATCTCGGGCACGAGAGGCATCGTGCCGATGCTGGTCGTGAGTCGACGAATGTGCGCAACGGCACCCGATCGAAGACGGTCATTTCTGACGCTGTCGGTGAGGTGCGGATTGAGGTTCCTCGCGATCGGGAAAGCGCGTTCGAGCCGCAGATTGTGAAGAAGCGTCAACGGCGACTCACCGATGTGGACGAGATCGTGTTGTCGCTCTATGCGAAAGGGTTGACGACCGGGGAGATCTCGGCGCACTTCTCCGAAATCTATGGCGCGTCGGTTTCGAAAGAGACGATCTCACGGATCACCGACAAGGTCGTGGCCGAGATGCAGGAGTGGGCCAGTCGGCCGTTGGACGCGGTGTACGTAGCAATCTTCGTTGATGCCATCGTGGTCAAGGTACGGGTTCTGGCGCACGTTGCGTGATCGGCCGTGTACTCGGCGTGTGTCGTAGGAATTTGTGGATCGGTGTCGCGAAAGATCACGGCAATGTGATCTTGAGGTGTTGCTGCCGCATCTGGAGTCGGTGGTCATCGAGGCCGTGACCGCCGGCGGCGCCGGGATAATTTTGGACGTTCGTGTCCGCGCGGCCGGGGCGGAGTGCTCGCGGTGCGGGCATGGTTCGGCCCGCGTGCACAGCCGCTATCAGCGGCGATTGGATGATGTTCCGATAGCGGATCGGGCGGTGGTGCTGCGGGTGCGGGTCCGCAGGTTCTTCTGCGACAACCCGAGGTGCGCGGCGCGCACCTTCGTTGAGCAGCCCGCGGCGTTGACCGGTCCGCGGTTGCGGCACACGTCGTTGCTGCGCTCGGCGCTGACCGCCATCGCGGTCGCGCTCGCCGGACGAGCGGGAACTCGACTGGCCGCGCGGCTGGGAATGCCGACCAGCCGCGACACCTTGCTGCGGCTGTTGCGCGGCCTGCCGGACCCACACGTCGGAAAGTTACCGGTGCTCGGCGTTGATGACTTCGCTCTACGCCGCGGCCATGTCTACGGCACCGTCGTGATCGACATGATTGGCGGCCGCCCGGTCGACCTGTTGCCCGACCGCGAGACCGCGACCCTCGAGGCCTGGCTACTCGATCATCCCGGGGTGGAGGTGATCTGCCGTGACCGCGCAGGCGCCTATGCCGAAGCAGCCCGACTGGGCGCGCCAGACGCCGTGCAGGTCGCCGATCGGTGGCACCTATGGCGCAACCTGGGCCACGCCGTGGAGAAAACGGTCAACGCGCACCGCGCCCACCTCACCCCTGTCACCTGCGCGGGCATATCTTCGGCGACAGCCGCCGGACCAGGGGCGGCGCCACCGCTGATCCGGTCTGTTCCGGAGAAGAAGATCGTCACCCGGATGCGGGAACAGCGCTCGGCGGTGCACGAACTCTGGGAGCAGGGCCTGTCGAAAGTGGCGATCGGTCGCCAGCTGGGCCTACACCCGGCCACAGTCCGCAAGCTCATCCAAGCGCGCTCGGTCGAGGACCTCACCGCCAAGACCGAGCAACGCGCGCACCTCGTCGATGAGCACATCGAGTATCTGCACCAGAGGTGGAACGAGGGTCAACGCAACGCCACCGGCCTGTTCCGGGAGATCAAGAAACTCGGCTATCCGGGCGGGGAATTGGCCGTCCAGCGCTACCTACGCCAATTCCGCGACGGTCGAGGACACGCCGCGCTACCCGGCCCGAAACCCCCAACCGTCCGCGAGGTCACGAGCTGGATCATGACCCACCCAGACCGGCTCCGCCCCGAGCACGCTCAGCATCTGAGCCAGATCCGGGAGACAGACACCGAGCTCGACCGGCTCACCACTCACGTCCGAGGATTCGCCACCATGATGACCGAGCTGCGCGGCGAAGACCTCGGACAATGGATCGTCGCCGTCGAGCAGGACACCCTGACACCGATGGCGTCCTTCGCCCGCAACCTGCGCCGCGACGAGGCCGCCGTCCACGCCGGGTTGACCCTGCAGCACAGCTCCGGCCGGGTCGAAGGCACCGTCAATAAGATCAAAATGCTGAAGCGACAGATGTTCGCCCGGGTTCCGCAGTTGAGAGGCACATGGGCGGGTCGGATTCGGGGTTTGACCTGGGGGAACGCCCGTGAGGGCGCGGAGGGGGCGTGTGCCTACGCCGTTCGCCAGGCTCGGGTGGGTGTTTTGCCTGGTCAGGCCGGGTCTAGCGCGGTCACGGTGGTCGGGGCGGATACCTGACAATCGCGCAGAATGGCCGCCTGGGCGGTGGTGAGCGGTGTGGTGTGCACGGCGGTGCCGGCGCTGCCGGTCAGCGTCACGGCGTGGACCCGGCTGAGTTCGGTGTTGATGCGCCGCCAGGTCATGCCGGCGCGACGTTCGGCGAGGCGCACGAGCAGTAGCGCCAACCAGCACAGCAGGACGTGGGCACGGATGCGGTGTTCGAGCCGGTGGAAGACCGGCCGCAGTAGCAGGCTGGACTTGAGGTCGCGGAATCCGCGCTCGGCTTCCAGGAGGTTCTTGTAGCCCAGGGCGGTGTCCTCGGCGCTGAGGTGTGGGTCGGAGGTGGCGATGAGGTACTTGCCGTCCAGCCGTTCCTCCTGCTTGATCTTCGCGCGGTTGAGTGACAACCTGCCGGTCGGTGACTGGTGCAGCCAGCGGCCCAGGGTCGGGTGATCGCGCAGTGCGCATTCGGCCTTGGTGTGCGCGGCTTCAGCCTTCTGTCGGGTTGTCGCGTTCGTCTTCTTGCGGTCGCGTTCGCGTGCCTGCTTGATCCGCTCGAGCTCGGCTTCCAGTCGGGTGAGCGCGTCTTCGCGTTGGGTGCGGTCGCGCTCGGCCTGTTCGGGGTTGTGACAGATGACGAACCGCACGTCGGTGTCAGCTCCGAGGCGGACTTCCTTGATTCGCAGGTTCTCTTTGACCTGCTGGTAGCGGCCCTGACGGGCGAGTACTTGCTCGACCAGCGGATTCCCGTCGCGCATGCGCATCCCGGCGATGAAGTGCCCGCCGGCGCGGCGCAGATAGGCCAGGTTGTCCGCGCTGGAGAATCCGCGGTCGACGACGGTGATGACGCGTCCGAGGCGCCAGCCGCGCATGTCGTCCTTCACTCCGGGCAGGATTGCCTGATCGGACGTGTTGCCGGGCCAGCACCACACGCGCACCGGGATGCCCTCCTTGGTGACGGCCAGCCCGATGACGATCTGCGGGAGGTCGTCACGGTGGTCCTTGGAGTGGCCGTAACGGCGGAACGCCTCGTCGCCGCTGTCCTCGGTGTCGCGCTCGAAATAGGTGGACGTGGTGTCGAAGAACAGCAGGTCGACCTCGAGGTTGAGCAGGTTGGCCACGGCGAAGAACACCGCTTCCTGTACCTCGGCCTGGGCGTCGGCCTCCACCAGCAGGTCCATGGCGCGGTAGGCCTGGTCCTCGTCCATCGACTCGAGTCCGTCGATCGCCACGTCGTGGCTGGCCCACTCGCCCGCGGAGAGCTTCGACATCGGGTCGATGGCCCGGTTGGCGACCAGCGCGAACAGCACCCGCTCCACGTCGGTGGCGAACCGGCGCGGCCCGAGTACCTTGCGCAGCGCGGTGTCGATCTCCAGCGCCCGCCACAGCCCGTCGAGCAGGTGCACCGCCCCTACCGGGCGTGAGCCGGTCACGGACAGCCCGTCCCCGACCAGCTGCGTGGCATCCGCCACCGCCCCATCAGCGGTGCCCAGGTAGCGGTTGATCGAGGTGACCAGCCGCGCCAGCCCGTCGCGGTCGAGCTGGTCCTCCCGGCCCAGGTTCAACAGCACCTGCGCCTGCGTGACCCCGTCCACCCGACGGTTGTGCGCCAGCTGCACGTATCGCACGACCGTGCCGTCCCGGTTCTTCCGCTGCGTCGCCCGCAGATACATGCCCACCAGCCGACCAGGAACAGCCAGCGTGATCAAGCCCGACACCACAAGTCGTGTGCCCACGCTTTTCGGAGATTCCGAGGACGCCGCAGACCCACTACCAGCACAAACACGAATCAGAAGGAGCCTATGTGCCCATCAACCGCGGAACTCGGGGTTCGGCCGCGCCAACTTTGACCTCCTGCGCACGCGAGTCCTCCACGCCTGCTGATACAGACCAGCACAAATCACGCAACGTGCGCCAGAACCAAGGTGCGGGACGGGCAGGTCGCTAACCGGCCCATGTACGCCGCTATCGGCGTCACCGTGGACGGCCGCAAGGACGTGCTCGGGTTGTGGGCCGGCACCGGCGGCGAGGGGGCGAAGTTCTGGATGAGCGTGCTGGTCGATCTGAAGAACCGGGGTGTGCGTGACGTGTTCTTCGTGGTCTGCGACGGGCTGAAGGGCCTGCCCGAGGTGGTCGAGAACGTATGGCCACTGACCATCGTACAGACGTGCATTATCCATCTCATTCGGAATACGTTCCGGTTGACCTCACGCAAAGACGCCGACGCGATCAAGCGTGACATCAAACCAATTTACACGGCGCCCAATCCCGATGCCGCGCTCGTCGCGTTGGACGAGCTCGAGGAGAAATGGGGGAAGAAATACGGTGCGATGATCCGACTGTGGCGCGGCGCGTGGAACGAATTCGTGCCGTTCCTGGACTACGACATGGAGATCAGGAAAGTGCTCTGTTCGACCAACGCGATCGAATCACTGAACGCACGATACCGCCGGGCCGTGCGAGCACGCGGACACTTTCCCAGCGAACAGGCCGCGCTCAAATGCCTGTACCTTGTGACCCGCAGCCTGGACCCCACCGGCACAGGCCGCGCACGATGGACGATGCGCTGGCAACCCGTGATCAACGCCTTCGCCATCACCTTCAGTGACCGCTGGCCGGCCGCTGAAACCTACTAACCAAACCGCCGGAAACACCGATCATGGGATAGACCCCACGAGGCTGGCGTTGGGACCTTGCAGAAGTTTGAGTCTGGACGCATCGATTCCGTTAATGACGCCAGAAACTGATGCGATGAAGGAGCGGGGCCTCCGCTCCTCGTGGGTTTCCCCCATGCTTGGGGGTTGCTCATGACTCACAACAAGGGAGGCCCCTGTGAGCGGATCGTACGCGGGTCGGCAGTTCGTGGGTATTGATCTGCATCGTCGGCGGACGGTGTTGGTGCGGATGGGTGCTGACGGGCAGCGGCTGGGTTCCATGGACCGGTTTCCGAGTACTCCGGAGGCGTTGCGGGCGGCGATGACGGCGGCTGGGCCTGAGCCGAGGGTGGTGTTGGAGGCCACTTATGGCTGGTACTGGGCGGTTGAGACGCTGCAAGAGTTGGGTGCGGAGGTCCATTTGGCGCACCCGTTGGGGATCAAGGGATTCTCTTATCGGCGGGTGAAGAACGATGAGCGTGACGCGGCGGATCTGGCTGACCTGTTGCGGATGGGTCGGCTCCCGGAGGCGCATATCGCGCCGGCGCCGACTCGGGCGTTGCGCGAGTTGGTGCGCTACCGCGCGAAATTGTCACGGTGGCGGGCGAGCGCGAAGTCCTCGGTGCACGCGGTGTTAGCCAAGCGTGGTGTTGCGGTGGGCATGTCGGATCTGTTCTGTGTCGAGGGCACCGCATTGTTAGATCAATTGTCGTTGGAGCCGGCGTATGCGGCACGGGTGTCCTCGCTGCGTGATCTGATCGCCATGTTGGGTACGGAGATCACCGGGTTCGATTTCGTGATCGCCCAGGTCCTGGCCGGGCATCCGGGTTACCGGGCGATCCAGCGGATTAGTGGGATCGGCCCGGTGTTCGCCTCGATCTTTGTCGCCGAGATCGGTGACCCGGCCCGGTTCGCCACGGCGGACAAGCTGACCAGTGGGGCGGGGTTGACTCCGCGTCACCGTGAGTCCGACGCCACCGTGCACCGTGGTCGGATCACCAAGATGGAATGTGGCGGCCGCCGCCGGCGGCCTGTTCGTCCAACGGTGAGCCGGTTGGGGAGGTTGTCATGTCGGTGGTGGGCGGGATCGACATTCATCGATCGCAGTTGACGTTCGACTATGTAGATCTCGATTCGGGGGAGGTGCTCCGGGGCAAGATCGCGCCGGGAGACCGGGAAACCTTGAGGCGATGGTTAGGCCGGTTCAGCGGCCGTGCCGGCGTGGCGTTCGCTCTGGAAGGTTGCACGGGCTGGCGCTACGTCGTCGAGGAACTTCAGCGGGCCGGCATCGAGGCCCATATGGCGGAGCCGGCCGAGACCGCGGCGCGTCGGGGCCCGAAACGGCGCGCCAAGACCGACCGTACCGACGCCCAGCTGCTGCGGGACCTGCTGTTGGAAGGCCGGATTCCGGAGTCGTGGATCCCACCGGAGCCGGTGCTGGAGGCTCGCGCACTGGTCCGCCTCTATAAGGACCTGCTCGATGAGCGCACCGGCTGGTTGCAGCGGGTACAAGCCGGTCTCTATCACATGGGCGTCGTAGACCTCGACGTCAAAGCGATGTCGGCGGCCGGACGGGAACGCATCGCCGCGGCGCACTTATCCCCGGCGACCCGCATCGCAATCGACACCGGTATGCGACAGGTCGATCGGCTCTCCGAGGAGTTGGGCAACGCGCGTGAACAGATCCACTGGATCGCCCGGCGGCAGCCCGCGTGCAAGGCGTTGCAGGCCGCACACTACGGCGTTGGGCCGCTGACCTCGGTGGCGATCTGGGCTGAGATGGGAGACACTCGCCGGTTCCGCAGCTCCGATGACGCTGTGCGCCACGCCGGGCTGGATGTCACTGTCTACTCTTCCGCCGGCCGTCGCACCGCTGGGCATCTGGCCCGACAAGGCCCGGTTCTGCTGCGCTGGGCACTGTATGAGTCCGCCGTGTACGCCGGACGCCCCAGCTCGCCCGATCATGCCTACTTCCAGCAGGTCAAGGCCCGCCTGGATGGCCAGTTGGCGCTGTTGTCGGTCGCCCGCAAGCTCGCCCGCCGCTGCCACCACACCCTGCGCAACCTGGGCGACCAGGTTCTCGCACCCGCCGCCTGATCCGCCCAACACCCCGGGCAAGTCGCCGCGCCCGACCAACCGATGAACCCGCGGTCAGCTCCCAGCAACCCTGTAGCTGCCGGTTCCTCACCGGACAGCCGACCAAGAGTGAGCGGCCGCAACCCGAGTTGAGTCACCCCAATCGCCATCTTGTCGCCGACCCCAAGTGGTCGAGGACCTAGATAAGCAGGGGCGCCCGACACACACCGGGGTAGACGAGCCAGGCCCGACTCGAGGGAGCCGACGATGCCTACCAGCTGAAGCAACAACCCACGAAGATCTTCTTCGCCGGCGGCCAGGGTGCGCCGCTCGGTCTCGCTGTCAAGGCCCTGCGGCCGCTGCGCGGTCGGGCGCTGCCCGAGCCTGGACAGCCGCCACCGAGCTAAACGCGCGCCCCACGGCCATCGAAGAAGATCCAAAAACAAGTGAGTCAACGAGGGGTCGCGCGGCCTTGACACCACGGTGGCCACAGATAAACAGGGCAACACGCTCGTGCGGTGCGCCGCGGTCGAAGCAGTGCAACGCAGCTCCGAGCCGCTGATTACCGCCCACCGCGCCCGGATCGCGGACCGCCGAGGCCGACCCGGCCGCCGCAGCGGGCGCAACCTCGCGAAGGTCGCCGCTGCTCGGGTGTTGCTCAAGCTGGTCTACTACGGGCTGCGCGATGGGCATGTCCGTGCCCTGGAGCGACCCAGTCCCATCGCGGCATGAGGCGATCGACAAGCTCCGGGCGCGTGGCCGCTGGTCTGACTGACCCCCGCGAGGCGTGGTCGATAAACTGATTGGCCCCGTCCGGTCCTCCCGTATCGCTTCATGCCCACGGGCGAAGGAATGTCTGCAGCCGGGACCACCCGGCTCTGCCACACACCCACCGATGAAGCGTCCCACAACCACATAACCCGATCATCGGATTCTCTCTCGCCGTGATGATCGCGCCGTTCTCGTCGGTGTCAAGGCCACGCCCTCCGGGTGGCCTATGGCCAGCCTTGACACCGACCGCGATCAACGCCGACCAAAACACGAGAAAGAACCCGAAAAACAACGGTTGACCGACCCCCACTCCTTCAGGAATGTCAGCACAGTGCATCCGCTCGCGCGGCGCGAGTCAAGATCCGGGATCAGGCATCGCACCAGTGCCCGATCTCGATCGGTTTTCATGCCGCCATCGTCGCGCACCTCCGCTGAGAGCGTTGCCTGCGCCAGCGGCGGTGCAACCACCTGTGCCCTACAGCGGGGGGAGATCCCTGCCAGCGCCAGGGCCCCCCGCCAGCGTCAGGCTTGGGGGTCGCACGGCATTCTGAACGGTATGGGTGGGTCGCACCGAGCTCGGGTTGGCTGGCCGTGTCGGATGATCGTGGCGAGCATCTGGGCGTGCGCGGTGTTCGGCACGGCGTTGGTGTGGCAGCTTTACCGCCGCGGCGCGCTGGCCGGTGCGCCACCGCGCCGCGGCGGTTGGCTCTACCCAGACACCGGCCCCACGTGGCTGCACCTGCTGGTCAACCACGTGACGGTGAGCTGGACCTCCCGGGCCGCCGACACGATCGCCCCGCTCGCGCTGCTGGCCCTGGCCGGGTGGCTGTCAATGCGGTGGCGACGTCCGACGCCGTTGATCTGCGTCGCGGTGGCGCTGGCCACGGTGGCCGCGGTGGTGTTCGCCGGGAAAGGCTTCCTCGGGCGGCTTCTGGGCGACCAGGCCCTGGTCTGGGACCCGATGACGGTGTCCGGGCCCGCGACCGCGGCGGCGGTCGTCGTCGGGCTGGCGGCATGGCTAACCCGCCACGACCTTGGGTACCCGACGCGGCGGGCGCTGTGGTGCCTTGCCGCCGCGGTGACCGCCGTCATCGGGGTCTCGCAGCTCTACCTAGGGCACCGGATCGCTGCGGTCGCGCTGAGCCTAGCGGCCGGTGTGGCGATTCTCGCGCTCACGCTCGGCGCGTTCGGCCGGGTCTGCGTCCCGAACGAGATCGCGATGATCGCGTCCAGGGATTTGGTGGTGAGTCGGGTGGGTCGGGGTCGTCGGCCGTAGCGGTCGATGCCACGCCAGGCGGGTCCGGTGTGGAAGACGTGGGCGGCCAGGCGGTTGCGCCAGCGCACCCACGCCGCTACCGCGTCGAGGGGGTCCTCCGGTGGGGTGATGGCGACTGTGCGGCCGGTGCCGGTCTGGTCGGTCTTGGAGCGGCGTAGGTGCACTAGGAGGCCGTCGTCGGTGGTGACGATGTCGCGTACGTCGAGGCGGTGCAGTTCGTCGGTGCGCAGCGCACCAGTCCACCCGATGACCAGCAGGGCGGCGTCGCGGGCGTCGGCCAGGTGCTCGTCTGGGTCCAGGTCCTGCAGGTTCGTGGCCATGTCGGCCGGGCGTAGCGCGCTGCGCCGCGGGGCCGGTGCCAGGGTGGGGTGGCGTCGGATGCCGGCCAGCGCCCGGCGGACCGCGTCGTGCTGGCCCGGATTGGCCATCTCCCCCACCGCGCTGGCCACGCTCGGCATGGCCGCGGTCGGGATGTCCGGGGCGGGGATCGCCGCCGCCTGGTGGGCTACCAAGATCGCGGCCAGATAACCGGCGATGCTCGAGGGCCGCAGACCGGGACGGATCAGTACGTGGCCGGCCACGATGTCCGCGGCGACATCGATGGGGGTGGCCGGGCGCCAGTGCGGAGCCAGGTCGGTGAGGAACCGGGCGACGGTGGCCGCGGAGTCTGACAGGACCGTGCCGGGCGGCGGCCCGAGCGCCGGTAGGCCCGCGACCCGCAGTGTTGTCCGTGCAGGATACCAACTTCGGAGAAGTTGGAAGAGTTCTCTGACCAGCTGGAACAGTCACTGCCGCCGGATACCGTTCCGTTTCCCTCCGCAGCCCGAGGCTAGGCCGAGGGCGCCGTCATCGTCAGGGATCGTGGAATGCACGGTCACTCGTGACGCTGGGCGCGGCCCTTGTGTCACAACACTCTCCGCAACCCCCGACGGGCCATGCTCCGTCGCCCCGCTGGTCTATCCACGACCTGAGCGCTCACCAACGAAACGTCTGCCCTGTGATCCCGCGCCCGGCCCAGTTCGCCGAACCGGAGTCTTGGTGAACATCCCTACGTGAGGAGCGTGTCGCATGCAGTGGTCGGCTCGCGTCGTGAACGGCTGCACCGTTCTGACGGTTTCTGGCTCGATCCACGGCGTTGATGCGGCCAGACTCCGCAACCACAAAACCAAACCTAAAGCCGACTCCAGCAACCGGCGCCCCGGCGAAACCGGGGAGTCCAGCGGTCTGCTTGGCCAAGGCGTGCCGGGCCGTCGCGACCTGGGAGGTCGTGTGGAACAACCCCAGGCTGCACACTCCCGACCGCCAGAAGGCCTGGTCGCCTGCGATGAGTACACACAGCCGCTCGCGGATGACCTCGCTGGTCCAGGCGGACGGCGCGTAGGTAGGCCATCGGTGTGGTGTCCTGGTGGCGAAGGATCGTGCTCAGCGGGCGGTAGAGCGGTGTCGCATCCATTGTCTGGCCTTGTCGAGAACCACGCGGCCGGCGGATCCGGAGCCGAGGATGTCGTAGGCCCGGCGCAGCACCGGCGAGGAGATCAACTCGACCGCTTGGGGGTAGTGGTGCAGCCGCCCACCGAAGCCGAGCTTGAACCGTGCGGCCCCGTCGAGGCGCGGGCAGCTGAAGCCGTCCCGCGCCACGACTGCGGCCGTCGAGGCGGATAGCCCGCCGAGGTCGAACTCGGCAAAGCCGTGGGCCTTGGCCCACTTCATGGCTTCCCAGTCGAGTGCGGAGGTGACGCTGAGCCGCACCGCCGGGCTGGAGCGGTCCATGCCGGTGAGCCGGCAGCGCAGCACGGCGTCGCAGGTGGTGAACAGCTCCGCGGCGACCGGCTCGCCGTCGACCTCGCCGACGAAGATGTCGACGTGACCGGCGTCGGTGAACTGGTGGTACAGCGTGCGCACGTAGTCAGGGGACAGCTCGGAGAAGCCCTGGTGCTGTGCCGTGCGCCGCAGCAGGTCGGCGAGGATCTCCAGGTCCGCGACCCCGCCGCGGCGCACCGCCACCCCTGAGCTGGCCCATTTGCCTGTCCAGCGCCGGATCCGTTTGCTCAGCCCGGCGCGGAGCTGCTCCTCGGTGGCGGACAGGTCGATCCCCACCGTCGCCGGCGGCGCCACCCCCGCCATGGAGGCGCGGAACCCTCTGGCCAGCAGCGCGGCGCTGATGTCGTCGCCCTCGACCGGCTGGACAAACAGGGCACTCAGCCGGGTGCGGGCCAGTTCGTCCAGTGCGTCGGCCAGCGCGGCGACCACCGCCGCCCGGGGCGCTCCGCCGGCGACGATGGGCCCGTAGGAGACGTACCCGATCCGCCCGAGCAGCGGTACCCGCCGGACAAGCACTTGCGCGCCGCCGACCAACACATCCTCCTGCCGGGCGAACACGTACAGCGGCTCGTACCCGAAACCGACTCCGACGGCTGCTCACACACCGCCGCCACGCGCCCACCCTCGCGCGGGCGCGCGTCGGCCACCACCGCGGGGGCATCGGCAAGCTCCCCCGGTGAACTCTGTTCCATCGTGCCGTCCCCCATGTCACCGGTAGTAGCCGCCAACCCACAATCGAGCGAGATCCTGCCACAGGGCAAGGCGGTCGACGGATGACGCATCAACTGTCGATTCCTTTGGACGCGACAACCACAAAGGCGCGCGGGCGAGACGTAAATCAATAGTCAGTGTGATGCCAGTCACTAATGGGCGGTGTCATCCCGTGCGCCCCAGCGCAGCGCACGCCGCTTCTCCGGAGCCACGGGATGGGAGAGCGAGGAACTGTCAAACTTCGGCTTCTCACGGCACAGGGGTCAGCTGATGGCTTGGATGGCGGTCAGTAGCTTCTGCTGGAATGCGACCGGCAGCGGCGCGTAGCCGGCCGCGGGCAGCTGGGCCTGTGCGCCGGTCGCCGCGGTGGTTAGGAAGGCCTTGACCGCCTGGGCCACCGCCGGATCGTAACCCTTCGAGCAGACCAGCTCATAAGTCGCCAGGACCAGCGGGTAGGCGCCCGCGGCGTTGCCGCCGTAGACCGACTTGAGGTCCAGCCGCAGGTCGTAGCCCTGACCGGTGACCTTGGCACCGGCGATGGCCTTGCCGACCGAGTCGTCGGTCAGCGCGACCGGGCCGGAGCCGGAGTCCAGCTGGGCCATTGCCAGCTTGTTGTCCTGGGCGTAGGACAGCTCGATGTAGCCGATCGTGCCGGGCGCGCTGGAGATCGCCTGTGCTACCCCGGCGGAGCCCTGCGAGCCGGTGCCGACGCCGCCGTTGAAGGTCTTGCCGGCCTTCTGCGTCCAGGCGCCCTTGCCGGCCGCGGCCAGGTACTTCTGGAAGTTGTCCGTGGTACCCGACTGATCCGACCGGAAGATCACGTTAATCGGCTGTGCCGGCAGTCGCTTGCCACTGTTCAGCGCGGCGATGGCTGGGTCGTTCCAGGTCTGGACGGTGCCGTTGAAGATCTTCGCGGTGGTCTCCCCGTTGAGCACCAGGTTGGTCACGCCGGGCAGGTTGTAACCGAGCGCCACTGGGCCGAACACCATCGGCAGGTGCCACGCCGGGTTGCCCTTGCAGCGCGCCTGGGCGGCGGCGACCTCGCCGTTGGCGGCATTCAGCGCGGAGTCCGAGCCGCCGAAGTCGACCAGCCCGGCGTTGAACTGCTTCACACCGGCGCCGGAGCCGGTCGGATTGTAGGCGACGTTGGAGCCGGGGCACTTCGCCTGGTAGGCCTGCACGAACACATCGACCGCGTTCTTCTGCGCGCTGGAGCCCTCAGCGGACAGACTCTGCTTGCCACCGCAAGAGCCCGCCAGACCGTCGGAACCCAACGCGCCGCTCCCCCCCGAGGGAGTCGAGTTACTGCCGCATGCCGCCAGCGCCAACGCTCCGGCGGCGACCATGGCGAGCACAGCACCGTGCTGCTTGAGCTTCACTGATGTTCCTCCGAGGTTTCGGTCCGAAGACGCGTCAGTTACGCGGCTCGGGGTGGCCGCTCGCCGGGCACGTTAGGGACACGTAGTGGACGAGAACCGCCCAAAAGATGAACGGAGGACAAAGAGGTCACCTTTGGTGACCCAAGACACGCCTGCCCGCCGCCCAACTCTCGACGCACGACTACCCGCGAATGGGCCCAGTGCTTTTCCTGTGGCCCGCGTGGTCGACCTCGGGGAATCCGGCACCCACGCTATCGTGTCCGCGGCTATCGGGACCTGGAGCACCGGCGAGCGACGCCTGTCTCACAAGCTCCTGGGCGACTTCGAGTCGGACATGCTGATACTTGCCGAACGTGGCTTCTACAGCTACGAGCTGTGGAAGGATGCGCTGGAGACAGGCGCGGCGCTAGTGTTCGGACGCGTCCGGCTCCGGCGAGCGGACGTGCAGGAAGTGCTTGGCGTCGTCGCCGTGCTGCCCGAGTAGCTGGACGGCGTGCGCGACCGAGTCGGCGCGCACGTAGCTGAACGGGGCCGGGATCATGCAGTCACCCCGTCGGCGGCGGCGGCCAGCACGGCCCGCACGACGTTGTGGTAGCCGGTGCACCGGCAGAAGTTGCCCTCCAGCCCCTGGCGTACCTCCTGCTCAGTCGGCTTCGGGTTGTCGTGCAGCAGGCTGACTGCCGCCATCACCATGCCCGGCGTGCAGAACCCGCACTGCAGCCCGTGCTCCTGGCGGAACGCGGCCTGGACCGGGTGCAGCGTGCCGTCGGCGGCGGCCAGGCCCTCGACGGTGGAAACCTCCCGGCCGTCGGTTTGGACGGCGAGTACCGTGCAGGACTTCACCGACTCGCCGTCCAACAGCACGGTGCACGCACCGCAGGATGTGGTGTCGCAGCCGACGTTGGGGGCGGTCACCCCGCACACGTCGCGCAGGTAGTGGACCATCAGCAGCCGGTCCTCGATCTCGTCGCGGCGCGCCTCGCCGTTGACGGTGGTGTTGACCTGCATCAGGACGCCGCCTCTGTGGTCTGTCGGGCCTCCGTGGCCTGGTTGATCGCCTTCCACACCCGCTGCGGGGTGGTGGGCATGTCGATGTGCCGGACGCCGAGATGCGCGACCGCGTCGATCACGGCGTTGTGGATGGCCGGGGTGGCGCCGATGGTGCCGGCCTCGCCGATCCCCTTGGCACCCATCGAGTTGTAGGAGGTGGGTGTGGCCATCTCGACGAGCTCGAAGCTCGGCACCTCGGTGGCCGACAGGAACGGGTAGTTGGCGAGCGTTGAGGTTTCGGGGTTGCCGTCGACGTCGTAGCGAACCTCCTCCATCAGCGCCTGTGCTGCACCCTGCGCGTAGCCGCCGTGGCGTTGGCCCTCGCACAACAGCGGGTTGAGCACCGTGCCGGCGTCGTCGACCGCGATCAGCCGCAGCCGGGCCTTGCCGGTGCGGACGTCGACCTCAACGACCGCCACGTGGGCGCCGAAGGGGAACGTCGGGCCGGGCGCGGTAAAGACGCTGCGTACCTGCAACGGCTCCTTCGCCGCGAGCTCGGCGAACGTGACTGCCGTGGCCGGTGAGCCCGCGACCTGCAGCGCGGCGCGGGTGGTATCGACGACGATGTCGTCCGGGTTGGCCTCCAGCAGCTCGGCAACCCGCTGTCGCGCGATCTCGACGAGCTCGATGGTGGCCTGGCGGACCGCCGCGCCGCCCTGCTGCAGGCTGCGTGAGCCGAAGGTACCCGTGCCGTCCGGGACGAGGTCGGTGTCGCCGTGCACGACGGCGATCTTGTCGATCGGGATCCCCGTCTCCTCACTGGCGAGCATCGCCCACGCCGTGGCGTGGCCCTGGCCATGCGGGGACGTTCCGGTCAGCACCGTTGCGGACCCGTCCGCATGAACCTGGATGTCAGCGACCTCGCTCGGTGCGCCCTCCAGCGGGGCGCCAGTAATTTCGACATAGACACACAGGCCAATGCCTAGCTGCATGACATCGCCGCGCTCGCGGCGACGCGCCTGGTCGGCACGCAGGTCGTCGTAGCCCGCCGCCCACAGGACGCGATCCAAGGCTCCGGGGTAGTCGCCGGTGTCGTAGACCGCGCCGGTCGGCGTCGAGTGCGGCTCGGTGAATGCCGGCAGGAGGTTGCGCCGGCGGACCTCGGCCGGGTCCATGCCGATCTCCGCGGCGAACAGGTCCAACCCGCGCTCGATGGCGTGGGTCGCCTCCGGTCGCCCCGCGCCCCGGTACGCCCCAGTCGGAGTGGTGTTGGTGACCACGCTGCGGGCCCGCGTCTCGATCGCCGGGAAGTCGTAGACGGCGGGCGCCATCAGGGTGGTCAGCGCCGGCAGGAACGCGCCGAACCGCGGGTAAGCGCCGCTGTCCTGCAGCACGTCAAGCCGGTAGGCCAGCACCTTCCCGTCCCGGTTGCCCCCGACGGTGACCGTGTTGAGCTGGGCCCGGCCCTGGCACATTCCGACCATGTTCTCCGAACGGGACTCCGCCCAGCGCACCGGACGCCCGACGTGCCGCGCGGCCGCGGCCACCACCACGTGCTCCGGGTCGGCCCCGACCTTCGCCCCGAAACCGCCGCCCACGTCGGGGGTGATCACTCGCACCTGCTCCATCGGCAGGCCCAGCCACATCGCCACCGCACCCCTCGCCAACTGCGCGGCCTGGGTGGACAACCACATCGTGAGCCGGCCACCGTCATCGGGCACCACCGCCGCCGCGCGGCTTTCCATCGACGCGACGGCGACACGCTGGTTGTGCACCTCCTGGGTGACGACGACCTCGCAGCCGGCGAACAGGTCCTCGGCGAAGTCGGCGGGCCCGAAGGTGCAGACAGTGTTGGTGCCCGACTCCGGGAACAGCAGCACGTCATCGCGCGCCGCGTCACGCATGTCCACGACCGCCGGCAGCGGCTCGTACTCCACGTCCACCAGACCCGCGGCGTCCTCACCCTGATAGGCCTGCTCGGTGAGGACGGCGGCGACACACTCGCCGACATAGCGGACGACGTCGGACGCGAGCGGGGGCAGGGCCATAGCCTGGTTGAAGTCGGGCATCATCGGCGGGGCCGACGCCAGCCCGAGATCCGCGCCCGTGAGCACAGCGACAACCCCGGGTGCGGCGGCCGCCGCCGCGGTGTCGACGCCCAGGATCCGGGCGTGCGCCATGGGGGAGCGCACGAAGGTCAAATGAAAGGCATCGGCGAGGCGGGGATCACGCAGATCCTCGGTGTAGACGCCGCCGACATTCAGCGCCGCGTTCCGGTAGCCGACCCCACGCCGACGCCCGGTGAAAGGATCAGCTGAAGGCTCAAGCCGGCTGACCTGGAACTCATTGCCGGCCTACGCCTCGACGCCACGCCCGTCACCGGCTCGAGGCACACCACTCCCCTAGTACCCACTGGGCGCGAGCGCCGTCTGAGTGGAGGATCCGATCCGCTAACGGTGACGGAACGCGTCGCTTACCGCACGCACCCTCTCGCTGGGCCCATCGCCCACGCTCAAGGAGCCTCTGGTCTCACAAGATCACCGGACGCCACGATTCAGTGGACAGGGAAACCCAAGCAGACCCGGAAGTTGTGGGGGTCGACGGTGCCGCAGCTACGCGGTGCGCCGTCGCAGCGGCCGCTGCGGGTCCTGGGATGCCCCCATCGTTATCGGGACGGCAGCTATGCGTGTGATAACGATGTCCCCGGACTTGCCGGACCGGGCGTACGGTTGTGTCCTACGTCACCCGCTCCGGACCCCGGCGTGTAGCGCCAGCTCGCTTCTTGGTGCGGCGTTTGAGAGACCACCGTGGAGGCACCGGTGGATAACTGATGACCATGGTCACCGACATGTACGGCTGGCAGCGAGGTAGCGACCCAGGCCACGCCACCGACCGCCACCGACATCCTCACCAGGACCCCACACCCCTTAGAAGACCCCATACCCCCTTAGAACAAGGAGAGTTCCGCTATGGCCCTATCTCTATCTACCGCGCTCGTCGCGGCCGGAATCGGCGCGTTCGGCGTGCTCGGCGCCGGCACCGCGGCTGCCGCCACCCCGATCGCTCCCGCCGCGGCGCCGGTCGTGGCCCCGGTCTCTTTGGCTACCTTCACCACCGACGGTCGGGACTTCCGGTTCTGCGACGACTGGAACCAGCGCTGGGACGACCGGTGCTTCCGCCACGACGACGGCGACCATCACGGCGACAACCGCGACCACCACGATGGCCACGATGGCCGCGATGGCCGCGATGGCCGCAACTAGCTGCCAGGCACACGAAGAAGGCCCTCGGGCACCGTAAGCGCAGCCCTTGGCGAAGGGTGTCTCAAACGGTGGTCGAGGGCCGATTCACCCTTCCTCGAGCGGGGGCAGATGGGTCTCGGCTCGAGGTTCCGACGTACCGTCCTCGCCTCCCCGACCCACGACGCCCTCAACCTCCTCGCCAGCTAGGGTGCCACGCCCGACCGGCCGGAGGTCGCCCAGACGAATCCCCGAACCGGACCGCACCGAGGTAGCACGAGGCGGCCGGACCGACGGTCGTAGGGCGCCCGTTCGTCAGCGTCGGATCCGGGTGTCATTCCGCCCGGGGTCATGCCCCGGCTCGGTCCGAACTTCGAGCGCGGAGCCTTAGCCACCAATTGCAGCCAGAAGCCGAAACGTCGGTCGGGTCTTGATCGACTCGACCGACGTTTTCGCAGCTCAATGGCGGTTGCGGTGGGATTTGAACCCACGAGGGCTTGCGCCCTACACGCTTTCGAGGCGTGATCTTGTGCGTCGGATAAAGGACCTCTGTCCAGTAGGTGGAACGGGAACGTTAGGTGTCCGTCGGCCCTCGCCGCTGGTACGTCAGAACGTGATGACGTACCAGGCCCGTGAGCGGGGCGCTGCCTTACCGGTGTGATCATTCGTCCTGGATTGGTCCGGCGGCGACGGCGTGCTCCACAGTGTCGAATAGTCGCAGAGCCTGGAGGTGGGCGTCCTCGATCACGCGTAGCACCTGCTGGTGGCGGTCCCCGATGACAATTGCTAAGGGCCAAGGCTGGTCGGCGAACCGCGACGCCACATCGGCGAGTACGTCCAGTCCGACGGGGTCCAGGAACGTTACCTCGCGCAGATCCAGCACGAGGCCCGTGGCCGGGCGCAGCAGGAGTTGGAGTCTGGCCGCATCAACGCCGTGGATCGAGCCAGAAACCGTCAGAACGGTGCAGCCGTTCACGACACGAGCCGACCAATGCATGCGACACGCTCCTCACGTTGGATGTCCACCAACACTTCGGTTCGGCGAACCGGGCCCGGCCGCGGGATCAAACGGCAAACGTGCTGTTGGTGAGCGCTCAGGTCGTGGAGGGACTAGCGGGGCGACGGACCACGACCCGTCGGGCGTTGCGAGCAGTGTTGTGACACAAGGGCCGCGCCCAGCGTCACGAGTGACCGTGCATTCCACGGTCCCCGACGATGACGGCGCCATCGGCCTAACCTCGGACCGAGGTGGAATCGAGTCGTCAGCTAGTACTGCAACGGCAGTTAGGTGAGTAAGTATCCGCGTCGTCGATAGTGGCTGAGGCGGGCTTGGTGTTGGCGTTTTCTGCGCCAGTAGGACCAGGACCAGACGTGCTCGATGCTGTGGGTGTGTCGCAGGGCGAGGTGGACAAGCAGTCGCCGGATCTCCGGTAGCGTGAGACTGATCATGTGCTGGTTGTCGGTACTGGTTCCCCCTTTGTGAGCTGCGCTTTTGTTCCGGCGAGCCAGGCCAGGGCGAGCATCGACAAGGTGATGTGGGCATGCCAAGCCCGCCAGCTGCGCACCTGGTAATGATCAAGCCCGGCCTCGTTCTTGGCCTGCTGGAAGCACTCCTCGATCCGCCAGCGCGAACCGGCGATCCAGGCCAGATCGACCAAGGTGGATCGGCGAGGCCCGAAACAGACGTAGTAGGCGATCTCACCGGGCGCCTGGCCAGGCTCAGTGATCTTGCGTCGAGCCAGCAGCCAGTGCCCGCGCCCGGGCACCCAGCTGATGCGGATCGAGACACGTGCCCAGTCGTAGTCGCGGGGCCCGTGCGCGCCGGCGCCGACCGACAGCCGCCGCCACGCCCGAGCCGGGAGCTCGCGGATCAGTTCCTCGGCGCGGCGCTGCCCAGCGTCGCGGGTGATCAGTGTGTCGTTGCATTTGGTGGCCAGCACGTAGGGCGCATCATGCTGTTCCAGCCACACCCGCAGATACTTGACCTGGCCATACGCCTCATCAGCGGTGACCCAGCCGAACGGCACTCCGGCCGCGAACGCGCGCTGCAGCATCGCCATTGCCTGGCGCGGTTTGGTCGCGAACTCGACGTCGTCGGGTATCCCCGCCGCGCGACACCGCTCCCGATCAGCCGTCCACACCTCGGGCACATAGAGCTCACGGTCGATCAACGCGTGCCCGCGCGGGGTGGCGTAGGCCAAGAACGTGCCGATCTGGCAGTTCTCCACCCGGCCCGCGGTGCCCGAGTACTGCCGCTGCACCCCGGCCGAGCGGACACCTTTCTTGAGGAAACCGGTGTCATCGAGGATCAACACCGCGTCCGAATCACCGAGCTGTTCCACGACATAGTCGCGGACGTCATCGCGGACTCCGTCGATATCCCAATCGGCCCACCGCAGCAGCCGCTGCATCCCGTCCGGAGAGCCCTCACCAGCACGTTCAGCCAGGGTCCAGCCATTCTTGCGCTCCAACCCGGCGACCAAGCCAGCCACATACTCCCGCATACGAGCCCGCGGCTCAGCCCGCGCGAACCGGCCAGCTACCCGAGAATGCAGCCGGTCCAACTCCACCACCGCAACATCAACCACCACACCAGCAATGATCTACCACCAGTCAAGCAACTGCCGTTGCAGTACTAGGCCATCGACTGATCGCGGTCGCCCCCGCCGTCGAGGAGTAGGTGGGGATTTGGTGGAATGACCAACCTCCTGCGGCTGGGTCCAGGGTCCAAACCAGGTCGTAGCAGTCCTCGGGCCAGGATGTCGGTGGTGTGGGAGCCACGGCCGCTAAAGCGGTTGCGATAACGGACAGTTCGCCGTGTCGCCAGCAGATCAGGGTCGGTTCGCTACGGCTGACCAACTCCCGGGCCAGCGCCGTTTCGTCGCCTTGCCGAATTGGGTGTTGACCGGCACTCCGAGGTGGGCGGCCAGCGGAGTGACGGTCTGTAGCGTCCGCGAGCCTTCCCCGGCTGTGTCGCTAGCCGCGTAAATCGCGGTCGGCCGAGCCAGACCAGGACAGGATGCCCCGGTCGCGCGCGCGAACAGCTCGAACAACGCGCCAGCGCGAATCCAGCCACGCACGGTCAGCGAGTCAATGGTCACCGGCATCCCGATGGAGATCGTTCATAGACCCACCTCAGTCCGGAGCGAGACGAGCCCCAGCTGTACCAGGACATCGACGCTGTGGGCCCTGGTGCGGCCGGCGATCTCTGTGCCCGTCGTCTGGGCATCGGCGGGCGGGCCGGCGGTAGGGTTCCGGCAAGGAACACCTGGTCGGCCCATTGAGAATGTCCGAACCGGTGCGGAAAAGTGGTCGGGCTACGCGATGTGGTGTCACCACACCGGCCCAGGCACCAGAATCCTCAAGGACTGACATGCTCATCATGGTCTTACTCGCTCTCGGGTTCGCGCTCATCTTCAGCAACTGACTTAACCTCCAACGATCCGGGACCACCCCCGGCTAGCCCGCTCGAAGCGACGGCAGACCGCGACGTGCGGGAACCGTCCAGGCCAGAGAAGGCCAGGGCAGCCTCCACTCCCTAGACGCGCCCACTCTGGAGCGTTTCAGTGGTGGCATGACCGCAGAGGATGGAGCCGAGCCGTCCCCCGACCAGATCCAGGCTGCGGCGGAGAATCAGCCGACGCACTCCGGCGAACCACACGCCGGCGGTGGGTTGGGACGATTGAACTGGCTGCGCGCCGGTGTGCTCGGAGCCAACGACGGGATCGTGTCCGTCGCCGGCATCGTGGTCGGGGTGGCCGGGGCCACCGCCGCCCGCGGGCCAATCTTCACCGCGGGGCTGGCCGGGCTGGTGGCCGGGGCCGTGTCGATGTCGTTGGGCGAGTACGTGTCGGTGAGCAGCCAACGCGACAGCGAGACCGCCGAGCTTGCGCAAGAGAAACAGGAGCTCGCCGAAATGCCCACAGCGGAGCTAGCCGAGCTGACCGCCCTCTACGAGGCCAAAGGCCTATCGGCAGCTACCGCGCGCACCGTCGCGGCCGAACTCACCGCCCACGATGCGCTCGCCGCGCATCTGGACGCCGAATTGCATCTAGACCCCGCCGACCTGGCCAATCCCGTCCAAGCAGCGGCCGCGTCCGCACTGTCGTTCACCATCGGCGCGCTGCTACCGCTGCTGGCGATCCTGCTTCCCCCGCCGGGCTGGCGGGTACCGATCACCTTCGTGGCGGTCCTGATCGCACTCGGAATCGCCGGGGCCCTCAGCGCCCGCATCGGGGGCAGCAACGTACACCGCGCCGTGGCCCGCGTCGTCATCGGCGGAGCCATCGGACTCGCCTTCACCTACGGCATCGGTCACCTCTTCGGCACCGCGATCGGGTAACCGCACCGCGGATTCGATGGAGGTCGTCCGCGCACACCTGGAGCGCATCGCGGCGGTCGGTGACCGGGTCCACGCGATCGTGACCCTGTTTGGCCGACCAAGCGCTCGCCGCTCCAGCGGTGGTGAGTCTCCGGCGACCGCCAGCGGCATTTCACCGATCGGCCTCGGCAGCGATACGATCTTCGTGCGCGGCCGGCCCCACGACACCGTGATCGTCGCGCTGAAGGCGACCCGCGGACCCTCGACCATTGGACGCTCGAAGCGATGGCCAGACGTTCATAACCTGCTCCTCCTGCTTATTGATCGAACAGGCGGCACCAGTGACCTCGCCAGCACGACTATGCCTCTCCTCGAGGACAGTCCGCCGTCACAATGAGTGCCCGCGCTAGCGTGGGCGCGGTGAAACGGCTAGGACACCCCAGCAAGCTCTCGGTACTGCGTGACCGCCGATGGGTCGCCACCGCCATGGTCCTGGGAGTCCTGCTCTGCGGCGGACTGTGGACCACCCTGGCCCACTCCGGCGGCGGCGCCTCAGAATCCCAGACCGCCGCACCCGCGACGCCCGCGAGCCCACCACCGCTTCCGCCGCCTGGGATCGCTCTGTCCGGCTGGAAGCTGAGCCTGCCCGAGGCAAACGACAAAGGTGATGCCGCCTCGATCGAACCGGCGGCCTTCAAAGAGCCGTGGATGACCGCCCTCCCCGACGGTGGGTTGATGTTCTGGGCACCCACCTCCGGGGCGACCACCAAGAACTCCACCCACCCGCGCACCGAGCTGCAGAGCCTCCACTACTTCAGCGCCGGCACCGGGGTCCACACCCTGGCCGCCTCGCTGACTCTGCTGCAGCTACCCCAAGACGGCGGGGGCATCATCCTGGGCCAGATCCACGGGGCCGGCCCGATCAGTTCCGTCCCGTACGTGATGCTGCGCGTGCAGGACAACAAGCTGCGGGTCGTGGTCAAGCAGGTCGGCAAAGGCAAAAAGCTGATCAACTACCCGCTGCTGGACAACGTCGGGCTCAATAACCAACTCGATTACACCATCACCGACCTGGGCAACGGCAGCATGACCTTCTCCGCCACCTACAACGGCCAAACCCGCCAGAGCACCGCACCCGTCCCCACCAAGTTCCTAGGCAAGACGGTCCGCTTCCAGGCTGGCGACTACCAGCAAGCCAACAGCTCTAGCGGACCCCAGGACGGCGGCCGGGTCGTCTTCCACCGCCTCGCCCAACAATCCACCAACCCCTGACGTCAACCCATGACAGACGCACACCAGTAACCCGGGCCCGGCCGTTGATGTGTCCGCTGCCTTGCAGCCACCGTGAGGACCTGCCATGCCCACCAACGGCCAGCTCTTGATGACCATCGACGTGCAGCAGCTTTTGATGACCATCGACGTGCGGCTGTTGATGACCATCAACGGCCTGACCCGATCCACGCCGTGGCTACAACCAGTGATGTCGAGCTACGCAACAGTGTCCGGCATCGTGGTCTTCGCCGAGCTGATGTTCGCCGGCTGGTGGATCGGTCGAAAAAAACGGACCCGCGGGCCATCGCTGCCGCATTCTGGGCGCCGATCGGCATGCTCCTAGCACTCGCGATCAACCAGCCCATCACCACCATGATCTCCGAACGACGCCCGTACATGGTCTTTCCCGAGCTGCTGGTCCTGGCCCAACACAGCCTCGCCTTCGGCTTCCCCAGCCACCACGCCGTGTTCGCCGGCGCGACCACCGCCACACTGTTCCTGGTCAACCGAGCCAACTCGGCTGCTGGGCCGCCCTGGTCATGGCATTCGCCCGCATCTACATCGCCGCCGCCTACCCCTCCGACGTCCTCGCCGGACTACTCCTCGGCGCCGCAGTCGGCTTGATCAGCTTCCTACTCATTCGCCGCCCCTTCCCGCGCCTGCTCGGCGCGGCCGACCCAACGATCTTCCGCCCACTCATCACTGCCACACCACGAACCTGGCGAGCAGAACCGATCACGGAAGCCTTCTGACAGGCAATGGCGCGCACCGGAGTGTCTCAACTGCGGCTGAAACGGTGGGACACCTGCCAGGAGAACGGACGTTTCGAGTCGCCGCCGCCCATCCACTGTCGCCATGCAGCGGCCGGCGGCGTAGGCGATCGCCCAGGAACGGTCACGGAGCCGTTTCTCTTCGAGCCTCCTGAGGAAGCACTGTGACTCAAACCGCCTGAAGTGCAGCAGGAGTAGCTTTCCGGCTATGCGCGTGGATGCGGCCCGGAATGTTGACGCAATACTCCGAACGGGTGCCCGGCTCCTCGCCGAGGACCCCAGCACGAGCATCACCGCGATCGCGGCTGAGGCCGGAGTCAGCCGGCGCCTGGTCCACCGACGCTTCGCAACTCGAGAGGCACTACACGACGCCGTGGTCCACACCAAACTCGATGCGATCGACGCAGTACTCGCCGATGCCCGATTGGACAGCGCACCGGTTGCGGTAGCTCTGCACCGCTTCGTGGAAGGAATCATTTCGGTGGTCCGTCGCTACCCGATCGACCCGGAGCAGATGCGCGACGACGCCGAGTCCTATGCCCGAATACTCGAGCAGCATGGACGGATTGCCGATTTCTTGCGGCGGGCCATGAACGAGGGACTCATCCGGACTGGCCTGCCCGACGGGATGGTCCAGGCCCAGCTACGCCAGATCATCGCCCTGCTCGCGCACCAGTTTCCCGACCACGATCCCGGGAAAGCCGCGGACATCGCCGTCGACACCTTGCTCAGCGGAATGGGCCGGAGCTGACCGGCGGCCCAGGGCGGAAGCGACCAGCGTTCGAACATGGGGCGCTGAATGTGGGCGGTCACGAGAGCACGTCTCGGATTTCTCACAGTAATGAAGAACGCATGAGTGTTCTTTCTAAGATGACGACATGCCGGACACGGCATCTTGGCCTGGTCGTCGCCACAAGAGCACCGGTTTCCCCCGAAGTGCCAGGAAGACCCTAGTAAAATCGACGATGGGATCGCCACGGTTACCACGGTGCGGGAGGGATACCAAAGGGTGCGACCCTCCCGCCGCGCGGGGATCAGATTTCGCTACCTTCTTGATCGTCCGGTCCGTACGGGTCTGGGCATCCAGAGGCACCGGATGGCCTTCACAACTGTTCATCCGGCGCGCCGAGAACGCCTCCGGACACGGCATCGGTCTGGCCCTGGCGCGCAGCGTGGCCGAAGCCGAGGGCGGCCGGCTGCGACTCAGCCAACCGATGCCACCGACCTTCACCCTATTAATCCCTACCGCCGCGACCGACCACCCGGAGCCGGACTCGGCGAACGACCAGTCAGAGCCCAACGCCGTAACGTCTTGAATCAACATCACGATCTTGGTCACCAACAGTCGGACCTTGCCACGAATTGCTGTGGTTTACGGACTCCTGACGGACTGGCTGACGATCATCGGCGGCGCAGCCTACGCTGCTAGCTTCCAGACCCAGACAAGATCACGAGTTGCGAGCCGCAGCAGGAGGGTTGATCTCATTGGAAGCGGAGTGCTTCGACGGGTTGGAGTCGTGCTGCTCGTAGTGCCGGGTAGCCGCCTGCGACGAGGCCGATGACGATGCTGACGACGAAGGCGATTGCGACCGCTGTGGGGTTGACGTCGGGGGTGCCATATTTGGGGGCGATGCGCGGCACGAGTTGCGCGGCGGCGAGGGTACAGCCGACGCCGCAGCCGACGCCGGCGAGTCCGCCGAGCCCGGCGAGCACGATGGCTTCGGTCAGGAACTGTTTCATGATCGCGGCCGATCGGGCGCCGATAGCTTTGCGGATGCCGATTTCGCGGGTTCGCTCGGTGACCGATACGAGCATTATGTTGGCGACCCCGAGTCCGCCAACGACTAGCGAGATCGCGGCGATCGCCACAATGAATATGCTGATGAAGCCCAGGGTGTCATTCATTTTGTCGAGTCGGTCTTGCATGTTCTTGACTCGATAGTCGCGTTTGGAGGGATCCTTGATTAGATGGCTTACGTCGAGAGCGGGGACTATCTCGTTCATTGCGGGCATCACTCGAGCAGGGCTGGCGGCTTTGACGATGATTTGGAAGAGTTTGTTACCGCCGCCGAGAAAGGAGCGGGCCGCTTTGAGCGGCACCACCGCTGTATCTTGATTCTGCCCGGAGGAGACGAGGACGCCGGTCACGGCAAAGTTCTCCCGGCCCACGCGGACCTGCGCTCCGATAGGCGAGCGCCCGGTCGCGCCGAAAAGCGCGGCGGCGACGTCGGGGCCAAGAACGACCACCCGCTGGTCGCTCTGTTGATCGCTGAACATCTCGCCGGCGGCCAACTGCTGGTCGGTGATGGTGAGATAGTCGCTGGCTGATCCGGTGACCGCCACTTGATACTTGCTTTGCCCGTACGTTGCCATCGCCGGGCCGGTGACCACCGGGGTGACGCTAGCGAGGTCCCGCGCTCGGGACAGGTCTCGCAGCGCCTTCACGTCGAGATCGGTGAGGTCGTGAGTCTGACCGCCGAGCACGCTTCCGTCGATTCTTTCCACGGTGATCTGGCTGGCCATGGGCGCATAGGCGGCCGCATAGCCGGCCTTGAGGCCATCGCCCAAACCAACGAGAACGATCACCGCGGTGACGCCGATGATGATGCCAAGCGTCGTGAGAACGGAACGTAGTTTGTGCGCGCGCAACGATCGCGCGGCGACAACGCAGGTTTCAGTGATATTCATCAGGTGACCAGGTCGCCGGTCTCGATCGTCAATATGACGTTCTTAAGTGCCCGATAGGGCAGTGTGATCCATCGGTAGAGGCTGGTGGCGTGCTCCACTTCGATCATCCGCTCCTCGCATTCAGTGCTGTCGCCGATGCGAGGCGGTGACGGCTCTCGAATCGACCCGAGAGCACTGCGCGAAACCGCCCAGCCGCAGGCCGGTCAAGGTAGCCACCGCCGGGGTGGGCGAGCAAGGGGCGAAGGCTAGTTCTCAGTTGATCTGAGGTTCAACACGGCCGGGGTCACCTCCGGCACTGGTCTGGAACTGCAACGCGGACGAGCCGGCCTGTAAGCCGGACTCAGATCGGTCCCGACTAGGATCGTTGAATCGCCCGGGGTGTCCGGAGACTCGTTGTTCTGAGTCATCCGGCCTCGGCGAGGTCGGAGTTGTGAAGACGGTAGTAGGCCTGTTCGAGTTCAACGGGCGGAAGGTCTCCGTTGGCTTCGAGCAGGCGGTCGTTGTTGAACCAGTGCACGTAGTGCAGGTTGCGGCTTCGACCTCGTCGACAGTGCGCCAGGGCCCCGCAAGGCTTGATCAGCTCGGTCTTGAACAGCCCGATCACGCTCTCGGCCAGTGCATTGGCGTTGGCACCGCCCACTGACCCCACCGAAGCATCAATACCGGCCTCGGCCAGGCGCTCGGTGAACGCGATCGCGGCGTACTGAGCTGCCGGCGTCGTTGTGATGGATCAGTCCGGCCAGATCAGCGGCGCCGCCACGGAGTCGGGTCCAGACGGCCTGTTCCAGCGCGTCGAGCATCAGCACGGTGTTCGTCGAAGTGGCCGTGCGCCAGCCAAGGATCCGGCGAGCGTAGGCGTCAATGACGAACGCGACGTAGGCCATCCCGGCCCAGGTCGGGACATAGGAGAAGTCCGCCGCCCATAGCCGGTGGGGTGCTCGTGGCGTGAACACCCGATTGACCAGGTCCGGCGGTCGAGTCGCAGCCGGATTCGGTGTCGTGGTGCGGACCCGCCGTCCCCGCCGCACACCTTGTAATCCCAGCTCACGCGTCAGACGTTCAACGGTGCAGCGGGCCACCGGGGTGCCCTCCCGGTTGAGCGCGAGCCATACTTTCCGACCACGACCTCGAGCACGGCTACTGCACCTACACGTTCTTCGAGCAGTGTCCGCACCGGATGGCTTGCGCTCGTTGCGTCTTCGTACACCCCTAAGGCGGCCAGCAAAGGCTAGCTACTCGAGGCCAAGGACAATCTTCAGCGCATACTGGCCACGATCCCTCTCAGCGATGAGGAGCGGGCAGCCGTCGAGGAGGACAGACGCCCTCGACCAGCTTCTGGAGCGGCTGATCGACATTCCCATACCCGCCGGGCCACTCCACGCGAGCTCGGCGTCCCGGCGACCGCGACCCTGCTGCCGATCACCTCGGCCAACCAGGGCAAACAGAGCTGATCTTGACAAATCAGATTCCACGTAATGATCTTGCTGCCGGTGCCTTCGACTCGGCCGTTGGATGGTGATGCTCGCACGATCCGACACCGGGCGCCCACAACGCCTGCCAGGAACGGCAATCGGAGACTCACGTTCTGGCAATCCCGAACGTCTGGCGAACGAAACTGGGTGCTGCTGCCTTCGGCCGCCGGCGCCGGGTTCGCCAGGATCACTTCGTTAAGGCCGCGGGTTTGTTCGGGGAGTCCCACCGGCCACCTCGGCCAGCCGCCGGCGGTTGTTGCGTACGTAGCTGCGTAGCTGGTCGAATGCATGGTACATAAGCACTCCGGAGTGTTGGGCGAGCACTCCTTGGCTTGCTCGATGATGACCCGGCTGCTCAGCGCGGCCTTCAACTGCGCGTTGAGGACCTCGCTACGGCGGATCGTGTCATTGGCACTTGGACTCAGCCTCACACCCGGATCACCGTTGTGAGCGGGGTCGGCTCACCAGTTCGGTCGAGGCCGCCGCTAGCGGTGTCCTCGGGCCGGGTGGCACGGGCACAGGTCGGCGGGCCGCGTCAGACACCCTGAGCAAAAGTGCGACGAGAATGTAGTTGGCCAGCAGTGAGGATCCTCCATACGACAGGAAGGGAGTTGTCAGACCAGTCAGTGGAATGAGATTGGTGACGCCTCCCACGACCAGGAAGACCTGCAGTGCAATCGTGAACGACAGGCCCGTCGCCAGTAAGGTGCCAAAAGAATCACGGCAGGTGAGAGCAGCCTTGAATCCCCGGATTACCAAGAGTAGATAGAGGATCAGCACAGCGGCCAGGCCGAACAGACCGAGTTCTTCGCCGATGGAGGAGGAGATGAAATCGGCATTGGCCAACGGGACGAGATCCGGGCGACCCGCGCCCAGCCCGGTCCCACCCATGCCACCGGTGCCCAGTCCGAACAAGGCTTGGGAAACCTGATACCCGCCGCCGACGAAATCGGTGGCCGGGTCGAGCCAGACCTGCACGCGGACCCGCACATGAGCGAACAAGTGGTAGGCGACTACCGAGCCGACGGCGAAGAACACCAGCCCGATCAGGACCCACGACACCCGCGAGGTCGCCACATACACCATCGCGAGAATCACACCGAAGATCAGCAGCGAAGCACCCAGCTCACGCTCGAGGGTGAGCACCCCAACCGAGATGCCCCACGCCACCAACAGCGGAGCAAGATCCCGCACCCGAGGCAGATCCATGCCCAGAAACCGGCGCCCCGCCGAACGGAACAACTCACGCTTCGCGACCAGGAACGCCCCTACAAACACGATGATAAGGATCTTGGCGAACTCGCCCGGTTGCAGGGAGAACGGTCCCAACCGCAACCACAGCTTCGCGCCGTTGACCTGGGAAATACTGGCAGGCAGGAGGCCCGGAAGCATCAACAGGCCAAGACCCGCGAACCCTAGGATGTAGGCGTAGCGGGCCAGCACGCGGTGATCACGGATCCGTATCAACGCCGCCGCCAGCAACACCACAGCCAGCCCGGTCCACGCTAGCTGCCGGGTCGCATTCGCCGAGGGCGCCGAACTGCCCAACTCAGCAGCATGCAACGCCCCAGCCAGATCCAACCTGTGGATCATGACTAGGCCCAGTCCATTGAGCAACGCCACCGAAGGCAAGATCAACGGATCGGCATACGCGGCGGTACGGCGCACGACCAGATGAGCCACCACGAACAACCCCAAATAACCCACCCCCAGGTACACCAACGGCGCCGAGAGCCGCTGATTCTGCTGCGCCTCCACCAACACCAGCGCGATTGTTACCAGCACCGCGGCGAACACCAACAGCATCAACTCCACCCCGCGAACCCAAGACAGACCCGCGGATCCCGACCCCTGCGAGGACTCCGACACCACCCCGCGACACTAGAACCCGCCCGGGCATGTACGCGAACGATCGGGCCCGTGCATGAGTGGGAAGCTCAGCTGTTCATACCGAGTTCCCGCCCCGGTTCTCCCCTCCGCGTGGACGTCGCCGGTGATTTGGGTGTTCGCTCGATCAGCACCTTGAATGGCCTCAGCCTCGAGAGGGCAACGATGATCTGCTGGCTCTGGTTTTCCAGCTGCTGGTAGCTCTGACCGACCGCGCGGACGTCGACCACGTTGCAGGTTTCCTCGAGGTACGCGTGTGCGCGGTGCGCGCGTCGGCGACGATTGTGGCATCGCCGCGACGACCCTCCGGTGCCCCCACCGTGGAATTTGTTCTCTACGAGTTGTCGCCCTTCGTAGCCGATCGCGCCCGTGAATACTACTAAGGGAGCTGATCCAGAACTTGCTGTCACCGAGGAAACGACTTCGAAGACGCATTACTAAAAGATCAACAACTGATGCCGCGTGAGATACTGAACCGGCGGCTGCGCGACGGCGAGCTCGGTCGTGGAGGGTGGTAAAGATTCCAAAACGGTCCGGCCACCAACGCCGGTGTGGACCGCGTGCGGCGGCTAGGCTGCGATGCTATGCCCCGCGCGATACCGCAGAGTCGGTTGGTGCGGAAGTTGCTGGGTTTGTGTGTGCTGGCCGGGATCTTGTTGGCTGGGATGGTGTTTCCGGTCGCCGTCGGCGCTGGTGTGGCGTCGGACCAGGCCGCTGATGCGGTCGCCAGCGACTCAAGTGTGCTGACCTATGATCAACTTCCTTCGGCCAGCGTGGTGACCGACTCGGCGGGGCTTCCCATTGCCTACCTCTATGAGCAGAACCGCACGGTGGTGCCCGCGTCGCGGATCTCGTCGGCGATGAGGGCCGCGATTGTGGCCATCGAGGACCGGCGGTTCTATGAGCACCACGGGGTGGACTGGGTCGGCACGATGCGTGCGCTCGTCGCCAACTCCGCGTCGGGACAAGTCGTGCAGGGCGCCTCAACACTGACCCAGCAGTACGTCAAGGATTACCAGCTCTTCGTCGCGGCGAAAACCGAGACCGACCGTCTCAAAGCCACTCAACAGACGGTAGCGCGCAAGTTACGAGACATCCGCACAGCCCTTCAGCTGGAAAAGGAGATGACCAAGGAGCAGATCCTGGCCGGATATCTGAACATCGTCTTCCTGGGCAACAATTCCTACGGCGTCGCCGCCGCCGCGCGCACCTACTTCAACACCACCGCCGACAAGCTGACCGTGCCGCAGGCCGCGCTGCTGGCCGGCATGGTGAACTCCACCTCCGCTTACGACCCCGCCGCCCACCCGCAAGCAGCCACCGGCCGACGCAACCTAGTCATCAAGACCATGCAGACCCAGGGAATGATCACACCGGTCCAGGCGGCCAAGGCGATCGCCAGTCCACTCGGCGTGGTGAACCCGCTCAACCCGCTCCCCAACGGCTGCATCAGCGCCGGCGACAACGGCTACTTCTGTAAGTACCTCGTTGAATACCTGACCGAGTCCGGGCTTTCCACCGAACAGCTCGACCGGGGCGGCTACACCATCCGCACCACCCTGGACCCCAACGCCATGACCCAGGTGAAGGCCGCAGTAGATGCGGAGGTCCCACCACGGCAGCCGCATGTGGCCGACGCGATGGCGATCGTCTCCCCCGGTCAGGACAAACACAGAGTTCTGGCCATGGCTGCCAACCGCACGTTCGGGCTCAAAGCCGACCAAGAAGAGACCAGCTACGGGCTGCCTTACCAGCCAGTCAACCTAGGCGCGGGATCCATCTACAAGATCTTCACCACCGCCGTCGCGCTGGAGAAAGGCCTAGGAATCAACTACGTGATGGACGTGCCGGCTAGCGGCTATGCCTCGCCGATATACCGCGATGGCGCAGGTCACTCGATCCCGGTGCACAACGACGGGCACTACCCGGCCGAACTAACCCTGCAGGATGCCCTGGCCCAATCCCCGAACACCGCCTTCGTGAAGCTGGAGGAGTTTACCGGGGTGGCCCCCGTGGTCGACATGGCGGTACGAATGGGACTGCGATCGCTAGCCACCACCCCCTTTATCAGCCCAGTCACCGGCAAACGCACACATCATTCCATCGCCGAGGTCACCAAGGCCCAACAGCTGGCCTCGTTCACCCTCGGCGACACTCCAACCAGCGTCCTGGAACTGGCCAACGTCGGCGCCACCCTGGACAGCTCCGGCACCTGGTGCCCGCCCAGCCCGATCGAGGAGGTCACCGACTCCTCCGGAAAGCCAGTGCCGCTCACCGAGCTGCCGTGCGAGCACGCACTCGATCCTGGGCTGGCCAACACGCTGCTCACCGGCCTGAGCCGCGACGTCATCGACGGCACCGCGGCAGTATCAGCCAAAGCACTGGGCTGGAGCCGTCCAATCGCCTCCAAGACCGGCACCACCGAGGAATATGAATCGGCCGGGTTCTTCGGGGTTGTGCCCCAAGCCGCCGGCGCGGTTATCGTCTTCGACGACTCACGCTCGCCCGAGCAGTTGTGCGACCCGGGCGGGAACACACCCCCGGTGGCCTGCTCCAGCGGCAACATCTACGGGGGCAAGGCCCCGGCCCGAACGTTCCTGCGCGCGATGAACGGCTATCTGGCCGGACAACCAGTGCTGCCGCTGCCATCCACCGACCCGCGCTACGTCCAGGGCGGCCAGCCATCGCAGGTACCCGAGGTGATCGGCAGGTCCGCTGCCGATGCCGAGGCAACGCTGCGCAAAGCGGGCTGCCAACCCAGCACGCAATATGTGGCTAACCGGGCACCGAAAGGAACGGTCGTCGGCCAGTCACCGCATGGCGTCGGCATGCCCGGCCAAACAGTCACGCTTCAGATCAGCACCGGCCAGGTGCCCCCACCGCCACCACCACCTGGGAGCTAGGACAGCCCAACACTCACTCAGGACCTCGGCTAGAACGCCGACACCGTCTAGCCTCGCAAGGCGTCAGCGCCCGGCACCCAACCGTTGTTGCAGGGCGTAGAAGGCGGTGTAGTTGGTGACCACGTCGACGTCGCCGGCCGGCAGACGGTCCGGGGCGGCGAGCGGGTCGGTTTCGGTGTGGTGATCGACTTCGGCGGAGCTGAGTCGGATTCCGACGCCGACGGCGCGCTCGCCGCTGGCCGCGATCGGGCGCCGGCCCAGGGCGGGGAAGTCGACGTCCCAGAGCCAGGAGGTGTCGCGCCCGTCGGGTGCCGGTGGTAGACACCCAAGACGGCCAAGGTCATCATGCAAGGGATCCCGGTCGCCGCGCGCTGGTGGTCGGTCTGTGAAATAACACCGTGTTTGTAGGATGCTGGTGATGATGTCGCTGCCGATGAAAGCTGGCGGGGCCGCGACGATGACGCATGACTACAAGCGCAACGGGACAATCGGCCTGTTCGCGGCGATGAACATCGCCACCGGTGAAGTCCTGACCGACTTCCACAAGGGCCACGCTGGCGTTGATGTCCCGCGGTTCTTCAAGCAGATCGACACCGCCGTCCCACGCGGTCTCGATGTCCACGTCGTCTTGGACAACCTGTCCGCTCATTCCACGCCCGAGATCATGAAATGGCTAGCTCACAAAGACCGGCGCCGCTGGCACTTGCACTTCACCCCGACGTCCAGTTCCTGGCTGAACCTGATCGAGCGCTGGTTCACCGAACTCACCGACCGGCGACTACGTCGCGGCGTGTTCACCAGCGTCGCCGACCTCACCAACGCCATCACCACCAGGGCCGAACACTGGAACGACGACCCGAAACCCTTCATCTGGAAAGCCACCGCCCAAGACATCATCACCAAAGTCCAGCGCGGCCGCACTGCCCTGCACCAGATCAAATTCCAGACGGACCACTAGATCATCCCAGTGTTCGAGACTGTAGAGACGGATCCCGCTAATAGTGATCGTTCAGCGCCAAGGCGGGCGCACCTGCCCAGAGCACCTATGTCGGCCGGGCACGAAGCAGGCCGATTATGCGGGCGCGACTAGCCGGACCGACTCGAGTCCCTAGGTGGTATCGGCCTGAGCCGAGCGATCATCTGAGCGCGTGCCCATGCTAGATCGGTACGGGTCCACGGGGTGGGCACCAACGCGGCCGGCAGCGGGATCGCCAGACTGATGGTCCGTTCGCCTATCCCGGGTCTGATCACCCGAACTACCACCCGGTGGGCATGTACGCGCTCGACCTTCGCCCACAGCACACCCGTCCGGAACGTGTCGCCGACCCACGGGTATTGCCGCGTGTCGCGGGCGAGGCCTTCCGATTGCACCATCACCACACCTCCGGTTGTACCCGGCCTCAGCTTCCCGCGACTGGTCGTTCCAAGTCGAGCCTTCTCAGCCCTTCGGCGCTCCGAACCGATCCGAAGCAAGGTACGACCTCGTCGGCATCGACCGATCTCCGAGGCATCCTGGCCGGAGCCCATCCGCGTGGACAGAGTCTGCTTGGAGTTGACCCGCTTTGACGGACACGGTGGTTGTGTCGGTCAGGCCGCGTGGGTGGCGGCGGTGTTTTCGTAGGCGGCCGGGCTGAGGTAGCCCAGGGCGGAGTGCCTGGTCTGATGTTGTACCACCCTTCAATGAAGTCGAAGATCGCGGCGCGCGCGGCGGCGTGTGTGGGCCAGGATCGATGTTCGAGTAGCTCGCCCTTGATGGTGGCGAAGAACGACTCGGCCAGGGCGTTGTCCCAGCATTGCCCGGTGCGCCCGACCGAGAGCCGCACGCCCAACTCGGTCGCGGTGCCGGCGAGCTGGGCCGAGGTGTACTGACAGCCGCGATCTGGACCGTTCCCGATCTTGTAGACAGCCGGTCGTAGACTGCCGCTGATCGCAGCGGAGGTACTCGCGTGGCGACACGCCGACACTTCACCCAGGAGTACAAGGACCAGGCCGTTAGCCTCGTGCTCAATTCCGGCCGCACTATCGCTGAGGTAGCGAAAAGTATCGGCGTCCACGAGATGACGTTGGGTAAATGGGTGAAGTCAGCAAGAGAGTCCGGTCGCACTCCTGACAAGGACTTGTCCGAGTCTGAACGTGCCGAACTGATACGGCTACGTAAAGAGATCGCCATTGTGAAGATGGAGCGGGACTTCGCAAAAAAAGTTGCCACCTGGTTCGCGAAGGAACAGCCGTGAAATACGCGGCGATCGCGGACTGGGCAACCGATGAGCAGTTTTCGGTTACGTTCATGTGCGACCAGCTCGGAGTGATCCGGCAGGGCTACTACCGATGGCTGACCTCAGGGCCGTGCCAGCGCGAACGCACCGACGCCGAGCTCACCGAGACCATCCGCGAGATCCACCAAGACCTGCACGGCCACCCCGGGGTGCGCCGGGTCTGGGCTGAGCTGGTCGTGCGCGGCGTGCGGACCGCTCCCAAGCGGGTCTGGCGCCTGATGCGTGCCGCCGGCCTGCAAGGACGCCACCCCCGAGCCTGGAAGAAGACCACCGTCGCAGGTCTACGCCCTATCGACGCCCCAGACCTGATCGGCCAGGACTTCACTGCCGACGCACCCGACACCCGCTGGTGTGGCGACATTACCTACGTCCAGACAGTCGACGGCTGGGTCTACACCGCGACTGTGATCGACCTGCACTCCCGCAAAGTGGTGGGCTACGCCGTCGCCGATCACCTGCGCACCAGCCTCATCGTCGAGGCCCTCGCCGCGGCACTGGTCACCCGTAAACCCCTGGCCGGGGTCATATTCCACAGCGACCGAGGCTGTCAATATACGTCCCGAGAATTCGCTAACTTCTGCACCGAGAACGGCGTACAGCGCTCAATGGGTCGGCGCGCTACTTGTTTCGACAACGCGGTCGCCGAATCATTCTTCGCAACCTACAAGAAAGAACTCATCCACACCCGGCCATGGAGCGGTGCGACCGAAGTACAACAACAGACATTCCTCTGGATCGAAAGCTACTACAACCGCCGCAGGCGACACTCCACACTCGCCTACTTGACACCCATCGAATACGAGCTAGGGTTCAGAAAACTTACCGAACTGGCAGCCTAAACCAGTGTCAATGAAATCGGGAACAGTCCAATCAGAGTGGAAGATCACCCCGGCAGCGGGGCGGCGGGCGGTGACCGCGTTGCGCAAGGCCTGCTCGACCAGGTCGGTGCGCAGGTGATCAGCGGTGGCCCAGCCGATGACGCGGCGTGAGGCGATGTCGATGACGGTGGCCAGATACAGCCACCCTTGCCAGGTGCGGATGTAGACACCCCACGCGGGTCAGGTGTCAAGCGGCGGTGTGTCCGGGCTCAGGGGTTGCTTGAGGCCAGGCAGTGGTCTCGTCGTAGACGATGTCGTGGTGGAGGCAGTGCCAGAGTTTGGCAAGGAGCTTGTTGGCGAGGTTTCGGAGTGCGGCGTTGTGGGTGTCGCCGGCGGCTCGGCGCCGGTCGTAGTGGGCTCGGGCGCCGGGTGACTTCGTCAGCGCGGCGAAGGCCCACCAGTGGCAGGCATCGCCAAGGCGGCGGTTGCAGATGCGGCGAGAACTCACCACTCGACTGCGCCCGGACGCTCGAGTGATCGGGGCGGTTCCGGCGAAGCTGCGCAGCCCTCGGGCATCGGCGAAGCGGTGCGGGTCATCGCCGAGTTCGCCCAGCACACGTGCACCCAGGACAGGGCCGAGGCCGGGCAGGCTAGTGATGATCGTGGCTTGGGTGTGCTGGTCGAACACCGCGGCGAGCTCGGCCTCGAGGGCATCGATGGCTGCGCTCATCGCACTGATGATCTCAATCAAACCCGTGGCGGCGACACCGAGAGCATGTTCGACCAGGCTGGGTTGGCGCAGCGCAGGTGCCCGCAGGGCGGTACTGATCCGTTCGGCGAGACCCTCGTCGTTGCGTCGGCCGGCCTGCTTGAGCAGGGTGACCACGCGCCGGGGGGTGATCCGCTGCGCCGCGTGTGGAGTGGGCGCCGCACGAAGGACAACCGCGGCGGCGCGGTGGGTGAGATTCGGGAACGCCACCAGTGCTTGGGGATAGTAGTTGTGCAGCAGCGACCGCAGCCGACTCATGGTCTGTTGTCGGGCCCAGATCGCCTCCTGGTGCTGGCGGGCGGCGACCTTGACCGTGCGCGCGAGGTCAGAGTCGGCGGGTAGCTGGCGGTGGACATGCCGGTCGGTGCGCAGGATGTTCGCCAGAATGGCGGCGTCGCCGGGATCAGACTTTCCGCCGGCCTGGCCGTACCGCTCTCGGTAGCGCGCCACCGCCCGCGGATTGATGGCAAACACCACGAATCCGACCGCGCGCAGCGCCGCAACCAGCAGCCCCTTATCACTCTCAATCGCCACTTCGATCGAGGTGGGCTCATCCTCGGCGTGCGCGGCCAGCAGCTCCATGAGCTGGCCGAATCCGGAGATGTCATCGCTGATGCGCGCACGGGCCACCACCGTCGCATCGTGGTCCACAATCGCGACGTCATGATGGCGCTCGGACCAATCAATCCCGCACGTCCTGGGCAAATCGGTTCTCCTCGAAGATCGACGGTTCAGATCAAGCCGAGGACCCGCGCGGCACCCTCATGGAAGCGCTCGGGGCGCGACACCTCACTAGCCGACTGCAGATCCAGCAACTGGCGGAGGTCACCGTCTACATAAAGATCTGACACGACCGGTGATGTCTCAGTGATCACTCCGCCAGCGGCTCGACCAGCACCCTGGCCGAACTGTCGCGCTGGTCGATGACGACCCGCCGACCTACCCATGAGGTGATGTCGCCGCACCAGCGCTGATCGAGGCCGAAGGCGTTGGGGGTGAAGTCCCGCTCGATCAGGTCCGGGCGCGTCGGTGCGGCCGGGTCAGCGATGGTGGTCTTGCGCCACCGGCGCGGGGTGCGCCCGCGCAGTCCGGCCGCGCGCATCAGCCGGGCGATCCGCTTACGGCCGTGCCGGTGGCCCTGTCCGGCGAGCTCGGCGTGTGCGCGCGGCGCCCCGTAGGAGCCATCGGAGTCAGCGTGGATCTCGGTGATCCACACAGTCAGTTCGGCATCCTCGCGTTGACGCGCGGTCCCTCCAGCGGCGAGCGCGGCGGCGTGGGCGTAGTAGGCGGACCTGGAGACCTTCAGCAGCCCACACGCGCGGGCAACGTTCCCGCCACCAGCCCCGTCGGTAGCGCTGCGCTGCTTCTCCGCCTCGATGAACGGGTAGACGTTCACCGGGTCTCCTTGATGCTCCTATGTCAAGCGCCTCGTCGTTCAGGCGGCCAGCGCGGTCACTATCGAGGCTGGGGCGGCGGCGAGCTGGTCGGTCCGCAGGGCGCTGAAGACGGTGTCGGAGAGCCGTCGCCGCAGCAGGCGCAGCGCCGCGGTCTTGTCCTTGCCGCGGGCGTGTTGTTTGGCGAGGTAGGCCGCGCCGGCGCCGATGCCACGGGCTTGGGTGATGGCGATCATGTGCAGGGCGCAGTTCATGGTCCGGTTGCCGCCGCGGTTGAGCCGGACCTTGCCCGCGCTGGCGCCGGACCAGACAGGCACGGGCGCGGTGCCGGTGAAGCGGGCGAACGCGTCCTTGTCGCGGAAGCGGTGCACCCCGGCGGTCTCTCCGATCATCACCGCCGCGGACAACACACCGCATCCTGGGATCGACAGCAAGCTGGGAGCGATCCGACGCACGAGGTCGCGTAGTTCGACCTCGAGGGCGTTGATCTGCCGGTTGAGCTCGTCGCAGCGGGCCAGCAGGTTGCGGGTCAGGCGAGCGACCACCCCGTCGACGCGGTCCAGCTCTACGCGCAGCCGCGCGACGACGCAATGACGACGCAACCCACGTGACGGAATCAGCAGATCGGGGTCGAGTTCATGCAGGTACCAGCGGATCTGTGAGGCGATCCGGGTGCGCTGCACGACCAGGTCGTGACGATGGTCGGACAGCAGCTTCACTTCCCGAGCGGGGCCGTCGAGTTCCGCGACCGGAAGATCCGGGTGCCGCAGGGCGGCCAGGGCGACCGCTTCAGCATCGATCGGATCGGACTTGCCCGGCTCCCTCGCCGCGCGGCGAGCCCCAGCCATCAGCTTGGTCGGAACACGAATCACTCGACACCCCGCGACCAGTAGATCGGCCTCCAAACGACGGGTGAGATGGCGGCAGTCCTCCAGCGCGAAGCTGACCTCGTCGAACTGGACCGACCAGCGGACCAGCTCCAAATGGCCATCGCTGTTGGTGCGGACGGTCTTCACCCCCAGGCGCCGACCCACGGCATCGACCGCGACGACGGTGTGGGTGCGCTTATGGGAATCGGTGCCGATCATGACCATGCGGGGGAACTCCTCACGCCGAACCGGAAGCAAGCAATCCCAGAACCGCGCGGAGCGGGCACGCCTCAATTCGGCTCAGTAGCAGGCTCCTATGAAGCCACGCTCCACGCGTCCTGGGCGCCCGGCGGAGCCGCACATCGAGGACAAGCCATCGCCATCGAACCGCGAGGCAGCGAAGAAACGAGCGAACCCCACCGGACGACCAAGATCATGACATTGACGCGAAGAAAGCCGTCGCCCGCTTGAGGATCTCCACGTCCTCACGCAGCCGGCGGTTGTCCCGGCGCAGAGCCGCGAGTTCCTCGCGTTCGCTGCTGGTCAAACCCCCGTCAACGCGGCTGCCCTCGTCGCGTTCGGCCTGCTTGACCCACTCCCGCACCGCGGTCTCGGTCAGGTCGAAGTCCTTCGCTACCTGGCCGACCGTGCGGTCCCCGGCGCGGCACCGCTCGACGATGTCGGACTTGAACTCCGGCGTGAACGAACGACGCGGCCGCGGCTTCTTCCTCGCCATGGTCTCCATGATGGGCATCCTCTCCAGGCCGAAGCCACAGATCGTGGATGTCCGTCACGGCGGGTCAACCCCAGCTCGACTCGCACAGCCAGTCGCCGTCGCTGGATTTGTAGGTGCCTAGGTCGCCGGCTACGGCGGAGTGTCGCACGGCCGCGGCCGCGTCCCAGGCGGCTCGGCCAGTACTGTCAGCGGCATCAGCAGCGCCACAAGGGCAGCAGCCAAGCTGACAAGAAGGACGGGCCGGCCCAGCCTACCGCCTCGCCAACTCAGCAGATCTTTTCACCATCATCGCGCCTGCTCACAGCCCTGACCCTGAATTTGTATCCCTCACGGCTTCTCAACCCACGGCTGACGCCCTCGTCTCGTTTCCCGACACACAAACGTCGCCGAAATGGCCATGCCTAGCTGCACCGATTCGCTAACCCCACGCGCCGATGCACCGAGCCGTGCGGTCAATTGCGCTCTATGCATGTCGCGGCCCACCCCACGAACCTGACCTTCTCGCTAAGGTGCGTGCGTGAGCACCCCGTCTGATTCCGGCAACTCCGCGGCCGCGACGGAGGCCGATCCGCGTGTGCGGCACCACCGGTCGTCGAACCGCCCGCTCGAATTCTGGGCGGCAGCGCTCCTGCTGACTTGTGCAGTGGTGCCAGTGGCGATCGTCGGTGTGGCACTGGCATTGCAGCCTGGCCTCGGCCCGGACCTGTGGCAGAAGATCACCGGCATGACTCTGTCACTCAACGTCGGCACCCAGCGTGGCGTGTTCGCTGTGATCGGGTTGCTGCTGGTCGTGATTTCCGTGGCGTTCGAATCGCTGGTGTGGTTGAGCGTGCGGCCTAACCGCGGCGCCCGCACCCTCACCACCGTGCTAGTGGCCCTGCAGGTGCTCGTGCTGGCGTTTGACATGGGCCGGCTCGGCGCCGACCGGGTAACCATCGCGATGGTCGTGGTGGCCGCGGTGGGCACGATCCTGCTCTACCTGCCCCGATCCGAGCGGTTCCTCGCCTCCCAGCCATGACCAGTACGGTGGCCGCCCGAACTGCTCACACCCCAGCGGGACGTCCACCGGTGGGAACCACAGGTCGCACTGGGCCAACTCCCCAGGCTCGTAGTCGGTGCGCGATGCCGGGTCCGGCGGTATGAACAACGGCCGCAGCTCCCGACGGCGTTGGTGCAGTTCTGTTCCCTGCGCATCGCCAGATAGCCGAGGTAGGGATCGAGTTGGCTGCCGCGCTTCGGGTTCTGGGTCAGCATTTCCTCGGCGCTGGCGGCTCGTGCGTAGCGCCGCATGGTGTTGCGCTGCAACCGCAGTTCCTTGCCGATCGCGTTCAGGCTCATGCCCCGCGCGAGCAGCGCGTGGACCTCGCCATGGCGTTGGCGGGTGACCTGAGCTCGGCGGCCCGGAACCTCACTCCGCTCTGTGGGCTCGATCGTATCCGGGGCGAATGCGCTGCTCAGGGTTGATGCCGCGAGTGCCGCCGGTTGGGCGCTGGGTTGTTCAGCCTGTTCGCGCAGGCACCCACGGTGGTTGCGGGCGACCCGGTCGACGGCGTCGGACAAGTTGCGGAACAGGTGCCAGCGATCGGCCACCTGGATCGCGTCCGGTGCGCCGACTCGGGCACCTTCGGCGTAGCTTCCAGCGCGGTCTCGGCAGATGACTTTCGCACCGGGATGGGCGCGTAGCCAGTCGGCGAAGGTCTCCGAGAGCCGATCCCCGAGCAGCTCCACCGGTTGGTGGGTGTGCATGTCGATCAGCACGGTGCCGTAGGTGTGGCCGCGTCGGAAGGCAAAGTCGTCGACACCCACCGCCGCCAGACTTCCCACCCCCGGCATCGGAAGGGCACGCAGCAGCCGCAACAGCGTCGAGCGTGCCACTTCGACAGACAGGGCTTGCGTGAGCCTCGCGGCCGGGCGCCCGCCCAAGGCCAGTGCCATCGTCTCCAGGGTTCGCCGCGGTAGCAGGGTCCGCCGGCCGTAGGGAGCGACCAGCTCGATAAACCGCTCGGCGAAGGTCTTCCTGCTGCAGGCCGAGCTGTCGCATAAGAACCGGCGGGCCTTCAGATGGATCATCAGGTCTTGGCCGCCAACTGCCATGTCGGCCAGCGGCCGCTCGTAGCGGCTATGCACCCGAGTGGAGAACACTCCGCAGTCTGGGCAGGCTGCCTTACCTGCCTCGGAGGTCACCTCGATCCGCACCGAGGGTCCCCGCGTCAACACTCGCTCGATCCGCAACCCAGCAAGGTGCGGGAACAACGTCGTCAATCCAAGATCGCTGCACGCTCCACCATATTTCGCGACAGCGCACGGACTTCAGCGCTACGTGACCGGCGTGTCACTGGGGTTGACCCGCCGTGACGGACATCCACGATCTGTGGCTTCGGCCTGGAGAGGATGCCCATCATGGAGACCATGGCGAGGAAGAAGCCGCGGCCGCGTCGTTCGTTCACGCCGGAGTTCAAGTCCGACATCGTCGAGCGGTGCCGCGCCGGGGACCGCACGGTCGGCCAGGTAGCGAAGGACTTCGACCTGACCGAGACCGCGGTGCGGGAGTGGGTCAAGCAGGCCGAACGCGACGAGGGCAGCCGCGTTGACGGGGGTTTGACCAGCAGCGAACGCGAGGAACTCGCGGCTCTGCGCCGGGACAACCGCCGGCTGCGTGAGGACGTGGAGATCCTCAAGCGGGCGACGGCTTTCTTCGCGTCAATGTCATGATCTTGGTCGTCCGGTGGGGTTCGCTCGTTTCTTCGCTGCCTCGCGGTTCGATGGCGATGGCTTGTCCTCGATGTGCGGCTCCGCCGGGCGCCCAGGACGCGTGGAGCGTGGCTTCATAGGAGCCTGCTACTGAGCCGAATTGAGGCGTGCCCGCTCCGCGCGGTTCTGGGATTGCTTGCTTCCGGTTCGGCGTGAGGAGTTCCCCCGCATGGTCATGATCGGCACCGATTCCCATAAGCGCACCCACACCGTCGTCGCGGTCGATGCCGTGGGTCGGCGCCTGGGGGTGAAGACCGTCCGCACCAACAGCGATGGCCATTTGGAGCTGGTCCGCTGGTCGGTCCAGTTCGACGAGGTCAGCTTCGCGCTGGAGGACTGCCGCCATCTCACCCGTCGTTTGGAGGCCGATCTACTGGTCGCGGGGTGTCGAGTGATTCGTGTTCCGACCAAGCTGATGGCTGGGGCTCGCCGCGCGGCGAGGGAGCCGGGCAAGTCCGATCCGATCGATGCTGAAGCGGTCGCCCTGGCCGCCCTGCGGCACCCGGATCTTCCGGTCGCGGAACTCGACGGCCCCGCTCGGGAAGTGAAGCTGCTGTCCGACCATCGTCACGACCTGGTCGTGCAGCGCACCCGGATCGCCTCACAGATCCGCTGGTACCTGCATGAACTCGACCCCGATCTGCTGATTCCGTCACGTGGGTTGCGTCGTCATTGCGTCGTCGCGCGGCTGCGCGTAGAGCTGGACCGCGTCGACGGGGTGGTCGCTCGCCTGACCCGCAACCTGCTGGCCCGCTGCGACGAGCTCAACCGGCAGATCAACGCCCTCGAGGTCGAACTACGCGACCTCGTGCGTCGGATCGCTCCCAGCTTGCTGTCGATCCCAGGATGCGGTGTGTTGTCCGCGGCGGTGATGATCGGAGAGACCGCCGGGGTGCACCGCTTCCGCGACAAGGACGCGTTCGCCCGCTTCACCGGCACCGCGCCCGTGCCTGTCTGGTCCGGCGCCAGCGCGGGCAAGGTCCGGCTCAACCGCGGCGGCAACCGGACCATGAACTGCGCCCTGCACATGATCGCCATCACCCAAGCCCGTGGCATCGGCGCCGGCGCGGCCTACCTCGCCAAACAACACGCCCGCGGCAAGGACAAGACCGCGGCGCTGCGCCTGCTGCGGCGACGGCTCTCCGACACCGTCTTCAGCGCCCTGCGGACCGACCAGCTCGCCGCCGCCCCAGCCTCGATAGTGACCGCGCTGGCCGCCTGAACGACGAGGCGCTTGACATAGGAGCATCAAGGAGACCCGGTGAACGTCTACCCGTTCATCGAGGCGGAGAAGCAGCGCAGCGCTACCGACGGGGCTGGTGGCGGGAACGTTGCCCGCGCGTGTGGGCTGCTGAAGGTCTCCAGGTCCGCCTACTACGCCCACGCCGCCGCGCTCGCCGCTGGAGGGACCGCGCGTCAACGCGAGGATGCCGAACTGACTGTGTGGATCACCGAGATCCACGCTGACTCCGATGGCTCCTACGGGGCGCCGCGCGCACACGCCGAGCTCGCCGGACAGGGCCACCGGCACGGCCGTAAGCGGATCGCCCGGCTGATGCGCGCGGCCGGACTGCGCGGGCGCACCCCGCGCCGGTGGCGCAAGACCACCATCGCTGACCCGGCCGCACCGACGCGCCCGGACCTGATCGAGCGGGACTTCACCCCCAACGCCTTCGGCCTCGATCAGCGCTGGTGCGGCGACATCACCTACATCCGCACCTGGCAAGGGTGGCTGTATCTGGCCACCGTCATCGACATCGCCTCACGCCGCGTCATCGGCTGGGCCACCGCTGATCACCTGCGCACCGACCTGGTCGAGCAGGCCTTGCGCAACGCGGTCACCGCCCGCCGCCCCGCTGCCGGGGTGATCTTCCACTCTGATCGCGGCTGTCAGTACACCTCGGCCCAGCTCGCCGGCACCGCGACCGAGTTGGGCGTGCGGCTCTCGGTCGGGCGCACCGGGCAATGCTGGGACAACGCCCTGGCCGAGTCGTTCTTCGCCACCATCAAGGGCGAGCTACTCGAACATCGATCCTGGCCCACACACGCCGCCGCGCGCGCCGCGATCTTCGACTTCATTGAAGGGTGGTACAACATCAGACGCAGGCACTCCGCCCTGGGCTACCTCAGCCCGGCCGCCTACGAAAACACCGCCGCCACCCACGCGGCCTGACCGACACAACCACCGTGTCCGTCAAAGCGGGTCAACTCCACACGGAATGTGTGCCAGAGCCGGCCTTCACGCGTCGCCGACAATCGACGCACTCACCTGGAGGAGGAACGGCCCAAGAAGGAAGATCAAGAACAAGAACGGGGATTGACCGGCCCGCCCGTTCTGGGATGACCAGCGGAAACTCGAGTGACACCCGAGTGACAGGGCAACGGTAGGGCTTGTTCCCAAGATCTTCCTCTCTCTCGCTCCTACTGTCACAGCGTCACAAGCGGCTGAAACAGTAGGGGTGGGGTCTCCCCCATCTGTTTCAGCCGCTTGGCCCGCCTCACCACATCACCGAGGCATGCTTGACGATCTTCTTGACAACCGATACCGATTCCGGTGGATTCGGACGGACGACTACGGATGCTGCGGGCCCGCTGACCTGCATTTACCGTGAGGCATCGGCGCCGCGATCATTGCTTGACACGGAAGAGATCACTGGTTCAATCCTGCGACCGGCTCAGGATGACGCCTGTAGCGTTCCACCATGGTTCCTCGTACACGCCCCGTGGCAGGGTCGACAGTGGAAACCTCGCCGTGGAGCATGGCCGTTGATACCGACGCGTCGGAGCCAGTGGGCTGGGACGGAGCGCGCACTGGCAGGTGCCCGCACCCCTCCGACCTGGCCCACCCTCGGTACGCGGGCCATCCGTCGTCTTGCCCGCACCCTTCCGACCTGCTCCACCCCCGGTACGCGTCTCAGCGCGTCCGAACGAGCGGCATGTTCTTCGGCCCAATCGTGCCAGGTGCCGACACCGGGTCGCCGGGGTGGGACAACACTTCGCTACCGCTCCCCACCCAGCGTCAGCGTTTCGACTAGGAGAGGCTCCCTCCGCGACGAGGACTTCTCTGACCACAATTCTCCCCCGCGGCTGCGCCGCCACCACCGCCAGCGCGGGCTCTTTCCGGTGAACTGCGATTGCCCTGACCGTTATGTGGGGTCAACGTGATGCAGTACTCCAACCACTTCGGCGATGCGTGTCGGAGAATGATCGAGTCGCCTCCTCAGCTCCCGGTAGGCCGAGGATCCCGCCGAGCCCGCCATCATGGTGGCCGTCGCCGTCACCCGGGCCCTCGCGATGCTTAGTGGACAGTGGGGCGGTGGTCATCGCTGCCAACGCCACCCGCGCGGTGACCCGGGTCGCTCGCGCGCGCGCGTGCGGCCACCGACGTCGGCCCCCGGTGCAACTTCGACAAGCGCCACACGCACCCCATCTGAGCTTGAGGCTGCGTCATGGATGGGTGGGATGAGTTCTAAAGCGAACACCATGCTGCCAACCTTGGATCTGGCGCAAGCGATCCGTTCGGGCCGACCTACCGGGACGATTCCGCTAGCGCTGTCACCTCTCCGGGCCGTCGCCGAGGCCCGCTGACGGGCCGCAGCCCGATCACCAAGACCGATGCGTCCAAGATCAAGCTGTTGCTGGCCCAATCGCCAGCCTCATGCTGGACCCGCCAGCCTGGCTCACCACCGGACCTCGTCCCCCACATCCAGCACGGCCGGTTCCTAACCGTTTAGCTCTCGAACGAATACTGATGCTCTCGGGTGATTGCCCCGGGACAGTCCCGGCACGCGGTGGATGGTCTCCAGTCGACGAACACGAAGAGTAGGCAATCATCGCTACTAGTAGCGATATCCGATGGGATCACCATGTTGGGGCCGGGCGCCGACTCTTCAATGGTGACTATTCGTCACTAGATCGGGTCGTTGAGGCGATCGTGTCGCACCTCGATACCGAATCGAGCGTTGGGGTTGTTGATTCTTCGTTCACTGCGTCGATGCGTTGAGGTACGAGTGAGACAGCGGTAGCGCGCGGTCCACGAAAGGGAATTCGAACGATGTGGGCACCAGATCGTCGGCAGCGGGTGACCGGCCTGGCCAGGTCGCGGGCCGGAGGGCTCATCGCCACCCGCCGCGGCCGATGGCTCAGCGGCTGCGCGGTGCTACTTCCGGTGGTCCTCGTGGTGGTCGCCTGTGGGACGGACATCGGGTCGTCGCCGACGACCGTGCGGGTCACCCGGGGAAGTGTCGAGCGCACAGTGGCGGCGACGGGGGCACTGCAGGCCATCACGGAGCAGAACCTCGGCTTCTCCAACGGGGGAAAGCTGGTCGCTCTGATGGTCACGGTCGGGCAGCAGGTCAGTGCGGGGCAAGTGCTAGCCCGCCTGGATGACTTCGACGCCCAGGCGGACCTCCAGCATGCTCAAGCAACGCTCGATCGCAAACAGGCTCGGCTGGGCAAGGTCCGCGATGGCAACCAGACTGACGCGGCCAAGGACGACCACGACGCGGCCAAGGACGTCTACAACGCCACCAAGGACCAGTCGGATGCGATGGACCAAGCCAACTCCGACTCCCTGGATCAGGCCCACCAGCAGCTCGGCGATGACCAGGACTCGCTGAAACAGGCGCAGCAGCAGGCCGGTTATGACCAGGCGAAGTGCAACCGCTCGCTGACCGGTGGCTCCCAGCGCTACGACGGCTACGGCGACAACGCCGACGTGACCTCCAAGGACAACAAGGGCCTGCTTCTGGAGTCACCGCTGAAGCTGCACTCGCCGTCCTGCGATCGTGCCGACCACGGCAAAGCGGCGGTCGCGGCGTATCAACGACGAATCGGACACGACCGCGACACAATCAAGGCCATCGAGCGGCGCGGCGACGTCGACCACGCCAGACAACGTGTCGAGCTCGAGAACGCCCGCCGCCAGGCCACGGCCGCCAAGGACGCCGCGGACGGTGCGCAGCATGACCGGCCGAACGACATCGACGAGGCCGAGGCCGAGGTGGCCGGTGCGCAGGTCGATGTGCGCCGCGCGCAGCGCGGCGTGGACGACACCGTGCTCAAGGCCCCGGTGGCCGGTACGGTGGCCAGCATCAACGGCACGGTCGGGGAGTACCTCGGCTCCGGCACGGGAACGACCCCGCTGGCACCGGGCAGCCGGGCGTCACTGCCGGACCTGGACTCCGGTGTCGGGGGCAAGGATTCCAGTGGGTCGAAGGCCCAGCGCCCGGGCGGCCCGTCCTTCCTGACACTCAAGGACGTCAACAGCTTCCAGGTGATTGCTCCGTACGAGGAGTCCGACGCCGCCCTGGTCGCGCCGAACCAGAAGGTCGAGGTCAGCTTCGACGCCGTCCCGGGGCTGACCGAGGTCGGTACCGTGTCCTCGGTCGCCCCGGCCGGGACGCAGATCCAGGACGTCACCAACTACTACGTCTCGGTCGTGCTCAACGGGGTCGACCCCCGCCTCAAGGGAGGCCTGACCGCCGAGACGAAGGTCGTCGTGGGCAACGTCGACAACGTCTTGGTGGTGCCGACCGCGGCTGTGCAGCGGGGCGGGCAGTCCGGTGTTGTCCAGGTGATGCAACCGGACGGCACCCGACGCGGCGTCCAGGTGCTGCTCGGCATGGTCGGCGACACCTACACCGAGATCGTGGACGGCCTCGAGGAAGGTCAACAGGTCGTCCTCGCGGGGTAGCGGCATAGAGACTGAGGGCAGGCGCCGGACTTCGACGGCGTAGCGGGGTTACGCAGCATCCCCCAGATCACTGAGCGGTCACAGCGGGACTTCCCGGATCGGGGGGTACTGCAGTGGCGGTCAGTTATCGGGCGAATTCAGCGCAGGTTCGGAGTGCGTTTGATTGGGGTTGGGAGGATTTCACGCGGCTACCGCTGAGGCGGAGCGCACCACGCGAGGAAGATCTGCTCAGTCGATGCGCAGGACTGCGGTTCGGGCAGCCTCAAGGTTATACAGCCGCCACAGCGCGCCGCCGCCTTGACTGGCGGTTGTTCGGGGCTGACGGTGTCGTAGTCAGGCACGTGACCACCCGGCGACCCTGGACCTGCCCGGTGCCGGTGCCGGCATGTCTAGGGCAATGCCCATTCGGCCAACTCGCCCGTACCCGCGTCCCGCTGTGGCTCGTTGAACCTTCCTATGGGCTCCAAATGGCGCCACGACTTATCAGGCGCTACATGTCCGAACCCGGCGCACAACCCCGCAGCGGAAGAGCGACGTAAATCCCTGGTCCTGTGTGTCTCAGAATTCACGGGCGTCGTACCCTTGCGCACCACTGCGAGTCCAAGTTGGACTCCTTGCACCTGATCGCGGATTTTCGGAGAACCCTGAGATAGTGCTGATGCCCTACTCCGCTGCCGCCGTACCCTTTGCTGCGCAAGGTCCGTTACCTCTAGTAGCCCCAGCAGGGCGCCCAATCGTCGCTGGCCGTCGAGGGACACCACCGAGTTGAACAGGAGATCGACTGTGCTGAAGGAGGCCGGACTCGTGGTGGCCAAACGATCATGAGAGCACCGCCAGCTGTCACCAGAACAACGGCACGAAGGACGAGACCGGCCGCCCGCACGGGCAGCTGGCCTGGTCAACGTTCATGACACCACCGTCCAGGTCCCGATCCAGGCCTGCAACAACAGCGTCCTCGAGGGTGTTCTGGGTGTCCTCGCCAAGGACCAGAAGACTCCGACGACCACGGCTGAGGTGTGACCGGTAGGCAGCGCCAACCGCTATGGGCGACCGAACTCCGATTGCGTCCAGCCGTGCCATGCCATGGGCGCGAAGTCCTATGCCAGGCAACTCGTGTGCGGTGGGGCCGTTGCCGCTACTCGACAATCCTTCTATCAAGGTGCGAGCGGGCAGGCCCACCCGAGCGACTCGGGCGATCCGAGGAGACATCATGACCGCGATCGAGCAGCGCCCGGTCCCAGCGTCTGGTGAAGAGTTAGTGCTGGTCGCCGACGGTGATGCGCAAGGTTCCCGCACTCGCCACGGCGAGCGATTGGACCACTTGTTCGAGGAACGCTGCGACTACATCCGCCGGTACGGGCGGGGGCGGCACCTCGCGGTGGACTGCGACGAGCTAGTGATGACATACGGGGAGCTCGACCACTCGGCGAATCAGCTAGCCCGCTACCTGCGGATGCGCGGCGCCAAGCCCGGTGACCGGATCGCTCTGCTGTTTGACGAACCCGCGCCCTCCTACCTGGCGATGTTGGCGGTCTTGAAGATCAGCGCCGCGTACGTTCCGCTCGACGTGGGGTTCCCCGCCGACCGCTTGGCGTACATCGTCGAGGACGCCCACGTCAAGATCGTGCTGTCAATGTCGCATGTTCCCGGGCGCGTCCAGGGCATCGACGACATCACCGGCAACGGCGCCGAGATGATCTTCATCGATGAGATGGCCCCATTGGTAGCAGAGATGGACTCGCGCCGACTGATCGACGCCGAGCGCGGCTTCCACATCGATCAGCTGGCCTACATCGTCTACACATCGGGTTCGACCGGCCGGCCTAAAGGTGTGGCGGTCGACCACCCGAGTATCTGCAACTTCGTTCGGGTGGCCGCCCAGGTGTATGGCATCCGGTGGCAGGACCGGGTGTATCAAGGTTTGACCATTGCGTTCGACTTCTCCTTCGAGGAGATCTGGGTGCCGTGGATCTGCGGTGCGACGCTGGTCCCCAAGCCGCCCGGAGCCAGCCTGCTTGGCGCGGAGCTGCACGAGTTCTTGACCAGCCGCCAGGTCACCGCGATGTGCTGCGTGCCGACCTTGCTGGCCACCATCGAGGAGGACCTGCCGCAGCTGCGGTTCCTTCTGGTCTCCGGGGAGGCGTGCCCGCAGGATCTGATCACCCGTTGGCACAAACCGGGCCGGCGCTTCCTGAACGTGTATGGCCCCACCGAAGCCACGGTTACCGCGACCTGGACTGAGGTCCACCCAGGGAAGGCGGTCACTATCGGAGTGCCGCTACCCACTTACTCCATCGTGATCCTGGACCCCGAGGACCTGTACCGGGCGTTACCTCGCGGTGAGGTCGGGGAGATCGGCATCGCCGGTATCGGCCTGGCCCGGGGATATCTCAACCGGGACGACCTGACCGATCGGGCGTTCATTCCTGACTTTCTGGATATCCCGGCTAATCCGTCCGGGCGGATCTACCGCACGGGCGACCTGGGTCGGGTCAATTCCGACGGTGAGATCGAGTATCTCGGTCGGATCGATCTGCAAGTCAAGATCCGCGGTTACCGCATCGAGCTGACGGAAATCGAGTCGGTGCTGTTACAGGTGCCGGGCATCGCGGCGGCGGTAGTGGACACCTACTCCCCGGATAGCGAGACGACCGAGCTGGTCGGTTACTACAGTTTACGTACCGACACCGAGCACCTCGACGCCGAGGTGATCTATGCGCGCCTACGGGAGCGGTTGCCCTCCTACATGGTGCCGGCCTACCTCGAACACCTCGACGCCATCCCGATGACCCCGCAGGACAAGGCCGACCGCAAGAACCTGCCACCACCGCGTCAGCGCACCAGAACCGCGCATGGAGCGCACGTCTCGCCGGCATCAGATACGGAACGGGCCCTGGCCCTCACCCTGGCCCAGACCTTGGGCGTGGACGACGTCTCGGTGGTCGCCAACTTCTTCGAGGATTTCGGCGCGAACTCACTGCTGATGGCGCAGTTCTCGGCGCAGGTCCGCACCCTGGGCATTCTGGGCCGGATGTCGATGCGCGACATCTACCTCAACCCGACCATCCGCCAGCTCGCCGCGGCCCTGTGCGATGTCGATGCGGTGAAGACCGAAGCCTCGGCTGCCCCAACCACATCCGCCCGCCGGGGCAACAGCGCGGAGTACGTGTGGTGCGGGGCGATGCAGCTGCTGTTGTTCCTCGCCGCGATGTATCTGGGCGCGCTGCTGCTCGACACCGGCTACGGGTGGATCTCGGTGGCCGTCGGGTTGGCCAACACATGCGCACGCGCCGCGATGTTCAGCCTGGAGACCTATCTGGCGTTGTGTCTCCTGCCGATCGTGGCGAAGTGGCTTCTGGTCGGCGCCTGGCAGCCCCAGGAGATCCGGATCTGGAGCTCGGACTATCTGCGGTTCTGGCTGGTCAAGGTACTCATTCAGACCAGCCCGTGGGCTCTGTTCGCTGGATCACCGTTGTTCGTGTTCTACCTGCGGGCGTTGGGGGCGAAGATCGGCCGGGGGGTGACCATCCATTCACGCAATATCCCGGTGGCCACCGACCTGATCACCATCGGCGACGGCGCGTTGATCCGCAAGGACTGCTTCTACACCGGCTACCGCGCGACCTCGGGGGCAATACAGCTCGGCCCGGTAACCCTCGGGTGCCAAGCCGTTGTGGGAGAGAAGACCGTGCTGGACATCGGCACCTGGATGGGCGACGGCGCGGTGCTCGGACACTCGTCGGCGTTGCAGACCGGGCAGGCGATACCGGCCGGCCACACCTGGCACGGTTGCCCGGCCGAACCAGCCACCACCGAGTACCGCACCGTTCCCCCGGCACGCTGCTCGAGTCTGCGCAAGCTCGCCTATAGCGTCCTGCAATTGCTTGGGCTGCTGCTGCCCGGCACGGCAGTGATGGCGCTCGTGGGCGTTGCCGGGCCCAGCATCCCCATGCTCAACACGCTGCTGAACCTCGACGTCACCGTGCCAACCAGCCCAAACTTCTATCTGTTTGTCCTCGTGGCGACGATGTTGCTGTTTCTCGGCGGGCTGGTAATCGGGCTGGGCTTCATCATGGTCGTCCCACGGCTGTTGCACCTGTTCATGACCCCGGACAAGGTCTACCCGCTCTACGGGTTCCACCATCTCGTCCAGCAGGCGGTCACCGGCATCACCAACTCGACGTTCTTCATGGATCTGTTCGGCGACACCTCGGCGGTGGTGCACTATCTGCGCGCGCTGGGCTACGGTCTGAGCCGCGTCGTGCAATGCGGGTCCAACTTCGGTGCCACCCTGCAACACGACTCGCCTTACCTGACCAGCGTCGGCACCGGAACGATGATCTCCGACTCGCTGTCAATCATGAATGCCGACTACTCCGCAACGTCGTTCCGGGTATCCCAGGTCCGCATCGGTGAACGCAACTTCCTCGGTAACAACATTGCCTTGCCATCCCAGGCCCGCATCGGCGACAACGTCCTGCTCGCCTCAAACGTGATGATCCCCATCGACGGGCCCATCCGGGAGAACGTCGGCCTGCTCGGCTCGCCACCATTTGAGATTCCCCGATCAACCGAGCACGACAGCGACTTCGACTTCCTCGATGCCCCCGACGAGATCCGGCGACGGCTCTGGGCAAAAAACCGGCACAACACCGTCACCGCAATCCTTTTCCTGACGGTACGGTGGCTACAGCTCTTCACCGCCACCCTGATCGGCGCCCTCGCCGCCGCGTGCGAAGCCACCTACGGCGCCCTCGCACTCGCCGCGGCGGCCGTGTTGATGACAGTGGGCAACCTGCTCATCGGGGTGTTGGTGGAGCGGGCAGCATGGGGGTTCCGGCGGTTGCGCCCTCAGTTTTGCTCAATCTACGAACCGTACTTCTGGCGGCACGAACGCCTCTGGAAGCTGCTGGCCACCCCACCGTTCAACGGCACCCCGTTCAAGAACATCCTATGGCGGCTCCTGGGCGTGCGCATGGGGCGGCGGGTCTTCGACGACGGCTGTGCCATCCCGGAGAAGACGCTCGTCAGCATCGGTGACGACGCCGTCCTCAACGCCGGCAGCGTCATCCAATGCCACTCCCTCGAAGACGGCGCCTTCAAGTCCGGCTACACCACTCTCGGCGCCGCCACCACCCTGGGCATCGAGTCCTTCGTCCACTACGGCGTCACGATGGGCGAGGGGGCACTGCTCGACGCCCATGCGTTCCTGATGAAGGGTGAAGAGGTCGGTCCGTACGAAAGCTGGCAAGGCAACCCCGCCAACCACGTGTCCACCGGCCCGGCGACCCACGGGAAGGAGATAACGCCGGGCACCTACGGCAACCTCGAACTCGACGTGGCCGCAGCCGGGCGCTAGGGAAGCGGGCCGGTCCGGCCTCCGGCGATACAGCGGAACAGGCCGGCAATTGGACCGATGGGTGCGCGGCTGATGGCTCGGTGCCCGGGTCGCTAGCATGTGCTGGTTTTCGACCGACAACTGGGGGTGTGGTGGGCTACCTTCTCAGCGTTGACCTGGGCACGACGTTCGTGGCCGCCGCGCTCTCCTCTGGCTCGCAGCTGGAGATGTTCACGCTGGGTGAGCGTTCGGTCGTCGCCCCGGCCTTGGTCTACCTGGGCGAGGACAACACCCTGGTCACGGGGGAGGCGGCCAACCGACTCGCGCTGAGCAGCCCCGAGCGGGTGGCGCGGGAGTTCAAGCGCCGCCTCGGCGATCCGACTCCCATCCGGCTCGCCGGGACCCCGCTCGCGGTCACTGAACTGTTGGCGACGTTGCTGCGCGATGTACTGGCCAAGGTCACCAAGACCGAGGGAACACCGCCGCAGCAGGTCGTGTTGACGCACCCGGCGACCTGGGGCCCGCTCCGACGGGGGCTGTTCGACGAGGTCGCACACCTGGCCGGCCTGAGCGATACACCGACCCACACCCTCAGCGAGCCCGAAGCCGCCGCAGCGCACTACACCACCTCACGCGGGCTGCGCGACGGCGAACTCATCGCGGTCTACGACCTGGGTGGCGGCACCTTTGACGTGACGGTGTTGCACGCGCACCCTCGGCGGGTAGAGATCCTGGGTATCCCGGAGGGCATTGAACGCCTCGGCGGCATCGACTTCGACGATGCCCTCTTCAACCATATCGATCACGCCTCGGGCGGGGCGATCAGCAATCTTGACGTCCGTGATCAGCGGACCGGTGTGGCGCTGGCGAGGGTACGTCAGGACTGCGTGCTGGCCAAGGAGGACCTCTCGACCGTCACCGAGACCGTCATCCCGGTATTTCTGCCCGAGCTGAACTTCGACCTGCGCATCACGAGGGCTCAGTTCGAGGACCTGGTACGCGCCCAGGTCGAGTCCACGGTCGGGGCGTTGGCGCGCACCCTGCGCTCGGCGCAGGTCAACCCCGCACAGCTCACCGCCGTGCTGCTGGTCGGTGGCTCCTCGCGCATTCCGCTGGTCGCGCGGACGGTCTCCGAAGCGCTCGGTGTGCGCACCGTGGTTGATGCCCACCCCAAGCACGCCGTGGCACTCGGCGCCGCCGCCCTGGGCAGCGCCATCGCCCAAGGACAGGTCGTACGGCGGGTCCAGCTGGCGGCTGCGCACTCCCGCGCCGTCCTCCCCGCCGCCACAGCAATCGCCACCGCCAACCGGTCAAGCGTGCAGCGTACTCAGGCCCTCACCTCAGATTCACCGGTCACCGAAGGTGCGCGTCCGCCAATCACCCCAGGTGCTGGTAGGGGCCCGGTCGATCAGCCTCCCGACAACCCGGTGTCGACGCCCGGTACGACCGCTCCCACGTCGCGGAGCAGGTGGGGAGTGCTCACCGCAGTGGTTCTTCTCACCGGGACCGCCGTGGTGAGCGCCGTGTTGATTCCCCAGACGTGGCACGCGCCGAGCATCCTGCCGGCAACGTCGGCATTGGCTACGGCATCGCCGCAACCCTCGAGGAGCACGCCCGGCGTCATCTCCGTCGGCCAGGGCCCCTCCGCTGTGGCCATTAGCCCCGACGGTCGCCGGGCCTACGTGCCCAACGCCGGCTCTGGCGCAATGGCTGGCAATACCGTCTCGGTGATCGACACAGCCACCAACACGGTTATCGCGACCGTCCCGGTCGGCGTTGGCCCCTCTGGCGTGGCGATCACCCCCGGTGGCGGCTACGTCTACGTCGCCAACGGCGACGCCAACTCGGTATCAGTGATCGACACCGTCAACGACACGGTCACCGCCACCGTCCCGGTCGGCCGTGAGCCCAGCGGCGTGGCTATCACCGCCGACGGCCGCGACGTCTACGTGCCCAACGCCGGCTCCGGCTCAATCGCCGGCACCACCGTCTCCGTGATCGACACCACCACCAACACCCTCACCGCGACCATCCTGGTCGGCTTCGGCCCCTCGGGCGTGGCACTCACCCCCGACGGCCGCCGCGGCTACGTCACGCTTGGCGCCGCCAACTCCGTATCAGTTATCAATCCCCTCACCAACAAGACGACAAGGACCATCTCGGTAGGACCGAATCCACTCAGTGTGGCGATCACCCCCGATGGCCACCACGCCTATGTCACCAACCATGGCAACGACACCATCGCGAGCTCCACTGTCTCGGTCATCGACACCACCACCAACAGGGTCACCGCCACCATCCCGGTCGGCTTCGGCCCCTCGAGCGTCGTGATCACCCCGGACGGCCACTACGGTTACGTCACCAATCAGGGCACCGACAGCGCCCCGGGCACCACTGTCTCGGTCATCGACACCACCACCAACAGGGTCACCGCCACCATCCCGGTCGGCTTCGGCCCCTCGAGCGTCGTGATCACCCCGGACGGCCACCACGGTTACGTCACCAACCAGGGCACCGACAGCGCCCCGGGCGCCAGCGTCTCAGTGATCGACACAGTGCGGCCGTCGAACAGCACGGTGGAGGCTCTGCGGTCGGACATACCGCATCGGTCATGGGTGCCGGTGAGCCCACACAGCTGGCGCAGGTAAGCCGCCAGCAGCACTTGGTGAAGGGTGCAATCTCACGGTTGCGGTCGCTATCAGCGGGGGCGGCGCAATCCACGATCGCGCTTGCGCTTTCGTCGGATCGTTGGTTTTGCGGTTCCGCGCCATCAGGTTGCGTGCCCGTCTCGCAGGTTGTCCAGGCCACCACCTCGTCGGCTAGGCCGAGGAGGTGGTGACGCCGCTGTGCACGGCCATTTTTCCTAGGCGTGACAAGGATCGGTTCCGCCAGGAGGAGATCAGGCAGCCTGACAATATTCGTGAATGAGTCCGCCGAGCACATTCAGGCGCTCGATCGCCCCGTCCGAGGCACAGGCGCCATCCCCCACCGCGCCCCGGACTGGGCTGCCCCGCGTTTTTCGGATAGCTATTATTCGTGTTGTTATGCCGCTTGCCGCTGATTTTGGTACTCGTTGTAGGCCTCTCGTGGAGTTCGGTAGGCCAGCGCCGAGTGGAGACGCTTGAGATTATAGCGGAACTCGATGTATCGGGTTACATCCTTTCGGGCGTGTTCTCTTGTAGGGTAGGCGGTGCGGTTGACGCGCTCCACCTTCAGAGTGGCGTTGAACGATTCGGCGAGGGCATTGTCGAAACATGAGCCTACTCGGCCGACTGATTGTCGAATGTCGAGTTGAGCCGCCGCCTCGGCGAAGGCCTGGCTCAGATATTGGGATCCGTGATCGCTATGGAAAATCGCTTCGCTTTCTAGGTCGTAGTTTCGGGAGGCCATGCGGAGCGCGTCGATGACGAGTTCGGCGCGCATATGCTCGGCGATCGCGTAGCCGATGCATTCTTTGGTGCAGCAGTCGATCACGGTTGCCAGGTAACAGAACCCCTGCCATGTCGGCAGGTACGTGATATCACCGACGAGCTTCTTGCCCGGCGCGTCGGCGGTGAAGTCGCGACCCACCAAGTCGGGGATGCTCGCGGCGCCCTCGCCGGCTTGGGTCGTGGTCGGACGCCACGGTCGTGGCTGGCAGGTGACCAGATCCAGCTCAGACATGAGGTCGCGGACCATCTCCGGTCCGCATACCTCGCCCTGGCGGGCCAGGGCCGCGTGGACCCGCCGATAGCCATACGTCCCGTCCGACTCCTCGAAGATCGCCTGGACGAGCGCGCCCAGTCGTGCGCGACGGATCGCCGTGTGTGAGGCAGGCCGGTCTCGCCAGGAGTAGAAACCTGAGGTCGACACACGCAACCAGCCGCACATTGTCTGAATGGGGTAGTGCGCCTTCTCCGCCTCGATGAACGAGTACTTCTCGCTCACCGATACTCCTGGGCGAAAAAGGCCGCTGCCTTTCCCAGGAACTCGGTTTTCATGCGCAATTCCCGGTTCTCGCGCTCGAGTTCCCGCAGGCGTGCTCGCTCTGGCATAGTCAACGGTGGCTCGTCGCTGGCATGCTCGGCGCGATACTTGTTGACCCAGTTCCCGAGAGTGCCTTCGTGCACGCCTATCTCGCGGGCAACCTCAGCGACAGGACGCGAGGTGTCGACCACAAGTCGAACCGCCTCAGACTTGAACTCCGGGCTGAATCTCCGGCGCTTCTCCCGCATCGATCTTCCTCCAATTCGGACGGAACCTTATTGGGTCCGCTATCCGAAATGTGGGAGGCACGCCAGACAGTGTCGAGTGGGACAGCGACCTCCAAGTCCAGCCCTCGGTGGGGCCGGGCCGAGTTGTAGTGCGCCAGGTAGACGCTCAACACCCCGATACAGCTGCGCCTGGTTCCAGATGAGAATCCAGTCCAGGCATTCCGTCCGCACCGCACGAACCCACCGCTCGGCGTAGGCATTCGCCCGTGGCGCTCGCGGTGGAATCTTCAGCACGCCAATACCGGCACCAACGAACACGGCGTCGAAGCAGGCAGAAAACTTGGCGTCCCGATCACGGATCAGAAACCGGAACTGCTCAGCCCGCTCCCCCACATCCATCAGCAGATCGCGCGCCTGCTGGGTGACCCACGCGCCCGTCGGGTGTGCAGTGATCCCGGCCAGCTGCACGCGGCGCCGATCCACCTCGACCAAGAACAGCACGTTAAGCCGGGTCAGGCCAATCGTCTCCACGGTGAAGAAGTCAGTCACCACGGTGCCTGCCGCTTGAGCGCGCAGCAATTCCACCCCACTGGGCCCGCCACGACGCGGTGCCGGCCCCAGACCATGACACCGCGGAATCGCCCGCACCGATGTCGACGAGACAACCACCCCGACCTTGCGCGCCCTTGCCCACGATCCGCAGACAGCCCCAGCGAGGGTTCTCCCTGGCCAGACGCGCGACCAGATCGACCGTCGCCTCCGGCAACCCTCGCCGGTTCCGCCCGCTCGAAGGGTAGATCCAACGGCGGGCGATCAGCTCCCGGTGCCAGCGCAGCAACGTCGCCGGAGTCACCAGAAAAGCCCGCCATCGATCCCTGAGCCGTGGCGTCCACGAGCCGCGGGGCGTCCATCAGCGGCGCCACCACCTGCTCGGCGGTGTCGAACAGCGGGAACAGGTCCACGCCGGTGTGGTAGCCGGCCCGCTCCAACGCCGCCGCCAGTACCTCGGTCTGCGCACTGCCGGCACTGGCGCCCAGCCCGCGCAGCGAATCGTCGAGGTAGGTAGGCCCCTCGTCGGCCGCCACCAGCGCGTTCGCAACGCCCACGCCCAGGTTGTTGTGCGCGTGGAAGCCGACCTCCGCGTCCACCGCCCCCCGCAGCGCGGCAACCCGGGCGGCGGCGTCGCGGGGCACCATGGCACCGGCGGAGTCCACCACGTAACTCACCTTGCCGCCGTAGGCGTCCAGCTTGCGGGCCTGTTCGGCCAGCCGCCCCGGTGTCAGCGTGTGGCTCATCATCAGGAAGCACATCACCCGCAGGCCCCGCTCCCGCGCCCACCGCACGGGCTGCTCGGCGCAGTCCGCCTCGGTGCAGTGCACCGCGACGCGCACCGTGTTCGCGCCGGCGTCCTGGGCGGCCTCCAGCTCGCCCAGGGTGGCGATCCCGGGCACGTAGAGCACGGCGATGTCAGCGCCGGTGACGGCCCCGACCGCGGCGGCGACGTACTCCGGGTCGGTGGCGGCGGCGAAGCCGTACGGGATGGAGGACGCGCCCAGCCCGATGCCATGCGCCACCACGAACTCGCCTTATCATCGCGGTGGTGGTGCCCGCCAAAGCCGCCCACATCCCCGCCCCGGAGGTGATCACAAACAGCACCACCTGAGCGGTACTCTGCGCATGCCAGGATGGTCAGCTTCGCTGAGCAAGACTGGTGATCTTCGATGAGCGCCGGCAACAGAAGGAAGCTCACTGTCCGCGACCTGAGCCACACCCGCGCGGCATCGAAGCCGGTCGCGGCGGGGAGCCAGGCCACGGCCGTCGAGGGTTGCCATCTGGCCCTTCACGGCACATTCTCGTTCAGGCCACGTCGCTGCCTGTCAACGAACGCCCATGCCGAGACTTCGACAGACAGTGACTCACGTCCACACTGTTCGGGCCCGTCTACGAGGTGAACCTTGGGAACGAGTACTCCGCCCTCGTCGTGGGAGTCGCGCGAGGACGTGCAGTCTCGAAGGAGCCCGCGTCGCCGTCTTGTGGCCAGGACGGGTCTGCTGATCGCGTCGGCCGCAGTTGCGGGAGTCTGTGCCTGGGCGGCGACCGGTCCTGGAGACTACCGCCGATCCCACGACGGGTGCGTCACGCTGATGGTTGCCAGCTCGACGGGTGCAGCGATGCGGCATGAGTGCGGTCAGCCCGCGCGCGACTGGTGTCGATCGGCGTATTCGGAAAGTGACCACATCGCGATGCTCACCCGCCCCCAGTGCCGACTGGCCGGGTTTACCCCAGCAACCGTGTCCATTCCTTGACTGCAGTGGTGAGACCTTCCTGATCGGCGCCCCCTGGCGAAGGTCCTCGCCGTGGCGGCTCAATGTGAGCGTCTCAGAAGACTGTCACGTCTAGTTAACTTCGGTTACCCAGCCGAAACAACACGGGCGGAAACTGAGCTCGCGGAAGTGAGGCAGATCACAGACAACAGTAATGCTCGGCGTTGACTGGGGGTGGCCGGTCCTCTGCTGGGCAAGGGAGGAAGGCCACCGCTGATGATTCCCTATCCGAACTGGGTCGATGCTGGAGACACTGCGTGGCAGCTAGCGGCCGCCACATTAGTCGGTTTGATGAGCCTGCCGGGGATCGCTGTCCTCTACGGCGGACTAGTCCAGAAGAAATGGGCCGTGAACACCATGCTTATTGGGCTGCCCCGCGTTTTTCGGATAGCTATTATTCGTGTTGTTATGCCGCTTGCCGCTGATTTTGGTACTCGTTGTAGGCCTCTCGTGGAGTTCGGTAGGCCAGCGCCGAGTGGAGACGCTTGAGATTATAGCGGAACTCGATGTATCGGGTTACATCCTTTCGGGCGTGTTCTCTTGTAGGGTAGGCGGTGCGGTTGACGCGCTCCACCTTCAGAGTGGCGTTGAACGATTCGGCGAGGGCATTGTCGAAACATGAGCCTACTCGGCCGACTGATTGTCGAATGTCGAGTTGAGCCGCCGCCTCGGCGAAGGCCTGGCTCAGATATTGGGATCCGTGATCGCTATGGAAAATCGCTTCGCTTTCTAGGTCGTAGTTTCGGGAGGCCATGCGGAGCGCGTCGATGACGAGTTCGGCGCGCATATGCTCGGCGATCGCGTAGCCGATGCATTCTTTGGTGCAGCAGTCGATCACGGTTGCCAGGTAACAGAACCCCTGCCATGTCGGCAGGTACGTGATATCACCGACGAGCTTCTTGCCCGGCGCGTCGGCGGTGAAGTCGCGACCCACCAAGTCGGGGATGCTCGCGGCGCCCTCGCCGGCTTGGGTCGTGGTCGGACGCCACGGTCGTGGCTGGCAGGTGACCAGATCCAGCTCAGACATGAGGTCGCGGACCATCTCCGGTCCGCATACCTCGCCCTGGCGGGCCAGGGCCGCGTGGACCCGCCGATAGCCATACGTCCCGTCCGACTCCTCGAAGATCGCCTGGACGAGCGCGCCCAGTCGTGCGCGACGGATCGCCGTGTGTGAGGCAGGCCGGTCTCGCCAGGAGTAGAAACCTGAGGTCGACACACGCAACCAGCCGCACATTGTCTGAATGGGGTAGTGCGCCTTCTCCGCCTCGATGAACGAGTACTTCTCGCTCACCGATACTCCTGGGCGAAAAAGGCCGCTGCCTTTCCCAGGAACTCGGTTTTCATGCGCAATTCCCGGTTCTCGCGCTCGAGTTCCCGCAGGCGTGCTCGCTCTGGCATAGTCAACGGTGGCTCGTCGCTGGCATGCTCGGCGCGATACTTGTTGACCCAGTTCCCGAGAGTGCCTTCGTGCACGCCTATCTCGCGGGCAACCTCAGCGACAGGACGCGAGGTGTCGACCACAAGTCGAACCGCCTCAGACTTGAACTCCGGGCTGAATCTCCGGCGCTTCTCCCGCATCGATCTTCCTCCAATTCGGACGGAACCTTATTGGGTCCGCTATCCGAAATGTGGGAGGCACGCCATATGGCGTTCACCGGGTTTTCTCTAGTGTTGCTGGTGTGGGTGCTCTGGGGTTTCAACATGGGTTTCGGCAACCCGCTGCATCTTGGCCCGGGGATTCTCGGGAACTTCGTGGGCGTGCCGCACACGTTGCTCGGTGACGGAACTCAGGCCCAGGCGAACATTCCGCTGCTCAACGGGGGTATGCCCGACTTCCACTTCTCGCAGTCCACACTGGCCTACTTCCAGTTCGTGTTCGCCGCGATCACGCCGCTGCTGTTCCTAGGCAGCGTGATCGGCCGGATCAACTTCAAGGTGTGGCTGATTTTCGTGCCGTTGTGGTCCACCCTCGCGTACTCGGTGAACGCGTTCTTGCTGTGGGGCGGCGGCTGGTGGGCGCAAGCACCCCGGGGTGCGCTGGACTACAGCGGCGGCTACGTCATCCACCTCGCCGCCGGTACCACCGGATTCGTCGCCGCGGCCGTGATCGGCCCCCGACTGGCCCGCGATCGAGCCCGCGCGGTACCCAACAACCTGCCGATGGCCGCCGTCGGCGCCGGGATCCTGTGGCTTGGATGGAACGGCTTCAACGGCGGCGACCCCTACTTCGCCGGCGCCGACGCGGCCACCGCCGTCATCAACACCAACCTCGCCACCGCCACCGCACTTTTGACCTGGCTGCTGCTGGACATGTTCCTTAGCCCCCAGCGCAAACCGACCTTCCTCGGCTCGATCAACGGCATGATCTCCGGGTTGGTCGCCATCACCCCCGCTGCGGGATTTGTGAACGGCCTCGGCGCGCTACTGATCGGACTGATCGCCTCCGCCCTGGTGTGGCTGTCCTGGAACAAACTCGCCAGGACACGACTGTTCTCCAGAGTCGACGACACGCTCGGCGTCGTCCACACCCACGGCGTCGCCGGCTTGGCCGGCGGACTACTGGTAGGCCTGCTGGCCGATCCTCACATCGTTGAGTACCTCAACAAGGACGGCACCACCGGATTCAGCGCCACCGGGCTCTTCTACGGAAACCCAACGCAACTAGCGGTGCAAGCCGGCGCCGCCCTCACCGTCATCGTCTGGGACGCACTGATCACATTCCTGATTCTGAAATTCCTCAGCCTGTTCATGAACCTCCGCATGCCCGACGAGGACCTGGAAATCGGCGACGTCGCCGCGCACGAAGAAGAGGCCTACCCCGACGACGCACTGGTCCACGCCAGCCAACCATCCCCAGCCATCGCACCACCGACCGGCGCGCACCGGGTCGAGCTGGCCACCGACGCCGAACCAGGAGCGGGCTAAGCCCGCCCGCCGGGCGGCAGGCCGTGAGCGTGGCGGGGCGATAGGGGATGAAACTCATCACCGCGGTAATACGACCGCCAGTTTTCGAGGCGATCAAGGACGCACTCACCTTGTTCGGCGTGCGCGGAATGACCGTTGACCAGGTCCACCAAATCTCCCAGGAGACCGCCCACATCCAGATTTACCGTGGTCAGCGGTTCGCCGTCAACGCCCAACCCAGCGTCAAAATCGACCTGCTAGTGCCCGACGACGAACTCGCCGACCTCACCCGAGTGATCAGCAAAATTATGGCCACTGACGGATCAGACGGCAGCGTCTGGACCACTCAGATCGACCTGGTGGTACGCGTCCGCACCAGAGAACACGGACTCGACGCCCTATAGAGCAGACCCGACGCGGTTGTGGAGAGCGCGAAACCACCAGACGGCAGCGCGGCGCCGGACAGTCCGGCCGGCAGCTATGCACAATGGGGATCGGGCGCACATTGGTCCGATCCCCATCGTGCGGTGGAGGCCGTCTAAGCCGAGCGCGGCGCAGGGTGCCCGCTCCCCCATACTGGGTCCGCGCCAGCCAGCGGACCACGCCCGCTGGCACCCACCTCACCTGCAGCCCAGCTGAACTCACGGGCGACCAGGTACTAACTAGCGGTACCAACCCGACGTGAAGCTGCGCTCGACAGCGGGGTCAGCGGGTGTCGCCGGCCAGGTCCAGCGCCGGGTCCTGATGGGGTCTGTAACAAGATCGGTGTTTTCGGCTGTTCTGGTTAGTACTTCTCGGCGCTCGGCCAGCGGTCACCGAACGTGTTCGCAAACGCGTTCAGGGCGGGTTTCCACCGCATCGTCCACCGCGTCTGGCCCTTACCGGTCGGGTCCAGCGACCGGGTGACCAGGTAGAGACACTTGAGCGCGGCTTGCTCTGTGGGGAAGTGACCTCGTGCCCGCACAGCCTTACGATACCGCGCGTTCAACGACTCGATGGCGTTAGTAGAGCACAACACGGTCCTAATTTCTGGATCGTAGTCCAGGAACGGCGTGAATTCCTCCCACGCGTTGCGCCACAGTCGGATCATCGCGGAATACTGGCCACCCCACGTCTCCTCCAACTCATCCAACGCGACCGCAGCGGCCGCTGCGGTCGCCGCCATGTAAATCGGCTTCAGATCCTTCTTCAGCGCGTCCAAATCACGCTTCGACGCAATCCGGAACGAATTCCTAATCAAGTGGATCACGCATGTCTGCACTCGAGCCAGCGGCCACACATCGGCCACCACGTCCGGCAGCCCCTTCAACCCATCGCAAACCACGAAGAACACATCCTTCATGCCACGATTTTTCAGGTCCTGCAACACTTGCAGCCAAAACTTCGCCCCCTCACCGCCCGGACCAGCCCAGATACCGAGCACGTCCTTGCGACCCTCCAGCGTCACCCCGATCGCCGCGTAGAACACTCGGTTCGAGACCTGGCCGTCCCGCACCTTCACAACCACGGCATCAATAAACACGGCCGCGTAGCATTCATCGAGCGGACGCGACTGCCATTCCTGCATCTCCGCGACCACACTGTCAGTGATCCGAGAAACCGTCTCCCTCGACACCGAAGCACCATAAATCTCGGCGAAATGCGCGGAAATCTCGCCCGTCGTCAAACCTTTCGCATACAACGACAACACGATCTCATCAACACTGCCGAGTCGCCGCTGCCGCTTTTTCACGATCACCGGCTCAAACGTGCCCTCACGATCCCGTGGCACCGCCACCTCGACCGGACCGACCGCATCCGAGATCACCGTTTTGATGCGGCTGCCGTTGCGCACGTTCGTGCCCTCACGACCCGGCTGATCACCGTGTTTCGAGTGGCCGAGGTGCCCAGTGATCTCCGCGGTCAACGCGGTCTCCAGGACCGTCTTAGTCAACTGCTTGAGCAGCCCGTCCGGGCCGGTCAACGCCAGCCCCTGTCCCTGCGCTTGCGCCACCATCGCCGCAACCAGCTGCTCCTGAGCACTCGCCGGCTTGCTGGCCTTCGTCTTCGACGTCCGCGTTGTCACAGCGTCAACTGTCATCACACTCCGTGCCCATCCCGCCGGACCTCAGCCCGGCGCGTCAGGCCGAAAACACCGAAGATCGAACAGTCCCTCCTGATGGGCAGCCAACTGCTGGGGGTGAGCGCCGGGACCTCGGTGGTGGGTGGAATGCCGGGGCCCTCGTAGTTGCGGCCGTCGGGGGCGATGTAGTCCTCGTTGCCGACGGTGAAGTCCCAGCCGTTGGGCAGCTTGCGGTGCATGTCATCGGCGAACACGCCTTGGGAGGTGGTGCCCACCCGGGTGGCCGGCGGGGTGCGGGCCATCACCGCCTCGGTGAACGTCTCGCCCGCGCTGACGGTGAGGTCGCTGGTCAGCAGGCGCAGCGGTCCGGTGTAGTGCGGGCGGTCGGGGGTGGGCACAGGTCAGCGCTGAGACCCCGGTAGTGCCACCCCCGCCACGAGTGCCCATCCCAGCCCCGGTCCCCCGTCGCAGTCCCGGCCGTGGTCGTAGTCCAGCGGGCGCTGAACACGGTCAGGACCGGCGCAGTCGCCGCACCGGCTGGAGCGGTGAGCGCAGTGGCGGTGCCGCCGGTCCCGACCAGTCGGACCTCGTACCGCCGCGACCGCGATCCTCTTTGGATTCATCACAGTGGGCCTCCTGGCCAGTCGACGGGAACGGGGCATGTCCGACCTGTGGCATGAAGGCCGTTATCGATTCCTGCGCCACCACCGCTTGCGGTTCTGTTTGCTGCTCATTGCGGCGAGCGCGTTGGCGAGGTTGTTGCGGCTCCCCAGTGTTGTGGGGTGCTCGGCGCCCAGCACTCGCTCACGGATCCCGAGTGTCTGCTGGTGCAGCGCCGCAGACCGCTGATACTCACCCAATCCGTACTGAGCTTCTCCCCTGAGCACGGACACCCGACCTGAGGTGGCTTCGGCCACCAGGAAGGATGTTGTCGTGCCGCCTCCTCACCCTCCCGAGTTCCGTCGTCGTGCCATCGAGTTGGCCCGTGAGCGGTCCAAGTCATTCGCTGAGTTGGCGAAGGATCTGCGTATTTCCGAGTCGTGCCTGCGGAACTGGGTGGCCCAAGCCGAGGTCGACGAATCAGGCAGCGCGACACAGCTGACGAGCGCCGAGAAGAAGGAGCTCGCCGAGCTTCGCCGGGATAAGCGTCGCCTGGAAGTCGAGGTTGAGATCCTCAAGCGGGCGGCCGCGTACTTTGCCCGGGAGAATGTTCTCCCAAAGTAGTATTCCCGCTGGTCCGTGAACTCGCCGACGACAACATTGATGTCGCGGTGACCTGCAGGGTGCTCAATGTGTCGAGATCCGGCTACTACGACTGGCTCGGTCGTCTCGATTCGCCACGTGTCCAGGAGAACGAGTTGCTGCTCAAACAGATCCGCCAGATTCACCACGAGTCCCGCGGAACCTACGGTTCACCGCGCGTGCACGCCGAGTTGACGATCGGTCTCGGACTGCCGGTGAACCTCAAGCGGGTCGCCCGACTGATGCGCGAGGCCGGCATCCAGGGCCTCTACCGGCGACGACGCCACGGCTGCACCGTCCGCGACCCCGACGCCCCAGCCAGCACCGACCTCGTCAACCGCCAGTTCGTCGCCGACGAACCGAACCGCCTATGGGTAACCGACATCACCGAACACCACACCGAAGAAGGGAAAATCTACTGCGCCGCGGTACTCGACGCCTATTCCAGAGTGATCGTCGGCTGGTCCATCGCCGACCACATGCGCACCGAACTCGTCACCGACGCGCTCGGCATGGCCATCATCCGCCGACGACCCGCAAAGGAAGGCGCCGACGGTCAGACCGTGCTGCACTCCGACCACGGCTCACAATTCACTTCATGGGCCTTCGGGAAACGGCTCCGCGAGGCCGGACTGCTCGCCTCAATGGGCACAATCGGCGATTGTTACGATAATGCGATGATGGAATCGTTCTGGGGAACGATGCAACTGGAACTACTCGACTCGAAACAGTGGCAGACCCGCGACGAGCTTGCCAACGCGGTATTCGAATGGATAGAGTGCTGGTACAACCCCAACAGGCGCCATTCCAGCATCGGAATGCACAGCCCGATCACCTTCGAGACCCTCCGCACCCGGTCAGACCAGGAACGCTGACCCCACACCGGAGGTGTCCGTGCCTCGGGGGGAAGCTCATACAGCGCGTTGGCCAAATTGTTGCGGCTGGCCAGGGTGTCGGGGTGCTCAGCACCCAGCACCCGCTCACGCACCCCGAGGGTCAGCTGGTGCAGCGCCGCGGCCCGCTGCTACTCACCCAACCCGTACAGTACGAGCGCGAGGTCGTTGCGGCTGGTCAGGGTATCGGGGTGCTCAGCACCCAGCACCCGCTCACGCACCCCGAGAGTCAGCTGGTGTAGCGCCGCGGCCCGCTGATACTCACCCAACCCAACCAACGCGTTGGCCAGGTTGTTGCGGCTGCCCAGAGTGGTGGGGTGCTCAGCACCCAGCGCCCGCTCGAAGATCTCGACGGTCTGCTGATGCAGCGCCGCGGCCCGCTGATACTCACCCAACCCAACCAACGCGTTGGCCAGGTTGTTGCGGCTGGCCAGGGTGTCCGGGTGCTCAGCGCCCAGCACCCGTTCACGGATGTCGAGGTTTCGTTGGTGTAGGTCGTCGGAGCGCTGATGCTCGCCCAATCCGTACAGCGCGTTGGCTAGGTTGTTGCGGCTTTCCAATGTGGAGGGGTGTTCAGCGCCCAGTACCCGCTCGCGGACCTCGACGGTCTGCTGGTCCAGTGCGGCAGCCCGCTGATACTCACCCAATCCTTGCAGCGCGAGCGCGAGGTTGCCGGCGCTGGCCAGGGTGGCGGGGTGCTCGGCACCCAGCACCCGCTCGCGGACCTCGAGGACCCGCTGGTGCAACTCCGCGGCCCGCTGACACTCACCCAACCCGATCAACGCGTTCGCCAGGTTGGTGCGGTTTTCCAACGTGGCGGGGTGCTCAGTGCCCAGCACCCGCTCACGGACCTCGACGGTCTGCTGGTACAACGCCGCGGCCCGCTGATACTCACCCAATCCTTGCAGCGCGAGCGCGAGGTTGCCGGCGCTGGCCAGGGTGGCGGGGTGCTCGGCACCCAGCACCCGCTCGCGGACCTCGAGGCCCTGCCGGTCGAGTGCGGCGGCCCGCTGATACTCACCCAACCCGACCAACGCGTTGGCCAGGTTACTGCGGCTGGCCAGGGTGTCGGGGTGCTCGGCACCCAGCACCCGCTCGCGGACCTCGAGGACCTGCTGGTGCAGCTCCGCAGGCCGCTGATACTCACCCAACCCGAGCAGCGCATTTGCCAGGTCGTTGCGGCTGGCCAGGGTGTCGGGGTGCTCCGCACCCAACACCCGCTCACGGACCCGGAGGGCCTCCTGGGCCAGTGCGACGGCCCGCTGATACTCACCCAACCCGAGCAACGCAAACGCGAGATTGCTGCTGCTCTGCAGGGTGTCCGGGTGCTCAGCACCCAACACCCGCTCACGGACCCCGAGGACCTCCTGGGCCAGTGCGACGGCCCGCTGATACTCACCCAACCCGAGCAGCGCAAACGCGAGATTGCTGCTGCTGAGCAGCGTATCCGGGTGCTCGACGCCCAGCACCCGCTGCTTAGCGTGCAGAACAGTGTGGCGTAGGGCGAGTTCCGCGTCGTAGGCGCCAGCGGCATGGAGTTGGGCGGCGAGAGCATTGAGGGCGTCCCGACAGGGACCGAATGTCTCCAGATCTTCGCTGGCCAGCCCAGTGATAAGTGGCAGGTGCGGGGCAAGAATGCGGGCCATGTCCCACCCCTCACCTCCGGCGTCGACGGTCACGTAGATGGCAGTAATCAAGGACGCGCTGAGTGCGTCACGCCATAGTCGTGGATCGGTGCTGGCCTCGAGGAGCAGCACGCTAGTTTCACGAACTAGCGGATGCAGGGCCAGGGTGGGCACTCGACATGTGCGGGCGAGCTCGGGGGTCTCGACGAGCCCGTAGCGGTCCAACCCGTCCAGCGCGGCGTCCAGCCCAGCTGCACTCACCTGCTCGCCGGTGATCTGGCCCAGCAGGGTTGGGGTGAGCAGAGCACAGGGAATAGGAGCGTCGGCGAGTAGCGCCAGCAGCCGCAACAGCGGGCGGGCAAGTCCGAGTCCTTCGGTGCCAAGCTGGTCCAACGACAATTCCCAGGTTTGCCCCACCAGGCTGCGCGCAGTACCGGGGTCGCGGGCATCGAGTTGACCGCCCGGCTCGGGCGCTACATGGAGCGTCCGGTCGGTCAAGGCCTGCTGATAGCGGATGAACGAGCCCAGCGACGCGGTCCGTTTGCCCAGCGCCCGACCCGCGGCCTGCAGCGCCAGCGGCAACCCTCCCAACCGCGCCGCCAACGCCCGCGCCTCAGCCCGGGTACCGGCTTGCGGGGCATCGGCGCGCAACATGGCCCCGCCGGCTAGATCATCGAGAGGCTCCACCCGAAACAGCTCAGCAGCTGAGCCCCAGTGGGTAGGGTCGCGGTCGCGGCTGCTGACCAACACCACCCCGGCGCGGCTGGGCCGAACCCAACCCCCATACTCCGCCACCGCCTCTGCGGCGCCGCTGGGTGCTGCTTGGTCAAGATTGTCAAACACCAGCACCCACCCGGGCGTCGTCTCGAGGTGGCCCCACACCAGATCGATCAAGCTCCTCCCGGCCTGTTGCGCGGCGCCGATCTGATCAGCGGCCAACCCCAGCGTGCGGGCCGCTGCAACCAGCCGCGCGGTCAACGCCTCGACGGTGTCCCCGACACGGCAGCGCACCCAGAACACCGGACGCCCTGAGCGGGCAGCGTCACACGCCGTGGCGGCGAGCAGCGTGGTCTTACCAATCCCACCCGGACCGACCACCACCAGTAGGCGCTCCAGCTCCGACCCCGGGCGGGCCGCGAGCACTTCTCCCAACGCCGCGAGCTCCGCCTCGCGGCCCGAGACCCGGGTAGCCTCCACAAAAGGAGGCCGCAACGACGGGACACCGATGAACGGCGGCGCTCCACCGCCGTCGAAGTAGTCAGTCATCGTGTCGACCCCCAGAATGAGGGCGGGACCGTGGAACGTCTTGCCGGCGAACCCCGGTGTGGGCTCGGGTGGGCATGCCGAGCTGGGACGCTCCCACATCGCCGGTCGACGCTGTTCTGACCACTCGGAGTCGCACGGTCGGAGCAATTAGGGCAACCGACGCTTGCTCCGAATGGGTCAATCTATCGCTCCGGCCAGCCCAACGCCAGCCCACCCAAGAGGTGACCGCGCCGACGCTGACGATGACATGCACTCCTGGCAAATCCTCAACTGGGCCACTGTTCACGGCGATGCCGCAGCCCATTGTCCAGGACATATGACAGGGACCAGGAGCGCCAGGTAGAAACGAATCGTTGGCAAGAACCACGTACCGCGCTGGCAGTGTGATTGGTGATCCCATGAAAGCTGTCGAATCCAACATCAGCGCTGTACGGATTGAGAAAAGGAATGACCTCGGCGCATGGCAGCCGAAATCCTCCGACGGTCTCGCATTGAGCCAACTGGTGCACACCGTGCCACGACGGCGTAACGGGCGTGCCGGAGGCTTGCAGGAAGGCGCATCGCGAGCCCCTCGCTATGATCAAAAGCTCTGACGGGATCGACGGAGAGCGGGAATCCTCATACAGTGAGGCGGTACTCTAGCGGACCACAATTGGTTCACTCAACCGGGTCATCGTCGCCGGGCCGCGATCACGGCATCACGGACCGTCCCCCGTCACGCATGGCGTTTGGCGGGGCCGATGCGCTATGACGACCAGCCGGTTGCATTCCGAACTCCTCGTAGGGCTGCCAGTCCTGTCCAGCAACGCTATCGAGCTAACGACACCGGTGATCTCGAAACTCGCCGGCGACCTCTCGGCCCAGCCCGGTGTATCCCGTCCAGTTTCTCAACACGCCCTCGCCTCCATCGGATCGCCACGAGCGCGCTCGGGTTGACGGACCCGACGTGCCAACCCGAGCAACTTCTTGGAATCGATCGGCTGACCCCGGCCGGGGCGCAGTAGGCCAATGTGGGAGGTGTCGGCGTGTTCGCGGCAGGCCTCAAATGGAGTGCCCCGGCCGTGAGAGGCAGCGCTCAGCTGCTAATGGACGCCGTGATGCTCAGCATGATCGCGCGCGATCATGCTGAGCGCGATGTGGCTGACACTCAGTTGCGTCGATCAATGTCGGACAACTCCTCGCCGTCTGTGCTACCACCGACCGCCAACATAGGACAAGATCATCGCGAGAGGAAAGATCATGAAAGTCTTCTACCGAACAGCTAAGCTCGACGGCTCTTGAGCAGTACATTACCGTTCATGCCCGAGGACCCGATGCCATCACCACCTTTCCCCCGCCCTGACTCGCAGGTGCTCCGCCTGATCGTCACGAACGCAATGAAAACCATGAGGAGCGGAGAGGCGACGCCGGATGCGGCCATTCTGCACGCCGCGGTCCACGGCTGGTACGAAGGCCACATCGAGGGTGAAGATATGTGCCCGGGATGCGACTTCCGAGGAGACGTGCCGCAACCGCCGCGATCGAATCCGGGGTCAACCCAGGTCTGAACCGATGCGCAATACCGAGGATATGAAGCTTCCCGCTCGCTTACAATCTCAGTACCGCCTTCGTAGTCCCTGACATGACTAGGCTTGGCTAACTTCGAAGTCTCACACCTCCCCGCGACAGGCCAGGACCACAGCCCGAGAATGCGCAAACAGCACCTTCGCCATGGCAAGCAGGCAACGAGTACACGACTAACAAGCGGCGTTGGGCCTCGGACTGTCCCTCGAGCGCCGGGAACGGGAGCGATCTCTCGGTTCGGCAGATGTGTTCCGGCGAGCGGAACGGGAAGCGAGGATCATCCTTCGGTGCGGTCACGCTGACGCGACGCTACGAGTCCGCGCTGGTGTCGGGCCGGGGCGAGTCACGGGCATCGCGGGTCCAGACGGCTAGCGCGGACCATGCCAGTCCACTACTTGTGATCGTGGCGGTGGTGATTATGGTGGTGGTGTTTATGCGGGTCATCGTGATCGTGGTGCTGACTATGCCGGTCGTGTGACGGGTCGCTCGCAGCGCTCTTCGCCTGGTCTCGCGGTTTCGACGCTTGTGCAATCTCTGGTGCGAAATGGGCGCTTCCGATGACCCTGCCGGCACCGTCGATCACAGTGGCGACGATCATGCCATCGCGTTGTACAGGTGTGGGAATGCTCCAGCCTCCGTGCCCGTGGTCGAGATTGAATGTCCCCAGGGAGGCGCTCACGCCGTCGGGCTCCGTAATCATACAGCGCAGGGTGACATCCGACTGCACGTCGGCCGAGAGGGAAAGGTAGACCCACGAGGGCTGGTTGGGCTCAAGGTAGGCCTGGCCGATCTCGTGACTGTGGTTGGTAAGCGGGGCATAGAGAACGGTGCGCGTACCTGGCTCAGAACTCTGGTCGGGAGGCACGCTTGTCGGTACTGAACTCCCCAACAGGAAACCAGCACCGATCAGCATAAGTGCGAGCGTGCTCGCCGCGGCGGTAGTGGGCCAGCCATGCGAATGCGCAGTGGGTCGGCGCGGCGCCCCGGCGGGGTCCAGCGATGCGAGCACTCGCTTTTCGAACCCTGGTGGTGGTTCGGCTCCAGGTAACAAACCGAGGAGTTCATCCGCAGTGGTGGTAAGAGCCGAGACAGTCTTCCGGCAAGGTCGGCAGCGGTCAAGATGGGCCAGTGCCTTGGCACGCTCGCGTCCGGTCAACGCGTTGAGGGCTAGCTCAGGTGCTAGCTCTGTACATTCTGTACAGCTCAGCTCAGGCATAATCGTCTCGCGGTACGGGTAGCACGGTATGTAACTTGATAAGTCCGGCCCGGATCCGGTACTTCGCGGTGCCCAGCGGAATGTGCTCGATCTGGGCAATCTCGTATGCGGTCATGGCGTGGATCGATGCCATGATGACAGCTCGGGCCTGGCCTTCCGGTATGGCGGCGAGCGCAGCTCGCAGTTCGGTGGACTCCTCCTCGGCGAGGGTGTCGTGCTCGGGGGTGTGAGAGATCGGCGGGAGGAACTCGTACAGATCATGCGGATCAATGGGGGCGGAACGCCGCGCTCGCACCACGTCGATAGCTAGGTTGTGAGTGATGCGAATCAGCCACGTCCGCACCGAGCCCCGTCGGGGATCGTAGGTCTCGGCGTGCCGCCAGGCATGCTCGAACGCTTGCTGGGCGATGTCCTCGGCCAGCCCTCGATCACCCACGACCTTGTAAGCTACGCCGAGGACAGCCCGTTGGAACCGCCCTACGAACGCACGCGCAAGCTGAGAGGTACCGGTCCCCAGTCCAGCTAGCAACGCGTCATCGGAGAGTCCGGAGCCTGTGCTGTCCACGCCCTGTACTCGGACGAATTGACGCCTTGGTTCGGCGAGGAATCTCACGATCCACCACGTTTCATTACAACTTGGTCACGACCGTCACGGCTTAGGCTTAGTGGCAACCTCAGCAAGGGTCCCGGTTGAGGACGGGAGCGAGCAGGACCAATCGCGGGTCGAGCCGTCTGCTGCCCCGATGACCTCACACAGACTGTGGGTGTGGTCTCGTGGGGCTCGCCAAGGTTTCTCATTCTGCGTTTCCGATGTTATGGGTTTACCGGTCATCTGAAATTTAGGATGTCCTCGCTGCGCTCGTCTCAGTTGGAAGGGGCGAACTCGGCACGTTGCGCTAGTAGCGTGGCTCTAGCATTTGGTCGTGGCCAGCGTTGCGTTTGCGGTATCACCTGATCGACACCATAGGTTTCACCATCCTGGGTGCTGATGGGGCTGGGATCACCGCTGAGGTCGCCGGTTCGCGGCTATGGCCAGTGAGCCGGTGAGCCGGTGAGCCGGTGAGGGCCTGGTGGCGGGTCAGGCCGACCGGGAACTGGCGGTCAGCTCGTCGGAGTCGAGCACGTCCTCGCCATAGAGTTCTCGCAGCCAGTTGGACTGGTAGATGGTGTCGAGGTAACGCTCGCCGAGGTCCGGGGCGATGGCCACCGCAGTGAGTTCCCGCGCGTCACGCTGGGCCAACCAGCTCATCGCACCGCTGACTACCGTGCCAGTGGATCCGCCGAACAGGAATCCATTGCGAGCCAGACGATGGCAGGCACGGATGGTGTCCGCCTCCTCGACACGTAGCACCTCATCTACGTAGGACTCGTCAAGCAGCGGCGGACAGACGCTCGTACCCAGGCCGGGAATCATCCGGCGACCCGGCGCGCCCCCGAATGCCACCGATCCCACACTGTCGACCGCGACGATCCGCACCGGCCGGTGCCACTCCCGGAAGTAACGAGCGCAGCCCATCAGGGTTCCGGCGGTGCCCGCCCCGACGAACAATACATCCAGTTGGGGGAACTGCCGGGCGATCGCCGGCGCCGTGCTGCGGTAATGCGCGTTCCAGTTGTTCGGATTGGCGTATTGGTTGAGCCACACGTACCGGTTGTCGGAGGCGCACAGCGCGCGAACATAGTCGATCCGCGCGCCGAGGAAACCACCATTAGCATCCGGCTCGCTGATGATGTGCACCTGGCTGCCCAGTGCCTCCATCAACCGCCTGGTCGACAGATTGCAGTGGGAGTCGGTCACACACACGAACCGGTAGCCCTTGCTGGCCGCGATCATGCTCAACGCTACTCCCAAGTTTCCCGACGAGGACTCGACCAGGACTGCCCCTGGCGTCAGGACTGCGTTCCGCTCGGCGGCCTGGACCATCTCGGTCGCGGCCTTCAGCTTGATCGAGCCGGCGAAGTTGAAACCCTCGCATTTCAGAAAAATCGAGTGCCCAAAGATCGACAGAAGGTCGACATAGAGCTTCTCTTCATTGAAGTCCAGCGGACTAGTTATCACCGGCACGATAACCCCCTTAAGCGCGGCAGCAGCCTCGGTCGCTTATCCATGGCGGCGCAGATCGTGGAAGAAGTTGTCGACGACGTGCAATTCGCCGGAGCCGAGCACTTGGTCGAAGACGTATTTGCCGACCGCGAGGTCGAGCACGCCGAGGCCGAATGGTGAGAACACCAGCGGCCGGTCCGCCGGTACGGTGACCCGTCCGGTCATCACGTCGTCCAGCGTGCCGGTCAGAAAGTCCCGGTTGCCGGTGAGCTGTTGGGCCAGATGCGGCGACGTGTCGGCTTTCAGGCAGTGTTCGACGTCGTCGACGATGTTGGTCGAGGCGAGCACGATTTGCGGTGCGAGGTCGCGCAGCGATATGTGCAGCACCAGCGGGTTGTGCTCGAACCAGGGCAGGTCGTTGACGTGCGGTTGACCGGCGATGGTGGCGAAGATGACCAGATCGCTGGAGCGGATCAGCTGCTCGGCGCTGTCGTGCACGGTGATCTGGCCGGCGGTGCCGGAGCGCTGTAGGTGTCCGGAGAACCCGGCCGCACTGTCGGCGGACAAGTCGTGCACGCCGATCTCGTCGAACGACCAGCCTGTGCCGGCCAGGAATGTGTGGATGTAGCGGGCGATCAGGCCTACTCCGAAAAAGCCGACGCGCCTCGGGCGCGGCTGATCGCGGCTGAGCCAGTCCGCCGCCAACGCGGCCGACGCGGCCGTCCTGGTGGCGCTGATAATCGAGCTCTCGAGGCAGGCGAAGGGGTAGCCCGTGTCGTGGTCGTTGAGGATCAGTACGGCCGAGGCCCTCGGAATGCCGGCAGCCACGTTCCCCGGGAAGCTGGAGATCCACTTCATGCCGTCAACCCGCACCTGACCGCCAATCGAGGCGGGCAATGCGATGATCCGCGAGGTCGGCCGGTCAGGGAATCGCAGGAAATAGGACGGCGGATTCACCGAATCACCGGTGCCGTGCAGCCGGTAGGTGGCCTCGACCAATGCCATGATCTGGTTCTCGCGCCCGTGCAATGCTTGCTGGACCTGCGCGCCGGAAATCACCGCGAACGGCGGCACGCCGGTCGGTGCGCACCCTGCCGACTGGTCCGCGGACTCTGTTGGGGTGGATTCGATGGTGGTCATCGCGCGGTCACCTGGACGGTTGGCGAGCAGTCGGTCAGGCGCACCGCGTCGGCACTCGCAACGATCACCTCGCGCGGTCCCTCGAAGGGCTCCCTGCTGTGCGCGGTGCGGACGTTGTCGACGAGCAGCAGGTCGCCAGCCTGCCACGGTTCACAGACGGTGTTGGCCTGGTAGACCTGGTTGAGCAGCTGTACGACGTCCTCGCCGACGGGGTCGCCGTTGCCGAAATAGGTGTTGAACGGCAGCGCGTTGGCGCCGTAGACGTCCACCAGGAAATCCCGCACCTCGGGGTCCAATGTCGACTCGTTGAGGAAGGCGATCTGGTTGAACCAGCACCGCGCCCCGGTCACCGGGTGACGGATAACGGCGCTGCGGCGCTGCCTGGTGCGCAGGCCACCGTCAGGCTGCCACTCGAACTCGATCGCGTTCGCGCGACAGTAACTTTCGACGGCGTCACGGTCCTCGGTGCCGAACGCCTCGGCATAGGACGCCCCGATCTCGTCATTGTAATTCCGGGTCAGCAGCCAGCCCTCCCGCTCAAACCGCGCGACCAACTCGGATGGCAACGCGTCGAGAACAGTCGGCGAATCGGCCACCGCAGTCGCCCCGCCGGTGGTGGGCGCGTTGAGGCACGCGAACATCATCAGACCCGGGAACTCGAGTGCGTAGCTCAGTTCGTGGTGCATGCACATCTGCTGGTTCGACGGCCACTTCGTCGAGGAGTACACGCCGTCGGCGTAGGCCCGTCGGGGCGCGAACACCTCCCTTTCGGTCATCAGGCCCGTACTGCTCAGCCGGTGGACCACGGCGCCGACCTCGGCCACATCGCGCAGCCCGAGGCCACGGACGAGGACCGAACCGTATTCGGCGACGACGGCGCGCAGCGCGTCCCGATGTGTGGCCACCCAGCTAAATGCGCGCTCGGTGGCCTCAACCCGAAGGATCGGCGGTCTGCCAGGATGCAGATCCAGGTCGAGCAGCGAGGCGGGCAAAAAGGACGACATCTCGACTCCATTCACAGAGAACTGAGCAAGTCCGCGACCCGCGGCTCTGCGAATCCCGCGGCGGCCGACTCCGATTCCGGTAGCGATTGCGGTAACCCGGTACGCCGCTCGGACCTGCCGGCGACCAGCTCGGCCAGGTCGGTGAGGACCGGGTGGCCGGTGATGTCCTTGAGCGACACCGCACGGTCCAGAGCGATCGCCAATTTGACCGCCGACAGCGACGAGCCGCCCCGGTCGAAGAAGTGGTCGTGGCGGCCGATCTGCTCGGCCGGGATACCCAGCACCTTCCCCCACACAGCGGCCAGGCGCTGCTCGGTCGGTGTGCTCGGCGCGTCGCTGTCCTCCTCGACGACCTCGAGCTCCCCCAACAGCGCCGTCAGCATCTTCTTGTCGATCTTGCCGTTCGCGGTCAGCGGCAGGGTCTCGCGCCAGTGCAAGGCCGAGGGGACCATGTACTCGGGCAGCGAGTGTCCCAGCCGGTCCCGCAACAGGTCTATCCCGAGTGGCCGCTCGGCGGAGTAGAAGGCCACCAGGTGCTTGCTTCCATCGGCCCGTTCGGCGACCACCACCGCACCGTCGCGGACACCGGGCACCCGCAACAGGGTGTTCTCGATCTCGCCGATCTCGATGCGGAAGCCACGGATCTTGACCTGGGTGTCCCGGCGGCCGAGGAACTCCAACTTGCCGTCGGGCAGCCAACGGCCGAAGTCACCACTCCGGTAGAGCCGCTGGCCGGGGCGGTGCGGATCGGCCAGGAAGGCCAGCCGGGTGCGCTCCGGGTCGTTGACGTACCCGCGCCCCACGCAGACCCCGGCGAACACGATCTCACCGGGGGCGCCCAGCGGCACCGGGGCGAGATACTCGTCCACGACGTAGACGTGCACGTTCTGCACGGCGCGCCCCAGCGGAACCCGCTCCCCCTCCGGCACCTTGTCCATGACCTCGTGGTTGGTGTCGTCCGAGGTCTCGGTCAACCCGTAGGCGTTGACCAGCCTGATCCCCGGCTCAGCCGCGAACCAGCGCTGAGCGAGCTCCTTCTTCAGCGCCTCGCCGGTCACCGATACACACCGCAGGTCGGGCAGCTCGCGAGGGTGCTGCTCCAGGTAGGTGAGCACAACCTCGAGATAGGACGGCACGAGCTGCAGCACGGCGACCCGCCGGTCAACGATCTTGTCGACGAAGCGCTCGACGTCGAGGATCACGTCCTGCTCCACCAGCACGGTCCGCCCACCGACCAGTAGCGCGGAGACCAGCTGCCACAGCGAGATGTCGAAGCACTGCGGCGCCGTCTGGGCCACCACCAGCCCCTGGTCAACCCCGAGATCGGCGATCTTGGCGTAGAGGTGGTTGAGCATCCCCGCGTGCTCGCACATCGCACCCTTCGGCTCACCGGTGGAACCGGAGGTGAAGTAGATGTAGGCGAGCTGCTCCGCCGCAACGGCGACACCGAGGTCATCGTCGGCGTGGTCCTCCGCGCAGGCCTGGTCGATGAACAGCGGCCGCACTCCGGGCAGCGAGTCGAGTGCTCGCTCGAGCGTGCTGGTGCTACCGGGTTCGGTCAGCACAAGCCTGACCTCGGCGCGCGAGAGCGTGGTCGCGATGCGATCGGCCGGAAAGTGCGACTCTATGGGCAGATACACCCCACCGGCCTTGAAGATCGCGAGGACGGCGGCCATCCAGTCCAGGTTGCGCTCGGTCACCACCGCAACGACGTCTTCGCGCCGCAGCCCGCTCGCCAGCAGCGCTCGGCCCAGCCGGTTCGCCCGGGCATTGAGCTCCCGGTAGGTCCAGTGTCGGTCACCGTGCACGACCGCGACGGCATCCGGGTGAGCTGCCACCCGCTGCTCGAACAACTCGTGGAACCGGCGGTCCGGCAGCTCCCGGCGCGGCCCAGCCAGCCCCTCGAGCTGCAATCGCAGTTCCTCGGTGGACAACAGGCTCTGCCGCCCATGCTCGGCATCCAGATCGGCGACCATCAGCGCGAGCGCGGTCAGGTGATAGCCGGCGATCCTGGCGGCACAATCCGCGTCGAGCACCTCACTCCGATACCGCAGCCGCAACACCAGCCCGCCGGCCCGCGGGGCCACTCCCACCCGCAACACGGTGCCCCCAGCCAGATCGCCGGCGAGTGCACCACCGATGGAGCCACCGCCGGCCGGATCGAACACGGTCTCGAACGGCGGCCCGGTCACGGCCAGCTCGCGCCTGACCTCATCGGCCGGGACGTCCTTGTGTGACAGCAGTTCCGACTCGACCTGCCCGGAGTGGCGCAGCAACGCCCGCCACGAATCGGGTTCGGTCGTCAATCGGCACGGCAACGGTTGGCCGCCCGCCTGCGCGACATAGCCGGTGGCCACCTCGCGCTCGCCGCACAACGCGGAAAGCACCTTGGCGTGCGCTCCTAACAGCACCGAACTCAGCGGCACCGCCAACTCGCCCGCCCGCCGCCGCAACGCCGCCACCAGGTCCTCGGGAACCGTCGCGTTGTACTCGCCCACGCCCGGCACCGGATCGCGGGTCCACCGCGGGATCGCGCTGAAACCGCCGGCCACCAGCACGCCCCGCCAAGACTCCGGACCAGCGTCCATTTTCATTTCCATCGAACATTCCCCTCCGCTCTCCGTCGCCACGCTGCTACGCGCCGCTGGCCACGATGGAGGCGCGGTTGTCCTTGCTGTCCCGGCAGATCCGCGGGTTGGCCCTGTTGGCCAGTCGGTCGATCGCGCGGATCGGAATGGTTCGGCTGCCCTGTTCTGCAAGCATGAATGTGGTTTTCTCGAAGCTCCCGCGCGGGATTTCCACCCCATCGCTCGAGTTGTGGGATCTCCTCCCCTTTCATGAGAAATGAGTCGGGGGCGAGTACCGAGCCCTCGCCCATCGTCACGCCGTAGTGGACGAGCGCGCCGACCCCAAGGGTGCAGCCGGCACCGATCGTGCTGCGGTCGGACTTGAACGTGCCGTCCTCCTGCGAGTGGCACTGGATTTTGCTCCCCGCATTGAGCGTGCAGTCGTCCCCGATGGTGACAAGCGTTCTCTCCGTGAAGATGCAACCGTCGTCGAAGACCCGGCGCCCGATCCGGACACCCAGCATCCGCCAGATCACATTCTTGAACGGGGTGCCGTTAAAGACCTGGAAGTATGAAACCGCAGGGACCTTCCAGAGACGTTCGTGCCACCAGAAGTACGGATCGTAGATCGAGCAGAACCTCGGCCGGAGAGCGCGGAACGCGGTAAAGCAACGCTCGACGACCACGAGGTAAACCGCGCTGGCGAGGACGCTCACCGCGATGAACGCGGCGAACGCCACCTGCGCGAACGCATTGTATAGGTCGACGGCGGCTAGACCGAGCAGCGCGATCAGAAAGACGTGCAACCACCGCGCGACCAGATACAAACCCATGGTCCGGATGTCGTACCGATTTTTCGCGGTGAGGCGGCGTCGGAAGCCATCCCCAGTTCGCAGGTGGTCAAAACGGCTATCTCGCTCCACTGATCGCGGAATCTCAAAGCATGGCGAACCCAGCAGGCCGACCCCTTCGCGAATCTCTCCGTCCAGCGGAACCATCACCTTCGTCGCCAGGAGACAGTTGTCACCCGTCCTGCCCTGTGACGGATAAGCGATTTGGTTGCCAAGGAAGTTGCGCGGTCCGATCGATGCTCGAGACAGGAGAAAGGACGAACTCGAGAAGTCGGCATTAATGATCGACAGACCGTCAGCGATCATCGTTCCACTGCCAACAGAACACAGATAGGGAGTCCCGTGCGCCACCTCCATACCGAAATTCGCTCCAGTCTGAACGACCTGCGACAGGTCGTACCCGAGGCAGCGCAAATAGTGAACGATGTAGGAGCTGTCACCGAATAGATAGGTGAAGAACTTTATATTTGTCATGCGCGTGATGGTTCGGTACATGCTGTAGTGAAAGCCATACAGCGGATAGACCTTGTCCGGCTTGATCATGATGCTCAACAATCGAGGAACACTGACCACGGAGAGCAAGCCGACCAGCGCAATACCGAAAAAGAGCACAACGGAGACGACCAGCGCATCGATATAGAGATCTTGCGACGCCATTTCATTCATGCCCGGCCCCCGCAGCTTGGCCAGCGCCGGCACCGAGGTCATGACGATATAGACACCCCCTTCGACTAGCGGCACGTACAAAAGGAGCACTTTCAGTAAGGTGAGGAGACCGAAGATCACACGGCGCGGGGTACCGCAACGCGCCGGTGCCACCCTGAGGTAGTCCACCTCGGTCCGCTGCGCCGGAGACCCGTGCCAACGCTCGCCGTCGGGCACAGCCTGCCCGGCATGCAAACTGGAACTGTGGCCCAGTTGCGCCCCGTCGCCCATCGACGTATCGATGTCGAGCACAGTCTTCTCGCCGACGACTACGTCCCGGCCGAGAGTGACCGCGCCGGTCTGGATCCAGCCCGCCTCTGCCCGGTAGCAGAGAAAGGCCGCCTCCTTCCGGATGACCGTACCCGCGCCGATCGTCAGTAGGTCGGCACACACGGGGACGTTCCGGGAAAAGATCGCAACACGTGGCCCAATCCTCGCGCCCAGCGCCCTCAGGTAGAGCACGTACAGCGGCGTGCCGACAAAGAGGAGGGCCAGTGGGTTCGACCGGACGAGCGTTTGGACGATCCAGAAACGAACGTACGCAAAGCTCCAGAGGCGAATCCGCTGCGGCCTCCATCGACCAACAAGTATCCACTTCGCCAACACCGGAAGAATGCTCACGCCGAGGATGCAGGCACCGCCGAATATGGTCGACCGCACGTAGAGGTCGATCACTCCCGAGCTGGCGAAGATCCATCTGTAGCCGAGCGCGGCAACAAATCCGGCGAGGTAACAATACCCGAGAAAAAACAGCAGCTGCAGCGCTCCGCAAACACCATACTGCAGCGTACTCGCCGGCGCCGCCACCTCAACCGGCGCGCGAACCGGCGACTCGTTTGCAGTGGGCGCCGAGTCCGCCATCGCCCCCGCCAAACTTCGGATCGTAGGGTACCGGTAGATGTCCTTCATCGATACCGACTGCAAATCTGCCCGCTTCCTGACCCTCGCACAGAACCGGGCCATCACCATGGAGTCAGCACCCAAGTCGTCGAAGAAGTGACTATCGACCGATACACGCTCGCTGCTCACCATGCCGGCCAGCACCTCGATAAGGGCGCTCTCAGTGCTGCTCGTCGCACCGACATCGCTGACCCGACTAGCTGAAGATTCCAACAGGGCGGCTGGCACGAAGTCGACAGATTTTCCCCTCACTTGGACTCCTTAAGCAACATTCGGCAAACTTAGACGACACGTAACAAAGAGGCAGGAAAAAAGCATCCACCGAACCGCGGAAAGCCATGCGCACGAGCTTGCCTACATCAAAACGGAGAACATCTACAGACGCATTTCACATTTTGCGGATGCGCACAGCTGTTCCATCGATGCGACGTAAGGAAAGCCGGGGGCTCGAGCTTAGTAACAACTCCGCCGGATCATTGAACCATCCGACTGAACCTCGACAATGTGCAGTCACCGCATTTCAACCGAACCCCAGTGGATGCCGTACTGCGACCAGCACCAACCCTACGGCAGCCGGGTCAAGCACTGCGCGTTGAACGACAGAGCCGAGTCGGCGAACCCTGTTCACCCGATAGGTTGAAATCTGGCACCTCCACATTGAGAAGCCGTGTGACTGCTGTGGCTGGTATGAGCTGTTGTGACTGACTACGAGTTGACAGCGCGCGGAGATTGAATATCAGGCGACTGTTACCAAATCGTGTCTCGGCGGAACTCGCTGCGAGTACCCGCCGGAGACAGGAATCGACTCCCGACCGAGAGCAACGCGTTGAACTCGCGCAGCGACGGGCGCGCGGACATCTCATACGCCATCGCCGACTAGCCAACCCAGAGTCGTCGAAACCGCGTTCGACAACGTAGCTCGCTGCGAGGCCATCGCCGGGCAGGTGCCAGGTGACACGCGTCCGCATGACGCAAGGTCACGCCTTGAGGAGCTGAGGGCGGCTGGTCAGCCACCGCTCACGGCTGAGCTGGCTGGTCATGTTCAGCTTCAGCACGCCTGAGGCACACCGTCAGGGCCCAGCTCACACACCGTGCCTGTCACGTCCGGAGCCGGCCAGGCCCCAGCACACGGACTGTCGACCTCATGAGAGTTCAGCGTACGAACTGGCCTCGGCTAGTTCGGTCAGACACATGATCTGCCAGCACATCGGCGGGCGGGGCCGGCCACGATCACAACGTTCGCGCAGCCGGGCGAGGTTCCGGGCAACCGATGACGGACCTCACCGTGGCCGTTGGGCTGTCGGCAGTCCGGGGAGCTTCGCGCGGTCGCCGCGCGAAGCTCCGGCGGCGCGATCAGGGGGCGTCCAGTTCGCATGCTCCGGGTGGTCGAGCTGTAGCCGCTGGTCGGCGAGGGCGGCTACCAGAGGGTCTCGGGTGGTGAGCACGGTGATGCGGCCGAGGGTGAGCTGGCACAAGACGGGGAGCAGTTCGCCGCGGGTGCGGCGATCGAGTCCGGCGGTTGGTTCGTCGAGCAGCAGGAGGTCGGGCTCGGACAACAGCGCTTTGGCAATCGCGATCCGTTGGGCTTCGCCAGCGGTAAGCAGGTGGCCCGATGGTCCGATCCGGGTGGCGTACGCCTCGGGCAGGGCGGCAATAAAGTCGTGCGCGCCGGCTCGGCGGGCCGCCGCGACCACCTCAGCCGCGGTAGCGTCTGGTTCTCCAGCTCGGATGTTGTTGGCGATCGTTGCGTCGAGCACCTCTAGTTCCTGGGGCACGAGCGAGACACGTACCCGCGCCGCAGCCGAGCCGGATCTGGTCGAGCCAGAGCCGGTCAAATCCCGTCCGCCGCACTGAATCGCGCCGTCGGTTGGCGTGTGCAGGCCGGCGAGTAGCCCCAAAAGTGTGGACTTGCCCGAGCCACTGGGGCCGAGAACCGCCAAGCAGCCTTTGGGGTGCACGGTCACGCTGACTTCGGGCAGTGCATCGTGGGATTGACCGAAATAGCGGACACGGACCCGGTCCAGGACCAGCGGAGCACTCCTGGTCGCCGCTGAAGGCCCGGGCACCGCGACAGTCCCGCTTGCCCGGCGTGGTAGCGGGGCAACAGGTTGGTGCAGTCGGTAGAGGTAGGCGTACCCAGGGTTGGTGCCGAGAAGCTCGTCGTGGGTGCCGGCGGCGGTGATTCGGCCCTGTTCGAGGAACAGGATGTGGTCGGCGTCGGTGACGGTGAGCAGGTTGTGGGAGATGATAATTGTGGTGCGGCCGTTCATGAGCCTGCGCAGCGGAGCAAGAACGCGGTGGCTGGATTCGGCGTCGAGGCCGGTAGTGGGTTCGTCGAGCAGCAGGATAGGCGCGTCGCGGATCATCGCGCGGGCGATGGCCAGTCGTTGGCGCTGCCCGCCGGAGAGCATCCGCCCGCGTTGCCCGACGCGGGTGTCGTAACCGCGCGGCAGGGCGCAGATGAATTCGTGGGCATCAGCGGCGGTCGCGGCGGCGACGATCTCGGCGTCGGTGGCGTCGGGTTTGCCCGAGGCGATGTTGTCGCGGATGGTGGCGTCGAAGACCAGCGTTTCCTGCAGCACGGTGGCGGTGTTGCGGGACAGATCGGCCAGGGTGAGCTCGCGTAGGTCGATTCCGTCGAGGGTGATGACGCCGGCGATCGGATCGTGGAACCGCAGCAGCAGCTTCATGATCGTGGACTTCCCGGCGCCGCTGGCACCGACGACCGCGATCTTTTCACCCGCCGCGACCGTGAAGTCCCACCTCAGACAGCGCGACGCCCTCGGCATCGGGGTAACCGAAGCTGACGTCGTGGAATCCGATCGCGCCGTGCGCGCGCGGCAGCGGCTTTGGATGGGGGGGGCCGGTCACCGACGGGATCTCATCGAGGAGTTCGACCACGCGCTCGGCGCTGGCCGAGGCGGCGTAGAGGGAGTTGGTTAATCGGCCCGCTCCTTGGATTGGGCTGTAGAGCTGGGTCAGGTAGGCCACGAATGCCAGCAATCCGCCGATGCTGATGCGCCCGTTGGCCAGCTCCCACACGGCGAGTCCGATGACCAGCAGAACTCCAACGACCTCGAGCAGGTCGGTCAACGGGCCGAACAGCGCTTGTAGTCGGGTGGCGGCCATCTGCGCGGCGAAGCTGCCCTGGTTCTCTATCGCGAACCTGGTGCTCTCGGCGTCGGCATTGTCGTAGGCGCGGACCAACGCGGCGTTGCTGAGGCTTTCCTCGGCGACGGTGGTGATCGAGCCTGCCCGACGACGCTTTTCCCGTGACGCTTCCTTGATCCGTCGGGAGAAGAACCTGGCCGCGACCAGGAATCCGGGCGCGGCGATCAACGAGGCGCTCGCGAGGTGCCAGTTGAGGTACGTCCTGCAACAGGACGGGCCCGCCCGGCCCGAGGGTCACGATGTCGGATAGCCAGCAGCGCGCGCGGCCGCGCCAGCTGAGCGGGCCTTGGCCGAGATCGAGGATCCAGTCGGCCGCATGGGTGTGGTGGCCGCCTCCGACGAGCAGTCCCGCTTCGTGAACTCTTGCAGACCCAGATCGACCAGGGCAGGGTGCGCAGCGCGAGCTCAGCGTAGCGGTCGAGCCGGCGGGGGTGGTTCTCCTGGCTCAGCGCCAGCTACTGGACCGACGTGAGCAGCACGCCCAAGCGATGGCCGGCAAGCCCTACAGGGCTCCCATGCCGCTGCACCTGAACCCGGGACGATGACCTCCCGGTAGTTATCTGTAGGGCCTGCGGAGTTACCGACCGTGGAGCCGATCGCTCCAGGCTCCGCCCCAGTGCTTGAAGCGTGCCATTTGTACGGCCACACGAACCGCTGACGCTCCCGCCACGACAGGTACGGCCGGTCCCGGTGTGGATCCCACCACCGCTGCCGCCACCACGGTGGCAGCCGCCTTATCTGATCAGCTCTCCGGACGACCTGGTAAACCTCATCGTTCGAGTCGAGGGTCCAGAGCAGACCGCTTTCGCGGAGGTCCAGGCGAAGCGTCGGGCTAAACGGATCACCGCGTCGATGACCGTGTGGCGTCAGGCTCGGACTCCCGAGAGGTCTGGGGTGGGATCGGATGGCTGGGTTCGCTGAAACGGCGCATGGCTGCCTGCTTGGACACCCCGAGTACCGCCGCGATGCGGGCCCAGCTGCGACCGTTGGCCCTGGCGGCAGCGACGGTGGCGCTCAGGTTGGATTCCGAGGCCGCGATGGCTGCGAGTGCCAGGCCGACGGCACGCAGGTCAGCGGTGTCCTCCACGGTCACGCTGGGGTCGTCAGGATCGAGGTCGTCCAGCCACTGGGTGGCCTCGGCGGCCGCCTGCTCTAGCTGTTCGCGGGTACGTGGCATGTGCTCACCCCTTCTCCAGGAATCGGTAGAACTTCGCCCGGGAGCACCATCGCGTGGATGATGACCGGCTCGGTGTCGGGATCGAGGACGACCAGCTCCAACAGGGCGCCTACGCGATCCGGGCCAATGACCAAGACCCGGTCCGCGCTGCCCTGCCGCACCACCCGCATGGACTGGGCCACCGCGTGACGCATGTCGTCGTCAGCCACGCCGTGCTTGCGTGCGCTGTCGGCGATGTCCATCCTGCTCCCGAAGACGAGTAAGCGTCAACATATGTTACCGACCCTGGGTTGGGCGGATTTGGGTTATCGCTGGGCGAGCCGCACGGTGTAGCCGTCGTTCTCCAGGCTGTCCAGCGTTTCGAGGGGTACCCCGGGTAGAGCCTTGCGCCATACCGTGAGCGCGATCGTGATGGGGATTGGCGGGGTGGCGTTCCCGCGGGCTCGCCACGATGGTCACCGGGTCGGAGTTGGTCTCGTACGCGGCGACCGAACCGGCCGCCTCGGCGCCAGTGGCCAGGGCGGCGGCCAGCTCCCCGCCCAGGGACACCGCGAGCGCTCGGCCCATCTCGCCCAACCACCTCGGCCACGGCCACGACGGACCCAGCTTCGGCCTCGGCCGGTAACCCGTCGGCCAACCGCACCGGGGCTCCGCCCCGGACCCCGGTACCACTGCGGAGAGCATCAGAACCCCGGTGGGTCTCTCCTCACGGCGCGCCGAAGGCAACCACCCCCGATCGACACCGACGACCTGGCCACGATCTCCCCGTACATCACCCACACCATCCGCCGCTGCGGCGACTGGGTGCTGGACCTGTCCCCGCCGGACGCAGCGCCGGTCACGACACTCGACTTGGTGCCCGGTGCGCTGTTTCCCGGCGACAACACCGTGGCACCGGCCGCCGCCGCACCGCGCCGGGCACGGGCGCGCGTCTCCTCGAAGAAGGGTTCCTGATAGCACTACCCGCTGGGGCTTTGCGTGGTCCCCGGTTGCGATCGAGATCAAGGGCGACAACGCCGCGACCTGCTCGGATCGACATCGGCACCTCGGCAAACCGGAAATCGTTTCCACCAGGAATGTGGAAGGCCAATCACCTGCTGTGCTTGGTGAGGTCGCTTATTCCTTGTCCTGGAGCTCCGCGCGGACTGACTCGGTGAGCTCATCCCAGGAGTCGACGAACTTCTGGATTCCCTCGTCCTCAAGAACTGTGAAAACGTCGTCGAGGTCGACGCCGGCTTCAGTGACGGCCTTCATGACCTGCGCCGCCTCGTCGTAGGTCTGCTGGATGGGCGTGCCGGGGCTGCCGTGATCGGCGTAGGCCTTCAGGGTCTTCTCCGGCATGGTGTTCACCGTGTCCGGCGCGATGAGGTCGCTGATGTAGCGGGTGTCGGGGTAGTCCTGGCTCTTTACGCCGGTCGAGGCCCACAGCGGCCGTTGCGGCCTGGCGCCCCGGCCTTGCAGCGCGCTCCAGCGGTCGGAGGAGAAGACCTCTTCGTAGGCCTGGTAGGCCAACTGCGCGTTGGCCAGCGCGGTCTTGCCCTTGAGGGCGGGGTCCGCGCCGGCTTTGTCCAGACGTGCGTCGATCTCGGTGTCCACGCGGGAGATGAAGAAGGAGGCCACAGACTCGATCCCAGTCAGCGACCCGCCGGCGTTCGCGCGCCGCTCCAGGCCGGACAGGTACGCGTCCATGACCATCCGGTACCGCTCGGGGCTGAAGATGAGGGTGACGTTGATGCTGATGCCCGCGGCGATGGAAGTGGTGATCGCGGCCAGGCCTTCCTGCGTCGCCGGGATCTTGATGAACAGGTTGGGCCGGTCGACCAGCCACCACAGGTGCGCCGCCTCCGCGGCGGTGGCATCGGTGTCGTGCGCCACCCGGGGCGAGACCTCCAGCGACACCCGGCCGTCACGGCCGGTGCGCCGCGCCACCGGGGCGAGCAGGTCACAGGCGTCGCGGACATCGGCGGCGGTGATGGTCCGCAGCGCCTCCCCCACGCTGACCCCGCGAACGGCCATCGCGTGCACCTGGTCGTCGTAGGCGTCCGAATTGCTGATCGCGGCGGCGAAAATTGTCGGATTCGTGGTGACGCCCACAACGGAGTAGTCGTCGACCAGCGTCTGCAGATCGCCGGTGCGGATGCGGTCGCGGGAGAGGTCGTCGAGCCAGACGGCGACCCCGGCTTCCGACAGCTCGGCCAACTTCTGGTTCTGTGTCATGGCGGTGCCTTCCAAGTTCGGAGGATTCGGCGAGGGCATTGGACGGGTCAGCGGTCGCCGGTGGGGGTGTGCAGGACGCCGACGCTGTCGGGACCGGTGGGGGCGAGCGGCGGCGCCGCGACGGCGGCAAGGCTCTCCCGCGCCGCAGCGACGACTGCGGCGGCGGTGAGCCCGAACTGCTCGTACAGCACGGTGTAGGCGGCGCTGGCGCCGTAGTGATTCAGGCCGACGATGCGGCCGGCGTCGCCGACGAACTGCCGCCACCCCATGGGCACGCCGGCCTCGACGCTCACCCGGGCCCGCACGGTGGGCGGCAGCACGTGCTCGCGGTAGGACTGGTCCTGGGCGGCGAACCACTCCCAGCACGGCAGCGACACGACGCGCGTCGCAACACCGTCGGCCTCGAGCGCCTCGCGGGCGGCGACGGCGATCTGCACCTCCGAGCCGGTGCCCAGCAAAATGACCTCGGGGGTGCCGCCGGAGGCTTCGGCCAGCACGTAGCCGCCCCTGGCGACACCCTCGGCCGACGCGAACTCGGCGCGGTCGAAGACGGGCAGGTTCTGCCGCGACAGCGAGAGCCCGGCCGGCCGGTCGTTGTGCTCCAGGATGGTGCGCCACGCCACCGCGGTCTCGTTGGCATCGGCCGGGCGGACGAAGTCCAGCCCGGGGATAGCGCGCAGCGCCGCGTAGTGCTCGATCGGCTGGTGGGTGGGGCCGTCCTCGCCCAGCCCGATGGAATCGTGCGTCCACACGTAGGTGACCGGAAGCTGCATGAGCGCGGCCAGCCGGACCGCACCGCGCATGTAGTCGGAGAAGGTGAGGAACGTGCCGCCGTACACGCGGGTCCCGCCGTGTAGCGCGATGCCGTTCATGATCGCGCCCATGGCGTGCTCACGGACGCCGAAGTGCAGCGTGCGCCCGTACGGGCCGCCGGACCACATCTTGGTCTGCCGATCCGCGGGCAGGAACGAGGCCGCCCCCTTGACCGCGGTGTTGTTGCTTTCCGCCAGGTCAGCCGAACCGCCCCACAGCTCCGGCAGGACCGGGTACAGGGCGGCGAGAACCTCACCGGAGGCCTTCCGGGTGGCCACGCCCTTCGGGTCGGCGTCCCAGGTCGGCAGGTCGTCCGCCCAGTCCGCCGGCAACGTGCGGGTGGACAGCCGACCCAACAGCGCGGCACCATCCGGGTTGTCGGCCCGCCACGCGTCGAAGCGCTGCTGCCATTCGGCGTGCGCCTTTTTGCCCCGCTCGGTGACCTGGCGGGCGTGCGCAAGCACCTCCGGGGCGATCGCGAAGGTCCTGTCGGGGTCGAAGCCCAAGATCTCCTTGGTCGCCCGAACCTCGTCCTCGCCCAGCGCGGAGCCGTGGGCCGCACCGGTGTTCTGCTTGTTGGGCGCCGGCCAGCCGATGATCGTCCGCAGCACGATCAGCGAAGGCCGGCCGGTCTCGACGCTGGCGGCGGCCAGCGCGCGGTCGACTGCGGCTAGATCCTCGCCGTCGTCCACGTGCTGCACGTGCCAGCCGTAGGCCTCGTACCGCTTGCCGACGTCCTCGGTGAACGCGATGTCGGTGTTGTCCTCGATGGAGATCCGGTTGGCGTCGTAGACCAGGACCAGGTTCCCAAGCTCCTGGGTGCCGGCCAGCGACGACGCCTCGCCGCTGACGCCCTCCTCAAGGTCGCCGTCGGACGCGAACGCCCAGATCCTGTGGTCGAACACACTCTGGCCCTCGGCGGCCTCGGAGTCGAACAAACCGCGCTCGCGACGGGCGGCCATCGCCATGCCGACGGCGTTGCCGACGCCCTGGCCCAGCGGCCCGGTCGTCGTCTCCACGCCGGGCGTGTGGTTGACCTCGGGGTGGCCGGGGGTCAGGGAGCCCCAAGTGCGGAGCGCCTCCAGGTCGGAGAGCTCCAGACCGTAGCCGGAGAGGAAGAGCTGGATGTACAGGGTGAGGCTCGAGTGCCCCATCGACAGTACGAAGCGGTCACGCCCAACCCAGTTCGGATCGCCCGGGTCGTGGCGCAGCCAATTCTGGAACAGCAGATAAGCCGTGGGCGCCAGGCTCATCGCGGTGCCGGGGTGGCCGTTACCGGTCTTCTGCACGGCGTCCATCGCCAGCACGCGGACAGTGTCGATCGCACGGCGATCGAGATCGCCCATCCCCTCGGGCAAGGTGGGGTGCGGCTGGGAAGGGTTGCCGGTGGGCGTATCACTCGCGGCCTCGGCCGGCGCCTCGGGGCGGGTGCTCTTCGCCCCAGTAGCGGGGTCTGTCTCATTGGCGGTCATCAGTAGCGGTGCTCCCTTTGCGGTGGGGCCGACGGACGCTCTAGCTGAGGTGCCGGAGTCGGTGCCGAATCCGGCCGAGGGGCCGGCGGCGATGGCAGGGGCGTCAGGCGAGGGGGGTGTCGTCCAGTGCTTTCGCCAAGTCGCCGGGGGTGTCGTAGAGGGCGACGGCGCCAGCCTCACGGAGTTCATCGTCCCCGAAGCCGCCGGAGCGGACGACGATCGCCGGCATCCCGGCTTTTTTCGCCGCCTCGACGTCCCACACCGAGTCCCCGACCATCACGCTCGACGCATCGGGCGGCGCACCCAACTTCTTCAGCGCCACCTGCAGCAGGTCCGGCGCCGGCTTGGACGCCTCGACGTCAGCGCTGGTGGTCCAGTCGTCGACGATGTCGCGGGCGTCCAGCTTGTCCAGGAAGACCTCCACGTGGCGCTGCTGCCCGGAGCTGGCCAGCACCAGCCGGTGACCGCGCTCCTTGATCGCCACGAGCAGGTCGCGGGCACCGGGCAACGGCGCCATCTCTTCGAGCAGCGCGTCGACTTCCTTGCCCTGCTGCTCCCGGGCCTGGTCACCAACCCGGCGCTCCAGGTCTTCGCCTCCAACAGCCGTGAGCAGCTGGTCCCCGCCCATGCCGATCAGCCGGTGCAGCCGCCACACCGGGTAGATCTCGCCTACCGAGCGCAGTGCGCGGTACCAGGCGAGCGCATGCTGATAATTGGAGTCAATCAGCGTCCCATCAATATCGAGGACTGCGATGGCGGAGTCGGTCACACTCGATGACTACCCGCCACCCCCATGGCCAACCGCATCGTCTCCAGCGCCCAACCGGGGATTCTCATAAATGACCAGCTCCAGGGCGGCGGGGTTCAGCTGGAACTGCTCACCGGGCCGCTGACCGGGATGTACGACCCGCCGGCATGGGCTCCATGGTCTTCGCCGTGCTCGCGGTCGCCGCCCAGCTCGACCGCGACTACATCCGCGAGAAAGCCCTCGAAGGCCAGCAAGCCGCGGCCGCACGCGGCAACCACGGCGGCCGCCCCAAGGTGATCGACGAGGACGACGTGCTCTTCGCCCGCGCCCTGCGCGACAAGGGCACCCCGATGCCCGACATCGTCAAGAAGCTGACCATCAAAACCGGCAAGAACGTCGGCCAGCACCCCTCAGTCGCCTCCCTCTACCGCGCCCTCGCCGACAACGACGCCTGACCAGGCACTACCCGACCACTTGGCGGGTTTCTCCCGTATCCCGGCAGGCCCCCTGGTTGGGGCGCTCGGTCACGCTGCTGCGCGTGGACGCGAGCGGAGTTGTTCAGCAAGCCAAAACGGACTCGGAGAAAAGGTCCTTGCTGGAATCGGCGACGAGCAGAGATCTGGTGCTTGTGGCCTGGCCGGGACAGTGGAGCCAGGACATCCATGTCGTGGACGATCTCAGGGCAGCTCGCGCCGCGGTCCGAGCCTGATCGAGCAGCCCGCTGCTGAGCATCGGCCGACCCGTGCCGCACACGATGGATTCCGGCCTGCTTGGGGGGTCGGTGTGCGGTCGGAGGTTGCCGATCAGGCTCCGGCGGCTCGCTGATGGTTGTCGACCAGGCGTCGGAGTGCGGCCTTGCGGGTAGGCCAGGGGCCGCCGCTGACTTGGGTCAAACCCGTGGTGCGGGCGAGCCAGCGCTTCGTCCCGCCGCCGCCGGAGTATGCGGGTTGGAGGTAGCCGACCAGGATCGGCTGCTCGGTCTCACCGGCGAGCACTCGCCACACGCCGGAATCACGGCCGGACCACTGGCAGATCCCGGCACGGGGGCCGGCGCCCCAGCCGCCGACGACGCCCTCCAGATGCGGCCAGGCAGGGATCTCAGGCGTTCGTAACAGCGTGCTGTCGAACCGCTGCTGGAGACCAACCCCAGCGCCCCGCTGTCGCCAGTACCTACGCCAGCGTGGAATCGAGGTGCGCATCGCCCGGCGCGGCGTCGGGACTCTCAGCCGCGGCGGAAGAGGAAGATGCCGTACCGCCACGTCGGGTCGATCCACTGTGCTTCGGCGCGCAGGCCGTGCGCCGCGATTTCGGCGACGAACCGGTCGCGGTCGAACTTGGCCGAGAAGCCGACGTTGATCGAGTCTCCGGTGCGCAGCTGGGTGGTGATGCCGAGCCCGGGCAGGGAGATGACCTGGTCCTCGGTCGCGGTGAGGTGCCCGACGACGACCTCGTCCCGATGGTCGTACCAGGCGTGGGGCCGGAAATGCTCGATGTCGAAGTTCGCGCCGAAACGGCGGTTGAGGTGGGTCAGGTGGTTGAGCCGGAACTCGGCGAAGGCACTGTGGTGCGGTGGGTCGTTGTAGCAGGTCTCGAACGTCTCGGCGGGCTTGAGTAGATCGGCTGAGACCAGGAAGCCGTCGCCGGGCCGCAGAGCCGAGCTGATCCGCGCGAGCAGCGCGGCGCGCTCGCCGGGGGTCGTGTTGCCCAGGTTGCTGCCAAGGAAGGCGACGACCAGAGGTGCGGCCACGTTGTCATGCAGCCAGGTGAGTCCGGCCTCGTAGCGCCCCCACAACCCGGTAACCGTCAGACCAGGCACCGCGGTTGTCAGGGCGCGGGCGCTGAAGTCCAGCATCTCCCTGCTGACGTCGATCGGAAAGTAGACCGTGTGACGGCGCCGGGCGCATGCCGAGAGCAGCAGCCGAGTCTTCTTCGCGCTGCCGCTGCCCAGTTCGGCAAGGTGGCTGCCGCCCACGACGTCGGCGATCTCGTCGGCATGGCGTTCGAGCAGCCCGCGCTCGGCTCGCGTCAGGTAGTAGGTGGGCAGCCCGGTGATCGACTCGAACAGCTCGGAGCCGCGCTCGTCGTACCCGAACCAGGGCGGGATCCGCGGAATCGGCTCGCCCAGACACCGGCGCAGGGTGTCGTGGTCGTCCCAGAAAGACGCGTCGTTCTCGACGGCGAGCACGGTTGTTCCCTTCGCAGGCTCCGACATCTCGGCGGCCTCACCCCCGTTCACGCTCGGCCAACCGAGGCTGGCTCGACGCTGGCCCTGGTGAGTGTCATTCCGGTGGTCTCGGGGGCGAGGGCGTGGGAGACGACCGCGCCGAGAGCACAGATGGCGGCGCCGATCACCATCGACGCTCCGATCCCGATGCTCGAGATCCCGACCGGCAGGAGGAATGTGCCGATTGCCGCTCCGATTCGGCTGAACGCGGAGGCGATCCCGACGCCACTGGAGCGGACATCGGTGGGGAACACCTCGATGGGATAGACGGCGGTCAGGTTGCCCGACATCGCGTTGAAGAAGGAGAACAGAGCGAAGCAGACGACGATCACCGCAGCCGGCGCTCCACCCCACAGCCCCGCCACGAGCAACGCGGCCGCCATGATCCAGAACGGACCGATGAGCTGGGTGCGGCGGCCGGTGCGTTCGATCGTCAGCATTCCCACCACGGCGCCGATCGCGGCGATGCCGTTCGCAGCGATCGTGCTCGCGCGGGGATCGGCCAGCCGCAGAGCGGTGAAGACCTGGGGGGCGAACGTGAAGATGGCGAAGTAGGGCGCCACCAGGCAGGCCCAGAAGGTGCATACGAACACGGTGCGCCTACGCAGTTGCGGGGCGAACAGCTGCCGCCATCCCGCCGTCGGCTTCTCCGACTCGTACTCTTCCGCGCGGAAGTACGCCTCGCCACCCAGATGCCGCTCGACGATGCGCCGGGCCTCGTCGGTACGCCCGTGGCGGACCAGCCAGCGCGGCGACTCCGGCAATCCGTGGCGCAGGGCCAGGACCACCACCGCGGGCACCGCACTGGTGATCAGAACCCAGCGCCAGTTCCACCCGGCCCGATCGACGAGGGCGTAGGCGATGACGACCGAGGCGAGGTACCCGCTGTACCACGAGACCAGCAGCAACGACAGCCGCCGACCGCGACCGCGGCTGGGCGCGAACTCGGCGAGCATGGCGGCACCGATGGCGTACTCCGCGCCGATCGCGATTCCCAGCAATAGCCGCAGGGCGAACAGTTGCCACGGCTGCGTCACGAACGCCTGCAGGACGCCGAGGACGATGAACGCGGCGAGGTCGATCAGGAACAGCCGGCGCCGGCCGAAACGATCGGTCAGGTAACCGACGACGGGCGAACCGATGAAGATGCCCAGCAGCGCGGACGCGCCGATCAAACCCGTCCACACCGGCGACATGTCCAAGTCCCTCGCGACGAACGGCAGCACCACGCTCAGGACACCGAGGTCGAAACCGTCGATGCCCTCGCCCCACGCCGTGGTGATTGTCAGGCGCCACAACAACGCGGGATCCCTACGGTTCATGTCGCTCGCTGAGACCACTGCGAATCGGTGCGTCCGGCAGGGCGGTGCGCAGCGACGGCCGGTCCTCGGACCAGCGGTCGAGCAGCCATCGGCCGAACCGGTCACCGAGGTAACCGCTGGCCCTGATCCCGAACACGATGTCGGACGCCAACTCCGGCTCGACGGCCAACAGCGGCCAGATCACGCCGCGCCGCACGAGTTGCTCGTGCACGGCGTCGGCCTCGATGTGCTCGGCATAGAAGTCTGCGGCCGCGTCCGCAAGACCCATCCGTTGCATGCCGAGGACCAGCCGTGCGGAGCCGGGCGACGAGGTCAGCTCCACGGCGGCGAACTGCCCGAGGAGCGCGCCGCGCAGCGATCGGTGCAGACCGCACAGGGACATGAAGTTGACCTCCGCCAGGGCCGGGGCGGAGGCGGAGTCGAGGTAGCGGCCGTAGGTCGGGTCGAGGTTCAGCGCGCGCATCATCTCCGCGAACAGGTGCGAGTGCATGCGCTGGGGGTCCCCGGCCCCGTACTCGTCGTGCTCGATGCTCACCAGGGCTGCCTTGGCCGGTCCGTCGAGGCGGGCGATCACAAAGGCCTGCGGATCGGCCTCCTTGAGGTGGTAGAGCGAGCGGTGGGCCACGTACTCACGCAGCTGCCAGAGCCGGCCACCGTCACGCAGATGGTGGGACACCCCGCGCCCGTCAACCGGTTCGACCAGCAGCGCGTCGATCTCGGCGGCGACGTCCGTACCGGCCGTGACGTCGTCCCGCAGCGCGGCCAGGAAGACCCGCTCCAGCTCGCCGCGGCACCTCAGCACGCCTGGGTCCCACTCGCGGTCGTCGGCCACTCCCGCGAAACCGCGGTAGTGCAGCTCGTAGCAGCAGTACAGCGCGAGCTGCAGATCCTCGCCGTAGGGATCGGCGCCCGCCACCGAACACCTCACCGTTGCCCCGGTTCGCAGCGCCTCCAGCACGGCGGCGGACAGCGGGCCACGCGGCTCGGGCAGAGCCGGGCCGTCAGCCACCATCGGCCTCAGGGTCGAGACGTGCCTTGCGCCGGTGGCTCGTGTCGCAGAACGGCTGCCGGCGGCTGCGACGGCAGACGCACAGCGCCGTCACAGCACGCTCGGAGCGCACCACGCGCCCGTCCGGCAGTTGGACCTCGACGGGGCCCGCCACGAGCACGGGCCCATCATCAGTGACGGTCACCCGGGCGAACACCGGGCCCGGGAGCCTGCGGTCAGCGGGCATGGTGGGCACCGATCACCACGAGCTCCTCGTCCCGCTGACCGGCCCGGATCAACCCCCTGGACTCCAACAGTGCGGCACGGGCGCGCATGACCGGCCCGAAAGCCACCGTGGCGCGTGCCAGCACCTGTCCGGTGAGTCCGGCGCTCGCGAGCGCGTCCAACGTCGCGTCCGGCCCACACACCGCCGAGTGCACGAGCAAGACGTCGCCGTTGGGGCGCAGTACGTCCCGAGCTCCCGCACAGATGCGGTCCAGCAGCGCCCGGCCGTCGGGACCGGCGTCCCAGCACCGGGCGATGCGGTGTCGTGGCAGGACAGCGGTCTCGGCCGGCACATAGGGCGGGTTGGCTATGACCAGGTCGAATAGGCGCCCGGCCACCGGCTCGAACAGATCACCGTGACAGACCGACACCGCCGCGCGGTGCAGCCGGCTGTTGAGCCACGTGGCGACCACCGAGCGCAACGACAGGTCCACTGCCGTCACAGCGACCGCGCCCGCACGGGCCGCCGCCACAGCGATCGTGCCACTGCCGGTACCGATGTCGAGCACCTCCCGGCCGAGGGCGAACCCGCCACGCCGCATCACGTCGGCCACCATCTCGGTATCACCCTCAGCCCGGTACACCCCGGGCGGCCGCAGCAGCATCACGCCAGCCGGATGCCCCAATCCACCTACGACAAACATCATCCCGGCTTCGGCTCCTGGCTGTCGCTGCTGTGACGGGTACCTGAGCCGCACACGGTCGCCGGCGACGATCACACCCGGATCCGTCCAGACCCCGAAAATAAGAAAGGGCCGGCCCGGCGAAATCGCCGGGCCGGCCCGCTAGAAGCGGCTCATCCTGGGCGGTGCACCCGACGGTCCCCGAGCGAGTACTCGCGCACCGGTGGACCGGCGGAGAAGAACAGACCGTGGCGCCCATCAAGAATCCCGCCTGCCGAGAAGGGGCGGCAGGCGGCCGGGCTAGTTGGTGATCGTCTCCTTGGCCAGCGCGCCGACGCGCGTCTGCGCGGCGGAGACCACACCGGAGCGCTTCCCGTTGGCCTGCTCGTACTTGATGATCGTGCGGACATCAGAACTGTCCCGGAGCTCCTTGATCCGCCGGATGGCGTCCTGCTGGTTGAGCTCGGTGTAGCCCTCGATAGGCAGCTCACGCTCGTCGAGCGTCCCCAGCTGGCGGCGCGCGCCGTGCACCGCCTCGGCCGTCTCCGTGGCGCCCTCTCGGCGGGCCACGGTCTCGGCGCGCGCCAGGGAGGCGTCACGGCCGGTGCTGGCGATGTCGCGGGCCGCTCCGCCGAACCGAGCGGCTCGGTTCGTCACGTCGGAGACCGCCTCACGGGCCCACGCGCCGACCTCGTGGGCGCTGTTCATCGCGAGGTTTAGGCCTTCGCGGGCGGTTCGGATCGGCAGCCCGATCACCTTGGTGGCACCGCCCGCTGCCCGTTGGATCGGCGTGGCGCGGAGCGCGGCCGGGCCGCCGAGTGCCTCCTCGGCCAGCACGGTGCTGATCCACTCGACCGTTTCGGTGTGCGCGGTCTCCAGGCGTTCGGCCAGGTCGCGCACGTCGGAGCGCTGGGCCGCCTGGCTCAGGGCCTTAAGGTACCGCGCGCGGCCGAGTAGCTGCTGCTCCAGCGCGAGGTCGCTCAACAGCGCCTCGTCGAAGGGCGCTGCCTGTTCGAGAGTGCTCTTCAACAGGGCGGTCAGCCGGCCGATGACCGGGGTCACCACATCCGGCACCCCGCCGAGGTGGCGGATCTCCTGGGCGATCAGGTGAGACCGCCGGTCGGCGTTGTCGGCATTCTCGGTCAGCTCACGACGGACCGCGTCGGTGCGCGCCTGGACAACCCGCAGCCGGGCCACCTGAGCCTCGGTCTGGGTCAGTTGCCGGACGGCGCGTAGTTGGCGGATGAGTGTCGTGGTCGAGGTCATGCAGTGGCTCCGTCCTCGTCCGGTCCCGGAGAACCTACGGACGATGGATCTCGGTATTGCTCGGTCCCTAGTCACGTACCCGTTGTGCACCGGATGAACATGTCAGTGGCCGATTGTGGTCGTGACACCGCTCACCGGCGGCGATCCTCGACGCCCGGCCATGCGGCCGTCCCTGCCGGCTCGGACTGCTTGGTTCAAGTTGCCACCGCGCATCGGTTGTGCAACGGACGCTACGCTCTCGCGGTGCCGGAGCTAAACGGCGTGTGGGGCGGGCTGAACTCAACCGAACGCGCCACGCTGAGGCAATGACGAACGCCCGACTTGTTCATATCTACTTCAGCCGTCCCAAAATCGTTCTACGGCCTCACCGCAGCGGCGCGCGGAGGAGATCGAGATGACGCTGCCCGAGGACGTGCTGAACGGTGCCCCTCGGGCTACAACACTCGCCGGGCCGGGAATCTCTCCGCGCGGGCCTGTTCTCTCGTGGCTTCCAGATTGGCCCGAGCACCCTCGGGCGTGGAGCCCTCGGCCGATGTCCCGCCTGACCGTGTCCCGCACTTCTCGGCGTTGACCGCTCCGTTGTCGTGCTCAACGGCCACGTTTCCATGGTCCTCGCGCGCGTGCGCGTCCAGTCGATCCTCGTCCTTCATCAATACCACGTGCCTTCCGATCGGAATCTGGACCTCGCATAGGCGGCAGCGGGGCGACCATCCGAATTCCCACCGTCAGGACTTTCACGCCTCCGCGCCCGGCGACGAGCGACACACCGCTTCCGCCGGGTGTCGGTCGCGGCCGGGGTGGATCAGCGGCCTCCGGTGGCAACGCGCAACGTGATACTGCATCCGCGGCGAAGCGACCAGGGAGGACCGGTTATTGCGGCCCGGCAGGTCCCGGCTGGTCGGCGTTGTCGTCGTCGGCGACCTTGCCCACTGGGCGTTGGGCTGCCCCCTTGGTGGCGACGTCATCGCGGTCAGAGGCCGGCTTCGCTTGTTCCTCGGCGCCGGTGCTGCTGCTCTTGCCTACCCCCAGCGCAGGCTCGGGGTTGATCTCGGTTCCGGTCACCCCGTCGCGTTCCTCGTCGGAGACCACCGGCGGCGGGCCGGGTTTGGGGGCGTTGGAGGCGTCGAACGACTTACGCACTCCTTCAGCGCCCTCAGCGCTGACCTCGTCGCGGTCCTGGTCGTACGGCGGCACCGGGACCTGCGGTTCACCGCCGGTGCCGAAGTCTGGGCCCCGGCTCGAACGGCATCCAGGCGGCTGTTGCGCGTGCGACGTTCCTCGCGGCTCGGTGCTCGTTGTCTGGTCCTCGGTCATGCGGCTCACCGTCCCGATAGTCCGGATGGATGCACGACCATCCCGTGGGACCTGCGAGATCGGGCCACCAGCGCTGAACACCACGCTGACCGTAAAGGCCCTGGTTCGGAATCGCGTGCGGGCGATACACCAGGGTCTGGGGTATAAAGCTGGGCCTGGACAAGGCCCAGACATGCACCTTAACGCGACAAACTCTGATCGCACTTCTGAGCCTGCGCTGGCGGGCGCTAATCGTTGTCGGGTCGGCCGCGGCGATCGCGGCGCGGTGTACCCAGGTGGGTTTCTGCACCGCGTTGAGGGCCTAAGTCAGTGGCAACCAGTCGGCCAAGATAGCCATCACCTCAACACCTGGATCGCCGCGCCGCAATCCAGCGGCATTCCACCCGCCAGAGCCAGTCAGAGCCCGACGTTGACACTTGCCCCCGTGGTACGAGGCTCCGCTATGTAAGCTCAGCGGCCACGACGGGAAAGTCCCCAACCGCCGCCACCGAGCAAGAGAACTACAACAATGACGATCACGATTGTGGACATGATGTGGTGTACCCAACATCGAAGCTAATCAAACGAGTAGACCGGCAGGCCGGTACATCTTGACGTCCTGCTGGGACAGCCCTTGCTTGAGCGCGGTGATCGGCTCGTCCTCGTGCACGTCATCATCGGAGAGCAATTGCGCTGCGCGGTGCAACCTCCGCTGGTAGGCCGCTGGGTCGGAGAACATGATCGCTGACGTCCCCCGCGATGGGCTCACCCACCCCGGTCGGCGGGCCGGCGGGTCTATCGGGCCAGCACACCCAGCAGGTGGATTGCGGCACCGCGCGTCAGTCGTTGGTAACGCTCGAATCCAGCTCTAACCGGCGGCAAGACCCATCCCGCGCATAGCGCACCTGACTCGGTCTCGTCGAACCGCGGTTGGGTACCCCCGCGACCGGGCATCCCGCACAGCAAGCGGGACAGGTGGCGAGGCTCGGGGCGGCCGCGGGATGCGCAGCCCGCACCGGGGTCGGAGAGCAGGATCGGGCCGGCGACGCTCGGGCCGGTGGGTTGCCACCGAGAGGGAGCCGAAATGAAGAGGATCAGCGGCCGAGATTCAGACCCAGACCTGCGACCGGGATCGAATAATGGCTCGTTGAGAGTGGCGCGGGATCCACTGCCGCGACCGGTGGATGTCGGGTCGCGAGTCCCGACGGCATTGCGTGTGGCGGCGGCGATCAGCTGGCGGCTGCTTGCGGTCGGTGCGGCGCTGTACGTGATCGGCGTAGTGGTGGGCAGTCTCGCGGCCCTGGTTGTTCCGGTCGCGGTTGCGCTGCTGCTCGCGGCGCTGTTGGCCCCGGCGGTGGCCTACCTGGTAGGGCGCGGGGTGCCCAGCGGGCTCGCCACCGCAGTGGTGATGGTCGGCGGCCTGGCCGGGCTCGGTGGAGTGCTCACCTTTGTCATCGTGACGTTCACCAACGGCGTGCCCGCGCTGCAGTCGCAGGTCGCGGCCAGCATCAACAAGATCGTCAGCTGGTTGACGACCGGCCCGCTGCACCTGAGTGTGGGACAACTGCACGGTCTGAGCGATGGCCTGTTCGCGTCGCTGAACGCGAACCGCGTGAGTATCACCGCCACTGCGCTCAGCACCGCGGCAACGATCGGTCAGACCCTGACGGAGATTCTGCTGGTGTTGTTCACCCTGATCTTCTTCCTGCACGACGGAGCGGGGATCTGGCGGTTCCTCATCCGAATCGTGCCGGACCACGAGCGTTCCCGGGTCGACCTCGCCGGGCGACGCAGCCTGGCCGCGCTGGTCAGCTACGTTCGAGCGACCGCCACCGTCGCCGTCGTGGACGCCGTGGCGGTCGGGCTGGGCGTAGCAATCCTCGGCGTTCCCCTCGCTATCCCCCTCGCCGCGCTGGTGTTTCTCGGAGCGTTCATCCCGATAATCGGGGCGGTCCTTGCCGGCGGCGTTGCGGTCCTGATCGCACTGGTGGCCCACGGACCGATTCAGGCGCTGATCGTGCTGGGCATCGTCATCGGGGTCATGCAGTTGGAAAGTCATGTCCTGCAACCACTGTTGCTCGGACGCGCGGTCAAACTCCACCCGCTCGCGGTGGTGCTGGCCATTGCCGCCGGCCTGCTGACCGCGGGCATCGCCGGTGCGGTGCTGGCCGTGCCACTGCTCGCCGTGCTCAACTCAGGGATCCGCTCGCTGCTGAGCCGAACGGACGAACAGGTGCATCCAGGAGACGTCGATCCCGGAGATCCCGAAGAATCCGGACCCGACGAACCCGGCCTGGACACCGAAGCCGACTAACCACACCCGGTGCGCGCGCGCCACCTCTCGAGGTCGGCGCTGCATCCGGAGTCCGCGTGCATGCACCGTGGTACGGGCCCGACTGTGTGAACTATCCGCGTGAAGAGGCCCGCCGTGGCGGTGGTGGAGACCTCGCCGATTTCGGCAACGCGGAGGAGTGGGACTCGGGCACTACGTCATGCACCCGGATCGACGAGGGGCCCCCTCCAGGTTGGTGCCGCTGGCAGAACGACTCGACGTTCCGTGGTCGACCTGTCGCCGCGTGAGGTCCTGCCCAGCGTCGAGATTGTGCACCGTCCGCTGGAACGGCGGCCGGACCCGGCCGCCCAGCAACGCGGAGACCTCCTCCAGCGTCGCGTCCAGCAACACCCTACAGCTCGACCCGGTCGCTCCGCCCACCCGAGCGCACCGCCCGCGACAGGCCAGCCCACTCCGGCGCACCCGTAGTTCCCATCTCGACCCTTCGTCCATCGCGCTCCGAACGATGAGGGCAATACCTGCTCCACCGGCGTCCATGCCCGCGAACGCGGACGAATTCGAAGGGCGCCGACGCGCGTTCCGATTGTCCGACCCTGCGCGTGTACGGGCGACACCGAGAGGGAACACTGGCCCCGTGGCTCCGCCATCCGACCACAACGAGCACCGGTCCCGACCGGAGCCACTCCGCCGCGACGACACCGGGCCCGGACCGGTCTTCAACCTCGACGTGAGCCTCGCCGCGCACTGGATCGCCTCGTCACTGGCCCGCGACCGCACGCAGCTATGGCTGGAGGGCCACCACTGGCCGCCGGCCCAGATCGAGGATCTCGTCCTCGCCATCAGCGAGGCCGTCAGCAACAGCGTCGAGCACGGCTACCTCGTGCCCCCCGAGTCCTTCGACCACCCCGGTGTGGTCAGGCTGCACGGGCACGTCACGACCGACGACGACGGCCGCCGCGTCGTGTTCACGATCACCGACGACGGCTGTTGGAAGGCACCCGGCAACGACGCCGACCGCGGCATGGGCCTGCACCTCATGCGCGCCTGCGCCGACACCGTCGACGTGAGCGGCACGGCCGACGGCACCCGCATCGAGCTGGTCAGCCGGCACGCCCCTCCGGCGCCGCCCGGCTGACAGCCCCGCTCACACCGGCCGCAGGAGCCGCACCACCACCCGGTCGATCACCGCCCGGGACGCGTCGTCGAGGTCGCCCGCCCTTCCCCGTCGGCTCCGATCCCGCGGCCAGGGTGACCGCCGCGGGCACCGTGGCGTTCCACGTGCGCAGGTCCTTCGCCCTGCGCGGCCCGCACGTCGCACCACTCGCGGCCGACGCGGAAGGCCAGCAGGTCGTCCCCGCCGCCGGGCCGCCGCAGCAGCTGCCGCACACCCCGGTGCAGGGCGCGGTCCCGCAGTGACACGGTGTGCTCGATGCCGCCCTTGCCGACGTAGCAGACTCGACGGCGCCGCAGTACCGTCGGACGCGCTCGCGGCGCAGCGTCGCCAGCCCGCAGGTGCCCCCATCGGAGTCGCCGTCGTCCTCCGGGTCCGGCGCGTACCGCTCACCGCCGACGCGGAACACCCCGAGATCGAGCATCCGGACCCCGGCCGCCAGCACCCGATCCCGGCGCAACCCGGTCTCGTCGGGGCGGCGCATCACCTCCGCCCGGACGCCGGCGAGCCGGCGGCACGCCAGCCCCGGCCGCAGCGGCGGCGAGCGTGTCCCGGTCCAGCCGGGTCGGACCGCACCGGCGTCAACTCAGCACTCCGCGGCGTCACGGCGCCTGGTGTCGCGGGCGAGCGATTGCGGCGGAGCGCCGTCCGGCATCGCGCGGTTCGCCATCGTCTCCAGGTACCGCCCGACCCCGACCACCAGCGGTGGGGGGCGGCCCGCCACCTCGTCCACGACCAGACCCACCGCGCCGTCCGGGCACGGGATCACGTCGAACCAGGCTCACTCGCCCCGCCCCGATGCCCACCGGCGCGCGGCGCACCGCAGTCCCCACGCCCGGCAGCACCGGCAGCGACGAGGGCAACACCGCACGCTGCAGCGCGGCAGCCGCCACCCGATCAGCCGCGACCGCCTCCACCGCGTCCGGATCGCCCAGCTCGTGCGTCATCGCGAGGAGACGCTCCTTCCTGATCCCGATCAGTCCTCAACCAGGATCCGATCACGCAGATGGGCCAGGGTCTGGCTGAGCAACCGGGAGACGTGCATCTGCGAGATGCCGATCCGCGCCGCGATCTGGCTCTGGGTCATGTTGCCGAAGAAGCGCAACATGAGGATCGTGCGTTCTCGGTCGGGCAGCTTCCGCAACAGCGGGACCAGCGCCTCGTGGTACTCGACCCGCTCCAGGGCACCATCGACGAAGCCCAGACGCTCCACGAGGGGCTGGTCGTCGGAGGTCATCACGTCTTCCAGCGACCCGTTGCGGTAGGTCTGGCCCGCTTCCAACGCCGCCAGCACCGACTCGACCGGCACCTGGAGCCGGCTCGCTAGGTCCGAGGGCCGGGGGGCACGGCCCATCTCGTTAAGCAGCGCCTCCGACTCGGCCCGGATCGGGGCCTGCATGTCCTTCAACCGCCTCGGCACGTGCATGGCCCAGGAGCGGTCGCGGAAATGCCGGCGGATCTCCCCTGTGATCGTCGGGATGGCGAAGGCCAGGAACTCGGACCCCCGGCTCGGGTCGAAGCGGTCGATGGACCCGAGCAGGCCGATCGTGCCCGCCTGCTCCAGGTCGTCGGCCGGCTCGCCGCGACCGACGAACCGGCGCGCGATGTTGCGCACCACGGGAAGGTGCGCCATCACCAACTTGTCACGCAGTACGGCCTGCTCGGGATCGTCGGGCGGCAGGGCGGCGAGCCGCAGGAACAGCGGGGCGAACGCCGCGTACTCGTCGGTACGTGGCTTCGCTTCGATCACGATCGTCGGACGTGACAGAGCGGTCTCATTGGGCTGGGTTCCCGTTCAACGCGGACGCAAACCCGCGGGTAGTTCGTACGGACGCGGGGATACCCTCACCGCCGTTGCGGGACCACGGTGTAGCAGGGGTCCCGCACCGACCGCTGGCCGGCGTGGAAGCTCCCGAAACTGGTCGCCGCCGCGCCCGCGAGCAGCGCGAGCCCACCGAGCACCGAGACGCTCCGGGTACGCCGGCCGAGGACGGCGGTCAACGTGGCGCCGGTGACGGTCAGCTCCCGCGCGGCCGTGACGTACCGCCCGGCGCGCCCCTGGTGCAGTGGCTCCGCGGCGAGCCCCATCGCGACTCCATCCTGGCGTGGGCCGCGAGCCTCGACCACCGCGATCCGCCGCGCCGGCCCGGCCTTGCCGACCGGGGCCCACACCATGCCCATACGGCCCGCGGCGGCCAGGCCCGCGCCGCGGCCGACCTCCGGCAGGAGCCGGCGCACCAGGCGGCCGCGCGGCAGCAGCTCGCGGACCTCGGACACTGCGGCGGCATGTAGCCGGGCAGCGTGTCGAACAGCGTCGAAGTGTCGGTGGAGCCCTGGATGCTGTTGCCGCGCAGTGCCAGGATGCCCCCGCCAGCCGGGCCTGGCTACCCTCGGTCGCTCCGGCCCGCTCGGTGTCGTCCGCCGATTCCTCCGCCGATTTTTCGGCCAGCTCGCGTTTGAGTACCTTACCCGTGGAGTTGCGCGGGAGCTCGTCGACGAACCGCAGTCATCGTGCCACGGTCGCCGTGGTCATGGCCGCGACCGCCAGCCAGCTCACGTGCCAGCTCAGGTCCAGCGCCGGGCCGCCGTCGTCGTCGTAGAACCGACCTCTGCCTCCAGTGCGCCAGGGCCCGCAGCGGGTGTCGGCGGTCGGCGAAGTAGTGCGACGCCCCGGAAATGAACTGGCCGATCAGGATGCCTCGCCAGGTCGCGTCCAGGCTCAACATCTTGTTGGCTGCGCAGACCGTGACGGTGCCGCTCAGGGTGTAGACCGCTACGTGCGCGACGCAGGCCCGACGGCCGACGGCGTTCTCCCCGGCGTGTCGGGTTGCCTGGTGGGTGGTCTGAGCCCAGTAGTCGGCAAAGGTGTGCGCGCTCGGCATCGCGATGTAAGAGGCGGCGAACCGGGCGGCCGGGCTCGCGGTGGCCCGCCGGCTGGTGATCGTGGTCATGGCTGGTCCTCTCTGCCCCAGAGATACCCACTCGAGTGGCCGCATCGCCCGAACCGGCGCGGAATAAATGGCGTGAAACTCCCCTGGTCGTTTGGGTTTGATGCCATTTTCGACGGGTAAGAGTGCGCCTAAGCGGACGCTCACCCCCCGGCGCTCGCGTGTCCTGAGCCTGAAGGGTCACCATGAGAACTGCCTTGGTCTGCGACGACCAGTACGGAGCTCGGGCGGAGCTCGTACGCGCACTGGCAGCTGTGGCCGGCGTCGAGGGTCGAGGGGGTGGAGATCGATTTGCTGGTCTCCCGCTACTGCCGCCAACCGGTCGACCTCGTGCTCGTCGGCGCCGAGAGCGGCATCGGAGCACTCGACGTGGCACGGCGCCTCGTCGCCCTGCATCCCGATGCGAACATCCTCGTGCTGGGTACGCCGCGCGACGCCGAGTGTATCTCGGCCGCGATATTGGCGGGCCGCACGCGGCTACCTGCGGTGGGACGCTCTCGGTTCGGGCCTGGTCGCCGCGCTGGCCCACTCCCTGACCTCGACGGCGGTCCTGCCGAAGCCGGGCTCGCTCAGGCGGGACTCGGCGAGCCGGCTCACCGAGCGCGAGCTACAGGTGCTGCTCGGGATCAGCGATGGCAAGACCGCGGAGATCGGCCGGGACCTGTTCCTGGCCACGGACACCGTCAAGACCCACACCGGGCGGATCTTCCGCAAGCTGCGGGTCACCGACCGGGCCGAGGCGGTCGCGCACGGGTTTCGCTGCGGGCTGCTCTCCTGACGCGACGGTGTTTGCGCGCCGTGGGTGTGGGTAGACACGGCTAAGCGCAGGTGCAGTGCGATCGTCCGGTGAGAGGGAGACCTGGGTGAGAGTGGGGCTGGTGTCTTTCCACGGCGGCGCTCAGCCCGTGGACCCGGGAGGTCCGGCCGAGCACGTCTCGTCGCTCGCGGAGGCGCTGGCCGGCCTCGGACACGAGGTTGTGCACTACGCACGTCGCCAGGCCGCCGGGGCAACAGGGTCGGGCGCCGGCTCCCCGGCCAGCTACGAGACCGTCCTGCTCCCCGCGGGCCCCCCGACGGCGCTCAGCGAAGCGGTGGCGATGACCCACCTCGGCAAGTACGTCGACCGGCTGAAGGGCCAACTGGGCCGGCACGAGGTGGACGTGCTGCACGGCCACACTTGGCTTGCCGGTCTGGCCGCCGAGCTGGCCACCCAGGCGATCCTGGTACCGGTGGCTCAGACGTTCCACCGGCTCAGCATGCCGGACCGAGCGCGGCGGGGCGCACGACCCGCGGGCTGCCTCACCCGTATCGAGCGGACCGTGGCCCGGCACGCGAGCCGGATCATCGCGCTGAGCGAGCACGAGCGGGACCTGCTGGTCGGGGTGGGAATGCGCCGGGAGCGGGTCAGCGTGGTCCCCACCGGGCTGGACACCGAGCGACTGGTTTCCCTCGGGGCACCGGTGGAAGCGTCACCCCTCGCCCACCGGGTGGTCGTCACCGGCCCGCTCGGCGAGGCGCCGACCCTGCTCCGGGCCCTGCGGGCGTTGCCCGACACTGAACTGGGTTCATCGACGTCGAGCCGGAGGACTCGGCCGACCGGGCGCGGCTGGCCACGCTGTCGGCCGAACCCGGCCTCGCGGGGCGAGTGCGGCTGGTGCGCCAGCCGGACACGGCTCAGCGGGTCGCGCTGCTGGGAGCGGCCTACGCGGCGGTCTGCCACGTCGCGTCCGGGCAGTCGGGATACGACTGCTTGGAGGCCATGGCCTGCGGCGTTCCCGTCGTGGCCACCAGCCCGGCCGCCCGGGAAGTTGTCGTGGACGGCGTGACCGGTATCCACCTGGACGACACGGGATCGCAGCTGATCGCCCGCGGGCTGCGGGAGCTGCTGGACAACCCGGCGCTGAGTGAGGGTATGAGCGCAGCCGGGCGGGACCGGGTAGCCAGTCGCTACAATTGGTCCCAAATCGCGTCGGAATGCGCCTACGTCTACCAGGAACTTGTCGATACCGCGGGCGGCGGTGCTCCGACCGACGAGCCACTGGCTCCCGGCTCGATCCCCGATCGGCCGGCCGGCGCCTGCACCCCCACGCTCTAGTAGCACTTTGTTAGGTGTGTCGCTGCCGTTGATCTGCCGTGTCGTGTGATCTGTTCGGGTCGTGACTCCGGAGGAGATGGAGCAGGTCAGGCCGCGTCTGGAGGCGCTCGCCAGCCTGATGTTGGGCGGGTTGTCGCGGTCGGATCAGCGTGTCAAGGGTGAGCTGTACCTGCGTGGGTTGATGCTGGATGGCAAGCGGAAGTCGATGCAGCCGATGGTGGCCCGGCTGGGTGTGGATCACCAGCAGTTGCAGCAGTTCGTTACTTCCTCGACCTGGGATTACGTCGATGTCCGGGAACGGGTGGCTCGGTGGGCTGAGGAGTTCATCGACCGGCGTGCTTATGTCATCGACGACACCGGCTTCCCGAAGGACGGACCCGACTCGCCTGGGGTGGCGCGGATGTATTCCGGCACTTTGGGCAAGGTCGGGAACTGTCAGATCGGGGTCAGCGTGCACGCGGTGACCGACTGGGCGTCCGCGGCGATCGACTGGCGGTTGTTCATGCCGCGTTCCTGGGACGACACCACGACCAGCGTGGGTACTGACGCCACCGTTGCTGATCCCGACGCGGTGGCCGAGATCCGACGCCGCCGCGCGCGTAGCAAGATTCCCGAGCAGGCGCGGCACCGGGAGAAATGGCGGTTGGCCCTGGACATGCTCGATGAGGTCACCGGGCAGCGGGCCGGCGGCGGTTGGGACTGGCTGCCCGCCCGGTCGTCGCGGACGCCGGCTACGGCGACACCACCGGATTCCGCCTTGGCTTGCACGAGCGTGGCCTGACCTATGTGGTCGCGGTCAAGGCCACCACCAGCGCTTATTCGGCGCAGGCCGAACCGGTGGTGGCGAACTACAGCGGGCGTGGGCGACCACCGACACCGCGTTACCGCGACGAAGCGAACGACCGCGAGGCCGCCGCCGACGAGGGCGTCGAAGAACCGCTCAAAGCCCAGGCCGCCCTGGGGTAGCGCGAGCATCAGGATCGCCGAGGACGCGGTCTGGTTGACGAACATCAGCCCCTGCCGCGACGAACCCGTGCCCGACCAGCACCGCAACCGACAGCGCGACCAGCACGGCGACGCCGATCGGCAGCGGCCCGGTACCGAGCACGGCCTGCGCCGCCAGACCAATGCCGATGCCAAAGGCTGACCCCCAGGACTATTTGCACCGCGCGCTGACCCCGCAGCACCCTGCTCACGCTCAGGCACACCGCCGCCGCGATCGGCGCGAAGAACGGTTGTCGATTCCCGAGCACATCGTGGCTCAGGTACCAGGACAGGGCCGCCGCGGTCGCGGTCTGCAGGATCGGCCAGCCGCGCCGGAGCCACAGCCGCCCGCGCCGCTCGACGAAGGCCCACACGGCCCGGCGGCCAGCGTGGGCGCCAGTCCTCACCCTGGCGACATACCCAGGGACGCCCGCCCCGAACATGCCGGCCGATCTGGCCGTGCCGAAATGACCTCCCTGGCCAGCACCCGCCGATGTTCAGGCGTCAGTGAAGGCGACTTGCGGTGCGGTTCGCAGCGGTGGATTATGGAACGCGGTTGATGACCCAGCCTCTTTCTTTCAGCCTTGGCTGGTGGACTATGTGCTCTCTCAACCAAACGTTGTCCGGACCGCAACGTTTTGGCTGGTCGCAGCAATCTGTGGGTGATGCTGTGCTGGTCCAGCTGGCTGGCGAACTGGACATGTCGACCATGGAACAATTTCGCGAGAAGCTCTGCCTTCTTGCCGGGTCGGTCGATGCTGACACGGTGGTACTCGACGTGACCGAGCTGAACTTCATCAGCGCTGGATGTATCCGCGTGCTGCTGAGCACCCGGGACACGATGGCCGCGCGCGGCCGGGTGTTGCGGGTCGGCGGGCTGCACGGCATGCCGGCGCGGGTCTTCGACGTGCTCGGGCTGGAGTCGCTGCTGTACCGGCCGAGCGGGGAGGCACGGTAGAGCGTGTCGGATACGAACGGCCCACGGCCCGATGGCGGGGCGCCGGGGCAACCACCCAGCCATTCCCAGCAGCGGGAAGCGGGCGCCGACGAGCGCGAGCGCCTTGCAGACGAGCGCGAGCGGCTAGCCGACGAGCGAGAGGCGCTGGCGGACGACCGCGACTGGCTGGCGGACCGGCACGATCACGAGCTGACCCGGCGGGAGACGTCCTCCTCCTCCTCCTCGGAGGAGGAGGAGGAGGAGGAGGACGAGGCGCGATCCGCGCTGCTCCGCGCGGAGGCCGCCGTACGCCGCGCCGAAGCGGAGCTGGCGCGGGCCCGGCTGACGAGCGCCCGGTTTGCTGCGCGCGCAGACCGAAACACCGCGGCGCGGGAGCGGTCCGAGTCGGTCCGACACCTCGAGCACGCCACCGAGGACGAGGACCGGGCCTGGTTGTCCGAGCGGCACGAGTTCGTCGCCTCGGCGCGCGCGACGATCGCCGCCGATCGGGACACGATGGCCGACGAGCGCGACGAGAGGGCCGGGACACGCGAACACCTCGCCGATCGGCGGGAGCGCGAGACGTTGACGCGGGAGCGCGACATCGAGCGGGTCCAGCAGGCCGGCAGACCGATGAGCGCGGCCCAGCTGGCCGCCGCCGAGCAGTGGCAACAGCATGCGGACATGCGGGCGAGAGACGAGCGCCGGCGGGACGGCGCGGCCACCACCCGACGGGTCGCGGCACAGGAGCGCGCTGACGCGGTCGCCGACTGGGGGCCGACGGCGTACGGGCCGATGTTGCTGGGCAGCTTCGCGAAGCTGGCCAGCGAGCTGTTCGGCTCCGAAGAGCTGGTCGACGTGCTGCCCCAGGTGCTGAAGAGCACCGTGGAGATGGTCGCCGGGTGCGACCGCGCCAGCATCACGCAGTGGCGCCACGAACGTGTGGTCGACACGGCGGCCACCGATCCCGTCGCCGCTGAGCTCGACGAGGTCCAGTTCGGCAGCGGCCTCGGACCGGGCCCCGAAGCCCTGCGGAACCGGGACCCGATCTACGTGCCACGCCTGGCCGAGCCCGGTCGGTGGCCGGTGCTCGCCGCGGCGGCCGAACAGTACGAGGTGGCCAGCGCGGTGTCCCATGGCCTGTTCGTCCGCCAGCCGGGCCAGTGGTCCGCGCTCGGCGTGTTCACCCTGTACAGCCAGGCGCCGGATGCGTTCAGCGCGGATGACCTCGAGTTCGCTTCGGTCCTGGCCGCGTTCGTGGCGGGGTCGATCGACCTGTCCCGACGCAGCCTCGACGTCGACCGCCGGGAGGCCGCCCTGCACCGCGCGCTGAGCACGCGCGACGTGATCGGACAGGCCAAGGGCATCCTGATGGAACGTCGACGGCTGTCCGCCGGTGAGGCCTTCGACCTTCTGCGCCGCGCCTCGCAACGCATGAACCGCAAGGTCACCGAGGTGGCACAGCACCTGGCACAGACCGGAGAACTGCCCGACTAGATCGATCTCGGCGCCATGAGGGCCGGGTCATCCGTCGCCGTTGTCATCCGTCGCCGTTGTCATCCATCCCCGTTGTCATCCATCGCCGTTGTCGCGCCAGTGCCGCTCCATGCGGGCGCGCTGGGCGGCATTCTCGAGCCGCATCGCTGCGGCGCGCGCCCGAGCCTGCTGCGAGGTTGCGCTGGGCGGCGGCCTCGGCGCGGACGTCCTCGATCGTGCGCGGACTCAGCCCGGGACCTGCCCGGTCTCCGCAATGGTTTCGGCGAGGTCGCGGACCTTGACGTCGGTGTTCTGCGAGACCTTCTTGATCAGCGCGAGCGCGTCGCGCTGGGCGAGACGGTAGCGCTCCATCACGATGCCGGTGGCCTGTCCGATCCGCGAGCGACTGACCGGGCTGTCCTCGAGGTCGTTCTCCTGCTGCACGGCCGACAGGGCGACCACCGCGTGCGAGGCCAGCAGCCAGCCGGCGTGCTCGGCCTGGTCGGTAAACACGTTGGCCCGCGACGAGTAGACGTTGAGCACGCCGAGATCATCGTCGTCGTAGCTGTAGAGCAGGAACGCCATCATCGACCCGATGCCCAGCTCGCGAGCCCTCGGCACAAATGCCGACCAGCGTGGTTGGCTCGCGGCGAGGTCATCGACGCGGTGCCCGGGCCGGTGGTCGCGGGCCGCATCGAAACACGGGCCCTCCCCCAGCTGCGCCTGAATACGGTCCGCGAGCCCGGCGATGTCGTCGCTGTACGCCAGGTGGCGACCTCGCCGCCCCGCACGACCGTGATTGCGGCGGCCTCACAGCCCGCCACGAGCTCGGTCGCACGCGCCACGATCCGCTGCAACGTTTGCCGTACCGACCGCTGCGCTAACAGGTCCCGCGCCACCGCCGCCAGCGACGGGGCGAAGGCCTCCCGCCATCCCTGCTCTCCCGCCACGACCACTCCCGCAACACGTCTCGGCGCAGGTGACACCACCCACTATGACCCGCAACCGACCTCGGCGACCGCCCTCGACCCGTCAGGTTTCGCCGAACCCCGCTCCGGGAGTACCGAGGACGCTCGACCCCGAGTGCCGCCCGCGACGCCGAACAAGGGCCACGGCACAGCGTCACATCGAATGAGAATCCATGCTGGTCAGCTCACACACGGACCCGCCTCTACGCTTGGTCGACGCCCGGTACCCGGCCCATGCCGCCCCGGGCTCACGGGACAATCCCTCGAGTGGGCTCGGCACCCTTCCTTCGGGCGGGGCCGCGCACCCCAACGCCGGCGGCGACACGCCAGCGGCGCTGACCCGTCGGTTCTGGGCGGCGATCGTCGTGACCGGGAACGCGGCGGGGCTGTTCGGGCTGGCGATGATGGCCGTCTTGACCACGGTCGTGCACATCGGCTTCGGCGACCACACTGGCAGTGCTGGGCCGACGAGCTGGCCGGGCGCTCAATCCGAGTAAGTCTCCTCGGCGTGGCTCTTGCCAACGGGGCTCTCCTGGCCTTTCTCCTCGGCTCGGTTTGCGGCCGCTCCGGCCTGGAACGTCCTGGTCCTCGGTCGCGGTGAGGTGCTCGACGACGAACCCAGCGCCAGCTCCACCCGGCCCGACCGATGAGGGCGTAGGCGGCGACGACCGAGACGAGGTATCCGCTGTACCAGGAGACCAGCAGCAACGACAGCCGCCGACCGCGACCGCGCCTGGGCGCGAACTCGGCGAGCATGGGGGCACCGATGGCGTACTGGGCGCCGATCGCGATTCCCAAGAGCAGTCGCAGAGCGAACAGTTGCCATGGTTGGGTGAGCGCGGCCTGACGCTCACAGCGCTCGCGGCCGAGACCGGCCTGTCGATGAGCACGCTGTCTCGGCTGGAGACAGGCTTGCGGCGCCCGACGCTGCAGCTGTTGATCCCGCTCGCCCAGGCTCTACACGTTGCGCTGGATCAGCTCGTCGAGCCACCGGCCACGGGCGACCCACGGATGCATCTGCGGCCGACCCGCCGGCGCCGCGGCGGGGTGATCGTGCCGCTGAGCCCGTACCTCAACCACGTCAAGGCCTACAAGCAGATCATCGGGCCGTGTGACCCCGAGCTCGTCACTCATCGAGGCTACGAATGGCTCTACGTACTCTCCGGCCGGATCCGGCTGATCGTGCGAGACGAGGAGCGCTGCTCGGTCAGGGCGAGATCGCCGAGTTCGACACCGGCAAACCTCACTGGTTCGGCCCAGCGGACAACACCGTCGCCGAACTGCTCCACCTAACCCGACACGACGACTAAGCGGCGGTGCAGTACTTGCTGGACGCCGGCACCGATGCGCCGACATGAAGCTTCGCTCTGCGACCCACCACGCGAATCCGCGCCCGAGCCGCGCCCGAGAAGACCAACACCCGTCAACACGACGCAACACCCACCGACACACCCCACCGGGCGAGACCAGCCAGAACGGCACATCACGACACCGAGCGACACAGCCCGACACCTCCGGACGCTGACTCTTAATCAGAGCGTTCGGGGTTTGAGTCGCTGGCAGCACACACTCAGACGCAGGTCAGCAAACCGGTGGCCTGCGTCTCTTCTTTTCGAGGCGATGGCACGAGAAACGGCCGTCCACCCGGAGCCGAAACGATCACCAGGTCGTCTTTCCGAACGAACCCTGACTCGGCGGCCGGCGCGCTTGCGCGCCCGCTAGCGTGCGCCACCGCGCCTCCTCCCGCCGTGGCAGTGCCACTGCTCACCCGCACCGCGACGCCCAGGCGTGCTCTCACCGGCGAGCGGTTCTCGGTCGCGCCCGCCGGTAGCGGCGCCTCATCGCCGTCTGGCCGGCTGCCGCCCGGCGAGGGCGGCATTGCGATGCGATGGTGGAGCGGCACCGGCGGCGGAGGAGACGCGCAGGGGTACGCATGAGGTTCGCCACCGGACAGGTTGATGTCTGGCCTGGATATGTGAGGCCTTCGGGTGTGACCGAGGCAAACTCGACTTTGGATCAATCCGCTGGCCGCAGTTGAGCATCCGACCCGGGGAAGTAGATCGACTCGTGGCCGTCGTCCCAGCGGACCCGGTAGTGCTCGTTGTCCTGGTCTCCGAGTACTTCGAGCACGTCGCCGTGGCGGCGCCGCGTGTCGAGTTTGGCGGTCTCGATGACGATGTGGTCGCCTGTCTTGGCGTGCATCACCGTCTCCTCTCGTGTGTCCGCGTTCAGCGTCCCGCTGACTGGTCGTGTCGACAACACCTCCCCGGGAGTTGTCGACGCCCCAGAGCGACCTCGCCGTGCTCATGGGGATGCGGACCACCCCCACCGACGCCCGGCCACCCTGCCTCGCACCGCCACCCCGCCCGATGGTGGGGCCAAAGCCAGCCGGAGCCAAGGCGGCTGATCACTCCCCCAGGCTGGGCCACGTGATAACTGCCTGCGTCACATTCCTAGCGTCGATCCCGATTTGAGGTGCCGCTGCGAGCGGCGAGGCGGCCTGCCCTGGGGTCAGGTCGTCGGCAGGGCTGATCGGTGAGCTCATCGCGGTCACGCCATCGGGAGCACGGCCTGCGGGGTCAGCGGCCTGGCGTCGCCGACCCGGCGCACGGCGGTGCCGGAGGTGTAGAACTTCATCGCCTCGAAGCGGGGCACCTCAGACTCGGCTGACGTAGCGAATCGGACTAGCAGTCCTCCGACTGAGTATCCCCCCGATGAACGTGCTGGCGAACGAGGTCACCCGCCAACTCGATGCGGGGGTGGCTGAGACGGCTGAGGACGACAGCATCCGTGCCATGGTGATTTACTGCGGCCGAGGGCCGGAGCAATCGCTGCGGCCCTCGGTGTCAACGGTCATTGGGAACTCCGGGTGGGCGGACATTTGATCTCCGGGCTGGCGGACAGCGGATCTCCGGGTAGGCGGACGTGAGTTTTCCGGGTGTGGGTTAGTTCAAGGGGATCACTCCCTTGCCTGCGAGGGCTTCGGCGAGACGGTGCGAGTCGCCGGTGGTTGCGATCAGATGTGCATGGTGGAGCAGGCGGTCGACGGTGGCGGTGGCCAGGGTTTTCGGCATGATCGAGTCGAATCCGCTGGGGTGGATATTGCTGGTCACCGCGATCGAGCGCCGCTCGTAGGCGGCATCGATGATCCGGTAGAACGCCTCGGCGGCGTCTTGGCCGGCGGGCAACATCCCGATGTCGTCGACCACGATCAAATCGCAGCCGCAGATCCGTGACACCGTCCGTGCGACCGTGCCGTCGACCTTGGCCTTGCCGACCGCCGCGGTCAGAGATTCCAAGGTGAACCAGGCGACCCGCAGGTCGGCCTCGATCGCGGCGTGCGCCAACGCCTCAACGAAGTGCGACTTCCCGGTGCCCGATGGGCCGGCGACCGCAAGATTCTCCTGCCGACCGATCCACTCGAGGGTGACCAGCGCGTTCTGGGTGGGCTCGGGGATCGAGGACTCCTCGGGCCGCCAGGAGGAGAACGTCTTCCCGGTAGGGAAGTTCGCGTTCTTGCGCCGTAACCGACGCGTCGCCGAGTCGCGGCCGGTGACTTCCTCGATCAGCAGGACACGCAGCACCTCAGCGGGGTCCCAACGTTGCGCCCGTGCGGTTGCCAGGATGTCGGGCGCGGCTTTGCGCAGGTAAGGCAGCCGCATCCGACGCGTGATCTTGTCCAACTCATCGGGCAGCGCCGGCGCTTGCGGGTGGCTCACGACCATGAGTCCACCGCCTCGATGCGCTGCTGCAGCCGGGCGGCGAGGGTGCCCACCCAGGCCGCGACCTCGAACGCGTCACTCTGCCCACCCGAGCAGGCCCGAGCGCACGCCTCGGTCGGCCCAGGGTCGCCGCCGGCCAGCCACTGCTCGAGCAGATCCAGAACGGTGGTGGTCTGCTCGAGGGTGGTGCGGTCGATCAGTACCCAGGGCGAGGGCGGCAGGCCCGGCAACGACGCGGGCTGGGTCGGGTCGGGGGTGTTCATGCGCCGAACCTGTCCCACGACCCGGTGCCGGGCTGCGCGGAGTGCGCCTCGTCGACGTGCACGACGTCATCGGGTGGCCCGGCGGCGCCGAGGTGATCCAGGATCGAGACCAGGTCGTCCTCGGCGAACCGGCCCGCGATCGCGGCCAGCCCGAGGGCCTCATCGACCCGGTCGCCACCCAGGACCGCGCCCAGCGCGACCGCCCGGGCCATCTTGGCCCGGATCCGCGCCACCCCGGTCGCGGCGGCCTCGATCAGCCACCGGCGTGCCCCCTCGCCCAGGTCCAAGAACGCGACCTCTTCCGGGGTGCGGGCACGCACCTTGGGAACCCGCGGCAGATTCCCGCCTGGGTGGTGCGGGTAGTGCGCATCGACGATGCGCGGATGCCCCGGGGTGGATAGCTCGTGACGGGCGATCTCGCTGATCCCCACCGCGGTGGACCCGGTGATGGCCAATTCCTCGCCCACCACCCGGCACCACACCTTCTGGCCCTGGTGCCCGTCCGGGGTGGAATAACGCACTGAGCCCCACCGGATCGTCTGATCATCATCAACCAGCCGTTCCTCGCCCAGCGCGATCGCATGCGGCGCGCCCGGCAGAACATGCAGGTGCTGGCGCTCGATGCGCAACCGCTCAACAGGAGCGGCCCCGGTCTCCCGGTGCGGGCGGGCGTTGACCCGCTCGCACCACTCGAAGCACGCGTCGGCGAGCTCGGCGAACGAGGCGTAGGCGGGCAGCAGGTTCGCCGTGGTCGGGACCAGATCCGCTTTGGCGATCTTCACCGTGTGCTCAGCGCCGCCTTTCGACTCCGGATCGAAGGGCTCACACGTTTCCACCTTGCAGCCGTAATGGCGGCCCGCGGCGACGATGTCAGGATGGCGCACCGGCACGCCGGCGACCCGGTCGATCGTCACCGTCTTCGGGTTATCAGTCAGTAAATAGGTGGGCGCCCCACCGATCCGCCGCAGCGTGGCATCCACACACCCCACCAGGGTGCCCAGCGTCTGGTCCCAGGCCGGGAGCACCACCCGAAACCGTGACCAGGACAGCCACGCGCAGAACAGCTGCGTGCGCCTGCCACCGACACGGGGACCTTCGCCCCAGTCGTGCTGCAACCACATCCCCGGCTCAGCCACCCATGGCCGGTACTTCCGTCGGTGCCCCGCATTCCAATCAGCCTTGACCTCGGCCACCGCGCGCCGCGTGCTGCGATCGGTGCCGGTAAACCCCATCGCGACCAGCCGCGCGTGCACCACATCGGCACGAACTCGCCCCTTCGATGCCTCGACTAACTCCTCGATCTTGTCCAAGAACGGGTCAATCGCTCGCGGCCGTCGCGCCGGGGTAAACGGGTCGCGCCCGGAGTCGCGGATCGCGACAAAACGGGCCACGGTCTTCTCATCCACCCCGGCCAACGCCGCGGCTGAATGTGGACAACGCGTCAAATCGAACGCTTGCAAGATCTCCATGACTTCCCTGCCAGACTTGGTCAAGGGGTCCCTCCAGATCGGGGCTGGCTGTGATCGACAACCAGAGCCAACCCGGCAGGAGGGACCCCGCCTCGCATGCTGTTCAGGCGTGTCCCGGAGAAGTCATGTCCGCGGACCCGGAGATCTCACGTCCGCCCATCCGGAGCCAGCTGTCCGCCCATCCGGATCTTCGCGTGTCCGTCGGCACTCGGGTCACCGCGTCACGCACGATTTTGCGGGCAGTCCTCGTCACCGAGTGTTCGGTGGGATGGGGAGGTCGGTGAGCACCTGAGTGGCCACCTGGTGCCCCAGCTGCTGTCCGGTCTGGTGATCGAGGCGGGTGTGCTGCCCGGCCCAGATGCGGCTCAGGCCGGCCTCGTCGGCGGCGGCGGCGAGGTCGGGGAATCCGCGGGTCACGCCGGGGTCAGCGGCCGTGGTGTTAGTGACCGGCTGTTGGGGGCCGTAAAAGGCGGTCAGCACGGCGGCGGCGGTCGCGCTGAGCGCGCCGTGCGCTCCGGGGTAGGACGGGTCCGCGGCGGTGGGCGTCAACGGGTTCCAGGTCGGGTCCGCGGGCACGGATGGGTGCCACGCCTGTGCGCACGGTCCGCTGCAGGTGGAGGTGGTGGTGTCGGCCTCGAACCGGCGTATGACGCGCCGGCCGGCGCAGCCGCCTACCGGTCGGGCCCGAAGCGAGGCCTACCGCGACGCCGAAACGGGGCTGGCCGACGAGCTGGAGCGCGACGCCCGAGCGTGTTCCCCTGCTGCACGGCACCGGGCCGACGAGTGCGGTCGTTCGCCGCGCAGCCTCCCGCCTCGGCCTGGGCGGCGCCGCCAGCGCGTGGTCGTGCGGGCCGACGTGGAGCCGCCCAACCAGTCAGGTCAGCCTGATCCGATGTCGACTGTCGACACATTGTTGGACTCGTTGTTGGTGATATAGGCGTGGTGGGAGTCTGGGGCGATGGCCACGAGCACGGGTGTCTGGTCTACCGGGATGGTGGCGGTGACGGTGCCGCAGGCAGTGTCGATCATCGATAGCGTCTTGGAGTCATAGTTGGTGACGTAGGCGTATCCGTCCGCGGCGGTCGCCACGTCGTAGGGGTAGTTGCCAACCGGGATCGTGGCGGTGACGGTGCTGCGGGCAATGTCGATCACCGACACCGAGTTCGAGTCGTAGTTGGGGACGTAGGCGTGGAGGCCGTCGGCCGCAACCGCTACCCGATAAGGGCCGCTGCCGACCGCAATTGTGGCGGTGACAGTGTTGCGGGCGGTGTCGATCACCGACACCGAGTTCGAGTCGTGATTGGTGACGTAGGCATGGCGGCCATCAGGCGCAACCGCCACGCCGTAGGGGTCCTCGCCGACCGAGATCGTGGCAGTCACGGTGTTTCGGGCGAGGTCAATCACCGACACAGCTCCCGTGACGGAGGTCGGGTTGTTGGTGATGATGTAGGCGTGGTGTCCGTCCGGGGCGGTCGCCAGGGCCCCGGGGGTCTGGCCGACTGGGATTGTGGCGGTGACAGTGTTGCGGGCGGTGTCGATCACCGACACCGAGTTGGATGCCCTGTTGGTGACGTAGGCGTGGTGTCCGTCCGGGGCGGTCGCCACGTCGTAGGGGTTGATGCCGACGGGGATTCTTGCGGTCAGGGTGTTTTTGCCGGCGTCAACCACGGTCACGGTTCCCGGCTCGAGGGTCGAGTTGTCGTTATGGATGATGAGGTAGGCATAGCGGCCGTCCGGGGACAATGCCAGCGCTCCAGGACGATTGCCGACGTTGATGGCAGTCGTAGGCGCGGGGACATCCGCAGGTCCGGTGGTGCCCCGTTGATTGAGCAATGCGATGCCAGTGGTGAGGGCGACGACGGTGATGAGGCCGGCGATCTCCACCCGTGCGTGTCCTCGGTGGGGCGTGTGATGGGTGTGCTGATGCTGACCGTGTGGCATTTGTACCTCGAATTCGACCTTCCTAGGTGCGTCGCCCGCGGGCCGAGCATTGTGGCGGGCTAAGAGGGCAGCATTGCGTGGTGCTCGGCGATCCACGCCGCTGTCTGTGTGATCATGAGTACGACGAGCGCGGCGAGCCACGCGGCCTGGCGCCTGATGCTCGGCTGTGCGGCGAGCCCACCGAACACGAACAGGCCAAGGGGCTGCGCCGTCACCGCATAGAGGTTCCAGTCGTTGTACGCGCCGAGTTGGGCGCGCCATAGCCCGACCATCAGCAATGCCCCGGCCGAGGCTACCGCGAGGAAGATCACGCGCGGCGTCATCTGGAGAATGCCTGCGGACAGAAGCGCGGGCAGCAGGGCTAAGGATGGGGCCAGCAGCAGGAGCATCTGCAGCTGCAGCCACATGTATTGGCTATTGGCCGGGGCGATGAACCTCGCGAAGTGCCCACCCTGCGCCGAGATCTGGCTGTGGGTCGCGAGGTCGGTGATTGGCAGCTCATGCAGGTTAAACCACCACACTGCCGCACCCAGCAGCGCCGGCACAGCCAGAACCGCGACCGCGGCATCAGCGGGCCGGCGCCTGCGTATCGCAAACCCACCAAGCGACAACAGCGATGGTGCCAGGACAAGGGCTTCGAGATGACAGAGCGCTGCGATACCGAGGAGGAACCCTGCCGGCCACAGCCTTGCGTGCTCGTCGTCGAGGTATCGCAAGGCCATGGTGAGGTAGGTCAGGACGGCGACGTTGGTCAAGGTGTAGTTCTCGACGTCACCAAAGAACACCAGCACCCAGCCGCCGGCGAATAATCCTGCCACGACCAGCGGCCATCGTGACGGCATGAATCTGCGGCTCAACCCTAGAACGAGAAACACTGCGACCCCGCCCGCCAGGCATGAGGTTGCCCGATAGGTCTGCGCCACATCCCAGCCCCATGCGGCGTGCAGAATGATCCAGAGGCGTGAATGGAGGTACAGCTCGAGCATTTCGTCGTGGGTAACGAACGCCCCAGTCCGCGCTGCGGCGTCGGTGAACTTCTGCTGCAACAGTGATCCATCGAGGTTTTCGCGGTTCGTGCTTGCGCCCCAAAACAGCACCGTCGAGGTCGCGGCGAGGGCCAGTCGCGCGGCGGGCCGCTCGAGCGCCCGTCGCATTGTGCACGCCATACGCCGACAGGCGTCAGCCCAGCGCGCGACACTCACACCCGCGACCACGGCAAGCTCGAGGAATAGCCAGCGCCATGGCTGGTCCACGAATGCCCATCTGTCTAGGCCGAGCCACGCGGTTGCCTCGATCTGGCCGCGAGGGTCGAGTGGTACCGGGGCGACAACGCCACGCCACAGGTAGAGCCCGCCAAGCCCACAAGCGGTGAGGGCCACGAGCATGCCCGCGCGTCGGTCGCGGCCGATACCGGCACCCGCCGGGACAGGTACGGTATCGGTCGCATCCTGGGCATCAGGAGTTGACGTCCGTGATGACATGGGCACGGTCCTATTCCGAGAACGTCGCTGCCAATGAGGCAAAACAGTAGTGTGCCGCCAGGCAGGAGGGGATCAGACGGTTGAGTCGGTGACCTCGACGACGACGCAGACAAAACCGCTTTGTGACCTTGAAGGAGCTTCCAAGTGATCCGCAAGGGCCTGTTCCTCATACTGGCCGCCGCCACCGCCGGCGCCCTGACGATAACCATCCAGTCCCGCCAAGAGATCGCCCGCTACCGGGCGATCACAAAAATGTAGCCGGCTCACCTGCGAGTCCGGGCGGCGGCTGACGGTGCCGCAGTGCTCGCGAACCGAGCTGGCCAGCGACGAGACCTACGCCTCCCTGCACGACGTAGCCCGCGAACCCTGCTGCCCACCACCATGACCTCATGGCGTTGGTTGTGCGCGGTGAAGCTCTCACCGCGCTCCGGCCAGAGCAATCTGTGCTCCGAGTCGCGGAGCTCGAATCGGTATGAGCAATGTTGAGCGTCGTTCAGGATGAGGACGCCCAGGCTGATCGGCGCCATCCACGCTGACGATGACTGATCTAGCGGTTGGCGGCCAGCATGGTCACCATCGATGCTCGGGCGGTGACAAGCTGGTCGGTCCGTAGGGCGCTGAAGACGGTGTCGGACAGCCGTCAGCGGAGCAGACGCAACGCCGCGGTCTTGTCCTTGCCGCGGGCGTGTTGTTCGGCGATGTAGAGGGTTACCCCTTGATCGTGGACACCCTGATTGTTGGATCATGAAGATTGATCCATAGAACGGGAGTTCCTGTTGGGGACGTCGAAGTACTCGCCTGAGTTTCGGGCTGATGCTGTCGCGTTGTACCGCGCCACCGCGGGCGGACGTATGCGTCGGTGGCCAAAGACTTGGGGGTCAACCATGAGCGCTGCGGGTCTGGGTCCGCGAGGCTGAGCAAGCTGCTGAGTCCGGGGCGGGACAGGCCAGCGCGTTGGAGCGGGAAAACCGGCAGTTGCGGGCCCGGGTGAAGGACCTCGAGCTGAGCGGGAGATTCTGCGGAGGGCCGCGAAGTATTTCGCGGGCGAGACCAGCTGGTGAGTCGCTTCCAGTTCGTCGAGGATCATCGTGGCGCCTTCGGCGTCAAGCGGCTGTGCCTGGTGTTGAAGGTGTCCCGCACCGGTTTCTACCGGTGGTTCAGCGGTGCCGACGCTCGGGCCGGACGGCAGCGGGCTGACGCCGAGCTCGCCGAGCGGATCGGTGAGATTCATCGGGACTCCGATGGCACCTACGGGGTTCCGCGAGTCACCGCCGAGCTACGCGAGGCCGGAGTGCGGGTCAGTCACAAGCGTGTAGCCCGGATCATGCGCACCTGGGGCATCGTCCGTTGCACCTGCGCAAGAAGGTCCGCATCACGATCCCCGATCGGTCAGCGACGCCGGTGCCGGATCTGCTGTGCCGTGATTTTCACGGGCGTGTCATACCAACCGTGTAAGCAGCGGGTGATCCAAGATCGACTGCCGTGATCAACACGGCGGGTCGGGAAGGACACCCATGAGTAAGGACCAGCTCGATTCCGACTCTGAGACCGCTGCGGCTCGCCGGCTCACTGATGCCCTCGGCCCGTCGGCGATCGATGCTCTGCTTGCCGACGCGAAGGCTGCCGGCACACCGATCGACGGCGTCGACGGACTGCTCAACCAGATGACCAAGGCCGTCCTCGAACGAGCCCTGCAGACCGAGATGACCCACCACCTCGGATACGACCGTGCCGACCCCGCCGGGGCCGGCAGCGGCAATTCCAGGAATGGTAGCTCCACGAAGACTGTGTCCACCACCAACGGGCCGGTCACGATCACCGTGCCGCGCGATCGGAATGGCGAGTTCGAGCCGCGGATCGTGCCGAAACGAGCACGGCGGGTCGGGCAGACGACGAGCTCGTCCTGTCCTGCTATGCCCGCGGAATGTCCACCCGCGACATCGAGGCGCACCTGCTCGAGGTGTATGGCGTGAAAGCATCTCGAGAACTGGTCTCCACCATCACCGATGTGGTGACCGATGAAATCGAGATCTGGCGGAATCGACCGGTCGGTGAGGTTTATCCGATCGTCTATGTCGACGGTATCCGCATCAAGGTCCGGGACAAGGGCGCGGTCACGATCAAGAGCGCGCACCTGGTCATCGGGGTCGACGTCGAGGGCCGCAAGCACGCGCTCGGCTGCTGGATCGCCGAGGCCGAGGGTGCGAAGTTCTGGCACTCGGTCCTCACGCAGCTGCGCAATCGCGGGCTGCGCGACATCCTGATCGCCTGCTGTGACGGCCTCACCGGCCTGCCTGAGGCGATCACCTCGGTGTTCCCGGAGACGGTGGTGCAGACCTGCGTGGTGCATTATGCCGACCTTCGGATTATGCCGATCGCGGCGTGAAGTCGCTGGTGGTGGCGGTGCCGGGCTGGCGAGGTCGGCATAATCCGGTGAGTTGATCGACGCTTGTTCCTCCACTGTGGAGGAGGGCGTCATGGTCAAGGTGTTGCGGTCGATCGTGCGAGGGCCGCTGGAGGGACATGTCACCGGTTTCGCCGAGCGGCTGCTGCGGCAGGGTTATTCGCGGTCCTCGGCAGAGCAGCACGTGTGCTTCATCGCGCATCTGGATCGCTGGATGCAGGCCGAGGGTGTCAGGCTCGACGGTCTGAGCGGTTCGGTGATCGAGCGTTATCTGGCGCAGCGGCGAGCTGCGGGATACGTGGAGTACAGGTCGGTGAAGGCGCTGCAACCGCTGCTTGGTTACCTCGCACCGAAGGGTGTGCTGCCGATCCCGCGGGAGGTCCCGCCCGGTCCGGTGGAGGAGCTGCTTGGTCGCTACCGGGCCTGGCTGCTCGTCGAGCGCGGTGTGACGCCGGGAACGGCACGCGGTTACGTGGACTGCGTGCGGCCATTCGTCGCGGGCCGACTGCATAGTGGCGTCCTGGATCTGGTCGGGGTGACCGCGGGCGATGTCATCGGTTTCGTGCTGGGCGTCTGTCCTGGCCGCGCTGTCGGGTCGGCGAAGCTGATCGTCTGCGCGTTGCGGTCGCTGTTGAGGTGGCTGCACCTCACCGGGGAGGTCCCGGTGCCGTTGGCGGCCGCGGTTCCCTCGGTCGCGGGTTGGCGGCTCTCCGGCCTGCCGAAGGGCCTCGAACCGAGTCAGCTGCGCAGCCTGTTGGCCGCCTGTGATCGGCGCACCCCGACCGGTCTGCGTGACTACGCGATCATGTTGCTGTTGGCGCGGCTTGGGTTGCGCGCCGGCGAGGTTGCCCGCCTCGGACTGGACGACATCGACTGGCGCCGCGGCGAGATCGCGGTGCTCGGCAAGGGCAACCGAGCCGAACGACTCCCGCTGCCAGCCGAGGTGGGCACGGCGATCGCGGGGTATCTGCGTCGTGGTCGACCAGACACCGCGCAGGGGCGCAGCGTGTTCGTCCGTGTCCACGCACCGCACCGGGAGTTGACGACCGGCGGGGTGACGATGGTCGTGTTCGACGCCGCCCAGCGCGCAGGTCTGGGCCGGATGCACGCGCACCGGCTGCGGCACACCGCCGCCACCGCCATGCTGCAAGCAGGCAGCCCACTCGCCGAGGTCGGTCAGGTGCTGCGGCACCGCTCGGCATTGACGACCGCGATCTACGCCAAGGTCGACCGGAACGCACTCGCGGTGCTGGCCCGCCCCTGGCCGGTCCAGTCGTCGGGCGGTGCGTCGTGACCGGACTGCTGCGCGACGGCTTGGTCGACTACCTCGCGCTGCGCCGCGCGCTGGGCTACCGGCTGGACCGCCCGGAGAAGCTGCTGGGCCAGTTCCTCGACCACCTCGAACACGCCGGCCAGTCGAGGATCACCGTCGCGGCGGCACTGGACTGGGCGCAGCGGCCGGCAGGAGGCGGCGACTCGAACTGGTGGGCCTATCGGCTCTCGGCGGTGCGCGGGTTCGCCACCTACCTGCACACGCTGGACCCCGAGCATGAGGTGCCCGCCGCGGGGCTGCTACCGCAGCGACCGCACCGCGCCAGCCCGTACTTGTATTCCGCCGCCGACATCACCGCGCTGGTCGCGGCCACCAGCTCGCTGCGCACTCCGCTGCGACGGGCCACGTTCGCCACGTTGATCGGGTTGCTGGCTGTGACCGGGATCCGGGTGGGTGAGGCAATCGCCCTGGACCGCGGCGACGTCGACCTCACCGCCGGGCGGCTGGTGGTGTGTCACGGCAAGTTCGGCAAGACCCGGGAACTGGCCCTGCACCCCACGACCATCGACGCGCTGCGCCGCTACCAGCGGCTCCGCGATCGACTCGCTCCGCCCACCGGAACACCGGCGCTGTTGGTGTCCGCGGCCGGGACCCGACTGCTCTACTGCAACGTCCACCACGCCTTCCATCGTCTGGTCAATCGGGCCGGGCTCACCCCGCGTGCTGGATCGTGCCGGCCCCGCATTCACGACCTGCGCCACTCCTTCGCCGTCGCCGCGATGCTCGAGGCCTACGCCGCCGGGCAGGACGGGCAGACCCGCCTGACGCTGCTGTCGACCTGGTTGGGTCACGTCCACCCCGCCAGCACCTACTGGTATCTGTCGGCTTCTCCGGAGCTGATGGCCGTTGCCGGACAGCGGCTCGAAGCACACCTGGCGAGTCGGCCATGAGCGCGCTCGCCCCGACGTTGCAGGCGTTCTTCACCGACCGGCTGATCCGCCAGCGCCACGCAAGCGCGCACACCGTCGCCGCCTACCGCGACACCTGGCGGCTGCTGCTCGGCTACGCCGCAACCCGGACCGGGCGGCCACCGTCGCGGCTGGATCTGGCCGACCTCGACGCTCCGCTGATCGCCGGCTTTCTCGACCACCTCGAACGCGAACGCGGCAACAGCGTGCGCACCCGCAACGCCCGCCTGGCCGCGATCCACTCCTTGTTCCGGTTCGCCGCCCACGCTCATCCCGAGCACGCCGCGAGCATCGCGCGGGTCTTGGCGATCCCACCCAAACGCTTTGACCGGGCGCTGATCAGCTACCTGACCGAGCCCGAGGTCGACGCGCTGCTCGCCCGCTGCGACAAGGCGACCTGGACCGGGCGGCGCGACCACGCGCTGCTGCTGCTCGCCGTCCAGACCGGGCTACGGATCTCCGAACTGACCGGGCTCACCCGCGCCGACGTGCACCTCGGCACTGGCCCGCACGTCGCCTGCCACGGCAAAGGCCGCAAAGACCGAATCACGCCGCTCACCAGCGGGACGGTCACCATCCTGCGGGATTGGCTCGGCGAACAGAGCGCTGACCCGAGTACACCACTGTTCCCGACCCGCCGCGGCACCACGCTCAGCCGCGACGCCATCGAACATCGTCTCGCCCGTTACACCGCCCAAGCCGCCAACCGCTGTCCGTCGCTGCACGGCAAGACGATCACCGCGCATGTCCTGCGGCACACCACTGCGATGCGGCTGCTGCACGCCGGCGTCGACACCAGCGTCATCGCCCTCTGGCTCGGTCACGTCAGCGTCGAGACCACCCAGATCTACCTGCACGCCGACCTCGAGCTAAAAGAGAAGGCACTCGCCAGAACCCGCCCACCGAACGGCCGCACCGGCAGATACCAGCCCCCAGACAACCTGCTGGCCTGGCTCGAAGGCCTCTGATTATGCCGACCCCGTCAGCCCGGGCACCGCCACCACCAGCGACTTCACGCCGCGATCGGCATAATCCGAAGGTCGGCATAATGCACCTTATGCCGACGTCGGCATAAGGTGCACGTGATCCGCAACGCGATGCGGTTCGTGTCTTACCAAGATCGGAAGCAGATCGCGAAGTCGATGCGGATGATCTACACCGCGCCGACGGTCGAGGCCGCCGAGCTCGCCCTGAAAGATCTTGATACCGAGTGGGGCCGGCAGTATCCCGGGGTGCTCGACGTCTGGCGCCGCGCCTGGAACGAGTTCATCCCATTCCTGGACTATCCGGCGGAACTGCGTCGAATCGTCTACACCACCAACGCGATCGAATCGATCAACTTCTAACTGTGGAAGATCACGAAAACTCGTGGACATTTACCGTCCGACGAGGCCGCAATGAAACTGATCTACCTTGGACTTCGAAACATTTCCAGCAAAAGAGGAGGAGAATCAGGGACCGGAACACACGGATGGAAGATAGCACTCAACACGCTCGTCGTCCTCTTCCCTGGACGACTTCCCCCGTGATACGTTAGGAACATTAGTCATCCGTGGCTTACACGGAATTTACCTGTACGCTTCGTCCACGAACGCCCGCTCGTTCAGCCCAACCGACACGATGCCGTCGGCGCGGTGAGCCAAGATGCGTCCAGGGGCGGACGCGGTGCCCCACATGGAGCGGAGCTACTTCTAGACCCTGCTCGGCGGCCTGAAGGCACCGGGCGCGCGTCGAGCGGCACGATCGGGCGCCAGGACGGCGACACATGGTCCGCCGGCCGGGAGACTGCCGGCGGACCACGTGCCTCATCACGGGCTGCCGGACCACACCCGCGAGACGACACACATCGTCGGTCGGCCCCAGCTATTAATGGAGGACGAATTACGATCAGCAAGGTCGGAGAGAGAGAATTGCGGTGACCTCTGTTGGCGTCGTCCTGGCGGCCGATGGGGCCTTACGTTCACCGGCACTGGCTTCGCAGACGGGCATGACGACTGCGGCTGCAACAGCGAGGGGCATGACCGACACAGTGGCCATAGTTGTTCCTACGAGGCAGCCGGCGGCGATGGAGGTAACGCAAACCCCAATTGCGCGGTCCCGCTCGGAATGTCCGCGTGAGTCATGAGCCAGGGCGGCCCCGTCTCACAGTGCAACTCGGCCAGTGGGGCCGGCGGCGATGGCGGTGCCAACTAGGTTCCCCGTGTCGGCGGGCGGTGACCGCAGACAAAGCCGATTGTCGCTCCATTGATCGCCAGCCGGTCTTTAGCGATTGGCTGCTACCTGACGTTATTTGGCGAACCTCATCCACGCGCGAGAGGCGGTAAATTTCCACGACACATCCAGGAAACTCTACCGCCTCTCGCTGCGACGATCGGTGGCGCGCCAGGGTCAGTAGTTCGCGCCGGTCCCGCCGCTACCGCCGGCGCCGCCGGTGGCAGTGCACTGCGAGTTGTTGCCGCCCTGGCCGATGATACCGGCCGAAATACCGATAGGAAGCACGCAGTTCGAGTTAGCTTTGCCGCCGGCGCCGCCGGCGCCACCGGTGTTGTTGCCCTCGCCGTGACTGCCGGCGAACGCGGTCCCGCCGAAGAGAGCCGCTGCGCCGGTAGCGAGAGCGGCTGCGGCGACCGCGACCGCGGCGCGCTGGCCAAACTTGCGATTCATATATCCTCCGATTGATCGGGCCAAGACGCTATCGCCTCAACCACATGGTTAGGCGTAGTAGGTAGGGATGAAGTTGTCCAGCAATCAGCCGACAGTGTGTAACTGGATCACCCGCATGAGTGATTCACGCTAGTGTCAGTGTGGCCCTCAGGTGATAATACCCAAAGGCTCGGTGCCGGCCAGTGATGGTACGACGAGTCGCCGTTCGGTCGAGTGACGAGCTTTTTGTGCGTTCACGACGGCGTCTTCGGATTTGGCGAGGTTGCCACGTCGGTGAAGGTTTGACGAGGACTTTCGTGTGGGTGGAGGTGCTCAGATCGCGTACCTGGCCGACTCTCCCCTCGCTGTCGAGCATACGGGGAGTCCTGTTCGGCGTGGCGGCTTCTGGATACTCCCAGGGGCTGTGAACGGCGGGCGCAATGATTCAGCTTCCGCGTATTTGCAAAGTGTATCGGGCTGGTGATGTCGAGGTAAGGGCGCTCCGTGAGATCGTCTCTTTCGACACGCTTCAACAGCCCGTTTGGACCAGTGAGCTCGAGCTCTCGCTGCCGAGCCTCGGCCACCATCGCCGCTGCGGCGGCCTGCTCCGGCGACAGCTCCCGGTCCGACCCCTTGATCTTCTTCTCTGCGCTCACAGCTGCTGGCGATGTAGCGCTGTGCCGGAACGGGTCCCTTTCGGAACTCCACCGCTCGCGGCGACTGGATCATCGTTCCCGGTGGTCGCGGGCCGCCGATAGCGCTTCCAGAATCAACGTGTCGAGGGACACGCCATGTAGAGCACTGATGCAGACACTTCGACCTCCTGTCGTTTCGATCCAAACTGGTTTCAGCGTGTTGCAGACTGGGATGACGGCCTTCCATGGTTGGCCTGCCGAGGCGTTCTGCCGTTTGCCTGACCGTCGAGCGGGGAACGGTGGTTTCGACAGCGATCGGAGGTTTCTCCGCGTGCGCTGTCAAGGCAGGTCGGCGTGACGGCCGGCGCACCGGGGACGCGGGCCGGCACGGCGGAACTCATGGACCTCGACCCAGCCGCTGTGACACTGACGCGCCGAGAATCGTCCGCCGCTGCGACATCCGCCGGCACCCCGGGTGTTGCTGTCGTCCACGCCGGTCACCTGTCCTCGGATGGGCGGCCCCGAGGTAACGCTCGGTCAGCCGGATTCCGGGGCCGGTCGCTCGGATGACGGCCCGGCGGCGGTACGTCCAGCACCGGGTTGCCGTCGAAGAACCCGACCGGCTCGAGATGGAAAACGCTGAAGACTTGCTGAACACACACCCTCGCGGCGTCGGTGCAAGCGGCGTCCGGTTCTAGCATCGCCTTGACGTCAAAGGCAGGTGAGAGTGCATGGCACTTATCGCGCACGCCGTGCTACTGCTGATCGCCCTGGCCGCGCTATTCGTCGCGGCCGTCGCGCTGATGGTCGGACGCCTGGTTCTCCTCGGCGTCCTGTTGACCGCAGCGGTCCTGTTCACCTCGGTCGTACATCTCGGTGGCCTCATCCACACTGACGCACGACACCCGTCGGCCGCACCCCGATGGTGTGCCGCGCATGGGCATCCTCCGCAGGCAAAATCGGTCGGCGTGGACGATCCCGCTCAGACGACAGCCGAGGACTCGGCTCTCACAGTGGTTCTGCACTGACAAGCCGACTCACGGATCATCCTGAGCTGCCCGCTAATCGGCCCGGACTAACACCAATACCGTTCAGTTAGGCTTACATCGGTGTAGTTTGCTGATGTGCCTCGTGCTGGGTGGAAGAAGCCCGTCTCGGATCGTCGCTTGTCGGATTTGGTCTCGGTGGGGGTGCTGACCCGGGTGTTTCCACCGGAGTTGGTCGATGAGGTAATCGCCGAGGCTGGCCGCACCGAGCAGCGCAATCGCACGTTGCCGGCGCGAGTGATGGCGTACTTCGCGATTGGGATGGCGCTGTACTCCGAGGGCTCGTATGAGGACGTGCTCAGTCAGCTGACCGATGGGCTGGCGTGGGCGTCGGGATGGGAGGCCAGCTACAACCCGCCGTCGAAGTCGGCGATCTTTCAGGCCCGGCAGCGCCTCGGTCCGGAGCCGATGGCGGCGTTGTTTGCTCGGGTCGCCGAGCCTCTCGCGACCCCGATGATGGCCGGGTCATGGCTGGCTGGGCGTCGGATGGTCGCCATCGACGGAACCTGCCTGGACGTAGCGGACACCGTCGAGAACGCGAAGTTTTTCGGCCGGCCCGGGGTGAGCAAGGGCGAGCAGGCAGCGTTTCCGCAGGCCAGGATCGTGGCGTTGGCCGAGTGCGGCACGCATGCGGTGTTCGCCGCCGAGATCGGCGTCTACTCCGAGTCCGAGGCCACCCTGACCGAGCGGCTGCTGCCTCGGCTGGAGCCCGGGATGCTGCTGCTCGCCGATCGTGGCTTCTTCTCCTACGGCTTGTGGCGCCAGGCCTCTGGGACCGGCGCGGACCTGCTCTGGCGGATCCGAACCGATGCCTTCGGACCCAAGGCCAAGCACGTGCGTGACCTCGACGACGGCTCCTGGCTGGCGATGCTGCGCAAGAGTACGGACCGTGAGAGCGAGCCGATGCTGGTTCGGGCGGTGGACTACACGGTCGACGACGGCCGAGGCAACGACACCAGCTATCGACTGTTCACCACGCTGCTGGACCCCGGCGAGGTCTCCGCCGTTGACCTCGCCGCCGCCTACAACCAGCGATGGGAGATCGAACTCATCCTCGACGAGCTCAAGACCCACCAACGCGGACCCCGCACCGTGCTGCGCTCAAAGTCACCCGACCTGGTGCAGCAGGAGATCTGGGGGCACCTGTGCTGCCACTACGCGATCCGCACCCTGATGACCGACACCGCGAAGCACAGCGGGCGCGACCCCGACCGGGTCAGCTTCGTCGCAGCCCTGCGCATCGCCCGCCAGTCTGTCGCCCCTCGCGGGCGCTTTCCCCCCTGACAACGTCCAGGCCACCAACCACGTCTGGGGCACCGCGCTGCGCCGACTCGCTCGGCGGCTCAACCCCGCCCGCCGACTGCGGGCGGCACCCAGGGTCATCAAGCGAAAGATGCCCAAGTGGCACGTCAAACGTGCCCACCACGGTGCCTGGCCCGGCCCCCAGCACTCACCGAACTACCTCATCCAAAACCGTAACTGAACGGTATTGGGACTAACACAGGCCTTGTCAGAGCGAAACCGGTTTGTGGCAGCGACGGCTGCGGATCAGTCGTTTGGACCGAATCAGTGGCTGGACGATGTACTCGATGCTCACCAAGGCTCCGGCCTCGCGAACCGTGCCAGTTGCAGGATCAGGAACCGACAGTCCACCCGGCGAGGTTTGCCAGAACGCCGCGCAGGCCCGGACGGTGTCCGCGTCGGTGTACAGCGCAGCGGCGAAATGGACCAGTTGACCGGGCAGATTGCCCCCGGCGAGGCGCTCTTCACCGATGCCCGACAACAATGTGGCTGATTTGCCGACCGCCCGAGAATCAGTGGCCGTCGCCGTGCCCACCACCGCCGTGCCCACCACCGCCGTGCCCACCACCGCCGTGCCCACCACCGCCGTGCCCACCACCGCCGTGCCCACCACCGCCGTGCCCACCACCGGAGCCGTGACCGCCGTTGTCGCCAGGGCCGCGGTCGGGCCGTCGCCGCGGGATCCCTGGTGGTCGTGCTGGTCGTGGTTGTTGTGGTCGGCCCGTGCGGCTTGACGCTCGTTCGTGGTAGAGGGGTGCGGTGTCGGCTCGTGAATCCCGGTGTCGGGCTTGCTCGGGTGTCGGGAAGTTGGGTTCCGCCCTCGGCCGTGATCGCGGGCGACAACGTACTCGTCGGTATCCACCAGATGGCCCTGCGGGGCGGATTGACGAGGCGGCTGATGGCGATGAGCTGCTCGCCCGGTACGCCCACCAGTCAGCCGTCAGGGCGTCTTATCGACCTAATCTACATTATCGGTTGGCAACCGATACCAATTTCATTTGATGCAATTACTCGTCGCTGGGCGCGTGCCCACGGGTGAGCTGGCCAGGGATCGCATCGGTGATCATGGTACGCGCGATGCTATCACCGGTTCGGCGAGCCGACGGTGAAAACATGCCGATGACCAGGCGATTTGCTTTGCGTCGTTCTTCTGGTGCAAGATTCGTTCACTTGAATGGGATCTTGTTCTGGGGGTGGCGTGGTCGGCTCGTGGAAGGTCCCGGGCGGCGCGGCTGAGTTGTTCGTGATGGGCGGCTCTCCTCTGCTGCGCCCTGACGAGCAAGTCTTCGATGCGATGCTGACAGGGTGGCGTGACCAGCAGTTATCCCGGAAATGTCAGCGGCTGTTCGGCACCCATCCCGCGCAGATCTGCTTTGAGTGGAACACCGCCGCGCACACCAGCGACTACGAAGGGCGCCCGCAGCGCCGGGCGTTATCTAAGCCGGAGCTGCAGCGGTTATTCGACTACGCCGACGACCGCGTCGAGGCAGCCCGCCGCAGCGGCAACAAGGGATGGCTTGCCGCGTTGCGGGACTCGGCGGCGTTGAAGACCACCTACGCCTGGGGGCTGCGTCGCCGCGAGGTCGTGATGCTCGATCTGGCGGACTTCGGGTCCAACCCTCACGCGCCCGAGTACGGCGGTTACGGCGTCATCTATGTCCGGTGGGGCAAGGCGAACAAGGGCAGCACGCCCAAACGCCGCAGCGTGTTGACCGTGTTCCCCTGGTCGGTGCGGGTCATCGGCCAGTGGGTCGAGCAGTGCCGCGAGCTGCTGCCGACCGCGCGCGGCGGCTCGGGTCTATGGCCCAGCGAACGGTCGGGCCGGCTGTCCAAGGAGAAGCTCGGTGCCCGGTTCGCCGAGTACCGCGACGCCCTCGGGTTTCCCGAAGAACTGACCTTGCACTGCCTGCGCCACTCCTACGTGACACACCTAATCGAAGCGGGCCACGACCCGCTGTTCGTGCAGCAGCAGGTCGGGCACTCCTACTCCTCGACCACCGCGCTCTACACCTCGGTGTCCTCGGACTACCGCACCCGCACCCTGCGCGCGGCGCTGGACCGCAGCATCGGACGCGCCCTGAGCGCCGACGGATCGGAGATCCTCTGATGCCTCGCCGTCGCCTGGATTTTCACTGGAAACTGCGCCAACAGATGGCCGCTCACGACCTGTGGAAGACCACGCAGCTCACCCCGCTGCTGCGGGAACGGGGAATTGATCTCTCCGCCGCACAGGTCTATCGGCTGGTAACCGACAAACCGGAGCGGCTGTCGATGAAGACCCTGATAGCCCTGTGCGACATCTTCGACTGCACCCCCAACGACCTCATCACCCCGTACGCGGTCAGCGGGCAGCAACCGAGGGCGGCGGCCGGCGGGGCGGCCGACGTGGTGGAACTCAACCCGGATTTGCGCCCGGAGCGGGCCCGGATCACCGACGAGGACTGATGAGCGGCACACGCAAACCTCGAGCGCGCAGCCAAACCCCGGACCCGCGGCGTTGGTCGCCGTGCGCGCGCTGCGGCGAGTGCTATGCCCCGGTCGCCCGCTGGCGTGAGGGACCCATCTGCGCGTACTGCTACAACGCCGCCCGCCGCCAGGAGGGACGCTGCGCGGACTGCGGCCACGTCGGCATGGTCCCCGGCCTCAACACCCATGGCGAACCAACGTGCCTACGCTGCGGCGGAATCCCACTGAACCTGACCTGCGAGCACTGCGGGATCGAGGCGGCGCTCGCCCGGGGCGCGACGTGCTGGCGCTGTCTGCTCACCGAGATGGTTGAGGAGCTGCTCACCGGCCCTGGTGGCACCGTCTCGGCGAAGCTCCAACCAGTCGCGCATGCGATCACGTCGATGCCGCGAGCCAACAGCGGCGTGACCTGGCTGCGCGGCAACCCTCGAGTCGGAGAGCTCCTGCGCGCGCTCGGATCCGGCGAGATCGCGTTGACCCACGCGGCGCTCGACGAGCTGCCCCAGAGCCGCTCAGTCGAGTACATCCGCGGCTTGCTGGTGGAGAACGAGGCGCTGCCCCCACGTGACCGGCGCCTTGCCACATTCCAACGCTGGTTCGATGCCAAGCTCAACACCATCGCCAATCCCGACCGACGCCAGGTGCTCGAGCGCTTCGGCCGCTGGCACCACCTGCGCAACCTGCGTCGACAAGCCACCGCCGGACCGGTCGCCGCCGGCCCCGTTCTGCGGGCCAAACAATCGGTCACCGTCAGTATCGAGTTCCTGGGTTGGCTCGACGCACGCGGACAGACACTCGCCTCCTGCACACAGCACGACATCGACACCTGGTACGCCACTGGTCCCGGGACGCGCGAACACGTCGAGCGTTTCCTGTACTGGTGCCGCACTCAACGCCTCACCACGAAGCTCGACGTCCCCCAGCGGGACAAAGACAATCCCGAACTGATCGGAGAGTCAGAACGCCTCCAGATCATCCGCGCCCTACTGCTCCACGACACCCTGCCGCTGCCCTACCGGATTGCCGGATGCTTGATCACCCTCTACGGGCAATCCGCCAGCCGAGTCGTCAGGCTCGGCATCAACGACGTCGACGCCGACAGCGGAGAGGTCCAGCTACGCCTTGGCCGTGAGTGGCTACCGGTGCCCGAACCCCTGTCAACCCTGCTCGCCACACACTTGAGCAAGCGCTCCAACACCAATACCGCAGCCAACGCCACAACCTCTTGGCTCTTCCCCGGTCGCATGCCCAACCAGCCGATACATCCCCAAAGGCTGCTCGACGTCCTACGCGATGCAGGCATCCCAGTCCGAGCGGCCCGAAACACAACCTGGCAGCAACTCGTCAGAGAGGCCCCACCACAAGTCCTCGCCAACGCGCTCGGAGTCAGCCCCACCACCGCGATGCAGCATGCCGATCGCGCAGGGTCGGACTGGACACGCTACGCGGCCACGATCCAGGCCAGCCCAAAGGACCCCTAGTGCGCCCCGAACCGTGTGCCGAGCATGGACGTCGGAGTCGTTAGCGAGCGACTCGTCACTGCGGAACACGTCGCATTACTGCCCGCAGATACGCAGACGCTACTGTTGCTGGCGGCGGCCGACCAGCCGGGACCTGCTGATCGGTAGTGGCGGGACGGGCGCGCTGGGTATCCCGGAGTCGGCCACGCGGAGGTCGCCGGAACTGGTGGTCTTCGTGCCGGAGGTGCGGTTCTCGCACCGCTTCAAGGAGGTGGATCCCGACGTCGCCCTCCGACGGCTGCTGCTGGTGGTCATCGCGGCCGTCGACCTATTCGACGACGCATCGGTGGAGCGACTGACCACTCGCTGGTCGATCGTGCCGCGCCAGAGCGGCGCATTGACTAAGCTGCCCGGGCGCACTCGCCCTGCGCAGCGTTCTCGTCCTTTCACCCTGCCCGGCCGGGCTGAGTCTCGTCCGGCCTCGACTGGAAAACCGTGCTGGCGTCTCCGACGGAGCGCGGGCCACGGGCATTGTTTTGGGTTTCGGTGATCAGCCAGCGGGCGACGTCGGCGACCTTTATGTTGGTTTCCTGCGACGTCCGGACCAGTAGTTGGAAGGCTTGCAGTGTGGTGAGCCGGTCGCGCTGCATGAGGATGCCTTTGGCCTGGCCGAGCACGTCCCGGTTGACCAATGCGGCGTTGAGGTGGTGTTCGCGGGTGGCCCCGGCGAGGGCGACCGAGGCGTGTTGGGCGAGCAGGTCGGCCAGGATCTCGGAGTCTGGGGTGAAGGCGTCGGGTTGGGCCGCGTAGAGGTTGAGCGCGCCCAGGGTTTCGCGGCGCACGAACAGTCGCAGCGACATCATGCTGCGTACCCCGCTTTCGGCGGCGGCGGCCGCGAAGCGCGGCCAGGGTTGGCCCGGCTGGGCGAGGTCGGCGATTCGGACGGTGTGGTGTTGCCGGATCGCGCTCAAGCAGGGGCCTTCGTCGAAGTCGCTCTGCAGTTGATCGAGCTCGGAGACCAGGTCGTGGCTCGACGCTTCGGCGGTGACCCGTTTGCCCTGGATCAGCGATATCCCGGCCCACTGTGTGCCGGGGACCAGGTCGAGAGCGCTGTGCACGATCGCGCGGAGCGTGCCGTCGCGGCTGTCCTCGTCCTGTAGGCGTCCGGCAAGCTCGCTCATCCGCTGAGCCAACTCCCGGCCCAGGAACTCGTTCATGACCATCCCCCTGCATACAAGTCAATTCAGTGGTGCGGTGAGTCAACGGGTGGCGCCGGCCCAGATCAGGCTGAGTCGGAGGAGGCGGCCAGCAGGTCGTGGGCTCGCACGGCGGTGAGTACGCGGCGCAACCAGGGCGGCGGGGCGACGAGGTGGAACTCGACGTTGTCGGCTTCGGTCCGCCGCAGGGCCCAGCGCAAGCCGCGGACCCCGGTGGCGCCGCAGTAGGTGAGGCCGCTGACGTCGAGCAAAAGGACATCCGGTCGCCGCGCCAGGCATTGATCAACGGCCTCGCGCACGATGTTGGTGTTGGAGGTATCGATCTCGCCGACCAGGGCCAGGATCGCCTCGCCGCCGAAGTGTGTCGGGACTGCCCGCAGCGGCGGCTCCGGCGCCACGGTGCCAGGTCTCTTGACGGCAGCCGCGCCGTCGGTGTTCCGCCCGACGCTGGGACTTTCCGGTGATGTGGAGAACGGGTTGATCCTCATCGCGGACCTCTCCTCCGCCGGATGTGAATCACCCTTGGCAGGGTAGCCCGGCCACTAATTCACGTCAACAAGAACGTATGTTTGCCTTCGTGTGTTCCATCTCGCGTGTCGTGGCACGCGGGTTTATACTCGCGGGCGATGGAACACAATAAGGAGCAAGTTCAAAGCAACTGGACACTCTTGACCACGCACGGGCGCGCCCTGGTGGCGATCGCCCAAGACCCCGATGCCAGGATGCGGGACCTCGCCGAGATTGTCGGAGTCACCGAGCGCACCGTTCAGGCGATCGTGGCCGACCTCGAAGCCGCCGGCTACGTAGCCCATACCCGAGTCGGCCGGCGCAACAGCTACACCGTCCACCTGGACCGCCCGTTTCGACACTCCGCCCAGGACGGCCACCTGGTCGGCCCGTTGCTGGACCTCCTCGGCGCATCCGATACCGGGGACGAGCAGACCTAGGGCCGCAAGTCGTATCCGGTGCGCGCTGAGCCGGTCGCCTCGGCGCCATCCCTGGTGGCCGAAGCCACCACCTCAGATCCCTCATACTGCGGCTCACTGGTCGGGCACCCGGCGACCCCTGCACGGACGGATAGATACGGACCCCCCGGATGGTTCTGCTCCGGACCAGGCCTGCGGGTGAAGTTCTTTATCCCCCTCGCCGATGATCTCGCCACGTTCGACCAGCGCACCACTGCCCTGACCTGGTTCGAGCCCGGAAGCCCCGACCGCCACCCGCACCCCACAGCGCGCCGGTTCCTGTTCCTGTCCGGCCCCGCCTAGGACCAGCTCATCTTCCCCGATGGACGCCGCGAGACCGCGCATCGCCGGGCTGGCGACTTCGTCGATTACCCCACCAGAATCGAGCACCGCACACAGCTCCGGTGGGCGCTTACTGCTGTTCGTCCACGAGGCCCAGGCTCTGCCAGGCCGGAGAAGGTGGCAACACGCCCGGATGGAACCGCGGCGGCGTCCGTAGTGAGCCGAGCCCCAAGACCGGACGTCAGGACGCGCAGGGACCCACGGAGCGAACTCGTCGCCCTTGAATACGTCGCTATAGCAGCATCAAGGACGGTCACGGGAGCTGCGGTGCGGTCGACCGGAGGCGGATCATCGACGCCATGACTGCCTACGCGATCTCCGAAGTCGAGATGCTGGACGAGACCCAGGGCCAGCGCTACCGGGAACTCGCCGCAGCTTCCATCGCACGCCACGGCGGCCGCTACATCGTGCGCGGAGCGGAGCCGGACGTACCCGAAGGGAATTGGCCGCGTGAGCAACGAGTCGTCGTGGTCGAGTTCCCCAGCATGGATCGCCTGCGGCGCTGGTACTCCTCCGCGGACTACGCGGAAGCGCTCGCGATTCGGGACACGGCGCTGACTCGGCGTCTGCTCTTCGTTGACGGCGTTTGACGGCTATCAGAACGGAGCCTGATGCTCCGTGCCCTTCGACCCAGCCTGCTCAGGTGGGCGCTCGCCAGTTTGTCGATCAGCCTCCTTGGTCGCCCGAGGTCACGCTCGGGCTGCCTTCCGTTGAGCCCTGCGGGTTGATCCCGGTCGAGTCCTCGCCGGTTGACGTGCCGGTCGGGCGCTGCGCCGGGCCTTTCGTTCCGGTGTCTTCCCGGCCCGCTTCCTTACCCTCCTTGGCGGCGAGTTCTTCACCTCCGGTGCTGGTCGATTCGCCGACTCCCAGCGGCGTCGCCGCCGTGGTGTCAGTCGGCGGCACACCTTCGCGTTCCTCCTTCGACACCGGAGGAGGTGGGCCGGGCTCCCCACCGTATTCGTCGGCACGGAACGCCTTGCCCACACCGTCGGCCGCCGCCGCCTGGGCCTCCGGGGAATCGTCGCGGTCGTAGGGAGGTGTTAGTCCTTGCGGTTCCGCGGTACCCCCGGGGTCGGGTTCTGGGCCACGACTGGACCTGCCACCGGGTAGCCCCTGACTCATCTGCTGGCGCTGGGCTTGCGGTTCGTCCTCGGAGTTTGCCATCTCGACCTCCTTGTCGGCGGGCTCCGGGCGTACCCGCCCAAACATCGAACGAAACCGATGCGCCTGGGCACGAGCTGGCCGGCGGGGCCACGACATTGGCAACGTGGCCCCGCCGGGTGAATTGCCTGATCATCGGGTATGCCGGGTGAGCGTGGACTCGCACAGACCGGCTATGTTCCGCAGCCATCGGACTCGCGGGTACTGGGGTTCGGGTCGGTCAGAACCGTGGAGAAAGGATCTCGACATGGCACTTCCGACGTTGACTCCCGAACAACGCGCTGAGGCGCTGGAGAAGGCAGCGGCCGCTCGTACCGCCCGGCGTGCGCTGCTGGACGAAGTCCGAGGTGGCAGGGCCAGCATTGCCTCCGTGCTCGCCCGCTCCGCTGTCAACCCCATCGTGGCCAAGACGAAGGTCGAGGCATTGATTCGAGCGGTGCCGGGATATGGGCCGGCCAGGGCCAGCGCGGTGCTGAACAAGGTGGGTATCGCTGAGAACCGCCGAGTTGCTGGACTCGGCGCGAAACAGATCGAAGCCTTGATCAGCGAATGAGCTGACTGTCCTCGTCGGCAGAGCATCCGGTCGTATGGGGTCTGGTGGCAGACGCGGGGCAACTCGGCTCCCCTTCCACAGCTGCCCGACTTGCGCGTCGCCATCCAACTTCGGCAATGGCGCCGGTCCAAATCCACCCAGCCACCGACGACAAGGCCTTGCGCGGGCGGTGGCGCACGGCGGGTGCTAGGTGACTCGGCGGTCAGGCTCGTAGATCTCTGAGACGTGATGGAGGAACTCGGATGTGGCACGACATGTTCGCTGAGCAAATCCCCCTTGACGAGAAAATGCTGCGCACAGTCATTGTGTATGCGGTGCTCGCGGTGCTGTTCCGCTTCACGGGCAAGCGGGGCCTGGCGAACCTGAACACTTTCGACTTCATCGTTATCTTCCTGCTGTCCAACGTGGTGCAGAACGCGGTGATCGGCGACGACAACTCCCTGATCGGGGGGATCGTGGGCGCTGTCACCCTCGTGGTGGTCAACGCCGCGCTCAACCGGCTAATCGCACTCAGCCCACTCGCCGGCCGTGTCTTTGAGGGGCACGCCACGGTGGTGATCTCGGACGGGCACGTCGTGGGTGGTGCGTTGCGCCGCTTGGGTTTGCGGCACAGTGAGATTGACCAGGCGGTTCGCCTGCAGAACGGCGACAACATCGCCGAGATCGCGGACGGGCGCCTCGAACCCGGCGGCCAACTGATCCTGACCTTGAAAGATTCGGAGCAGAACTGCACCAAGGCTGACATCGCTGCTCTCACCGACCGTCTCGCTCGGATTGAAGCTTTGCTCAGCACCCGAGCGGGTTGACGCGCACGGGTACATGCCGGAAGTGGTAGCGGCGCGGCCGGGCAAAACAAGACGCACGGATGCCCGTCGGCGGAAAGGCCCGCGGGACTCCCAGCGCCATTCACCGTCACCGGGACGTGCCCGACGATGAAATCAGTGCACTGACCTCTGCCGTCGGGCCACCCGACTCGGCGAAACCCGGGACTGCCGGATCAGCCGCGCGCGGCCCGGTCCTTCCCGTGCGTGCCCCGGGATCGTGCACGGACGCCGAAGGTTAGAAATACCAGCGGCGCCCGCCGACGCCGCGGCCTACCGACCCGAGCAGCAACAGCACCAAGCCGACTACGAGCAGGATGCTGCCGACGGTGTAGAGGATGGAGATACCGGTCAGCCAACCAATGATCAACAAGATGACACCGAGAACGATCATTGTTCTCTCCCCGGATCGAGGTTCCGCGCGAGGCTCGCGCGATATGCGGCAGAGGTTACAAACGCGACCCGGACAAAACGCAACAAACGCCCACGACGCGCCGACGGCCTCAGTCGGGACAAACGCGCTCCACCTTCACCCTGATGGCCGCGTTGAATCCCGGCGGGAGCGAGCATCCGGCACAACGGGCTACGGCACCCTTCGTCCCTACTTCTGGGGGGACGCGTGGTGATCACCGCAGTCCTTCAGACGCGCGGGTCCAGTTGCGCGAGTTCAGTGGGACTTAATCGTCTCCGGCGCCGACGCTGTGCAGGACGTGCTCGACGACGCAGCGGCACGGCTAGGCAGCTCCTCCCCCTGCGTTCGGCCAGAGCCGCCCGCCCAGCGTTACCGTCCAGAAACGGCGGACCATCGTTCAGCCCGACCGACAGATGGCGCCACACCCCGCGCCGCCCACCATCTCCGGCGGAGACGTGCGCCCACTCGCATCAACGACGCCGTGGGGTGATACGGAAGCGACGGGGAGGCTGGTCGGGTAGGTAGGTTCGGCGTAGTTGGGCCTGGTCGGGTAGCTCGAGGGGGGCCAGGTGGTGACCTGTCGCGCGGGTCAGGATGTGGTCGGCCAGGGCGGGGTTGCGGGCGAGTACCGGGCCGTGCATGTAAGTGCCGATGATGCGGTCAGTGAGTACCCCTTCATCGCCGCGCCCAGTGCGATGCCCAATTCGAGGTCCGTGGTTGCCGGTGTTGCCGATGCCGGTCAGGACCCGGCCCAGCGGGCGCAGTCCTGGTCCTAGGGTGGTGGCGCCGCGATGGTTTTCAAATCCGCAGAGTTGTCCGACGCCGGGCAGATGGCAGTGGGTGGTGATCTGTCCGGTGGCCCGGCGGCGCCCGGGGCAGGTGGTGAGGTCTAGCAGGTCGGCGCCGAGGTGCACGGTTCCGTCGGGGTCGGTCATGGTGCGGCCGAAGATTTGCAGTCCCGCGCAGACTGCGAGGGTCACCGCGGTGTCCGCCAGCGTGTTGCGCAGCGCACGGTGATCACGCAGCCAGCGGGCGGCAAACCGTTGCGCGGCGTCCTCGCCGCCGCCGAGCACATAGATGTCACAGCTGGTCGGGGGGTTCTGTATGGCGGTGCAGGTGAGGATGCGGGCCGGGATGTCGCGCCACCGCAGCCGCTGCAGCAGCACGGTCGCGTTCCCCGAGTCGGAATAGGTGCCCAGCACGTCGGGCAACAGCAAGCAGATGTTAACGGTGGACTCGGTCGGTCTGGACATCAGATCACGAGGGTCTCATCAACGACCACACCGCCACCTAGCCAGGGTGTCCAGTGGTGGACGATCGTTGTCCGGCCGCAGGGGAAGTGAGGCCGTGCGGCCTGGTGCCCGCACGTTCTGCCACGAGCAACCAAGGAATGGGCCGGATAGCCACAGTTGAGGACTATCCGGCACAGTGGTGGCGGCGGCCACGTCGACTTGTCGATGCTCGCCCTGGCCTGGCTCGCCGGAACAAAAGCGCAGCTCACAAAGGGGGAACCAGTACCGACAACCAGCACATGATCAGTCTCACGCTACCGGAGATCCGGCGACTGCTTGTCCACCTCGCCCTGCGACACACCCACAGCATCGAGCACGTCTGGTCCTGGTCCTACTGGCGCAGAAAACGCCAACACCAAGCCCGCCTCAGCCACTATCGACGACGCGGATACTTACTCACCTAACTGCCGTTGCAGCACTAGGCCTCACCCGTTGGGACACCACGTGTTGCGGGACGTGTTTCTCTGCGCAACCATTGCATTCCAGCATTTTATGGCGATCCGAAATTTAGGCCCTGTGAGCGGATCGGCAGTCCTCAACGAGGAGGCGCGATGCTCACCGAACAGGACACGCGCGCCTTGGCGGACATCGAGCGTCGCCTGCGCCACGAGACCACGCCGCGGTTCCTCTGTGTCCGGCTCACCCCAAGGCAGCCACGGACTCCTCCGCGCTGGCTGGCCTATGTCATGGCGGTGGTCGTGCCGTTGCTACTTCCCGCGGTCAGTGTCCTGGAAATGCGACCGCTCGTGACCTGTGTCTGCGGTCTGGTCGCTAGCACGGTTGTGCTCCCGCGCTGGGTACAGCGGGAAGCCAGGGGTAACACTCATAGCGGAAATGGTCCTACCAGCGGGCATTAGCCGCGTCGCGAGAGGAGAAAAAATGAGCAGCACCATCAGCGATCGCGATGTCTCCGAGCCGCGGGCTGTGCGAACCGACCCGCCAGGCGATCATATCGCCGACCCGGGCCCACTCGGATTGGCCGGTTTCGCGATGACCACCTTCGTGCTCAGCTGTGTCAACGCCGGGCTGGCATCGAAGGCCATCGAGCCGGTCGTGCTACCCCTGGCGCTGTGCTACGGCGGTCTGGTGCAGTTGTTGGCCGGCATGTGGGAGTTCCGGAAGGCGAACACGTTCGGCGCGCTGGCGTTCAGCTCGTACGGGGCGTTCTGGCTATCCTTCGCCGCATACGTCAAGTTCGTCGCCCCCGGCCTCGGTCCGGCCGCCGGAAGTGCCACCGGGATCTTCCTACTCGCGTGGACGATCTTCACCGCCTACATGACAGTCGCCGCGTTGCGCACCACCGGCGCCGTCCTTGCGGTGTTCGGCGCCTTGACGGTGACCTTCGCGCTACTCACGATCGGCACCTTCACCGGCGTCGCCGTCATTAGTGAGGCCGGCGGCTGGACGGGACTGGTCACCGCCGTGTTGGCCTGGTACGCCTCGTTCGCCGGGGTCACCAACTCGACGTTCCACAAGACTGTGCTGCCCGTGATGCCACTCGCCCGGCCGTAGAGACCTTCTGCTCAATACACCAGCTGGCCGGCCGGTGGCTCCGCCTCCGGCCGGTCAGCGTTCCGACGGAGGTCCGCGAATGTCCGGCTCCAGCGAGACCCTGAGCAACCTGTCCACCGAGACCCGCAGCTTCGCGCCGAGCGAGGAGTTCGCGGGACAGGCGAACGCGACCGAGGAGATGTACGCCCACGCTGATGCCGACCGCGAGGCGTTCTGGGCTGAGCAGGCCGATGCTCTGCACTGGGAGCAGCGCTGGGACCAGGTGCTGGACTGGAGCGGCGCGCCGTTCGCCAAGTGGTTCGTCGGCGGCAAGCTGAACGTGGCCTACAACTGCGTCGACCGGCACGTGGCCGACGGGCACGGCGAGCAGGTGGCCTTCCACTGGGAGGGCGAGCCGGGCGACAGCCGCACCATCACCTACGCCGACCTGCAGCGCGAGGTGTGCAAGGCGGCCAACGCGCTCGCCTCGCTCGGCGTGACCAAGGGCGACCGGATCGCGATCCAGCTGCCGATGATCCCGGAGGCCGCCATCTCGATGCTGGCCTGCGCCCGGCTCGGCGCGCTGCACAGCGTGGTGTTCGGCGGTTTCTCCCCGGGCGCACTGCGCTCCCGGGTGCAGGACGCCGAGGCCAAGCTGGTGATCACCTCGGACGGGCAGTTCCGCCGTGGCAAGCCGGCGCCGATGAAGGAGAACATCGACGAGGCGCTCACCGACACGCCCAGCGTCGAACACGTCATCGTGGTCCGGCGCACCGAGACCGACGTGTCGATGACCGAGGGCCGCGACCTGTGGTGGCACGACGTCGTCGAGGGCCAGTCCGACGAGCACACGGCGGAGGCGTTCGACTCCGAGCACCCGCTGTTCATCCTCTACACCTCGGGTACCACCGGGAAGCCCAAGGGCGTGGTGCACACCTCCGGCGGCTACCTGACCCAGGCCGCCTACACCCACCGCAACGTGTTCGACCTCAAACCGGACACGTCGGTCTACTGGTGCACCGCCGACATCGGCTGGGTCACCGGGCACTCCTACATCGTCTACGGACCGCTGGCGAACCGGGCCACCTCGGTGATGTACGAGGGCACCCCGAACACCCCGCACGAGGGCCGGCACTGGGAGATCATCCAGAAGTACGGCGTGTCGATCTACTACACCGCTCCGACGCTGATCCGCACGTTCATGAAGTGGGGCAAGGAGATCCCGGAGAAGTACGACCTGTCCTCGCTCAAGGTGCTGGGCAGCGTCGGCGAGCCGATCAACCCCGAGGCCTGGATGTGGTACCGGGAGAACATCGGCAAGGACCGCTGCCCGATCGTGGACACCTGGTGGCAGACCGAGACCGGCGCGATCATGATCTCGCCGCTGCCCGGGGTGACCGCCACGAAGCCCGGCTCGGCGATGCGCCCGCTGCCCGGCATCTCCGCGACGATCGTGAACGACGAAGGCACCCCGGTCGGCAACGGGCAGGGCGGCTTCCTGGTGCTGGACCAGCCGTGGCCCTCGATGCTGCGCGGCGTCTGGGGTGACGAGGAGCGCTTCCGGGAGACCTACTGGAAGCGGTTCGCCAAGCAGGGCTACTACTTCGCCGGCGACGGCGCCAAGTACGACGACGACGGCGCGATCTGGCTGCTCGGGCGCATCGACGACATCATGCTGGTGTCCGGGCACAACATCTCCACGACGGAGGTCGAATCGGCGCTGGTGTCACATCCGACCGTCGCCGAGGCCGCCGTGGTCGGCGCGTCCGACCCCACCACCGGGCAGGGCATCGTCGCGTTCGTGATCCTGCGCGGCAACGTGGCCAAGTCCGCAAGCGACTCGACCGAGGGCAAGGAAGCCATCAAGGCGCTGCGCGACCACGTCTCCAAGGAGATCGGCCCGATCGCCAAACCGCGCCAGATCATGGTCGTCGACGAGCTGCCCAAGACCCGGTCCGGGAAGATCATGCGCCGGCTGCTCAAGGACGTCGCGGAGAACCGGGAGATCGGCGACGTCACCACACTGGCCGACTCCAGCGTGATGGACCTGATCTCGACCGGGCTCGCCGAGGGCAAGGGCGAGGACTGACCGGCCCGACCACCGACGGCGGGGCCGGGAGTGCGATGAGCCGATTACACGCGCGGCACGCCACCTTCAAGACGATCACGCCACCTTCAAGACGACAAGCAAAGCTACAGGTGAGGTGACGGTGAGCGTGGGCTCACCGTTGAGCACGGTTGTTGGTGCAGTGCGTTCGAGGCCGTGCGTAATACTCACCGCGTAGGGACGTGCTGCGGGTCAGCCACGGTCTCGTGGAGCTTGGCCAGCGCGGCGCGGATGCGGGATTTCGCAGTGCCCAGCGGAATCGCTTCGAACGCGGCAAGCTCGCGGGCGGTGAACCCGTGCACAGCTTCACCCGCCTGGGCGCTGGCATCCAGGGGCGGCTGCAACGCGATGCACGCGCTGCGCGGACTGGGGCTCGAACCGAGGATGCGCGCGGAGGCCTTCTACCCCCGCTCGTGGAACAACAAAGACTGGCAGACCGGCGAGGTGAAGTTCGACCAGATATTCGGCCCCCGGCCGAGGCGAGGTACGGGGCCCCCATACCTACTCGCCCACCGGGGCGACCTGCACGAAGCCCCTGACGAGCACCGTCCCGCCGGAGCACGTCCGGCTAAGCCACACCCTGGTCGGCCTGGACGAGAACGCACACGGCGTCCGCTTGTCGTTCGCCGACGGCTCGTCCACCGTCGCCGATGCCGTGATCGGCGCGGACGGTGTCCACTCGACCGTGAAAGATCTCGTGTTCGGCGAGTCCGAGGCGAACTTCACCGGCCGAATCGCGTACCGGACCACATTCCCGACCCAGCTGCTGGGCGGGTACGAGATCGACGAGTGCACCAAATGGTGGGGCCCGGACCGCCACATCGTCATCTACTACGTCAAACCGGACCGCAGCGAGGTCTACTTCGTCACCAGCCAGCCCGAGCCCGAGTTCACCGTGGAGTCGTGGTCCGCCAAGGGCGACATGGACACGTTGCGGGCCGCGTTCGAGGGATTCCACCCCCAGGTCCAGCACACCCTCAAGACCTGCCCCGACGTGCACAAGTGGGCACTGGTGGACCGCGACCCGCTGGAGCGCTGGTCGGACCGCACCGTGACCCTCCTCGGCGACGCCTGCCTCCGATGACCCCCTACATGGCTCAGGGCGCCGCCATGGCACTCGAGGACGCGGTCGTACTCGCCCGCCTGGTCGACGGTGTGGACGATCGGGCGGGTATCGCCGATGCCTTCCGCCGCTTCGAGGCCACCCGCAAACAGCGCACCTCCAGAGTCCAGCTCAGCTCGCGCACGAACACCTGGCTGAAGGAACCCACCGACGTCGACTGGGTCTACAGCTACGACGCGTGGACGACACCACTGGCCGACTGATGGGTTCGCGGGTCCGCCACCCCGTGGAGCTGAACCTTTTGCAGAGCGCGGTCCGCTGCGCCGCGCACATGGGCGCGAGGATTCTTCCGCAAAGGGAACGCATCAACGTGCTCGGTCCCCTTACGCCAGATCGGCAACTGCACCGTCGCCTCGGCCAACGCCAGCTTCAACTGCTCAGCCTCTGCCCGCAGCCGCCGCTCTGGCTGCGACCCGGCCCCGTCGGCCACACCCGGCATTCGACTCTCCAGGCTGGCCTTGCCCGCCTCCAGGAACCGGCCCCGCCAATGCCCGACCGCCTGTGGCGTCACGCCATGCCGCCGAGCCGCCTCGGCCAGCGTCATCTCACCGGCCAACACCGCCAGCACAATCTGCGTCTTCTCCTGCGCCGACAACCGAGAACGGGGCGGCCCCGTCCGACTCATGGTCAACACCCTTCCATAGGGGCCCAAACACCGGGCCCTGTGGGCTTCCCCTCGTAACGTGGAGACATCGCCTTAGAGGAGGTGGGGGCGATGGCGGAGTCACGGCGGAAGTTTGACGCTTCTATGTGTGTCAAGACCGTTTGATGTGGGTTCCTCCTGTCGTGTGAGCTGGCGCGGCCAGGGCCGTTCGGGCGCTGATTCATAGGCTGGGTGCAGCGACGGTGGCGGGAGCCATCGCGGTGGTGAGGGTGCGGAAGAGCTGGCGGGCGATGTAGCGCTTGATGCAGCGCCGGATCTCCCTGGGGGTCTTGCCTTCGGTGGTGCGCCGGGCCACGTAGGCCTGGGTGGCGGGGTCGCTGCGGATCCTGGTGTTGGCGATGACGTGGATGGCCCTGTTGAGCGCTCGGTCGCCACCCCGGTTGAGTCGATGGCGCACGGTGCGCCCGCTGGAGGCCTCGATCGGGCTGGTGCCGGCGAGGGCGGCGTACGCGGCGTCGTTACGGCACCGCCCGGGGTGGGAGAACGAGACGATCGCTTGCGCGCCGGTGACCGGCCCGATCCCACACCGGTCAGTTAGCGCTGGAACGAGGTCGTTGACGATCGCGGCTAGCTCAGCCTTGTTGGCCGTCAGCGCCCGGGCGGCCTCGCGTAGTGCGAGGGCCAGGCGGCGGATCTCGGCGTGACGCACGGCCTGGGCTCGACTGGCCTCCCGAGGTTGGCGACGTTTCACCAGCTCAGACAACATGGCGGCGGTGAGTTTCCCGCAGGCGAGACGACGGTCAGCGTCGCCCCCATCTCGCAATAACGCCTTGAGACGGTTGGTCTGCGCGGTGCTGGTGGTGGTCAGATCCTCCCGCGCGCACAGCAGGATACGCAGGGCCTCCCGGTCTCCGTCCGCGCGTGGGGTGGGCAGCTTGTTCACCTCGAGGCCGAGAGCGAACAGCACCGCCAGATGCGCGTCGATCGGGTCGGACTTGCCCTTGCCTCGGCGGGTCTTGCGGCGGGGTTGCTCGGCCTCGATCACCGGTAGCCCGACGGCGGCCGCGGCGCGGCCCAGCCCGACGCCGTAGCTACGGGTCCCCTCGATCGAGACCACCAGCCTCGGTCCAGGAGCATGGTCGAACACCCAAGCCAACGCCTCGGCATGGCCGGCGTTGTGGTTGCCGAACGAGGCGGTGGCGATCACCGCGCCGCTGGGGTAAGCGATCTCGAGCTGGTTAGTGTCGCGGTGGGTATCGGCACCGATGACTGCATCGGTGACTTCTGAGAGCATTACCACTGGCCGAGGGCCCTTCCAGGGGTTGCGGTCAACGTCGGCACCGGCCTGGATGAGGGTCACCGTGGTGGCAGATCTGTGACGGGTCACGCTCGCGCGGACATGCTTCTAATCAAGCCAACTGGTGGGGCCAGGCTGGTGCCGGCAACCACGACCGACAGGTCAAACGAAGGGCACGCTGAAGCGGCCAGATCAGGATTGAGTCACGTCGGGTCACCGGCACCGAGCCTGGTGGTTCTCCATCCAGGAGTACCGCAACGACACTCACAGATCAGGATTTCAAGGAGGGCGCGGTCCGGTTGGTCCGCGAGACCGGGCGCCCGATCGCGCAGATCGCGAAGGACCTGGGGATCAACCCGGGCACGCTGGCCAACTGGGTGGCTTTGGACCGTCAGGCCAAGGACGGTAACGGTCGACTCGGCGAGGACGAGCGGATCGAGTTGGCCCGGCTGCGGCGGGAGAACGCCGAGCTGGCGATGGAGCGTGATGATGCCCCTATGTTTGTCAAGCGGCGTGGTGGAGTGATCTCGGGCCACTTTCCGGCTCGATGATGATCTGGTAGACCTCGCGGGCGATGTAGCGCTTCAAACAGCGGATGATCTCGCGTTTGGACAGTCCTTCGGCGATGCGACGTTGCACGTAGGCGCGGGTGCGGGGGCACCAGCGCAGCCGAGTGATCACGATCATGTAGAGCGCGGAATTCGCCTTCCGGTTGCCGCCGCGGTTGAGCCGGCGCCGGTTGGTCTTGCCCGAGGAGGCCTCGACCGGGCTGGTGCCGCACAGCGCGGCGAAGGAGCCCTCGTGGGTCATCCGTTCCGGGTTGTCCCCGGCGGCGATGAGCAGCTCGGCGGCGCAGTCTGGGCCGATCCCGATCTGCCCCAGCAGCTTGGGGGCGCGCCGGTGGACGGCCCGAGCAAGCTTGCCGTCGAGCTCGGCGATCTCCGCGGAGAGGGCCTGGATGCGCTGGGCCAGCAACCGCAGCGTGTAGAACGTCGCGCCGGCGAGGTCGGTGGTGGCCGGGACGGTCAGGGCGGCGCAGTGGCGCACCAGCGCTTTGGTGCTCAGGGCGGCCAGCTCATCGCGGAGCTCAGGGTCGGCACCGATCAGCACGCTCTGGAGTTGGTTGATCGTCTGGGTGCGTGACTTGATCGCCGAGGACTTGGCCAGCTTGAACAGCCGCAACATCTCCACGTCCCCGTCGCTGCTCTTCGCGGTCGCCGTGGCCTGACCGGAGAGCACCGCGCGGGCGGCGGCCTCGGCATCGATCGTGTCGGTCTTGCCGCGACGGCGCCGAGTGGCTCGGTCGGGTTTGTTGACCTCGATCACCGCGATGCCGCCGGTGGCACGCAGGTGCCGGGCCAGGGCCTTGCCATATGAGCCGGTGCACTCCACCCCGGCCCGGCGCAGGGCCCCGAACCCGCGCGCCCAGCCCAGCAGGGACTCGTAGCCGCCCGCGGTGGTCGGAAAACTGCGCCTGCCCAGCACCACACCGAGCAGGCTGATCACGACTGCGGCGTGCACGTCTTTGTGGGTGTCGATCCCGAGGATCACCTCTTCGCCGGCATTGGTCTGGTCGGGCTGGTTGGGCTGGGGCATGCTGGGCACCGGTCGTTCGTCTCCTGGCAGTGTGGGGAGCGGATTGGCCGTCACCGGGCCGGTGCGGTGCGGTCAGGACTGTGACGGTGCCCTGTTCGCGGCAAGGCCCCTATCGGGACACGCACCCGCCGGCCCGGTGGCAGCAAGCACCGCCGCGACCGGCAGGCCGACCGATCATCACCAAGGCACCGCGGCCAGTCTCAAGCCGGGTCAGACCCACGGTCGCGGCGGTACCTGATCATCCTCACAGTGCTCAAGCGCTCGGTGGCCCTCTGGGTCAAGGACGCGACGGGTCGGCGGTAGTCGTGGCCGGGTTCATCGCGGCCCAGAGGGCCGAACACGGGGTTCCGCACGCGGTGGCGTGCCGGGCGTTGGGGGTGTCGCAGGCCTGGTTCTACAAGTGGCGCCACGGCGACGCCTCGCCCCGGCGAGCGCGGCGGCGGGCGCAGGCCGTGCTGGTAGCGGCGTTGTTCGCCCAACACCGGGGCACCTACGGCGCACCGAGGATCACCGCGGATCTACGCGACATGGGCTGGCGGGTCTCCCAGAACACCGTCGCGGAGCTCATGGCCGAGCAAGGGTTGCGGGCCAGGGCGAAACATCACCGGCGGGGCACCACCCGCCCGGGCAAGGGCCGCTGGCGCGCCCCGGACCTGGTCAAACGGGACTTCACCGCACGGCGGATCAACCAGCGCTGGTTCGGTGACGGCACCGAGATCGACACCGCCGAAGGCAAACTGCAACTGGCCAGCGTGCTGGACGTGTGCTCGCGGCGCATCGTCGGGTTCGCCTTGAGCGAGCACCACGATGCCGAGCTGGCCTACGGGTCGTTGGCGATGGCGGTCGCGGTGCGCGGCGGGCAAGTGGCCGAGGTGGTATTGCACACCGACCAGGGCAGCGAATACACCGCCGGGATGTTCCGCGCGGCCTGTATACGACTGGGCATCCGCCAATCAATGGGCCGGCCGGGATCGGCGCTGGACAACGCGGTCATCGAGTCGTGGCACTCCACCCTGGAGTTCGAGCTGCGCTCGTGCGAAGAATTCCCGACCAAGGCAGCCGCTCGGCGGCGGGTCGCGGCCTGGATCGATGAGTACAACCGCACCCGACGGCACTCCTCCATCGGGATGATCTCCCCGATCGACTACGAGCTGGCCCAACCCGACGACCCTGCCACCGAGGTGGCCTGAGCGAGATGCTCACCCACAAGCACAACCACAACCACAACGGAGGCGGCTGCGCCGCCGCTGAATCCCATTACGCGCCGCGCAGGATACGGGGACCGCACCTCCAACCTCAAGGGTCGCTGACGCGATCGCTGCCGCGACGGCCTACGGCCGCCCTTGACCTCGGAGCCTCGACGGCCCCCAACCGGCGCACAGCGCGGGCAGGCCAGCGCCTGCCCGACTGGCACGCGACGCGAACGACACAACCCAACTACAAGATCACACCAACTGAAGTCTCTACGGTTTCAGGGGATTGCCACCTGCCAGGAATCTTGACGCACGAGACCCCTGAACGAGCAAACATACGTTTCGGTCACTGCGCGATAGTCGAGAGTCTCAGGAAGGGGTGTCGGGCTCACGGTTCCGGGTATGCGGAGCTAGCCACGTACGGACGGGACATGGAAGGTCATCGTGAAGGTCGTTGAGCCGCGGATCGCGCCACTGCCGCCGATACTGGCGGCATCCACTGGGGCAGGCCGGGAGACGGCGGCGGTGATTCCGCGTCGACGCCCTGAGCTCCCCCGGGTCAGCCGAACCGGGTGCGTCCTAGCGCCTCAGGATCGTCGGGACGTCTGCTCATGATGCGCTTCGTGATCTTCCCTGTCCTGCTGGTCCTCGGGGCACTGGGTGCGCTTGCCGGGGTGTTCTGGGCATCGGGGTGGTGGGCGCTGTGCGCTGTGATGGTCGTCCTGCTCGCACTGGGTGTCTGGGACGTAGCGCAACGGCGTCACTCCGTGCTGCGCAACTATCCGGTGATCGGACACGCACGGTATGCGTTGGAGAGCATCCGACCGGAGCTGCAGCAGTACTTCATCGAACGGGACTATGACGGACGCCCCTTTGATCGGGACACACGGTCGTTGATCTATGAACGAGCCAAAGGTATTCAAGGGGAGAAGGCGTACGGCACCGAACTCGACGTTTATCAACCCGGCTATGAGTACCTGTTGCACTCGACCGCGCCGGTAGCACCCCCGCGGCAGCCACCCCGGGTTCGCATCGGTGGAGCGGATTGCACCAAGCCGTACGACATGGCGCTGCTCAACGTCTCGGCTATGAGCTTTGGTTCGCTGTCGGCCAACGCCTTGCGTGCATTGAACCGGGGCGCGGCGCTGGGCGGGTTCGCGCACGACACCGGGGAGGGCGGTCTGACCGACTACCACCTGGAGAACGGCGGCGACCTGGTCTGGGAGATCGGCAGCGGCTACTTCGGAGCACGCACCAAAGACGGCGACTTCGACCCGGGAATGTTCGCGGACAAGGCGGCCCACGACTCGGTCAAATGCGTGTCCCTGAAACTGAGCCAGGGCGCCAAACCAGGTGTGGGTGGGGTATTGCCGGCCGCGAAGGTCACCGCTGAGATCGCCAAGGCCCGAAACGTGCCCCAGGGCGAAAAATGTGTCAGCCCGGCCTGGCACCGGGTCTTCGCTACCCCGCGAGAGCTGGTGCGCTTCGTTGCCCGGATGCGGGAACTCTCCGGTGGGAAGCCCGCCGGTTTCAAATTGTGCGTTGGCTCCCGGGTGGATGTATTGGCAATCTGCAAGGCCATGCTCGCCGAGGGCATCACACCGGACTTCATCATCGTTGACGGGTCGGAAGGTGGTACCGGCGCGGCACCGTTGGAGTTCGAAGATCATGTCGGTCGCCCGCTCACTGAGGGGCTGATGATGGTGCACAACGCTCTTGTGGGAGTCGGCCTGCGAAAACAGGTCAAGATCGGGGCCTCGGGCAAGGTGGCTTCGGGTTCGGACATCGTCAAACGGCTGATCCAGGGCGCGGACTACACCAACGCGGCGCGGGCGATGATGATGGCGACGGGCTGCATCCAGAGCCAACGCTGTCACACGAACCAGTGCCCCGTCGGCGTCGCCACCCAGGACCCGAAACGGGCTCAGGCCCTGGACGTGGCGGACAAGAGCCTGCGAGTGCAACGCTTCCAACAGGCCACCGTGGCCGAAGCCGGCGAAATCATGGCCGCCATGGGCGCCCATGAGCCGCATGAGCTGCGACCTGATCAGCTGATACGCCGCGTCGGACACCACGACTCCGACTCCTACGCCGAGCTCTACCACTGGCTCACACCCGGCGAGCTGACCGCCGACCCCGCGCCAGACTGGGCCGGCGACTGGGAGCAGGCGGATCCCGACCGCTTCGGGCAGCGAACCCATGAGCGCCGATGAACGACCACAGCAACCCGAAGTCAGGTAGGTAGTCGTCCTGAGAGTGGACGACCTGCGCGGGGTGTGGTTGGGCCTGGGCCGGGTAGTCAGGCCTCGACGATTCCCATTGTGGGCGGTGTGGAACACGGGGTGGACGATGGCTGAGAAGGTCGGCGACTACATACTGCGGCGGCTTCGGGAGTGGGGTGTCGAGCAGGTCTTCGCCTATCCCGGTGACGGGATAAACGGCATCGTGGCCGCCTGGGGGCGGGCCGATGACAAGCCGATGTTCGTGCAGGCCCGACATGAGGAAATGGCCGCGTTCGAGGCGGTGGGTTATGCCAAGTTCTCCGGGAAGGTCGGCGTGTGCATGGCCACCTCAGGTCCCGGCGCGATCCACCTGCTGAACGGGCTGTACGACGCCAAGCTCGACCATGTGCCGGTGGTGGCGATCGTCGGTCAAACCGAGCGTTCCGCGATGGGCGGGGCGTATCAGCAGGAGGTGGACCTGCAGTCGCTGTTCAAGGACGTGGCCAGCGACTATCTGGTCGAGGTCAACGTAGCCGAACAATTACCCAACGCGCTGGATCGGGCTTTCCGGACCGCCATGGCCCGGCGCGCGCCCACCGCGTTGATCATTCCGAGCGATCTGCTAGCCGCTGACTACACCGCACCCGCGCATGCATTCAAACAGGTTCCGTCCAGCCCACCGGGCCTCTCAGCGCCGACAGTCCAGCCCCACGAGCCGGATGTCGCCCGGGCCGCGGAGATCCTCAACGCTGGCGAGAAGGTAGCGATCCTGATCGGCCAGGGCGCCCGCGGGGCCGCCGAGCAGGTGCGCCAGGTTGCTGACGTGCTTGGCGCCGGCGTGGCGAAGGCCCTGTTGGGCAAGGATGTGCTGTCTGACGAGCTGCCATACGTGACCGGGTCGAGCGGGCTGTTGGGTACTCGCCCCAGTTACGAGATGATGCGTGACTGCGACACGCTGTTAATGGTCGGTACGAACTTTCCGTACAGCCAGTTCCTGCCCGAGTTCGGTAAGGCGCGGGCGGTGCAGATCGACCTGGACGGCGCGATGATCGGTATGCGCTACCCGACAGAGGTCAACATGGTGGCCGACGCCGCGGCGGCGCTGCGCGCGCTGCTGCCGAGGCTGGAGGCGAAGTCCGACCGAGGGTGGCGGGAGAAGATCGAGAAGAACGTCGCCGGCTGGTGGACCACGATGGGGCAGCAGGCCATGCTCGAGGCCAAGCCGGTGAATCCGATGCGTGTGGTGTGGGAGCTTTCCGAGCGGCTGCCGCACAACGCGATCGTCACGGCTGACGCGGGGTCGGCGGCCAACTGGTACGCCCGGCATCTGCGGATCAGGGGTGAGGTGCGTGGTTCGCTGTCCGGGACACTGGCCACGATGGGCCCGGCGGTGCCGTACGCAATCGGTGCGAAGTTCGCCCATCCAGACCGTCCGGCGATCGCGATCACCGGTGACGGGGCGATGCAGATGAATGGGATGGCTGAGTTGTTGACCATTGCTCGGTACGCGCCGGGTTGGTCGGACCCGCGCTGCGTGATCTGCGTGCTGCACAACAACGACCTGAACCAGGTCACCTGGGAGCTGCGCGCGATGGGCGGCGCCCCGAAGTTCGAGCAATCCCAGACCTTGCCTGATGTGTCCTACGCCGACTTCGCTGACAGCATCGGGTTGGAAGGGATCACAGTCGACAACCCTGAGGCGCTCGGGCCGGCGTGGGACGCCGCGCTGGCCAGCGACCGACCGACGGTACTGGACGTGCACTGCGACCCGGAGGTGCCGCCGATCCCGCCACACGCCACCCTTGAGCAGGCCAAGTCGATGATGGAATCAGTACTCAAGGGAGACCCGTCAGCGCTGCATCTGATGGTCCAAGGCGCAAAAACCAAACTCCAAGAATTCCGCCCCGGCACCTGACACGCTTCCGAGGCGGGAACGCGCACCTAATAAGCCGGTGATGGTCGGCCAGACCCAGAGGGGGTTTCCAGGATCAGGGTGAGGCAAAGGCTTCGGGGAGGTCCGGGCACGCCAAGGCCGCGCCACGAGGATCCATTCCGTACTGGCAAGCCGCACACGCCAATGCTAGGCCGACCGGGGGGTAGCTCAGCGAAGCCGGTTTTGGCCAGTTCGGCCAGGGTATCGGACACCTATGTATGGCCCTGGCCCGCGAGTTGCGCACCTAGCGAACGACACCGGGCCGCCCACACTGGGAGCCAACATGGCGGCGATCTTGGTGTGGTGGCCGGGCCTGGCCGTGCTGTGGTGGGCCGCGGTCAGTGGGCGCGGTTGCCGGAATCGGCTTGGGACTCGCGGTCCTGGGACTGGTGGATACCGCTGCCCAGGCCTGGGGGCTGCGCCGTCAGGGACGACGCTAGAACACGAGGCGCGCTGGGCAACTCGCCATGCGTGTGCCCCACCGCACTGACCGCCGCGCTGGTCAGTTCCTCTGCCGATAGGTCCTGCCCCGGCGTCGCGGTAGCCCGTGGCCGCGGACAGCCCCGCCGGTCCGCCGCCCACGATCACCAGATCAGTCGATTCCATGAAAATCCTCTCCGCCGGATCGGCGGCTGCCGGGTTCACACCCGCAGCCGGAGACGACTGACGCACCTCGTAGCGGGTACCCAGCGCCATGGACAAGCACCACCCCGCGGACACACCCGAGCGCGACTGGCCGACCTTGCATCCCAACGACGACCCGGACGCGATGCGCCCCGACCTCGCGCCCGACGACGAGCGGGGCGACAAGAACGAGCACGAGCACGAGCACGAGACCAACGACAGCAGCGCGGACTGAGCCACGTAGCCGCGGGACACGCACCGCATTCCCGCCGGCGCCTTCCCAAACTCCGGACACGCCACGAGTCCCCCGTTGGGACCACTGACCGACCTCGCGCTTGGCGGCCCGCTACCCCGCCGGAGGGAAGGCCGGCCGCCGACGCCTCATCCCGGCCCATCTGGGTGGCCGCGTTCCACCATCACCTTGTGAGGTACCTGCCGCAGCAGTGTCACCAGGACCAGGCCACCGCACAGGTTGCCCAGTACCGCGAATCCGAACATTCCGAGCCAGTCCAGGTAACCGAACGGGGCGCCCGCTTCCAACCCAGCGAAGCAGATCAGCGACGCCACGATCGCATGGTCGACCTGGCCAGCGCCGAGCAGGAAACCGATCACAATCGCCGGCACCAGGCGCACACCGTCGGACTCGGTGGCATGTTGCAGGTGAGTCATCAGCGTGATCAGCATCGCACCGATGAGTGCCAAGGCGAACGCGCGCCAGCTGGCGCCCAGCTGGATATAGAACGCGGCCGCCTCCACGGCTGCCGGGCGCAGCGCGGGAAACCCCACCATCACCAGTGCCGTCACGATCCAGCCACGGCTCGTGCGGCTGCCCGCTGTGCGTGTGCTTCGTTGGTCACATCAACCAGAACGGTTAGGTGACTGCAGCGCTTGATGTCCCTCGCCGACGATGATGATCTTGCAAGTCTCCGGGGGCCCTATCTTTGGGATCGGTCAGAGCCGGACGATGACCTTTCCCTTGGCGCGGCCCTTTTCGAGGTAGGCGAACGCGTCGGCGATCTGCCGGAACGGGAAGACCCGGTCGGTCACTGGCTTGAGCTGACCGCCATCGACCAAGCCGGCCAACAGGTCGAGGTCGTCTCCGCTGGGGTGCATGAGCAGGTAGCGGTAGCCGACTCCCCTGCGGTGGGCCCGGTGGCGGGTCTTGGCGCCGATCGCCCACACTCCGGCGGTCAGCAGTGGGCCCAGGCCCAGGTCCACGCGGGCGGTGGTCGGTTCCGGGACGCCCGCGATCGTGACCGTCTTGGCTCCCCGCTTGAGGATGTCGAGACTGTCCGTCAGATCCTTCCCCCCTACCAGGTCGAACGCGCCGTCGTAGTCGCGCAGGACGTCCTTGAACTTCTGCTTCTGGTAGTTGATGACCGTCTCGGCCCCGAGTGACCGCACTAGCGTCTCGCCCCGGGGTGATGCGGTGGTGGCCACCGTGGCACCCATCCAGACGGCCAGTTGAATGGCGAGTGTGCCGACACCGCCGGCCCCGCCGGAGATGAACACCCGATCACCGCTGGTGACGGCCAGCTCGTCACGCAGCCCCTGCAACGCGGTCAACCCTGCCAGCGGCAATCCGGCCGCTTCGGCGAAGTCCAGCGACGCCGGCATCTTCCCGACCAGGCTCTCGTTGACGGCTGCGTACGGGGCGAAGGCGCCAATCTTCTGATGGTCCACCCTGGCGAACACCCGATCCCCCACCGCGAACCGGGTGACCCCGGTGCCGACTCCCTCCACCACACCGGCCAGCTCGTTACCCATCACCACGGGCAAGTCATAGCGCCAGACCAGCCGCACCGCGCCATCACGCGTCTTGTAATCGACCGGGTTCAGCCCCGCGGCGCGCACCCGGATGAGCACCTCGCCATCGCCAGCCGTCGGCTCAGGGACCTCCCGAAGCTCCATCGGCCGCCGGTAATGCGTCAACACATACCCCTGCACTGCACATCCACCTCCTTGAAACCATGCCGTTGCTTCCCCGCACTGGTCTTCGACAATGACGGCTATCGGGTCGGTCGCGGTGGCACCCGCGATGATGCCGTCGCAACCTCGGTGCCTGATCGAGCGGACGCCACGCCGCTGCGCCCATCCGGCATGAAAACGATGCGGTACGCGAGCGTACCAACGCTTCAACCGCACGGTACACCGGCGTACCATAGGTGGCAAGGACTCGCCGAGCCGAGAGGAAATGGGATCGCGGTGATGACTGCGTGGCGCCGATGTCGAGCGGAGCAAACATTAACCACGCACAACGACCTGGATGGATTCCGCGAGCGGCTGCTCGACGGCCTCGCCGCCTCGATCGTTGAGCAGGGTTACCGGGACACCACGGTCGCCGACATCGTCCGCCGCGCGCGCACGTCACGCCGGACCTTCTACGAGCACTTCGCGAGCAAGGAAGAGTGCTTCGTCGGGCTGCTCGCCGACGTGAACGCCGAGATGGTCCGGTGGATCTCAACGTCGGTCGACCCGCACGCGCCTTGGCAAGACCAAGTGCGCCAGGCGATCGAGGCCTGGATCGCCTACGCCGAATCCGAGCCAGCCATCACGCTGAGCTGGATCCGCGAAGTCCCCTCGCTCGGTGCCCCGGCCTGCCGACAGGACACCACTGAGTCTTTCGTCGCCATGATCCAGACGCTCTGCGATACCGAGCAGATGCGTGCCGCCGGCGTCGGCCCGGTGCCGCGGGAACTCGCGGTCATTCTGCTCGGAGGCCTGCGCGAGCTGGCGGCCACCACGGTCGAGGACGGCGGACAGATCAGCGATGTCTCCGAGACAGCGGTCCGCGCGTCGATCGCCCTTCTCAGCCCACACTCTCACTAGAGCAACCGAGATAGTCAGGACCCGTTCTGGAGCTGCGCGGACGGCCATCGTCCGTTACGAACCGACGACCGGATCCGCCGGGCGAGTTCCCGTGCCACGATCTCGGCCGCGCCGTGGCGGTGTTCACGGGAGCGATCGATCGCCACGGGCGCTGCCCGGGTTAGTCCCCCTGGCACGCAGGCTTTGATCGCCGTGATCACCAGTGACTACCCCGGCGTCTGAGTAGTGACGAAGTCTTCGTGGACCGCTGGGCTGGCGAGCAGCGGGTAACTATGGCCGGGCCGGCCCTTCGGCGTTGTCGTCGGCCGATAGTTGGAGGCCCTCGAGCATGGTCTCGAACATCGGCTCGAGATAGCTGGGATCGCCGTGGATCTTGGCGATAGCCGCGATCATGTCGAAGATCTGCTCGATCGTGAGATTCCCCTCGGCTTCGTCGGGGTGTACCTGCGCACCCGCCTGGCGGACACTCCCGCCTTCGTCGCGCTGGAGAAGGAGGCCGACAAGCGGGAGAAGGAGCAGCGCGGCTCCCATGAGTGGAAGACGCTGCTGCAGATGTGGCCCTTCATGCTCGTCTGCATGGACCTGGTCCTGGTCTGGAACGTCACCAACTACATGCTGACCTCGTACATGCCGACCTACGTCACCGACACCATGCCCAGGATGCAAGGGGCGACCGGCGAGAGCTCCACGACCTCGCAGGTGGTGCAGATCGTGGTGATGGTGGTCGCACTGTTGACCATTCCGCTGATCGGAACGTTGTCAGACCGCATCGGCCGCAAGCCGATCGCCTTGCTTGGTTCGATCGGCCTGGTCGTGCTGGCCTTCCCGATGATCCTGCTGATCCGAGCCGACACCATCGTGTCGATCTTCCTCGGACTGATGATCATGGGACTATTGCTGATCTGCTTCAGCGCGACGATGCCCTCAACGCTGCCGTCCCTGTTCCCGACCGAGGTCCGCGGCGGCGGCCTGTCGATCGCGTTCAACGTGTCTGTCTCGCTGTTCGCCGGAACCACCTCCCTAGTGGTCGGCGCCCTGGTCGGAGCAACCAAAGATCTGAACTGGCCGGCCTATTACCTGATCATCGCCGGCGTCATCGGCATGGTCTCAGTCTGGTTCCTGCAGGAGCCGAACGGGCGGCGTATGTGGAGTTCTCCCCCATCCGCGGTCTCCCGGGAAGACGCCGAACAGCTCATCGCCGCCCAGCAGCAATCCGCCTGATTGTTTTTGGGCGTGGCGTTCGAGAAGTGGCCCGCGCTTCGATAACTAACTCCCGCCCCAAGGTAGCTATCGGAACACTTCTGTTCGCCATCGCGATCTGGCGCTCTGCGCGCTGCCCCACAGCGCGGCGACAAGCTTCGTCCTAGCCATCGTCCTCAGACGACGCTCTGTGCCTACCTGGCCGCATCCGGCTCGATCACACTGCTTGGCGCCACCACCGCCTGGTGACCGACATCAACGGCGCCGTCGACGCTCCGGTCAGACCCGTCGCCACCGAACTGGCCCCGATCCGGGTCACCGGCGTAATCCCCGAAGGGACTGTTGCAAGATCGGTGTTTCCGGCCCGACACGCCGGGCCGTGGTCCGGCGGGATGGGCACTGTGAGTGATGACATCTGACGCTGTGAGCACAGAGAAGAAGATCAAGGGGTCGGACCGGGGGCTGTCGCCGGAGCAGGCCGCCGCGGCGGCGATGGTGGCCGAGGCTCGGCAGCGAGGGCTGGAGCTCACTGGTCCAAACGGGCTGTTGAAGCTGTTCACCAAGAACGTTCTGGAAACGGCGCTTAATGAGGAGATGACCGAGCATCTCGGGCACGAGAGGCATCGTGCCGATGCTGGTCGTGAGTCGACGAATGTGCGCAACGGCACCCGATCGAAGACGGTCATTTCTGACGCTGTCGGTGAGGTGCGGATTGAGGTTCCTCGCGATCGGGAAAGCGCGTTCGAGCCGCAGATTGTGAAGAAGCGTCAACGGCGACTCACCGATGTGGACGAGATCGTGTTGTCGCTCTATGCGAAAGGGTTGACGACCGGGGAGATCTCGGCGCACTTCTCCGAAATCTATGGCGCGTCGGTTTCGAAAGAGACGATCTCACGGATCACCGACAAGGTCGTGGCCGAGATGCAGGAGTGGGCCAGTCGGCCGTTGGACGCGGTGTACGTGGCGATCTTCGTTGATGCCATCGTGGTCAAGGGTGCGGGACGGGCAGGTCGCTAACCGGCCCATGTACGCCGCTATCGGCGTCACCGTGGACGGCCGCAAGGACGTGCTCGGGTTGTGGGCCGGCACCGGCGGCGAGGGGGCGAAGTTCTGGATGAGCGTGCTGGTCGATCTGAAGAACCGGGGTGTGCGTGACGTGTTCTTCGTGGTCTGCGACGGGCTGAAGGGCCTGCCCGAGGTGGTCGAGAACGTATGGCCACTGACCATCGTGCAGACGTGCATTATCCATCTCATTCGGAATACGTTCCGGTTGACCTCACGCAAAGACGCCGACGCGATCAAGCGGGACATCAAACCAATTTACACGGCGCCCAATCCCGATGCCGCGCTCGTCGCGTTGGACGAGCTCGAGGAGAAATGGGGGAAGAAATACGGTGCGATGATCCGAATGTGGCGCGGCGCGTGGAACGAATTCGTGCCGTTCCTGGACTACGACATGGAGATCAGGAAAGTGCTCTGTTCGACCAACGCGATCGAATCACTGAACGCACGATACCGCCGGGCCGTGCGAGCACGCGGACACTTTCCCAGCGAACAGGCCGCGCTCAAATGCCTGTACCTTGTGACCCGCAGCCTGGACCCCACCGGCACAGGCCGCGCACGATGGACGATGCGCTGGCAACCCGTGATCAACGCCTTCGCCATCACCTTCAGTGACCGCTGGCCGGCCGCTGAAACCTACTAACCAAATCGCCGGAAACACCGATCATGGGATAGACCCTCCCCGAATTTCGATGTTCAGTTGGATCGGAAAGGTAAACGATCCGAGTGCGAGTGGGTGATAGTCGAATCGCAGCCTCGCGTCCTGCTCATCGGCGGCGAGGTCGTCGTCGCCAAGCTCGGCCGCCCGGATCGGGACTCGGAGTCGGATGGCACCGTGGGCGTCGGAGATCGGTACCTCGTCGTTGCGACGCGTGTCGCGAAGGTTCGTGAGCACGAGGTGGCCGATGGTGGCGACGACCGAAGGAAAGGCTCGCTGACCTGGATTACTCCAAGTCAGCGGCCTTTGGCAACCCTGTCGGGAGGACAGCATTTGGACCTGTGACCCCTTTGACCCCCAGCCGATGATCGTGTTGGTGCTTGCGCGGGCGTGCCAAGCGCTGGGCCCGTGATCGCTATTGCTACTGGTCGCTCAGGCGCGCCTCAGCGCGGGTCGGTTCGAAGAGCTCGACGGCATTACCGGACGGGTCGTCGATCAGGGCCTGTTTGCCGCCGACTCCGGTGATGAGGTCGCTTCGGAAGTGGACTCCGGCATCACGGAGCCTGTCCATCGTGCCCGCCAGGTCCGTAACTTCGAGGGAGATCCGGTTCCATCCTCCTGGCGTGGGCATGGTGCCATCTGGCATAGCTTGACCTCCGCCACCCGGGCCAGTTCCAGGGGCGCTGAGCACCAGCCGGAGGTCGCCGCGCGTCAGCATGGCAAAGGTTGGGGCGGGATGCATCTGTTCTTCGAAACCGAGGTGCTGGCAATAGAACGCGATCGCGGCGTCGACGTCATCGACGATGTAACGGACGCTGACCGTGGCCACCTGTGTGCCTCCTGCTCGCGGCTGCTCAACCGGTGTTGCGGTTGCGGTTGACACCGTATGCCTTGAATCGGGCCAGTGGTTTGGTGCTCGTCCTGGGGGATCTGGTTGATCAGGGTGTCGCCGCGTTAGTCGTAGGCGCGTAGGACGGTTTCGCCGATTTCGATGGTCACGATCTGGCCGGCGTGGCGCAGCCCGACCGGCACTCACTGTCCGATGACTTGGGTATCGCCTCGGGCGGAAACCCGCCGCCGGGTTCGGCCCGGTCGGCGGTCGGGTTGCCGGCCTGGACCAGTCGCTCGTGCTCCTCGGAGCCGGTTGCGCTGGGCTGAGGTAAGGGCCAGTGGGCTGGTGCGGGTCAAGGCACCGTCGACAATGACGTGGGCAGTTCAGCGTCCAAGCGCAGCGTGACGCGGCGTCCGGCATGTTGGGCCCCGACGGAGATGTAGTGCCCGGCGACCGTGACGTTGCCGCGGGCGTTCACGCTCCGGTTGATCTCGAGCGGGCCATCCCGGTGGGCGGAGCGAGCTGGTGGTGGGCCGGCGGGGCGAGCTCCCTCGGCCCTTAGCCGGGCGAGGTGGGTGGTGGTCATCCGTGAGGGCAGGGTGGTCAGGTGCACCCCGCCGATCTTCAGGCCGCCTGCACTACGGGAAGTCCGGCTATCTGCGTCGAAGGGGGCTGGCTACCGGAGAGATCGTGGCGCACTTCGACGACGTCTACGGCGCAACCGTCAGCAAGGACACCATCTCCCGGATCACCGACAAGGTCGTCGCGGAGATGACCGAGTCGCGCAACCGGCCCCTGGACCGGGGTCTATCCCGTGCTGTTCATCGACGCCATCAACCTCTGTCCCGGGCACACCCCGTTGTAAGCCGTGCCCCGGTACAGACGGCAGCGACAGCGATTACCAACCACATACATCGGACACAGCAGAATCGTGGCCGTGGCTACCGTGGCGGCCTGGTCCGTCAGCACGGGCCAGCTTGAATCAGCGGTGGCGATGCCGATCATCGGGCGCCGTCGAACACCTCGCTGGTGACGCCCCGACGCGTCCACGACCTATAGACCATGCCTTAGCGCCCGTGCGCACCGAACCACTCGTGGCTGCGCCGGCGAGGGCCGTTATTGGTCGTTTCAATCATCGTTGTGCTCCCTCATGCTCGTGTTGGGGGTGGCTGCCTGGGTCACCGGGTTGGCCCGGCCGCGCACGGTAAGCATCAGCAGCCCAGCCAACAGCAACGCGACGCCCAGCACGACCGAGGTGGACAGGAAGCTGCCGCCGCTAGCGACTTGCAGTACGCCGCCGATGTACGGGCCGAGGAACCCGCCGAGGTTGCCGAGCGCGTTAATCAGCCCCATCGCCCCGCCGGCCAGCGCCATCGGCATGGCCCGGGACGCGCTAGCCCAGAACGGGCCGTCGTAGGCCAGAGCCCCACCCATAGCGAAGCTGATAAGCACGATGGACAGCCAGGCGATGTTGCCCAGTGCCACCGAGGCAACCAACGTCACCGACGCGATGGCCATCGGAAGCAGCACGTGGAAGGCGTAGCGGCCATTATGGTCCGCCGCCCGGGCGTTGAGGTACAGCCCGACGATGGCAAAGATGTACGGGATCGCGGTGACCACACCGACCAACACACTGCTGCCCCCGGTGGTGTTCTTGACCAGAGTGGGCAGCCAGAGGTTCAGCCCGTAGAAACCGACCTGGATCAGGAAGTAAACCACGACGAGGCGCCATACCATCCCGCTGCGGAACACGTCGGCGAACGGCGCGGATTCCGGCGCGTCGGCGTTCTCCTCGGCCAGCGCGTTCTCGATGTATTGCCGCTCCGGTGCGGAGACCCACTTGGCCTGTGACGGCCGATCGGCGACCAGACCGAACCACAGCGGGGCAATGATGAACGGGAAGATGCCCTCGACGATGAACAGCCAGCGCCAGTCGGACACCGAGAGGATCCAGCCGGACAGCGGTGCCGTGATGATCGAGGAGATGGCGATGTTCATCATCCACACCCCGTAGGCCCTGGCTCGCTCCCTAACCGGGAACCAGTGGCTGATCAGCACCAGGATCGCCGGCCAGATCCCGCCTTCGGCGATGCCGAGCAGGAACCGCACGACGAGGAGCTGGGTGAAGTTCTGCACCAGCCCGGACAGCACCGCGAAGACGCCCCAGATCAGGATCATGATCCCGACGAACTTCTTCGCGCTCCATCGCTCGGCCAGATGGCCGCCCGGTATCTGCAGGAACAGGTAACCGATGAAGAAGATCCCCCCGGCCAGGCCCTGTTGGGCCTTGTCGATGTGCAGATCGTGCCCCATCCCGGAGAACGCGAAACCGATGTTCGTCCGGTCCATGAACGAGATGATGTAGACGATGATCGCGACCGGGATCAGCCGGGTCCACCGGGTGATACCGACGCCGGCGCCTTTGCTTGCGACGGTTGCCATGGCCAGCGGTCCTTCCTTGGCCGAACGCCGCGCTCCCACGGGTTGAGCGCCGCTGTGTGGGGCCTTATGCGGGTCGTGTTCGGATAGCTGACGGAGTACCCAGCGTTCAGCCTGAGTAAGCGGATGCTGGGCCAGCCAGGCCTCGGGGTATGTCCAACCGGACAGGCCGCGCGGCTGGCCCTACTGGGTGGTGTCACAAAGCAGCCCCATCTGGCCGAGCAGGCCCCTTGCCGGCCACGTGCGCGAAGATCTCCGTTGCCCTTGTGTCGACGTCACCGACCGCCACTGCGGCCTGGATACGATTATTGAGTCTCGCCCCAGACCCCGGTGGTTCAGGTACGGCCGTGTTTCACCGGGAAAGGGGTCGTGATCATGTCTGATCTTGCTGGGGGGCCCGAGTATCGTCGGCCTGTCTTCGGTCAGCTCTCGATTTGTCGTGGACCAGGCGTTGTGTTCGTGTACTCGTCAGGTTCTGTCCGCTCCGAACGGGCAGCAGGTCGTGGTGTTGCGGGTGTTCGGTGAGATCGATCGGGACACCGACGGGTTGTTGGAGGGGGCGCTGGCGCTCGACCGCCCGCGCCGATCCGTCGACTTGGTCGTGGACTTGTCCGGTGTCACGTTCTGCGGTTGCACGGGTTTCGCTTTACTCGCCGACGCCGCGCCGGTGGCCATCAACGCCGCGATGGCCGCGACCCGTAGCAGCGATCCTCTGCCTGTGCTGGTCATACGCCTTCCTTCCACTCTCGCGCCGCCGGCGGGGGCACCGGGTCCCACCGCTCCTCGCTCGCCTACCCGCGCAGGTTCTGCTGCACGACGGCCATCGTCGTCTCAAGATCTGCGGTCGGGCTGAACTCCACGACCGAGGTGCCGGCCGTTACCAGGGCCAGATGTCCGGGCGGGGCGTAGTAGGCATCCCCGGCGACATAAGTTTCATCGTGATCGGGCCACCGGAACATCAGCTGCCCCGTTGTGACCACACCCCAATGCGCGCAGGGGCAACGGTCCCCGGGCAGGCCGACGAAGTTCGGCGTCGGGTCGGTGTCCTGTTTGAACGTCTCAAAACTGACCGTGTAGCCGCCGAGCGGGGCATGGCGCCCTTCGATCTGGTCTGCGTCGACCGCGATCGGGGTCGACATCCGGTTGGCGCCGGGCACGGTGTTCTCCTTCAGAAACGAAACTGACATCCCTACTGCGTGACAACCGACGGAACACCGTGAACCCGATGGTCACGCTCGGCCGCCCGCCGCACCGCGTCAGCGGTACAGCGACACACAGGCAGGTGCGCGAGCTGACCGCGTGCCTGCGGACGGGGCGGGCACTGCGGGTTCCGCGGGCCCGCACCCAGAGCCGCGGCAAGAACTTCGTCACGGACGAGGTCAAGATCAGTCAGCGTCCTGCCGAGGTCGCCGACCGGGCGGTGCCCGGGCACTGGGAAGGTGATCTGATCATCGGGCTGGACAAGTCGGCCATCGGCACGATCGTGGAGCGCACCACCCGGTACACGATGCTGTTGCACCTGCCCCCGATGGACGGCCACGGAATGCTCACACCGATCAAGAACGGGCCACCGCTGGCCGGGCACGGCGCCGAAGCCGTCAACGCCGCCATCGCAGCACAGTTCGCGACACTTCCCGAGCAGCTGCGCCGATCGCTGACCTGGGACCAGGGATCCGAGCTGGCCCAGCACGTCCAACTCAAGATCACCACCGGACTACAGGTTTACTTCTGCGACCCGCACTTCGCCCTGGCAGCGCGGCAGCAACGAGAACACCAACGGCCTGCTACGCCAGTACTTCCCCAAGGGCACCGACCTTTCCCGCTGGAGCATCACGGACCTCGCCGCGGTCACCGCCACCCTCAACAGCCGGCCGCGCAAGACACTCCAATGGCGCACTCCCGCAGAAGCCTTCGCTCGGCACCTATCCTCGTTCCAACAAGCCGGTGTTGCATCGACCCCTTGAACCTAAGCAGCCGGTTGGTCATCCTCCAGGCATCGATCCACCTCGATGACATCGCGCGGTTCGACCAGGCCTTGATCGGGCTGAGCTACCCGGCGGAGAAGTGGCAACTGATCGCTCACGCCGGGCAAGGCCCCGTTGACCGCGACCGGACAGATCCGCGCACGATCTGTCAGCTCTGGGCCTTGCCGCCCGGCCGCTACGTCAGCCTGGCCCACGTCCTGGCCGGCGCCGCCCGGACCGCCCGCGGACACCCCGCCCGCACCGGCGCGGAGCCCCGCCCAGACCCGCCGACACCCCTCGACTGGGTATGAGTGTGATGTTCAGATTGATGTCCGGGGACCCTGTGTGGGGTCCAGCGTCGGCTTTGGAATGGCTGCTGGACAGGACCGGTGAAATCCTGGCCCCCCGCGGCCGCCCCGGAGCGATCGCTAAAGCCCTCGGTGACCACCAGCGCGTCATTGTCGGCCCACCCGACCCGAGCATGTTCGGCGACCTCAACCCGTCAGCGCGCCACCCTCGGCCTGGGACTCGCGGTCAGGCAACCCATCCCAACACCGCCACCACCGCGACCACCAGCACCGTGTCCGGACCCGGCGCGATCGCACCGCCCACGTTCGGGTTCGCCACCAACCAGCCGTTGGCCACACCCCGGTCGCCAAGCATGCCCCACCAGGCGATCGCCGCCTGGCAGGATGCGCTGAGCGACGCCGCCCAGGTCCGGACGCTGCTCGTTAGCGATCTCGGCGGCGGTCGCCGCTCTTCTCACCACCGACTGAGGCGTAGGGCAGCAAGGCCATCTCGCGGGCGTTTTTCACCGCCATCGCGACGTCGCGCTGGTGTTGGCGGCAATTGCCGCTGACGCGGCGGGGCCGGATCTTGCCCCGGTCGGAGATGAACTTTCGCAACAGCCCGGTGTCCTTGTAGTTGATCGCCTGTGCCTTGTCCTTGCAGAACGCGCAGACCCTCTTCTTCGGTTCGCGCAGTGGCGGCTTTGCCATCGAGAAGCGCTCCTGGACTGTGGATGTCGGTGACGGAGTGGAGCTTGCAGCGCTCGCGGACACCGAGCGGACCCCGCGGCTATTCGGGCGGTCCGACCCGGTAGACGTAGCCGCGACGATGTTCGTCGAGGCCGTGCAGGTAGTAGGTCGTCGTGCCGGTGCCCAAGAGGCTGTCCAGCACGAGCTGCTGGGGTGGCACGCCACCGCGGCTAGAGTCGATGGTGAGCGTGGCCCCGCCTCGCGGTCCGTCGTCGAGGAGCACGTGAATCTGGATGGCCATATTCCAGGGTTGCGCGATGTGGACAAAGGCGCCAGCGGTTGCCCCCATTAAGGGCACGAGGTGGTCCTAGTTGAGCGGCGCGGCGAGTCCGTCGGGTCCGCGCGGGTCGTCAGGGGTTAATACTGCAACGGCAGTTGCTTGACTGGTGGTAGATCATTGCTGGTGTGGTGGTTGATGTTGCGGTGGTGGAGTTGGACCGGCTGCATTCTCGGGTAGCTGGCCGGTTCGCGCGGGCTGAGCCGCGGGCTCGTATGCGGGAGTATGTGGCTGGCTTGGTCGCCGGGTTGGAGCGCAAGAATGGCTGGACCCTGGCTGAACGTGCTGGTGAGGGCTCTCCGGACGGGATGCAGCGGCTGCTGCGGTGGGCCGATTGGGATATCGACGGAGTCCGCGATGACGTCCGCGACTATGTCGTGGAACAGCTCGGTGACTCGGACGCGGTGTTGATCCTCGATGACACCGGTTTCCTCAAGAAAGGTGTCCGCTCGGCCGGGGTGCAGCGGCAGTACTCGGGCACCGCGGGCCGGGTGGAGAACTGCCAGATCGGCACGTTCTTGGCCTACGCCACCCCGCGCGGGCACGCGTTGATCGACCGTGAGCTCTATGTGCCCGAGGTGTGGACGGCTGATCGGGAGCGGTGTCGCGCGGCGGGGATACCCGACGACGTCGAGTTCGCGACCAAACCGCGCCAGGCAATGGCGATGCTGCAGCGCGCGTTCGCGGCCGGAGTGCCGTTCGGCTGGGTCACCGCTGATGAGGCGTATGGCCAGGTCAAGTATCTGCGGGTGTGGCTGGAACAGCATGATGCGCCCTACGTGCTGGCCACCAAATGCAACGACACACTGATCACCCGCGACGCTGGGCAGCGCCGCGCCGAGGAACTGATCCGCGAGCTCCCGGCTCGGGCGTGGCGGCGGCTGTCGGTCGGCGCCGGCGCGCACGGGCCCCGCGACTACGACTGGGCACGTGTCTCGATCCGCATCAGCTGGGTGCCCGGGCGCGGGCACTGGCTGCTGGCTCGACGCAAGATCACTGAGCCTGGCCAGGCGCCCGGTGAGATCGCCTACTACGTCTGTTTCGGGCCTCGCCGATCCACCTTGGTCGATCTGGCCTGGATCGCCGGTTCGCGCTGGCGGATCGAGGAGTGCTTCCAGCAGGCCAAGAACGAGGCCGGGCTTGATCATTACCAGGTGCGCAGCTGGCGGGCTTGGCATGCCCACATCACCTTGTCGATGCTCGCCCTGGCCTGGCTCGCCGGAACAAAAGCGCAGCTCACAAAGGGGGAACCAGTACCGACAACCAGCACATGATCAGTCTCACGCTACCGGAGATCCGGCGACTGCTTGTCCACCTCGCCCTGCGACACACCCACAGCATCGAGCACGTCTGGTCCTGGTCCTACTGGCGCAGAAAACGCCAACACCAAGCCCGCCTCAGCCACTATCGACGACGCGGATACTTACTCACCTAACTGCCGTTGCAGTATTACGGCCCAGCACTGCTGAACGGCTCCGAGACGGTCTTGTCGCCATGGGTGTAGGGCGCCACCGCCAGCCCCCGACCAGCACCCGACACCACACCGGCCGCCACACCCCGGACCAACACCCCCCGACAAGCGCCGACCGCCGCACCAGACCCTCGAGTGAGTCGAAGCCCGCCAGAAAGCCCGCCAGAAACCGGCGCCACCGCCGGTCAGTTCCGGGTGCTCGAGGAACTGCGCGGCCGTGGCGTGCTCACCGACTCTGAGTTCGGCACCGCTGTCTCGCGTCTGCGCGCCACGCCGAAGGCCTGAAGGCCAGCGATGCGGCCCCCATCTGCCCCTTCGGGCGTCTCGCCGTACTGAACGCGCACGCACCCCTTATGGAACCGATCGCGGGCTCGAGGTCCGGTCCGACGAACGTGACACTTGACGGGGCTACGACGTGTGCTTGCCCAGCGCAACCTGTACGAGGTCGACGACACTGTTGATCACATGGAGCGGCCGGAGGTCGTCGGCGAGGCCGCTGGGCGGGTGGCTCACCAGCGTGTCGGCCGCGAGGGCGGCCGCGAAGTCGATCCCACTGCCCTGCACGTCCGGGTTGAGGTGCTGGAGGATCTGGAACACCTCCTGGGCAAGGATGGCGTACCCGATGGTGGTGGGGTGAACGCCGTCCAGGGCGATCAGGCCGCCCTTGCGTCTACCGAGCTGGTCGGAGGTGAAGAACTGCGTGTCCGGCTGCGGCGTCAGCGCGGACAGCACCGGGGGCAGCTGGTAGGCCTTCGCGGCCCACCATGAGGGCTGGGTCAGCGGGTCGGCGATGTAGCGGCGGAACGCAAGCCGGTCGAGCAGCCCGCACAGGTCGAGGATCAGCCAGTCCCTCGGTCGGGCCGCCACCCGCGCCTCGTAGACCATCTTCTTGATCGTGTAGTTGTACTGGTCGATGGCCGAATCGATCGCCCACGCCTGCTCGCCGGTCAGCGCAGGGTTGACACCGGGCAGGTACTCGGCGTCAGACACCCAGGCGTGGACGTAGCGGCCGAAGTAGCGTTGTCCGGCAGGCTTGACGCCCATCCCTCGGGCGATCGGAACGATCGTCACGTGCGGCACCGTCGCCCAGATGACGCGGCGGGCGTTGATCTCGGCGACCTTGTCGCGGAGGCCGCCCAGGTCGGCAGCGAAATCGCTCGGTGTCCACACAGTCGGCTTGTCGTCCATGCCGGACCAGGCGAGGCGCAGCTGGACCGCGCTGGGCAGAGCGTTGTTGGCGCCGAGGGCGACCACGAGCGTGTCGATGCCGCCGTCAGCGCCGATGGCGCGCGCGGCGTCGATCATTGTGACCGTGGAATCAGGGCCCGTCGACGGCCCCTCCAGCGCACGCAGCATTGCACGTTCAGACGCGTGCGACACCTCGGGTGAGAAGGAGCTCACGAGGCCCTGCGGCTCGGTGACCGCCGCCGTCGCCTGCCCGATCGTTTCGGTGTAGGCCTGGCGGACGGTCCAGCCGTAGACGGCGAGGTTGTGGTGGTACGCGCGTGACCCGAGCGGCACGCCGCCCCCCGGCCCATGCTCCCAGTAGCCCTTCACGTGGGTCACGGCCGCGATCGCGGCGTGCACACCACGCACCTCACGGATGACGGGCAGGCCGCCCGCCTCGGCGGAGTCGATGCCTCTGACCAGCGCCTCGAGGTTCAGCGGCAGACCCGGACAGTCGACAGGCCCGGGATAGGTCGGATAGGTGAACACTCCTGGGGCGAGTTGTAGCGCCCCCGCGAGGAGAGCGGGCCACGACAGGCTCGTGTCGGTGATCGCGAGGCTCTTGAAGCCCATCGTGATGGAGTCGCCCACCGTGATGAGGGGGTGACGTGCGTCCCCCGCAGTCACCTCGACCGGGATCCCGAGGCCGGCATCCTCGGGCAGGAGCGGCTCCGGCGCTTCGGTATCCCGCACCATCAGGTCCGCCGGGTAGGGAGGCGTTGTCGCCCATGCAGGCTGGGTTCCTGCAGGCGGTTCCAACCGAATCGGCCTGCCGTCCGCGAAAACCGGTCTCGGGAGCTCCTTCACAGCCTTACGTCCGCGCGCCATGACAGTCCTCCGGATCAACACTCGGCGATGTGCTGGTCACCGGCCTGCAGCGAGCCCTAGCCGTGGCCGAGGACCGATCGTCCCGACCCTAGCTCCATAGGCAATCGATCCCTATACGTACACGCCACCCGGCGGCGGTGCGTCGGTCGGGCGGAAGACGCGGGCTGTGTGTGGTTGTACGCGACGAGTTCCGGTAGCGCGGGGGCCGACGCGGCGGTCGCGTCAGGCGAGACGTGGAATCGGTGCCCGCCGACTGCGCGGACGTGGCGCGGTGGCATCGGCGCTCCGGTGACGTGCACACCCGTTGTGGTGCCGTACAGATTCCGCTGCTGGAATGCATGCCAGGGTGGCTGCGACAATTCCGACCATGGAGGCGGTCAGGGCGGGCAGCGGTCCTGTCCCGCTTATCGGGCGCGAGGCCGAACTGGCCCGGCTCGTGGCCGCGGCCGAGGATCTCGTGGCCGGGCGTGGTCGGATGGCCTTGCTGGTCGGCGAGACGGGCGTGGGCAAGACCCGGCTCGCCGAGGAGTTGCTGACGCTGGTGGCGGCGGCCGGGGGGCTGGCGCTTACTGGCCGTGCGGGTCCGGCATCGGTTGGCCTGGCGTACGCGCCTGTGGTGACCGCGCTCGGTCCGCTGGTGCGTGCCGCCCCCGACGCCGCGGCCGACCTCCCACACCTGGGGCGGCTGTGGCCGGAACTCGGCCCCGCGCCACCGCCGGCGGACGCCGAGCTGGATGTCACGTTGCTGGTCGAGGCGCTCGCCCGGCTGGTGGAACGCGCCGCGGCGCGCGCACCGGTCGCGGTGCTGCTCGATGACCTGCATTGGGCCGATCCGGCCACCCTCGACCTCACCGGGTACCTGGTGCAGCGGCTCGCGGCTGCGCCGGTGTTGCTGATCGGCACGGTACGCAGTGAGGAGGTCGCCGGGCGCGAGGACCTGCTGCGGCTGCTCGCCACGGTCCGGTCTTCGCCGGGCTTGCTGGAGATCCAGGTTGGCAGCCTCGGTGATGCCGCGCTCACCGCCGTGGCCGCCGGTCTGCTCGGCGGCACACCGCCGACCGAGCTGGCACGGCTGCTCGCCGAACGGGCGGCGGGCACCGTGCTGTTCGTCGTCGCGCTGGTACGTGGGCTGGTGGAGTCGGGTGGACTGGTCCGGGACGGCGGCCGGTGGCGGCTGCTCGGCGAGGGGCAAGTGAGGCTGCCTGGCGCGCTTCGCGACCTCGTGCTGCAGCGGCTCTGCAGGCTGGACGGGCCCGAGCGACTCGTCCTGCGGCTGGCCGCGCTCGGTCCATCGGGCGTGGACCACGCCGTCCTGGAACGGGCGGCCGAACTGGACGACGACGTGCTGGCCACGGCACTCGCCCGGTTGGTGTCTGGCGGGCTGCTCATCGAGGACGCCCACCCGACGCGGGTCGGCTACCGACTGAGCCACCCGCTATTCGCCGAGGTCACCGCGGGCTCAGTGCCGGTGATCACCGCGCGGCGGCTACACCGCCGGCTGGCCGCCGCCGTGCAGGCATGCACGCCTGGCGACCTGGCGAGCCTGGCCCACCACTAGGCGGCCGCGGGTGGCGAGGTCGATCCGGGCCGAGCGGGGGCGGTGCTGGCCGAGGCGGGCGACCGCGCGCTCGGCCTCGGTGCGCACATCGAGGCACTGTGCCACTACGAGGCGGCGATCGCGCTGGCCCGCGAGGGCCACGGCCGCGAACGGCTGGCCGCGCTGCTGGAGCACGCCGGGGTCTCCTGGGACCGGCTCGGCGAGCGCGACCGCGCACTGGCGGCATGGCGGGAAGCGCTTGGGTTGGTCGGCGAGCACCCGGCCGACGCCCCCGCCCGGCTGCATCGCCGGATGGCATTCTGCGCCTACGACGCCTTCGACATCCCCACCGCGCGCGAGCACGTGCGGGCTGGGCTAGCGGCGGCGGGACCGGCGCCATCCGCGGAGCGGGCCGCCCTGCTGCACGCCTGCCTGGTGGTGGAGAACGCGCCGATCGCGGACGCCTCCGAGCTCGCGCCGGTGGCCGCCGAGCTGGACCGCATCGCCGGCACGCTCGGCCTCCCGCGGATCGCCATCGAGGCCCGCCTGTCCCGATCGACGGTGCTGCTGCATGAAGGCCACTTCGAGGCGTCCCGTACGGCGGCCCTCGAGGCGCTCGAGTTGGCCGAGCGCGCCGACGAACCGGTCCTGGGCCGGCGCGCCCACCACGAGCTGACCTTGGCGTGCTGGTTGCTCGCCGACCACGCCGCCGGGCGCCGGCACGCCGAGGGCGCGGTCGAGCTGGACCGGCGGCTCGGCGCCGCGGCCCACGAGCCACAGTCCCGGTTCCGGATTGCCACCCCGGCCGTGTTGGCCGGGGACTGGGCGAAGGCCTTGGCGCTGGGCACCGAGGCGGTCGCCCTGGCCCGGCTGCACCGCCACGATCGAGCCCTGCTGGCCTGCCTCGGAGTGCTCGGGGTCACGCACGCGTTGCGGGGCGAGCTGGACGCGGCGCAGCTGTGCGTCGCCGAGGGGACCGACCTCGCCCGGCGTACCGGCGGCCACACCCGGTCGGTGCTGGTGTTGCGCTGGGCCGAGGCGACCCTCGCGCTGGAACGGGACGACCCCGTGGCCGCGATCCGAGCCCTCGTCGACGTGCGGACACCGTTTGGATTCGGGCTATTGGGCCGGGCGCAGGCCGCCGCTGGGGACCGGTTGGGCGCGCTGGCCACCGCCGAGCTGCTCGACGCGGCGGAGGGCGAGTATGCGGTGGGCTTGGCCGCCCTGGTCCGCGGCCTGGCCGATGCCGACCCGCGGCGGGCCGACGCTCACCTGGAGGCCGCCGCCGCCCGGTTCGACGCGCTCACGCTGCCGTACGAGGCGGCGTTGGCCCGGTCCGCGCACTCCGCGATCGCCCCGCGTCGCGCCGCCTTGGACGAGTTCACCGCGCTGGGTGCAGGGCGTCGGGCGGAGCGCACCCGCCGGGCCTTGCGGGCCGATGGCGTGCGCGTCGTTGCCGCTCGCGCGACGCGCGACCCTGCCTGCCCGCTCACCGCGCGCGAGCTGGAGATCGCGGGTCTGGTCACCGAGGGGCTTACCAACCCGCAGATCGCGACCCGGCTCGTGCTGTCCGTTCGGACGGTGACCAGCCACCTGGAGCACATCTACACACGGCTCGAGATCGGCTCCCGGACTGCCCTGGCCCGTTGGATGACCGACCGCGACGGGTGAGCCCCGACCGGCGGGATCGGTAGGTTTACCGATGAACCGGAGGCACCCGGCCGGCGACGATTCCATCGCGTACGCCGAGGAGCTTCCATGACCGTCACGCCCGCCGTGCCGACCATCGCCACCGAACCGATCCCGCCCGGGCACTGGCGGCGCGAGGTCAGCCACGCGCCCCGCCCGCAGTCGCCGCTGGTCCGCACGACGGCGCTGGAGTACACCAACGCCGGCTTCCGGCGGATGTTCGACGAGCTGGGCGTGCTGCCGCAGACCCTGGAGTGGAGGGAGATCCGCGGCTGGATCTACACCCGCCTGGTTCCACCCGGCAGAGGCGACCGGGCCGCGGCCGCCGAGGAAACCCTGCGCACCGACCGCTACGGCCGCTACCTCGACCGGTGGTTTCACGTGTGGCGCGACGAACTCACCGCCACTATCGCCGAGCTGCGCGCCGCCCGGCTGAGCGCGGTGAACGACACCGAGCTCATCGCCCACCTGCACAGGGTGCTCGCCCTGCTCGAACGTGGCATCGACGTGCATTTCCGGCTGCAGGGCGGATACGCCGTGCTACTCGCCGACCTGGCGTTCGCTTGCCGCGAGCTGCTCGGCTGGGATGATCGGGCCACCCTGGACCTGCTGCATGGCCTGTGCACCGCCTCGACCGAACCGGCGCGGCGGCTGGCCGAGCTGGCCAGGCTGGCCCGGACCCGTCCGGCGGTGCGGGCGTTGCTGCGGCGCGCCGATGCGGCGGCCGCGGCCGCTCTCGCGCAGGCCGACCCGGAGTTCGCCGCGGAGTTCGCGGCCTACCAGCACGAGTTCGGCTTCCGCTCGATCCGCTACGAGGTGATCGACCCGACCCTCGCCGAGACCCCTGAGCTGGTGTTGCGGCTGCTACGCGACCAGCTCGATACCGGGTACGACCCTGCGGTGGAGGACGCCACCGCCCGCGACGCCCGAGAGCGGAGCCGTGAGCTGGCCAGGGCACAGTTGTCCGGCGCGGACCGGGCCCGTTTCGACCGGGCGTTGTCCCGGGCCGAACGCATCTACCCGGTCCGTGAGGAGTACGGCCCGACCACGTTCAACGAACCGCTGGCGCTGCTACGGCACGCCGCGCTAGAGGTCGGGCGCCGGCTGGCGGCGACCGGCCGGCTGACCCGCGCCGAGGACGCATTCTTCCTCGAAGGTGACGAATTGCTCGCCGCGCTGGGTTGCGGCGACGAGTTCGCGCTGATGGTCGCGTCCCGCCAAGCCGACCGGGAGTGGGCGCTCGCGCACCCCGGTCCGGCCAGCTACGGCACGCCGCCCTGCCCGCCGCCGTCCCCGCGATCGCTGCCGGCCGCGGCGCGGTTCGTCAACGAGGCCATGCTGTGGCTGGTCGGGCACTCGTTTGCTCCCGACGACAGCGCCCGAGTGCAGACCGGCGGTCTACTGACCGGCCTGCCCGCCTCCGCGGGGGGCTACACCGGCCCGGTGCGGGTGATCCACGGAGAGGCCGAGTTCGACCGGCTGCGCCCCGGTGACGTGCTGGTCTGCCCGATCACCTCGCCGGTGTGGTCGGTGCTGTTTCCCAGCGTCGGCGCGCTGGTCAGTGACACCGGCGGGATCCTCTCCCACTCGGCGATCATCGCCCGGGAGTACGGCATTCCGGCCGTCGTTGCCACCGGCAACGCCACCTCGGTGCTCCGCGACGGCCAGCTGGCGACGGTCGACGGCTCCGCCGGCACCGTGCGGGTGACGGCTCCCATCCACTCGAGCAGGAGACACACGTGACCGAGACACCGACCGCCATGACCGACTCACCCGCCGCGGTGGCCGATAGCCGGCCGTTGGACGGCTCCGCGATCCTGTCCAACGCGCACCGAATCGCGCCACTGTTGCGCGCGCACGCCGCCGAGGTCGAGGCCGCGCGCCGGCTGACCACGCCGGTGGTCGACGCCCTGCGCGACAGCGGCGTGTTCCGCATGTCCGTGCCCCGGTCGAGGGGCGGCCCCGAAGTGGACCTCCTCGCCCAGGTCGAGATCCTGGAGGTGCTCTCGCGGGCCGACGCGTCGGCCGGCTGGTGCGCCATGATCGGCTCCGACAGCGGCTTCTACGGCGCGGCGCTGGACGAGGCGGCCGGCCGCGAGCTGTACCCGGACCTCGACGCCGTCACCGCCGGCTGGGTCATCCCGGCCGGGCAACTCGAACTCGCCGACCAGGGCTACCGGCTCCGGGGCCGCTGGTCGTTCGGAAGCGGCTGCACCCACGCCGACGTGATTGCCTCCGGCGCCCTCGTGACCGAGGCCGGTGTCCCTCGGTTGGGGCCCGACGGCCAGCCGGAATGGCGAATCGCGCTGTTGCCGGTAACCCAGGTGCACGTACACGACACCTGGTACACCACCGGGCTGTGCGGATCGGGCAGCAACGACTACTCCATAGACGACGTGTTCGTGCCGGCCGGTCACACCTTCGCGTTAAACGACATCAAGCGGGACGAGAGCCTCTACCGCTGGCCCGGCCTGTTCATCGCCAACCTCGTCGCCGTTCCGCTCGGAGTGGCAGCCGATGCCCTCGACTTCGCCATGCAGGCCCTGGCCGTGAAAACCGTCATGCCCGGGATGACCCCCGCCCGCGAGGAGGCCCGGGTGCAGGTCGGCGTCGCCCGCGCCCAAGCCATGGTGGGCTCAGCCCGCAGCTACGTATACGACACGCTCGGCAACTTCTGGGCCGTGCTCGAGTCCGGCGACGAACCCAGCTTCGCCGCACGCGCGGCCCTGGCCGGCTGCTTCGTGCACACCCTCACGACCTGCCGCGACGCCGTCCAGCTGCTCGTCGAGACGGTCGGCACCGCGGCGATCCAGCGCGGCTCGTCGCTGGAGCGCAACCTCCGCGACCTCATCACCATAAGCCAGCACCTCATGGGCCAAGTGAAGATGCGGGAGTGGGCCGGCGGCCTCTGGTTCGGCCAACCCACACCGATCCCCTACCTCTAGACCGTGACCGGGACACCACGAACCTGGCGGGCCAGGCCCGGACGCCGAATAGGCGACTAGGTCGACGTCGGGCAACGCCCTAGTTCAACAGCTGGGGGCGATTCGACTCTTCGCGAGTCAAGCTCGCGGTGCACGGTATGGATCACCGGGGAACGTCCGCAGGGGAACGGCAACCGGACGCTGCCGGCGCCCTTACCGGCAGCGGCGTCACGGTCGCTCAGCGCGTACCCGACTTGGCTCAAATTAGTGCGCACGTTCGCGCCGGTGGATGCGTGTGAGCGCTTCCTGTAGGTCCTCGGGGATGGGGTCTTCGGCGGTGAGGAGCTGGCCGGCGGCGTTGATCTGGACGGTTCGGTAGCGGCGGGCGGTCCGGACGAACCTGCGGATCGACCAGCCGGTGCGGTCTTCGACCAGGCGAGAGACCGCGAGTGCTGCGAACACGATCGTCAGGTGTGCCTCGATGGAGGCGCGTTTGTGGTGGTAGATCGGTCGGGCGGCGAGGTCGTGCTTGGACATCCGGAACGACTTCTCGATCTGGAACAGCCGGTGGTAGGCGCCGATCACGAACTCCGGTGTCGGCTCGGGCAGGTTGGTGATGTAGCCCTTCCATCCGGCCAACGTCCGCGCTTTGGTCTCCAGGGCGCGGTTGACGCTCTTCTTGGCGTCGACGAGCTTGATGAACCGGTTGCGCTTGACCGGGATCTTCCCGTCCACGGCCTTCTCTGCCTTGGCGATCTGCTCGTCGATGCCGTGCAGCGTGCGCCGGGCCCGATCAGCGGTGTACTGGTAGTAGACGACCTGGTCACGGCGCTTGTCGGACGGCCCAGCCGGTCTGGGTTGAATCAGGATCAGCTTGTCCGGGACCGGCTCGTCAGGGTTCTTGCGCCGCCATTCGGTCACTACGTAGGGGATGTCTGGGGTCTTCGCACCGAGGATGAACGTCAGCCCCGCGGCCTCGATGGCCTTCATGTTCCCGTCGGAGATCATCCCGGCGTCGGCGACGATGGTGACATCGGCCAGGTGGTGGGCTGCCATGAACGCGGTGATCGTCGGGACCATGGTCGTGGTCTCGGCCCGGTTGCCCTCGAACGCCTCGACCATCAGCGGGAACCCACTAGCGTCGGTGAGCAGCCCGATGGTGATCTGAGGTTCCAGGCGGCGCTCCTTGGAGAACCCGGGCTCGCGGAACCCATCGCCGGCGTCAGCCTCGAAGTACAGGGTCGAGACGTCGTAGAGCACCAACGATGCCGGCCCGAGACCGGCATGCGTCGCGCAGGCAGCGGCGAGCTTGGCCCGCCACGCATCATCGGCATAGGACTGCAAGCGGCGCTTGAGGGTGGCGTAGGAGATCGCGTCGACACCGGCTTCGGCCAGGACCCGCAGGCTGTCCTGCTTGCTGGTCGGCTCGATGATCCGGGCCAGCACCAGCTGGCGGAACACCTCGTCGCCGGCGACCGCGTCGTCGAATCCGAGCTGGTCGTAGGCGGTGCACAGCGCATCCCACAGCGGCGCCATCCGCGTCGACACGATCTGCAACGGACCCGACCCGACCGTCGTGACGGTCTCGGGGTCCAAGCCCAGCTCGAGTTCGCCCTGCCCGCCGGCCAGCCGCCGGCGGGCGACGGCCTCGAGGGCTTCGATCGCCTGCTCGTCACGCGCGGAGCCCAAGTGCTCGATATCGCGTGCACCGCGCCGGGAACCGTGCACGATCTGCACCGCGGTCGCACCCGAGCCGGTCCGAACCGTGCGCACGTACGCCACCAGCGCAGACTACGAGATCCACTTAGTGCGCAGAATCAGCCGATCCAGCCGGTGAACCCGCAGCTCAACAACCCGACGCCGCCTTCAAGATCCACCCATGAGCCAAGTCAGGCCTTACCGGCAGCGGCGTCACGGTCGCTCAGCGCGTACGCACACGATCGTCCGCGTCCCGCTTCAGCTTGATCGGTTTGACCGGCCGCGCCGGAAGGTGTCCGGTAGGCATTCGGGCGGATTCGCTGACCTGTCTCCACCCTGAGAGAAGCAGGTAAGGCTGCCCCAAAGTTACCGGCAGCCGGGTGGTTCTCCTCTCAGTCGCCGTTGTCGTAAAACTGGGCCATCCCCCAGAAGTCGATCTCGTCAATGGCGACGCGGATGATGTCGAGTGCGTGCTCGGCCATTGAAGTCGGGCCGACGAACTGGTTCTCTTCGAGGGTCCATCCAGCTGGGAGGTTGTCGTTGAGCGCCTCGCGCAGCGCGGCGCATAGACCTGCCTGATCGAAATCTGTGCTCTCCGCCGCGCCCCAGCGCGAACGCAGCCGCGTGTCCACCCAATCCTCGACCGTGTCCCGGCCGGTGACTGTGGCCCATGTCGGTCCCAGTGATGTCACTGAATCATGGTGGCAGTCGTAGTCGTGACACACGAGTTGACATGAGCACTCAAAACCGAGTCAGCCCTTCCTCCTGCTCGACGCACTCCCAGCGGGCTGGTCTGCTCGCCCCCTCGTGGCGTGGGCTGGGGCTTGTCGCTTTGCGCTCCGATCGGCGGAGTCGATTGCGCGCCAGGCGCGCCTCGAGTCGAGTAGGAAATCCCAGCGTCCCACGACTGGTCCAGCACATACCGCAACTCACACGGCTGGTACGCCGGGTTCAGCGTCACCAGCGTTGCCATCGCCAGTGCCGCGCCGAACTCCAGCACCGCCCACTGGGGCGGGTTCGGTGCCTCGCCTGGATGGTGGTCGACGGTGGTGTAGGAAGAACGCTGGCAGTACCGCGACGAGGGTGCAGATTCCGATGATCAGGAAGACGTTGCTGTAGGATCGCGCCTCGACCTCGATGCGCAGCCGTTGCCACAGTGGGATCAGCCCGCCGGGTCCGTGGTTGCGCATGGCCAGGATGCGCGGGTCGACAGCCGGTCCGGCACCGGTCAGGAGCGCGGAGCGGTCGCTCATCAGCTGGGCTCGTTGCGCGGTGGCCAGCGCCGTCAGCGCTGCCAGCCCGAACGCGGCGGAGACCCGCTGGACCAGGGTGTTGATCGCGCTGCCGGCATTGACGATGGCGGGCGGGAGCGTGGCGATCCCGCCGGTCATGATCGGCATCATGGCCAGGCCGATGCCAAAGGAACGGATCACCATCCAGACGATCAGTTCGGGACGGGTCACGTCGGCGTTGATCCCGACCATCAGCAAGGTGCCGATCCCGTCCACGGTCAGCCCGGTCACGGCCAGCCAGCGTGGACCGATCCGGTCGTAGAGTCGGCCCGCGAGTGGCATCATCACCACCATCATCAGCGCCTGGGGCAACACCACCAGGCCGGTGTTCATCGCGGTGATGTGCTGGCCCTCTTGCAAGAACAGCGGTATGTAGAACAAGCCGGCGAACATTCCGGTGTAGAGAATGCCGATCAGCAGCAGCGAGTTCACGAATGGCCAGTGCCGGAATATCCGCACATCGAGCAGCGGTTCGGCGACCTGCAGTTCGATTACCACGAACAGCGCCAGCAGGTCGAGGCCCGCCGCGGTGAGTGTCAACACGCGGTAGCCGGTCCAGCCCCATTGTTGTCCCTCGGACACCGCCAGCAGCAGCGCGAATGCCCCAAGAGCGATGCAGAGGAACCCGGGTAGATCGAACCGTCGGCCCGTCGCGGCGGGAAAGTTCGGCAGCACAAGGAACGCCGCGATGGCACCCAGGATGCCGATCGGCACGTTGATGTAGAAGATCAACCGCCAGTTCACGTACTCGACCAGGTAGCCGCCCAACGTCGGACCCACACCCGGCGCGACCACGATCCCGAAGCCGTACATGCCCATCGCGGTGCCCAACTTCTCCTGGGGCACCATCCGATGCAGGATCGTCAGGCAGGTCACCGGGATGACCCCACCCGGAATCGCCTGCAGGACGCGGAACACCACCATGCTATTTAGGCCTTCCGCCATGCCGCACAGCGCGGAGAACGCGGAGAACCCGAGGAGGGAAATGACATATAGCCGTTTGAGGCCCAGTCGCTCACCCAGCCAGGCACTGGTTGGCACGATGACACCCAGACACAGCGTGTACGCGGTGGTGACCCATTGAGTGTTATCGGTGGATGTTCCGAACTCCTTTTGCATCGTCGGGATTGCCACGGTCACAATGCTGGTGTCCAACACCGACATGAACATCCCGACCACTACCACCGCCAGCGGCAATCCCCACTTAATGGCGGGCGCCGCTCCTGGTGGCGCGGAAGCGGTACGGGTCAAAGTGATGCTTGGCTTGGCTGTGCGCTGGGTCGTTGCGGTGCGCGCCGGATCCGGCGCGGGCTGGGTGTGGAGCCCGTTCGGCACCGATGACCCCGAGTGCGAGCGTGCTTGCGAGTACGAGCGCGCCATTAATCGACCGTAATCATTCGTCGTGATGGAAAGCAGCGCGGAGGCACGACCATCGGATATCACGCATCCCTGAGCTAAATTTTGAGGGCTCTGCCCCCGAACGCTGTAGGCCGCTCACCACGGTTCCCTGAGATTGGTGTCCCCGATCCGGTGACGCTCCATTTTCTGACGAAATCAGTTCTTACGTGTTGCTGCGGCTATGGAGAGTTCGCGGTGATGTAGTTGACCGCGTCGTTGACGGTTTGAAGGTTTCCGAGCTCGTCGTCGGGGATCTTCACGCCGAGCTTGTGTTCCGTCAAGACGGCGATCTCGACCATGGTCAGTGAGTCGATGCCCAAATCGTCGCTAAATGACTTCTCTACGGTCACCTCGTCGTGTATGTCACCGGCCGTGGCCTCCTTAATTATCTCGGTGAGCTCGGCGAGGATCTCTGTGTTGTCCGCCATGGTTGTTCCTTTCTCGGCGTTCTTCACGGATATCTGGGCGAAGACCCAGCTGAGGCTGGGGGAATCGGCGTGGTGACACGGTTGGTGACCGACTGGGATCTTCGGTCATCTCGGTATCGGTGCTGGTCACCGGCGCTGTCCGGCCTGGTCGGGGAGTCCCGAACGATGGTGTGACGCAGCGCCCCGGCTACCGATTCGTCGCCCACCCGTAGGTCAATGGTGATTTCGTCACCGGGGGTCAGGAACTTGGTCCTCGCGGCGCCGTGGGCGAGGGTTTCGCGCATCCGTGTCTCGGCGATGCATGCGGTGCCGACGCCGGGATCGCGGTTAGACACCGTGCCGGTGCCGAGCACGGTACCCGCGCTCAGCGGCCTGGTTCGGGCGGCTTGGGCGACCAACTCGGGCACCGTGACGGCGATATCCACGCTGGTGTCGGGATGCCCGAGCGGCCGATCGTTGATCCAGCTGTGCATCTGTGCGTGTAGCAGTTCGCCATCCCAGGCCTCACCCAGTTCGTCTGGGGTCACTATGGTGGGTGCCATGCTGGACAACGGTTTGGCGTGATAGATCCCCTTGCCGGCGCCCAGATCGGTGCGCAGCACATCCCGGAGGCTGATGTCGTTGACGACCGTGATCCCGACAATGGCGCGGCCGGCTTCTTTGGCTGAGGCGCCGAGTTCGACATCTGCCAGTACGAAGGCCAGTTCGGCCTCGATGTCCAACTCGGCGCTGCCTAGTGTCGACAGTGGCTCGCCGCTGGCGATGAATTGGCCGACTCCGTCAAAAAATGGTGGTCGAACGGCGCCGGCCGGGTCGGGAGACTCTGTGCCCTGCAGCTGGGCGAGCAGCTCCATTGGGTATGGATAGGCGCCGCAGTCGATCCAGGCGTATGCCCGTGGCAGCGGCGCCAGCAGCTCGCCTGCGCCGAGTTTCACCCCTGCCGTCGGGTCCGATTGAAACCGCTCATCGGCCGCCCGCAGAACATCCTGTACCTGTGCCCACCGATCCAGCGCGTCCTGCATCGTCGGGGCGATCTGATCGACCGGTAGTGCCCGCCGCAGATCCGCGCTCACCAGGACCAATTGGCCATCGCGCCCCCCGGTGCGTCGGGAACCCAGTCTCATATCGTGGCCCTCCCTCGGTGCTCATCGGGGGCCGGCCTTCGGCGACCGGTGGGAATGGACGTTGACTGATAGGCGAGTAGCCGCCACCGTCGGCGCTGCCGGCTCCACACCGCCAGCGCGCGGTTGTTCAAGGTGGCGGCGATGCCGTGCACATACACCGTGCTGCTCACCTGGCCCGTCGCGATCGCCGTGTCGCCAGCGATGATGACGTGATCGTCGGGATGGACGCGGACAACCGGGCAACGCAGTTCGTGGTCTCGAATCTTCGCCAGCAGGGATAACTTGCTGTCGCGGCTGGTATCGGAATGCACCCAGCACATCTCCTCGGCGAACAGCGCATCGAGCGCGTCGAGATCACCATCCCGCATGGCGCGGTATCGTTGCTCTTCCAGGTCGCGAATGGTATCCGCGTCGACTGAGGCGTCATTCATGCCAATGCTCCACATTGGGTGCTCCACACTGGGTTATAGCCGATTCATGGGGCTGGGTGCTGGACTGGGCCATGGAAGGATCAGTATTGGATGACACCTCCGGGTTACCTTAACCGGCTGTGTCACCAAAACGGGCGGCTACGGCTGGCGTCAGACGGCGCAGTCCAACGCGCCGCCGTTGAATGTCGTGGTGTCGGTGAATGCGGTCAGCAGGTCCATGGGGGCGCCGGTGGCGTCGGCGTACGCGCGGTGCAGATTCAGCACGATCCGGTGGTGGTCGGGCCATTCGGTGAATTCTCCGAGGTCGCAGTCGCGAGCGGCCTGTAGAGGCGTTCTGCTGGCGGCAAGCCCGGCCGACGCGGCGTGTTGGACCAGCTGGTAGTACCGGGTCTGCGCGTTGAGTACCTCATCGAATTCGGCGTCGTCGATGAGCGGGCCATGGCCGGGCACGATTCGGACCGCGGGGAATTGACGCAGCCAGTCGACCGCCCGCAATGCTCCGGCAAACGACCCCTGCAGAACCAATGGGGTGACGTGGTGGAAGAGGAGATCACCGGTGAACAGCACCCGTTGCTCGGGCAGCCATGCGACGACATCGCCGTGGGTGTGCGCCTCATGGCCGGGGTTGTGTAGCTCGATTCGGTGGTTCCCGGCGTACAGGGTTAGCTCGTCGTGCAGCACGACGGTGGGCGCGCGGGTTCGGGAGACCCCCCAGTCCGGGATCGGTGACCAGATCGGGGGAAGAGCAGCGGTCAGCATGGTGTCGGCCAAGATTCCATTCCTGGTGTGCTCGTGGCTGACCAGCACGGTCGATGGTGGCAGCAGCTCGTTGCCGAAGGTGTGATCGCCGTGCCAGTGCGTGTTGATGGCGATGCGTATCGGTGCCGCGCTCGTAGCGTCGGCCACGGCAGTGAGAAAGCGGCGGGTGCGCGCCGCGGTGGCACAGGTATCGATGAGCACGACGTCGTCCTGGTCGTGCACGGCGCCGGCGTTGTTGATGAACCACGAACCGTCTGGCTGCACCCAGGCATACACCCCGGGGGCCAGTTCGGTCAGCGTCATCGGGCTGCGCGTCATCGGAGGCTGGCCGGGGTCGGGGCGGCCTTCAGGCGAGCGGCCAGGCCTGGTAGCAGGTCGAGGGCGTTGCCGCGGTTGATTGCCTGGCGAGTGCGGTCGTCGATCAGACGGTACTCATCGAAAACGCGGGTGGCTTGCTCGACCACCGATGCCGGCACTCCGCTCCAGTCGGTTCCGTAGAGGATGTGACGGGAGTCGGCCGCGGCGAGCAGGCTTGGAAGCGCCGCCGGCACGGAGAGCGCCAGGTCGTAATAAAAGCGCCGGATGCCGTCCCGCACCGTGTGTGGCTCCACATTGGCCAGCAGGTCGGCGGCCACCTCGATACGGCTGGCCGCGTAGGGCAGGAATCCGCCCGCGTGGCACAGGATGACCGACAGCTCCCGGTAGCGTGCCAGGGTGCCCGATGTGATCAGGTTGATCGCGGCCCGCGTCGTGTCTAGCAGGTAGTCCGCGAAAACGGGCGGCACGTCGGGCGTGCAGCCCTGTGGTAGGTCCATCGGATGCACCAGCACGACCGCTCCGCGACGGTTCAACTCCGCGAAGAGCGGGTCGAACAGCGGGGCGCCCAGATAGTGGTCGCCGCCGTGCGGCAGCAGCGCCACACCGTCCGCACCGAGTTCGTCGAGTGCGTACGCCACCTCCTTTAGCGCGAGATCCACGTGCGGCAGTGGCAGGATCGCGAAGAAGCCGAACCGGCTCGGTTGCGTGTTCACCACCTCGGCGGCTGCCTCGTTGACTTGTCGCGCCAGCCGATGCGCCAGCGTCGCGTCGCCGAGCACGTCGCAGGGTACGACATTGGATATGACGCTCGCCTCGATTTGGTTCGCGTCCATCATGTCGAGAGTCTTGTCCAGCTGCCACTGCTGGCCTGGCGTGGGCAATCCCAGATCACGCATCAACTCGATGGCCTCGGCCGACAGCGCGTGGTGGTGGATGTCGATACGTCCCATGATCACCGCTCCGTTACTTTATCGTCGGTCGGGCCCCGGCCGGTTCCCCTCGGATTCTTCGGCGAATTCGTCCACGAAGAAACGCTCAGCCGCTGGCCAGTCCGCGCAGTTTTCCCAGTGCTCCACGATGTGGCCGTCGTGGAACCGCCAGAGCCCGCAGAACTCGCCCTCGAATCGGTGGCCGTCGCGGTTCGCGGCGATGGGACCCAACACGGCGCCGAAATGGTCGTTGGCAACGACATGAGCCGCGGTCAGGACGAGTGACCCTCCGGATCGCCGATACAGTTCCATTTCCTTGGCCAGAACGGCCTGCTTACCGATGTAGTCACCGGTCATGATGCCACGTGATCCGGCGGCGTGCAGCACGATCTCCTCGCTCGCGTATCTCTCCAGCAGGCTGAAATCCGCATAGATGGCACGCAACATCTCCACATGCGGATGTGGTTCGCCACACGGCAGTGGTTCGCGCTCGAACATGTTTCGCTCCTCCCACCCGAGGATTGCGTTGGTGTGGCTACCCGGTCAGTAAGCTCCCATGCCGCCGCACACGTTGAATGCTTGCCCGGTGATTCCCGCGGCTTCCGGAACCGCCAGGAAACCCACCATTCGAGCCACCTCGTCGGGACGCAGGTGCCGGCCGATGGGGACGAGTTGGTTACGCATCCGCAGGACCTCCTCGGGTGTGATGGACTTCGCCGCGGCCAACTGACCAATGATCCCCGTGCTCAGGTCGGTGTCGACCAGGCCGGGGCATACGGCGTTGACGGTGATGCCGCTGCCCGCCAGGTCGGCGGCCAGCGTCCTGGTCATCCCGACCAGCCCGTGTTTGCTCGCCGAGTACGCCAGCCCCAGCGGCGCGGCCTGCTTGCCCGCGGTCGAGGCGATGTTGATAATCCGACCCCAGGCGCGTTCCGGAGCACCGGAACGCAGCATCCAGGCACGGGTCACCCGGAACGCGCCATTGAGATTGGTGTCGATAATGCGGTCCCACAACTCGTCGGGCGTGTTCTTGATAGGGGTCATGCCGCCGATACCGGCATTGTTGACGAGCACGTCGCACTTTCCGTGCGCGCAAGCGATGGCGTCGAAAAGCGCATCGATCTGCCGCTGGTCGCGGACGTCGGCCACATGGCCCTCGACCCGACGGACGCCCGACTCGCGCAGTGCGGCGAGGCCTTGGTCCGCGTTCTCTGGGTTGGTGGCCGAGACGACCACCGTCGCGCCCAGCTTGCCGAGTTCGGCGGCGCAGGCAAGGCCGATTCCCCGGCTGCCGCCGGTGACCAACGCGACTCGACCACTCAGCGGGCCATCTGATGACAGGTCGCTGGCGCGCTCGACGGTTGACAAGTCAGTATGCATGTCAATCACTGATGCTCCTTTATGGTCACGCTGCTTGTCCGGACCCGTGCCCGACCGTGACGCGGTAGCCGCCGCCCAGAGCCACATCCACGTCCTTGTCCATGTCGGAGGCTTTGGTGGTGCGACTCGCGAGCTCAGCGGCGATGCTGAGTGTCGGAATCCAATGCCGGTCCGCGGCGGTAGTGCGGTCGGTGCCCTCGTAGCGCAACCCGCGCAGTGCCGCGCCGTTGATACTCACGCCGTTGACACTCATACCGTTGGTACTCATGCCGCCTGCCGGTCGCTGCCGCACCGCAAAGACGGCCGCCCCCTCCGCCGCGCCAGCGGTCGGCAGCCCCTGTCCGGGCGGCCAGTCCAGCAACGTGAACGGGGAAACCACGGACTCAACGGCGCCCACGATCGCGATGTCAATGGTCTGCTGTTCCAGCGCGTCCCTGGCCAGCCAGAGGGCCTCGGCGAAGCCGGACAGGCGGCCGGCCGTGGTCTTGGCGCAGCCTCGGTAGCCCAGCCCGATGGTGACCTCGCCCGTGGCCGCTGTCGGGAACCACGCGGTAACGAAATAGGGGTGCACCGCCGAAGGCCCTCGGCTGATTAGCAACTCCATCTGGGGATGCGCGTAGGACCACCCCGCGCGGGTGTTGGCGAAGAAGACACCCACCCGCTCGGGTGCCGGCATGACCAGCGGAGCGACCAGGTCGGACACCGCCCGATACGCCAGCGCGGCGAACCGGTCGATGCGGCGGCCGACACGCGGGGGCACCCCCTCCGCATAGCGGGGGTCCTCGGCGAAGGCCGGCAATTCGACGACGGGCTGGTCAGGTCGCCCGCTGGAAAGTTCGACCGTCTCACCTTCCACCGGCAGCAAAACCCGGCTTGCCAGCACTTCAAGCTCCTCGACCGCGGTCCTCATGAGATCACCCGGATCACGCACGCGCTGTGCAAGCCGGAGAACCCGCTACTGGTCTTGATCAGGTACTCGGGCCGCAGGTGTCGGGGCTCGTCAAGCACCAGGTCCACCGGCTCGTTGAGGGTCTCGGTGGTTGTGGTCTTGACCGGCGGCAGCACTCCCTTCGGCAGTAAGACAGCCAACCCAACGACTTCCAGCAGGTTCGACGCCCCCAGCGCGTGGCCCATAATGCCCTTCTGCGCCGTGACCGGCATCGAACCGGACCGGTGCCCGAAGACCTCGGCGAAGGCGGCAGCCTCGCTGGAGTCGTTGAGTGGGGTCGAGGACCCATGGGCGTCGATGCAGTCGATTGCGCTGGCCGAAACGCACGCGTTGTCCAACGCCTGCCGCATGGACCTGGCAATGTCCTCACCGGTCTTGCGGATGCCGGTCATGTGATAGGCGCTGGACACCGACCCCCAACCGCAGACTTCCAGGGCCGGCCGCGCTCCTCTGACGGCGGCCAGCTCGGCGTCTTCCACTATGAGCGCGGCGGCCCCCTCGCCGAGCACGAAACCGTCACGCTCACGGGAGAACGGGCAACTCGCCCGCTCCGGTGACACCGGCCGCGTCGACAACGCGCCAACGCGCTGAAAGCCGGCCACCACCGCGGGAGTTAACGGGGCATCCGCGGCGGCCACCAGCACCCGAGCGGAACGACCGGAAGCGACCGCGTCGACCGCGGCACCGAGGGCATCCAGCGACGTGGTGCATCCGGTGGAGATCGTCAACGAGCGACCACCGGTATCCAGTTCAGCCCGCACACGCTCGGTCAACAGGTCGAACCCGAACCAGCCGGCCGGCGGAGCCACCCCGTCGCGGTGGGCGACCTCCAACTCCACAATGGCGCTGATCGCGGTCGCCGCGACGACATCGGTCTCGGCGCGCTCCCGATCCGACAGCCCGGCATCCTCAACCGCCTCGCGGGCCGCGGACAAGCCCAGGCTGACATGCCTCGGCAACCCCTCGGTGTGCTCTGTGGACGCGACCCGGCACCCAATCGCATGATCGAATTCTTCGAACCCGCTGCCGAGCGCCTCGCACAGCGACCATCCAGCCAGGAGACCCAAGGCATGGGATTCCGAGTCGGTGCCCGCCGGAGAAACCGCCCCTGTTCCCGTCACCACAACTCTGCGTCGATCACCAAGATTCCCCACGTCGAATCTACCTCCCTTTCGACATTGATCGCGAATCTGTATCCCCTCGACATCGCGAAGTCGACGCCTACGTCGATCAAAAGCGGCATGCAGCAGTGGAAATACTCCACTCCGAGAGCCGTGAAAAGATCTAGTCGATGACGGATGTGTCCACGACTTCACGTCAGCGTTCCGGTCGTGTAACAGCTGGCGGAGCTTGCGTGGATGGTCCGGTTCTCCCAACGCCGTCTAACTCGGCAACAGGCTCACACCATTATCGACGGCTGATATATCGTCAATACCCCGATTGGGTGTTACCCAGTTTCCCCCAAGGATCGGTCCTTAGTGCCAGACCATACCGCCGATATTGTGAGTCGACTCATAGCGGCTACCTGGATTGTTACTGACGGGCTGCCCCGCTGTTACTGGCTGCTGGGAGTGATGAAAAGTCGCCTCAGGAAGCGACGGATCCTGCGAACCATGCCGCCTGATCAAGAAAGGATCACACCCAGCGCATCCGCACAACGCATCAACACCAAACCCATTCGCGCGGCAGCCGCAGAATGATCCCGTGGGGCTCGAAAACTCGGTCAGGTGCTTGGAGCTGGGTCGGCAGAACACTCAAGCGCTCAGACGCTGCCGCTGAACGCGTTCAAATAATCGGTTAGCACTCCCGAACGCGTTCAATTTGACCTTCGCGGCCACATAAGAACCTGCCCGAACGGTCAAGTCACAGGGGTTGGCCGACTTTCTTGCACCCCGCAGGCTGTAGCCTGCCAATCTGGAGCGTTTCAATAGAGCCCGTCCGCATCGTGTCCGCATCGTAGTCTTGGCTTGGACATCGGGGTGTTGGTGCCAACCCTCGTCCGGGCTAACCGCGTGGACGATGACGGATTGATCGAACGGGTGGACGTTCTCGGCGGCCTGATCCACGAGTACCGCCGCGCCGCTTGAGCTTCTCACCTGCACTCTAACGGCCCGACCTCGCGGGTGCGCCGATGACCCAGGCTTCGGGTGTTGATCACACAGAGGGACGGCGATGACAATGGCGAGCGCGACCTGTCCGGTGGTGTGGGCGCGGTAATCGCTCTGGTTCTGCACGTGGATCTGGGAGCGCCGGCCAGGGGTGCAGTGCAGTTGCCTCGGCGACCGCGGCCGTGGCGCACCTGGGGGTGGTGGTGACATAGAGGGTGACGTCGCCGGTGGCGGGTTGATAGCGGGTAGCCCCCGCTATCCCTGGCCAAGATCATCCGTAACGCAGCGCGGCGGTGATGAACGAGCGCAACAGGTCGTTCTTCTCCGCCGCGCCGGGCACGCCGCCGAGCGAGGCGATGCGGTCGTCGAAGGCGCTCTGGGTGAGCGCGCCGACCGCGAAGAGGTAGCACCACTCGTAGAAACCGCGCGCCTTGCCTGGGAGCGCACATTTCAGTGCCTCGATGAACTTGCGGGCCATAGGGTCGAACAGTGCGCCCATCACTCCGCGTTCCGGGCTGGAGGGGTCGGCCGCCTCGCGCAGCACGAGCCGCCGGTACCAGGAGCCATCCCCCTGCAGGCTCACCACCGGGTCCATGAAGGCACTCACGATCTGCTCCAGCGCGTCCGGGGCGTCGAGGTTCTCGATCGCCTCCAGCCGGCGCAACCGCTCCTCGTTGACGTGCTGGCGCCGCACGAAGACCGCGGTGTAGAGGGCCAGCTTCGACTCGAAGTGATAGCCGATCAGGGAGAGCTTGACGTCGGCGACCTTGGCGATCTCCCGGAGCGTGGTGCCGTGGTAGCCCTCCTCGGCGAAGACGCGCTCGGCAGCGTCGAGGATGCGGTTGCGCCGGTCGGGACCGGTCGCAGCGTCGGTGGCCACCAGGACACGCTACGCCCTTGACCGCCCTGACCGGACGTCCGTACAGGCTGCGAGTCGCCGTCCGATGAGGAGCGCGCGATGACGGCACGTACACGGTGGGTAGTGGTCGGTGGCGGCCTTCTCGCCCACGTGTTCGATGCGATGGAGATCATCCTGCTCTCGCTGGCGCTGCCGGCGATCCGGGAGAACCAACACCTCACGGCCGCACAGGGGGCAGCCCACCGGCGTGGAGCTCAGGCGCAACCACTCGTGTGCCGCGGGTCGTCGCCCGTCCGTCGTAATTGGACTGAGGCGAGACGCGCGCCAGGAACATCGCTAAGCCGTCCAGCTTCCTGGACAAGACCGTCTCAGAAGGGATCCCTATTCGGACACTTTTAGGTGCGGATTGTGGGGGTGGTGGAGGGGTGGTGGAGGGAGAGGACTTCGGTGAATCCGTCGGCCAGGCAACGGGTGAACAGGTCGGGCTGGGTGATGGAGGCTGCGTCGAGGTTGGCCCCGACGCAGCCGGTGTCTCCGTGGGTTACGAGCATGATCATCGCCGCGCAGCCGGGCAGTGGCGCGAAGGGGTATACGCGTTCGATGTGGGCGCCCGCCAGGTACAGATCGCCGCGCGGGCCGGGTACGAACGTGGCTTGAAGGTCGTTGCCTTTAGTTTGCGAGCCGGCGATGGCCGCGATCACCGGGCCCGGCAGCCGGGCCAGCGCGGGTGACATCAGGCCGATGGTGTCGATTGCCGGTTCGGATCTGGCGGACAGGATGAGTGCTCGAATCTGCTGGATGCGTGTTCGGGGGTCGGTGGTGGCGACCGGGCCGGAGAACCGGGCGCCGGCGATCCGGTTTCCTCCGCCGGGTTCGCCGGGGCGTCGGACCGGGATGGGGATGGCCATCGGGATGGCTTCTACCGGCGCGCCGAGGGCCTGGTGATAGCGCCGATATCCGCCCAGCAGTGCCGCGAGGTAGGCGTCGTTGATCGTGGCGCCGGCGGCTTTCGCAGTGGCGTCCACCAAGGTGGTGTGCGACCGGCCCGGTGACGGGCGTGTCGAGGTGTAGGGCGGCCACCGCGTGATCTTCTGGAGACCTCTCACAGCACTCCAGAAAGCGACTCACACGATGGCCGCACCCTCGATTATCGACCCTGCCCAGTTCCTGCACGAGCACCTGGCCTCCGCCTCGCCGGACTTGCTGCGCTCGCTGCTGACCACGTTCATCAACACCCTCATGTCCGCCGAGGCCGACGCGGTCTGCGGCGCCCCCTACGGCCAACCGTCGCCGGAGCGGACCAACGTGCGCAACGGCTATCGGCACCGCGACTTCGACACCCGCGCCGGCACCCTGGACGTCGCCATCCCCAAGCTGCGCGAGGGCTCCTACTTCCCGGACTGGCTGCTCGAGCGTCGCCGCCGCGCCGAGCGCGCACTCACCACGGTCGTGGCGACCTGCTACCTGCTCGGGGTCTCGACCCGACGGATGGAGAAGCTCGTCGAGACGTTGGGCATCACCCGGCTGTCGAAGTCGCAGGTCAGCGTGATGGCCGCCGAGCTCGACACTGTCGTCGAGCAGTTCCGGACGCGGCCCCTCGACGCCGGCCCGTACGTTCCTGGCCGCCGACGCTCTCGTGCTCAAGGTCCGCGAGGGCGGCCGGGTGGTGAACGTGCACGCCCTGCTCGCGGTCGGGGTGAACGCCGACGGGCACCGGGAGATCCTCGGGCTACAGGTGTCCTCCGCGGAGGACGGCGCCGGCTGGCTGGGGTTCTTTCGCGATCTCACCGCGCGCGGCCTGACCGGGGTCAAGCTCGTGACCAGCGATGCTCACAACGGGCTGGTGGCCGCGATCGGGGCGACCCTGCCCGGTGCCAGCTGGCAGCGGTGCCGCACGCACTACGCGGCGAACCTGATGTCCGCGACCCCGAAGTCGAGTTGGCCGTGGGTGCGGGCGTTGTTGCACTCGGTCTACGACCAGCCCGACGGCGTCTCGGTGCACGCCCAGTTCGACCGGGTCCTCGACGCCCTGACCGAGAAACTGCCCACGGTCGCCGCGCACCTCGACACCGCGCGCGCGGATGTGCTCGCGTTCACCGGATTCCCCAAGGAGATCTGGCGCCAGATCTGGTCGAACAACCCCCAGGAGCGGCTCAATCGCGAGATCCGCCGCCGCACCGACGTCGTCGGGATCTTCCCCGACCGCAACTCCCTGATCCGCCTCGTCGGCGCGGTGCTAGCCGAGCAGCACGACGAATGGACCGAAGGACGGCGCTACCTCGGCCTCGACGTCCTAGCCCGGGCCCGCATCACCACCGTCCCCGACCAGCCCGCCAACACCACCGAGGAGGTGCCCACCAGCGACATTCCAGCGCTCAGCGCCTGACAACAACCAGAAGATCACGCGTCAACCGCGAAACACCACGACCGGGGACTTGACCGCTTTCGCGGCTGCGCGCAGATCCCGTAGCGGTACATCCAACGCGGCGAAGCGCCACTGCGAGCCGCGATGGGCAAGCAGCGGCGACGCCGCGGCGTGCGGTGGTGTCAGGACGCGGCGCAGCGAGTTCCCGTAGCGCAGGGCGGTGCGGACCGACCCGACCGGGTCACTCAGGGCGGCGAGGGTGCGCGACCCCGCGCCGCCCAGTAGTCCTGGCACGGCGGCGGCGTCGTGGCATAGTTGATGTCTTAGCACTCCCAGCGGGCTGGTCTGCTCGCCCCCTCGTGGCGTGGGCTGGGGCTTGTCGGCTCTGGGGTTGCGCTGTCGGGAGTGCAGCTGAGCCAGTAGTTGGCCCAGACCGAGTCCGTCGGTGGCGGAGTGGTGCATCTTCAGCAGGTAGGCCGCTTTCCCCTCCGGGAGCCCGTGGAACAGCACCGCCTCCCAGGGGGGCCTGGCGCGGTCGAACGGGGCCATGGCCAGTTGAGCGGAAGCCTCCAGCAACGCCGGCCAACCGCCCCCATCGGGCAGCCAGGACAGCGACACGTGAGCTTCGAGGTCGAAATTCGGATCGTGGCTCCAATGGGGGGTGCCTAGTCCCCACGGTGCCTCGACCACCCGCTGGCGGCCACGCGGCACCATTCGCACGGCCCATTCGTGCGCGGCCATGAACCGCTCCCAGTCCGGGACGGTGTCGAGCACCTGCAGGGCAAGCACCGGCGAGTGCATGGTCGGCTCGGCTCGCCACATCGTGGCTTCGAACGCGTTCATCTCGGGGCTGGAGCCCCACTCCAGACCTGCGTTGAGCTCCGCGGTCACGCACATAGCGGGTCGATTCGTGAGGTCGGGTCGTGCCTGGTCGAGTGGCATAATGCTGTCCCCCGCCCAGTCGATCACTGTCGTCATGTGCCGGCAGGTAGGAACTCGGTGGTCGCCGGTCTGAGGCGGATCGCAATCCCGAACGTACCGCGCGCTGTTCCCCTGGTCACGCCTCGCCGGGCACCCTTCACCAGAAGGAAACAAGTCCCCTAAACAAGGCCCGCGGTGGGCCGGCAGTCCAGCACACGCCACATACGTCCCTGATGAGTCGAGATGACGATCGGCGGAGCCGCTATCGGGCAGCGCCGGCGCCATCGCAGCCAAGAACTCGCAGTTGATCATCGTGTGCGGAACCTAATCGTTCGGGTACTCCCGACCAACTACGAAGGCCGAGCGGCCGTGACGCCCGGCGGCGGCGCGCTTCCCCCTGCGATACAGCGAGAAGCAACGGGACGTAGATCAACTGTCCGTCGGTTTGCTCGTCTGGCTCTGTCGCGCAGTCTCTGGGAGCGTTGTTCGTTTCGGCCCCAACGGAGATCACCATGCTTGGACCTGGCCGCGCCGGCGTCGTGGGCCCACCGTGGTGGTACTGGCGCCACAAGTTGACTCAAGCGGCGGGGGCGAACGTGACAACCGCTAACGCCACGCAGATCAATGGCTAGATTAGCCATCGACTGAGGCAGGTCCGCCCGCGAGCCGCGGATTCCCACCGATGCTGAATGATCCGAACAGACAATCTAAAGTCGCAGAGTCACCGGAATCACAAAACCCGTCTCCCCTACCCGCCAGGGAGATTGAAAACGCCTGGTCAGACCAGTCGAACGGCACCGAGATCCGACTCGAGTGCCAGCGAATTCAGAACCCGGGCACCCTCTACTCGTCACCGGCGGGTGCTTCCATGAGCCATGCTTGTCTAGTGCCTGAGAAAGCACCACCCCATATGACCGTCGAGATCGGCTACCGGGACAACCACTACACCGATGCCTGCCTGACCTACGGCGGAGGACACCAGCTGCTGGACAAATGGCAGGCTCTCGGCGATCTGCTAGCCCACAGAGCAGGCTGGCATTTCGACATCGTCCGAGGTGAAGCCGTCTGGAGCCTCGGCGCCTTCGGCGAGTCGAGGCTCAATATCCGAGTATTACCCGCCGGCACCTACCGTTGCTTCGACGACGAGTCTTGCCTGGCCGCGACGATGATCATTGATCAAATAGAGGAGTGGCTACAGGAACGTGAGGAAGCCGCGCGACGGATCGCCCCGTCGCTTCGCGATCTGATCGCTGACTCGGACTGGCAGCGGCTCCGTACCTACACCTACGAGGTTCGAGTCAGCTGGTCAGACGGTTGGTACTGCGCGGTCGTGCGAGGACTTCCGCAGGAAGCCTGCTTCGAGCGGACTCTCGACGAGGTCCTCCGCGGCGCCCGCACGATGCTCATCGACAGTGCCGGGGCGCCGCACGAGTTGGCTGACGAACTGTCCGTGCGGGTGAAGCTCGACGTAGCAGCGACCAAGCAGTTCATCGACGGCTGACTCCCGGTGGGGCTACCGCCGGGCGGCCCTCGAACCTACATGATCTTCGGCTGAGAGCTTTCCGCAAGTCGAGCGGTCTCGCAAGCTAGTGCGAGACCCGTTGTCTCGATAGCTCGCCGGCGGCTTCAGCGGCGCAGCGATGCAAGCCATCGCCGCGCGGCATTCCAGGCGGGCCTCGCCCTCAACTCAGCGCACAGCGGGGGCGGCAACTGACCTGGCTGACCCGGTCAGCGTCATGCCAAAAATCCGAGAGCCCTAGCAGACCGGTGGCCCCTTCGAGTGATGGCAGGTTGCCGAGGCAAAGGGTAATGTGACCGCGATCACTACCGAGCTGTCTGGTGGCTACTCGCGGGATGCTGGCAATCCGCCGCTCGGCTAGTGAACGGGCGGGGGCGGGGACTACGCGATGATGATCATCTGCAGGGAGCAGTTAGATCATGCGTTGGCCGGCATGCCGTGGCCGGCGCGGCGTTGGCAGACCGCCGCCTGGGCCGACTTCAATTGCGCGAGCGGCCAGGTGCGGGAGGCTCTTCGGCACCTGCCCGACAAGATATACACCAACCTTGGCGACCTCATAGACACGATCGCGGCGATTGAGCAGCGCGCAGAGGCGTTTAACGTCCCATCCGTAGACAACTGATCTACCTCCGCACGTAGTGGGCCAACGACACGGGCGCCGGCGACCCACTTAACACTTAAGCACTTTCGACGGCCTCTCACAGTTCCTCCGCGCGATCCGCCGCGATCCCACGTTGGCGACCCTGCCGAGCCTCACGCCCTCGGTCGGGTGAGGAAGAGCACCTCGGTGCAGACTGGCCGGAAGCCACTGGACATGCCGATGCGTAAGAGCCGTGGATCGTGCAGCGGCGCAGACCCGAACAGCAGCCCGCGATCCGGCACGACCGTCTTTGCCGCGGTCAAGAGCTCGTGCGCGGCCCCACTCCCGGAGCCGTCGGATTCATCCGGAAATGGACATCCCAGCGCCCGCCTGGACCTCGCCCGATGGCGATCACTCCAGATGTTGCCGCGCCGCGGTAACGATGGCACTGGACCTCGGTGTGGTAGGCCGCCCATCTGGGATCGGCCTCCCCGCCTGGTTCCAGGGTGCCGTGCAGGTATTCCGCGCGGTACGGAGACACCGTGAGCAGGCTGGCGGAGATAGGCGGATCGCCCAATCGTTCGGCTAACGCGGCGAGGAAGACCGCGAATCCGGTGGACGAATCCTCCGGCGGCCGGCTCAACTGCTGGGAGGCGAAGTGCTCCAGGACCCAGCTCTCGATGACATCGGCCGCGACCACGACGTGGTCGGCAAAAAGGGCCACCGAGTCGCACGAGCCAGGTACTGGGCCGCCGACCACGACGGGGCGGTCCGGCTTCGGGAACCGTCCAGCAGCCTGCCTCCTGGCGGCACTGTGGCCGGACTCGGTGTCCGGGCTGGTGACGGTCGACGGCTACAACGTCCAGGACATCCCGCACGCGAGCACCCCGGCACCGCCGGAACGCGCGGCCTCCGGCCGGTCCCCGCGACTCCGGGCTGCCAGAGGCGAGCGCCCGCACGGCGGATTGATCCGCAAGGCGCGAGCGCTCGCCGAGCTGTGGCCTGATCCCGGCGAGGCCCGGACCCTTCTCGACGATGTCCAGTGGCTGGCTGCGCGCCGCAACTCGTTCGCGCATCGCCTCCTGGACGAGGGCGGCCCGTGAGACGACGACCCGGACGCAACTGCATACGACTTCGGCCGCGAGGAGGTCAAGGAAGCGTTTCACCGGTCCGGAGCGCTCGCTTGCATCCTCGACAAAGGGTACGAACAGTTCGCGCGACGACACGACGCGCGTTAGTCCAGCTCGCAGGTCGAGCCGGATTCGTTCTGCCGCCACGTCCGATCGGGGCGGCACGCGCGGTGCGTGGGCGTCCAGGAGGCAACTACGTTTTCCGCCCCGTCGATGCCCAAGTCGGCGTGTTCGGTTCTAGCGCGGTGGATTCGCTGTCCGGGAACATCTAGGTCCAGCTCCCCAAAGGGGCGGGCGCCTCCCCGGGCGTCCCCCAGAACGACGCGGAGCGGGAGCAAGACGGGCGACCCCCCGGCCCGGCCTGGTTCCCGCTTCGCGGCGTCACTGTTTTCCGGCGGTGTGACCCGCCGCCAGCCGCCGCCGGCGGCCCGATCAGGAAACCGAAGGTGGACCATGTGCCAGCACCAGCCGCCGTGTCCCTCGGCGAACACACCCGATCACCGAGCCGCGCGGATCGAGGCCGAGCACTGGGAGCAGGGCTGGTGTCGACTCTGCAACGGTGTGGTCATCTTCGATGATGGCGGCGAGTTCCTGCCGGACGGCCACGTCGTCCCGGCCCCACACCACTGTCGGGCGGCGGCCTAGCCCGCCCGACGAAGTGATCGCCGGGCCCGGTTGAGCACGCACACCCGCCCTCGGTGACCGCCTCCGCGACAGGCCTCGAGCCACTGTCATTTTCGTGGCGCGGACCCACTGTCGATCTACCATCGCATCACACGACCACAGCTGTGGAGCGCGACGAAAACTGATGTGGGACGGTCGCTTCGGCCCTGGACAGCGCGCCCAATTCCGGATGAGGTAGCGCGATGAATTCGGATGGGTCGATGCGGAACGTGGGATGGCCGAATTCGGTCTCCCCGGGCATCGGCGCATTCCGGATCGATGTGCCAGCCGAGTGGACGGCGATCGAGCCGGCGGCCGGCCTGATTGCCTTCCTGGCCCCACCGAGCGACAACTTCCGGGTCAACCTGGTGGTCTTCGGCGAGCGGCTGCCCCCGGACAAGGAGCTCGTGGCGCTGGCCGAGGAGGCGCTGCTCGGCGCCGGCGCCACCGACATCGAGGCGCTCGGTCCCGACGGCGGGCAGAGCGAAGAGCATCTGCCCAGTGCGATTCGCCGGGCGGATCTGCTGGTGGAGGGCCGGATGGTGCGCCACCTGATGGTCACCACCGAGGGGGCGGACCGGTCGGTCACCGGAGTGCACAGCGTGTACGCGCTGGTGGGCAGTTGTCTGACCGAGCGCGCCGAGATCGACGAGCCCGTCCTCACCGAGATGATCTCCTCGTTCACCGTCACCGCCGCGCCATCACCGCCGCGCTAGGCAGGAGGCGGCACCGCCATTCGCCGCTCGCGCTCCGCCGTCCACCGGCCCCAGCGCGGGGTGTCGCCCGATATGGGAAGACCGCCGCCGATCCCTGCCCGCCAACGAGGGGGTGTGGCGGAAGGTCTACCGCGGCGGTCTCGCTGGCGGTTTTGGGTCCGCCGGCGCCGAGATATCCAACACCCGAGGGGAACCCTGTGCTGGATACCGACCCACCGCCGAGCGTAGCCGGCCGAATCCGGGCGGGGGTAGCCGACCAGAAGGCCGGCCTAGTTGATCAGTCGGTGAGGCCCATCAGCTCACAGGCTGAACGCCGCTAGAGCGCTCCGGTTGGAGGAAATCACGATGATTCACGATCGTCGGCGAGGTCCGCGCGGATCTCGCGGGCCAGCGTCTCGTCAGTGAGTAGTCGCCTGACGAGCGCCCGGAGCACGTCCTGCGCGCCGCCTGATCCTCGGCTCGCACGCCCTGCTGTCGCTGCATGTGCGTGCCGTCAGCGCCGTTGCTGTGGGTGGTCATGCCTTCACCGCCTTCGAGAGATCTAGCAGCGGAATCAGAGCATCTCCGAGCGCGGTGCTGATCGCATGTCGAGCCATGTGCCCGGATCAACCCCGGAACACCAGATCGAGTGGCCTCCCCGTGGCCGCTCATGAGGTGGGTGGTTGACGGTTGGCGACCGCGACCGCTTCGAGCTGGGAGTTGACTTCAAGCTTGGCCAGGATCGCGCCGATTTGGGTGCGCACGGTGGCCAACGAGACCACGAAGCGTTCCGCGATCGCCGAGCCTCGGTAGCCCCCGGCGAGGAGGTCAAGTACTTCTCGTTCACGGGGGCTGAGCCGGCCCAGGCGTTGGGTGAGTTGGCGTTGCCAAGCGGTATGCGCGTGGTGGCGTTGCACCCAGTCACGGCGTACATCGTCGGTCATGACCTGCTCGCCGCCGACGGCGGCGAACACGGTGTCAAGCAGGGTTTGAAACGTCGAGGACTTGGCGAGGGTGCCGATGGCGCCGGCGGCGATGGATGCGGCGACGCGCGCCTCGTCGCGGCAGTGACTGACCACCAGTACCGCCCAGCCGCATGTGCACAGCGGGTTGACAAGCTCAACACCGTCGACGCATTGGCCGTGCTCGTCGTGTCCCAGGTGCAGATCGAGTAGGGCGAGCCCGGCCGGGAGATGGCGTATCTGGGCCAGGATCGCCGCGGTGCCGCCGGTGATGGCGAGTTGGCGGGCATCGAACTCGTAGGAGCGCAGCGCGAGGGTGAGCGCGGTACTGAACATCTCGTCACCGTCGATGACCAAGATCGGTGGGTTCACCGGCCGCCCTGGGACTGGTGCGCGAGCGCGCGCTGTGTGTCATCCGGCCTCTGTTGCATGGGCCAACCCCCCGCTGGCGATGGGCATGGGTGAGGTGATCCCGCTCGGCACGAGGCGCATCTCGAGCGGGTGTGCGAGTCCGAGGACCGCCTCTCAGCGCCGTCGGTGAGCGTCGGTCGTTGGGCCGGGGCCGCCGGCGTGACCCGCTCGGCGGCCCCGGCCGGATACCACTCACTGGCTCCCCAGCGACAAGTGGCAAGTCATCGGCCTCGGCGATGGGCGGCCCCTGGCGTGCAACCAGCGCCGTGGTCAGCGCCGTGGTGAGTGCGCTGCTCGCTGAGGTGGGCGCGCAGCCGCCCGATCGCCTCCCCAGCGACCCTCAGCTCGGCCTCGCTATGACAGGCCTGGCGCAGCTGCCGCAGGTAGACGGTCGCACCGCCTGTCCTTTGTCCGGGGCCGTTCTGCCAGCGCAGGAACCGTTCGACCTCACGGTGCAGCGCACGGCGCCGCCCCACCGGCAGCCGGCGACCGGCCAACCAGACAATGAACCCGGCCAACACCTCGTTGCTCGCGGCGGTGGCCGGCACGCCATTACCCGATCCGGGCGTCGCGGTGATCGACACTGGTGGTACCGACATGACCACGGTCCTCTCCGGTGGTGGGCGGTGTCACGGCGCGGGGCTCATGCGGCCCGGGTGAGTTGAGTCAGCAGGTACTCAGCGCGGCCGGTGCGGTAGCGAAACTGCAGGGGGTAGTCCGCTATTGCCAGCCCGGGAACGGCGGCGCTGGTGACGGCGGCGGTGATGAATTGGGCGGCGAGTGTCGGGGCGGGCACGAGGCACAGGTGCAGGTACCGGCGAGCGCTGCCCGGTTGATCGGGTTGGTCGCGGCGGGTGGACCAGCCGGTTTCCTCGTTCCAGCTGGCCACAACCAAAGCCGCGCGAGCTTTGCTGGGCGCGGGCGATGCGGTGAGGGTCGCGGCGAGGTGTTCATCGGGTAAGGCCAGGGTCGGGCCGCTCACCCAGTGCCCGGCGCGCCGCAGGCGTTCAGCCACAGCCCCGAGATAGCGGGCGAGCGCCTCACGGACCACCACATCGCTGGTGAAGGCGCGCGGTGACGACTTCAGTGCAGGCTCGCGGACTCTCCCGGCAGCGGTCATGATCCTCACCTTTTGGTTGTCGGTGTGTCACAGGTGCCGGTGGGGTCGGGAGTGTGGCCGCGCGCGAGGTAGCCGATGCCGAACCAGGACTGGGTGACATGCAGGTCGGGGGCATGCTCGCCCAGCAGTCGCCAGGGTTGGTCAAAGCCGGTGAATTCGGCCACGTAAGGGCCGGTCAGTGCGGTGACGGCGGCGCGCAATGGCCACAGCCAGGGGCCGGGCCATTTCCAGCCGCCGGCGGCAACCGCCGCACCGGGGCGTAGCTGAGCGCACAGGTTGACCAACGCTGTCGGGGATGCCAACACGTCCGGCGCGGCGGCAAACAGCGCGGCATCGGCGGTCACCGAGAGCGTCGCCGTCTCGGCGGGGGCGTTGATCAGCTCCACGTTGTCCCAGCCTTGTCGGGCGACCTGGCGGGCGGCGACGGTGAGTAGTTGGGGTGATTCGTCGATCGCGATGATCGTCCCGTCCGGGCCCACCGCGGCGTGCAGGGCGGCGAGGTTCAGCCCGGTGCCGCAGCCGACATCGATCACCGTGTCGCCGCGGCGCGGGCCCAGCCGGTCCACGAGCAGCTCGCGCCAGCCCGCGAACAGCTCGGTGCGCCGCCGGTAGTCCGCCGCCAACGCCAGCTCCGCCTCCGACAGCGGCTCCCACCGGGGCTCCCACCTCGGCTCCCACCGGGGCTCGGACGGTGAAACCGCGGCCGACGCAGCGACCGGCCCGGCGTCCGGCCTCGTCGATGTGCTCATCCTCAGCCTTACCCCTGTGCTGAATGCGGTGGTGACCGCGTCGGGCCCGAACCCCTTGAGGCGGGCCCGACGCGGCAAGGGGGTGGTGGCACCGGCATCCCGCACAGGCTGGGAGGCCACACGCGCGCGTCGGGGGTCCCGATGCCACCGTGCTAGCTAAGACTCCTGGCGTTGTCGGGCGGGGCACCACGGCCGGGATCCGGCGGTGTGATTCCCAGCCCTGCCCCCACGCACGTCGGTCCATCGGGCGGTGGGGTGGTGCTCGTTCGCGGCCTGGTGCACGTGTGGCCCGTCCTCCGCGCGGGCCGGCGTGTCTACAGTCAGCGGTATGGAATGGGTGGCCGCCGGGGTCTGGACGGAAACTCCCCGCGAAAGTACCGTGCGGTATGTGGGGTGTCACACAGGTTCACACCAATGCCCGCGGCGCGGACCTACCGCCCGATCGCGGAAACCAACCGCATGGCGGCGGCGACGCTCTCGCTCGGCAACGAGGACACGCTCTGGCCTAGTCTCGGTGACCCTGCGGAGCGGCCCATAGGTTGCCGGCGGCGGACAGATCCCTGGGCCACCCGACGGGATCTCAGGACACAGCGAAGCTTGACGACGAATCGGGACCAGAGATGGACGCCAGCGGCCGCGGCACCGCATCGGTCGACCTAGGGGCCACCATCCCCCCGGGTGACCACACCTCGATTAAACGGGCCTCGGTTGACCGGGCCTCCGTTGACCGGGCCTCGGGCGACCGGGCCTCGGGCGACCGGGCCTCGGGCGACCAGACGCTGGCCCGGGCCCGCGCGACGCGGCAAGCCCTGCTGATCGCCGCCGCCGAGCAGTTCTACACCGCCGGATACCACGCAGGGTCACTGCGCGAGATCGTCACCAACGCTGGCGTCACCAAAGGTGCGCTGTATTTCCACTTTCCGCACAAACGCGCCCTCGCCGACGCGGTCATCACCGAAATGAACGCCATCTGGACCGAAATGGTCGCCGACGTCACCGCACACGGCCTGGACCCGCTCGCCGCGTTGCTGGCCCTGTCCGACCAGGTCGTGGCACATCTGGTCGGTGACCCGATCGTGCGGGGCGGCACCCGGCTGCTGCACGACCCGCTGCTGCGCTCCGGGCACACCGCGGCCGCCGCCGCCCATCAGTACGAGTACGGCGAGGCCGCCGTCGCCATCCAACTCGCCGCCGCCGCGGCGGCCGGGCTGTTGGTCCCCTGCCTCGCCGACCCCCAACGCGCCCAGCTGGCCCAATCGGTCATCGCGACCATCACCGGGCACCACATGATCTGCGATCTCACCGGCGCCGATACCGAACTCTGGGACCGAGTCACCGCGATGTGGCAAGACCTGCTGCCCATGATCGCCACCGACCCGTGGCTCGAACACTGGCGCACAAGCAACTGGGCACACCGACCCCACCCACGCATGGTGCGTCCCTAAAGCTGTGCCAGCGCCGCCGCGGGCGGGGGAAACCGCGTCATGTCTCGCAAGTATCTCGGGGCTTCGCCGCAGTGGGTAGCAATCTCAGGATCGCTCCCCAGCGACCCGGCGCGACCGTCGCCCGGCCAGGCGCCGCTGGGTTAGGGGCCGGGGCCGCCGTCCCCCGAGGCACCGACCCCGGCCGGTAGCCACCTCGTCCGCTCCCCAGCGACGTGTGGCAGGTCGAGGAATACGGCGCGAAGTGTGGCCCCATCGGCTGCTGTCTCAAACGTCCCACGGGTGAAATCACTCGGATGCCCGCAGGTCGTCGCCCGTCCGTCGTAATTGGACCGAGGCCGGGCGCTGACCTGCGGCTATGGCGGTTCTGGCGGGCGCGGATCCGCGGTTGATATCGCACGGCGGCGGCGGGCGTGTCCGCGTTGGTCCTCGACAACCACGGGTTGTTTTCCGTGGGCACGCGCCGAGCGCCGGCGGGCCTCGACTCACTCGGCGGTCAGGCGTGGCGGTCGGTGCTGGTCGGGGTGTGCTGGTCCGGGGTGTGGCGGTCGCCGTGGTGTCGGGGAGTGGTCAGGAGGTGGTGGTATGGAGCCGAGGCTGGGTGCCTCGTCGGGCCAGATCAGCAGGACCGCGCACGGGGCGTGATCGACGACGAATCGGGTGTGGTGGCCGAGGCTGTGCGGGCCGAGGCGGGAGTGGTCGCCGTCGCGGGCGCAGACCAGCAGGGTGGCGCCCTCGCATGCGGCGACCACCTCGCGTTCCACTCGGTCGACCCGCACGGTGCGGGTGGCGGGTCGGCCCAGGCGGGTGGCGGCGGCGGCCAGCAGCCCGGCCGAGGCCTGCTCGGCCAGCGCGGCGGCGGCACCGGCCGGGTCGCGGATGCGGGCGCCCCGGCCGAGCAGACCGAAGTAGGCGCCGTGCAACGCCTCGGTGATCTCGGCGTCCACCACGTAGCTCGACCTCGACAACCTCGCTCGGGCCGGTCGCGGCGATCTGGGCGGCGGCGTCCACGGTCGCCTCCCAGGTGCCCTCGAGAAGCCACACGAGGATCCGGCGCGCGGTCATGGCAACAATGCTGGCCCTAGGGTCAAGCCCAGCCACAGCGCAAGCACCGCGACGGCCAGGCTGGCCGGCACCGTGAGCACGCCGAGCCGGCTGAACTCGCGCAATGTCGGGGCGGCCTCGCTACCGCCCAACAAGCGGCGCCACAGCAGGGTGGCCAGCGAGCCGACGTAGGTCAGGTTGGGGCCGATGTTCACCCCCAGCAGCACCGCCAGCACGAGGCCCGGGTGCGGCGCGGCGCCGAGCGCGGCGAGCATGACCAGGGTGGCCGGCAGGTTGTTGACCACGTTGGCGAGCGCGGCGGCCAGGCCGGCCACCGCGAGCAACCCGAGCAGGCTCGGGGTGGTGGGGCCCCCGACGGGGATCAACGCGGCCAGGGCGGCGCCGAGCCCGTGGGCGGTGACCGCGGTGACGACGATCCCGAGCGCGAGCACGAACAGACAAAACAGCGGGGACGCCTCGCGCAGCAGCCGACCGAGGCCGACCTCGCGGCGGGAAAGCGCCCATATCGCCAGCACCGCCGCGCCAAGCACCGCCACCCACACCGGTGCCACCCCGACAAACCCCGAGCAGCCGAACCCGAGCAGGGTCGCCCCGAGCACCGCGAACGCGAACCGGGGGGCCGGCGTGGCGGCCGGCTCGAGCCGCTGCGCCGCGACCGCTAGATCGGTCCGGAAGAACCGGCCGAACACCAGGTACTCCACCGCGATGGCGCCCAGCCAGGGCAAGCCCATCAACGCGGCGAAGGTGAGGAAGGACAGCCCGGAGGTGCTGAACGCGAGCAGGTTCGTCAGGTTGGACACCGGCAGCAGGGTGGACGCTGAGTTCACCAGGTGGGTGCAGGCGTAGACGTGCGGCTTGGGGCGCAGTCGTAGCCGCGCTGCGGTGCCGAACACCACCGGGGTCAACAAGACCACGGTGGCGTCCAGGCTCAGCACCGCGGTGGTCAGTGCGGCGGCGGCGAACACCAGACCGAGCAGCCGCTGTGTCCGCCCGCCCGAGGCCTGCGCCAGGCACTCGCCCAGCCAGCGAAACACACCCTCGGCGTCGGCCAGGTGCGCGAGCACCAGGATCGCGGCCAGGAAACCGACAGTGGGACCCAGGGCGCGGACCTCGCCCAGCGCCGCCACCGGGCTGACCAGCCCGAGCCCGACCGCCACCGCGGCGGCCGGTACGGCCACCGTCACCTCGGGCAGCCCGCGCGGCTGGGCCATCGCGAAGGCGAGCACCGTGGCGAGCAACGCCAGCGCGACGACGTCAGCCAGTACGCCGCTCATGTGCATGCCGACATGATCCGCGCGAGTCAAAATGCTGGACGAACCCGCAGGCGGTGGGCCTTACCGACCGGCAGCTCCCGCATCCCGAGGACCCTGAAGTCAGTGGCATCGCGTACCGATTCCGCTGGTCGGAGACGGTACGTCGTCGTCCTCCTGATCGGGCTGGTGGCTACCAGGACGGTAGGGGTCTTGCCGCAGGGTGAAGGTTCCTTCAAACCCGCGGGGCTCCCACCACGCGCAGCCCGAAGGAACCTCCACCTCGTCATGCTCACACGGTGGCGAGATGTAGACCTACATCGCTACTCCGGCGCGTCTGGCATCCCTGTCGGGTTCCAGAAGTCGGCCTGAGCTCGTGACCTGCGGTGATCGCAGTTCTCTAGCGGCAGGGCATGATCGTGAATGTGTCGTTTCGCCTCCTCTACCTGATCCTCGATCGGCTTCTCGGCTGGCTGGTGCTGCTCGGCCGCACACCGGCTTCCAAAGATGTCGAGCTGCTCGTGCTTGCGCCACGAGGTCGCTGTACTCCGCAGAGCCAGCCCGAAGCCCCGCCTGGACTGGGCCGACCGAGCCTTGTTCGCGGCGCTGATCCGACGGCTACCCAGGATGCTGCGCGGTCACCGCCTGGTCACTCCGGCCACCGTCTTGCGGTGGCACCACCGCCTGATCGCCAAGAAGTGGACCTACCCGAACCGAGCCGGCCGCCCACCCGTCGACGACACGATCGCCACGCTGATCGAACGGATGGCGGGCGAGAACCACACCTGGGGCTACAAGCGAAGCCCAGGGCGAACTGCTCAAACTCGGCCATCACGTCGCAGCATCCACGATCCGCAGGATCCTCAACCTGCGACGGATACCCCCGGCACCGTCCCGGCCACCGATACGACCTGGCGACAGCTCCCGCGGGCGCAGGCCTCGACCATGCTGGCCGTGGACTTCTTCCACATCGACTGCGCGGTAACCCTGAAACGGATCTACGTCTTCTTCGTCCTGCAAGTCGGCAGCCGCCATCCGCACATCCTTGCGGCCACGAGCCGTCCGACCAGAGCCTGGACCACGCAGCAGGCCCGGAACCTACTGATGGACCTCGACAACCAGGCCGCAACATTCAGGTTCCTCGTCCGTGACCGGGCCGGTCAGTTCACCACATCGTCCGACGCCGTCCTGGCCAAGGCGGGCATCGACACCGTGAAGATCCCGCCTCGATGTCCGAGAGCAAACCGCTTCGCCCAACGATTCGTACTGACAGCCAGAACCGAACTCACCGACCGCATCCTGATCTTCGGCGAGCGGCAACCTGGGGACCGTACTTGCCGAGTACGGCACCCATTACAACGGTCGGCGACCACACCGCGCGCAACGACTTCTCCCGCCACGCCCCGATCATCCCGCCCCGGACCTCAACCAGCAGCGGATCAAACGTCGACCGATCCTGGGAGGCCTGATCAACGAGTACGAACGTGCAGCCTAAACCCGCAGGTCAACCCCGGCAGCCGAGTTCTGGAACCCGACAAGGCCGACAACGCTGGTGTCCCTACTGTTCTACGGGCTTTCGTGCCTGGTCGCGGTGGCGGGACTAGAGAGCCGGCGCGAACCCAATTTTGGGGATATTTGGCCACGCCCATAGCGCCCGGGCCGCCACTCCTCCACGACGACACTTCGCATAGGCAACGATCTTCACTCGCTTGCTCGTGAGGGATCAGCCAGATGGCCCCTTTCGTGCCAAGGTCCCAAGCTGCACAGTTGCCCCGCCTCGGAACACAATAGGCGGGAAACAAGTCGGATGATCCTCAACCCATTTAGACACCAAGGTATCTGAAGAAATACGGTGCGATGATCCGAATGTGGCGCGGCGCGTGGAACGAATTCGTGCCGTTCCTGGACTACGACATGGAGATCAGGAAAGTGCTCTGTTCGACCAACGCGATCGAATCACTGAACGCACGATACCGCCGGGCCGTGCGAGCACGCGGACACTTTCCCAGCGAACAGGCCGCGCTCAAATGCCTGTACCTTGTGACCCGCAGCCTGGACCCCACCGGCACAGGCCGCGCACGATGGACGATGCGCTGGCAACCCGTGATCAACGCCTTCGCCATCACCTTCAGTGACCGCTGGCCGGCCGCTGAAACCTACTAACCAAATCGCCGGAAACACCGATCATGGGATAGACCCTCCTCACGCCGGCGACGGTCGTCGTCGTCACCGCGACGGCGCCAGTCATCGTCCCGGACCCAACCCCATCTGCTGCTTCCCATTCTTTCCTCCGTCTTTGTGCGTCTCTGTGAAGGACGCCATGCGGCGCTCCCACGAGGGGTATAGCGAGCCACTCCTCGCATCGGTTACGGCAAATCCCGCTGGACCACTCAAATAGACCAACATAAGTTCGATCACCGAAGCAAGCATTGATCTAGAATGTGAATTTACTATGATAATCCTGAGTAACCTGAGGTATCTCAGCAATCTAGTCCGAAATCCTCAAATGTGAGACAAATCAGTTTCTCATAATGTGAAAAAGATTTGAAAGAGTCGCGGGTATGGGGCGGACGAGTGCGTGTACGTGCTGGACGGGCGCCTCGAGGTCGAGTTCGACGGACCGGACCCTGATCGCCGAACCTGGCGCGTTCGTGCTGCTCCCGGCGAGGGTGCCGCACGCGCTGCGCGGCGCCTCACGGCCGCCGCCACGGGTCCTGCAGATCTCCACCCCCGGCGGGTGGGAGTGCTACTTGGAGGACCTGGTCGAGGCCGGCCTGTCCGTGCTGACCGACGGCGAGCTGGACCCGACCAAGATCAATCCCATCGCCTCCCGCCACGGCATCCACTACGACATACCCGCCGCCAGTGAAACGGGCACCGCGCACATTCCCCAGGAGCCGGCATGCACACCGCCCACCTCGTCGTGACCGTCGTCGCCGTCCTCGCTACGGGCTTCTCGGGCGTCGCGCCCCTCGCACGATTGCCGGCGATCGTGCCGGCCATGACCCGGGCCGGGGTGCCGCTGCCCTGGTTGACCTTCCCCATCGGCACTCTCAAGACCGCCGGGTCCGCCGGCATGCTCCTGGGCCTGCTCGGCGTGCCCGGGGTCGGGACCGCCGCGGCCGGCGGGCTCGTCCTCTTCTTCGCCTGCGCGGTCCACACCCACCTGCTAGCCGGTGACCGCTCGCCGCCAGTCCCCCGCAAGAACAGCCCTCCGTTTCGACGTTCGGGCTCGGCCGAGCTGGTGCGTCTCCAGACCGCGAAGTCCTACTGTGATCTCAAGTCGCGCCAAGCCGCGCCAGGGCCTCGATCACCCCACCGACGGTGACCCCCCGGAGTGCGCCGCCCCGTGGTCGCGAAGGCGCGTTCTGACGTAGAGATGCCGAGCTCGCGGAGGCGACCGCGAGAACATCGCACTTGGTTGATGGGTGAGCAGGCCGGCCAACCCCCGCGGGCGGTTTGAGTGGTCGTCCGCTTCAGCGGGAGCCAGTTCGGCGTTGAACGCGGCGCGCCGACCAGTCGAATCCCATTTGCTGCGAATCACGTGCGGTCGCTGTGATGCCGCGTGGGCAGGCGCGGACCGCGCGCACTGCGCGGTGTGCCACCGCACGTTCGACGACGCCACGGTGTGGGACGGCCACCGCCTCGATGGGACGTATGCGCACCCGCGCCAGCTCGGCCTGATCGCCACCAAGAACGGCATCTGGCTGGAACTACTGGCACGGACAACCGTTGAGATTGCCTCCGCACTTCAGGGCGTCGTCGTCGACCTAATCTAAGGTTATCGGTGGACTCTCAGTAATCCTGTCGGAGATTACCCCCTTTCCAATGACGTAAGTAACCATTTCGGAGATTCTCAGGCACACTGCGTCGGTGACTGCGCCGCCGCCCGAGGCCGCTCGTGACCGCGCCCGGCGACTGCAGGAGCGGGGGGACCTCAGGGGAGCCCTCGCGGCGTACCTGGAGGCCATCGAATCCGGCGACCCGCAGCACGCCCCGGCGGCGGCCCGGGACCTCGGCCAGCTGTTGCATAGCCGCAGGGATCTGGAGGGTGCCCGGGCCGCCTACCGCCTGCTCGGCCCCGCGAACTCGGCGTACGCCGAGGGTGGGATGCGCCTGCTGCGCGGCCGGCTGAATCCCGCCCTTGAGCAATCGGACGGGCTAATCGCGAACGGGCCAGACATTCCCGCTGTCTTCGACCTCGCCCCGGATCCCGAGCTTGATCACGCCCTTCCCGCGGAGGCGTTCTTCAACTCTCCGATCATCAGCCGGCGGGTCGCCGATGTGTCGGTCCTCATCGGCAGTGGTGAGCTCACGGCAGCGGAATCCGTATTGGTCGGGTGGTGCGCCGAGGAGGAGAGTTCGAGGTCGCGGCACTCCTGGGTGCAGTGGCCGTTCACCGCCCTGTTCCGAATCTACGAAGCCCGTGGTGATCTCTCTGCGGCCGCCGCCGTCCTGAGCCGGTACCGGGCCTGCGACCGTTTCGCAGCCGACGACGTCCTGGTGGGGTTACTGGAGGAAGGGCTGGCGCAGGCACACGCCCCGGCGGAGCGCCGCGGACCGATATTCCCCTGGTCTGGCGACCACGATGTGCTCTCCGATGCGCTCTGGAACGGCGACCAGTTCCATGACGCGGGCACATTCTTCCGACCTCTATCACGCCCGGCCGCCGGCGGCGCCAGGTTCGTCCTGGTCGGCGGACCGATGTGTTACATCGATCGCCGGGGCGAACATTCTTGCATCACCGGTGATCCAGTCGAGGGACCGGAGGCGGTGAGGTTGGCCGAGGACACCGGCCGAGTGTTCGCGCTCACGGAGAGTCCGACCTGGACGGCCGCGGTGGTGGGGTTGGGCCATCGGCTGCTGCCCCCTGGTCGCTGTTCGTTTCCGCGCCAGTCCCAGAGCCGGGAAGTCGCTCAGGTCCGTTGTCCTCGACGCGGACTGTCCGCGAACGGCTCGGCGCTCATCGCTACTCCGATCAGCGAGGTCTGGGCTTTTCGGAATCGTGAGCGTTCGCGCTGACGGTGAAGCGGGTACCCGCCAACCGTGGGCGAGTGCGCCCAGCGGTGCGGTGCCCGCAGTGAGCGGAATAGATTCCGTAACACCGCCCGATGATCGCCGCCGGGTCCTACCTTGACAGGATATTCAGAAGTCAGTATACGAGTCAGATGAATTCTGATAACCTTCAATCCCTTCGAGGTCCGTCCACCCCGAAAGGGCTGACCTCTGTGCCGTTGTCTCTCACACCGCGACATCCGTGCGTTGACCTCGCCAAAAGAGATGGTCGCGCCATCAACTCGCCCCATACGACCCTCTACATCGGTGCCCCTCCGGACACTGGAGGGCGGATCACCAGGAGTTTTCGTTGAGTTCAGAGGCAGATATCAGTGAACGACTCCGCCGTCTCGCCGATCAGATTAGCCACTCACCGCGCGAGGTAGCTGCTCACCCCGACGAGCTCATGGTCATTCACGACGAACTACTCGAGATCATCGGTGAGCTCAGCCGACAAATCGCGGAATATGAGTGCCCCTGAAACCCGCAAGCCTCACCAACCACACTGGTCACTGCGTCATTTCGGCGGTCACGCTCGTCGAGTCACCGTCGAACGCAATGAGTCGACCACCCGCCGCAGAGATCGATTTCCATGCCCGCGGGTTGCTCGATCCAGTGGGGTACACAACAAACCCACACGACAATCACATGTATCGAATTGTATGAGGGGTGGGCTCCGATGTGCTCTCAACGCCCACCGCCGGACCAGTCGGAGAGCCCCGATCAAATGCTCAGGACCGCGAGCAGGGCGCGGCTGAGTCGTGCGTTAGTCGATGACCTCCTCGACGGCGAAACCGACGCGGTGTCCCCGGAGGAACTCGTCCGTCGGGCGGCCGTGTTGGGCCACGACCCACACCGTTCGTACCGGGTCCTTGCCCTGCGGTGGAGCGGGCGTGCGTTCGACGACAGCATCTTGTCGATGGCCTGGTTGACCTTGTCGGGGTGCTTACCCAACAGCTGCAGTGCCTTGTCGTTGAGCGTCGTGAAGTCCGTAGGATCCTCCGTTGTTGTTGTGAGTGATGGCAGACAGCTGCACCGGCGGCGGCTGTGCCGCGTCGGCGCTGTGCCCGTTGCCGGGGTCCGTCTCCGAGATCTGAAGACCGTGCAGATGCGTCTTCGCGAACTCGTATTCAGTCCTGGCCTCGGCCATCCGCGAAGTTGCCCGCCCCACCGCTTCCTGGGCGTGACGCAGCTGCTTCGCCGGTGGGGGCGCTGGGCGCAGCATTTCCTCGACTGCCATGTCCAGGACCGCCGCCAGCGCCCTCGCCTCATTCAGCCCGATCGGGGATTGGCCGCTCTCCAGTAGCGCCAACTCACCGGGGGTCATCGCTGCGCCGGTGGTCGCCTGCACCGCGGCGGCCAGCGATTCCAGCGGGATCCCGATCTCCACGCGCAGCGCTCTGACCCGGGCACCGAACACCGCGTCAGGGGAACGATCGCTGTGTCGCATAGATCACACGCTACGACTCTAACCTCGGCACCACCAGGTGAACCACGGCAACCAACACGAGTGGTACGTGGTCAACCGAGGGGGTTGGAAGCGCTGGACACTCGGCTTGCGGTGATGGCTGTGCCCGACATGGTCCCTGCGACGTGGGCTATGTCCCCGACCCTGAATTGGTCCTTGGTGGCGGGATCAGTCTTGGTGCCGAACGCGGTCGCGTTGGTGATGATGACGGTGTAGGTCTGGCCGGTTGCCGTTAACACGGTCCAGGTTGATCCGTTCTCGGCTGTGATCGGGCCCGCTACGCGCGGGTGCCTGACAACCCCGGCGGCCGACGAGGTGGTAGGGGCGGGCGCGTTCGAGGAGGATGAACAGCCGGACAGTGCCAGTACAAGCGTCACCAGCGCGACCGCTGTCCTAGCGGTGAGTCGGGGATTCGCTCGGGGCAGCGCTGGGCGGTGGGAGGGGACCACTCGAGGCCTCCGTTGGTCGTGCAGCGACAAACTTGCTATCGGTACGGATAACGAGCACGGCTCGGTCCCGATGTGTACTGCCGCAGCCCGCAGGTCTCGTGGGCCGGCCGCCTTGCCCGTCCGTGCAGGTGGCGCGTCGAGGCGATCTTCCGGTGACCAAGTCTGGCCACTTCTATCCGCTCGGTCTGGTCCGTGACGCTGACCTGGATGTTTTCTGGGCTACGCAGCGACGAGATCGCCCTGCTGCGGGTCGGCTGTGTCCGCTGGCGACGCGATCGGCGGCGACTCCGGCCAGATCTTGGCGCGCGACGTGGTCTGCCTGCTCGACACACTACGAACAAGACCGGCACGGCGTTCGCCAAGCCGACAGATCCGATCCTCGGGCAGGCCCTCGACACTTGGCAGGCGACCCGGCCGACTCAGCAGCGGACGCTCGATGGGCGCACCTGGCGCGGGCCTGCTACTGCACCTACACGTTCTTTGAGCAGTGTCCGCACCGGATGGCTTGCGCTCGTTGCGTCTTCGTACACCCCTAAGGCGTCCAGCAAAGGCTAGCTACTCGAGGCCAAGGACAATCTTCAGCGCATACTGGCCCGCGATCCCTCTCAGCGATGAGGAGCGGGCAGCCGTCGAGGAGGACAGACGGCCCTCGACCAGCTTCTGGAGCGGCTGATCGACATTCCCATACCCGCCGGGCCACTCCACGCGAGCTCGGCGTCCCGGCGACCGCGACCCTGCTGCCGATCACCTCGGCCAACCAGGGCAAACAGAGCTGATCTTGACAAATCAGATTCCACGTAATGATCTTGATGACGGTGCCTTCGACTCGGCCGTTGGATGGTGATGCTCGCACGATCCGACACCGGGCGCCCACAACGCCTGCCAGGAACGGCAATCGGAGACTCACGTTCTGGCAATCCCGAACGTCTGGCGAACGAAACTGGGTGCTGCTGCCTTCGGCCGCCGGCGCCGGGTTCGCCAGGATCACTTCGTTAAGGCCGCGGGTTTGTTCGGCGAGTCCCACCGGCCACCTCGGCCAGCCGCCGACGGTTGTTGCGTACGTAGCTGCGTAGCTGGCCGAATGCATGGTACATAAGCACTCCGGAGTGTTGGGCGAGCACTCCTTGGCTTGCTCGATGATGACCCGGCTGCTCAGCGCGGCCTTCAACTGCGCGTTGAGGACCTCGCTACGGCGGATCGTGTCATTGACACTTGGACTCAGCCTCAGACCCGGATCACCGTTGTGAGCGGGGTCGGCTCACCAGTTCGGTCGAGGCCGCCGCTAGCGGTGTCCTCGGGCCGGGTGGCACGGGCACAGGTCGGCGGGCCGCGTCAGACACCCTGAGCATCTACCTCGCTCACGGCGGCGCGGTGATGGGCCCACCCGCCCAAGTCATCACCGCCGACACCCTCACCATGCTCTACGGCACCCCCATCGACGTGCTGCGCGACCGGGAAGGCCGCCTCGTCGTCGTCGGCCAACCCGACCACCCACCCGAGCACCCCCGATGAGCACCACACGGACTCGCACTGCCTCGGGTTGTTTGCCGCCCTGGGGGGAGCGCGATTCATGAGCGTGGGGTGGAGTTGGAATCTCATCGACGACGTCGCGCAGATGTTGAGTTTCCATTTCATGCTCAACGCACTACGCGCCGGCACCCTCGTCGCGGTGGTGGCCGGCGCGATCGGCTATCTGATGGTGCTGCGCCGGCAAAGCTTCGCCGGGCACACCCTGGCGGTGATCGGGTTCCCCGGTGCCGCCGGCGCCACCTTGGTGGGCATCAACGCCGGGTACGGCTACTTCGGGTTCTGCATCGCCGGGGCGCTGATGATCGCCGCGCTGCCCGGCGGCGGCCGCACTGGCGGCGGGGTGGGCGGGTTCGGCGAAGAATCAGCCGGTATCGGCACCGTGCAAGCGTTGGCGTTGGCGTGCGGGTTCCTGTTCGTCAGCCTCTACAAAGGGTTCCTGTCCGGGCTGAACAACCTGCTGTTCGGCAGCATCACCGGCATCTCCGATCCCCAGATCACCACCTTGGCCCTCGCCGGCGCCGGCTGTCTCTTCGCGCTGGTCGCGCTCGGGCGGCCGCTGCTGTTCGCGAGCATCGACCCGGCCGTCGCCGCCGCCCGCGGGGTGCCGGTGCGGTGGTTGGGCGCGGCGTTCCTGGTTCTGCTCGGCCTGGCCGCCGCCGGCACCAGCCAAGTCACCGGCAGCCTGCTGGTCTTCGCGCTGCTGGTCACCCCGGCCGCGACCGCCGCCCGGTTGACCGCGCGGCCCGCCACCGGGATCGCCCTGTCCGTCGGGATCGCCCTGGCGGTGACCTGGATCGGGGAAACGATCGCGTTCTTCTCCCCCTACCCGATCGGTTTCTGGGTCACCAGCCTGGCGTTCGCCGCGTTCTTGCTCGCCGTCGCCTACCGTGGCGCGACCGACCGGTACCGGCGCCGCACCCGCGGTGGACAACCCACCACACCCACCCGCGCTCTGGTCGGACGCATCTCATGATCACCGTCTTGCCTCAGGTCACGGCCCTGCCCGGTGTCACCGCGAACCCGCTGACCGGTGTGGTGAACATGTTGTCGCTGTCGTTCATCCAGTACGCCCTGATCGCCGGCACGGCGGTGGCGTTGTTGTCCGGGCTCGTCGGCTATTTCGTGGTGCTGCGGGGGCAGGTGTTTGCCGGGGACGCCCTGTCGCACGTCGCGTATGCCGGGGCGTTGGCCGCGCTGGCCGCTGGAATCGACCTACGTCTCGGGTTGTTCGCCGCGACCATCGCCATCGGTGTGGCGCTCGGGGTACTGGGCGGGCGCGGCGCCGCCGACGACGTGATCATCGGAACTACGTTCGCGTGGGTCCTCGGGCTGGGCGTGTTCTTTCTCGCGATCTACACCACCCGCGCCGCCACCTCCAACAGCGCCGCGAACGTGAACGTGCTGTTCGGGTCGATCTTCGGGATCAGCCCGGCGGCGGCGACGACCGCGGCCTGGGTCGCCCTCGGGCTGATCATGGTGTTGCTGGTGATCGCGCGCCCGCTGCTGTTCGCCAGCCTCGACCCGGCCGTCGCGGCCGCTCGGGGGGTTCCGGTCCGGTTGCTCGGACCGCTGTTCCTGGCCATCGTCGGGGCCACCGCCGCGGAAGCCAGCCAGATCGTGGGCGCGCTGCTGCTGTTCGGGCTGATGGCCGCCCCCGCCGCCGCCGCGCAACGCCTCACCGACCGGCCCTGGAGGGCGCTGGGGTTGTCCGCGGCGCTGACCGTGGCCGCTATGTGGGCCGGGATCGCCCTGTCCTATGCCGCACCCGCGCTGCCACCCAGCTTCACCATCCTGGCCATCGCCGCCGCCGAATACGCCCTCGCCGCCCTGGCCAGCCGCCGCGGCTCATCCAGAAACCACCCACACCTCAGTCCGGCAACCGCGGCACACACGATCTGACACTGGCGCGGCGTCACCAACGGACAGGTCGACAGCGGCCCCTGACCAGCCGAGCCCTTATCCGGCGCTGATCGCTTGTAGATCTCCTACAACTCGCTCCTGGAACTTTGTCTTACGCCGTCGCCCGGCCGGCCACACGAGCCGTGTACCGACCATCGACCTCGATGCCGCCGCTGGCACGCGCCAGCCCCGGCAGGGTGCCTCGCGTCGTCGGCCGCCCCTCCGCAACTTCGGATCAGGCGTGGTGCCTCACCCCCCGCAGGCCTTGCGCACAGTGTGATCGTGGTCCCGCGTCGCTGGCCGTGCTCGTGCTAGCAAGCGACTGGACCTCTAGGGGGCACCCGGCGCGAGCGTCGCGGATGAGCGCCCGAGGTGATGTTCCCCCGCCGCTGAAGTGGGCCCGCTCGACCTGACTCCCCGTCATCGTGGCCGCGACTACCAACCAACTATCGACCTGGGACCAGAGGCCGCCCCCAAGCCCGACACGATGAGTGGCCCTGGACAGACGTCAACTGGGTGCCGGAGGGAACTCCCGCGTATTACGCTGGGCGCCGCCTTCCGCAGGGGGAAACTACACATGACTCAGACGACCGAAACCCACTAATCAGCCACGATCTAGCGGTAGAGACTCTGCGTCATGCCGGCGTGGACGCTGAGACCATCAGTGAGGCACTCCGCGATTTTGCTTTCCCCGCCCCTCTCTCGAAAGTCCTGCAGCACCTGGCACACCACGGCATCACCCGCCAATCGCTGATCGAACGGATGGGCGACAGCCCGTAAATAACTTCAGGACGGCTGCGGTAGAGCGACGCTGCATGCTCGAACATCGCGAACATGGGCGTTCGCCCTTGCCCGAGGATCTCGCGCTGCGCGATTGGCTCTGTCCCCTCTCGGTGATCCAGTCTCAGCGAGCCTTGCTCAGCTCGCCGTGCACGTACGCCCCCGAGTCCGCAACACCGCCGAGCGGGAAGTGCGTGACCTTCTGGACGGTGAACTCGACATGCCGGTGCGTGGTGTCAAGGAATACCGACTCGCCGACACGTGGCATGACAGCCGGTAGAGATCCCCAATCTCCAGTTTCGCGTACAGCTAGAACATTAGTTCGAGTACGACAGTTTCTTCAGTGGGGATCGTTCAACGAGAGGTCGCGCATCAACGCCACCTGCAGGTACTCGTGGATGACCCGCCGAGGCGATCTCGCCGCGGATGCCGGTTGCGCTTCCAGGGCTTCTTCAGGCGCGTGCGACGCTCCTGACGAGTTGGTCTGTCAGTGCCTGCTGAAATTCGGGGTCTTGTGTGGCGCGGCCGTCTTCCCAGCGGGTGAGTGTGGCGATCAGTGCGGCTCCGAGGATGGCGTTGGCGGCGTCGCGGGAGTCGTTGATTGTGAAATGGTGGGTGGCGGCACCCTGGTCGAGGAGCTTTCGAAGTGGCTCGGTGAGGTTCGCGTCTTTCGCGGCCATCAGGGTTCCTAGTCGTCCGGTGGCTCCGGCGAAGGAGAGCATGCCGGCGCATACTCCGGGCTGCCCCCCGAGGAACCCTACGAGCGCGGTGATCGCTGAGCGTAGCTGCGCGGCTGGTGACTGGGTGGTTGTGACGGCGAGCGCGATTGTGTTGGCGGCGACGCGCAGGTGCTCTTCCAGGAGGAACGCGACCAGGTCGTCGCGGCCGGAGAAGTGGTAGTAGAGCGTCGCGCGAGCTGAGCCGATCAGTGCGGCGATGTCCTCCAACCGAAGTGCCTGGTCTGGGCGAAGTATCTCCTCGCTCGCACTGAGCAGTCGCTGGACCAGGTTGCGCGGTGGCCTCCTCATGCCGCGGATTATAGCCCCCGATCTCGACCAGAATTGAGACTCCAGTCTGGACTGCAATCCGAACTTGGATTACAGTCTGGACTGAAATCCAAGTCTCGATGGTCTCGGTATCCGCTGAGGCGAGGGTGATCGACCGATCTGGAGGTTGCGCGTGCGTGTTTTCGTCACTGGGGCGTCCGGCTGGCTCGGCTCCGCGGTTGTTCCTGAGCTCATCGGCGCGGGTCATGAGGTCACCGGCCTCGCCCGTTCGGCCGCCTCGGCCGCTGCCCTCGCCGAGGCCGGGGTCCGGGTACATCGCGGCGATCTTTACGATCTCGACGGTCTGCGTGCCGCGGCCGGGGCGTCGGATGGTGTGATCCACCTGGCGTTCGACGTCGAATCCGCTTTCTCGGGCAACTTTCAGGGCGCGGTCGAGGCGGACCGGCACGCTGTCGAGGCGTTGGGCGAGGCGCTCACCGGTTCTGATCGGCCGCTGGTCATCGCCTCGGTGACACTCGTGCTAGCGCCGGGGCGGCTGGGAACCGAACAGGACGCGCCTGGCCTTGACCCGGCCGCGGCCGGCGGACCGCGGGCCCGGTTGGCCACCGAGCTAGTCGCGCTCTCGTTCGCCTGGCAAGGCGTCCGCTCGTCGGTTGTGCGACTTCCGCCGACCTGTCACGGCGACGGGGACCACGGATTCCTCGCGGCCCTGGTCGGTATCGCCCGTGCCAAGGCAGTCTCCGGCTACATCGGCGACGGCTCCAACCGTTGGCCCGCCGTGCACCGCCGCGACGCCGCGCACCTGTTTCGGTTGGCCCTGGAGAAGGCCCCGGCGGGAGCCAAGCTGCACGTGGTCGCGGACGAGGGCGTACCGATCCGCACCATCGCCGAGGTGATCGGGCGACATCTCGACCTCCCCGTGGTCTCCGTCCCCGCCGAGCGGGCGAGCGAGCACTTCGGCCGGCTGGCGGGTTTCCTCGCCGCCGACAACCCAGCCTCGAGCACGCGCACCCGCGAGCTACTGGGCTGGGACCCGACACATCCCGGGCTCCTCGAGGACCTCGACAAGGGCCACTACTTCCACAGCTGATCCGCATGATCAGCCGAGCCGGTGCATCACCACGGAGGAACATCATGAAACTGGGCGTGACGCTGTCCACCTTCGCCGCCACGGAGACCACCAACGTCGTCGACCGCGCCGTCGAGCTCGGCACCGAGGCCGAGCGGCTCGGCCTGGACTCGATGTGGTTCGCGCAGATGGCCAGCTACGACGCGATCGCGCTGGCCTCCGCGGTGGGTCGAGCCGTTCCCCGGATCTTCGTCGGCACCGCGGTGGTGCCGATCTATCCTCGGCACCCGCAGATACTCGCGTCCGCGGCTAAGACCGCGCAGGCGGCCACCGGTGGCCGGTTCCAACTGGGCATCGGGCTCGGCGCCAAGAATCTGCTCGAACCCGCCTACGGCCTGCCCTACCCGCCCCCGATTACCCACCTGCGCGAGTATCTCGGCGCGCTACGGCCGCTGCTCGACGGGAAGGACACCGGCTACGACGGCGCCACCGTGACCTCGCACCCGGTCGCTGCCACTGCGGTGGCCGGCGCCGAACAGACCATCCCGGTGCTGGTCGCCGCGATGGGACCACAGGCGCTGCGGATCACCGGCCAATTCGCCGACGGCACGATTCCATTCCTGGCCGGGCCGAAGGCGCTGGAGCAACACATCGTCCCCGCGCTCACCAAAGCGGCAGCCAGCGCTGGCCGACCGGCGCCTCGGATCATCATCACCGTGCCCGCGGTGGTCACTGACAAAGCCGCCGAGGTGATCGCCTCGGCGACCGAGCAGTTGGCCTTCTACGAGCACATCCCCTCCCACCAGCGGGTGTTCGACTGGGACGGGGTGGACAGAGCCGGGGAGCTGATGCTGGCGGGCGACGAGGACACGGTGGCCGCCGGGCTACGCCGCTACCTCGACGCCGGTGCCACCGAGATCACGCTGACCTACACCGACGTGGCGGGGGACGCGGACCGGGCACGCACCTGGCGCCTCGCCGGTGAACTGGCCAGCTCCTGACCAGCCGCTCTCGGTCGACGCACCTGATGGCCAGTCGTAGGCGAGCGCGGTCGCGCACCGCGGATAAGCGCTTGTCCCGGAGGGTGCCGAACGCTTGGCGCGCCGGAGTTCAGCCCGGAACTTGATGATACGTAAGGAGCAGAATGAGTATGTCAGCGCAACTGCATGACGTTGCCGGCGCCTCGCTCGCGGGTCGGCGTGCGCTGGTCACCGGGGGATCTCGGGGGATCGGCGCCAGTATTGTCCGGCGGCTTGCGGCCGAGGGTGCCGCCGTGGCGTTCACCTACCGGGAGGCAAACGGGGCCGCGAGCAGCCTCGAGCGGGAGGTGATCAGTTCCGGTGGCCTGGCTTGGGCGGTCCAGGCCGACGGTGAGGATCCTGTGGCGCTCCGCACGGCGATCTCGGCGGCCGTCGAGCGGTTCGGCGGGCTCGATGTCCTGGTGAACAACGCGGGCATCTCTCATGTGGCCCCGATGGCGGAGTTCCCGTTGGCCGAATATGACCGGCTTCTGGCCGTCAACGTCCGGGCGATCTTCGTGGCGATCCAGGCTGCCTTGCCGCATCTCGGCGCGGATGGGCGGATCATCAGCATCGGCAGCGTCCTAGCAGAGCGGGCCCCAATCAGCGGTTTCAGCGTTTACTCGCTCACGAAGGCAGCGATCGCCGGACTGTCTCGCTCCCTTTTGCCCGTGAACTCGGACCTCGTGGCATCACGGTCAACACCGTCCAGCCGGGTCCGGTGGAGACCGACATGAATCCTGCCTCCGGGCAGTTCGCCGATGCCATGCGAGCGTTGTCCGCGGTTGGCCGCTACGCCCAACCCCACGACATCGCCGATGTCGTGGCGTTTCTCGCGCGAGCCGAGGCGCGGTTCGTGACCGGCGCGACCTGGAACGTCGACGGCGGCTACGCCCTCTGAGCCTCCTCTACGACGGCTCGCTACACGAGTGGACCAGCAACCCCGAGCTCCCCCTCGAAATAGGCTAACTGGCCGTGCGGCCGGCCCAGTTGATCGGCGGCAACGCTTACACCAGTTCTCAAGCGGCGTTGGGATCGCACACGCTGAACCTTGGCCGCGGAACTCGCGGGTACGGGACTCACGCTCAACGCATTCCGCCCGGGCATTGTCGATACGGCGATCCACGCATGGATCACGAGTCAGCAGCCGGAGCTGATCAGGGTGGGCGTCCACGATCGCTTCATCGGTTTCCGCGAACAGGGCGTGCTTATCACGCCAGGCGATCGGCAGGGTTGTCGGCCACTCGCGATCGGGTGGAGGCCGCGTGGTCGTCGGTCGGCTTCGTCGTCGTCGAGTGGCAGCTCGACCGCCGGCCTGTCAACAAGAGACCAGCGGTTTGTTATCTCAGGCAAGAAACCGTCGCAATGCCGGACTGATCCGAACCACGGAGGAGAGCCATGACAGAGAAGTGGACAGAGCGCGCCGTCCCCGAGCAGCAGGACCGGGTGGCGGTCATCACCGGCGCCAATTCCGGCTTGGGATTCGAGACCGCCCGGGTCCTCGCGGCCCGCGGTGCGTCGGTGGTGCTGGCCGTGCGGGATGTCGAGAAGGGCAAGCGGGCGGCCGCCCGTCTCGCCGAGACCGCGCCGGGCGCCGACCTCACCGTCCAACCGCTCGACCTGACCTCGCTGACGTCCGTCCGCGCGGCCGCGGCGGAGTTGCGGGACCGGCACCCGAAGATCGATCTTTTGGTCAACAACGCCGGGGTGATGAACCCACCCCGGCAGGTCACGCGCGACGGGTTCGAACTGCAGTTCGGTACCAACCACCTCGGGCACTTCGCGCTCACCGGGCTGCTGCTGGATCGGCTGCTGACCGTGCCGGGTTCGAGGGTCGTGACGGTCAGCAGCGTGGCCCACCGGATTCGGGCACACATCCACTTCGACGACCCGCAGTGGGAGCGGTCCTACGACCGGGTGGCGGCCTACGGGCAGTCCAAGCTGGCCAACCTGATGTTCACTTACGAGCTGCAGCGCCGGCTGACCGCACGCGGCGCCAGCACCATCGCCGTCGCCGCGCACCCCGGATTCGCCGACACCAAACTCCTGCGCAACTCACCCGCCGCCATCCGCCTGATCGAGCCCGTCATCGCGCCCCTGCTCACCCAGAACGCGGCCATGGGCGCACTGCCCACGCTACGGGCCGCCACCGACCCCGCAGTGCTCGGCGGCCAGTACTACGGCCCCGACGGCCTCGGCCAGCGAGCCGGACACCCCCGCCTGATCATCTCCAGCGCACAGTCCTACGACCTGGCCATCCAGCGGCACCTGTGGACCCTCTCCGAGGAGCTCACCCGGGTGACCTTCCAGCTCCGACAATGAGGACGGAGCCAGCGCCGCATTCTCGACACCCGGAAACGTGCTGAGTTCTAGGGACCTGCATCGGGGCGCCCACACCGCCGAACGAGAACCCGCCCGCCCGCACGCCGGGCTCCGGCCTGCCGGTCACTTGGCCCATGGTCCTCGCGCGCCTCGATGCTGTTGGTCAGCTCGGTGCAGACGCGGTCGGAGCGCGGGCGTCATTCCTCGGTGAGCAGGTAGTGCAGGAACCGGTCCGGACTCGCCCACACACTTGCGACGGCCGGTGTCGACCTCACAAGTGCAAACCGCTCGGCTCGTCCAGCATCCGACAGATCCACTTCATCCTGAGCGGCGCCTACAAGAAAGCGGTCCGCTGGCGCTGGGTAGCTATTAGCCCCATTGCGCAGGCAGAGCCACCGGCCGCGAGGAAACCAAATCCCTCACCCCCCAGCACTGCTGACGCGGCGCGCATCATCACGGAAGCCTGGAAGGACCCCGATTGGGGCACACTGGTTTGGCTGACGATGGTGACCGGCGCACGCCGAGGGGAACAGTGCGGCCTCCGCTGGAAGCACATCGACCTTGAGCAGGCCGTCCTGACCTACGAACGATCCATCGGGCAAGACGAAGATGGCACCTGGGAGAAGGACACCAAGCAGCATCAGCAAAGTGGGCCGCCCCGCGTTTTCCGGATAGATCCTATTCGTGTTGTTAAGCCGCTGACCGCTGATTCTGGTACTCGGTCCGAGCTTCCTGTGGTGTTCGGTAGCCCAGCGCCGAGTGGAGACGTTTCGTATTATAGTGGAACTCAATGTAGCGCGCGACATCCTTGCGGGCATGTTCACGCGTTGGGTACACAGTTCGATTGACCCGCTCAACCTTCAGAGTTGCGTTGAACGATTCCGCCTGGGCATTATCGAAACATGAGCCTACCCGTCCGACCGAATGGCGCAGGTCGAGCTGGTCAACCACCTCGGCGAACGCACGACTAAGATACTGGGAGCCGTGATCGGTGTGAAATATTGCCTCCGGTTCCAGGTGGTGGTTGCGCGCCGCCATACGCAATGCGTCGATAACCAACTCGGTGCGCATGTGCTCGGCGATTGCGTACCCGACGCATTCCTTGGTACAGCAGTCAATAACGGTCGCCAAGTAAGCGAATCCGTCCCAAGTCGGCAAATAGGTGATGTCTCCGACCATTTTCGTGCCCGGGGCGTCCGCGCTGAAGTCGCGGGCCACCAGGTCTGGCAGCGCCTCGGCACCCTCCCCGGCCTCAGTGGTGGTCGGCCGCCAGGGACGCGGCTGGCACGCGACCAGGTCCAGCTCACGCATGATGTCACGGACGAGCTCGGCGCAGCACTGGTCGCCCTGACGGACCAGGGCGGCATGGACCCGGCGGTACCCGTAGGTGCCGTCGGACTCGTCGAAGATCACCTGGATGAGCGCGGCTAAGTGCTTGCGACGCCGGGCAGTAGCCGACGGCGGACGGTCCACCCACTCGTAATAGCCCGAAGTGGACACGGCAAGCCAAACGCACGCTCTTACCACCGGATACTGTGCCTTCTCCGCATCGATGAACGCATACTTCTCGCTCACCGATACTCCTGCGCGAAGAAGGCCGCCGCTTTCCCCAAGAACTCGGTTTTCATCCGCAACTCGCGGACCTCGCGCTCAAGTTCGCGGAGCCGTGCGCGTTCCGATAGACTCAACGGAGGTTCGTCACCAGCATGCTCGGCCCTGTACTTGCTCACCCACGACCCGAGAGTCCCTTCGTGGACGCTTATCTCCCGAGCTACCTCAGCAATGGGGCGCATTGACTCGACGACCAACCGCGCCGCCTCGGCCTTGAACTCAGGACTGTATTTACGGCGTTTTTCTTGCACCTTCCGCCCTCCATTCCGGACGAGACCTTATTGGGTCCCCTATCCGGAATCGAGGAGGCTCGCCAAAGGCGGAACGCGCTCGACCCCGACACCGTCACGGTGCTAGCCGAACACCGGACCCGTTGTGAGGAACGAGCAGCCGCCCTTGGGGTCGTCCTCACGGGCGACGAGTGGGTGCTCAGGGCCTGCCGGAGCAGACCGGTCCAGGGTGCGTGAGCGGACAGGTGCAGCGCGGTGCTGCGCCAGGATCGGGCGAGTCGGCCGGCGATGGAGAACAGGCGTAGCCTTAGGCGCTTGGGTTCCCACCGTCTGGCGGGGTGGGTGGGCAGGGTGAGCATCTGCGTCCAGGCGGTGAGTTCGCCGGCCAGCTAGACGATGGCACACCAGATCCGGTTCTGGTTCATCTCGTGCAGGGGCAGATTCGTCAGGCCGGTGTCTTTCGCGGTCCGGTCCTCGGGGTCGCGCTCGGCGTCCGTGTCGGTCAGCCGACTAACTGCTCGGACACCTCCCAGAGTCGAGCAGCGTTAGCGGGGTCGAGTGCGTAGCGGGCCACGCCGGCGAGTGTGCCGCTGGGGCTGTCGAGGGTTTCGGTCTCGTTGCAGTCCACGAAGTAGTGCCCGCCGATTCCCTGTAGCCGCGGCGAGGTCGCCAGCAGCACCGACGTCGCCGCGCCCTGCTGGGTCGTCTTGAACTGCTCGGCCGGGAGAGCTGCACCGCTGTCCGTACCCCCGACGTGGCGCTGCAGGTTGGTGTAGATCATGCCGGGCATCAGCGCGTTGGCGGTGATCCCCTCCTCGGCCCAGCGCCGGGTCGCTTCAACCGCGAACAGTACGTTCGCGGTCTTGGACTGCCCGTAGGCCAGCCAGGGGTCATAGGGACGGAAGGCGAAATGCAGGTCGTCGAAGATGACCGGGGAGAGCTGGTGTCCGCTGGAGCTGACCGACACGATGCGTACCTCGCCGACCGAGGATGCCCCAGCGGCCAGTGCCCCACGCAAACCGGTGGCCAGCGCGAAGTGCCCGAGATGGTTGGTCGCGAACTGCAGCTCCCAGCCTTCAGGGGTGTAGGTCTGTGGGCAGGCCATCACGCCCGCGTTGTTCACCAGTAGATGCAGCGGACCGACCCAGTCAGCGGCGAAGGCGGCGACAGAAGATCGGTCGGCCAGGTCCAGCCCGACGACTCGCACAGTGGCGTTGTCCGTGGACTCGGTGATCTCGGCCGCCACCCGCGCGCCGGCCCGGGTATCGCGGACCGCGAGGGTGACCTCGGCTCCGGTGCCGGCCAGTGCGCGCGCCGTCTCTACGCCGATGCCCGATGCCCCGCCTGTCACGATAGCCCGCCGCCCGGTCAGATCGATGCCCTTGGCCACTTCGGCGGCGGTGGAGGAGAAGCCGAACCCAGTGGTGATGAGTGTCATTGCGGGCTCCAACAACGAGGCCAGACGTTCACGGCGTCTGTGCGGGCGTGGTGGTCTTCGTGTGGTCGGCCCGCCACGGCGGGACACGACAGTCGTGTGGTCATGGATCAGGCGTCCGTTCCGGTAGTCCCTTTTCCAACCGGCACTCCCGTGCCGAGTGCGTCGAGGACGGCCAGCGGGTCCATGTAGTCCCGCCAGTGCGTCACCTTGCGGTCTCGGATCGTGACCACAGAGATGAAGCGGTTGGTGTAGGGGTGTCCGGTACCGACGGCCCGGCCGTGGACCGTGTATTCGAGGACAACGACCGACGACTCGCGGTCTCGGTAGACGGCCAGATCGCTACAGCGGTCCAGCATTATCATGTCCCCCTCCCCCCGATACAACTCGGCGAGGTTGTCGCGACCCTCAACCCGCCGCGGGTAGCCGGGAACGGTGACCACGAATTCGGTGATCGCGTCCTCGGCGAACAGGTCGAAGAAGTGTCCGCCGTCGACCAACCCGGCGAGCCCCTTCTCGATGATCCGGAAGAACGGCTCCAAGGCCTTGAAGTCCTGAAGGTTCGTCACCGTCATCTCATTTCCTCATTTCGTCGTGGCCAGCCGTCGAGCAGCGTCAACCTGCCCGCCGCGTGGTGCGAGCGGTCGGATTGATGCGCGGGCGGGCCCGGGTGCTTGGTGCCCGCGGTCCCCACGCTACGACGAGACCAGGACAGCTTCTGTCCTGGTTACGACTTATGCTGCCCGATGTGATGAGCACGTCTGGGCGGCTGCTGCGGCTGCTCTCGCTGCTCTCGACGCGTCCGTCGTGGAGCAACGGCGAGCTGGCCGAGCGGATGGAGGTCACCGAGCGCACAGTGCGACGCGACGTCGCGAAGTTGCGCGACCTCGGCTACGGCATCCAGTCCGACGCCGGGCCAGGGGGCGGCTACCGGCTCAGCCGCGGTACCAAGGTGCCACCGTTGAGCCTCGACGACGAGGAGGCGTTCGCCGTCGCGGTGGCCCTGCGCGAAGCCGCGCTCAACGGAGTCCTGGGCAGCGATCAAGCCGCGCTGTCAGCGCTGTTGAAGCTGCGGAAATTGCTGCCCTCGCGCATCGCGGACCGGCTCGGCGAACTCGATGACGCATTCGTGCACACCCCCAGATCCGACGAACGCGACGTTTCCGCCGCCGTGCTGCTGGAACTGGCCACAGCCTGCCGCCGGGGCGAACGCACCCAGCTGTCCTACCGCGACCGGCTGGCCCGGGCCACTGTCCGCAACGTCGACCCCTACCGCCTGGTGCGCACCGGTCACCGGTGGTACCTGGTCGCCCTCGACACCACGCGGGGACAGTGGCGCACGTTTCGGGCCGACCGGGTGACGCAAGCACGCCCGACCGGTCACCTGGTGCACCTCGTCGACCCGCCCGACGCCGCACTGCTCGTCTCCCGCATGCTCACCAGCAACTATCCGCTCTACACAACAGTCCGCCTACCCCTGCCCCTGGATCAGGCAATGCGACTCGTCCCGCCGAACCTCGGCACCCACCATCCCGACGGTCCCGACGCCACCATCACCACGATCGGCGGCTCCGACCCGGACGGGCTCGCCGCCTACCTGCTCCGCCTCGGCACCCCGCTGCGCGTGCTGTCCCCCGATGACGTCCGCGACGCACTGCGCCGCCGCATCCGAGACCTACTCAACGACCAAGAAGGCTGAGCCCAGAGACACCCAACGCCGCGGACTAACCCGCTGCCCGACCGGTTGCGCGCCATGCCCGGCTCGCCGTGGCAGCCGAGGTAGCAGAACATCTACTGCTCCGCCTTGGTGACGGTGCGCCGCCAGGGCCCACGCCGCCGATATTGCAGCGTGATTCTGGACGACCCGCGCACGGACCGTCCACCGGGCGACTCACCGGGAGCATTGAGAGGGCCGCGTGTCCGCGGCTAGGCGCTCGCGGTGATCTCGCCGGAGGACTCGGACGCAATGGCAGAAACGGCCGAGGTGCTGCGCGCACCCCCGACGCGCTGCCAAGGCGATCGCCGAAGGGATGACTGAGCTGCATACCGGCAGCAGATCAATGGCCGGCGAGCACTCCACGCTCGTTAATCGGCATGTGTTTTTACTGACCGATTCAGGCAGCTACTGGATGTCCAGCCGGGATGCCGCGGTGATGGATTCCAGGCCGTCGGTTTCGTCGATGTCGACGTCCAGCACCGTGAGGAACCGGGCGAGCGACCAGTAGAACCCGGCAACCCGGATCAGCTCGACTATCTCGCGGCGGCTGAATACCTGGCGGACTTCGGCGAAGACGTCGTCATGAACTCGAGGTTTGTCCACGATCTCCCGGACGAATGTGATAATCAGGCGGTCCCGTGCGGTGAGCGTATCCGCCTCGAAATCCTTCGACCGGATAGACTGGCGCGCGGATGGGCTGATGCCCACGGATTCCGACAACTCGACGTGCTGAATCCATTCGTACTCGCACTCAGCCAGCGTCGAGACCGTCAGGATGACGATCTCCCGATCCCGATCCGGCAGCTCAAGCGCGGTGAACTGGTCCTTTACAGTCTGCATGAATGACACAGCAAGCGCCGGCGAGTAGGCGATCATGCAGGTCACCCCCACTTTTCGTGGCATCTGGTCCAGGACCGCGCGGACCTTACCCGACAACGACCCCACGTCGGGATAGGGAATTCGGGCCATGTTGGTCGTTCCTTCCTCCGGTTGTCACGTGTGCTGGCCGGCCTTCAGCTCGGCGAGGTAGCGGGGGGCGGTCTAGGTGACGCCCGGGACCACCGCGATGGTCGCCTCGGTGAGCCGGTGCGATGACATGACCGGGCCTCCGGGCGGTCAGGCGGTCTCGGCCCATGTTGGGGCCGGGGTCGTCACAGCGCCTGTCCGCGCGGCTTGTTCGGCGGCGCGTCGCCGCGCGCGGGCGTGCGCCATGCGCGATCGGCAGCAGCATGCAGGACCCATGGATAATGCGACCCGTCCACGATCGAGGTCATGATGAGGCAATTCTTGGTGATGTGCGTAGCCACGAGTTCGGCGCATTTAGCCCCGTCCCGATCGAGCGCGGCCCGCAGGATCGCATGATGTTCGATGGCTGCGAGTTGGGCGACTGCCTGCAGATTGGCGCTGCTCCCGATCATCAGCTGCCGATAGCGCTCACCGGACTGCCAGAGTTCCTCAGCCAGTCGCCGAACCCGGTCACCGGCACGACTAAGCAGCAACGAATGGAATTGCAGATGTGCGGTCCGGGCCGCTTCAAAGTCAGGGATATCCTGGAGCCGGGCCGTCGCGGCCTCGGCGTTAGCGATCTCCGCCAAGTCGGTATCGGTCAAGTACGGCACGGACAGCTGCACGGCCATCGGCTCGACGGCCAGCCGTAACGCGCACAGCTGCTCGAAATCGTCGAGTTCGAGCGGCGCGACACGCATTTGACGATTGTGTTCAGCCTGGACCAGACCTTCGTTCTGCAGCATCCGGAGTGCCTCACGAAGAGTCGGACGACCGACCCCTAGAGACGCCGCCAACTGAACCTGCGAGACCTTCGCGCCTGGCTCCAGCCTGCCATTGAGGATGTCCGCCCGGACCTGCCGGTAGATCCACATCGCGCTACCACGGACCTCCACGTCACCAGCGGGACGCTCCTCCGCTTGCTCTTCACCCACATCGTCCGACATGCGTCAAATGTAAGCAGCACAGGCCTCGACCGCAAGTCATGCCAGCTCACCATGCTGCAAGACAAGACTTGTGGGAGCAAACTGCTTACAGGTACGGTGCGAGGGCGGGGGCCGAACGCGTACAGCGAGACCTCGCCCGTCCGGGAACGTGGCGATCACCAGGTTGGCTACCCCAGACCAGCAGGAGGCCGGCAATGACGCAGGTACAGGAAGTGCCCGAAGTGCACCCGACGACGCGGCCGCCGATCCGGCTGCATCACAACGCGTTCCTGACCAGGGATCAGGAGAAGACCCGCGTCTTCTATGAAGAGATCATTGGCATGCCACTGGTTGCCACCTGGACCGAAGTCGCGGAAATGGACGACGTCGAGTACATATATTGTCACACGTTCTACGCGCTCGCGGACGGGAGCGCGCTCGCCTTCTTCCAGTTCGCGGACCAGGCGGATCAGGACCGGTTCGGCCCGGATCTGCCGCCATCGCCATTTCGACACATCGCACTGGCAACCGACGCGATGACTCAATCCGGCATCCGCGAGCGAATCGCCGCGGCGGGCATTGTCGAGCCACGGACTTTCGTGATGGATCACGGGTACTGCATCTCGCTCTATATCACTGATCCGAACGGGCTGATCCTGGAGTTCACGGTGGACTCCCCTGACGCCGACGCGATCAACAAGGTCCGCCAGGAATCGGCACGCGCCGACCTGGCACGCTGGCTGGGCGGCGACCACACGCCGAACAACGATTTCCGGCATTGATCTTCCAGGAACCGGCAGTAAAGCTCACAGCATAACTCCGAACCAACGTGAGCCGACGCGACCTCGAAGGCGCAGCCGTACACGAACTGCCCGCCCCACAGGAGCGAGACCGATTTCAATCAAATTCGAGAGTTCCACTCGGTCGGCGCGCCATTTGACATAAATGATGGACGCGGCGGTCGGTCGATCGACTGCAGTCCGCGAGGCCTGGCCTTAGTACTGTGATGACAGCTCATGACCAGGGTGAATGCGAGAAGTTCCGCCTGGACTCGTTGTCAGTGACACCCATTACTGCAGCGTCCCAGATGATATCGAGGACGGCCACAGTGACTATGGGGAGGATGTTATGCCGGTACCATGACTGATATGACTTGATGTTCATTGAGTCAGGGTTCGTCTTTAGCGGTCAGGACCAATTCCTCGTTCGCGCACCGACTGTCAGCCACGCGCATCAAATCGGCCGAGCGGTCTCGGCTGACCCAGAGCAGATTTCATAGGCAATTGTCCTCGCTGTCGGTGATCTAGGGCCGCGCCCAGCCAGTGTCCCCGTCCCGGTACCTGCCACGGTCGGACATTGACAACGAGCCAGTTGTGCAACCGCCAGCCTTGCGCCCCGTTCCCACAGCTCAGGCCGCGTCCACTCGCTTCTCGCTCAACTCGGCAATCACCGCGTGCGTGCGACGTTGCCGCAACTCCGTCGAGATCACGACCTGCGACTTCAGCACGGCTAACACGTAAGTCAGACCCAGGCCGGATGGCCACTCCGACACCATGTGCACACATATGATCGGGGTAGCCGTCGGACCTCGCTGCCCTGGGACCTGGCGAGCGGGCGGTCGACGTGGCTCTGGACTGGCCACTCTACAAGCTTGGCTGGGCTCTACTGGCTCTGATTCTCGGAGTGCTCAGCGCGACGGCGATGCTCCTGGCAGTACGCCGATCGGCCGCCGCGGCATGGAACGACCACGAGACCGACAGCTTGACGCCGCGCTGCTCTCTAGCCGGCACAAGGTCCCCAACGTGTGCAAAGGAGCACAGCGATGCAATTTAGGGAAGAATTCCTTGTTGCCATTCACTGTATGCGCGTAGGTCGACTCCGCACTGCTCTGACCATGCTCGGAATAGTGATCAGCGTGTCACTGGTGATAGTGATGGTCGGACTAGGTAACGGCCTGGAAGGCACCTACCGATTGGCCTTCAACTCAGTTGTACAAGGTATCGGGATATCGCCGACGGCCCCTAATGTCACAGGGGGTAACGCCCCTAGAAGTCTCCATGATTCCGATATCGCCGCATTGCGCCGAGAAACTAATCCGTCGGCCGTTGCTGAAGTAATGCCGATCGTGGGCGGTCAAACTATGATGCGCCGCGGCTCCGAACAATATGGCGCTGCAGTGGTGGGCTCAACGGCAAGCTATCTACGGATGGAGAGCATCGCGGTGGTGGCAGGTGTAACATTCACTGACGGTCAGTATCGTGGCGGTGCGCGAGTCGTTTTAATAGGAATGACACTTGTGAACGAGCTGTTCGACGGAAACATCAATGCGGCGATCGGATCAAAAGTTATCATGGGCCGCCAGAATTTCGAGGTCATTGGGGTACTCGGTCCTGATGACCCCGGAAATAATACGGCCCTGATGCCAGCGACCACAGCTCGGGAGCGTTTATTCGGCGGTATGCACACCGTACAGGGTATCGGCGTAATCGCGGCCGACATGCTCCAGGTATCTGCGGCGGTAAAGGATATAAAGAACGTGATGGATCGCCAGCACTACATTAAAGAACCTGGTCAACGCGACTTTGGTATCACCTACGCGGGGGACGAGAGATCGGCGGACATGGCTGATATCTTCAACATGCTGCGATGGTTCGCTAGCGGCGTAACCGGGATCGCACTCTTCATCGGCGCGCTTGGGCTCGCCAATATCATGCTCGTCACGGTTACCGAGCGAACAAACGAGATCGGGGTACGTCGCGCTCTCGGCGCGCGGAGGGGGACCATCCTGCGCCAATTCCTAACCGAATCGGTAATAATCGCGGGCCTCGGAGGGCTATTCGGAGTCGCATGTGGCATTGGTGCTATATTGGCCAGCCGCCAGATCCTGCCAAAGATCGCTCCACTCTTGGGCAAGTCCGACATATCGATAGACGCTGTCCTGCTCGCCTTTGGCATCAGTCTCGCCGTGGGATTTCTCGCTGGCGGCTATCCCGCCGTGCGCGCGGCTCGCTTGTGCCCATGGGATGCGATCCGCTACTAGATTTCAAGTGAAATGCAAGGGAATGCACACCATGATCCGGACACAACCGGCCACGAGCCGCTGCCCGCTGACGGTCTCGATCCCCGCGGCAACCGCCGTCCGGGCAGGGGACGTCCAGGCCAACTCTCGTACGCGCTGTGAACACCGGGACCTCCGCAAATGTAGGCAACACCGGCCACAGGCCCAGCCCGACCGGCACCCACGACAACCTGCGTGAGGTCCGAGCCCTCAGACGGCAACGACCCGCCTGACCGGCATATCGTCCAAGGGCCGCACAGGTCGAAGGGGTGCGGTGGATGAGCGAGGACACCGCGATCGCTGAGCACGGACATCCGCTCGAAGTTGTCGGTCTCGTCCACGAGCTCGGTCGATCGGGGTGTTCGCCCCGGGTAGGACGTTCCGAGCCGGTGAGCCGGTCAGTGGTGGGTCTCGGTGGCCCGCTCCAACCAGCCCCGGCGCAGGTGCTCCGGTTGCTCCAGGTAGGCGCCCATGCGCTCGCGGGCGGCGTCGGACTGCATCGTCTCCAGGAAGTACCCGCTCTCGATAGCCAGCCCGGAGGTCAGGTTCGTGTCCAGGCCCCGGTACATCGCGGCCTTGATACTGGCGACCGAGGTCCCCGGCAGGGCGGCGATTTCGGTGGCGATCCGCACGGCGCGGGCGACCGAGTCGTCGGCGACCTCGTGAACCAGTCCGAGGCTCAGCGCTTCGTCGGGAGTGACCATCCGGGCGCGCAGCACGAACTCCAGCGCCCGCGCGGGCCCGATCAGCCGGGGCAGCCGCTGGGTGCCGCCGCCGCCGGGCATGATGCCGAGCCGGGCCTCGGGCAGCCCATAGCGGTGGTCGCCGGACTGGCCGACCCGGATGTCGCAGGCCAGTGACAGCTCGAAACCGCCGCCCATCGTGTCGCCGTTCATCGCTACGACCACGGCCTGCGGCAGCTCAGTCAGCCGGTCGAGCAGCGCGTGGAAACCCCGGCTTGGCGCCGCACCGCTTCGCGTCGACTCCGGCGTCGACGCGCGCTCGGCCAGTGTCTCCACGCTGAAATGGGTGATGAACCCGGTCGACCGGCCGTCGCCGCGCAGCACGACCGCGCGAAGTGACGGGTCAGCGTGCCAGGCCTTGATCAGCTCGTCCAGCTCGCCGACTGCCTCGAGGGTGAAGTAGTTCATCGGGGGGTTCGAGTAGGACGCGACGACCACGGGCGCGTTCGAGACCGTGGACAGGGACCAGAGCGCCATGGTGGCTGTCTTCCTCTCCGGCACGATGAATGGACCACCTCGACTGAGGGGCCAGTGGTTCAGTACTCCGCACGACCGACGACGAGGCTGACCGCGGTGCTGCAGCTCCCGCCGATGTTGAGAGTGGCCGCCAGCTGTGCTCCGTCGACCTGATATCCGCCGGCGGAACCCGTCACCTGCTTGTGGACGTCGAGAAGCATCCGCACCCCTGTGGCCCCGACCGGGTGGCCCGCGCCCAGCAGACCCCCCGACGGGTTCACCGGGATCGCCCCATCCATCTCGATCCGTCCGTCCTCAACTGCCTTCCACGCCTCGCCCGGACCGGTTATGCCGAGATGCTCGAGCGCGACGTACTCGTTGATAGCGAAGCAGTCGTGTGTCTCAATCACGTCGAGGTCCTGCACGCTGACCTCTGCTCGCCGGTACGCGTCGGTGATTGTCGCCCGGACGTTGGGGAAGAGGTAGGGCTGGTCCTCGCTGAGCGCGAACTTCGCGGACAGAGACAGTGGCGCCGAGTGGTGCCCCCAGCCTCGGAGCACGCTCGCTCGGCCGCCTGAGGTGCGCCGGCGCCGGGACCAGCCCTCCACAAACTGATCACTGGCCAGTATCACGGCGGCGGCTCCGTCGGTGATCAGGCCGCATTCGATCCGGCGGGTATCGCCGATGACGACCGGGTTCGCGGCGTTGTCAGCGGCGATCATCTCTGGCGTCAGCTCCCAGGAGCGCGACTGAGCCAGGGGGTTGTTCTTCGCGTTGTTACGGTTGAGCTCGGCAATCCGCGTCAGGTGCCCGCGGTCGAGGCCATAACGCTGCTTCACCGTCGCCCCGATGCGATCGAAGAGATCTGGCCAGGGAAGCGCTTTGTCGAACGGCTCCCCAGCCGTCCAGGCTGCCGCACCCAGCAGCTGTGAGGCATCGACGTCACCGAGATCGCGCATCAGCTCGACGCCCACGACTAGCGCAACGTCGTAGCGACCTGCCTCGAGTTCCGCGGCTGCGGCTAGGACGGCGACGCTGCCGGACGCGCACGCGGCCTCGTGCCGGCTGGTTGGGAGTGCGGACCACGCAGGATCTAACATCGGCAGCATCGCTCCGAGGTGGGACTGGTGGACGGCGCTTTCGGCGATGAAGTTTGCTACATGGGCGGTCTGCACTTCGCTGGGGCGGACGTCGGCATTCTCTAGAGCACCGTGGGACGCCGCCCCTAGCAGAGCCAGCAGCGGATGTTCGGCGGCCCGCGCCCACTTCGTCGAGAAGTCGGTTTGGCTACCTCCGAGCACATAGACGGTCACGAGCTTCTCCCCTTGGCGTTGTTGTCGTGCGACGAATGTTGTTGTGGTCCGGCGAGAGCTCGACTCAGATGTCCTCACGACGACACGCCTGTCCTCACGACGACGCGCCGCGGGCATGGCTGTGGAGCGCGACACGCAGACTTGTAGCCCGCCTTTGTCGATCTTTCCCGTGGCAGATACCGGGAGCGCCTCGATGATGCAGATCTCCGCCGGCACCGTGGCCTTCGCAAGGTCCCTGTCCAGAGGAACGCGCGGGAGCACTGCGGCGACCGCGCGGGGAGCATGTGGACGTGCGCGAAGGAACCCGAGGACTCACCAGCGAAATGCTTGCCGGGGCTCAGCGAGATCGTTCCCGTTATATGAGACTGCCTCAAGAGCCTCTGATCGAGTCCATGTGCGTTGACTCCGAGATCGTCAGCGCGAGCAGCTCGCTGGCCATGCGGCTGTCAGCGTTGGTATCGTCCGGCAGGCCTGCCGCGCCTTCCCGACTCAGACGCCGGTGAGATGGAAGGCGTCCCCAGTCAGGCTCTGATCGAGTTGATCGATGTAGCTCTTCAGACCACCGAAATACAATAAGGTGCGCGGCGCTTCGCCCGCGTGCGCGGCATTTCCGCCCGTAATCCACGAACGCACCTTGGGAAATAGAGTCTGCTGAGCGACGTCCTCGCACCTCGCGGCCCACTCGGCCCCCGCCCGCTCAGTCGACTCGATGGTCTCGGCGCCTGAATCTCGCACGTGCTGGATGGCATCGCCGATCCAGTCGACCTGGACCTCGATGGTGGGCGGGATGTTGCTAAAGCCCGTGAGCGGGCCGCCGATCATGAACCAATTCGGGAAGTTGGACGTGGTCAGGCCCAGGAAGGACGCCGGCTTAGGTGACCACGACTCCTGCAACGTCACCCCGCCACGGCCCACGTGCTCGATCTTGAAGAAGTTGCCAGTCACCGCGTCGAACCCGGTCGCGAAGATGAGAACATCCAGCTCGTGCAGGCGAGTTTCGGTGCGTACGCCTTCCGGAACGATTTCGATAATAGGATCCCCGGACAGATCCACTAGCTCGACGTTCGAGCGGTTGTACGTTTCATAGTAACCGTCGCAGCAGATCGGACGCCGGGCGAAGATATCTCGTGGCGTCAGCTTCTTGGCAGTCGCTGGATCCTCCACCGCCTCGTTGATCTTATTCTTGATGAAAGCTGCGGCCGATGCGTTGACCGCCGGGTCGATCACGACATCATTGAAGATTCCCAGCTGGAAACGGATCGCGCCGCCGCGCTGCCAGCCGGCCTCGAAGCTGGCCTCGCGCTCCTCATCTGACACGCTCAGCCCCGAGATCTCTGGCTCGTCCCACCCGTTGCCCAGACTCGTCGAACGTACACTGGCCCAGAAGCCTTCGTAATCGTTCTCGATCCCCTTAATCAGGTCGGGATCGATCGGGCCGTGCTGGGCTGGCACGACGTACTGCGGTGTGCGTTGGAACACCGACAGGCTCGACACGACCGGTGCGATCTCGGTGATGACCTGGGACCCGCTGCACCCAGTGCCGACGATAGCGACGCGCTTGCCCTTCAGGTCGGGGTCGGTCTGGGGCCAGCGCGCGGTGAAGTACTTTTTTCCCCGCGAACGAGTCCAGCCCGGGAATCGCCGGATAGTTTACCGACGAAAGTAGACCGATGCCCTCGATGAGGAACTGTGCCGACCACAGTTCGCCGTCAGAAGTCCCGACGATCCAGCGATTTGTCTCCTCGTTGAAGTGCGCGCTGCGGACCGTGGTATCGAACTGGATACTGCGGCGCAGGTCGAACCGGTCAGCCACATGTTCTAGGTACGCCAACAGCTCCGGCTGGTGTGGGTAGCGCTCGGACCACTTCCAGTCCCGGTACAGGTCCTTGTCGAAAGAGAAGCAGTACGCGTGCACCTCGACATCCGATCGAGCGCCCGGATAACGGTTCCAGTACCACACCCCACCAACCCCGCCCGCGCTGTCAAAGGCCTGGACGTCGAGCCCCCGTTCGTTCCGCAAGTGGTGGATCGCGTACAGGCCCGCAAACCCGGCACCGATGACGATGACCTCGACGTCCTGCGTTAACTGTGCTGACTGGTTCACTGTTCCATCCACGTTCTTGACCATGCTTGCTCCAATGTGATGAAGGCCGTCGCCCGTCTCGCTCCTGTGGGGCGGGCAGTTCGTGTACGGCTGCGCCTTCGAGGTCGCGTCGGCTCACGTTGGTTCGGAGTTATGCTGTGAGCTTTACTGCCGGTTCCTGGAAGATCAATGCCGGAAATCGTTGTTCGGCGTGTGGTCGCCGCCCAGCCAGCGTGCCAGGTCGGCGCGTGCCGATTCCTGGCGGACCTTGTTGATCGCGTCGGCGTCAGGGGAGTCCACCGTGAACTCCAGGATCAGCCCGTTCGGATCAGTGATATAGAGCGAGATGCAGTACCCGTGATCCATCACGAAAGTCCGTGGCTCGACAATGCCCGCCGCGGCGATTCGCTCGCGGATGCCGGATTGAGTCATCGCGTCGGTTGCCAGTGCGATGTGTCGAAATGGCGATGGCGGCAGATCCGGGCCGAACCGGTCCTGATCCGCCTGGTCCGCGAACTGGAAGAAGGCGAGCGCGCTCCCGTCCGCGAGCGCGTAGAACGTGTGACAATATATGTACTCGACGTCGTCCATTTCCGCGACTTCGGTCCAGGTGGCAACCAGTGGCATGCCAATGATCTCTTCATAGAAGACGCGGGTCTTCTCCTGATCCCTGGTCAGGAACGCGTTGTGATGCAGCCGGATCGGCGGCCGCGTCGTCGGGTGCACTTCGGGCACTTCCTGTACCTGCGTCATTGCCGGCCTCCTGCTGGTCTGGGGTAGCCAACCTGGTGATCGCCACGTTCCCGGACGGGCGAGGTCTCGCTGTACGCGTTCGGCCCCCGCCCTCGCACCGTACCTGTAAGCAGTTTGCTCCCACAAGTCTTGTCTTGCAGCATGGTGAGCTGGCATGACTTGCGGTCGAGGCCTGTGCTGCTTACATTTGACGCATGTCGGACGATGTGGGTGAAGAGCAAGCGGAGGAGCGTCCCGCTGGTGACGTGGAGGTCCGTGGTAGCGCGCTGTGGATCTACCGGCAGGTCCGGGCGGACATCCTCAATGGCAGGCTGGAGCCAGGCGCGAAGGTCTCGCAGGTTCAGTTGGCGGCGTCTCTAGGGGTCGGTCGTCCGACTCTTCGTGAGGCACTCCGGATGCTGCAGAACGAAGGTCTGGTCCAGGCTGAACACAATCGTCAAATGCGTGTCGCGCCGCTCGAACTCGACGATTTCGAGCAGCTGTGCGCGTTACGGCTGACCGTCGAGCCGATGGCCGTGCAGCTGTCCGTGCCGTACTTGACCGATACCGAATCTGCAATTCCATTCGTTGCTGCTTAGTCGTGCCGGTGACCGGGTTCGGCGGCTGGTCCAGGAACTCTGGCAGTCCGGTGAACCGTCGGCAGATGGGCGCACAGGAGGCCGCGGAGCTCATTGTCGTAATGCCATCGGGGGTGCTGGATCCCGCGCACCGGGGAACGAATCACCTCGACGGTGGGGTGGGACGGTTCGGCGGTCGGGGTGGCTGAGGCGGCAGTAGCCCGGTATTCGATCGTCGGCTGAGGGCGCACCTGGGCGGGCAGCACCGACCACGAGCACCCCCCATTGTTCTGACAAGTCGAATCATCGGTGGACACGAGCGCGGGGATGGTCGAGTACTTCGCGGCACACACCCGCCGGATCGAGAGGAAGAGGTAATCATGCGTGTGGGCAACTTGGCAGGCCGTGCGACCCTGTTCACCGGCGATGGTGCGGTCGACATCGAGAAGGCCAGCGAAGGCCGGTTCTCGGCGGATCCACAGGAGGTGTGGTCGCGCTGGACAGAATTCAGGGCGTGGGCGAACACGGACGCGGTGGCTGGCGCCGGCGTCGAGCAGTTCGACCCGGATGAGCTCGGGGCGCCGGTGCCGCGCCCGCCGCAGGTGTTCGCTTTCGCGCTCAACTATGACGATCACGTCGCTGAGGCTGGCATCGAGCGTCCGGGCGCGCCCTCCGTGTTCACGAAATTCCCGTCATCGCTCACCGGGCCCTACGGTGAGATCGCCCTGGTCTCCGACAGTGTTGATTGGGAGGTCGAACTCGTTGTGGTGGTGGGCCACGGCGGCCACCGGATTCCCGTTGCCGAAGCCGCCGAGCACATCGCCGGGATCACTGCGGGCCAGGACATCACTGAGCGAGTCATGCAGGTCGCCGGGACTTTTCCGCAGTTCGGAATGGCGAAGTCCCATCCGGGGTTCAGCCCCGTGGGCCCATGGGTGGTCACTCTCGACGAATTCGATCACCCCTTCGACCTCGAGCTGGGTTGTGCCGTCGATGACGACGCCGTCCAAGAAGGACGCACTCGGGATCTGATCTTCGGAGTTCCGGAGCTGATCGCGCACCTGTCATCTGTGGTGACATTGTTTCCCGGGGATCTGATATTCACCGGTACGCCCGCGGGAGTCGGCGCGGCCCGCACACCCCCCAGGTTTCTCCGCCCTGGTCAAGTGCTGCGGACCTGGATCAGCGGTATCGGGGAGATGCGCCACCGGCTCGTGTGACATACCCAATGTAGGAGGAAACCATGAAAAGCGGTACCGGCATTGTGGACAGGATCTGCCCGGCCACCAGGGCGGGGGCAGGTTGGTGACTGTCACGCCCGCCCGACGGTTGACCTTGTCCCTCGACAACGGCCCGCATCCGGAATTGACGCCGCGAGTCCTCGATGTCCTGGCCGCGCACTCGGCCCGGGCTGTGTTCTTCATGATAGGTGCCGAACTGGCGACGTCCTCGCGTCGTGAAATCGCGCGACGTGTGGTCGACGCGGGCCACCGGATTGGGAACCACACGATGACCCACGGCGCGCCGTTGGGGGGACGCCCCGATGCGGACGCGGTCGCCGAGATTCGCCTTGCGGACGAGGTCCTCGCCGAATTCGCCGGCGATATTCCCCTCTTCCGGCCGAATGGAGACGGCTGTCTCGGGCCACACGTATTCTCGCCAGCCGCGGTAGATTACCTCCAGGCGCACAAGCACACCGTGGTCACCTGGAACTGCGTTCCCCGGGACTGGGAAGACCCGGCTGGATCGTGGGTGCCCCGCGCCGTGGAAGCAATCGAGAACCAGCAACACACCATGCTCGTCCTTCACGATGTGCTGGCCGCGACAGTGGACCGGCTCGGCTCCTTCCTCGATATCTTGGGGGACCGCGGCGTCGAATTGACCGACGAGTTCCCGGCGGACTGTGTGGTGATCTCCGGCGGGCGTCGCCTGCCAGCGCTCGACGGGCTAGTCGGCAGTGACAGTGAGGAAACGGGGGCCAGTCGTGAATAAGGCCGAGATCCGGGCCGCTGAGCAGGACTGCGCCCGGCTGATCACCGGCTACTGCCAGGCGGCTGACTGCGACGACGTCGAGGCGTTCGTCGCGCTATTCACCACGGACGCAAAGTGGAGCAGTCCAACCGGGAGCACCGTGCACGGACATGACGAGATGCGGGAGTATTTCGCGGCCCGCCCCGGGAATGTCGTGTCCGCGCACATCTGCAGCAACATCCTGGTCGAGGTGACCGGGGCAAACTCGGCGGCAGGACGCTCTCTGTCCACTGTGTACCGGAACGCCGCGGTGGACGGCGCCCCCGCCGTGCTGGCTCCCCCGCTCGCCATCGCGGAGAACTGGGACGAGTTCGCGCTCACCGAGCAAGGCTGGCGGATTCGCCACCGCCGATCCCGGATCCTCTTCGCAAGCCGGTGACCTTCGACGCTCCCGGGCGTGACCCACCCGCGTTGGCGATCTGACGACCGACGGTGACCTCCGGAGTGATCCGCCCGGCGGTCGCGAAGGCGCGTTCTGACGTAGATATGCCGAGCTCGCGGTGGCGGCGCGAGAACGTCGCGCTTGGTTGATGGGTGAGCAGGCCGGCTAGTACTGCAACGGCAGTTAGGTGAGTGCGTAGCCTCGTTTTCGGTAGTGGCTGACGCGGGCTTGGTATTGGCGTTGTCGACGCCAGCGGGACCAGTGCCAGATGTGGTCGACGGCGTGTGCGTGTTGGAGCGCGAGGTGGACGAGCAGGCGGCGGATTTCCGGTAGCGTGAAGCTGATCATGTGTTGTTCGCTGGTGTTGGTTCCCCCTTTGTGAGCTGGCTTTTCACCGCGACCAGCCAGGCCAGGGCGAGCATGGACAAGGTGATGTGGGCATACCACGCTCGCCAGCTGCGCACTTGGTAGTGATCAAGTCCGGCCTCGTTCTTGGCCTGTTGGAAGCATTCTTCGATCCGCCAGCGTGACCCGGCGGTCCAGGCCAGATCGACCAAGGTTGATCGGCGGGGCCCGAAACAGACGTAGTAGGCGATCTCACCGGGCGCCTGGCCGGGCTCAGTGATCTTGCGGCGGGCCAGCAGCCAGTGCCCGCGCCCGGGCGCCCAACTGATGCGGATCGGGACCCGTGCCCAATCATAGTCGCGGGGCCCGTGCGCGCCGGCGCCGACCGACAGTCGCCGCCACGCCCGCGCCGGCAGGGCGGCGATCAACTCGTCCGCGCGGCGCTGCGCAGCGTCGGTGGTGATCAGGGTGTCGTTGCACTTGGTGGCCAGCACGTAGGGCGCATCATGCTGTTCTAGCCACACCCGCAGGTACTTGACCTGGCCATAGGCTTCGTCGGCGGTGACCCATGAGAACGCCACGCCGGCGTCGATGGCACGCCCCAGCATCGCCATCGCGTGGCGGGGTTTGGTGGCGAACTCCACCTCGTCGGGTATGCCCGCGCCCTGGCAGCGTGCCCGATCGGCGGTCCACGACTCAGGCACATACAACTCGCGGTCAATCAACGCATGCCCTCGAGGCGAGGCATAGGCCAAGAAGGTGCCGATCTGACAGTTCTCCACCCGCCCCGCGGTCCCGGAATACTGCCGCTGGACCCCGGCCGACCGCGTGCCCTTCTTGAGGAACCCGGTGTCATCCAGGATCAACACCCCACCCGGATCCCCGAGGCACTCGACCACGTACTCACGCACATCATCACGGACCCCATCGATGTCCCAGTCGGCCCACCGCAGCAGCCGCTGCATCCCATCCGGAGACGCCTCACCAGCGCGTTCGGCCAGCGTCCACCCGTTTTTACGCTCCAAACCGGCAACGAGCCCGGCCACATACTCCCGCATCCGAGCCCTCGGCTCGGCCCGCGCGAACCGGCCCGCTACCCGCGCATGCAACCGATCCAACTCCACCGCCGCAACATCAACCACCACACCAGCAATGATCTACCATTAGTCAAGCAACTGCCGTTGCAGTACTAAGTCACGGCAACCCAGCGGGCGCCAGCGAACTCGCGCAACGTCTGTTCCAGATCAGCACAACGTCGAACACACCGAGGGCATCACTCGGCGTCGCCGAGACCTGCCCGGTTGTCCTGATCGGGGAGTCTAGATGTCGGCAAGACGGCCGTGGTGGAAGAGCTCGTGCCCAGCGTCGTCGCCAGGCGGTGCCCGGAATGCCGAAGGACAACCAGATCTACAGGCGGCGCGTTCTTCCTGAACAGCGCCCGTCCCCTCCACATCCACGCCCGATCCTGCCGAGCCCAGTTCCACCCGCGCCGGACCGTATCCGAGCACCGCGTCACAAAAGACTCAGTCGAGTGTCCCCTGTTCGAGTACCCCTCGCGTGGGTGGTCTGGAGTTCGCGGTGCGTGCTGGCACGATGAGCGCGCCCTCGTCCCGATCCGCGCTCACCCCCTGAGGTGCCCGATGGCTTCTCACCCGAACGCCCTAGACGCCGACACCGCCGATCTCGCCAAGGTCGATCTCACCGATCTTGATCTGTTCACCGATGGCCCGCCTCATGCGCTTTTCGCGCGCATGCGGGACGAGGCCCCCGTCCGGTGGAATCCCTCAGCGCATGGCGCGGAGTTCTGGTCGCTGACCCGGAGCGAGGACATCATTAATGTCAGCAAGGACCCGGCGACGTTTTCCAGCGCGAGAGGGGGAATTTTCTTACGCCCCGGGACGCTTCCCCATCTCGATTTCCTTCGCAATTTTGTGATCTTCAAAGATCCGCCTGACCACACGAAGTACCGTGATATTGTGGCCAAGGCTTTCCTGCCTCGCACACTGATCCTGATTGACGATCTGATTCGGGAAATCGTGACTGGAACGCTGGACCAGGTCGCCGAGCACGGCGAGTGCGATCTCGTCCGGGATGTTGCCGCGCCAATTCCTGTCAAAGTAATCACCCGTCTGTTGGGCGCACCTGATGAGGACCTGACCCAACTGCTTGCCTGGACCGAGGCCCTTGAGCAGGGGATAACGAACAGCGCCGACGTCGCGGAGACCCTCTCGCAGATGTCCGCCCATTTCCTTGAACTTGTGGACAGCCAAGTCGTGCGGGGTGTCGACTCGCTCGCCAAGGGCATCGCCGAAGCCGAAGTCGACGGTGAACGTCTCACCGACGAGGAGATCGCCGCCTACTTCTGCGTTTTATTGTTCGTCGGCAGCAACCCCACGCGCAGCGCGATCTCCAGTGGAATGCTGGCGCTCATGGAGCATCCGGACCAACTCGAGTTGCTGCGCAAGGAGCCGACCAGACTTCGATGCACACGGTCCGGTCTCGCCTCGGCGGCGATTGACGAGATTCTGCGCTGGTCAACCCCGTTGAACTGCTTGGCGCGTACCGCCACGAAGGACACCACCATCCAAGGCGTGGACATCAAAGCCGACTCCCGAATAATCCTGTGGTATGCCTCCGCCAGCCGTGACCCGATGGCCGTCGCGGGCGCCGACAAGTTCGATGTCACCCGGGAAGCCCGCGACCTTACCCACCATGCGTACGGGGGCGGCGGCCCCCATTTTTGCCAGGGAGCCAATCTGGCGAACAGGGTACTGTCCATCGCGCTCCAGGAAATCCTTCGGAGGCTGCCGAACATCGAGCGTTCCGGCCCGACCGGCCGAGTGCGGTCCACCTTCATGAACTCGCTAGCCACCCTCCCGGTCACATTCGAGCCGGCACACTGAGACCCTGGCGGGCAACACGACGCGGCCGACACAGTCGACCTCAGCCACCGTCCAACAGTTCGTGGACCGGCCTCAGCCCGCGGTGTGTGCGGCGACACCGACGCCCACGGGCTGGAAGTTCGCAACGGCTACCAGGAGCAGCGGGAGGCCATGACCGCAGCCGGAGCGGTGCCGGTACGGACACCGCGCGTCAGCGACAAGCGCGTCCATGCCGAGACCGGAGAACGCAAGCGGTTCTCCCCGGTCTCGATCGTGCCGGCCTGATCACGCAAGTCACCGAGGGTGGCCGAGGGGCTGCCGCTGTTGCACCTGCACGGGCTGTCGACAAGCGACTTGGGCCGGCGTTGGAGCAGCGGGCACCTCTCGCATCCAGCCGGGAGCTTCGGGGCCATACACCGCGCGCAGCAGCGTCATCGCATCGACGCCGTAGGAATCGGCCAACTGCTTGCGCTTGACCCGAAGGTGGGCAGCCGCCAGGAATCGACCCGAACGCCATAGCGCCGCGGCGGTATCTCACGGATGCCGCGCTGCCACTCCTTGTAGAGGGAGGATCCGGCGAACGGTCGTTCTGCGGGTTGTGGAGTTTTGTGTGGGTAAAGTGTGATCCCGATCTTGATCGGGACCACGCGCAACGGCCTGACCAGCGGTTATGTGGGGCGGGTGGGGCTCGAACCCACGACCTGACGGATTATGAGTCCACTCGAGGGCCTGCCGAGGACTGCCGTTCATCGTCACGGAGTGTTATCTAGGCTGGTCCGACTACCAATGCCGTGTCGCGTCGTGTCGCAAGCTGGTGGGACATCCCAGTCTTGCCGTTGTCACACTGTTAGCACACTGCCAACCATCCACATTAGACTGCACTGTAATGCTCCCATTGCCCAACGGACCGAACCCACGCCGAACCTCACACCGCCATGGCAAGGTCGGATAGATACGCGGCGGGTTCGACCTCGGCCAACCGGCGCGCGCGCCCGACCTACCGCTTTCAGCTGCACTGCCGGTCGTTCCGAACTGTTCCGTGGCTGTGCTCACGACAGAGAGACTCCTCAGTCACGGTGTGTGACCGTCGGTGGGCATGGACAGACCGTGCGCCAACCGCGCCAACGCCAGTCTCGAGGACGGCGACATCATGGCTATCTCCAGCGCATCCACGTCCGAGGCCAGGCCGAACCCTGTGTTGATCTGGTCGACCGGGCGGTCAACCCGCGGTATCGCCGCCGACAGCGACGAGCAGTACCGCACCCTTTACCAGCAGTGGAACGCCGCACTGTCAGCTCAGCTCGATTACGCGATCGAGTTCGCCGGTTCACAACCGATGCGCCAGGTCGTCGCTCACACATGGTCGCGGCTCGCGCGGGAGTATGCCGACATGCGCGCTGTAGCTGGGACCGGCTCGTCGAGCTGACGGTGATGTCATGATCTACTTCGCCCGCGCACCCCGCGAACGGGACTTACGTGTTCCGTGCGGTGTTCCCGGGCTACTGAGCCCGTCCGTGGCTCGCCGCCGGCGCCAGTCGGGGCGGTGCCCCTGAGGTCTAGCTCATTTACGCTTTTTGGCCGGGTTGATGTTGAGTCTGCGTTTCTGGTGCTCGTGGCGTCACTCGATGGTGTGTCATCGTGGCGTCGCGCTACCGCGTCGACCCCCCCGGGCGCGGATGCGTCGGTGACCGGCTCGGCCGCAACCCCCCGGCGGCCTGGCCGGCCACCAGCAAACCGCGCACGTCTTACGCACTGCACGTCTTACGCAGTGCGTAAGACGTGCGGAGTCGAACGGCGCTCGTGCCCAGCCGGTCACCCATCCATCCCTATCCGGTCGGGCATGGGAGCCCACTCGGAACTGGAGACGTCATGAAGTACGTAGTCCTGGCCATCGCCTCGGACGCCGAGGCACAGCGCCTCGTCGAAGACCTTATTGAGCACGCCGGTGAGCCGCTGCGCACCCCGCGCTGGGGCAACGCCGTGCACGCGGCGCTGATCACCAGCTCACCCGGCGCCGAGCACGCTCCCCTTTCCGCTCTCCAGGATGGGCTTGTCGCATGAAGGCGCACCCCGCAATGAACCACCACGAACGAATGCGCCTTCGGGCCGCCGCGCTGCGCGCCACGCAGCTCTACCCCGGGCCAGTCGGCGAGCTGTTGTCGCGCGAGCTGCTCTCCTGGGAGGAGTTCGGTTACCGACTCGGGTCCCGAAAAATGATCGCGGGGATCGTGGACGCGGTGCTCAACGCGCCGACACAGCGGGCCGAGGCGGCTTGATCTGGTCCCCAGGTCACTGCGCCGCGCCGGCCCTGCTTGTCCGTGGGTGACCGGCGATGATTGTCGGTGTCTGGCCAACAAGGCGATCAGTCGGGCATGATTTTTAATCCCGGAGTGTTTAGAACGCCCGCCAGTGGGTAGGAAAAGGAGTTGAGGCAATCGCCGGTGCACCGCCCGTGTGCCTCGCGCGGTGCCAGTGCGAGGGTCGCACGGGTACTGTCGAATAGCTGGACGGGTCTGAGAGTTGATGGGCAGGGAACTGCGATTACCTGATCCACCCACAGGGTGTGTGCCGAGTGGGCGGTTATGGACCCTGGTCCCCGCCACAGCCTCAGCAATCGCCGTGACCCGGCGCGGGTTGGCCGATTGGCTCGGTGAGCTGAACTGGCCCCATCCGCGCAGCGATGACATTGTGCTGGCGGTGTACGAGGCGTTGGCCAATGTTGTCGTTCACGCCTATACCCGCCAGCCCGGCGGTGCGAGGGTCGGCGAGGCCGAGTTGCTCGCTAGGGAGGTCACCGAGGACAACCGGCGGTGCCTCAGGGCCGTGGTCACTGACTATGGCTGCTGGAGGCCCGGCGCCGTCGAGCAGTGCTGCCGGGGCTGGGGGTTGGCGATGATGGCGGCGTGCATGGACAGTGTGCGGATCGACCCCAGCCCCCGGGGTACCACCGTGATCATGACCAGCGGGCCGGTCGGGATTCCGGCGCACCGTAGTGAACAGCACACATCACCGCCATCCTGGTTTACCTCGATCATCGTTAGCCGGTGAGTGTTGTGTGCGCTTGGTCCGTGTCTGATCTCCGCGTTGTTTGGTTGTCCTGTCTGGTCCTGCCCCTTGATCGTGGACACCCTGGTCGTTGGATCATGAAGATTGATCCATAGAACGGGAGTTCCTGTTGGGGACGTCGAAGTACTCGCCTGAGTTCCGGGCCGACGCTGTCGCGTTGTACCGCGCCACCGGATCGGAGCACCGGACGCCGTTCAGGTTGCCGATCGCTGGCACCTGCTACACAACCTCTCCGACGCCGTCGATCGAGTCGCTCGGACCCACCGCGGATGTCTGCACCGACAGCCCGAACACCCCAGCGCCCAACCAGCGGCAGCCACGCCCCGCCCGACATCGGCCGGCGCCAAGGCCCCGGTGCCGGCGCCGGTCTCGGGGCGCCGGTCTCGGGGCGCCGGTCGTAGGTCACCCGCCAACGCCATGGCGAAGTCCACGCTTTGCTTAATCGGGGCATGAGCCTGAACGCGGTCAGCAAGGAGCTGCAGCAACGCAACACCGTGCGCCGCTACGCACGAGCTACCTCCGCCGAGGAACTGCTGACTCAGACACCGAAGCGCGGCAGCCAGCTCGACCCCCACACCCGCTACCTGGCGATGCGCTGGCAACAAGACTGCACCAACGCCGTTGCGCTCACCGCCGAGATCCGTAGTCGCGGCTACACAGGCAGCGAACCCTCGGTGCGGGATCTGGTGAGCACCTGGCGCACAAGCCCGACCGCCCCCAGCCCGACTCCCATGCGGTCGCTGACGTCTTGGACTGTTCCCGATTTCATTGACACTGGTTTAGGCTGCCAGTTCGGTAAGTTTTCTGAACCCTAGCTCGTATTCGATGGGTGTCAAGTAGGCGAGTGTGGAGTGTCGCCTGCGGCGGTTGTAGTAGCTTTCGATCCAGAGGAATGTCTGTTGTTGTACTTCGGTCGCACCGCTCCATGGCCGGGTGTGGATGAGTTCTTTCTTGTAGGTTGCGAAGAATGATTCGGCGACCGCGTTGTCGAAACAAGTAGCGCGCCGACCCATTGAGCGCTGTACGCCGTTCTCGGTGCAGAAGTTAGCGAATTCTCGGGACGTATATTGACAGCCTCGGTCGCTGTGGAATATGACCCCGGCCAGGGGTTTACGGGTGACCAGTGCCGCGGCGAGGGCCTCGACGATGAGGCTGGTGCGCAGGTGATCGGCGACGGCGTAGCCCACCACTTTGCGGGAGTGCAGGTCGATCACAGTCGCGGTGTAGACCCAGCCGTCGACTGTCTGGACGTAGGTAATGTCGCCACACCAGCGGGTGTCGGGTGCGTCGGCAGTGAAGTCCTGGCCGATCAGGTCTGGGGCGTCGATAGGGCGTAGACCTGCGACGGTGGTCTTCTTCCAGGCTCGGGGGTGGCGTCCTTGCAGGCCGGCGGCACGCATCAGGCGCCAGACCCGCTTGGGAGCGGTCCGCACGCCGCGCACGACCAGCTCAGCCCAGACCCGGCGCACCCCGGGGTGGCCGTGCAGGTCTTGGTGGATCTCGCGGATGGTCTCGGTGAGCTCGGCGTCGGTGCGTTCGCGCTGGCACGGCCCTGAGGTCAGCCATCGGTAGTAGCCCTGCCGGATCACTCCGAGCTGGTCGCACATGAACGTAACCGAAAACTGCTCATCGGTTGCCCAGTCCGCGATCGCCGCGTATTTCACGGCTGTTCCTTCGCGAACCAGGTGGCAACTTTTTTTGCGAAGTCCCGCTCCATCTTCACAATGGCGATCTCTTTACGTAGCCGTATCAGTTCGGCACGTTCAGACTCGGACAAGTCCTTGTCAGGAGTGCGACCGGACTCTCTTGCTGACTTCACCCATTTACCCAACGTCATCTCGTGGACGCCGATACTTTTCGCTACCTCAGCGATAGTGCGGCCGGAATTGAGCACGAGGCTAACGGCCTGGTCCTTGTACTCCTGGGTGAAGTGTCGGCGTGTCGCCACGCGAGTACCTCCGCTGCGATCAGCGGCAGTCTACGACCGGCTGTCTACAAGATCGGGAACGGTCCATCTCGCCAGGTGACCACGTTGATGATGCACCGCAGACACAAGCTGACCACGGACGAACACGCACAGCTGCGAGACGTACTCGACCGATGCGAGGCCTTGCGCACGGTCAACGACCTGGTCAGCGACTTCGCCGGCATGGCTCGTGAGCGCCAAGGCCATCACCTCAATGCCTGGATCGCGGCAGCCCAAGCCAGCGGCATTCCACCGCTGCGCCGATTCGCCACCGGTCCTCGCCGACTACGACGCCGTCCGCGCCGGACTCACCCTGCGCTGGAGCAGCGGCGCAGTCGAAGGAAACGTCACCAGAATCAAAGCGATCAAGAGACAAATGTACGGACGAGCCAACTTCGACCTGCTCCGCCGCCGCGTCCTACTCGCACACTGACAAACCCGACCATCACGGAATGTGTGCCAGAGCCAGTATTGAGTTGCCGTCGACAATGGGGTCGGCGTTGCGCTACCCACAAGAACGGCAACTCTGATCGCCGAGTGCGGCGGGCGCGAGATCGCATCGTGAACGGCACTCAATCGCTGAAGAAACGCTCGCCCCGCCCGGAGTAGACGTCGAGTAACCCCGCCACGACGCAGAATAACCCGAGGATCACGCAACTCACCGCCACCACCCGGGCCGTGGAGCCTGGCTCCGGGAACAGGAAGAAGTAGCTCGTCGCCGCTGCCAGAAATATGACCCCGGCGCCCGCCACGACGGCAGCTGCGCCCCGAGCAGTGATCTCCGCGCAACCAGCAAAGGGCGGGATGCTACCCGAATACCAGTGGTCCTGATCGCCCATGACCGACCCCGGAGGCTCGCGGACGCGTCCGATCACGGCCGCCACGTGAGTGTGCACCCGACGGGTCGGTGTTCTCCACCTCATCCAGCCCGACATCCCCCACATAGCCCATCAATTCGTGATTGATCGCATGCGGATCGGAACGTCGCCGCGAAGGAGGCCGCATAGCCGTAGGCCTCGGCCACCGAGACCAGGTCGTGGTGCTGCGCCGGCAGGTCGACCGGCTCCGGCTCTCGTGGTCTGACCCAGCGATCCTGTCCGCGCTGGCCCGGGTCTGCCCCGCAGGATCCGCAGTCGCCGGCTGGTCACGCCGGCCACGCTGTTGGCCTGGCTATGCTATGCGATTGGATTTGACCCCGGACGACATGCGGTGAACCGTTCGGCCTCTACACGCGTGTGGAAGGCGTCAGCCTCGGGACGGCCAATGAGTTGTGCATCGGGAGGCAAGTAGTGACATGACAACGAAGGCTGAGGGGCCCGGCTCGCGTGATCCGGCCACGGCGGGCGCCGCTGGCCATGGCGGGCAGCGCACCCCGATTGTCTGGCAAGTGCTCAGCGCCCTCTTGCTCCTGGCGATGGGCGGCATCCATCTCGCCCTCATCTTCCAATGGGCAAGCGGCCTGCTCGGGGTTCTATTTGGACTGAACGCGATCGGCGGGCTCGTCCTGGCGATCGCGATGCTCGCTGCCCGGCGACGCCTACTACGCCTGGCAAGCTCGTTGAGCCTGTTATTTATGGCAGGCACGTTGCTCGCGCTGGTGCTCGCGCTAACCGCCGGACCCTTCGGGATCACCGAGCGGCTGAGCACCCCGCTGGTCGTGCCGACGCTTGTCGTGGAATCGATTGGCACGGTCGTGCTCGCGATCACCACCGCCCTGATGTTCCGGATGCGGCGCGAGGACTGAGGCAGGTCGCGGTACCGGATGCTCCGGCCCTCGATGGTGCTCAACCAAGATCGGGCCGTTCCCAGGCCGCGAGACAACGACGAGGCCCGTAGTGCGCCGAGACCCTCCAGCCGGTACGTGACCTGGGGTTTTGTGCGCCTTTCAGGCGACTCGTCGGTCCGCTCACCCCCGCACCAGCTGTGGCCAACCGGACCAGGCCTGCGAGCACCGACGCCTGAGCCGCAGAGAGTTAGGCGACGGCTCCGCGACGGCACCACGTCGAAGCTCAGCGGCTCATCCGGCTGTCACAGCGGCGACAGTGGGTCAGCGGGTGGAGCACAAGCAAGAGCACGTACCGGGCCGTCACGGCGCCGAAGCAGCGCGAGCAGCGTCGTGAGCGCGCGCGAGGACGCCGCCGGCGCCAGATACTGGGAGAATACCGGGAGACGATCTTGAAATCGAGCGATGGCAAGGCATACCCAGACCAACAGAAGCCAACGCCCTGACCTGCGCTCATTGTCTGCGCCGCAGGTAGGAGAGCGAACCGTACCTAATTCGCGCCGAAGTAGCGAAAGAAGGTGCTGCTCGACGAGCTGGCCGCGCGGGCGATGTCTTCCACGGTGGTGGCGTCGCAGCCCTGCTCACGGAACAGCCGCACCGCGGCCGTGGCCATGGCGACACGGGTGCGGGCCTTGTTGCGTTCCCAGCCGCTTGAACCCACTCGCGCAGGCTACCGCCGACATGGTTGGGACAATCCATCATATTGTTGATAGAGACTCTCAACTTCTGCCGACGGACACGCGAAGATCCGGATGGGCGGACAGCTGGCTCCGGATGGGCGGACGTGAGATCTCCGGGTCCGCGGACATGACTTCTCCGGGACACGCCTGAACAGCATGCGAGGCGGGGTCCCTCCTGCCGGGTTGGCTCTGGTTGTCGATCACAGCCAGCCCCGATCTGGAGGGACCCCTTGACCAAGTCTGGCAGGGAAGTCATGGAGATCTTGCAAGCGTTCGATTTGACGCGTTGTCCACATTCAGCCGCGGCGTTGGCCGGGGTGGATGAGAAGACCGTGGCCCGTTTTGTCGCGATCCGCGACTCCGGGCGCGACCCGTTTACCCCGGCGCGACGGCCGCGAGCGATTGACCCGTTCTTGGACAAGATCGAGGAGTTAGTCGAGGCATCGAAGGGGCGAGTTCGTGCCGATGTGGTGCACGCGCGGCTGGTCGCGATGGGGTTTACCGGCACCGATCGCAGCACGCGGCGCGCGGTGGCCGAGGTCAAGGCTGATTGGAATGCGGGGCACCGACGGAAGTACCGGCCATGGGTGGCTGAGCCGGGGATGTGGTTGCAGCACGACTGGGGCGAAGGTCCCCGTGTCGGTGGCAGGCGCACGCAGCTGTTCTGCGCGTGGCTGTCCTGGTCACGGTTTCGGGTGGTGCTCCCGGCCTGGGACCAGACGCTGGGCACCCTGGTGGGGTGTGTGGATGCCACGCTGCGGCGGATCGGTGGGGCGCCCACCTATTTACTGACTGATAACCCGAAGACGGTGACGATCGACCGGGTCGCCGGCGTGCCGGTGCGCCATCCTGACATCGTCGCCGCGGGCCGCCATTACGGCTGCAAGGTGGAAACGTGTGAGCCCTTCGATCCGGAGTCGAAAGGCGGCGCTGAGCACACGGTGAAGATCGCCAAAGCGGATCTGGTCCCGACCACGGCGAACCTGCTGCCCGCCTACGCCTCGTTCGCCGAGCTCGCCGACGCGTGCTTCGAGTGGTGCGAGCGGGTCAACGCCCGCCCGCACCGGGAGACCGGGGCCGCTCCTGTTGAGCGGTTGCGCATCGAGCGCCAGCACCTGCATGTTCTGCCGGGCGCGCCGCATGCGATCGCGCTGGGCGAGGAACGGCTGGTTGATGATGATCAGACGATCCGGTGGGGCTCAGTGCGTTATTCCACCCCGGACGGGCACCAGGGCCAGAAGGTGTGGTGCCGGGTGGTGGGCGAGGAATTGGCCATCACCGGGTCCACCGCGGTGGGGATCAGCGAGATCGCCCGTCACGAGCTATCCACCCCGGGGCATCCGCGCATCGTCGATGCGCACTACCCGCACCACCCAGGCGGGAATCTGCCGCGGGTTCCCAAGGTGCGTGCCCGCACCCCGGAAGAGGTCGCGTTCTTGGACCTGGGCGAGGGGGCACGCCGGTGGCTGATCGAGGCCGCCGCGACCGGGGTGGCGCGGATCCGGGCCAAGATGGCCCGGGCGGTCGCGCTGGGCGCGGTCCTGGGTGGCGACCGGGTCGATGAGGCCCTCGGGCTGGCCGCGATCGCGGGCCGGTTCGCCGAGGACGACCTGGTCTCGATCCTGGATCACCTCGGCGCCGCCGGGCCACCCGATGACGTCGTGCACGTCGACGAGGCGCACTCCGCGCAGCCCGGCACCGGGTCGTGGGACAGGTTCGGCGCATGAACACCCCCGACCCGACCCAGCCCGCGTCGTTGCCGGGCCTGCCGCCCTCGCCCTGGGTACTGATCGACCGCACCACCCTCGAGCAGACCACCACCGTTCTGGATCTGCTCGAGCAGTGGCTGGCCGGCGGCGACCCTGGGCCGACCGAGGCGTGCGCTCGGGCCTGCTCGGGTGGGCAGAGTGACGCGTTCGAGGTCGCGGCCTGGGTGGGCACCCTCGCCGCCCGGCTGCAGCAGCGCATCGAGGCGGTGGACTCATGGTCGTGAGCCACCCGCAAGCGCCGGCGCTGCCCGATGAGTTGGACAAGATCACGCGTCGGATGCGGCTGCCTTACCTGCGCAAAGCCGCGCCCGACATCCTGGCAACCGCACGGGCGCAACGTTGGGACCCCGCTGAGGTGCTGCGTGTCCTGCTGATCGAGGAAGTCACCGGCCGCGACTCGGCGACGCGTCGGTTACGGCGCAAGAACGCGAACTTCCCTACCGGGAAGACGTTCTCCTCCTGGCGGCCCGAGGAGTCCTCGATCCCCGAGCCCACCCAGAACGCGCTGGTCACCCTCGAGTGGATCGGTCGGCAGGAGAATCTTGCGGTCGCCGGCCCATCGGGCACCGGGAAGTCGCACTTCGTTGAGGCGTTGGCGCACGCCGCGATCGAGGCCGACCTGCGGGTCGCCTGGTTCACCTTGGAATCTCTGACCGCGGCGGTCGGCAAGGCCAAGGTCGACGGCACGGTCGCACGGACGGTGTCACGGATCTGCGGCTGCGATTTGATCGTGGTCGACGACATCGGGATGTTGCCCGCCGGCCAAGACGCCGCCGAGGCGTTCTACCGGATCATCGATGCCGCCTACGAGCGGCGCTCGATCGCGGTGACCAGCAATATCCACCCCAGCGGATTCGACTCGATCATGCCGAAAACCCTGGCCACCGCCACCGTCGACCGCCTGCTCCACCATGCACATCTGATCGCAACCACCGGCGACTCGCACCGTCTCGCCGAAGCCCTCGCAGGCAAGGGAGTGATCCCCTTGAACTAACCCACACCCGGAAAACTCACGTCCGCCTACCCGGAGATCCGCTGTCCGCCAGCCCGGAGATCAAATGTCCGCCCACCCGGAGTTCCCAATGACCGTTGACAACTTCGTTCAGGATGAGCTCCGAGCTGCTGACCAGCCCACCAAGGTCAGCCGTGATGCGCGCGCGCCGGGCTCGCCGGAGTCACCCCGAGCTGCCGACGCCAGCCTGGTCGATCAACCCAACCGGGCCACCCACGACACTCACCGTGTTTCGCTTTCCGGCCGGTTCATCATCAAGTCAGCGTGCTCTGACCTCGTACGATCCCTGCCCGGGTGTCAGGCTACGACGCGTCACCGAACCCGATACATGAACGGAGCGGTGACCCGAAGACCAACAACCTGGACAGCGTGGCAACCGCCCTACACCGTCCATACCAACCCCGGAGCCCACATGGAAGCATGGGATGCGGCCTTGCAGTTCTTACTGATCGACAATCGAGCCAGCTCGCTCGCCCACTCTCACCCCCTGACGGCGGGCGGGCGCTGTCGACGGTGCGGCACATCGAGCTGCGTGGCATCGAAGCTCGCGTCCGAGGCACTCAGAGTCCTCGCGGGCGAGAACGATCGATCGAACCCACGCTACCTGCCAACACATATGCCTGATCAGGCTGCGTAGGTCGCGAACGATAGACGGGCGCCCGCACGCGCACCTCGCGACAAGAAGCTTCGCGCCAGTGGCTGCTGCCCCAGTAGGCCCTGGGCGGCACCATGTCGACACCTTCCCCCGGGTCTGACGACGTCGCGAATGTGAGCGGAGCTAATGGTGCGCTGCGGCTTCGGGGGAATTTTCGGCTCTGACACCACGAACGGCTTCTGACCCACCACGGCCGCCGCCGCACATCCCACTTCAATCCCCCGCCGGCAGAAGCTGGACGACCTCATCCAGAGCATCCACACCACGACCGATGGCCGGGAGAAAGACATCCAACCCACGTTTCAGAGCGCGGGTCCCACGGTACAGACCGCCCTCGGCGAACCCGGCGACGCCGGGCGCTCGCTGTTCCCGGCATTACGGCACCATCGTGGTCCTGGTGCTCCTGGTCATCGGGTTCAGTCTGGCTAGCCCGGACGCCTTCCCGACCGCCCGCAACCTGGTCAACATCCTGAATCCACCATCCGGCGGACCGGCCGATCATCTACTCATCGAAGCCCCGAACCTCACGCCGAGCGCCTTCGCGGTCTTCGGGTCCCGCGTCGTGGTGCAGGTTGTTCGTGTCAAGGTTCTGGACGGCGCTCGCGGGCCGCACGTACTTGTAGCCGACGTTGCGCACGGTGCCGATCAGTTGCTCGTGTTCGGGGCCTAGCTTGGCGCGCAGCCGGCGCACATGTACGTCGACGGTGCGGGTGCCGCCGAAGAAGTCGTAGCCCCAGACTTCTTGCAGCAGCTGGGCCCGGGTGAACACTCGGCCGGTGTGCTGGGCGAGGTACTTGAGCAGCTCGAATTCCTTGTAAGTGAGCTCAAGTGACCGGCCTTTCAGGCGTGCGATGTAGGTGGCCTCGTCGATGACCAGCTCGCCGCGCACCAGCGCGCCGCTACTGGTCTGGGCGTCTGTGCCGCCCCGGGCATGCACCAGCCGCAGCCGGGCGTCGATCTCCGCCGGGCCGGCGCCGGAGACCAGGATGTCATCGATGACCCATTCCGAGGACACCGCGACCAGGCCGCCCTCGGTCAGCACGGCCACCACTGGCACCTGAATTCCGGTGGTTGCCAGTAGCCGGCACAGCCCACGTGCGGCAACCAGATCCGAACGTGCGTCGACCAGCACCGCGTCGTGCGGCCCGGCATCGAGCAGCGCCGCGACTTCCGGGGCGGCGCTACGCAACCGATGCGGTAGCAGCGAAAGCGCCGGTAGAACCCCCTCAGGGCTCAGATCAGCGGTGAGCAGCAGCAACTCCACACTCGACCTCCCGCCGGCCGCGCCCCCAGTTGCGAGAGGTCCCTGCGAATCCGCGAGCTCGCACCACGCGCAGCCCAAGGCAGAGCCAGCCAAGTCCGGCTGGCAACGGCGGTCGCGGTCTTCCGCGTTCGGCTGGTGGCGCCGTCCACACCGTCCGTGCGATCCAGAGACCGACGCCACGACCGATCACACCACCGATGACACCACGATCACTCATTGGCAATCCTCTGCCCACGGGATTAGCCGACCGCCGACCCGCGATCCGCTCGACGAGCAGTGACAAGTCAGTCGGTTGGGGCGGCGGGGCTGCCATGGCGGCGGATTGTCGGGGGATACCACCGTGAGGGGTGGTGCTGGGGCCGCCATCGGCAGACGGCGGCCCCGCCGGCAAGCACTTCTCTACCCCCAGCGACAAGTGGCAAGTCATAAGCCCCGGTCTGGGCGCCACGGCGGTGACCAGTCAACAGTCGGACCATCTGTCACATCGGTACCATCCACGACCCCTAGATGACGCGTCGTTGCGGCAGTTCCACCAGACCGGTCAAGAGTTCTGGGACCAGCCAGACGGTAGGCATCGTCACCTCAGGAACTCTCGGAAGCCACCCCCGTCACGTAAACACCGTGCTAACCAGATCGCTTCGCGTGACCACCGATACAACATGCGCCTGGTGTGACGGATGAGGTGAGGGGCGATGCCTCACCTGGCGACTGTCTCAGAAATCAGTGGCCCTTCGCTGGACCAGACTGGCGACGGCCTGCACAGCATCCAGGTCCGGTGTGGTCGACGCACGCGGGCATGGCGGCGAATAGCAGGTCCGGCCCGAACAAGCGCTCCTGTACCGACCGGGATCGTGCTGTCACGGGCGGCGGCGCCGAGAGCGACCTAGCGGAGTTCGTAGAACTCCCGATACGTCGGCAAATACGACTTCGACACAACCCGCAGGATGCGCCCGCGGTGGATCACCACGCCGGTCGACCACGGAACCGAGCATCGACGTTGGCACGGGCAAGTCTCGAACTGTGGGCGGGCTGGCGCGGGTGTGGGACCACCGGGTCGGTGGTCGGGTGATCGGGTTGGCGACCTCGCAGAGGGCGACCGATGTGCTCTCCCGCGAGTATGGGTTGGCCGCGATGAACACCAGCGTGTTCCTCGCCCGCTACGGCCCGGGGCAGCAGGGGCAGCTCCGGGAGCAGGTCCGCCCCGGTGATCTGTTCATCCTCGACGAGGCGGGCATGGCTGGGACCGCCGAGGTTGAGGCGATTCTGCGGATCGTGAACGAGGGCGGCGGGAAGCTGCTCAACACTGGTGACCCGAAGCAGCTGGCGGCGGTGGGTGCCGGGGGCATCTTGGACCTGCTGGTACGCGACAACGGCGGGTTCGAGCTCACTGAGATCCACCGGTTCAACAACGCCTGGGAACGCGACGCCTCCATGGGTCTTCGGGCCGGTGAGAACGGCGTTCTGGGGGCTTATCAGGAGCATGGGCGGCTGCGGGGCGGGACCGAGGAGGAGGTCAGCGAAGCCGCCGTGCGCGGGTACCTCGCGGACACGATCGCGGGGAAGGAGACGGTGCTGGTCACGCGGACCAATCAGCAGGCGACGGAGCTGTCTGAGCGGATCCGCGGCGAACTGGTACGGCTTGGGCGGGTGTCGCCGGAGGTGCTCGGCAGGTTGCGCGACGGGAACCTTGTCGGGGTCGGCGATGTGATCCAGGCGCGGCGCAACGACTCCGCGATCCGGGTCGACGGGGCGGGGATGGTCACCAACCGGGAGACCTACACCGTCCTGGGACGTGACCTGTCAGGTGCGCTGCGGGTGGCCGCTGCCCACGGTGTGGTTGCGCACCTGCCGGCCAGCTACCTGGTCGAACACGTGACGTTGGCCTACGCCGCGACGGTGCACGCGGTCCAAGGCATCAGTGTGGACACCTGCCACGCTCTGATCGACCCGCGTAGCGCCCTATCGGGCGTGTATGTGGCGCTGACCCGGGGTAGGGATTGCAACTCCGCGTATGTGGTGGCCCAACACCACCCTGATCACCACGAGGTGGAGCGCCTCGACGAGACCGCGCAGTCGGTCTTGTCGCAGATCCTGAACCGGGACAGGGCCGACATGCAGGTCGCGACCAGCGGCTTTACCGCCGAGCTGGCCCGCCGCGGCGGCGAGGAATCAGGCCGGTCGCTGGCCTCGGTCGGCACCCAGTGGGACCTGTTGACCGCGGAATACGGTGAGGCGCGCTACACCCAGACCCTGGTCGGGTTGCTCGGTGAGCAGCGGGCCGGGGCAGTCGTTGCCGAGCCCGGCTTCAAGCCGGTCGTTCGGGGAAAAGACGGCTGTCAGAACTAGCCCGGGGGACCGGGAAGTTTCCCGAGCTGCACGAGGTGACTGCACTCGCGCGGGCGTGCGATCCATCATCGGTAGCGAAGGCGCAGCGGTTTGCTACACAGCGCCAACGCCGAACGCTCCGCATTGTCCGCAGCAACGGCGCCACGGCTCGCCGACGTCGCCGTTACCGCGGTGGTGGGACAGTTCCACGATTGGGACGCACTGGGGGTGCATCGCCCGATCACCGAAGTCAGCTCCGGGATTGATCTCACAGCCCGGGCCGAGACGGGGGACTTGTGGGCGGCCACCCGCCTCGCGGAGCTGTCCGGCGCGACCGGCATCTCCAGCGCGTCCTGGACCACCCGCTACGCCCGCGCGCTCGGCGCAAAGATCGGCAAGGACGTCGACCTGCACTCGCCCCCTCCCGTGACGGGCCTGCTCAAGTTGGGGCGCGGCGCGGCGGTGGAGCCGGAGGTGGATCTCGCCGGCCACTGGGTCGACGGCGATGTCGTGCACATCGGCAAGATCCGGATCGGTGCCGGGGCAACCGTCGGCTCGCGCAGCACCCTGCTGCCGGGCACGCGGATCGGCAAGGGCGCCGAGATCGCCGCGGGGTCGACGGTGCGCGGCGCCGTCCCCGCCGGTCAGCGATGGGCCGGCTCGCCGGCGGGGCGGACCGGCAAGAGTGGCGTGCGCTGGCCGTCCTCTCGGCCTCCGCGTTCGCGCACCTGGACGCTCGCCTACGGCGTCACGTCGATACTGCTCGGGCTGCTGCCCGCGGTGGCCGCGCTGCCGGCGCTGGTGATCGTCGCCGCCGGGGTCACCGAGAGCAGCGTCAGCGGAACGAGCATCGGCGGCGCCACGACGTCGCCCTCGGCCGCGATGGGCCGGGCGCTGCTTATGGTCGCCCCCGCGACGGTGGCGTACCTGCTGGCGTACGCGGCGCTCGTCGTCGCCGGGGTGCGCCTGCTCGGCATCGGAATGGCCGAGGGCTTCCACCCGGTGCACAGCCGCGCCGGCTGGCAGGTCTGGACCACCGAGCGGCTGATGGGCATGGCTCGCACCAGCCTGTTCCCGCTGTACGCCAGCCAGTTCACGGCCGCGTGGCTGCGGTTGCTCGGCGCAAAGGTCGGCCGCGACGTGGAGGCGTCGACGGTGATCGCGCTGCCGAAGATGACCACGGTCGCGGACGGCGCGTTCCTCGCCGACGACACCATGGTCGGCACCTACGAGCTCTCCGGCGGCTGGCTGCACGTGGCGCCGTCGCGTGTCGGCAAGCAGGCGTTTCTCGGCAACTCCGGCATGACCGCGCCGGGCCGTTCGGTGCCCAACCGAGGGCTCGTCGGCGTGCTGTCCGCGACCCCGCGCAAGGCGAAGAAGGGCTCGTCGTGGCTCGGTCTGCCGCCGATGCCGCTGCGCAGGACGGTCGAGCGGGGCGACACGAGCCGCACGTTCAACCCGCCCCGCCGGCTCAAGATCGCCCGAGGGCTGATCGAGCTGTGCCGGGTGGTGCCGGTGATGTGCTCCGTCGCGCTCGCCGTGCTCGCCGTCGGGGTGCTGATGGCGGTCCAGGCCGCGGCCGGGTTCGTGGTGGCCGCGTTGCTCGCCGGCCCGCTGCTGCTCGCGGCGGGTGTCACGGCCGCCGGCGTGACGACAGCGATGAAGTGGCTGCTCGTGGGCCGGTTCCGACCGGTGGAGCACCCGCTGTGGAGCTCATTCGTCTGGCGCAACGAGCTGGCCGACACGTTCGTCGAGGTACTGGCGGTGCCGTGGCTGGTCGGGCCGGCGAGCGGCACGCCGGTGCTGACGGGGTGGCTGCGGTCGATGGGCGCGAGCATCGGGCGCGGCGTGTGGCTCGAGACGTACTGGCTGCCCGAGTCCGATCTCGTGCGGCTCGGCGACGGCGCGACCGTCAACCGGGGCTGCGTCGTGCAAACTCACCTGTTCCATGATCGGATCATGAGCATGGACGAGGTACACATCGACGAGGGCGCGACCCTCGGGCCCAACGGGATCATCCTCCCGGGCGCGGGCATCGGCGCGGCGACGACGGTCGGACCGGGATCGCTGGTCACCCGCGGCGACACCGTCCCGGCCGCGACCCGCTGGCTGGGCAACCCGATCACGACGTGGGGCTGAGCCGCAAACCGACGGTCGGCGCGGCGCGGTCGGGCGACCCGTACCTGCCAGCACACGGCAACGGTGGGTACCGGGTCGAGCACTACGAGCTGGACCTCGACTACAAGCTCGCGGCCAACCGGCTCAGCGGGCGGGCAGTGCTCACCGCCGTGGCCGACGCGCCGCTGAGCCGGTTCAGCCTCGACCTCGCCGCGTTCCGCGTGCCGAAGGTGCTCGTGGACGGCCGGCCGGCGCGGTTCACGCAGACCCGTTCGACGCGCAACGGCGACAAGCTGCACGTCACGCCGGCCCGAGCGGTCGAGGGCCCGTTCACCGTCGAGGTGCGCTACGTCGGCAACCCCGCACCGGTGTCCAGCCGCTGGGGCGACGTCGGCTGGGACGAGCTGACCGACGGCGCGCTCGTCGCCAGCCAGCCGGTCGGCGCGCCGTCCTGGTTCCCGTGCAACGACCACCCCTCGGACAAGGCGACCTACCGCATCACCGTGACCACCGCGGCGCCGTACACGGTCGCCGCCACCGGCGTACTCACCGCACGGCGCCGCTCGGCCGGCACCAGGACCTGGGTGTACGAGCGGACGGAACCCACCGCGTCGTACCTGGTCAGCGTGCAGATCGGGCGCTACGACCAGGTCGAGCTCGCCGCCGGCCCGGTGCCACAGGTCGCGCTGCTCCCGGCCCGGCTGCGCAAGAACGCCGCGCGCGACCTCGGCCGGCACCCCGCGATCATGACCACGCTGGAGGGTTTCTTCGGCCCGTACCCGTTCGCCAACTACCAGCTCGTCGTCACCGAGGACGAGCTGGAGGACCCGATCGAGGCCCAGGGCATGTCGATCTTCGGCGCGAACCACATCGACGGCCGGCGCACCCACGAGCGACTCGTCGTGCACGAGCTGGCGCACCAGTGGTTCGGCAACAGCCTCACCATCGCCGACTGGAGCCACATCTGGCTCAACGAAGGCTTCGCGACGTACGCGGAGTGGCTGTGGTCGGAGGCATCCGGCGGCCGCGCCGCCGCCGCGCATGCCCGCGACTGGCACGCGCGGATGGCGGTGAAGCCGGCCGACCTCGTCCTTGCCGACCCGGGGCCGGGGCGGATGTTCGACGAGCGGGTCTACAAGCGCGGTGCCCTGGTGCTGCACGCGTTGCGCGGTCGGATGGGCGACGAGCCGTTCTTCGCGCTGCTACAGGACTGGGCGGCGCGGCACCGGCACGCGACAGTGACCACCGCGCAGTTCGTCCAGCTGGCCGGGCAGCACGCCGCCACCGACCTCTCGGCGTTCTTCACCGCGTGGCTGCACCGGCCCGCGCTCCCCGGTATCGCCGCCCGCGACCGCTGACGTCCGACTCTCAGAACAGCCGGGAGCAGCAGAACACGCACGGCTCGGTGATCTTGTTCTCTCGGGCGCGCCACCTGGCGGCGGCCGGCGCCGCACTCCCGTGCCGCGGCGGACTCCTAGTCGACACCTTCAGACAGCTCTGTCTAAAATGTCCAGACAGACAGGTCTAATCGAACGGAGGAGTTGCGCATGACGGCCAGCTCGACCAACCGCCCCGCCGAGGCATCAGGCACCTTCGCACTCGGCGGTGATCTGGCTGTCTATCGGCTCGGTTACGGCTCGATGCAGCTCACCGGGCCCGGCTACTGGGGTCAACCCTCGGATCGGGACGGGGCCGTAGCCGTGCTTCGCCGCGCCGTTGACCTAGGGGTGAACCTCATCGACACGGCCGACGCCTACGGCCCAGCCGTGGTGGAACAGCTCATTCACGACGCGCTTCACCCGTACTCGGAAGGACTGGTGATAGCGACCAAGTGCGGGCTGACCCGGTCCGGTCCGCGCGATTGGCGCCCGGTTGGCCGACCTGAGTACCTGCGCCAACAGGTTGAAATGAGCCTACGTAATCTCGGTGTCGAGCGGATCGGATTGCAGCAGCTGCACCGCGTCGACCCGCAGATACCGATCGAGGACCAGGTCGGCGAGCTTGCGCTGCTGCGCGATGAGGGCAAGATCCAGCACATCGGCCTCAGCGAGGTCAGCATCGAACAGCTGCTCGCTGCCCAGCGCGTCACCACGATCGCCTCGGTGCAGAACCTGTTCAACCTGGCCGATCGGGCCGCTGAACCGCTGCTCGACCAAACGACCGAGCAACACATCGCGTTCATCCCCTGGTGGCCGCTGGCCACCGGCAACCTCGTCTCCGAGGGAAGCGTGCTGGATCAACTCTCGCGCGACCGCCACGCGAGCCCCTCGCAGCTCGCGCTTGCCTGGCTCTTGCGGCGCTCGCCGGTGATACTGCCGATCCCGGGTACTACCTCGGTCGCGCACCTGGAAGACAACGTGCGAGCCGCGCAGGTGCAGCTCACCGACGAGGAGTTCAACCAGCTGACCGGCGCGGTCTACCCGGCCGTGGCCCGGCCGACGGGCCGTTCGACCAGCTGACCGGCGCGGCTGTGACTCGACCAGCGACAGATATCTGGCTTTGCCGATCTCTTGCCCGTTCGGCCACCACTCCCCGCGAACATTCCTCCAGGTCTAGAACAGTTTGTCGAGTATCAGATCTTCTTCTAACGAGGGCCGTCGGCACGGGAGGAAGGTCGATGTTCAAGTATTGGACTCCTGGGCTCGAATAGTAAGATTCGGCTCGAGCGCTCATAATTACCACGGCGCCCCCTGTTTCCACTGCCGCCAGGCACTCGCGGACCGTCCTGGCGACAGGACCCCTCCGAATAGAGCGACCACTTGGAGTAAATCGTGGGAAATGGAATATCGTCCACGGCATAAGTTGCGGATCTTCCGGAACGGAGGGCAGTACCTCGTGGGCAAGTTCCTCGGGATCGACCAGAACGCGATCCCGCAACCGGTGGCCAACGGGGACGATCAGCTTGCGCGTGTCTACCAGCAAGTTGGCGCCAGCGACTACGTCATCGTGCCCAACGGGAAGGCGACAGAAGGCGACATCGACCCGGCCGTCAACAACCGCTTTAAATTGATCTACAATGGTGAGTTCGACCCATTCAAGCGTCACGCCGGGTAACAGCTCTTTCACCTTCGCCATTAACGGCAGCGTTAACTCGTACAGGCCGCCTCCCACGAATCCTACCCGGAGAGCTGTAACCTCTCCTCGTGCCTGACGCCGGCATTCCTCAAGCGTCTTCCGCAAAGCGACGGCCGCGGGCTCGGCGCCGAGACGGAAGCTCGCTCCGAGCGGAGTCAACGAAACTAGGCGGCTGGTACGGTCGAAGAGTAGGCCACCTACCTCACGCTCCAACGACCTTATTGACTCTGAGACTGACGACTGCGCAAGGAACAACTTCCGGGCGGCTCGGCCAAAGTGGAGCTCACGCGCCACCTCGAGGAAGCAGTCGATCTGTCGTAGATCCACGAGCTCACTCTTCTCTGAGTGTCCATCGTTCTCTGGATATCGATCGAGCGGCGGCGCACGGTCCAACCGGAGTCGCGCAACCCGTCAGGATGCCTGTCACCGCGCGACCTTGATGCGGTCGCACAGGTCGGCGCGGGCACTTTCGAGGATTTCGTCGGAGAGGGCCGGGTCGGCGTCGGCGACGGCGCGGGCGAGCAGCAACGCGCCTGCCATCTCGCTGAACAGGGCGATCGCGCGCGCCCGCCGCTCGCCCTCGCTGAGCTCGGGGATGTTCACAACCTGGGCGAGGCGGTCAAGGTTCTCCGCCAACCCCTTGGCGTAGTGGGCGCTGGCGGCCGGGTCCAGTCGGCGGGCGGCCTCGGCGAAACTCGCGTACGGGCAGCCCCGGGCGATGTCGGCGCGGTGTCCGGGCGAGAGGTACCAGTCGATGCGTTCGGCGAGCGGGTCGCCGCCTCGGGCCCGGACCACTCCGATGGCGTGGTCGAGGTTGCCGACCCCCGTCGCCATCGCCCAGGCAAGCACGGTGTCGACGAGAGCGTCCTTCGAGGTGAAATGGTTGTAGAAGCCGCCACGGGTCAAGCCGGCCGCGCCCATCAACTCTTTGAGCCCGACCGCTTGGGCTCCACGCTCGCGGAACAGACCGTCCGCGGCGGCAACGATCGCTTCGCGGTTCGCCACGGCCTGCTGCTTCGTGATACCCACTATCGTCTCCCAACCCCTGCCTCGAAACGGACAGTAGCGGGCCAGGTCGACCATTTCAATGTCGCTCGACATTGACTTGGGAGGGCCATGCGAGTAGAACAATGTCGTACAACATCGTGATGAGCACTGCCGATGGCCGCGGTGGCGGTCGGGGCGTTGACACCCGCGACATGCCGTTCGACGAGCACAGGAGACAACGTTGTCCGATCACCTCGCCGGTCTCTCGTTCGAGCCGTTGACCCCGACCGCGTACTTGGATCGGGCCGCGGCGGCTCACGGTGAACGGGTCGCCGTTGTCGATGGAGACCGGCGGTGGACCTACGCCGAACTGCACGAACGATGCATGCGGCTGGCCGGGGCGCTGACACGGCTCGCGCGGGGCCGCCCGGTCGCGGTGCTCGCGCCGAACACCCACGTGCTGCTCGAAGCGCACTACGGGGTGCCGTGGGCAGGAGCCCCGCTGGTCGCGGTGAACACCCGGCTTTCGGCAGCTGAGGTGGCCTATATCTTGGAGCACTCCGAGGCCAGTGTGCTGGTGCACGATCCGGCGTTCGACGAGTTGGTGGGGACCGTCGAGGCGCGGATGGTGAACCCGCCACGGCGCATCCGGGCCGGCATCGGCGATGGCGGAGAGTACGAGTTGATCCTGGCGGCTGCCGAGCCGGCGCACTCGACGCCCTCGGACGAACGATCGCTGCTGTCGATCAACTACACGTCGGGCACCACAGGCCGCTCGAAAGGCGTGATGTACCACCACCGGGGTGCGTACCTGCAAGCCCTGGCGATGGTCGGACACACCGGGCTGACACCGAGCGCGGCGCACCTGTGGACGCTGCCGATGTTCCACTGCAACGGCTGGTGCTTTCCGTGGGCGGTCACGGCCGCGGCGGCCACGCACGTGTGCATGCCGAGGATGGATCCCGCACAGGTGTGGCGACTCATCCGCACGGAGGGCGTCACGCACCTCAACGGAGCTCCGACGGTACTGTCCATGATCGCGTACGCGACGGAGGCGGGCGTCGGGATACCCGGCGACCGGGTCGTGCGGATCGCGACGGGCGGGGCCCCGCCGTCGCCCGCGATCCTGCGCCGGATTAGCGAGCTGGGCTTCGAGGTCACACACCTCTATGGGCTCACCGAGACCTACGGGCCCGCCATGTTGTGCGACTGGCGCCCGGAGTGGGGCGGGCTCGATACCGACGCGCAGGCCCGGCTGAAAGCCCGCCAGGGCGTGGGGAACATGATCGCGTTCACGCCGCGGGTGATCGCCGACGACGGCTCCGACGTCCCCGCCGACGGCACCACGACGGGGCAGATCGCACTGCGCGGCAACAACGTCATGCTCGGCTACCTGAAGGACCCGGAGGCCACCGCGGCCGCCGCTCCCGACGGCTGGTTTCGGACCGGCGACATCGGCGTCGTGCACCCCGACGGCTACGTCGAGCTCCGCGACCGCGCCAAGGACGTGATCATCTCGGGCGGCGAGAACATCGCGTCGATCGAGGTCGAACAGGCGATCATGGACCACCCCGCGGTGCTGGAGGCGGCGGTGATCGCCGTGCCGGACGAGCGATGGGGTGAGGTCCCGGCCGCCTACGTGACCGCGCGGGACGGGGCGTCGGTGACCGAGGCCGAGATCATCGAGCACGTGAGGGGGCAGCTGGCCCGGTTTAAGGCGCCCAAGACCGTGACCTTCGGGGACCTGCCGAAAACGTCAACCGGCAAGATCCAGAAATTTGTGCTGCGCGACAAGGCATGGGCCGGCGCGGAACGACGGATCCAGTAACCAGCGCGTCGAGACACCACCAGAACAGCGAGTCCGAGCCAGGACCGGGAGATGGGTATGACCTCCACAAACAAGACGATTGCCGAGAAGGTCGCTGCTTTTCACGCCGCGCAGGTAGCCGCGATCGAGCGCGCTCCCCATGAGAGCGCCGACCGCGCCCGCCCGGTCGATCTCCCTCCCGAGGTCACGGCCACCCTCGGCCAACGGGGAGCCGATACAGCCGCCAAGATACGGAGCGCCGAGGATCCCGTGGGTCTGCGCTCCGTCTTCGGCGCCGAGCTGGCCGCGCTCAATGCCGCGGGTGTGCCGGCGGACGTGGCGACCGCTGGTTTGACCATGCCTGATGGCGATCTGTTGGATGTCGATGGCCGCCGCACAAGTGTGACCGAGGCACGGGACGGGCAGGCGGCCGTCCTCGTGTTCTACCGCGGCGCTTGGTGCCCCTATTGCAACATCACCTTGCGCACCTACCAGAGCGAACTGGTCCCGGCGCTCGCCGATCAGGACGTGCGGCTGATCGCAATCAGCCCCCAGGCGCCAGATGGCTCGCTGACCATGCAAGAGGTCAATGAGTTGACCTTCACGGTTCTTTCCGATCCAGGAAACCACATCGCGGGAAAGCTCGGCATCCTGACCAGACCAACCGATGACACGCGCGATGCCCAGGCAAACATGGGTATCGACATCGCGGCCGGGAACGCCGATGGAACCGACAGCCTGCCGATGCCGACCGTCGTCATCGTCGACGCTGCCGGAGACATCCGCTGGATCGACGTACACCCAAACTACGCAACTCGTACCGAGACCGCGCAGATTCTCGGCGCCCTGGCCGCCATAGCGGAGTGAGGCTTCCCACCTGGCGCCCCCACACCTGGGTGACCCGATGATTCCACCATCGTGGCGTGGGGTGTCGGCCGAGGCTATCGCGGGAGACGAACCAGGGTGCGGTCGACGGCGCGAATGTCGGTGACGCTGCAGAACAGGCAGGCGAGGTACAGCTCCTCTTGAAGGACGTCGAGGACCTCCTTTACTCCGCCCTCGCCGCCGACAGCAAGACCCCAGTACATTCCCCGCCCGATGGCGACCGCCCGAGCGCCCAATCCGAGTGCCTTGAGCACATCCGTACCACGACGGATGCCCCCGTCCAGGTGGACCTCGGCCTCGCCGGCTACAGCGTCGACAATTTCCGGCAACGACAGGATGGTCGGATACGCGCCATTCAGGCTGTGTCCGCCGTGGTTGGACACCACGACCGCCTGCGCTCCGTGATCAACGGCTAGCCGCGCGTCCTCGGGTACCTGGATTCCCTTGATGATCAGGGGCAGGTCCGTAATGCCACGAATCCAGTCGATGACGGCCCAGTTGAGTCGAGCCTCCATCGCATCCAGCATGTCCTCTTCGCTGTTGATTCCGGTTCCGCGCAGGTTCCCGAACGGCGTAGTCGGCGTGTGCGACTTCAGCCCCTTCGGCTGTCGGGACTCGCGAAGCGCGTTCGACGCGCCGTCACGCTCGCCGCTCCGCGTTGCCGGCTCGTCGACAGTCACAATGATCGCGGCGTATCCAGCGTTTTCGGCCCGCTTCACCAGTTCCGAGGTGAGACCGCGGTCCTTCAAGACGTAAAGCTGAAAGAAAAGTGGACCGTCGGAAACCTCGCGGACCTCCTCCATGCTGTAGGTCGATGCCGAGCTCAGGGCGAAGATTGTGCCAGCCGATCTGGCTGCTCGCGCGGAGGCAAGCTCAGCTTCGGGGTTAAACCGGCCCTGCGCGCCCGCGGGGGCAAGATAAACCGGAGAGTCGACGTCGATGCCCAGCACAGCCGTGGAAAGACCAACAGCGGGCTCGGCGGCCAGCACCCGAGGGCGGAGAAACACCCGGTCGTACCCATCGACGTTGTTGGTGTTCGTCAACCACAGCGGGTCGTCCCTGGAGCCGAACCAGCGGTCGAACAATTCGCTGGGCAACAGGCCACGCGCGCGACGCTCGTACTCCCCCAGGCTCGTCGTCAGCTTCTCAACCACAACTTTTCCCTTCCCATAGTGGCGACCTCTCCATCATCCATGCCGAGATCTCACATTTGGAGATCACCTTTCCTGGCGACGATCTGCGGCTTGGATCACTCATTATTAATATCGCCGAAGGATCCCGTGTCAAGGGCCGTCATCTAGAAGCTGCGAACAATCGGGAGCGGCGATGGACCGATCGCCAGTCGGTCATTGATGACACAGACACAGATCGTTACGCTCATTAGGACGGGCACCCCCGGGCGGAGTAAACAACAGAGGCTGGACTTAACGGGTCAGGAGGTGGCTGCTGTGGAGCAGTCGAAGGTGGAATTTGTTGACAACGTCGCTACGATCACGATGAACAAACCGCCGGACAATCGGTTTGGCTTGCAGATGATGGACGAGTTCGACGCCGCACTCGACGAAATTATCGCGGCGAAGGCACGGGCGATGATCCTTGCCGCCGAGGGGCCGGACTTCTGTCACGGTGGCGACATCCTAGGCTGGCCGGATATGCCGCGGCATGAAATACTTGCAATGCTCCGCCGGTACAACGAGGTCGCTTATCGGATCGAGCGGCTTCCGATCCCGGTAATCGCGGCTGTGCAGGGTCTCTGCAACGGAGGCGGGTATGAACTTGCTCTTCGTACAGACCTCATTTTCGCGACGAAGTCCGCGCGTTTCAGTAATACGGAGCAGCAGATTGGGTACATCACTGGCATCGGTGGCGCGTACCGTTCGGCTCAGCGGGCGGGCCGCCAGCTCGCCTACGAGTGGCTTCTGACCTCGGAAGAGGTGCCGGCCGAGGTGATGCTTCACCACGGGGTGGTGAACCGGGTTGTTGACGAGGCCGAATTGCTTACTGAGGTAACCGAGTTTGCCAGGAAGGTAGCGAAGGGACCCGCACTGGTGCACGCCGCGCACAAGCAGCTTCTCAGGTATGCGGCGACCAACGGAATTCAGGCGGCCGACGATGCGATGGTCGATCTCTTCGATCCCCTCATTGCTAGCTACGACCTCGAGATCGGAATGAAGTCGGCGGTCGACGTCTACCTTGCTGGTGGCTCGTTTGCCGACCGTCCGCAGGTGCCGTTCGAAGGTAGGTAGGGAGCCAGAGCGGCCCCGGGAGCCGTTCCTTGAGAGCTGCCCCGGGGCTGTTGCTCCAGTCATGACCATTTGATCCAGGGCATGGGGAATAGCATGAGCCTGATCGACCAGCGGGGTCCTTTCGCGGTATCGCACGACCGCGATGTGATCATGTCCACCAGGGATGGCAAAAGGCTCCGGACTGACATCTATCGGCCCGAGGGAGTCGAATCTCGTCCCGTGCTGTTGCGACGCACCCCTTATGGAAGTCGGAACAACGATCTCGCCGACACATTCAATGAAGCTGACCTCTACGCCTCGCATGGATATCTCACCGTTGTGCAGAATACCCGGGGTAGATTCGGCTCGGAGGGAGTCTGGTACCCATTCGTGTACGAGGCGAACGATGGGCATGACGCAATTGAATGGTCCGCGCATCTGCCTGGCTCGAACGGCCGAGTTGGCACATTTGGGCAATCCTACGGAGCGTTAGCGCAATACTTGGCAGCATCTCAGCGGCCAGCGCACCTCGTCACATGTATCCCTGTTTCGGCCCCTCTCGCCGCGTTCGAAAACTACTGGTACCAGCGTGGCGCCCTCGAATTGAACTGGACTCTGAGTTACTTCCTCAACATGACACTAGGAGCCTTGCAGGGAGGTGGCTACACCGACCAGTTGGCTCGACTCGAGGCGCTTAAAGCCGATCCATCGGTGCGGTTCTCGCCGCTGAAGGATGAGGCACTCCGCCACTTGCCGCTGACCGATTGGATCGATACTTTCGGGGACAGTGCACCGTTCCTTGCCGATGTGCTGCACCACTCCGCGGACGGGGCCTACTGGTGGGCAGTCGATTTGCGCCGCCAGCTTCACAATATCGACGTCCCCATGCTTCATGTCGGCTCGTGGTACGACATCGCGAACTGGGATACTCCGCAGTACTTCAACAGGCTGCGCAAGCAAGCAATGACCAGACGTGCACGCGAGAACCAAGCAATGATCATGGGTCCGTGGGCGCATCTGCTGCCGTACAGCCAACCAACCTCCAGGGGCACGGGCGACATCGACTTCGGGCCGGCGGCGGCGACATCCTTGGTAACCGTACAACTCGCATGGTTCGACCATTACCTCAAAGACAACGGACAGGAGCTTCCGCGGGCACCAGTCCGTATCTTCGTCATGGGCGAGAACCGTTGGCGCGACGAGATGCAATGGCCGCTAGAACGCACTAACTTCACCGACTTCTACCTGCACAGCGAAGGATCGGCCAACACCGCCGACGGAGATGGGACGCTGACCACTGAGACTCCCGGACCGGAAGATCCTGACCGCTACCGATACGACCCTGACAATCCTGTCCCGACCGCCGGTGGGCGGTACGTAGGCGGCGGGGTGAGCAACCAGGATAAGAACCAGGCCCGGCAGGATGTCTTGGTTTACACCGCTAACATACGGAATGCCCCGATCGAACTCACCGGCCCCGTCGATGCATACCTGCATGTCTCTACCGACGGACCGGACACGGACTTTATTGCCGTTCTGTGCGACGTACATCCAGATGATTTTGTGCAGAATCTGGCGGAGGGGATCGTGCGCGGACGGTTCCGTGACTCCTTCGATGACCCGCGGCCGATGCAGCCAAACACCGTATACGAGTTGCACATCCCGCTGGGCAACATCAGCCACGTTGTCGCCGCCGGGCACCGGATTCGGCTGCTCATCACCTCGAGCAACTTCCCTCGATGGGACCGCAACACAAATACCGGGGAGCCGATCGACACTGCGACACGCCTCAGAGTCGCGGAGCAGACGGTGTTTCACGACGCGTCACTGCCCTCTCGGGTCGTTCTGCCCACGGTTCCGGCGTGATGCCGCCGACTGTCAGGGCGTGGTATTCACCGGTTCTAGGAGCAGGATCGGGATTTCCCGTCCTGCTTTAGCGCGGTACTCGTAGAGCGCGACCTGGTCTCGGGCGAGCTCGCTGGAGCTGGGGATGTAGTCCTCAGCGACTAGGTCATGGTCGGGCCGTGTCATCTTGCTGGCGCTCCTAGGTGATGGTTGATAGACGTACGCGACCATCTGGAATCTCTTCCTGAAATTGCAAAGCGCTCGCTCAAAAGAGGACGCCCCAGGAGGCGGGTTGGTTGCAAGGAAGGGCGGCGTCCTGGGTGGTCAACGGTCAACCGGCCGACGCTGGTGCGCCACCCCGCCAGAGTGGGGTCATGCGGCGCCAGTGGGGAAGCCCGGCAGTTAGACAGATCTGTCTGGTAGACTGCGGCGGTGTCTGTTGCGAAATCGACTGCTCGGCGGCCGGCGCGGGAGAGGCTGTTGGCCGCGGCGGAAAAGTTGTTCTACGAAGAGGGTGTGCACACCGTCGGCATTGATCGTGTCATCGAACGTGCGGGGGTGGCTAAGGGCTCGCTCTACTACACCTTTGGCAGCAAGGATGAACTCGTCCGCGCGTATCTGACTCGCCGCCACGAGACGCTGCGTGATCGGATTGAGGCGCGTGTAGCGGGCCGTGAAAGTCCGAGGGACCAGATTCTCGCGGTATTCGAGCTGCTGGACGAGTTGTTCGCCGAGCCGGGTTTCCGCGGCTGCGCCTTTGTCAATGCCAATGCTGAATCTCAAGCGGGTAGCGCGGCCGAGCAGGTGTGCGAGACATACCGGGCCTGGGTACAGGCGCTGTTCGTAGAGCTGGCGCAGCAGCTCAACGTGTCTGACGCCCGCGCGCTGGGCCGGCAGATGGTGATGCTGTATGACGGTGCAACCGTTGCCGCACAGCTGGATAAGGATCCGAGCGTGGCCGCCGACGCGCGCGCCGCGGCCGCCGCCCTGATCGAGATAATGACCGCGGCCGACAAGTCGTGAACCACAGCGGCCGGGTAGCTCAGGCCGCGCCGATGCTGCCGCCGCCGTCCACCCGCAGGGTCTGCCCGGTGATGAACCCGGCGTCTTCCGAGAGTAGGAAGCAGATGGCCGCGGCGAGCTCGTGCGGTTGGCCGAACCTGCCGACCGGGATGCCGGCGAGGTGGCGCGCCGCGCTGGCCGAGCCCTCCGGGTTGGTGTCCCGGAAGAGCTTGGTCTCGGTCGGGCCGGGGGCGACGGAGTTGACGGTGATCCCGGTGCTGGCCAGCTCGCCAGCCCAGGCCCGGGAGCAGAACTCCAGTGCCGCCTTCGCCGCACCGTCGGCAGTCCGGTCCGGCCTGCCGACGGTGACCATGCTGGTCACGTTGACGATCCGCCCCCAGCTCCGCTCGATCATGGCGGGCAGCACGGCCTGGGTGACCTGCACGGCGACCCGGACGTTGAGCCCGTAGACGTCAGCCAGGTCGTCCAGGTCGGCCGATCCGATCATCGCCGGCCGGACCAGCCCGACGTTGTTTACCACCGCGTCGACCGGGCCGCCGCGCAACACCTCCCGCGCGGCGGATCCGGTGGCCGTACGGTCACCGAGATCGACAGCGTGGAACTCTCCGGGAAACGTCGCGGGCGCGGCCCGGGCTAACCCCACGGCCGGTGGCCGGCCGCTGCGAGCCGCTCGGCGACGGAGTGCCCGATGCCCTTCGAGGCTCCGGTGATCAGCACCCTGCGGGAGTTCATCACTTGCGCCCAGTCTCTGGCGCGCTGAGGGTGTCAGTCAGCAGATCCCGGGACAGCCGCCATAGTCGGGCCGCGCGCTCAGGGTCGAGGGCGTAGGAGGCGACGCCCCGGCGCACGCCGGGTGTGTACGCCGCGGCCTCTTGGCAATCCTCGAAGTAGCGGCCGGTGACGCCATCGACCAGAGGTGATGCTGCGAGCAAAGTGGACGTGGCCGCCCCCTGCTCGATGTTCTTGATCGACACGCCGGTAGTTCCGCTGGGGTCGAACGAGCCGGGAGGGGTGGTCTGGAAGCACCCCAGTCGGGTGCTGGCGATCCGTCCGGGGTTGAGCGCGTTGACCGTGATTCGTTCTGCGGCCCAGCGGCGCGCGGCCTCGACAGCGAAGAGGATGTTGGCTGTCTTGGACTGGCTGTAGCCCTGCCATGGATCGTACGGGCGGCGTTCGAAGTTCACGTCGTCAAAGCACATCGCCGTTGACGTGACCGACCGAGCTGAGGACCACGATGCGCGCCCCGTCAGCCTCACGCAGCGCGTCGTACAGGCCGGCGGTGAGAGCGAAGTGGCCCAGGTGGTTGGTGGCGAACTGCATTTCCCAGCCCTCGGCCGTGCGGGTGAGCGGGCTGGCCATGATCCCCGCGTTGTTCACCAAGACATGCAGCGGGTCTCGCCATGCCTGGACGAATGTCCGCACCGAAGCCTGGTCGGACAAGTCCAGCGATGCCACGCTGACACGGTCGTTTCCGGTCGTTTCCGGTCGTTGCGGTAATTTCGGTCGCTACACGGTGACCGGCGTCGATGCTGCGCACGGCCAGGACGACATCGGCGCCGGCGTGTGCCAGAGCGGTCGCGGTTTCGACGCCTATGCCGGCCGACGCACCGGTCACGATCGCCCGCCGCCCCGAGAGGTCGACACCGTCGACGACCTCCATCGCGGTCGATGTGGCCCCGAACGGTGTGGATATGCGATGTGAATCCATGGTCTGTTCCTCCGCGCCGGTCCCACACGGCGGTTGTGCCCTGTTCATTCCCGACGGGTGAGCCCCAGTGAGCTCGCCAACGCCGCGAGCGGCGGGAGCGGGTCGTCGGAGAGGACGTGCGCCGCAACATGGTCCGCGCCGGCGGCCAGATGCTCGGTCAGCTGGTCCGCGACGCTCCGCGGGTCGCCCTGCGCGACGAGAGCATCGATCAACCTATCGCTTCCCCCGTTGCTGAGGTCGGCATCGGAGAAGCCGAGCCGGCGAAGGTTTGCCAGGTAGTTTCCCAGTCGTAGGTACGGGTTTTCCACCGAGGGCCGCGCGGACTCCCTGGTCTGTGCGCGGTCGCTACCCAGGGCCACCTTGTGCTCGGTGGCCAGCAGCGGCTCACTACCCAGCGTGTCGCGGGCGGCCTTGGTGAACTCGGGAGTCACCAGGTATGGATGGGCGCCGGCCGAGCGTTGGGCGGCCAGTCGTAGCATCCGGGGCCCGAGCGCGGCGACCACTCTGCGGTCGCGGGGCACTCCGCGCTCGTCCAGCACATCCAGGTAGTTCACCAGCGCTTGGTAGGGCTTGGTGTACTCCCGCGTCGCTTCCCGGTGGCCGGCGCCGATGCCCAGCAGGAATCGGCCGGGGTGGGCGGCCTCGATGCGACGGTAAGAGTCGGCCACAGTTCCGGCGTCCGCGCTCCAGATGTTCACGATCCCGGTCGCCACCGAGATCGAGGACGTTGCCCCGAGCACCGTGTCCACAATGGCCAGGTCGGCCGCCGGTGAGCCACCGATCCAGATGGCGCCGTAGCCGAGGCGCTCGATCTCGGCGGCACGCTCGGCGGTCAGCGCCTGGGTTATGCCAAACACTCCGAAGGTTCCCAGCGGTACTGGCGTTGCCATAGTTCCCATCCGTGCTCCTGTTCCCTCGCCTGCGCGGTCGGGTCGACGCCCCGGTCAACACGTCAACCGGATGATCAGGACCACGACCGGGCCTGCCCGTACCGCGCGATGAACTTGGTAGTGGCGGGTGCTCGCAACACGTCGGCGAAGACGTCGACACTGGTGTCGATGCTGTGCTGGAGATCGTGGCTGAGTCAGGTCTCGAACAGGCCCACTACCCGTCGGGCCCAGCTACCCCGACGCCGCACTCGCGGGAACGGGTCGCCCGCACCGGCCCCGCTCGCTTCGCGGCTCTGCGACTCCCCCGCCTCCTGACACCCGCTGTCACCTGCCCAGCCCCGGCCATGAACGGGACCGTAGTGGGCACGGTCGAGGCTGTCAATGTCGATCAACATTGACATGCGGGACCGAGAAGCGTAAAAACGATGACGAGCGACATTGTGGTGAGCTCAAGGTAGGCGCGACCGCAATCCACCGCAATCGGGAGTAAGAGCATGGGAAAATTGCTGGGGAAAGTAGCGGTCATCACTGGCGGCACCGCGGGCATTGGGCTCGCCGTGGCAAAGCTCTTCGTGGCCGAAGGTGCCTATGTCTTCATCACGGGCCGCCGACAGAGGGAGCTCGATGATGCCGTACGGGAGATCGGCGACAACGTCTGCGGTATTCAGGGAGACGTCGCCAACTTGGTCGACCTTGACCGCCTCTACAAGACGGTCGAGGCGCGGGGGCGGGTAGATATCATCGTCGCCAACGCGGGCTTGGGGGAATTCGTTCCGCTCGAAGCAGTCACCGAGGAGCATTTCGATAAAATATTCAACATCAACGTGAAGGGGGCGCTCTTCACGGTACAGAAGGCGCTTCCGCTGCTGAACGACGGCGGCTCCATCATCCTCATCGGGTCCGTGGCGAGCGCCAAGGGAACCCCGGCGTTCGCGGTCTACGGCGCGAGCAAGGCCGCCGTCCGGAATTTCGTGCGCGGATGGACGGTCGAACTGCAGGACCGCCATATCCGCTCCAACGTCCTGAGCCCCGGACCGATCGCAACACCACTATCGGCGGCGGCACCGCAGGACAAGATCGCGGAGATGACGTCCACCATTCCGATGGGCCGCTTGGGTGAGCCCGAGGAAGTGGCCAAGGCCGCACTGTTTCTGGCCTCGGACGACTCAAGTTTCATCACGGGTATCGAGCTGTTCGTCGACGGCGGCAGAGCACAGATCTGATACCGGCGGCCGCGGCAGGTGCCGAGGGCCCACTGCCCAGCCGCTCGTACCGGCGCCACGCCATTGGCCGTTGACCGTCGGCCAGACCGGAAGGACCAGATCCGATCATGTACTTCGACGACTACGTCCCCGGCACGGTGTCGACCCTGCGGTCGGACACGGTCTCCGAGGGATCGATTATCGAGTTCGCGCGGCAGTTCGATCCGCAGGAGTTCCACGTCAATGCGGCCGCCGCGGCGCGCGGTCCCTACGGAGCGGTGATCGCCAGCGGCTGGCACACCTGCGCGATGGCAGGCCACGCCATGGTCACGGGCTACCTCGCCGCGGAGTCCAGCCTGCCGGCCCCGGGCGTCGACGAGGTGCGCTTTCACGCGCCCGTGCGCGCCGGCGACACCCTCACCTGGCGCGCCACCGTGCTGGACGCGCGACCCTCCCGCTCGAACCCCACCCGGGGGATCGTCCGGACGCTCGTCGAAGCGGTCAACCAGAACGGGTCCTTGGCTCTGAGCTTGACCGCCGTCAACCTGATCCGCCGCGGACTGACCGCCAGCCCCTGACCGGACGCACCGCGCCGCGCCGCGCCGCCAGGAGAGATCGCCCGACACCTCCAATACCAGCAAGGGAATCCGAGTCATGAGTCTTTCCGTGATCGGCGTAAGCATCGACTGCCGAGACGCCGCCGTGCTCGCCCAGTTCTGGGCTCAGGCACTGAACCGCCCGGTCGCCGCCGACCCCACACCCGAGAGCGCCGTAGTCGAAGCAGGTGACCCGACAGCGGGCCCGAGGCTCGGATTCCGCCAAGTGCCCGAGCCGAAATCGATCAAGAACCGGCTGCATCTCGACTTGATCACCTCGGACTTCGAGGCCGAGACCGCGCGCCTGCTCGCGCTGGGCGCGACCACCGCTCGCCGGGTCGAGAAGAACGGCGCGCGGTGGACCACGTTGCTCGACCCCGAGGGCAACGAGTTCGACCTCGTCGCCGGCTGAGCCCGGTCGTGACAACGTCGGCGAAGTGGCTTGCCCCACTGCTGGTGCTGATGCTCGGCAGCTTCCTGCCGCCGATGGACAGCGCCATCGTCAACGTGCCCATCCCGCACATCCAAAAAGACCTCGGCGGCGGCACCGACGACATCGCCTGGATCAGCACCGCCTACTCGCTGGGGATGGCCGTCTTCGTACCGCTGACCAACTGGCTCAGCGACCGCTTCGGGCTGACCCGCGTCCACCGCGCCGCCCTGATCGGTTTCCTGGTGGGCTCCGGGCTGTGCGGGCTGGCGTGGGACCTGAACAGCCTGATCGCGTTCCGGGTGCTGACCGCCATCCCCGGCAGCCTGGTGCCGGTGGTCACCATCTCGATCATCTACCGGATCGTCCCGAGGGAGAGCATCGGCACCGCCATGGGCCTCTACGGGCTCGGCGTCATCGTCGCCCCGAGCCTGGCACCGACCATCGGCGGACTGATCGTGCAGGACCTGAGCTGGCGGTGGATCTTCCTGTTCAAGGAACCGATCGGCGTCATCGCGGTCATCGCGGGTCTGTTCCTGATCCCCAAGATGGAACCCAACTCGACGGTCCACAAGTTCGACTGGTGGGGCTACCTGACCTTCGCCTACGGCCTGTCCGCGATCATCGTGGTCTCGGCCAAGGGCCAGAAATGGCACTGGGACTCCTACCCCGTCCTGATCCTCATCGTCAGCGCCCTACTGTCGCTGGCACTGTTCGCCACCATCGAGAACGAGGTCGAGCACCCCCTGATCGACCTGCGCATCTTCCGGTACTGGCCGTTCGTCAACTCCCTGCTGCTGATCGGCGTCCTGCTGATCATGGTGTTCGGCGTGGCCTACTACATCCCCCAGTTCCTGCAGAACGTGCAGGGGCTCGACGCGCGCAACACCGGCCTGGTGCTGCTGCCGATGGGGCTGATGATGGTGGTGGTCGTGCCACTCGCGGGCAAGCTCTACGACTGGATCGGACCCCGTTGGCTCGCGCTGGTCGGCATGCTCGGCTCAATCGTCGGCCTCACCCTGATCTCCGGCGGCATCAGCGTGGACATGGGCCGGACCGAAGCATCGATCTGGATCATGATCGCGATGCTGGGCGCCGCCCTCGGCATGATGCCGATCATGACCAACGGGCTCAGCTGGCTGCCACCGCACCTGGTCGGCTACGGCGGCGCCATGAACAACGTCATGCAACGCGCCGCCTCCGCGCTCGGCGTCGCCATCATCGGAGTGATCGTCAAACGATCCAGCGCACAGCTCACCGCCGATACCGACGCACTGCAGACACCCACCACACTGCCCCAGTACCGCGACGCCGACCCACAGGCACTGACCGGCCTCTACCTACAAACCCAGGACCACATCCAGGCCACCGCCGACGCCAACGCCTTCCTCATGACCACCGGACTCGCCGTCCTCGGCACCCTGCTCGTGCTGATGCTCAAAAAACCGCCCCGATCGCCGGCCCCGCCAACCACCAGTCCCGGCAGACAGCGCACAGCTGCCAAAACCGTCCCGCGAACCACCGCGGCAGAACCCCGATAGGCCACGGTCGCCGCATCCCTCACCGTCCGAGGTCCGCCGCTCACTCCGCGACTTTGACCAAGGCCTTGCCGAGGTTCCGCCCGCTCAGCATGTGCAGAAATGCCTCGGGGGCTTGCTCCAGGCCCTCGGTGACATCCTCCCGGTACTTGATCCGCCCGCCGGAGATGCCATCGGACACGACGCGCAGAAACTCCGCGTAGTGCTCCGCCACGAACTCGGTGTTGAAGAACCCACGCACCGTCATGTTCTTGGTCAACATCACCCGCAGGGTGTCCGCCAGCCGATCACCCTCTGTCTGGCTGACCCCGTTGTACTGCGCGATCAACCCGCACAACGCCACCCTGGCGAACCTGTTGAACAACGGCAGCACCGTCTCCCACACGGCACCACCGACGTTCTCGAAGTACACGTCCACCCCGTCCGGGCAGGCGGCGGCCAGCTGCTTGGCGAAGTCCGGCGCACGGTGGTCCACCGCGGCGTCGAAGCCGAGCTCCTCCACCAGGTACCGGCACTTGTCCGGCCCACCGGCGATGCCCACCGCGCGACACCCGGCGATATTGGCCAACTGGCCGACCACCGAACCCACCGGTCCGCTCGCCGACGACACGACCACGGTCTCCCCCGGCTTCGGCCTACCGATCACCATCAGCCCGGCGTACGCGGTGAACCCGGGCATGCCGAGCACACCCAACCCGGTGGTCACCGGGGCCAGCGCCGGGTCCAGCTTGCGCAGGCCGGTGCCGTCGGACACCGCGTGGCTGACCCAGCCGGCCGGAGCCAGCACCGTGTCCCCCTCGGCGTAGTCCGGGTGCTCGGAGCGCAGCACCTCGGCGACCGCCTGACCATGCATCGTCTCCCCGACACCCACCGAGCCGGCATAAGCGCTGTGCTCGTCCATCCGCATGCGCATGTAGGGGTCCAGCGACAAGTAGCGCACCCGCAACAGCAGACCACCCGACAGGACCGGCGACGGGGTGAACTCCTCCAGCCGGAAGTCCTCCAGCGTCGGCCAGCCGGACGGCCGCCCAGCCAGCACCACCCGACGCGCGGTGATCCCGCCCATATGCGCACTCCTCGCATCTCGAGTCCGTCGTGTCGAACTCTTCACAATGTCGTTTGACATTGTTCTTACTCGCACGATACGACCATGTCAATGTCGAACGCCATTGAGATGGTCGCCCTGGTCAGAGCTGCATCTGGCGTGCGGCGAGATCGGTCATGATCTCTTCGGAGCCACCTCCGATGGCCTGCACCCGGACCTCGCGGTAGAGCCGCTCAATCAGTTCTCCGGTGACATAGCTCGCGCCGCCAAGGATCTGGGCGGCTTCCCGGGCACAGAACTCGAACGTCCGGCTGGCGAGCACCTTGGCCTGACAGATCTCCGCGACCGGGCTTTCCCCCTGACCCAGACGCCACGCCAGCGTTTCGGCCCAGGCCTGGCAGGCGTTGATCCGCCCGGCCATATCGACGATCTTGTGCCGCAGAACCTGGTGATCGGCGAGCCGACGACCGAAGGTGTGACGTTCACGGGCATAGGCGATCGCCCGGTCGAGACACAGCCGGGAGAACGCCACCGCCTGTGCGATGAGATCCATCCGCTCGTCGTTGAAGTTCGTTGCGATCGCAAGGAACCCCTGGTTCTCCTCACCCAGCAGGTTGCCCACGGGGACTCGGCAGTCGTCGAAGTACAAGGTCGCGGTGTCCGAGCAGTGCCATCCCATCTTGCTGATCGAGGTGCGGGTCAGCCCTGGCGTGTCGCCGTCCACGACCAGCATCGACAGCCCGCCCGCACCGGGGCCCCCGGTGCGGACGCCCACGGTGATGACATCGGCGCGCATTCCAGAGGTGATGAGCGTCTTCGATCCGTTGACTACGTAGTGGTCGCCGTCGCGGACCGCGGTGGTCGACAGCGCGGCCACGTCGGAGCCGCCACCGGGTTCGGTCACAGCCAGGGCCCCGATGAGCCGACCGGAGATGGTCTCCGGCAGGATCCGCGCCCGCAGCGCCACACTGCCGAGCCGGGCGATCGGCGGCTGGGAGATGTAGAAGCTGCCGACAAGCGCATTGACCAGTCCGCCGGATCCGGCGCGGGCAAGTTCCTGGCCGAGGGTGAAGCGGAGCATGGCGGTGTCCGGGCCCAAGCCGCCGTACTGCTCGGCCAACCCGATTCCGAGTAGGCCGATATCTCCGGCCTTGAGGTAAAGCTCGCGCGGGATTTCGCCCTCGGCCTCCCACACGTCGATGTTGGGGCTGATCTCCTTGGCGGTGAACTCGCGCACGAGTGCCCGGAAGTCCTCCCGATCCTCTTGGGTGAGGGGGCTACTCAGGAGGCCACCAGCGGACCGAGGGGTCGACTCGACAGCGCTCGGGTGATCAGTGCTGGGAATGTTCTCGACTGGGAGCATGAGGCTCTTCCTGACGAACCGGCGGCAGCGCCGGTGGCGGAGTGCGAGGTAGTTGGTGTCGACCTCATCACAATGTCGCTCGACAGCGTTTCTACGCGCACGACACCCCCGTGTCAATGTCGGTTAACATTGAAGTGCTCGATCCTGACCGCTACAGTCGTGTCGAGCGCAGGGCTGGGGAGACGACAGTGGGTATCACGAAGCAGCAGGCCGCGGCGAACCGCGAAGCGATCGTCAGCGCCGCGGACGGCCTGTTCCGCGAGCGCGGAGTCGAAGCAGTCGGCCTCAACGAGCTGATGGGCGCGGCCGGACTGACCCGCGGCGGCTTCTACAACCACTTCGCCTCGAAGGACGCGCTCGTCGACGCCGTCCTTGCCACGGCGATGGCAATCGGGTCGGGCAACCTCGACCGGGCCATCACGGCGTCCCGGGCCCGCGGCAGCGACCCGTTCACCGAGCGCATCGACTGGTACCTCTCGCCCGAACACCGCGCCGACATCGAGCACGGCTGCCCGAACGCAAGCTTCGCCGGCGACGCCCGCCGACTCGACCCGGCCGCGCGCACCCACTACGCCAAGGGCCTGGCGGAGAACCTCGACCGCCTCGCCCAGATCGTCGACACCCCCGAACTCAGTGAAGGCGAGCGGCGAGCGCGCGCGATCGCACTGTTCAGCGAGATGGTCGGCGCACTACTACTGTCCCGCGCCGTCGCAGACGCCGACCCGGCCCTCGCCGACGAAATCCTCGAGAGCGCCCGCACCGACCTGCACAACCGGCGTGGCACTCAACCTGGAGGGGCTTCGTAGAACAATCCGGAACCGAGGGAGTCGCCCAGCCGTCGACTCATCTCAGCCGAGAAAGCGAGGAGCCCGCCGAGCGGCCGATGGTGAACGGCCACGTTGTCGACCAGTCCGGCACTGTCGAAGCTGAGAACCGTGACTCCCTCGAACTGCCGATCCAGAGCCTCGAGCTTCCATTCGAGATAGCTGCGGTCGGGCGCCGTCGACTCGCGGGTGAAACTCAACGCATCAGTGATACCGCCAGCGGCACGCAGGCTCGTCCACACCTTCTCGCGCCCCTCGATCGGCGCGGCGAAGATGCTCCCCTCCAGCCTCACGTGTGGCGCCACCACTTCGCCGAAAGCCACCCCGGACCGGTCGCTCAGTGCCTCTTGCCAAATCGGGAGGAAAGGACCGACCACACGAGTGCGTTCTTCTTGCATCTTCTTGCCCCTCATCCGAGCGGAAGTCCCACCACAATGTCGTTCGACAGTGTTTTTACGCGCACCACAGCGCACTGTCAATGTCAATCAACATTGAAACTGGGCACCGCGGCGGCGACCAGCGCTGTGGAAACGGTGCGGGCCGCGGCCTCCGCGCTCGGGTCGCGGTCCATCCACGCGCTGATCGCGGCGCCGTCAAACAGCAGTACGAGCTGCTGGGCGAGAGCTTTGGGATCGCGTGCCCCGGCCTGTTGGGCCAGGTCGAAGAACAGCGCGTGTACCCAACGACGGAAGGTGTGTGACTCCTGTAGGGCTGTGCTGCCCGGGCGGGCTTCCGCGCTGGCGGAGATGAACGGGCACCCGTGGAAGTCCGGGTCGGTGAACGACTGCCCCTGGATTTCGAATGCGCCGACCAAGCGTTCTTTGGGTGTGGCGAAACGCCGCTCCAGTTCGTTCTCCATACGCTGTTGGTAAGCCTCGTGGCGTGCTTTCAGGTAGGCGCGGATCAACTCTTCTTTGCTGCCGAACGCGCTGTAGAGCGTCGCCTTGGCCACGCCGGCACGTTCGATAACGCGGTCAATACCGACAGTGTTGACGCCCTCGGCATAGAAGAGCTCGTCCGCCGCCTGGAGCAGGCGCCGGCGTGCGTCTTCCGCACGCTCTTTGGCGCTCATACCCATAACCCCAAGGGTATCCAACCAGTGCGCGCCTCATGAGGGACGCCGAGGCCGAGCTCCGGCGAATCAGGTCACAGGCCGTCGGCGAGCTCCACGATCCGCGCGATCTGATGCACCATGGCGGCCGGGTCGGCACGCAGTGGTGTCATGTTCAGCGTCGTGACACCACTCTCGGCCAGTGCGGCCAGCCGCTCCTTGATCAGGCCGTCCGGGCCCAGCAGGCCGACCCCGTCGATCAGCGCGTCCGGCAGCGCGGCGGCCGCCTCGTCCTTCTTGCCGTCCAGGTAGAGGTCCTGCACCGTCTTCGCGGCATCCTCGAACCCGTAACGGCGGGCCAGGTCGTTGTAGAAGTTCTTACCCCGCGCGCCCATACCACCCACGTAGAGCGCCAGCAGCGGCCGGATCGCATCACGCAGCGCCGGTAGGTCCTCGCCGATCGCGACCGGGATCTGCGGCACCACGTCCAGCTCACCCAACTCCGGGGCCCGCTTCGCCTTGCCGGCGGCCAACGCGTCACCCCACACGTCGGCGGCCCGCTCCGGCACGTAGAACAGCGGCTGCCAGCCGTTCCCGATCTCCGCGGTGAGCTCGACGTTCTTCGGCCCGATCGAGGCGATCACGATCGGAATGTCGGCCCGCACCGGGTGGTTGATCAGCTTGAGCGGCTTGCCCAACCCGGTGCCCTGCCCCTCCGGCAGCGGCACCTGGTAATAGCGCCCCTGGTACTGCACCCGCTCCCGCCGCCACACCTGCCGGCAGATCTCCACCAGCTCCCGGGTGTGCCCGAGCGGCGCCGTGTAAGGCACGCCGTGGAACCCCTCGATCACCTGCGGACCCGAGGCACCGATACCCAGGGTGAACCGGCCGCCGGAAACGTAGTCCAGCCCGGCCGCCGTCATCGCGGTCAGCGACGGCGTCCGGGTGTAAAGCTGCAAAATGCCCGACGCCAACTCCAACCGCTCGGTGCGCGCCGCAATGAAGCCGAGCAGGGACACCGCGTCGAAGCTGTACGCCTCGGGCACGAACAGGATCTGCAGACCGGCCCGCTCGTAGTCCGCGAAGGCCACCCTCTCCTCGAGCCCACCGCTGTGGTTCAGCGTCATCCCAATACGCACGAACAGCTCCTCAGCGTCGGGGCGATCAGTCGCGGGTCGGGCCCGAGCGTCCCAGGCCAGACGGTCGAGGCGTTGTCATCGTGGTCACTCAGCGGCCGGCGAACACGGCGTGCCCGGGGCCCTTGTCGGCGAAGGTGTCGAGAGCTCCGCGAAGATCTTTGGTGTCGAACAGCGCGCCCGCGGCCCCGGGGGCGATCCGATCGGCTTCCTCGACTCCGCCGCGAGCCCAGCCGCGCAGGACGGCCTTGGTAGCCGCGTGGGCCCGGGTCGGTCCGGCCGCGAGTGCCCCCGCGAGCCGCTCTGCCTCGGTGTCGAGAACGTCATCATCGACGACCTGGTCGATACCACCCCATTGCCACAGCTGCTCGGCCCCCAGGCGTGCCGCGGTCATCACCAGATTGCGGGCGCGACCTATCCCGACCCGTTCGGCCAGGCGTTGCGTGCCGCCCATCGACGGGGTCAGCCCCACGGTTGCCTCTATCAGTCCGAACGACGCCGACCGGGCGGCGACGATGAAGTCACATGCCAAAGCCAGCTCAAAAGCCCAGGTCAGGCACAGTCCATGCGCGACGAACACAGTCGGGCAGGGCAGCCGGTTGACTCGTGTGGCCAGCTCGATCATCTCGGTGAAGAGCCGCTGCCCCTCGACCGGATCGGCGATCTTGCGAAAGAGGCCGATGTCCACGCCGGCGCTGACCACCCGGCCTTCGGCTCTCACCAGCACCGCCCTGGGCGTGCGGGACTCGAGCTCCCCCAGCGCCGTCGCCAGCCCGATCTGGACGCCACGGTCCCAGAGGTTCAGCGGAGGGTTGGCCAGGGTGAGGGTGGCCAGGCCGTCGTCGCCGATTCGCACCGCCCAGGGTGAGTGCACTTGTCCTCCTCGTCCGGTCGTACGCGAACCGGGACCGGCCGACCGTGGAGGGGCGACCCCAACCAACCCCGTGGCAGTGCCGGACCGTGCTGACTGCTCTAAAAGAAGCTAGGGGTAATGCTCCGAGCGGTCAACCCTTACCCTTCGAGGCGTGCGGTGGCTGGAATGTGACACGTTCAATTGCTCGGTGCAGCGCGCCCTCGACGTCGTCGGTGACCGATGGTCGCTGCTGATCCTGCGCGAGGCCTTCCACGGTGTCCGCCGGTTCGACGACATGGCTACCCACCTCCGGATCTCCGAGTCGGTACTGACCCGCCGGCTGCGCGGACTGATGGAGGCCGACGTCCTGACCCGTGTCGCCTACCGCGGCCCAGGCGCACGCACCCGGTACGAGTACCGACTCACCGAACGGGGCATGGAGCTGTTTCCTGTGATCACCGCGCTGATGCAGTGGGGTGATCGACACCTCGTCGACGAACCCGCGAGCGCCTGGAGCGTTACCCACAAGACCTGTGGGGAACCCGTGGAAGTGGTCGTCCGCTGCGTGCACGACCACGAGGTTCTCGACCCCTACCAGACCCGCACCGAACCCGGCCCGGCCGCGCGCCGGCTGCCCACCTCGACCGAAGCGGGCTGAACAACTCCTTCCGACCTCCGGATCGCACCCAGGCACACTCGTTCGGCCCCCGTCAGCTCCCACACCGGCTACGGGCTCCACTTCCTTCTTGACGCGTTTAGACCTGTCTGTCTAAGTTGTCCCTCACGTTGCGGTGCCGGTTGAGTGGCGCCTCCCAGCGGAAAGGAGCGGTCGACGTGCATCCCCTCGTCGGCTTGATGCGGCGGTTCGCCCTCGACTGGTTGAGCCGCGCCGACGTGGACGCCTGCGCCGAGATCATGGATCCCGGGTACTCGATTCTGATCGGCGGGCACACGCTGTCCGGTCGCGACGACGCCTACATCCCCGGCACTCTCGCCCAGCTGCACCGATTTCCCGGCGTGCTGCTCACCGTGCAGGAGCTGTTCACCAATGGCGAGCAGGTGGCGATGCGCTTCACCGAGCACGGGCCGTCCCGGGCGGATGACATGGCGCCTGCCGCGTGGACGGGCATCGGTCTGTTCTGGTGGGACGGCGCACGGCTGGTCCGCAACATCACCGAGGAGGACTACCACTCCCGGCGCCGCCAACTCGCGCAGCGTGCCAGTGACCCTGTCGAGGGACCTGCTCCGGCACCGTGGGCGGCGGCGCCACTGGATCCGGATCCCGCGGCCGAGACCGCCGTCCGGATCTGGCTGGAGAAGGGTGAGCTCGGGGCCGTCGTGCTCGACGACGGATGGACGGGCCAGCCGACGCCGGCACTGCTCGAGGTCACCGAAGTCCACGTGGACGAGCTGTTCTCGGCGGGCGACAGCGTTGCGTTCCACGTGATCCACACAGGTCGCTACCTCGGGGGCTTACCCGACACCGACGACAGTGTCGGGCGCGAGGCACAGCTGTCCGCCGTGGGGATGGTGCACGTCGGCACCGGCGGGACGATCACCGGCCGGGTGGTGCGCGACCGCGTCGGGCTGCGACGGGCGGTGCGTCGATGAGCGGAATCAGCGGCGTCGGGGTGATCGGTGGCGGCACGATGGGCATCGGGATCGCCTATGTCTTCGCCACCGCCGGGATTCCCACCACGGTTGTCGAACCGGATGTGGGGCGCGCGAGCACCCTGCGTTCCGCCCTGCTCGGACGGGCTCGGCGCGGTGTGGAGCGCGGCAGGCTCGACGCGGCGCGGGCCGATGCGCTCGACGGCCTGCTCAGTGTGGTCAGTGCGGTCGAGGCGCTAGGTGCAGAGCTCGACCTGGTCGTGGAGTCGGTCCCGGAACGGCTGGCGCTCAAGGCCGAGGTCCTCGCCGCCGCCGAGCGCCGGGAACCAGGACTGCTCGCGACGAATACCACTGCCCTGTCGATCGACGAGCTCGCGGCGGGCCTCGCGCGACCCGAGGCGTTCCTCGGGATGCATTTCTTCAATCCGGTCTGGTCGCTCCCGCTCGTGGAGATCGTCCGGGGAAAGGCCACCGGTGATGGCGCAATCGCCGCCGCGCGTGCCGCGTCAACGGCGATCGGCAAGGAGTCGATCCTGGTGCGGAACGTGCCGGGGTTCGCGACGAGCAGGCTCGACAACATCGCGGCCTTCGAGGCCATGCGCATGCTCGAGGAGGGCGTGGCCAACGCGACCGACATCGATCGTGCCGCGGTGCTGGCGTATCAGCATCCAATCGGCCCGTTGCGCTTGTCGGACGTGGTCGGACTCGACGTCCGGCTCGACGTCGCCCGCAACCTCTCGCGGATCTACGGCGAGCGCTACGCCCCGCCCACGATCCTGACAACGCTGGTCGAGCGCGGGGATCTCGGGCGCAAGACCGGGCGCGGCTTCTTCGAATGGACCCCATGAGCCGCGACGCGTCCGGGAAGCCCCATGCACTCGGAGACAGCGGACCACGGACTCAGAGCATCGGGCTAGGCGAGGCTGCCCTGGGAGTTGCGGACGATCTCCTCCTCGACGACATGCAGATGCAGGCTCCACTCCGCGGCCAGGCGCTCTCCGTCCCCGGCGATGAACGCATCGTGCAGGCTACGGTGATCCCGCGAGGGCTGGTCGGTACGAAACGCGGCGGCGGTGAGCAGCACGTAGCGATCGGACACGCTCCAGAGCTGGCGGATCGTCCGAGCCGACACCGCGCCGAGGTCGACGTCCAGAAGCGACCAGTGGAACTCTCGATGCGCATCGAGCCATGTCGGAGCGTCGCTGTCGGCGGCATTCTCCAGCTCTTCGAACGCTCGAGTCACCCGATCCGACGCGGCGCGGGATTGCTTGGCGGCGGCCTGGCGAGACAGCGGGGGCTCGATCAACCGTCGCAGAGCGTAGACATCGCGCAACTCCGCAAGCGACACAGGACTGACACGCGTCCCGCGACGTGGGAGCGTCTCGACCCACCCCTCGGCCTCCAGGGTGCGAAGCGCTTCGCGCAGTGGGATGACCGAGACGTTGAACCGCTCTTGAAGATCACGGAGCACGAGCCGCTCGCCTGGCGCAATGGCGCCGGCCAGGATCATCTGCCGGATGACGCCGACGAGATCACGGCTCAGGCCAGGCGAGCACACCGTGGTGTTGGGGAACATGCGCCCCATCATCCACCTTCAGCCACTGATTGACAATTCATAAATTATGAACTAGCTTCGCAACATGAAGGTACTGCTCACGGATCAGGCTTTCCCGGACACCGACCTCGAAAGCGAGATCCTCGCCGAGTCGGGTCATGACCTCATTGTCGCGTCCTCTCCCGAAGACGTGCGGAAGCTCGCCCCCGAGGCTGACGCCATCCTCAACGCATTGGCCCCCATCGGGGCGGATCTGATCGCGATGATGACCAAGGCGCGCATCATTGCACGCTACGGAATCGGGGTGGACAACATCGACGTCGAAGCGGCGGCCAGCAGCGGGATCGTCGTCACCAACGTGCCGGACTACTGCGTGGAAGAAGTCGCCTCCCACGCGGTAGCCATGGCGCTGATGCTGTTACGGAACCTCCAGCGGGCCGACGAATCCGCGCGAGCGGGTCAATGGGGCGTAGGCTCTGTCCGCCCACTCCATCGCATATCGACACTCACGGTCGGACTCCTGGGGTTTGGACGCATCGGACGACTGGTCGCCACGAGCATGGCGAGCTTCGGATGCAACATCCTTGTCTACGATCCTTATGCGGCACAAATTCCAGGTCCGTTTCAGCGCGTGGACCAGGACGAGCTGTTCACCAGATCGAATATCTTGTTCCTGCACGCACCGCTCACGCCCGAAACTCGCGGGATCGTGAATGAGGCGATGCTCTCGAAGCTGCCCAGCGAGGCGATCGTCATCAATGCCGCGCGAGGTCCGCTTGTTGTCCTGGATGATCTGGTCGCCGCCCTTCGCTCCGGCCATCTCAAAGGCGCGGCGCTGGACACTTTTCCGGTCGAACCACTCGACCCGAACCTGATCGCGGATGTGCCGAATCTGCTACTGAGCCCGCACACCGCGTTCTACTCGGAGGAAGCAATCAAGGAGTCGCAATTGAAAGCAACGAGACAGATCGTCAAAGTCCTCGCGGGCGAACCGGCGGACTACCCGGTGAAGGCGGTGACCTCGCCGTGATGACCGCCCCAGCGGTTGATCACCACACAGCCCAGTTGAACGGGATCAAAATCCATTGGGTTACCGCGGGGTCAGGGCCGCCCGTGTACCTCCTACATGGTTTTCCAGAAACCTGGTTCGCCTGGCGCAAACAGATCGCCGCGCTCGCCGAGTCCTTCACCGTCGTCGCCCCTGACCTCCGCGGCTACGGGGCTACCGATAAGCCGGTGTCCGGTTATGACAAGCGCACGATGGCCAACGACGTCATCGCCCTCATGGACCACCTCGGCCACGACAGGATCGCCTTGGTGGGACACGACCGGGGCGCGCGAGTAGCGACACGCCTGGCGAAGGACCACGCCGCCCGCATCGACCGGCTTGTTGTCATGGAGAACATTCCGACCAGGATTATCGGTGAGAACGCCACCAACCCCAAGATGCAGGCGGCCGGATGGTTCCTTCAGTTCTTTAATGTGCCCGACCTTCCCGAGGCGCTTATCGCCGGCAAGGAACGCGAACTGTTGAGCTTCTTCTACCGGACGTGGTCATACAATCCGGACATGCTCACCCCCGAAGAGATCGACGTCTATGTGCGAGAGTATGAGCGACCGGGCAGCGTTCGGGGATTCTGCTCGGACTACCGCGCCCGAGGGGTAGACATCGCGCAGGACATCGAAGACAAGGACGTGCTCATCGGATGTCCTGTCCTATCAATATGGGGGGTCGACTCCGAAGCCGTCGGCCAGGCGTTCGACGTGAAAGCCGTATGGCAGACGATGGCTTCCGACCTGACCACGCTCGCCATCGACAGATGCGGTCATCTATGCCAGGAGGAACAGCCCGAGATCGTAAACGAATCCCTTACGGCCTTCCTGTCAACCTGGTCCCACGTCAGCTGAATCACTAATGGGAAAGAGTCAACCGTGCGCTTCCTCAGAATAGGAGAGCCTGGCCACGAACGGCCGGCCGCTCTCATCCCGGGCACCCAAACAGCTTACGACATTTCCACCGTGACCGATGACATCAATGGCGAGTTCTTGCGCACGTGGCAATCCAAGAGAGATATCATAAGTTCGGGAATCTTCCCGGTCCTCGATTTCAGCGAGATCCGCATCGGACCGCCTATCGCACGGCCGCACGCCGTGTACGGCGTCGGCCTCAACTATGCCGATCATGCTGCCGAAGCGAAGCTAGATCTTTCCGCTGAACCTGTGGTGTTCTCGAAGACACCGAACAGCCTGTGCGGCCCCCATGACGATGTGGTTTTCCCGCTCGGCTCGAAAAAAGGAGACTGGGAGGTTGAACTCGGCGTCGTCATCGGCACACCGGCATACCAGCTGTCATCAATCAGCGACGCCGCCGAGGTGATCGCCGGCTATGTGGCCGCTAACGACGTCTCCGAGCGAGCGTGGCAACTCGAACATGGCAACCAAATCATGAAAGGCAAGACGTTCCCGACAGCCAACCCGGTCGGCCCGTTCCTGGTCACCGCGGACGAGGTCCCCGACCCGGGTGCCATCTCCCTCGATCTGCGGGTGAACGGCATCGAGCGGCAGCACGGCACTACGGCGAATCTCATTTTTCCCGTTGAACACGTGGTCTGGTATATCAGTCAATTCGCTCGACTCGAACCGGGCGATCTCATCAACACCGGTACACCGGCTGGCGTCGGAATCGGACACACACCTCCGGTATTCCTCGAGGACGGGGACGTCATCGAACTCTCGGTCGGAGAACTGGGGACGCACAGAAGTCGCGTGGTGATACCCAAGGCGGCATAGCGCTGAGTGGGCAGGTTCAGAGCCCGGCGGACTGGCGCAGTAATGGATAGCGGTCCACGCGGCACCGCCGCGGGCGATGTCGCGTGGACCGCAGAGTTCGACGGTGCCTTGCAATCAGCTGCCTTCGGCGTCGTTAACGTACGGGATCGGGATCCACCGGTAGCCCGTGCCGTCTCGTCGCACGTGCCCTATCCCCGGAAAGTGTGCGTGTGGCATGGCGACCAGGTAGCCGTGTTCGGCGGCGTCGGCCAGGGACTTCAGGCGCTGAGCCGCTGCCTGTTTCTGATCCACGTCAAATGTGATGGTCACGGTAGGGACCTCAAACTGCACTTCCGGCACGTGGATCAGGTCTCCCCAGAAGACGATCTTCTCTCCCCTGTCCTCGAGGATGTATGACACCTGTCCCGGTGTGTGCCCATACGCGGCCGCGGTGCGCAGACCAGGGAACAGTTCCACGTCGACGTCGTAGGTCTGGACACTCCCATCGGCCAGGTACGGCCGTACCGTCTCCTCGAAGAGATTGAACCAGTCGAGTGTGTGACCGGTCGCGCGCGCCGCGTTCTCCTTGCTTGCCCAGTAGTCGAGCTCTGTCTTGTTCACGTGCAGCTTGGCGTTGGGGAAGACCTTGCGGCCGCCGACCATGAGACCTCCCGAGTGATCGGGATGGATATGCGTCAGCAAGATGTCGGTGACGTCCCCAGGGCCAAGACCAATGGCACTCAAGCTCCCCGAGAGCTTGTTCAGCTTCGGGCCGAGCACCTCGCCGGCTCCGACGTCGACCATGAGAAGACGGTCGCCGAGCTCGATCAAAAATGAGTTCATCGAGGCACGGTTCGGCGACTTCTCATAAGACTTGGCGAGGATCTGGTCTACTTCCTCGGGGGTTGTATTCCGCAACTGATCCCGCTGATACACCCGGACCGTCCCGTCCGACAGCGCGGTGATATTGATGCCCCCTACCTTCACGCGGTGAAAACCCGCCTGACTACGCGCGAGCTCGGAAGCCTCGGCGAAGGCAATCGGCGGATCGGGCGTCAGAGCCGTTGACATAATTCCTCCCAGGGACCTGCCATCAGGCAGGGACGGCAACTTCCGGATGAGACGCAGGCTAGCTTCGGGCCAACCAAGGGTCAATTATAATTCATAATTTATGCGGTATGCACCTGGTCGCACACGCCCGACCTGGAGTGGGGTTGCACCTTGTTCGCGGCCCCCGACCGACAGTTACCTAGAGTGACGACCAGTCGCCACCCGTCCGCTCCTGTGACCTCCTTGCTGTTTCGCCGACCCGTGCATAGTCTCTCGTTTAGACCTGTCTGTCTAATCGTGGGCCGGTGAGAGAAGGAGAGACCGTGTCGAGGTACCGGTGTGTGGAGGTTCTGAAGCCTGGTGGGTCACTGGGGTTGGCCGAGCGTGAGCTGGTGGAGCCGGGTTTTGGGCAGGTTCGGCTCGTGGTTGAGGCGTGCGGCGTGTGCCATACCGACTCGGAGTTCGTGGAAGGCCAGCTGCCTGGGTTGAGTTTTCCGGTGACGCCAGGTCATGAGGTGGCCGGGCGGATCGACGTCGTGGGTGCGGGTGTGCGGCGTTGGCGAGCTGGTGATCGGGTCACTGTGGGCTGGTCGGGTGGGCATTGCGGCTACTGCGACCCGTGTCGGCGTGGTGAGTTCGTGCACTGCGAGGAGGGCTACATCACCGGGGCGACGTATCCGGGTGGCTACGCGGAGTCGATGGTGGTTCCGGCCTCCGCGCTAGCGCGGATTCCCGAAGAGCTCTCCGCCGCCGATGCCGCGCCGATGGCCTGTGCAGGGGTGACGATGTTCAACTCGCTGCGCCGTAGCGGTGCCCGAGCTGGGGATCTGGTGGCGATCCTTGGCCTGGGTGGGCTGGGGCATCTGGGTGTTCAGTTCGCGGTCAAGATGGGTTTTCGCACGGCGGTGATCGCGCGTGGGCAGGAGAAGGCCGGGCTGGCAATGCAGCTCGGCGCGCACCACTACATCGACTCCACCGCGACCGACGTCGCCGCCGCGTTGCGGGAGCTGGGCGGGGCGCGGGTGGTGCAGGCGACCGCTGCCAACGCCGACGCGATCGCCGGCACGGTCGACGGGCTCTCCCCCTACGGCGAGCTGCTGACCCTCGCGGTACTCGCCGACCCGCTCGCGGTCAGCCCGCTACAACTGATCCTGGCGTCCAAATCCATCAAAGGACACCCGGGCGGGACCGCGATGGACGTCGAGGACACCCTCGACTTCGCCGCCCTGCACAACATCCGCCCCCTGGTCGAACAGCTTCCCCTTGACCGCGCGGACGCCGCCTACCAACACATGCTCGCCAACCAGGCCCGATTCCGCGTGGTCCTCACCACCCACCGCTGATCGTGGCGAGCAGGCGGCACGGCCTGGAAACCAACACCCTCAGATGCATGGAATGCCCATGGCGGAACGGACTCCGATGAAAGCAATTGGCCTGACCGAGTTCGGCGGCCCCGAGGTACTGCGGGTGGTTGAACTCCCCTCACCCGAGCCCGGCTCCGGTGAGGTGCGGATCCGGGTCCACGCCGTCGCGGTGAACCCGACCGATACCACGTTCCGTGCGGGCCGCCGTGCCGCGCAGCTCGCCGACCGGACGCCGCCCTATATCCCCGGTATGGACGTCGCCGGGGTCGTGGACGGGGTTGGCGAGCACTCCGATGGCCGCCTCGCTGTCGGAGATCCGGTCGTCGGCCTCGTCATCCCGATGGGCCCGCACGGCGGAACCTATGCCGAGCAGGTCGTGGTCGACCAGCGCTCGGTGATCCACGCACCGAAGGGCGTCAGCGCCGCCGCGGCATCCACGCTGCTACTCAACGCCGTCACCGCCCACCTCGCACTCGATGCGCTGGACCTCAATGCGCCACAAGCGGTCGCGATCACCGGCGCGGCCGGCGCGGTCGGCGGGTACGCCGTTCAGATCGCCAAGTCCCGCGGCTTGACCGTCATCGCCGACAGCTCGGCCGGGGACGAAGCACTGGTGTCCGCATTCGGTGCCGACCACGTTGTCGCCCGCGGCGACGATCTGACCAGGCAAATCCTGGATATCGCGCGGGCCGGGGTGCCCGGACTGACCGATGGCGCACTACTCGACGGCGCCGCCCTCGCCGCGGTGGCCGACGGCGGCGCGGTCGCGACCCTGCGGGGATGGAACGGCCCCACCGAACGCGACATCCGCATTCATCCCATCTCCGCGCCCGACGCCGCGACCGACACCGCCCTCCTCGAGGCGCTCCGCGACCTTGCCGAGGCCGGCACGATCAGCCTCCGCGTCGCCGACATACTCCCCGCCAGCGCGGCCGCCGAAGCACATCGCCGACTGGCCGCCGGCGGCAGCCGAGGCCGCTTGGTCCTGGACTTCCAGAGCGGACTCTCATGACCGAGATGAGACGCCCGGCGAGTACCTCGCGCCGCATGTCGTCGAAGGCGTAGGTGGCCCCCGAGTTCGCCCCGCCGAAGGTCGAATCGGACTGAGCCACTAGACAATGCGCTCCGAGGCGATGAGTGGAGTGCGATCCGGATCGGGCTAGCGGTGTGCGAGGCCGTCGATCATCAGGGCGAGGGTGAAGTCGAACCTGTCGTGGCCCTCGCCGGCGGTGAGCTCGGCGGCGTGGCGGGTGGTGTGCGGGAAGGTCTCGGCAGGCGGGGCGGTGAGCCGGCGTCGCAGTTCGTCCCGGTCGAGGACCCAGGCAGCGTCATCCTGTTCCGATCGCTGGCGCCTGATCGATGCCTCGAGGCAGTAGGCGGCCACGTACAGCAGGAGGGCGTCGATGGCCCAGGCGGCGGTCTGCGGGGCGACGCCGCCGGCGAGCAGGATCGCCAGCATTCCTTCGCTGACTCGGAGGATCTCGAGGTCGGTGGGGGCCATGGCGAGCGCGCCGCGGGAGATTCCGGGGTATTTCAGGTACTGGTCGCGGAACTGGGCGCACACGCCGCGGATCTGCTCCCGCCAGGACGCGGGGTCAGGCTTGGGGAGGACGAGCTCGGCGCACAGTCGGCCGATGAGCAGCTCGTCCAGGTCGGCCTTGTTGACCACGTGGGCGTAGAGCGAGGCGGGTCCGGTGTCGAGCGCGCCGGCCAGCCGGCGCATGGTCAGCGCCTCGTAGCCCTCTCCTGCGATGACGCTCAGCGCGGTGTCGACGATCTGCTCCACGCTGATCAGGGTCCTGCGGCGCCGCGGCCTGGGGGCGGCTTCGACCTCGGGGTTCGGCGGCTGGTGGCGTACCGCGCGCCGCACTCTCGGGTTGTTCACCCAGCCACCATAGCTTGACACGAACGTCGTTCGTATATAGAACGATGTTCGTCTGCTCGACCGCACTCCGGACGCCGCGTTCGCCCGCCTCGCCTCGGCCTGGGCTGGGCGGGTGAGTAGCGTGACCGACGACCATGCTGGTCATCCGCTGCCGACCGGGGTGTTGGTACGCCCGGACGGGGTGGTCGCCTGGGCCTCCGACACCAGCACCGACACCAGCACCGACATCGCCGGCCTCGAATCCGCCCTGCACCGATGGACCGGCGCGCCGTCGCCCTCACCCGAGCACGAGCCGGTGGGCTGAACCTCGCCACCGGGCCCTGGGCGTCAGCTCGCCTTCGGCGGTCTCGTCGGCCCGGCGCCGACGCCGAGATCGACGAGCGCAACCTCGATCTCGTCGAGGTCGTCGTCGGTCAGGGCGAAGTCGGCGGCGCCGATCCAGCCGTCCACCTGGTCGGGCGAGCGCGGGCCGACGATCGCGCCGGTCACGCCCGGCCAGCTGAGCACCCACGCGACGGCGACAGCCGCGACCGTCGCGTCGTGGCGCGCGGCGATGGGGCGCAGGCGATCGGTCGCGCAGTGCCAGGTTCGCCTGCAGCGCCGGCGGCGCGAAATGCGTGAAGTCGATGTGCCAGCGCCGCCAGTCCCGGCTGTCCATCAGCGCCAGTCGCTCGGCGGAGAAGGTGTCGGTCAGCAGGCCGGCCTGCAGCGGGCTGTAGCAGATGAGCCCGGTGCCGTTCTCGGCACACCAGGGCGCGAGCTCGGCCCCCGCGCGCCCGTCGATCAGCGAGAACGGCGGCTGCAGCGAGCCGACGTGGTGGATCTTCTCGCAGCGCTCGAGCAGGTCCACGTCGAAGTTGGACACGGCGCCGGCCCTGACCTTGCCCTGCTCGATCAGCCGGCCCATCTCCGCCCAGGAATCCTCGACCGGCACGCCGGTGCCGTCCGGCCAGTGGAACTGGTAGAGGTCGATCCGCTCGACGCCAAGGCGCCGGAGCGAGGCGTCGCACTCCTGGCGGATCGAGTCCGGGCGCAGGCAGCGCACCGGGTCACCGAACACGTCCGAGTCGGACCAGCGCAGGCCGCACTTGGTGAACAGGTACGGCCGTTCCTCTTCGGGCTTGCCCGCGATCGCGCGCCCGACTATGCCGCCGCGCGATTGACCGCGCTGCTCGCCAAGCGCGGTGATCTGACCGCACTCACCACCCGCGCCGACGCCGGCGACCGCCGAGCCGCTGCGGAGCTGGCTAGGCTGTTAGCGGCTCGCGGTGATCTGATAGCTCTCGCTAATCGCCCGACGCCGGGGATACCCGGGCTGCGTGGCGGTTGGCCGGGCTGCTCGCCGAGCGCGGTGATCTGGCCGCACTCACCACCCGCGCCGACGCCGGCGACAAGGAAGCCGCCGGGCGATTATCCTCGTTGCTCGCCAAGCGCAGTGACCTGGCCGCACTCACTGCCCACGCCGACGCCGGCGACCGTTATGCCGCCGAGGAGTTGGTCGAACGGTTGGCGGCCCGCGGCGATCTGCCCGCACTCACTGCTCGCGCCGACGCCGGCGACATCACCGCCGTCAAACGGTTGATCGTGCTGCTCGCAGAGCGCGGTGATCTGACCACGCTCACTACCCGCGCCGACGCCGGCGACCGTTATGCCGCCGTGGCGCTGACCGACCTGTTGGCGGCCCGCGGCGATCTGGCCGCACTCACTGCTCGCGCCGACGCCGGCGACACCACTGCCGCCCGCCGATTGAACGTGCTGCTCGCCAAGCGCGGTGATCTGACCACGCTCACTGCTCGTGCCGACGCCGGCGACAAAGATACCGCATGGATTTTGAGGCGCTGAGCCGCAGCGCCGGGTAACCACCGGCTGCGGCTGCCACCTGATGCGGGACTGGCCTAACCGGGTGATACAGCGACTGTTGCTTAAGCGCCGGGTGTACGTGGTGGTCAGAAACTCACTGGTCACCGTCCCGCAGCGCATCGCGCGCGGGCTCGGCCATCAGCGTCTTGGCCCATCCCCTGATGCGATCTGTGACGCTTCTATGTATGTCAAGTCCCCGAAGCAATCTCGAGGCGGTGTGGGTGTGACCTCGTCATGGTGGGGGTGGATCTGAGAGTGTGGGTCGGTGAGCTCGGCTGGTCGCGGGAACTGTTCGCGGAAGAAGCTTCGGCGGGTGCAGCGCGCGCGGCAGCCCGGCCCGCGGTTGCGCGGGCTCGATCAAGGCCTTGACTCGGCTGCGGTTGACGCTGATGGCGCGGAGAGCTACGTCGTGGGGGTTGCCCCGTCGGTGCTGGCTGACCCCGCTGCGAGGGGGGAGCTGCTGGCGCGTCGCCGGTTCACTGTCCCGACCATCGTGACCAGCATCGACGGTGGCGAGGCAGTCGAGCTTGACCCAGCCGATGAGGACCAGCGCGAACTGTTGATCCTCGCCGAGCATCGGGAGTATCGAGCGGTGCTCGCTGATCCGATGTCGGACGGGTTGGTCGAGGGCGTCAACCCTCGGCTGCACGTCGTGTTGCACCGGGTCATCGCCAACCAACTCTGGGACGACACCCCGGCAGAGGTGTGGCAAGCCGCCCGGCGGCTTCTCGCCCAGGGTCATGACCGGCACACGATCTTGCACGCGCTGGCCTACGAACTGAGCCAGGAGCTCTACCCCGCTCTGACCGGCCAGCACGCCCCCGACCCGGACATGACCGCTTACCGAGCTCGGTTACGGGCGCTGTGAGCAGCCCGGATGAGTCATAGGCTGTGCGCAGCGGTGGCGGGAGCCATCGCGGTGGCGAGGGTGCGGTAGAGCTGGCGGGTGATGTAGCGCTTGATGCAGCGTCGGATCTCCCTGGGGGTCTTGCCTTCGGTGGTGCGCCGGGCCACGTAGGCCTGGGTGGCGGGGTCGCTGCGGATCCTGGTGTTGGCGATGACGTGGATGGCCTTGTTGAGTGCGCGGTCGCCGCCGCGGTTGAGTCGATGGCGCACGGTGCGCCCGCTGGAGGCCTCGATCGGGCTGGTTCCGGCGAGGGAGGCGTACGCGGCGTCGTTGCGACACCGCCCGGGGTGGGAGAACGAGACGATGGCTTGCGCGCCGCTGACCGGCCCGATCCCACGCCGGTCAGTCAGCCCCGGAGCGAGGTCGTTGACGATCGCGGCTAGCTCGGCTTTGTTGGCCTTCAGCATCCGAGCCGCCTCACGCAGCGCCAGAGCCAGGCGGCGGACCTCCGCGTGACGCACGGCCTGGGCTCGGCTGGCTTCCCGAGGCTGCCGACGTCTGACCAGCTCAGACAGGTTGGTCGTGGTGAGTTTCCCCCGGGCGAGACGACGGTCGGCGTCGCTCCCGTCCCGCGGTAGCGCCTTGAGGCGGTTGGTCTGCGCGGTGCTGGTGGTGGTCAGTTCCTCCCGCGCGCACAGCAGGATGCGCAGGGCCTCTCGGTCGCCGTCCGCGCGTGGGGTGGGCAGCTTGTCCGCGTCCAGGCCCAGTGCGAACAGCACCGCCAGGTGCGCGTCGATCGGGTCGGTGTGTGTGATCACCTGAGTGGGCCCCGGCTGGGCCTGTTGTCGTCACGAATTTCGGCCCCGCCTGGGTAGTGATCGCGTCGGTGGTGGGTGCGGCGTGTCGTCACGAATGTTGGCCCCACCTGTCGTAGCGATCTTCGCGTCGTGTTTGTCGGCGTGGAGGTCGCGGTGGCGAGGTCGCGGGTGGAACTGTTCGAGCAGATCCGGCGGGATCGGCGGGTCGAGGGGTTGTCGATCCGGGAGCTGGCGGAGCGGCATCGGGTGCATCGGCGCACGGTCCGCCAGGCGTTGGCCTCGGCGCTGCCGCCGCTGCGCAAGACCTACCCGTCCCGGGGCCGGCCGGCGATCGATGCCTACGCCGAGATCGTGGACGGCTGGCTGATCGAAGACCAGAAGATGCCGCGCAAGCAGCGCCATACCGCACGGCGGGTCTGGCAGCGCCTGATCGCTGAACACGGCGCCACCTGCTCGGAGATCACTGTGTCCCGATACGTCACCCGCCGGCGCGTGGAACTGGGACTGAATCGGGTCGAGGTGTCGGTGCCCCAGACTTATCCGCCGGGCGCGGAGGCCGAGGTCGACTTCGGCGAGTTCTGGATCAAGATTGGCGTCGAGCTGGTGAAGTGCTGGATGTTCGTGATGCGCCTGTCGTGTTCCGGGCGGGCGTTCCACGTCGCGTTCACCACCCAGGGCCAGGAGGCGTTCCTGCACGGCCACGTACTGGCGTTCGCCCACTTCGGCGGCATTCCGGGCCGGATCCGGTATGACAACTTGAAGCCCGCGGTGAGCAAGGTCCTTACCGGGCGCAACCGCCTTGAGTCTGACCGGTTCATCGCGCTGCGCTCCCATTACGGGTTCGACTCGTTCTTCTGCCGGCCGGGCAAGGACGGCGCGCACGAGAATGGCGGCGTCGAGGGCGACATCGGTCGGTTCCGTCGCCGACACCTCGTCCCGGTTCCCAAGGTCGGCTCGTTGGCCGAGCTGAACCGGCACATCGCCGCCGGGGACGTCGTCGATGACGCCCGGGTCATCACCGGCCGGCGGACCACGGTGGCCGCGGCGTTCGCCGCCGAGCTGCCGACCCTGGCCCCGCCACCGGCCGAGGCGTTCGATCCCGCGCTGCTGCTGCGCCTGCGGGTCGATCCGCGGGCGCGGGTCGCGGTGCGGCAGTGCTACTACTCGGTTCCCGCCCACTTCGTCGGCCGCCGGCTGGCGGTTCGGCTCTCGGCCACCACCGTCGAGGTCCTCGACGCCGGGAAGGTCATCGCTCGGCACGAACGCGCTGCCGGCCGCTACGTCGAGACCCTCGTGCTGGATCACTACCTCGAGGTGTTGGCGCACAAGCCCGGGGCGTTGCCCGGCGCGACCGCACTGGTCCAGGCCAAAGCCGCCGGCGTGGTCACCACCATCCACCAGCGCTACTGGGACACCGCGCGGCGGGCTCGCGGTGATGCTGCCGGGACCCGGGCGCTGATCGAGCTGCTGCTGGCGCATCGCAACCTGCCCCGCCACGCCCTGCAGGCCGCCATGAGCACCGCTATCGAGACCGGGCTGATCGACCCCACCGTGGTGCTCATCGACGCCCGCCGACACACCGGTCATACCGGCTCCGGCGAGCCCGGTGTCGTCCCGATCGGCGGCTGGGCCCGCTACGACCGGCCCGTCCCGACCCTGGCCGCCTACGACCAACTACTCACTGGAAGCGAGGGCTGAAGTCGTGCCCACCCGCAGTGACGAGGCCGCGCAAGCCTCCATCGGAGCCGCCGCACGCGAGCTGCGCCTGCCCACCATCCGCGCCGAAGCGACCCGGCTGGCCGAGATCGCCGACCGCGAACGCCAGTCCTACCTCGTCTTCCTCGCCGAAGTCCTGGCCGCCGAGGTCGATGACCGCACCGAACGGCGCCGAGCCCGACGCATCCTCGAAGCCAAATTCCCCCGCATCAAACGGCTCTCCGAGTTCAATCTCGACGCCGTCCCGACCATCCAACCTGCCCAAATCGCCGCACTGGCCTCAGGCAGCTACCTCGACGCCGGCGAGCCCGTCGTGCTGCTCGGCGACAGCGGCACCGGCAAATCTCATCTGCTCATCGGGCTCGGGCGGGTCTATCCCATGATCGGTGTTTCCGGCGATTTGGTTAGTAGGTTTCAGCGGCCGGCCAGCGGTCACTGAAGGTGATGGCGAAGGCGTTGATCACGGGTTGCCAGCGCATCGTCCATCGTGCGCGGCCTGTACCGGTGGGGTCCAGGCTGCGGGTCACAAGGTACAGGCATTTGAGCGCGGCCTGTTCGCTGGGAAAGTGTCCGCGTGCTCGCACGGCCCGGCGGTATCGTGCGTTCAGTGATTCGATCGCGTTGGTCGAACAGAGCACTTTCCTGATCTCCATGTCGTAGTCCAGGAACGGCACGAATTCGTTCCACGCGCCGCGCCACAGTCGGATCATCGCACCGTATTTCTTCCCCCATTTCTCCTCGAGCTCGTCCAACGCGACGAGCGCGGCATCGGGATTGGGCGCCGTGTAAATTGGTTTGATGTCACGCTTGATCGCGTCGGCGTCTTTGCGTGAGGTCAACCGGAACGTATTCCGAATGAGATGGATAATGCACGTCTGTACGATGGTCAGTGGCCATACGTTCTCGACCACCTCGGGCAGGCCCTTCAGCCCGTCGCAGACCACGAAGAACACGTCACGCACACCCCGGTTCTTCAGATCGACCAGCACGCTCATCCAGAACTTCGCCCCCTCGCCGCCGGTGCCGGCCCACAACCCGAGCACGTCCTTGCGGCCGTCCACGGTGACGCCGATAGCGGCGTACATGGGCCGGTTAGCGACCTGCCCGTCCCGCACCTTGGTTCTGGCGCACGTTGCGTGATCGGCCCTGTACTCGGCGTGTCGTAGGAATTTGTGGATCGGTCTCGCGAAAGATCACGGCAATGTGATCTTGAGGTGTTGCTGCCGCATCTGGAGTCGGTGGTCATCGAGGCCGTGACCGCCGGCGGCGCCGGGATAATTTTGGACGTTCGTGTCCGCGCGGCCGGGGCGGAGTGCTCGCGGTGCGGGCATGGTTCGGCCCGCGTGCACAGCCGCTATCAGCGGCGATTGGATGATGTTCCGATAGCGGATCGGGCGGTGGTGCTGCGGGTGCGGGTCCGCAGGTTCTTCTGCGACAACCCGAGGTGCGCGGCGCGCACCTTCGTTGAGCAGCCCGCGGCGTTGACCGGTCCGCGGTTGCGGCACACGTCGTTGCTGCGCTCGGCGCTGACCGCCATCGCGGTCGCGCTCGCCGGACGAGCGGGAACTCGACTGGCCGCGCGGCTGGGAATGCCGACCAGCCGCGACACCTTGCTGCGGCTGTTGCGCGGCCTGCCGGACCCACACGTCGGAAAGTTACCGGTGCTCGGCGTTGATGACTTCGCTCTACGCCGCGGCCATGTCTACGGCACCGTCGTGATCGACATGATTGGCGGCCGCCCGGTCGACCTGTTGCCCGACCGCGAGACCGCGACCCTCGAGGCCTGGCTACTCGATCATCCCGGGGTGGAGGTGATCTGCCGTGACCGCGCAGGCGCCTATGCCGAAGCAGCCCGACTGGGCGCGCCAGACGCCGTGCAGGTCGCCGATCGGTGGCACCTATGGCGCAACCTGGGCCACGCCGTGGAGAAAACGGTCAACGCGCACCGCGCCCACCTCACCCCTGTCACCTGCGCGGGCATATCTTCGGCGACAGCCGCCGGACCAGGGGCGGCGCCACCGCTGATCCGGTCTGTTCCGGAGAAGAAGATCGTCACCCGGATGCGGGAACAGCGCTCGGCGGTGCACGAACTCTGGGAGCAGGGCCTGTCGAAAGTGGCGATCGGTCGCCAGCTGGGCCTACACCCGGCCACAGTCCGCAAGCTCATCCAAGCGCGCTCGGTCGAGGACCTCACCGCCAAGACCGAGCAACGCGCGCACCTCGTCGATGAGCACATCGAGTATCTGCACCAGAGGTGGAACGAGGGTCAACGCAACGCCACCGGCCTGTTCCGGGAGATCAAGAAACTCGGCTATCCGGGCGGGGAATTGGCCGTCCAGCGCTACCTACGCCAATTCCGCGACGGTCGAGGACACGCCGCGCTACCCGGCCCGAAACCCCCAACCGTCCGCGAGGTCACGAGCTGGATCATGACCCACCCAGACCGGCTCCGCCCCGAGCACGCTCAGCATCTGAGCCAGATCCGGGAGACAGACACCGAGCTCGACCGGCTCACCACTCACGTCCGAGGATTCGCCACCATGATGACCGAGCTGCGCGGCGAAGACCTCCGACAATGGATCGTCGCCGTCGAGCAGGACACCCTGACACCGATGGCGTCCTTCGCCCGCAACCTGCGCCGCGACGAGGCCGCCGTCCACGCCGGGTTGACCCTGCAGCACAGCTCCGGCCGGGTCGAAGGCACCGTCAATAAGATCAAAATGCTGAAGCGACAGATGTTCGGCCGCGCCAACTTTGACCTCCTGCGCACGCGAGTCCTCCACGCCTGCTGATACCAACCAGCACAAATCACGCAACGTGCGCCAGAACCCGCACCTTGACCACGATGGCATCAACGAAGATCGCCACGTACACCGCGTCCAACGGCCAACTGGCCCACTCCTGCATCTCGGCCACGACCTTGTCGGTGATCCGTGAGATCGTCTCTTTCGAAACCGACGCGCCATAGATTTCGGAGAAGTGCGCCGAGATCTCCCCGGTCGTCAACCCTTTCGCATAGAGCGACAACACGATCTCGTCCACATCGGTGAGTCGCCGTTGACGCTTCTTCACAATCTGCGGCTCGAACGCGCTTTCCCGATCGCGAGGAACCTCAATCCGCACCTCACCGACAGCGTCAGAAATGACCGTCTTCGATCGGGTGCCGTTGCGCACATTCGTCGACTCACGACCAGCATCGGCACGATGCCTCTCGTGCCCGAGATGCTCGGTCATCTCCTCATTAAGCGCCGTTTCCAGAACGTTCTTGGTGAACAGCTTCAACAGCCCGTTTGGACCAGTGAGCTCCAGCCCACGCTGCCGAGCCTCGGCCACCATCGCTGCTGCGGCGGCCTGCTCCGGCGACAGCCCCCGGTCCGACCCCTTGATCTTCTTCTCTGTGCTCACAACGTCAGATGTCATCACTCACAGTGCCCATCCCGCCGGACCACGGCCCGGCGTGTCGGGCCGGAAACACCGATCTTGCAACAGTCCCGCTCGGGCTGGCCGCCTGCGAACAAGGCCGCCGAGTCCGCTACGTCATCACCGCCCAGCTGGTCAACGAGCTCGTCGAAGCCGCGAACGAGCGCGTCCTGTCCCGGCTGGTGGCCCGCTACGGTCGGCTAGATCTGCTCTGCCTCGACCTATGCCGACGTGGTGACTATGCCGAGTGGGCTTCGCTACCGGACCGCTGAGCTGGGGATTTCCTGTTAGAGGCTCGGCATAGTCACAGGGTTTCCAAGAAGGCGAGGATTTTGTCCGGTGGGCGGTAGCGACCGGGTGGCACGGTTGCGGGTGTGGTGAGCGCGAGGGCCTTCTCTTTCGTGTTGATGTCGGCATGGACGTAGGCGTCGGTCGAGCGGATTCCGGAGTGGCCGAGCCAGAGCGCGATGACTGTGGTGTCGACCCCGGCCTGCAGCAATGACATTGCGCAGCTGTGGCGCAGGGTGTGCGGGTGGATTTTCTTGCTGGCCAACGAGGGGCAGTGTTGGGCGGCGGCGCGGGCGTGGGTGCTGATGCGCAGGGCGATCGCGTCGCGGCTGAGGCGCCGACCAGTACGGGTGTGAAACAGCGGGTCGTTCGGGTGGCCGGTTTGTTCGGCCATCCAGTCGTGGAGCAGGGCTCGCAGCGGCTGGCTGAGCGGGACGGCGCGTTGTTTGCGGCCCTTGCCTTCGCAGCGCACGTGCGCGCCGATGCCGAGGGTGATGTCGGCGCGGTCGAGCCCGGTCAGCTCGGAACCCGGAGTCCAGTCTGGACGGCCAGCATCATCATGACCCGGTCGCGTCGACCCTCCCATTTGGCTGTGTCCGGTGCGGTGAGCAGCGCATCCACTTCGTCTTCGGTGAGGAAAGCGATGACCCGCTTGTCGAACCGTTTCGGAGGGATGGCCAGGACGTGGGCGATGAGCTGGGCGTGCTCGGGGTGGCGCAGCGCGGCGTAGGAGAACAGCGAGCGGATCGCGGTCAATCGAGCGTTGCGGGTGCGGATGCTGTTGCCCCGGACGGTCTCGAGATGGTGCAGGAACCCGGAGATGACGGTGGCGTTCAGGTCGTCCCAGTCCAGCTGTGAGGGTGGCCTGGATGTGTGCTGGTGGAGGTAGGCCAGCAGCAGGCGGAGGGTGTCGCGGTAGGCGGCGATGGTGCGCGGGCTGGCCTGGCGCTGGCTGATCAGCCGGTCGGTGAAGAACGACTGCAGTGTGGGGGCGATGAGCGTCATCGCGGGACCTCCCGCCAGGGGGTGTCCCGTCGGGCGGCGGCCAGAGCCAGCAGTTCGGGGGCGGCCGAAAGGTAGGTGTAGGTATGGCTGGGCTCGCGGTGTCCGAGGTAGGTGGACAGCCACGGGATCTTGGCCTGCACGTTGTCCTCGGCGCGATACCAGCCCAGCAGGGTTGTCACGGCGAGGGTGTGGCGCAGGTCGTGAAGCCGTGGTGGTGAGGGCGCCCCGACGCCGACGCCGCTGGTGGTGACCAGTTGCCGGAAGGTGAGCCAGACGCACGCGTAGAGCAGCCGCGTGCCTTTGGTGGAGGTGAAGAAGCTGAGCTGATCCGAGCGCGGCTGGAGTCGATCGCGCAGCTGGGCGTAGTCCTGGAGTGCTTGTCCGGCGCTGGGGTGCAGCGGAACCAGCCGCGACTTGCCGAACTTGGACTCGCGGATCAGCAGCACACCTTGTGCCCAGTCAACGTCGGAGCGGTCGAGCTTGATGGCCTCGCCGATCCGCAGCCCGCTGGCGGCCAGCAGTCCGATCAGTGTGTAGTAGGTCGCCGCCCTCGATGGTGGCGACAACGTCCGCCATGCGCAGTTCATGATCGTGTCGATGTCGGTTGTCGTGTAGATGAATGGGCGGCGCGATGGTGGCCGGTGTGGCATCAGGCCCAGCGGTGGCACCTCGGTGTGTGGGTCGATCCCAGCCAGATACCGAGCGAAGCCCCGGGCGGCGGTCATCCGGCGCGGCCCGATCGTCGAGACCCTTCCGAAGTCGTTGGGGGTGCTGGCCTGTTGTGCCCAGGCCAGCGAGGCCTCGATGGTGACCGTGGTGATCTGGTGGGCATCGAGGTAGGCCACGAAGCCCGGTAGGTGCCAGGCGGCCTCGTTCATCTGGTGCCCGAGCGAGCGGCGAAGCCGCAGATAGTCCGCGAGGCTCTGTTCTAAGGTGCTCATCGTGTCGCTCCCGGCCAGGGCAGTGCGACGGTGCGGAGCGCGGCGAGATCAACCTTGGCATACAACGCTGTGGTGGCCAGGTCCTGGTGGCGCAGGACCTGGCTGATCGCCGTGAGGCCGGCGCCGCGGCGCAGTAGTTCGCCGGCCAGGGCGTGTCGCAACCGGTGTGGTCCCACTGGAGCGACGCCGGCCCGCAGGCAGGCTCGTTCGACCACGTCTCCGACCAGATCAGCTCGGATCGGTGTTCGCGGAGCCCGACAGGTTAGGAACAACCTGCGTGGGCGCTCAGCACGGTGTGCCCGAGACAGGTAGGCGACCAGGGCCTCGCCCACCTCGACGGGCAGCGGTAACCGGTCCTGCCGGCGCGCCTTGCCCCGCACGAGCAGTTCTCCCGACCGCCAGTCGATGTCGTCGAGCTCCAGGCGGGCGACCTCGATCGAGCGCAGTCCCAGCCGAGCAACCAGCGTGATGATCGCGAAGTCGCGGGCACCGAGTTCACTGCCTCGATCACAGTTATCCAGGAGCAGCCCGATGTCGACTCCGCTGAAGACCTTGGGCAACCCGGCCAGCCGCCATCCACCGACCGGCGGCACGGCGGCGCCCAGCCGCAGCGAAGTGAGGCCCTGCAGATACAGAAACCGCAGTACCGAACGCAGCTCCGCGACCCGTCCCTTGGCCGACCCGGCCGACACCCGAGTGCATTCCCGCAGTAAGAAAGCGTTGACGTCCGCACCGAGCAACCTCGACGGATCGAACGACCCGCCGGCCATCGCCTGTTCGCGCAGGAACCGGCGGGCGGTGTTCTCGTAACGCAGGACCGTCGCCGGCGCCAGGTTGCGCTGCTGAACCATCCACCGCCGATACCGCTCGAGCAGCTCGGACAAGGCGGTCCGCTCCGGCCCAGCCGGTTCGGCAACCACTCCAGCCTCGCGCAGATAACTCAGCAGCGGCCTCATCGAGCGTGGTCCACCAACCCGGCGCTGGCCGTGGGCGCGGCGTGCGTTTAGGAACGCGGCCATGCGCCGCTCGTCCAGCCGCCCGACGTCCAGGCCCTCTGCCACTAGCCATCGGCCAACGTGGCCGAGGTCCTTCAACATGTTCCGGACCGTCCCGGGCGTGTACCCCCGGCTCGTCAACCACGCCCGGTAACCCTCAACGTGAGCACCGAGCAGACCAGGCTTCCTCCGCGTCCCCGACATCCCACAGCCTCCTGTCCAGGAAGCACCCTGCTTCCCAGCCCCGGAGGGTTCTCTTCACACGCGACTATGCCGAGTCTCTAACTGGAAATCCCCAGCTCATCGGGCCAGCAGCCCAGCCGACTCGGCATAGTCACCACGTCGGCATAGGTCAATGACCAGTACCGCTGGACGGATGTAGGCGCGTAGTTTGCGATTGAGTCGACCGAGTTCGTCCGCGGCGCGTAGCTGGCGAACCATGTCGTCGAGGCTGGTAAAGTAAATCGAGTAGCCAGCACGACATGCCGATACCGCTAACGCAACAGCCAGATGCGTCTTACCAACCCCAGGCGGACCCAATAGCGCCACATTGGTGTTTGTTTCGATGAACGAGAGGTTGGCAAGGTCTCTGATCTTGCGCACATCGAGCTCGGGCTGGAACGAGAAATCAAATTCATCGAGGGTCTTGTGGTGCGGCAGTTTGGACAGGCGCAGGGCACCCCGGAAGCGGCGTCCTTCTCGGATCCCGAGTTCTTCTTCGATGATGAGGTCGAGGAACTCCAGATAACCGAGCTGTCCAGCATCCGCGCGTTTGCACAGTTGCTCGAGACTAGCGGCCAGATGCGGCAGGCCGAGTTTCGCGGCGTGGTTCTTGATCCGGGTAGCGGTCAGTTCACTCACCGGCTCGCCCCCGCCGCGCCATTGCCCGTACCGTTGCCCGTGCCGTTTCCGTTGGGATTGTTGGTCCTGGGACGAGACAACCCGGCGGCGGTGTCGTAGACGGTCAACGACCGGTGCCGCACAGCCACCGACGCGGCCGCTGAGCGGGTCAGCAGCGCTTGCAGCGGGTTCGGCTCCGGTTCGGGCTCTGGCCCGGGCAGTGGCTCGCTGACACCGCTGGTGGTGGCCCGTCCACGCCCGTCGGGTAGGCCGTCCCAGTGCCGTTCGTCGATCACCCAACTACCCCTGCGCTCGGCCCTGGGGTGCACCGCCAGCAGCGTCGCCCCTTGCTCGGTTGAGGTGAGGTGGTGGATCGCGATGACCTCCGGGGTGACTCGGACCTCGACGGTTTGGCCAGGCCGGATCCGGCGGGCCGGGGTGGAGTAGAGGCTGGCGGCGAAGGACACCAGGCAGTCCTTGCCGACCCGGCGCAGGTGCCGATCGGCCACCAAGTACGGCGTCTCCGGCAGAGGCCGCAGCGCCGCCTCATCCCGGCCGGCGCGCACCCCGATGACCTCGCCGTGGGTGCGGTGGATCTGGCGGCGCCGGATCGGCACCCAGGAGCTGAACGCGGCATCCAGCTCCTCGATCGAGTCGAACCCTCGCCCCGCCAGGACGTGATCCCGGACGATGTCAACCTGGCGCTCGACGCGTCCTTTCCCAGTGGGCCGGTACGCGGCTAGCACATCGATATCGAAATCGTAGTGGCCGGCGAACGCGATCGCTTCCGGGTGCAGCGGCACCGCTTTCCCCGGCGCCACATGCCGGCGCACCACGGTTTTCGTGCGGTCATACACAATTGTTGCCGGCACGCCACCGAAGTGGGCAAAACCGCGCCGGTGGCAGTCCCAGAACACTCCCAGATCCATCGACGTGGTATAACAACAGAACGGGTCACGTGAATACGACAACACCATGTGGAACGAGTACACCTTATCGATCCCGACATGGGCCAGCACATCACCTTCATCGCCCCAGTCCACCTGCGCCTGGGCGCCCGGAGTCACCTCGAACCGCCGGTGCAGATCCTTCAACGCGTCCGGGGTGATCCCCAACTCGGCGCGAACCCGCGGCCGGGCCTGCGCCAGATAAATCTTCACCCGCTGATAATGCCCTGTGAACCCATACTCGGCGACCAGCCGCTCGTGGATCACCGTTCCTTTCAACTCGATATCCTTGCGCAACAACGCATCGATCACCTCGGTGAATTCTTCGATGACCCGTGGCTGGGTGCCACGCCGCGATGGCGCGACCGGCGGGGCCGCCTTCTCCTCCGCCAGATACTTCTTCACAGTCCGCCAGTGATGCCCGGTCTCCCGAGCGATGGCCGAGATACTTACCCCCGCGTCACGCAGGGCTCGGAAACGGCGCAGATCCATCCATTCCTCCGGATCCAAGATCATGAAGTACTGACCACCCCTTCGGCTCCGCCAGCCTCCCAGGCCAGCCCAACCGAACAGTGATCAACACTCAGATCAACACGGTCTCGACACGCCGAGCCATCGGCACGTCAGCCCGTACACCGCTGAGCAGGTGAGGTCGTACGCGGACACCGATGCTCTATCCCCTTGGCGATGTCATCCACTACCAGGACGGCACAACCGCGACGACATCCCGGTGCGCTTCACGGTCACCATGCTCTGCGAACCGGGCAAGCCCATGGTCCAGCTCGTGGACGAGGAAGAGCACCGCAGTCAGCGAGGAGTCAGCAAACTGCGCGGCGCGGCAGATATCCCAACGACATCGGCTGGGACGTTCGCGCAGCTCAGCGTCACTAACCCGCACCGGACTGTCTCCGATCACGACACAGAACCGCGTTCACACCGGAGAGGGCACTAGCTCGATCCGAGTATCGCCCACCAGCGGAAACGTCCTCGTCCCTAGTGCGACTGAACGTCCACCTGGCACGCTGCCGATATGACGGGGAACCAGAGCGTCACCCTCGGAACGGTCGAGATCACTCCAGTTCTGGAGATGAACTTCGCCCTGCCAAGGGGTTTCGCGTTCCCGGAGGCTGATCGCCAGCTCTGGGAGGACCAGCGCGGGTGGCTCGAACCCCAATTCTGGGATTCCGCCGATGATCTCATCCCGGCCTGCGCCCGCAGTTGGGTGCTCCGCAGTGATGGGGCGACCATTGTGATCGATACTGGAATCGGTAACGACCGCGACCGTCCCGGGATGCCCCCCTTCGACCACCTCAGCAACGACTATCTGGAGAACCTGGGCGCCGCTGGCGTCCGGCCGGAGGATGTCGACTTGGTGGTGGCTACCCACATCCACCCTGATCACGTCGGCTGGAACACCCAGATCGTCAACGGCGAATGGGTGCCCACGTTCCCGAACGCCCGCTACCTCATCGCCCGGGCCGATTTCGACTGGTGGAACCCCGCGAACGCAAACCCGGTTCGAGTCGGCCCACCCATACTGGCGTGTTCGAAGACAGCGTGCTGCCAGTCCACCAGGCCGGGCAAGCCGAGTTGTGGGAGGACAGTTACGCCATCGACGCCAACCTGTCCGTGGAGTCCGTCCCCGGTCACACGCCCGGCTCGGCAGTGCTGTGGCTGCGCTCCGCAAGCGACCGGGCCGCCTTCGTTGGAGATCTCCTTCACACCCCGCTGCAGATCGTCGAGCCGGACCTGAGCCCGTGCCTGGACGAGGATGAAGACGCCGGCCGCGAGAGCAGGCATCGCATTCTTGGCACTATCGCCGATGACAAGGTGCTGATGTTCCCCGCTCACTTCCCCGGTGCCGGCGCGGCGGAAGTGCGCCGGGACGGTTCGAAGTACGCGATCGTTGAGTGGGCTTCCTTCGCTTAGCGCCACGCGTGCCGCCGTAGCCTTTGAAAAGAGTGGTCTGCGGGCACCGGTGGTCCATCGTGTGGCCATAGCCTTGATCAACTCCACGTCTTACCTTCGCAGAATGATGGCGAACGACCGGTCTCGCTGATGATCGACAAGCGGCCATTTGGACTGTTCACCCAGGTAGATCCTGATATCGGCAAACACGACCATGCGTCGTCAAGGGCTGCTCACTACCAGTCAGGTCATGAGGTTCGCAAAGGATCTTGAGTTGTCACGTAACAGGCGTGCGGTAAGAGTCAGGCAGCGCTCCAGCCCCACGAGGCCAGGAGAAGCCCGTGGTTCTGTCCCGCAGCGTTGATGTCGTAGACCTTCAGTTCCCACCAAGGGAACTGAGTAGTTAATTCCGCTAGTGAGTCAGGTTCGACGGTCTCGTAGACCTGTACGGCGAAGAGCAGCTTGTGGCTGCCAAGGACGCCAGTCGTGGTGTTGATGACCTCGGACACCGGTGGGTCGGTGTGGACTGTTCCCGATTTCATTGACACTGGTTTAGGCTGCCAGTTCGGTAAGTTTTCTGAACCCTAGCTCGTATTCGATGGGTGTCAAGTAGGCGAGTGTGGAGTGTCGCCTGCGGCGGTTGTAGTAGCTTTCGATCCAGAGGAATGTCTGTTGTTGTACTTCGGTCGCACCGCTCCATGGCCGGGTGTGGATGAGTTCTTTCTTGTAGGTTGCGAAGAATGATTCGGCGACCGCGTTGTCGAAACAAGTAGCGCGCCGACCCATTGAGCGCTGTACGCCGTTCTCGGTGCAGAAGTTAGCGAATTCTCGGGACGTATATTGACAGCCTCGGTCGCTGTGGAATATGACCCCGGCCAGGGGTTTACGGGTGACCAGTGCCGCGGCGAGGGCCTCGACGATGAGGCTGGTGCGCAGGTGATCGGCGACGGCGTAGCCCACCACTTTGCGGGAGTGCAGGTCGATCACAGTCGCGGTGTAGACCCAGCCGTCGACTGTCTGGACGTAGGTAATGTCGCCACACCAGCGGGTGTCGGGTGCGTCGGCAGTGAAGTCCTGGCCGATCAGGTCTGGGGCGTCGATAGGGCGTAGACCTGCGACGGTGGTCTTCTTCCAGGCTCGGGGGTGGCGTCCTTGCAGGCCGGCGGCACGCATCAGGCGCCAGACCCGCTTGGGAGCGGTCCGCACGCCGCGCACGACCAGCTCAGCCCAGACCCGGCGCACCCCGGGGTGGCCGTGCAGGTCTTGGTGGATCTCGCGGATGGTCTCGGTGAGCTCGGCGTCGGTGCGTTCGCGCTGGCACGGCCCTGAGGTCAGCCATCGGTAGTAGCCCTGCCGGATCACTCCGAGCTGGTCGCACATGAACGTAACCGAAAACTGCTCATCGGTTGCCCAGTCCGCGATCGCCGCGTATTTCACGGCTGTTCCTTCGCGAACCAGGTGGCAACTTTTTTTGCGAAGTCCCGCTCCATCTTCACAATGGCGATCTCTTTACGTAGCCGTATCAGTTCGGCACGTTCAGACTCGGACAAGTCCTTGTCAGGAGTGCGACCGGACTCTCTTGCTGACTTCACCCATTTACCCAACGTCATCTCGTGGACGCCGATACTTTTCGCTACCTCAGCGATAGTGCGGCCGGAATTGAGCACGAGGCTAACGGCCTGGTCCTTGTACTCCTGGGTGAAGTGTCGGCGTGTCGCCACGCGAGTACCTCCGCTGCGATCAGCGGCAGTCTACGACCGGCTGTCTACAAGATCGGGAACGGTCCAGTGCGGCGAAGGTCGAGCCCTGCTCGTTCGCTGAGGGCGCGGCCCCAAGGAGGGGCGACAAACACGATGAGTAGATCATCCTCACTCACGTTAGTGAGCATTGGGAGCCCACGTAGATAGCTGTCATGCCTGAGATCAATTCCGAGATCCATGATCGAGAGATTCGCATGAGCCAGGCTGAACACCGTGTCATCAAGCTCAAAGCCAATCGCCTGGTGCGCGCCGGTATGCGTCTTGATCCAGTGCAAGGTGTTGCCCGATCCGGCGAACAGATCGACAACCGTCGGCGAAGTAGCTGACGCAGCTCGTGCGGCCGCTGCGATGTCGCGTCCGATCAGGTTGGCGAGCTGGTCTCGTGTGCACTCAACCGCTGTCCGACCTGGGATTCGCACCCCACGCGCGTACCACTCATGTGGCTTGAGCCCATAGATCGACACGTAGTCGGGGTCGCCGAAGCTGTCCTGGCCGTACTGTTGGACCTCCCAGAGATCGAGGAGTTCGTTGCGTTTCTCGCCGAGCAGGAACCAGCGGTCATACACCTGCCCGCCGGACGCGCTCATAGTCGCCCACCATGTGTCATCGGGCTTCCTCCAGGGGTCTGTCCATGCGTCTCCTCGACCGAGGTCAAGCTGATGATGACTGTCGCCGCAAGCAGGTCGGGGCCGAGCCGCGCTCGCCGAACAGGTGTACAGCTCAGAAGTACAGCAACGCCAGCAACTTTGAGCAGCTGAACGAGAACTCCAGCAACCTTCTGACCTCGAACGATGCCTCATGATCACGTATCGCGAGCAGTTCACATCCCGAACGATCATCGAGCGCCCAGCTCACCTCGTGCCCAGGCTGGGCGTTGTTGACCGGGGTGACGGTCAATGCGTGCGGTCACTGTTGGTGTCGAAGACTGTCGGGCTAGGGTCGGGTTTTCGTCTCCCGGCAACGACGAACGTGGTCAGGAACTCGCTCACACTCCGAATATCCATCTCGTACTCGGCTATCTGTGACTCATCCCTTCCCGCCCGCCTCAGCGCTCCAACGAGCAAGTCATAGAGCTCATCCGCGCTGCGGGGATCGGCCTCAGCAGGTGGCCAGGGCCCTACTCGAGCTAGCCGGACCGATCACCCCTGGCCACGGACGGCCGGTCAACATCCCAGCCGACATACTCGACGACGCCTGCGAAGCTGCCGGCGACGGCAACCTCTGGACACTGGCCGACTAACTCACGGTGCGCGCAGTACCCCGACTCGACGCCGCCTCGCTGGCACACATGTGCACCAGCATCCGCCAGATCGGCCAACTCGGCGGCACGAGCCGGGCCAACGGGACCCGGCAACGCGCGCCCTGGGTCGTCGGATTCCACGGGGCGACACCGGCCACTTCCTGCAACTACGCCGAGCGACCAACCGGACCAGCGAAGCAACCGTCACCATCGGCCCCACCACCGCCGACCGCCTCATGTGCCAACTCAACGAACTACACGACCACGTTCGGAATGCAACTTAAGCCGTTTCGCAAGCCCTGTCCCGGCCAAAGAATTATGCCGGGCGTCACCACGTAGAACAGGCCTGACACCTAGCCCGCGAACCCAGACCTAGTCCGCGCCTTCCCATGGTTGGGTGCGCCGAGGCCCGCTGGGCCGCCAAATGGTGTGGGGAAGTTCTTCCTCCACTAAACGTGGCTCATTACGAAGCACCCACACCACCGGATCACCCATCAGACGCGTCTCCGTACTGCCGTGTGACAACCGGACTTCGCCGCCGCGGGAGCTGACCTGCAGGACGACTTGGGCAGCCTCGCCCGAATCACCCATCAGCCGATCGCCGAGCCTGATCTTTGACGCCTGCACCCGCACCTTGATCAACAGAATCGGTCCTTCGATCTCTCAAAACCCATCGCCAACACCCATGAACCAACAGTCAGCGCCCCACCGCCGAACCATCTTGTCGTGGCTGACGTACCAAAGGCCCACTAGACACGTGGGCCTGCTCGCGCGAGCGACGTCAGGCGATGACACAACGGTGGGATCGATCACCTCAACTTCCAAACAGAAGCCAGCCCAATCCGCCATAGCAGCGTCCGGTCAGCATGGGACAACAAATATTGGAGGAGATGCCGCAGCGAGACCAACAGGGCGATCTCCGGGAGCACCAATGTTCAGCCGACATATTCCGGACCTAGCGGGTGGCCTCTGGCACCAGGTTACGCCATGGCGGCCAACGCTGAACCTTACCCCAGCACCGGCATCGTCGAGCCGCACCGCAGCAGCTAACCGACCTCCACGGCATCGAACACCCGCCTCGGCGAGCAGCTCGACCAGCTCACCGGCGGTCGTCGCCTTACCCGCCCCGCGCGCCCCGTTCAGCCGCACAATCATCGGCCTACCGAACCCATCCCTATGTCGGCGTTGACACGAAGCTCAAAACATCGGCGGTAGGTCAGTTGACCCTGGCCAGAGGCGGGTCACTGCTCCTGGTGGTAGGCCTCGGTCACGTCCGACGGGATACGACCACGGTCAGACACCTTCATGCCACGCTTGCGCGCCCACTCCCGGATCGCCTGGTTCTGCTCACGGTCCACCGCCCCAGGACGAGCCACCGCGGCGGCGGCGTTGCTACGACCGCTCCGCCCAGCCTTACGCGCCGCACCCACATAGTTGGCCAGAGCATCCCGCAGCTTGCCCGCGTTACCGCTGGACAGGTCAATCTCGTAGGACTTCCCATCCAACCCGAACGACACAGTCTCATCCGCCTGCGAACCAGACAGATCATCAACCAGCGAAACTACGACCTTCTGTGCCATTTGGGTCCTCCACAAGAGTCCAGGGGGCGGGAACTCCACGCACACCGCAATTCGGCAAGTACGCGAATCCTGATCCGAACATTACCAGAACCCAAAGCTTTGTCGAACCTTCTCAGAACCGGACTACCCGATCAGGACGCCTGACTCAGCCCGTCCACCTGGCGAAGCCAAATGCCATTACGAGTCCGGGCCAGCCCCATCACCGCCCCACTCACACAAACCTCACCACGACGATGATCGGTGAACAGTTCCACATCGTCCCAGGTGGACCGTTCCCGATCTTGTAGACAGCCGGTCGTAGACTGCCGCTGATCGCAGCGGAGGTACTCGCGTGGCGACACGCCGACACTTCACCCAGGAGTACAAGGACCAGGCCGTTAGCCTCGTGCTCAATTCCGGCGGGTCTGTAACAAGATCGGTGTTTTCGGCTGTTCTGGTTAGTACTTCTCGGCGCTCGGCCAGCGGTCACCGAACGTGTTCGCAAACGCGTTCAGGGCAGGTTTCCACCGCATCGTCCACCGCGTCTGGCCCTTACCGGTCGGGTCCAGCGACCGGGTGACCAGGTAGAGACACTTGAGCGCGGCTTGCTCTGTGGGGAAGTGACCTCGTGCCCGCACAGCCTTACGATACCGCGCATTCAACGACTCGATGGCGTTAGTAGAGCACAACACGGTCCTAATTTCTGGATCGTAGTCCAGGAACGGCGTGAATTCCTCCCACGCGTTGCGCCACAGTCGGATCATCGCGGAATACTGGCCACCCCACGTCTCCTCCAACTCATCCAACGCGACCGCAGCGGCCGCTGCGGTCGCCGCCGTGTAAATCGGCTTCAGATCCTTCTTCAGCGCGTCCCAATCACGCTTCGACGCAATCCGGAACGAATTCCTAATCAAGTGGATCACGCATGTCTGCACTCGAGCCAGCGGCCACACATCGGCCACCACGTCCGGCAGCCCCTTCAACCCATCGCAAACCACGAAGAACACATCCTTCATGCCACGATTTTTCAGGTCCTGCAACACTTGCAGCCAAAACTTCGCCCCCTCACCGCCCGGACCAGCCCAGATACCGAGCACGTCCTTGCGACCCTCCAGCGTCACCCCGATCGCCGCGTAGAACACTCGGTTCGAGACCTGGCCGTCCCGCACCTTCACAACCACGGCATCAATAAACACGGCCGCGTAGCATTCATCGAGCGGACGCGACTGCCATTCCTGCATCTCCGCGACCACACTGTCAGTGATCCGAGAAACCGTCTCCCTCGACACCGAAGCACCATAAATCTCGGCGAAATGCGCGGAAATCTCGCCCGTCGTCAAACCTTTCGCGTACAACGACAACACGATCTCATCAACACTGCCGAGTCGCCGCTGCCGCTTTTTCACGATCACCGGCTCAAACGTGCCCTCACGATCCCGTGGCACCGCCACCTCGACCGGACCGACCGCATCCGAGATCACCGTTTTGGTGCGGCTGCCGTTGCGCACGTTCGTGCCCTCACGACCCGGCTGATCACCGTGTTTCGAGTGGCCGAGGTGCTCAGTGATCTCCGCGGTCAATGCGGTCTCCAGGACCGTCTTAGTCAGCTGCTTGAGCAGCCCGTCCGGGCCGGTCAACGCCAGCCCCTGTTCCTGCGCTTGCGCCACCATCGCCGCAACCAGCTGCTCCTGAGCACTCGCCGGCTTGCTGGCCTTCGTCTTCGACGTCCGCGTTGTCACAGCGTCAACTGTCATCACACTCCGTGCCCATCCCGCCGGACCTCAGCCCGGCGCGTCAGGCCGAAAACACCGAAGATCGAACAGTCCCATTCCGGCCGCACTATCGCTGAGGTAGCGAAAAGTATCGGCGTCCACGAGATGACGTTGGGTAAATGGGTGAAGTCAGCAAGAGAGTCCGGTCGCACTCCTGACAAGGACTTGTCCGAGTCTGAACGTGCCGAACTGATACGGCTACGTAAAGAGATCGCCATTGTGAAGATGGAGCGGGACTTCGCAAAAAAAGTTGCCACCTGGTTCGCGAAGGAACAGCCGTGAAATACGCGGCGATCGCGGACTGGGCAACCGATGAGCAGTTTTCGGTTACGTTCATGTGCGACCAGCTCGGAGTGATCCGGCAGGGCTACTACCGATGGCTGACCTCAGGGCCGTGCCAGCGCGAACGCACCGACGCCGAGCTCACCGAGACCATCCGCGAGATCCACCAAGACCTGCACGGCCACCCCGGGGTGCGCCGGGTCTGGGCTGAGCTGGTCGTGCGCGGCGTGCGGACCGCTCCCAAGCGGGTCTGGCGCCTGATGCGTGCCGCCGGCCTGCAAGGACGCCACCCCCGAGCCTGGAAGAAGACCACCGTCGCAGGTCTACGCCCTATCGACGCCCCAGACCTGATCGGCCAGGACTTCACTGCCGACGCACCCGACACCCGCTGGTGTGGCGACATTACCTACGTCCAGACAGTCGACGGCTGGGTCTACACCGCGACTGTGATCGACCTGCACTCCCGCAAAGTGGTGGGCTACGCCGTCGCCGATCACCTGCGCACCAGCCTCATCGTCGAGGCCCTCGCCGCGGCACTGGTCACCCGTAAACCCCTGGCCGGGGTCATATTCCACAGCGACCGAGGCTGTCAATATACGTCCCGAGAATTCGCTAACTTCTGCACCGAGAACGGCGTACAGCGCTCAATGGGTCGGCGCGCTACTTGTTTCGACAACGCGGTCGCCGAATCATTCTTCGCAACCTACAAGAAAGAACTCATCCACACCCGGCCATGGAGCGGTGCGACCGAAGTACAACAACAGACATTCCTCTGGATCGAAAGCTACTACAACCGCCGCAGGCGACACTCCACACTCGCCTACTTGACACCCATCGAATACGAGCTAGGGTTCAGAAAACTTACCGAACTGGCAGCCTAAACCAGTGTCAATGAAATCGGGAACAGTCCAAGGTCTCACAGCACCGGACGCAATGACACCGATCCTCACCCACCCAATTCGCACCACACCGCCCGCACGATCCCCGAACCAACCCCACGCCACACACCATCCCCACCCACAGACCCCACCAAGCACTACCCGGGGCCCAACTCGACCAACACAACCAAATCCGCAAGCGATCAACCAGCAACACCCAAGCAACACCGGCGAACACTCCAGGCAGAGCCACCACAGAGCCACCGAAAACAACGCGACACCGAGGACCCTCTTCAACACGGCCAGACATCGCCAGCCAGCAAGTGCCCTTCGCTTGTACTCCACCAGATACCCACCCGGCGAGTCCTCATCACGGGCACGCACAACTCCAGCGCGGACTCAACACCCACCCCAGGAGCCCGCCACCCCTGCCTCATACCGACCGCACCAGCACCCGCACCGCTCGGGACGAGCAATCAGCCAACACCACTTCTCTGCCGTGCATCCCGACCGGAGCACCGCGCACGTTCGGCACTGTTGCGGCCCGTTCAAAGCCGTTCAGTGTCATTACGACCCCTTGCACCCGGTTGAACCCCGTTGGACGCGGTTGAACCCCGTTGCGGACAGCTCAGCAAAGTTACGACCGATTGAGCCCCGTTCACCCCAGATGGAGTGTGTCGACACCACGAGCGCCCAGCGAGCCGCCACCGAGACCGCGAACGCGACCCCTTGACCAGATATTGACCGCACCTTTCGTGCCCCGCTCCATCTTCGCTCCATCTCGAGCACTTCGATCATGCTTTCCGAGGCGAACGAACATCAACACCGGCGGAGTCCACGCAAAGAAAAAGGCCCGCTGACCTGGATTAACTCCAAGTCAGCGGGCCTTTGGCAACCCTGTCGGGACGACAGGATTTGAACCTGCGACCCCTTGACCCCCAGTACGAGGGACTGGGCATTTCCGCAGCTCACGAACGTGATAGCGCCGTGCGAGCTGAGTGCCGACATGCGAGCCGTCCGGTTGCGCGCACGGCGTGTGGTCCCCAGATGGTCCCCAGCTCTCCGGGAAGAGCCCGCGACGGCGTGCGGTCAGGCGCCCCACTGCGGGGAGGGGTGGCGAGGTTCGTAGATGGGTACCTCGCTGCCGTCGGGCAGTCGGATGGCGCTCAGTAGGCCCCACCTCACGTCCCGAACGTCGCCGACTACCTCGACGCCCTTGCCACGCAACTCGGTGAGTGTCTGTTCGATGTCGTCGCACATCAGGTAGAGCGTGTGGTGGGGCTCGTCGTCGGAGGGGTGCACCGCCAGCTCAGCCGGTGGCTTGGCGAAGATCGGCCAGCCGTTCCCCGCGTCAACTGAGCCCAACCCGAGGGTGTCACGAAAGAACGCGCGAACCCTCTGGGCTGCCCCGCGTTTTTCGGATAGCTATTATTCGTGTTGTTATGCCGCTTGCCGCTGATTTTGGTACTCGTTGTAGGCCTCTCGTGGAGTTCGGTAGGCCAGCGCCGAGTGGAGACGCTTGAGATTATAGCGGAACTCGATGTATCGGGTTACATCCTTTCGGGCGTGTTCTCTTGTAGGGTAGGCGGTGCGGTTGACGCGCTCCACCTTCAGAGTGGCGTTGAACGATTCGGCGAGGGCATTGTCGAAACATGAGCCTACTCGGCCGACTGATTGTCGAATGTCGAGTTGAGCCGCCGCCTCGGCGAAGGCCTGGCTCAGATATTGGGATCCGTGATCGCTATGGAAAATCGCTTCGCTTTCTAGGTCGTAGTTTCGGGAGGCCATGCGGAGCGCGTCGATGACGAGTTCGGCGCGCATATGCTCGGCGATCGCGTAGCCGATGCATTCTTTGGTGCAGCAGTCGATCACGGTTGCCAGGTAACAGAACCCCTGCCATGTCGGCAGGTACGTGATATCACCGACGAGCTTCTTGCCCGGCGCGTCGGCGGTGAAGTCGCGACCCACCAAGTCGGGGATGCTCGCGGCGCCCTCGCCGGCTTGGGTCGTGGTCGGACGCCACGGTCGTGGCTGGCAGGTGACCAGATCCAGCTCAGACATGAGGTCGCGGACCATCTCCGGTCCGCATACCTCGCCCTGGCGGGCCAGGGCCGCGTGGACCCGCCGATAGCCATACGTCCCGTCCGACTCCTCGAAGATCGCCTGGACGAGCGCGCCCAGTCGTGCGCGACGGATCGCCGTGTGTGAGGCAGGCCGGTCTCGCCAGGAGTAGAAACCTGAGGTCGACACACGCAACCAGCCGCACATTGTCTGAATGGGGTAGTGCGCCTTCTCCGCCTCGATGAACGAGTACTTCTCGCTCACCGATACTCCTGGGCGAAAAAGGCCGCTGCCTTTCCCAGGAACTCGGTTTTCATGCGCAATTCCCGGTTCTCGCGCTCGAGTTCCCGCAGGCGTGCTCGCTCTGGCATAGTCAACGGTGGCTCGTCGCTGGCATGCTCGGCGCGATACTTGTTGACCCAGTTCCCGAGAGTGCCTTCGTGCACGCCTATCTCGCGGGCAACCTCAGCGACAGGACGCGAGGTGTCGACCACAAGTCGAACCGCCTCAGACTTGAACTCCGGGCTGAATCTCCGGCGCTTCTCCCGCATCGATCTTCCTCCAATTCGGACGGAACCTTATTGGGTCCGCTATCCGAAATGTGGGAGGCACGCCACTCACTGCTTCCGGGGTGAACACGATCGCGTGCAGGCCAGTGAGCATTGGTGAGACGCTAACTCACTCCCGCCGAGCCAGTCTGCTCGTCCGTCCGCAGCGTCTCGGGAGACTAGTCGGCCGCCGGATTGACATTGGACTGCCGGCCCAGTGGACCGCAATGGACCATGCACTGTCGGTCGGGCCGTCGGAACCGCACGTGATGGGACTACCACGCTACGGCCAGTGTCGGCGACGCCAGGTTCACGCCGTTGCCCTCTAGCTCGTTGAACCGACGCTCGATACCATAGCTCCCCACCGCCTGTCAACACACACCAAGTGGGTGGTCGTCATGCGTAGGTACCTCGTCGTGGCCAACCAGACTTTGCGGGCATCAGCACTGCGAGACGAAATCAGCAAGCGAATCGAGAAGGAGCCGAGCACGTTCTACCTGCTCGTCCCCAACACCGCTGCCGCGCACTACGCGAGCGTGCCCGCCGCCGGAGGCATCCTGCCAATGCCCAGCATCGTGACCGACTACGGCCGGCCGAGCTCGGACGCGGAGGCGAGCGAGCTGTCCCGCGAGCGGCTGGACCGGACCTTGGCCGAGCTGGCCGAGTTGGAGGTCCCGGTGGACGGTGGCCTCGGGAGCCCTCACCCGCTGGAGGCGATCAGCACGATCGTAGCGGAGCACGAGTTCGACGAGATCATCATCGCCACGTTGCCTCGTCGCCTCTCGCGCTGGCTCAAGGCCGACCTGCCCCATCAGGCCGAGCGTCGCTTCGGATTACCGGTGACGACGATCATCACTTAGGTCGGCCCGCTTGCGTGGCTCGGTGCGCAATGCCGCCGAGATCGTCGGGACTGAGCGCTGTCGTCGCCAGTAGTTCCACCGGGAGCGGGCGACGGGAGTCGGACCCGCGTGGCCAGTTTGGAAGGCCGTGCCGGGGTAGCGCTCACTGCTGTTGACCTCGGTGCCGGGCCGCCTCGATCACCCTCGTTTGACCGTGGTTGGCCGGACCTAATAGCACGTGAATAGCACGGCGTTCCTGGTCGTCGCCCTGACGCGCTGGGAGCTGGTGGTGATCTCCTCGCGGCGCGGGTTCATCCCTGCCGGCCCGAGGGGCCAGGTTGCAAGGTACTCATTCCCGCCTTGTGACCTGGCCCCTCGGGCTGGCTGCCCTCGGGCGCGCCGTGTGGAGGTCACCGCCCCGCCCGCCCCCTTGATCTCCGAAGCGGTGCCGGGTTCGGGCGGAGCCCGTCGTCATCGTGGCTCGTCGCCCGACAAATAGATCGAGCGGACGCGTGTTGCTATCGCGCTCTGCGCGGCGTTCAGAGCAACACTTGCCGTGGCCATCGCAGCTTCAGCAGCGTCCTCACTCCTCGCAGACTGAGGAGTGTTCAGCGCAGTTTGTGCATCCTGGACGAGCTGGCGAACCTCATCCACGAGCACCAGGCCTTTGAGCTCGTTGACACTCCGGTTCGCTTTCATCAGCGCGTCGGAAAGCTCGTCTCCGAGACGTGCCGAGCCGTACTTCCCCGTCTGCCTGCTCATCATGATGTCGGCGTGATGCGCAGCTCCAGCTGCCCGGGCGTGGTCGCTCAGCGCCGAGTTCAGCTTAAGCAAATGCTCCAACTCAAATGTGTCTCGTCGATCCTCTGCCGCCGCCCGTCGCATGCGATCGTGAGCCGCAAGCTCGCGGCGAAGCAGACGTGCGTCGCGTCGGGTTTCGGCGAACACAGTCGACCCAGCGCCCACCAGGAAGGTGATCAGCGGCAGCAGCTGCTGGAACAAGGACACTGGCTCCTCCGTGTCAGGGGGAGGCGAGCCTACAGAGCGGTGGGCCGGCCGAGGCCCCGCCGGCCGCGCCGGGCCGGAGGTAGAGGCGCGAGTCGGCGGGGCCGGCAATTGCCGGCCCGCGCCGCCGCAGGCGGCGCCTTGATCTCATATAGGCAGATTCGGCAGCATTAGGCGCGGTGCTGGCTGGCTGTGGCCTCGTGGGCTTTCCTCCATCGGGCACACCGTGCCAGGTATTCGGCGAGTTCGCGGCTGGTCAGGGAGTCTGACTGCCAGACAGTGCCGTTGGTGGCTTCGGTCCAGACGTAGGCAAGCGCCGTGCCGTTCGTGGGACGGAGGCGGACCGCAGTGAGCGCGTACGTCGGGTCTTCAAACGCGTCGAGCATTGCCCATTCGGCCCATGTCAGGTCGGTATATACGCGACCGGGCGCAACTTCGTTGAGCCGAGCGATAAGCCCGGGGTAAAGCAATCCGGGTAGACACGCCGATCGCCAGTGGTCTTCGGCCGTGCGCTGTTCGTGGCGATCGCGGACCGCGAGCAACGCGCCCGGCTGCTGGGTCAGATGGCCACCGACTGGCGCCGGCGCGAAGCCGGAGAGCCGGTGTGCGCCGTCATCGGGTGCGGCTGCACCGGCCCGGACGACTGCGAGGTGACGGCATGAAGGGCGTCACGGGAGTGCGCTCCCGGCGGGTCCGCGAGCTGCTCACCAACCTGGGGTTCATCGCGCCGGCAGTGCGGGGCTGGCGGGACCAGGCGGCTTGCTCCGGCACAAATCCAGAGGTGTTCTACCCGGTCGGTTCCGGCCCGGAAATCGCGCCTCGCGTGGCAGCGGCCAAGCAGATCTGCGCCGGGTGCCCGGTGCGACAGGTGTGCCTGGCCGACGCCATGTCCTGGGAAGACCCGGCCCTGCGCTGGGGCGTCGTCGGCGGCCTATGGGCGGCTGATCGGTCGGAGCTGTTCGAGAACCGTCGCGTCAACCAGATCGGGGAGGTGGCCTGAATGCACACGCAAGCTGTGGTCCTGCTGCTCGTCGGCCTGGCTGTGCTCGGCTGGGTGCTGCATTGGCTCGGTCACTACCTCAAGCAGGCGTTGGAGGTGCTGGCGACCATCGCGGTCGTGTTCGCCGCCCTGTGGCTGATCGGGAAGGCCTTGTGGTGGACGGGCAAGACGATCGTCAAGCACTGGCGCACCACCCTGACCACAATCGCCGTCGCCGCGTGGTGGCACTGGTGGGGCTGGCAGTCCCTCGCCATCACCCTCGGCACCGTTGCCGCTGGCCTGGTGGTGTGGCGGTTGGTGGAACTCAGCTCGTTCGATGTGTGGGCGGGGCGTCATCTGCGGTCGTGGTGGCAGCGCTGGGTGATCTACGCCCCGAAGATGCCGCGCTGGTTGCGGGCCTGTCGGCTGACGGTGCCCGATGCGGAGCAGCAGATCACGATCAACGTCAACCCGTTCAAGCGGACCGCGCTCGCTCCGAAGTCCAAGCCACGCCCGGATCAGGTCCCGAGGATCGTGGGCGTTCGGTCGGGTCCGTCGTGGGACGAGGTCCGGGTCAAGCTGGTGGCCGGGCAGAAGCCGGAGGACTTCGACCTGGTCGCCCGGGAGCTCGCGGTGGCCCGGGGCGTGATGCGGTGCCAGGTTCGGGAGCTCAAGCCGAACGTGGTCTCGATCGACTTCCAGCGCTGCAACCTGCTGCTCGACCCGGTCCCGGCCCGCGACCTCGCCAACCTGGTCGACGTGGATCCGGGGTCGGTGGATCTGCGGCGGGTGTGGTCGGGACGGACCGAGTACGGGGTGGACTGGTACCAGCCGTTGATCGGTGGACACACCCTGGTGGTCGGCTCGACCGGGGCCGGAAAGAACTCCTTCACCTGGTGCCCGCTGATCTCCATGGCCCCGGCCATCCGCGCTGGACTCGTGCGGGTCTCCGGGATCGACCCCAAGGGCATGGAGCTGGCCTACGGACGCGGGATCTTCCACCGCTACGCCGTCACCGCGAAAGAAGCCCTCACCATGTTGGACGACCTGGTTGAGGAGATGAATGCCCGCAAGGCCACCCACGCGGGCAAGGTCCGGACAGTGCCGATCACGCGGGAGACTCCGCTGGAGTTGGTGGAGTTCGACGAGATCGCCGCGCTGACCAAGTACGTCGGGGACCGCAAGATCCGTGAGGCGATCATCGAACGGGTCGCCCTGCTGACCACCCAAGGCCGAGCCCTCGGCTACACCGTGCGCGGGTACGTCCAGGAGCCGAATAAGGACACCGTCCCGGTCCGGGACCTGTTCCCCCGCCGCATCTGCCTCCGCGTGCCCACCAAGAGCCATGTAGGGATGGCGCTCGGGGACCACGCCTACGACCGGGGCGCCTGGGCCAACCGAATCGGCGAGTCCGAGGCCGGCGTGGGCTACCTGTTCGGCGAGGGCATCCGCGAACCGCTGCGGGTGCGGGGTGGCTGGGTGCCCGACGAGCAGATCAAACAGCTCGAAGCGTTCGTCACCGGCCCGTCCTTCGACACAACCCCGGGCACCGTGCTGGCCCTGCCCGCACCGGCCCCGTACCCGGCTGGTGTGGCATGAGCACCGAAGCACACCAGGAGACGGACGGGCAGGTCGTCGATCAGGACCAGCTCACTCGCGCGCAGAAAGCCCTCCTTGCCCTAGCCGGGGATGTGGCGCAGCAGTTGGCCGAGGACCACGGGGTCTGTGTTCGTCCGTTGGCTATGCGTCGGATCGACCTCACCACGGGACGGATCGACGTGGTCGCGGTGCCGTGCGGGTCGACGCGGGAAGACGTGTGTAACCCGTGCGCGCAGAAAGCTCGCCGGCTGCGGGTAGTGCAGTGCCGCCAGGGCTGGCACCTCGAGCAGGAACCCGACCCCGACCCGGTCGAACCGACCGCGCTTCAGAAGGAGCTGATGGCCTCCCGAGCTGATCTGCACGCGGCGTATCAGCTGGCGAAGGAGGCCGGCGAGGAGAACGAGTGCGCCGAGATCGCCGACATCGTCACTGAGCTGGACGAGGAGCTACGCCGGCTCGGGGTGCGGGGTCGGTTGGAGCCGCTGGACGCGCCGGAGAAGGCCACGGTCACCCGGTCGACGCAGCGACGCCAGGACGTCCCGGATCTGCCTCGGCGGCCGGTGGAGAAGCGCACCGTCGGGCAGGTGTTCGCGGGCAAGTACCGGCCCTCGACGTTCCTCACGCTGACGCTCGGCTCGTACGGGAGGGTCGACTCAGACGGGGCGGCGATCAACCCGGACACCTACGACTACCGGACGGCCGCTCGGGACGCGATCCACTTCCCGGCATTGGTGGACCGGTTCTGGCAGAACACCCGCCGTTGCGTGGGATGGGAGGTGCAGTACTTCGGCGCGGTCGAACCACAGAAGCGCGGTGCCCCGCACTTCCACGCCGCCATCCGCGGCTCCATCTCCCGTGCTGAGTTGCGGGCGATCACGGCGGCGACCTATCGGCAGATCTTCTGGCCCAACCACGACACCCAGCGCTACACCGGCAAGAACATGCCGTTCTTCGACGGCAAGGCCAAAGGCTTCGTCGACCCCGACACCCGCAAGCTCCTGCCCACCTTCGACGAGGCCACCCCCGGCAAGGGCGAGCCCCCGGCGCACGTGGTCCGCTTCGGCGCCCAGGTCCACGTCAAGGGCATCCTCGGCGGCACCGAAGAAGCCGGCCGCCACATCGGCTACCTGACCAAGTACCTGACCAAGTCCGTCACCCAAGCCGCCGGTTTAGCCGAGGACGCCACCAACCGGCAGCGCGAGCACGCCCGCCGCCTCGTCGCTGAACTCCAGGTCACCCCGTGCACGCCTCGCTGCCCGGTGTGGCTGCTCTACGGCATCCAGCCCCGGGGCGTGCGGATGAACACCATGCCCGGGGAGTGCAAGGGCAAGGCACACAAGGCCGAGTACCTCGGCATCGCCGGCCGCCGGGTGCTCGTCTCCCGCAAGTGGTCCAACAAGTCCCTGTCCGACCACCGGGCCGAGCGAACTGAATTCGTTCGGCAACTGCTCGACAAAGCCGGCGTCCAACCCTCCTACGCCGTCGACGACGGCCCATTCCTGTGGGAACGGACCAAATCCGGGGACACCGACGTCCCGACCCGCCCGGCGCTGCTCTTGCAGGCCATCAGCCAGCGACAACGCTGGAAAGCCGACTACCTCGCCGCACAGCTCAAAGCCGGCGAACCACCAAGCGCCAACTGTTCGGCAACTAGTGATCAAGGGCACGAGAGGGGGCACGCGGCATGAACGCAGATCTACTCGCCGGGCGCTGGTACTCCACGGAGGAGCTGGCGCAGCTGCTCGGCGTAGACCCGTCCTCAGTCCGGCGATGGCGAACATCGCTTCCACCGCAAGGGCCGCCGTTCGTACGGTTGTCGTCCAGACTCACGATCTACAACGCCAGTGACGTGGAGGAATGGCTTCGCAGCCGCCGAATCGTCCCGGAGAGGGCAGCGTGATGGGCGCCATCGCATCGCTTCCTGTCGGCATCCCGATCTCGCACGACATCGAGGTCCGGGCTGATCGCGCGAGCCAGTATCGGGCGCGCGTGCGCTGGGTCGAGCCGGCGACAAAGCAGCGTCGGTCCAAGTCGGAATCGTTCGGCACCGAGGAGGAGGCCCTCGCCTGGATTACGACCGTACGCAATGCGGCCAGTCGCGGCGTTGACCCCCTGGCCGCCACCATGCCGCTCGCCGAATATGGCGCCGCCGTGCTGGACCTGGCAATGCGCGGGCTGGAGGGCAAGACCCTTGATCCGTACCTGGCTGGCTGGCGGAAGCGGGTGATCCCGACGCTCGGTCACCTACCGGTGCGAATGATCACCAACGGTGCGGTGGACCGGGCGGTGCACGGCTGGATCGCCGACGAGTGCGGCCGCTCTACCGTGAAGAACAGCCTCGCCGTGTTGGTGCGAATCCTGGAGCAGGCCGTCCGGGACGGGATCATCGATCGGAATCCCGCCCGAGTGTCGGGATGGCAACGCGAGTACCAGCGCCTCGCCGATGAGCTGGATGATCCGCGATCGCTCGCCCTCCCCGACTGGTCGGCGCTGACGGAGCTGGCCCAGGCCCTGGTCGATCGTTCGGCGGACAAGTTCAGTGGATGGGGCGAGGTGGTGATCTTCGCAGCCTGTACGGCTGCCCGGATCGGTGAGGTGTCCGGCGTGCGGGTGGCGGACATCGACCTGCGCACCTGGACCTGGACCGTCCGGCGCCAGACCACAGCCGGTCCGGGCGGTCTGATCGACAAGGGGACAAAGGGCAAGCGCGCACGATCGGTGCCAGTCATCGCGGAGATTCGCGACCTGGTGCAGCGCCGTGCGACGGCGCACTCCGATCCGAACGCACGGATCTTCGCCGGTCCGCGCGGCGGGCGGATCTCCACGGCGGTCCTGCGGGATGCGACGCACTGGGACGAGGTGGTCACCAAGCTCGGCCACGAGCATCTTCGCCGCCACGACCTGCGGCACACCGGCCTGACGTGGATGGCTGACGCGGGCGTTCCGGTGCACGTGCTGCGCAAGATCGCCGGGCATGGATCGCTGATGACGACGCAGCGCTACCTGCACCCGGATTCGGCGACTGTCGCTGCCGCCGGCGACTCGCTGACCGCGTACCTGAGGGCGCCCCGGTCCCCAAGTGGTCCCCAGCTCCGCATCGTCGGGGACATCGCATGATCGACCAGCAACGAAGAAAAAGGCCCGCTGACCTGGATTAACTCCAAGTCAGCGGGCCTTTGGCAACCCTGTCGGGACGACAGGATTTGAACCTGCGACCCCTTGACCCCCAGTCAAGTGCGCTACCAAGCTGCGCCACGTCCCGGTTGCCCCCGTGGGGCAACGGTAGCCTACCGCAGGCTGCGGCGGGCCGAGACAACCGGTCGTGGCGACCCCTCGTTCACCTAATAGCGCTCGATCAGTGTGCTCGGGCACCCTCTACCGCACTACCGTCCTTGGTCTCCTCACGCGTGGATACTTTGGTATCCCTAAGCTCGGTTTCCACGGGACCCGACACGGTCGCCGCCGGCGGGGTCACAGAGGGCGACAGCGGCAACACCGAGGGCGTCATCGAGGACGACAGCACGCCACCCACGGCGGCACCCACAGCGCCGGCACCCACAGCGCCAGCGCCCATGGAACCGCCACCGGCCGGATCCGTGCCCACGTCGCCCAGTGCCGCCGGCAGCCCGGTGACCGACCAGTCCCGGTCGCGCTCACGGTCCAGCGGCGGCGTCGGCAGCCGACCCTGGACCGCGAAGCCACCCTTCGACGTCGGCCGCGCCCGCAACCGGCCGCCCATCATGCCGATCCGTTCCGCGAGGCCGGCCAGGCCGCCGCCGGGGTGCCCGCTCGGGAGTACCAGCTGCGACCGGGGCGGCCGTCCATTCGTCACTGTCACCCGGAGCTCGGTGGCCCACCGCTCCATCCGGACCTCGACCTCCGCCCCCTCGGCGTGCTTGGCCGCATTGGTCAGCGACTCCTGGATCAGCCGGTACACGGTGCGCTCGACACCGAGCGGGATGTCGTCGCCGAGGCGGTCCGCCCCGATCAGCTCCACCTGCATGCCGCTGTCCCGCGCCCTGGCCACCAGCTCGGACAGCGCCGCGATACCGGCCCTGAGCTCGGAGTCGGTGTCGAGCAGGCCGAGCGCGGCGCGCATCTCCGCCAGCGCCCGCTTCGCCAGCACCCGCAGGCGCTCGGCGGTCTCCCGGGTCCCCTGGTCCTTGCTGGTGGCGGCCAGCGCGGCGGCACTCACCGCGATCAGGGTGGCGTGGTGGCCAACGGCGTCGTGGATCTCCCGCCCGATCCGGTCCCGCTCGGCCGCCCTGGCCACCTCTTCGCGGGCCGCCACCGTGGCTTCCCGGGCGGCGGACAGGTCACGCAGGCTGGCCTGCAGCTGCTCGCGCGTCGTGATCAGCATGCCGAGGACCGCCGGCGCACCGCTGTACAGCGACGCGGCCAAAATCGTGAGCAGTACGTCCGGCCAGCGCAGATGCTGCATGAGGATGACCGGCACGACCGCCGAGCCGCAGCAGGCCGCGACCCACGGAACCGTGGGCAGCCGGCGACCGGTGAACCGGCCCAGGGTGTACAGCGCGACCATCGTGGCCGGCCAGCCCAGCCCCCCGACCACAGCGGGCAGGCAGGCGAACACGATCAGCCGGGGGCGCCGGTACCGCAATGGCAGCAGCGCACACGCGAGCAGCGCGGTCGCCAGGGACCACGGGAACGGCCCAGGAGCCCCGAGCAGGGCCACCGCGGCGGTGATCCCCACCCCGAGTGCCTGCATCCACCATGTTCCCGGCTGCGGCCCGCTGACCCGTCCCTCGTTCATCCCACCCCGAGCCCCTGAGCGAGCAGCGCGGCCTGCACCCTGTTCTGCGCACCGAGCTTGGCCAGCACCGCGGATACGTACTTCTTCACTGTCGCCTCCGCCAGCCCGAGACTGTCCCCGATCGCGGCGTTGGAGTGACCGGCGGCGATGAGCGCCAACACCTGGCGTTCCCGCAGCGTCAGCTCGTCGAGGCTGGGCGGCACCCGTTCCGGCCCGCCGGCGACCAGCCTGGGCAGCAGCCGGGCGGTGATCCGCGGATCCAGCACCGCTCCCCCGGCGGCCAGATCCAGCACCGCCCGGATCAGTGCGGCCGGCTCGGCGTCCTTGAGCAGGAAGCCCTGCACCCCGATGCGGAGTGCCTCGCTGATGTAGCCGTCGAGGTCGAACGTGGTCAGCACGGCCGCCGGCGGCGCGTCCGGCTCCTTGGCCAGCGCGCGCAGCGCCGCGAAACCGTCCACGCCCGGCATCTGGACGTCGACCAGCACCACCTGGGGGCGGTGTCGGCGCACCGCCTCCAGCAACTCGGCGCCGTCGGCGGCCTCGGCGACCACCTTGACGGTGCCCTCCGCCTCCAGTACCACCCGCAGACCGGCCCTGAGCAGAGCTTCGTCGTCGGCGAGCACTATCCGTACCGGCGCATCGTACGGCCGGACAGTCATGCTGACCTCCTGCCGGATGGGGGCGAGCCCTCGTCCTAACAGCCTACTGTCTACGCCGCCGCTCACGGACCCGTACAGAGATCCTTATCGGGCTACCGGTGAAATCGAAATCTTCGCGCAACCGGCGCTCAATGAAACGCCGGTACGCCGGCTCCAGGAAACCGGTGGTGAACAGCACAAATGTCGGCGGCCGGGCCTGCGCCTGGGTCGCGAACAGGACCTTGGGCTGCTTGCCACCGCGCACCGGCGGCGGCGTAGCACTGATCACGTCGGACAGCCAGCCGTTCAACAGGCCGGTCGGGATCCGCCGGTCCCAGGACTCGAGCGCGGTACGCAGCGCGGGCGCGAGCTTGGCGACCGCCCGGCCGGTCAGCGCGGACACGTTCACCCGCTCCGCCCAGGTCACCCGGACCAGGTCCCGCTCCAGCTCCCGGCGCATGGCCAGGCGGCGCTCCTCGTCCACCAGGTCCCACTTGTTGAACACCAGCACCAGCGCCCGGCCGGACTCCTCGACCATGGTGATCACCCGCTGGTCCTGCTCGGCGAGCGGCTCGGAGGCGTCCACGAGTACGACCGCCACCTCGGCCGCCTCGATCGCCGACTTGGTCCGCAGGCTGGCGTAGTACTCCATCCCGCTCGCCTGGCGCACCCGCTTGCGCAGGCCGGCGGTGTCGACGAACCGCCAGATCTGCCCGTCCAGCTCGACCAGCGAGTCGACCGGGTCGACGGTCGTGCCGGCGACCGAGTCCACCACCGAGCGCTCCTCACCGGTGACCCGGTTGAGCAGGCTGGACTTGCCGACATTGGGCTTGCCGACCAACGCGACCCGCCTCGGCCCGCCGGCCTGGACGCCGATCAGGTCCCTCGGGGTCTCCGGCAGCACCTGCAGGATCGCGTCCAGCAGGTCACCGGAACCACGCCCGTGCAGCCCACTGACGACTCGGGGCTCACCCAGGCCGAGCGACCACAGTGCGGCGGTGTCCGAGGTCAGCCGGTCGTCGTCGACCTTGGTCGCGACCAGCAGCACCGGGCGGTCCGAGCGCCGCAGCACCCGGGCCACTGCCTCCTCCGTCGCGGTCGCGCCGACCTGCGCGTCCACCACGAGCATGATGGCGTCAGCGGTGGCCATGGCCAGCTCGGCCTGCGCCGCGATCGAGGCACGAAGCCCCTCCGCGTCCGGCTCCCAGCCCCCGGTGTCGACCAGGGTGAACCGTCGCCCGTTCCACTGCGCGTCGTAGGCAACCCGGTCCCGGGTCACCCCGGAGATGTCCTGCACCACCGCCTCGCGACGGCCGAGCAGTCGGTTGACCAGCGTGGACTTACCGACGTTCGGTCGGCCTACCACAGCCAGCACTGGTGCCGGCGGCACCGCGTCGGCCGCCTCGTCCCCGGTCAGACCGCCTTCGTCCGCCGCGTCCAGAGCGAGCGCGGCGGCCAACTCGGCGTCGTCCGACCACGTCCCTTCGGTACTCATCGCGCCTCCCGCGCGTCGGGATCGGCTCTGTCGCCGATCTCGCCGCGCAACACATCAAGTTCTCGTACCAGGCCGGCGAGCGCCGACCTGATCTGCTCGGTCGCGACCGCTAGTCCGGCCCGACCACGTTCCTCGCTCACCGCGAACGGCTCCCCCATCAGGATGTCCACCCGGGGGCGGAACCGTCGGCCGGAGCCGGCCGGTCGGCGGGTGCCCCGGCACACCACCGGCACCACGAGGGCGCTGGTGGAGCGGGCCAGCCAGGCCGCACCGTTCTGCGCGGCCGCCGCGTCGCCGACCCCCCGGGTGCCCTCCGGGAACACCGCGACGAGGCCACCGCCGCGCAGCACCCGCTGCGCGGCCAGCAACGGGGCCCGGTCCGGTTCGCCCCGGCGCACCGCGAGCTGCCCGATCCGGGGTAGTGCCCAGCCCGCCGGCCCCCGGAACATCTCCTGCTTCACCAGGAACACCGTCCGCCGGCCGAACATGCCGAACAGCAGCGGCCCGTCCACGAACGCACTGTGATTGGCCACCAGGACCACCGGTCCCTGTGCCGGCACCTGCTGCGCACCATGCCAACGCAGCCGGTACACCGGCTTGAACAGCCAGGTGCCGACCCACCGGGCCAGGTCGTGCAGCGGCGGCCAGCTCCCCACCGGCAGGTCGGCCGCGCCGGTGCCCTCCGCCTGCCGGCTCATGGGGCGTGACCCCGCTGCCCGTGTTCCACCAGGCCGCGCTCGGCGGCCAGCGCACGCAGTGCGGTGAGCACACCGGACACGTCCAGCTCCGTGGTGTCCAGGATCACCGCGTCCTCGGCGGGGCGCAACGGTGAGGTGGCCCGCCCGGAGTCCAGTGCGTCCCGGCGCTGCACCGCCACCAGCGCGCTGGCCTGGTCGCCGCCGCGGCCCGCGCGACGGTCCTGGCTGCCCCGCCGGTTCGCCCGTACCTCGGCGGACGCGGTCAGATAGACCTTGAGGGTGGCATCCGGAGCGACCACGGTGCCGATGTCCCGGCCTTCCACCACGATCCCGTGCCGGTCACCGGCCAGCACCGAGCCGATGATCCGGCGCTGCTCGTCGACCAGCCGCTCCCGGACCGACGGGTGTGCGGAGACCGCGCTCACCGCCGAGGTCACCCGCTCTCCCCGGATCTCACTCGCCACGTCCTCACCGCCCAGTCGGACACTCGGTTCCGCCGGATCGGTGCCCACCTCGATCACCGCGCCGACCGCCACCGGGATCGCCGCCGCCGCCGAGGGATCGAGTCCCGCGCGCAGCACGGCCAAGGTGGCCGCCCGGTACATCGCGCCGGTATCCAGATATCCCGCCTTCAGCTGGCGCGCCAACCGGCGCGCCACCGTCGACTTCCCGGTGCCGGACGGTCCATCCAGCGCGACAACCCCGCGCAACCGCTCAGCACCCACGAGTGTCCATTGTGCCGTGCCGCGCGACGGAGCCGGCGCCGGCCACGGCACCGACCTCCGATCGAGGCCGACTATACCGCCCGCGGCGCCTCAGCGAGCCGTCCCGGAGCTGACCTCCGGGCCGCTCACCAGCAGCGCGACGGCCCTGTTCAGCGCGGCAGATCGGTGCGCAGCGCGGCCGCGCCACGCAGGTAGACGTGCCGGATGTCGGCCCTGGGCAGATCGGTCTCCACGTGCGCCATCAGCCGCAGCACCCTCGGCATCGCCCCGGGCACCGCGATCTCGGTGGCACACAGCAGCGGAACGTCGGTCAGCCCCATCTTCCGCGCGGCGTACGCGGGGAACTCGGAGGTGAGGTCCGGGGTGGCGGTGAAGAGCATCGAGATGACGTCGGCGGCGGCGAGCTTGTTGCGGTAGAGCACCTCGGCAACGAGCTCGGCGCTCGCCTCCAGGATCTCGTCCCGGTCGTCGTGGTCCACCTGCGTCGCCCCGCGCACCGCCCGAACTGACATAGTCAGAGAATACTGGCTCGGTCGCGGGGCAGCCCGTCGAGCGTTCACAGCGGCGGCCACAGGCGCGCTCCCCATCCCGAGAGAAGGACCCCCATGAAAGCCGGCGACCAGGTCAGCGACTTCGAGCTGCGGGACGAGACAGGCCAGCCGCGCACGCTGAGCGCCCTGCTCGCGAAGGGTCCGGCCGTGCTGTTCTTCTACCCGATCGCATCCAGCGGCGGCTGCACCCGGGAGGCATGCCACTTCCGGGACCTGGCCGAGGAGTTCGCCTCGGTCGGCGCTCAGCCGGTCGGTATCAGCCCGGACTCGGTGTCCAAGCAGCAGAAGTTCGCGAGCGCACACTCCCTGGGCTACCCGCTGCTGTCCGACGACGGCGGCGCGGTGGCCAGGGAGCTCGGGGTCTGGCGCAAGCTGATCCCGATCCACACCAAGCGGGTCACCTTCGTGATCGGCGCGGATCGCCGGATCATCGAGGTGATCAAAGGTGAGGTGCAGTTCGACCGGCACGCCGACGAGGCGCTGCGGGTGTTGCGGGAACGCCAGTCGGCGGCCTGAGCAGCGACGTCAGCAACGCCCGCCGCGGCCAAGCCGGGGGCCGGTCGCGCCGACCGGCCCCACTGCCGCTCTCAGAGGTCGACGGCCTCGTACAGCGAGCCCAGCTCCGGCTGGCTGAGCGCCCGGAGCGAGCCGGGCCGCTGCGGGCCCAGCTGGACGCCGGCGATCGCGGTGCGCACGAGCCGCCGCACCGGGTGACCGACCTCGTCCAGCAGCCGGCGGACCACGTGCTTGCGGCCCTCGTGCAGCACCAGCTCGACCATGGCCTTGCCGGCGAACGAGTCGACCACCTTGAACGAGTCCACCCGCACCGGGCCGTCGGCCAGCTGCACGCCCTCCCGCAGCCGCCGCCCCAGCTCACGCGGGATCGGCCCGGGCACCTCGGCCAGGTAGGTCTTCGGCACCTCGAACGAGGGGTGCATCAGCCGGTGGCCGAGCTCGCCGTCGTTGGTCAGCAGCAGCAGGCCCTCGGTGTCCGCGTCCAGCCTCCCGACGTGGAAGAGCCGGTCGTCCTTGCCGGCCACCAGGTCGCCGACGCAGGGCCGACCCCGGTCGTCGGACATCGCGGAGAGCATGCCGCGCGGCTTGTTCAGCGCCAGGTGCACCACGTCGTCGCGCAGCTGAACCCGGGCGCCGTCCACCCGGACCACCGCGGTCTCCGGGTCGATGCGGCGGCCCATCTGGCTGACCACCTCGCCGTCCACGCTCACCCGGCCCTCGGCGATCATCTCCTCGGCCGCCCGGCGGGATGCCACGCCGGCCTTGGACAGCACCTTCTGCAGTCGGGTTCCGCTCGGTTCAGCAGAAAAACGCTGTTCAGACATCGTCGATCGAGTCCACCTCGGGTAGCAATGGGGCCAATGGGGGCAGCTCGGCCAGTGATGACAGGCCCAACCGTTCCAGGAACATCTCCGATGTGCGGTAGAGAATGCCCTGGGTTTGCGGGTCGATTCCGAACTCTTCGACCAGCCCCCTGGTCAACAGGGTACGCATGACCCCATCGCAGTTCACGCCGCGCACCGCGGAAACCCGCGCCCGGGTCACCGGCTGGCGGTAGGCCACCACCGCCAGGGTCTCCAGCGCAGCCCTGGTCAGCCTGGCGCGTTGGCCGTCCTTGAGCATCCGCTCGACGTAGGGCGCGTAGCGGTCCCGGGTGTAGAACCGCCAGCCCTCGCCGACTTTGCGCAGGTCGATGCCCCGCTCCTGATCGCGGTAGCCCGCGGTCAGCCGGCCCAGCGCCGTCACCACCCGGTCCGTCGGCTGCCGCAGGGCGGCGGCCAAGGTCGCTTCGTCGACCGGTTCGTCGACCACCAGCAGCAGCGCCTCCAGCGCGCTGTCCAACATGTGGTCGTCGACCAGGTCGTCGTCGGGGGGATCGGTCTCGACCCGCTCACTACCGGCCGACTCGCCGGCCGGCTCACCGTCGGACAGCTCACCGTCGGACGCCGGCAGGTCGGTCGGTTCGCCGTCCGTCGGCCGCACGCCGTCGGTCGGTTCGGCGGCGAGCGGCTCGTCGCGCTCGGTCGCCAGGCCGTTCTCGCTCACGACCCGTCCCTCGGCCCGGTCCAGCTGACCATCAGCTCGCCGAACGACTCCTCCTGGTCCAGCAGCACGTTCGACTCCCGGTACAGCTCCAGCACCGCGAGGAACCGGGCCACCATCTGCATCGGCTCGTCGCAGTCCGCGGTGAGCTGGTGGAAGCTGGCGCGGCCGAGCTCGAGCAGTCGCTCACGCAGGACCGCCATGTGCTCGGGGACCGAGACCAGGCCGGCGTGCAGGTGGTCCAGCGACACCGTCGGCGGCGGTTTGGGCCGGAACACCGAGGCGGCCAGCTCCGCGAAGCGCTGGGCGTCCATCCCGAGCATCACCTCGGGCAGCAGCTCGGCGAACCGGGGCTCCAGCGCCACCGAGCGCGGGTAGCGGCGCATCGCCGAGGCTTCCAGCTCCACGAACAGCGCGGCGACCCGCTTGTACGCCCGGTACTGCAGCAGCCGGGCGAAGATCAGGTCCCGGGCCTCCAGCAGCGCCAGGTCCTCGATGTCCTCCACGTCCGCCCCGGGCAACAACCGGGCCGCCTTGAGGTCCAGCAGGGTGGCCGCGATGACCAGGAACTCGGTGATCTCGTCCAGGTCGGCGTCCGTGCCGGCGGCGGCGAGCGCCCTGGTGTGCGCGATGAAATCGTCGGTGACCTGGTGCAGCGCCACCTCGGTGACGTCCAGCTCGTGCTTGTTGATCAGCTGCAGGAGCAGGTCGAACGGGCCGTTGAAGTTGTCCAGGTTGACGGTGAACCGGGGTACCGGCGCCTCGCCGGACCGGTCCGGCGAGGTCCTCCGCGCCGCTTCGTCCGCCCGCTCGGGCGTGGCGACAAGACTCACCGGGCGGCCGCCTCGCGGGCGATCACTTCGCGGGCCAGCTGGCGGTAGGCCTCGGCTCCCGCCGAGTTCGGCGCCCACCGGGTGATCGGCTCACCGGCGACCGTGGTCTCCGGGAAGCGGACCGTGCGGTTGATCGTCGAGTCGAACACCAGCTCGCCGAACGCCTCGATCACCCTGGCGCGGACCTCGCGGGTGTGCACCGTGCGCGGGTCGTACATGGTGGCCAGGATGCCGCTGATCGCCAACCGGGGGTTCAGCCGGTCCCGTACCTTCTCGATCGTGTCCATCAGCAGCGCCACCCCGCGCAGGCTGAAGTACTCGCACTCCAGCGGGATCAGCACACTGTCCGCGCAGGTCAGCGCGTTGATGGTGAGTAGGCCGAGAGACGGCTGGCAGTCCACAAGCACCATGTCGTAGTCCCCCAGCACCGGCCGGAGGACCCGACCGAGGGCCTGCTCCCTGCCGACCTCGCTGACCAGCTGCACCTCGGCGGCGGACAGGTCGATGTTGCTGGGTAGCAGGTCCATCCCGGGCACCTTGGTGGGGATGATCACCTCGTCGACCTTCACCTCCCGCTCCATGAGCAGGTTGTGAATGGTCCGGTCCAGCTGGTGCGGCTGGACGCCGAGGCCGACCGACAGCGCCCCCTGGGGGTCGAAGTCGACCAACAGCACCCGGCGGCCGTACTCGGCCAGCGTCGCGCCCAGGTTGATGGTGGACGTGGTCTTGCCGACGCCACCCTTCTGGTTCGCGACCGCGATGATCCGGGCGGGCCCGTGGAAGTTCAGCGGTGCCGGTACCGGTGCCATGGCACGAGGGCGGTTGGCGGGAAAGTCCTCCACCAGGTCCGGCTCGTCGAGCGGCGCCGGCCCCGGATCCATCGGCCGGGGTGTCGACATGCTGGCTCCAGAATCTCGCTAGGGTCGCTCGCATCACGCGAGGTTCGGCTTCCATTCCGACGTTCTGGGTGTTCAACGCGTCAGCGTAAGCGTCCCGGAGATCTCAACCAAAACGCCTCGCCGCGTGTTGCCAATGAGTTTTGCGATGTTCGTGGTACTGGCGTGCTCAGTCGAGTGCCCGGGGATGCGCGAGCGTGTAAACCTCACGCAGCGAGTCCACGGTGACCAGGGTGTACACCTGAGTGGTTGTCACCGAAGCGTGTCCCAGCAGCTCCTGGACCACCCGCACGTCGGCGCCGCCCTCCATCAGGTGGGTGGCGAAGGAGTGCCGCAGCGTGTGTGGCGACACCGGCTCGGTGACCCCGGCCCGGTCCGCCGCGCTGCGCAGTACCTGCCACGCGCTCTGCCGGGACAGCCGCCCGCCCCTGGCGTTGAGGAACACCGCTGGGGTGCCTCGGCCCCGGATTGCCAGGCCCGGCCGGGACCGCACCCGGTATGCCTCGAGCGCGGCGACCGCCGGCCGCCCGATCGGCACCAGTCGCTGCTTGCCGCCCTTGCCGGACAGCAGCACCCCGCGCTCGGCCAGGTCGACGTCGTCCAGGTCGAGGCCGACCGCCTCGGAGATCCGCGCCCCGGTGGAGTAGAGCAGCTCGAGCAGCGCCCGGTCCCGCAGGCTGAGCGGTTCGTCAAGACCGCACGCCTCGAGCAGCCGTTCCACCCGGTCCAGCGGCAGCGCCTTGGGCAACCGCCGGGGTGGGGTCGGCGGGTGCACCTCGCGGGCCGCGTCGGCGGGCAGCAGCCCGTCGCGCACCGCGAACCGGTGCAGCCCGCGCACCGCGACCAGCGTCCGGGCCGCCGAGGAGGTGGCCAGCGGCGGGTGGTCGGCGTCGCCCTCCCGCAGTACCGCCAAGAACTCCGCCACCACCAGCTCGGTCACGTCAGCCAGCGCGGTGATACTCCGCCGATCCAGGTACTCGGCGTATCTGCGCAGGTCACGGCGGTAGGAGCGGAGCGTGTTTTCGGCGATGCCGCGCTCCACCACGAGGTGGTCGAGGTAGCCGCGCAACACTGCGCCGAGTTGGCCGGGCGCCCCGGGGAACGCCGCGCCGACCGACGTCGACGTGCGCGCGCCCGCCCCCCGCACCGTCATGAGGGCGCCATTCTAGTATTCGGCGGCCTCGGCCCTGATCAGCCGGTACCCGAGGCGAACGCGGTCGGCCGGTCCGGCCACGGTGCGTCCACCGGGCGGGGCCGTGCCAGTCCGGAGCGCACCGCCTGCACCGCCAGTATCCCGGCCGCCGATACCGCGTTCACGATCTCGCCGGCCAGCACCGCGCGCACCGCGTCGGCCAGCGGCAGCCAGCCCACCTGCAGCTCGGACTCCTCGTCGTCGCCGAGGTCGGGTCGCGCCACCGCGGCAAGACCGGTCGCCAGGAACACCCGCACGCTCTCGTCGCTGAACCCCGGCGAGGTGTCCAGGTCCACCAGCACCGACCACTCGGTGGCGGTCAGCCCGGCCTCCTCGGTGAGCTCCCGGGCCGCGGCGTCGACCGGGTTCTCCCCCGCGTGGTCGAGCAGGCCGGCGGGCAGCTCGCGCAGCCGGCGGCGCACCGCGTGCCGGTACTGGTCGATCACCGCGATCCGGCCCTGCTCGTCCACCGCCGCGATGGCCACGGCCCCGGGGTGCTCCACGATCTCCCGCGTGGCCACCCGGCCGCCGGGCATCTCCACCTCGTCGGCCCGCAACGCCATCACCCGGCCCCGGTAGATCCGGCGGGTGTCGCGCACCGGGAAGGTGTGCCGCGCCTCGGTGGGGGTCACCGGGGCACCCCGGCGCGCTCCGGCTCGTTCTCCGGCAGCTCCACCGGCAGCCGGTCCGCCGCCCGGTAGCGCAGCGCGGCCGACACGAACGCCCGGAACAGCGGGTGCGGGCGGGTCGGGCGGCTCTTCAGCTCGGGGTGTGCCTGGGTACCGACGAAGAACGGGTGCGTCGCCCGGTTCAACTCGATGAACTCCACCAGCCTCCCGTCCGGCGAGGTCCCGGAGAACACCAGGCCCGCGTCGGCCAGCTTGTCCCGGTACTGGTTGGCCACCTCGTAGCGGTGCCGGTGCCGCTCGGACACCCGGGTGCTGCCGTACGCGTCGGCGGTCAGGGTGCCCTCGGCCAGCGTGGCCGGGTAGGCACCCAGGCGCATCGTGCCGCCCATGTCCCGCTGCCCGGACACCACGTCCTCCTGGTCGGCCATGGTGGAGATCACCGCGTGCGGGGTGTCCGGGTCGAACTCGGCGGAGCTCGCCCCGTCCAGGCCGGCCAGCGAGCGGGCCACCTCGATCACCATGCACTGCAGCCCGAGACAGAGCCCGAGCACCGGGATGCCGCGTTCCCTGGCGTACCGGATCGCACCGATCTTGCCCTCGATGCCCCGGATGCCGAAGCCGCCGGGGATGAGCACGCCGTCCACCCCGGCCAGCGCGGTAGCAACCCCGGCACCCTCGCAGTCGTCCGAGGTCACCCAGGTGACCTCGACGTGCGCGCGGTGCGCGAAGCCGCCGGCACGCAGCGCCTCGGTGACCGAGAGGTAGGCGTCCGGCAGGTCCACGTACTTGCCGACCAGGGCGATCCGCACGGTCTCCTTCGGGTGGTGCACCCGGTCCAGCAGGTCGCCCCAGACCGTCCAGTCCACGTCCCGGAACGGCAGCCCGAGCCGGCGCACCACGTAGGCGTCCAGCCCCTCGGTGTGCAACACCTTCGGGATGTCGTAGATGGATGGCGCATCCGGCGCCGCCACCACGCCGTCGGTGTCCACGTCGCACATCAGGCTGATCTTGCGCTTCATCCCGTCCGGGATCTCCCGGTCGGCCCGCAGCACCAGGGCGTCCGGCTGGATACCGATATTGCGCAGGGCGGCCACCGAGTGCTGGGTCGGCTTCGTCTTCAGCTCGCCCGAGGGTGCCAGGTACGGCACCAGCGAGACGTGCAGGAAAAAGCAGTTGTCCCGGCCGACGTCGTGGCGGACCTGGCGGACCGCCTCGAGGAAGGGCAGCGACTCGATGTCGCCGACCGTGCCGCCGACCTCGGTGATCACAACGTCCGGGGTCAGCCCGGAAGGGTCCGGCGCGCCCATCGCCAGGATCCGGTCCTTGATCTCGTTCGTGATGTGCGGGATGACCTGGACGGTGTCGCCCAGGTACTCCCCGCGCCGCTCCTTGGCGATCACGGTCGAGTAGACCTGCCCGGTGGTGACGTTCGCCCGCCCGGACAGGTTGCGGTCAAGGAACCGCTCGTAGTGGCCGATGTCCAGGTCCGTCTCGGCGCCGTCTTCGGTGACGAACACCTCGCCGTGCTGGAACGGATTCATCGTGCCGGGGTCGACATTGAGGTAGGGGTCCAGCTTCTGCATGATCACCCGAAGTCCACGGGCGGTCAACAGCTGGCCGAGGCTGGAAGCGGTCAGTCCCTTACCGAGCGAGGAAGCAACACCGCCGGTGACGAATACATGCCGAGTCACGCGCGTCTGCACGGATACTCACGGTAACACCGCTTGGCGACAAACCAAGCGTCAACCCGCCGATGCACCCGGTATGGCCGCCTGCGCGTTGCTCGCGTCGCCGTATCGGCCGGCTCGGCCCTCGGCCTGTTCACGCAGCGCGAGCACGGTTGCCACCCGTCCCATCGCGCTCTGTACGTCGTCGACGGTGGACAGCGCGGCCGACGTCGTGGTGTCCGCCCGGACCACGCCCACCGCCCCGGTGGAGTCCGCCGTGCCGGAGCGCCCGGCGAGCACCGCCCCGCTGCTGGCGTGGTCCAACTCGGTGGCCAGCCGGGCCACCGTGGCGGCCCGCTCGGCGGCATCGGTGCCGGTCAGACCGCCGCCGGTGATGACCAGTGCGAGCTGCGCGGGTGCCGGCCTCGGCCCCGGCCGGACGAAACCGGCCTCGGTGAGTCCGGCCAGCGCGGCGGCCGCCTGGTCCGGGGCGACGTGTGGCTGCCCGGTCTGGCCGCGCAGTAGCAGCACGCTGCCGAGCAGCCCGCCGACCAACCCACCGGCGTCGGTGGCGCTGGGTAGCTGCGCACCGGCTGGCAGCAGCCGGGTGGTCAGGTCCCGGATCTGGTCCGCCCTGGCCGGGTCGACGATCGCGTCGGCGAGATCAAGCTCACCGGTGATGGTGCCGCCGGCCTGCCCGATCAGCCCGCGCACGGCGTCCCGGTCCGCCAGGTCGGCGTCCGGGGCCAGCACGAGCACCACCTTGCGCTGCGCCAACTGGTCCTTCACCACGGCCGGGGCCACCGATGCGGCGAAGGAGTTCGCGGCCCGCTGGCTGGCCTCCAGATCGCCGCGCTGGGCGCTGAGCTGGTCGATCTGCTTGGTGAGGCTGTCGCGGTCCCCAGCGACGACTGAGAGGAGCCGCTGGCTCACGCTGGTCGAACCGAGTGCAACGCCGAGGGCCAGCGCCAGGAAGACGGCGACCAGCGAGACGAGGTGGTATCGAAGGGTCAACACTGTTATAACCACCCCTTCACGAGCTGCATCGACCAGGACACGCCACGTTCGAGATAGCCGAGCAGGGCCGGGCCGGCGTCGGACACCAGCAGCGCGGTCAGGGTGGCCAGCAGCACCGCGCCGACCAGCACCAGGACCGCACCGGCCGACACCGGGCTGCGGTACAGCGCGGCCACCGCCTTGCCGTCGACCAGCAGGTTGCCCACCCGCAGCCGGGTCAGGAACGTCGAGGCGTTGCTGCTGGAGCGGCCGTGGTCGAGGAACTCCGCCAGGGACGCCTGGAACCCGACCGTGACGATCAGCGCGGCGCCGTGGTGGTGGGCCAGCAGCAGCGCCAGGTCCTCCGGGTTGCCCGAGGCGGGGAAGGTCACCGCGCCGGCACCGAGGTCCTGTACCCGCAGCAGCCCGGGCGCGTGGCCGTCCGCGAACGCCGGAACCACCACGTCCGCGCCGCAGGTCAGCACCCGGTCGGACACCTCGGCCGGGTCACCCACAATCAGGTCCGGGCGGTAGCCGGCGTCCCACAGCGCGTCGGCGCCGGCACCCACCCCGACCAGCACCGGGTGGTACTCCTTGAGGTAGCGCTTCAGCCCCGCCAGGTCGGCGGCGTGGTCGGTGCCACCGGCCACCACGACCACGTGGTGGCCCTCCAGCGGCACCCGCACGTCGGGCACCCCGACGCCGTCGAGCAGCAGCGCCCGGTCCTGGTGCATGAACTCGATGGTGTTGGCGGAGAACGCCTCCAGCTGGTTGGCCAGGCCCTTCTTGGCGGCCTCCATCGCGGTGGCCACCGACTCGGCGGTCTGCGGCACGCCGCGGGCAAGCAGCTGCTCGCCGACGAACACGCCGCCGTCGTGCAACCGGAGCCGGGCACCGTCGCGCAACTGGCGGAAGACGTCGTCGCCGACGCCGTCCACGATGGTCACGCCGGCGGCGACCAGTACGTCCGGGCCGAGGTTCGGGAACCGCCCGGAGATCGACGGCGCGGCGTTGACCACCGCGCTGACCCCGGCCGCGACCAGCGCGTCCGCGGTGACCCGGTCCAGGTCGATCTCGTCGAGCACGGCGATCTCGTGCAGGCCGACCCGGCGCAGCAGCGCATCGGTGTTGCGGTCCACCCGGGCGACACCGGTCAGTCCCGGCAGCTCGCGGCGGTCCCGTGGGCTGACGGCAGCGAGTAAGCCGGACATCTTCATGCCCACGATGGTGTCAAGCCCCTCACCATACCGCCGGCATTTCCGTCCGCGAGTCGCGGATCCACTTTCCCGGGCCGGGGCGGCCGCTGAGAGCACGCTAGGCCGGTCGGCGGTGCCCGGGGGACGTCCGGGCGGCGCCGCGCCGGCCCGGTTCAGCTGCCGGTCAGTGTGCCGCGACCGTGCGCTTCTTCGAGGCACCCGGCGCCCTGGCCTGCGACTTCTCCCGGGTCGCGGTGGTCAGCAGCTCCTCGGCGTGGGCCCGCCCGGTGCTCGTGTCGTCGAGCCCGGCGAGCATCCTGGCCAGCTCGACGATCCGGTCCGCCTCGCTGAGGGTGCGAACCCGCCCCTGCGCCACACCGTTCTTCGCGGCACCGCGCTTGTCCACCACCACGTGGCGATCCGCGTACGCGGCCACCTGCGGCAGGTGTGTCACCACGATCACCTGGTGGGTCGCCGCCAACCGGGCCAGCCGGCGTCCGATCTCCACCGCCGCCCTGCCGCCGACACCCGCGTCGACCTCGTCGAACACCATGGTCGGCACCGGGTCGGCGTCGGCCAGCACGACCTCGAGCGCGAGCATCACCCGGGACAGCTCACCACCGGAGGCCCCCTTGTGCAGCGGCACCGGCCCCGCGCCGGCGTGCGGCACCAGCCGGACCTCGACCTCGTCCACCCCGTCCGGCCCGGCCGCCACCCAGCGCCCGGACAGTTCCAGTCCGGCGCCGTCCCGGCCGGCGGCCGCGCCGTCGAGCTCGCGGCGGGACAGCTCGACCAGCAGCCGGGAGTCGGGCATGGCCAGCCCGGCCAGCTCCGCCGTGACCGCCGCCGCGAGCTCACCGGCGGCCTTGCGGCGGGCCGAGGACACCGACTCGGCGTGCCGGCCCAGCTCGCCGGCCAGCTCGTCACGGCGGGCCTGCAGCGCCGCGATCGCGTCGTCGCTGGTGTCGATGCCGGAGAGCCGCTCGGTGGCCTGGTCGGCCCAGGCCAGCACCCCGTCGATGTCGGCGGCGTACTTGCGGGTGAGCGCGCGGAGCTCAGCCTGCCGCACGAGCGCCACCTGCAACCGCTCCGGGTCCGCGTCCAGGGCGGTCAGATATCCGGTGAGCTCGCCGGTGAGCTCACCGAGCAGCATCGCCACCTCGGCGAGCCGGGGCTCCAGCCGTTCCAGCTCCGGGTCGCCGGTGCCGTTGAGCAGCCGCCGCGCCTCGCCGACCAGGCCGAGCGCGCCGGGCAGGTCGGGAGCACCGTCGGGCGTGCCGTCCGCGTCCGCGCCGTCGCCGCCGGCCACGGCGAGCCGGGCGCCCCCGGCGGCCGAGCGCAGGTCGTCGGCCGCCGCGAGCCGGCGCGCCTCCTCGACCAGCGCGACGTCCTCCCCCGGCTGTGGCCTGACGGACTCGATCTCGGCCAGCCCGTGGCGCAACAGGTCGGCCTCACGAGCCAGCTCGCGGGCCCCGTCCCGACGCTCGACCAGCTCGGTGCAGGCCGTGCGCCAGAGCGCCCGCACCGACCGGTAGCGCTCCAGCGGACCGGCCACCGCCTCGCCCGCGTAGCGGTCCAGCACAGCGCGCTGCTCGACCGGGCGCAGCAGCCGGAGCTGGTCGTTCTGCCCGTGCACCGCCAGCATCGACTCGGCCAACCGGGACAGCACACCGACCGGGACGGAACGGCCGCCGAGGTGTGCCCGGGACCGCCCGTCCGAGCTGACGGTGCGCACCGCGATCAGGGTGCCGTCCTCGTCGACCTCGGCACCGACCTCCTCGGCGAGACGCAGCGCGGGGCCTCCGGCGTCGAACCGCCCCTCCACCAGCGCCCGGCTGGCGCCCTCCGCGACCCGGGACGCCTCGGCGCGACCGCCCCCGAGCAGGGTCAACCCGGTGACAACCATGGTCTTACCGGCACCGGTCTCCCCGGTCAGCACGGTCAGACCAGGGTGCGGCTCGAGTGTGGCGTCGTCGATGACACCAAGGCCCTGGATCCGCATCTCGGCCAGCATGGCGGCAGTCTAGGTGGCGGGCCCGACGACACCGAGCAGGGCGGTCACGAGTGGTGTGGCGGTGTCGGGACGCCACGCCAGCCGCGCACCGGAAGACTGAACTTGCGGACCAGCCGATCGGTGAAGGGCTGGTCGCGCAGCCGCACCAGGCGGACCGGCGCCTCCCCCTGGGCGAGCTCGACCCGGGCGCCCGGGGGGATCGGGATGGTGCGCCGCCCGTCGGCCACCAGGACGGCCGGGTAGCCCTTGGCGTCCACCTCGATGGCCACCTCCGAGCTCGGCGAGATCACCAGCGGGCGGGCGAACAGGGCGTGCGCGGTCAGCGGCACCAGCAGCAGCGCCTCGACCTCGGGCCAGATCACCGGCCCCCCGGCGGAGAAGGCGTAGGCGGTCGAGCCGGTCGGGGTGGCGCACAGCACGCCGTCGCAGCCGAAGCCGGTCACCGGCCGGCCGTCCACCTCGAGCACCACCTCCAGGATGCGGCCCCGGTTGACCTTCTCCACGACCGCCTCGTTGAGCGCCCAGGTGCTCCGGACCGGGCCGCCGTTGAGCACCACCGAGGCCTGGACGGTCATCCGCTCCTCGACGTGGTAGTCCCCCTCGATCACCGCGCTGATCGCCTCGTCCAGCGATTCCGGGTCGGCCTCGGCGAGGAACCCGACCCGGCCCATGTTGACCCCGAGCAGCGGCACCCCGGCAGGCCGGGCCAGTTCGGCGGCCCGCAGCAGGGTGCCGTCGCCGCCGAGCACCAACGTCACCTCGGCGCCGTCGGCGGCCCCCGGATGGGCTTCGACGGCGATCGGCTCCATCCCGGGCGGCAGGTCCCCCGGCACCTCGGACCACTCGTCGGCGAAGATCCGCATCCGGATGCCGGCCGACGCAAGGCGCCGCACCACCCCGGCCGCCGTCGACTGGTTCACCTTCCGCCCCGAGTGCACCACCAACAGAGCCTCACGCGTCACTGAGGGCCCTCCTGTACCGCCCGCTCCAGCATGGCGTCCACATTCTGCTCGGGCTCCGGTTCCGCCGCCTGTTGGTCGGCGGGGCGCACGGTGCTCAGCCAGAGGAAGTACTCCACGTTGCCGGCCGGCCCGGGTGCCGGGCTGGCCACCGCGCCCCTCGGGAACCAGCCGAGAGCGGCGGCCGCCGCCGTGACCTCACGCAGTGCGGCCACCCGCAGTTCCGGTTCGCGCACCACGCCACCGGGCCCCAGCCGGCGCCGCCCTACCTCGAACTGCGGCTTGACCATCGGCACCAGGTCGCCGGTGGTCTCGGTGCAGGCGGTCAGCGCGGGGAACACGGTGCGCAGCGAGATGAAGGACAGGTCGGCCACGGTCAGCGATACCTGACCGCCGATGGCTTCCGGGGTCAGCGAGCGGACGTTGGTGCGGTCCAGCACCTCGACCCGCTCGTCGGTGCGCAACCGCCACACCAGCTGGCCGTACCCCACGTCGGCGGCGACCACCCGCGTGGCGCCCCGGTGCAGCAGCACGTCGGTGAAGCCACCGGTGGAGGCGCCGGCGTCCAGGCAGCGGCGACCGGTCACCGAGAGCCCGAGCGGCTCGAACGCAGCCAGCGCCCCGACCAGCTTCAACGCACCGCGCGAGGCCCACTCCGGGCCCTCGTCCTTGCGCACGATCACCGGCGCATCGATCTCCACCGAGGTGGCCGCCTTGCTGGCCGCCACCCCGCGCACCATGACCCGACCCTCCGCGATCAGCTCGGCGGCCTGCTGACGGGACCGGGCAAGCCCCCGCCGGACGAGTTCGGAGTCCAGCCGGGCCAGGCGAGGCACCGCCTCACACCCCGTCGATCGCCGACAACGCGTCGGTCAGCGCCACGTGCACCCGCTCGAAGGCGGCCACGTGCTCACCGGTGGGCCGCGCATCCAGGCCGTCCAGCCCGGCCAGCGCGGCGGCGACCCGCTCGGTCGGCGCCGCGGTCGACTGGGACTGTCCGGGCTGGCCGGTCGCGGTCACCTGACCAGCGGACGGACCGGGGCCGGCCACCCGGGGGGCCTGACCCGGATCCGGGCGCGCGGGCACGCCCGGCGGTTGCGGCACCGGGCGGGCTTCCTCAGAGGCGTGCCGAGGCGGCCCGGGGACAGGCCGGCCCGGCCACGGCTGGTTTGCGGTCATCGGTGACCACGCTAGCCGACGGAGCCGGTTGCCCGACGGTCAGCGCCGTCAGCGGGCGCCCAACCCGAGCGTCCCCAGTGCCCGAGCCGCCGCCGGATCCCCTCCGCGAACCCGCGCCTGGCCGCCGCCGGCACCCCAGTGCACCGCGCAGAGCGTGCGCAGCGCGGCGACCGGGTCGGGGTCCCCGGCGGCGTCCGCCCCGGCGTCCGGGTCGAGCTCCAGCAGCAGTTCGTCGCCGTCGCGGCTGGCGCGCCACGGTGCCTGGCCGACCGGCCGGAGCTGGTCCTGATCGGTCCGCAGGGCGGTCAGGTCGGCCCCGATGTAGGTGGGGCGCTGGGATTGGGGGGCGGCCAGCACCGCGGCGGGGTGCGAGACCCCGGTCAGCACCAGCAGACAGGGCATCCCGACCCCGTTGGCGCCGGCGATATCGGTCTCCAGCTTGTCGCCGACCATCAGCGGCCGCTCCGCCGAAGCCCGCCGCACCGCCTCGTGGAACAGCGCCGCCTCCGGCTTGCCGGCCACCACCGGCTGCACCCCGGTAGCGGTCACCAGGGCGGCCACCATTGAGCCGTTCCCGGGCAGTTCGCCGCGCTCGGCGGGCAGTGTGGCGTCGACGTTGGTGGCCACCCAGACCGCGCCGGCCCGGATGGCCAGGCAGGCCTCCGCCAGGTCCCGCCAGCCGGTGTCCGGGGAGTGTCCCTGAATGACTGCCCGCGCCTCCTCGGCCCGCTCGGCCACGGTCAGCCCGGCCGCGGTGACCTCACCCGCCAGTGCCTTGCTACCCACCACCACCACGGCGTCGCCCGGGTGGAGCCGGTCCGCCAGCAGCCGGCTCGCGGCCTGCCCGCTGGTGACCACCTCCGGCTCCTCGGCGGCGAACCCGAGCTCACGGAGGTGGTCCACGACCTGGCCGGCGTTGCGCGATCCGTTGTTGGTGAGGTACCCGATCCGGCAGCCCGCCCCGGCGGCGTCGGCCAGTGCCTCCGGTGCCCCCGGCAGCGCGGTGCCACCGAGGAACAGTGTGCCGTCCAGGTCGAACAGCAGTACGTCGTGCTGCTCACGCAGCGAGGTCACGGCGCGGATCCGCCGGCGGGTGCCGGGTCCGCGCCCAGCTCGGCCAAGCGCTCGGAGGCGTCGGTGAGCTCCTCGTCGTCCGCGTCGGCGGCGTGCAGGAACCAGCGCACCGCGTCGTCGCGGCGCCCGGCCGCGAGCAGCGAGTCGGCGTAGGCGTAGAAGAGCCGAGGGCTCCACGGGTCGCGGCGGGACTCGTCGAGGTCCTTGACCTGCAGGCTCAACACCGCCGCGTCGGCCTCGCCCAGATCTCGGCGCGCACCGGCCGCGACGATGAGCAGCTCGATCGCCTCGTCGCGCTCCAGCTCGGCCGCCTCCGGGCCGCGAGCCAGTTCCAGTGCACGCTCCGGGCGGCCGAGGGCCCGTTCGGCATCGGCCATCACCGCGAGGTGACCGGGTCCGCCACCCATGCGGCGGGCCGCCCGCAGCTCCGCGATCGCCTCGGTCCACTCGCCCGCGTGGTAGGCCGCCAGACCGACCGCCTCCCGCACCACGGCGAGCCGGGACGCCTTGCCCCGCGCAAAGCGCGCATGGGCGAGCGCCCGCTCCGGGTCGTCCTCGAGCAGGCTGCCGGCGGCAACCAGGTGCTGGCTGACCAGATCCGCGACATCCTTGCGCAGGCCGAGCAGGTCACGCCGCACCTCACCGGCGAGCTTGACGTCGGCCAGGCCCTCCGGCAGCGGCGGGGCGGGCACCGACGGCACCCGCTCGACGTCCTGATCGCGGTCCGGTCGTGAGCCACCCTGACCGTCACGCGGGTGCCGCCGCGGCCCGGACGAACGTCGCTCGGCCGAGGCCTGGTAACGCTCGCGCGCGCCGCCGCTGCCCGGAGCCCGGTCCCTGCGGTCACGATCAGCGCCGCCGCCGGTGGTCCGGCGGTCCGCACCGCTGTCCGAACGGCCGCTGTCCGAACGAGCGCTGTCCGAACGAGCGCTGTCCGAACGCTGGCCCCGGTCGCGGTCGCCGTGGTCCGGCCGGTCACCGCTGCCGGTGCGCGGACCGCGATCAGCACCGGACGGGCGGTCACGACGGTCTCCCGACTCGGCACGCGGGCCCCGGTCCCCATTGGTTACGCGATCGCGCCGGTCCCCGCTGTCAGTGCGGGACCCACGGTCGCGGTCGAAGCCACCGCTCCGGTCGGGCCTGGCCCCCCGGTCGTCAGGCCGGCCCTGGTAGCGGTCCCCACCGCGGCTGGGGCCACGCCCCTCGGGGCCCTCCAGCCGCCGGCCACGGTCAGCGGCGGCGCCGAGGGCGCGGTCACGGCGATTGGGACTGTCCGAGCGGGTGCCGGACGCACCTCGGTCGTCGCCGGTCGGACGCCGGTACGGGCGGTCACCGGTCGAGACGTTCGGACGGCTCGGTCCCTGCCCGCTCTTGCGGTACTCGCCGGCGCCGCCACGGCTCGCGGTTCCGCCCCGGCCGCCGTCGTCGCGCCGCCGGTCGGACTGATCGCGCCAACCGGCGGACTCGCGGCGGTCCGACCCGGATCCCCGATCGGGCTGCGACGGGCGACTGTCCCTGGAACCACGCCGATCGTCGCCCGAAGTCCGGTCGCGATCATCCCGGCCGCGCCGGTCGTCACCGCGGCCGGCCGAGCCGGTGCGGTCCGAGCCGCGACCGGCACCACCCCCGAAGCGGGAACCGGCACCCTTGCCCTGATCCGGGCGGCCTCGACGGTCGCCGTCAGTCCCCCGCGAGCCGCCGGACCAGCCACCGCCAGGACCACGGCCGCTGTCGCGCCCACCGGAGCCGGACGGCCGGGAGACCCGGTCGCCGCCGCCGGAGCGGTCCGCGGGTGGCCGCCGGTCGCCCGAGCGGTCGTTCTGCTCGGTTCGCCGACGCTGGTCGGGAACGTCCCCGGAGCTGGGACGGCCCCCTCGATCACGCCCGCCGTGGGAGCCACCGGCGCCGCGTGCGGCACCGGTCCCTCGCGGCGTCCGGCTACTTCCAGAATCGGAGTTCGAGCTCGAGCCGCGCGACTTCCAGCCCGTGCCGTCCCCTCGATTCCCCTCGGAACGACCCTTAGGCGAGTCTGCACGCCCGTCCACTGCCATAACCCCAGCCTACGAGATAGATGGCCGCCGCCCAGCGGCTCCACCTCATCGAGGCACCACGGGCGGTCAGCCGTACGAACATGAAAAAGGGGGTTGGCTTCGGATCAAAAGATCCGAGACCAACCCCCCTCTTGCAGGTTAAATGCCGGCGGTGTCCTACTCTCCCACACCCTACCGAGTGCAGTACCATCGGCGCTGAAGGGCTTAGCTTCCGGGTTCGGAATGGGACCGGGCGTTTCCCCAACGCTAAAACCACCGACAACACTATTCACAAATCAACAGCACTTACCCCGTACAGAACACCCAACACACCATGATGGTGGTTGTTTGCTCAGGGTCACATAGTGGATGCGCACAACAAAAGTGTTGCGGTGAAGCCCTCGGCCTATTAGTACCAGTCAACTACACACATTACTGTGCTTCCATCTCTGGCCTATCAACCCAGTGGTCTACTGGGGGCCTTAACCCCGCATGGGGGTGGGAGACCTCATCTTGGAACGAGCTTCCCGCTTAGATGCCTTCAGCGGTTATCCCTTCCGAACGTAGCCAACCAGCCATGCCCCTGGCGGGACAACTGGCACACCAGAGGTTCGTCCGTCCCGGTCCTCTCGTACTAGGGACAGCCTTCCTCAAGTCTCCTGCGCGCGCGGCGGATAGGGACCGAACTGTCTCACGACGTTCTAAACCCAGCTCGCGTGCCGCTTTAATGGGCGAACAGCCCAACCCTTGGGACCTACTCCAGCCCCAGGATGCGACGAGCCGACATCGAGGTGCCAAACCATGCCGTCGATATGGACTCTTGGGCAAGATCAGCCTGTTATCCCCGGGGTACCTTTTATCCGTTGAGCGACACCCCTTCCACAAGGTGGTGCCGGATCACTAGTCCCGACTTTCGTCCCTGCTCGACCTGTCGGTCTCACAGTCAAGCTCCCTTGTGCACTTACACTCAACACCTGATTGCCAACCAGGCTGAGGGAACCTTTGGGCGCCTCCGTTACATTTTGGGAGGCAACCGCCCCAGTTAAACTACCCACCAGGCACTGTCCCTGAACCAGATCATGGCCCGAGGTTAGACACCCAATTCGAACAGAGTGGTATTTCAACGATGACTCCACCATCACTAGCGTGACAGCTTCACAGTCTCCCACCTATCCTACACAATCCGAACCGAGCACCAATACCAAGCTATAGTAAAGGTCCCGGGGTCTTTCCGTCCTGCCGCGCGTAACGAGCATCTTTACTCGTAGTGCAATTTCGCCGAGTCTATGGTCGAGACAGCGCCCAAGTCGTTACGCCATTCGTGCAGGTCGGAACTTACCCGACAAGGAATTTCGCTACCTTAGGATGGTTATAGTTACCACCGCCGTTTACTGGCGCTTAAATTCTCCGCTTCGCCCCGCGAACGGGACTAACAGGTCCTCTTAACGTTCCAGCACCGGGCAGGCGTCAGTCCGTATACATCGTCTTGCGACTTCGCACGGACCTGTGTTTTTAGTAAACAGTCGCTTGGGCCTGGTCTCTGCGACCGGCCACCCCTAGCCCGCGAAGGGCTTCAAGGCAACCGGCCCTCCTTCTCCCGAAGTTACGGAGGTATTTTGCCGAGTTCCTTAACCATAGTTCGCTCGATCGCCTTGGTATTCTCTACCTGACCACCTGTGTCGGTTTAGGGTACGGGCCGCGCAAGAACTCGCTAGAGGCTTTTCTCGGCAGCATGGGATCACTCTACTTCGCCTCAATCGGCTACGCATCACGTCTCACCCTTCACGACACCCGGATTTGCCTGGATGTCGGGCTACACGCTTACACCAGTACAACCATTCACTGGCGGAGCTACCCTCCTGCGTCACCCCATCGCTTGACTACTACCGGATCGGTTCCCAGCCACACACCGCAAATCACCCGAAGGCAATAAACGACACACGGGTGGTTAGCATCACCGACCTCATCAGGGACGCGCTTGCACGGGCACGGGAATATCAACCCGTTGTCCATCGACTACGCCTGTCGGCCTCGCCTTAGGTCCCGGCTCACCCTGGGCGGATTAACCTGGCCCAGGAACCCTTGGTCATTCGGCGGCAGAGTTTCTCACTCTGCATTCGCTACTCATGCCTGCATTCTCACTCGTACACCCTCCACGGCTGGGTCACCCCGCCGCTTCACTAGATGTACGACGCTCCCCTACCCACACAGACAACTGCACCAGCAAGCTGGCGGATTAAAGTCTGCATGCCACGGCTTCGGCGGTGCGCTTGAGCCCCGCTACATTGTCGGCGCGGATCCACTTGACCAGTGAGCTATTACGCACTCTTTCAAGGGTGGCTGCTTCTAAGCCAACCTCCTGGTTGTCTGGGCGAACCCACATCCTTTCCCACTTAGCGCACGCTTAGGGGCCTTAGCCGGTGATCTGGGCTGTTTCCCTCTCGACTACGAACCTTATCGCCCGCAGTCTCACTGCCACGCTTCACTTCACTGGCATTCGGAGTTTGGTTGATTTCGGTAAGCTTGTCGGCCCCCTAGACCATCCAGTGCTCTACCTCCAGGAAGAAACACGCAACGCTGCACCTAAATGCATTTCGGGGAGAACCAGCTATCACGGAGTTTGATTGGCCTTTCACCCCTACCCACAGCTCATCCCCCAGGTTTTCAACCCTGGTGGGTTCGGGCCTCCACACCGTCTTACCGGCGCTTCACCCTGGCCATGGGTAGATCACTCCGCTTCGGGTCTGCAACACGCGACTAAAAACGCCCTATTCAGACTCGCTTTCGCTACGGCTTCCCCACACGGGTTAACCTCGCCACATGCCACAACTCGCAGGCTCATTCTTCAAAAGGCACGCCATCACCTTATTAAAGGGCTCTGACGGCTTGTAGGCACACGGTTTCAGGTACTATTTCACTCCCCTCCCGGGGTACTTTTCATCTTTCCCTCACGGTACTAGTCCGCTATCGGTCATCAGGTAGTATTTAGGCTTACCGGGTGGTCCCGGCAGATTCACAGCAAATTCCACGAGCTCGCTGCTACTCGGGAACATCATCCAACACAGCACAGCGCGTTTTCACGTACGGGGGTCTCACCCTCTACGCCGACCCTTTCCAGAGGCCTTCCGCTAACACACCACACCACGCTCGGACCCCCAGCGGGAGATCCACGACAACGTCCCACAACACCCCAACCGCAACGCCCGCCGGCTTGACACGACCAGGGTTTAGCCTCTTCCGCTTTCGCTCGCCACTACTCACGGAATCACAATTGTTTTCTCTTCCTGCGGGTACTGAGATGTTTCACTTCCCCGCGTTCCCTCCACACACCCTATTTTATTCAGATGCGGGTGACACCCCTTTATTATCCGGGTGCCGGGTTGCCCCATTCGGAAATCCTCGGATCACAGCTCTGTTGACAACTCCCCGAGGCATATCGCAGTCTCAGACGTCCTTCATCGGCTCCTGATGCCTAGACATCCACCATGTGCCCTTAAACACTTCACCACAACAAGATGCTCGCATCCACTATGCAACACTCAACAAACAACCACACCCCACCACACCAACCACCACCACCCACACCAAAACCCGCAACACACACGAGCCCACAGCGAGCGTTAGACGATCCATGATGAGCACGGCCAGAAAAAACAACCCACAACGGGATGTCCTCTCAGGACCCAACAGCGTGCCAAGCCAATCTGATCTGCCATATTCCACCCAGCCACCCCCAACACCAACCCACAAACGCGGACCAATGTCGTGTACAGGGGCGAACCTTTAGTGAAAGGAGATGAACTCCCCACCTATGTGGGAAACTCCTTAGAAAGGAGGTGATCCAGCCGCACCTTCCGGTACGGCTACCTTGTTACGACTTCGTCCTAATCGCCAGTCCCACCTTCGACAACTCCCTCCCTTACGGGTTAGGCCGTCGGCTTCGGGTGTTACCAACTTTCATGACGTGACGGGCGGTGTGTACAAGGCCCGGGAACGTATTCACCGCGGCGTTGCTGATCCGCGATTACTAGCGACTCCGACTTCATGGGGTCGAGTTGCAGACCCCAATCCGAACTGAGACTCACTTTAAGGGATTCGCTCCACCTCGCGGTCTCGCAGCCCTCTGTATGAGCCATTGTAGCATGTGTGAAGCCCTGGACATAAGGGGCATGATGACTTGACGTCATCCCCACCTTCCTCCGAGTTGACCCCGGCAGTCTCCCATGAGTCCCCGCCATTACGCGCTGGCAACATGGAACAGGGGTTGCGCTCGTTGCGGGACTTAACCCAACATCTCACGACACGAGCTGACGACAGCCATGCACCACCTGCACACCAGCCACAAGGGAACGCCTATCTCTAGACGCGTCTAGTGCATGTCAAACCCAGGTAAGGTTCTTCGCGTTGCATCGAATTAATCCACATGCTCCGCCGCTTGTGCGGGCCCCCGTCAATTCCTTTGAGTTTTAGCCTTGCGGCCGTACTCCCCAGGCGGGGCGCTTAATGCGTTAGCTGCGGCACAGAGACCGTGGAATGATCCCCACACCTAGCGCCCACCGTTTACGGCGTGGACTACCAGGGTATCTAATCCTGTTCGCTCCCCACGCTTTCGCTCCTCAGCGTCAGTATCGGCCCAGAGACCCGCCTTCGCCACCGGTGTTCCTCCTGATATCTGCGCATTTCACCGCTACACCAGGAATTCCAGTCTCCCCTGCCGAACTCCAGTGATGCCCGTATCGACCGCACGCGCACAGTTAAGCTGTACGTTTTCACGATCGACGTGACACACCGCCTACGAGCTCTTTACGCCCAATAATTCCGGACAACGCTCGCACCCTACGTATTACCGCGGCTGCTGGCACGTAGTTGGCCGGTGCTTCTTCTCCACCTACCGTCAACCCGAAGGCCTTCGTCGATGGCGAAAGAGGTTTACAACCCGAAGGCCGTCATCCCCCACGCGGCGTCGCTGCGTCAGGCTTTCGCCCATTGCGCAATATTCCCCACTGCTGCCTCCCGTAGGAGTCTGGGCCGTATCTCAGTCCCAGTGTGGCCGGTCGCCCTCTCAGGCCGGCTACCCGTCGTCGCCTTGGTAGGCCATCACCCCACCAACAAGCTGATAGGCCGCGGGCCCATCCCCAGCCGAAAAAACTTTCCACCACACACCATGCGACATGTGGTCATATCCGGTATTAGACCCAGTTTCCCAGGCTTATCCCGAAGCTGAGGGTAGGTCGCCCACGTGTTACTCACCCGTTCGCCGCTCGTGTACCCCCGAAAGGGCCTTACCGCTCGACTTGCATGTGTTAAGCACGCCGCCAGCGTTCGTCCTGAGCCAGGATCAAACTCTCCATAGAAACCTGAACTCAAAAATAAACAAACACAACTGGCATAAACAAACCAGAAAATAAAAGCTCAGCACACTGTTGAGTTCTCAAAAGACATCCACACACCATCACGAACCGCTGTCGAGCGGGGCGTTCCGGGGCAACTCTCTTACGATACACAGTCCGAGTCGCGGTTGCAACCGCTCGCCCTGTAGATCTTTCGAGGGTTTGTCAGCCTCGTGCGGTTCGCGGCTGGCGGGCCGATGTTCTGGCCCCTCCGTGCGCCCCGCTTGGCGACGAGGAGAAAGTTACAGACCGCGCCTCGGCAAAGTCAAATCGACTTGCCGGTCTCTCGCCGAACGGCGTTTTCGCAGGTCGGAGCTGCGATGAACGGTCATTTGATCAGCTCCCGACGATCTCGACGCCGGCGGTGTGACGTTTGCCGCGTCGCAGAACCAGCCAGCGCCCGTGCAGCAGGTCCGCCGTCGACGGGCTCCACTCGGCGTCGTCCACCTTCGCGTTGTTCACGTAGGCGCCACCCTCGCCGACGGTGCGTCTGGCCGCGCCCTTGCTGGCCACCAATCCGCTGTCCACCAAGAGGTCGACGATCGTCGGCGCGGCGGCGAGGGTGGTGGTCGCCGACGGGATCTCGGCCAGCGCGGCCCGCAGCGTGCCCTGATCCAGCTCACGCAGCTCGCCGCGCCCGAACAGCGCCTGGCTGGCCAGGATCACCCGCCGGGTCTCGTCGGCCCCGTGCACCAGCGTGGTCAGCTCCTCCGCCAGCCGGCGTTGCGCCGCCCTGGCCTGCGGTCGCTGCTCGGTCTGCCCGGCCAGGTCGTCGAGCTCCTCGCGGGACAGGAAGGTGAACATCCGCAGGAAACTGACCACGTCGGCGTCACCGACGTTCACGAAGTACTGGTACCAGGCGTACGGCGAGGTCATCTCCGGATCGAGCCAGAGGTTGCCGCCACCGGTGGACTTGCCGAACTTGCGGCCCTCGGCGTCGGTGACCAGCGGCGTAGTCAGCGCGTGCACCGCCACCGACTCCACCCGGCGGACCAGGTCCACCCCACCGATGATGTTGCCCCACTGGTCCGAGCCGCCGATCTGCAGCCGGCAGCCGTGCCGGCGGAACAGCTCCAGGTAGTCGTTGGACTGCAGCAGCAGGTAGCTGAACTCGGTGTAGGACATGCCGTCGCCGTCCAGGCGGCGTTTCACCGTCTCCCGGCCGAGCATGGTGTTGACCGAGAAGTGCTTACCGACGTCGCGCAGGAAGTCCAGCACGCTGAGCGGGCCGGTCCAGTCCAGGTTGTTGGCGACGATCGCGCCGGTCGGTGACTCCGCGTCGTTGTCGAAGTGGACGAAGCGCTCCAGCTGGCCCCGGATCCGCATCGCCCACTCGTTGACCGTGCTCAGCGGGTTGAGCGAGCGCTCGGCGGAGTCGCGGGGGTCGCCGATCATGCCGGTGGCGCCGCCGGCCAGCACGATCGGCCGGTGCCCGGCCTGCTGGAACCGGCGCAGCGTGAGCAGCGGTACCAGGTTGCCGGCGTGCAGGCTCGGCGCCGTCGGGTCGAAGCCGCAGTACAACGTCAGCGGACCGGCATCCAGGTCCTTGCGCAGTGCGTCCAGGTCGGTGCTCTGCGCGGTCAGCCCACGCCAGGCCAGCTCATCAAGAATGTGCTCACTCACGATCCACCTCGCTGCGCTCGGCCGGACCGTGAGCTTTTCACTGCTGTGACATTGGTTCGTTCGCTTCGCTCACTCACGCCCCCGATCATCCCGCACGGGCGCCACCTGGTTACGCCGCGGGCGCACCACCGCCTCCCGGTACGGGCTCACCGCGGGCGAGCCGTCCAGCCAGAACCGCCACGGCAGCGTCTTGGCGGTGGCCACGCCCACCCTGGGGCCCCTGCACACCGACGCCCGGGGCACCGGCTCCCCCGCGTAGAGCCGCACCGGCGAGCCCGGGTCGGTCAGGTCCAGCCCGTACTGCTCCCGACCGATCCCGAGCAGCGCGGCCATCCGGGCGGGCCCCTTGGCAAGGTCGGCGTCGCGGCGCGCGGTCGGCCGCCTGGCGTGCGCCAGCTGGAGGTCGCTGACCACCTCACCGGCGCGCAGCAGCACCGCGCCGGCCACCCCGTCGGTCATGCAGACGACGTTCGCGCAGTAGTGCATGCCGTAGACGAAGTACGTGTACAGGTACCCCGCCGGGCCCCACATCACCGCGTTGCGCGGCGTGCGGCCCCGGTAGCTGTGCGAGGCCGGGTCGTCGGCGCCCCGGTACGCCTCCACCTCCACCAGCCGCACCGCCACCGGGCCGTCCGCGGTGTCCGCCTCGAGCGTGCAGCCGAGCAGCCGGTAGCTGGCGTCCACCACGTCCACCGCGAGCTCGTCGCGCCGGAGCAGGTCGGTCAACGCGTGGCCAGTCCCGCCGACGCCAGCGCCAGCCGCAGACAGACCGCGACGCCGGCCATCGCCTGTTCGACCTCCGCGAGCACCGGGAACGTCGGCGCCAGCCGGATGACCGCGTCCCGGGGGTCCTTGCCGTAGGGGTACGTGGCACCGGCCGGGGTCAGCGCGATGCCGGCCGCCTTGGCCAGCCGGACGACCTCGGAGGCCAGCCCGTCCGGCACGGTCAGCGTGACGAAGTAACCGCCCGCCGGGTCCGTCCAGGTCACCCCCGGGGTGTCCGCGAAGTGCTCCGCCAACACCTGCCGCACCACCGCGAACTTCGGCGCGACGATCTCCCGGTGCCGGCGCATGTGCTCGGCCAGCCCGTCGGCATCGCGCAGGAACCGGGCGTGCCGCAGGTGGTTGAGCTTGTCCGGGCCGATGTTGCGGGCCACCAGCCGCGCCACCCACCAGTCCACGTTCGCCGCCGAACCGCCCAGGAACGCCACCCCGGACCCGGCCAGGGTGATCTTGGAGCTGGACCCGAACACGAACGGCCGATCGGGATGGCCGGCTTCGGTGGCCAGCGCGAGCACGTCGGCGATCTCCGCCGGGGTCTCCGTCAGGTGGTGCACCGCGTAGGCGTTGTCCCACATGATCCGGAAGTCCGGGGCGGCGGTGGGCATCGAGGCCAGCCGGCGCACCGTCTCGTCCGAGTACACCGTGCCCGTCGGGTTCGAGTACTTCGGCACGCACCAGATGCCCTTGATCGACGGGTCGCCCGCGACCAGCTGCTCGACCGTGTCCATGTCCGGGCCGTCGTCGGTCAGCGGCACCGGGACCAGCTCGATGCCCAGGTGCTCGCAGGCGGTGTAGTGCCGGTCGTAGCCCGGTACGGGGGCCAGGAACGCGACCCTGGGCTCGTCGGCCCAGCGCCGGCGCGCGCCCGGCAGCGCGGACAGCATGGCCTGCGCCAGCGTGTCGTACATCAGCTCCAGGCTGGAGTTGTTGAACGCCACCAGCTGCTCGACGGGCACGTCGAGCGCGCCGCTGAAGATCGCGCGCAGCTCGGGAAGGCCGCGCAGGTTGCCGTAGTTGCGGGCGTCGGAGCCGTCGGCGGCGCGGTAGTCCGGGCCGGGCATGGACAGCATCGGCGCCGCCAGATCGAGCTGCGCGGCCGAGGGCTTGCCCCTGGTCAGGTCGAGCGTGATGCCCCGCGCGACGAGCGCGTCGTAGTCGGCCTTGGCGGACTGCAGTGCGGTGGAGCTCATCGGGCCTCTCCTGTCTGGGTTACCGGCCGGCCGGCCCAGCTCCGGGCCTGCGCCACGGTCTCGCGCAGCTCGTCGAGCTGCTCGGCGACCCGGCCGGGCGCGGTACCGCCCCGGCCGTCCCGGGATGCGATCGAACCGGCCACCGTCAGCACCTCGCGCACCTTGGGGGTGAGCGCCGGCGACGCGGCGGCCAGCTCGGCGTCGGTCAGCTCGTCCAGCCCGACCCCGCGTGCCTCGGCGGCCCGGACACACGCCCCGGCCGCCTCGTGCGCCACCCGGAACGGCACCCCGGCCCGGACCAGCCACTCCGCCACGTCGGTGGCCAGGGTGAAGCCGGCCGGCGCCAGCGAGGCCAGCCGCTCGGTGTGGAAGACGAGCGTGTCGACCATGCCGGCCATCGCGGGCAGCACCAGCTCCAGCTGGTCGGCGGAGTCGAACAGCGGCTCCTTGTCCTCCTGCAGGTCCCGGTTGTAGGCCAGCGGCTGCGCCTTGAGCGTGGCCAGCAGGCCGGTCAGGTTGCCGATCAGCCGGCCGGCCTTGCCCCTGGTCAGCTCGGCGACGTCCGGGTTCTTCTTCTGCGGCATGATCGAGCTACCCGTCGAGTAGGCGTCGTCCAGGGTCACGTAGCCGAACTCCACGGTGGCCCAGATGATCACCTCCTCGGCGATCCGGGACAGGTCCACGCCGACCATGGCCAGCACGAACGCCGCCTCGGCCGCCACGTCCCGGGACGCGGTGCCGTCGATCGAGTTGGCCACCGAACCGGAGAAGCCCAGCTCGGCGGCGACCGCCTCCGGGTCCAGCCCGAGCGAGCTGCCGGCCAGCGCCCCGGAGCCGTACGGCGAGATCGAGGCCCGCCGGTCGGCGTCGCGGAGCCGGTCCACGTCCCGCAGCAGCGCGTGCGCGTGCGCCGCGAGCTGGTGGGCCAGCAGCACCGGCTGGGCGTGCTGCAGGTGCGTGCGGCCGGGCATCGGCACATCCGGGTGGCGGGTGGCCTGCGCCAGCAGCGCGTCGACCACGTCCAGCACCCCGGTGGCGACCTGCCGCGCGGTGTCCCGCCACCACAGCCGCAGCAGCGTGGCGATCTGGTCGTTGCGGGACCGCCCGGCGCGCAGCTTGCCGCCCACGTCCGGGCCGACCCGCTCGATCAGGCCGCGTTCCAGCGCCGAGTGCACGTCCTCGTCGTCCTCCGCCGCGACGAACGCGCCGGAGACGGTGTCCGCCTCCAGCGCGTCCAGCCCGCCGAGCATGGCGGCCAGCTCGTCCGGTGTGAGCAGCCCGGCGCGGTGCAGCACCCGGGCGTGCGCCCGCGAGCCGGCGATGTCGTAGCGCGCGAGCCGCCAGTCGAAGTGGGTGGACTTCGACAGTGCCGCGAGCGCGTCGGCGGGGCCGCCGGCGAACCGGCCGCCCCACAACGCGGAGCCCGTGCCCATACTCGTTCCGGCAGGCCTTCTCTCGGTGCCGATGCTCGTTCCGGCAGGCCTTCTCTCGGTGCCGATGCTCGTTCCGGCAGGCCTTCTCTCGGCCATCAGTCGGTACCCGATTCCAGTGCGGCGTCGTCGAGGAAACCGTGATCGTCAGCGCGGACCTCGCCGCCGGCACGGGCCGCCGCGATCCGGTCGAACCCGCCCGCGGGCAGCTCACCGAAGAGCGTGCCGTGCTCCACAAGCACCATCCCCTGATCCTGCGGTTGCCCGGCGTAGGACTCCAGCTTGGCGCGGGAGTCGGCGATGTCCAGGTTGCGCATGGTGAGCTGGCCGATCCGGTCCATGGGCCCGAAGGCGGGGTTCTCGACCCGCTCCATGGAGAGCCGGTCCGGGTGGTAGGAGAAGCCGAGTCCCTGGGTGTCGAGGATCGTGTAGTCGTCACCGCGGCGCAGGCGCAACGTCACGGTGCCGGTCACCAGCGAGGCGATCCACCGCTGGATCGACTCGCGCACCATCAACGCCTGCGGGTCCAGCCACCGCCCCTCGTAGAGCAGCCGGCCGAGCTTGCGCCCCTCGTTGTGGTAGTTGGCGACGGTGTCCTCGTTGTGAATGGCGTTGACCAGCCGCTCGTAGGCGGCGAAGAGGAGCGCCATCCCGGGCGCCTCGTAGATGCCGCGCGACTTGGCCTCGATGATCCGGTTCTCGATCTGGTCGGACATGCCAAGGCCGTGGCGCCCGCCGATCGCGTTGGCCTCCAGCACGAGGTCGACGGGGTCGGCGAACCGCTTGCCGTTGATCGCCACCGGGAGGCCGGCCTCGAAGGTGATGGCGACGTCTTCGGTCGCGATCTCGACTCCAGCGTCCCAGAACTTCACCCCCATGATCGGCTCGACGGTCTCCAGGGACACGTTCAGGTGCTCGAGCGTCTTGGCCTCGTGGGTCGCACCCCAGATGTTGGCGTCGGTCGAGTACGCCTTCTCCGCCGAATCCCGGTACGGCAGCCCGTGCGCGGTGAGCCACCTGCTCATCTCGTCGCGGCCACCCAGCTCGGTGACGAAGTCGGCGTCGAGCCACGGCTTGTAGATCCGCAGATCCGGGTTGGCCAGAAGGCCGTAGCGGTAGAACCGCTCGATGTCGTTGCCCTTGAACGTCGACCCGTCGCCCCAGATGTTCACGTCGTCGGCCTGCATCGCCCGCACCAGCACCGTCCCGGTGACGGCGCGGCCCAGGGGCGTGGTGTTGAAGTACACCCGGCCTCCGGACCGGATGTGGAAGGCACCGCAGGCCAGCGCGGCCAGGCCCTCCTCGACCAGCTGTGGCTTGATATCAACAGCCCGCGCAAGTTCGGCGCCGTACTGCATCGCCCGGGCGGACACACCGGGGATGTCCAGCTCGTCGTACTGCCCCAGGTCGGCGGTGTAGGTGCAGGGGAGCCCGCCCCTGTCGCGCATCCAGGCGACCGCCACGGAGGTGTCGAGGCCACCGGAGAAGGCGATGCCGATGCGCTCGCCCTTGGGAAGGGAGCTCAGGACCTTGCTCACGAGAGGGATGCTCCTTCGTCAGAGTGCGCGCCGGAGCGCGAGTCGCCGAGTGCGGCGATCCGCCGCGCCAGTTCGGGACCGGTGAGCGGCTCGCGGGCCACCACCAGGATCGTGTCATCGCCGGCAATGGTGCCGACGACATCGTGCAGGGCCGCCCGGTCGAGTGCGCTGGCCAGGAACTGCGCCGCCCCGGGCGGGGTGCGCAGCACGGCGAGGTTCCCGCTGGCATCGGCCGACACCAGCAGCTCACCAAGCAGGCGGGCCAGCCGCGAGGTACCTCCGGCGGACGCCCGCATCGGGTGCCCCTCCTCGGGCAGCGCGTAGACCGGCGCCCCGCCGTCCGGGCCGCGCAGCTTCACCGCGCCCAGCTCGTCGAGGTCGCGCGACAGCGTCGCCTGGGTGACCTCGACGCCCTCCGTGGCCAGCAGGGTGGCCAGCTCAGCCTGGCTCCGGATCGCCCGCTGACCGATCAGCTCCACGATCCGGGCCTGCCTGGCCACGCGGGTCGGCACGCTCATGACTACCCCGCTGTGCTTCGTTCAGTGCTCTGCTCGATCAGCCAGCAGAGCAGCGCCTTCTGCGCGTGCAGCCGGTTCTCCGCCTCGTCCCAGGCACCGCTGGCCGGGCCGTCCAGCACCTCGTCGGTGATCTCGTCACCGCGGTGCGCCGGCAGGCAGTGCAGCACGGTGGCGCCGGGGTTGGCGTGCGCCAGCAGGTCGGCGTTGACCTGGTACGGCAGGAACGGCGCGCGGCGGTTCAGCCCGTCCGCCTCCTGTCCCATGGACACCCAGGTGTCGGTGACCACAACGTCCGCGCCGGCCACCGCGGCCAGCGGGTCGGTGGTCACCAGGACGCTGCCGCCGGTCTCCTCGGCCCGCTTGGCGGCGTCTCGGAGCACGTCGGGGTCCGGTTCGAACCCGGCCGGCGCGGCCACCCGCACGTGCAGCCCGGCGGTCACCCCGCCCAGCAGCAGCGAGTGCGCCATGTTGTTCGCGCCGTCGCCGAGGAACACCAGGGTCAACCCGGCGAGGCGGCCGTGCCGCTCCCGGATGGTCTGCAGGTCGGCGAGCACCTGGCAGGGGTGGAACTGGTCGGTCAGCGCGTTGACCACCGGGACCGACGCGGCCGCCGCCATCTCCTCGACGCGGTCCTGGCCGGTGGTCCGCCAGACGATCGCGTCCACGAACCGGGACAGTATCCGCGCGGTGTCCGAGATGGTCTCGCCGCGGCCCATCTGGCTGCTGCCCGCGTCGATGATCAGTGGGTGGCCGCCGAGCTGTGCGATGCCGACCTCGAAGGACACCCTGGTGCGGGTGGAGCTCTTGTCGAAAACGACCGCGATCGGCCGGGGGCCGGCGAGCGGGCGGTGCGCGTAGCGGTCCCGCTTGAGCTGGTCGGCGAGGTCGAGGACCACGCGCTGCTCGTCGGGGCTCAGGTCGTCGTCACGCAGCAGGTGCCTAGGCATTGCCGGCCTCCGCATGTGCCGCCGCGGCCGCATCCAGGATGCCGGGCAGCGCGGTGAGGAACTCGGTGGCGTGCTCGTGGCTGAAGATGAGCGGCGGCACCAGCCGAACCCGGCCCGGCACTGCGTTGTTCACCAGGATCCCGGCGTCCCGCGCGGCGGTGGCCACCGCGGTCGAGGCCGGCGCGGTGAGCCCGATGCCGATCAGCAGGCCGGCCCCGGCCACGGAGCTGACCAGTGGGTGGCTCAGCGCGTCCACCCCGGCGGTGATCTCCTTGCCCACCCGGTCGACCTGGGCGAGCAGCCCGTCGGACTCGATCGTGCGCAGCACCGCGAGCGCCGCGGCCGCACACACCGGATTGCCGCCGAAGGTGGTGCCGTGGTGCCCGGGCTCGAGCAGCTCGGCGGCCGCCCCGATGCCGATGCAGGCGCCGATCGGCATCCCGCCGGCCAGCCCCTTGGCCAGCGTGACCACGTCCGGGGTGACGCCGACGGCCTGGTGGGCGAACCAGTAGCCGGTCCGCCCGATGCCGGTCTGCACCTCGTCCAGGATCAGCAGCGCGCCGTGCCGGGTGGTGATCTCCCTGGCTGCCTGCAGGTAGCCCTCCGGCGGGATGATCACGCCGGCCTCGCCGAGGATCGGCTCCAGTACAACGGCGGCGGTGTCGCCGTCCACCGCGGCGACCAGTGCCTCGACGTCGCCGAACGGCACGTGGCTGACCTCGGCCGGCAGCGGCGCGAACGGGGCCCGTTTCGGCTCCTGGCCGGTCAGCGCGAGCGCGCCCATGGTGCGGCCGTGGAATGCGTTCTGGGCGGCCACCAGCTTGGTGCGGCCGGTCCGCCGGGACATCTTGAACGCCGCCTCGAGGGCCTCCGCGCCGGAGTTGCAGAACAGCGCGCGGGCACCCTGGGGTGCCACCCCGAGCAGGTCGATCAGCCGCTCGGCCAGCTCGATGGGCTGCTCGACCAGGTAGAGGTTGGACACGTGGCCCAGGGTGGAGATCTGCCTGGTGACCGCCTCGACGATGGCCGGGTGGGCGTGGCCGAGCGAGTTCACCGCGATGCCGGCCACCAGGTCCAGGTAGCGGTTGCCGTCGGCGTCCCACACCTCGGCGCCACTGCCGCGCACCAGGGCCAGCGGCGGGGTGCCGTAGTTGTTCATCATCGCGCCCTGCCACCGGGCGGTCAGGCCACCCTGACCCGTTGCACCGGTCATGACGGCACCACCATCGTTCCCACTCCTTCGCTCGTGAAGACCTCCAGCAGCACCGAGTGCGCCAGCCGGCCATCGATCACGTGTGCCTGGGGGACGCCGCCGCGCACCGCACGCAGGCAGGCCTCCATCTTCGGTGCCATGCCGGACGCGAGGGACGGCAGCATCGGCGCCAGCTGGTCGGCGGCCAACACGCTGATCAGCGAGTCCGGGTCCGGATAGTTCGCGTACAGGCCCTCCACGTCGGTCAGCACGACCAGCTTGGCCGCGCCTAGCGCCTCCGCGAGAGCGGCGGCCGCGCTGTCCGCGTTGATGTTGTAGACGGTGCCCTCGAGGTCCGGCGCCACGCCGGCCACCACCGGGATCCGGCCGGCCGCCACGATGTCCAGCACGGCCGCCGGGTTGACCGCGACCACGTCGCCGACCAGCCCGATGTCCACCGCCTCGCCGTCGACCAGCGCGGTGCGCTTCTCGGCGGTGAACAGCCCGGCGTCCTCCCCGGACATGCCGACCGCGTACGGGCCGTGCGCGTTGATCAGCCCGACCAGCTCCCGGCCGACCTGCCCGACCAGCACCATCCGCACCACGTCGATGGTCTCCGGCGTGGTCACCCGCAGGCCGCCGCGGAACTCGGCCGGCAGGTTCAGCCGCTTCAGCATGGCGGTGATCTGCGGGCCGCCGCCGTGCACCACCACCGGGTGGATGCCGGCCAGCCGCAGGAACACCATGTCCTGCGCGAACGCCGCCTTCAGCTCGTCGTCGATCATGGCGTTGCCGCCGTACTTGATCACCACGATCTTGCCGTGGAAGGTCTGCAGCCAGGGCAGCGCCTCGGCCAGCACCCCGGCTTTCTCGCCGGCGTTCGCCAGCCGCTCCCTGGCGCTGCGCGCCGAGCCCGGAGCCGCCGAACTGATCCCGCTGCCCAGAGTCACTGTGCCCGGAGTCGCCGCGTTGATCCCGGTGCCGGTCATGACGGGTACGCGCTGTTCTCTTCGACGTAGCGGGGCGAGAGGTCGGTGGTGCGGATCTGCGCGGCGGCGGCCCCCACGTGCAGGTCGACCTCCACCAGGATGTCCCGACCGGACAGGTCGGCGGCATGCCGGTCGCCGGCCGCCGCGCCGTCCCGGCAGAGCGTCACCCCGTTCATCGCGATCTCCAATCGGTGCGGGTCGATGGTGGCGTTCGCGTTCCCGACGGCCATCGCGACGCGTCCCCAGTTCGGGTCGGAGCCGAAGAACGCCGTCTTCACCAGGCTGTCCCTGGCCACGCGCCGGGCCACCGCGAGCGCCTCCCGCTCCGTCGCCGCGCCGCGCACCGCAACGGTGACGTGCTTGGTGGCGCCCTCGGCGTCGGCCTGCAGCTGGTCGACGAGCGTGGTGCAGAACCCCGTGAGCGCGTCGGTCAGCTCCTCGGCACCCACCTTCACCCCGGAGGCGCCGTTCGCCATCAGCAGCACGGTGTCGTTGGTCGAGGTGCCGCCGTCGAAGTCCAACCGCTCGAAGGTCCGCGACGAGGCGGCCCGCAGCGCCCGGTCCAGCTCCGCCGGTTCGACCGAGGCGTCCGTGCTGAGTACCGCGAGCAGGGTGGCCATCGCCGGTGCGACCATGCCGGCGCCCTTGGCGAAGCCGCCGATCCGCCAACCGTCGTCGTCCCGGTACACCCCCTGCTTCGGGCGGGTGTCGGTGGTCAGCACGGCGGTGGCCGCCTCGGTGGCGGACTGGCCGGTGTCGGCCAGCTTCGCCGCGACGGCCGCGACCCCGGCCAGCACCACGTCCCGGGGCAGCTGGGAACCGATCAGTCCGGTCGAGCAGACGGCGATCTCCGCCGCTCCGCACTCCAGCACCTCGGCGGCCTTCTCGGCGGTGGCATGGGTGGTCTGGAACCCCGGTGAGCCCGTGCACGCGTTGGCCCCGCCGGAGTTGAGCACCACCGCGCGCAGCCGCCCGGTGGTCAGCACCTGGCGCGACCACAGCACCGGCGCGGCCTGGATCTTGTTGGTGGTGAACACCCCGGCGGCGTGCAGCTGCGGGCCGTCGTTCACCACCATCGCCATGTCCAATGCCCCGGTGGTCTTGATCCCGGCGGCGATACCGGCCGCGCGGAAGCCGGAGGGAGCCGTCACGGTCACGGAGCGACGCCGGTGAGCGGCAGGCCGGTGACCTCGGGCAGGCCGAGCGCGAGGTTCATGCACTGCACCGCGGCGCCGGCGGTGCCCTTGGTGAGGTTGTCGATCGCGGCGACCACGACGACCTTGCCGGCGTCGGGGTCCACGGTCAGCTGCAGCAGGGCGGTGTTCGCACCCAGCGTCATCGCGGTGCTCGGCCAGCTGCCCTCCGGCATCAGGTGGACGAACGGCTCGCTGTCGTAGGCCTTGCGGTAGACGTCGAGCAGCTCGGCCGTGCTGGCGGACGTGTTCGCAGTGCAGGTGGCCAGGATGCCCCTCGGCATCGGAGCCAGCACAGGGGTGAAGCTGACCGTCACCGGCCGGTCGGCGGCGGCGGACAGGTTCTGGATCAGCTCGGGGGTGTGCCGGTGCGCGCCGCCGACGCCGTAGGCGCTGACCGACCCCATCACCTCGGAGCCGATCAGGTGCGGCTTGGCGGACTTGCCGGCGCCGCTGGTGCCGGAGACCGCCGTGACGACGACATCGGGCTCGATCAGCCCGGCGGCCAGCGCGGGCGCCAGCGCCAGGCTGGCCACCGTCGGGTAGCAGCCGGGTACCGCGACCCGGCTGGCGCCGACCAGCTTCTCCCGCTGGCCGGGCAGCTCGGGCAACCCGTAGGGCCAGTGACCGGCGTGTTCGCCGCCGTACCAGCGGTCCCAGGCGCCGGCGTCGTGCAGCCGGTGGTCGGCGCCGCAGTCGATCACCACGGTGTCCGGCCCCAGCTGGGCGGCCAGCGCCGCCGAGTGCCCGTGCGGCAGCGCGAGGAACACCACGTCATGCCCCACCAGGGTGGCCGGGTCGGTGTCGACGAGCGTCCGGTCGACCAGTGGGAGAAGATGCGGTTGGTGCTCGCCGAGGCGGCTGCCGGCGTTGCCACCGGCGGTCAGCGCGCCGATCTCCACATCCGGGTGCGCGAGCAGCAGCCGCAGCAGCTCGCCCCCCGCATAACCACTAGCGCCGGCCACCGCAATCCGAACCATACGCATGACTATGCATCAATCTGCAGATCTATGCAACCGGGTTCGGTCAGCCGCGGACCACCGCGCCGTAGCGCTCCGCCGCCACCGCCACCGCCGCGTCCCGAGCCGCCGTGGCCTCTTCCCTGGTCAGGGTCCGGTCCGCCGCGCGCAGCCGCATGCTGAACGCCAGCGACCGCTTGCCCTCGCCGACCTGGTCGCCCTCGTAGACGTCGAACAGCGCCAGGTACTCCAGCAGCTCGCCGGCGCCCTCGCGCAGCGCGTCCGCCACCGGGGCGGCCGGCTGGTCCTCGTCCACCACGAGCGCAACGTCGAGCAGCACCGGCGGGAACGGGGAGATCGACGGTGCCGGTCGCCGCTCGGTCAGCGGCAGCAGGTCGAGCGCGAGCTCCAGCACGCAGGTCCTCGGCGGCAGCCCGAGCGCCTCGACGACCTTCGGGTGCAGCTCACCGGCGTAACCCACCGGCGAGTCGCCCAACCGCAGCTGGGCGCAGCGGCCCGGGTGCCACGGCGCCATGTCGGCGGCCACCACGGTCAGCTCGACACCGGCGGCCTCGGCCACCGTGTGCGCGGCCTGCACCGCATCGGCCCAGTTCGCCGGCCGTCCCGGACCCCACCAGCCCGGCCGCTCGCGGTGCCCGGCCAGCGCCACCGCGACGTGCACCGGCTGCGCCGGCAACGCGTCGACCAGCGCCCGGATCTGCTCGTCGGACGGGCGGTGGTCGACCGGCAGCTCCGGCATCGGCGCCGGCTCGTCGAGCGGCAACACCACCTGCCCGATGTGGAACAGCGCCACGTCGGTCATGCCCCTGGCCACGTTGCGCACCAGCGCGTCGAGCAGCCCGGGCAACAGCGTGGTGGCCAGCTCCGGGCGGTCGCTGTCGATGGGGTTGACGACCCGCAGGGTGCGCCGCCGCACGTCGTCGGCCGGACAGCCGAAACTGTCGAACACCGCGCCGGAGATGAACGGGAACGGCTCCACCTCGATGTAGCCGCTCTCGGCGAGAGACCGGGAGACCGCCCGGCGGCGGCGCTGGGCGGGGGTGAGACCACGCCCGGCCGGCGCCGAGGGCAGCACGGACGGGATCGTCTCCAACCCCTCCAGCCGCAGCACCTCCTCGACCAGGTCCGCGGGGGCCGCCAGGTCTGGGCGCCAGCTCGGCGGCGTGGCCACGATCTCCGTCCTGCCCCCCTCGGCCCGCAGCTCCACGGTGCAGCCGATCTGGACCAGCCGCCGCGCGGTCACGCCGCGCTCGTAGCGCACCCCGGCGACGCGGTCCGGCAGCTCCAGCGGCATCGCGACCGGCGCGAGCGTCGGCGGTTCCCCGACGTCGGTGCGCCCGTCGCCGATGGTGCCGCCGCCGTACTGGACCAGCAGCGCGGCGGCCCGCTCCGCCGCGGCGGCCGCCAGCGCGGGGTCGACAGCGCGCTCGAAGCGGCGGGAGGCCTCGCTGGGCAGCTTGTGCCGACGGGCCGCCCTGGCGATCACCGCCGGCTCGAAGTTGGCCGCCTCCAGCAGCACGTCATGGGTGCCGTCGGAGATCTCGGTGGCCGCGCCGCCCATCACCCCGGCCAGCCCGATCGGCCCGCTCCCGTCGGTGATCAGCAGGTCGTCCGGGTCCAGCTCGCGCGCGGAGCCGTCCAGCGTAGTGAGCTTCTCCCCCACGGTCGCCCTGCGCACCACGATCGGGCCGCTGAGGGTGGATGTGTCGTAGGCGTGCAGCGGCTGGCCGAGCTCCATCATCACGTAGTTCGTGACGTCGACGGCGAGGGAGATCGGCCGCAGACCGGCGGCCAGCAACCGGCGGCGCATCCACCACGGGCTGGGCGCGTGCGGGTCGACCCCGGTCACCCGGCGGGCCACGAAGCGGCGGCAGCCGGTCGCGTCCTCGATCCGGACCGGCCACGCCTCGGCGTCGGCGGGGGGCACCTCGACCCTGGCCGGGTCGGCGAAGTGCACGTCCAGCGAGCAGGCCAGCTCGCGGGCCAGACCGCGCACGGAGAAGCAGTAGCCCCGGTCCGGGGTGACCGCCAGCTCGATCACCGGGTCGCCGAGCCCGAGGACCGGGACCGCGTCGTCGCCGGGCGCGCCGGCGTCCGGCGGGAGCACCAGGATCCCGGCGTGCTCGGTGCCCAGCCCGAGCTCGCGCACCGAGCAGATCATCCCGTCGGACACGTGCCCGTAGGTCTTGCGCGCCGAGATGGCGAAATCGCCGGGCAGCACGGCGCCGGGCAGCGCCACCGCCACCAGGTCGCCCTCGGCGAAGTTGGTGGCGCCGCAGATGATGCCGCGCGGGGCGTCCTCGCCGACCTCGACCTGGCAGTACCGGATCGGCTTCTTCAGCCCGCTGAGCTCCTCGATCGAGCGCACCCGGCCGATCCGCAGTGGTCCGGTCACCTCGGGCGGCTGGTGGACCTCCTCGACCTCGAGGCCAACCCGTACGAACGCCTCGGCGATCTCCGCCGCGGTACTGCCGTCGGGCAGCTCGACCTGGTCGGCCAGCCACGACACCGAAACACGCACGTGCTCGCTCCTCGCAAGATTTTCAGGCTCGGGTTCCGCTGGGCACAGGTTCAGCCGTCGATGCCGAACGCGCTGGTGAAGCGGACGTCACCCTCGGTCAGGTCGCGCATGTCGGGCAGCCCGTTGCGGAACTGCAGGGTGCGTTCCAGGCCCATGCCGAACGCGAAACCGCTGTACCGCTCGGTGTCCACCCCGCAGGCGCGCAGCACGTTCGGGTTGACCATGCCGCAGCCACCCCACTCCACCCAGCCGGCGCCGCCCTTCTTCTCCGGGAACCAGACGTCCACCTCGGCGGACGGCTCGGTGAACGGGAAGTAGGACGGCCTCAGCCGGGTCCGTGAGGTGGGCCCGAACATCGACCTGGCGAACGCGTCCAGGGTGCCCTTGAGGTGCGCCATCGTGATGCCCTCGTCGACCGCGAGGCCCTCGACCTGGTGGAACACCGGGGTGTGGGTGGCGTCCAGCTCGTCGGTGCGGAAGGTGCGCCCCGGGCACACCACGTAGACCGGCAGCGGACGCTCCAGCAGCGCCCGGATCTGCACCGGCGAGGTGTGTGTCCGCAGCACCAGTGCCTCGTCGGCCGCGTGGTCGGTCCGCTCGCCAGGGCGCGCCACGTAGAAGGTGTCCTGCATGGCGCGTGCCGGGTGGTCCTTGCCGAAGTTGAGCGCGTCGAAGTTGAACCAGCCGGCCTCGACCTCGGGCCCCTCGGCGACCTCCCAGCCCATGCCGACGAACACGTCGGCGATCCGCTCGGAGATCTGGGTGATCGGGTGCCGGGCGCCGCTGGGCACCCGGTCCCAGGGCAGCGTGACGTCGACCCGCTCCTCGAGCAGCACCCTGGTGTCCCGCTCGGCGGTCAGCTCGGCGCGGCGGGTGTCGAACGCGGCCTGCACCGCGAGCCGGGCCTCGTTGACCCGCTTGCCCGCCTCCGCCTTGGCCTGCGGGGGCAGCGCGCCGATCTCCCGGCGGGCGGACAACACCGGAGACCGGTCCCCCAGGTGTGCGGACCGGGCAGTGGCCAGTGCGGCCAGGTCGGTGGCCCCGGAGAAGGCCCGCTCGGCATCCTGGACGGCACTGTGCAGCGCGTCTGGATCCAGCACGGCGACCTGCTTCGGGTCGTAGTTGTCGTTCACACCGGACATCGGAACGAGCCGCGCTCTCTTCGGTGAAGTGGATGGGACGAGCCGACGCCGCTGGTCAGTGCTCGATCAATCGTGCGCAATCAGTGCGCGGCGTCCGCCGAAATCGTAGCTGCCCGCTGTGCCCGGGCTGTCGCATATACACAGACCGACGCGGCGGTGGCCAGATTGAGGCTCTCCGCCCGGCCGTAGATCGGTACCCGGACCCTGGCGTCGGCCGCCCGGGCCACCTCCGCCGGCAACCCGTGCGCCTCGCTGCCGAACAGCCAGCCGCACGGTCCGGCCACGGTGTCGGCCGCGGCCGCCTCGAACAGGTCCCACTCGCCGTCAGCCGTCGCCGCGAGCAGCCGGACGCCGGCCTCGCGGCACCCGGTCAGCACCGCGGCCACGTCCCGCTCGGTGGCCACCGGCAGGTGGAACACGCTGCCCACCGAGCCGCGCACGCACTTGCCGTTGTGCGGGTCGACGGAGTCGCCGGCGAGCACCACCGCGTCCGCGCCGGCCGCGTCGGCCACCCGGATCACGGTGCCCGCGTTGCCCGGGTCGGACGCACCGACCAGGACCACGACCAGCCGCGGCGCCCCGGCCAGTGCGTCCGCCAGCGATACGTCGATCCGGCCGCATACCGCGAGCAGCCCCTGCGGGGTGACCGTCTCGGACAGCGTCTCGGCGGCCCGCTCGGTGATCACCGACACGGGCACCCCGATGGCCGCCGCGGCGGCGAGCAGCTCGGCGTTGCGCTCGGCGGCCACCTCCGTGGTGAACACCTCGTACACCCGGGCCGGGCGGTGCGCCCCAATCGACTCTCGGGTCGGCTCACCGGTCGAGTCGCGGGTCCGCTCACCGGCCGCGGAAGCAACCGCGGCCCCGACCGCCTGGGCTCCCTCGGCGAGGAACCGGCCGGCCCGCTCCCGCCCCGCCCGGCGGAGCAGCTTGCGGGCCGCCGCCACCCGGGGCGTGCGCTCGGTGCAGACCTGACTGCCATCCGACATCGGTACGGCGATCGGTCAGGCCGCTGAGTCGTCCTTGGCCGCCGCCTGCGCCGGCACGTTCGCCTTGGCGATCTCGACCAGCGCGGTGAACGCGGCCGGGTCGCTGACCGCGAGCTCGGCCAGGATCTTGCGGTCGACCTCCACCTCGGCAAGGCGCAGGCCCTGGATGAAGCGGTTGTAGGTCATCCCGTTCGCGCGGGCGGCGGCGTTGATCCGGGTGATCCACAGCTGCCGGAAGTCACCCTTGCGGGCGCGGCGGTCCCGGTAGGCGTAGGTCAGCGAGTGGAGCATCTGCTCCTTGGCCTTGCGGTACAGCCGCGACCGCTGGCCCCGGTAGCCACTGGCCAACTCCAGGGTCGTGCGGCGCTTCTTCTGGGCGTTGACCGCCCGCTTTACGCGTGCCACTTCTTCATCCTCATTCGGTCATGGGGCGGATCGTGCCGCCGGCCTCGGTCAGGTCAGTGTGGTGAGCGCCACGAGGGCGAGCTCAGATGCCGAGCATCTTGCGGACACGCTTCGCGTCGGACGGTGCCACGCTGGTGGTGCCGGCAAGACGACGGGTGTGCTCGCTGGACTTGACCTCGAGCCGGTGCCGCATACCGGCCTTCTGCCGCAGCAGCTTGCCGGTGCTGGTGACCTTGATCCGCTTCTTGGTGCCGCTGTGGGTCTTGTTCTTGGGCATGGGAAATCCTTCGTCGCTCAGTAGAGGTGACCGAATGCGGCGGGTCGCCGGCCGGCTAGCTCAGGACTCGCTGGCCGCAGTCGCCGGCTTGACCTTCGCCTTGTTCTTGTGCGGCGCAATCACCATCGTCATGTTGCGGCCGTCCTGCTTCGGTGCGGCCTCTACGATGCCAAGGTCGCTGATGTCCTCGGCGAGTCGCTGCAGCAGGCGGAATCCCAGCTCCGGTCGGGACTGCTCCCGGCCCCGGAACATGATCGTCACCTTGACCTTGTTGCCGTGTTCGAGGAAGCGCCGCACGTGGCCCTTCTTCGTCTCGTAGTCATGGGTGTCGATCTTCGGGCGGAGCTTCTGCTCCTTGATGACGGTGAGCTGCTGGTTGCGGCGGGACTCGCGGGCCTTCTGCGCACTCTCGTACTTGAACTTGCCGTAGTCCATGAGCTTGCAGACCGGTGGCCGCGCCTGGGCGGCGACCTCAACCAGGTCAAGGTCTGCTTCCCGCGCGAGCCGCAGGGCATCTTCGATGCGCACGATGCCGACCTGCTCACCGTTGGGTCCGACCAAGCGAACCTCGGGGACGCGGATGCGGTCGTTAATGCGCGTCTCTGTGCTGATGGGGTCTCCTCTGTCTCGGGGTCATGCGTCACGCTCAACGTCCTGAATCAAACGCCGACGACCTCGAGTGGATTCCCTGAACCACGACGAAAGGCCTCGTCGCCAAGTGGCGTCGAGGCCCGCCGACCGATCGGCGTACGCCGGGAGGCATACGCACCACCGCCACTGTTGCCAGTGGCAGGACCGGACCCGGGCATCTGATTCGACAGCCGGGTGGGAGCGGGGCTCCGCTTGCTGCACATCACGCCAACGCAACGAGTACGCGGGCGCGACGAGCTGGTCGCCCCGACAGCATAACAGGTGGACCAGGTCACGAGGTCGGCCGGCATCAGTTGCCGTACCGGCCGGGCCAGGCCGGGCGGGCAAGAGACCGGCTGAGCGGGGGACCTGGACGGGCACACATCAGCACCGCGGCGCCGAATTGAGGATAGGTCGGCGATGACGACGCACAGCGGTCAGCTGGCGGCGGCCGACGCCCTCGTCGACTTGGTCGCCTTGCCGCGCCTGGCGGCCACCGGCTTGGCCGCGGCCGGGGTCACCAGCCTGGACAGGAACTGGCCGGTGTAGCTCGACGGGTGCGCGGCGACCTGCTCCGGCGTGCCGGCGACCACCACGGTGCCACCGCCCGAGCCACCCTCCGGACCCATGTCGATGACCCAGTCCGCCGTCTTGATCACGTCCAGGTTGTGCTCGATGACAACGACCGTGTTGCCCTTCTCGACCAACCCGTTGATCACGACGAGCAGCTTGCTGATGTCCTCGAAGTGCAGCCCGGTGGTCGGCTCGTCCAGGATGTAGACGGTCCGCCCGTTGGAGCGTTTCTGCAGCTCACTGGCCAGCTTGACGCGCTGCGCCTCACCGCCGGAGAGCGTCGGCGCCGGCTGGCCGAGCCGCACGTAGCCCAGCCCGACCTCCACCAGGGTGCGCAGGTACCGGGCGATCGAGTTGATCGGGGCGAAGAACTCGGCCGCCTCCTCGATCGGCATGTTCAGCACGTCGGCGACCGTCTTGCCCTTGTAGTGCACCTCCAGGGTCTCCCGGTTGTACCGGGCCCCCTTGCACACCTCGCAGGGCACGTACACGTCCGGCAGGAAGTTCATCTCGATCTTGATGGTGCCGTCGCCGGAGCACGCCTCGCAGCGGCCGCCCTTGACGTTGAAGGAGAACCGGCCGGGCTGGTAGCCGCGCACCTTGGCCTCGGTGGTGGCCGCGAACAGCTTGCGCACGTGGTCCCACACCCCGGTGTAGGTGGCCGGGTTGGACCTCGGGGTGCGGCCGATCGGCGACTGGTCGACCTGGACCAGCTTGTCCAGCCCCTCCAGCCCGGTGATCCGGGTGTGCCGGCCGGGCACCTGGCGGGCCTTGTTCAGCTTGTTCGCCAGCACCGTCGCGAGGATGTCGTTGATCAGCGTCGACTTGCCGGAGCCGGACACCCCGGTGACCGCGACCAGGCCGCCGAGCGGGATGTCCACGTCGATGTCGCGCAGGTTGTGCTCGCGCGCCCCGACGATGGTCAGCTTGCGCTTCGGATCCAGCTCGCGGCGGATCTCCGGGGTGGCGATGGCGCGCCGCCCGGACAGGTACGCCCCGGTCAGCGAGGTGTCGTGGGACTCGAGGTCGGCGACCGAGCCGCTGTGCACGATGTACCCGCCGTGCTCGCCCGCGCCGGGGCCGATGTCCACCGCCCAGTCGGCGGACCGGATGGTGTCCTCGTCGTGCTCGACGACAATCAGCGTGTTGCCCAGGTCGCGGAGCCGGGTCAACGTCTCGATGAGGCGCCGGTTGTCGCGCTGGTGCAGCCCGATGGACGGCTCGTCGAGCACGTACAGCACGCCGACGAGGCCGGACCCGATCTGGGTCGCCAGCCGGATGCGCTGTGCCTCGCCACCGGACAGGGTGCCGGCCGCGCGGTCCAGCGACAGGTAGTCCAGCCCGACGTCGAGCAGGAAGCCCAGCCGCGCCTGAACCTCCTTGAGCACCCGCCCGGCGATCATCGACTGCCGGTGGTCCAGCTCCATGTCGCTCAGGAAGTGCGAGCAGTCCGCCACCGACATCGCGCAGACCTCGGCGATCGACCGGTCGCCCTGCTCGTGGTGCCGCAGCGTGACCGCAAGCACCTCAGGGCGCAGCCGCGCCCCCTTGCAGGCCGGGCAGGGCACCTCGCGCATGTAGCCCTCGTAGCGCTCCCGCATCGACTCCGACTCGGTCTGCTCCATCCGCCGCTCGAGGAACGGCACCACACCCTCGAACGCGGCGTAGTAGGAGCGTTCCCGGCCGTACCGGTTGTGGTAGCGCACGTGGACCTGGTCGTTGGACCCGTGCAGCACCGCCTTCTGCGCCTTGGCCGGAAGGCTCCGCCACGGGGCATCCATCCGGAAGCCGATGGACTCGGACAGTGCCCGCAGCAGTCGCCCGAAGTACTCCGCCGACTGCCCGCCGGCCCACGGCGCGATGGCGCCGTCGGCCAGGCTCAGCTCGTCGTCCGGGACCACCAGCTCGGGGTCGACCTCTTTCCGCACGCCGAGCCCGGAACAGGTCTGGCAGGCGCCGTACGGGGAGTTGAACGAGAACGTCCTCGGCTCCAGGTCGTCGAGCGAGACCGGGTGCCCGTTCGGGCAGGCCATCCGCTCGGAGAACCGCCGCTCCCGGGCCGGGTCGTCCTCGGGCAGGTCGACGAAGTCGAGCACGACCAGGCCGTCGGCCAGCCGCAGCGCGGTCTCCACCGAGTCGGTGAGCCGCTGCTTGGCGCTGTCCTTGACGGACAGCCGGTCGACGACGACCGCGATGTCGTGCTTCTCCTGCTTCTTCAGCTTGGGCGGGTCGCTCAGCTGGTGCACGGTGCCGTCCACCAGCACGCGGGCGTAGCCCTGGGTCTGTAGCTGGGAGAACAGGTCGGCGAACTCGCCCTTACGGGTGCGCACCACCGGCGCCAGCACCTGGAACCGGCTGCCGGCGGCCATCTCCAGCACCTGGTCGACGATCTGCTGCGGGGTCTGCCGCTCGATCACGTTCCCGCACACCGGGCAGTGCGGCACCCCGGCCCGCGCGTAGAGCAGCCGCAGGTAGTCGTACACCTCGGTGATGGTGCCGACGGTGGAGCGGGGGTTGCGGTTGGTCGACTTCTGATCGATCGACACCGCCGGGGACAGGCCTTCGATGAAGTCGACGTCCGGCTTGTCCATCTGCCCGAGGAACTGCCGGGCATACGCCGACAGCGACTCGACGTAGCGGCGCTGCCCCTCGGCGAAGATCGTGTCGAACGCCAGGCTCGACTTACCTGACCCGGACAGCCCCGTGAATACGATGAGACTGTCCCTGGGCAGGTCGAGATCGACGCCGCGCAGGTTGTGCTCGCGCGCGCCACGTACTACGAGTCGGTCGGCCACAGACGTCCTTTCCGACGGCCGGGAGATACCCGTTCCATGGTAGGCGTGCCCCCCGACAGAACCGTCGCGCGGTACAGCCGCCCGGCCCACCGCCGGCCTCGCACACCCCGCGTACCGCACGTTCGGGGGTGAGCCGTTTCACCGGCCGTCCATTCTCTGCACTCTGTATGCTGTAAGCAGTCCACCAAAACCATCGGCTGGGCCTCAGTGTCGGTGGGCAACCAAGGCTGGGAGCTTCTGATGCCGGTGACCGGGACTCGAGCACCGGCCAGCACACGGATCGTTCGACCGGTTCCGCTGCGCGAGAGTGTCCAGGCGGCCATTCTGGACATGATCGTCAGCAGGGAGCTGCGCCCGGGCCAACATCTGGTGGAGAACGAGCTCGCGACGCTGCTCGGGGTGTCCCGCCAGCCGGTCAGAGAAGCTCTGCAGTGGCTGCGGAACGACGGTTGGGTGGAGCTCCGGCCAGGGCACGGGGCATTCGTGCACGCACCGACCACCGAGGAAGCCGACCAGTTGCTGACGGTCCGGCGACTGCTCGAAGCCGAGTCCGCCGCGCTCGCCGCGCACAACGCGGACGCGGCGGGCATCCGCCGGCTGCGGCAGATCTACCAGCGCGGCATCGAGGCGCTCGCGGCCGATGATGTCGAGGCCGTGATCAAGTGCAACGCGGAGCTGCACGCCGAGGTGACCCGGCTGTCCAAGAACACCGTGTTGATCGAGCTGACCTCGACGGTCGCGCAGCGGGTGCGCTGGTTGCACGCGCCGGTCGCGCGCAGTCGGGGCCAGGCATCGTGGGACGAGCACCAGGAGCTGATCGAGGCCATCGAGGCCGGGGACGGGGTTCGAGCCGGTCAGATCATGGCCGAGCACACCGAGCACACCCGCCGCTCGTACCTGCGCAGTGCCGCCGAGGCGGCGGAGATCGCCACCGCCTAGTCTAGCACAGCCCCGCCCCGGTTCCGCCGGCCCGCTGGCGACCGACCAGAACGGGACATGAGCCGCACGGATGCGGCTCATGTCCCGTCAGCTCCCGAAAGTCCGATCAGGTCAGGACGTACCCCTGCTGGTCGGATTCAGGTGTGTTGTCACCGCTCTTGGCCTTCGGCCGCCCCGGTGCGCTGAGGAAGAGCGCTATGAACGCGGCGAACAGCGAGATGGAGCCGGCCAGGGTGAACGCCCCGGAGTGGCCCCAGTTGGCCACCACGACCGCGCCCATGCCGGACCCGAGCAGCCCGGACACCAGCTTGGAGCTGTAGACCAGGCCGTAGTTGGAGGCGTTGTTGTTCTCCCCGAAGTAGTCGGCGGTCATCGCCGCGAACATCGGGAAGATCGCGCCGCCGCCGAACCCGGAGATGCTGGAGAAGAGCAGGAACAGCGGCAGGCTCTTGATCTCGGCGGACCACAGGATGCCGTACTGCGAAAGGCCGAGCACGATGCAGACGAAGATCAGGCACCGCTTGCGCCCGTAGAGGTCGGACAGCCAGCCGATCACGCCGCGCCCGGTGCCGTTGACGATGGCCTTGAGCGACATCGCGGTGGCCACGATTCCGCCGGCGAAACCGGCCTCGTTGCCGATGTCCACCTGGAATGCGATGCCGAAGATGTTCACGCCCGAGGTGCACAGCAGGCAGAACCACATCAGCGCGACCCGCCCGGTCTGCCAGGCCTCCCTGGGGGTGTACTGCCGCACGGCGGGCGGGTTCATCTTCATCGCGCGCCGGGCGCGCGGGTCGTCCGGCTCCCGCAGCGGGTCGACCTCGGCGGGCCACCAGTTCTTCGGCGGGTCCTTGAAGAAGTAACCGGCCACGGCCACCGTCGCGGCCAGGAAGAGGCCGACCGAGACCAGGACCCAGCGGAAGTTCGTCAGGTCCATGAACGTGGCGAAGATGAACACGAACGGAACGGAGCCGTAGGCGAACCCACCGTTGACGAAGCCGGTCTTGCCGCCCTTACGTTCCGGGTACCACTTGCCGACCATGTTCACGCAGGTCGCGTAGACCATGCCGGCGCCCATGCCGCTGAACATGCCGAAGCCGAGATACGCGACGACGACATGTGGCGCAAAGGCGAGGGACAGATAACCGAGCAGGGTGCCGAGCGCGCCGAGCATCATTGCCCAGCGGGCGGGCAGTTTGCCGCTCTCCCTGAGTTTTCCGGCGGGGAAAGCCACCGCCGCCTGGAAGAACACCCACACACCGAGCATCCAGAAGATGTGCAGGCTGCCCCACCCGTGTGCGGTGTGCAGGGTCTCCTCGGCCGAAGCGAACGCGTACTCGGCCGAGCTGATGCCCATCATGCCGACCCACGGCAGGATGACCATCCACTTGCGTTTGCGGCCCATGATGTCGATATCGGACTCGCCGATCCGGTACATCCGGCCGTTGGTGTCGACAATCTCGCGGTACGGCTGTGCTGTGACAGTCACGCTGGACGTCTCCTTTGACGGAAAAGAGTGCGGGGGTAGTTCCCTTCGACGATCAGTTGGCCGCCCGAGATTCGCTCGAGATTGCGGACCGTAGGGCCGTTCCGGAGGCACACCCGGGAGATGTCTGCTTCATGCGACCGTCAGCTCCTCGTCGTCTCGCCAGAACGGGCGATCAGGAGTTCCATACTGCATACCGTATGTGGAATTCGTATTCTTCTCAGCTAGCGATGTCCAGACCCAGAGCAGCTCAGAGTGAGGATTGACCCAGAAGTCGCACTCGAATCCTGAGAACATGAGATCTCTCTCAGCTTGCGCAGTCGCTACCTGAGGGTCCTTAATGTCTTTTGGAGCAGTCTGCGACGACTGAGCGCGAGGGTGGTGCGGCCCGCTACGGCCGGCACGGCTCAGGCGACGCCGAGCAGCCGGCGGGGGTGAACCCCGTCAGGCACCTGAGGAGTTCGGGGCCGACGTAGTCTCCCTGGCCATGGACGAGCACCTTGTCGCCGAGGTCGAGCAACAACACCAGCTCCTGGCCACCCTGGATCGGGTCGTCGGCCCAGCCCGCCGTGCTGGACGCGCTGCGTGCGGCGCACACCGCCGACTTCTCCATGGTCACCGTGGACGGGCACGTGCTGGGCCGACAGGCGGCGCTGGACGGGTTGGCCGGCGCGGCGAACAGTCGGCCCGGCCTGCGCATCCTGATCAGCGACGTCACCGTGGCCGCCGAGCTCGTTGATGCCGTGCTGGTCGGGTTCCTGGAGACGCACGTGCAGCACGGGCACACCTCCTCGCGCCGGGTGACCGCGCTGCTGCGGTCCGAGCGGAACGCGCCGCACGGGCTGCGCTGGCGGCACGTGCACGAGACGCCGACCCCCAGTAGTTCAGCGCTGCCCCGGCGACCGCGAGCGGCTAGGGTCTCCAGTGTGGACGTGCTGGACGAATACACAGGTCACACCGACCCCGGCGGTGCCGCGACCCGCCGCACCCTTGACGCGCTGACGATCACCAAGGTGTCCGTCGGCGAGTACGACAACAACGCCTACCTGCTGGTCTGTCGAGCCACCGGCGACGCCCTGCTGGTCGACGCGGCCGCCGAACCGGACCGGCTGATGGACGTCATCGGGCACGGTGACAACCGCCCTCAGCTGCGCACCATCGTGACCACCCACCGCCACCCGGACCATTGGCAGGCTCTGGGCGCGGTCGCCGGCATGTGCGAGCCGGTCACCGTTGCGCACCCCGCCGACGCACCCGAGCTGCCGATCCCGGCCGATCTGCTGGTCGACCACGGCGACACGGTGCGCGTCGGCGAGCTCGACCTCGAGGTGATCCACCTGCGCGGGCACACCCCCGGCTCGATCGCGCTGTTGTACCGGGGCGAGGACCGGCCGCACCTGTTCACCGGTGACTCGCTGTTCCCCGGCGGCGTCGGGAAGACCTGGACGCCGGAGGACTTCGTCTCCCTCGTCGACGACGTGCAGCACCGGATCTTCGACGAGCTGCCGGACGACACCTGGTTCTACCCCGGGCACGGCGACGACTCGACGATCGGCGCCCAACGGCCGTCCGTCCCGGAGTGGCGCAGCCGAGGCTGGTGAGCACCTGATCGGTATGTTCTCCGGCGTGGCGGACGACGAATCCGGGCGGACGGTGGACATCTACACCGACGGCGCGTGCAGCGGGAACCCGGGACCGGGTGGCTGGGGCGCCGTGCTGCGGTACGGCCGCCACGAGAAGGAGCTGTACGGCGGCGAGCCGGGCACCACGACCAACAACAGGATGGAGCTGATGGCGCCCATCCAGGCGCTGGAGAGCTTGACCCGGCCCTCGACGGTGTGCATCTACACCGACAGCACGTACGTGCGCAACGGCATCACGTCCTGGCTGCCCCGCTGGAAGAACAATGGCTGGCAGACCAGGGACAAGGCCCCGGTGAAGAACGCCGACCTCTGGCAACGCCTCGACACGGCCGCCCGCCCGCACCGGGTGGAGTGGAAATGGGTCAAGGGCCACGCCGGACACCCCGAGAACGAACGCGCCGACCGGCTGGCGGTCCGGGGTGTCGAGGAGGTGCGGGGTACGGCGAATCGCCCGCCGGGGTCAGCCGGCTGATCGGGAGCCGAGCGCACCGCGCGCCGCGGCCAGCTCAGCCTGGCCGCGGCGGAGCAGCACGCGGTCGCCGGTCACGGTGAGGAAGCGCAGGCCCCTGGCGGCGTAGTCGCTGCCCGCGGCCAGCCCGGGAACCACGCCGGCCGAACCGCAGGCCGCGACCACCTGGTCGACGGCCTTCTCCACCTCGGGTGCGAACGGCGGCGGCCCGGGCGGCAGACCGAGTGTGATGGCCAGGTCCGCCGGCCCGATGAAGATCCCGTCGATGCCCGGGGTGGCGGCGATCTCGGCGACGTTGGCCAGGCCGGTGGCGGTCTCCACCATCGCCAGACAGGCCACCTCCCGGTTCACCTGCTCCGGATCGGCGCCCAGCACCTGGGTGGACCTGGTGCCGGCGTAGCTGCGGGTCCCGGCCGGGAAGAACCGGCTCGCCGCTGCCGCCCGCTCGGCGTCCTCCCGGGTCTCCACCATCGGCACCACGATGACCTCGGCGCCGGCGTCGAGCGCGTGCCCGATCGCGTAGTAGTCGTTCGTGGGCACCCGCACCACGGGCGTGACCTCGGTGTTCGTGGTGACCCGCAGCAGTGGCTCCAGGTCGGAGATCCCGTACTCACCGTGCTGGCAGTCGAAGAGGATGAAATCGAAGCCGCACCACACCAGCTGTTCGACCACGGCGGGGGCCGGGATCCAGCACCACGCCCCGAGCGCCGCCCGGGTGTCCCACACGCGTCGCAACCTGTTGCCGGTCATGTCACCCCGTTCGCTCGCTGTCCCCGCAGCCTAGGGCGCGAGCCGGGGAGCTATCGGACGACGTTGCCGGTACAGGTGGCGACTCCGTGGGTGCCGTCGCTGGTCACGTCGGAGACCACCGCGCCGTTCACGCTGATCCGGCAGCTGATCGCACCGTCGCCGGCGTTCTGCGCGGTGATCGTCGGGATGAAGCCCTGGGACGCGTCGAACTCGGTGCGCCACGGCAGCTGGATCGGCGTCTCCGGCACGGCCAGACCATGGCGGGCGGTGGTGAACGTGACGAAGCCGGCCCACGCCGGCCCGTCGATCTCGTAGCGCACATGCGCGTTGGCGATCGGCACCGGGACGGGGCTGGCCAGGTGTCCCTTGGCGAGCGGCCGGGCCGGGGCGGTCTCGGCGACGGAGGCACGGTCGGTGACCGGGGTACTCCCGTCGGCCGCGCCGGGGAACACCTCGGTCGGGGTGCCGATCACCGCCGCGCCGGCCACGCCAGCGCAGCACAGCGCGAGCACGGCGACGCCCGCCACCAGCCACGGATAACGCAACCGGGGGAAGAACGACCGCTCGGAGAGCCGGGCCTGGCCTGATCGGGGCCGGAGCGCCCGGCGACCGCGCACTCCGGAACGCCGCGCATGGCGCGGGCCGGTGGTCGGCGGTGGACCCATGCTCAGTCGGCCTTCCGCTGGCTGGAACGCGCGGACACTCTCCTGGGAGCATCGGAACAGCCCGCCCGTGTGTTACCACTGCCACACCGAGGCAACCTGAGGCGATCTCGCCGCCAGCCGTACAGCGGATCACCCGGTCGTGTCTACGCCGTACACATACGGTGATCCAGGGCTGCTCTACGGTGGACTAATGGCCGTCGGCACCGCGGATCGCATCGCGGCGGCGGCCAGGACGATCGTGCTCGACGAGGGCGCCGACAGGGTCAGCATGCGGCGGGTGGCCGCGGCCGTCGGGATCACCCCGATGGCGATCTACCGGCACTTCTCGGATCGGGACGCGCTGCTGCGCGCGGTGGCCGAACAGGGCTGGGTCGAGCTCACCGACCGCTGGGGACGAGGCGAGCCGAGGGACAACCCCCGCGCCGAGCTCCGCCGGACCCTCAACGGGCTGCTGGACTTCGCGCTGGAGCAGCCGAAGCTGTACACACTGCTGCACGACCACCGGGGCGGCCGGAGCGGCGGTGACTTCCGCTCCGACGAGTCCCCGGTGCTCAACGCGGTGGCGGCCGCCGTGGACGAGGGCATGCACCGGGGTCTGTTCGCCCCCGACGAGGTCGCCGAGGTGGCGCTGAGCATCGCCGCGCTGATGCACGGGCTGATCTCGATGCAGCACGCCGGCCGGCTCGGCCTGTCCGACGCCGAGTTCCGGGTGCTGTGCGGGACCGCGATGACCCGGCTGCTGCACGGCGTCGGAGCCTGACCCCCGGACACCCCGCCCTGGCCAGCCCACGCACGACGCCGGCCAGCCACGAACACCGGGAGCCGCGCGAGAACACTTCGGCATCCACCGAAGTCTTGGCGACGGACACTCGGAGCCGTGGGCAATCGGACTCGAACCTCGGAACCGGACACCACGGCACCGGACACCACGGAACCGGACACCACGGAACCGGCCAGGCCCTCGGTGGCCCTGGTGGCGCTGTGCCTCGGCTACTTCATGGTGATCCTGGACGTCACCGTCGTCTCGGTGGCGGTGCCCTCGCTCGGGCGTGACCTGTCGGTGGGCGTCACCGGCCTGCAGTGGGTGGTCGACGGCTACACGCTGGTCTTCGCCATGCTGCTGCTGCCCTCGGGCGGCGCTGGTGACCGGCTCGGCGGCCGCCGGGTGCTGCTCACCGGGCTGTGTGTGTTCACCGTCGCCTCGCTGGGCTGCGCGGCCGCCCCGAGCGCGGGGCTGCTGGTCGCCGCCAGGTTGGCGCAGGGCGTCGGGGCGGCGCTGCAGGTGCCGGCCTCGCTGTCGCTGCTGCGGGCCGCCTACCCGGACCGGGCGGCGCGGGCACCTGCGTTCGGTGCCTGGGGCGCGGTCGCCGGCGTCGCCGCCGGCGCCGGCCCGGTATTGGGCGGCCTGCTGGTCAGCGGGTGGGGCTGGCGCTCGGTGTTCGCGCTCAACGTGCCGGTCGGGCTGCTCGCGCTCGCGCTGACGGTCCGGTACGTGCCGGCGCCGGCCGCCACCGGGTGGGGCGGTCGGCGCGGGTTGGACCTGCCGGCCCAGTCCCTCGGTGCGCTGGCGGTGGCAGCGCTGACCAGTGGCCTCATCGAGGTCGGCGGACGCGGCTGGAGCGCTCCCCCGGTGCTCGCCTCGGCCGCGGTGGCCGTGCTCGCCGGGGGCGGGTTCGTGCTGCTCGAGCGGCGGGCGAGGCACCCGCTGCTGCCGCCGATACTGTTCGCCTCGCACACCTTCCGGGTGGCCGCCGCGGTCGGGCTACTGCTCAACCTCGGTTTCTACGGAATGATCTTCGTGGCCACCGTGTACTTCCAGCAGCTCCGCGGTTACGACGCCCGTACGGCCGGTCTCGCCCTGCTGCCCGCACTCGGTATGGCGATGGTGTCCTCGGCGCTGGCCGGCCGGGTCACCGCGCGCACCGGGCCCCGGCTGCCGATGGTGCTCGGGTTGGTGGTCGGCGCGGCCGGGTTGTTCGGTTGGCTGCTCGCCGGGCCGGCTACCGGGTACCCGGTGCTGGCCGTGGCGATGCTGGCCGCCGGCTTCGGCACCGCGTTCACCATGCCGGCGGCCACGGCGGCGATCATGTCCGCCGCGCCGGAGGCCACCGGCGGTGTGGCGGCCGCGGTGTTCAACGCGGGCCGGCAGGTCGGCTCGGCGGTCGGGGTCGCGCTGCTGGGCAGCCTGCTCGCCGGTCCCGGCCGGTTCGTGCCCGGGCTGCACGCCGGCGCGCTGGTGGCCGGTTGCGGGTTCCTGCTCGCCGCGGCGCTGGCCGCCACGGTGCGGCCCGGTACGCCTGGCCTGTGAGTGGTATTGAGCGACCAATACCACTCACAGGGGTGCCGGCGTGCGGGGCGCTGTCGGCGTGCCGCACGATGGGCCAGGTGCGGTTGCTGCTGATCTCCGACACCCATCTGCCCGGCCGGGGCCGGCGGATACCCGAGCCACTGTGGCGCGCGGTCGAGGCGGCGGACGTGGTGGTGCATGCCGGCGACTGGGTCGGCACGGCCCTGCTGGACGAGCTCGAGGCGCGGGCACGGCGGCTGATCGGCGTGGTGGGCAACAACGACGGCGCCGAGCTGCGCGCCCGGCTACCCGAGGTGGCCACGGCCGAGCTGGACGGCGTGCGGCTGGCTGTGGTGCACGAGACCGGCCAATCCAGTGGCCGGGAGCGGCGCTGCGCGAGCCGGTTCCCGGACACCGACGTGCTCGTGTTCGGGCACAGCCACATCCCCTGGGACACGGTCGCCGACACCGGCCTGCGGCTGCTCAACCCCGGCTCCCCCACAGACCGCAGGCGCCAGCCGACACACACCTGGATGACCGCCCGCATCGAGGCCGGCCGCCTGCTCGACGTCGAGCTGCACCACCTCGAGCGGCCGACCTGACCGCCGCGCGAGGGACACCGGCCGGAGCTAGCGCCCGGCCGGCTCGGTCAGGTCGACGGTGCGGGTCTCCGTGGCCGTGAGGTAGACGATCAGGCTGATCAGGCAGGTGGCCGCCAGGTACCACGGGAACACCGCACCCCGGCCAGTCTGGCTCAGCGAGGTCACCAGGTACGGCGCGGTGCCGCCGAAGATGGCCACCGTCAGCGCGTAGGGCAGGCCGATACCGGCGGTCCGCACCGAGGTCGGGAACAGCTCCGCCATCGCCACCGGGGCGACCGCGCCGTAGCCGGCGAACAGCACCAACCCGATCGTCATCACCAGGAACAGCGACCAGCCGGACGCCGACATCAGCGCGAACAGCGGCACCGACAACAGCACGAAGCCGAGCCCGAAGTAGATCAGCAGCGGGCGCCGGCCGATCCGGTCGGACAGCGCGCCTAGCGGCGGAAGGATCAGCACCAGTACGAGCTGCGCGGCGATCGAGGCCCACAGTGCGGACGACGTGGGCACCCCCTTGACCTGCAGCGCATAGCTGGGCAGGTAGACCGCGAAGGTGTAGTAGGCCACCGTGCCGCCGACGGTGAAGCCGACCACCCTGGCCACCGCGGCAGGGTGCTCGCGGAACGCGCGCAGGGTGGGCCGCTCCGGCCGGCTCCGCTGCGCGGTGAACGCGGCGCTCTCCACCAGCCGGGCCCGCAGGTACAGCGCGACCAGTGCCAGCAACGCGCCGACGACGAACGGCAGCCGCCAACCCCAGTCCCGCATCTGGGCGGCGCCGAGGGTGCCCACCAGCACCGCTCCCAGCACCGTCGCGAGCAGCGTGCCGATCACGTTGGACACATAGAAGAAACTGGTCACGAACCCCCGCCGCCGAGGTGGCGCGATCTCGGCCAGGTAGCTGGCGGACGCGGCGAACTCCCCGCCGGTGGACAGCCCCTGCAGGATCCGGGCGAGCAGCAGCAGGATCGGCGCCAGCGCACCGACCTGCGCGTACGTCGGGCTGACCGCGATCAGCAGGCTGCCGGCCGCCATCAGCAGCACCGAGAGCACCAGCCCGCCGCGCCGCCCGGCCCGGTCGGTGAACCCGGCGATCAGCAGCCCGCCGAGCGGCCGGAAGAAGAACCCGACCGCGAAGATCGCGAGCGTGCCGAGCAGCGCGGACACGCTGGAGCTCTTCGGGAAGAACTGCGCGGAGAAGAACACCGAGAAGATCGCGTACGCCTGCCAGTCGAACCACTCGAGGGTGTTGCCGAGCAGCGTCGCCAGCAGCGAACGCCGCATCCCGGGCTGGCCGGGCCGGGGCTCACTCACCGAGTGCCTCGTGGATTGGCTCGGGCCGCACCCGCCGATCACCGCCGCGGACCAGCTCGAGAACCGCGATCGCCAACGCGACCAGCACGAAACCCACGGCGAACAACAACGCGGTGAAGATCGCCGTGCCCGGACGTTGGCCCGCGACACCCAGCACCGTGTAGTACACCCCGGCCAGCAGCGCGGTGCCGATCGACGAACCGACCCGCTGGCCGGTCTGCAGCGCCCCGCCGGCCGCCCCGGCCATCCGCACCGGCACCTCGCCGAGGGTCAGCGTGATGTTCGGCGTGATCACCATGCCGCTGCCGATGCCGGCCACCAGCAGCGGTGCGGCCGAGACCAGCGCGGCCGACGACCCGGTGTGGGTGCGCAGCACGAACGCCGCGACCATCAGCCCGCCCACCACGAGGCACAGCCCGTAGACGGTGAGCCACCGGCCCCAGCGCGCCACGAGCGCGCCGCCGGCCCACGCCGAGACCGCCGAGCCGACCGCGAACGAGGTCACCGCCAGCCCGGAGTGCAGCGGCGAGTAGCCGAGGCCGAGCTGGAAGAACAGCGCGAGCACGATGAAGATCCCACTGAACCCGACGAAGTAGGTGAGCCCGAGCGCGGAGCCGGACGCGTAGCCGGGGGTGCTGGTGAGCAGCCGGGGGTCGAGCAGCGGCGGCCGGTGCCCGATCCGGGCCACCCGCGACTCCCACCTGGCGAAGCCGACCAGCAGCACCGCACCCACCACGATCAGCCACCACAGGTCGCGGAACCGGTCGTACTCCAACAACGGCAGCATCATCGCCAGCACCGCGGCGCCGAGCAACACCGTGCCGACCGGGTCCAGCCGGCGGCGCACCGGCGTCGTGTCGGCGGCCTGTTCCTCGTTCCGCCCGGGCAGCAGCCGGGGCGCCAGCGCGAGAGCCACCAGGCCGATCGGGACGTTCACGTAGAAGATCCAGCGCCAGCCCTCCGGCTCGCCGAACACCGCGAGGATGACCCCACCCACGATCGGCCCGACCGCGGTGGACAGCCCCACCGACGCGCCGTACAGGCCGAATGCCCGGCCGCGCTCGACACCCCGGAACAGGTCCTGGATCACCCCGGAGTTCTGCGGCCCCAGCATGCCGGCGGTGAACCCCTGCACCAGCCGCGCAATGATCAGCAGCAACAGCGACGGCGCCGCGCCGCAGAGCGCGCTGGTCAGCACGAACCCGCCGAGCGAGATGATGAACATCTTCCGCCGACCCAGCGCGTCGCCGAGTCGCCCGGCCGGCACCAGGGCCAGGCCGAAGGCCAGCGTGTAGCCGGACACCACCCACTGCACCCCGGACGCGGAGACGCCCAGCGACTTCTCGATCGAGGGCAGCGCGACCGCCACGATGCTCACGTCGAGCAGGCCCATGAAGCCGGCCGCCAAGGTCACCCCGAGCGCCCGCCAACGGCGCGGATCGACCTGGTACCCAGAGACGGTTGAGCCGGGCTCAGCCGGCCGCTGGGTGGTACTCACCCGACAAGTGTGCGCCGGGCGCGGGTCGCCGACCTTACGCGGTGGTGCTAGTCACCGAGTTCGCGTCGCGCCGAGTCTTGATCAAGCTGGCCACTGTGGTGATCGCCAGAACGCCCACGATGACCCCGAGGGACACCGCGATCCCGACCTGCGGCACCGGCACCGCGTCGCCGCCGTTGATGAACGGCAGCTCGTTCTCGTGCAGCGCCTCCAGCACCAGCTTGACGCCGATGAAGGCCAGGATGACCGACAGGCCGTAGGACAGGTACACCAGGCGCTTGAGCAGGCTGCCGAGCAGGAAGTACAGCTGGCGCAGGCCCATCAGCGCGAACGCGTTGGCGGTGAAGACCAGGTAGGGCTCCTTGGTCAGCCCGAAGATCGCCGGGATGGAGTCGAGCGCGAACAGCAGGTCGGTGGTGCCGATCGCGATCATCACCACCAGCATCGGGGTGACCCAGCGCTTGCCGTCGATCCGGACCACCGTGCGGGTGCCGTGGTATTCGTCGGTCACCGGCAGCACCCGGCGCAGTAGCCGCAGCGCGCTGTTCTCCTTGTACTCCTTGTCCGACTCCCCGTGGCTGCGGACCAACCGGTAGGCGGTCACCAGCAGCACCACCGCGAACAGGTAGAACACCCAGCTGAACTCGGCGATCGCCGCGGCCCCCACGGCGATGAACGCGCCGCGCATGACCAGCGCTATCACCACACCGACCAGCAGTACCCGGTGCTGGTGCTCCTCCGGCACCCGGAACGCGGTCATGATGATCACGAAGATGAACAGGTTGTCGACCGAGAGCGAGTACTCAGTGAGGTAGCCGGCGAAGAACTCGCCGGCCGAGGTGCCGCCGGCGAAGTACCAGACACCGAGCCCGAACAGGACCGCCAGCGCCAGGTAGAACAGAACCCAGCGGGTCGCCTCGGCGAACTTCACCCGGTGTGGGTGGCTGTCGACCACAAACAGGTCGACCAGGATCACCGCGAGCAACGCGGCGACGGTAACGAACCACAGCCAAACTGGGACATTCACTGGTGACGCCTCCGGACAAGATCATCGGTCATGGACCGAAGTCTCTCCCGCCAACTTTCGCTGGCCGATGACACCGGGCGCTCTGCCGCCGTGCTGACGATGTCGCCGATTGCGGGATACTCCCCTAGGCAATGCTGAGTCTGGCCTAAGTTTCAGCCGGGCGCCAGCCGGCGCCACCCGGACGTGAGGAATCGCACCGGGCCCGCGCCCCACCCCCGCGAGTCGGGGCTCCCAGCACACCGAGTCGCGGCTCCCGGCACACCGAGTCGGGGCTCCCAGCACACCGAGTCGCGGCTCCCGGCACACCCGCCCATGATGAGCGCATGGTCCTGGAGATTGCAGAGTTCGCCATTCAACCCGGCCACGAGGACGACTTCGCCGCCGCGTACCGGGAGGCGCTGCCACTGGCCGCCGCCACCCCGGGGTTCCGCAACGCCCGGATGGTCCGCGGCATCGAGTCGCCGTCGACGTTCGTACTGCTCGTCGAGTGGGACACCCTCGAAGCGCACACCAAGGGTTTCCGCGAGTCCGACCGCTTCCCCCGCTGGCGGGAACTGATCGGGCCGTTCTTCGCCGGCGACCCGAGGGTCCAGCACGCCACGGAGATTTGACCAGCAATCTGACCCCCGGGTCGACCCGCGATCTGACCGAAATCTGACCCGCGATCTGACCTGACGGACCCTGGCGCCGTCGTCAGATACCTTCGAGGAGTGCCCTCAGTGACGGCCCGGCTCCGGGTCACCCGCCGCCGGGTCGTCGCCGTGCTCGTCGTGCTCGCGCTGGTGCTGCTCGCCGGGGCGGCCGCCGCGATCGGTGCCGCCCGGAGCGGACCCGCCCAGCCGCGCATCCAGGAGTTCCGGCTCAGCGTGCCCGGTGGCCCCGGTCAGCCTGGTCCGGTCTCGCTGGACGCCACGATCTACCTGCCGGCAACCACCCCGGCGCCGGCCGTGCTGGTGGCGCACGGGTTCGGCGGCAGCAAGACGTCGGTGGACGCGGACGCCAGGGACCTGGCCAACCTCGGTTTCGTCGCGCTGGCCTGGTCCGCGCGGGGCTTCGGCCGCAGCACCGGGCAGATCGCACTGGACTCCCCCGACTACGAGGTGGCCGACGCGTCCCGCCTGATCGACTACCTGGCCACCCGCCCCGAGGTGCGCCTCGATCGGCCCGGCGACCCTCGGGTCGGTGTCACCGGCGGCTCCTACGGCGGCGCGCTGGCGCTGCTGCTCGCCGGCTATGACCATCGGGTGGACGCGATCGCACCGGCGATCACCTGGAACGACCTCGGCCAGGCGCTGTTCCCGAACACGGCGACCACCGGCCCGCTCCCCTCGGACACCCCGGCGCACGGCGTGTTCGGCCCGGACGGGGTGTTCAAGCGCGGCTGGGCCGGCATCTTCTTCTCGGCCGGACTGAACACCAACCCAGGCCGCTCCGGCGCCGCACCGGCCACGGCCGCCCCACCGGTGGACGACACGCCGGCCTCGTCGGACGTCGAGGTACCGTCCTCCACCTCGGCCACCGGCTCCACCGCGGCCGGCTCCACCGCTCCCGGCCCCGCCGCCGGGTCCCCGCCGGCGGCCGCCTCGGCGCCACTGGCCCCGCCGAACACCGCCCCACCCACCAGCTGCGGGCGGTTCGTGCCGGCGGTCTGTCAGGCCTACGCGGAGTCGGCCACCACGGGCCGGGCCAGCCCGGCCACCATCGAGCTGCTGCGGCGCTCCTCGCCGGCGAGCGTGGCCGGCCGGATCACCGCGCCCACCCTGCTCATCCAGGGCGAGACGGACACCCTGTTCGGGTTGGACCAGGCCGACGCGACCGCCCGCGAGATCGCCGCCGGCGGTGGCCCGGTCTCGGTGATCTGGTACTCGGGCGGCCACGACGGCGGAGCCCCTGGGCCGACGGTGCGGGCCCGGATCGGCGCCTGGTTCGACAAGTACCTCGGCAACCCGGCCGCCCCGGACACCGCGGCACCGCTGGTCGGCGGCCTCGACTACGCGGTGCAGGGTGGTGTCCGAGGCGGGCGGGGCACCCCGACGGTCCGTACGGTCACCGCCGAGCACTACCCGGGGCTGGCCGGTGCGCCGCCGGTACAGCTCGACACGATCGCGCTGCACGGCGCCGCCCAGGACGTGCTCAACCCGCCCGGCGGCACCCCTGCCGCGCTCACCGCGGTGCCCGGGATCGGCGGCGCGCTGGGCAGTCTGGCCGGCCGGCTGGCCGCGATCGGGTCCGCGCTGCCCGGCCAGTCCGCCACGTTCGGCAGCGACCCGCTGCCCAGCCAGGTGCTGATCGCCGGCTCGCCCCGGATCCGGCTCACCGTCGGCGCGGTACCGGGCCAGCCGACCGCGGCCGAGGCTGTGCTGTTCGGCAGCGTGCTCGACCTCGGGCCGGACGGCCGGCGCACCCTGCTCGGCGGCGCGGTCGCACCCATGCGCATCCCGCTGCCGGCCGGGGGTGGTCCCGCCGAGGTGACCGTCACGCTGCCCGCCGTCGTGGCGCCGATCGCCGCCGGACATCGGCTGGTGGTCGCCGTCGCCACCACCGACCAGGCCTACCAGGGTTCCACCGGTACCGCGGTGTGGCGCATCGGGCTCGCCGGCGCAGGCGCGGCCGACGGTGGGACCGCCTCGGTCGACACCGGTGGGCTCGCCGTTCCGGTGGTCCCGGGCAGGTCGGCCACCGCGAACACCGTGCCCACCGGGCCGGCCGTCGGGATCGCGGTGATCGTGGCACTGGCACTGCTCGCCGGACTGGTCGGTTGGTTGCTGCGCCGGCGCCGGGAGGCAGCGCCGGCGGTCGGCACCGCCGCACCGAGCGGAACCGACGGGACCGGCAGGGCTCACGGGGAGACCGGTGCCGACGAGCTGCCGCCGCTGGTCATCGAGGGCCTGCGGAAGTCCTACCCGGGTGGGATCACCGCGGTGGACGGGGTGTCGTTCACCGCGCGACACAACCAGGTACTCGGTCTGCTCGGGCCGAACGGCGCCGGCAAGACCACGGTGCTGCGGATGCTGATGGGCCTGATCCACCCCACCGAGGGCACCCTGCGAGTGTTCGGCCACCAGGTCACCCCGGGCGCCGCGGTGCTGTCCCGGGTCGGCTCGTTCGTGGAGGGCCCTGGCCTGCTGCCGCACCTGTCCGGGGCGGCCAACCTGCGGCTCTACTGGGCCAGCACCGGGCGCCCGGCGGCGGACGCGCACCTGGACGAGGCCCTCGAGATCGCCGGGCTCGGCAGCGCGCTGGAGCGGGCGGTGCGCACCTACAGCCAGGGCATGCGGCAGCGGCTGGCGATCGCCCAGGCCATGCTCGGGCTGCCCGACCTGCTCGTGTTGGACGAGCCGACCAACGGACTGGACCCGCCGCAGATCCACGCCATGCGCGAGGTGCTGCGCAACTATGCGCGCGACGGGCGCTCGGTGCTCGTCTCCAGCCACCTGCTCGCCGAGGTCGAGCAGACCTGCGACCACGTAGTGGTGATGCACCGGGGCAAGGTGGTCGCCGACGGCTCGGTCGCGGATCTGGTGGCCGGCGGTGGACAGGCCAGTTTCCGGGTGGACGACCCGGAACGCGCCGCCGCGCTGCTCCGCGAGCTCGCCGGGGTGGGCTCGGTCCAGGTTGACGGCGACTCGGTGCACGCCGACCTGAACGGCACGCCGAGGGCGGACGTGGTCGGCCGGCTGGTCCGGAGCGGTGTCGCGGTCGAGGCGGCCGGGCCGAGGCGCCGGCTGGAAGATGCGTTCCTGCAGTTGGTCGGAGAGGAGCGGACACCGTGAGCACGGAGTCAGCGGCGGTCGAGCCGACGGTCGCACCCGGCGAGCTCGTGACAGCGCGCCAGCCGAGGGGGCACACCACCACCGCGGCGCCCGGCTACCGGGCCGGTCGGACACTGCGGCTGCGGGTGGAGCTCGCGCGCCAGCTCGCCCGGCGCCGCACCCAGGTCTCGGTGGGCCTGGTCGTGCTGCTGCCCGTGCTGCTCTGGCTCGCCTTCCAACTGTCCAAGCCCGGCCCGGCCAACGGCTCACTGACCCTGGTCGACCTGGCCAAGGGCAGCGGCCCCAACTTCACCGTCTTCGCCCTGTTCGCCTCGTCCAGCTTCCTGCTGGTCGTCGTGGTTGCGCTGTTCTTCGGCGACACCGTGGCCAGCGAGGCATCCTGGTCCAGCCTGCGCTACCTGCTGGCCGCGCCGGTGCCCCGCACCCGGCTGCTGCGGCAGAAGGCGATCGTCGCGGCCGGCCTCTCGCTCTTCGCGGTCGTGCTGCTGCCGGCGGTGGCGCTGCTGGTCGGGTCGCTGGCGTACGGCGCCACGGACCTGGTCAGCCCGACCGGGGAGTCGCTGAGCTACGGCCAGGCCGCCGGTCGCATCCTGCTCGCGGCGGTGTACGTGGCGCTGCACCTGAGCTGGGTGGCCGGGCTGGCGCTGCTGCTGTCGGTGAGCACCGACGCACCGCTCGGCGCGGTCGGCGGCGCCGTGATGACGTCCATCCTCTCGCAGATCCTGGACACCATCACCGCGTTGGAAGGGCTGCGCAACTACCTGCCGACGCACTACGGCCCGGCCTGGTCCGACCTGCTCTCGGCGCAGATCGACTGGGGCGACATGACCCGGGGGGTGTTCTCCGCGCTGGCCTACTGCGCGGTGTTCTGCGCGCTCGCCGCCTGGCGCTTCACCCGCAAGGACATCACCTCGTAGCCCCTTCCGCGGCTCACACAGACCCACCGCCGCGCGCCGCCGCTCGCACAGACCCGCCGCCGCTCGCACAGACGCTGCAAGGTCTGTGCGAGCCGCGGCTGGTCTGTGTCGCCGAGCTGCAGCGCCGTGTCGCGACGAACGTAACGCCAGTGCGGTTTTGCCTCGGATGAACCGGCCTCACGTTACGTTGACCTTGAAATTGCACCGAGTTCTCCATCGCTCCACCGAGTTGGCCATCACCTCATGGCCCCGTCCGCCACTCGCACAGACCTGCCGCGGTTCGCACAGAACCTGCGTCGTGTCCGCTGGCTGTCACCGCGAGCCGCGGCCGGGCTGTACGGCCCAGCTGCGCGGCCAGCTGTGTCGGTGCCGCGGATCTGGGTGGACGGCAGGTGCCCGGCGAGTGGCGAGTTGGGCTATAGCCCAACTCGCCACTCACAGGGGGTCAGCTGACGGTGGCCTGGATGTGCCGGAGCACGTCGTTGGCGGCCTCCATGTGCAGCATGTGCCCGGCGTCCACCCGCTGCAGGTCAACCCCGTCCGGCACCGGCAGGATCCGATCCGCGCCGCCCCAGACGACGGTGACCGGGACGCTGACCTTCTCCAGCAGCGCCGGCAGGTCGATGGCCTGCTGATCGCCGACCAACAGGGTGCCGAGCATCGTCGTCAGCGCCTCGGACACCCCGTCCAGCCGCTTGTACCTCAGCAGGTCGTCCACCAGCTGCCTGGTCACCTGCGACTCGTCCGCGAACAGCCGCCCGAGCAGCGGCTTGAGCTCGCGGCGCGACGATGCGGCGGCAAAGCCACGCAGGTACTCCGCATCCACCGCCGAGCCGTACCCGGCCGGAGCGAGCAGCCCCAGCGAGGCCACCCGCTCCGGTGACCTGGCCGCCACCCGGGCAACCACCGCGCCACCGAGGGAGTGCCCGACCAGGTGCGCCCGATCCGCCCCGACCGCGTCCAGGAAGCCGAGCACAGTGTCGGCGAGGGTGTCCAGCGAGCCGTCGCCGACGTCCTTGCCGGACTGGCCGTGCCCCGGTAGGTCCAGCGCGTGCACGGTGTGCGTCTCGGACAGCGGCTGCTGCACGAACAGCCAGGAGTTCTTGTCCCCACCGAACCCGTGCACCAGCACCACCGGGTCGCCGCCGCTGCCGTCATCACCGGCGCCGAGCGTGATGTAGGAGATCGACCGGCCGTCCACCTCGACGGTGCTCGGCGCCACCTCGTCGCCCTCGTCCAGCGCACCGGACTCGAGCTGGGCCATCGCCTCGGCGACCACCGCCTCGATCTCGTCGTCGGGTACCTCGGCCGGCGCCACCACCGCGAGCGTGGCCCCGACCGGCAGGTCCTTGCCGGTCTCCCCGACGATCCGGCGCAGCAGCCCCTCGCGAGGGGACTCCAGAGTGCCGGCGATCTTCTCGGTCTCGATGTCTGCCAGGTCGTCGCCCTTGGCGATGGTGTCGCCCTCGGCCACGAACCACTCAATGATCTTGCCGGTCTTCATCGAGAGGCCCCATTTGGGCATGGTCACCCGCTGGATGCGCTCGTCAGCCATGATGTTCGCTCCGCAAGCTCCGCTCAGCCATGATGTTCGCTCCGCAAGCTCCGCTCAGCCATGTTCGCTCCGCAAGCTCGGCTCGCGCCGCTGGGAAGCCACGGTCACCTCTCCCAGTCGACGGCGGTCTTCACGGCGCCGATGACCTTCTGCGCGTCCGGGATGAACAGGTCCTCCAGCGAGGAGGCGAACGGCACCGGCGTGTGCGGCCCGGTGACCAGCTGGATCGGCGCCCGCAGCGCGCCGAATGCCTCGTGCGCGACCGAGGCGCCGATGTCGGAGGCCAGCGAGCAGCGCGGGTTCGACTCGTCCACCACGACCAGCCGGCCGGTGTTCTCCACGCTCTCGAGGATGGTGTCCAGATCCAGCGGGCTGGTCGTGCGCGGGTCGATGACCTCGGCCTCGATGCCGGCGCCGGCCAGCTCGGCCGCGGCCTCCTCCGCCATGCCGACCATCCGCCCGATCGCCACGATGGTGACGTCCGAACCCTCCCGCACGATGTTCGCCTCCCCGAACGGGATCACGTAGCTCTCCTCCGGCACCTCGCCGGTCATGTCGTAGAGCATCTTGTGCTCGGCGAAGATGACCGGGTCGTCGTCCCGGATGGACGCGATGAGGAGGCCTTTCGCGTCGTACGGGTTGGACGGCGCGGCCACCTTCAGGCCGGGCACGTGGGTGAACACCGACAGCAGCGACTGGGAGTGCTGCGCCGCGGCGCGCAGCCCGGCGCCCCACATGGTCCGGATGACCACCGGGGTGACCGCCTTGCCGCCGAACATGTACCGGAACTTGGCGGCCTGGTTGAAGATCTGGTCGAAACAGACGCCCATGAAGTCGATGAACATCAGCTCGGCGACCGGGCGCAGGCCGCCGGTGGCCGCGCCGACCGCGGCGCCGATGAACGCCGACTCCGAGATCGGGGTGTCCAGCACCCGGCCCGGGTACTTGCCGTAGAGGCCCTTGGTCACCCCGAGCACACCGCCCCAGGCGTCCATCTCCCCCGGCGCCCCGGTGCCGCCGACGTTGTCCTCGCCGAACACCACCACCCGGTGGTCGCGGGCCATCTCCTGGTCGATCGCCTCGTTGATCGCTTCGCGGTAGCTGATGCTGCGTGCCATCGTGTTCGCTCCTCCCCGGACTCAGTACGAGACGTAGACGTCGGTCAGCAGATCTTCCGGCCCGGGTCTGGGGGCCGCCTTGGCTTCGTCCACGGAGCGGTCGATCAGTGTCGCCACCTCGGCGTCCACCGCGTCCAACTGCTCGGCGGTCAGCTCACCGGACTCGGTCACCCTGGCCCGGAACCGCTTCAGGCAGTCCAGCTTCTCCCGCGCCTGGGCCACCTCGTCGCCCCGGTAGAGCTGCTGGTCGCCCTCGAAGTGGCCGAAGTAGCGGGTGAACTTCACCTCGATCAGCGTGGGGCCGCCGCCCTCCCGGGCCCGCGCGATCGCCTCGCCGGCGGCCTCGTACACCGCGAAGAAGTCGAACCCGTCCACGATCACGCCCGGCATGCCGAACGCCGCTGCCCGGTCGGCGATGTCGTCGGTGGCCACCGACCAGCTCGACGAGGTCGCCTCGGCGTAGCCGTTGTTCTCCGCCACGAAGATCGCCGGCAGGTTCCACACGGTCGCCAGGTTCAGCGACTCCAGCGTGGTGCCCTGGTTGGAGGCGCCGTCGCCGAAGAACGCCACCGCGACCCCGCCGGTAGCCAGCTGCTTGGACGCCAGAGCCCGCCCGCAGATCAGCGGCGGCCCACCGCCCACGATGCCGTTCGCGCCGAGCATGCCCTTGGACAGGTCGGCGATGTGCATTGAGCCGCCCTTGCCCTTGCACGAGCCGCTGACCCGGCCGTAGATCTCGGCCATCATGCCGATCACGTCGACGCCCTTGGCGATGCAGTGGCCGTGTCCGCGGTGGGTGGAGGCGATCGCGTCCCGGTCGTCGAGGTGGCTGCAGACGCCGGTCGCGGACGCCTCCTCCCCCGCGTAGAGGTGCACGAAACCGGGGATGTCCCCGCTGGAGAACTCCTCGTGCACCCGCTCCTCGAACTCGCGGATGGTGCGCATCGTGCGGTAGGCCTGGAGCAGTGCGTCCGGTCCGAGCTCCTGGGTCGCCTGGGTTGGCAGCGTGCCGGTCATGACATCACGATCCCTCCGTCGATCATGACCGACTGCCCGGTCATGTAATCCGAATCCGGTCCGGCCAGGTAGGAGACGAACCCGGCCACGTCGTCGGGGGTCTGCACCCGCCCCAGTGCGATGAGCTCGGAGTAGTTGGCGAGCGCCTCGCCCTTCTTGGTGCCCAGGTAGGACCCGAGCTTCTCGTCGATCAGGTCCCACATGTCGGTGCCGACGATCCCCGGGCAGTAGGCGTTCACCGTGATCCGGTGTTTGGCCAGCTCCTTGGCGGCGGCCTGGGTGATCGCGCGGACGCCGAACTTGGTGGCCGAGTAATGCCCGAGGTAGTCGAACCCGGCGTGCGCGGCGATGGAGGCGGCGTTGATGATCTTCCCGCCGCTGCCCTGTGCGATGAACCGCTCGGCGGCGGCCTGCAGGCAGTAGACCACCCCGAACACGTTCACCGAGAACATCGTCTCGAGGTCCTTCGGGGTCACCTCCAACAGCGTCTTGACCTGGGCGATCCCCGCGTTGGCGACCATCACGTCGAGCCGGTCCAGCTCGTCACAGGCGCGGGCGACCATGTCGAAGACGGCGTCCCGGTCGGTCACGTCCGCCGGTACCGCCACCGACCGGCCACCGGCGGCGGTGATCTCCTTACTGACCGCCGAGGCGGTGGTGGGGTCGATGTCGTTGACCGCGACGGCGAGCCCGTCCCCGGCCAGCCGCAGTGCGATCCCTCGGCCGATGCCCCGGCCACCGCCGGTCACCAGCGCGACGCGTTGCGCTGTCATGTTTGCCTCCTCTGCCGGGTTGACCTACGGGTGGACGAGGATCTTGACGTGCTCGTCCTTGTGCTCGATCAACTGCCGGAAACCGCCGTCCACCAGCTCGTCCAGCCCGATCCGCGCGGTGATGAACTGGCCGGCGTCGACGATGCCGTCGGTGAGCAGCCGGATGGTGTCCGGGTGGTCGCCGCAGTACGCCAACGAGCCGAGCACGGCCACCTCGGAGATCACCAGCGAGTTCATGTCGACGGTCGCGGCGTGGCCCCAGATCGCCACGTTCACCACGGTTCCGCCGGGGCGCACCGAGCCGATCGCGCTGGCCAGCACCGCGTCGATGCCGGCGCACTCGAACGCCACGTCCGCGCCGGCCCCCTCGGTGAGATCGCGGACCGCCGTCGGCACGTCCACCTCGGTCGGGTCCAGGACCACGTCGGCGCCCGCGCCGGGTGCCTTGCCCTTGCGCGCGGCGGCCGGCTCCACCGAGATGATCTGCCCGGCGCCGGTGGCCTTCAGCGAGGCCATGGTGACCAGCCCGATCGGGCCGGCGCCGAATACCACCGCGGTACCGCCCTTCGGCAGCGCGGACAGCCGCACCGCGTGGTAGCCCACCGCCAGCGGCTCGACCAGTGCACCGAGGTCGGTGCTCAGCTCGCCCAGGGGGTGGATCCAGCGCTGGTCGACCACGCAGCGCTCGGAGAAGCCGCCCTGCGCACCGGCCAGCCCGACGAACCCGAGCGACCGGCAGATGTTGTAGCGCCCGGCCTGGCACGCGGAACAGGTTCCGCACACGTAGTACGGCTCCACGGCGACCCGGTCACCCACGCTGACCCCGGTGACGCCGTCGCCCAGCTCGGCGACCGTGCCGGCGAACTCGTGGCCCATCACCACCGGCAGGGTCTCCCCGGTGAGCGGGTGCGGGGAGCCGGGCGGCGGGATGAACAGCGGGCCCTCCAGGAACTCGTGCAGGTCGCTGCCGCAGATGCCGCACCAGTCCACGGCCACCTTCACCTGACCGGGCCCCGCCTCGGGCTCGGGTACCTCGTCGATCCGGATGTCGCCGCGTCCGTGGTACCGAGCTGCTCTCACTGCTCGGCTCCGCGCTCGTTCCGCTCCTCGCTCGCTGTCGCTCGCTGCGATGCTCGCTCGCTGTCGCCTTCGTACTTCATCTGACCTCCTGAAAAGTCGTCACAGGTTCCTGGATGCCGGACACCAAAAGCCCGCGCTCGGCGGCGCGGGCCAGCGCGGCCCGTACGTCGAGCACGGTCGGGCCGTGCGGGGTGAGCGTGACGGTGACCGGGGTGTTCGGGCCGAACTCGAGCTCCCGCTCCCCGTCCACCGCGACGGTGCCCCTCGGGACCGCGCTGGTCATCGGCTCACCCGCGCGCAGCGGCGCCACGTCCAGCACCCCGACCGAGGCGAGCACGCCGGGGGCGACCGGGGCCAGCACCCGGCGCGGAGCGGCGGCGTCGCCGGCCAGCCGAAGCGCCACCCCGTCCCGGTCGCCGCGCCCGGTCGGCGCCACCAGGCCGGCGATGCTGGACAGTCCGATGGCGTGCGGCTCGGCGAACGCGCAGTACAGCTCGCGCAGCGTGCCGACCTCCCACAGCGCCCGGGCACCCACATGCGCCACGGTGCAGACGCACACGTCCACCAGCGCGATCTCGGTGGCAGACCCGCAGTGCACCCGCAGGGCCTTCGCCCGGTAGGTGGCCTCGTCCGGCGTCACCTGCCCGGTGGCCAGCAACGCGGCGGCGGAGCCGGCGACAGTGGCCTCCCACATCTCAGGGAACGCGTTGTTCGTACCGGTGGACAGCGCCAGCAGCGGCACGTCGGCACTCTCGGCGGCCGCGGCCCGCACGGTGCCGTCCCCGCCGAGCAGCACCACGGCGGCGACCCCGCGCCCGCGCATCGCCCGGACCAGCTCCCGGGTGTCCTCCGCGTCCCCGCTCGGGCGGTCCAGCGCGCAGAAGTCCAGCTCAGGCCACCGGCCGTCCCGGGCGCGGCGTTTCCCAGCGGCCCGCAGCACCCCGCCTGCGACGCCCATCTCGTCGGTGGACATGTAGACCCGCTCGACGCCGAGCGCACCGGCCGCCGCGATCAGCCGCAGGGCCATGTTCGTCTTCTCCGCGTTCGGGAACACCGACGCCCGTGCGACCAGCCGGCGGATGTCCCGCCCGGACATCGGGTTGGCGACGATGCCGATCGCCGACCCGGGCACCACCGGGGGCACAGCGGGCACGACCGAGGCTCCACCGGGCACGACCGAGGCTCCACCAGGCACGGCCGAGGCTCGACCGGGCACCGGCGGCGGCGCCCCGTCGCCCGTCGGGTACCCCGGCATCCTCACGCTCCCTTGCGTCCTCGCTCGCGGTGACCCAGCTCACCCCGACCGGGCGGGGTGGGGCAACGGTTGCAGCGGGGTTGCAGCGCGGGCGCGGCACCAGCGGCACCTCGGTCAGCCCCTCGGTCAGCCCCTCGGTCAGCCCCTCGGTCAGCCCCTCACCGTCAGCGCCCGCCCGTTGCGAGAGCCCGTACCCCGGGCGCCGTCGAGTTCCGGACGAACGCGCTCCCGGTCAGGTCGGGCAGCCGTACGTCGACACCCGGCGCGATCCGGTACGGCCGGGCGAGCAGCAGCCCGCCCAGGGTGCGGCGCAGCCGGGACAGCTCGGCGCGCACCGTGACCAGGTGCGCGCCGTCGCCGTACAGCGCCCGGCTCAGCTCCGCCGCGTTCGTCCCGGTGTCCCCCGCCATGGCCAGCAGCAACAGCAGCTCGGCCGGGCGGGCGGAGAGCGGGTGCAGCCACCGGTTGGTGCCCTCAACAACCGCCCGCACCGGCCGCGAGTCCAGCTCGAGGCTCAGCCGGAGCCGGTCGCGCGGCACCGCGCCCGGGGTCGCGTCGGCGGCCCGCAGCAGCCAGCCACCCGGCACCGCCTCCGGCTCGCACAGGCCGACGCCGTGCACCGCGAGCTGCTGGTCCGGCCGGGGCACCGCCACCCGGTCCACCGGCGCCATCCCGGTGACGGCGGCCACCCAGCCGTGGTCGTCGACCACCAGTGCCGGCCCCGGCACGCCGGCCAGCAGCGGGACGCCGACCGTGCGCAGCGCCTCCAGCCGGCCCTCGTGCTGGTGCCAGAGGCTGGACTCGGCCAGTTTCACCGCGGTGCACACCAGGGCCACCGTGGTCGGGTGGACCGTCTCGGCGAGCCCGGTGACGTCGACGACGCCGAGCAGCTCGCCGGTGCGCGGGTCGTGGACCGGGCACGCGGTGCAGGTCCACGGGTGCTGGCGGCGGACGAAGTGCTCGGCGGAGAAGAGCTGGACCGGGGCGGCCTCGGCCAGCGCGGTGCCGATCGCGTTGGTGCCGACCGCCCCTTCGGACCAGGTGGCGCCCTCGGCGAAGCCGAGCCCGTCCGCCCGGTGCCGGACCCGCGAGGCGCCCTCCCGCCACAGCACCACACCGTGGGCGTCGGTGATCACCATGATGTGCCGGGCGTCCTCGGCCACCGAGGTGAGGCTGGCCCGCAGCAGCGGCAGCACCCGGCTCAGCGGCGAGGCCTGCCGGCGCTGTTCGACCTGGTCGGGCGTCATCGGGGCCGGCGGGTCGCCGAGGTCCGGGTTCACGCCGTACTGCCGGACCCGCTTCCAGGACCGTTCGACCAGGTCACGGGGGCGGGTCGGCGGTCGGTCGCCGGAGAGCAGCGCATCGTGCACGCGGGCGAGCATGCGGGCATGCCGACCGAGGTCGACACCGGGCCGGACCGCGCAGACGCCTTCGTCCACCGAGTTACCTCCGAGGGCGGCCGTCACCGCCCGAGACCCAGCCTAGGTAGCCGGTGTGGCGGGCGCCATAGCCCGCGCGGGGGCGTCTGGCACCGCCTTCGACGCCCTCGGGGTGCCCAGCAGCACGCCGGCCACGATCACCACGCCGGCGACCAGCTCCACCCAGCTGGGCCGCTCGGCCAGCAGCGCGAAGGACAGCGCGATGCCCAGCACCGGGACCAACAGCGAGTACGGCGCGACCATCCCGGCGGGGTAGCGGGACAGCAGAAACGTCCAGATTCCCTGGCCGAGGACGGTGGCGCACAGCACCAGGTAACCGAGCGCGGCCAGCCCCGGCAGTCCGGCCGGGGTCACCGCGAGGGCCAACGCCGCGCCGATCTCGTGCGGCCCCTCCACGAACCAGGACAGCGCGAACAGCGGGACCGGCGGCACCACCGACATCCACAGCATCATCCGCAGCGGGTCGTCACACTCGGCCTTGCGGCTGCACAGGTTGCCCAGCGCCCAACCCAGTGCGCCGAGCAGGCAGAGGCCGAGCGGCAGCAGCGGCGCCACCTGCGAGCGGGCCGTGGCGATGACGACCAGGCCGGCGACGGCGGCACCGATCCCGATCGCCTGCCGGCGGCTCAATCGCTCGCGCAGCAGCACGGCGCCGAGCAACACGGTGAACGGGGCGGACGCCTGCAGCACCAGGGAGGCGAGCCCGGTCGGCAGTCCGTTGGCCATCGACAGGAACAGGAAGGCGAACTGCACGGTGCCGAATCCGACGCCGTAACCGATCAGCCAGCGCCAGCGCATCCTCGGCGGCCGCACGAACAGCACCGTCGGGATCGCCAGCACCAGGAACCGCGCCGAGGCCAGCAGCAGCGGCGGGAAGTGGTCGAGTCCGTAGTGGATGGCCAGGAAGTTCGCGCCCCACAGGGCAGCGACCACGACCGCGAGCATCCGATCTCTGAACGTCACCGGTCCAACGTCCGTCTTGAGCACTCAAAAGACAATCAATATTATCTCTGGATACTGTTTAGTGTTGCTTCATGGATGTCCGCCGGCTGCGCGTGCTGCGTGAGTTCGCCGATCGGGGCTCGGTGGCGGCGGTTGCCGAGGCGCTGTCGTTCACCCCGTCCGCCATCTCCCAGCAGCTCCGGGCGCTGCAGGACGAGGTCGGGCTCGCGTTGACCGAGCCGGTCGGCCGCGGCCTGCGGCTCACCGAGGCAGGTCGGGAGCTGGCCGGGCACGCGGACACCGTGCTGGCCGCGCTCGCGAGCGCGGACGCCGCCGTCGAGAGCTACCGCTCCGGGCCGAGGGGGGTGGTCCGGGTGGCGATGTTCCAGTCGGCCGCCCGGTTACTGCTCCCGGGTCTGCTGCGCAGGGTGGCCGAGTTGCCCGAGGTCGAGCCGCGGTTCACCGACATCGACATGACCCCGCCCGAGGTCCCCGGGCTGGCGGCCGACTTCTGCTTGGTGGTCGCGCACCGCGACGAACACGCCCCGGCGTTCGCCACCGACCGCTGGGAGGTCACCCACCTGCTGCGGGAGCCGCTGGACGTGGTGCTGCCGCCGGGGCACCGGCTGGCCCGTCGCCGCCGGCTGCGGCTGGTCGACCTGGCCGAGGAGTCGTGGATCAGCGTCCAGGAGGGGTTCCCGGTGGACGACGTACTCCGCTCCATCGCCCTGCGCACCGGCACCGAGCCCCGGATCGTGCAGCGGATCAACGACTTCGGCGTCACCGAGGAGCTGGTAGCCGCCGGGCACGGCATAGCCCTGCTGCCGAGGTACTCCACCGACGACCGGGGCGGGCGACGGCTCGTGCGGCGGCCACTCGCCGGGGTCCGCGCGGCCCGGCTGGTCGAGGTGATCGCCCGGCGCAGCGTGCTGGTGCGGCCCGCGGTGCGCGCGGTGTTGGACGCGCTGCGCGCCGAGGCGGACCGGGTGCGGGAGGAGCACCGATGAGACACCCTCTGTCAACCACGCGGTCAGGCTGCGTGCCCGAGGGCTCGGTTGCGGTTGGCGACGTGCACGGCTTCGTTGTAGGGGACGCCTTTGGTCAGGCAGTGCCAGAGGATTTCCAGCCATCGGTTGCTCAGGGCTCGCAGAGCCGCGTGGTGGCTTTTTTTGGCAGCGATTTTGCTGTCGTAGAACTCCCGCGCCCAGCCGCTTCTGGTGAGGCTGCAGAACGCCCATTGATGGACCGCTGCGCCGAGGTAGTGGTTGTGCGCCAGCCGGCGGGCAACGACAAAATCGCTTTTCCCCGACCGGCGGGTGACCGGGGCGGAGCCGGCGTAGCACTGCAAGCCCGCGGGGCTGTCGAATTGAGTGATGTGTTCGCCGATCTCGCCGGCGACCCGAGCTGCGAGACGGTCACCCAGGCCGGGGAAGCTCAGGTAGATCTCCCCGCCCGGGAAGGCCTTCCCCGGGTCGGGGTCCTTCACGGTGTGATCGCGTCCGGTGCGGGGCCCGCCCAGCAGCAGCTCGGCCATGCGTGCTTCCCAGCCGCGGCGGGCCTCGTGCAGGGCCAGCAGCTGGACCGCCGCCAGGCGGATGCCGGCGGCCTTGGCGCGCACGAGGTAGTCCCGGGTCGGCAACGACGGCGCGGCGAGCGCGGCGGTGACGCGGTCGGCGAACGTTTCGGGCCAGCCATGCCGGCCGCCCCGGGCGAACGCGACGAGCTCGTCTCGGGAGGCTTGGGCCAGCTCAGGCTGGGTGGGCCATTGCTGCAGCAGCCGCAACACCGTCGGTGCACCCAGGTCCTTACCCGCCAGGGCCAGCGCGGCGGGGTAGGTGGTCTGCAGGTCCGCGCGCAGCCGGTTGAGCAGCCGACGCTGATCGCGGGCGGCGCGCTCGTCATCGCGGCCGATCGCGCGCAACTCCCCACCGACCTGCCCGTGTGGGATCAACGTCTTGAGCGCGGCGTGCCGATCCAACGCGAGCAGGCAACAGATTCGGGCGTCCTCGGCATCGTCCTTCTTCCGGGCCGGACCTCGCCGGCGCGCGACCAGATCGGGGTTCACCGGAACCACGGTGAACCCGGCGTCGACCAGCGCTTCGACCAGCAACCCGTGGCGAGTCTCCAGCACCACCCGCACCTCGGCCGGGTCAGGTTCCAGCCGCAGCGCACGCTCGATCAGCGCGGCGACTCCAGTCGGTCCGTGATCGATGCGGAACTGCTCGACCACCCCTTTCTCCAGTGTTCCCAAGGCGATGTCATGAAACTCTTCCGCCCAGTCGATACCAATTCCCAGCACTGGTCCCCCTTCCGCCGTGAACATGATGCTCGGCGGACCGGGAAAGCGCTGCGTCGTGCTGATGAACCAGTCCTCGCGGGACTACACCCTCCTGGACGTCAGGCCTTCACCGGAGCCCGGCAGGGGCGCCGTCTCATGACAGTCCTCAAAGGACAAGCGAACCAAGCGCTCCCCGCCGGGATCCACCGTGCGAAAGGAAGGTAGTGCCATCAGCGAACCGATCTCACCAGGCGATCCGGACCCGTTCCTCTACCTGCCGCTGGCGGAGGCCAGGTCGGTTCTCGCGCCGGACGGCTCGGTGGTGCGCGAGTTGCCCCGGGTGACCGGTCGCCCCGGCGGCGGGATGGCGCACTGCAGCTTCCCGCCGGGTGCGGTGTCCCGGCCGATCCGGCACCGCACGGTGGACGAGGTGTGGTTCGTGCTGGCCGGCGGCGCGGAGTTCTGGCGCGCCTCGGGCGGGCGGGAGGATGTGCGGCTGCTGCGGCCGGAGGACAGCCTGCGGATCACCGCCGGGTCCCGGTTCCAGTTCCGCACTGTCGGGTCGGAGACGTTCCGGGCATTGCTGCTCACCGTTCCGGAGTGGCCGGGCGACGACGAAGCGGTATTCGTCGAGCAGGGTCGCTGGCCGTCCTAGCTCGCCGTCCCAGCTGGCCGCCGCGGCTGGGATGTCTAGCTGCCGCCGGACCTGGCCGTCGCGCCAGGCCGCCGCGGCTGGGATGTCTAGCTGCCGCCGGACCGGTAGCGCGCCGCGTACCGCGCGGCCGCCGCCGCGCGCTCGTCGGCGTGCAACGCGTTCCGCGCGGCCTGTGCCGCGCCCACCGGGTAGCCGGCCTTCAGTACCCGACGCTCGACCGACTCGTCCAGGAAGTACAACGCGTACTGCAGCCCCACCAATCAGCCCAGCAGGATCGCGGCCAGCCGGATCCACAGTGGACCGGGCACCAGCAGCAGAACCGGCACCGCCACCGGGAGCGTGACGCGCTGACAGATGCCACCGCACACATCTCCGTACCGCGGCACACAAGACCGGCAATATGTGCGGCGGCACCGCCGTATGTGCGGTGGCATCGGGACGCTGACCAGGGTGTGTGCGGCAGCGCCGCCATGTGTGCGGCGGCGCCGGCTATCGGTGGTCAGCGCGGCGCGGATGGCCGGTCGACACCGGTATGCACTCCCGACAGGCACCTGACCACCACCGGTTAGAGTGCGCGGCATGTCAGACACCGGCGCGGCAACCGAGGGACCCGAGTCGCGGAGCGCCGACCGAGACACCCCCGGGGATACTGACCGCGCTACGGCCCCAGCCGCCGGGCGGCCCGTCGATCGCGCCCGGCGCGGCGAGCTGAGCAAGAATCCCCACCCGTCCGTCAGCCGCGCCGCGCTGGCCGCCCAGTACCCGTCCTGGGGTCTTGCGACGATGGGGCTGCTGGCCGTCGGTGTCCTGGTCGGTTACCTCTCGCTCGGTACCCTCGCCTCGTCCATCGACCACTGCGCACAGTCACCGGGCCTGTTGGTCTGCCGACACCGGATGCATGCGATCGCCGTCGCCCTCCCGGTGTTCGCGCTGATCATCGGCCTAGCCGTCAGTCTCATCGGCGGGCGGGTGGTGCTGCGCCGAGGCGGAGCCCCGCTGTTGGCCCCGGCGATCGGCTGGGCGGTGTTCCTGGTCGGCACGGTCGTCGCCTACGTGCTGGCCGGCATTCTCTAGTGTCCGCGCCCGCCGCATGAGTGGTGTGTTGCCCGATCTACTGCCCGGGCCCGGCGACCCTCCGCTGCGGGTGCTGTTCTGCGGGATCAACCCGGGCTTGCTGTCCGCGGCCACCGGGCACCACTTCGCCCGCCCCGGCAACCGGTTCTGGCCGGCACTGCACGGCTCCGGCTTCACCCCGACGCTGCTGCGGCCGGATCAGCAGACGGTGCTGCCCTCGCTGGGTCTCGGCATCACGAACCTGGTCCCCCGAGCCACCGCCCGCGCCGCCGAGCTCACCGCCGCCGAGCTGACCGCTGGTGGGCAGCGGCTGCGCGAGCTCACCGAACAGGTGCGTCCCCGCTGGCTGGCCGTCGTCGGGGTCACCGCGTACCGCACAGCGTTCGGTGAACCCAAGGCGGCAATAGGCCGCGCCGACCGACTGCTCGGCGCGACCCGGATCTGGGTGTTGCCCAACCCCAGCGGGCTCAACGCGCACTGGACACTGCCGGCGATGACCGAGGAATTCGGCCGGTTGCGCGCCGAGTCGCCCCTGACCTGAGCCCTTCGACCGACGCAGCCCTTCGACGAGCTGCTCAGCCCGTTGACGACTCCCGCGAACCTGCCGTGCCGGTGTCGGCCACAGCCGTCGGCACGCCGGAAGGCACCGCCGGCCGATCCCGCCAGGTCAGCCAGAGCAACACGTACACCGCCACGGTGACGATCACGTAGCTGGCCCCGATCACCTGCTGCAGGACCGACCAGGTCAGCTCGCGGCCATTGTCATGCGGCAGATGCTGGAACGGTGCGACCACGAAGGTCACGGCCAGCACAACGGTGACCACCGCCCACAGCGACGAGCGGGCCCGCCAGGCCGAGACACCGGCGACCAGCAGGGCCGGCGCGATCCACACCCAGTGGTGCGACCAGGACGTCGGCGACACGAGCAGCGCGAAACCGGCGGTCACCATCAGCGCGAGCGGTTGCGGCGCGCGCCGGATCACCGGGGCGGCCAGGAACAGCAGGGCGACGGAGAGCACCACCCAACCGATCGTCTTCTCGGCGCCGACGATCCCAGCGCGGGCGAACACTGCCTGGAAGGTCTGGTTCGTGAAGAACGGGGAGCCACTCACCCCGCTCGGCCCGGACAGCCCGCCACCCCAGTACCGCTCGGAGGACGCCGGCGCCACCAGCGCGCCGATCCCGGTGGCCACCGCCCCGGTGACCGCCGCGACCACCGCCGAGCGGTAGTCCCGGCGCAGCAGGAAGTACAGCACGAACGCCGCCGGCGTCAGCTTGATCGCGGCGGCCAGGCCGATCAGCACGCCCCTCGGCCACCTCGTCCGCACCATCAGGCAGTCCAGCGCGACCATCGCCATCAGGACCAGGTTGATCTGGCCGAAGCCGAACGTCTGGGCCACCGGCTCGAGCAGCAGGCAGACCGGGACGAGCGCGGAGGTCGCGGCCAGCGCGCCGACCTGCCCCCCGGTGGGCCACAGCCGCCGCAGGACCACGTACAGGGTGATGCCGAGCGAGACCAGCGACGCCAGGAACACCGCGGCGGAGGCAAATCCCCACCCGGTGACCGTCAGCGGCACCATCATCATCGCGGCGAACGGCGGGTAGATGAACGGCAGCGCAATGCCGGCGCTGGTCGCCGGCAGCGCGCCGTACAGATCGCCGCCGGACAGCCAGGCCCGCACGCCCAGCCGGTACACCTCGAGATCCAGGTAGTGACCGCCCAGGCTCATCGCCAGCGCGAGGATCGACCCCGCGAGCACCGGCAGGGACAGCGCGTAGATCCGGCTCGGGTGCTCCCGGAGCGTTTTCCCGAGGCTGCCGGCCCTGCCGCGTAACGTGCCAACAGCGGTCACAGCTCGACTTCCCCACTCCATCAGTCCGGACGAAACTCGGCCACTACCGTATCGCCGCCGCCGAATCCGGCTCGGGATGGCCTACCCCACGCCGGCCGCGTCCATGCCCCGGAGCTCCTTCTTCAGGTCGTGGATCTCGTCCCGCAGCCGAGCGGCCAACTCGAACTGCAGGTCACGGGCGGCGCCCAGCATCTGGTCGGAGAGCTGCTGGATCAGGTCGGCCAGCTCGGCCCTCGGCATGTTCGCGGTGTCGCGGCCGGTGACCACGCCGGAGCTGGCCCGACCGCGTTCGCCGGCGGCCCGCTTGCCGCGCGAGGCGTTGCGGCCGGAGCCACCGATCGGCACGGCGTCCTCGGAGTCGGCCGCCTCCCGGTACACCTGGTCCAGGATGTCCGCGATCTTCTTGCGCAGCGGCTGCGGGTCCAGCCCCTTCTCGGTGTTGTAGGCGACCTGCTTGGCGCGGCGTCGATCGGTCTCGTCGATCGCGAACTGCATCGAGTCGGTGACCTTGTCGGCGTACATGTGCACCTCGCCGGACACGTTCCGCGCCGCCCGGCCGATGGTCTGGATCAGCGACGTACCCGAGCGCAGGAAGCCTTCCTTGTCCGCGTCCAGGATCGCCACCAAAGACACCTCGGGCAGGTCGAGGCCCTCCCGCAGCAGGTTGATGCCCACCAGGACGTCGAAGTCGCCGAGCCGGAGTTGCCGCAGCAGCTCCACCCGGCGCAGCGTGTCGACCTCGGAGTGCAGGTAGCGCACCCGGATACCGAGCTCCAGGAGATAGTCGGTGAGGTCTTCGGACATCTTCTTGGTGAGCGTGGTGACCAGCACCCGCTCGTCCTTCTCGGCGCGCTCGCGGATCTCGTGCACCAGGTCGTCGATCTGGCCCTTGGTCGGCTTGACCACGATCTTCGGGTCGACCAGGCCGGTCGGCCGGATCACCTGCTCGACGAACTCGCCACCGCTGCGCTGCAGCTCGTACGGGCCGGGAGTGGCCGACAGGTACACCACCTGGCCGATCCGGTCCGCGAACTCCTCCCAGGTCAACGGCCGGTTGTCGACCGCGGAGGGCAGCCGGAAGCCGTACTCCACCAGGTTCCGCTTGCGGGACATGTCGCCCTCGTACATGCCGCCGATCTGCGGCACCGTCTGGTGCGACTCGTCGATGACCATCAGGAAATCGTCCGGGAAGTAGTCGAGCAGGGTGGCCGGCGCCGTGCCGGCACCGCGGCCGTCGATGTGCCGGGAGTAGTTCTCGATACCGGAGCAGAACCCGACCTGGCGCATCATCTCCAGGTCGTACTGGGTACGCATCCGCAGCCGCTGTGCCTCCAGCAGCTTGCCCTGGCGCTCCAGCTCGGCGAGCCGGTGCTCCAGCTCGGCCTCGATGTCCCGGATCGCCCGCTCCATCCGCTCCGGACCGGCCACGTAGTGAGTGGCCGGGAAGATCCGCACCGACTCGACCTGCTTGACCACGTCCCCGGTGAGCGGGTGCAGGTAGTACAGCGCCTCGATCTCGTCACCGAAGAACTCGATGCGGACCGCCAGCTCCTCGTAAGCCGGGATGATCTCCACGGTGTCGCCGCGCACCCGGAAGGTGCCCCGGGCGAACGCCACGTCGTTGCGGGTGTACTGGACGTCGACCAGCGCACGGAGCAGCGCATCCCGGTCGATCTGGTCGCCCAGGTCGAGCTGCACCGAACGGTCCAGGTAGGACTGCGGGGTGCCGAGGCCGTAGATGCAGGACACCGAGGCGACCACCACAACGTCGCGACGGGACAGCAGGTTCATCGTCGCGGAGTGCCGCAGCCGCTCGACGTCGTCGTTGACCGACGAGTCCTTCTCGATGTAGGTGTCGGTCTGCGCGATGTAGGCCTCGGGTTGGTAGTAGTCGTAGTACGAGACGAAGTACTCGACCGCGTTGTTCGGCAACATCTCGCGCAGCTCGTTGGCCAGCTGCGCGGCCAGCGTCTTGTTCGGCGCCATCACCAGGGTGGGCCGCTGCAGGCGCTCGATCAGCCACGCCGTGGTGGCCGACTTCCCGGTGCCGGTGGCCCCGAGCAGGACCACGTCCTCCTCGCCGGCCCGGATGCGACGCTCCAGCTCCTCGATCGCGGCCGGCTGGTCGCCAGCCGGTTTGAACTCGCTGACCACCTCGAAGCGGCCGTTCTCGCGAGGGATCGACTCCACGGGGCGGGCGTCCGAGTGAGCGAGGACAGGGTATTCAGTCGCGAATGCCACGGTATCGAGAGTAAGCCTTCCGTCTGACAGGATCGGTGCCGATGCACCCGCCGAAGCTCGAGACGTTCGACGTGCACGCCTGCACCAACACCGATCCCAAGGGTTTTGTTCGCCCGGTCGACCGATATCACACCGAATCCTTCGGGCTCTACCTGGATCGGGCGGTCCAGGATCACCCCCGGATCGCCCGCGTCGAGTCCTGGCTGCTGCCCGCGCTCGGGATCCGCGTCACCGACTGGTGGTGGCACCCCGGCCAGGAGCGCGACCAGGACTTCTACATCGACATCGTGGACATCGAGCGGGACGGCCCGGACGGCTCGATCTGGCGCACGGTGGATCACTACCTGGACATCGTGGTCTTCACCGGGCGAGTCAGCACCGTCCTCGACCTGGACGAGTACGTGGACGCCGTGGCCAACGGGCTCCTGGACACCGCCGCCGCCGAGCGCGCGTTGACCAACAGCTACCGGGTGCTCGCCGGGCTCAGCGCGCACCAGCACGACCTGGCCTCCTGGCTGTCCACCCTCGGCATCCGGTTGACCTGGCGCAGACACTGAAAACGGACTGGGCAGCAGCGGAGTTCGCTGCCGCCCAGTACCTGGTGCGTCATGTGTCGGAACCGCTCAGTGATCGGCCTTGGCCGGCGGAACCGCTCCGGGCTGGCCACCCTGACCCGATCGACGGGCGATCACTGGCTCGGCCGCCGCCGGCGCGGGCTGTCCCACGGTCTGATGGCTCCTGGCGCCACCACCGCCACCGCCACCGTCGCCGTCGCCGCGCGAGCCGCCGCCGCCGCGTGACTCCCCGCCACCACGCGACTCGGAGCCGCCGCCGCCCGAGCCCGACCCGCCGCCGGTACGACCCGACGGGGACTCGTGCGTCCTGGGCGTCGATGCCGACTCCTTGGCGCCGCCCCCACTACCGGAACCGCTGCCCCCGCCCGCACCGCTACCTGAGCCGCTCGGCCTCGCGGGCCTGGGCTGCGCTGCCGGGGGGTCCGGCTTCGCGGCCGGCGCCGGGTTGTTGTGCCTGACCGGAGCCGGGCTCTCGTGCTTAGGCGGAGCCGACTCCTGCTTGGGCGGAGCCGAGTCCTGCTTGACCGGAGCCGGATCCTGCTTCACCGGAGCCGGATCCTGCTTCACCGGAGCCGGATCCTGCTTAGGCGGAGTCGAGTCCTGCTTGGGCGGAACCGGAGCCGGCAGGATGACAGGTGTCTGGCCGTTCGGCGGTGCCTGGTCCTTGCCGCCGCCCGGATCCGTGCCCGGAGGCTTGGGGTGCGGGTGTTGATTGCCCGGACCGCCCGGCCAGGGCCAACCGTTCCCGGGGCCACCCGGCCAGTGGTTACCAGGATCGCCCGGCTTACCCGGGTGGTCACCATCGCCCGGCTTACCCGGGTGGTCACCATCGCCCGGCTTACCCGGGTGGTCACCATCGCCGGGCCTGCCGGGGTGGTCGCCGTCGCCGTTGTGACCGCCGTGGCCGTCGCCGTGGTGCCCACCGTTCCAGCCACCGTCGCCGTGGTGCCCACCGTTCCAGCCACCGTCGTGGTCGTCCGAGTTGTCGTTGTCGTTGTCGTCGTCGGTCAGGTCGACCGGGTCGGCCTCCTCGGTGCGGTACCGGGTGCCCGGGGCCAGCACGGTCACACCACTGGCCAGCGAGCGCGAGCCGGCCGGAGCCGCGACGCCCGGCTTGAGGTGCACGAGCTGCTCGCCGGCGCTGAGCACCTGCGCGATCGCGGGCACCGGTCCGCCTGGCGCCGTGGTCAGCGCGGGCGGCGGAGCGGCCGAGAGCGCCACCGGAGCCGGCAGCGGCACCGCGCCGGACACCACCGACTGGGCGACCACGGTGACCGCGCCGAGCGCGCCGACGGTCAGCACAGCCGCCGTGGCGGCCGTCGTGGTGCGGTTCATCGAGCTGGCCCGCCGGATGACGGCGTCGACCGGGGGCAGCATGACGGATTGGGTCAGGTCCTCGTCCAGCCGACGCAGCGCGGCGGCCCCGAGGTTGACGTTCCCGGTCACATGTCCTCCCAGTTCGCGGCGGGTGGCTGGGTCTGCGGGCGCAACGCCATGAACTCGTTCAGCTCACGGCGGGCGTGCGCCAGGCGTCCCTCGACCACCCCGGTGTCAATACTTTCGATCTCGGCGACCTCGGTCAGCGGCAGGTGCGCGACGTCGGCCAGCACCAGGACCCGGCGCCGATAGGGCGGGATCTGGCGCAGCGCGTCGAGCACGCCCGCATGCTGAGGGTCGTCCGAAGGTGAGTCAGCGGACCGGCTCCGGTCGAAACCGAGGCGGGCCAGCAGCCGGCGCCACCGCCGGGTGCTACCGCGTACCGCCATCTGCCGGACCCAACCGGTGGGGTCGGGCAGCTCACGGATGTCGGCCCAGCGCTGCCAGGCTCGCGCGTAGGCGTCCTGGACCAGATCCTGCGCCTCGCCCGGATTCAGTGTGATCATGCACAGCTGTGCGACCAGCCGGGGGTAGTTCGCCTCCAGGTGCGCGCCGAACTCCCCGCGCAAGCTGGGCTCTGGTGCAATCGCCACAGTCGCGCCCTGGTACCCGGGCTCGGGTTCCGGCTGCCTGCCGTACTCCACGTGACTCCCCCTAGCCGCCAATAGGCCGCCCCCTGATTGCAGGTACCGGAGAGAAGGGCGGCTCTGGGGGCATGACCGCCCCTTCTCCACATGGCCTGGGCGCCGTTCCGGCGTCCGCCTTGCATCGAGTGTGTCGGAGAACGTCCTGCGTGTGTTACAGCTTCGGCGAATCCATACCGACGTGTTGGGGGGTCTCATCGGATTCCGGTATCCGCCATCCGGTGCGTGTCGCCCAACGCTCAGCGGTGCTGAGGGCGGCGTCGAACCACGGCTCCTTTGCCTCTGCGTAGCCAGAAGTGTCCGAATCGGCACTGTGCGTAGCTGCCGCCTGTCTCTTGGTCGCCAGGTACTCCTCCCGCGCAGCCGGCTCGGCCCGCAGCCAGTCTCGGAACAGCAGCGCGTAGCGGTATCCGGACGAGTCCACCGCGCGCACATGCAGGTTCACCGGCCGCCCTGGGTCGGCGGAGCCGTAGAGCCGCTTGGCCCAGTGCGCCGGGTCCGGGTCGGCCGGTTTGGGGTTGTCCGCCACGATCGCGGGGCACAGGGTGAACCCGGCGCCGCGCAGCGCGTCCCGCTCGTCCGCCCCGTCCAGGGTGTGGACGCCGAGCTGGATGTCGAGTACGTCCTTCGCCGGGAAGCCCGCGACGGCGGTCGATCCGATGTGGTCCACCCGTACCGCCCGGTCGCCGACGGCGGTCCGGATCCGCGCCGCCAGCCGGTCGTACCGCGCCGGCCAGTCCGGGTCCGGCTCGACCAGCCGGGGTGGCATCGGCGGGCGCGGGCGGTCCAGCCGCAGGTTCGCCTCGAACGGCACCAGCCGGTCCCGCCACAACCGGTCGACCTCGGCGCGCACCGCGCCCGGCGTTCCGGTGTTGTCCAGCCACACGTCCGCGGCCGCCCGGCGCGCCGCGTCGTCGGCCTGCGCGGCGATCCTCGCGCGGGCGTCCTCGGCCGTCATCCCCCGGTCCTCGACCAGTCGCCGGATCCGCTCCTCCATCGTCGCGTGCACCACGATGACCAGGGGGAACGCCGAGCTCATGGTCCCTTCCACCAGCAACGGGATGTCCTGCACGACGATCGCATCCGGCGGCGCGGCGGCCACCAGCTCGGCGGTCCGCCTGCCGATCAGCGGGTGCAGGATGCCGTTGAGCCGCTGCCGGGCGGCCGGGTCACCGAACACAACCGCGCCGAGCTTGGGCCGGTCCAGCCCGCCGTCCGCGTCGAGCACCCCGTCGCCGAACGCCGCCGCCACCTCGGCCAGCCCCGGGCTGCCCGGCTCGACCACCTCGCGGGCAATCAGGTCCGCGTCGACCAGGGTCGCACCCAGCTCCACCAACCGCCGGGCAACTGTCGACTTGCCGGCCCCGATGCCTCCGGTCAGCCCGATCCGCAACATGGCCGGGACGCTATCGCGACTCTCCGGTCGGCTCGGGGGCGAGGTTCGGCAGAACCCGCTGGGCGAGGTCGACCATGACCGACCGGGTGAGGTTCGGCGCGATCACACCGCGCTGCAGGGTCATGCTCACCGAGGAACGGCCGCTGGAGACCAGGAGGACGTTCTTCCCCCGCTCGGCGAACAGCACCGCCCGCGCGCTGCCGATCGCCAGGTTCTCCGCCGACTGGGCCGCGTGCCGCTCGGCGGCCACGTTGGTGGTCAGCTGACTGTCCGCGGCCGAGCGGGTCGTGTAGGCCGCAAGGATCAGCTCGACGTCCGGGACCGCGCCACGGTTACCGGCCCGCTTGTACTGGCAGGTGACCCGCTCCAGCCGACCGACCGCGGGGGCGGCCTGCCCGAGCACGGTGTGCACCCCGACGCTGTCCACCGGCTGACCGAGCAGCGCCGACATCTTCGTGCCCGGGATCACGTCGGTGCAGTCCAGAGGCAGCAACGTCTCCCGGGCCGGCGCCGCCGAGCGCGCCCCCGCGCCCGGGGAGGCATCGAAGGTCGGGATGGTCTCTTCGTAGTCGCCGTGGCCGGCGTCGCTCGAGCAGCCGGCGAGCGCGCCGAAAACGACCGCGGTCGTGGCTACGGCCACGACCCCGGCAGCTACGGTTCGCCAGCGCACGGCCAGACGGTAGCCCCGCGCGGGCCCGCCGACCGGTGTCCCGCGCTCTAAACCACCCGAGCCGGGTACCCCCGATAGTTTCTCGGGAGCACCCGGCTCGGATGAGTCAGGCTGTCCCGGCGTCAGCGCGCCGGGGTGTTGCTAGTCAGGAAGCGCCACCGGAGAGCTTCTCGCGCAGTGCCGCGAGCTGCTCGTCGCTGGCGAGCGTGCCGCCATCGGTGCTGGTGCTGTCGGAGGAGTAGTTCGACGGGGCTGCCCCGCCGCCACCGACGGCACCTTCCTCGGTGCCGGCCGCGGCCTCTGCCTCGGCCGCCTTCTTGAGCTGCGTGATGTGCTGCTCGTAGCGGACGTGCGCCTCGGCGTACTGGCGCTCCCACTCCTCGCGCTGGCTCTCGAAGCCCTCCTGCCAGTCGCCGCTGTCGACGTCGAAGCCCTCGGGGTAGATGTAGTTGCCCTCGTTGTCGTACTCGGCCGCCATGCCGTACCGGGTCGGGTCGAACTCCGTCTCGGTGGTCATGCCCTCGTTGGCCTGCTTGAGCGACAGCGAGATGCGGCGCCGGTCCAGGTCGATGTCGATGACCTTGACCATGCAGTCGTCGCCGACCTGGACGACCTGCTCCGGGATCTCCACGTGGCGCTCGGCCAGCTCGGAGATGTGCACCAGGCCCTCGATGCCCTCTTCGACACGGACGAACGCGCCGAACGGCACCAGCTTGGTGACCTTTCCGGGCACGATCTGGCCGATCGCGTGAGTGCGGGCGTAGAGCCGCCACGGGTCTTCCTGGGTGGCCTTGAGCGACAGCGACACGCGCTCACGGTCCAGGTCGACGTCGAGCACCTCGACGGTGACCTCCTGGCCGACCTCGACAACCTCGCTCGGGTGGTCGATGTGCTTCCAGGACAGCTCGGACACGTGCACCAGGCCGTCGACCCCGCCGAGATCGACGAAGGCGCCGAAGTTGACCACCGAGGACACAACGCCCTTGCGCACCTGGCCCTTGGCCAGCTGGTTGAGGAACTCGCTGCGCACCTCGGACTGGGTCTGCTCCAGCCACGCACGGCGGGACAGGACCACGTTGTTGCGGTTCTTGTCCAGCTCGATGATCTTCGCCTCGATCTTGCGGCCGACGTACGGCTGCAGATCGCGGACCCGGCGCATCTCCACCAGCGAGGCAGGCAGGAAGCCACGCAGCCCGATGTCCAGGATGAGGCCGCCCTTGACGACCTCGATGACGGTGCCCTCGACCGGCTCGTCGGCCTCCTTGAGGGCCTCGATCGTGCCCCAGGCGCGCTCGTACTGCGCGCGCTTCTTGGACAGGATCAGACGCCCTTCCTTGTCCTCCTTCTGGAGGACGAGCGCCTCGACGAACTCTCCGACCTTGACCACATCGGCCGGGTCGACGTCGTGCTTGATAGACAGCTCGCGGGAGGGGATGACCCCTTCGGTCTTGTAGCCGATATCGAGAAGAACCTCGTCCCGATCGACCTTGACAATGGTGCCTTCAACGATGTCGCCGTCGTTGAAGTACTTGATCGTCTTGTCGATGGCGGCGAGGAAGTCCTCCTCCGTCCCGACGTCGTTAACTGCGACCTGCGGGGTGGTCGAGACGGTGGTGGTGTCGGTGGACATGCGGTGGGTTGCTCCGGTATGGATTGATGGAGAGTGGACAGGTGGACTGAGGCTTGCGCGGGCGAAACTGCCGACCCGGAACCCGTCCCGGTCCAACGCGAACCGGCGACGAGATTTTTCGGGCTACAGATAAACCCATGCGCGTCCATGCTACGCGTCACCCGATCGGGGGGGCAACGGTGGGCCCGAACCTTCCTCAGCCCAGCACCCCGGTGAAGATGCGCCCGTGGACCCAGTGGAGTCGACCGAGAAACGCCTCGGCATCGCGGCGGTAGCCAGAGGACCGATGGGCCCCGAGGCGTCGGCCGCCGCCAGCCGGCGCTGGTGGGATGCCGACGCCGACGACTACCAGGCCGAACACGGGCCCTTCCTGGGCGACGCGGACTTCGTCTGGTGCCCCGAGCGGCTCCGCGAGGCGGACGCCCGACTGCTCGGGGAACCGGAGGCCCTGATCGGCGCCTCGGTGCTCGAGGTCGGCTGCGGCGCGGCCTCCTGCGCACGGTGGCTGGCCCGGCAGGGCGCCCGGGTGGTCGCGCTGGACCTGTCCGCCGGAATGTTGCGCCAGGCCGCACGGGCCGCCGAGCGCACCGGCATCACGGTGCCGCTGGTCCAGGCCGGCGCCGAGCAGCTGCCGTTCGCCGACGGCAGCTTCGACCTGGCATGCTCCGCGTTCGGCGCGGTGCCGTTCGTGGCCGAGCCGGCGCGGGTCATGCGCGAGGTGGCCCGGGTACTGCGGCCCGGTGGCCGCTGGGTGTTCTCGGTGAACCACCCGATGCGTTGGATGTTCTCCGACGACCCCGGGCCCGACGGGCTGACCGTCGCGCAGTCCTACTTCGACCGCTCCCCGTACGTCGAGGTGGACGAGCACGGCGCGCCCAGCTACGTGGAGCACCACCGCACCCTCGGCGACCAGGTCCGGGACGTCGTGGCCGCCGGCCTCCAACTGGAGGACCTGGTGGAGCCGGAGTGGCCGGAGGAGCTCACCGACACCTGGGGCCAGTGGTCGCCGCTGCGTGGGGCGCTCTTCCCCGGCACCGCCATCTTCCGCTGCCGAAAACCCGGCTGAGCAGCGCAATTCCGGTCCGCATCACCCGAACGTGCGGCGTGTTGTTACCCATTGATTTGACCTTGATCTCGAATCACCCGTCAGAGTGTGTTGATCACCTGGTTCGGTGATGATGCAGGCACCCTCCGAGATCGTCCAATGGGCTCATGCGCGATCGACGGGTGACCAGCGGGGGCCGGCCATCCAGCCCGGGTCCACGCGCGTTCCTCCTGTCCTGCGCCAGCCTGCTCGTGGCCGCGCTGGTCTGCGCGGGGCCGCTGGTCGACGGACACCACCGGGCGCCCGCTCCCGCGCAGCCGACCGAGCGGGTTGCCCTGACAGCCTCGACGCAACCGGCCGGCCTCGCTGACGCGATCGCCCGGATCGATGCGATGGGCAGGTCGTCGCGCGCCGAGTACGGCGTCGCGGTGTTCGACCGGACCACCGGCCAGCTCACCCTCGGTGAGGAGGGCGCGGTCGCGTTCTTCTCCGCCTCGGTAGTCAAGTTGTTCACCGTGGTCGACATCCTGCACCGCACCGAGACAGGCGCGGCCAAGCTCACCCCGGCTCAGCACACGCAGATCCAGCGCGCGCTCAGCCTCAGCGACGACAAGGCCATGGACGCGCTCTGGCACCAGTTCGGCGGCCCGCGCACGGTGAGCGAGATGATCACGCTCGCCGGGCTGCGCGACACCCGCCCGCCGGACCGACCCGGCGAATGGGGCGAGACCCGGCTCTCCCCGCAGGACGTTCTCGCCGTCTACCAGTACGCGATGACCTCGCTCAACCCGCAGAACCGCGACACCGTGCTGCAGAGCCTGTCCACCGCCGGCCCCGCCGGCGCGGACGGGTTCAACCAGTCCTTCGGGCTGCTGCGCAACCCTCGGCTCGGCGGTGTCGCGGCCAAGCAGGGCTGGATGATCGACCGCAGCCACATGTACCTGCATAGCACCGGGATGGTCGGCCCGAACCACCGGTACCTGGTCGCCGTGTTGAGCAAGCAGCCGGCCTCGGTCGGCTGGGCCGCCGGGCGCCAGCGGCTGGACACCGCGATCGGCACGCTGACCGGCTCGCCCGGCCTGCTCGGCGCCGGCGGCATACCTGGGTCTGCAATGTGAACAACTGTCAGGACACTGTGAACTAACCCTCAGTGCTAACGATGGTCATCTTCGGGGCGTCAAATAAGGCGTGGGAGTTGATCAGAGACAGCGGCACCACCGGGCTCGGGCCCGCCGCCGGACCGCGCCCCGCGGCCAGCGCTGGTTCCTCGTCCCGTTCGCGACGCTGGTGGCGCTGGCCACCATCGGCTCCTCCGCGCTGATCGTCCGGCACGACCAGCACGTCGCCCCGGACACCGTGGGCACGGTCGACAGCCACCCCGCGCTCACCGTGCAGACCGGCCCGGTCGCCACCATCGCCTCGGCGGTCGCCGCCGTGGATGCGATGTCCGCCGCCGCCGCCGGCACGCTGGACATCGGCGTCGCGGTGCTCGACCGGACGACCGGGCAGCTGAACCTCGGTTCCGAGGGCAGCACCCCGTTCTACTCCGCGTCGGTCGTCAAGTTGCTCACCGTGGTCGACATCCTGCACCGCACCGAGACCGGCCGGGCCACGCTCACGCCGGCCCAGCTGACCGACATCCAGCGCGTGCTGACCGTCAGCGACGACAACGCGATGAACGTGCTCTGGGAGCAGTTCGGCGGTCCGACGACGGTGACCGAACTGGTCGGCCTGGCGCATCTGCAGGACACCCGGCCACCGGCCAACCCCGGCGAGTGGGGCGAGACGAAGATGTCGGCCCGTGACGTGGTCGCGGTCTACCAGTACCTGCTGACCTCGCTGAACAAGACCAACCAGCAGACCGTGCTCACCGCACTGGCCAGCGCACAGCCGACCGGGGCGGACGGTTTCGACCAGGCCTTCGGGCTGCTGCGGAACCCCCGCGCCGCCGGGGTGGCGGCCAAGCAGGGCTGGATGGTCGATGGTGCGTCCGAGTACCTGCACAGCACCGGCGTGCTGGGCACGGGCAACCGGTACGTGATCGCGGTGCTGACCGAGCGGCCGGCCTCGGAGGGCTACGCCGCCGGGGGCGCCGACGTCAGCGGTGCGGTGGGTCGCCTGACCGGCTCACTCGGCCTGTCCAGCTGAGCGTGCTGTCAGCCTGTCCAGCTAGTGTGCCGCGTCGTCCCAGCTGCGTCCGACACCGACCGACACCTCCAGTGGGACGTCCAGCACGTGGGCGGCGCCCATCTCGGCGCAGACCAGCTCCTTGACCGCCGCCCGCTCCCCCTCGGCGATCTCCAGCACCAGTTCGTCGTGCACCTGCAGCAGCATCCGCGAGCGGAGCCCGGCCTCGGTCAGTGCGCGGTGCACCCGCAGCATGGCCACCTTGATGATGTCCGCCGCGCTGCCCTGGATGGGTGCGTTCAGCGCCATCCGCTCGGCCATCTCACGGCGCTGGCGGTTGTCGCTGGTCAGGTCGGGAAGGTAGCGGCGGCGGCCGAGCATCGTCTCGGTGTAGCCGTCCTTGCGGGCCTGGTCGACGATGCTGCGCAGGTACGTACGCACCCCGCCGAAGGTCTCGAAGTAGTCGTCCATCAGGGCCCGGGCCTCCTCGGCGGAGATCCGCAGCTGGCCGGAGAGCCCGAACGCGGACAGCCCGTAGGCGAGCCCGTAGTTCATCGCCTTGATCTTGGCGCGCTGCTCCGGACCGACCTCGGCGGCAGCCACGCCGAACACCCTGGCGGCGGTCTCGGCATGGAAGTCGTGGTGTGACCGGAACGCCTCGATCAGCGCGGCGTCCTCGGACAGGTGCGCCATGATGCGCATCTCGATCTGGCTGTAGTCGGCGGTCATGAGCTCGGCGTACCCGGGCCCGACCACGAAGGTCTCCCGGATCCGGCGCCCGGCGGCGGTGCGGATCGGCACATTCTGCAGGTTCGGCTCGGTGCTGGACAGGCGGCCGGTCGCGGCGATCATCTGGCTGTAGGTGGTGTGGATCCGGCCGTCGTCGTCGATGGACTTGAGCAGCCCGTCCACGGTGACCTTCAACCGGGTGGCGTCCCGGTGCAGCAACAGGTGCGACAGGAACGGGTGCCCGGTCGACTCGAACAGGCTCTGCAACGCGTCCGCGTCGGTGGTGTACCCGGTCTTGGTCCGTTTGGTCTTCGGCATGCCGAGCTCGTCGAACAGCACCACCTGCAGCTGCTTCGGCGATCCGAGGTTGATCTCCTTGCCGATCTCCGTGTAGGCGTCCTGCGCGGCCTGCTTCACCTGTGCCGCGAAGTCTGCCTCCAACTCGGCGAGTGAGTCGTGGTCGACCGCGATGCCGGCCGCCTCCAGGTCGGCGAGTACGCCGAGCAGCGGCAGCTCCAGGTCGGCGAGCAGCTCCGCGCCGCCCAGCTTGGCCAGCTCGCCGTCCAGCGCGTCGGCCAGCTCACCGACCGCGTGCGCGCGCAGGATCTCGCCGCCGGCGCGCTGGGCGTCCGCCTCCTCCACCCCGCCGAGCAGGGAGAGCTGGCCGTCCTCCGGCTCGCCCTCCACCCGCAGCTCGCGGCGCAGGTAGCGCAGCGCAAGGTCGGCAAGGTCGAAGCTGCGCTGGCCCGGCCGCACCAGGTAGGCGGCCAGCGCGGTGTCGCTGGTCAGCCCGGCCAACCGCCAGCCGCGTGCCCGCAACGCGTGGATCGCCGACTTGACGTCGTGCGCGGCCTTCGGCACCGCCGGGTCGGCCAGCCAGTCGCCGAGCGCCGCCTCGTCCGCCGGGGACAGCGCGGCCAGCTCGAGGTAGCCGCCGATGCCGTCGGCGGTGGCGATCGAGATGCCGTCCACGTCCCGACCGATCCAGCTGCCCAGGGCGCCGTGGAAGGCCAGCCCGACCCGGCGGCCGTCCCGGGCGTGCTCGGCCAGCCAGCCCGGCAGTTCACCCGGGGCCAGCGCGCCGCCCTGCACCTCGAACCCGCCGTCCGCCTCCGGCTCGGCACTGGCCAGGGTGGCGAACAGCCGCTCGCGCAGCACCCGGAACTCCAGCTCGTCGAACAGCCGGTGCACCGCGTCCCGATCCCAGGCCCGGACCGCCAGGTCGTCCGGCGCGTAGTCCAGCGGGACCTCCCGGACCAGCTCGGTGAGCTGCCGGTTGAGCAGCACGTTCGACAGGTTCGCCCGCAGCGCGTCGCCGGCCTTGCCCTTCACCTCGTCGACCCGGTCGGTCAGCTCGGCGAGCGACCCGTACTCCCGGATCCACTTGGCGGCCGTCTTCTCCCCCACCCCGGGGATCGACGGCAGGTTGTCGCTCGGGTCGCCGCGCAGCGCGGCGAAGTCCGGGTACTGCGCCGGCGTCAGGCCGTAGCGGGTGTTCACCTCGGCCGGGTCGATCCGGGCCAGGTCGGACACCCCGCGCTTCGGGTAGAGCACCGTGACCGCGTCCCCGACCAGTTGGAACGCGTCCCGGTCGCCGGTGCAGATCTCCACCCGGTAGCCCTGCGCCTCGGCCTTGCTGGCGAGGGTGGCGATGATGTCGTCGGCCTCGTAGCCCGGCACCGCCATGGACGGCACGGCCAGCGCGTTGAGCACCTCGCGGATCAGCTCGACCTGGCCGCGGAAGTCGTCCGGGGTGGTGGTGCGGTTGGCCTTGTACTCGGCGAACGCCTCGGACCGGAACGTCTTGCGCGACACGTCGAAGGCCACCGCGAGGTGCGTCGGCTTCTCGTCGCGCAGCAGGTTGATCAGCATCGAGGTGAAGCCGTACACCGCGTTCGTGGTCTGCCCGGTCTGGGTGCGGAAGTTCTCCGCCGGCAGCGCGTAGAACGCGCGGTAGGCCAGCGAATGTCCGTCGAGCAGGAGCAGCCGGCGTTCGGCCCGATCCTGCTCCGGGGCTAGCTCCGTGCCGGTCGTCGAGGCGGTGGTGGCAGTCACCCGAGCGAGTCTAGGCCGACCCCCCGACCATTCTCGGCCGGCTCCGGGTGACCGGCCCGCCCGGCCGCCCGGAGTCGCGCCGGACCCCGCTAGTCCTGGTGTACCGGCCGCTCGTTGGACGGGTCGCCGGCCGGCGGCGCGCTCGGCAGCAGCCTGCCCTCCAGCGCCCAAAAGCCCTCGCACAGCCGCCAGCGCAGCTCACCCGGGTCGGCCGCCGACTCCGCCTCGAGCCGCTTTGCCTCGAGCCGCGCGGCCCTCGCCCGGTCGGCCCGCGCCCTGGCGTAGATCTGGGCCGGCAGGTCGTGCAGCTGGTTCGGCACGTCGTCCCCGCGCCACGGCTGGTACGCCGTCCAAGCCGCGCCCCAGGCCCGTTCCTGAGCCTCCCAGCGGCGGGCGAGGATCCGGCCCACCCGCGCCATCCGGCGGTTCAGTGCCGCCAGGTCCGACCTCGGCGTGTGCCACGCCCCGCGCACGGGCACGCTCCGGCCCGTCTGCCACCTCCAGTCACTCGAGTCCCGAAGGTCCATCCCGTACCGCGGCGCGATGAGCGCCAATGCCATCAGTCCTACGACAATCAGCAGGCCAGTCATAGCCATCGCCTCCCTGTGGACCTATCCTTACCTTGATTGGATTGCTCACACAGAGCCAATTACGAGGAAGTGGACTGGTCCATGGATGGTGATCGGCACGTGACCGGCCGGACTATGGCCAAGCACCTGGGCCCGTGGCGGACCGAGGGTGCCGGGGTGGCCTATGCCGAGCTGGCCGACAGGATCAAGCTGCTGGTGCTGGACGGGCGGCTGCCCACCCGCACCCGGCTGCCGGCCGAACGCGAGCTGGCCACGGCCCTGCGGGTCAGCCGGACCACCGTCGCGGCCAGCTACGACCTGCTGCGCCAGACCGGCTTCCTGCACAGCAGGCGGGGCTCGGGCAGCTGGACGACCCTGCCGGAGACGCCCGGTGGCGGCGAGCTCAGCCCGTTCGCACCGGCCGGCGACAGCTCCGCGATCGACCTGGCCTACGCCGCGCTCGCCGCCCCACCGGAGGCGATGACCAGCGCACTGGCCTGGGCGACCGACCAGATGGCCTGCTACCTCGGCGGCAGTGGCTACCAGCTCTACGGGCTGGACGCGCTGCGCGAGACCGTGGCGGACCGGTTCACCCGGCGCGGGCTGCCCACCACGAGGGACCAGATCCTGATCACCTGCGGCGCCCAGCAGGCCATCGCGGTGGTGCTGGCCGCACTGGTGTCCCCGGGTGACCGGGTGCTGGTCGAGCACCCCACCTACCCCAACGCGCTGGACGCCATCGCCCGCGAGCACGCCCGCGCGGTGCCGGTCGGGTTCGCCGGGGACGGCTGGGACCTGGACACCATCGCCGCCGCGGTCCGGGACGCCTGCCCCCGGCTGGTCTACCTCATGCCGGACTACCAGAACCCCACCGGCCGGGTCATGGGCGACGCCCAGCGCACCGAGATCGTCGAGCTGTGCCGGCGCACCCGGACCACGATGCTGATCGACGAGACGGTGAGCGAGCTCCCGCTGGACGGGTCGCCGCCGCCACCGCTGGCCAGCCAGGCGAGGGAGAGCAACTCCGCCCCGATGATCACCGTCGGCTCGGCGAGCAAGACCCTCTGGGGTGGGCTGCGGATCGGCTGGGTGCGGGCCCAGCGGCCGATGATCGAACAGATCGCCAGGGCACGCGCCTCGGTGGACATCTCCACGTCGGTGCTCGACCAACTGGTCACCCGGCACCTGATGACGAACATCGACGACGTGCTGGCCGCCCGGCTGCCGACGCTGCGCTCGGCGCGTGGGCACCTGCTCGACCTGATGGCCAGGTACTTCCCGAGCTGGCACGCGGACGTCCCGACCGGTGGCCTGTCGCTGTGGGCCGACCTCGGCGCCCCGGTCTCGAGCGCACTGGTCGCGGCGGCCAGCCGGCACGGCGTGCTGCTCGCCGCGGGCCCCCGGTTCGGGCTGGACGGTGCGTTCGAGCGATGCCTGCGGCTGCCCTACACGCTGCCCGAGCCGAGGCTCGAGCTCGCCATGGAGCGCCTCGCCGCCGCCTGGCTCAGGCTGCCCACGTCCGGGGCGCCGGCCGTCGGGTGGACCGTCCCACCGGCCGAGGTGGCATGAGGGCTGGCCGAGGTGGGGCCGAGGTGGTTTTGAACGACGCATAAGCTGCGCTGATGTCGACCCGCTCGCCGCACCTGCCCGCACTGCCCCCCGAACTGGCCGCCGAGCAGTTGGCCGACCGGATGGGCATCCAGATCCTCGAGGTCAGCCGCGAGCGGGTGGTCGGCACCATGCCGGTGGCCGGCAACAAGCAGCCGTTCGGACTGTTGCACGGCGGCGCCAGCGGTGTGCTGGTGGAGAGCCTGGGCTCGACGGCGGCCGCCCAGCACACGCTGCCGGAGCGTTTCCCGGTCGGCCTGGAGCTGGCGTGCACGCATCACCGCAGCGCCACCGAGGGCCTCGTCACCGGGGTCGCCACCCCGATCCACGTCGGCCGCAGCACCTCCACGTTCGAGGTGGTCATTACCGACGAGCAGGGCCGCCGGACCTGCACCGGCCGGCTCACCTGCATGCACCTGGACCGCCGGCCAGGCCCGGCGCCGGCCTGACCGCGGCGCCGCGGCCAGCGGTCAGCCCGGTTCGCCGGCTCGGGTCCAGCGCGGGTACCCCGACCCGAAGCGGCGCAGCCGGGCGTGCACGACAAGGCTGAGCACTGCCCAGAAGATCGGGAACACCGGCCAGAAGAACACCGCCCCGCCGGCCACCCACCGCGCCAGCACAGCGACCACCAGCGCGGCGACCAGCGCCGCATGCAGTCCCAGCGCCGCCCGGTCCCAGCTGCTCAACCGCCGGGACTCCGGCCCGGCCGGAGTGGACCGGGGCGGCGCCGGCAGGTCGGCGACCAGCGGCGGCAGCTCGTGGCGCAGCCGCGCGCCGTAGGTCGTGGTCAGCCGCTCCTCGAGCTCGGCCATGGTCAGCCGGCCCTCGGCGGCGGCCTGCCTGATCAGGTCGGCGGTCTGCTCCCGCTCAGCATCCGAGGCGCGAATCTCTGTCCTGGTATCGGTGTTCTCGGTGTTCTCAGTCATGCCGCCCATGCTGCGCGCCGCACCCCGGCCCGCGCGTCGTCGTGGCGGCGGCTCCCGCGCGGGCCCGCCTACCGCCCTCGGCGTAGTCACGGCACCCCCTCCGGGCGGACGACCCGAGGCCCGGGACTGGCTACGGTCTGCGGTGTGGAGCGTTATGCCGGGGCGGCACGGCTGCTGGGGCCGGCGCTGCTCGCCGCCGCGATCCAGCTCGTCGGCACCGCCGGGGCGGCCACCCACCAACTGAACGCCCGGCCGCTGGACGCGGTGGCGGTCGCGCTGCTACTGGCCGGGCCGGTGGCGCTGTTGGCCAGGTACCGGTTCGCGGTGCCGACGCTGGTGGTCACCTCGGTACTGCTGCTCGGCTATCTCGCGGGCGGCTATCCGTTCGGCCCGGTCGTGGTGTCCTTCGTGTTCGCACTGGTCAGCGCTGTGTGTCTGGGGCACAGCCGGCCGGCCTGGGTGCTCGCCGGGCTGACCTACCTGGGGTTGATCGCGGTCACCTGGGCGCGGTCGGGGCCGCCGAGCTGGTGGGTGCTGTCCGGGGTGGCGGCGTGGCTGCTGCTGATCCTGACCCTCGGCGAGCTCGTCCGCACGCGCCGGGAGCGCCTGGTGCGGGAGCGCCGGTCCCGCGCGGAGGCCGTCGAACGGGTCGCCACCGAGGAGCGGCTGCGCATCGCGCGCGACCTGCACGATGTGCTGGCGCACCACGTATCGCTGATCAACGTGCAGGCCGGCACCGCGCTGCACCTGCTCGACGAGCAACCCGGGCTGGCCAGGGAGGCACTGACCGCGATCAAGGCGTCCAGCAAGGAGGTACTTGTCGAGCTGCGCACCATGCTCGGCGTGCTGCGCCGGGTGGACGAGAACCTGCCGCGCTCCCCCGTCATCGGGCTGGCCGGCCTGGACGAGCTCGCCGCACGGGTCCGCGGCAGCGGGCTCGCCGTCGCGGTGCGGCGGACCGGCGAGCCCCGGCCGCTGCCGTCCGCCGTGGACACCGCCGCGTTCCGCATCACCCAGGAGGCGCTGACGAACGTGCACCGGCATGCCGGCGCGGCGACCGCGGCGGTGCTGATCGAGTACGCGGCCGCCGCGGTGGTGGTCCAGGTGGACGACGACGGGGCGGGCCCGGGCACGGCGGCCAGCGCGGACGGTGATGTAGCCGGGGCGGGCAACGGCATCCCCGGCATGCGGGAGCGGGCCGCCGCGCTGGGCGGGCAGCTGTGGGTCGGGCCCGCCCCGGGCGGCGGGTTCCGGGTCCGCGCCGAGCTGCCGGTCCCGACGCCGACCGGGGCGGACCCGGAGTCCGCCGCCTCGAGCCGAGGGGACGGCCACCCGTGATCAAGGTGCTGCTTGCCGACGACCAGGCACTGGTCCGGGCCGGGTTCCGCGCGTTGCTGGACGCCCAGCCCGACATCACCGTCGTCGGTGAGGCGGCCGACGGGGCCGAGGCCGCGCGGGCCGCCGCCGAGACCCGCCCGGACGTGGTGCTGATGGACATCCGGATGCCCGGCACCGACGGTCTGGAGGCGACCCGGCGGATCGTCGGCGACCCGGCGCTGTCCGGGGTGCGGGTGCTGATCCTGACCACCTTCGACGAGGACGAGTACGTCTTCGAGGCGGTCCGGACCGGCGCCAGTGGCTTCCTGGTCAAGGACACCGAGCCGGTCGAGCTGCTGCGCGCGGTCCGGGTGATCGCCGAGGGCGAGGCGCTGCTGTCCCCCAGGGTGACCCGCCGGCTGATCGGCGAGTTCGCCCGCCGGGCCCGTCCCGGCCGCTCGGTGCGCGAGCTGGACCTGCTGACGACCAGGGAGCGGGAGATCGTGGCACTGGTCGCGGAGGGGCTGTCCAACGACGAGATCGCGGCCCGGCTGGTGGTCAGCCCGGCCACCGCCAAGACCCACGTCAGCCGGGCGATGGTCAAACTCGCGGCGCGGGACCGGGCCCAGCTGGTGGTGCTCGCCTACGAGACCGGCCTGGTCCGTCCGGGCTGGACGGGCTGACCAGCCTGCTACCGCCGGGTAGGTTCAGCGGGTGCAGCGCAGCTCCCGCCCGGCGGGATGGATGTTCGCGGTGGTGGCCGGGCTGCTGCTGGCCGGCTGTGCCGCCGCCCCCGCCACAACCCCGGCACCGGCGGCGCCCACTGTGCCCACCTACAACCTGCCGCCGAGACCCGTGCGCCCCAGCGAGCAGCCATTGGCACTGCCGCCCCAGACCCAGGGCGACACCCAGTTCACCCTGATCGGGCTGACCCAGCTGGACGTCATCGCGGGCAGCCACGCGGAGTGGCAGCCCAAGGGCCGGTACGTGCGGATCCGGCTGGTCGTGGTGAACACCGGGCGCTCCGGCACCGCGTTCGACACCGGCCGCCAGCAGCTGGTCACCGCCGACGGCACGGCGCACGACGTCGACCCGCAGGCGATGCTGATCAAGCGCCAGCCCGGCCAGTTCGACCTGGGCGCCAACGTCCGGGTCGAGTTCGACCTCTACTACGACGTACCCCGCGACACCCGCCCGACCGCGCTGCGGGTGCACGGCGGGCCGACACTGACCGACCTGAAGAACCTCGAGTTCCTGGACATCCCGCTGCCCAGCTGACCGACCCGAGCACGGCCACCCGGTCAGGACTGCCCGAGCAGCGCCCCGAGCCCGTCCAGCACCCTGGCCAGCCCGAACCCGTAGGCGTGGTCGGGGCTGTAGGCAGCACCGTGCGCCGCGCCGGCCGCCGACCCCACCCGGACCGCTCGCGGGTACCGCGCCGGGTCGAACACCCGCTCCAGCAGCGGTGCGTTCGCCGCCCACCAGCGCTCGTCGTCCAACGCCGACCCCAGGGCATCCGCCCCGCGCAGGGCTCGCGCATCGGCCGCCGCCCTGGCCCAGCCCTGCACGAAGCCGAGCAGGTAGGTCAGCACGGCATCCATCGTCACGTCGTCAAGGCCGAGCCCGTCGAGCGCGGCGAGTTCGTGCTCGTACTTGGCGAGCTGGCCGGGGCCGAGCGGCGGGCGGGCGGTGGAGATCTCGGCCGCCCACGGGTGGGCCGTGTACAGCGCGCGGTTCTGCTCGGCCACCGCCGCCAACCGCGACCGCCACGGTTGCCCGGAGCTGTCCGCGAGTGGCAGCTCCCCGTACACCGTGTCCAGCATCAGGTCGAGCAGCTCGGCCTTGCCCGGCACGTAGGTGTACAGGGTCATCGGCGCCACGCCGAGCGCGGTGGCCAACTGGCGCATGGTGACCGCGTCGAGCCCGGCGGAGTCGGCCAGCGCGATCGCGGACGCCACCACCGCGTCGACGGTCAGCCCGGGGCGGGGGCCCCGCCGACCGGACAGCCGACCGGACCGCCGACCGGCCGGCGCACCCGGTCCGGCGGCCGGCTCCGCGCCCGCTTCGGCCGGCCCGGCGACGGCCGAGGCATGGCGCCACAGCAGCTCGAGAGTCCGCGCCGGGTCGCCGGCGCCGGTGTGCTCGGACGGCACAGAACTCCTTCCGGAACTATTGCTGTACGCAGTACGTTGTACTTCGTACATAGTTTTCTCACCATCCCCCGGGAGGGTTCATGCGGGTCAGCGCGTCCGCCGTATCTCTGAACGTCGACGATCCGGAGGCATCCAGCACGTTCCTGGTCGAGCACTTCGGTTTCCGGACCGAGATGGTCGCCGAGGGATTCGCCTCGCTGGCCCGCCCGGATACCGGCATGAACGTCGTGTTCCTGCGGCGTGGCCTGGCCACCCTGCCCGCCGATCAGCGCGACGACCACGCCCGGGGCCTGATCCTGGCGTTCACCGTCGACGACCTGGAGGGCGAGCTGGCGAGGCTGCGCTCGGAGGGCGTGGTCATCACGATGCCGCTCACCGAGGAGGGGTGGGGCGAGCGGGCGTTCCAGGTACGCGATCCCAACGGGGTCATCGTGCAGCTGGTGGACTGGAACGGGGCCGGCACGCCCGCCACCGTCGGGCACTGATCAACGCGGGTCTGGTCATGGCCTGTGAGTGGTATTGGTCGCCATTGGCGACCAATACCACTCACGGGGTCAAGGGCCGTCCGCGCCGACCTCGGTGTCCAGATCGCCACCCAGATAGGCGGCCTGGACCTCGGGGTCGCTGAGCAGGTCGTGTGCCGGCGCCGACTTGACCACCCGGCCGGTCTCGAGCACGTAGGCCCGGTCGGCCAACTGCAGCGCCTGCGTCGCGTTCTGCTCGACCAACAGCACCGTGGTGCCGCGCCGGTTGATCTCGGAGATGATCGAGAAGATCTGGTTCACCAGGATCGGCGCGAGCCCCATCGACGGCTCGTCCAGGAGCAACACCTTCGGCTTCGCCATCAGCGCCCGGCCGATCGCGAGCATCTGCTGCTCACCGCCGGACATGGTGCCGCCGGCCTGCGTCTTGCGCTCGGCGAGGCGGGGGAACAGCTCGTAGACCTCGGCCAGCTCCGCTTCCTTGTTGAAGCGCTTGCGCGCGTAGCTGCCCATCAGCAGGTTCTCCTGCACGGACATGCCGGGGAAGATGCCCCGCCCCTCGGGCGCCTGCCCGATGCCGACGACCACCCTGCGGTGCCCGGGCATCCGGCTGATGTCCTTGCCGTCGAAGCTGATCCGCCCCGCGGTGAGCGGCCGCAGCCCGGAGATGGTCTTCAGCGTGGTGGTCTTGCCGGCCCCGTTCGCGCCGATCAGCGCCACGATCTCGCCGGAGTCGACCTGCAGGCTGACACCTTTCAGCGCGGCGATCTTGCCGTAGTGCACGGCGATGTTTTCAACCTCAAGAAGCATCGGCCGGCGCTCCCAGGTAGGCCTCGATGACCCGTGGGTCGGCCCGAACCTCACGCGGCAGCCCCTCGGCGATCTTCTGGCCGAAGTCGAGCACCGTGATGCGGTCGCTGATATCCATCACCAGTCCCATGTCGTGCTCGATGAGCAGCACCGTCCGACCGGAGTCGCGGATCCGCCTGATGAGCTCCTGCAGGGACCGCTTCTCCGCGGGGTTCATCCCGGCGGCCGGCTCGTCGAGCAGCAACAGCTTAGGGTCGGTTGCCAGCGCGCGGGCGATCTCCAGGCGCCGCTGGTCGCCGTAGGGCAGGTTGCTGGCGCTGTCGGTGAGGCGGTGTGAGATGCCCACGAAGTCCAACAGCTCGGCGGCCTTCGCCCGGCCTTCCTTCTCCTCGTGCCGGTGCCAGGGCAGTCCGAGCGCGGCGCCGACCGCACCCGTCCTGTGGTGCGCGTCGGCACCGACCATGACGTTCTCCAGCGCCGACATGTTGGAGAAGAGCCGGATGTTCTGGAAGGTCCTGGCGACGCCCTGCTTGACGATCTTGAACCGCTTCATCCCGTCGATCTGCCTGCCCTGGAACCGCACCGCGCCCTCGGTCGGCCGGCACACCCCGGTGACCACGTTGAACACCGTGGTCTTGCCCGCGCCGTTGGGCCCGATCAGTGCCGCGATCTGGCCCTGTGCGACCCGCAGGGTCACCTCGCGCAGCGCGACGACACCGCCGAACCGCATGACGACCTTGTCCAGCTCCAGCGCCGGCACCGACTCGGCCGCGGTGCCCCGCCCTGGTGATGCGACCGGCGCTGTCGACCCCGGCTGGGCCACACCAGGCTGGGTCGACCCCGGCTGGGTCGACTCCGGTCCCGTCATCCCCGGCTGGGTCATTTCGGCACCTCCACCGGAGCCGAGCTCGGATCGGCCACCTCGGCGCCCATCGGGCTGTGCGCCCCGCCCTCCGCCATCTCCGCGCTGCGGCGCCGGGACGGGATCAGGCCCTGCGGGCGCAGCGCCATCATGATCACCAGCGCCGCGCCGAAAACCAGGATGCGATATTCGGCGAAGCCCCGGAAACGCTCCGGCAGCCAGGCGATCAGGAACGCCCCGACGATGATGCCGGGCATGTTCCCGGCACCACCCAGCAGCACCGCGGCCAGGATGGTGGCGGAGAGGATGAACGGGAAGTTCGTCGGCGCGATGAAGATGACCTTGCCAGACCAGACCACCCCGGCCAGGCCACCGACCATGGCGCCGATCGCGAACGCGAGCAGCTTGAACTTGAAGGTCGGCACGCCCATCAGCTCGGCGGCGTCCTCGTCCTCCCGGATAGCGGTCCAGGCGCGGCCGACCCGACTGCGCTCCAGGCGCAGCGAGAACACGATGGCCAGCACAATCATGGCCAGCACCAGGTAGTAGTACGGCAGCGGGTCGAGGGTGAACTCCACGCCGAACAGGCCCGGCGGGTGCGGCACCGGCGTCAGGCCGCGGGCGCCGCCGATCGCGTTGGTGTTCGTCGCGGTGATCCGCACGATCTCACCGAACCCGAGCGTCACGATGGCCAGGTAGTCACCGCGCAGCCGCAGTGTCGGAGCACCCAGGATGACCCCGGAGACCGAGGCGAGCACCATGCCCAGGATCAACGTCGGCCAGAACGTGAACCCGTGCTTGATCCCCAGGTAGGCCAGCGTGTACGCGCCGATGGCGAAGAACGCGACGTAGCCGAGGTCGAGCAGGCCGGCGTGACCGACCACGATGTTCAACCCGATGGCCAGCAGGATGTAGGTGCCGATCGGGTTGAACAGCAGCGAGGCCCAGTCGGTGTACGGCGACATGAACGAGCCGATGGCCGGGCTGGGCGCCACGATCGCCAGCGCGAGCAGCACGGCATAGACCAGCCAGCGCTGCCACTTCGAGGCATCCGCCCAGCGGTCCCGGATGTTGTCGCTGAGGCCCGTCATGCCCCGGCGGGCCCGGCTCAGCGGGCTGCCGAGGTGGGAATCCGTCCGGTCGCTCATGCGCGTGCCTGCTGCAGGGACTCGCCCAGAATGCCGGTCGGCCGGAACAGCAACACGACCACCAGGATGACGAACGCGATGACGTCCTTCCACTGGGAGCCGAAGAAGATTGCGCCCCAGTTCTCCACCAGGCCCAGGGCGACCCCGCCGATCAGGGCGCCCCTGATGTTGCCGATGCCGCCGAGCACCGCGGCGGTGAACGCCTTGATGCCCAGCACGAAGCCGATCTTGTAGCTGATGTTCTCGAACTCCATCGCGTAGAGCACCCCGGCCACGCCGGCCATCGCGCCGCCGAGCAGGAAGGTCAGCCGGACGATCGTGTCGATGTTGACGCCCATCAGCACCGCGGCCTCGGGGTCCTGCGCGGTGGCCCGGATGCCGCGACCGATCCTGGTCCGCGCCACCAACTGGTCCAGCGCGACCATCATCACCACGGCGGCGATGAAGATGACCAGCTGGTCGGTCTTGATATCGGCGCCGAAGACGGTGAACACGGTGTCCCGGTCCACCAGCCGGGGAACCGCCGTGTCGATCCGGCCCGGCTTGTTGAACACGTCCGGGATGACGACCAGCGCGAACAGCTCCTGCAGGAACACCGACGCGCCGATCGCCGAGATCAGCGCCGCGAGCCGTGGCGCGTTGCGCTTGCGCAGCGGCCGGTAGGCCAGGATCTCGAGCAACACAGCCGCTCCGCCGGAGGCCGCCATCGCCGCGACGATCAACAGCACGATCATGCCGACCAGGGCGAGGCCGGTCAGCGGACCGGGCAGCCCGATCAGGCTGAGCACGAAGAGGGTGGCGAAGGTGCCGATCATGAAGATCTCGGAGTGCGCGAAGTTGATCAGCCGCAGCACCCCGTAGACCATGGTGTAGCCCAGCGCGACCAGCGCGTAGATCGAGCCGGCCACCAGTCCGCCGACGGTGCTGGGCCCGAATTGTTCGATGAAGTCGTTGAGCACTGCGCGAAAAGCCTCCGAGGTGGCGCGCTCGCGGAGGACGGCGCGCTCAGGGCGACGGCGCGCGAGGAGGTGCGCGCCCGGTTAGTCCGATACACGCGGAAGAGCGGCCGCAACTTGGCGCCCGCTCCCCCGCGTGTTCGGTCGGCTCAGCCTAGTTTTGCGTCCTTGGTATTTCCTAGCAGTGCCAGCTGTCCACTCTTCACCTGGTAGACGAAGATGTCGGTGCTCACGACGTCACCATCGGGCTGGAACTTCACCGGCTTGGCAACACCGTCGAAGGACAGTGTGGCCAGGAAGGTGTTGATCGTCTCGGCCGTCGTGTTGCCGGCCTGGATGGCCTTGACGTACGCCGTTGCGGCGTCGTACCCCTCGGTGGCGTACACCGCCGGGTCCAGCTTGAACTTCTCCTTGTACTGGTCGTAGAACGCCTTCAAGGCACCCTGCGTCGCACTCGCGCTCGGCACCGCGCACGGGCAGCTGACGACCGCGCCCTCCGCCGCCGGCCCGCCGGCACCGTTGATCAGCCCGACGTCGAAGCTCCCGTCACCGGTGGCGAACACCGCGGTGACCCCGGCGTCGCGGATCTGCTTGAGCAGCCGGCCGGCCTGAGCGTAGTAACCGCCGTAGAAGATCACGTCCGGGCTGTCGGCCTTGATCTTGGCGACCGACGAGGAGTAGTCCGAAGCGGCCTGCGCGAACTGGTCGCGCTGCACCGGCACGCCCTTGGCGGTGAGCTGCTGGTTCACCGCATCGGCCAACCCGACGCTGTACTCCTGGTCATCGCTGATCACGAAGGCCTTCTTGGGGCTCTTCGCCGAGATCAGGAAGTCCGCGATGGCGGGACCCTGCGCGGAGTCCGGCGCGACCACGCGGTGGAAGAACTTCCAGCCGTTCTGGGCCAGCCCCGGGTTGGTGGCGGACGGCGAGATGTTGGGGATCTTGGCCTGTTCCAGGACCGGGTCGGCCGCCTTGGACTCGCCGGAGAACGCCGGGCCGATCAACCCGACGATCTTGTCCTGCTGGATCGCCTTGTTCACCAGCGGCACCGCCTGGTCCGCGCTGCCCTGGCTGTCGTACTCGACCAACTCGATCTTCTTGGGCGGGTTGGTCGCGTTGTAGGCGTCGAACGCCATCCGCGCGCCATTCCGCGGCGGGATGACGATGCCGGAGTTCTCTCCGGTGAGGTCACCCATGAACCCGATCTTCAAGGTATTGGCATCGGACCCGCCGCCACCCCCGGTTCCGCCGCCCCCTCCGCCGCATGCCGACAGTGCCAACGCACCGGCGAGCAACGCCGCGGCCGCGACAACCGTCCGCTTCCGACTCATCCTGGAAACCTCCTGCAGCTAAGCGAGCTGATCCGGCGCCGACCCCGGGTAGGGGCAGGCGCAAGTCACCCATTCGTGAGCGTGGGAAACCTAGTGGACCTTGACGGGTGGCGTCATCCCAGCTGTCACGCTCTTTACCAGAACGCAACTGGAAACTCGCCGAGCGTGATCATCTGGCCGCTCTCCGCTACAAACGGGCGCCAGCCACTCTCAACTGGTCACCGCGCCGCACCGACAACTACCCGGATGGCCTAGCAGGCTCATCCGGGTTCGCCACGACCAGCCGCGCCGGCTACTCGGCGGCGGCCGGCGTGTCCAATCCACTGATGATCGCGTCCGCGACGGCGCGCATGGTGCTGCGGCGATCCATAGCGGTGCGCTGGATCCAGCGGAAGGCCTCCGGCTCGGTCATCGCGTTGTTGGTCATCAGCAGGCCCTTGGCCCGGTCGATGGCCTTGCGCGTCTCCAGCCGATCGGTCAGCGTGGCGACCTCGTTCTCCAACGCCTGCATCTCGGCGAACCTGCTCACCGACAGCTCGATGGCCGGCACCAGCTCGTGCCGCGCGAACGGCTTGACCAGGTACGCCATCGCTCCGGCGTCCCTGGCCTGTTCGATCAGGTCGCGCTGGCTGAACGCGGTCAGCATGACCACCGGGGCGATCCGCTCGCCCACGATCGTGCCGGCGGCGGAGATACCGTCCACCTTCGGCATCTTGATGTCCATGATGACCAGGCTCGGGCGCAGGTCACGGGCCAGTTCGATCGCCGATTCGCCGTCGGCGGCCTCGGCCACCACGTCATATCCTTCTTCACGAAGCATTTCCGCCAGGTCGAGGCGGATCAACGCCTCGTCCTCGGCGATGAGGACGCGGTGCGTCACAGGGGACACCTCGGCCTGGGGTTGCCGAGGCGCTGCAGCCTTGGTCACGGGGGTACTCCCTTGTTCCGGGTCGGGGCTCAGCCTCCAAGATTACCGGGCTAGGCTTAGGCCATGATGTGATCCCCACCGTCGTTAACAGCAGCTTCATCAGGCCCCCGTAGCCCAATCGGCAGAGGCAGCGGACTCAAAATCCGTCCAGTGTGCGTTCGAGTCGCACCGGGGGCACCCCTCTGAAGTGCAAAATCCAGGCCCTCCACCTGCGTGAACAGCCTGGACATACGATCACGCCGAGTCCGACGGTGTACGGCTGTGACGGGCTGAATCCGGGTGGCCACGCCAAATGCACGCCCATAAAACGGCCCTCGTATCCCCCCGGGTTCCGCAGTTGAGAGGCACATGGGCGGGTCGGATTCGGGGTTTGACCTGGGGGAACGCCCGTGAGGGCGCGGAGGGGGCGTGTGCCTACGCCGTTCGCCAGGCTCGGGTGGGTGTTTTGCCTGGTCAGGCCGGGTCTAGCGCGGTCACGGTGGTCGGGGCGGATACCTGACAATCGCGCAGAATGGCCGCCTGGGCGGTGGTGAGCGGTGTGGTGTGCACGGCGGTGCCGGCGCTGCCGGTCAGCGTCACGGCGTGGACCCGGCTGAGTTCGGTGTTGATGCGCCGCCAGGTCATGCCGGCGCGACGTTCGGCGAGGCGCACGAGCAGTAGCGCCAACCAGCACAGCAGGACGTGGGCACGGATGCGGTGTTCGAGCCGGTGGAAGACCGGCCGCAGTAGCAGGCTGGACTTGAGGTCGCGGAATCCGCGCTCGGCTTCCAGGAGGTTCTTGTAGCCCAGGGCGGTGTCCTCGGCGCTGAGGTGTGGGTCGGAGGTGGCGATGAGGTACTTGCCGTCCAGCCGTTCCTCCTGCTTGATCTTCGCGCGGTTGAGTGACAACCTGCCGGTCGGTGACTGGTGCAGCCAGCGGCCCAGGGTCGGGTGATCGCGCAGTGCGCATTCGGCCTTGGTGTGCGCGGCTTCAGCCTTCTGTCGGGTTGTCGCGTTCGTCTTCTTGCGGTCGCGTTCGCGTGCCTGCTTGATCCGCTCGAGCTCGGCTTCCAGTCGGGTGAGCGCGTCTTCGCGTTGGGTGCGGTCGCGCTCGGCCTGTTCGGGGTTGTGACAGATGACGAACCGCACGTCGGTGTCAGCTCCGAGGCGGACTTCCTTGATTCGCAGGTTCTCTTTGACCTGCTGGTAGCGGCCCTGACGGGCGAGTACTTGCTCGACCAGCGGATTCCCGTCGCGCATGCGCATCCCGGCGATGAAGTGCCCGCCGGCGCGGCGCAGATAGGCCAGGTTGTCCGCGCTGGAGAATCCGCGGTCGACGACGGTGATGACGCGTCCGAGGCGCCAGCCGCGCATGTCGTCCTTCACTCCGGGCAGGATTGCCTGATCGGACGTGTTGCCGGGCCAGCACCACACGCGCACCGGGATGCCCTCCTTGGTGACGGCCAGCCCGATGACGATCTGCGGGAGGTCGTCACGGTGGTCCTTGGAGTGGCCGTAACGGCGGAACGCCTCGTCGCCGCTGTCCTCGGTGTCGCGCTCGAAATAGGTGGACGTGGTGTCGAAGAACAGCAGGTCGACCTCGAGGTTGAGCAGGTTGGCCACGGCGAAGAACACCGCTTCCTGTACCTCGGCCTGGGCGTCGGCCTCCACCAGCAGGTCCATGGCGCGGTAGGCCTGGTCCTCGTCCATCGACTCGAGTCCGTCGATCGCCACGTCGTGGCTGGCCCACTCGCCCGCGGAGAGCTTCGACATCGGGTCGATGGCCCGGTTGGCGACCAGCGCGAACAGCACCCGCTCCACGTCGGTGGCGAACCGGCGCGGCCCGAGTACCTTGCGCAGCGCGGTGTCGATCTCCAGCGCCCGCCACAGCCCGTCGAGCAGGTGCACCGCCCCTACCGGGCGTGAGCCGGTCACGGACAGCCCGTCCCCGACCAGCTGCGTGGCATCCGCCACCGCCCCATCAGCGGTGCCCAGGTAGCGGTTGATCGAGGTGACCAGCCGCGCCAGCCCGTCGCGGTCGAGCTGGTCCTCCCGGCCCAGGTTCAACAGCACCTGCGCCTGCGTGACCCCGTCCACCCGACGGTTGTGCGCCAGCTGCACGTATCGCACGACCGTGCCGTCCCGGTTCTTCCGCTGCGTCGCCCGCAGATACATGCCCACCAGCCGACCAGGAACAGCCAGCGTGATCAAGCCCGACACCACAAGTCGTGTGCCCACGCTTTTCGGAGATTCCGAGGACGCCGCAGACCCACTACCAGCACAAACACGAATCAGAAGGAGCCTATGTGCCCATCAACCGCGGAACTCGGGATCCCCAGACCAAGGGCCGATTCGAGCGAGAAAGACCATGCCTGGTCCGTGACCATGTCGTGCGTCACAATGATCTGACGGCGAAGCTCAGCGGCTGAGGCCCGTAGTGGTGTCGGCGCCGCCGGTTTGGAACCCGACTAGTTCCCCGGGTTGCGCGGTGACCGATCCCATGTCCGCACCAGCGCCAACAGACCTCCGGCCAGTGAGATCACCGCGACCACCAGGAAGGCGTTGCTATACCCCTGGGCGGATACCTGCGCCGAGACCGTGCGCCAGAGTGCCACCAGAGCCTGCGGGTTGTGCTGTCGCATCTGCTGGATCGTCGGGTCGGTGTGTGCGCCGGTCCGGTAGAGCGCTGGTGCTGCTGCACTCTCCACTCGCCGAGGTGCTCCGCGCCCCCACCGCCGACGCAGTGCGCCTCTCCACTCTCTGATCAGCTAAACGGGCGCCACAAGTCCTAGCTTGCCTTTTCAACTGGTTTGCGAGATTTGCATCTGGATCGTCGCACAACATGCGGGCGAAAACTCACGAACAGCGCGACGGCGCCTCAACGGATTCGCACGTGAGCGTCCCGCCGCATGGCGCGGTAGCGATCAGTTTTAGCTCTTGGTCGAACGGTGGCGGCCGGGTGTGGTGCCGATGATGTTGGTGAAAGCTGCGATGAAGCTGCTGGGGTTCGCCCACCCGCAGGCGTGGGCGACGTGGGTGGTGTCGTGGCCGTCGGCGAGGAGGACGAGTGCGTGATAGATGCGTAGCTGTGTGCGCCACTCATAGAAGGTCATGCCGAGTTCGTTGTGGAACAGTCGACTGAGTGTGCGGGCGCTGGCTCCGATCGTCCGCCCGAGTTCGGCCAGTGAGGTGTTGTCCGCAGGCTTCTCGTACAGCATCCGCGCAATGGCTTGCAGCCGGTCGTCATGTGGTTCTGGCAGCTGCAGTGGCTGCTCGTGTGCTTCGTGGAGTTCATCGACGAGGACTCGATGAAGGCGAGCGCGCGCGGAGCGGTCATAGACGCGTGCGACGCGGTCGTAGTTGCCCGGGCCCGTGAGGGTGAGCAGGATTTCGCGGGCGAGGTCGGAGGCCAGGAACACCGCGGGATGGCCTGGTACGAGCCGGGCCAGGGATGCCGGTAGAAATACGATCCGCATATCGGTGTGGCCGTGAGCGCGGTGGTGGTGCGTGAACCCGGCAGGGGTCCAGGCGACTCGGTTGGCGGGAACGATCGATGTGCCACGTTCGGTGTGAACTGACAGGACGCCACTGGCTGCGTACACCAGGTGCCCACGTCGATGGGAATCCGCTGAGCTTGTTCCCCCGGACGGCCATAGATGCACCCCGCCGGACGGCCACAGATTTGACGTCCGACCGGCCCGGGCAGGTTGGCGGCCAACGGGCATAACTTGGCATTCTACCGGTGGCCAGCCGCACCGCGTTCCGGCGACAGTGCACGTATCGGAGGTGGTGCGAGATGAGTACGACGATGCGAGCGGCGGTCTGTGTCCGGGCGGGTGGCCCGGATGTGCTGGAGATCCGTGAGCTGCCGGTACCAGCGGTTCGGCAGGGCTGGAGCCTGGTCCAGGTGAAGGGCGCGGGCTTGAACCGGTCGGAGCTGAGGACCCGCCAGGGGCACTCCCCGAACGTGACGTTCCCGCGTGTGCTGGGGATCGAGTGTGTGGGAATCGTGGCAGCCTCGACCGATCCCATGTTGCCGGATGGGACGACCGTTGCGGCGGTGATGGGTGAGATGGGGCGGGAGTTCGACGGCGGTTATGCGGAATATGCGTTATTGCCGAACTCGCTGCTGATGCCGGTCACTACCTCGTTGCCTTGGGACGTCTTGGCCGCGCTACCCGAGACGTACCTGACCGCGCAGGGCTCGCTGGACACGTTGGGGGTCCTGCCGCGTGGCTGGGGGCGGTTGCTGATCCGCGGCGGGACCTCCTCGGTGGGCCTGGCCGCCGCGTCGATCGCGTCCGGCCACGGTGTCGAGACCGCGGCCACGACCCGGCGGCCAGGCAAGATCGACGCGTTGACCGCGGCCGGCGTCGACCACGTACTCGTCGACGACGGTGGGTCGCTGGCGGCGAGTGTGTACACGGTCTGGCCCGAGGGTCCGGACTATGTTCTGGATCTCGTCGGGACGAGCACCGCGGTGGACTCGCTGCGCCTGGTCCGTCGCGGCGGAACGGTGTGCATGGCAGGCACGCTCAGTGGGTGGGTGATCCCGGACTTCGAACCGATCGCGGTGATCCCGTCCGGAACCTTGCTCACGGCCTTCCACAGCGACAACGTCAAGGGCAGCGCGGGCACGCCCGTGTTGCAACGGGTCGTCCACGAGGTCGAGGCCGGCGTCTACCGACCCAACGTCGACCGTGTCTTCGGCCTGGACGACATCGTTGCGGCCCACCGGTACATGGAGAACAACGAAGCCACCGGAAAGCTCGTCGTGCTGCCGTCGCACAAGGATGCGCTCGCGGGGACTCACGCCGTGACGGGGAGCAGCTTGCGGTCGGCGAACACCTTCTTGGCCACGAACGTCGCGTTGAGCGCGCGGGGCATTCCGCAGTAGACCGCCGCGTGCAGCAGCGCCTCGACGATCTCCTGCGCGGTCAAGCCGACGTTGAGCGCGGCGTTGATGTGCACCTCGAGCTGGGGTTCCGCGCCGCCGAGGGCGGTCAGCATGCCCAAAGTGACCAGTTGCCGGTCTCGGGGGGCGAGGCCGGGCCGGGCGTAGATGTCGCCGAAGGCCCAGGCGACGACCTGGTGGGCCAGCTCTGGGGACACGTCAGCCAGACTGTCGATCACCTTCTGCCCGGCGTCACCGTCGATCTCCTTGAGCACCCGCAGCCCGTGGGACTGACGTTCCTCGCGGTTCATGATTCCTCCAACAGCTTCTCGTAGTGAGTGATCTTCATGTCGAGCGCCTGCCCGTTGGTCTCGAGCTGGTTGATCTGGACGCTCAACTGCCGCCGGTGTTCCCGCAGCAGGGCCAGTCGCGCTTCGACGGTGGCCGGGCCGTGCGCACGCAGCGTCGCGAACCGCTGCATGTCCGCGATTGACATACCGGTCGCCCGCAGCCGCAGCAGGAACTCGATCCAATCCAGGTCCTCGGCGCGGTACCGACGATGTCGGCCCGTCGAGCGGGCAACCGGCTGGATGAGCCCCGCCTTCTCGTAGTAGCGCAGCGTGTCGATCGACAAACCGATCCGCTGGGCGACCTCAGTGATCGTCAGCGTGTGATCGAGGCGTTCCGCGCTGGTCATGGCACCACGCTAAGAACTGGAGCGCACTCCAGTTCAAGACCGAACGCTGTGACCCCGCTCTCACGCACCCCACACGCCGTCCCAGCCCCGCAGTCCACGCATCCATCCGTCCGCCGGCGGCATGGTTCAGCGCGAGTCCATCGCCCAGGCTCGGAAGTCAGAAGCCGTGACATTGCTGCCGCACACGACCGTGGCAACGCTGAGCCCGGCGAATCTTTCGGGGTTCCCGAGAATGGCCGCGACCCCGAGTGCGGCCGACGGTTCGACGACGAGCCCGGCACGCTCGAACAGAAGCCGCATGCCGCGTTTGATGAGATCATCATCGACGAGAACGACGTCATCGACGACCTTGAGAAGGTCGTCGAGCACCTCCGGGATTGGGTGTCGGCCAGCGACGCCGTCGGCGATCGTGTCGATGGCGTCGGTGTTGACCACGGTCCGTTTCCGCCACGACAGCGCCATCGCAGGCGCGCCGGTCGGCTGGACGGCGACGACCTTGGTGCTTGGTGACAACTCCCCGGCTACGTACCCGACACCGGTGGCCAGCGCGCCACCGCCGAGAGCAATGATCAGCACATCGGGGCGCTCTGCACCGGCGAGGAGTTCCAAACCGATCGTTGCCGCACCCTCGCAGGTGTCGACATTGAGGCTGTCCTCGACCAGAAAGGCCCCCTCGACCTGAGCGAACTCGCGGGCGAGGGCCCTTGGCCGTTCGATGTCGTCCCCGTCGAGATGCACCGTAGCGCCCAGCGAGCGCATGCGTTCGATCTTCAAGGCACTGGCGGACGCGGCGGCGAAGACGGCCACGGGTATGCCGCGTCGCGAGCCGCTGTAGGCAAGCGCTTGGCCAAGATTGCCGGCGCTCGCGCATACGACCGATGGGTACCGGCGCTCGGACGCCAGCCGCGACATGACGAGCTCGGTCCCGCGACCCTTGAAGCTGCGCACGGGGTTGAGCGTCTCCACCTTCAACGTCACCGAGCATCCGAGTGCGACGTCGAGCGGCCCTGATTTGAACTGCGGCGTCCGGAGGAACGCCGGATCGATCGAGTTCACGGCGTCGCGGATCCGGCCGAGATCAAGGCGCACGACGCAAAATGTACGCCAGGCGGCCGGGCCGGGTCTCGAGCGTTTCCATCCTCAACGGGACGTCGCCTTCGCCCCGGCGGCCTGTCGTTCGAAGACACCGACGACATCTTCCAGCGGCAGCCCCTTTGTTTCGGGCAGGAATCGGGCGATGAACACAATTGCCAGTACTGAGATAACAGCGAACAACACCATCACCCACCCCAGTCCGAACGCCGTGTTCAAGGCCGGGAAAGCTAGAATGATCACAAAGTTTGCCAGCCAGTCGACGCTCGCTCCGATCGCGGCCGCCCGGCCGCGAACCGCAGTGGGGAATACCTCGCCCTGAATGAGCCAGCCCGTTCCGCCGACACCGATCGCGAACGAGGTGATGAAGAAAGCGAAACCCACCATAACCACCATGATCTTCGGCGTCCCGGTCAGATACGCCACGCCCACTGCCGCGAGCAAAATGAAGACCGTCATGCCCAGGTAGCCGCCCAGGGCTAGCTTCCGGCGCCCGGCTCTGTCGATGTAACGGAAGCCGAAGTAGGTTGCGACCACGTTGACCGCACCCAGTATGGCCGCCGCCTCGATTCCGGCAACGGCCGCATCCACCGCGGAATTCGAGCCCTGGAAGAAGCCCCCCAGCAGCTGCGGGCCATAGTAGAACGGCACGTTGATTCCCGTGATCTGCTGGAAGATGAAGAAGACGCACACCACCATCAATGCTCTCTTCACGCCAGGGGTCCACTGCGTCCTCTGGCCTTGGTTGGCCTCGGTCGCGGCGAGTTGCTCCGCGGTCACCCGGACCTGCTGTTCAGATACCTCGAGCCCGAGCTGCCCGAGCGCCTTCCTGGTTTCGGCGAAACGCCCCTTGAGCATCAACCATCGTGGGGATTCCGGCATCCGTGCCCGCAGCACGACCGCGAGCAACGCCGGGACCGCGCCCAGCCCGAGGATGATCCTCCAGTCCGCGCCGTAAGCCGCCTGAGGCCACACCTTGAGGATCAACAAGGCGAGGAGATAGGAGACGAGGATCCCGACCGTGATCATCCACTGCTGGATGAGGCTGAGCGAGCCTCGCCGTTTCGCGGGCGCAAACTCCACAATGTATGCCGTGGCAATCGCGGAATCCGCCCCGACCGCGAGTCCGATAAGTGTACGGGCGGACAGGAGCATCCCGGCATTCACAGCCACCGCCGACAGGATCGCTCCGATCGCGTAGATGGCGGCATCGGCAATAAGCAACGACTTCCGCCCGTAGCGGTCCGTCAACGGACCGGCCACGAGGGCTCCGACAGCAGCCCCGATCGACGCCCCGGCCACGAGGTAGCCCGTGGCGAAGTCAGACAAGTGGTAGGGGATGAAATCCAGGACACTTCCGATATCGGCAGTGTCGTACCCGAACAGGAACCCACCGATACACGCGAGAAGCGCCAAGTACCAGTAGAACGACGTCGTCGCGGCCGAGTTCAGGCCGGCAAGCACACCCACCTCGTTTGGCTGCTCGGCTCCCGCTGAATTGGTCATCAGCTGCCTCCCGCTCATCCCCGGCCTCATCACTGGGCCAACAAGTGGACCGCTGGTCGCCACAGCCTGTCAACGGTCGTGCACGCTCGCACTCCCAATCCTTCTCAGCGAGCGTGGGTTCCCGGCAGCACGCGGTCCCGGCGACTGGGCTGGCCGTTCGGCCGATCGACAGCTTGTGCCCGGGCTGCCACACTGGATACGCACAAGCCGCTCCAGACCTTGGTGGCCACCGTATGGTCGCGCCGAGGTGAGTGGGAAATGGGCGGTGGGAAGCGTTCCTGCCCGGAGCTCGAGATGGTCCGGCGATGACGACGCCGACGTCGACAGTGCGTGACCTGCCCGACGCGTTGCACGACGGCAGCCAGTTCGTCGATCGGCTGGCCGGGCGCCGGCCGGCGGTGTTCCTCGACTACGACGGCGTGCTCACGCCGATCGTCGACCGGCCCGAGGACGCGGTGATCTCCGAGGGCATGCGGGACACGGTGCGGGAGCTGGCGAAGCGCTGCCCGGTCTGCGTGGTCAGTGGCCGTGACCGGCTGGTCGTGCAGGAACTGATGGGTGTCGACGACCTGGTGGTGGCCGGCAGCCACGGTTTCGACATCTGGAGCCCGACCGAGGGCACGATTCAGCACGAGGCCGCCGGGAGTTTCGACGACGTCGTAGCTGAGGCCACCGATCGGCTGCGCGCCGAGGTCGGCTCTGTCCCGGGCGTGGTGATCGAGCCGAAGAAGGCTTCGGTCGCCGTGCACTACCGACTCGTCGACCCGGGCCAGCACGACCGGATCGCCGCCACCGTCGACACCATGCTCACCGAGCAGCCCGACCGCCTCAAGGTGACACCGGGGAAAATGGTCTACGAGCTTCAGCCGAAGATCGACTGGAACAAGGGCAAAGCGGTGCTCTACCTGCTGACAGCCTTGGGACTGGACGGCGACGACGTGGCGCCGCTCTACCTCGGCGACGACGTCACCGACGAGGACGCGTTCCGGGCGCTGGCCGGTGGTCGCGGCATCGGCATCATCGTCGGCCACGCCGACGACCCCGAAGTGGCCGACCGGGCCACGGCCGCCGAGTTCGCGGTCTCCTCCCCCGTGGAGGTGCAACAGCTGCTATCGACTCTGGCCCGGTGAAGGGCCGTTCACCGTCCGAGAGGGAATCGATGTCCGAGTTCGCACTGTCTTACGACCACTTCGACCCCGACACCGAGGGGCTGCGTGAGTCGCTGACGTCGACGGGCAACGGCTACTTCTGCACCCGAGGCACGGCCGAGTGGGAGGACGTCGGCGGGGTCCACTACCCCGGCACCTACGCCCATGGTGGCTTCAATCGGGAGACCACCATCCTCGGGGGTCGCCCGGTGCTGAACGAGGACCTGGTCAACCTGCCGAACTGGCTGGTGCTCAAGCTGCGCATCGAGGGCGAGGAAGCGATCCGGCTCGACAACGTCGAGCTGATCTCCTACGAGCACTCGTACGACATCGGGCTCGCGATGGTGCAGCGCGTACTGCGCTTCCGCGACCGCGCGGACCGGGAGACGACGCTGCGCAGCCGCAGGTTCGTCAGCATGGCCCACAGCCATCAGGCCGGCATCGAGTGGACGCTGACCCCGGAGAACTGGTCGGGTCGCATCGAGGTGATCTCCGGACTCGACGGTCGGGTGACCAACCAGATGGTCGCCCGTTACCGCGAGCTGGAGGGGCGCCATCTGGACCCGGTCTCGCCGCGCACGTTCGGTCCGGACACGATCGCGCTGAAGGCGCGCACTCGGCAGTCGAACATCTATGTCGCCGAAGCCGCCCGCACCCGGGTATTCCGCGACGGCGAGCAGGTTGCGGTGGAGCGCGGCCTGGACCAGATGCAGGACTACATCCAGCAGGTCATCGCCTTCGACGTGGCGCAGGGCGAGCCGGTGCGGGTGGAGAAGATGATCGCGCTGTTCACCTCGCACGACAACGCGATCACCGAGACACTGACCGCCGCCGGCCGCCATGTGCTGCGCTACCCGGGTTTCGTTGAAGCCCTGGAGGAGCACGCCTCGGCGTGGACGGAGCTGTGGGAGGTCTGCGACATCGAGCTGCCCCGTGAGCCGCGCGTCCAGCTGCTGCTGCGGTTGCATGTGGCGCACGTGCTGCAGGTCTGCTCGCGGCACACCGCGCGGCACGACGCGGGGGTGCCGGCCCGCGGCCTCAACGGCGAGGCCTACCGGGGCCACGTGTTCTGGGACGAGCTCTACGTCTACCCATTCCTCAACTTCCGGTTGCCCGAGATCACCCGCGGCTTGCTGCTCTACCGCTACCGCCGGCTCAGCGAGGCCCGGGCCGCCGCCCGGGAAGCGGGCTTTCAGGGTGCGATGTTCCCGTGGCAGAGCGGCAGTGACGGCACTGAGGAGACCCAGGTGGTGCACCTCAACCCGCTGTCGGGCCAGTGGGATCCCGACCACAGCCACAACCAGCGCCACGTCAACGCCGCGATCTTCTACAACGTCTGGCAGTACTACCAGGCCACCGACGACCGGGAGTTCATGCGCGAGTACGGCGCCGAGCTGATGCTCGAGATCGCCCGGTTCTGGGCCTCGATCGCGCACTACAACCCGGAGCGCGACCGCTACGAGATCCACGGCGTGATGGGGCCCGACGAGTTCCACGAGCGCTACCCCGGGGCCGACGAGGGCGGGCTGCCCAACAACGCCTACACCAACGTCATGGTGGCCTGGATCGCCGGTACCGCCCCGCGCGTGCTCGAGCTGCTGCCGGCCAGCCGACGTGCCGCGCTGCGCGCCCGCCTCGGGCTGACCGACGGCGAGCTGCACACCTGGGACGAGATGAGCCGCAAGATGTTCGTGCCGTTCCACCCCGACGGCATCATCAGCCAGTTCGAGGGCTACCTCGACCTCGAGGAACTCGACTGGGAGCGCTACCGGGCCGAGCACTCCAACATCCAGCGCCTGGACCGGATCCTCAAGGCCGAAGGTGACGATCCCGGCCGGTTCAAGCTGGCCAAACAGGCCGACGCGGTGATGCTGTTCTTCCTGTTCTCCGAGGCGCAGCTCCGCGAGCTGTTCGACCGGCTCGGCTACCAGCACGACCCGGAGCTGACCCGGCGCACGATCGACTACTACGACCGGCGCACCTCTCACGGTTCGACGCTGAGTCTCGTCACCCACGCCGGTGTGCTCGCCGGTCTGGACCCGAAGAGCTCATGGGACCGGTTCATCGTGGCACTGGAGAGCGACATCGGGGACGTTCAGGGTGGCACGACCAAGGAAGGCATCCACATGGGTGTCATGTCCGGGACCCTGGACCTGCTGCAGCGCTACTACGTCGGCAGTGAGGCCCGGGACGGCGTGTTGTACTTCGCGCCGACCTTGCTCGACCGGCTCGACGGACTGGTGTTCTCGATGCAGTTCCGCGCCACCCCGCTGCGGGTGTCGATCGCCGGGGACGAGCTGACGGTGCTCGCGCTGCCCGAGGGCTTCCGTGGACCGGTTCGCATCGGTGTAGGCGACGAGATCCGCGAGCTCGGAGCGGGCGACAGCACGGTGTTCGCCCTGTCCCCCACCGAACACAGCCACCTGGACCACGCGGAAGGGAGCCACCATGGCGACAGGGTTTAAGGGCGCGATCTTCGACGTCGACGGCGTCCTCGTCGATTCCCCACACGAGCGGGCCTGGAAGGACTCGCTGCGCGAGCTGATGGAGACCGACTGGGTCGACATCCGGGATCAGACGTCGTGGTCGGATGACCGGTTCACCCCGCAGGTCTATCAGCAGGTGATGTCCGGCAAGCCCCGAGCGGCGGGCGCCCTGGCCGCCCTCGAGTACTTCGAAGTGCCCGACGCGAAGGACCGCGTCGAGGCCTACGGCGCGCACAAGCAGGACATGGTCATCAAGCTCATCGAGGCCGGCGAGTTCGAGGCCTATCCCGACGCAATGCGCTTCGTCCTCGCGGTCAAAGCCTCGGGCATCCCCATCGCGGCGGCATCATCGTCGAAGAACGCGGGACTGTTCCTGCGCCAGATCCGACTCGACACCTACGCCGATCAGGACAGCCGGTCCTACGACTTCGTGACGCCAGGGCTGAGTCTGCTCGACTCCTTCGACGTCGACATCTCCGGCCGGGACTTCGCCCAGGGCAAGCCGCACCCGGAGATCTTCCTGACCGGCGCGGCGGAGCTCGGCGTCGATCCGGCGGACTGCTTCGTGATCGAGGACGCCGCCAGCGGCATCCAGGCCGCGAAGGCCGGCGGGATGGCGGCGCTGGGCGTCGCCCGGGTCGGCGACGAGGACGAGCTCGCCGCCGAGCGGGCCGACCTCGTCGTCACCTCTCTCGACGAGATCGACGTCGCCGCGCTGGGCCGGCACAAGCTGGCCCTGCGGACATCGTGAGCGCGGCCCGTTGACGGGAGATCCCCCACCCATGACAACCGACGCCGACAGCAAGGCCGAACAGGTAGGCGACAGCACGTCGCTGGAAATGGTTGCCCGCGCCGGGTTGGTCGCCTACGGCCTCGTGCACCTGCTCATCGGCTGGTTGGCAATCAAGATCGCGTGGAGTGGTCCAGCCGGCAACAGCGCCGACGCCTCAGGGGCGATGGCCACCTTGGCTGCTCAGCCCTTCGGCAAGATCCTGCTGTGGCTGGTCGCCATCGGCCTGGTGGCGCTAGCGCTCTGGCAGGTCAGCGAAGCCATCTGGGGCCACCGATACCGACACGGCGTCGCACAGGCTCGTGAGAAGGTCACCAGCGGGGCCATGGCATTGGTCTACGTCGCATTGGGCGTCAGCGCGGCCTCGGTGGCGCTCGGCTCGAGGGCGTCCAGTTCGCAGTCCGAAAAGCACGCGACCTCAGGTGTGCTGGCCGTGCCCGGAGGCCGGGTGATCGTCGTGGCCGCCGGGCTGTTCATTCTGGGGATAGGCATCGCCGGGCTGGTCAGAGGGGTACGGAAATCGTTCAGCGAGGAGATCGACACGACCTCGTTGTCCCCCGCCACCCGCAACGCTGTGACACGGTTGGGCCAGGTCGGATACATCGCCAAAGGGCTCGCCCTGGGGGTGGTCGGAGCCCTGCTCACTTACGCGACGCTGAGTTTCAAGCAGCAGGACACCCAAGGACTCGACGGAGCGATGCAGGCGATCCTGGCCCAGCCGTTCGGGAAGTTCCTACTGACCGCGGTCGCACTCGGATTCGTCGCCTTCGGACTGTTCGCCATTCTCCAGTCTCGATACCGCCGGATGTAACGACGACAACGCCCTCCCGCAGGAGCTCGCGGCCGAGCTCGCGGCCCGAACGCTCGCCCTTACTGACGACCAGAGCGTCTGAGGATCTCACCGCGCTGCTGACCTCGGCGGGGAGCGCTGAGGTCGGGACAGTCACCGGTCCCGGACTGCGTAGGTCAGGTGGGTCACCCGCTGCGTCGGCTCCGCGCGGACCGGCTCGAGGGCAACGCGGCCCGCGTCCACGCCTTCGAACAGGCGGATTCCGGAGCCGAACAGCACGGGTGAGAGCGCGACCGTGAACTCGTCGATCAGGCCGGCGTTCACGTACTCCAGGATCGTTGCGCCGCCGCCCGCGATGCGGACGTCCCGGTCGCCGGCGGCCTCGCGGGCCTGATCGAGCGCGGGCTCTATGCCGTCGTTGACGAAGTGGAAGGTGGTCCCGCCCGGCCGCTCCCAGGGGTCACGCTTCTCGTGCGTCACGACGAGGACCGGCGTGTGGAACGGCGCCTCCTCCGGCCACATCCGCTCGCCGGCGTCGAACATGCGCTTGCCCATCACGCTCGCGCCGGTGCGCAGATGCGTCTCCCGCACGATGTCGTTGTCGCGCCCTTCCTCGCCGCCCTCGCCGAGCCCCAGGTTCTCCCGGAAGAACCGCGTCGGGAATATCCACTGCTGCAGTTCCATCCACTGCTGCCCCATCAAGTCCTCGCTGGACCCGGGCGCGATGAACCCGTCCAGCGACATCGTCACGCTGAAGAACACCTTCCCGGCCATCAGTCCGCAACTCCCTTCCGAACGATCTCGGTGACGTAGGCGGCCAAGTTGTTCAGGGTCTGCTGGCCGCCCTCGATCGCGTGGTACTTCTCGACCGCCTCGTCGCGCAGCTCCTTGGTGGGGAACACCGTGCGCATCTCGATCCGGGTCGCCGCGCCGTCGGGCGCGAACGTGAGGACCGACTCGAAGGCGTTCGGGTCGCCGCGGGACTCACCGTGCAGCAGCGCGATCCGCTCCGGCGGGGCGATCTCGGTCCAGGAGATCCACTCCTGGTAGTCCGTCCCGTCCGGTCCGTGCATCACGAAGTCCCACTCCCCGCCGACGCGGAACTCGAACGCCCGCGTGGTGGTGGTGAACCCCTCCGGTCCCCACCACCGCGACAGGTGCCGGACCTCGGTGAACGCCTCGAACACCAGCTCCCGTGGGGCACTGATGACCCGGGTGATCACGATCTCGCGGTCGGCCGTCGCTGACTGCGCCGGCCCTGTCCGTCGTGTCGCTGCCCGTCCTGTCACTGCCCGTCCTGTCTCTGCCATCGGTCACTCCTCCTGCTTTGCCTGCTTGAGGTCCCGCACGTACGCATCCAGCCGGTCGAAGCTCTCGTTCCAGAACCGCTCGAACCCGCCGGTCCACTCGTGGACCGGTCGCAACCCGCGGGCGTCAAGGCCGTACACGCGCTGCTTGCCTGCCTTGCGGTCCCGCACCAGCCCGACCTCCCGCAGCACCCGCAGGTGTTTGGACGCCCCCGGCTGGGTCATGCCCAGCTCCTGGGCCAACTCGGTCACCGGCCGCTCACCCGCCCGCAGCAGTACCAGGATCTCCCGGCGCTGAGGCTCGGCGATCGCGTTGAAGACGTCCGACGTCGTCGCTGCTCGTGCCATGGGCGCCATCATATTCCGATATGGGTATGCGTCAAGCCGGACCGCGATCCGGGTCCTCGTAGAACGCGCCGAGCACCTCCGCCGCCGCGCCGAGCGCAACAACATCGTCGCCCAGCTCGCTCACCTCCACCCGGACCCGCTGCCAGTGCGGCACCGGGAGCAACTCCGAGAGCCGCGCCTCCACGCCGTCGCGATAGACGGCGGGCGCCGCACGCACGGCTGGTCCGGTGAGCACGACGCGCTCGAGGTCGAGCACCTGCACGAGATCGACGAGCCCGATGCCGAGCAGCCGGGCCGCCTCGGCGGTGCTCGCGGCATTGTTGTGCAGCACCTCCACGCAGCCGCGGCGGCCGCACCCGCAGCGAGGACCGTCGAAAGCCAGCGTGGTGTGCCCGAACTCCCCCGCGTTCGTTCGCGGGCCCCGGTAGAGACGCCCGTCGAGGAACAACCCGACGCCGATGCCGGTGCCGACGAGCACCACCGCGGTGGCTGCCACGTCGGCTTCCGGCTCCCCCGGCCAGTGCTGTGCCACTGCCGCGGCGTTGGTGTCCTTGTCGAGCAGGACGGGCAGGCCGGTTCGCTCGGCGAGCATCGCGCGCAGTGGCACCTCGTGCCATCCCGGCAGGTTGGTGGCGTCGCGGACGACGCCGCTGCGATGGTCAAGCGGTCCGACCGACCCGACCCCTACGCCCAGCACCAGCGCACGGTCGACACCGTCGAGCAGTCGTTCGGTCGCCTCGGCCAGCACGGATACGGCGTGGTCGGGGGTGAACCCGGGGGCAAGCGGCTGGGACTCGGCCCGTACCGGTCTGCCGAGCAGGTCGGTCATCAGCACCCGCGCCTCGTCGCGGTCGAGCTGCGCGCCGATCGCGTACCGCGCGTCCGCCCGGATGCGCAGCAGCGTCCTCGGCTTCCCTACCCCCGATGCCAGCTGGCGTCGCTCCTCCAGAAGCCCGCCGTCGAGCAGCGCAGGAATGATCTTCGAAACCGCCTGCTGAGTCAAGCGACTACGTTCGGCCAGCTCGATGCGGCTGAGCCCGCCCGCGCGCAGGATCTGTCCGAGCAGCAGGGCACGGTTGTGGGCGCGCAACCCACGCAGGTTGACTCCAGGCACGTGTCTATTAAACAACAGTGTTGTTTAATAGATGGCATGGCAACAGACCGCACGGGCGACCTACGGGTAGGGATCCTCGGATACGGCACCGGCGCGCGGGTGTTCCACGCCCCGCTGGTCGCTGCGACGCCGGGCCTCGTGCCCGCCGCGATCGTCACCTCAAGCCCGGAACGGGTCACCCAGGCGCGCACCGACCACCCCGGCGCCGAGATCGTGCCCGACGCCGACGCGCTGTTCGCGGGCGCCGCCGAGCTGGACCTCGTGGTGATCAGCACCCCGAACCGCACCCACGTGCCGCTCGCGCTGCGGGCCATCGAGCTCGGACTGCCGGTAGTCGTCGACAAGCCGTTCGCGCCGACCGCCGCCGAGGCTGTGCAGGTCGTCGCGGCGGCACGGGCCAAGGGCGTCGGGCTCACCGTGTTCCAGAACCGCCGGTTCGACTCCGACTTCCTGACCGTCCGCAAGGTCCTCGACGCCGGCAGGCTCGGGAACGTCTACCGGTTCGAGTCCCGCTACGACCGCTGGGTGCCCAAGCCCAAGGAGAACTGGCGCGAGTCAGGTGACCCTGCCGAAGCCGGCGGGCTGCTCTACGACCTCGGCGCACACATCGTGGACCAGGCGCTGCAGCTGTTCGGCCCAGTCGCCACCGTCTACGCGGAGGTCGATCGGCGCCGGGCAGGCGTGTCGGTCGACGATGACGTCTTCATCGCGCTACATCACGTGAACGGCGTGCGTTCACACCTGTGGGCGTCGGTGCTCGCCGGCACCCGCAACCCGCGCTTCCGCGTACTCGGCGACCGGGCGACCTTCACCAAGTATGGCCTCGACGTGCAGGAACCGCAGATCAAGGAGGGCATACGACCGGGCGACAACGGCTGGGGTGTGGAGCCCGCATCGGACGCAGGGGTGCTCGGCGTCGGCGACGATGTACAGACCGTGCCGACCGAGGTCGGCCGCTACCAGGACTTCTACGCTCAGATCCAGAAGGCCCTGCGCGGTACGGGCCCGTTCCCGGTCGACCCGGTCAGTGCCGTCGACGCGCTGCGAATCATCGAGGCGGCCCAGCACTCGGGCGCTGAGGGGCGCGTGGTCGAACTCGACTGACTCGATGCTGTCGAGCACCGTCGCGCGCAGCGCTGGACTGGCGGCTGGTGGCCACTGAAAATAGGACCCAACCCTTCTGGGGTCCTTGAGAGGAACGGTCATGAGACACCCTCTGTCAACCACGCGGTCAGGCTGCGTGCCCGAGGGCTCGGTTGCGGTTGGCGACGTGCACGGCTTCGTTGTAGGGGACGCCTTTGGTCAGGCAGTGCCAGAGGATTTCCAGCCATCGGTTGCTCAGGGCTCGCAGAGCCGCGTGGTGGCTTTTTTTGGCAGCGATTTTGCTGTCGTAGAACTCCCGCGCCCAGCCGCTTCTGGTGAGGCTGCAGAACGCCCATTGATGGACCGCTGCGCCGAGGTAGTGGTTGTGCGCCAGCCGGCGGGCAACGACAAAATCGCTTTTCCCCGACCGGCGGGTGACCGGGGCGGAGCCGGCGTAGCACTGCAAGCCCGCGGGGCTGTCGAATTGAGTGATGTGTTCGCCGATCTCGCCGGCGACCCGAGCTGCGAGACGGTCACCCAGGCCGGGGAAGCTCAGGTAGATCTCCCCGCCCGGGAAGGCCTTCCCCGGGTCGGGGTCCTTCACGGTGTGATCGCGTCCGGTGCGGGGCCCGCCCAGCAGCAGCTCGGCCATGCGTGCTTCCCAGCCGCGGCGGGCCTCGTGCAGGGCCAGCAGCTGGACCGCCGCCAGGCGGATGCCGGCGGCCTTGGCGCGCACGAGGTAGTCCCGGGTCGGCAACGACGGCGCGGCGAGCGCGGCGGTGACGCGGTCGGCGAACGTTTCGGGCCAGCCATGCCGGCCGCCCCGGGCGAACGCGACGAGCTCGTCTCGGGAGGCTTGGGCCAGCTCAGGCTGGGTGGGCCATTGCTGCAGCAGCCGCAACACCGTCGGTGCACCCAGGTCCTTACCCGCCAGGGCCAGCGCGGCGGGGTAGGTGGTCTGCAGGTCCGCGCGCAGCCGGTTGAGCAGCCGACGCTGATCGCGGGCGGCGCGCTCGTCATCGCGGCCGATCGCGCGCAACTCCCCACCGACCTGCCCGTGTGGGATCAACGTCTTGAGCGCGGCGTGCCGATCCAACGCGAGCAGGCAACAGATTCGGGCGTCCTCGGCATCGTCCTTCTTCCGGGCCGGACCTCGCCGGCGCGCGACCAGATCGGGGTTCACCGGAACCACGGTGAACCCGGCGTCGACCAGCGCTTCGACCAGCAACCCGTGGCGAGTCTCCAGCACCACCCGCACCTCGGCCGGGTCAGGTTCCAGCCGCAGCGCACGCTCGATCAGCGCGGCGACTCCAGTCGGTCCGTGATCGATGCGGAACTGCTCGACCACCCCTTTCTCCAGTGTTCCCAAGGCGATGTCATGAAACTCTTCCGCCCAGTCGATACCAATTCCCAGCACTGGTCCCCCTTCCGCCGTGAACATGATGCTCGGCGGACCGGGAAAGCGCTGCGTCGTGCTGATGAACCAGTCCTCGCGGGACTACACCCTCCTGGACGTCAGGCCTTCACCGGAGCCCGGCAGGGGCGCCGTCTCATGACAGTCCTCAAAGGACAAGCGAACCAAGCGCTCCCCGCCGGGATCCACCGTGCGAAAGGAAGGTAGTGCCATCAGCCAGCCGGAGGTTGGCCGCGAGCAGCTGGTGAGTCGGGCGTTCGTTGCGCTGGCCGACACGCTGGTCGACGCCTACGACATCATCGATCTGCTGGACCACCTGGTCGCCTACAGCGTCGAGCTACTCGACGCGGACGCGGCGGCCATCATGCTGGCGGACGCCCGCGGTGACCTGCACGCGGTCGCGGCCTCCAGCGAAGACGCCGAAATGATGGAGCTACTGCAGCTACAGGCCGAGCAGGGCCCGTGTGTGGACTGCTTCCGCGGCGCCGCACCGGTGAGCGTGGCGGATCTGAACCAGGCCGCTGACCGGTGGCCACGCTTCGTCGCCGCGCTCGGGCAGCACGGGCCGTTCGCGTCGGTGCACGCGGTTCCACTGCGGCTACGCAGGCAAGCCATCGGAGCGTTGAACCTGCTGCACCGCGCCCCCGGATCACTGTCTGAGGACGACCTCGCTCTGGGTCAGGCCTTGGCCGATATCGCCACGATCGGAATCCTGCAAGAACGAGCGATCCACCGCAGCGAGGTCATCAACGAACAGCTACAAGCCGCGCTGAACAGCCGGGTCATCATCGAGCAGGCCAAAGGCGTGCTCGCCCAACACCTTGGCCTCAGCATGGACGAGGCGTTCACCCGCCTACGCGACTACGTCCGCAGCCACAACCTGCGCCTCGCCGACGTCGCCCGCCTCCTGGCCACCAGACAACTCGACCCACGCAAGCTGACCCTGCCAGCTCCCCAGCCCCGGCGTACCGACCGCCGAGGCCGTCATTGAGCTGACAGCGACCTGCTCGCGGACCTGACCTCGGATAACGCGCTCTTTTCGGGTCGAACAGCGGTACTCTGAGTACGACTATCTACGCCCCGGACCCCGGCGCCACCTTCGAGGTGAGGACGGGCCGCCATGGGTGTGCATCCGACCCCGTCACCGAGTCTCGAAACCGTCCGCCGATATCCCGACAGAGCAGCTCACCGTGCCCCCCGCACAGCCGGCGGGGCCGAATGCGCCGGATCTGCAGTTCAGCCTGAACGAGGGCGCCTGTATGCAGGCAGCGGCGACCGGATCACCGGTCCTGGTCCCGGACCTGCACCACAGCACCGAAGCGGCGCGGTGGCCGATCTTCGCCGCCGCGGTCGCGGAGCAGACCAACGTGCACGCGTTGTTCGCGTTGCCCCTGCAATGGGGCGTGACCAATCTCGGGGTACTGGATATGTACCGTGGCGTCGCGGGCGAGTTGAGCCAGACCCAGTGGCGGGACGCGGTCAGTGCCGCGGACGTGGCGGCGTTGATGCTCCTCGGGCTCCGCACCAACCCCGGCCCCGGCCCCGGCCCCGGCCCCGGCAGCTTCGACAGCGACGCCGCGGCGAGGTGGCTTGATCACTCGAAGGGCAGTCGCGCGGAGATTCACCAGGCAACCGGCATGGTGTTGGCCCAACTGCAGGTGAGCGCCACCGCGGCGCTGGCCCGGCTACGGGCTTACGCGTTCGTCGAACAACGCCTGCTCGGCGACGTCGCCCGCGACGTGGTCGACCGAACGCTGATCTTCACCCAGGACATGAAATAGCTAGTGCGAACTCCAGGGAGCAACTGAGATGAGCCAGCCATCGGGGGGCCGCGAGCGGTTGGTCAGCCGAGCCTTCGTCGCGCTGGCCGACACCCTGGTCGACGAGTACGACATCATCGACCTGCTCGATCACCTCGTTGCCTACAGCGTCGAGCTACTCGCCGCGGACGCCGCCGGAATCCTGCTCGCTGACGCGCGCGGTGCACTGCACGCGGTCGCCTCCTCCAGCGAGGACGCGGAGATGATGGAGCTGCTGCAACTACAAGCCGAACAGGGACCGTGCGTAGACTGCTTCCGCGGCGCCGCCCCGGTCAGCGTGGCCGATCTGAACCAGGCCGCGGACCGCTGGCCCCGCTTCGTCGCCGCCGCCGCACAGCAGGCATCGTTCGCGTCGGTACACGCCGTACCACTGCGACTGCGCGGACAAGCCATCGGAGCGCTGAACCTGTTGCACCGCACCCCCGCCTCACTACCTGAGGACGACCTCGCCCTGGGCCAAGCCCTGGCCGACATCGCCACCATCGGAATCCTGCAAGAACGAGCCATCCGCCGCGGTGAGGTCGTCAACGAACAACTACAGGCCGCGCTCACCAGCCGAGTCATCATCGAACAAGCCAAAGGCGTACTCGCCCAACACCTGGGGCTCAGCATGGACGAAGCGTTCAACCGGCTCCGCGGCTACGTCCGCAGCCACAACCTGCGCCTGGCCGACGTGGCACGCCTCATCGCTACCAGGCAACTCGACCCACACCAGCTGACCACACCAACTCCCCAGACCCGCACCAAACACCCAACGCCAATGTCGGCAGCCACTCGGAGGCCTCGGCCGCTCCCCTAACCACGATCGCAGGTTGCCTACCCGTGGGCCCGGACAAGGTTGGTCCGGCGCTAGCGGCATGCCGTCCGATTCGATATCGGCGAGGTCCCAACTCGACGGGTCTACCAGGCGGCTACCGGCGCACCTTGGGCATAGGCCGTGGCGACAGGCTCCTAGACAATCTCCCCACCCCTGACGTTGAGTCCGCGCGCGAAGCCGGGGTCGTCCGCGAAGGCCGTGTCGGCGCCCTGCTCGGCGAGGCGCCGTAGACCGGATCGGCGTACGTGGTCGGGCGCGAAGTCTCGAAGCAGCCGCCCTGGTCGATGGCGACGTCGACGATCACCGAACGGTGGTCAGCGGCGGGCGAAGGCCCTTCTGTTCGCTCCAACTCCGGCAAGGTGCAGCGCAACACACAGCAGCCCGGCGGTGACAAATACGGTTGCTGTGAGCACTCCCAGCGAGAACCCGACAAGTTCGAAGATCAACGCGATTAGGAACAAGACTGCAGCGACGATGGCGAGCATGACGCCACCTCCTCCTGGTTAGGATAAGAGTGTCCACCAAAAAACTGATGTCGTCGCTGCTTCCGCGGGATTCGTAGCTGATTTGGAACCATTATCCGAATGATCATGAATGGCCTGCCCCGAAGCCGTTCGCATTTCTCTCATTCAGTCGCCGATTGGTTCCATCGCCCTGAGCTGGCCAGGCTCAGACCCCTGTCTTCTCCGGCATAGTTGTCGTCGGGTCAGCTCTGATCCCATCCCCAACCGATCTCGCAAACCAGGCTTGCAGCGCGGTGTTGACCAACCCGAGCACCACCAAACCGGCCCCGAACCCAGCGATCATCACGACATCCGAGCCGGGCCGGGCAGCAACCGCAATCATGCTCAACGCCGGCCACCAGACCAGCGCCCGCACCATGTTGGCGCCCCATCTGGGCGCGTACCTCAACGGGGCGGTATCCCCCTGGTGTTGCGGGGCCGCGCCCGCGGGCGGCTGTATCCGAGTCCGTCGCTGTTCATTCACCGGTCCCCGCCTTGGTCTAGTTGGTGCAGGACTGGTGGCCGGCGTGCTGGGCAAGGTCGTCGACGGTCACCGACGCGCGGAGCGCGGCCATCAGCCGTTCCAGGGCATCGGGGTCGGTCAGAATGTTCGTCGCGAGCATTCGGCGGGCCATCGACGCGAGAAAGACCTGCTCGCGCCGAATCCGGTCGAGATCGCCACGCGCCGCCACCGCGATCCGACCAACCCGGCACGCAAACCCGCGGCCATGCGAACCACTCCCGGCGCCCGTGTGAACCAACAGATATGTCACCGGGGTCCGGAGCGACGTCCACGTCAGTGGGAGATCACCAACGACCTCTCATCGCCGGCCAATCCCGAAATCGTGGCGACAAAAGGATACCTCTATTCTCCGCGTGCGGAAAACCTCACGCGAGTCACCAGTCCCACATTCGGTCCTTTTCGGGTGTGCCCGGTCCCGGCGCCTGAGGCGGGCAGTTCGGCCGATCGACAGCCAGTACTCGGGCTGCCACTCCGAGTGTGCATAAGCGCGGGTCAACATCAGCCGAGGGTCCGATCGGGCTCGGCTGTCGGTGATCGAGGTACGCGGCTGTCACGTCGCTTTCTGTGGTGTCGGTGCTCGACGCTCTGGTCCGGCGGCGCCGAGGGCGATGCAGAGGGCAAGCACAGTGGCGGGATCGTGGAGTTGGTCTCCGTACAGCTCGCGCAGCTGAGACATCCGGTAGCGAACGGTCTGAGGGTGGACGAACAGGGCCGCGGCGACGTCAGCGCGCCGACCTTGATGCAGCAACCAGGCGCCGAGCGTCTCGGCCAGCTTTTCGGCCGTGGCCGAACTCAGCTCGGACAGCGGGGCGAGGACCTGGGTTCGCAGGTCAGCGAGCGCCTCGTCGTCACACCCGATGACTAGCTCGACGAGGTGCTCCTCGGTGTCGAGTACCCGCGGCGCGGATGTCGCGGGATGGAGACGTCGCGCCCGCAGTGCCCGTTCGTAGGACACGCGTACTCGTGTCCACGGGCGTGCCGGCCCGAGCAGCGCGGAGCGATCCGTGAGCTCTCGCTTGAGCCACTCCCGCCCGGGTTCGTCCAGGTCGGCCACCAGCAGAACCACGGTGTCATCAGGGGTGTCGATGCCCGGCAGGTCTTCGGAGAGGACGAGGGTCCGTGGGTCGACAAGCGACCGCAGGCCGTGGACCTGCCCGTCGGGCATCAGTAGGGCGGAGAGCGTGTCCGGGGGCTGCCACGCGGCGCGTCCCGCGGCCGCCTGGAGCGCGTCGGCCGGGTCGCCGGCGAGCAGGGCGCGCGCGAGGCGGTCGAGGTAGCGCTGCTGGACCCGCCCCGAGGTCGCCAGCTCGTCGGCGTGTCCGGACACGCTCGCCGCCGACAACTCGTCGATGTAGGCGAACACGAGCTCGGCGAACTGCGCCGTGGTCGTGGCGGGCAGGCGGGCGTCCACAGCGACGGCGGCGAGCTCTCGCCAGGACACCCGGGCACCGATGCGATACGCCGCGAGTAACGCGTCCATGCTGCGCCCATCGCGGGCCTCGCCGCGGCCGAGGGCGTATGCCGCGTCCAGGGCAGGCCTCAGCGGCGACGTTGACAGCGGTTGTGAGGCGAGGTTGAGCAGGCCTCTGAGCGCCATCCGGACGGCGTCCTCGATACGGATCCCCATCGGCCCGCCCAGCGCGCTGGTGTACCCGGGGACCTCGGCGATGATCGCGGCGACGGTTTGGCTTGCCGCGTGTGGCAGCTGGGCGCGCAGTTCGGCCACAACAGGGTCGGGTAGATCCAGGACGATCGACAGCTCCCGAACCACGGCCAGCCTCCGCTCTGTTTCCTGCGCACAACTGTAGTCCTGATATTCACGTCCTGAGTGCAAGTATTTATCCGCTGCGGCAGTCATGCTGAAGCTATGACGACAGCCCTTCGGATCCGTGCTCCTTGGCGTGAGGCCACCAGCGCGCTGCGCGACGGCGCCGTCAAGCTGGCCGAGTTCGTCGCGACACCGCTCGTTCCCGCCGACTACCTCGACCTGGTGAACCCGCTGCATTCGGGCGCCGAGCTGCGCGGACGCATCGTCGCGGTGGCGCCCGAGACCGAGGACGCGGCCACCTTGGTGATCAAGCCAGGTCGTGGCTGGCGTAGGCATGTCGCCGGCCAGTACATCCGCATCGGGGTGGACGTCGACGGCGTGCGGCAGTGGCGCGCCTACTCACTGACCTCGCCACTCGACCGCCCGGACGGTTGCATCACGATCACCGTCAAGGCCATCCCCGGCGGCGTGGTGAGCAACCACCTCGTCCACCGCATGCGAGTGGGCACGATCGTCCGGCTGGACCAGGCGTGCGGTGAGTTCACGCTTCCCGAGACGCGCCCGGCGAAGGTCCTGTTCGTCACCGCCGGCAGCGGCATCACACCTGTCATGGGCATGCTGCGCAATCGGGACGATCGGCTCGCCGACGTCGTGCTCGTCCACTCCGCACCCACATCAAAGGACGTCATCTTCGGCTCCGAACTCGGCCGGCTCGCCGCGGCCGGGCACATCCGGCTCGTTGAGCTGCACACCGACACCGACGGTTTGCTCGACGCCGCGACGCTCGAGCGACTCGTGCCCGACCTCGCCGAGCGCGAGACCTGGGCATGCGGGCCCACCGGTCTGCTCGACGCGCTGGAACAGCACTTCGACACGACCGGTCAAGCCACGAGGCTGCACACCGAACGGTTCCGCCCGAACATCCTTGTCACCGGCGAAGGCGGACAGGTTTTGTTTGCCAAATCCGGCACCGTCATCGAGGTCGACGGCGTGACCCCGCTGCTCGACGCCGGCGAGGCCGCCGGCGTGCTCATGCCCTCGGGATGCCGGATGGGAATCTGCTTCGGTTGCGTCGCCCCGCTGCGCGAGGGAGCGGTGCGCGACCTGCGCAGCGGCGACCTCACCACCGCGGCGGCCGGCGACGGCGTGCTCATCCAGACCTGTGTGTCGGCCGCGGCCGGCGCCTGCGACATCGACCTCTGAGGAGCTCCCAGTGACCGTCATACAGAAGAAGGCCGACAACCCGATCGCCCACCTCACCGCACAGGACATCGAGACCCTCGGCGCCGAACTCGACGTCATCCGCGCGGAGGTCGTCGCCAGCCGCGGTGAGCGCGACGCGGCCTACATCCGCCGCGTCATCGACGCCCAGCGCACGCTCGAGCTCGGCAGCCGGGCCATGCTGCTCGTCTCCCTGTTCCCGCCCGCGTGGCTGGCCGGGACCGCTGGCCTTGCGGTCGCGAAGATCCTGGAGAACATGGAGATCGGGCACAACGTCATGCACGGCCAGTGGGACTGGATGCGGGACCCGAAGATTCACTCCACCACCTGGGAGTGGGACCACGCCTCACCCTCGGAGATGTGGAAGCACTCGCACAACGAGCTGCACCACGCCTACACCAACGTCATCGGCAAGGACAACGACCTCGGCTACGGCATCATGCGCGTCGACGAGGACCAGCGCTGGGTGCCGCTCAACCTGGGCCAGCCACTGTGGAACTTCGTCAATGCGTGCTTCTTCGAGTACGGCATCGCCGCCTACGACCTCGAGCTCGGCAAGAACTGGTCCAGCCGCAAGGACAACCCCGAGTTCCAACGCCAAGCCAAAGCGGTGCTGGCCAAGATCCGGGCGCAGATGACGAAGGACTACGTCGTGCACCCGCTGTTGTCCGGGCTAGCCGCCCCGACCACCCTGGCCGCGAATGCGGTCGCGAACCTGGCCCGAAACCTCTGGTCGCACTCGGTCATCATGTGCGGGCACTTCCCCGAGGGTGTCGAGACGTTCGAGAAGAAGTCCATCGTCGGGGAGACCCGCGGCGAGTGGTACCTGCGCCAGATGCTCGGTGCGGCCAACATCGAGGGCGGACCGCTCACCCACCTGATGGCGGGAAACCTGTCCTTCCAGATCGAACACCACCTGTTCCCGGACCTGCCCAGCAACCGGTACCAGGAGATCGCGCCGAGGGTCCAGGAACTGTTCGAGCGCTACGGCCTGACCTACGCCACCGGCTCACTGCCCAGGCAGGTCGTCTCGGCATGGAAGAAGGTCATCCGGCTCTCCCTGCCCAATGGCTTCTTCGACAAGCTGAAATCCGTCCGCACCCCGGCAGCGGCAGTCGAGGTCGCCTCGCAGCTCACCGGCACGCGCCCACCGGCCCGCGAGCGCGCGGCCGCCTAGACAACCGCTGCCGGCAGGAACCGCTCGGCGCAAGGGGTGTGAGGCAGTCGGAGCGATCGGCGAAGTAGCGCTCAGATAGCTCCTGGCCGCCGATGTTCTCGACCACCGACAGCCCACAGCGCTCGACCGTTGCCTCGGCTTCAGGCGGCGAGAAAGACGTATCCATCGGCACACCCGAGTCGGCGACCGGGTGCTGGTCACGCTGCCGGCACCGATGTCCGACACCAAGGTGACCGGCGAGATCACCACCGCCTCGATGACCACCGACATCCTCGTCACGGCGGTTGCCGGCCGGAGCGTGGCCGGTCAACCGCGACCGCGGATCTACTCACGCAGCTGCGCGCCGACCTGGGCGAGCCACCCCACCGCGGCCGACGCGAGCGCTAGCGTCCCGCTGACTACTCTGCGCCAATGCCAGCAGGGAGCGCGGCGAAAACGTCGGACCCGCCGCGCACCTGGGACTGGGCTCTGGTGACCGGCGCGTCGAGTGGGATCGGCCGGGCCATCGTCGAACGGCTCGCGGTCGAGGGCGTCAATGTGGTCCTGGTGGCCCGGCGCGCGGAGAAGCTGGCCGAGGTGGCGGCCACGATCCAGAAACAGCACAAGGTGCAGACCGAGATAATCGTCGCCGACCTGGCCGAGAGGTCCCAGCGCGACGCGGTCGAAGCCCGACTCGGGGCTGAGCACAACGCCATCGACCTACTCGTCAACTCCGCCGGCGGTGGCCTGGTCGGCACCCTGATCACACACAGCGTGGAGCAACGCAACTACGAGACCGAGCTGAACTGTGTCAGCGTGCTGCGACTGTGCCACGCGGCGGCGGCAGCGATGACCCGCCGTGGCCGCGGCACGATTCTCAACGTGGCATCCGGGCTGGGCTACTACCCGTGTCCCGGGGCGGCGACCTACTGCGCCAGCAAAGCGTTCGTGCTCAACCTCAGCGCCACCCTTCGCTACGAGCTGGGCGGCACCGGCGTGGGCGTCACAGTCGTGTCACCGGGCCCCACTGACACCGACGCGGCAGCCCTGGCTGGACTGGACCTGACCTGGATACCGCGGTTCCTGCTCACCCCCACAGCCCGGGTCGCCGAGGTCGCTGTCACCGCGGCGAAACGCGGTAGGGCAGTGGAGCAGGTCAACGCATTGAACGCCGCACTCACCCTGGCCCACCATGTACCGGCCAGATTCTCCCAACCTGTGCTGGGCCGCATCTTCCGCCGAGCCACACGGCGAGTGGACTAACTTCCCCAGGCAGCACCGGCCCCTTCGTCGACGTCGAGGCCGCGGTCGACACCGTGTGGGCTCACCTGCTGACCGGGTTCGAGTTCCAGGACCGTGCCGTCGAGCAGGACGGTGACCTTGTCCGGCTCGAACGACACCAGGTCGCGCACCCGGCCGACTTCCGGCCACGCCTCGCGGTAGGACCAGGCGCCGCGCTTGACGCCGGCGACGTCGTAGTAGCTGGCGAGGCCCTTGTACGGGCAGAACGTCTGGCCTTCCATGGCGGTCAGGGCTGGCTCGTCGATGTCCGCACGGGGCACGTACCAACGGGGGGCGAAGCCCGACTCGTAGAGGACGAGCGGAGCGTGGCTGTCGGCCACCACCTGATCGCCGACGCGCACGACGAGGTGGCGGGAGGTGCCGCGGATGTCGTTGCGGTGGTAGGCGTCGGCGGCGTGCCCCACGATGCGTTCATCTTCTTCGTAGAAGGCATCCATCGCGCGCCAGGCGAACGCGACCCGGTCCGCGAGCTCGGCGGCGTGCCCCGGTAGGTCGATGTGCTGCCATGCGCCGCGCGGCGCGCTCTGACCGGCCGCGTTCACAGTGAACCAGGACGTCTCGCCCAGGTCGCGGTGGGTGGTGACGGCCGGCAACGGCCGCAGTGCTCCGGGCGTGACGTCGTCGATCGGGAAATAGGCGACCGGGTACCGGCCCGGTTCGTGCAGGAGCACGACGTCTTCGCTGTCGGCGATCCACTCGCCGCCGAAACGCACCCGCATGCGCCGGCGCAGCGGCTCGGCGAACAGCAGCCGCTCCGGTAACGGGTCGGGGACGAGGAATCGGCCCACCCCTCGAGTGGCGAGGGGTCCTTGTTGCCAGGACAGGCCCATGGCTTTCTCCCTTCGGACGGGATGGGGGTCAGGTGAGCGCCTCGCCGCCGTCGACGGCGAGCGTGATTCCGGTGAGGAAGGTGCTGGTCATCGCGAACAGCACGGCGTCGGCGATGTCCTCAGTGGTGCCGATCCGCCTGGCCGGGTTGCGCTCGCTCTGGTCGCTGAACATCTCGGCCTTGCCCTTCTCGCCGAGGGCGTCCCAAGCGCCGGTGTCGATCACACCTGGAGAGATGGCGTTGACCCGGATCGGTGCCAACTCGAGTGCGAGCGAGCGGGTCAGCGTGTCCGCCGCGCCGTTGGTGATCGCGACTGCCAGGGTGCCGACGGCGATCTTGAAGGCCGCGACGCCGGAGAACAGGACGAATGAGCCGCCCTCGTTGATGCGCGGCCCGAGGTGTTTGGCCAGCATGAGCGGGCCGATGACCTTGGTATCCAGGGACGTGCGGACCGCGTCCCTGGTGAGATCGGGAAGCCGCCCGCGAGCGCGGGCCGACGCGGTGGACACGATGTGGTCCAGCCTCCCGAGCCGCTCCCCGAGCCCGATGATCGAGGCGTCGTCGGTGATGTCAACGGTCTCAGTCGTGATGCCGGGCTCGCCGGCGTAGGCGACGGCGAGGGCCTCGGCGTTCCGGCCGGCGGCGATGACCTGGGCACCCGCGTCCCGGGTCGCCAGTGCCACGGCGCGCGCGATCCCGCTGCCTCGACCGATGACGAGCACGGTGCGGTGTTCCAGCGAGGTGTTCATGACGCGGTGCGGTGGTGGAGGTCAGTCATGTAACTACCCATCGTCGCTGTACCGGTTAGGGACGCAGCTATCACACACCCATCGATTCTAACTTGTCAATACTGATTTACAGGTTAGGTTCTCAGCCGTATTTCGGATGTGAACGGCACGGGCCGTCGATATGATTTCGATCATGAATTCCGAGCTCGACTCCATGGCCATCAACCTGGCGAACTGGGACGAGCGGGCTCCGGCCCATGCCGCCTCCCCCGGCTACGCGGTCGAGCGGTTTCTGGCCGACCCGGGCTTCCTCAGCCAGGTGATCCGCTTCGACGTTCCCCGACTGGGCGACCTCGCGGGCGTGCGCGGCATTCACCTGCAGTGCCACATCGGCACCGACACGGTCTCGTTGGCGCGACTGGGTGCCCGGATGACCGGTCTCGATTTCTCGCCGGCGGCGATTCGCGAGGCGCGGCGACTTGCCGCCGCGACATCCTCAGACGTCGGTTTCGTCGAGTCTGACGTGTACAGCGCGCTCGAGGTGGTGCCCGCCGGCGAGTTCGATCTGGTTTTCACCGGAGTCGGCGCGCTGTGTTGGCTTCCCGACATCCGCCGCTGGGCCGAGGTCGTCGAGAGCCTGTTGCGGCCAGGTGGACGGCTGTTCCTGCGCGAGGGTCATCCGATGATGTGGGCGATGGACGAGCGGATAACCGACCGGCTCGAGCTTGCATTCCCGTACTTCGAGGTGCCGGAGCCGCTCGTCTGGGACGACGCCGACACCTACGTCCCCACGGACGTCCAGCTCGCCCACAGCGTCACTCACAGCTGGAACCACGGCATCGGCGAGATCATCACCACGCTACTGGATCGGGGACTCACGCTCACCCAGTTCGTCGAGCACGACAGTGTTCCGTGGGAAGCATTTCCCGGGCGGATGGAACAGACCACGCTCGACGAATGGCGTCTCGCCGACCGCCCCGAGCGCCTGGCCCACAGCTACACGCTCCAGGCGGTCAAGCCAAGCTGGGCGGGCTCCTGATCGGCGCCGGAGCCGGAGCACCCGCGGTGTTCGGGGTCGCCGCCGCCGGGCTGTGTGCCGCCGCGGCCGTGGTGGTTCTGGGAATCGTGACGCGGGAGTCCCGGCTCCCCCCGACCGTCGTCTCGCCTCCGACGGCCGAGTCCTCCGCGTCTTCCTGACACCGGGGCGACGATTTTCAGGCCAGCCTTTACTCCCTGCGGGTCAAGGCAGGTATTGGAAGTCGTGTGGCCCGGTGTCCGCGCGGAGTTGCGCGGCGTCCTGGCCGGGTGGGGCGCCGAACAGCCGGCGGTACTCGCGGTTGAACTGCGAGGGGCTGTCGTAGCCGACGAGATGCCCGACGCCGGCGATATCGCCGGGGCGGGCGGCCAACAACGAGCGGGCCTCCTGGAGCCGGATGCGTTTCTGGAACTGCAGGGGGCTCAGGGCCGTGATGGTGCGGAAGTGCCGGTGAAATGCTGACGGGCTCATCCCGGCCAACCGGGCGAGGTCGACGATCCGCATCGGTTCGGCGTAGTTGTCGCGGATCCACCGGATCGCCCGGTTGACGTGGGAGAGGCCGCTGTCGGCCAGGCCGATCTGGCGGATCACGCCGCCGTGCGGGCCGGTGACCAGCCGCCAGAGAATCTCCCGCTCGATCAGCGGGGCGAGCACGTGAGCGTCCTCGGGGTGATCCAGCAGCCGCAACATTCGGGCCACGGCGTCGAGCAGGTCGAGGCCGGCCCCACCGGTCGCTATCGCGGGTGGGCCGGCCGTGGCGCGGGACCACCGTCCATCCGGGGCGTCCAGCAGCAGCGGAGCGATGGCGGCCGGGCGGAGCACCAGGCCCATGGCCAACGACGGGACCTGTGAGCTGGCGTCGATGTAGTGGCCGGTGACGGGCAGGGCGGCGGTGACCACGAGGATCTGCCCGGCCCGGTACTCATACACCTGGTCGCCGAGCAGGAGGCGTTTGCCGCCCTGGACCATCACGACCAACAGCGGCTCGGTCAGCGAGTAGTCCGGCGGCGCCGTCTCCACCTTCGACAACAGCAACCCCTCTATCGGCGTCCGCATATCCGGTCGGGCATGGGCGGCGATGACACCGCGGATCTCGTCCAGCAGGCCAGGGGTGGTGCGCATACCGCCACGGAACCATGTCCGCCGCCGCGCGGCAAGCCCGATCGGTGCAAAAGCGAGAGGATTAGGCAAGATCCCGCGCGCATCGGTCTACCCCGGACCACCCCGCTCGCGTTTCGATGGTCACACCAACTTCCGGGACCATTCCGACGCACACAGGAGCACACTCATGCCGCTCGATCACTACATCACCCTCGGCCGGTCGGGGCTGCGGGTCAGCCCGTTCGCCCTCGGCGCGATGACCTTCGGGGAAGACCCCGGGGGCGCTGGATGCAGCGTCGAGGAGTCCGACAAGATCCTGGCTACCTACCTGGACCTCGGCGGGAACTTCATCGACACCGCGAACTTCTACACCAACGGCCACTCGGAAAAGATCCTCGGCGATTTCTTCGCCGCCCGGCCCGGGCGGCGTGAGCGCGTGGTGCTGGCCTCGAAATTCTTCACCAACCTCTTCCCCGGCGACCCGAACGGCGGCGGCGCGGGCCGCACGTCGATCCACGCCCAGCTCGACCACACCCTGCGCCGCCTGCAGACCGACTACCTCGACCTGTACTGGTTGCACAATTGGGACCGGCACACTCCGATCGAGGAAACCCTGCGCACCCTCGACGATCTCGTCCGGGCCGGCAAGATCCGCTATATCGGCTTCTCCAACACGCCGGCCTGGGTGACCGCACAGGCCCAGACCACCGCGCTGCTGAAAGGCTGGACGCCGCTGATCGCGCTGCAGGTCGAGTACTCGCTGCTGGCCCGCACCGTCGAGGGTGAACTCGCGCCGCTCGCGCGCGACCAGGGCATGGCGCTGGTCCCGTGGAGCCCGCTCAAGAACGGCTTCCTGTCCGGCAAGTACCGGCGGGACATTCCGGTCACCGACTCCGGCCGCACCGCCTTCGTCGGCGGCCCCGACGAGGACGAGTTTGTGGTCATCGACGCCGTCGCCGCGGTCGCCGACGAGCTCGGGACCACGGCCGCGGCGGTAGCGCTGGCCTGGCTGCGCGCCCGCGAAGGCACCGTCGTGCCCATCCTCGGCGCCCGGCGCGTGGAGCACCTGGAGACCAACCTCGCCGGCCTGGACGTGGTTCTCACCCCGGAACACCGCCACCTGCTGGATGAGGTCTCGGCCCCGACCTTGAACTACCCGGCACAGCTGCACGGCGCGCTACGGGCGATGCTGCAGTTCGCGGGCACCACCGTCGACGGTGCGACATCCACCGTGTATCCACCACTGACGCAGAGCGACGTCCGCTACTGAGCCAGCTCACACCTGCTACCACTGGTCCCGGCCGGCACCGAACTACTCGCCGGTCTCGAACTGGGCGGCCACTGGCCGCCGCCGGAATCCGCCTGCACGTCCTCTTCACGGCGCGCGAGCTACGGGATGCCGGCTAGTTTGCTAGTATGCTAGCATCGGCCTGTGGGTGACGAGGAGATCAAGCAGTTCAACGTGTACCTGCCGGTCGGGCTGATCAAGCAGGTCAAGTACCGCTCCATCGAGTCGGGCCTGTCCCTCTCGGCATTGGTCGCTGAGGCACTGCGCGCCTACCTCGACGACGCCCACGGGCAACGACCGCAATCGCCTGAGAAGGAGACCTGAGATGACGACCGACGGTGTCGAGGCCGTGTTCCTGGAGACCCACAACTGGGGCAAGGCGGCGAAGTTCTTCCAGGCACTGGGCTTCGATCTGGAGTTCTCCACCGACCACAACTCCGGTCAGCTCCGCAACGGCGACGGTCCCTACGTGTTCATCGCCGAGATCCCCGAGGACCGGGAGCCCGGGGTACAGATCGTGCTGAAGGTGACCGATGCCGATGCGTTCCGCCCCGATCCCGCCGTCGAGGTGGTCACGCCGTTCGAAGACACCCATTTCGGGACCAGGGAGATGACCGTTCGCGACCCCGACGGGCGCCTCTGGAGCCTGCAAGCGCCGGCCAAGAAGTGAGAGAGAACGTCGTGGCGGACACGCAAGCTGAGGCGCCGGACAGCACCGCGGAGCGGGTCGCGCTCTGGCGAGCGATGCACGTCCTCGTCGACCCGCCACCGCATGTGCTCTCCGACGAGATCGGCCTGCGGCTCGCCGCCCCTGACGATGACTGGCGCCGCCGCCCGGACATGGACCCGCGCGCCACCAGCGGGTACCGGGCGGCCGTCGTGGCCCGTGCTCGTTTCATCGACGACCTGGTGGCCGAGCAGGCCGGCCGCGGCATCTCCCAGTACGTCGTCCTGGGGGCCGGCCTGGACACCTTTGCCCAGCGCAGGCCGGAGATCGCGGCCCGCCTGCGGGTGTTCGAAGTCGATCAACCCGGCAACCAAGCTTGGAAGCGCCGCCGCCTGGTCGAGCTCGGCTACGGCATCCCCGACTGGCTGCGACTCGTCCCGGTCGACTTCGAGGCGGGTGGGTCCTGGTGGGAGCAGCTGGCAGCCGCCGGCTTCGATCCCGGCCAGCCGGCGGTCGTCGTCTCCACCGGCGTCACCATGTACCTCACCAAGGACGCCACCGCGGCGACCCTGCGCCAGCTCGCCGGGCTCGCCCCCGCCTCGACTCTCGCCATGACGTTCCTGTTGCCGACCGAGCTTCTCGAGGACGCCGATCGGCCCGGACTCCGGGCGGCCAAGAGCGGTGCGCGAGCGACCGGCACACCGTTCATCAGCTTCTACACCCCATCGGAAATGCTGGCATTGGCCCGCGAAGCCGGCTTCACAACCGCCGAACACGTGCCCGGAACCGTGCTCGCCGACCGCTACTTCGCCGATCGCGCCGACGGCCTTCGCCCGTCGAGCGGCGAGGACCTACTGGTGGCCACCACCTGACGCCCTGTGCCGTTGGTGGCGGGGCGTGTTGGCCGCCCACTCCGGGGGTTGGCCGGACTTCCAGCGCTGGAGGTTGGCGGCGCGCCACGGGCCACGTTGATGAAAACGGCGCCAGGCTCGAACGACCTGAATACCCGCGCGTCGAACAGTCCTCGGCTGTCGGCGTCGAGCACCGCGGCACAGATCACCACGTCGGCCTGGCCCACCGCACCCACGAGATCGCGCGTACCGACCACCTGCTCGACCCCGGCTACGACACCGCGCTCGGGATGAGCCCGCACCGCAACGATCCTGGGACCGAACGGGCGCAGTCGAGCGACGACAGCGCGACCCACCGCACCCAGGCCCACGACCAGCACAGTGCAGTCGGCCACGGAACGGCTCATCGGCTCGCCCCGGTCAGCGGGCAGCTTGAGGGCCACGACTCGATCGGTGCGCGAGTCGTAGGCACGGTGGACCTCAGCCATCCCGCCCCGCCCCAACAGCCCGAGGATCCGGTAAGGCCCGAATGTCACCTGGTCCACGGGCCTTCTCCCCCTCCGGCGCCGATGATCCACGTTGCCGCGCCCGCCGCCTGATGGCAACCGATTTGGTGGACTAAGTGTCCCCGGTCGCGGGGAGATGGGTCGCGTGCGGGATCATCACCAGGCGGACGTCGCGCAGGGCCTCGAGGTCGGTGAGCGGGTCGCCGGCGACGACGAGCAGGTCGGCGGCAAGCCCCGGCGCGAGCTGGCCCGTGGTGTCGGCGAGGCCGAGGGCGGCGGCCGCGTTGACCGTGGCGAACTCGATGGCCTGCTCGGTGCGGAAGCCGAGCCAGGGGTACAGGCCGAGGGCACCGGCGTAGTTGTCGAAGACGCTCCCGGGCAGGCCCGCGTCCGTGCCGGCGATGAAGGGCACTTCCAGGTCGGCCATCCAGGCGAGGCGGCCGAACACGGCGGGGCCGCGGTCGCCGAGGCGCTGGTAGAGGGGCAGCCAGTTCTGGCTGAGCGCGGCGCAGGCGTAGATGCCCTTCGCGGCCATGGTGCTGGCGACCTGCTCGCGGCGGTCATAGCTGCCCGGCCCGCTCATCCACCCGCAGTGTTCGACGGTGTGGACGCCGGCCTCGACAGCGGAGCTGATCGCGTCGGCCCCGTGGGCGTGCGCGGCGACCCGCAGGCCGGCGCGCCGGGCCTCGGCGACGATGACCCCGAGCTGCCCGGTGGTGAACTGCGATTCGTACATGGCGGCGCCGCCCGGTGTCAGCTGCCCGCCGCTGGCCATCACCTTGATCAGGTCGGCGCCGGCGTCGATGTTGCGGCGGACCTGCTCCCGCAGCTGGGCGTCGCCGTCGCCGGTCAGGTCGACGTCACCACCGAAGAACCAGCAGTGCCCACCGCGGACGGTGACGGGCGGCCCGGCGGCGAGGATGCGCGGGCCGGGGCGTTCGCCGGCGGCGATGGCGTCGCGCAGGTGGAATGCGGTGCCGTCGTCGCCCAGGTCGCGGACGGTGGTGACGCCGGCCCGGAAGGCCGCGCCGGCGCGCTCCGCCATACCGGCGAGCAGCTGCTCGGGGCTGGCTCGCTGGAAAGCCCCGACCGGATCGGCGCTGGTGTCGAACGCAAGGTGGACGTGGCTGTTGATCAGTCCCGGCAACAGCGTCGAGCCGGGGAAGTCGTACCGGCGGGTGTCGGCGGTGGCGTGCCTTTCGATCTCGGCCCGCCGCCCGACGGCCACGATCCGCCCGTCCCGCACCAGCACCGCCGCGTCGGTCAGGCGCTGGCCGGCCGGGCCGTGCAACAGCCGGTCAGCGCTGATGAGCGTATCCGTCACAGCCGCCCACAGGCCCTACCGCTGGTTCCGATCATGGAATCAGCCTAGAGCGCACTAGGTGGTGGGTGCGTGGGAAGCGAGCAGTCGCTGCCACGTCGTCGGTCCGACCGTCGTGGTCGGGTACGCCGGCCGGGGGTTCGGCGGTGTCGGGGTGGCGCGCAGCAGTACCTGCACGGCCTGTTCGGCGTATCCCCCGCTCCCGGGGCGGACCGGTACGGCGAGCAGCGGCCAGGACCCGCCGCCGATCATTCCGGTGGGCGGCAGCCGGTGCTTCCGTTGGAAGGCGTAGACCGCATCGGCCATGCCCCGGCCGAACTGCCCGTCCAGCGCAACCGCGGGGATCCCGGCGCCGCGGAGTAGGTACTGCGCCGCGAGCACGGCAGGTCCCTGGTCCGCGATGCGCAGCAGCGGCCAATGGGGCACGGTGAGGGTGCGGGCGGAGGCGAACACCCGCTGGTCGGGCGTCGCGGCGTTCGGGGCGTTCGGGTTCGGTTGGGTGGGCTGGTTCGGTTGGGCGGGCTGCGTGGGCTGGGCGGGCCGGGCCCCGACGAGTGCCCGGGCCACCTGCATGCGCAGCGTGGGCAACAGGGCGTAGAGCTCGTCGCCAGGGCAGGCGGTGTCGTTGAAGTCGCGGTGTCCGTAGATCTGAATGGCCGGGATGGCGTACTGGTGGCAGACGAACGCGCACATCACGGCCAGTGAGTTCCACAGTGCGGCCGGTGGTGTGACGTCGGTGTAGGTGCCCTGGTCCTCGATGCCGATCGAGGAGTCGTTCTGGTCGACGCAGTGCGCGCCTTCGATGAACGAGGTACCGCCGAGCAGGGTCCGCAGACTCCCGTGGCAGCCCTCGGCGATGTAGCCCCCTCGACTGATCAGGAAGTTCTGCCCGCTGTCCGGCCAGTCCCTGTTGTCCATGTGGTCCTTCTGGATCGCCCTGGCCAGTACGCCGAGCGCGGCCGCGGAGGTGTCGTCCTGATTCGCCGTCGCGGTGTGGTGAACGATGATCTTCGACGGCCGGTAGTCGAGCTCGGTGAGCGGTGACGAGGGCTGCCTGGCACCCCATGCCGTGCAGTCGTAGATGGGCGGCTCGCCGGTGACCTGTTGCTCGGCCAGCTCACGCATCGGGTCGTCGGCGCGCAGCCCGGGTAGCAGCGTCACGCCGGCCAGTGCAATCCCGCCGGCAAAGGTGATCAGGCCCCGACGCGACATCCGGGCCGCGCCGGGAGGTGGGGCCGGTGGCAGCGGTGGCGGTTCGGCGGGCAGCCCGAACTCGTCGAGACCGGTCACCCGGTAGGGCGGACGGTATGACCCGCTCATTCCCCACCCTCCGGCTCGGTGCTCACGCCGACATCTGGCCCGGTGGTGACGGTAGCTCTCGAAGTGGCCGTCTCCGCCCCATTGGGTGATCTTCGCGTGGCGTGTCGCCTGAGCGCGCTCACAGCGGCCCACGCCTACTGGCCGAAGCCGGGTCGCACGGTCGCGGTAGCGTCTGGTCCGGAGGCGTGAGGGCGCCTGGTGGCCCCCGCGGTCTTCAAAACCGACGTGGCCGAGCATCTCGGTCAGGCGGGTTCGATTCCCGTCCGCCTCCGCCACCCAGCCAGGAGCATCCCTCGGCGACCGGGCCGGCCCCTCAGCGCAGCGTGATGCGCCCCGTGCCGGCCCGGACCCGGCCCACCACCGCGGCCGGCGGGCCCAGTTCGCGCACCGCGGCGGCCGCGGCGTCCGGTGCGGCGCCGAACAGCAGTCCGCCGGAGGTCTGCGCATCGGCGAGCAGCAGCACGTCCAGCTCGGAGCGAGCGCCGGCGTCCACCCGATCGGCCACCCAGTCCCGGTTGCGGCGAGTGCCACCGGGCACCACACCGCTCTCGGCGAGCGCACGTACTCCGGGCAGCAGCGGGACCGCGTCCACGTCCAGCTCGACGTCCACCCCGGACGCCTCCACCATCTTGCGCAGGTGCCCCAACAGGCCGAACCCGGTCACGTCGGTCGCCCCGGTGGCTCCGGCGGCCACGGCCGCAACCGACGCGGCGGCGTTGTTCGCGGTCATCGAGGCGATCGCCGCCTCGGCGACGTCGCCCGACGCGGTGCCCCCCTTGATCGCGCTGGTGACGATCCCGGTGCCCAGCGCCTTGGTCAGGACCAGCGCATCGCCGTCGCGCAGGCCCGCGTTGGTCAGGATCCGGTCCGGATGCACCTCACCGACGACGGCCAGCCCGTACTTCGGCTCGGGGTCGTCCACGCTGTGCCCACCGACCACCGCGAAGCCGCACTCCACACCGATCTCCGCGCCGCCCGCGAGCACCTCGGCCAGCATCCGCATCGGCAGCTCGGTGGACGGCCAGGCCACCAGGTTGAGCGCGAACAGCGGCCGGCCGCCCATGGCGTAGACGTCGGAGACGGCGTTGACAGCGGCGATCCGGCCCCAGGTGCGCGGGTCGTCGACCAGCGGGGTGAAGAAGTCGGTGGTGGCGACCAGTGCCCGGTCGGCGTCGAGTCGCCAGACCGCCGCGTCGTCACCGGTCTCCGTGCCCACCAGCAGATCGGGATGGCTGATCGGGGTGAACCCCGCCAGCACCTCCGCGAGCAGGCCCGGTGCGAGCTTGCAGGCACACCCGCCGCCGTGGCTGAACTCGCTGAGTCGGCGAGTCGCGGGGGAAGTAGTCATGCGGCCGAGGTTAGGCCGTGTCCGCCGCCGCGGCCCAGTGGCGCATCGCGGAACCCCGGTGCGGCGCGGGCTCGCCGACAAGGTTCTAGGCTGCGCGGGTGACCGGGTCGTCAACTGATCCACGCCGACTGATACCCAGGACCGACGCCGTGCTCGGCGAGCCCAGGCTGTCCGAGCCGCAGCGTCGGCTGGGCCGCGCGTTGGTCCGGCGCGCCGTGGTCGACGCCCAGCAGCGGGCCCGCGCCGGCGAGTTGGCCCCCGAGCGGATCGTGGACGCGGCACTCGCGGCGCTACCGGACACCGCGGCGGGCAGTCTGACTCCGGTACTCAACGCGACCGGGGTGCTGCTGCACACCAACCTGGGCCGCGCGGTGCTCTCCGATGCCGCGCTCGCGGCCGTCGGTGTGGCAGCCGGTACCTGTGACCTCGAGCTGGACCTGGCGACCGGTACCCGCGGCCGGCGCGGACGCGGAGCGCTCGACGCGTTGGCCGACGCGATCCCCGCGGCGGCCGCGGTACACGTGGTGAACAACGGCGCCGCCGCGCTCGCCCTGGTGGCCACCGCACTGGCCGGGCCGGCCACCGCGACCCCGGAGATCGTGATCGCGCGCGGCGAGCTGGTGGAGATCGGCGACGGGTTCCGCATCCCCGAGCTGCTCGCCGCCACCGGTGCCCGGCTGCGCGAGGTGGGCGCAACCAACCGGGTCCACCTTCGGGACTACGCGGACGCGATCGGCCCGGCCACCGGCTTCATTCTCAAGGTGCACCCGTCCAACTTCCGAGTCACCGGGTTCACCTCCTCGGTGTCGGTTGCCGAGCTGAGCGCGCTGGGCCGGCCGCTGGTGGTGGACATCGGCTCCGGCCTGCTCACCAGGGAGCCCCTGCTGCCCGACGAGCCGGACGCCGCGACCGCCCTCGGCGACGGGGCCACGCTCGTCACCGCGTCCGGGGACAAGCTGCTCGGCGGGCCGCAGGTCGGCCTGCTGCTCGGCTCCCCCGGCGCGGGCGCCGAGCTGGTGCACCAGCTCCGCCGGCACCCGCTGGCCCGCGCGCTGCGGGTGGACAAGCTCACCCTGGCGGCCCTGGAGGCCACTCTGCTCGGCCCGCCGACCCCGACCGCGCTCGCGCTGCACGCGTCGCCGGCCGGCCTGACCCGGCGGGCCGAGGCGCTCGCCGCCCGGTTGCGCGCGGTCGCGGTGAACGCGTCGGCGATCCCGTCCGAGGCGACGGTGGGCGGCGGCGGTGCGCCCGGCGTCGCTCTGCCCAGCGCGGCGGTCGCGTTGCCGGAGCGCTACGCGGCGGCGCTGCGCGCGGGCCGGCCGTCGGTGCTCGGCCGGTTGGAGGGCGGCCGCTGTGTGCTCGACCTGCGCGCACTGCCCGAGGAGGCCGACGACCCGCTGTACGCGGCGGTGTGCGCGGCCGACCGGGCGACGAGACCGGGGTGACCGCCCGAATGCAGGTCATCGCCACCGCCGGGCACGTCGACCACGGCAAGTCCACCCTGGTCAGAGCCCTGACCGGGATGGAACCGGACCGCTGGGCCGAGGAGCGCCGCCGGGGCATGACCATCGACCTCGGCTTCGCCTGGACCGAGCTGGCCGGCGGCACCGTGGCGTTCGTCGACGTGCCGGGCCACGAACGGTTCGTCAGCACCATGCTCGCCGGGGTCGGCCCGGTGCCGGCGGTGATGTTCGTGGTGGCCGCCGACGAGGGCTGGATGCCCCAGTCCGCCGAGCACCTCGACGCCCTCGCCGCGCTGGGCACCCGCCACGGCCTGCTGGTCATCACCCGCTGCGACCTGATGGATCCGGAGCTGGCCCTCGAGGAGGCGCGGGAGCACCTGGCCGCGAGCCCGCTCGGGTCGCTGCCGTCGGTGTGCGTGTCCGGGGCGACCGGAGCCGGCCTTGACGAGCTGCGCGTGGCGTTGGCGGAGCTGGCCGGGCGCCTGCCGACACCGCGCCCCGATGCCGACGTGCGGCTGTGGGTGGACCGGGCCTTCACCATCCGCGGCGCCGGCACCGTGGTCACCGGCACCCTGCCGGCCGGCCGGCTCACCGTCGACGACGAGCTCGTGCTGCAACCCAGCGGCCGGCGGGTCACCGTGCGCGGCCTGCACTGCCTCGGCGAACCGGTGCCGACCGCGGCCGGCGTGGCCAGGGTGGCGGTCAACCTGCGCGGACTGCCCCGCGAAGCCGCCGGTCGGGGCGACGTCCTCGTCACCCCGGACCGCTGGCTGACCAGCACCGTGGTCGACGTGCGCCTGCACGCCGCGCACTCCCCGGTCCACGCCCGCGAGCTACCTCAGCAGCTCAGCCTGCACATCGGGGCGGCGGCCGTCGCGGTGCGGTTGCGGCCGCTCGACGCGACGACCGCCCGGTTGACGTTGCAGGTGCCGCTGCCGCTGCGCATCGGTGACCGGGCGTTGCTGCGCGACACCGGCCGCCGCCGGGTCGCGGCCGGGCTGACGGTGCTGGACGTGCGTCCGCCGCCGCTCACCCGGCGCGGTGCCGCCGCCCGTCGGGCCGCCACCCTGGCCGTGGTCACCGGCGACCCGGACCCGGCCGGCGAGGTACGGCGGCGTGGGCTGGTCCGCCGCGACGAGCTGGCCGCGATGGGAGCCGGTGCGCCACCGACCGGCGCCGAGGTGCTGACCGCGGGCGACTGGCTGTTGGACGGCGGCCGGGCCGCTGAGCTGGCCGAACAACTGCGTGCCTCGGTCACCGAGCACGACGTGGCGGACCCGCTCGAGCCCGGGCTACCGCTCGGCGCCGCCCGCAGGGAGCTGGAGCTGCCCGACCCTCGGCTGGTCGAGACCGTGCTCACCGTGCCGCCGGCCGCCCAGCGACTGGTGCTGCGCGACGGTCGGGTGCACCGTGTCGAGGTGGCACCGGGCGCGCTGCCGGAGCCGCTGCGGGATGCGCTGGCCGCGCTGCGCGGCGACCTCGCGGACAACCCGTTCGCCGCGCCGGAGTCCGGTCGCCTCACCGAGCTCGGGCTCGGCACCAGGCAGCTTGCCGCCCTGGTCCGAGCCAATGAGCTGGTGAAGATCGCGGACAGCGTGTACCTGCTGCCCGGCGCGGAGCAGGCGGCGGTGCGGGTGCTCGCCGAGCTCGGGGAGCGCGAGTTCACCCTCAGCCAGGCGCGGCGGGCCCTGCACACCAGCCGCCGAGTCGCGGTGCCGCTGCTGGAGCGGCTGGCCCAGCTCGGGCACACCCGGCGCACACCGGACGGCGATCACCAGCTGATCCGCTGAGAACCGTCCTTTCGGGCCGGTGCCAGAACCTGTGAACCGACGGATTCTGGGTAATCCTTGAGCAAGAGCTGTCGTCCGAGGGAGTGCCGCATGGATCTGGGTAGGGCGATCGAGAGCTGGCCGCTGGTCCAGCAGCTGCGTGGTGCGGACCGGCTGGGCCGGGGACCGGCGGCTCAGACCCGGCACAGCCTGGAGCTGACCCCCCGCACACAGGCCGCGGACAAGGTCGTGAAGAGCATCTGCCCGTACTGCGCGGTCGGCTGCGGTCAGAACGTCTACGTCACCGACGGCGCGATCAGCCAGATCGAAGGTGACCCCGACAGCCCCATCTCCCGCGGCCGGCTGTGCCCGAAGGGCTCGGCGAGCAAGCAGCTGGTCAGCGGACCGGGACGGGAGTACAAGGTCAAGTACCGCCGGGCCCATGGCAGCGAGTGGGAAGAGCTGGCCCTCGACACGGCGATGGACATGATCGCCGACCGGGTGATCGCCACGCGTGAGCAGAGCTGGGAGTGGGAGCGGGACGGCAGGCGGACCCGTCGGACCATGGGGCTGGCGAGCTTGGGAGGAGCGACCCTCGACAACGAGGAGAACTACCTCATGAAGAAGCTGTACACCGCCATGGGCGCGATCCAGATCGAGAACCAGGCGCGTATTTGACACAGCGCCACCGTCCCCGGTCTGGGGACCTCGTTCGGTCGCGGCGGCGCCACGACGTTCCAGCAGGACCTGGTCAACTCCGACTGCATCGTGATCCAGGGCTCCAACATGGCCGAGTGCCATCCGGTGGGTTTCCAGTGGGTCATGGAGGCCAAGGCACGCGGCGCGACGATCATCCACGTCGACCCCCGGTTCACCCGGACCAGCGCGGTGTCCGACGTGTACGTGCCGTTGCGGGCCGGGTCCGACATCGCCTTCCTCGGCGGGTTGGTCAACTACGTGCTCACCGAGGAGAAGTACTTCCGCGAGTACGTGGTTGCCTACACGAACGCAGGCACGATCCTGCGGGAGGACTTCCGCGACACCGAGGACCTGGACGGGTTGTTCTCCGGGTTCGACCCGGAGACCGGCGTCTACGACACCGCGAGCTGGCAGTACGAAGGCGTCACCGCGGCCGCCGCGGCGGGTGACCGGGACACACCGCCGAACGACGACGACCCCCGTGACGGTCAGGAGACCCGGGAGGTCAAGGAGAGCGCGAAGGGCAGCGCGCACGGCAGCGGCGGCGCGGCACTGGGTGGCACACCGAAGGTCGACCCGACGCTGACGGACCCGAGGTGCGTCTTCCAGGTGCTCAAGCGTCATTTCGCCCACTACACCCCGGAGCTGGTCGAGCAGGTCTGCGGTATCCCGCCGGAGCTGTTCGCCCAGGTCGCCGAGGCGCTGACCCGGAACTCGGGGCGGGAGCGGACGTCGGCCCTCGTGTATGCGGTGGGGTGGACGCAACACACGGTCGGTGCCCAGTACATCCGGACGGCGTCGATTCTGCAGACCCTGCTCGGCAACATCGGCCGCCCGGGCGGCGGCATCCTCGCGTTGCGCGGGCACGCCAGCATCCAGGGCTCGACCGACATCCCGACCCTGTTCGACACCCTGCCCGGCTACATCCCGATGCCGCACGCCCACCAGCACCAGACGCTCGCGGACTTCGTCGCCGCCGACGCGGGCAACAAGGGCTTCTGGGGCAACATGGACGCCTATACCGTCAGCCTGCTCAAGGCCTGGTGGGGTGAGGCGGCCACCGAGGACAACGACTTCTGTTTCGACTACCTGCCGCGGCTGACCGGCAACCACGGCAGCTACAGCACGGTCATGCGCCAGATCGACGAAGGGGGCGGCGGCTACTTCCTGCTCGGTGAGAACCCCGCGGTCGGCTCGGCGAACGCGAAGATGCAGCGGCTGGGCATGGCGAACCTGGACTGGCTGGTGGTCCGCGACCTCAGGATGATCGAGAGCGCCACGTTCTGGCTGGACGGCCCGGAGATCGAGACCGGCGAGCTGCGCACCAACGAGATCGGCACCGAGGTGTTCTTCCTGCCGGCCGCCGCGCACACCGAGAAGAGCGGCAGCTTCACCAATACCCAGCGGATGCTGCAGTGGCGCCACCAGGCGGTGGAACCGGCCGGGGACGCCCGCAGCGAACTGTGGTTCTACTACCACCTCGGCAGGATCATCCGGGAGAAGCTCGCCGGCTCGACCGACGAGCGGGACCGCCCGCTGCTGGAGCTGACCTGGGACTACCCCACCAAGGGCCCGACCGCCGAGCCGGACGCCGAAGCGGTGCTGGCCGAGATCAACGGCTGGGACGCCGACGGTAAACCGCTGCCGGCCTACACCAAGCTGGCCGCCGACGGATCCACCGCGTGCGGGTGCTGGATCTACTCCGGGGTCTACGCGGACGGTGTCAACCAGGCCGCACGGCGGAAACCGGGCAGCGAGCAGAGCTGGGTGGCCCCGGACTGGGGCTGGGTCTGGCCGGCGAACCGGCGGATCATCTACAACCGAGCCTCCGCCGATCCCGAGGGCAAACCGTGGAGCGAACGCAAGGCCTACGTCTGGTGGGACGAGGAGCACGGCACCTGGACCGGGCACGACGTCCCCGACTTCGAGCCCGGCAAACGCCCCGACTACGAGCCACCGGAGGGCGCCAAGGCTCAGGATGCGCTGGCCGGGACCGACCCGTTCATCATGCAGGCCGACGGAAAGGCCTGGCTGTACGCGCCGGCCGGGCTTGTCGACGGGCCGCTGCCGGCGCACTACGAGCCGGCGGAGTCGCCGTTCGACAACCCGCTCTACGGCCAACAGGCCAACCCCGCGCGCGAGGTGTACTCGAGGAAGGACAACCGCTACAGCCCCTCGGGTAGCCAGCCCGGCAGCGCGGTCTTCCCGTACGTGTTCACCACCTACCGGCTGACCGAGCACCACACCGCCGGCGGAATGAGCAGGTTCCTCAGCTACCTCAGTGAGCTGCAACCGGAGTTCTTCTGCGAGATCAGCCCCGAGCTGGCCGCCGAGCGCGGTCTGGAGCACCTCGGCTGGGCCACGATCGTCTCGGCGCGCACGGCGATCGAGGCACGGGTGTTGGTGACCGAGCGGATGACCCCGCTGACCGTCGCCGGACGCACCGTGCACCAGATCGGACTGCCATACCACTGGGGACCGAACGGGCTGAGCACCGGTGACGCCGCCAACGAGCTGGTGTCGATCGCGCTGGACCCGAACGTGCACATCCAGGAAGCCAAGGCCGCCACCTGCGACATTCAGCCCGGCCGCCGCCCCCGAGGTCCCGCGCTGCTCGAGTACGTGGCGGAGTACCGCAACCGCGCCGGAATCACTGCGACCACAGGCACTGCGACCACAGGCACGGAGGCCTGATCAACGATGGGCAACCAACTGTTCGGGCCGAGCGACCCGGCCGCGGCCGCCGGCTACCCCGATCCGCCCGCCCGCAAGGGCTTCTTCACCGACACCAGTATCTGCATCGGCTGCAAGGCGTGCGAGGTGGCGTGCAAGGAGTGGAACGCGGTCCCCGAGGACGGTTTGACGCTGACCGGCCACTCCTACGACAACAGCGTCGGACTCGGCGCCTCGACCTGGCGACATGTCGCCTTCATCGAACAGTCGTCCCCAGCCCGGCACACCTCCGGCACGTCCGGTGAGTCGGGTCTGGACGTGTTGGCGCTGGCCGGGCAGCCGGATCAGCACCCGGCGCACCACACCCGACCCGCCACGCCGGCTGTCGAGCTGGGCATGCCCACCATGACGCTGCCCGGGGCGGACACCCCGGCGGAGCAGCGCGCTCCGTTCCGCTGGCTGATGGAGTCGGACGTCTGCAAGCACTGCACGCACGCCGGTTGTCTGGACGTCTGCCCCACCGGGGCGCTGTTCCGCACCGAGTTCGGCACCGTGGTCGTGCAGAACGACATCTGCAACGGCTGCGGTTACTGCATACCCGCCTGTCCGTACGGTGTGATCGAACGCCGCGACGGACCTCCCGGTGACCCGGCGGTGGGAATCGCCCAGAAGTGCACGCTCTGCTACGACCGGCTCAAGGGCGACCTCGAACCGGCCTGTGCCAAGGCGTGCCCGACCAAGTCCATCCAGTTCGGCGAGCTCACCGAGCTCCGTGAGCGCGCCAAGGCACGCGTGCGGACCCTGACCGAGGCGGGGGTGGCGGACGCCCAGCTCTACGGCCACGACCCGGACGACGGGGTCGGCGGTACCGGCGCGTTCTTCCTGTTGCTGGACAAACCCGAGGTCTACGGCCTGCCACCGGATCCGGTGGTCGCGACCAAACACCTGCCCCGGATGTGGCGGCGCGCCGCCATCGCGGCCGTGACGCTGCTCGCCGGGGCGGCGGCCGCCTTCGCCACGGAGGGGCGCCGGTGACCGGCCTCGGGTCCGGACCCGAGGCAGCACGGTCCGCCGGGCAGCAGGGCGGGACGGGCAGTCGACGAGGGTGGCGGCGCGGGCGCCGCGAACGGGCGATGGTGCCGGCGGCGGAGTTCACCTCCTACTACGGCCGCCCGGTGGTCAGACCCTCCCCCTGGGAAGCCGACATCCCCGCCTACCTCTTCCTCGGCGGGCTGGCCGGCGCGTCCTCGCTGCTCGCCGCCGGTGCCGACCTCACCGGCAATGCCGCACTGCGCCGCCCCACCCGGATCACCGCGGCCGCCGCCATCCTGGCCAGCCTCGGCGCGCTCGTGCACGACCTCGGCAGACCAGCCAGGTTCCACCACATGCTGCGGGTGGCGAAGGTGACGTCGCCGATGAGCGTCGGCACCTGGATCCTGACCGCCTACGGCCCCCTGGCTGGCCTGGCCGCGGTCGCCGAGGCCCGCCGGTTACTGCCGAAAAAGTTGGCGGACGGCATCGTCGGCAGACTGCTGCCCGGCGTAGGACGCGGCGCCGGCCTGGCCGCCGCCCTGCTGGGGCCCGCCGTCGCCTCCTACACCGCTGTACTGCTCGCCGACACCGCCACACCGTCCTGGCACGACGCCCGTGACGAGCTGCCCTTCGTCTTCATCGGGAGCGCCGCCGCCGCGGCCGGCGGCATGGCCATGCTGACCACACCGGTCGCGCGCGCCGGGCCCGCCCGCCGGCTCGCCGCCGCCGGCTCGGCGTTCGAGCTCGCGATGAACACACGGATGGAATCGAGCATGGGGCTCTCGGCCGAACCGATGCACCAGGGGCGCGCCGGGCAGTACCTGAGAGCTGCGCGTGCCCTGACCGTCACGGGTGCCCTCCTGGCCGCCGTCCCGGCCCGACGCGGCCGAGCGGTCTCGATGATCAGCGGCGCCGCACTGGTCGCCGGGTCGGCCGCCACCCGCTTCGGCATCTTCCACGCCGGCCAACAGTCCGCCCGAGATCCGCGCTACACGGTCGTGCCGCAACGCCAACGCCTTACCTAAACTCCAGGGGCGTGGGACCACCGAGTTGCTGACCCCGCCGCAGGAGCTCGGATGAGCACGAGGATTCGACACGATCACGCTCGACGACCGAGCGCCGGCACCGCGCTACCGCGGCAGCACATTGATGCGCGGCCTTCGACGCGCTCCCGGTCAGGCTGAGCCACAGCTGAGTAGTGTCCGACGCCGTGCTCGGGCCCGGCGACGTGTTCTTCGAGCCGGAGGCGGCACGCATCGTGCGGTTCGATGCGCGATCCGACGGTGTCACGTTCCTCGGGTACTTCCTGCTCGGTCCCGGGCAGGAGCCCGAGATCAGCTTTCCTGACGAGTAGGCGCACCTGGCCGGCGCCGGCGCCGGTGCTGCTGCCGGGGGCCCTATCCGGAGGCGTGTCAAGCGTCACGGTGGCAAAGTCCCAGCGTAGCGGGGGTGCGTGAATCTGTTCACCGCGGCTTACCGCGAGTTGACCGCCCGGCAACCTTGGGTGGCCAGCCTGGAAGGGTGGTTGATCAAATTGATCGTCTGATTCGCGCCGAGGCGGACTTCCGGGCGGATGTGATCTTCGCTCTGCACGGCGAGGTGCAACGGCTGCGCCAGCACCGCACCATCGTCGATCAGGAAGGCGGATCCCAAGCGTCTCTCACACACATCGTCGGTGTGTTGGAGGAGATCGCGGAGAAACTGGCCGAGCAGAACGGGCGGATGTCCAGGGCACTGGGTAGAGACCACCATCAGCCGGAGCTGGCTCCGCTCTGATCACTGTCCGCCTGACGACGTAGGCGCCGCCGACCGCGAGATCGAGGCCCGGCGCCGCAACGTGACGTACACCGACAGCGTCACCCGACAGTCGCGGCGACCGTCTCCCTCGTACGGGAGCGGGACGCCCGCGGCACCCGGACGACGCCGGCCACCAGTAGCGTCGGTACTAAACGACCTTGCCGTCGCACCGGACAGGTGGCGAATGAGTGCGGAGACACCCCCGACGCGCCGGCCCTACCGACCGCTCCGGCGCGCGCAGACCGCGAGCCAGACCCGGGCCGCGATCCTGGCCGCCGCGATGCGGCTGTTCCTGCGGCGCGGCTACGGCAACGTCACCGTGGCCGACATCCACCGACGCGCGGACGGCCGTCCCCACCGTCTACGCCAGCACCGGGGGCAAGGCGGCCATTCTGGCCACGCTCATCGCCGGGGCCCAGGGCGACCCGGTCGTGGAGGCCACCCTCGCCGCGGTGCGGGAGCGCACCGATCCCCACGAGGTGATCCGGGCCGCCGCCCTCGGCGTCCGCACCGACAACGAGCGCTACCACGACATCATCCGCGTCATGGTCACCGCCGCCTCGGTCGACGAGTCCGTGGCGGCCACCCTGGCGGCCTCCGACCGGGTCTACCGCGCGGCGTTGGGAGAGATCGCCGCCCGACTGGGCCAGGTCCACCCGCTCACCGTCGACCTCGCGCGGGCCACCGACATCCTGTGGTTCTACCTCGGCCACCCCGCCTGGCACACCTGCGTGGCCGAGCACGGCTGGTCCTGGGACGATGCCGAACAGTGGCTGGCCGTCCAGGTCACGGCCGCGCTGGTGGCACCCGGGACAGCCCCGCCCGAGGCTGGCCGCTGACCTGCGCTGTTCAGCCCGCGCGCGGGGGCGGCGGCATTCGTTCGATCCGCCCCAGCACGACGGTGTAGCACGCGATACCGGCCAGGAGCACCACCCCGGTGACGATGAAGGCTCCGGCGAAGGAGCCGGTCGCATCGAACACCGCGCCGGTGACGATCGGCGCGGCGATGCCGAGCACGTTCGCGATGAAGTTCACGATGCCGCCGAGGGTCCCGGTGTAGCCGTCCGGCGCGATGAGCGCGACGATGCTCGACCCCGCCGGTACCGACACCGCCAGCCCGGCCGCGCCGACCGACAGGAAGATCAGCGCGACGGGCACCGACCCGGCGTAGGCGGCGCCGACGATGGCCAGCGAGACCAGCATGCTCACCACGAGCACGACCCGGCGCGCCTTCGTCACGTCCCCGCTGCGCGCGATCAGCTTGTCCATCACCACGCCCCCGATGGCGAACTGCGCGGCGACGGCGACCAGCCAGGGGATCATGGTGTACAGCCCGCCCGCGAGCAGCTTCACCCCGAACTGCTTCTCCAGGTAGCCGGGCAGCCAGGTCAGCAGCACGTAGTAGGCGTAGGTGTAGGAGGCGTAGCCGAGCGCAAGTCCCCAGGTCTTGCGCCGCCGCAACAGGTATCCGATCCCACCGAGCGAACCCGAGGCGTTGGCGTCCTCGTCCTCGGCTCCGCCCACCCGGATGTAGTCGAACTCCGCCTGGCTCAGCCTGCCGGCGGCGAGTGCCTGCTTCGGTGTCCGATAGAGCAGCCACCACACCACGAGGTACCCGATACTCAGCGCCCCGGTGAACAGGAACGCGGCGTGCCAGCTGAAGGTCGCGACCAGGAACGCCATGACGGGGATGCCCAGGACGTTGGACGCCTTGGCGCAGCCGTCGAAGATCGCGGTCGCGGTTCCCCGCTCGTGGCGGGGGAACCACTGTCCGATCGCCTTCCAGCCGGCCGGGACCGTCGGCGCCTCGCCGACGCCGAGGATCAGCCGCGAGACCAGCAACATCCCGAGACCGCCGGCCGCCGCCGAGGCGAAGGACGCGAGCGCCCAGAGGAACGCGCCGGCACGGTTCACCCAGCGGACGCCGACCCGGTCGATGACGGATCCGATCGGCATCTGCAGCATCGCGTAGGTCCAGAGGAATGCCGAGGCGATCAGGCCCATCTGGGACCCGTTGATCCCGAAGTCCCGCATGATCGCCGGCGTCGCGATGGACAGGTTGACGCGGTCGATGTAGTTCACGAACATGCCGACGCCGAGCACTCCGGCGATCCCCCAGCGGACCCGGCCGGACCGGCGGGGAACGGTCACAGCCTCGGCGGTCCCGCCTTCGGTGCTCATCGCTGTCCCCCGTCGCGCTCGGTCGGCGCCGCGCGGACGCGGTGACCTCGACTGGCCCGCGAGCTCGTTCATCAGCCGTGGTCCATGGCCACGGTAATGGCGGCCATCTGCTCGAACGGCGTCGCGAAACCGGCCGCGAGCGCTCCGTGCTGCATGATCAACGCGAGCTGATCGGCCCCGTGCCGGGCCGCGAACTCCTTCTCCTCCGGACTCCAGGCGGGCAGCACCCATGGCTTGCCCGCCGCGGCCGCCGCGTCGGCCACCTTTCGCAGATCCGCGAAGTCACCGGCCTCCCGCGAGTACGCGCCGCGGTCCCGCCGCAGGGACAGGTCGGACGGGCCGACGAACACGCCGTCCACTGTGTCCAACGCCAGGATCTCCGCGATGTCCTCGATGGCCCCGGCGTCCTCGATCATCGGCAGGCACCGCGTGCGGGTGTCCTGCTCGGTGACCCAGGCGTCGGTGAAACCGCCGTACCCGGTGGTGCGGCCGCCGGCGAAACTGCGGTCACCGAGCGGCGGGAACTTGGCGAAGGCGGTGATCGCCTTGGCGTGCGCGGCGTTCTCGATGTGCGGGACCACCACCGTGTCGGCGCCGAAGTCCAGTGCCTGTTGGATGGGGCCGCGTTCCGGTCCGAGCACCTTCGCCAGCACCTCCATGCCGAGCGCTCTGATGAACGGGATCAACCGCTCGAGGTCGGCGAGGTCGAACGAGCCGTGTTCGATGTCGAGCACGACCGCGCCGTAGCCGATACCGCGGGCGATCTCCACCGCGGCGAAGCTCGGGTCCGAGAGCCAGATCGCGTAACGACGATCGGCCGGTTCCGTCTGCATCTCTGACCTCCGTGGAGCTGTGGTCGCTGACATGCGCGTGCACCGTGTATACATGACGAATACATGAAGTGTCCAGGTGTAGGGTTGTTCCGATCCACGACCTCGAACTGAACTGACGGGAGCGCCATGGTCATGACCGCTCCGGGCCCCGCGCCCGCCAAGCGGACGGGCCCCGCCAGGGACCAGGTGTATGCCTGGCTGCGCGACGCCATCATCTCCGGTGAGATCGAAGGCGGCCGGTTCCTGGATGAACACTGGGTTTCCGGCCTCGTGGGGGTGTCCAGGACTCCGGTGCGGGAGGCCTTTCACCAGCTAGCCGCGGAACACTTCATCAGCCTGCTCCCGCGCAAGGGTGCACAGGTCAGGATGGTGACGGCGCGGGAACTGGAAGAGGTCTACCAGACCCGGCGACTGATCGAGGGGCACGCAATCTCCACCCTGTGCGCGGCCCGGCGGGGTGCGCCCGAGGAGATGACGGAGCTCCTCGACTCGATGGAGCGCGCCGGTGCGGCCCGCGACTGGTTCAAGGTCTCAGGCCTGGACCGGAGCTTCCATCGCGCGATGGTCGACGCGGCGGGCAACTCGGTGCTCACCGAGCTCTACGACACCCTGCGCTCCCGGCAGCAGCGGGTCGCCGTCCGCGCCCTCACGGCACGGCCCGAACGACTCACGCTGATCGACTCCGAGCATCGGGCCCTCGTCGCCGCCCTGGACGAGCACGACGAGGCGGAGGCCACCCGCATCCTGCACCAGCATCTACGTCCGGTCTCCGAAGTCATCTCCGCCCTCCCCTCCTAGGGCTGGTAGGGCGGGGCGACGCCCCAGTCCCAACGCGGGACCGGAGCCTGTCCCACCGGGGTGGCATCCGGTGCGGAGTTCTCCACCGCCAGGCGGGTTCCCCACTCCGCGTAACCCATCACCGCTGCGCGGAACTCGGGGTCGGCGGGCAGGTTCGCATCGTCGGCGGCCGTACTCAACAGCGTGACGAACCTCAACCGCTGCGCGCCGCTGATCGCCAGTCCCCGGTGCTTGGACAGCATGTGCGGGTACCCGCCGCGGTGGGCGGTGTACTCGGCCGGTCCGCCCATGACCTCGCACCACCAGTCCGCCACATGGTCGCGGTGCTCGCGCGAGACAGTGCCGCCGAACACCGCCCCGAGCAGGTCGTCGCGCTCCACGGCGTCGTAGAAGGTCTCCAACCAGCGCACCATCGGCTCCCGGCCGCCGGCCCACTCGAAGATCGTCGGGGTGTCCGCCATGCCGGAAACCTACCGGGCGAGTGCCCGGCGTCGCTCGTTTCGCGGACCACAGGTCACGATATCGACTCGCGATGAACCAAGCCGAACGAACGCCCGTGATCGAGGCATGAAACGAATCCTGCTCGCCGCTTCCATCCTTACTCTTGGCGCCTTCGCCACTGCCTGTGGCAACAGCTCGAGCGGTCCGTCCGCTCCCTCGTCGGCGCAAGCAGCCCCGACGCCCGCCGCTGCTTCACCAGTGGCGGCTTCACCACAACCCGCGGCCGCCGGCCTCACTCCGACCGTGGCGATCGCGACCGCCGGCAAGCTCGGCACGATCCTCACCGACGGCCACGGCGCGACGCTCTACATCTTCGGGAAGGACACCGCCAACCACAGCAACTGCACGGGCGACTGTGCTGCCGACTGGATTCCGTTCACGACGAACGGGGGTGCGCCGGCGGCCGGCCCGGGAACCAAGGCCACCATGCTCTCCACGATCACCCGCACCGACGGCTCGACGCAGCTGACCTACAACGCTCACCCGCTCTACTACTACAGCGACGACAAGAAGAGCCCCGGTAGCGTCGAGGGCCAGGGCAGCAACGAATACGGCGGCCTCTGGTACACCGTCACCCCCGGCGGCACCCCTGACTCAGCGAAGAAGTAGCAGCGAAGAAGTAGGCGCCTCACGGGTCCGCGTTGGTGCGTTGCCGCGAGCTAAGGTTGGGTACGCCGTTCGGCCGACGCACTGACCGAGGAGTGAAGATCAAGTGATCTTGACAATTCTGGGCTGGATAGTCTTCGGACTCATCGCTGGCTTCATCGCGCGCGCTCTCGTCCCGGGCAAGGACGACATCGGCATCCTGCGCACGATCGTTCTCGGTGTGGTCGGGTCGGTGGTCGGGGGCCTGATCTTCGGCTTGTTCACCGGCGGGTTCCGTGGGTTCCATCCAGCGGGCTGGATCGGGTCGATCATCGGAGCGATCATCGTTCTCGTGATCTACAACAAGGTGACCGGCCGGAAGCGCAACCGCGCCTGAACCGGTCAGAACAGCATCAGGGATACGGCTGCTCGGCCGCGGTCGGGTCGCCGTAGGTGATCGCGCGCTCGGCGCGCCGGTTGAGGCCGAGAGTCAGCAGCCAACTCGCCAGCGTGGCGAAGCGATTGCGCACGCCGGCGAGGAAAGCGATGTGGATGGCGCCCCACAGCACCCAGCCGAGAAACCCGGACAGCTCCAGCTTGCCGAGCTTGAGGACGGCGTGGCCGCGGCTGATGTAGGCCGCGCTGCCCAGATCGCGGTAGTGGAACGGCGCAGGCTTCTCGGCCGGATGTGCGACCCTGCGCCGGATCACCCCGCCCACGTGGAGGCCGCCCTGCATCGCCACCTCGGCCACCCCGGGCAGCCCGTCGCGACTCGCCGCGTCTCCGATGACCCAGACGTCGGGGTGCCCGGGCACCGAGAGGTCGGCTTCGACGGCGATACGACCCTGCCGATCCTGAGGGACCGCTGTCGCCTCCGCGACCTTGGTCAGGAACGGTGCCGCTTCCACCCCCGCGGTCCACAACACGGTCCGCGCCGGATAGCGGCTCTCCGTGCCGTCTTTTGTGGTGGTGACCAGGCCGGTCGCATCCACGTCGGTGACCAGCACACCGAGCCGGATCTCGATATCGAGCCCGTCCAGTGTCTTCTGGGCCTTCGCCGCCAGGGACGGACCGAAGGAGGCGAGCACCGCGCCCGCGCCGTCGAACAGCAGTACCCGGGCCTCGGTGGGATCGATCGAGCGGTACTCCCGCCCGATCGTGCGGGTGGCCAGCTCGCGGATCTGCCCGGCCAGCTCGACGCCGGTGGGCCCGGCGCCGACCACCGCGAAGGTCAGCCACTCGCGGCGCTGCTCGCGGTCAGGGATCGTCTCGGCCATCTCGAACGCGCTGAGTACCCGGCGCCGAATCGCCAGCGCATCGTCGATGTTCTTCATGCCGGGTGCGAATCGGGCGAACTCCGGGTGCCCGAAGTAGGACGTTCGCATCCCCGCGGCGACGATCAGATAGTCGTAGTCCAGCTCGAAGGTACTGCCGTCCGGCCGTTTCGCCGTCACCACGCCGCGCGTGACGTCCAGGCCGTGGGCTTCGCCGAGGACAACCCGGACGCTGCGGTGCCGGCGCAGCAACGTCCGCAGCGGGCTGGTGATCTGTCCCTCGGACAGCAGACCGGTCGCGCACTGGTAGAGCAACGGCTGGAACACGTTGCTGGTGCCACGGTCGATCAGGGTCACATCGACGTCCGCTCTGGCCAGCCTGCGCGCGGCGAACACCCCGCCGAACCCACCACCGACGATCACCACCTGTGGCCGCCGCCCCACCCCGTCGTCCGCCTCGACCACCGATACCCCCGAAGTCCGTGTGAGTGCCCAGCCGCACAGGACCGTGGAGGGCGATTCCCGCTGTGTCGATTCCCACTGGGATCTCAAGATCGCCGGCCTGTGCGCCCGTCAATGTAATCCTTGTGATGACCTCGGGCGGGACCGTCCCGGCCGGTTCCCCCCGGAGGTGGTCAGCGGAGTCGGCGCGAGACGCCTGCCGCCGCGGCGAGACAGGCCCCGATGCCCACCACGGCGAGCAGCACTCCGCCCGTCGTCCCCTCGATCAGCGGCTGCCCGGCCCGCCACTCGATCAGAGTGATCAGGGCGACCAGCACGGCGCCAATCAGGAGGGCGGCCGCGACCGGCAGCACGGTCCGCGCCACTCGCCCGGCCCCCGGCCGGGAGGCTCGCTCGACGGTACGCGGCACGTGCTCCTCAGCCGCGCCTTCCGATGTGCTCATCGCGCTCCGCCCCCTCGATCCGCCCGGTCCCACGCGAACAGTTGATCGCGCGTAGGCCCCAGGTCGGATCACGCTAGCGACAACAGCACCTCGCTGCAGCTCAGGCCACTCGCCTTGACCAACTGACAGGTATGACAGTTTATTGTCAGCTATGTCAGCACACGGTGTTCGGACCGGCCTACGCCGGTGCCGCTCTGCTGATCCGTGAGACCGTGCGCCGCCGCGGCCCGGGCTGGGGCTCGGTGCTGTTGTTCGGGACCGCCTACGGGCTCGCCGAGGAAGGTCTGGCCCTGCAGAGCCTGACCAGCACCGGCATGTATCCGGTCGCCGACTGGGCACCACGGGTCGCCGGGATCAACACCGCCTACACCGTGATGGTCCTGCCCTATCACGCCGTGTTGAGCATCGCGCTCCCGATCCTCATGGTCGACCTGCTGTTCCCACGCCACCGAGGCTCGCCCTACCTGCGGACCAGGGGCCTGATCTGCTCGGCGCTGGCTCTGATTTCCACCGCCCCGACCCGCCGGACGCTGCCCACCCCCGCCGTGATCGCACTGTGCGCGGGTGCCGCGGTGGCGCTGTACCTCGGCCTGCTCATCCCGATGCCGGGCGCGACCCACTCCGCCTACACCGAGGGCCACCAACAGTGGCTGCCACTACTCGCGGTGCCGGCCGCCGCCGCGGCGGCCACCCTCGCCGTGCGGCCATTCGCTCGACTCGACTGGACCAACGCCCAGCGGGCCGCGCTGCTGGGCGGGGCGCTCGTCGCGCACACCGCCATCGGCCTGCTGACCTATCCACACACCACCACCGACAGGGTCGGGCTGGCCACCCTCGGGCTGCTCGAGGCCGCGACCGCCGTGCTGCTCGTGCGCCAGAACCGAGCCGCCTAGTGCCCCGACCAGAGCCGCTGCCGGGGTCGGGGCTTGCCGGGGTAGAGCCGTTGCCGGGGTCGGGGCCTCAGCGCGGTTCCAGCACCTCGAGCAGATCGTCGCGCCCGAACATCGCGGCCGTGTCCACCGCGGTCGGATGCCCACCCCGGGGGTCGGCGCCGCCGGCGACCAGCGCACGCACCACATCGTCCTCGCCCTTGAACACCGCGCCGGCCAGCGGGGACTGGCCGCGGTCGTTGAGCCGGTTGACATCGGCGCCCCGCTCGACGAGGGCGGTCACCGTGGGCGCGTGCCCGTGGTAGGCGGCGAGCATGACCAGGGTGTCGCCCTTGTCATTGGTCAGGTTCACCGGCACGCCGGCGTCGACGTAGGCGAGCAGCGCAGCGGTGTCACCGTCGCGGGCCATGGTGAACAGGCGCGAGGCGAGATCGACGACCCCGTCGCCCGGGACATCCGACTGGTCATTCACCACCGAGATTCTAGGCGCCCGCTGCGAGCGCGACCCGAAAGTGCTCTGTGCGCGGCTCAGGAACGCGCGTACCGTTGCGCATTCGCCTTCGCCCAGACCCTCGCGGGAATCGAGCCTAGGAGTTCGCGAGTGGAAGCATGGGACACAGCGGTGCAGTTCCTGTTGGTGGACAACAGAGCGCAGTCGCTCGCGGAGTCACATCCGCTCACCGAGGACGGGTGGTGCGGCCGGTGCCGCCAGCCCGGATGCACCGCGGCCCAGCTGGCATCCGAGGCACTGGCGGTACTCGCGGAGCGGCGTTCGGCGCCCCGCCTGCATCTCGTCTGGAGTAGCGCCCGCCCGTCCAGGTGACACCAGCTCACCCGTCAGGGACTCGACCGGCCGGTCCGGACGCCCGGAACGGTGAACGCGATGCCCACGACCGGCGCCGATTGCCGCCGCACACGGTTCGGGCGCGGACAGCCCGGGTAGAGCACTCCCAAGGTTGATCAACGAAGACTCGCCTGGGAGGCACCATGTGGACAGCAAGCAAGGACCGACCCAACGCAACCACCGCCGGTGCGACTGTGCTGGTCGCGGCCGCATCGGCGTTGGCAGTGTCGGCGTTGGCAGTGTCGGCGTTGGCGCTGTCGGGGTTGGCACTGACCGGCACCGCCGACGCCGCCCCACCCGCGACGACGACGACCGTGACCGCGGTGTCGGCCGGTGACGTCCACGCGGGCCCCAGCGACAGCAAGCCCGTCGTCAGCCACGTCGTCCGGGACAACTCGTACAAGGCTCAGTGCTGGGCCGACGGTGATCCGGTCACCGTCCAGGGCGTCACCCGGGCCAACTGGGTCAAGCTCCAACTCGACCAGGGCGGCGCTGGCTACGTGAACACCGTCTACCTCAAGGGCGACGAGCACGGCAACGTGCCCAACCACTGCTGAGGCGGGGGCCGTTCCCCCTCGGCGGGACCGGCGAGCTCAGGGCTGGTCCCCGTCGAGTCTCGCGCGTTCCTGATCGGGGTCCCAGTCCACCGCGGTGGGCCAGCTCAGCGCCATCGCCCGCAGTTGCTCGCCGAGCAGCTGGCTGATCGCCCAGTCGCGGTACCACTTGTGGTCCGCCGGCACGATGAACCACGGCGCGGCCTCGGTGTTGCATCTGTCCAGCACGTCGGAGTACGCGCGCTGGTAGTCCGCCCAGAACGTGCGCTCGGTGACGTCGTCCGGGTTGTACTTCCAGTACTTGGCCGGGTCGTCCAGCCTGGACCGCAGCCGGTTGCGTTGCTCGTCGGCGGAGATGTGCAGGAAACACTTCACGATCCGGGTCGAGCCGGCCAGCTCGGCCTCGAAGCGGTTGATCACGTCGTAGCGCCCCGACCACTCCTCGTCGGGAACCAGGTGGTGAACCCGTACCACCAGTACGTCCTCGTAGTGCGAACGGTCGAACACGCCGATGATCCCCGGCGGAGGTAACTGCCGCCTGACCCGCCAGAGGAAATGGTGCTCGCGCTCCTCGACCGTGGGCTTGCAGAAGCCGTGGTAGTGAACACCCATCGGGCTGACCAACCCCAGGACATGCTTGACCGTGCCTCCTTTGCCGGCCGTGTCCATGCCCTGCAGCACCAGCAACAGGCTGCGCCGGCCACCGGCCCGGCCCTCGGCGTAGAGCATCTCCTGCAGCTCGGCCAACTGTCGCCCGATCGGTTTCGCCAACGACTTCGCGTCCGCCTTGCCGGCGCCGGTGAAGCCGGGCGTCCCCGCGGTGTCGATCGCCGAGAGATCCACCGGCCCGGTGGGTGCCCGCAGCAGATCGCCGAGCCTCGGTGCAACTCCGGACAGCGGCGGCGCGGACCCGCCGCTCTTCTTGCCATCGGCCATCGTCGAAGGCTCGCAGGCACCGCGCCGTCGCGACAATGCGGAGCCAAAGATCACCCGAGCGGACCGCCTGAGACCGGTCCGGTCAGACCGGGCGGGTGAGCCCGATCGCGGCCCGGATCGCGGTGGCGAACCGGTCGGGGTTGAAGTGTGCCGGGTCGGTCAGCACCAGGCGCGCGGCCATCTCGAACAGGGCCACCAGGGTGTGCGCGACGATCTCCGGATCAAGCCCGGCCGGGCCGCCGAGGCTGTCGAGCACCAGGTGGGCGATCATCTCGGCGCGGGCGAGCACCATCGTCCTGGCCTGCTCGCGGGCGGTGTGGAACTGGATCGGCATGTCCGGCATCGGCATCACGATGCAGCGCCACCGGTCGGGGGCGTCGCGCACCGCCTCGAGGAACTCGGCGAGCACCTGCGCGAGAAGCTCCCCCGGCGCCTCGGCGAGGCGTTGCCCGGCACTGTCGGGCAGTACCGCGCGCAGTTGGAGCAGGGCAGCTTCCTGCTCGCGCCGCAACAGCGCGGCCAGCAGCTCCCCCCGGCTGGCGAACTGGCCGTAGATGACCGGCTTGGTGACACCGACCTGCTCGGCGACCGCATCCATGGTCACCGCGTTGTGTCCCCGCGTCACGACCAGGCGCAGCGCCGCGTCGAGCAGCTGGGTGCGGCGTTGCGCCGCGGGCACGCGCGGGGCGTAGGTGCGCCGCTGCCGCCCCGGGGTGGGCGCCGCGGTCATGTCACCAGTCATATCAACGGTCACGTCACTCGTCATGTCACCGGTCATGTCATCTCCGGGCTGTCCTGGCCGATACCGCTCACCCACTGGACAAAGCTACTCTACAGTAGGATATTGCTGTTATTGCTACGGAACAGTAGCAATAGCTCGTGGGCGAGCCGGTTCGCGGAGGCAGCAGCAGTGGAGGCAAAGGTGCACACCCAGCGCGACTCACGATCGCTCTTGCTGGATCCGAATCGCTACGACCCTCAGCACTTCGACGCCGAGACCCGGCGGTTGCTGCGGGCGACGATCGACTGGTTCGAGTCGCGCGGCAAGCGCCGACTGGTCGAGGACTACCACGAGAAGGTCTTCTACTTCGACTTCCTGGAGTTCGTCGCATCCGAGCGTCTGTTCGCCACCTTCCTGACCCCGGCCCGCGACGCGGGCACGAACCAGGACAAGCGATGGGACACCGCGCGGATCGCGGCACTGTCGGAGATCCTCGGCTTCTACGGGCTGAACTACTGGTACCCCTGGCAGGTCACCGTGCTGGGGCTGGGCCCGGTGTGGCAGAGCGACAACACCGCCGCCCGCGAGCGCGCCGCGGCGGCACTGGACGAGGGTGGCGTCGCCGCGTTCGGGCTGTCGGAGAAGGAGCACGGCGCCGACATCTACTCGACCGACATGGTGCTCACCCCGGACGGCGAGGGCGGCTACACCGCCACCGGGAGCAAGTACTACATCGGCAACGGCAACTGCGCGACCACGGTATCGGTGTTCGGGCGGATCGACGGTGTCGACGGCGCCGACGCGTACGTCTTCTTCGCCGCCGACGCCAGGCACCCCAACTACCACCTGGTGAAGAACGTGGTGCCGTCCCAGATGTACGTCGCGGAGTTCGCGCTGCGGGAGTACCCGGTGCACGCCGACGACATCCTGCACACCGGTGAGCAGGCGTTCTCCGCCGCGCTGAACACGGTCAACATCGGCAAGTTCAACCTCTGCTTCGGCGGGGTGGGGCTCGCCACGCACGCGCTGTACGAGGCGATCACGCACGCGCACAACCGGATCCTGTACGGCTCGCCGGTCACCACGTTCCCGCACGTACGCCGCCAGTTCGTCGACGCGTACGCCCGGCTGATCGGGATGCGGCTGTTCTCCGACCGCGCCGTCGACTACTTCCGTGCCGCGAACCCCGAGGACCGCCGGTACCTGCTGTACAACCCGATCACCAAGATGAAGGTCACCACCGAGGCCGAGAAGGTGCTGTGGCTGCTCGGCGAGATCGTCGCGGCCAAGGGGTTCGAGGCGGACAACTACCTGCCGATCGCCAAGATGGACGTCAACGGCCTGCCGAAGCTCGAGGGCACGGTCGCGGTGAACCTGGCCCTGATCCTGAAGTTCATGCCGGCCTACCTGTTCGACCCCCGGGAGCTCGCGCCGGTGCCCACCCTGACCGAGGCGGCCGACGACGAGTTCCTGTTCCGGCAGGGCCCGGCGCGCGGCCTGAGCAAGGTCCGGTTCCACAACTGGCGCGAGGCCTACGCCGACCACGCGCACCTGCCCAACGTCGCGGTGTTCACCGAGCAGGCCGAGGCGTTCGCCGACCTGCTGACCACCGCGACACCGGACGCCGCGCAGCAGGGTGACATGGACTTCACCCTCGCACTGGGCGAGCTGTTCACGCTTGTCGTCTACGGGCACCTGATCCTCGAGCAGGCGCGCCTCACCGATATCGACGACGACCTGCTCGGGGCGATCTTCGACGTACTGGTGCGGGACTTCTCGGAGCACGCGGTGCAACTGCACGGCAAACGCGGCTCGACCGAGGCGCAGCAGAGCTGGGCCCTCTCGGTCATCCGCAAGCCGGTCACCGACAACGACTCTTTCGAGCGGGTTTGGCGGCGGGTGGCCGCGCTCAGTGGCGGTTACGAGATGAAAGCCTGACCATGGTGGCCCGCGCAGAGGAGCATGTGATGCCGACTTCCAGGGGCCGCGCCGACCAGCCGCGCCGCGAGTGGGAGGACTACGGGTTCTTCGGCCCGGACTCGCCGAGCTGGCAGGTGTGGACCGCACCGACCGCGCTGCTCGGGTTCCAGCGCTCGGTGGTGCTCGAGCACTTCGACCCGTTCCTGGCCGCCGCGGTCGCCGACATGTACGGGATCTACAGCGATCCGCGCGGCCGCCTCGACCGCACCCTGGCCTACTTCCTGACCGTCGCGGTAGCGGACGGGCGGACCGCGATCGAGGCGTCCGAGATCCTGATGCGGGTGCACGCCAAGGCCACCGGCATCGAACCGATCAGCGGCCAGCGCTACAGCGCCAACAACCCCGCCTCACAGCTGTGGATCCACGTGACCGGTTGGCACTCGGTCCTCAAGTGCTACGAGATGTACGGCCCCGGACCGCTGTCCGCCGCGCGGGAACAGCGGTACTGGGACGACTGCGTCGTCGCCGCCGAACTGCAGACCTGCAAGCCTTCCGACGTGCCGAGCTCCCGGGCCCAGGTGCGTGAGTACTTCGCCGAGGTGCGGCCGCGGCTGTGCTCCTCCGAGCGCGCGGAGCGGGCCATGCACTACCTGCTGCGCACCCCCCGCGCGCAGGGCAAGTTCTCGCTGTGGGCCGGCAGCCGGCTGATGGCGCGCTCGACGATCGCCACGCTGCCGAGGTGGATGCGCCAGATGGGCAGGTTCGAGCAGTCCGCCGCCGTCGACCGCGCCATCCTGGCCCCTACCCGCGCCGCGATCCGCGCCACCGGCTCGCCGAGGGCCAAGCTCGCGATCCTGCGTGGCTACGCGCCGATGACCGGCGGGGTGCTGCGGCAGCACCTGTACGGCGACCCGAGACCGCGCGCCGAGACGATCACCCCCGCCCGGGCGCGCGAACTCTACGGGCCGGCCGCCAAGCTCCGCGCCGAGGCGATGTTCGCCGGTAGGTGACCGCGGGGCGCCGGGCCCGGCGAGCGCGTGCCCGCCCTTACGAGCGCCAGGTTGCCGCCGAGTCGAGCAGACGACCGCCGCCGGCCACCGCCCAGGCGTGACTGGCGAGGAGCTGGTTCAGTCCTCGTCCCCAGTCGAAGTCCGCGTCGGTCAGGGTGGCCGCGAACCCCGCGCCGAGGTCGGCACGTCGCTGGGGCGCAACGGTCGGGCCGAAGTGCTCGTCGAGCCAGGCCCGCTGACAGGCCTCGTAACCGGCCGGCGTGGCGGATCGGTCCGCTCCTTGCCACCCGCATTCGCACGCCGGCAGATAACCGGTGAACGTGCCGCTCGTGCAGCGGCTCACGTCGGTCCAGATATCGCTTCGAACTCCGTCACGATAGCGGCCGGCCACATAACCCTCGTGGTCATCGGTCACTTCGTCGGCCCCCGCACCGATGAAGAACATCCCAACATGGTGCATCGTGTGGGTGACCGACAGAAGGACGGGATCGTCCGTTCACCGGCCCGTGGCGACGAGCGGCGACCTACCCGAGCCGAGTTGTCGACGGACCTGGGGTGAGCCCTACCGAAAGCCTGGGGGCGGCACCACTCACCTCGGGGGATCACACCATCGTTCCCGCGCCGCCGCGCTGCGACCCTTCTCGCGGAAGGCCCGACACCCCACAACGAACACCCAGAGGAAGACCATGAGATCACGCGGCCCGATCCTCACACTCCTCGTCGTGGCGGTGCTCGCCGGAATCCTGTTGGTCGCCAACATGACCCGGGGCCCGTCGGCCGGCACCGCCAACCGGGCGGCCGCCGCAACCAGCTCGGTGGCGCCCGCCGCCGCGCCGGCGGCAGCTCCGGCCGCGGCCCCGCCGGGGACCGCAACCGAGGCCGAGGCCGAGGCACCGGACGCCGCCACCGGGGACGCCCCCGAGGCGACCGGGCCGGCCGCCGCCACCCCGTTCCCCGCACAGGCCAAGTACACCGGCTACACCGACGGCAACCACGCCGCGCTCGCGGTGACCGTCCGGGACAACAAGGTCTCCGCGTACCTGTGCGACGGCAAGACCATCGAAGCCTGGTACCAGGGCAGCAGCGCCGGCGGGAAGCTCGACGCCAAGGGTCGGGGCGCCAACGCGCTCACCGGCTCGCTGAGCGGCGGGAAACTGTCCGGCACCGTGTCCGCCGGCGGCAAGTCGTGGACCTACACCGCCGCACCCGCCGCCGCGCCGGCCGGGCTGTACCGGTCGAAGACCCCCGCCGCCACCACCGGCTGGGTCAAGGACTCCAACGGCCAGGTGACCGGGCTGGTGAACGCCGGTGGTGCGCTCCGGCCGGCGCCGGCACTGGATCCGGCAACCGCCCAGTCCGTCGAGGGCGGCGACACGGTCGTCGGCCAGTGACGCACGTCGGCCCCGGCGACAGAGGAGCCCCAGTGACGCACGCCGACCACCCCGCACGGGAGTCCCCGGTCACCCAGCAGCTCGCCCCGGACCCGAGGGCCGCCGGCATCCTGGTGCCGCTGCTGATCGGCTGCCTCGTCGCGCTGCTGCTCGGGGTCTACGGCGGCCTGCACGAACCGACCGGCTTCTCCGTCAACGTCACGGGCTTCAGCAGCGGCGCCTACGCCAAGGCCTGGCTGACCAGCCTCGCCGCGCTGCTCGCCGTCGTGCAGGTCGTCTCGGCCCGCATCATGTACAGCGGGAGTCCCTCGCCCGCCTGGGTATCGACGCTGCACCGCTGGTCGGGCCGGATCGCGGTGCTGCTCACCGTGCCCGTCCTGGTGCACTGCCTGTTCGCGCTCGGCTTCCAGACCTACAGCCCCCGCGTCCTCGCCCACTCACTGTTCGGGTGCGTGTTCTACGGCACGTTCGTGTCCAAGATGCTCTCGCTCAGCCGGCGCGGTGTGCCCAACTGGGCGGTACCGGTTCTCGGCGGTGTCCTGTTCACCGCGCTCATCGCCGTCTGGCTGACCTCGGCCGTCTGGCTCTTCGGCGCCAAGGGCCTGCACTCCTGAGCCGGCGGGTGGAGCTCCCCGGTCGGGGAGCTAACGTCCCGGGCATGGCTCTCGACCCCACACTGGACCGACTGATCCGGGACATCCCGAAGGTGGAGCTGCACCTGCACATCGAGGGCACCCTCGAGCCCGAGATGGTGTTCGAGCTCGCGGCCCGGCACGGCGTAGCCCTGCCGCACTCCTCGGTGGGCGCGTTGCGGGCCGCCTACGAGTTCGGCGATCTGCAGTCGTTCCTCGACCTCTACTACGCCGGCTGCGACGTGCTGCGCGACGAGTCCGACTTCCACGCGATGGCCCTCGCCTACTTCGAGCGCGCGCACCGCGACGGCGTGATCCACGCCGAGCTGTTCTTCGACCCGCAGACCCACACCGGCCGGGGGGTGCCGATGGAGGTCGTGATCGGCGGGCTGCGCCGCGCGATGGACGACGCGCGGAGCCGCTACGGCATCACCTCGGAGCTGATCCTCTGCTTCCTGCGGCACCTGCCCGAGGAGGACGCGTTCGCCACCCTGGACCAGGCCCTGCCGTTCCTCGACCAGTTGGTCGGCGTCGGGCTCGACTCGGGTGAGCGCGGCAACCCGCCGTCGAAGTTCGAGCGGGTGTTCGCCGCCGCCCGCTCGCACGGCCTGCGCCCGGTCGCGCACGCCGGTGAGGAAGGACCGGCGTCCTACGTGCGCGAGGCGCTCGACCTGCTCGGCGCCGAGCGGATCGACCACGGGGTGCGCTGCGTCGAGGACGATGGACTGGTCGAGCGCCTGGTGCGGGACCAGGTCGCACTCACCGCCTGCCCCCTGTCGAACATCAAGCTGCGCGTGTTCCCGGAGATGGAGCAGCACAACCTCGTCGCGCTGCTCCGCCGCGGCCTGCGGGTGACCGTGAACAGCGACGACCCGGCCTACTTCGGCGGCTACATCGCCGCCAACTTCCGTGCCGTGGCGCGGGCGCTGCCGATCGGCGCCGCCGACGTGCTGCGGCTGTGCGAGAACGCGGCCCGCGCGGCGTTCGTCCCCGACGCCGCGCGGGCCGACCTACTGGCCCGGATCAGGGGCGCGGTGCACTAGCGCTTCGCTCAGACCTTGCGGGCGTATCCGAGGTAGGTGACCAGCGGCGAGCCGTCCGGGACCCGGACGAAGTCGACTATCGGCGGGATCTGCTCGTCCGTGATGGCACCGCGCCGGCGGGCGAGCACGGCCTTGAGCAGGCTCGCCGGGTTCCGAGGCTTGAAGTCGCAGACGTCCTCGTTGCGCAGCCCGTGCCTGGCCAGTGCCTCGCCCAGCTCACCGGGTCCGCGCAGCCTCGACGCCGCGTAGCGACCGGGCGGCATGATCCGGGTGAGCGGGAGTCCCTGGAAAACGACCAGGTAGACCAGGCGGGCCAGCAGGGTGCGATTGACCGTGTCGTAGAAAAGAACCCCGCCGGGCCTGAGCGTGAGCCGCGCCTGCTCGAGCACCCGGTCCAGCTCCGGGGTGATCTCGAGCGTGTCGGCGAGGTAGGCGACGTCGAACGTGCCCGCCGGCACGCCGAGGTCCTCCGCCGGCGCGGTCGGTCCGGTAGGCGATGTCCGGTCCGTCGTACCCGGTCGCGGCGCCGGCCAGCTCGGTCGCCCTCGGCGAGGGGTCGACGGCCAGCACCTCGAAGCCGAGCCGTGCCAGGCCTCTCGGCAGCACGCCCCGGCCACCGCCCACCACCAGTGCCCGGCCGCCATCCGGGCTCAGCCCTAGGTGGGCCATGGTCGCCTGGACGTACTCCAGGCGGACGGCCTGGAACGACACCGCTCTGAGCTGGCGACCGTCGATCGCGTCGGGCGATGCGGAGTCCAACTCGATACGCAGGGTGCCGACCACGGTTGCGTCCCCCAAAGACCTAGTCCCGTCAGTGAACTTAGCCTAGTGGGTCCTGCCAGTGAACTGAGTTACCCTGAGTCGGCCCACCGGGACGGCTCTGGGGAGGGACGAGCGCGTGCAACGCACCAGCTTTGCGGACATGCACTGCTCGATCGCGCGGACGCTCGAGATCGTCGGCGAGTGGTGGACCCCGCTGATCCTGCGTGACGTCTACCTCGGCCTGCACCGCTTCGACGACATCGCGGAGAACCTGCGGATCTCCCGCAACCTGCTGGCCCTGCGGCTGAAGCACCTCGTCGACCAGCACATCGTGGAACGCCGCCCCTACCAGGACCGCCCGGCCCGGTACGAGTACCACCTGACGCCGGCCGGCCGGGAGCTGGTGCCGGCCCTCCTGGTCCTGATGCACTGGGGCGACCGCAACGCCACCCCGCCCGGCGGCCCTCCGGTCCGGCTCGTCCACGACTCCTGCGGCGAGTCGTTCACCCCGGAGGTGACCTGCTCGTCCTGCGGTGCCGAGGTCACGGCGGCCACGGTCACCGCCCGCCCCGGCCCGGGCGCCGCCGCCGGGCCGGGGACCTACGTACTGCACCAACGGGAACACGCGGGCCGGTAGCTTCCGGCCGCGGGGTACTGACGATCCAGCCCGACCGATCCAGCCCGACCGATCCAGCCCGACGACCACCGGAGCGGCTTCATGTTCGACGGATTCGACACGCTCGACGTCGAGGTCGATGACGGCCGGGGCCAGCCGTTGACGATCCACGGCGTCACCCGCGGCGAGGGCCCGCCGGTCCTGCTGCTGCACGGGTACCCCCAGACCCACGCCATCTGGCACGAGATCGCGCCCGAGCTCGCCAGGGACCACACCGTGGTCGCCACCGACCTGCGCGGCTACGGCGACTCCGGGCGGCCCGTCTCCGACCAGGAGCACAGCCCGTACGCGTTCCGCGCGATGGCGGCCGACCAGGTCGCCGTGATGCGCGCCCTCGGCCACGACAGGTTCGCCGTGGTGGGCCACGACCGGGGGGCGCGGGTAACCCACCGGATGGCGCTGGACCACCCCGACCAGGTGGAGCGGCTCGCGCTGTTGGACATCCTGCCCACCGCGCACGTGTACGGCACCGTCGACCAGACCGTGGCCACCGCGTACTTCCACTGGTTCTTCCTGGTCCAGGCCGAGGACCTGCCGGAACGCCTCATCGCCGCCGATCCGCTCTACTTCCTGCACCGGCTGCTCGCCGGCTTCGGCGGGTCGCTCGACATCTTCCACCCGGAGGCGCTGGCTCGTTACGAACGCGCTTTCGCCGACCCGGACGTCCGGCACACCATGATCGAGGACTACCGGGCCGGCGCCTCGATCGATCTGCGGCACGATGCGGAGAGCGCGGCCGAGGGCCGGGCCATCACCGCCCGCACGCTCGTGCTCTGGGGCGGGAAGGGCCTGGTGGGTGCACGCCCCGGGGAGAACCCGCTCGACGTCTGGCGCAGCCGGGCCAGCAAGGACTCGCTGGTGACCGGCCGCGGCCTTCCCGGCGTGGGGCACTACCTCCCCGAGGAGGGCACCGAGCAGGTCCTCGCGGAGCTGCGAACCTTCCTCGCCGAGCCGTAGCGCTGGCCGACCCGCCCCGTCACCGACAGGGCGGCCCTGTGTCGACCCTGGCGTGTCCATCGTCACCGAGAGCAACGTCAGTCCGGTAATTTTCGCCAAGAATCAGACTCACGTCGACCTCGACGCGGCCCACCCTCAGACAGCGGTTTGATTCACGTTGTGGGCACCGCGGACCGTCGGCGTCGGTGGCCTGGCGATAACTTGCCTTCGACCTCGCGCACCTTGCGTGGGCATCGCGCACCTCGCACGGTGTGCGACGTCCACGGGAGATGCGCGACGTGATGTCGCAAGGTGCGCGAGAAGCACACAAGGTGCGCGAGAAGCACGGAACGTACCTACCGTGCGCGAGGTCCACCGGACGTGCGCAACGTCCCCGCCGGGAAGCCCGGCAGCCCGCCGACCCGGCGCGTCGGCGGCCCGCCGACTCGGAGCGCTAGCCGACCTCGACCGGCTCGGTGTCGCCGGTGTCGACCGCCTTGCCGTGGCGGAGGAAGAACGCCAACACCACTCCGCCCAGCGTGCAGATCCCGGCGATCAGGAACACGTTGCTGTAGGCCTGCGCCTCGACCTCGACATGGAGCTGCTGCCACAGCGAGATCAGGCCGGCCGGGCCCTGCTGCTCCATCGTGACGATCCGCGGGTCCATCCCGGGGCCACCGGACTGCAGCAGCGCGGAGCGGTCCGCCATGAACTGGGCCTGCTGGGCGGTGGCGACGGCGGTCAGTACGGCCAGCCCGAGCGCGGAGGTGACCCGCTGGGTCAGGGTGTTGAACGCACTGCCCGCGTTGACGATCGACGGCGGCAGCGACGAGATGCCACCGGTCATGATCGGCATCATGGCCAGGCCGATACCGGCGGCCCGGATCATCATCCAGCCGATCAGCTCGGGCCGGGTCATGTCGATGTTGATCCCGGTCAGCAACAGCGTGCCGACGCCGCACAGCAGCAACCCGATGACCGCGGGCCAGCGCGGACCGATCCTGTCGTAGATCCGCCCCGCGGTCGGCATCATCACCGTCATCACCAGGGCCTGCGGCAGGACCGTCCAACCGGTGTTCATCGGGGTCAGGTTCTGGCCCTCCTGCAGGAACAGCGGCACGTAGAACAGCACCGCGAACAACCCGATCGACAGAATGCTGATCAGCAGCAGCGAGTTCACGAACGGCCAGTGCGCGAACACCCGCACGTTGAGCAGCGGCTCCTTGACCTGCAGCTCGATCACCACGAACAGTGCGAGCAGGTTCACCGCCACCGCCACCAGGATCAGCACCCGGTAGCCGGTCCACCCCCAGGTCTGCCCCTCCGACAACGCGAGCAGGAGCGCGAACAACCCGGTCGCGATGCACAGGAACCCCGGCAGGTCGAAGCGCCGCCCGGCCGATCCGCCGAACTTCGGCAGCACCACCATTGCCGCGATCGCACCGAGCACACCGATCGGCACGTTGATGTAGAAGATCAGCCGCCAGTCCACGTACTCGACCAGATAGCCGCCCAGCGTGGGTCCGACACCGGGCGCAACCACGATGCCGAGCCCGTACAGGCCCATCGCCGCGCCGAGCTTCTCCCTCGGCACCATCCGGTAGAGGATCGTCAGGCAGGTCACCGGCAGCACCCCGGCGGGAACGGCCTGCAGGATCCGGAAGATGATCATCGCGTTCAGGTCGCCGGCCATCCCGCACAGCGCGGAGAAAGCCCCGAACCCGATCAGCGCGATCAGGTACAGCCGCTTCAGGCCGAGCCGCTCCCCCAGCCAGGCGCTGGTCGGCACGATCACACCCAGACACAGCGTGTAGGCGGTGCTGACCCACTGGATGTCGTCGGTCGAGGCACCGAACTGCTTCTGCATGGTCGGGATCGCCACGTTCACGATGCTCGTGTCGAGCACCGACATGAACATCCCGATCACGACCACCGCGAGCGGCAGCCCCCACTTCGCGCCCTGCGCCGGCCCGGTCGGCGCCGGGGACACCCGAGGCGGCGCCGGCGGCCGCCGGGCGGGTGGTGCCGGAGCCGGGCGCGGAGCCGGCGGGGCCAGCACCAAACCCCGGGCGCGCGTCTCACCGTCCGCCCCCGACCGCCCGTTCAAGGAACCGAGGTCGAAGCCCGCTCTGTCCTCGACCCGGGCGTCCTCGACCCAGGGGTCGAAACCGCCGGGTCCTCTGGAGTCCGCACCTGCCATACCTCGTACACATACTCTTAATGTGCTTATTTAGCAATGCGAACCTACTGTCCGGGTGGGGACGTCCCGCTCCCCCGCGCTCGAGTCGGCCACCACCGGACAGCCGGGCGAGATGTGCCCGCCGGCCGCGCCGCACTCACGCAGCGGCACCGCCACCAGCGGAATCCATCGAGCACGGCGCGAAGGTGACTCGACGCCGGCAGCCTCTCGCCGCGGCCGCGCTTGCGGATGCCGAGACGATCCTGATTACAAGTTGAGAAAACTAGCGGTAGGATCGTTGCGTTTGCTAAGGGGTTCCGCGGGGTAGCCGGAGGTCGCTGGACGCGGGTCGCCGCGAACCGGGCGAGGCAGGAGACCGAGGGTGGAAGGACCGAAGGCCACACCGACCGGGCGCTCGAACGGCCGCGCCTCGAACGGCCGCCCCCCGAACGGCCGCGCCTCGAACGGCACGGTGCTGACTGCCCGCGAGGCCGAGCCCGCGCCACCGACACCGCCCGCGCCACCGAACGCGCCGCCGCCCGCGAGGTGGAAGCGCTCCACCAAGATCGGGCTCGCCGCCATCGCGGTGGTCACCTTGCTGGAAGCGGCCGCTTTCTCCGCCACCTACTACTTCGGCACCCGCCGCTACGTCTCTACCGACAACGCCCAGGTCGACGGCGACAAGGTCGACATCAACGCACCGTCCACCGGCATCCTCACGAACTGGACGGCCACCGAGGGCACCACCGTGCACACCGACCAGATCCTGGGCCGGATCAAGGGTGTGGGTGCCGGCGCGCAGCCCCAGCGCACCATCAAGTCGCCGGGCAATGGCACCGTGGCGATCAACAACTCGGTCAACGGCGAGGTCGTCACCGCCGGGACCGAGCTCGCCACCGCGTACAACTTCAACGACATCTACGTCACCGCCCGGGTCGCCGAGACCGACATCGGGGACGTGCGGCCGGGCCAGACCGTGGACATCTCGGTGGACGCATCGCCCAGTGCACCGGTGACCGGGGTGGTCTACGAGATCCAGAACTCCGCGGCCGGGCCGTTCACCATCTTCCCCAGCCCGGACACCGATCCGAGCAACCCACAGAAGGTCGACCAGTACGTCCCGGTGAAGATCAAGTTCACCAACACCGGTGGTGCTCCGCTGGCCCCGGGCATGAACGTGACCGTGCACATCCACAAGAACTGACCGCCGCGCCATGGTGAGCGGGCGGGATGCACACCCGGATGACGACGGGCGCGGGTCCGGCCAGCGCGGGCCCGCCGAGCGCAGCGAGACTCCGACCGAGCGGCTGGACCGGAACTGGAACGACCTCCTGCAGGAGCTGCGGGTGGCGCAGACCGGCGTGCAGATCCTGACCGGGCTGCTGCTCACGCTGCCGTTCCAACCGAGGTTCGTCCAACTGCCGGTGTACCTGCACACCGTCTACCTGGTCACCGTGGCGCTCTCGGTGGGCTCGACCGGGTTGCTCATCGCACCGGTCGGCCTGCATCGCGCGCTGTTCCGCCAGCACGCGCGCGAGCAACTGGTCGATGCCGGCCACTCGTTGGCGCTGGCCGGCCTGGCTCTGCTCGGCCTCGCCGTGACCGGCGTGGTGTTCCTCATCTTCAGCACGGTGCTGGGCGGTGCCGGCGGCGCGGTAGCCGCGGCATGCGCCTTCGTGCTGCTCGCGGCGCTCTGGGGCGTACTGCCGTGGCTGTGGCGGCTCAAGACCTCGGGCCGACCCAACCCGTAGGTCGAGAAATCGGGCGACGGTTTAGCCGGTCACCGGACGCGGGCCCTCTTCACGAACCGGATGGCGAGCTGAGCCGGCCGGGTCGCGTCGTCGCGATAGGTGCTGACGTCGTCGACGAGGGTCCCCAGCACCCGCCAGCCGAATCCGTTGGTGTCCACCGACCTGACCGCTCGACCAGCTGGAACGGTGACAGTGACCTCGATGTTGTGCCTGTCAATGACAAAGCGGCAATCCAGGAACGCACCGGCCGCCGCCACGGCAACCAGCGTCGCGCAGGCCTCGTCGACCGCCATCCGCAGGTCTGAGATCGAGTCCAGGTCGTAGTCGGCGCGCCCCACCAGGTCCGCGGCCACCGCCCGGACGGTCGGCACGAGCGCATCCACGGCCTGGACCCGGACTTCCACGGTCGACGGCAGGACGTTCCTCAGCACGGCGGCGATGCTCCCTGGGAAGACCGGACCGTGCGACGCGGACAGGGCATCAGGTGAGATGGACCACCGGCATCGCTCACAACGACAGACGTACCCGCGTCGAATCCGACTCAACCGCGCACTAGCCGATCAAGACACCAGCCCCCCGAGGGATGTCGCGGCTACCCGTGGTTGATCGAGGGTTGTAGGTTCTGCCCGTGACAAGTGATTTCAGCACGGCTGAGCCCGACGATGCCGGGACGCTGGCTGTGAGCGTGGAGAGTGCCGGTGAGGCGGCGATCGTGGCCGTGACCGGCGAGATCGATGCACTGACGGTCGGGCGGCTGCGCGAGGCAATCGATGCGGGGCTCGCCCAGGCGTCGAGCCCCCGGGTCGTCCTGGACCTGAGCGGCGTGAGTTTCCTCGCTTCGTCCGGATTGGCCGCCCTGGTGGAGGGCGCCACCGACCTCGGCGACCGCGGCGGCTGGCTCCGGGTCGTGGCGGGCAGCCAGCGGGCCGTTGTGCGTGCCCTGGAGGTCACCGGCCTGGACGACCTGCTGCCGAACTACCCGAGCGTGGCCGACGCGCTGAGCTAAATCTCGTCCGGGCCGAACCACTGCATGTGCACCACGGTCCCGGTCCCGGTCCGTTCGATCTCGGACCGGTGGGCAAGTGCCCGGATCATCCCCAGTCCGCGGCCGCGGAAGCCGGGATCCGTCGGTGGCGGACGCCAGTGCCCATGGTCGCGGACGGTCACCAGCACGCCGCCGTCAGCGGTGGCCACCGCCTCCAGGTCCACCCGGGGCCGCCCGGAGGGGTAGGCGTGCTCAGCGGCGTTCGCCAACGCCTCGTAAGTGGCCAGCTCCAGGTCGTCGACGTCCTCGGACCGCATCCCCACCTCGATCGCCCACTTACGCAGGCGGGAGCGGACGTCGGCGAGTTGGCTCGCCTCCCCGGTGATCTCCGCGCACACCAGGCGGGTGACCGCGGCGTCCGGCGTCACGTGCGACCACCAGGACTCCCCGGCCACCGCGCGAGCCGGCGCGCGCCGATCCGCGACGCCGTCGGCGGGAGACTGGGACGAGGCCGACACAGCGGCTAGTGGGCCGGGTCGGCCGGTAGCGCGCCCGCCACCCGGAGCGGCTGGTCGGCGATGGCATCCGCACGGCTGGCGTACAGCGCCAGGTCCTCGGCCATGCCGGTGATCTGCAGCGGCCGCAGGGTCGCGCGACTGGTAGCGATCACCCGGAGGGCAACGCCGCGCTCCTCCGCCGAGCGCTGGGTGAGTGCCAGGGTGGTCAGGCCGACCGAGGTGAAGAACTCGACGCCGTCGAGATCGACGATGAGCACGTCGGGGCCGGCGGCGAGCTCCGCCGAGAGCGCATCCCGCAAGCCGGCGGCAGTGGCCAGATCGATCTCGCCGGTGACCGCGACGATCACTGCCCCGCCGTCGTGCAGGACGGTCAAACTCATCATCTCTTCGTCCGTGTCCTGCTGGACATGCGCGGCGAGCAGCGGATTCAGCTCTACGCCTCCGCCGTCGGAGACAGCGTCTTCGTCCACCGCGGTACCTCCTGTCGCCGCCAGGAGCGGCCCCGTCGGTTCGACAGCCTACGTCGTGCGCGTCCGCGCGAGCGATAGTGCCGATCCGGCGCTCCACGACGAATTGGCGGCCCATCTCGGACTGTGCAGCGGGGCAGCTGTACGGCAAGTGGGTGACACGGGCCACAGGTCAGGTTCCGGTGCCGATCCACCGGGTAATCGTCGGCATCGGGGTCGAGGGGAGGACAGCTATGCTGAGCGGGCCTTATCTGGTCGTTCTATTCATCGGCGCGGTCGTCGTGATTGTCGATGGGCAGCTGATCCTGCGCAACAGCCCGACCTACCTCGCCGAGGTCTATCGCGCGGGCTCAGCGCGCCGGATATCCATGCTCGTCGGGGTTTTCTTCCACCTGGTCATGTTGGGTGTTGTGGCTATCGTGGCGTCCATCGGGCTCGGTCCGAACCCCGGCGTCCAGTCGGTCATGGCCCGTGTCGGCGTGATTCTCTTACTGACCGCGCTCGGTCATGCGGCGACCATGTCGATCCTCTCCCGAATGCGTCAGGAACAAGAGGGGACCGATCTGGCGGAGGCGCAGGTCGCCGCCCAGCGCAGTTCTTCCCAGGCGCCCGACGAGCGCGCGGAGAGCGAGTCGGACACCAGCCCCGCCAAGCCTCGGACCAGCACAGATGCTCCGGTCGAGGTCGAGCGCTCCTCGCCCCGGCACGAGACGCCCGCCTCCCGAGACGCACTCTGACCACTCCCTGACCTGTCTCCCGTTACCTTTCGAAAATAAGCCGGTTTAGTTCCGGTCCCGGATCCACAATTAGTTTCGACCACCCCGCAGGGGGTATTCAACACCATGCCCGACCGGGCGTGTGTGAACCGACAATCAATGATTGGGAGTTTCCCATGGGCTTGGACGACAAGATCAGCAACAAGGCCGAGGAAGTCAAGGGCCAGACCAAGGAGACGGTGGGCAAGGCCACCGACGACGAGGAGCTCGAGACCGAAGGGCACGCCGACCAGGCCAAGGGCAACCTGAAGCAGGCCGGCGAGAAGATCAAGGACGTCTTCAAGAGCTGATCGACCCGGACCAGCGGCCCGAGCATCCGAGTCCCTCGGACGCTTCACCCGATTGGCCGGTGTGAGCGACGCCGGACGGGGGAAATCCCACGTCAGGTGGCAGCCGCGGCTGTATCAAATGATCGGTCACGACCGCACCAACCACGACGCGACAACGCGTCCCGAATCCCGGAGGAACAAATGATCGTTCTCGGGGTCATCCTACTCATCATCGGCTGGCTCACCGGCATTTCCATTCTCTATACAGTGGGTGGAATTCTGCTTGTGGTGGGCCTCGTTCTCCTGCTGCTCGGTTCGGTCGGACGTGGGGTCGGCGGCCGCAGGTGGTACTTCTAGTGCCCTGAGTCTTCGGACGACGGGGCACTCGCTGTCGAGTGAAATATCCCGACGCTCGTACGGGCCCCATTCGCCTTGAGAGAGGCGGGTGGGGCCCGACGACTTCTCGAGGGCCCGAGGTCAGACCTACGAATTCCTGATCATTGGCCCTGAGCATTGACGACGTTGGGGGGCGCGGTGGACGACAGGTCCTCGCCAGAGGCCGTGGCCGCCGGCACCGCACTGTCCTGGTTCGACGCGCCACCGGATCCAGCCGTTCCCGCACTGACCTACACCGGCGTCTCCGGAGCGCCTGTCCCGTTGACCCAGCTGCGTCACCAGGTACGCGACTGGGCCGCCGGTCTCGGGCTCCCCCGGCCGGAGGTGGACGACCTGGTGCTGGCCTGTTACGAGGCGATGGTGAATGCCGCGGAGCATGCCTACCGGGACAGGCCCAGCACGCTGGACCTGCGCGCCGTCCGGACGCTCGACGGCCATCTGGTGGTGACGGTGCGCGATCACGGCTCGTGGCGCCCCGAGCCGCTCGACCCGGGCAGCCGGGGGCGCGGCCTGCTCATGATCAAGTCGCTGGCACACCGGTCCGCCTTCCAGCCCGGCCCGGACGGCACCGCCGTGCACATGCAGTGGCGACTCCCGCCCTCACACAGCGCGGACGTGCTCTAGTGCGGTGGCACTCAGGACACTAGGTGGCCGCGGTGTCGGGGTGCGGAACCTCCCGCGCATCCTCGTCGCGCTGCTCCCGATCGTCCTGTTCGCGCTCCTCGCGCAGCTGCGCCTCGGCCCGCTCCACTCCGGCCTGCTCGATCCGCAGCCGGGACAACACGATCACCGTCACCCCGTGGCAGAGCGCGGCCAACAACAGCAGCACTCCGATGCGCGGGACCAACGACTTCACCGCGAGGCTCGGGTAGAGCCACTGCGAGGTCACCAGGCACACCAGCCCCAACATGGTCAGGTGGAACAGCGCCACCACCAGCCCCACGGCCTGCCGCTCGTGCCGGGGGTCGTCGTAGGCCCCGTGCAGGCACGCCGAGGCATTGCGCGCGATGACCTGCCCGTCGGCCAGCGCGATGAGCAGGCCGACGAGCAGCAGGACCAGGTACGCGTCATTCCGCACAGCTACTCCTCAGCCGAACAGCGGGAAGGCGCGGCGGCGGGCGAGCGCGTCCATGCCGTGCTGGATGCTGTCCTGTACCTCCTGGTACTTGCGCTCCAGGTAGGCCTCGTCGTCCGCCCGGTCCGGGTCCTCCCCGACGGATACCGGGGGCTGCAGAGCGGTGCGGATCTTGGCCGGCAACGACAGCTGGGGCAGTACCGCCGGCGCGATGCCCCAGGGCAGCGACACGGCGATCGGGAAGACCTTGAGCCGAGCGACGCTGTCGAGTCGCAAAATCCTGGCCAGCCGGTCGCCCTTGAACAGCACCGGCATGGCGTCGGCGCCGCCCACCGTGGCGACGGGCACGATCGGCACGCCCGCCCGGATGGCCAGCTTCACGAACCCCTTGCGACCGGCCAGAATCGCCCGGTCCCGCTGGTGCCACGGCCGCAGTGAGTCCACCTCGCCGCCGGGCCACAGCGCCACGTCCCGCCCGGCGGCGAGCGCGGACATGATCGAGTCGGGTGCTGCGGGCAGCACGCCCATGGACCGGAAGAACCTGCCCACCCCGGGCAGGGCCATCAGCGCGTCGTGCGCGGTGCCGTGCAGCGGGCGCTCCTGGCCGAACCGGCGCCACCACTGCACCCCCACCGTCCACACGAAGGGGGCACCGGAGTGGATGCCGACCAGCAGGACCGGCGACTCCGGCAGGTGCTCCCAGCCCTCCATCTCCATCCGGAACCAGTAGTCGATCAGCGCGTTCCAGAAGAACTTCTGGCCCTGCATGGCGGTCTCGTCCGGGCCGCTCAGCGACCAGTCGCCGGCCCGCTCGCCGACCCACCCGGCGACGCCCGAGGCATCCTCCCGCCGTTGCGCCATGTCCTTCCTGGCCTGCTCGGCATGCCGCTCGGCCCGCTGCTGGGCCTCGTTCGACCGATTGGGGCTCGACCGATTGGGCTCCGCCATCCCGCTCATCTCCGCTGGTCGAGGGGCCTGTTCTGGTCCGCATACCCAGGCGACACAGCTGGCAAACGAGCCGGCCGGTCACAGCGGGCTGGCCGGCGTCAACTGGCCAGCGTCCGGCGCACGCCGTCGGTCACCACGTCGGCCAGGCTGCTGGCCCTGGCGTGGGCCGCTCGCTGGACCCGCGCCCCGTTGCCCCTGCCGAGCAGCGCGCCGTACAGCTCGGACACGTCGGCGTGGTCACCAACGTCCTCGAGGGCGTCCCGCACGTGTTCGAGCAGACCGTCGAGGACAGCGCGGGCCGGCGCCGGGCGCATCGTGACGGGGTCGAGCAGCGCGGCGTCGAGCCCGTACCTGCTGGCTCGCCACGCGGCCAGTCGCAGCAGCTCGAGCCGGACCGGCTGGGCAGCCTCGCCGTCGCGCCACTGCCGGGCGGCGGTCCGCACGAGGGCCCGGGCCAGCGCGGCGAGCAGCACCGCGTCGTCCGCGTGCAGGCAGACGTCGGCGACCCTGATCTCCACGGTCGGGTACTGCCGGGACAGGCGGGCGTCGAAGTAGACCATGCCGCTGTCCAACACGGTCCGCGACTCGGTCATCGCCCGGACCGTCTCGTGGTACGTCTCCGCCGAACCGAACAGCTCGGTCGGTCCCGCCGAAGGCCAGCGCGACCACACCTGGGTGCGGTAGCTGGCGTAGGTGGAGTCCTCGCCCTGCCAGAACGGCGAGTTGCCCGAGAGGGCCAGCAACGGCGCCAGCCAGGGCCGGATCCGGTCGACCACCGCCACCCCCTCCTCGTCGGACCCGACCTCGACGTGGATGTGGCAGCCGCAGGTCAGCTGGTCCTCGGCGAGCAGCCCGAACCGCTCCCGCAGGCGCTGGTAGCGCCGCGACGGGGTGAACGCCGGCTTCGCCGGCAGCGGTGAGGAGGCCAGCGCGGCGATCTCCACGCCGACCGCCCGCGCAGCCTCGGAGGCCTGCCGGCGCGCCCGCCGCAGCTGCTCGCCCAGCTCGGTGAGGGACCGGCACGGGTCGGTGTTCGTCTCGAGTTGCTGCAGCTGCAGCTCCGCCTCGACATCACCCTCGCCGTCCTCGGTCCCGTCCTCGGTGCCGCTCTCGTGGCCGCTCTCGGTGCCGTCCTCGTGCCGCGCCGCGTCGGCGCCCAGTGCCGCGGCGGCCATCGCGCGCACCTGGCCGTCGGCCGGGTCGACCAGCAGGAACTCCTCCTCGACACCCATGCTGCGACGTGTCACTTCGCTACCTCCACGCGGGTCCCTGTCGGTCTTGGCCACGATTACCCCCGCGCCCGGGCCCGAAACGGGCCGGCTGGCCCATCCCGGGCCTGGAAACCTCACCGCAACAGAGGCAGAACCAGAAAGCCACAGAGCACCGCGACCCCGACGAACAGCCAGGTGACGTAGTCGCCGACGTGCCCGGAGTGCGCCGCCCGCAAACCGTTCAGGGCCGGGGACACCCACCGGGCCGGTGTGGTCGCGACCGAGGGCAGCCGGTCCCGGTAGAGCGCCGTGGCCGCGAACAGCGCCGCCAGCGTCGCGGAGAGCAGCCCGAGTGCCACGCCGGAGACCGTCCAGCCGCCGTGCGCGGTCGGGCCCACCGCCGCGAGCGGCCCGGTCGGCACCGCGCCGAGGGTCTGGGTCAGGTAGCCCGCCCGGTCCCCGAAGCGGTCCGCTGCCGCACCGACCGCCGCCGCCACGCCGGGCACGACGCCGAGCGCCAGTGCTCCGGTCAACAGCACCACGATCGGCACGAGCATGGTGAGCGGTACCCGCCGCAGCAGACCGCCCACCTCGGCCTCCTCGTCCGACCCGGTCATCTCCACCGTCGAGCTGGACTTCGGCGGGCCCGACCCGGCGCCGAAGTAGATGCGCAGCGCGGCTCGGATGACCGCCGCCCCGGTGAGCGCGGAGACCAGTACGAACACCGCCGGCCCCCAGGGCTGCCCCGCACGCGCCACCGCCTCCTCGGCGACCGCCTTGCCCAGCGCGGAGCCGAACGGGGGCAGCCCGGCGAGCGCAAAGCCGCCGAGCAACATCAGCCAGGGCAGCAGCGTCGCGTCGCGGCCCCGCCCGTGCAGGTCCAGCTCGTCGACGCCGCCGTAGCGGTTCAGGATCACCCCGGCGATCAGGAACAACGCCGCCTTGACCGCCGAATGGGCGGCGGCGTAGAGCAGTGCGCCCTGGCTGCCCTCGGCGCTGAAGGTCGCGAACGCCACCAGGAACAGGCCGAGGTGCGCGATCGTCGAGTAGGCCAGCAGCCGTTTGAGGTGCCGCTGGGCGAAGCACATGATCGCGCCCACCACCGCGCTCAGCGTGCCGAGGACGAGCAGCACCCGGTGCACGTCCGCCTCGGGCAGGGCGCCGGCGAACGCCACGGTGTACACCCGCATGATCCCGTACAGGCCGAGCTCGACCATGATCCCGGAGAACAGCACGCACACCGGCGTGGGCGCCACGGCATGGACGTCGTCCAGCCAGAGGTGGAACGGCACGATCGCCGCCTTCACCAGGAGCCCGGTCGCGACCAGGCAGAACGCCACCGCGACGAGTACGTCGGGCGGGCGCCCGGACAGCGCGACCGCCAGCTGCGCGAGCCCCAGCTGCCCGGTGCGGGAGTAGAGCAGGCCGATGCCGAACAGGGTCAGGTAGGCGCCGAGCGAGTTGATCAGCCCGAAGGACAGCGCCCCCTGCACCGACGTCGGTTCCTCGATCTTGTGGCCGGTCAGCGCGTACGCCACCGCCCCCATCAGCTCGAAGAACACGAACATGTTGAACAGGTCGCCGGACAGCGCGAAGCCGGTCATCCCGGCCAGGAACAGCAGCATCAGCGCATGGAAGTGCCCCTGCGCGGAGTCGAAGTAGCTCCAGCTGTAGACCAGTGCGAGCACCATCAGGATGGCAGCGGTGAGTGCGGCCCCGGCGCCGACCGGGTCGGCGACCAGCACGACGCCCACGCTGACGCCGTTCTTCGGCGTCCAGCCGCCCGACCAGGTGACGACCGGCCCGTGCAGGGTGGCCATCAGCAGCGCGAGATCCAGCAGGACCACCGCGGCGGCCGCCGACGTAGCCGTCGCGTCCACCGCGCGGCGCGGCAACCTCGCGCCGCCCGCGAGCAGCAGGCAGGCCACCAGGATGGGCAGCGAGATGGCGAGCGGGGCGAGGTCCGCGCTGTCCGGCATGTCAGCCCTTCAGCGAGCTCAGCTCGTCGGGATCGGTGGTCCCCTGCGTTTTGGCCACCTGGATGGCCAGCGCCAGCAGCAGCGCGGTGACCGTGGCCGACACGACGACGTCGGTCAGGGTCAGCGCCTGCACCACCGGGTCGACGACGTCGCGGCTCGGCGGGTTCGTGCTGCCGAACACGGGCGCCGCCGCCCCCTTCTGGTACCCGACGGCGATGAGCAGCACGTACGTGCCGGACTGCGCCACGGACAGACACACCACGGACCGCACGATGTCGCGGCTGACGGCGATCCCGAACGCGCCGAGCAGCAGCAGCCAGCCGGCCACCCCGTAGGCGAACACGGTCATTCCGTACCCACGATCCGCAGCGCCTGGTCAAGGAACTTGGTGAGCAGCACGACCACCCCGGAGGCGACCTCCACCCCGACGGCGATGTTCAGCAGCGGCACCGTGCCGGCGGAGAGCAGCGAGCCCCACACCCCGGCCGGCAGCACGTTCGCCAGGAACCCGGCGCCGGTCGCGACGCCGACCAGCCCGAGTGCCGCGAACAGCGTGGTGCCCAGCGCCTCGCCGGCGGTGAACACGGCCAGCGGGCGTACCCGGTCCAGCGCCTGGTAGCGGCCGGTCAGGTAGATCAGGTGGATGGCGGTGCCGAGCACGACGCCGCCCTGGAAGCCACCGCCGGGGGTCAGCTGCCCGTGCAGCACCAGGTTCGCGCCGACCAGCAGGGTCACCGGCAGCAGCAGGTACCCCAGCAGCGCCACCGAGGGCAGCGTCTCGTCGGCATCGCGCACGGTGCCCTTGCGTTCCTTCCCGGTCGGGCGCAGCAGGGCGGCGGCGCCGACCACCGAGCCGAGCACGATCGTCTCCTCGCCCAGCGTGTCCAGCGCCCGCTGGTCGTAGTTGATCGCGGAGACCACGTTCGCGGTGGACCGCGCCACCGCCGCGGCCACCGCCTGGTCGCGGTACGGGTGTACCGGGGTGCCCAGCTCCGGCAGACCGAACACCGCGCCGAGGTAGCAGAGCGCCACGCCCGCCGCCGCGACCAGGAAGAGCACGATCCGCACCGGCCGGGTCATCGGTGCCTGCTGATCGTGCGCAGGGCCAGCATCACCATGAGCGGGACGACGGCCGCGCCGACCGCGAGCTGGGCTAGCGCCACGTCCGGGGCCTGCAGCAGGAAGAACAGCACGGTCAGCATGAGCCCGTAGACCGACAGCGTCACCGCCTGCCGCTCGGGGACGGCCGTGGCCACCACAGCGGTCCCGGCCACGGCGACGAGAACGAGCGCCACGGCGATCGCGAGGCTCACCGCGACCGCCCCAGGTCGGGTTCGGCACTGCGCCGGGCCAGCCTCCCGGTCGCGGCCCCGAGCACCGGCCCGGTCACCGCGAGCAGCAGCACGACGAACAGGATCTGCCCGGTGGTCGTCCCCCAGCCGTTCCCGATGGCGAGCGCCGCCCCCACCAACGGCCCGGCCAGTGAGGTGACCGGGGTCAGGAAGTGCAGCCGGTCATACAGCGACCGCACCAGCAGCGCCGCCACCGAGGAGGCCACCGTGACCAGCACCCCGGCGCCAAGCAGGAGCTCCGAGACGAGCCCTGGCACGGTCATCGGCGCGGTCATCGGCGCGGTGCCAGCAGGCGGGTGAACACGAGCGTGCCGGCGAAGGACAGCAGCGCCAGCACCAGCGGCACGATCAGGAACTGCGACTGGCCGGCAACCTGGGACAGCAGCAGCAGGATCAGCACGGTGACCGAGCTGCCGAGCTCGAGCCCCACCAGCCGGTGCACCGGCTCGCCCCGCGAGCCCAACCACAGCGCGGGCCCGAGGCCGCCGACCATCAGGACGACGGCGCCGATCAGCCAGGACGTCATCGCTCGATCACCTCGTTCATCCGGGGCGGGCCGTCGGCCAGGACGTGCAGCAACAGTTCGTCGCCCTCGCGGTCGGGGTCGCCGTCGCCGTCGCCGTCGCGGTCGGGGTCGTTGGCGGCCCCGACGACGACCGAGCCCGGCGACAGCGACAGGGCGACCACGACCAGCGCCCGCTGGGTGGCCGCGTAGCGCTTGTCGGACTCCGGAGGCGGGGCGACGCGGAGTAGCCGGCCCCGTTCGCCGCGCACCACCGGGCGGCGCAGCACCGCCGCCAGCACCCGAACGGTGTCGGCGAGCACGGCGACCGGCAGCGGCGGGAGCCAGCGGGCCCACCCCGGGCGCACCCGCCACGACGCGCCGACCGCGCGCCGCGCGACGGTCGCCGCCGCCGCGCAGGGCAGCGAGACCGCGACCGCCGCGACCAGCTCCGGGGTCGGGAACGTCGACAGGGTGAGCAGCCACAGCCCGCACAGCACCACCCACCACACGAGCGTCTCGACGAACTGGGCCACGTCGTCAGATACCCACCGCGCCAGGTCCTAACCCCCGGGCGGTACCGGCGGGGGGTTAGGACCCCACGACCAGGCCCGGACCGGCTACCCGGGAGGTGTCGTCCCCCGCCCGCTGTGCTCGGCGAACCACTGGATCCAGCGACGCTGACCGGGCGTCTCGACGGCTCGGGGCCGGTAGTGGTCGCGGGTCCAGCGCAGCGCGTCGGCGGCCGGGTGTCCGGCGAGGACGGCGAGGCAGGCGATGACCGTGCCGGTGCGGCCGGTGCCGCCCACGCAGGCCACCTCGACCCGGCGTCCGGCGTGGGCCAGCCGGTAGGTGTGCTCGATGCGGTTGGCACAGAGCTTGTCGTCGCGCGGGGTGCGGAAGTCCGGCCAGTCGACCCAGTCCGCCGCCCAGTCGGGCCGCCAGGCCTCGTGCGGTCGGGCCCGGAAGCGCCAGTCCTGGAGCCGGCCCCGCTGCCGCCTCGGAGGCCGGCCGAGGTAGAGCCCGAAGTCGGGCAGCGGCCCCTCGGGCATCGGTTCCCGGCGGCCCCGCCCCCGGATGAGGGTGCCGTCCGGCAGCGCGATCGTCCCGGTCAGTGGTTCGGCCATGGTCCCATCGTGCCGGAGTTATTAGTTGCCTGCGGCAGTCAACTAATACACACTGAGGCACATGGCGAGGTTGGAGAACCTGCTCGGTGCGCATTCGCTGGCTCTGGCCGACCGGCTGCTGGCCGGCGACGAGCCGGCGGGGACCGGTGCGTCGAGCTCGGAGAGCGCGGCCCTGGTGACAATGCTGGCCCATCCGGGGCGGACCGTGGGCTGGCTGGGCGGCGTGCTCGGGCTCACCACCTCCGGGGTGACCCGCCTGGTGGAACGGCTGGTCAGTGCCGGCCTGGTGGAGCGCAACACCGGTCGCGACGCCCGGAGCCGGCAGCTGGAGCTGTCCCCCGCCGGCGCCGCCAGGGCGGAGTCGATCCTGGCCGGCCGGCGGGCGACGCTGTCCCGCGCGGTCGCCGCCCTGTCCCCCACCGAGCGGGTCGCCCTGGAATCGATGCTGGCCAAGATGGTCGGCGGCGTCACCGACGACGAGTTCGCCGCACTGCGCGTATGCCGCCTGTGCGATCGGTCCGCCTGCCGCGACCGTGAGCACGCCTGCCCGCTGCAGCACACCGTCCCGGAAGGAGCTGCGCCCGATGCGTGAGGCCCGCGTCCGAACCCGCACCGAGACCGCCGCGACCCTGCGCGTGGTCCTGCCGGGCGCCGCGATGATCGCGGTGACCTTCGGGCTCGCCCGCTACGGCTACGGCCTGCTGCTGCCGGACATGCAGGCCGGACTCGGACTGGACCCGCGCGCCGCGGGCCTGATCGCGTCGGGCGCGTACCTGGCCTACCTGGCGGGCAACATCGCCGTCGTCTGGCTGACCGCCCGCTTCGGTCCCCGGCTGCCCATCGCGATGGCCGCGTCGCTGGCGGCCCTCGGCATGGCCGCGATCGCCGCCGCCGACGGTCCGCTCGGGCTGGCCGTCGGGGTGCTGGTGGCGGGTTCGGCGGCGGGCCTGGCCTTCCCGCCGTACGCCGACGTGGTCGCCCAGCGGGTGCCCGCCCGGCGGCGGGCCGTCTCGTGGTCGGCGATCAGCTCGGGCACCGGCTGGGGCGTGGCGATCGCCGGGCCGCTGGCGATCGTGCTCGGCGGGCACTGGCGCCCGGTCTGGCTGGTCTTCGCCGGGATCGCGGCGGTCGTCGGGGTGGTCGCGGTGCGCGCCGCACCCGCCCAATGCCCTCGGACCGAGCACCCGCTCCCCCGGCTTCGGTGGTCCTGGTTCGTGTGCCCGCGCTCGCGGCCGCTGCTGGTGTCTGCCGTCCTGGTCGGCGCGGGCAGTTCGGTGTGGTGGGCCTTCAGCGTCGACGCCATGCGGGTGGCGGGGGTGGCCGAGACGCCCGCCCGGATCGCGTTCGCCGGCTGCGGCGTCGCCGGGATCCTCGCCTCGGTGACCGGCATGGTCACGGACCGGATCGGGCTGCGCCGCTGCTACCTCGCCCTGTGCGTGGTGCTGACGGCCGCGGTGGCGCTGCTGGGTGTGGCCGGCTCACACCTCGGTGCGGCGCTGATCTCCGCCACGCTGTTCGGGGTCGCCTACAACGGCGTGGTCGCGGCGCAGGGACTGTGGAGCGCCGAGGTCTTCCACGAGCGGCCCTCCGGCGGGCTCGCGGCCGTCAACACCGCGCTCACCCTCGGCACCGTCACCGGGCCCGCCCTCGCCGGCGCGGTCATCCACAGCTACGGCTACCCGGCGGCGCTGATCGGCGCGGCCGCGCTCGTCGCCCTCGCGTCGGCCCAGGCCCCACCGGCCCGGTGACCGCCGCGGTTCACCGGGCTCGCGTTGCGGGAAACTCTCCCGGCGCGGGCGCCGACTGCTCAGGTGTGGGCGGCTGGAAGAGCGGCGGCAGGAAGCGGAGCATCAGCGCCGACCAGGTCAGGTGGGTCAGCATCGGGGCCTGCACCCCGCCGGTGGCCCGCCGCTGCAGGCCGAACAGAGTGCCCAGCACCGCTGAGGCCAGCACCAGCGCGGGGTTGCGGGTGGCGGTGGTGGCCAGCGCGTAGAGCGCGGTGGACAGCGCGACCGGGTGTCGGTCACCGACGGCGAGGTAACCGGCACCGCGGAAGAAGACCTCCTCGGCGGCACCGTTGGCGAGCGTGGTGAGCAGCACCAGCGTCTCCGACCCGTGGTGCGCGTAGCTCAGCACCTTCGAGATCGCCCAGCGCAGCGGCGGGATGTGCCGGGCGACGAGCGCGAGTCCGTAGAACACCGCGAACGCGCCCACCCCGAGCAGTACCGGCCCGAGCACCGGGCGGCGGCGGTTGGGCTGGCCCGGACCGCCGGCCCCGGTCAAGCCCCGGTGCACCGGCCCGGACGCCAACCCGCCGGCGGTCAGGGTCGCGGCCGCGCCGAAGGTCAGGCCGTAGAAGCGCGCGGAGCCCGGTGTCGTGGACATCGACGCGTTGAGCAGCCCGGAGCTGGCCAGCAGGGTGCCGCCGACGACCCACCGGCGGCGCCGCGGCTCGGCGGTGCCCGTGTCGGGGCTCGGGTGGCCGGTCATGACACCCGTTCCGCCCGCACGCGCTCACCCAGGGCTTCCAGCACCGCGTGGTCGTAGTCCATCGGCTCGAACGGCACCAGCTCCCGGATGCTGTCCTCGCGCACCACGACCTCGTTGTTCATCGACCCGAGCAGCGCGCGGCCGGCCTTCGGGTCCACGTCGGTGACCAACCACAAGCCGAGCGACACCCAGCGCCAGGTCTGCCAGCACACCGACAGCGGCCAGGACAGCGCCAGCGACAGCAGCGGTATCGGCAGGACCAGCGTCGAGCGGCCCTGGATGGCGGACACCCTGCGGAGCATGTCGCCATACTCCAACACCTCGGGGCCGCCGATGTCGAAGGCGCGCGCGGCGGCCGCGGCCGGCAGCTCGAGCACTCCGACGAGGTAGCGCACCACGTCGGCGACCGCGATCGGCTGGGTCCGGGTCCGCACCCAGCGCGGCGCGATCATGGCCGGCAGCCGCTCCACCAGCTGGCGGGTGATCTCCCACGAGATGCCGCCGTGGCCGACGATGATCCCGGCGCGCAGCGTGGTGACCGGCACGCCGGTGGACCCCAGCAGCTCCTCCACCGCGCGTCGGCTGCGCAGGTGCTCCGAGAGGTGGTCGCCGTCGTCGCCCAGCCCGCCGAGGTAGACGATCCGGCGCAGCCCCGCCTCGGCCGCGGCGCCGGCGAAGGCGCGGGCCGCGGCGGCATCGCGGTCGGTGAAGTCGGCGCTGTCCAGGGAGTGCACCAGGTAGTAGGCCGCGTCGCAGCCGTTCAGCGCGGCGCGCAGCGAATCGGGTTCACTCACATCGCCGTACACCGGCTCGCCGACGCCGAGGTACCGCTCCGGCCGCCGGGTCATCGCCCGCACCTGATGACCGGCTTCCGCGAGCGCGGGACACAGCCGCACGCCGACGAACCCGGACGATCCCGCTACCAGTATCCGCACGCCTTGGTTCTCTCCCTCGTCCGTCGGCTCCCCCAGGTCTACGGCTACCCGGGCGACCGGGACCGAAACCGGTTCGTGTGCGGGGTCGCACCGCCGAAGGCGGGTTCCTGGGGAACTCGTCACATCAGTCATGAAACGGGTGGCTTGCGGGAACCCAGGAGAATGAGCCGCTTCACCGCAACGAACAAGTCCGAGGCTGTCGTGCCGGCAGAGCGGTCCGAGATCTGGGCGGTTCTGACCGATCCGGTCCTGCTGCCGAAGCTGACCCCCCTGTTGCGGCGGATCGACGCCGACGGTGACCTCTGGACCTGGCACCTGGTCCGCATCTCCGTCCTGGGTGTCGGCATCAGCACCGCGTTCACCGAGCGGATGAAGTTCGACGAGGGCCGCCGGATCGACTACACCCACGAACCGCCGAAGGGCGCCAACGAGCGCACCGGCGCGGAGGGGATCTACAAGCTGTCCGACGTCAAGGGCGGTACCCAGCTGTCGATCAGCCTCACGCTGCACGTCGAGCTCCCGCTGTCCAAACTCGCGGCGCCGGCGGTGGTCCGCATCATGGAGGGCACGATGCAGCGCATGGGTGAGCGGTTCTCGACAAACCTGCTCAACCACCTCGGAGTGCAGGAGTCCGCCCGCCGCGGCTGACAGCCTGTGAGTGGCCTCCCGATCAGCGGCCGGGCCGACCGAACCCGAAGTTCTCCGCGCCGAGCAGTGCGACCGCGTCGGCGTGGTCCACGGACCCCGGAGCGTGGTCCCGCACGCTTTCCCTGACGTGGCGCCAGTCGCGCGGGTGGTTCCCGCCCCGGCACTCCCCGGGTTGGCTGCCCAACCAGCGCTCGAGCCGTTCACCGAAGGCGGCCAGCTGGGCCTGGAAGTCCAGTGCGCGGCCCGGTGTCGCCTCGCGGTGTCGGTACGCCTCGTAGTAGGCCCAGGCCATAGCGGCCAGGTCGTAGGCGAGTGCCGGATGGCGGTACCAGCAGGGCGGCACGGTCTGCTCGTCGGTCATCGCCCACAGCCGGTTGTACGAGCCGACGAAGTCGTCGACCAGCGCGACGAGCGTCTCCCGGTGACCGTCCGGCAGCGCCGCCCAGTTCCACGGCAGCCGATCACCGCCCTCGGCCTGTTCGTACTCCGCCACCAGCACCCTGAGCCCCACCGGCTCGATCGGCGGCAGCGCCGGACCCGAGTCCTCGGCGTCGGCGTCGTCGGAGTCGTCCGAGTCATCGGCGTCATCGGAGTCGTCCGAGTCATCGGCGTCATCGGCGTCATCGGCGGAGTCGGCGTCGTCCGAGTCATCGGCGTCGTCCGAGTCATCGGCGTCATCGGCGTCATCGGCGGAGTCGGCGTCGTCCGAGTCATCGGCGTCGTCCGAGTCATCGGCGTCATCGGCGTCATCGGCGGAGTCGGCGGAGTCCTCGACAAAGTCGGAGTCCTCGGAGTCGTCCTCGGCGGAGTCGGAGTCCTCCGTGTCGGGTTTCGCCCGGTCGTTCTCCTCGTCGACCGACTCGACCGACTCGTCAGTGTCGCGGGCATCGTCGGAGTCTTCGGGTGAAGGCCGCTCTGTTGCCTGCTCTTCGGACCGCGTCATGCCGCACCCCTTCCGCCGAGCCGATCGCCCCGAGGGCGAACTTGCGCAATCCGTACCAGAGCACGACCCCGCACGCAGCGTCTGGCGCCGGCCGTAGGCTGCGCTCCATGACCAACCCGGACCAGATCACCGTGACCCGCACGATCGACGCCCCGATCGAGCGGGTCTTCGCGATGCTCGCCGACCCGGACCAGCACCACGTGTTCGACGGATCGCGGTCGGTGCGCGCCTCGGAGACGCACACCGTGCTCACCGAGGTCGGCGACGTCTTCCGGATGAGGATGCACCGCGACGACCTCGGCGACTACGAGTCGGAGAACGTGGTCACCAGCTACGAGCGTGACGTGGCGATCAGCTGGGCTCCCGGCCAGGTCGGCAAGGACCCGCTCGGGCACAGCTACGCCTACCGTCTCGAGGCCGACGGCCCGGACCGCACGGCGGTCACCCTGACCTACGACTGGTCGGCCGTCACCCACCCCAAGATCCGCCCGATGCTGCCGATGGTGTCGCGCGAGGAGCTTGAGCAGAGCCTGAAGTTGCTCGCCGAGGCGCTCCTGGCGTTCTGACCGCGCGGTGCGCGGCGGGAAACCAGGACCGGAGCGTCGGACCGTCCTGCTAGCGTCGCCGACATGACCTTGGCGAGTGATCGGACCGAGTATTTCCGGCGGTTGCATCACGGCTCCGAGCTCCTGCTGCTGCCCAATCCGTGGGATGTCGGATCGGCACGGCTGCTGGCCTCGCTGGGGTTCGCCGCCCTGGCCACGACGAGCAGCGGCTACGCGGCCACCCTGGGGCAGCTCGACGGCTCGGTCACCCGGGACCAGGCCCTGCGGCATGCCGCCGCCATCGTCGCGGCCACCGATCTTCCGGTGTCGGCCGACCTGGAGAACGGCTATGGCGACAGCCCCGAACACGTCGCGGAGACGGTGCGGCTGGCTCTGGACGCCGGGTTGGCGGGCTGTTCGATCGAGGACTTCACCGGCGGCGCGGACGACCCGATCTACGACCGTGCGCGGGCCGCCGAACGGATCACCGCGGCGGCGGAGGCCGCGCACGCCGGTCCGACCCGGCTGGTCCTGACCGGGCGGGCGGAGAACTACCTGCACGGCCGTCCCGACCTGGCCGACACGATCGGCCGGCTGCAGTCCTATCAGGAGGCCGGCGCGGACGTGCTCTACGCCCCCGGGCTGCGCGCGCTGGACGACATCCGCACCGTGGTCAGCTCGGTGGACCGCCCGGTCAACGTGTTGGCGGTGGCCGGCGGCCCGAGCATGGCCGAGCTCGCCGCTGCCGGGGTCCGGCGGGTCTCGGTGGGCGGCCGGTTCGCCTTCGCGCTCGGCGCCCTGGTCGAGGCCGCCCGGGAGCTGCTCGGCGGCAACCCGACCGCGCTCTTCGCACGCTCCGCGCTGGGCGCTGAAGCCGCCCAGGCGGCCTTCGCCGCCGCGCCGCCGCCCTGACCGCCGGCGGCGTCGGGTGGAGCTGAGGGAGATCGAGACGTTCCTCGTGCTGGCCGAGGAGCTGCACTTCGGCCGCAGCGCAACGCGGCTGCACCTGTCCCAGTCCCGGGTCAGCCAGACCATCCGCTCGATCGAGTCGCGCATCGGTGGCCGGCTCTTCGACCGCACCAGCCGACAGGTCCGCCTCACCCTGCTCGGCGAGCTGCTGCGGGACCGGCTCCGACCCGCCTTCCACGAGATCCGGCACAGCGTCGAGGCGGTCCGCGAGGTCGCCGCCGGAATCACCGGCGAGCTCCGGATCAGCATGCTCATCGGGTGGAAATGGCGGAAGCCCGCCCCTCCTAACGGAGGAACGGGCTTCCTGTCGAACAGTGGTGAGCGGGTCAGACGACGCGCACGCCCTGGGCCTGCGGGCCCTTGGCGCCCTGGCCGACCTCGAACTCCACGCGCTGCCCCTCGTCGAGGCTGCGGAAGCCGCCGCCGTCGATCGCCGAGTAGTGCACGAAGACGTCGTCTCCGCCGCCGTCGATCGAGATGAAGCCGAAGCCCTTCTCACCGTTGAACCACTTCACAGTTCCCTGTGCCATGCGATGTACTCCAAGCAATAAAACCCCCGCACTGTGCGGGCGCTCAGCCGACACCAGCGCGCTGGTCAACGCCCTCATGACGCTGACCCTCGAACACCAACTCGTTCCCGCGGGCGTGCATCACACGAACACCGAAACCGACGACCACTTCCTACAACGCCGAGATGTCCCGATTCGTTCCCGATCCGGTCGGCAATCCGCGACTCGGAAATCCACGACTCGGAAAACCACGACTCGGAAAACCACGACAACGAGCCGGCGGGCCGGCAAGGCCCGAAGAACTACGGGCGGGGCCCCGAGTGCTCGGCCCGGTCGCTGACGATCCGGCCGTCCCGCAGTCGGATGACCCGCTTGGCGAACGTGGCGATCTCCTCCTCGTGCGTGATCAGCACGACGGTGCGCCCCGCTTCGTTCAGCCCGACCAACAGCTTCATGATCTCGATGCTGGACGCGGAGTCCAGGTTGCCGGTCGGCTCGTCGGCCAGCAACATCGCCGGGTCCGTCACCAGGGCGCGGGCGATCGCGACCCGCTGCTGCTGGCCGCCGGACAGCTCGTTCGGCAGGTGTTTCTGCCGGTTGCCCAGCCCGACCTGCTCCAGCGCCCGCCTGGCCCTGGCCGCGCGGTCCTTCGCCCCGGCGTACACCAGCGGCAGCTCCACGTTGCGGGACGCGCTGGTGCGCGGGATGAGGTTGAACGACTGGAACACGAAGCCGATCTTGTGGTTGCGGATGGCGGCCAGCTCGTTGTCGCTGCGCGCGGCCACGTCGATCCCGTCGAGGTGGTAGCTCCCCTCGGTCGGGATGTCCAGGCAGCCCAGGATGTTCATCATGGTGGTCTTGCCGGAGCCGGACGGGCCCATGATGGCGACGAGCTCGCCCTCGGCGATGCTCAGATCGACGTCGTCCAGGGCCCGGAGCTCGACCTCGCCCATCCGATAGATCTTGGTGACTCCCTCGAGCTGGATCATCGATCGCACCGGCGACGCGGCTCCGGCGGGTGCGGTGGATGGCGACGTCATGTCGGCGCTCCGGTCTCCGGACAGCCGGAGCTGCCCGAGTGGTATCTCCTCAAGAGCGACGCAGGCTCGAGCGCCTACGCGCGAAGAGCTCCCGATGACACCAACCCTACGCCCGAACGGCCGAAAATTGACCGGTCCGAAAGTGTGCGGACCAGCAGATTTCGTCGGACGGTCCGGTCAGCCCTGGCGCGCCGCCACCCGCGCCTTGGTGCGGGCCCGCTGCTCCTCGAACCGGGTGGCCTGGGCGCCGAGCGCGGCGACCGTCGCGGCCAGCTCGTCACGGGCCCGCTCGCCGTCGGCGTCCAGGCCCTCGATGTCGAACACGCGCCAGTGCCGCAGCAGCGGCTGCACGATCTCGTCGTGGTGGATGCGCAGGTCGTAGATCCCGGCCTGGGCGATCATGGCCGCCTTGCGGGTGAAACCGGGGATCACCGCGCCCGGCATCTCGAACCCGGCCATCTCGTCGGCGATGGCGCGCATCGTCGGCCCGGGAGCTACCTCCATCGCGGCGGAGACGAGGTTGCGGTAGAAGACCATGTGCAGGTTCTCGTCGGTCGCGACCCGGCTGAGCAGCCGCTCGCACACCGGGTCCTCGGCGTAGCGGCCGGTGTTGCGGTGCGAGATGCGGGTGGCGAGCTCCTGGAACGACACGTACGCCAGGACGTGCAGGATGGGCTTCTCCTCCGCGTCGTACCCGGTCTCCATCACCTGCATCCGGGCCCGCTCGAGTTCCACCGGGTCGACCCCTCGGGTGACCAACAGGTAGTCACGGATGCAGTAGGCGTGCCGGCCCTCCTCGGCGGTCCAGCGGTGCACCCAGGCCCCCCAGGCCCGGTCCCGGCCGAACGCGCGCTCGATCTCCCGGTGGTAGCTGGGCAGGTTGTCCTCGGTCAGCAGGTTGACCTCGAGCGCCGTCCGCGCGATCGGCGAGAGCCGCGACTCGTTCGGGTCCCAGTCCGTGCCACCCAGGTCGGCGTAGTCACGACCCTGGCTCCACGGCACGTACTCGTGCGGCATCCATTCCTTCGCCATCGACAGATGGCGTTCCAGATTCTCGGTCACTACGGGTTCGAGCTCCTGGAGCAACCAGGCAGTTTCCTCCATGCCACCCACGGTAGTCGCCGACGCGGCACCGCAGGGCAACTTGCGCCCACGGATACCTGTCGGCGGACCTCAGGAGCGGACTCCCGGAACAGGCGGTACCGGCTTGCCCGCGGTGAGCTCGAGCCGCAGCCCCTCGGGCGTGGCGAGTGCCCGGGTGCCATCCGCGCCGAACGTCAGGGACAGCTCCCCACCGGGCAGCGGGATGCCGTGCAGCTCGATGCGGCGCAGGCCCCTGGGCAGGGCGGGGTTGACGGTGATCGTGCCGGCCGGGACGTCGGGTTGCAGGCCGAGGCACATGGTGGCGATGGCCAGTGGCACACCGGCCGCCCACGCCTGCGGGCGGCACGCGGTGGGATAGGGCACCGGGAAGTCCCCCGGCTCGCGACGGTGCCCGCCGAACAGCTCGGGCAGCCGGTCGTCGAAGATCGCCAATGCGTCCAGCAGGTCGCCGGCGAGCCGCATCGCCACCTCGTCGAGGCCGTAGCGCCGCAGGCCCTCGCAGGCGATCACCGTGTCGTGCGGCCACACCGAACCCACGTGGTAGGAGATCGGGTTGAAGCCGGCCATCTGGTCGGACAGCGTGCGCAGCCCCCAGCCGCTGGCCAGCGCCGGGCTCCCCAGGTGCTCGGCGACCTGCTCGGCCTCGGACTGCGTGGGGACCCCGCACCACAGCAGGTGGCCCATGTTCGAGGTGATCGAGTCGACCTGCCGTTTGGCACCGTCCAGCGCCATCGCGAAGTAGCCGGGCGCACCGTCGGTCCCGGGGCGCCAGTAGCGATCCCGGATCAGGCCGCGCAGCTGCTCCGCCTCGGCGGCGAGCTCGTCGGCCTCGGCGGGGAAGCCCAGGTGGGCGAGCACGGCGGCCAGCTCACGGCGGGCCCGGTAGGCGTAGCCCTGCACCTCGACCACCGCGATCGGCGCCGTGGCGAGCCGGCCGTCCGCGAACTGCACCGCGTTCTCGGAGTCCTTCCAGCCCTGGTTGACCAGCGAGCGCGACCCCGCAGCGGCGTACTCGATCAGCCCGTCCCGGTCGGGGTCGCCGGGACCGCGGAGCCACTGCAGCGCTTCCCGGGCGGCCGGCAGCAGCGCCTCAAGCGCCTCGCGGGGCGCGCCCCAGCGCATCGCCTCCCCCAGCATGATCAGGAACAGCGGGGTCGAGTCGGCGCTGCCGTAGTACGGGCGCACCCCGCCGCTGGTGCCCTCGCCCAGCCAGGGCAGGTCGCCGAACCGCACCTCGTGCAGGATCTTGCCGGGCTGCTCACCGTTGCCGGGGTCGTCGACGCGGCCCTGCCGCGCGGCCAGCGCGGCCAGGGCATCGGTCATCAGCTCCGGACGGAACGCGCGGGCCTGGTAGCTCGAGATCAGCACGTCCCGCCCGAACAGTGCAACGAACCACGGGATGCCCGCGGCCAGCAACCGCCGGGACGGGTCCCGGTCGTCCGGGATGCTGAGCGCGTCCAGGTCGGCGAGCGAACGCAGACTCGCCCTGGCCAGGCGTTCCGGTTCGCTGTGCACCACCACGTCGGGGCGTCCCACGTGTTCCGCCCTCGGTCGGATCACCGGCCGTTCCTCGGTGCCGGAACCGCGGTGGGCGCGCACCTCGGTGCGCAGCACCCACGGTCGGTCCCGGCTCAGCGGCACCGCCCAGCGCGCGGTCCGCAGCTCGACCAGGTCGGGCGGCGGGTCGAGCAGCACCGTTGTGGAGCGGACCGTTGCGGCCGACTTGAACCGCAGTCGACCCGCCGACTCGGCCACCGGAGCGGCCGCCGGCCGGGGCGTGGGATCACCGGCGAGGCGGCGGACCTCGAAGATGTCGGCGAAGTCGGCGTCCAGCTCGATCTCGAGGTCCAACACCACCGGCTCAGGTGTCCAGCAGCGCAGGGTCAGAGTCTCCACCAGCCCCGCGGGGGTGAGCTCGCGCCGCCGCTCGCACTCGACGGGGGCGTCCGGCAGCCGGTCCCGCAAGGTGGCGTAGCCGCGGAAATGCGCCACCGACGAACTCACCAGGCCCGAGCCCAGGTGCCGCAGCGGTTCGGAGTCCAGCAGGACCCGCAGGCCGGACAGGTGCCGGGTGTCGTCGGTGATCAGCCCGAACGGCCCCGGCCCGATGTCGCCACGCTCGTCGGAGATGGCGAAGGTCAGCCCGGCGATGACCGTGATCGAGCCCGGGCCGGCGAGCACCCCCGGCGGCGCCAGGGGGTCCAGGTCCGGCACCGACCCGGCCGTCATCCGACCGCCCGCCGCGCCGCCGGCCGCGCCCGGTCGGGCCACCGAGCCGCCCCGTTGTGCGGAACGCGCATCGGGCGCGGCGGTGACACCGGAGCGCTGAAGACCATGGGTGCCGCGGCGGACCGTGCTGTCGGCTCCGGCTCCAGCAGTCGGGTGTAGCCCCGGACCAGCGCCTCGGCGGAGAAATGCTCGGCCACGTGCCGTCGACAGGCCGCCCGGTCGATCTCGCCGATCCGCTCGACCAGCGGGGCCAGCTCGGCCGGTGTGTCCCGCACGAAGCCGGTCACCCCGTCGAGCACCACCTCGGGGACGGCGCCCCGGTTGGTGGCCAGAACGGGCGTACCGCAGGCCATCGCCTCGATCAGCACCATGCCGAACGGCTCGCGCCACGAGATCGGGAACAGCAGCGCGGACGCGCGGGACAGGAACTCGTAGGTCGCCGCCCGGCCCAGCTCGCCGAGGTACTCCACGTCGGGCCCGAGGTGGGGCGCGACGGCCCGCTCGAAGTAGGCCTGCTCAGCGGGTTCCCGGCACTTGGCGGCGATCCGCAGCGGCAGGCCGGCCCGCCGCGCCAGCGTGATGGCCGCGGCGACGCCCTTCTCCGGGGCCATCCGGCCGAGGAATGCCAGGTAGCCCCCTGGCTCGGCCCGGAACGGGGCCTCCTCGAGGTCGATCGCGTTGTAGCAGACCCCGGAGAACGGCAGGTGCGGCGCCGCGCTCCGCTGCGAGCGGCTGATCGCGGCCAGCCGCAGCCGGGGGGCCCGGGCGGACAGCCCTTCGTAGAGGCCGAGCAGCTCGGTCTCCAGCGACCCGTGGACCACGTGCATCGACGGTACGTCGGCCTGCGCGGACAGGAGCGCCCCGAGCGGACCGGAGTGGTCGAACACCATGTCGACGCCGGACAGCGCGTCCAGCCCGCCGAGCACGTGGCACCACTCGTCGGTGGCCATCCCGATCTGGGCGGGCAGCCGCTCCAGCGGTGAGACCACCCGGACCCCGGGTACCGCCGATCCCGGCGCGGCAACGAGCGTCACATCATGACCGGCGGCCGCCATCCCGGCGGCCTGTATCGCGACGACCCGCTCGATGCCTCCGTAGGCCGGCGGCGGGGTGGGAATCCACGGCGGGGCGATAAGGCCGATGCGCATCCGGGGAATCAGTCCTCTCCAGGGGTCGGGTCGGTGGGCGGTTCCGGTGCCAGCGCGGTCAGCGCGGCGAGCACCTCAGTGGTCGGTGCCGTGCCGTGCCCGTTGACCGGGCCGGCGGGCGTGGTGGAGGTCCCCGTCGCGGCCGCGGCCGCGGCCGGGGCTTGGGCGGCGGCGTTGGCGGCGTGGTCGAAGAACCGGAGCAGCTCGACCGGGAACGGCATGACCAGGGTGCTGTTCTTCTCGGCGGCGACGTCGACCACGGTCTGCAGCAGCCGAAGCTGCAGCGCACCGGGGGTGTCGCCCATTGCCCTGGCGGCCTCGGCCAGCTTGGCCGACGCCTGGAACTCACCATCCGCGGCGATGATCCGGGCGCGGCGTTCCCGCTCGGCCTCGGCCTGCCGCGACATCGAGCGCTTCATGCCCTCCGGCAGCGCCACGTCCTTCACTTCGACCCGCTCGATGTGCAGGCCCCAGGGCCCCTCGGTGGGTCCGTCGATGACCGTCTGCAGCTCGGCGTTGATCCCGTCCCGGTCCGACAGCAGGGTGTCCAGGTCGGCCCGGCCGATCACGGCACGCAGTGATGTCTGGGACACCTGGGACACGGCCTGCGGGTAGTTCTCCACGTTCAGGATGGCCTTGACCGGGTCGATCACCCGGAAGTAGACGACGGCGTCCACGGTCAACGTCACGTTGTCCCGGGTGATGGCGCCCTGGGCCGGGATTCCCATCACCACGGTGCGCAGCGATACCTTGGTCATCTTGTCGGCGAACGGAATGATCAGGTGCAGGCCCGGCCCCCGGATCGTCGGGGAGAGCCGGCCGAACCGCAGCACGACACCCTTTTCGTACTGCTGGACCAGGCGAACACTGGCCCCCAGCAACAGTGCCACCAGGACGACAATTACCGGAACAATAAAGCCAGCCATGATTTCCTCAAACCCGCGATGCGCGGGAAATATGTGCCGACGCTCGACCGAAAATGGTCAGCGCCGTCAACAATTACGGCACGGGACGCGCCGGCGAGATATTTACGCGGCCGCCACAGGTGCACCGGGACGGGCGCCGGACGCGGCCAGCAGATCGGCCGGGCTGTCCGTGTTGCCCCGTGCCGAGGCCGTCGCCAGCGCCGCGTGAGCGGTGTCCTCGGTGGCCTCCGGCGGCACCACGAGCAGGGTGACCCGGTGGTCGCGGCCCAGCACGTCCACCGTGTCCGCGTTCTGCGAGCGGTATCCGGCGAGGTGCACCGCGGCACCGTCGATGTGCAGGATGCGGACGGTGACGCCCCAGGTAGCCAGGTTGTAGCTGACCCGCTCAACGCGTCCCAGCGCCTTGGGCAGTGCCGCGAGCAGGGCCGGGATCTCGTCGGCGAGGTCCCGCGAACCGGGCCACCAGGCGCCGTCGACGAAGCCGGTCGCGGATGAGCGGGCCTCGACCCCGGGCTTGAGCGCCAGCCTCGTGGTGATCGGGTCCTGGACGGTGCTGCTGTTCGAGGCCGACATCATGCCGGTTCCACCATTCTCAGTCGCGCGGCGACCGATTTTGGATACCCGAAAACGGCGCGGATTTGACCACCAGCGCACGAAATGCTCTCGGTAGCGCCAACTATACGCTGCCGAGGCTCTTACGCGGAACCGGGCAACTTGTGACATACCGACGCCCGCTCCTCGGGGTAGACACACGGAGCGGGCGTCGGCCGGCGCGGCCGGATCGCGGAGATTTGGTTCAGCGCACCTTTTCCGGAATGTGGTCGAGCGCATGCAGGACCTTCACCGCGAGGTTGCGCGCAGCCTTGTCGCCGAGCTTCTTCTCGTTCTCGTTGATCGTCGCCAGGACGAGTTGGACCCGTCGGTCATAGGGCGAGAGAGTCTGGGTGTCGTTACTCATTGTCACATTCCTTGACCGGTGGCGAGCCACCGGCGTCGTCTCTCATCGGGGACGACGCGGGCTTGAGCGCCCGCATGCGAGTTGCTCCCAACGGCCCTGACCCTACGCCCTGTCCGGGCCGTTGAGACCCCGGTGACGGGCGAAACCGCCGAACTTGTGACCCGGCGGCGGACGTCCCGGCGCGGTGCCACCGAAGGATCAGTCCGAACTTGCGGCGGCGCCGAGTACCGCGTCGGGACTGAGCGTCCGATCGGTGAGTTCGCGGGCCACCTCGGCCAGCCGCCGCCGGTTGCTCCTCGCGTACCTGCGGAGCATGTCGAACGAGCGGTCCATGCTCGTGCCCGAGTGTTGGGCGAGCACCCCCTTGGCCTGCTCGATGACAACCCGGCTGGTCAGCGCCCCCTGCAACTGCTCGTTGAGCACCTCGGTGCGCCGGATCGCCCGCTCCTGCAGGATTCCGATCGTGGCGACGTCGGCCAGCGCCTGGCCGAGCGTCAGCAAGGTGGCGGGCATCGAGCTGGGCTGGCGGTGCCACAGGTTCAGGGCGCCGACGGCTTCGCCGCGCAGACGCAGCGGCACCGCGTGGACCGCGCGGAACAGCGGCCGGCGCATGGCGGCGGCGACGAACACCGGCCAGCGCGACGCCTCCCGCGCCAGGTCCGGCACGGTCACCGAGGCGGCCTGGCGGAAACAGTCCAGGCAGGGCCCCTGGTCGCTCTGCAGCTGCATCAGCTCGGTCAGCTCGGCATCCTCGCTCGACGCCGCGACCACCCGCAGCTGCCCGTGCGGATCGGCCAGCATGATGCCCCCGGCGTCGGCGTCGAGCAGCTCGACACTGTGGTCGACCAACCTGGTCAGCAGTTCAATGACGTCGTAATCGTCGACCAGGGTGTCGGCCAGCGAGACGAATGCCTTGGCCAACGACTGTTCGCGGCTGTCCTGCTGGCTCACAGCTCCCACCTCGTCATCACTACTTCATCTCCTCGGTGAACCGCAGCCGCCTGGCCACGACGTCGCGCGCGACGTCGATGAGCAGCCGCTGTTCGGCAAACGCATGGGCCCGCATGCGGGCCAGGGCCTCGGTCGCGCTGACCTCCAGCTGCATCAGCACCATGCCGGTGGCCTGGTGAATCTCCGCGCGGCTGGCCACCAGGTGGCCCAGCCAGCGCTCATCGCCCCTGGCGGAGCCGGCGGGGTCGGTACGCAGGGTGAGCATCATCAACGCCGCCGTGTCCGCGCCGCGGAGGGCGTCTCGCTGTTGGTCATGGCTGAGTCCCACGGGTACCCGTCGATACAGATCCAGAACACCGAGGTTTGTGGTTCCCCACTGCAACGGCAACGCAAACAATGCGCGCACCTCGGTCTGTTCGACAACGGCCGCGGCGAAGATGGGCCAGCGCACTACCTCGGTGCTGTGGTGCAGGTCGCTGACCAGGACCGGCCGCCCGGTGGTTGCCGCCTCGATGCACGCGCCCTCGTTGAGGCTGAACTGCAGATCCTCCAGGCGCTCGGCGGTGGCGTCGGTGGCGTGCAGTGTCTGCCGGGCCACGCTGGTAGTCAGCACCGACATTGCCGCCCCGTCCACATCCAGCCCGTCCACACACGCCCGACAGATCAACTCGGCCAGTGCGTAGTCGTCCGCGACGTCCCTGGCGATCCCCAGCAGGGCCTGGGTGACGGCCCCGTACTCAGACATCGCACAAGAGGACACCGCACAAGAGGACATCGCGCTCGGGGAGAGCTCGCCCGGTTGCAGCACAGCCGGGCAGGGTCGAGCCGCCACCGAACGCGTCCACCGCCACAGCCAGTCCCGTCTGTGCTTGTTCCCGGACACGGAGCGCGACAGGGTCTGGATCGGGCGCCGACGACGAGCGTCGAACACTACCCGCTCGCTGCACTGTTCAGCTGACGCGACCCGGCGCCGCGGCCGGGCGCAGCGGCAGCCGGAGCTGGAAGGCGCCGCCGGGCTGGCCGGGCAGGTAGGCCAGCTCGCCGCCGTGCGCCCTGGCCAGCGCCCTGGCGATGGGCAGGCCGAGGCCGGCGCCGCCGGAGTCGCGGGCCCGCGCGTCGTCCAGCCGGACCAGCCGGTCGAAGATGCGCTCGCGGTCGCCGTCCGGGAGGCCGGGCCCCGAGTCCCGGACGGTGAGCAGGGCTTCGGTGTCGGTGTGTTCGACGGTGACGCCGACGGTGCCGCCGGCGGGGGTGTGCCGGCGGGCGTTGTCCAGCAGGTTGGTGACGATCTGGGTGATCCGGCCTTCGTCGACGTCCACCTCGGCGCCCCCGGGATCGGGGTCCGGGCTCAGCGAGACGGTCAACGTGGGCGCGAGCAGCTGGGCCCGCTGGGTCTCCTGGCCGGCGAGCGCGGCGAGGGCGCCGAGGTCGCGCGGCTCCAGTCGAAGGGGCAGCCCGCCCTCGATGCGGGCGAGCTCGAGCATCTCGGCCACCAGGTGAGTGGCCCGGCGGGTCTCCCGGACCATGGTGGTGGCGAGCTCCTCCCGGCGGGACAGCTCCAGGTCCGGATGCCGCACGAGCGTCTCGGCGAGACCCTGCATCCCGGTCAGCGGGGTGCGGAGCTCGTGGGCGGCGTCCGCGAGGAACCGCCGCAGTGTCGCCTCGGACCGGCGCGCGACGGCCTCCGCCGCCCGGGCCGCCGACGCCGCGGCCTCGGTGTCGGCCTGGGCGCTCTCCAGGGCGTCGAGCATGGTGTCGAACGCGGTGGCGGTGCGGCCCAGCTCGGTGCGGGAGTCCCTCGGCCGCAGTCGGTGGCCCCGGTCGCCGGCGGTGATCGCCTCGGCGAGACCGGTCATGGTGTCGAGCGGGCGGAGCGCGGCGCGCACCCCGACGAGCATCGCGATGGCCGCCAGCACGAGCCCGATGCCACCGACGACGACGATCAACAGCCGGAGCTGGGCCTGCACGTCGCTGACGCTCCGGTCGTCGGCGGTGAGCACGAGCTGCGTACCGTCCGGCAGCTGGAACACCTCCCGCGCCGCGGCAGCGCCCGGTCCGGACGCACTGACCTGCGCGTACGGTTCGCTGAACAGCGGACTGCCGTCGGCCTTCCGCAGCTCCGCGAGGACAGCCCGGTCGTGCAGCTGGTGCACCAGCTCATCGGGTGGTACGCCGTCCTGGATGAGCATGGTGGCGCGCTGGGCGTGCACCGACAGCTGGGCGTCGAGCTGGTGGTTCAGCTGCTGGCCCAGCACGACGTCGACCACGATGCCCACGCCGACCAAAAGCAGGGTGGCGACCGCGATGACCACGACCGTCACCCGCCAGCGCAGCGAGCTGGCGCGCAGCACCGCCCACCGGCACGGAGCCCGGCCGCCGATCATCGCGGTTCCGGCAGGCTGAGCCGGTAGCCGAGGCCGCGCACGGTGTGCACGATGCGCGGGCCCCGGCCCTCCAGCTTGCGGCGCAGCCCGCTGATGTGCACCTCGACGATGTTCGGGTCGTAGTCGTCGTAACCCCAGACCTGGGTCAGGATCTGGTTCTTGGTGACCGTGCGGCCGCGCTCCTCGAACAGGTAGCTGAGCAGCCGCAGCTCGGTGGCGGTCAGATCCAGTACCCCGCCGGCCCGGCTGACCGTGCCGGACTGTTCGTCGATGACCAGGTCGCCGTACTGGACGGCGGTGGGCACCCGGCCGCGGCGGCGCAGCACGGCCCGCACCCGGGAGACGAGCTCGGCGAGCAGGAACGGCTTGATGACGTAGTCGTCGGCGCCGCTGTCGAGACCACGCAGCCGGTCGTCGACCCCGTCCCGCGCGGTGAGCAGGATGACGGCCGCGTCGGTGTGCTCGCGGATCACCTCGAGCAGCCGGAAACCGTCCCGCCCAGGCAGCATGATGTCCAGGATCACCAGGTCGGGGCGGAACCCGGCCAGCACCTGCTCGAGGTCGCCGCCGTGCCCCCGGCCGCCGACGACGAAGCCACCGTCGACGAGCGCCTGCTCGACGGCGGCCCGGATCGTCGCCTCGTCCTCCACCACCAGAACCCTCGCGGATGCCGAGGGCCGGGTGGGCGGGTCGGTGGTCCCCATGGACGCCATCGTGCCGGGCCGGACCGCGGCGGACGCCACCACACCACCCGGTTCAGCCGCTAGGGGTGTCTGCCTGAACTGAACCTGAAGATCGGGCCCGGAACGCCGGGCGACTCATCGGGCGCACAGCTACCGGTCCAACTCTCGGAAGCAAGTTCGATCGCCGGCGGCCCCCCACCCCCGGCGCACTCCCGATCCGAGAGGACGACCCGAGATGCCCGAATCCAATCGGCTGCCGCCGCCTGACCGGCCGGTTCAGCCGGACAGTTCGCCCCGTCGGCGCGGACATTCCGCGACGGCGGTCGCCGCCGAGCCCTCGTCGCCGAGCCGTCCCGGGACCGCGGTCGACACCCCTCGCGACACCGCGCCGGGCTGGCCCGGCGGAACCCGGCGTACCGCACGCCGCCAGCGCACCGTCTGTGACCTGCTGGGCGCGCCGGCGATCGCCAGCGTGGTGGTCGTGGTGGCGCTGTGGGCGTACAACCAGGGCATCCAGAGCCTCTCGCTGGGCCTGGCCGGCTCGGACTCGTTCGGGCGGTTGGCCGGGCTGCTGGCGTCGGACCTGATGTTGCTGCAGGTCCTGCTGATGGCCCGCATCCCGTGGGTGGAGCGGGCCTGGGGGCACGACGTGCTCGCCCGCCGGCACCGGCTCCTGGGGATGGCGTCGTTCTGGTTCATGATGGCCCACGTCGTACTGATCACCGTCGAGTACGCGCAGCACGACGGCCTCTCGATCCTGGCGCAGCTGTGGCAGTTCCAGTTCGACCAGCGGGGTGTCCTGGTGGCCACGGTGGGCACGGTGCTGCTGATCATGGTCGTCGGGCTGTCGATCCGGGCGGCCCGGCGGCGGCTGCGGTACGAGTCGTGGCACCTGCTGCACCTCTACACCTACCTGGGGATGGGGCTGGCGCTGCCGCACCAGGTCTTCGCCGGCTCGGAGTTCAACAACTCCCTCCCCGCCCGGATCTACTGGTGGACGCTGTACGGCGCCGCGCTGGCGGCAGTGCTGGTCTTCCGCCTCGGGCTGCCCGGCTGGCGCTCGGCGTACCACCGACTCCGGGTTCTCGCCGTGGTACCCGAGGCGCCGGGTGTGGTGTCGGTGCTGATCAGGGGCCACCGGCTCGACCGGCTGCCCGCACGTGCCGGGCAGTTCTTCCTCTGGCGCTTCCTGGACGGCCCTGGGTGGACCCGGGCCAACCCGTACTCGCTGTCCGCGCAACCGAGTCGTGATCAGCTGCGGCTCACCGTGCAGGCGGTGGGCGACGGCAGCAACCGGGTCAGCCGGCTGAAACCCGGCACCCGGGTGCTGATCGAGGGGCCGTACGGCGCCCTGACCTCGGAACGGCGACGCAACCGCCGGGTACTGCTGATCGCCGCCGGCGTCGGCATCACCCCGATGCGGGCGCTGCTGGAGGAACTTCCCTACCACCACGGCGAGGCGACGCTACTCTACCGGGTTACCAAGCCGGACGGTGCGGTGTTCACCGACGAGCTCGCCGACCTCACCGCGAGCCGCGGTGTGCGGGTGCACTACCTGGCCGGGCCCCGGCGCCGCGCGGCGTCCTGGCTGCCCGCCGGGTCCGGCGCCGAACTGACCGACGCCGAGCACCTGAAACGGCTGGTGCCCGACGTCGCCGACCGCGACATCTGGCTCTGCGGGCCGTCACCGTGGATGGCCGCTGTCCGCGCCGCCGCCCGAGAGGCCGGGGTGCCCGCCGAACACCTGCATTCCGAGGACTTCGCCTGGTGACCCGTGCACCCGACCCGTCCAACCGACCCGTCCAACCGATCCCGCCCCAGTCCCGACCGGAGAACCTGACATGCGCCGATTAACCCTCTGGATCGTCTCCACCTTCGCCGCCCTGAGCATCCTCGTCAGCTACCAGCTCAGCCTTGGCGACGCACCCGACACCGGCCAACACGGCGACTGTGGATCGACCGCCGCCATCACGACGACTGCCACCATCACGACCGCCACGACCGGCTGACGAATGCCCATGATTGACAATGGCAACGCAAAGCGAGCCCATAGGAAACGTCCCTAAAGTCATTTATGTAAGGACGCAACAGCGTCACACCGAAGAAACTACGGAGATGACCGAAATGGCAAAGTTCGCACCGATTAACCCCCGCCGCCCGGCCCCCAAGCCCAAGGCCCCGGCGCACCCGCAGCCGCGGAGGTCGCCGCGGCGTTGAGCAACGGCGATCTCGTCAGACCCAGCACCGGGTGAGACCCGGTATCCGGATGGACACGGGGCCGGGGCCCGCGCACAGCGGGTCCCGGCCCGGTCCCGTGAAAGGTTCGGGGAACGACATCATGGACATCGCGGTCACCGCGCGGGCCACCCAACAGGACCTGCGCCAGGTCCTGGCCCGGTTCTGGCCGCTGGCCAGGCCGGACCGCGCCACCCTTACCGTCGCCACGCTACTCATGGTGGCCGCGGCCGCCGCCGACACGGCCGCGGTGTGGATGTTCAGCGACATCGTCGACGGACTGGCCGAGACCGGCAGCCTCGCGGCCTACTGGGCACCGGCCCGGTGGTGGATCGTCGCGGCCGTGATCGGCGGGGTGACCACGTTCGCCGGTTCCTATCTGACCGGAATGGCAACCGAGCGATTCCTATTGCGACTGCGCGACAATACATTCGCGCACCTGCAGCGGTTGAGCCCCGAATTCTTCGCCCGACACAGCCTCGGCGACCTGGTCGCCCGCCTTTCCGGTGATATCGACGCGATCGAGTCGATGGTGTCCTCCGGGCTGGTCCAGCTTGTCGTCTCGGGAATCTCCGTGCTGTTCTTCGCCGGTGCGATCTTCTATCTCCGCTGGGATCTCGCGCTGGTGGTGATGGCGCTCATGCCGCTGCTCATGCTGGCGACCCGGCGCTTCTCCCGGCGCCTCAACGCACTGTCGCGGGACGAGCGGGCCAGCAACGGCGCGATCACCGCACGGCTCGAGGAGAGCATCGCCACGATCGGGCTGAGCCAGGCGTACCGCACCGAGGACCTCCAGGGGCGGCGGCTGCACCACGACGGCCGGCGCTGGATGGGCATCCGGCTGGCGCAGAACCGGCTGTCCTCGCTGTACACCCCGTTGACGGATCTGCTGGAGACCGGGGCCGTCCTGGCGGTGCTCGGTTTGGGCGCCTGGGAGATCGCCGCCGGCCGGCTGACCATCGGCGGCCTTGTCGGTTTCGCCACCTACCTGGGGTTCCTGTTCGCTCCGCTGCAACGCCTGGGCGAGCTGGTGCTGACGGTCACCGCCGCCAGGGCCAGCAGCGACCGGCTCGCCGAGGTCCTCGACGCCGTCCCGCTGATCACCGACCCCGCGCCGGCGTCCAACGCCCGGACCGTGGACGCACCGGCGCGGCACGGGCTACTCAGCCTCTCCCGGGTCAGCTTCGACTACCCGGGTTCCCCCACCCCCGGGCTGCGGGACGTCTCCTTCACCGTCCGCCCAGGGGAGCTGGTGCTGGTCACCGGGCCGAGCGGTGCCGGCAAGTCCACGCTGACCCGGCTGCTGCCGCGCTACTACGACCCCACCGGCGGCGCGATCACCCTGGACGGCGTCGACCTGCGCGACTACTCCCTCGCCGCGCTGCGCCAGAGCCTCACCCTGCTCCCCCAGGAGATCACCATCCTCACCGGGACGGTGGCGGACAACATCGCCTACGGCAGCCCGCACGCCACCCCTGAGGCGGTCGCCGAGGCGGCCCGCGCCGCCGGGGCCGAGGAGTTCATCCGCCGACTGCCGAACGGGTTCGACACCCGGCTCGGGCACCGGGGGCCACAGCTGTCCGGCGGGCAGCGACAGCGGATCGCGCTGGCCCGCGCCTTCCTTCGGGACACCCCGCTGCTGGTGCTCGACGAGCCCACCACCGGCCTGGACAACCGTGCCGTCGCCGAGCTCGTGCCGACCCTGCGCACCCTCGCCCACGGCCGCGCCACCCTGCTGATCAGCCACGACCTGTCGCTCGCCGCACTGGCCGACACCGTCATCACCCTCGACCACGGCACCGTCAGCACCACCGCCACCGCCGAGGTCGTGAGTGCCTAGCATTGCCGACCGCTTCAAGCCTTGGGTCGCCCGCACAGACCGGCTACGGCCCGCACAGATGCTGCAGCGTCTGTGCGGACCGCGGCCGGTCTGTGCCGACCGGCTGCGGCTGGTCTGCGCGCTGCGGCTGGTCCGTGCGGGCGGACGGCGCGTATCCTTCGAGACAATCGATTGACTTGGAGGTGTGATGCTGCCCCCACGCTTCGAGATGCTGGTCGGGCTCTACGGCGACGAGCCCACCGGGCGCCTGCTGTCCGCCGAGGCGACGATCGACTCGTGGCTGCGGGTGGAGGCGGCGCTGGCGACCGCGCAGGGCGAGCTCGGTGTGCTGGCGCGGGAGGACTCGGCGGCCATCGTCGCGGCAGCCACCCTGGACAACATCGACGCCGAGCTGCTCTGGGAGCAGGCCCGCAACGTCGGCTATCCCATCCTGTCGCTGGTCCGGCAGATCGACGAGGCGCTGCCCGCCGCGCGGCGCGGCCACGTGCACTACGGCGCGACCACCCAGGACATCATGGACTCAGGGCTGGCCGTGCAGCTGGACGCGGCGGCGCGGCGGTTGGGCGAGCTGCTCGGCGACTTCGGCGACGCGCTGGCCGAGCTCGCCGAGCGCCACGTCGACACCGTCATCGCCGGCCGAACCCACGCCCTGCACGCGGTACCCACCACGTTCGGCGCGAAGATCGCCGGCTATCTCGGCGAACTGGCCCGGCACCGGGACCGGCTCGACGCGGCCCGCTCGCGCGTCGCGGTGGTGTCACTGTTCGGCGCCGGCGGTACCTCGGCGGCCTACGGCGAGCGGGCGGCCGCGCTGCGCGCCCGGGTCGCCGAGCTGCTCGGGCTGGCCGGCACCGATGTGCCGTGGCACGTCGCCCGGGACAACATCGCCGAGTTCGGCCTGGTCTGCGCTCTGCTCACGGCGAGCTGCGCGCGGTTCGCCCGCGAAGTGGTGGACCTGTCCCGCACCGAGATCGCCGAGGTCGCCGAGGTCGCCGGCCACCACCGGGGCGCCTCCTCCACGATGCCGCAGAAGATCAACCCGATCGGGTCCGAAGCGATCATCGGACTGTCCGCCACCACCGGGGCGCTCAGCTCGGCACTGTTCCGCATCATGGAGGCCGGTCACGAGCGGGCCGCCGGCGAATGGCAGGCGGAGTGGCAGGTACTTCCCCAGCTGATCAGCCTCAGCGCCGCCGCGCTCGCCACCGCCGCCGCCACCGCCACCGGCCTGCAGGTCTTCCCCGAGGCGATGCGCGCCAACCTCGACGTCGACGGCGGCCTCATCATGGCCGAGGCGTACATGATGCGGCTCGCCCCGCACCTGGGCCGGGAGCGCGCGCACGACGTCGTCTACCGGGCCGTCCAGGACTGCCGGCGCACCGGCGAACCACTCCACGCCACCCTCGCCCGAGCGCTCCCCGAACACCTGGCCGCCGGCGTGGACACCGACCTGGCACCGGAGGACTACGTCGGCCACCCACACGACACCGTGACCGCCGCACTCGCACTCTGGCGCGCGCGCCGAGCACCCACCCAACCCGACCCACGCTGAGCCAGCAACGCCGGGTCAGGGCCGCAGCGCTACCTCGGCCTCGATCTCCACCGGGAGGTTGAAGGGTAGCTCGGCGAGACCGACGGCGGAGCGGGCGTGGCTGCCGGCCGGTTCGCCCCACACCCGCAGGATCAGGTCGGAGAATCCGTTGATCACCGACGGCATCGCGACGAACCCGGGTGCCGCGTTGACCATTCCGAACACCCGCAGCCACGCGGTCACCCGGTCCAGGTCGCCGAGCTCGCGACGCAGGCTGGCCAGCATCGCCAACCCGGTGAGCCGGGCCGCCTCGTAGGCCTGCTCCGGGCTCACCTGGTCACCGACCTTGCCCAGTGGCGCGGCCAGCGAGCCGTCCGGGTTCAGCGGCCCGTGGCCGGACACGAACGCCCGGCTCCCGTGCACCCGGACCCACGGGAACGGCAGCTGCGCGCCGGGTGGGAGTTGCATCCGGTCGGGCAGCACCAGTCCAAGCTCGGCCAGCCGCTTCTCGATGCGCACCAGGAACCCCTTCGCGTCGGGTGTACTCCTCAACGGTAGCGAGCGGGCCTCCCGGGCCGCGCCGGCTCGGCCGCGCCGCCGCCCGGGGTGGCGTCACCGGGCTCGGCCGCGGCACCGGCCGGGGTGGCGTCACCGGGTGCGAGCGCGTCCCGGCGCAGCACCGCGAGCAGTTCCTCGTACGGCCCGACCAGGTACGCGTCGTCGCCGGCGCCGAACCGGGTGCCGCTGCGCGGCGGGTACTCCACGGTGCGGACACCGTCGGCCCCGGCCGCGCGGTGGATCGCCACCACCCTGGTCCGGGCGGACAGCTCACCCATCGCCAGCCCGTCCAGTCCGCCCCGGGGCGCGACCGCGAGCCGGCCGACCATGAACGGCGTGCGGTCGACGTAGAAGGTGCCGAGCACGTCGAGCCCGAGCGCCGCACCGACGAACCAGGGTGCGGCCAACGCCGCCGTCGAGCGCACGTAGCGGAAGTCGAAGCCGGCGCCGACCGTCTCACCGAGCTCACGGTCGAACACCCGCAGCACCACCGGCACACTGGCCCACCGGTCCCCGAGTTGGTCCCGCACCACCAGGCCGGTCTCGATGTTCACCAGGTCGCTGCTGGTCAGCACCGCGATAGCCGCCGCCGAACCGAGATTGACCTCGCCAAGCACGGTGGCGTCGGTGGCGTCGCCGGCCACCACCGGCACGCCCAGCTGCCGCGCTCTGGGCAGGAACCGGTTGTTCTCGTCCCGCTCCAGCACGACGACCTGGCGGCCCGCCGCGAGCAGACCCTCCAGCACCCGCACGCCGACCTCGCCCAGCCCGACCACGATGACGTGGCCCTTCATCGCGCCCACCCGGCGCTGCCCGAAGGACCGCTCGATGCGACTGCTCACCAGTAGCTGGGTGAGCAGCGCGAACCAGATCGCGGCGAGCACCACACCGAACATCATCAGCGCGATCGCGTAGGTCCGCAGCCAGGGCGCCTGCTCGGCGAACGAGAAATCCCCATAGCCGACGGTGGCGATGGTCTCGACGGTGAAGTAGATCGCGTCCAGCACCGTCATCGAAGCACCGTCGGGTTTGACGTAGCCCAGCCGCAGCACCAGCACCGAGACCGCGAACAGGACACCCAGCACGAGCAGCGTGGTGCGCAGCGGGCGGTCGGACTCGGCGGCCAGCGAGCGCAACAGCACGCGCAGCCCGGCCCGGCTACCCCGGTCCTCCTGTTCGACGGCGCGGGCGGCGCCGGCCCCGCGCGCACCACCGCCGTACCGGACCGGTGCGCTGGGCCGCAGCCTGGCGAGCACGTCGCCGCCGCCGTGCGCCGCGAACTGGTCGAGCGTGCCGATCGCGGTGACCCGGTCACCGGCCCGCACCGGGTGGTCCCGGCCGGGGCAGATCACCGGGTCGGCCGCCGGCTCCGCGCCACCCGTCGGGCCAGCCGCCGCGCCCCCCGCCGGAACACCCGCTGCGCCCCCCGCCGGACCGGACACCGGACCAGTCACTGCACCCCCCGGACCGGGCACCGGACCGGCGACCGCCGGACCGGGCACCTGACCGGCGACCGCGATCGGGGCCAGCGGTCCGTACAGCTCCCGCAGGGTGGCGTCGCGCGGCGCGATGAGCTGGGCCGCGACGAAAACCTGCCCGGCGAGCTCGATCGGGTGCGGCCGCGAGTCGAGGCAGGCCTCCACCACCGAGGGCGAGGCGAGCGCGGCGACGTCGAGCACGCTGCCCTCACCGATGACCTCGGCCAGCGCCCGGCCCACCGCCGAGTTGCCCATCCGGACGACGAGCCGCACATCGGGGCGCAACCTGCGCACCAGCAACGCGATCTCCATCGCCCGCAGGTCGTCGTCGGGCACGCAGACCACCGCCGCGGCACCGGCGATGCCCGCCTCGACCAGCGCTTCCTTCGGCCGGCCGGCGATCCGGGGCACTCCCCAGCCCGCCAGCAGCCGGTCGGTGAGCGGGTCGCTGTCCGGGCCGTCCGCGACCACCACCACGTCGACCCCGCTGGCATGGAGCTGCTCGACGGTGCGCAGGCCGACCCCGCGAACCCCGCACACCACAACGTGCCCGGTCGGTCCCTGTTGAGCTGACATCACGGCAGTGTCACCGGAGTGGGTCACACTTCGATGACGGCCGGGTGACGACAGGTCGCGGCGGGGTGCCCGGTACGCGGCTCCGACAGGTGCGCGGAACTCGGTTGCCGGGGGTGAGCGCCGGGCCGAGACTGCCGCCGACGCAATTGGAAACCACTAGGACCAGCGGCGGGAGCGGACGAACTCGGCGAACCGTTCGGCCACCGGTGGCACCGGCCGGTCCAGCGGCCAGGCCAGGCCGATCACCCGGTGCGCGCCGGCATCGGTCAGCGGCAGGTAGGCGACGCCGGGCGTGGAACGGTGCGCCCTGGGCAGCGGGGCCACCGCCACCCCCAGGCCGGCCGCGACGAGCCCCTCCATCGACGGGATCTCGGTGCTCTCGAACGCGATGGCCGGCGTGAAACCGGCCGCTGAGCACAGCTCGTCGCTGATCTCGCGCATCCCGAACCCCCGGCGCAGCGCCACGAACGGCTCCCTCGCGGCGGCGGCCAGCCCGCACCGGCCCCGACCCGCCAGCGCGTGCCGCTCCGGGACCACCAGGCACAGCTGCTCCCGGAACAACGGCTGCCAGCCGATGTCGCCGCCCTCCGGCCGGGGCCCGCTCACGGCGAGGTCGACGTGGCCGGCGCGCAGGTCCGCGAGCATCTCGTGGCCGGCGGCCTGCCGGAGCTCGAACCGCACCTCGGGCGCTCCCTCCCGGTACCGTCGCAACAGCTCCGGCACCAGCCAGGTCGCCACCGAGTGCAGGAACGCCAGCCGCACAGTTCCCCGGTCCGGGTCGAGCAGGCTGGCGATCCGGTCGCTGGCCACGCTCAGCTCCGCCAGGCACCGGCGGGCGTGCTCCAACAGGATCTCGCCGTAGCGGTTCAGCCGCAGCCGGCGGTGGACCCGGTCGAACAGCGGGGTGCCGAGCCGCCGCTCCAGCCTGGCCAGGGCCCGGGACAGGGTCGGCTGGGCCACGTTGAGCCGGGCCGCCGCCTCTGTCATGTGCTCGGTCTCCGCGAGGACGACGTACCACTGCAGCTCGTCGACGGTCACCGCTTCAGTATCGGCCTATTCATTCATCTGTGCATCAAGTGCCTACGATTCATGCATTGGACGTATCGCCGCTGGCTACCTAGGGTAATTAGCTATGGGAACGATTTCGGCTCCGGCCACCGGCGAGGTCGTGGGCCATGAGCGCGGGACGCCGGGTTACCGGCGGCTCGCCGCCGCGCTCTGGTGCGCCGGCCTGGCCACCTTCGTGCTCGTCTACTGCGTTCAGGGCCTGCTGCCGACGCTGGCCGTCCAGTTCCGGGTGTCGTCCTCCACCTCCAGCCTCGCGCTCTCCGCGACCACCCTCGGACTCGCACTGGCCGTCGTCCCGCTCGCCGCCATCGCCGAGAGCTGGGGCCGCGCCAAGGTCATGACCTGGGCGTTGGCCACCTCGGCAGTCCTCGGACTGATCGCACCGCTGGCCCCGAACTTCGGCATCCTCGTCGGCGTCCGCGCGGTGCAGGGCGTCGCACTCGCCGCACTGCCCGCACTGGCGATGTCGCACGTCACCAGGGAGGTGGCGCCACGCTGGCTCGGCGGCGCCATGGGCATGCTGATCGCCGGCAACACCCTGGGCGGGCTGTCCGGGCGGCTCATCGCCGGGGCGGTGGCCGACGTCGGCGGCTGGCGGCTCGCGCTGGCGGTCATCGGGGTGCTCTCGCTGATCTGCACGGTGGTGTTCTCCCTGCTGCTGCCGCCGTCGCTGGCGGCGGCCCCGCCCCGGGTACGGCTGCGCGAGCTCGGCGGCCCGCTGCGCACCCATCTCGCCGACCCCGGCCTCCTCTGCCTGTACGGGATCGGCTTCCTGCTCATGGGTGCGTTCGTGACCGTCTACAACTACCTCGGGTTCCGGCTGATCGCCGCCCCGTTCGACCTGCCCGTCCCGCTGGCTGGGCTGATCTTCTTCGCCTACCTCGCCGGAACCTGGGCCTCCACCACCGCCGGGCGCCTCAGCGACCGACTCGGTCGCCGCCGCATGCTCTGGGCCACCACGCTGGTCGCCGTCGCCGGTATCTGGGTGACCGAGCCCGCCTGGCTGCCCACCGTCATCGTGGGGCTGGTGCTGGTCACCGTCGGGTTCTTCGGCGGCCACTCGATCGCCAGCAGCTGGGTCGGCCGGCGGGCCTCGCTGCTGCCCGGCGGCTCGCCCGGACAGGCGTCCGCCCTCTACCTGTTCGCCTACTACCTGGGCAGCAGCATCGGCGGCACCCTCGGCGGCACCGCGTACGACCACGCCGGTTGGACCGGCCTGGCCAGCTACGTCACGGTGCTGCTCGCCGGCGCGATCGCGCTCGGCCTGGCACTGCGCCGGATCCCTTCGAGGCTGCCTGCCTAGTGCCCTGCGTCCGAAGTCCTTGCCAGATATTCGGTGATCCAGATGGATGCATCGCAAGGCGGAGGAGGGGCCGATACCGTCGTTGTATCGGCCCCGACGACAACGCCGCGAGGCGCCATCTGGGCGCCGGAGATCGGCAAAAGACTTCGGACGCCGGGCACTACTGCCGCGCACCGGGGGCTGAGCGCCAACTGAGGTGGACACCTCTACCGGTCCGGAATAGTTCGGCCACCCAGGATGTTGATCAAACCTATGCCACTCGAAGGACATTGCGAACCCAGTCCCGTCGATTGGGTCCGCAAGCAGGTGGAGCAGTTCGAGAGCTCGGACGGGCGAGAGGGCAACACCATGAAGGATCTGCCCGTCATCGTGCTGACCACCAAGGGCGCCCGCACCGGCAACATCCGCAAGAGTCCGCTGATGCGCGTCGAGCACGACGGCAAGTACCTCATCGTCGCTTCCCTGGGCGGCGCGCCGAGCCACCCGGTCTGGTACCACAACGTGGTCGCGAACCCCACCGTCGAGATCCAGGACGGGGCCACCAGGCAGGACATGGCAACCCGTGAACTGGACGGTGACGAGCGCGAGATCTGGTGGAAGCGCGCGGTGGACGCGTTCCCGCCGTACGCGGAGTACCAGGAGAAGACGAGCCGGGTCATTCCCATCCTGATCTGCGAACCGGTCTGACCGGCTCCATTTCCCGCGACCCCGTTGATCTAGCCCCGTTGACCTGGCCCCGTGCCAGATCAACGGGGCTTTTCCGTGTGGCCGTCTCAGGTAACGATCACTCCGCTGATCTGGGGTTCTTGCGCTGGTTGGCAACGAAGCGCGCTTTCTTCTGACGATTCCCACACGTGTTCATGTCACACCATTTGCGGGTGCGACTTTGGCTGGTGTCGAAGAAGGCGGCTCGGCAGGTTGGCGATGCGCACAAGGCCAATTTCCCGTCTCGTTCGCCCGCGATGATGCTGATCGCGTCGGCGGCGATCACGCTGAGGGCATCTTCCACGCAGGAAGCCGAACTGAGCCGCCATCGCCGCTCACCCTCGGGCGTCAGGACAGCCGCGGCCCGACCCTGAACGCAGCAGTCATTAATGACTTGGACAGCAGACGCAGGGAGAGCGTCCTGGATGGCGGCCGCTGTCGCGGCGGCGTGAATCGACTCCCTCAGTTCCCGAGCGAGGTCGAGCTGGGCAGTGCTGCAGGAGTCCACGGCGAGGCCGTTCACTGCCAGCCAGTCGATGAGTCGGTGCGGCGTGGGGATGCGCTCCACAGCGTTGCCATGACGCTCCGACAGAGTCCCCGTGAAGCTGGTCGCCAGCACGCTACCGAGGCGGAAGTCAGGGAACCCAGCACGCATGGAACCACCTTAGCGGGTTCCGCGCTGGCATGGAGGCATGGTAGAACCGTCTTAGCCGGTTCGCGATCGGCCGTAGCCGGTTCCACGATGGCCAGGAGGTCTCATGCCCCGTCCAACCAGCGACGTGCAAGCATTTGAAGCCCACGCAACTGACGCTGACCTCGACGACCTGCGCGCGCGACTAGCCGCGGCGCGACTGCCGGAGGCTGAGACGGTCTTTTCCGCCGCGCCCGACCCTCGCCGATGGGAACAGGGCGTTCCTCTCGCCGACCTCGTCGATGTCGTGAACTACTGGCGCACCGGGTACAACTGGCGGTCGTTCGAAGAGCGCCTTAACCGGCTCGGCCAGTTCCGCACGACCATTGATGATCTGGGAATCCACTTCCTGCACCGCCGATCCGCGCGCGCGGATGCCACTCCTCTGGTCTTGACGCACGGCTGGCCAGGAAGCATTGCCGAGTTCATCGATGTAGTAGACGAGCTGGCAGATCCGAAAGATGCAGACGCGCCGGCGTTCCACGTCGTGGTCCCGTCGCTACCCGGCTTTGGTTACAGCGACAAGCCGGCCACCACCGGGTGGGGAACCGAAAAGATCGCGGCCGCATGGGTGGAACTGATGGGAAGGCTCGGCTACAGCAAGTTCGCAGCCCACGGCGGCGACTGGGGAGGCAATATCACCACGGTTCTCGGCGGTAGGTTCCCGGCGCACGTTCTCGGCATCCACACCACGTTCGCGGAGGGACCGCCCGGGTTGACAACGGACGGGCTGACGGCGGTCGAGCGCAAGTGGACCGAGGAAACCCGCGATTTCTGGCGCCACCGCGCGGCGTACGCGAAGCAGCAGGCGACCCGACCGCAGACCATCGGCTACTCGCTCGTCGACTCACCGGTCGGGCTTCTTGCCTGGATCCTTGACAAGTTCGCCGAGTGGTCAGACACCGAAGATAGCCCGTTCGAGACGATTTCCAGAGACCGCGTTCTTGACGACGTCACCCTGTATTGGCTGACGCGGACCGGCGCATCGGCAGCCCGCATCTACTACGAAAGCCACAACTCGCTGGACCCCGAACTTCGGGTCGACGTCCCGTCAGCAATCACTATGTACCCGCGCGACATCGAGAAGTGTCCGCGCGCCTGGGCGCAGGAGCGGTACCGACAGATCGTCCGATGGTCCTCGCCCGAAACCGGGGGACATTTCCCGTCGTTGGAGGTTCCCGAGTATTTCGTCAAAGATCTACAAGAGGGCCTCGCGGCAGTGCTGGCCGCTCATCGGTGAACGCGGCTGGGTGCCGGCACTCGATCACCGCCTGATCCGGCTCAAGGCGTTGCCCGAAGGCTTCCAGACCGAGTTCCGCGGGCGGCGACGGGGAACCTGGGAATAGTCGATCCATTTCGGTGGGATGAATTCGGGGAGCCCGTCGCGCATGCGGACTTCCCAGTCGGACTGGTGCACCATCCGATGATGCGTCCAACACAACATCACCAAATTGTGCAGTTTTGTTTCACCCTGGTGGACCCAGTGCACAATATGGTGCACCTCGCAGGAACTCGGTGGCCGGTCACACCCCGGATGGGCGCATCCACCATCCCGAACCGCGACCGCTCTACGTTGCGCCGACGTGGCGCAGCGTTTCTCCCGCCCCACATCCAACGGCTCACTCTGGGCACCGAGCACGATCGGAGTGATCTGAGCGTCGCAGCTGAGCCGGCGTACCTCACCCGGCCCGATATGTCCGCCGAGCTCGAGGCTCGCCCCACGCAACCCGGCCTTCAGCGCCTCCAGGCCCATGGTGATCGCCACGTGCGGGCGCTCGCCGCCTTGTGTGGGTAGGCGGCCTTCGTCGAGGGTGTGCGCGCAGATCTCCCCGAGCGCATCCGCCTGCCGCTGACCGAGGGACTTGTTCTCGTCGGCAGCGGGTTTGAGGATCGCCCCGATCGCCCGGGCCACCGTCTCATACGTCGCCGAGTCCAACTGGCCCTTGATCTTCCCGCCGACACCGTGGCGCGACTTGGCCAGGTGCAGCTCGTTGACCTGCGGATCGTCCTCACCCGGAGGCGCACCGTCCTGGTCCAGCAGTTCCAGCAGCCCCCACGCCTGGCGGGCCAGGCTGTCGGGCCCGTGCAGTCGGGCGAGGTCGGCCAACTGCACCTCCAACGAAGCCCAGTCCACCGGATCGATACGGCCCGCGGCGTCACTGTTCAGAACTCGGTCGATCACCTCGACATGGGCCTGGTCGATCTCGAACGCACCCAACGCCATCGCCGTCGCCGGCAGTTTCGGCTCCAACGGCTCACCGGCCAACGACGTCGGGAACACACTCGCCGCGACCGACACAAGCCGCCGGCCATCCCGTTGGCTCAACCCCAACAGGTCCGCCACGCCATCCGCCGTACGCGTACCCCGCTCGGCGAACGCTCCCTCCCGATCCAACCCGGCCACCAACACCAACATCTGATACCGGGACCGCCGCTGCACCAACCGATGAAACTTCACCGCATCAATGCGGCCCGCACCACCCTCCGAAACCTCGAGCGCGCACAACGCGGCCATGAAATGCATGACCCCACGCTGTGCGTCATCAATCGAGCTCCCGGACATACCCAGAATTATGGCGACGGGGTCCGACAGTTTCCGGGTCGATTCCGCCGCCCCCGCAAAAAGGCTTCATGATTCTTTGCGCATCCCGCCGGACGTCCCCGACGGGCGTCCCCGACCCAGGCGAAAAGGTGAGACCTCAGATTCCCGAACTGGCTGTTGTCCCGTCCAAAACAGTCTTTCAACACAACCACCCACCCGCATCCGCTGCCACGCCAACCACCTTCCAGATCACCGAGGTGCGCTCGCCGCCAACTGGTTGGCGATGAAGCTCCGCGCGTGCCGGGCGAGGTCCTCCCCGTCGTCCCACAGGTTGCGCCAGATCGCCAGGTCGCCGGTCAGCCCCGGCGCGAGGACGGCGGAGGAGAACGACTCGAATGTGATCGGGCCGGTGTAGCCGACGTCGGCCAGTGCGTGGAAGAACGCGCCGAAGTCGAGGTGCCCGGCGCCGAGGTAGCCCCGGTGGTTCTCGCCGATGTGCACGTAGCCGAGCCGGTCGCCGACCTCGTAGACCGGGCGGACGAGGTCGTCCTCCTCGATGTTCATGTGGTACGTGTCGAGGTGGATGGTGACGTTGTCGGCACCGATGTCGTCGGCGAGGCGCAGCGCGTCGTGGGCGGTGTTGATCACGTTGGTCTCGTAGCGGTTGCAGATCTCCAGGCCGAGGGTCATACCCAGCTTCGAGGCCTCCGCGGCGAGATCGGCGAGCACCTGGACCACGTTGGCCCGCCCGGCCGTGGACAGCGGCGCACCGTACTTGCCGAGCGCGCTGTACAGCGCGCCGGTGAGGTGGGTGCCGCCCAGCTCGTGAGTCACCCGCAGCGAGCCCGCCAGCAGCTGTGCGCCCTTCTCGACCACCGCGGGGTCGGCGCTGGAGACGTCGGCGTCGAAGGCCAGGCCACGCGAGCAGGCCACCCCGAGCCCCGCCGCCGCCAGCTGGCGGCGCGTCTCGACGACGTCCATGTTGAGCGAGTCGTGCAGCGAGAACTCGAGCAGGTCGAAGCCGGTCTCCGCGGTCTTCGACACGGCGCGGCGCACCGAGTCCGCTGAGGTGTCGCCGGCAAAGACGAGGGCGTGCACGCCGATCGGGTTGGTGGTCAACGAAGTTCCCTTCACGCTGCCTGTGCGCCGGTGATGAGCGCGACGATCTCCTCGCCGGTGGTCTGCGCGACACGCCGCCCGGCAACGCACCGGCCGGCCCGCATCACCCAGACCTGGTCCGCGAGGCGCATCACCTGGTCGAAGTTGTGGCTGATCAGCAGTACCGCACGACCGTCGTCGCGGAGCCGGGTGATGAGCTCCTCGACCCGGGCCGTCTCCTGCACCCCGAGCGCCGCCGTCGGCTCGTCCATGATCACCAGTTTGGAGCTGAACCCGGCGGCCCGGCAGATCGCCACCGCCTGGCGCTGCCCGCCGGACAGCCGCCGCACCCGTGAGGTCACCGCCGGCACGTTCACCGCCAGCTCGGACACCATCTCCGCCGCCCTGGTCTTCATCGCGCGCCGGTCCAGCAGCGCGAGCGGGCCGAAGCCGTGCGCGATCTCCCGGTTCAGGAACAGGTTCTGCCAGACCGTGAGGTCCTCCACCAGTGCGAGGTTCTGGTGGACGGTCTCGATGCCCGCGTCCCGGGCCTCCTGCGGCGTACCGAACGCCACACCCCGGCCGTCGAAGACGAAGCTGCCCTCGTCCGGGTGGTGGATGCCGCAGATGCAGCGCACCAGGGTGGACTTGCCGGCGCCGTTGTCGCCGACCAGCGCGGTGATCTCGCCCTCGCGCACGGTCAGCGACACGTCGCGCAGGGCCTGGACGCTGCCGAAGGCCAGCGAGACACCACTGGCCTCCAGCAGCACGTCTTGGTTTTCCACAGCCGAGTTGTGCCCAGCGGACTCGGTCATTTCCGGAACCTCGTGAGCAGGGCGGCGAGCACGACGACCGTGCCGACCGCGACCGGCTGGTAGAAGGGCGAGACGCCGAGCAGGGTCAGCCCGTTGGACAGCGCGGTGAGCAGCAGCGCGCCGAGCACCGGGCCCAGCACGCTGCCCCGCCCGCCGACCAGGCTCACCCCGCCGAGCACCACGGCCGCGACCGAGTTGAGCAGGAATGACGTGTTCGCCGCCGGCTCGGCCGCCCCCACCCTGGCGACCAGCAGGATCGCGGCCAGCCCGGCGAGCACCCCGCACACCGTGTAGACGGCGATCTTGATGGCCGGCACGCTGATCCCGGTGGCGGTGGCCGCCTCCGGTGAGCCGCCGGCCGCGAACACGTGGGTGCCCCACCGGGTGCGGAACAGCACCAGGTGCGCCAGCACCGCGACCACGGCGGCCACCAGCACCGTCCAGCCGATGATCCCGACGCCGCCGGTGGACAGCATCAGCAGCGGCACGCTCACCACGGTGACCGGCTTGCCGTCGGCGATCACCAGCGCCAGGCCGGACGCGGCCGACAGGCTGCCAAGGGTGACCACGAAGTCGGTGATCCGGCCGTGCCCGATGAGCAGCCCGTTGACCACGCCGATCAGCGCGCCGCCGAGGACCGCGAGCACCCCACAGCCGGCGATGCCCCAGCCGTGGCTGATGCCGAAGCCGAACAGCACGGCGCCGAAGGTCATCGCCGAGGCCACCGACAGGTCGATGCCGCCGGTGAGCACGACGAACGTCTGGCCGACCGAGAGCACCACCAGGATGGCCGAGGCCACCAGCATCGAGCGGATGTTCCCGCTGGAGAGGAAGGTGGGGTTGGCGATCTGGAAGACCACCACCAGCACCACCAGCCCGACCGCGGCGGCCCAGTCCGCCCAGATCCCGCCGTCGCGCAGCAGCGCGCCGAGGGCCGGGACACGGCTCCCGGGTCGGGTGTCCGGCCGGGACGGGCTGGTCGTCGGGGTCACCGTCGTACTCACTTGCCGATCAGCGAGGTGAACGGGTTGGTGTAGCTGGCGAAGGGCTTGGGCGTGGCGGCGATGGCCTTGTCGGCGTTGTCCTTCGTGACCAGCGCGACCGGCGCGTCCACCTTGGCCGGCAGGGTGGCGCCGGACGCGGCGGCCCGGCAGGCGTCGACCCCCATCTCGCCGATGGCGTACGGGTACTGCGCCACGGTCGCGGCCAGCTCGCCGCTCTTCACCGCGGCCAGCGCGTCGGGGTTGCCGTCCACACTGACCACGTGGACCTGGCCGGTCTTGCCGGCGTTGGCCACCGCCCTGGTCACCCCGAGTCCCATGTCGTCGTTGGCGACGAAGAAACCGGTCACGTCCGGGTGGGCCTGCAGCACGTTGGTGGCCTGGGTCAGCGCCTGCTGACGGTCCCAGTCGGCCGCGACGGCCTGCACGACCTGGACGCCGGGGCCGACCCCGCCGGTAAAGCCCTGGATGCGGTCGCCGCTGGTCACGTCGCCGGCGATGCCACCGACCACCGCGACCTTGCCGCCGGCGGGGAGCAGCTTGCCCATCTCCTGGGCGGCCATCCTGCCGGCCGCGACGTTGTCGGTACCGATGTAGGTGGCGATCTTCGCGTTGGCCGCCTGCGCGGCGGCGGGGTCGACCGGGCTGTCGATGTTGACGATCGTCTTGCCGCTCGAGGCCAGCTGGGCGATGCCCTGCACGAGGTTCGTGCCGGAGATCGGGTTGACCACGTAACAGCTGTAGTCCTGGCCGGCGAGCCCGGTCAGCTTGTCGGCCTGGCCGGTGGTGTCGGTGACCGAGGTCGCGGCCTGCACGGTGGTGTGCAGCCCGGCGGTGGCGCTGTTGTCCTCGATGCCCTTCTGCATGGCCTGGAAGAACGGGTTGTCCAGCCCCTTGATCACCGCCGCGACCTTGGGCGGGCCACCGGGCACCGCGGTCGGGGCCGGCGCACCGCCGCCACACGCGGCCAGGCCGGCGACCGCGACGAGGGCCAGCGCACCGACCGACACTGCTCGGATCCTGTTCGTCACAGCCATTACGTCACAGCCATTTCGAGCTCCTCGGTCCCGGACCCGAGCGCCTTCGCTCGGCCTGCCCGCTATTACAAGCCCGTTAATGACTAACGTCAAGCAAAAGTCTGGCATCTTTGCAATTTTGAACGGCAGAACTACTCTGACCTTGTGACCGAGCCCTACAGCGGTGCCGTCTCGCCTGGCGAGCTGCTGGCGCTGCTGCGCGCGGACAGCCCGCTGACCAGGGCCGAGGTCATGCGGCGGACCGGGCTCTCCCGCTCCACGGTCGCCCAGCGGCTCGACGCGCTGCTCACCGCCGGCCTGGTGGTGGCCGCCGGCGAGGAGGCGCCCGGCCGGGGCCGACCGGCCGGCCAGTTCGCCTTCCACCGCGACCGCGGCGTGCTGCTGGTGGTCGATGTCGGCGCCACCGCCGTGCGCGCCGCACTGACCGACCTCACCGGCAGCATCCAGCTCGAGCGGACCGTCGCCATCGACATCGCCGACGGGCCGTTGCCGGTGCTGGGCACCATCGACGGTTTCTTCACCGAGATGCTGGACGAGGTCCGGCGGTCCCCCGCCGACGTGCACGGCATCGGCCTGGACGTACCCGGCCCGGTCGACATCGCCAGTGGCCGGGTGGTCAGCCCGCCGATCATGAGCGGCTGGGACCGGTTCGACATCCCAGGCTGGTTCCGGCCGCGCTACGGCTGCCCCGTGATGGTGGAGAACGACGTCAACGCGATGGCCTTCGGCGAGCAGAGACGGATCTACCCGGAGACCGAGGCGCTGCTCATGATCAAGGTCGGCACCGGGATCGGCGCCGGGCTGGTCGCCGGCTCCGCGGTGTACCGGGGCGCCGACGGCGCCGCCGGCGACATCGGGCACATGCAGGTCACCGTCCCCGGCGAGGAGAACCCGCCGGAGTGCCGCTGCGGCAACACCGGGTGCGTGGAGGCCAGGGCGGGCGGCTGGGCGCTGGTCCGGGACCTGCGCGCCACCGGCCACGACGTCAGCACCGTCGACGACGCGGTCGCCCTGGTCCAGACCGGCGACGCCACCGCGGTCGGCCTGGTACGCCGCGCCGGCCGGGTGCTCGGCGGTGCCGTGGCCGACGCGGTGAGCCTGCTCAACCCCCGGGTGGTGGTGATCGGCGGCCAGCTCGCCGCCGCCGAGGAACAGCTGCTGGCCGGCGTCCGGGAGATGGTCTACCGCCGCTCGCTGCCGCTGGCGACGGCTCGGCTGCACATCGTGTGCAGCTCACTGGGCCAGCGCGCCGGCGTCATCGGGACCGCGCTGCTGCTCGCCGACCAGGTGTTCGCGCCGCGCCGGATCGACGAGCTCCTGTTCGGCTGAGCCTGCTACCCCGCCACCGGCACGGTGATCGCGGTGATCACCAGATCGTCCTCGACCAGCCACAGACCGGTGAAGCCGGTGATCTCGGTGTTGCCCACCCAGGGCCCGGGTACCAGCAGCTGGGCGTAGAAGGCGCCGCCGGGCAGCAGGGTCACCGAGGCCTCCTCGAAGCCCAGCCACGCCCCGGTCAGCGGGAACCACGTCTTGTAGACCGCCTCCTTGGCGCAGAACAGCATGCGGTCCCAGTGCACCGTCGGATCGGCCGCGCTCAACGCCGCCAACCGGGGCAGCTCCTCGGGCACCGTGACCGCCTCGAGCACGCCCTCAGGCAGCGGCCCGTGCGGCTCCGCGTCGATCCCGACGCTGTGCACGTCGCTGGTCCGCGCGACGACGGCGGCCCGGTAGCCGTTGCAGTGCGTCATGCTGCCGACGATCCCGGCCGGCCAGATCGGCGCCCGCTGATCACCCGGCAGCACCGGCACCGGGCCGATCCCGAGCTCGGCCAGCGCCTGCCGCGCAAGGTGGCGGACCGTGCCGAACTCCCGGCGCCGCTTCGCGACGGCATTGGTGACCACCGCCGCTTCCTCCGGCAGCATCAGCGACTCGGACACGTCCCCGAGGGACTCACTGCTCGCCACCGACGGCGGCACCAGCTTCTCGATCAACTCCGGCCTCCCAGCACCGGCCGGGCCGCGAACCGCCGGTCCCGGGGGCGCCACTCACGCGGGTAGCCCAATGAGACCTCCTCGAACGGCACTCCGGCGTAGACCGTCGAGCGCGGGATGTGCAGATGTCCGTACACCACAGCGGCGGTGCGGTACCGGGTGTGCCAGTCCGCGGTCAGTACGGTGCCACACCACTGCGCGAACTCCGGATAGTGCAACACCAGGGTGGGCTCACGCGCCAGCGGCCAGTGGTTGACCAGCACGTACGGGATGTCCGAGGCGTCCGCGTCGAGCCGGCGCCGCGCCTCGGCAACCCGGGCCCGGCACCAGTCGTCCCGCGTCGGGTACGGATCGGGGTGCAGGAACACCTCGTCGGCGCACACGATCCCGGTCTCCTCGGCGTAGGCGAGGGACGCTTCCTTGGTCCCGGTGCCCGGCGCCCGGAAGGTGTAGTCGTAGAGCAGGAACAACGGCGCGATCCGCACCGGCCCGCCCTCGCCGCGCCATACCGGGAACTCGTCCTCCGGGGTCAGCACCCCCAGCCGCCGGCACACCTGCACCAGGTGCTCGTACCGCGGCACTCCGCGCAGCTGGACCGGGTCGCTGGGGTGCGTCCACAGTTCGTGGTTGCCCGGCACCCAGATGACGGTCTCGAACCGCTCCGCCAGCAGCGCCAGCGCCCACTCGACGTCCGCCACGGTCTCCGCGACGTCACCGCACACGATCAACCAGTCACCCGGCGAGGTGGGGAACAGGTTCTGCACCACTGCCCGGTTGTCCGGATAGCTGACGTGCAGATCGCTCACCGCCAGAAGGCGCGCGGCCGAGTCACTCATCACCCAACACTAAGTCATGATCCGCCGACGACTTCCGGCGCGGAGACCAACCTCACCGGTCACCAGGAGCCCGCACGTTATCGTCTCTTTGTGACCGTCGTCGACGATATCGCCGAAGCCGAGGACGCCCCCGGTGGCGGTGTCCAGCCCCGTCAGCTGATCGTCTCGGTCTACGGGCTCTACGCCAGGCGCCAGGGCGGCTGGCTCTCGGTGGCCTCGGTGGTGCGGTTGATGGCCGACCTCGGGGTCGACGCGCAGGCGGTCCGGTCGTCGATCTCCCGGCTCAAGCGGCGTGGGCTGCTGGTCGCCGAGAAGCGCCGCGGCGCCGCGGGTTACACGCTGTCCCCCGCCGCGCACGACATTCTCAGCGAGGGCGACGCCCGGATCTTCGGCCGCCGCCGCGCCACCCTGGGAGACGGTTGGCTGGTGGTGGTGTTCTCGGTGCCCGAGACGGTTCGGGAGAAGCGCTACCGGCTGCGCTCGGAGCTGACCCGGCTGGGCTTCGGCACCGTCGCCCCGGGTGTCTGGATCGCACCGGGGCACCTGGAGTCCGAGGCCGCCGAGGTGCTGGAACGCCTGGAGCTGACCGCCAACGCCGAGGTCTTCCGCGGCCAGCACGTCGCGTTCGGCGAGCCGGCGCACAACATCGCGCGGTGGTGGGACCTGGCCGCGCTGGACCAGCTCTACGCCGAGTTCCTGGACCGCTACCGGCCGGTGGAGCAGCGCTCCACGGGTGATCCCAGGGCGGCGTTCGCCGACTACGTCGAGATGGTCACCCGGTGGCGCCGGCTCCCCTACGCCGACCCGGGCCTGCCGCTGGAACTGCTGCCCGCCGACTGGAAGGGCCTGCGGGCCCAGGACCTGTTCGCCCGGCTGCGCGAGAAGCTGGCCGCGCCGGCGGACGACCACGTCACCGAGGCGCTCCGCTGACCTGCTGGGTGCCTACCGGTAGCGCGGCCGCCCGCCGGCGCAGCAGGTAGCGCTGCAGCTTGCCGTTCGCGTTGCGGGGCAGCGCGGGCACGAACTCGAGCAGCCGGGGGTACTTGTACGGCGCCATCGAGGACTTGGCGAACTCCTGCAGCGCGCGCCGGGTGTGCTCGCCGCCGGCCACCCCGGGCGCCAGCACCACGAACGCGGTGACGATCGCGCCCCGGTCCGGGTCGGGGGTGCCGACGACGGCGCAGTCGAGCACGTCGGGGTGCCCGAGCAGCACCTCCTCCACCTCCGGCCCGGCGATGTTGTAACCGGCGGAGATGATCAGGTCGTCGCTGCGGGCCCGGTACCAGTAGTAGCCGTCGGCGTCGCGGACGAAGGTGTCCCCGGTCAGCGTCCAGCCGTTGCGCACGGCCTGGCTCTGCCGGTCGTCGGCGAGGTAGCGGCAGCCGGTCGGGCCCTTGACGGCGAGCAGCCCGGGCGTGCCGTCCGGTACCGGGTGCCCGTCCGGGTCGAGCACGGCGGCGCGGTAGCCGGGCACGATCTTGCCGGTGGCGCCCGGGCGCACCTCGTCGTCGGCGGCGGAGATGAAGATGTGCAGCATCTCGGTGCCGCCGATGCCGTCGATGAGCCAGCGCCCGGTGGCCACGTGGAACCGGGTGGCCAGCTCGGCCGACAGTGACTCGCCGGCGGACACGGCACGCCGCAGCCCGCGCAGCAGGTGCGCGCTCGGCGAGGCGAGGATGGCCCGGTACGCGGTCGGCGCGGTGAACAGGACCGTCACGCCGTGCCGTGCGGCGGTCTCGATCAGCTCGACCGGGCCGGCCTTCTCCACCAGCAGGGTGGCCGCGCCGGCGTGCAGCGGGAACACCAGCAGCCCGCCGAGGCCGAACGTGAAGGCGAGCGGCGGCGAGCCGGTGAACACGTCGTCCGGGGTCGGCCGCAGCACGTGCCGGGAGAAGGTGTCGGCGATCGCCAGCACGTCGCGGTGGAAGTGCATGGTGGCCTTGGGCGCCCCGGTGGTACCGGAGGTGAACGCCAGCAGCGCGACGTCGTCGGCCGCGGTCGGCACGTCGTCGAAGGTGGCGGGCCGGGCGGCGGCGCGCACGCTCAGGTCGTCGGGTGCGTCGCCGCCGTAGCTCAGCACCGGCAGGTCCCCGCCGAGCGCGTGCAGCTCGGCGGCGAAGCGGTGGTCGGTCAGCGCCAGCGTGGGCCGGCTGGCCTCGACGATCTTGGACAGCTCGTGCCCGCGCAGCAACGGCATCGTGGTGACCGCGACGGCACCCGCCTTGAGCACGCCCAGCCAGCAGGCGGCGAGCCACGGGTTGTTCGGCCCGCGCAGCAGCACCCGGTTGCCCGCCACGACGCCGAGCTCCACCAGGACGCCGGCAACCTGGTTCGCCCTGGCCAGCAGCTCGCCGTAGCTCCAGGTCCCGGTCGGCGAGAGCACACAGGGGCGGTCGGGCCCCCTCCTCCCGACCGCCCCGTCCAACAACTCGGTCGCGCAGTTCAGCCGGTCCGGGTAGCGCAGTTCCGGCAGGTCGAAGACGAGCTCGGGCCAGTCCCGCCGCGCCGGCAGGTTGTCCCGACAGAACGTGTCCACATGCGCACTGGTCGAGAGCTGCACGACTCACTCCTGCTCGGGCAGTACCGGGGTGGGTTCGGCCGGGCGGCCGGTGATCACCAGCGGCTGCAACGGCGTCGCGTTCAGGTGCAGCGAGAACACGTCGAACCGGTTGTAGTGGCCGATGATGTCGTGCATCTGTTTCGCCTGGATGCACCGCGCGAGATCGACCTCGCCGTACACGATGCCCTCGGTGTCGATCAGCGGTTCGGTCACCGGGCGGCCGTCCGGGCCGAAGATCCCGGACAGCGCGTTGCGCTTGCGGGCCAGCTGGTCGCGCACCGCCTGGTCGTCCCCGGCGATCGCGTCGATCATCTCCTCGGAGATCGTGGACGTGGAGACGACCGAGAAGATCTTGCCCTCGAAGGCGTGCGCGGCGGTCCGGATGGCGATCGCGTCCGCCATGTCGTAGTCCTCCGGCGCCACCGGCAGCGCGATGTAGCTGGCCACGTGCACCTGCTCGCCCTGCGCCAGCAGCGCGAACCGGGCCAGCGTGTTGGTGTTCTCGCCGCAGGCCAGCACACCGATCCGGCCGACCTCGGTGCCGTGCACCTTGAGCGAGCTGCCGTCGCCGTGGGTCCAGGTGAGCTTCTCCGCCCAGGTCGGCACCAGCTTGCGGTGCACGCCGAGCAGCTCACCGCCCGAGGAGATGGTGAGCACGGTGTTGTACAGCACGCCGAGGCTGTGCCGGCCGCGCTCGTTCACCCCGATCACCACCGTGGTGCGGTGCCGCCGCGCTGCCGCGCACAGCTCGGCGACCTCCGGGCCGGGTACGTCGACGGCTGCCCGGTAGAGCTTCTCGAACCAGGGCGACCCCTGGACCGGGTTCATCGTCCAGTTCCAGTACGGGTAGCCGGGGACGAACACCTCGGGGAACGCCACCAGCGTGGCGCCGTTGGCGGCGGCCTCCTCGATCAGCCCGACGGCCTTGCGCACCGTCGCGGCCGGGTCCAGGAAGACCGGGCTGTGCTGCACCGCGGCGGCGGTGAAGCGGGGCAGTTCGAGCATGGGGGTCACCTCGTGACGAGTTCGCCGGCGGATCGGCCCGCCGGGCGCCAACGGCTGTGGATCTCCGGTTCGGGGTCGAACGGTGCGGCCGACCCCGGCCGCACCCGGTCCCTGCCGCGCCCGGGCGGCGGGGTGCGGCCCGGCAGGTAGTGCGCGGGCCACTGGGCGCCGGGGCCCTGGTAGCCGGCCTCGGCCGCCGCGTGCAACGCCCACGCCGGGTCGTGCAGCGCGGCGCGGCCCACCGCGACCAGGTCCGCGCGGCCGGCCAGGATGATCGAGGTGGCGTCGTCGGCGGTGGAGATGCCGCCGACCGCGATCGTCGGGACGGCGGCGCCGTGCCGGATCCGCTCGGCGAACGGGGTCTGGTAGCCGCGGCCGTACCCGGGCAGCTCGTGCGCCACCACCTCGCCACTGGAGACGTCGATCGCGGTGGCGCCGTGCGCGGCGAGTGCCCTGGCGATCTCGACGGCGTCGTCCACGGTGGTGCCGCCGTCCGCCCAGTCCACCGCGGAGATCCGCACCAGCAGCGGCTTGCCGGCCGGCCAGGCCGCGCGCACCGCGTCGAGCACCTCGAGCGGGTAGCGCAGCCGGGCGGCCAGCGGGCCGCCGTAGCCGTCGGTGCGCCGGTTGGTCAGCGGTGACAGGAAGCTGGACAGCAGGTGCCCGTGCCCGGCCTGCAGCTCGAGGACGTCGAAGCCGGCCCGCTCGGCCCGCCCGGTCGCCGCGACGAAGTCGGCCAGGATGGCGGCGAGCTGGCTCCCGTCGAGCTCGCGGGGTGCCGGTTCGGCCGCGGTGAACGGGATCGGCGAGGGCGCCACGGTCGGCCAGCCGGCTCCGGCCGCCGGCTCCCCCGGTGCCGGCTGCCCCGCCCTGCGGCCCGCGTGCGTGAGCTGTACGCCGACCAGCGCGGTGGAGACCCGGTGGATCCGGTCCACGATCTGTCGCCAGGCCGCTGCCTGGGTGTCGTCGTAGAGCCCGCTGCAGCGTGGCGTGGCGCGCCCGTCCGCACTGACCGCCGTCATCCCGGTGAGCACCAGTGCGGAGCCGCCGAGTGCCGAGCCGGCCAGCCAGAGCTCCTCCTCCTCGCCAGGCATCCCGTCCCGGGCCGTGTAGGTGGCCATCGGCGCGGTGACGATCCGGTTCTTCAGGGTCGCCGGGCCGAGCCGGAACGGCTGGAACAGCGGGCTCGTGGCCCCGCCGTCCGACCCGGCTCCGGGCTCGCCGTCCGCCCCGGCTCCGGGTCCGGCTCCGGCCTGGCCGTCGAACCAGCGGGTCAGGTCGGCCACGTACTCCGGATCACGCAGCGCCAGGTTGTCGTAGGTGACCCGCCGGCTGCGGGTGAGCAGGTTGAACGCGAACTGTGGGGTGTCCTGGTGGACCACGTGCGCGATGTCCTCGAACCACTCCAGGCTGGCCTGCGCGGCCCGCTGCGTGCTGTGCACCACCGGCCGGCGCTGCGCCTCGTAGTCGGCCAGCGTCGCGTCGATGTCGATCCCGCCGCCGGTGTCGCCGGCGCCGCGCAGGCACCCGGCGAGGGCCGCCGCGTCCTCCATCGCGAGCTTCGTCCCGGATCCGATCGAAAAGTGGGCGGTATGCGCCGCGTCGCCGAGCAACACCGTGTTCCGGTGCCGCCAGCTCTGGTTGCGCACGGTGTTGAAGCGGATCCACCTCGAGTTGTTGGCGATCAGGTCGGCGTCGCCGAGGTGCGGCGCGAACAGCTCCCGCAACCGGGCCACGCTGCGCTCGTCGCTCACCCCGGGGGGTAGCCCGGCCGCCGCGTCCGCATCGGCGTCGAAGCCGGCGGCCCGCCAGGTCGCCTCGCTCAGCTCCACGATGAAGGTGCTGCGCTCGGCACTGAACGGGTAGGCATGCACCTGCATCGGGCCGAACGGGGTCTGCTCGACGATGAAGGTGAAGGCGTCGAAGACCTTGTCGGTGCCCAGCCACATGTACCGCGCGGACCGGGTGTCCAGGGACGTGCCGAACGTGGCGGCGAACTGCTGACGGATCCCCGAGTTGACCCCGTCGGCGGCCACGACCAGGTCGTACTCCCGCGACAGCCACTCGACCGGCGGCGCCGTCGAGCTGAACCGCAGGTCCACCCCGACCTCCTCGCAGCGCCACCGCATGAGCTGCAGCAGCACCTTGCGGTTGATCGCCGCGAACCCGTGCCCGCCGGAGGTCACGGTCTGGCCCCGGTGCACCACGTCGATGTCCGACCAGCGGGCGAAGTGCCGCTCGACCTCGGCGAACAGCGTCCGGTCGGCCCGCGCGACGCCCTCCATCGTCTCGTCGGAGAACACCACCCCGAAGCCGAAGGTGTCGTCGGCGGCGTTGCGCTCCCAGACCACCACCTCACGGCCCGGGTCGAACCGCTTGGCCAGCGCGGCGAAGAAAAGGCCGCCCGGCCCACCGCCCACCACGGCGATCCGCATGTGTCCTCCTTCGGCGCAGGCCCGGTAGCAGTGCCGGTCAGCCATGAAGGTGACTGTAGAGTATTTTTTTGTCGTCAGATAGACGCTATATTGATTTGAGCGCGAACCACCCATGAGGAGGAGCAGCGGTGACCACCTACAGCGACGACATGCTCGGCAGGGCGAGGGTCCGCGACACGGCGGACCTGGAGGCGTACTACGCGAAGCTGGCCGCACTGGAGGCTGGCGCGCTGTGGACGATCGCCAACAAGATCGAGCCCTGGTACCCGCAGCCCCAGTCCAGGCCGGTGAAGTGGAGCTACGCCGACCTGCGCCCACTGGTGCTGGAGGCGCTGCGCCTGGTCAGCGGGGACGACGCCGGGCGCAGGGTGGTCGCGCTCTACAACCCGGAGCGCCGCGACATCGCCGCCACCGTCGGGCTGCTCTACACCGGCCTGCAGGTGATGGGGCCCGGCGAGTCGATGACCGCGCACCGGCACCAGGCGGCCGCGCTGCGGTTCGTCCTGGAGGGCACCGGGGCCTGGACGATCGTGGACGGACAGAAGCTGAAGGTCGGCCCGCGCGACTTCGCGATCACCCCGAACTGGACCTGGCACGAGCACGGCAACGAAGGCATCGAGGGTGGCCCTGACCCCGCCGGACCGGTGATCTGGCAGGACGGGTTGGACATCCCGCTGGTCAACGCGCTGGACGCACCGTTCTACGAGGTGCACCCGGACGTCTACCAGAAGCAGGTCGGCGTCACGAACTCCTCGCTGTACACCTACGGGGCCGGGCAGCTGCGCCCGTTCGGCGCCGACACCTGGCACAAGAGCCACTCACCACTGCTCGCCTACCCGTGGGAACCGACCTACGAGGCACTGCTCAACGCGGCGAAGGCCAGCGACGGCTCGCCGTACGACGGCATCATCATGGAGTACAGCAACCCGCTCACCGGCGGCTCGGTGATGCCGACGATGAGCGCGCACATGCAGTTGCTGCGCGCCGGCGAGTCCACCAGCGCGCACCGCCAGGTCGGCTCCAAGATCTACACCGCCGCCAAGGGCAGTGGCACCTCGATCGTCGCCGGCCAGCGCATCGACTGGACCGAGGGCGACATCTTCTGCGTGCCGTCCTGGGCCTGGCACGAGCACGCCAACGCGAGCACCTCCGACGACGCGTGCCTGTTCTCGTTCAACGACTTCCCGGTCATGCGCGCACTGGGCTTCTGGCGCGAAGAGGCCTACCCCGACAACGACGGCCACCAGCCCGTCACCCCGAACTGAGGGATCCCGATGCTTCTCGTCACCTTCTCCGACGCACCCGCCCGGCCCGCCCCGGCGTACTGGTCGAGAGCGGCGTCGCCGACCTCGGCCTCGGCTACGGCAGCCTGCTCGACGTGGTCGCCGCCGGCCCCGATGTCCTCGCCGAGATCGCCGCCAGGTCGCCGGAGCGGTTGGTCCGCCCGCTGGAGTCGGTGCGGCTGCACGCCCCGCTGCGCCCCGGCAAGATCATCGGCGTCGGCTTGAACTACGTCGAGCATGTCGAGGAGTCCAGCCGCACCCTGGACACCGCGAAGGACCTGCCCACCCGCCCGGTGCTGTTCAGCAAGCCGGCGACCGCCGTGGTCGGGCCGGGTGAGCCGATCCAGCACAACGGCGACCTGACCGAGCAGCTGGACTGGGAGTGCGAGCTCGCGGTGGTGATCGGCCGGACCGCCAGGCGGGTCAACCGGGAGAACGCGCTGGACCATGTGTTCGGCTACAGCATCGTCAACGACATCAGCGCCCGTGACCAGCGCCGATCCGGCCAGTGGTTCTTCTCGAAGGGCCAGGACTCGTACGCCCCGTTCGGCCCGGCGATCCGCACCGCCGACGAGGTGCCGGACCCGCAGACCCTGGACCTGGGCCTGAAGGTGAACGGCGAGGTGAAGCAGAAGGGCAACAGTGCGCAGATGTTGTTCACGGTCGCCCAGCTGATCGCCGACATCAGCTCCGGCGTCACCCTGGAGCCCGGCGACGTGATCGCCACCGGGTCGCCCCAGGGCGTGGGCGCCGCGCAGAACCCGCCGCAGTTCCTTCGGCCCGGCGACGTCGTCGAGGCGACCATCGAGGGCATCGGCACCCTGCGCAACCCGGTGGTGGACGCCCGGTGAACGAGCCGGCGCACAATGGCCCGGGCCGGGCGGGGCCACTGGATATGCTGCGTCGAGTGGAAGATCATGCGGTGCTGCCGAGTGTCGTCATCGAGCGCAAGGTCGAGTGGATAGACACCGACGCCGCCGGTCACCACCACCACAGCGCCGTGCAGCGCTGGGTGGACGCCGCCGAGACGGCGCTGCTGCAACGGCGCGGTGTGGTCGATCTGTTCGGCCGGATCCCCCGGGTCCGCTACGAGGTCAACTACCGGGACCGGCTCTGGTTCGGGCAGTCGGTGCGGATCGAGCTGGCGGTCGGCCGGGTCGGCGAGAAGTCCATCCGCTACGACTTCCGGGTCAGCTCCGGCGAGACCGTGGCCGCCGACGGCCACCTGTTCATCGCTTTCGCCTCCCCGGGCGAGCCGAAGGCGGTGCCCTGGCCGCCCGCGGTGCGGGCCGCCCTGCTGGACGGCGGCCCGCAGCAACCGGAACGACTCTCCGACAGCTGACCCGGCCACAGCTGACCCGGCACGGAGCCCCCGCGCCGGATCAGCTGCCCCGGATCAGCCGGCGACCCCGGCCGGCTGGCGCTCCAGCACCCGCCCCAGGAAGCCCCGGATGTAGCCGGCGGCCGTGTCCAGGTGGCTCTCCAGCAGGAAGTGGCCGCCGTCAAGGAGCTCGATCTCCGCGTCCGGCAGGTCGGCGGCGAACGCGCGGGCGCCGTCCGGGCCGAAGATCTCGTCGTTGCGACCCCAGATCGCGAGCAGCGGCACCTGGCTGGCGCGCAGGTACTCGTGCAGCCGGGGGTAGAGGTCGCGGTTGGTGCGGTAGTCGCGGAACAGCCGCAGCTGGACCAGGTCGTTGCCCGGGCGGCTGACCAGCGCGAAGTCGTGGTGCCAGGTGTCCGGGCTGACCACGCTCGGGTCCGCCACACCGTGCACGTACTGCCGCCGGATCGCGTCCAGGCCCAGCGCGCCGCGCAACGCGTCCCCGGTCTCCGGGTCGGCGTCCTCGCCGTAGGCCCAGATCGGCGACCAGAACTCCGGCACGAAGCCCGCCTCGTAGCCGTTGCCGTTCTGCGAGATGACCGCCGACACCGCCGAGGGGTCACGCAGCGCGAGCCGCCAGCCGACCGGCGCGCCGTAGTCCTGCACGTAGATCGCGTAGCGGGTCACACCGATCTGCCGCAGCAGCTCGGCGGTGAGCTCGGTGAGCGCGTCGAAGGTGTACTCGAACTCGTCCACCGCCGGCGCATCGGAAAGGCCGAACCCCAGGTAGTCCGGCGCGATCACGTGGTAGCGGTCGGCGAGCAGCGGGATGAGCTCGCGAAACATGAACGAGCTGGTCGGGAAGCCGTGCAGCAGCACGATGGTCGGCCCATCGACCGGGCCGGCCTCCCGGTAGAACAGCTGGTGCCCCCGGACGTCCTGGTAGCGGTACCGAACCTCGACCATGTCTAACCCCTTAGAGTGCCGTTTGCGGTTAGGCACAGCCAAGCACACTGCTTCTAACCTGTCAAACGAATCTAAGTGGTTATGTCGCCGAGGTCAGCCGAGCTCGGCGGAGTCGGTCACCCGCAGCTTGCGTCGCGCGCGGTCGTAGAAGCTGGAGCCGGCGAACCGGACCACCTGCCCACCGTCCAGGTCGACGCCAAGCTGCATGATGTCTCCCGGCCGGACGTCCATCCGGACCTCGCCGTCGACCTCGACCGCGAGCACACCGCTGCCGGTGAGCACCTCCAGTGCCAGCGGCTCGCTGCAGCTCAGGAACAGCGAGCGGTTGAAGGAGGAGTGCGGCGCGACCGGGGTCACCAGCAGTCCCTGGGCTCTCGGCGAGACGATCGGCCCACCGGCGGAGAAGTTGTACGCGGTCGACCCGGTCGGGGTGGAGACGATGATCGCGTCGGCCGAATAGCGGACGAACGGCTTGCCCTCCACCCAGAGCGCGACCGCCGCCATCCCCTGGCCAGGGCGCCGCGCCAGTACGACGTCGTTGTACGCCGTACTCGACTGCCCGCCCACGTCGGCCGTCACCGAGACGCGCGTCTCGACCCGGTGCTCACCTCGGCCGATCGCCTCCAGCGCGGCGGCCAGGTCGGGCACATCGACCTCGGCGAGGAAGCCCAGCTTGCCCAGGTTGACCCCGAGCACGGGCACCTTGCAGCCGTCCACCATTCGCAGCGCGCGCAGCATGGTGCCGTCGCCACCCAGGCTCACCAGCAGGTCGACCTCGGCCGCCAGCTGATCGGCGTTCACCGGTTCGGCGAGGTCCCGGAGCCGGTCCAACTCCTCGGCGAGACCGAGCACCCGCACGGACCGGGACTTCGCCCAGGCCGCGATGGCCTCCACCGCCTGCGCATTGTCACGGCGCGGGTGCAGCACGACCCCCACCGCGCCGAGCTTCGCTGACTCCGCCAAGGTGCTCTCGACCACCGATCATCCGCGGCTGGACACCAAGCGATGCCCCACGGTGAAAGGCTAATCCTCTCGGCTCCTGTCGGCCCCTCTCGGCCGCCGGAGCACGGCCCGGTGATCCGGCAGAGCCGCGGCCACGCGGTGATCCGGCTAGCGCGGCGCCCCGTCCGTGCGGCCGTGCCCCGAGCGCCAGCCCGGTCCCCTGCGGCGGCGGCCCGGCAGGGTGCCGCCGGCATCGGGTTGCGGCGGGAACCGCAGGACCCGCACCTGCACCACCACCGCGGCGAACAGCGCCGCGACCAGCCCCCCGCCGATCACGCCCACCGCGAAGCACCCGGTCGCCGACAGCGCGGCGAAGACCGCCACCACGTCATGGGCGAGTCGAACGCCTTGCATCGGCTGGCGCGTCCGCCGGTCCCTCATCTTCGCGGCAAGGTCAGGAGCGTCGGCGGACAGCCTCAGCTCGATCTCGCGCAGTGTCCGTTGTTCCCGCTCGGTCAGCATCCGATCTCCTCCGGCTCCCCAGGTCACCCCGCCATTGGGTACCACCGTCAGGGCATTCCAACCGCCGGATTTCCGACTTTGAGACACGCAGGTTTGTGCATCCGGGAAGGCGGGCATACCGGGGTGACACCGGTCACATCAGGATCAAGCACAAGCGGGTGAAGACAATGCGGAACAACGTCGATCACATGTCGATCGGCATCCTGCAGGTGCTTGCCGGCCTGGAGTTTCCGGCCCAGCGCTGGCAGGTGATCGCCCAGGCGCAGTACTACGGCGCGGGCACGGCCTACACCGGCGAGCTGACCCGGCTCCCGGTGCGGACCTACCAGAGTCTGCGCGAAGTCGCCGTCGAGCTGAGCAAGGTGCGCCGCGGTGGCCTCATCCAAGCCAGGACGGCCCCGGCGTCGCGGCGGGTGCCGCTCCCGCGGTCCGCACAGGAGTCCCGGGCGAACCCGGCGATGTAGCGTCGGCCGACTGGTTCAGTGCGACTGGTTCAATGCGACTGGTTCAATGCGACTGGTTCAACGCCGCCGTACCGGGTATTCAGCCCCGGGTCGGCACCCACCTGACCCAGCTGTCACCCCCGGTCGGAGGTCAATCGCCGTGAGCAGCACCCCGTACCTGCTCATCCTGCTCATCGGGGTGGTCATCGTGGTGGCGGACGGGCAGCTGATCCTCCGGCAGAGCCCGGCCTACCTCGACGAGGTCTACCAGGACCCGGCGCACTCCCGGCAGGTGGCGGTCCTGGTCGCGGTGCTGTTCCACCTGGTCATGCTGGGCACCGCCCTACTGGTCGCCTCGATCGACCTCGGTGACGACCCGGGCCCCCGGCCGATCATCGCCCGCACCGGCGTCCTGCTGCTGCTGACTGCGCTCGGGCACGGCGCGACGATGCTGCTGCTCGCCAGGATGCGGAGCCAGCAGCTCAACACCCAGGTCGCCGAGGCCCGGATCACCCGGGAGCGCCGGCGCGGCCGGGTCGGCATCCCGTGGGCCAGGCGCCCGGCGGACGCCGACAGCATCACGGCTGACGGCGCGGCTGATCCGAGCGCCCGCAACGGTGGGCGACCGTCCCGGGGAAGCGTGCCCCACACCTTCGGCGGCCGACGACTCATGCCCCGGATCCGCGGCCGGGTGCGCTGACTGCGCCGACGCCGGGTGCCGGGACCCCAGGTGGATCAGCGCGACACCGGCGATGCTGACCAGCCCGCCGACCAGCTCGATCAGCCGCGGCCGTTCGCCCAGCCAGCCGAACGCGACCGCGAGCGCGACGACCGGCACCAGGTACAGCGCCGCCGTGGCCACCGTCACGGTGAACCGGGCGACCGCGTACCCCCAGGTCACGAAGCCGACAGCGGACGGGAGCAGGCCGAGGAACACCACCGACACTGTTGCCCCGATCGGCGCCGACGCAATCCGCCCGATCGCCGCCGGGGCCAGCGGGAGCAGGAAGAGGGTGCCGGCCCACATCGCGTAACAGGCGACCTCGAGGCCGGTGTAGCGGCGCAGTAGCGGTTTGCAGGCGCAGTGGTAGACGCCCTGCACCACCGCCGCGGCCAGCACCAGCCAGGCGGCCGAGGCGTAGTGCGCGTCGCCGCCGGCCAATGCGATCACCGCCGAGCCGGCCAGCGCCACCGCACTGCCGACCAGCTTGAGCCGGCCGAGCCGCTCGCCGAGAAAGAGGTAGGCCAGCAGCACGCTGAACACCGGGGCGGTGGACACCAGCAGGCTCGCGGTACCGGCCGGCACCGCGACCTCACCCCAGTTCAGCAGCAGTTGGTACGCGCTCATCCCGGCCAGCCCGCACAGCGCGATCAACGGCAGATCGGCGCGCCTGGGCAGCCGGACCCGCAGCAGCGGCGCGGCCAGTCCGAGCGCCACCGACGCCACGCCCAGCCGCAGTACCGACAGCGCGGCCACGCCGTAGCCGGCCACCCCGACCCGGATCGCCGGGAACGCGCAGGCCCACAGCACGACGGTGAGAGCCAGTGCGACGGACGCTCGCGGATTACGCGGGGTACCCATGCCACCAGGATGGCGGCTACCATCGATAAGTACTATTTACTCTTTCTACTTGATCAGCAAAGTAGGACTTACATGTTGGATCTGCGCCGGCTCCGCATCCTGCACCGCATGGCCCAGCACGGCACGGTCGCGGCCACGGCCGAGTCGCTGCACCTGACCGGTCCGGCCGTCTCCCAGCACCTGGCCACGCTCGAGCGCGAGGCCGGCACGCGACTGCTGGAGAAGCGCGGCCGAACTCTCACGCTGACCCCGGCGGGCCGGTTGCTGGTGTCGCACGCCGAGATCATCCTGGACGACCTCGGCGCCGCCGAGTCGGCGATGGCCGCGCTCTCCGGGCGCGGCACCGGGACGGTCCGGTTGGCCGCCTTCCCCTCGGCGGCCCGGACCCTGGTGCCGTCGGCCTGGGCGGCGCTGCGGGACGACCCGGCCGGACCGGTGGCACTGCGGCTCGTCGAGCACGAGCCGGACGCCGCGGTAGCCGCGCTGCTGCGCCGGAACGTGGAGGTCGCCGTCGTGCACAGCTACTCGCTGCTCCCCCGCAAGGTCCCCACCAGCTTCGAGGAGCGGCGGCTGCTGGACGATCCGGTGCTGCTCGCGGTGCCGCCGTCGATGGCCGCCGCGCGCGGTCTGGAGCCGGACCAGATCGTGGAGCTCGGCGACTTCAGCACGGCGCGGTGGCTGGCGCCGAAGCCGGCCGAGTCCTGCCACGAGATGATCCAGCGGGCCTGTGGGGCGGCCGGTTTCGTCCCGGAGACGGTCGCCGAGGCCACCGACTTCGCGGTGCTCACCGCCCTGGTCGCGGCCGGCGCCGGTGTCGCGTTGGTGCCGAGGCTGGCCCTGCCGGAGGGCGGGGCGCCGGTCAGCCTGCACCCGCTGAGCCGGCCGGTGACCCGGAAGGTGTTCGCGCTGACCGGCCCGGGCGCCGGCCGCCGACCGGACATCGGCCGCGCGCTGGACGCCCTGGCAACCGCGGCGAGCACAGCGGCGGCGCGCACCGCGTAGTAGCTGACACAGACCCAGTGCCGGCCGCACAGACCATGCAACCCCTGTGCGGCCGGCACGGGCTCTGTGCGGCCGGCACGGGCTGCGGGCCCGAACTACGGCAGGTAGCGGTCCAGCTCGTCGGTGTGCCGGTCCAGGTGCTCGCGCAGCATCTCCTCGGCACCGGCCAGATCCGCGCGCTCCAGTGCCTCGGCGATCCGTTCGTGGTGCTCCACGGCGAACTCGGCGCGGCCGGGCTGGGCCATGAACGCGGCCACCCCGGTGCGCTGCTGGCGATCCCCCATCGACGCGTACAGCTCGGTCATCACGGTGTTGCCGACCGCCCGCACGATGGTGGCGTGGAACTCCCGGTCACAGGCGATGATCTCCGGGTAGGGCGCGCCGTCGTCGAGCAGCGCCCGCTGCTTGTGGACCAGCGGCCACAGCTGGTCGGCCACCGGGATCCGGCGCTCGTGCAGCTCCCGCACCGCGTACAGCTCCAGCGCCAGCCGGGTGCGGGACAGCTCGCGGATCTGCCGCGCGGTCACCGGGGCGACCAGTGCGCCGCGCCGGGGCAGCAGCTGGATCAGCCGCTCGGCGTCCAGCCGCAGGAACGCCTCGCGCACCGGGGTCCGGGACAGCCCGGTGACACCGGCGATGTCCATCTCGGTGACGATGTCGCCGGGCGGCAGCGTCAGGTCGACGATCAGCGCCTTGATGTACTGGTAGGCGAAGTCCTTGGCCGGCACGTCCGGCGGGCGCGCCACGACCGGCAGGTCGGGCCGCACCCTCGGCAGCGCGATCGGTTCCCGCATCAACACAATCCTTGGGTCCGGGGCCAGCGAGAGCGAGTCTAGAGGTCCGGCCCCGGACGCGACGGTCACGCCGGGGTGACCCGGAACCGGCGGTTCGCCAGCGACGGGTTCACCGTACGCACCTGCTCGACCCGGTCCAGGCCGATCGAGGTGAGCGCAAAACCCGGCTGCTCCCCCGCCGAGGCCACCACGGTCCCCATCGGGTCGACGATCATGCTCTGCGCGGTGCAGCGCGGCCCGGTCTGCCCGCTGGCGAGCACGAAGCAGGTGTTCTCGATGGCCCTGGCCCGGACCAGGGTGGCCCAGTGGTCCTCCTTGGCCGGGCCGGACGCCCAGGCCGCCGGCAGCACGATCGCGGTGGCGCCGGCGTCCACCAGCGTCCGCGCCATCTCCGGGAACCGCAGGTCGTAGCAGGTCATCGCGCCGAAGCGGAGGTCGCCGAGGTCGAAGGTGAGCGGGTCGGTGACCTCGGCAGGGATGATCTTGTCCGACTCCGCGTAGCCGAACGCGTCGTACAGGTGGACCTTGCGATAAACCCCGATCAGCGCCCCGTCCGGCCCGACGACAGCCAGCGTGTTGTACGCCCTGGCGTCGCCCTCGACCGACTCGGCCATGCCGACCACCGCGGTCACACCGGCGGCGCGGGCGGTGTCCCGGATCCCGGTCAGGAACGGCCCGTCCAGCGGTTCCGGGTAGCCGGCGTCGGTGCCCACGTTCGTCGGATCGTTGTACATCCCGTTCTCCGGGGTGATCACCAGCTGGGCGCCGGCATCTGCGGCGGTGGTGATCGCCTCGCGGACCAGTTTCAGGTTCTCCGTCTTGTCCAGTCCGGTGGCGAACTGGGCGACGGCGACAGGCACGGTCATGACGGTGTTAGCTCCTTCGTCCGGGCAGATCGGTCAGGGCGTGACGTTCGAGGGGACAGTGCCGGTGCGCAGCGGACGCTCCGGGTGGACGAAGAACCAACAGCCCGCTCCGAGTACCCCGGCGACTGCCAGGATCATCAGTGCCAGCAGCCAGTCGCCGCCGATGCCGACCAGGATGCCGGTGAACAGCGGGCCGGCGGCCGACATCAGGTTGCCGCACAGGTTCGTCCAGCCGGTCACCGTCGCGGAGTGCTCGCCGCCCAGGTCCTGGCACGCGGCCCAGACCTGGACCTGCACCATGCCGACCGAGCCGAGGCTCAGGCAGAGGAAGAGCATCATCCACGGCACGCTGGCGGTCAGCGCGCCGAGCACCAGGAACGTGGCGGCGGCGAGGTATCCGGCGGCGGCGAGGCGGATTCGGCTGGACCAGCGCCGCACCAGCCGGTCGTTGAGCGCGCCGACGCCGAAGACCCCGATCAGCATGGCCACCCAGGGCAGCGCACCCAGCCAGCCCATCTGTTTGAGCGAGAGCCCGCGCGCCTCCACCAGGTAGGTCGGTAGCCAGGTGGCGAAGAAACCCTGGATCAGCAGCAGGCACGCGTACTGCGCGCCGATCGCCCAGAACTGCCCGGAGCCGAAGAAGGCCCGCCAGGGCAGCTCGGCCCGGCGCTCGATCTCGTCGACCCCGCGGCCGGACTCGATGTAGCGGACCTCGGCCGCCGAGATGCGCGGGTGCTCGCGCGGCTCGTCGCGTACCTGCCACCACCAGAGCAGGGCGAGCACCGCACCCACCGCCGCGAAGAGGTGGAACACCTGGTGCCAGCCGAACGACGTCATGATCCACACCACCAGCGGGGTGCCGACCACGTTGCCCAGGTACAGCCCGCAGAGCAGCAGCGAGTTCGCCCTGGACTGCTCGCGTTGCGGGAACCAGCGGTGCAGGGTGAACACCGAGGCGGGCCAGTCGGCCGCCTGCCCGATCCCGAGCACCGCCCTGATCACCACGAAGCCGAGGAACACCACGCCGTACGGGGTGACGAAGGTGAACACCGACCACCACAGCCCGGCCAGCGCCAGCGTCCGGCGCGGGCCGAAGCGGCGGGTGACCAGGCCACCGGGCACCTGGAACAGCGCGTAGGCCCACCAGAACGCGGTCAGGATCACCGACATCTGGGTGACCGAGAACTCGAGCTCCTTCTGGATGACCGGAGCCGCCGCTGTCATTGCGGCCCGGTCCATGCTCATCACGAAGGTCACCGGCAGCAACAGCCCGGCGCTGATCAGCCACCGCGTCCCGCCGGTCGGCGCTTCGTCTGCCCGGCCACCTACCGACGGTTCGGTGCGACCGCTCTGAATCGACCCGGCCACGGCGTCACCGCACCGAGGTGGGATCGAGCTTGGCCTCGAACGCGGCCAGCGCGCCGGACCACTCGGCCAGCCGGGTGCCCCCGGAGATCTTGCGCCGCAGCTCCGGCTCGGCGGACTCCTTGTCCCGCAGCGTCTCGGCGATCTCCAGCGCCTCCTCCCGACCCAGTACGGCCACCCCGTCGGAGTCACCGAACACGACGTCGCCCGGGTTGACCACCGCGCCGCCCACCGTGACCGGCACGTTGATCGCGCCCTCCACCCCCAGGATGCGGGTGGTCAGCGCGGACACGCCGGCGGAGAACACCGGCAGGCCCAGCTCGAGGATCTCGTCCACATCGTTGATCGAGCCGCTCACCACCGCGCCGACCGCGCCCCGGGTGGCCGCGGTGAACGACACCATGCCGCCGAAGCAGGAGCGGCTGTCCCCGCACTGGTCGATGACCAGCACGTCGCCGGGCCGCAGCTCGTCGGCCGCGACGTGCAGGGCGGTGGAGTCAAGGTGCGGCAGGCGCACGGTGAACGCCGGGCCGACGAACTTCAGGGGCCGGCGGATCGGGGTGAGCCCCGTGGGGAAGCCGTAGTCCCGCAGGTGCCCCAGGGTCGAGGTCTGCACCTTGCTCAACGCCTCGACGATCTTCGGATCCAGCGGCTCGGTGGCACGCCCGCGCACGAACATCTTTCGCTCCTCGTCCGGCGAGCGGCACCCGCCTGTTGTCCGATCGGCCCGCCGCGGTGCGACCGCCGCGGTTGGTCCCGGCCATCGTGAGCCCGGCCGTTTTCGATCAACGCATACGTAACGCATGCGTTAAGTATGCGTACCAGTGTTAGGGTTCACCCTCCAAGGCCCCGGCACAGGTGAACCGATTCAGAAGCGGCTCTCACGGCGGCGAGCGGCACGGCCACACCGTGAACCCAGCCCGCACCGCGAACCCCGGCCGCACCCGGCCCGCACCGTAGATCCGCCGCACCGCGAACCCCGGGCCGCACAGCGAACGCCGGCCGCACCGCGAACCGCGGCCGCACCCGCGAACCCCCGCCGCACCGCGAACCCCGGCCGCACCGCGAACCCCGGCCGCACCCGCGAACCCCCGCCGCACCGCGAACGCCGGCCGCACCGCGAACGCGGCCGGAACGTGAACCCCGCCGGCACAGACCCACCGCGGCTCGCACAGTCCCTGCACGGGCTGTGCGAGTTGCACGGGGTCTGTGCCGGGGCGGACACGGCCGGCGCGGGCACGGCCGGCGCGGGCACGGCCGGCGCGGACACGGCCGGCGCGGACACGGCCGGCGCGGACACGGCCGGAACGGGAACCCGTCACCCGGCCTGTTGTTACCGAGCTACACAGGAGGCTGGTCCGGGCGAGCAAAAACCAGCCTGCTGTGCAGCTCGGTAACGAGGTGCACGTCAATGAGGTGCACCGGGTACGGGCGGCGTGAGCTCTCGCCGGCCGCCGGGAGGCCCGGGGTCACCGGGAATCGCCGCCAAGTCCCCGTGTGCGCACAGACCTGCCGCCGTTCGCGCAGACCCCGAGGGGTCTGCGCGAGCGACACGGTGGCTGCGTCGGCGTGCGTGCGTGCGTGGCGCGAACACGGCCGGCGCGCGCACCAGCGAGCTGTCGCGCAGCGTGAGCGCTACCACGGGGCGCAGCGTGAGCGCTACCGCGTCGCGCAGCGCGAGCGCTACCGCGGGGCGCGGCGTGAGCGCTACCGCGTCGCGCGGCCTGAGCGCTACCGCGGGGCGCAGCGTGAGCGCTACCACGGGGCGCGGCCTGAGCGCTACGTCGCGCGGCCGGAGCGTTTCCGCGGGGGCGCGGCCTGAGCGCTACCTCGTCGCGCAGCGTGAGCGCTACCGCGTCGCGCGGCGTGAGCCTTGACGGCGGGTGTCAGGAGGCCAGGGCGCGGAGCAGCGTGCGGGCGAAGTCGCCGTACCGCTCGGGGGTGAACTCCGTCGGCTCGGTCAGCACCAGCCGGACGGCCTGCTCGCCGACCGCCGACAGTGCGCGGACGGTCAGCTCGAGATCGACGCCACCCAGCCCACCCCGCCGGCCACTCCCCCACACCAGCAGGGCGCGCAGTTGCTCGAGCGCGAACCGCCGACCGGCCGAGACGTGCTCCCGGACCTCCGGCGGCGTGTCGTCGGCCGGCAGCATCAGCAGCCGCCAGGACACCGGGTACTCGGACACCGCGCGCAGCAGGTTGACCGCGGCGGCGGTCAGGGTCTCGGCGAAGTCGGCGTCCTCGGTGAACGATGGCATCGCCTCGGCCAGGGTGGCCACCACCCGCCGCTCCTCGCGCTCCAACAGCGCGCGCAGCAGCGGTCCGCGCCCCGGGTAGGCGCTGTACACCCTCGGCTTGGCGAGATCGGCCTCGCGGGCCACCGCCTCCATGGTGGCCGCCGCATAGCCCTTCTCGACGATCAGCTTCAGCGCGACGTCCAACACCTGTTCGCGGCGCACCTCGATGGGCATCCGGGGCTGGCGGGTCCGCCCCGGGTCGGCCGGCGTGCTGGTCGCACTCATCGGGGGCAATGTATACCGCTTCAGCACACCGCCGGAGTGCCTGACGCGACCGGCCCACACCCCCGGTTCGAGCGCGTTGCCGGCCGAGCGCAGGCGATCTCCGGAAGATCCGGTACACACTCAGTGGACGTTGGTCGGGCACTACCGTTCGTCGCGTCAAGCCGGCCGCTCAGAGCCGAACGGTCAACCCGCACAGAGCGTTCCGACGCCCCGTTGTGATAGCTTTCAGCACGTTGCAGTCGTGTTTTCCTCGATCGTTGCGAAGCGTCCGTGGAGCGTGACAGACCGGGCTTCGTGGCTCTGGGGAACCTCTCAGATAAGCGCGGGCTCAGCGCAACACCGGCCGGCGCGGTGTCGGTCGTTACGCACATCAGGAGAGACATGGCTCAGGGCACTGTGAAGTGGTTCAACGCGGAGAAGGGCTTCGGCTTCATCTCCACCGACGACAATGGCCCGGACGTTTTTGTGCACTACTCGGCCATCCAGGGATCCGGCTTCCGCAGCCTCGAGGAGAACCAGCGTGTCTCCTTCGAGGTCAGCCAGGGCGCCAAGGGCCCGCAGGCCGACTCGGTGCAGGTCATCTGAAGTCGACCACTAGACAAGCGACCCCGGGCGGCAACTCCGCCCGGGGTCGTTTGCTGTCCGCCAGGGCATTGAACCAGGTCAGGCCCGGCGGGCCACCCGGTGCGTCGAGGCACCGGTGTCGTCGGTGATCGGCGGCGGCACGCCGTCGCGGACCGGCACCCAGCGCGGTCCGGTCGGGCCGAACGCGTACCGGGGCTCCGGCGCCACCCACAGGCTGACCAGGTACGTCGCCGCGGCCAGCGCCAGACTGACCGGCAGGCTGATGTCGATGCCACCGGCGACGTCGTGCAGTGGGCCGACCACCAGCGGCGGGTAGTTGGCGAACATCAGCCCGACCACCGCGGCCACGATCCAGGCGGTCATCGGCCGCCAGTTGACCCCGCCGGAGAACCAGTAGCGACCGCCCACCCGGCCCTCGTTGAAGACCTGGAGGTCGGCCGGGAAGTAGTCACCGCGGCGCACCAGGTAGCGATCATCATGATCGCCATCCACGGCGTCGTGCAGATGACGATCGCGCCGATGAACGCGTTGACGCTGGCGGTCAGGTCGAACAGCAGCCGCCCGGCCAGGATGAACACGAAAGCCACCGCGCCCACCACCAGTGAGGCGGCCACCCGGCTCAGCCGGGGGAACACCGAGGAGAAGTCCAGCCCGGTGCCGTAGAGCGAGGTGATCCCGGTGGACAGCCCGCCGAGGAACGCCACGATCATCAGCAGCGGCGCGTACCACAGCGGGGACAGCTGGATCAGGGTGAACACGTAGTCGCCCCGGCCCACGGTGAGGGTCGCGGTCAACACCCCGAACAGGAACGGCACCAAGGTCGCCAGCTGCGCCGACACGGTTGCCCAGAGCAGCCGGCTCGGCGGGGTGGCCGCCGGGATGTAGCGCGACCAGTCACCCAGGAACGCCCCGAACGACACCGGGTTGCCCATCACGATCAGCGCCGAGAGCACGAACGTCGGCCAGAACGAGCCCAGCGCATAGCCACCGGCACCGGCCGCCGGAGCCGCGCTGAAGGCACCGGCGAAGGCCAGCACGGCGAGCAGCATCAGCACCGTGTTGGCGACCACCACCAGCTTGTTGACCAACAGCATGAACTGGTAGCCGTAGACAACCACGACGATCACCACCGCGCCCAGCACCGCGTACACGGCGGCCCGCAGCAGCGTCGAGTCCGGTACCCCGAACAACCGCGCCGCGCCGCCGACCAGTGCATCCCCGCTGACCCACACCGAGATCGAGTAGAACGCGATCGCGGTGAGCAGGGACAGGAACGAGCCGACGACCCGGCCCCGCACTCCCAGGTGCGCTCCGGAGGACACCGCGTTGTTGGTACCGGTGCGCGGCCCGAACAGACCCATCGGCGCCAGGATCAGCGCGCCGACCACCACCCCGAGGACAGTGGCCAGCACCGCTTGCGGCAGCGTGAGCCCCAGCATGATCGGAGTGGTTCCGATGAGCACCGTGGCGAAGGTGTTCGCACCGCCGAACTGGATCCGGAACAGGTCCCAGGCGCCCGAGGAGCGGTCGGCATCCGGAATGGTGTTGATGCCGTGTTGCTCGACCTCGGTGGCCCGGGGCTGGCGGGGACCGGGTGCCGTCGGGGTAGCGGTCACGTCGCCTCCAGTCGGTTGCGCGCAGCGGAGCGCCTGTCAGGCAGGGTAAGGACTGGAACCGCAATAGACAACTCTTGTTTTCTACCAGGATACCTCTGTCGTCTAGGTCAGGAGCTGCCGTGGAGATCGTGGATCTGTCCCAGCCGGTGCACGGGGGCATGCAGGTCTACCCGGGCGACCCACCCGTCTCGATCCATCCGGCGGCCCAGCTCGCGGCGGACGGGGTGAACGTGCTGAGCATCCACGCCGGCTCACACACCGGCACGCACGTGGACGCGCCCTTCCATGTGCTGGCCGACGGAGCCCGCCTCGACGAGCTCGACCTCGCCCTGTTCCACGGGCCCGCAGTGGTCGCCGACGTCCGGGGCCGGCCCGCCAGGGCCCCGATCGACTGGGCCGAGCTGGAGCCGTGCGCGGCGGCGCTGAGGCCCGGCGCGGTGCTGGTGCTGCACACCGGCTGGTCCGAGCACTTCGGCACCTCGCGCTACCTGGAGCACCCCTGGCTGACCGCGGCCGCGGCCCGGCGGATCGTGGCCAGCGGGGTGCGTTCGGTCGCCATCGACGCGCTGAGCCCGGACCCGACCCCCGCCGACGGCGAGGAGCCCGGCTCGCTGCCCGCGCACCAGATCCTGCTCGGCGCCGGCGGAGTGATCATGGAGAACCTGACGAACGTGTCCGCGCTGGAGCGCTTGGCCGACCCGGTGCTGAGCTTCTTCCCACTCGCGCTGGCCGACGCGGACGGCGCCCCGGTCCGCGCGGTAGCGATGGCGGGACGGTGAGCCCTCCCGGTGGATCTGCCCAGCTCAGCGCCCCGACTGGCCGTGCAGGCGCGCCCCGTCCGGCAGCGCTGGGCTGATCACCCAGAGCACCCGGGTGGTGCCCGACTGGGCGACCGACTGGAACAGGTGTGGGATGCCCGGGGTGAAGGTCAACGCGTCACCGGGCCCCAGCGTGGTGGACTCGCCGTGGTCACCGCCCGGGAAGTCCAGTCGCAACAGCCCGTCCAGCACGTAGACGAACTCGACGTCGCCGGGCAGCGTGTGCGGCTCCGCGCCGCTGCCGCCGTCCGGCTCCAGCTCGGTGACGATGGCCTGCAGCCGGTGCTCCCCCCTGGGCGTGAGCAGGAACTCGCGCAGCCCGCTGCCACCGAAGGAGATCGGCGGGTACTCGCCCCGCCGGACCACCTCCCCCGCCGGCGGCGGCTCGAACAGGCTGCCCACCGCGAGGTCCAGCGCGTGGCACAGCCGGATCAGCGCGGCGACCGAGGCGTTCGCCCGGTCGCGCTCCAGCCGGGACAGGAAGCCCTTGGTCATCCCGCTCGCCGCCGCGACCTCGGCCACCGTCTGCCGCCGTGCCAGCCGCGCGGCCCGCAGCCGGGCCCCGATCAGCGGGCGCTCGGCAGGCTCGGCCATCTCCGGGGTGCGCCCCACCGCTGCCTCCTCCGGTCCGGCGGGCGGACCGCCCGCGAGTCCCGAGTGTGGCACGTACCGACCGGCTGAGACACAACATCGGTTATCCACGGGTAAACAACGTCGCGTAGCGCGGTCCGGCGCCGGGTCGGTGCTCTAGACTTACCGACATTGTTGACGGTTTGTACAGAGGCCGAGGTGGCACGGGTGACCACGGAAACGCGCGGACGGCGTACCCAGGAGCAGCGCAGCTCGGAGATGCGCCGCCGGATCCTGGACGCCACCGTGCTGTGCCTGCAGGAGTACGGCTACGGCGGGACCACCACGGTGCGGGTGGTGGAGCTGGCCGGCGTCACCCGCGGTGCCCTCACCCACCACTTCGCCTCCAAGGCCGACATGGTGGCCGCGGCGGTCAGCCACATCGCGGCGATCCGCACCGCCGACGTACTGAGCAAGCTCGAGCAGACGATGGCCGCCGACGATCCGGTGGACGCCGGGCTGGACCTGTTGTGGGCGGTGCACCAGGGCCCGTTGTTCGTCGCCGTGGTGGAGCTGTGGGTGGCCGCGCGGACCGACCGCGAGCTGCAACGGCGGGTGGCGGCCATCGAGCGCGACACCACCGCCATGGTGGTCGACATCGCCAAGTCCCTGTTCGGCGCGGACGCCGACAACACCGCCATCCCGCGCGCCGTCTACACCGCGATGGACGCGGTGCGCGGCATCCAGCTGACCCGCATCGCAACGCCCGACCTCACCGACGAGCACGAGGCCCGGTGGCGCCGCGCGAAGGCAGACCTGCGGATCGTGTTCGAGAACGCGCTCGCACCGGGGCGGCCGCCCACCCCGTAGCTCAGGCGTCCCTGATCCGCTGCTCGTAGCCGGCCCGTGCCGTCGCATCGGCGTCCAGGAAGCCCCGGCGGCTGCCGGTCGCCGCCATCAGCGCTTCGATCGCCGCCGTGGGCAACACCGCGGTGAGCCGCGCCAGCACGCCGATCCGCCGGGGCACGAACACCCGGGCCCTCGGCCGCCGCAGCACCCCGGCCACCGCCAGCGCCACCTGTGCCGGCGGGATCTTCGGTACGCCCCGGGTCTCGGGCAGCCCGCTGGTCAGCGCCGTGTCGATCACGCCGGGCAGTACCGAGGTGGCCTGGATGCCGCTGCCCCGGTACTCCAGCCGGATCGCCTCGGTGAGCCCCACCACGGCGTGCTTCGTGCCGCAGTAGGTGGCCACCCCGGGCACCGAGGCGACCCCGGCGCCGGAGGCGATGTTGACCAGATGACCTCGGCCCCTGGGCAGCATCCGGGCCAGCGCGAGCTTGCAGCCCAGGATCACCCCGTGCACGTTGATGTCGAACTGGCGCCGGGCGACCTCGTCGGACTCGGTGTGGAACGGGCCGACCGGCATGATCCCGGCGTTGTTCACCAGCACGTCCAGCGGCCCGAGCTCGCGCTCCACCAGGTCCAGGAAACCGGTGAACGAGTCCCGGTCCGCAACGTCACACCGGGCCGCGACGACGCCGCCGCCGAGCCGCTCGGCGGCCTCCTTGGCACCCGCCTCGTCGATGTCCCCGATAGCCACCAGCGCGCCCTGGCGCAGCAGCTCGCCGGCGATCTCCAGCCCGATCCCCCTCGCGGCGCCGGTGACCGCGACGACCCGGCCGCCGATCGGACGCGCCCTCACGCCGCACCGCCGGCGGTCGCCGGGGCCGCGTAGAGCCGCTCGATCTCGTCGAGGTACCGCTCGGTGACCACCGGCCGCTTGAGCTTCAGAGTGGGGGTGAGCTCGCCCGACGTGCTGTCCCACTCATGGTCCAGCAGGGTCCAGCGCTTGACCTGCTCGACCCGGGCCAGCCCCGCGTTGCCGGCCTCGACCGCCCGCGCCGCCTCCTCCCGGACCCTCGGGTCCGCGGCCGCGTCGGCCACCGTCGCCGCGGCGATGCCGCGGGCGGCACACCAGTCCGGCCAGCCCATCGGGTCAAGGGTGAGCAGCGCGACCAGGTACGGCTTGGCGTCGCCGTAGACGAAGACCGGCCCGAGCAGGTCCGACCCGCCGGCGACCGCGAGCTCGATGTTCGCCGGTGAGATGTTCTTGCCGGCGGCGTTGATGATCAGTTCCTTCTTCCGGCCGGTGATCCGCAGGTAGCCGTCCGCGTCGAGCTCGCCGAGGTCACCGGTGTGCAGCCAGCCGTCGGCGTCGATCGCCTCGGCGGTGGCCTCCGGGCGGTTGAGGTAGCCGGGCGTGATGTTGGGACCTCGGGCCAGGATCTCGCCGTCCTCGGCGATGCGCAGCTCGACGCCGGGCAGCGCCGTGCCGACGGTGCCCTGGCGCGGCCGGTCCAACGGGCTGACGGTGAGCGCCGCGGAGGTTTCGGTCATGCCGTACGCCTCGGTGATGGTGATGCCGAGGCCGGCGAAGAACTCCAGCACCTCGGCCGAGATCGGCGCCGCCCCGCTGACCGCGAGCTCCACCCGGTCCAGCCCGAGGGTCGCCCGGATCCGCCGGTAGACCAGGACGTCGAGCACCGGGTGCAGCAACCGGGTGGCTAGGTCCGGGCTGCCGCCGCCGAACCGGGCCGCGCCGGCCGAGCGGGCCACCCCGACAGCCAGCCGGATCAGCGCCCGCCGCACCGGCTGCTTCTCGGTCACAGCGCGTTCCCGGATCGTGGAGTGGATCTTCTCCCAGATCCTGGGCACACCGAGGAAGACGTGCGGCCGGGCCGCCGGGAGCACCCCGATCAGCTGCTTCGGGTCGCGGACGTAGGTCACCGTGAGCGCGTGGCCGATCGCGAGGTAGTGGGTGAACATCCGCTCGGCCAGGTGCGCGAGCGGCAGGTAGGACACCGCCGTCCAGCCGGCCGGTGGCACGTCCCGGCCGCTCTCCCGCAGCCGCGCCAGCACGCCGTCCATCACCCACCGGGCACCCGCGTGCGTGATGATCGTGCCCTTGGGCGCGCCGGTGGTACCGGAGGTGTAGACGATGGTCAGCGCGCCGTCCGGCTGGACCTTCGCGGCCGCCGCCTCGATCTCGCCGAGCCGCTGGGTCAGGTGCGCCGCCGCCGCGTCCACCAGCTCGGCGAACCGGTACACCCCGGGCGGCACCTCCTCGTCCGGCCCCAGATCCAGCACCACGAGCGCGCGCAGGTCCGGTAGCTGGTCCCGGATGGACAGCCACAGCGGCAGCTTGTCGGCGTCCAGGATGACCACCGTGGCTGCCGAGTCGCCGGCCACGTAGCGGAGCTGGTCGGGCGCCAGTGTGTTGTAGAAGCTGGTCGGGGTGGCGCCGGCGAACAGCGCGCCGACGTCGGACAGCACGTGCTCGGCCCGGTTCACCTGGTGCAGCCCGATCACCTCGCCGGGCACGACACCGAGATCCAACAGCGCCAGCGCAACCGCCCTGGCCCGGGTCCGGTACTGCCCCCAGGTCAACCGCGTCCCACCGTCGATGACGGCGGTCACCTCCGGGTGTTCGGCAGCGTTGCGGTCGACCAGGTCCAAGACCGTGCCACGGTCCTCGGTCATCGCGTGCCCCCGCCTTCTCGCGCCATGACGTACAGCTCAGTGACGTACACCAGAAGTTACGTACAGCAGTGCCTGTATGTAAGCACGCCGCACGGCCACGCGCCAGGGTCGGGCGGTGCCCCGGCCTCCGACATCGACGCCGGGCGCCCGTCCCGCCCGGACTCCACGCTCAGTTGTGCGGTCACAACAGCCTCCCCGATCAGCCGACACTCTCCCCGCAGCCTGCCCCTGTCCCGCCGGGCGGGCGACGTCGGTTCCACCGGGAACCAGCAATCCGGGCCAGTAGGGTTCGTCGCGGCAACCGACGGTGTGTGACTGACCGGCGGACAACGTCGCCGGCGTCGGAGGTGGAGGATGGCGGTCATCGTGGTGATGGGCGTCTCGGGTTCGGGCAAGTCCACGGTCGGCTCGGCGCTGGCCGAGCGGCTGGGCGTCGACTACGTCGACGGGGACACCTTCCACCCGCCGGCCAACATCGCCAAGATGAGCGCCGGAACCCCCCTCACCGACGACGACCGGTGGAGCTGGCTGGACGCGATGGCCGACTGGATCGGTGCGCACGCCGCGACCGGCGGGGTGCTCGGCGCCTCGGCACTCAAGCGCCGCTACCGCGACCGGCTGCGGGCCGGCGGGGACACCTGGTTCCTGCACCTGGCCGGCGACCGGGAGCGGCTGGCCGAACGGCTGCGAGCGCGCAGCGGGCACTTCATGAAGGTCACCCTGCTGGACTCGCAGCTCGCCGACCTCGAGCCCTTGGAGCCCGACGAGCCCGGCACCACGGTCGACCTGGCCGACCCGCCGGCACGGATCGTCGACGAGGCGCTCGCCGCTCTCACCGACACCCCCGAGCAGCTCCGCCGACCGTCGGCCCCCTCGTGAGGGGCTGGTGCCAGCCACGCACGAGGGCGGCGGGCCGGGTCAGCGGGTAGCCGCTCCGCCCGCAGCCGGCGGGCCAGTCGCTGGCGCACCGCGCCGGTCGCACCGTCGTCGGCGACCAGCAGGTCGAGCAGCGCCTCGAGCACGTCCGCACGCGCGATGCCGGGCACATCGAGCTCCCGCGCCGTGTCACTGCACCACGCGCTCAGCAGCCGGTTCTGCCCGGGTGAGAGCTCCACGGCCAGTCGCACCGACCGCATCGGCCAGAACACATCAGTCTCAGGAGCTACATCCACCCCATCCATCCCGGGAGACAGGCCCCAGCCCGCGGTTGTTACCGAGCTGCACACGGTGCATGTTTTCCGCGCGTTCAACCGGCCTGCTGTGCAGCTCGGTAACAACAGGCAGGTTGACGCGACGCCGCACCGTGCGAGGGGGCGGTCACACGCCCTGGCTGGTCCTGGGGCCACGCACCGGCGGGCGGCCCACCACACCCTCCGTGCCACCGCGCTGCACCATCGCCAACAGCGAGACCCCGACCAGGGTCAGCGCCAGGCCGACCAGGCGGACCGGCGCGGTGTCCTCGGTGGCGAACGGCTCACCGAACACCACCATGCCGAGGCCCACCCCGACCACCGGGTCGATCGCCATCATCGCGCCAAGCGAACCGCCGAGTGGGCCGGCCTGGAACGCCGCCTGGCTGAGCAGGGCGCCACCGGCGCCGCAGGCCAGTGCGGCCCAGAGCTGCCAGCTACCGGCCAACCCGACGAGCCCGTCCGCCCCGAGCACCGCGCCCCACGCCTTGCCCAGCGCCGCCGAGGTGGCCATCAGCACGCCGGCCGAGGCGCCGAGGCTGACGCACCGGGCGGTCCCGCGCAGCAGCAGCCCGCCGGACAGCGCGATGGCCAGCGCGCCACCGGCGAACAGCAGGCCGGGTGCCCAACCCTCGGCGTCCACCGGCACGCTGACCTGCTCCCCCGGTGTCGCCGCCAGGAAGACCGCCAGCCCGAACACCACCAGACCGGCGGACAGCAACGCCGGTGGAGTCACCGGGCGGCCGGACAGCCGCTGCAGCCCCAGCGCGACCACCAGCCCGACCGTCAGCACCGGCTGGACCACGGACAGCGGCCCGATGTTGACCGCGAACAGGTGCAGCGCCACTCCGGCGACCTGGGCCCCGACCCCGAGCAGCCAGATGCGCTTGCGGGCGAGCTCGACCATCAGCCCGGGATGCAGTGGCGAGCGCCGCCGGGCCCGGAGTGCGCCGACGTGCTGCAGCACCGACGCCACCCCGAAGCACACCGCCGCCAGCAGCGCCACTGTGATCGTGAGGGTCATATCACTCCGAGCCTATTCTCCGCCTCCTGAGACTCAGGCGGTTCGCCGGGTGGTGTCGTTGGCGGGGTTCGCATCCGCGAGCAGGCCGAGCACCGCGGCGGCCGCGTCCTGCTCGCGGATCACCGAGCTCGGGTCGCAGCGCAGGCGGGCGTGCTCACGCACCACCTCGGCCAGCTCCGCCGGCGTCTTCGGCCACGGCGCCAGCCCGGCCTCGGCCAGGGTCGCCGCATTCGCGGTGCCGTGCCCGGGGATCGGGCGGTAGGTCACGGTCGGTAGTCCGGCGGTCAGCGCCTCGGTGACGCTGAGCCCGCCGGCGTTGTGCACCAGTACGTCCGAGATGGCCATCAGCTCGTGCACGTCGTCCCGCCACCCCAGTGCCACCACGCCCGGCAGCCCGTCGAGCTCCTCGCGCAGCTTGGCGTTGCGCCCGCAGAGCACGAGCACCTGGGCGGCCCCGGTGCCGGCGATCTCCCGCACCGCGCCGGGTACGTCGCCCATCCCGAGCGAACCGGTCACCACCAGCGCGACGGGCTGGTCCTGGCGCAGCCCGAACTCGTCGCGCAGCGCCCGGCGCCGCTCCGGTGCCATCCGCTCGCTGAACCGGGCGGAGACCAGGCCGCCGACCGGTCGCATCGGCGTCCGGTAGACCAGTCGCCCCATCCGGGAGGTCGCCTCGGTCACCGTGAAGTGGTGGTCCACACCGGGATGCACCCACATCCGGTGCACCGCGGGATCGGTGAGGTACGTGGCGGTCACCGCATCGAGCGCGCCGGCGCCGCGCAGCTGCCCCAGGGTCTGGCTGGCCAGCGGGTAGGTCGACACCACCACCGGGTAGCCCAGCGCCCAGCGCCGCACCCGCCGCCGGGCCGCGAAGCACAGCCCCAGGGTGATCCGCTGCACCCAGCCGGCGGTTTCCAGCTTGTTGAACAGCCAGTCGAAGAACCTCGGCGCGTGGCCGACGCTCAGCGTGTAGCCCTCGCGCAGCACGATCCTGGCGAACCAGGGCACCGCGTCGAGATAGTCCCTGCGATCGGCGCGTACGCCGAGCCCGCGCAGCCGTGCGATCAGTTCGTCAGCGGCGCCGTCGTGTCCGGCACCCACGCTGCCGGAGATGACCAGAACCCGCGCCGTTACGCCTGCCGTCGATCGACCCATCGGTCCTCGACTCCCTGGTTCGGTAATGATCGGTTTAACTCCTACAGCTTGTAAGAGCTTAGCCGAATCCGCGTCCCGGGCGCTGACACCATAGTCGGATCTCACACCGGCCCCCGCTAACGCTCAGCGATGAAGGCAGCGGAGAGAAGCGGAACCGTCAGCCGAGCCAGAGCCAGTGGATCAGGTGATAGAACGCCAGGGTGGCCTGCACCGCCGCGGTAGCGGTACCCAGCCCCAGGATCAAGAAACCACCCGGTAGGAGGCGATCCGGCCGCGGTGGCGCCGCCTGCAGGGCGGCGACGCGGGCGTTGACCGAGCAGGCGATGAAACCGAGCGCGGGCTGCCTCGACCCGTTGGCCTCAGCCAGCGCCGCCTTGGCCAGCGCCCTGGCGGTGACCTCCCGGCTGCCACTGACAGTAGCGGCGTGCTCGTCCGCGTTGCGCTCGACCAGGAACGCCACCGCCTCGCGCACCAGCACCAGCATCGGGTTGATCGCCGCGCACACCTCGACAGCGGCCCGCAGGCCACTGTGCCGACCGGCCAGGTGGGCCCGCTCGTGCGCCAGCACCACCCGCCGTTCCTTGCCGTCCAACAGCGCGAGCAGCCCCTGGGTGACCAGCACCCGGCCCGGTCGGCCCGGTACGGCGAAGGCGTGCGGCTCCGCGACCGGCACCACGGCCAGCTCGCCGGGGGCGCAGGATCGGCACAGCTCACGCAGCTCCCGACGGGTCGCCCACCGGGTCCGCGCCACCCGGACCACCCGCGCCAGCCCGAAGACCAGCGCCACGGCGGCCAGCGCACCGACCACACCGGGCACCGGCTGCACCAGTACGACACCCCGTTCGGTGGCCTCGGCGACGGCGAGCGGGGTGAACCCGAGCAGGGTCAGCGCCAGTAGTACCAGCGCCCAGGTGGTGCCGGCGGCGCAGAGCACAGCCGCGCCGACCACGGTGATCACAGTTCCGCGCGTGGGTGACAGTCGCGCCACCATCACCCGGCTGATCACAGCCACCAGGACGGACAGCGCTACCGGCACGTACACGCTCACGGTCACCGCTCGCGCCGCCTCAGCTTCAGCATCGCCCGCAGCGCCTCGGCGTCCTCCTCGGACAGCGAGGTGGCGAACCGCTGCAGCACGCTCTGGCGGTCCGGGCCGCGGTGCAGCAGCGCCTGCATCTGCTCGGCGGCCAACTCCTCGGCGCCCTTGATCGGGCGGTAGAGATGTCGGCGACCCTCGGCGGAGCGACCGACCAGGCCCTTCTCGTACAACCTCGACAGGATGGTCTGCACGGTGTTGTAGGCGAGCTCGGCGTCCACCGCCAGCTGGACCTCCGCCGTGGTGAGCGGACCGCTGGCCGCCCAGAGCGCCGCGAGCACCTCGGACTCGAGCTTGCCGGCGCCCCGCCTCGACGGCATCCGTGCGCCGCGCCTCGACGGCATCCGTGCCCTGTCCCGCATCGCGCCGCCTCCTCCCGAGAGTGGGACCCAGTTTAGCCGGCTCCGGGCCCAGCATGCCGGGGTGATCACGATCGGGGCCGAACCCACGAGCCAGGTTTGCGCGGGGCGCACGGTACTGACAACGTCACCGGCTGGACCGGAACGGCACACTTACAGGTGACGCCTGGTGGCGAGGGGAGGTCGGCATGTCGTCCAGCGAGGAAGGTGGCAGCTGGCGCGCCGCACTGCGCAGGATCGTCGCGGAGCGGCCCACTCCCAAGGCCGGGAACGAGTCCGACGGGACCGAACTCGCCGTGGAACTCGCCTCCGGCGAGCCGAGCGCGGCGGTCGAGCGCCGGGTCGAGGAGGCGGTGCTGAACGCCCCGCGCCGCTACGCCCGCCGTGACGTGCAGGCACTGACCGGCATCGAGGACGCGCGCGCCCGCCAGCTGTGGCGTTCGATGGGCTTCGCCGACGTCGGCGACGACGACGTGGTGTTCACCGAGACCGACCTGGCCGCGATCGGACAGCTCGAGCAGCTGCGCGGCACCGGGTTGGTGTCGACCGACCTGCAGGACGCGGTGATCCGGTCGATGGCCCAGGCGATGGCCGGGCTGGCCACCTGGCAGGTGGAGATGCTCTACACGAACCTGCGCGCCCGCGAGCTGCGCGGCGAGGACTGGCCGGTCGACCTCGGCAAGGTGCTGACCGCGTTGGGGAGCCTGCAGAGCTACGTCTGGCGTCGCCACCTCGCGGTCGCGGCCGGGCGGTTGCTGGCCACCGCGCCCGACGAGGCGGAGATCCGGACCCTGGTGGTCGGCTCCTCCGACCTGGTCGGGTTCACCCGGATGTCCCGGCGGCTCAGCCCCAGCCAGCTGATCGAGCTGGTGGAGCTGTTCCACGGCATCGCCGCCAACGTGGTCGCCGACCATCGCGGCCGCATCGTCAAGACCGTGGGGGACGCCGTGCTGTTCGTCACCGACCGCCCGGAGGACGCCGCCGAGCTCGGCCTGGACCTGATCGAGCGGACCGTGGCGGCCTCCGGGCTACCCGAGCTGCGCACCGGACTGGCCATCGGCCGCATCCTGACCCGGTTCGGCGACATCTACGGCGAGGTGGTCGACACCGCGACCCGGCTGTGTACGCACGCCCGGCCGGGGCGGGTACTGGTGGACCACGAGCTGGCCACAGCGCTGGACGGGGACCCCCGGTTCCAGCTGCGGCTGCGCCGGCCGCTGGTCGACCAGGGCTACCCGCGACTGCACGCCTGGGGGCTGCGCCGCTCGGTGAACGCGGACGCGGTCACCACCGACTAGGCACGAGTAGCCGCGGCGTTGCAGGGGCAGTGGTGATCACAGTCGGTGACCGACCGATCGATTCAGACTGCTGACGTGAGGATGGTCTGCGTCGAGGGCAACGTGGGTCTGGTTCTGGGCGAAAAATTCCGGACTGACGTTGGCCTCGGTGACGATGGACGCACCAGTATGGACACCGCGCCCCCCGATCGGTGACGCGGCGTTACGCCCTATCGTACGAGTGTGAGCTGCCTCACATCGGCGCCTGACTTCGCCGCCGTCCGGGTACCCGCACCCCGTCAGGCGGCTCCCCACTGCCGCGCCGTGCAACCCCGAAGCACGAGCACGACCCAGACGGACGTTGCAGACCCCCGACGGAAGTAGGTCGGATCCAATGCCACGACACCGCGCTCCCACCAGCCAGTCCCGCGCGCTGAGCACTGTTGCCGTCACCGGCGCGGCACTCGGCGCCTCGGTGCTCTCCCCGGCCGTCGCCTTCGCGGCGACCGCCCACGGGGTGCACTCCGAAGCCGGGCACACCCTCCACACCGCGGCGCACCACCACCGGCACTACCGCCCGATGACCAGCGGCGAGGAGCAGTACCGCAACGGCTGCCGGCAGGGCTACATCAGCGACCAGTGCGAGCAGTTCAGCGTGCCCAGCCTGCTGGACCACGGCATCGACCCGTACTTGTAGGGCTAGAGGACCACCAGGTCACGGGGCCGGCCGTTCAACCGCTCGGCGCCGTCCTCGGTGACCACCACGATGTCCTCGATCCGGGCGCCCCAGCGGCCTTCCAGGTAGATCCCCGGCTCGACGCTGAACGCCATCCCCGGCGTGAGCTCGAGCTCGTTGCCACCCACGATGTACGGCGCCTCGTGCACGTCCAGCCCGATGCCGTGACCGGTGCGGTGCACGAACTGGTCGCCGAACCCGGCGGCCGCGATGACCTGCCGGGCCGCGGCGTCCACCGACTCGGCGGACACCCCCGGGCGCACCGCCCGGCAGGCCGCGTCCTGGGCCTCCTGCAGCACCGCGTACGTGCTCTTCACGTCCGCCGGCGGCTCGCCACCCACCGCGTACGTGCGGGTGCAGTCGGAGTTGTAGCCGGTGCTCAGCGGGCCGCCGATGTCGATCACCACCACGTCGCCGGCCTCGATCACCCGCTCGGAGAGGTCGTGGTGCGGGCTCGCGCCGTTGGGGCCGGAGCCGACGATCACGAACGCCGCCTCGGTGTGCCCCTCGGCCACGATCGCGTCCGCGATGTCCCGGCCGACCTGTGCCTCGGTGCGGCCCGGGCGCAGGAACTCCCCCATCCGCGCGTGCACCCGGTCGATCGCCTCGGCCGCCGCGCGCAGCTCCGCCACCTCGGCGGCATCCTTGCGCATCCGCAGCTCGGCGAGCACCGGCCCGGCCAGCGTCTGAGTCACCCCGGGCAGCGCGTCGCGCAGGCCCAGCACGTGCAGCGCCGGCATGCTGTCGGCCACCGCTGCCCGCCTCGGCACCCCGGCCAGGTCACTCACCAGCAGGTGCGGGTCCTCGCCGTCGGACCAGGTGACCACCTCGATGCCGAGCTCGTCCAGCGGCAGCCCGGCCAGCCCCGGCGCCTCCAGCCTCGGCACCACCAGCGCGGGGGGCGCGCGGTGCCCGGCGGCGGCCAGCACCAGGGCGGTGAGCCGTTCGTGGCTGCTCGTATCGATACCGGTCAGGTAGCGCAGATCGGTGCCCGGGGTGACGACCAGCAGGTCCACATCCTGGCGGGCGGCCTCGACGGAGGCACGGCGCAGCCGCTCGGCCAACAGCGCTACGGGGACGGTCATGGCGGCCAGCTTACGTACCCCCGGCCGGGCGGGGCGGACAGCGGGGCGCCGTGTCGGGCGGGGGCAGGGCGACGGCCGGACCGGCAGGGCTTCGCGGCCCCGCTATCGTGGGCGGGTGGTCTCCCATCGCGGCCTCGAACGTCACCCCGCCGCAGGCCGCGGGACCGGTCCCGAGCAGCCAAAACCGTCACCGACCCGCCCCACCGGGCCGGGTCACGCAGCGGTGCCCGCAACCGCCGGCGAGGCGTCGACTGAGAGCACTGAGAACAGCGCCGGACTGCCGTACCGGTACTCGACCGACAGCTGCGCGGCCCGGCTCCTGGCCGAGCACGGCGAGCTGCCACCGGGCCGGGAGACCGACACCGAGGTCCGGCTGGCCGGGCGGCTGCGGTCGATCCGCCGCCAGGGCCACCTCAGCTTCGCGGTGCTGGGCGACAGCACCGGGCAGCTGCAGCTGTTCGTGGACACCGACACGATCGGCGACGGGGCGCACCGCGCGTTCGACGCGCTGTCGCGGGGCGACTGGGTGGGCGTGCGGGGGCGGGTGATGACCACCCGGCGCGGCGAGCTGTCCCTGCGGGTCACCGAGTTCGAACCGCTGGCCAGGGCGCTGTCCCCGCCCCCGCGCGGCGGCCTCGCCGATGTGCAGACCCGGTACCGGCAGCGGTACCTGGACCTGGAGGTCAACGAGCGCACCCGGGAGATCTTCCGGATCCGGCACACCGCGATCGCCGCGATCCGGCGCAACCTGACCGACCGGGGCTTCACCGAGGTCGAGGGCCCGGTGCTGCAGAACATCCAGGGTGGCGCCTCGGCCAGGCCGTTCGTCACCCACCACAACGCGCTGGGGATCGACCTCTACCTGCGGATCGCCTTGGAGCTGCACCTCAAGCGGCTCGTGGTGGGCGGCATGGAGCGGGTGTTCGAGATCGGCCGGGTGTTCCGCAACGAGGGCATCGACACCCGGCACAACCCGGAGTTCACCCTGCTCGAGGCGTACCAGGCGTTCGCCGACTACGGCGACATGATGGAGCTGGTCGAGGACCTGGTGCGCGACGCCGCGCGGTCCAGTGTCGGCTCGGCGGTGCTGCGGGTGGGCGGGACCGAGATCGACCTGGACGTGCCGTGGCCCCGGCTGCAGTTCGCCGACCTGATCGAGCAGAAGACGGGTGCCCGGATGCACCCGGGGATGCCGGTCGGCGAGGCGCGCGCCGAGCTGGACCGGCTGCGCATCCCGTACCAGGCCAGCTGGGGCTCGGGGCGGCTGATGAAGGAGGTCTACGACGAGAAGGTCCAGCACGACATCACCGGGCCGGTGTTCTGCGTGGACTACCCCCGGGAGGTCTCGCCGCTGGCCAGGGAGCACCGCGACGACCCGGCCTACGTGGAGCGGTTCGAGCTGATCGTCGCCGGCTTCGAGCTGTGCAACGCCTACAGCGAGCAGAACGACCCGGCCGCGCAGCTCGCCGCGTTCGAGGCGGAGGCGCGGGCCAGGGCCGGTGGCGACCCGGAGGCCGGCCAGATCGACCTGGACTACATCCGCGCACTGGAGCAGGGCATGCCGCCCACCGGTGGTCTCGGCATCGGGCTGGACCGCCTCGTCATGCTGCTCGCCGGGGTCGACTCGATCCGCGAGGTGATCCTCTTCCCCACCCTGCGCCCGGAGTTCCCGCCGCCGCCGGACGCGGCCCACTACGGTGGGCCCCGACCGGTGCTGGCGCCCACGCCGAGGGCCGACGACGTGCGCCCGGCCGGCGGCGAGGGCGGCACCCCGGACGGCCCCTCCCCCGCCCCGCTGTACGTGCCGGGGCGGGCGGCGGCACAGGCCGACGAGCCGCGCTGGCCGGTCCGCCTCGTCGCGGGGCTCACCGCGCTCAGTGGGCTGCTGGAGCTGATCGTGCTGCGGCCCTCGCTGCACAAGCGGTTCCAGTCGGTGGAGCAGGTGCTCGACCCGACCTGGTTCGCGGTGGCGGGGCAGGTGCTGTCCGTGCTGGTCGGCCTCGGTCTGCTGCTGCTGGCAGACCAGCTCGCCAAGCGCAAGCGCACCGCGTGGCGGATCGCGCTGGCGCTGTTCGCGGTCAGCACGGTGGCGCACGCGGTGAAGGGCTACCACCCCAGCGCCACGGTGTGGAGCGCGCTGATGGCGGTCACCCTGCTGCTCACCCAGGACCGGTTCCGGGCCTCGCCGGACCCGCCGTCGCTGTGGCGCCTGGCCAGGTTCGTGCCGACCTACCTCGCGGCGGTGCTCAGCGTCGGCGTCGCGAGCCTCTTCCTGGAGCGGCACTATCTGCGCCCGGAGTTCAGCGTGTCCGGTGCGGTGGACACCGTGCTCAGCGGGCTGGTCGGGGTAAACGGCGACTACGTCTACCTGCGCGGCCGGTTCGGGTTGATCTTCCCGGCCGGGTTGCTCGCGCTCGGCGGGGTCGGGCTGATCGTGTTCGCGGTGCTGCTGTTCCGGCCGCTGCGCGCCAGGGGCCCGCACACCGAGGCGGACTGGCAGCACGCGCTGCGGCTGGTGCACAGCTACGGCTGGGACACGCTGGCCTACTTCGCGCTGCGCGACGACAAGAGCTTCTTCTTCTCCTCCGACGGAGAGGCGATGGTCGCCTACACCTATGTCGGCGGCTACGCGCTGGTCGCGGGTGACCCGATCGGCGCGCCGGAGTCACTGCCCGGCCTGCTGGACGAGTTCCTGCGGATGTGCGACGACCGGGCCTGGAACCCGGCGTTCCTGGCCATCCGGGAGGCCGACTTCGCCGCCTACGAGGCCCGCGGGTTCCGGGCGTTCTACCTTGGCGACGAGGCGATCCTGCGCTGTGACACGTTCGCGCTGGAGGAGACCACGCCGAAGAGCGTGCGTGCGGCGGTCCGCCGGTGCGGGCGGAAGTACCGCTTCGAGCTGGTCACCGAGTCCAACGCCGCACCCCGGTTGGTCCGCGAGCTGAACGCGATCAGTGCGCGGTGGCGCGGCAAGGCCCCCGAGCGCGGCTTCACCATGTCACTGAGCCAGGACATCAAGGGTGCGGGCGCCAACCCGGAGTTCCTGCTCTGCGTGGCGCTGGACGAGAACGACGCGCCGGGCGGCTTCCTGCGCCTGGTGCCCGCCTACGGCCCGGACTTCGGTTACACCCTGGACCTGATGCGGCACGACCCGGCGGCGCCGAACGGGATGACCGAGTTCCTGATCGCCTCCACCGCCCGCGCGCTGGGTGAGCGGGGCGTGGTCCGGCTGTCCATGAACTTCGCGATGTGGGGCCGGCTGTTCGCCGACGACGTCCCGTTCACCCCGGCCGAGCGGGTCGCCAGGCGCCTGGTCGGCGCGCTCAACCCGTTCTTCCAGATCCGCTCGCTGCGCGACTTCAACGCCAAGTTCAACCCGGAGTGGCTGCCCCGGGTGCTGGCCTACCGACGGCCGACCGACCTGCCGAAGGTCGGCCTGCTCTACGCGGGGGCGGAGGGGTTCCTCGCGGTGCCGTTCATCGGCGACCTGCTGGTCCCCAAGGCGGTCGGCGGCGTGGCCGCCCCCTCCACCCCGGTAAAGCCGAGCTGAGCGGGAGTTAGCGCGGGCCCTGGAGTGCCAGGCGGCTCGCGCTGGCCGCCGCGTTGCTGACCAGACCACCGATCGCCATGCCGATGACCAGGTGGATGATCGCCTCGGCGAAGCGGACCGGCAACGACCCGGAGCCCAGGAACGGCACCACCACGGCGGCCACGGTCAGCAGCCCGACGATCCAACCGAAGTAGGACAGCGGGCTGGGCGTGCTCACCAGCAGCAGGTGCGCCAGGCCGGTGGCCAGCAGTGCCGCCACCGCCGCCATCACACACAGCGTGGTGGTGTTGTCGTCGCCGAACGCGCCGGCCTGCTTCGGCGCAAGCACCGCGAGCTGGAACACGGCACGGGCAACCAGGACCCCGACCAGACCGATCAGGGCGGCGACCACCGCGGCGGCCACGCCTCCAGCCCACAGCCGGCCCGCGTTGACCTCCGTCTGCACCGGCGGCGGCGGATAGCCGCTCCGGGCGCGCGCGTACTCGTCCTCAGGGCCTACATCGCGATAGTCGCCAACCACCCGGCACATGCTGCCGGGCGCGGCCTCAGGATGCCAGGCCGGAACACCCTCGGCGCGCACCCAATCGTATGAATGTGCGCCGGGGGTGGCGCGATGCGACCCGTTTCGGGGCCGACTGGCAAGCTGTGCCGGATGAGCGGACCGTTGGTGCTGCTGGACGCGGCAAGCCTGTACTTCCGGGCCTTCTACGGTGTCCCAGAGTCGATCACCGCACCGGACGGCACCCCGGTGAACGCGGTGCGCGGATTCACCGACATGGTGGCCAGGCTGGTCACCGAGCGGCGGCCGGCCCGGCTGGTCGCCTGCCTGGACCTGGACTGGCGCCCGGAGTTCCGGGTGAAGGCCATCCCGTCGTACAAGGCGCACCGGGTGGCCGAGGAGCAGCCGGCCGAGCGTCCCGAGCCTGGTCAGCCGCACGGCGGCGCGGGTCCGGCCGAGTCGGTGCCGGACACCCTGTCGCCGCAGGTGCCGATCATCCTGGAGGTGCTCGCGGCGGCCGGCCTCGCCACCGCCGGCGCCCAGGGCTATGAGGCCGACGACGTCATCGGCACGCTGTGCGCCCGCGAACGTCGCGATCCGGTCGAGGTGGTCAGCGGCGACCGGGACCTGCTGCAGGTGGTGCGGGACGAGCCGAACGCGGTGCGGGTGGTCTACGTCGGTCGTGGGCTGGCCAGGGCCGAGGTGTTCGGGCCGGCCGAGTTGGCGGAGCGCTACCGGCTGCCGGCGGAGCGGGCCGGCGACGCGTACGCCGAGATGGCCATGCTGCGCGGGGATCCCTCGGACGGGCTGCCCGGGGTGGCCGGGGTCGGTGAGAAGACCGCCGCCACGCTCGTCTCCCGGTTCGCCAGCTGGGACGAGCTGCTCGTCGCGGTGGGCGACCGGTCCGACACCCGGCTGACCGCCGGGGTCCGGACGAAGATGGCCGCCGCCGGCGACTACCTCGCCGTGGTGGCGCCGGTGGTCCGGGTCGCCAAGGACGCGGACGTCCAGCTGGACCGGGACGACTCGGTACCGCCGTCGCCGGTCGACGCCGAGCGGCTCGACGAGCTCAGCCAGCGGTGGGGGCTCGGCGGTTCGGTCGACCGGCTGCGCACCGCGCTGCGGGCGAGCGCCGCGGTCTGACCTGCCGGGGCCTTATCCAGCCGGCCCGCTGCGCACCGACGTCTGGTGCGCGACGGCGGGGACGAAGAAGGCGGGCTTGACGAAGCCGAGGACCGCGACGCCGAGCAGCACGAGCGCCACCAGCACCACAGCCGCGACCAGCCAGCGGGACTTCGCCGACCCGGAGCGTCCCGGGGCCACCGGCCGCGACGCGAGCTCCGCCGGCCACGGCACCGGCGACCCACCCGGTTCGACGGGCGGGTCGCCACCCGGCCCGGCCGGGGCCGACCCACCCGGTTCGCCCGGCCCGCCCGCCGGGCCGGAGCGCGGCGGCCACTGGCGAGGGGGCCCGGCGTGCCGGGGCCGACCGGACCGCGACCCACCCGCGGCCCCCGACCGCGCTGGCCCCGCCGGAGCCGGTGGACCGGCCGGCCCCCCTGTCGGCGGTCGCCCGCAAGCCTGTCGGTCGCGACAGTCAGCGTCTTTCGGGTTACTCATCGCGACCTTTCGGGGTGACCGCATCGTCAATTAGACCGATCGAATCACACCAGGCCGCCAAATGGCCTAGTCAAAGAGCACGGACGGTCAGATTGTGGCCAACCCAACGACACCCCGTCGCACCGCGCGCACGGCCTGTTTCGCCGCGTGACCGACCTGGCTGCCCGGGGCGGCGACCGCGGCCAGCTGGTCGAGCAGATCGATCACCTGGCGGCACCACCGCACGAAGTCGCCGGCGGAGAGCTCCTGACCGTTCTCGGCCGCCGCGGTGAGCACCGTGGCCAGCGACTGCCCCTGCGCCCACCGGTGCATCGGCCAGGCGAACCCGAAGTCCGGCTGCCTGGTCCGCTCCACCCGGTGCCGGCGCTCGTCGGACTCCAGATCGGTCCACAGCCGCACGGTGGCGTCCAGCGCGTTGGTCACCGCGCCGGCCGGCACCCGGGGCATCCCGCCGTCGTCCCGGCGCGACTCGTAGACCAGCGCGGAGACCACGGAGGCCAGCTCAGCCGGTCCCAGCCCGTCCCAGACGCCGTGCCGCAGGCACTCGGCGGTGAGCAGGTCGGACTCGCCCCACAGCCGGGACAGCACGGTGCCGTGCCCGGTGACCGCCAGATCGTCGCCGTCGCCGTCCAGGTACTCCCGCTCGCGCAGCAGCGCGGTGATCCGGTCGAACGCGCGGGCCAGTGAGTGGGTGGTGGCCTGGACCTTCTGCCGCAGCTGCTCCGTCTCCTTCTCCAACCGGGCGGCCCGCTCGGCCCACCTCGCGTGCGCCTCGCGGTCGTCGCAGCCGTGGCAGGGGTGCCCGCGCAGCGCCCGGCGCAGCGCGTCCAGGTCGGCGGACTCCCCCGACTCGATCCCCGCCCTGGCCCGCCGGCCTGGGCCGACCGGAGCGTGGATACCGGTGTTGCGCAGGCTGGCGGCCAGGTCCCGACGGATCCGGGGCACCCGGTGGTCCACCCGCTTCGGCAGCCGCATCCGGCCGAGCGGGGTGACCACGGCGTTGAAGTCCGCCGACGACAGCCGCCCCGCCCAGCGGTCCTCGTTGAGCACCAGCGGCCTCGGCTCGCCGGACTGGTCCAGCCCGGGGTCGAGCACCACGGCGATCCCGGACCGGCGCCCGGTGGGCACCGCGATCACGTCACCGGGCCGCAGCGCCATCAGCGAGTCGGCGACGGCGGCCCGGCGGGCGGCGGCGTTGCCCCGGCTCAGCGTCTTCTCCCGGTCGCTGAGCTCGCGGCGCAGCGCGGCGTACTCGGCGAAGTTGCCGAGGTGGCAGTTCATCGACTCGGCGTAGCCGGCCAGCGCCTCGTTGTTGCGCTCGATCCGGCGCGACACGCCGACCACCGAGCGGTCCGCCTGGAACTGCGCGAAGGACTGCTCCAACAGCGCCCTGGCGTGCTCGGCGCCCAGCCGGTCGAGCATGTTGACGGCCATGTTGTAACCGGGCCGGAACGAGCTGCGCAGCGGGTAGGTCCGGGTGGAGGCCAGTCCGGCGACCTGGGTCGGGTCCACCCCGGGCTGCCAGATGACCACAGCGTGGCCCTCGACGTCGATGCCCCGGCGCCCGGCCCGGCCGGTGAGCTGCGTGTACTCCCCCGCGGTGAGCTCGGCGTGCGTCTCGCCGTTGTACTTCACCAGCCGCTCCAGCACCACGGTGCGGGCCGGCATGTTGATCCCGAGAGCCAGCGTCTCGGTGGCGAACACGCACTTGACGAGGCCGAGGGTGAACAGCTCCTCGACGGTCTCCTTGAACGCCGGCAACATCCCGGCGTGGTGCGACGCGATGCCCTTCTCCAGTGCGTCGCGCCACTCCCAGAAGCCGAGCACCGCCAGATCGGCCTCGGGCAGCCCAGCGGTCCGGGTGGCCACGATCTCGCGGATCCGGACGACCTCGTCCTCGGTGGTCAACCGCAGCCCGGACCGCGCGCACTGGGCCACCGCGGCCTCGCAGCCGGCCCGGCTGAACACGAAGGTGATCGCCGGCAGCAGCGCGTCCCGGTCCAGCCGGTCGATCACGGTGACCCGGGACGGCGGGCGGAAGCGGTCGCCGCCGCGCTGCCCCCCGGAGCGGCCGTTGCGCTTCGGGCCGGAGCGCCCCCGGGGCCGGTCCCCCCAGCCGGTGAAGCTCCGCGCGCTCTCCTCGGTCTGCCGGATCAGCGCCGGGTCGACCCGCAGCTGTCCCTCCGCGTCCTCCCCGGCGAACAGGTCGAACAGCCTGTTGTTGACGATCATGTGCTGCCACAGTGGCACCGGCCGGTGCTCGTCGACCACCACCGTGGTGTCGCCGCGCACCGCCACCAGCCAGTCGCCGAACTCCTCGGCGTTGCTCACCGTAGCGGACAGCCCGACCACCGCCACCTCGGCCGGCAGCTGCAGGATGACCTCCTCCCAGACCGCGCCCCGGAACCGGTCGGCCAGGTAGTGCACCTCGTCCATCACCACGTAGCCCAGCCCGTACAGGGCCGGCGAGTCCGCGTAGAGCATGTTGCGCAGCACCTCGGTGGTCATCACCACCACGGGCGCATGGCCGTTGACGGCGGTGTCCCCGGTCAGCAGCCCGACCTGGTCGGCCCCGTAGCGCGCCACCAGGTCGGCATACTTCTGGTTGGACAGCGCCTTGATCGGCGTGGTGTAGAAGCACTTGGTGCCGGCGCCGAGCGCCAGGTGTACGGCGAACTCGCCGACCACCGTCTTGCCCGCGCCGGTCGGCGCGCAGACGAGTACCCCGTGCCCGTCCTCCAGCGCGGCGCAGGCCTGCTGCTGGAACGGGTCGAGCTCGAAGGGCAGGATGCCGGCGAACTCCGCCAACCGGGGCCGGGTGGCCCGCTCGCGGGATCGGGCGTACGCCTGTGCGGGTGAGCGACTTGCCACGTCACCAGGCTGTCACACCCGGGGGTTGTTCGCCGTGGCGCGCCCCACCCGGGCGGCCACACCGGGGCGGCTCACTCGCCGGCGCGGTCCCGGCCCTCCCGGAAGAAGCGCAGCATGCCGGCCGCGCCGACCAGCGCCTCGACCGGGCGGACCGCGCCGAACGGGGCGTTCCAGAACGCGCCGCGGCGCGGTTGGTGCGGGCCGACGTAGGCGTACGGTTCGCCCAGGTAGCCGTCGCCGGGCGAGACCCCGTAGTTCACCGCCTGCACGCTGATCCCGAGGTCGAAGTGCTCCGGCCAGAGCACCGGCTCGGCGTCCGGGGCGAACTCGCGCAGCGCCTGGTCACCCTCGGCGAACGCGCTGACAATGGTCTGCGCGGCGACCGGGTCGAACGCGATCGGCTCGGCGGGGTCGACCCCGGAACCGTCCGAGTACAGGTCAGCGGGAGCACCCGCCTCGACCCCGGCCTCGGCGGCCAGCTCGGCGCAGCTGCGCCCGTTCAGCGACACCCGGGTGCTGCCCACCACCAGCTGGCCCCCGTCGACCCGCAGCTCAGCGCCCGCCACCGTGCCGAAGCCGCCCGGGGTCACCCGCAGCCGGATCAAGCCGTTCGCCCGGTACTGCGGGCCGGCCAGCACCAGCTCGGCGACACCGTGCAGCGCCCGCCTGGTCGCGGCGAGCGCCGGTTCCGTCCCGCTCATCTGGTCCTCCTCGGCGAGCGCCAATCTGCCACCCTGAGCATGCCCTAACAGCGAACGGCCAGGTTGCCCAGCCTGGTGTCGCCGCCGGGTCTCACCCGCTGGGAGTCACCTAGGTGCGCTGCTCCACCGGTACCGGTTCCGGAGCCGGGAAGAGGCGCCGGAACCGGTCCGCGACCGCCGGGTCGCCGGTCAGCCGCAGCGTGCCGGCCTCGACGGCATCGGCCAGCGGGTGGTCGGTGCGCAGCAGCGTGAGCAGCGTGGCCACGTCGGTGTCCAGTACCGCTTCCGGCTGCCCCGGGGTGCCCGGCGATCCGGCTTCGCCCCGGGACACCGCGAGCCGCCCGTCGGCGACCACGAGCCGGAACTCATCGGCACCGAGGCGCAGCCCCACCGTCGCCCCGAACCCGGCCGCGGCCGTCCCGTCGAACAGCGCCATCAGCGACAGCACCAGCGAGTCCACCCCGAGGGGCGCGTCGTAGCGCATGCCCGGCGAGCGGCTGCCCCAGCGGGCCAGCCGCAGCACGATCGGCTCCAGCTCGGCGCCCCAGCTCGTCAGCTCGTAGACCCAGGACGCGGCCGGCGGGGCCAGGCGGCGGCGGCGGACCACACCGACCTCGGCGAGCTCACGCAACCGCTGGGTGAGCACGTCCGGGCTGGCGCCGGGCAGCCCGGACAGCAGGTCGGTGAACCGTTTCGGGCCGAGCAGCAGCTCGCGGACCACCAGCAGCGCCCAGCGTTCACCGACCAGATCGAGGGCGTGCGCCACCGCACATCCGTCGTCGTACTTCCGTCTGCCCACCATGACAGGGATCCTACCAGCACGGATCCGACAATCCGTGCATTTACTTGTTTTTTCCAAGCTATGAGTACTACTGTCCGACTCACCCCGCTCGGACCACCGGGCGAGCTCATTACCGAGGAGACGCCAGCGATGCCCGTATTCACCATCGACGCCCCCCAGGGCGCCCGACCCGACGCCAAGCAGAAGATGCTGAAGGAGATCACCGAGGCGCTCGACGAGACCTACCACTTCCCCGACACCCGCGGCTGGCTCCGCGAGTACCCGGCCGAGAACGTGTCCCAGGACGGGCGCGTCGGGGCCGAGCCGGTGCGGCCGGTGTGCTCGCTGGAGGCGCCGGAGCTGACCAACCTGGACGCCAAGCGCAAGCTCGTGCAGAAGATCGAGTCCGCCATCGGCGCGGCCTACGCGGGGATCGCCAACACCGACGAGGTGCTGGTCCTGGTCAACCACTACCCGCTGGAGAACGTGGGGTGGCGGGCCAGCCTGCAGTCGGACAAACCGGAGATCGTCGCCGCCGTCGCACAGCTCAACGCCTAGGCCCGGTCTGCCCCGCGCGGCCGCCGCAACCTTGCCTGTCGTTACCGAACTGCACCCCAGGCAGGCCAGAGCGCAGCAAAACCTGCCTGGTGTGTAGTTCGGTAACGAGCCGCGGCTCGACGCGTCATCAGCGTCGAGCCGCGGCTCGACGCGTCAGCGCGCGGGTGCGCGAGCGGCCGGTCCTACGTCGCGTCGTCGTAGCGGGGCGGCGTGGCCGGGCCGTTCGGGCCGTTGGTGCCGGCGTCCAGCGGCTCGACCTCCGGCAGCGGGCTCGGTGTGGTGTCCATCGGGGAGGCCTTGTCGGGATCCCAGGAGTCCCAGCCCTCGGCCGCCCGCTGCCGGCCCTTGCGCCGGTCGTGCACCTTGGCGATCTGGATGCTGACCTCGAACAGCACGGTCAGGGTGAGCGCGAGCGCGGTCATCGAGATCGGGTCGCCGCCCGGGGTGGCCACCGCCGCGAACACGAACAGCCCGAAGATCAGTCCCCGGCGCCAGCGCCGCAGCCGGTCGTAGCTGACCACGCCGACCCGGTTCAGCATGACCACCAGCAGCGGCAGCTCGAAGCTCACCCCGAAGATCAGCAACAGCGCGATGAGCAGCCCGAAGTAGCTCTCGCCGGACAGCAGCGTGGTCTGCACGTCGGAGCTGACGTTGAGCAGGAAGTACAGCGCCTTCTGCACCACCCAGTAGGCCATCGCCGCGCCGGCCAGGAACAGCAGCGCGGCGGACACCACGAAGCCCAGCGCGAAGCGGCGTTCCTTGGTGTAGAGCCCAGGGGTGATGAACGCCCACAGCTGGTAGAACCAGACCGGGCAGGACAGCACCACACCGGCGGCGATTCCGACCCTCAGCCGCAGCGAGAACTGGTCCAGCGCCCCGGTGCCGAACAGCGTGCAGCTGCCACCGGCGTTGAGCATCGGGCGGACCGTGGCCGGCAGCGCGCAGTACGGCTCCTTGAGCACGTCACCCAGGGTGGGCCCGCCGAAGAACGCGGTGCCGTACCAGACGTAGCCGACCACCGTCATCAGCGCGACCGCGATCAGCGCGATGGCCAGCCGGTTGCGCAGCTCGTAGAGGTGCTCGATGAGCGTCATCGTGCCGTCCGGGTTTGCCCGGCGGTGGCGTCGACGGCTCAGTGGGTTCCACACCGCTGTGCTACCCGCGGTCGGGCCGGCCGCCGGCCGGCTCGCTGGCTGACGGCCCGGCACCGGACGGCTCGGCACCGGACGACCCGCCGGTGTCCGGCGCGCTGGTGGCTGACGGACCCGGGGGCAGCGCCGCCGGCGGGGCGGCCTTCGGCACGGTGGTCGGTGGAGTGGTCGGCGGGGTGGTCGGTTCGCCGTCCTCGGAGAGGCCCTTCAGCTCACCCCGGAACACCCGCGCGGAACGACCCATCGAACGGGCCATCTCCGGCAGTCGCTTCGCGCCGAACAGCGCCACGACCACGACGAGGAGGATCACCCACTCCCATCCGCCGGGCATCATGCCGTCCTCTCAGCCGCGTCGTCGGTCATCTCGATGCTACCCGCCGGACCCGGCGTTGCCGGGTGCTGCGCGGCCCGCCAGGCGCGCACCTCGTCCAGGCCCGCGCCGATCCGCCGGGACCGGCCGGTGACCGCGGTGTTCAGCCGCTCCGAGGCGGTCCGGACCAGCCGCAGCGCGGTGAACACCCGCAGCAGGACGAGCGCGAGGAACAAGATCCCCACCACGACCAGCACGGCGGTCGGCAGCCATCCCATGGCCGTCACGGTAGCGGCAGCTGGTTGATCAACCGTCGGCCAGCCCGAGGAGGGCGTGTTCGGCCCGCTCCGCTACAGCGGCCCGCAGCGGCGCCGGCCGCAGTACCTGGGCGTGCCCGCCGAGGCCGAGTACCAGCCGCACCAGCCACGCGTCGTCGGTGAACCGCAGCCGGATCTCGGCGCGCCCGTCCGGCCACTCGATCACCTCGTCGACCGGGTAGTACTCGGCCACCCAGCGCGCCTCCCGCTCCAGCAGCAGGACGGCCTCGCGCTGCTCCGGGTCCGGCCGGAAGAGCCCGGCGGACAGGTCGGTGGGCCTGGCGGTGGGCGGCGGGGCGGCGGGCTCGGCCAGCTCCTGGACGTCGTCCACCCGGTCCAGCCGGAACAGCCGGACCCCCTCCGCCGATCGGCACCAGGCCTCCAGGTACTCCCGGTCCTCCATCAGCAGCAGCCGCATCGGGTCGACCGTGCGCTCGCCCACCACGTCGCGCGACGCCGTGTAGTACCGGATCCGCAGCGCGTGCCCCCGGTCCAGCGCGCCCCGGACGGCGGCGGTGGTCTCCTCCTCGCGCGCGGTCAGCCCGACGGCCACCCCGGCGGGCGCGGCGGCCGCCCCGACGGCGCTCTCGATCTTCGCCACGGCGCGCCGGACCACGTCGGTGTCCACCATGCCGGGCACCTCGGCCAGCGCGCGCAGCGCCACCAGCAGCGCCGTCGCCTCAGCTGTGGTCAGCCGCAGCGGGCGGCGCATGCCGGCGTCCTCGGTTACCGTCACGGTCTCGCCGGAGAAGGACAGGTCGACCAGGTCGCCCGGCCCGTAACCCGGCAGCCCGCACATCCACAGCAGCTCCAGGTCGCGGCGCAGCTGCTTCTCGGTCACCCCGAAGTCGGCCGCCGCCTGGGCCACCGGCACACCGGGGTGCGCCAGCAGGTAGGGCACCAGGGAGAGCAATCGGGGCAGTCGCGCCCCCAACGCGGCCGGGCTGGTGGTCATCGCGCCACGCTGCCCAGCTCGGCGGGCAGCGCCTCGGTCGGGCCGGCGTGCGCGCGGGCGGCCGCCGCCCAGCCCCGCCGGACCGCTTCGGCCAGCTCGGCGGGCTCCAGCACCACCACGTCGGGACCGTGCCCGCCGATCCAGCGCGCGATGGTCTCGGGGCTGCGCAGGTCGATCTCCAGCACCTCACCGGGCTGGCCCCGGTGGTCGCGCGCACCGGTCACCCGGCCCAGCCGGCGCAGCCCGAGCGCCCGGCCACTGGCCACCCAGACCCGGGCCACACCGGTCACCGGCGGCGGGCCGGCGCTCTGGCGGACCAGCTCGACCAGGTCGGTGCCCTCCGGTGCCCGGGCCGCGCCGAGCGGGCCGATCGCGGTGACCGGCTCCTCGATGCGGGACAGCCGGAAGCAGCGCACGTCGGCGCGGTCGCGGTCGTGGCCGACCAGGTACCAGCGGCCGCGCCAGCTCACCACGCCCCACGGCTCGACGGTGCGGCGCCGGGACTCGGCGGCCGGGTGCGGGCGGTGCTCGAAGGTCACCGCGCGGCCGGCCTGCACGGCGGCCAGCAGCGGGCCGAACGCCGGCTCGGTGGCCCGTACCTTCGTCTCCACCCCGGCGCCGGCGGTCTCGTCCACCTCGACGCCGGCCGCGCGCAGCTTCACCAGGGCGCCCCGCGCGGCGCCGGCCAGCTCCGGGGAGTCCCACAGCCGCGCCGCCAACGCGACGGCGGCGGCCTCGTCGGCGGCGAGCTCGATGTCACCGAGCTCGTAGTCCTGGCGGGCGATGCGGTAGCCGTCCACCGTGTCGAACATCGACTTGCGGCCGGTCTCCAGCGGAATGCCCAGGTCACGCAGCTCGGACTTGTCCCGCTCGAACATCCGGAAGAAGGCCTCGTCGGAGGCCACCCCGTCGTATCCGGGTACGGTCGCCCTGATTCGGTCAGCCGTCAGGAACTGGCGGGTGGAGAGCAGGCAGAGCACCAGGTTCACCAAGCGCTCTGCACGGGCTGAGGACACCCCCGCAGCGTATCGTCCGCGCGCCGCGCGGCGTGGCCGACTGACCGTTACAGCGACGCGATCAGCCGGTCCACCCGCTCGTCGACCGAGCGGAACGGGTCCTTGCACAGCACGGTGCGCTGCGCCTGGTCGTTCAGCTTCAGGTGTACCCAGTCGACGGTGAAGTCGCGGCCGGCGGCCTGGGCGGCGGCGATGAAGTCACCGCGCAGCTTGGCCCGGGTGGTCTGCGGCGGGGTGTCCTTCGCGGCCTCGATCTCGCCGTCGTCGGTGACCCGCTCGACCATGCCCTTGCGCTGCAGCATGTCGAAGAGCCCCCGGCCGCGGCGGATGTCGTGGTAGGCCAGGTCGAGCTGGGCGATCCGGGCGTTGGACAGCTCCATGTTGTTGCGTTCGCGGTAGCGCTCCACCAGCCGGTGCTTGATCGCCCAGTCGATCTCCCGGTCGATCTTGGAGAGGTCCTGGCTCTCCACCGCGTCCAGCGTGCGGCCCCACAGCTCCAGGACCCGCTCGGTGGTGTCGTCGGCCCGGCCCTGGCTGGCCACGTGCTCCACCGCGCGGGCGTAGTACTCGCGCTGGATGTCGAGCGCGCTGGCCTCGCGGCCGCCGGCGAGGCGCACCGGGCGCTTGCCGGTCAGGTCGTGGCTGATCTCCCGGATCGCCCGGATCGGGTTGTCCAGGGTGAAGTCCCGGAACTGCACGCCGTGCTCGATCATGTCCAGCACCAGTGCGGCGGACCCGACCTTGAGCAGGGTCGTCACCTCGGACATGTTCGAGTCGCCGACGATCACGTGCAGCCGGCGGTAGCGCTCGGCGTCGGCGTGCGGCTCGTCCCGGGTGTTGATGATCGGGCGGGACCGGGTGGTGGCGCTGGAGACGCCCTCCCAGATGTGCTCGGCGCGCTGGGACAGGCAGTACACCGCGCCGCGCGGGGTTTGCAGCACCTTGCCGGCGCCACAGATCAGCTGGCGGGTGACCAGAAAGGGCAGCAGCACGTCCGCGATGCGGGAGAATTCACCCGCCCGTGCGACCAGGTAGTTCTCGTGGCAGCCGTAGGAGTTGCCGGCCGAGTCGGTGTTGTTCTTGAACAGGTAGATGTCGCCGCCGATGCCCTCGTCGACCAGCCGGCGCTCGGCGTCGACCAGCAGATCCTCCAGGATCCGCTCGCCGGCCTTGTCGTGCGCGACCAGCTGGGTCAGCGAGTCGCACTCCGCGGTCGCGTACTCCGGGTGCGAGCCGACGTCGAGGTAGAGCCGCGAGCCGTTGCGCAGGAAGACGTTCGAGGAACGCCCCCAGGACACCACCCGGCGGAAGAGGTACCGCGCAACCTCGTCCGGAGACAACCGCCGTTGGCCGTGAAAGGTGCAGGTGACCCCGAACTCGGTCTCCACGCCAAATATCCGCCGCTGCATGCGCATCAGCGTAAGCGTTGGGTGGCCCGTACTGTCGACCCTGTGACCGAGTGGTTCCGCCGGGTGGCGAAATTTGTTGACTGGTCGGACCGCGCCGTCCAGGCCAGGGTGGCCGCATTACCCCTCTCCGGCGTCGACCCCAGCCTCAAGCGTTTGACCAGGTCGGCGAACCACAGCCTGCTCTGGTTCAGCATCGCCGCCGTACTGGCGACGAGGGTCGGGGTGACCCGGCGCGGCGCGATGCGCGGCCTGATCGCGATTCTGGGTGCCAGCGTTACCGCTAATGGAGTACTCAAGCCGCTGCTCCCCCGGCGCCGGCCACCGGACGCCGGTATGCCGGCGCAGCGCAGCCTGCGGCGCCGCCCGACGTCGAGCTCGTTCCCGTCCGGGCATGCCGCGTCGGCCGCCGCGTTCGCCACCGCGGTCGCGATGGAGAGCCCGCGAGCCGGGCTGGCGGTCGTCCCGGTGGCCGCGGCCGTTGCCTACTCCCGGGTGCACGTCGGCGTGCACTGGAGCTCCGACGTGCTGGCCGGCGCCGCGGTCGGCACCGGCGCCGCGCTGCTCACCCGCCGCTGGTGGCCGGTCCGCGGTTCCGACGAGGCGGCCGCCCGCCCGCTGGACCGGGTGCCCGAGCTGCCGGACGGCGAAGGCCTGCTGATCGCGGTGAACCCGATGTCCGGAGACCCGGCGTTCGACCCGACCGACCAGATCCGCAAGGCCTTCCCCGCCGCCACCGTGGTGGTCATGGCCAGGGGCCGGGACCTGGTCGGGGAGCTCGAGGAGCTGCTGGTCTCGGCCAACGGCGCGGTCCGGGCACTCGGGGCGGCCGGCGGCGACGGCACGGTCGCCACCGTGGTGGCACTGGCCGCCCGGCACCGGCTGCCGCTGGTCCTGGTGCCGGCCGGGACCTTGAACCACTTCGCCAGGGACGTCGGCGTGTACGACCTGCAGGAGGCGGTGGACGCCAGCGGCGCCGGCGAGGCAGTCGCGGTGGACCTCGGCGCGGTGCGGGTGTACGGAGACAACGGAGCCAACGGCAACAACACGACCACCCGGCACTTCCTCAACACCGCGAGCCTCGGCTGCTACTCCGACCTGGTCCGGCTGCGCGAGCGCTGGGAGACCCGCTGGGGCAAGTGGCCGGCTTTCGTCGCCGCCCTGGTCGCCGTGCTGCGCAAGGCCACGCCGGTCGAGGTCGGGCTGGACGGGGTCCAGCACTCGATGTGGATCCTGTTCGTCGGCAACGGCCCCTACCACCCGCGCGGCATGGTGCCGGCGTGGCGGCCGCAACTGGACACCGGGTTGCTCGACGTGCGCTGGCTGCGCGCCGACATCCGGTTCTCCCGGCTGCGGGCGTTCTTCGCGCTGGCCTTCGCCGGGCTCGCGCACAGCAGGGTGTACGGCCAGCGCGAGGTGACCAGCCTGGACGTGACGCTCACCGCGCCGTCGCAGCTCGCCGCGGACGGTGAGGTGGTCGAGCGGGCCCACCGGTTCGTCTTCGAGGTCGAGCCGAGGCCGGTGCCGGTCTACCGCCGTGACGAGGAGAACCCCCGCTGGGCGAACCGGGACCGGCCGTACAACCCCTGGTGAGACCTGAAGGAAGACACCGGCTCGCGGACGGCGTCTTCCCGGTGCCTGTTAGCGGCGCTCAGGACTCCGCTGACGCGCCGTTGGACCCGCCGCCCTGTCCGTCTGCCTGCTCGCCCGCCGCGGCCTTCTCGTCGCTCTCAGCGGGCTTCTCGCGGTTCTCCTCGGGCAGCAGCGCCGCCAGCGCCGCCCCGGTGAGCCGCCGGAACGCCCGCCGGGGCCGGCTGCGGTCGAGCACCGCGACCTCCAGGGCACTCACCCCGAGCACCCGCTCGGCGGCGGGGGCGTTGGCGGACGAGCCGGCCGCCGCCGGGCCGGGCGAGGCCGACTGCAGCCCGCGCACCGCGACGCCGACCGCGGCGGCCAGCTCAAGGCCGTCCTGGTAGGACTCGCGGAGCTTCGCGCTGATCGGCTCGGTCTGCCCGCCCATCACCACGAACCCGGGCTCGTCACTGATCGAGCCGTCATAGGTGATCCGGTAGAGCTGGTCGGAGGCCGCCGTGGTCCCCACCTCGGCCACGCACAGCTCCACCTCGAAGGGCTTCTGCTGCTCGGTGAAGATCGCGCCCATGGTCTGCGCGTACGCGTTGGCCAGCCATCGGCCGGTGACGTCGCGCCGGTCGTAGGAGTAGCCGCGCACGTCGGCCAGCCGGATACCCGCGGTGCGCAGGTTCTCGAACTCGTTGTACCGGCCGACCGCCGCGAACCCGATCCGGTCGTAGATCTCGGAGACCTTGTGCAGCGCGGTGGAGTGGTTCTCCGCCACGAACAGCACGCCGCCGGCGTAGGTCAGCACGGTGACACTGCGCCCCCGGGAGATGCCCTTGCGGGCCAGCTCCGAGCGGTCGCGCATGACCTGCTCGGCCGAGGCGTAGAACGGCAGCGTCACTCTGGTGCTCCTGGGTCGTCGTTCCGGGGTGGCTTGCGGGGCGGGGTCGGCTAGCCGCCGGGGCGGATGAGCCGGTCGGCGACCACCGCGCGGGCGACCTCGCCGATCTCGCCGTCCGGCTGGCGCACGGCACCGTCGGCGGCGGTGATGGTGAGGACCAGCGGGTAGATGTTGCGGGACAGGTCGGGGGGCCCGGTCGCCGTGTCGTCGTCGGCGGCGTCGTAGAGCGCCTCGATGGCGGTCCGGATCGCGGCGCTCATGTCGGCCGAGGGGTCGTGCCGCTTCTTCAACGCGGACCGGGCGAACAGGGAGCCGGAGCCCACCGCGTGGTAGCCGATCTCGTCGGACTTGCTGCCCACCACGTCGAAGCTGACGATGCGCCCCGCCCTGGCCGGGTCGGTGGCGTCCGTGTCGAACCCGACGAACAGCGGGATCGCCGCCAGGCCCTGCATGGCCGCGCCGAGGTTCCCGCGCACCATGCCGGCCAGCTTGTTCACCTTGCCGTCCAGGGACAGCGGCACGCCCTCGATCTTCTCGTAGTGCTCGAGGTCGACGGTGAACAGCCGGACCAGCTCCACGGCGATGCCGGCGGTGCCGGCGATGCCGACCGAGGAGTAGTTGTCGGTGATGAACACCTTCTCGATGTCCCGCTGCGCGATCATGTTTCCCGCGGTGGCCCGCCGGTCACCGGCGATCAGCACCCCGCCGGCGAAGGTCAGCGCGACGATCGTGGTGCCGTGCCGGACTTCCTGGCCCAGCCCGGCGCCGTCCCCGACCACACCGCCGGGCGGCAGCCGCCCTGGCAGCAGGTGCGGGGCGGTGCTCGCCACGAAATCGGCGAACGAGGACACCCCTGGGGTGAAGTACTCGGCGGGCAGTGCGGTGCTGACCGGGTTGAGCGGCCCCCGCGCCGACCTGGGATCCATCGGTGGTGTTGCTCCTTCGGCTCGGTCAGCGGCTTACTCGGGCTGATGACGGTGCCGCCGACTCGGCGGCACCGTACACGTGCGGGCGGTGGCTACTCGCCACCCTTCTGGACGTACGCCCGGACAAAGTCCTCGGCGTTCTCCTCGAGCACGTCGTCGATCTCGTCCAAGATCGTGTCGACATCCTCGCCCAGCTTCTCACGACGCTCCTGGCCGGCCGGCGCGGCGCCACCGTCCTCGTCGCCATCGCCGTCTCCGCCACCCTGTCGCGTGGTCTGCTCCTGGGCCATGACGCCTCCCGGTTGAGTGGGTCCTGCTGGCTAGAACACTACCCAGCCGAGCACGGAAACACCCGCCGAACTTTGAGGCTCATCCTCGGGTGAGTGCGGCCACCAGTTCTTCGGCCGTCTCCGAGGCGTCGATCAACTTGCCCACATGGTTGCGCGTACCGCGCAACGGCTCCAGTGTCGGGATCCGTACCAGCGACTCCCGGCCCAGGTCGAAGATGACCGAATCCCAGGACGCGGCCGCCACCGCGGCGGGGTACCGCTCGAGGCAGCGGCCCCGGAAATAGGCTCTGGTGTCCTCAGGTGGCTTGCGCATGGCGTCGATGACCTCGTCCTCGGTGACGAGCCGCTTCATCGAGCCGCGGGCCACCAGGCGGTTGTACAGGCCCTTGCCCATCCGCACGTCCGAGTACTGCAGGTCGACCAGCTGCAGCCGGGGCGAGGACCAGGCCAGCCCGTCCCGGGCCCGGTAGCCCTCCAGCAGCCGCAGCTTGGCCGGCCAGTCGAGCCGGTCGGCGCACTCCATCGGGTCCCGGCCGAGGGCGTCGAGCACGTCGCCCCAGGTCGTCATGACCTCGGCGGTCACCTCGTCCACCTGCTCGCCCTGGGTGCGGGCCACGTGTGCGACGGCCCGCTCGTGGTAGGCCCACTGCAGGTCGAGACCGGTCATCTTGCGGCCGTCGGCCAGCTCCACCTTCGCCTGCAGGCCGGGGTCCCTGCTGATGGCGTGCACCGAGCGCACCGGCTCCGCGAGGCGCAGGTCGTCGAACCGCTGACCGGCCTCGATCATGTCGAGCACCAGCGCGGTGGTGCCCACCTTCAGGAAGGTGGAGGTCTCCGCGAGGTTCGCGTCGCCGATGATGACGTGCAGCCGGCGGTACTTGTCGGCGTCGGCGTGCGGTTCGTCGCGGGTGTTGATGATGCCGCGTTTGAGGGTGGTCTCCAGCCCGACCTCGACCTCGATGTAGTCCGAGCGCTGGGTGAGCTGGTAGCCCGCCTCGTCGCCGCCGGGGCCGATGCCGACCCGGCCCGAACCACACACCACCTGCCGGGAGGCGAAGAACGGGATGAGCCCGGTGATGATCGAGGGGAAGGTGGTGGACCGGGACATCAGGTAGTTCTCGTGGCTGCCGTAGCTGGCGCCCTTGCCGTCCACGTTGTTCTTGTACAGCTGGATCCGCGGCGCACCGGGCACGGTGGCCGAGCGCATCGCGGCCTCCTCCATCACCCGTTCGCCGGCCTTGTCCCAGATCACGATGTCCCTCGGGGTGGTCACCTCGGGGGTGGAGAACTCCGGGTGGGCGTGGTCGACGTAGAGCCGGGCCCCGTTGGTCAGGATGACGTTCGCCGCGCCGAGGTCGTCCAGGTCGGAGTCCGGGCTGGTCGGGATGCTCGGGGTGGACAGGTCGAAGCCGCGGGCGTCGCGCAGCGGCGACTCCACCTCGTAGTCCCACCTGGCCCGCTTCGCCCGGGGCAACTCCGCTGCCGCCGCGTACGCCAATACCACCTGCGTGGAGGTGATGACCGGGTTCGCGGTGGGGTCGCCGGGAACCGAGATCCCGTACTCCACCTCGGTACCCATGATCCGCCGAGCACTCATGGGTACCGAGCCTAATCGCTCCGCGCCTGAACCGGCTCAGTCAGGAGGTATTCGAGCCGACCGTCCGCGTCGAGGTGCCTGGCCACCGACTCGCTGATCGCCCTCAGCTGGCCGACCTGCTCCGGGGTGATCTGGTCGAACAGGTTGGTCCGAACGGTCTCCACGTGGCCCGGCGCGGCGGTCTTGATCGCCTGCAGCCCGGCGTCGGTCAGCTCGCACACCGCACCTCGGCGATCGGTGGCGCACTCCCGCCGCCGCACCCAGCCGGTCTCCTCCATTCGGGCGACGGCATGCGACAACCGGCTGCGCGAGGACATCGACGTGGCGGCCAGGTCCGACATCCGCAGCGCCCGGCCGGGTACCTCGGACAGCCGCACCAGGATCTCGTAGTACGTGTGCGGGATACCGGCCTCGTGCTGCAGCTGGCGGTCCAGACAATCCATCAGCAGTTTGTTCGCCGCCAGGAAGGCACGCCAGGTGCGTTGCTCATCATCGTTGAGCCACCGCGTGTGAGCCACGTCACCTCCGGAATAGTTGAACTCTCAATGTGTTGGGACCAGTGTCAGTGTCGCTCAGCGACCCCGCAACGTGCCAACCCGAATTTCGACACACCGAGGAGACACCCGAATGAGTACCACCGAAACCGTGTCCGTGGCCGCCGGGACATGGGACATCGACCCCGTCCACTCCGAAGTGTCGTTCGCCGCGCGGCACATGATGGTGAGCAAGGTCCGCGGCCGGTTCACCTCCTTCTCCGGCGAGATCGTCACCGGCGAGCGATTCCTCGACTCCTCGGTCACTGCATCGGTCGATCTGGCCTCGGTGACCACCAACAACGACCAGCGCGACGAACACATCCGCTCTGCCGACTTCCTGGACGTGGCGACCCACCCGACCATGACCTACCGGTCCACCGGCGTGCACGCCGACGGCGGTGACCACGTACTCGAGGGCGAGCTCACCCTGCACGGGGTGACCCGGTCGGTGCCGCTGCAGCTGGAGCTCACCGGCAGTGGCCCGGACGCCTACGGCGGAACCCGCTCCGGGTTCTCCGCCACCGCGACCATCAACCGCAGCGACTTCGGCATCGACATCAGCCTGCCGCTGGACGGCGGCGGCGTGGTCGTCTCCGACAAGATCCAGATCCAGCTGGACATCCAGGGCGTGCTGCGCGCCGGCTGACCGCCGGCCGACCGCCAGCACAGACACAAAACGCCCGCCGTCCCGAACCTGGTTCGGGGCGGCGGGCGTTCGGCGTTCGAGTCCTACAGGTACTGACCGGTGTTCGACGCGGTGTCGATCGCTCGACCCGACTCCGCGCTCTTGCCGGTCACCAGGGTGCGGATGTAGACGATGCGCTCACCCTTCTTGCCCGAGATCCGTGCCCAGTCATCCGGGTTGGTGGTGTTGGGCAGGTCCTCGTTCTCGGCGAACTCGTCGACGATGGCGTCCAGCAGGTGCTGCACCCGCAAGCCGCGCTGGCCACTTTCCAGCACTGACTTGATCGCGGCCTTCTTCGACCGGTCCACGATATTCTGGATCATGGCACCGGAGTTGAAGTCCTTGAAGTACAGCACCTCCTTGTCACCATTCGCATAGGTGACCTCGAGGAAACGGTTGTCCTCGGTTTCCGTGTACATCCGCTCGACCACTCGTTGGATCATGGCGTCGACGCAGGCAGTGCGACTGCCCCCGAATTCGGCCATGTCGTCGGCGTGGATGGGCAACGTGTCGGTGAGGTACTTGGAGAAGATGTCCTTGGCCGCTTCGGCGTCCGGACGCTCGATCTTGATCTTCACGTCGAGCCGGCCGGGTCGCAGGATGGCCGGGTCGATCATGTCCTCACGGTTCGAGGCACCGATCACGATCACGTTCTCCAGGCCCTCAACGCCATCGATCTCGCTGAGCAGCTGCGGCACGATGGTGGTCTCCACGTCGGAGGAGACCCCGGAGCCACGGGTCCGGAAGATCGAGTCCATCTCATCGAAGAACACGATCACCGGGGTGCCTTCGGACGCCTTCTCCCGAGCCCGCTGGAAGATGAGCCGGATGTGCCGCTCGGTCTCGCCGACGAACTTGTTGAGCAGCTCCGGGCCCTTGATGTTCAAGAAGAACGACTTGGCATCGTGGCTGCTCTCACCACGTGCCTCGGCGACCTTCTTGGCCAGCGAGTTCGCCACCGCCTTGGCGATGAGCGTCTTGCCACAGCCTGGCGGGCCGTAGAGCAGGACACCCTTGGGCGGGCGCAGCTCGTACTCGCGGAACAACTCGGCGTGCAGGAACGGCAGCTCGACCGCGTCGCGGATCTGTTCGATCTGCCGACCGAGACCACCGATGTCCTCGTAGGCCACGTCCGGGACTTCCTCCAGCACGAGGTCTTCGACCTCGGCCTTCGGTACCCGCTCGTAGGCATACGCCGCCTTGGTGTCCACCAGCAGCGAGTCACCCGGCTTGAGTGGCACGGCGTCCGGGTTGTTCGGCCCCGCGAGCAGCGGTTCCGCCAACCAGACGACGCGCTCCTCGTCCGCGTGCCCGACGACCAGCGCGCGCGCCGCGAGCTGCTCACCCTCCGAGTTGGGCGCGTCGAGCAGAACCTCACGAAGTGCGCACACCTCGCCGGTCCGCTCGAAGTCACCCGACTCGACGACGGTGAGGGCCTCGTTCAGCCGGACCGTCTGGCCCTTGCCGAGCTCGACCAGCTCCACCGCGGGCGACACCGCCACCCGCATCCGCCGACCGGCGGTGAAGACGTCGACAGTGCCGTCCTCGTAGCCGGACAAGAACACGCCGTAGCCGCTCGGCGGCTGGGCGAGTCGGTCTACCTCCTCGCGTAGCGCCACCAGTTGGCTGCGAGCTTCGCGCAGCGTCTCGGTGAGCTTCTCGTTGCGGGCGCTCAGCTGCGACAACCGGCTGGCCGACTCGGCGAGACGCTGTTCGAGGATCCGTGCGTGCCTCGGCGACTCGGTCAGCTTGCGGCGTAGCAGGGATACCTCATCTTCGAGGAACCTGATCTGGGCCGTCAGTTCCGCGGAACTGAGTTCCCGCTCATCCGGTTGATGCCCTCCAGGGCCTTCGTAGTGGTTCACGGCGCCTCCCTCCGTGTTCCGTTTCCATACGGTACCTGTAGCTAGGCTTTGGCGTAGTACGTCAGTCCGGTGATCCAGCACTCAGCCAGATGACAGCTTGACGTCACTCTGCGATAACCCCCCGGACTCATCGGCCGGTCGGCCGGCGCTGCGGACGGGGCGGCGCTACCCCGTCGGCGAGCCTTCTCGTGGTCAACAAGAACGCCGTGTGACCGATCATGCGATGCTCGGGCCGCACCGAAAGTCCGACGACGTGCCACGGCCGCATCAACGTCTCCCAGGCCTGCGGTTCGGTCCAACACTGCTGCTCACGCAAGCTCTCGGTGATTTTGGACAGCTGCGTCGTGGTCGCCACGTAGATGGTCAGCACGCCGCCGGGCAACAGCGCCGCGGTGACCGCGGGCAGCACCTCCCACGGCGCCAGCATGTCCAGGACGACCCGGTCGACCTCGCCGACGTAGCCAGAAACGTCGTCAACATGCAAGGTCCAGTTGGGTGGTGACGCTCCGAAAAACCGCTCCACGTTCCGGACAGCGTGCTCGGCGTGGTCCTGGCGAACTTCATACGAAATAACCTCGCCGCCCTCGCCGACCGCCCGCAGCAGCGAGCATGCCAGCGCCCCCGACCCCGCCCCGGCCTCCAGCACTCGCGCCCCGGGGCGGATGTCACCCCACATCACGATCTGCGCGGCGTCCTTCGGGTAGATCACCTGCGCGCCCCGGGGCATGGACAGCACGTAGTCGGGCAGCAGCGGCCGGAACGCCAGGTACGAGGTGCCGGCGGTGGAGGTGACCACGTTGCCCTCCGGGCCGCCGATGAGCTCGTCGTGCGCGATCGCGCCCCGGTGGGTGTGGTACTGCCCGCCGGACTCGAGGACCAGGGTGTAACGACGCCCCTTGGGGTCGGTCAGCTGCACCCGGTCCCCCGGGCCGAACGGGCCGCTCACGGCGACGGGAGCGAGGGCAGCGGGAACACCGGGAACGGGGCCAGACATGGAGCAGAACGCTATCGCGACCGGACTTGTCGACTTCTCAACGGGGCCTGCCGAATGACTTCCGAACTCTTGAATGAGTGCAACGATTAGCACCCAAATTGGTTCGAAGGCAGATTACCGTAGGCAAACGCCTACCTAGCGTCAACTAATATCCCCGCCCTCGGCCTAGTGACACTCATCGATTCGTCCGATATGTTGACCTTGCTCGGATGGAGAGTCGGGGGCTGGCAATCCACCGCCGGTAACGCGCGCCTTGATACAGGCAACTCCGGCGTGGCTGGCGGGGATTTGGCCTGGACTTCTCGGTTGGACGGGGGACGATGTCAATCACCGACAGTCGACGCTGCGCGCTTCCAGGCTGCTATGTCGTTATCGAGTCGGAACCCGACGGCCGCCCGCAACGCAAATACTGCACCGCGGCGCACCGGGCCATCGCCCGGCAGATGCGCCGTGAAGGTATCCACCGCTCCGCCAGTGCCCCGCCGCTCCCGCTGCCCACCCCGCCGCTCCCGTTGCCGCCGCTGGCCCCGCTGCCCGGCGTGGCCCAGCGCCGGCGCCAGCTCGCGACGGCCGCCGCCCGGCGGTGCCGCGCGGTCGCCGTGCTCGGCTCCGCCGGCCTGCTGGTGACCGGTGGCGGCCTGATGGCCGCGAGTTCCCCGCTGGGTGCGCCGAGTGCCGCCGTCGCCGAGTCCCCCTGGCTGGCCTCGACACCGCAGGCAGAGCAGCAGTGGGCCCAGCAGGCCCAGGTCACGCTCGCCTCGCTGGACAGCCAGCTCCAGGTCGTGACGAAGACCCAGCAGAGCTGGGAGGCGCTGCCGGTCGCCAAGCGTCCCGACCCGGTGCCGGCCCCGGTCCGCGCCCTCACCTCGCGGCGGACGCTGCTCGAGCAGCAGCGCGCCGCGCTCGCCTCCGAACTGGCCACCTGGAAGTCGATGCAGGACACGAACCAGCGCCTGGCCGACACCGAGGACCACGTCAGCAGCCTGGACGAGGCGATCGACGACGTCCCCCAGCACCGGCAGCTCTCCCCCGCCGAGACCAGTGCGGCACAGCAGCTCACCGCGCAGCGCGACATGCGCCAGCGACAGAAGGACTCCCAGCAGGACGAGCTCGACAACCTGCGCCAGGACCTGCACCAGGCCATGGCGACACCGCTGCCGGACGACGACAACGCCACCAAGTCGATCACCTCGTTGGTCGACCAGCTGATCGAACACCCGGACAGCAACAACACCTCACGGGATCCGAACCCGCTGGGCGGCCAGCCCACCCGCCCCGAGGTGATCTCGCCGAAGGACCGCGACGACAAGGACCGCCAGGACATCGGCAACGGCGCACCGCCGAACCCCGGGCGGTCCCGCCCCGAGGTGCCGCAGAGCCCGGAGATCCTGGCCGCCGGCCCGGACATCCCCGGTTCGGCGCCCACCGGCAACCCGCTCGGCGACGCGGCGAAGACCGTGCCCGGGGTGCGCGGCCCGGGCGCACCCGCCGCTCCCGCACCCGCGGCGGCTCCAGCACCCGCACCCGCCGCCGCACCGGCACCCGCCGCACCCACGCCCGCCGCCGCGGCACCTGCGCCCGCCGCACCCGCACCCGCGCCCGCCGCCGGCGGAGCAGTGGGCAGCACCGTCGGCGGAGCCGGCCACGCGGTCGGCGGCGCCGTCGACGGAGCCGGCAACGCCGTCGGCCAGGCCGCCACCGGCGCCGGCAACGCCGTCGGCGGGGCAGTCCCGCACGCCGCCGCACCAGCACCTGCCGCCGCACCAGCACCTGCCGCCGCACCGGCACCCGCGCCCGCCGCCGCACCCGCCGCACCCGCACCCGCCGCACCCGCACCCGCCGCACCCGCCGCACCCGCACCCGCCGCACCGGCACCGGCCGCCGCACCCGCGCCCGCCGCACCCGCACCCGCACCCGCGCCCGGCGCACCGGCACCCGCCGCACCCGCGGCACCGGCACCCGCCGCGGGGGCACAAGCCGGCGGCGCGGTCGGCAGCGCCGCCAACGGAGCCGGCCACGCCGTAGGCGGCGCCGCCAACGGAGCCGGCCACGCCGTAGGCGGCGCCGCCAACGGAGCCGGCCACGCCGTAGGTGGCGCCGCCAACGGAGCCGGCCATGCCGTAGGCGACACCGCAAACGGAGCCGGCAATGCCGCGGGCGGCGGGCAGCCCACCGCCCCGGCGCCCGGCGCGGGCGGAGCTCCCGCGAACGGCGGCCCCGCCAGCGGCGGGCAGCCCACCGCCCCGGCGCCCGGCGCGGGCGGCGCGCCCGGCGCGGGCGGAGCTCCCGCGAACGGCGGCCCCGCCAGCGGCGGAGCCGGCGGAGCTCCCGCCAACGGCGGCGCGAACGGCGCCGGCGCGACACAGCCCGGTCCGGTCAACGGCGCGGTCGGCAGCAACGCCGCGCCGCTGGACGGCATCACCCAGCCCTCCTCGCCCGCTCCGGCCGGTGGCGAAGCAGCCGCGCCGGGGGCCGGTCCCACCGCACCCGCCGGCAGGGGCACCCAACCGCTCGACGGCGTCGGGCAGCCCACCGGCGGCGGCACCGCGCCGAGCGTCGGCGGGCCCGCCCCGAGCCAGCAGGGCAACAGCGTCGCGCCGGGTTCCGAGTCGCCGACGTTCGAGGGCGGCGACCAACCGGTCACCACGCCGTTCGACAAGGTGTCCGAGACCAGCCCGTTCATCGGGCCGTCGGACCGCTCCGGCGACAGTGGGGCCACGCCCAGGACGAACACGCCGACCTACTCCTACCAGGACGGCGGCACGAGCAAGGACGCCGCGGAACGCCAGATCGTCCACGAGGCGATGTCCGGTGACATGGGCAGCGCGATCACCCACGCGATGGTCGCCAGCATGAACGAGAAGACGGCCGAGGACGCCGGCCAGTCCAGCTCCTCGTCCTCCCCCACCCAGTACTACGACAACACCACCAGCTCATCCAGCGGTGAGCACTCCGACTCCAGCGACAGCTCGTCCTCCGACGCGGCCAAGGCGCAGATAGCCAAGGAGATCATGTCGGACTATGGGGTGGACTCGAGCGACTACTCGGGCGACTCCGGCAGCAAGGCCAGCGACGACTCGACCAGCTCTAGCTCCACCAGCTCGACCGAAGACACCACGGCGAAGGACAGTTCGAGCAAGGACAGCTCGACGAAGGACAGCTCGACCTCGGACAGCAGCGACAGCGACACCTCGAGCTCGTCGTCCAGCCACAGCTCACCCGACGACTCCGACAGCAGCAACTCGGAGAGCAGCAACTCGGACAGCCACTCGTCGGACCACGGATCCTCCGATGTCGAGAAGATGATCTCGCACTTCAGCAGTGAGAGCTCGAGCAAGAGTTCGGACGACGGTTCCGACAGCCACACCAGTAGTAAGAGCTCGCATTCGAGCAAGCATTCGGACAGCGGCGACTCCGACAACAGCGACTCGGACAGCCACGACTCACACCACCGCGACAGCAAAAGCTCGCACTCGAGCAGCGACTCGGGCGACGACAATTCCGACAGCCACTCGTCCTCGCGCCACTCGAGTCACGACAGCGGTTCCGATGACTCGAACTCCGACAGCCACGACAGCAACAGTGACTCGGGCGGCGACAGCCACGACAGTGGTAGCGACGACAGCAGCGACTCCGGCGGCGACAGCCACGACAGTGGTAGCGACGACAGCAGCGACTCCGGCGGCGATTCCGGCGGCAGCGACGACTGACCGGCCGCCAAGGGCTGTCGGGGGTATCGCCTAGGCTTCGCCGCGTGATGGACACCGCCCCGGCCCCGGCCTCTCCTCCGGCGGAGGGCGTCGCCGAGGGGCACGCTGCTCAGCAGCTCGCCGCCGGTGTCGAGGCACCGCCAGCGCAGCGGCCGAGGCGTCGGCCGGCGCTGTCGCCGTCCCGCGCCGGCGATTTCAAGCAGTGCCCGCTGCTCTACCGCTTCCGTGCGGTCGACCGGCTGCCCGAGGTCCCGACCCGGGCCCAGGTCCGGGGCACCGTCGTGCACGCGGTACTGGAGCGGCTCTACCGGCTGCCGGCGCAGGAGCGGCTGCCGGCGCGCGCCCGCGAGCTCCTCGACCCGGTCTGGGCCGAGCTCACGGCCGGCGAGCCTCAGCTGGCCGAGCTCTTCGAGGGCGCCGAGGAGACGGAGCTTGCCGGCTGGCTGGAGTCGGCGGGTGCCCTGCTGGACACCTACTTCACCCTGGAGGATCCGCGCCGGCTCGAGCCCGAGGCCTGCGAGCAGCTCGTCGAGGCGGAGATGGAGTCCGGGCTGCTGCTGCGCGGCTATGTGGACCGGCTCGACGTGGCCCCGACCGGGCAGGTCCGGGTGGTCGACTACAAGACCGGGGCGGCGCCGCGCCAGATCGCCGAGGCCAGGGCGCTGTTCCAGATGAAGTTCTATGCGCTGGTGCTGCTGCTCACCCGGGGTGTGGTGCCCAGCCAGCTGCGGCTGATGTATCTGGCCGACGGTGAGGCCCTGACCTACCGGCCGGACGAGGGCGAGCTGCGGCGCTTCGCCCGCACCCTGGATGCGATGTGGTCGGCCATCCTGCTGGCCGGCAAGTCCGGCGACTTCCGCCCGAACCCGAGCAAGCTGTGCGACTGGTGCAGCCACCAGGCGCTGTGCCCCGCCTTCGGCGGCACACCACCGGAGTACCCGGGCTGGCCGGAGCCCGACCCAGCGGTCACCGGCGCGGAGAGTCTGCTCGACCGCGCCGAGTAACCGCCGGAGGCCGGGTGACCGCCGGGGTCAGGCCCCGTTCTCGTCGCCGTTGCGGCCGTCGACCGCCCGGCAGGACCGGATCAGCGAGGTCAGGATGGCCGTGCAACCGATCGCGGCCAACCGGTCCATCGCCAGGTTGGCCTCGTTGGTGCGCACCATCGCCCGCACCGCGACCCAACCCTTGCGGGCCAGCGGGGCAACCGTCGGGGAAGTCAGACCCGGGGTGAGCTTCTCCGCGGCCGGGAGCTGCGACTCCGGGCAGTCGTAGTCCAGCATCAGGTACTGGCGGGCGTACACGACGCCGCGCAACCGCTCCAGGAAGATCGACTTCTCGCCCTTGGTGTCCAGGCTGTCCCGCCGGTCGTTGCGCGGCTCGCGCTCGATCAGGGTCGCCTCGGACTCGGCGATCGGGTCACCGATGACCTTCAGGTGGTGCTGGCGCAGCGTGCGGCCGGAGCTGACCACGTCGGCGATCGCGTCGGCAAGGCCGAGCTGGATGGAGATCTCCACCGCGCCGTCCAGCTTGACGATCTGCGCCGAGATCCGCTTGCCGGCCAGGTGCGCCCGCACCAGCCGGGGGTACGAGGTGGCGATCTTCTTGCCGTCCAGGTCCTCGAGCTTCCAGTCGCTGCTCTCCGAGACCGCGAAACGGAACTTGGAGTAGCCGAACCCGAGCCTGAGCATCTGCCGCACCGGGCTGCCGGACTCATCCATCAGGTCGTGACCGGTCACCCCCATGTTGAGATCGCCGTTGCCGACGTAGGTGGCGATGTCCTTGGGGCGCAGGTAGAAGAACTCGACCTGGTTCTCCTCGTCCAGCGCACTGAGATCCCGGGAGTCGGTGCGTTGCCGGTAACCGGCCTCACGCATCATCGTGCTCGCGGGCTCGGCGAGGGTTCCCTTGTTCGGCAGGGCTACGCGGAGCATTACTTTCTCTCCTGACAACGAAACGATCTTGTGGCTAAAGGAACTTGTAGACATCCTCCAGGCCGAGCCCACGACCGAGCATCACGACCTGGATCCGGTAGAGCAGCTGGGAGATTTCCTCGGCCAACTGGTCGTCCGCCTCGTGCTCGGCCGCCAGCCACACCTCACCCGCCTCCTCCAGAAGCTTCTTGCCCTGGGCATGCACGCCGGCATCCAGGGCAGCGACCGTCCCTGAGCCGGCCGGGCGCGTCTGCGCCTTGTCGGACAGCTCGGCGAACAGGCCATCAAAAGTCTTCACGGGGCGTGCTCCCTTCCCTCACAAGTGTCAGCTGTCACGTGCCACCGAAGTGGGCAAGACACCGCGGGGTGTCTGCTGGCGGCCGGTGCTCTGCGGCCGGTGGCACCACCTGAGTATCACTGGTCACGCCGTGGCACTGCCGAGCGGCCGCTCTGCCGGGACCAGTGGTTAGGCCACGTCGGCACGGACCCACAGCTCATGAAGCTCGGATTCGGTCAGCCCGGCGAGGGAATCCCGCTGGATCCGGCCCGGGGCCGGCGGGACCGACACCTCGCTGGGCACCACCAACACCGCGCAGCCGGCGGCCGAAGCGGCCGCCGCTCCGGTCGGCGAGTCCTCCACCGCGAGGCAGTGCTCCGGCCGCACGCCGAGTTTGCTGGCCGCGATCAGGTACGGGTCCGGGGCCGGTTTGGTGGCCGGCACCTCATCGCCACACACCGTCAGGTCGAAGAACTCCCGGCCGATCGAGTCCAGCGCCTGCTCCACGAGGCGCCGCTCGGTGGAGGTGACCAGTGCCGTGGCCAGACCGCTCGCCCGCACCAGACGCAACGCCGCCAGCGCGCCCGGCCGCCAGGGCAGCCCGTTGTGGAACAGCTGCGCGGTACGGCTGGTCAGCCAGTGCGCTGCGTCCTGCATCGCCTCGGGCCGGTGCTCGAGGCCCACCTCGTCGAACATCAGGTCAAGAGTGCGCCACATCGAGCTGCCCACCATCGCCACCCGGGTCGGTGCGCTCAGCTCACCGCCGAGGTGGCGCGCCAGCTCGGCCAGCGAGATGTCCCAGATCTTCTCGGAGTCGACCAGGGTGCCGTCCATGTCCCACAACACGGCACCCAGCCCAGCTTGTTCGCTCATCCGGCGTTGAAGTACTTCGCCTCGGGGTGGTGTGCCACCAGCGCGTCGGTGCTCTGTTCGGGATGCAGCTGCAGCTCCTCGGACAGCTCGACACCGATCCGACCCGGTTCGAGCAGTTCAACGATCTTCCGGCGGTCGTCCAGATCGGGGCAGGCGCCGTAGCCGAGCGAGTAGCGGGCGCCACGGTAGCCGAGCTTGAAGAACGCCTCGACGTCGTCCGGGTCCTCCGCCGCGAGGTTGCCGCCGTCCGCCCAGCGCATCTCCTCGCGGATCCGCCGGTGCCAGTACTCAGCGAGCGCCTCGGTGAGCTGGACGCTGAGCCCGTGCACCTCGAGGTAGTCCCGGTAGGCGTCCTTGGCGAACAGCTCCCCGGCGTAGTCGGCGATCGGCTGGCCCATGGTGACCAGGTTGAACGGCACCACGTCGACCTCACCGCGCTCGATCGCCACCTCGCGGGGTCGCCAGAAGTCGGCGAGGCACAGGTGCCGGTCCCGGCGCTGGCGCGGGAAGGTGAACCGGTACCGCTCCGGGGCGTCCGGCCTGGCCTCGGTGAGCACCACCAGCGAGTCGCCCTCGGAGACCGCCGGGAAGTAGCCGTACACCAGCGCGGCGTGCGCCAGCACCCCCTCGGTGGACAGCCGGTCCAGCCAGTACCGCAGCCGCGGCCGACCCTCGGTCTCCACCAGCTCCTCGTAGGTGGGCCCGGAGCCGCCCCTGGCGCCGCGCAGGCCCCACTGCCCCAGGAAGGTCGCCCGCTCGTCGATCATCGAGGAGTAGTCGGCCAGTGGGATGCCCCGCACCACCCGGGTGCCCCAGAACGGCGGGGTGGGCAGCGGGACGTCGATGGACACGTCGGAGCGGCTCGGCATCGGCTCCGCCGGCACGGCCTCGGCCTGGGCCGCCTTGCGCTTGGCCGCGATCCGGCGGGACCGGTCATGGCGGGCCTTGCGCTCCGCCGTCTTGGCGCGCTCCTCCTCGGACTCGGGCGTGACCTCGCCGCGCGCCGCCGCCATCACCGAGTCCATCAGCCGCAGGCCCTCGAAGGCGTCCCGCGCGTAGCTGACCTGGCCCTGGTAGACCTCGGCCAGGTCGTTCTCCACGTAGGAGCGGGTCAGCGCGGCACCGCCGAGCAGCACCGGGAGCCGCTCGGCGACCCCTCTGGAGTTCATCTCCTCGAGGTTCTCCCGCATGATCACCGTGGACTTGACCAGCAGCCCGGACATGCCGACCGCGTTGGCCCGGTTCTCCTCGGCCGCCGTCAGGATGGTCGAGATCGGCTGCTTGATTCCTAGGTTGACGACGGTGTAGCCGTTGTTGCTCAGGATGATGTCGACCAGGTTCTTGCCGATGTCGTGCACGTCGCCCTTGACCGTGGCCAGCACGATGGTGCCCTTGCCCTGGTCGTCCTCGGCGCGCTCCATGTGCGGCTCCAGGTAGGCGACCGCGGCCTTCATCACCTCGGCGCTCTGCAGCACGAACGGCAGCTGCATCTGGCCGGAGCCGAACAGCTCGCCGACCGTCTTCATGCCGGCCAGCAGCGTCACGTTGATGATGTCCAGCGCGGGGCGCTCCTCGAGCGCGGCGTCCAGGTCCAGCTCCAGGCCGGGGCGCTCCCCGTCCACGATGCGCCGCTCCAGCCGCTCGAACAGCGGCAGCGCGGCAAGCTCCTCGGCCCGGCCGGCACGCGCGGACGAGGCCGTGACGCCCTCGAACAGCTCCATGAACCTGTTCAGCGGGTCGTACTGTTTACCGTCCGGGCCCTCGCGGCGGCGGTCGTAGATCAGGTCGAGCGCGACGGAGCGGTGCTCGTCCGGGATCTTGGACATCGGCAGGATCTTCGCCGCACTCACGATCGCGGTGTCCAGCCCGGCCTCCACCGCCTCGTGCAGGAACACCGAGTTGAGCACCTGGCGGGCGGCCGGGTTCAGCCCGAACGACACGTTGGACACGCCGAGCGTGGTCTGCACATCGGGGTAGCGGCGCTTCAGCTCGCGGATCGCGTCGATCGTCTCCAGCGCGTCCCGGCGGACCTCCTCCTGCCCGGTGGTGATCGGGAAGGTGAGCGTGTCCACCACGATGTCGGCTACCCGCATGCCGTGGTTCGTGGTCAGGTCGGTGATGAGCCGGTCGGCCACCCGGACCTTCCACTCGCTGGTGCGGGCCTGGCCCTCCTCGTCGATGCACAGCGCGACCACCGCGCAGCCGTGCTCGCGGACGAGCTCCATGGTGCGCTGGAACCGGGACCCGGGTTCGTCGCCGTCCTCGTAGTTCACCGAGTTCACGATGCTGCGCCCGCCGAGGCGCTCCAGGCCGGTGCGCAGCACGTTGTGCTCGGTGGAGTCGAGCATGATCGGCAGGGTGGACGCGGTGGCCAGCCGGCCGGCCAGCTCGGCCATGTCGGCGGCGCCGTCGCGGCCCACGTAGTCGATGCACAGGTCGAGCAGGTGCGCGCCGTCCCGGGTCTGGTCCCTGGCGATCGCCACGCAGTCTTCCCAGTTCTGCTCCAGCATCGCCTCGCGGAACTTCTTGGACCCGTTGGCGTTGGTCCGCTCGCCGATCATCAGCACGCTGGTGTCCTGGCGGAACGGCACCGGGGCGTAGAGCGAGGAGACGCCGGGCTCGGGGTGCGGGTCGCGCCGCGCCGGGGTGGCGGCGCGGACCGCGTCGACCACCGCGCGGATGTGGTCCGGCGTGGTGCCGCAGCAGCCGCCGACCAGCCGGGTGCCGTACTCGCTGACGAACCCGGCCAGCGCCTCGGCCAGCGCATCCGGGCCCAGCGGGTACACCGCGCCGTGCGGGCCCAGCTCGGGCAGGCCGGCGTTGGGCATCACCGAGATCGGGATGCGGGCGTGCTTGGACAGGTGCCGCAGGTGCTCGCTCATCTCGGCAGGCCCGGTCGCGCAGTTCAGCCCGATCAGGTCGATGCCGAGCGACTCCAGCGAGGCCAGCGCGGCGCCGATCTCACTGCCCAGCAGCATCGTGCCGGTGGTCTCCACGGTGACGTGGGTGATGATCGGTACGTGGCGCCCCTCGGCGGCCATCGCCCGCCGCGCCGCGATCACGACGGCCTTGGCCTGCAGCAGGTCCTGCACGGTCTCCACCAGCACGGCGTCCACCCCGCCGGCGAGCAGACCCTGGACGCAGTCCTGGTAGGCGTCGCGCAGGTCGACGAACGGCGCGTGGCCGAGCGTCGGCAGCTTGGTGCCGGGGCCGACCGAGCCGAGCACGAACCGGGGCATCGCCTCGGTGCTGTACGCGTCGGCGGCGCGGCGCGCGATGACGGCGCCCTTCTCGGCCAGCTCGCGGATCCGGTGCGCGATGTCGTACTCACCCAGGTTGGACAGGTTCGTCCCGAACGTGTTGGTCTCGATCGCGTCGGCGCCGACCTCGAGATTCTCCCGGTGTACCCGCTCCACGACGTCCGGGCGGGTGTCGTTCAAGATCTCGTTGCAACCCTCCAGACCGGCGAAATCGTCGAGGCTGAGGGCGACGGACTGCAGCATGGTGCCCATCGCGCCGTCGCCAATCAGCACTCGGTCTTTGAGCGCACGCAGGAACGGCGAATCCGGGGCGGTAGACATAGGACCCCAGAATAGACGCCGCCGCTGCCGCGAGCAGCAGATACCGACGTGAATCGTCTCTATTGACGATCTCCGCTGTCCCGTTCGGGACGCCCATCCCTCACAAAACTCCCGTCGGCCTTAGGCTGAACCGATGAGCGATCGCGAGCCAACGGATCCGGACGCGGTCTCGTTGTCGTGGCAGGACGCCGACAGCGTGGCCGATGGGCAGCCCCCGGAGCTGCTCGAACCCGTAGTAGTGGCCGCTTTCGAGGGCTGGAACGACGCCGGCGACGCCGCGAGCACGGCATTGGAACATCTCGAACTGAGCTGGGACGCCCGACCGCTGGCGGCCATGGACCCCGATGACTACTACGACTTCCAGGTGACACGCCCCACAGTTCACCTCGTCGACGGGATCAGCCGCCGGATCGAGTGGCCGACCACCCGGCTGTCGGTGTGCCGCCCGCCCGGCGCGGACCACGACGTGGTGCTGATCCGGGGCATCGAGCCGAACATGCGGTGGCGGGCGTTCTGCGCGGAGCTGCTGACCTACATCGAGAAGCTCGGCGCGACCACCGTGGTGACGCTGGGCGCACTGCTGACAGACACCCCGCACACCAGGCCGGTGCCGGTCAGCGGCACCGCCTACGACGCGGAGTCGGCCGCCCGCTACGGCCTGGAGACCTCGCGCTACCAGGGCAACACCGGCATCGTCGGGGTGTTCCAGGACTCCTGCGTGCGGGCCGGCATCCCGGCCATCTCGTTCTGGGCCGCCGTGCCGCACTACGTGTCCCAGGCACCCGACCCGAAGGCGGCGGTCGCGCTGCTGCACCGCGTCGAGGAGGTACTCGACATCGAGGTGCCGCTTGGCGGGCTGCCCGAGCAGGCCGAGGCCTGGGAGCGCACGGTCAGCGAGATGGCCGACGCGGACGACGAGGTGCGCGAGTACGTGCGCTCCCTCGAGGAACGGGTCGAGACGGAGTCGGAGCTGCCGGAGATGACCGGCGAGTCCATCGCCGCCGACTTCGAGCGCTACCTGCGCCGGCGTGGCCCCGGCGGGTCCGGCCCTGGTCGGCCGGGCGGGCTCAGCGGACCGGGTCGGTAGCCGGGGGTTCCGGGGCGGGCCCGGCGCCGGCGGCCCGGTGTTCGGGCAGCGCCGGCGGCCCGGTGTTCGGGCAGCGCCGGTGTTCGGGCAGCGCCGGTGTTCGGGCAGCGCCGGTGTTCGGGCAGCGCCGGTGTTCGGGCAGCGCCGGTGTTCGGGCAGCGCCGGTGTTCGGGCAGCGCCGGTGTTCGGGCAGCGCCGGTGTTCGGGCAGCGCCGGTGTTCGGGCAGCGCCGGTGTTCGGGCAGCTCAGGTTTCGAGCAGGCGCCGGGGTCCGGGTCCGTGCTCGGCCAGGGAGTCCTGGGGGTTGGTCATCCGGCACTTGTCCAGGGACAGGCAGCCACACCCGATGCAGTTGGTGAAATCGTCGCGCAGCTGCTCGAGGTTGCGGATCCGCTCCTGCAGCTCGTCGTGCCAGCGCTGGGACAGCCGCGCCCAGTCGGCCCGGTTCGGGGTGCGGTTGTCCGGCAGCTCGGCGAGCGCGGCGCGCACCTCGGCCAGCGGGATGCCGACCCGCTGCGCCACCCGGATCAACGCCACCCGGCGCAGCGCGTCGCGCCGGTAGCGACGCTGGTTACCCGAGGTCCGCCGACTGGCGATCAGGTGTTGGCGCTCGTAGAAGTGCAGCGCGGACACCGCCACGCCGCTGCGCTCGGAGAGCTGCCCGACGGTCAGCTCCCCCGGGTCCGCCCCCGCCTGCCGCATCCGCGCCCCGCTCCGGTTACCTCAATGTTTGTTGCGGTTTTACGCGGTCGGGTGATCGGGGGTCAAGGGAATTGACCTGAATGTTTGTTTAGGTTTTAGCGTGGCTGTCACCGGCGCTCGCCCGGCGTCGCCTCCCCGGCGGCGACCAGCGGAAGGACCCACGATGGCCAGCCCCACCCGAACCCCCGACACGACCGGCACGCCGCCCTGGACCGAACCGGGGTCCCGCCCGGCCGGTCCCGCCGAGACCTACCCGGAGGACCCGCTGTGGACCGAGCCGATCCGGGTCGAGGTCATCATGGGCAGCGTTCGGGACGGCCGGTTCGGCCCGGTGGTGGCCGACTGGTTCAGCCGGCTGGCCGCCCAGCGCCCCGACCTCGAGGTCCGGAGTCTCGACCTGGCCGCGAACCCGCCGGACTTCGCCGAGCGCATCGGTGCCGCGGCCGCGATCGTCGTGGTGACCCCGGAGTACAACCACAGCTACCCCGGTCCGCTGAAGTCCGCGATCGACGGGGTGGGTGCCCAGTGGCGGGGCAAGCCGGTGGCCTTCGTCAGCTACGGCGGGCTGTCCGGCGGGTTGCGCGCGGTGGAGGCGCTGCGAGTGGTCTTCGCCGAGCTGCACACGGTCACGGTCCGCGACACGGTCAGCTTCCACGGCGCACACCAGCGGTTCGACGACGACGGCTCGCCGCACGACGCGGTGGGTCCCAGCGCCGCCGCCACCGTGCTGCTCGACCAGCTGGTGTGGTGGGGTCGCGCGCTGCGGGCCGCCCGGGCGCGGGTTCCGTACGGGGGTTAGGAACGGCTCGGGTAGCGGCCGCCGTGGGCACACGTCACTAGGTGGGCCCGAGTCTGCGGAGTGTCCGATCCGTGCCGGGTCGCCTCGGCGAGTCGGGTTCGGGGCACCCCGCTCGCTCGGCACCGGTCCCCCAGAGCGCCGAGCTGAGCCCGGGGCTAGTCGCGCGCCTCGACGGCGTGCTGGCGCAGGTCCTTCAGGTCCACCCATTCCAGCGTGCGGGCGTGCGTGGCCTCCAGCACTACCTCCGGTGCTCGGCCGACGGCGAGTGCCTCGGCCCAGCGGGACGCGCAGAGACACCACTGGTCCCCCGGCCGCAGCCCGGCGAAGCCGTACTCCGGGCGCGGCGTGGACAGATCGTTGCCCACCTCGCGGCTGAAGGCGAGGAACTCCTCGGTCAGCCGGACGCACACGGTGTGCACGCCGGCGTCCTCCCCGCCGGTGTCGCAGCAGCCGTTGCGATAGAAGCCGGTCATGGGGTCGGTGCTGCAGGACCGCAGCTCGCCGCCGAGCACGTTGTGGGCCATGGCTACAACTCCACTCCGAGGAGGGCGTCGACCGCAAGCTTGACCAGGCCGGGTGCCTGGGTGTCCCGGCCCCGCCGCTCCCGCGCCTGCGATGCCCACGCATCCACCGCGGCCAGCGCCTTCGGGCTGTCCAGGTCGTCGGCCAGGTGGGTGCGCAACCGGGCGACGGTGTCCTCCGCCGGCGGGCCGGCGTCCAGGCTGGCGGCCTCCCGCCAGGCGGCCAGCCTGGCCTGGGCGGCGTGCAGCAGCTCGGGCTCCCAGGACCGGTCGGAGCGCCAGTGCCCGGCGAGCAGGGCCAGCCGCACGGCCATCGGGTCCACCCCGTCGGCCCGCAGCTTCGACACGAACACCAGGTTGCCGCGCGACTTGGACATCTTCTCGCCGTCCAGCGCGATCATCCCGGCGTGGCAGTAGTGCCGGGCGAACGGGTGCACGCCGGTAAACGCCTCGGCATGCGCGGCACCGAACTCGTGGTGCGGGAAGATCAGGTCGGAGCCGCCGCCCTGGACGTCGATCTGCGAGCCCAGCCGGTTCAGCGAGATCGCTGCGCACTCCACGTGCCAACCAGGGCGCCCGGTGCCCAGCTCGCTCTCCCAGAACGGCTCGCCGGGCCGCGCCATCCGCCAGAGCAGCGCGTCCACCGGGTTGCGCTTGCCGGGCCGCTCCGGATCGCCGCCGCGTTCGCCGGACAGCCGACGCATCGTCGCCTCGTCGTAGCCCGACTCGTAGCCGAACTCCTTGGTCGCGGCGCTGTCGTAGTAGACGTCCGGGTACTCCGCGTCGTCGATCCGGTAGGCCGCGCCGGCCGCCAGCAGCTTGGAGACCAGCTCACTGATCTCCGCCATGGCCTCCACCGCACCGATGTAGTGCTTCGGCGGCAGCACCCGCAGCGACTCCATGTCCTCGCGGAACAGCGCCGTCTCCCGCATGCCGAGCACGACCCAGTCGCCGTGGTCACGCTTTGCGCGCTCCAGCAACGGCTCGTCGATGTCGGTGACGTTCTGCACGTAGAGCACGTCATGACCGGCGTCCCGCCACACCCGGTTCACCAGGTCGAACGCCAGGTAGGTCGCGGCGTGACCGAGATGGGTTGCGTCGTAGGGCGTGATGCCGCAGACGTACATCCGCGCGGTGGCCGAGGGCGCCGTCGGGCGGACCTCACCGGTGGCGGTGTCGTACAGCCGCAGCGGCGGCGCGGAACCGGGAACCGTGGGCAAATTGGTGGGTGACCAGGACTGCATAACAGACAAACTACGCGGTGTGGCCGGTGCCGCGACCCGACCGGAGCACCGGCCGCCGCTGTGGCACGGTTAGTCCGAATGCCGGTGCGGGCCCGGGTGGCGGTGCCCACGCGGCCGGTGGGGTGCCGGCGGGGAGGGGCTCGGGATGCGACGAGGCAGGTTGCCGATCCACTTTTCGGGGCCGACAGCTGGTCTCACAGCGGGACCGACAGCGGGGCTCACAGCGGTACTGACGGTGCTGGTCGCGGTGCTGCTGGCCAGCACCGGATGTGCCCAGAAGCCGGTTCAGCCCGGTCCGTCGGCGCCCCCGCCCAGTGCACTCGACCTGATCCCCCAGCGCGGCGAGCTGCGGGTCTGCAGCACCGGCGACTATCGCCCGTTCACCTACCGCGACCCGGCGACCGGGCAGTTCAGCGGCATCGACATCGACATGGCCGGCGACATGGCGCACCAGCTCGGGGTGCGCCTGACCGTGGTGCCCACCACCTGGGCCACCCTGGTCGGTGACCTGGCCGGTGGACGCTGCGACGCGGCGATGGGCGGCGTCTCGGTCACCCCGGACCGGGCCAGGAAGGCCGCCTTCAGCGACCCGTACGTGATCGACGGCAAGGCCCCGATCACCCGGTGCGGCAAGGTGGCCCGGTTCCAGACGCTGGCCGACATCGACCGGCCCCGGGTGCGGGTGGTGGTGAACCCCGGCGGCACCAACGAGTCGTTCGACCGGAGCCACCTCAAGCAGGCCACCCTGGTGCCCCACCCGGACAACAACACGATCTTCGACGAGATCATCGCCGGCCGCGCGGACCTCATGATCACCGACGCTAGCGAGGCGCGCTGGCAGGCCGCCCGGCATCCCGAGCTGTGCGCGGTGAACCCGGACCGCCCACTCAGCTTCGGGCCGAAGGCCTACCTGCTCCCCCGGGGCGACGTGGTGTTCCAGCAGTGGGTGAACGTCTGGCTGCACCAGGTCCTCGGCGACGGGACCTACCAGCGGTTCAGCCACCCCTGGCAAGGCTGACCCCACCGGCCGCACAGCCTCACCGCGGCCGTACAGACCCACCGCCGCCCGCACCGACTAACCGCGGCCCGCACAAACCTGCCGCGGCCCGCACAAACCTGCCGCGGCCCGCACAGACCCAGCGACCTGTGTCCGGGTTGCACCAGTTCTGTGCGGACCACACATCCGGTGCCCGTCCATCCACCCACCGGGGGCCTCGGCTCCGTGGACCGACTACCGCACCCCGCACCAGCGACCCGGCCGCTCAGTGGTCTGGCGCGGACTCCCAGACTCGGCGTTGCTGAGATCTGACACCCGAAAGTAACTCCAGGCACTATTGATCTCGCCTCAAACCGGACTGGAGTTCCGTTGATCATAGAAGCGGTTCAGCAAGACAGGAACAGCGTGACTAGCGCCTCAACGCCCGGCACTCACTGACCAACCCTGGCCCGCACAGACTCACCGTGGGCCGCACAGACCTTGCAACCTCTGCGCGGGTTGCACCAGTTCTGTGCGGGCCGGCTCTGCGCCCGCCAGCTCTGCGGCCCGCCCGCTCTGCACCCGCCCGCTCTGCGCCCGCCAGCTCTGCGCCCGCCAGCTCTGCGGCCCGCCAGCTCTGCACCCGCCAGCTCTGCACCCGCCAGCTCTGCACCCGCCAGCTCTGCACCCGCCAGCTCTGCGCCCGCCCGCTCTGCGCCCGCCAGCTCTGCGGCCCGCCAGCTCTGCGCCCGCCAGCTCTGCGCCCGCCCGCTCTGCGGCCCGCCAGCTCTGCGGCCCGCCAGCTCTGCGCCCGCCCGTTCTGCGCGCGGCCCGCCAGCCGGCCGCGACACCACCCCGAGGCCCCGGCTCCCCCCATCAGCCGGGGCCCCGGGACTCACTTCGAGCCGGCCGCGACGGCGTCGACGAACCCGGTCGTGTAGGTCCGGTTCAGGTCGATCATCGAGCGGTGCGCGCTCACGTTCTTGGAGAAGCTGGACAGCACGGTCAGCACGTTCTGGGCACCCTCGGCGCTCATCCGGCCGTCCGCGTTGAACATCCCGATGCTGTCCCGGACCGAGGCCACGTAGAGCTGCCGATCGCCGCCGGCGAAGGACTGCGGCATGGCATCGGCGATCTGCTCCGGGGTGTGCTGGTGGATCCAGCGCAGGGTGCCGACCATGGCTGTGGCCAGCTGCTGCACCACCTCCGGGTAACGCTCGACGATCGAGCAGCTCATGTACAGCGAGGTGGCCGGGTAGAGGCCGCCGAGCGCGTCCCGGGTGGCCTGCTCGGTGCGCAGGTCGTAGAGCACCTTGGCCTGACCGGTCTGCACCAGCTGCGCGACCGTCGGGTCGGTGGTCATCCCCGCGTCGATGCCCCCGTTGGCCAGGCTGGCGATGAACGTCTGCCCGGCGCCGACCTTGACCGGCGTGAATTCCGCCGTGCTGACACCGGCCTTGCCGGCCAGCGCCTTGGTCAGGAAGTCGGTCGACGAACCCAGCGAGGTGATACCCATCTTGCGGCCGCGGAAGTCGGCCGAGCTCCGGATCTGGTCGGCCTTGGCGGTGGCCACCATGATGACCTCGCCGGGGATGTTGGCCATCTGCACCACGCTGGTGATGCACTGGTCCTTGGCCTGCAGGTCCACGGTGTGGTCGTAGAACCCCACCACGCCCTGCACGTCGCCGGAGATCAGTGCGGTCTCCGCGTTCGCGCCGGACGGCTGGTTGAGCAGCTCCACGTGTACGCCGGCGCGGTCGAACCCGCCCAGCTGCTGGGTCAGCATGGCCGGCAGGTAGATCACCTTCTCCAGCCCGCCGACCATCAGCTTGATGGTGGGCTTGCCGTCGTCGCCGAGTGACAGGGTGCGCGAGTCCCGGCAGCCGACCAGGCTCAGCAGTGCCAGTGCGACGGCCATGACAACACCGACCGCTCGATAGCTACGAGTCATCGCCGGCCTCAGATCTGCGCCGCGGTGGCGCCGACGTTCGGCCGCCAACCCAGCAGCCGGCCCTCAAGCGAACCGATCAGCGACTCGGCGAGCAGGGCCACCACGGTAATGATGATCATGCCCGCGAAGACCCCGGCGGTGTCGAAGGTGCCCTGCGCGTTGGAGATCAGGAACCCGATGCCGGCCTGCGCGCCGGTGTACTCCCCCACCACCGCGCCGATCAGCGCGAAGCCGAACGCGGTGTGCAGCGAGGACAGGATCCAGGACGTCGCGCTGGGCAGCACGATGCTGCCGAGCACCTGCCCCTTGCTGGCGCCCAGGATGCGGGCGTTGTCGATCAGGTTGCGGTCCACCTCACGGGCACCGGTGAACGCGTTGAAGAACACCACGAAGAACACGAGCACGACAACGGTGGCCACCTTGGAGGACAGCCCGAGCCCGAACCAGATGACGAACAGCGCCGCCAGCACGATCCGGGGCACCGCGTTGACCGCCTTGATGAACGGGGCCAGCACGTCGGCCAGGTACTGGCTGCGCCCGAGCAGCACGCCGAGCACCACGCCCGCGACGGTGCCGATCATGAACCCGATCACCGCCTCCTCGACGGTGACCCAGATGTGCAGCCAGATCGACCCGAAGTCGGTGCCCACGGTGAACCACTCGACGAGGCGGGCCCAGATCTTGGACGGCCGCGAGTAGAAGAACTGGTCGATCCACTGCAGCCCGACGACCAGCTCCCAGCTGCCCAGCCAGACCACCACGATGGCCAGCCGCAGCAGCCAGGTGTTGCGCTTGCGGCGACGCTGGGCGCGGCGCGCCCCGGTCAGGATGGACTGCTCGGTCTCTTCGACCTCCGGTTCGCCGGCCGGCGCCGGTGTCACGGCCTGCTTGATGTCAGGAGACACGAGCCACGCTCCCTACCGGTCCGACGTGCCTGGTCTTGTCCACCTCGACGCGCAGCGACTTCCAGACCTCCCGGTAGATCGCCAGGAAGTCGGGGGTCAGCCGCAGCTCCTCGACCGCGCGCGGGCGGGGCAGCGGGACCGGGAAGACGTCCTTCACGGTGGCCGGGCTGGCGGTCATCACCACGACCTTGTCGGCCAGCGCGATGGCTTCGTCGAGGTCGTGCGTCACGAAGATCACCGCCGCGCCGCTGCCGGCCCACAGCCGCAGCAGCTCGTCCTGCATGTTCGCCCTGGTCTGCACGTCGAGCGCGGAGAACGGCTCGTCCATCAGCAGGATCCGGGGGTCGGTCACCAGCGTCTGGGCCAGCGCGACCCGCTTGCGCATGCCGCCGGAGAGCTGGTGCGGGTAGTACCGCTCGAACCCGGACAGCCCGACCCGGTTCACCCAGTCGGCGGCCTGCTCACGCGCCTGCGCCTTGCCGGTACCGCGGAAGCGGGGACCGGAGGCCACGTTGTCCAGCACCGTGCGCCACGGCATCACCGCGTCGGACTGGAACATGTAGCCCACCCCGTCCGGGATCGACGACACCCTGTTGCCATCCACCAGCACCTGCCCGGCCGAGGCCGGCTGCAGCCCGGAGACCAGGGACAGCGCGGTGGACTTGCCGCACCCGGTCGGCCCGACCACGGCCACGAACTCGCCGGCCTGGACCGCCATGGTGAGCTCGCGGACGGCGGTGTGCACCGTCCCGCCGGCTCCGGGGAACCGCTTGGTGGCTTTGATCAACTCGATCATCGGGTGATCGGGGCGGGCTGTGGGCGGTGCTGACACGGTGACTCCTTCGTCACGACGTTCCGGCTCGCGGTCGCGTTGGACCGGGACAGTAGGTCGACCGGCGCGCCCATCCGGCGTTCTCCGCGTTGTCGGTCCGCTGTGCGCGTTCTCCGCTTTTTGCGCGTTGTGCTCACACGCCTGGTCAGAACGGGTACGTTGCTGCCATGTTCGGATCCGGCGTACTCGGCAGGCTCCGGTTCAGCCGGCAGATCTTCGTGTTGCAGACCGTGTTGGTGGTGCTGCTCATCGGCCTGGTGGCGGTCCTGGTCGGCTGGCTGCTGCGCAACACGCTCACCGACGAGTACGGCGAGCGGGCACTCGCCATCGCGCGGACCGTCGCGGCGGACCCCGAGGTGGTCACGGCGGTCGCCGCGAAGACCTCGGGCGGGGCGCTGCAGCACGAGGTCACCGACCTCACCGCGCGCACCGGCGCGCTGTTCGTCGTGGTCACCGACGACCACGGCATCCGGCTGGCGCACCCCGAACCGACCCAGGTCGGCGCGAAGGTCAGCACCGACGCGTCCGTGGCGCTGGCCGGGCGGGAGGTGGTCGGCGCGGTGGAGGAGGGCACCCTGGGCCGCTCGGTGCGCAGCAAGACACCGGTGTTCGGGCCCGGCGGCGCGGTCGTCGGCGAGGTCAGCGTCGGGTTCGCGGTGGCCGCCCCGGCCGTCGAGACCCGCCGGTTGCTGACCCTGCTCGGTGTGTTCACCCTCGTCGCCATGCTGCTCGGGCTGACCGCGTCCTGGCTGCTCAGCCGCCGGCTGCGCCGGCTGACCCACGGCGTGGAGCCGCGCGAGCTGACCGGGATGCTCTACGAGCACGAAGCGGTGCTGCACGGCATCGGCGAGGGCGTGCTGGCCGTCGACGCGCAGCACCGGATCTCGGTGCGCAACACCGAGGCGGAGCGGCTGCTCGGTACCCCGCTGCCGGTCGGTGGCCCGGCGGGCGAGCTGGCCGTGTCGCCGAGGGTGCACCGAGCGCTGCGCGAGCCCCCGATGGACAACGTGCTCGCGGTGGCCGGTGACCGGATCATCGTGCTCAACTCCCGGCCGGTGCGCCGCGACGACCGGGCGCTGGGCACCGTGCTCACCTTCCGGGACCGCACCGACCTGGACATGCTGACCCGCGAGCTGGACTCGGTGCGCTCACTGACCGACGGGCTGCGCGCCCAGCGCCACGAGTACTCCAACCGGCTGCACACCCTGTCCGGGTTGCTGCAGCTCGGCCACCGTACCGAAGCGCTGGACTACCTGCAGACGCTCACCGAGACCGGTGCCGGGCGGCCCAGCGGTATCGACGGCGCGGTGCGCGACCCGTACCTGAGTGCGCTGCTGCTGGCCAAGACGGAGCAGGCCAGGGAGAAGGACGTCGAGCTGCGGCTCACCGAGGACTCCTCGGTGCCGGGTCTGGTGGACGACCCGGTGGCGGTCACCACCGTGCTGGGCAACGTGCTGGACAACGCGCTGCGGGCCGCCCAACTGGCCTCCCGGCGACCCGCCTGGATCGAGGTGACCCTGCTCGCCGACAGGGAGACGCTGCACCTGTCGGTGCAGGACAGCGGGCCGGGGGTACCGCCCGAGCTGCGGGCATCGGTGTTCGACGAGGGGGTCACCACCAAGCTGACCCCCGGTCACGGGCTCGGCCTGGCACTGGCCCGGCACGAGGCGCGCGGCCGGGGCGGCGATCTCTGGCTGGTCGACGGCGGCACCCCGAACGGCGGCACCCCGAACGGCGGCACCCCGAACGGCGGCACCCCGAACGGCGGCACCCCGAACGGCGGCACCGGGAACGGCGGCACCGGGAACGGCGGTGAGGCGGAGGGCTCCGAGGGCGGCGCGCTGTTCGTGGCCGCGCTGCCCGGGGTGCTGTCCGCGCCGGCCAGCTCACCGGCTGGCGGTGGCCGGTGATCCGCACGTTGATCGTGGACGACGACTTCCGGGTGGCCGGGGTGCATGCCGGCTTCGTCGCGGACGTGGCCGGCTTCGAGGTCGTCGGGGTGGCCCGGACGGCGGCCGAGGCGCGGGCCAAGGTGCGTGAGCTGCGACCGGACCTGCTGCTGCTGGACATCTACCTGCCCGACCAGTCCGGGCTGACGCTGCTCGCCGAGCTGGCCACCGACACCGTGGTGCTCTCCGCCGCGTCGGACGCACGCACGGTGCGCGCCGCGATCCGCGCCGGCGCGCTGAACTACCTGGTCAAACCGTTCACCCGGCGCCAGCTCGCGGACCGGCTGGCCAGTTACGCGCGCTACCGCGGCGTGCTGGACACCGACCGGGGGCTGACCCAGGCCGAGGTCGACCGGTCGTTCCGCGTGCTGCACGAACAGGACCGCACGCTCGCGCCGAAGGGCCAGTCACCGGCCACCTCGCGGCTGGTCTCGGAGCGGCTGCGGGCCACCCGGGCGCCGCTGTCCGCCGCGGAGGTCGCCGCCCAGCTCGGCATCGCGAGGGCGACCGCGCAGCGCTACCTCACCGCGCTGGCCGACGCCGGCACGGTCGAGATGCGGCTGCGCTACGGGGTCACCGGCCGCCCGGAGCACGAGTACCTGTGGGCGGCCGGCGGCTGACCCTGTCGGGAGGGCCGGGGCCCCCTACCACCACTCCTCGGGCAGCTTGGACTCGATCGCTCTGAGGTGGGCGCGGGCACAGTCGGCGCACATCCAGCTGTTCCGACCGTCCGGTCCGCGATCGCACACCCACGACAACGAGCTGGCCGGCCCGGGGTCGCCTGGGCGACCGCAGGCGCGGCAGGTTTCCGGTTCGTTCATCCGCCAGAGTGTGCCGGCACCGACCGGGGTCGATGACCACCGCCCGCCCAGCACGCGCCTCCCTCGACGACCGGCAGCTCCGGTGCGCCCAGCGATGGCGCTCTGTTACGACTGGGCTACCAAGACTGGGCTACCAAGACTGGGCTACGGAAACTGGGCCACGCCCCCGGCCCAGCCACCTAGGCGTTGCTGGGCACGCCGAGTGTCTTGCCGGTCCCGGCCGCACCACGGCCGGCCCCGTCCTCGACGGCGGCCGCGCCGGGAACGACGGCGGCGGTCACAGCCCGAGCCTCGGTCTGGCGGGCATAGCGGCCGGCCAGCGAAGCGCACACCATCAGCTGGATCTGGTGGAACAGCATCAGCGGCAGCACCAGCAGCCCGACCCCCTGGCCGGCGAACAGCACCCCGGCCATCGGCAGCCCACTGGCCAGGCTCTTCTTGGAGCCGCAGAACAGGATGGTGATCCGGTCCGCCCGGGGGAACCCCAGCCAGCGGGGCACCAGCGAGGTCACCGCGAGCACCACGCCGAGCAGCACCGCGTCGGTAACCGCGAGCATGCCGAGCGAAGCCAGCGACAGCTGGTGCCAGAGCCCGGCGGCCACCGCCGCACTGAACGCCGTGTAGACGACCAGCAGGATCGACCCCCGGTCCACCACCGCCAGCATCCGGTGCTGCCGGGTCACCCAGTCCGCGAGCCAGCGCCGGAGCAGCTGCCCGAGCACGAACGGGGCCAGCAGCTGCAGCGCCACGTCGAGCACCGCCCCGCCGGAGATCCCACCGTGCGCGGACATCAGCAGCCCGACGAGCAGCGGGGTGAACACGATCCCGGCCAGGTTGGACAGCGAGGCGGCGCAGATGGCCGCCGGCACGTTGCCCTTCGCCACCGAGGTGAACGCGATGGAGGACTGCACGGTGGACGGCAGGCAGCACAGGAAGAGCACGCCGAGCGCCAGCTGATGCGGCAGCACCGAGGTCGGGATCCACTGGGCGGCCAGCCCGAGCAGCGGGAACAGCACGAAGGTGGCGAGCAGCACCGTGCTGTGCAGCCGCCAGTGCCGCAGCCCGGCGACCGCCTCGCGGGGGGACAACCGGACCCCGTAGAGGAAGAACAGCACCCCGATGGCCAGCGTGGTCAGGTGCGAGACGTCGACCGCGGCGGCGCCGTGAGCCGGGAGCAGCGCGGCGACCGCGACGGTGAGCAGGATCAGCACCATGAAGGTGTCGATCGGCAGGCGTTTGCGCACGCGCCCCAGTTGGCTCAGCAGTCGGTTCACATCTTCGATGATGCGTGCGGAACAGTGATTCGGAAACGAGTATGCCGCGATGATTGTCATCACAGCTCGGACTAATGGCAGGTTAAGCTGTTGGACGTGTTGGACCCCACACACCTGCGGTCGTTCGTCACGGTCGCCCGGCTGCTGAGCTTCACCCGCGCCAGCGAGCACCTGGGGATCCGACAGTCCACCGTGAGCCAGCACATCCGGAAGCTGGAGGCGGCGATCGGCCGGCCCATGCTGGTCCGGGACACCCACTCGGTCGCGCTCACCCCGGACGGCGAGGCGATGCTCGGTTTCGCCGGCACCATCCTGGACGCATCGGAGCGGGCCATCTCGCACTTCGGCGGGCCGCAGATCCGGGGCCGGCTGCGCTTCGGCCTCTCCGAGGACCTGGTGCTCAGCCGGCTGCCCCAGATCCTCACCGAGTTCCGTCGCCGGCACCCGCTGGTCGACCTCGAGCTGACCGTCGGGCTCGGCGCCACCCTGCGACACCAGGCCCAGAACCGCGAGCTGGATCTGGTGTTCGCCAAACGCACCGCCGGGCAGACCGAGGGGGTCCCGGTGTGGCGGGACCGGTTCGTCTGGGTGGGCGGCGCCGAGCTCCCCGGCCTCGGCCCGAACGACCCGGTCCCGCTGGTCAGCTACCCACCGCCGAGCAGCTCGCGGACCGCCGCGGTCGCCGCGCTGGAGGCCACTGGCCGGCCGTGGCGGTTGGCCTGCACCAGCGGCAGCCTCAGCGGGCTGCACGCCGCCGCGCTGGCCGGCCTCGGCGTCATCCCGCACGCCGAGACGCTGATCCCCGCCGGCCTGAGCCCGGTCCCCGCGAGAGCCGCTCTGCCGCCACTGCCCACGTTCGAGTTCGTGCTGTCCAGCGGGCAGCACACTTTCGACGGCCCGGGGGCCGCGCTGGCCGAGACCATCCTCAACTCGGCCGACCGGCTGCGCTCCGGCGAAAAACGGGACACGCCTTAGCTTGTGAGTGGCAATGGTCGCTATGACGGTCGGTATGACGACCATCGCCACTCACTAGGTCAGCGGCGGGTGCGCAGGTAGTCGGCGACCACCTCGGCGCCGAGCCCGTCCAGTGTCGGAGCCACCACGCGGCCGCCGCAGCGGCGTGCCACGTCGTCCATGAAGGCCGCCAGCCGGGGGTCGTCGCCGAGCACGAAGAAGGTGAACGCCGCCTTCATGCCCGCCAGCCGGTCCACCTCGCCGACCGTGGCCCGCAAGGTGTGCAGGCTCGGTGGGTAGTCGAAGTACGCCTCGCCGTCCGGCTCCAGGTGCGCGGTCGGCTCGCCGTCGGTGACCACCAGCACCACCGGCATGGCATCCGAGTGCTTGCGCAGGTGCCGCTCGGCCAGCATCAGCGCGTGGTGCAGGTTGGTGCCCTGCGCGTACGCGCCCTCCAACCCGACCAGCTCGCCCAGCTCGACGGTCTGCGCGTGCCGACCGAAGGTGATCAGCGCCAGGTCGTCGCCCCGGAACCGGGTGGAGATCAGCTGGTGCAGGGCCAGCGCGGTGCGTTTCATCGGTACCCAGCGGCCCTCGGCCACCATCGACCAGGAGGTGTCCACCAGCAGCGCCACCGCGGCCCGGGTGCGTTGCTCGGTCTCCACCACCTCCACGTCGCTCACGTCCAGCCGCCTCGGGTCGCCACCAGCGCGCCTCAGCTCAGCGTTGAGCAGGGTGCGCGGCACCGACCAGGCCTCGGTGTCGCCGAACGCCCACGGCCGGGTCGCCCCGGTCGCCTCGCCGGCCGCGCCGGAGCGACGGGTCTCCCGCTCGCCCCGCCGCGCCCCGATCCGGTCCACCACGTCGCGCAGCGCGGACTCCCCCAGCCGCCTGATGGCCTTCGGGGACAGCTGCAGCGACCCGTCGGCGGCCCGCTCGAACAGCCCCTGGCGCTGCAGCTCGCGCTCCAGGTCGGCCAGCGTGCGGGCGTCGACCCTGGCGTCCTCACCGAGCAGGTCGCCGATCGCGTCCAGGTCGATGTCCTCCAACCGGGCGCCCGGGTAGCTCTGCGCCAGCTGCTCCGCCAGCGCGTCCAGCTGCCCGAGCTCCTCCATGGCCCGGGTGGCCTCGCCCATGCCCATCGGGTTGTCGCCGCGGAACCGCCCGGAGCCCTGCCAGTCCTCGCCCGGCCGCAGCCCCTGCAGCTGGGCGTCCAGCTGGGCCAGGGCCTGTGCCAGCCGGGGGTCGCCGAACGCCTGCTGGGCCAGCTCGGCCAGCTCGGCGCGCTGCTCGGCGGACATCGAGTTGAGCATCCGCTGCGCGGCGGCCGCCCGTGCCGCGAGCAGGTCGACCAGCTCGTCGGTGTTCTGGGGGTTCTCCGGGAAGAACTCGCCGTGCTTGGCCATGAACTCGCTGAACTGCTGTGCGGTGTCCTGCCCCTGGGCATGCTGGGCCAGGAGGTTGTTGAGGTCGTCGAGCATCTCGCGAACCCGCTCGACGTCCTCCGGGCTGGCGTTCTCCATCGCCTGCTTCATGCCCTCGAAGCGCTGGTCCAGCATCTCCCGGCCGAGCAGGTCGCGGATCTCCTGGTACGCCTCGCGGGCCTCGGCGGAGCGCCAGTCGTAGGAGTCCAGCTCCCGGACCGCGCCGCCGGTGTCGCTCGGCAGCGCGTCGAGCTGCATCTCCCGGAACCGGGCGTCGTCACTGTCCTCGTTGCCCAGTGCCTCCCGCTCGGCGTCCATGGCGCGTTGCAGCAGCTCGCGGACCTCCTCCAGGGTGCCGTCCAGCCGGTTGTCGCGTTGCAGGTCGCGGCGGCGTTGCCAGACCTGGCGGGTCAGGTCGTCCAGACCGCGCCGGTTCTGCATGCCCCGGCGCAGCAGTTCCTGCAGGGCCTGCCGGGGGGACGAACCCTCCATCACGTCCCGGCCGATCTCGTCCATCGCGGCGCGGATGTCGAACGGCGGGGCCAACGGGTCCGGCCCGCCGGCGTAGGGCCCGTACGCGTACCGGCGGCGGCGCCGGCCGCGCTTTCCGGTGAACGGGGACTCAGCCATAGCTGACCGTGTCACCGTCGTCGGACTCGTCCTTGGCCAGCTTGCGGGTGAGGAACAGGTACTCCAGAGCCAGCTCGGCGGCCGAGGCCATCGGGCCGGGATCCTCGGTGCCGGACGCGTCGAGGCGCTTGGCCACCTCGGTGAGCGCGGATACGGACGGCAACGCGGCCACGACCTCGGCCGCCGGCACCCGCTCGCCGGTGCGCACCGGTCGGTTGGCGACCTGGTCGGCCAGCTCGGACAGGTCCACCCCGCGCAGCGCGAACCGCGCGGTGTCGGCGATCGCCCGGCGCAGCAGGTGCTCCAGGATCTCCTCCTCCCGGCCCTCCTCGCCGGAGGCGAACTCCAGCTTGCCGCGCAGCACGGCCGGTACCGACTCGAGATCGACGGGGCGGGCGTATGCCCTGGTCTCCCCGGTGATCGCGGCCCGGCGCAGCGCGGCGGCGGCCACCGTCTCGGCGGCGGCCACCGCGAACCGGGCGGACACCCCGGACGACTGGTCGACCGCCGTGGAGTCGCGCAGGTGCCGGGTGAACCGGGCGACCACCTCGATCAGGTGCCTGGGGACGTCGGCGACCAGCTCGGCCTCCTGCTGGACGAGCGTGATCTCGTCGGCCACCTCCAGCGGGTAATGGGTGCGCACCTCGGCCCCGAACCGGTCCTTGAGCGGGGTGATGATCCGCCCTCGGTTGGTGTAGTCCTCGGGGTTGGCGCTGGCCACCAGCAGCACGTCCAGCGGCAGCCGCAGCGTGTAGCCGCGGACCTGGATGTCGCGCTCCTCCATCACGTTGAGCAGCGAGACCTGGATCCGCTCGGCCAGGTCGGGCAGCTCGTTGATGGCCACCACGCCGCGGTGCGCCCTCGGCACCAGGCCGAAGTGGATGGTCTCCGGGTCGCCCAGCGAGCGGCCCTCGGCGACCTTCACCGGGTCCACGTCGCCGATCAGGTCGGCGACCGCGGTGTCCGGGGTGGCGAGCTTCTCGGTGTACCGCTCTGAGCGGTGGCGCCAGCGGACCGGCAGGTCGTCGCCCAGTTCGGCGGCCCGCCGGATGGAGATGGGTGCGATTGGCTCATAGGGGTGCTCGCCCAGCTCGGAGCCCTCGATGACCGGGGACCACTCGTCGAGCAGCCCGACCAGGGAACGCAGCAGGCGGGTCTTGCCCTGGCCGCGCTCGCCGAGCAGGACCACGTCGTGGCCGGCGATCAGGGCGCGCTCCAACTGGGGGAGAACGGTGGATTCGAAGCCGACGATGCCGGGCCACGGGTCGCGGCCCTCACGCAGCGCGGCGAGCAGGTTGTCACGGATCTCGTTCTTGACGCCCCGCAACGTATGACCCGACGCGCGGAGCGCGCCGAGGGTGCGGGGAGCTTCTGTGGGTGCTCGATCATCTGCGCTGTGAGGTACTGGCACCTCTCCACGCTACGTCGCAACGGCGTAATCCGCCGCACACTTGTGGTGGTCCGATGGATCAGTGCCGATGTCCGCGGTGATCCACTGGAGCAGGGCGGCGGCTTAGAAGGCCGGCCAGGGGATCGCCGGGCCGTACCCGGACGGCTCCGGGAACCTCGGGGTCGCCAGCAGCCCGTCCACCCGCTCGGACAGTGCGCGCAGCTCACGGCGGGTGAGGTGGTCCGCGAGCCGGGTGCGCAGGCCGTTGTCCAGCTCGCGGCGCACCGCCCGCACCGTGGCCCTCAGCTCGGTGGGCAGCTTCTGGCCCACCCAGCCCCAGAGCACGGTGCGCAGCTTGTCCTCCTCGTGCAGGCAGATCCCGTGATCGACGCCGTAGACGCGTCCGTCGACACCGGCGAGCACGTGCCCGGCCTTGCGGTCGGCGTTGTTCAGCACGACGTCGAGTACGGCCATCCGTTGCAGCTCGGGGTGGTCGGCGTGCACCAGCACGGCCGGCTCGCCGAGGGAGTCCCGGGCCCGCAGCACGGTCAGCCAGCCGTCCGGCACGTCGCTCGGCGCCAGCACGTCGACCAGCCCGCCGTCCTCGTCGGTGTCGATCCACAGCTGCACCATGCCCGGGCCGAACGGGCCCTCCCGCAGCAGCGTCGGCGGCACCATCACGCAGCCGTCCGGGGCGAACGCCTCGGCGAGCAGGTAGCTGGCGTACTCCCGGTCGGCGAGCGTGCCGTCCGGGAAGTCCCAGAGCGGCCGCTCGCCCCGGATCGGCTTGTACACGCACTTGGCGCGCACCCCGTCGAGCTCGATGTCGCAGAACAGGGTGGCGTTGGAGGCGTTCACGATGCGGCCGGTGACCTCCAGCCGCCCGGCGCTCAGCAGCCCGGGCACGGCCGGGTCGAGTGGATCCATCGGGGTCAGTGTCTCGCGTCCACGCTCAGGCTTCGGGTTCCCCGGTCACCGCACGCCGGTGGAAGCCGTTCTGCCTCGGGCAGATGTGCCCCTCCGGGTCCAGCGGCTCGGCGCACAGCGGGCACGGTGGCCGGCCGGCGGAGATGACCCGCTCGGCGCGGGTCGCGAAGGCACGGGCCTGGATCGGGGACAGGAACACCCGCACCGCGTCCGGGCCCTCCTCGGTGTCGTCCAACACCACCGACTCGTCGACCTCTTCCTCAGTGAACGCCAACAACTCCACCACTATCGAGCGAGAGTCGGCGTCCCAGCCGAGGCCCATGGTGCCGACCCGGAACTCCTCCTCGAGCGGCACGACGAGCGGCTCGGTGTCCACCTGCTCCTCGTCGACCTCCTCGGTGACCTCCGCGCCGAACCGGCGGGAGATCTCGGTCAGCAGCGCGCTGATCCGCTCGGCGAGCACGGTGACCTGCTGTTTTTCCAGCAGCACGCTCACCGTCCTCGAGTCTTCGACGGCCTGCAGGTAGAACGAGCGCTCGCCAGGCTCCCCGACGGTGCCGGCGATAAACCGGTCGGGCTGGCGGAAGACATGAATGACACGTGGCATGACAACCTCGACACTAGGCCACCGACCGCGCCCGGGCACGGCGGTACCGTCAACTCAAGATACCCCGGTTGCTCCGCCGACCACGGCGTCGGAACTCGGTTTCGCGGGGCGCCGGCGGCGGCCCCGCTTGGGTGGTGGCAGCAGTCCGGAGATGTCGCCCCCGGTGTCGTTGACCCGGCCGACGAACGGCCGCGTCTCGGTGTAGTGCACCACACTGATCGAGCACGGGTCCACCACGATCCGCTGGAACGAATCCAGGTGCAGCCCCAGGGCGTCGGCCAGGATCGACTTGATCACGTCACCGTGGCTGCAGGCGACCCACACCGCGGTGGGACCGTGCTCAGCGGTCACTTTCGCGTCGTGCGCCCGGATCGCGGCCACCGACCTGGCCTGCATCGCGGCCAGGCCCTCGCCGCCGGGGAACACCGCGGCCGACGGGTGCTGCTGCACCACCCGCCACAGCGGTTCCTTGAACAGGTTCTTCAGCTCCCGGCCGGTCCACTCGCCGTACTCGACCTCGGCGAGCTGCTCCTCGACCGCCGCGGTGAGTGCCCGCCCGGCCAGCAGCGGCGCCACCGTCTGCTGGCAGCGCTGCATCGGCGAGGTCACCACGGCCGCGATCGGTACCGGTTTGAGCCGCTGGGCGAGCGCCCAGGCCTGCCCCTTCCCGGTGTCGTCGAGCTCGACACCGGGGCTGCGGCCGGCAAGGACGCCCGACGTGTTCGACGTGGACCGGCCGTGCCGCAACAGGATGAGGGTCGTCACGACCGCCCACGTTACGTCCCGATCAACGATCCCGCCGCCGGCCCCCACTGAGTCCGGCGCTGAGTCCGGACTATCGGACCTGGTCGGTCGGCCGGATCAGCACCTCGTTGATCGCCACGTGCGCCGGCTGGGTGACCACGTAGAGGATGGCGTTGGCGATGTCCTCGGACTGCAGTTCGCGCATCGACTCGCGCATCTTCTCGGCGCCCTGCTTGGCTCCGGGGTGGGTGATGTGGTCGACCAGCTCGGTGGCCACCGCACCGGGTTCCACCAGCGAGATCCGCACCCCCTTGGCGGTCACCTCCTGGCGCAGCGACTCGCTGAACGCGTTGACCGCCCACTTGCTGGCGTTGTACACACCGGCACCGACGCGGGCCTGCCGGCCGGCCACGCTGGAGATGTTCACGATCTCCCCGGAACCCTGCTCGAGCATCCCCGGGACGGCGGCGTGGGTGAGGTACATCAGCCCGAGCACGTTCGTGTTGACCATGCGGCGCCAGTCCTCGGTGTCCGCGTCCACGATCGGGCCGAGCAGCATCACCCCGGCGTTGTTCACCAGCACGTCCAGGCCGCCCAGCTCGGAGCGGGTGCGCGCCACCGCGGCCTGGCAGGCGGCCTCGTCGGTGACGTCGAGCTCCAGCGCCAGCACCGTGACGCCTTCGCCGCGCAACCGCTCCGCCAGCGCGTCCAGCCGGTCCTTGCGCCGGGCGCCGAGCGCCACCGAGGCGCCCGCCCTGCCCAGTGCGACCGCGGTGGCCTCACCGATGCCGGAGGAGGCGCCGCTGACCAATGCAACCTTGCCGGCCAGTGCGGCCGAAGACGGGGTGCTCACGTTTCGCCACAGTAGGCCGGGGAGCCCCGGCCCGCCGCGCGGGACCTCAGCTCGCGGTCAGCCAACCGGCCGACAGCGTGATGATGATCGCGATCCCCAGCACCACGCGGTACGGCACGAACGCGGTGATCCGGTTGGTCGAGACGAAGCGCAGCAGCCAGGCCACCGAGGCGTACGCGACGATGAAGCTGACCACGGTGCCCACCGCCGTCGGCAGTGCCCCGACGCCCTGCCCCAGTGCCTTCGGCGTCTCCAGCACACCGGCCCCGACCAGCGCCGGAATGCCCAGGTAGAAGGCGAGCTTGGTGGCGGTGACCCGCTCGACCCCGCGCAGCAGCCCCGCGCTGATCGTCGCCCCGGAGCGGGACACCCCGGGGAACAGCGCCAGACACTGCGCGAAGCCGACGACGAGCACGTCGACGACTCCGAGGTCCGCCTCGCCCTTGTTCTGTGCCGGGTTGCGCTCGGCCCACCACATCACCGCGCTCCACAGGATCAGCGAGAAGGCGACCACCCACAGGCTGCGCAGCGGCCCCTCGATCAGGTGCTTGGCCGCCAGCCCGACGATGCCGATCGGGATCGACCCCAGGATGATCAACCAACCGAACCGGAACTCCTCGGAGCCCCGGCCGGATGGGCGCACCAGGCCGATCAGCCAGCCCCGGATGATCCGGGCCAGGTCCTTGGCGAAGTACACCAACACCGCGATGATCGCGCCCACCTGGATGACGGCGGTGAAGGCGGTGACCGCGGGGTCGTCGGTGCGCAGCCCGAGAAGTTTCTCGGCGATGGTCAGGTGCCCGGTGGAGGAGACCGGCAGGAACTCGGTCAGTCCCTCGACGATTCCGAGAACCACGGCTTGAAAGAGGTTCAACCCACCACCCGAGTCGGAGTCCGGGCGCGGCCCATCCGCACCCGGCGATCAACCTATCGCCCAGGCGCGACGGCCTCACCGGGACCCGTCCCTCGCCGCGCTGGGCCACTCGGTGGCACACACTTCGAAGGACTACCCGAGAAGGTGACATGAACCTGAGCCGGCGAGCTGTTGACATCTACCGACCATGAACAGCGGCCCCTAAGGTGGGGCCACCACGCCACATCGAGGTGGCTGTGGAGGAAGTTTCGCGGACCATGGGTGGAGGTGGCCGGTGGAGCGGACGAGCACTGGCACGATCGAAGGAGACAGCGTCGACGGGGAATGGGAGTACCGGCCGCTCCGGCTGCCGCCCGATGTATCTCGGGTCACGGCGTCGGTGCGGCTGGCGATTCAGGCCGAGTTCGGTGGTTGGGAGCTCTCCCGGGTGCGGCTCTACCCCGGCGGCGAGCGCAGGGTGTGGCTGCGGCGGCGGCGCACCAAGCACATGTTGCCCAACCTGACCGACTGAGTAACCCCGGGCGGGCGCTCGCTGGCATGGAGCCCGCTAGGGGACGAGAACCACCTTGCCCACGGTGCCCCGGCCGGCCAGCCTGCGCAGCGCCTCCGGCGCCTCGGTGAGCGGCAGCTCGGCACCGACCAACGGGTTGATCTTGCGCTGGGCCCACAGCTCCACCAGCGCGTCCTGCCACCTCGGGATCAGCTCCGGCGCCATCCGCTGGTAGTAGCCCCAGTGCACGCCGATCACGCCGTAGTTCTTGACCAGGATGTGGTTGGTCGGCGCCTCGGCGAACCGGCCGGCCACGAACCCGATCACCAGGATCCTGCCCTCGAACGCGACCACCTTGCGGGAGGCGTCGAACACGTCCCCGCCCACCGGGTCGTAGATCACGTCCGCGCCCCGGCCGCCGGTGATCTCCTTCACCCGGGCCACCAGGTCCTCACCGGAGTAGTCGATCACGTGGTCGGCACCTTGCGCGCCGGCCACCGCGCACTTCTCCGGCCCACCGGCGCTGGCGATCACGGTGGCACCGGCGGCCTTGCCCAGCTGCACCGCCGCACTGCCCACACCACCGGCGGCGGCGTGCACCAGCAGCGTCTCACCCGGCTGGAGCCGGCCCCGCTGGTGCAGCGCGCAGTAGCCGGTCTGGTAGGTCACGAACATGCCGGCCGCCTGCCCGGCGGACATCCCGTCCGGCCAGGCCCAGGTGTGCGACTGGGGCACCGTGGCGTACTCCGCGTAACCGCCGCCGTGCGCCCCGGTCTGGCCGATCACCCGGTCGCCCACCGTCGACGTCGTGCCCTCCCCGACCGCCACCACCTCGCCGGCGAGCTCCATGCCCGGGGTGAACGGCAGCGGCGGCCGCTCCTGGTAGCGGCCCTGGCAGATCAGGATGTCCGGGAAGTTGCAGGCCACCGCCGCCACCCGGACCACCACCTCGCCGGGCCCCGGGGTCGGCACCGGCAGCTCGACGAACTTGAGCACCTCGGCCGGTTCACCGAGCTCGGCCACCTGCCAGGCGCGCATCAGTGGCTGAGCTTGAGCGACGGCGGCGGGGTGCCACCGGCCGGGCCCGGGACGCCGCGGAAGCCGTACGGGGCGGGTTCGCGGCCGGGCTGGACGTACCACGCCTCGCCGGAGTTGCCCCGGTCCAGGATGCCCTCGACAGCGTCGGCCACATCGTCGGGCACGAGCATCGGGAAGTCGCCGAACTGGTCGCGGTGGTCGGCGATGAGCGGGGTGTCCACGAAGCCGGGGCAGACGGCGCAGGCCCGGATGCCCTCCTCGGCCAGCGACTGGCCGACCGCGCGCATGTAGCCGACCACGGCGTGCTTGGTCATCGTGTACAGCGCGTCACCAGCCATCGGCAACAGCCCGGCCAGCGACGCGGTGGCGATGATCGTGCCGCCGCCCGCCCGGCGCAGCGCCGGCACGGCCGCGCAGGTACCGAACACGACGTGGTCGACGTTCACACCGACGAGCTGGCGGTACTTGGCGACGTCGAGGTCGGTGACCCCGGACTGGCCGGCGGTCAGCCCGGCGTTCAGGAAGACGATGTCCAGCCGGCCGAAACGGTCCTCGGCCACCGAGGTCAGCATCGGCATGATGTCCGGGTCGGAGACGTCGCCCGGCAGCGCAAGGCCAGCCACCTCGTCGGCGATCCGGCGGGCGGCCTCCTCGTTCCGGTCGATGATCGCCACGTGCGCGCCGGCCGCGCTCAGCCGCCGGACCACCGCGGCGCCGATCCCGGACCCGCCGCCGGTGACCAGCGCGCCTCTACCCTTGAGATCCATCCCGCAACCCCTTCCCGCGACTGCTCGCGGTCTGAATGTCCATGGTCAGCTCCGTTGCCGCCGATGAGGGTGGCGCGGGTGTCAGCAGGTGCGCAGGAACCGGTCCAGCACGCGGGCACCGAACCGCAGCGACTCGACGGGCACCCGCTCGTCGACACCGTGGAACATCGAGGCGAAGTCCAGCTCGGGCGGCAGCCGCAGCGGCGCGAACCCGAAGCAGCGCACGCCCAGCTTCTCCTCGAAGTGCTTGCCGTCGGTGCCACCCGAGAGCATGTAGGGCACCGCGCGCGCGTCCGGGTCCTCGGCGCGCAGCGCCGCGCCCATGGCCTCGACGAGATCGCCTTCGAAGCTGGTCTGCATGGCCGGCAGGTGGGTGACCCACTCGCGGGTCACGTCCGGGCCCAGCAGCTCGTCCACCTCCCGCTCGAACGCGGCCTCCCGCCCGGGCAACACCCGGCAGTCCACGACGGCCTCGGCGGTGGACGGGATCACGTTCGCCTTGTAGCCGGCGCTCAGCATGGTCGGGTTCGCGGTGTCCCGCACGGTTGCGCCGACGATCCGGGACAGCGGACCGAGCTTGCGCACCGAGCCTTCCAGGTCGTCGAGCGGGAACTCCAAGCCGGTGACCTCGGAGATCGTGTCCAGCAGCTCGCGAACGGTGTCGGTGAGCACGATCGGGAAGCGGTGGTTGCCGAGCCGGGCGACAGCCTCGGCGAGGGTGGTGACGGCGTTGTCCTCGTGCAGGAAGGAACCGTGGCCGGCCTTGCCCCTGGCCCGCAGCCGCATCCAGGCCATGCCCTTCTCGGCGGCCTCGATCAGGTAGAACCGGGTGGGGTCGCCCTGGCGGTCGGGCAGTGTGAGGGAGAACCCGCCGACCTCGCCGACGGCCTCGGTGCAGCCGGCGAACAGGTCCGGCCGGTGCTCCACGAGCCAGCCCGCGCCGTACTTGCCGCCGGCCTCCTCGTCGGCCAGGAAGGCGAACACGAGGTCGCGGGGCGGCACGACACCGTCGCGCTTGAACCGGCGGGCGACGGCCAGGGTCATCCCGACCATGTCCTTCATGTCGACCGCGCCCCGCCCCCACAGGCAGCCGTCCTGGATCGCCCCGGAGAACGGATGCACCGACCACTCGGACGGGTCGGCCGGCACCACATCCAGGTGGCCGTGCACCAGCAGCGCACCCCGCGACCGGTCCGCACCGGGCAGCCGGGCGAACACGTTGTCCCGCCGCGCGGCCCCGGACTCCACCATCTCGATCTCGTAGCCGACCTCGGTCAACTTGGCCGCCACGTACTCGGCGGCCTCGCGCTCGCCGACCACGGTCGCCGGATCCCCGGTGTTGGTGGTGTCGATCCGGATCAGGTCGGCGGCCAGTTCGACGGCCTCGTCCTCGGCAGAGATGCTGGGTGTCACCGGATCTTCCTACCATCGGTGGTGGGGTTACGGGTGCCCCGCGGGGGTCAGCTATCCTGCTCCCACCACGGTCCGAGTGGCGGAATGGCAGACGCGCTAGCTTGAGGTGCTAGTGCCCTATTAACGGGCGTGGGGGTTCAAGTCCCCCCTCGGACACGCGCACTACCTACACGGGGCTGGGCTGTGACATCTACGGCCCGCTCGTGGGGCTCGTATCGGAGCTGAATCCGAAGTTGCTGGTAGAGGCGGCTGAGGCTTGCCGACCTGGCGTCCACGAGCGTCGCCCCTACATCTCCGAGCGAATCGACCATGGCGTAGATCTCGGCACCGGCGAGCAGTTCCGGGGCAGATGTGTTCTCCAGCTCCGCTCGTGCCGCGACGCGTTCGGCTTGTGCCTCATTGATGCCCTCGACCAGGGCAGCGGGATCAGCCCCCGCCTCGATGGCCGCCTGAAGTCGGCGCAGTCGCGCGTCAGCCTTGGCGAGTCGGGCCTTCACCGCTTCTTTCGCGCTGGAGCGACCGCCAGCACCGTCCTGCGATGCGACCAGCGCCGCGACCGTCTGGTCGACGTTCTCCCGCGTGAACAGGGTGCCGCCAACGCCGCCGCCCCGGGGGCGAGCGTGCGCGCCGTGCAACGGTAGTAGGTGCCGCTCCGGATCGTGGAGCCCTGCATTTTGCGGCTACAGATCCCGCAGCGCATCAGCCCACGCAGCACATAGTCGCGCGCCGTCACTCGGCCACCCCGGTCCGACTTCCGAGCAGTGGCAAGACCGCCGACTGCCTACGACCGACGGAGTAGCTGCACCTGGGTAAAGTCCTCGACCGACACGATCGCTGGATGCGCCGGCTGTCGCGAGCGCACCACCCGCTCCGCGTTGGCCCGCCGGAACCGGACTACATGCCCGGCCGCTACATCATCGGGATCGAGCAGCATCTCGTGCTTCACGTACCGGCCGAAGATCGCGTACCCGGTGTATCGAGGGTTGTCCAAGATCCATCGCACGGTGCTGCCCTGCCAGCCGTCAGCGAGCCGGTGGCGGTTCTGGTCCGGCCGCCGCGCGGACGGGCAGGGACGTCGTCGCGGTTGAGCCCGTGGGCGATGGCCCGGTCACCCCGCCCGTCAAGGTACTCGGCGAAGATCCGCCGCACCACCTCCGCCGAGGCCTCCTCGATCGCCAGTACTCGCAGTCGATAGCCCTCCGCGGCCTTGCGTGGATTCTGGTGCGGCCCCGCGTCCACGACGACATAGCCGTACGGCGCCCGGCCGCCCTGATGCCGACCCTCAGTCACGACTTGGGCATCCATCGCGGCGCGTACCCGCGCCTGTACATGCTGGCGCTCGGACTCGCTCATCCCGCCGAGCACGCTCATCAACATCTTGTGCGACGGGTTGCGGGCCTCGAACTTCCCGCCCAGCTCAGGTACCCATAGATCCACCCCGTACGCGGCCGGGCGCTCCGTCGACCTCGGTGACGCCGCACCGGATGTCGATGGCAGTGTCCGAGCGCCTCCTGGGGGTGGCCGAATGGGCGGTCCGCCATCTACCGGAGTGAGGTGTTTGCGTCACCGGTTTCCCGGCGCTCCGCGCGGGTACCGCCAGCGCCATGGCAACCAAGACCGACTTCACACCCGAAGAATGGACACTGCTGCGAGCCGCGCCGGTGCTGGCCGGGCTGCGGGTCGCCGTGGCCGACCACGGCGGGAACTTCGACGAGGTCGCCGCGATCGCCCAGGCCTTCGTCGAGGCGCACGAGCGGTTGTGGTCGACACCGCCCAGGGGCGGGGTGGTCGAGGAGATCATCGCCGACGGGCCGTTCTACGACCGCGCCCACTTCGGCGACTCGCCCGACAAACTCGACGCCGAGCGGATCACCGAGGCGAGCACCACGAGCCTGCGTGACGCCGTCGCCCTGCTGGAACGAAAGGCCAGTGCGGCCGAGGTGCAGGCATACCGCGAGTTCGTGCTCGACCTGGCGCGACGGGTCGCCGAGGCCCACCAGGAGGCCGGAATGTTCGACCACCGCGCCAGCCCGGTCAGCGAACGCGAACGCGCCGCGCTGGCCGAGCTGGCTTCGGTGTTCCCGGCCGCGCCAGCCGCAGGTACCGTCAACGCCGTCACGAAGACCGACTTCACACCCGAAGAATGGACACTGCTGCGAGCCGCGCCGGTGCTGGCCGGGCTGCGGGTCGCCGTGGCCGACCACGGCGGGAACTTCGACGAGGTCGCGGCGATCGCCGAGGCCTACGGCGCGGCGCACGAGCGGTGGTGGTCGAACCCCGGCGAGGGCGGGCTCGTCAATGAGATCATCGCCGACGGGCCGTTCTACGACCGCGCCCACTTCGGCGACTCGCCCGACAAACTCGACGCCGAGCGGATCACCGAGGCGAGCACCACGAGCCTGCGTGACGCTGTCGCCCTGCTGGAACGAAAGGCCAGTGCGGCCGAGGTGCAGGCATACCGCGAGTTCGTGCTCGACCTGGCGCGACGGGTCGCCGAGGCCCATCAGGAGGCCGGCGTGTTCGACCACCGCGCCGGCCCGGTCAGCGAACGCGAACGCGCCGCGCTGGCCGAGCTGGCTTCGGTGTTCCCGGCCGGCGTGCGGTCGCCAGCGCTCCAACCGTAGAGAAGTCACTGCCTCCAACAGGTCGCGCGCCCGGGCGGCCGCCGCGGGGGCACGCCGGCGGGTCGATTGGCGTCGTTGCCTCCGGACCGCGGCGAGAGGGAAACTCGATTGCACGACGATGGAGGGCGTGCGTAAGGACCACGCGCTGCACACAGATGGTTCGAGCATCAACCCCGCGACTGATGTCGAGCTTCGCTTCGGCTGCGCGGCGGAGGTGGCCATTGCGGTGGGCCGCGGAGGCGGTCAGCAACCCGGTGGAGCTGTGGCACCAGCCGGGGCGACCTGGCCATCAGCATCTATCCGCCAGCGGAGACCGGGCCAACCACAATCTGAGGATTCCCCTCGCCGGCGTTGAACTCGAAGCGGACCTGGGGATGCCCGAGACGCCGCGCGGGGCGGTGCTGTTCGCCCACGGCAGCGGCAGTGGCCGGCACAGCCCACGCAACCGCTTCGTCGCCGCGGAGCTCAACCGCGCCGGCCTGGCCACCGTGCTGGCCGACCTACTCACCCCGAGGGAGGAACAGCTCGACCTACGGACCGCGGCGCTGCGGTTCGACATCGACCTGCTCGCCGCGCGGTCACCAGGTTGTCCGACTGGGCGACCTACGCCGCGCCCACCGTCGGCCTAGGTATCGGCCTGTTCGGGGCCAGTACCGGCGCGGCGGCCGCGCTCATCGCCGCGGCGAACCGGCCCGCCACTGTGCAAGCCGTCGTATCCCGCGGCGGACGACCCGACCTGGCCGACGCGCACCTGCACCAGGTGCACCAGCCCACCTTGCTGATCGTCGGACAAAAGCGACCCCGTCGTCATCGAACTCAACCGCCAGGCGATGCGGAAACTGCGCGGGCCGAGCCGTCTGGAGATCATTCCGGGTGCCTCGCACCTGTTCGAAGAACCCGGCACGTTGGAACAGGTGGCGCGCCTGGTGCGGGATTGGTTCCTGCGCCACCTCCAGCCAAACCCACCCAGTGGCAACCATGGCTGAGGCCTGATCGGCGGCCAGCTCGGCCACCCGGGATCCGGTCCAGTGCGGCGCGAAGGCCCTCCCAGATCAGCTGTTGGTATGTCTCACCGCGTCGGCCCGCTTGGGAGGTCGAGGAAACGGGGCGCGACGGGGAGTCTCGCAAGGTCGGCGACCTGGCGTGGGTACCTTTCAATGTCGCCGGCGGCCACCGGCAGTGGTCGAGGCCGCACGCCGTGCGCCGTGCGCCGTGCGCCCGCATAGCGTTGCTGGCGAGTGCAACAGGCGCTCGTAGAGCTGAACCGTCTCGGTGGCAACCCGACGCCACCCGTAACGTGCCAGAACACGGTCCCGGCCGGCCAGCCCCAGGCCGGTTCGGCGACAGGGTTCGCGCAGCAGCACGCGTGCCACGCGAGCCAGCTGATCGGGTCGGCGCGCTGGGACATGCAACCCGGTCACCCCATCCACGACAGCGTCCGCGAGGCCTCCGACGTCGGCGCAGAGAACGGGGAGGCCGCAGCCCATGGCATCGAGTGCAAGTTTGCCCGTGCTATGCGACCACGGCACGCTCACAACCGCGTCTGAGCTGCGCAGCAGGGGCGGCACCTGGTCGGATGGGATGCCGCCGAGCAGCGTGACCCGGTCCGCGACCCCAACCCGATGGGCGAGATCCCGGATCCGCCGGGCGTCCCCATCGCCGGCGAGCGCGGCGGCTGGCGGCCCGCCCGTGACGATCAGTTCGGTGTCCGGCAGCGCGCTCAGCGCGCTCACCACGTCGTCGACGCCGTGCTGAACGGCAAGCGGGTCGAGCACGACGAGCCGGTACCGCACCGAGTGGAACAGGGCACTGCCGTCGGGGCTCATCCGCTGCACGTCCACCCCGTACGGGATCACGGAAATTCGGCTCCTGGGCACACCGAGGCGGACCAGGTCGGACAAGTCCGTCGCGCTGTGCGCGATGACGGCGTCCGCCTTTCCCGCGATGGTTCGCTCGACGTGCCCGCATCGGTGTCCCGCCAGTGACACGGTCGGCCTGGACCAGGGTCCATCGACACCGAGCCCGTGGAACGTCTGCACCACCGGGAGACCACGATGCCGACGGCCGGCCAGCAACGCGGCCAGCCCGTACACCCAGGCGTGCGCGTGAAGCACGTCGGGGGGCTCGCCGCGCCATGCGCCGGCCAGCATGTCGGCAAACTCGCCGAGATGCTGGCAGACGTCGACATTGTTCAACGCGACCGGCGGGCCGGCGGGCAGGGCCGATATCGCGGGCCCCAGGCCGGTCCGGAGCCGTTGGACGTCCTCCGGCCCGCATCGACGGGTGTAAATGATCACTCGATGGCCCAGGCTTCCCAATGCAATGGCCAACTGATGCGACTGGACCTCCCCGGCGTCCCGATACGTGCCGTTCAAGCCCGGTGAGTGAACGCCTGGAATCAGCATGGCGATGTTCACGCATGGGCCTCTCCCCGGGCGTGCGGTGTGTGGGATGTATGCGGAGGAAACACGGAGCCTGCTCGACGCCTTCGGGCCCGGCCACGCCTTCAGAACCCGGGGTCGTCGGCGGGTGCCCCGTTGGCCGGTGCCTCGGCCGGCGGCGGCATATCCCGTTGGCCGTTCAAGCGGCGCACAATCTCAGGGTCCGGCTCGACGGGGTGACCGAGTACCGGTCGTTTCTCGACGGCGATCTGAGTCTCCGCGATCAGCGTGCTCAACTGCTGCTCCCGAAGCCTGGACAGAACCGCCATCGTGACGCCGTGCGCCAACGCGGTGAGCAGCAGCAGGACACCGATCCGAGCCAGCAGCGGCTGAATGCCCGCATTCGGATCAAGACCGACCGAAGCGACGAGCGCAACCGCGCCCAACATGACCAGGTGAAATAGCACAGTGGCCAGCGTGGCGACCTGCCGGGCACGCCCGGGCCGGTAGACCTCGCCCAGGTAGCCGACACTGCCCCGGAACACCAGGTGGCCATCGATCGCCACGATTAGCGCACCCAGCAACAGGATCAGCAGTGGCTCAGCGCCGTCCATCGCGTCGCTCCTCCCCATTCGAACGTCCGAAGAGACCGCGACCCGGAACGACGTGGCAACCAAGCGACTCAGTCGGCCCGGGCCGACGTCCCACCCCACTCTGGGGACTAGCGGCGTCCAACGCAGCGGCCTGGGGTTGCCAAATCCACTAGGCCGATACTGCCATCACGGGACAGAGCCAGCCTTCGTGCATCCTGGCCGGGCCGCTGTCTGATGGAAGCGGCCCGGGCCGCCGGAGGTTCTCCCTTGTCGTGACACGGCACATCGGCTCTCCCCCGCGGCACCGGGGCAGGTACCGAGTCAATGGGACAGCGTCTTGAGTGTCTGAATCATCAGTTCAGCGGCTTGGGCAGCCTTTCGGCAGGCGAGGGGACGTGTCGAGGGGACTCCATTCGATGGATTGGGTCCGCCGACGTAGGCGACCAGCAGGCTCTGTCCGTCAGCCACGTCGATGTACAGCTCGCAGGCGTGGTTGGGATCGGCGGTGGGGTCGCTGGTTTGCACCGCGGGAAACCCCGCGACTTGAACGGTCTGCGCATGAGGATCGCTCAGCGCGGTCGCCGCGCTTTCGGAGACAAGAGTGCGCGCGATCCAGGTGTCTGCGGGGTCCGCCGAGGCGGTGCTCCACACACATTCCGCATCTCCTTCCTCGGTGCTGCCGTAGGGGGTGCCGGCGCCCACTCCCAGCTGACTAACCTGAGGACCGACCAACAGCGCGCACGGCTCGACACCGGTCAAGGGCAGGTTGGCAGGACGAGGCGGAAGAACCCGAGCTCGAGCGGCTGAATTGGCCGCGCTCGAGGACCGCGGGGCCGAACCGGGCGCGCCACCCGTCCCTGATCCGCAACCCGCCGTGCAGCGCAGCAGCAATCCGAAAATCAACGCCAGCCACATACGCCAACCCCAAACCGGGACCAGTGGCTGGTCAGCCTCATCCGACATCGGTTCCTCCTCCCCTGTCACGCGCGTACGCCTCGCCGAGATTCGGAAGCGTTTGGCAAGGGGCGGGATCAACGCGGCGGCTGCGACATCTCCGCAACCTCAATGATTCGCTTCGCCAAGACGAGCGAGGAACGGTACGGCTCCTCAGTCGTTGATCCGCCCGCGACGAGGGTCTTCTCGGCACTCTGGGCGAGGGCATCAAGTAACGTGGCGAGAGGGAAATCGCCCCACCACGGCGGCGCCGCCATTGCATGGCGAGCAAAGCGTCGCACTGCCTCAGCGGCATCGCGAAGCCAGTGCACGACGCCGGACACTTCCTCATCCGGGACCATTGTGAGCCCTTCTGTCAGCGCATCGTGTACGTGTCACTAATTCGTGGCCGCACGGAAGCAAGGGCCCGATCCAGCCATGCCTCGACCCACTCCATAAACAACGCCGCAGTGAAGACTCCCAGGGGTATCGCAATCACCACCACTTCATCCCACCCATCCAGTCGGCTGCGTTTCGCATGAGTCAGGTTGTTCTCCAGTGGCTGTTCTGACGGCTGTCGTCCGTCGTGACCACTAGCCGCGCTGCCCACCATGCCCGAACGAGGTTTGTCGGTCCTCGGCCTTTCGGAGCCAGGTTCGTCGGCCTCAGCGCTCTTCCGAGAGCAGCTATCGGCGGAACGCCCGCTCGAGTCCGTCGGAGGCCCTGCCACTCCACGGGTCCACGACAGCGATCGACTCCACCGGACCAAGAGAAGGGACACGTCCGGGCTGTGTGAGTCAACGTCAGAGACCAACGTCGCAATGCTCGCCCACACCAGGTCGTCCGTCCTAGTCGGCCGCGAACCGGCCCACCAGAGCCAACATGGTGAATGAAACCTTCCGACCTCACCAGCGCAGGGTGAGTCGGCGATCAACGAGGTCATTCCGAGATGGCTGCAGCAGCCGCAATGCACCGGGACGTACATCGAACGCGAGAGGGCTTTCGAGCTCAACGGCCTCTCCATCGATCCCTGCAGGAATCGACCGCGTGTCGGTGGTCATCGTCTGGTGCACCGTCGGCCAGGCAGCGACCAATGCACGACCGCTGACTAATCGGCCTGTTCCGCGCAACAGCCGCGCCGCGAATGGGCGGTCCGCTCCGGGAAGACCGACCAGGTACACCCACAACGTGCCCTCATCTAGACGGGGACGGAGTGCCGGACCTGGCGCGATACCCGGGGAATAGGCGTTGTTCGACACCAGCGCTACCAGCACCTGTTCGGGGGCCAGCACCCGGGCGGGAATCGCGGTGCTCAGCGACGCGCATCGGCCCCGCTGAAACATGGCACGCCGGACATACCGCGCCGCGACACGAACACGGCGGTGGCGATACTCGGGATCGCGAACCATGGCTGCGTAGAAACCCACCGAGACATTGTCCAGGAACACCCGCCCGTTGACCGTTCCCACATCGACTCGGACCTCGTGCCCGTCCGCGATGGCCGCGAGCTGACGGGCTGGATCGATGAGGTTAGCGCCGCAATCCTTGGCGAAGTGGTTGCGCGTGCCACAGGGCACAACAATCAGGGGAACGTCGAAATCGACCGCGACAGCCGCCACCGCGCTCATCGTCCCGTCACCCCCCGCCGCTGCCAGAATCTGCGCGCCTCCATCCACCGCATCCCGCGCAAGGACATCAGGCCCACGACCCGCACACACCTCATGAACGTCGATCTGCCGTGCGTGTGCGACCTGACGCACATGAGCCTGCAGCGTGCCCTGGCCCGCCGCCGGATTCAGGATGAGGCCGACGGTCGGTATCGCCGCCGTCTCGTCGTGTGTCGGAAGCACGTTGATGGCCAGACAATTCACTCATTACGCCGTTGCTTTTGGCGTGCTTTGGACGGAGGCCGCGGCGCGCCTCGAGTGAAGCGCGTGGGGACCAACGGGACGCTCGAAGGTCCGGATAAGCCCGGCGCAAGCATGGGACCCACGCTCTCAGCCGTCGCCGGGATGCGCCTGCATCCACCATGCCCGGATCGGCTCCCTGACTTCACGCCCGGGGGACCAGGCGACGCACCCGCGACGCAAGGACTCTGCTGTCTGTCGCCTGGCGCATGTCACGAGCATGAGATGGTCCCGAACTGTTCGGGCTGACCCACTCAGCGATCAGAGCGTCTCCCACCTAGCCGATAATGTCGCACTCCTTCAGTACCGAGACATTTGACCACCCGATATCCCGCACGCTCACGGATGACTCGACGCGTCCCGCCCCATACTGGTACCGGAGGTCGAATCGCAATCCGGTGTTGGACTTGCTGGACCGAGGCGGCCCTGGGCTCGGGAGCTGATCATTATCGACGGATAGCGGGGCGACCTGCTCGGACCGATCGGAAGGAACAGGGCAATGACCCTGCCCGTGAAGCGCGAAGACCGGATGCCGACAGAACGAGGTTGGGATCGGCTCCCCCAGCTCCAGGACATCTATGCGGAGATGGGTCGGATGTTCCGGGACTCGGCTGGACAACTCGGCGCGAGCTCGAACCCGTGGATGCCCTGGTCACCGGCGATCGACCTAGAAGAGACCAATGACGCCTACCTCGTCGAGATGGAGCTCCCCGGAAGCGAACAGGGGCGACGTCTCGGTCGACGTGGCCCAGAACGAGGTCCTTGTGCACGGCGAGATCAAACGCCGGGAGCGTAAGGGCATCCTGCGCCGACAGACTCGCAAAATCGGTCAATTCGACTACCGTTTCACGTCGCCCAGCGACGTCGATACCGACAAAATCACCGCGGAGCTGAGAGAGGGCGTCCTCAGCCTGCGCGCCCCAAAGGTCGAGGAAGCCAAACCTCGACGGATCCAGGTGACAGTGAAATAGCGGAAGGGCAAGCCGCTCTACCGCCAGGACACGCCGTGGATGTTAAACAATCCGATGGCGGCCCAAGGCGCCAACTCTGGCTTCGATATTGCTGACCCCCTCACCTACGCATGCTCCGGCGGTCAGGTTGGCCATGCGGTGGAGCGGGGGCAGGTCGATCGACACCGGGAATCCGAGTTCGTGCGCCATGTCTGTGCGACCTAAACGATCACCAGCGTCGCGTCGCGCTGCGTACGGCGTCCACACCGGCTCTGATCAGCGGTGCGGCGCTCGTAACTACGATGAGGCCCCGCTACGCAGGGCTCGTGGGGCCCCGCCACAGCCTGACCAACATCAGTTTCTCGGCCCCGGTACCGCTCACGGTTCGGGTCATGGCGCGAGGAAATGGACGGGCGCGGCGTCGAGTGCGCCGCTGTCGCTGCTCTGCTGCCTGTACGGCACGTCACCTACCGCGTCTTGACTCTCGCCGAGATGGCCCTGCCGTGCTCCGACGGCATGCAGGTCTTCATCTCGGCGAGGGACGACTGTGCCCGACATCCGCGCCACCTCCGGCCCGAGCATTGGCACACCAACACGTTCGGTGCACCTCTGCGGACGCAGGCGACCACTTGGGCACATACGTTGCCCCACCACGCTAGCGGAGAGCACACCACCGGCTCCCGGGTCAGCGGTCGACGAGGGGGCGGCGCGGGTTCCAGGTGGTGCCGCGCCGCCGATGGCCGATCTGGACCGGGTGATAACCCGCTGCATCACCCCGGTCGCTCGCGGATCGCGTTCCACACACGAGGAACCGTCCGGGCTGCGGGACTGTGCGCTTGCGCGGGCATCCTCGCCTGCAAGCAACCGCGGAGGCCCGGGCGGCTACGCTGCGGGAGTGACCGGGAATGATCCGGGCAAGGTGGCCGGTCCTGGCCTGGTTGATCTAGCTGGGCAGCTGTTGACGGTTCTGGATGAGTTCAGCGCCCATATCGCGGGGCAGATCCGTGAGCGTGTCTCGTTCTACGCGGGCGAGAGCATCGTGTCGCCGGAGGACCTGCGACTGTCGTGTCGGGCGAACGCCGAGTTCGTGCTGCACTCGATGAGGGATGACCGCGAGGCTGACATCAGTGCCGCTCAGCGGACGGGGCGCCTCCGGGCGGTGCAGGGTGTCCCGCTGCCGTCGGTGATGAGCGCATTTCGGATCATGTTCAGTCTGATCTGGACGCGTCTGGTCGAGCAGGCGCGCGGCACCGTGACGGTGAGCAGTGACGTCCTGGTCGACGCCGCGTCCGGTATCTGGGCGGTGCACGACATGTTCGCGGAGGCGATGGCTTCGGCCTACCGGGAGGCCGCGATGGCGCAGGCCTTGAGAGACGAGCGTGAGCGGTCCGCGCTTGTGGCGGCGTTGCTCGAGGGGCGTGTTCTGGAGGACGCGACCGTCTGGGAGATCGCCGACCTGCTGCGGCTGCCCCGTGTGGGCCCGTTCGTGGTCGTCGCCGCGGAGTCGCCGCAGATCGGGTCTGAGGCGCTGCCGCATGTGGAGACAGGTCTACGCGTCCGTGGGATCGGCTCGGCCTGGCGGCTGCTGCCGGAAATGCATGTCGGGGTCGTGCGACTGCCGGGCGAGCCGGACCGCCGACAGCTGGGCGACGTGTTGTCCGGGCTCGCCCAGCGGCGCGTCGGGGTCAGCCCGCCGTACCAGCGGCTGACCGAGACGGCCACGGCCCTGCGGCTGGCACGGATCGCCGTGGCCGCGGCGCGTCCCGGCAGCCCGGGTGTTTCTTTCTTCGACGACCATCCTCTCGCGGTAGCGGCCGTAAGCGCGCCGGACGCCATGCGGCGGGTGTCGCGGACCGTGCTCGGGACTGTGCTTGATCTACCAGCCGAGCAGTCGGCCGTACTGCTGGAGACGCTGACAGCCTGGCTCGACAACGGCGGGTCGGCCGAAGCGGCCGCCCAGCAGATGTACTGTCACCCCAATACTGTGCGGCAGCGGCTGAGGAAGCTCGAGTCCTGCACCGGCCGCCCGCTGGCGGACCCGCGGGCCGCCGCTGAGCTGAGTCTCGCGCTGCAGGCCGCGATCCTGCTCCCCGACCCGCAGACGTGAGCGCTAAGCGTTCGCGGCGGCGACGATGAGTTCGGTGACCTCACCTGGCCTGCTGATCATGGCGACGTGCGAGCTGGGGACCTCGGTGGTGACGGCCCCGGCTCGCGCTGCCATGGCCCGCTCGGCCTCGGGCGGGATCGTGGCGTCGTTTCCCGCGACCACGTACCAGCTCGGAATGGTCCGCCAGCCGGGGACACCGGACGGCGTGCTCAGGCAGGACAGCGCGAAGCCACGCTGCGCGGCGGCCATGAACCGTGCGAGGTCAGGGGCGACGTCCGCGCAGAACAGATCGTGGAAGTTCTCGGGGTCGATGTACCCGTCGACGTCTCCGTCGGGGGCGCCGGGGTACGAGCGGGTGATCAGGTGCTTGGCCAGGTCGGTCGAGCCACCCCCGAGCGTGAATGTATCCGAGAGCGTCTCACCCTCGTCTGGCGCGAAGGCGGCGACGTAGACAAGCGACTTCACCGTCGGGACCCCGGCGCTGGCGTTGGTGATCACACAGCCGCCGTAGGAGTGCCCGGCCAGGACCACCGGGCCCTCAATGCTCGACACGAACGAGCGAATGTACTGGCTGTCGCCGACCACGCCCCGAAGCAGGTTCGAGGGAGCGTACACCGGATAACCCTGCGCGGCGAGCTCGCGGTAAACCGCCGACCAACCGGACGCATCAGCGAACGCGCCGTGCACGAGGACAATGGTCGGCTTGCTGGCATCAGTCATGAAACGGCCTCCGAGAATGCCGGAATTCATTGGACGTCTCAAGCTAGGGCCCGTGGCGGCGGCACTCCGATGTTCCGGCCGACATCGAATTATCAGCCGGCGTGTGCGCGCGAACATTGCCCGGACGCGAAGGAACGTCCACCGAGCGCGATCGACAGAGCCATGCCCCGAGGATCGAGTGGCCATGAGCCGTGCCCCCCGTGACCTGCATTGCCTCAGATAGGTGGCAGGCAAGATTCTCACTCGAGGCGGGTCGCGCTTTACACCGTTCAGGCCGTTGCCATGGCCGCCTCACTAGCGTTCGCGGTGTGCCTCGAGCGGAATGGCAGCACTGCAACACGGTTGCCGTCGCTGCGCCACTCGGTCACCCTGCTGTGGTGGACGCCAGTGGCGTCGTCGCGTGGCCGGGACAGTCGAGCCAGGGGCACCCCGCCGGCGTCGACCTCGTGGTAGTCGACGTCGGCCGGCTCACCGGTCAGCACGAAGAAGTCCAGCGTGCGGTAGTCCTCGATGCCGAACGGAGTTCCAGTCACCCGCTACGCTCGTGCAGCGCGTCCGCCGCGGCCCGGTACCGGCGGTAGGTGTCCTCGATCGTCACAGCTCCGGGCTGGTCATCGTCGTGGGCAACCGATCCGCCGTACCCGGCAGAGCATCGTCCATCTCGGCCGCCACGGGCGGGGCACGGACCCGCCCGAGCCCTACTACGGCGTCGAAGTTCGCCGTGCCTTCCGGGACCGCGATCTCGATGTCGAGCACGGTCAGCAACCGGCCGAGTGACCAGTCAGAAGCCGATGACCTGCAGGATCTCGACGATCTCCCGGTCGCTGCATAGGTCGCGGACCGGCTCGAACACCGTGTCCGGCACAGCGGGGGAGGCAACGACCGCCGCCACGAAGCGCACTGTGGCGCCATCGTGCTCCGACAGCAGTGCCGACCCGAACTGCCCGCGCCGCAGCAGCTCGCGGGTGACCTCGTCGACCCCGGCGGCCGCGTCGTGGCGGACGTTCTCCCGGCCTGAACGCAGAGCGATACAACGCTGTGGCACCACAAGTGATCTCTTAATCAGCGCGTGTGACGGAGCGTGAGCCGTGTGGTTAGTGCACAACTCCCTCCTCGGACACCAGAAAGGCCCGCTGACCTGCGGGAACCAACGCCAGCCAACACAGTCAACGGAGATCAACTCCGGAGTAAGTGAAAAGATAGGTGAAAATGGCCTGCTTGCTGGCCGCTTGCTCTCGCTAGCACGGTCTGAGGTGCTACCGAGGCGCTAACACCTCCAGCAAGCACCCGTTGACCTGCGGATACCCTAAACGGATGAGCTGACTGGCGAGGCTCGGTCGTGGGTGGATCTAGTGGCCGACCGGGGACCGTTGAAGCTGGTCCACCTGGGCTGAGGCAGCCCGCAGGTACGTCTGATCATGGATCATGGAAAGTCATGCACGTCTACACGTTCGACGCCACGGCCTCGACCCATGACCAGCTGCGGGCCGGCGTCACCGAGGCTCGGATCTACGGCTCCCAGCACAGCCACCACCGGATCGTCGTGGCCGCACCCGACCGAGACACCGCCGCCCTGGTCGCCGCGCAGATGGTCTCCTGTCACCACATGTGCACCGGCCTCTATGACCGCGTCTGAGATGTGGCCACGGCCAAGATCAACGACCACTCCCCTTGGCCATGGCCGTTGATCTTGAGTGCCGTTGATCTTGGCCACTTGGACTAAGGTAAGGCTATGAAGGGGAAGGCACCGGGATGACGACCTGCGAGGGCAACCAGTCCGAGCCGTGAGACGCCGGGATAACGACCTGCGCGGGTTGAGAGTCCTCGTCAGCGAACGCGAGCGGAGTGATCGCCAGCAGGGCGGCGGTGGCAATGCCCACCGCGACTCCAGCCTTCTTTAGCACAATGGTTCTCCTGTTCAGAGCCTCGTAAGCCACGGGCCCAACGCCGGTAGGGGAGCTGGTGATGGCAATACGCAAGATTAGGGCATAAGCGCCAGGTAGCGCCAATTAGTGACCTGATCGTTGCTGGCGAATGTTGGCTACTCCGTTTCACATTTTGTGGCCCTAACCAGGGGGGACTGTGAGCTTGCTCGTTGCATTGCGTCACACAGAGTAGCGGGTGCCAAGTCGTCGTCAGGTCGGCATGGGACATGCCTAATGTCCAGCAATAAAATCAGACATTAGTTCAATCTTTTTATTCACGCACCACCGCTGCTGCGTCACCGACTGAGCTCCCGCCGCGACGACATCGCCCGCTTCCTCGACCGGGGACCACATGCCCACAGGAACCCACCTGCCCACCGAGCACGACGTCCGCGTAGCCGTCACCGAGATGCACCAGGCTGCGGACACCACCGGCGGGCGGCCAACCCCAGCCGGAGTGGCACGCCACCTCGGGCTGGCCAACACCACCTTCCGCCGCCGGTTCCCGCACATCGTGGCCGAACTCGCCGCGCCAACCTCCGATCGCCAGCCCTCCAGCTCCCGCCCCGCACGCACCAGCTATGACCAGCTAAACGACGACAACGCCCGGCTCCGCGAGCACAAGCGGGAACTGGCCGAGCATCTCGAGTTCGCCGTCGCCCAGCTCCAGCGCCTCACCCTGGACAACCACCAGCTCCGCGAGCAGCTCGAGACTGAACGCCAGATCACCCGACTGCCCCGTAGCTCGGCGAACCTCCGACACACAAAGGGTCGACTCATTCATAGACTTCCCAAATCGTCGCTGGGCTGCTGGGTGTCGGCGGCGCTTCGGTGAAGTGGAATTGGGCCCAACTCAGTTGATGGTCTTGTCCGCGAACCGGGCCAGGGTGGCGCGTAAGTATTCCCGTTTGGCCTCGCTGGGGCGGTGGCCCGATTCGTCGCAAACGAACAACTCAGCGCCCGGCCAAGCGCTCGCCAACTCGTAGGCGGTTTCCACCGGACAGCTCAAGTCAAGCCGGCCGTGCACGAGCGCACCGGGGATGCCGGCCAGCCGACCGACGTTGCCGATCAACTCGTCGTCGGCAAGCCAGCCGTAATTGGCGTAGTAGTGCGAGCAGATCCGGACGAACTCGATCAGATCGTCATCGGCGCGGGTGCTGAACGAGGTGGGTTTCGCGTTGGGCTCAAGGGACAACACGGTCTCCTCCCAACGGGCCCAGGCCAGCGCCGCCCGCTCCCGCACCGCCAGGTCCGGATCGCCCAGCAGCCGGGCATAGGCGGGGACCACGCTGGCCGCCTCGTCTGCGCCGGCAACGAACCGTTCGTACTCCTCAGGAAAGAACCGGGACACCCCGCCGTAGAGCCAGTCGATCTCTCTGCGGCGGGTGAGTAAAATGGCCGAGAGCGCGCTCTCGGACACTCGGTCGGGATGTTTCAGCGCGTAGGCCATCGCCAGGGTGCAGCCCCAGGACCCGCCGCGCACCAGCCAGCGGTTGATGCTCAGGTGCTCGCGCAGCAACTCCAGCCGGTCACGGAAGTCTCTCTCGAGGACTGGACTCGTGTCATCGCCGTGACTCAGACCGGCGTCCTGTTAGGGATGCGGGAAGTGATCCCCCACATGCAACGGACCGGCGGCGGAGCAATCGTCAATATCTCCTCCATCTGGGGGAACACGGCGGTCGCCGGCCTGGCCGCCTACCATGCCGCAAAGGGAGCGGTCCGCACTCTGACGAAGAACGCGGCGGTTACCTACGCGCGTGATGGCGTTCGCGTCAACTCGGTGCACCCGGGATTCGTCGACACTCCCATGACACGAGGTGTCGCCCCGGACGCCAACGCTCGGGTCATCGCGGCCACGCCGCTCGGCCGCGGCGCCAAACCGACCGAGCTCGCGTACGCCGTCCTGTTCCTGGCCCGCGACGAAGCCAGCTTCATCACCGGCGCCGAGCTGGCGGTGGATGGCGGCTACCTTGCCGCGTGACAAGGTGAGCCACCTTCAGGCTCCGCCCACTACTCCCCCGATGCCGCGCGACGGCCGGAAGTCGCCACCCGCACGATGGAGCACCGGACTCGATCGGGCACGTCCTAGCGTTCAGGCGACCGGGTGGTGGCGGCCGAGAGGTTCGTCTCGAGGTGTTCGAGCCCGCGCAGCAGCTCTCGGCGTTGGGGTTCGGGCATCTCGCCGACGGTGTCGGCCTCGAGTTGGGTCCACAACTGTTCGATGCGGTCGCGCAGGGCCGTCCCGGCCGGTGTGGAGTCGACCAGGGTGGCGCGCCGGTCGTGGGGGTCCGGGCGGCGGCGGACGAAGCCGGCCCGTTCGAGGCGCTGCACGGTACGGGTCATCGAGGCCGAGTCGGTGTCGAACTCGACCGCGAGGTCGGCCTGCCGCTGCGGCCCCCGGTCCCACAGATGCATGAGCAGCAGCTCGTGACCCGTGTGCAGACCCAGGCCCTGCAGCAGCTGCCGGGCTCGCATCATGTGCAAGCGGGTGATCCGGATCAGGGAATTACTGACCGGGCCACCTAATGCCGCCGTCGAAGACGGTGCGCGCCCGCGCGATGCCGAATCAGTCGCCACGACAACCATCGTAACCGTCCAGCCTGCAGTGAACCTCGAGCACCACGGCTCGTCGGATCCTGCCTGTGCCGCACGACACACAGCAACTAGGGGAATGTCGCGACCCAGTGCCGAGTTACCTGTTCTGGACAGTTAAATTGGGACGGCGAAGTCCGGCCGGCTACGAAGGAGCGACCATGAAAGCGATCGAGATGACCGAGCAGGGCGGCCCCGACGTGCTCCGCCTCGTCGAGCTGCCCGACCCGCAGCCCGGCCCGGGCCAGGTGTTGATCAAGGTGGACGCGGCCGCCGTCAACTTCTCCGACCTGATGCGCCGCCGCGGCGACGTGTACCCGGTCCCCACCCCGCTGCCGTTCGTACCCGGGGCCGAGGTCGCCGGCACGGTCGCCGCCCTCGGCGACGGCGTCGAGGGCCTCCCCGTCGGCACGCCCGTGTTCGGCACCGTCGGCGCCGACGCCTCGGGCGGCTACGCCGAGCTCGCGCTCGCCTACGCCGCGAACCTCATCCCCATCCCGGCCGGGCTGGACCCCGACGCGGCGGCCGGCATCGTCGTCTCCGGTCTCGCCGCGACGGTGCTACTGCACGACGTGGCACAGGTGGCCGCCGGAGAGACCGTATTCGTTCCCGCCGCCGCCGGCGGGGTCGGGACCTACGCCGTCCAGATCGCCAAGCTCCTCGGCGCCGGCAGCGTGATCGCGGGAGCCAGCACACCCGAGAAGCGGGAGATCACGCTCGGACTGGGCGCCGACGAGGCGGTGGACTACCTCGAGCCCGGCTGGACCGACCGCGTCCTCGAACTGACCGGCGGTCGGGGTGTCGACATCGCACTGGAGATGCACGGGCCGGCCCACCTCGGGCAGGCCCTCAAGATCCTGGCGCCCTTCGGTCGTCTGATCAACTATGGCTCGGTGGCCGGCACCGTCCACGGCCTCGACACCACAGACCTGGTGCCGCTGCTCTACGACCCGGCGCCGAGCCAGATCATCACCGGCTTCAACCTGGGTGTCTGGTTCGAGCACCGGCTCCCCCAGGCCATCGCGTCGTTGCAGCGACTGGTCGGGTGGATCGCTTCGGGCGAACTACACACCCCCAAGACCTACCCGTTCCCGCTGGCCGACGCGGCCGAAGCCCATCGCCTGCTCGAGAACGGCGCCACGACGGGGAAGGTTGTACTCAAGCCATGACGACCGGGTCCGGTGGGAGGGATGCCGAGCGCGTTGCCGTGGTTACCGGCGGCGCGGGGGCGATCGGGAGCGCGATCGTGGCGGGGCTCCGTTCGGGCGGTTACCGCGTTGTCGTGGTCGACCGCGACGCAGACATCTCAGCGGACCTGGCCCTCGAGGCCGACACGCGCCGGGCGGCCGCCGAGGTTCTCCAGCGGTACGGGCGCTGCGACGTCCTGGTGCACGCCGCGGCGGCCTTCAACGCCGCAACATTGGCCGAGGTTGACGCGGCGACCTGGCGGCATGTCCAGGCGGTGAATGTCGAGTCCGCGCTGTGGCTGGCCCAGGCATTCACCCCTGGCATGGCCGAGCGCGGCTTCGGGCGCATCGTGTTCATCACCTCGGACACCCTGTGGGACCCACCCGCCCCGATGCTGCTGCCCTACATCGCCAGCAAGGGCGCACTGACCGGCATCATGCGGACCCTGGCCCGCGCGCTCGGCCCGGACGGGATCACGGTCACCGCGGTCGCACCCGGCCTCACCGACACCCCGGCGGCGCGCACGGTGAACAGCGACGACGAGTTCGCCGCCACCGTCACCCGGCAGGCCCTCAAACGACCACTCACCCCGGCCGACACCGCCGCCGCGGTCGCGTTCCTCGCCAGCGATGCAGCCACGGCCATGACCGGCCAAGTGCTGTGCGCGGACGGGGGCCTCGTGCTGCGCTAGCCAGTCGACCAGGCCGGGCCGTGCCCCAAGTCGCCAGGATCCGCTGGCGCGAGCCGATCCCGCACGCTGCCCACTCGGAGCGGCCCGGCTTGGTCAACCCTTACCCCGGACCACCCAGACCCGCTCCATCGTGAGCCTGGAGGACTCCAACGGCGGCATCCCGCGCAGCGCGGCCATTGGCAGACGCCTGCCCATACCTGGCCGCGTCGGCGAGCTGCTGTGTTTGTGGGCGGGCTTGGGAGCAGTGCGCCACCGCGGGGGGTATGCCCACCCGCACGGGCCAGGACGGCTCACAGATCGGGTGGATACCCGACCGACGACGATCACATCCCGGCCTGCGGTCACGCCGATGAGCTGGGCGGTCTCCTAGGAACGGACTTCCTAGCACTACCGCACACTGAATAACGCGCGCCGGCTGCCGCACGCTGGTCGTAGTGGTCGGGCCGATGGAGTCGCGACCGGACACCGTGCGCGATCTCTGGAGGCCGTTGTGGCTGGCACAATCTCCCTGGACACCTACCGGCTGCTGGGCCGCTCGGGCGTGCGGGTCTCACCGGTCGCGCTGGGCACGATGACGTTCGGGACCGACTGGGGCTGGGGCGCCGATCAGGACGAGGCCCGCCGGATCTTCGACACCTACGTCGACCGGGGCGGCAACTTCATCGACACCTCGAACAACTACACCAACGGCACCTCCGAGCGGCTGCTCGGCGAGTTCGCCGCCGAGAAGCGCGACAGCCTGGTGATCGCCACGAAGTACACGATGGCGACCCGCACTGGCGACCCCAACTCCGGCGGCAACCACCGCAAGAACATGGTCCGCTCGGTCGAGGACAGCCTGCGCCGGCTGAACACCGACTACCTCGACCTGCTCCAGCTGCACGCCTGGGACGGGCTGACGCCGGTCGAGGAGATCCTGCGGGCGATGGACGACCTGGTCAGCGCCGGCAAGGTGGTGTACCTGGGCATCTCCGACACCCCGGCCTGGCAGGTGTCCCGGATGCAGGCGATCGCCGAGCTGCGGGGCTGGGCGCCGCTGATCGCGCTGCAGATCGAGTACAGCCTGATCGAGCGGACCGTCGAGCGGGACCTGATCCCGATGGCCGCCGAGCTGGGGCTGGGTGTGCTGCTGTGGTCGCCGCTGGCCAGCGGGGTGCTGTCCGGCAAGTACACGCATGCCGACCTGGCGCCCCGCGAGGGCGCCGACCTGATCGGCTCGCGCCGCGAGATCGCCGCCGGCAACGGCTACCTGACCGAGCGCAGCCTGGCCATCGCGGACGTGGTCAAACAGGTGGCCGCCGAGCACGGCTGCTCGCCGTCCCGGGTGGCGATCGCCTGGACGCTGACCAACCCGGCGGTGACCGCGCCGATCATCGGAGCCCGCACCCTTGCCCAGCTGGAGGACAACCTGGGCGCGCTGGACGTCGAGCTGACCGAGAGCCAGCTGGCCGCCCTGGACAAGGCCAGCGCGGTCGAGCGGGGTTTCCCGCACTCCTTCCTGGCCGGCCCGATGATCCAGAGTCTGATCTTCGGCGGCGCGACGATCCGGCCGAGGGCCTGACGTCCCTGGCCCGGCGCCGCCCGGGCCCGGTTCAGTGGGTCAGCGTGACTTTGCTCAGGCCGGCGGGCTGGTCGGGGTCGATGCCGTGGGCCTGGCACCGGGCCAGGGCGAGCTGCTGGCCGCGCACGGTGGCCAGCAGGCACTCGCCGGCGTGGCCGAGCACCGGCCAACCGACCCGCGCTCGGGCCGCAGCGCAGCGTGTCCTGGTCGGCCGGGCCGGAGCCTGCGAGGAGCACGGCGGGAGCCTCGGGGCGCACACGGCGATCGGGCCGTACCGGAAGTCGGCGGTGGAGAAGCCGTGCGCCATCACGCCGCTGGTCTCCTCCAGCCGAACCTGAAACCGGCGCACCCATCCCCGCGGATCTCATTCGAGCAAGCGGCTCGGTGGTTGATCACCGCAGGCGCACTACTGGGCATCCTGCCTTGGAGCCACCTCGCCAGCTCGGGGCGGCCCTGCCCAGCTCACCAAGCATCAGCCCCGGCAGCCGGCCGGGCCCCGCGGAATCCACGGGTGCCCCGTCGCTGGCGCCGCCTGTGCCAGCCGGGCCTGGCGGAGACCAGCACCCCGCAGGGCCTGCCGAGACCAGCACCCCGCACCCAACCACTCCAGCGGGCAACCCCGGCCACCGTCCCGCCCGATCCCGCCGCGGCCCCACCCCACCCCGGCACCGCACCCACCACCCTGCCCGACTCGCCTCCCACCGCACCACCCACGGCGCCACCGGCAACGGCACCGGACACCGCCCCAGCTCCGAACCAGGCCGCGCCCGAGGGATCGACGGCAGCGCGCAGCTGCGGGTCGCGCAAGCCGGAGACTGGGCCGCGGTGCGGTTACCGTCGAACTACGGTGCGGTCTACTTGCGGGCGTGAGCCGACCATGCCGCACGCGCCCCGCACAGCAAGCGCCCGGCCGGCGTGGCCGCAGCTAGAAGTCTGCAGGCCGAAGGCCCGAGCCAGGCATCTTCCACGAGGTCAACGCCAGCCACTAGCCTTTCGAATCCTCTCGACGAGGTCGGCGAAGGTGAAGTGCAGACCGCCCGCTTCACTCAGCCCTGCCCGGTGAAGATCGCGGGGTTCGCGCCGGCCGGTAACCCGGTGGCCGTGCTCAGCCGCGCGGGTGCGGTGTTCCTTGAGGACAGCCACCGTGGCGGGGTCCAGGGCGACAGAGGCCATGGATTCCTCGGTCTTCGGCGCGGTCTGGTTAGTTCCCAACCGTGTTGGACGATCTGGCGGAGGACCTCGATGCTGGCGGCGTCGAGGTTGATGTCGATCCAGCGCAGCCCGCTCTGGGTCCAGACCAGCGCCGGTGGCCGGTTCTCCGAGGGCAGTTCCACCCATTGTCGGCGTTGAATGTGATCAGTTCTTGGCGGATCGCGTCGTATGAGTGCCTTGCGCAGGGTCGTGCCGATCCCTTGCCTCGAGGGCGCGCGCCGACGGGGCGCTGGTAGCGGACCGCTTCCTGGCGTTCGAGGTCCTTGCTGGCGCAGGCTTTGGCGATCTCGTCGTTGTAACCGACGATCATGTCGAACATGTCCGCGACGTGTTCGACCCGCAGTTGAATCGACCTTCCGTCGCCGATGTGAGCGTCCAGCTTCATGGCGCACCGGTACAGGTTCCAGCGACGGCGTTGGCGATCGCACGGTATACGCGGTCGACGTCGGCGGACGTGGTACGCCAGTTGCTGAACGCGGCGCGCAGCGCGGGCATGCCATCAAGCAAGGTCGGCGTGAGGAACGTTTCGCCACCTGCGGTAACGGCGTCGGCGACCTGATCAGGGGTGAATCCGTCCACGGCGAAACAGACGACGTTCAGCCGGACTGGCGCGAGAAGGCGCACGTTCGGCAGGCCGGCGAGCAGCTCGCCGAGCCGCCGCGCCGCAGCGACGTCGCGTTCCACGATCTCCCGATGGCCGTCGCGACCGTACGCGGTGAGTGTGAACCACGCCGGAAGTGCGCGCAGCCGCCGAGAGGTCTCCGGGGTGAGGTGCACGAAGTCCGGGACGGACGTTGGCAGGCCGAGGTAGACGGCGGCGTTCTCGAAGACGGCGACCTGCAGGTCTCGCCTGCGGGTGAACTGGACGGCGGAGTCGTAGGGCACGTTGAGCCACTTGTGCAGGTCGACGCACACGGAATCCGCATCGGCAATGCCGTTGACCAGGTGCGCGTGCTCAGGGGACAGCGCCGCGAACGCGCCGAACGCGCCGTCCACGTGCAGCCAGAAGTCGAACCGGTCCTTCAGCGCGGCGATCGCGGCGATGTCGTCGAAGTCGACAGTATTGACCGTGCCCGCGTTGGCGACGACGATCGCCGGACGGCCCAGCGCATCCAGTGCGGCGGCGAGCCGGTCGACGTCCACGGCTTCGCGACCGGGCAGTTTCGGCACCAGCCGCATGCTGTCTCGCCCCATGCCGAGCACGGACAGTGCTTTGTAGACACTTGAATGCGGTTCGCCGGAAAGCACGGTGGCGGCACCAAGCGCGCCGACTCCCGCGTGGGCGACGGACACACCGAGCCGCTCGCCGAGCCATTCCCGTGCGATAGCAAGGCCGACCAGGTTGGACATCGTCGCGCCGGACACGAACGCGCCCACGTGGTCGGGGTGCAGGCCGAAAAGCTGGCGCAGCCAGTCGACCGTCTCGTGTTCCAATGCCGTCGCCGCGGAATCCCTCGCGCTATGGACATTCTGGTCGAACGTGCTGGTCAGCCAGTCGCCAGCGAGCGCGGCCGGAGTCGTGCCACCGACGACGAAGCCGAGGTAGCGCGGGCCTGCGCTCCCCGAGAAGCCGGGCGCCCAGCGGAGGGTGAACTCGTCGAGCGCGGCTCGCAGACCGGCGCCACGCTCCGGAACGGGAACGGGAGCGGGTTCGGGGCGCGCGCCGTTGACGACGGGCCGGGAGTCGACACCGGCCAGCACGTCTTCGGCGTACTGGCGGACGGCCTCCAGCAGCGCGGGCAGGTCGGCCAGGTCATCGGCAAGGTGCTCGTCCATTGGTAGTCAGGGACTCGGTGTCTTGCAACCTGGCTCCCCATATCCTTTCAGTCCGCAGCCTATCGACGTCCCAGGTAACGACCGCAGCCCATGGTGACGGCTCGAGGCCGACAGCGGGCGGTGACTGTCCCGATGGCGGATCGTTATTTGGACAGGTGTTCAGCGTGATCTCCCAGCTAGCCGAATACCTCCTGGTGGGGCGGCCGGTATTACGTCCGCGGGAGCGTCGCCGATGTCGGCGATCGGAGCGGAGAGCAGGAGTGCATACTCGGTGCGGCCGAGCAGTGGACTCGTGGCCGGAGCCGCTTCCGGCGCCGGAGCGCCCCCCGACACGGATTCATGCCTGTTGGCCAACTGCGGTATTGCGGCTCGGAGCGGACACCGACTCGGCTGACCTCCGCTGCAGCCAGGAGCGGTAGGCGCGCAGCGCGCGCCACTGCGCCAGCTGGTCGGAAACCAGCGCAAAGGCCGGGCGGGTACCGAGCGCGGGTTCGTGCCCTCGGGCTATCCGTCGCATCTGGTGGTGGACCAGCGCCATCCCGGCCGCCGAGGCGAGAGTCTTGTCCGACCAGGTCACCGGCCGCAACTGCCCATCCGCTTCCCGACCTTCCCGCCAGCGGTTCGGAAGATCCGGAGTGACCGCGAGTGCGGTGCCCATACCGACCACCGCGACACCGCCGGCGCAGACGTTCTCGGCCGTTGCCCGCCGCGTTATCCCACCGGTCAACATCAACGGCAGCGGGCTGGTCCTGACCAGCTCCATCGCCAGATCCAGGAAATAGGCTTCGCGGGCTTGAGTACGGTCGTCGGTGGCGCGGCCCGACATCGCCGGGCTTTCGTAACTGCCGCCTGACAACTCCACCAGGTCGACACCGAGCGGCTCGAGCATGGCGATCACCCGCCGCGCGTCGTCGGCATTGAAACCGCCTCTCTGAAAGTCGGCGGAGTTCAGTTTCACCGCAACCGCGAACGCCGGCGATACCGTGGCGCGCACCGCCCGCACCACGTCCAACAGCATCCTGGCGCGGTTCTCCAGCGATCCGCCCCACTCGTCAGTGCGCTTGTTGACCAGCGGAGACAAGAACTGCGACAGCAGGTAACCGTGCGCGGCGTGAACCTCCACACCGTCGAATCCGGCACGTTCGGCGCGCGCCGCGGTCGCGGCGAACCGCGCCACAGTGGCCTCGATCTGCTCCGATGTCATGGCGACCGGCCGGGCGAACCGCTTGCTGTGCCTGCCCAGTTCGACCCCCACCGCCGAGGGGGCCCATACGACTCCCGGCATGGTGGCCTGTACCTGGCGGCCGGGATGGTTGATCTGCATCCACACCGCCGCACCACCGGCCTTGCCGGCTTTGGCCCACTCCGCGAACGGCTCCAGCGGAGAGGCATCGTCGAGCACGATGCCGCCGGGGCCGGTCAGCGCCTCGGCGTGGACCATGACGTTGCCGGTGATCAGCAGCCCGGCACCCCCAGCACCCCAGCGTCGATACAGCGACAACAGCCGCTGGTCCGGAAGCTGCCCGTCGCCGGCCATGCCTTCCTCCATGGCCGCTTTCGCGATGCGGTTGCCAAGAATCGGCCCGGACCGCAGCCGCAGTGGCGAGAACAGTTCACTCGGCATCAGGTGGCCTCCTGTCGATCGACTATGATGTGTGCAGCGTTTACATTATGGAGCGATGTGAGCACTGTCAACATAGCTGGGGTAGTGATGCCGAAGGCGAGTGACTCGTACCACCACGGCGATCTGCGTGCCGCGTGCGTGCGTGCCGCGAGAGAGCTGCTCGAGGAGGACAGTGCGGCGCTGTCGCTGCGGGCGGTGGCGCGGCGTGCCGGCGTGTCTCCCTCGGCCCCCTATCGCCACTTCGCCGATCGCGACGCGCTGATCTCCGCGGTGGCCGCGGTGGGGTATCGCGAACTGGCCGAGAAGCTGGCCGCGGCGCACTCCTCGCCCTCGACGTCCGACGACCTGGCTGCGGTCGCCGTCGCCTATGTTCAATTCGCGCTCGAGCATCCGGCCCTGTTCCGGGTGATGTTCGTGGAGCCTTGTGATCCGAGCAGCGAGGAACGGGTGGTCGCGACCGCCGCCATCTCCGTCTACGTCGGCAACATCGTTCGGCACGCCTTTCCCGGTGCCGATCCGGATGCACTGGCGACCGCGGTGTGGGCGCTGGTGCACGGCCTGGCATTCCTGCACCTCGACGGCAAACTCGACACCTCCATCCCCGACGCGATCGCCGACCGGGTGCGCGCCGCCGTCCATGCGCTACTCAGCGTGTCGGAGCCGGCATCGCCGGCTGTGACCGCTGGATCATCGAACGGCGAGTAGGTAGGTCCTGCGGTGTCGAGCGCACGGTGGCTGGTGGCGGCGGCGAGCTTTCGGTGCAAAGTTCATGGCTTTGCGTGCCACTGTGCGGTGTCTCCGGAACCTGTGGCCGATGCCGAAGACCAGCGCGAGGCGCAGCGGGTCGGTGCCGGAGATGTGGGCCTCTTTCCCGGCCCGGATGCTCAACTGCGCCCACCGGATTGGCGCCCCGGACCGGCGCGGATTGCCTGCGCAGCCATCGGGCTGCCTTGACCAGGATGCGTACACTCCTGGGGGCTCGCCTGTGGCGGCCGGCGCAGAAACCTCGAAACTCTCCGCACCAGCGGCACGACGCCTAAGGTGGGTCAATATGTTGGAGCTTCGTCAGCTTCGCCATTTTATGGTCGTTGCAGAGGAACTCAGCTTCACGCGAGCCGCGCGGAAGATTCCCATCGCCCAGTCGGCATTGTCGGCCTCTGTGCGCTCGCTCGAGCGGCGCCTTCATACCGAACTGTTCAGAAGAACCGGACATTCCGTGGTATTGACTGAGTCCGGAGAAGTCCTGCTTGTCGAGGCACGCAAGGTGCTGCGGGCAGCTGACGAGGCAGAGGAAGCCGTGGCGGATGTCGAGGGAGGAATACGCGGAAGGCTTCGTATCGGCATCCTGCAGTCGCTCGCCTTCGGCGCGCTCACCGATCTACTCATCACGTTTCGGCGGCGGTGGCCCCTCGTCCAGATGGAGGTGCGTGTCGAACCGCGTGGTTCCCGCGAGTTGCTTCGCGCGGTGCAGCGCAGTCGGCTTGATATCGCGTTCGTCACGCTCCCGGACGCGTACCCGCAAGATGTCCACGTCACCCCCTTGAGCTCTGAGCCACTTGCCTTGGTGACCCCCGACGATCATCCGCTCGCCGGCAAGGAGACGATCGCTATCGACGACCTCGGCGGCGAAGCGTTCGTCGACTATCCGGAGGGATGGGGCATCCGTAGGATGGTCGACCAGGTATTCAGCGAGCGTCATCTCGAACGCGAGATCATTATCGAGGTGGCGGACTGTTCGACAGCCCGCCAGCTAGCGCTTGGCGGACTCGGGGTTGCCTTTGTCATTACCTCGGCGCTCCCGGGGGCGGAACCGGCTCTGCACCGCACCGAGCCAGCGATCGAGTTCGAGGTGTCACTCATCGCGTCGAAGAAGCCCGCCTCGCGGGCCGCCACGAAGGCTTTCGTCACTATGGTCGAGGAGATGTTCAGCCCAATCCCCCGGCGCGCCACGAACTGATCGCCCGCTCGATGAGTACGGCAACGCCTCGGACGGCCCGTCGCCCGACAGCGCCGGGCCCTCCGGGTGGCGTGAGCAGATCACCCCTGTCCGGCGCGGACGCCCTTCTCAACTTGGTCACCCAGAGCCTTGTCAACGTTGCGCCAGTACTCAAAGGCACGCTGGAGCACGGGCTCACTCACGCCATTAAGCAAGTGGCCGACAATATTGCCGACCAGTCGTTCGCGCGCCGCGCCGCCGAGCACGTCACGCACGAGTGTGCCGGCCTGGCGCCATTCGTCATCTTGCGGGCGCAGGGTGTACGCGACGCGGAGCATGTCTCCGTCGGTGTGCCAGCGCACCCCGGCGGCACGGTTGGAGTCGGCTCGCGGCCCGCCGTAGGAGTTCGGCGCATACACGGGATCCGTGGCGTTGCGAATTCGCATAACACCGTCCTTGGAGTAGCTGTGCACGTTTGACCTCGGCGAGTTCACCGGGATCTGTTTGTAGTTCACTCCCAGCCGGGCACGCTGCGCATCGGCATAGGAGAACCCTCGGGCCAGCAGCATGCGGTCTGGCGAGAGGCCGGTGCCGGGCACCTGGTTGTTCGGCTCGAACGCCGCTTGCTCCATCTCCGCGTGCGTGTCGGCCACGTTGCGGTCGAGCACCAGCTTGCCTACCTCGTGCAGCGGGTAGTCCGCCTGCGGCCACACCTTGGTCAGAGCGGGTTGTACCGGTAGGTGTTGGCCTCTTTGAACGGCATGATCTGCACCTTCAGCGTCCAGCTCGGGTACTCACCGCGCCGAATGGCGTTGACAAGGTCGCGCTGGTGGTAGTCCGCATCCTTGCCGGCCATCTCGTCTGCGTCGGCCTGGGGCAGAAACTCGATGCCCTGGTCGGTGATGAAGTGGTACTTCACCCAAAAGATCTCGCCAGCGGCGTTGATCCAGCTGTAGGTATGGCTGCCGTAGCCGTTCATGTGTCGCCAGGTACGCGGGATGCCGCGATCGCCCATCAGCCACGTCACTTGCGAGCGGATGAAGTGCTGGAACTTCATCGGATCGCGGAGGAAGAACACCGGGGTGTTGTTCCCGACAATGTCGAGGTTTCCCTCCGACGTGTACATCTTCACCGCGAACCCGCGGGGGTCACGCCAGGTGTCCGGGCTGCCCCGCTCTCCCGCGACCGTGGAGAACCGGACCAGCGTGTCGGTCTTGGTGCCGGGCTGGAACACCGCGGCCCGCGTGAACTCGCTGACGTCGTTGGTCACCTCGAGCTAGCCGAACGCGCCGTGGCCCTTGGCGTGCGGCTGCCGCTCGGGAATCCGTTCCCGGTTGAAGTTGGCCATCTGCTCGATCAGGTAGTGATCTTGCAGCAGGATCGGGCCGTCCGGGCCAACGGTGAGCGAGAACGTGTCGCTCGCGACAGGGATGCCGGCATCCGTCGTCGTGAGCCTGGGCTGCGTGTCGGTCATGCACAGTCTCCTTTTCTAGGTGGCTTTTCTAGATGGCGCCGAACTCACTTGTCGGCGGGGTTCAGGGCACGGAACACAAGACCGGCCAGTGCCCCGGCACCGAGCTCTACGAGGAAGTAGATCCATAGCGTCGACCAGGCGAACATGCCGCCGGTCGCGCCGCCCAACGTGACGGCCGGGTTGAACGACCCGCCGGAAATACCGCCGACCGCGAAGGCGCCGGCAGTGACGGTGAAACCGATCGCCAGACCGAAGAAGCCGTTACCCGACTGCTGCCGGCTGGTTGCCACGTTCAGTACAACCCAGCACAAGGCGAAGGTGAACAAGAGCTCCGCCAACGCGGCCGCGGTGAAGGCGTGACCGGAGAGGGTCAGAGTGCGAACGGTCGCGGGATTGACGACGGCGTGGCTCACCGCTCCGGCGAGAACGCCGGCCGCGAACTGCGCGATCCAGTAGGCGATGGCCTCGCCGATCTGGATGCGGCCCCGAAGCAGGACAGCCATCGTGACGGCTGGGTTGTAGTGCCCGCCGGAGATGTGCCCTCCCGCATAGATCATGGCCATCAGCACCGCTCCGGCGGCCAAGGGCGTGTACGTGCTACCGCTCAGCACCGCGGCTCCGACGGTGAAGACGAGAAAGAACGTCCCGAGCGCTTCGACGGCATACTTGCGGGCCGCCTCAGCCCACTGGCCCGTCGCGAGTCCCCCGTCGGGACGGCTGAGAACATCCGTCATGGTCCTTGCTCCTTCGTGACAGTTGATCCGGATCTGCCGTGCACCGAGGTCTCCCGCCGTGCGTCCTCTCGGGCACTCAGGCGATTACTTGGCCCGCGTGCGTCGGCGGGTAGGTCCAGTTGCTCCGGCTGAAAACCATCAAAGCGTTCGCTCGGCGTCGGGCGCTGCCCCGAACGCGTGCCAACTCGAGATAGCTGCAATCGCATCTGGCGATAGCCGACGCCGCGGATCCCAGAGTGGCTGCGGTCCGTTCTCGCGGTAATCGATTTGCTCGATAGCAGTTAGCGACGATGTGGCTTGGACGTCGTGCGCTAGCCGCCGTCATGCTGGGCACCGATGAAGCCACGCAGCGAATCGTGAGCAAGGGGAATCATGACAACAACGCCAAGTTGCGTTTACCTGAATCGCGCGGATGCCGGGACGCCGATCGAGTTCACCGTGAACGCTCACGGTGGTCGAGTGGCCGACGCCACGGAGGTGACACAGGCGGTGGCAGCCGTTGCCGAGCGCCCCGGACCGGTCCACTCGCGGCTCGAGCGAGGCCAGACTCCCTCGACGACGACCACATGCTCGACCTGGACAGTCGAGGACTACCGGTTCTGGGAAGCGCCACCTTCCTGGCCCGGGTGGTCTTGAGCTGACCGCGACGCGAGCAAGCTGTATCGCGCCCGGGAGAGGAGCGCTGGTTGGAGATCACTGTCCTCGGTTTCCCCGAGGAGCAGGCGGCGGTGCGGCGGGTGGCGACGCTGGTCGCCGGCGGCGCGCCCCCGGAGGAGGTGTTCGCCGCGGTCACCGCGGAAGCCGGTCGGCTGCTGGGGGCCCAACACTCAAGGATGAGCCGCTATGACCCCGATGGCGCGGCGAGGGTGGTCGCTACATGGAGCGGCACCGGCGCTGCCCACCCCGTCAGTACCCGCACGCCCCTGGGCGGGCGGAACCTGTACACACTGGTGTTCCAGACCGGCCGGGCGGCGCGCATCGACGACTATGCCGCCGCCTGCGGCCCAGCCGCCGGCCTCGCCCGCGAGCTGGGCGTCCGCGCGTCAGTCGCCGTGCCGGTAAGCGTCGAAGGCCGCCTGTGGGGTGCCATTTTCGTGGGCTCCACCCATGAGCCGCTACCTGCGGACACCGAGGCGCGGCTCGCCGGGTTCACCGAGCTGGCCGCCACTGCGATCGCCAACGCGCAGGCCCGCGAGGAGCTGCGCGGGTTCGCCGCCGGGCAGGCGGCGCTGCGGCGGGTGGCGACCCTGGTGGCCCGGGCGGCTCCGCCGCGAGAGGTGTTCGCCGCGGTCGCCGACGAGGCAGGGCAGTTGCTGAAGGTCGACTACACGGTCTTGAGCCGGTATGACTCGGACGGTCTGGCGATGGTCGTCGGCCATTGGGCCCGGGTTGACTCCGGGCGCCCGCTGGCGGTCGGGCTTCGCGTGAAACCCGAGGAACGGAACATCCAGGCGCTGGTTTCCGACACGGGCCGGACGACGCGGATCGACGACTCCGCCGCCGCCTCGGGCGCATTTGCCGATGCCGCCCGCGACTGGCAGCTCCAGACGTCGGTGGACGTGCCGATCGGGGTTGACGGGCGGCTGTGGGGTGTCATGAGCGTGGGATCTTGTTCCGATCCGCTGCCGGCCGGCACCGAGGCGCGGCTGGCCGGGTTCACCGAGCTGGTCGCGGCCGCGATCGCCAACGCCGAAGCCCAGGGCGCGCTGGCCGCCTCCCGAGCGCGGATCGTGGCCGCCGGCGATGCGGCCCGTCGCCGCATCGAGCGCGACCTACACGACGGCGCCCAGCAACGGCTGGTGTCCCTGAGCCTTCGACTGCGGTCGACGCAGGCCTTGGCTCCGGCGGGGGCCGGCGAGCTGGCTGGGCGGCTGGAAGGTGCGATCACCGAGGTGGACAGCGTGCTGGAGGAGTTGCGCGAAATCGCCCGCGGCCTGCACCCGGCCATCCTGGCCCAGAGCGGCCTGAACCCAGCGCTGCGGGCTCTGGCCCGCCGCTCCGCCATCCCGGTCCACCTGGATGTCCAGGTGGCGGAGCGGCTGCCCGAGCCGGTGGAGGTCGCCGCCTACTACGTGGTGGCCGAGGCGCTGACCAACGCGGCCAAGCACGCCCGCGCCCACACCGCCGAGGTGGAGGTGGCCGCCCGCGGGGGCACGCTGCACATCTGCGTGCGCGACGACGGCCGCGGTGGCGCGCACCTCGGCGGCGGCTCGGGCTTGGTCGGCCTGAAGGACCGGGTGGAGGCACTCGGCGGCCGGATCGCCCTCCACAGCCCGCCCAGGGCCGGCACTACCATGCACGCCGAACTCCCCCTCTGCGCCGCTGCCGGCGGCACCTCCCGCTGAGACCCACCGGTCGCAAAGCTCCGGCAAGCCCGCAACGAAGCTGGACGCCCGCGCTCCCGGCGTGGTTCCGGTGCAGGATCGTCCGCGTACACCCTGATCAACTACGGCGCCGCTGGTGGTAGGGCGCCGGCTGGGTCCGTTCGTCGTTCCTCTTCCGCACGCGTTCGGCTCAGGTGCGGGCCTGAGCGAGAGTGGGGATGATGCTGCAGATGAGCGGCGAGATGAAGGCAACGTCTCAGGCACAGACATTTTCCACCGCTCGGTTACTACGTTCGTTGGGTGACCGCGTTGTTCTGCCGGTTCGGCTCGGCGCGTCGGGCCGGCCACGGTTGGGCTGCTGGTCGTCGGTCTCGGCGTCCGGTGGTTGGTCGTCGGACCCTCCAACGGGGTTTGGAGCTCGTTTGTCGGACGGCCGGCCGCCGCCGAAGCCGTTTTGGCGGCAACGGCAACAGCGGGGGCCCGGGCGGCGGGGTCCCGTGAGCCTGACCCGGTGAGTGCCCGCGCTCAGCCCGCGCTCCTCCCCGGAGTAAGCATAATCAGCTGAGATAGTCAGGACCCGTTCTGGAGCTGCGCGGACGGCCATCGTCCGTTACGAACCGACGACCGGATCCGCCGAACGAGTTCCCGTGCCACGATCTCGGCGGCGGCCGAGACCCGTCCCGTCCTGGGCACGCCGAGGACGATCGAGCGCCAGACCTCGGGCGCGCACAGCGGTGCCGCGCTGAGCGTGCCGCTGTCGAGATCGCCCGCGATGCCGACGGCGGGAAGGATGGTCCAGCCTCGTCCACCGCGCACGAGCTGTTTCTGCAGGTTCATCGAGTTGGTCTGCACGACAGCGTTGATCTCCGCGCCGGCCTGTCGGGCGCCAGTGGTGATCAACGCGTGAAGGCCGTGTCCCGGCGTCGGCATAACGATCGGCCTCGCGACCACGTCGGCGAACCGAACCGGGCTCTCGGGGCTCAGGCCGTCGGCGACGGGTGCGACCGCCCACAACTGCTCGCGCACGAGCGGAGTCACGTTGAGCGACGGTGTGCTGGCCAGGTTGTAGAGCAGGCTCAGGTCGAGGTCGCCGTCGTCGAGCCACTGCTGCAGGTGGCCCGAGTAGGCAGTCAATACGCGCAGCTCGATGCCAGGGTGATCGCGCAGCACCGCACTCACCAGTGGCTCGGCCAGCAGTTCAGCCGCGCTCTCCAGTAACCCGACGGTGACGATCCCGGTGACCGCGCCCGGGGTCGGCGTGAGCTCAGCGCGGGCCCGATCGAGTTCGGTCAGCGCGCGCCGGGCCCGCTCGGCCAAGCTGATGCCCGCCTTCGTCGGACGCATGCCCTGGCGGGTCCGCTCAAAAAGTGACACCCCGAGTTCATGCTCCAACGCCCGGATCTGCCGGGTCACGGCCGGCTGGACCAGGTGCAGCAGCTCGGCGGCCCGAGTGACACTGCCGACCTCGACCACGGTCACCAGGGCTTTGAGCTGCTTGATGTCCATCGTGCTCCCGAATCATCTCGGCCACGCATGCAGGTATGCCAGATCGCTATTTTTCTCCGCCCACCATTCTGTTTCATGATATCTCCGGACCGGATGGAGAGGATCGCCGCGATGGACGGACTGACCGAGGAAGAAGCCGAGATCGTCTCGCTCGTGGGCGAGTTCGTCGACAAGGAGGTCCGGCCGCTCGCGCGGGAGCTGGACCACAACAACACCTACCCCGAGCAGCTCATCGAGCAGATGAAGGCGATGGGCGTGTTCGGCCTGGCCATCCCCGAGCCGTGGGGCGAGGCGCAGGTGTCAGCGCGCTGCTATGCGGCGGTCACCGAGGAACTGGCCCGCGGCTGGATGAGCCTGGCCGGCGCGATGGGCGGGCACACCGTCGTGTCGAAACTCGTGGTGGCCTACGGCACCCGGGAGCAGAAGGACACCTACCTGCCCAAAATGGCGACCGGCGAGGTCCGGGCCACCATGGCGTTGACCGAACCCGGCGGCGGCTCCGACCTGCAGGCGCTGCGTACCACCGCCCGGCGTGAGGGCGACGAGTACGTCATCAACGGGTCGAAGACGTGGATCACCAATGCCCGCCGGTCGGGGCTAGTGGCCCTGCTGTGCAAGACCGACCCCGCCGCGCAGCCAGCGCACCACGGCATCAGCATCCTGCTGGTCGAGCCGGGACCGGGCTTCCACGTCTCGCGGGATCTGCCCAAGCTCGGCTACAAGGGCGTGGAGAGCTGCGAGTTGGCCTTCGACGACTTCCGCGTGCCGACGTCCGCACTGCTGGGCCGCACCGAGGGCCTCGGGTTCGCGCAGATGATGCGCGGGCTGGAGATCGGTCGCATCCAGGTCGCCAGCAGGGCACTCGGCGTCGGCAGGGCAGCGCTAGAGGATTCGCTGCGATACGCGCAGGAGCGGGAGAGCTTCGGCACGCCGATCTGGCGGCACCAGTCCATCGGCAACTACCTCGCCGACATGGCCACCAAACTCGAGGCCGCGCGCCAGCTGGTGCACCACGCTGCCCGCCGCTACGACTCCGGCGAGCGCGCCGACCTGGAAGCGGGGATGGCGAAGCTGTTCGCATCCGAGACGGCGATGGAGATCGCGCTGAACGCCGTGCGCATTCACGGCGGCTACGGCTACTCGACGGAGTTCGACGTCGAGCGGTACTTCCGGGACGCCCCGCTGATGATCGTGGGCGAGGGCACCAACGAAATCCAGCGAACGGTGATCACCCGACAGCTGATCAAGCGTCACCCCCTCCCCCGCTGACCCGTCCTTCGAGGAACCACCATGCGTCATCCCCTGGACGGCATCACCGTCGTCGCCCTCGAACAGGCCGTGGCAGCCCCGCTGGCCACCCGCCACCTCGCCGACCTCGGCGCGCGCGTGATCAAAATCGAACGACCAGGGGCCGGCGACTTCGCCCGCGGCTACGACCAGACCGTGCACGGGCAGTCCAGCTACTTCGTCTGGCTGAACCGAGGCAAGGAAAGCCTCGAACTCAACATCAAGAACACCGCCGACCGGGCACTGCTGGCCACGCTGATCAACAAGGCGGACGTGTTCGTGCACAACCTGGTGCCGGGCGCCGTCGAACGACTCGGGCTGGACGCCCGGACTCTCCGGGCGGCGCAACCCGAGCTTGTGCACTGCGCGATCTCCGGTTACGGCCCCGACGGCCCGTATCGCTCGAAAAAGGCGTACGACCTGCTCGTGCAGTGCGAGACCGGGCTGGTGTCGTCCACCGGCACCGCGGACGCGCCGGCCAAGGCGGGAGTCTCCATCGCCGACATCGCCACCGGGATGTACGCCTACAGCGGCATCCTCGCCGCCCTCTACGACCGCGAACACACGGGGCGGGGCGCCAGCCTGCACGTGGCAATGATCGACGCGTTGGGCGAGTGGATGAGCCAGCCCGCCTACTTCTCCCGCTACGGCGGCCAACCACCCCGTCGGACCGGGGCGCGGCACCCCTCGATCTCGCCTTACGGTCCGCATCGGACCGGGGCGGGCACCGTGTTCTTCGGTGTGCAGAACGAGCGCGAGTGGGCCGTGCTCTGCCGCGATGTCCTGCTGCTGCCCGAACTGGTCGAGGACCCACGTTTCGCGACCAACAACAACCGGGTGGCCCACAACGACGAGTTGACCTCGATCATCGAGCGGGCCTTCGCGGAGCTGGACGCCGAGCAGGTCATCGAACGGTTCGACCGGGCGGGCATCGCCAATGCCCGGCTGCGCACGCCCGCCGAGTTCACCCGTCATCCGCAGCTGGCGGCCCGGCACAGGTGGCGCCCGGTCGACACGCCAGGTGGAGTCGTCGAGGCCCTGCTCCCGCCGGTTGTGGCGGATGCCTGGGAACCGGTGATGGGTGCCGTGCCCGCGCTGGGCGCGCACAACGACGCGATCCGGGCCGAGTTGGCCTCGAAGGTCGAATCGGACTGACCGAGGTCGTCGAGCACCACTTCCCGAGCGACCCCGGTTTTCATTCTGTGCATTGCAGGCATTGATGTGCGCCATGCTCCCCGCCGCCCTCGCCAGAAACCGTGCGGCCGAGGGCGCGAATATTGGTCACGTAAATAGCCAGCATACAAACTTCTCATGCTAAGCCCAGATCAATACCGGTCAATCGGGGATACAGTTGGTACATGATTGATCCGGCCGCGTTCAGGCGCAAATCAATGATCTGGATGAGGTGAGAGGCTATGCCATCCCCGACACTGGATGTCGAAGCCGCCGTCGTTGAAGAGAAAAACGGCGAGTTCCGGTTGAGAACGGTGAGCGTGCAGGCTCCTCGGCCCGACGAGGTACTGGTCCGGGTCGTCGCCACCGGCGTATGTCAGACCGACGCACACAGTCGCAGCCAGGATTACCCGGTGCCTCTTCCGGTGATCTTGGGCCATGAGGGAGCCGGCATCGTGGAGTCCGTCGGCTCGGCGGTCCGCGACGTCGTTCCCGGCGATCACGTGGCACTGACGTTCCCGTCGTGTGGCCGGTGTCGGGCCTGCCGGGCCGGGGCGCCGGCCAACTGCCAACACGGTTTCGAGCTCTCCTTCGGTGCTTCTCGCCTGGACGGCAGCAACGCGTACGGCGGCGGCGGGGTCCATGGTCATTTCTTCGGCCAGTCGTCGTTCGCCAGGTTCGCGCTCGCGTCCGAGCGCAACACCGTGCGGGTCGCCGACGACATGCCGTTGGAGCTGGTCGGACCGCTGGGATGCGGGCTGCAGACCGGGGCGGGGGCGGTCATGAACTCGCTCCGAGTGGGGGCGGGCCAGTCCGTCGCGGTGCTCGGCACCGGGGCGGTCGGGCTGGCCGCGGTGATGGCGGCGAACATCGTCGGAGCCACCACGATCGTCGCCGTCGACGTCAACGAGACCCGGCTGGCGCTGGCTTCCGAACTGGGCGCAACCCATACCGTCGACGGCCGGACCGAGAACGTGGCCGACCAACTGCGGAAGATCCGGCCCGATGGGTTCGACTACATATTGGAGATCACCGCCCGGCCGCAGATGTTGGCCATGGCCGTCGAGTTGCTCGCACCGATGGGGGTGGCCGCCCTCATCGGTGGAGCGCCGGCCGGGACGAAAGCACCCATCGACATGAACAGCCTGCTGAACGGCGGCCGGATGGTGCGCGGGATCGCGCAGGGCGATTCCCAACCCCAGATTTTCATCCCGAAGCTGGTGGAGCTCTATCGAACCGGTCGCTTTCCGGTCGATCGTCTAGTCCGGACCTACGAATTCGCCGATATCAACCAGGCCTTTGCGGACGCCTCCCGAGGGAGCGTCATCAAACCCGTCCTCGTGATGGGCGACTAGAGCGCAATCTGCGATCAGATCTGACAGCCAAGGAGAAAGGATGAGCGACATGACAAAGCCTCATTGGCTAGTGGATGACCTCGGCCCGAAGGGGGCGGCGTTCATCGACCTGAGGGATTTCGCACCCCCACCAGAGAACTCCCACGGGAGTCTGTTCCTGCCGGACCGGATTGAGAAGGGCTACCACGTCGAAGAGATCCGCGACGGCGCGTACTGGGTGTCGGTCGGCTGGTACGACTGCATGTTCGTAGTCACCGGCCGAGGCGTCGTGGTGCTGGACGCCCCGCCCGCCGTCGGGGAACGCCTCCTCGAAGCCATCGAGACGGTCACCGACGAGCCGGTCACGCACCTGATCTACAGCCACTGGCACGCCGACCACATCGGCGCCGCCACCATGTTCGGCCCGAACATCGAAATCGTCGCCCACGAACGCACCCGCGACCTGCTCGCCCGGTTCCCCGACCCCTACCGGCCGCTGCCGACCGACACCTTCGCCACCGACGCCACCTTGGACGTGAACGGCGTCAAGATCGAACTGTCGTACAAGGGCCAGAACCACTGCGAAGGCAACATCTTCACCTACCTGCCCAAGCAGAAGGTCCTCGCGGCCATCGACATCGCCAGCCCGGCGTGGGTGACGTTCCGGGACTGCGACTCCTCGGAGAACCTCGCCGGCTGGGAGCAGGCCCACCACCAGGTACTCGAGTACGACTTCGACACCGTGGTGTCCGGGCACGTGTCGCGCCTCGGCAACCGCGACGACGTAGTCGAAGGCGTCGAGTACCTCGACGACCTCGTCCGCTACGCCCGGCAAGCCCTGGAAACCATCCCGATCGAGTACTTCCACACCGGCATGGACGGGCCCTACCGGGCCGCGTTCCGCGCCGTCGAGGAGAACTACTTCGCCGCGCTGGTCAACTACGTGACCAAGAAGGTTCTCGAGCGGAAGACCTCGAACGGCATGCGGTGGGAGGAACGCCTCAACGGTGCCGACGTCCTCACCAAGCACAATGCCTTCGCGATCTTGGAGAAGACCCGCCTGGAGCGGACGCACAACGGCTACCTCCGGCGGGACGGCACGCCGACATCCGACAAGTTCTTCATCTGACCCGGGCAGGCGAGCAATGGGTTCTGATCACGAAGAGATCCGCGCGCTCATCGACAACTGGATCCTCTGGCGCGACGCCGGGGACTGGGCACGGTTCCGCACTGTCTGGCGTCCCGAGGGGCGGGTGATGGCCACCTGGTTCCAGGGCACCGGTGACGAGTTCATCGAGGTCAGCCGGCAGGGCTGGGAGCGGGGGGTGCGCATCCTGCACTCCCACGGCGGCACCACCGTAGAAGTATCGGGTGACCGCGCGGTCGCCCAGACCAAGATGACCATCTCCCAGCGGGCCGAGGTCGACGGCGTGCTCTGCGACGTCGTGTGCACCGGTCGGTTCGTCGACTTTCTCGACCAGCGGGCCGGCCGGTGGGGGCTGGTACTTCGCCAACCGATCTACGAACGGGACCGGATCGATCCCGTCGAGCCCGGCACCCGGCCGCGCCTCGACGAAGGCCTGCTGGCCCGCTTCCCGGTGGGCTACCGCCATCTGGCCTACCTGCAGACCCGCATCGGTTATCCGGTCAAGACCGACATGCCGGGGCTCACCGGCCCGCGAACCGAAGCGCTGTACGCGTTGGGCCGCGACTGGCTGGCGAAGACCACGGACCGACTCGACGACTGGTCATAGGACCGCTCGAGAGGAGAACCGCCGATGCGCGCGGTCAGGATCATCAAGTACGGCGGACCCGATGACCTCGTCGTGGCGGAGGTCGCCGATGCGAGACCCTCGGCGGGCGAGGTGCTGGTCGAGGTCAGAGCGGCAGCGGTGAACCCGGTAGACGTCGCCAACCTCGCCGGGAAGGTCCGGTCCGCGAGCGGGGCGCCCGCGGTCGACCCACCGAGGACCGCCGGCCGGGACTACGCCGGGATCGTCCTCGAAGGGCCCGACCACCTGCGCGGTTTGGAGGTGTGGGGTACCAGCGGGGAGCTCGCGGTCGCGCGGCCGGGCACGCAGGCGGACTACCTGGCGGTGCCCGAGGCTTCGGTTCGACCAAAGCCGTCGAACCTGTCGTTCGTCGAAGCGGCGGCGGTGGGGGTGAGCTACGCCGCGGCGTGGCTGTGTCTGTCGGAGCGCGCGGACGTGCAAGCCGGGGAGACCGTGCTGGTCACCGGGGCGTCCGGCGTGGTCGGCCGGGCGGCCACCGATATCGCGCACTGGCGCGGCGCCCGGGTGATCGGCGCGGACCTGAGGTTGGCCGCCGACCTCAACGTCGACATCGCCGTCGATACCTCGAAGCTGGACCTGGTGGGCGCCGTGCGGGATGCCACCGGCGGGGCCGGCGTGGACGTCGTGCTCGACACGGTCGGCGGGGAGCTGTTCGATTCGGCCGTCGCCACGCTGTGCCACGGCGGCCGATCGACGGTCATCGCCAGCGTGGGAAACCCCGTGGCGTCGGTGAACGTGCTGGAGCTCTATCGCAACGAGCGCTCCGTGCACGGGGTCAACACGCTCGATCTGACGCTCAGCAAGGCCGCCGACGTCCTGGACATGCTGCGCCGAGGGTTCGAGTCCGGCGCCCTGCGCGCACCGAAGACCGTGACCTTCCGACTTGCGGAGGCCCCGCGCGCTTACCGGACGGTGATGTCCGGCACCGGCGGCGCCAAGGTCGTGCTCGTGCCGTAGGAGTCCTACGGCCTCCTGAAAGGATCAACAGAACCATGTCGGAAACGACGGATTCCGAGCAGGGCGTCGCCCAGAACTGGATCGATGGCAGGTGGACCGACTCAGCGGTCCAGGCCGACAGTTTCGACCCCGCCACGGGTGAACTGATCGGTCGCTACGCTTCCGCTTCCCGCGCGGATGTCGAGCGGGCCATTCAGGCCGCTGATCAGGCGTTCCGGACCAGCCCCTGGCGGGCCGACCGCCGGCAGCGGGCACGGGTGCTGAACGCGATGGCCGACCGCGTCGAGCAACGCCGCCAGGACCTGATCGATCTCCTCGCGCTGGACAACGGCAAGGTCAGGGCCGAAGCCGCGATGGAGATCGACATGGTTCCGTCCAAGCTGCGCTACAACGCCGCCCTGGCAATGCGCGAGTACGGGCGAGCGGCCGAGGTCCGGCCGGGCCGGATCTCCATGGTGCTGCGCGAGCCCATGGGTGTGGCGGGGGTGATCACCCCATGGAACTCTCCGGTCATCCTGACCGTTCGGTCACTGGCCCCCGCGCTCGCGGCCGGCTGCACCGCGGTGGTCAAGCTGCCCGAGGAGACGGCACAGATCAACCGGCTGTTCACCGAGGTGATCGCCCAGACCGAGGGCCTACCGGCCGGCGTGGTCAACATGTTCACCAGCGACCGGGACGCGGCAGCGGCGATCATCGAGTCACCGGAGGTGCCCACGATCAGCTTCACCGGCAGCACGGCCACCGGGAAGGCAATCTCCGCGGTGGGCGCTGCCCAGCTCAAACGCTTCGGCCTGGAGCTTGGGGGCAAGACTCCGATGATCCTCTTCGAGACAGCGGACCTGGCCGAGGCGATGCCCGTACTGGAAAAGGCGCTGACGACCTTTGCCGGGCAGTTCTGCATGACCGGCAGCCGCCTGCTGGTGCACAGCTCGATCGCCGACGAGGTCCGCGCCCAGCTGGGCAAACGATTGGCGGCGGTTCGCCCTGGACCGGCCTCGGACCCCGCCAGCGACATGGGGCCCATGATCGACAAGGCCAACGTGGCCCGCGTCGACAAGATGGTCGACGCCGCCATCCAGGCCGGTGCCCGGGCGATCGTCCGTGGCGGACCGGTGACGGACGGCCCGCTCGCGCCGGGTGCGTTCTACCGCCCCACGTTGCTCGAGGTAGCCGATCCGAGCCTGACGATCCTGCGGGAGGAGGTGTTCGGACCGGTCCTGACGTTGGAGGTCTTCGACACCGAGGCGGAAGCGATCGCCCGCGCCAACGACAGCAGGTACGGCCTTGCGGCCAGCGTCTGGAGCCGTGACATAGACCAGCCGCTGCGGGTCGCCCGGGAACTGCAGGCCGGCACCGTCTGGATCAACGACTGGGCGATAGTCTACGACGAGTTCGAGGAAGGCGGCTACAAGCAGAGCGGTCAGGGCAGGCTCAACGGGCTCGCCGCACTCGAGGACTTCACCGAGTACAAGCACATTGCGCTCCGGCCAGGAGACGGCCCGCTCAACCCTGCGTGAGCGCGGCGGTCGGTGACTCGAGCTCGTCGAAGGCCGGGGCGGGAAGCATCGTCGTCAGCAGATCGACGAACGCCTGCGCGGCAGCCTTCAGCCGTCGCCGCGACGGCGATGCCAGGGCAACACTGAAGGTCGGCGCCGGCTCGAGATCGACCACGGCGAGCCGGCCCCTACCCGGGAGCAGCGACAGGGGCAGGGCGGCCACACCGAGGTCGGCTCGGACGAGTTCGACCAGGGTCGACAGATCCGGCACCTCGACGCAGACCTCGTGGACGATGTTGGCGCTGGCCAACTCCATCTCGACGCTCGCCCTGGTGCCGAACCCGGTCGGGAAGTCGACGAATCTCACCGGCCCCAACTCGCGGATCGGGATCGAGGTGCGGGCGGCCAGCGGGTGATCAGGTCGGCACACCAGCCGGATCGGCTCCGCGGCCAGCGGCAAGAGGGCGACACCGGCCGGGGGGCCGGCGGGCAGCGACACAAACGCCAGGTCGAGGTCGCCGCCGCCGACGGCCTCGGCCAGCGCGGCGGACCCTCCGGACGCGGTCCGCGGCCGAATATCCACCAGCGGTCGCTCCCGGTGGTACCGAGCCAAGATCTCGGCCACGTCGATGAGCGGCAACCCCTGCATGAGGCCGATCCGGAGCACGCCGCGCAGTCCACGCCCAACGTCGCCGACCGCCGTACCGGCGGCGTCGACCTCGTCGAGTATCCGCAGCGCCTGGGGCAGGAGCGCGCGCCCGGCGTCGCTGAGCGCCACCTGGTGCGAGGTGCGCTCGAACAGCCGCGCCCCCAGGTCGTGCTCCAGCCCGCGGATCGACACCGAGAGGGTCGGCTGGCTCAGGTGCAGCCGCCGCGCCGCCCGAGTGAAGCTACTCTCCTCCGCTACCGCGACAAAGTGTACGAACTGACGTAGTTCCATGACCGCCCCCTACTGCGGCTCGAGTTTGATCCCATTTCGGTCGGCCAGGTGGGCGACCAGCGCGGCGATGTCCTTGTCCCCCAGCCCCGCTGCCACGACGTCGTTCAACGTCGCGTGGGTGTGGTCGACCAGCGGCGTGTCGACGCGGCCCTCGGCCAACGCTTGCCCCAGGTCGATGTCCTTGACCATCAGCGCCGCCGTGAACGCCGCCGTGAAGTCGAGGGACTTCATCTGCTCCGACTTGTACCTGATGAACGGGCTGCCGGCCGCGCCCGCGCAGACGAATTCCAGCAGGTCCGCCCGCGCGACGCCGATCGCCTCCCCCAGCACGCTCACCTCGGCGACCGCGTGCGCGATGACGGCAACGATGAGGTTGTGCAGGATCTTGACGTGCCGGCTGACCGCACCCTCACCGGCGTAGATCACCCGGTGGGCCAAGGACTCCAGCACCGCCTCGGCACGCTGGTACGCCGACCGCGTACCGCTGCACACGATCGCGAGGCGCCCGTCCGCGATGACGGAGGGGCCGCCCGCGACCGGCGCGGCCAACACGTCGCCACCCACGGCCCGCGCCGCGGCGGCCACCTCGTCGCTGGCCTCGGCGCTGACGGTCGAGCAGTCGACCAGCAGCACTCCGGAGCTCGGTACGTCGAACACCCCGCCCGGACCGAGCGCGACCGCTCGCAGGTCGTCGTCGGTGCCGACCATGCTGATCACGACGTCGCAGTCTCGCAGTTCGCCCATGGTGGCGGCGAAACGCGCGCCGGCCTCGACCAGGGGGGCGGCCTTGGACCGCGTCCTGTTGTACACAGTCAGGTCCCAACCGGATGCCAACAGCCGCTCGGCCATGGGCCGACCCATGTTGCCGAGACCGACGAAGCCGACGCGCATGACGCCCTCTACCCGGCCGTGGCCGGCTGGCGGGCCGCGATGTGTCCGTTGCCCGAGTCGGTCGACTTGCCGGGCAGGTCGATGCCGTTCCAGTAGCGCACGCCGGTGACGAGCAGCTCGTCGGCCGGGAAGCGGGTGATGACCCGCGCTCCGTCCTTCTCGACGACGACCTCCTCCTCGATGCGGGCGGCCGAGCTGCCGTCCGGGGTCGGCCAGTAGGTCTCCAGCGCGAAGACCATGCCTTCCTGGATCTCGACCGGGTGCTCGAACGAGTGGTACCGGCTCATCAGCGGCTTCTCCCATACTGAAAGGCCGACGCCGTGGGCGTACTGCAGGCCGAACGCCTCTTCCTCGGAGGCGAAGCCGATGTCGCGAGCGGACGGGAAGGACGCCACGACGTCCGCGCTGGTCGCGCCGGGCCGCACCTGGGCGATGGCTCCGTCGATCGCCTCTCGTGCCCGCCGGTAGGCATCGCGTTCGGCGGAGGTGGCGCTGCCGACGTTGAGCGTGCGGTAGTAGCAGGTGCGGTAGCCCTGGAACGAGTGGATGATGTCGAAGTAGGCGGTGTCACCGGGGCGGATCATCCGGTCGCTGAACACGTGCGGGTGCGGGCTGCACCGGCCGCCGGAGATCGCGTTGACCGCCTCGACCTCTTCGCTGCCGAGGTCGTAGAGGGTCTTGCTGACCAGCGCGACGGTCTCGTTCTCCTTCACGCCCACCTGCAGGAACTGGTATAGCTTCTCGTAGGCGGCGTCCACCAGGCCGGCTGCCTGGTCCAAGAGTGCGATCTCATCGACCGTCTTGATCTGCCGTGCCCGCATCATGAGGCCCTGGGCGTCGACGACCCGCAGTCCCTCGGCCTCCAAGGCCCGCAGCTGGGGGATCTCGACGACGTCGATGCCGAGCGGCTCGCCGGCGAGGCCGTGTTCGCGCAGCACGTCCGCGATCTTGCGGGCGTTGCCCCGCTCCACGCCTACCTCGGTGTCGATCGCGCCGCGCCAGGTCGACAGGCCCGCCCGCCAGCTCTCCTCGGGCAGCCAGTTGAGGTACCGCTGGTGCAGGCGCGCGGCCGAGCCGATGTCCCACAGGATCGGCGCGTGCCCTCTGATCAGCAGGCACGCGCGGAAGAGCTTGTCTCGCGCCCAGTTGCCGATGTGGGTGCCGGTGGCGTACCGGATGTTGTTCATGTCGTACAGCAGGACGGCACCGAGGTCACTGCGGTCGAGCTCGGCCAGCGCGCGGGCCAGCCGTTGCTCGCGTAGGCGGGGGAAGGAGACGCGGTTCTCCCAGTCGGTCGACATGAACGTGCCGGGCGACGCGACCGGAGTCGTGTCCCGGGCGATCTCGCTCGGCTGCCAGGGTTGGGCCTTGATGGTGGACATCTCGCACCTTTCAAACGGGTGAGTAGGAACCTGCGGACGTCTCGAGCTCGCCGACGATCGGCCGGTCGTGGCCTCGGCCGGCCAGTTCGCACGCGACGTCGACGATGTGTTGTGCGGTCAGGCCGTACTCGGCGAAGAGGAACCGCGCGCTGGCGGCCCGGCCGAACGTGTCCGGGATGCCGATCCTGCGCAGCGGCGCGCCGAGGCCGGCTTCGGCGAGCACCTCGGCCACCGCGCTGCCGAGGCCACCGATCACGGTGTGGTTCTCCGCCGTCACCACGGACCGAGCGTTGGCGGCCAGCGCGCGCACGGTCGTCTCGTCCAGGGGCTTGATCGTCGTCACGTTGGCCACGTCGACGGTGAGCCCCGCTGCCCGCAGGGCCGCGGCCGCCCGCAGAGCGGAGGCCACGAGCATCCCCGAGGCGAAGATGACGGTGTCCACGGCTGCGTGCTCGCGGTGAGGATCGGGATCGACCAACTTCACCCTGTCCAGGTCGAGCACGTGGTCGTCGTCGAAGATGACCGGAATCTCACCACGCTTGAGCCGCAGGTAGACCGGTCCGGGCCGCTGCGCGACGGCCGCGACCGCCTGCGTGACCTCCGTGGCGTCGGCGACGTCGACCACCGTGAAGTTCGGCAGCGCCCGCATGAGCGCGACGTCGTCGATGGCCTGGTGACTCGGTCCGCCCGGCGACGACAGGCCAGGCATGAGTCCGACGATCTTCACGTTCAGCCCGGCGTAGGCGATCTGCATGGCGACCTGCTCGAAGGGCCGGCGCGTGGCGAACACCCCGAACGTGTTCACGAAGACCGTGTGCCCCTCGCGCGCCATGCCCGCGGCGAGGCCGATCAGGTTCTGCTCCGCCATCCCGCCGTTGAAGAAGCGCGACGCGAGGCGCGGGTCGTCCCGGAAGAGATCGGTCTCGGTCTGCCGGGTCAGGTCGGCGCCGAGACAGATCACCTCGGAGTGGTCGGCCGCGTACCGGACGAGAGCCCGTCCGTACGGCTTGAGGATGGTCCGGTAAGGCGGCTGCAGTGGCATGGTTCGTTCACTTCCAGCTCTGATCAAGGACACGATTTGGTTAATTGGCTTAGCCAGTTGTGGAGTGTTGCCGCAGGCCCGGCGCCCTGTCAAGCGCTGGCTAAAAATTTAGCTCGCGAAGGTCAGAGGCTTGACACGCCACCGGTTCGTTCGGATTATTGGCTAAGCCAGTTAGCCGGTTGCCAGGTTGGCGCCGGCTCCTCCAGAGCGTGCGAACCGGGTGGTGACCGAGGATGAGAACAAGACAGGGCGATGACGAAGACCTGCGTCGTGCCGCCTGGCGAATCAGACAGCGCGCCGTCGAGATGGTCGCAATCGAGGGCTTCGGCTATCTCGGTCAGGCGCTGTCCAGCGCCGAACTCGCCGCCGTTCTCTACCTGACCGCACTACGCCCCGGCCACGACCGGCTCGTCGTCTCCCCCGGCCACTACTCGATCGTCCACTTCGCGGCCGGCGTCGAGGTCGGCCTGGTCGATCCGGCCGAATTGGCGACCTACGGCAAGGACGGCAGCCGACTCGAAGCGATCGGCACCGAGCAGACCCCAGGGCTCACCGCGACGTGTGGCTCACTCGGCCAAGGGCTCTCCGTGGCGGCGGGGCTGGCGCTCGCGCTGCGGCTCGCCGACTCCGACCGGCACGTGTACGTGCTCATGAGCGACGGTGAGATGGAGGAAGGGCAGGTGTGGGAAGCCGCCCTGTTCGCCGCCCACCACCGCCTCGGGAACCTCACGGTCGTCCTGGACCGCAACAACAGCCAGGTCGATGGGCCGACCGAGTTCGTCACGACACTGGCCCCCGTCGTCGACAAGTGGCGAGCATTCGGCTGGGCGAGCGCCGAGGTCGACGGCCACGACGTGGCCAGCATTCGGGACAGCCTCGCCGCTCTGCGCGGCGATCCTCGGCCCTCGGTCCTCATCGGGTCGACATGGACGCTGTCCGGACTGGACCGCGTGCTGCCGGACGAGGCCGACGGCCACTTCATCAAGCTCAGCCCGGACATCGTCGAGCAGGCACGCAAGGTCTGCGCCGAAGGCGAGGCGACCGCCGCGCGGGTGCCCGCGCGGTCCTGGTAGTCGGCCCGCACATAGACCAGCGAGGAGATCCCGAATGACCGCTGACGCCTACCAGCCACGTGGCCTGCTCATCGACGGCAGATGGATCACCCCCGACGCGGTGGCCACCCTCTACTCGCCCTACGACGGTGCGCCCATCGCCGACGTGCCGCTGGGCAGCGCGGCACTTGTCGACCGCGCCGTCGAGGCGGCCCGGAACGCGCTGCGCGACAACCGTTTCGACCGGCCCGCTCGCATCGACGTCCTGGAGGCCGCGGCCAGTGCACTACGGACGAGGCAGGAGGAGTTCGCCCGCACAATCGCCATCGAGTGCGCGAAACCCATCAGGACAGCCCGGGCCGAGGCAGCGCGGACGATCGACACGTTCGCCTTCGCGGCGGCCGAAGCCCGCACGTACACCGGCGACATGGTCCCGCTCGACGCCGTCCCGTCCGGCACGGGCAAGGTCGCCTACACGATGCGGGTGCCGATCGGGGTCGTGGCGGCGATCGCGCCGTTCAACTTCCCCCTGAACCTGGTGGCCCACAAAATCGCGCCGGCTATCGCCGTCGGATGCCCTGTCGTGCTCAAACCAGCGTCGCAGACCCCGCTCTCGGCGCTACTGCTGGCCGACATGCTCACCGAGGCCGGGCTGCCACCCGGCTGGTTGAACGTCGTCACCGGTGGTGGCCCCGAGGTCGGCAACGCCCTCGTCTCGCACGCTGACGTCAACTACATCACCTTCACCGGTTCGCCCGATGTCGGCTGGGGAATCGCGGCCCGAGCCCCGCGGAAGCGAGTGCGGTTGGAGCTCGGATCAACCGCACCGCTGATCGTGGACCGCGACAGCGACTGGGAGACCGCGGCGGCGAAGGCCGCGGCGGCCGGGTTCGTCCAGGCCGGCCAGTCGTGCGTCTCCACGCAGCGAATCTTCGTGCACGCCGGCGTCGCCGCGGGTTTCCGGGACGCCCTCGTTGCCGGCGTAGCCAAACTGACCGTGGGGGCACCGCTGGCCGAGGATGTCGACGTGTCGGCGCTGATCAGCGCGAAGGACGCGCTGCGTGTCGAGTCCTGGGTGAACGAGGCCATCACGGGCGGAGCACGCGCCGACATCGGCGGCGAACGGATCGACAACGTCGTCACCCCGACCGTGCTGAGCAACGTCACCCGAGACATGCGGGTACAGGCCGACGAGATCTTCGGTCCCGTCGTGACGGTGACGGAGTTCGACGACTTCGACACGGCGCTCGACCTGGCGAACGACTCCCGCTACGGGCTCAACGCGGGCGTCTACACGAGCAACGTCGCCAAGGCGCTGGAGGCGACGCGACGCCTGGAGTTCGGCAGCGTCTACATCAACGACGTGCCCACCGTCCGCGCCGACCAGCAGCCCTACGGAGGCGTCAAGGACTCGGGAAACACCCGCGAGGGACCTCGGTACGCGATGTCAGAAATGACCGAACCCCGGCTGGTGACGATTCAATGAGCCGATCACTGAGCCGACGTCGAGACGGTGGCCTCTACTATGAGCCGAACGGCCGCGCCGGTGCCTGTGCACCGTGGGCGGCACCCCGGCAACAGACAGGGCTGCGGGAGCACAGTGGCAATGGCAACGCCAGGTCGTCGGTCGGACACCCAGGACATCGCCTCGTCGTTCCAGGTCGAGCCGGTGTCCCGGTTCGCCGACCGAGTGGCGGACCAGATCCGGAACTACATCGTCGACCAGGGCATTGCCGAGGGGCAACGGCTGCCCAGCGAACGGCAACTGGCCGAACTCGTCGGCAGTTCCCGGCCCACTGTCAGCCAGGCGCTGCGCTCGCTGGCGTTGCAGGGCCTAGTGACGATTCGCCCAGGCTCCGGCGCCTATGTACTCCGCAATCCGGCGAGCATGGTCCACGCGAGCATCGAGCTGATGCTGCGCCTCGAACCCGACTCGCTCAACGAGGCCGCACACATGCGGTTCCTGCTCGAGCTGACCGCGGGGCGGCAGGCCATCTCGCACGGCGTACCGAACCTGGAGCCGCTCAACCGCGCACTCGCCGACCTCTCCGAAGCACGCGGCAGCGCCCCCGAGTGGATCGCGGCCGACACGGTCTTCCACGTCGAAATCGTGCGACTGGCCGGCAACCGCTTTCTGACCAGCATGTTCTCGAGCATGCACACAGCTCTGGTGGAGAAGGCCTACGAGTCGTGGGTCTCCGCCAAACGAACACCGCGCTGGCTCACCGGAGCGGCCTTCGACCAACAGATCGCGCTGCACGAGCCCATGGCGCGCGCCCTGGCACAAGGCAAGCGCGAGGAGTTCCAGGACGCGGTGATCGCGCACCAACGCGCACTCCTCGACCACCTCGGGCTGGAACAGCCCAACTGGGACCAGGATCTCTGATCCCTGCAGCGGCGTGCCGCAGTGCACGCCCACCGTTGTTACATGCGGCTGTCCGAGCTGACCCGCGCGCGGGCAACGCCGCGCCATCCGGTCGACCGGGTGCCGATCACGGAGGTCGACACGGTCTGTGCCGACCTATTCGTCCTGGGCCTCACCCGCCTGGAAATCACCCGCCGGACGCAAGGAGGCGACCGCCATGGCTGCAATAGATGTCGGCGTAGGACTGCCCAGTCACATCGAGGGCGTCACCCGTGCCCAGTTGATCAACTGGGCACGCATAGCCGAGGACATGGGGGCGAGCACGCTCGCCTGTACCGACCGGGTGGAATACCCGAGCCTGGAAACGATGCTCACGCTCGCCGCCGTCTCGTCGGTCACCGAGCGGGCAAGGCTGATGACCAGTGTGCTCGTCGCGCCGCTGCGCACGGATAGCGCCCTGTTCCGCAAGCAGATCACGACGCTGGACCTACTCACCGACCAGCGACTGGTCCTCGGCCTCGGGGTGGGCCGCCGGATGGACGACTACGCCGCCTGCCACGTCGACTACGGCCGGCGCGGCGCGATCCTCGACGACCAGCTCCAGTCCGGAAACGCGCAGATCAGCGAGCTGCTCGGGTCGCGGCTGCTGTTCGGCGGGCAGGGTCCGGCGACTCTCGGACGAATCGCTCGACACGGCGGCGGCTGGGTCGCCGCCGCCGGACTCGGCGCCTGGCACACCGCGACCGCATTCGCCGCCGACGTGCGCGGCGCGTGGACCTCGGCAGGCAGGCCCGGGACGCCACGCCTGGTCGCCCTGATCTACGCCGCGGCGGGGCCTCACGCGCGCGACGACGCGTTCGCACACATGCGTAGCTACTACGGCTTTCTCGGCACGGAACGCGCCGACGAGCTGGCCAGCCACGTCATCACCGACCCCGGGCGGCTCGCCGAGACGAGAGACCAGATCGCCGAAGCGGGCTTCGACGAAGTGCTCTTGCTGCCGACCTCGGCGGATCCAATCCAACTCGAGGCGCTGAAAGTGGCTCTCCGCTGAGCTGCACAGCGTCCTCGGCCACACCACTACCCCACCGATGAGGAGGTGCACCGGTGTCCGCAGCGACGTCACCCCCACACGACCGCCACACCAGCGGTTCCGCCGCACACGGCCCCAGCGCCGTCGTCCGCCAGAACTGGGCAACGGCAGCCACACCCTGGCCGTTTGCCGATCATTCCATCGGATTCGACCGGCTCGCTCTACTCGGCCCCGAGGTGGGAACCACCCACACAGACCTCGGGATCGGCAGGCTGGCACCGGGCGGACGGATCCCCCCGCACGTGCGGTCATTCGAGCAGGCCATCTACCTGCTCGCCGGAGAGGTCGCCGTACAGCTCGAGGAACGCGCCTACCTGCTCCGCCCAGGCGACTTCGCCTTCATCCCAGTCGGCGCGCTGCGCGCGTTCGCCAACCGGGCCAGCGAGGAAGCACGGTGGCTCGATGTCGGTAGCCCCGTGTCGCTGCGGCTCGAGTCCGGTCGGCGGGACACCTTCTTCCCGACCGACGCGCCCGACAGAACGGCCGACGCGTCACCTCCAGACCTGGCCGATCCCACGCTCCGGCTGGTTGGTCACTACGAGGGAACCGACCCCGATCACCTGACCAAGGCCGTGACGAGCGCGGCCCGTGGTCGTGAATCGGCCGGGATGTACGCGGGACTGATCACCTACAGCGGCATCTCGGTGAAGATGCTGGTCGACCAGAACCGCGGCGCGCACCTGCTGACCATGTTCATGGTCGACTATGAAGTCGGCGGCGCCGCTCAGAACCACGAGCACCCGTTCGAGGAAGGCTACTTCTTCCTACAGGGAGAAACGGACTTCGAACTAGGCGGCCAGATCCACCACTTCCGCCCCGGTGACACCGCCTGGGCAGGCGTCGGCACCACCCACGCCTGCTACAACACCGAGGGCGGACGGGTCCGGTGGATCGAGACCCAGGCACCTGTACCGCCTCGGCAGCACAGCTATCGGTGGCCAACGGACTGGGAGCGATACGAAGCCGAACACTGCCAAGGAGGCGACAGGCATGCTTGACCATTACGTAGTCTTCCGCCCGGTCGAGGGCAGCGAAGCGGCGCTCGGCGAGGCATTGCGCGAGTTCGCCTCGGTCATCACCGGCTTGGCTTGCGTCCAAGACATCACCTGGGGCGAGAACACCAACGCCTCAGGACTCGGGCACGGCTTCACCCATGGCTGCTTCGTCCGCCTCACCAACGAGGAAGCGCTGCGCTCCGCGTACTGGAACCATCCCGCGCACCAGAAGCTGCTCGGCGAGCTCGAACGGCTACACACCGACCGCTTCGCGGTCGACTACCCGTCCACGGTCGAGCGGTCCTGAGACCAGGTCGCGGACCTGGGAGAGGCTATGGAAGCGCCGTAGAGCCCCGGCCTGCGCCGGCGACGAACTTGGCAGCTGAACTCGGAGATCGCGCGCCTACTTACGCCGTCGCTCACAGGCGAAGGTGCCTACGTGTTCATTACCGGCCGCCGACAGCCGGAGCTCGACGATGCAGTGGGGAGAGGCGTGCTGGTCGGCTTCAGCGGGGTCGACCGCCGCCGGGGCACAGCCATGTCGCCTCCCGGTCACGTCCCACCGAGTGGTGTAGCTCCGTTCGCGGGAGGTTCTGCGGTTTAGATCTGTGAGTGTCGTTGCGGTGCTCCTGGGTTGGAGTGCTTCAGGCTCGGTGGTGGCGATTTGGTGTGACTCGGTTTAGATCTGGCCGCTGCGGTGTGCCTTGGGCATGACCTGTCCGCCGGGTCGCCGGCACCGGCCTGGCCCACCAGGTTGGCCTGATCAGAAGCCTGTCCGCTCGATTGAGCTTCCCCGACTTGTATGTAGTCACCGGTTGGTTGGCGGGATGATCACTGGCCATAGCCTTCCGGAGGTGCCGGGTCGGGATCGCTCGTGAGCTTCCTGCCGCCCTTGAGGGGCTGGCTCCCCGGGGGTTTGTGGCCTGACCCGGCACCGGCCGCGGTCTGGCTCAACAGAGGTATGGGTTTCACAGGCTGAAAGTCGGAGTGCCGGCCGCGGCTTCCTTGTCGGTGATGGAGAGGAACGCGGTCTGATGGTCGTGATCGGAGTCGACCCGCACAAGTCCAGCCACACGGCGACAGCCCTGGATGCGGGCACCCATAAGACGCTGGAGACAGTGCGCGTCGAGGCGACGCTGGCGGAGTATCGGCGTTTGTTGAGCTGGGCGAAGCGGTTCACAGAACGCCGGTGGGCGGTGGAGAATGCCCGTGGGCTGGGCCGCCATCTTGCGCAGTGGCTGGTGGCGCGGGGCGAGACCGTGGCGGACGTACCGGCCACGGCAACCGCTCGGGTTCGGGAGCTGTCTCGGGGTGGCCGCCGCAAGAACGACACCCTCGACGCCGCGGCGGCGGCCTGTGTCGCCGCCCTGCACGGCGACGCGGCCCCGGTCGTGGCCGAGGACGCATCGACGGTGCTGGCAATGCTCGACGAGCGTCGCACCAACCTGACCCAGCAGCGCACCCGCACGGTCAACCAGCTGCATGCGGTGCTGCGTGAACTACTGCCCGGCGGGGCGTCCACCGACCTATCCGCGGATCAGGCGGCCGCGGCGCTCAGCCGGATCAGACCGGCATCGCGCGTGGAGCACGCTCGGAAAGACCTGGCCCGTGACCTGGTGGCCGACATCCGAGCTCTCGACGCCCGCCTCAAAGCCAACAAACAACACATGCAAACGTCGGTCGCGGAGTCCGAAACCAGCCTGACCGCGATCATCGGCGTCGGCCCCGTCGTGGCGACACGGCTGCTCGGCCGCACCGCACGCGCATCGCGGTTCCCCACCGCCAGTACCTTCGCCGCATATACAGGCGTCGCGCCGATCGAGATCGCCAGCGGCGACAAGGCACGGCATCGGTTGTCACGCCAAGGCGACCGCAAGCTCAACAACGCGCTCCACACGATCGCCCTGACCCAGGTGCGCATGCCCGGCACCCGCGGACGTCTCTACTACGACCGCAAGATCGCCGAAGGCAAGACCCACAACGAGGCCATGCGCGCCCTGAAACGGCGCCTGGCCGACCACGTCTGGCATGTCATGCTCGCCGACGAACGCCGACAAACACAAGCGGCAGGCCCGGGAGGACACCCGGGGGCGACTCTGACATCCAGCGCGGCTGACTCGACCCCTACCGCCAGCTCTTCGGAAAAGTCACTTCCCGGACCCACCGAGGACGACCTTACCCACCCCGACGAATCCGGAAGTTGACAAACACAGAGGAACCCCCGAGGCACGGACCCCTCCGGTGTGGGGTCAGCGTTCCTGGTCTGACCGGGTGCGGAGGGTCTCGAAGGTGATCGGGCTGTGCATTCCGATGCTGGAATGGCGCCTGTTGGGATTGTACCAGCACTCTATCCATTCGATACCGCGTTGGCAAGCTCGTCGCGCGCCTGCCACTGTTTCGAGTCGAGTAGTTCCAGTTGCATCGTTCCCCAGAACGATTCCATCATCGCATTATCGTAACAATCGCCGATCGTGCCCATTGAGGCGAGCAGTCCGGCCTCGCGGAGCCATTTCCCGAAGGCCCATGAGGTGAATTGGGAGCCGTGGTCGGAGTGCAGCACGGTCTGACCGTCGGCGCCTTCCTTTGCGGGTCGTCGGCGGATGATGGCCATGCCGAGCGCGTCGGTGACGAATTCGGTGCGCATGTGGTCGGCGATGGACCAGCCGACGATCACTCTGGAGTAGGCGTCGAGTACCGCGGCGCAGTAGATTTTCTCTTCTTCGGTGTGGTGTTCGGTAATGTCGGTTACCCATAGGCAGTTCGGTTCGTCGGCGATGAACTGGCGGTTGACTAGGTCGGTGCTGCCTGGGCGTCGGGGTCGGGGACGGTGCCGTGGCGTCGTCGCCGGTAGAGGCCCTGGATGCCGGCCTCGCGCATCAGTCGGGCGACCCGCTTGAGGTTCACCGGCAGTCCGAGACCGATCGTCAACTCGGCGTGCACGCGCGGTGATCCGTAGGTTCCGCGGGACTCGTGGTGAATCTGGCGGATCTGTTTGAGCAGCAACTCGTTCTCCTGGACACGAGGCGAATCGAGACGACCGATCCAGTCGTAGTAGCCGGATCTCGACACATTGAGCACCCTGCAGGTCACCGCGACATCAATGTTGTCGTCGGCGAGTTCACGGACCAGCGGGAATACTACTTTGGGAGAACATTCTCCCGGGCAAAGTACGCGGCCGCACGCTTGAGGATCTCAACCTCGACTTCCAGACGGCGCTTATCCCGGCGAAGCTCGGCGAGCTCCTTCTTCTCGGCGCTCGTCAGCTGTGTCGCGCTACCTGATTCGTCGATCTCGGCTTGGGTCACCCAGTTCCGCAGGCACGACTCGGAAATACGCAGATCCTTCGCCAACTCAACGAATGACTTGGACCGCTCACGGGCCAACTCGATGGCACGACGACGGAACTCGGGAGGGTGAGGAGGCGGCACGACAACATCCTTCCTGGTGGCCGTAGCCACCTCAGGTCGGGTGTCCGTACTCAGGGGGAAGCTCAACCACAACACCGACATCCACCACGCCTAGCCAGTCACAGAGACAACTGCGCAGGAACGGCCTCGAGCACAGCAATCTCGGCTACCAGGTGATGCAGTTCCTGGTAGCCGAGGTTTGCAGCTCATGATCTGAATAGCGAGCGGCCGGTCGTACCAACCTCCGGAGGTCTCGGTCTCGAGCTCTGCTCGGCTAACGAGGTAAGCCGGTTGACGCCTGCGACGGGTGCCGGTTTCATCACTTCTGCCTCAGAGGTAACACGACGCTAACCAGGTGCGACATCCATCACATGACCATCCGCACGTACCGCGGCGACGTGACCCCGTGACTTGGTGCTGGCGGATGTCGCCCCTCGTCGTCGTAGCATTGGTTGCGCTGCGGGCCAGGTGGCTGGCCGGTCTGGTCACCAGCTCCGCGCGCCGTAACGCCGCGCCCGCGTGGGCGCTGAGCTTGCTGCGGGGAAGCGGTACCGGGGTCTCGCAATTCTTCGTATGGGTCTACGTCGTACTCGGTGTGATCCTCGTCCTCACCGTGATCTCAGGCATCCTGAACTGGGTTATCGGGGAGATCAACCTCCAGCGCGAGTGCTACCGGCCGCTCCGAGATGTCCGGGCACAGCCCGCGCAGCCGAACTGGGCCGGCCCGACCAGAACGCGTTGGACGATCAGTGAACCGGGTACTCACGCCCCGGGGTCGGCCCGCCGGCCCGGAGACGCGACAACTGGACGGCGCTAGCCGTCGCGAACCACAAGCGGGTCCTGCCCGCATCAAGACAGTCTGAGCACCATCTACCCATCGCTCTGGTCGAAGCCCGAGCCACACTACGAAAGCCGGTCAGGAAGCTGCTCCCATCATGGTTGCGGCCGCCGGCGGTAATCGTGGCGCCGGACGAGTCGCAGAGCGAGGTAACCGACGATCACAATGTTGAGCACCAGAGCGCAGACCTTGAGCAGGCTTGGCTTGCTCAACAACTCCTGGACCTCCGGGATGAACAACAGCGCGGTGGACACCACCGTCAGGTACTCCCCCCACTCCCGTCGCCGCAACAGGCCGTAGGCCTCAGCAGCTTCCAACAATCCGTAACCGATCGCGATCCCGCCATCCCGCTGAGCCTTCCGCGGTCCAAATCCGGCTAGCTTCGAGATCAGTCGCCCGGTGACGTTCTGGCTGGGATCCAACCCGGCCCGCTCGGCGACCCGACGCGCAAGATCGGCCCAGTCCGCGTGGGCATGAGTCAACAGGATGAGACCGAGACCGACCAGCACCACAGCCCGCAGCGCCCGCTCGGCCGCGAGCACCGGAAGCAACCGGCTCTGATCCCTCCCCCCACCTCGCCCAGATTCCCCCCTCGGCGCATTACTCTCTGATCGAGTCACCATCCGGACTCCTTCGATCACTGGACACAGCAGTCGGCGCCGGAGGGGTGCGGTGGGGCCGTAGCGAATCAGCCCCTCTGCCACCCATCACGCGCAACCGGGGCGCCCACAGGGGTGGACGGGACGGAGCTTCTCAGAGAAGCGACTCCCTGTCAGGATCGGACACGCCTGGGGGACTCAGATGCCGGTCGAGCAGGAGTAGGAGCCCAGCATGTGCGAAGACTTGGTTCTGCCATCCCCGCCGTGGGGAACCGCCGCCGTCTCCGCCCGCCCCAGTTGAGGACCGGACCAAGGTCCAATACCGTTCAGTTACGGTTTTGGATGAGGTAGTTCGGTGAGTGCTGGGGGCCGGGCCAGGCACCGTGGTGGGCACGTTTGACGTGCCACTTGGGCATCTTTCGCTTGATGACCCTGGGTGCCGCCCGCAGTCGGCGGGCGGGGTTGAGCCGCCGAGCGAGTCGGCGCAGCGCGGTGCCCCAGACGTGGTTGGTGGCCTGGACGTTGTCAGGGGGGAAAGCGCCCGCGAGGGGCGACAGACTGGCGGGCGATGCGCAGGGCTGCGACGAAGCTGACCCGGTCGGGGTCGCGCCCGCTGTGCTTCGCGGTGTCGGTCATCAGGGTGCGGATCGCGTAGTGGCAGCACAGGTGCCCCCAGATCTCCTGCTGCACCAGGTCGGGTGACTTTGAGCGCAGCACGGTGCGGGGTCCGCGTTGGTGGGTCTTGAGCTCGTCGAGGATGAGTTCGATCTCCCATCGCTGGTTGTAGGCGGCGGCGAGGTCAACGGCGGAGACCTCGCCGGGGTCCAGCAGCGTGGTGAACAGTCGATAGCTGGTGTCGTTGCCTCGGCCGTCGTCGACCGTGTAGTCCACCGCCCGAACCAGCATCGGCTCGCTCTCACGGTCCGTACTCTTGCGCAGCATCGCCAGCCAGGAGCCGTCGTCGAGGTCACGCACGTGCTTGGCCTTGGGTCCGAAGGCATCGGTTCGGATCCGCCAGAGCAGGTCCGCGCCGGTCCCAGAGGCCTGGCGCCACAAGCCGTAGGAGAAGAAGCCACGATCGGCGAGCAGCAGCATCCCGGGCTCCAGCCGAGGCAGCAGCCGCTCGGTCAGGGTGGCCTCGGACTCGGAGTAGACGCCGATCTCGGCGGCGAACACCGCATGCGTGCCGCACTCGGCCAACGCCACGATCCTGGCCTGCGGAAACGCTGCCTGCTCGCCCTTGCTCACCCCGGGCCGGCCGAAAAACTTCGCGTTCTCGACGGTGTCCGCTACGTCCAGGCAGGTTCCGTCGATGGCGACCATCCGACGCCCAGCCAGCCATGACCCGGCCATCATCGGGGTCGCGAGAGGCTCGGCGACCCGAGCAAACAACGCCGCCATCGGCTCCGGACCGAGGCGCTGCCGGGCCTGAAAGATCGCCGACTTCGACGGCGGGTTGTAGCTGGCCTCCCATCCCGACGCCCACGCCAGCCCATCGGTCAGCTGACTGAGCACGTCCTCATACGAGCCCTCGGAGTACAGCGCCATCCCAATCGCGAAGTACGCCATCACTCGCGCCGGCAACGTGCGATTGCGCTGCTCGGTGCGGCCAGCCTCGGCGATTACCTCATCGACCAACTCCGGTGGAAACACCCGGGTCAGCACCCCCACCGAGACCAAATCCGACAAGCGACGATCCGAGACGGGCTTCTTCCACCCAGCACGAGGCACATCAGCAAACTACACCGATGTAAGCCTAACTGAACGGTATTGGACCAAGGTCGGCTCCTTGTCTGTGGTCCGAGCACTCGATTGCACGTTCGCACCTAGTGTTCACCTAGAGTTGGCAGCGGTTCGCGCGCGAACGCCCGAGGCTGCGCCCGACTGTTCGGCGTGTCAACACGGTGCTCAAATATTTTCGTCCGCGAGGCGGTTAACGATGTTCTGTCACGGGAAGGAGTGAATGTCACCGCCCTTCGCAGAATGGAGCCCACCGATGTTGCTTGGCCTCGCCGGTTTGTTACTTGTCCTGTGGCTGCTCGGATTCTTCGTGTTCCATCTCGGGGCCGTCGTCCACGCCGCCATCGTGATCGCAGTCATCGTCGCAGTCGTGCATTTCGTGCGCGGGCGCGGCGCACGGGTCTGAACCGACAAAAGTCACCGTCCCGGTGACCCGTTTTCTGCCACCGGGATGGTGACCCTGGTAGTGATCCAGATCGGGAGTCGATGGGTCAGGTCAGTGCTCCCGGAACCTGATCGCCCGCTGCCGCGGCAGCAAGGACGTCGGCGTCGGCGCCCTACCGACCGATGACCCAACATCGCCAGATCGTTCAGTTTTGCTGAACGCTGGACGCAGTGCTGGTGTCCGGTATGCGCGGGTGAATGGTTAGCGGCGGTGTCTATCGGGGCCTGGGCTGTTACCGGGGTCGGGCAGCCTGCCCCGCGCGGCTTGGGTGCCGCCGGGGTCGCCGCCCGGACCGCGCAGGATGTAGCTGGCGGCGACGGCGGCGACCGCGCCGAGCGGTGGGGCGGTGAGATAGATCCACAGGTCGTGCAGGTCAGAGCCGATGAGGGCGGGTGCGAGTGAGCGGGCTGGGTTCATCGAAGCCCCGCTGACGGGGCTGGACCATAGGCCAGCAAGTGCGATGTAGGCGGCAACTCCGAACGCGGACAGCGGGCCGATGTTCTGGGCACTGGAGGCGGTACCCAAGATTGTGCTGACCAGCCCGAGACTGAGGATTGTTTCGACGACGAAGGCCTGCGTGGCGCTGAATCCGGCTCCGGGCAGGGTCGCCCCCAGGTGAGCCAGATCGCCGAACGTCATTCTCAACACCATGCTCGCCAGCAGCGCACCAGCGAGTTGCGCCCCAAGGTAGCCCGGTACCCGGAGCCAGCCGAAGTCGCCTCGTAGCGCGAATGCGATGCTCACGATGGGATTGAGATGCGCGCCGGACACCGCGCCCATGAACAAGATGATCGCCAGGACCATCAATCCCGGCGACGTCACCTCCGCCACGCGGCCGATCTGACCGTGCGTGGCGGCGTCCAGGACCGGTGCGCCTGAGCCGACCAGTACCAGCAGAAAGGTGCCGAACAGCTCGCTGAACAGCCGCCGCCACTCATAACGAAGGTCGGCGAAGTCGCGGGCCCAGACCGGCGCACGTTCCAGTAGCCCGACGAGCTGCTCGCGGTGGCGGGCGTTCACGATGGCTTGGATGCGGTCGGGGTCGGCGTGCGGCGACGTGCGGGTCTGGTCTGGCTTCTCGTCTGGGCTCATCACCGCCGCCGGCTATGCACTGACGGCTGGTGGGTCCACGAGCCGACAGGGGATTTCGGCGTCCTCGTCGAGGTGGTAGCTGGCGCACACTCGGTGATAGCCGTCCGCGATCTGCAACGCTCGATCGGGCCGCAGCTCACCACGGACCAGCAGCACCGGCGACAGCGGCGTGCCCTTGGAGACTTTCTTTAGATCCTTCGCGACTTCGGGATCATCCGCCGGAAGTAGCGGAAGCCGCGCCGCGCGAAGAATGTCTTTCGCAGCCTGGTGCACCAGCGGCGCCTGCGACAGCAGACTCGACAGCGACTCGGCCAATGCGGGTGCGGCTATCAACCGCAAAAACGACGCCGCGGCGGGATAGTCATGCTCGGCCGGAGCGTCAGCCCAGCTCAGGGTCGGTTGCGTGGACTCCGATTTTTTTCCCATTCATGATGGTGACACGGTCCGACTCTCACCGCTGTCGATGTCCGCAACGAACCTCGCCATCCAACGAGCATGGTCCACTGAGCACCGTTTTGCGGATCCTCATCCGTACACCTGGCCCGGTGCCGGGGTGACACCGGCCCGAGAGTGGTCACTGTCGCCTCTTGCCCGCCGCCACCCGCGGTCACCCTCCGCCTCCAAGAGCCGGCAGACGAGTCGAACGTGTGCGGTCGGCTGCGCCGCTTCGGTCCCGCCCACCTGCACGACGTCGCACAGATCGAGCAGTTAGTACTGGACGACCTCCGCCACTAGCGCGGTACCCACCTCGAACACGACAACCTCGCACAGTTCGTGACCATCGCCGCCGTCCGCCTACTGGGGTCCCAGCCATCCGACACACCGCGCCACCCGACCGGGACCACACGGCCATCTCACTGAGAGCAACCTGGGAGACATCAAGTCACCCGGTCGATACGTTGGGTCTCGGATTGGTGACGGCGAGGTTACGAGAAGGCAAGGCTCCCCAAGTCCGTCGGTCCCCCGAACCGACCGCCACCCTCGCCGCACGGTCCGGAGGGTAGGACCATGTCACGGCATCGCTATCGGGTCGAACCTCATGCCGAGGTCGACCTGTTCGACGCTCTCGTTCCCGAACCGCGCTCAGCCACATCGCCACCCGACCGAGCACGCCCCGCACGCCCCGAGTGGGCGGAGTCCTCAGACTGGCCGTTGCTGCCGAGCCCCCGCATCTCCCAGTCAGGGCCGATGTCCGTGGTAGCCCCGGTCCTAGAGGTCCCCGCACCCCGATTACCCGAGCCGGGCTCACATTGGGGCCCCGACGCGCACACGGCTACGCAGCCGGATCCCGCACCAGATGACGTCGTCGACGCCGCGCATGCCCCGGACACCGTCCAGGACTGGCACACATCGACGACCCCCGACCAGGGCTTGGAGCGCGATACGTTCGACTGGGCTCCCTGGGACGGCGCGCAGGATGAGGCGCCCGTCCAGAACTCCCGGTACGCCCAGACAGGCGAGCCATCAACCGCCACGGGCTGGGGCCCCAGCACGAACGTCCAGCCGGTCGCCGAGCCCCTCCCCGCCCTGCCGCCGGTGGAGGACGACCGACCGAGCCACACGTCGACATGGTCCGCCGACCTTGAGCCCAGCACCCCAGCGGCCTACGACACCCCGCCACCAACGGACAGCTTGACGCAGTCACAGAGCGCGCAGCTACCCACCGCGCCCGGCACCGCGCCCGTCGTTACGCCGACCGGCAATGTTGAGCCCACCACGGCGTTGCGCCCGGTTGACGAGATCCGGCACGACGACGTCACCGATCCCACTGAACTACTCCACCTCCACACGACCGGCCCAGCACGGTCTACCCAGCATTCAACACGGGCCGGCACCCACCAGGCGCCCGCCGCGAGAGCGGGGACGCTGGCGCTGGTCACCTGCACCGTCCTCGGGCTCGTCGTAGGGGCCGGGGCCACGGTCGCCGTCGGTAAGACGTTCTGGTCCAACCCCGATCGGGGAGCGAGCCCCGCGCAGGTCGGCGCGGCCCCGCCAAGGGCGGCACCCGCTTCTACCTGCCCACCGTGCAGCGCTACGCCATCGTCGAGGACTCCGGAGCCAGCCCGGCACCGTCCGGCCAGGACGGGCACCTCGACATGTGGGTCGACGGCCAAGGTGGCAGCAAGTCCCCCAGCGACAGCTGCGTGGGCAAGATCACCGGTACTGGCATCCCCGCAATCATGAACCCGCCACCCGGCAAACCCGCCTCGATCGGAGCAGTGCCCTCGGCAGCGGATAGGGCGGCGTCCGCCGGGCCAGCGCCGGATGCGAGCGCCTGTTCGGTCGCGGTGGCTCGCAGAGGGGTCTCGCCCATGTTGGCCAGCGCCACCCGCCCGTCGACGACGGCGACCGCGACGATCGCCCAGTCGTTGGCGCGGTTGATGAACTTCTCATAGCCCCAGCCCGCGCTGCCGACGCGCGGCACCCTGACCTCGACGAGTATCTCGTCCTCGCCCACCGCCGTCTGAAAGTAGCCGCGGAAGAAGTCACCGGCGTCGATGCGTCTTTCCCCCGAGGGACCCTGCACGATAAAGGTGGCCCCGAGCGCCAAGACGGCGCAGGGCAGGTCGGCGGCCGGGTCAGCGTGCTCTGTGCCCGTCGTCTGGGCATCGGCGGACGGGGCCGGCGGTAGGGTTCCGGCAAGGAACACCTGGTCGGCCCATTGAGAATGTCCGAACCGGTGCGGAAAAGTGGTCGGGCTACGCGATGTGGTGTCACCACACCGGCCCAGGCACCAGAATCCTCAAGGACTGACATGCTCATCATGGTCTTACTCGCTCTCGGGTTCGCGCTCATCTTCAGCAACTGACTTAACCTCCGACGATCCGGGACCACCCCCGGCTAGCCCGCTCGAAGCGACGGCAGACCGCGACGTGCGGGAACCGTCCAGGCCAGAGAAGGCCAGGGCAGCCTCCACTCCCTAGACGCGCCCACTCTGGAGCGTTTCAGTGGTGGCATGACTGCAGAGGATGGAGCCGAGCCGTCCCCCGACCAGATCCAGGCTGCGGCGGAGAATCAGCCGACGCACTCCGGCGAACCACACGCCGGCGGCGGGTTGGGACGATTGAACTGGCTGCGCGCCGGTGTGCTCGGAGCCAACGACGGGATCGTGTCCGTCGCCGGCATCGTGGTCGGGGTGGCCGGGGCCACCGCCGCCAGCGGGCCGATCTTCACCGCGGGGCTGGCTGGGCTGGTGGCCGGGGCCGTGTCGATGTCGTTGGGCGAGTACGTGTCGGTGAGCAGCCAACGCGACAGCGAGACCGCCGAGCTGGCGCAAGAGAAACAGGAGCTCGCCGAAATGCCCACAGCGGAGCTAGCCGAGCTGACCGCCCTCTACGAGGCCAAAGGCCTATCGGCAGCTACCGCGCGCACCGTCGCGGCCGAACTCACCGCCCACGATGCGCTCGCCGCGCATCTGGACGCCGAATTGCATCTAGACCCCGCCGACCTGGCCAATCCCGTCCAAGCAGCGGCCGCGTCCGCACTGTCGTTCACCATCGGCGCGCTGCTACCGCTGCTGGCGATCCTGCTTCCCCCGCCGGGCTGGCGGGTACCGATCACCTTCGTGGCGGTCCTGATCGCACTCGGAATCGCCGGGGCCCTCAGCGCCCGCATCGGGGGCAGCAACGTACACCGCGCCGTGGCCCGCGTCGTCATCGGCGGAGCCATCGGACTCGCCTTCACCTACGGCATCGGTCACCTCTTCGGCACCGCGATCGGGTAACCGCACCGCGGATTCGATGGAGGTCGTCCGCGCACACCTGGAGCGCATCGCGGCGGTCGGTGACCGGGTCCACGCGATCGTGACCCTGTTTGGCCGACCAAGCGCTCGCCGCTCCAGCGGTGGTGAGTCTCCGGCGACCGCCAGCGGCATTTCACCGATCGGCCACGGCAGCGATACGATCTTCGTGCGCGGTCTGCCTGACGGGATGGTCCAGGCCCAGCTACGCCAGATCATCGCCCTGCTCGCGCACCAGTTTCCCGACCACGATCCCGGGAAAGCCGCGGACATCGCCGTCGACACCTTGCTCAGCGGAATGGGCCGGAGCTGACCGGCGGCCCAGGGCGGAAGCGACCAGCGTTCGAACATGGGGCGCTGAATGTGGGCGGTCACGAGAGCACGTCTCGGATTTCTCACAGTAATGAAGAACGCATGAGTGTTCTTTCTAAGATGACGACATGCCGGACACGGCATCTTGGCCTGGTCGTCGCCACAAGAGCACCGGTTTCCCCCGAAGTGCCAGGAAGACCCTAGTAAAATCGACGATGGGATCGCCACGGTTACCACGGTGCGGGAGGGATACCAAAGGGTGCGACCCTCCCGCCGCGCGGGGATCAGATTTCGCTACCTTCTTGATCGTCCGGTCCGTACGGGTCTGGGCATCCAGAGGCACCGGATGGCCTTCACAACTGTTCATCCGGCGCGCCGAGAACGCCTCCGGACACGGCATCGGTCTGGCCCTGGCGCGCAGCGTGGCCGAAGCCGAGGGCGGCCGGCTGCGACTCAGCCAACCGATGCCACCGACCTTCACCCTATTAATCCCTACCGCCGCGACCGACCACCCGGAGCCGGACTCGGCGAACGACCAGTCAGAGCCCAACGCCGTAACGTCTTGAATCAACATCACGATCTTGGTCACCAACAGTCGGACCTTGCCACGAATTGCTGTGGTTTACGGACTCCTGACGGACTGGCTGACGATCATCGGCGGCGCAGCCTACGCTGCTAGCTTCCAGACCCAGACAAGATCACGAGTTGCGAGCCGCAGCAGGAGGGTTGATCTCATTGGAAGCGGAGTGCTTCGACGGGTTGGAGTCGTGCTGCTCGTAGTGCCGGGTAGCCGCCTGCGACGAGGCCGATGACGATGCTGACGACGAAGGCGATTGCGACCGCTGTGGGGTTGACGTCGGGGGTGCCATATTTGGGGGCGATGCGCGGCACGAGTTGCGCGGCGGCGAGGGTACAGCCGACGCCGCAGCCGACGCCGGCGAGTCCGCCGAGCCCGGCGAGCACGATGGCTTCGGTCAGGAACTGTTTCATGATCGCGGCCGATCGGGCGCCGATAGCTTTGCGGATGCCGATTTCGCGGGTTCGCTCGGTGACCGATACGAGCATTATGTTGGCGACCCCGAGTCCGCCAACGACTAGCGAGATCGCGGCGATCGCCACAATGAATATGCTGATGAAGCCCAGGGTGTCATTCATTTTGTCGAGTCGGTCTTGCATGTTCTTGACTCGATAGTCGCGTTTGGAGGGATCCTTGATTAGATGGCTTACGTCGAGAGCGGGGACTATCTCGTTCATTGCGGGCATCACTCGAGCAGGGCTGGCGGCTTTGACGATGATTTGGAAGAGTTTGTTACCGCCGCCGAGAAAGGAGCGGGCCGCTTTGAGCGGCACCACCGCTGTATCTTGATTCTGCCCGGAGGAGACGAGGACGCCGGTCACGGCAAAGTTCTCCCGGCCCACGCGGACCTGCGCTCCGATAGGCGAGCGCCCGGTCGCGCCGAAAAGCGCGGCGGCGACGTCGGGGCCAAGAACGACCACCCGCTGGTCGCTCTGTTGATCGCTGAACATCTCGCCGGCGGCCAACTGCTGGTCGGTGATGGTGAGATAGTCGCTGGCTGATCCGGTGACCGCCACTTGATACTTGCTTTGCCCGTACGTTGCCATCGCCGGGCCGGTGACCACCGGGGTGACGCTAGCGAGGTCCCGCGCTCGGGACAGGTCTCGCAGCGCCTTCACGTCGAGATCGGTGAGGTCGTGAGTCTGACCGCCGAGCACGCTTCCGTCGATTCTTTCCACGGTGATCTGGCTGGCCATGGGCGCATAGGCGGCCGCATAGCCGGCCTTGAGGCCATCGCCCAAACCAACGAGAACGATCACCGCGGTGACGCCGATGATGATGCCAAGCGTCGTGAGAACGGAACGTAGTTTGTGCGCGCGCAACGATCGCGCGGCGACAACGCAGGTTTCAGTGATATTCATCAGGTGACCAGGTCGCCGGTCTCGATCGTCAATATGACGTTCTTAAGTGCCCGATAGGGCAGTGTGATCCATCGGTAGAGGCTGGTGGCGTGCTCCACTTCGATCATCCGCTCCTCGCATTCAGTGCTGTCGCCGATGCGAGGCGGTGACGGCTCTCGAATCGACCCGAGAGCACTGCGCGAAACCGCCCAGCCGCAGGCCGGTCAAGGTAGCCACCGCCGGGGTGGGCGAGCAAGGGGCGAAGGCTAGTTCTCAGTTGATCTGAGGTTCAACACGGCCGGGGTCACCTCCGGCACTGGTCTGGAACTGCAACGCGGACGAGCCGGCCTGTAAGCCGGACTCAGATCGGTCCCGACTAGGATCGTTGAATCGCCCGGGGTGTCCGGAGACTCGTTGTTCTGAGTCATCCGGCCTCGGCGAGGTCGGAGTTGTGAAGACGGTAGTAGGCCTGTTCGAGTTCAACGGGCGGAAGGTCTCCGTTGGCTTCGAGCAGGCGGTCGTTGTTGAACCAGTGCACGTAGTGCAGGTTGCGGCTTCGACCTCGTCGACAGTGCGCCAGGGCCCCGCAAGGCTTGATCAGCTCGGTCTTGAACAGCCCGATCACGCTCTCGGCCAGTGCATTGGCGTTGGCACCGCCCACTGACCCCACCGAAGCATCAATACCGGCCTCGGCCAGGCGCTCGGTGAACGCGATCGCGGCGTACTGAGCTGCCGGCGTCGTTGTGATGGATCAGTCCGGCCAGATCAGCGGCGCCGCCACGGAGTCGGGTCCAGACGGCCTGTTCCAGCGCGTCGAGCATCAGCACGGTGTTCGTCGAAGTGGCCGTGCGCCAGCCAAGGATCCGGCGAGCGTAGGCGTCAATGACGAACGCGACGTAGGCCATCCCGGCCCAGGTCGGGACATAGGAGAAGTCCGCCGCCCATAGCCGGTGGGGTGCTAGTGGCGTGAACACCCGATTGACCAGGTCCGGCGGTCGAGTCGCAGCCGGATTCGGTGTCGTGGTGCGGACCTGCCGTCCCCGCCGCGCACCTTGTAATCCCAGCTCACGCGTCAGACGTTCAACGGTGCAGCGGGCCACCGGGGTGCCCTCCCGGTTGAGCGCGAGCCATACTTTCCTGGCCCCGTAGACGCCGTGGTTGTCCCGGTGAACCACGCTGATGTGCTTCATGAGTCGCTGGTCCCGTTCGTCTTGAGCACTCGCAGCGCGAGCCCGGGCGTCGTGTAGGTCGATGGGGAAATCGAGGCGCCGTGCTCGGACAGCAACGCGCAGATCGACTCGACACCCCAGCGCAGGCCGTCGTCCACGCGACGGCCGGCGTGCTCGTCGATGAACTTCACGAGGGTCGCGGTGGCCAGTCGAGCTCGGCCGCGAAGAAAACCGAAGCGGCCTTGAGGATCTCATTGGCCCGCCGCCACTCCGCGACCTCACGCTTGAGGCGATTGATCTCGGCGTGCTCCTCGCTGCTCACCCCGACCCGCTGCCCAGTGTCGACCTCTGCCTGACGCACCCAGATCCGCAAAGTCTCCGCGCAACCGATACCCAACTTGGCGGCCAACGCCTCGATCGCCGACCACTGCGAGTCATAGCCCCCGGTCAACCCGAGACAAGACGGCGGCCAATTCCAATGCCCTGGCCAACCAAGCCGTCGTTGACAGGCCACATCCGCCCAGCCACATCCACCAGTCGCAAACCAACCACGGCTCCCGTCGCCACACCTCGTGGCCACGGCCACCCCGACACGTGGCCGGCAAGCCGCCAGCCTTGCCGCAACCACCGAGCCCGACCCAGCTACGGAGGCAATTGAACTGCGCCGCGCTGCAGTCGCCGCGCAGGTAGAGTCCCTGCGACGCTCGGCCGAGGCGATCGGCCGCGACCTCACCGAGTTCGAGATCTCGGTGACCCCGGTCGAACAACTCACCAACCAGATCGTCACCGACTGCGCCGCCCTCGGCCTACACCGCCTCGTCGTAGCACCCCCGAGAGGCGAATTCTGGCGAGCCGGCTGGTCGTACGCCGACTACGCGAACTTCATCCACCGCAAACGCCCCCGCCCAGATCGGAGCCGCCGAAATACCAGACGCCCCATGAGCGCAACGATGACAGTCGAGATCGGTCAGGGCGAATCTGCCTTCGGCGTCTGAGCGACGATGGCGAGCTCGACTCGGTCGTTGTGGGATCGAAACCGACCGCGGCCCGTGGGTGCAGGCGCCCGGCCGTCGGTCAGGCATCGCCGGTGGTCGTTGTCGGCCGCGAGCACGTCCCCAGCGGGCGCACGTCATGTCAGGCGGCGATCAGTTGTGGACTGTTCCGGTGGACATTGTGGCCTGCACCCCGCAACAGGACGTCGACGGCGATGTCAGCGGCGTGGACGGGATCGTAGTCGCGGAACTGTCGGGCGAGCATGCCCACGATCTGTTTGAGCAGGGCCTCGGCAATCCTATCGGGCAGATCAGCCTGGATGAGTCCTTCATCTATGGCCCGCCGCAGGAAGGCAGCAATTCGTTCATGCTGCCCGAGCCGCCGGCTGCATGGCTCGGCGTCGGAATGCGCCTGGTCCAGGTCGATCGGGTAGCGACGGGCCACCGCGATGACGCCCTCCATGAACCGGTGCAGAGCCACACCGACCGGTGCGCTATCCAGTCGGGCGTCGTCGAGCACCGCGTCGACCGCGTCGAGTTTGGTGTGCAGCACGGCGTCGCGCAGTGCTTCCCGACTCGCGAAGCGGCGGTAGACCGTGCGCCGGTCGACCCCGGCCGCAGCGGCGATCGTGGCGATGCTCGTGCCCGGGTCCTCGGCGAGCAGCCGAGCCCCGGTCCGCAACACCGCGTCGATGTTCCGTTCAGCATCCGCTCTCATAGCATTCAGGGTACTCTTTGTGACACTTGCATGCGCTTGAGTCACACGTCTCACCCTTTTGAGCCCATAATCGCCACAGTCGAGCGTCCGAAGAGGACGAGTGCCCAGGCGAGCAGTCCGAACGCGCCTGTGGTGAGGATGGCGCGGGCGAGGTTCCAGGCGGCCCAGCTGGATTCGTTGAACTGTGCGCGGACCTGGGTGACGTCGATGTGGGCGGGGTCGCCGGCGGCCTCGATCGCGTCGTTGAGCGGCACGTTGACGGCGATGGTGATGAGGAAGGCGACGCAGTAGAGGACCAGCGCGGCGGCGATCCAGACCAAAGCTGTTGTGCCTCGGTTCGCCACCGTGGCGCCGATGGTGAGTACCAGGGCGCCGAGGAATGCGGTGATCATGAACCACGGATTGATGATCGCCCGGTCGATTTGCTGGAAGGCTGCGACGAAGGTGCGGTCGTCGGTCGCGCGCAGGCCGGGCATGATCGTGTGTGCGAACAGAACGAAGCTGCCCGCGGCGAATCCCATCGTCATGGTTGCGCCGAGCAGGGTGACCGCGCGCAGGGTGGTGCTGGTCATCGAGGGCTCCAGACTCCGCTGGCGGCGGTGTCACGGGCGTAGTCTGTGAAGTCGCGCGGGGGACGTCCGAGGGCGCGTTGCACGCCGTCGCACAGATGCGCGTTTCGGCCGTCGAGGACCTCGCCGAACACGTGGCTCAGCGCGGCCACCACATCGGCCTGCACGCCGTGCTCGGTCGCCCCGGCGGCATAGTCCTCGACGCTGACCCGGATGTACTGGATGGACCGGCCGGTCGCGGCCGCGATCTCACCGACCGCGTCGGCGAAGGTGAGCAGGCGTGGCCCTGTCAGCTCGTAGAGCTCGCCGGCGTGCCCGTCCTCGGTCAGGGCCGCCGCCGCCACCTCCGCGATGTCGTCGGCGTCGACGAACGGCTCGCCCACCTCGCCGGCGGGCAGCGCGACCTCGCCGGCGAGCACCGAGTCGAGCAGGAAGTCCTCATGGAAGTTCTGGTTGAACCAGGCGCATCGCACGACGGTCACCTCGCCGCCGCTGTCGCGTACCGCCTGCTCGCACTGCCGTGCGCCTTCCTCCCCACGCCCGGACAACAGCACCAGCCGCCGCGCGCCGCTGGTCACGGCGACCCGGGCGAACTCACCGACGGTGTCGGCCGCGCCGGGGGCCGCGATGTCGGGGAAATAGGAGATATAGACCGCGCCGACCCCGTCCAGCGCGGCGGGCCAGGTGTCGGGCCGCTGCCAATGGAACGGCACTCCGGCGGTGCGGGAGCCGACCCGCACCGGCAGGTCGCGCCTGGTCAAGCGGGTCACCACGCGGCGGCCGGTCTTGCCGGTTCCGCCGAGAACGAGGGTTGGTTGGTCGGTCATTGTCGGGTTCCTTTCGGTGTTGCGCCTGTGGGCCAACCTTCGGTCTTGCCGCCAGGGCGAACAACGACAACACTCGCACCGAGCATTAACCCCGGTGTTAATGACAGTGGGGGTGGAGGATGGAGCGGCGCGATATCGAGATCTTCCTGACGGTCGCGCAAGAGCTGCATTTCAGTCGCGCCGCTGCGCGGCTGCATGTGACCCCGGCCCGGGTCACTCAGTCGATCAAGCTCATGGAACGACGAATCGGCGCCGCGTTGTTCGAGCGCACCAGCCGTCGGGTGGCGTTGACCCCCATCGGGCAGCGCCTCTACGACGATCTACACCCGGCCCACGAACAGCTGGTCGCGGGTATCGAGCGGGCGATACTCGCCGGTCGTGAGGTCCGTGGCACGTTGCGGGTCGGGTTCGCCGGCGCCGCCGCCGGACAGTTCATCCTCGCGGTCACCCGACAGTTCACCACCAGCTACCCCGATTGTGATGTTCAGATCCGGGAGAACCAGGTCAACGACGCGTTCAGGCTGCTCCGCGACGGTGAGATCGATCTGCTGTTCACCACCCTGCCCATCGTCGAGCCGGACCTGGCTACCAGCGAGGTCATCCTGTGCGAGAACCCGCTTCTCGCGGTCTGCGCCCGGCACCCCTTCGCCCGGCGTGAGTCGGTGTCGCTGACCGACCTTGCCCGCGCGACCGTGCTGCGATCTCCCAAAGCGCTGCCGCGGTACTGGGACAAAGCGATCGTCACCGGTGGCGGGGCATTCGCCGAGCGCGGGCCCGCGTTCAGCACGATCCAGGAGATGCTCGCCCTCGTCGGCGCCGACGCGGGGGTGTATCCGGTGCCCGAGCAGGCGCGTCACTACTACGCCCGCCCGGACGTCACCTACCTGCCGATCCGCGACGCCCCGCCCTGGGAATGGGTGCTCGTCCGAGTCACAGCCGCTGAGACCGGGCGAACGCGGGAATTCACCCGAGCCGCGCGCGACCTGGCCCGCACCGGCGCCGGCACGTTGAACCCCCCGGGCTGAGGGCCGGGTTTTGCTGGTGAGCACGGTGCTGGACGGGTTGTTGCTCATCCTGCGGGCTCGGCCCGAGTCATTGGACCATCACGGTGTGGACGTCGTGGATGTCCTCCAGACTCCTCGCTGCCCTCGTGCTCGCCCCCGCCACCTGCCTGACCAGCGCGATCACCTGGTCGCACTGGCGCCGCCGCCGACTACACCACGCCCGAACCTGCCACTACCGACGTCGAGGCCAACGACCGCCGCACTGACAGCCACCTGCCGTTGCAGTACTAGCCCCTGATAGGACCGCCGCGTCCGTGAAAGGTGCCTTGACCCCGGCCAGTCTGCCCATTGACCGGCTCCAAGACCGGGGCCGCCGGCCAGAACGCCCATGCGGTGGTGGTGCAGACCCCCGCCAAGAAATTCCTGTCCGCGACCGTCACCGGCACCATCGTGAACTGGTTCCAAACCAACAATCGGTTGCTGAACGCTGGGTCATACTTTCACCGAAACCCAGGCCAGCAGCGGCGCTCACGTCGCGGTCGTGGGCCCCTCCATCGCCGAAGTACTGTTCGGTTCCGATACGGCTGCGGTCGGCAAAACGATCAGGATCGGTTTCCTGCCCTTCCGGATCCTCGGCGTCATGAAGGACTACGGCTCCAACTTAAACAACAATGTGGTCATGCCCGAGACCGCCGCCCGTGTCCAGGACCGCCGCCAGCGCCCTCGCCTCATTCAGCCCGATCGGGGATTGTCCGCTCTCCAGTAGCGCCAACTCACCGGGGGTCATCGCTGCGCCGGTGGTCGCCTGCACCGCGGCGGCCAGCGATTCCAGCGGGATCCCGATCTCCACGCGCAGCGCTCTGACCCGGGCACCGAACACCGCGTCAGGGGAACGATCGCTGTGTCGCATAGATCACACGCTACGACTCTAACCTCGGCACCACCAGGTGAACCACGGCAACCAACACGAGTGGTGCGTGGTCAACCGAGGGGGTTGGAAGCGCTGGACACTCGGCTTGCGGTGATGGCTGTGCCCGACATGGTCCCTGCGACGTGGGCTATGTCCCCGACCCTGAATTGGTCCTTGGTGGCGGGATCAGTCTTGGTGCCGAACGCGGTCGCGTTGGTGATGATGACGGTGTAGGTCTGGCCGGTTGCCGTTAACACGGTCCAGGTTGATCCGTTCTCGGCTGTGATCGGGCCCGCTACGCGCGGGTGCCTGACAACCCCGGCGGCCGACGAGGTGGTCGGGGCGGGCGCGTTCGAGGAGGATGAACAGCCGGACAGTGCCAGTACAAGCGTCACCAGCGCGACCGCTGTCCTAGCGGTGAGTCGGGGATTCGCTCGGGGCAGCGCTGGGCGGTGGGAGGGGACCACTCGAGGCCTCCGTTGGTCGTGCAGCGACAAACTTGCTATCGGTACGGATAACGAGCACGGCTCGGTCCCGATGTGTACTGCCGCAGCCCGCAGGTCTCGTGGGCCGGCCGCCTTGCCCGTCCGTGCAGGTGGCGCGTCGAGGCGATCTTCCGGTGACCAAGTCTGGCCACTTCTATCCGCTCGGTCTGGTCCGTGACGCTGACCTGGATGTTTTCTGGGCTACGCAGCGACGAGATCGCCCTGCTGCGGGTCGGCTGTGTCCGCTGGCGACGCGATCGGCGGCGACTCCGGCCAGATCTTGGCGCGCGACGTGGTCTGCCTGCTCGACACACTACGAATAAGACCGGCACGGCGTTCGCCAAGCCGACAGATCCGATCCTCGGGCAGGCCCTCGACACTTGGCAGGCGACCCGGCGACTCAGCAGCGGACGCTCGATGGGCGCACTGAGCTTCCCGACTTGTATGTAGTCACCGGTTGGTTGGCGGGATGATCACTGGCCATAGCCTTCCGGAGGTGCCGGGTCGGGATCGCTCGTGAGCTTCCTGCCGCCCTTGAGGGGCTGGCTCCCCGGGGGTTTGTGGCCTGACCCGGCACCGGCCGCGGTCTGGCTCAACAGAGGTATGGGTTTCACAGGCTGAAAGTCGGAGTGCCGGCCGCGGCTTCCTTGTCGGTGATGGAGAGGAACGCGGTCTGATGGTCGTGATCGGAGTCGACCCGCACAAGTCCAGCCACACGGCGACAGCCCTGGATGCGGGCACCCATAAGACGCTGGAGACAGTGCGCGTCGAGGCGACGCTGGCGGAGTATCGGCGTTTGTTGAGCTGGGCGAAGCGGTTCACAGAACGCCGGTGGGCGGTGGAGAATGCCCGTGGGCTGGGCCGCCATCTTGCGCAGTGGCTGGTGGCGCGGGGCGAGACCGTGGCGGACGTACCGGCCACGGCAACCGCTCGGGTTCGGGAGCTGTCTCGGGGTGGCCGCCGCAAGAACGACACCCTCGACGCCGCGGCGGCGGCCTGTGTCGCCGCCCTGCACGGCGACGCGGCCCCGGTCGTGGCCGAGGACGCATCGACGGTGCTGGCAATGCTCGACGAGCGTCGCACCAACCTGACCCAGCAGCGCACCCGCACGGTCAACCAGCTGCATGCGGTGCTGCGTGAACTACTGCCCGGCGGGGCGTCCACCGACCTATCCGCGGATCAGGCGGCCGCGGCGCTCAGCCGGATCAGACCGGCATCGCGCGTGGAGCACGCTCGGAAAGACCTGGCCCGTGACCTGGTGGCCGACATCCGAGCTCTCGACGCCCGCCTCAAAGCCAACAAACAACACATGCAAACGTCGGTCGCGGAGTCCGAAACCAGCCTGACCGCGATCATCGGCGTCGGCCCCGTCGTGGCGACACGGCTGCTCGGCCGCACCGCACGCGCATCGCGGTTCCCCACCGCCAGTACCTTCGCCGCATATACAGGCGTCGCGCCGATCGAGATCGCCAGCGGCGACAAGGCACGGCATCGGTTGTCACGCCAAGGCGACCGCAAGCTCAACAACGCGCTCCACACGATCGCCCTGACCCAGGTGCGCATGCCCGGCACCCGCGGACGTCTCTACTACGACCGCAAGATCGCCGAAGGCAAGACCCACAACGAGGCCATGCGCGCCCTGAAACGGCGCCTGGCCGACCACGTCTGGCATGTCATGCTCGCCGACGAACGCCGACAAACACAAGCGGCAGGCCCGGGAGGACACCCGGGGGCGACTCTGACATCCAGCGCGGCTGACTCGACCCCTACCGCCAGCTCTTCGGAAAAGTCACTTCCCGGACCCACCGAGGACGACCTTACCCACCCCGACGAATCCGGAAGTTGACAAACACAGAGGAACCCCCGAGGCACGGACACCTCCGGTGTGGGGTCAGCGTTCCTGGTCTGACCGGGTGCGGAGGGTCTCGAAGGTGATCGGGTTGTGCATTCCGATGCTGGAATGGCGCCTGTTGGGATTGTACCAGCACTCTATCCATTCGAATACCGCGTTGGCAAGCTCGTCGCGTGCCTGCCACTGTTTCGAGTCGAGTAGTTCCAGTTGCATCGTTCCCCAGAACGATTCCATCATCGCATTATCGTAACAATCGCCGATCGTGCCCATTGAGGCGAGCAGTCCGGCCTCGCGGAGCCGTTTCCCGAAGGCCCATGAGGTGAATTGAGAGCCGTGGTCGGAGTGCAGCACGGTCCGACCATCGGCGCCTTCTGTGTCCGGTATCGGTTTCGCCCACCAGTTGGTGATCGCCATCTTCGGCGGCACCGCCCCCCTGATCGCCGCAGCGTTCGTCGGCGCCGGGCACCCCACGTACGTTGCTCTCTACATGATCGTGATCGTCGCTGTCTGCCTCGCCGTCTACTTCACGCTCCCGGAGACCGGCAGCAAGACGCTGCGAGCGACCGTCGCGCTGAAGGACCCGGAGATCGTGGAAGGTGAGCTAACGGCGCGCTTCCGTGGTGGTCTCGAAGCAGTCCGCACGATGCCTGGCGGCCACGCATGGGCTGAGGTGATCCAGAAGACTCCCGAAGTCGACCGACACTTCGCCATCCATGACGGTCACCTGATGCACCTCAACGAGGCCGACCAGGCCGCCTGGGGACAAGGCGGCAGCTCGATCATCACGGACGTGACCTTCACCGGCGGCGCTGGACGACTTCGAGGAGTGGTCGAGGCCTACGCCGAGCAAGGCGTTACCGAACTCGCGGTCATGACCTCTGGACCAGACATCCCAGGGGAGCTCGAGCGCTACGTCAACGCGCTCGCATGAGCCCGGATCGTGCATGTGAAACAGTTGCGGTCCCGGCATCGCTGGGACCGCCGCACAGCGACCGAGGGAGAACTGATGGCTTTCGATGGGTCCGCGATCGATCAGCTACTGACGGGCGCCGTTGAGAACGGCACGTACGAGGGTGTGGTGGCGACCGTGGTCGACCGCGACGGCGTCCTCTACGAGGGCTCGGCCGGCACGGCGAGCCCCGACACGATGTTCCGCAACGCCTCGATGACCAAGGCCGTCGCGACGACCGCGGCACTGCAGTTGCTCGAACAGGGCCAGATCGCCCTTGACCAGCCGGTCGAGGAGATCCTGCCCGAGTTCGCCGAGCTTCAGGTGCTCGAGGCCGACGGCAGCCTGCGTCCGCCCGCGAGCAAGGCGACGATCCGCCAGCTGATGACGCACACCGCCGGCCTTGGCTATTTCTTCCTCAACGAGGGTCTGCTCACCTACTGCGGCGCCAACAGCCTGCCCAGCCCTCTGAGCGGCGAGAAGGCGTCGCTGACCGCCCCGCTGGTCAACGACCCGGGCACGGTCTGGGAGTACGGCGTCAACATCGACTGGCTCGGTCTGGTCGTCGAGAAGGTCAGCGGGCGCAGCCTCGGCGCCTACCTGGCAGAGCACGTCTGGGGGCCGCTCGGCATGAGCGATTCGACGTTCTCGCCCAGCGACGCGCAGCGCTCGCGGCTGATACCGATCCGCACGCGCGCCGCCGACGGCTCACTTCAGCCCACCGACCTCGACCTGCCGGCCGAGTTCGACTGGGAGGCCGGCGGCCACGGCTCCTACGGCACCGCCCGCGACTACGGCCGCTTCATCCGCGGTTGGCTCCGCGACGGCGAGCTCAACGACACGCGCATCCTCAAGCCCGAGACCGTCGAGCTCGCGCTGCAGGACCACATCGAGGGCATCCCAATGCCCGAGATCATGAAGTCCTGCATGCCCGAGCTGTCCAACGACGTCCCGTCGCTGCCGTTCCCGCAGGGCTGGGGCCTCGGCTTCCACCTCACAAAGGCCGACCTGCCCGGCATGCGCAGCGCCGGGACCGGTGACTGGGCGGGGATCTTCAACACCTACTACTGGATCGACCGCTCCGCAGGCGTTGGCGGAGCGATCATGACCCAGGTCCTGCCGTTCTTCGACGCGAAGGTCGTCGAGGCGCTGCTCGCCTTCGAGGTCGCGGTCTACGCGCAGCTCCGCGCCGCCGTGGCGGCTCATGGTTGACCGCGATCTACGTACGCGAGTTGACCTCGCGACCGCATGGGCCGGGGGCGAACGTGGTGGCGATCGACTCGGGATCGGGGCTAGCGAACGCCACCATCCAGCAGCGTCTGGGTCGATGAGGACTTCGATGGTGCGCATGTTGCGGGAGAAGTAGCCGGGCGCAGGCCATGCGGTGAGGGCATTGCTCGAAGAAGGTGTAAGTGCACACCGCGGGCTCGCGGCAGCGTCCGCTCGACGCTGTTCAAGGTCGGTCGCTGGCTGCAGGCCGAGCACCCCGACGAGCTGGACGCGGCAGACCTGCGCAGCATGGGTCGCCGCGCTGGACCGCATGTCGGTGGGTGACTACGTCCAGCGCACCGCCGGGCTCACAGACCGCCTCGGCAAACCGCTTGAGGCGGCCTCGAAGTCTCTCGGGCATCCGCCGCTGTGCATCCGCGGCAGCTTCGGAGTTTCAGACACTGGTCAGTTCGGGAGAGAGCTGGCTGATGACAGCCTGTGTCACGTCCTCTGTGCTGTCCGTGCCGCCGAGATCCGGGGTGTGTGGGCCTTGCCGAATGGCGGCGACCACGGCGGCGTTGATCGCGGTGGCCGCGGCGATCGCCCGGTCATCGGCTCGGCGCTGGCCGACCCAGTCCAGCAGCATCGCGGCGGAGAGGACGGTGGCGAGCGGATCGGCCAAGCCCCGCCCTGCCAGGTCCGGCGCGCTGCCGTGGCAAGGCTGGAACAACGCGTGGGCGACGCCGATCTCCGCGGACGGTGACAGCCCGATCCCGCCAATCAGACCGGCGGCGAGCTCGGAAACGATGTCGCCGAGGAGGTTCTCGGTGACCACGACGTCGAAGCGGTCCGGGTCGAGGATCATCAGCATCGACGCCGAGTCCACGTAGAGCCGCTCCGTGGTGATCTCGGGGTGGCGGACGGCGACCTCGTCGAAGATCTTGCGCAGGAAAACGAAACTGGGCAGCGCGTTCGATTTGTCCAGCAGCGTCACCGTGCCCTGACTGCCGGCGGCCCGGCGCTTCTTGGCCCGCTCGAACGCAAGCTCGAAGAGCCGCTCGCTGGTGGCCCGCGTGATGGTCAGCCGGTCGGTGACGCTCTCGTCCGGGACGACAATCGGGTCGTTGCGGTGGGCGAACAGACCCTCGCTGGTTTCCCGGATGACCTCCATGCTGACCTTGCCCGAGCGCAGGGTCCGCAGGATGCCCTCGAACTGCTGGATGGGGCGGATGCTGGCGTAGAGCTGGAAGTGCTCGCGCAGTTCGAGCTGGGGGGCCACCTCGCGACCATCCTCCTGTCGAACGTCCGGCAGGCCCATCGCTCCGAAGAGCATGGCGTCGGCCTTGCCGAGCTCGTCCATCACCTCAGAGCTGATGCCCACTCCGGAGCGGCGGTAGAACTCGGCGCCGGCCTCGTATGAGGCGTATCGCAGCTGGTCTCGTGGTGACTCACTGTAACGTGCTCTTGCCGACGCCGTTGCGGCCGAGGACGGCGACGTATTCCCCGGGGCGGATCGACGTGGTGAGCCCGCGAGCCTGCCACTTGCGCTCGGGTGTGACATGAAGCTTCGCTCTGCGACCCACCACGCGAATCCGCGCCCGAGCCGCGCCCGAGAAGACCAACACCCGTCAACACGACGCAACACCCACCGACACACCCCACCGGGCGAGACCAGCCAGAACGGCACATCACGACACCGAGCGACACAGCCCGACACCTCCGGACGCTGACTCTTAATCAGCGGGTTCGGTCGATGCCCAGCCGTGTGGTTAGTGCACAACTCCCCCCTCGGACACCAGCACTATTCACCCGCCTCCCTAGGCGCACACTAACGTCAGCCGCCTTTTCCCTCGGCTCGTAGAGAACCTGCAGGTTAATGCCTGTGTACAGGTTGGCCAGGCTGTCCCGCTTGGCTTCGGATAGCGCCGCGCCCACGTTGCCGAGCGAATCGATCATCGCGTAGACCTCGGCGCCGGTGAGCAGATTCGGGACGGGCGCACGCTCGAGCTCACCCCGCGCCGCAGCCCGCTCCCGCTGTGCCTCGTTGATCACATCAACCAACGCGACGGGATCAACTCCGGACGCGATCGCCTCCTGGAGTCGCCGTAACCGGGTCTCAGCATCAGCAACTCTCCGCTTGCACATCTCCCGCCCGGGCGTGCCTGCCTCCGGGTTGTCCTGTGAGGCGACCAACGCCGTTACCGTCTGCTCAACATTGCCCGATCGAACAAGTGCCCGATCCAGCCGTTGACGGCATCTCTGATCGGATCCTCACGCAGGTACACCGCCGGAGGATGAGACTCAAGCGCCCGCGAGCCTGGGGTGGGAGTCCGTGCCGGACACCGGGCCGACGCGAGCGGACAACACGATCGGGATTGGCTCGCCGGAACCGGACCACATGCCCAGCCGCCACGTCGGCAGGATCGAGCAGCCGGTGGCCTGCGCGACTGAGTGACTGAGAGCTGCTTCAAGGACCCAGCCACGAGTTCACGGGGTCTGCGCCGGCACGTGCGGGGGCCGGCGTCGGTGGTGCCGGCCAGGTTCGACCCCGAAGGGCCAGCCGCCCGCCGCGGATTGCGCCCGGCGGCACGGTTCGACCGGCGGCGGGGCCGTTAGCGTGGTTGGGGATACAGCGGATTTCGTCCCGATCCCTGCCCGTCCAGGAGAGTTCGATGTCGGAGCAGCAACGAGTCACCGGCGCCACCGCCCCGGTCGCCGATCCGGAGAGGCTGTGGCCACCGATGGCGTTCCGCGCCGCGTTGGCGCTGAGCTTCGGGTTCGCCGCGCTGCTCTGGCCGGACATCACCGTGCTCGCGCTCGCGCTGCTATTCGGCGCGTGGTCGCTGGTGGACGGGGTGTCCTTCCTGGTCACGGGGCTGCGCATGGCCCGCGCGCACGCCGACGGGCGGGAGTGGCTGCCGTGGCTGGTCGCCGGACTGCTCGGCATCGCAGCCGCCGCCGTCACCGTGCTGTGGCTGACGATCACCGTGGTCGCGCTCAGTGTCCTGGTCGCCGTGCTACTGGTCGGCGTTGGCGTGGCCGAGATCGTCCTCGCGGTGCGGGTGCGCACGGCGGTCCGAGGTGAGGTGTTCGTGCTGATCGCCGGGATCCTCGCCGTCGCCGGCGGCCTGGCGATCGCGGTCTGGCCCCAGCCGGAGGCCATGACGCTGGCCATGGTGCTCGGCGGCTACGCGATCGCGGCCGGCATCCTGCACCTCCTGGGCGCGATGCGGCTGCGCGGCCTGACGCGGGGCGACCGCGCGGACGTCCGTTCCGAGTCGGCCACCGGGCGAGCCCAGCCGCGCAGCCCGTGAGTGTCGTGGGGTGTGCCTGTGTACCTAGAGGAGAGAACGGAGAGGATGCCTCGACGAGGTGGTTATCGCCGAGGCATCCTCTCCGGCCCTCGGCTAGGCCCCGAGCGGCGATCGCTGTCCACAACGACGCCGAGTGGGGCCATTTCAAACCGCCAGAGCCAGAGTGGGCATTGAAACTGATCGCCGACGTCTCGAGTGACAACCCGTTCTCAGGAGGCGATTGTGTGTGCTTTGGCGGAGGTGCCCGGGCCGGGCGCGGTGACAGGCGCCGGCTCGCAGAGTCCAGCGTCGGCCGATCAATGGTGGAAGAGCGCTGTCGTCTACCAGATCTATCCACGCAGCTTCGCCGACTCGAACTCCGACGGGGTGGGTGACATCAGGGGCATCACGGCCAAGCTGGACTACCTGGTGAAGTTGGGCGTCGACGTGCTGTGGCTATCGCCGGTCTATCCGTCGCCCCAGGCCGACCACGGCTACGACATCAGCGACTACCAGGACATCGACCCGCTCTTCGGCAGCTTGGAGGATCTCGACACGCTGCTGCACGCCGCGCACCAGCGAGGTACGCGCCTGATCATGGATCTTGTCGTGAATCACACGTCCGACCAACATCCCTGGTTCGTGGAGTCCCGGTCGGGCACAACCAGTCCAAGGCGAGATTGGTACTGGTGGCGGCCGCCGCGATATGGCATGCAACCGGGTGCTCCCGGAGCGGAACCGACGAACTGGAGTTCGATTTTCTCAGGCTCGGCATGGCAGCTCGACGACGATTCGGGTGAGTATTACCTGCACCTGTTCTCCCGGAAGCAACCCGACCTCAATTGGGAGAACGCCGAGGTCCGCCATGCCGTGTATGCGATGATGCGCTGGTGGCTGGACCGTGGAATAGATGGATTCCGCATGGACGTCATCAACCTGATCTCCAAGAATCCAAGTCTGCCCGACGGGCATCACCTGCCCCACCAGCCGTATGCCGATGGATCCGAGCACTACGTGTGCGGGCCACGTATCCACGACTTCCTTCAGGAAATGCGCCATAACGTCTTCGCCGACCGGCCTGGAAAGTATCTGACGGTCGGTGAGATGCCCGGCGTGACGGTGGACGAGGGAAGGCTGTTCACTGACCCCGCGCGCGGCGAGGTGGACATGGTCTTCCAGTTCGAACACGTCCAGCTCGACCAGGGCGACACCAAATGGGACTACGTCGGACTCGACCTACGGGATCTCAAGGCGTCGTTCGGCCGCTGGCAGGCCGGGTTGGCCGAGGTCGGGTGGAACAGCCTGTACTGGAACAACCACGACCAGCCGAGGGTGGTGTCCCGTTACGGAGACGATGGGCGGTACCGGGTGGCCTCGGCGAAGATGCTCGCCACCGTCCTGCATCTGCATCGAGGCACCCCGTACATCTTCCAGGGCGAAGAATTGGGAATGACCAACGTTCCCTTCGAGACGTTGGACGAATTCCGCGACATCGAGGCGCTCAATCAATACGCCGAAATGACCGGGTCCAAGCTGGCCACACCTGACGAGGCACTCGCCGCGCTGCGGATCATGAGCCGGGACAATGGCCGCACACCGATGCAATGGGACGCCGGTCCATGGGCTGGTTTCAGCATGGCCCGACCGTGGATTCCGATCAATCCCAATTACACGGAGATCAACGCCGAGGCTGCCATAGTAGACCCCGACTCAGTTTTTCATCATTACCGCAAACTAATTGAGCTCCGGCACTCCGAGCCGGTGGTCGTGCACGGCAGTTTCCACATGCTGCTTCCGCACGACGAGCAGATCTACGCCTTCCTCAGGCGGCTGGGCGGCGTCGAACTCCTCGTCCTCGGGAATTTCTCCTCGGCCGACGCCGTCGTGGACCTGCCGGACGCGGCCGACTGGGCCGGCGCGGACCTGCTGCTGGGGACGCAGCCGGACCCGGAGCCGGGCGCGCCGCTCGTGCTGCGACCGTGGGAGGGACGGGTGTACCGGCGCGCGCGGGAGGTCGGCGCGGCAGGCCGGTGAACAGCGACGGCAAAGCGCGTCGCACATTCCGGTGGGTGGCCACCGGCCTGTGAAGTGGGTACCTGCCGATGCCGTCGACGGCTCCTACGGATCACGCCGCAGCCGGATCCAGCGGTAGCCATAGCCGGCGAGATCGATCGCGCTGAGGTCGACCTTCTCGTCGTAGTAGCCGTCGGCGGCGACGCTGAGCGGCCGGCCGGGTTGGTCGGTCTGCATGCCGACGTCGACCCGGCAAGGCACGTTGGCGAGGTTGTGGAGGAACAGCAGGGCGCCGCTTTCCCCGGACGCGCGGTGCACGAGCACGTGGGGCGGTCCGACGTCGAGCATCATGTGCTGTCCGGAGCCGATCTCCTCGCACTCGCGCAGGGTGTGCAGGGTCCGCTCGAACCAGACGAGCAGGCTGTGTGAGTCGCGGCGCTGGTCGGTCACGTTCACCTGCTTGTACCCGTAGGGACCTTCGCTGATCACCGGCACCGGCAGGTCGCCCGGATCCGCCCGGGAGAACCCCGCGTTCGGGGTGTCGTCCCACTGCATCGGCGTTCGGATCGCCTCTCGCTCGGGAAGCTCGAGGTTCTCGCCCATGCCGATCTCATCGCCGTAGCGGATGACCGGGGTGCCCGGCATGGTGAACTGCAGGCTGTAGGCCATCTCAAGGCGGCGGCGGTCCCCGCCGAGCATGGGTGCGAGCCGGCGCCGGATGCCGCGGTTGTAGAGTTGCATGTTCGGATCGGGTCCGAAGGCGGCGAAGACGTCCTGTCGCTCCTCCGGCGTCAGCCGGCCTAGATCGACCTCGTCGTGGTTGCGCAGGAAAGTCGCCCACTGGCCATGCCGAGGGAGTTCGGGAAGTTCTCGCACCGTTTGCACGACCGAGCGGGCGTCCTGGCGGGCCAGCGCGAGCATGATCGCCTGGTTGAGCCGGAAGGCGAAGATCATGTGGAACCGGCTGGCGGCGCCGTCCGCGTGGCCGAAGTATTCCAGCACCTCCTCGTCCGACACGTTTGCCTCGGCCAGCAGGGCGACATCGCCCCGGTGCCACGACACGCTCTCGCGCAGGTCCCGGAAGCGGGTGTAGTCCGGCTTCGGTTGCTTCAGCGTCGAGCCCGGCTGCTTCGACTCGATCAGGAACGGTGCCGCGTCGACGCGATAGCCCGAGGCGCCGACCCGTAGCCAGGCCTCCGCGATCTTGCGGATCTCCTCGCGCACCCGCGGGTTTTCCGTGTTCAGGTCGGGCTCGAAGGAGTAGAAGCGATGGCGGTACCAGGCTCCGGCCAGCTCGTCGTAGGTCCAGATCTCGTTCTCGACGCCGGGGAAGACTGGTCCTTCGAATCGGTCTGGCGGTTCGGTGTCCGACCACACGTACCAATCCCGGAACGGCGAAGCTCGGTCCGTTCGCGCGGACACAAACCACGGATGCTGGTCGCTGGTGTGGTTGACCACGAAATCCAGCATCACCCGAATGCCGCGTTCACCAGCCCCATTCAGGAAAGAGCAAAAGTCCCCGAAGCTGCCGAACCGGGGGTCGACGCCGTAGTGGTCAGTGACGTCGTACCCGCCGTCCCGTCGCGGCGACGGGTGGATCGGGTTGAGCCAGATCGTCGTCACGCCGAGCCGCGACAGATAGTCCAGCCGTCTCGCCATCCCAGCGAAGTCGCCGACGCCGTCACCGTCGGTGTCCTGGAAGAGCCCAACGTCGACCGAGTAGATAGCTCCGTTTCGGTACCAGCGCTCGACCACGTGCCCCGCACCTCCCCATCCGCGGCCTTCCGGCCATCAGCGCCTCCGGATCACCGGTTCCTCGGCCTTGCCGTATGCCTCTCGCAGCGCCGGGATCAGCTCGTGCGCGGCGTACTCCAGGAATTCCGGCTGGGTGTCCCCACCCACCTGCGCCAGCGCGACGTGCCTGAAACCCGCTTCGGCGAAGGGGCGAAACCCCTCGATGTGCGCGGGGACGTCGGGTCCGCACACGATCGACGCGGCCACGTCCTCGGGTTGCACGCACTGGCTGGCGGAAGGCGAAGGCCGCGGTGCCGGGAAGCTCGGCGTTAACCTTCCAGCCGCCGGCGAACCAGCGGAACTGCTCGTGGGCCCGAGCTACGGCCGTGGCCCCGTCACGGTCCCAGCCAATCGGTAGTCGCCCGATCTTGTGCACCGTCGCGCCCGCCACGTCGTCGAACCAGCGCACCAGGTCGGCCCTGGGCTGCACGGCCACCATCGCATCGGCCAGGTCGCTGACGAGCCGGCGTGAGCCGCGCTGTTCGGTGAGCAGGGTATAGCCGAATGCGACCATGGCGTCCTCTCCAATCACGCCATGCCGGCATCGCCGGCTTATCGGACGATCCTGCTCTGCTGAAGGCGGGTTCACCTCACCCCGACACCGCCATAACCGCGCCCCCTGTCGGACTCGCAAGGGCAAGGTCAGACCTCCTCGTCGATCGGACATCGCGTGGTCAGATGAGGAATATCTCCCACGGGCCACAATGGTGGGGCGGCGTACGAACCTGGGCCTTCATTCGACGGCATCATCGGGCGCGGCGAGCGCGATGGGGCGAGCTGTCCCAATGCCTGGTCCTTGCGTTCGCACAGGGCCGCGGGCAGGGTGAAGCCCCCCACCGGCGACAGCGGTAAGGCCCTCGCGCTGTTGGTGCGCCAGCCGGCAGGGGGATAGCTCAGCAGGCGCAGCTGATAGGCGGTGGCTCGCCCTCGGGTCGGTCAACATCCAGCCCTCAGGTCTATTGCGGGGGTTTCCGGTGAGCACCAGAGGGAGCCGCACGGCCCGCGACGAGGCGGCTGGCGGCCGCAGCTGTGCGCACCGTACAAGTCCGCAGACGCCGGAGATCAGCAGACCGATCATTGCCAAATCGGGGGCGTCGTGCCGCTGATTTGATCACGCAAGATCCGCAACTGCTGGAGCCGTAATCGGGAGTCGGCGCGGTTGCTGCCGGTCGTTCTGCCGGGCCGGTGTGCGCCCGGGTATCTCGCCCCGGTGGGTTGGTTGCAACCGGATAGCCTGCGCGCAGAGTGTTCCCATGGGCGCGGCACACCCGCCTGGTCTCACCCGTCGCGGCCGCACCCGACACTGGTTAATCCACGGTCTGGCCGACAGATCGGCACGACATCACGGTCCGCACACACAGCCACGGCGCGACCAGCGGCGTCACCCGTGGTGGCAGGTCATGTGCCTCACTGGTGTGGACTACTTCTCCACGCTCGGCTATCAGCCGAGTATCGCCGCGCTGGCCGCCGGCTCCCTCTCGCCGCTGGCCACGCTCGTACTGGTGGCGGTCACACTGGGCGGCGTGCTGCCGGTGTATCGGCGGGTCGGCAGCGAGAGCCCAAACGGCGAGGGGTCGATCGCGATTCTGGAACGGTTGCTTCCATTCTGGCGGGGAAAGCTCACCGTTCTGGTCCTGCTCGGATTTGCGGCCACCGACTTCCTGATCACGATGACGCTGTCCGCCGCGGACGCGACCGCCCACCTCGCCGAGAATCCATTTGCCCCGACCTTCGTGCACAGCAATCGGGTGGCGTGCACGCTCTTGCTGCTGATATTGCTCGGCGGGGTGTTCCTTGCCGGCTTCACCGAGGCCATCGGCCTCGCGGTGGGCATAGTCGTAACCTACCTGTCGCTGAACCTCGTGGTGATCGCGACGTCACTCGGGGAAGTCCTCGCACGGCCGTGGCTGTTCGCCGACTGGCAACGTATGTTGCTCGCGGAGCACCATAGTCCGCTGGCGATGATCGGTGTTGTGCTGCTGGTATTTCCGAAGCTCGCCCTCGGGTTGTCCGGATTCGAGACGGGCGTGGCGGTTATGCCGCTGATCGAGGGCGACCCCGACGACACGGAGGACCACCCCGAGGGGCGCATCCGTCGAACGCATGCGCTTCTGGTTACCGCCGCACTGATCATGAGTACGTTCCTCATCTCCAGCAGCACCGTCGCCACGCTGCTGATACCGCCGGCGGAATTCGCCCCGGGCGGAGCCGCGAATGGACGGGCGCTTGCGTATCTTGCGCACCAGCAGCTGGGCAACGGATTCGGCACCATCTATGACTTCAGTACCATCGCTATCCTGTCGTTCGCCGGGGCTTCGGCAATGGCCGGCCTACTCAATCTGGTGCCGCGCTACCTGCCCCGCTATGGCATGGCACCGCATTGGGCCCGCTCGGTACGCCCACTCGTCCTGATCTTCACCGCGATCGGGCTACTGGTCACAGTGCTGTTCCGGGCTGACGTAGACGCCCAAGCCGGTGCCTATGCCACCGGCGTCCTGGTCCTGATCACCTCAGCCGCGATGGCGGTAGCGTTGTCCGCCCGCCGTTCTGGGCAACGGCGTAGCGCGGCCATGTTCGGCGTGCTCTCGGCGATTCTGGCCTACACAACCGCCATGAACATCCTCGAGCGACCGGAGGGTATCCAGATCGCGGCGTTCTTCATCTTCGGCATTCTTGTCGTATCGTTTTCGTCTCGGGTGGTGCGGGCGTTCGAGCTCCGGGTCACCTCGGTAACGCTCGACCCCGTAGCGGAGCGATTCATCAGGCGGCGCGCGCGGGACCCCCTCCGGATTCTGGCCAGCGATCCCTGCGAGGGTGGTGGCCAGGCTGACTACCGCCGGAAGATCGACCGTGCTTGCGCGGTGCACAACATTCCGGACCCGGGCTACATCCTCTTGGTCGAAGTCACCATCAGCGACCCGTCGGATTTCGAGGCGGCACTCCTGGTCACCGGCCAGGAGACTCAGGGATTTCGGGTCCTCAGACTGGTCAGCCCCTCGGTACCGAACGCAATTGCCGCACTCTTACTCGACATTCATGGGCGTAGCGGTACCCGTCCACATGTCTACTTCGAATGGAGCGAGGGTAACCCGGTACTCAACCTGATTCGCTACCTCGTGTTCGGTATCGGCGAGGTAGCCATGGTGACCCACGAAATCCTGCGCGAGTCTGAACCCAACCGATCCCGTCGCCCAGTTGTGCACGTTGCGTGACGCGCGGCGAACGTTACCCGCCATCGAGCCCCACCATGGATGCCGCGCAGCCCGGGGTGATGGCCTGTCCGGGATCGGCCCCGGCTCATCAACTTGGCGCACACGCGCTAATCGAAGTGTGTCTTGTCGGGTTCGTTCAGGGCGTGGGCCAGGCGTCGCCGAATAGCCCGGTGCATGCCCAGCTGGTCGATGGCTTCCGGATCAAACCAGGTGGCGGCCGCGGTCTCCTTGTTGTCGGGCTGGGGTTGTTGATCAGTCGAAGCGGTGGCATGGAAGCACACGGCGAATTGCTGATAGATCGGCCCATTGGCGTAGGCGATCACCTGGCCCGGGTCGCTGTAGATCCCGGCGACGGCGGTGGCCTCGATCGCGATCCCAGCCTCTTCGGCGACCTCGCGGACCAGGGCAGCACGGGCAGACTCCCCGACCTCGATCCAACCCCCCGGGAGTTCCCAACGCCCAGTGTCGGCTCGCTGAGCCAGCAGTACCTGGCCGCGCTGATTACGCACCACCGCGAACACGGCGGGACGGATGGCCTCCGCGCGAGGCGTGTGCGGCCCGCCGAAGTACTCCCTGCGTGCCGCAAACGTCGATTGGCGTGTGCGTGCCACGTCAGCCCGGCCCCGAGCGACCGTCACTGGAATCGATCTCGCTGATCGCGGGAGGTGATCCCTGGAGCGGTTGCTGGGCGGTCTCTCGCATGATCCAGACCGCGACCAGCCCGACCAGCCCAGCGGCCATCATGTAGTAGGCGGGCGTGTAGAGGTTCCCTGTCGTGCGGACGAGGTATTCGGCGACCATGGGCGCGGTCCCGCCGAACAACGAGGCCGCGATGTTGAAGGCCAGAGCCATCCCGGAGTAGCGGTGCGACGTCGGAAACATCTCTGGCAGCGCCGCTGGGGTGGTGCCGATGAACAGCGTCTGGCATAGCCCGAGCAGCAGTAGACCGGCGAGGGTCGCTGACCCGCTGCCGTGCTGGAGCAGCCAGAGTGCGGGCACCGAAAGCACGAGGTAACCCAGGCATGCCGCGGCAAGGACCGGGCGTCGCCCGACCCGGTCGGCGAGTCGGCCCACGAAGGGAATAGCGCCCAGCATCGCCAGCATGGTCACCACGGTGAGCAGCAAGCTGTGGGTGGTGTCGTAGCCCAACGTGCCGCTCAGATAGTTCGGCAAATACGACAGCACCAGATAGTTGGTGACGTCCAGGGCGAGCACCACCGCGATGGCCAAGAGCAACGCGCGTCGTTGCTGGACGACGACGTCGCGGAAGCGGCTGCGAGCCGAGCGCTGCCGCTCCGCACTCTCCGTCCGCTCGAACGCGGGGGTCTCGGCTATGCGAAGCCGCAGCCACACCCCGATCAGGCCGAGCGGCCCGGCGAGCAAGAACGGCACCCGCCATCCCCACTGCTGCATGCTCGCGTCGCCAAGTGCCGCCGTGAGCCCGGTGACCAGCCCCGCCCCGAGCACAAACCCGGTGACCGTGCCGAACTCGAGGAAGGAGGCGAGGAAACCTCTGCGCCGGTCCGGCGACGACTCGCTGATGAAGGTGGAGGCACCGCTGTACTCGCCGCCGGCGGACAGCCCCTGCACCAGCCGCGCCACGAAGAGCAGAATTGGCGCCCAGATGCCGATGGAGTCGTAGCTGGGGATCAGGCCGATGGAGAAGGTCGCCACGGCCATCACCAAGATGGTCGCGGTCAGGATGCGTTTGCGCCCGACACGGTCGCCGAGCAGGCCCAGCAGCACACCGCCGATCGGGCGGACGACGAAGGCCACCGCGAACGCGGTGAAGCTGTAGAGCAGCCCGCTCCCGCCGGTGTTCGGGAAGAACACCCTCCCCAGGACGACCGCCAGGTAGCTATAGATGCCGAAGTCGTACCACTCCATGGCATTGCCCATCGCTGTGGCGAGGACAGTGCGTCGCACCACGGCTTCGTTCATCACGATGGGTTCCTGGCTGCGTACCCGACGCTTGCGCCTACGGGTACGGGAGCCACGCGGTTGATGGCCGGGCATCAGACCTCCCCTAGCGGCTGGGGTTCTCGCCGGAGCCGGTCCGATTCACGCTAGGTGGATTTGCCAGGCGACCGGTATGCCCAGTTGGGTCGAAAGATGAGCACGAACTCACCCCGCGGTGCCGGAAATCCAGCGGAGATCGAACCTGCCGTGCCGTGGTGTGCCCGCCTGCGTCGAGAGCACTTTGAACCGTGCGGGCCGTCCGGCCCGGTCCCAGTACGGAGATGACGCGACTGGATGGGGTGGAGATGGACTATGACCGGTTCCTCTCGATCGTCGCTCGCGGAGCGGGTGTCGACGCGGCAGCCGCCGAGCGCGCGACCCGCGATGTGGTGGTGACCCTGGCCCGCCGAATTCACCGGGGACCACTCGCCGAGGTCACCCGGCATGCCCCCGAGCCGACCCGGGGATGGTTCTCGCCCAAATATCCTCGGGAGACCTTCGACGACGAGGAGTTCGTACGTCGAGTGGCCACCGCGCAGGAGGTCGACGTCGACTCGGCCGCCCGGCGGGTCCGTGCGGTGTTTTACGCGCTGAGCCGGGCAATCCCGGCCGACGCCCTCGACCCCCTCGTCGCGGAGCTCCCCAAGGACTTCGATCCGCTGCTCGGCCCGGCTCGGCGACCGCCGCCGCCGTGGCCTGTCGGGGAGTTTCTGGACCGGGTCGCTGACCGCGCCGGAGTCGATCGAGACATCGCCGCCCGCGCCACCGAGGCAACGCTCGAGATCCTCGCGGAACGGATCACTGGGGGTGAGGTGCGGGATCTCATCCACGAACTGCCCGTTGAGCTGCACCCACCCCTGGAACGCGGACGCGGCAAAATGGCATCCGATGGACTTGCCCGCAAGATGACGCTGGACGAGTTCGTCACCCGCATAGCCGAGCGCGAAAGGGTGCCGGCCGAGGTAGCGCGAGAGCACGCGCGCGCCGTGCTGTCGACGACGCGCGACGCGGTCCTACCCAAGGAGTTCCACGACATCGCCTCCGAGCTGCCGCGCATCTACGTCGAGGAACTCTGCTACCCGTAGGAGGCCGCTTCGTGCACTTCGGGCAGCAGTGAGAGCGTCGGTGAGCGCGAGCCGCGCATGGGGGGAGCTCGGTCCGGCCGCCGTGCACAGTGGCGTTGCCCCCGCTGTGCCAATCCTGCGACGACTATTTGCAGATCCCAGGTTGAAGTTCTCGAGGCCGGTTCCGGGGACGGTACTGACCGTCAACAAGTCTCACGCGCGCGGTGGTTGCGACGGATGATGCGATCTTTAGGTCGGCCGAGGCGCGCCCCGGTTCGTGGCGCTAGGCGGAACTCGTTGAGCTGGACCACACTCTCAGATCGGCGATCATGAGCACGCGTGCCGAGGCGAACAGGCCTGTGATGATCGCTTCGGCGCAGCGAGGCGACCAGGTCACTAGCCTCGGCGGTCGCCCGCTTTTCCCGATCCTCGGTCGGCCGGGCCGATACCCAGCAGGGGCCAGTAGTCGCCCGGCAGTTGCACTCTGATGTCGAAGAACTCGTCACCCATATCTGAGCGCAGAACCGCGAGGACCGCGGGGATGTCGCGCACTGCCCTCTCGACGTCGATCCCGGCGCGATCGGACACCCGCGCGGCAAATTCCCGCGCCGACATTCGCCGGTCCGGTGATTCCACCCCTCGACGGAGAGGTTGGTGCAGCTGCACGGGAAGCCGCGCGGCAAGGTCGACCACATCGCCGGGCGCGATCCGCTGCGCGAGTGTCTCCAGCACTGCCTCGGTCAGGCGGCGTGCTTGCTCGACGCTCGTGTCATTGAGGCTGGCGATCCGGGCCAGCATCCTCTCGCTCGGGTCGAGAACGGATCGACCGGACAGCAACGGTGCGTACTCACGGGGCAATTGCGCGGAGAGGTCAGCGAACTCGTCCTCGCCAATAGCCTGCCTCAGCACCAGGAAGACCGCGGCGGCGAGCTTCTCCGCCGTCCCCGGATCGCTGCCGTCTCGGCGCGCCACTCGGTGGACGAACTCCGCGACCCCGAACCGCTCCGGCGAACCAGCGGTGTGCAGGTACGGCTGCAACTCCGGCGGCAATCTGACCAGAACGTCGGCGGCCTCGCCACGGCTGAGATGCTCGGCCAGGGTGCTCAGCACAGCCTCAACGACCCGCTGAGAACTCGCCCGGTCGATTCCGGCCAGCTGCGCGACAAGCGTAGTGAATCGGTCAATGTCCATAGCGCTACCGGTGCCTCCTCTCGGATCCACGAATCTCACCCACTGTGCACGCGCGTGGGGTGAAGGGCTTCGTCCGTGAACAGCAATTCCGCACCGGTAGCCTGGCCACGACAGGGCAACGATGTCGCCTGTGGGGCGCACCGACGACGTGGACCCTGTGCGAGCGGGGATCCAAGCGGGAGCTCCGCGGCCACTCGTCCTGTGGGGACCGAGTTCGGATTCAACCCTGGTGCCCTCGGGCCCAGGCTTGGGCATTCCCGCGAGGGCACAGTGGAACAGCGACACGCCCCCGAGTACGCGCGCAGGAACGGGCTGCCGGGTTGTGCACGGCAGGGGGCAACGGTCTGCTCAGCCCGCGGAACCGTTTCGTAGCCGCCCAGCTGACATCATCGGTGAACGCGACCCAATCGTCATCGAGATGAAGTCATTCCGGCCAGCGGCCCGATCCACATGGAAAGGATACATCCGCATGGTTGACATTGGATTTCCGCCGTTCGACACCACGATCGACAAGACCAACCACGTGCTCAAGCAAATCGAGGCGGCGCTCGGGTGGTCGAAGGACCAGCGCAACCTGTCTTACCACGCGCTGCGCTCGGTGCTGCACGCACTTCGTGACCGGCTACCGGTAGACGAGGCCGCACAGCTCGCCGCCCAGTTGCCCGTGCTCATCCGCGGCATCTATTACGAAGGCTGGGATCCCAGCAGGGTCCCGATGAAGCTCAACCGGGATCAGTTCTTTGAGCGGATCCGGCGGGAGTTCCCCTACGAAGTCGAAGGCGGCCCGGAACGGCTCGCGCAGACCGTTCTTCGGGCGCTCCGGGAGTACGTTACCGACGGAGAATGGCGGGACTTGAAATCCACGCTGCCGAGCGAATTGGCTGGCGTCCTCCCCTAGGGGGCAGGCGCGAGCTGCAGCCCGGCCAGGATGTTGCGCAGGGTTGTCTGCGCCGCGAGACCAGCAATCGCACCGGCCACACCCGCCGACGCAAGCAGGGACACGCCCAGAGTGCGCAGGGCATCGAACGTCATCAGCATGGCGCCGAGGGCCAGCACGATGACCACCGCGGAGGTCAACCGCCGCATGATGCTGATCTGGGTACGCACGCGGGGGGAATCCGGCAACGGCGACCTCCCGCGCTGCGCCCACCGGGGCCATACGTCCACCGGAGATGGTCAGCTCGGCGACTTCGAATCCGCCCGCTCGATCTCGAGGAACCGCTCGGCGAGCCACACCAGCGCCGGCCCGTTCGGGTTCACCCCCGGAATCAGCTCAAGCACCTCGTACGCCTCGCCAACGCATCGCGAAACGAGTCCGCGCTGCTCGCTCTGAGCCTCAGACGACGCAGTCATGATCACCCCTCAGCTCGAGCGATATGGAGATCAGTTGCTCGGTGTTCGTCGTGCCGGCTCCACCCTGGCAATAAATATTGGTGAGGGCGCCGATCCGGCGGGGTGAGGTTCGGCTACGCGATTCAACCTCATGGACCGGGGGCCGCCCGCGTTCCGGCGGGTCAGTATTAGCCGACACATCCCCACGCTGAGGAGTGCCGGTGACCACCACGCCCAGCCGGACTGTCGGCACCCAACCATGGCTGCACCAACGCGGTCGCGAAGTGCAGTCATTCGGCACAGTGCGACACTTCCCGCTCGCCCTGTCGCGCGATGCCCGTATGTACTCCTGCCAACGGCTGAATCGCATCTCGGCCGACACCCAGATCCTCTACGCGCTGTACAAGAAGCACCACTGGCTGGTGCGCGGCCATACCTTCTACCAACTGCACCTCCTGCTCGACAAGCATGCCGGCGAGCAGCTCGCGCTGATCGACACCCTCGCCGAACGCATCCAGACCCTGGGTGGAGTGGCCGTTGGCGACCCGCGACACGTCGCCGAGCTCACCCAGATTCCCCGCTCGCCGGACGGGGTCGAGGAGGTCCCGGCCATGCTCTCCCGACTCCTGGAGGCGCACGAGTCCATCCTCATCGATGCGCATGACGCCGCTGCTCACGTCGCAGAGCTGGGGGATGACGGCACGAACGACCTGTTGGTGTCCGAGGTCATCCGGACGGGCGAGATGGAGGCCTGGTTCCTCGCCGAACACCTAGTCGACACACCGCTCGTGAGGGCGGACCGCCCGGAGGAAGACCGGTAGGTCCGGTGCGCTAGTGGCCTTGGCTTGCCGGCGCGCCGGACAGCATCGGGAGATCTTCCCGGGTGGCACGGTGTTCGTCGCTGTCCCGAATCCTTCGCCGCGGCCGGCCTTCCGCACCGGGTGGTACCGGGATGAACCGCCGCGCGATCGGTCTTCCCGGTACCACTCGGTGACACACCGGGCAGAACGGAGCACCGTCGACATCGTATGGAGACGGCATCGGCACGCCGTTCAGCGAGAAGAACTCCCACGTATCGCCGACCGCGTCGACGTAGAGCACGACGTCGTATTCAGCCTCCGACTGCCAGTGCGACTCGGGGCAGCGGAAACAAATCCGCTCCACCGCGATATCTGTGATCATTTGACAGCTCTTCCCGCCTAGTCTCCTATGGCCTCGAGTTACGGCTCGTCGGATTTACGCCATCGCCGAGCGCGTGAACCCCGTGCCCGGCCGCATTGACGAATCGCAAAAACGGCGCCGGCGAACAGCCCCGCCACTAGTCCCGCTGCCGGCTCCGACAGGGCTATACAGAGTGTGGCCAGCAGCACCGCGACCACAAGCATAATGTCTTGAATGCGCTTCCTCGCTCGAAATGATGAGGTCGACATGTCCCGCGCCATAAAGGCGGCGAGGCGGGGGTTCTCCGCGGACAGCCGCTTCTCGATTTCGCACAGAGCCTCGCGTTCCCGCTCAGTCGACATCTGATCTCCTCATTCGGTCCGCCCCCGGTCAGGCACATCGGTTGCGACAGTCCGGCTTGGTGTGACCTCCACAGTGGTCCACGCGCGGTTTCGCTGCATCGCGCCATAGGGCGCAACCTCGCGTACCGCTCCTGCCCCCGCGTGACGACATCGCGTGACGATATGGACCGGGCCGGTCATTCCCGTTCGCTGCCCGCCGCGGCCGCCGGTTCCGTTGGCCTCCGGTCCGACGGGAGACACATAACGCTGCCATGCGTACGTGGTGATCGCCATCACCAAGATCAATAACATGAGGATGAGCAACTCGATGCCCTCTGGATTCCATCGGAATGACTGCTCAGATTCACCGGTCACCACAAGCACACGGCGAATTCCAGCAACGCGTTGGCGTTGGCGGCGGCGGAGATCCTACAAAGGCGTTCCGGTCACCGGCACAGTCGAGGAGATCCAGGGCGCTGCCGCCGCGATGTTCTCGCTGTTTCCCGAGCCCCAACAGCTCAGGAAACTTCCAGAAGGTCACCCAGGTCATCCCGGTGAAGATCGCACTCACCACAGCGGAGTCGCTCTAGTCCCCAGCATGAACGTCACCGTGCATCGGCAGGCGAACCTCGGATCACCATTCGGGGCCTGGGTAGGATCTGGCGCCGCTCGCCGGTCACGAACGCACCAACCCCTCGACAACCTCGTGCACCGGGTGCCCGCCGAAGCCGTGCCGAAGCAACGCAACCGCCTTGGCCGCCGGCGTGTCGAGGTCGCGGTAGCTCATGAGCGCTTGCTGGCTGTCAGAGACCACCAGCGACGGGATGTCGCGCTCCAGCGCCCAGCACAGCAACCATTTCACTTCACCGGTGTCCTCGACATAGGTGGACAGTCGTGACAAGTCGGGGTTGTCGCGCAATCCGTCGCGCATCAGTTCCACCAACCACGAGCGGATGACCGAGCCGTGGCTCCAGTTATCGAACACGGCCGGCAGGTCGAGGTCTAACTCCGAGCGCATCAACAGCTCAGCACCCTCGGCGATCGATTCCACCATCCCGAATTCAATGGCGTTATGGACCAGCTTCACAAAGTGGCCCGAGCCGGGCGGGCCCACGAAGAGCGTGGCACGTTCATCAAACGCCAAATCCTTCAGCAGCGGCTCGATCAGTGCGTAGCCCGCGCTGTCACCACCGGCCATAAAGCATGCACCGTGTCGCGCGCCCCACAGTCCGCCGCTCGTGCCGAGGTCGACGAATCGGATGCCGGCCCGGGCGAACTCGCAGTGACGGCGGCGCGAGTCCTCCCAATGTGAGTTCCCGCCGTCCACCACGACGTCGCCGGGCGCGGAAAGTGCCCGCAGCTGCTCGCACACGCGCTCGGTCGGATCACCATGGGGAACATAGATGAGCACGATTCTCGGCGATTTCAGCTTGGCGATCAGATCCTCAAGCGATGCCGCCGGCTCCATCCCGTCGGCGGCGAGCTCGTTCGTGGCGCTCGCCTCCGAGTCGTAACCCACCAGGGTGTGGCCGTGCTCGATCGCGGCGCGCGCAAGGTTGGCGCCCATCCGACCGAGGCCGACAATTCCTAACCTCATTTCATCTCCCTGCTCATTTCTATTGCCCGTCAAGAGTGAAGTCGATGACCGTCTTGATCTCGCTGCCACGCTTGTCGAGGGCCTGCCTCCATTCGGCGAGCGAAACACGGCGAGTGATCAGGCGAGCGAGCCATTCGGGTTCAGCGGCGGCCAGCGCGTCGGCGGCGGCGGCGAAATGGCGACGGTTCGCGTTGACAGATCCGAACACGACATCGTTTCCCAGAACGAAGTTGTTGTTGAGCGTTCCCACGTCGACGTTAAGGGCTCGCCCGCGAGAGGAGACCCCGAGCAAGCACGCAACCGTCGCCGGTGGCGTGACCCGCACGGCGTCGACCACAAGCTCAGGCACTCCAGTGCACTCGAGCACGACGTCGGGATCCGCCGCGTGGCACGCATCCGCGACCGTTCCACTGTGGTACGAGGCGCCCAGCAACTGGGCCAGCTCCGGCTTGGGGCCGTCCCGCACCCGGTCCAGGATGTGGACTTCGAGCCCTCGCTGGACGCCCAGCAGCGCTGCCAGCAGACCGATCGGTCCCGCGCCGGTGATCAGCGCTCTCGCCAGCGGCGGGCATGCCCGATGTTTGATGCGATCGATCTGCTCCCAAGCCTTGGCGACGACGCTGGTCGGCTCGGTCAGGACGCCGAGCGAACCCAGTGACGGGTCTACCTTGACGGCGAACTCCGGCTCGAGCGTCACCCACTCGGCGCCGTAGCCGTCGAGTTCCTTGATGCCCCGCTCGCGGTAGCGGTTGTTTCGGCACATGTCGAACTCGCCCCGAGCGCAGCAGACACAGGGATCGGGATCCGGTCGCCGCACGATCCCAGCGACGAGGTCACCCACCGCGAAATCAGCGCCCTCGGGTGCTACCGCGACCCGCCCGAGCGACTCGTGACCGAGCACCAGCCAGTCGCGCCCCGGCGGAGACCAGCCATAACGGCCCTGAAGGATTTCACGGTCTGTTCCGCACACCCCGAGCGCTAACGTCTTGATCAGCAGTTGGTCCTCGCGCCGGCTCGGCTCCTCCAGCTGGCCCAATCGCTCCCGGCCGGGAGCCCCGGGGCTGACGACGATGCCGAGCATGTGTCTGCCTTACTGTGTAGGCCGACGTTCTTTGTGACTCCGATGTGAACACGTGCGCAGCGGTGCGGCCGGCCGCGGGATAAGCGAGCCGGTTGAGCCTCCCCGCACTCGGTGTCCGCCTCCTGTCAAATCGAACTGGAGGTGAGCCGGTCACGAATCGTGCACCAGGTCGAAATATTGGATCCCTTGTTGGACTCGTCGGGCCTATCAGAGCGAATATGGTAACCGGTACACCGGACAGTGGCGGAAAGGGCGCCATAGATTTGGTGTCGGCAGGCCGAGGTCCGTCAGGTCGGAGCGGGACAGAGTCGGCAACGGTTGTTCGCCACCGTTGGGTGGACGGCGTGGGCGATTTTGCTGGAATGACGAGCCGACTCGATTACCTCTCGCGGCTCGGCGTGACAACGATCTGGCTCAACCCGATCCACCCTTCGCCGCGACGGGACGGCGGGTACGACATAACCGACCATTACGGCGTTCACCCTCAGTTCGGCAGCTTAGGCGATTTCTGTGCTTTTCTGAATGGCGCTGGCGAACGCGGCATTCGGGTGATGTTGGACTTCGTAGCCAACCACACCAGCGACCAGCATCCATGGTTCACCTCTGCCCGGAGAGATCGCGACTCGCCGTTTCGAGACGTGTGGTCGGACACCGAACCCCCCGACCGCTTCGAAGGGCAAGTCTTTCCGGGCGACCGGATCCGGTGCCGCAGCGGCCGACGGTGCGGGGCCAATCGCTGCACGCATGGCGTGCTCGACTGCGTCGCGGAGCCATTCGAAGGCTTGTTGCTTCGCGGTCCAGAACACGACGCTGTTCTCGTCGGTGACTGCTTGGTTGGTCTGCTGCCCGACGCGTGATCGGCGCTCGGTGTCACCGCCGATGCTTCGTGGCCACATTGCCTAGCGGGTGACCGACGCCGAACGGACCCCGCTCATCCCCCGGCCGGATCGTCGGGACGCCTCTCGGACCGCTCGGCCCGCAGTCGGGCCTCCGCGCGCTGCGCCTCGGCCCGGGTGTTGCGCTCGCGGCGCAGCCACTCCGGCTGCTCCTCCTTCAACGCCGCGATCTGGGCCGTGGTCAGCGGCTCGGTGATCTCGGCACGAGCCAGCCCGGAGATCGACACTCCCAGTCGATCCGCGACGACCTGGCGGGGGTGCGGGCCGTTGCGTCGCAGCTCGCGCAACCACTCGGGCGGATCGGCCTGCAGGGCGTCGAGCTCGTCACGCGAGACCACCCCGGCCCGGAACTCGTCGGGCGTCGCGTCGGGGTGCACGCCGAGCTTCTTCGCCGCCGTCGCGGGCTTCATCGTCTGGGTCGACCTCTGCCGCGTCATATGCCCAGGATATCGGGGCCGGACCAGCCGATAGCATGGGCCGGTGACCGAGCCGGGCGACACCGCAGCCTTCCGGCTCGGCTACGTTCCAGGCGTCACGCCGGGCAAGTGGGTGCGGATCTGGGCCGAGCGCTGTCCCCACGTGCCCCTGGAGCTGGTCATGGCGACCACGGACGAGGCGGTGGAGCTGATCCGGACCGGCGCGGTGGACGCAGCCGTGCTCCGGCTGCCGATCGACCGGACCGGGCTCCACACGATCCCGCTCTACACCGAGACCATCGTGGCCGTCGTCCCGAAGGAACACGTGGTCGCCGCGACCGAGGAGGCCACGGTCGCGGACCTGGCCGACGAGATCGTCCTCCGCCCGCAGGACGACACACTCGTCTGGCCCGGTGACCGGCCGGGGCGGTCCGCGGAGTTCGCCCCCGCGACGACGGCCGCGGCGATCGAGCTCGTCGCCGCGGGCGTCGGCCTGCTGGTCGTCCCCCAGTCGCTGGCCCGCCTCCACCACCGCCGGGACCTCGTCTACCGACCGCTGGCCGACGCGCCGGGGGCAGGCGTCGGTCTCGCCTGGCCGGACGCGGAGAACACCGAGCTGATGGAAGAGTTCATCGGGATCGTCCGCGGGCGCACGGTCAACAGCTCACGCACCCCCCACCGAGACGGAACCCCAACACCGGGCAAACCTGCCCCCACAAAGAAGAGCGTTGCCCGGCGCCCTCCCGCCCGGCGCGGTACGCACCGTCGTTGAGTTCATCCACCGACCCGGCCACACAGCCCTCGGCGGTGAAGTCAACGCGTCCGCCATCGCGCCGACCGGGAGGACCGGGAGGACCGGGAGGACCGGGAGGACCGGGAGGACCGAATACCGGGCTGGGACGCAACCAGCCGCCCGGCCTGCAGCGCGTTCTGCAGCAGCCCCTCGGACACTCTGAGTAACCGTCCCTCTACTGTGGATGGCGGGACCGATCCTTTCTGCCTGTCCGGAAGCTCACCTGACAAGATCGATCGCGTAGCGCCTGATCTTGCGGTAGATGGTCGCCCGCGACATGTGGAGTTCCTTGGCCGCGGCGAGCTTGTCTCCGTTCGTCGCGGTGAGGCTGTTGACGATGGCATCCCGTTCGAGCGACTCGAGCGGGGTGAGCATGCTTCGGCTCACCGCGCGACAGCCGGGTGGCAGGTCCTGAGGTTCGATGACACCGGAACGACACTTTTGGACTGCGCTGCTCAGCGCGGCCTGCAGTTCGGTCACGTTCCCGGGCCACCGGCCCCGCAGCAAGTAGTTCATGGCCTGCGGTGAGCAGCGCACCGGATCACGGGGGCGCAGCCGAGTCAGCAGGACCGGGACGATGTCGCGGAGGTCATCCGGCCGATGCCGCAGTGGTGACACGGCGACGGTGACGGCGAACAGGTCGAGAAGCTCGTCGAAGCCGGGGCCAAGGTCGGTTGTCCTGGTCGTCGCCACCAGCCGCGGCGCTGAGCCGCCTCCGGTGTGCTGCGCCACCGGCCGCAGTTCCGCGAGAAGGTTCGGGAGGATCTCCGTCGGCAGCAGGTCGATGCGACGCAGCACGACGGTGCCCCGCCCGGCCGACAGAGCGACCCGCACATTGTGGAGCCAGCTGTCGGCGGTCGCGGCTGCGCCGGCGTCGAACACGTCCACGAACCTCTCCGGCGCGTGATACCGGTGGACGGCGTTCGCCATCGCGAGCTTGCCCGCCCCCGGCTCTCCTACCAGCAGCAGGGGCCCTCCGTCCCGATATGCGCGTAGCGCGTCGCGGCAGCAGCGCTTCCAGGTCAGGCTCGAGCCGGCGAGGCCCGGTACGGCCGAGGGCCCGCGACGGGGAGCGGTCCCGAGGTCCACCACCGGTGCGTCGAATCGGACGGCGACCACGCATCCGGCCAGCCCGGACTCGCTCCACGCCGGCGTGCACTCGAGCTGTGCGACATTGTCGGTGAGCTCGACGAGCAGGGTGCGGGGGCGGCCGCTCTCGATCGTGTCTGCGGCCTGGGCGAGCAACAGTGACTGATCCTCCGGCCCGAGTGTCAGCCGGGCAGCCTCGTTCATCATCATGACGTCGTTGTTCGTCGCCAGTACCGGCAGGCCGGTGCGTCGGCAGGTCGCGTGGTACTGACGTAGCAGTGCCAGCTCCCGTTGGCCCGCCGCGGCGAGCAGGGTCTTCTCGATACAGGTCGCGGTCTTCGCGGCGAGCGCCGCCAGCAGGGGTGTGGCTGTCCGGTGCCAGGTGGTCAGGTCGAGCAGGCCGATGGTCTTGTGACTCACCGGGTTCCGGATGGGCGCGCCGAAACAGGCGAGGTTGGCCAGGCCGTCGGCGTAGTGCTCGTTGCCGATGACCGCGACCGTGCTGTTGCGCTGCAGAGCGGTGCCGATGCCGTTGGTACCCACCTCGCGTTCGGCGTAGGCGAAGCCGGGAGCGAGGTTGACCTGGTCAAGCTTTCTCTCCAGTGCCGTGTCGTCGGTGGATCTGCCGAGAACGACGCCGTCCAGATCGGTGAGGATCACGCTCACCGGTTCGCCGCTCAGGAGGTCGGCCAGCTGGTCCAGCTGCGGCCGTGCGATCTCAACCAGTGGGGTGTCGAGGTTCGCGCTGCCGACATACCGCACCTCGACCCTGTCGGCCGACACGTTCCAGTCCTGGCATCGCCGCCAGGAGTCGAGGATCGCCGCTCGCACGTCTACGGCGGCGCCCTGCTCAGAGGCCAGGAAGTGCGCACGGGCCTCCGCCACCAGGCGTTGTGCGGCCACGCGGTGCCGTCGTGGGTGCTCCATCGCTCTCCCGGTCCGTAGACGCGTACCAAAACGGTAGCCCCGCCTGACTGTGGGACAGGTCTCAGCCTTGAGACGCATCGAGACCGTCGCGCCATGTCTGATTCCAGGCACCGCGATGACGAGCCGACAAAAATCCGAGCACCGGAGGTCAGGCGTGAGCCGACAAAGTCTCAGCAAGGCACACAAGAAGATCACGGAGCTGTCCTGGGAACCGACCTTCGCCACTCCCGCGAAGCGGTTCGGCACGGACTACAAGTTCGACAAGGCCCCGAAGAAGGACCCGCTCAAGCAGATCCTGCGCTCCTACTTCCCGATGGAGGAGGAGAAGGACAACCGCGTCTTCGGCGCGATGGACGGCGCCATCCGGGGCAACATGTTCCGGCAGGTGCAGGAGCGGTGGATGGAGTGGCAGAAGCTGTTCCTGTCTATCATCCCGTTCCCGGAGATCTCCGCGGCCCGCGCGATGCCGATGGCCATCGACGCGGTACCGAACCCGGAGATCCACAACGGCCTCGCCGTGCAGATGATCGACGAGGTTCGGCACTCGACGATCCAGATGAACCTCAAGCGCCTCTACATGAACCACTACATCGACCCGGCCGGCTTCGACATGACCGAGAAGGCGTTCGCGAACAACTACGCGGGCACCATCGGCCGGCAGTTCGGCGAGGGGTTCATCACCGGCGACGCGATCACCGCGGCGAACATCTACCTCACCGTGGTCGCGGAGACGGCGTTCACCAACACATTGTTCGTCGCCATGCCAAGCGAGGCCGCCGCGAATGGCGACTACCTGCTGCCGACCGTCTTCCACTCGGTGCAGTCCGACGAGTCACGGCACATCTCCAACGGCTACTCCATCCTCTTGATGGCGCTGGCCGACGAGGAGAACCGCACACTGCTCGAGCGCGACCTGCGCTACGCCTGGTGGAACAACCACTGCGTCGTCGACGCGGCCATCGGCACGTTCATCGAGTACGGCTCGAAGGACCGCCGCAAGGACCGCGACAGCTACGCCGAGATGTGGCAGCGCTGGATCTACGACGACTACTACCGCAGCTACCTGATCCCGTTGGAGAAGTACGGCCTGGTGATCCCGCACGACCTGGTGGAGCAGGCCTGGGACCGCATCAACAACGGCTTCTACGTGCACCGCGTCGCCCAGTTCTTCGCCACCGGATGGCCGGTCAACTTCTGGCGCATCGACCCGATGACCGACGCCGACTTCGAGTGGTTCGAGCACAAGTACCCCGGCTGGTACAACCAGTTCGGCAAGTGGTGGGAGGCCTACGCCCGGCTGAGCAAGCCCAACGGGCACAAGCCGATCGCGTTCGAGGACGTCGGCTACCAGTACCCGCACCGCTGCTGGACCTGCATGGTGCCCTGCCTCATCCGCGAGGACATGGTCACCGACAAGGTCGACGACCAGTGGCGCACCTACTGCTCGGAAACCTGCCACTGGACAGACGCCGTCGCGTTCCGCTCGGAGTACCAGGGCCGCCCGACACCGAACATGGGCCGGCTGACCGGAAAGCGGGAGTGGGAGACCCTCTACCACGGCCGCGACCTCGCCGAGGTGGTCTCCGAGCTCGGCTACGTGCGCGACGACGGGAAGACGCTGATCCCGCAGCCGCACCTGGACCTGGATGACCCCAAGAAGCTCTGGACGCTGGACAACCTTCGCGGCATCGAGTTCAACAGCCCGAACGTCCTGCTCAACCAGATGTCCGACGCCGAGCGCGCGGCGCACATCGCCGAGTACAAGTCGAACCCGAACATCACGCCGGCAGCCTGACCGGCGCGGTAGCCACCCCGTGGGGACCGAGCCGGGCGCAGCCACCGGAGTGCATGTCGCGGTGCACTCCGTTGGCCCGCCCGGCCGGTCCACCCCACCCCCACCACCGTTGAGGAGTGCGGCTGATGGCCGACAAACACACGGTCCGGTTCGAGCCGGTCGGCATCGAGATCGAGGCCACCGAAGGCGAGACCGTCCTGGACGCGGCGTTCCGGCAGGGCGTGTCGCTGATGCACGGATGCCGCGAAGGCCAGTGCTCGGCATGCAAGGTGTTCGTCCTGGACGGCGAGGTCCAGATGGACCGCTACTCGACGTTCGCACTGGCGGACTACGAGAGCGACGAGGGCTACGTGCTGATGTGCCGCGCGCACGCCTACAGCGATCTCGAGATCGAACTGGAGAACTACGACGAGGACATGATCCGGTCCGGGCTGCCCGTGGTGACGGTGCAGACCACGGTCGCCGAGATCACCGAGCTCAGCCACGACATCTCGCAGGTACGGCTGGCGCTGCCCGATCCTGGCGCGTTCCGCTTCCACCCCGGGCAGTACATCGACATCGCGGTCCCGGGGACCGAGGAACGCCGCTCCTTCTCGATGGCCAATGCCGTGGCGAAGCAGGGCTGCCTGGAGCTGATCATCAAGCGGTATCCCGGTGGGCTGTTCTCCGAGATGCTGGCCGGCTCGCTGTCGGTCGGCGACCAGTTGGAGGTGAGTGGCCCGTACGGCGCGTTCACCCTGCGGGTCTCCTCGGATCGGCGGTTGGTCTTCGTCGCCGGCGGCGCGGGCATGTCCGCGTTGCTGTCGCTACTGCGGCAGATGGCCGACAGCGGCAGTGACCGGGAGGTCGTCTACTACTACGGCGCCCGGACCGAGCAAGACCTGATCAAGCTGGACGAGCTCGCCGAGGTCGCCGGCAGGCTGCCGAACTTCACCTTCGTGCCCTGCCTCTCGGAGAGCTGGCCGGAGGACTGGCCAGGGGACGGCACCGGCGCCACCGGCCTGGTCACGAAGGTCCTCGAGGCGCGGGAGCCCGGACTCGCCCAATGCGACGTCTACCTGTGCGGGCCCCCTCCGATGATCGACGCGGCGCTGCCGCTGCTGGAGAGCGCCGGAGTACCCGCCGAGCAGGTCTTCTACGACAAGTTCACCATCTCGGCCGCCGCCGAGGGCTAGACCGTGCCGCCCATCCCCCAGCAGAGAGAAAGTGCCCGATGACGAGCAGCCCCACCGCGCCCGCCTCCGAGCGGAGCTTCCCGAAACCCGAGTTCACCGGGGCCGAAGCCGGCCTCCTGGAGTTCCCCAGCTCGAAGAGCCGGACCTACAACTACTTCACCCCGGCAAAGCTGCGGGCCACGGTGTACGAGGACGTGACCCTCGACGTCCAGCCCGACCCGGACCGGCACCTGACCCAGGGCTGGGTGTACGGCTTCGGTGACGGCCCGGGTGGCTACCCGAAGGAGTGGACCGAGCTCCGCTCCGAGGACTGGCACCGGTTCCTCGACCCCAACGAGGAATGGGAACAGACGATCTACCGCAACAACGCCAACGTGGTGCGGCAGATCCAGCTGAACCTCGCCAATGCGAAGAAGGCCAACGCCTACCGCAACTGGTCGTCGAGCTGGACCCGGTTCGTCGAGCGGCACCTGGGCGCGTGGATGCACGCCGAGCACGGCCTGGGCATGCACGTGTTCCTGTCCGAGCAGCGGTCCGCGCCCACCAACATGATCAACAACGCGATCGCGGTCAACAGCACCCACAAGCTGCGCTTCGCACAGGACCTGGCGCTGTACAACCTCGACCTCACCGAGTCCGAGATCGATTTCGACGGCACGCTGCACCGCCAGGCCTGGCACACCGACCCCGCCTGGCAGGGCGTGCGGGAGAACGTCGAGCGGCTGACCGCGATCGGTGACTGGGCCGAGTCGCTCTTCGCCGCCAACGTGGTGTTCGAGCCGCTGGTCGGCGTGCTCTTCCGCAGCCACCTGGTCATGCAGATCGCCGCCCGCAACGGCGACTACGTCACCCCGACCCTGGTCGGCGCCGGCGAGAACGACTACGACCGCGACCAGCGCTACACCCGGGCACTGTTCCGGCTGTTGACCACCGACGAGACCCACGGTGAGCACAACCGGGAGGTGCTCGCCGGGTGGTTGGCGCGCTGGGTGCCGCTCAGCGTCAAGGCCGCGCACCAGCTGCAGCCGATCTGGTCGCAGCCGCACGAGAAAGCCGTGACCTTCGCCGACTCGTGGCAGGCCGCTACCGAGGGCTTCCGCGCCCTGCTGTCCGACCTCGACCTCCCCGAGCCCAAGGAGCTGTCCCAGTGACCAGCGTGCAGAAGCCGCAGTTCGGATCGAGCACCGGCTCGTCCAACATGTGCGGCGTCACCCTGATGAACAACCAGATCGGCTACATCGTCGCCGACCTCCTCCGCGGCAAGGAGGACGTCACCGTCGAGGAGTTTCCCTCGATGATCCGGGTGGACGCGAAGAACGTGCTGACCTTCGACTTCGCCGAGATCACCGACATCGTCGGTTCGGAGTTCGACCAGACGGACTTCGAGGAGATCATGTCCACCCACTACGGCCGCATGGTCCATTTCGACGACCGGACGATGCTGTTCGCCAATCCCGAGGACGCCGCCGACTACATCGACTTCGACCTGCGGCCGGTGGAGGACTGACATGTACCACAAAGACGGCGAGCAATACTTCGTGGTGGACAGCCACATCCATTTCTGGGATGGCGGCCCCTCGAACCAGAAGAACCGGTACGGCGAGGGGTTCACCGGCTGCTTCTACGACTACCACCGCAACCTCAGCCCGAGCGAGTACGTCTGGTCGTTGGAGAAGTTCGGCAGCTACACCGAGCAGGACCTGGTGCACGACCTGTTCACCGAGGGGTACGTGGACAAGGCCATCTTCCAGCCCACCTACCTCACCGACTTCTACATCAACGGGTTCAACACCACCGAGCGCAACGGCGCTGTGGTGGAGAACCACCCCGGCAAGTTCATCGTCAACGGAGCGTTCGACCCCCGTGACGGCGAGGGCGGCCTGGAGGAGCTCGAGCGACTGGCCGCCCGATGGGGTCTCAAGGGCGTCAAGCTCTACACGGCGGAGTGGAAGGGCGAGTCGAAGGGCTACAAGCTGACCGACCCGTGGAGCTACCGCTACCTGGAGAAGTGCGAGCAGCTCGGAATCCGCAACATCCACATCCACAAGGGCCCGACGATCTACCCGCTCAACCGCGACGCGTTCGATGTCGCCGATGTCGACGACGTGGCCACCGCATTCCCGAACCTCAACTTCATCGTCGAGCATGTCGGGCTGCCCCGGCTCGAGGACTTCTGCTGGATCGCCACCCAGGAGCCGAACGTCTACGGCGGGCTGGCCGTTGTGATGCCGTTCATCCAGTCCCGGCCGCGCTACTTCGCCAAGGTCATCGGTGAGCTGCTGTACTGGCTCGACGAGAACCGGCTGACCTTCGCCAGCGACTACGCCATCTGGCAGCCCAAATGGCTGGTGGAGAAGTTCGTCGACTTCCAGATCCCCGAGGACATGCAGTCCGAGTACGGGGTGCTCACCACCGACATCAAGAAGAAGATCCTCGGGCTGAACGCGGCGAGGCTGTACGACATCGAAGTTCCGGCTGGTGCCAGATCAGAGGCCACCGCGTCGACAAACGGCGAGGCACCGGCCGTGGCGATCGGCTCGGCAACCCGGATGTCGATATGACCACCGCGAGCGAGCGCCTCGAGTCCGGTGTGCTGCACGATCTGGCCTGGCGGGCACTGGGTCAGGTCCGCGACCCGGAGCTGGACGAGCCGATCACCGACCTCGGCTTCGTCCGCGAGCTAACCGTCTTCAACACCGACGTGGGCGGCCCCGGCAGCGGGCTGAGCGCGCGGCTGCGGCTGCCCACCTACTTCTGCGCGCCGAACTTCGCCTACCTGATGGTCGCCGACACCCGGGACGCGCTGCGGGAGCTGCCCGGCGTCGTCGAGGTCCAGGTGCGGCTGGAGGACCACTTCGCCGCCGAGGAGATCAATGCCGGGGTGGCCTCGGACGCCGGGTTCGCCGGCTCCTTCCCCGGCGAGACCACCGACGAGCTGCACGAGCTGCGCCGGACCTTCCAGCGCAAGGCGCACTTCGCCTGCCTGGACCGGGTGTGTCGGCACCTCATCAACCAGGGGTGGGACATCGAGGCGTTGGCCGACGTGCGGCTGCGGGAGGTTCCCGAGTCGGCGGGGCGCGAGGGGCTGTTACGCCGGCGACGCGATCTCGGACTGCCCGCCGGAGGAGACGACCTGGTCCTGGTCGACGACCAGGGCCAACCGGTCCCGACCCGGGAGCGGGCCAAGACGCTGCGCTTCGCCCAGGCCGTCCGGGTCAGCCTGGAGGGGAACTCCGCGTTCTGCCGAGGCCTGCTGGGCACCCGGTACGGAGATCAGGAGGGCCCGCGATGAGGGCGGTTCAGCTCAGCAAGTACGACCAGAGGCCCGAGCTGGTCGAGGTGCCCGAGCCGCAGGTCTCCGGCCCGCTGGACGTGATCGTGCAAATCGGTGGCGCCGGGGTGTGCCGGACCGACCTGCACATCATCGAAGGACAGTGGGAGCAGAAGTCCGGGGTGGCCCTGCCGTACACCATCGGACACGAGAACGCCGGCTGGGTGCAGGCGGTCGGCGACGCGGTGACCAACGTCGCGGTCGGCGATCCGGTGATCCTGCACCCGCTGGTGACCTGCGGGCTGTGCGGGGCGTGCCGGGACGGCGACGACGTGCACTGCGCGAACTCCGCGTTTCCCGGTATCGATACCGACGGCGGCTACGCCGAGCTGCTCCGCACGAACGCACGCTCGGTCGTCAAGCTCGACCCGTCACTGGAACCGGCGGAGGTGGCGGCGCTGGCCGACGCGGGCCTCACCGCCATCCACGCGGTCCGCAAGGCCGCCGCGACGCTACGCCCTTCGCAGAAGGTCGTGGTGATCGGCGCGGGCGGGCTCGGGCACATCGGCATCCAGGTGCTGCGGGCGCTGTCGCCGGCCGAGATCATCGTGATCGACCGCTCCCGGGACGCGCTCGAACTTGCCGAGCAACTCGGCGCCCACCACGTCGTGGAGGCGAACGGCACCCAGGTCGAGGCCGTCAAGGACCTCACCGGCGGGCACGGGGCCGAAGCGGTCCTGGACTTCGTCGGCGAAGGTGGGGCCGTCGAGGACGGGGTCGCCATGCTGCGCCGGGCGGGCAACTACTACGTGATCGGCTACGGCGGGCGCATCGATGTGCCGACCATCGATGTGATCTCCACCGAAATCAACTTCATCGGCAACCTGGTCGGCTCCTACGCCGATCTGTCCGAGCTGATGGTGCTGGCCGCGCGCGGCCTAGTCACCCTGCACACCGCCCGCTACCCGCTCGAGGAGTTCGGTGCCGCGCTGCACGACCTCGAGCAAGGCACGGTCCGGGGACGGGCGATTCTCGTCCCCTGACCCGCGTTGCGCCGGGTCCCGCTGGCCGGGGTTCGGGACCCGGCGCCCCCGCACTGACACTCACCGCTTCCACACACTCGACGACGAGAAGGATCAGCCATGGCCAAGGACCTGCGGTTCAACATCGAAGCGCGCCGACTGCTGCAGACCGGCGTGGACACACTCGCCGACGCGGTCAAAGTGACGCTCGGCCCGAAGGGCCGCAACGCCGTGATCGAAAAGCTCACCGGGCCGCCCACGATCACCAATGACGGCGTCACAATCGCCCGGGAGATCCAGCTGCGCGACCCGTTCGCGAACATGGGCGCACAGCTGGTGAAAGAGGTCGCGAACAAGACCAACGGGGTGGCAGGCGACGGCACCACAACCGCGACCGTGCTGGCCCAGGCGCTGGTCCGCGAAGGCCTGCTCGCGGTCGACCGAGGCGCGAACCCGATGGCGCTGCGCCGAGGCATCGAGACCGCCGTCGAGGCCATCGTCGAGGCGTTGCGCGACAGCGCGCGCCAGATCCACGGCGAGGCGGAGCTGGCCAGGGTGGCGACCCTGGCCGCCAATGACGAGAAGATCGGCCGCGCCATCGCCACCGCCGTGGCCCGGGTGGGCGCGGACGGCGTGGTCACCGTGGAGGAGTCGCCGTCCTTCGGCCTCGACGTGCATTTCGTCGATGGGCTCGTTCTGGACCACGGCTATATCTCGCCGTACATGGTTACCGACACCGAGCGCATGGAGACGGTGTTCGCCGACCCGTACATCCTGCTGACCAACGAGAAGATCTCCCGGGTACAGGACCTCATGCCGGTGCTGGAGAAGGTCCGGCCGACCGGGCAGCCGCTGGTCGTCGTGGCCGAGAACGTCGACGGGGCCGCGCTGGGCATGCTGGTCGCCAACAACGTGCACGAGACGTTCCGTTCCGTCGTGGTCCGGGCGCCCGGCTTCGGCCACCGCCGGCTCGCCCAGCTCACCGACATCGCCACCGTCCTCGGCGGCAAGGTGATCACCGGGGACGCCGGCCTGAGCCTGCGGAACGTCCAGCTCGACCAGCTCGGCCGGTGCGGCAGGATCACCGTCACCGAGAACGACACCACCATCATCGACGGCGCCGGGACCACAGAGGCGGTGTCCCAGCGCATCGAGCAGCTCAAACGCGAGTTCGAGCGCGCCCAGAACGAGCACGACCAGGACTCCCTCCAGGAGCGCATCGCACGGCTGTCCGGGAGCGTCGCGGTCATCGAGGTGGGCGCCGCTACCGGTGTCGAGCTCAAGGAGAAGCAGCACCGCGTGGAGGACTCGCTGTCCGCGACCCGCGCCGCCCTCGACGAGGGCGTCGTTGCCGGGGGCGGCACCGCCCTCCTGCAGGCCCGCGGTGCGCTCGACAGCCTCGCGCTCGACGGGGACGCCGCCGAAGGCGCCGAGATCGTCCGTAGGTCCCTCGGCGAGCCGCTGCGCTGGATCGCCATCAACGCCGGATACGACGGCGCCCCGGTGCTTGAGACGGTGCGGGAACTGCCGGCCGGCCACGGCTTCAACGCCGCCACCGGAAGCTACGGCGACCTGTTCGACGACGGCGTCATCGACCCGCTGAAGGTCGCCCGATCGGCGCTGCGCAGCGCCGCCTCGATTGCGGCCCTGCTGCTCACAACCGAGACGCTGCTGGTCGAGGAGGTGCTGCACAACCCGGGTGCCATTGTCGATCCGGAGCTCGGAGACCTTGCCGAGGGAATGGTGCGGCCGTCCAACATCTACTGAGTGCAGTGCCAACCGTCGAGTAGGTGAATCCGCGCGGGGAGTTGCACCCGGCTTGCCACGGAATTCCGGCGGTCCGCACCGGGTTGGTTCGGGCATGAGCGTTCAGAAGACGGAGCTCGGCCTCGACGGGCCGGTCGGCGGCCACCTCGCCACTCCACGAGACGGGAACCGCCGCTAATGTCCGGGCGCCCGCTGCATTTCACGGCATTCATCTGGCCCAACGGCTACCACGAGTCGGCGTGGCGAGTCGTCGACGACGACGTGCGCGAGGTCCTGCGGCTGTCCTACTACACCGAGATCGGCCGGATCGCCGAACGCGGTCTCTTGGACTCGATCTTCCTGGCCGACAACATCGCGATTCCGGAGTATCGCGTCACTCACCTGCCGCAGACCCAGTTCGACCCGGTCGTCGTCCTGTCCGCGCTGACGGCGGTGACCGACCGAATCGGGTTGATCGGGACCGGATCCACGACCTACAGCAAGCCCTGGGACCTGGCCCGCCGCTTCGCCACGCTGGATCACCTCAGTGGCGGCCGCGCGGGCTGGAACATCGTCACCACGACCACGCCGCTGGTAGCCGCCAACTTCGGCGAACACAGCCACCCCGAGCACGCCGACCGGTACGCGCAGGCCCACGAGTTCGTCGACGTCGTGCAGCAGGTCTGGGACGGCTGGGACGACGACGCGGTCGTGGGTGACCGCGGCCGGGGCATCTGGGGCGACCGGGCCAAGCTGCACGCGCCCCACTTCCGGGGCGACCACTACGAGGTGGAGGGGATCCTGCCGTTCCCGCGTTCGCCGCAGGGCCGGCCGGTGCTCGTACAGGCCGGGCAGTCCTCGGCCGGGATCGGGCTGGCCGCCCGCTACGCCGACCTGGTCTTCTCCGGTCCTCCGTCGCCTCAGGCCGCGGTCGACCATCGCACCCAGCTGCGCGCTCGAGCGGCCGCGGCCGGCCGCGACCCCGATCACGTACTGGTACTCCCGGCTCTCATGGTGACCCTCGGCGGTACCGAGGCCGAGGCACGGGCGAAAGCACGCCATCTCGACGAGCTACGCAGCCCGGAGTTCCGGTGGCAGAACCTGCTCTACATGACCGGCCACCATCCCGACGAGTTCGACCCGGACGTTCCCCTGCCCGCCAAGCTCTACACCGGCGAACGGCTGCCGACCAGCGGCGCGCAGCGGTTGTACGCGGCGGCGCGGGAGCAGCCGGACCTGCCCTTGCGGGAGCTGGCCCGTCAGCTGGCACAGGGCCCGACCCAGAACCACTTCGTCGGAACGCCCGAGCAGTTGGCCGACCACGTGATCGCCTGGCAGGACGCGGGCGCGGCCGACGGGTTCACGATCATGGGTTCGACGCTTCCGGGAGAACTCAGCACGTTCGTCGACCATGTCGTGCCGATCCTGCAGGCCCGGGGTCGCTTCCGCACCGGGTACGCCGGCGAGACGTTGCGTGATCACCTCGGCCTCGAGCGTCCGGCCGCGCACCGAGCGACCAACTGACGAACAGACAGCCAGCCGGTTTTCCCGTCAGCGAGGTTGCTGCCGATCGAGCTGACCACCCTCGGCGTGGGCCCGTGCCTGGTCATCGGTGCCCTGCTCCGCCCTGTTCTCCCCCGGCCGGGCGCGACACGATGACGCTGGTCAGGAGGCCCCCGCCGCCAGGCTCGACGCGCCGGCCCGCCGACCGGGCCGCTGAGAGCCGACAGTCGAGAGTCGACAGGAGCCCCCATGACCGGTGGACCGGTGGACCCCGCCCGACGCGCGCACTACGACGGCGCCGCGTTCCGGACCCGGGCCGTGCACGCCGGCCAGTGGGCACCTACGCGGTGGCGGCCGCGGTCACGGACCGCACGGCGCTGGTGTGGGTCGAGACGCCGTCCAACCCGACGGCGGGGTGCTGGTGCCGCTGGAGTCCACCATCATCGGCGACTGGTACTACCCGTGGTACCGGGCGAAGATGGACATCGACTGACCAGCCCGCGCTCTGTCCGTCGCCACCGGGCGGGGGTGCCTCAGGGGCGCGGAGGGTGACCACTAAGCTGCTCGGCGTGACAGCCGTCACCCGACCCGCTCCCGATGCGGCCCTGTCGCGTCGGTCGCCGTTGGTGCTGACGAGCGCGTCGGTGGTGCTCGGGGTCGTGGCCCACGTGCTGGGCGGCGGTGGCGCCGCTGTCGACTGCGTACCGCTGCTGGTGGCCGCGGCGCTCGGCGTGCTGACGACGTTCGCCGCTCAGCGGGTCGCGGGTTTCACCTACCGTGGCGCACCCGTCGCCGTGGCGATGCTCGGCGTCGGCCAACTGGGGATCCACCTGGCGCTCAGCGCGTCGCTGAACTCCCATTTCGAGGCGGTCCCGGAACACGCCTCACTGGGGCTGCTCTCCGTGCTCGGCCTTCGCTGCGGCCTGCTCGCCGCGCACGCCGCGGCCACCGCGGTGCTGGTGGTGCTGCTCTTCGGCGCCCACCGGTCCGCCGAGTCGGCGCTCCACCTGTTCTCGCATGCACGTCGGTGCGCCCTGCGCATCGTGCTCGCACCGCCACGTTCCGACGGGCGGATCACGGCTGTCGTGGCCGCACCGGATCGGGTGCCTGCCTTCGTGGCGCAACAGTGGCGGCCGGGAGAGGCCACGTCACGCCGCGGCCCACCGCCGGCGTTCGCTCAGTAGTCAGCGCTTCCGGGTAACTCGTACGCCGCCGCGCTCCACACCTCCTGCCGCCGGACCACCGGCGCTGGCACAGGTCAGCCGTCGACGCCCCAGGCGGGCGTCGGTGGGGCCGATCGCGCACGTCGTGCCCGCGACCTCTCCGGCACGACGACGTCCACGGAACAGGTCGGCCGCTCCGGATCCGCGAGCCTCTCCCGCCGATCCGACTCCCCCACTCCCTCTGCTCACCAAGGACCTCTCATGATCAGTTCAACCGTCACCGATCCCACCGTTGACCGGGATCTGCCACCCCAGGCCGATCAACCCGGATCGCAGCCCGCCACAGCCCGTTTTCTCGACGGCTCTCGGGAGCTGGTGGATGAGCTGCGCTCCCGCCTCGCCAGCCATGACGCCGCCTCGGCACGCCGCCGCGAGAGCCTCGCCGCCGAGCTCGCCCGGCAGGAGTCGCTCTGGGCGGCCAAGGAAGAAACCCGGCTCCGGCTGCTCGCCGTCGCCGAGGAGGAGTACGAGACTGCCCGTCAAGCGCACGAAGCGCTAGCCGCGACCGCCGGCAACGCTGCCGAGGAGCTCTATGCGGTGAGCTGTCGCGCCGCGGCCCTGTTCAAAGCAGCCGTCCGGGCCGAGAGGGCGAGACGTGACGCCGTCCCCGCACTCGAGGCGGCCCACCGAAAGGTTCGCAACCTCGCGGGGGACACCTCAGATCCGTTGAACGTCACCCTCTACGAGTTCGACTTCAGCTCGCACGACCCGAGATTTGGTATCTCGCAGACCGCACTGGAGGTGTTCCCCGAGCTCAGACGCGAGCTGGCGCAGCTTCGCTCGTTCCAGCACGTCCCTACCGAGCGGGCGCGCGACATCGGTCAGTACGCGGCCGCGAACGGAAGTGCCCCCTCGACGCCCTGCGGTCCGCCGGCTGAGGCACCAGCCGGGGCGGACCAGCTCGACATCATCTTCCGCAGGTCGCAGGCAAAGCGGGAGCGGGACGACGAGACCCAGCAGGAGCCGCCTCGACGGCCGTGACCCGATGAGGTGCGACCGCTCCCCGAGATCACGCGGGCGCCGGCTCTACGGCCGGCAGACCGAGGAGGACCTGCTTGGCGCGGTAGGAAGACAGGACACGCGCCAGGAGCATGGCCGTCAGGTAGATGACGATGGTGGTCACCCACGCCTCCACGGAGGGGATTCCGATGTTGGTCTTCCCGAAGCCCGACGTTCCGGGAATGAGGCCACCGGTGATGGCTCCGACCACAAGCCCGGCGAGGATCGCCACGATCCCGCCCACATTTCCTGGTGAGGCCGCCGCCCAGGACGTTACGGCTCTGGATACGCCGTCTTGTCCGGCGGGCCGGCGGCAACCCGACAGCCGTTCCAGGAGGAACACGTCTATCGCCATGACGATGGTCGCGCACGGGAGGAATACCGCGCACATATTGGCCACGATGAAGAAGTTGTCCTGCAGTGAGGACGATTGCTCCATGAATGCGGCGACCGCCGCGCCGAGGACACCGAGTACGAGGATGGTCTCGATACGCCGCCGGCCACGCAGGAAGTTCTGCACGGCGTTGACCGCCTCGTAGAGATTGGCGTCGTTTACCGCGACCACGTTGATGGTGAATACCACGACGGCCAGCGCGGTGAGTCCGAACAGCGAGAACTGGGTGAAGAATTGCATCGTGGCACCCAGGGTCGAGGCGCTGGAGAGCTCGGCCATGAGGTAGCCGGCCGCGGGGAACACCAGCATCCCCAGCCCGTAGCCGACCACCAGCGGCATGATGTTGCGGCCGCGGTCGCGGCGGGCGTATCGGAACAGGTCGGGCTCGTTGCCGTACACGGCCACGCCAACCAGAAGTCCGACCGTGAGGAGGATGCCCTGGGTCGGCGGGACGTGCGGAGCGGCGAACAGGTTGGGTCCCACGGTAAAGGCGAGGGCCTTGATGATGGTGTACGCGCCCCACACAAGCAGAACGGGAGCCGCCAAGCGGGCGTAGCCGGAAACGCTGCGGAACCCGAGCAGGTTGTTCGTGATCATCACGATGGCGAACAACACGCAGAAGAGCTGCAGATGGGTGAGGCCGACCAGGCCGTTGAGGAGTTGCGCCAGGAATACCGCCTGGAACCCGTACCACCCCAACCCGGTCAGGACGAGAAGCACGGACGCCAGGGCACTCCCGGACTTTCCGAGAACCCCCCTTGCCAGTACCGAGTGCGGCTGGCCCGTGATGGTCCCCACGTTGGTCGCCAACAACCCGTAGCCGGCCATGACGACGACGGCAATCAGCGAGGCCCGCAACAGATCACCCAGCGACATGCCTTCGGAACGGGCCAGGTACCCGGTGTACATGTTGGAGACGGTCGCCTGGCACGTCACCCACAGCAGGGTCATCTTCAGCGATCCATCGCGCCGGGACTCCGGTACGACCTCTTCCAGCAAGTCCGACGACTCGAGCTTCGGCCGCTGGCCCGGTGACCCGGTTCCGGATTTCTCGGTCCGCGTCTGCACTGTTGGTGCCATCTTCACGGTGACTCCTGGTTTGATATGCGCGAATGGCCAGGACTATTTCGATTTGCCGTCAAGCCGGGAATTCCGCTTCAATGATGTCCAGAATGTGCTTGGCGATCCGCTCGGCCAGCAGCTCCACGAATCCGGCGTTCTCGAGATGCCGCTGCCCGGTCAGAGGTTGTTCCATGACGCCCTCTCCTTCGTGATTTCCCGCCATTCCCGCCACGGCGAGCTGGTGTAGAAGCGGGCCACAGCGGCCTCGAGCGCCGCGGCGGCGGATTGGCGGTCCCGTTGCCCGGGGCCGACTCGGCCGGCCAAAAATCCGCGTAGTTCCGACCGCATCGCGGAATCGTCGACCTTGGTCGCCCGACCTGCGGCGAAGACGAGTTCGCCGGCGACATACACCTGCCGCACCGCGGCTGGGCGTGCCCGTCGGACGACCGCATCGATCCGTTCGGCCGCGGGGTCCAGGTACGTCCCAGTGATCGACTCCCAGTCCAGCACCAGGAAGTCCGCGGCATAGCCCGGTTGCAGACGGCCGATGCGCCCGGCAAACGGTGTGCTGGCCGCCGAGCCATCCAGCGCCATGTCCAAGGCCTGGGTCGCCGTGGTGCGCGCGGTGGTGTCCTGACCGGGTGCCTGCGCCAGCGCCCAGGCCAACCGGATCTCACTGAACATGTCGCGGTCGTCGGCCAGACCTGCCTCGTCGATCCCGAGTGCCAGCCGGACGCCGTTTGCCCGCAATCGCGCCGTTGGTGCCAGGCCGCTGCGCAGGCGCAGGTTGCTCCCTGGGTTGTGGCAGACGATGGTGCCGCTGGCCGCCAGCAGGTCGATGTCCGCGTCGTCGATCCACACGGCGTGACCGAGGGTTAGCCGAGAGGACAGCAGCCCACGTTCGCGCAGGTACCCCACCGCGGTGCGACCGCCTGACAACTGGGCGGCGTAGACCTCCTGGTAAGGCGTTTCGGACAGGTGCATGTGCATACCGACGTTGTCGCGCTCGGAGATCTCGGCCGCGGCCAGTAGCAGTTCATCGCTGCACCAGTGCAGGTTCGCCGGCGCGAGTTGGATGGCGATGCGGCCGTCGGCGGCCCCGTGCCACTTTTCGCGTAGTCGCGTGTAGCTCGAGGCCAGTTGCTCCTCGGAGGATTCATAGCGAGCGGGCATCACCATGCGCACCGTCGCCTGCTCGTCCGGGGAGAGCGAAGCGATGAACTGCTCGTCGTCGGAGTACACGAAACGGTTCTGGTCCGTCAGCCCCCGGGAGTAGGAGACCCTCATGCCGACGTCGGCGTACGCCCGCAGCACGGCCGTGTCGGCCGCCTCATACTGCTCAGGATCGCCGCGTAGGCGCCCGTTGAGGTGTTGGACAGTGGTCACGCCGCCCGCGAGGAGGTCCACGGCGCCGCACGCGGTGTCGAGGTAGGGATCCACCTCCGGTGGCCCGTGCCTGCGGGCAATCCACAGTTCGAGCGAGTCATCGGGCACCCCGAGCTGAGTGGGGGTGAGTCCGACGTGGTGGTGGGCGTTGACCAGTCCGGGCATGACCAGCGAGGTGGTGGCGTCGATCTCGACCACGTCACCGTCGAGTTCGGGCAGATCCGCACGCGGTCCCGCGTACCGCACCGTCGCGTCCTGGATGACGAGTGCGCCGTCGCTGATCAGGTCGGACGTGTCCTGGTGTGAACCTGTGAGAAGCCTTCCCGCGAAAACCACGGTCGTGGCCGTCACCCGACACCACCGGCTCGGGCAGTGTGGAAGTGCCTTGTCGCTAAGCCTCGCTGCATGACAACACTTCAGCGGCTGTTCATGCCACCCCTGTTAAGTGGTGTAAAGCTCGTGTTAAGCAACCGACACGAGGGCAGTGATCGACAGCCTCGCCCAGGCGGTCCCGGTCCGTTCAGCTGGTCACACCGCTGTTCAGGGGCCGGGGCTGCTGACGAACACACATACGAGCTCGGCGGTCTCCTCCCAGGGATTGGACAGGCGGTGTGGTGTCGTGGCGGGAAAAGTAAGAGTGTCGCCCGGCTTCAACTCGTACCGCTCTGTGCCGACCTCGATGACCAGGCGGCCGGCGGCAAGGTAGTTGAACTCGTGGCCGGCGTGGCGGACGAACTCCTCGCCGGGCGGCGAGGTCGCTCCGGGTTCGTAGGTGAGGAGCAGGCAGTTCGCCCCGGGCAGGGCGTGGCCGCTGAGCACCCTGAACCGCTCGCCCCCTTGGAGATCCACGACTTGCTGGGCTTCGCGGCGGATCAACTCCACCGGCTGGCGCAGATGTGCCACCAGGCCATTGCGGACGACATCCCCGTGGCCGACCGGCGGCGGGAACGGGCCGGCCGCGACGGGCAACCCTGTCCCGTCCAGGCTCGTCGCCCCCGCGGAGAGATCGGTGAGCCGCACCCCGAGTTGGCGGGCGATCTCATAGGCGGTCTTGACCGTAGGGCGAGTCTTGCCCGTCTCGATCTGCGACAACGCGCTGGCACTGATGCCCGCACGCCGTGCCAGTTCGCGCAGGGATACATTCTGCCCCTCGCGCACCACGCGGATGGTGTGACCAAGATCGGCGACAACAGCGTTCGCCGAGGTCACCTGGCGGTCCGTCATGGCGCGGAGTCTATCGAGCCGCCGCTCACCAGAACCGTGGCGCGCACCGCGGACCCCATCCGCGCGGCCCGCGTGTTAAGTAACGTACAGTCGCCCTTAACACCTCCCGACTTGCAGCGCCCCGCGAACATGTTGTCGTCGGTGTCCGGACCCTCGGCTCACGGCACCAGCACGATCCGCCCGCGCAGGCCGCCTCGGGCGAGCTGGGCGTGGGCTTCCGCGGCTTCCGCGAGGGGGTAAATCCGCGCAACGCGTGGGGTCAGCAGACCGACCTCGGCGAGCGCGGAGAGGTAGGCCAGCCGGGCCGCGTCGGGGCTGGCGGCGATGTTCCGCACCACGACGCCCCGCCGCGGTCGCGGCAGCACGTCGACCCGCACGCTCACGAAGATGCCGCCGTCGCGCACAGCCGCCAGCGCGGGCTCGCCCAACGCGGCCGCGTCGAGCACGCCGTCCACGCCCAGTGGCACGAACCGGTGCACCGTCTCACTCAGCTCCTCCTCGCGCGAGACGAACCAGGTGGCGCCGTGGCCGCGGAGGAACCCCTCATCCTCCGGCCGGCCCTGCGCGACAACCCGCACACCCCGCGTTCTGGCCAACTCCACCGCATAGCCACCGACAGCCCCACCGGCGCCGGTGACCAGCAGGGTGTCGCGGGGACGCAGCGGGAGCTGATCCAGGGCCTGTGCGGCCGTCATCGCGTTGAGCGGGATCGTCGCCGCGAGCGTCAGGTCCATCCCCTCAGGAGCAACGGCGATGGAGTTGAGGGGGACAACCAGGTACTCGGCCTGAGCCTTTGTCGGGCGCAGGGCCCCGGAGTCGAACGCGATCACCGGTGTGCCGACCTCCAGCAGAGCACCCAGGCCGACCGCGTCGATCGTCCCCGCCGCATCCAAACCCAGACCGGCGTGCTCCATCTCCTCCAGCGGCCCGAAGACCCCGGCCCACACCGCGGCGTCCGCGGGATTGAGCGCGGCGGCCGCGACCTTGATACGGACCTGGAAGGGACCAGGTTCCGGGAGGGGGACCTCCACGATCTCGACCGCCTCCGGTCCCCCAACCTTCTTGACGACTGCTGCGCGCATCGACGTGCCTCTCTTCTGTTCCCAGCGTGTTGGTGATGGCGAGGGTGTTTCAGCGGTAGAGCGACGTCGACCGGGGCTCGGCGGCCGGGGGCGTGGTGAGGCCACGGGCGAGCAGCCAGGTCATGCGGCGGGGCACGTCGGCGAGCAGCGACGCCGGCGACAGCCGCCTCGGCAGCCGCACCGACCAGCGGTTCTCCCGGACGGCGTCGAGTACCGCAGCGGTGATCTCCGCCGAGTTGAGCTGCCGGTTGAGCCGCAGCCGGTACATGCGCTCGAACATGCCCGCCAGCGCCGGCTCGGTGCGGCCGTGCGCCATCATGTCGGTGCCGGCGATCTCGCCGAGCTCCACGCGGGTCACGCCGACCGGGGTGTCCTTGAGCTCGAACTGCAGGTTGACGGCGTGGTGGCTGAGGAACGCCTTGGTCGAGGCGTAGGTGGCGAGCATCGGCGGCACGACGATCCCCGCGAACGAGGACACATGGACCACGTGGCCTCGGCCCCTGCGGAGCATGCCCGGCAGGGCCTGGCGGGTCAGCTCGGCCGGCGCCAGCGCGTTGAGCCTGACCATGAACTCCAGCGTGTCGGCGCTCAGCTCCGTGAAGCGCCCGATGCCCTCGTCGGCGGCGTTGTTGACCAGGATGTCGACCGGCCCGTCGGCCTCGACCCGCGCGAGCAGGCCGCGCACGGCCGCGCGGTCGGCCAGGTCGCACGGGTAGGCGCGGCCGCCGGTGAGCCCGGCCAGCTCGGCCAGCGCGTCCGCGTTGCGGGCGACCAGCGCGACGTCGGCGCCGGCGGTGGCGAAGCCAAGGGCCAGGTCGCGGCCGAGGCCACGGCTCGCTCCGGTGATCAGGACCCGCGTGCCGGTGATCTCCATCTGGCTAGTCCCGACCAGCCGAGGTGGGGATGGGCTCGGCGGCGCGGTAGGCGCCGAGGATGGGTTCGAGCTCGTCGGGTGTCGCGCCGTGCAGGATCACCCGGTCCGCGCCCAGTTCGAACTCACGGCGGACCCGGGCGGCGCACTGCTCGGGCGAGCCGGTCGCCGACGGCTCCAGCCACTCGTCGGGCAGCAGCTCCGCGACGTGCGCGATCTGCTTCGCGGTCGCCTTGCCGTCGATGGGCTCGGCGAAGGACGCGACGAGCGGATCGGCCCGGAAGCGCTCGAGCACGGCCGGGTCCCAGCGGTTGGTCCGGACCATGAGGTCGCCGTAGTACTGCAGGTAGGTCGCGAGCCGGGCGACGGATTTCTTCAGCCGCAGCTCCTCGGGCAGGTGGTCGCCGATGGTGGCGAAGCACGACCACACCCGCACATCGTCGGGGTTGCGTCCGGCCCGCACGGCGGCGTCCTTGACCGTCGTCACCGCGCGCCGCAGCGTCTCCTGGGTGAAGTAGGTGTGCAGGATGACGTCGTCGAACACCCGGCCACCGAGCGCGAGGCTGTTCGGGCCGAAGGCGACCAGCGCGAGTGGGATGTCCTCGTCGAAGTCCGAGTCCAGCCGCAGGGCACGGTAGCTGCCGGCCGGCCCGTCGTGCCCGACGACGGTCTCGCCCCGCCAGAGCCGGCGCATCAGGTGGGCCCAGTCCTCCATCTGCGCGGTGGTGACCGGCGGCAGCCCGAACGCCTCGTAGAGGGCGGCCACGCCGCGGCCGATGCCCAGCGTGAACCGCCCGCCGGAGAGCCGGTGCATCGTGGTCGCCCAGGATGCGGAGATCAGCGGATGGCGCGTGTTGTGGTTCGTCGCCGCCGTGGCGATGTGCATCCGGGAGGTCACCGCACAGGCCGCCCCGGTCAGCGATGCCGCCTCCTTGACGTTCCAGCGCTCGGAGATGAAGCCGGTGCCCAGGCCCAGCTCCTCGCCGCGGCGGGCCTCCCGGAGCAGGTCGGCGGGGCCCTCCGGGGCGCCGGCGAGCAGGTAGAAGCCGAGCTCGTCGAACCGCTGCGCGCTCATCGCCAGTATCCGTTCTGGTGGGTGTTGTTCCATACGTCGGTGATCCGGCCGTCGACCACGCGGAAGACCTCGATGCTCGCGATCGCGCCGGCGGCGCCGCCAGGACCGGCCGTCTCGGCCTGGTAGACGATGGCGACGTGCTCGCCGTCGTCACCGGCGACGACGACCGGCAGCTCGAACCGGAGGCGCTCGACGCTCGCGCACAGCCGCTCCACCCGCTGCCGGGCCTGTCCCCGGGTCAGCGTGACGACCTCCTCCACGCCATGCCGGGTGACCTCGTCGGCGAGCAGCTCATCGGCCAGCGCGAAGTCGCGCTGGTTCCAGACGACGAGGTTGTACAGCTCGACGACCTCGCGCGCGGTACGCACCGGGGCGGTCACGAGAACACCGCCAGCGCGTCGATCTCCTCGATCGCCGCGATGCCTCGCTCGATCAGGCACAGGCACAGCTCACGTGCCCGGGCGGGCAGCAGCTCCCAACCGCGCACCGCGATCACCGGGAAGAGCAGGAAGAACGCCACCGCGAACCGGTAGTGCCGCCACGCCTGGTCGAAGCCGTAGTCGCGCACGCCGCCCTCGGCCAGCCGCTCGACGTACCCGCGCAGCAGCTCCTCGTCGTGGCCACCCCGTTCCGCCGTCGTCAGGCCCTGGCTGACGAGGTAACCGATGTCGACCGGCCCCGCCGCCAGCGAGGCGAGCTGGAAGTCGACCACGGCGAGCTGTCCGTCGCGGAAGAACAGGTTGTCGGCGCGGATGTCACCGTGGACCAGGCAACGGCGCTCGGTCAGCGCGCCGAGCGCGGTCGCCGTGTGCTCGCCGAAGCGCTCCGCGAAGCCGGCCACCGCCGCCGGGACCGGGGTTGGCGCCTGCTCGCGGTACACCCGCCAGCCCTCGGCGAACAGGACCGGGAACACCTGGCGGGTCACCCGGTCGTCCAGGCTCGGGAAGTCCCGCAGCAGGTCGGCGTTGGCCGGACGTGCCGACCAGGCGTGCAGGTCGGCCAGCTGCGCGATGCACTGCCGGGCGCGTGCCACCGAGAGCCCGGCCAGGTGGTCGGCGTTCTCCCAGTCGCCCAGATCCTCCAGGACCAGGATGAAGTCGCTCGACGCCTCGGCCATTCGCGCCGCGTAGACCCGAGGCGTGCCCAACGGGGCCCGGCCGGCGACCCGCTCGTAGAACGTCACCTCCCGCCGGTAGCCACCGACCAGGTCCATCGCCTCGCGGACGGCCGTGCCCGTCGGCATCTTGACCACGACGCTGGCCGGCACGCCGTCGTCGCCGGTCAGGCGCAGCCGGTAGAGCTCGGACGAGAAGCCGGTCTCCAGCGCGATCCGCCGCACCTCCACCGTGGCGACCCGCGCGCCCGGCCCGATCACCCCGCTCTCCCGCAACGCGGCCGTGAGCCACCGCCCGTCCACCGCTGCGATCGTCGCGGGCAGCGGAACCGTCGACAACGCCGTCACAGGTCCTCCGTGCACATATTTGACAGCAGACAACTAGATGAACAGCCAAGTTAGTTGTCGATCGTCTAATATGTCAACACTATGGCCACCACACGTACCCGCCGGACCCAGGCCGAGCGACTCGAGCTCTCCGGCCGACGGCTGCTGGCCGCGTCGGCGGAGCTGATCGCCGAGAAGGGGTGGGAGGCGACGACCGCCGCCGAGATCGGGCGCCGGGCCGGGTACAGCCGGGCGATGGTGCACGCCCGCTACGGCAGCAAGGACGCGCTGCTCGACACCCTGCTGCGGACCGAGTACGAGCAGCGGCTCGACCCACCCGCCGATGCGGCGGTCACCGGGCTGAAGCGCGCGCTCACACCGTTCGACCGGCTCGGCGAACTCTTCGCGGAGGATCCGGCGTTCCTGGAGTCGATGTTCGTGCTCAGCTTCGAGGCGGTCAAGCGCGGCTCTCCCCTGCGGCCCCGGATCACCGCCTGGATGGAACGGATCGCCGGCACGGTGGAACAGGGTCTCCGCTCGGGCATCGACGACGGCTCCGTCCGGCCCGATGTCGAGATCTCCACCGCCGTCGCCGACGTCGTGGCCGTCGGCGTGGGCCTCGCCTACGGCTGGATCGTGCTACCGGACCGCTTCGACCTCGCGGCCGAGCTCGACCGGACCCGCGCCCGCATCGCGCGCGACTACGGCGTCCCCGCGCCGCTCCACGGCGCACCGCAACGGTCACCTCGGGGCCGATAGCTCTGTTCCGAGGTGGCGACTGGTCAGCCGCCGAGGGGCGATGCCGTGGTCACGGGTCAGCGCGGGAACGTCGCGGTTCTCGCGGAACCAGCGCAGACCGAACACCGCCTGTCGGCCTCATCGGTCATGGGACCAGCCGCGGTGCCGCCCCGGAGAAGAACAGCCGAACGGAAACACTGCCCTCGTTGACCAGCCACGGCATGATCCGGAACCGGCGGGCGCCGGCCACGTGCATGGGATCGGCACCGGCGATCTCCCGGGCTCGCTCCAGCGAAGGCGCCCGGTAGACGAACGCGCCTGAGCCGTCCCAGGACTGCCCGTCCTCGCCAGCGAGCGGGCCGGCAACGAAGAGCACCCCTTCGGATTCCAGCCGCATCTGATAGGCCAGGTGCGGCTCCCGGTTGGCCAGCACCGCGGCCGGGCCGTTCGTCGCCTCGGACAGGACAAGGTAGAGCTGGTGCCCGGGTAGGCCCTTGCCGCGGATGTCCGCCGTGAGTTCCTGCCATGACACCGATTCCTCGCCGGGAGTCAGCTTGGACATGGGTCGATTCCTCCTGAGTGGACTATGGGAGACAGCGCCCGTTCCCGCTCCCTCAGTGGAATCGGGCGTAGTGCTGGCGCAGGAGGTCCTTGCCATAGTCATTGCCGTTGGGTGTGCGCACCACGGTGTGGACGTGGTACTGCTTGGGCTCGTCGTTATCCAGGAAGATCCCGGAATGGTTGTCGTACTCGACGATCAGCACCGGACTGTGGATCTTGTAGTAGCAGGGTTCCGATTCGCCCCAGCCGCCGATCCAGGCGAAATGGGTGTCGTCGAGATGGCGCCGAACCTGCTCGAGCCTGGCTTCCATCGGGCCGGAGGGCAAGGCAGCGAGATACGGCCGGATCAGGTTCACCAGCAGTTCGCGCTGCCCAGGCGACAGTCGGTCGCCCGCGATCCCCTCGTACGGGAGGATCAGATTGTCTTGTCCCGCGCCGGCCCTGGTTCGGCCGTCCGCCGCTCCGCTGAGCGCGGGGGGCAGATCGGCCGACCGGATCGACGGGTACAAGAGCGCGGCGTCCCGCTGGGCCGGGGCAATTGACGTCATCAGTTCGACGCCGGCCCTGATGTGGTCGGCGAACAATTGCTCTCCGTCGAACTCGGTGCCGACGAAGCTCGGCGTGAGCACGATCTGGCGCCCGAGGATAAGGCAGTTGACGTCCAGGTGGTGACCCATCAGCTGCCATCCCCATGGTTCGTCCCGCGATGGCGTGCCGAACAGGGTGAACCAGTACTTCCATTCAGTGAGCGTGTCCGGATAGCTGGCGCAGAGCTCGCCGAGTCGGCCGTTGAGTTGCATGGCATCGCGCACCAGCCCGTGCCCGGCCGCGCTGAGCGTCGCGGCGATTACCGCGAGCGCGGCCGCCCGCTGGCGCTCGGTCAATTCCTCCAGCAGCAGGCCGTGCGACGGGAAGGTAAGGAACGCGTTGATCCACAACCGCCATTCCGGCCCGTCGATCGCCGCGCTGGCCGCCGGACGCTGGCCCGCGTGCAATCCGTCCAGGTAGGCCCGCGCCGCGTGCACGACGCCGTCGACGTCGAATCCCTCGTCAGCGATGGTGAACAGGCCGGGCACGACCGTGCCGTCGGTGGTGATTCCAGCGAACGGCTCGGCGGCCCGCTGCCACACCGGGGCCAGTTTGGCTTCGCCGACGATCGCGGACAGCGCGGCGATGCCGGCCGCGTCGACTGGATCGAAGCTGCCGTTTCGGAACGGCAGGTGATGCGGCCTGGGCCGCGCGCTCTGATAGCGCATCCCACTCATCAAACGCACTCTTTCCACTCTGACCAGCGATCGGTGCGGGGGATCTGGTGTTGGTGAACTCCCTGACACGCTCTACCCGACACGCGCGTTATCGATGAACGCGGTCAACGCGTCCACAGTTGCGTCGGGCTGCTCGTCGGGAATGAAGTGCCCGGCTTCCGGGATGACGACGCCGGTCACGTTCTCTGCCCAGGGACTGACGGAGGCGGCCATGTCGGGGATCGAGCCGTGGGAGCTGGAGATTCCCAGGACCGGGATGGTCAAGCGCCCTCGTCCTGGAGCGAGAGCGTCCTGGTTCTTGCGCGCTGATTCCGGGGCGTCGCGGAAGTAGGCGAGAGAAGCTCGGAGTCCTCCCTCGGCTGCGATGGCGGCGGCGTAGTGGTCGATATCGGCGCTGTCGAACGTGTTCGGGTACAGGGTCTTGACCCTCAAGAACCAGGCCACGTAGTCACGCTCGCGGCCGGTGATCAGCGTCTCGGGCAGTTCGGGCACCAGGTGGAATGCCAAGTGCCAGGTCTTCCAGGCCCGTTCGGGATCCGTTGGGATGGTGTCCGGGAGGGTGATTCCGGGAATGCCGGCGTCGAGTAGGGCGACGCCGTGCAGGCGGTCTTGGTACCTCAGGGCGAGCGAGAAGGCGACGCAGGCCCCGATGTCGTGGGCGACGAGCCAGTACTTCGGCACGTTGAGCGCGGTCAGCGCGGCCTGGACGCGCGAAGCGACGGTGTGAGTGTCGTAGCCCCCTTGGGGACGATCGGAGTGGCCCTGTCCCGGCAGGTCGAGCGCGATTACGTGGAAGCGCTCGGCAAGGCGCGGCATCGCCTTGTGCCAAGCCCACCAGGTCTGCGGGAATCCGGCGAGCAGCACGACGGTGGGCCCGCTCGACCGACCGCCTGCCACGGCGTGAAGCCGGATTCCTTCCGCGTCGACCCAGCGGTGGGTGAAGCCCGCGAGTTCGCGCAGCGGCAGCCCGAGGACGTGGTTCTGGTCGGGAGAGCCGTTTGGGGCGATGGCTGCGTCGGTCACGCCTCGAGCCTAGCTCATCTTGGACTGTTCAGTTCAAGATAGGATGGGCAAGGCTGGCTCGAGAACGGGGTGCATGCGGGATGGCCGGGAAGAAGCAGTTCGACGTGGACATCGTGCTCGACGCGGCGATGGTCCAGTTCTGGCGGGCCGGGTACGCCGACACCTCGCTCGACGACCTCTCCAGGGCGACCGGATTGAACCGAAGTTCCATCTACTCCTCGTTCGGCGACAAAGACTCGCTCTACCTGCGCTGTCTGGACCGCTACGCGGTCCGGTATGGCGACAGGTACGACCAGGCGCTTTCCTCCGGTGCGTGCGGGGAACCGCTGCGGGCGGTACAGGCGTTTTTCGAGGTCACCCTCCAACGTATCGCCGACCCCGACGTGCCGGACGGATGTCTGATGGCTCAGACCGCGATGGCGACACCAGTGCTCAGCCCCGCTATCGCCACGCGTGCGATCGAAGCTGTGGGGCTTCAGCGTGCGCGGCTGCGGACCGCCTTGAACCTCACGGAGTTGACCGAGGGCGACGCCGAGAACTACGCCACTCACATCCTGGCGGTCAACCTGTCGCTGGCCGTGATGAGCAGGGCCCAGGCGAGCCAGCAGCAGCTCCGCACGATCGTCGACATCAGCATGAGCGCGCTCTCGCAGGCTTTACACAGCCGGGACTAGAGCCATAGCGCTCAGCCGTTGAGCGTTCTCAAGCAAGCAAGCCCAAGCCGCTGTACCACAGCGGACCAGGGTTGAGCCGGTCGCCGTGAAGTTTCATCATCTCGTCGAAGAACTCGAGTGGCGTGGGTTTGCCAGCGAGGATGCGGATCGCATCGCGCAGGTATTGGCGAGTCTCGTCCAGGATTTTCGGATCGTCGGGCAGGTTCTTGTTCTTGTGACCGGCGACTACAAGGCGCGGGTTCAGCGCGGCAATCCGATCGATTCCGGCGAGCCACGCTTCAAGGCCGCCGTCGCCGCCTTCGAGCATCATCTGATGGACACCGTTATAGGCGACATCGCCGGCGACGACGAGGCCGAGCGAGGGCACATGTAAGGCGGTGGAGTCGTCCGTGTCGGTGTGGCCAGTCTCGACAGCGCGCAAGACGTGGCCATCCAGCCAAAACCCATCAGCGGGTACAGGGACGGCCAGAACCGGCGTGTTCTCTGGGACCCCGGGAAAGGACTTGGCGAACCCCTCCTCCTTGCCCTCCAGCTGCGCACGCATCTGCCGGATGGTGCCCTCCGTGGCGTACACGACGCTGTCGGCATCGCCAAATCGCTCCAGCAACGACGCCGTCCCGAACCAGTGGTCGGGGTGGCCGTGAGTGATGTACACAACCGCGAGCCGCTTACCTGAACGAGCCACACCATCCGCGACCTGCGCGATTTGCCCATTGGTCAGCGGCGGATCCACCAAGACAGCGTCCCGCTCCCCGTAAATCAAAGTCGACGAGATCGGCGAGGAGACAATCTCCTCGCCGTTCGGCATGCGTAGAGCGATCTTCCTCGGGACACCATCCGAGACAAGGACCTCATAGGACAAACGGGAACCGAGTTCGGCCACTTGGGCAACCTCCGTCATGGATCGTTGCGCACCTTCTAATCCGACTCTACCGAGAGCGTTAAAGATCCAGCTCGGCCCTCAGCCGGCGGGACCACGCAGTCGTACCCGAGCAACGAGATCAACTCGGCGGCCTGCTTCCTTGCGCCCGGGTCGTTGCCGGCGATCGGCAGGGCGGTGCGGTCGGGCGCGTCCACGGGCCGCGGCAGTGCCGCCAGGTGTGCGTAGTCGATGTTGTTGAACCCCTTCACGACGTACGCCCCGGCCAGGTGCCGCTGCACCACTTCGCTATCGGTGAGCTCATGTGTTTCAGCCGGGCGAGCGTGCCACCGGTGTGTCCACTGCCGATGAGTCCAAGTGTTGCCATGCCTGGGAAACCTCCCGGTTGAGTGCCGATGTCGGGGACGGGCCTCAGGGTGATCAGAAGACGTAGGGGATGTCGTGGATGACGCCCAGGTGACGGACGCGCCAGACGCCGTCGGTCCGACGGAAGGCGAAGCGGTAGTACCCGGACTCGATGGGCTTGATGGTGCCCTGAGCGCCGAAGGTGCCGAGGGGCCACCCGCCCTCGGGCTTCGGGGTTCCGACGACGTCGAAGGTGATGAACTGGGTTTCGATGCTGGCCTCGTCGCCGTCGACGGAGACCAGGTGGTCGTAGGTGGTGTGGTGACTCCAACCCAGGGGCGGGTGCGGCGCCATGGCCGTGGACATGGCAGCCGCGATCTGCGCTCCTCCGGAGAGGGTTCCCAGCAACTCATCCCCATCGGGCCCGCGGTGGTGGACCTCGACGACGGCGTCGGCCTCGAAGAGCTTCGCCAGCGCCTCGCCGTCGCGCCGGTCGGCGGCCCGGGTGTATCGGGACACGATCCCCCTGATCTCACTCTCGGTGCTCATGACGTTCTCCGGCTTCTCGCTGTGGTGGCTATCGGTGCCCGGGCTTGTCCGGCAGACGGGCGACCGGTCGCTGGTGCGCCGCGGGCGGGCATCTGGAGTGACCGCAATCTGCATCTGTGAAAAGTACATATCCTCCGACAAAACTGCAACTGTGAAAGTTGCTAATATGGGGACGTCGGGAGCCACCCGGACCAAAGAGGGGTACGAGCATGCTGGACGTGAGGTTCTCCAGCGCACTGAAGGCCATGCTCCTACTGGGCCATGCCGAGGAAGAGGACAGTCCCGTCCTCAGCTCGACCCAGCTCGCCAGGAGTCTGAACACGAACCCGAGCCTGGTGCGCAAGCTGATGGTCACGCTGGTACAGGACGGTCTCGTCGCGTCCATCAAAGGCCGCGGCGGGGGTGTCCGCCTCGGCCGGTCCGCGGACCAGATCACCCTCGGAGAGATCTACCGCTCATCCATCGGCGACAAGCCGCTGTGGGCCCCCCGCCCGGAGGGCCCCCGGGAGTGCCTGGTCACCAACCACTGCGCCGAGTACTTCACCAAGCTCACCGACGAGACCGAGGCAGCCGTCCTCGGCGCATTGGCGGGCCGCACCCTCGCCGACAGCCTCGACGAGTTGCGCGCCATCGACCGAGCCGGCGGTACTCCCGCTCCGGAACGGCCGTTCCCCGCACCCCGTCACTAGCCGGGCTGGTTGACGCTGGGGCTTTCACGCAGGTTGGCGCGTGCCGCGGGTTCCTGTTCGCGGTCCCGTGACGAGGAGGGTGCGCAGCCGACGATGGCCTGGATGTCGACGGGTAGGCAGGCCACACGGGCGCTCCGTCCGGCTCGGCTCGCCTTGACTTGCGCGGTCCGACGGGTACTGTCCGATCAGGAAGTGAATCGAACAGTTCAGTATGGTTTCCACGAGAGGTGACATGTCCTTCATCGCCGCGCTCCCCAAGGCGGAGCTGCACGTCCACCTCGAGGGCACCCTCGAGCCCGACGAGATGTTCCGCCTTGCCGCGCGCAATGGGATCACGCTGCCGTGGGAGTCGACGGACGCGCTGCGTGCCCTGTACTCCTTCACCGGGCTCGAGCACTTCCTGCCGCTGTATTTCGAGGGCTGCAAGGTCCTCTGCCGCCGCGAGGACTACTACGACCTCACCGCCGCCTACCTGCGCCGCGCGGCATCCGAGGGCGTCCGCCGGGCGGAGATGTTCTTCGGCCCGCAGACCTTCCTCGACCGTGACATCCCCACCGCCGATCAGCTCGGTGGCATCCTCGACGCCATCGCCGACGCCCGCACGGACAGCGGCATCGACGGCGCCCTGATCGTCACCGCCCAGCGCCACCGCACCGAGGCGGCCGCGCTGGAGCTCCTCGAGGCCCTGCGCCCGTTCCGCGACTCGATCCTCGGTATCGGACTGGGTAGCGCTGAGGCCGGCAACCCGCCGTCGAAGTTTGCCCGGTTCTTCGCCGCCGCCCGCGACGAGGGCTACCGGTTGACCTGCCACGCCGGCGAGGAAGGTCCGCCGTCCTACATCCGCGAAGCGCTTGACCTGTGCGGGGTCGAACGTATCGACCACGGCTACACCGCCGCGCAGGATCCGGACCTCGTGGCTCGGCTGGCCGACGACGGCGTCCCGCTGACCATGTGCCCGCTGTCGAACCTGCGTCTGCAGGTGACTGCCGACCTCAGCACGTACCCCATCGCGGAGTTCATGAAGGCCGGTGTCCTCGTCACCGTCAACTCCGATGACCCGCCCTACTTCGGCGGCTACGTCAATGACAACTACGCCGCGCTGCAACAGCATCTCGGCCTTGGCCCCCAGGAGTTGGCGGCCCTGGCGCGCAACAGCTTCCTCGGCTCATTCGCAGACCGGTCGGAGATCGACCGGGCACTGGCCGCGGTCGCGGAGCACGAGGCGACCGCGTCGTGACGATCGGCATCAGCGGCACACTCGGGCGCGCCGGCGGTCCGGATAGCATCTCGGTCCGTGGCTAGCGGTCCATCGGAACGTGCTCGCCTCCTGGGGCTGGCCCGCGACTACGTCCTCGAGCACGGCGTCGTCGATCTCTCACTTAGCGAACTGGCACGAGGCATCGGGTCGAACAACCGGATGCTGCTGTACCACTTCAAATCCCTCGACCAGATCCTGGGCGCGGCCATCGACGAGATCCTCGACCGCAGCCTCTTCGTGGCCAAACTGACCGAGCTCATGCTGGCCGAGAAGTCGTCCGAGGCGCGGATCGCGGCCGCCTGGCAGCACATCTCCAACCCCGAGCGCCTGCCGCACCTGAGACTCTTCTTCGCCCGCTTCGGCATGGCCTCCGACCGGCCGGACCGCTACGGGCCGTTCCTGGAACGAACGCGGACGGAGTGGACCGAGGCCGTCGCCGACGCGCTCGCCGACGACGACCGGATCCCGGACCCGCGGCTGACCGCGACGGCGATCGTCGGCGTGTGGCGCGGGCTGCAGGTCCTGCTCATCGCCGGCGATTCGAGGTCCATTGTCGACTCGTCCCACACTCTCGCGATGAAAGCGCTGCTCCCGGCCTACTCGGACACCTGATCCGGGATCCAGTGGGCTTCCTGCGCTCGCTGGGCTGACAATTCCCGAGCCGGGACGGAACCAGTGGCCGCGCGGTGACGAGCAGCCGCTCTGATCCACCCGTCAGAGCCGAGCGTGACTCAATCACCTGCGGTAGGACTAGATCATGCAGGCACAGGCCACCTCGAAACCAGTCGTCGCGTTGGTTGTGGCTCTGATCCTTCTCGCCCTTCATCCCGGGGCGCAGCCATCCTCACCCGCGGCGACCGTGGCCTGCGTTACCCCTCGCGCCTCGAGCCCCGGCACCAGCCCTACCCAAGGAACACGCGGACACCGCGAAGGCGTCGGCGTGGTCGACATCAACACCCGCCTGCCGAAGGCCGCGGGCGCCGGGACCGGCATCGTGCTGGACGCCACCGGCGTCGTGGTTACGAACAACCACGTCGTCGACGGCGCCACCGCCATCACCGCGACCGACCCCAACGACGGACGAACCTACCGAGCGGACGTAGTGGGAACCGACCCACACCACGACATCGCACTGTTGCGGCTAACGGGCGCCACCGCCCTCCCGGTCGCTGTCCTCGGCAACTCCGACAACGTCCAGGTCGGGGACCACGTAGAAGCGATAGGCAACGCCCGCGGCCGCGGCGGCGCACCGACGATCACCACCGGCGAAGTGATTTCGCTCGACCGGTCGGTCGTCGCACGCGACGACTACCAGCACTCGTCGCACCAGCTACGCGGACTGATCGAGGTCGACGCCTCGGTCCAGCCCGGTGACTCCGGAGGACCACTCGTCGGCACCGCCGGTGTCATCGGCATGGACACCGCCGCCAGCGACCAATCCGGCTTCGCCATCCCGATCAACACAGTGCTGGCCACCGTCCACCGCCTCGCCCTCAACCACACGACCTCGCCCCCCAGACGCGGTCGGGCCACTCCCCCGGCAGACGACACGGCTGGCCCCGACGCACGACTGGCCCGCGCCCCACGCCGATAAGCTCAAGGGGACCCCGGTCCCAGACACTGATCGGACCGAGTGACTCCGACGCGTGCGAGGGGCCTCTGACGCCATGGCTGTGCGGGCGCTTGGGTAGTAGGTGAGCTGGCAGCGCCGCGGCACCTGATTATTAGCGGCTTCCACAGCCGAAAGACGGCGTGCGAGCCAATCCCGATCAGGGAGGCGCCAGGTCTTTTAAGCGGCCGCGGGTTGCAGGGTTTCGGGTCGTTCGACGAGATTGCGGCGGAGGCTACGAGTGACTGCCTTCACGGCGTCGATCAAGGCATGAACGACTGGGATCATGAACGGGCCCAGGACGAGGACCCCGTAGCAGATGAAGAGCCACACGAATTCGGTATCCATGACACAACCGTAGAAACGGGTTACCGCTATGACTATGGACTGCTGCCCAGCGTTCTACTGAGGCTATGTGCGGGTGCCACAAAGTCGGCGGACCACCAGTGTTGGTGCCCCAGCGTCCGGCTGAGGCCATGTGCGGACACCACAAAGCTGCTCAGCCCGGGTCGATGACGCGTACCCCGAGCACGTCGGCGACCAGGAGGGCGACCTCGAGGTCCAGCCTGCGTTCGGTCAGCGGGTGCCCGAGAACCTCTTCGGCCTTGCGTGCCCGGTAGTTGACGGTGTTCTTGTGCAGGTGCAGCAGCGCGGCGGCGTCGGTGTAGCTGCCGCCGCACTGCAGGAACACCCGCACCGTCTCGCGCAGCCGTGCCATCGGCTCGTCGTCGCGGGCGAGCTCTCCGAGCGTCCGGGTCACCCAGCGACGCACGTCCTCGAGGTTGTCCGACATCAGCGCGGCGATCGCGACGTGCTCGAACTCGACCACGGAGGGGGCGCGGTCCAGGCCGGCCTCGGCGACCGCCCTGGCACGCAGGGCGTCCCGATGCGAGGACCGGAACCCGGCGAGCCCGGAGGCGAGCTCCCCGAGGGCGACGTGCACCGGCGCAATTCCCGCGAGCTTGCTGTTCAGCAGCTCCACGTCCACGGTGAGCCGGCCGGCTGAGGAGAGCCACGCCCACAGCGTGTGGTCGTCGGCCAGCATGGTCAGTGGCTCGCGGCCGCCCGCCTCGCCGAGCACACGGGTCGCCGCCCGGAGGTACCGTTCGGCGTCCGGCACTCCTGCGTCCACCCAGCAGACCGCCGCGCGGTGCCAGCCGCGCAGCGAGACGCCGAGCATCTCTTCCGCCGCGGCCAGGTCGAGGGTGTCGGTACCCAGCACGACCCGCAGCTGGGCGGCTCTGGCGGAGTCGGACCGCCGGTCCCAGCGTTGCCGCTCCAGCTCGTAGATGTCGATCAGGTTCTCGATGGCCTGGTCGATGTAGCCGTTGGTGACCTTCGCGACCTGGTCGGTGGTGGCGATGACGTCGGCCACGCCGAGGTCGAGTTCCCCCAGGTAGCGCAAGGTCCATCGGACCATGCGGTGTTCCCCGAGCCGGTAGGCACGCAGCAACGCCTCCAGGGACAGCCCGCGCTGGGCGAACCGGCGGGCGTACTCCGCGGCGGCGGGCGGGACGGCGATCCGGGCGTCGCCGATCCCGTGCGCCAGGATGTCGAAGAGCGTGACCAGGTTCGAGGACGTGCTGGCCACCATCAGCTGGCGCACAGCCTCGTCGTGCCGGAACTCGGGGATCAGCTCGACGAAGTGGTCGGTCAGCTCGTCCGTCAGGGACGGAAGGTCCGCCTGAATCCGGCGAACCACCTCGGCGACGATCGGCTGCACATCGCTAGGCATAGACCAAGACCCTACATCGGGTGATCTGTGTTGTGGTCTGCACACAGTGGTCCGCGAATTGTTGTGTACCGCGACCCATCGTCACTGCGTTCACTCGTCGATACCTTTGCCACAGTCTCGAACCACCAATGCAATTCCGTTGGACCGGCAGTAGAGCTCGTCCAGCCACTCGTCTGCCGCACCACCACATTGTTGTGCACACCTAAGGAACTCGCCATGGGATTCACCAAACCGAACTTTCCACCGATCGACCCGGAGGAATTCCTCCGCAGGCCACTCATGGACCGGATGAAGTATCTGGCGCTGTGGTGGGTGGAGAACGGCTTCGGCACGCCGAAGGTGATCCACACCGTCTACGTGTTCAAGCTGCTGTTCTTCTTCATCCTCGGCGGCGTGGTGGTGGCTACGACCACCTCGCACCTGGTGTTCTGGGACGTGGCGAGCTGGTGGAACCAGCCGGTCGTGTACCAGAAGGTGATCTTGTGGACGGTGTTCCTGGAGGCCTTGAACGTCGCCGGGTCGTGGGGGCCGCTGGTCGGCAAGTTCAAGCCGATGACCGGTGGCGTCCGGTTCTGGGCCAAGCTGGGCACGATCCGGCAACGGCCGTGGAAGTGGGTTCCGTTCACCGCCGGTGACCGACGCACCGTGCTCGATGTTGTGCTCTATGTGCTGCTGCTGGCCTCGCTCGTCGCCGCCGTGGTACCAGCCGGGGTGATCACCCCGACCCTGGCCGCCGCTCTGCTGACCAACACCACCGGCCTGGTCGACCCGGTGCTGCTGATCGCCCCGGTCGTGCTGCTGGTGTTGGTCGGGCTGCGGGACAAGACAATCTTCCTCGGCGCCCGGGGCGAGCAGTACCTGCCCGCGCTGTTCTTCTTCGCCGTGCTGCCGTTCGCGGACATGATCATCGCGCTGAAGCTGCTGATAGTGGTGGTCTGGGTCGGCGCGGGCGCGTCCAAGTTCGGCAAGCACTTCGCCAACGTGGTGCCCCCGATGGTCAGCAACAGCCCGGCCATGCCGTTCAAGTGGCTCAAGCGTGCGCACTACCGCGACTATCCGACCGATATCCGGCCCTCCCGGATCGGCGATCTGATGGCGCACGTCGGCGGGACCACCGTGGAGATCATCCTCCCGCTGGTGCTGCTGTTCTCCACCAACCGGGTGATCACCCTGCTGGCGGTGGCCGGAATGGTGATCTTCCACCTGTTCATCGTCTCGACGTTCCCGCTGGCCGTGCCGCTGGAATGGAACATCGTCTTCGCCTACGCCACGATCTTCCTGTTCGCCGGCTTCCCGGCCGGGGCGGGCTACGGCGTCACCGACATGTCCTCGCCGTGGCTGACCGCGGTGGTGGTGATCGGCTTGGTGTTCTTCCCGATCCTGGGCAACCTGCGCCCCGACCTGGTCTCCTTCCTGCCGTCGATGCGCCAGTACGCCGGCAACTGGGCCTCCGCGGTGTGGGCGTTCGCGCCGGGCGCCGAGCGCAAGCTCAACTCGGTGGTCGGGTCCGTGCCGATCCAGGTCGACCAGCTCGCCGCGATGGGCTACGACCCGGCGGTCGCCGAGGTCACCATGCAGCAGACGCTCGCCTGGCGCACCATGCACAGCCAGGGCCGGGGCCTGCTCTCGCTGCTCCTGAAGCACCTGCCCGACGTGGACCAGCGCACCGTTCGGGAGGCCGAGTTCCTGTGCAACTCGCTCATCGGCTTCAACTTCGGCGACGGCCACCTGCACAACGAGGACATGATCAACGCCGTGCAGGCGCAGGCCCGGTTCGAGCCGGGTGAGGTGCTCATCGTCTGGGTGGAGTCGCAGTCCGTGCACCACGACTACCAGAAGTACAAGGTCATCGACCCGGCGCTCGGCGTGATCGAGCGTGGCACCTGGAAGGTCGCCGACGCGGTCAACGAGCAGCCCTGGCTGCCCAACGGCCCGATCCCGACGACCGTGACCTGGACGCGGCGCGCGGAACACGGCGCCGGGATATGAGCACCGCGGTGGTGGTGGGCGGCGGCCCGAACGGCCTGGCCGCCGCCGCGCTCCTCGCCCGCCAGGGCGTGCAGGTCACCGTGCTCGAGGCGGCCGAGGTGGCCGGTGGTGGGACCCGCAGCAGCGACCCGCTTATGCCCGGCCTGCTGCAGGACGAGTGCTCGGCGGTGCACATGATGGCGGTCGGCTCGCCGGCGCTGGCCGAGCTCGACCTGGCCCGCTACGGGCTGCGGTGGTGTGTGCCGGAGATCGACCTGGTGCATCCGCTCGACGGGGGCGATGCCGCCGTGCTGCACCGGTCGGTCGAGGCCACCGCCGAGGGTCTCGGGGCGGACGCGAAGCGGTGGAAGCTGCTCTTCGAACGGCCCTCGGCGACGTTCGACGACTGGGGCGGCGACATCATGGGCCCGCTGCTGCGGGTACCGAAGCATCCCCTGGGGCTGACCCGGTTCGGCCTGCCGACAGTGGTGCCGGCCACGCTGCTGGCCAGCGTGTTCAACACCGAGGGGGCCCGCGCGCTGTGGGCCGGCACCGCGGCGCACGCCATGCAGCCGCTGCACCGGCCGCTGACCTCCGCGATCGGGCTCGGCCTCCTCACGGCGGGCCACCGGCACGGCTGGGTGGTCGCCGAAGGCGGCTCGCGGTCGATCAGCGACGCGATGGTCAAGGTGCTGATCGACCACGGGGGGAAGATCGAGACCGGGGTACGGGTCACGTCCGCCGAGCAGCTCCCGGCCGCCGATGTGACGCTGTTCGACCTCGCTCCGGGCGCGGTCGTCGAGATCCTGGGTGACCGGCTGCCCCGCCGGGTGGCCAAGGGGCTGAGCCGGTTCCGGCACGGCCCGTCGGTGTTCAAGGTCGACTTCGCGGTTCGGGGCGGTGTCCCGTGGACCCACCCCGCCGCGAGCAGGGCCGGCACCCTGCACCTGTCCGGTGGCTTCGCCGAGGTCGTCGCGAACGAGCGCGACACTTCGGCGGGGCGGATGCCGGAGCGGCCGTTCGTCCTGGTCGGCCAGCAGTACCTGGCCGACCCGAGCCGCTCGGTCGGCGATGTCCACCCGGTCTACTCCTACGCGCACGTCCCGCACGGCTACACCGGGGACGCCACCGAGGCGATCATCGGGCAGTTCGAGCGGTTCGCCCCCGGGTTCCGGGAGCGGATCGTCGGCAAGACGGTGCGCTCGGCCGCGCAGATGGCCGCCTACAACCCGAACTACGTCGGCGGCGACATCGTGACCGGTGCCAAGGACATCCGTCAGCTGGTGTTCGGTCCGCGCGCCACCCTCTCGCCCTACGGGCTGGGCGTGCCGGGGATGTACCTCTGCTCGGCGGCCACCCCACCCGGGCCCGGCGCGCACGGCATGTGTGGCGCCAACGCCTCGTCCAGCGCGCTGCGCCACCTGAGCCGCGCTACCTGAGCCGCGCGCCGCACTGATCCGACCGACGACATCTCGGCCGTACTCACCCACCACCACGGAGGAGCCGATGCAGTCTCACACCGGGCCCGGGGATCTCACCTCGGTCGACCTCACCGATCTCGCCCTGTTCGCCGACGGACCGCCGCACGAGCTGTTCGCGCGGCTGCGTTCGGAATGCCCCGTGCATTGGAACAACACCGCTGACGGGCCGGGGTTCTGGTCGCTCACCAGGGGCAGCGATATCACCGCCGCCAGCTTGGACCCCGTCACGTTCTCCAGCGCGCGCGGCGGCATCTTCTTCCGCCCCGACACGCTGATCCCGCTCGAGGTCGGGCGGCGGGACTTCATGCTCTGGAAGGACCCGCCGGAGCACGCGAAGTACCGCAACGTGATCACCAAGTTCTGCCTGCCCCGCACGCTGATCCTCGTTGATGCGGTCGTCGACGACATCGTCACCAACACCCTGGACGCGGTCGCCCAGCGCGGGCGGTGCGATGTGGTCGGCGACATCGCCGTGCCCGTTGTCGCCACGGTGATCGCGCGGTTGCTCGGCGCCCCCGATGAGGACATCGAGCAGCTCAACGCCTGGACCCGCGACATCGAGCAGGGCATCACGCTCGACCTCAACCAGAGTGCCAGCGTCGAGGAGATGGGCCGGTACTGCGCCAAGCTCGTGGGCAGCCAGGTGGTCCGGGGGGTGGACAGCCTGGCGAACACGCTGGCCCAGCCGGACGGTGACGGCAATCGGCTCAGCCAGTCCGAGATCGCCGGGTTCTTCGCGATGCTGCTCTTCGTGGGGAACAACCACCCGCGCAATGCGATCTCCAGCGCGGTCCACGCCCTGCTGGAGAACCCCGACCAGCTCGAACTGCTGCGCGCCGAGTCCCCCAGGATGCGCACGACGCGGTCGGGTCTGGCGCCGGTGGCGCTGGAGGAGCTGCTGCGCTGGTCCACGCCGGTGAACTACCTGGCTCGCACGGCGACCACGGACACCACGATCGCCGGCACGGACATCAAGGCCGGCGACCGGGTCGTCATGTGGTACGCGTCGGCCAGCCGCGACCCGGACCTGTTCCCCGGCGCCGACCGGCTCGACGTGACCCGGGACAAGTGCGACCCGCCGCACTACGCATTCGGTGGCGGCGGTGAGTACTTCTGCCAGGGTGCCGCGCTGACCTACCGGATCATGTCGGTCACGTTGCGCGAGATCCTGCGCCGGTTGCCCGAGCTCGCGCTCGCCGGCCCCGTCACCTACGAGCGGTCCGCGTTCGTCACCGCCCCCACCTCCGTGCCGGTCAGGTTCGACCGGACCGGCTCGCTGGACACCCAGCGCCGCGAGCAGGACCTCGTCGACGAGCTGGAGCGCCTCACCGGGAAAACGGTCACCCTCGAAAGCTGACGGTCGACGACTCGGCACAGCCATTCCCACGAAAGGAGCTCATCAATGAGTACAGCCGAGGCGAGTGTCCAGCCGTCATCGCTGCTGAGTGCCCGACTGGCCGGACAGGTCTGTGTGGTGACCGCCGGCAACCAGGGCCTCGGGCGCACGATCGCCACCCAACTGGCCGCGCACGGCGCGCGGATCGCCTACACCGGCCGGTCCGCCGCGTCGCTCACCGCGACGACCGAGGAGCTGAAGTCACTCGGCGACGGCAACCACCTGCCCGTGGTCTGCGACGTGACCGACGAGGCGGCGCTCATTGCACTCGCGGACACGGTGTTGGAGCATTTCGGCCGGGTCGACACCGTGGTGGCGAACGCCGGCATCTCCGGCCCCACCAAACCGTTGGTCGAGCTGAGTTTGGCCGAATGGCGCGAGACGCAGGCGGTCAACCTCGACGGCGTGTTTCTCACCTTCCGGTCCTTCGCGCCGGCGATGATCAAGCAGGGGTCCGGGAGCCTCATTGCGATCGGGTCGATCGTCGGGAAGCGGCCACTGGCCGGTCGCTCCACGTATGCGGCGGCGAAGATGGGAGTGATCGGGCTGGTCCGGACCCTCGCGGTCGAGCTCGGACCGCACGGGGTCAGGGTGAACACGATCTGTCCCGGTGCGGTGAGTGGTCCCCGACTCGACGGGGTCTTCCGTGAGCAGGCGCGCGCACAGGGCGTTTCCGAGGAGGAGTTCCGCGCGGAGTTCCTCAAGGACGCGCCACTGCGCCGCATGGTCACCGAGACCGAGATCGGCGATGCCTGTGCCTTCCTCGCCTCGTCCGAGTCGCTCTCCATCACCGGCGAAGACCTCAACATCAACGCCGGCGCGGCCATGTATTGACGCACGCCCATGGTGCCCAGGCTCGGTCAACTCGGTGGGCGCCAGGTCCACCTGCACTCAAGCAGCGCCGGCACGGGGCGAGACCCGGACGGTCAGGTCGGCGTCCAACGCACCCGCAATCCGGCTCAAACCGGCAGAGTCGGCGTCGTGCCCCCCGCCTCGAAACGCGCCACAGCGGACTGGGTCATCCCAGCGGCAGCCGCCAGCTCAGCCTGGCTCCACTTGCATGCAACCCGAAGCTCCCGCACCGCGGCACCGAGCTCGAACGCCAACCGCGCTGCCGCGTACGCGGTTGGTAAGTCCCCCCTCGGACACCCTTGAGGGGTCGTGACCGCCGCGCGCACCGGACCCGCCGCGCGGACCCAGCCGGTCGCATGCCCACCGCGTGCGGACGCTTGCCCCACAGACATGAAACACGTTCTAATTCCGGGCATGGACTACGGGCTCGTACTTTTCACCAGCGACCGCGGCATCACCCCGGCGGCGGCCGCCAAGCTGGCCGATGACCACGGCTTTGCCACGTTCTACGTGCCCGAGCACACCCATATCCCGGTCAAGCGCCAGGCCGCCCACCCCACCGCCGGCACCGAGTCGCTGCCCGACGACCGCTACATGCGCACGCTCGACCCGTGGGTCAGCCTGGGCACCGCGTGCGCCGTGACGTCGCGGGTCAGGCTGTCGACCGCGGTGGCCCTGCCGGTCGAGCACGACCCGATCACGCTGGCCAAGTCGATCGCCACGCTCGATCACCTCTCCGGCGGCCGGGTCAGCCTGGGGGTCGGATTCGGCTGGAACACCGACGAGCTCGCCGACCACCACGTGCCCCCGGGGCGGCGGCGCACCATGCTGCGCGAATACCTAGAAGCGATGCGGGCGCTGTGGACCCAGGAGGAAGCGTCCTACGAGGGCGAGTTCGTCAACTTCGGCCCGAGCTGGGCATGGCCCAAACCGGCGCAGGCCCACATTCCGGTGCTGGTCGGCGCCGGCGGCACAGAGAAGAACTTCAAGTGGATCTCGGGGAACGCCGACGGCTGGATCACCACGCCGCGCGATGTCGACATCGACCAGCCGGTCAAGCAGCTCCAGGACACATGGGCCGCCGCCGGACGGGACGGCACCCCTCGGATCGTCGCGTTGGACTTCAAACCAGATCCTGAGAAGCTGGCCCGCTGGGCCGACCTGGGCGTCACCGAAGTGCTGTTCGGCCTGCCCGACCGTTCCGCCGACGACGTCGCGGCCTACGTCGAACGACTCGCCGGCAAGCTCGCCACCACGGTCTAGCACGGCAGCGGCGACGCGCACTACCGATCACCTTCGACGACATCGCCGGCCGCCGCGAGCCGTTCAGGCCGGTGTTCGGATCACGCTGCCGCAACGCCTCCAGCAGCGCCTCCCGCAACGCGTCCAGCGTTCCCGCAACCCCACCGGCTCGGGTTCGGTCAGGTGCCGGTGCCGCCAACGTCATGGCGCGGCCGAGCGCGGATGGAGTGGAGAGGATGAGCAGTTCGAGGGTCTGACGCCCTGGGAAGCAGGTGCGTGCGGCCGTTCGCGGTGAACGCGGTCCCCAGGTCTGCCTGCTCAGCCTCGGTGATCCGAACCAACGGTGCTGCCCGCGACGGCCGCCACCACACTGGATCGACGCACTCCCACGCCTGCGCGCGCAGTGGCTTCTTGTCCAACTTGTTGGTCGGCGTCAACGGCATGCGCCCGACCACACGGACGAACCGCGGTTGCCACTTGGTGCCCAGGTCGGGTTGCTCGGCCAGGAACGCATCGAACTCCGCCGGGTCGAACCGGGCCCCGGGCTCCAGCTCGATCGCCGCCATCACCTGGTCGCCGGTACGCGGGTCCGGCACCGGGTACACCGCGACCACCAGCACCCCGGGCAACCGGGCCAGGATGTGCTCCACCGGGGCGGCGGCAAAGTTCTCACTGTCCACCCGTAACCAGTCGTTGCCCCTCCCCGCGAAGTAGAAGTAGCCGGCGTTGTCGCGGTAGCCCAGGTCACCACTCCAGTACCAGCCATCGCGGATCCGCTGGGCGGTCGCGGCCGAGTTGCGGTAGTAGCCCTCGAAGACGAAGCCGGAGTCACGGCGCACCAGCTCACCGATCGCCGCCGGGTCGGCGATCTCGCCGTACGGACCGAACCGCACTCGAGGGCACTCCACCCCGGTGTCCGGATCGACCACCGCCACGTCCGCCTCGGTAGTGGGCAGCCCCAACGCCCCCGGCGGGGTCCCGGACACCTTGCCGATCGCGATCGGTCCCTCGCTGGAACCGTAACCCTCGATGCACCGGCAACCGAACCGGCGGGGGAACTCGACCAGGTCCCGGTCCGCCGCCTCGGTGCCGTACACCAGGCGCAGCGGGTTGTCGGCATCGTCGCGCCGCTCCGGAGTGGCCAGGATGTAGGCCAGCGCGCGGCCGACGTAGTTGGCGTACGTGGCACCGAAGCGACGCACATCGGGCAGGAACCCGGACGCGGAGAACCGCTCCCGCAACGCCCAGGTGCCACCGACCGCGAGCATCGGCGCCCAGCTCGCCATGAGCGCATTGCCGTGGAACATGGGCATCGCGTTGTAGGCCACGTCGTCGCGGCCGAGCCCCAGCCGACCCGTCATGTACTCGGCGGCCCGGGCGAACCGGCCCTGACCGCAGATCACCGCCTTCGGCGCACCCGTCGAACCGGAGGTGAACAGCAGCAACATCGGCATCGCGGGGTTGATGTCGACATCCAACCGCGCCGCACCGTCGTGTTCGGCCAGCAAACCACGATACCGGTCGCGATCCACCTCCAGAACCCGGTCCGAGGCGACGCCGGTATCCAACCCGTCCAGAAGCTGCCGATGCGCACCATCAGTGATGATCAGCTGACAGTCCACGTGGCGGATGTCGCTGGCCAACTCGGCGCCCCGCCGGGTCGGATTGATGCCCACCGCCACCGCGCCGGCCAACGCCGAGGCGACCAGCCAGAACAGATACTCCGGTGTGTTGTCCAGCAGCACACCGATGTGGAACGGGCCCCCGCGGCGCAACGCCAACGCCAGCACGGCCCGCCGCCGGCCCTCGGCCACAATCCGCACCCAGCTGTAGCGCCGGTCGCCGAACAGCAAGCCGGTATGCGGGTCCTCGGCGCGGGCGGCAAGTAGTTCGGCGGTCGTTCGCCCGGCCGATACCGGATGGGAAAGGCCGCCTCGACGCATCGCCTTCTCATCTCTCGGCACGACTCAACCGCCTCCTCAGGACCAGCACGCAGCACTAGGAAACTCTCAGGCCTTAATAGGGAACGTCAAGATCGCGTAAACTGCCGCCCTGTGAGTGACGATTCCCGGGCGGGCGAGGCCGTCGGCAGCTCGTGGATCGTGCCGCTGCTGGTGCTGGTATCCGGCACCTTCATGGCGGTGCTGGACACCAGCATCACCAACGTGGCCATCCCGAAGATGATGGTCACGCTCAACGCGCCACCGGACGACGTGGAGTGGATCGTCACCGCGTACACGCTGACGATGGGCGTGGTGGTGCCGGTCTGTGGTTGGTTGGGCAGCCGGGTCGGGCTGACCCGCCTGCACCGCTGGTGCATGCTCGGCTTCGCCGCCACCTCGGCCCTCTGCGGCCTGGCCTGGAGCCTGCCCAGCATGATCGTGTTCCGGATACTGCAGGCCGTCCCGGGCGGGATGCTGCCGCTCATCGCGATGATCCTGCTGATGCGGATCGTGCCGAAGACCAACATCGGCGCCGCGATGGGTATCTACGGGCTCGGTGTGACGGTGGCCCCGGCGGTCGGTCCGGTGCTCGGCGGCTACCTCGTGGAGTACGTGGACTGGCGACTGATCTTCTACATCAACGTCCCGGTCGGCCTGCTCGGCGCCACCGCCGCCGCGATGATTCTGCCGTCGGAGAAGCCGACCAGCTGGCCGAAGTTCGACCTGTGGGGCTTCCTGACCGTCGGCTACGGCATGTTCGCGCTGCTGCTGGCCTGCGCCGAGGGGCAGAAGTGGGGCTGGACCGGGTACCGCATCCTCGGGCTGTTCGTCACCGGGACGCTCAGTCTCGCGCTGTTCGTGGTGATCGAGCTGGACGTGCCCAACCCGCTGGTCAACCTGAAGGTGCTCACCTACTGGCCGTTCGTGAACTCGTTGCTGCTGCTGGTGGTGGTGATGACCGGGATGTTCACCGGTCTGTACTTCATTCCGCAGTACCTGCAGAACGTGCAGGGGATGCAGGCGTTCGACGCCGGGCTCGTGCTGCTGCCCGCCTCGCTGGTTGTGCTGACGATGATGCCGATCGCCGGCCGGATCTACGACGCGGTCGGCCCGCGCTGGCCGGTCACCATCGGGATGCTGATCGCGGCGTACGCGTCGTACCAGCTGGCGCAGATGAACGTGGAAACCCCCCGGCATTTCATCGAGCTCAACCTGGCGATCCGGAACCTGGGCCTGGGACTGTCCATGATGCCGATCATGACGGCCGGCCTGGCCGCGCTGCCGCCCACGCTGAGCAGTGCGGGCAGCACGATGAACAACGTGATGCGGCAGGTCATCTCCAGCGTCTCGGTCGCGGCGCTGACCGGGATGAACACCGACGCCGCCCAGCAGCTACTGGCGGACCGGGGAACGCTCTACTCCCAGGGAGCCCAGATGCTCCCCCAGATCGCGGAGTATCAAGCGCAGGGCGCGGGCGGCATGGTCGGGCTCTACACAATGCTGACCAACGAGATCACCACGCAGACCTACGCGAACGGGTTCTACCTGGTGGCGGTGATGTCGCTGGCCTCGGTGGGGCTCACCCTGGCGCTGCGGTCCGGCCGCCCGTCGATGGCGAAGTCGGCCAAACGTGAGGTCGTCGAGGTCTGATCCGCCGCGGCGCGGGTGGTCACCGCGGGCGCAGTCCTAGGGGAAGGTGGCCCCGCCGTTAGGGGCGGTGAGTGGGAGCTCCAGGCGCAGGGTGGTGCCGGATCCGGGCGGGCTGTGCAGGACGATTCGCCCGCCGAGCGCCTCCACGCGGTCCTTGACACCGAGCAGCCCGGTGCCCCGTGCCATGGCGCCACCACGCCCGTCGTCGCGGACCTCCACCCGCAGCAGATCGGCACCGTCGGCCTCGACGATGTCGGCCTGGACCTGGACCAGCGAGGCGGCGGCGTGCTTGGCGGCGTTGGTCAGCGCTTCGGACACCGCGTAGTACGCGGCGATCTCGACCTGCTCGGGCAGTCGCCCCTCGACCCCGACAGCCAGCTCGACGGGGACGGCGCTGCGTAGCGCCAGCGTCTCCAGCGCGGCGGGCAGCCCGCCCTCCACCAGAACGACTGGGTGAATGCCGCGGGCGAGTTCGCGTAGCTCGTCGAGTGCGCTCGTGGCCTCGTTGACCAGCGAGTCCAGCTCGGCCACCAGCTCACCGGAATCGGGCGGTGTCACCGCCTGTGCCGCGCGCAGCCGCAGTGCGAGGGAGACCAGCCGCTGTTGGGCGCCGTCGTGCAGGTCGCGTTCGATCCGTTGCCTGGCCTGGTCGGCGGCGGCGACGATCCGGGCGCGCGAGGTGGTGAGCTCGCCGTAGAGGCGGGCGTTGTCGAGGGAGACGGTGAGTTGGCCGGCGATGAGCGTGACGCCGTCCAGCCGCTCGGCGTTGAACGCGCCTCGGATGAGCCGGTTCTCCAGCAGCAGCATCGCCCCCGGGTTGCCACGGCTGAGGATGGGCAGCGCCAGCAGCGAGCAGCAGCCGACATCGGTGAAGTAGGGGTCGCGGGCGAACCGGTCGTCGCGGGTGGCGTCGGCCACGGCCAGTGGTTCACCGGTGCGTTGGGCGTAGCGCAGCACGGATGTCGGCAGCTCGTGTTCGTGGCCGGTGCCGCTGATCGGGGTGGTGCCGCCGGCGGGTGTCGGCCGTAGCCAGTCGTGCCGGTCGTTATCCCAGAGCAACAGGTGGACCGCGGTGGCGCCGGTCATCGCGCCGAGTACCTCGACCACTCGGGTGTGCAGCCGGTCGATGCTGGTCTGCGCGCTGAGTGCCTGCGACGCGGCCACGATGCCGAGCAGGTCCAGGGTCCCGGTGCTGACCCCAGCGCGGCCGCGCGAACCGTCGGTGGGCTCCTCGCCGCCGACGGTCACCTCGAGGGGGCGTAGGGCGGGGTAGGCCCAGTCGAGTTGGTCCACCTTCGCGCTCGCCCCCCAGGCCAGGTAGTGCTGGCGGGCTTGGGCCAGCAGCTCGAAGCCGGCGTGATCGTAGCTGCGGGCCAGGAGAAAGCGGGCCGCCCGTTCGGTGATCAGGGCTTGATGCCAGGGCCGGGGACGGCCGGCGACCTCGCGGCGCGCGGCGTCGAAACCCAGTGCGGCGGCGCGGAAGTCGCCGAGTGCCCAGGCGCGTTCGGCTTCGAGTAGCCGCAGCAGGTGCAGGAAGTTGTCCGGGGCGTCTGTGGCGCGCGCGGCCAACCAGCCCGTCACCTCATCCAGCTCGGACAGCGGACCGTCGTCGTGGTTGGCCCGTACCTCGCCCGCGAGGGCCAACCCGCGCAGCACGCGCGCCAGGGCGGACGGGTAGACGCCCAGGGCTGCCGGCAGCAGCGGCATCGCCGCCGCGGTGTGCCGCGACAGGCCGGCCGGATCGGCGAAGATGGCGGCGGCCAGCGCGCGGGTGTGGTGCGCATGGAAGAGCGCCAGCGGGTTGCCGACGTACCTGTCGGGCGCCACCTCGCCAGCCGCGGCGGGGCTTTCGCCGCGCAGCACACCGGCCAGCCAACGGTAGCCGTCGATCAACTGGCCGGTCTGTTCGCTGCCGGTACGCCGCAGGAAGTCCAGCCCGGCCTCCACCTCGGCGACGCAGGCGTCCAGCGATGGCGCGGCGTCCAGCAGGCCCGTGACCGCCGGGTAGTAGGTGTATCCCGCGTTCGCCAGGTCACCCCCGGCGATCAGCCCTTCCCGGGCCTGCCGCGCGTCGTGGACACCGTTTTCGATCGGCTCGACCCAGCAGCTGAGGAGAGCGAACCCGAAGCGCGCGTGCGAGGTGCCGGGCTCGTAGCCGCGGGCTTCGCCCAGCGCAAGGATCCGCCGCCTGCCCCGGTACCCGGCGGAATAGTCGCCGCGCAGCACCAGGGCGTAGTAGGCGGCATGACCCGCCGGGCCGACCAGGGCACGGGCCGGGCCGTGCTCGATCAGGATCCGCAGTGCCTCCAGGCCCAGCCACCCGCGCATGGAGAAGTACTGGCCGAAGAAGGTCGGCGGCAGCATCGCGTCGATCAGTGCGGACGCGGCGAGCAGCGTCGGGTCGGTGATGTCTGGCCGGGCCAGATCGTCGGCGGCGTCGGTATGGTCCAGCCACCGGTACAGACGGTCGGACTGGCGGTCGAGTTCGGCGGGGAGATGGTCCGCCGTCGGGACGTTGATGCCGAGCTCACGCAGCGACTCAACGCCCAGCCCGACCGCCTCCGCGAAACGGTTGCGATGGGTCAGGCTTCTCACCTGAACCGCCGTCGGACCCGCGCGCTGCAGGGCGGTGGGGCACAGCCGCATGATCGTCTGGTGTTCCTCGTCCGCCTCGTCCAGACGCCCGATGCTGTACAGGGCGGCGTGCCGGCCGGTATGTACAGCCATCAGCATGGCGGTCTCGCTCGGGTCGATCAGGCGCAGCGCCGCTGTCAGCAGTCCGTTCACCAGCGCGTAGTTGCCGGTCAACTGGGCTTGCTCGGCGGCGCGGCGCAGCAGCTGTACCACCCGGGCGCGTTCCGCGGGCTCTTCGACCGTGTCGGCCACCGGCAGGTACTGCTCGGCCGCAACCGCGAACAGCTCCGGTACCTCGCCCAGTCGTCGTGCCATGGCCAGTTGCAGGGTGCGTCGCCGCGGCACATCCAGGCTGGCCAGGATGGCCTCGCGGATGCGGTCGTGGCGGAACCGCACCGCCTCCCGCGCCCCGGGCTCGGCCACCAGCAGGGCCTCCTCGAGGGCGGGCGCCAGCGCCTGCTGCACCACGCCGGCTGGTGTGGCGGTGGCGGTCTGCAGCAGGCTCAGCTCGGCGCGCCCGCCCAGACACGCCATCGCCTCCAGCACCCGCCGCGACGGTGCCGGTAGGGCCTCGACGCGACCCGCCAGCAGCGCGGCCACGTCGGAGCCGCCGAGGTGCGTGCGCACGGCCGTGGTGTCCCACCGCCACCCGGCGGCGGTCATCGCCAGTAGGCCGTCGCGGCGCAGCGCGTTGAGCAGCTCCACCGTCTCGTACGGATTGCCGCAGGTGCGCGGATGGATCAGTTCGGCCAGGCTTGCGGCCGTGGCCGGGTCCACGTGCAGCATCTCGGCCACCATGCCGACCAGCCCCGACAATGACAGATTCTCCAGCCGCAGCTGCGTTACACCGGCCCGGTCGCGCCAGCCGGACAGGGGTACCACCAGCGGGTGCGCGGCGTCCACGTCGCCGTCCCGAAAGGCGCCCACCAGGAACAGGCCCTCAACGGCCTCCTCGCTGAGGGCGAGGTCGACGGCGCCGAGCGGGGTGCGCCCGGCCCACTGCAGGTCGTCGAGGAACACCACCACCGGTCGTTTCCGGGAGGCGACCGCGCGCGCCACCGCCACGCTCGCGTGCTGCGTACGTACCTGCGCGGTCAGCGGGTCCCCCGCATCCGGCTCCACGGCCAGTAGCACGGCGAACTCCGGTACCACCGCGGTCAGCAGGCCCGCGTTGGCGCCCACCGCCCGCAGGATGCGCTCGCGCAGGTCCGCCAGCTCATCCTCGGGCTCGGCCAACAGCAGCCGACCCAACGCCCGAAACGCCTGATATCCCGCGTCGAACTCGATATCCCGCCGGTACTGGTCGAACTTGCCGGCCACGAACCAGCCATCCCGGCCGGTCACCACCGTCCGCAGCTCATCGACCAGCGCCGTCTTACCCACCCCCGGCGCCCCGCTGATCAGCAGACCACGACATCGGCCGGCGAGCGACTCCTCGAACGCCTCCTTAAGGGTTGCCACCTGCGCCTCGCGGCCCACCAGCCGCGACGGCGGCACCAGCCGGACCGGAAAATCACGCTCGCCGACCCGAACCGCCGCCGCGGCCGGACCTGTCTGGCCGTGCCGGATCCGCTCCAGGTCATAGACCAGGCCGTCGGCGCTCTGGTAGCGGCGGTCCGGTTCCTTCTCCAGCAGGTGCAGGATGATCGCCGACAGCGGGGCCGGGACGGCCGGGTTCAGCTCCGCCGGCGGCCGCGGCACCCGGGCCAGGTGGGCATGGACCAGGCGCAGCGGGTCCCCGGAGCCGAACGGTGGCGCACCGGTCGCCAATTCGTACAAGGTGGCACCCAACGCGTAGAGGTCGGCGCGATGATCCACCGGCCGGCCGGTCCGCCCGGTCTGCTCCGGTGCCAGGTACGCCAACGTCCCCACGATCTGGGTGTGGTGGCTGAACTCGGGGCGCACCTCAGCCAACGGGCTCGCCAACGCGAAATCCACCACGCACGGGGCGCTGTCGCTGGAAACCACAACGTTGGCCGGCGTGATGTCCCGATGCATCACACCCCACCGATGCATGACCGCCACCGCCCGGGCCAACCGCACCGCCAACTCGATCAGCTCAGCACCATTCAGCGGCGTGGGCAGTCCCGCCAGGCTGCTGCCCCCCACGTCCGCCAACACGATCGAGTCCGGGTACGTCGGCGCATCCAGCAGTTGCGCGACCCCCGACACACCGCGCAGCCGGCCCAGCAGCCCCAGCTCATGCCGCAGCCGCCGCGGCGCGTCCGCCCCGATCGGCTGCTTACGGATCACCGTGCCGCCGGGCAGGAACAGTCGAGTCACCCGCGTGCGTTGGCTCTCGTGCACGACCTCGGTCCCACCCGGGGGATCTGGCCCCGGCCCGCCTGCCCCCATCCGACACCCCCAGCCGCCTCCGGACCCGCACCTCACACAGTGCGTACACCCATGCCGGGGCCAAGGCGAGAGCTCAAACCAGCGCAGTGGGCCTGGACGACGATACCGAGCACCCGCCGACGTGCCGGCCGCGGCAGCTGATCGGGTGGAGACGATCTCCTTGTGCTCATGGCCGGACACATCGTCCACGGCCAAACTCTGCACGGACAGATACCGGAGCGACCCCGGGAATGCCACTGGGGACCACCCCGGGTTCCCGCGGGCGGCGTGCCGATTCCGGCATACGGAATGTCCCGGTCCGCCGCGGCGTTCGCCAGTTGAACACTTGGAGGAGTCATGACGGGAACCCTGTGGGAGCGAGTTGATCGGGCACGCATGTTCTTCGACGCCAAGGACTACATCACCGCGGCGCGGATGTTGAGCGAGCTCGTTCCCGAGGTGCCGGAAGATGGCGCACTGCGCCTGCTGCTCGCCCGTGCGTACTACCACTCCGCTCAACTCGGCCGTGCCGAGAACGAGCTGCGCCTGTTGCTGGCGCGGGATCCCGCCTCGGACTACACGCACCTGCTGCTGGGGCGAACACTGCAGCGCCAGAGTCGGCACGCGGAGGCGCACCCACACCTGCGGATGGCGGCGGCCATGACCGGGGAAGCGTGACATCAAGGCCGGCGCCGACCACGTCTGCATCCAGGTGCTGGGCGTCGAACCCCATGTCGAGAAGCTAGCCTAGGAGTTCTGCTCAGCGCTCGCGGAGCAGCGCGGTGTCGGAGACGGCGGCGATGTGCGCGGCCATCGCGGTCGCCGCCGCTTCCGCATCGCCGGTCCGGATCGCGTCGGCCACCTTGCGGTGCGCCAGCAGCGATTCCTCAGGCCGACCGGGCTGTGTCAGCGACTCGATGCGGCTCTCTCGGATCAGCTCGGCGATCTCGGTCATCAGGCCGGCGAGCAGCCCGGAGTGCGCCGCCGCGGTCACAGCGGCGTGGAACTGCTCGTCCCCCGCCGCCCCCCGCCCGCCCTGCGCGACTTCGTGGGCCATCAGCGACAGGGCATCGTCGATGGCCTCGAGGTCCTCGGGCGTGCACCGCGAGGCGGCGAGCGCGGCGAGCTTCACCTCGAGGGCCTCCCGCGCCTCGATGACCTCCCGCAGCCGGTTGCGCCGAGCGCGCAGCGCGGCCAGGATCTGCCGCTCCGCCGGGACGTCGATGACCACCGCGCCGTCGCCGTGCCGCACGTCGATGACGCCCTGCACCTCGAGTGCGACCAGTGCCTGGCTCACCGATGCCCGGCTGACGCCCAGTTGGGCGGCGAGCTCGCGCTCGGCCGGGAGCCGGTCCCCCACCTTGATCCGCTCGGTGTGGATGTAGTCCAGCAGCCGCTCGACGAGCTGCTCGTACAGGCGGGCGCGGCTGACGGGCTGCAAGGCCCCCGGGCGCCGCGGGGGTGTCGCGCGAGGTGCCACCGGTCGGGTGCCGCCTTCCTCGTGTACCAGCTCACAAACGGTTGCCCACAGTCTAAGAGGCTAGTCCACTGGACCAATACCGGGAGCAACACCACTGGCTCTCGCCGGCGAGTTCCTTGGAAGGAAGGTTGTGACATGGCAACGACGGTTGAGGGGACGGGCTCAGGTGATCCGGCCGCGACCGGCCTCGCTGGGCACGACAGGCAGCGGCCACCGATCGTCTGGCAGGTGCTGAGCGCGCTCGTGCTCCTGGCGATGGGCGGGATCCACCTCTACTACGTCGCCGTCCTGGGGGCCGGAGGCCTGATCGGGGTTCTGTTCGTCCTGAACGCGATCGGCGGGCTCGTGCTGGCGATCGCGATGCTCGCTACCCGACGGAGGCTCCTGCGCCTGGCGAGCGTGCTGAGCCTGTTGTTCATGGCGGGCACGTTGCTCGCGCTGGTGCTCGCGTTGACCGTCGGCCTCCTGGGGATCCGGGAGCAGTGGGGCGGCGAGCTGGTCGCGCCGACGCTGGTCGTGGAGTCGATTGGCACGATCGTGCTCGTGGTGACCGCCACCCTGGTGTTCCGGCGTCGCGGGGCCTCCACTGCCGGCTCCACCAACTCTGGCCCTGGGAGCCTCACGTGATGATCAATCGCCGTACCTTCTCCACGCTCATGGCGTCCGGCGGCGTGGCCGCGTTCGTCGCCGGCTGCGCCACGACGCCCAACGCGGGCGGCACCCCGGCCGCTGTGGGCGCATCCGCGGCCGCGGCCCCGCCCCCGGCCGGTCCGCGCAACGTCGTGCTCGTGCACGGCGCCTATGCGGACGGGTCCTGCTGGGCGGACATCATCCCGCGGCTGCAGGCGGCCGGGGTCACCGTCACCGCCGTGCAGAACCCACTGACCTCGCTGGACGCCGACGTCGCGGCCACCCGTCGGGCCCTCGATGCCCAGAACGGGCCCACCGTTCTGGTCGGCCACTCCTATGCCGGCGTGGTGATCACCCAGGCCGGCGACCACCCGCTGGTACGTTCCCTGGTCTACCTCTCCGCCCGGGCACCGGACGTCAATGAGGACTACCCCGCCCTGGCCGCCCGGTTCCCGGCCTCACCGGCCAGCGCCGGGCTGGTCTACCAGGAGGGGTTCGGCGGTCTGACCGAGCAAGCCTTCCTGAACGACTTCGCCAACGGCGTCCCCACCGAGCGGGCCCGAGTGCTGTACGCGGCCCAGGGCCGCGTCGCGCAGACCCTGTTCGCCACCCGGAACAGCGTGGCCGCGTGGCGCTCGAAGCCGACCAGGTATGTGATCACCACCGACGACCGGACCACCGACCCCCAGCTGCAGCGCTTCGTGGCCAAGCGGATGGGCGCGAAGACCCTCGAGATCAACTCCGGGCATCTGTCGCTGATCAGCCATCCGGACACGGTCGCCCCGTTCATCCTCGACGCCGTGGACAGCAGGTAGCGCCGAAGGCCGATTGTCCGAAGGGCGTCCGCCGTGAGCTCGGTCAGCTCAGCCGTGCAGGAGGTATCGGCCGCCGACGAGGAGCGCGTAGATCCCGATCAGAGCCCACAGGACGTGCCACACGACTCCGTGAAGATGAGGCCAATCGCCGGCGTCGCCTGAGTCACCGGCGGTTCAGGCGAACACCGGATTGACGTCCATGTAGATCCGGTAGTCGTCGACCAGTCCGTCACCGCTGAGCCGGAAGATGTTGCAACAGGGCAGTGTCAGCTCGAGGCCGTCGTGTCGGTGGTACGTCACCCGCAACTCCGCCACCATGGTGCCCGGCTCTGGCCGCCACAGATCGGTGATCTCGTGGCGCAGCCCGGCGATCGACGCGGAGAACTGCCGGCTGGCGGCCACCAGGGCCGTCCTGCCGATGAGTGGCTCGGCGCTGCCGAACCGGAACGTGACCCCGTCGGTGACGAAGCCGCCGACCCGCTCGGCGTCACCCGAGTCCACCGCCGCGAAAAGCTCCCGGATGAACTGATCGACATCGCTGCTCGATGTGTGTGCGTTGGTCATGTCATCGGCTCCAGGTCAAGATCCGACGATCCCGAACCTGCTGACCGCGACGAACACGCCCAGCAGGGCCAACAGCAGCGGCCCACCCACCGCCTTGCTTTCGTGGCGGCGAAGGTGGACCACCACGGCGGCGAACATCAACAGCGCCGCGCCGGCGCCGGCCAACGGGGTGAGCGCCGGCGCGACCTGCAACGCCCAAGGCAGCACCAGCCCGACGGCCGCAACGACCTCCAGCAGGCCGATCAGCTTGACCCCTCCGTCCGAGAAGTCCTCGGCCCAAGCCATCGAAGCGCCGGACGAGATGAGGTCCTTCCGGCTCTTGATCAGTTTCACCGCGCCCGCGCCGAGCAGCGCCAACGCGAGGAGACCTTGCACGATCCAGGTGGCGGTATTCATCAGAGACTCCCTTGCCTCGTCGCCAACATGATTGAACTTTCAATCAATATCTTGGCCGACGACGCCGCCGCTGTCAACGATAATCACCCATATTATCGATATTCTTGCTCGACCTCTGCCCGTCCGTCGATCAGGCGTTGGCCGTCACTTCTTGACCAGATAGCCCGCGTCGACCGGAACGACGAGTCCGGTCAGATACCGCGAGGCATCAGAGGCGAGGAACGCCACGACATTGCTGACGTCGGCGGGTGTCACCCAGGGCACCGGCAGCGCGTTCACTGCCACATACCGCGAGTCGGGCTTCTCGGCATCCTCCCGGGTGGGCTGTTCGAGGTGGGGCATGAACAGGCGTCGGGTGACGTCGTTATCGATCATCGGGGTGTCCACGTTGCCGGGGCCGATGCAATTGACCCGGATGAACTCCGGTCCGACCTCCTGCGCGAGAGTCTTGGCCAGCGCGACTACTCCCGCCTTGGCAGCGTTGTAGTGACCGATCCCGGGCGGCGGCATGAGCGCGGCCCCGGAGGAGATCATGATGACCGATCCACCCCGCCCACCCGCCCGGATGTGGGGTACCGCCGCCTTGAGGGTGTGCCATGCGCCGGTGAGGTTGACATCGATCATGTCTTGCCAGGTCCGCTCGTGAATGTCGAGCACCGCGCCCAAGGAGAAGATGCCTGCGTTGGCCACGATGATGTCGAGTCGGTCGAGGCTGGCTACGGCGGCGTCTACCGCGGCGATGAGGGCGGGCAGGTCCCGCACGTCGGCCCGGGACAGGATCGCGCGTCGTCCGAGGTGCTCGATCAGCTCAGCGGTCTCGTCCAGGTCGGTGCGGGTGGCCAGTGGATAGTGCACGGTCGGCTCATCGGCCAGAGCGTCGATGCCGATGATGTCGGCCCCTTCTTCGGCCAGCTTGACGGCGTGGCTGCGTCCCTGGCCTCTGGCGACGCCGGTGACAAAGGCGACGCGCCCGTCCAGTGTTCCCATGGGGGCTCCTTTACGATCTTGCAGGTCAGCTCGTCGCCTCGGCGGTGACGTAGCGGCCGGGCGCGGGATCGAGCGCCGGGTGTTCGGCATCCCCGGGGGCGTCCGGCGCGGGGATGAGTGAGCCGGACCGTTCCTTCGCCCACCGTGCCCAGGGCTCCCACCAGCTGCCCTGCGTGCGGGTCGCCTGCTCGAGCCAGGCGTCCGGGTCCGCGCCCGAGGGCCCGCCGTGCCAGTAGTGCGCCTTGGGGTTGCCCGGTGGGTTGATCAGGCTGGCGATGTGGCCGGAGTAGCTGAGCACGAAGGTGGTGTCGCCGCCGACCAGCTGCGTGGTGCGGTAGCAGGACTTCCACGGGGTCAGGTGGTCGGAGACGGCGCCGGTGACGAACGTGGGCACGGTGATCCGGCTGAGATCGACCGGGGTGCCCAGTGCGGACAGGCCGCCCGGCTCGACCAGGTTGTTGTTCTGGAAGATGTCCAGGAACGTGTTGTGCAGCGCGGCGGGCAGGTTCGTGCCGTCGGCGTTCCAGGCCAGGATGTCGAACGTCGGCGGCCGCTCGCCGAGCACGTAGTTGTTGACCACGTAGCTGAACACGAGGTCGTCGGGCCGCATCCAGGTGAACGCGGCCCCGAGCTGGCGCGACGTGATCACCCCGGCCCGCTTGGACCGTCGCCCCACCAGGTCCAGGAGCGTCCGGTCGTTGTATGCGGTCAGGGGCGCCCGCTGGCCGAAGTCCAGCAGCGTGACCGCGAACGACGCGCTGTGCACCCTGGGGTCCCCGGTGGCCGCGAGATGGCTCAGCACGGTGCTGCTGATGATCCCGCCCGCGCAGAAGCCGACGAGGTTGACCTCCGGGCTGTCGGTGATCGCGCGGACGTGGTCGATCGCGGTGAGCACCGTCGAGGCGTAGTCCTCGAGGTCCCAGCTCCCCTGCGCCGGGCCGGGGTTGCGCCAGGACAGCAGGAAGGTGTTCAGCTGGTTGGCCACCGCGAACTCGACGAAGCTGCGGCCGGGGCGCAGGTCGAGGAAGTAGTACCGGCCGATCGGCGGGGGGACGACCAGGATCGGCCGCTCGTGGACCGTCTCGGTGCTCGGCGTGTACTGGATCAGTTCCGCCAGTGGCTCGCGGGCCACCACAGCGCCCGGGGTGAGCGCGAGGTCGCGCCCCACCTGGAACACGCCGGGCTCGACGGTGGCCGGCATGCCCCCGTTGTGGCGCAGGTCGTCGACCAGGTTGCGCAGCCCGCTCAGCAGGCTCGCACCGCCGGTGTCGAAGGCCCGCTTGAGCCCGGCCGGGTTGGTGACCAGCATGTTGGTCGGCGCGGCGGCCGCGGCGAGGATGTTGGCGGCGAACCGGGCCCGTTCGGCCAACCGGTGGTCCTCGACGTGGGCGTCGAGATCGTCGACGAGTGCGTCGAGGGAACCGGCGGCGGCGAGGTAGGCCTGCACCAGCCGCCGGAACAGCGGGTTCCGCGACCACGCCGGGTCGGTGAACCGGCGGTCGCGCTCGGCCGGGGCCAGCGTCGAGGTGCCGATCAGCACGCGGCCGAGCTCGGTGGCGAGACCAATCAGCTCCTGGCTGACCGCGCCGCCCCTGCTGAGTACCGCCGCGAGGGACTCGATCGCCTGTGTCGCCGAGGGCAGCCCCACCGGCTCGCCACCACCGATCTCGCTGTGGTCGTCAGTGTCGTCGGTGTTGTGGCGTTCACTGCTGTTTCGGCGCGCCATGGGAACCTCCGCGGCGGAACGTGGCGTACAGCTCGAGTAGGTCGGGTTTGTCCACCGCGCCGAGGTCCACGCCGGCGGCGAGCCCGAGGAGCAGCCGCTTCACCGGCACCTCGAGCTTCTTGCCGGTGATGGTGTGCGGAATCCCGGGCACCGCGATGACGTCGTCGGGCACGTGGCGGGGCGAGGCGTCGCTGCGGATCGCGGCGGTGATGCGCCCGCGCAGCGCGTCGTCCAGCGTGTGCCCGGGGCGCAGCGCGACGAACAGCGGCAGCCAGTAGCCGCCGTCGGGTGCTTCGACGCCGATCGCCAGGGCTTCGGCGACCTCGGGGAGGGCTTCGACCGCCCGGTAGATCTCGGCGGTGCCCATGCGGACGCCCATCCGGTTGAGCGTGGAGTCCGAGCGGCCGTGGATGACCGCGCTGCCCCTCGGCGTGAACGCGATCCAGTCGCCGTGGCGCCAGACGCCCGGGAAGGTGTCGAAGTAGCTCGACCGGTAGCGGGCCCTGTCCGCGTCGGCCCAGAAGTACAGCGGCATGGACGGCATCGGCGCGGTCACGACGAGCTCCCCGACCTGCCCGGTCAGCGGCCGGCCGTCGTCGGACCAGGCCTGGACGTCCACCCCGAGGTAGGGCCCGGACAGCTCACCGACCCAGACCGGCAGCAGCGGGTTGCCGCCGACGAACCCGCTCGCCACGTCGGTGCCGCCGCTGGCCGAGAACAGCGGCACCCCTGGGCCGACCCGCTCGTGGGCCCAGCGGAACCCGTCGGCGGACAGCGGCGAGCCGGTGGAGTGCAGCGCCCGCAGCGCGCCGAGGTCGTGGTCCCGCGCGGGTGACAGGTCGGCCTTCAGGCAGCCGTGCAGGTACGCGGCGCTGGTGCCGAACACGGTGACCCGCTGGTCGGCGACGATGCGCCAGAGCTGGGCCTGGTCGGGGTGGGTGGGGTTGCCGTCGTAGAGCACCGTGGTCGCGCCGGTGAGCAGCGCGGACACGGTGACGTTCCACATCATCCAGCTGGTCGAGGTGTACCAGAAGAACCGGTCCCCGGGCCGCACGTCCAGCTGCAGGCCGACGAACTTCAGGTGCTCCAGCAGGATGCCGCCGTGGCCGTGCACGATCCCCTTCGGCGTCCCGGTGGTGCCCGAGGAGAACAGCACCCACAGCGGATGGTCGAACGGCACCGGCGTGATCGACAGCTCGGCGTCGGTGCTGACGGCGCGCTCCCATGTCGTGCCGCCGGACTCCGCCGCGGGGGTATCGACCACGGAGCCGACGAGCACGGTCTCGCGCAGCGACGGGATGGCCGCGCGGATCGCCTCGACGGCGTCCGTGCGGTCGTGGTGGCGACCGCCGTACCGGTAGCCGGTGCTGGCGACCAGGACGACCGGCTCGAGCTGGGCGAACCGGGCCACCGCGCTCGCGGCACCGAACTCCGGACCACAGACCGCCCATACCGCGCCGAGGCTGGCGGTGGCCAGGAAAGCCACCACGGCCTCCGGCACGTTGGGCAGGTAACCGACAACGCGGTCGCCCACCTGTACGCCCTGCTCCCGGAGATGGGCGGCGAACGCCGCGACCTCACGGCGCAGCCGCGCACCGCTCCACTCCTCCGACGAACCGTCCTCGTGGACCGAGACGAGGGCCGGCCCAGCCCGTTCGACGTCGAGCAGGTACCCGGCGTAGTTCAGCCGCGCTCCCGGGAACCACTCCGCCCCGGGCATGGCCCCATCGCCGAGCACAGTGCGGGCCGGCGTGGTCAACCGCACCCCGAAGAACTCCCGCAGGGCATCCCAGAAGCCCGAGGGGTCGGCCACCGACCAGGCCCACAGATCGCCGTACTCGGGCAGCTCGAGCCCGCGCTCGCTCCGCAGCCAGGCGAGAAACGCGGTCATCCGCGCTGCGTCCCGGGTCGCCTGGTCAGGCGTCCACAGCGGGACCGGAGCCGGGGAGCTCATGCGTCCCACCCCGGGACTGTGCGCCGACCAGCACTACAACCAACCATGGCTCCACTATAACGACAGAGTTCATGATTATCGATATTCATGCTGAATTTCATTCGTTTGCCGCTCGCGGGGGTACACGCCGGTGAGCAGTCGTCACCCGCTCCGGGTGATGCGCTACCCACGAGGTCGGGCATGGCGGGCTGACGTGCGGTTCCCGAGAAAGGACACACCCGAGGAACCACGTCGCAAGCGACCCGACTCGACTACCCGAGCACCTGCTCCCCCGGGCCGCGCTCCCCCGCCGTGTCAGCGGGCGGACGGGTGCCCGGCGGTCAGGTCGTGCCGCTCGGAGTAGGCGATCAGCTGCCGGGGCGCGCGCTCGATGTGCTCGGTGAGCAACGCGATACCGGCGTCGGCGTCGCGGGAGATGGCCAGGTCGCGCAGCCTGGTGTGCTCGGCGGGAATGTTCCTGGTGTAGTCCTCGGCCAGCGCCCAGTACCACCGTCGGTAGAGCTCCGCGCTGTCGCGCAGCCCTGCCGCGATCGCTTCCAGCCGGGGACTGCCGCAACCGGCCAGCAGCGCCTGGTGGAAGGCACGGTGCGCGACCGACCAGCCCTCGTTGAACTGGCCGTCCGGGAGCACCGTGGGGGTGCGCTCCAGAGTGTGGTGGGTGGCCACGACAGCGGTCTCCCAGGCCACGTCGCCGTTGCGCACGGCCTGACCGAACGCGAGCGACTCGAGCTGCACCCGTACCTGGGCGAGGTCGGCCAGGTCCGCGACGGACAGCTCCCGCACGCTGAATCCGCGTTGCGGGTTCGCGACCAGCAGACCTTGTTCGGCGAGACGGGTGAGGGCCTCCCGAACCACCGATTGGCTGACGCCGAACCGCTGGGTCAGCTCGGCCAGCTTCAGTCTCGCGCCCGGATGGTACGAGCCGTTGAGGTCCAGGAGCTCGGCCCGCAGCGCGTCGAATACTTCCTCGGTGCGAGTGCTGCCGCTCCGTTCGGCGGACGTTCGCTGTGCGGGCATCACGGTAGGCTAATCAAGATTTTGCCCGTCTGTCGATATTTGGCCGGATGTACCGTGCTGTCGGGCCTAGGCTGGGGCGGGCCGCGCCACCGAGTCCGCAGACGCCACCGACGCTGTCGGCCGCGTGCCCGGGACGGAAAGCACTTCGCGCAGCACCTCGGTGAGCGCCTGGGCGGCCCGCGGTGTGTACTCGTCGGCGCGCCAGGCGATGTGCCGGTCGGGGCGCACCAGGATCGCGCCGCTGGAGCCGACCTCGCGCAGGGCCGCCCAGTCGCCGTAGGCGTCGACCGGTCCGTCCTGGGTGCCGATGTTGTGCACGTCGATGGCCACGCCGGTGGCGTGCGTGGCGGCGGCGGCCGCTTCGGCCCAGCCTTCCCCGCCGAGTCCCGTCAGCAGGCTGAAGTGGGTGCCGCTGACCAGGTCGAGGGTCGAGACCTGCCGCCGGTCGCGGTCCAGCCAGGCGTGCGGCAGGGAGGCGCCGGGCCAGGTGGTGGGGTGGTAGTAGAGCTCGGGGTCCCGGGCGGGCACGGGTTCGGGGGTGCCGTCGGACACCACGGCACCCTCTCGGTACCGGTAGCCGAGCTCGAACCCGTGCGCGTTGAACTGGTAGTTCATCAGCTCCAGCGCGGCGCGCACCTGGGCGCGGCGGGCCTCACCGGCCGGGCCCGGCTGGTCGAGCCCACGCAACGCGGCCCGGCCCTCCTCCTCCGACTGGCCGGGGCTGAACCCGAGCGCCAGGTGTACCTCGGCCATCTCCGTCGCACTGCGCATCGCCCGGTCCACGACCAGACGGCCGACCGGCTGGCGCTCCTGCGTGTAGGTGTCCAGCAGCCCGGCGCCGGCCTGACCGTGGATCACGAGCGCGAGCTTCCAGGCCAGGTTGAAGGCGTCCGCGATCGAGGTGTTCAGGCCGGCGCCGTTGGTCGGCGGGTGGCGGTGCACCGCGTCACCCATCGCGAAGACCCGACGGTCCTGGTAGCGGGCCGCGACCTGGTGGTTGATCGTCCAGGTGGCGAATCCCTTGATCTTGGGGTTGATCGTGTCGTCGCCCACGATCTGCCTGATCCGGGCCACGGCGAACTTCTCGGTGTGCGGGACGGTCTCGGTGGCCGGGTCGTAGGCGATCACCATCACGAACTCGGTCCACGGCTTGTGGCAGATCAGGGTGCCGGCACCGGTCAGGAAGGGAGTACCGGGCGCCGCGTGCCAGTACAGCACGCCCGGCCGGTAGGCCAGGTACTCGGTCAGGTCGGCCTCGAACCACACGTTCACCGCGCCGCCGAGGCCCGACTCGCCTTCGATCGGCAGCCCCGCCTGCTCCACGACCTGACTGCGGGCGCCGTCGGCACCGACCAGGTAGGCACACCGCAACCGGTAGGTGTCCCCGGTGGCCCGCTCCCGCACCAGGGCGCTCACCCCGTCGACGTCCTGGGTGTAGGAGACCAGCTCGTGGCCGAACCGGAGGTCGGCCTCGCGGTGCTCGCGCGCCGCGTCCAGGAGGACCGGCTCGAGCCGGGTCTGCGGCGCGTTGGCCATCGGGCTCGGGCTGGCCGCGCGGTAGTCCGCCGACCGGTCCGGGCCGGTGCCCCAGGCCCAGATCCGGGCCAGCTCACGACCGGCGAGGCTGGTGTGCCACACGTTGTTGGCCATCTGCTCCCTCGGCGTGGCCACCGCGAGCAGCCGCTCCTCGATGCCCATGTGCCGGAAGATCTCCACGGTGCGCTGGTTCACGATGTGCGCGCGGGGCGTGTGCGCGGTGCCGAGGTGCTTCTCCACCAGCACGTGCCGCACCCCGTAACGGGACAACAGGTTCGAGGTCGCCAACCCGGCGGGCCCGGCGCCCACGATCAACACCGGCACCTCCCGGTCAACTCGGTCAACCGCCACGGCCGATCACTCTCCTCAACGAGACGATCTAATATCGATATTCTATGCGAATATCGTTGACATCCGGAAGGGGTTGGCGCAAACTTGTTGAGAGTTCAATGGATGGATGATCCCTGCAGAGAGCTGGAGTGAGGAGCCAACGATGGCCCTACATCGCCTGACGTCGATCAGCGTCGGGGTGCCCAACGTGGCGGCGACCGCCGAGTACTACCGCGACTTCGGACTGACCCCGGTCGGCGAGACCTCCGACGGCGGCCGGCGCTTCGCCACCCGGGAGGGCGGCGAGCAGCTGCTCATCACCTACGCACCACGGCGGCGGCTGCTGAGCATGGGAGTCGGCGCGCGCGACCGCGACGACCTCGACCGGGTGCGCGCCAGCCTGGCCGGGCTGGACATCCCGCACATCGGCGACGGCGACCGCCTGACCGTTTCCGACCCGCACTCCCGGCTGGAGGTCACCGTCGAGGTTGCGCCGCCGGTCGTCGAGGAGCCGGTCGCCGTGGCGCCGACCAACGGGCCCGGCCGGGCGGACCGGCCGAACGGCCGGGCTCCCGCGGTGGAGCGGGAAACCCGGGTGCTGCCCCGCAAGCTGGGGCACCTGGTGATCGGCTCGGTCGACCAGGAGGCCACCCAGCGGTTCTTCGTCGACGGCCTCGGCTTCAAGATCAGTGACGAGATGAAGGGGCAGGCGGCGTTCCTGCGCTGCTCGGAGGACCACCACAACGTCCTCGTGCAGCGGGCGCCGCTGAACTTCCTGCACCACACCGCGTGGGAGGTCGACGACGTGGACGAGGTCGGCCGGGGCGCCTCCGCGATGCTCGCCGACCACCCGGAACGGCACATCTGGGGGCTGGGCCGCCACCACATCGGGTCCAACTTCTTCTGGTACCTGCGCGACCCGGCCGGCAACTTCTCCGAGTACTACAGCGACCTGGACTGCATCGTCGACGACGCCCTGTGGCAGCCGGCCGCGATCGAGGGGGCCCGCGCGCTCTACAACTGGGGTCCTCCGGTGCCCCCGTCCTTCCTCGCGCCCGACGACCTCGCGGAGCTGATGACCGGCTCGCACGCACCCGACAGCGGGGGCTGAGCCCGAGCTGACCGTCACCGCCACCCTCGCGGGCGCGGGCCCAACCACCCACCTGAACGTGAAGGAGCTGACACGATGCGCGTGGCAAGAGTGTCCGGACGACTGTCCCTGCTCGTCGGCAACGGGGCGGTGGACGTCCACGCGGCCAGCGACGGGCGCTTCCCCGCCGACCCGGACGCCGTGTTCGACCAGTGGGACGAGCTGCGCGAATGGGCCGGCGCCCGAGGCAACCACGGCGCCGAGCCCTACTCCCGCGACCAGCTCGGCGCCCCGGTGCTGAACCCGAAGCAGGTGTTCGCGATCGGGTTGAACTACCGCGACCACGCCGCCGAGTCCGGTGTCGCGGTGCCGTCGGCGCCGGCGGTGTTCACCAAGTTCGCCACCTGCCTGACCGGCCCGTACGACACGGTTCAGCTGCCCAGCGACAAGGTCGACTGGGAGGTCGAGCTGGTGGTCGTGATCGGGCGCCGCGCCTGGCAGGTCTCCGAGGAGAGCGCCTGGTCGCACGTCGCCGGGCTCACCGTCGGGCAGGATCTCTCCGAGCGCGCCGTGCAGCTGGTCGGGCCGGTGCCGCAGTTCTCGCTCGGCAAGTCCTACCCTGGGTTCGGTCCGATCGGGCCGGCGATCGTCACCTCCGACGAGCTCGCCGACCCGGACGACCTGAGCCTGATCTGCGCCCTCGACGAGGAGCTGCTGCAGAAGGGACGCACCAGGGACATGGTGTTCTCCGTCTCCGAGCTGATCGCCCGACTGTCCGCGGTCTGTCCCCTGCTCCCCGGTGACGTGATCTTCACCGGCACCCCGCCCGGTGTCGGCATGGCCCGCACCCCCGCCCGCTACCTGACCGGCGACACCACGCTGGTCAGCGCCATCGACGGCATCGGCGAGCTGCGCAACCCCCTCATCGCCAAGTAGGACGGGCCCACCATGACCGCAGCACTGAGCTTCCAACTGCGCCCCACCGAGTCGTTCGCCAGCACCGTCGAGTACGCGCGGCTCGCCGACGAGCTCGGCTACGACACGATCATGTGCTCGCACATCGCCGCGCGGGACTCGTTCACCACACTCGCCGCGCTCGCGCAGCACACCCAGCGGGTCCGCCTGGCCACCGCCGTGGCGCCGATCTACCACCGGTCCCCGGCCTCCATGGCACAGACCGCCGCCACCGTCGACGACGCCTCCGCCGGCCGGTTCATCCTGGGTCTTGGCACCGGCCACCGGGTCACCATGGGCGGCTGGCACGGCCAGGAGATCGGCAAACCGGTCCCGGAGATGCGCGAGTACCTCGCCGTGGTGCGGGCGATCCTCGCCGGCGAGGCCCCGCCCGAAGGGGAGCGCTGGCGGTCGAACTTCGCGTTTGTCGGGTTCACCCCCCGCCCGGACATCCCGATCTACCTCGCCGGGCTGTCCCCCGCGATGCTGCGGCTGGCCGGCGAGCTGGCCGACGGGCTGCTGCTGTGGGCCTGCCCCGCCAACTACGTGCGCGACGTCGTCATCCCCGAGGTGACCCGGGGCCGCGAGCGCGTCGGCAAGTCCCTCGACGGGTTCACCATCGCGGCGTCCGTCCCCTCCTCCGCCGACGGTGACCGAACCGTCGCGCTGGACGGGATCCGCACCGAGCTGCACCGCTACTTCGGGTTGCCGTTCTACCGCGCGATGTTCGAGGCGGCCGGCTACGGCAAGGACCTCGCCGCCTACGACGCCGCCGCCCCCGACCCGGAGGCGCAGAAACGCGCGATCGGCGAGGAGCTCATCGAGAACCTGTGCGCCATCGGCGAGCCCTCGGACGTGCGGCGGGGCATCGACCGCTATCGCGCGGCCGGCGCCACCAACCCGATCCTCACCGGCATCACCGGCACCGACTTCACTGCCACCCTGCGAGCCGCCAAAGCCGCCTGACCGGGCTCTCCGAGGAGCCGGAGCATCGTGTCACTGACGACAGAGGGAAACCCGGGGGCGCCTGGCCACGCCGAGTGCGCGGGGCCGCGCAGCCTCCAGCTGCTCCACCGGAACCGACTCATCGCGGCGCTGGATCGTGCGGCGACGGTCAAGGTCACGCTGATCTCGGCTCCGGCCGGCAGCGGGAAGACGTCGCTGCTGCGCACCTGGGCCACGGTGGCGGGGCAACGGCGCCTCGCCACCGTCGGAGTGCGGCGTGACGAGCAGGACGCCCAGCATTTCTGGCTCAGCGTGCTCAACACCGTCCGACACGCCTCCGGCCCGGTCGGGGACGCGGTGGTGGCCTCGCCGACACCCCAGTTCAACGGGCCGGCGATGGTGGACGCGGTACAGGCCGAGCTCGCCGGTAACCCGGGCGAGATCACCCTGGTCGTCGACGATCTGCAGGAGCTGAGGTCACCCGAGGCGCTCGCCGCGCTCGCCTGCCTGCTGGCCACGCTGCCCGCCAACGCGCACGCCGTACTGGCGACCCGGCGTGACCTACCGTTGCGGCTGCATCAGCTCCGGCTGGCCGGCGACCTCGCCGAGATCCGCGCGGCCGACCTCCGCTTCACCGAGGCCGAGACCCGCGAGCTGCTCGCCGCCTCGGGGATCAGGCTCTCCGGGGCCGCCGCCGCGCGGCTGCACCAGCGAACGGAAGGCTGGGCAGCGGGACTGCGGCTCGCGGCGCTGTCGCTGGCCGGCCATCCCGACCCCGAGCGGTTCGTCGAGGAGTTCTCCGGGACCCATCGCGCAGTCGCCGAGTACCTGCTCGCCGAGATGCTGGACCACCAGCCGGCCGAGGTGCGGCACCTGTTGTTGCGCACCTGCCTGCTCGACGGCGTGCACGGCGAGCTCGCGGACGTGCTGACCGGGCGCCATGACTCCGCCCGGCTCCTGCTGGAGCTCGAGGACGCCAACGCGTTCGTCGTCTCAGTCGACCCCGGGCGCACCTGGTTCCGCTACCACCAGCTGTTCACGGACCTGCTCCGCCTGGAGCTCCGCCGCACGCTGCCCGCCGAGGCGCCCGCCCTGCACCGGGCGGCCGCCGAATGGCTCGCCCGGCAGGGACACGTTGCCGAAGCGATCCGGCACACCCAGGCGGCGGGTGACTGGTCCGACGCGGCCCGCTTGCTCGCCGACCATTCGATCAGCCTGACGATGGATGGGCTCGGGGAGACCGTCGAGGCGCTCCTGCGGGCCTTTCCCCGGGGAGCGCACGCCGAGAATCCCGAGTTGGCCCTGGTGCGAGCGGGACGCAGCCTCGCCCACGGACGCCTGGACGAGGCGCACACCCACCTGACGCTCGCCGAGGCGCACGCCGGGACGACACCCCCCGATCGCCGGTACGGCCTGAGGGTGGCGACCAGGTCACTGAGGCTGGCACTGGCCGTGCGCCGGGGCGACCTCGCGGGTGTGCTGGCCCACGCCACCTCGGACGCGTCCCCGACACCCGGCGACATCGCGCTGGACAACGACCTGCGGGCGCTGGCCCTGCTCAACCTCGGGACCGTCGAAGCATCCCTGGCGCTGCCCGATGCGGAACGGCATCTCCGGGAGGCCACCGCGCTCGCGCACGAGATCGGCCGGCCCTACCTGGCCGCCGCCGCTCTCGCGCGGCTCGGGTTCGCCGCGAGAATCCACCCGTTCGCCGTCACCCGGCAACGCTGCCGCGAGGCGATCGAGTTTGCCGAACGACATGGCTGGGGTGCGGAGCCGATCGTCGCGCCGGCGCTGGTCACGCTGGCCAGCACGCTGGTGTGGACGGGTGAGCTCGACGAGGCGGAGCGGTGGCTGCTGCGCACCGCACGGGCGGTGGAGACGGACACCGGGCCCGACGTCAGGCTGCTCGTGCACATTGTCAGCGGCATGCTGCACTGCTGCCGCGGTCGCCACGGTGACGCGCTGCGCGAGCTCACCTCGGCCACGCGGCTGCAAGCTCACCTGCCGGACCCGCACGCGGTGGCGAACCAGGTCACCGACTGGACGGTGGCCACCCAGGTCCGCGCCGGACTGCTCGACGAGGCGCACGCCACGCTCGCGGGCCTCGACGACGAGCGGGCCGAGATCCGCAACGCCCAGGCCGCGATCCTCCTCGCGGAGCACGACCCGGGCGCGGCGCTGGCCGCACTGCGCGACGTGCTGGACGGCACCGCCCCGGCCATCGGTTACGTCACTGTCGTCGAGGCGCAGCTGCTGGCCGGGCGCGCCCACCGCCGGCTCGGTGACCGACGCGCCGCGACCGCGGCCGCTGAACGCGCCCTCACGCTCGCCGGGGCCGACCGGCTCGTCCTACCGTTCGCGATGACCGGCGCCACCGAGCTGTTGGAGTCGCTGCCTCGGCGGGACACGGAGTACGAGCCGCTGCGCACCGAGATCCTCGACGTGCTGCGCGGCTCCTCCGTGCTGTCCGTCAAGCCGCCCTCCGACCAGCTCGTATCCGGGTACCTCGAGAAGCTCAGCCCCGGCGAACTTCGGGTCATGCGCTACCTGCCCACGAACCTGTCCAGGCCGGAGATCGCCACCGAGCTGTCGATCTCGCTCAACACGGTCAGCACGCACATCCGCAGCATCTACGCCAAGCTCGGCGTCGGTGACCGGTCCTCCGCCGTGCGGCGCGCCCAGGAGCTCCAGATACCCGGCGCCGGTCGCACACGTTAGTCGGGCGGTCACCGGATCCCGGCGATGCGGGCTCACCGCGGCGAACTCCACCATCACGTCATGGACGGGGAGCCGGCGCTCTACACAATCCGAATCAACGGGCACCTTGGCCCCACCGCGCTGTCCGCGTTCCCGACGATGGAGCCGCACTGCTACGCCGCGCACACGGTGCTCACCGGCCGCCTCGACCAGTCCGCGCTGTACGGCGTGCTGGCCGAGGTCGAGGCGCTCGGCCTCGAGCTCCTCGAGGTCCAGAGGCACAACCGACGTGGCCGGTGAATCACCGCAATCAGGCGAGGCCCCGTCACCTGCTTCGCGGCAAGGTTGGCACCTATGAGCACCGACGAGGTTGTGGATTTTCTGGTCGTGGGTGGCGGCACGGCCGGCGCCGTACTGGCGGCCCGGTTGAGCGAGGACCCGCGCCGAAACGTCGTACTCCTCGAAGCGGGAAAGGCATACGCGCCCGCCGATTTCCCCCCGGTGCTCACCGACCTCGCCATCGTCGGTGGAGACCCTGAGCACGATTGGGGCTATACCGCTCGCGGCGGTCGACTGTCGCCGAAAATTGTCGCGCTGCGGGGCCGCACCCTGGGTGGCAGCTCCGCAATCAACGGGGCCGTCGCCGTGCGGGCGCGGCCGATCGACTTCGCCCGGTGGAATGTGCCGGGCTGGTCGTTCGAGGAAGTAGCGCCCATCTTTCGAGGGCTCGAGAACAATCCTGATGGCGCGGAGGAGTTCCACGGACGAAGCGGGCCATTCCCCATTCGCCAGCGGCGGCGCGAAGACCTCAGCCCGTCGGGCCAGGCGTTCATCGACGCCTGTGTACACGAGGGCTACCCGCCGATTCCCGACTTCAATGCCGATGTGCGCGGTGGGGTCGGGCCACTGCCGCTCAACGCGATCGACGAGGTACGGCAGAACACCGCACTCGTCTATCTGACCGCCGAGGTTCGGGCTCGGCCGAATCTGTCAGTTCGCGGCGATGTGGTCGTGGACCGGGTGCTCTTCGCGGACGGTGCGGCATCCGGCGTGGTCGCCGTGGGCGGCACGGTCCTTCGCGCCCGTGAGGTCGTCCTCTCGGCCGGGGCGTACGGATCGGCCGCGATTCTGCTGCGTTCCGGCATCGGTCCCGGGCGCGACCTGAGGGCCCTCGGGATCGAGGTCGTGGCCGATCTCCCGGTCGGCCAGCACCTGCAGGACCACCCGTTCTTCTACAACATCTACGCGTTGGCCCCGGGCCGCACCCAGATGGCACCGGGACCACTCGCCCAGCTGTGGGCGGCGACCAGCGAGGCCGCGACCGGCGAGCTCGACCTGCACATCAACGCGCAGCACCTGCTGGATCCCGCGATCAGCCCGACGGGCGGTGCGATCGTGTTCGCCATCTCGGTCGTCCAGCCGGAATCGCGGGGAACGGTGCGGCTGAGCAGCCGCAATCCCGCGGATCCGCCGATTATCGACAACAACTTCCTCGATACCGATCGCGATCGACGACGTTTGCTCGAGGGTGTCCGGCTCGCGCGCCGAATCGCCCGCAACTCTGTGCTGGCACCGTTCATCGCCGCCGAAATGATGCCCGGCGAGAATGTGCGGGACGACGCGTTACCCGATGCGGTCGAGTCCTCTCTGGCGTCTTACGGGCATCCGACCGCAACGGCTCCGATGGGCCCGGCCGGCGGCGAGCAAACCGTGGTCGACCCGTTCGGCGCGGTTCACGGGGTCGGCGGACTGACCGTGGCCGATGCCTCGATCATTCCGCTCGTGCCCTCCGCCGCACCCAACCTGACCATTGTCATGCTCGCCGAACGGATCGGCGCACAGCTCAGGGAACGGTCGTCCACGGTCCGCTCATAGCTCAGAAACTGCCGGCCGCCCCAGGTCGTTCGCTAGGAGTTCATCATGACTGACACCGCCGTCACCCAAGCCGAATCCATTGCCACGCCGACGTACCAATGGTATGCCGGTGGCCGATGGCGTACCGCTCCCGGCGTTTTTGACGACTTCGAGCCGTACACCGGCGACGTGTTTGCGCATGCGCCCGACTGCGGGGCCGAGGAGGCCAGGTTCGCCATCTCGGCCGCCGCCGACGCGTTCGGGGCCTGGGCCGAGACCGGGCCGGCGGAGAGGGCGCGCCTGTTCTTCAAGGCCGCCGAGATCGTGCGCAGGCGGCGGGCCGAGATCGCCGGGATCCTGGCGCGGGAGACCGGCAGCACCCTGCCGTTCTCCACCTTCCAGCAGGACCTCGTGGCCGCCACGCTCGAGCAGGCGGCCAGCTGGGTCTACCTGCCCAAGGGTGAGGTGTTGCAGTCCAACCTGCCCGGCACCCACTCGATCGGCGTGCGCCGGCCGTTGGGTGTGGTCGCCAGCTTCACCCCGTGGAACGGCGCCAACATCCTGTCCTGGCGGGCCGTGCTCAACCCGCTGGCCGCCGGCTGCACGGTCGTGGTGAAACCCTCGGAGTACGCGCCGATCTCGGCCGGGCTCATGGTCGCCGAGATCGCCGAGGAAGCCGGCTTCCCACCCGGGGTGGTCAACGTCGTGCCGCACGCCCCCGGGGCCGCCGGCCCGATCGCCGACGAGTTCTTCGCCAGCGAGGACGTCCGGTGCATCAACCTCATCGGCGGGGTCAAGACGGCCCGGATGCTCGCCGAGCGCGCCGGTCGCACGCTCAAGCGCACCGTCCTCGAGCTCGGCGGCTACAACCCGATGATCATCCTCGATGACGTCGACGTCGACTACGCCGTGCGCATGGCGACCTTCGGCTCGTTCTTCCACCAGGGGCAGATCTGCCTGAACACCAGGAAGATCATCATCCAGCGGCGCATCTACGACGAGTTCCTCACCAAGTTCGTCGAGCGCACCAGGTCCCTGCCGTCGGGCGACCCCCTCGATCCTCGAACCATCATCGGGCCGCTGGTTCACCAGGGCGCGGTGAACCTGATGGACGAGCGCGTCCGGGAGGCGGTCCGGCTCGGGGCGACCCTGCACACCGGCGGCACCCACGAGGGCCTGGTCTTCCAGCCCACCATCCTGACCGACGTGCCCCCGGGGGCCACGGCCGCCTCCGAGGAGACATTCGGGCCGCTGGTGATCGTCGAGCCCGTGGACACGGCCGAGGAAGCCGTCGCGGTCGCCAACCGGGTCCAGTACGGACTCACCTCGACGATCCTGGCCGGCGACACCTACCGGGCCTTCGAGCTGGCCCCGAAGGTGCTGCACGGCATCGTGAACGTCAACGCGCCGACGGTCAACGACGAGATCCACGCGCCGATGGGCGGCGTCCGGGACAGCGGCTGGGGCCGCACCGGCCCGGACAGCCTGGCGGACTTCACCGACGTCATCTGGATCAACACCACCAGCCAGGAACGCGAGTTCCCCTTCTAGCCAGCCGGGAGGTTGTCGTGACGTTCACCGTCGACATCCATCACCACATGCTGCCCGACTTCTTCTGGGCCGCGACGAACGAGGCCGGCAACCCCGTCGGGGGTGTCACGCCGCCGCCGTGGTCCCGCGAGGCGGCGCTGTCCTTCCTCGACGACGCCGGCATCGACGTGGGCATGACGTCGATCAGCACACCGGGTGTGCACACCGGTGACGACGGTGCGGCCCGCGCCCTGGCCCGCCGGTGCAACGAGCTCTCGGCCGAGCTGGTCCGGGACCGGCCCGACCGGTTCGGCGGGTTCGGTTGCCTGCCGCTGCCCGATGTGGACGGCGCGCTGGCCGAGCTGACCTATGTGCTGGACGTGCTTGGGCTGGACGGGGTGGTGCTGTTCAGCAATGCCCGCGGCGTCTACCTGGGTGATGCCCGCCTCGCGCCGCTGTTCGACGAGCTGCAGCGGCGGCAGGCGCTCGTCTTCGTCCACCCGAACGCCTCCCCCGACCCCGTCGCCCACACCCTCGGGCTGCCGGACTCCCTGATCGACTTCACCGCGGACACCACCAGGGCGATCGCGCAGCTGCACTACAGCAACACGTTCGCGCGGACCCCCGACGTGACCTACGTGTTCTCGCACGCCGGGGGCACCGTGCCGTACCTGGCCGGGCGGTTCGACATCGTCGACCAGATGGGGGTGATCCCCGGGGCGGAGCAGCGCTCGACCGCGGCGGACACCTTTCGCCGGCTCTACTGGGACACCGCGCTGTCCTGGACCGACCCGGTGCTCCGTTTGCTGCGCTCCACCGTCGGCCTGTCCCAGGTCCTGTTCGGCACCGACTACCCCTACCTGCGGCGCGACCTCGCCGTCAGCACCCGTCAGCGCCTCCTCGACAGCCCCGAGCTCGACGCGGCCGACCGGACGAACATCCTGGGCGCCACGGCGACGAAACTGATTCCCCGCCTCGGGCTCAGGCCGGCGGTGTAGCCGGACGCTCTCCGGCGCGCGTCGAGGAATGCTCAGGTGAGTACAAGGTCCATGGCTTCGACGCGAGGCTTGGGATTGACTCCGTTGACGAACGACGCAATGTCTTGGGTGACGGCGCGGGTCGCATCGGTGATCCCGTTCAGATAGAGCATTCCGTGCGGCATTCCGAGGTACCGGCGGGCGGTCGTCGGCGCACCGGCGGAGGCGACTCGACGGGCGAACGCTTCGCTCTCGTCGCGGAGTGGATCGTATTCAGCGGTCAACACCAAAGTAGAAGGGAGCCCGGTGAGGTCGGCTACACGCAGCGGACAGGCGAGCGGAGCGGACTCCGGAGTCGCTCCTCCGAGGTATTGCCGCCAGTAGAATCGCGCCCAGTCCTTGGGCAGCTGGATGCCATCGAAGAGGCTCCACGACTCGGTGTCGAGCGTCCCTCGCCCGCCAGCTCTACCGGTCGGGCCAGCGCGACGGCCAGCTCGGCGATGTCCTCCAGACAGCTGGCCAGCGGGCCGCGCATGGGGTGGCGGCGGTACAGCCGCCCTGACCCACGCAAGCTGACGCGGTTCGCTCGGACTGGCGCCCAGCTCTACGAGCGCGCCGCGTCGTAGAACCTCTCCAGCTCGGCTCCGATGTCGGGGCCACAGGGTTGGAACACGATCTCGGTGACGCCACGGGAGGCGAGGTCGTCCAGCCGGCGCCGGACCTCGTCGCGGGTGCCGGTGATCGTGGTGTCCCGCAGGATCGCGTGGCCGCCGGCCTCCCACGCGGCTAGGTCGGCCTCGTTGAGCTCGACGCAGTGTCCCGCGTGGACCGCGAGGTGCCGCTGCTCCAGGGGTGTCTTGTCCACGACCTCCAGCCACTCGGCGCCGGCGGGGATCTGGCGCACGGCGTCGGGACCGCCGAACTCGTAGGCGCCGTGATAGGCCAGGGCCCAGCCCGGACCCGCGGCGGCGCGGGAGTGCTCCGAGTCCGGCGCCTCCCCCTCGTCGAGCACCGTGCCCCACGCCAGGTACGGCACCCAGGAGTACTCGGTCACGAACTCGGGCAGCTGAAGGGTCACGAAGAGTCCGTCACCGAGTTCATTGGCGACCTTGTTGCCCTTGGGCCCGAGGGCGCCCACGAGAATGGGCACGTCGACCGGCCGAGCGGGGGCGTGTCCGTCCGGATGCAGCATCCGCATCTGCGCGCCCTCCCACTCGACCACCTCACCGCGCAGCAGCCCGCGATAGGCCCGGATGTAGGAGTCCATGTACGACCAGCTGATCGCGCCGTAACCCATGGCCCGGCGGCCGGTGAACCCGGTGCCGAAGGCGACCGCCACGCGACCGGGGGCCAGGGCGGCGAGGGTCGCGGTCGCGGCGGCGTTCACCATCGGGTGGCGCAGGCTCGGGATCAGCACACCAGGGCCGAGGCCGATCCGCTCGGTCCGGTCGGCGGCCAGCGCGAGGGTCATCCACACATCGGGGCTCTGCTGCGGCGTGTCGTAGACCCACGCCCTGGCATAACCCAGGCGCTCGGCAATCGCGATGTTGTCCGGCGAGTCCAGGGCGGTCGGAAAGGCGCAGGACACCTCCATGGGGCCCTCCATTTCACGGCTCGGATCGTGCGGGGGCGGCCGCTCCCGGCCCTCTGGAGCCTCCCATCTAGATCCCCCGCCGGCCACTCATAAGCCGTGTCAGTGAACGAGGTCCGGGGGCGGTTGCACCTCGCGTCGCAGGATCTTGCCGGTGGGGCCCTTGGGCAGGGACTGCGCGAGCCACACATGGCGGGGGTACTTGTAGGCGGCGACCCTGGCCTTCACGAAGGCGCGCAGCTCCGCCGGCTCGGCGGCGGCGCCCGGCTTGAGCACGACGGCCGCGCCGACCTCCTCGCCGAGTTCGGGGTGCTTGAGCCCGATCACGGCGGCCTCGGCGACGCTCGCGTGCTCGTAGAGCGCCTCCTCGATCTCCCGGGGGTAGATGTTGAAGCCCCCGCGAATGATCATCTCCTTCTTGCGGTCAACGATCGTGTAGTAGCCCTCGGCGTCCCGGGTGGCCAGGTCACCGGTGCGCAGCCACCCGTCCGGGATCGCGTCGTCGGTCTCCACCGGCCGGTTCCAGTAGCCCTTCATCAAGCCCTCGCCCCGGATCGCGATCTCGCCGATCTCGCCCTCCGCCACGTCCTCGCCGTCGGCGCCGACCAGCCGCAGCCGCACGCCGCGCACCGGGGTGCCGATCGTGCCGGGCTTGCGCTCGGCGTCCGGGTGGTTGAACGAGGCGACCGGGGAGGTCTCGGACAGGCCGTAGCCCTCCAGGATGATGCAGTCGAACTCGCGCTCGAAGGAGCGCATCACCTCGACCGGCATGGCGGCGCCGCCGGACACGCAGGTGCGCAGGGTGGACACGTCGGCCTCGCCCCGGGTGGGGGCGTGCAGCATGGCCGAGTACATGGTGGGCACGCCCTCGAACACGGTGACCCGGTCGCGGCCGACCACGTGCAGCGCCTTGCCGCCGTCGAACCGGGGAATCAGGGTCAGGCAGGCCCCGCTGAGCACGCTGGCGTTGAGCCCGCAGGTCATGCCGAACACGTGGAACAGCGGCAGGCAGCCCATCACGACGTCGTCGGGCCCGAGCTCGGTGAGCGTCTCGGCCGAGGTGCGGGCGTTGCTGGCCATGTTGAAGTGGGTGAGCTCGGCACCCTTGGGCTTGCCGGTGGTGCCCGAGGTGTAGAGGATCACCGCGGTGTCGTAGTCGTCCCGCTCGATCAGCTCGGTGGGTTCGTCGGGCAGCTCGCCGGGGCCCATCGGCCCGACCTCCAGCACCTGGACGCCCATGGTCGCGCCGGCCTCCCGCGCCGCGTCGGGCATCTGGTCGCCGACCACGACGACCTTCGCGCCGGAGTCACCGACGTAGTACTCCACCTCGCGCGCCTTGAGCAGCGGGTTCATCGGCACCACGGTCGCGCCGGCGAGCAGCGCCCCGAAACACGCGACCGGGAACGCCGGCACGTTGGGCAGCTGCAGGCCCACCCGGTCACCGGGCTCGACCCCGAGCCGGCGCAGCAGGGTGGCCATGCGGGCGGCGGCATCGCGCAGCTGGGCGTAGCTGAGCACCTGCTCGTCCAGCTTGACCGCCGGCCGGTCCGGGTGCTCCGCCGCCGTGCGCAGCAGGTGGTTGGCCAGGTTCGTCATCGGAGCCGGTCCTTCCGGGGGAGTTGGTCGAGAATCGAGGAGGCCACGGTGTCGGGCGGGCCCGTCGCGGCGACGGTGCACAGCAGGCCCCGCTCGGCGAACAGGTCGAGCACCGGTCGGGTGCTCTCGGCGAACACCCGCAGCCGGTGCTCGATGACCTCGGGGGTGTCGTCGGCGCGGCCCTCCAGCCGGGCCCGCCGCAGGATGCGCTCCACCAGCACCGGCGCCGGAGCGTCCAGCGCGAACACCCGGTCCGGCGGGATCTCACTGTCCAGCAGCGCCCTGGCCTGCGGCAACGACCGGGGGTACCCGTCGAGCAGGTAGCCGGTCGTCGCCGCGGCGGCCCGCGCCCTGGGCAGCACCAGCTCGCTGACCAGGTCGTCCGGGACGAGCGCGCCGGCCGAGACCACGCTGGCCACGGCCTTTCCGAGCGGGGTGCCGGCGGTGATCTCGGCGCGCAGCAGGTCACCGGTGGACAGGTGCGCGCAGCCCAGCGCGGCGGCGATCCGCACCGCCTGCGTGCCCTTGCCGCAGCCCGGCGGCCCCATCAGCACGATGTTCACCGAACTGTTCACCGTGCTGTTCACCGTGCTGTTCACCGCCGGCGCGCCGGGCGGGCGGTCATACGAACGCCCCGATCCCGGTGATGTCCCGGCCGACGATGAGCGTCTGCATGGTCTCGGTGCCCTCGAAGGTGTGCACCGCCTCGTTGTCGACCATGTGCCGGATGACGTGGAAGTCCAGCAGGATGCCGTTGCCGCCGAGCAGGTCGCGGGCCTCGGCCAGCACACCCCGGGCCTTGGAGGTGTTGTGCAGCTTGGCCAGCCCGGCCAACGTGGGGGCCAGCGAGCCGGCCTCGGCCAGCCGGGCGATCTGCATGCAGTACAGCTGCATGGCGGTCACGTCGGCGAGCATGTGCACCAGCCGCTGCTGCACGATCTGGAAGCTGGCCAGCGACTTGCCGAACTGCTTGCGCCGCTTCGAGTAGGACAGCGCGGCCTCGGCGCCGGCCACCGCGTGCCCGAGGGCCATCCAGGCGCAGGCGCTGCGGGTGCCGACCAGCACACGGGCGCAGTCGGCGAACGAGTTGGCCCCGGGCAGCCGGTTCTCGGCGGGCACCCGGACGCCCTCCAGCGCGATCTGGGCCTGCCAGACGGCGCGCAGCGAGCCCTTGCCCTCGATCACCTCGGCCCGGTAACCCGGGGCGCCCTTCTCCACCAGGAAGCCCTTGACCTTGCCGTCCTCGGTGTCGCGGGCCCAGACCACGATCACGTCGGCGATGCTGCCGTTGCCGATCCACTTCTTCGCGCCGTCGATCACGTAGAAGTCGCCGTCGCGGCGGGCGGTGGTCTCCAGGGAGACGGAGTCCGAGCCGTGGTCGGGTTCGGTCAGCGCGAACGCGCCGATCTTCTCCAGCGCCGCCATGCCGGGCAGCCAGCGCTGCTTCTGCTCCTCCGAGCCGCACTGCGCGATGGACTGCATGGCCAGGCCCGCCTGCACGCCGACGAAGGTGCCCAGGCTGCCGTCGCCCCGGGACAGCTCCATGTACACCAGCCCGCGCGACAACGGGTCCAGCGGCGGGCAGCCGTAACCCTCGATGCCGTCACCGACCACCCCGAGCTTGGCCAGCTTCTCCACCAGCGGCCAGGGGAACTCCGCGCGCTCCCAGTAGCCGTTGATCACCGGCAGCACCTCGTGGTCGACGAACTCCCTGGTCCGCCGCAGGTAGTCCAGCTGGGTCGGCGTCAGCTGGTCGGAGAGGGAGAGGTAGTCGGTGCCCAACGCGTCGCCGATACCCACCCGCAGGTCGTCCATGTGTGCCTCCATCACTGCTGGGCCAGGAACTTCTCGACGTGGGGAATCACGCGGTCGGGGGCGCACACGAGCTCGAGGTGCCCGCCCTGGTAGACGTGGCGCTGGGCGTGCGGGATGAGCGCGTGCAGGATGCGGGAGTTGGCCAGCGGGATGATCGGGTCGTCGTCGCCGGCCAGTACCAGGGTGGGCTGTTGGATCAGGGGCAGTATCGGCAGGCTGGTCCAGCCGGCGCCGGCGAGCAGCTGGTAGGTGTAGCCGGGCGGGTAGCCCTGGTGCAGCAGGCCGGCGACGAGCGCGGGGTTGGCGCGGGCGGTGCCGCCGTAGAGGTGGGCGGCGACGCCGCGGACGTAGCCCCGGTCGATGTAGCGGCGTGGTGTGAGCATGTGCCGCAGCACCAGGGGCGAGGCGGGCACCATCAGCGATCCGGTCGCCGTGGCCACCAGCACCAGCCGCCGGCACCGGCTCCGCTGGGTGACCGCGAACTGCTGCGCCAGCCCGCCGCCCCAGGAGATGCCGAGCACGTCCACGCGCGAGTGGCCCAGCTCGTCGAGCAGCCGGCCGACGCGCCGGGCCAGGGCGGGGAACCGGTAGGGCAGCCTCTTGGGCAGTGACTCCCCGACCCCGGGGGCGTCGAACCGGATCACCGGGATCGCCGGGTCCAGCGCGTCCACGAACGGCTGCAGCGCCGCCAGCTGGGCGCCGATGCCGTTCATCAGCAGCAACGGGGTCCGGGCCGGGTCCCCCTCCCGCACCACCACGTGCAGGCCCTGGGCGCTGGGTGGGCTCGTCTGGTCCACCGCACTCAACGCTCGAGCACGTAGCTGCCGGGCGCGGCCGTCACCACGCTGTAGCCCGGGGCGCCCAGGGCTTCCGGTGCTGGTTTGTCCGGACCGGACCGTTCGCCCAGCCACGCCAGGAAGTCTGGCCACCATGAGCCCTTCGTCAGTGTTGTGTCGGCCTGCCACGCCTCGGCATCCCCGCTGGTGCGGGCGGCGCGGTAGCTGGCCTTCGGGTTGGTCGGCGGGTTCACGATCGAGGCGATGTGCCCGCTGCTGGACAGCACGAACGTGACATCCCCGCCGAACAGCCGCGCGCTGCGGAAACAGCTCTGCCACGGCGAGATGTGGTCGGCCACACCGGCCAGCACGTACCCGTCCGTCTTGACCTCGCTCAGGTCAACCGGGGCGCCCAGCATGGTGATCCCGCCCGGGGCGACCATGGCGTTGGCCAGGCCCATGTCGACGAACGCGTGGTGCAGCCCGGTGGCCATCCGGGTGGTGTCGGCATTCCAGTACAAGATGTCGAAGGCGGGAGGCTGGCGACCCTGCAGATAGTTGTTGACCCAGTAGTTCCACACCAGGTCGTCCGGGCGCAGCCAGGCGAACACCTCCGCCAGCGCCCGCCCGTCCAGGTAGCCGCGCACCGACGAGGCGAACTTGGCCAGTGCGGCGGTCCGCTCGTCGATCAACGCCGAGGCCGTGCCCGCCCGGCTCTGGTCCAGCACGCAGACCCCCAGCGCGAACCCGGCGAACCGGTCGGCCTCGCCCCGGTGGGTCAACGCGGCCAGCGCCATCGACAGCAGGATCCCGCCCGAGCAGAACCCCAGCGGGATGACCGCGTCCGCCTCGGTGATCCGCCGTGCCGCGTCCAGGGCATCCAGGATGGCCTGGCCGTACGTGTCCAGGTTCCAGCTCCGGTGGCTGGCGTCGGGGTTGCGCCAGGAGACCACGAACACCTGCTGGCCCTGCGCCACCAGGTACTCGATCAAGCTCCGGCCCGGGCGCAGGTCCGCGATGTAGTACTTGTTGATCACCGGCGGCACGATCACCAGCGGTCGGCTGCGCACCTGGGCGGTGCGCGGGGTGTACTGGATCAGCTCGAACACCTCGGTGCGCAGCACCACCGCACCCTCGGTCACCGCCAGGTCCTTGCCCACCTCGAACGCATCCGAGGCCACCATCGTGGGCACCCGGGGAGCGCTGGCCAGGTCGGCGACCAGGTTCCGCACCCCGGTCAACGCGCTGCTTCCCCGGCTCTGCGCGGCCGCCCGCCAACCCAGCGGGTTCAGCAGCGGGTTGTTGCTCGGGGACAGCGCGGCCACCAGGTTGTCCATCGCGAAGCCCAGCCGCTCCCGGTCCCGCCAGTCCAGGTCCGTCTCGGCGACCAGCTCGGTGCCCACCGTGGAGGTCGCCAGGTAGGCCTGCAGCAGCCGCCGCAGCACCGGGTTCGACCGCCACGCCTCGTCGGCGAACCGCCGGTCCTTCGGCCCCGGCGCCAGCTCCGAGTTGCCCACCGCGATCCGGCCCAGCTCCTCGGCCAACTCCCCGGCCCGGCGCAGCGCGCCTCCCGGGTGGCGGGCGATCTCCAACACCAACCGCACCGCGGCATTGGCCGGCAGCATCCGGATCGCCGGCCACAACGCACCGTCGACCAGCAACATGTCCAGGGCCACGGCCTGATCGGCGATCGCGGTGGCGTCCGGCGAGTCCGCGAACTCGGGCGTCCCCGGCGTCTCCGGCGTCCCCGTCGGCTCGGGGGCGCTCATCGCCGCGCCGCCTCGGCCTCGAGCCCCTGGGTGGCGCGGCGGTCCCTGACGTAGGCCAGGAACCAGTCCAGCGCCTCGGGGTTGGCGAGGGTGGCCCGGTTGACCGCCCTGTCCTCCGGCACGCCCTGCAGCAGCCGTTTGATGGGCACCTCCAGCTTCTTGCCGGTGATCGTCATGGGGATGGCGGGCACAGCTACCACCTCGTCGGGCACATGGCGGGGCGACACCCGCGCGCGGATGTCCTGTCTGATCTGGTCGATGAGGTCTGGCGTCAGCTCGGTGCCGGCGGCCAGCGCGACGAACAGCGGCATGAAGTAGCCGCCGTCGGCCAGCTCGGCGCCGATCACCAGGCTGGCGGCCACCCCGGGCAGCCGGTCGACCACGGCGTAGATGTCCGCCGAGCCCATCCGCACGCCGCCCCGGTTGATCGTCGAGTCGGAGCGGCCGTGCACGACGTAGGTGCCGTAGCGGGTGGCCGTCATCCAGTCGCCGTGCCGCCAGATCTCCGGGTAGGTGTCGAAGTACGCCTCCCGGTAGCGGGCGCCGTCAGGGTCGTCCCAGAACGCTACGGGCATGGACGGCATCGGCTCGGTGATCACCATCTCGCCGACCTCGTCGACCAGCGGCATCCCCTCCGGCGACCAGGAGTCCACCCGTACCCCGAGATAGGGGGCCTGCATCTCGCCGGCGTACACCGGCAGCAGCGGGTTGGTGCCGATGAACGCGGTGCACACGTCCGTGCCGCCGCAGTCGGAGCCGAGCAGCAGGTCCCGCTTGACCTTGTCGTAGACCCAGTGCCAGGTGGAGGTGGGCAGCGGGGAGCCGGTGCTGCAGATGGCGCGCAGCGCGGCGAGGTTGTGCTGCTCCCCCGGGCGCCGGGCGGCCCGCTGGCAGCCGGTCAGGTAGGCCGCGCCGGTGCCGAACCGGGTCACCCGCTCTCCGGCGCAGATGGCGAACAGCTGGTCGGGCTCCGGGCGCACCGGGTTGCCGTCGTAGGTGACGATCGTCGCGCCCACCGCGAGCGCGGTGACGAGCACGTTCCACACCATCCACGCGGTGCTGGCGAAGACGAACACCCGGTCGTCGGGGCCCGTGTCAAAGTGCAGCGCGTGGCTCTTCAGGTGCTCCAGCAGGATGCCGCCGTGCGAGTGCACGATGCCCTTGGGCACCCCGGTGGTGCCGGAGCTGTACAGGATCCACAGCGGGTGGTCGAACGGCACCTGCTCGTAGCGCGGGGACGGGTCGCCGGCCACCAGCGCGTCGAACGAGAGCGCCCCCGCCGGTGGGGTGCCGCCGGCGCGCAGGTGCTCCACGACCACGGTGTGGCGCACCGAGGGCAGCGCCGCGCTCAGCTCGGCGAGGGTGTCCAGCCGCTCCACATCCCGCCCGCCGAACCGGTAGCCGTCCACCCCGAGCAGCACGGTCGGCTCGATCTGGCGGAACCGGTCCAGCACGCCGTCGGTGCCGAAGTCGGGGGCGCAGCACGACCAGATCGCGCCGACCGCCGCCGTGGCCAGCAGCGCGACCACCGCCTGGGGGATGTTGGGCAGGTAGGCCGCGACGCGGTCCCCCGGGCGCACCCCCATGGCGCGCAGCTCCCCGGCCAGCGAGGCGACCTGGCGGACCAGGTCCCGGCCGGTCAGTACCTCCCGCTCGCGGTGCTCCGAGATGCCCACGATCGCGGGACGGTCGTCGCGGGCGTGGCGCAGCACGTTCTCCGCGAGGTTCAGCCGGGCGCCGGGGAACCACACCGCGCCGGGCATCGCCCGCTCGGCCAACACCGCGCTGGGCCGGGACGACGCCAGCACGTCGAAGTACGACCAGACCGCGCCCCAGAACCCGTCCAGGTCCTCGACCGACCAGCTCCACAGCTCGTCGTAGCCGATCAGCGGCACCGCACGGTCGCGGTTGACCCAGGACTGGAAGTCGGCCATCCGGGAGCCGCGGGTGCGCTGCTCCGAGGGGGTCCACAACAGTTCCCGTGCGGTGCCAGCGCCGGTTGCCTCGCTCACGGGCCCTCCTTTGCGCCCCGGCCGTCCCCTGTCGTCACGAAGGTAGGGAGCGCGCCGACCGGGCCGCTTCGGGTTCCGGTACCAACATGTGCTCGGTTGCTATGCGCCGCGCCCAATGGCCAGCCGGCCCGCGCTACCTAGTGTCCTGGGTTCTGCCCACCTCTCTGCCCAACCCTCTGCCCAACCCTTCGTCCGGTCCGGAGTGCCCGTTGCCGCCACCCGCCCGCCGCTTGTCCGTGCGCGCGTTATCCCTGGTCACGCACGAGGTGGACAGGTGAGCTCAGGTGGCTATTCTCAACCGGTGGGAGTCGACGAGGCCTCCGTCGACGCGCGGCTGGCCGCCATCGCGTCGATAGTGTCCGACGGGTTCACCCGGATCGGACGGGACATCACGAAAGTGCTGCTCACCGAGATCCCCGAGCTGCAGGGCGACGAGCTGCTCGAGGGGCTGCTGCACGCCAGCGTCGAGGAGAACGTCAGCGGGATGCTGCACCTGCTCGGGCTGCAGGTCTCGCTGGACAGCGTCGCGGTCCCCAGCGCGGCCGCCGAGTACGCCCGCCGGCTGGCGCAGCGCGGCGTCAGCGTGATCGCGCTGGTGCGCGCGTACCGGGTCGGCCACGCCAGGTTCCTGGAGTGGTGCCTGCGCGAGCTGTCCGACCAGGAGGTGGAGCCGCACACGGTGCGCGCGGTCACGAACCGCATCCTGCAGCTCAGCTTCGGCTACATCGACCGGGTGTCCGAGCAGGTCGTCGGCGCCTACCAGCTGGAGCGCGACCGGTGGCTGCTCACGCAGACCGCGGTGCGCGCGTCCCGGGTGAAGAAGCTGCTCGCCCGCGAGGACCTCGACCTGGACGCCACCGAGTCGGCGCTCGGGTACCGGCTGCGCCAGCACCACGTGGCCATCGTCGGCTGGGTGCCGGAGCCGACCCAGGCCGGCGCGGGGCTCGTCCGGCTGGACCGGCTGGGGCAGTCGCTGGCCGCCGACCTCGGCTGCACCGGGCGCCCGCTGTTCGTGCCGTTCGACGAGTCCATCGCGTGGTTCTGGCTGCCCTTCGGCGCCCGCCCGAACGTCGAGTGGGCCAAGTTGGACGCCAGCGTCGAGGCGACCGACCCGACCATCCGGCTCGGCGTCGGCGAGCTGGAGAAGGGCGTCGAGGGCTTCCGCGCCAGCCACTACCAGGCCCTGACCGCGCAGAACGTGGCGATCGCAGCGCGGCCGCCGCACCGGGTCACCCTCGCCGAGCGCGTCGGGCCGATCGCCCTGATGTGCTCGGACCTGGAGGCCACCCGGGTATGGGTGCGCAAGGTGCTCGGCCCGCTGGCGACCGACCGGCACAACAACCCCGTGCTGCGCGAGACGCTGCGGGTGTTCCTGGAGTCCGGCGGCAGCTACACGGCGGCGGCGGAGACGCTCAACCTGCACCGCAACACCGTGCAGTACCGGCTGAACAAGGCCGGCGAGCTGCTGCCCGCACCCATCACCGAGCGCCGCGCGGACCTGGAGCTCGCGTTGCGCGCCTGCGACCAGCTCGGCTCGGTGCTGCTCAACGACGTGTAGGTGTATACGCGGGATGTTCGCGGTAGCTGTAATTGTGCCCCACACACCTCAGGCGACATGCTGACCGCATGGCGTTGCGCTGCCTTCTGGTCGACGATGACGCCCATTTCCTCGATTCCGCGAGGACGTTGCTCCAGCGGGAGGGGTTGCGGGTCGACACCGCATCGTCGGGTGCCCAGGCCGCCCAGCGGATCGGTGATCTGCGACCTGACCTCGTACTGCTGGATATCCGGCTTGGCGACGAAAGCGGCTTCACCGTGGCGCGTGAACTGCACGCGACATGGTCAACAGAGGCACCGTCCGAGGGCGCTCTGAAAATTATTCTGATCTCGACGTACTCCGCAACGGACTTCGGGAGACTCATCGAGGCGAGCCCGGTACTCGGGTTCATCGCCAAGTCGTCCCTCTCGGCCCGGGCCATCCGGGAACTGATCGAAGGACCTTCTAGCGCGCCCTGAGCCAGGTGAGGACCGCCAGGACGCGACGGTGATCATCGGAGCTCGGGGGCAGCCGCAGCTTCGTGAGGATGTGCTGGACATGTTTCTGGACCGTGGTCTCGGTGACCCACAATGCCCGGGCGATTCCGATGTTGGACCGCCCCTCGGCGATCAGCGCGAGCACCTCGCGCTCGCGCTCGCTCAGCGCGGCCAGCGGGTCGTCCCGGCGCTTCGCGCCCAGGAGCTCCTTGACCAGCGAGGGGTCGACAACGGAGCCGCCCTTCATGATCCGATCGAGAGCGTCGATGAACTCGTTGACGTCGGTGACCCGGCTCTTGAGCAGATAGCCCACCCGCTCCCAGGTGGCCAACAGCTCGACCGCGTCCCTGACCTCGACATGGGCCGACAGCAGCAGGATCCCGATGTCCGAGAACTCAGCCCTGATCTGATGGGCCGCGACCAGGCCTTCGGTGCGATGCGTCGGCGGCATGCGGATATCGATGACGGCCAGGTCCGGATGGTGCTCGCGGACCAGGTCGAGCAGCGCGGCGCCGTCGACTGCCTGACCGACCACCTCGAAGCCGGCCCGCTGGAGCAGGCTGGAAACCCCCTCGCGGACGAACACGTCGTCGTCGGCCACCACGACCCGGCCGCGACCCTGGCTCGCTCGTCCGACCTGCTCGTCGGCACCGTGGCTTTGTAACGTTGGAATCACCTGAAAATCCTAGATAGGACGAAACGGTTTCAACCATAGCCCGCTGTCCCAGCGTCACCTCGACGATCTAGGCCAGCACTACAAACGGCGGTAGGGTCCGCGAGTGGCCGACCACATCGCCGCGCTGGCCGGGGAGGTCGCACGCCGCATCGCGGCGCGGCTTGCCGACCTGACTCCGCAAATGACCACGCTGTTCGTCGACACGATTCCCGAGTTCCACCACGACCAGGCCGTGCAGCGGCTGATGGTCGCCAGCACCGCTTCGAACCTGAGCGCCGTCACCGACATGCTCATGCTGGGGATCTCACTCGAGGACATCGTGGTGCCGCCGGCGGCCGCGATGTACGCCCGCCGGTTCGCCCAGCACGATCTGTCGCTGGAGGCCCTGCTGCGTGCCTACCGGCTGGGCGAACACATGTTCCTGCAGTGGGCGATTGAGGATCTCAGGCGGCAGGAGCTGCCCGCCGACGACGCGCTCGCGGTGACCGGCCACGTCGCGCTGGTGCTCAACGGCTATATCGATCGGGTCATCGAGGGCCTGATCGACATCTACCAATCCGAACGTCAGCGCTGGCAGGAGCGGTCGGACGCGGCCCACGCCGCGCAGGTACGGGCGGTGCTGGCCGCCGAGGAGCTCACCACATCGGCGGCCGAGCAGATGCTGGGCCTGGCACTGCGCGGGTGGCACACCGCGGCGGTTGCCTGGGTCCACACCGACGATGCCGCGGCGCAGCTGGACGCGGTGGACCTGTTACTCACCGAGGCGGCCGGGCGAACGCCGATGACGGTGTACGCCGATGCCAGCACGATCTGGGCCTGGATGTTCTCCCCGAGCCGCCCCAGTGTGGACGTCGACCGGCTGGCCGCGCAGTTGACCAAGCATGACCAGCTCCGGATTGCCCTTGGCGAACCCGGCACCGGACTGGCCGGGTTCCGGTCCTCGCACGAGGAGGCGCTGCGCGCCCGCCAGGTGGCCGAGATCGACGCGCGGCCCACGCAACAGCTGTACCCGCACGCCCAGGTCGCCCTGGCGGGCCTGCTCATCGACCGACGCGACGCCGTGCGGCTGTGGGTGCAACGAACGCTCGGGGAGCTGGCGCGGGAGAACGAGGCGATGGCCCGGCTGCGGCACACGGTGCAGGTGCTGCTGGAGGCCAACGGGAGCTATACCGAGGCCGCCGCCCGCATGCACGTACACAAGAACACCGTCCTCTACCGGGTACGCAAGGCGGAGGAGCTGCTGGGCCGGCCGGTCACCGAGGATCGGCTGGCCATCCAGGTCGCGTTGCTCGCCTGCGACCAGCTCGCGGCCACGACCAGAACACCCGGACCTGAGACCACCGTGGCCGAGACGCACCTGGAGGGGCGAACGCCGGATACTGGCTAGCTGTGACGACAGCGGGTCTCTGTCGAGCGAGGCTGACCCTTAGGTTTGGGTCCACGGGGCGGAACCGACGCGCCACACGCGGCGGAGGTTCATCGACGACGAGGTCGAGCGCAAAACTGGGTCGGCGGAGTGACCGCCCAGCAGTGGGCCTATCCCCCTGATCCGGGAGGAAGCCCGAATGACGGACTCACGCCGCGCGGCGAGCACCAGCCGCGAAGGGCTCGACGAGGCTGACGGACAGTCGCTCGACCAAGACGGGGCGCGGAGCGCACGCGGTGCGGATCGCCGGCGCCAGGCCGTCCACCTCGTTCCCACGCCGGCCCCCGACGCCCGGGAGGCAGAGGGGCGCCGCTTTGGCGTTGGTCAACCGTCCGTGGGTCGCCGCGCGGAGTATGCCGAGCTCGACGGGGTGCTCTGGGCCGTTCGGGCGGGCAAGAGCCGGGCGTTGGTGCTGGTCGGCGAGTCGGGCGTGGGCAAGACGGCATTGCTGGACCACCTTGTCGCGGAAGCGTCGGGCTGCCGGGTACTGCGCGCCTCCGGTGTCCAGCCGGAGATGGAGCTGGCCTTCGGCGGGTTGCATCAGGTGTGTACGCCGCTGCTCGATCGCGCCGAGCGGCTGCCCGACCCGCAGCGGGAGGCACTGCGCACCGCGCTCGGGCTGGCCGCCGGGCCCGAGCCGGATCGGTTCCTGGTCGGTTTGGCCGTGTTGGGCCTGTTGGCCGATGCGGCGACCGAGTGGCCGCTGGTGTGTGTGATCGATGACGCGCAGTGGCTGGATCGGGCCTCGGCGCAGGCCTTGGCGTTCACCGCCCGCCGGCTGGTGGCGGAGTCGGTGGCGGTTGTGTTCGCCGCGAACGATGCCGAACAGATGCCGGAGTTGGCCGGTCTGGCTCGGCTGCGGGTACGCGGCCTGCCCGAGGCGCAGGCCCGGGAGCTGCTGGACTCCGTGCTGCCCGGCCATGTGGACGAGCGGGTGCTGGACCGGATCGTGGCCGAGGCGCGGGGCAACCCGCTGGCGCTGTTGGAGCTGCCGAGGGCCCTGTCGGCACCGGAGCTGGCGGGCGGTGGCGACCTGCCGGGCGCCTCGGGGGCGCCCGGGCGGGTCAAGGAGAGCTTCCGGCGCCAGCTCGCCGCGATGCCTGGCGAGACACGGCGGCTGTTGCTGGTCGCGGCGGCCGAGCCGCTGGGTGATCCGGTGCTGTTGTGGCGGGCGGCGGGCCGGTTGGGGATCGCGGACGAGGCCGCGGTGCCGGCGGCCGACGCCGGCTTGATGCGGATCGACTCCCGGGTGCGGTTCCGCCACCCGCTGCTGCGCTCGGTGGTCTACCGAGCCGCCGACGCGGAGCCGCGCCGCGCCGCGCACCAGGCGCTGGCCGAGGAGATCGACCCCCGGGCCGATCCCGAGCACCATGCCTGGCATGCGGCGCAGGCTGCCACGGCGCCGAACGAGCAGGTGGCCGCCGAGCTGGAGCGCTCGGCCGCTCGGTCCCGGGCGCGCGGCGGCCTCGCCGCGGCCACCGCCTTCCTGGCGCGGGCCGCCCAGCTGACGCCCGACCCGGCCAGGCGTGCCCAGCGCCGGCTGGCGGCGGCCCAGACCACCCACCACGCCGGCACGCCGGCCGCCGCCCTGCGGCTGCTGTCGATGGCCGAGGCCGGACCGCTGGACGAGTTGGGCCGTGCCGAAGCGGGACTGTTGCGCGGCCAGATCGCGTTCGTGAACCGCGCCGAGGAGGCGGCCTCGCTGCTCTGGGGTGCCGCCACCCAACTGGAGCGGCTCGACCGCCGGTTGGCCCGGGACGCGTACCTGGAGGCCATCTCGGCGGCCTGGCTGGTCGGCCCGGTGACAAGCGGGGTCGACCTGGGGCAGCTGGTCCAGGCCGCGCACGCCGCACGCATCACGCCGCCGCGCCCGGTGGACCTGCTCCTGGACGGGCTGGCCACCCGGCTCACCGACGGCTACGCCGCGGGTGCGCCGGAACTGAAGCGGGCGCTGCGTGCCCTGCGGGGGCCGGACAGGCCAAACGAGGAGGCGATGCGCTGGCTGCACCTTGCCACCGCCACCGCGGCGCACCTCTGGGATGACCGAACCTGGGAGACGCTGGCCACCGGCCATGTCCAGCTGGCTCGGAGGCTCGGTGCGTGCACGACGCTGTTGCACGCCCTCAATATGGCGACTCTCATGTACGTGTGTCTGGGCGAGCTGGCCGCGGCCGCGTCGCTGGCCGAGGAACAGACCGCGGTCAGTGAGGCGACCGACAGCCCCGTGCCGGCCTACGCCGCGCCGATGCTTGCGGCGTGGCGGGGGCGCGAAGCGGAGGCCGAACAGGTCTTCAAGTCGGTCGGCGACGAGGTGCTCCGCCGTCGCGAGGGCCAGGGTGTGATCATCGTTGACTGGTCGCGAGCGGTGCTCTACAACGGCCTTGGTCGCTACGAGGACGCACTGGCCGCGGCGCGGTCGGCGAGCGAGCTCCCGCCGCAGATCGGCTTGACGCCCTGGGCGGTGCGGGTCGAGCTCATCGAGGCGGCCACCCGCGCGGGAGAGCCGGAGCACGCCGCAGCGGTCTTCGAACAGCTCATCGAACCCACCAACGCCGCCGGCACGGACTGGGCCCTGGGCATGCAAGCTCGCTGCCGTGCCCTGCTCGGTGAGGGCCAGGCCGCCCAGGCCGCCTATCAGGAGGCGATCCAGCTGCTGGGCCGCACCGGCGTGCGGGGCGAGCTGGCGCGTGCCCACCTGCTCTACGGAGAATGGCTGCGGCGGGAACAACACCGGGTGGACGCCCGGCATCAACTGCGCACCGCCCACGAGATGTTCGCCGAGATGGGCGCGGAGGCGTTCGCCCAGCGGGCTGCCCGCGAGCTGGGCGCCGCCGGGGAGGCGCCGCGCAAACGCAAGCTCGAGACGACCGGCGAGCTCACCGGTCAGGAGGCGCAGGTCGCCGCCCTGGTCCGGGACGGGCTGTCGAACCCGGAGATCGGCGCACGGCTGTTCATCAGCCCGCGCACCGTCGAATGGCACCTGAGCAACATCTTCGGCAAGCTCAACATCACCTCCCGCCGGCAGCTCATCCGCAGGTCCCCGTTCCTGGGCGGCGCCGCCACCTCGACCGGAACACGCGGCGGCGGCTGAGGGGGCCGCGGCGCCGAGCAGAGCGGGCCGCCGGAGGGCGAGCAGGTCCGGCAGCGCCTCAGTCGCCCTCGACCGGGAGCGTCGACACGTGGGTGAACATGGTGAGAGCGCCGCCGGACAGGCAGGCGATGGCGATCACGTGCGCCACACCGGACTCGGTGAACACCAGCAACACCGCGCCGAGGACGAGGCAGGCGACGGTCGCAGCCACCGTCAGCCGGGTCGGTCTCCCGCCCGCGGTGTCCTGCCCGGCCGGCGTGGACGCCAGCTCGCGCACCGCTGCTCCCCCGTCGAACCGCCCGCTCAGGTGCAGGGCGAACAACAGCAGTAGCGACGGGACCAGCACGATCGCGCCGATCGCGACAACGACGGTGACGGCGAGCAGGGTGGACCGCTCGGCCGCCGCTTCGCGGATTGTCAGACCGGGCAGGATCCAGGGCTGTTGGGCGACGGCCCAGCCCACGATGATCGCGGCGACGGCGAGGGCGGCCGACACCCGAGCCGGCTCGAAACGGCCGCGCCAGACCAACACGAGCGTGCCGAGCCCGCCCACCGCGGAAACCACGACCATCGCGAGCCCGCCGCCGGCGGTGAGGCGGCTCCCGAACGAGGCGGCGTCGACGTTGACGACATTCAGGCCGACCAGCGCGAGGACTCCGGTGCAGACGCCCGCCCGCAACGCCCGGGCCCGGAAGTCCAGCTGCAGAGCCCGTTCGCCGGCCCGGTGGGCGTCGGCGGCCAGGTAGACCGCGGCCAGGTAGGCGGACGTGGCCACCGCGAGTACGCCGAGCACGATCGAGGTCGGGTTGAGCCAGCTGGTCACCGGGTCGCCCTGGGCGTTCCCGGGTGGCACGCGGCCGGTGGCGATGGCTCCGACGACGGTGCCGAGGGCGAACGGCGTCAGCAGGGAGGAGAGCGCGAACAGTCTCTCGGTCGCCCGCCGATCGCGGGCCGCCTCGAGTTGCCCGCGCAGCGCGTACGCGGCCCCGCGCAGGATGATCCCGATCACGGCAAGCAGCAGCGGCGCGGCCAGGGTGGAGGTGATCGAGGCGAAGGCGACCGGGTAGGCGGTCCAGCAGACGACCAGGATGAAGATCAGCCAGACGTGGTTGGCCTCCCAGACCGGCCCCATCGTGTGCCGCGCGTACTCGCGGGCGGCCGCGCGCCCGGCCCGTCCGCGGCCGGCGACCAGCGTCCAGAATCCGGCGCCGAAGTCGGCGCCGGCCAGCACGGTGTAGGCCACCAGGCCGACCAGTATGAAGACGACAGGGAGGTCAGCCAGCACGGTTGTGTCCTTCCAGTACCCGGCTGTCGCCCTCCAGCGGCACCCGGCGCAGGCGTCGCAGCAGCCAGCCGACCAGGATCGCCAACGCCGCGTAGACCGCGACGAGCGTGCCGTAACCGACCGGAATCCCGGTCGCTCCGGTCACCGCCCCCGAGGTGCGCATGACCCCGTATACGACCCAGGGCTGGCGGCCGACCTCAGTGGTGATCCAGCCGGCGATCAGCGCGACCACCGACAGCGGCCCGGCGGCGACCAGACCGCGGTAGAACCAGCGCGACCTCGGCAGCCGGCCCCGGCGCAGCCGGACGTAGAGGTACAGGGCGCCGAGCAGGGCCAGCAGGGTGCCGATTCCGACCATCGACTGGAAGGCGAACCGCACCACGTTCACCGGCGGCTGGTCCGTCACCGGCACGCTGGACAGGCCGGTGACCGTGGCATTCGGGTCGTGGAAGGCCAGCAGCGACAACATCCGGGGTACCCCGATCCCGCCGACCACCCGCTGGCCGTCGTACCAGCCCAGTAGGTGCTCGGGCGCCCCCGCCGTGGTCTGGCCGAGCCCCTCCAGCGCGGCCAGCTTCACCGGCTGGCCGACGGCGACCTCGCGGGCCACCCAGTCACCGATCACCGCCTGCAGCGGCGCGGCGATCGCGGCGGCGGACAGCACGATGGTCAGCGCGGCCCGTTCGTAGCGGCCCCACCGCCCCCGCAGGAAACCCCAGGCGTAGCTGCCCGCGAGCAGGAAGCCCGCGACCACATAGCCGGCCAGGTACATGTGGACGAACTCGTGCCAGAAGTACGCGTTCCCGAACAGCGCCGACCACGGGTGTACGTCGACCGCTCGCCCATCTTGCAGCCGGAATCCGCTCGGATGGTTCATCCAGCCGTTCACAGCGATGACGAAGAGCGCCCCGGTCACCCCGGCGAGCACCACCGGAATGCCTGAGGCGAAGTGCCGCCACGGCGTCAGCCGATCCCAACCGTAGACATAGATCCCGATGAAGATCGCCTCGATGAAGAAGGAGAAGCCCTCGAGCGTGAACCCGAGCCCGAACACATTGCCGAAGCTGGCCATGAAACCCGGCCAGAGCATGCCGAACTCGAAACTGAGGATCGTCCCGGTGACCACCCCGACGGCAAACAACGCGAGCATGACCTTTGACCAGCGCCTGGCCAGCAGGCGATAGAGCATGTCGCCGGTGCGCAGATAACGCCACTCGGCGAACAGCACCATCGGCGGGAACGCGATGCCGAAACAGACCAGTGGAATGTGCACCGCCAGCGACAGTGCCTGCATCTGCCGCGCCTCGAACAGGTACTGCTGATCGACCGGCCCGAAGCCACCGGTCGCGGCGGTCATCAGCACGCTCATTTCCGCACAACCGGGAATAGGCATATCTCACCCGCTGCGCTCGTTGAGCTCCGCATAGGCGATCCCGGTGAGGTTGCCCTGGGCCACCAGGATCTCCCGGCGGTTCGACCCATCGAGATCGGCCAGGTAGACCGTGCCACCCAGGTCGGTCACGAACATGCGCCCGCCGACCGGATCGAGAGCGATGCCGATGCCCTCCATCAGGTGGGTCGACAGGATCTCGGGCTCCCCGCTCCGGTTCGTCGCGTCCAGCGGGGCCCGATTCACGGTATTGCCGCGCGGCGGATCCCCCCGGTCGGTCCAGTACAGCGCGCGAGTTGCCAGGTCGAGCTCGATATCGATCGGCTCGGGCAGGTCTTTGAACAGCACCTCGATGTCGCCGCGAGCGGCCGGGTCATCGCCGGCGGGCACATCGATGCCGGCCCGCAAGATCTTCCCGAGTCCGGCGTCACTCGGGCCCTTCTGGGTCCAGTAGAGGTGCCCTCCGGCGACGTCCACGCCGACACCGACGCACCACTTCGTCTGGTCGCGGCTGTCGTCACCCTGCCCGGTCTGCACCAGTGTCTCGACGTTCGAGCCGTCGAGGTCGCAGCGCATGACCCGCATCCCCTCGCGGTCGGCCCAGTAGAGCTTCCGGCCCGCCGCCTCGAAATGCAGCTGCTTCGGCGTGTGGGTCCCGCCGCCGGGCACGATCGTCGTTCGATTACCTCCATCGAGGTCAACGCGTTCGATCGAGCCGTCGTTGAGCTGGGGAATCCCCATATTCGTCCAATAGATGTGGCCGGCGTCGACATCGACCGCGACCCCATCGGGGACGCGGCACCCGGTGACCAGGACCTTCTTGTCGGAACCGTCCGGGTTCACCGAGAACAGGCGCCCGCCACCACTCGCCTCGAGCACAAACAGTTTCTCCTGCGGCTGGGTCACAGTCGCTCCTTTCGGGGATGCGCGAGGATTTCCTTGCAATGGGAACTGTGCGCCGCACCGACGCGGCGGCCATCACCGGAAATACTCACTCCCGGTACTCAAAGACCGCGTCGACCATCATCTCCAGCTTGATCATGCCCAAGGCGGACTACTGGAGTGGGAGCTCGAGGCGCAAAGTGGTCCCTGACCCGGGTGGGCTGTCGAGGACGAGGCGCCCGCCGAGCGCCTCCACTCGGTCCTTGAGCCCGAGTAGCCCGCCGCCGCCGGGCACGGTCGCACCACCGCGTCCGTCGTCGCGCACCTCCACCCGGAGCACGTCGGAGCCGCCGCGCTCGAGGGTGTCGACCCGGATCTGGACCACCGAGGCCGCCGCGTGCTTGGCGACGTTGGTCAGGGCTTCAGAAACCACGTAGTACGCCGCGATCTCGACCTGCTCGGGCAGGCGCCCCTCGACCCCGACCGCCAGCTCGACGGGGACGGCGCTGCGCAGTGCCACTGCCTCCAGCGCGGCGGGCAGCCCGCCCTCCACCAGAACAACCGGGTGAATGCCCCTGGCGAGTTCACGCAACTCGTCGAGCGCGCTCGTCACCTCGCTGACCAGCGAGTCCAGCTGCGCCACCAGCTCGCCGGAATCGGGCGGCGCCCCCGCCTGCACCGCGCGCAGCCGCAGCGCAAGCGAGACGAGCCGCTGTTGGGCACCGTCGTGCAGATCGCGCTCGATCCCTTGCCTGGCCTGGTCCCCGGCGGCAACGATCCGCGCGCGCGAGGTGGTCAGCTCGCCGTAGAGGCGCGCGTTGTCCAGGGAAACGGCGAGCTGGCCGGCGATGAGCTTGACGGCGTCCAGCCGCTCGGCGGTGAACGCACCTCGAATGAAGCGGTTCTCCACCAGCAGCACCGCCCGCGGCGTACCGCGGCTGAGGATGGGCACCGCCAGCAACGAGCAGCAGCCGACATCGGTGAAGTATGGGTCGCGGGCAAACCGGTCATCACCGGTGGCATCGGCCACGACCAGCGTCTCACCGGTGCGCTGGACATACCGCAGCACGGTCATGGGCGCCTCGTGCTCGTGGCCGGTGGCGGCGGTCCCGGGGGCGGTGATCCCGGGGGCGGTGATCACGGTGGCGCCGCTGTCGGGTGCCGGCAGTAGCCAGTCCCGCTGGTCCTCGCTCCACGACAGCAGGTGCACGCCGGTGGCGCCGGTCATCGCGCTGAGCACGCCGACCAGGCGCGAGCGCAGCCCGGCGATGCTGGTCTCCGAGCTCAGTGCCTGCGACGCGGACACGATCCCGACCAGGTCCAGCATTCCCGTTGTGACCGCCGTGCGCCCGGGGTCACGATCACCGGGGAGGTCGACGAGATCCCCGCCGGCGGCGTCGGCGCGCAGCCGCAGGGACGGGTAGGCCCAGTCGAGTCGGGCCACCTTCGCGCTCGCCCCCCAGATCTGGTACTGCTGCCGGGCCTGGGCCAGCAGCTCGAAGCCGGCGTGTTCGATGCCGTGGGCCAGGTAGAAGCGGGCAGCCCGTTCGATGATCAGAGCCCGATGCCACGGCCGCTGCCGGTCAGCGACCGAGTGCCGCGCGGCATCGAAGGCCTGGACGGCGCCCCGGAAGTCGCCGACCGCCCAAGCCCGCTCGGCCTCCAGCAGCCGCACCAGGTACAGGAAGTTCGCCGGCGCGTCGACAGCGCGGGCGGCCAGCCACCGCGTCAGCTCGTCCAGCTCCGAGAGCGCTTCCTCGCGCTCCGCACCGTCGCTGGCGCGGGCCTGCCAGGCCACGGCCAGTCCGCGTAGCAGGCGGGCCACGGCGCTCGGATAGATGCCGGCGGCGAACGCCTGCAGCGACATCGCCGCCTCGGTGTGCCGTGCCAGATCGACGGGATCACCCAGGACAGCGGCGGCGGTAGCGCGCGTGATGTGCACGAGGAGAAGAGCGAGCGGATTGATCGACGTATCCGTGAGGACGCCGTGAGCCGTGGCGGCGGAACTCTCGCCGCGGAGCACACTGGCCAGCCATCGGTAGCTGTCCAGGTATTGGCCGGTCTGTTCGCCCCCGGTACGCCGCGCGAACGCCAGCCCCGCCTCCGCCGCCGCGGCGCAACTGGCCAGTGACGGCGCGCAGTCCAGCAGAAAATACACCTGCGCGAGGTGCGCGTAGCCGGCATAGGTCAGCTCGCCGCCAGCGATCAGCCCCTCCCGGGCCCGCTGTGCCGCATCGGCCGCGTTTTCGATCGGCTCGAACCAACAGGCCAACAGAGCAAAGAGAAAACGGGCTTCCGAGGTCTCCGGCTCGTAGCGGCGGCCCTCACCCAGCGCCAGGATCCGCCCCAGCGCCCGATACCCGGCGGCGTAGTCGCCGCGCAACGTCACAGCGGCGCCGCATGCGGCGCCGGCCGGGCCGAGCAGGCTGGAGCCCGGGCCGTGTTCGAGCCAGATCCGCATCCCTTCCAGGCCCAGCCACCCGTACAACGGCAGCTCGGCGAGGAAGTAAGCCGCCGGCAGGACCGCTTGAATCAGTCGGGTGGCAGCGAGCAGTGTCGGGTCGGTGAGGTCCGGCCGAGCCAGGTCGGCCGCGGCTTCGGTGTCGTCCAGCCACCGGTACAGGAAGGTGAACTGCTGGTCGAGCTCGCCCGGGAGCCGGTCCGCGTCGGGCACGGTGATGCCGAGTTCGCGCAGCGCCGCCAGCCCGAGCTCGAGGGCCTCGCCAAAGCGGTTGCGGTGGGTCAGGCTGCGTACCTGCACCGTTGTGGCATCAGCGCGCTGTACGGCAGTGGGGAGCAGGGCGACGATCGCGCGGTACTCCTCGTCCGCCGCTCCCAGCCGCCCCAGGCTGAACAGGGCGGCGAGTCGGGCGGTGTGCATCTCGACCAGCGTGGTGGTCTCAACCGGCTCGACCAGCCGTAGCGCGGCGGCTAGATACGAGCTCACCCGCGCGTGGTCCCCGGTCAGCTTCGCCTGGTCGGCGGCGTGCCGCAGCAGCCCCACCACCGCACGCCGCTCCTCGGCATCCTCGAGGACGTCGGCCACCGGCAGGTACTGCTCGGCCGCGACGGCGAACAGGTCCGGCACGCCGGCCAGTCGTCGTGCCATGGCCAGCTGCAGGGTCCGTCGCCGGGCCGGCTCCAGCCCCGCGAGGATGACCTCGCGGATGCGGTCGTGGCGAAACCGCACGGCCTGGCGCGCCCCGGGCTCCGCCACCAGCAGGCCCTCGTCAAGGGCCGCCGTGAGCGCCTGGTCCACCGCGTCCGCCGGCTCACCGAGGGCGGTTCGCAGCAGGCTCGCCTCGGCGCGGCCGCCCAGGCACGCCATCGACTCGAGCACCTGCCGGGAAGCCTGCGGCACGGCCGCAACGCGCGCCGCCAGCAGCGCCGTCACCTCGGAGCGGTCCAGATGCGTGGCTACCGCCGCGTTGTCCCACCGCCACCCCTGCGCCGTCGCCACCAACAGGCCGTCGCGGCGCAGCGCGTTGAGCAGCTCCACGGTCTCGTAGGGATTGCCGGAGGTGTACGGCTCGATCAGCTCCGCGAGGCCGGCGGCCGGGCCCGGGTCCACCCGCAGCATCTCCCCCACCATGGCGGCCAGACTCGGCCCGGACAGGTTGTCCAGCCGGATGAACCGCACGCCCGCCTGGTCGCGCCACCGGGCCAGCGGCTCGGCCAGCTGGTGCCCCACGTCCACCTCGTCCTCGCGGTACGCCACCACCAACAACAGGCCCTCGATCGGCCCCTCGCTGAGCACCGCATCCACAAACCCGAGCGCGGTGCGCCCGGCCCACTGCAGGTCGTCGACGAACACCACCAGGGGGCGTTTCGATGAGGCGACCGCACGCAGCACCGCCACCCCCACGCGCTGCGCCCGCACTGCCGCCGTCAGCGGATCACCCGCGTCGGGCGCCACCCCGAGCAACGCCGCGAACTCCGGGATCGCCGCGCTCTGCAGACCCGCGTTCGGGCCCACCGCCCGCAGGATGCGCTCGCGGAGCCGCACCATCTCGTCCTCGGGCTCGGCCAGGAGCAGCCGACCCAGCGCGCGGAACACCAGGTGGACCGCGTTGAACTCGAGATGCCGCCGGTACTGGTCGAACTTGCCGGCCACGTACCAGCCATCCCGGCCGGTCACCACCGCCCGCAGCTCGTCGACCAACGCCGTCTTGCCCACTCCCGGCGCCTCACCGACCACCACCCCCTGGCACCGGCCGGCCAGCGCCTCCTCCAGCGCCTCCTCCAACGCCGCCACCTCGGACTCGCGGCCCGCCAGCCGCGACGGCGCCAGCAGCCGCGCCGGAAAGTCGCGCTCTCCCACCTTCGACGGGGCCGCCGCCGAACGCCCCTCGGCGTCCCGTAGCCGCTCCAGGTCGTGGAGCAGGCCGTCGGCGGTCTGGTACCGGTTGTCGGGCTCCTTCTCCAGCAGGTGCATGACGATCGCGGACAGCAGCCCCGGCACGCCAGGCGTCACCTCTGCCGGCGGGTCCGGCACGCGCGCCAGCTGGTCGTGGACCAGGCGCAACGGGTCACCCGAGCCGAACGGCGGCTCACCCGTCGCCAGCTCGTACAGCATCGCGCCCAACGCGTACAGGTCCGCGCGATGGTCCACCGCCCGACCGGTCCGACCGGTCTGCTCGGGTGCCAGGTACGCAAGAGTCCCGGCGATCTGGGTGTGGTGGGTGAACTCGGGGCGAACCTCGGCGAACGTCGTCGCGGAGGCGAAGTCCACCAGGCACGGGGCGCCGTCGTCGGAGAGCACGACATTCGCCGGGGTGATATCGCGGTGCATCACCCCGCGGCGGTGCATCCCGGCCACCGCCCTGGCCAACCGCACCGCCACGCCGACCAGCTCGTCGACGGCCAGCGGTGTGGCCAGCTCCGCGAGGCTGGTGCCGCCCACGTCCGCCAGCACGAGCGACCCCGGGTACCGGGGCGCCTCCAGCAGCGGCACGACCCCGGCAACATCCCGCAGGCGCCGCAGCATCGCGGTCTCGTGCCGCAGCCGGCCCGGCGCATCCGCCCCCAGCGGCTCCTTGCGGATGACCGTGCGCCCGGGCAGGAACAGCCGGGTCACCCGGGCGCGGCCGCTGTCCCGGAGCACCGAGGCCCGCGCGGGCGGTTCCGGACCGGGCGGCAACCCAGCTACCTCCATCGGTCACCTCCCCACGGCCGGCCCACGTCCAAGACCGTACTTACACCTGTCCGGGGACCACGGCGACTGCGCGGGACGGGCCCGTGGGACCTGTCGTACCCCGGCACGCCCATCGGACCCCGGGTGCCCGTGCCGGTTCCCCGGGGGCAGCCCGGTGCGAAGCCCCGGGGCGAGCGCCGCCTCGCGGCGCAATAGTGGTGCTGAAAAGCCGAGCCACATCCACTGGCCAACAAAAGAACGATTTCGTCGGTCATAGCGGGGTTCGCTGATAGTCACACAACCGGCAGTGTTGGACAAGCCACCACTCGGCCCAGGAGGTTTCCCATGCCGAATCTTGAGGCCGGCAACCTCGATTACGTGCTTGCCGGAATGGCCTACCCCGCGACGTACTGGCAAATTCTCGCATGGGCGGATTACAACTGCGCCACCAGCAAGCTCCGAAAAGCGCTGTGGCAGCTCCCCGGCAAGACCTATGTCAACCAGCGGGCGATCGCCGCCGCCCTCTGGGAACAGTCAGGCGGGGTAGCGGCGTGCTCCCCGCCGCCCCCTACCGCCGTCCCGGCTCACCGCATTGTTCGCAAACGCTACGGCCGGAGTTATGTCCGCCCCGCAGTCAGGCGGATCGCATGAGCCGCCCAGATCTGGCTCGCACCGGGGAAGTCCGAAAGGCCGGCTTCTCGCTCCCCGGGGATGGTCGGTGACGACATCCAGCACCAAACCCAGTGTTGGCGGCTCGCCGTCACCGTCGGGCTCGCCGTCACCGACACCGGGTCCGACGGCCGAGTTTCGGCCGCCCCAGCAATCCCCGGCGGCGCCTCCGCCGCGCCCGAAGGGCACTCGCGCCCTGCTGGCCGTAGTGGCGACGGTGACCGTCGGAATGTTCATCGGGGTGGTCGAGTCGGCGATCGTCGGCGTGGCGTACCCGGCCATCCAGAAAGAGTTCGGCGCCACACACGAGGACGTCCAATGGGTCACCACCGCGTTCCGACTCACCCAGGGCGTGGTGCTGCCGGCCGCGGTCTGGCTCTACGAACGTCTCGGCGTCCGCCGCGCCTACCTGATCTCTCTCGCGCTGTACGCCGTCGGTTCGGCGCTGTGCGGTCTGTCCCCCAACCTGGCCTTCCTCATCGGGGCGCGAGTGATCCTTGCGATACCCACGGCGCTGACCCCGATCGTCTGCATGGCCCTCATTTACCACCTCATGCCCGCCCGGGCCGTCCAGGTGGCCATGCTCATCTACGCGACAGGGGTGATGGCCGGGCCGGGCTTCTCCCCCGTCATCGGGGGAGCCCTCGTCGAGTACGTCAACTGGCGGATGGTGTTCTACATCGGGATACCCCTCGCGGTTCTTGGCCTGGTCGCGGGGGCGATTCTGCTGCCGGCCACACCGCCCATCGGGCGGCGCCGATTCGACGCGGTCGGCTTCCTGTGTCTCGCCGTCGGGCTCTTCACGCTCCTGCTGGCCCTGTCGAAAGGCCAGTACTGGGGGTGGGACAGCTACCGGATCCTGATTCTGTGCGCGGTCGGCACGAACGCATTGGCACTGTTCGTCGTGGTGGAGCTACAGGTTGCGGAACCGCTGTTGAACCTGCGGACATTCACCTGCCAGCCGTTCGTCATCGCACTCGTCGCCGTCGACGTGGTCTTTGTGAACCTGCTCGCGGTCATCTCCTTCATCCCGCAGTTCCTGCTGCAGGTGCAGAGCCTCACCCCGACGAACGCGGGCCTGGTGCTGGTGCCGCAGGCGGTGGCCTGGGTGGCGGCCATACCGATCGCCGGACTCCTGTACAGACGATTCGGCCCACGCCTACCGGCAACTGTCGGGTTGGTGCTTCTCGGCGGCGCCACCGTCCTGCTCGCCCGGCTGAACGTGGACCTGCCCAGACCGGAACTGGCCACGATCCTGACGGTTCGCGCGGTCGGGCTGGGCCTCGCCATGATCCCGTTACTGGGCGGCGCGGTGGCCGCGCTCCCGAAAGAGCTCCTCGCCGCCGGCACTGTGTTCCGCACCCTGACCCAGCGCGTGGTCGCGGCCCTCGGGCTGGCCATCTTGACGGCACTGCTGAGCGCCCGGCAGGCACAGCACATGGCCGACCGGTCCGCCTTGATCGAATCCGCCGATGCGCACCGGAACCTGCCGTTCGCACCTCTGACCAGCCAACCGACCGGTTTGCTCGCGCTCTGGCAGGAAACCACAATCCGGAGCGCCGCCAACGCGTACTCGGATGTATTCCTTGTCGTCGGGCTCGCCACCCTGGCGAGTATTCCCTTGGTATTCCTTGCCCGCTGGGGAGACCAGCCGAGAATTCACCCCGAGGTGGCGGAGGTCGGTGCCTAGCGACTGAACCAGGCGCCGTGCGGAGTTGCGGCCTGGAACCGGCCGAATTTGTTGCCGAGATTGTGGAGTGATGGTGTACGCGCGAAATAGCGGTGTGAGCGAGATAGCCGACAGCTTATCGACCGGATTCGCCGCACCATTTGTAGGACGGGTCAGCGAGCTGCGCGTCGCCGATCGGTGCCTGGGCGAGGCGCTGGACGGACGCGGCGGGGTGCTGCTGATCGCCGGCGAGGCCGGCATCGGCAAGACCAACCTGGCCGAGCTGATCGGGGATCGCGCCCGCGGTCACGGCGCACCGGTGGTGTGGGGACGGTGTGTCGTGGCGGAAGGCGCTCCGGCGTTCTGGCCGTGGCGTCAGGTGCTGCGAGGCTGCCTGGCCACCGCGGCGACGGACGCGCTGGCCTGGCGTGGCGCTGACGTGGCCGATCTGGCTGACCTGGTGCCCGAGCCGGTGCCAGCCGCGGCGACGGACCCGACCTATCGACGGATGCCCAGTGAGCCCGGCGCGGCCCGGTTCCGCCTGTTCGAGTCGGTGACCGCCACGGTGGCCGAGGCCGGCGAGGCGGCGGGCCTGGTGGTCGTGCTGGACGATCTGCACTGGGCCGATTCGTCCTCGGCGCAGCTGCTGGCGCACCTGGGTCGGGAGCTGGCCGCGACGCGGGTACTGGTGGTCGCCACCTACCGGGATGACGAGATCGCACCCGAGAGTCCGGCGGGCGAGGCGGTGGCCGAGCTGCGTCGGCAACGGACCACCGTGCCCCTCCGGCTGGACGGACTGACCGAGGCCGAGGTCGCCGCCCAGCTGGAGAACACCTTCGGGCAGCGGTTCGGCCAGGATGTCGTTGCCGGGGTGGCCCGACGCAGCGGCGGCAACCCGTTCTTCGTGACCGAGATCGGCCGGCTGCTGGAGCAAGCCAGCCGAACCGGGCGGGACGTCCGGCTAGCGGCCACGGTGCTGCCGCACGGCGCCAGGGCGCTGATCCGCAAGCGGGTGGGCCGGGTCGGGGACGCGGTCCGGGAGGCGCTGCGCGCCGCCGCGGTTGCCGGTGCCGCCATCGACAGCGCGACGGCCGCCGCCGCGGCCGGCCTACCGCTGACCGGAATGCTCGACGCACTCGACGACGCGCTCGCGGCAGGGCTCGTGCGGCGCACCTCCCCGGGTGGCATCGAGTTCGCCCACCCCCTGGTGCGCGACGCCCTCGTCGCTGACCTGCCCACCTCGCTGCGGGTCGAGATCCACCGCCGAATCGCCGAGCACCTGGAGCTCGCTCACGCCGCCGAGCTCGATCGCCACGCCCCGGCGCTCGCGCACCACTGGCTGGGCGCACTGCCGGCCGCTGATCCCCGTCGAGGTGTCAGCTGGGCGGAGCGGGCGGCCGCCCAGGCACTCGACGCGCTCGACTACCAGGAGGCCGCCCGGCTCTACGAACGCGCGTTGGGCGCCCTGCGCCACGGCGGACTGGACCAGACCGACCGGGTCCGGCTCCTGATCGGCCGGGCGGACGCGCTGTGCAAGGCCGGCGACATCCGTGCGGCGATCGCCGATGCGACCGAGGCGGGCGAGGAGGCTCGCCGGGGCGGCGACCCGGTCGCGATGGGTCGGGCGGTGCTCACCCTCGAAGAGGTGCTGGACCCGACGTGGAGCTGTACCGCGATCCGACTCAGCCAACGGGCGCTGGCCCAGCTCGGGGACAGCCAGGTCGCGCTCCGCGCCCGCTTGATCGCCCTGCTCGCCGCGCACGCCGCCATCCTCTGGCCGGAGAAGGACAACCTGTCGGTGGGAGACGACCGCAGCGAGGTCCGCAGCGAGCGGTCAGTGGAGCTGGCCGAGGTCGCGGGCACCCCCGATGCGCTGGTGAGCGCGCTGCGCAGCCGGCAGGTGGTTCGAGCCACGCCCGACGGGGTGCGGGATCGCCTCGGGTTGGCACAACGGATCCTGACGATGGCCAAGGAGTCCGGCGATCTCCGGACCGCCTTCTGGGGCGGGCTGTGCCGAGTCGACGCCCACTGCCTCCTCGGTGACCTCGGCGCCGCCGAGGCCGAGCTGGCCCGTCTCGACGAGATCGCCGCGCTGCTGCGCCAACCCATCGCCGACATGCATGTCACCAGCGCGAACCGCGCGCTGGCTATCGGACGGGGCCGGTTCGCGGACGCCGGGCGGTATCTCGCGCACGCTCAGCGACTCGTCGCCGACGGCCTCTACCAGCGGCTGGGCTACTTCAATGCCGTGGTCGGCACCCAGCTCGCCGCGTTGACCGGCGACCCGGTGTTCGAGGCCTGCACCCATGCCCTCGAGGAGCAGACGTCGACGATCGGCGACCGGGCCGGCTCCGGGTGGGTCTATCTGGCCTCCTACTACGCGAGTCGCGGCGAGTGGGACCGGGCGGCGATCCACTACCGGCGGCTGCCGAGCTGGGACAGCTGGCATCTGCCGCGTCCGAGCGCGCTCCCGCGCCTCGAGGAGCGCGCCCGGCTGGCCGCTCTGCTCGACGACGTCGACGGCGCCACGATCGCCTACCAGCGGCTGTTGCCATGGGCCGACTACTTCGCCGCGTCCGGGAACGGCCAGACGACCTTCACCGGATCGGTGCAGCTGTCCCTCGGGGTGCTGGCCGCCACCCTCGGCAAACAGGACCGCTCCGCCCGCCACCTGCGGACAGCGATCGAGGCCAACCAGCGTGCCGGCCTACCTCCGTTCGACGCCCAGGCCCGCTTCGAGCTGGCCCGGGTACTGAGCCGGCGCGGCGACCGGGACAGGTCCGAGGCGCTCGTCCTCGCCTCGGACGCCGCCCGCCTCGCCGAGGAGCTGGGCATGGCCCCGCTGCACGCCGGCGCCGACGCGCTCGCGGGAACTCTGCGCCACACATCGCGCGCGGTCGATCCCACCCAACTGACCCGACGCCAGAGCGAGATCGCCGACCTCCTCGGCCGAGGACTCACCAACCGCCAAATAGCCGACTTCCTGTTCATTTCCGAAAGAACCGCGGAAAACCACGTGAAACACATCTTGCACAAACTCGGCTTCCACAACCGGAGCCAGGTCGCCGCCTGGGCGACCGCCAGCAACCAACCGGATCACCAGCCACGATTGTCGCCGGACCGCCACAGCCCGAACTGACCGCGCCGCTGTTTCGCGTCAGCAGCGAATTGAGTACCACCTGTGACTGCTTCTGGCCATGACGCTCCGATCGAGCTCGCGAATACTTCCGAGATGCGGTCCCCAAACCGCAAAGGATCGCCGAGCCCGCTGGGCCGCTGAACTGCATTCGGCGCGTACCTCCCGAACCAGCCCAGCTCCCCCGATAACCAGGAGACCACGAATGCAGGCCAACAGCACCGCCACGCACACCAAGCACAGAAGCCAGAACAGCGCGCGGGACCGCAGCACCCTTCAGGAACTGTGGCGGTTCAAGAACTATGCCGGCCCGGAACGGCACGCGTTGTACGGGGGCGTCGCAATGCGCGGGCTGGAACTGGTCGCCAACCTGGCCGCGCCGTGGCCGCTCGCGCTGGTGATCAACGATCTGCTGAAGGGCCAGGGCAGCGGCGGTGCGCTCCACGCGGTATCCGAATGGTTCGGCGGCTCGGCCGTGGCGATGCTCTCCGTCGCCGCGGTCGCCGTGCTGGTGATCACGGCAGCCTCCGGGTTGTTCGACTATCTGGGCGACGTCATGTTGAACGGTGCCGGCGAACGGATAACCTCGCGCATCCGGGCCGACGTGTTCGACTACACCGAGCGCCTGCCCATGACCTTCCACGACCGCCAGACCGTGGGTGAGCTGACCAGCCGGGTGGTCAGCGACACCTCCACGGTGGAGTCCAGCCTGCTGGACCTGTTCACCGACCTGATCCCGGCGGTGCTCGCCCTGGTCGGCACCCTCGTGGTGATGCTCGCGGTCGACTGGCGGCTCGGGCTGATCGCGCTCACCGTCGCCCCGCTGGTGTTCCGGACCGCGCAACGTTTCGCGCGGTTGACCAGGCAGTACTCGCGGAAGCGGCGCGCGGCCATCGGCGATCTGACCGGGTTCGTCACGGAGTCGCTGCAGGGCATCCGCACCGTGCACGCCTTCGGCAGCCAGGGGCTGGAAGATCGCCGCTTCGGCACCCAGAACGCCGACGTGCTCCAGCTCGGGCTGCGCAAGGTGGACATCAATGCCCGGTTCAGCCCCGTCCTGGAGCTGGTCAGCGCGCTGGGCACCGCGCTGCTGCTGTGGGTTGGCGGCTACGGCGCCCTGCACTCCTGGTGGTCGGTCGGGGTGCTGGTCGTGGTCACCAGTTACCTGCAGCAAATCTTCAAGCCGATGCAGACCCTGGCGAAGCTCGCCCCCAGCTTCGCCCAGGGCGCCGCGTCCGCCGCGCGCATCGGCGCCATCCTCGACCAGCCCGCCGACCACCTCGGCACCGCGGAATCCCTTCCGGAGCGGGTGCAGGGACGTATCGAGCTGCGCGAGGTCGGCCTGGACTATGGCCGGGGCCCGGTCTTCGAGGGGATCAGCCACACCGTCGAGCCGGGCGAACGCATCGCGCTGCTCGGGGACAACGGGGCCGGCAAGTCCACCCTGCTGTCGCTGATCGGCGGGCTGTACCGGCCCACCAACGGGCATGTCCTGCTGGACGGGCACTCGGTTCCCGACACCCCCGAGGACTGGCTGCACCAGCAGGTGGCGATGGTGCTCCAGGACACCTTCCTGTTCACCGGCTCGCTGGCCGACAACATCCGCTACGGCCGCCCCAACACCTCGCACGCCGAGATCGCCCTGGTCGCGGAGGCCGCCCTGGTCACCGAGTTCGCCGACCGGCTGCCCGACGGGCTGGACACCGTGATCGGCAGCGGTGGGGTCGGGCTGTCCGGTGGCCAGTGCCAGCGGGTCGGCATCGCCCGCGCGCTGCTGGTCAACGCCCCGGTGGTGCTGCTCGACGAGCCCACCGCCGGGCTGGACATGCACGCCGAAGCCGTGGTGGTGGAGGCGCTGACCAGGCTGATCGAGGACCGCACGGTGATCATGACTACCCACCGGCCCGCGATGAAGGCCCTGGCGACCCGCACGGTGTATCTGCGCCGAGGTGGCCACCTGGGGGACACGCCACGCAACGACGGACCGACGACGGACCACGACCTTGCCGCGGCAGGCGAGCAGTGAACCACATCGCGCCCTCAGTGGGGCCCCAGCGGTCATCCATCGACCAGTTGCCGGCCGTGCCCGGACCCTCGGCCGGCGAGGTGGTCCAGGATGCGCTGCGCGCCCAGGTCACGAACCTCCGTGACCAGGAGCCAGGCGCCCGGCGGGCGAATCCCGAAGCGGTCGCCGACATGCGGGTGACCGCCCGCCAGCTGCGCTGCACGCTGCTCGGCTTCTCCCGGACCCTGGCCCCTGACGCAACCCGCCCGGTGGCCGAGGAACTCAAGTGGCTCGGCGCCCAGCTGGCCGGCGAGCGCGATACCCATGAGCTCGTGGAGCGGCTGTCCAGCGACGTCCGGCTGCTGCCCGAGGACATGGTGGTGGGTCCGGTCGTCGCCGATCTCCGCGCGGCCGTTCAGCGCCTCGCCCAGGAGGGCGCCGAGACCATCACGGTCGCGCTGGACAGCCCCCGCTACCCGGCCCTGCTCCAGGCCCTCGACCAGCTCACGGACGCCCCACCGTTCACCCACCGCGCCGACGAACCCGCGCACATCGAACTCCCGATGAGCCTGGCAAAAGCGCTCCGCGCACTCGACCGTCGACTCGTCGAGGCGGACGACCTCGCGCCCGGCGGGGCCCACGACGTGGCGCTGCACGAGGCCCGCAAGGCCGACAAGCGGGTGCGCTACATGTGCGAGCTCGTCATCCCGGTGCTCGGCGAGCCCGCCAACCGCCTGCACCACCAGGCCGAGAAGCTCCAGAAGCTGCTCGGCGACCACCAGGACTCGGTGGTGGCCCGGGCCACGTTGCGGCTACTCGCCGCCGAGGCGCACGCCAAGGGCCACAGCGCGTTCACCTATGGCCTGCTCTACGCGCTCGAGTACCAGCGAGCCGAACAGGTCGCGCGCGAGCTGCCCGGGCGCCTCACCCAACTACACGATCCCCGCACGATCTCCTGGCTGCCCCAACCGAGCTAACTGCTCAGAGGAAGCGTATGTCCAGACCAAAAACCGCCCTGACCGTCGCCGAAACCGCGATCGGGCCGGCCGAAGACCCCTACCATTTCTATTGTCCCGACGTGTCCGCCGTGGACCACTATCTCGCCGCATTGAGCAGATATGTCCGCCATGCGGTGCGCATTTCCCCCCGACGCATCGCGGCGGTGCGGCGCGATGTCGACCGGCTGCTGGACCGGCGTATCGAACTGATGATGTCGGTGCCGGCACCCAGGGCCGCGAGATGTGAGTACCGGACGTGAGTACTACCGGGGATGGCTGACGGGCCGACTCGGCGCACAGTTGTGGTGCGCCATGAACCGGCACCACTCTCTCAACGAATGAATGGAGCAATTGATGGCCCCGCACATCGACACCAACCCCGATTTCTTCGGATTCTACGAGATGCTCAGCGCCTCTGAACGCGAGGAGCTCGCCCAGCTGCGGGAGTACCTCGAGAAGGAGGTCAAGCCGCTGATGAGTGCGGCGTGGGAGAGCTCCCAGTTCCCGTTCGAGGTGGTGGAGAAGCTCGCCAAGCTGCGTCTGGCCGGCTACCTCTACCCCGAGTACGGCGACGGCAAGGAGCGCAGCCCGCTGTTCCCCGGATTCGCCGGCATCGAGCTCGCCCGGGTCGACCCGTCGCTGTTCGTGTTCACCGGGGTCCACCTCGGCCTGTCGATGGGCAGCATCTACGGCGGCGGCGACGAGGAGCAGGTCCGGCGGTGGTTCCCCGACATGGTGGAGATGCGCAAGATCGGCGCCTTTGCGCTGACCGAGCCTGAGGGCGGCTCGGACGTGGCCGGGGGCATGCGCACCACCGCCCGCCGGGACGGCGACAGCTGGGTGATCAACGGGGCCAAGCGCTGGATCGGCAACGCCACCTTCGCCGACCTGATCGTGGTGTGGGCCCGCGATCTGGCGGACAACCAGATCAAGGGCTTCGTGGTGGCGAAGGGCACGCCGGGTCTGACCACGACCAAGATCGAGGGCAAGATCGCGCTGCGCACCGTGCAGAACGCCGACATCGTGCTCGACGGGGTGCGGGTGCCCGAGGCCGACCGGCTGCAGCGGATCCTCAGCTGGCGCGACACCGCCAAGGTGCTGGCGAAGACCCGGGGCGGGGTGGCCTGGCTGGCGTTGGGCATCTCGATGCGGGCCTACGAGCTGGCCCGCGAGTACGCGCTGAGCAGGACGCAGTTCGGCAAGCCGATCGCCTCGTACCAGATGATCCAGGACCTGCTGGCGAACATGCTCGGCAACGTCACCTCGGTCTTCGGCATCGTGGCTCGACTCAACCAGCTGGTGGCCGAGGACCGCGCCACCGGGCAGCAGGCCGCGCTGGCCAAGGCGGTGGCGACCACCCGGATGCGCGAGACGGTGGCCTGGGCCCGGGAGCTGTTCGGCGGCAACGGCATCGTGCTGGACTACGAGATCGCCAAGCTCTTCGGCGACGCCGAGGGCGTCTACTCCTTCGAGGGCACCCGGCAGATGAACAACCTGATCGTCGGCAAGGCGATCACGGGGATCAGCGCCTTCGTGTGACCGGCCGTGATCCGGCTGTGAGCCGGCTGTGACCTGACTGCCAGCCGTCCACGACCACCTGACCCAATCCGAAATGCGCACCGGAAAGAGACCTCGTGAGCGAGAACAACACCACCCCCGACCAGTTCCGACGCGTCACCATCGTCGGCGCCGGCACCATCGGTTACTCCTGGGCCGGGCTCTTCCTGGCCCACGGGCTCGACGTCACCGTCAGCGACCCGGACCCCGACGTGGAAGCCAAGGTCAACAAGGCCATGGCCGAACTGACCCCCGCACTGGACGCGTTGGGCCTACCGACACAGCAGTTGACCAAACGGCTGCGGTTCGTCACCGACCTCGAGGACGCCGTCGCGGACGCCGACGTCGTGCAGGAGAACGGACCGGAGCGGCTGGAGCTCAAGCAGCAGATCTGGGGCGTCATCGAGGACAGTGCCCCCGACCACGCCCTGTTCGCCACCTCCACCTCGACCATTCCGGCCACCGATATCGCCACCGCACTCCGGCAGCCGGAACGCCTGCTGGTCGGCCACCCGTTCAACCCGCCGCACCTGGTTCCGCTCGTCGAGATCGCGCCCGGCGAGAAGACCTCCGCCGAGACCATCGAGCTCGCCCGCGCCTTCTACACCTCCGTCGGCAAGCGCCCGCAGGTGCTCCGCAGGGAGGTCCCCGGGTTCGTGGCCAACCGGCTGCAGTCCGCACTGTTCCGCGAGGCGATCCACCTGGTCAGCGAGGGCGTGGTGACCGAGCAGGAGCTGGACGAGGTCGTCACCTCCTCGATCGGCATGCGCTGGGCGGTGGCCGGCCCGTTCCGGACCTTCCACCTCGGCGGCGGCGCCGGCGGCCTGCCCGCCTTCCTGGATCACCTCGGCAAGGCCCTCGAGGCGCAGTGGCGGGTGCTCGGCACCCCGAGCCTCGACGAGCCCACCACCGCGCTGCTGCGCGAGCAGGCCGCGCGGGACTTCGGGCCGCTGTCCGACATCCCCGCCCTGGAGACCCGGCGGGACCGGGCCCAGATCGCCCTGATGAAGGCCCTCGCCGAACTTCCGGCCACCGACTGACCAGGCCACCGACCGAACAGGAGCCAACCCATGGCCACCCGAGAGACCTCCAACGGGGCGACCACAACCGAGTCCGTGTTCACCGGCCTGAAGGTGGTCGACGCCGCCAGCTTCATCGCCGCCCCGGCCGCCTCGGCGGTGCTCGCCGACTTCGGCGCCGACGTGATCAAGATCGAGCCGCCGGGCACCGGCGATATGCAGCGGATCCTCAGCTCCGTGCCGCCCAACCCCCGCGCGGAGGCCAACTACGCCTGGCACCAGACCAACCACAACAAGCGCGGCGTCGCGATCAACCTGAAGTCGGCGGGCGGGACCACGATCCTGCGCAGCCTCGTCGAGTGGGCGGACGTGGTCATCACCAACTTCCCGCACGGGGTGCGCGAGAAGCTGCACCTCGGCTACGAGGAGGTCTCCGCCTGGAACCCCCGGATCGTCTACGCGGACCTCACCGGTTTCGGGGACGCCGGCCCGGATGCCGCGCTGCCGGGTTTCGACGTGACCGCGTACTGGGCGCGCACCGGGCTGCTCGACCGCATGCGCGACGCCGGGGCTCCGCCCACCGTGCCGGTACTCGGCAGCGGCGACTACATGGCGGCCATCGGCATCTACTCGGCGATCACGACGGCGCTCTACCACCGGGAGCGCACCGGCAAGGGGGCGAACGTGGGGACCTCGCTGCTCGCCGACGGGATCTGGGCGACGGCCACGCTCATGTCCGGTGCCCTGGCGGGCGGCAAGCCCTACGGCCTGCACGACCGCACGGCGCCGGCGAACCCGCTGATCAACCCTTACCAGACCGAGGACAACCGCTGGTTCATGCTCGTGACCGAGCCGGCGCGTTGGCCGCAGCTGGCGAAGGTGGTCGGCCATCCCGAGCTGCTCACGGACCCGCGCTTCGCCGACCCGGCCGGTTTCATGAAGAACGCCGCGGCGCTCGCCGCACTGCTCGACGCCGAGTTCCGCTCGCGACCGCTGGCGCAGTGGAAGGAGGCCCTCGACCGGGAACGCATCACCTACAACGTCATCCAGACCCCGGAGGAGGCCGCGGCCGACCCGCAGCTGCGCGCCAACAACATCGTCGTGCCGTTGGACGGGGTCCCCGGCCTGCCGGAGATCGTCTCCAACCCGATCACCCTGCGCGGAATAGCGAAGGTACCGGCGAGGCGAGCCCCCGAGCTCGGCGAGCACACCGGCGAGGTTCTCGCCCAGCTCGGGTTCAGCTCCGAGGAGATCGACACCTTCCGCGCCGAGGGAGCCATCCCCGGTGCGACCCAACTGGAGGAATCCCGATGAGCGTTGCGACCGATACGACGGGGTTGGTGCTCGCCGAGCCCAGCGACGGCGTGCTGACGATCACGATCAACCGCTCGGAGCAGAAGAACGCGATCAACCACGAGGTCGCGGTGGGGGTCGCGGCGGCGCTGGATCAACTCGACGCGGATCCCTCGCTCTCGGTGGGGGTGCTCACCGGCGCGGGCGGAATCTTCAGCGCGGGCATGGACCTCAAGGCCTTCGCGCAGGGGCAGATTCCCTCGCTGCCCGGTCGGGGTTTCGGTGGACTGACCCGCGCCGAGGTCCGCAAGCCGCTGATCGCCGCGGTCGAGGGCTGGGCGCTGGGTGGCGGCTTCGAGATGGCGCTGGCCTGCGACCTCATCGTCGCAGCGGAGAACGCCAAGTTCGGGTTTCCGGAGGTGAAGTGGGGTCTGGTTCCCGCCGAGGGCGGTCTGCTCCGGCTACCCAAGCGAATCCCGTACCACATCGCCCTCCGTGTCATGCTCACCGCCGAGCCGCTGGCCGCGACCGACGCCGAGCACTACGGGCTGGTCAGCGAGGTGTGCGCACCTGGCGCGGCGCTGCGGACCGCCCAGGCGATGGCCGGCCGCATCGGCCGGAACGCTCCGCTGGCGCTGGCGGCCGTCAAGCAGACCCTGCGGGTGACCCAGGGGCTGAACGACCGAGCCGCCTTCGAGCGCCAGGACGAGATCGCCGCCCCGTTGGCCGCCACCGAGGACGCGCACGAAGGCGCACAGGCGTTCGCGGAGAAGCGCGCGCCCGTCTGGCGGGGCCGCTGACCCGTCCCGGTCGCCACACCAGCCGCTGCCAGAAAGGAAGCAACTCATGACGTCAGGATCGACAAGTGCCGCCGAGCAGACCGTAGCCCCCAAGTCCCGGGTGGTCATCGTGGGTGGCGGGTTCGCCGGGCTGTTCGCAGCCCGGACGCTGCGCCGGAAGGCGGGCCACGAGGTCGAGGTGGTCCTGGTCAACTCCACCGACTACTTCCTCTACCTGCCTCTGCTGCCCGAGGTGGCGGGGGGTGTGCTGGAGCCCCGCCGGGTGGCGGTGTCGCTGGCCGCGAGGCTGCCCGGGGTCCGGGTGGTGCTGGGTGAGGTCCGCAAGGTCGACCTGGCCAACCGCCGGCTCACGGTCCGCAACCCCGAGGACGAGGCCGTGGAGCTGGAGTACGACCGGCTGGTGATCGCGGCCGGCGGCACGGACAAGCTGCTGCCCATCCCCGGGGTCGCCGAGCACGCCCACGGGTTCCGCGACATCCCCGAGGCGCTCTACCTCCGCGACCACATCACCCGCCAGATCGAGCTGGCCGACGCGTGCGACGACGCGGCCGAGCGCGACGCCCGGTGCACTTTCGTGGTGGTCGGCGCCGGCTACACCGGCACCGAGGTGGTCGCCCAGGGCGTCCTGCTGACCGAGGCGCTGCGCAAGAGCCGGCCGAGGCTGCGGGACCAGCGGATCCGCTGGCTGCTGCTGGACCTGGCGCCGAGCGTGCTACCCGGTCTCGACCCACGGCTGGGGCGTGGGGCCGACCGGGTGCTCCGCAAGCGGGGCGTCGAGGTGACCATGAAGACGTCGATCGCCGAGGCCACCCGCGAGGGCGTCCGGCTCACCGACGGCACCGAGGTGGCCACCCGCTCGCTGGTCTGGTGCGTCGGGGTTCGGCCGGAGACCCTGTTCGAGGGCCTGGACGTGCCGACCGTGAAGGGGCGGGTGACCGTCGACGAGTTCCTCGCCGTGCCCGACCACCCGGAGCTGATCGCCTGCGGGGACATCGCGGCGGTGCCCGACCCGGCCCGGCCCGGTGAGTTCTGCGCGATGACGGCGCAGCACGCCCAACGCCAGGGCTCGGTCGCCGGCCGCAACGTCGCCGCCTCGCTCGGCTACGGCGAGCGGCGGCCGTACCTGCACCGAGGCCTCGGCTTCGTGGTCGACCTGGGCGGGGTGCAGGCGGCGGCCAACCCGTTGGGCATCCCGCTGACCGGCTTCCTCGCCTTCCTGGTCACCCGCGGCTACCACCTGCTGGCGATGCCCGGCAACCGCGTCCGGGTCGCGGTGGACTGGCTGCTCGACGCGCTGCTGCCCAAACACCACGTGCAGCTCGGGCTGGTGCGCTCAGGGGCGGTGCCGCTGGACTCCGCCGATCCGGGACTGCCCACCTCGCCCGCGCGCCCGACAACAACATCGGCCTGATCGGTCTTCGCCTCCGGCAAACGATGTCCGGGTAGTGGGAGCGTCTCGCCGGTCCCTCGGGCACCGCATGAACGTGTGCTCCCTCGGGTGGGACTGTCGGGCGAACGTGCCAGGCTCTCCGGTATGGCGGCGACCACGACCACGACTACCGCGCTGCACGGACGTGATCCGGAGTCGACCGTCCTGCGCGAGGCGCTGAGCTCCCTGCGTTCGGGGACGGGCGTGGTCGTGGTGATCGAGGGCAGCCCGGGGATCGGGAAGAGCCGCCTGCTCGCCGAGGCGGTGCGGCTGGCGGGTCGGGTGTCAGCACGGGTGGGCTTTGGCGAGGCCGACCCGTCCGAGGCCGTCGTCGAGCTCGCGCCGCTGCTGCGGGCGCTGTTCGACGGGGCGGCGCCGCTGCTCGAGCGTTCCGCGCTGCCGGCCGCCCGCGGCGGTCCTGAGCAGCGCTACTGGCTGGTGCAGGATCTGGAGTCGTTGTTGGAGGGCGCGGCGGCGCTGGCGCCGCTGGTGGTGTGCCTGGACGACCTGCAATGGGCGGACAGCGGCACCCTGGCCGCACTGCGCGCGCTCCCGGCCCGGCTCGAGTCCGTCGCGGTCGCCTGGATACTGGCCGCCCGCCCCATCCAGCCCGGCAGTGTTCTGGCCGACGTGGTCGAGCAGCTCATGTCGCGGGGGGCGCGGCGGATCGCCCTCGAGCCGCTCACCCCGGCGGCGGTCGCCGAGCTCGCCTCGGAGGTCATGGGGGCGAGCCCCGACGAGGCGCTGCTCGAGCTCGCCGCGGACGCGGCCGGTAACCCGTTCTTCCTCGTGGAGCTGTTGCGCGGGCTGCGTGAGGAGCGGCTGGTGCGGATCGAGGACGGTGTGGCGAGGCTGCTGGAGGCCCGGCTGCCCAAGCGGGTTGCCGCCGGCATGCGGCACCGGCTCGCCCGCCTGTCGGAGTCCGCCCGCCAGCTCGCCGTTGCGGCCGCCTCGCTCGGCCGCGGCTTCACCGTCGGGGAGCTGGCGTCGATGTTGGGGGCTCCGGCCGCGTCCCTGCTCACCCCGGTCGAGCAGCTGATCGAGGCCGGCGTGTTCGCCGAGCGCGCCGACCGGCTCGGCTTTCGCCACGACATCATCCGGGAGGCCGTCCGGGAGAGCACGACGGTATCCGCGCGCCGGGCGCTCGACCGGCAGGCCGTCGATGTCCTGGTCGCGGCCGGGGCGATCCCGGTCGAGGTCGCCGCGCAGCTGGCCACCAGCGCGGAGCCGGGCGACGAGGTGGCGATCGGCCTGCTCAAGGACGCCGCCGACGCGCTCGGCCCGCGCGATCCGGCGGCGGCGGCCGAACTGAGCTGCCGCGCCCTGGACCTGATCCCCGTAGGTCACCACGCCGTCGGCCCGCTGGTCGCGACCACCACGGTCCTGCTGCACGCCGCCGGCAAGGCCGACGACGCCCAGGCGTTCGCGCGCAAGCATCTGCGGAACGTCGTTCCGGCGGCCGAGGAGGCGGCGGTGTTCCTCAGCCTGGCCAGCATGTTCGCCCTGTCGCCGGACGTGCGCGCCGACGCCGGGCGGCGAGCCCTCGCGCTCCGCGACCTGTCCGATCGGGACCGCGCCCAGCACCAGTCGCGGCTGGCCTACAACCTGGTTCAGGCCGGGCGGCCGAGGGAAGCAACCCAGCAGCTCCAGCAGGCTCGAGCGACGATCGAACGCGCCGGAGACCGGGCGGCGCGCTCGATCTCCGCGCTGGTCGAGGGGGTGCTGCGGTACGTCGACGGCCGCTTCGAGGATGCGCTCGCGGTCCACGAGCAGGCGATGCGCGACGGCTTCGGCCCCGGTGAGGAAACCCGCGAGTGGGTCGCCCGGCAGTGGCGCAGCGAGCTGCTCGCCGTGCTCGACCGGTTCGAGGAGTCGGTCGAGCTGATCTCGACCGGTATCGCCGCGGCGAACCGGGAGCGGCAGGGGTTCGTGCTCGACTTCTTCGAGACCTGGCGGGGGCGGCAGCTGTTCCAGACGGGTCACCTGGCCGATGCGGCGGCCGTGCTCGAGGGCCGCTTCGATGCAGCCGGTGGTATGCCGGTGGTCGGCGCGCTCTACGCGGCGGGCGTCGTCGCCCTCGGGCGGGTCGCGATCCATACCGGTGACGAGCGGCAGAGGCGCGAGACGGCGGCACTGGCACGCGCGATGGTGGCGGATGGCACGCCCGCCAACCGTGGACATGGCGGCTGGCTGCTCGCGCTCGGGGCGATGGCGGACGGCAAGCCGGCGGAGGCACTCGCGATGCTCGACGCCGCCGGGCTCGCTTCGGCCGGCGGCGGCGCCCGGCTCTACCCGGTCGACGTCACCGACGAACCGCAGGTCGTCCGGATCGCGCTCGCCGCCGGCGATGCGCGGCTCGCCGCCGACACGGTCGCCTCGGCGGAGGAGCGGGCGCGGCGCAACCCGGGGATCGGCTCGGTGTGCGCGGCTGCCGCGCACGCCCGCGGTCTGCTCGACGCCGACCCGGCACCGCTCGCCGAGGCCTGCCTGGTCTTCGAGGCGGGCCCTCGGCCGATGGCCCTCGCCTCGGCGCTGGAGGACCTGGGGGTCGGACAGCTGCGCACCGGCACACCGGCGGCGGGACTGGACTCCCTCGGTCGCGCGCTCGTCCGCTACACCGAGGCGGGTGCGACCTGGGACGCGAGCCGGGTGCGCAGGCGGCTGCGCGCCAACGGGGTCCGCCGCCGGCTGGTGACCAGCACGCGCCCGGACGCCGGGTGGGCAGCGCTCACCGACTCCGAGCTCGCCGTGGTTCGCCTCATCGCCGCGGGGCTCACGAACCGCGAGACGGCCGTGCGGTTGTTCGTCTCGCCGCACACGGTGAACAGCCACCTGCGCCACGCGTTCACCAAGCTCGGCGTCAACTCCCGCCTCGAGCTCGCCCGCGTGGTGGCCGCGCACGCCGAGGAGCCGGCCGCGCAGAACTAGGTATCGCATGGCCGTGCGATGTCGCACGGCCGTCGCGGGCGCAGTGTCGCTGTCAGGTCATCCGACCGAAAACAGCGACAGCGAAGGTCTCACCATGTCTGGACTGAACGGAAAGATCGCCGTCGTCACCGGCGGGAGCAGCGGCATCGGCCTGGCCACCGCGCAGCGGTTCGTCAAGGAAGGCGCCTACGTCTTCATCACCGGCCGACGGCAGTCCGAACTGGACAAGGCGAAGGCCCTGCTCGGTGAGAACGCGACGACCGTGCGGGCCGATGCCACCAGCACCGCCGACCTCGACCGCCTGTTCCAGACGGTCCTGGAGGAGAAGGGCAAGTCCTGGTCGGCTCCATCGCCGGTTACAAGGGCATCAACGGCTACAGCACCTACAGCGCGACCAAGGCGGCGGTGCGCTCCTACGCCCGCACCTGGACCCAGGAGTTCAAGGACCGGGGCATCCGGATCAACACCCTGAGCCCCGGGCCGATCGACACCCCGATCATGGACGGCCAGGCCGACACCAAGGAAGGCGCCGACGCCATCCGCGCCGCCTTCGCCTCGGTCATCCCGCTCGGCCGCATGGGACAGCCCGAAGAAGTGGCCGCCGCCGCCTACTTCCTGGCCTCCGACGAGAGCAGCTTCGTCACCGGCACCGACCTCGCCGTCGACGGCGGCATGGCCCAGGTCTGAATCCACCTCCCGACCGCTGAAGGACTCCCCCATGACCAACTCCGTGATCGGCCTGAGCATCGACTTGCGCGCCACGAAGCCACCGGCGGGCAAGAAGGCGGCACGCTCGAAGGGCGCCCCGTCGTCATCCTCACCATGACCGGCGCCACCAGCGGCAACATCCGCAAAACAACCGGTCATGCGGATCGAGCGCGACGGCACCTACCTCGCCGTCGCCTCCGCCGGTGGCGCACCGAACCACCCCGCCTGGTACCACAACCTGATCACCCACCCTCGGCTGCGCCTGCAGGACGGAACCACGGTGCACCGCCTGCGCGCCCGCGAGGTGTTCGGCGTGGAGAAAGCGGAAGCCTGGGAACTGGCCGAATCGCGATGGCCGCACTTCCCGGAGTACCGCGCCAAAGCCGGACGCGAAATCCCGATCCTGCTCCTCGAACCGGACCCGGAACGATGACCACTCGTCCGATCCTGGCGCTCGTGGTGCCCGCCTGTCATCTCCCCCGCCGCTGAACAGGGCCGTAGCTGGGCAGGTCACACTGTCAATGTCAATCGACATTGACATTGTGGCCTCGCGAGAGGTAGAACACTGTCGAACGACATTGTGTGAAGCCCCGAGGTGGCCGGCCAGCGACGACCTCCTCGATGGAAGCCTTGACGACGACACCCGAACAGGGCACGGCGACGGCGTTGCTCGACACGCGTTCGACGAGCGCGGGCGGCGCCACAATCGGGAGCAAGAGCATGGGCAAGTTGCAGGGGAAAGTAGCGGTCATCACTGGCGGCACCGCGGGCATTGGGCTCGCCGCGGCAAAGCTCTTTGTGACGGAAGGCGCCTATGTCTTCATCACGGGCCGCCGACAGAAGGAACTCGACGATGCCGTGAAGGAGATCGGCCACAGCGTCTCCGGCGTTCAGGGAGATGTTGCCAATTTGGGCGATCTTGACCGCCTCTACAAGACGGTCAAGGCGAGGGGGCGGCTAGATATCGTCTTCGCCAACGCCGGCCTGGGAGAATTCGCTCCGCTCGAAGCGGTGACGGAGGAGCACTTTGACAAGATATTCAACATCAATGTGAAGGGGGCGCTCTTCACCGTACAGAAGGCGCTACCGGTACTGAACGACGGAGGCTCCATCATTCTCACGGGTTCCGTCGCGAGCGCAAAGGGAACTCCGGCGTTCGCGGTCTACGGCGCGAGCAAGGCCGCCGTCCGGAATTTCGTACGCGGATGGACCGTGGAACTGAAGGACCGCCGTATCCGCTCCAACGTCCTCAGCCCCGGTCCGATCGCAACGCCACTATCGGCGGCGCAGCCGCGGGACACCATCGAGAAGATGACGTCCACCGTTCCGATGGGCCGCATGGGTGAGCCCGATGAGGTGGCTAAGGCCGCGCTGTTTCTAGCCTCTGACGACTCAAGTTTCATCACGGGCATTGAGCTGTTCGTCGACGGCGGCAGAGCCCAAATCTGATACCTCGGGGAGATCCGATCATGTACTTCGACGACTACGTCCCCGGCACGGTGTCGACACTGCGGACGGACACGGTCTCCGAGGCATCCATCATCGAGTTCGCGCGGAAATTCGACCCTCAGGAGTTCCACGTCAATGCGGCAGCGCACGGCGGGTTGATCGCCAGCGGCTGGCACACCTGCGCGCTGGCCGGCCACGCCATGGTCACCGGCTATCTTTCCGCGGAGTCGAGCCTCCCCTCCCCAGGCGCCGACGAGGTGCGCTTCCACGCACCCGTGCGTGCCGGCGACACCCTCACCTGGCGCGCCACCGTGCTGGATGCGCGCCCCTCCCGCTCGAACCCCGCCCGCGGGATCGTCCGGACGCTCGTCGAGGGGGTCAACCAGAACGGGTCAGTGGCTCTCAGCATGACCGCCGTCAACCTGATGCGCCGCGGCCCGGACATCTGACCGGGAACGCCGCGCCGCCCAGCCGGCACTCCTAGTGGGCGACTGCCATGAAGCGTTCGAGCTCGCCCACGAGGTCGGGGCCGACGGGCTGGTAGATGATTTCGGTGATACCTGCTTCGGCGTAGCGGGCGAGTTGCTCGCTGACCTGCGCCGGCGACCCTGTGACGGTGGTGGCGGGGATCGCCTTCCAGCCGCCGGCGGCCCACGCGGCTTCGTCGGCCCGGTTGAGTCCGACCAGGTGCTGGTCGTGGACGGCGAAGTGGCGTTCGCGCTCGGGTTGGGCGGTGATGACGTTCAGCCATTCTCGGCCGCCGGGCAACTGTGTGACGTCGCCGCCGAATTCGTAGGTCGCGTGGTAGGCAAGGGCGTGTCCGGCGCCGGCGGCGGCCCGTACCCGTGGAGAGTCCAGCGTCTCCTGGTTCTCGAGCACCGTGCCGTGGATGCCGAGGGCGGCCCAGGAGAACTCGTGGGCGTGGTCGGTCTGGTTGTTGACGCTGAACAGACCGTCGGCGATCTCGCGGGTGATCGCCAGGCCTTTGGGGCCCAGGGCGGAGATCAGCACGGGCAGCTCGATGGGGCGGTCGGGGGCGTGACCGTCGGGGTGCAGCATCCGGATCGGGTGTCCGTCCCACTCCACGGCTTCGCCGCGCAGCAGCGCGCGGAACGCCAGGACGTAGCTCTTCAGGTACGACCAGGTGGCCGGCGATGCCCCGAGGGCTCGGGCGCCGTTGAACCCGGTGCCGAACGCGACCGCGACGCGACCCGGCGCCAGCGCCGCCAGCGTGGCCGCGCCGGAGGCGTTGACCATCGGGTGGCGCAGGCCGGGCACGAGCACACCGGGGCCGAGACCGATCCGCTCGGTGCGCCCCGCGGCCAGTGCGAGCATCGCCCAGACATCGGGGCTCTGTGCGGGGGTGTCGAACAGCCAGGCACGTCGATAGCCCAGCGTTTCGGCCGCCGCGATGTGCTCGGGCGTGGCCAGCGAGGTGGCGAACTGGCAAGAAATTTCCATCGACTCAGTCTCCGACCTTGATCAAGGCCTTGCCGAAGTTCTGCCCGCGCAACATGCGCAGGAATGCTTCGGGCGCCCGCTCCAGCCCCTCGGTGACATCTTCCCGGTACTTGATCCGCCCGTCGGCGATCCCGTCGGACACGACGCGCAGAAACTCCGGGTAGTACTCCGCCACGAACTCGGTGTTGAAGAACCCACGCACAGTCATGTTCTTGGTCAGCACCACCCGCAGGGTCTCCGCTAGCCGATCACCCGCTGTCTGGCCGACCCCGTTGTACTGCGCGATCAACCCGCACAACGCCACCCTGGCGAACCTGTTGACCAACGGCAGCACCGCCTCCCACGCCGCGCCACCGACGTTCTCGAAGTACACGTCCACCCCGTCCGGGCAGGCGGCGGCCAGCTGTTCGGCGAAGTCCGGTGCACGGTGGTCCACCGCGGCGTCGAAGCCGAGATCCTCCCGCAGGTACCGGCACTTGTCCGGCCCACCGGCGATGCCCACCGCGCGGCACCCGGCGATCTTGGCCATCTGGCCGACCACCGAACCCACCGGTCCACTCGCGGAGGACACGACCACGGTCTCCCCCGGCTTCGGCCTACCGATCACCATCAGCCCGGCGTACGCGGTGAACCCGGGCATGCCGAGCACACCCAGCCCGGTGGTCACCGGGGTCAGCGCCGGGTCCAGCTTGCGCAGGCCGATGCCGTCGGACACCGCGTGGCTGACCCAGCCGGCCGGGGCCAGCACCGTGTCCCCCTCGGCGTAGTCCGGGTGCTCGGAGTGCAGCACCTCGGCGACCGCCTGACCGTGCATCGTCTCCCCGACACCCACCGAGCCGGCGTAAGCGCTCCGCTCGTCCATCCGCATGCGCATGTAGGGGTCCAGCGACAGGTAGCGCACCCGCAACAGCAGACCGCCCGCCGGGACCGGCGGCGGCGTGAACTGCTCCAGCCGGAAGTTGTCCAGCACCGGCCAGCCGGACGGCCGCCCAGCCAGCACCACCCGGCGTGCGGCGATCCCGCCCATTGCGCGCTCCTCGCATTCTGAGTCCGCCGAACCGGACTTCTCAATGTCGTTCGACATTGTGTCTACCCGCACCGAGCGGCGATGTCAATGTCAACTAACATTGAGATGTCCAGCCCTGCCCGCTACAGTCGCGCCGAGAGGCACGGCTTGGGAGACGACAGTGGGTATCACGAAGCAGCAGGCCGCGGAGAACCGCGAAGCGATCGTCAGCGCCGCGGACGGCCTGTTCCGTGAGCGCGGAGTCGAGGCAGTCGGCCTCAACGAGCTGATGGGCGCGGCCGGGCTGACCCGCGGCGGGTTCTACAACCACTTCGCTTCGAAGGACGCACTCGTCGACGCCGTCCTTGCCACGGCGATGGCAATCGGGTCGGGCAACCTCGACCGGGCCATCACGGCATCCCGGGCCCGCGGCAGCGACCCGTTCACCGAACGCATCGACTGGTACCTCTCCCCCGAACACCGCGCCGACATCGAGCACGGCTGCCCGAACGCGAGCTTCGCCGGCGACGCCCGCCGACTGGACCCGGCCGCCCGCGCCCACTACGCGAAGGGTCTGGCGGAGAACCTCGACCGCCTCGCTCAGATTGTCGACACCCCCGGGCTCAGCGAAGGCGAGCGACGGGCGCGCGCGATCGCACTGTTCAGCGAGATGGCCGGCGCACTGCTCCTCTCCCGTGCTGTCGCCGATGCCGACCCGGCCCTCGCCGATGAAATCCTCGACAGCGCCCGCACAGACCTGCACAACCGCATGGGCGCTGCCTGGTAACAGCCTCTCGACCGCTCGCTCGACGCACGTTCCTGACCTCGTCGTGGCTTGCACAGTGCGGTCAGACCGTCCGCTTCGAGGCTGATCGGCGCACAAGCGCTCGATCCGGCCAGCGGAATGGCCCGGATGGCGCACGTCCCGGTGGCCCGCTGACTCGTTGCGTGCTGAGAGGCATTATCAGCAGAGCCCGAGGACTCCACATGACCAGCACAGCCCCGCTGCCCGCGCCGCAGGACTCGCACCAGCCGCCGGTCGGCCCCCAGGAACCCGGCGAGCTGAGCCCCGTCGACGGGATCCCCGGCGACCCGGGCGAGCTCGGTGCGCGCGAGCAGCTGCGTTGGTTCAGCACCCTCTGGGTGATGGCGGCCGCGGTGCACTTCACCGACAGCAACCCGTTGTCGGTGCTGCCGGTGCTTGCCCTCGGCCTGCCGGTGCTGCTGTTCCCGACCTCCATGCCGGCGTTCGGCCTGTTCGTCGCGGTGGCCGCGGTGACCGGGGCGATGAGCCTGCCGACGGCGGCGAACCACAAGGTGCTGAGCCTGTTGGTCGCACTGGCGTTCGCGGCCGCCGCGCTGTTCGTGTGGGTCACCCGCAACCGCCCGGACACCCGGGGCACGTTCCTCGCGCGCTGGCTGGAGGCGGCGCGCACCCCAGCCGGCCTCACCCTGCTGGTCGTCTACCTGTTCACCGTCTTCGACAAGCTGAACACGGCGTTCTTCGACCCCGCGACATCGTGTGCCGGCCGCCTGCTCGACCAGATGCTGGACTACAACGGGATCGCGGTAGAACCGAGCGCGTTGCTCGTGCGGACCGCGGCGATCGGCACGGTTCTGGTGGAGACGACCATCCTGGTCTGCCTGGCGGTGCCGCGGCTGCGGCGCTGGGGGCTGCTGCTCGGGATTGGGTTCCACCTGGTGCTCGCGCCGGCCTCGTTCTGGGACTTCGCCACCATGGTGTTCACGCTGTACGTCCTGTTCGTACCGACCCGGGTGTTCGCCGGGTTGGCATCCCGGTCAGCCGGCATCCGGCGGTTCGCGCTGGCCGCATTCGCGCTGCACATGATCTTGGCGATCACGGTGAGCCTGGCCGGCACGGAAAGCAGCCCGTTCGGCCCGCGCTGGCACACCCTGATCGTGCTGACCTGGTACATCGCGGTGCTTCCCTTGCTGGTCCAGCTGGTGCGGGCCTTCCTGGCCGACCGCGAGCCCTGGCCGGGCTGGCGGATCCGGCCGGTGTTCCTGCTGCTCGTCCCACTACTGGCGTTCGTCAACGGGTCAGCGCCCTACCTGGGTCTGAAGACCGTGAGCAGCTACTCGATGTTCAGCAACCTGCACACCGAGCCGGGGGTGGCCAACCACCTGCTGGTGGGTCTGGCCGGCCCGCGGCTGTTCCCGTACCAAGCGGACACGGTCACCGTCACGAAGGTCGACATCCGCAGGGGCGGCGGCTCGGGGTCGGTCAGCCTGCCCGCGTGGACGGAGGAGAACCCACCGACGACCGTTCCGTCGCTGGAGCTGCGGCGCGTGGTGGGGAACTGGCGGGAGGCGGGCGTTGCGAACATCCGCCTCGACTACCTGCGCGGCGGGGTGCCGCACTCGGTGGCCAACGCGCTCACCGACCCAGTTGTGGGCGCACCGCTGCCGTGGTGGCAGCAGCACCTCATGTCCTTCCGGGCGATCTCCTCGGGCGACGGCCCGGACATCTGCCGCTGGTGAGCCCTGGCCGTGCCCCGACCAGCACAGCGAGGCACTCGGTCTGGCGACGCCGGGCGGGGTCGGTCGCACGTGGGGGTCAAACAACCCATCCCCCGCCCGGCGGTGTGGGGAGCGGACATCCGAACGTCGCTGGTCTCGGCCCGGACCGATCGCCATCCCGTACTCGGGCCACAAGCGACCCTTCGGCCGCATAGCGATGGTGGCGGCACGGGCCCAGCCTGGGCGCCGGCCATCAGATCGCGCGCAACGGAATCTCAACAGATCCTCAACGGCCGGCGCTTGCCTGCGCGTCGTCCGAGGGCCACCATCGTCGCCGTGGCTCAGCGCCCGGAGACGTGCGTGCTGGTCGTCGACGACGACGAGCGCGTCCGGACGGTCGTAACCTGGCAACTCGAGGCCGACGGGTTCACCGTCAGGCAGGCGTCGGACGGTGCCGGTGCGCTCGAGGCGATCAGCGAACAGTGCCCGGACCTGGTCGTGCTCGACCTGTCGATGACCGGCGTGGGCGGGCTGGATGTGCTGCGCCGGATTCGCCAGCGCCCGGCCCGAGGGGCGGACGGACCCGGGTCGCTGCCGGTGATCGTGTTGTCCGGGCGTAGCGGCGAGACCGACCGCATCGTCGGGCTGGACCTCGGCGCGGACGACTACCTGGTCAAGCCCTTCTCCCCGGGCGAACTGGCCGCGCGGGTGCGCTCGGTCCTGCGTCGAGCGGGCGGAGCGGCCGCCGGCTCACCCACGGAACTCGGCGGCCTGGTCGTGGACCCGGCCACGCGAAGAGTCAGTGTCGACGGCCGGGCCGTCGAGCTGACCGCCCGCGAGTTCGACCTGCTGGCGTTCCTGGTTCGCCATCCGGGCCATGTGTTCAGCCGGGCGCAGCTGCTGCACCAGGTGTGGAGCAGCGCGCCGGAGTGGCAGCGCGAGGCGACGGTGACCGAACACGTGCATCGGCTGCGGCACAAGCTCGAGGCCGATCCGGCCCATCCGCGCCGGCTGCGGACCGTGCGCGGTGTCGGCTACCAGTTGGAGCCGTGACATGGACTCAGGCGCCCCGACTGCCCGCGCACCAGGGTTCGACCTCAGCCATCGCGACAGCCTGGGGCTCCTGCGCCGACAGACCACGGTCCTGGAGCTGATCGCGTTCGGCGCGACGCTGCCCGAAGTGCTCACGGCGGTCACGACGGCGCTGGAGGAGCTCATGCCGGAGAGCCACTGTTCCATCCTGCTGCTCGACGCCGCGGCCCAGACCTTGCACCACGGGGCGGCCCCCTCGCTGCCCCTGGCGTACTCGAGAGCCGTCGACGGGTCGGCCATCGGCGAGGATGCCGGCTCCTGTGGGTCGGCCGCGTATCTCGACACGGAGATCGTCGCCGAGGACATCGCCACCGACCGGCGCTGGGTCAGGTACCGCGAGCTCGCGCTGCCGCACGGGTTGCGCGCGTGCTGGTCCCGCCCGATCCGAGGACGGACCGGCATCCTGGGGACATTCGCGGTGTATCACGGCGCGCCGCACCAGCCGACCGAGCGCGAGCAGCGGCTGGTCGAGCGGTTCACCCACCTCGCGTCGGTGGCGATCGAGCACGCCCGGCTCTACGGAGAGCTCGCCGTGAGCGAGGACCGGCTCCGCCGTGCCTTCGAGGACAGCGCCGTCGGCATGGCACTGACTACGCTCGACGGCCGGTTCGGCAAGGTCAACCGGGCGCTCCGGGACATGCTGGGGCGATCCGAGCAGGACCTGCTGGCCGCCGACATGTCGTCGCTGCAGCACCCCGACGCGGATCGCACCGCGATCGACGCGCTGCGGCCACTGACCGGCGGCGAGGGCGACTCGGCGCAGTTCGAGACCACTCTCGCGCGCCCCGGCGGCAGCGCGGTACGCGTCGCGGTGACCGCCTCGATCGTCCGGAGCGCGGACGGCACGCCGGTCTACCTCCTGATGAACGTCCTCGACGTCACCGCGAGCCGCGCGGCGCAGCGTGAGCGTCGCGCGCGCCGGGAGGCCGAGGTGGCCCGCGGCGTCGCGGAGGCGGCCAGTCGGGCCAAGTCGGACTTCGTCTCCGCGCTCAGCCACGAGATGCGCACCCCGCTGCAGGCGATCACCGGGTTCACCGAGCTACTGGGCACACTCGACCTGCCCGCGGAGCGCCGCACCGCCGCGCTCGGCCACATCGCGAGTGCCTCCTCGCACATTCTGGAGTTGGTCGACGACGTGCTCGACATCGCCAAGATCGAGGCCGGCGCCCTGCCGTTGCACCTCGCGGAGATCAACCTGGCCGACCTGGTCGGCGAGGTCATCGAACTACTCGAGCCCGTCGCCGCTGAGCGCGGGGTCCGGCTGCGCGCGGGATCTGTCCTCGGCACGGTCCGCGCGGACGGACGTAGGCTCCGTCAGATCCTGCTCAATCTGGTGACCAACGGCGCACGCCACAACCACCCGGGCGGCTGGGTGCTGGTCACGGCGTGGCCCGACCCGCCCGACTGTGTCGCGGTTCGGGTGTCGGACTCGGGGGCGGGGATTCCCAAGGAGCTGATCGACCGGCTCTTCGTCCCGTTCGATCGCCTCGGCGTCGAGGACGATCTGGGAGCCGGCCTGGGGATGGTTCTCGCGCGGGGCCTGACGGACGCGATGGGGGGTGGGCTGTCGGTGCACAGCACAGTGGGCGCGGGGACCACCGTGGAGCTGCGGCTGCCCGCCGCGCGCTGACGCGGACCTCACCCACCCCGGTCAGTAACCGTCGACGTCGACGATGGCCTTGGCAAAGGACCGTGGATCTTCCTGGGGCACATTGTGACCGATACCCGGCAGGACTCGGTGCGAATACTTGCCCGAGAACTTGTTTCGATAGGCCGTTCCGCCCGAGGCCGCGCCGAGACGATCTTCCAGATGAGCTTGTTGAAGTCGTGCGTGTTCTGCCGGTAGCCCAGCACGCCGCGATCGGTGGAGAAGTAGTACTGGTACCACCAGCCCAGTTCGGCCGCCGGCGGCAACGGCTGCGGACCGCCGTGCAGATGCGCCTGCTGCTCCTGCCTGCTAGCAGGCTATGGCACACCAGGACGTGCGTGTCCGACCTACCGCCGGGGGCGGGGCAGGCGTGAACTGACCGGGTGGCCGATCGCCCGACTGAAGCGCTCGACCACCCGCTTGCGGGTCGTACCCAGAACCATCGCGATCGGCGTCCAGCTCCAACCGATCTCCTTCGCCCGCTTCACCGCGTCGGCGAGCTCGGCCTCCGGCGCGCCCACTGTTGCCAGTGCGCTGATCACCCGGAGATGGTCACCGTCGCCGTCCACACCCGGATCGTCGAACGACCGCACGTCGAGCCAGTCCTCGAGGACACCGGTGTTCCGGTCGAGCACAACCCTGATCTTCGGCGTATGAGCCATCGCAAGGGGTTCCCGGCGGGTCGGCCCGGCGAAACTGATCCCGGGGACAACCGCCCGAGGGTGTACTTTTGGCGACGAGGCGAACACACACAGTGACCTTATCGCGGGACGGCGCGCGGGACTTCAGCCCGGTTCGACTCAGCCCGGTTCGAGCTGTCGCCGGAGGTTCTCCAACGTCTTCGCGAGCAGCCGGGAGACGTGCATCTGGGAGACGCCGACCTGTTCCGCGATCTGGGTCTGGGTCAGCTCGCCGAAGAAGCGCAGCATCACGACGTTGCGTTCGCGTTCGGGCAGCGCCTCGAGCAGTGGGCGCAGGACGTGGCGGTACTCCACCATCTCCAGCCGGGAGTCGGCCTCGCCGAGCATGTTGCCCAGGTAGCTGCCCTCCCCCTCGTCGGTGGAGAGTTTCAGGTCGAGGGAGGTGCTGGTGTAGGCCTCTCCCGCCTGCAGCCCCTCCACGACCTCCTCGAGGGTGAGACCCAGCTCCGCGGCGATCTCGCTGGGCCGCGGTGCCCGGTTGAGCTGGGCGGACAGGGTGGAGCTGACGTTCGCGATCGAGACGTGCAGTTCCTTGAGCTTGCGCGGTACCCGCATCGACCAGGTGCGATCGCGGAAGTAGCGGCGGATCTCGCCCTGGATCGTCGGGATGGCGAAGCTGAGGAAGTTCGCCCCGTGATCGGGCTGGAAGCGGTCCACCGCGTTGAGGACCCCGATGGACGCGACCTGGATCAGGTCCTCGACCGGTACCCCACGGTCTCGGTACTTGATCGCCAGGCGGCGTGCCACCGGCAGGTATCCGGTGATCAGCCGTTCGCGCAGCTCGTCGCGGCGCGCCCCCGGTTCCAGGCCGGCGTACTCCTCGAGCAGCGGCTCCAGATCGCCGAACTCGTCATCACCACGCCGCTCGGGCTCCCCCGCTGCCTCGGGCTCCGTACTGGTCAGCGGCGGGCGGGTAGTCACCCGCCGGCGCTCTTCTTGGCCATGCGGATGACGACCTCGTCGCCGTGGACGCCCACCCCGTGCTCGGTACTGAGCTCATCGGCGAGCGACCCGAGCACGTGCCAGCCGAACCCGCCGGTATCGATCCGCCGATCCGGGGGCTGCACGCGAGCGCTGATGTCGACCCGCAGGTAACCGCCGGCGAGGCTGAACACCGCCCGCATGAGGTGGGTCGGGCTGGCCAGCCGCGCCAACGCCGTACAGGCCTCGTCCACGGCCATCCGCACGTCCGAGATCGCGTCCAGGTCGAAGTCGGCACGGCTGGTGACGTCGGCAGCCACCGCGCGCACCGTGGCGATCGACTTCGCTCGCGGGGGTAGTCGGAGCTCGATCAGGAGATCACTGGTGTCACCATCGTCTTCCCGCACAGCGGTGATGCTCCTCCGTCCTGGTCGGCGTGACCACACCCGACTGGTCACAACACGCGCCGCCACGCCGGGCGGTCACCACATCGGGCGATCTTGGCGACCGCCCGGCGTCCCCAATGGACAAGGCCGAAATCACCACTAGAGTGACATCACGAGTTCATGGTAACCGTGAGTGCTGAGAGGTTGCTCCGGTCACTACCCCGCGAACTCGGGACTTACCGCTTGTCGCTGGGGAGCGGATGAGCGGCTGCGATGGCCGGGGCTGGTTGTCTCGGGGGATGACCGGCCCCGGCTAAAAAAAACGTTGGCGCGCGCGGACCGGGTGTCCGGCCGCCCTGACCGTCGCCCGCCGGGCCCGCCCCAGCACAATTGGCCGCCGTGCAACCGTTTCGGCGCCCGCTCCGTCCTATGGGAGTGTCCAGCCCGGCGAACGGAGATCTCGAATGAAGCGTGTCCTGTCCACCTCGGCCGGCCTCGCGCTCGGCGCGCTCGTGCTGACCGCCTGTTCCGCGACCGCGGCGGCGCCGGCCGGCACCGCCGATGCCGGCATCACCGCCCGCGGCCTCGGCACGGTCACCGGTACCCCGGACGTGGTGACCGTCGTGCTCGGTGTGCAGACGCAGGGGCCGAGCGCGAAGGGAGCGCTCGACGCCAACACCCAACAGGCCACCGCGCTCATCAACATGTTGAAGAGCAGAGGGGTGGCCGAGGCCGACCTGCAGACCAGCCAGCTCTCGGTGGATCCCTCGTACAACCCGGCCAACGGGCGGATCTCCGGCTACCAGGTGACGAACCAGGTCACCGCCACCCTGCACAACGTCGGCGCCGCGGGCGCGATCATCGACGCCGCCGGTGAGGCGGCCGGCGACGCCGTGCGGGTCCAGCAGCTGAGCTTCTCCATCGACGACGACAGCGCACTGCGGGCCAAGGCCAGGGCCGACGCGGTGAAGCAGGCCCAGGCCCAGGCGCGCCAGCTGGCGGACGCGGCCGGGGTGCGGCTCGGCCGGATCCGGTCCATCTCGGAAAGCCCCGCCGCGCCGCCGCCGAGCCCCATGTACCGCCAGTCCATGGACGCGGCCGCCGGCGCACCGGTGCCGATCCAGCCGGGCGCCCAGACGCTCAACGTCTCCGTCGACATCGTCTACGACATCGACCAGTAGTCGGGCTCAGTAGTCGGGCTGTAGTCAGGGAATGATCAGCTGAGCGGGCTTCTCGGCCCGCGCCGAGGCGTCGCGGTCGGGCCTGGCGAGCTCCAGCCCGGTCCACCGCGGCGGTACCCCCGCCACGTTCCACTGGTGCAGCAGCAACGCGACCTTCGCCCGCATCTCGGTGCGCAGCCGCAGGAACCCCTCGACCGGGTCGGCGCCGACCTGGCCGAGCAGGAGCCACCAGGCCCAGGCCGCGGCGCCGGCGTTGGCCACGAAGTCGGGGATCACCGGGATGCCGCGGGCGACCAGCATCGCCTCGGCCTCCGGCGTCGTCGCGGAGTTGGCCGCCTCGACGACGACCTTCGCGGCGACGTCGAACATGTTGTCGGCGGTGATCGCGTAGGAGATCGCGGCGGGCACCAGGATGTCCGCCGGTGTGGAGATCACCGCATCCCTGGGCAGCAGCTGGACGTCCGGGGACACCCGCGAGCGGTCGATCTCACCGAAGGCGTCGCGCAGCTCCAGCAGCACCGGGATGTCCAGGCCCTCCGCGCGGTGGAGCGTGCCGGCGGCGTCGGCCACCGCGACCACCCGCATCCCCGCCTCGTGCAGGTACCAGGCGGCGGCGCCGCCCATGGTGCCGATGCCCTGGATCGCCACCGTCGTCTCCGCCACCGGCCAGTCCCACGCCTCGCCGGCGCCCAGGCACGCCTGTGCCACGCCGTAACCGCCGATCACGTCGCCGAGCAACCCGCCCGGCACGGCCGCGGTCAGCCCGGCCCGCACCCGGCGCAGGGTGCGTTCCGGGTCGGCGGAACGGGTGATCGCCGCGTGGTAGGACTGCTGCAGCCCGAGGCGGGCGAACACGTCGTCGATGAGGTGCTGCGGGACGCCGAGATCCTCCGCGGTCACCCAGTGCGCGTCCAACCAGGGGCGCATGGCCTCGCAGAAGCGTTCCAGGACCCCGATGGCACGCGGGTCCTTCGGGTCGAAGTCGATGCCACCCTTGGCGCCACCGACGGGCAGGCCGAAGGTTGCCGTCTTGGCGGCCATCCCCCGCGCCAGGTCCTCGACCTCCGTCACGGTGCAGCCGGCCCGCATCCGGGTTCCGCCGGTCGCCAGCCCGGAGACCAACGTGTGCACGACGAGGTAACCGCGGGTCCCGGTGACCGGATCGGTCCACGTCAGCCGCATCAGGGGCTCGTGGTCGTGCGAGCTCGTCGCACCGGCACCGGACATGTCGCGCGGCTCCCCGCCCGTGACACCCATCGGGTCCTGCATCGTCGTCACGTCAACCCACTCCCACCTGAACTCGTACCCACCGTCCCCGCCGCCCTCCAGGTGCATCCGGACACGCCGAGGCCCAGGCACACCCCGCATCGGGATCGACGTATGCACAGGTGTGCTGAGCTGCGACATCTCCGGGCGGCTACCTCTCGCGCCGGTGATTCCACAGTGCTCCCAGCACGGACCTCGCGTCCAGTTACGGAACATGCACGGTTGCGTTAACGCTTCCTGCACAGCGGCGCCCGAGCGCTTCCGGTTGGGGCCGACGCAGTCCCTGCATACCCTGGCCGGATGGAGCTTTCGTTGCAGCGGTTGCGAATGCTTCGGGAACTGCACCGCCGCGGCACCGTCACCGCCGCGGCCGCCGCCCTGCACTACACCGCCTCCGCCGTCTCCCAGCAGCTGGCCCAGCTCGAACGCGACGTCGGCGCCCGCCTCTTCGAACGACTGGGGCGGCGGGTGCAGCTCACCGAGCTCGGCCTGGTGCTCACCGAGCACGCCGAGGAGATCATCGGGTCGGTGGAGCGGGCCACGCTGGCGCTGGAGGAGGCGCAGGAAGGGGTCTCCGTCCGGCTCACCGCCGGGGTGTGGGCGTCCGTGGCGTCCGGGCTGCTGCCGGCCGCGCTCACCGCGCTGGCCGCCGAGCACCCCGGCATCCAGGTGCGGACCCGGGAGCTCGCGCCGGAGGACACCGAGGGCGCGGTGCGCGACGGCGCCCTCGACTTCTCATTCGTGATCGACTACTCGAACTACCCGATGTCCTGGGACCCCGCGCTGGCCCGGGTGGTGATCGCCGTGGAGCGGCTGCACGCCGCGGTGCCGGCCGGCGCCGTGCCCTCGGCCACCCTCTCCCTGCCGGGGCTGGCCGAGCACCCCTGGATCCTGGCCGGCCCCCGGTCGCACTTCGGCCGCGCCGTGCGCATCGCCTGCCAGCGCAACGGGTTCGAGCCGAAGATCAACCACGAGGTCGGCGAGCAGGCCACCGCGTTGGCGATGGTCGCCGCCGGGCTGGGCGTCACGCTGGTGTCCGATCTCGGGCTGTCGCTGTGCCCGCCCGGGGTGGACATCGTCTCGCTGACCGAGCCGGTGATGCGGACGGTGTCCATCGCCTACCGGATGAAGGCCGCCCGCCGCCCGTCGCTGGAGCTGGTCATCGAGGCGGTGCGGGCCGCGGCGGCCGAGAAGGGCCTCGGGGCGGCGGCTCTGCCCCTGACACTGCCCGAGGTGCGCTGACGTCGCTCAGGGATCCGCGCGACAACGGCGAAGACCCGCTACCACGCGCGAGTTCTACGGGAACGTCCTCGGCTTCGCCAGGGGCCGCTCCGACACCCGCTGGACCGACTGGAACTTTCGCGGCCACCAGGTTGTCACCCACCAGGTCGGCGACGGCACCGCGAGGCCCCCCGGCGGTTTGGACGGCACCGCCGGCACGAACCCGGTCGACGGGCACGAGGTGCCGGTACCGCATTTCGGGCTGGTGCTGTCCGTCCCGGAGTTCAAGGACCTGGCAGCGAAACTCGAGGCCGCCGGCACCGACGTCGTGATCAAGCCGTACGTCCGCTTCGAGGGCCAGCCGGGCGAGCAGTGGACCATGTTCTTCCTCGACCCCTCCGGAAATGCACTGGAGTTCAAGGGTTTCGCCGACCTGGGCCAGGCTGTTCGCCGTCTGACCCGCGGCGGCAGGGCCCGGCGTTGACGACCTCCCGGTGCGGAGATCGTAAGTCGTTACGATGATTTCGAACCCCTGATGCAGAAGTCTGATGGGCGAGGTGCAGCTCTGCGCTGGGCAGTGGCGCCGTTCGTGAGGGCCCCTCGTCGGCACGGTCGGATGGCCGTTGCCCCGGACGACGTCAATGCGGGAAGGGGTGAGGTATGACCTTTGCAAGTACGTTTCGAGTCCTGCTCGCCAGGTGGTACATCACAATTCCGGGACTGCTCCTCTCACTGGCCCTGGCCGGCCTGACTTTCCTGGCTGTCCCTCCGCAGTACTCCTCGAACGCCGTCGCGGTGCTGGTCCAGCCGAAGCTGCACGGCAAGGACCCGACAACCAACCCGTTCCTCACTTTCGACTCCAGCCTGAGCACCACGGCACTGATCATCGTCCAGGCCCTGGACACACCGGAGACCGCGGCGTCGATCGGGCTGTCGCCCGGTGGCGACAGCTACACGGTCAAGGACGTCGGCACCATCGACGTCGGTGACCAGGTCGTGCAGCCGTTCATCTACATCAAGTCACAGGCGTCGACCGAACAGGCCGCCGTGGACATCGTGAACAACGTGTTGGACCTGGCCAGCCAGGATCTGCTCGGCCGGCAGAAGGACAACAAGGTACTGCCGCAGAACTTGATCAAGCTGAACGACGTGGTCGGCACCTCGCCGCCGAAGCCGGTCCTCGGGATCGCGCTCGCGGCGGCCGGTGGGGCCTTGCTGCTCGTGCTCCTCGCGACGACCCTGCTGGCATTCCGGGCCGACAAGGCCGCCGCCAAGCGGCGAGCGCAGGCCGCCTCCGACGCTATCGCCGCCGCCCCCGACGCGCTCACCCCAGACGCGCTCACCCCAGACGCTGTCACCGCCGCCGCTGTCACCGCCGCCGCGCGCACCCCCGACGCCGCCGCCGTCGCCGCCGCGGCTGTCGCCTCCGCCGCTGTCACGTCCGACGCGGTCACCGCCGCCGCTGTCGCTCCCCGCGTCGAGCAAGAAGCCGCTGTCTCTCCCCGCGTCGAGCAAGAAGCCGCCGAGAAGCCCGAGGAAGAGGTCCCGCAGAAAGTCGCCGCCGCTGCCCGGCCGAAATCCACCGCCACCCGGCGGCCGCCCAAGGGCAGGTCGGACAGCACGGTCCGGGCCGGCGACTCCTTCCCCTCGGCCAAGGCACCACTGGCGAAGTCGGGTACCAACGGCTCCGGCCGTCCGTAGGCCGGGCAGATGGACACGTCGACGATCCAGATCAACTACGTCACCGAGTGGTGGCCGCTGCTGCTCATCGGCGTCTCGCTGCTCGCGCTCGTGACCACCGTGCTGTGGGTGGTCGCCAAGCTACGGAATCCGAGTGCCCCGCTCGCGGCACTGGTCGGCGCCACCGCTGGATTCCAGACGGCGCAGGTGGCGAGCATCCACGTGTTCTGCTTCGCGGTGGCACTCTGGCTGCTGATCGGCGCGCTGCGGCGACCGAGGGACCGGCTGCGGTTCGGTTGGCCGCTGCTGGTCGTGGCCTGTGCCTGCCTGCTCGCCTCCACCGTGCTGACCGGCGAGATGGTGAACAGCAAGCTGGTCGCGATCCAGTTGGTGCTGCTGGCAGGTACGTCGGCGTGCCTGATCGCGTTCGGCAGCACCGAGGATGTGCGGCCGTTCCTGCTCGGGTTGCTCACGGTGACCAGCCTCGCCTGCGTCGCCGCGGTGGCGCAGTATGCCGGTGTGCTGCCGTACAAGATCTATCTCGGCACGCACCGGCCCATCGGCTTCTACAGCGAACCGGACTGGCTGGGCATGTTCAGCGCGGTCGGGCTGATGATCGCGTTTCGGAACAAGATCGGCTGGCTGCGCACGCCGTTGGTGTTCCTGCATGTCATCGTCCTGCTCCTGGCGGCGGCCCGGGCGGCGTGGCTCGCGGTGGTCGTGGTCGCCATCGTCGGCTACGTCGTCGGCAAGGTGACCCGTAGGTCCGGCAGGACGAAGGCCGAACCGCTGCGCGGCGGATTCCGCATGGCGGTCGGGTCGATCGTCGTGGTGCTCGTCGCGCTCGCGCTGAGTCCGGAGCTGAGCGACTCGCTGCAGTCCCGCATCGCTGGCGTCTCGGGCGGCCGGACGGAGGTCGGCGCCATGGCGCGGCAACAGCAGAACAACTCTCTGCTCGAGCTGGAGTCACTGGCGCCGTGGACCGGGCTCGGTCTCTCCGCCAGTGGCCGGGTCGGGGTCTCCGGGCGGATCGGCTACATCGGCACGTCGAAGAACAACATCGCGAGCAACTGGCTGCTCGGTTGGTGGGTGGACGGCGGCCTCTTCGCGATCCCGATCATCCTGCTGTTCCTGGGAGCCGCCGCACGCCGGGTGACCGTGACATCCGGCCTGCTGCTGGGCGTCGTCCTGGTGTCCAGCCTGTTCTCCAACGCGACGCTGATTCCGATCTCCTGGCTCGCGCTGGCGATGTGCCTGATGCGGACCACCCCGAACGACCCGGATCCCCCGCCCGAGCTCAAACCCGAGGCCAAACCCGAGCCTCGAGCGGAGCCCATCGAGGCGGCCGAGCCGGCCGCGCTGGAGGTCGCCCGGGTGGCCTGACCCCCTGTTGTTCGTAGGGCCGTGCTGGTCCAACCGTCGTCTTCGACCCTCGGATGCCGAGCTGGTTGCTGAGCCGGTCGGTCCCATGGCGTACCGCCACACAGCGCAGAGCTCAGGTCGTCACAGCGAACGGACAGGTCGGCACGGTGTGGTTGCGGGCATGCTGACAACGCACCCGCGACGTGGCTCGGAACTCCCGGGGCCGCCACACCGGCTGCCGGTCGGCGACGACGAGGACTTCGCCGCCGGCAGGCGTGCCGCGACCGGCTTCATCCAGCACCGGGCCCGGGGTGACAGCGAGGCCCAGTCGCTGCTGGTCGACCAGCTTCTGGAGACCTACGCCGGCGCCTGGGGACTCACCCAGGGGCTGGCCGGATTCACCTACACCCTCGCCGAGGACAGGTTCGGGGACGACGCGCTCCGCCGGGTGTGGGCGCTCGCCGGCAGCCGCGAGGCCAGTGCGTTCATCGAGCGCTTCGCCCTCGGCGACGCCGTCGGGCAGCACCTGCTGCTGCGCGACCGGATCACCGGCCGCGAGGCGTGGGGGTTCGTGCTCGACCTCGCCGACATGGGGATAGCGCTCGCGGAGGCCCGGTTCGGTTCCGGCGGTGCCTGGGCGCGGGCGCTGACCGAGAGGGCCTACGCCGGGGGCTGACCTCGGCGGGGTCGCCCGCTCAGCGGTGTGGCCCGGCGTTGGCGGGGTGTCGGCGCCGGTAGGTGGCCGAGCTCGCCTTCTCCCCGCAGGCAGCCATCGCGCACCACCGGCGGGCCCCCGGTCGCGAGCGGTCGACGAAGAACAGTGAGCAGTCGTGGCCGATGCAGGCCCGGATCCGGTGCCGGTAACTGCCAGTGAACAGCTCGACGGCATCCCTGGCCACGATGGCCAGGACGGTATCCAGCGGCGCCCGCTCGGGCGGGAGCGGGGTGATCCCGTCCGGACCGATCAGCGCGCCCGGCGGACCGGGCCGGGCAGCGGCGTTGACCAGCTCGATCGCCGCCGGGGGGGCCGGCCGTTGGTCGACCCGGGCGCGGGTCAGGTCATGGATCGCCTCCCGCAGCACCCGTGCTCCGGCCACGTCACCGTCGGTGACCGGACCCAGCGCCCCAGGCAGTGCGGCGGCCCGCAGCCAGGTACCCAGCTCGGCGGGCCCGGCGAGAAGCTCCCGGTCCCCCATGCCGCGCTTGGCGAGCGTGGCGACGAAGTCGAGACACAGCGCGCTGGACCGGAACGGGAACCCGGCGCGGCGCAGGTCCTTGGTGGTGACCAGCGCAGGGTCCACCCCGGCCTCGGTTCGCATCGTCGACGACACCCGCTCACCCCGTAGTTGAGAGCGACCATCTTTCCACACTGCGTGAGGGGTTTGACAAATCACTTCGGTCGGGAGACGCTCGGAACCGTGCGAGGGATCGAGCTGCTTCTGGTTCGCCGCCGCGTCGTGGACTTCATGACGATGGCCGGCGCTGCCTGTCCGCGCTAACGCCGCGTACCGGGTCACCCCCGAATCAGCGCCACGCTGACTCGCGCTGACTCCCCCGCGCCACCTTCTCCAGGCGCACCCCCGTTCGTACCTGGGCATGTCGCCCACCATCAGCCACGTCCGCGGCAGCGGAGAGGAATCACCTCCGATGAGCAGTGCAACTTCCCCTGACACACCCCTGAGCTGGGACGAACCCCCCGGACTCGCGCCGAGGGGCACCGTGGTGGTGCTGGCGGGTCGGGGCGAGCGGCCCGGCGTCTACGAGCGCTTCGGCCGGCGGCTCGCCGCCGACGCCTACCGGGTCCGGGCGGTCGGCGACGCCACCGCCGACGCCGGCGTCGAGGCGGTGAGCCTGCAGGTGAAGTCGCTGCTCGAGGAGCCAGGTCGGCCGGGCCCGCTGGTACTGGCCGGCTCGGACACCGGGGCGCTGCTGGCGCTGCGGCTGGTGGCGCTCGGCTCGGTCACCGTGGACGGCCTGATCCTCGCCGGGTTGCCCGACCCCACACTCGACACCGCGCTCGACACAGGGCCCGATACAGCGCTCGACACAGGGCCCGACGCCGTGGCCGAGCCGGAGCTGCGCGCGTCCTGCCCGGCGCACCAGAAGCTGCTGCGCGACGCCGACCGCGACCTGTTCCAGACCGGCGCGCTGACCCGCGAGCGCATCCCGGCGGAGCTGCGTGAGCCGATCGAGGACACCGCCGCCGGCGTTGCGGTCCCCGTTCTCGGACTGCACGGCGACAACGACCAGCTCAGCCCGCTCGCCCAGGTACGCGCGCGCTACACCGGGCTGCCGCACGCCGAGCTACTGACCGTGGCGGACGGCAGGCACGACGTGCTCAACGCGGCGAACCACCGCAGCGTGGCGGCCAGCGTGGTGCTCTGGCTCGAGCGGCTGCGCCTCGGGGCCGGGCTGCCGCCGATCGTGACCCCGGTTCCCGGCGCCGGGCAGGTGCCGGCATGACCGGGCGCGTGGACACCAACACCGACACCAACACCGACACCAACGCCGACTCCGCCACAGCCACCGCCACAGCCACCGAGGCCGAGCAGGCCCGGCGCGCGGTGCTGATCAGCGCGGACGAGCTGGCCGAACTGGTCCGCGGCGGCACGGCGCCGACGCTGCTGGACGTGCGGTGGGCGCTGGGCGACCCGGACGGCCGCGCGCACTACCTCGCCGGGCACCTGCCGGGCGCGGTCTACGTCGACCTCGACACCGAGCTCGCCGCGCCGGCCACCTCGGCGGCCGGGCGCCACCCGCTCCCCCGGCTCGCCGACCTGGGGGCGGCGGCCCGCCGCTGGGGGGTCAGCACCGGGCGGCCGGTGGTGGTCTACGACAACAGCGGTGGTACCGCCGCGGCGCGCGCCTGGTGGCTGCTGCGCTGGGCCGGCGTCCCGGACGTCCGGCTGCTGGACGGCGCGCTCGGTGCCTGGCGCGAGCGCGGCTTCGAGCTGGCCACCGGCGACGAGCGGCCGGCGCCCGGTGACATCGAGCTGACCGGAGGGCACCTGCCGGTGCTGACCGCCGACGGGGCCGCCGCGCTCGCCGAGGGCACCGGCGGGGTGCTGCTGGATGCCCGAGCCGGCGAGCGGTACCGCGGCGAGGTGGAGCCGGTCGACCCGAGGGCCGGGCACATCCCCGGTGCTCGCTCCGCCCCGACCGCCGCCAACCTGAGCGCCGGCGGCACCATCCTGCCCACCGACGAGCTGCGCGACCGCTTCGGGCGCCTCGGCGCGGACCGCGCCACCGAGGTCGGCGTGTACTGCGGATCCGGGGTCACCGCCGCGCACGAGGTCGCCGCGCTCGCCGTCGCCGGCATCGCCGCCGCGCTCTACCCAGGTTCCTGGTCGGCGTGGTCCGCCGATCCAACTCGGCCCGCCGCCACCGGCGCGGACCCGCTGACCAGTGAGGACGTCACATGACCACCACCCAGGAGACGGCCCTGCCGAGCCAGCGGGGCGCACCCCCACCGGCGCCGACGGACCGGGTCACCATCCAGCCGGTCCTCAGCACCCACCGATGGAGCCCGCCACGCCCGGTGCGCCGGGCCGCCGGGCCGATCGGCACGCTGCTGCTCTGGTATCTGCTCAGCGCGACGGGCGTGCTGTCCCCCGAGGTGCTGGCCAGCCCCGCCACGGTGTTCGGCAAGGCACTGGGCATGATCGCCGACGGCGAGCTGCCGGCCGCCATCGCGGTGTCCGGTCAGCGGGTGGTCCTCGGGTTCCTGATCGGCGGCGTGATCGGCACCGCGCTGGCGCTGCTCGCCGGGCTGCTCCGGCTCGGCGAGGACCTGGTCGACTCCACCGTCGGCATGTTCCGCACGCTGCCCTGGGTCGGGCTGATCCCGCTGTTCATCATCTGGTTCGGCATCAACGAGGAACCCAAGATCGCGCTGATCGCGCTTGGCGTCACGTTCCCGATCTACTTCAACATCTACGCCGGCATCCGAGGGGTGGACGCGCAGCTGGTGGAGGCCGGGCGGGTGCTCGGGTTGCGGCGCTGGGGGCTGATCCGGCACGTCGTGCTGCCCGGTGCCCTGCCGGGCGCACTGGTCGGCCTGCGGTACGCGCTCGGCACGGCCTGGCTGGCACTGGTCTGGGCGGAGCAGGTCAACGCCTCGCAGGGCATCGGCTACCTGATGAACAACGCCCAGCAGTTCTTCCAGACCGACGTGATCGTGGTCTGCCTGGTGACCTACGCGGTACTGGGCCTGGTGTGCGACCTGTTCGTCCGGTTGATCAGCAGGTCCGTGCTGTCCTGGCGCGCGTCGTTCGAGGGGGCGTGACCGGAGTGACCGCCACAACCGAGACCCAGACGTCCGAGACCGCCGCGGTGAGCATCCGCGGCCTGAGCAAGGTGTTCGGCGACCGCGCCGTCATCGACGGGCTGGACCTGGACATCCGACCGGGCGAGTTCGTCGCGCTGCTCGGGCGTTCCGGCTGCGGCAAGAGCACCCTGCTGCGCATCCTGGCCGGCCTCGACAGTGAGATCGACGGCCTGGCCACCGTGCCCCGCCGGCGCGCGGTGGCGTTCCAGGCCCCCCGGCTGATGCCCTGGAAGCGGGTCTGGCACAACGTCGTCCTCGGGCTGCCCGGGCGCCCCGACCGGGCGCTGGCGCAGCGGTACCTGGACGAGGTCGGCCTTTCCGCCAAGACCACGGTGTGGCCCAAGACGCTGTCCGGTGGCGAGGCCCAGCGGGTCTCCCTGGCCAGGGCGCTGGTGCGCGAACCGGAGCTGCTGCTGCTCGACGAGCCGTTCGGTGCGCTCGACGCGCTGACCAGGGTGAAGGCGCAGCAGCTGGTCGCCGACCTGTGGGCGAGGCACCGGTGCGCGGTGCTGCTGGTCACCCACGACGTGGAGGAGGCGCTGCTGCTCGCCGACCGGGTGCTGGTGATGGACGGCGGCGTGATCGCCCACGAGGTCACCGTGGCGCTGCCCCGACCCCGCCCTATCGACCACCCGACACTGGTCCGACTGCGTACCGAGCTGCTCGGCCGCCTCGGCATCGTCGAGCCGGACCGGCATGCCAGTGTCGACTGACCCGCGCGGCCGCCGGTCCGCCCGGTTCTGGGTGCTCGGGGTGGCCGCCGCGCTGCTGCTGGCCGGCTGCGCCGGGTCCGGGGCCGGCTCGGCGGGCGGCCAGCTCACCCTCACGCTGGGCGACCAGGCCAACGGGCTGCAGACCCTGATGAAGGCCGCCGGCGCGCTGGAGGGCACCTCGTACCAGGTGAAGTGGGCCGAGTTCCAAGGCGCCGCGCCACTGTTCCAGGCCATGCAGGGCGGCCGGGTGGACACCGGCTACGCCGCCGACCTGCCGACCCTGGCCGCGATCAGCGGCAAGCTGCCGATCAAGTTGGTCGGCGCGCTGCAGGGGTCCGGGGCGAACGACGCGATCCTGGTCCGGGCCGATTCGCCGATCAGGACGGTGGCCGACCTGAAGGGCAAGACGGTGGTGGTGTCCTCCGCACGGGGCAGCATCGCGGAGTACCTGCTGGCCACCGCGCTGCAACAGGCCGGCCTGAAGTACACCGACGTGACCGTCCAGTTCGTGCTCCCGACGGCGGCGCAGGCCGCGTTCAACTCGGGCCAGACCCAGATCTGGGCCACCTTCGAGCCGTACCAGTCGATCGGTGTCCGATCCGGCGGCCGCACCCTGGTCGACGGGCAGGACGGCCGGGTCAGCGGCGTCGGCTTCGTCTCCGCGGCGGCGTCCTCGCTGACCGACCCGGCCAGGAAGGCGGCGATCGGCGACTTCCTCAACCGGCTGGCCAAGGCGGAGAACTGGGCGAACACCCACCAGGCCGAGTACGCGAAGGTCTACGCGCAGACCAATGACGTCGCACCCGAGGTGGCCGCCCAGGTGGTGGCGCACGCCCGCACCAGCGTCGTGCCGATCACCCCGGACATCGTGGCCAAGGTGCAGGCGGTGTCCGACCTCATGCACGGGATCGGCTCGCTGCCCACCGGCGTCGAGGTCGCCTCGGTCGCCGACACCACCGTCTACCAGCCCGTCGCGGGCAACTGACCACGGCGAGAGGGATCCCGATGCCGGTCGAGTTCATCAGTGCCACCAACGCCAACGCCGCATCCGACATCAACCCCGCCGGCACCGGTTTCGACGTCGAGTACGCCCGCCGCTACGCCCGCGCGCTGGACGACGGCGGCTTCGACTACACGCTCGTCGCGTACCACTCCTCGTGGGCGGACGCGAACCAGCTCGCCCAGTTCGTGGTCGGCAACACCGAGCGGATCAAGCCGATGCTCGCGCACCGCCCCGGTGTGGTGTTCCCGACCAACGCGGCGCGGGTGTTCGCCACCCTGGACCAGATCGCCGGTGGCCGGCTGGCCATCCACATCATCTCCGGCGGCAACGACGCCGAACAGCACCGCGAGGGCGACTACCTGACCAAGGCGCAGCGCTACGCCCGCGCCGACGAGTACATCCAGATCCTGCGCAGGTCCTGGCACGAACCGGAGCCGTTCTCCCACCACGGCACCTACTACCGGTTCGAGGACTTCCGCTCCGACGTGCGCCCGTTCCAGCCGACCATCCCGATCTCGGTGGGCGGCTCGTCGGCGGACGCCTACCGGGTGGGTGGCCAACAGGGCGACATCTTCGGGCTCTGGGGTGAGCCGCTGGCCGATACCGCCGAGCAGATCGCCGCCGTCAACGCGATCGCCGACGCGGCCGGGCGGGCGCACCCGAGGATCTGGGTGTCCTTCCGGCCGATCATCGCCGCCACCGACGAGCTGGCCTGGGAGAAGGCACACCGGACACTGCACCGGGTGCGCGCGGCCCGGCCGGTGCGCGCGGCCACGTCCCACTACCCCACCGCCGAGGCGGGCAGGCCGGCGAATGTGGGTTCCCAGCGGCTGCTCGAGGTGGCCGCGCGGGGCGAGCTGCACGACCGGGCGCTGTGGACGCCGCTGGTCACCGCGACCAATGCCGCCGGCAGCTCGACCGCACTGGTCGGCAGCTACGAGACCGTCGCCGCCGCGCTGCTGGACTACGTCGACATCGGCTGCGAACTGCTCTCGGTCCGCGGCTACGACCCGCTCAACGACGCCATCGACCTGGGTCGGTACGTGCTGCCGCTGGTCCGCCAGGAACTCGCCCACCGCACCGCTGCCTGACCCACTCGAGAGGACCCGCCCGTGCCGGACTCCGCATTACCCCGCTCGGTGCGTGCCCTCTGTGTGCTGGCGGTACTGACCGTGGCCGCGTCGGCGTGCAGCTCCGGGACCCCGGCGGCGTCAGCGGCGGGCGACCTGTCGTCGGTCACCCTGCGGGTAGGGGCGACCGGGTGGGCGACCGCGCAGGCCGCGCTACAGGTCGCCGGCCTGGACATCACCCCGTACCGGGTGCGGTGGGCGGTGTTCCCCGGCGGGGACAAGCAGCTGCAGGCGCTGCAGGGCGGTGCTCTGGACCTGGCCGAGTCCAGTGAGATCCCACCGATCTTCGCCGCGGCCGCCGGAAACCCGAAGTTCAAGGTGGTTGCGGTACAGCGGGCGAACACCCTGCAGCAGGAGGTCGTGGTCAAGGCGGGCTCGGCACTGACCGACCTCGGCCAGCTGAAGGGCCGGAAGGTCGGCTACGTCCGCAACACCACCGCCCAGTACTTCCTGGACCGGCTGCTGCAGCGGGCCGGGCTGCGCTGGACGGACATCGAGGCGGTACCGCTGAGTCCCAACGACGGGGTGACCGCGCTGAACAGCGGCGCGATCGACGCGCTCGCCAGCTACGGGAACTCGATCATCACTGTGCACCAGAGCGGCGGCCGGACGCTCGGCGACGGCAAGGACATCCTGTCCGGGAACTTCCCCTGGGAGGCGTCCACCGAGGCGATCGGGGACCCCGGCAGGCGCGCCGCCGTGGCCGACCTGTTGGCTCGGATCAGCCGGGCGTACGCCGTCATCCGCGCCACTCGGATGGATGCGTTCGCGCAGCGCACGGCCGAGGCCACCCACGAACCGCCGGAGCAGGCGCGCGGCCAGCTCGCCGAGGAGGAGGCGCAACGCCCCACCGAGGTGGTGCCCACCAGTGCGGCCGCGATCTCCTCGCAACAGGCCGTGGCGGACACCTTCGCCGAGCTCGGGTCCATCCCGGCCGGTCTCGACGTCGCCGCCTTCTGGACCGAGAACCTCAACGGCGAGCTGACCGCCGCGCTGTCCAGCCCGCCACCACGAAGGTAGTTACGAGCTCATGACACCACCGCACGCCGCCCTGACCGCGCGCACCGAACTGCCGGTGCCCCGGTGGGAGTCGCTGCGCGAGGTCACCTCGACGCTGGCCGACACCGCCGGGGAGTACGACCGGTCGGCGGACTTCCCGGCCAAGGGCATCGCGGCGGTGCACGAGGCCGGGCTGCTCACCGCGTCGGTCGCCACCGACCTCGGCGGTCCGGGGGTCGGGGTGGCCGGTCAGTGCCGGCTGCTGGCCGCGCTCGGCGAGGGCGACCCGTCGGTCGCTCTGATCGCCGCGATGACCCTGCTGAGCCACGCCAAGCAGGCCCGGGCCCGGTTCTGGCCGGCCGAGCTCTACGCCACCGTGCTCGCCGAGTCGGCCCGCCGGCCCACCCTGCTCAACGCGGTGCGGGTGGAGCCCGAGCTGGGCTCGCCGGCGCGCGGTGGGCTGCCCGCCACGGTGGCGCGGCGGACGGCCACCGGGTGGTCGGTCAGCGGCCACAAACGCTTCGCCACCGGCGCCGAGGGGCTGAGCTACTTCCTGGTCTGGGCCCGCACGGACGAGCCGGCGCCCCGGGTCGGCACCTTCGCGGTGCCCGGTGACTCCCCTGGCATCGAGATCCGGCGCAACTGGCACCAACTCGGGCTGCGGGCGAGCGGCAGCCACGACGTCGTGTTCAGCGACGTGCACATCCCGGCCGGCCACCTCGTCGAGGCCACCGAGCTGGGCGCGGCCGCCGAGCAGGACAACCTGGCCATCGGGCCCACCGCCCTGCCGCTGGCCGCGCTCTATCTCGGCGTCGGCCGGGCCGCCCAGCGGTACTTCCACCGGTTCGCCTGGGAACGGGTCCCGGCGAACCTCGGCCGGCCGGTGGCCACCACGGACCGGTTCGGTCAGGCGGCCGGCGAGATCGAGGTGCTGCTCGCCGGCGCCGAGGAGCTGCTGTTCGGCCTCGCCGAGCGGATCGACCGGGGCGACGATGTGCCACCGAGGCGAGCGCTGGGCGCCAGGGTGCTGGCCGACCGGCAGGTGCTGGCCGCCGTACAGACTGCCCTGCGGCTGCTCGGCAATCCCGGCCTGAGCCAGGACAACCCGCTCGAACGCCACTTCCGCGACGTCCAGTCCGCCGCGGTGCACGCCCCGCAGGAGGACACCGCGCTGCTCACCATCGGCCGTGCGACGCTCAGGGGCGTCACGGGCTCAGAGCACTAGTCGCGGAAAGTGGAAAGCCGGAGCTACGGTCCCGGTCGGGACGGTAGCTCCGGCTATGGGCCACCCGTCCGCTCCCCAGCGACAGATGGCGTGTCCAGTCGGGCGCCCAGTCAGCGCACCGATCTCAGTTCCGCTCGCCGGCCGCGGGGAACGTCACCACGACAACGGCAGCGCTTCGTCCCAGAGTGCGCGTCCGCGTAGCTCATACCCACCTCGCCGCTGCCGTGAAATCGTCGGCCCGCGGCGCTGCTACGCCCGACACGTGCGGCGCCCGCTGTCCTGCTTGCATTCTTCGTCCTGCTGAGCGGAGGAAAAGTTACGCCCAGATCCGGCGCGCGCTCTACCGCCGTTCAGCCGAACTCAAGTGGGATTGCGAGCAATTCGGCGCCCGAGTGATCCACCGGTACCGGGTCGACTCCGCGGGCCGGTCGGGCCGTCACCCGAACGTCGGATCGCGGGGCCATGACCGATGGGCCGACCGGGGCGCCACGCCGGCTAAACCTTCCAACGGCGCAACTCGCAGGCTGAACGGGTGGCATCCCGGTGCGACCCGGAACTCTCCGAGTACGTTGGCCACCGCTTCCCTCAGCATCGCCGGAGGGATCATGACTGCGGCAACGCGAACACCATCGCGCCGGGGGTGCGCGCCGCGCTCGCCGACATCTACCGCCAGCACACCGGTGGTTCGGCCGCGCAGGCTCAGGCCTGGCTGGCCGAACTGCGGGCGGCGGACCGATTCCTGGAGGACGTCTGGGGCGGCTGAGCGCCGCGCTAGCCGGATACCGGGCCGGCGTGTCCCGGACCGGCGGAGGCGGGCCGGGCGGCGGTGCGCAACCGGTGCACGACGCGGGTGAGCACCGCCAGGTCCGCCGGCTCCACGTCGGCCCAGCCGGGCGGTGGCGGCGGCACCACCGCGTCGATGGTGGCCAGCATCGCGTTGCCCTCGGCGGTCAGCTCCACGAGCTTGCAGCGCCGGTCGGTGGGGTGTGGCCGCCGAACCATCAGACCGCGCGCGCAGAGGTCGTCCACGGCGACGGTGGCCGCCGGGCGGTCCACCATCATGGCCTCGGCCAGCGCGCCGTGGGTCATCGGACCGAACCGCCGCAGTCGGCGCAGCGCCCGGACCCGGGAGAACGGCAGACCGGTCACCTCGGCGATCTGCTGGCGGGCCTCGTCCAGACCGTCGACGACCAGCATCCGGAAGTCGCGCCAGAGTTCGGCGGGGTCGAGACCGTCCATCAGGGACGCACCGGTGCGGTGCGGGCCGGTACCGCGATGGGATCCTCGAAGTCGTCGAACAGCGCCGCGGCACGGCGGGCGGTGCCCAGTGCCCACCGGCCGGTGGTGACCAGCCCGAGGGCGGCGACGAACACGCCCACCCCGAACACCATCCACCAGACGGTGTGGGTGGCCTCGGTGAACGGCACCCCGCCCCGGGCCAGCGTCGCGCCCACCAGCGAGCCGGACACCGCCACCCCCAGGGTCGTCCCGGTCTGGCGGCTGGTGGAAGCGACCGAGGCGGCGACACCGGCCATCGAACGGGGCATCCCGGACACCGCGGAGTTGGTGATCGGCGGGTTGATCCAACCCTGGCCGAGCCCGAAGAGCACGTACACCCCGAGCAGCGCGATCAACGGCGTGTGCGGAGCCAGCCAGGTGAACGACAGCCCGGCGAGCGCCATCCCGGTACCGGCGACCAGCAGCGGCACCCTCGGCCCCCACCGGCCGACCACCCGACCCGAGATCGGCGCCAGTACCACGATCAGCACGGCGATCGGCAGCGTGCACAGCCCGGCCTGCAGCGCGGAGTACCCCCGCACGTCCTGCAGGTAGAGCGTGTTGAGGAACAGGAACGAGCCGTAGGCGCAGAACCCGGCGACGGCGGTCACCGTCGCCCCGCTGAACGGCATGCTGCGGAAGAACCGCAGCTCCAGCAGCGGGTCGGTGTGCCGCGGCTCGTAGATCAGCAGCGCAACCAGCGCGGCCACCGCCACCGCGGCCAGCACCAGGGTCTCGGTGGACACCCAGCCGACCCTCGGTGCCTCGATGATCCCGTAGACGATGGAGCCCAGTACCACGATCACCAGTACCTGCCCGACCGGGTCGAACCGGCGGGCCCGGACGGCGCGTGACTCGGGCACGAACAGCGCGGTGCCCACGATCGCCGCGATCACGATCGGCACGTTGATCCAGAAGATCGACCGCCAGCCGGCGGAGTCGACCAGCGCGCCCCCGACGATCGGCCCGAGCCCGAGCGAGAGTCCCTGCACGCCACCCCACACACCGATGGCCTTGGCCCGCTCGGCGCGGTCGGTGAAGGTGTTCGAGATGATCGACATCGCCACCGGGTTCAGCATCGTGCCGCCGACGGCCTGCAGCGCGCGCGCCGCGATCAGCCAGCCGACGGTGGGCGCCAGGCTGCACAGCAACGAGCCGAGGCCGAACGAGGCCAAGCCCACCTGGAAGGTGCGGCGGCGCCCGACCCGGTCGGCGGTGGACCCGGCGAGCATCAGGAAACTGGCCAGTACCAGCGTGTATGCGTCAAGAGTCCACTGCAGGCTGGACACCGAGGCGTCAAGCTCCCGACGCAGCGACGGCAGCGCCACGTTGACGATGGTCGCGTCCATGCCGACGACCAGCAGGCTCATGCAGCAGATCGCCAGCACCAGCATCCGGCGGCGGGGGCTGAGCTCGGGCACCTGGATCCCATCTCTTGAGCAACGCTAACTATTAGTAGAATACAACGGTTACCCGGCCGTGCCGATGTGAGCCGGCACCCACTCCCGGAGACGGCCCTTCTAGGTCGCGGCGCCCGCCGCGGCCGGCGCGCGCTCGGCGCTCAGGTCGATCCCCTTGGTCTCCGGCATGAACCAGACCGTGAGCATCGTGACCACCCCGAGGCCGATCGCGTACCAGACGAACACCTGGGGCAGGTGCCGCTGGTTGAAGTAGGTCTGCAGGTAGGGCGCGGTGCCACCGAACAGCGCCACCGCGAGCGAGTACGGCACCCCGACCCCGGCGGCCCTGATCCCGGTCGGGAAGAGCTCGGCGAGCACGGCGGGCCCGATCGCGGAGATCGCCGAGATGATGACCAGCGCGATACTCATCGCCACCAGCAACTGCCAGGTCTCACCCCGGATCAGCGAGTCCAGCGGGAAGTACAGCAGCGCCAGCGCCCCCATCGCGATCAGCATCACCGGGCGGCGGCCGATCCGGTCCGACAGGGCGCCCCATAGCGGCAACGCGAGCATGTACAGCACGGTGGCCGCCGATCCGGCCCACAGCGCGCCCGCCGGATTGGTACCCCGCTCGGCAATCGCGAATGCCGGAGCCGAGATCGCCCACACGTAGTAGATGACGGTGCCGCCCATGGTGAAGCCGATGACCCGCAGCAACGGCACCGGATGGGCCAGTACCTGCCGCGCGATCGACTGTTGAGGCTCGGCCTGGCGCACCGGCCGCTGCGCCTCGAAGATCTCCGTCTCCCGCATCCGGACCCGCAGGACCAGCGCATAGAGCCCGAACAGCCCGCCGAGCAGGAACGGGATCCGCCACCCGAAGCTGATCATCTGCTCATGGCTGAGCGCACCGGAGAGCACCGCGCCGAGCAGGGTGCCGCCCAGTACCCCGACCGAGCCCGAGAAGTAGATCACGCTGGACCACAACCCGCGCCGCTGCCGGGGCGCCACCTCGGACAGGTAGGTCTGCGCGGCCGGCAGCTCACCGCCGTGCGCCAGCCCCTGCAGCAGCCGGGCCAGCACCAGGATGATCGGCGCCGCCACCCCGATGGTCGCCGCCGTCGGGATCACCGCGATGACCAGGCTGCCCGTCGAGGCCATCGCGACCGACCAGACCATGGCCGACTTGCGGCCGCGCCGGTCGGCCAGCCAGCCGAGCAGGAAGCCACCGAACGGCCTGGCCACGAACCCGGCGGCGAACACCGCCAGCGTCTTGAGGAACGCCGCGCCCGGTGTGCCGGTGAAGAACTGGGACGCGAAGAACGCCGAGAAGGTGGCGTAGATGCCCCAGTCGTACCACTCCATCGCATTGCCGGCACCAAGGCCGACCAGGTCCCAACCCCGCCGCGGCCCTGCCGACTCCCCTGCCGACTCCCCGGCCGACCCGCCCGCCGATCCCGGGGCCGACTCCCCCGCCGGCGCCCGCTCCGGCACGGTCACGCGTGCAACCGTTCCGCCGCGAGGCCGGCCAGTAGCGCGGCCGCCGTGGGCAGCACCGAGGCGTCGAACCGGGCCAGCGGCGAGTGGTTCCCCGGTGCCTTCGCCGGATCGGAGTCGGGCATGCAGGCGCCGAGTACGAACATCACCCCGGGCACCGCGTCGAGTACCCGGGAGAAGTCCTCCGAGGCGTTCACCGGGTTCGGCATGGCGACGTAGCGCTGCTCACCGAGCAGCTCGCGGGCGAACCCGGCGGCGAACTCGGCCTCGGCGGCGTCGTTGACCGTGGCCGGGTACTGGGCCCGCAGCTCGACGTCCACATCGACGCCGTGCGCGGCGGCCACCCCGCGCAGGCAGCGGGTGAAGGTGTCGCGCAGCTTGTCCTCGGCGGCCGGGTTGAACGCCCGCACGGTGGCCTCGAAGGACGCCGTGTCCGGGATGATGTTGCGCGCGGTGCCGGCGCGCAGCACGCCGACGGTGAGGATCACCGGGTCGAACACGTCGAACGAGCGGGTCAACGCGACCTGCAGCGCGCCGACCATCTCCGCCGCCGCCGCGATCGGGTCCCTGGCCAGGTGCGGCCATGCGCCGTGACCGCCGGCGCCGCGCACCGTGACGTCCAGCTCGTACGAAGCGGACAACATCACCCCGGGCCGCCCGGACACCACGCCACCGGGCAGCCCCTGGGACAGCACGTGCAGCGCGTAGGCGTGGTCGGGGCGCCGCCCGGCCGCGTCCAGCACGCCCTCCCGGATCATCGCGCCGGCGCCGTCGTAACCCTCCTCGCCGGGCTGGAACATGAACACCACGTCGCCCGCCAGCCGGTCGCGGTGCGCGCACAACAGCCGAGCCGCGCCGACCAGCGCACTCGTGTGCAGATCGTGGCCGCAGGCGTGCATCGCGCCGTTGTCGGCGGCGAAGCCCTCCCCGGAGCGCTCGTCGACCGGCAGCGCGTCCATGTCACCGCGCAGCAGCACCGTCTTGGGCTCGGCGGCGGGCTCGGCGGCGGCGGGCTCGACACTGCGCCGGGTGCCCCGCAGCACGGCGGTGACCGAGGTGGTCCCGACACCGGTTTCGATCTCCAGCGGCAGCCCGCTCAATGCCGTCAGCACCCGCTCCTGGGTGCGCGGCAGTTGCAGCCCGACCTCGGGATCGCGGTGCAGCGCCTCGCGCAGCGCCAGCAGGTCGGGTTGGAGCGAGCGAGCATCGTCGCGCAGGTCCACCGGTAGGCCCCTCTCCCTCGGTACATGCACGCAGATACCGAGTATGGGCTGGCTCACCAGGCGCGGCCAACGTTGCCGCAATTCGTCGTCAGCGCCCGGTCACAGCAGTTGCTCCCGGTAGAGGCCGAGCGCGCGCACCACGGGCTCGTTGGTGTAGGAGAAGAGCATCGCCGCAGCCGAGCGCGAGCTGTTGACGTGCTGGTAGCTCGCCCACGACGGGACGGTCAACACGTCGTGCTCGGCCCAGTGGAACTCCTCGCCGTCGACCACGGTGGTGCCCTCCCCGCGCACCACGTGCAGGATCGTGGCGGCGGTGTGCCGGCGCGCCGCCCCGCGGAAACCGGGGGCCAGGCGCTGGATGCGGCACGACATGGTCGGCAGCACCGGGCCGCCGTTCCACGGGTTGGTGTACTCCAGCAGCACGCCGTCGACCGCGCTGCCCGCCGCGCTGTCGGCGATCGACTCGAACGCGCGCTGCGTCTCCACCCACGGGTAGTTGCCGATCGGCGAGCTGACCGTGCGCTCGCTGACCCAGGCCGGGTTGAGCCGACCGTGGATGAACTGCCGCGACGAAAGGCCGTCGGGCACCGACGCCGGCTGCGCGGTCTCCGGGTAGAGCTCGAAGAACCCGGTGTCCAGCGCATTGACCAGCGGGAAGTCCAGCCCGTCCAACCACATCATCGGGCCGTCCCCCTCGTGGTAGTGGTCGTGCCACCGCCAGCCCGGGGTGAGCAGGAGGTCGCCGGGATGCATGTGCACCCGCTCCCCGGCCACCGTGGTGTACGCCCCGGAGCCCTCGATGATGAACCGGAACGCGTTGGAGGTGTGCCGGTGTGCCTGCGCCTGCTCGCCCGGCAGGATCACCTGGATACCCGCATACAGGCCGGTAGCGGTGGCCGACTGCTCCCGCAGACCGGGGTTCACCAGCATCAACACCCGCCGCTGCGCCTCCTCGATGGACAGCGCCCCGGCAAAGTGCAGCATGTACGGCCGCAGCGCGCGGTAGGACCAGTGGAACGGCACCGCCCTGCTGATCGGTTCCGTGGTGAACAGGTTGCCGAGGTGCCGCCACAGCGCACCCACACCGAGCTCGGCCATCTCCCGGTAGGCCCCGTCACCGGTCATGTCGTCGCCGGTCAGGTCGTCGCCGGTCCTGTCACTGGGTACCGTCGAGGTCATCGCACGTCCTCCCTGATGTCGCCGGCCGGGTTCGGGCACAGCGGGTCGCCGTAGAGCCAGTCGACGGGCTCGAAGTCGTCCGCCGCGCGCTGGCCGAGCAACGCGGCGCGTTCGGTCGCGCCGATGCCACCGACGTGCAGGATCTCGCCCCAGGTCCGTGCCGTCGTCTGCACCCGGGCGGTGCGCGGGAACCGGATCGCCTCGTAGGTCTTGAACGCGGCCTCGACGTCACCGGGGTGCGCCGACACGCTGTCCGCCAGCACCACCGCGTCCTCGATGGCCTGGCAGGCGCCCTGCGCGAGGTACTGCAGCATCGGGTGGGCCGCATCGCCGAGCAGCGTCAGATGGCCCTGGCTCCAGCCGGCGGCGGGTAGGCGGTCCACCATGGCCCAGCGCCTAGACCGGTCGACCATCTCCACCCCCCTGGTGACCTCGGCGCAGGTGCCCTGGAACGCGCGGTCCAGCTGCGCGTCGATGTCGCTGGTGTGACTGGTGCCGCTCTTGCCGCTGTTCTCGCCGCTGGCGGTCGGGAAGGCGCGGGTGTCGAAGGTGGCGACCTGGTTGCACAGCTCACCGCGGCGCACCGGGTACTGCACCAGGTGCCGGCCGGCGCCGACCCAGATCACCATGCCGTCCGGCTCCGGCAGGCCGCCGCGCGCGACCAGCTCCGCGACCCCCACGGTGCCCCGGTAGGCGACGTAACCGCTGTCCACCGGCGGTCCGTCCGCCACCAGTAGCCCCCGGGCAAGCGAGTGCACCCCGTCCGCCGCCACCAGCGCGTCGGTGTCGTACCGGGTGCCGTCGGCGCAGCGGACCAGTGCCCCGCCGGCGCGGGGCTCGACCTCGAGAACCCGCTTGGCCGGCAGCAGCTCGACGAGGCCGGTGTCCCGGCAGGCCTCGACCACCGCGCGGTGCAGGTCGGCGCGGTGGGTCACGAGGTACCGGTAGCCGAACCGCTCCCGGAACGCGTCCGCCGTCTCCAGCGCGGTGATCGGCGCACCGGTGACGGCGTCGCGCAGCAGCAGTCGCCGGGGGAAGAACGCGTCCCGGGTGACGGCGGGGAGCACGCCGAGCCGGTCCAGCATCCGCGACGCGTTCGGCCCGACCTGCAGCCCCGCCCCGACCTCGCCGAACTCGGCCGCCCGCTCGAGCACCAGGACCCGGAGGCCCTCGCGGGCCAGTGCCAGGGCCGCGGCCAGCCCACCGATACCGCCGCCCATGACCAGGAACTCAGCACGCCGAGGTTTCACCGGACCGCTCTCCCTCATTTTCATCAGTATACGGACGAAAATGGCGGACGGATGCCTCCGCATCAAGCCCCGCACCGAATGCGCACCCTGGACCGGCCCGGCCCGACCGAACTCCGGCGGGCCCCCTCGGCCGCGTCGGGCACCTCCGGCGACGGCAGCGTCACCCCGGCCAGGGGGCGCTACTCGTCCTGGTAGTCGAGCAGTCCCCGGTGCTGCTCGAGCAGGGACTGGAGCAGCCCGAGCACCGAGGCCCGCTCAGCATCGGACAGGCCCGCCAACATGGTCTCGTTGACAGCCGCGGCGCGCACTGTCGCCTCCGCGTACACCGAGCGCCCGGCCGCGGTGAGCCGAACCACCCGGCGCCGCGCGTCGGACGAGTCCTTCACCTGGCTGACCAGGCGCCGCGCCACCAATCTACGAACTACGTCGGCGGCACTGGAGCGGTCCAGCCGGGCCCGGGAGCGCAGCGCGGTCTGGTTGAGCGGACCTTCGTGGGCCAGCGCGTGCAGCACGGCGAACTGCGGCGAGGTCAGGCCCGCCGGGAACACGCCGGACCAGATCGCCACATGCAGTTGCTGACACGCCCGCAACAGGTGCCCGATCATCCGCGAGAGGTCGAGCTCGACGGGCTCGACCGCGCCGGTTTGCTCGGTTCGGGCCACCACCACACCTCCGCCCTCCCCGCTGCGGAGCGAGCGGGACCGCACGGCACGCCCCATTCGCCGGGGACGCAACCCTACCGAGCCGGTGGAGCCGCTTGACCACCTGACCCGATCTGCTTATCGTCCGTATACTGATGAATTAACTGGACCTACGATGAACATCCCGACGGACAGCTGGCAGGACGGACTCCCATGCGACTGGTGACCTTCGACGACGGCCGGGTCGGCTATCTCGCCGAGGACCGGGTGGTCGACCTCGGCGACCTGGTGGGCGGCTACAGCCACCCCGGCACGATCAGCGCGATGCGCCGCCTGCTGACCGACTGGGGCGCACTGCGGGAGCAGCTGCCGACCGCGACGGCGGCCAACAGCGTGGCGCTGTCCTCGGTGCGCCTCGGCCCCCCGGTGCCGGACCCGACCAAGATCGTGGCGGCACCGGTCAACTACCGGGACCACAAGTCCGAGATGAAGATGTCCGTCGACATCAGCGACCTCGCCGTGTTCCTCAAGGCCCCGTCCTCGCTGATCGCGCACGGCGGCACGGTGCGGCTCCCCTACTCCGACCGACGGGTCGACCAGGAGGGCGAGCTCGCCGCGGTCATCGGCCGGCGCGCCCGCAACGTCGCGGTGGCCGACGCGCTCGACCACGTCGCCGGCTACACCGGACTGCTCGACATCACGATGCGCGGCGGCGAGGACAGGTCCACCCGCAAGTCGTTCGACACCTTCACCCCGCTCGGCCCGTGGCTGGTCACCAGCGACGAGGCCGCCGCACCCGACGACATCGACCTGGACTGCACGGTCGCCGGCGAGCACCGCCAGTCCAGCAATACCAAGAACCTCATCTGGGGAGTGGCCGAGCTGGTCGCCTACATCTCCACGGTGATGACCCTGGAGGTCGGCGACGTGATCGCCACCGGCACCCCGTCCGGCGTCGGGCCACTCGCCGACGGCGACGAGGTGTCCGTGACGCTGTCCAGCATCGGCACCCTCAGCGTGACCGTGACCAGCGACAACCCCGGCCCGTCCCCGACCGGCACCAGGAACCGCTGACCCCCCGAGCACCGGAGAGAGCCCGATGGCCACCATCGCCGACATTTGGACCACCTGGTCCCGGATCCCGCTCGGCGCCGGCCGGGGCGGGTCGGGTGCCACCACAGTCGACCTGCTGCTGGTCACGGTCGCCGACGACGAGGGCGCCACCGGGACCGGCTTCACCTACGCGCTGACCGGCGGCGCCGACGGCGTGCACGCGCTGCTGACCGGGACCGTACGGGCCCACACCCTGGGTTGCGACCTGGACACCTGGCCGCGGTGCTGGCAGCGGATCTGGGACGACACCCACCGACTGGGCCGGGGCTTCGCACTGCCCGCGCTGTCCGCCCTGGACATCGCGGTGTGGGACCTGCGCGCCCGCCGGGCCGGGCTCCCGCTGTTCCGCTTCCTGGGTGTGCACCACGACGAGGTCGACGTCTACGGCAGCGGCAGGGCCACCCACGGGATGAGCATCGAGCAGCTCGTCGAGGGCACCCGGAGCTACCTCGCGGAGGGCTACACCGCCGTCAAGCTGCGCGTCGGCGCCCGGCGCGCGGAAGACGACCTCGCCCGGGTCGCCGCCGTCCGGGAGGCGGTCGGTGACGGCGTCCGCATCATGGTCGACTGCAACGAGCGCCTCGACCTGCCCACCGCGCGGTGGCTGGGCGGCCGACTCGCCGGACTGGGCGTGTTCTGGCTGGAGGAGCCGCTGCGCTCGGACGACGTCGCCGGGCACGCCAGCCTCAGCGCCGCCATGCCCATCCCGATCGCGGTCGGCGAGCACCTGCACGGCCGTTTCGAGTTCGCCGCCTACCTGCATCAGCGGGCCGCGTCGGTGCTGCAGCCGGACGTGCCGCTGACCGGCGGGATCACCGAGTGGCTGCGGATCTCCGCGGTCGCCGAGGTCTTCGGCGCCACCCTGAGCCCGCACTTCCTGCCGGAACTGCACATCCACCTGGCCGCGGCGGTACCGAACTGCCCCTACGTGGAGCACTTCCCGCTCATCGACGACGTGCTCCGGGAGACGCTGCGGGTCAAGGACGGCCGGGCAGCCCCGCCGGAGCGACCGGGCCACGGGATGCTCTGGAACCTCGACCAGCTCGAGGACCTCCGAGTGCGCTGAGCCCTGACCGATATAACCTATCCGCATTCCGGTGACCTTTGGATACTAAAGTCGCCACCATCCCCTAAAGTAGTATGGGACCGAGAACACACCGGTCCAACCTGCACTCCGACCCAGTCAGTGACGCACACCAACAGGCCAATCGTAAAAGTTTACGATGCGCCTAATTCTTTTTGGTGTTAATCCTTTCACCATGGTTATCATCCTTCCGGATGTAACCCGAAGGTGTGCGGGGCTCTTGACTACGGGGAGGCAGTGGGTGACGGCCCAAACCGAGCGAGCGTCTGTACTCCCGGTAAACAATGCGGAATCACTCGAGGAATTACTCGAGCACGGGCCGTTTGCCGCCGCGCTACGGTCCGCGATCGCCGCGCGGGGGCTCAGCCTCGACCGCATCCAGGACCACCTCCTCCGCCGCGGCATCAAACTCAGCATTGCGACGCTGAGTTACTGGCAATCAGGCCAGCGGCGCCCGGAACGGCCCGCATCCCTGCGCGCGCTCAAACATATCGAGGTCATTCTCGGGCTGCCCACCGACGCGTTGAGCGCACTGCTCGGCCCGGCCAACCGGCGGGAGAACCGGGGCCTCACCGAAGCCGCGCCGGCAATCACCGACCTGTGGCCGCGCAACCCTGCGGTGGCGGACCTGCTGGCCGGCGTGCCCACCCAGGTCGACACCTCGATGCGCCGGCTCACCCAGCACGACCGGGTCACCCTCGGGCCCGACGGCCGGATCATGTCGATGAGGTGCACGCAGCTCATGCGCGCCGACCGGGACGGAGCCGACCATTTCCTGTTCGTCTTCGACTGGGAGGGCCAGGGCCACAGTCCGCCGGTCGTGACCAACCTGCGGAACTGCCGACTCGGCCGGGTCGTGTTCAACACGATGAAGGGCCTGTTCGCCGGCGAGTTCCTCTTCGAGCGGCCACTGCGCCGCGGCGAGACCGTCCTCATCGAATACGAGTTCCGCAACCCGACCCGGAACGCGAGGCCCCGCAAGCCGAGCGACTCCTACTCCCGTCGGTTCGGCCGCCCGATCCGTGAGTACGTGCTCGAGATGTGCTTCGACAAGCAGGCCCTCCCCCGGCAGTGTCAGCATTTCGCGAGCCAACTCGAGGACGAAGAGCCGAAGCTGGTCCGCAATCTCCACATGGGCGTCTCGAATAGCGTCCTCGCAATCGGCCGCGACTTCGGTCCGGGATACTTCGGTGTCCACTGGCGGCTGGGTAGGTAACTCCGCCGACGATTCCGATCCGAACGGACCGCACGTCCGATTTCCCATATCTCCGGCGTGCCCGCAATGCCCGGCGGACGGCAACCAGCCGTCCGCCGGGCCTTTTTCGATCACACCCGCCGACTCGACGGCCTGCTCAATCGACTCCCCGACGGCGTTCACAGCGCCCGAAAGTTAATGTGAAAGGCGCCGTTCACAGCACCCGAAAGTTAATGTGAAAAGCTTGATCGGGGCAATTCTCAGTCGATCTTGACCAAGTTACCGACGGGTCACTACCGTCTCTCCTGTGAATCACCTTTGATTCCGCGGCGAACGGATTCGCCGAATGAGAACGGCTTGAGCGCCCCGCTCGGAGTACTTGATTTTTACGATTCCGCGATTCGATTCGGAGCCTAATGATGAGGGTGTTCCTGCTTGCCGTGGGCTCACAGGGTGACATCCGACCGCTGGTCGCCCTCGCGGAGCGGTTGCGCCGCGAGGGTCATGAGGCCGTGCTGGCGGCCCCTCCGACGTTCAAGCCTCTCGCCATCGCCGCCCGGGTGCCGTTCGCGCCGGTCGACGTCGACATGATGCGCGTCGCCGAGGTGATCTCCGACAGCCACGGGGTCCGGCATTTCGCGCGGCTGGGCAGAACCTTGGGCGGGTTGGCCGAGGGCGCGCTGTCCAGCGCCTGGGCCTCGGCCAAGGACAGCGGCGCGGACGTGGTGGTCCACCATCCGGTGCTCCCGCTCGGTCAGCACATCGCCGAACGTCTCGGGGTGCCCGCCGTGCTGTCCCTGCCGCTGCCCGCGTTGGTGCCCACCAGGCGGTTCGCGGCCCCGATCTGGTCGACCACAGCCCGGCTGCCGGGTGTGGTCAACCGGGCGTCGTACCGGGTGGCCAGGCTGCAGGTCGGCGTCTGGTCCCGGCGCGGGGTCGATCGCTGGCGAGCGGCAGCGGGTCTGCCGCGCCGACCCGGCCGGCACGACCCGCTGCTCAGCCCTGACCTGTCAGCCGCACCGGTGCTGCACGGCCACAGCGAGCACGTGCTGCCCAGGCCCGAGGACTGGCCCGACACGGCCAAAATCTGCGGTTACTGGGTCCTGCACACCCCGCCCGACTGGACCCCACCCCGGAAGCTGGCTGCCTTCCTCGACGCCGGCCCCGCACCGGTCTACATCGGGTTCGGCAGCATGCCGATCGGGGACCCACGCCGATTCAACGTCCTGGTCGAGGAGACGGTCCGACGTCTCGGTACCAGGGCCATCGTGGCCTCGGGCTACCACGGCCTGCGCGGGCTGGCCTCCTCCGACCACATCCTCGTCGTCCGGCACGCACCGCACGACTGGCTGTTCCCGAGGGTGAGCGCCGTGGTGCACCACGGCGGCGCCGGCACGACCGGTGCCGCGGCGGCGGCCGGCCGCCCGCAGATCATCTGCCCGGTCGGGACCGACCAGCCGTTCTGGGCCGAGCGGATGCGCCAACTCGGTGTCTCGGCCGAGGCACCACCCATGCGCGAGCTGACCGGGCCGGCACTGGAACGGGCGCTTCGCCAGGTACTCGACGACCGGGCCCTGCAACAACGGGCCATCGAACTGGGCGACCGGATCCGAGCCGAGGACGGAACGGGCCGCGCCGTGTCACAGCTGGAACAGATCGTGTCCGGCACCCAGCAAATGGAGGCATCACACCGATGACCGTGCTGACCTTGCCCACCGGCGTCGAGCGGCGTGTGTTGAACACCGCGCGAGGCCCCGTCGTCGCCTCCTACGCGCGGCCACGACCGGAGAATGACCTCGGTGCCGCGGTCCTCCTTGTCACCGGGTACGTGGGCTCGAAAGAAGACTTCTGGTCGGTGCTGCCGGCGATTGCCGAGGCCGGCTACCACGCCTGGAGCTATGACCAGATCGGTCAGTACGAGTCCGCCGGGCCAACCGATCCCAGCGCATACGCCATCGAGCTCCTGGCCGAAGATGCCCGGTCGGTGATTCCGCAGGTCGGCGGGGGCACTCCGGTGCACCTGGTCGGACACTGCCTGGGTGGGTTCGTCGCCCGGGCCGCGACGCTGGCCGACCCCGCCGCGGTGGCCAGCCTGACCATGCTCGGGTGCGGACCCGGTCTGACCGAACCCAAACAGCGCGCGGGCCTGGCCGAACTGGACCGCAGGCTCGAGGCGGGCAGCCTCGAGCTGCTGTGGCCGACGATCAAACGAGTGGTGCCGGAGCGGAACGCCGCACTGCGCGAGTTCTGGTTCAACAAGCTGCAAGGCGCCAACCCGGGATTCATGCACGGCACCGCCCGGGCCATGGCCGAGGAGCACGACCGGTCCGCCGAGCTGGCCGCCACCGGGCTGCCGGTGCTTGTCGTGCACGGCAAGCGGGACAAGCGGGTGTGGTCCCGGGCCGCGTTCGCCGCGATGGCCGCCCAGCTCGGCGCCGACCACGTGGTGATCGACAAGGCGGCACACAGCCCCAGCCTGGAACAACCCCAGCAGACCGTCGAGGTACTACTCAACTTCTGGGCGCGGCACCCCGCTGAGGGATTCATGCCCGCCCCGGCCACTTCGGAGGTACGGGCATGAATCCCTCAGCGGTGACCGAGACCCCGGTCCACAGACCCGCCGGTAGCCCTGCCAGTAGTTCGGAGGCGAGGCGGCTGTTCCTGCGGATGGCCCGTCCGCACGCCAACCCGAACCCCTATCCGCTGTACGCCAGACTGCGCGAGATCGGCCCCGTCGTACCGGTGGAGTTCCCCGGGGTGGCGGCGCGGTACCTGGTCACCACGTTCGCCGCGTGCACCGCGATGCTGCGCGACCAGAACATCGGACCGCTCACCGAGGAGCACTTCCACGAGACCAACCCGACCTGGAAGGAGCAGGGCCTGGCGAACAGCCTGTTCGGGTCGATGGCCTTCCACAGCGGCGCCGAGCACCGAGCGGACCGGGCCATGTTCGCCAAGTTCTTCTCCCCGCGCCGGACTGGGGGGCGGCGCGAGGACATGGTCGAGGTGGCCACGACCCTGCTCGACCAGCTGGAGCTGCTGAGCCCGGCCGACGAGCCGGTGGACATCGAGCGCGAGCTCGCTGTGCCGTACTCCGCGCTGATCATCGGACGGCTGATGGGGATGACCGACGACCAGGCGCAGCGGCTGGGCTGGTTGGCCCGCCAGGCCAGCCCGACGCTGGAGCTGGCGCCGTCGCCCGCGCAGCGCCAGCAGGCGGCCGAGGCCGGTGGGCAGATGGTGAAGGAGCTGATCGAGCTCGCCGCCGACCGCCGCCGCCAGCCCCGCGAGGACCTGATCACCGACATCGCCACCCACTGCGGCGACGACGAGGAGCGCCTGGTCAACAGCCTCACGCTGCTGTTCAGTGCCGGGTTCGACTCGCCGACCAGTGTGGTCGGGATGGGCCTGCGGCTGTTCATGGACAACCCGGAACAGGCGCAGCTGCTGCGCGAGGACCCGACCCTGGCCGGCACCGCGACGGAGGAGATCCTGCGCTGCGAGCCGGCGGTCCAGATCATGTTCCGGGCCGCGCTGCGGGACGTCACCCTCGCCGGGGTCAACATCCCCTCGGGCAGCATCCTGCTCGGCGTGATCGCCGGGGCCAGCCGCGACCCCGCCCTGGTCGACGACCCGGACCGGTTCGACATCCGGCGGCGGCCGAGCAGCGGGCTCAGCTTCGGCGGCGGCGCGCACTACTGCCTCGGCGCGCACCTCGCCCGGCTCGCCGCCACGGTGCTGTTCCCGATGCTGCTGCGGCGGTTCCCGCTGATGCAGCTGGCGGAGGAGCCCACCTACCGGGCTCCGGGGGTCGCGCTGCGCGGCTTCGAGCGGATGCCCGTCCTCCTGACCCCGAGCCCGAGCTGAGGACGTCGATGTCTGCATCCCAGAACAGCGCTGGGCCGGCGGTGCGGGCCGAAGGTCTGGTCAAGACCTTCGGCACCACCCGAGCACTGGACGGCGTGGATCTGGAGATCCCGACCGGCACCGTGCTCGGACTGCTCGGCCCGAATGGTGCGGGCAAGACGACGATGGTCCGCATCCTGACCACGCTGTTGCGGCCGGACTCCGGGCGCGCCTGGGTCGCCGGGCACGACGTGACCGCCGAGCCGGACGCGGTGCGCCGGCGCATCGGGCTCTCCGGGCAGTACGCCGCCGTGGACGGCAACCTCACCGGCTACGAGAACCTGTACCTGGTGGCGCGGCTGTACGGGATGTCCCGGCGCGGCGCCTCGGCCAGAGCCAGGGCGCTGCTGCAGCGGTTCCGGCTGGCCGAGGACGGCGCCCGGCCGGCGAAGGAGTACTCCGGTGGGATGCAACGCCGCCTCGACCTCGCCGGGGCACTCATCGCCGAGCCGGCCGTGGTCGTGCTCGACGAACCGACCACCGGTCTGGACCCGCGCGGCCGCCAGGACACCTGGGACGTGATCGGTGAACTGGTGGCCGACGGCGCCACCGTGCTGCTCACCACCCAGTACCTGGAGGAGGCGGACCGCCTGGCCGACACCATCGCGGTGATCGATGGCGGACGGGTGATCGCGCACGGTTCCCCGGACGAGCTCAAGGCACAGATCGGCGGCGAGCGCCTGGAGCTGGTGGTCGCCGAGGCCGATCAGGTGGCCACCGCGCGCACCGTGCTGGCTCAGATCGGCGTCGGCGAGCCGACGGTGAACCAACAGCTGCGCAGGCTGTCGGTCGCGGTTGACGTCGGCCCCAAGGCGCTGTTGGAGGTACTGCGCCGGTTCGAGTCCTACGGGCCGGAGCCCGATCCCGCCACCCTCGGGCGACCGGTTGAGGTGCTGGACATCGCACTGCGCCGGCCGACCCTGGACGACGTGTTCCTGTCCCTGACCGGACACCGTGCCGACGGGGAGAACGCCGACGGGGAGGACACCACATGACGGTACTGATCGGCGGGGCCCGCGACTCGAGCGTGGTGGCCTGGCGCAACCTGGTCACCATCCGCCGCAACCCGGACCTGCTCCTCGGCGCCGTGGTCAGCCCGATCATCTTCGTGCTGGTGTTCGCCTTCGTGTTCGGCGGCAGCCTGGGCGGCGCGGAGTACCGGCACTTCCTGGTCGCGGGGATCTTCGTCCAGACCGTGTCGTTCAACTCGGCGTTCACCACGCTCGGGCTGGCCAACGACCTGACCAAAGGCATGATCGACAGGTTCCGCTCGTTGCCGATGTCCCGGCTCGCCGTCATCCTCGGCCGGACCACCTCGGACCTGACGGTCAGCGCGGTGACCCTGGCGACCATGACCGCGACCGGCCTCGCGGTCGGCTGGCGCATCGAGAGCTCGCCACTCAGCGCGGCGCTCGGCTACCTGCTACTGCTGTTCTTCGCGTTCGCGATGTCCTGGATCGGCGCCTGGATCGGGCTGCTCTGCCGCAGCGTCGAGGTGGCCCAGAGCGCCGGGCTGATCTGGCTGTTCCCGGTGTCGTTCATCGCCAACGTGTTCGTCTCCGCGCAGACGCTGCCCGGCCCGCTGCGCGCGTTCGCGGAGTGGAACCCGATCTCGGCGGTGGCTGACGTGACCCGCTCGCTGTTCGGCAACCCGATCCAACCGCCCGGGGTCGCGCCGGCCAGCAACTGGGTCGCCCAGCACGCCGCGCTCTACGCGGTGCTCAGCTCGCTGGCCATCATCGCGGTGTTCATGCCCCTGGCGCTGGCCCGCTACCGCCGAGTCGCCAGCCACTGAGGGGATACCGTTGACCACCTGCCGCCCCGCGGCCGAGGATTACCTCGAGACGCCTCTCGGCGCGCTCACCCTCGAGCAGAAGGTGCGCCTGCTGACCGGCGCGAACTTCTGGTCCACGCACGCCGAGCCGGCGATCGGGTTGCGCTCGATCGTGTTCTCGGACGGGCCCTCCGGGGTGCGCGGGGTGGTGTGGGACGAGCGGGACCCGTCACTCAACCTGCCGTCTGCCACCGCGCTCGCGGCGTCCTGGGACGTGAACCTGGCGTACCGGTACGGCGCAGCGCTGGCCGGCGAGGCCCGGCGCAAGGGCGTCGACGCCGTCCTCGGACCCACGATCAACCTGCAGCGCAGCCCATTGGCCGGCCGGGGGTTCGAGGCGTTCTCCGAGGACCCGCTCCTGACCGGCGAGCTCGCCTCGGCCTACGTGCGGGGGCTGCAGGACCACGGGGTGGCCGCGTCCCCGAAGCACTACGTGGCCAACGACTCCGAGACCGAGCGACTCACCGCGGACGTCGACGTCGACGAACGAACCCTGCGCGAGCTGTACCTGGTCCCGTTCGAGTGGGCGGTCACCGATGCCGGGGCCTGGCTGGTCATGTCGGCCTACAACTCGGTACGCGGCACCACCATGACCGAAAATGCGCTGCTGTCCACGCCGCTCTGTACCGACTGGGGATTCGACGGCGTCGTGGTCTCGGACTGGACGGCCGTCCGAGGCACCGAAGCGTCCGCCCGCGCCCGCCAGGACCTCGTGATGCCCGGCCCCGTCGGTCCGTGGGGAGCCGCTCTGGTCGACGCGGTCCGCGACGGCCGTGTCCCGGCGGATGCCGTCGACGAGAAGGTCCGCCGGCTGCTGCGGCTGGCCGCCCGCGTCGGCGCGCTCGACGGCGCCGCGCCGCGCGCTGTCGCCCCGACCCCGCCGGTCGAGCAGGGCCCCGCGCTGGCCAGGGAGGTCTGCGCGGCCGGGATGGTGCTGCTGCGCAACGACGGCGCGTTGCCCTGGCCGGCCGGCGGACCCCGGTCGATCGCACTGATCGGCGAGCACTCGGCACTGCCGCGCACCCAGGGCGGCGGCAGCGCCACCGTCCTGCCCGCCCAGGTCACCAGCCCGCTGGACGGGCTGCGGGCCGCCCTGCCCGGCACCCACCTCGTCTGGAGCAGGGGTGTGCCGGTGCGCCAGGGCATCCTTGCGCTGCCGTCGGCGTCGCTGACCGACCCGGTCTCGGCGGAACCCGGACTGCGGGCGCGGTATCTGGGCGCTGACGGACGGGAGCTGCTCGACGAGAACCGGCGCGCCGCCGACCTGGTGTGGCTGGGCACCCTGCCGGAGGGCACCGCGACCGTTGAGCTGCGGACCCGCTACCACCCCGGGGAGACCGGGCCGATTCGACTCGGTGTCGCCGCCGCCGGCCACCTGGAGGTGCACCTCGACGGCAGTCCGGTGTTCGACACCGATCTCGCCCCGGACGGCACCAGCCTCGGCGCCGCCCTGTTCCAACGCCCCACCGCCGCCGCCGAAGTTGACGCGGTCGCCGGCGCCACCCGCGACATCACCGTCCGCTTCCACCTCCCGGAGGTCTGCCGGTCCAGTCGGATCGCCGCGATCACCCTCGGCGCGGAAGCAGCTACCTGGTCGGCGGCTGAGGGAATCGCGGCAGAGGGAATCGCGGCGGCGGTGGCCTCGGCCCGGGCGGCGGAGGTGGCGGTGGTGGTGGTCGGCACCACCCCGCAGCTGGAGAGCGAGGGCTTCGACCGCACCGGACTCGCGCTGCCCGGCGCCCAGGACGACCTGGTCAGGGCGGTCGCCGCCGCGAACCCCCGCACCGTCGTCGTGGTCAACTCGGGTGGCCCGGTCACCATGCCCTGGCGCGACGAGGTGGCCGCGGTCCTGCTCGGCTGGTTCGGCGGCCAGGAGTTCGGCCACGCACTGGCCGACGTCCTGCTCGGCCACACCGAACCAGGCGGCCGGCTGCCCACCACGTGGCCCGCCACCGAAGCCGACGTCCCCGTTCTGAACACCACACCGGAGAACGGTCTGCTCCGCTACGACGAAGGGATCCATATCGGCTACCGAGCTTGGCTACGGGCCGGTCACCAGCCCGCCTACCCGTTCGGCCACGGCCTTGGTTACACCACCTGGGACATCGCCGACCTCACGATCGACACCATCGACACCACCGACGCCGGGGCCGGCGACGCCGACGACGCCGACAACCTCGGCCACTCTGTGCCTGTCACCTTCACCGCACGCAACACCGGACAGCGAGCGGGCCGGCAGGTGTTCCAGGCCTACCTGTCCAAGGAAGAGTCCACCGTGGACCGGCCGGTGTGCTGGCTCGCCGGATTCGCGACCGTGCGCGCCGAACCCGACAGCCAGCACCAGGTCAGACTCACCCTCCCCGCTCGCGCGTTCGCGCACTGGGACGCGGGCTGGCACACCGAACCCGGCAGCTACACCCTCCGCATCGGGACCGACGCCATGCACCTGCCCCTGGCGGCCCGGATCAGTGTCGGAGCACGACCCAGCTACACGCAGCAGTCCAGTAGGACACGCCCATGACCGGCCGTGCCTGGATGACCGAAGTGCGGCGCTACCGGACAGGAGCAAAACAATGCACATCAGCGAGACATTCGCGATGGCCATGCGCAGCCTGCGGGCCAATCGGCTGCGCTCCGCGCTGACCACGATCGGGATCATCATCGGTGTCTCCGCGGTCATCGTGCTGGTCGGCCTCGGTGACGGCATCAAGGCCGGCTTCAACACCCAGTTCGGCGCGCTGGCCGACCAGATCGTGGTGAGCAAGCTCAACGTCTCGGTGCCCGGCAACGGGGCGCCAAAGGACCTGAAAGACAGCGACGTGACCGCGCTGCGCAACGTCTCGAACGCTCCGTCCGTCGCCAGTGTCACCCCGGTGGTGAACGGCACGCAGCTGATCGAGTACCGGCAGAAGCAGTATCTGAGCACGCTGGAGGGCTCCACCTCCGAGTATCTGAACGTGCTCGACCGACAGCTGATGGTCGGCCAGATGTTCACCGAGTCCCAGGCCCGCAGCAACGCCCGGGTAGTGGTGATCGGCCCCGACGTGGTGACCAACCTGTTCAACGGCGACGCCGGGTCGGCGGTCGGCAAGTACATCCGGATCACCCGGAGCAACTTCCGGGTCATCGGAGTGGTCACCAGCAACGGCCAGCAGGACGATGCGGCGATCATGCCGCTGGGGGCCGCTCGGGCCTATCTGGTCGGCGGCAACGACCGGATCAGCCAGATGATCGTCAAGACGGCCAGCTCCGATCAGGTCTCGGCAGCCCAGCGCCAGGTCTACTCGATCATGGATAGCCGGCACAACATCAAGAGTCCGATCGAACGGGACTACTCGGCCACCGCGCTGCAGAACCTGCTCGACAAGGCGAGCACGTTCCTCAACTACCTGACCCTGTTCACCCTGGCGGTGGCCGCGCTGTCGCTGGTCGTCGGCGGTATCGGGGTGGCCAACATCATGCTGGTCTCGGTCACCGAGCGGACCAGGGAGATCGGCATCCGCAAGGCCATCGGGGCGCGGCGCAGCGCGATCCTGAAGCAGTTCCTGATCGAGTCGACGATCCTCGCGGGCCTGGGCGGGGTGATCGGCATCCTGATCGGGGTGTCCGTCACCGGGATGGCCATGCTGATCCTGCCGAGGGTCGCACCCACCTTCGGCACCCCGGACATCTCGGCCGGCGCGATCACCGTGGCGTTCGGGCTCAGCCTGCTGATCGGCCTGGTCGCGGGCGGTTACCCGGCCAGCCGGGCCGCCGGGCTGAGACCGATCGAGGCGCTGCGCTGGCAGTAGCGCGCTGTCAGCTCGACCCCAGCGTGGCTTCGATCAGCACCGTGCGGGTGGGCAGACCTCCGCCGTCGTCGTTCAGGAAACGCCCGTTGGCCTGCGCGAACTCGCTGGCCTGGACCCGGGCCACGTCCCAGCCGTAGCGGCGGAGGCGGTCCCCGGGGTCCTCGCGTTCGTCGAGGTACATCAGATCGGCGATGTCGACGCCGAGCACCTCGGACAGCGGCTGTGATCGTTCCGCCGTCCCGGCCCTGCTGGGGCCGAGATGCTCCACGGCCATCCGGCTGCCCGGGACGGACAGCTGGTGCACCCGGTCGAAGAGGTCGGCCTCGGCCTGCGCGGGCAGGTAGGGCAACAGTCCCTCGGCGAGCCACGCGCTCGGTCTCGCCGGGTCGAACCCGGCGGCCAGCAGCGCGGTGGGCCAGTCCTCCCGCAGGTCGGCCGGCACCACCACCCGGTGGGCCGAGCGGCCCGCGCGGCAGCCGGCGAGCACCCCGTTCTTGAACTCGAACACCCCGGCCTGGTCGACCTCGTAGACGACGCTGCCGGCGGGCCAGTCCAGCCGCAGTGCGCGGGTGTCCAGCCCGGCCGCCAGGATCACGACCTGGGTGATGCCCGCGGCCGCCGCCGCCGCGCAGAACAGGTCGAAGAACCGGGACCGGACACCGATGTAGGTCGACTGCATCGTCCACGCGGCCTCGAAGTTCGGCCCCGAGGGCAACCGCACCCTCGGCGTCGCCGCGACCACGAATGCCTCGGCGTACGGGTCGTCCACCAGCCCGTCGGACCGCCGGGACTCGATGGCCCGCCCCGCCGCGACGCCCAGCGCCGTCACCCCGACGCTCTCAGCGATTCCCCATTGATCACCATGGCGGCGCATACATTCCAAGCTAGCTGGCTGAGCGAGGCTCATCAGCTAATTCACCAGGTCGTGCGCGGGCTCATCCCTGGCAGCCGCGGCATGGTCGGGGAGAGGCGCGTTCTCGCTGGTCACAGCACTACGGAAGAGCAGGTTCGCCAGCACGCCCACCAACGCCGCCATGGTCGCCCCACTGCCGAAAAGGTGGGTGACGTGGCCGAACCGAGGGTCGGGCCGGTCGTGCGGGCACTGCGCAAGGAGCTGGGTCGGACGCTCGCCGATGTCGCCGCGGCCAGCGGCCTCTCGGTGCCGTTTCTCAGCCAGGTGGAGAACGGCAGGACCAGCACCAGCCTCCGCTCGCTGCAGGCGTTGGCCGATGCGCTCGGCACGACAGCGGTCGCACTGCTCACCGCCGCCGAGGAGGCGGCACGGGTGGACGTCGTCCGGGCCGGCGAGAACTCGCTCGATGACGGCGCCACCGGCGAGGTGCGGTTACTGGTGCGCGGCCACCGTCAACTGCACGCCCTGGAGTTCACCGGCGCCACCGGCCGAGGCGATCGCACCTTCCATCACACCAACGACGAGCGATCTACGTGGTGCGTGGCTCCGCGCGGGTGCGGGCCGGCGACGAGGAGCACCTGCTCGCCACCGGCGACACGCTCTACTGGGCCGCCGGCGTGCCGCACAGCTGGCGTGCGCTCACCGACGACACCCAGGTGCTGCTGGTCGCGGTCAACGAGAAGGCCAGGGTCAACCTCGAGCCGCCCCGCTCCTGAGCCGCACCTCGGCGAGCGGTGTCGATCAGCGGCTAACGTGGGCAGCACTGCCGCGCGGGGGCCGCGGCTACGGGGTATCCGGGGGGCGGCCTGCCATGTCAGCGGCATCGGCATCACCATCGGCATCGGCATCGCAGTCGCCATCACCGTCGCGGTCGCCCTTGCCGCTGAAAGGTTCCGTTGCCGTGGTGACCGGCGCCTCGAGCGGCATCGGCGAGGCCATCACGCTGCGACTGGCCGCCGAGGGCGTGGTTGTCGGGTTGCTCGCCCGCCGCGCCGGGGTGCTCGAGGGGTTGCGCGCCCGGATCGCCGAGCAGGGCGGCACCGCGGTCCCGCTGGTCGCCGACGTCACGGACGCCGGTCAGGCCGCGGCGGCGATGGACCGGCTGGGCCGTACCGAGGGCCGGCTGGACATCCTGGTCAACGCGGCCGGTACCGCCATGCCCGGCGGCTTCGGGACCAGCCAGGCCGGTAGCTGGCAGCCCATGATCGATACCAACTTCAGCGGCCTGCTCAACACCACCCATGCCGCCCTGCCGCACCTGGCCCGGGCCGCCGGCGGGCCTCGACAGGTCGCCGACGTGGTCAACATCAGCTCCGTCGCGGGTCGGCGGGTCGGCCCTGGCAACGGGATCTACTCGGCCACCAAGTACGCGGTCGGCACCTTCAGCGAGTACCTGAGGCAGGAGGTGGCCGGCCAGTCGATCCGGGTGTCGCTGGTCGAGCCCGGCTGGGTGGACACGCCGCTCACCAAGGACATCACCAGGGACCGCCACTACGTGTGGCTGCAGCCCGACGAGGTGGCCGACGCCGTCGTGTACATCCTCACCAGGCCGGCACACCTCGCGGTCAACGAGTTGCTGCTGCGACCATTGGGCCAGCTCGACTGAGACTCGTCCGCCGGGCGAGTGGCATTCCAAATCCGCCGGCCTGTGGCCCTTCACTCAGGCCACTTGGTCGGCAAACCTGGACCCGGCATACCTACGCGAACACACCACACTCGATCTGAGGGCACCAACCGATGTACGTCCCTGCGCACTTCGCGGCCGACGACGCCGCCGTGCACGACCTACTGACCCAGCCCAGCGCCGCCGACCTGGTCACCGTCACACCGGCGGGCATGCTGGCCAGCCTGTTGCCGTTCATCTATGACCCGACCATCGGCCAGCACGGCGCACTGCTGGCGCATCTCGCACGGCCCAACGAGCAGTGGCGGCAGCCGGTCATCGGCGAGGCGCTGGCCATCGTGCGCGGGCCGGACGCGTACGTATCACCGTCGTGGTACGCCTCGAAGACCGAGCACGGCCGGGTCGTGCCCACCTGGAACTACATCACCGCGCACGTCTACGGCTCGGTCACCGTGCACGACGACCCGGTGTGGGTCGAGCAGCTGGTGCGGCGGCTGACGGACCTGCACGAAGGCCGCCGGGCCGCTCCCTGGTCGGTCGACGACGCTCCCGGCAAGTTCATCGCCGGGCAGCTGCGCGCGATCGTCGGCATCGAACTGACCATCAGTCGCGTCGAGGCCAAGTTCAAGCTGAGCCAGAACAGGCCGGAGGCCGACATCACCGGTGTGGTCAACGGGCTCGAAGCGCGCGGCGACACCGCCTCGGCGACCGCGGTGGCCACACACCGGCCCGGTGGTAACTAGCGCGTGAGTCAGGGCGCTGCGCCGTGACACGAACCGCCAATGCTCGTCGACGGGGCGGGCGGGACCGGTGTACCCATCGCCTGATCTCCGTCGGGCTGCGCTCGCATTACGTCGCCGCCTACTACGCCGCACCCCTGTTGATCGGCAACAACCGCGGAATCATCGTCAACACCGGACACTACGGTGCTGTTTCCTACTATCAAGGACCGGCGTACGGCGCCCAGAAGGCCGGTGCGGACAAGATGGCAGCCGACATGGCCAAGGAGTTGCGGCCGCACAACGTGGCGGCCGTGTCGATCTGGATGGGCGGCCTCGACACCGAGCGGGCGCGGGCCCATCTGGAGTCGTTGCCAGCGGATAAGCGACCGGACGTCAAGCGGGAGTCTCCACAGTTCACCGGGCGCGTGATCGCGGCGCTGTACGGGCGCGACAACCTCATGTGCTTCTCTGGCCGGTCTCTCATCGGCGCCGAGCTCGGCGCTCACCTCGGTGTCACTGATGTCGACGGCAGCACGCCGATTTCTCATCGCTACTCGATGGGTGGCCCACCCGAACCGCATCACACCCTCCGCTACAGGAGCCGCGGAGATCGTATTGGTTGCACGCGGTACCCCAGCGCCAGCCCGAGGACAGCCCATCCACCAGTCAAATCAAAGACGGACCACTAGCTTCGAATACGTATTCGCCGTGGCCTTCTTCGGGGTGTCTGGGAGTAGTCCATCCATTTTGGTGGGATGAACTCGGGGAGTCCGTCGTGCATGCGGACTTCCCAGTCGGACTGGTGCACCATCCGGTGATGCGTCCAGCATAACATCACCAAATTGTCGAGCTTTGTTTCACCGTGATGGACCCAGTGCACAATATGGTGCACCTCGCAGGAACTCGGAGGCCGGTCACACCCCGGATGCGCACACCCGCCGTCCCGAACCGCGACCGCTTTACGTTGCGCCAACGTGGCACACCGCTTCTCCCGACCCACATCCAACGGCTCACTGTTCGCACCGAGCACGATCGGGGTGATCTGGGCGTCGCAGCTGAGCCGGCGTACTTCACCCGGCCCGATATGGCCGCCCAGTTCCAGGCTCGCCCCGCGCAACCCGGCCTTCAGCGCCTCCAGACCCATGGTGATCGCCACGTGCGGGCGCTCGCCGCCTTGTGCGGGGAGGCGGCCTTCGTCGAGGGTGTGCGCGCAGATCTCCCCGAGCGCATCCGCCTGGCGTTGCCCGAGGGACTTGTTCTCGTCGGCGGCCGGTTTGAGGATCGCCCCGATCGCCCGCGCCACCGTCTCGAACGTCGCCGAGTCGAGCTGGCCCTTGATCTTCCCACCCACACCGTGACGGGACTTGGCCAGATGTAGCTCGTTGACCTGCGGATTGTCCTCACCGGGAGGCGCACCGTCCTGATCGAGTAGGTCGAGTTCTTCGCGGGCTTTGCGGGCCAACAACTCCGGGCTGTACTGCCGCGCCCAGTCGGCGAACAACACCTCCGCCGCCACCCACTGCTCCACCGTGATCCGCCGCGCGGCACCCGTGGCCAACACCGACTCGATCACCTCAGCATGCGCCAGATCGATCTCCAGCGCGCCCAACGCCATCGCCGTCGCCGGCAGTTTCGGCTCCAACACCTCACCCACCAACGACCTGGTGGGAAACACACTGGCGGCCACCGCGACCATCCGCCGCCCGTCCCGCTGGCTCAGGCCGAGCAGATCGCTGACCGCATTCCTCGAGTGCGTCCCCCGCTCGAGGAACTCCCCGTCCCGATCCAACCCGGCGAGCAGCATCAACGAGTCGTACTCACATTGGCGCCGCAGAACCTGGTAACTCTTCAACCCATCAATCCGACACTCCGCATCACCGGAGCGCTCGAGTGCGCGCAACGCGGCCATGGAATCCATGACCACCCGCCGCGCCGCAACAATCGAACCCTCCGACATACCCAAAATTATGGCAAAGAGCCCCGACAGTTTCTGGGTCGATATCGCCCGTCCCCGAAAAAAGATTTCATGATTTTTTGCGAACTCCGCCGAACGTCCCCGACAAGCGTCCCCGACCCAAGCAAAAAGGTGAGACTCCCGACGCCCTAACTGACCGCTGTCCCGTCCAAAGCTTCGGTAAAACGCACCCAGCCGAACTAAGACGACCACCCAATTCGAACCGTCGTAAAACGCGCCCAGCCGCACCAAAGCAGCCGCACCAAGGCAACCGCACCAAAGCAACCCTCTACCCAGCCAACGGCACCCCGGGCTGATCCGCACCGGCCAACCCTGCGCGCCTTCCGTGTAGAGCAGCTCCACCTCGGGTCCGCGCAGCCCGGGCAACCCGTGCATCACCACGTGCCCGGCGGCCTGCTGCAGGTAGGCCAGATGCCGGTAGCCAGCCGGGAACCCCTCCAGCGCGGTGCGGTCGAGGCGCACCGAGGCGGCCGGGTCGAGCACGTCCATCCGGTCCTTCTCGTAGATCGGCTGGCGGCGCACGATGGCCCAGCGCCCCTCGCGCCCCTCGCGCCCCTCGCGCCCCTCGCGCTCCTCGCGCTCCTCAAAGAAGTCGTAGAACCGGCCGGTGCAGGTGACGTCCACCTCGACGCCGTGTACCGAGGCACGCTGCTGGATAGTCATCTTGGTCTGGGCGACCGCGCGCGAGCCGCTCACCTCGACGCTGGTGCCGCCCAGGAAATGCAGGATGTTGACCCCTGATTCCAGGCCGGACCGGCTGGCTTCGATGAACTCGGCGGCCGGACCCTGGAACCAGGTGGCGGTCATCCAGCCGTCGTCGTGCCAGACGGTGGCGTCGGTCCTCGGCGACACGGCACCGGTCCCGTGCCGTGATCACGCTGTTCCGCTGAGTGTCAGCAGCCCGGCGCGGCCGGTGTCCAGCGCCGACACCAGTGCCCCGCGCAGTGGCGCGAACGCGGTGACCGCGCCCGGCTCGATGCGCACCGGGGCCAACGCCGAGAGCGCCACCGTGGCCCGGATCGGCTCCAACAGGCCGGGATGGGCGCCCACCGGCCCGCCCAGCACGACCAGCTCGGGGTCCACGATCGCGCAGGTGGCCGCGACCGCCCGTGCGATCGTGGCGCCCAAGCCCCGCACCGCCGCGCGCGCTTCGGCGTCACCCGCCACGGCCAGGTCCAGCACGCGCAGGATGGTGTCGACGTCCAGCGCCGGGCCGTCCGGCCGACCGAAGCCCAGCCCGGCGATCGCCGCCGCGAGCCCGACCGGCGCGGCCGCCGGGTCAGGTCCGGAGCGGGCACCCAGGTAGCCGATCTCGCCGGCCAGCCCGTGGGCGCCCCGGACCAGTTGGTCACCGAGATGGAAGCTCATGCCGAGGCCGGCGCCGAGGTAGAGGTAGACAAAGCTCTCGGCGGTTGTCGCTACGCCGGACCGGCGCTCGGCCAGCGCGGAGAAGTTCACGTCGTTGTCCACCAGCAACGGGACGCCGGCGAGTGCCGCCGCTGACCCCTGCGCCAGGATCTCCCGCACCGGGACGCGCCCCTCCGGGAACGGGGAGTCCGGCAGCGCGATGACCTCCCTGGTAACCGGGTCGACCGGGTTGGCCACCGACACCGCGACCGCCCTGGGCAGCCCGTGCACCACGGCGGCGGCGACCGTCTCCCGCACGGTGTCGCGCAGCGCGGCGGCCAGCGCGGCCCGATCGCCGGGGCGAACCGCGTGGTGCCGCCGCTGGTCGACGGTGTCGCCGGCGAGGTTCGCGGCCAACGTGTGGATGCCCTGCTGGTCGACCTCGACGGCCAGTACGTAGCCGGCGTCCGGTGCCACCTCGTAGAAGGTGGCGATCCGGCCACGCCGCCCGGTTTGGTCGCTGCCGCTGTCCCGGAGCACACCTGCCGCGGTGAGCCGCCGCACCGACTCGGAGATCGTCGGCTTGGAGATCCCGGTGTGGCTGGAGAGCTCGGCGCGGGTGGTCCGGCCGGTGGCGAAGATCCGGTCCAGCACCGCGCGGTCCGTCATCTCCCGCAGGAGTCCCAGCCGGGGCAATACCGCCTGCGCCTGCGCGGCATGAGCCTGAGCCGGCGCGTCCTGAGCCATTCGCCGGCTCACCCCTTGTCAGTCGCTGTCGGCTGGAGCTACGGTAACAACCTCATCTAGTAAAGACTCCTAACCAAATGGGTGAAGCTCATGACCGGCACCGTTGCCAGCCCGCAGGTCCCGACAGACATGGCGGCCGCGACCAGCGCGGTGAAGCGGGAGCTGCGCGCCCGGCTCGGCTCCCCCACCGCGGTCACCGAGGTGTTCGCCGAGGTCGAGGCGGCCATGCGCGCCGAGGTCGCGGTGATCGAGGCCGAGCGGGCGGCGGGTCAGCCGGTGGTGCCCGTCGTCCGGTTCGCCGACATCGCCGCCGGCACGGTGCCGGACGCCACGGTGGCGGCGATCGCGCGGCGGGGCTGCGCGGTGGTCCGGGGGACCTTCCCCCGCGCCCGCGCCGAGGCCTGGGACGCCGAGTTGGCCGGCTACCTCGATGACAACCGGTTCGCCGAGAACTATCGCGGGCCGGCCGACGACGTGTTCGCCGGCCTCGCCTCCAACCAGCCGCAGATCTACGGGGTGTACTGGTCCAGGCCGCAGATCCAGGCCCGCCAGGACGACAACATGGTCCGGGTCCGCTCGTTCCTGAACTCGTTCTGGCGGCACGAGTCCGAGGGGCGCACCTGGTTCGACCCCACCCGCGACACCGGCTACCCCGACCGCATCCGGCGCCGGCAGCCGGGATCGGCCTCACTCGGGCTCTCCGCGCACACCGACTCCGGATCGGTCGAACGGTGGCTACTGCCCGCCTACCAGCGGGTGTTCCGGCACGTGTTCGCCGGTCGATGGTCCGAGTACGACCCGTGGGACGGCGCCTACCGCACCGAGGTCGACGAGTTCCCGTCCACCGTCATGTGCTCCGCCTTCCGCACCTTCCAGGGTTGGACCGCATTATCGGAGATGCGGCCCACCGACGGCGTGCTGCAGGTGGTGCCGATCCCGTCGGCGATGGCCTACCTGCTGCTGCGGGCGCTGCAGCCCGACCTCGCCGACGACGACCTGTGCGGCGCGGTCAACGGCCAGGCCCTGGCGGTCAACGAGAAGTACCACCCGGTGCTGTTGCCGGCGCTGAGCACCATCCCGGCCGTCGAGCCCGGGGACACCGTCTGGTGGCACGGCGACCTGATCCACGCCGTCGCGGACGGCAGCAACCCGGACCGCTGGGGCAACGTCATGTACATCCCGGCCAGCCCGCACTGCGCGAAGAACGCCGAGTACGCCCGGGCCTGCGGCCGCGCCTTCCTCGCCGGCGCCAGCCCGGACGACTTCGCGGCGGAGGACTACGAGACGAGCTGGACCGGGCGGGCCACGGTCGACGATCTCAACCCCACCGGCCGCGAGCAGCTCGGCCTGGAGTGAGGGACGTCGTGAGTGCCTGGGCCAGGCACTCACGACGCCCGTCACTCCCGGGTCAGACGTTGCGCCGGTACTGGCCGCCCACCTCGAAGAACGCCTCGGTCAGCTGGCCGAGTGAGCACACCCGCGCCGCGGCCATCAGCTCGGCGAAGACGTTCTCCCCCGACGTGGCCGCGTCCTGCAGGCGGCGGATGGCGGCGGGCGCCTCGTCGGCGTGCCGGGCCTGGAAGTCGGCCAGCCGGTCGAGCTGCGACTTCTTCTCTTCCTCGGTGGCTCGGGCGAGCTCGATCTCCTGCGGCTCCTCGTCGTCCGCCCCGGGACGCAGGAAGGTGTTCACGCCGACCAGTGGCAGGGAGCCGTCGTGCTTGCGGTGCTCGTAGAGCATCGACTCGTCCTGGATCTTGCCGCGCTGGTAGCCGGTCTCCATCGCGCCGAGTACGCCGCCCCGCTCGGCGATCGCGTCGAACTCCTTGAGGACGGCCTCCTCGACCAGGTCGGTCAGCTCGTCGATGACGTAGGAACCCTGCAGCGGGTTCTCGTTCATCGAAAGGCCCCACTCCCGGTTGATGATCAGCTGGATGGCCATCGCGCGGCGCACCGAGGACTCGGTCGGCGTGGTCACCGCCTCGTCGTAGGCGTTGGTGTGCAGCGAGTTCGCGTTGTCGTACAGCGCGCACAATGCCTGCAGCGTGGTGCGGATGTCGTTGAAGTTCATCTCCTGCGCGTGCAGCGACCGGCCGGAGGTCTGCACGTGGTACTTGAGCTTCTGCGAGCGCTCGTTGGCGCCGTAGCGCTCGCGCATCGCGACCGCCCAGATCCGCCGCGCCACCCGGCCGATCACCGAGTACTCGGCGTCCATGCCGTTGGAGAAGAAGAACGACAGGTTCGGCGCGAAGTCGTCGACGTTCATGCCCCGGGCCAGGTAGCTCTCCACGAAGGTGAAGCCGTTGGCGAGGGTGAAGGCGAGCTGGCTGATCGGGTTCGCCCCGGCCTCCGCGATGTGGTAGCCGGAGATCGACACCGAGTAAAAGTTCCGCACCTTGTGCTCGATGAACCACTCCTGGATGTCGGCCATCATCCGCAGTGAGAACTCGGTGGAGAAGATGCAGGTGTTCTGGCCCTGGTCCTCCTTGAGGATGTCCGCCTGCACGGTGCCCCGCACGTTGGCCAGCGCGAACTCGGTGAGCTCCGCGCGCTCGGCCTCGTCGGGCTCCCGGTCGTGCTCCTCGCGGAAGTTGTCGACCTGCTGGTCGATCGCCGCGTTCAGGAAGAACGCCAGGATGGACGGCGCCGGGCCGTTGATCGTCATCGAGACCGACGTGCTCGGCGAGCACAGGTCGAACCCGCCGTAGAGCACCTTGAGGTCCTCGATCGTGGCGATCGAGACACCGGAGGTGCCGACCTTGCCGTAGACGTCCGGGCGGGTGCCGGGGTCGCGGCCGTACAGGGTCACCGAGTCGAACGCGGTGGACAGCCGCTTGGCATCGGAGTCGGAGGACAGGTACTTGAACCGGCGGTTGGTACGGAAGGCGTCGCCCTCACCGGCGAACATCCGGGCCGGGTCCTCACCCTCCCGCTTGAACGGGAACACCCCGGCGGTGAAGGGGAAGTGGCCCGGCAGGTTCTCCCGGCGCAGGAAGCGCAGCAGCTCCGCCTCGTCGTCGAACTTGGGCAGCGACACCCGGCGGATCTTGTTGCCGGACAGCGTCTCCCTGGTCAGCTCGGTGCGCAGTTCCTTGTCCCGGATCTTCACCACCAGCTCGTCGCCGGAGTAGTCCTCGACGACCTGGCCCCAGCCGTCCAGCAGCTCGGCGGACTCGGCCGGCAGTGCTTTCTCCGCCGAGGCCAGCACGGTCTCGATGCCGCCGGCGTCCGCCTCGGCCCGCTCCAGCTCGGCCTTGGCGATGCGCAGGGCCTGGCGGCGGCGGGCCGCGTCGGCGTGGTTGGCGGTCTTCGCGTGGTAGCCGCGAAGGGTGTCGGCGATGTCGGCGAGGTAGCGGACCTTCTCCGGCGGGATGACGGCGGCGAACTCCGACGACGTCTTGCGGTCGGTGCGCGGCAACCGCCCGTCGTGGCTGGTCAGGCCCTGCTCGGCCAGCAGGTCGGTGAGGTGGTGGTAGAGCGCGGTGACGCCGTCGTCGTTGAAGGTGGCGGCGGAGGTGCCGTAGACCGGCATGTCCTCCCAGGTCTCGCCGAACGCCTCGCGGTTGCGGACCAGTTGGCGGCCCACGTCGCGGCGCGCGTCCTCGGCACCCCTGCGCTCGAACTTGTTGATCGCCACGACGTCTGCGAAGTCCAGCATGTCGATCTTCTCGAGCTGCGACGCGGCGCCGAACTCCGGCGTCATCACGTACAGCGAGCGGTCCGCGAAGGGCACGATGCCGGCGTCGCCTTGCCCGATGCCCGGGGTCTCCACGATCACCAGGTCGAACCCGGAGGCCTTGAGCACGTCGATCGCATCGCCGAGGCGCTCGGGCAGGCCGCCGTCGCTGCCCCGGGTGGCCATCGAGCGGAAGAACACCTGCTCACCGACCAGCGAGTTCATCCGGATCCGGTCGCCGAGCAGCGCGCCGCCACCCTTGCGCCGGGTCGGGTCGACCGCGAGCACGGCGATCCGCAGCTTGTCCTCCTGGTCCAGCCGGAAGCGGCGGACCAGCTCGTCAGTGAGCGAGGACTTGCCGGAACCGCCGGTGCCGGTGATGCCCAGGACCGGGACGGGGTGCTGCTCGACGGCCTGGCTGATCCGCTCCCGCACCTCGTCGGGCAGCCGGCCGGCCTCGGCGAACGTGAGCGCGCGGGCCAGGGTTGCGGTCTCGCCGGAGAACACGCCGTCGTAGGACGCGGGCGGTTCGGCGGTCAGGTCCACGTCGCACTCGCGGATCATGATGTTGATCATCCCGGGCAGGCCGAGCTTCTGGCCGTCCTCCGGGGAGAAGATGCGGGAGACGCCGCGCGAGTGCAGCAGCCTGATCTCCTCGGGCACGATGACGCCGCCACCGCCGCCGTAGACCTTGACGTGCCCGGCGCCGCGCTCGCGCAGCAGCTCCACCAGGTAGCTGAAGTACTCGACGTGCCCGCCCTGGTACGAGCTGATCGCGACGCCCTGCACGTCCTCCTGGATGGCGGCCGCGACGACCTCGTCCACCGACCGGTTGTGCCCCAGGTGGACGACCTCGGCACCCTGGCGCTGCAGGATGCGCCGCATGATGTTGATCGCCGCGTCGTGCCCGTCGAACAGGCTCGCCGCCGTGACGAACCGGACGGGGTGGGTCGGCACGTGCAGCTCTGCCATCGCGACGCTCCTCAGGCTCGACGGGTCAGCCCACTTAGTTTGACACCCGATCATAGGAAGGCCAACCTTTTGGACCGATGTCGTTCCTCACACCACCCGGTACCGAAGTACCCCCCTAGCAGGGCGTGAAATCGTCGATGCCGCCGGCGACCTGCCGCAGCGTGACGTCGAGCCAGTTCTCCAGCGCCGCCGCCTGCTCGGGACCGGGTTGGGCGAGCACGTACTCGGCAACCGCCTCGGAGGCCATCAGCCGGAAGACCAGGACGAGCTGGGCGGCGGCCACCCTCGGCCGCGGTGCGTGCGGATCCTCGCCGACCTCCTCGGCCAGCACGGCGGCGACCGCCACCTCGAAGTGCTCCCACATCAGCCGCATCCGCGCCTTCAGTACCGCGCTGTCACCCACCGTGCGGCGCAGCCGGTCCAGCCCGGTCACCGCGGGCGGGTCGTAGGACGCCAACAGCTCGCGCAGCAGCCCGCCCATCGCGTCCAGCGGCGTCTCACCGGGGGCACGCCCTCGGATCCGCGCGACGATCCGGTCCCGCATCTCGGCCTCGCCGTCGAAGACCAGGTCCTCCTTGGCGGAGAAGTACACGAACACCGTCTTCGGGGAGATGTTCACCGCGTCGGCGATCTCGGCGACCGTGACGTGGTCGAAACCGCGCTCGGCGAACATCGACCGGGCGGCGTCCAGGATGGCACCGCGGGTCATCAGCTTCTTGCGCTCCCGCAACCCGAGGCGCGCACCGCCGTCACCCTCAGCCATCATGACAGCAGCTTACGAGATGACCTCTGGAAAGAACGACATCCAGTAACTTTTCTCTCCGCTCACCCCCGTTGCGCGCCGAGGCGCCAGGCAACCCGTAAAGCCGTAGCCGACGAACAGGTGAGCCTGTTACTTTTAGTATCAGCATACGTTCGTTAGATGATGTTGCGAGCTGACGGGGGCGGTCGGGTCCGATGAGCACCGAGACCGTCGACCGACCTCCGGTGGCACCGCCGGCCGCGAGCGCGCCGAACAGCAGCTGGCTGGTCCCGCTGCTCGTGCTGATCGTCGGCATGTTCATGTCCGTACTGGACATCAGCATCGTGAACGTGGCGATCCCCACCATCCAGCGTGACTTCGGCGCCACCACCGACGGCATCCAGTGGATCACCACCGCCTACACCCTGTCGCTGGGCGTGGTGGTCCCGCTGAGCGGCTGGCTGGGCGAACGGCTCGGCCAGACCCGCATCTACCTGTACTCGCTGATCGGCTTCGCGGCGTTCTCCGCGCTGTGCGGGCTGGCCTGGGACCTGAACAGCATGGTCGCCTTCCGGATCCTGCAGGCGGTGCCCGGCGGCATCCTGCCGGTGGTCACGATGACGATCGTCTACCTGATCGTGCCCCGGGAGAAGATGGGCGCCGCGATGGGCATCTACGGTCTCGGCGTGGTCGTCGGACCGGCGATCGGGCCCACGCTTGGCGGCTACCTGGTCGAGTACATCGACTGGCGACTCATCTTCTACATCAACGTCCCGGTCGGCATCCTCGGCGCGATCCTGGGCTACCTCCTGCTGCCCAGGGTCGGCGAGATCTCGAAGCGGCCCCTGGACTGGTGGGGGTTCGTGACCATCGGCGCCGGGTTGTTCGCGCTGCTGCTCGCCACCTCCCAGGGTCAGTCCTGGGGCTGGGACGGCTACCGGGTCCGGATGCTGCTGGTGGCCGGGGCGCTGCTGGTGGCCCTGTTCGTGGTCATCGAGCTCGAACGCGACCAGCCGCTGCTCAACCTGCGGGTGTTCAAGTCCTGGCAGTTCGTGAACTCGCTGCTGCTGATCAGCATCCTGTCCGTCGGGTTGTACGCGATCCTGTTCTACCTGCCGCTGTACCTGCAGGAGAGCCAGGGTCTGCAACCGCTGCGCGTCGGCCTGATCCTGCTGCCGGAAGCGCTCATGCTGGCCGTGTTCATGCCGATCGCCGGCACCCTCTACGACAAGATCGGGCCGCGCTGGCCGGCGGTGGTCGGGCTGCTCGTCGCGGTCTGGGGTGGCTTCCTGCTGTGCGGGATCAACCCCGACATGACCCAGGGCGAGGTGGTGTTCTGGACCTCCGTCCGGGCCATCGGCAACGGGCTCGCGCTGATGCCGATCATGACGGCCGGGCTGTCCGCCATCCCGCCCGATCTCGCCAGCTCCGGCGCCACCGTCAACAACATCACCCAGCGGGTCTCGGCCGCCCTCGGGCTCGCCGGCATGACCGTGCTGGCCACCAACCAGGCGAACCAGCTGATGGCCGACCGCGCCGCGCTGATCCCGGCCAGCCCGCAGACCCCGCTGGCCAAGCAGCTCGCCGACCAGGGTCTGACCGGCATGTACGGCTACTACCAGGAGCTGCAGGGCCACGTCATGGCCGACGCCTACAGCAACGTGTTCCTGGTCTGCGCCGTGCTCACCGTCATCGGCCTCGTACTGGCGTTCTTCATCAAGCGCCCGGAGGACTTCCCGACGGCGGACGCCGCGACGGCGGAGCCCGGGGCCGACGGAGCCGCCGCGGACGCCGATGCCGCGCCGGCCGCCGCCACGGCCCGCACCACCCGCGAGCCGGCCGCGATGATGCACTAGAGATCCTCGGGCGTGGGAACTTTGGCACTTGGGCAGAGTTTTCCGGTCTGTTGTTCCGTCCGCCCGCTCCAGCTACTACCCGAGAGGGGTAACGCCACGTCACCGACGGGGCTGCCTGGTGTCGACCCTTGGCGCGTCCATTGTCACCGAGACCAACGCCAGTCCGGTATTTTTCGCGGCCACCACCTTGGCGGTCCCGAGGCGCAGCCTCACCGGGAGCGCCCTGAACAACGCATGCTCTGCGGCGCGGCGCCCGTCGGCGCCTCGCGGCGTTGTCGTCGCGGGCGATACAACCCCGGTATCGGCCACTCCGAGGACGACACAAGCCTTGCGACGCATCCAACTTGATCACCGCTCGCGACGAGAGACATTATTCAGGACCTTCCTGGCGCGGGTCGCTCAGCCGCGGCGGTAGTCGGACAGCCGCGCGCGGTGCGTCCGACGCCAGAACTCGATCGTCGAGGACGGCCAGAGCAGGGTGTTGCGACCGGTCTCCGCGTGCTGGTACCAGCTCCGGCAGCCGCCCGCCTGCCAGACCGAGCCGTCGAGGCAACGCTGCACCCAGTCGTTGTACTCGCGCTCCACCTCCGGGCGCACCTCGACCGACCGGACCCGCCGGCGGCGCATCGCGGCCAGGCAGCTCACCGCGTACCGGGCCTGCGCCTCGATCATGAAGATCTGCGAGTTGTGGCCGAGCCCGGAGTTCGGGCCCATCATCACGAAGTAGTTCGGGAAGCCGGAGACGGTGGTGCCGAGGTAGGCCTCCATCCCGGAGACCCAGCGCCGGGCGAGGTCCAGGCCGCCCCGGCCGGTGACCGGCACGGCGGCGAGCCCGTGCTGGGTGTCGAACCCGGTGCCGAAGATGATCACGTCGACCGGGTGCTGGGCGCCGTCCTCGGTGACGATGCGGTCGGGCAGGACCTCGCGGATGCCTGCGGTCTCCACGGTGGCGTTCGCCCTGCTCACCGCGGGGTAGTAGTCGCTGGAGATGAGCAGTCGCTTGCAGCCGATCGCGTAGTCCGGGGTGAGCTTGGCGCGCAGTTGCGGGTCGGGCACCTGGCGGCGCAGCTGCGAGCGGGCCAGCCGTTCGGCGGCGGCCAACCCGGCGGTGCCGTCCCCCTGAGCGTCCTCGGGCCCGGCGGTGAACCCCTTGCGGCGGGACTCGTGCATCCAGAACAGCCGGGCCCTGCCGTACCAGCGACACGGCGCCAGCCGCCGCAGCAACCGCTGCCGGCCGGTGAACGGGACGTCCCGCTTCGGCACGATCCACGGCGGGGTCCGCTGGAACAGCGACAGGTGCCCGACCTGATCGACGATCCGGGGCACGAACTGGATCGCGCTCGCCCCGGTGCCGATCACCGCGACCCGCTTGCCGCGCAGGTCCAGCCCGTGGTCCCAGGTCGCCGAGTGCATGGTCGGGCCGGCGAAGGTGTCGAGCCCGGGCAACCGGGGGGTGGCCGGCACGTGCAGCGCACCGATCGCCGACACCACCGCGCGCGCGACGTGGCGATCGCCGGTCGCGGTCGTCACCTCCCAGGTGCCGGTGGCCTCCGCCCAGCGGGCACCGGTGACCTCGGTGTCGAAGCGGATGTGCTCGAGCAGCCGGCGGCGGCGCGCGAAGTCGCGCAGGTAGTCCAGGATCTCCGGCTGGCGCGGGAACAACCGGGTCCACCCGGCCCGCTGCGCGAACGAGTACGAGTAGAGCGGCGACGGGATGTCGCAGGCGCAGCCCGGGTAGGTGTTGTCCCGCCAGGTGCCGCCGACGTCGCCGGCCCGCTCCAGGATCCGGAACGAGAAGCCCCGCCGGCGCAGCCCCCGGGCCACGCACAGCCCGCTGAACCCGGCGCCGATGATGAGTACGTCGACCTGCCCGAGCTCGGGGCCTGTGGTCCCGGCCGGCGCGCCCGCGGGGGCTTCCTGACTGGAGACGCTCACCGGGAGCCGCCAAGGCTCATCGTGTTGAGCCCCAGTCCGCCGTGCATCTCGATCTCCTGGGCGGTCAGGTACCCGGCGCTCTCCCCCGCCAGGTAGCCGACCAACCCGGCGATCTCGGCGGGTTCGGCGAACCGGCCCATCGGGATCAGCGGCAGGATCCGGTCCCGCACCGCGTCCGGCATGGCGAGTGCCTTCGGGGTGGCCACCATGCCGGGCAGCACGCAGTTGGCGGTGATGCCACGCTTCGCGTTCTCGGTGGCGATCGTGCGCATCATGCCGTGCAGCCCGGCCTTCGACGCCGCGTAGGCGACCTGGCCAGGCAGCCCGTCGTGGCCGGCCAGGCTCGAGATCGCCACGATCCGCCCCCAGCCGCGCTCGCGCATGCCGACCAGGCAGGCCTGGATCACCCGGAACGCCCCGGTGAGGTTGACGTCGATGTCGCGGCGCCACTGCTCGCCGGTCATCCGGTGCGTCGGGGCGATGGTGTCCACGATGCCGGCGTTGGACACGCACACGTCCACCTCGGCCAGCACCGCCGGCATCGGGTCCGTCGCGATGTCCAGCTGGATGTCGCACGGCCCGCTGATGTCCAGGGTGAGGACCTTCAGACCGTCGGCGCGCAGCCGTTCGGCGATGGCCGCGCCGATGCCGCCGTTGGCGCCGGTCACGAGTGCGGTGCGTCCGGTCATGCGTACAGCTCCTCGATCGTGGCCGCGTACTTGGACCCGATGACGCGGCGGCGCATCTTCATCGTCGGGGTCAGTTCGTCGCCGTCGGGCAGCCAGTCGGCGGGCAGCGGCGAGGACGTCAGCTCGAACACATGTCGATCGATCGATCGACACGCTAAACGTACTATATTTGCTCGTCAAGAAGCCTGAGAGTCTTTCAACGACCGGTTCGATCGACACAATGAACCGGAGCGGTCCGACTCACCCGACCGCCCGGCCAGTGTGGGAGGAAGCCGACGATGGCGCGTAAACGATCACTGGACGGCGGTCAGGACATCGCCGAGCAGATCCTGGACCGGGCCGCCCTGCTGTTCTACGAACGCGGCTACGACGCCACCTCGATCCGCGACCTGGCCGAGGCGATCGGCATCTCGTCCTCGACGCTCTACCACCACTACAGCAACAAGCAGGAGATCCTCTACGCGGTGGTGCACCGTTTCATGGAGGTGTTCAACGCCGAGATCATCCCGACACTGCGCGACCCGCGGCGCTCACCCACCGCACGGTTGCTCGACGCGGTCCGGCTGCACCTGGAGATCAGCGACGCCCGGCGGGCCGAGCTGCTCCGGGTCAACCACATCCGCGCCTCGCTCAACGAGCCGCAGGTCCGCGAGCTGACCCGGTTGCAGTGGGCCTACCAGGACGCGGTCAAGAACGCGATCAAGGAAGGTTGCGCGGCGGGCGAGATCGCCACCGACGACGTGGACCTGTGCACCATGGCGGTGCTGGACATGCTCAACGGGGTGCGCACCTGGTTCCGCCACTCCGGGTCGCTCAGCCTCAACGACGTGGTGGCGCGCTACACCGCGATGGTGCGAAAGATGCTGAGCACACCCTAGAACGCGCCCGCCTCACCGCCGCCAGGCCAGCACCCGGCGGCGCCCCGGTGGCCTCGGTGGTTTCGGTCGCGTCGGTCGTTTCGGGGCGGCGAGCTCGGCGGCCGGGCGCCGGATCCGCCCCCTGGCCACGAGCTCGACGGTGCACAGCACCGCAATCACCTCGGCGGCGAGCAGGCCGATCAGCACCAGCAGCTGTGCCGCGCCGGCCTGCATCGCGTCACCGCTGCCGATCAGCACCCCGACGAACGCACCGGGCAGCGTGACCAGGCCGACGGTGCGGGTCTGGTCGAGCGGCGGCACCAGCGCCTGGGTCGCGGCCGGGCGGCAGATCTCCATGGCCGCGTCGCGCTCCAGCAACCCGAGCGAGAGCCCGGCCTCGTACTCCCCGTACCGGGTGCCGAGCTCGTCCAGGGCGCGGCGACCGGCCAGCGACGTCGCGGTCATGGTGCCCCCGATGACGATGCCCGCAACCGGCACGATCGCAATGCCGGTCAACGGGACCGCGCCACATCCGAGCACCACCGCCAGCACCGGTACGGTGCCCGCCGCGATCGGCAGCCAGACGACCGACGCACCACCGGCCCGGGACACCCGCCGGGCCGAGGTCCACGCCGCCACCGCGAACATGACCAGCACGAACAGCGCGCTCAACCAGAGCGAGCGGGCCACCGCCACGATCACCGAGGAGACCGCGGCGAGCTGGACGACGGCCCGCGCCGCCGCGACCAGCACCTGACGGCTGAGCCCCGAGTGCAGGGCCAGCGCGAACCCGGCCGCAATGAGCATCAACAGCACCAGGGCAAGCCCGAGGCCCCAGCCGAGCACCACCGCCGAACCGCTCACGGGCCGAACTTAGTCCGGCTCGCACAGACCCAGCGCCGGCGGCACAGACACTGCACGGTCTGTGCCGACGCCACGCGGTCTGTGCGAGCTGCTCGGGGTTCAGTGGTTGGTGAATACAGGGTTTGCTGTATCGTCTGGGCGTGCAGACACTGACCTACGGCGACGTGCTGGCCCGGTTCGGGCACGCCCTGTCCGACCCCACCCGGGCGCGGCTGCTCCTGGCGCTGCGCGAGGCGCCCGGGTACCCGGCCGAGCTCGCCGAACTGCTCGGGGTGACCCGCCAGAACCTGTCCAACCACCTGAGCTGTCTGCGCGGCTGTGGGCTCGTGGTGACTGTCCCGGAAGGCCGGCGGGCCCGCTACGAGCTCGCCGACCCCCGGCTCGCGCACGCCCTCGGCGACCTGCTCCAGCTCGTACTGGTCACCGATCCGGCCGCCTGCCCGGTCGCCGGGACGGAGGACTGCTGCTGATGAGCGCCGACACCCCGGCCACCGGCGGTGGCCCCGCACCGACCCTGACCGACTGCACCGACGGCTGCTGCCACCCGACGACGCCGGGCGCGACGACGATGCCGGGCGCGACGATGCCGGGCGCGACGACGCAAGCGCCCGGCGCCGCTGCCGAGGCGCCGGCCGGCGTTGGCACGGTGCGCGGCCAGGTGCTGGTCCGCCGGGTCCGCTACCTGGTGGCCGCCACGATCAGCTACAACGTGATCGAGGCGGCGGTGGCCATCACGGCCGGCACCGCCGCCTCCTCGACCGCGCTGATCGGGTTCGGGCTGGACTCGGTGATCGAGGTCGCCTCGGCCGCCGCGATCGCCTGGCAGTTCAGCGGCCGCGACCCGCAGGCCAGGGAACGGGCCGCACTGCGGGTCGTCGCGCTGTCCTTCTTCGCGCTGGCCGGGTACGTCGGCGTGGAGTCGGTCCGCGCCCTCGCCGGCGCTGGTGAGGCCGCGCCGTCCACCGTCGGCATCGTGCTCGCGGCGCTGTCCCTCGTGGTCATGCCGGTGCTCTCGCACGCACAGCGCCGGGCCGGCCGTGAGCTCCACTCGGCCAGCGCCGTCGCCGACTCGCACCAGACCCTGCTCTGCACGTACCTGTCCGCGATCCTGCTGGCCGGTCTGCTGCTCAACACCCTGTTCGGCTGGTCCGGCGCCGATCCGGTCGCCGCTCTGGTGATCGCCGCGGTCGCGCTGAAAGAGGGCCGCGACACCTGGCGCGGGCGCCCGTGCTGTTGATCAGGCCCCTTACAACACTGGCGAGCGGGCCCGGGGTGCGCGCTACCTTGGGAGAGTGAAGCAGCGCAAGCGGGACGGGCGATCGGCGTTGCTCAAAGGTCGCTATCTGGCGATCGCGGCGGTCATCGTCGTGCTGCTCGGCGGCGGGCTCTGGCTCGGCATCACCACGCGCGGGAGCGGCTATCCGCACACTCCGCCACGCGCGGCGCCGCCGGCCGCCCCCGCCCAGCCCGGACCGGCGAGCAGCATCAGCCTGGACGGTTGGAAGCTGACCATCCCGGAGGAGGGCAAGAAGGGCAACGCGGCGATCATCCAGCCGGCGGCCGCCACCCCGCCGTGGCTGACCGCCAACCCGGACGGCAGCCTGACGTTCTGGGCGCCGGCCGTCGGAGCAACCACCAAGAACTCCGCGCACCCCCGCACCGAGCTCAACAGCCTCAACAACTTCGACGCCGGCAGCGGTCCGCACACGCTGACTGCCGCACTGTCGGTGGCCCAGGTCCCGAGTGACACCAAGGACATCATCATCGGCCAGATCCACGGCGCCGACTCGATCATCTCGGTGCCGTACGTGATGCTGCACTACCAGAACGGCAACCTCCGCGTCGTGGTCAAGACGACCCAGGACGGCAACGACGCGAAGACCTACCCGCTGATCTCCGGGGTACCGCTGGGTGCGCGGTTCAACTTCACGATCAGCGACGTGGGCAACGGCGGGATGGTCTTCTCCGCGACCTACGGCGGCCAGACCCAGCGGGTCACCGCACCCATCCCCACCACCTTCCACGGCGAGCCGGTGCGCTTCCAGGTTGGCGACTACCAGCAGGCCAAGGACAGCGACGACCCGAACGACGGCGGCCGGGTCACCTACTACGCGATCAACGAGGTGACGACGGCACCCTGAGCTCAGGCCGTGTCATCCGATGGCAGCGCGTCATCCGACGGCGCGGGGTGCCGCGGTTCGTCGATGAAGAACAGCACCAGCGCAACGACGATCATCGCGGCGGGTATCCATACCGCGCGGGTACCGACCACCCCGGTGACCAGCGCACCGACCACCGCGCCCGCGCCGAATCCGAGCACCAGCGACACGTAGAGCACGGCGAGCGCGACATCCTCGCGGCGGCGCCCGCGCAGCGCGGTCAGCACCGCATCGGTGGTCCGCATCAGGTTGCCGGTCATCGCCACCGGCACCACGGTGGCCGTGCGCACCGAACGGAACAGGGAGAACTGCAGCGCCGCGACGAACCCGATGCTCGTGGTGATGCTCGGCTCCGGTGCGCTCGCCGGCAGCAGCCCGACCGCGACCAGCACCAGTGCCTGCAGCCCGAGGACGTAGCGCAGCGGGTAGCGCAGTTGGCGCGTGGCCGCCTCGCCGCGGAACAGGTTCGCCACCACGATGCCGACGACGAACGCGATCACCGGCCACAGGTGGGTCAGCGCGTCGACCTCGCCCGGCTTGGCCAGCCCGACCCCGAACAGGATCACATTGCCGGTCTGCGCGTTGGCGAAGACGCCGCCGTGCGCCAGGTAGGTGTAGGCGTCGACGAACCCGTTCGAGGTCACCAGCAACGCCCCGACCCGCCTCGAGGTCGCGGTTGGCCCGGTCACCACAACATCCTCCCCCGGCGCGGGCTCAGAGCTTGCGCAGCCGGATCCGGGTGACCGCGTGGTCGCGCCCCTTGGTCAGCACCAGCGACGCCCGGCTGCGGGTCGGCGCGATGTTGTAGCGCAGGTTCGGCCCGTTGATCTCGTCCCACAGCTGCTCGGCGCGGCGGGTGGCGGACGGCTGGTCCAGGTCGGCATAGCGGCGGAAGTAGGACGCGGGGTCACGGAACGCCGTTTCGCGCAGCCGCAGGAACCGGCTGATGTACCAGCTGCGCACCTCCTCCGGCGGCGCGTCGACGTAGACCGAGAAGTCGATGAAGTCGCTCACCGTCAGGCTGCTGCCCCGGCCGTCCCGGCCCGCCGTGGCCGGTTGCAGCACGTTCAGCCCCTCCAACAGCAGGATGTCCGGCCGACGCACCACCACCGACCGGTCCGGGATGATGTCGTAGGTCAGGTGCGAGTACACCGGCGCGCGCACCTCGTCCTTGCCGCCCTTGACCTCGGTGACGAAACGCAGCAGCGCCCGCCGGTCGTAGGACTCCGGGAACCCCTTGCGCAGCATCAGACCGCGCGCCTCGAGCTGGGCGTTCGGGTAGAGGAAGCCGTCGGTGGTGATCAGCTCCACCCTCGGGTGGTGCGGCCAGCGGGCCAGCAGGGTGCGCAGCAGTCGCGCCGTGGTCGACTTGCCGACCGAGACCGACCCGGCGATGCCGATCACGAACGGCGTCCGGGCCGGCTGGTCGCCCAGGAACGTCCGGTAGGCCCGGTAGAGCCGGCCACCCTCCTGCACATGCAGGTTCAGCAGCCGCGACAGCGGCAGGTAGACCTCGCGGACCTCGTCAAGGTCCACCTCGTCACCGAGGCTGCGGATCTGCGCCAGCTCCGCGGCGGTCAGCGGCAGCGCGATCGACTCGCCGAGGCGGGCCCAGGACGCACGGTCGAAGTCGACGAACGGCGAGGAGGAGCGGGACAGGCTCGAGTGCGCGACCGGACCGGTCTGGGCGGTCCGCGCCGACGCGAGTTCGCTCATTGACTTACCGACATAACGGCGTACTCCACCACGTTGACCCCGGGCGGGGTGCCCAACACATGAACCACCGCGGCGGCGACCGCGCTCGGCGGCAGGCCGTCCGTGCGCAGCCGCTCCCGGAACCGCTCGACGTACTCGCTGTCCGGCACCCTCGCCGCGATGTCGGTGTCCACCATGCCGGGGGCCACCGTGGTGACCCGGATGCCCTGGGGAGCCAGCTCCAACCGCAGCGACTCGCCGAGCGCGTGCACGGCGAACTTGGTGGCCGAGTAGACCCCGGACTCGGCGTTCGGAACCCGCCGCCCGGACATCGATGAGATGTTCACCACGCTGGCCCCCTGACCGGCCCGCAGCAGGTGCGGTACGGCGGCCCGGGTGACGGTCAGCAGCCCCAGCACGTTGACCCCGAACATCGCCCGCCAGGCGGCCGGGTCGGTGTCGGAGAGCGTGCCGGCGCCGAACAGTCCGGCGGAATTCACCACGCCGTCCAAGCCGTCGAGCCGGCGAGCAGCCTCGTCCACGGCGGCCGCGACTGCGTCGTCATCCGTGATATCGCAGGTCACCGAGGTTGCGGCGGGACCGAGCTCGGCGGCGAGGTCAGCCAGCCGATCCTTGTCGCGGGCCAGCAGGGCCACCTGGGCGCCGGCCTCCACCACGGAGCGCGCCACCGCCGCCCCGATGCCCGCCGAGGCGCCGGTCACCAGGACCCGCCGGCCTCGCAATAGCCCCGCCATGGCGGCAACCTACCGCCGCGGCGGCGCCGCGGCTGGCGGGGCGGTCAGGGAATCTCCTCGGCCGGCACCTGGACGTTGAACTCCTTGTAGCGCGCCGCGTCGGTGGTCACCAGCGGCCAGCCCCGCCGCTGCGCGCAGGCCACCGCGTGCGCCGCCTCGAGGTCGCCGGGCTCGAGCTGGCCCACCGCCCGGGCGCGGTCGGCATCCAGGTCGTCGATGACCGTGTTCGGCAGCCGGAGCAGTACCTCGAGCACCGGGTGGTACTTGGCCTCCAGCTGGGACCACGCCGCGGCGACGGCCGCCGACGGCAGTACCAGAACCATGTGTTCCTCGACCACGGTCCACACGAGGGCGGCCGCGTAGACCGAGCGCTGTGAAGCGAAGGCCATTACCGCTGAGGCGTCGAGGACTCGCCCGCCAATCACGCGACCTGCTGACCTGCCGGGGGAAGACCCAAGTCGCGGCGAACCGCTTCCAGCGCCTCGCGCGGCGGCCGTCCCCCGAGGACACGCTCCAGCTCATCCAGCGCCTGGTTCCGCTCGAGCTGACCTCGGAGCGCGTCGGCAACGAAGGCCGAGAGGCTCGCCGCGGCGCCACTGCGCACCGCAATTCGAGCGTTGGCCACCAGCTCAGGCGGCAGGGTGACCGTTATCCGCTCGGATCCCATGCCGCGGAGATTACCGGAGGTTGGAAAGCTGTCAGCAGCCGGTACTCGCGTGAGTGTTGAGACTTGTGCCCGACACGCCGACTCCGGTGAGTAATTACCCTGATCCAGCGAGTAGCCGGCGCCTAAGTCGCAGATCGCCGATCCGTCTGCTAGTCCCGGCGTGTCACAGGCTCAGGCGGCATGATCAACTCAACCTGGTGCACGTTCGATCATGGGTTCGACCTGAACCAGGTTGAACTCGGCGAAACACCCACGGGGACGGGCCTCGGCGGTCACGCTGGGCGGCGTGTTGCACAGGGCTGGTCTGGACGCCCCGTTCCGGGGTAGCGAGGCGCGGGCACTCGGCCTGGTCAGCCGCGGCGAGCTCTACGGGCCCCGGTTCGTCCGACTGTTCCCCGACGTGTTCGCCCCGGGCGCGCTCGAACCGGATCTGGCCGTTCGCTCGCTTGCCGCGTACCTGCTGGTCCGCGATCGGGGCGGGGTGCTCGCCGGTTACTCGGCGGCGCGGCTGCTCGGCGCCGATTGCGCACCCCGGAACGCGCCGGCCGAGGTCCTCGTACCCGGGTACGTCCGGGCGCATCGCGGGCTCCGGATCGGCTACGCGTCGGTGCCCGAGCCGGATGTCACCCTTGCGGCGGGCTGCCGGGTGACCACCGCGCCGCGCACCGGCTGGGATCTTGCTCGACGGCTGCCGCTGGTGGAGGCCGTGGTCGCGGTCGATGCGCTGGCGCACCGCACGGCGTTCGACCCCGCCGACCTGCTCGCCCGCCGGGCCGGGGAACCGGGCGCGCGCGGCTGCCGCCGCCTGGCCTCGGTGGTCGCGCTGTCGGACCCGAGGGCGGAGTCGCCGATGGAAACACGGCTCCGGGTCGGGCTGGTCCGCGCCGGCCTACCCGTGCCGGAGGTGCAGTGCCCGATCGTCGATGAGCACGGGTTCACCCTCGCCCGGGTCGACCTGGCCTACCCCGCCGCCCGGTTGGCCGTCGAGTACGACGGCGCGCTCCACTTCGACCGGCGCCGTGCCGAACTGGACCGGCGCCGCGACTCGCTGCTCGCCAGGTACGGCTGGGAGACCCTGCGCCTGGTCGCGGACGACGTGGGGATCGGCCTGTTCCAGACCACCCAACGGGTCCGCGACATCCTCGAGCTGCGGGGTCGGCCGGCCTGACCCGCGGCGAGCTCAACATGGTTCACGTCGAACTCATGATCGAACATGAACCACGTTGAGTTAATCACTGGCTGTCGTAGCGGGCGACCAGCGCACGGGCCACGGCGGCCAGGCGTTCGCGCAGCTCCGGCGGGGCGAGCACCTCCACGTCGGCGCCGAGGCGCAGCAACACCGACTCCGCGTGCCTGGTCGACTCGATGGGCAGCGTGGCTGTGACCCAGCCGTCCCCGGCCGGCTCACCGGCGGACTCCGCCACCGCGCGCGCCTCCAGCTGCCCGAGCAGCACCGGCACCAGTTCCAGGCCGCGGGGTGAGAGCCGGACGGTCGCCTCCGCCCGCCAGAGCGCGGCGCGCAGCTCGGCGGAGCGGGTGCGCCAGAACTCGGCCAGGGAGAAGTCCGGCGGCCGGTGGGTCCGCCCCGGGGAGGTCCGCAGCGACAGCACCCGGGAGACCCGGTAGGTGCGCGGCGCCCCGGTCGAGCCACCGGCCACCAGGTACCAGACCCCTGCCTTGAGGACCAGGCCGAGCGGGTCCAGCAGCCGGTCCACCTCGTCGTGCCCCCATCGCCGGTAGCGCACCGCGATCCGCTGGTCACGCCACAGCGCGGTGGCGAGGTCGGACAGGAACGGGGTGTCCTCGGCGTCCCGGAACCAGCCCGGGGCGTCCAGGTGGAACCGCTCCCCGACCCGGGCCGCCCGGTCGCGCAGCTCCGCCGGCAGCGCGGCGGTCAGCTTGAGCTGCGCGGCGGCCAGCGCACCGCCGAGACCCAGCTCGGCGGCCGGCCCGGGCACGCCGGCCAGGAAGAGGCTGTCCGCCTCGTCGGAGGTCAGGCCGGTGAGCCGGGTGCGGTAGCCGTCCAGCAGCTGGTAACCGCCGGCCGGGCCACGGTCGGCGTAGATCGGCACGCCGGCGGCGCCGAGCGACTCCACGTCCCGGTACACCGTGCGGACCGACACCTCGAGCTCGGCGGCCAGCGCCGGCGCGGTCATCCGACCCCGGTTCTGCAGCAACAGCAGCAGGGACAGCAACCGGCTCGCGCGCATCCGACCAGTCTGCCGGTACCTGACAGAAGATGTCAGCTACTGCCGAGAGACTGCTCCCATGACCATCCCCGAGCAGCACCTCTTCGTCCTGGCCGAACAGGCCCTCAGCAGCGTCTTCGACCAGATCACCGACGCGCAGTGGGACTGGCCGGTCGCGGCCGAGGGAGGCATGAGTGGCGGCACCGTGCGCGACCTGGTGATCGCGCACGCCCGGGACGACCAGTGGGTCGGCCACACCCTGGCCGGCGGCACCATCGAGGACGGCACGGCGCTGTTCCCCGAGCAGCCACTCGGGGCCGACCTCAAGGCGGGCTGGCGCGCCATCAGCGAACGGGCCTGTGCCGCCGCGCTGGAGCTGACCGAGCCGGACCGGCCGGCGCACCTTTCGTTCGGCTCGCCGGGCGACTTCTCCGCGCGGGACTACCTGCAACAGATCATCGTGTACCGCGCGTTGCAAGCCTGGGACCTGGCCACCGTGCTCAAGGTCTCCGACCCGCTCTCCGACGAGCTGGTGAGCGGCCTGGCCGAGGTGCTGGCGCCGATCGCCGAGCAGTGGCGCGCCTGGGGTGTGTTCGGCCCGGCTGTTGCGGTGCCGGCCGGCGCGAGCGCGCGGGACCGCCTGCTCGGGCTCACCGGCCGCCGCCCCTGAGCCGGCCGCGCGGGTCGCCGACGCGCGCCGGGCACCCCGGCGGTCCTACGCTGCTGGCATGGCACCGAAGATCGCGCGCGCGGACCAGGTGGACCGCGCCGAGCTGACCGAGTTCCTGTCCAGCCGACACCACGCGCTGCTCGTGACCGACCGACGCGACGGCGGCGTGCAGACCTCGCCGGTGACCTGCGGCGTGGACGGCGAGGGCCGGATCGTGGTGTCCACCTACCCGGCCCGGGCCAAGGTCGCCAACATCCGGCGGACCGGGCGCGCGACGGCCTGCGTGCTCTCCGACGACTGGGACGGGGCCTGGGTACAGGTGGAGGGCCCGGCCGAGGTCCTGGACCTGCCCGAGGCGCTGGACGGGCTCGTCGAGTACTTCCGGTGCATCGCCGGCGAGCACCCGGACTGGGACGAGTACCGCGACGCGATGCGGCGCCAGGGCAAGTGCCTGATCCGGCTGACCGTCGAGCGCTGGGGCCCGATCGCCACCGGAGGCTTCCCACCTGAAGACGGGTCGTCCTGACGGCCGTAGAATGGATACCTCCTCAAGGAGGTTCGCACTCTCGTGCCCACGGCCAGTCCCACGCCCGCCGCCGATCCGGGTTGCAGTAGTCAGCCGGGCGCCCTGCCCGGCTTCCCGCGCGCCCAGTTCCTGCCCTCTCCGCCAGGTGTCCGGTGAACACGCTGTGGTCGGTACTCGGCGTGCTGGCGGTGTTCGCGCTCACCTTCGCCGCGGCGACCTTCGTCGCCGCCGAGTTCTCCCTCACCACGCTGGAACGCAGCCAGATCGACTCCCACGTCAACACGGTGGGCGACCGGCGCGCCCGGCAGGTGCAGCGGGCCCACCGCACGCTGTCCTTCCAGCTCTCGGGCGCCCAGCTGGGCATCACCATCACGACCCTGGTCACCGGCTACATCGCCCAGCCGGCGCTGGCCGTGCTGATCGAGCCGCCGCTGCTCGGCCTCGGCCTGCCGAGCTCCTGGGCGGCGGCGGTCGCGCTGGTCATCGCGCTGGCGCTGGCCACCGGGCTGTCGGTGGTGTTCGGCGAGCTGGTCCCGAAGAACCTGGCGATCGCCCGCCCGCTGTCCACCGCACGGGCCGTGGCCGGTGTGCAGACGACCTTCAGCCGGGTGTTCCGCTGGCTGATCAACGGGCTGAACTCGCTGGCGAACTGGATCGTGCGCGGGCTGGGCGTCGAGCCGGCCGAGGAGCTGCGCTCCGCGCGCTCGCCCGATGAGCTGCGCGCGCTGGTCTCCTCGAGTGCCGCGCACGGCACCCTTGACCAGGGCACCGCCGCCCTGCTGACCAGAGCCATCCGGTTCACCGACCGGGTCGCCGAGGACCTCATGACGCCGAGGGTCCAGGTCAAGGCGCTGCCCTCGACGGCGACCGTGCGTGACCTGGTGGCCAACGCTCTGCACACCGGCTTCTCCCGGTTCCCGGTGTACGGCCGGGACCTGGACGAGGTGCACGGTGTGGTGCACGTCAAGCAGGCGTTCGCGGTGCCGGTGCCCGACCGGGCCGCCACCACGATGGCCGACCTGGCCCGACCGGTGCTGACCGTGCCGGAGTCGCTGGACGGCGACGCACTGCTGGCCCGGCTGCGCGCCTCAGGGTCCCAGCTGTCCGTGGTGGTCGACGAGTACGGCGGCACCGCCGGGATCGTCACCCTGGAAGACCTCGTCGAGGAGATCGTCGGCGACGTCCGGGACGAGCACGACCAGGTCGGCCCCGGCCCGGTCCACCCACTCGGCGCGGACAGCTGGCTGGTCTCCGGCCTGCTGCGGGCCGACGAGCTGGTCGAGGCCACCGGTTTCGTGCTGCCGGACGGTGACTACGAAACGCTGGCCGGGCTGGTGCTGGAGCGGCTCGGCCGGATCCCGGTGGTCGGTGACGAGCTGGACCTGGACGGCTGGCGGCTGACCGTGATGCGCCGCGAGGGCAACCGCATCGCCGAGCTGCGGCTGGCCCGCACCGGGACGACCGAAGCCACCCCGGCGGGGGTGGACCGGTGAACGAGTTCGCCGCGCTGCTCGTCTCGGTGCTGCTGCTGATCGGCAACGCGTTCTTCGTCGGCGCCGAGTTCGCCATCATCACCGCCCGCCGGGACCGGCTGACCGCGCTCGCCGAGGACGGCAGCCTCAGCGCCCGGGCCACCCTGCGGGCCGGCGAGCAGCTGCCGCTGCTCATCGCGGGTGCGCAGCTGGGCATCACGCTGTGCTCGCTCGGCCTCGGGCTGCTGGCCGAGCCGGCCTTGGCGGGGCTGCTCGAGCGCCCGTTCGAGGCCCTCGGGGCGCCCGCCGCGATCCTGCACCCGGTGGCCTTCACGCTGGCCCTGGGCCTGGTCGCGATGCTGCACACGGTGCTCGGGGAGATGGTGCCCAAGAACCTGGCGATCGCCGGGCCGGAACGGGTCGCGGTCATCCTGGTGCCGGCGCACTACGCGTTCTGCCGGGTGGCCCGGCCGCTGCTGATGCTGTTCACCATGGCTGCCACGGTCGTGCTGAAGCTGTTCCACGTCACGCCGAGGGACGAGCTGGACAGCGCGTACACCGGCGCCGAGCTGGCGGAGATGATCTCCGACTCCCGGCGCGAGGGACTGCTGGACGATCATGAGAGCAGTCGGCTGACCCAGACCCTCGGCTCGGCGGGGCGCACCGTGGCGGACGTGATGGTGCCGCTGGAGCGGGTGGTCACGCTGCCGGTCGCGGCGACGGTCGGTGACGTCGCCTCGGCGGTGGCCGAGTTCGGGGTCTCCCGGTTCCCGGTCCGCGAGGACTCCGGCCGACTCATCGGCTACCTGCACGTCAAGGATGTGCTCGAGGAGGCCGACGACCCGGGCGCGGTGCTGCCGGCGAGCCGGGTCCGCGGGCTGCCGGAGCTGCCCTGCGACGCCCGGCTCGACGATGCGCTGGCCGCGCTGCGCCGCTCGGCCGCCCACCTGGCCAGGGTGGTGACCACTCGGGGCGGCGAGACAGTGGGCGTGGTGTCGATGGACGACCTGCTGCAGTACTACATGGGCGCGGTGCGGGCACCGGCCGAGTCCACGGTGGACTGAGGCTCGGGCGTGCTGCTGAGTTGGGACGAGGGGACGTGGCGGGCCCGCCAGCGGGAGCACCGCGACCGGGTGGCCCGCTGGACGCTGCCGCACCGGGAACGCCGCCGGCTCGGCGCAGCCCACCCGGTGCTGGACTTCCTGTTCACCTACTACAGCTACCGGCCGACCCGGCTGGAGCGCTGGCACCCGGGCCCCGGGGTCACGCTCACCGGCGACGCGGCGGAGTTCCTGCGCTGGCCCGGCTACCGGCGCACCGGGGACGGGGTGTGCTTCGACCCCGCCCTGCTGCCCGCCGAGCGACGGGCCACCGGCGAGTTCGTGCTGCGGCTGCTGCGGGCGACCGCGGCGCGGCCGGCCCGGTTGGGCTGTTTCGGCCTGCACGAGTGGGCGATGGTGTACCGCGACGACTCGCCCCGCCACGAACAGCTCCCGCTGCGGCTCGGCGCCGCCGGTACGGACGCGGTGGTGGAGTCGATGCCGCTGCGCTGCACGCACCACGACGCGTTCCGGTTCTTCACCCCGCCGGCCCGCCCGCGCAACGAGTCCACGCCGACCAGGGCCGGTCAGGTGGACGCCGAGCAGCCCGGTTGCCTGCACGCCACGATGGACGTCTACAAGTGGGCCTACAAGCTGGCCCCGGCGACCCCGTCCGAGCTGGTCGCGGACTGCTTCGAGCTGGCCGCCGAGGTCCGTGAGCTGGACATGCGGGCCAGTCCGTACGACCTGTCCGCCCTGGGCTACCCGGCGGTGGCCATCGAGACCCCGGCCGGTCGTGCCGAGTACGCCAGGGCGCAGGCCGGGTTCGCCGACCGCGCGGTGCCGCTGCGCGCGCGGCTGGTCGAGGTGGCCGAGCAGGTCGCGGCCGGCGGCACGGCGGACGCACAGCTCACCGGCTGACGCTGCCCCGGGCGGACCCGGGCTCAGCTGGCCAGGTAGCGGAGCACGGCGGTGTCGCCGAGCGAGCGGACGCCGTCCAGCCGCAGCCGCCGCTCCCCCCGCCACGGGAACTCCCCCGCGCCGACCAGCCGGGCCGCGGCGGGGTCACCGACGAAGATCGGCGCCACCGCCAGGCGCAGCTCGTCGACCAGGCCCTCGGTCAGGAACAGCGTGTGCACCACACCGCCGCCCTCCACCAGCAGCCGCGCCACCCCGCGCCCTGCCAGGTCGGCCAGCAGCGCGGCGACGCTCAGCGGGTCGCCGGCGCCGACCACGGTGGCCACGGCGCCGAGCCGCGCGGTGGCCGCCGGCAGCGTCGCGCCGGGCACGTAGACCAGCCGCTCGGTGTCGCCGGCTGTGAAGAACGCGGCGGCCGGGTCGAGCTGGCCACCGCCGCTCAGGGCGACCTTGGTCGGGCTCTCCGGCAGCCCCCGCGCGACGCGGCTCCGCCGGTGCTCCGCCGAGCGCACGAGCAGCCGGGGGTTGTCCGCGCGCACCGTGTTGGCGCCGACCAGGATGGCGTCCACCCCGGCCCGCAGCTCGTCCACCTCGGCGAAGTCCTCCGGGGAGGACAGCAGCAGCCGGTCCGGGCCGGCGTCGTCGAGGTAGCCGTCGATCGAGACGGCGGCGGACAGCAGCACGTACGGCCGGGGCGGGCTCACCCCGCGACGCTAGCGGCCCCCGGCGCGGGTCGGCCGCCGAGGTCCTGTCCCGTTGCGTGCGCAGTTCCGTGCGCCGGGGCCGCGCCGGCCGGCACACTGTAAGTGTGGCCAGGACACTGCTGGTGATCGCCGGGGTGGTGGTGGCGTTGCTGGCGTTGCTGTGGGCGGTGCAGCGGCGGCTGATCTTCCTGCCGGGCGGTGATCCGGGGTCGGCGACGGCGACGGCCGGGGCGACCGCGCGGGAGGTCCGGCTGGGCACCGAGGACGGCCTGGAGCTGCGCGCCTGGCTGGTCGGGCCGACCGGTGCGGACCGCCGGGTGCACGTGCTGTTCGCGCCGGGCAACGCCGGGCACCGGGGCTACCGGGCGGGACTGGCGCGCCGGTTGGCGGCCGACGGGTTCACCGTGCTGCTGCTGGACTACCGGGGGTTCGGCGGCAACCCGGGCAGCCCGTCGGAGGAGGGCCTGGCGCGGGACGCCCGCGCGGCGCGCCGCTTCCTCGTCGACCAGGCAGGCGCCGCGCCGGACCGGCTGCTCTACTTCGGCGAGAGCCTGGGCTCGGCGGTGGTCACCGGGCTGGCGGTCAGTCATCCGCCGGCCGGGCTGCTGCTGCGCTCGCCGTTCACCGACCTGGCCTCGGTCGGCCAGCTGCACTACCCGTTGCTGCCGGTCCGGCACCTGCTGCGGGACCGGTTCGACGTGCTCGGCGCCATCCCCCGGGTGCGGGCGCCCACCATCGTGACCTACGGCGGCGCGGACCGGGTCGTACCGCCGGAGCTGAGCCAGGCGGTGGCGGACGCCGCGCCCGAGCTGGTCCGCGCGCTCCGGCTGCCCGGCGCGGACCACAACGACCAGATCCTGCTGGACGGCACCGAGATCATCGACGCGGTCGCCGAGCTCGCCCCGCACTGACCCTCGTGAGTGGCAAGTGGTCCGATCGGACCACTTGCCACTCACGGCCCGGTCAGGACTCGTAGGCGTCGAGCGGAGGGCAGGAGCAGACCAGGTTGCGGTCGCCGTAGGCACCGTCGATCCGGCGCACCGGTGGCCAGACCTTGCCCGCGGTGTCGCCGGTCGGGTACGCGGCCAGCTCACGCGGGTACGGGTGGTCCCACTTGTCCGCGATGCACGCGGCGGTGTGCGGCGCGCCGCGCAGCGGGTTGTCGTCCACCGGCCACTCCCCCGCCGCGACCCGGTCGATCTCACTCCGGATGGAGATCATCGCGTCGCAGAAGCGGTCCAGCTCGGCCAGGTTCTCGCTCTCCGTCGGCTCCACCATCAGCGTGCCGGCCACCGGGAACGACATGGTCGGCGCGTGCAGCCCGTAGTCGGCCAGCCGCTTGGCCACATCGTCCACCGTCACGCCGGTCGACGAGGTGAGCGGGCGCAGGTCGAGGATGCACTCGTGGGCCACGAACCCGGTCGTTCCGGTGTAGAGCACCGGGTAGTGCTCGCCCAGCCGGCGGGCCACGTAGTTCGCCGCCGCCACCGCGACCAGGGTGGCCCGGCGCAGGCCGTCCACGCCCATCATCCGCAGGTAGGCCCAGGAGATCGGCAGCACGCCGGCGCTGCCGTACTCGGCACCGGACACCGCGCCGGCCCCCCGGTCCGGCAGGTACGGGGCCAGGTGCTCACGGACCGCCACCGGCCCGACCCCGGGGCCGCCGCCGCCGTGCGGGATGCAGAACGTCTTGTGCAGGTTCAGGTGGCTCACGTCGCCGCCGAACTCGCCGGGTTTGGCCAGCCCGAGCAGAGCGTTGAGGTTGGCGCCGTCCACGTAGACCTGCCCGCCGGCCACGTGCACCGCCTTGCACACCTCGCCGACGCCGGCCTCGTACACCCCGTGGGTGGACGGGTACGTGATCATCAGTGCGGCCAGGTCGGTGCCGTGGGCGTCGATCTTCGCGCGCAGGTCGGCCAGGTCCACATCGCCGTTGCCGTCACACGCCACTACGACCACCCGCATGCCGGCCATCACCGCCGACGCGGCGTTGGTGCCGTGCGCGCTGGCCGGGATCAGGCAGACCTCGCGGTGGCTCTCGCCGCGGTCGCGGTGATACCCGCGGATGGCCAGCAGCCCCGCCAGCTCGCCCTGGCTGCCGGCGTTGGGCTGCAGTGACACGGCGGCGTACCCGGTCAGGTCGGCGAGCCAGCGCTCCAGGTCGGCCACCAGCTCGAGCGTGCCCTCGGCGTCGGCGGCCGGTACCATCGGGTGCAGGTCGGCGAAACCGGGCCAGGTGATCGGCTCCATCTCGGCGGTGGCGTTGAGCTTCATGGTGCACGAGCCGAGCGGGATCATGCCCCGGTCCAGCGCCATGTCGGAGTCGGCGAGGCGGCGCAGGTAGCGCAGCAGTGCGGTCTCCGACCGGTAGCGGTGGAACACCTGGTGGGTGAGGTACCCGGTGGTGCGGCGCAGCCCGTCCGGCAGCGCGTCCGGGGTGGCCGCGTCGAGCTCGTCGAGCTCACCGCTGCTGACGGTGACCCCGAACGCCGCGGCCACCGCGACCAGGTGCTCGCGGGTGGTCAGTTCCGAGCAGGACACCCCGACGTGGTCGGCGTCCACCCGGCGCAGCGCGATGCCGCCGGCGTGCGCCGCCTCGACGACCGCGTCGGCCCGCCCCGGCACCTCGGCGAGCACCGTGTCGAAGAACCCGTCCGGCCCGGTCGACACCCCGCCGGCCCGCAGCGCGGCGGCCAGTACGGCGGCCATCCGGTGCGCCCGGGCGGCGATCGCGCGCAGCCCGTCCGGCCCGTGGTACACGGCGTACATCGAGGCGACCACGGCCAGCAGCACCTGCGCGGTGCAGATGTTGCTGGTCGCCTTCTCCCGGCGGATGTGCTGCTCGCGGGTCTGCAGCGCCAGCCGCAGCGCCGGCGCGCCGTCCGCGTCGATCGACACACCGACGAGACGCCCCGGCAGCTGCCGACGCAGGTCGTCGCGGACCGCGAGGTAGCCGGCGTGCGGGCCGCCGAAGCCCAGCGGCACGCCGAAGCGCTGAGTGCTGCCGACCGCAACGTCGGCGCCGATCTCGCCGGGCGGGCGCAGCAGGGTCAGTGCCAGCAGGTCGGCGGCGACCACCACCTTGGCACCCCGCTCGTGCGCCTCCCCGATGACGGCAGCGTGGTCGACGACGGCGCCGGACGCGCCCGGGTAGCTGAGCAGCAGGCCGTAGAACTCCCCGTCCGGGAGACCGTCGCCCAGGTCCGCCTCGACGATCTCGATACCCAGTGGCTCGGCGCGGGTGCGCAACACCGCGAGGGTGCGCGGCAGTGTGTCCGCGTCCACCACGAACCGGGCGCTGCGGGGCCGGGCGGCACGGCGGATCAGGGTCATCGCCTCGGCGGCGGCGGTGGCCTCGTCCAGCACCGAGGCACCGGCGACCGGCAGCCCGGTCAGGTCGGACACCACGGTCTGGAAGTTCAGCAGCGCCTCCAGCCGGCCCTGGCTGATCTCCGGCTGGTACGGCGTGTACGCGGTGTACCAGGCCGGGTTCTCCAGCACCGAGCGGCGGATCACCGGCGGCGTGATGGTGCCGTGGTACCCCAGGCCGATCATCGGCACGGTCAGCCGGTTGCGCGCGGCCAGTGCCCGCAGCTCGGCGAGTGACTCGGACTCGGTGGCCGGCGCGGGCAGGGTGGTCGGCTGGTCGAGGGCGGTCCGGATGCCGGCGGGCAGCGCCCGGTCGGCGAGCTCGTCGAGCGACCCGACGCCGATCACCTCGGCCATCCGGGCCAGCTCGGTGTCGTCCGGCCCGATGTGGCGGTCCACGAAGGGGATGCCGCGCTCGAGCTCGGCGAGAGTGCGGCGGGCCGCGGTCGTCGTCGCCGTAGGCATCGCCGTGGTCGTGGTGGCTGGTTGAGTGTCTGGCGGGGTCATGGCGCCTCCGGGTCCGGGCAGCGTACGGCCTGCCCTCCCCCTCTGTCCGTGCCCCGCCAGGGGCGCCTGAGAGATTCGCCCGGTCACACCGGGTTTTCCCCGTCGGCGAACGGCGCGTGCCGCTCTTTCCAGAGGCGTCTCGCCCACGCGGTCCAGGTGCCTGAGAGGTTCCGGGGAGGATTTGCTCCTTCGGCGCCCGCTCCGCTGGCCGCGGTCGGGCTCTCCCGCATGGGATCAGCGACTACGTGCCCAGCTTAGCGGTGACCTGCACCGTCGGCACCCGCGCGGCCCGATCGGTAACCCAGTCGGAACGTGGCGCTGCACACCGCCCTTGTTACCGAGCTGCACGCGAGGCAGGTTTTCCGCGCCGGCAACCGGCCTGGTGTGCAGCTCGGTAACAACAGGCAGGGTCCGGCCGTCGCGGGCCGGTCGGTGCGGTCAGCGCAGGAACGCGGTCAGCGCAGGAACGCGGCGGCCACGCCGGCGTCCACCGGGATGTGCAGGCCGGTCGTGTGGCTGAGGTCGCCGCCGGTGAGGGCGAACACCGCCGCCGCCACGTGCTCCGGCAGCACCTCGCGCTTGAGCAGGGTGCGCTGGGCGTAGAACGCGCCGAGCTCCTCCTCCGGCACGCCATACACCGCCGCGCGCTGGGCGCCCCAACCGCCGGCGAAGATCCCCGAACCGCGCACCACGCCGTCCGGGTTCACCCCGTTGACCCGGATGCCGTGCTCGCCCAGCTCGGCGGCGAGCAGCCGCACCTGGTGTGCCTGGTCGGCCTTGGCGGCGCCGTAGGCCACGTTGTTCGCGCCGGCGAACACCCCGTTCTTGCTGGAGATGTAGACGATGTCGCCCCCGATGCCCTGGTCGATCATCACCTTGGCGGCGGCCTTGGCGACCAGGAACGAGCCCCGCGCCATCACGTCGTGCTGGATGTCCCAGTCGGCCTCGGTGGTCTCCAGCAGCGGCTTCGAGATGGACAGCCCGGCGTTGTTGACCACCAGGTCCACCCCGCCGAAGGACACCGCGGCGGCGGCCACGGCGGCGGCCACGGCGTCGGCGGAGGTGACGTCGGCGGTCACCGCGACGGCGGTATCGGTGCCGACCGCTGTGCTGATTTCTCTCGCCACGGCCTCGGCGGCGGCACCGTCCCGGTCGGCGACGACGACGCAGGCACCCTCGGCGGCCAGCCGCAGCGCGATCGCCCGCCCGATGCCGGACCCCCCGCCGGTCACGAACGCCACCCGCGCGGCCAGCGGTTTCGGTTTCGGCAGCCGGGCCAGCTTAGCCTCCTCGAGCGCCCAGTACTCGATGCGGAACTTCTCCGACTCGGGGATCGGTGCGTAGCGCGACACCGCCTCGGCGCCGCGCATCACGTTGATCGCGTTGAGGTAGAACTCGCCGGCGACCCTGGCGGTCTGCTTGGTCGCGCCGAAGCTGAACATGCCCACCCCGGGCACCAGCACGATGGCCGGGTCGGCGCCGCGCATGGCCGGGGAGTCCGGCGAGGCGTGCCGCTGGTAGTACGCGGCGTAGTCGTCCCGGTAGGCGGCGTGCAGCTCACGGAGCCGGGCGAGCTGCTCGTCCAGGGCCGCGGTCGCCGGCAGGTCGAGCACCAGCGGCCGGACCTTGGTGCGCAGGAAGTGGTCCGGGCAGGAGGTGCCCAGCGCGGCCAGCGGGGCGAGCTTCTCCCGGGACAGGAAGTCCAGCACGGCGTCGGTGTCGGTGAAGTGCCCGACCTGGCGCCGGTCGGTGGACGCCACACCGCGGATCGCCGGTGCCAGCGCGGCCGCCCTGGCCCGCCGCTCGTCGGTCGGCAGCGGCTCGTACCCCGGGCGCACGGGCCCGAACGGCTCCGCCGCGCCGCGGTCGTCCAGGTACCGCTGGGCGGTGTGGATGATCTCCAGCGAGCTCGCCTCGCACTCCGCGCCGGTGGCGCCCCACGCGGTGATCCCGTGCCCGCCGAGGATCACCCCGATCGCCCTCGGGTTCGCCGCCCTGATCGCCGCGATGTCCAGTCCGAGCTGGAACCCGGGGCGGCGCCACGGCACCCAGGCCACCCGGTCACCGAAGATCTCCTTGGTCAGTGCCTCCCCGTCGGCGGCGGTGGCCAGCGCGATGCCGGCGTCCGGGTGCAGGTGGTCCACGTGCTCGGCGTCGAGCAGGCCGTGCATCGCGGTGTCGATGGAGGGTGGCGCGCCGCCCTTGCCATGCAGGCAGTAGTCGAACGCGGCGACCATCTCGTCCTCCCGCTCGACGCCGGGATAGACGTCGACCAGCCCGCGCAGCCGGTCCAGCCGGAGCACCGCGAGCCCCGGTTCGGTGAGCGTGCCCAGGTCGCCGCCGGAACCCTTGACCCACATCAGCTCGACGGGCCGGCCGGTCGCCGGGTCGGTGTCGGTGCCCTTGGCGGAGGTGTTGCCGCCGGCGTAGTTGGTGTTGCGCGGGTCGGCGCCCAACCGGTTGCTCCGGTCCAGCAGCTCGCGCACGGCCTCGTGGGCCACCTGTCCTCCTTCGTCGGACCCTGTGAGTGGCGAGTGGTCCTTAGGACCACTCGCCACTCACGACGTCAGGCGCCCCAGCCGGCCTGGACGCCGCCGACCCGGTCCGTCTCGATGCGTTGCTGGTAGCCGGAGCGGTGGTACGCCGCGACCGGGTCGGGATCCAGGCCCTGCTCGGTGCGCAGCTCGCGCAGCAGTGGGCGGACGTCGGTGGCGAACGCGTCCATCAGCACCGCGTTCGCGCCCAGCACGTCACCGGTGCGCTGCGCGGTGGCCAGCGCCTCGGCGTCGACCAGCAGCGCCTTGGCGGTCGCCTCCTGGACGTTGAGCACCGAGCGGATGATCGCCGGGATCTTGGCCTCGATGTTGTGGCACTGGTCCAGCATGAAGGCGATCCCGGCATCCGCGCGCAGCGCATCGGCGGCCACGATCTCGTGCATGATCCGGAACAGCTGGAACGGGTCGGCCGCGCCCACCATCAGGTCGTCGTCGGCGTAGAACCGCGAGTTGAAGTCGAACGCGCCGAGCCGGCCGGCCCGCAGCAGGAACGCCACGATGAACTCGATGTTCGTGCCCGGGGCGTGGTGGCCGGTGTCGATGCAGACCGTGGCCCTGGGGCCGAGCTCGATGCAGTGCGCGTACGAGGTGCCCCAGTCCGGCACGTCCATGGTGTAGAACGCCGGCTCGAACAGCTTGTACTCCAGCAACATCCGCTGGTGCTCACCCAGGCGGTCGTACACCTCGCGCAGCGCCTCGGCCAGCCGGTCCTGCCGGGCGCGGATCGAGTCCTGGCCCGGGTAGTTGGTGCCGTCGGAGAACCACAGCTTGAGATCGCGGGACCCGGTCGCGTCCATGACGTCGACGCAGTCCAGCAGGTGGTCGATGGCCTTGCGGCGCACCCGGGGGTCCGGGTTGGTGACGCTGCCGAGCTTGTAGTCGTCGTCCTGGAAGACGTTGGCGTTGATCGCACCGAGGGCCAGACCGGCGTCGGCGGCGAACTTCGCGAGCTCGGCGTAGTCGTCCACCCGGTCCCACGGGATGTGCAGCGCCACCGTCGGGGCCACCCCGGTGAGCTGGTGCACCACCGCGGCGTCGGCGATCTTCTCCCGGGGGGTGCGGGGCACTCCGGCCTGGGCGAACACCTTGAACCTGGTGCCGGAGTTCGCGTAGGCCCATGACGGTGTCTCGATCCGCTGGGCGAGCAGCGCCGACTTCGCGGCGGTCTGGTCGATCATGAGATCCGCTCCGTTCCGAGGTACTGGTCGAGGACCTTCGCAGCGGCCAGACTGAAAGGTTTCAAGTTGTCCATGCACACTGCGGGCCGACGCCTCATGTCCGAGCGAGAACCTCGGACGTTCCTAACTTTGCAGGTAACCGTCATCCCGCGCAATCGCCATCACGGGCCGGGCAGACCACGGTGCCCGCGTCAGTTACTCTCTCCGATCTCATCTGAAAGTGGATTGCTTACGTTTCATGGATCGAGGCCAGCGTGACCACGAACGGCGCACCGAGCATGAAGACGGTGGCCGCGCGCGCCGGCGTCTCCCTCGGCACCGTGTCGAACGTGCTGAACCGGCCGGGTCTGGTCAGCGAGGCCACCCGGAGCCGGGTGCTGGCCGCGATCACCGAGCTGGGCTTCGTGCGCAACGAGTCGGCCCGCCAGCTCCGGGGCGGCAGCAGCCGGACGCTGGCCTACGTGGTGCTGGACGCGTCCAACCCGTTCTTCACCGACGTGGCGAACGGCATGCAGGAGGGCGCCGACGCCGCCGGGCTCGCGTTGTTCCTGTGCAACAGCGGGCAGAGCGGCGAGCGGCAGGCCGCGTACCTCGACCTGCTCGAGCAGCAGCGCGTCGAGGGCATCCTGATCACCCCGGTCGACGCGGCCGACCCCCGGCTCGACGCACTGGCCGCGCGCGGCACTCCGGTCGTGCTGGTCGACCGGGCCGCCGGGCCGGGCCGCTGCTCGGTGACCGTGGACGACGTACTGGGCGGTGACCTCGCCGTGACCCACCTGTTGGAGACCGGGCACCGGAAGATCGCGTTCGTCGGAGGCCCGCTGCCGATCGGGCAGGTTGTCGATCGCATCGCCGGCGCCGAACGGGCGATCGCGCGGGCCGGCGCCGGCGAGCTGACCGTGCTGGAGACCGCCGCGCTCAATGTCGCCGAGGGCCGGCGGGCCGGCGAGCGGTTGGCCGGGCTGCCGGCCGCTCGCCGCCCGACCGCCGCGTTCTGCGCCAACGACCTGCTCGCGCTCGGTCTGCTGCAGCGGATGGTCGGCCTCGGGCTGCGGGTCCCCGACGATCTCGCCATCGTCGGCTACGACGACATCGAGTTCGCGAAGGCCGCCGCCGTTCCGCTCACCTCGGTCAGCCAGCCAAGGCAGCTGCTCGGCACCACGGCGGCGGAACTGGTGCTCGCGGAGAGCCGGGACGGGCCGGAGCACCAGCACCGCCAGCTGATCTTCGACCCGGAGCTGATCGTGCGGGCCTCCACCCGCCTGCGCCCGACCTGAGAGCAGCGCACCCGCCGGTCGGTTACCGAGCTGCACAGGAGGCAGGCCGCGGAGCGCGAAAACCTGCCTGGTGTGTAGCTCGGTAACAACAGGCCGGACCGGACCGGGCTAGCTGATGCGCTTGGTGGCGCGGCGGCGGCTCAGTTCGTCCGGTGGGCTCTCCGGTGCGGCGAGTCCGTCGGCACGCTCGGCGGGGAACTCCCGGATGGTGCCGGTGATCTCCCGCATGGCGCCGCCGATGGCGATGCCGAACACGCCCTGGCCGCCCTGCAACAGGTCGACGACCTCCTCGGGCGAGGCACACTCGTAGACCGTGGTGCCATCACTCAGCAGCGTGATGCCGGCGAGGTCGCGGATGCCCCGGGCCCGCAGGTGGTCCACCGCGAGGCGGATGTTCTGCAGCGAGACCCCGGCGTCCAGCAGCCGCTTGACCACCTTGAGGACCAGCACGTCCTTGAACGAGTAGAGCCGCTGGCTGCCGGAGCCGGACGCACTTCTTATGGTCGGTACGACCAACCCGGTGCGCGCCCAGTAGTCCAGTTGCCGATAGGTGATGCCGACCACCTGACACGCGGTCGGCCCCCGGTAACCGGACAGCTCATCGGGCAGCCCGTCATCGAGCGCCGAGCCGGGGAAGAGCTCACCCTGCTCCGCTGGCTCGCCATTCTCCTCGGGCGGCTCGGAATCCATGTCCGTGACCGTAAGCCGAGGTCACCGGGCGGTCAACGCGACGCGCGGCAACCTTCGAGGGTGACTTCAGGGTTGTGCGCCCCGAAAGTCCTCCGGGGAGACCGAGTCGAGGAACTCGCGGAATTTCTCCACCTCGTCCTCCTGCTCGTCCGGGATGATGAGGCCGGCCTCGGAGAGCACGTTCTCCTCCGCGTGGATCGGCACCCCCACCCGCAGGGCCAACGCCACCGAGTCGCTCGGCCGCGCGGACACCCGTGTCCCGCCGTCGAACACCAACTCCGCGAAGAAAGTGCCCTCCTGCAGATCGGTGATCCGTACCTGCTCCAGCCGGCGACCAAGCGCCTTGACCACGTCCTTGAGCAGATCGTGGGTGAGCGGCCTTGCCGGTTTCACCCCTTGCTGCTCCAGCGCGATCGCGGTGGCCTCAACCGAACCGATCCAAATCGGCAGGTAGCGATCACCGTTGGTCTCCCGTAGCAGGAGAATGGGTTGGTTCGCGGGTAGCTCAACTCGCACACCCACTACGCGCATCTCACTCACGCGTCACGCCTCCCTCCCCGACGGGGACTCGCACCACCTGATCGGCCCCTGTGCATATGCTGTTATCGGGTCAGATCCAGTGGACCGTGATACCTGAAGACGCTACACGGACGAACGCTCATTCGCGCGCCGTCTGGCGATGTACGGCCCGTCCGGACCGAATTCACCGGGGTAGCCCCTCGCGGAGGCCCACCCGTATCAACAGAGCGTGAAGTCGGACCGACAAACCTGCCATCTCTCGGAGTAGGTCCTCCGCCCGAGCGGCCGCATCCGGGTCCCGTTGCCGGGCCATCGGGCCGACGATCTGCTGCAGCAGGCCGGTCTCCCGGTCGGCGGCGGCCCGGAACGCGCGCAGGTGCCGGGGCTCGATGCCGAACTCCGTCAGCGCGCTCGCGGTGCGGGCCAGCTCGACGGCGTCGGTGTCGTAGAACCCGGCCGGGCCAGGCCGCACGATGCCGTACTGCTCGAGCGCGGCGAGCAAACCCCCGTCGATGTCGGCCTCGGACAGCAGGTCCTCGCGGGTCAGCCGCACCTTGTTGGTCACCGACGGCGTCTCCGGTGCTCCGCTGGGTACCGCGACGAGTGGGCGGGCTTCCCCGGGACCATGACCGTCACGCTCGTCCAGTTGCTGCTTGATGACCTTCAGGGGCAGGTAGTGGTCCCGCTGGGCGGCGAGCACGAAGCGCAGCCGGTCCAGGTCCTCGCCGGAGAACTGCCGGTACCCGGACGCACTGCGGGCCGGCGAGATCAACCCCTCCGACTCGAGGAACCTGATCTTGGAAATGGTCACGTCCGGGAATTCGCCGCGCAGTCGGTCGAGCACCGCTCCGATGCTCCATCGCCCGTCCTCCGCGCCGCGGCCCCGGGACCAGTGTGGGGCGGTCACCCGCTGCCCTGGCCTGCCCCCTGACCGGCGTCCCGAGGACCGGTCAGGAAGACCAGCCGGAACTTTCCGATCTGTACCTCGTCCCCGTTCGCGAGGACGGCGGTGTCCACCGGCTCTCGGTTCACGTACGTGCCGTTGAGGCTGCCGACGTCGACCACCACGAATTCGCCGACATCGCGGCGGAACTCGGCGTGTCGCCGGGAAACCGTCACGTCATCGAGGAAGATATCGCTCTCAGGGTGCCGGCCGGCGCTGGTCGTCGCCTGGTCCAACAGGAACCGGGACCCGGCGTTCGGACCGCGCTTCACCACGAGCAGCGCGGAACCCGGAGGCAGCGCATCGACACCGGAGACGGGTTGGTCCGCCGCCGGCGCCTCGTGCTCTTGGAGGAAGTCGGCCCGGAAAACCGACGTAGTCTCCGGGGAGCGTTCTGGTGGCACGCCGGGCCCGTCGTTGGTGGTCACCTCGGGGTCTCCTCCTGCGGTGGTCGGATGGGCCGCTGATGGCGGTGCTGAGTTCAAGCTGGGTTGCGCCCAACCTACCGCGCGGCCACGGGTCAGGATTGTTCGGTCAGCGAGCGGTAGGCCGAGGCGTCGAGCAGTCCCTGCACGCTCTGGGCGACCGGTTCGTCGGTGCGGACCTCGAAGATCCAGCCGGCACCGTAGGGCTCGGAGTTGACCAGTTCCGGCTGGTCCACGAGTGCCTCGTTGACGGCCGTCACCTCCCCGGACACCGGAGCGAACAGATCGGAGACCGACTTGGTCGACTCGATCTCCCCGATCGACGCACCCGCGACGATCCGCTGGCCCACCTCGGGCAACTGGACGAACACCACATCGCCCAGCTGGTTCTGGGCATAGTCGGTGATGCCCACCCGCGCGGTGTCATCAGCGGTCGCGCCCACCCATTCGTGGGCTTCAGAGAATTTCAGGTCCTCAGGGGTCACCCAGTTAGCCTATCGAGTCCCCCTGTCGGGGTTGGCACCGGTCGGCGCATGGCCCGCCCGAACTGGATGAGGTAGACAAAACCCGACCACAGGTAGAGCGCGCCGCCCCACGCCGTGAAGGCGTAGCCGATCGGTCGGCACACCTCGGCCAGCCCCGACGCACCCTGCGCCAGCAGCAACAACGGGAACGCGTAGAGCAGGTTGAAGGTGGCCGCCTTGCCGAGATAGGTCACCGGGAACGGGCCGTAGTCCCGGCGGCGCAGCACCGCGACGCAGATCGCCAGCACCAGGTCGCGGCCGATCAAGGCGGCCACCACCCACCACGGCACGATGCCCCGGATCAGGAACGCGGCCAGGGTGGCCAGGATGTAGAGCCGGTCGGCGGCAGGGTCCAGCAGCTCACCGAGCCGGCTGTACTGGTTGAGCCAGCGCGCGGCCTTGCCGTCGAGCCAGTCGGTGAACCCGGCCACCATCAGCACCGCGACCGCGTAGCCGTCCGCGTGCGGCCCCAGCAGCAGCCAGAGGAACAGCGGCACGCCGGCCAGCCGCACCGCGCTGAGCAGGTTGGGCACGGTCACCACCCGCCCGTCGGGTGCCTGGCTCGACCCACGGGCCGGCTCGGTGTCCGGAGCAGGCGTGGCCACGGACGAAGCGTCCCACACCGGCCGCGAGCCGGCCGCCGTGCGCCGGTGATGTCATGGTCATGTCGGGGTCACGTCGGGGGTCATGTCCAGCCGTCACGCCGCTGGCCCGGCGGCACCGGTGCCGATTAGGCAGACTCGGGGCATGGACGCGACCACGCTCAAGGGCCTGCAGGCCCCACTCAAGACCCAATACCGCGAAGACCCGACCTCCGCCGTGGTCACCCTCAAGGCCGACGGCGAGCTGGACGGCACCGGCGTGGCCTGCCGGGTGCAGACCGCCACCGCGCTCGCCGAGGCGGGGTTGCACCCTGCGACCGGCGGCGACGGGACCCAGCTGTGCTCCGGCGACATGCTGCTCGAGGCACTGGTCGCGTGCGCCGGGGTCACCCTGCGCGCGGTGGCCACCTCGCTCGGGCTGGAGGTCTCCGGCCGGGTGCACGCCGAGGGCGACCTCGACTTCCGGGGCACCCTCGGGGTAGCCAAGGACGCCCCGGTGGGATTCCGGGACATCCGGCTCACCTTCGATCTCAAGAGCTCCGCCTCGGCGGACGAACTGGCCACCCTGGTCAAGCTGACCGAGCGGTACTGCGTCGTGCTGCAGACACTGCGCTCCGCGCCGCCGACCGAGGTGGAGCTGCGTACTTCCGCTTGAGGGACCGAGCCTGAGAGACCGAGCCTGCGGGACCGAGCGTGCGACTCCACTGCCGTCGGACCCCTAAGATCGACTGAGCCGCACAACGTGCTGGCCGCAATCGCTACCGGTCAGTAGGTTCTGGGACAGGGCGGGCGAGGAGGGCGACGATGTCCGACACAGGGACGTCCGATACGGGGACGTCCGGAACAGGGACGTCGGGAACTGTCTCCGCCGATGTCGCGGCCGCGCTGGCCGAGGTCGTCGGCCGGGACCAGGTGCTCACCGGCGACCAGATCAGTCCCGACTACGGCCACGACGAGATGCTCTCGGCGGCGGCCCAGCAACCGGGCGCCGTGGTGCGGCCGGCGAGCGCCGCGGAGGTGTCCGGAGTGCTCCGGGTCGCCTCGGCGCACCAGCTCGCGGTCACCGCGCGAGGCAGCGGCAGCGGGCTGTCCGGGGCGGCGATCCCGGAGCCCGGCGGCCTGGTGATCTCCCTCGAGCGGATGAACCGGGTGCTCGAGATCGACGTGGACAACCACGTCGCGGTGGTCCAGCCCGGGGTGACGCTGAGCGAGCTGGACGAGGCGACCTCGGCGCACGGGCTGACCTACCCGGTCTACCCCGGCGAGCTGAGCGCCAGCCTCGGGGGCAACGTGGCCACCAACGCCGGCGGCATGCGGGCGGTGCGCTACGGGGTCACCCGGAGCCAGGTGCTCGGGCTGGAGGCGGTGCTGCCGACCGGTGAGGTGCTGCGCACCGGCGGCAAGCTGGTCAAGGCCAGTACCGGCTACGACCTCACCCAGCTGATCATCGGCTCGGAGGGCACCCTGGCGGTGGTCACCGAGGTGACCCTGCGGCTCTACCCCCGGCCGCCGCACCAGGCCACCGTGCTGGCCCCGTTCCACACCGTGGACGAGGTCGCCCGCGCGGTGCCGAAGGTGGTGCACAGCGGGGTGGCGCCGCTGATCCTGGAGTACATCGACGGGCTCACCATGGGCGCGATCACGTACGCCCAGAAGCTCGACCTCGGGGTACCCACCGAGGTCAGGGAGAAGGCGCAGGCCTACCTGCTGGTGATGCTGGAGAGCGGGCACGCGCAGCGGCTGGACGAGGACACCGAGCAGCTGGGCAACCTACTCACCGAGCTGGGCGCGATCGATCTGTACGTGCTGCCCGGCCCGTCCGCCCGCCGGCTGGTCGAGGCGCGGGAGAAGGCGTTCTGGACGTCCAAGGCGGCCGGCGCCAACGACATCATCGACACCGTGGTCCCGCGCGCGGCGATCCCGGAGTTCCTGGCCGCCGCACAGGAGATCGGCCAGCGGCACGGCGCCGCGGTGTTCGGCTGCGGGCACGCCGGCGACGGCAACGTGCACCTGGCCGTGTTCCAACCCGACGACGAGGTGCGCTCCGCGCTGCTGCGCGAGCTGTTCGAGGCGAGCATGAAGCTGGGCGGGCTGATCTCCGGCGAGCACGGCATCGGCCGGGCCAAGAAGCGCTACTTCCTCGAGCTGACCGACCCCGCCACGATCGATCTGATGCGCCGCATCAAGCGGGCGTTCGACCCCACCGGGATCCTCAACCCCGGCGTGCTGCTGGAGCCGTGAGTGGCGATGGTCGCCAGAGCGACCATCGCCACTCACAGGTCCGACCAAGGAGGGAGTCCCCCATGAACGGCGCCCAGGCGTTGATCAACACGCTGGTCGAGGGCGGCGTGGAGGTGTGCTTCGCCAACCCGGGGACCTCGGAGATGCACTTCGTGGCCGCCCTGGACTCGGTGCCCGCGATGCGCGGGGTACTCACCCTCTTCGAGGGGGTCGCCACCGGCGCGGCGGACGGCTACGCGCGCATCGCCGGCCGCCCGGCCGCGGTGCTGCTGCACCTGGGCCCCGGCCTCGGCAACGGCCTGGCGAACCTGCACAACGCCCGGCGGGCGCACACCCCGATCGTCAACATCGTCGGCGACCACGCCACGTACCACAAGCAGTACGACGCCCCGCTGGAGTCGGACATCGACGCGATCGCCGGCACCGTGTCCGGCTGGGTCCGGCGCACCGAACGGGTCGAGGACGTGGCGGGCGACGCCGCCGCCGCGGTCGCCGCCGCGATGGGCCCGCCCGGCCAGGTGGCCACCCTGATGCTGCCCGCCGACGTGTCCTGGGGACCGGGCGCTGCCGCCGCGCCGCAGCTCGCCTCCCCCGCGGCGGCAGCTCCCCAGGTGCCCACCGAGGCCGTCGACGAGGCCGCCAAGGCCCTGCGGTCCGGTGAGCACACCGTGCTGCTGATCGGCGGCGCGGCCACCCGCGAGCCCGGGCTCAGCGCGGCCGCCCGGATCGCCGCGGCCACCGGCGCGAAGCTGCTCTGCGAGACGTTCCCGGCGCGGCTGGAGCGCGGCGCCGGGCTGCCCGCGGTCGACCGGCTGGGTTACCTGGCCGAGATGGCCACCTACCAGCTGGGGGGCGCCAAGCACCTGGTACTGGCCGGCGCCCGCTCCCCCGTCACCTTCTTCGCCTACCCCGGCGCACCGAGCGACCTGGTACCCGAGGGCTGCCAGGTGCACGTGCTGGCCGCGCCCGAGGGTTCGCCGGTCGCCGCGCTGGCCCAGCTGGCCGACGAGCTCGCGCCGGGCACCGTGGCGGCCGTCGCACCGGCCAAGCTGCCGGAGCTGCCCACGGGTGCGCTGACCGCGGACACCGCGGCCGCCGTGGTCGGCGCGCTGCTGCCGGAGGGCGCGATCGTGGTCGACGAGGCGGTCACCTCCGGCCTCTCCCTGCCGGCGGCCACCGAGGGCTCACCCCGGCACGACCTGCTGACCCTGACCGGCGGGGCGATCGGCTTCGGGCTGCCTTCGGCCACCGGCGCCGCGGTCGCCGCGCCGGACCGGCCGGTGCTCTGCCTGCAGGCGGACGGCTCGGCGATGTACACCATCTCGGCGCTGTGGACCCACGCCAGGGAGAACCTCGACGTCACCACGGTGATCTACAACAACAGCGCCTACGCCATCCTGCGGCTGGAGCTGCAGAAGGTCGGCGCGGCCACCACCGAGGCCGACGGCGCACCCGGCCCCAAGGCCCGCGAGCTGCTCGACCTGTCCAACCCGAACCTGGACTTCGTCGCGCTGGCCACCGGCATGGGCGTCCCGGCCGTCCGCGCGACGACCAGCGAGGAGTTCGCCGCGGCGATGGCCAACGCGCTCGCCGAGCCCGGCCCACACCTGATCGACGCGGTGCTGCCAGCACTGCTGTGACGCCACGCCCGGCGCCGCCGTGACGCGCAACGGCCGCTGCCCGGCCGCCGCCGGGACGGCTCGGGCGGCACCCCGCGGCTCGGCCGCCGCCGGTGCTCGGACGTCTCAGCTGCCCCAGGGGACGCCGTCGGGTCGGCCGGTCAGCGGTGGGCGACCGGGCGGCTGGTGCACCGGTGCCGGGGTGATCGCGGGCGGGATCGGCTTGGTCAGCGTCTTGCCGGCCCGCACGGTGATCTTCTGCCCGTGGTGGCGCAGCGCCAGCGGCTCGCCGCCGGCCAGCTTGTAGCTCGCCTCGCCGGCGGTGACGTCCACCCGCAGCTGGCTCCCGTGCCAGGTCATCCCGAACCGCAGCCGGGTCCAGCCCGGGGGCAGCCGGGGCGCGAAGGTGAGCGCCCCGTCGTGGTCGCGCATCCCGCCGAACCCGGCGACCAGCCCCAGCCACACGCCCGCCAGGTTGGCCATGTGCAGTCCGCTGCCGGTGTTGTGGTGCAGGTCGTCCAGGTCGGTCAGTGCCACCTCGACCAGGTAGTCCTGGGCCAGCCGCAGGTGCCCGACCTCGGCGGCCACGATGGCCTGGGTGCACGCCGACAGCGACGAGTCGCGCACCGTGAGCGGCTCGTAGTAGGCGAAGTCGCGGGCCTTCTGCTCGGCCGTGAACGCGTCCCCGCGCAGGTGCAGGGCCAGCACCAGGTCGGCCTGCTTGATCACCTGGCGGCGGTAGATGTCGCCGTAGGGGAAGTGCAGCAGCAGCGGGTAGCGCTCCGGCGGGGTGTTCTCGAAGTCCCACCGCTCGTGGTCGGTGAACCCGGTGGCCTGCGGGTGCACGCCGAGGCGCTCGTCGTAGGGCACGTACATCGACTCGGCGGCCCGGCGCCAGCGCTCGATCTCCGGCGGTTGCACGTCCAGCTCGGCGGCCTTCTCCGGGTGCGCCTTCACCACGTCCACCGCGCCGCGCAGGTTCCGCTGCGCCATCAGGTTCGTGTAGACGTTGTTGTCCGCGATCGCGGAGTACTCGTCCGGCCCGGTCACGCCGTCGATGCGGAACTTCCCGGCCGCGTCGGCGTGGCCCAGCGAGATCCACAGCCGGGCCGTCTCGACCAGGATCTCCAGCCCGTAGTCCCGCTCGAAGTCGGCGTCCTGGGTCGCGTTCACGTAGCGCAGCACGGCGTCGGAGATGTCCGCGTTGATGTGGTAGGCGGCCGTCCCGGCCGGCCAGTACGCCGAGTTCTCCTGGCCCCGGATGGTGCGCCACGGGAAGGCGGCGCCGGCCAGCCCGAGCTGGGCGGCCCGCTCCCTGGCCAGATCCAGCGTGCTGTGCCGCCAGCGCAGCGAGTCCCTGGCGGCGTGCGGCGCGGTGTAGGTGAGCACCGGCAGCAGGAACGTCTCGGTGTCCCAGAAGGTGTGCCCGTCGTAGCCGGAGCCGGTCAGCCCCTTGGCCGGGATGGCCCGCTGCTCGGTGCGCGCGCCCGCCTGCAGCACGTGGAACAGCGAGAAGCGGATGGCGTGCTGAAGCCGGTCGTCGCCGTCGAGCCGGACGTCGGCGCGTTCCCAGAAGTCGTCCAGGTACTCACGCTGCTCGGTGCACAGCCCCTCCCAGCCGGTGTGCCGGGCGCCGGTGACCGCGCCGGCCACCTGGCTGCGCAGCGCCGGGCGGGTGCGTTGGCTGGACCAGCCGTAGCCGACGAACTTGGTCAGGGTGAACGTCTGACCGGGTTGCAGCGTGGTGCTCAGGGTGAGCCTGCCGACGTCGGGCTTGCACTCGGTCGTGACCAGTACGTCGTCCGCGCCCGCCCAGAGGTGGTCCATCATGGCGGCCATCCGCAGCCCGCTGACCCTGGTGGAGTGCACCATCACCGCGCCGCTGTGGTTGGCGTCAGCCTCCTCCGCCTCCAGGGGGGCCTCCAGCACCGCCGCCACCCGGGGGTCGTTGCCCGCCGGCGGGAGCTGCTCGTTCGCGATCAGCTCCGACTGCAGCACGATCCGGGCCGGCGCATCCACCGGGGTGACCTCGTACTGGATGGCCACGATGGAGCGCTGCACGAAGGAGACGAGCCGGGTGGACCGGACCTTGACCCGCTGGCCGGCCGGGCTGGTCCACTCCACCTCGCGGCGCAGCACGCCGTCCCGGAAGTCCAGGGTGCGCTCGTGGCGGTGCAGCTCGCCGTAGCGGATGTCGAACGGCTCGTCGTCCAGCAGCAGCCGGATCAGCTTGCCGTTGGTCACGTTGATGACGCTCTGCCCCGACTCGGGGTAGCCGTAGCCCGCCTCGGCGTAGGGCAGCGGCCGCGTCTCGTACAGCGAGTTCAGGTAGGTCCCGGGCAGTGCGTGCGGATCGCCCTCGTCGAGGTTGCCGCGCAGCCCGATGTGCCCGTTGGACAGCGCGAACAGCGACTCGGTCTGCGCCAACCGGTCCACATCGAGCTCAGACTCGACCAGATGCCAGGAATCCACAATCATGACGATCGCACGACCACGCGCAGTGATGGAGCCGGCCCGTTCCGACGGCACCGTGGTTGACCGGCAGCCCAGCTCGGCTGCGCCCCGTGACCGGGGGAATCGGGTTCCGCACGCGATCAGGGTGCCCCGTCATCCGTCGAAGGGCCAGTTAACCATTCGTGAACTGATCCGACACACCCGTTGGAGAGCGCCCGCCTCACCGGGATCGACGGCTCCCGGTGGCACGATCGCGGTGTCGGGAAGATCACTGCCCAACCGGTCGGAACCCGGCCGGGTCCAGGGGGTTGACCATGCGCGGGCGGCACCGGAGCACACCGAGCACGACCGTGCGGGCAGCGCGGGGCGCGGGCTTACCCGGTTTCCGGTGACGTGATGGCCGGCCCGATCGAGCGACCGAGGGTGAACCCCGAACCGCTGCTGGCCGGCAGTCGGCTGGCCTCGACCCTGGTCTGGTGGCCACTGTTGACCGTGCTCTACCTGATGGTGGCGCCCGGCTCGAACCCCGTCGGGGTGGGCCTGGTCGGCGGCGGCCTGGTCGTCATCGGGCTGCTGCGCGCCACGGTCCGGGTGAGCGCCCGCCGGCACGGCGCGCGGGGCCGCATCCGGCCCGGTGAACAGCGCATCGGACGGCCCGGTGAACAGCGCGGTGAACAGCGCGGTGAACAGCTTGGTCAACAGCGCGGTCAGCAGCGCGTCGGACAGCTGGGCGAACAGCTGGGTGACCAGCCCGGCGGGTAGTGCCGGAGATAGCGGCCGCACGCCAGCGGTCTCCGGTGAGTTGCCGGAAAAAGTCGACGAACGTCATACGCATGTTGCGTATGCGGCTGATGTGCAATCTGATACGGGCACGGGCCAGGTCAGCGGGCCGGCAGCCGCTGTTGACGGCTGGTCGAGCGTCCGTTTGGCGCTCTGTTCCCGCCGTCCGGCCTGGCAGAGTGCCGTAGTGCGGTCTCGATCACATACAGTTGGCCCCGAGCGGCACACGGTGATGAACTCGGGCGGGTGAATTTTGTCTGTGTCCAAGACGCTGCACGAGATCGCGCTAGGCGATCACGCATGCGTCGTGATGGATAGCGACGAACAGCATTGGGAGATCGCGGCCGGGTTCGTCGCCGAGGGCTTCAGGCGCCACGAGAAGATCCTCTACTACGACGGCGCCCGCTCCACCGAGCCGCTGCTGCGCCGGCTGCGTGAAGACAATATCGACGTCGACGGCTACCTGAGTACCGGACAGCTGGCCGTCTTCCCGCCGGAGCTGACGAACCAGCTCTGGAAGCTGTCCCTGCCGGAGATGGCCGAGCTGGTCTCCCAGACCATCGGCAAGTCCCTGTCCGAGGGCTATGCCGGCGTCCGGGTCACCGACGAGCCGGGCGGCGCGGTCCACCGGCCGGCGGGCGTCCCGCTCGCCGAGTACGACCGGACACTGCACGAGGGCATGCAGGGCCACCCCGTGACCATGCTGTGCCAATACGAACGGACCGACTGGTCGACCTCCGAACTCACCGAACTACGCGAGATGCATTCGATCGAAGTGGCCACTCCCGCGATCTACGACGACGGGCTGCTGCGGATCACCCGGCATGCGCCGTACACCACCCGGGTATCCGGCGAGATCGACTTCAGCAACCGGCACCTGGTCCGCACCATCATCGACAAGGAACTCGACCGGGCACTGCGCGCGGCCGGCCAGACCGACGAGATCCAGGTCCACCTGGAGTCGCTGCGTTTCGCCGACGTCACCACCATCATCCAGTTCGTGCAGGCCGCCGAGAGCTTCCCGCAGAGCCACCGGCTCGTGCTCTACGGGGTGCAGCCGTGCATCCGCCGGGTGCTGGACCGCTGCGGCGCCGGGTTCACCGCGCAGCTGACGCTGCGGGAAGCGATCGCGCCGTGAGGTTCGAGAGCACCCGGACCGCACTACCGAGGCGGTTCACCCACCGGGCCGCGTACTACTCCTCCTCGGACCATCTGATCGACGTCGCGGTGCCGATGATCGAGCGGGCACTCAACCGGGACACCCCGGTGGCGGTGATTGCATCCGACCCTACCGAACGCCGGCTGCGCGGGGTGCTCGGCGACTCGGCAGGGCTGATCCACCTGCCGCCACCGGACTCCCTGTTGTGTGGGTCCGGCCAGGGGGTGATCTCGCTGCGCGCCCAGGAGCTGAGCGAGCTCACCAACTGGGCCGGGCCCGTGGAGGTGCTCGTGGAACACCACCCGCACCGGCCGGGCCTGCACCCGTCGGCCTGGGTGGAGGCGGACGCGGCCACCAACGTGGCGCTGGCGGCACTGCCGGTCACCATCACCTGCCTCTACCCCACCGCGCTCGAGACCGAGACGGTGTCGGCCGCGGTCCGGTGGAACCACACGGAGGTGATCGGTGCCGATGGCACCCCGAGGGAGAACCCGGAGGTGCGGACGCCGACCGAGGTCCTCTCCATGCATCCGGTGCTGCCACCGCCTCGGCTCGGCCCACCGGACCGCGAGCTGACCTTCACGCCGTGGCAGCTGATCGACCTGCGCACGGCGGTCGGCGAGGCCACCGGGTACACCCGGATGAGCCAGCCGCACGCACAGGACTTCGTGCTCGCGGTGAACGAGGTGGCGAGCAATGCCGTCGAGCACGGCTACGGGGTCGGACTGCTGCAGATCTGGCGCCAGGGCGACCAGTTGATCTGTGAAGTTCACGACAGCGGCACATTGCGCGACCCGCTGCCCGGACTGCGTCCTCCGCATCCGAACAGCCCGCGCGGGCGCGGCATGTGGATCGCCCGGCAACACTGTGACCTGCTACATGTGTGGACAGACGCGCGCGGGACACACGTGCGGCTGCAGTCCGCGCGGACCTGAACGGGCTACCTCAAGCACCCGTCCAGTTAGGACGGACAGGCAATTCCGACCCCGACTCGGGGTGAGCGGCACGAATGGGCGAAGATGTATCCCGGATCGGACCTAGCCAGCATCCCGTACACCGGGGACACTACTTGGGCCGACCCGCGCCCGAAGGCGTTCAGACGCGTCGGCAAACATCATCAGTGTTGGCGGTAGCTCGAGTGGCTCGAGCTCGTCCGCCGGCCGAAATGTGGGGACACACGAAATGTCGGACCAACAGCCATGCTGTGACGTGCCGGTACGCCGGCCCTGGCTGCGAGTACTGGGCTCATTCGAGCTACGAATTCCCCTCGGCGGTAGAACCGACACCGATACCACGACCTCGCCGCTCGACGCGGACGAGCGCCGGTTGCTCGCGCTGCTCGCGGTGACCGCCACTCCGCGCACCACCGGTGAGCTGGCCACGGTGCTCTGGCCGGAACGCTCCACCGACGTCGCGCTGGGCACCCTCGAAGGGGTGTGTGACGCACTCGGCGAGCTGGTGACCGCCGAGGGCGACACGCTCCGGCTGGCCGACCACGTCGACGTCGACCTGGCGCACGCGCTGGAGCGGCTCCGCGCATGGAAGCGGAACCCGGCCCAGGTCGAGGCGACCGCGGCGGACGAGCTGGTCGAAGAGCTCGCCGCGGACCTGTTGCCCGGTTTCGGCGAGGTCTGGGCGCGCCAGGAGCGGGAGCGGTTCCACCGGGTCCGCCTGCACGCCCTCGAGTCGCTCTGCCGCCGCCTGACCGAGGCGGGCCGGCACGAGCCGGCGATCCGCGCCGGGATGCTCGTGGTCGAGGAGGCGCCGCTGCGGGAGAGCGCACGGCGTGCGCTGATCGAGGCGCACCTGGCGGCCGGCAACGTGTCCGAGGCGGTCAAGCAGTACGACGCGTTCGCCGACACCTGCGCCAAGTTCGGGCTGCTGCCCGGCTCGGAGCTCAGCGCGTTCTTCCCGGCCTCGCCGGCCTGGCCGGTGCTGCACGTGCGGCGGCCGATCTACCTCGGCGGTGCGGTGGGTCGCGGACTGCGGCTGGAGCCGCCGTCGCGGCGCGCACAGGTCGGCGTGGGGACCGTCGTCCGGGGGTAACACTGGGGGGTAACACGGGGGTCGGTCCGGCCACGGGGCGTAACGTTGACGACCGTGGTGAGACCCAGGCGCGCCGGGGGGCGGCGATCGGTCATAGATTGGCCGGCACGGCTGCTGCTCGCGGCGGTGATGATCACCGCGAACGTCGTCGGCACGGCTGGTACGGCGGCGTTCGCGCTCTGGGTACTGCCCAAGGGCGACCTGGCCGACCCTCAGCGGGTGCTGCTGGTCAACCTCACGGTCATGTTCGGCTACCTGGCGATCACCATTCCGCTCGGCATGCTCTGGATCGGGCTGTGGTTCCGCGCGCGGGTCGACGACTCCCGCCAGGAGCGCCAGCTCGTGCTCTACGGGCCACTGCGGGTGACGCTGGTCCTGACCGTCATCTGGGTCGCGGCGGCGGTGCTGTTCGGCGTGGTCAACGCGTCCTTCTCGGTCCGGCTGGGGCTGGCTGTCGCCGAGGACGTGCTCGTCGGTGGCATCACCACCTGCGCCCTGTGTTACCTGCTGGCCGAGCGCATCCTGCGCCGCGCGGTATCCCGTGTGCTGGCCGGCAACCCACCCGCGAAGGGCTTCAAGAGCAGCGTGCTGCTGCGGCCGGTGCTGTTCTGGATGCTCGGCACCGGCGTCCCGGTCTGCGGTCTGCTGGTGGCCGGCCTCGGTTCGATGGTCTACGGCGACGTGCCGGCCGACCAGCTGGGCCTGGTGATCCTGGCCGGCTGCGCGGTGGCACTGGGGATGGGCTTCCTCACCACGGTGGGCGCCGCGCGCGCTGTGGCCGACCCGGTCCGCTCGGTGCGGCTGGCCCTGCAGCAGGTCGAACAGGGTGACCTGGACGTGTCGCTGCCGGTCTACGACCGCTCCGAGCTGGGTCAGCTGCAGGCCGGTTTCAACACGATGGCCGCCGGTCTGCGGGAACGCGACCGGATCCGTGACCTGTTCGGCCGCCAGGTCGGCCACGACGTGGCGAGCGCCGCCACCGCCGCCTCGGAAGTCCGGTTGGGCGGTGAGGTGCGCAGGGTCGCGGTGCTGTTCGTCGACCTGGTCGGCTCGACCGCGCTGGCCGGCGCCCGCCCACCGACGGAGGTCGTGGCGCTGCTGAACCAGTTCTTCAGCGTCGTGGTGGAGGTCGTGGAGGCCTGCGGCGGCTGGATCAACAAGTTCGAGGGCGACGCGGCGCTCGCCGTGTTCGGCGCCCCCAACGACATCGACGACCCGGTCAGCCGGGCGCTGGCCGCCGCCCGCCAGCTGGCCGTGCGGCTGGAGGCCGAGGTGCCCGAGGTGTGCGCCGCCATCGGGGTGTCCGCCGGCGACGCGGTGGCCGGCTACATCGGCAACGTGCGGCGCTACGAGTACACCGTGATCGGCGACCCGGTGAACGAGGCGGCCCGGCTCACCGAGCTGGCCAAGAACGTGCCTGGGCGGGTGCTGGCGGCCGGCGGCGCGCTCGCCCTGGCCAGTCCCGCGGAGAGGGGCCGCTGGGCCCTCGGCGACGCCATCACGCTGCGTGGGCGAACCACCCCGACCCGGCTCGCCAGCCCGTTGGCGCTCGCCGAACCACTGCCCCCGGAGCCGATGATCGGGCCCGAACAGTGCCCCGAGCTGGATTCCGGACCCGGGCAGGCACCGCAGCGGCGCGACCCGGAGGGCGCCGCCACGCCGTGAATCCACCCGGGTTGGGCCTTTCGGCTCAGACCAGGCACCATCGACTGTGACATGACGCTCACCGAGAATCTTCCGGACACCGCCGACGCCGATACGCTCTACGACGCCTTCACACTCTGGGCGACCGAGCAGGGAATCACCCTGTACCCGGCGCAGGAGGAAGCGCTGATCGAGATCGTGTCCGGCGCGAACGTCATCCTGAGCACGCCGACCGGTTCCGGCAAGAGCCTGGTCGCCGTCGGCGCCCACTTCGCCGCGCTGGCCCAGGGCATCCGCAGCTTCTACACCGCGCCGATCAAGGCGCTGGTCTCGGAGAAGTTCTTCGCCCTGTGCGACGTGTTCGGCGCCGACCAGGTCGGCATGATGACCGGCGACTCGAGCATCAATCCGCGCGCCCCGATCATCTGCTGCACCGCCGAGGTGTTGGCCAACATCGCGCTGCGCGACGGCGCCGACAGCGACGCCGGCCAGGTCGTGATGGACGAGTTCCACTACTACTCCGACCCGGAGCGCGGCTGGGCCTGGCAGGTCCCGCTGATCGAGCTGCCGCACACCCAGTTCCTGCTGATGTCGGCCACCCTCGGCGACGTCAGGCGGTTCAAGGAGGACCTGACCCGGCGCACCGGTCAACCCACCTCGGTGGTCAGCTCGGGCGAGCGGCCGGTACCGCTGATGTTCTCCTACGCCACCACCCCGCTGCACGAGACGGTGGAGGAGCTGCTCGCCACTCACGGGTCGCCGGTGTACGTCGTGCACTTCACCCAGGTCGCGGCGATCGAGCACGCCCAGGCGCTGATGAGCATCAACGTCTGCAGTCGGGAGGAGAAGGACCAGATCGCCGAGCTGATCGGCGCGTTCCGGTTCTCGGCGGGCTTCGGCCGCACGCTGTCCCGGCTGGTGCGCCACGGCATCGGGGTGCACCACGCCGGCATGCTGCCGAAGTACCGCAGGCTGGTGGAACGGCTCGCCCAGAGCGGCCTGCTCAAGGTGGTCTGCGGCACGGACACCCTCGGGGTCGGCATCAACGTGCCGATCCGCACCGTCGTGTTCACCGGGCTCGCCAAGTACGACGGCACCCGCACCCGGCTGCTCAACGCCCGGGAGTTCCACCAGATCGCCGGCCGCGCCGGGCGGGCCGGCTTCGACACGCTGGGCACGGTCGTGGTGCAGGCGCCCGAGTACGTGACCCTGAACCAGAAGGCGCTGGCCAAGGCCGGCGACGACCCGAAGAAGCGGCGCAAGGTGGTCCGCAAGCAGCCCCGCGAGGGCGAGATCAACTGGGCCGAGTCGACCTTCAACAGGTTGGTGGAGGCCGAGCCGGAGCCGCTCACCTCCAGCTTCCAGGTCAGCCACGCGATGCTGCTCAACGTGATCAACCGACCGGGCGACACGCTCGCGCACATGCGCCACCTGCTGGAGGACAACCACGAGGAGCGGCCGGCGCAGCTGCGGCACATCCGGCGGGCGATCGCCATCTACCGGGCACTGCTCGCCGGCGGCGTCGTCGAGCAGCTGCCGGAGCCGGACGCTGACGGCCGCCGGGCCAAGGTGACGATCGACCTGCAGCTGGACTTCGCGCTCAACCAGCCACTGTCCCCCTTGGCGCTGGCCACCATCGAGCTGCTGGACCGGGAGTCCCCGGACTACGCGCTGGACGTGCTGTCCGTCGTCGAGGCCACCCTGGACGATCCCCGGCAGGTGCTCCAGGCGCAGCGCTCGGCGGCCCGACGGGCCGCCGTGGCCGAGATGAAGGCCGAGGGGCTGGACTACGAGGAGCGCATGGTCCAGCTCGAGGAGATCACCTATCCCAAACCGCTGGCCGAGCTGCTGGATGCCGCCTTCGAGACCTACCGCCGCGGCCACCCCTGGGTCGCCGACTTCGAGCTCTCCCCCAAGTCGGTCGCCCGCGACCTGTACGAGCGGGCCATGACCTTCGTCGAGTACATCGGCCACTACCAGCTGGCCCGCTCGGAGGGCCTGCTGCTGCGCTACCTGTCCGACTCCTACAAGGCGCTGCGCCAGACCGTGCCCGAGGAGGCCCGGACCGAGGCCCTCACCGACCTCATCGAACTGCTCGGCGAACTGGTCCGCGAGGTCGACTCCAGCCTGCTCGACGAGTGGGAGAAGTTGGCGAACCCGGACGGCGAGGAGATCACCGCCCATCCGCGCACCGTCACGGCGGATCCCCGCGCGCTGCGGGTACTGGTCCGCAACGCGATGTTCCGCCGGGTCCAGCTGGTCGCCAGGAAGCGCTGGGACGAGCTCGGCGAGCTGGATCCGTCCGGGCTCTGGGATGCCGACCGCTGGCACCTCGCCATGGAGCGGTACTACGAGCAGTTCGACGAGATCCGCACCGACGCGCACGCCAGGGGCCCCGACCTGTTCCGGGTCACCGAGGGACCGGGCCGCTGGGAGATCCACCAGGTGCTGGACGACCCGGACGGCTTCCACGAGTGGTCCATCTCCGCCGAGGTCGACCTGGACGCCTCGCAGCGGGCCGGGACGGCCGTGCTCAAGGTGATCGCGGTGGAGCCCTTCTAGGCGTGCCGTGTTAGTTGCCTTTGGGCGGCTGGGCGCGTTTTACCGAAGCTTTGGACGGGACAGCAGTCAGTTAGGGCGTCGGGAGTCTCACCCTTTTTGCTTGAGTCGGGGACTTGCGTCGGGGACGTCCGGCGGGGTTCGCAAAAAATCATGAAATCTTTTTTCAGGGGCGGCGGTATCGGCCCGGAAACTGTCGGGGCTGTTCGGCATAATTTTGGGTATGTCGGAGGGTTCGGTTGTTGCGGCGCGGCGGGTGGTCATGGATTCCATGGCCGCGTTGCGCGCACTCGAACGCTCGGGTGATGCGGAATGCCGGATTGACGGGGTGAAGTCTTACTGGGTTTTGCGGCGCCAGTGTGAGTACGACTTGTTGGTGTTGGTCGCCGGGTTGGATCGCGACGGGGAGTTTCTCGAGCGTGGGATGCATTCGGCGAATGCGGTCAGCGATCTGCTCGGGGTGAGCCAGCGGGACGGGCGGCGGATGGTCGCGGTCGCGTCCAGTGTGTTTCCCACCCGGTCGTTGGTGGGTGAGGTGTTGGAGCCTCGGTTGCCGGCGACGGCGATGGCGTTGGGTGCCTTCGAGATCGACCTCGCGCACGCCGAAGTCATCGAGTCGGTGCTGGCTACGGATGCCGCCCGGCGGATCACGGTGGAGCAGTGGGTGGCGGCGGAGGTGTTGTTCGCCGACTGGGCCCGGCAGTACAGCCCGGAGTTGTTGGCCCGCAAGGCCCGCGAGGAACTGGACCTGCTCGATCAGGACGGCGCTCCTCCTGGTGAGGACGATCCGCAGGTCAACGAGCTACACCTGGCCAAGTCCCGCCACGGTGTCGGCGGGAAGATCAAAGGCCAGCTGGACTCGGCGACGTTCGAGACGGTGGCCCGGGCGATCGGGGCGATCCTCAAACCGGCCGCCGACGAGAACAAGTCGTTGGGTCAGCGGCAGGCTGATGCGCTCGGGGAGATCTGCGCGCACGCCCTGGACGAGGGCCGGCTGCCCGCGCAGGGTGGTGAGCGTCCGCACGTGGCGATCACGATGGGTTTGGCAGCGCTGAAGGCCGGGTTGCGTGGGGCGAGCCTGGAACTGGGCGGACATATCGGGCCGGGTGAGGTGCGCCGGCTGTGCTGCGACGCGCAGATCACCCCGATCGTGCTCGGCGCGAACAGTGAGCCGTTGGATGTGGGTCGGGAGAAACGGTGTGCCACGTTGGCGCAGCGGCGGGCGGTTGCGGTTCGGGATGGGGGTTGTGCCCATCCGGGGTGTGATCGGCCTCCGAGTTCCTGCGAGGTGCATCATATTGTTCACTGGGTTCACCATGGTGAGACAAAGCTCGACAATTTGGTGATGTTGTGTTGGACGCATCATCGGATGGTGCACCAGTCCGACTGGGAAGTCCGCATGCGCGACGGGCTCCCCGAATTCATCCCGCCAAAATGGATCGACTACTCACAGACGCCCCGGAGAAAGTCACACCTCGTATACACCTGAGGCTGGCCGCGGAGTTCCACGACCAGCCTCAGGTCCTGACGAGATCTGTGTACTCGCCGGCGTCAGGCGCCGACCGGCTCCTCGGCGTCCGGGTCCGGGGCCTGGCGCTCGGGCAGCGTGGCGAACACCGCCGGTGGTTCGCGCCAGGGCTCGGTCAGGCTGCCCGTCTGAGCCTCGTGAACAGCCCGCCACACGGCCTGCGGGGTGCAGGGCAGGTCGATGTGCCGGACGCCCAGGTGGCTCAGCGCATCCACGATGGCGTTGTGCACCGCCGGCGTCGACCCCACGGTCGCCGACTCCCCGATGCCCTTGGCGCCGAGCGGGTTGAGCGGCGTGGGGGTCTCGGTGTTGCTGACGTCGAACCACGGCAGGTCGGCGGCACTCGGGATGGTGTAGTCCGTCATAGTCGCGGTCAGCGGGTTGCCGTCGGTGTCGTAGATGAAGTGCTCGAACAACACCTGGGACATGCCCTGGGCCAACCCGCCGTGCTGTTGGCCGGCCACGATCATCGGGTTCAGTATCCGACCGCAGTCGTCCACCGCGTAGTGCTTGAGCGGGGTGACCCGGCCGGTGCCGGTGTCCACCTCGACCACGCTGATGTGCGCGCCGAACGGGAAGGTGGAGCCGCCCTCCTGCTCCCAGTCCAACTGGACCGACAGCGGCTTGCCCCGCTCGGTCGCCGCCTGGGAGAGCTTGGCCCAGGTGATCCGCTGATCGGGCACACCGGCGACACCCAGGTCGCCGGAGTCGGTGACCTCGATGTCGTCCACACCCGCCTCGAGCAGGTCGGCTGCCAGTTCGCGGGCCTGCTCCAGCATCACCTCGGCGGCCCGGTTCACCGCGTTGCCGCCGATCTGCAGTGACCGGGAGCCCATGGTGCCGCCACCTCGGGGAACCTGGGCGGTGTCGGCCTGCACGTACTGGATGTTCTCCAGCGGGATGCCCAGCTTGTCCGAGACGATCATGCCGAACGAGGTGGCGTGGCCCTGGCCGTGCGACGAGGTACCCGCCTTCACCGTGGCAGTGCCGTCGGCGTGCACCTCCACCGAGGAGTACTCGGTGAAGTTGCCGGCGCCGGTCACCTCCACGTACGCGCTGATCCCGATGCCGAGTTGCTTGGCGTCGCCGCTCTGCCGGCGGCGGGCCTGCTCGGCACGCAGCGACTCGTACCCGGCCAGCTCCACCGCCTTGGCCAGCGGCGCCTCGTAGTCACCGTTGTCGTACTGGGCGCCGACCACGGTGGTGTGGGGGAACTCGTCGGGCTGGATGAAGTTGCGCCGGCGCAGCTCCACCGGGTCGATGTCCAGCTCGACGGCCGCCATGTCCATGATGCGTTCGAGCAGCTCGGCGGCCTCCGGGCGGCCAGCGCCCCGGAACGCGCCCATCGTGGCGGTGTTGGTCAGCACCGCGGCCACGTTGTAGCTGATCTTGGGGATCCGGTAGACGCCGGCCGACATCAGCCGGGTGAACACAATGCCCAGGAAGCCGTTGAACCCACCGTAGGCACCACAGTCGACGATCACATGCAGCCGCAGGCCGACAATGGTGCCGTCCCGGCGCAGGCCCAGCTCGGCCCACTGCTGCTGGCCGCGGCCGTGCATCATGGACACCGCGTTCTCCGAGCGGGTCTCGACCCATTTGACCGGGCTACCGAGCTTGAGCGCGGCGGCAAGCACCACCAGGTGCTCCGTCTGCGCGCCGATCTTGGCACCGAACCCACCACCCACGTCCGGCGCGATCACCCGCATCCGCGTCGGGTCCAGCCCCAGGCCGCCGGCGAGCAGCCCCAGGGCCATGTGGGCGCCCTGCGCGGAGACGTACACCGTCACGTCGTGGTCCGCGCCGTCCACCCCGCCGGGCACCACCGCCATGGCATTGGGCTCCATCGGCATGGGTGCCAGCCGCTGGTTGCGCATGGTCACCCGGACCACCACATCGGAGCCTTCGAGTGGGTCCTCGTCGCCCGGTTCCCGCTCTCCGGCCGCGACGTTCGAGCCCATCTCCTCGAACTGCAGCGGACCAGTCGGGTCGAGCGCGTGTTCCAGGTCCACCACCGCGTCGAGCGGGTCATAGTCGACCACAATCAGCTCGGCGGCGTCGTTGGCCTGCGCCTTGGTGTCGGCGATGACCGCCGCGACCACGTCGCCGACGAACCTGACCTTGCCCACCGCAAGTGGCGGTCGGGCGGTCTGCGGGTTCAGCGGGATCGGACCGACCTGTGCGGCCAGGCTCAGGTTGTCCGCTGTGTAGACCGCGCGCACCCCGGGCGCGGTCTCGGCCTCCGAGATGTCGATGTTCTCGATGCGGGCGTGCGCTATCGGTGAGCGCACGAAGGTGAGGTGTAGTGCCCCCGGGAGGTCCAGGTTGTCGACGTAGGTGCCTTGACCGCGGATTAGCTCCGCGTCTTCAACCCGGCGAACCTCGGTACCCAGAATTGATCCACGCATGTGCGGACTCTATCGCTGTGTCGACACCTCGGCATCACGCCTCGGGCCAGCAGGTCAGAGCGGCTGCACGTCCGAGATCAACCAGTGCCCATCGGACCAGGTCATGGTGACCCGGACCTGGTTGGTGGCGCTTCGCGGTGCCGGCTGCGAGCTCATCGATGTGGTCTGGTTCACAAAGAGCAGCGCCTGCACCTGTTCCGGCTGGGCGTCGATGACCGCCGCACGGACCACGTTCGCCTTGGTGCTCAAGCTCTGCTGACGCACCGCCGGCACGATCACGCTGTTGGCGAGATCCTCGAACTTGGCAGCGAAGTTGCCGGAGATCAGCGTCCTGGACTTGGCCAGGTCGGCGTCCAGCGTCTTCGAGTCGTAGCTCAGCACCTGGGTGGTGCCGGTGCGCGCGGCATCCAGGGCGGCGTTCTGCGCCGACTGGGCCCGGGAGGCGCTGATCGACTGCCAGCCCAGCACCGCGACCGCGACGAGAGAGGCGAGCGCCAGTACGGCGAGCGCGATCGGCACCAGCACCGGCCGCGCCCGACCGGCATCGGCCGCCGACTTCAACTCCGGCGTCGAGGTCGACTGCACGGGCACCCGAACCTCGGCCGGCTTGTCGACTGCCGCCGGCTTGTCGACTGCTGCCGGCTTGTCGGCGTCAGTGTCGGTGTCCGCTAACGCCGGTTTGTCGGCTTCGATCTCCGCTACCGCTGGCTTGTCGGCTTCGGCTGGCTTGTCAGCCTCCGCCGGCTTGTCAACTGCCGCCGGGTTCTCCGCGGCAGCCGGGGTCTCCGCTTCGGCCGGCTTGTCGGCCTCGGTGTCCGCTACCGCTGGTTCGTCGGCTTCGGCCGGCTTGTCAACTGCCGCCGGCTTGTCAACTGCCGCCGGGGTCTCCGCTTCGGTCGGCTTGTCGGAGGTAGCAGCCCTGTCGGCCACAGCTGCCGCCGGCTTGTCGGCCACGGCTACGGCCGGCGTCTCCGCGTCGGCCGCTACCTGCTTGTCGACGGCAGCCGGGATCTCCGCTTCGGCCGGTTTCCTGGCCGCGGCCGGTTTCCTCGCTGCCGCCGGCTTCCTCGGCGCCGCCGGCTTCCTCGGCGCCGCCGGCTTCCTCGGCGCCGCCGGCTTCCTGGCCGCGGCCGGCTTCCTCGCCGCGGCCGGCTTGTCGGACGGCGCTGCCGCGGGCTGCTCGGTGTCGACAGACGGCTCGGCCTGCGTCGAGTCCGTGGCCCGCGTCGAGCTCAACGGCTCCGCTTTGTCCGATGCTTCGGTCGGCCCGGTCGAGGTCGTTTCCGGCTTCGAGGTCACCGCGGTCTCCGAATCACTGTCTTGGGTGCTCACTGGACGAAGGTCACGTCCGAGGCCAACCACCGGTCGCCCTCACGCTGGAGTTGCACGCCGAGCCGGTAGTTCACCGGCTGCGCGTTGGGCAGCTTGGTGTTGGACACCGTCGCGGTCACCGCGACCAGCACCGACGCCGTGTTCGCGTCCATCCGCTCGATACCGGCGGCGCTCACCGTGCCCTGGGAGCCCGCCCCGCTCTGCTGCAGGATCGCCTGCAGCGCCTGGGCATAGGTGCTGATCTGGTCCCGGAAGCCGCCGGTCGACTCGTTGGTCAGGCTCTGGATCTGCGCCTGGGCATTGCTCGAACTGATGGAGGTGAGGTCACCGGCGACCTTCTGCGCCGCGGCCACCACGTCCTGGCGCTGCGCGGCCAGCTGACTGGCGCCCCGGTTGTGCGCGAACAGCAGTCCGCCGGCTACCCACAGCGCCACCACCAGCACGCTCAGGCCCGCGACCAGCATCGTGTACCGCGACGGCCGGCGACGCTGGCGTGGAGTCGCCCGCGCAGTCGTCGGGGCGGCGTCCTCGGACCCAGCGGCGGCCGCGTCCACCGCTGCCGGCTCGGCCGCCACCGGCTCGGCCGCGGTCGGCTCGGCCGCCGTCGGCTCGGCCACCGTCGGCTCGGCCACCGTCGGCTCGGCCACCGTCGGCTCGGCCACCGTCGGCTCGGCCGCCGTCGGCTCGGCCACCGTCGGCTCGGCCACCGTGTCGGCGGTTGTCGTGTCGGCGGTTGTCGTGTCGGCGGTTGTGTTCTCGGCCGTGTCCTCGATGGCGGGATCCGCCACCTCGGCCGGCTTGGACGTCACCTTGGAAGGCATCGGCTGTCGACCTCGCTCACTGCGCTGTAAAGCGCTGCGACGGCGGCCGTACCGGTTACCGGGGACTTGCGGCCGCCGAATGCACTACCGCCGAGCGGAGCTGTGACCCGCCCGGGATCTTGGGGAGCGCCCCGGCTCGACGATGGTAGGTGGCGCCCGCCACAACCCTTCCGGCGGGGTCAGCGATTGAGCTCGGCGGCCAGCGTCGCGGTGAACACCTCGCCGCGCTCATGGAAGCGCAGCTCCGCGTACGTCACCACGGCAACACCGACCGCGACCATGCCCACCGGGATCTGGATGAATGCCTGCAGCACGTCCTCGTTGAACGTCCCCGGCGTGCTCAGCGCGCTCACCACGAAGCCGGACACGACCGTGTAGGCGGCGCCGGCCGCCACCGCGAGCACCATCCGCCCGACGGTGGGCCAGAATCGCGCGTTGACCAGTTCGAAGCAGCGGGCGATGCCGCCGCGTTCCACGGTCACCACCCCGGCCAGCGCGGCGCCGAACACGATGGCCAGGTACAGACCCGGGACGACCAACATCAGCAGGCCGAACAGCATCAGCATGCCGGCCGCCAGCCCCCAGCCGATGAGCGCCGGCGCACGCAGCGCGGCGAACCGCATCGTCTCCCGCGAAGTGGGCTGGTGCCCCGCGGCGTCCTGAACCGACACGTAGACCGAAGCGCCCTGGGCGAACACGCTGACCGCGATCGCGATCAGCAGTCCGAGCAGGGCCAGTGTGCTGTCGAAACCGGTCGGGTCGTTCGGGGTGGCCAGGGTCGGGCTCATGGTGAACGAGACCAGCGCACTGATCGCCGCCACGCCCACCTGGATGATCAGGAGCGGGACCAGGCTGCGGCGGACCACGGCGATCACCCGGTCGACCCAGCCGCGCAGGTCAGGCGGAACCAGCGGATCACTGAGCGGAGCGGCCATCCGCGCGCGCGGCGGACGGCGCTGAGCAAAGCCCGGCCATGGCTCGGGGTTCCGATCCGCCCCGGGCCGCTCCGGGCCGGGCGGCGGAGGTGACGACATGCCACGACGGTATCGCTGATCGGTTGGCCGCGTCGTCTCCGACCCTGGCGAAACGCCCAGCGGACGTCCGACCAGGGCCGCACCCGCCACGGACCGGAGCCGGTCTGCCACGATGACGGCACGGCCACCGGCTGGCCCCGAGCCCAGCTCAGCCGGAACCCGCCCGCACCGAGGAGGACGCTCCATGACGGCCATCCGCTCCAGCACCGTGGCCGATGTGGTCGCCCGCACCGCCCGCCGTACCCCGGAGCGGGTCGCGCTGCGGTTCGCCGATCGCGTCTGGACCTACCGCGAGCTGGACGACGCGGTGAGCCGCGCGGCCGCCGTACTCCTCGGGCTCGACCTGGCCAACGGCGACCGGGTCGCCGCCTACGGCAAGAACTCCGATGCCTACGTGATCGGGTTCCTGGCCTGCGCCCGGGCCGGCCTGGTGCACGTGCCGATCAACTACAACCTGGCCGGCGACGAGTTGGCCTACCTGCTCGATCAGTCCGGCAGCCGGGCGGTGCTGGTCGACCCGGCGCTGGCGGCCCGGGTGGCCGAGGTGGCCGGGGCACCGGAGCTGGTACTCGCCCTGCGCGACGCGCCGGACTCGCTGCTGGCCCGCTGCGAGGCCGGCCCGGTACCCACCGTCGACGTCGAGATCGCGGAGTCCGACCTGGTCCAGCTGCTGTACACGTCAGGCACCACCAGCCGGCCGAAGGGCGCGATGATGACCCACCGCGCGTTGGTGCACGAGTACCTGTCCTGCATCGTCGCGATGGACTGCCACCCCGACGACGAACCGCTGCACCCGATGCCGCTCTACCACTCGGCCGGCATGCACGTGATGATGCTGCCCTACCTCGCGGTCGGCGCGACCAACCACGTCATGGAGTCGCCGGACGTGCCGGAGATCCTGCGCCGGATCGAGTCGGACGGGATCGGGGCACTGTTCCTGGCGCCGACGGTGTGGGTGCCCCTGTCCAACCACCCGGACTTCGCCGAGCGCGACCTGTCCTCGCTGCGCAAGGCGTACTACGGCGCCTCGATCATGCCCCAGCCGGTGCTGGAGCGGCTCCAGAAGGCGCTGCCCGAGCTGGGCTTCTACAACCTGTTCGGGCAGTCCGAGATCGGTCCGCTGGCCATCGTGCTCGGCCCCGAGGAACACGCCGACCGACCCGCCTCCTGTGGGCGCGCGGTGCTGTTCGTCGAGCTGCGGGTGGTGGACACCGACGGCAACGAGGTGCCGGCCGGTGAGCTCGGCGAGGTGGTCTACCGGTCGCCGCAGCTGTGCGAGGGCTACTGGGACAAGCCCGAGGAGACCGAGGAGGCCTTCACCGGCGGCTGGTTCCACTCCGGCGACCTGGTCCGCGCCGACGAGCAGGGCTACATCACCGTGGTGGACCGGATCAAGGATGTGATCAACACCGGCGGTGTGCTGGTGGCCTCCCGGGAGGTGGAGGACGCGCTGTACAGCCACCCGGCGGTGGCCGAGGCGGCGGTGATCGGCACGCCGGACGACCGCTGGATCGAGGCCATCACCGCGTTCGTCGTGGTGAAGGGGGCCGACCCGGTCGACCCGGCGGACCTGATCGCGTACACGAAGACCCGGCTGGCCGGCTTCAAGGTGCCCAAGAAGGTGCTCCTGGTCGACGAGCTCCCCCGCAACGCCTCCGGCAAGCTGCTCAAGCGGGTGCTGCGGGACCAGCTGGAGGCCTGATCCGGCGCACCCGGCCGGCTGTGCGGCGCACGGGCTACGCGGTGACCGCCTCGGACAACCGGTACCGGATGGGCAGCCGCTTGAGGCCGCTGACGAAGGTGCTGTGCACGCCCTCGACGCTGCCGGCCAGCTCGACCTGCTCCAGCCGGGGCACCAGCTCGGCGAAGAGGGCCTGCGTCTCCATCCGGGCCAGCTGCGCGCCAAGGCAGAAGTGCACCCCGGCACCGAAGGCGACGTGCCGGTTGGGCTTGCGGGTCACGTCGAACTCGTCGGGCCGGTCGAACTCGGTCTCGTCGCGGTTGCCCGACGGGTAGAGCAGCAGCAGCTGCTCGCCCTCCTTGATGGTGGTGCCGCCGATGTCGTAGTCGCGGGTGGCGGTGCGCATGAACTCCTTCACCGGGGTCACCCAGCGGATGATCTCGTCGACCGCGCTCGGCAGCAGGCTCGGGTCGGCCTTGAGCTTGGCCAGCTGCTCCGGGTTCTGGACCAGCGCGTGCATGCCGCCGGCGATCGTCGAGCTGGTGGTGTCGTGCCCGGCGGTCGCGATGATCACGAAGTAGGACGCGGCGTCCAGGTCGTTGAGGTGCTCGCCGTCGATGCGGGCGTTCGCGATGGCCGAGGCGAGGTCCTCGGTCGGGGTCTCCCGCCGGTCGTTGATCAGCCGCTGGAAGTAGGCGAAGAAGTCCAGGACCACGGCCATCTGCTCCTCGGGGCTCTCGCCGCGGCGCCGCTCCGGGTCGTCCCCGCCGAAGATCTCCTGGGTCAGCTGCAGCATCCGGCCGAAGTCGCTCTCCGGCAGCCCGAGCAGCGAGAGGATGACGGACAGCGGGTAGTGCACCGCCACGTCGGCGACGAAGTCGCACTCGCCGCCGCGCTCGACCATCAGGTCCACGTAGCGGCGGGCCAGCCGGTTGACGTTGTCCTGCATGGTCCGCAGCGTCTTGGGCCGGAACCAGTCCGCCGCGATCGGCCGCAGGGCCTTGTGGTCCGGGTCATCGATGTGGATCAGGGTGCGCAGCATCTGACCCTGCTCGGCCTGCCGCTGATCCTCGACGGCGGGCACCAGCAACGGGCGCGGGTGGTTGTGGAACACCTCGTGGTTCTTCTCCACCTCGAGGATGTCCGCCCGCCGGGTGATCACCCAGAACGGGTTGTAGTCCGGCCGCCCGTCCACCCAGTGCACCGGCGACTCCCGGCGCAGCAGTGCCGCCGCCTCGTGCAGCCGGTGTTCCTCCGCGTAGGCACTCGGGTCGACCACCGTCAACCCGGCCTGCTCAACCGACATGGTCATGTTCAGCTCCCATTCACCGGCTGCACTGCCGGAGTGGAACATACCTGAAGGTATGGTTCGTCGAAAGTGGCTCGGTCAGGTCCGGGGCAGATCCAGCGTGGCGTTCTGATCCTCGAGCATGGCGCGCAGGCCCTCCACGTCCACCGGGTACTCCCGCTGCTGGGTGCCCACCAGGATGGCGATCGCGGTCCTGGCCCGCAGCCGGGCTCGGTCCTCGGCAAGCCCGAACAGCTGCAGCGACTCGGTCAGGTGCCGCTCACGTTCCTGGTCGACCCGCTCCACCACCGCCCGGACCTCGGCATTGCTGCGCCCCCAGGCGCGCAGCGCCGCCTCCGCCTCGTGCGGCAGCCCGGCCGCGATGTTCAACAGCAGCTTGAACCGGGTCAGTGGCTCCGGCTCGGCCGCCGACGCGGCGATCAGCCGCCGGCTGCGCTCCTCCTCCCAGAACCCGAGCAGGGCGGTCACGAGCTCGGGCATGCCGGAGAAGTGGTGGTAGAACGATCCCTTGGTGACGCCCAGCCGGGAGCAGAGCTCCGACACGGTCAGGCCCTCACTGCCTGCTTCGGCAAGCACCTCCAGCGCGGACTCCAGATAGCCCGCTCGGTTCGCCCTCGCCATCGACTCCCGCCCGTCGTCGCTGGGCGGAGGGTAGCGGCCGTGGCAGGCTGCCGGTATGACACCGGGGATCCAGACGGTGATGCGCGCACTGGAGCGCGCCTGGGACGAGCACACCGGCGCACTCTGGGACCGCCGGGACGTGCCGGCCGCGCTGGCCGGGCTGACCGACGACGTCGAGGTGCGGCACCTGCCCACCGGGGTCGGCGGAGTCGGCCTGGCCGAGGTCGGGGCGTGCTACGCCACCGAGCTCGTGCCGCACCTGCCCGAGACCCTGCGGCGGTCCAGGGTCAGCCGGACCGTCGACCAGTTCCGCCTGGTGCAGGAGTCGGTGTGGTCGCTGCGGCACGACCGGCCGATGCCCTGGCTCGCGCCGGGGCGGGCGGCCACCGGCGCGGACGTGGCGCTGCTCGTGGTGGAGATCGCCCGGTTCCGGCAGGGCCGGATCGCCGGCCGGCGGCTGCTCTGGGACCAGGCCGAACTGCTCGCCCAGCTGGACCGGGCCGGCCGCTGACCCACCGCGCCTGACCCACCGCGCCTGACCCGCAGCGCCTGACCCACCGCGCCTGACCCACAGCGACTGACCAACCGCGCCTGACCCACCGCGCCTGACCCACCGCGCCTGACCGGGCCCGGCGGCGTGAGATACCCCGCATCGCGGCCGGTCAGCTACCTGTCCTCGGCCGGCCGGTGCGAGGCTGCACCGGTGACTCCGGGGGTATTCGCGCTGCTGGTCGGCGCGGGCGTGGCCGCCGGGCTGTCCGGGTCCATCGCGGGCCTGGCTTCGCTGTTCTCCTACCCGGCGCTGCTCGCCGCCGGCCTTCCGGCGACCTCGGCGAACGTCACCAACACCGTGTCACTCGCGGTCGGCAGCGTCAGCTCGATCACCAGCTCCCGACCGGAGCTCGTCGGCCAGGCCGGCACAGCCCGCAAGCTCGGCGCGATCTGCGCGGTGGGCGGCGCGGCCGGCGCCGGCCTACTGCTGCTCACCCCGCCCGGGCTGTTCACCCGGGTCGTGCCGTTCCTGGTCGCCGGCTCCTCGGTGCTGCTGCTGCTCAGCAGGCGCAACCCGGTCCCGCTCGGCACCCCCATGCCCGCCCCTCCCGGGCCACCGAGGCGGCGCCCCGGCGTGCTGGTCGGCGTGCTCGCGGTGTCGGTGTACGGCGGCTACTTCGGCGCGGCGGCCGGGGTGCTGATGCTGGCCCTGCTGGCGACGGTCCTGCCGGAGACGCTGATGCGGGTCAACGCGCTGAAGAACGTCCTGCTCGGGCTCGCCAATGTCATCGCGGCGGTCGGCTTCGCGGTGTTCGGCCCGGTGTCCTGGCTCGCCGTCGTCCCGCTCACCATCGGCCTGCTGCTGGGCTCCTGGTTCGGCCCGCCGGTGGTCCGGCGACTGCCGGCCAACCTGCTGCGGATCGGGATCGCGGTGGCCGGCATCGGGCTGGCGGTCAAGCTCGGACTGGACGCGTACTGACCTGATCGCCGCATTCGGTGACCCAGCGCGACGACGCCGCGGCATCCGGGCGAAGCATGTCCCTGGCGGGTAGTCGGGGCTTGAAGACCGGGCGCCCGCGTCCCTACGGTCGGTATTACCCATGTAAACGGTGGGTATTAGCCACATGACGGGAGGAACCAGATGATGTCACTGCGGGGCACCGACGGCTGCGCCACCAACTGCGGCTGCAGCACGCCGGCCTGATCCGGGACCGGGGGCCGCGGCGGAAGCCGACGACGCCCGCCGCCGAGGCCCCCGACAGCTGAGTACCGGCGCACCCGGGCGTTGACCATGCGTAGCACCGACAAGCACGATGTGCCCATGGCCGCCACCCAGTCCCAGCTCGCCACCTCCCACCTCTCCGCGCGCGGAATGACCGCCAGCGACCAGCTCTCCCGGCACGCCCGCAAGATCGGTGATGAGGTCGCGCTGCGGTTCGACGACTCCGGCCGCACCTACCGTGAGCTGGACGAACGGGTCACCCGGCTGGCCAATGCACTGCGCGAGCGAGGTGTCGGGGTCGGCGACCGGGTCGCGGTGCTCGGGCTGAACTCGATGGAGGTCATCGAGTCCTACCTGGCCTCGGTGCGGCTCGGCGCGATCGGCGTGCCGATCAACTTCCGGCTGGCGCCCCCCGAGGTGGGCTACGCGCTGGCGGACAGCGGCGCGGTCGCCGCCGTGGTCGACTCCACCTTCGCGGGGCTGCTGGCCGCCGCCCGTGAGCACGCGCCGGCGCTGCGCGGCTGCCTGGTCGTCGGCGGCGGCCCGGAGTCCCCCGTCGGCGAGGACTACGAAGCCGCGGTGGCGGCAGCCGGCACCGAGTTCGCCGAGCTGGCGGTGGACGAGCACGCGCCGGCGTTCATCATGTACACCTCGGGCACCACGGGCCGCCCCAAGGGCGCCGTGCTCACCCACTACAACCTGATGCTGCACGCCTTCAGCAGCAGCGTGCACATGGGTGTGAGCAGCGACGACCGGGTTTCCCTCTCCGGCGCTCCGCTGTTCCACATCGCCGGGCTCTCCGGCTACCTGATGAACCTGCAGCCCGGCGGCACCTTCGTACTCACCCGCTCCGGCGGGTTCGACCCGGCGGCCATGGTCGAGCTGTTGGCGCGGGAGCGGGTCACCACCTGCTTCTTCGTGCCCTCGCAGTGGCAGGCGATCTGCGCGGTGCCCGGAATCGGTGACCACGACCTGTCCGCGCTGCGGCGGATCTCCTGGGGTGCCGCGCCGGCCTCGACGGCACTGCTCCGCACGATGATCGAGACGTTCCCCCAGGCGGAGGTGGTGACCGCGTTCGGCCAGACCGAGTGCAGCCCGGTCACCTGCTACCTGCGCGGCGAGGACTCGATCCGCAAGATCGGCTCGATCGGCACTCCGATGCTCAACGTCGAGGTCCGGGTGGTCGACGAGGAGATGAACGACGTCCCCCAGGGTGAGATCGGCGAGATCGTCTACCGGGGCCCGATGGTCATGCGGGAGTACTGGAACAAGCCGGAGGCGACCGCCGAGGCCTTCGCCGGCGGCTGGTTCCACTCCGGCGACCTGGTCCGTGAGGACGAGGACGGTTACTACTACGTGGTCGACCGCAAGAAAGACATGATCATCTCCGGTGGCGAGAACATCTACTGCGCCGAAGTCGAGAACGTGCTCGCCGGACACCCGAAGATCGCCGACGTCGCGCTGATCGGCATCCCGGACCCCCGGTGGGGCGAGACCCCGCTCGCGGTGCTGGTCCCGGCGGACCCGGCCGACCCGCCGACCGCCGAGGAGGTCCAGCTGTTCAGCCGGACCCAGCTGGCCAGCTACAAGTGCCCGAGAGAGATCGCGCTGGTGGCGGAACTGCCGCGCAACGCCAGCGGCAAGGTGCTCAAGACCGAGCTCCGTACCGCATACGCCGCGGACGGGCTAGTCTCCGCACCTGCTGTGTGACTTACCCGGGTTCTGCACCGCTCCAGAGATAGAGAACGCCGAGTTTTCAAGTAAAGTACGGTTATGAGCTCCAGAAGCGACGTAGTGAACCCAGCGAGGGGCTCGACGGTGATGTTGTCCATGGTGCGTGAGGCGGCCGACGGCGATCCCGACGTCGATCCCGATGTCGACGGGATGGCGGGCGCGCCCGGCGAGCTCATGGACGACGCCGGCGAGTCCGGCAAGCTCATCGACGAGGCCGGCGAGCCTCTCGACGCGTGCATCGACGACGGGTCGGCCAGCTCCGACCACCGCCGGGGTCCACGCCGCCGGGGTGACGCGCTCACCGCGGCGATCTTCGACGCGACCCTCACCGAGCTCGCCGACGTCGGCTATGCCGAGCTGACCATGGAACGGGTGGCCAGCCGCGCGCGAGCCAGCAAGGGGTCCCTGTACCGCCGGTGGTCCAACCGCGCCGAACTGGTCGTGGACGCCATGCACCACGCGCGCCCGCACTACATCGAGCCACCGGACACCGGCCGGGTCAGGGACGACCTGCTGGGCTACCTGCGGGCGGTCGCCGACCTGCTCAACGGGGCCGACGGTGAAGCCGCCCGAGGGTTGATGGTCGAATCCGTGCGGGATCCCGAGTTGATGGCGGTAGTGCGCATCCGGTTCATCGATCCGGGTATCGCGATGGTGCTGGACGTACTGCGGCGCGGCGCGGTGCGCGGCGAGGTCCGGCCGACCGCACTCACCCACCGGATCGCCAGCGTGGGGCCCGGGCTGATCCGCCAGCAGTACATGGTCTACGGCGCGCCGATTCCCGATGACGTGGTACTGGAACTGGTCGACGAGGTCCTGATGCCGCTCATCTCCACCTGAATTCGCGAATCTGGGTTCCGCGGCACCCAGTCGAACTGGTACCCATCCGAAGCAACAAATGACGACACGCCGGATGTTGCTGCTGTGACGGGTGATACGCGTGCGACCATGCGCGTCGAATGCGCCAGCTAACTCCCACGCACGATTGTGTGCGATGCGGTCGGGAATATAAGGTACGGTGCGTTTACTAAGAACTTCGCCGGGGGGAATGGACCGTCGGCGCCGCACGTCGATCTTGGAGGCCAGGGTGGAAGGCCCGGACGCTGCATCAAACACGACCACGCGGGACAAGCTCGACGGGTCCGGAGCGGCGGCCAACGGGACCGCACCGACGGCCAACGGCACCGCACCGGCGGCCGCCCCCGCACCGGCTCCCGAGGCCGAGCCGGCCGCCCCCGGCAAGCGCAAGATGAAGCATTCCACCCGGGTCGGGCTGACCATCATCGTGATCCTCGCGGTGCTGGCGGCGCTGGGCTTCGGTGCTGCCTACTTCCTGTACTCGCGCAACTTCGTCAGCACCGACAACGCGCAGGTCGACGGAGACAAGGTGCAGATCAACGCTCCCGCCACCGGCACCCTGGTCGACTGGGAGGGCACCCAGGGCACCGTGGTGCGCCGCGACATGGTGGTCGGCCGGGTCAAGATGGGCAGCAGCGGCGCGCAGCCCCAGATGACCATCAAGTCCCCCGGCAACGGCAGCATCGCGGTCAACAACGCCGTCGAAGGACAGTGGGTCACCGCCGGCACCCAGCTGGCCACCGCCTACGACTTCAACAAGATCTACGTGACCGCCCGGGTCGACGAGACCGACGTCGCCGACATCCACCCCGGCGCCCAGGTCGACGTCGACGTCGACGCCTTCTCCGGCACCCCGGTCACCGGCATCGTCTCGGAGATCCAGGGCGCGGCGGCGAACCAGTTCTCGCTGTTCCCCGAATCCAACAGCACCGGCAACTTCCAGAAGGTCACCCAGGTGATCGCGGTACGCGTCGCATTCACCAACACCAGCGGACTCGCCCTGGTACCCGGCATGAACGTCACGGTGCACATCCACAAGAACTGAACGGACACACGCGAGCTGATGGCCCGCTCCCCTCGGGGTGCGGGCCATCGGCGTGTCGAACAGTCTGGCATTCCGCCGGTCGCCTGCCGGCGGAGCGTCAGCTGCCGTTCTGACTGTGCCAGCGCGCGACATCGCGGATCGTGCGCACCAGCACCGGCTCGACCTCGTGCTTGGCCACGAACGCGGCCGCGCCGGCCACCCAGGCCCGGGCCCGCGTCTCGATGTCGTCATGCAGGCTCAGGATCACCACCGGCAGCGCCGGGCGCAGCGCGTGCACCACGGCGGTGGCGTCGACCCCGTCCAGCCCGGGCATCTCCACGTCCATCAGGATGACGTCGGGCAGCAGCGATTCGATGAGGCCGCCCACGTCAGCGCCGCTCGCCGCCTCGCCGACCACCATCAGGTCGGGCTCGAGGGCCAGCCACATCCGCAGGCCGCGAAGGACCGCCGGCTGGTCATCGACCAAAAGCAGCCGAATCCTCCGAAAGGCCTCCACACACCTAGACTCAAGCAGCCGGCCGGGTTGAACACACCGGGCGTGCGGCCGACCGGGCACCGGCCTTCGGCCGAGGTGAGATCGGCCAAGAGACGGAGGTGGCGGTGCCGGTTCGGGTGCTCATCGTCGACGACCACAGCGTGGTTCGGCAGGGCTTGCGGATGTTTCTGAAGCTCGACGCCGAGCTCGAGGTGGTCGGTGAGGCCGCGAACGGTGCCGAGGCGATCCAGATGGCCCGCGCGCTGACCCCCGACGTGGTGCTGATGGACCTGCTGATGCCGGGCACCGATGGGATCGCCGCGACCCAGCGCATTCGCGCGGAGGTACCGAACACCGAGGTGCTGGCGCTGACCAGCGTCCTGGAGGACGCCTCCGTGGTGGGCGCGGTGCAGGCCGGCGCGATCGGCTACCTGCTCAAGGACACCCAGGCCGAGCAGCTCTGCAAGGCGATCAAGGCCGCCGCAAAGGGACAGGTCCAGCTGGCCCCCGAGGCGGCCGCCCGGTTGGTCCGCGAGGTCCGCGCCCCGGACAACCCCGAGTCGCTGACCGGGCGAGAGACCGAGGTGCTGCGCGCGCTGGCCACCGGGCTGACCAATCGCGAGATCGGCCGCGCCCTCAACATCGGCGAGCGCACGGTCAAGACCCACGTCAGCCACCTGCTGAGCAAGCTGGGCCTGCAGAGCCGGACCCAGGCGGCGCTGTACGCGGTGCGGATCGGCCTGGTGTCGGAATCCAAGCTCAGCGGCAACACATGAGTACCCGCGAACCGGTTCCCGGACCGACCCCGGAGACCACGCCCGACCCGCGACCGGCGCAATCGAAGGTCAACACCGACGACCTGCTGGACCGCGGCGAGCTGCTGAGGGTGATGTTCGACCGTGCGCCGGTCGGTGTGGCGGTGTACGACCCCGACCTGATCCTGCGCAAGTTCAACGACCAGTTCGCCCAGCTCGTCGAACGGCACGGCGCCGCCACGGCCGGCCCGGTGGAGACCGGGCGCAGCCTGTTCAGCTACTTCCCCGGCGCCGAGGACCGGTTCTGGGCACTGGCCAAGGTGGTGCTGGCCGGCGAGACCCGCTTCTACCGCAGCGTGCCGCACCAGCTCGACGAGGACATGCTGTCGCACTGGGACCTGGTGCTCTCACCGCTGCGCCGGGGCGACGAGGTCATCGGCATCGTGCAGGTCGCGATCGACGCGACCGAGCGCACCGAGGCCGAGGAGCAGTTGCAGCGCAGCGAACGCCGCTTCCGGTCCATCCTGCTCAACTCCTCCGACGTCACCGTGGTGATCGACGCCGCCGGCGTGCTGCGGTACGCCGCCCCGTCACTGCGCCGGCTGCTCGACCTGCCACCGGAGCGGGCCGTCGGTGCGGACGTGACGATGCCGGTGCATCCGGACGACCTGGGCGCGCTCCAGGACGCGATCGCCCGGATCGCCACCGACCCGGCCGATGCCGCCCCCTTCCGCAGCCGGCTCTGGCACATGGACGGCTCCTGGCACTCCTTCGAGGTGGTGCCGGTGAACCTGCTCGACGACCCGGACGTCGAGGGCATCGTGCTGCACGCCAGGGACATCACCGAGCGGACCGAGGCCGAGGCCGAGCTGCGCCGCCGGGACGCGATCCTGGAGGCGGTCCGGTTCGCCGCGCACCGGTTCCTGGAGTCGCACTCCTCCTGGCGGGTGCACATCCACGAGGTGATGGCCCGGCTCGGCCTGGCCGCCGCGGTGAGCCGGGTGTACATCTTCGAGAACTTCCGGGGCGCGGACGGCACCCAGTGGACCAGCCAGTCGCACGAGTGGGTCGCGCCGGGCATCGAGCCACAGATCGACAACGCCGACCTCGCCGCGATGTCGTTCGAGGACGCCGGCTTCGCCCACGCCGCCCGGCTGCTCTCGTCGGGCGAGGTGATCGCCGGCAGCGTCTCCGACCTCCCGGTCAGCGAGCGCGCGCTGCTGGAGGCGCAGGGCATCCTGTCGATCGTCCTGGTGCCGGTGTTCGTGGAGGGGCGCTGGTGGGGGTTCGTCGGCTTCGACGAGTGCAGCCGGCAACGGGTCTGGTCGGCCACCGAGGTCGACGCCCTGCGCGCGTCCGCCAGCACGTTGAGCGCGGCGGTGCACCGCCAGCGCGCTGAGGACCAGCTCCGCGAGCAGCAGATGCAGTACCGCCAGGTCTTCGAGGCCACCGGGGACGGCCTGGTGATCACCGACCTGGACTGGAAGCTGGTCCGCGCCAACCCGGCCTTCTACCGGATGCACGGGTACCGGCCCGACGAGCTGCTCGGCCGCAAGGCCACCACCTGGATACACCCGGACCACCACCAGGCCCGGTCGGACTACACCGCCGCCATCATCGCCGGTGAGCGACCCCGCTCGCTCGCGGTCGACGTGCGCAAGGACGGCAGCACCTTCCCGGTGCAGGTGCACGGCTCGGCGTTCACCTTCCAGGGCCGCCCGCACATCCTGGGTGTGGTGCGCGACGACACCGAGCGCACCCAGGCGTTCGCGCTGCTCGAGAAGCGCGTGTCGGCGCTGTCCACGGTGGCCGCCAGCCTGACGCTGAACCAGGCGCTGTGCGACACCCTCGAGGTGATCGCCAACTCGGTACTGGGCGCCACCCCGGCGGTCGCCTGCTCGGCGTTCGTGCTGGACCAGGACAGCGGCCAGCCGAGGGTGGTCGCCAGCGCCGGGCTGCCGGCGGGGTACGCCGAGATCGTCGAGCGCTGCTGGGACCACGGGGTGGACCCGTCGCACCAGACCTATCTCACGCACGAGCCGCTGATCATGCACGACGTGGTGCGGCGGAACCTGGAAGACCCCGCCCTCGCCCCCCTGCACGACATGCTCCGCGAGGCCGAGTGGGACACCGTGGCCGTGGTCCCGATGGCGTCCCGCGACCGCGGCTTCGGCTCGGTGAACGCCTACTACCCGAGGGGCGTCGAGCCGTCGCCGGACGACATCGCGTTCCTGCGCGCGGTGGCCGACCAGGGTTCGGTGGCGGTGCAGAACGCCCGGCTGCTCACCGAGGCGCAGAGCAAGGCCGGCCTCGAGGAGCGCCAGCGACTGGCACGCGAGCTGCACGACTCGGTGTCCCAGGCGCTGTACGGCATCGCGCTTGGCGCGCGGACCGCCCGGGCACTGGCCGAGCACAGCCCTGAGCAGCTCGCCGAGCCGCTGGACTACGTGCTGTCACTGGCCGAGGCGGGCATGACCGAGATGCGCTCGCTGATCTTCGAGCTGCGCCCCGAGTCATTGGCCGCCGAGGGGCTGGTCGCCGCGCTGGAGAAACGGGTGGCGGTACTGCGGGCGCGGCACCAGCTGACCGTGAGCGCGGACCTGTGTGCGGAACCGGAGCTGGCGCTGCCGCTCAAGGAGACGCTGTACCGGATCGCCCAGGAGGCGCTGCACAACGCGGTGAAGCACGCGCATGCCGCACACGTCGAGGTGCGCCTGGCGACGACCGGGACGACGGTGGAGCTGGAGATCGGCGACGACGGTCTCGGGTTCGAGCCGGGCGAGCCGAGGCCCGGCCACCTCGGGATGCAGTCGATGCGCGAGCGCGCCGCCGCGCACCGGGGTTCGATCGAGATAGACAGCGAGATCGGCCGGGGCACCACGGTCCGGGCCACGCTGCCACTGCCCCGCTGAGCCAGTCCGGCTGAGCAGTGGCTCGCTCGGTCACTGCCCCCGCTGAGCATGCCCCGCCGAGCCAGTGGCTCAGTGCACCTGCACCTCGTCGCCGAGCTGCAGGGTGTTGTAGAAGGTCTGCGCGTCCGCGTCGCTCAGGTGGACACAGCCCGCGGAGGCACGCCGCACGCTGCCACCGTGGAAGGCGATCCCGCCGTCGGCCCAGAACACCGACCAGAGCATCGGCGCGCCCTGCCCGTTCGGCAGCTTGAACTCCTGGCTCTTGTGGTTCTTGTCCTTCCACTGCACGTGGAACGTGCCGACCGGGGTCTCCTTGCCGGGACCACCGGAGCTCAGCGGGACCGGGCCCAGGGTGACGTTGCCCTGGCCATCGAGCAGCCAGGCCTGCTGCTTGGCCAGGTCGACGCACGCCCGGGCGCTCTCCGTACAGGGCGTGCTCTCGTAGGTGGCCACATCGGGGGCGTCGCTGCCGGAGTTGTCGTCGGACGAGTTGTCGTCGGACGAGCCGCTGTCGGAGGAACCACTGTCGGAGGCGCTCTGGGCTGACGAGTCTCCGTCGGAGTTGTCGTCGGCCATGGCGGGCACCGCAACCGCGATAGCGAGGACGCAGACGATCCCGATCACAGTTGCAACGCGCGCGGAGACCGAGGCCCGCCAGCCACGCGTTCCGAGGTGCCTACCCATTCCCGTCCTTCCCGCCGAATCCAGGCGGATCAACGAGACGACCTGGGAAAGGTGACGAGCTGGGGCTACTCCAAGTACCGACACGCCTCGGAAAGAGGGAATCAATGGGCGGTTCGGGCCCGGTTTCGTGACTTGGAGTGAATATTTCGGTGCGACGGCGCCGCCCGGGTGGCCTATCGCCGAGTGATGATCGAACTCACCGCGAACCACCCGCTCGGCATCCCGCGGGCGGCTCTCAGTTTCTGAAGGAGAGACTGGCCGGGTGCGGATCCTCATACCCGGCGGCTCCGCGTCGCTCCCCAGCAACGATGAGACCGAGGAGTTCCCGGTCACCGTCGAGGCCCCGGAGACCGAGTCGGTCACCGGTCCGAGCGGCGCGCCCGGCCCCGACCCGGCGACCGGCGCGACCGACCCCGAACCGATGGTTGCCCCCGGCCGCGCCTGGCTGCCCAGCCGGACCTGGCTGCCCAGCCGCGCGTGGCTCTCCCGGCGTACCAGCCTTGTCTGGCTGTCCCGGCACACCCGGCCGCTGTCCGGGCGCGCCCGGCTGGTCCTGCGCCTGCTCGCCGCCGCGCTGGTTCTGCTGCTGGTGCTCACCGGCTGGTCGGTGACCGGCGCACTGACCGCGCCCGGCACCGACAGCGTGGCCGCGCGACTTGCCGAGTGGGGCCGCGACCACGGCTTCGACGGCCTGATCACCTGGTTGGAGAAGGAGCAGTACCGGCCGCCGCCCACCGGTGGCGAGCCGGTCGGCGGGATCGCCGCGCCGCCCGGCACCGTTGCGCCCGAGCACATCAGGTCCGCCGGGCCGCGTGGACTGCCCGCGCCGGCCACCATGCGACCGCTGGCGAACGCCCCCGCGCTGCCCGGTGAAGGGGTGTGGCACCCGGTCGCCACGGTGCACGGCCACCCGGCGGTCGAGGTGGCCTCGCTGCGCCCGGACCCCGACCACACCTCGTTCGTCGCCGGCCTGATGTGGCTGGACCCGACGTTCGTCCGTGGCCAACTGCACCCCGGCTTCACCGATCCGGGCGGCAGCTGGAAGGCACCCGACTTCATCACGCCGGCGCTGCAGACGCGGGTCGTCGCCGCGTTCAACGCCGGGTTCCGGCTCAACGCGAGCCGGGGCGGGTACTTCAGCGAGGGCCGCACGGTGCGGCCGCTGCGCGACGGAGCCGCGAGCCTGGTGCTCAACAGCGACGGCACCGCGCAGGTCGGTGCCTGGAACACCGACGTCCGGATGGGGCCCCACGTGGCCAGTGTCCGGCAGAACCTGGTGCTGCTCGTCGACCACGGCGCGGTGAACCCGACCTGTTCCAGCGGCGGCACGGCGGAGTGGGGCAGCACGATCGGCCAGGCCGCGTTCATCCATCGCTCCGCGTTCGGCGTGACCGCCAACGGCGCCGAGGTCTACGTGGGCGGGCCGGCACTGTCCGTGTGCACTCTCGGCAGCCTGCTGAAGGCCGCCGGCGTGGTCAACGGCATGGAGCTGGACATCAACCCGGCCTGGGTCAGCGGCGCCTACTTCCACCGCAACCCGCAGGGCCAGCCGAAGGGGTTCCAGCTCTTCCCCGGTGAGCAGGTCCCGCCGCGGCACTACTTCTCCCCGGCCAGCCGGGACTGGTACGGCTGGTACGCACGCCCCTGAGCGTCCCGGAGCGGGGTCCACACCGGTGGCTAACTCGGGGCACCTGCGCATCTATAGAGTGACCGACCGTGAGTCCTACGCACAGGCGCGCCGATTAGCTCCTCGGCGCCGCCCGCAACCCACTCCAACTGGCGGACGGCCGGCACCCCGGTGCTGGCGCTGGTGCTGCTCGCGCTGATCTGGGGACGGAGCTTGCCGGCCTTGGTGGTGGCGCTGGTGGGCGCGGTGCTCATCGCCGCGGTGCTGGTCGCCGTGCACCACGCCGAGGTGGTCGCGCTGCGGGTCGGCGAGCCGCTCGGTTCACTGATCCTGGCCGTCGCGGTGACGGTGATCGAGGTCGGCCTGATCCTCAGCCTGATGCTCAGCGGCGGGCCGGGGACGGCCACCCTGGCCAGGGACACCGTCTTCGCCGCCGTGATGATCACCGGGAACGGCATCGTCGGGTTGTGCCTGGTCGTCGGTGCGCTGCGGCACGGCGTGGTGTCGTTCAACGCCGAGGGCAGCAGTGGTTCGATGGCCACCGTCGCGGCGCTGGCCACCCTGTGCCTGGTGTTCCCCACGGTCACCACGACGTCGCCGGGGCCGACCTTCTCCGGCCCGCAGCTGGCCTTCGCCGCGGTCGTCTCCCTCGCCCTGTACTCGGTCTACGTGTTCGTGCAGACGGTGCGCCACCGCGATTACTTCCTGCCGGTCATCCCCGACGAGGGCTCCAGAGTCGACACCGGTGACGGCTCCGGTGACGGCTCCGACGGCCCGTCGGACAGCCTGGAGGACTCGCACGAGGCTCCGCCGGCCACCCGGGACGCACTGATCAGCCTGGGTCTGCTCGTGGTCTCCCTGGTCACGGTGGTCGGCCTGGCGAAGTCGGTGTCGCCGGCGATCGAGTCCGGCGTCCGCGCGGCCGGCGCCCCGCTGTCCGTGGTGGGGGTCGCGATCGCGCTGCTCGTGCTGCTGCCGGAGACACTGGCCGCGGTCAGGGCGGCGTCCCGCAACCGGCTGCAGACCAGCTTCAACCTGGCCATGGGCTCGGCGCTGGCCAGCATCGGGCTGACCATCCCGGCGATCGCGGTGGCCACCATCTGGCTGCCCGGTCCGCTGGTGCTGGGCCTGAGCGCGACCGAGATGATCCTGCTCGCGCTGAGCATGCTGGTCGGCACGCTCACCGTGGTGGCCGGGCGCGCCACCGTACTGCAGGGCGCGGTGCACCTGCTGATCTTCGCGTCGTTCCTGTTCATCGCGGTGACCCCATGAGCGCGGCGGAGGCGAGCACGTGACTGAGCGGATGGTTGGGCAGCTGCCCGGTCAGCAGGCTGGGGCGCGCCTGACCGACCTGGCCTACAACTGGTACACCCGCCAGCTCGCCGGCCGCCGCCTCCCCCGGCACATCGGCCTGATCATGGACGGCAACCGGCGGTGGGCCCGGCAGATGGGCATGGCCAACGCGACGCCGAGGTGGCGTTCCTGATGGAGGTCATCGAGGAGGTGGTGGCCGAGCGGCTGATCAAGCCCGAGCCCGCCTGGCAGGTGCAGCTCGCCGGCCTGCTGGACTTGCTGCCGGACTCCACGGCGCGAGCGCTGAAGGACGCCGCCGACGCCACCCGGCACTGCCGCACCGGCGCGCACGTGACGCTGGCGGTGGGCTACGGCGGCCGGCAGGAGATCGTCGAGGCGCTGCCGGCCTTCCGGGAGATCGACTTCCTGCGCGCGCTGCGGAACTTCGCCCGGCGGGCGGCGTAGCGCCGTGCCGCTGTACCGCGAGTTCGAGACCGTCGAGCAGCTGAACGCCGAGTACAACCTCACCGTCGCGACGCCGGACTTCCCGGCCGTGGCGGCCAGCTGGGACCGCCGCAGCGAGGCGACCCGGCAACGGCTGGACCGCCGGCTCGACGTGCCCTACGGCCCCACCCTCGCCGAGACGGTGGACATCTTCCCCGGCTCGCCGCCGGGTGGTCGGCCCGGTCCGGCGGTGCTGTTCGTGCACGGCGGCTACTGGATGCGCACCACCAGCAAGCAGTGGAGCTACCTCGCCGACGGGCTGGTACCGCACGGCATCACCACCGTGGTGGAGAACTACGCGCTGTGCCCCGAGGTGAGCGTCACCGAGATCGTGCGCCAGCACCGGGCCGCGTTCGCCTGGCTGTGGCATCACGCCGACGAGCTCGGCATCGACCGGGACAACATCGTGCTCGCCGGGCACTCCGCCGGCGGGCACGCGGTGGCCGCACTGCTCGGTACCGACTGGGCCGGCCGGTACGGGCTGCCGGCGCAGCCGTTCCGCGCCGCCATCCCGATCAGCGGCCTGTTCGACCTGCGGCCGCTGCCCTACACCTACCTCGCCCCGTACCTGCAGCTCACCGCCTCCGAGGCGGCCGCGTTGAGCCCCGAGCTCCACCTGCCCGCACAGCTGCCGCCGACGCTGGCCGCGGTCGGTACCGGCGAGACGGCCGAGCTGCGGCGCCAGTCGAGGGACTGGGCGGCGGCCTGCCGGGAGAACGGGCTGCCGGTGGAGTTCACCCCGCTGCCCGGCCACCATTTCAGCGTGCTCGACGCGCTCGCCGACCCGGACGGCGTACTGGCCCGCGCGGTGCTCGAGTTCGTCGGCGGGCCGCGCGCGAGCCGCACGTGAGGCCGGCCGGCGTGACCCACGCCACGGACGTTGAAACACCGAGGGCGCACGCGTAGCTTCGAAAAAACAAGCGATGGAGGCCGGGTGCGCGCGTTCTACGGCAACGGCGGCTGCGCCTACCGGCGGCACGTGGACCTGTTGCGGGTGGCCAGCGCGGCCTGTCCGGGCTGAGCCCGTCCCCCACCCCCCCACCCCCTCGTCCCCACTCGCCAGGACACTAGGTGCCGCATGAAGTTCCTCATCCTGACGCTGATCTCGAACGGGCCCGACCCGGTCACCGGGCGCACCCCGTCACCGCACGAGCGGTTCCGCCGGGTCGTCGACCACGCGGTGCTGGCCGAGGAGCTCGGCTTCGACGGGTACGCCGTGGGCGAGCGCCACGAGCGGCCGTTCTTCTCCTCGGCGCCGCCGGTGGTGCTGAGCCACCTGGCCGCGCGCACCGAGCGGATCCGGCTGTTCACCGGGGTGACCACGCTGAGCCTGCTGGACCCGGTGCGCGCCTTCGAGGACTACGCCACGCTGGACCACCTCGCCGACGGCCGCCTCGAGCTGATCATCGGCAAGGGCAACGGGTCCGCCCAGGCCGAGCTGTTCCACGTCACCACCGAGGACCAGTGGGACCGCAACCGGGAGAGCTACGAGCTGTTCCGCCGGCTCTGGCGCGAGCAGCGGGTGACCTGGTCGGGACAGTTCCGCCCGTCGCTGACCGACGCCGAGGTCTGGCCGAGGCCGCTGCAGCAACCGATCCGGGTCTGGCACGGCAGCGCCACGAGCCGTGACTCGGTGGAGCTGGCCGCCCGCTACGGCGACCCGCTGTTCTCGGCGAACGTGACCAACCCGGTCGAGCCCTACGCCGAGCTGGTGCGCTACTACCGGGAGCGCTGGGTGCACCACGGCCACGACCCGGCCGACGCGCTGGTGGGTGCCGGTACCGCGGGCTTCTTCGTGGCGCGCAACTCGCAGGACGCGCTGGCGGCGTTCCGCCCGCTGTACGAGGCGCGGCTGCGGATGTTCAGCAGGCTCGGCATGCCGGTGGTGTTCCCGACCCTGGAGGACTTCGTCGAGCGCAGCTCCGCGCTGATCGGCAGCCCGGCGCAGGTCATCGACAAGGTGCAGCGCTACCACGCTGAGCTCGGCCACGAGGTGACCCATCTGCACGCCGACGGCGACGGGCTGACCCCGGCCGAGCACCGGGAGTCGCTGGAGCTGTTCCAGAGCGAGGTCGCGCCGACCCTGCGCGCGGCCATCCCGAGCCGCCCGCTCGCCACCTCGGTCCCGCTGCAGGGCCCGCCGTCCACCCCGTCCTCGGCCGCCGAGCGCGCCCAGCTCACCGAGGCCCGCCAACCAGCCTGAGCCGGCGCCGCTCTACGACGGCGGCATGGTCGGCTCGAAGGCCACGCACTCCTTCGAGCCGATCGAGCAGGCCGCCGAACTCGCCAAGGAACTCATCGACGCGGCGCTCACGAGGGAGCCGCTCACGGCCGAACCACTCACGGCCGAGCTGTCAACCGGGCCGTGAACTCCAGCCGTGAACTCCAGCCGTGAACCGCGCCGGGATCAGCGGCGGGACCGGTGCCGAGATCAGTGCCGCCCGGCTCCGCCGCCCTTGCCGCCGCGGAACCGGTCCATGAGCTGCTTCGCCTTCGCCCGGTTGCGCGGGTCGCGGGCGTAGGTCTTGGCCTGTTCGGTGATCCTGCGCCCCTGCGGACTCTTCAGGAACTCGCCGAGCTTGCTGAACGGGCTGGCCATCTCTGCTTCCTCCGAATTGCTGAGAACGTACTCAGTCAACTCGGCGGGAGCCGCCGGAGTTCCCCGCCGCCCGGACGACGGTCAGGTGCGGGGCAGGCCGGGCGGGTTGACCTGCGAGCTGGGCACCGCCTCGTTGCTCAGGTTCCAGCGCTGCAGCACCTGGGCGTACGCTCCGTTCTTGATCACCGCGTTCAGCGCGTCGTTGAGCGGCTTGACCAGGCCGTTGTCCTTCTTGGTCATGGCCGCGATGTCGGCGGTGATGTCGCCGCCGCCGCTGATCTGGCCGACGATCTTGGTCTCCCCCTTGACGCCGTGCGAGCTGACGGTCATGGCAGGCGGAGTTCCTTCTCGAACGGGTGCTTCCCGATCTGCTCCGGCGGCAGCTCCGGGTCGTACAGCGGGGTGTAGCCGGTGGCCAGGTACAGGCCCTTCGCCTCGGGCTGGCGGGGCCCGGTGGTGAGGTAGATCCGTCGGTAGCCGCGCACGGTGATCTCCCGCTCCAGCTCGTCGAGCACCCGCCGGGCCAGGCCGCGCCGCCGGTGCGCGGAGTGCGTCCAGATCCGCTTCAGCTCGGCGGTCACCTCGTCGTAGCGGCGGAACGCGCCGCCGGCCACCGGCTCACCGCCGGACAGCAACAGCACCAGGCCACCGTCCGGCGGGCCGAACTCGGTGGGCCGGGAGCGCATCTCCTCGCCGATGTCGCCGAGGGTGTGCCGGTACCGCGTCCAGTACTCGTGCGCGAGCTCGGTGAGCATCGGCACGACCAACGGATCCCGTTCGAGGTAATCCCGAGTCGGGCGCAAAGTCAAGCGCGCCGGTTAGGTATCCGGTCGCGCAGTGACGGCCGCCACGCGCGTTGAAACCGTCGGGGCGCGGGCGTAGCTTCGGAAAGAGGCTCGTCCAGAGCGGCCGTCCGGAGCGGCACAGATGGAGGTCACCGTGAGCGGCACCAAGCCGGTCACCCCGCTCGTCTCGCGCCGGCACGTCGACCTGTGCCGTACCGCCTCCGCCGTCTGACCCTTCCGTGCACCCGCACCGGCCCGGCATTCGCCGTGTCGCCCGCTGTGCCCGCGGAAGGACCCTCCCGTGCCCACTCCCCTGCATCTCGCGCTCGAGATCGACGGCGACGGCGCCCACCCGGCTGCCTGGCGCCGCGCCGCCCACCCGCCCGAGGCACTACTGACCCCACACCGGGTCCGCGCCGTCGCGGCCATCGCGGAGAACGCCGGCTTCACCCTGGTCACCCTGGACGACGAGGCACTGCCGCCGGGCCGGGCACCCGACCCGGTCGGCCGGATCGGCGCGGTGGAACGGGCCGCGTTCATCGCCGCCTCCACCAGCGTGCTCGGCATCGCCCCGGTGATCTCCACGACGTACGCCGAGCCGTTCCACACCTCGTCCCAACTGGCCTCGCTGGACCACATCTCGATCGGCCGGGCCGGCTGGGTGGTGGCCGAGTCGGCGGCGCCGGAGTCCGCCCGGGCCTGGGGTCGCCCCCTGGTCGACGGCCCCGCGGCGCGGGCCGGCGAGGCCCGTGACTCGGTGCGGGTGACCCGCGAACTGTGGGACTCCTGGGAGGACGACGCGGTGATCCGCGACGTGGCCACCAGCCGCTACCTGGACGCCGACCAGCTGCACTACATCGACTTCACCGGTGAGACGTTCGCCGTGAAGGGCCCCGCCATCGTGCCCCGCCCGCCGCAGGGCCAGCTCGTGGTGTTCGCACCGGACGGGCTGGTGCCGGCCGAGCAGGTGGACGTGGCGTTGGTCGCCGGCCGCGATGTCGACGCCCTGCGCCGCGCGAGCACGGGCACCCCGCTGACCTTCGCCGAGCTGGAGGTCGCGCTGGACACCCCGACCGACACCGCCGCCGAGCGGGTCGCCGACCTGGACCGCCGTGCCGGGTGGCCGGACCGTGGCCGGCTGCGCTACACCGGCGGCGCCGACGGACTGGTCCGGCTGCTCACCGAGCTCGCCCCGGTGGTGGACGGGGTGCGGCTGCACCCGCTGGTGCTGGACGAGGACGTCGCCGTGCTCTCCCGGCTGGTGCTGCCGGCACTGCTGCGCGCCCGCACCATCGCCCGCCCGGTGCCCGGCGCCTCGCTGCGCACCACGTTCGGCCTGCCCCGGCCGACCAATCGCTTCGCCGATCGCCTGACCCCAGCCGGAGACGCCCGATGACCCGCACCGATGCCAACGACGTGCCCTACCCGGACGCCCAGCTGCACTTCGGGGTGTTCTTCCAGGGCGTCAACCACTGGACGATCTGGTCCGACCCGGCCAGCGGCTCGCAGATCGATCCCGCGTCCTACCGCCGGGTGGCGCAGACCGCCGAGCGCGGCCTGTTCGACGCGTTCTTCCTCGGCGAGGGACTGCGGCTCCGCGAGGTCGACGGCAAGATCCACGACCTCGACGTGGCCGGCCGCCCGGACGCGATCACCCAGCTCGCCGCGCTGGCCGCGGTGACCGAGAAGATCGGGCTGGTCAGCACGTCGAACACCACGTTCAACGAGGCGACCGACCTGGCCAGGAGGCTGTCCGGGCTGGACCTGCTGTCGGCCGGGCGCGCCGGCTGGAACGTGGTCACCACGGACAACGCCTGGACCGGCGCGAACTTCCGCCGGGGCGGCTACCTGGACCACGCCGACCGCTACCTCCGGGCCGAGCAGTTCCTCACCGTCGCGCGGGCGCTCTGGGACGGCTGGGCGGACGGCGCGATCGCGGGCTCGACGGATGCGCCGGCCTGGTCCGCGCCCGGTTCGGTGACCCGGGTGCGCGAACACACCGCACAGTTCGACGTGGACCTCGCGCCGACGCTGCCGCGCAGTGCCCAGGGCCACCCGGTGATCTTCCAGGCCGGCGACTCGGCCGAGGGCCGTGACTTCGCCGCGCGCAATGCCGACGTGATCTTCTCCGCGCACGGCACCGAGTTCGACGACGCGCTGGCCTTCGCCGACGACATCCGCAACCGGCTGCGGGCGGCCGGCCGCCCGAGCGACGACCTGCGCATCCTGCCCGGCACCGAGATCATCATCGGGGCCACCGAGGCGGAGGCCGAGGAGAAGCGGCGCTGGATACGGTTCTCGCAGGTCACCCCGGCGACGGCGCTCAACGTGGCCGGGCTGCTGTGGAACCTGGACCTGACCGACCGCGACGCGGACGGCCCGCTGCCGGCGGAAGACCCGGTGATCGCGGAGAACAGCGGTGCGTTCGGTTCCCGCCGGATCGCCGACCCGCGCGAGACGGTGGCGCGGTGGCGGGCGCAGGCCGAGGCCAACCACTGGTCGCTGCGCGAGACGGTGATCGCACTGGGGCCGCAGCGCGGGCACCAGGGCACGCCGGCGGGGTTGGCCGAGAAGTTCCTGCACTTCGCCAGGCACGGCGCGGTCGACGGCTTCAACATCACCCCGTACCTGATCCCGGACGGGCTGGACGACATCGTCAACCTGCTCGTACCGGAGCTGCAGGAGCGCGGTGGCTACCGCACCGAGTACAGCGGCCGCACGCTGCGGGAGCACCTTGGCCTGCGCGAACCGCTCACCCGGCGGGCGACGGCGACCTCCCGCCAGGCCGGCTGAGGGCAGCCACCCCGGGGGCAGAACGAACGGCGGGACCGGAGCTGAGCTCTGGTCCCGCCGGTGGTCAGCGAATGCGCTCGGTGGGCGGGCCGTCGTCGCGGTGCCGCGCCTGGGACTGGGCCTGGGACGCGGACTTGGCCGCGCCTTCCTTGTCCAGGCTCTCCTTGATGGCGCGCTGCGCGTTCTCCGGCAGCTCGTGCATCATGTCCTGGACCCGTGCCTGGCGACGGCCGACGGCCTTCCGTTCGGGCACACCCGGGGAGACGGCGATCTGCGGCTTCATCGCCGGCAGACCGGCGAGCTCGCCGTCCATCTCCTCCATCTCCCGCGCGGCCTGCTCGGAGTCCTTCTCCTCCGACATGCCGATCGGGCCCTGGCGGCGCCCGTTCAGGAACTGCGAGACGACCGGCTCCTCCGAGGTCAACAGCACCTCACGCGGGCCGAACATCGCCAGGTGCTTGCGGTAGAGCAGGCCGATGTTGTCGGGCACCGTCTGCGCGGTGTTGATGTCGTGGGTCACGATCAGGAACGTGGAGTCGGTCTGCGCGTTCAGATCGATGATCAGCTGGTTCAGGTACGCGGTACGCACCGGGTCCAGGCCGGAGTCCGGCTCGTCGAACAGGATGATCTCCGGGTCCAGCACCAACGCACGGGCCAACCCGGCCCGCTTGCGCATACCGCCGGAGATCTCACCGGGCAGCTTCATCTCATCGCCCGCCAGACCCACCATCGTCATCTTCTCCATGACGATGTCGCGGATCTCGCCCTCCTTCTTCTTCGTGTGCTCACGAAGCGGGAACGCGATGTTGTCGAACAGGTTCATCGACCCGAACAGCGCACCGTCCTGGAACAGCACGCCGAACAGCTTCCGGATCTCGTACAGCCGATGCTCGCTGCACTTCACCAGGTCCGTGTCGTGGATGATGATCGAGCCCTTCTCCGGCTTCAACAGCCCGATCAAGCTCTTCAGGAACACCGACTTGCCCGTACCCGAGGGACCGAGCAGGACGCTGACCTCACCCGGCGGCAGAGTCAGCGTGACGTCCGACCAGATGTTCGACTTGCCGAACGACTTCGACAAGCCCTCCACCCGGACCTCAACACCAGCAGTCACCTGAGTCCTCCTCGTGGGGCACGCGCCTGGGAATGGCCGGGCAGTCTGCGTCGACGCCCTGGGCCAAGGCTTGTGACGCGGAGCATATCAACCAGCCAAACGGGCTACCCCGGGGTAAAGGTACGGCCCGCCGGAGACTATTTGGCGTGCTCAGGCAGCTGGCCCGGCGGCGGGCCTGCTCCTGCGCACGGCTGCGCCGCCCACGTGACCAGGCTCACCGGCCCGGATTCGGCCTACTTCCGACGGGCCGGGCGGGACGGCGGCGGCACCACCGGACCGATGTCGCCGTCCGGAGCCTGGTCGAGGTCGACGATCACCGGGGCGTGGTCGCTGGGGCCGGTGCCCTTGCGCGCCTCCCGGTCCACCCAGGCCGCGGCGACCCGCTCGGCCACCGGTGCGGCGGCCAGCACCAGGTCGATCCGCATCCCCAGGTCCTGGTGGAACCGGCCGGCTCGGTAGTCCCAGTAGCTGAACACCCGCTCGGTCGGCCAGCGGTCCCGGACCACGTCCCGCAGCCCGAGCGCGGTCAGCTCGGCCAACGCGGCGCGCTCCTGCGGCGTGACATGGGTGGAGTCGACGAACAGCGCCGGATCCCACACGTCGGCGTCGGTCGGCGCGATGTTCACGTCCCCACAGACCACGGCGTGCTCCCGGGCGGCGGCCACCGAGTCGCGCAGTGCCGCCAGCCAGGCCAGCTTGTAGGCGTAGTGCGGGTCGTCCGGGGTGCGCCCGTTCGGCACGTACACCGAGGTGATCCGCAACCCGGCGCAGGTCGCGGTCACCGCGCGGGCCTCCGGCTCGGGGAACCCCGGCTCTCCCGGCAGGCCCGGCGCGACGTCGTCCAGCCCGACCCGCGACGCCAGCGCCACCCCGTTCCAGCGCCCCTCGCCGTGGTGTGCGACCTGGTAGCCGCGGTCGGCGAACTCCTTGTCGAGCAGCTCGTGGAACGCGTCGTTCGGCAGCTTCGTCTCCTGCAGGCACACCACGTCGGGTTGCCGCTGGTCCAGCCAGGGCAACAGCCGGGGCAGCCGGGACCGGACCGAGTTGACGTTCCAGGTGGCGATCCGCATGACGTCAGGCCTCCCCGGCCAGTCGGGCGGTACCGGTGAGCGAGGCCGCGCCGCCGACCGGGCCGGTGGCCAGCTCCAGCCAGCCGTCCGAGCCGGCCGGCTCCGACCAGGACCGCAGCTCGGTGCCGGCGAACGCGGGGCGGCGCAACCGGTAGCGGAACTCGGCGACCGGCGCCTCGGGTCGGTTGCGGCGGGGCAGCTCGAGCGCGAGCAGTGCCAGCAGCGGGCCGTGTACCACCAAGCCCGGATAGCCCTCGACGCCCGTTGCGTACGGCTGGTCGTAGTGGATCCGGTGCGCGTTGTAGGTCAGCGCGCTGAACCGGAACAGCAGCGCGGCGTCCGGGCTCAGCCGCGGCTCCTGCTCGGCGCCCGGCTTGTCCTCGGTCGGCTGCTGCTCGGTGGGCTGCTGCTCGGTGGGCCGCTGCTCGGACGGCTGCTGCTCGGACGGCTGCTGCTCGGCGGGCCGCTGCTCGGTCGGCTGCTGCTCGGTCGGCTGCTGCTCGGTGGGCTGCTGCTCGGTCGGCTCGGCTGGCGCGACCTGTGCCGGTGCGCCGGTGGGCTCGGCGGCAGCGGCCGGCGGGTCGGGTTGGCTGCGGTAGACGATGTCCTGCTCCTCGAGCACCGCGAGCTCGCCGTGGCGGGAGAACTCGTTGCGCACGGTCACGAAGGCCATCTCACCGCTGCGGCCGGTCTTCACCTCGACGGACGTCACCGAGGACCGGCAGGTGATCGGCTCGTCCACCGGCAGCGGTTGGTGCTGGCGCCAGCGGGCACCGGCGAACATCCGCCGGCGGTGCGGGATCGGGGGCAGGAACCGGCCGGCGGCCGGGTGGCCGTCGGCGCCCAACTCACGCTGCGCGGGATGCGCCAGGAAGCCGAACCAGTGCCACATCGGCGGCAACACGCCAGGCGCCGCGCCATCGAGCGGGCTGGGCTGGTCGAGCAGCGCCGCGAACGCCTCCACCGACCAGCTGCTCACCCGGTCCGACCACTCCACCGGCACCGGTGCCCAACCCGACAGGGAACTCGCCAGCTCACTCATCGCACGTCCTCACTGCACACCCCACCGCTCGGGTTCGGACGGTAGTCGATGGCACCGACGGGTTCGCGGGGTCACCCCGGCGGTGGTTCTAGGGTGGGGATCATGGCGTCGCGCATCGTGCTGGTCGGTGGCGGGTTCTCCGCCGACCCGGACACGCTCCTGGACGACTACGTGTTCGGGCTGACCGGGCTGGCGTCACCGAGGGTGTGCTTCCTGCCGACGGCGAGCGGCGACGCGGAGAGCTACATCGAGCGCTTCCACAGCGTGCTGGACAGCCGCTGCCGCACCTCGGTCCTGCGGCTGTTCGAGCGAGACGGGACGGACCCCGCGACCACGCTGCGCGCCCAGGACGTGATCTACGTCGGGGGCGGCAACACGGCGAACATGCTCGCGGTGTGGCGGGTGCACGGGGTGGACCGGCTGCTCGTCGAGGCGTACCGCGCCGGGGTGCTGCTCTGTGGCATCAGTGCCGGGATGATCTGCTGGTTCGAGTCGTCGCTGACCGACTCGTTCGGGCCGGTCAGCCGGCTGACCGACGGTCTGGGACTGATCGGCGGCAGCGGCTGCCCGCACTACAACACCGAGCTCTCGCGACGCCCCAGCTATCAGCGGGAGATCGCCGCCGGCACGCTGCCGCCGGGGTGGGCGCTGGACGACGGCGCCGCCGCGCTGTTCCGGGACGGCGAACTCGTCGAGACGGTCGCCAGGACGCCGGGAACCCACCTGTACGCGGTCACCCGCGACGCCGCCGGCAACGCGGTGGAAACCGCTGTCCCGGCCCGCCCCCTCCCCTAAGCCCGGCACCCGGTTTCGCCGCACACCTTCTTCGTGCGCGGCACACCCGCTGCAGTTGGTGTGCCGCGCACGAAGTGGGTGTGCGGGGGCAGCGCGCGCGCGGGAAAACCGGTCGCGGGCTCAGGTGGGCTCGGTTAACGTTCTTCGCATGAACCTCTGACAGCCGCGATCACGCAGCTCATGGACCGCGCGCACGTTGGCGCGCCCTCTCGTCAGAATCGAGGTTCCCGATGCGAAACTCCCGTGCGAATTCCGGCTTCTCGGCCGGCGCTCCGGCGCCGATGACCCAGGCCCCGGACGGCTTGGCGGACGCGGTGCGCGATGCGCTGGCCCGCGAGCAGCAGAGTGACGACAAGCCGGCACCTGGTCGCGGTGCGCCGCGGCCCGGCACCGGCGGCCGAGGCGACAGCGCGGCACTCGGCCACCGGTCCGGGTCGCGCTCCGGCCGGTCCGGGCCCGGTCGGCGGAGTCAGCAACCGAACGGCTGCTCGGCTCTGCGACGCCGGGGCGGCTGACCCGCACCGGGTCGCGCTCATCTCGAGGGGGCGCCACCCGGCACGGTCAGTCAGGCGTGGTGTCAGTCAGGCGTGGTGTCAGTCAGGCGTGGTGTCAGTCAGGCGCGGTGTCAGTCAGGCGCGGTGTCAGTTAGGCGCGGTGTCAGTCGGCCTTCGGGGCCCAGGGCCGGAAGCCGGCGGCCACCGCGTCGGCCTCGGTGCGGAACCACACCTCGGCACGGGTGCGGTTGTAGTAGGGCGAGGACGGGCCGTGGCTGCGCTTCGAGCTCGCATTGCCCTTGACCATGAACTCCCCGGACGGTGCGGAGCCGTCGGCACGCGGCAGCACCGAGCCGGGGAACGGCCCGGGCCGTTGCTCCGCAGCCGTGCTCTCGGCCGTGCTCTCTGCAGCCGCGCTCTCGGCCGCCGCGCTCTCGGCCGCCGTGCTCTCGGCCGCCGTGCTCTCGGCCGCCGTGCTCTCGGCCGCCGTGCTCTCGGCCGCCGCGCTCTCGGCCGCCGCGCTCTCGGCCGCCGCGCTCTCGGCCGCCACGCTGGTCGCCGGCTTGCTGGCCTCGGGCTTGCTGGCAGCGGGTACGGCGAACAGGGCTGATTCGGCCAGGTCCTGGGCTGTCGCCTCGGTGACCACGTCGGCTTCCGCCTCGGGTTCGGCCACCGACACGGCCTCGACGTCGGGCTCGGGCACGGCCACCGACTCCGGCTCGATCTCCGGCTCGGCCACGAGCACCGCCCCGTCGGCCTCGGAGTCCGCGACCGGCTCGAACTCCGCCTCGACGGACGGTTCGGGCACGGCCACCGACCTCGATTCGGCGGAGTCCGGCGTGTCCGCGGGCTCCGCCACAGCGGCCGGCTCCGCCACAGCGGCCGGCTCCGGCACGGCGACCGACTCCGCCACAGCGGCCGGCTCCGCCACAGCGGCCGGCTCCGCCACAGCGGCCGGCTCCGGCACGGCGACCGACTCCGCCCCAGCGGCCGACTCCGCCACAGCGGCCGGCTCCGGCACAGCGACCGGCTCCGGCCCGCCGAGCAGCGGCACCTTCCGGCGTAGCGTTCTGGCCGCAACCAACCCCGCGGCGACAATCAACAGGACCAGCAGCAGCAGCGGCTTGCCGGCCGGGGACTTGGCCATCGCGTTCTCCTCGTCAGCGTGCGGTATTTGTACCGCCATTCGGGCTCGGGCCGTGGCGCGGGACCCCGTTGCCCGGCTGAATCGGGGCCGGCGCCGTCCGGCATGATCGGTCAGGTGCCCGGCCGCGCGATTCCCCTGAGAATGCGGCCACACGCGCTCGTGGTCCCCGAAACGGGCCTGCCGCACCAGGTGCCGGCCGGGACGGATGCGGTGGTCGTCGGTGGCGGCGTGGCCGGAATCAGTGCCGCCGTCGTGCTCGCCGAGCGCGGGGTGCGGGTGACCGTGCTGGAGGCGGCCGACTTCCTCGGCGGCCGCCTCGGCGCCTGGCCGCACCCGTTGCCGGACGGCACCGAGCAGGTCGTCGAACACGGGTTCCACGCGTTCTTCCGGCAGTACTACACCTGGCGCGCGATCCTGCGCCGGGCCGACCCCGCGCTGCGCTTCCTGCACCCGGTCGGCGGTTACCCGGTGATCGCCAGGCAGTGGCCGGAGGAGGACCTCACCGGCCTGCCGACCGCGCCGCCGCTGAGCCTGCTGGCACTGTTCGCCCGCTCCCCCAGCCTCGGCGTGCGCGACGTGACCGGGGCGGACCGGATGCTCGCGCTCGAACTGCTTGGCTATCACGCCGAGCGCACCACGGCCGCGCTGGACGACGTCGCCGCCGCCGACTTCCTGGCCCGGCTGAACCTGTCCGAGCGGGCCCGGGTGATGCTCTTCGAGGCGTTCGCCCGGTCGTTCTTCTGCAACCCGCGCGGACTGTCGGCCGCCGAGCTGGTGGCCATGTTCCACTTCTACTTCCTCGGCAACCCGGAGGGCCTCGGCTTCGACGCCCCGGACACGGACTACCTGAGCTGCATCTGGCGGCCGCTGACCGGCTACCTGGAACGGCACGGGGCGAGCGTGCGCACCGCCAGTCCGGTGCTCTCGGTCGAGCCGGCGGCGGATCACCGCTGGCGGGTGGAGCTGGCCGGCGAGGCGATCACCACCCGGCACGTGGTGCTGGCCCTGGACCCGGGCGGGCTGCGTGGACTGCTGGACCGCTCGACCGGGCTGCGCCGGGTGGCGCCCCAGCTCGCCGCCAGGGTCGGACAGGTGCAGCTCGCCGAGCCGTTCGCGGTCAGCCGGCTCTGGCTGGACCGGGACGTCGCGCCGCACCGGGCCGTGTTCTCCGCCGTCACCGGGGAGCCCACCCTGGACTCGGTGACCTGCTACCACCGCCTGGAGCAGCCGTCCCGGGACTGGGCGGCGGCCACCGGCGGCGCGGTACTGGAGCTGCACTCGTATGCCTGCACCGAGCCGGACGCCGAGCGGGCCACCGCCCTGATGCGCGCCGAGCTGGCCGAGCTGTGGCCGGAGACCGGAGCGGCGCAGGTACGCCACCAGGTGCTGCGCCACGAGAGGACCGCGCCGGCGTTCCCACCGGGCGGGTCCGGGCGGCGCCCCCGGGTGCGCACCGACGCGCGGGGGGTGCGGCTGGCCGGCGACTTCATCGAGCTGCCGTTCTGCACCGGGCTGATGGAGCGCTCGGCGGCGTCCGGGGTGCTGGCGGCCAATGATGTGCTCGCGGAGCACGGCGCGGCCGCCGAGCCGATCACCGGGGTGCCGCAGCTCGGGCTGCTCGCCGGCCTGACCCCGTTCACCCGGCGCCGCCGGGGCGCTCGGTAGGAGAACGCGCCGGGAGAGCCGGTCAGGCGCCGGCCAGCTCCCTGACGTGCAGCGTGTGCAGCACGTTGTTCGCGCTGTTGCGCTCGCCGAGTGCGTTCGGGTGCACCGGCGCGGCCGGCGAGGTGGGCACCAGGCCCTCCACCCACTTGGTGCCGGGCAGCTTGCAGGCGTCGTGCCCGATGCTGGTGCGGTAGGTGTCCACGTACTCGGCGCCGGCGTCCTGGGCCTGCTGCTCGAGCATCGCGTTGAGCTTCTTCTCGATACCCCGGAAGTAGGCCACGTCGCCGGGGCTGAACGGGATCACCGGGAAGCAGCCCGGGCCGGTGTCCGGCAGGATCGTCGGGTAACCCACGACGAGCACCTTGGCGTCCGGCGAGCGCTTGTCGATCGCGTCCAGCACGGCGGCCACCTTGGGTGCGGTGGCGTCGATCCGGTCGGCGATCTGGTCCCGGCCGCCCTGGTTGTAGTAGTCGCGGCAGGCCGCGCCGAGCGGCTTGGTCGGCGACTTCAGCGCACAGGTCTCAATGATCGAGGCGAAGCCGATGTCGTTGCCGCCGATGCCCAGGCTGACCAGGTCGGTGTGCTCGCTCAGGGCATCCAGCTCCGGCGGGTTGGTCCCGCCGGTCACGGACTGTGGCGAACTCATCTCTTTCGTCGTCGACCCGCTGCAGCTGACGTCCTTGAACGCCGAGGAGTGCAGCGCGGCGCGGACCAACGACGGATAGTTGTGGTCGGAGCGCAGGCAACCGACCGGCTGCCCGGTCTGGAGCGGGATGAGCGGGCCGGCGGTGTAGGAGTCGCCGAGGGCCACGTACTCCCCGGATACGTCCGATCCCGGAGCCGCGGCCGCCTGACCAGCGGTGAACACCGCGAGCCCGGCGCAGGCCACCGCCGTCATGAGCGCACGCAGTACGTGCCGAACCCGCGCAGGACGCACCGCGGCGGCCCCCTCCACCAGATCAACTTCAAACGCAGCGGAGCGTAACGGAGCGTGTTCGCCTCGCATAGGGCGACCCCGGAATCACCCCGGACCGGGTGGTGTCACCAGCGGTGTACGCACCGTAGTCATAACCGTCTCGTTGCGTGAACTAACGGAACGCTGAAGTACCGGGGGACGGATGCACATGGGTCGACGACGCTGGGCCGTCATCGCCGGGACGGTCGCGGTCGCGGCCGGCCTGCTGGCCAGTGGTCCGGTCGCCGCGCGGGCGGCGGCCGCGCCCTCGATCGGTCTCCTCGGCCCGACGTCGGTGTTGGACCCGCCGCCGCCCGGCTCGAACGACTGGAACTGCAAGCCCAGCGACGAGCACCCGAACCCGGTTGTCCTGGTGCACGGGCTGTTCGCGAACCAGGCTGCCAACTGGGGCTACCTCGCCCCGATCCTGGCCAAGCACGGGTACTGCGTGTTCTCGCTGACCTACGGCCGCAACCCGCTGGCCCCGCCGCCACTGTCACAGGTGGGCGGCCTCCAGAAGATGGAGCAGAGCTCCCACGAGCTGGCCCGGTTCGTGGACCGGGTGCGGGACGCCACCGGAGCGGACAAGGTCGACATCGTCGGCCACTCCGAGGGCAGCCTGATGCCGGACTACTACGTGAAGTTCCTCGGCGGCGACGAGTACGTGGACCACTACGTCGCGATGACCCCGCTCTGGGACGGCACCCAGACGCTCGGGCTGGCCGAGCTCAACCACATCGCCGTGCAGTTCGGCCTCGGCCCGGCGGTGGGTGCCGTGCTCGCGCCGCTGTGTGGGTCCTGCCGGGAGTTCCTGCACGGCTCGCCGTTCCTGGCCAAGCTGAACTCCGACGGCGGCCCCGCGGTCGACGGCGTCACCTACACCACGATCATGACGAAGTACGACGAGGCGGTCGTGCCCTACACGAGCGGCCGGCTGCACGGCGACGACGTCACCAACATCGTGCTGCAGGACCACTGCCCGCAGGACCTCTCCGAGCACGTCGCGGTGGCGTTCGACCCGGTGGTCGCGCAGTACATCGTCAACGCGCTGGACCCGGACAACGCCAAGCCGGTGCGATGCTCCCCGGTCGGCCCGGAGCACATCCCGGGCATGGCAACCACTGAAGTCCGTGAGTGGCCCGCTGTAATACTCCAGCCAGCCACTCACGACCGTCAGCTGGCGCGGGTGAGCAGTGGCCACAGGCCGTCGGCGCCCTCGGCGAGTACCCGCCGGGCGATCACCGCGTGCCAGTGCGCCTCGCTCCCGTCCTCTTCCCGCCAGGCCCACAGCCGGGTGGTGGCCAGCCGCAGGTCGTGTTCCAGGGTGAAGCCGATCGCGCCGTGCACCTGGTGCGCGATGCGGGCGATCACGCCGGCCGCCTCACTGGTCCTCGCCTTGGCCACCGCGATCGCGAAGCCGGCATCCGGCCCGGCCACGCCGCCGGCCGCGATCCGGGCCGCCGCCTCGGCCGCCGCCCGACCGGCCGCGACCTCCGCCGCCGCCAGCGCGAGCTGCTGCTGGATCGCCTGGAACTTGGCGATCGGGCGGCCGAACTGCACCCGCTCCCCGGCGTAGCGCACCGAGCCGGCCAGCGCCCGACCGGCCGCCCCGGCGAGCAGCAGCGCGCGGGCCAACGCGGCACGGCGCACCAGCGGCTCCCGGGTGCCGTCCGGCGCCGCGGCGCAGTCCGCCTCGGCGATCCGCAGGTCCAGCCGCACGTCGTCGCGCGGCTCACCGGCCAGGTTGGTGCCCTCGGTCAGCGACACGCCGGCGGCGGCCGGGTCCACCGACAACACCACGTCGGCGCCGTCCGGCCCGGTGGCCAGCACCGCCAGCCGGGCGGCCGCCCTGGCCCAGCCCACCCTCGTCAGCTGGCCGGACACCGCGTAGCCGCCGTCGGACTCCGCCCGCACGTCGAGCGCGGCACCGGTACCGGACACACCGCTGTCCCAGGCGACGGCCAGCACACCGGACGGCACGGCCAGCCCGGCCGAGTGCAGCAGCCAACCGGCCAGCTCCGTCTCCGCGAGCGGCACCGGCGCGGCGGCCTCCCCGGCGACCAGCAACAACGCGGCCAGATCCGCCAACGTACCGCCGCTGCCACCGGCCTCCTCGGGCAGGCTCAGCTGCACCAGGCCGAGCTCGGTCAGCGTGGACCACAGCGGCGCCGGCAGCCCGTCGCTCACCTCCGCCGGGTGGTCGGCGAACACCGACCGGGCGGTCGCCACCAGCTCGTCGGTCTCCGAACCGGTCGCCGAGCCGGCACCGGCGTTCATCCCGGAGTTCATCGCAGCCCCAGCCCCCTCGCCACCACGCCACGCAAAATCTCGTTCGTACCGCCGCGCAGGGTGAACCCGGGCGCGTGCAGCACCGCATCGGCCAGCAGCCGGGCGAACCCGGACTCCGCACCCGGGTCCGGTGGGATCGACACCAGCAGCCGGGCGGCGTCGATCACCTCGCTCTCGTAGCGGGTGCCCAGGTCCTTCACCATGGCCGCCGGCACGTCGGCCGCCACCCCGGAGCTGAGCGACGCGGCGATGCCGAGGGAGAGCCGGCGCAGCGTCCACACCCGCGACACCAGTGCACCCAGCTCACGCAGCCCACTGGCGCCCAGGGCGGACTCCCCGGCCCGGGACAGCTCGTCGACCAGTGCGACCAGCAACGGGAACGTGGACAGGAACCGCTCCGGGCCGCTGCGCTCGAACGCCAGCTCCGAGGTCACCTGGTGCCAGCCGGCGCCGATCTCGCCGAGCACCAGCTCGTCCGGCACGAACACCCCGTCCAGCACCACCTCGTTGAAGTGGTGCGCGCCGGTGAGCAGCCGGATCGGGTTGATCTGGATACCCGGCGAGTTCAGCTCGACCAGGAACTGGCTCAACCCGGCGTGGCGGTTACCGTCCTGCACCGGCTCGCTGCGGGCCAGCGCGAAGAATGCGTGCGCGTGGTGCGCGCCGGAGGTCCACACCTTGGTGCCGGTCAGCTGCCAGCCGCCGTCCACCCGGGTGGCGCGGGTGCGCACCGACGCCAGGTCGGACCCGGAGTCCGGTTCGCTCATCCCGATGCCGAAGTAGCACTCGCCGGCGGCGATCCGGGGCAGGTAGCGCTGCTTCTGCTCCTCGGTGCCGAAGCGCAGCAGCGACGGCCCGATCTGCCGGTCGGCGACCCAGTGCGCGGCCACCGGGGCACCCGCGGCCAGCAGCTCCTCGGTGACCACGTAGCGGTCCAGTGCGGTCCGCCCGTGCCCGCCGTACTCGGTCGGCAGCGTCATCCCCAGCCAGCCCCGAGCGCCCAGCTCCCGGCTGAACCGCTCGTCCCAACCGGACAGCCAGACGTCACAGCGCGGCACGAACCGGCCCTCGGCGCGCTCCTTGGCCAGGAACTCCCGGACCTCGGCCCGCAACTCCTCGGTCTCCGGGGCGAGCCCCACGGAGGGCAGGGCCAGGGTCTGGGCCAGGTCCCGTTCAGCGGCGGTACTCACCCGGCGATCCTCGCACGGGCTCACGGGCGCCGCCGGACTTCGGGTCGCCGGCCGTCAGGTCGATTAGAGAGCCGTCACCCACAGACCCACAGCGAAACCACAGCTCGCTCCGGAACCCCGGGCCCGAACACACCGTTAGCCGAGTGAATGACCGTTGATCCCGGGGAGCCCGTCGTGACCTTTCCACCCGTGCCTCGGACCGCCCCGGCCGAGCGGGCCGTGCTGCCCACCGTCGGTGTCGGCCTGCTGAGCCTCGGTTCGCTGCTGGTGCTGCTGCTGCACGTACTGCCGCCGTCCAACCAGATCGACCCGATGACCCGGACGATCTCGCAGTACGCGCTCGGCACGAACGGCTGGATGTTCGACGTCGGAGTGCTCGCGCTGGCCGCCGGCTCGATGGCGATCCTCGCCGGGCTGGTCCGGGGCGGCGTGGTGCGCGCGGTGAGCGGCACCTCGGTGTTCCTCACGCTGTGGTCGGCCAGCCTGACCGTGCTGGTCGTCTTCGAGAAGTACGACTTCGCGGCCGGTCAGCACACCGGGGCCAGCGGCATGATCCACCGGATGGCGAGCCTGGTGGCGTTCCTGAGCCTGCCGGCCGGCGCACTGCTGGCCACCCGGGGCGCCGTGCGGCGCAACCCGAGCTGGCGCGCGCCGGCCGCGTTCACCCGCTGGACCGCGATCGTGTCCTGGGCCTGTGTGTCGCTGCTGATCTACGCGGTGGCGCAGAGCTTCTTCACCGACGTGTCGTGGTGGCGGCTCTTCCCGCTGGGCGCCATGGAGCGGCTCATCGCCGGAGCCGAGGTCGTCGCGGTGTTCGCGCTCGGCCACTGGGCCCGGCGGGCCGCGACGAGCCCGGCCGGGACCGACCCGGCCGGGGTCGACCCCGGCGGAGCCGACTCAACTGGAGTCGCGGGCGACCCAGTCCGCGACGCTGGCGGCGGCGCCGCGCTCGTGCAGTGAACGCAGCGCCCGCTGGTACTCGGTGACGAAGCGCTCGTCGTCCACCAGGTCGCCGAACAGGTCCCGGTTGGCCACGAAGTCGAGCCCGTCGACCCCCTGCGCGGCGGCGTTGGCCATCAGCGCATCCTTGAGCTGGTCCTGCACGTCGATCGGCTCGCCGGCCTCGTCGACGCCCTCCGCGTAGCGCGCCCAGGCCGCGATGGTGAGCACCGAGCGGTGGTACTCCCCGCCCTGTTCCAACTGGTGATGCAGGACCGGGACCAGGAACTTGGGGATCCGGTCGGAGGAACCGAAGCACAACCGGGCCAGCGTGTCGGCCACCGCCGGGTTGGCGAAGCGCTCGATCAGCGTCTGCCGGTACTCCTTGAGGTCCACCCCGGGAACCGGTTGCAACGACGGGGTGCCCTCGCGCTCCCAGTAGCCCATCAGCAGCTCGACGAAGTTCGGGTCGGCGGCGGCCTCGTGCGCGTACCGGTAGCCGGCCAGGTAGCCCAGGTAGCAGAGCACCTGGTGCCCGGCGTTGAGCAGCCGCAGCTTCATCAGCTCGTACGGCGTGACGTCGTCGACGACCTGCACGCCTACGTCCTCGAACGGCGGCCGGCCCTGGGTGAAGTGGTCCTCGAGTACCCACTGGGTGAACGGCTCGCAGACCACCGGCCAGCGGTCCTCGACGTCGAAGCGCTCGGCCAGGGTGGCCCGGTCCGAGTCGGCGGTCACCGGCGTGATCCGGTCGACCATGGAGTTCGGGAACGCCACGTTCTCCGTCATCCAGGCGCCGAGCTCGGCATCCCGCTCGGTGGCGAACGCGGTGATCATCCGCCGCGCCACGTCGCCGTTGCCCTGGATGTTGTCGCAGCTCATCACCGTGAACGGGGCCAGCCCGCGGTCGCGCCGGCGGACCAGCGCCTCGGTGATGAGCCCGAACGTGGTGGTCGGGGTGGCACCGGGGGCCAGGTCGGCCTGGATGCGCGGGTCGCGGTCGTCGAACTCCCCGGTGACCGGGTGCACGTGGTAGCCGCCCTCGGTCACGGTCAGCGAGACGATCCGGGTGCGCTCGCTGGCCATCCGCTCGACCACAGCCTCGGGGTCGTCCGGGGCGAACAGGTAGTCCATCACCGAACCGATCACCCTCGGCTCCAGCCGGCCGTCCGGGTACTTGAGCACCAACGTGTAGAGGTGGTCCTGAGCGCTCAGGGCGTCCCGCATCGCGGCGTCCGAGGGCAGCACACCGACGCCGCAGATCCCCCAGTCCAGTGCCTTGCCCTCGGCCATCAGCCGATCCAGGTACATCGCCTGGTGGGCCCGGTGGAAGCCGCCCACCCCGAAGTGCACGATCGCCGTCTGTTCCGGGGAGCGGGCGTAGTCCGGCACCGGCACGGTGTCGCTGATCGAGGCAAGCGTCTCGGCGTTGAGCGCGCGCATGGCCATCCTCTCGGTAGTCCCGGCAGCGGCGGCCCACCGGTGCGGGCGCCGAGGTCAGTCTGCTACCCCGGGGCCCGGTTCGTCGGCGATATGCGCAACCGGAGCGCCAGGTGACCGCGCCGGCGCCTCGGGAACGGCCCGCGCTCAGTTCCAGGGCGGCTCCGGCTGCGGCCGGGGCCCGGGCAGCCCCGGTCCGCCGCCGTTGCCGGCACCCGGGCCGTGCGGGGCTTCCGGGGGCGGCGGGAAGGCGGCCGGCGGCGGCGGCGGGAGCCGCGGCGCGGCCGGGAAGTCCGGCGGCGGCGCGAGGTGCCGGCCGCCCGCCTCGACGGGCGGGATGTCACGGCGGGCCTCCGCCTCCGCCTCCGCGACCGCCCTGGCGATCTCCGGGTCGCTCACGGCGTCCATCCAGCCGGCCACGTCGTCATCGTCGTCCCCCGGCCGGGCCGGCGCGGGGCCGTCGTCCGGGCTGGGCTGGTACCGGAACACACCGTCCTCACCGGGCGCCCCGAGCATCCTGGTGAAGCCCTCCAGTGCCTTGCCGAAGTCGCTGGGCACCAGCCAGACCTTGTTCGCCTCGCCCTGCGCCATCTGCGGCAGCGTCTGCAGGTACTGGTAGGCCAGCAGCTCCGGGGTCGGTTTGCCGGCCTTGATCGCGGCGAACACCTTCTCGATCGCCTTGGCCTGGCCCTGCGCCTGCAGGTAGCGCGCCGCCCGGTCGCCCTGGGCGCGCAGGATCTGGGACTGCCGCTCGGCCTCCGCGCCCAGGATCGCGGCCTGCTTGGCGCCCTCGGCGTACAGGATCTGCGCGCGCTTCTGGCCCTCGGCCGCCTTGATCGCCGCCTCCCGCTGCCCCTCGGCGGTGAGGATCATCGCGCGCTTCTCCCGGTCGGCCTTCATCTGCCGTTCCATCGAGTCCTGGATGGACAGCGGCGGGTCGATCGACTTGATCTCCACCCGGTTGATCCGGATCCCCCAACGGCCGGTGGCCTCGTCCAGCTCGCCGCGCAGCACGCTGTTGATCTGGCCCCGGGAGGTCAGGGTGCCTTCCAGGCTCATGCCGCCGACCACGTTGCGCAGCGTGGTGGTGGTGACGTTCTGGACGCCGAGGATGTAGCTCTCGACCCCGTACAGCGCGGACTTCGGATCGATCACCTTGTAGTAGACGACGGTGTCGACGTGCACCGTGAGGTTGTCCTGGGTGATCACCGACTGCGGCGGGAAGGTGACCACCTGCTCGCGCAGGTCCACCCGCTGGCGGACCTTGTCCACGAACGGCACCAGGAACGCCAGCCCGGCCTCCTTGGTGCCCTTGTACCGACCGAGCCGCTCCACGATCGCCACCGAGGCCTGCGGGATGATCTGCACCGACTTGACCACCGTCACGATCACCAGCAGCACGATCAGCCCGCCGACCAGCAGCGCGATCGAATTCAGCTCGAGCATCGTCTCTCCCCAAGCTCTCTCATGGACGTGTCACAGCTCGGCCGACACCACGGCGGTGACCCCGGACAGCTGCATCACGGTGACCCGCTCACCCGGCTCGAAGACCCGCTCGTGTTCCAGCGAGCGCGCCGACCAGAGCTCCCCGTCGATCTTGATCTGGCCGCCGTCCCGGTGCACCCGCTCGATGACCAGACCGGTCACGCCGACCGGGTTGTGGCCGCCGGAGTCCAGCTCGACGTGCAGCCGGCGGCGCAGCGCCGGCCGGACCCCGACCAGCAGCGCGACCGAGACCACCGCGAAGACGCTCACGTTGACCATGGTGGGGGTGTCCCCGATGCCGGCGACCGCGGCCGCGGCCAGCGCCGCACCACCGAGCATCACCAGTACGAACGTGCCGGTGAGCACTTCGACACCGAGCAGCACGAGACCCGCGATCAGCCAGACGACCGCCTCGGTCATAGCACGATAGTGCCAGAGCTGGGAGTGCCCTGGTGGCGAATTCGATCGTAGCTACGCTGAGTTATTGCCAGCCGGTCACGAGGTGGTCACGAAATCGATGAGCTTCTCGACGGCCGTGATCAGCGGCGTTTCGAGATCCCGGAAATCCCGCACCGCGCCCAGTACCCGGCGGGCCCCGTCGGCCGGCTCACCCCAGCGCAGGGCATCGCAGACACCGGTCTTCCAGTCGGTGCCCCGAGGGATCTCCGGCCACTGCCGGATGCGCACCACGGAGGGCCGGACGGCCTGCCAGACGTCGACGTAGGGGTGGCCGGTGACCAGCACGTGCGGACCGGCTGCGTTCTTCATACTCGCCGCTAACCGGGTTTCCTTGGTACCGGCGACCAGATGGTCGACCAGGACACCGAGGCGGCGGTCGGCGGTCGGCCCGAACTCGGCGACCGCGCCGGCCAGGTCGTCGATCCCGTGCAGCGGCTCCACCACCACACCCTCCACCCGCAGGTCGTGTCCCCAGACCTGCTCCACCAGCGCGGCGTCGTGGATGCCCTCCACCCAGATCCGGCCGCCCCGCGCGGTGCGCGCGCGCAGCCCGGCCACCCGGACCGAGCCGGACGAGGATCGCGCCGGTTTCGCCGGTGCCGCGGCCGGGCGCACCACGGTGACCGGCTGACCGTCTATCAGGAATCCGGCGGGCCGCAGCGGGAACACCCGGCGCCGGCCCTTCGCGTCCTCGAGGACCGCGCCGTCCTTGCCGATGCTGGTCACCGCGCCGCAGAAACCGGTGGCCGGGTCCTCCAGGACCAGGCCAGACTCGCCGACGACGGTCGGGATCTCCTTGCGGCGCCGACCGCCCGACGCAAGTGGATCACCGTAGTGTTGGGTGCGCACCCGATCGGTGCGGGCAGTTCCATCCATGGCTGCGCAACGTTATCCGCGTGTCACCCGCCTGGCGGGAGTGCCACGCCGAGCGATGCCCTCTAGCCTGAGTCGGGTGTCCTGCGTTTCCGCGACGATGACCGTGTGGGTATCCGCCTGGTTGGTGGGTGCCGCCGCGCCCGATGACGTGCTCGACGCGCTCGAGCCCTGGGGCGAAGCACACGACGTACTGGCCGCCGACGACGCCACCGCGCGTGGCATCGGCCTGCCCGGCCCGACCGACCGACCCACCTCGGTGACGTTCCTGCTCGCCGCGCTGCGCAAGGTGCGCGGCACGGTGACCCCCGGGCCGGCGCGGCTGGTGCTCACCGCCCCCGGCGATCTGCGCGGGGTGCCCGGCCCTGGCCAGTTCAGCCGTGCGGTGATCGACTCCGGCGAAGGCCTGCTGTTCGCCGAGATCGGGTACGGGCTGGTGCCCACCCCGATGGGCAGCGGCCTGCTGCGTTGGACGGTGCACTCGGCGCTCGAGGCAGCTCCGCCGGAGGAGTTCGTGGCGCTGGGCGAGGCCGAGTTCGCGCTGCGCGACCAGGTGCGCCAGTCCGCGTCGACCCTGACCGCGCTCGGCGTGGCCCGGCACCGGCCCGGCGTGCGCGAGGAGATCGAGGCCACCCTGCGCTCCCGGCCGCGCTCGATGTGGCCGGACGGCATGCCGGGGCACAGCCTGCGGGTGCTGCAGCAGGCCGACGAGGTGGAGGCGATCCTCGCCGCTGCGTTGGTGGACGACCCCGGTGCGGCGCTGACCGCGACGGCCGCGCAGGCGCGCACCGACGCACTGCGCCCGCTGGCCACCGCGATCCGGGTCGCCCGGCGCGCCGCCGTGGCGGACGCGGTCCGGGTGCTGGCCGGCAGCGCCGACCGCACCTGACCGCCTCAGGTGGCCGCCGCCGGCCGCTCTCCCGCACGGCACACACCGCGTGCACGCGCCACAGAGGTTGTACGGGGTGTGCGGCGCGCACCCAGGGTGTGCGGCCGACCACGTCAGGGGCGGCGGACGGGGGCGCAGCAGTCGACCCCGCAGGGCTGGCCGTTCACACCCGCGCCGGCGAGGGGAACCCCGCCGAGGGATCGGGGGGACACACCGTCCAGCTGCTCGCGGACCAACTCCACCACCATCCGGGCGAACCGGGTGGCCGCTCCCGCGGTGGCCGCCCGCGCGAACGACATGCCGTACCCGGCGGCGCGCTCGCTGGCCTCGTTGTCCAGGTCCCAGACCACCTCGACGTGGTCACTGACGAACCCGATCGGGCACACCAGGACGGCTTGCACCGACTTGGCGTGCAGCGCGTCCAGGTGGTCGAGCACGTCCGGCTCCAGCCACGGCACGCTCGGCGGCCCGGACCGGGACTGCCACACCACGTCGTAGTCGGGCACGTCCACCGACTCCGCCACCAGCCGTGCCGCCTCGGCCACCTGGCGGGAGTAGCGACGGCCGCCCTCGGCGGGGACGCCGGCGGCCGCGTCGGCGGCGGACGGGATCGAGTGTGCGGTGAACACCAAGCGGGCCTGGTCGCGCCGCTCGACCGGCAGCGTCGCCGCGGCCGAGCGGACGGCGTCGGCGGCCGCCCCGACGAAGTCCGGGTGGTCGAAGAAGTGCCGCAGCTTGACCAGCTCCGGGGCACCCTCGCCGACCGACTCGCGCGCCCGCTCGATGTCCTCGTGGTACTGCCGGCAGGCCGAGTAACCCCCGTACGCGCTGGTCGCGAACACCAGGGCACGGCGCACCCCGGCGGCGGCCATCTCCGCGACGGTGTCCTCCACCAGCGGATGCCAGTTGCGGTTGCCGAAGTACACCGGCAGCGCGACGCCCTGCTCGGCGAGCTCGGCGCGGACCCGCTCGATCAGTTCCCGGTTGCGTGCGTTGAGCGGCGAGACACCGTCGAAGTGCTCGTAGTGCTTGGCCACCTCGAGCAGCCGCTCCCTGGGCACCCCGCGCCCCGCGGTGGCCCGCTCCAGGAACGGCAGCACGTCCCGAGGCCCCTCCGGGCCGCCGAAGGACAGCACCAGCAGCGCGTCGACCGGCCGCCCCGACGAGTCGGCGCCACCCGGTGCGACAGCGCCACCGGGCGCGACCGCGGCCACCTAGACGCCGACGGCGTGGAACCCGCCGTCCGCCCACACCATCGACCCGGTGGTCGCCGGCAGCCAGTCCGACAGCAGCGCGCAACAGGTCCGGGCCACCGGCTCCGGGTTGTTCACGTCCCAGCCCAGCGGGGCGCGCCCGTCCCAGGCGTCCTCGAAGGCGGCGAAGCCGGGAATCGAGCGGGCCGCCATCGTCCGCACCGGCCCGGCCGCCACCAGGTTGACCCGGATGCCCTTCGGGCCCAGGTCCCTGGCCAGGTAGCGACAGATCGACTCCAGCGCCGACTTGGCCACGCCCATCCAGTCATAGGCCGGCCAGGCCTGCCGGTTGTCGAAGTCCATGCCCACGATCGAGCCGCCGGGCGACATCAGCGGCAGGCACGCGGTGCTCAGCGACTTGAACGAGTAGGCGCTGACCTGCAGCGCGCTGGCCACGTCCTCCCACGGCGCGCTGAGGAAGGCACCCTCACCCAGGCAGGACGCGGGTGCGTTGCCGATCGAGTGCAGTACGCCGTCCAGCCCGTCGGTGTGCTCGCGGACCCGGTCGGCGAGGCTGTCCAGCTGCGACTGGTCGGTGACGTCCAGCTCGAGCACCGGCGCCGGCTTCGGCAGCCGCTGCGCGATCCGTTCCACCAGCCGCATCCGGCCGAACCCGGTCAGCACCACGGTCGCGCCCTGTTCCTGCGCCGCCTTGGCGACGTGGAAGGCCAGCGACGCGTCCGTGATCACGCCCGTCACCAGGATGCGTTTACCCTCGAGTAGCCCCGTCACGTGTCCTTCTCCCGTTCCTGGTCTGGCGCGATTGGTCTGGTGGTGGTTCCCGGTCCGGAGCGGCTGGGGAGTTGTCGGCCGGAGTGGTCAGTGACCCCTCAGTGACCCCTCACTAGCCCATCCCTCAGTGGCCCATCCCGAGGCCACCGTCCACCGGGATCACCGCACCGGTGATGTAGGCGGCGGCGTCCGAGGCCAGCCAGGTGGCGGCCGCCGCGATCTCGGCGGGCGCGGCGATCCGTCCCAGCGGGATCTGGCCGAGGATCTCCTTGTTGCGCTTCTCCCCCAGCTCGGCGGTCATGTCCGTCTCGACGAAACCGGGGGCGATCACGTTCGAGGTGATCGAGCGGCTGCCCAGCTCGCGGGCGATGGACCGGGCCAGGCCGACCAGTCCCGCCTTCGACGCGGCGTAGTTCGCCTGCCCCGGGGCGCCGCTCAGCCCGACCACCGACGAGATGAAGATCATCCGTCCGCCCCGGGCGCGCAACATGCCCCGCGCGGCCCGCTTGGCGACCCGGTATGCGCCGGACAGGTTGGCGTCCAGCACCCGGGTGAACTGCTCGTCGGCCATCCGCATCAGGAGCGTGTCGTCGGTGATGCCGGCGTTGGAGATGAGCACCTGCACCGGCCCGTGCGCGGCCTCGACCTCGGTGAACGCGGCGTCCACGCTCTCCACGTCGGTGACGTCGCAACGGACCCCGAGCAAGCCGCCCGGAGCACCGGAACCGCGGTGCGTCACCGCGACGTTGTCCCCCTGTTTCGCGAACGCCTGGGCGATCGCAAGGCCGATTCCTCGATTGCCACCGGTAACCAACACGCTGCGTCCCACGCCAGGAGGCTAACGAGCCCGGGCCGACTTGGCTCGCCCAGGTTGCCCGCGAGTCGGGATTCTGGTCAGGGTGAGTCGGGGATCTCAGCAGACCGTGACCGTGCGAGCGATCCGCGTCACTTCGACGGTATCCCCGACTCGCCCGGACTGAATCCCCGACTCGCGGAGGATCAGGGCAGCCGGCGGCCCAGTGCGACGGCCGACCCGAGCCCGAGCATGGCCAGCAGGGTGCCGGCGATCAACCAGCCGTGGCTGATGTCCACCCGCCGCGTCTCGTAGCCGATCTCCTCGCCGAGGGTGGCGTAGACCTGCTGCAGCTCCTCCTGGCTGGCCGCCGTGAAGAACTGGCCGCCGGAGATCTGCGCGATCTCGTGCAGCGACGCGTCGTCCACCGGTACCGCGGTGCTGCGGCCACTCAGGTCGATCCGGCCGAGCAGGGTGCCGAAGGAGATCGTGGAGATCGGGACCTTGGCGTCGGACGCCTTGTGCGCCGCGGTGAACGAACCGCGCGGCTCGTTCTCCCCCTCCGGGCCGGGCAACGTCTGCTTGCCGTCGCTCATCAGCACCACGCGGGCCGGCGGCGGGCCCTCGGTGCTGCCGGCGAGCCCCTCGGAGAAGCTCTGGATGGACTGCAGCGCCGCGAAGATCGCCTCACCGGTGGCGGTGGACTCGGACAGCTTGAGCCCGTCGATGGCGTGCTTCACCGGCTCCCGGTCCGCGGTGGGCGAGACCAGCACGGCGGCCGTGCCGGCGAACGAGATCAGCCCGAGGTTGATCCCCGGGGTGAGCCGGTCGGCGAAGCTCTTGGCTGCCACCTGGGCGGCCTGCAGCCGGGTCGGCGAGACGTCGGTGGCCTGCATGGACAGCGACACATCGATCACCAGCATGACGGTGGCCCGGTTGCGCGGCACCCTGGCCTCGGCGGTCGGGCCGGCCAGCGCGACGGTCAGCAGCGCGAGCGCGACCAGCAGCACGACGGTCGGCGCGTGCCGGAGCCAGGCGCGGCGGCTGGACACCACCCTCTCGAGCAGCTCGAGGTTGGTGAACCGCATGACGTCGCGGCGCTTGCGGCGCTGCAGCAGCCAGTAGCCGACCGCGACGGCCCCGACCATTAGCAGCAGCAACAGCCACCACGGCGAAGCAAAACTCATCGGTTCACCGCATGGCCGCCGGGCGGCCGCCGCTGATCGGCAGGGTGCCGGGCGCGTCGGACCACTGCCGCTTGCGGGCCACCGCGAAGCGCACCACGTCGGCGATCCAGTCCCGGTCGGTACGCAGCACCAGGTGCGCCGCACCGCACCGGCGCAGCGCGGTCGCCACCGTCTCGCGGTGCTCCGCCGCCGCCGCCACGAACTCCCGGCAGAGCAGCGGCGTGGTGTCCACCTCGCGCTGCCGGCCGGTCTCCGGGTCGGCCAACACCACGGTGCCGACCTCCGGCAGCTCCAGGTCACGCGGGTCGAGCACCTCGACGGCCAGCAGGTCGTGGCGGGCGGACAGCGCGCGCAGCGGTCGCTCCCAGGACTGCTCGCCCAGGAAGTCCGAGACCACCACGGCCAGCCCTCGCCGCCGCGGCGGGCGGCGCAACTGCTCGATCGCCTCGGCCAGGTCGCCCCGGGTGCCCTCCGGGGCGCGCGGCGTCTGCGCGACGCGGCGGATCAGACCCCGGGCGTGCGCCAACCCGCCCCTGGCCGGAATCCGCACGGTCCGCTCGCCGGTGGCCACCAGTGCGCCGATCCGGTTGCCACCGCCCCTGGTCAGGTGGGCCACGGCGGCGGTCGCGGCCACCGCGAGGTCGCGCTTCTCGCAGGCGGCGGTGCCGAAGTCGAGGCTGGCGGACAGGTCCACCACCACCCAGGTCTCCAGCTCGCGGTCCGCCTCGGTCATCCGGATGTGCGGCTCGGTGGTACGCGCGGTCACCGCCCAGTCCATCCGGCGCACGTCGTCGCCGGGCTGGTAGGGCCGGGCGTCACCCGGTTCGCTGCCCGGTCCGGGCACCAGCCCGATGTGGTTGCCCTGCAGCAGTCCGTCCAACCGGCGCCGGACGGTCAGCTCGAGCACCCGCAGCGCGGCCTCCAGCTGGCCGTCGCGCAGGTTCGGTGCCGCCGGGTAGGGCTTGTCCACCTGGGCCTTCCTACGTGGTTGCGTACTGCGGCCGCGAGCTGACCTGCGGCAGCGGCACGGTCTGCAGCACCCGGGACAGGATGTGGTCCATCGGTACCGCGTCGGCGACCGCGTCGTAGGACAGCACCAGCCGGTGCCGCAGCACGTCCGGCGCCACGTCCATCACGTCCTGCGGCAGCACGTAGTCCCGGCCCCGCACCAGGGCCAGCGCCCTGGCGGCGGCCACGATGCCGAGGCTCGCCCGGGGTGATGCACCGTAGGACACCCAGCCGGCCACGTCGTCAAGGCCGTGCTCACCGGGCGACCGGGTGGCCACCACGAGGCGGACCACGTAGTCGACCAGCGCGTGGTGCATGAACACCCGCGATGCCACGCCCTGCAGCCGGACCAGCTCGGCGGGGGTGATCACCTGCTCGGCGACCGGCGGCTCGACGCCCATCCGGTAGATGATCTCCCGTTCCTCCTCGAGGTTCGGGTACTCGATGATGAGCTTGAACAGGAACCGGTCGCGCTGCGCCTCCGGCAGCGGGTACACGCCCTCGTTCTCGATGGGGTTCTGGGTGGCGAGCACCAGGAACGGGTCGGGCATCGGGAATGTCTTGCCGCCGATGGACAGGTGCCGCTCGGCCATCACCTCGAGCATCGCGGACTGCACCTTGGCCGGCGCCCGGTTGATCTCGTCGGCGAGCACGAAGTTGGCGACCACCGGCCCGAGCTCGACGTCGAACTCCTCGCGGCCCTGCCGGTAGATCCGGGTACCGAGGATGTCTGCCGGGACCAGGTCGGGGGTGAACTGGAGCCGGGAGAACGAGCCGCCGACGACCTTGGCCACGGTCTCCACCGCGAGTGTCTTCGCCACGCCGGGCACACCCTCGAGCAGCAGGTGGCCCTTGGCCAGCAGGCCGACCAGCATCCGCTCCACCAGGCGGTCCTGGCCCACGATCACCCGCTTGACCTCGAACACGGTGCGTTCGAGCAGCTCACCCTCGCGCGCCGGGCTGGGCACGCCGCCGCCCTTGGCCGGGCTGGGCGCGGCCTGGCCGGACCGGGTCGCGCTGGCCTGAGCGGCGCTGGTCTGAGCGGCGCTGGCCTGAGCGGCGCTCGCCTGGTCCAGCTTGACTTGGTCCGCGCTGGCCTCAGCCGAGTTGGCCTGGGCCGAGCCGGACTGGGCCGAGCCGGGTCGAGCTGAGCCGGACGCCGCCGGACTGGGCGTGCCGCTCTGCTCCGCCGGCTGGTTGCCAGCCTGGTCAGCCGACTGGCTGGCCGGCCGCGCGCCGCCGTCGGCGTCCGCCTGCTCCGGGTTGGTCACCGTCGCGTCTCCCTCCACCGGAGGCGGTACCCGCCTCCAAGTCTCCCCGGGCAGCAAACCGGTCGCGCCGTATGACCACCGTGAAGCACGCTGAGCGCGGCCTCAGCGCACCTGCCCGGCGACCGCTGCGGGCGACCGGTGCGGGCGACCTCCCGGACCGGTACGAGCGACCGGTGTGGGCCGATCAGCCGGCGCGCACGGCGGCGAGGAGCTCGGCGGCCGCCGACAGATCGAACTCGGCATGGCCCCCGAAGTCCACCGCGCGGCCCGCGATCCGCGCGCGCACGGCGGGTCGGCGAGGTGCCGCGTGCACGTCCGCCGCCCCGGTCGCCCGCAGCAGCGCCGCCGCGTTGTGGGCCCGAATGCCGCCGCACGCGGTGACCGCAAGCCGGTCGCCGGCCACCCGCACCATCGCCGCCAGCACGCCGGCGCCGTCCTCGGCACGTACCTCGTGCCCGGAGCTCAGCACCCGGTGCACCCCCCACCCGGCCAGCAGGTCGACGGCCGCCAGCGGGTCCCGGCAGACGTCCAGCGCACGGTGGAAGCACACCGGCCGGCCGGCGGCGGCGGCGACCATCTCGGCGACCGCGCCCCGGTCCGGGTCACCGTCCCCGCCCAGCGCGCCCACCACCACACCGGCGGCGCCCACGGCCACCGCGTGCGCCACGTCCGCCGCCATCGCGTCCACCTCGGTCGGCCGGTAGTCGAAGCCGCCAGCCCTGGGCCGGACGAGCACGTGCACCTCGGTACGCCGACAGCGGGCCAGCACGGTGGCCAGCAGGCCCGGCCCCGGCGTCAGCCCACCGAGCGCACCCGCCGAGCAGAGCTCGATGCGCCGCACCCCCAGCGAGTCCGCCGCGACCGCACCGGCCACCGTGTCAACGCTCAGCTCGACCCGGGCGCGGTCGACGCCCGAACCACCCCGCGCGGCACGCGCGCCCAGCCCGACCGGCGTGAGGCTCACAGCAGCTCGGGGACCAGGACCGGGTCGGCCATGTCGGGGTCGAACGGGTACATCGGCCGCTCGATGTCCCGATGGCCCAACCGGATCAGGTCCTGGTCCACGCCGCCGGGGGTCAGCGCGAGCCGCCAGCCCGCCGCCATCTTGTACAGCTCCGGTTCCAGGTACCCGATCTTGACGATCACCAGGTCGGCCGAGCGCGGGTCCAGGCCGAGCGCGGTGAAGTCGGACTCCAGGTGGTACGGCTTGCGCCGGGCGGTGACGATCACCCGCAGGCCACCGACGCCCAGCACCACGGCGGTACCCGCGACCGGGTCGTGCTCGTCCACCGCGATCACCTGCCCGGTCAGCTCGACCGGGCCGCGCGGACCCGCGTCGATCTTGCCGCCGAGCGCCACCCGCACCTGGGCGCCCACCCCGGCCACCACCGCCGCCTCGGTGGCCGAGGGGTCGACGATCGAGGCGTAGAGGGTGCTCACCGCCGAGTCGGTGATCTCCGGTGTACGCAGCAGCACGTCCAGGCTCCAGGACGTGTCACCGGCGCCGCCGGCGGTGGGGTTGTCGCCCGAGTCGCTGATGAAGAACGGCCGCTCGGTGCTGGCCAGCGCCGTCCGTACGCAGTCGGCCAGCGACCCGGTCGGCGCCACGAAGTCGAAGTCCCGCCGCGCCTGCCAGTACTCCCTGGCCAGCCGTCCGGCCCACCAGCTGATCGCCTCGACGTCGTCGCCGGCCACCACCACGGCGGCCTGGCACCGGGGTTCGTCGGCCCAGGCGTACCCGACCCACAGCGCCGCGTCCAACACCCCTTCCGCCGCCTCGGCCCGCGCCACCAGCTCGTAGAGCCCGCGCGCCGGCTCCAACCGGGTACTCGTCTTCTCCCCCGGCAGCAGTACCGGCACCGGTACCCACGCCTTCAGCGGCCGGCCGCCGTCCCGCAGCCGGGCGACCAGGTTGACGGCGGCCCGCTCCCGGGTCTCCCAGGTGTCCACGTGCGGCGCGGTCCGGTAGCAGGTGACCAGGTCCAGCGCGGTGGCCAGCCGCCGGGACACGTTGCCGTGCAGGTCCATCGACGCGGACAGCAGCACCGTCGGCCCGACGATGGCCCGGATCTGCTCGACGAGCTCGGCCTCGACGTCGGTGCGCCCGACCACGCTCATCGCCCCGTGCAGGTCCAGCAGCAGCCCGTCCAGCGGGCCGGCGGCGCGCACCAGCTGGCAGATCTCCTTGGCCAGCCGCAGGTAGCTCCCGTCGGTCACCGCGCCGCCGGGCAGCGCGACCGCGTGCAGCAGCGGCACCCACTCGGCGTCCCCGGCCAGCGCTGCGCCCGTGTTGAGGAACGGGTACCGGGCGATCAGCTCCTCGCCCCGGCTCACCCGGAAGTCGGCCATCGTGCTGCGGTGCGGGGAGAACGTGCTCGACTCGATCGCGATGCCGGCGATGCCGATCCGCGGCGGCATGTCCCCGGGGCCGCCGTTCACCCGGCGGCCGTTGGCCGCTCGGCCACCGTTGCTGGACCGGCCGCCGTTGCTGGACCGGCCGCCGTTGCTGGACCGGCCGCCGTTGGTCGCGCGACCGCCGTTGATCGACCGGCCGCCGTTCCCCGTGGCGCCGTTCCCCGCACCGCCGCCGTTCCCCATGGCGCCGTTCCCCATGGCGCCGCCGCCGTTTCCCGTGACGCCGTTCCCCGCACCGCCGCCGTTCCCCGTGACGCCGTTCCCCGCACCGCCGTTCCTCGGGCCGCCCCATCCGCTGCTCACCGGGCCGCCCTGCTCGTGATGTCGACGACCCGCCCCGAAGCCGCCGACGGCGCCGAGGCCACCGGGTCGAACACCCGCTCCAGGGCCCAGGTGCCCGCACCGATCAACCCGGCGTCCGCCCCGGCCGGCACCCGCTCGATGCGCAGCTCACGGGTGGCCAGCGGCAGGCAACGCTCGTAGAGGGCGCCCCGCACCGCGGCCATGTACACCTCCGAGCCGGCCAGCAGGCCGCCGAGCAGCACCGCGTCCGGGTTGGCGAAGTTGACCACCGTGGCCAGCACCTCGCCGAGCAGCAGCCCGGCGGTGCGCACCGCGGTGGTGACCGTCGGATGGGCGTCCTCGGCGGCGCTCATCACGTCGGCGGTGTTCGCCACCTCGATGCCCCGCGCACGCAGGCTGGCCACCAGCGCGGCGCCGCTGCCGACGGTCTCCAGGCAGCCCCGGTTGCCGCAGCTGCACGGGCGGTCCCCGCCGGCCGCGATCCGGACGTGGCTGATGTCGCCGGCCACCCCGGCCCGGCCCCGGTGCAGCCGGCCGTCCACCACCAGGGCGGCGCCGACCCCGGTACCGGCCTTGACCACCACCAGGGTCTCCCCCGGCCGGCCGCCCCTGGCCTGGCCGAGTGCCAGCACGTTCGCGTCGTTGTCCACCTCGACCGGCTGCTCGAACATCCGGCGCAGTGCGGCGCGCGCCGGGAAGCCGCGCCAGCCCGGCATCCGGGAGGGCAGGGTGACCGTGCCGGCGGCCACGTCGACCGGCCCCGGCAACCCGACGCCCACCCCGAGCCAGCGCCCGGGCAGTTCGGTGTCGCCGGCGTGCCTGTGCACCGCGGCAGCGAGCTCGGCCAGCACGGCGTCCGGGCCGGCGGCGATGTCCAGCGGGCGGTCCCACGCGCACAACAGGTTGCCGGCCAGGTCCATCGCCCCGACGCGCAGGTGCCGGGAGCCGACGTCGGCCGCCCAGACGTGCCCGTAGCCGGAATTGACCGCGAGCAGCCGCGGCCGCCGGCCACCGCGGGACGGCCCCTCGCCGTGCTCGGTCAGCACCCCGGCCGCCAGCAGTGCCTGTACCCGCACCGAGATGCTGGACTGCGGCTGCCGCAGCAGGGTGGCCAGTTCCAACCGGGTCACGGCGCGCCCACTGGCGATCAGCCACAGCAACCGCATCGCGCCGACGGTCTCCGAGTCGGACATGTCACCCCAGACTTTTGACAGCTTTGAGATAAGTCTGTCGAGGCTGATTCGCCGCCTGCCGCCCCATCGCTCAGGAAGGAGGATGCTTCAATCTCAAGTAACTCTAAGGGTGGAATTGCCCTGGTACAAGCCTGTCATGACAGGAATCACGGCAGAGCAATTCCCTTTTGTCAAACATGTCGAAAGTGGAAATAATGATCCGCGGCGGCTCTACCGCCAGGCACTGGCGATCGGCGCCTGCCTGGCCCTCGCCGCGTGCGCGGGCGCCCAGGTGCGCCACGGTGGCGGCCAGGGCAGGCCCGTGCCGGGCGGTGCGGTGCGGTCCCGGTGTCCGCGCCCGGTGGTCCGCGCCCGGGGCGTCAGCCCAGTAGCCGGGTGGCGTTGGGCATCAGGCCGTCGCCGTAGCGGACCGGCACGATGCGCACCGCGCCGCCGGAGTACGGGGCCTCGACCATCTTGCCGTTGCCGATGAACAGCGCGACGTGGTGGATGGTGCCGCCGTCGGCCCAGAACAGCATGTCGCCGGGGCGCATCTGGGAGATCGGCACCTTCTTGCCGGCGTTGTACTGGTAGCCGCTGTAGTGCGGCAGCCCGATGCCCAGCGCACCGAACGCGTAGAGCATCAGACCGGAGCAGTCGAAGCCGGTCTTGCGGTAGTCGCCGAACTCGTCGGCCACCCCGCCGTCGCGGATCCCCCGGGACGGCCCCCTGGCGGTGCCGCCGCCCCACGCGTAGGTCACCCCGACCTGGGACAGCGCCCGGTCGATCACGCCGCGCGCGCCCGCGGTCACGGCGGCGCCGACCCCGGCGCCGGCGCCGGCCACCCGGGCGGCGGCGGCCGCGGCGGCGGCCTTGGCGGCGGCGGCCACCTGAGCCTGGTAGCTGAGGTACTGCTGGCGCTGGGCACGCAGCCCGGCGTCGTGCGCGGTCAGCACGTCGAGCTGGTGTTCGAGGCTGACGCGCTGCACGTTGACCTGGCGCAGCTGCGCCAACCCGGCGCTGAGCGCGGCCTGCGCGCTGGCCACCGCGCCGTCCGCGGTCTTCTTGGCGCCGGCCGCGGCGTTCTGTTTGGCGACCGCCGCCAGCTGCGCGGCCCTGGCCAGCGAGTCCGCGTTGACCTTGGCGACCCGGGCACGCTGCATGGCCTCCAGCGCGGCCTTCTCCTGGTCGGCCACCGCCTGGGTGAGCTCGGCGCGCTGCACCAGGTCGGTCGGGTCGTCGGCCTCCATCAGCAGACCGAACGAGCCGCTCTGCACACCCTGCTCGTAGGCGACCGCGATGAACTCGTCCAGCTGCCGGTGCGCCTCCTCGATCGCACCGGCGGCGGCCGTCGCCTCCACCTGGGTGGCCTGGGCCTGCCGGGCGGCCTGCGCGGCGGCGTCCTGGGCAACCTGCAGGTCGACCAGCGCCTTGTTGGCATTCTCCTGGCGGCCCTCGAGCTTGAACCCCAGCTGGTCCGCCTCGGCCTGCACGGCGGCCAGCTGGCTGGTCAGCTTGCCCACCTGCCCGGCCGCCGAGTTGATGTCGCTCTTGCTCTGGTCGAGCTGTTGGTCGGACGGGTTCGGCGGCGGGGACGGCGGTGGCGCGGGGTCCGCCAGCGCCGACCCGCTGCCCGCGACCATGGCTCCGACGAGCAGTGCCGCAACTACGGCCGCCCGTCGGGCATGCACGCGCAGCAATCGCACGACCGACCCTCCGAAACCAGGACTAGCCCGTCCGTGTTGACCAGACGGCGGGACTCTCTCACCCTGCGCACCGAAATCGCGGCACCGACACCACCTCTGGCATCAACTGTCACCGCAAGAGCGATATCCGGCCGCGCTCGGTGTGTACTGAACGACACCGGGTGACCTGACCCTCGACACTCAAGCAGTACGCGCGTACTGTTTGAGGCGAAGGGTGCTGAGTGAACCGCCGCACTCTCCGACAGGGCCTACCGGATACAGGTTTTCCACCGTGCGACAGACTGCCCGTGACGCCCAATACCACCACCGCGGTTCCGGCTCAGCTGACCCGGCGGAACCGGCACTCCAGGAGAGGACGCGACGTGAGTTCCACAGACCCGGCTGACACCCAACCCGCGGCAGGCCCAGACAGCTTCGGCGCGCGCGGCACCTTGAGTGTCAGCGGCCCGGGTGGGAGCACTGATCACGAGATCTTCCGGCTGTCCGCCGTCGACGGCGCCGACCGGCTGCCCTACAGCCTCAAGGTGCTGCTGGAGAACCTGCTGCGCACCGAGGACGGCGCGAACGTCACCGCCGACCACATCCGCGCGCTGGCCGACTGGGACCCGAACGCCGACCCGGACACCGAGATCCAGTTCACCCCGGCCCGGGTGATCATGCAGGACTTCACCGGCGTGCCGTGCGTGGTCGACCTGGCCACCATGCGCGAGGCCGTCACCGAGATGGGCGGCGACCCCGCGAAGGTCAACCCGCTGGCCCCGGCCGAGCTCGTGATCGACCACTCGGTGATCATCGACGTCTTCGGCACCGCCGACGCGTTCGAGCGCAACGTGGAGTTCGAGTACGGCCGCAACAAGGAGCGCTACCAGTTCCTGCGCTGGGGACAGGGCGCCTTCGACGAGTTCAAGGTTGTCCCACCGGGCACCGGCATCGTGCACCAGGTCAACATCGAGCACCTCGCCCGCACCGTGATGTCCCGGGGCGGCCAGGCCTACCCGGACACGCTGGTCGGCACCGACAGCCACACCACCATGGTCAACGGCCTCGGCGTGCTGGGCTGGGGCGTCGGCGGCATCGAGGCCGAGGCGGCCATGCTCGGCCAGCCCGTGTCGATGCTGATCCCCCGGGTCGTCGGCTTCAAGCTCACCGGTGAGATCCCGTCCGGCGCCACCGCCACCGACGTGGTGCTGACGATCACCCAGATGCTGCGCAAGCACGGTGTGGTCAGCAAGTTCGTGGAGTTCTACGGCGAGGGTGTGGCGGCGGTGCCGCTGGCCAACCGGGCCACCATCGGCAACATGAGCCCGGAGTTCGGCTCCACCGCGGCGATCTTCCCGATCGACGACGAGACCATCCGCTACCTCACGCTCACCGGCCGCTCGAAGGACCAGATCGCACTGGTCGAGGCGTACGCCAAGGAGCAGGGCCTCTGGCACGACCCGGCGCGCGAGCCGGTGTTCTCCGAGACCCTCGAGCTCGACCTGTCCACCGTGGTGCCCTCCATCGCCGGCCCGAAGCGCCCGCAGGACCGCATCGAGCTCACCGACGCCAAGTCCTCGTTCCGCAAGACGGTGCACGACTACACCGACGACGCCGTGGGCAGGGCCCCGCTCAACCACGTCGACGAAGCCGGCGACGAGTCCTTCCCGGCCAGCGACGCCCCGGCGCTCAGCTTCGCCGACGAGGACGCCGCGCCGGTGGTGCACTCCGCCGCCAACGGTGGCGAGGGCCGCCCGTCCAAGCCCACCCGGGTGCGCTCGGAGACCCGGGGCGACTTCGTCCTCGACCACGGGGCCGTGGTGATCGCCTCGATCACCTCCTGCACCAACACGTCCAACCCCTCGGTGATGCTGGGCGCCGCGCTGCTGGCCAAGAACGCGGTCGAGCGCGGGCTGACCGTCAAGCCGTGGGTGAAGACCTCGATGGCGCCGGGTTCGCAGGTGGTCACCGACTACTACGACAAGGCCGGCATGTGGCCCTACCTGGAGAAGCTCGGTTACCACCTGGTCGGCTACGGCTGCACCACGTGCATCGGCAACTCCGGGCCGCTGCCCGAGGAGATCTCGGCGGCCGTCAACGAGGCCGACCTGACCGTCGTCTCGGTGCTGTCCGGCAACCGGAACTTCGAGGGCCGGATCAACCCCGACGTCAAGATGAACTACCTGGCCTCGCCGCCGCTGGTGATCGCCTACGCGTTGGCCGGCACGATGGACTTCGACTTCGAGAACCAGCCGCTGGGCACCGACACCGACGGCAGCGAGGTGTTCCTGCGCGACATCTGGCCCACCCCGGCCGACGTCCAGCAGACCATCGACTCCTCGATCAGCCAGGAGATGTTCACCAAGGACTACGCCGACGTGTTCAAGGGCGACGAGCGGTGGCGCGCGCTGCCCACCCCGGAGGGCAACACCTTCGAGTGGGACCCCGAGTCCACCTACGTCCGCAAGCCCCCGTACTTCGAGGGCATGTCCGCCGAGCCGTCCGATGTCCAGGACATCAGCGGCGCCCGGGTGCTCGCGCTGCTCGGCGACTCGGTGACCACCGACCACATCTCGCCGGCCGGCTCGATCAAGGCCGACACCCCGGCCGGGCAGTACCTCAACGAGCACGGTGTGGACAAGAAGGACTTCAACTCCTACGGGTCCCGGCGCGGCAACCACGAGGTGATGATCCGGGGCACGTTCGCCAACATCCGGCTGCGCAACGAGCTGCTGGACGGGGTGAGCGGTGGCTACACCCGCGACTTCACCCAGGAGGACGCCCCGCAGGCGTTCATCTACGACGCCGCGCAGAACTACGCCGAGGCGGGCATCCCGCTGGTGGTGCTGGGTGGCAAGGAGTACGGCTCCGGCTCGTCGCGGGACTGGGCGGCCAAGGGGACCTCGCTGCTGGGGGTGCGGGCGGTCATCGTGGAGTCGTTCGAGCGGATCCACCGGTCGAACCTGATCGGCATGGGCGTCATCCCGCTGCAGTTCCCGGCCGGTGAGTCGGCCTCGTCGCTGCACCTGGACGGCACCGAGACCTTCGACATCGCCGGCATCACCGCGCTGAACGAGGGCTCGACGCCGCGCACGGTCGCCGTCACCGCGACCAAGCAGGACGGCACGAAGGTGGAGTTCGACGCGGTGGTCCGGATCGACACACCCGGTGAGGCGGACTACTACCGCAACGGCGGCATCCTGCAGTACGTACTGCGCCGCATGCTCGCCTCGTAATTCAGCCGGCACAGGCCGTTCCCGGGCCGCACAGACCTTGCAGGGTCTGTGCGGCCCGCGGCACGTCTGTGCGGCCCGGGTTTTTCGGTGGTCAGTGGGCGGTGGCCAGGGCGAGCGCGAACCGCTGCCGCGAGTCGGTCCACAGCTCGGTCAGCTCGAACCCGCTCCCGGTCAGCTCGGCCCGCAGGCCGGCCGGCCGGAACTTCGCGGACGTCTCGGTGCGCATCTCCTCACCCTCGGCGAACGGCACGTGCAACCCCAGTTCGGCGACGTGCACCGTCATCCGCCGGGTGGCGCGCAGCCGCATCTCGATCCACTCCCGCTCGGCGTTCCAGAGCGCGCGATGCTCGAAGGCATCGACATCGAAGTCGGCGCCCAGTTCCCGGTTGAGCACCCGCAGCACGTTGCGGTTGAAGTCGGCGGTCACACCCTGGGAGTCGTCGTAGGCCGGCACCATGACGGCCGGGTCGATCACCAGCCCGACGCCCACCAACAGCTGCTCCCCCGGCCGCAGTACAGCCCGCGCGTTGCGCAGGAACACCGCCCGGTCCTCGGGCATCAGGTTGCCGATGGTGCCGCCGAGGAAGGCCAGCAGCCGCTTGCCCGCGGCCGGGATACGGGACAGGTGTCGGGTGAAGTCGCCGACGATGCCGTGCACCATCAGGCGGGGGTAGTCCACCGCGAGCGCGCTGGTCGCCTCGCGCAGCGCCGCCTCGGACACGTCCAGCGGCAGGTAGCTGCGCAGCGTGCCGTGCGTGCTCAGCGCATCCAGCAGCAACCTGGTCTTCTCCGAGGAGCCCGAACCGAGCTCTACCAGCGCCTCGGCACCGGACGCGGCCGCGATCTGACCGGCCTGCGCGCGCAGGATCTCCCGTTCCGCGTTGAAGGGGTAGTACTCGGGCAGCGCGGTGATCCGTTCGTAGATCTCGCTGCCGGCGGCGTCGTAGAACCACTTCGGTTGCAGCACCTTGGGCACCGCGGTCAGGCCGACCCGGGCGTCGGACCGGAGTTCGGCCTCCGCGTCGGATTCGGACAGGTAGACATCGAGTACAGCGGAAGTCATCAGGCTCCTCTGTGGTCCGCGTTGACAGTCTTCAGAGTTCGGGATCTCGGTCAGGTGGCTGGGCTGTGCTCCGTGTCGTTGCCCGCGGCGTCGTTGCCCGCGGCGTCGTTGCCCGCGGCGTCGTTGCCCGCGGCGTCGTTGCCCGCGGCGTCGTTGCCCGCGGCGTCGTTGCCCGCGGCGTCGTTGCCCGCGGCGTCGTTGCCCGCGGCGTCGTCCGCACCGGCACGCCGGGCGCCGTTCCTCCCGGCACCGTTCGTCGCTGCGCCGTTCCGCCCCGCCCCGTTCACTGCCGCACCGTTCGCGGCTCCCCCGTTCCGCCCCGCTCCGTTCACGGCCGCCCCGTTCACGGCCACCCCATTCACGGCCGCACCGTTCGGCTGCCAGGCGACCCTCGGCAGCTCAGCGGGCGAGGCGATCGGCACCGTGTCGGCATGGCCGGGCCAACCCACCAGCAGGTGGCCCTCGGGCACCGGCGTCCAGCCCGGCTCCTCGTCGTGCGGCTCGGAGCCGACGGTCACCGCATCCGGTTCGGTACGCACCACCAGGGAGTGTCGCCAGGCGGTCGCGTAGATCTGGACGCCGTCGGTGAGCAGCAGGTTCAGCTTCGAGCCCGGTGCGGCGGCCGCGACCGAGTTGACCACGCCGGCCAGCGCCGAGCCCGGTTCCTCGCCGGAGCGCAACCGATGCCGGACCATCGCCCACAACAGCGCCGAGTCGGTCGGCGCGTCCAACGTGAGCAGGTCGGTCACCGGCAGCTCGCCGGCCAACCCGGCCACGGCGGACGGCCAGCCGAGCACCACGCCGTTGTGGCTGAACAGCCAGCGACCGTCGGTGAAGGGAGCACTGGCGGTGTTCACCACCGGCATCCCCACCGTCGCGGAACGGATCGCGGCGAGCAGAGCGCCCGTCCCGGTGACCGCCGCGACCTCCGCGAACGACTGGTCGGCCCAGAGCGGACGATCACTGCGGTAGCGGGTCGGCGCGGTCGAGCCGGCGGAGGGATACCAACCGACGCCGAAACCGTCCGCGTTGATCGTCCCGCCGCCGCGCATGTCGCGGGGCGCGTAGGCCTGCCGCAGCAGCCCGTACGCAGGCTCCAGGACCAGCGCGGCGAGCGAACGAACGGGACCGAGGTAGGCCAGATGGCGACACATGGCGGCTACCGGGCCCAACCGTCGCGCAGCTCGGCCGGGGTGGCGTCGCGGGCGCAGCGGAAACCGGTGAAGATCTGCCGGCGGACCGGGTGGTCCCAGTTGCGGAAGGTGGCCCGCACCGCTGCCGGGTCCGTACCGAACGAACCACCGCGCAGCACCCGGTAGTCGCCACCGAAGAAGACCTCGGAGTACTCCGGGTACGGGAACATCTGGAACCCGGGGTACGGGTGCCACCCAGAGGACGTCCACTCCCACACGTCACCGATCAGCTGGTGTACACCGAGCGCCGAGGCGCCCTTCGGGTACGCACCGACCGGCGCCGGGGACAGGTGGCGCTGGCCGAGGTTGGCGTGCTCCGGGGTCGGCTCCTCGTCACCCCAGGGGTAGCGGCGGGAGCGGCCGGTTGCCGGGTCCCACCGGGCGGCCTTCTCCCACTCCGCCTCGGTGGGCAGCCGCTTGCCGGCCCAGGCCGCGAAGGCGGCCGCCTCGTGGAAGCAGACGTGCACCACCGGCTCGTCCTCGCGGACCTGCTCGAGAACCCCGAACCGGCGCCGCCACCACTGCCCGTCGGCATCGCGCTGCCAGAACCGCGGCGCGACCAGCTCGGCGTCCGCCCGGTGCCGCCAGCCCTCGGCGGACCACCAGCGCGGCTCGGTGTAACCGCCGGCCTCGACGAACTCCACGTACTGGCCGTTGGTCACCGGGGCGGCGTCGATCACGTAGCCGGGGACGTCCACCCGGTGTGCCGGGCGCTCGTTGTCCAGCGACCACGGCTCGGTGGAGGTGCCCATGCTGAACGCGCCGGCCGGCACCAACACCTCGGCCGGCACCGGCGGGCCGGCCGACCGCGGGGGGGGTTCGGCATGCAGGACCGGTGCGCCGACGCGCAGCTGGTGGGTGGCCAGCATGGTCTCGTCGTGCTGCTGCTCGTGCTGCACGATCATGCCGAACGCGAACGCGTGCTCCTCGAGCTGGCGGCCGCGCAGCGGGCTGTGCTCCAGCGCGTCCAGCGCCTTCTCCCGCACCTCGGCGACGTAGCGCCTGGTCTCCGGAGGGGTGAGCAGCGGCAGCTCGACCCGGCTGGCCCTGGAGTGCTGGAACGCGTCGTAGAGCCCATCGATCTCCGGGCGCAGCGGCTCGCGGCCGCCCACGTCGCGGACCAGCCAGAGCTCCTCCTGGCTGCCGATGTGTGCCAGGTCCCAGACCAGCGGCGACATCAGCGGCGAGTGCTGGCGGACCAGGTCGGCCTCGTCCACCGACTCGGTGAGCACCGCGCTGCGGGCCCGCCCCCTGGTCAGCTCGGCCGCGACGTGCTCGCGCAACGCATCGGGGGTCAGCTCGGTGAGCGGGTGGGCGAGCTCACGGTCCGTGGTCATGACTTCTCTCCCCTCAGGTCGGTATCGGCTGTTCGGTGCGAGTCGGACCCGGGCGGGCCGGGCGGGTCGACGTCGGCCGGGCTCAGGCCGCGCAGTACCCGGCGCTCGAGGAAACCGTCGACCAGGTCGCGCACCTGGCCCGGCCCGACCAGCGCCGGCAGTGCCTCGACGGCCAGGGTGAAGACCTTCGCCGCCGCCCGGGCCAGCTCCGGGTCGGCGAGCCCGATGCGGGCCGCGTCTTGCCAGCGCCCGGCCACCGGGAGGCAGGCCTCGATGGCCGCGTCGGTGGTGGCCGGGGCCGACATCAGTGCGGCGAACACCGCGACCGGCACCACCCACTCGTCGCCGGCCTGGGCGTCCACGTAGCGCACCTCGACGTGGCCGTGCGCGCGGACCGGCGGGAACAGCGTGGACAGGTGCAGGTCGAGATCCTCGGTCGTGGGCGGTTGCGGCAGCGCGCCGGCGAGCCAGTCGGCGAAGCTCACCCCGGGCGGGGCGTCCCACGCCTGGCCGGACCTGCGCAGGCAGATCAGCCCCGCGTCCATGGCCCGCCGCGCGTAGGCCGCCGCCGGATCGGCGACCCACAGGTCCGGCGGGGCGGTACGCGGTGGGTCCAGAGCCAGCCAGACGGCCATCCGGGAGGACTGCCACCCGGTGCGCCGGCCGTGCAGCACCGGCGAGTTCGCGAACGCGGCCACCAGCACCGGGCCGAGCAGGTGCAGCGCGGTCCAGCGCACCGAGAGGTCGGCGCGTTCGCCCAGGTCAAGGCTCGGTTGGACGGCCGCGGTGGAGCACATCATGCTCCGGCCCTCGGGACCGAGCCGGTCGAACGCGGCCTCCATCGCGGCGTACCGGGGGACGGTCAACACCCGGTGCGGCGGGAGAACCGGGTCGGCCCCGGAGGGATACGGCCGCAGCGACTGCTTGTCGAGCAGACCGTGCAGTTCGGCGGCGTCCGACTGGACGGCCTGGACCAGCTCGCCGAGATCGGCGAACGGCTGGCTGGCGAGCTCTACCTGGCCGCCTGGCTCGACCGTGACGGTCGAGCCTCGGGGCATCGGGAGCGCCGGGGACAGCGGGTCGAGCGAAGAAGGGGTGTGCGGACCGAGCGCGGCCGTGAGCACCGCCGCATCGAGCGGACTGGGGGGCTCGGCCCTGCGGGCCAGCAGCCACTCCAGCTCGACGCCGATCAGCCTCGGCGGACCATGTTTGAAGCACACCGAGGCCACGTACGCTTCGGCCTCCTCGCGGCTGTGCAGAACCTGCACAGCGCGCTCGTTCAGAGTCTCCCGGCCCTCGTCACACACCCGAGCGACCGCCTTGGGTGACACCACCAACCACCCCCGAATGAGTCGAACACCGGAAATCGACGCTACACAACGGGACCGACAAAAGCAGGAAGCCGTAAGGGCGCGGTAATCCGTACATACGGCCTGCTAACGGCTACGCTGGGTAGATGCCTCGCGTCAGCGCTGGCCACTTGGCCGCCCGCCGCGAGCAGATTCTGGACGGTGCTCGGGCCTGTTTCAGCCGGTACGGATACGAAGGGGCGACCGTACGACGGCTGGAGGAGGCGACCGGGCTGTCCCGGGGAGCGATCTTCCACCACTTCCGGGACAAGGACTCGCTCTTCCTCGAACTGGCCCATCAGGACGCCCGGCGGATGGCCGAGGTCGTCGCCGAGCAGGGCCTGGTGCAGGTGATGCGGGACATCCTCACCGACGCCGCGAGCGGCGGCACCGGGATCAGCTGGCTGGGCACCCGGCTCGAGGTGTCGCGCCGGCTGCGCACCGACCCGATGTTCCGCGCGGACTGGGAGCAGCACGCGCACGGGCTCACCGAGGCGATCCAGCTCCGGCTGACCCGCCAGCGCGAGGCCGGCGTGGTCCGCCCGGACGTATCCATCCCGGTGCTCACCCGGTACCTGGAGCTCGCCTTCGAAGGCCTGGTCTCGCACCTGGCCATGGGGCTGCCGGCGGACGACCTGCGCGCGGTCCTGGACGTCGTGGAGAGCAGCGTCCGGGTCCCCGCCGCCCACTGACCCGCCGCCCACTGACCCGCAGCGCAACCACCCGCTTCCACCCGATCCAGCCGCATCCGCACGCCACGGCATACCCGCCCACCGCCGCCCGAACCCCGGCGAGTCGGGCATTCCGGCCGCGCGAGTCGGGGATTCCGGCCGCGCGAGTCGGGGATTCCGGCCCGGCGAGTCGGGGATTCCGGCCGCGCGAGTCAGGGACTCGGCCGCGCGAGTCAGGGACTCGGCCGCGCGAGTCGGGGATTCCGGCAGCGTGAGTCGTGGATTCCATCCGCGCGAGTCGGGGATCCCGGCCCGGCGAGTCGGGGATTCCGTCCGCGCGAGTCGGGGACTCCGGCCCGGCGAGTCGCGGATTCTGGCGGCGTGAGCCGCGGCTTCAGGTCGCGTGAGCCGGCGTACCGGCACGCGGCGAACGACGACTCGAACAGCGCAAGCCCGAGAACCCGCCCACCGCGGCCGCGGCCACCGATTCGACTAGCCGCGGACCGCGGCGGCGCGAGCGGGCCGCGGAATGGGTCGCTGCGAGCCTGGCTCGGACCTTCGGGCGGCGCTCGCGGCGGCGGCGCTCGCGGCGGCGGCGCTCGCGGCGGCGGCGCTCGCGGCGGTTCGCGGCGGCGGCGCTCGCCGCGGCGGCGGCGGTTCGCCGAGAGGTTCCGACTGAACAGGTCTGCATCGAGAGTAACGTCAGTCTCGATTGGATCGAGCCAAAACAATACTCACGTTACTTTCGAGTGCGAACACGGGCGACCAACGAACGCCGAGCCGTCCGCACCACCGGGCGGACGACCGTCCCGATTCGAGCGGCCGCACAGACCGCGAGCCGTCCGCACATAGCTTGCAAGGTCTGTGCGGCCTACGAGCGGTCTGTGCCGGCGCGCCTCCGAGATCCCCAGACGGCACGCCGCCAGCCCGGGCGGCACGCCGCCAGCCCACACAGCCCAGACGGCTCAGGCGGCTCAGGCGGCGGGCTCCACCAGGTCGCCTACCAGGCGGTTGCCGAACTGGCGGCGGTACAGGTCGGCATAGCGACCCTCGGCGGCCAGCAGCTCCTGGTGGGTACCGCGCTCGACGATCCGCCCGTGCTCGACCACCGCGATCAGGTCGGCGTGGCGGACCGTGGACAGCCGGTGCGCGATGACCAGCGCGGTGCGGCCGTGCAGCGCCTCGGTGAGCGCTTCCTGCACCGCCGCCTCGGACTCGGAGTCCAGGTGCGCGGTGGCCTCGTCCAGCACCACGACCGCCGGGCGGGCCAGGAGCAGCCGGGCGATGGTCAGCCGCTGCCGCTCGCCGCCGGAGAGCCGGTAGCCGCGCTCCCCCACCACGGTGTCCAGCCCGTCGGGCATCGAGTCCAGCAGCTCACCGAGGCGGGCCCGGCGCATCGCCTCGACCAGGTCGGCGTCGGTGGCCTCCGGGCGGGCGTAACGCAGGTTCGCCCGGATCGTGTCGTGGAACAGGTGCCCGTCCTGGGTCACCACCCCGACCGCCCCCCGGATGGCGTCGAAGGTCAGGTCCCGCACGTCCACCCCGGACAGCTCGACGGCGCCGGACCGCACGTCGTACAGCCGGGGCACCAGTCCGGCCAGGGTGGACTTGCCGGCGCCCGACGACCCGACCAGCGCGACCACCGACCCGGCCGGCACCTCGAGGTCGATCCCGTGCAGCACCTCCTCGCCGCCCCGGGAGTCCAGGGTGGCCACGTCCTCCAGCGATGCCAGTGACACCTCGGTGGCCGACGGGTAGCCGAAGTGCACGTCGCGCAGCCGCACCGAGACGGGGCCGTCCGGCAGTGCCACGGCAGCCGGCCGCTCGGTGATCATCGGGCGTAGGTCGAGAACCTCGAACACCCGCTCGAAGGAGACCAGCGCGCTCATCACGTTCACCCTGGCGTTGGACAGCTGGGTCAGCGGCCCGTACAGCCGGGACAGCAGCAGCGCGAGGGTGACCACCGTGCCCGGCGCGATCCGGCCGGTCACCGCGAGGTAGCCGCCGAGGCCGTAGACCAGCGCCTGGGCCAGCGCGGAGAGCAGGCTGAGCGACGTCAGGAACACGCGGGAGACCATCGCCGTGCGCACCCCGATGTCGCGCACCCTGGCTGCCCGGCTACCGAACTCGGCGCGTTCGCCGGCCGGCCGGCCGAACAGCTTCACCAGGGTGGCGCCCGGTGCGGAGAACCGCTCGGTCATCTGCGTGGTCATCCCGGCGTTCAGGTTCGCCGCCTCGCGCTGCAGCCCCGCGATCGTGCCGCCCATCCGACGCGCCGGCAGCAGGAACACCGGCACCAGCACCAGCGCCACCAGGGTGACCTGCCAGGCCAGCCCGATCATCACCGCGAGCGCGAGCACCAGCTGGATCACGTTCGACACCAGGCTGGACAAGGTGTCGGTGATCGCCGCCTGCGCCCCGATCACGTCGTTGTTCAACCGGCTGACCAACGCCCCGGTGCGCGTTCGGGTGAAGAACGCCACCGGCATCCGCTGTACGTGTGAGAAGACCGCGCGGCGCAGATCCAGGATCAGCCCCTCGCCGATCCGGGCGGACAGCCAGCGGGTGGCCAGCCCGACCCCCGCGTCCAGCACGGCGAGCCCGGCGATCGCGGCCGCCAGTACCAGGACCGCGCGCACCGCCGGGGCCGCGCTGGACAACTTGGCCGCGCCGATGACGGCGTCCACCACCCGGCCGGCGAGCAGCGGGGTGAGTACGCCGATGACCGCCGAGATCACGGTGAGTAGCAGGAACACCAGGATCGACCGCCGGTACGGGCTGGCGAAGAGCCAGATCCGGGGCAGTGTGCCCTTGGCCACCGACCGCTCACCGATCTCCTCGCGCCGGGCCGCCGCCCGCATCATCGATCTGCCGCCCATGCCGCCCGCCATGGCGCCACCCGCTTCCTCGTCAATCGTTCCGCTCAGTCGAACACGGCGACAGCCGCGTCGCTTCCCCGAGCACCCGCGTTAGGAGTGTGCAACCTCAAGCTAAGTACAGGTCAAGCTGGGTCAGCCGAGGTAGGCGTGCCGGAACTGGACGCTGATCCGCGGCCCGGCCCTGCGCACCTTGGGCACCGCGTGCTGCCAGGTGCGCTGGCAGGAACCGCCGAGGACCAGCAGATCCCCCGGGCCGGGCATCAGCCCGACCGAGTGGCCACCGCCCGTCGGGCGCAGCCGGAACGGCCGCACCGCGCCCAGCGAGACCAGAGCCACGGTCGCCGTCGGCAGCTCCCTGGCGACCCGGTCGCCGTGCCACGCGACGCTGTCCGAGCCGTCCCGGTAGAGGTTCACGCCGACCTGGGTGAACTGCTCCGCGTACCGGGCGGACAGCACCCCGGCCATCCGGGCGAGCACCGGTTCGGCCAGCTCCACCGGTGACCGCTCGGTGAGCACCCAGCGGTGGGTCAGCCTCGGCTCCAGCACCATTCGCTCGTACATCCGCACCTCGCGAGGGCCCTGCCAGGGGGTGTTCGCCAGCAGTCGGTCGAACAGCGCGTCCGCCCCGCTGAGCCAGCCGGGCACCAGGTCGACCCAGGCTCCGTCGGACAGCCCGTACCGGCGGCGACCGGCGAAGCTCTCGTCGATGTCCGGAGCGTCGTCCCCGCCGCCGAACAGCGACGGCTGCCACCCGAGCTCTCCGACGGGCACTCCGGCCCCAGAACCGGCCCCAGAACCGACCACGAGAGCGACACTAGCTCACCTCGAACGTATATTCGAGTACGCTATCCCGTGCCGGCGACGAGCGAACGCAACCGCCGCACCTGGGCGGCCCGCTCGTTGGCCAGCGCCTCGGCCGGCCCCGCGCCGTCCACGATGGCGGACAGCAGCCCCAGCGTCGCGGCTGTGGCGCCGGCCGGCGCGGCGGTGAGGGAGTCGACGAGCTGGTCGACGGTGGCGTCCAGCTCGGCGTTGGGCACACTGCGCAGCGCCAACCCGATGTCCACCGCCTCGGCCGCCCCGACACGGCGCCCAGTCAGGCAGATCTCCACCGCCCTGGCGTAGCCCACCGCACGTACCAGCGGATAGGTGCCGCCCAGGTCGGGCACGATGCCCAGGGTCACCTCGGCCATGCTGAACTTCGCGTCGTCGGCGACCACCCGCAGGTCACAGGCCAGTGCGAGCTGGAACCCGCCACCGATCGCGTGGCCCTGCACCGCCGCAACGGTGAGCCATCGCGGTTCGCGCAGCCAGGCGAAACCAGCCTGGAAGCCGGCCAGGTGCGCCTCGGCCTCGGCCTCGGTCATGGTCGCGAGGCCGGCCATGCTCGGGACGCCGTCCAGCCCGGCTGGATCGAACATGCGTCGATCCAGCCCGGCCGAGAACGCGCGCCCAGCGCCCCGCACCACCACCACGCGAACCTGGTCGTTGACCTGGTCACGCAGCGAGTCGCCGATCGCGGCCAGCGCCGCCCAGGTGTGCGGCGTCTGCGCGTTCAGCGACTCGGGGCGATTGAGCGTGATTGTTGCTCGGGGTGGGCGAACCTCGAAGGTCAGCCCAGCCCGGTCCAGCAGGTCGGACGGCACTGATGGGGTCAGGGCGTCCTACTTCTTCTTGGTTCGGGTAGCGCCGCCGCGACCACGCAGCGTCACCCCCGTCTCGGAGAGGACCCGGTGGACGAAGCCGTACGAACGACCCGTCTGCTCCGCCAACGCACGGATGCTCGCGCCCTTCTCGTACTTCTTCTTGAGATCGTTCGCTAACTTGTCCCGCTGGGTGCCAGTGATACGAGCACCCTTTTTCAGGTCGGCCACTCGGTCGGCCCTCCTTCGCCGGTTCGGGATCGCTCCGCCAGATCCCTTGGTGGCGACATGATGATCCACCGGACCCGATCAACGCCAGGAGATCGACATAGAGATCGGCGAACGGTTCGGCCAAATGGCTTTCGCGTCTGGGTGATCATTGATACGCGTTCGGGTGATCAGGCCAGCGTGACGAGTTCCAGGTAGTCCGCGGACCAGTGGTCCTCGGTCCCATCGGGAAGCACGATCACTCGCTCGGGGTGCAGTGCGTTGGCCGCGCCCGGGTCGTGGGTCACCAGCACCACAGCGCCCTCGTAGCGGCGCAGCGCGTCCAGCACCTGCTCCCGACTGATCGGGTCGAGGTTGTTGGTCGGCTCGTCCAGCAGCAGCACGTTGGCCGCTGAGCTGACCAGCCCGGCCAGCGCCAGCCTGGTCTTCTCGCCACCGGACAGCGTGCCGGCGATCTGCTTGAGCTGGTCGCCGGAGAACAGGAAGGCGCCGAGCAGGGTCCGCAGGCGTTGCTCCGGGGCGTCCGGGGCGGCGTGCCGGATGCAGTCCCACACGGTGGCGTCCAGGTCCAGGGTGTCGTGCTCCTGGGCGTAGTAGCCCAGCCGCAGCCCGTGGCCCGCCAGCACCTCGCCGCTGTCCGGCTGCTCCTGCCCCGCGAGCAGCTTCAGCAGCGTGGTCTTGCCGGCGCCGTTGAGGCCCAGCACCACCACCCGGCTGCCCCGGTCGATCGCCAGGTCCACCCCGGCGAAGATCTCCAGCGAGCCGTAGGACTTCGCGAGCCCCTCAGCGGTCAGCGGGGTGCGGCCGCACGGCGCGGGTTCCGGGAACCTGATCTTGGCGACCTTGTCGTTCTGCCGTACGTCGTCGAGCCCCGCGATCAGGTTGTCGGCCCGGCGCGCCATGTTCTTGGCGGCCACCGCCTTGGTCGCCTTGGCACCCATCTTGGCCGCCTGCAGGTGCAGCGCGGCGGCCTTCTTCTCCGCGTTGGCCCGCTCGCGGCGGCGGCGCTTCTCATCGGTGGCGCGCGCGTCGAGGTAGCGCTGCCAGGACAGGTTGTAGCTGTCGATCTCGCTGCGGGTCGCGTCCAGGTACCAGACCTTGTTGACCACGGCGCCGAGCAGCTCGGTGTCGTGGCTGATCACCACCAGGCCACCCTCGTGGCGCTGCAGGAACGACCGCAGCCAGCTGATCGAGTCGGCGTCCAGGTGGTTGGTCGGCTCGTCCAGCAGCAGTGTGGTGGCCGAGCGGCCGCCGGAGCCGGCATCGCTGGCCGCGTACAGGATGCGGGCCAGCTCGACGCGGCGGCGCTGACCGCCGGAGAGCGTCTCCAGGGTCTGCTCCAGCACCCGGTCCGGCAGCCCGAGGTGGGCGCAGATCCGGGCCGCCTCACTCTCCGCTGCGTACCCGCCGAGCGCGGAGAAGCGCTCCTCGATGCGGCCGTACTCGCGGACCGCGCGGTCCCGCTCGGCGCCGTCCACCAGCTCGGCCATCGCGCCCTGCGCCTTCTCCATCTCGCGCAGCAGCTGGTCGAGCCCGCGCGCGGAGAGCACCCGGTCCTTGGCGGACACCGAGAGATCGCCCTCGCGCGGGTCCTGGGGCAGGTAGCCGACCTGGCTGGTGGCGGTGACCGAGCCGCCGTAGGGCTGCGCCGAACCGGCCAGCACGCGCATGCTGGTGGTCTTGCCGGCGCCGTTGCGCCCGACCAGGCCGATCCGGTCGCCGGCGGCCACCCGCAGGTTGGCGCCCGCGACCAGGGTGCGCGCGCCGGCACGCAGTTCGATGTCGGTCGCGGTGATCATGCGGGACCAGCCTGGGCCGTAGCGGCGAAAGCCGCGAGAACCACGAGAACCAGTTGCCAGGGGACGAGCCAGGACACGGGAAGAACTCCAAACGAGTGTCGGACAGGGCAGTCTGGCCCGCCAGCCGTGGCTGGTGGGCATCCAGGCGGCTTAGCTCGTCCGGACCACGCACTCCAGTGTAAAGGAAGGGGGTACTCCGATTAGGGTCAGCGTCCATGACCGCTGTCACCCCCGACCTGTCCGACCTCACCGGCCGCGTCGCCGTCGTCACCGGCGGCAGCCGGGGCATCGGCTACGGGATCGCCGCCGAGCTGCTCTCCCGGGGCGCCTCGGTGACGATCACCGCCCGGAAGCCCGACGAACTCGCCGCGGCCGCCGAGAAGCTCGCCACCGACGTCCCGGACGCCGCGAAGCGGGTGCTCGGGCTGCCCGGCAACGCCGGCGACGCGGCGTCCCGGGCCGAGACCGTGGCCACCACGGTCGAGCGCTTCGGCTCGCTGGACATCCTGGTGAACAACGCCGGCGTCAACCCGGTCTACGGCCCCCTGATGGACGCCGACCTGGACGGCGTGCGCAAGGTCTTTGACATCAACGTGGTGGCCGGGCTTGGCTACCTGCAGGAGGCGTACCGGGCCTGGATGGGCGAGCACGGCGGCGCGGTGGTGAACCTCGCGTCCACCGCCGGGTTCCGCTCCACCGGGGTGATCGCCGCCTACGGGGCGGCCAAGGCCGCGCTCATCCGGCTGACCGAGGAGCTGGCCTGGCAGCTCGGCCCGTCGATCCGGGTGAACGCGGTGGCCCCGGCCGTGGTCAAGACGAAGTTCGCCAGCGCGCTCTACACGGGGCGCGAGGAGCAGGTGGCCAACGCCTACCCGATGAAGCGCCTCGGCACCCCGGAGGACGTCGCCCAGCTGGTCGGCTTCCTGGTCTCCGACGCCGCGTCCTGGATCACCGGCGAGACCGTCCGGGTGGACGGCGGCATCCTGTCCACCGGCAGCCTGGGCTGAGCTCGCGCCACTGTGCTGGACGTGTTGGTGGTCGGCGCCGGGCCGGCCGGGCGCGCGGTGGCCGCCGCCTGCGGTGAGCGCGGGCTGCGCACCCGGGTGCTGGACCCGGCGCCGGGCCGGCCGTGGCGCGCGACCTACGGCGCCTGGCTCGACGAGCTGCCCGCCGAGCTGCCGGACTCGGTGGTGGCGGCCGCGGTGGCGGGCCGGGCCATCGCGGCCACTGAGCACCCGCTGAACCGGCGCTACGCGGTGCTCGACGTGCCGGCCCTGCGCGCCCACCTGGACGAGCGGCTCGCCGCCGCCGGGGTGCGGGTCGAGCGGGGCCGGGCCGAGCGGGGCGCGCTGCCACCGGCCGGGCTGGTGATCGACGCCGGCGGCGCGGCGCAACCGCTCTCGGTGCGGCGGCCCCGGCCCCGGGTGCGCGCCGAACAGACCGCGGTCGGTGTGGTGGTGCCGGCCGAGCTGGCCGCGCCACTGCTGCCGGCCGGTGACGCGCTGTTCATGGACTGGCGCCAGCACGGCGGCCCCGGCGGCTGGCCGACGTTCCTCTACGCGGTACCGCTGGGCGGCGGCCGGGTACTGCTGGAGGAGACCTCGCTGGCCCGCCGGCCGGGCCTCGACCTGGACACCCTCACCGCACGGTTGCGCGCGAGGCTCGCCGCGCACCGGATCCGGCCGCCCGCCGACGCCCCGCGCGAGGTGGTGCGCTTCGCTCTCGACCTGCCGCGCCACGCCGGCCCCGGCGTACTCGGCTTCGGCGCGGCCGCCCCGCTCACCCACCCGGCCACCGGCTACCAGCTGGCCGAGGCGCTGCGGCTTGCTCCGGCGGCGGCCGCGGCGGCGGCCACCGCGCTCCCCGACGGGCCGGCCGCCGCGCTCGCCGCGACCCGGGCGGTGCTCTGGCCGGCTCCGGCGCGGGCGGTGCACCTGCTGCGCCGGCGTGGCCTGGAGAGCCTGCTGCGACTGCCGCCGGCGCAGCTGCCGGCCTTCTTCGAAGGATTTTTCGCGCTGCCGGACCGCCGGCGCCGCGCCTACCTCAGCGGCCGAACCGATTTCGCCGGTACCGCCGCCGCTATGACGGGTATGTTCGCGACCACGAGCTGGCCGGTCCGACTTCGCCTGATTGGGTCTTCATTGCTGGTCAGCGCCCCTCCCGAGTCAACCACATGGAGCAACGTGGAGTAGTTTCTGACCTAACAGACGCCACAAGAAGGAGGCTCCCGGTGGGCTCCTACCAGAAAATTGTCGTGGGTACGGACGGCTCCGACACCTCGCTGCGCGCGGTGGACCGTGCCGGCTCCATCGCCGGCGACAGCAGCGCCGAGCTGGTCATCGTGTGCGCCTACGAACCGGCCAGCCGCGAAGAGGTCAGGGCCGCCGCCGACGCCCTGGGCAGCGAGGCCTACCAGGTGGTCGGCTCCGCGCCCGCCGAGAGCCTGCTGCGCGACGCGGCCACCCGGGCCCGCTCCGGCGGCGCCCAGAAGGTCGACACCATCGCCGTGCAGGGCAGCCCGGTCGAGGCGCTGAGCGACGCCGTGGACGACCGCAACGCGGACCTGCTGGTGGTCGGCAGTGTCGGGCTCAACACGCTGAGCGGCCGGATCCTGGGCTCGGTCCCGCAGAGCGTGGCCCGCCGTTCCGGCGTCGATGTGCTCATCGTCCATACGACGTGACCGATCACGCTCCCGCCAGGGAGCGCGTCTGGCTGGGCCGGCTCGGCCGGCTGCTCGACCTCGGCACCAGTCCCGAGGTGCGGCAGGACGACGACGCCCGGCACCGGCAGTTCGAGGAGCTCATCCTGGGCGGGCCTCGGCGCTACACCAGGGCCCAGCTGCTCGCGGAGAGCGGCATGGATCCCGATCTCATGATCCAGCTGTGGCGCTCCCTCGGGTTCGCCGAGGTGCCGGATGACGAGGTCGTCTTCACCGAGGGCGACCGGGACGCGCTGAGCCAGCTCGAGCTGCTGCGGCAGGCGGGATTGCTTCCGGTCGCCGTCGAGGACGCGGTGGCCCGTTCGGTCGGGCAGGCGATGGCCGGCCTGGCCGACTGGCAGATCGAGATGCTGTACCAGCTGTTCGACTACGGGCACCGCACCGTGGACGAGCGCGAGATGATGGAAATCACCGAACGCGTCATCCCGCTGCTCGAGCAGATGCAGGGCTACGTCTGGCGACGGCACCTGGCCGCCGCGGCCGGTCGGGTGCTCGCCGCGACGCCCGGCGAGTCGGAGACCCAGACCCTCACCGTGGGGTTCGCGGACCTGGTCGGCTTCACCAGGGCCACCCGCCGGCTCAGCCCGACCGACCTGACCAAGCTGATCGGGGACTTCCAGGGCGTGGCCACCGACGTGGTGGCCACCTGCCGGGGCCGCGTGGTCAAGACGGTCGGTGACGAGGTGCTGTTCGTCGCCGACGCCGCACCGGACTGTGTGGAGATCGCACTCCAGCTGGTCGAGCGGCTCGCGGCCACGCCGTCGCTGCCGGAGCTGCGGATCGGCCTCGCGGTCGGCGAGGTGGTGACCCGGTTCGGCGATGTCTACGGCGAGGCGGTCAACATCGCCGCCCGGCTCACGGCACACGCGCGGCCAGGTCGGATCCTGGTGGATCGCAACCTGGCCGCGGCACTCGAGCACGACTCACGCTTCCGACTGCATTCGCGCCGGCCTCTGGCTGTCCGGGGCTACCGGCACCTCCAACAGTGGGAACTGACTCGCGCGGACTCCGAATCCTCTTACTAGGCCGCCTCTGGAAGGCTGCCCCCTAGAACGCGTCTCTAGGCGACCGTCGACTCCTGGTACGACTGCTGCTTGATCTTCGCCGGCCGGCCGCGACCCCGCTTGAACGGGATCACCCGCCCCCGCTCGAAGATCTCGCCGCCCCAGACGCCCCACGGCTCGCGCCGGTTCAGGGCGCCGGCGAGGCACTGCCTGCGGATCGGGCATTCCTGACACAGGGCCTGCGCGCGGCCCAGCTGTTCCGGGTGCTCGGCGAACCAGAGGTCCGCCTCCTCGGTACGACACGGCAGCCCTACCTCGGCGCCCGGTGCGGCTGCGAGCAGCCCACCAAGGTCGGGAGCCAGGGTGTACTGCGAGCTGCCCGCACTGATGGTTCCGCCGTCAAGCGGAATCTTCGCGACGAACACTGTCTTACCCCCTCTATCACTGAGCGACACGGGTCGCTCAGTGATTCAGCCTGCCGGGTGGCGGCTTTGGGGGCGTCCCTCTCACGGACCGAACCATCTCCTCCTTAAGGTGGACAACAGCCCAACCTGAAGGATGAGATGTGCGGCTGACCTGCGGGTTCGTCAAAAGACACGCAGGTGGCGCCTGGGCGGCGCGCGAAGGATGCTACGTAAGTAGTACCCCGAACGATTCGGAACGCTACCAGCGTAGGACGCAGCGCCCTAGCGTTAATTGCTAGGAACCCTCATAGACATAGCGGGCTCATAACAATCGGCCGGTCCGAGCGAGGGTGTCAGACCGTGAAACCGAGCGCCCGGAGCTGCTCCCGGCCATCCTCGGTGATCTTGTCGGGGCCCCACGGCGGCATCCAGACCCAGTTGATCTTGACGTCGTCCACTAGGCCGCTGCCGCCGGAGCCGACCAACGCGGAACGGGTCTGGTCCTCGATGACGTCGGTCAGCGGGCAGGCCGCCGAGGTGAGTGTCATGTCCACCAGGGCGACCTTGTTGTCGTCCACCCGGATGTCGTAGACCAGGCCGAGATCGACCACGTTGATGCCCAGCTCGGGGTCCACGACGTCGCGCATCGCTTCCTCGAGGTCGTCCAGGCTCGGCGTGCCGGCGCTCGGTGCGGCGGCCGGCTCGGGCATGCCTGCCGCGCCGCGCACCACCTCGGTGCCGTCGGTGTCGGTTGCGGGTGTCGTGTCGGGCTGTACGTCAGTCACTTCTTTGCTCCGTTCACTCCCGGTGCCGTGCCGGATCCCTCTGTGCCGCGGACGACCGCGTCCTTGAACGCCATCCAGCCGAGCAGCGCGCACTTCACTCTGGCCGGGTACTTTGCCACGCCCGCGAAGGCCACTCCGTCACCGAGTACGTCCTCGTCCGGCTCGACCGTGCCCCGACTCTGCACCATCTCCTGGAACGCGTCCAGGATGCGCATCGACTCCGCCACGCTGCGCCCGACCACCAGGTCGGTGAGCACCGAGGCGGCGGCCTGGCTGATCGAGCAGCCCAGCGCGTCGTAGGACACGTCGGCGACCACGAGCGAGTCACCGGTGTCGGTGGCGGCCGTGCCGTTGCTCTTGAGCGACACCCGCAGCGTCACCTCGTCGCCGCAGGTCGGGTTGACCTGGAAGGACTCGGCGTCGAACGGTTCCCGCAGGCCGGCGCCGTGCGGGTTGCGGTAGTGGTCCAGGATGATCTCCTGGTACATCTGGTTGAGCTGCATCAGGCAACCCCGAAGAACTTCTGCGCGGTGCGGACGCTGTCGATCAGCACCCGGACCTCGTCGACCGTGTTGTAGACCGCGAAGCTGGCCCGCACGGTGGCGGCCACCCCGAAGCGGCGGTGCAGCGGCCAGGCGCAGTGGTGACCGACCCGGACGGCGACGCCCTCGTCGTCCAGCACCTGACCCACGTCGTGCGCGTGCACGTCGTCCACCACGAAGGACACCGCGCCGCCCCGGTCGTCCAGGCCGGTCGGACCGATGATCCGCACCCCGGGCAGCTCGGCGAGCCCGGCCAGCGCCGCCGAGGTGAGCTCGCGCTCGTGCTCGGCGACGACGTCCATGCCGATCGCGGTCAGGTAGTCGACCGCGGCGGCCAGCCCGACGGCCTGCGAGGTCATCGGCACGCCGGCCTCGAAGCGCTGCGGCGGCGGTGCGTAGCTCGAGCCCTCCATCCGGACCAGCTCGATCATCGAGCCGCCGGTGAGGAACGGCGGCATCGCGGCGAGCAGGTCCTCCCGGCCGTAGAGCACTCCGACCCCGGAGGGTCCGAGCATCTTGTGCCCGGAGAACACCGCGAAGTCCACCCCGAGCGCGGCCAGGTTCACCGGCCCGTGCGGCACCGACTGGCAGCTGTCCAGCAGCACCAGCGCGCCGACCTCGCGGGCCCGGCGGACCAGCTCCTCGACCGGGTTCACCGTGCCGAGCACGTTCGACTGGTGCACGAAGGCGACCAGCTTGGTGCGCTCGTTGATCAGGTTGCGCGCCTCGTCGGAGTCGAGGTCCAGCCGGCCGTCCGCACCCACCGAGAACCAGCGCAGGGTGGCACCGGTGCGCCGGCAGAGCTCCTGCCAGGGCACCAGGTTCGCGTGGTGCTCCATCTCAGTGACCACGATCTCGTCACCGGGGCCGACCGCGAACCGGGAGGCCGGGTCGCCGGCGCCGTAGCCGATGCTGGCGTTGCTGATCGCGTAGGCGACCAGGTTGACGCCCTCGGTGGCGTTCTTGACGAACACCACCTCGCCCGGCTCGACACCGACGAACCGGGCGATCCGGGCCCTGGCCGACTCGTACGCGTCGGTGGCCTCCTCGGCGAGCTGGTGCGCGCCGCGGTGGACCGCCGCGTTGTGCTGCTCGAGGAACGCCCGCTCGGCGTCCAACACCTGGCGCGGGCGCTGCGAGGTCGCCCCGGAGTCCAGGTAGACCAGCGGTTTACCGTCCCGCACGGTGCGGGACAGGATCGGGAAGTCGGCCCGCAGCTTGCCGACATCAAGCTCGGTCACGTCGGGCTCCCTACTGGGCGGCGGTGGCTGAACCGCTGGTGAAGCGCACGTAGCCGTGCTCCTCCAGCTCGTCGGCCAGCTCGGCGCCACCGGAGGCGACAACCCGCCCGGCCGCGAACACGTGCACCACGTCCGGGGTGATGTGCTTCAGGATCCGGGTGTAGTGCGTGATCAGCAGGACCCCGACGTCACCCTCGGCCTTGTACCGGTTGACCCCTTCGGACACCACCCGCAGCGCGTCCACGTCGAGCCCGGAGTCGGTCTCGTCCAGGATCGCGAACTTCGGCTTGAGCAGGGAGAGCTGCAGCACCTCGTGCCGCTTCTTCTCACCGCCGGAGAAGCCCTCGTTCACGCTGCGCTCGGCGAACGCCGAGTCGATCTCGAGGTCGGTCATCGCGGCCTTGACCTCTTTGACCCAGTGGCGCAGCTTGGGGGCCTCGCCGCGCACCGCGGTGGCCGCGCTGCGCAGGAAGTTCGACATGGAGACCCCGGGCACCTCGACCGGGTACTGCATGGCCAGGAACAGCCCGGCCCTGGCGCGCTCGTCCACGCTCAGCGCGAGAACGTCCTCGCCGTCCAGCAGCACCTCACCGGAGGTGACCTCGTACTTGGGGTGGCCGGCGATCGCGTAGGCCAGGGTCGACTTGCCGGACCCGTTCGGACCCATGATCGCGTGCGTCTCGCCGGACCGGACGGTCAGGTCGACGCCGCGCAGGATCTCCTTCGCTTCCGGATCCGACCCGGACCCGGCCCGTACCTCTACGTGCAGGTCCTTGATCTCAAGGGTGGACATGTGTGCTCGTGCTCCAGATCGTGTGTGGTGGGAAGTGTCGAACCGGACGGAGGCGTCTACCGTTCGTCGTTCATGGCGGCCAGCTCGGCCTCGACAGCTGCTTCGAGCCGCTCGCGCAGCGCCGGCACCGAGATCCGGTTGATGATCTCGTTGAAGAAGCCGCGTACCACCAGGCGGCGGGCGACCGTCTCCGGAATGCCCCGCGAGCGCAGGTAGAACAGCTGCTCGTCGTCGAACCGGCCGGTCGCGCTGGCATGCCCGGCGCCGGCGATCTCGCCGGTCTCGATCTCCAGGTTGGGCACCGAGTCGGCGCGGGCACCCTGGGTCAGCAGCAGGTTGCGGTTCAGCTCGAAGGTCTCGGTGCCCTCGGCCCCGGCCCGGATCAGCACGTCGCCGATCCACACCGTGTGCGCGTCCTCGCCCTGCAGCGCGGACTTGTAGACCACGTTCGAGCGGCAGTGCGGCGCGGAGTGGTCGACCAGCAGCCGGTGCTCCAGGTGCTGCCCGGCGTCGGCGAAGCTCAGCCCGGCCAGCTCGGCGTCCCCGCCGGGCCCGGCGTAGCGCACCGTCGGGCTGATCCGCACCAGGTCGCCACCGAGGCTCACCGTGGTGGCGCGCAGCGTGGCGTCGCGGCCGACCAGGATGTGCTGGGCGCCGACGTGCACCGCGTCGTCGGCCCAGTCGTCGATCACCACGAGGGTCAGCTTGGCGCCGTCGCCGAGCACCACCTCGACGTTGTCGGCGAGCGTGCCGGAACCGGTGTAGTCGAGGACCACGACCGCCTCGGCATGGGTGCCGGCGCGCAGCTGCAGGTGGGCGAGCGCGGTGCGCCCGGCGCCCGGGCCCGCCACCGTGATGGTGACCGGCTCGAGCTGGCCCTCCATGGTGACCACGGTGGCCGCCGGGGACCCCGACCACGCCAGCGCCGCCACCCGGTCGGCCGGCGCGCCGGCCTCCCCGATGCGCGGGTCGGCCGCCGGGTCGGCGGCCGCCACCGTCTCCACGGTCAGGCCCTCGGTCGGTCCGGACACCCGGAACTCGGCCTTGCCGTCGATCAGAGCCGTGGCTGTGTCCAACGGCCCGGCGAGCCCGCGTAACCGGCGCATCGGGGTGAAGCGCCAGTTCTCCTCGCGCCCGCTGGGTACCTCGAAGGCCGCCGGGTCGTAGGAGGTGAACCGCTCCCCCGCCGACGCGGCGGGCACCACTCCGGTGCCCTTCTTCGCCCCGGCGAGCTCCGGGGCCAAACCACTGACCTCTGTCGTCATCCGACAGAACCCTCCATCTGCAGCTCGATCAGCCGGTTCAGCTCCAGCGCGTACTCCATCGGCAGCTCGCGGGCGATCGGCTCGACGAATCCCCGGACCACCATGGCCATCGCCTCGTCCTCGGTCAGACCACGGCTCATCAGGTAGAAGAGCTGGTCCTCACTGACCTTGGACACGGTGGCCTCGTGGCCCATCGACACGTCGTCGTTGCGCACATCCACGTAGGGGTAGGTGTCACTGCGACTGATCTGGTCGACCAGGAGTGCGTCGCACTTGACCGTCGAGCGCGAGTGGTGCGCTCTCGGGTTCACCCGCACCAGGCCCCGGTACGAAGTGCGTCCGCCACCCCTGGCCACGGACTTGGAAATGATCGTGGAACTGGTGTGCGGCGCCAGGTGGGTCATCTTGGCGCCGGCATCCTGGTGCTGGCCCTCACCAGCGAACGCGATGGACAGCACCTCGCCCTTGGCGTACTCGCCCATCAGCATGACGGCCGGGTACTTCATGGTCACCTTGGAGCCGATGTTGCCGTCGACCCACTCCATGGTGGCGCCGGCTTCGGCCTTGGCCCGCTTGGTGACCAGGTTGTAGACGTTGTTCGACCAGTTCTGGATCGTCGTGTAGCGGCACCGGCCGCCCTTCTTCACGATGATCTCCACCACCGCGCTGTGCAGCGAGTCCGAGGAGTAGATCGGCGCCGTACAGCCCTCGACGTAGTGCACGTAGGCACCCTCGTCGACGATGATCAGCGTCCGCTCGAACTGGCCCATGTTCTCGGTGTTGATCCGGAAGTAGGCCTGCAGCGGGATGTCCACGTGCACGCCGGGCGGCACGTAGATGAAGGACCCGCCGGACCACACCGCACCGTTGAGCGCGGAGAACTTGTTGTCACCGTGCGGGATGACCGAGCCGTAGTACTCCCGGAACAGCTCCGGCTGCTCGCGCAGCGCGGTGTCGGTGTCCAGGAAGATCACGCCCTGCGCCTCGAGGTCCTCACGGATCGCGTGGTAGACGACCTCGGACTCGTACTGCGCGGCGACACCGGAGACCAGCCGGGCCTTCTCCGCCTCCGGGATGCCCAGCTTGTCGTAGGTGTTCTTGATGTCCGCCGGCAGGTCGTCCCAGGTGGCGGCCTGCTTCTCGGTGGACCGCACGAAGTACTTGATGTTGTCGAAGTCGATGCCGGACAGGTCGGCACCCCAGCGCGGCATGGGCTTGCGCTCGAACAGCTTCAGCCCCTTCAGCCGGCTCTCCAACATCCACTCCGGCTCGTTCTTCAAGGCCGAGATGTTCGCGACCACGTCGGCCGAGAGACCGCGCCGGGCGTTGGTGCCGGCCGCGTCGGAGTCCGCCCAGCCGAAGGCGTAGTTCCCCAGGGAGGCAATGGTCTCCTCCTGGGTGAGCTGCGTCTGGGGCGTCTCAGCCGTCCGCTCAGGAGCGGTAGTCATACGCGCTGCCTCCCTTTCGGGATGGTTGTGGTGGTTTCGTTCTGCCGCTCGGCGCGCGGTTGGTGGCCGCGATCGGGAATGCCGAGTGGGACGTGTGTGGTGCACGCGGCGTCGCCGCGGGCGATGGTGGCAAGCCGTTGCACGTGGGTGCCGAGCAGCTCGGCGAACACGTGGGTCTCCGCCTCGCACAGCTCCGGGAACTGCGCCGCGACGTGCGCCACCGGGCAGTGATGTTGACAGAGTTGCTCGCCGTTGCCGGTCCGGCGCGCCGCCGCCGCGTAGCCCTGGGCGGTCAGCGCCTCGGCCAGCGCGCTGGCCCGCTCGGCCACCGTCTCGCCCTCGGTGATGCCGATCCGGTGCCGCTCGACCAGCTCGGTGGCGCGGCGCTCGGCGAAGTGCCGCACCGCGTCCGGGCCACCGGTCTCGGCCAGGTAGCGCAGCGCGGCGACGGCCAGGTCGTCGTAGCCGTGCCCGAACCGCACCCGGCCGGCCTCGGTCAGCAGGTACAGCCGCGCCGGCCGGCCCCGTGCCCGGGGGCCGCGGCGGGGGGCCTCGCGGGTGGTCGCCTCGCCGTCGGCGAGCATGACGTCCAGGTGCCGGCGGACGGCGGCGACACTGAGCTCCAGCTCGGCGGCCACCTCGACGGCGGGCACCGGGCCGTGCTCGAGCAGCTGCCTGGCCACCGCGACCCGGGTGCCACCGTCGGAGACCGTGGCGCGGAGGCCGGAATCGGCCGTCCCGGCGCGCACGCCCTCGTCCGGCGCCGGCCTCTCGACCGTCGCCGGAGCAGCTCCGGTGGTTTTCACAACACCAGTGTTGCGTATTTCAGCTCGCACGTCCAAGGCGGGCCCCCCGTGGTGACCCGCCTCACTCTGGACTCTCACTCCGCGCTGACGTTCGATGACGGCGAGTTGCGGCTGGGAACCGCGCCCGCCGGCCGGTACCGGCGGCTTTGCCACGCCCTGACCCGATCAGGGCATGCGGCGGACCCTGCCATAGGCTTTCCCGCTATGGCGGCGCCCGACCTGAGCACTCACCAGGCGGCTGAGGGGTCCCCTGAGTCGGCCGCCGGGACGGGTCCGGCCAGGTCGAACCACCCCAGCGCGAGCACGGTGCGGCGCTTCGGCATGACCGGCGCACTGCTGATGGCGATCGGCGCGCTCGGCGCCGGTGCGCTGCCGGTACCCAACCCCCTGTTCGGCACCCGGCTGTTGGGGCTGCCCTCCCGCAACGCGACGGTGTCCATCGCCATCACCTACGCCGGCATGGCGATGGTGGTGCTGGGCTGGCTGTGGCTGGGCCGGATGCTGAAGCGGGACCAGAACGGCGGCACGCCGCTGGCCAAGGGCTTCATCGCGCGCACCATGATGCTGTGGGCGCTGCCGCTGCTGGTGGCCCCGCCGCTGTTCAGCAAGGACGTCTACAGCTACCTGGCGCAGAGCGCGATCGCCGCCAGGGGGCTGGACCCGTACCTGCTCGGTCCGGCCGACGCGCTGGGCATCGACGACCCGCTCACCCGCAGCATCCCGACGGTGTGGCGCCCCACCCCCGCGCCGTACGGCCCGCTGTTCCTCTGGCTCGGCAAGTGGATCACCGGGCTGACCGGCAACGACGTGGTGCTCGGCATCTTCGCCCACCGGCTGCTCGCGCTCTGCGGGCTCGCGCTGATCGTGTGGGCCCTGCCCCGGCTGGCCAAGCGCCTGGACCTGGACCCTCGCTCCGCGCTGTGGCTCGGGGTCGGCAACCCGCTGGTGCTGTTCCACCTGTTCAGCGGCGTGCACAACGAGGCCCTGATGCTCGGCCTGATGCTCGCCGGGCTGGAGGTCGGGCTGGCCCGGTCCTGGCTACTGGGCACCGTCATCATCACCCTGGGTGCGGAGATCAAGATCCCGGCGGCACTGGCGCTGGGCTTCCTCGGCATGTGGGCGGCCCGCGAGCGCGGTGGCCGGCCCCTCGACGTGGCCAAGGTCGGGGTGTCGATGGCGGTGGTGTTCAGCGCGGTCATGGCCGGCGTCGCCTATGGCACCGGTCTGGGCTTCGGATGGATCAACACCCTCGACATCCCGACGCTGATCCGCAGCTGGGTATCGGTGAGCACCGACCTGGGCGTCATCGGCGGCCAGCTCGGCGTGCTGGCCGGGATGGGCGACCACACCACCCAGGTGCTCACGCTGACCCGGGCGCTCGGCGGCGTGGTGTCCGCCGCGATCTGTGTGTGGTTGCTGTTCGGCACCCTGCGCGGCCGGATCGACCCGGTCACCGGTCTGGGCTGCGGCCTGGGCGCCGTGGTGCTGCTCAGCCCCACCGTGCACCCCTGGTACCTGCTGTGGGCGGCCATCCCGCTGGCCGCGTCCACCGCCCGGATCCGCTACCGCCGCCTCTCGGTGGCCGGCTCGGCGATCGTCGCGCTGCTGGTGCCGCCCACCGGGGCCGACTTCTCCTTCCGCCCCTACCAGCTGCCGATGGCCATCGTCGCCGGCGCGGTCATCCTCTTCGTCCCGCTCTGGCTGGTGCGCCACCGGATCCCGCGCTAGCCGGAGCACTGTGTCCAGGGTCCCCTCAGGGGCGTCCCGGCGACTGTTCGACGACACGTAGAATCAACTCCTGTGAGACCCTCCCCCGCCGCCGCGTCGCTGGATACCGCGCTCACGGTGCACGGACTGGTCAAGCGCTACGGCGGGGTCGCCGCGGTGGACGGGATCGACCTGGTGCTGCCGGCGGCCTCGGTTCTGACGCTGCTCGGCCCGAACGGCGCCGGCAAGACCACCACCGTGGAGATCTGCGAAGGCTTCCGCCGCCCGGACGCCGGCGAGGTCCGGGTGCTCGGGCTGGACCCGGTGACCCAGGGCGAGCGGCTGCGGGCCCGGATCGGCGTGATGCCACAGGGCGGCGGTGCCTACCCGAGCGTGCGGGCCGGCGAGATGCTGCGGGTCATCGCGGCCTGCTCGGCCCGCCCGCTGCCGGTCGAGTGGCTGCTCGACGTACTCGGCCTCACCTCCTCCGCGCGCACCCCGTTCAAGCGCCTCTCCGGCGGGCAGCAGCAGCGGCTCGCGCTGGCCTGCGCCGTGGTCGGCCGGCCCGAGCTGGTCTTCCTCGACGAGCCGACCGCCGGGATGGACCCGCAGAGCCGCCACCTGGTCTGGGAGCTGATCGGGGCACTGCGCCGGGACGGGGTCTCGGTGCTGATCACCACCCACCTGATGGACGAGGCCGAGGCACTCGCCGACCAGGTGGTGATCATCGACAACGGCAAGGTCGTCGCCCAGGGCACCCCGAGCTCACTGACCGCGCGCAGCGGCGAGCAGCAGCTGCGGTTCCGGGCCCGCCCCGGGATGGATCTGGACGCGCTGGCCGGGGCGCTGCCGTCCGGCTACCGCACCGAGGAGCCCATCGCGGGCAGCTACCTGGTGTGCGGCCAGATGAACCCGACGGTGCTGTCCGCGGTCACCACCTGGTGCGCCGACCAGGGCGTGCTGGCCGACGAGGTGCGGGTGGCCCGGCGCAGCCTCGAGGACGTGTTCCTGGACCTGACCGGGCGGGAGCTGCGCTCATGAGTTCTTCGCCTGCGTCCCGGTTCCCGGCCGGCACCTTCCTGCCCTCCCCCGGCCGCGGCCACCTCGGTCGGATGCTGGCCACCCAGGCCGGGGTCGAGGTGCGGCTGGCGTTCCGCAACGGCGAGCAGGTGATGCTGACGCTGCTCATCCCGCTGGCGCTGCTGGTCGGGCTCACGCTGCTCAACGTGGTCCCGCTGCCCGCGCCTCGGGTGGCCATGGTGGCGCCGGGGGTCCTCGCGCTGGCCGTGTTGTCCACCGCGTTCACCGGGCAGGCCATCTCGCTGGGCTTCGACCGCCGCTACGGGGTGATCCGGCGGCTGGCGGCCACCGCGCTGCCCCGCTGGCTGCTGGTGGCCGGCCGGCTGGTGGCCGTGCTCGGGGTGGTCGCCATCCAGCTGGTCGTGCTGGGCGCGGTGGCCGTCGCGCTTGGCTGGCGCCCGGCGGCGGCCGGGGTGGGCTGGGGGCTGTTGCTGGTGCTGCTCGGCTGCGCGGCGTTCGGCGGCCTCGGCATCCTGCTCGGCGGCACGCTGCGGGCCGAGATCGTGCTCGCGGTGGCCAACGTGATCTGGTTCGTGCTGCTGCTCGGCGGCGGCATCGTGCTCCCGGTGTCGCAACTGCCCGCCGGCCTCGCCGAGGTGGCTCGGCTGCTGCCCTCCGGAGCGCTCGCCGAGGGACTGCGGACCGCGCTGGTGACCGGGCAGTTCCCCGGGATCTCCCCGCTCCTAGTTCTGCTCGCCTGGGCCGCCGTCGCCGCCGGGGTGGCCGCCCGCACCGTCCGCCTGCGCTGAGCCGTTCGTCCGTCGCGGCGCGGCCGCGCGTCCGTCGCGGGTCGGGCCGGTCGGGAGCGGTCTGTGCGGGGCGTCGGAACCGGCCGCCTACGATGGCTCGGTGCCCCGTTCCACCCTGTTGAGCAGGCTCCCCGCCACCCCGCCTCGGGTCATGCGAGCACTGGCCATCGCGGCACTGGTCGCCAATGCGGGCATCGCGGTGACCGGCTCGGTGGTGCGGGTGACCGGGTCCGGCCTCGGCTGCCCGGCCTGGCCGTCCTGCTTCCCGGGCAGCCTCGTCCCGGACCCGCGCTACGACGTCGCGCCCCTGCACCAGTGGGTGGAGTTCAGCAACCGGCTGCTCACCGGCGTACTCAGCGCGGTCGTGGCGGCCTGCCTGCTCGCCGCGCTGAACACCCGGCCGCGCCGGCGCCGACTCACCCTGCTCGCGGTCTCCATGCCGGCCGGCGTCGTCGTCCAGGCGGTGATCGGCGGCATCACGGTGCTCGCCGGGCTGGCCTGGTGGACCGTGTCGGTGCACTACCTGGTGTCCATGGTGCTGGTCTGGCTGTCCGTGCTGCTGGTCCGCGCGACCGGGCAGCTGGACGGACCGCCGGTGCCGGCGCTGCCCGCCGCCGGCCGCGGGTTGGTCGCACTGAGCACGGTCGCGCTGGGCGCTCTCCTCGCCGCCGGCACCCTGGTCACCGCCGCCGGGCCGCACGCCGGCGACGCGAAGACCCCCCGGCTGGGCCTCGGCGTGCCGCAGATGGCCCAGCTGCACAGCGACCTGGTGATCGGCTACCTCGGTCTGCTGGTCGGGCTCGGCTTCCTGCTGCGCGCGGTCGACGCGTCGGCGGTGCTGCGGCGGCGGCACTGGGTGCTGGTCGCCGCGGTGCTCGCGCAGGGCGCGCTGGGTGGGATCCAGTACGTGCTCGGGGTGCCGGAGGTGTTGGTGTCGCTGCACGTGCTCGGCGCCTGCCTGACCACCGCGGCCGCCGCCGCGCTGTGGGCGGCCAGCACGGACCGGCCGCCGGTCCCGACGGTGCGGCCCGGCACCGACGGCGCTCCGGGGACCAGTACGCCGGATGCCGCGACCTCGTCGACGCCAGCCGGCAGCCACTCCCGCTGAGCCAGCTCCGCTCCGGCTGAGCACCGCACTCAGACCGTCGGAAAGGTTACGGCGGCGGCCCGCCGCGGCGGGCAGAATCGGCGGCGGATCTCACGGGCGGATCTCACGGAGGGAGCACGATGCGCGCGGTGCAGGTGGAGCAGACCGGCGGACCTGAGGTGATCAAGCTCGTCGAGCTGGACGACCCGGTCCCGGCCGAGGGCGAGCTGCTGGTCGAGGTCGCGGCCGCCGGGGTGAACTACATCGACACCTATCTCCGGTCCGGGCTCTACCCCAGGCCGACGCCGTTCGTGCTCGGCCTGGAGGGCGCCGGCACGGTCCGCGCGCTCGGCCCCGGGGCGACCGGCTTCGCGGTGGGCGACCGGGTCGCCTGGTCGGAGGCGCAGGGCAGCTACGCCACGCTGGCTGTCGTGCCCGCCGCTCGTGCGGTGCACATCCCGGACGCGGTGACCGATGAGCAGGCCGTCGGTGCGCTGCTGCAGGGCATGACGGCGCACTTCCTGGTGACCAGCACCTACCCGGTGGCGCGCGGCGAGTCGGTGCTGGTGCACGCCGCCGCCGGAGGCGTCGGACTGCTGCTCACCCAGCTGGCCACCGCGCGCGGCGCGCACGTGATCGGCACGGTGTCCACGCCGGAGAAGGCCGCGCTGGCCAAGGACGCGGGCGCCGCCGAGGTGATCCAGTACACCCAGGTCGCCGACCTGGCCGCCGAGGTCCGGGCCCTGACCGACGGCCAGGGGGTCTCGGTGGTCTACGACGGGGTCGGCAGGACCACGTTCGACGCCAGCCTGGCGAGTCTGCGCCCGCGCGGCATGCTGGTGCTGTTCGGCGCCGCCAGCGGGCCGGTGCCCCCGGTGGACCCGCAGCGGCTCAACGCCGGCGGCTCGCTCTACCTGACGCGGCCGACGCTGTTCCACTACGTGGCCAGCCGCAAGGAGCTGGAGTACCACTCCGGTGAGGTGTTCGCCGCCGTGGCCAACGGCACGCTGAACGTGCGGATCGGGCAGCGCTACCCGCTGCGGGACGCCCGCCGGGCCCACGAGGACCTGCAGGGCCGGCGCACCACCGGAAAGCTCATCCTGCTCCCCTGACCCCGCACTGAACCCCTTGTTACCGAGCTGCACACCAGGCAGGTTCCCGGCGCTCACAACCTGCCTCCTGTGCAGCTCGGTAACAACAGGCCGGCGCGTGGGTCAACGGGCCGGCGCACTGATGACCCGCTGAGTCAAGAAGGTCGGCAGTCCTGAACCAGCGGACCCGGCACCGGCGGGCCAGGCTGGGCCGATGGAGTCAGCCATCCCGGGCCACCTCACCGTCGAGCGCACCCGCCACCGCCGCGTCCCCGATGACTACGCACCCCCGTACCCGGCCTTCGTGGCCCGGAACCGAACCGGGGTACGCCAGGTCGTGATGGCCTATCTGGGGCTGCAGTTCCGGGGTGCGGCGCCCGGGCACGCCCTCGACGAGCTGGACTCCGCGTTCGCCGCACCGGACGGCCCCGGCCACCACGACCGGGCCAGCCAGACCGACCCGGCCGGCTACACCGACATCGTGAGCATCGCCTACTGGGACGACCCGGGGGCCTTCGACCGCTGGTTCAAGTCCCACCGGCAAGGCTGGCTGTCCGACGACCGGCCGGCCGACGGCACCGGGCGGTGGATCGAGGTGATCCGCCCGATGATCGAGGAGTTCGAGACCCTCTTCAACCTGCCGGACCGCCCGGAAGGGGTCGCGGTGATCGCGGAGGCCTGGAGCGACGAGATCCAGGAGCACGCCTACTGGGGCGGCATGCGGGACCGTATCCCGCTGTCCCAGAACGACCCGATGCCCGGCGGCGGCGCACCGGAGGTGCAGCGGGACGGCGCCCGGGTCCGGGTCCACCCGAAACAGGGACTGTGCCTGATCCGATCGGGGCAGGACTGGGCCGACACGGTGGGTGACGAACGCTCGCTGTACCTCGACGACGTCGAGCCGGTACTGCGCGCCGGCATGGACTTCCTGCGCGACGAGGGGCGCCCGATCGGGTGCTACGCCAACCGCTACCTCAGGGTCCTCGGGTCCGATGGCCAGCCGTCGGACCGGTCCTTCGGCATGAGCTGGTGGCGCAGCCTGGACGCACTGGAGCGCTGGTCCGAGTCGCACCCCACCCACGTCGCCATCTTCGGCGCCGCGATGAAGTACCTGATGAAGATGGGGCCGGCCGCGAAGCTACGGCTCTACCACGAGGTCTCGGTGGTCGGGCCCGACGAGCAGTACTTCGAGTACCTGGGCTGCCACGACGGCACCGGGCTACTCGGCGCCGGTCTCCGGGCCTGACGCGCGCGGCAGGGGCGCGAAGGCCGAACCGACCCGCGTGCGGAGCCGGTACCTGAGACCGGTTCTCAGGACCGCGCGCCGGTCAGAACGGCCAGCCGAGCACCGGCAGACCGAGCGCGGCATCCACCGCGACGGTGATGAACAACCCACACAGGTACGTGTTCGACAGGTGGAACAGCCGCATCGGCCGTGCCTCCCCGCCGGCCCGCACGGTGGCGTGCAGCCGGTGCGCCATCACCACGAACCAGCCGCCGGCCAGTACCGCCACCGCCGCGTACACCCAGGACGTGACCGGGACCAGCAGCAGCGACCAGGCCGCCATCAGCCAGGAGTAGACGACGATCCGGATGGACACCTGCGCCGGGGGGGCCACCACCGGGAGCATCGGCACTCCGGCGGCGGCGTAGTCGTCGCGGTAGCGCATGGCCAGCGCCCAAAAATGCGGCGGCGTCCAGAAGAAGATCACGCCGAACATGACGAAGGCCGGCCAGTCCACCCGCCCGGTCACCGCCGCCCAGCCGATCACCACGGGCATGCAGCCCGCCGCGCCACCCCAGACGATGTTCTGTGAGGTTCGCCGCTTCAACAGCAGGGTGTAGACCAGCACGTAGAACGCGATGGCGGTCACCGACAGCGCCGCGGCCAGCCAGTTCGTGGTGAGTCCCAGCCACAGTGCACTGAGCGCGCCCAGTACCAGGCCGAACACCAGCGCGTGTGCCTTGGGCACCTGGGCCTGGGCCAGCGGCCGGGCCTGGGTGCGCTTCATCTTGGCGTCGATGTCCGCGTCGACGACGCAGTTCAGCGCGTGCGCACTGGCCGCCGCGACGGCGCCCCCGACCAGCGTGGCGATCAGCAGCCACACCGAGGGGAGGTGTCCGCCGCCGGTGCGGCGGCCGGCCAGGAACATGGCCGGAACGGTCACAACGAGCAACTGCTCGATGATCCGGGTCTTGGTCAGCGATACGTAGGCCCGCAGTACCGACCGGCCGCGCTCGATCCGGGGCGTCATACGGGCGCGGGACGCCGACGGACTCAGCACGGGGCGTTCGTCCGCCCTGTTCGGCACACCGCGAGCACCTCACATGCAGGTCAATTCGGGAGTCGGCCCGAGATGGGCCGACAAGCGCGTCCACTGTGCGGAACGAGCCGAAGCCGATGTTAGCCGCCGGGTGTTTGCGCAAGGCTTACCGGGTAGTCCTACCGATCCGCCCGGAGTAGTGATCACAATAAGTGTCGGAGCAGGTCTAGATTGGTACCGAGCCGTCGACCGTAACTCTGGCCAGTTGTCGCGACAGGACCGGGTCGGAGATCGGCCCACTCGAACAGCGCCACACCAACGCACCGAAGTATCAGCGACGTACCAAGGTCAGGAGCAATCCTCCCGTGTCAGATACCACCATCGCCGAGCTCACCAAGCGCTCGGTTCCCGAGAACTGGACCGAGCTGGACACCCGGGCCGTTGACACGATCCGGGTGCTGGCCGCCGACGCGGTGCAGAAGACGGGCAACGGCCACCCCGGCACCGCGATGAGCCTCGCCCCGGTCGCATACAGCCTGTTCCAGCGGGTCATGCGGCACGACCCCAGCGATCCGGACTGGCTGGGCCGGGACCGCTTCGTGCTCTCCTGCGGCCACTCCAGCCTGACCCTGTACATCCAGCTGTTCCTGGCCGGGTACGGGTTGACCCTGGAGGATCTGGAGTCGCTGCGCAAGTGGGGCTCGCAGACCCCCGGCCACCCCGAGCACGGCCACACCCCCGGCGTGGAGATGACCACCGGGCCGCTCGGCCAGGGGCTCGCCTCCGCAGTCGGCATGGCGATGGCCAGCCGGCGCGAGCGCGGCCTGCTGGACCCGGACGCCGCCCCCGGGGAGAGCCCGTTCGACCACCAGATCTATGTGATCTGCTCGGACGGCGACATCGAGGAGGGCGTCACCTCGGAGGCCTCCTCGCTCGCCGGCACCCAGCAGCTGGGCAACCTGACGGTCATCTATGACGATAACCACATCTCGATCGAGGACGACACCTCGATCGCACTGTCGGAGGACGTCGCCGCGCGCTACGAGGCCTACGGCTGGCATGTACAGAAGGTGCACGGCGCCGAGGACGTGACCGCGGTGCTGGCCGCCATCGAGGCGGCCAAGGCGGAGACCGACCGGCCCAGCTTCATCGCGCTGCGCACGATCATCGGCTACCCGGCGCCGCACAAGATGAACACCGGCAAGGCCCACGGCGCGGCGCTCGGCGCCGACGAGGTGGCCGAGGTCAAGAAGGCGCTGGGCTTCGACCCGGACCAGAGCTTCGTGGTCGAGGACAAGGTGCTCGAGCACACCCGCGGCGCACTGGAGCGCGGCAAGCAGGCGCACGCGCAGTGGCAGAAGGAGTTCGACGCGTGGGCCTCGGCCAACCCGGAGCGGGCCGCGCTGCTGGACCGGATGCGCCGCCGTGAGCTGCCCGCCGGCTGGGACGACGGCCTGCCCAGCTGGGACCCGGAGGACGAGAAGAACGCCGGCGGGGTGGCCACCCGCAAGGCCTTCGGCGCGGTGATCAACGGCATCGCCGACGCGCTGCCCGAGCTGTGGGGCGGTTCGGCCGACCTCGCGGAGAGCAACAACACCACGATCGAGGGCGCGGTCTCGTTCGGCCCCTCCTCGATCGTCACCAAGGACTGGGGCAACTCCAGCCCCTACGGCCGCACGCTGCACTTCGGCATCCGCGAGCACGCCATGGGCGCGATCATGAACGGGATCGTGCTGCACGGCGGCACCCGGGTCTACGGCGGCACCTTCCTGGTGTTCAGCGACTACATGCGGCCCGCCGTACGGCTGGCCTCGCTGATGCAGCTGCCGGTCATCTACGTCTGGACCCACGACTCCATCGGCCTCGGCGAGGACGGGCCGACCCACCAGCCGATCGAGCACCTGCCGGCGCTGCGCGCGATCCCCGGCCTGAACGTGGTCCGCCCCGGCGACGCGAACGAGACGGCGTACGCGGTGCGGGCCATCCTGACCAACCCGACGGCGCCGGCCGGCATCGCGCTCACCCGGCAGAACCTGCCCATTCTCCAGGGCAGCTCGGCCGAGGGCGTCGCCAAGGGCGCCTACGTGCTGGCCGACTTCGACGACACCAGCCCGTCCGCCCAGAAGGTGATCATCCTGGCCACCGGGTCGGAGGTGCAGCTGGCCGTCGAGGCCCGCGAGCGCCTGGCCGCCGAGGGGGTGTCCGTCCGGGTCGTCTCGGTGCCCTGCCTGGAGTGGTTCGAGCAGCAGGACGAGGCGTACCGCCGCACCGTGCTGCCGCCGGAGGTCAAGGCCAGGGTCGCGGTCGAGGCGGCCCAGCCGCTGACCTGGTACCGCTGGGTCGGCGACGCCGGCGAGATCGTCGGCATCGACCACTACGGCGCGAGCGCCGACTACAAGACGCTGTACGAGAAGTTCGGGATCACCGGGGACAGCGTGGTTGCCGCCGCCCGCTCTTCCCTCCAGAAGACGAACAGCTGAGGAGCGCACATCCCATGACCGAGCAGAATCGACTCGCCGCGCTTAGCGAGGCCGGCGTGTCCATCTGGCTGGACGACCTGTCCCGGGAGCGGCTCGACTCGAACAACCTTGCCGAGCTGATCCGCGACTTCCACGTGGTCGGCGTGACCACGAACCCGACCATCTTCGCCAACGCGCTGAGCCACGGGGAGGCCTACAACGCGCAGATGCGCGAGCTGGCGTCCCGGGGCGCATCGGTGGACGACGCGGTGCGCGAGGCGACCGTGGCCGACGTGCAGCGCGCCTGCGACCTGTTCCGCAACACCTGGGAGGGCACCAGCGGCGTCGACGGCCGGGTGTCCCTCGAGGTGGCCCCGGACCTGGCGCACGACACGGAGGCCACCGCCGCGCAGGCGCTGGACCTGTGGAAGGGGGTGGACCGGCCCAACCTGATGGTCAAGATCCCGGCCACCGTGGAAGGCTTGCCGGCGATCACCAGCGCGATCAGCGAGGGAATCAGCGTGAACGTGACGCTGATCTTCTCCATCGAGCGCTACCTCACGGTGATGGACGCCTACCTGAGCGGCCTCGAGCAGGCCGCCGCCAACGGGCACAACCTCGCGTCGATCCAGTCGGTCGCGTCCTTCTTCGTCTCCCGGGTGGACACCGAGATCGACCCCCGGCTGGAGAAGATCGGCACCGACGAGGCGCTCGCGCTGCGCGGCAAGGCCGCCGTGGCCAACGCCCGGCTGGCGCACGAGGCGTTCCGCAAGGTGTTCTCCTCCGACCGCTGGGCACCGCTGGCCGCCAAGGGCGCGCACCCGCAGCGGCCGTTGTGGGCCTCGACCGGGGTGAAGAACAAGGCCTACCCGGACACCCTCTACGTCACCGAGCTGGTCGTCGCGGACACGGTGAACACCATGCCGGAGGCGACGATGAAGGCGTTCGCCGACCACGGCGAGGTGAAGGGCGACCGGGTCACCGGCCTGGCCGACGACGCGCGACGGGTCTTCGACGCGCTGACCGCGGCGGGCGTGGACGTGCCCGACGTGTTCGAGGTGCTGGAGCGCGAGGGCGTGGAGAAGTTCATCGCCAGCTGGAACGAGCTCAAGGAGACCGTGCGCGAGCAGCTGGAGGCCGCTAAGTGAGTTCGGTCCAACTCCGGATCGTCGATCCCGACCTGGCCGACGAGGCCAGGCGGATCGCGACCGGGCTGGCCGATGACAAGGTCGCCTCCGCCATCGCGGCGAAGGACGCGACGCTGTGGGGTCCGGACGCCGAGTCCGAGGCATCGGTCCGGCTGAACTGGGTGGACCTGGGCACCAGCTCCCGCCCGCTGGTGGCCCGGGTCGCCGAGCTGAAGTCCAGGCTCGCCGCGACCGGGGTGCACCGGGTGGTGCTGGCCGGCATGGGCGGCTCGTCGCTGGCCCCCGAGGTGATCTGCCGGACGGCCGGCGTGCCGCTGGTGGTACTGGACACCACCGACGCCAGCCAGGTGGACGACGCGCTGGCCGGTGACCTGCCCTCGACCGTGCTGGTGGTGTCGTCGAAGTCCGGCTCCACGGTGGAGACGGACAGCCACCAACGGATCTTCACCGAGCAGTTCGTCGCCGCCGGGCTGGATCCCGCCGAGCACATCGTGGTGGTCACCGACCCCGGTTCGCCGCTGCACGCCCGCGCCGAGGACGCCGGCCTCACGGTGATCGCCGCCGACCCGCACGTCGGCGGCCGGTACTCCGCGCTCACCGCGTTCGGGCTGGTGCCGGCCGGGCTGGCCGGCGCGGACATCGGCCAGCTGCTCGACGACGCGGCGGCCGCCGCCGAGGTGCTCGGCCAGGACGCGACGGACAACCCCGGCCTGCTGCTCGGCGCCGCCCTCGGTTCCCGGCACGCCGCCGGGGCGGAGAAGGTCGTGCTGGCCGACACCGGCTCGGGCATCGCCGGCTTCGCGGACTGGGCCGAGCAGCTGATCGCGGAGTCCACCGGCAAGCTGGGCACCGGGCTGCTGCCGGTCGTGGTGGAGAGCGCGCACGCGCCCGGTTTCGCCGACGCCGGTGACGACGCCACCACGGTGGCCATCGGCCCTGACCCGGACGGCGCCCTGATCACGACCGCCGGCCCGCTCGGTGGCCTGTTCCTGTTCTGGGAGTACGCCACCGCGGTGGCCGGCCGGCTGCTCGGCATCAACCCGTTCGACCAACCGGACGTGGAGGCCGCCAAGAACGCGGCCAGGGCGCTGCTGGACGCCCCGGCCGCCGGCTCCGACTCCCCGCCCACCTTCACCGACGGCGCGATCGAGGTGTTCGCCGGCGACTGGCTGCCGGCCGACGCGGAACGCACCGCGGTCGGAGCGGTGCGTGCCCTGCTGGCCGCCGCCCCGGACGCCGGCTACCTGTCCGTGCAGGCCTACCTGGACCGGCTCGCGGACGCCTCGACGGCGGTACTGCGGCCGGAGCTGGCGACGCTCTCCGGGCTGCAGACCACGTTCGGCTGGGGCCCCCGGTTCCTGCACTCCACCGGCCAGTACCACAAGGGAGGCCACCAGAACGGGGTGTTCCTGCAGATCACCGGCTCGGTGGTCGCCGACGTAGCGGTGCCGGGCCGCCCGTACACCCTGGCGGTCCTGCAGCACGCCCAGGCGCTCGGCGACGCCGGGGTGCTCACCGAACGGGGCCGACCGGTACTGCGACTGCACCTGACCGACCGGGAGCTGGGCCTCGTCCAGCTCGCCGCCGCACTCACCCGATGAGTACCGTCCGGACCCACCACGCGGTCGGCGCCGCCAGCCCGGCCCCCACCACGGACTGACCCCGCGACCACGGACCGGGTCGCCACCAGGAAGGCATAGCGCGATGAGTGAACCGTCCGTGCCAGGCAGGCCGGAGGGCTGGTCGAACCCCCTGCGCGACCCGAAGGACAAGCGACTGCCCCGGATCGCCGGACCCTGCGGTCTGGTCATCTTCGGGGTGACCGGCGACCTGGCCCGCAAGAAGCTGATGCCGGCGGTCTACGACCTGGCGAACCGGGGGCTGTTGCCGCCGGGCTTCGCGCTGGTCGGCTTCGCCCGCCGGGACTGGGAGCACGAGGACTTCGGCAAGGTCGTCTACGACGCGGTGCGCGAGCACGCCCGCACCCCGTTCCGCCAGGCGGTGTGGGACCGCCTCGCGGAGGGCATCCGGTTCGTCCAGGGCACCTTCGACGACGACGACGCGTTCGACCGGCTCAGCGACACGGTGCGCGAGCTGGACGAGGTCCGGGGCACCGGCGGCAACCACGCGTTCTACCTGTCGATCCCGCCGGGCGCGTTCCCGGTGGTGTGCAAGCAGCTGGCCCGCTCCGGGCTGGCCGGGCAGGACGACCCGATGGAGTGGCGCCGGGTGGTGATCGAGAAGCCGTTCGGGCACGACCTGTCCTCCGCGCGCGAGCTGAACGCGATCGTCAACGACGTGTTCCCCGAGGAGTCGGTGTTCCGCATCGACCACTACCTCGGCAAGGAGACGGTGCAAAACATCCTGGCGCTGCGCTTCGCCAACCAGCTGTTCGAGCCGATCTGGAACGCCAACTACGTCGACCACGTCCAGATCACCATGGCCGAGGACATCGGCCTCGGCGGCCGGGCCGGCTACTACGACGGCATCGGCGCGGCCCGCGACGTGATCCAGAACCACCTGCTGCAGCTGCTCGCGTTCACCGCGATGGAGGAGCCGGTGGCGTTCACCCCGCTCGAGCTGCGCACCGAGAAGATCAAGGTGCTGCGCGCGACGAAGCTGGTCGCCCCGCTGGCGGAGACCACCGCGCGCGGGCAGTACGCCGGCGGCTGGCAGGGCGGCGAGCAGGTCGTCGGGCTGACCGAGGAAGAGGGCTACAACCCCAACTCGACCACCGAGACCTACGCCGCGATCACCGTCGAGGTGGACACCCGCCGCTGGGCCGGGGTGCCGTTCTACCTGCGCACCGGCAAGCGCCTCGGCCGCCGGGTCACCGAGATCGCGGTGGTGTTCAAGCGCGCGCCGCACCTGCCGTTCGACGCCACCATGACCGAGGAGCTCGGGCAGAACGCGCTGGTCATCCGGGTACAGCCGGACGAGGGCGTGACGATGCGGTTCGGGTCCAAGGTGCCGGGCTCCACCATGGAGGTCCGCGACGTGAACATGGACTTCGGCTACGGGATGGCGTTCACCGAGGACTCCCCCGAGGCCTACGAGCGGCTCATCCTGGACGTGCTGCTGGGCGAGCCGTCGCTGTTCCCGGTGAACGCCGAGGTGGAGCGGTCCTGGCAGATCCTCGACCCGGTGCTGGAGAAGTGGGCCGAGTCCGGCGCACCGGAGCCCTACTCCGCCGGCAGCTGGGGCCCGGCCGGAGCGGACGCCATGCTCGCCCGCACCGGCCGCGTCTGGCGCCGGCCGTGACCGCCCCCTTGGATCCATTCGAGCCATTCGAGCCATTCGAGACTTTCGGGACTTTCGGGACTTTCGGGACTTTCGAGCTGGAGACGACAGATGATCGTTGACATGCCCGCCACCTCGACCCAGCAGCTCAACCGGAAGCTGGTGCAGCTGCGGGAGGAGAGCGGCGTGCTGGCCCAGGGTCGGGTGCTGACCTTCGTGGTGGTCACCGACGACAGCACGAACACCGAGGAAGCCATCGAGTCCGCGATCGAGGCCAGCCGGCAGCACCCGTGCCGGGTGATCGTGCTGGTCCGGGGTGCGAAGAAGGCCGCGGCGCGGCTGGACGCGCAGATCCGGGTCGGCGGCGACGCCGGTGCCAGCGAGGTGATCGTGCTGCGCGGCTACGGCCCGCTGGCGTCCGCCGAGGCCTGCGCCGGCATGACCATCCCGATGCTGCTGCCGGACGCCCCGGTCGTCGTCTGGTGGCCCGGGCAGGCGCCGGCGATCCCGTCCCAGGACCCGGTCGGCCGGCTGGCCAACCGGCGCATCACCGACGTGGCCGCCGAGAAGAACCCGGTGCGGGCCCTGGAGCAGCGCACCGCCAGCTACGCACCCGGGGACACCGACCTGGCCTGGACCCGGCTCACCCTGTGGCGGGCGCTGCTCACCGCCGCGCTGGACCAGCCGCCCTACGACGACATCACCGGCGCGGTGGTCGACGGCGAACCCGAGTCCGCGTCCACCGACCTGATCGCCGGCTGGTTGCGCAGCCGGCTGTCGGTGCCGGTGAAGCGGACCAAGATCGGCGCGGTCGGCGGCCTGCACTCGGTGCGGCTGAACCGGGCCTCCGGTCCGATCGTGCTGGTCCGCCCCGACGCGAAGACCGGCACGCTCACCCAGCCCGGCCAGCCCGAGCGGTTGGTGACGCTGGCCCGCCGGCCGGTGCGCGACTGTCTCGCCGAGGAGCTGCGCCGCCTCGATGCGGACGAGACGTACGAGAAAGCGCTGGCCGGGTTGCATGACATCACCCGGGGTCGCGCACCGGCCGGAGCCCGCAGGTGAGCGCCAGTCAGGTCGTGGTGCACGCCACCCCCGACCTGGTCGCGGCCAGCGCGGCGGCCCGGCTGATGGTGCGGCTGGTGGACGTGCAGAACGCTCGAGGAGTTGCCTCGGTGGTACTCACCGGCGGCCGCACCGGCATCGCGGTACTGGAACAGCTGCGCCAGTCGCCGGCCCGGGACGCGGTGGACTGGTCTCGGGTGGACATCTACTGGGGTGACGAGCGGTTCCTGCCGCCCGGCGACCCGGAGCGCAACGACACCCAGGCCTACGATGCGCTGCTGAACCACGTTCCGGTGAGCCCGGAGCGGGTGCACCCGATGCCGGCAGCCGACGACCGGTGGCGCGACGACCCGGACGGTGCGGCGGAGGCCTACGCGCAGGAGCTGGCCGAGCTGGCCAACCCGGAGGAGGACCACGGCCCGGTGCCCCGCTTCGACGTGTGCCTGCTGGGCATCGGCGAGGAGGGGCACACCGCGTCGATCTTCCCGGCCTCCCCCGCCGTCTACGAGACCGAGCGCACCGTGGTCGGGGTGCACAACTGCCCCAAGCCCCCGCCCACCCGGATCAGCCTCACGCTGCCGGCCATCCGCCGCTCGGCGGAGGTCTGGCTGCTCACCACCGGCGAGTCCAAGGCGGCGGTGGTGGCGATGGCGCTGGGCGGCACCGGTGAGGTCCAGGTGCCCGTCGCCGGGGCCCTCGGCCAGCGGCGCACGCTGTGGCTGCTGGACCGGGCGGCGGCCAGCAAGCTCCCCCGCGACCTGGTCCCGCCGCTGATCTGACCGCGCGGCGGGCACCCGGCTCCGGACCACGCACCCGGTCTCGTCGCCGCACACCCGGTGACGTCGCCGCACACCCGGTGACGTCGCCGCACACCCGGTGACGTCGCCGCACACCCGCCGCAGTAGGTGCGCGGCAACCACAGCGGGTGCGCGGCGCTCGGTGCCCGGGGCCCGGGTGCGCGGCGCGGTGCCCGGGGCGCTCGATGTCCGGGCGCGCGGTGCCCGGGCGTCGGTGTGCGGCCGACACCGTGCCGTGGCGCACGGGCGCCGAGCCGGCCGATAACGTGCGGGACATGAGCAGCCAACCCGCCGTGTCGGTCGAACGATCCGGGCCGGTGTACACCGTCGTCCTGTCCCGCCCGGCCGCGCGCAACGCGGTGGACGGGCCGACCGCCGCCGCGCTGGTCGCCGCGTTCCGCGAGTTCGACGCCGACCCGACCGCCTCGGTCGCGGTGCTCTACGGCGACGGTGGCACGTTCTGCGCCGGCGCCGACCTGAAGGCGATCGGGACCGAGCGCGGCAACCGGGTGGACCCGGACCCGGACGCCGACGGCCCGATGGGGCCAACCCGGATGGTGCTGTCCAAGCCGGTGATCGCCGCGGTGAGCGGGTACGCGGTGGCCGGCGGGCTCGAGCTGGCGCTCTGGTGCGACCTGCGGGTGGCCGAGCAGGACGCCGTGTTCGGGGTGTTCTGCCGCCGCTGGGGGGTGCCGCTGATCGACGGCGGCACCGTCCGGCTGCCCCGGCTCATCGGCACCAGCCGGGCGATGGACCTGATCCTGACCGGCCGCGAGGTGCACGCCGAGGAGGCCGAGCGGATCGGCCTGGCGAACAGGGTGGTCCCGTCCGGCACCGCGCGCCAGGCCGCCGAGCAGCTGGCCGCCGAACTGGCCGCGCTGCCGCAGACCTGCCTGCGCCACGACCGCCTGTCCGTGCTCGAGCAGCACGGCCACACCGAGCGGGACGCCCTGGTCACCGAGTTCGCGCACGGCCAGATCTCACTGACCGCCGACGCACTGTCCGGCGCGGCCGCCTTCACCGCCGGAGCCGGCCGCCACGGCACCGCCCGCACCTGAACCGGCAACCCCCGGCACACAGCGCGGCGGCGCCGCACACAGGGCGCAACCTGTGTGCGGCGTGCCGACGGTGTGTGCGGTCGGGGCTCCTAGAGTTGGGCGGTGGCCGCCGCGCTGGGTGTCGTACTTCCCCCTGACCTCCCGTCCGAGCTGTTCCGCGCGTACGCCCGCCGGGCCGACGAGCTCGGTCTCGACGAGCTGTGGGTGTTCGAGGACTGCTTCCTGCGCGGCGGCATCGCCCAGGCCTCGGTGGCGCTGTCGATCACCTCGCGGATCCGGGTCGGGGTGGGCATCCTGCCGGCCGGCGCGCGGAACGTGGCATTCGCCAGCCTGGACATCTCGACGCTGGCCGAGCTGTTCCCCGGGCGGCTGATGGTCGGCATCGGGCACGGGATGCCCGTCTGGATGCGCCAGGTCGGCGCCTGGCCGGCGAGCCCGGTGACCCTGCTCGAGGAGTACATCGCGGCGCTGCGATCCATCCTGGCCGGCCGCCGCACCACCGTGGACGGCCGGTACGTCACCGTGCGCGATGTCGAGCTGCACCGCCCTCCCGACATCGCCCCGCCGGTGTTCGCCGGCGTCCGGGGCCCGAAGTCGCTGGCCGCGTCCGGGCGGGTGGCGGACGGCACGATCCTCGCCGAGCCGACGACGCCGGAGTACCTGCGCTCCGCGCGGGCACACATCGGCGTCGGTGGGGAAACCCACGAGATCGTGGCGTACAACGTGGGCGCGGTGCACGATTCGGCCCCGGTCGCCAGGGACCGGGCCCGGCGCGGCCTGCAGTGGATCGGCGAGAAGGACTGGGCCCCGCACCTCGCCGGGCTGCCCTTCGCCGCCGAGCTCACCGAGCTGCGCGCCCGGGCCGGCGACCGGGAGGAGTTCGCCCGGCGGCTACCCGACGAGTGGGTCGACCAGCTCGCCGTGGTCGGTACCCCGGCCCAGGTCGGGGAACGGCTGGCCGTGTTGGCCGAGGCGGGCGCCCAGCACCTGGTACTCAACCTGGCCGGCCCCGACCCGCTCGACTCGCTGGACGCGCTGGGCCGCGTGCTCCAGCGCTGAGCCCGCCGCCAGCAGCGCCCGCCGCCAGCAGCCCGTGCCCGTCGAGCGCCCGCCGCTAGGAGCCCTGCTCGTCGGGCAGGCGGCCGGCGAGGTAGTCCTCGTACGCGGACAGGTCCAGGAAGCCGTGGCCGCAGTAGTTGAACAGGATGACCTTCTCCTCACCGGTCTCCCTGGCCGCCAGCGCCTCGTCGATCACCGCGCGGATCGCGTGCGCGGCCTCCGGCGCGGCCAGCTTGCCCTCGGTGCGCGCGAACTGCACCGCCGCCTCGAACACCTTGCCCTGCGGGTAGGCCACCGCCTCCATCCGACCGTCCCGCACCAGCGCGGAGATGATCGGCGAGTCGCCGTGGTAACGCAGCCCGCCGGCGTGGATCGACGGCGGCACGAAGTTGTGCCCGAGGGTGTACATCGGCAGCAGTGGCGTGAGCCCGGCGGTGTCGCCGAAGTCGTACTCGAAGGTGCCCTCGGTCAGCGTCGGGCAGGACAGCGGCTCGACCGCGACCAGCCGCACCCCGGCGTCCGGTACGAACGGGAACGCGATGCCGCCGAGGTTTGACCCACCGCCGCAGGGCGCGATCACCACGTCCGGCAACCGCTCGCCGGCCAACCCCAGCTGCTCCTTCGCCTCCAGCCCGATCACCGTCTGGTGCAGCAGCACGTGGTTGAGCACCGAGCCGAGCGCGTAGTGGGTGTCCGCCCGGCCGACCGCGTCACGCACCGCGTCGGAGATCGCCGCGCCCAGCGAGCCCGGGTGGTCCGGGTCGTCCACCGGGGACGGCACCACCGAGCCGCCCCAGGTTTCCATGATCACCTTGCGGTACGGTTTCTGCTGGTAGCTGGCCCGGACCATGTAGACCTTGCACTCGAGGTCGAACTGGGCACACGCGAACGACAGCGCGGTTCCCCACTGCCCGGCGCCGGTCTCGGTGGCCAGCCGGGAGATTCCCTCGGCCTTGTTGTAGAACGCCTGCGGCACGGCGGTGTTCGGCTTGTGGCTGCCGGCCGGGGACACCGACTCGTCCTTGAAGTAGATCCGGGCCGGGGTGCCGAGTGCCTTCTCCAACCGGACCGCACGCACCAGCGGCGTCGGCCGCCACAGCCGCAGGATGTCCAGCACCTCGCCGGGGACGTCGATCCACGGCTCGGTGCTGACCTCCTGCCCGATCAGCGCCATCGGGAACAGCGGGGCCAGGTCGTCCGGCCCGATCGGCTCCCGGGTGCCGGGGTGCAGCGGCGGTTGCAGCGGCGTCGGCAGGTGCGGTGTGACGTTGAACCACGCCGTCGGGATCTCGTTCGGGGGCAGCGTCCAGCGACTCATCGGGCGCACGCTAGAGGACCGCGCCGGCCGCCGGTAGGGCCGCCTGGCGGCACAGACAGCCGGCACAGACAAGCCCGCACAGACAGCAGAGCCCGGGTGCGCCCATCACAGGCGCGGCCCGGGCTCGCTAACTCAGACTTCCTCGCGGTGCTTGCGCAGCCGACCCAGTGCCTCGTCCAGGATGGCCGCGCCGTCAGCGTCGCTGCGGCGCTCCTTCACGTAGGCGAGGTGGGTCTTGTAGGGCTCGTTGCGCGGAGGCTTGGGCGGCTGCTCCTGGTTCGGCCCTGCCGGCAGCCCGCAGCGCGGGCAGTCCCAGCTCTCCGGCAACTCAGCCTCGGAGGCGAAGGAGGGCGATGTCTGGTGGCCATTGGCGCACCAGTAGGTCACCCGCACCCGAGGCGCGGTCTCACCCCGCTCTGACTCCCCCATCGGACCCGCACCGACCCGGGTGCCCCGGATCGCGTTTCCACCGGCCATGCCAACCCTCTGCCTCAGTTGTCGAGCTGGGCTCCGCGCGGAACCTCAGCTACCGAGCTTCACCAACAGACCCGTACCGACGATCGCGACCACCCAGATCGCGCCGACGAACAGCGTCATCCGATCCAGATTCTTCTCCGCTCGCGCGGACCCGGAGAGGCTGGACTGCATACCACCGCCGAACAGCGAGGAAAGACCGCCACCGCGACCCCTGTGCAGGAGGATGAGCAGCACCAGCAACACGCTGGTGACGATCAAGACGATATCCAGGGCGAGCTTCATGCCATCCTCATCCGACGGGTACCTGCGCGCACCCGGGGCGTATCCCGGCCTCGAGGCGCGAGGTCTCAGCGTACCTGTCTGCCGATTAGGGCAGCGGGCCACCCGCGGCGATCGCGCACAGCTTGGCGAACTCGTCGGCGTCCAGGCTCGAGCCGCCGACCAACGCGCCGTCCACGTCCGCCTCGGCGATCAACTCGCCGATGTTGCCGGACTTCACCGAGCCGCCGTAGAGCACCCGCACCGAGTCGGCGGTGGCCTGGTCGTAGAGCTCGGCGACCCGCGACCGAAGCGAGCCGCAGACCTCCTGAGCGTCCGCCGGGGTGGCCACCCGACCGGTTCCGATGGCCCAGATCGGCTCGTAGGCGATCACCAGCCCGGCCACCTGCTCGGCGGTCACCTTGGCCAGCGCGTTGTCCAGCTGCGCGGTGCAGTGCGACACGTGGCCGTCCGCCTCACGGATCTCGAGGCCCTCGCCGACGCACAGGATCGGGGTGAGCCCGTTGCGCAGCGCGGCCCGCACCTTGAGGTTGACGAGCGCGTCGTCCTCGTGGTGGTGCTCGCGGCGCTCGGAGTGCCCGACGATCACGTAACTGCAGCCCAGCTTGGCCAGCATCGGCCCCGAGATGTCGCCGGTGTAGGCACCGGAGTCCTTCGGTGCCAGGTCCTGGGCCCCGTGCACCAGCAACAGCTCGTCGCCGTCGATCATGGTCTGGATGCTGCGGATGTGGGTGAACGGCGGCAGCACCGCCACGTCGACCTTCTTGTAGTACTTGTCCGGCAGTGCGAAGGCGAACTTCTGCACCAGGGCGATGGCCTCGAGGTGGTTGAGGTTCATCTTCCAGTTGCCGGCGATCAGTGGCTTGCGGGACACGCGTTCCTCACTTGTCGAGAACGGCCAAGCCGGGGAGCTGCTTGCCCTCCAGGTACTCCAGCGACGCGCCGCCGCCGGTCGAGATGTGCGAGAAGCCGTCCTCGGGCAGCCCGAGCGCGCGCACCGCGGCCGCCGAGTCGCCCCCGCCGACCACGCTGAACGCGCCGCCGGCCGTGGCGTCCACGACCGACTGGGCCACGCCGCGGGTTCCCTCCGCGAACGGCGCCAGCTCGAACACACCCATCGGGCCGTTCCAGAACACCGTCTTCGCGCCGGCCAGCACCTCGGCGAAGGCCGCCACCGACGCGGGGCCGATGTCGAGGCCCTTCCAGCCGTCCGGGATGGCCCCGGCGCCCACCGTCCGGGTGTTCGCCTCGGCCGAGAAGTCGTCCGCCACCACGACGTCGGACGGCAGCACGATCTTGCCCGACTCCAGCAGCTGGCGGCAGGTGTCGACCTGTTCGCTCTCCAGCAGCGAGTCGCCGACCGAGTGCCCCTGGGCGGCCAGGAACGTGAAGCACATCCCGCCGCCGACCAGCAGCCGGTCCACGCTCGGCAGCAGCGCCTCGATCACCGCGAGCTTGTCGGACACCTTGGAGCCGCCGAGCACCACCACGTAGGGCCGGGCCGGGCTCTCGGTCAGCCGGCGCAGCACCTCGACCTCGGCACTGACCAGGCTCCCGGTGTACGCCGGCAGCCGCAGCGCCACGTCGTACACCGAGGCCTGCTTGCGGTGCACGACGCCGAAGCCGTCGGAGACGAACGCGCCGTCCGAGCCGGTCAGCGCGACCAGCTCGTCGGCCAGAGCGCCGCGTTCGCCGTCGTCCTTGCTGGTCTCACGCGGGTCGAACCGGATGTTCTCCAGCAGCACCACATCGCCGGCAGCCATACTCGGCACGCCGTCCGCCAGCCGGATCAGCCGGACCGGTGCACCCAGCAGCTCCCCGAGGCGGGCGGCCACCGGGGCCAGCGAGTACTTCTCCTCCGGGCCGCCCTTGGGCCGGCCGAGGTGCGCGATGACGATCACCTGGGCACCTTCGGCGGACAGCTCGGAGATGGTCGGCACCGAGGCACGGATCCGGCCGTCGTCCGTGATTCGTGATCCGTCGAGCGGCACGTTGAGGTCGGAGCGCACCAGCACGGTGCGCCCCGAGACCCCCTCGGCGATCAGGTCGTCGAGCGTCCTCACAGCTTGGACGCCACCAGGGCGGTGATGTCGACCAGCCGGTTCGAGTAGCCCCACTCGTTGTCGTACCAGCCGACGATCTTGACCTGGTTCCCGATCACCTTGGTCAGGCCGGCGTCGAAGATGCACGAGTGCGGGTCGGTGACGATGTCCGAGGAGACGATCGGGTCCTCGGTGTAGTAGAGAACGCCGGCCAGCGGGCCCTCGGCGGCGGCCTTCATCGCCGCGTTGACCTCTTCTGCGGTGGTGTCGCGGCCGACGACGGCGGTCAGGTCGGTGGCCGAGCCGGTGGGGATCGGCACCCGCAGCGCGAAGCCGTCCAGCTTGCCCTTCAGGTGCGGCAGCACCAGCGAGATCGCCTTCGCCGCGCCGGTCGAGGTCGGCACGATGTTGATCGCGGCGGCCCGCGCCCTGCGTAGGTCCTTGTGCGGGCCGTCCTGCAGGTTCTGGTCCTGGGTGTAGGCGTGGATCGTGGTCATCAGACCGGTCTGGATACCCGCCAGGTCGTCGAGCACCTTCGCCATCGGCGCGAGGCAGTTGGTGGTGCAGGAGGCGTTCGAGATGATCGACTGGCTGCCGTCGTACTCGTGGTCGTTCACGCCCTTGACGATGGTGAGGTCCTCACCGGTCGCCGGCGCCGAGATGACGACCTTCTTCGCCCCGGCGTCCAGGTGCTTCGCGGCCGCGTCACGCTTGGTGAACAGCCCCGTCGACTCGACGACGACATCGACGCCCAGGTCCTTCCAGGGCAGCTCGGCGGGGTCGCGCACCGCGAGGCCCTTGAAACCCTTGCCGTCGACCACGATCTCGTCGTCGGTGGAGGTCACCGAGAACGGCAGCTTGCCCAGGATCGAGTCGTACTTCAGCAGGTGGGCCAGCGTGGCGTTGTCGGTGATGTCGTTGACCGCGACGATCTCGATGTCGGTCGAACCGGCGGCGGCCTGCGCGGCCACCGCGCGCCAGAAGTTCCGCCCAATACGGCCGAAGCCGTTCACGCCTACCCGGACCACTCAGCGCCTCCTCGATCGATTCCGTACCTGGGCGACACAGTACCGGCCGAGATCCGGCTGGCAGCCCCCGCCGGGGGGATTTGCGCACGTGATCACACCCCGGCGGGTGCAACTCAGGTGTCGGCGAGCATGTCGGCGGTGACCGCCGACTCGGTGTCCGGCAGGCCGAGGTCGGCCGCGCGCTTGTCGGCCATGTGCAGCAGCCGGCGGATCCGGCCGGCCACCGCGTCCTTGGTCATCGGCGGGTCGGAGAGCTGACCGAGCTCCTCCAGCGAGGCCTGGGTGTGCTCCAGGCGCAGCCGGCCGGCGGCCAGCAGGTGGTCCGGCACGTCGTCGGCCAGCAGCTCCAGCGCCCGGCGCACCCGGGCCGAGGCCGCGACCGCGGCCCGCGCCGAGCGGCGCAGGTTGGCGTCGTCGAAGTTCGCCAGCCGGTTCGCGGTGGCCCGCACCTCACGGCGCATCCGGCGCTCTTCCCAGGCCAGCACCGAGGAGTGCGCGCCGAGCCGGGTGAGCAGCGCGCCGATCGCGTCGCCGTCCCGCACCACCACGCGGTCCGCGCCGCGCACCTCGCGGGCCTTCGCCGTCACGCCGAGGCGCCGCGCCGCACCGACCAGGGCGAGCGCCGCCTCCGGCCCGGGACAGGTCACTTCGAGCGCCGAGCTGCGGCCGGGCTCGGTCAGCGAGCCGTGCGCCAGGAACGCCCCCCGCCAGGCCGCCTCGGCGTCGCAGAGACCGCCGGACACCACCTGGGGCGGCAACCCGCGCACCGGCCGGCCGCGCAGGTCCAGCAGACCGGTCTGGCGAGCCAGCCCGGCGCCGTCCTTCACCACCCGGATCACGTACCGGGCGCCCCGGCGCAGCCCACCGGAGCTGATCACCTGCACCTCGGAGGTGTGCCCGTAAAGGTCGTGGATCTCCCGCCGCAGCCGCCGGGCCACCGACCCGGTGTCCACCTCGGCCTCGATCACCACCTTGCCGCCCACGATGTGCAGTCCACCCGCGAACCGCAACAGCGAGGAAAGCTCGGACCGGCGACAGCACGGCTTTGTCACCGACAACCGGCTGAGCTCGTCCTTGACCGACGAAGTCATCGCCACCCGTTGCTCTCCTCTCGGCGGGGTCCCGCTGACACATCGCTATCTCGTTCCCGGTCCCACTGACTCGCCTGAGCCAGCACGGACCGAACCGCATCCGCGAGCGCAGCGGGATTGTGCCTTGGCGACCCGTCCGGCTCTCCGATAGGGGCCAGTACGGCCCGCGCACCGAGTGCGGCCGCGGAGCGTTGCAGCCGCTCCGGTACCGGTACCGCGCCGGTATCGGCCAGTACCGCGTCGATCCGCAGCTCTGGAGCGTGCTGGCAGAGTACGTCCAGGTACTGTTCGGGTGAGAACCCGGCGGTCTCCCCGGGCTGCGGGGCCAGGTTCAGCACCACCACCCGCCGCGCCGGCGTGTCCAGCAGCGCCTGCCGCAGGTCCGGCACCATCAGGTGCGGCAGCACGCTGGTGAACCAGGAACCGGGCCCGAGTAACACCAGCTCAGCGTCCCGCACCGCCGCCACCGCCTGCTCGCACGCCTTGGGGTGGCTGGGCTGCACCCACACCCGACGCACCCGCCCCGGGGTGCTGGCCACCGCGACCTGGCCCCGGATCCGGCTCACCGCCTCCGGGTCGCGCCCCAGTCCGGCCACCTCGGCCTCGATGACCAGCGGCTCAGTGCTCATCGGCAGTACCCGCCCGCGCACCCCCAGCAGCCGGCAGGCCTGGTCCAGCGCCGCGACCGGGTCGCCGAGCACCTCGATCAGCCCGGCCAGCAGCAGGTTGCCCACCGCGTGCCCGGCCAGCGCGCCGCTGCCGCCGAACCGGTGCTGGAACAGCTCACCCCACAGCGCCCCGGACGGCCCGTGCTCGGCCAGCGCGGCCAACGCCATCCGCAGGTCGCCGGGGGGCAGCACGCCCAGCTCCCCGCGCAGCCGCCCGGAGGACCCGCCGTCGTCCGCGACCGTGACCACCGCGGTCACGTCCTCGGTGAGCAGCCGCAGCGCGCTGAGCGTGGCGTAGAGCCCGTGCCCGCCACCGAGCGCGACCGCCCGCAACGTGCCCAAAGGCGCCGCGTTCGAGGGCGCCGGGTCCGGGGGCGCCGGGTCCGGGGGCGCGCTCACTCGCGTCCCAGGTCGCGGTGCACCACACTCACCGCGACACCGTCCTCGCCGCGCATCCGGCGGGCCAGTTCCTCGGAGATGGCCACGCTGCGGTGCTTGCCGCCGGTGCAGCCCACCGCAACGGTCAGGTAGCGCTTGCCCTCACGCCGGTAGCCGCCGTTCACCAGTTTCAGCAGATCGTGGTAACGGTCCAGGAACTCCCCGGCGCCCTCCTGGGACAGCACGTAGTCCCGCACCGCGGTGTCCTTGCCGTTGAACTCGCGCAGCTCCGGGATCCAGTACGGGTTCGGCAGGAACCGCATGTCCACGACCAGGTCCGCGTCCATCGGCAGGCCGTACTTGTAGCCGAAGGACAGCAGCGTCATCCGGGTCTGCAACGAGCTCTCGGTGCCGAAGGTCTGCTCCAGGGCCGAGCGCAGCTGGTGCACCGACAGCGCGCTGGTGTCCAGCACCAGGTCGGCGACGTTGCGCAGCGGGCCGAGCAGTTCCCGTTCGGCGGCGATGCCGTCGGCGAGGCGGCCGACACCCTGCAGCGGGTGGCCGCGCCGGACGTGCTCGAACCGCCGGATCAGCACCTGGTCGCTGGCCTCCAGGAACAGCAGCCTCGGCTTGTAGCCCCGGGCGTCCAGGTCCTTGATCACCGAGGACAGGTCGTCGGTGAACGCCCGGCTGCGCACGTCCATCACCACCGCGATCCGGGTGATGTCCCCCCTGGCCTTGGCGCCCAGCTCGACCATGGTCGAGATCAGCTCCGGCGGCAGGTTGTCCACCACGAACCAGCCGAGGTCCTCCAGCACCTTCGCGGCGGTGCTTCTCCCCGCCCCGGACAGGCCGCTGACCAGTGCGACCTCGATCCCCGGGGTAGTCGTTGCGGTGGCTTCCGGCCTCGAGCTCACGATTGGTCCCCCTGAGTGGCTGTGGGCCGCTGTTCCCCGGCGGCCTGGTTGTCGACGTGCAGCGCGGCGACCACGGCGGCCGCTGTCCGGGGACCCATCCCGGGCACGGCGGCGATCTCGTCGGGGCCGGCCTGGCGCAACTTGCGCAACGAACCGAAGTGCTTGAGCAGCGCGGTCCGCCGGGACTGTCCCAACCCGGGCACCGCATCCAGCTCGGACGCGGTCATCCGCTTGGACCGCTTCTGCCGGTGGTAGGTGATGGCGAACCGGTGCGCCTCGTCCCGGATCCGCTGCAGCAGGTAGAGCCCCTCGCTGGTGCGCGGCAGGATGACCGGGTCTGGGTCGGCGGGCAGCCACACCTCCTCCAGCCGCTTGGCCAGGCCGCACACCGCCACATCGGTGACCCCGAGCTCGGCGAGCACGGCCGAGGCCGCCTCCACCTGCGGCTGGCCGCCGTCCACCACCAGCAGGTTCGGCGGGTAGGCGAACTTGCGCGGCCGGCCGGTCACCGGGTCGATGCCACTGCGGACCGCCGGCTCGGCCTCGTCCTGTTCCAGCTCGGTCCCGTGCGCCGCGGTCCCGTTCAGCCCGGTCCCGTTCAGCCCGGTCCCGTTCAACCCGCTGCTGTCCGGGGTGTCAAGCCCGGTGTCGCCCGGCTGTTCGGTCTCCACGAGGTAGCGGCGGAACCGGCGGCGGACCACCTCGGCGATGGACGCCACGTCACCGCCGTCGGCGCCGTCCCGCACGGCGAACCGGCGGTACTCCGACTTGCGGGCCAGCCCGTCCTCGAACACCACGAGCGAGGCCACCACGTCGCTGCCCTGCACGTGGCTGACGTCGATGCACTCGATGCGCAGCGGCGCGGTCTCCAGCCCGAGCGCGTCCTGGATCTCGGTCAGCGCGGCGGACCGGGCCGTCAGGTCGCCGGCGCGGCGCAGCTTGTGCTGGTTCAGCGACTCGGCGGCGTTGCGCGCCACGGTCTCGGCCAGCGCCCGCTTGTCGCCCCGCTGCGGCACCCTCAGCTGCACCCGGGAGCCGCGCAACCCGGTGAGCCAGTCGGCGAGGGCGTCCGCGTCCGGCGGCAGCTCGGGCACCAGGATCTCCCGGGGCACCGGCTGGGTGGCGTCGTCGGCGGCCTCGGCCAGCGCGGCCTGCTCGCCGTAGAACTGGGTGACGAACCGCTCCACCAGCACCGCCGTGGTCTCGCCGGCGCCCTCCTGCTTGTCGGTCACCCAGCCGCGCTGGCCCCGGACGCGGCCACCGCGCACGTGGAACACCTGGACGGCGGCCTCCAGCTCGTCCTGCGCGAAGGCGACCACGTCAGCGTCGGTGCCGTCGCCGAACACCACCGCCTGCCGTTCCATCGCCCGGCGCAGCGCCCCGATGTCGTCGCGCAGCCGGGCGGCCCGCTCGAACTCCAGTGCGTCCGAGGCAGCGCTCATCTGCCGCTCGAACTCGCGGACCATCCGGTCGGTGCGCCCGGACAGGAACTCGGTGAAGTCCCCCACGATCGTGCGGTGCTCGTCGGCGGTGACCCGCCCGACGCACGGCGCGGAGCACTTGTCGATGTAGCCGAGCAGGCAGGGGCGACCCATCTGGCCGTGCCGGCGGAACACCCCGGACGAGCAGGTGCGCGCCGGGAACACCCGCAGCAGCAGGTCCAGCGTCTCGCGGATCGCCCAGGCGTGCGCATACGGGCCGAAGTAGCGCACGCCCCTCTTCCGGGGGCCCCGGTAGACGTGCAGCCTCGGGTACTCCTCGTGCAGCGTCACGGCCAGCACGGGGTAGGTCTTGTCGTCCCGGTAGCGCACGTTGAACCGGGGGTCGAACTCCTTGATCCAGTTGTACTCGAGCTGGAGCGCCTCCACCTCGGTGGCGACCACGGTCCACTCCACGTGCGCCGCCGTGGTCACCATCTGGCGGGTTCGCGGGTGCAGGTTGGACAGATCGGCGAAGTACGAGTTCAACCGGCTGCGCAGGTTCTTCGCCTTGCCGACGTAAATCACCCGACCGCGTTGGTCGGAGAAGCGGTACACCCCCGGCGCCTCCGGGATGGTGCCGGCGGCCGGGCGGTAAGTGGAGGGATCGGCCATGATGACTCCAGCGTAGAGGGCTGGCCAAGCACCCTCTGGACCTGCCGGGGCGGCGCCTAGGCCGGCAGTGCCAGCAAACGCTCGATGACGTCGTCCAACCGCTCGGCGACCACGTGCGGAGCGTCGAACACGTCGGACATGCCGCCCTCCACCCGGGTGGCGAAGCCGGCCAGCAGCCCGGCCCGCACGGCCCCGTGGATGTCCCAGGAGTGCGCCGCGACCAGTGCGGTCCGCGCCGGCTCGGCACCGACCCGCTGACAGGCCCAGTGGTATACCGCCGGCGGCGGCTTGAACGAGCTGATCTCCTCCGCCGAGATCACCCCGCGCAGGTAGCTGCGCAGCTGGGCGAGGTCGAGCGCCTCGCGGACCACGTCGGCCGACCCGTGGGTGAACGCGTACGCCGGCACCTTGGCCTTGGCCAGCATGATCAGCGCCGGCTCGACGTCCGGGTGCGGCGGCAGCTCGGCGAACCCGTCCAGCACGTGCTGGACAGCCGCCTCGCTGAGCCGCCGGCCGGTGGTGCTGATCAGCGCCGAACGGGCCACCTCGGCGAACGGCGGCGAGCCACCGGCCAGGGTGAGCGCCATGCCGTCGCGGAGGGTGCGGGCGAAGAACAGCTCCAGCTCGTACTCAGGGCGACCGACGTCGACGAACCGGGAGCGCAGGGCGTCCAGCTGCAGCAACGTCTCGAAGACGTCGAGCAGCACCACCTTGGGGCGTCGAGCCCTGGTGCGCTCGGGCACTCCGGTCGGCGGGGTCATTACCGCACCGCCTCATCGACTAGGGGATCTTGAGGGTGTGACCGGAGAGGAGGGTAACGGTGGGTGTCCAGGCGGTTGCTCCCGGTAGCGCTTAACTGCACGGATTACCCGACGCACCCGGGCAGCGTACAGCGGGGAGAGGGCGTATCCCGGGTACGAAGCCAACCAGGTGGCACTGCCGAGGCTCACCGCGTCCGCACCGGCCCAGAAGTACTCCCGGCAGTCGTCCGCGGTCCGGATGCCGCCGGTGGCGATGATCGGCAGCGTCACGCCGGCGTCCCGCAGCTCCGCCACCACCCGCAGCCCGATCGGCTTGATCGCGCGCCCGGAGAGTCCGCCGTACCGGTTGGCCAGGAGCGGCTCGCCGGTGCGCGGGTCGAGCCGAAGCGCTTTGACGGTGTTGATCGCGGTGAGCGCACTGACCCCGGCCTTCGCCGCGCGCCGGGCGTTGTCCAGGTAGTCCACGTCCGGGGAGAGCTTGAGGATGACCGGGTGGTTGCTGCGCGGCACCGCCTCGGTGAGCACCGCGTCCAGGATCTGGGAGAAGTCGAAGTTCACGTTGTGGCAGGACACGTTGAACTCGACGGCGGCGATGTCACCGGCCGGCACGGCGGCGTTCACCGCGTCGACCAGGCTGACGAACTCCGCCGAGGAGAACCCGCCGAGGGAGATGATCGTGCGCTGCTCACGGGTGCGCGGGTAGTAGTCCCGCAGGTACGCCTCGATACCGACGTTGCACCAGCCGAAGGCGTTGATGAAGCCGCCGTCGACGCCGCGCAGCACCCGGCCGTAGCGCTTGAGCAGCCCGGGGAGCTCCCTCGGTGACCAGTCCTCGCGGGTGGTGAAGTGGCCTTCGCGGGGCTCGACGGTCAACGTCCGGGTGGTCACCGCGCCGAACTCGGCCAGCTGCAGGAACAGCGCCACCGGGCTCATCCCGTAGAACCCCGAGCTGGACACCCCGTAACCGAGCAGGCTGGACGAGGTCACCAGCCGGTTGCGCAGCACGATGTCACCGAGCCGGACGGGCTCGTCGGTTGGCTGCCTACCTCGGGTGAGCGGCACGTACACCTCCTGAAGTGTCCGCTCCATTGTCCACTACCGCCGTCCCCTGCCGCTGCGGCGTCCGGTGGCTCGGGCCGGGAGGCGGGGCGCCGCCGGGAGGCGGGCGACCGGCTCAGCGTTACCGAGCTGCACACCAGGCAGGTTGCCAGCGCGAAAAACCTGCCTGGTGTGCAGCTCGGTAACACGCGGCCGCGGGGGCGGCGGGCTGCGACGGCGCGCGTCCCACGTGGACGTCGCGCACCTCCACCATGCGCGGCGTCGACGGGACATGTGCGACGCAACGTCCGCAACTGCGCGGCCAACGCGTGCGGGCCAGGCCACTCCGGGCCGGGCCACTCCAGGGCCACTCCAGTCCGGGGCCAGGCCACTCCGGGGCGGGCTAGTCCGGGGCGCTGCCGGCGGTGTTGTGCGCGGCGTGCAGCGCCCGCAGTTCGCCGATCGCGGTCACCGCCCGCTGGCCGTCCACCAGCTGGATGGCCGACACCGGTAGGTACTCGTCGTCCGGCAGCTCCAGGCGGGCCCACCGGGCGCCGTCCGGGAAGCTCACCTCGAGCACCTCCGACCAGGGGAGGTAGCGGGTGATCAGCAGGTTGCGGACCTCGACGCCGTCCGCGTCGGCCCGCACCCTGGCCAGGGTGAGGCTCAGCACGCCGAGCGACATGAACAGCCCGAGCAGCACCATCGCCACCTGGTCGTCGGTGTGGAAGTAGACCCCGGTGGAGACGCTGCGCAGCGCCACCGCGACCGCGGTCATCACCACGAACAGCACGACCGCGGCGATCCAGGCCACCCAGCGCACCCGCCACGGCCGGATCACCAGCCGGGGCTCGGCCACCCCGGCCACCCCGGCCACCCCGGCGTCCCCGCCGCTCACCGCGATTCCGCCGCCCGCAGCGCGCGCAGCGCCAGCGCGGTCTGCAACGCGGCCGCGCAGGCGTCGGCGCCCTTGTCCTCGTCGGCGCCGGGCAGCCCGCTGCGGGCCACCGCCTGGTCCTCGGTGTTGCAGGTCAGAACGCCGTTGCCGACCGGCGTGGACTCGTCGAGCGCGATCCGGGTGAGCCCGGCGGTGACCGAGTCGCACACGTACTCGAAGTGCGGGGTGCCGCCCTTGATCACCACGCCCAGCGCCACCACCGCGTCGTGACCCTTGGCCAACTCCTGGCAGATCACCGGCAGCTCCAGCGAACCGGGCACCCGCACCACGGTCGGCGAGGTGATCCCGGCGTCGGCGGCCACCGCCAGTGCTCGTTCCAGCAGCGACTCGGCGATCTTCGGATGCCATTGCGCCGCCACGATGCCCAGCCGCAGACCCGCCGCGTTCAGTTCACCGGAGTCGACCGGCCGGCCCTCGCCACTCATTCGCCCACCTGCCCGGATGCCGTCATACCGCTACCTTGCCGGATCCGGTCCGGGCCGCGCCTGGCCGGGTCCCCCGGGACCCGGGATCCCGCTGTGCCGCCGAGGTGCTCAGGCGGTGACACCGCCGGTGTCCCGGTCGTCCAGGCCCTCCACCGAGTCCAGGTTCGGCAGGTCGTGGCCCATCCGGTCGCGCTTGGTGCGCAGGTAGTGCAGGTTCTCCCGGGTCGGGCGGATGGGCAGCGACACCCGCTCCACCACGCGCAGCCCGTAGCCCTCCAGCCCGGCCCGCTTGTCCGGGTTGTTGGTGAGCAGCCGCATGGACCGAACCCCGAGGTCGACCAGGATCTGCGCCCCGGTGCCGTAGTCGCGCGCATCGGCCGGCATGCCCAGCGCCAGGTTCGCGTCCACCGTGTCCACGCCGGACTCCTGCAGCTGGTAGGCCTGCAGTTTGTGCATCAGGCCGATCCCCCGGCCCTCGTGGCCGCGCACGTACAGCACGACGCCGCGGCCCTCGGCCGCCACCGCGGCCAGCGCCGCGTCCAGCTGCGGGCCGCAGTCGCACCGCAGCGAACCGAACACGTCACCGGTCAGGCACTCCGAGTGCACCCGGACCAGCACGTTCTCACCGTCGCCGAGGTCGCCGTAGACCAGCGCGATGTGCTCGATGCCGTCCAGCACGTTGTCGTAGCCGTAGGCCACGAAGCCACCGTGCGGGGTTGGGATCCGCGCCTCGGCCACCCGCTCGACCTGCTTCTCGAACCGGCGCCGGTAGGCGATCAGCTCCGCGATGGTGACCAGGGCCAGGTCGTGGTCCTCGGCGAACACCCGCAGCTCGTCGGCGCGGGCCATGTCGCCCTCGTTCTTCTGCGACACGATCTCGCACAGCGCCCCGGCCGGCTGCAGCCCGGCGAGGCGGGACAGGTCGACCGCGGCCTCGGTGTGCCCCGGGCGGCGCAGCACACCGCCCGCCTTCGCCCGCAGCGGCAGCACGTGACCGGGCCGGACGAAGTCACTCGCGTGCGCCTCGGCGCCGGCCAGCAGCCGGATGGTGTGCGCACGGTCGGTAGCCGAGATGCCGGTGCTGACCCCCTCCTTGGCGTCCACCGTGACGGTGAACGCGGTGCGGAAGGCATCGCCGTTGGAGTGGTACATCGGCGGCAGGTCGAGCCGGTCGCAGTCGTCCTCGGTGAGTGCCACGCAGATGTAGCCGGACGTGTACCGGACCATGAACGACACCAGCTCGGGTGTCGCCCGCTCCGCCGCGAAGACCAGGTCGCCCTCGTTCTCGCGGTCCTCGTCGTCCACCACCACGACCGCCTTGCCAGCGGCGAGATCGACTATCGCCCGCTCGACGCCCGCGAACCGCTCTTCGAGGGAGTGATATCCCGGGTTGCTCACCACGACCTCGCACCGCCTTCCTCGACGGGCTCCACCGCTTCCGGCGGAGCCTGTCCCACCGGTCCGGGCAGGTAGCCCGAGACCAATCGCTCGACGTATTTGGCGAGGACGTCAACCTCGATATTGACCCGGTCGCCCGACTGCCGCACGCCGAGCGTGGTGTCGGCCAGGGTGGTCGGGATGAGCGCGACGGAGAAACTGTCCCGGTCCACCGAGGCCACCGTCAGCGACACCCCGTCCACCGCGATCGACCCTTTTTCGACCACGTACCGGGCGAGTCCGTTACCCAGCCTGAACCTGATCTCGGCGGTGCGCTCACCCGGTGTGTGCGACATCACGGTCGCGGTTCCGTCCACATGGCCCTGCATGATGTGCCCGCCGAAGCGCTGACCGTTGGACATGGCCCGCTCCAGGTTCACCCGGGCACCGGTCGCGACCCCGGCCAGGCTGGACCGGCGCAGCGTCTCGGGTACCAGCTCCACACTGAAGTCCGCACCGTCCACCTCGACCGCCGTGAGACAGACCCCGTTCACCGCGATCGAGTCGCCGTGGCGGGTGTCCGAGGCGACCACCGGGCCGCTGATCACCAGCCGCACCACGTCGTCCTGCTCGCGGACCTCGCGGACCTCACCGACCTCTTCCACGATCCCGGTGAACATCAGTGCACCCCTCCCCGGTGTGCGGAAACCCGCCCGGCCTGGGCGCGCAGCGCCGCCACGGCCTTGGCCGGGTCGTCCGCGCTGTAGACCGCCGAACCGGCCACGAAACAGTCCACGCCCGCCTCCGCCGCCGCCTCGATGGTGTCTTGGTTGATCCCGCCGTCGATCTCCACCAGCAGGGTCAACTGCCCGGTGTCCACCAGCCGCCGTGCCGTGCGCACCTTGTCCAGCACCTCGCTGATGAATCCCTGGCCGCCGAAGCCCGGCTCCACGCTCATCACCAACAGCGTGTCGTAGTGCCGAAGTATTTCCAGGTACGGCTCGAGCGGGGTGTTCGGCTTGACCGAAAGGCCCGCCTTGGCGCCTGCCGCGCGCAGGTTCGCGGCCAGCTTCACCGGGTCGGCGGCCGCCTCCACGTGCACCGTCACGTTGTACGCGCCGGCTTCGGCGTACCCGATCGCCCACCGGTCCGGGTCGTCGATCATCAGGTGACAGTCCATCGGGATGTCGGTGTGCCGCAGCAACGCCTCCACCACGGGCAGCCCGAGCGTGAGGTTCGGCACGAAGTGGGCGTCCATCACGTCCACGTGCAACCAGTCCGCGCCGGCCACCGCGGCGGCCTCGTCCGCGAGGCGGGCAAAGTCCGCCGAGAGAATGCTCGGCGCGATCATCGGGGGCACGTCCGCAGATTACGCCCGGATGACAGGGCGCGACGCCCGGCCGTGGGGTCGGCTTACCGTGACGACGGTTACCCCCGTTCGGGCGCGCCCGGTCGGACCCATCTGCCGCGCCGCGTCAGCCGGTCCGGCGCAGCAGCGCGAGGAACATCGCGTCGGTGCCGTGCCGGTGCGGCCACAGCTGCACCGCCGGCCCGTCGCCGAGTCCCGGCATCTCCGGCAGCACCTCGCGGGCGTCCAGCCGCTCGACGTTCGGGTGTTTGCGCAGTACCCCGGCGAGCACCCCGTGCGTCTCACCGACGTGCGGCGAGCAGGTGGCGTAGCCGACGACCCCGCCGACCCGGACGTGGCGCAGTGCGGCGGTGAGCAGCTCGCGCTGCAGTGCGGTCAGGCCGGCCACGTCGGACGGCTCGCGCCGCCAGCGGGCCTCCGGCCGGCGCCGCAGCGCACCGAGCCCGGTGCACGGCACGTCCACCAGCACCCGGTCGTACCCGCCGTCCGGCAGCGGCGCCTCCCGGCCGTCGGCCACGTGCACGGTGACCGGCAGCTCGGCGGTGTTGTCGCGCACCAGCTGGGCCCGGTGCTCGGACGGCTCGACCGCGTCCAGCAGGCCGCCCTCCAGCTCGACCAGGCCGCCCAGCATCGCCGCCTTGCCGCCCGGGCCGGCGCACAGGTCCAGCCAGCGTCCGGTGTCGGCACCCACCAGCGGGGCGCTGGCCAGCCCGTAGGCGACGAGCTGGCTGCCCTCGTCGATCACCAGCGCGAGGCCCTGCTTGATCGCGTCGAAGTCGCCGGGGTCGCCGGAACCGGGATCCAGGCGCACCCCGTAGGGCGAGTACGGCGACTGCTCACCGCCGGTGGCCAGCGCCAGCTCCTCGGCGGTGATCACCCCGGGGCGGGCCAGCAGGTGCACCAGGGGGCGCTCGTCGTCGGCGGCCAGCAGCGCGTCCAGCTCGGTCGAGGCCCCACCCAGCGCGTCCGCGAAGGCCTGCGCGATCCACTTCGGGTGGGCGTGCCGGAACGCCAGGTGCCCGATCGGGTCGGTCGCCGCGTCCGGGGCCAGCTGGGCCACCCACTCCGGCTCGGTGCGTTCGCCGACCTTGCGCAGGATGGCGTTCACGAAGCCGGCCGAGCGCGACCCGGCGGAGGACCGCACCAGCTCCACGGTGGAGTCCACCGCCGCGTGCGCCGGGATCCGGGTCCGCAGCAGCTGGTAGGTACCCAGTCGCAGCGCGTCCACCAGCGGCGGTTCGATCTTGCTCATCGGGCGGCTGGCGCAGGCCAGGATCACCGCGTCCAGCAGGCCGCGGGCCCGGCAGGCGCCGTAGCCGAGCTCGGTGGCCAGCGCGGCGTCCCGACCGGAGAGCTTGGCCCGGCGCAGGATGGATGGGAGTGCCAGGTTGGCGTAGGCGTCGCGTTCCCGGACCGCGGTGAGCAGCTCGAGCGCGGCGGCCCTGGCCGGGTCGGTGGCGGGCGGCCGCACGGGGGTGGTCCGGCGCGCGGGCGGTCCCGGGTTGCCCGGGCGGGACGGCCGGCCGGAGCGGCGGGGCGCGTTCATGCCCGCACCTCGGTCAGCCCGCTGCTCGCCGCGACGAACCGCTCGCCGGGCTCAGGGCGGATTCCCCGCGCCCAGTCCGAGGCCGGCATCTCCCGCTTGCCGGCGGCGCGCACGGTCCCCAGCTCCACCGCGCCGGCGGCGGAGCCGACCAGCACCCGGCGCTTCTCCACCCGCAGCTCGCCGGGCAGCAGGCCGGTGTGCTCCACCGGGTGCGCCGGCCCGAGGCCGAGTCGCTCGGCGCGGAACGTGGTCCAGGCGCCCGGTTCCGGGGTGACCGAGCGGATCAGCCGGTCCACCGCGGTCGCCGGCGCGCGCCAGTCCACCTCGGCGTCGGCCACGGTGACCTTCGGGGCGTAGGAGACCCCCTCGGCCGGCTGCGGCACCGGGCGCAGCAGGCCGTCCTCGATGCCGTCCAGGGTGGCCAGCAACAGCTCGGCGCCGGAGCGGGCCAACCGGTCCAGCAGGTCGCCGGAGGTGTCCCGGGGCCCGATCGACTCGGTGACCACGCCGTACACCGGGCCGGTGTCCATGCCCTCCTCCAGCCGGAAGCAGCTGGCCCCGGTCACCTCGTCGCCGTGCCGGACGGCCGCCTGCACCGGGGCCGCGCCGCGCCACGCCGGCAGTACCGAGAAGTGCAGGTTGACCCAGCCGTACCTGGGCACCGCGAGCAGCGCCGGGCGCAGCAGTGAGCCGTAGGCGACCACCGGGCAGCAGTCCGGCCGGTACGCGGCCAGCGAGGCGACGAAGTCGGGCGCGGACGGTTTGGGCGGGCGCAGCACCGGAACGTCGTGGGCGGCGGCCAGCTCGGCCACCGGGGAGGGGGCGAGGCGCCGGCCGCGACCGGTCGGCGCGTCCGGCCGGGTGAGTACCGCGACCACCTCGTGCCGGGGGGATCCGAGCAGCGCGGACAGGGCCGGCAACGCGGCGGTCGGCGTGCCGGCGAATACGAGCCTCACGAGCTATCGAGCCTTCCCGAACAGCGGATGTGGGCTGGTCTTGACGACCGGTGGACTGGCCGGGTCGGCCTGCGCGAACCAGGGCGCGGAGCGGATCTCGGCCATCGCGAGCTTGCGGGTCTCGGCGTCGAGGCGGTCCAGGAACAGCACCCCGTCCAGGTGGTCGGTCTCGTGCTGGATACACCGCGCCAGCAGCTCCGAGCCCGCCACCTCCACCGGGTCGCCGTGCATGTTCCACCCGTTCGCCACCACGTGCAGGTGCCGGCGGCAGTCCCAGTGCATGCCGGGGATGGACAGGCAGCCCTCCGGGCCGTCCTGCATGTCCTCGCCGACCGCGTCGAACGTCGAGTTCACCAGGTGGCCCTCGAAGCCGTCGCAGCGGTAGGTGAAGACCCGCAGTCCGACACCCAGTTGCGGGGCCGCCAGGCCGGCGCCGGCCTCGTCGTTCATCGTGTCGGTGAGGTCAGCGACCAGCCTGCGCAGCTCAGCGTCGAAATCGACGACCTCCGCCGCGCGACTGCGCAGCACGGGATCGCCGAAGAGCCGGATCGGCTGGATTGCCATCGTGGGTTGCCGCTCCCTGGTTGAGCTCGCTGGGACCGCCGACCAGCTTAGTGTTCGAACCGCACCACCCGCCGCCCCTCCCCGTGGCGCACCCCCGTTACCGAGCTGCACACCAGGCACCTCGAACCATGATCGAACCTGCCTGTTGTGCAGCTCGGTAACAACGGGCCGCGCCGGACGGGCGGACCGGGGGCGGTAGGACCCTCCTAGCCGATCTCCTGCGGGTCGAGCTGGACGCGGACCGGGTCCGGCGCCTTGCGGGCCGTGCGGGCCGCCTGGCCGGCGGCCATCGCGGCGGCCAGCGCCCGGCCGTCGGTCCGGGGCACCCGCACCAGCGCCCGCTCGCGGACCGCGCCGGACGGGGCCGGGTCCAGTTCCGCCGGGCCCAGTACCTCGGCCGAGTCGGGCAGCAGGAGCGCCGCGATCAGCTCGGCCACCGCGTCCGGTGCACCGTCCACCGCCGCCATCCGGACCGCCGGCGGGAACCCGACCTCGGTGCGGCCGGCCAGCTCCGCGGCGGCGTGACCGACCGGGTCCCACCGGACCAGGGCGGCTACCACGGCCAGTTCGGGGTCGGCGGCGACCACGACCCGGCCGCCGGCGCCGGCCGGGCGGACCAGGGCGGCCGCGGCCATCCACCGGCGCAGCGTCTCCTCGGCGACCCGCAGGTCCGGCCGGGACAGCAGCGCCCAGCCGTCCAGCAACAGCGCCGCGCCGTACCCGGCACCGCCGGCCACGCCGTCCACCCACGGCTCGGCGCCGGGGGTGGCCACCACCAGCGCGGGACCGGCCGGCACCGTGGCGTGCACGTCGGCGCCGCCACCGGACCCGCGCACGGCCACCCCGGGGAACGCCCGACCGAGCTCCTCCGCGGTGCGCCGGGCGCCGACCACGGTGGCACGCAGCCGGCGGGAACCACAGGTCGCGCAGCGGAACGTCGGCGCGGCCACCCCGCACCAGCGGCAGGTCGGCGAGACGGCGGTGTCGCTCGCGGAGCCGTTCGCCCCCGGACCGGCCCCGGTGCCACCGCCGACCGCGGCGCGCGGCAGCCCGAGCGGGCCGGCGCAGTGCCGGCAACGGGCCGGCTCCCGGCAACCGGCGCAGGCCAACCCCGGCACGTAGCCGGCCCGGGGCACCTGGATCAGCACCGGTTCACCGCGACCGATCGCCGCCCTGGCCGCGTCGAACGCCACCCTCGGCAGCCGGGCGGCGCGGGCGTGCGGGTCGTCCACGAGCTGGGCCTCGGTCTCCCCCACCGGGGTCACCCGGGGCGCGGCGGCGCGCAGCTCGGTGCGCTCGGCGGTCACCTCGCGCGCCCAGCCGGACTCGACCAGCAGCTGCGCCTCGGCGGTCCGGGCGAACCCGGCGACCAGCAGCGCGGCCCCGGTGGCGTGCGCCCGGTGCATCAGCACGTCGCGGGTGTGCGGGTACGGGGCGCGCGGCTCGGCGTGCAGGTCGTCGCCGTCGTCCCAGACGACGAGCACACCCGGATCGGCGATCGGGGCGAACGCGGCCGCCCGGGTACCGACCACCACCCTGCTGTGCCCCCGGCGGATGGCCAGCCAGCTCCGGTAGCGCCGCGCGGGACCCAGGTCGGCGGTGAGCGTGGTGACCCGGTCCTGCCCGAGCAGCTCGCCGCAGGCGGCCGCCACCCGTGCGACGTCCCGCTGGTCCGGGCAGACGATCAGGGTGCCCCGGCCGGCGACGAGTGCCCCGGCCGCCACCTCGGCCAGCCGGCCCGGCCAGTCCTCCCCGGGTACCGGCTGCCACACCGCGTGCGCGCCCCGGCCGGCGGCGACCGCGTCCAGCAGCGCGGCGCCGTGCCGGTACCGCCGCCAGCCGTCCTGGTTCGGGGCGGGGGGCGGCGGTGTCGGCAGGGTTGTCGGCAGGGTTGTCGGCAGGGCTGTCGGCAGGGTTGTCGGCAGCGGTGTCGGCAGGGTTGTCGGCAGGGTTGCCCCGCCCACCGGCTCCGCCTCGGCCCGGGCGTGCCGGGGCGGCACCGCGAGGCGCACCACGTCGGCGAACGTGCCGGCATAGCGGTCGGCAACCGTCCGGCACAACGCGGCCAGTTCGGCGGACAGCACCGGTTCGGGGGACACCACCCGCTCCAGCCAGCCGAGCTTGCCGACATGGTCGGAGCGCTCCACCCGGTCCAGCAGCACGCCGTCCACCAGCCGACCGGAAAACCGCACCCGCACCCGGACCCCCGGCTGTGCGTCGTCGGCCAGCTGGTCGGGCACCTGGTAGTCGAACGGCCGGTCCAAGTGCGCCAACGGCACGTCGACGGCGACCCGCGCGACCGGGAGCTCGGCGGCCGCCCGCCGCTCCCCCCGCCGCGTCGGGCGTGCCGTCGTCACACTGCCCGGTCTATCAGACGGAGCCCGAGTGCCCCGCCGGTGGTCAGGCCCGGAACGATCAGGCCCCGGCGGCGGACTTCAGCGCGTCCGCCCGGTCCGCCCGCTCCCACGGCAGGTCCAGGTCGGTGCGGCCGAAGTGGCCGTAGGCGGCGGTCGGTGCGTAGATCGGCCGCAGCAGGTCCATGTCCCGGATCAGCGCGGCGGGCCGCAGGTCGAACACCTCGGTGATGGCGCCCTGGATCTTGCTCGGGTCGACCACCTCGGTGCCGAACGTCTCCACGAACAGCCCGACCGGGGCCGCCTTGCCGATCGCGTAGGCGACCTGCACCTCGACCCGCTGGGCCAGCCCGGCGGCCACCACGTTCTTCGCCACCCAGCGCATCGCGTACGCGGCCGAGCGGTCGACCTTCGAGGGGTCCTTGCCGGAGAACGCGCCGCCGCCGTGGCGGGCCATGCCGCCGTAGGTGTCGACGATGATCTTCCGCCCGGTCAGCCCTGCGTCGCCCATCGGGCCGCCGATGACAAACCGGCCGGTCGGGTTGACCAGTAGCCGGCACTCCGAGCTGTCCAGCTTCAGCGCGGCCAGCTCGGGTTCCACCACATAGGTCTTGATGTCGCCGACCATCTGGCCGTCCAGGTCGACGTCCTCGGCGTGCTGGCTGGACACCACCACGGTGTCCAACCGGACCGCCTGGTCGCCGGCGTACTCGATGGTGACCTGGGTCTTGCCGTCCGGGCGCAGGTACGGCAGCAGGCCGGACTTGCGGACCTCGGCCAGCCGCCGGGCCAGCCGGTGCGCGAGCGCGATCGGCAGCGGCATCAGCTCGGGGGTGTCGGTGCAGGCGTACCCGAACATCAGGCCCTGGTCACCGGCGCCCTGGCGGGCGATCAGGTCGTCGAGGTCACCCGCCTCGAGCCGGGTCTCGTAGCCGGTGTCCACACCCTGGGCGATGTCGGCCGACTGCGCGCCGATCGCGATGTTGACGCCGCAGGAGTTGCCGTCGAACCCCTTGGCCGAGGAGTCGTAGCCGATCTCCAGGATGCGCTCCCGGACCAGCGTCGGGATGTCCACGTACGCGCTGGTGGTCACCTCGCCCGCGACGTGCACCTGCCCCGTGGTGACCATCGTCTCGACCGCGACCCGACTGCGCGGGTCCGCCGCCAGTAGGGCGTCCAGAACCGAGTCGCTGATCGCATCGCACATCTTGTCCGGGTGACCCTCGGTCACCGACTCGCTGGTGAACAACCGCCGGCTGCCGCTCGCCACTCGCACTCCTCAGTCTGTCGCAGATCGGTATCGCTGATTGCCACTTGAGCCTAGACGACGACTCCCACGATCCCGACGCGGAAGACGCCGCTATCACAACTAGGCCGGCCGATACCAGCCCCAATTGAGCACTGAACGAGACCGAGGCGTTACCGAACGCCATTGCGGTCGTTGACCCCGAATGAATGCGGACCCCGCGACCGTTTCGAGAGAGGTAGACAAAAATGCCGAAGGTTCGAGTTAGTGGACGGATAGCCGCCCTGGTCGGCCTGGTGGTGGCCGCCGCAACCGCGCTCGTGCTGGCGATGGCCGGCCCCGCGCTGGCCGCCGGCAGCCAGCTGACCAGCTGCACCGACCAGGTGCGGGTTCGGTCCCAGCCGAGCACCAGCGCGCCGGTGATCGGCAGCTGCCAGGCCGGCGAGAAGGTTACCGTCGACGAGACCCGCAACGGATTCGCCCACCTGGTGAACAAGCAGGGCTGGGCGTCCGCGGACTACGTCGCGCTGAACAAGCGCAGCGGCAGCAGCTCGAACCACCCCGCGTCCTCGCGCAACAACGACAACGGCAACGACAACGGCGATGCCGGCACCAGCGACAACGGCGACGACAACAGCGACAACAGCGACAACAGCGACAACAGCGACGGCAACAGCGACAGCGGCAGCGACAGCGGCAGCGGCTCGAGCGGCGGCAGCGCCCTCGGCGGACTCTGAGCCATCCCTGGGCCGTGGCCCGTGCTCCTCGATAGGAGTACGGGCCACGGTCCAGCGCTCCGCAGGTCCTTCTCTCCCCATCCGGGCGCGCTCCTCGGCCCCGCCGGCCCACCCAGCCGGCGGGGCCGACTGCATTCCGGACCCGTACTTCAGGACCAGCGGGGGCCCGGGTCGGGTAGCCCGGCAGTGGTCAACTCAACGAAATTCTGGTCAAAATCATGATCAAACCAGAAATACGTCGAGTTGACCATGAACGCCGGTCCAGCTGACCGGCCGGTGCTGGTGACGGCCCGGTCACCAACCAGCAGTGGTTACACCAGGCATCTTCTGGCCGCCTCGGCTGAGCGAGCCGGCTGTGCAGTTCGGCAACAACAGGCTCCTGTGCGGCGACCGTGGCGGGGCGCCCGGTCAACTCGTGTCCACGCGCCAGGAACGAGCTGCACACCAGGCAGGTTGCGACGGCGCGCGACCTGCCTCCTGTGCAGCTCGGTAACAAGAGGCGGGGCCCCGGACGGCGACCGCGAGTCGGGCGGTTAGCCCAGCCGGGCGGCGACGGCGTCCCACACCCGGGAGGCCAGGAGCGCCTTGGACCCGTTGGCCAGCTCGGTCTCGCCACCGTCGGCGGCCAGCAGCCAGCCCCCGTTGTCCGGCTGCTCGAACGCCACGCCGTCACCCACCGCGTTGACCACCAGCAGGTCGCAGCCCTTGCGGGCCAGCTTCGCCCGGCCGTGGTGCAGCACGTCGCCGGACTCGTCGCCGGTCTCGGCCGCGAACCCGACCACCAGCTGGCCGCCCGGGCGCAGCCCGACCAGCTCGACCAGGATGTCGGGGTTGGTGGCCAGGGTGATCGTGGGTGGGCCGGACTCGGTTTTCTTGATCTTGTGCCCGACCAGCGACTCGGGCCGGAAATCGGCCACCGCGGCGGCCATCACGACGGCGTCGGCCTGCTTCGACTCGGCGACCATCACCTCACGCAGCTCCGCGGCGGTGCCCACGGTGACCATCCGCACCGAGGCCGGGGGCACCAGGTCGGCGGTGTGCGCACTGACCAGGGTGACCTGGGCGCCGCGCTGGGCAGCGACCCGGGCCAGCGCGTAGCCCTGACGGCCGGATGATCGGTTGCCCAGGAACCGGACCGGGTCCAACGGTTCGCGGGTGCCCCCGGCGGACACCACCACCCGGCGCCCGGCCAGATCCTGGGGCAGTGCGTCGGGGCGTTCCAGCAGGAGGCGGGCCAGCTCGGCGATCTCCACCGGCTCCGGGAGTCGCCCGGGGCCGGTGTCCACCCCGGTCAGCCGGCCGGCCGCCGGCTCCAGCACCACGATGCCCCGGGACCGCAGCAGCGCCACGTTGTCCCTGGTGGCCGGGTGCAGCCACATCTCGGTGTGCATGGCCGGCACCAGCAGCACCGGGCAACGCGCGGTGAGCAGGGTGGCGGTCAGCAGGTCGTCGGCCCGGCCGTGCGCGGCCCTGGCCAGCAGATCGGCGGTCGCCGGGGCGATAACGACCAGCTCGGCCTGCTGGCCGAGCCGGACGTGAGCCACTTCGGGCACGTCGGTGAACACACCGGTGTGCACCGGCTGACCGGACAGTGCCTCGAAGGTGGCGGCGCCGACGAAGTTGAGCGCCGACTCGGTCGGGATGACCCGGACCTGATGGCCGGACTCGGTGAGCCGGCGGAGCAGTTCACATGCCTTGTATGCGGCGATACCGCCGGCCACGCCGAGAACGACGCGCCGACGGTCGGTCACCAGGGACATGCCCTAACTCACTCGGCGCCTTCGGTGTGCTCGAGCAGGCCTTCGTGGATCTCGCGCATCGCGATGGACAGCGGCTTCTCGCGCGGGCCCGGCTCGACCAGCGGGCCGACGTACTCCAGCAGGCCTTCGCCGAGCTGCGAGTAGTAGTCGTTGATCTGGCGCGCCCGCTTGGCCGCGTAGATCACCAGCGCGTACTTCGAGCTGGCTTTGTCCAGCAAGTCATCGATAGGCGGGTTGGTGATGCCCTCGGGCGTGGTTAGCCTCGAGTTGTCGGTCAGCGGCATGCTCACTCAAAAACTCCTGCGGGGGTCTCGATGGCGGTTCCCCCACCGGGGGCGCCAACTAACAACGATACCAATCGCGGCACGACCTCGTTGATGTCGTCGTTGACCACGGTGATGTCGAACTCGGCAGCCGCCGCCAACTCGTCGCGGGCGGTGGCCAGTCGGCGCTCGACGACCTCCGCGGATTCGGTACCTCGGGAGCACAGTCGGGACACCAGGTCCTGCCAACTGGGCGGTGTCAGGAACACCATCAGCGCATCCGGCCGGGCGGCCTTGATGGCACGGGCGCCGGCCAGATCAACTTCGATCAGTACCGGATCGCCCGCCGCCAGATGTTGCGCGACCGGGGCCGCCGGGGTCCCCGAGCGATGCAGGCCCCGGTGGATCTCGGCCCACTCCAGGAGCTCGTCCGAGGCGATCATGCGATCGAACTCGGCATCGCTCACGAAGTGGTAGTCCCGGCCGTCGACCTCACCGGGGCGCGGCGCCCGGGTAGTCACCGAGACGCTGAAGAACAGCGACGGCAACTCCGGGCGCAGCGCCTTGACCACGGTGGACTTTCCGACGCCGGAGGGGCCGGCCAGTACGACCAGCCGTCCCCTCGCGGCCCCGTCGGTCACTCCGCGTCGAAGTCGGCGAGCAGCGCCTTGCGCTGCCGCTCGCCGAGACCACGCAGCCGGCGGCTCGGCGCGATCTCCAGGCGTTCCATGATCTGCTGGGCGCGCACCTTGCCGACGCCCGGCAGGGCCTCAAGCAGTGCCGAAACCTTCATCTTGCCCAGGACCTCGTTCGAGTCGGACTGGGTAAGAACCTCTTTGAGGTTGGTCCCGCCGCGCTTGAGACGGTCCTTGAGCTCGGCCCGAATCTTGCGGGCGGCCGCGGCCTTCTCCAATGCGGCGGCCCGCTGTTCCTCGGTGAGCTGGGGAAGGGCCACGATCTCCTCCGTCATGTACAAGCTTGTCGTGCTCTGTCGGTGACTCGAACGTACTCACTGACCTTGGCCGCCTCGCAACGGGGGTCCCCTGAGAGCCAGGTCAGGGCCAGGTCAGGACACATAGGGCCGTTTGGCGCAGGCTTTCGTAGGCTCGGCGCGCGGCGGTGTCCACGGATCAACAATGGCGCCCGGCGCGCCGTCCGCGCACCGTGATATGGGCCAACCGGCTGAGAGAACGCCCAGAGCGGATACACCCGTAGCGGCCCCGCGAGAACGCCGGGCGGTCACCGAGTTGCGCCAGCCTGCCCGATCCCGCGTCGGTTCGGCGCCTGATCAGCGCCGGTTCAGCTGGCCAGCGCGGCCCGCCAGGACCGCGCCGCCGCTCGCAGTGCGCCCTGGTCAGGGCCCTTTCCGAGCACCGCGCGGGACACCGCCGGCAGTACCACGCCGGCCACCCCGGCGAACCGGGCCGCCAGGTCCGCCGGCGTACCGCCCTGGGCACCGAGCCCCGGGGCGAGCACCGGGCCGTTCAGCCCGCCCAGTGCCAGCCCGTGGTCGTGGGTCGCGCCGATCACCACGCCGACGCTGCCCAACGGGGCCTGACCGGCGTTCACGGCCGCCGCGCCGTCCACCATCGCCTGCGCCACCGAGTGCCCGGCCGGGTCCGCCTGGACCTGCGCCGTCTGGACCTGCCCGCCCTCCGGGTTCGACGTGCGCGCCAGCACGAAGATCCCGCGCCCGGTGGCCGCCGCGGCGTCCAGCGCCGGGCCCAGCGAGCCGAAGCCCAGGTACGGCGACAGCGTCACCGCGTCGGCCGCCAACGGGCCGCCGTCGGCCAGGTAGGCGTCCGCGTAGCCGCCCATGGTGGAGCCGATGTCACCCCGTTTGACGTCCAGCAGGACCAGCGTGCCCGCCTCCCGCGCGTCGGCGAGCAGCCGCTCCAGTACCGCGATGCCGGCCGAGCCGTGCCGCTCGAAGAACGCCGACTGCGGCTTGAGGATCGCGACCTCGCCGGCCAGCGCGGCCACCGCGCCCCTTGCGAAGCGCTCCAGCCCGGCCGGGTCGTCGTTCAGCCCCCAGGCGGCCAGCAGCTCCCGGTGCGGGTCGATGCCGGCGCACAGCGGCCCGTGCGCGGCCACCGCCTCGGTCAGCCGCGCCCCGAACGTGGCCACCACCGGGCCGGCGGTCACTGTGCCGCCTCAGCGGGAGGGAGTGCTTCGGCGCGGGCCTTGCCGAGCGCCGCGTGCAGGTCCTGCAGCGAACGCACCTCGAGCCCGCCCCTGGTCAGCGCCTCGATGCCCTGTACGGCGGCCGCGGCGGCCTGCACCGTGGTCAGGCAGGGCACCCCGCGCGACACCGCCGCGGTCCGGATCTCGTAGCCGTCCACCCGGGGCCCGGGGTTGCCGTACGGGGTGTTGATGATCATGTCGACGCCGCCGTCCAGGATCAGCTCGACGATGTTGTCCGGGCCCTCGAAGTGCTTGCGCACGATGGTCACCGCGATGCCGTTGCGGCGCAGCACGTCGGCGGTCCCCGTGGTGGCCAGCACCTCGAAGCCGAGGTCCGCCAGCCGCTTCACCGGGAAGATCATCGCCCGCTTGTCCCGGTTGGCCACCGAGACGAACACCTTGCCGCTGGTCGGCAGCGAACCGTAGGCGGCCGCCTGCGACTTGGCGAACGCGTTGCCGAACGAGGTGTCGATGCCCATCACCTCGCCGGTGGACTTCATCTCCGGGCCGAGCAGCGAGTCCACGCCCTTGCCGTCCGGGGTGCGGAACCGGTGGAACGGCAGCACGGCCTCCTTCACCGCGACCGGTCCCAGCAGGTCCGAGCCGGGCAGCACGCCGCCGTCGCCGTGGGCCGGCAGCAGGCCCTCGGCGCGCAGTTCGGCGATGGTCGCGCCGAGCATGATCCGGGCGGCCGCCTTGGCGAGCGGGACGGCGGTCGCCTTGGACACGAACGGCACCGTGCGCGAGGCGCGGGGGTTGGCCTCCAGGACGTAGAGCGTCTCGCCGTGCAACGCGTACTGCACGTTGAGCAGCCCGCGCACCCCGACGCCGTGCGCGATGGCCGCCGTGCTGTGCCGCACCGCGTCCAGGTCGGCGCGCCCGAGGGTGATCGGCGGCAGCACGCAGGCCGAGTCGCCGGAGTGCACCCCGGCCTCCTCGATGTGCTCCATCACGCCGCCGAGGAAGATCTCCGCGCCGTCGCACAGCGCGTCCACGTCGATCTCGATCGCGTCGTCGAGGAACCGGTCCACCAGCACCGGGTGTTCCGGGCTGACCTCGGTGGCCCGCTGGATGTAGCCCTCCAGCGTCTCGTCGTCGTAGACGATCTCCATGCCGCGCCCGCCGAGCACGTAGGACGGCCGCACCAGCACCGGGTAGCCGATCTCCTCGGCGATCTTGCGCGCCTCCGCGTACGAGGTCGCGGTGCCGTAGCGCGGCGCGGGCAGCCCGGCGCGCTCCAGCACCGCGCCGAACGCGCCGCGGTCCTCGGCGAGGTTGATCGCCTCCGGCGAGGTGCCCACCACCGGCACGCCCGCGTCGGCCAGCCGCTGCGCCAGCCCCAGCGGGGTCTGCCCGCCGAGCTGCACGATCACCCCGACCACGCCGGGGCCGCCGGAGCCGGACTCCCGCTCGGCGTGCACCACCTCGAGGACGTCCTCGAAGGTCAGCGGCTCGAAGTAGAGCCGGTCCGCTGTGTCGTAGTCGGTGGACACCGTCTCCGGGTTGCAGTTGACCATGACGGTCTCGTAGCCGGCCGCCCGCAGCGCCATCACGGCGTGCACGCACGAGTAGTCGAACTCGATGCCCTGCCCGATCCGGTTCGGCCCGGAGCCGAGGATGAGCACCTTGGGGCGCTCGGTCTGCGGCGCGATCTCGGACTCGGCCGCCGGATCGGTCTCGTAGGCGCTGTAGTGGTACGGCGTGAGCGCGGCGAACTCGGCGGCGCAGGTGTCCACCGTCTTGTACACCGGGCGCACCCCGAGCCGGTGCCGCAGGATGCGCACCCCGTTCTCGCCGGCCAGCTCCGGGCGCAGCGCGGCGACCTGCCGGTCGGACAGCCCGTGGCGCTTGGCCCGCAGCAGCAGGTCGGGGTTCAGCACCGGGGTGTCCAGGATCTCGGTACGCAGCTCGACCAGCGAGGCGATCTGGTCGACGAACCACGGGTCGATGCCGGTGCGCGCCGCGACCTGCGCGACCGTGGCACCGAGGCGCAGCGCCCGCTCCACCCCGTAGATCCGCCCGTCGGTCGGGATCGCGATCTCGTCCAGGGTGGACTCGAGGGTGGCGCCGTCGGGATCCGGGCGGGTCCAGAACCCCGCCTCCTTGGTCTCCATCGAGCGCATCGCCTTGCCCAGCGCCTCGGCGAAGCTGCGACCCAGCGACATCGCCTCGCCGACGCTCTTCATCGTGGTGGTCAGCGTCGGGTCGGCGCCCGGGAACTTCTCGAAGGCGAACCGGGGGATCTTGACCACGACGTAGTCCAGCGCCGGCTCGAAGCAGGCCGGGGTCTCGCCGGTGATGTCGTTGCGGATCTCGTCCAGGGTGTAGCCGACCGCGAGCTTGGTGGCGATCTTGGCGATCGGGAACCCGGTGGCCTTCGAGGCCAGCGCGGAGGACCGCGACACCCGGGGGTTCATCTCGATGACGACCAGGCGGCCGGTCTCCGGCTGCACCGCGAACTGGATGTTGCAGCCGCCGGTGTCCACGCCCACCGCGCGCAGCACCTGGATGCCGACGTCGCGCATGTGCTGGTACTCGCGGTCGGTCAGCGTCATGGCCGGCGCCACGGTGATCGAGTCGCCGGTGTGCACGCCCATCGGGTCCAGGTTCTCGATCGAGCAGATGACGACCACGTTGTCCTTGCGGTCGCGCATCAGCTCGAGCTCGTACTCCTTCCAGCCCAGCACGCTCTCCTCGACCAGGATCTCGGTCACCGGGGAGGCGTCCAGCCCGATCGCGCCGAGCCGCTCCAGGTCCTCCGGCGTGTACGCCAGCCCGGAACCCAGCCCGCCCATGGTGAACGACGGGCGCAGCACCACCGGCAGGCCCAGCTCGCCGGCGGCGGCCCTGACCTCGTCCATCGAGTGGCAGACCGCGCTGCGCGGCACGTCCCCGCCGATACCGAGCACGATGTCCTTGAACTTCAGCCGGTCCTCGCCGCGCTGGATGGCGTCGAAGTCGGCCCCGATCAGCTCAACGCCGTAGCGCTGCAGCACGCCCTGCTCGTGCAGCGCGACGGCGGTGTTCAGCGCGGTCTGCCCACCCAGGGTGGCCAGGATCGCGTCCGGCCGCTCGGCGGCGATCACCTTGGCGACGAACTCCGGGGTGATCGGCTCGACGTAGGTGGCGTCCGCGAACTCGGGGTCGGTCATGATCGTCGCGGGGTTGGAGTTGACCAGGCTGACCCGGATGCCCTCCTCGGCCAGCACCCGGCAGGCCTGGGTGCCGGAGTAGTCGAACTCGCAGGCCTGGCCGATCACGATCGGCCCGGAGCCGATCACCATCACGTGCCGCAGGTCTTCCCGGCGTGGCATCAGCGGGCTCCCGTCGGGTTGGTCATGAGATCCACGAAGCGGTCGAACAGGCCCGCCGCGTCATGTGGACCGGCCGCCGCCTCGGGGTGGTACTGCACGCTGAACGCGGGGACCTCCAGCGCCCGGACCCCCTCGACGGTGCCGTCGTTCGGGCAGCTGTGGCTCACCTCGGCGCGGCCGAACGGGGTGTCGAACTCCTCCCCCGGCTCACCTTCCAGCGCGAACCCGTGGTTCTGCGCGGTGATGGCCACCGTGCCGTCGGTGTGGTCGATGACCGGGATGTTGATGCCCCGGTGGCCGTAGCGCATCTTGTAGGTGCCCCGGCCCAGCGCGCGGCCGAGGATCTGGTTGCCGAAGCAGATGCCGAACAGCGGCAGCCGCCGGTCCAGCACCTCGCGGGTGAGCGCCACGACGGCGTCGGCGGTGGCCGGGTCGCCGGGGCCGTTGGACAGGAACACCCCGTCCGCGCCGAGCTCCAGGATCTCGGCCAGCGTCGTGGCGGCCGGCAGCACGTGCGTCTCGATGCCCCGCGCCGCCAGCATCCTCGGGGTGTTCGACTTGATGCCCAGGTCCGGCGCGGCCACGGTCAACCGGCGTTCCCCGGCGGCGGGTACCACGTACCGGGTCGGCGTGGTCACCTCGCCGGTCAGGTCGGCACCCTCCATCGAGGGGCTCCGCCGCACCCGCTCGACGAGTTCGGCCGTGTTGGTCACCGCACCGGCCAGCACCGCGACCTCCGAGCCGGAGAACACCCCGGCCCGCATCGCGCCGCGTTCGCGCAGGTGGCGGACCAGTGCGCGGGTGTCGATACCGGCGATGCCGACGACGCCCTGGGTCGCCAGCTGGTGCTCCAGGGTGTCCTCGGAACGCCAGTTGGACGGCACCCTGGCGGGGTCGCGCACCGCGTAGCCGGCCACCTGGATCCGGGTCGACTCGTTGTCCTCGGCGTTCCAGCCGGTGTTGCCGATCTGCGGCGCGGTCTGCACCACGATCTGGCGGCAGTAGGACGGGTCGGTCAGCGTCTCCTGGTACCCGGTCATCCCGGTGGTGAACACCGCCTCGCCGAGCGCGGTGCCACTGGCGCCGTAGGACTCGCCGGTGAACACCCGCCCGTCCTCCAGCACCAGCAGGGCGGTCCTGCTGTTCGGGTCGCTCATTTGCGTATGTCTCCGTCCCGCGCGGTGATCCGCCCGCGCAGCACCGTGGCCACGACCTGGGCGGGCAGTCTCATGCCCTCGTAGGGGGTGTTGCTGGCCAGGCTGGCGAGCTTCGCGCCGCGCACGGTCCATTGTGCGTCCGGGTCGACGAGGGTCAGCGTGGCCGGCTCGCCGACCGCCAGTGGGCGGCCCTGGTCGGGCAGCCCGGCGATTTCGGCGGGACGTTCGGACAGCACCCTGGCCACTCCGCGCCAGTCCAGCAGGCCGGGCTCCACCATGGTGTGCACCAGTACCGACAGAGCGGTCTGCAGGCCCAGCATGCCCGGCCGGGCGGCCGCCCACTCGCAGTCCTTGGCCTGCGCGGGGTGCGGTGCGTGGTCGGTGGCCACGCAGTCGATGACGCCCTCGGCCAGTGCGGTGCGCATCGCCGCCGTGTCGGAACCGGTGCGCAGCGGCGGGTTGACCTTGTTGACCGGGTCGTAGCTGGTCAGCACGGCGTCGGTGAGCAGCAGGTGGTGCGGGGTGACCTCGGCGCTGACCCGCACGCCGGCCGCCTTGGCCGCGCGCAGCACCTCGATGGTGCGCGCCGACGAGACGTGGCAGACGTGCAGCGCGGCGCCGGCGTCCCGCGCCAGCGCGCAGTCGCGGGCCACGATGGTCTCCTCGGCGGCCGCCGGCCAGCCGGCCAGCCCCAGCCGGGCGGCCACCGCGCCCTCGTGCGCCTGGGCGCCGTCGGTCATCCGGGGGTCCTCGGCGTGCTGGGCGATCACGACGTCCAGCGCGGTGGCGTACTCCAGTGCCCGGCGCATCAGCACCGGGTCGTGCACGCAGTGCCCGTCGTCGGAGAACATCCGCACCCCGGCGCCGGAGGCCGCCATGGTGCCCAGCTCGGCGAGGCGCTCCCCGGCCAGCCCGACCGTCACCGCGCCGACCGGGTGCACGTCCACCAGGCCGACCTCGGCGCCGCGGCGGTGCACGTGCTCGACGATCACCGCGTTGTCCGCGACCGGGTCGGTGTTCGGCATTGCGAAGACGGCGGTGAACCCGCCCAGCGCGGCGGCGGCCGACCCGGTCTCGATCGTCTCGGCGTCCTCGCCGCCCGGTTCGCGCAGGTGGGTGTGCAGGTCCACGAACCCGGGTAGCACGACGAGCCCGTCGGCCTCGATCACCTCGGTGTCGTCCGGGTTCTCCAGCCCGGTGCCGATCTCTGGGCCAATTTCAGCGATAACGCCGTCGGCCAGCAGCAGGTCGACCGGGTCACCTTCGCCGTACAGCCGGGCACCCTTGATCAACAAGTTCGAACCAGTCATCGTCATCCTCATACCTCGGGTGCGCCGGCGAGCAGGTGGTAGAGCACGGCCATGCGCACGTGCACCCCGTTGCGTACCTGAGCCAGGATCGCCGCCCTCGGCGAGTCGGCCACCGCCGGGGCGATTTCCATGCCGCGCACCATCGGGCCGGGGTGCAGCACCACGGCGTGCTCGGGCAGCATCGCCAGCCGGCGCTCGGACAGCCCGTACCCGATCGCGTACTCGCGGGACGAGGGGAAGAAGCCGCCGTGCATCCGCTCGGCCTGCACCCGCAGCATCATCACCGCGTCCAGTCCGGGCAGCTCGGCGTCCAGGTGGTGGCCCACCCGGCAGGGCCAGCCGGCCACCCCGACCGGCAGCAGCGTCGGCGGCGCGACGAGCACGACCTCCGCCCCGAGGGTGGCCAGTAGCAACACATTGGAACGGGCCACCCGACTGTGTGTGACATCGCCCACAATGCCGATTCGCCGACCGGAGATCGAACCCAGCCGGTCCCGCAGGGTCGCCGCGTCCAGCAGCGCCTGGGTGGGGTGCTCGTGGGTGCCGTCGCCGGCGTTCACCACGGCCGGCCCGGCGCCCTCCAGCGCGTCCCGGCCGCCCCATGCCGCGAGCCGGTGCGCCGCGCCGGAAGCCGGGTGCCGGATGATCACGCAGTCCGCGCCGGCGGCCGCCAGGGTGGCCGCGGTGTCCCGCAGCGACTCCCCCTTGGACACCGAGGAGCCCTTCGCGCTGACGTTGATCGTGTCCGCGCTCATCCATTTGCCGGCGATCTCGAAGGACACCCTGGTCCGGGTGGAGTCCTCGTAGAAGAGGGTGATGATGGTCCGACCACGCAGCGTGGGCAGCTTGTGGACCTCACGGCCGAGCAGCGCCTGCTTGAGCCGGTCGGCGGTGTCCAGCAGCAGGTTGGCGGTGGCCGCGTCCAGATCACCCGTAGAGAGCAGATGCCTCACTCATGGCCTCCTGGGGCACCGGTCTCCGGATGGTTCTCCTCGCCGGCGCGGCGCAGTAGCACCACGTCCCGGCCGTCGACCTCGGAGAGCAGCACCGCGACCTGCTCGCTACGCGCGGTCGGCACGTTCTTGCCCACGTAGTCGGCCCGGATCGGCAGTTCCCGGTGCCCCCGGTCGACCAGTACGGCGAGCTGCACCGCGCGCGGCCGACCGTGGTCGCGCAGCGCGTCCAGCGCGGCCCGCACGGTGCGCCCGGAGAACAGCACGTCATCCACCAGGATGACCAGCTTGTCGTCCAGGCCACCGCTGGGGATGGAGGTCGGCTCGAGCGAGCGGGCCGGGCGGCGGCGCAGGTCATCTCGATACAGAGTCGCGTCCAGGGTGCCGACGTCGGGCGCCGCGCCGGCGAACTCGGCGATCGCCGCACCCAGCCGGCGGGCCAACGTCGCGCCCCGGGTGGGCAGGCCGAGCAACACCACCTGGTCGGCCTGTCCGGGTCCGTAGGCGGTCTTCTCGATGATCTGATGGGCGATGCGCGCGATCGTGCGGGCGACGTCCGACTCGGTCAGCAGCTCAGTGTCTCGCTCGCTGCCGGTACCGGCCGGTTGGTCGCCGCGCGCGCGCCGGGGGGACGCCACGCGGAAACTCCTCTCCTTCCCCGCCTCACTGGACGGGCCTTAAAGGACTGTCCCTGGGGACGGGCACGACGCTACCAGGGCCGGCCACTCGATCGGGCGGCGCGGGGGGCTTGGCAATCAGCCGACCGGGTGGAGTCAGACACATCCGTGGGCCGCCGTCCAGAGACCAACTTGACCTAGTGACGAAAACGAGCGCATGATTACTCTGCGTATTGATCACAACGCCCCCCGCACCTTCACCTGACGGCTAACTGGGGCAATGCTGAAACGGAGACTCGCCACATGGGCGACTACGCCAAGGCGCTGGGTGCCAAACTCCGCGCCATTCGGCAGCAGCAAGGCTTGTCGCTGCACGGCGTCGAGCAGAAGTCCGGCGGCCGCTGGAAGGCCGTGGTTGTCGGCTCCTACGAGCGAGGCGACCGCGCCGTGACTGTGCAGAAGCTGGCCGAGCTGGCCGACTTCTACGGTGTGCCGGTGGCCGAGCTGCTGCCTGAGGGACGGGTGCCATCCGGCGCCGAGCCCGCCACGAAGATCGTTATCAACCTCGAGCGACTCCAGCAGCTGCCCGCCGACAAGGTCGGCCCCCTTGCCCGCTACGCCGCCGCGATCCAGAGCCAGCGCGGCGACTACAACGGCAAGGTGCTGTCCATCCGGACCGAGGACCTGCGATCCCTGGCGATCATCTACGACATGACGCCCGGTGAGCTCACCGAGCAGCTCGTCGACTGGGGGGTGTTACCCCCCGAAGCCCGTCCGGTCCGCGAGGACTAGAGCCGTGCCCGCCCACGTGTCGTGGCTGCCAGAGCACGACAGGTGGGCGGGACCGCGCCGGCTCAGCGCTCCTGGTCGACCGGCGGGTCGGCGGGCGTGGGGGCCAGCCCCGGTCGCAGGTGCTCCGCGATGTCGGCGATCCGGCCGAGCACCCCGTTCACGAACCGGGGCGAGTCGTCGGTGGACAGCGTCCTGGCCAGCTCGACCGCCTCGGTGATCGCCACCGGGTCGTCGATCTCGTCGATCCAGAGCAGCTCGTAGAGGCCGATCCGCAGCAGTGTCCGGTCGACGGCCGGCATCCGGGCCACCGACCAGCCCTCGGAGTGCTCGGTGAGCAGCTGGTCGATGCGCTCACGGCGCTCGACGACCCCCTCGACCAGCCTCGCGGCGTACTCCGAGACCGGCGGGGCGTCCTCGGTGCCCTGCCGCTCCTTGAGCACGACCAACGGGTCGGCCCCGCGCGCCTCGGACTCGAAGAGGATGTCCAGCGCGCGCTTGCGGGCCTTCGTACGTGCCCTCATGCGAGGTCACCGAGGTCGTTCCTGCTGGCCCTGTTCGCCACTTGCCGGTACATCCCCTTCAGCTGCGCATGGCCGCCGCGCTACAGCGCGAGGAGCTCCTTACCGGTGAGGGTGAGCAGCTCGGCGCCGTCGGGGCGGACCACGAGCGTGTCTTCGATTCGGACACCACCCCGGCCGGCGAGGTAGACACCGGGCTCGACGGTGACCGCCATGCCGGATGCCAGCGTACCGGCGCCGGTGGCCGACAGCGCCGGTGCCTCGTGGATTTCCAGGCCGACACCGTGCCCGAGGCCGTGCGAGAACTCCGGCCCCCGGCCGCCGTCGGTGATGACCGCGCGGGCGGCGGCATCCACGGCAACGACCTCGACACCGACCGCCAGCGCCGCCCGGCCGGCCGCCTGCGCGGCGGCGACCAGCGCGTACAGCTCGCGCTGCCAGTCCGTCGGCCGGCCGAGCACCACGGTGCGGGTCATGTCCGAGTGATAGCCCCCGAGCAGCGCGCCGAAGTCCATCTTGACCAGGTCCCCGGTGGCCAGCACGGCGTCGGTCGGCTGGTGGTGCGGGATCGCCGAGTTCGCGCCGGCCGCGACGATGGTGTCGAACGAGGGACCGTCCGCCCCGTGGCTCCGCATCCGCTGTTCCAGGTCGGCGGCGACGTCCCGCTCGGTCCGGCCGGGGCGCAGGCCGCCGGCCTCGATGACGTCGGCGAGCGCGGCGTCGGCGGCGGCGCAGGCGGCGCGCAGCGCCTCGATCTCCCGGGCGTCCTTGACCGCCCGGAGCTGCTGCACCAGGCCGGGCGCGCGGCACAGCTCAACGCCCTTGCCCTTCTCGGCGGCCACCTCGAGCAGCGCGGCGTGCGCGTCGACGGTGAGGTGCCCGGACTCGAAGCCCAGCCGCCGGATGCCGTCGTTGCCGGCGGCCACCACCAGCACCCGGTCGCAGGCCCGCTCGATGACCCGCCGCACGTCGGGCGCCTCGGCGGCGGCCTGGGTGGTGTAGCGGCCGTCGGTGGCCAACCGGGTGCCCCGCTCACCGGCGGCGGGTACCAGCAGGGCGGCGTTGGAGCCGGTGAACCCGCTCAGGTAGCGGACGTTGACCAGGTCGGTGACCAGCAGGGCGTCCAGCTCGGCGGCGCGCAGCAGCTCGCGCAGCGCGTCCCGGCGGGCGGCGGGTGTCATCCGCCCAGACTAGGGGTCGGCAGGCTCGGGGGGCTCAGTGTGCGTGCTGCAGCAGCGTCGCGGCGTGGTCGGGCACCGAGGTGAACATGTCCCGGGGCGGGCGCTGGTAGCCGCGCTGCGCCGGGCGGGCCGGCAGGGCCAGCTTCGGGGCCTCGACGTGCACGAAGGGCACGCTGGAGAGCAGATGGGCGATCATGTTGATCCGGGCCCGGCGCTTGTCCTCCGCCTCGACCACCGACCAGGGCGCCGCGGCGGTGTCGGTGTGGAAGAACATCTCGTCCTTCGCCCGGGAGTACTCCTCCCACCTGGTCACCGACTGCAGGTCCATCGGGGACAGCTTCCAGCGCCGCATCGGGTCGTCGAGGCGGCCGCGGAACCGGCGCTCCTGCTCGCCGTCGCTGACCGAGAACCAGTACTTGCGCAGCATCACGCCGTCCTCGACCAGCAGCTTCTCGAAGACCGGGGTCTGGTGCAGGAAGCGGCTGTACTCGTCGTCGGAGCAGAACCCCATCACCCGCTCGACGCCGGCCCGGTTGTACCAGCTGCGGTCCAGCAGGACGATCTCGCCGGCGGCCGGCAGGTGCTCGATGTAGCGCTGGTAGTACCACTGGGTGCGCTGGCGCTCGGTCGGCGCCGGCAGCGCGACGATCCGGCACACCCGGGGGTTCAGGTACTCCGACACCCGCTTGATCGCGCCGCCCTTGCCGGCCGCGTCCCGGCCCTCGAAGACCACCACCAGCCGGGCGCCGCTGGTGCGGACCCACTCCTGCATCTCGACGAGCTGACCCTGCAGCCGGAACAGCTCGTCCTCGTAGAGCTGCCTCGGCAGCCGCTTCGGCACGGAGTCGTCGGAGTCGCCGGGGCGGTCCGGGTGCGACTTCTTCTTGCCTGACTTGCTCATCGCTGCCACCTCTGCGCTGCCGTTCCGACCGGCGTCCCTGCTGGCCACCGCTGCCGGCGGTGCTGGCAGGTAACCACGTGATCGCCTCGAGCGCGTCCACCAAGCGGGCGTTGCGCAAAGATGACCTCTTCTCGAGGCACCGGGGACGGCTCATAAGCTGACGGGCATGAGTGACGGCGTGTACTTCCGGCAGCTGCTGTCCGGGCGGGACTTCGCGGTGGGCAACCCGATCGCCACCCAGATGGTCAACTTCAGCTATCTGATCGGCGACGCGGCCCGCCGCGAGGCGGTCGTGGTGGACCCCGCGTACGCGCCGGGCGACCTGCTCGACGTGCTCGCCGCCGACGACATCCGGCTCACCGGTGTCCTGGTCACCCACCACCACCCGGACCACGTGGGCGGCGACCTGATGGGCCACCCGCTGTCCGGGCTGGCCGACCTGCTTGGCCTGTCCCCGGTACCGGTGCACGTCAACCGGAACGAGGCGGAGTGGGTACGGCGTACCACCGGGGTGTCCGCCGCCGACCTCACCGAGCACGAGCACGACGGCGAGGTGCTGGTGGGCGACGTGCCGATCCGGCTGCTGCACACGCCCGGGCACACGCCGGGCAGCCAGTGCTTCCTGGTGGACGGCAAGCTGGTCGCCGGCGACACGCTGTTCCTGCAGGGCTGCGGGCGCACCGACTTCCCCGGCGGCGACCCGGACGCGATGTACACCAGCCTGCGCCAGCTCGCCGAGCTGACCGGCGACCCGATCGTGCACCCCGGGCACCAGTACTCGGCCGAGCCGAAGGCGCCGCTGTCCGAGGTGCGGCGGTCGAACATGGTCTACCGGGCGGACTCGCTGGAGCAGTTCCGGTCGATGTTCGGCTAGGGACCCGGGTTCGGCTAGACGTCGCGGGTGTGGATCTCGTGCTCGGCGATCCAGCGCAGCGCGAGCGGGTACCCGCCGACGCCGAGCCCGACGATCACCCCCGTCGCCACCTCGCTGATGAAACTGTGGTGGCGGAACTTCTCGCGCGTGTGCACGTTGCTGATGTGGACCTCGATCAGTGGGGCGGTGAGCGACGCGCACGCGTCCCGTACGGCGATCGAGTAGTGCGTCCAGGCGCCGGCGTTGAGCACCACCGGGGTGCTGGTGTCGGCCGCCCCGTGCAGCCAGCCCAACATCTCGCCCTCGTGGTCGGTCTGCCGGACCTCGACGGCGAGGCCGAGCTCCTTCCCGGTGCGCACGCACAGCTCGGCCAGCTGGGCGTGCGTGGTGGCGCCGTAGATGAGCGGTTCGCGGGTACCCAGCCGGCCCAGGTTGGGGCCGTTCAGCACCAGCACCGGCAGCGCCCCGGGCTCGCTCACCTCGCCTGCCCCGCGGTCGCCGCGTACGCCGCGGTGAGCAGGTCCGGGCTCGGCCCGTCCAGCCGGCCGGGCTTGGCCAGCCCGTCCAGCACCACGAACCGCAGCTGGCCGGACTTGACCTTCTTGTCCAGCTTCATCGTCTCCAGCAGTTCGGGCAGTGCGTCCGGCGCGTAGCTGACCGGCAGCCCGAGCGCACCGAGCAGCGTGCGGTGCCGGTCGGCGGTGGCACCGTCCAGCCGCCCGGCTGCCCGGCCGAGCTCGGCGGCGAACACCAGCCCGACGCTCACCGCGTCGCCGTGGCGCCAGCGGTAGTCCTCGCGGCGCTCGATCGCGTGCGCCAGGGTGTGCCCGTAGTTGAGCACCTCGCGCAGGTCGGACTCGCGCAGGTCGGCGGACACCACATCGGCCTTGACCTGGATCTTGCGGCGGATCAGCTCGGGCAACACCTCGCCGGCCGGGTCCACGGCGGCGGCCGGGTCGGCCTCGATCAGGTCCAGGATCACCGGGTCCGCGATGAAGCCGCCCTTGACGATCTCCGCCATGCCGGGCAGCAGCTCCGCGGCCGGCAGGGTGTGCAGGGTGTCCAGGTCGACGAGCACGGCGGCCGGCTCGTAGAACGCGCCAACCAGGTTCTTGCCGGCGGCGGTGTTGATCCCGGTCTTACCGCCGACGGCGGCGTCCACCATGCCCAGCAGGGTGGTCGGCACCTGCACCAGCCGGACGCCGCGCATCCAGGTGGCCGCGACGAACCCGGCCAGGTCGGTGACCGCACCGCCGCCGAGCCCGAGCACCGCGTCACCCCGGGTGAGCCCGATCTGACCGCAGATCTCCCAGCAGAAACCGAGCACGCCCAGCGTCTTGGCATCTTCGGCGTCCGGTACCTCGGCACGGTGCGCGTCGATCCCGGCGGCGGTCAGCTGGGCGCGCAGCTCCTCGGCGCGGGCGGCCAGTGGCGCCTGGTGCAGGATCACCGTGCGGGTGGCCCCGCCCAGCGCCCGCCGCAGCTCGTCGGCCGGCAGGCCGCGCCCGATGATCACGTCGTAGGGGCGGTCCGCGCTGACCCGGATGCGCGCCGCGCTGGCGTTCGCGCCGGTCATGACGCCGCCGCCGGCAACGCGTTCAGCACGTCCGCCACCACGTCCGAGGGATCCCGGCCACTGGTCACCACCGTCGCGCTGGCGACCGACTCGTAGACCGGGCGGCGCTCGGTGAGCAGCTGGCGCAGATGCGCCCTCGGGTTCGGCAGCAGCCACGGGTGCAGCGGCAGCAGACCCTCGCGCCGCAGCAGGTTGTCCAGGTCGACGTCCAGGAACACCACCGCGCGGCCGGCCAGCAGCTCTGCCGCGCCGGGCGCGGTCGGCGTGCCGCCACCGAGCGCGAGCACCCCGCCGAAGGTGTCCAGCAGGGCGCGCAGCGCCTCGACCTCGAGCTCCTGGAACCGCTCCCGGCCGAGCTCGACCACCAGCTCGCCGGCCTCCAGGCCGTGCGCATCACGGAGGTCGTCGTCGAGGTCCTTGAAGCCCACCCCGAGCCGCTCAGCGACCCGCCGGCCCACCGTGCTCTTCCCTGACCCGGGCGGCCCCACCAGGATCAGCGCCGGTTTGGTCATATCTACCACCCCCACAGCGTATCGAGTGCCCACGAGCGGGTTGCCGCATCACCCGAGGTGCCCTGGCGATACGCGGTACCGCCGTCGCTCCGGGACGCCGCGGCTCCGGGACGCCACTCGGCGTGTTGTTACCGAGCTGCACAGGAGGCAGGCCGCGAGCGCCGAAAACCTGTCTGGAGTGCAGCTCGGTAACAACAGGCGCGCCGGTGTGCCGCGCCCGCCCGATGTGTGCCGCGCCTGCCCGATGTGTGCCGCGCCTGCCCGATGTGTGCCGCGCCCGCCCGGTCTGTGCCGCCCGATGGCCGCGCCCCCGGGTATGTGCCGCGCCCGCCCGATGTGTGCCGCGCCCGCCCGATCTGTGCCGCGCCCGCCCGGTCTGTGCCGCCCGATGTGCCGCGCCCGCCGGTATGTGCCGCGCCGGCCCCGTGTGCCGCCCGATGTGCCGCGCCCGCCCGGTCTGTGCCGCGCCCGCCCGGTCTGTGCTGCCCGATGTGCCGCGCCCGCCTGGCGTGCTGGGAAGCCCGACTCGGTGTGCTGGGAGGCCCGACTCGGTGTGCTGGGAGGCCCGACTCGCGCGGCATTCGCTGGCGGCTCGGGGCGGCGAGGCTAGCGACTCGCGGGAGTCGGCCGGGCCGGCGCCGGGGTGGCGGCGCTCTCGCGTACGGCTTCGCGCTGCAGCGCTCGGGCCGCCCAGCGCATCACGTCGACGGCCTCCGCCTCGCCGAGCCCGCAGGCATCCCGCGCGGACACCATCGCCTCGACACCGCACACCAGCATGGTGGACATGACCAGTCGGCGGTGCTGGTCGGCGGGCAGTACCTCCGCCAGCGGCGCGAGCGCGAGCTCGACCGACTCCAACCGGTGGCTGCCCCGGATCGGCACCCGGTCGCGCTCCGGCACGTCGACCCGGGACAGCCAGCGCTCCAGGACCGCCTTCAGGACCGACCGCCACAGCGCCTCGTTCTCGAACTGGAAGTCGGTGATCGTTCTGACCAGCGCGTCTATCCGGTCCTCGGGATCTTCGGGGAGGGTGGCGAGCACGGCGTCGATCTTCGGCTGGGCCTCGCGGGTGGCCATCTCCAGCGTGAGGACCTGGGTGTTGGGGAAATACCGGTAGGCGGTGGCGGGTGAGACCAGCGCCGCCTCGGCCACCTCGGTCATCGTCGGCGAGTGGCCCTGCTGACTGAGCTCGACCGCCGCGTCGACCAGCGCGCGCCGGGTTCGCTGTTTCTGGTTGGCCCGGCCCGTCGTGAGGGAATTGTCTTGACGTGAGAGAGCCATCTCATGACGATAACACCCTCGCACTGACGCTCTGAGGGGATACAAGGACATGCAACCTGCCGAGATGGACGAGATCATGGGGCGGCACTACGCCGCGGAGGCGGCGCACGACCTGAATGCGCTGATGGCAACGCTGACCGACGACGTGATCCACGACGTGGTCGGCCACCCGACCCCGATCCTGCGGGACCCGGAGGCGATCAAGGCGCGCTACACCGAGTTGTTCGCCGATCTGGGGGACGAGCAGGTGGAGCCGCTCCGTCGGCTCTACGGCAACGACTTCATCGTCGACGAGGCCATGGTCACCGCGCGGGCCACCGGGATGATGCTCGGCATCCCCGGCGACAACCGCCAGGTGACCTTCCGGCTGATGCACGTCTGCGAGTTCCGGGACGGCGGGATCAGCCGGGAGAACGTCTGGATGGACGTGGGCGCACTCATGCAGCAGCTGACCGCGCCGGCGCAACCGGTGGAGTCGGCGGCGCCCTGACCTGGAGCGGCAGTCAGCTCAGCCAGCCCGATCGGCGGTCGGATCGAGGGGGGTCGCCGGCCGGGCTGGCCGGCGGCTCACCCCGGCCGTCGGGTCAGCTCAGCGCTCGAGCTTCTCGGCGGCGGCGGCGAGATAACCGCGCACGTTGCGGGCGGTCTCGGCGATCGAGTCGCCACCAAACTTCTCCAGCGCCGCGTCGGCCAGGATCAGCGCCACCATGGCCTCGGCCACCACGCCGGCGGCCGGCACCGCGCACACATCGGACCGCTGGTGGATGGCCTGCGCCGCCTCGCCGGTGGCGATGTCGACCGTCTGCAGCGCGCGGGGCACGGTGGAGATCGGCTTCATCGCGACCCGGACCCGGACCGGCTCGCCGTTGGTCATGCCGCCCTCGATCCCGCCGGCGCGGTTGCTCAGCCTGGTCACCGGGGCACCGGGCACCATCTCGTCGTGCGCCGCGCTGCCCCGCCGCCGCGCGGTGCGGAAACCGTCGCCGATCTCAACGCCCTTCATGGCCTGGATGCCCATCAGCGCCCCGGCCAGCCGCGCATCCAGCCGCCGGTCGGAATGCACGTAGCTGCCCACCCCGACCGGCATCCCGTACGCGATCACCTCGACCACGCCGCCCAGGGTGTCGCCCTCGCGCTGGGCGGCGTCGACCTCGGCCACCATCGCCTCGGTGGCCGACTCGGTGTACGCCCGCACCGGACTGGCGTCCACCCGCTCCAGGTCGCCAGGGCCGGGCAGCTCGCCATCCGGCGCCTCGACGGTCCCCAGCTCGACCACGTGGGACACGATGTCGACACCGAGGCCCTGACGCAGGAACGCCTTCGCCACCGTGCCCAGCACCACCCGGGACGCGGTCTCCCGGGCACTGGCGCGCTCCAGCACGGGCCGGGCGTCGTCGAAGCCGAACTTGGTCATGCCGGCCAGGTCGGCGTGGCCAGGGCGGGGCCGGGTGAGCGGGGCGTTGCGGGCCCGGTTCTCGATCAGCTCGGGATCGACCGGGTCGGCGGACATCACCGTCTCCCACTTCGGCCACTCGGTGTTGCCGATCCGGACCGCGACCGGGCCGCCCTGCGTCAGGCCGTGCCGGAGCCCGCCAATGACCTCGAGCTCGTCGGCCTCGAACTTCATCCGGGCACCCCGGCCGTAACCCAGCCGGCGGCGGGCCAGCTCGGCGGCCAGCTCCTTGGTGGTGATCTCCACACCGGCCACCATGCCCTCGAGCACCGCGACCAGCGCCGGACCGTGCGATTCACCCGCGGTTATCCAACGCAACACGACTAAATCCTCTCACGCGCCGACCAGCGGGCCACCGGTGCCGGCGGCGGCGAGCACCAGCCACCCGGCCGCGAGCATGGCTGGACCGTGTGGCACCCCGCCGGCCCACCCACCGCCGGCGGCGCGCGCCCCGGGCGGACCGGCTCTGACCGACACCGTCCGCCCCCACACCGTGCTACTGAGCCCCGCCCTGACCTGCACAGCCCACCTCAGCACCGCCCGACCCAGCGCCACCCCGACCGTGAGCAGCGAGGCCAGCAGCGCGCCCACCAGCACCGCTGAGAGGGACAGCGCACCCAGCGCCGCGCCCAGCCCGGCGGCGAGCTTCACATCACCGGCGCCCAGCGCGCCCGGGGCGAGCACCCGCACCGCGAGGTACCCGCCGGCCAGCACCCCGGCGCCGAGCACCGCCCTCAGCACCGCCGCACCGCCCAACGGCACCGCGAGCAGCAGCGCCGCCGGCAGCGCCGGCAGGGTCAGCGCATCCGGCAGCCGCCCGTGCAGCACGTCGACCGTGCCGGCCGCCACCGCCAACCAACCGAGCCCGAGCAGCAGCGGCAGCAGCGCCGGATCCAGCCGGCCGGCGGCCCACCAGCAGCCGCTCGCCGCCCACAGCGTGCCGACCAGCAGCTCGCAGTACGGCGGCGGGACCACCGCACCGCGCCGCAGGTGCCCGAGTAGCCAGCGGGCCAGCGCGCCGGCCAGCATGCCGAGCCCGCCGAAGAAAACCAGATGTGCCATGTCCCGAGCGTGCCCGGGCCGCCGGTCGCGGTGCCGGCGATGAGCCGCGGTCTGTGGACAACTCAGGGTGCTGGGGACAACTCGACCCGTCGGCGGTGCCGGCAACGCCGGGATGTCCGACCGCTCCGCTACCGTGCCGCCGGCACCGCCTGGGCCGAACCACCCGGGCCGCCCAGGACGGAACCACCGGGTCCGGCCGCGTCTGAGCCGCGCTCGCCCGCCGAACCCGAACCCGAACCGCACAGCACCCGGGACAGGGCCACCGGGTCGGTACCCAGTGCGACCAGCAGCCAGCCGGGGCCGGCCAGCTCGTGCCGGGCCCAGCGCAACCCGGCGCACTCCCCCACCGGCGGCCCGCTCGCCAGGGCGGCCGCCAACGGTCCGCCCAGCAGGCCCGATGCCGCACCAGGCAGCGCCGACGCCGCCGACACCGCCGTGCCGGCGCCGAGCACGGTGCCGACCAGCCGCTGCCCGCCGGTGCCGGCCGGGCCGGTGAGCGCCGGATCCGCGCCGTCCAGCAGCGTCGTGTGCCGGACCAGCGCCGCTCCCGCGTAGTCCGCCGCGAGCACCCCCCGGTACCGCCCGCCGCGCTGCCCGTGCCGGCCGAGCTGTACCTGTTCCCGGACCACGGCGGCGGCGCCCTCGGCCAGCGTCAGCCGGAACGTGGCGTGCAGCTCGGCGCCGTCGCACACCACGGTGGGTTCGGGCAACCAGTGCAGCCGGGCACCCTCGTCGAGTTCCGCGATGACCGTCCAGGACGCCGGCCCGGAACCCGGACGGCCGCGCTGGGCCACCGTCGCGGCCGCCGTGGCCACGGTCAGCTCGGTGCCGGCGGCCAGCCGGATGCGCAGTTCGAGCTGGTCACCGCCGAGCGGGCCACCGGCGGCCTGCACCAGGTGCACCCTGGCCGGACCGGTGCGGCGCAGCACGACCGGTGCCTCGGCCCGCCAGCGGATCCGCTGCCCGGGCGCGACGTCCAGCTCGCCGGCCGCCTTCACCCGACCAGCACGGCCCGGCGCTCGCGCACCCACCGCACCACGTCCGGCACGTCGGGCCGCTCGCGCAGCGAGGTGAACAGCGTCGGCCGGCCGTCCCGGACCCGCTCCGCGTCGGCTCGCATGACCTCCAGGTCGGCGCCGACCAACGGGGCCAGGTCCACCTTGTTGATCACGAGGAGGTCGGACCGGATCACCCCGGGCCCACCCTTGCGGGGCACCTTGTCCCCGCCGGCCACGTCCACCACGAAGATCTGCGCGTCGATCAGGCCGTAGCTGAAGGTGGCGGTCAGGTTGTCCCCGCCGCTCTCCACCAGTACCAGTTCCGGGTCGTGCGCCTCGATCAGCTCCTCGACGGCCGCCAGGTTGGCGGTGATGTCGTCGCGGATCGCGGTGTGCGGGCAGCAGCCGGTACGTACCGCCCTGATCCGGTCGTCGGGTAGCACGGCGTGGCGGCGCAGGAATTCGGCGTCCTCCTCCGTGTAGATGTCGTTGGTCACCACCACCACGGAGAGCTCGTCGCGCAGCTGCGCGCACAGCGCCGCGACCAGCGCGGTCTTGCCGCCGCCGACCGGGCCGCCGATGCCGATCCGGAACCCGCGGCGCGGTCCGGCGGGCAGCGTACCGGCGAAATGATCATGACTGATGTTGTCAAGATGCAAAGAGGGTCACCTCCGAGGTGTGGTGCAGTTCGGCCAGAATCTCCGGCAGCGGGGTGGCATCCGAGGGCAGCAGGTCCGGGTCGGCGGCGGCCACCGCCAACGCGGCGGCTCCGCAGGCCTGTGCGGCCACCCGGTCGGCCAGCGGGGCGAGCGACGCCTGCACCGCGGCAGCCCCCAGCGGGTCGAGCCCGAGCAGCCGGACGGCGGCCGACGCGGCGCCGCCGGCCAGGTGGTGCAGTGCCAGCGCGGCCGCCTGTCCTGGGTCCGCACCGGCCGCGGCCGCCGCTGCGCCGAATACCAGCGGCTGGTGCGGGCGCCCGAATGCGGCGAGCTCCCGCAGCGGCGGGTACGCCGGCCAGGCCCGCCCCGAGGTTCGCAGCAGGGCCACGCCCTGGGCCCGGGACGCCTCGCGCAGCGCCGCCGACGGGGTACGCGCATCCAGCGCCGCATCCCAGGAGCTCCACCCTCGTGAGTGGCGAGTGGTCCCCTGAGACCACTCGCCACTCACGGGGATGCCAGGGGCGGCAGTGCTCAGGGTCGCGGCGGCCGCCGCGAAGGAGGCGGCCACCAGGCCGGCGGTGCGGAGCCGGGCGTCCAGGAACAGTGCCAGGTCGTCGGTGCTGGTCAGCAGGCCGCGGTCGACCAGCGCCTCGACACCGCCGGAGTGCCCGTGCCCGCCGGCCGGCAGCCGCGAGTCGGCCAGCAACAGAAGCCCCGCGAGCCTCACCACCGAACCCACCCAGCGCACCGCGCCCACCGAGCCCGCCCAGCCCACCGCGTCGACGGCAGGCGCCAACCGGCTAGTCGGAACGAACTGGCCAGCTCCGCCATCAGAACAGCCATCAGCTCAGCCATCAGAACAGGAAGTAGCGCTGGGCCATCGGCAGCTCCACCTGCGGCGCCTCCTCCGCCACCTCGCCGTCGATCCGCACGGTGAACGTCTCCGGGTCCACCTCGATCCGGGGCAGCGCGTCGTTGTTCGGCAGGTCGGCCTTGCGCACGCCGCGGGTGTCCTTCGTCGGCACCAGCCGCCGCCGCACCGCGAGCCGGTCGGCCAGATCGGAGCCGTCGGACAGCGCGCCCGGGGCCACGAAGTGCACCGACGTGTCGGAGGCGCCCTCCGGCGAGGCCCCGAACATCGGCCGGGGCAGCACCGGCTGCGGGGTCGGGATGGAGGCGTTCGCGTCGCCCATCGCGGCCCAGGCGATGAAGCCGCCCTTGATCACCAGCGAAGGCCGGACCCCGAAGAACGCGGGCTGCCAGAGCACCAGGTCGGCCAGCTTGCCGACCTCGATCGAGCCGATCTCACCGTCGAGGCCGTGCGCCACCGCCGGGCAGATCGTGTACTTGGCGACGTAGCGCATCGCCCGGTGGTTGTCCGCCGCGCCGTCGCCGGGCAGCGCGCCCCAGCGCTTCTTGCCCACGTGCGCGGTCTGCCAGGTGCGCAGGATGACCTCGCCGACCCGGCCCATCGCCTGGCTGTCCGAACCGATCATGGAGATGGCGCCGAGGTCGTGCAGCAGGTCCTCGGCGGCGATGGTGGACGGGCGGATCCGGCTCTCCGCGAACGCCAGGTCCTCCGGCACCGACGGCTTGAGGTGGTGGCAGACCATCAGCATGTCGAGGTGTTCGGCCAGCGTGTTGACGGTGTGCGGCCGCGTCGGGTTGGTGGAGCTGGGCAGCACGTACGGCTCGCTGGCCACGGTGATGATGTCCGGCGCGTGCCCGCCGCCGGCGCCCTCGGTGTGGTACGCGTGGATGCCCCGCCCGGCGATCGCGGCCAGCGTGTCGGCCACGTAGCCGGCCTCGTTGAGGGTGTCGGTGTGGATGGCCACCTGGACGCCGGTCTCGTCGGCCACGCGCAGGCAGGCGTCGATCGCGGCCGGCGTGGAGCCCCAGTCCTCGTGCAGCTTGAAGCCGGACGCGCCGTTGGCGACCTGTTCGCGCATCGCGTCGAGCCCGACGGTGTTGCCCTTGCCCAGCAACGCCACGTTCAGCGGCAGCGAGTCCATCGCGCGCAGCATCCGGGCCAGGTACCAGGCGCCCGGGGTCACCGTGGTCGCCTTGGTGCCGTCGGCCGGCCCGGTGCCGCCGGCGATCCAGGTGGTCACCCCGGAGCCGATCGCCTCGGGCGCCTGCGTCGGGCTGATCAGGTGGACGTGGCAGTCGACCGCGCCGGCGGTCAGGATGAGCCTGTTGCCGGCGATGATCTCGGTGCTCGGGCCGATGACCAGCGCGGGGTCGATGCCGTCCATGATGTCCGGGTTGCCGGCCTTGCCCAGCCCGACGATCCGGCCGTCGCGCACCCCGATGTCGGCCTTGATCACGCCCCAGTAGTCCAGCACCAGCGCGCCGGTGATCACCAGGTCCGGCGCCCCCTCGGCGCGCGAGGTTCGGGACTGGCCCATCGACTCGCGGATCACCTTGCCGCCGCCGAAGACGACCTCGTCACCGCCGCGCGGCCCCTGGCAGCGGTCCTCGGTGACCTCGATCAGCAGGTCGGTGTCGGCGAGGCGGACCCGGTCACCGACCGTCGGCCCGTACAGCTCGGCGTAGCGCGCCCGGTCGATCTCCCAGCTCATGCGTCACCCTCCGAAAACGACGCCTCCGAAAGCGACGCCGACGACGGCGCCTCCGGCAGCCTCAGCCCGGGCACCGTCGCGGTACCCCCGAGCGGGGTCAGCGCGACCACCCGCTGCACCCCCGGCTCGAACCGGACCGCGGTGCCGGCCGCAACCGCGAGCCGCCGCCCGTGGGCCGCCGCGCGGTCGAACGACAGCGCCGGGTTGACCGCCGCGAAGTGGTAGTGCGACCCGACCTGCACCGGTCGGTCCCCGGTGTTCACCACGGTGAGCTCCAGGGTCTCCCGGTCCACCAGCACCGGCTCGGCGGCCAACAGGTACTCCCCCGGCACCACCGGGTCGGCCCCGCTCGCCGAGCCCGCAACGGCGCCACTCAACGGATCGGCGCCGCTCACTGGATCGGCCGGTGCACGGTGACCAGCTTGGTGCCGTCCGGGAACGTCGCCTCGACCTGCACCGAGGTGACCATCTCGGGCACACCGTCCATCACGTCGTCGCTGGTCAGCACGTGCTGGCCGGCGGCCATCAGGTCGGCGACCGAACGCCCGTCCCTGGCCCCCTCCAGTACGTAAGAACTGATCACCGCGACCGCCTCGGGGTAGTTCAGCCGCAGGCCGCGGGCCCGACGCTCGTCCGCCAGGCGGGCCGCCAGGTGCAACAGCAACCGCTCCTGCTCATGCGGGGACAACAGCAACGCGATCTCCCTTCGCCGCCGGGAACGCTAAGCAGCGGCTGTCACGGTGAGATTTCCGCGGTGTTACGGCAGCGCGCGCTCCGACGTCCCCACACCAGATCCGTGCGGCGATCATGCACTACCGCCCCACCGGCCACGCCCGGGTGGCGCCCGCCGGACCTGCCGGACGAGGGAGCAAACCTGTCCATTCCGGGGGATACCCGGGACCCCGGGCCGGCCCTAGAGTTCTTCCACCGCCGGCCTGCCAGGCCTCAGGTCTCCCCCAAGAGCCCTGCCGTCCCCAGCGGCGGGCCGGCGGTCCAGAGCGTGTCCCGCGGATCATCCGGCCGGCTGAGATCCACGGGACACGCTCCAACGCAGCGGCCGCCAGCGCGTGGTCGCGTGCCTTGGGGCTGGCGTAGGCCTTCAGGTGCCGGGCGCGCCCCATCAGCACCATGTCGATGACCCGGTACGCGAACGCCGAGGAGTGCGCCTGCGGCACGTAGCCGACGGCGCCGCCGGCCTCGACCGTGCCGCCGGTCGGGGTGAGCAACCCGGCCGCACACCGCAGCAGGGTCGTCTTGCCGCGCCCGTTCGGGCCGAGCACCGCCACCACGCTGCCCGGTGCCACGGTCAGGCTGACGTCCCGGAAGACCCACTGGCCCGGGGTGAACGCGAGACTCACCTCGCCGATCTCAAGCATCGGACCAGGCCCCACCGCACCGGCCACGATCGCGGCCACCGCGGCCAGCAGCAGCCACCGCAGCCGCTCGCGCCCTGACCCCCCGCGAGTCGGGGCTCTCAGCACACCGAGTCGGAGCTCTCAGCACACGGGTGGGGGTGGGGGTGGTCGTGCCCCCGCGCCGACCACCCCAGCCCGCTCGCTAGCGCCCGGCCACCGGCGAGCGCGCCACGGTCGGCGCCGCCAGGGCGACCGGGCCGTCGGCCGGCGTCTTGCACTGGTCACCACAGGTGCTGTTCAGGCTGCAGCACAGCGAGCACACCACGCCGCCCTCGGTGACCGGGCAGGCCGCCAGGTCGGGCCGCTCGTAGTCGGTGTCGCACGCCCCGCAGTGCCCGATCGCCACCGAGAGCGTGCCGTTCCCGTCCAGCATCGGCGGCTGGAGCTTGTCCTCCCGCGCCAGGTAGTACCTGCCCTTGGTGGCCACGCACAGCACCGGGGACAGCACGAACGCGATGACCAGCGCCAGGAACGGCGAGTAGGCCGCCATCAGCGCGCCGAACGCCCCGAAGAAGGCCAGGATTGAGAACACCGAGGCGATCACCATGGAGCCGAACCCGACCGGGTTGACCGACCGCAGGTGGGCCCGCTTGAACTCGATGTAGGACGGGCTCCAGCCCATCGGCTTGTTGATCACCAGGTCGGCCACCACCGCGCCGATCCAGGCGATCGCCACGTTCGAGTAGAAGCCCAGCACCGCGTTCAGGAACCCGAACACGCCGAACTCCATCAACGCCAGCGAGATCCCCACGTTCAGGAAGATCCAGACCACCCGGCCGGGGTGCGCGTGCAGCACCCGGGAGAAGAAGTTCGACCAGGACAGCGACCCGGAGTAGGCGTTCGTGACGTTGATCTTGATCTGGGACAGCACCACGAAGAACACCGCGACCGGCAGCACCGCCCAGATGGGCAGCACCAGCCCGAGGCCATGGGTGAACTGCTGGATCGGCTCGACGGCGGCGGCCTTGCCCACCTCGTCCAGGATCCAGACCGCGAGCAGCCCGCCGGCGATCTGCTTGACCGCGCCCAGGATCACCCAACCCGGCCCGGCGGAGAGCACCGCACCCCACCAGCTCCAGCGGTTCGCCGCGGTGAGCGGCGGCATGAAGCGCAGGTAGTCGACCTGCTCGCCGATCTGCGCGATCAGCGAGAGGGCGACACCGGCAGCCAGCCCGACACCGAGCAGGTGCACGCCGGAATCACCGGACGGGCCGGCGAAGGAGACGAACTTCGAGTACGCGTCAGGATGCTGCGCGGCCAGCGCGATCAGCGGCGCCACGAAGATGACCAGCCAGATCGGCTGGGTCCAGGCCTGCAGCTTGGTCAGTGCCTTCATGCCGTAGATGACGATCGGGATGACCATCAGCGAGGTGATCAGGTAGCCGATCGGCAGCGGGATGTGCAGCCCCAGCTCGAAGGCCTGCGCCATGATCGAGCCCTCGAGTGCGAAGAAGATGAAGGTGAAGCTCGCATAGATCAGCGAGGTGAGCGTCGAACCGAAGTAGCCGAAGCCGGCGCCCCTGGTCAGCAGGTCCATGTCCAGCGCGTACTTCGCCGAGTAGTAGGCGATCGGGATGCCGGTGACGAAGATGACCGCCGCCGCCAGCAGGATGCCGACCAGCGCGCTCGGTGCGCCGTTGGCCAGCACGATCGAGGATCCGATCGCGTAGTCGGCCAGGTAGGCGATGCCGCCGAGCGCGGTGGAGGCCACCATGACCGGTGCCCAGCGGCGGAAAGTGGTGGGTGCGAACCTCAGGGAGTAGTCCTCGATCGACTCCCTGGCGGCCCAGCGCCGGAATCGCGCGCCGCCGCCACGCGAGTTGACGATGGTCGCGTCAGTGCTTTCTGTCATCGCATCGCTCATCAGTGCCTCCAGGCAGGCCGCCAAGGCGTGCCACGGTCAGGTGAACGAGGCGACAGTAAGGAGCACCCGTGACACCGAAGTGACCTCGTGTAACAACCAACAACATGTTTGCGGTTGGTGTGCGCTGCGCCAGGCGACCGATGGCGCGGCTGGCAGAGCGACTAGCGTGAGCCGACTCCGCCGGCCGCCGGGGTGCTCGGGGACGCGAGTGCGGCGGCCATCGCGGCCCTCGGCGCCGGGCGCCCGGTGAACTGCTCCACCTGCCCGAACGCCTGGTGCAGCAGCATGTCGAGGCCGGTGGCCAGTTGCCCGCCAGCCTCGGCGATCGCCGTGGCCATCGCCGTCGGCCACGGGTGGTACGCCACGTCGAGCACGAACGCGGCGCGGGCGGCGGCCGGCGCGCAGTCGTCGGCCACCCCGGGCGGCACCGTGCTGACCACCAGGTCCACCCCGTCCACCCCGGGCAGCCGGGGATCCCAGCCGATCACCTGGGCGGCCAGCCCGAACCGGCCGGCGACCGCGATCGTGCCGGCGGCCCGCTCCGGGGTGCGCACCATGAGGGTGACGTGCTCGATGCCGAGCTCGGCGAGCCCGGCGACGGCGGCGTCCGCGGTGGCCCCGGCGCCGATCACCAGCGCCCGGCCGGACCGCGCGCCCGGCCAGCCGCGTCCGGTGAGCGCCCCGGTCACCCCGTCGATGTCCGTGCAGTCCGCCCGCCAGGCCCCGTCCGGCAGCCGGACCAGTGTGTTCGCCGCACCGACCGCTACAGCTCGCTCGGTGCGCAGGTCGGCGCGCGCCAGTGCGGCCCGCTTGCCGGGCATGGTCACCGACAGCCCGACCCACTCCGGGCCCAGCCCGTCCACCAGCCCGGGCAGCGCCGCCTCGTCGCACTCGATCGCGTCGTAGCGCCAGCCGTCGAGCCCCAGTGCCGCGTACGCGGCCCGGTGCAGCGCCGGCGAGCGGGAGTGCCCGACCGGCGAACCCAACACCGCCGCCCGCCTGGGCCCCGGCTCGGCCGCCACCTCAGAACGCCCCGGCGGAGATCGCGGCGCTGACGTTGCGCTGATGCTCCGGCAGCGTGGTCGCGAAGCACGACGTGCCGTCCTTCTGGCAGCGCACGAAGAACATCCACGGGCCGGCATCGGGGCGCAGCGCGGCCTGGATGGCCCGCTGGCCCGGAGCGCCGATCGGCGTGGGCGGCAGCCCGTAGTTGAGGTAGCTGTTGTACGGGCCGGCGCTGTGTCGCGCCCCGTCGCTGGTGCGCACCGACTGCAGGTCCAGCGGGTAGTTGACGGTGGAGTCCAGCTCGAGGCGGACCCGGTCACCGAGCCGGTTGTAGAGCACCTGGGCGATCTTGCCGAAGTCCGGCGTGATGCCCTCCTTCTCCACCAGCGAGGAGATCACCAACAGCTGGTACGGGCTGAACTTGCTCTGCCCGGCCATCGAGGTGACCCCGAGCGCCTCGTACTGGGCGACGGAGCTGGTCACCAGGGTGCGCAGGATGTCCTGGGCGGAGCTGCCGGGGCGCACGTCGTAGCGGCCGGGCGCGATCAGCCCCTCCAGCCGGCGTCGCGGGTCCGCCTTGGCGACGTCGCTCAGCGCCCAGCCCGGTACCCCGAGCTGGCTCGGTGCGGTGGTCGCCATCGCGTTGTCGAGCTGCTCCGCGCTCACGCAGGTGCTCGCGCCGTTCAGCGTGGTGCAGCTGGCCCTGGAGATCAACGACAGCGCGCCGGGGGTCACCGTGCCGTCCGGACCTCGGGTGTCGTCCAGCTGGACCCCACCCTTGATCTCCAGTTGCCCGACCCGCGACGCCGGGTCGAGGATCAGCCCGACCGCGTCCGCACCGGACATCTGCAGCCGCAGCCGGTAGTAACCCGGTTGCACGGACCGGGCCCGGGACTCGTCGTCGGCGGCCGCGCTGGTGAAGGCCTTCGCGCTGCGCACCACGTCCTGCGCGGCCAGTTCGACGGCGATGGCCCTGGTCGTGTCGCCCGAGTTGACCTGCACGATCACGTCGCCCCGGCCGGGGCCGTCATAGTCCGGCGCGGCGAACAGGGACTGGTAGAGCAGGTAGGCGCCGACCCCCACGATCGCGGCGAACCCCGCGAGGACCAGCAGCGGGCCACGCCAACGACGCCGGCCCGAACCCGGCGGGCCGGGGCCGTCGCGACCGGCCGCCGGCGACGGACCCCGCGCGCCGGAAAGGTCCGCACCGCTCGGCTGGACCGGTCGATGGCGGACCTGCTCGTTCGCCCGGTCCCGACCGTTCGCCCGGTTCGGTCCGTGAGCCCGGTCCTGGCCGTTTGCGCGGTTCGGTCCGTTCGCCCGGTTCGGGTCGTTCGCCCAGTTCGGGTCGCTCTCCCGAGGCGGGCCGGGTCGGGCGACCTCCGGGTCGTCCGTACGCGCCCAGCCCCGGACCGCCGCCAGCGGCTGCGTCTCGTAGTCCCGTTCAGCGCCGTAGTCCCGTTCAGCGCCGTAGTTCGGGTCGGCGCCGTGGTCCGGCTCGGCGCCGTAGTCCGGTTCAGCGCCGTGGCCAGGCTGGCCCGGGGCACCGCGCCCGGGGCGGTCCCACGGGGGGCCGCCCGGTCTGGAGTCCACCCCGGTCACCCGCCGCCGACCGTGCGCCGGGAATCCAACCAACCCTGCAGGATCTCCACGGCGGCGGCCTGGTCGATGACCGAGCGCTGCTTGCGCCCACGCACACCGCGCTCGCGCAACGCCCGGGTGGCGACCACGGTGGACAGCCGCTCGTCGGACATCTGGATCGGCACCGACAGGTGGCCGGCGAGCAGTTCGACGTACTGCCGGGCGGCCGCCGCGGCTGGGCCTTCCCGGCCCGCGAGCGTGCGGGGCAGCCCAACCACCACCTCTACCACCTCGTACTCGACGACGAGCTCAGCCAGCTGACGGAGGTCAGAACCGTCCCTCTCGTCCCGTCGGAGAGTAACCAGCGGGGTCGCCAAAAGCCCACCCGGGTCGCTGAGGGCAACCCCCACCCGGACCGAACCGACATCGACCCCGAGCCGCCGACCTGGCTGGCTCACCCCGAGGCACGCGCGCCGGCCGCGGCCCCGCCGTCCCGGAGCGCGGCGCGCAACGCGGTTACCGCCTGCGGTACGCCGGCCGGGTTGGTCCCGCCGCCCTGGGCGAGCTCGGCCTTGCCGCCGCCTCGGCCACCGATCGCGGCCGCGAACGAGGGCACCAGCTTGCCGGCCGCGAGGCCATCGCGACGGGCCGCCTCTGTGGTCGCCACCACAAAGGAGAGCTTGTCGCCGGCCGAGCTGAACAGCGCGACCACGCCCGGCCTGGTGCCGAGCCTGCCGCGCACGTCGCTGGCCAGCGCGCGCAGGTCGTTGCCCGGCACGCCGTCCGGCGCGGCGGCCGCCACCAGGAGGACGCCATCGATGTCCTCGGCGCCGGCGGCCAGCGCGCCGGCCGAGGCGAGCACCGCTTCCTCGCGGTGCTTCTCCAGGTCGCGCTCGGCGTTGCGCAGCCGCTCGACCAGCCCGGAGATCCGGTCCGGCAGGTCCTCCGGGCGCGACTTGAGCTGGTCGGCCAGCTGCGAGACGAGCAGGTGCTCCTTCGACATGTACTGGAACGCGTCGAGCCCGACCAGCGCGTCGACCCGGCGCACGCCGGACCCGATGGAGGCCTCGGACAGCACCTTGACCAGCCCGAGCTCACCGGTGCGCGCGACGTGGGTGCCACCGCAGAGCTCGCGGGAGTACTCACCCATGTCGACCACCCGGACCCGGTCGCCGTACTTCTCGCCGAACAGCATCATCGCGCCGAGCTTGCGGGCCTCGTCCATGGAGGTCTCGTACGCCTCCACCTCGCGGTTCTCCTGCAGGACCGTGTTGACCTCGTCCTCGATGTCGCTGAGGGCGGCCGGCGCCACCGCACCGGTCGGCGAGGTGAAGTCGAACCGCAGCCGCCCCGGCGCGTTGAGCGAACCGGCCTGCGCGGCGGAGGTGCCGAGCGCGTTGCGCACGCCGGCGTGCACCAGGTGGGTGGCGGTGTGCGCACGGGAGATGGCGGCGCGGCGCCCCTTGTCGACCTCGGCCACCACGGAGGCGTCCAGGGTCACGGTGCCGGCGGTGACCACACCGCGGTGCACCCGCAACCCGGCGACCGGCGACTGCACGTCGTCGATCCGCACCGTGAAGTCGCCGCCGCGCAGCACCCCGGTGTCGGCCTGCTGGCCACCGGCCTCGGCGTAGAACGGCGTGCGGTCCAGCACGACCTGCACGACCGAGCCCTCCGAGGCGGCCGCGACCGACTGGTCGTCGACGAGCAGCCCGACCACGGTGGCCTCGGCGCTCAGCGTGGTGTAGCCGAGGAAGTCGGTGACGCCGTGCATGTCCAGCACGGCGCGGAACACCGAGGCGTCGGTGTGCCCGACCTTGCGGGCGGCGGCATCCGCCTTGGCCCGGTTGCGCTGCTCGTTCATCAGCGTCCGGAACCCGTCCCCGTCCACGGACAGGCCGGCCTCGCCGGCCATCTCCAGGGTCAGGTCGATCGGGAAGCCGTAGGTGTCGTGCAGCGCGAACGCCTGGTCACCGGGCAGCTGGGTGCCGCCGGCCTTCTTGGTCCGCTCGACCGCGAGGTCGAAGATCCGCGAGCCCGAGGTCAGCGTCTGCAGGAATGCCTCCTCCTCGGCGCGCATCACCGCGGAGATCCGCTCGAAGCCGGTCGCCAGCTCCGGGTAGGACGGTGCCATCTCGTCGCGGACCACCTCGGCGAAGGCGCCGAGCACCGGCTCGTGCACACCGAGCAGCCGCGCCGACCGGACGATCCGGCGCAGCAGCCGACGCAGCACGTAGCCGCGCGCCTCGTTGGACGGCGTGACGCCGTCACCGATGATCATCACGCCGGACCGGGCGTGGTCGGCGATCACCCGGAACCGGACGTCGTCCTCGTGGTCCGCCCCGTAGCGCCGCCCGGACAGCTCCTCGGCGCGGGCGATCACCGGGCGGACCAGGTCCGTCTCGTACACGTTCGCGACACCCTGCAGCAGGTAGGCGACGCGCTCGATGCCCATCCCGGTGTCGATGTTCTTGTTGGGCAGCTCACCGATCGGCGGGTACCCGTACTTGGGGCTCTGCGGACCCCGGATGTCCTGCATGAAGACCAGGTTCCAGATCTCCAGGTACCGGTCCTCGTCGACCACCGGGCCACCGTCGCGGCCGTGCTCGGGGCCCCGGTCGTAGTAGATCTCCGAACACGGGCCGCCGGGGCCGGGCACGCCCATGTCCCAGTAGTTGTCCTTGCCGTCACGGCGCTGGATGCGTTCCTGCGGCAGGCCGGCGATCTGTTGCCAGAGCCGGATCGCCTCGTCGTCGGTCTCGTAGACGGTGACCCAGATGCGGTCGGGGTCGAAGCCGTAGCCGCCGGCGTCCTGCGACCCGGTGACCAGGTTCCAGGCGTGCTCGATCGCCCCGGCCTTGAAGTAGTCGCCGAAGGAGAAGTTCCCGGCCATCTGGAAGAACGTGTTGTGCCGGGTGGTCTTGCCGACCTCGTCGATGTCACCGGTGCGCACGCACTTCTGGATCGACGTGGCACGCGGGTACGGCGGCGGCGCGTCACCCAGGAAGTACGGCTTGAACTGCACCATCCCCGCGTTCACGAACAGCAGCGTCGGGTCGTCCAGGATGAGCGAGGCACTGGGGACCCGGGTGTGTCCGGCGTGAACGAAATGATCGGTGAAACGGCGGCTGATCTCGTGGGTTTCCACGGTGGCACTCTCTTGAGGTCGGTCTAGCTGGCGGTACGGATAGGGACGGCACGGCTGGTACGCGACTGTGCCGGGTCAGAGCTGCAACGGGGCAACGCCGACAGCACAAGCGTAGGCGGCAGAATCGAGGCTAACCCCGATCTCCCGCCCCGGGCGCTCGCCGCTGGGCCGGTTGCCCGGCGCTCGACATTCCGGGCAGTGGCTGGCCGGTGCGCTGCTCGACCATGTCGGTGAGCTCGTGCTCACGCTCCGACATGCCAGCACGCACCTCGGCGCCGAACGAACCGATCGCGGCGGCCAGCTCACGCAGACCGTCGCCCACCTGCTCGCCGACACCGGCCGGGGTGAGCCGCTGGGCTGCCTCGGCGGCCTTGCGGGTGAGGATCACCCCGGTTGCCACGCCGAGGCCCAGCCAGAACAGCCGCTTCATTACTTGGCGCTCCGCCGCCGGGACCGTCGGGACTTCTCCCCGCCGCTCTTGCTGGCCTTGCGCGCCCTGATCGCCTTCGACACTCCGTAGGAGAACGCGGCGGTCTTCACCAGCGGGCCGCCCATGGTGGCGGTGAACAGCGAGGTCAGGGCCGAGACGTTGCCCGTCACCGAGCGCGCGTTGGTGGTGATCCCGTCGACCCGCTGCAGCTGGGTGTTCACGTGGGTGATGGTGCGGTCCGCGTTCTGCAGCAGTGGGGCGCTGCCCTCGTGCGTCTTGCGGATCGCGATGGTCGCCTCGTCCAGCGTGCGACCGAGCTTGATCAGCGGAATCGCCAACAGCACGACCAGCAACACAAAGGCGCCAGCGGCGATCAACGCGGCAATCTGCCCTGCCGACATGGCGCGCCTCCCCCAGTTCGGGTCAGTCAATAATCCAAGCAGGCCAGCCGTAGTCGTGGCCCGTGACACAGCGCGGCCAGGTTACCGCCCCTGCCCACGTCACGGCCGCGCGACCCGGTGGAGGTCGAGATCCACTCGAACGGGCGGAGCGGGCAAACCGAGGCGGACCCGCCGATGCGATGATCTTGGTGCGAACCGGCTGTAGCCGCACCCTGGGACCGTGCTCGAACGCGCCGGCGCTGTGGTCGGCCTGCTGCTGTCCCTGGCCGTCACGACCGGGCCCGGGCCGCAACCCGCGCCTGTCCCCGGGCCGCCACCGACCAGTGCTCCGGCCGCACCCTCTTCGGTGGCACCCGCTCCGGTGGCACCCGCTCCGGTGGCCGGCGCTCCGGTGGCACCCGCTCCGGTGGCCGGTGCTCCGGCGCCGACTCCGGTTGCGAGCGCTCCGGCCGCACCCGGCGGTCCGGCACCCGGCGCCTCGGCGCCCGGCGGTCCGGCACCCGGCGCCTCGGCGCCCGGCGGTCCGGCGCCCGGCCCCGAGTCGATGACGGTCGCCGGCCCGGTGGCCGGCCCGCGCCCGGTGGAGATCCCGGACCAGCGCAGCGAGACAGTGACCGCCTTCCGGCACCCCGACGGCGCACGCACCGTGGTGTTCTCCAGCGGGCCGATCCGGCTGCACCGCGGCGCCGCGTGGCTGCCGGTCGACCTGACCCTGCACCGCGATCCGGACGGCGGTATCCGGCCGATCGCGCACCCGGACACGCTGTGGCTCTCCGGCGGCGGGCACCCGGCCGACGCGGCGGCGGTCCGCGGCCCGGACGGCAGCAACATCGCGCTGCCCTGGAACGCCCCACTGCCGGCACCCCGGTTGACCGGCAGCCGTGCCGTCTACCCGAACGCGCGGCCCGGCGCCGACCTCGTCATCGAGGCCACCCGGACCGGTTTTGTGGCCACCCTGGAGTCGGTGACCGGCACCTCGACCCCGCTGGGGCGGGCAACCACGCCCGGAGCCGCCCGCCATCCCGCGCCGGCGGCCGCCGCGGCCCCACCGGTCGCGTCGGCTCCGGCCGCTACCCCGCCGGTCGCGCCTGCACCGGCCGCCCCACCGGTCGCGGCCGCCGAGCCGGCGCCGCCCTCGATCCTGCCGCCGGCACCGATGGCCGAGGCGCCCGCCGCCTCGCCCGCCACTCCCGCCGCCAGCGCCGGCGGCGCGCAAACTCCGGCCACGCCCGTCGCCGGGCAGATTGCCACGCCCGTCGCCGGGCCGACGGCCAGGCCCGCCGCCACGCCCACCGCCGCGCCCGCCGTCGCGCCGCTCACCCTGCGGGTCACCCATCCCGGTGCGACCGCCGACGCGCTGCCGGCGGCCACAACGCCCGAACTCATGACCGGGCCGCCCGGCGCGATCGCGGCCAAGGGGGTACTGAGCCGGGTGGTCGCCACCGCGGCCGGCCAGCTCAGCCTGCCGTTCAGTACGACCGTCCAGAGCACGGTGCCCGGCAGCGATCTCTCCGGTGACCCCGACATCAAGCTCGGCAGCTACGACGGCCACTCGGTGGCCAGGAGCTTCCTGTCCTGGGACCTGTCCCGGCTGCGCGGTCAGCGGGTGATGGCGGCCACCCTGCGGCTGTACGCGGACTGGTCGTCGTCGTGCCAGGCAAGTGGCTGGGAGGTCTGGGCCAGTCCGCCGGTCGGACCGGCGACCCGGTGGGCCAACCAGCCGGCCGGCGACCGGGCCTGGGCGAGCAGCACCGCCACGAACGGGCACGACGCGCACTGCCAGCCCGGCTGGACCAGCGTCGACCTGACCGATCTCGTGAAGGGCTGGGTCCAGGCCGGCGCGAGCAGCGGCACCGTGCTGCTGCGCGCCGCGAACGAGTCGGACCCGCTGAGCTGGAAGCGGTTCAGCTCCGGCGCCGGCCCGAACGTCCCGGCGCTCGGGGTCACCCTCGCGCCGTGACCCCGGACCGGGCTCAGCCGTCCCAGGCCTGCACGGCGAGCTGGCGGGTGATGAGCCCGTCCTGCAGGGTGGCGACCGTGGCGCACAGCACCGCTGTCCCGTCGGCGTAGCGGCAGTGCTCCACGAAGGACACCCGGTCCGGGGTGGCCATCAGGTCGGTCACCTGGTGCGTCATGTCCCTGCCCGCGATGTCGTGCAGCAGCGCGCCGATCTGCTCCGCGCCGCGCAGGACGGTGGGGTTCGATGGCGGGTGGTCGCGGTCGACGATGGTCAGCTCGGCGTCGGCCGCGTACCCGGCCAGTTGGGCGGTGGCGTCACAGCTCTCGATGGCCCGGCGGAACGCGGTCATGTCGATGGTGGCGGTGGCGGTCATGGCTGTTCTCCTGACGGTTGGTGGTGCGGTGCTCTCGTGGGCGGTCAGTAGGGACGGGACTGGCGGACGTCGAGGTTGCGGAACTCGGGCTCGCCGTCGCAGATCGCGCGCAGCTCGGCCAGGAACGTCGCGGTGGCCCGATGGCCGGAGTTCGCCATCGCCTCCGGGTAGCCGGGGAACTCGACCACCGCCAGGTAGCGGCCCGGCCGGTCCCGGTCGGCGGCGAGGATGGACCACCGGGTGGTGCGCGCGGTGCCGATCGTTTCGGCGAACCGGTCCTGGATGCCGTCGTACTCGGCGATCCGGTCGGTGTTGAACTCGAAGATCTGCACGAAAGCGCCGGGCCCGGACACGGCGCTGCCGCCGCTCACGGCCGGGCCTCGAACACGAGGTTGAACGGGGTTTGCGCGGCGCGGCGGAACTCGCGGAACCCGGCGGCCAGCACGACCTCGCGGATCGCCGCCTCGCCGGCCTGGGCGCCCAGCGCGTAACCGCCGTCCTGGGAGCGGGCGTTGGGCACGCACAGGTAGCTGGAGAAGGAGTAGAACGCCCGCCCGACCGGGTTCAGGTTCTCCTCGACGGTGTCCCCGGCGAACGGCTCGACGATGAGCCAGCTGCCGTCGCCGGCCAGTGCCTGCCGGATGTGCCCAGCGGCGGCCAGCGGGTCGCCCATGTCGTGCAGGCAGTCGAAGGTGGCCACCAGGTCGTAGCCGGTACCGGCGAACGCCTGTGCCGAGGCCACCTCGAAGCTCACCCGGTCGCCGACCCCGCTCTCCGCCGCGCGCTTGCGGGCCAGCTCGATCGACGTCTCGTGGTAGTCGGAGCCGACGATCGCCGCGTCCGGGTACCGCTGTGCGAGCAGCACGGTGGACGCGCCGAGCCCGCAGCCCACGTCGGCGATCCGCCCGCCGGCCAGCAGCTTCTCCTCCACGCCGGTCAGCGCGGGCAGCCAGCTCGACGTCAGGTTCGCCAGGTAGCCGGGGCGGAAGAACAGCTCGGTACCGGTGAACACGTCGGTGTGGTGCTCGTGCCACGCCATCCCGGCGCCGGTGCGGAACGCCTCGGTGATCTGCGACTCGGCGCGCAGCGCTCCCAGGGCCAGCACGAATGCCCCGGGCAGGTACACCGGTCCGTTCGGGTCGGCCAGCGCGAAGGCCTGCTCGGCGTTCATGCCGAACCGGCCGGACGCCGCGTCGTAGTCGACGTAACCGCCCGCGGCCTGCCCGCGCAGCCATTCGGTGAGGTAGCGCGGGTCGGCGGACACCCGGTCGGCCAGCTCCTCGGGGGTCGCGGGTCCCTCGGCGAGGGCCCGGTACAGCCCGAGCCGGTGGCCGGTGACGATGTTGCCGGCGGCCATGGTCGCCCCGAGGTCGCCGACGAATCGGCCGAGAAATTCCGTCAAACGCTGTTCGTCCACTGCCATGACGTGCTCCTGGTGGTTGTGGGTCGGACACCGGGCAGGGGGCTGAGCATCGGCGGACCCCGTCCGCGCACCGTCAACCCAGCGTCAACGGGCCGACCCACTACCTCCGTTCGGCGGAGACCGCCTGGGGCCACCCGCCGCTATCGTCGGCTCGTGCTGCGGGTGCGCCTGCTCGGTGAGCTGCGCGTGGAGCGGGACGGCGCCGAGGTGCCGCTGCCCGCCTCCGCCGCGCGGGTGCTCGCCTACCTGGCGCTGCGGCCCGACGCGGGCGACCGGGACACGGTGGCCGCGACGCTGTGGCCGGACACCGGCCGGGACAACGCGCGGGCCAACCTGCGCACCGCGCTCTGGTCACTGCGCCGGGCGCTCGGCGGCGACGCGGTGGTCGCGTCGCGAGGTTCGGTGCGCCTGAGCACCGAGCTGGTGTGCACCGATCTCGCCGAGCTGGCCGGCACCCCCCACGGCGACGCGGCCGCCACCGAGGCACTGTCCACCTCCGAGGCACTGTCCACCTCCGACGTGCTGTCCGGCCTGGACGACGAGTGGGCCGCCGAGGCACGCGCCGCGCACCGCGACCGGCAGGTCGAGCTGCTGGACCGGCTGGCCGAGCGCGCCGACGCCGCCGCCGACGTGGCCGGCGCGGTCCGCTGGTCCCGTCGCCGCTGCGCCGCCACCCCGCTGGACGAGCCGGCGCACCGCGCGCTGCTGCGCCGGCTGGCGGCGGCCGGTGACCGGGCCGGTGCGGTGCTGGCCGGTCAGGAGTTCACCGCGCGGTTGCGGACCGAGCTGGGGGTGGCGCCCGGGGCGGCGACCCGGGCGGCGCTGGCCCGGTTGCGCGCCGGACCGGCCGAGGCCCCCGCGCACGTGCACGCCGAACCGCCCCGAGGGCCACTGTTCGGCCGCGCCGGCGAGCTCGCGGCGCTCACCGCCGCGTGGTCGGCGGCGCGGGCCGGGGCCGGCCAGGTCGCGCTGATCACCGGCGAGGCGGGCCTCGGTAAGACCCGGCTGGTCACCGAGCTGGCCCGGCGCGCCGACAATGCCGGCGGTCGGGTCGCGGTCGGCGCCGGCATCGACATCGGCGGCGAGGCGCCGCTGGCGGTGTGGCTGGAGCTGGCCCGCGAACTGGCGCACGCGGTGCCGCCGCCACCGGCGGACGCTGTGTGGCCGCGCGAGCTGGGCCGGTTGGCGCCGGAGCTGGCGGCCGTGCTCGGCCAACCCGGGCCGCCGACGCCGGTCGCCGCCCCCGAGCTGGAGCGGGTCCGCATCTTCGACGGGGTGCTGCGGCTGGTGGAGTGGGCCGCCGAGGACCGCCCGCTGTTGCTGGTCGCCGAGGACGTCCACCGGGCCGACCGCGCCAGCATGGCCCTGTGCGCGCACCTCAGCCGGCGGCTGGCGCGGTTGCCGGTGCTGTTCGTGCTGACCCGCCGCGACCGCCCGGAACGGCCCGAGGCGGACGCGGTCGTCGCGGAGCTCATCGGCGCGGCGGTGCCGGTCACCGAGCTGGAGCTGCGCCCGCTCAGCGAGCGCGAGGTCGTCGCGATCGTGCGCAGTCGGGCCGGTGCGCTGCCCGAGCGGGACGTCCAGCGGGTGGTGGACGCCGCGGACGGCAACCCGCTGCTCGCGGTCGAGAGCGCGCGGGCACTCGCGGCCGGGCGGGACGAGCTGCCGCCCAGCCTGCGCGCCGGGGTGCGGGCCAGCCTGCGCACCCTGCCCTCGGCGGCCCGCGAGCTGGCCGAGACGGTCGCGGTGGCCGGCCGGGAACTGCGCCCCTGCGAGATCGCCGCGCTCGGCCTCACCGACCGGGCGACCGCCGAGCACCGGGCGCTGGACAGCGGGCTGCTGCGTCGCCGCGGTGGCGCCCTGGGGTTCCGGCACGCACTGCTGGCCGAGGCGGCCCGTGCCGACCTGGCCGACCCGACCGCCGTGTACCTGCGGCTGGCGTTCGCGGTGGAGGCGGCGGCGGAGGCGGAGACCGCGTTGGGCGCCGATGTGACCCCCGGTGCCGAGCCTCGGCACGCCGAGGTGGCGCGGCTGCTGGGGCGGGCGGACCGGGACGACCTCGCCGCGCCCCGCTGGTGCCGCGCCGCGGGGCACGCCCGCTCGGTCGGCGCACTGCCCGAGGCGGCCGCGTTCTGGGCCGAGGCGACGCGCTGCGCCCCGGCCGCCGCCGGCCCCTGGCTCGAGCTGGGCGAGGTGCACGCCTGGCTGGGCCGGGTGCCCGACTACGAGCGGGCCTGGCAGACCGCGCTCGGGTTGCTGACCCCGGCCGAGACACCCGCCGCCTGGTGTCGTCGCGGGCGGCTGCTGCGCGGGGTGATGTGCCACCCGGCCGGTTCGCTGGCCGCCTACCGCACCGCGCTGGAGCTGATGCCGGCCGTGCCGGACGCCGCGGTGCGGGCCGAAGCGCTGCTCGGGGTGGCCTGGGGTGAGGCGACGGCCGGCGACCCGGCACTGGTCGACGGGCTGCTCGACGAGGTCACCGGGCTGCTGCCGCAACCGGATGCCAGCACCACCGCCGACCTCGAAGGGGTCCGGCTGCACGCGCTGATCAGACTCGGCCGGTTCGACGAGTGTCGGTCGGTGGCGGACCGCGCCGGGGCGGCCGCCGTAGCGGCGCGCCGACCCGACCTGGCGTACGGGGCGTGGGTCAACGCCGCCTGCGTACTGGCCGCCGGCGGCGACCTGGCGGGCGCGCTGACCATGGCGGACCGCGCGATCGCCGCCGTCGACGGCATCGCGATGCTCACCGTTCGTTGCCTGGCCGCGCGCACCCACCTGCTGTCCCGGCTGGGTCGCCACGATGAGGCGACCGCGTGCGTGCGGGGTCAACTGGAGCTGGCCCGGCGACTGGACTCCGCCCCGCTGGAGGCGCTGACCTGGTACGACGCCGGCCTGGTCGCGCTGGCGGCCGACCAGTTCGGCGAGGCGGCGGCGCTGCTCGGGGACGCGCTGGACGCCGGGGCCGAGCTCAGCCGACCGGCCGCGCGGCTGGCCAGGGCGGAGGCGCTGGCCGCCGCCGGTGACCCGGAGCGGGCCGAGCTGGAGCTGCGCGCCGCGGTCTGCGAGCCGGTCGGGCCCGCTGACCAGGCCTGGGCGCTGGTGCCCCGGGCGGCCCGGGTGCAGGGCCTCGTCGCGCGCGCCCGCGGCGACCGGGCGGTGGCCAGGGCCCGGCTGCGCGAGGCGGCGGCCGGCTGGCGGCGGCTGCGCCCACCCCGGCTCGGCGACTCGCACCTGGCGAACCTGGTCGACCTGGGCCGGCCGCCGGTGGTCGGGTTGGTCGAGCCGGACCGCGAGCTGGCCAGGGTGTGCGCGGAGCTCGCGGACCTCGGCGACCACGTCGACCACGTCGACTTCGGCGACCACGGCGGTGAGGTGAGCTGATGCCTGGCTTCGAGCTGAGCGGGCGGTCCCGGGCCCCGGTGGAGGAGGTCTGGAAGCTGCTCTACGACCCGAGCCGGTTCCCGGAGTGGTGGGCCGGTGTGGAGACGGTGCAGTCGCCCGCCACCGAGCCCGACGAGTACGTGCTGTGGCCGACCGGCTACCCGGACTTCCCGATGCCGCAGCGGTTGCGCGGCAGCCGCGCCGAGGGCCGGGTGACGATCTCCTGTCAGATCTCCGACCTGGAGTTCAGCTGGCAACTCACCCCGGACGGCGACGGCACCCTCATCCAGGTCACGGTTGCGCTGCCCGAGCGGGAGGCGCACCGGCTGACCGGCCAGCGTGAGGTGATCACGACCTCACTGGGCCGGCTCGCCCAGCTCGCCCAGGTCGAGGCCGGCTGAGCCTCGGGGTCAGCGCTCACCCCGCCGGCCCGCGACGAGGTCCGCGACCCGCTCCAGGGTGTCGATGAACGCGGCCCGCTCGGCCTCGGGCAGATCGGCGAGCAGCCGCGCCTCGAGGCGGCGGATCGCACTCTGACAGGCGGTCACCAGCTCGGTGCCGGCGTCGGTGAGCTGGATGATCCGGTTCCGCCGGTCCGCCGGGTCCGGGATACGGCGCAGCAGGTCACGCGACTCCAGCCGGTCCAGGATCGGGATCAGCCGGGTCGTGTCGCGCCCCGTGTGGGCGGCCAGCCTGGCCTGGGACTGCACCGGGCCGTCGCGCAGCGCGACCAGCACCACGTAGTCCCACATCTGGACACCCAGCTCGGCCAGCACCGGCAGCTCGGCGGCCACCATCGCCTGGCCGAGCCGGACGAAGGTGGCACCGAGGTCGTGACGCTGCCCGGTCATGGACGGACCATAACCGCTGGACAATTCATCTACCTCTGTAGATAATCTACTCATGGAGATTATTGATTCGCGCCCGTTGCACCGTCGCGCCCTGGAGCTGGCCACCGGCATGGTCGATCGGGTCGGCCCGGCCGACGCGACCCGCCCCACGCCGTGCCCGCCGTGGGACCTGTCCGCCCTGCTCGGACACATGATCGGCCAGAACCACGGCTTCGCCGCCGCCCTAGAAATCAGCACCGGGATCAGCACCGGGATCAGCACCGGGATCAGCACCGAGGCCGACGTGTCGGTGTCTGCGTTCGCGCCCCGACCGCCCGGACCGGACCTGGTCAGCGAATGGAAGGCCTCCACCGACCGGCTCACCGCGGCCTTCGACGGGGCCGACCTGGCGCGCCCGGTGCTGCTGCCCGAGATCAGCGAGCAGTTCCGGTTCCCGGCCGCCATGGTGATCGGCTTTCACCTGCTGGACACCGTGGTGCACGGCTGGGACGTGGCCACCGCGCTGGGCCTGGACTACCGACCGGACGACGAGCTGGTCGCCAGCACGCTGCGGATCGCCGAACAGGTCCCGGACGGGCCGGTCCGCGAGCAGCCGGGTGCCTCGTTCGCCCCCGCCCTCCCGGCCCCCGACGGAACCGACCCCTGGCCCCGCGCACTGGCCCTGCTCGGCCGCCCGCCGCGCTAGACCGCCACCCCTACTCGGCCCGCACAGACCTGCCGCGGGCCGCACAGCCCGTACAACCCCTGTGCGGCCGGCACCCGCTCTGTGCCGCCGGGAAGGGGGTGCGCGCTACTCGCCCCGGATGGCCCGGCGGAGCTTGGGGACGCGCTCGGCCAGTGCCCGCTCGGCGCCTCGGCCGGCCGGTTGGTAGTAGTCCTTGCCGACGAGCTCGTCCGGCGGGTACTGCTGGGTGAGCACACCCTCCGGGACGCCGTGCGGGTAGCGGTAGCCGATCGCGTTGCCGAGTCGGGCGGCACCGGCGTAGTGGCCGTCGCGCAGGTGCGGCGGCACCGCGCCGACCGCGCCGGCCCGCACGTCGGCGATCGCGGCGTCCACCGCCATGATCACCGCATTGGACTTGGGCGCGGTCGCCAGGTGGACGGTGGCCTGCGCGAGCGCCAGCCGCGCCTCCGGCATGCCGACCAACTGGACGGTCTGCGCGGCCGCCACCGCGACCGGCAGCGCTGTCGGGTCGGCCATCCCGATGTCCTCACTGGCGTGCACCATCAGCCGCCGCGCGATGAACCGGGGGTCCTCGCCGGCCACGATCATGCGGGCCAGGTAGTGCAGCGCGGAGTCGACGTCGGAGCCCCGGATCGACTTGATGAACGCGCTGATCACGTCGTAGTGCTGGTCGCCGTCCCGGTCGTAGCGCACCGAGGCCTCCTCGACCACGGTGCGCACGGTCGCGGCGTCGATCACCGGTTCGGCCCCCTCGGCGACCAGCGCGGTGGCGGCGTCGGCGGCCGCCTCCAGCACGGTCAGCGAGCGGCGGGCATCGCCGGCGGACAGCCGGACGAGCTGCTCGCGGGCCTCGGCGGTCACCCCGACCCGGCCGCCGAGCCCGCGCGGGTCGGTCACCGCCCGGTCCAGCACGACGCCGATGTCCGCGTCGGTCAGCGACTCCAGCTTCAGCACCAGTGAGCGGGACAGCAGCGGGGTGACCACCGAGAACGACGGGTTCTCCGTCGTCGCCCCGACCAGCAGCACCAGCCGGTCCTCCACGGCGCCGAGCAGCGCGTCCTGTTGGGTCTTGGAGAACCGGTGCACCTCGTCGATGAACAGCACCGTGGTCTGCTCGGTGCGGTCCAGGCGGCGGCGGGCGTCGTCGATCACCGCGCGCAGCTCCTTGACCCCGGAGGAGAGCGCCGACAGCGCCACGAAGTGTCGCGAACCGTGCCCGGCCATCAGCCGCGCGATGGTGGTCTTGCCGGTCCCCGGTGGCCCGTAGAGCAGCACCGATGCCGGCGCGGCGCCCTCGACCAGCCTGCGCAGCGGCGCGCCCTCGGTCAGCAGGTGCCCCTGCCCGACCACCTCGGAGAGCTCGCGCGGGCGCATCCGGACGGCCAGCGGGGCGGTGGCCGACGGCTCGGACCCGGGCCTCGACCCGGCGCCGGCCGCGGCGCTGGAGGCGGCACTGTCGATATCGATGTCGAACAGACCGTCGTTCGTCGGACCACTCACGGCCCCGACGCTACGCCAGCGGCCGGTCAGGGCATGCCCTGACCGGCCGCTTCGCGCGCCGGCAAACCGGCACGAGTACGTCTAGGCCGCCATCGGCGGGGCGCCGCCGGGCGGCTGGTCATCGTCACCGTTGCGCCCGGAACGCCCGCGCCGCCGGTCCAGCACCTCCGCCCGGTACCGCTCGCGCTCGACGGCGAGCAGCTTGCGCTCCTCGGTCAACCGGCGCACCTCCTCGGCGGTGCGCTTGCGCAGGGTCCGCTCCCGGGCCGCGTCCGCCGATCGACCGGCCAGGAAGGCGGCGAAGACCAGGAAGCCGTACGCGAAGATCATCCAGTAGGTCCACATGGGAGGCCTCCGTTCTTGGAGGTGCACTTTGGGCAGCTGAATGGTCGCATCCTCCTGTTCGGTTGAAATCTGCCTAACAGGTGAAAACCACTGAAAAGTTGACTACATTCAGTCAGTACGTGTCGTATCGCCAGAAGCTTGCGTATGGACCGCGTCGGCGGGCACACTCGCCGGAGCCGCCAGGAAGGCCCGCCCCCATGCACCTCGCCGCCCAGATGCCACCCGCGAAGATGGGCTCGCGCGGCCTGATGGAGCTGCGGATCGCGCGCAAGATCGCCGCCCTGAGTGGCATCGCCGGCGATCCGGAGAGCTCCGAGGATGCCGGCGGGGGGCGCGCCTGGCTGTCGGACTACCGGCAGCTGACGATGACCGAGCTCACCCTGGGCGCTCCGGTGCGCGCCAAGTCCGAGGACCCGCTGATCAGCGACAGCGGGGCGTTCACCCGGGACGGGCGGCGTTTCGTCGCGGTCAACGGGTCGAAGGTGGCGTACCTGCCGATCCCGAACGTCGCGCTGGCGAACTACGGCCCGGACACCAAGGCGGCCCTGGTGCTCACCGGCGCCAACCGGGTCCTCGAGCCGGTCGCCGACGCGGTGCTGACCGCGATGGAGCACCTGCTCGCCGGACTCGACGACCAGTTGCTGCTGGTCGCGGTCGCGCAGTGCCTGCTGCAGGAGGTCTTCCAGGCCCAGCCCGTGCTGGTACTCAACGGTGTCCAGGCCGGCATCATCCAGCGCGCCCTGATGCTGCCCACCTCGATGGTCCAGTCCGACGAGGACGGGCCGCGCGAAGTGGCCAGGGTCGAGCTCGGCTGGCCGAAGGACGAGCAGTGGGACTCCCCGAGGGACCTCGCCGTGGTCTACCAGCTGTGGGACGCACTGGTCGCGCGCGGCACGCTGTTCGACTCGCTCGGCCAGCCGGTGCCCGCCGACCCGGACCAGAAGCCGTACCTGCGCCCGCTGCCGCTGTCCCGCTTCGAGCAGGACGGCCTGAACACCAGCACCGGCGACGCCGAGGCGCGGATGCGGCTGCTGGTCCGGCTGCGGGACAGCAGCGAGTCCCAGCTGGCCGGCAGCACACCGGGCGCGCCGCGCTGCCGGCTCTGGGTGCGCCGCCCGGCCGGCCGCAACCCCTGCGCCGAGGTCGTGGTGCCCCGCCAGCGGCAGATCGAGGTGCTGCTCGCGGTGACGGCCGACCGGCTCGAGCTGAGCCACCCCGACGAGCCGGCCGACGACGAACGCGTGATGGCACTGCCCCGCCTGGACCCCGCCGACTGGGTCGAGGAGAGCCTGCTGCGGCGCCGCGCGGTGCTGCTCGCGCACTACTACGCGATCCGGGCGGCCGGCTGGATCGGTGGGATGACCGCGCTCGGCCGCCGCCGGGACCGCACCGAGTGCGTGCAGCGCTGCGCCATGCTGGTCGACGCCGCCCGCCAGCTGCTGGACACCGACGACCCGCTGCGCGACCGGCTGGTCGTGTTCGGCCTCGGCTACCAGCTCCCCTACGACGCGACGCTGGGCAACGCGGTGGCCTACTACCCGGAGCTGGCGGCGACGGTGGACCGGGTGATCGACCGGGTGGCGCGCACCGGGTTCGGCCAGGCCGACCTCGTCGAGCAGCTCGAGCTCGTGCTGTTCGACCTGAACAACGCGCGCCGGGCGGCCAGCCGGGGCGTGGTGACCGAGCCGAGCACCGAGCGGTTGACCGCCGACATGCGCCGCTGGTGGCAGGTGGCCCGCGAGCTGCGCGACCAGCTGATCGCCGACGAGAGCGAGCGGACCTACCTGGACCACGACTACGCGGCGTTCCTGATCGAGTCCGACGACGCCGCCGAGGTGCTGAGCGGGCTGGACCTGCTGCAGCGGGTCACCCCGGAGCGGGAGCGGGCCGCCGAGCGGGAGGGCCGGTGGAGCAGCCTGCGGGTCGCCTACCGGAGCTACCTGCACGGGCTGGCCGTCGGGCTGGACCGCGACCTCGACCCGGCGCTGCGCACCGACTGGGCCGCCGAGGCCGTCCAGGTCGCCGCCCAGGTACGCGAGCACCCCGAGACCCGCGCCTATCTCGACCGCCGCAGCCGGACCCGCCCCGGTGGGCCACCGCCCCGCCTGGACCGGGCGGTGTTCGCGCTGCTGCTCGACCTGGCCGGGGCCTGGGTCGCCGCCGTGCTCAGTGGCGCGCTGCCGGCCGCGGCCGCCGACGGTGCCGCTGGGCAGGCCGATCTGGCGGTCAAGGAGATGAACGACTACCTCGCCACCGTCCGGGGTGAGCAGGACACCGGGGCGCCGGGCGTGCTCGCCATGCCACTCGCCCAGGCCGACGAGCTCACCCGCCGCTGGCTGGGAGCCCGGAGTAGCGACTGACCGGCAACGGGGCCGATCGGGGTCGCGGTTAAGGTCGGGTCCGTGCGCGAGATCCTGGACATCCTGGCCCGTGACGGGCACGCGACCGCCGAGCGGATCGCCACCATGACCGACATCCCGGAGGAGACCGTCCGGGAGCGGATCAGCGCATGGGAGGCAGCCGGCATCATCCGCCGGTACAAGGCGGTGGTGGACTGGGACCGGTACAACAGCGCCGGCCCCACCGACCTGCCGGAGACCATCACCGCGTTCATCGACGTCTCGCTGGTGCCGTCGCGCGGGGTCGGCTTCGACGACGTGGCCGCGCGGATCTCCCGCTTTCCCGAGGTGCGATCGGTCTACCTCGTCTCCGGCAGCCAGGACCTGCGCTGCACGGTGACCGGCACCAGCCTGCGTGACATCAGCGAGTTCGTCTCGCAGAAGCTGTCCACCATCGACCGGATCCGCTCCACCGCCACCCACTTCGTGCTCAAGACCTACAAGCGCGACGGCGACGCCTTCCTCGAGCCGGATGCCGACCACCGGCTGCCGGTCGTCCCGTGAGAGGCCGGCGACCGTGAAGCCGCTGAACAGCGTGATCTCCGCCTGCCCGCCCTCGGGTATCCGGCGGTTCTTCGACATCGCCGCGCAGCGTGCGGACGTGATCTCACTCGGCGTCGGCGAACCGGACTTCGTCACCCCGTGGCGGGTCCGGGAAGCGGGCATCTTCGCCCTGGAACACGGCGCCACCACCTACACCTCCAACGCCGGGCTGCTCCGGCTGCGCGAGCTGATCTGCGCCGAGCTGGCCGGCCGCTACCAGGTCGAGTACGCCCCGGACGGGGACTGCGTGATCACCGCGGGCGTGTCGGAGGGACTGGACCTGACCCTGCGGGTGCTGCTCGAACCGGGCGAGGAGGTGATCGTCCCTGAGCCCTGCTACGTCGCCTACCGGCCGTGTGTCTCCTTCGCCGGCGGGCGCCCGGTCCCGGTGCCGACCAGCGCCGAGGACGGCTTCCGGCTGCGGATCGACGCCATCGAGGCCGCCGTCACCGACCGCACCAAGGCGATCCTGATCGGCTCCCCGGCCAACCCGACGGGCGCGGTGCAGAGCCGGGAGGACCTGGCCGCGCTGGTCGAGCTCGCGGTCCGGCACGACCTGTACCTGATCTCCGACGAGATCTACGACCGGCTGACCTACACCGGCGCGCACACCTGTCTGCCCTCGCTGCCCGGAGCCAAGGAGCGAACCGTGCTGCTCGGCGGGTTCTCCAAGGCGCACGCGATGACCGGCTGGCGGGTCGGCTACCTGTGCGCGCCGCGACCGGTCGCCGAGCTGGCACTGCGGATGCACCAGTACACGATGCTGTGCGCGCCGCACGTGTCCCAGCTGGCCGCCGTGGAGGCGCTCACCTCCGCCGGTGCCGAGGTCGACGAGATGGTGGCCGACTACGACCGCCGGCGCCGGGTGTTCGTCAAGGGCCTGCGCGAGATCGGGCTGGACTGCCCGGAGCCCGGCGGGGCGTTCTACGCGTTCCCGTCGATCCGCTCCAGCGGGCTGGACTCGGAGACCTTCGCGGAGCGCCTGCTGCACGCGGAAGGCGTCGCGGTGGTCCCCGGCAACGTCTTCGGTGCCCCCGGAGAGGGACATATCCGCTGTTCGTACGCCACCGCACTCCCTCTTTTGGAAGAAGCATTGGAACGAATGGGGCGGTTCTTGCGACAGTGTTCGTGAGCAGGTTCGTGAGCAGGTTCGTGAGCAGGTTCGTGAGCAGGTCCGTGAGCAGGTCCGTGAGCAGGTCCGTGAGCAGGTCCGTGAGCGGGGACGGCACCGTCGGGTGGAGAGCATCGGTGGCACCCCCTAGAGTGATGGCCGACCACTGATCGTCTTCAGTGGCGGAGATGGGGGGATCTCCATGCCGGACCCCGACGCCGCATGGAACCGTGCGCCGGGCCGTGCTGAGCGGCGCTGGCGCAGGTTCAGCGCCTCGCTGCCGATGCGGACGGCGCTGTTCGCGGTCGGCTCGGTCTGGATCCTCGGGTGCGTCTGGTCCTACCAGGAGCAGAGTGCGTTCGCCGCGTCCAAGGGCTTCACGTTCCCGCACCTGCTGCCGCTGGTGATCGACGGGTTCGCGGTGTCGATGGCGGGGGTGGCCTGGGCCGCTTCGCTCGATGCCCGGCCGGCGATCCCGGCCCGGCTGGCCACGCTGGTCGCGGTCGCGGCCTCGTCGGCGAGCAACGGTGTCTGGGCGTACCTGCGCGCCAACCACGACATGGTCACCGTGGTGCTCGGCGTGACGGTCCCGATCGCGGCGAACCTGGCCTTCGAGGTACTGCTCGCCGAGCTCCGCCGCCAGGTACAACGCCGGCGGGGGCTGCCGCCGCCGGTCGCGGTGCCCTACCCCCGGATGATCCGGATCGTCCTGGCGCCCTGGCAGACGTTCCGCACCTGGCGCGCGGTGGTCCTGGAGATCACCGCGATGGACCACGCGGTGTCCCGGCCGGAGAACGTGCAGCACGCCGAGCCGGGCATTCCGCCGACCGCCACCGCCGTGCCGGCCGCGCGGGCCACCGCAGGGCCCGCCACGACCGCGACGGTGACCCGGGCGGCCCGGCCGGCCGCCGCCCAGGTGAACGGCCGCGCCGACACCGCGCTGCCCGCCGCCGCGCACCCGCCCGCCGAGCCCGCCCGTGCCCAGTCCGGGCACTCCCAGCCCGCGTACGCCGAGTCCCCGTACGCCGACGCGCACGCCGAGCCCCGGTACGCCCGGTCGCCGTACGGTGAGTCGAGGTACGCCGAGCCCGAGTACGGCCAGCCCGAGTACGCCCAGCCCGAGTACGCCCAGCCCGAGTACGCCCAGCCCGAGTACGCCCAGCCCGAGTACGCCCAGCCCGAGTACGCCCAGCCCGAGTACGCCCAGCCCGAGTACGTCGAGTCTGATCACCGCCAGCCCGCGTACGCCGAGCCCGCGCAGACCGCCAGCTTTCAACACACTGAGCACCCACCGGTAACCGACCCGAGGACCACGGGCCCGACGGTCAGCCAGCCCGTCGCCGTCGCCCAGCCGGCCCCGGTCGCCCAACCGGCACCGGTCAACCAGCCCGGCGCCATGCCAGCTGTGCGCCCGACGCCCGCGCGACCCGCCGCTCCGGCGGCACCGCAACAACCCGGCCGGCCCACCCAGGCCCCGCCGACGGCGCAGCGGGTACCCGCGCGGCAGACGCCCGCACGGCAGGCCCAGGACTCAGAAACCGACACCGACTCCGGCTCGGGGCAGGACCGGCGCCCGATCGATCCCCGGGTCGTGCAGTTGGCCCAGCACCTGGCCAACACCGAGGACACCAGTGAGCTCACCGGCGAGCAGGTCGCGAAGCTGCTCAACATCGACGTGGCGCCGCGCACCGGCCGGCGGTTGCTGGGTCAGGCCCGGGAGCTGGTCAGCCGGCGCGCCCAGGCCGAGACTGACGGCGTGGAGGATCCCGAGCTCAGCGTGATCGGCGGGCGGTAGGCCGCCCTCCGTCACCGTTTGACCCCACCCACAAGGAGTTCCCGGCCGCCCCGGCGGCGGCGGCGGCGGGCGGCGGGCGGCGGCGGGCGGCGGGCGGCGGCGGGCGGCGGCGGGCGGCGGGCGGCGGCGGCCTCTTGTTACCGAACTACACAGGAGGCAGGTCGGGAGCGCCAAAAACCTGCCTGGTGTGCAGCTCGGTAACAACAGAACGCGGTGCCCCGGGCTGGCGGCCGCCGGGCGTCGGCGGCCGCCCCACGAGCCGGCCACCCGCTCGCTCTGGAGCCGCGAGGCTGACCGCACACCCGTTCGGTACGCCGCACACCCGCTGCAGTGGATGTGCGGCGCACACGCCAGGTGCGCGGTGCGCACGACGCTGTGTGCCGCCGCGCGGCGGCCAGCCCCAGCGGCGGCCAGCCCCCAGCGGCGGCGGCCGCCACCCGCTCGCTCTGGAGCCGCGAGGCTGACCGCACACCCGTTCCGTACGCCGCACACCCGCTGCAGTGGATGTGCGGCGTACACACCGGGTGCGCGGTGCACGGTGCGCGGTGCGCTGTGCGCCCCTGTGCGGCGCCCCCGTGCGGCGCCCCCGTGCGGCGCCCCCGCGCGGCGCCCCCGCGCGGCGCCCCCGCGCCCCGCGGTGCGCGGTTAGTCCCGGCAGCGGCGCCGGTCCCGCCAGGCGATCGAGGCGGCGTAGGGCACCAGGTCACGCCCGCGCCGCCACAGCCACGGCAGGCCCTTGAACAGCAGCCACAGCAGGTGGTGCGCGGCGCTGATCTCACGCCCGCCGGCCCTGGCCATACCAACCGGTCTCGGCACCGCGAACCCGGCGTCGGTGAGCAGCTCACCGAAACCGCGCGCCAGCAGCCGATGACCCAGCTCGGAAGGATGCAGCCGGTCCACACTCCAGGTGGCGCGGTCGTAGCCGCCGGGCAGCTCGTGCAGGTCGAGGCAGCCGATCCGGTGCCGCGCCGTGATCGCGTCGGTGACCGCGTTGAGCTCGCCGATCCGGTCGCGCAGCGCGCGGCGCAGCGAGCCGGGCAGCCAGAACACCTGGCTGTGGTCGTGGAACCGGACGGTCAGCACGGTGGCGCCGACGGCCCGGAGCCCGGTCACCACCGCGTCGTAGTCGGCGTCCAGCCCCGCCGCGTCGAAGTCCGAGCGCAGCGTGTCGTTCATCCCCACCACCAGCACCGCGACGTCCGGGCGGAACCGCAGCGCCACGGCCAGCTGACGGTCGCGCACGCACGCCATCCGCGCGCCGGGGAAGGACACGTTGGCGTAGCGCACACTGTCGCGCTCGCCCAGTGAGTCGAGTAGCAACGGCCCGAACCCGCGCCAGCCACCGCCGGGCAGCGGGTCGCCGATACCGACCGGGGTGGAGTCGCCAAGGACGACCAGGCTGCGCACTGCCCTCGAGAGCTCGACGGACGCGGGGTCCGGCAGCGGAGTGATGATCTCAGCGGTCACGTCTGCACACGATCACGCGTCTGGGCTCACCCCCGGTGATAACCGGATGACGCGTTGTGGACCGCTTGCCGAACGGTCGGTGCCAGGGCCGGTTCGCGGGCCTATCGCGGCCCTTTCGGGGTGTTCAGCGCCCGATTTCGGAACGCCGGGAACAGCGGCAGCTCGGCGGGGCCGTCGCCGAGGCGCTTGCCCAGCGCCGTCACCATGGACTCGGCCAGCTCGACCGTGCCGGCCCGGTTGCCGATCGCGGCGTCCCGGGCGAGCAGCGTCCAGTAGTGCGCCAGCGCGAGCAGCGACCTCGGCGAGCGGGTGGCGTCCCGACCGATCAGCGCGTTCTCCGCCAGCGCCTTGGGCAGCAGCTGCAACGTGCACAGCCACACCCACAGCAGCTGCGCGTCCAGCAGCCTGGCGGCCAGCCGGGCCGGCTCGCCGAGGTCGGGCCACACCTGCACCACCTCCGAGCGCCAGGCCGCGAGCATCGCCTCGGGCATGCCGGCCGGCATCGCGAAGCTGCTCTCACAGCCCGGGAACGGCACCCGGGTGTACGCCGCGTCCAGCATCACGTCCCGGAAGCAGCCCCACTCGAAGTCCACGAACCGGACACCCCTGCTGGTCACCAGGTTGTTGTCCGGGCAGGTGTCGGACGGGCTGAACGCGCGGTACCGGGTGCCGCCGAGCAGTCGGGCGGTCGCGTGCGCCTCCCGCGCGGCCTCCGCGCTGACGGTGACCCCGAGCTCGGCGGCGACCAGCTCGGGCACCGACGCCAGCGCCATCCGGGCCTCAACGGCCATCGGGTCCCGCCAGGACCGCTCCCCCATCCGGCGCAGCAGCGCGTCGAAGTCGTGCTCGCGGCCGGCGGTGACCGCATGCAGCCGGCCGAGGGCCCGCGCCCAGGTGAGCAGGCAGCGTTCGGCCGCGGCGGCGTCGCTGCCGAACAGCTTGTCGGCGAGGGTGGACGAGCGGCCAAGGTCCTCCAGCACCAGCAGCCGGTTCGCCGGGTCGTGCGCGACCAGCTCGGGGCTCGGCCGGTCCCCGGACAGCGCGGTGAACAGCTGGCAGCTGGCCGCCTCGTGCCGGAACCGGTCCGCCCGGCCGGGCGTGGGGTCACGCTGGTAGTGCTTGATCACCAGGCTGCGCGGCAGGCCGAACGGATTCTCCGCGACCCGCGCCCGCAACACCACGGACCGGGCGCTGCCGCCGCCGAGGTCCTCCGGGTCGGCCAATGTCACAGTCGCCCCGTACCGGCGTGTGAGGAGCTGCTCGGCGAGGTTGAGTGCGCGTACCACGACCAATGAGGTCGTCGTCGTGTCGGCCGGCCGAGGACCGGCGGCGGGACGGATCATCGCCTCCGACCCTACCCGCCGGAGTGCCCCGGCCCTACCTTTCCGTGATTCCCGCCCGCCCGGGACAACCAGAGAACCGGCACCGCGGCGAGCACGATGCCCACCAGGGTTGATCAGGACCCCTCCTACCCGGCGGCCGGCCCGGATGCCTGGTCAGGCTTGGGTTCGGGTTTCGCCGGTACCGCGTCGATGCCGGCCTCCTTGCGCTGCTCGGGGGTGATCGGCGCGGGTGCCGAGGTGAGCGGGTCGTAGCCGCCGCCGCTCTTCGGGAACGCGATCACCTCGCGCAGTGAGTCGGCACCGGTGAGCAGCATGCAGGTGCGGTCCCAGCCGATCGCGATGCCGCCGTGCGGCGGCGGGCCGTAGTTGAACGCGTCGAGCAGGAAGCCGAACTTCTCCCGTTGCTCCGCCTCATCCATGCCGAGCAGCGCGAACACCCGTTCCTGCACGTCCGAGCGGTGGATACGGATCGACCCGCCGCCGATCTCGTTGCCGTTGCAGACGATGTCGTAGGCGTAGGCCAGTGCCTGGTCGGGCGCCTCCTCGAAGCGGTCCATCCAGTCCTCGTTGGGCGAGGTGAACGGGTGGTGCACGGCGGTCCAGCCCAGCTCGTTGCCATTGTCGTCGCGGATCCGCTCGAACATCGGCGCGTCCACCACCCAGACGAACGACCAGGCGCTCTCGTCCACCAGGCCGCACCGCTTGGCGATCTCACCCCGGGCCGCGCCGAGCAACGCCCGGGCGTCGGACGGGTGACCGGCGGCGAAGAAGATGCAGTCCCCCGACCGGGCGCCGACGGCCTTGGCCAGCCCGTCCTTCTCGGCGTCGGACAGGTTCTTCACCACCGGGCCGCGCTCGTCGACCGTGCCGTCCTCGCCGATCAGCACGTAGGCCAGACCGCGGGCGCCGCGCTGCTTGGCCCACTCCTGCCAGGCGTCCAGCTGGCGGCGGGCCTGCGACGCGCCACCGGGCATCACCACGGCGCCGACGTACGGGTTCTGGAACACCCGGAAGCCGGTGTTGGCGAAGTAGTCGGTGAGGTCGGTCAGCTCGAGGTCGAACCGCAGGTCGGGCTTGTCGCTGCCGTAGCGGGCCATCGCCTCGGCGTAGGTCAGCCTGGCGATCGGGCGCGGGACCTCGTAGCCGGCCAACTCCTTCCAGAGCGCGGCCACGACCTCCTCGCCCAGCTCGATGATGTCGTCCTGGGTGACGAAGCTGGCCTCGATGTCCAGCTGGGTGAACTCGGGCTGGCGGTCGGCCCGGAAGTCCTCGTCCCGGTAGCAGCGGGCGATCTGGTAGTACCGCTCCAGCCCGGCGACCATCAGCAGCTGCTTGAACAGCTGCGGGCTCTGCGGCAGCGCGTACCAGGAGCCGGGCCGCAGCCGGGCCGGCACCAGGAAGTCGCGGGCGCCCTCCGGGGTCGACCGGGTCAGCGTCGGGGTCTCCACCTCGACGAAGTCGCGCTCGTGCAGCACGTTCCGGGCGATCCGGTTGGCCTCGCTGCGCAGCTTGATCGCGGCGGCCGGGCCGGACCGGCGCAGGTCCAGGTAGCGGTACTTGAGCCGGATCTCCTCGCCGACCTCGGTGTGCTCGTCCAGCGGGAACGGCAGCGGGGCCGACTCGCTGAGCACGGTCAGCTCGGTGGCGGTGACCTCGATCGCGCCGGTGGGCAGCTCGGGGTTCTCGTTGCCGGCCGGGCGGGTCGAGACCTCGCCGGTGATCTGGACACAGAACTCGGCGCGCAGCCGGTGCGCGCGCTCGGCCATCTCGCCCTCGCGGAACACCACCTGCGACACCCCGGAGGCGTCCCGCAGATCGATGAAGATCACCCCGCCGTGATCGCGGCGGCGGGCGACCCAGCCGGCCATCGTCACGGTGTTACCTGCATTTTCGGCGCGCAGCGCGCCGGCGGGGTGGGTACGAATCACGGTTTGTGAGGTTAGCTGGCCGCCCCCGGGGGTCGGCCAGCAGGTTTCGCCTCAGCGCTTGACACCGGGTAGCTGTCGGAACGTGTCAGGCAGGAACGTGCCAGGTGGGTCAGCCGGAACGGTCCGGGCCGGCCTTGGTCATCTCGATGCGCACCAGCACACGGCGCTCCGCCACCATGGCGGCCCGGTAGTCGTCCCAGTCCGGGTGCTCACCCGAGATGTCCCGGTAGTAGTCCTCCAGCCCGGGCAGCGCATCGGGAAGCGACACGACCTCGGAACGCCCCTCCAGCTGCACCCAGCGGCCGTAGAACTCGTCCGGGAACACGCACACCCAGACCCGGGGGTCGCGCCGCAGGTTGCGCACCTTGTAGGCGGTCTCCCGGCTGCTCACCAGGATGTGCCCGGCGGCGTCCACCCCGGCTGTCACCGGGGACAGCTGCGGCGTGCCGTCCGACTTGAGCGTGGCCAGCACCGCGTGGTGGTGGTCCCGCACGTACTTCCGCGCCTCGTCGAGATCCATGCTCCAGACCCTAGTCGCGCGCGAGGACCTCAGGCGTCGGTCGGGGCGGCGCCGGAGTTGCGCGCGGCCCACGGCCGCAGCACCGCGTACACCGCCGCGGCCAGCACGAAGCCGACCAGGAAGGCGATGTCCCCGAGCCCCGGCACCGCCTTGGCGACCAGGCCGGTGAAGTCGGTCTGGTTGGAGAACAGCGGTACCGACACCGCGATGCCGACCAGCATGGCCACCGGCCCGGCCCAGTTCCGGTACCACTTCGCGTAGAGCAGCTGGTCGATCGGCTTGCCCCGGCGCAGGTACTGGTCGGTGAACATGACACCCAGCCACGGCCCGATCCAGTAGGCGATGACCAGCAGGAAGCTCTCGTACTTGCTGCCCGCGTCCTGCAGGCCGGACCAGGCCAACAGGAAGCCGACGATGCCGAACACCACCGCGACGAGGGCGCGGCGGAAGGTCAGCGGCAGGTTGATCCCGAGGGTGAGGAAGGACATTGTGCCCGAGTAGATGTTGATCACGTTCGCTGAGACGGCACCGAGCACGATGGCCAGCAGGGTCAGGGCGGCCAGCCAGCCGGGGAGCTGGCCGGTGAAGGTGCTCGTCGGGTTGTCCGACATCCCGCTGGCGGTGACCGAGGCCGCGCCGACGATCTCCAGCACCATGCAGGAGATGAACACCCCGAGCCCGGCCCAGATACCGGTCATCTTGGCGCTGACCGTGGCGGGCAGGTAGCGGGTGTAGTCCGCAGCGTAGGGGTTCCAGCCGGCGGCGTAGCCGAACGCCGCGCCGGTGGTGAGCAGGAAGCCGCCGGGCACCGGGTGGCTGGCGGCCGCCGGGTGCGCCTTGGCCAGCAGCACCACCGAGGTGATCAGGAACACGATGCCGAGGAAGATCAGCGCGTACTTCTCGAACGCCTGCACCAGGTTGTGCCCGAAGAACGCCACCAGCACCTGGGCCAGCACCACGATCACCAGCGCGAGGAGCGTCGGCATCTTGGTCAGCGTGCTCAGCGCGAAGGCACCGCTCACGCTGTTGACCGCGAACCAGCCGACGCCGGCGGTGATCGAGTTCAGCCCGGCCGGCAGCGCGTTGCCGAAGAAGCCGAAGCTCACCCGGCTGAGCACCATCTGCGGTACGCCGTGCTTCGGCCCGCGCGCGGAGAGCACGCCGTGGGACAGCGAACCCAGCACGTTGCCGATCAGCAGGGCCAGCACCGCCTGCCAGAAACCGAGGCCGAACACCCCGACCGCGAGGATGCCGAGGAAGACGGTGGCGAACTCGAGGTTCGGCGAGGTCCAGGTCCACAGCAGCTGCAGCGGCCGGCCGTGCCGGTCACCGGTGGGGATGAACTCCACCCCGCCGGGCTCGACGGCGCCGATCTTGTCCCCGTAGACACCGGGCCGGACGGGTTCGCCAGCCACCGCACCGGTCGAGTCCACAGAGTCTGTCGTCAGGTCAGCCAACGGAGATCGCCGCCAATTTCGCTCGCAGGGAGTCCTTCAGCACCGTCACGATGTCTCCTCGCCGATGTCCTCGAACCACAGGTCCGGCCGGGCGGCGATGAACTCGGTCATCAGCCCCACACAGCGGGGGTCGTCCAGCGTGGTGACCCGAACCCCGTGCTCAGCCAGCCAGTCCTGGCCGCCGTAGAAGGTGCGGTTCTCCCCCACGATCACCTCGCCGATGCCGAACTGGCGGACCAGCCCGCTGCAGTACCAGCACGGCGAGAGCGTGGTGACCATGATCGTGTCGGAGTAGCCGGGGCGGCGGCCGGCATTGCGGAACGCCGCCGTCTCCGCGTGCATCGAGGGGTCGTCGTCCTGCACACGGCGGTTATGCCCCCGACCGAGCAGCTGGCCGGACCGGTCGAACAGGGCGGCCCCGATGGGCACCCCACCCTCGGCGAGGCCGGCCCGGGCTTCCTCGAGAGCCACCGCGAGCAGCGTCGTCGGGTCCGTGGCGCTGAGCTGAACCATGGGCATACCCTCAGCGACCGATCCCGCTGACGCAATGGTCGGAGTGCTTCGATCGGGTAAATTTGGCCAGCATCACGTGCCGTCCGTCAGGTGGTTGCGGCTACAACAACGCCAACTGTTCACCCCCTCCGGTCGTCGGCCCGGGGCCAATCACCCCCGAGGGGAAACTGGCCGCACCGTCGCCCGGCATCCCGCCGGACGCGCCTGGGCGGGCCAGCCCGTGCCGGCGCAGCAGTGGCCCCACCCGGGCGCCCAGCGCCTCCCGGTAGCGCCGGTCGACATAGGCACCCCGGGCGTAGAGCCGCCGGTACGGCTCCAGCAGCCCCGGGTACGACTTGGCCAACCAACCCAGGAACCACTCCCGGGTGCCCGGGCGCAGGTGCAGGGCGAGCACCGTGGCTCCGCTGGCGCCGGCCGAGGCGATCTGGCCGAGCAGCTCGTCGAGCGCCTCGGTCGAGTCGGTGAGCAGCGGCAGCACCGGGGCCACCATCACCCCGCAGGACAGCCCGGCGTCGGTCAACCGGCGCACCAGCTCCAACCGGGCCGCCGGCGACGGTGTGCCCGGCTCGAGGCTGGCCTGCAGCTCCCGGTCGGCCAGCGCGATCGACACACCCAGCCCCACCGACACGTCCGCCGACACCGAGGCGAGCAGCGGTAGGTCCCTGGCGAGCAGGGTGCCCTTGGTGAGCACCGAGAACGGTGTGCCGGAGCGGGCCAACGCCCTGATCACCCCCGGCATCAACCGGTACCGACCCTCCGCGCGCTGATACGGATCGGTGTTGGTGCCCATCGCGACGTGCTCACGACCCCACCGCCGGGACCGCAGCTCGTGCTCCAGCACCCTGGCCACGTTGACCTTCACCACCACCTGCCTGTTGAAGTCCTCCCCCGCGTCCAGGTCCAGGTAGGTGTGCGTGTTCCGAGCGAAGCAGTTATGGCTGACCACGCCGTCGGCGACGAAGTCGCCGGTGCCTGTTGTGATGTCGTACATCGGCAGTGTGAGTCCTAGCGGCTCGATCCCGACCACGCCCAGGTTGGCATCGTTCTTGATTGCCTCACCCTCGGTGTCCCGTTTTCGAGTGATCGCCGGGTCGACCGCATGGAAGAACCGCATTCGGTCGACCTGGCCACCGAGGAGGCGGATGGTCCGAACACCGTTCGCCTTCACGACATCCTCGACCCAGCGGAAACCGAGTCTGTTCAGCGCTCCGACCGTCCATCCGATGATGTCCGGATCGGCGTTGGAGATACGGAGAATGCCCCGCGAGCAGCTGCCTTCGGCGTCGAAGATCCCCGCCAGAAAGCCCCGTATCCAGTCCTCGTCCGGCACCGTAGGCCACCGGAGCAGGCCGCGTACCGTTTCCACACCGCGCCTGGACTGGTTGCGAATGGCGTTGATAGGGCGTCGCGCTCCCTTCGCCGCGGCGAAGGCGAACTCATCCGTCGGCACCCCGTGGTCCGCGAGGTAGAAGCGGGACCGCCGGAGCGCCTCTCCGTCGACCAGGGCCAGCCGGAAACGGTGAACGTCGGCGGGCCCACGCCCGGGCCGCTCATACGAGTAGCTGCCGACATGTCCGTCACCCTGGATCATCCCGAACAGGTAACCGCGTTCGTAGGACTCGGACTTCGTCGGCCCGGCGGCGAATCTGCCGGTACCCAGCAAAGAGTTGCCGGTGGTCAGGTAGGGGCGCCTCCCCGCGCCACACATCCCACCGGTGACGTGCTTCCAACCCCGCTCGGTGAGAAAGCGGTGATCACCGCTGGTGACAAGCTCTGTTCCGTCCGCGAGGGTGACTCGAAAGGCCGTCTTTACTGTCGCCCAATGAGCGAGGACGGTCGTCCGCACATACCGGCGGTACGGGCCACGCCGCTCGGTCCCATAGATCTCGTCCCCGACCCGCAGTTCGGCGAGCGCGCGGACACGTCCGTCAGCGAGCAGCACTGGCGTCTCACCGACCGCGCAGTAGGTGCACGCATGGCTGCAGCCCCGGTACGGGTTGATCGTCCAGCCGAACGGCATCGCACCGGCGGGCACCTTGTTCAACGCCGAGCGGGCCTCCACCTCGTGGAACACCATCCCCGCGAACTCCGGCGTGCGGACCGAACGCAGATAGCCACCCATCCCGGGCAGCACCGCGGCGGAACCGACCCCGTCCGCCCCGACCTCCTGGTTACCCCACCGCATGCCTCTATTCGAACATATGTTCGCATCAGGTGCAATCCGGTGCGCCCATGTCCTTCGTTTTGCCGGCCACCGGGACTAAGGTCGAAAATTCCGCGCTGGAAGCGACGTGGGAGGGGGAGCGGCTCCGGATCTTCCAAAGGAGCGGCCAGCGATGACGACACCGGTGGCGGTGGGGCGGATCGAGTTCAGTACGACGGACCCGGACCGCGCGATCGACTATCTCAGCCGCGTCTACCGAACGAGCCTGCGGGTCAGCGGCGCGCGGGACGGATACCTGCATCGGCACACCCGAGTCGACGGCGGTTCATTCGCCATCGACGACGTGTGGTTGCCCCTCCACATGTGCGTGCGGCAGGAGCCGCTGGACTCGCCTCGCCCGACCGCGTTCCCGGCCCGATCCGGTTGACCAGTCTCCAGCCCAGGTCCGCCCTGGCCGCGCTGCAGTGGCAGCGCACGGTCACGTTCCTGCACGACGTGCTCGACAACTCCGAGGCCGCGGCGCAGCCACTGATCACCGGCAACGCCGCCCGGCTGTTGGCCGCGACCGTGCTGACCACGTTCCCCAACACCGCCATCCTCGACCCCACCGCACCGGATCGCCAGGACGCCACCAGCACGACCCTGCGGCGCGCTATCGCGTTCATCGAACAGCGCCTCGGCGACGAGTTCCTCCCGGAGGCCCGCCGCGTGCTGGCCACCGCCCGGCACGCGCTGGAGGTGGGCCGCCTCGCCGCCCAGGGACACGCCGGTGAGGTCCGCTTCGGCTACGCCGAGGACCTGGGCTCCCGGCTCATCCAGCTCGCCGTCCCGCGGCTCGGCCGCCGCGCGCCGTCCGCCCGGGTGCAACCCCAGCCGATGACCACCCCGGAGCAGTTGGCGGCACTCACCGACCGGCGCCTCGACCTCGGCTTCGGTTGGACGCCCGAGCTCACCGGTGATCTCACCGCCCTGCTGGTCTCCCGCGAACCGCTCGTGGTCGCGCTCGCGGCCGAGCATCCGCTCGCCGCCGCACCGGCCGTGGACCCGGTGCACCTGTCCCACCAGCCGCTGCTCGTCGTGCCCCGCGAGGTCAACCCGTACCTGCACGACCGGGTCATCAGTCAGCTCACGGCACGCGGCGTGAGCGTCACCGTCCACCAATACGTGTCCAACCTCGACCGGATGCTCCCGCTGGTACTCGCCGGCTCCGCCATCGGCGTCACGGTCCCCAGCGCCGCCGCCGCCAACCCGACCGAGGGGGTCGTGTACCGCCCGTTCACCGAGCCCAGCCCGCACGTCGACGTCAGCCTGATCTGGCGCCGCGACACCACCAACCCGTCGGTCCCCCTGCTCGTCGACGTCGTCCGCGAGCTCCGCGACACCGGCGCCTTCCTGCCGCCGGAACCGGCGGGCTGATTCCCTCGGGATGACGTGTCCGGTTCCGGCTCCCCGCCCCGACCTACCCGCATGGAGGTCACCGTGAGCACAGCTCGACCCGCCGCCCTGTCCCCGGCACGGCTGGCGCATCTGCACCGGGTGATGGCCGGCCACGTCGAGCGGGAGGCGGTCTCCGGCGTCGTCTACTACCTCGAGCGGCGCGGCCAGACCCACCTGGAGTCGGTCGGGCACACCGCGCTGGACCGCGCCGACCCGATGCGCGCGGACACCATCTTCCGGATCGCCTCGGTGACCAAGCCGATCACCGCGGTCGCCGCCATGATGCTCGTCGAGGACTGCGTGCTCGGACTGGACGACCCGGTCGACGAGCTGTTGCCCGAGCTCGCCGACCGGCAGGTGCTGCGCCGGATCGACGGCCCGCTCGACGACACGGTGCCGGCGAACCGGCCGATCACCGTGCGGGACCTGCTCACCTTCCAGCTGGGGTTCGGCGTGGTCCTGGCGGCGCCGGACAGCCTCCCGATCCAGCGGGCCTGGTCGGAGCGGCAGCTCGGCGGTACCGCGCCGCCCACACCCGCCGAGGGCCCGGAAACCGACGAGTGGCTGCGCCGCCTCGGCGAGCTGCCGCTGATGCACCAGCCCGGCGAGCGCTGGATGTACAACACCGGCGCCGACGTGCTCGGCATCCTCCTCGCGCGGGCCGCCGGCCAACCGCTGCCGGAGCTGCTGCGGCAGCGCATCTTCGAACCGCTCGGCATGGTGGACACCGGGTTCAGCGTGCCGCCCGGGAAGCTGTCCCGCCTCGCCACCAGCTACGACACCGACCCGGGGACCGGCAAGCTCAGGCTGCTGGACGGGGTGGCGGACAGCCAGTGGCGGCAGCCCCCGCCGTTCGCCTCCGGTGCCGGCGGGCTGGTGTCCACGGCGGCGGACCTGGCTGCGTTCGGCCGGATGATGCTCGCCGACGGCGGCTACCCGGGCGGGCGGCTGCTGTCCCGGCCGACGGTGCGGGCCATGCTCGTCGACCAGCTCTCCACCGAGCAGAAGGCGGCGTCCACCCCCGAGGTGTGGGGTTTCGACCACTGCGGCTGGGGGCTCGGCCTGTCCGTGATCAACCAGTGGCGGCCGGGGGAGCCCGGCGGCTTCGGCTGGGACGGTGGCGTCGGCACCTCCTGGTACTGCGACCCGGACGAGGGGCTGATCGGCGTGCTGCTGACCCAGAGCACGTTCACCTCGCCCGCCGGGCCGGCGATCCGGCGGGACTTCTGGACCTGCGCCTACGCCGCGATCGCCGACTGACACCGCGTCCTTCGGCAGGGGGCCGGGGGGCGTCTCAGCCGGGCATTGCGAGGATGCCGGCATGGGACGCCACGGTCGCGAGCGCCGACCCGCCACTGAGGCACCGTCGCGATCGTGGCCCACGACGGAGCCCGACGACGCGCTGACCGCCCCCCAGGCCCCGGTCACCCGCCAGAACCCGTCCGCCGGGCACGACCACGGATACGGTCATGGCCACGGGCACGGTCCGGCGGCACCGGCCAGCCGCCGGGTCCGGATCCTGCTCGCGGTGTTCCTGGTGCCGTGCGCGATCGCCAGTGTGGTCGGCGTGCTGCTGCTCTACCCGTTCAGCGGCGTGCCGCCGGTACCGGGCGCGCGCCAGCAGATCGTCGACGCCGACGTCGCGGCGGTCACCCCGGCGGACTGCAGCCAAGCCGCCCCCGGCCAGAAACAGGGCCCCCAGGACTGTGTGGCGCTGAGCCTGATGATGACCGACGGCGCGGCCGCCGGGCACGGCATCGTCAGCGTGTTCCCGGTGGAGCCGACCAGCCCTAAGTACCGGGTCGGCGACAAGGTCGTCCTGCAGTACGGCGGCGGCGACCCGAACGACACCGGGTCCTACCAGGTGGCCGACTTCCAGCGGAGCACCTCGCTGTGGGTGCTCGGGCTGCTGTTCGCCGCCGCGGTGATCCTGCTCGGCCGTTGGCGCGGGGTGGCCGCCCTGGTCGCGCTCGGCGTCAGTTTTGTGGTCCTGATCATGTTCATGCTGCCGGCGATCCTGGACGGCCGCGGCCCGCTCGCGGTCGCACTGGTCGGCGCCTGCCTGATCATGTTCGCGGTGCTCTACCTGAGCCACGGGTTGTCGGCGCGGACGTCCACGGCGGTCCTCGGCACCCTGGTCAGCCTGGGCCTGATCGGGGTGCTCAGCGCAATCTTCACCACCGCCGCCCAGCTCACCGGCCTGGACGACTCGACACAGAACCTCGTCGCGGCACTGGGCAACGGCACGCGCCTGGACCCGCGTGGCCTGTTGCTCGCCGGCTTCGTGATCGGCGCCCTCGGTGTGCTGGACGACGTCACGGTGACGCAGACCAGCGCGGTGTGGGAGCTGCGGCGGGCGAACTCCCTGCTCAGCCCGGGTGAACTGTTCGCCGCCGCGATGCGGATCGGCCGCGACCACATCTCCTCGGCGGTGAACACCCTGGTGCTCGCCTACGCCGGCGCCTCACTGCCGCTGCTGCTGTTCTTCAGCGTGTCCGGGTTGAGCCTCGGCCAGTCGATGAGTGCCCAGGACGTGGCCAGCGAGCTGGTCCGCACCCTGGTCGGCAGCATCGGGCTGGTCGCCTCGGTGCCGATCACCACCGGGGTGGCGGCGCTGGTGGCTAGCCGCGAACCAGCTCCGTCACCCGCTGGCTGACCTGCTCCAGCGCGACGTCGACCTGGGTGCCGTCGCCCAGGTTCTTCACCCCGATGGTGCCGGCGTCCAGGTCTCGCTCGCCGAGGACCAGGGCGAACCGGGCACCGGAGCGGTCGGCCGCCTTCATCGCGCCCTTCAGCCCGCGCCCGCCGTAGGCCAGGTCCACCCGCACCCCGGCGGCCCGCAGCTCGCCGGCCAGCGCGACCAGCCGCCGCTTCGCCTTCTCCCCCAGCGGCACGCAGAACACGTCGCAGCGCGCCGGGTCGGCCACGGTCAGCCCCTCGGCGCGGGAGGCCAGCAGCGTGCGGTCCACCCCGATGCCGAAGCCGACCCCGGACAGCGGCTGCCCGCCCAGCTCGGCCATCAGCCCGTCGTAGCGCCCGCCGCCGCCGATGCCGGACTGCGCGCCCAGGCCGTCGTGCACGAACTCGAACGTGGTCTTCGTGTAGTAGTCCAGCCCGCGCACCATCCGGGGGTTCTCGACGTAGGGCACGCCGAGGTCGTCCAGGTGCAGCTTGACCTGCTCGTAGTGCTCCCGGCAGGCGTCGGAGAGGTGGTCGACCATGAGCGGCGCGTCGGCCATCAGCGCCCGCACCTCGGGGCGCTTGTCGTCCAGCACGCGCAGCGGGTTCAGCTCGGCGCGCGCCCTGGTCTCGTCGTCCAGCGGCAGCGCGCGCAGGAACGCCTGCAGCAGCTCGCGGTAGGCCGGGCGGCAGGTGTCGTCGCCCAGCGAGGTCAGCTCGAGGCGGAACCCGGTCAGCCCGACCGCCCGGAACCCGGCGTCGGCCACCGCGATCACCTCGGCGTCCAGCGCCGGGTCGTCCACGCCGATCGCCTCGACGCCGACCTGCTGCAGCTGCCGGTACCGGCCGGCCTGCGGGCGCTCGTACCGGAAGAACGGGCCGCTGTAGGACAGCTTGACCGGCAGAGTGCCCCGGTCAAGCCCGTGCTCGATCACCGCGCGGACGACGCCGGCGGTGCCCTCCGGGCGCAGCGTCACCGACCGGCCGCCCCGGTCGGCGAAGGTGTACATCTCCTTGCTGACCACGTCGGTCGACGCGCCGACGCCGCGGGCATAGAGCGCGGTGTCCTCGAAGATCGGCAGCTCGATGGACGCGTAACCGGCCCGGTCGGCGGCGGTGATCAGGGCGGACCGCACCGCGACGAACGCCGCCGAGTCCGGCGGGTAGTACTCCGGGATGCCCTTGGGGGCAGCGAACGTGCTCACAGTCCTCGTCTCACTGTCAGGTCCGGATCGGCGCTCGGCGCCAGGTCGCGCAGGAACGGGTTGCTGCCCCGCTCCCGGCCGATCGTGGTGGTCGGGCCGTGCCCGGGCAGCACCAGGGTGGCGTCGTCGCGGGTCAACAGCTTGTCGCGCAGGCTGGCCAGCATCAGCCGGTGGTCACCGCCGGGCAGGTCGGTGCGCCCGATCGACCCGGCGAACAGCGTGTCCCCGGCCAGGATCAGCTCGGCGCCCTCCCCGGTGGTGCCGCTGAAGATCACCGAGCCTGGCGTGTGGCCGGGCGTGTGGTCCACGGTCAGCCGCAGCCCGGCTAGGTCCAGCACCGCGCCGTCGTCGAGCGGGCGGACCTCCCGGGGCTCGCGCATCTCCAGGCGGCCGCCGAAGAACGCGGCCGCGTCGGCGCTGAGACCCTTCAGCGGATCGGCCAGCAGGTCCCGGTCGTCCGGATGGATCCAGGCCGGGATGTCGTGACCGTCGCACACCGGCGCGACGCTGAACGTGTGGTCGAAATGGCCGTGCGTGAGCAGCACCGCGACGGGGTTCAGCCGGTGCTCGGCGAGCAGCTCGGTCAGCGGCTCGACCGCGTCCTGACCAGGGTCTACCACCACGCAGGGTTCGCCGGCGGCGGCGGCGACCACAAAGCAGTTGGTCTGGAACGCGCCAGCGGGAAAGCCTGCAATCAACACCAGGCCAGCCTAAGGCCTGCAGCCGCGGCCACCGCGCCGCGGCCACTCAGCGCCCGCTCGCTAAGCTGCGGCGTTGCCTCGGGCCGGCATCGGTGAGCGACCGACCGCGCCGAACGAGTGCCCCGTCATTCGCCGGGCCCGAGTGCGCAGATCGAGCAGTGGGGTATGGGAGGACGTTCAGCGGTGACGACGAACCAGCAGCGCCGGGAAGCAGCCAAGCGCAAGCTCCAGCGCCAGCAGGAACGCCGGAACGACCGGTCGAAGCGCCGCAAGAAGACCGCGGCGATCACCGCTGTGGTCGTCGTGGTCGCGGTGGTCGCCGCGGTGGTGCTGTTCAGCACCCTCGGCGGTGGCTCCACCCCGCCGGCCGCCAACAGCGCCGCCCCGCCGAGCACCGCCGCGAACGCCACGCCGCCCCCCGCCGCCCCGGTCAACATCCCGACGCAGATCGCGCCGCCGCTGAAGCGCCCGACGGCGTTCCCCGCGTCGGTGAACTGCACCTACAAGCCCGACGGCCAGGCCGCCCGGCCGGCCCAGGCGCCACCCGGCGCCAACGTCAGTGCCCGGGGCACCGCGCCGGTCGCGCTGGCCACCAGCGCCGGCCAGATCGACATGACCCTGGACCGCGACCTGGCACCGTGCACGGTGAACAGCTTCGTCAGCCTGGCCAAGCAGGGCTACTTCAACAACACCTCCTGCCACCGGCTGACCACCTCACCCGGCCTGCAGGTACTGCAGTGCGGTGACCCGACCGGCACCGGCAGCGGTGGCCCCGGCTACTCGTTCGCCGACGAGACCTACCCGCAGCTGACCTACGGCCGGGGCTACCTGGCAATGGCCAACGCCGGGCCGAACACCAACGGCAGCCAGTTCTTCATGATCTACGGCGATGCCTCGGCGCTGACCCCGGACTACACCGTGTTCGGCTACATCACACCGGCCTCGCTGCCAGTGCTGGACAAGGTCGCCAAGGCCGGCGACGACGGCTCGCTCGACCCCAACCCCGGCGGCGGCAAGCCCAACATGGCCGTCACCATCACCAAGGTCACCGTCAGCTGACCGGGGCCGCGTTCGCTGCTCCGGTGGCCGCGCCAACTCAGCCTCGACGCCGCGCACTCGCGTGCTTCTCGCGCAGTCCGCACCATGCGCGACGTCCACGGCAAGTGCGCGACGTGCGGTCGTAAGGTGCGCGGGAACTACGGAACGTGCGCGGGAATAACACGAGGTACACGGGAGTCAGACTCTGGGGCTTAATTCATGGTCAACGTAACGTCAGGCCTGTTTTGGAGCTCAGAAACCAGCCTGACGTTACTTTGATCACGAAATGGCGCCTTACGCCGCCAGATTGAGCGCGCAGCAGCTCAGGGCACAGCGCCCAACCACGCCACCCACGTACCAGGCCCCCGCGCCACCGCGCGACCGGCCGACAACCCATCCCGGCCGACCGACCTACCAGGCCCCCGCCCCACCCCGCGACCGGCCGACAACCCATCCCGGCCCACCGACCTACCAGGCCCCCGCCCCACCCCGCGACCGGCCGACAACCCATCCCGGGCCCACCGACCTACCACGCCCCCGCGCCACCGCGCGACCGGCCGACAACCCATCCCGGGCCCACCGACCTACCACGCCCCCGCCCCACCCCGCGACCGGCCGACAACCCTCCCCGGCCCACCGACCTACCACGCCCCCGCCCCACCCCGCGACAGGCCGACAACCCTCCCCGGCCCACCGACCTACCAGGCCCGCGCCACCGCGCTCCCGCGCCACCGACCTAGCGAGCTCCCACGGGCCCGGCCAACCGGACCACCGCCCACCCAACCCGGCCCAGCCCGCCCGGACCCCGCCCTGGGCCCGGCGGCCGACCTACCGCGCCGAGGTCACCCGGTACACGTCGTACACGCCCTCGACGTTGCGGACCACCCGCAGCAGGTGGCCGAGGTGCTTCGGGTCGCCCATCTCGAAGGCGAACCGGGACACCGCCACCCGGTCCCGCGAGGTGGTCACCGACGCGGACAGGATGTTGACCTTCTCGTCCGCCAGCACCTTCGTCACGTCGGACAGCAGCCGGTGCCGGTCCAGTGCCTCGACCTGGATGCTGACCAGGAACATCGCGCTCGGCGACGCGTGCCACTCGACCTCGACCAGGCGCTCGCTCTGGCCGCGCAGCGAGTCGGAGTTGGTGCAGTCCGAGCGGTGCACGCTGACCGCGCCGCCGCGGGTGACGAAGCCGATGATCTCGTCGCCGGGCACCGGGGTGCAGCAGCGGGCCAGCTTGACCCACACGTCGGTCATGCCGCCGGCATCGCCGACCACGGCGACACCCGAGTCGCCGCTCGCCCTGCGGCGCTGCACCGTGGACGGGGTGGCCCGCTCGGCGAGCTCCTCCTCCGCGTCCTCGACGCCGCCGAGCAGCGCGACCAGCCGGGCCACCACGTGCTTGGCGGACGCGTGGCTCTCCCCCACCGCCGCGTACAGCCCGGACAGGTCCGGGTAGTGCAGCTCCCGGGACAGCGCGGCCATCGAGTCGGCCGAGGCGAGGCGCTGCAGCGGCATGCCGGTGCGGCGGGCCTCCCTGGCGATGGCCTCCTTGCCCGCCTCGATGGCCTCCTCGCGGCGTTCCTTGGCGAACCAGTGCCGGATCTTCGCCTTGGCCCTCGGTGAGGCCACGAAGGTCAGCCAGTCCTGGCTGGGTCCGGCGCCGCCGGCCTTCGAGGTGAAGATCTCGACGACTTCGCCATTCTCCAGCTTGCGCTCGAGCGCGACCAGGCGCCCGTTCACCCGCGACCCGATGCAGCGGTGCCCGACCTCGGTGTGCACCGCGTAGGCGAAGTCGACGGGGGTGGAACCGGACGGCAGGGTGACCACGTCGCCCTTGGGGGTGAAGACGAAGATCTCCCGGGTAGCCAGGTCGTAGCGCAGCGACTCGAGGAACTCCCCCGGGTCGGCCGCCTCGCGCTGCCAGTCGAGCAGCTGGCGCATCCAGCCCATCTCGTCGACCTCGACGGCCTGCCCGGTGTGGGTGCCCCTGGTCTCCTTGTAGCGCCAGTGCGCGGCGATGCCGTACTCCGCCGTACGGTGCATGTCCCTGGTCCGGATCTGCACCTCGAGCGGCTTGCCGTCCGGCCCGATCACCGTGGTGTGCAGCGACTGGTAGACCCCGAACCGGGGCTGCGCGATGTAGTCCTTGAAGCGGCCGGGCATCGGCTGCCACAGCGCGTGCACCATGCCCATCGCGGCGTAGCAGTCCCGCACGTCGTCGACCTGGATCCGCACACCCACCAGGTCGTGGATGTCGTCGAAGTCCTTGCCCTTGACGATCATCTTGCGGTAGATCGAGTAGTACTGCTTGGGCCGGCCCTCGACGGTCGCGGCGATCCGCGCGCCGTCGAGCTGCGCGTTCACCTCGTCGATGACCTGGCGCAGGTAGGTGTCCCGGGACGGCGCGCGGTCGGCAACCAGCCGGACGATCTCGTCGTACTTCTTCGGGTGCAGCAGCGCGAAGGCCAGGTCCTCCAGCTCCCACTTGACCGTGGCCATGCCGAGGCGGTGGGCCAGCGGGGCGAACACCTCGAGCGTCTCGCGCGCCTTGCGGGCCTGCTTCTCCGGCGGCAGGAAGCGCATCGTGCGCATGTTGTGCAGCCGGTCCGACAGCTTGATCACCAGCACCCGGGGGTCCCGGGCCATCGCGACCACCATCTTGCGGATGGTCTCGGCCTCGGCCGCCGCGCCGAGCTTGACCTTGTCCAGCTTGGTGACGCCGTCGACCAGGTGCGCGACCTCCTCGCCGAAGTCGGCACCCAGCTCCTCGAGCAGGTAGCCGGTGTCCTCGACGGTGTCGTGCAGCAGCGCGGCGACCAGCGTGGTGGTGTCCATGCCCAGCTCGGCCAGGATGGTCGCGACCGCGAGCGGGTGGGTGATGTAGGGGTCGCCGGACTTGCGCTTCTGGTCCCCGTGCCGCTCCTCGGCCACGTCGTAGGCCTGCTGCAACAGTGCGAGGTCGGCGTTCGGGTGGACCTGGCGGTGCACGGCGGCCAACGGCTCCAGCACCGGTTTGACCGCGCCCGCACGCGGCGAGGAGATGCGCCGCGCGATGCGGGCCCGCACCCGGCGGGTGGCCGACGGTCGGGCGGGAGCAGCGGGCGGCGCGGTCTCGGCCGGCACGGCCGGTTGACGCTCAACGGTACTCACGCGCGCTCCACGTTACGAGGATAGCGACGTTGCCGCCGGTCCGTCCCCCGGCCGGGTTAACATCCCGCTCAGCCGCGCATCAGGGCGTGCAGAGGGCGACCGGCGAGCGCACCGCGGCCGCCCAGTGCGGTCAGCTCGAGCAGCACACCGAGCCCGACGACCACGGCGCCCACCTGCTCGAGCAGCTCGCAGCTGGCCCGCAGGGTGCCGCCGGTGGCCAGCACGTCGTCGACCAGGTACACCCGGGAACCGGGGTGCACCCCGCCGGCCGGCAGCTCCAGCGTGGCCGAGCCGTACTCCAGCTGGTAGTCCCGCGACGCCGCGACCAGCGGCAGCTTGCCCGCCTTGCGCACCGGCACCATGCCGACCCCGGCAGCCAGCGCGACCGCCGCGCCGAGCAGGAAACCTCGGGCCTCCACGCCGACCACCACGTCCGCACCGCTCGCCGGCCGGGCCATCGCACCGATCACCGCGCCGAACGCCGCCGCGTCCGCCAGCAGCGGCGTGACGTCCCGGAACAGCACGCCCGCTTCCGGGAAGTCCGGGACGTCCCTGATCAGCTCGGCCGCCCGGGTCAGCTCAGGGGTCGGTTCGTTGACCAGCGTGCTGGGCCCCCGACCGTCCCCGTCGGTCACCGGCGGCGCTTGCCGGTCGGTCGCTCCGTGCGGGTGGCGGACCGGCCGGACCGGGCCGAGCGGTTGCCCGCCGCCCGACGGCTGCCGGCCGCCCTGGCGGGCACCCCGGCGGCGGCCGCGACGGCCCGCTCCCGGCGCAGCTCGCCGTTCAGCGCGGTGTCGTCGGTGACATCCACCTCGCTGGTGTCGCCGTCCGCGTCGACGCTCCCGGCCTGCTTGGCCCGCCGGGCGTACACCCGGTTGGCCTGCTGCTGGAACCGGGCGTCGCGCATCTTCAGGTCCACCAGCACCGGGGTGGCCAGGAAGATCGACGACAGGGCGCCGGCGATGATGCCGACCATCTGTACCAGGGCCAGGTCCGCCAGGGTGCCGACGCCGAGCACGCCGACGCCGACGATGAGCAGCCCGAGCACCGGCAGCACCGCGATGAGCGAGGTGTTGATCGAGCGCATCAGGGTCTGGTTCAGCGCCAGGTTGGCGGTCTCGGGGTAGGTCCGCCTGGTCAGCCCGAGCAGGCCCCGGCCGTTCTCCTTGACCTTGTCGAACACCACCACGGTGTCGTACAGCGAGAAGCCGAGGATGGTCAGCAGCCCGATCACCGTCGACGGGCTCACCTCGAACCCGACGATCGAGTACACCCCGGCGGTGACCACCAGGTCGTGGATCAGCGCGACCACCGCGGCGATCGCCATCGAGCGCTCGAAGTAGACCGCGAGGAAGATCGACACGAGCACCAGGAACACGGCCAGCGCGATCAGCGCCTGGGTGGTGATCTCACCGCCCCAGCTGGACGACACGGCGGTCTCGCTGATCGCGTTCGCGTCCGGCTGGCCGTTCGCCCCGAGCGGGTGGTAGGCGTCGAACAGCGCCTGCTTGGCCTGCTGCTGCTGGGCGGCGGTCAGCGTCTCGGTGCGGACCTGCACGGTCTGTGAGGTGCCGCTGCCGGCCACCTGGACCGACGCCGGCTTCGCGCCGACCGCGTCGAAGATCACCTTGTCGACGTTGAGGCTCGACGCGTCGCCGGTGATGCCCACGGTGGAGAACTGGATCTGGGTGCCGCCCTCGAACTCGATGCTCAGGCTGAAGCCCCGGAACACCATGGAGGCGATGCAGATCAGCACCAGTGAGCCGAAGACCAGGTACCAGCGCTTGCGGTTGCCGACGATGTTGAACGCGCCGGTGCCGGTGTAGAGGCGGCTGAAGAAGTTGCCCCGGGTGGACCGTTCCTCGGACCGGCTCAGGCCGGTTTCGGGGTGTGCCATCTCAGGCTCCCTTCGCGGCCGCGGCCGCCGCGCGCCTGCGCATCGCGCCGATCCGGGCTACCGCGCCCAGCCCGGACCAGGTGGGGCTGCTGAACACCCTGGACTGCGCGGCCAGTACGACCAGCGGATGGGTGACCAGGAAGACCACCACCAGGTCCAGGATGGTGGACATGCCGAGGGTGAAGGCGAAACCCTTCACATCCCCGATGGCCAGCAGGTACAGCACCGCGGAGGCCAGGAAGCTCACCGCGTCGGCGGACAGGATGGTGCGCCGCGCGCGCACCCAGCCCCGGGGTACCGCCGCCCGGAAACTCCGGCCCTCGCGGACCTCGTCCTTCAACCGTTCGAAGAAGATCACGAACGAGTCGGCGGTGATACCGATGGCCACGATGAAACCGGCGACCCCGGCCAGGTCCAGGGTGAACCCGATGGACCGCCCGAGCAGCACCAGCACCGCGTAGACCACGACGCCGGACAGCGCCAGCGAGAGGATCGTGAGCACGCCGAGCGCCCGGTAGTAGAACAGGCAGTACACGAACACCAGTGCCAGCCCGATGGCGCCGGCGATCAGGCCGGCCTGCAGTGAGGCGAGCCCCAGCGTCGCCGACACGGTCTGCGCGTCGGAGGTGCCGAAGGACAGCGGCAGCGAGCCGTACTTCAGCACGCCGGCCAACTGCTGCGCCGAGGCCTGGGAGAAGGACCCGCTGATCTCGGTGGCGCCGAAGATGGGTTGGTCGATCGTCGGTGCCGACACGACCTCGGTGTCCAGCACGAACGCCGACTGCTTGCCGACGTTCGCGGTCGTGTAGTCGCCCCAGATCTTGGCGCCCGCGCTCTTGAACGTCACGTTGACGACGTTGCCGGCCCGCTGCTGGTCGTAGCCCGCGGAGGCGCTGGCGATCTCGGTACCGTCCAGGAAGGACGGGCCGAGCAGGTACTTGGCGGTGCCCTTCTGGTCGCAGGTGACGAGCGGCTTGGTCGGGTCGTCGTAGCCGCGCAGCACGTCGTTGCCGGTGCACTGCAGCTGCTGGATGGCCAGCTGTTGGACGTCCTGGTTCGTGCTCTGCCGCATCGCCCTGGCGAGGGCGATCTCCTTGGCGAGCTCGGGATCGGCGGCCACCGCGTTGTTCAGGCTGGGAGCGGTGTCGCCCGAAGGCGCCGGGGGCGGCGCGGGATTCGGGCTCGGGGTCGGCGGCGGTGCCGGGGCGTGCGGTGCTGGCGCCTGCAGCGCGGCGGCGCCGATGGCGTGCGGTGCGGCCGAGCCCGGGCCGGGTGCCTTGGTGGGCGGCTGGGCGGGCTGCTGGGGGGATGTCTTGCCGGGGGTCGGCGTCGCGTTGCCCGGGCCCGGGGTCACGTTGGCGTTGCCGGATCCGGGAGCAGGCGCGGGCGCCGGGGTTGCGTTGAACGGCCCGGCGAGCACCGTGCGGAACCGCAGCTGCGCGGTCTGGGCCAGGTCCTTGGCGCGTTGGCCCTGGTCACCGGGCACGGTGATGGTCAGGTTGTTGCCATCCTGCACCACCTCGGCGCCACTGACACCGAGCCCGTTCACCCGCTGGTCGATGATCTCGCGGGCCAGCGTGAGCTGTTCCCTGGTCGGCGGCTGACCGGTCGCGGTGCGCGCGGTCAGGGTGACCCGGGTACCGCCCTCGAGGTCGATGCCGAGCTTGGGGTTCGGCTTGCGGTCACCAGTGAGGAACACCAGCGCGTAGAGCACAACGACGATGCCGACGAACGTCGCCACGTACCGCCATGGGCGGATCTGCCCGGCCGGTGGGGCCACTGAACTAACTCCTATGGGATGGCTCGCCCCGATGACACGGGGCGTATGGGGGCTTCACCGATGTTACCGATGCGATCCCTACGCTTTCGCCGGCCCCTCGACGGTCTTTCCCGACGTCACCGTCCGGCGCAGGATTGCACCGCTGAGCGGGTGCTGGTTTACGACACGGTCACCGTTCACGGGATTCGCGGGGATAGCGGGACAGCGAAAGACGGGGCCGTGCGCGGTTTCGCGCATGACCCCGTCCGGTGCGTGCGAATTACTTTCTGACGCCTTGCTCAGGCTTATCCCGACGCCCGGGCAATTCGTCCAGGGTCGTGCTCAGGCGCTGTTGCGTCTCGCGGTGGAGTCGTTCGCCGGCGCCTCGGTGGTGCTGGCGGCGGGGCCGTCGGTCTTGGTCACCTCGGGCGCCGGGGTGGCGGGCGCCGGGATTTCCTCGTGCGCCGGGGCGTCGACGGCCTTCGGCGCATCATCGGCCGGCGTGTCGTCCTCCGAGGCGGGCTCGGTCGGGTTGACCGTCTCGCGGACGGCGGCCCGCACCCAGGTGGTCACCACGCCGGGCGCGATCTCGATGTCGACGGTCTCCTCGTAGCTGCTGTCCACCACGGTGCCGCGCAGTCCGGAGGTCGTCACCACCACGTCGCCCTCGGACAGCGAGCTCTGCAGCTGCTGCATCGCAGCCATGTTCCGCTTCTGCTTCCGGCTGCTGAGCAGGATCGGGATAAACAGCAGGAGGATGATGAGTGGGAACAGCGTAGAGATGTTCATGGTCTCCGTACTTCCGTGAGGGTCATCGGGTCTGCCAACCTCACAACCCGAACAGTACAGGCGGCGGTTCCCCCTGCTCCCCGACCGCGTTGGGCGGCGGTTCGAGGCCCAGGTGCCGCCAGGCTCCGATGGTGGCAACCCGGCCACGCGGGGTGCGCGCCAACATACCGGCCCGCACAAGGAAAGGCTCGCAGACCTCCTCCACCGTAGCGGGTTCTTCGCCCACCGCCACTGCCAGCGTCGATACCCCCACCGGACCACCGCGGAAGGACCGCACCAACGCCGTCAACACCGCTCGGTCCAGCCGGTCGAGGCCGAGCTCGTCCACGTCGTAGACCTTCAGCGCCGCGCGCGCCACCTCCCGGGTGACCGCGCCGTCCGCCCGGACCTCGGCGTAGTCCCGGACCCGGCGCAGCAGCCGGTTCGCGATGCGCGGCGTGCCCCGGGACCGGCCGGCGATCTCCTCGGCGCCGTCCGGGCGCAGATCCACGTCCAGGATGACCGCGGCACGGCGCAGCACCCGGTCCAGCTCGGCCGCCTCGTAGAACTCCATGTGCGCGGTGAAGCCGAACCGGTCGCGCAGCGGCCCGGTCAGCGCCCCTGCCCTGGTCGTCGCGCCGACCAGTGTGAACGGCGCGATGTCCAGCGGGATGCTGGTCGCGCCGGGGCCCTTGCCGACCACCACGTCGACCCGGAAGTCCTCCATGGCCAGGTACAGCATCTCCTCGGCGGGCCGGGCGATGCGGTGGATCTCGTCGATGAACAGCACGTCGCCGGGCATCAGGTTGGACAGCATCGCGGCCAGGTCGCCGGCCCGCTCCAGTGCCGGGCCCGAGGTGATCCGCAGCGCCGCGCCCAGCTCGGTCGCGATGATCATCGCCAGGCTGGTCTTGCCCAGCCCGGGCGGGCCGGACAGCAACACGTGGTCCGGCGGGTCACCGCGCCGGCGGGCGCCCTCCAGCACCAGCTCCAACTGCTCGCGAACCCGGGCCTGGCCGATGAACTCGCTGAGCCGGCGGGGCCGCAGGGTGGCCTCGGTGTCCAGGTCCTCCTGCTCGGCCTCCGCCGACACCACCGGCTCGCTCACGACATCACCTCGCCCAGCTCATTCTCGCGGCCCGCCGTCACCGGGCCTTGCCCAGCCTGCTCAGCGCGGTGCGCAGGGTCGCCGCGGTGTCCACCGAGCCGCCATTCGTGGTTTCGGCCAACACCGCGTCCACCGCCTGCTCGGCCTGCCTGACCGCGAACCCCAGCCCGGTCAGCGCCTCCACCACGTGGTCACGGCCGCTCACCGGGGCGGTGACGCCACCCCCGACCGGCACCCGGGCGACCGCGACGACCTTGTCCCGCAGCTCGAGGACCAGTCGCTCGGCACTCTTCAGCCCGACGCCGGGCACCCGCTTCAGCGCGGCCGTGTCACCGTCGGCCAGTGCCCGGCAGAGCGCGTCCGGCTCGAGCACCGCGAGGATGCTCAGCGCCAGCCTCGGCCCGACCCCGGTGACCGTCTGCAGCAGCCGGAACAACTCGCCCGCCTCGGCGTTGGCGAACCCGTAGAGGGTCAGCGAGTCCTCCCGGACCACCAGCGTGGTGGCCAGTCGGGCCTCCTCACCCCGGCGCAGGGTGGCCAGTGTGCCGGGGGTCGCGTGCACCGCGAGCCCGACACCGCCGACCTCGACCACCGCATGGTCCAACCCGATGGTCAGCACCGGGCCGCGCACCGAAGAGATCACAGCAATCACCGTTCCTTAGAGACGGACCCAGCGGCGGACCCGGCGGCGGACGCAGCGGCGGACGCAGCGGCGGACGCGGCCTGGGCCAGCTTCGCCCGGTGCGCCCGGGCGAGGCGGTCCGAAGTGGCCTTGGCCTCGGCCATCCGGTCCAGCATGGGCCCTCGCCAGCAGTGGCAGATGGCCAGTGCGAGTGCATCCGCCGCATCCGCCGGGCGGGGTGCCTCGGCGAGCCCGAGCAGCCTGGCCACCATGCCGGTGACCTGCTCCTTGTCGGCCCGCCCCGACCCGGTGACCGCGGCCTTGACCTCGCTCGGGGTATGGAACACCACGCGCAGCCCGGCCTGCGCGGCGATCAGCGCGACGACACCGCTGGCCTGCGCGGTACCCATCACGGTGCGCACGTTGGACTGGCTGAACACCCGCTCGACGGCCACCACGTCCGGGCGGTGCTCGCAGATCGACTCCCGCACCGCGTCGGCCAGCATGAGCAGCCGGCGGGACACCTCGGCGTCGGGCGGCGTGCGCACCACGCGGTAGGTCACGCAGCGCACCTGGCGGCCGCCGGTGCCGTCGACCACGCCGATGCCGCACCTGGTCAGCCCCGGGTCGATGCCGAGCACCCGCACCCGCACTGCCCCTCTCGATCACCCCGGAGAACGTCCACGAACACCTGTTCGAGGAGAGGCTACCGGGGGCCTCCGCCCGCACCCCCACCGACGCGCCGGCACCGGCACCGGAGCCGGTCCCACACGGCGGCGCCGGAACCGGTCCCGGCGACGGCACACATCCCATGCCGCGGCACCCACGTTCCAACGTGTGTGGCGTCTGCGCGGGCCGCAGCCGGTCTGTGTCGCCGTGCTCGGCAGCGTGCCAGACCCGTGAGTGGCGAGTTGGGCTATAGCCCAACTCGCCACTCACGGGGTCAGCCGACACGGCACACGGCACACGGGCACACGGGCACACGGCACACGGCACACGGCACACGGCACACGGCACACGGCACACGGCACACGGCGAAGGTAACGCCAGTCCGGTTCTCACGCAGACGAACAAGCGTGGCGTTACGTTGACCTTGACTTCCGCCAACGCAACCGCCTCAGCCAGTTGGCCGCCGCCTCGTAGCCCCATTTGCGTGCTCGCACGGGGCCGCCGCGGCTCGCACAGAGCCTGCGGCGTGGCCCGGTGGGTGTGCGTGTGGCGACAAACGCTGTGTCCCGGCAACGGCACACATCCCCATGCCGCGGCGCATAGGTCCCAACGTGTGGGTGGCGACACGGCGCTGTGTGCCGTCCGCCCGCGGCCGTCCGGCTCGGGCGCGGGCTAGCCGCCGAGGGTGACGACCAGGTCGGCGAGGCCCTTGGTCGCCGTCACCGTCTCGGCGTTGCGCTCGTCGGAGCCCAGCGTCCGCTCCCAGGCCTGCTCCGGCGTCCGGCCGTAGAACTCGTGCCGGGCGGCCAGCCGCTGGCGGCGCAGTTCCTCCGGTACGTCGACGTACCAGATCTCGTCGCACAGGTCCCGGACCGGCCGCCAGGGTCCGTCCGCCAGCAGGTAGTTGCCCTCGGTGAGCACCAGCTGTACGTCCGGGTGGACCGGGACGGCGGACTGGATCGCATCCTCGATCTCGCGGCGGAACTCCGGCGCCCACACCAGCTGCTCGGCCGGGTCGCGCAACCGGCGCAGCAGCGAAACGTAGCCGGCCGCGTCGAAGGTGATCGGCGCGCCCTTGATCTCCACCAGGCCCAGCTCGGTCAGCGCCCGGTGCGCGATGTGGAAACCGTCCATCCCGACCAGCGCTGTGCGCACCCCCCGCCCGGACAGCGCCACCAGCAGCGCCTGGGACAGCGTCGACTTGCCCGCCCCCGGTTCGCCGGTGATGCCCAGCAGGGCACGTCCCCGCGACGCCAGCCCCACCGCCCGCTCCAGCTGCTCCGCCGAGACGATCCCGCCGCTCACCGGGCCGACCTGCTCACCGCTCACCGGGCCGACCTGCTCGCCGCTCACCGGGCCGATCTGCTCGCCGCCGCTCACCGTGCCACCCCTCGCCCGGCCGGGCGCAGCCGCGCCACCACCGCGGCCAACCCCGGATCCTCCAGCCAGGCCCGCGAGCCGAGCCGGGCGCACCGCACCGCCGCCACCTCGGCGGCCAGCCCGGCACACCGGCGCCACTCACCGGGGTACACGGCGAGCGCGGCCACCAACGCTCCGTGGAACGCGTCACCGGCGCCGAGGGTGTCCACCGGTTTCACCACCGGCACCGCCACGCTGCCCCGCTTGCCGTCCATGGTGCTCCACACCACCGGGCGCGGGCCGTCGGTGACCAGCACCGTGGGTACCCCGCGCCGGTGCAGCGCGGTCGCCACACCGAACGGGTCGTCACCGGCGCGGCGCCCACCGGGTGGACACAGGTCGGCCGAGCAGGCGGCCAGGTCGACCCGGGGCAGCACCGGCTCCAGGTCGTCCTTCCAGCTGCCCGCGTCCAGTACGACCGGCACCCTGTCCCGGTTCGCCTCGGCGGCCACCCGGGCGGCCAACGCCGGGTGGTGCCCGTCGAGCAGCACCACGGCAACGTCGTCCAGCAGGCCGGCCAGCGAGTACTGGGCGCCGTCAACACCCCGGTTGCCCAGTGCGCCGGGCGAGACCACGGTGCGCTCCCCGGTGCGGACGTCGACCAGTGCGCTGGCCACCGGTAGGTCCCAGTCCGCCGGTGCCAGGTCGATGACGTCGACGTGGTGGGCGGCCAGGTCGGCGTGCGCCGGGGCAGCGGCCGGGCGGGTGCCCACCGCGCTGAGCAGCCGGGCGGAGCCGAGCAGCCGGGCGGCGGTGACCGCGGCGTTCGCGGCCGGCCCGCCGGCCAGCAGCTCCCCACCCACCGAGCGCTCCTTGCGTCCCCAGTGCGGCGGTCCGGTCACGTGGTGCACCACGTCCAGCGTGGTCAGCCCGACGCAGAGCACGGTGGGTCGGCGGGTCGAGCTCACCCTTCCGACCGGGGCCGGACCACGACCTTCTGATCGACCAGATTGCCGCTCTCGTCCAGCCGGAGCGCCCCGGTCATCAGTGCCACCACCTCGTTCATCTCGTAGTCGTCCGGCTTGACCACGGCGACCCGCTTGCCGAGGCGGTGCACGTGGATCCGGTCCGCGATCTCGAACACGTGCGGCATGTTGTGGCTGATCAGCACCACCGGCAGGCCGTTGTCCCGGATCCGCCGGATCAGGTCCAGCACCATCGCCGACTCCCGCACACCGAGCGCGGCGGTCGGCTCATCCATGATGGCCAGCTTGCGGGCGAACATCGCCGCCCTGGCCACCGCGACCGCCTGGCGCTGGCCACCGGAGAGCGTCTCGACCAGCTGCCCGATGTTCTGCACCGTGGCCACCCCGAGCGCATCCAGCTGGCGCTGTGCCTCCAGCCGCATGCGCTTGTGGTCCAGGGTGCGGAACACGGTGCCCAACAGCCCCTTCTTGCGCTGCTCGCGGCCGAGGAACAGGTTCCCGGCGATGTCCATTGCGGGAGCCACCGCGAGGGTCTGGTAGACCGTCTCGATGCCGGCCTGCCGGGCGTCCAGCGGCGAGTGGAACCGGACCGGCTCGCCGTCCAGCCAGATGGTGCCCTCGTCCGGGATCACCGCACCGCACAGTGCCTTGATCATGGTGGACTTGCCGGCACCGTTGTCGCCGATCACCGCCAGCACCTCGGCGGGGCGCAGGTCGAAGTCGGCCCCGTCGATCGCGGTCACGCTGCCGTACCGCTTGACCAGGCCCTCGGCGCGCAGGACCGCGTCCTCGAGCCGGGGCGGTTCCGCCGGCGTCGCCGTTGCCTCCGCTGACTCGGTCACCGCGACCTCCTCCTGGCCAACTGGTCCAACGCGACCGCGACGATGACCAGCAGACCGGTCGCCACGTCCTGGTAGAGCTCGTCGATGCCGGCCTGGGTGAGTCCGCTGCGCAGCACGGAGACGATCAGCGCGCCGACCAGTGTGCCCAGCACCCCGCCCCGGCCGCCGAACAGGCTGGTACCGCCGATCACCACGGCGGTGATGCTGTCCAGGTTGCCGGTCTGGTAGGCGTTCGGGTCGGCGTTGGGGATCCGGCCGATGGCCTGCCAGGCGGCGAACCCGTAGATCACCCCGGCCAGCAGGTACACGCTGAACAGGGTGCGGTTGACGTGGATACCGGTGAGCCGGGCCGCCTCCGGGTCGTTGCCCAGTGCGTAGACGTGGCGGCCCCACGCGGTGCGGCTCAGCGCGTACCAGGCGAACAGGAACATGGCCAGGCCGAGCAGCATGCCGAGGGTGATCTCGATCTGGCCGAACAGGTAGAAGCGCTGGCCGAGCAGGTTGAGCAGCCCGTTGCTGACCGGGAAGCTCTGGCCGGCCGCGAAGATCCGCGACGAGGCCGCGACCACCGTGAGCATGCCCAGGGTGACGATGAACGGCGGCAGCCGCAGCGACGTGACCAGCACGCCGGAGATGGAGCCGACGGCCGCGCAGAGCAGGATGCCGGCCAGCAGCGCGGTCAGGCCACCGCCGGCACCGGCCAGCTTGGCCATCAGCAGGGTGCCGAACACCATGATCGCGGCGTTCGCCAGGTCGATCCCGGCGGTCAGGATGACCAGCGTCTGGCCCAGGGCCAGGGTGCCGACCACCAGCGACTGCTCGACCACGAGGCTGATGTTGTCCAGGCTGAGGAACGTGTTCGTGACCAGCGAGAACACCACGACGGCCAGCAACAGGGCACAGCTCGGGCCCAGTGCGGGGTAGCGCAGCACCAGCTCGGAGGCGGTGACCCGGCGCCGCGCCCCCACCACAGCCGTCACGTCGCCGCCTCCATGCTCAGAAGATCCTCGTCGCCATCCCCGGCAGCGGGCACGATCAGCCCCAGCAGTTCTGCAAGCCGAACGCGGTGTCCTTGGCTTCCAGGCCGGCCAGCGGCTTGTCGGTGATCAGCTCGGAGCCGGTGTCGTGGAAGCCGGAGGGCTTGGTCCCGTTCTTGGCGAAGTCGACCACCGCGGTGACGCCGTCCTGGGCCATCTTCTTCGGGAACTGCATCACCGTGGCCGCGTACTTGCCGGCCTTGACGTCCTGCACGCCCTGGCAGCCGCCGTCGATCGAACCGATGACGACCTTGCTGGTCAGGCCCTTCGCGGTCAGCGCCGCGTAGGCGCCGCGCGCGGTGGGCTCGTTCAGCGTGTAGACCGAGTTGATGTCGGTGGAGCGCTGCAGCAGGTTCTCGGTCGCCTGCTGGGCCAGGTTCTGGTCACCGTTGGCGTTGGCCCGCCCGACGATCTGCGGGGCGCCGTCGGCCAGTCCCATGCCCTTGAGGAAGCCGTTGTGGCGCTGGGTGTCCACCGCTCCGCCCGGCGTGCCGTCCAGCAGCAGCACCTTCGGCGCGGCGCCGTTCAGTGCGGCCTTGACGTAGGCGCCCTGCTTCTCCCCGGCGCCGAGGTTGTCCGTCGCCCAGGTCGCGTCCACCGCGTCCTTCGGGTCGGTCTCGGTGTCCAGCGCGATGACGGTGATGCCCCGGCTCTTGGCCTGCTGCAGCGCGCCGATGATCCCGCCGGAGTTGCTCGGGGTGATCAGGATGCCCTTGACACCCTGCTGGACGAGGTTCTCGATGGCCGCGACCTGGCCCTCGTTGTCACCGTCGAACTTCCCGGCCAGCGCGATCAGCTGGGCGCCCTGCTGGTCGGCGGCGGCCTTCGCGGCCTCGCGCAGCGTGACGAAGTAGGGGTTGGTGTCGGTCTTGGTGACCAGGCCGACCTTCACCGGGCCCGAGTTGGCGCCGGCCGAACCGCTGTCGCTGGCCCGCTGTGTGCTGCAACCCGCCGCGACGACCGCGACCGCGACCGCCCCTATTGCCACGAACCTGACCGAACCGCTGGAGCGTCGCACCACAATCTCCTCGTCGAGAGCTGAACCGTTCGCCAGCCGCCTCTCGGTCCCGCTTCCCCCTCGAGCCCCGGACGGTGTGCGCAAGATTAGGAGCAGCGATCGAGCGTCGGGAACTACTCGATCAACTGAATTGCGCAAATCTCCACCGTCGCCACCGGTCCGGGGCCGGACCGAAAGCAACACCGGTCCGGTTCCGACCGTGGTCAATCAGGACCGGAGTTACTCTCGGGTCGATCAGAGCGGGTTCACTCGATCTCGGCGAGCACCTCGTCGGTGACGTCGAAGTTGGCGTACACGTTCTGCACGTCGTCGCTGTCCTCGAGCGCGTCGATCAGCTTGAAGACCTTGCGCGCGCCGTCCGCGTCCAGCGGCACCGAGACCGAGGGCAGGAAGGTGAGGTCGGCAGAGTCGTAGTCGATGCCGGCGTCCTGCAGCGCGGTCCGCACCGCCACCATGTCGGTGGCCTCGGAGACGACCTCGTAGCTCTCCCCGATGTCGTTGACCTCCTCGGCGCCGGCGTCCAGCACCGCCAGCAGGACGTCGTCCTCGCCCGCCGAGGAGTCCGACTTGGGCACGATCACGACGCCCTTGCGGGTGAACAGGTAGGCCACCGAGCCCGGGTCGGCCATCTGGGCGCCGTTGCGGGTCATCGCGGTGCGCACCTCGGAGGCGGCCCGGTTGCGGTTGTCGGACAGGCACTCGACCAGCACCGCGACCCCGTTCGGGCCGTAGCCCTCGTAGGTGATCGACTGGTAGTCCGCCCCGCCGCCGTCCGCGCCGGAACCCCGCTTGAGCGCGCGGTCGATGTTGTCGTTCGGCACCGAGCTCTTCTTGGCCTTCTGGATGGCGTCGTAGAGCGTCGGGTTGCCGGCCGGGTCACCCCCGCCGTTGCGCGCGGCGACCTCGATGTTCTTGATCAGCTTGGCGAACATCTTGCTTCGCTTGGCGTCGACGACGGCCTTCTTGTGCTTGGTGGTCGCCCATTTGGAATGGCCGCTCATGGATGCCCCTTCCGCGGCGCTCGCCGCACGTACGTCCCGGGGCTATCCGGTCGCTGCGTTCAGCGATCGATCGCCACCTCGGACCAGGTCGCAGAACAGGCGGTGCACCCGCCCGTCACCGGTCAACTCGGGATGGAACGCGGTAGCCAGCACCATTCCCTGCCGAACCGCGACGATCCTACCCTCGGCCGCTCCGGCGCCCGGCTCCTGCTGTAGCGACCGCGGCACGGTGGCCAACACCTCGACGTCCGGGCCGACCGATTCCACCCACGGCGCCCTGATGAAAACGGCGTGCACCGGGCCGCCCTCCAGCCCGACCAGGGACAGGTCGGTCTCGAACGAGTCGACCTGGCGGCCGAACGCGTTGCGCCGCACCACCACGTCCAACCCGCCGAGCTGGCGCTGGTCGGCGCGGCCGTCGAGCACCTGGCGGGCGAGCAGGATCATCCCGGCGCAGGACCCGTAGGCCGGCATCCCGTCGGCGATCCGGCGGCGGACCGGCTCGAGCAGATCGAAGGTCTCCAGCAGCCGGCTCATGGTGGTCGACTCGCCGCCGGGCAGCACCAGCCCGTCGACCGCGTCCAGTTCGGCGGGACGGCGCACCGCTACCGCGCGCACCCCGCAGTCGGTGAGCGCGGACAGGTGTTCACGGACGTCGCCCTGCAGGGCGAGCACGCCGATGGTCGTCACGTTCCCCAGGGTAGGCGAGTCCGCTCCAGGCCTTGTTTGCGCCGGTCATCGGGTGTGAGATCGGACACACAGCGTGGAGGTAACGAGCAGGTAGACGGAGGTGGTTCAGATGGCAGTCAGAGCTGACGCCGGCCAGGGAGCCGGGGCGATCGTGGCCGAGGACCCGGCCGCGATCCGCAACGTGGTCCTGGTCGGGCCGTCCGGGTCCGGGAAGACCACCCTGGTCGAGGCACTGCTCGCATCGGCCGGCGTGATCCCCAGGGCCGGCACCGTCGTCGACGGGAGCACGATCTGCGACCACGACCCGGCCGCCGTCCGCCAGCAGCGTTCGGTCGGCCTCGCGGTCGCCCCGCTGCGCCACCAGAACATCAAGATCAACCTGATCGACACCCCCGGGTACGGCGACTTCGTCGGCGAGCTGCGCGCCGGGCTGCGCGCGGCGGACGCGGCGTTGTTCGTGGTCAGCGCGGCGGAAGGGGCGACGGACGGGGGTATCGACGCGGCCACCGTGGGGCTGTGGGAGGAGTGTGCTGCGGTCGGGATGCCGCGCGCCGTCGTGGTGGCCCGCTGCGACCACCAACGCGCCGACCTGGAGTCGGAGGTCGACGGCTGCCAGACCACGTTCGGCACCGGGGTACTGCCGCTCTACCTGCCGATGCGCGAGGGCGGGCACCTCTCCGGCCTGTACGGGCTGCTCTCCCGCACGGTCGCCGGCCAGCCCGTCGACGACCCGCCGCCGGACGCCGAAGAGGCCCGCAACGAGCTGATCGAAGGCATCATCGCGGAAAGTGAAGACGAGTCGCTCATGGAGCGCTACCTCGAGGGCGAGGAGATCGACGCCGCCACCCTGATCACCGACCTGGAGAAGGCGGTCGCCCGGGGCACCTTCCACCCGGTGGTACCGGTCTGTGCCTCCTCCGGCACCGGGCTGCCCGAACTGCTGGAGCTGATCGTGGGCGGCTTCCCCTCCCCCGTCGAGCACCCGCTCCCCTCGGTGCGCGGGGTGGACGGCGCCGCGCACCCGCCGCTGACCGCCGACCCGGCCGGCCCGCTGGCCGCCGAGGTCGTGCGCACCTCGGCGGACGCCTACGTCGGGCGGGTGTCGCTGGTCCGGGTGTTCTCCGGGACCCTGCGCCCGGAGCGCTCGGTGCACGTCTCCGGTCACGGCTGGACCGCCGCGAACGGCAACGGCGGCTCGGGCGGCGGATCGGCAGAGGCGCCGGACGAGCACGTGCACGACGGCGACGAGCGGCTGGCCCACGTCTACTCCCCGCTGGGCGCCAACCTGCGCGAGGTGTCCAGCTGCGTGGCCGGCGACATCTGCGCGCTGACCAAGCTCGGCTCCGCCGAGACCGGCGACACCGTCTCCGCCTCCGACCACCCGCTGCTGCTGGACCCCTGGGAGCTGCCGCAGCCGCTGCTGCCGGTCGCGGTGCTGGCGCACACCAGGGGCGACGAGGACGCGCTGATCAAGACACTGGCCCGGCTGGTGGTCTCCGACCCGACGCTGCGCCTGGAGCGCAACCAGGAGACCCACCAGATCGTGCTGTGGTGCATGGGCGAGGCGCACGCCGACGTGGTGCTGTCCCGGCTGCGCGCCGGCGGCGCCGAGGTCGACACCGAGCCGGTCCGGGTGCCCATGCGGGAGACCGTCGCCAAGCCCGGCCGCGCCACCGGGCGGCACGTCAAGCAGTCCGGTGGCCACGGCCAGTTCGCGGTGGTGCACGTCGAGGTGGAACCGCTGCCGCAGGGCTCCGGCTTCGAGTTCGTGTCCAAGGTGGTCGGCGGCTCGGTGCCCACCCAGTACATCCCGAGCGTGGAGAAGGGCGTGCGGGCGCAGATGGACCGCGGGCTGACCGAGGGCTGTCCCGTGGTGGATGTCCGGTTCACCCTGGTCGACGGCAAGGCGCACAGCGTGGACTCCTCGGACGCGGCGTTCCAGACGGCCGGCGCGCTCGCCCTGCGGGAGGCGGCCGCCACCTGCGGCACCGTGCTGCTGGAACCGGTCGACGAGATCACCGTGCGGATCCCGGACGAGCACCTGGGCACCGTGCTCGGTGACCTCTCGTCGCGGCGCGGCCGGGTGCTGGGCACCGAGCTGGACACCGGTGTCGACGGCACCGCCGGGCCGGGGCGCACCGTGGTGCACGCGGAGGTACCGGCGGCGGAACTGTTGCGTTACGCGGTCGACCTGCGCGCGATGACGCACGGCACGGCGGTGTTCAGCCGTCGGTTCGCACGCTACGACCAGGCGCCGGAGAACGTGCGGAGCTGACCAGTGGCGCGGTTGTTGCGTATACCTACGCAGAGCAGCTCTGCGTAGGTATACGCAACGGCGGCTGCCGTTCGACCGCCCGGCAGTTGCTCCCACCCGTCGCTCAGTCCGGCTGGGCGCGCAGGACCCGGAGCATGAACACGTAGCAGGGCGCAATGATCAACAGCCCGGTGAGCAGCACGATCAGCACCGGGCCGGCGATCGCCGGGGGCGCCGCCGAGTCGGCGAGCAGCACCCGGCCGGGCAACACCCACGGGTGCATCCCGAGCGCCCAGCCGGCGAGCAGACCGGCCGGCGCCGACGCCGCCGCGACCCGGGCCAGCGCGTGCCGGCGGCGCCAGAGCAGCACCAGGCCGAGCACCCCGCCGGTCGCCGACACCAGGACCGCCGGCAGGCCCACCCCGCGCAGCTCACCGCCGAGCGCCGGCGGCAACAGTGGCAGCGCGGCCACCGCGAGCGCGCCGGCCAGCATCCCGGTACCCAGCGCCCGCCGGCGGAACCGGGACACCAGCGCCGGCGAGCCGATCCGTTCGGCGTCCCTGCTCAGGTACACCGCCGCCAGGTACGCGCAGCAGGTCACCGCGAGCAGTCCGGCGAGTACCGGCAGCGGCGCCAGGTAGGGCCGCCAGAGCCCGGCCGAACCGTCCGCGCGCAGGTCGCCGCCGGCCAGCGCACCCGCGGCGGCGCCGAACGCGAACGGGGTGAGCAGCGAGGAGATGGCGAACACCCGCCCCCACAGCGCGGTACCCCGCACCGGCCGGCCCGCGCCGATCGGGGCATCCGGGTCGCGCGACGCGCCGTACTGGCGGAACACGAACGCCGCGCCGCGCAGCACGATGCCCAGCAGCGCGATCGAGACCGGGCCGACCAACGCCCTGGACAGGACTCCGAACGCACCCGGGAACCCGGTGAACAGGGTGATCACCACGAAGATCAGCCATACGTGGTTGGCCTCCCAGACCGGCGCCATCGCGCGCGCCACCAGGTCGCGCTGCGCCCGGTTCCTGCTGAGGTCCCAGAGGCCGGCGCCGAAGTCGGCCCCGCCGAGCACCGCGTACGCGGCCAACCCCACGAAGATCACAACGCCCAGCCCGTCGAGCGCGGTCATGCCGGCACCTCGTCCCGCGCCGGGGCCACGGGCGCCGGGTCGGGCGGGGTCGCACCGCGGGCGATCCGGCGCAGGATCGCCACCAGCGCGACCGCGAGCACCAGGTAGACCACCGCCGTCACGTAGAGGTAGCTGACCAGGCCGGTCTGCGTGGTCAACGCGTCCGGAACCCGCATCACCCGGTAGACGATCCACGGCTGCCGGCCGACCTCGGTGACGACCCAGCCGGCCAGCAGCGCAATAAACGGCGCCGGCCCGGCGGCCACCATGGCGAGCAGGAAACCCCGGCGGGCGGTGGGGTGCGGGATGTCCCGGCCGTGTCGCTGGCCCCGGCGGTGCCGCAGGTAGAGCCAGAGCGCCCAGGCGGCGAGCGCCACCAGCGCCGTCCCGATGCCGGCCATGATCTGGAAGGACCAGTGCACCACCGACACCGGCGGGCGGTCCGGCGCCGCGATCGCGTCCATCCCGACCACCCGCGCGTCCGGGTCGAAGTGCAGCAGTAGCGATAGCGCGTTCGGGATCTCGAACGGACCGGCGTGGAACGGCGCACCGTCCATGGTGCGGGGCAGGCTCTCCATCGCGGCGAACTTCGCCGGTTGCACGTCCGCGACGACCCGGGTCGCCCAGTCCCCCACCAGGACCTGCAGCGGGGCGCTGACCAGCCCGAGCACCGCGCCGGCGGCCAGCCCACGCCGGTGGTAGCCGTCGCGGCGGGCGGGGTCGCGCAGCATGGCGAACGCGTAGACGGCGGCTACCGCGAGGCCGGTGCACATCAGCGCGGCCAGGCCCATGTGCACCATCTGCGCACCGGCAGTGGGTGCCCGGAACGGTCCCAGCGCATCGGTGGCAACGAGCCCGCCGCCGGGGCCCGCGACCAGGCCGACCGGGCCGTTCATCCAGGCGTTCGCGGTCGTCACGAACAGCGCGGAGGCCATCCCGCCGACCGCCACCGGGACCGCGGTGAGCAGGTGCAGCCGTGGGCTCAGCCGCTTCCAGCCGTACAGGTAGAGCGCAAGGAAGATCGCCTCGATGAAGAACGCGAACGACTCGAGGGTGAACGACAGCCCGATCGCCGAACCGAAGCGGGCCATGAACGTCGGCCAGAGCAGACCGAACTCGATGGAGAGCACGGTGCCGGACACGGCGCCGACCGCGAACAGCACGGCCACCGCCTTGGACCAGCGCTTGGCCAGTGCGGTCCAGCGCGCGTCGCCGGTGCGCAGCCCGCGCCACTCGGCCGCCAGCATCAGCCACGGCATTCCGACGCCGAGTACGGCGAACACGATGTGGAAGCTCAGCGAGAGCTCCATCTGCTCCCGGGCGGCGGTCAGGTCGTCGATCATGGGCCCAGCGTACTTCTACACGCGGTAGAAGTTCTACTTCTTGTAGAATGACGGCAGTCACGTACGTGGATGAGGAGCGGGATGGCAGGGCTGGGGGAGCTGGAGCGTGCGGTGATGGACGTGCTGTGGGCGGCGTCGGAGCCATGCACCGCGCGTGACGTGCAGGATGCTCTCGCGCAGCGGGAGCTGGCCACCACCACGGTGCTCACCGTGCTCGGCAGGTTGGAACGCAAGGGACTGGTCAGTCGGACCCGCGACAGCAGGGCGCACCGGTACCAGGCCGCCGGCACCCGGGAGGACCACATCGCCACGCTGATGCGCGACGCTCTCGACGGCGCACCCGATCGCGGGGCGGTGATGGTCCGCTTCCTCGGCGGGATGCCGCCGGAGGAACAGGCCGCGCTGCGCGACCTGCTGCGGTGATCCCGACCTCGGCGGCACTGCTCGTGCTGGGGGTGTTGCTGGCCGAACCGGTCAGCCGGGCGCTGGCCGCCGCCCGCTGGCCGGCCCGCGACCCCACCGGCGCCCTGCTGCTGTGGCAGGCCGTCGGACTGGCCGGGGGGCTCGCGCTGCTGGGCGCCGGGGTGAGCTTCGGGTTGGCCCCGCTGGGCTCCTCGCTCCCGGTCGCCGTCGGTCAGCTCGCCGAACACCTGCGCCACCGCGACTGGCCGGCCGGGCTCGGGGTGTGGCAGCTGCTCGCGCTGGCCGCCTCCCTCGCGCTGGCCGCCCGACTGCTCGGCGTGCTCGGCCTGGCCGCCATCCGCACCCTGCGCGCCCGGCAGCGGCACCGCGACCTGCTCGACGTGCTCGCCACCCCGTGGCCGGCGATGGCCGGCGCACGGGTGCTCGCGCACCCACTGCCGGTGGCGTACTGCCTGCCGGGGCTGCGCTCCCGACTCGTGGTCAGCGAGGGCACGCTGGCCGCCCTCTCCCCCGCCGAGCTGGCCGCCGTACTCGCACACGAGCGCGCCCACCTGCGGGAACGCCACGACCTGGTGGTGCTGCCGTTTGTGGCCTGGGGTGCGACCGCGCCCTGGGTACCGGGAATGGCGCGGGCCAGGTGGCGGTGGCGACCCTGGTCGAGATGCGGGCCGACGACGTGGCGAGGGCCCGGGCCGGCGAACTCGCGCTCGCCGGTGCGCTGCGACAGGTCGGCGGCGGCGCCGCGCGGGCCACCCTGACCTCGTTCTCCGCCGCCGTCAGCGGCCGGCTGGACCGCCTCGACCACCGACCGAGCCGGCCGTCCCTGGTGGCGCGCGCGGCATCCCGGCTCGCCGCGCTGGCACTGGTCGCGGTGCCCACCGCCGCCCTGCTGCTCCCCTGATCAGGAGACGCCGAGCAATCGCAGCGCCGCCGTCCCCCCGGCCGCCACCAGCACCACCACGACCAGCGGCAACCGGCACCAGGCGGCGAGCGCACCGAGCGCGACCCCGGCCGGTCGGGCCCACCCGGCGAAGCCCTCGCCCTGGATGAACACGGCGGTCGCCACCAGTGCCGCGAGCAGCGCGGTAGCGCCGAGGTCGAGCAGCCGGCGGACGCGGTCCGGGATGGTCAGCCGGCGGCGCAGCAGCAGACCGGACAGCCGGATCAGGTAGGTGCCCGCACCCAGCGCGGCAACCGCCCAGCCCGTCACGACACCACCTCGTACTCCTTCGGCGCGCGCCCCGCGGCGACCAGGCCGGCCAACGCCAGCAGCACCGGCAGCCCGGCCGGCACCCAGGGCGTGACCAGCAGGGCGGCCGCCGCGCCGAGCAGCGCCACCCGGGCGGCATCCGCTTCCCGCAGCGCCGGCAACAGCAGCGCGAGCAGGGCGGCCGGGAACGCGGCGTCCATCCCGAAGTGGCTCGGGTCCGGCACCGCCGTGCCGGCCAGGGCACCGAGCACCGTTCCGACGTTCCACCCGATGAACATCAGCGCGCCGAGGAGCCAGTACGCGCGCCGGGCCCGTGCCGGGCCCGTCCGGGAGCGGGCGAACGCGATCACCTCGTCGACCATCAGATGCGCGCCCAGCAGCCGGGCCGGCCAGGATCGACCGACGAGGCCACCCACCGCGAGACCGAACGGCAGGTGCCGCAGGTTGAGCAGCAGCCCGCCGAGCACCGCGGCCAGCGGCGCGCCACCGGCGGCGATCACCGCAACCGCGAGGAACTGGGACCCGCCGGCGAACACGAACACCGACATCGCCACCGTGAGCAGCAGCGACACGTGCGCGGACGCGGCCAGTGCGCCGAAGGCCGCCCCGACCACGACCATCGCCGCACCCAGTGCGACCGCGTCGCGGAGGTCCTCCCGTGGGGTCGTTCGCCAAATCGAACACATAGTCCCCTATGCTGAACATGACAGAGGCCGTTCGTCAAGTCGAACAGAGAGTCCAGTGGAACGAACAGACCCGATTCCCCTGATTGCCCGCGCGCTGCGCCGGGAGCGCGACCGGGCCGGGCTCTCCCTGACCGAGCTGGCCCGACGGGCCGGCATCGCCAAGTCGACGCTGTCGCAGCTCGAGTCCGGGAACGGCAACCCCAGCGTGGAGACGCTGTGGGCGCTGGCGGTGGCGCTCGACGTGCCGTTCAGCAGGGTGGTCGACCCGCAGCCGCAACCGGTCCGGGTCATCCGGGCCGGCGCCGGCCCGGCCATCCCGTCCACCGAGGCGCCGTACAGCGCGACGGTGCTGTCGACCTGTCCGCCGGGTGCGCGCCGGGACCTGCACGTGATCGCGCTCGAGCCCGGCGCCGCCCGGGTCGCCGAGTCCCACCTACCGGGGACGGTGGAGCACCTGGTCATCACCGCCGGGCGGGTCCGCTGCGGCCCGGTCGACGAACAGGTCGAACTCGAGGTCGGCGACTACGCGTGCTTCGCCGGCGACGTGCCGCACAGCTACCTGGCGCTCGCCCCGGCCAGTGCCGCGGTACTGGTCATGGAGTACACCTGACCGCTGGTTGCCACACTGGGGGTAACGCAGCGTCACCGACAGGGCGGCCCCGGTGTCAACCCTGGCGCGACTGGCGCATGCCTTGTCACCGAGACCAACGCCAGCCCGGTATTTTTCGCTGAGAACCGGACTCATGTCGACCTCGGCGCAACCCGACCCCGCAGGTCAGCGGCCTGAGTCGATCGGCCGGTCACCGACTGTGCCCCCTGGGGTCGTGGCGGCGGCGGGTCTGTCGATCATGACCGTTGCGGCGCACGGCTCTGCCGCGAGGCACCGACCGGGCGCCTCGCGGCAGAGCGTGCATAGTTCAGGGCGCTACTAGTGCCCCGCGCCGGAATCTGCGCAAATAATTCCGGCGCCCAGATGGCGCCTGCCGGCGTTGCCGCCCTGGCGGATACGCCCGGTATGAGCTGCGGGCGGCGTCTTGCCAGCCACCATCTGAATCACCGGACTTATCACACGAATTTCCGGCGCGGGACACTAGCTGCCCGCGGGTGCCGCCGGAGCGGCCGCACCCGGCAGCGCGGGAGCTGGCGGGAAGGCCCCCGGCACCGGGAGACCACCGGGCAGTGCCGGCAGACCAGCCGGCAGACCAGCCGGCAGACCAGCCGGCAGCCCAGCCGGCAGCCCAGCCGGAACCGGAAGCCCACCAGGCACCGGGAGACCACCCGGCAACGCCGGCAGCCCAGCCGGCAGACCGCCCGGAACCGGAAGCCCACCAGGAATCGGAAGGCCGCCAGGCACCGGAAGACCACCGGGTAGACCGGCCGGAAGCCCACCGGTGACCGGGAGACCACCGGGCAGTGCCGGCAGACCAGCCGGCAGCCCAGCCGGCAGACCACCCGGAACCGGAAGCCCACCGGGCAGTGCCGGCAGACCAGCCGGCAGCCCACCCGGAACCGGAAGCCCACCCGGCAACGCCGGCAGACCAGCCGGCAGCCCAGCCGGAACCGGAAGCCCACCCGGCAACGCCGGCAAACCGGCCGGCAGACCACCAGGAACCGGCAACCCACCAGGCAACGCCGGCAGACCAGCCGGCAGACCAGCCGGCAGACCACCAGGAACCGGCAACCCACCCGGCACCGGAAGTCCGCCAGGCACAGAGGGCGCCCCAGGATCCGGCGGGGCGGGCGGCTCAGGTGCGGCCGGCAGATCCTTGGCCCGGTCCGAGCCGGTCACCTCCGAGCCGGCCAGGTTGTCCGCCACAGGCGTTGCCGCCGGCGGCAACGCCTGCGCGGCCGCGGCGGCCGGAGCCGCGGGTACGGCCGGCAGGCCACCAGGCAGAGCGGGCGCCGCCGGCAACCCAGCCGGCAGGCCCCCGGGCAGCGCGGGCGCCGCCGGCAACCCAGCGGGAAGTCCCCCGGGCAGCGCGGGCGCGGCCGGCAACCCAGCCGGCAGCGCGGGCGCGGCCGGCAACCCAGCCGGCAGACCGCCAGGCACCGCCGGCAGGCCGCCGGGCACCGCGGGCAGACCAGCCGGCAGACCACCAGGCACCGCCGGCAGGCCGCCAGGAACCGCGGGCAGCCCACCGGGCACCGCCGGCAGACCAGCCGGCAGACCACCAGGCACCGCCGGCAGGCCGCCGGGCACCGCGGGCAGACCAGCCGGCAGACCACCAGGGACCGCCGGCAGACCACCAGGGACCGCCGGGACACCGGAGGGCAGACCAGCCGGAACGCCGGCCGGCAGACCAGGATCCGGGGCGATCGGCGCCGGCGGCAGCACCGACGGCGGGCTGGCGTCGCCCGGCGGGGCCGGTGCGACGGACGGCGACGGCAGCGCCGGCAACGGGTCCGCGCCGGCCGGCGACGCCGGGAGCTGCGCTTCCGCCGGCGTCGATCCGGCGTCGGCGGGCAGGTAACCCGAGTCCGGTGTCGAGCCGCTGGCCGAGTCCGGCGAGGAGGCCGCGTCCGGCGTCGAGCCCGCGTCCGGCGTCGAACCGGCGTCCGAGGAGTTCGCGTCCGGCGAGGCACCGGCGTCCGCGCCGGGCGGCGTCGGCTGGGAGTCGGCCTTCGGCAGCACCGCGGCCGTCGACACGTTGCTGGCCAGTTCGCCGGCAGCTGTCGTCCCGTGGTCCGAGGCGCCCGCGAACCGGGCACCGGCCACCGCGAGCACCAGCGCACCGACCAGGCCGGCCACCACCAGCGCGTGCCGGCGCTGCAGCAGCGCACCGCTGTCCGGCGCCATCCTCGGTAGCACGCCCCGGCCCCGGTCCCGGCGGTTCCTGTTCAGCTCCCGGCGCCGCGCCCGCAGCCGTGCCGCACGTCGTTCCCGCATCAGGACCCCTCCCCCGACCGGGTCCCCGTCGCGCGGGCCGGCGTCACCTTCGCCTCAGCTAAGTTCCGGTGATCCGTGCCGCCGTGCGGTTCGTGCCAATCGACCGCGACACAGTGTGAAGTCACATAAGCCACAGCAGTCACACGAATCACCTCCTTTAACGTCAGTCTCATTGCTCACAGGAATATAGGTGAGTTGAGTGACGAAGGAGCCAAGATTCACCGCAGAGCGTGACACGGTCGATACCCATCGAGCACGGAGAGTACTGCCGCGCTACCCGGAGATTAAGAGAACGACAACGCCAGGAGGCGAGCCGACAGGCGCTCTACCAGCCGCGGTCCGCGTAGCGCTGGCTCTCCGGCAGGTCGCTGAGGTTGATTCCGACCATCGCCTCGCCGAGTCCCCGGGACACCTTTGCGATCACGTCCGGGTCATCGTGGAAGGTGGTGGCCTTGACAATTGCCTCGGCGCGGAGAGCCGGGTCACCGGACTTGAAGATCCCGGAACCGACGAACACACCCTCGGCGCCCAGCTGCATCATCATGGCCGCATCGGCCGGCGTCGCAATGCCGCCGGCGGTGAACAGCACGACCGGCAGCTTGCCCGCCGCCGCCACCTCGGCCACCAGCTCGACCGGAGCGCGCAGCTCCTTCGCGGCCACGTAGAGCTCGGAGCTGTCCAGCCCGGCGAGCCGGCGGATCTCGCCCCGGATGGAACGCATGTGCCGGGTGGCCTCGACGACGTTGCCGGTACCGGCCTCGCCCTTGGACCGGATCATCGCGGCACCCTCGGAGATGCGCCGCAGGGCCTCACCCAGGTTCGTCGCGCCACACACGAACGGCACGGTGAACGCCCACTTGTCGATGTGGTGCGCCTCGTCGGCCGGGGTGAGCACCTCGGACTCGTCGATGTAGTCGACACCCAGGGACTGCAGCACCTGCGCCTCGACGAAGTGCCCGATCCGCGCCTTGGCCATCACCGGGATCGAGACCGCCTCGACGATGCCCTGGATCATGTCCGGGTCGCTCATCCGGGCCACGCCGCCCTGCGCGCGAATGTCCGCGGGCACCCGCTCGAGCGCCATCACGGCCACCGCGCCGGCGTCCTCGGCGATCTTCGCCTGGTCGGGGGTGACGACATCCATGATCACCCCGCCCTTGAGCATCTCCGCCATGCCTCGCTTGACTTTGGCGGTCCCGAACTGGGAGCCCTGCTGGGCCGATGTCGATTCGGAACGATCGGACGGGAGTTGCTCGGCGGACACGCTGTGACCTCTCTGCCTTCGGTTCGGTACCCGATGGGGTACTCCCGATTGTAGGTCGGTCAGGACACCACCCGGGTCACCCCGTCCCAGTGGCTTGCGCGAAGCCCGCCGAGCAGGTCGCCGAGCTGCCTCGGGAAGATCACCGCACCGGTGCCGCGCAGCTCCTCGTCGGTCCACCAGTGGTGGCCCAGCACGACGTCCGCCTCCAGGTCGCTGAAGCCGGAGGTGTCGATCCGGCCGAGGTCGGCGTGGGCCAGGAAGAACTCCTCCTCGGCGGCGAAGTTGCGGCCGTCGAAGCTGAACACCACGTGCCGCCGCCAGACCGGACCGACCAGCTCCGCGGCGGGCAGCTCCAGACCGGTCTCCTCGGCGAGCTCGCGCCGCGCCGCCGTGCGGCAGTCCTCGCCCGACTCCACGCCGCCGCCCGGGGTGAACCAGAACGACTCCTGCGGCCGGGCGGGGTCGATCCCCTCGAACAGCAGCACCCGCCCGGCGGAGTCCAGCAGCAGCACCCGCCCGGCCCGGCGGCGCCGCGGTGGCACCACGGTCGAGTCGTCCCCGCCGGCGTCCGCGTCCACGATCTCGAAGTAGCTGGGCGCGGGCGCCTTGCCGGCGAGGCGCAGCCAGCGCACCAGGCGCCGCGAGCGCAGCGCCCTGGTATCGCGCACCGCGTCGTTGTGCACCCGGCGGGCCAGCATGACCCGCTGCTGGGCGTCGGCGAGCTCGCCGTGCAGGTCCGCCGGCATGTCCTGCTCCGACAGCGCCCCGAGCAACCTGCTCAGCTCATTCTCGGCGGTCTCCCGCTCCGGTGGTGGCACCCGCTCGGTGCGCCTCGCGGCGCCCAGCAGCTGTTCGTCGCCGAGCTCCCTTGCCAGCGCTCTCGCGACCATCGCGCGGCGCTCCAGTGCGGCGAGCAGTGCGGCCTTCGCCGCATCGGTGCGCACGTGCAGGCGGTCCAGCCGGTTCGCCCTCAGCAGGCAGGAGGCCACCACGAGGAGCGCAACGGCGAGCAGGCAGAACAGCAGCAGCCCGAAGGCGTCCATCAGCTCGCCGCCGACCGGTGGTCGACCCCGCGCGGCCCCGCCGACCGCCCGGTGACCGGGCGGCGCGGGTCGGCCGCGATCGCCGCCTCGTAGACCCGCAGCACCGACCCCGCGACGACCGGCCAGTCCCACTGCGCGGCCCTGGCCCGGCCGGTGGCCGCGAGCTGGGCCCGGCGCCGGTCGTCCGCGAGCAGCGCGCCGAGCGCCCCCGCCAGCGCGGCCGCGTCACCGGTCGGCACCAGCAGCCCGGCCCGGCCGTCGTCGAGCACCCGGCGGAATGCGTCCAGGTCGCTGGCCAGCACCGGAGCGCCGGCCGCCATGGCCTCGGTGACCACCATGCCGAAGCTCTCGCCGCCGAGGTTCGGGGCGCAGTAGACGTCCATCGAGCGCAGCGCGGCCGCCGTGGTGAGGTCGTCGGCCTCGCCCAGTACGTCCATCCGGGCCGCAAGGTCAGGCCCGGCGCGGCGGCGCAGCGCGGCCTCGTCACCCCGGCCGACGACCAGCAGCCGGGTGTCCGCGATGCGCTCCGCCGGGAGCGCGCGCAGGGCCTCGAGCAGGACGTCCATCCCCTTGCGCGGCTCACCGAACCGGCCGAGGAAGCCGACCGTGCGCACCCCGGGGCGGGGGTAGCCGGGCAGCGTGGGACCGTCGGCGAACCGGGCCACGTTCACCCCGTTCGGGATCTCCACCGCGTCGCCGCCGAGGTGCTCCACCTGCACCCGGCGGGCCAGCGGGGACACCGCGATCCGGGCGGTGATCTTCTCCAGCATCGGGCGCAGTACACCCTGGAACGTGGTCAGCGCGCGGGACCGGACGGTGGCGGTGTGGAAGGTGGCCACGATCGGCCCGTCGGCGACCGCGAGCGCGATCATCGAAAGGCTGGGGGCGATCGGCTCGTGCAGGTGCAGCACGTCGAAGTCGTTCTCGGCCAGCCAGCGGCGCACCCGGGAGTACGCGACCGGCCCGAAGGTCAGCCGCGCCACCGATCCGTTGTAGCGCACCCCGACCGCCCGCCCGGCCGGGGTCACGAAGTCGGGCAGCGGCGGCTGCCCCGGCGCGGTGCGGGACACCTCGGCGGGCGCCAGGACGTTGACGCTGTGCCCGAGCGCTCCCAGTGCCTTGGCCAGGTCGACCACGTGGGTCTGGACGCCGCCGGGCACGTCGAACGAGTACGGGCAGACGATGCCGATCCGCAGGCCGGCGCCCGGTGTCCGCGCGAGTCGCCCGAGGTCGCTCATCGGGCCGCCTGGGCCACCGGGGCCGCCGCGCGGTCGGCGGACCAGACCGGCTGCAGCATGTGCCAGTCGGCCGGGTGCGCCGCGAGCTCGACCGCGAACACCTCGGCCAGTGCCTGGGTGGCGGCCCGCACCGCCGGCCCGCCGGGCCCGGCCGGCACCTCGATGGGCGGGTGGAACCGCAGGCCCCAGCCGCCAGCGGTGAACCAGCCGCCGAACGGCAGCAGCGCGGCGCCGGTGTGCCGGGCCAGCTGGGCCGGGCCGCCGGGCAGCCTGGCCGGCTCGCCGCAGAGATCGACCTCGATGCCGCCGCCGGTCAGCTCGCGGTCGGCGACCAGGCAGACCACCCGGTTGGCGCGCAGCCGGGCGGCCAGGGTGGCGACGGTCCGGGCACCACCGTCGGCCGGCAGCACCTCGAACCCGAGTGACTCCCGGTACCCGACGAAGCGCCGGTACAGCGACTCCGGGTGCAACCGCTCGGCCACCGTCACGAAGGTCGCCGGCTCGCCGCGGCGGCGCAGGGCCTGCACCAGCCAGGCGCCGGCCACGTCCCAGTTCCCGCTGTGGGTGAGCGCGGCGACCACGCCCCGGCCCTCGGTCAGCGCGCGGTCCAGATGCTCCACCCCGGCCACGGTGGGATCCACCGCATCGTGCAGCGCGACCGGGTCCATTGCCGGCAGCCGGAACGCCTCGCACCAGTACCGGGCATAGGAGCGCAGCCCCTGCGCCACCACGGCGTCCAGCTGCCCGTCGGTCGGCGCCGGCCCGGCGTGTGTGAGCACCCTGGCCAGGTTCGCCCGCAGCTGGCGCGCGCCGGCGCCGTCCCGGCGGGCGGCCAGATCGGCACCGGCCCGGAACAGCCCGCCGGCCAACCCGGCCGGCGCGGCGCGCACCGCCCGCCAACCCAGGGCGTAGCCAAGGTCGGTCAGCCGCCCGGTCAGCTCGCCGGTCACCGGGACTCCGGCCCCTCGTCCGGGCCGGGCAAGACCCCGGACTCGTCCGAGCCGCTCTCGGCCGCCGCTTCAGTTGCCGGCTCGGCCGCCGCCGCCTCGGCCAGCGCGGCCGTGCTCGCCGCCGCCGACCGGTACACCGACAGCAGCCGCTGGCCCAGCGTGATCACCGAGCCGACCGCGAGCAGCCACAGCGCCACCGCCAGCGCCCCGGGCACCCCGAGGCCCTGCAGCGCGGTGCCGACCAGCGCCAGGATCAGTCGCTCGGCGCGCTCCACCAGGCCACCCTGCGCGGACAGCCCACTGGCCTCGGCACGCGCCTTGAGATACGAGACCACCAACCCGGCGACCAGCGAGATCATCGCCGCGACCGCCGTGTGCGGCTGGTCCCCCAGCCGCAGGCACCACCAGGTCAGCGCCGCGAACAGGGCGCCGTCGGCGAGCCGGTCGCAGGTCGAGTCCAGCACCGCGCCGAACTGGGTACCGGACCCCTGCGCCCGCGCCATCGCCCCGTCGACCAGGTCGAACAGCACGAACGCGGTGATCACGCAGACGCCGACGAAGAGCTGGCCCCTGGGCAGGAACCACAGTGCGGCGGCCATCGAGCCGACCGTGCCGAGCACGGTGACCAGGTCCGGCGGGATGCCCCAGCCCACCAGCGTACGGCCGAGCGGGTCGGTGACCCGACCGACCGAAGCGCGGGCGACAATGTTGTCGAGCATGGACCCCTACCGGGCGAACGCGATGGCTGGTGCTCCCCCAAGCCTATTCCGTGCCGCGCTCCGGCCAGGCCCCGACCAGCAGCTCCCGGGTTTCGGAGAGCAGCTGCGGGATCACCTTCGTCTGCCCGACGACCGCGATGAAGTTGGCGTCCCCACCCCAGCGGGGCACCACGTGCTGGTGCAGGTGGTCGGCCAGCGAGCCGCCGGCCACCGCGCCCAGGTTCAGCCCCACGTTGAACGCGTGCGGCGCGGCGACCTTCTTCATCGCCCGCACCGCGCGCTGGGTGAAGTCCATCAGCTCCGCGGACTCGGCCGGGGTGAGGTCCTCGAGCTCGGCGACATGGCGGTACGGCACCACCATCAGGTGGCCGGGGTTGTACGGGTGCAGGTTGAGCACTGCGTACACCGAGGTACCCCGGGCCAGCACCAGACCGTCCTCGTCGGTCAGCTTCGGGATCCGGCAGAACGGGCAGCCCTCCTCGGCGCTGCTCGCGGCGGCCTCCTTGATGTAGGCCAACCGGTGCGGCGTCCACAGCCGGCGGAACCCGTCCGGGACCGCCGCCCCGTCCAGGCCGACCAGCTCGGGCGGGCCGGCAGGTGCCGCCGGGTCCGTCACGTGGCTCCCGCGTCGAAGTTGTGCTCGGTCGGCGAGGAGTTCTCCCGGCGCGCGATCCACTCGACGATCGCCTCGACCGCCTCGACCAGCGGCACCCCGTTGCGCTGGGTGCCGTCCCGGAACCGGAAGCTGATCGCATCCGCCTCGGCGTCGCGGCCGCCGGCGAGCAGCAGGAACGGCACCTTCTGCAGGGTGTGGTTACGGATCTTCTTCTGCATCCGGTCGTCGCTGGCGTCCACCTCGACGCGGACCCCGCGCGAGCGCAGTGTCTTGGCGAGCTGCTCGACGTACTCGGTCTGGTCCCCGCTGACCGGGATGCCGACCACCTGCACCGGCGCCAGCCAGGCCGGGAACGCCCCGGCGTAGTGCTCGGTGAGGATGCCGAAGAACCGCTCGATGGAGCCGAACAGCGCACGGTGGATCATCACCGGTCGGGGGCGGGAGCCGTCCGCGGCGGTGTAGGTCAGGTCGAAGCGCTGGGGCAGCATCAGGTCCACCTGGATGGTGGACAACTGGTGGTAGCGCCCGATCGCGTCCTTGGCCTGCACCGAGATCTTCGGCGCGTAGAACGCCGCGCCCCCCGGGTCCAGCACGAGCTCCAGGCCGCTGCCCTCGGCGACCTCGCGCAGCGCGGTGGTGGCCTGCTCCCACTCCTCGTCGGTGCCGATCGACTTCTCCGGGTCGCGGGTGGACAGCTCCAGGTAGAAGTCCTCCAGCCCGTAGTCGCGCAGCAGCTGCAGCACGAAGTCCAGCAGCGAGCGGATCTCGTCCTGCATCTGCTCGACCGTGCAGTAGATGTGCGCGTCGTCCTGGGTGAAGCCGCGGGCGCGCATCAGCCCGTGCACCACACCGGACTTCTCGTACCGGTACACCGTGCCGAACTCGAACAGCCGCAGCGGCAGCTCCCGGTAGGAGCGCCCCCGGGCCCGGAAGATCAGGTTGTGCATCGGGCAGTTCATCGGCTTGAGGTAGTAGTCCTGCCCCTGCCGGCGCACCGTGCCGTCCGCGTTGCGCTCCTCGTCCAGGTGCATGGGGGGGAACATGCCCTCGGCGTACCAGCCGAGGTGCCCGGAGGTCTCGAAAAGCTGGCCCTTGGTGGCGTGCGGGGTGTTGACGAACTCGTAGCCCGCCTCCTCGTGCCGCTGGCGGGCGTAGTTCTCCAGCTCGCGGCGGATGATGCCGCCCTTGGGGTGGAACACCGGCAGCCCGGAGCCGATCTCGTCCGGGAAGGAGAACAGGTCCAGCTCGGCGCCCAGCTTGCGGTGGTCGCGCCGCTCGGCCTCGGCGATCCGCTCCAGATGCGAGTCCAGGGCCTCGGCGGACTCCCACGCGGTGCCGTAGATGCGCTGCAGCTGCGGGTTCTTCTCGCTGCCCCGCCAGTACGCGGCGGCGCTGCGGGTCAGCTTGAACGCCGGGATGAACTTCGTGGTGGGCAGGTGCGGGCCCCGGCACAGGTCGGACCAGACGACCTCGCCGGTGTGCGCGTGGACGTTGTCGTAGCTGGTCAGCTCGCCGGAGGCGTCGACCTCCATCACCTCGGAGTCGGCCTCCGTACCGGCGCCCTTGAGCTCGATCAGCTCCAGCTTGTACGGCTGGTCGGCCAGCTCCTTGCGCGCCTCGTCGAGCGAGTCGAACTTCCGCCTGGCGAACCGCTGACCCGACTTGATGATCTTCCGCATGGCGGACTCGAGCTTGGTCAGGTCCTCCGGGGTGAACGGGTTCGCCACGTCGAAGTCGTAGTAGAACCCGTCGGTGATGGGCGGGCCGATGCCGAGCTTGGCCTCCGGGTACAGCTGCTGGACGGCCTGGGCCAGCACGTGTGCCGCCGAGTGGCGGATGACGCTCCGGCCGTCGGCGGTGTCCGCGCCGACCGGCTCGACCTCGACCTCGGCCTCCGGCGCCCAGGCCAGGTCGCGCAGCGCCCCCGCCGCGCCGGCGGACAGGTCGCGGACCACCACGACGGCGGTCGGTCCGGTGGTCGGCAACCCCGCCTCCCGTACCGCCGAGCCGGCGGTCGTACCGGCTGGCACCCGGATGGGAGCAGGCACGGGACGGGATACGGGACCGGACACGACGGGCTCCTTATAGGGGGAACGACACAAGCACGAACATGAACGCGAGCACGACGGGCGCCGAGCGCGCCAGTCAGTTCCGATGTTAGTGCTCCGTTTACGACCGCCGACGAGCCGCCTCGACTGTGTCCAGACCGATTTGGCCAGCTCCCGCGGTCACCGATCGGTTCCGCACCTCGGTGAGGAACCGGTACACCGCGTCGACGGTGTGCGCGGTGCGCGCGGTGGCGAGCGCGTCGAAGCCGTGCTGGGCGTGCGGGAGCTCGGCATATCCGACCGCCGAGGGTGACCCGGCGCGCAGCGCGTCGACGAGCCGGCGGGACTGCTCGACCCCGACGATCGCATCGGTGGAACCGTGCACCACGAAGAACGGCGGCGCGTCCGCGCCGACCCGCAGTGCGGGTGAGGCCTGCCGCCAGGTGCGCTCGTCCTCGGCGTAGCTGGTACCGATGATCTTGCCCTCGAGCAGCGCGAACAGCCCCTGCCGGTCGCGGGTGAAGTCGTGCACGCCGTACAGCGGCACGGCCGCCGCGAGCGCCGTGTCGACCTCGGCGAACCCCGGCTGGTAGTCCGGGTCGTTCGGGCTCAGCGCGGCCAGCGCGGCGAGGTGCCCGCCGGCTGAGCCGCCGGTGATGGCGATGAAGTCGGGGTCGCCGCCGTGCCCGGCGATGTGCTCACGGGTCCAAGCGATGGCCCGCTTGACGTCCACCACCATCGCCGGCCACCGCGACGCGGGGGCCAGCCGGTAGTTGACCGTCACACACACCCAGCCGCGCTCGGCGAGGTACCCGAGCAGCGGCTCGGCCTGGCCGACCTTGTCACCCATCTGCCATGCCCCGCCGTGTACCTGCAGCAACACCGGCGCCCGCCCGTCCAGCGGCAGGTCGCTCCGGTGCCAGACGTCCAAGGTGCCGAACGGGCCGTGCTCGCTGTAGCTGATGTCGGCCACCCGCCGGTACCGCCGCCGGGCCGTTCGGCCGGACAGCACGCCGGCCGGCCGTCTCCCTGCCGCCACCGAGCCGGTCGTGCCGGTCAGGTCGACGCCGGCCTGGCGCAGCGCGTCGGCGAGCACTTCGGCCGAGCGCCGGGCGTCCCCGGCCAGCCCGGCCAGGCCCGCCAGTACCGCACCGTTGAGCGCGACCCCGACCACCCGGGACAGCCCCCGGGAGCGCAGCGCGGCGGCGCCGGCCAGCACGTGCGCGCCGGCGAGCACGGCGGGGGTCTCGGAGGCGAGCGCGCTGGGCACCGCGTTCACGACGGACAGCGGCCAGCGACCCAGCACCGGCCGGTAGGCTCCGGCCACCGCCGCCCCGCCCAGCGCCCCGACCAGCATCGGAACCGTTCCACGGCGCACCTCGGGCCACCCCCTTCAACCCGCCGTCCGGCGGTTCGCGATCATCGATCCGAGGCTACGCGACAGCGAGGAAGAGGTGCTTTCACCGTCCGTAGCCAGAGCGACAGACATATCCACAGCAAGTGACCAGATCGGGCGGCCGAACGGGTGAGTTTGGTCGCCTCCCCGCATCGCGGTGGTGCGGGGAGCCGTTGATCTGGCGGACCTCGCGCCACAGCCGATCCCCAGCGGCTGGTCGCGGACGCTGCATAAGCCAAGGTGGGAGGCCTCGCGGGTGTCTGGAGCACACGCTGGGCCGTCCGGTTCGCCCGGACGGCGCAATGCTCCGGGGACCCCTGATGCCCGGGAGGTGCCCGCACAGGCGCCTCGTCCCCAGTCTCAGTCCGAGTCGTCTCAGCCCGAGTCGACTCAGCCCGAGTCCCGGTCCGAGCCTTGGTCCGAGTTCCCACCGCCGGCGACCGGGGCGCCTTCCCCACCCGGCGCGCGCCGCATCGCGCCCCCGATCGGTCCCGGCGGCCCGGCGGGGCCCAGTGGTCCCGGACCGGTCGGTCCTGGTCGTCCCGGTCCGGCCGGCCCCGGTGCACCCGGCCCGGCCGCGCACCGCCGGCCGGTGCCCCCCGCCGTGCGCCAGCTCGCCGCCCGAGGCGCGCCCGGCGCGTTAGCCGGGGCCCCGCGCCGGGGCCCGCAACCCCCGCCGCAAGGGCCACCCCCCGCCCAGGATCCGCGCGGACCGGGTCCGCGCTCGCCAGAGCCGCGCGGCGACCGCTCCCCCGAGGTCAACCGAGTCAACCGACCGGGCGCCGGCCCGGTGAACCCGGGCAACGGACCCCGCGAGCAGTTCGCGCTGCCCAGGCGGCAGCCCCGAAAACCGCTCGGGCGGGACGGGGCGGACGTGCCCGAGCAGGCCGGCACCAGACGCCGGTCCGATCTGCCAGAACAGGCCGGCAACGGCCGCCCGCCGGGTGTGCCGGACGTGCCGGACGTGCCGGACCATGGCCGCCGGTCGGCCCCGACCGAGCAACCTCCGCGTGGCCGTCGACCGGTCGGTGCGCCGGAGCAGGCGCCGAACGGCCGCCGGCCCGGCACCCCCGACGAAGCCCTCAACGGGCGCCCCCCGGGCACCCGGGAACAGGCCGGCAACGGCCGCCGTCCCGGCTCGCCCGAGCAGCCCCTCAACGGCCGCCGACCGGCCGGCAACCCGGAACAGTCGCCCAACGGCCGCCGCCCCGGCACCCCCGACGACTCCCCCAACGGCCGCCGCCCGGGCACCCCCGAGCAGTCGCCCAACGGACGCCGCCCCGGCACCCCCGACGACTCCCCCAACGGCCGCCGGCCAGGTACCCCGGAGCAGTCGCCCAACGGACGCCGACCCGGCAACCCGGAGCAGGCCCGGCCGCCCCAGGCCGAGCCGGACGCACCGGACAACGCCACCGCGGCCCGCCTCCTCGCCGAGGGCCGGGCCCGGATGGCCACCTCGTCCCCCGACGCACCGGAGGACGAGGCACCGGCGCGGCGCAAGGACCGGCGGATCGGCGGCCGGTTCGACATGACGGAGCTGACCGCCCGCGCCGCGGTGCTGCCCGAGCAGGCGAAGGAATGGTGGGACCGGTCCCTGCGGCGGCGCCGGACCCGGCTCGCCAAGTACACCCCGAAGCAGCTCTGGTGGCACCGGGCCCGGCTGGCCGGCCTCGGCGCGGCGGGGCTGTTCGTGGTGCTGCCGGTGATGCTGTTCTTCATCGGCTACCTGTGCTTCAGCGTCCCGACGCCGGACGACGCGGTGAACAAGCAGGTCGCCACGATCTCCTTCGCGGACGGCAGCCAGCTGGCCAAGGTCGTCCCGCAGGAGGGCAACCGGATCAAGGTCAGTATCGACCAGATCCCGAAGCATGTGCAGTTCGCGGTGCTCTCGGCCGAGGACCGGAGCTTCTTCTCCAACCCCGGGTTCGACCCGATCGGCATCGCCAGGGCGGCCGTGCGGCAGCTCACCGGGGGCGGGGGCGGCGGGTCCACGATCACCCAGCAGTACGTGAAGAACTCGCTGGTCGGCGACCAGCACTCGCTGTGGCGCAAGTACCGGGAGATGATCCTCGCGGTCAAGATCTCCCAGGAGAACACCAAGGCCGACATCCTCGCCGACTACCTCAACGCGATCTACTTCGGCCGGGGCGCCTACGGCATCCAGGCCGCCAGCCAGGCGTACTTCGGCAAGAACGTCTGGGAGCTCAGCCCCTCCGAGGGGGCGCTGCTCGCCGGCGTCATCCAGTCCCCGTCCCGCTGGGACCCGGCGGTCGACCCGCAGCACTCCGTGGAGCGCTGGACCTTCGTCGCCGACGGCATGCTCCGGCAGGGCTGGATGACCCCGGAGCAGCGCGCGGCGGCCCGGTTCCCGGTCACCATCCCGCCGCGGCGGATCTCCGGCGGCGTGCCGACCGACGACCGCGGCCTGATCCTGAGCGCCATCAAGGACGAGCTGGAGTCCCGGGGCATCAGCGAGCAGGAGTTCAGCCAAGAGGGGCTGAAGATCACCACCACCATCGACCCGGTCGCCCAGCAGCAGGCGGTGGACGCCGTGCACAAGGGGCTCGACGGCCAGCCGCCGAACCTGCGCAGCGCGCTGGTGTCCATCGATCCGCAGACCGGCTCGGTCCTGGCCTACTACGGCGGCGACAACGGCGTCGGCCTGGACTACGCCAGGGTGCGCAAACAGCCCGGTTCGACGTTCAAGCCGTTCGTGCTGCTCGCCGACATGCTGCAGCCCACCCCGATGGGTCTCGGCACCCAGTTCAAGGGCGAGCCGCTCCCGGGGCTGCGCAATGCCGACGGCGCGTCCTGCCAGGTCTGCGACATCAAGCAGGCGATGACGATCTCCAACAACGTGATCTTCCACGAGCTGGCCATGCGGGTCGGGCCGCAGAACGTGGCCGACGCGGCGAAGCTGGCCGGCATCACCGCCCCGCTGAACAAGGTCGACGCCGGCATCGCGCTCGGCGACAAGGAGGTCACCCCGGTCGACCTGGCCTCGGCCTACGCGACCATCGCCGCCGGCGGCGTCTACCACCCGCCGCACCTGGTCACCAAGGTGACCACCTCCGACGACCGGGTGCTCTACGAGGCGGTGAACCCGCCGTCGCAGCGGTTCAGTGCCCAGGTCGCGCGCAACGTCATCGAGGCGATGCTCGGCGTGCCGACCTACGACAAGCTGACCCTGTCCGGGAGCCGGCCGGTGGCGGCCAAGACCGGCACCGTGCAGTCCTACGTCGAGAACCAGAACAACGACGCATGGACCGCCGGCTTCACCCCGCAGGTGGCCTCGGTGGTGTGGATCGGCACCGACCAGAACACCCCGATCAAGAACGCCAAGGGCGCCCCGATCTCCGGTGGCACGATGCCGGGCACGATCTGGAAGACCTACATGTTCGACGCCACCAAGTCCCAGCCGGCACAGTCCTTCGGGCCGTACAAGGCGATCGGCACGCCGCCGGCGGTGACCGGTCCGACCGACGGGTTCATGGCGGGTGGCGCCCCGGCGGCGCCGGCCGCCCCCGCCCCGGACGCCGCCGTGCCGCCCTCCGATGCGCCGCCGCCCCCGGAGCAGAACGACGAGCGCCCGTCCAGTTCGGACAACAGCGACAGCGGCAACAGGGGTGGCGGTGGCGGTTCGCACAAGGAGTGCGGCCTGCTGACCTGCAAGACCGTGCAGGACGAGGGGCAGAAGGCGCCGTCCTCGAGCTCCGGCGACTCCGGCGAACAGGCCGAGGCACAGCCGAGTCCCGAGTCGGACTCCGGCTCGACCGGCACCGCGATCCCCTCGACCAGCCAGCCGGTACGCGGCTAGAACCTGCCCCCACCTGGGCTAATTTGGTCCCTCCCGTGCCGTCGGCGGGGGAATCATCTGCCAGATGCGGACCTTCGAGGTGCTGGCCTGGGCCGAGTCCGGCGGCTTCGTGCTCTACGTCCCCGAGGTGGAAGCGCTGACCAGGGCCAGGAAGCTCGACGAGCTCGAAGCCGCGGCCCGTGACCTGGTCGCCGAACTGCTCGGCCTCGAACCCGGCACCATCGGCATCACCCTGCGCTTCGAGCGCCCGCACCCCTGACCGGGCCGGGTCCGACGGCCGGAACCCACCGGGACAGTCGGTGGCTGATGGCACTCTCAGGTCATGGGTGAACAGGGCGGCGGACCGACAGGCGGCAATCCCACGAGCGGTGCTCTCACGGGCAGGGTGGCGCTGGTCGCCGGGGCCACCAGGGGCGCCGGGCGTGGCATCGCGACGCAGCTCGGGGCGGCCGGTGCCACGGTGTACGTGACGGGCCGCTCCGGCGGTGGTCAGCGCTCGGAGTACGACCGTCCGGAGACCATCGAGGAGACCGCCGAGCTGGTCACGGCGGCCGGCGGCAGGGGCATCCCGGTCCGGGTCGACCACCTGGAGGCCGAGCAGGTCCGCGACCTGGTGGCCCGGATCGACCGGGAGGCCGGCCGGTTGGACGTGCTGGTCAACGACATCTGGGGCGCCGAGCTGCTGTTCGAGTGGGACACCCCGGTCTGGGAGCACTCGCTGGATCGCGGGCTGCGGATGCTCCGCCTCGCCGTCGACACCCACCTGGTGACCAGCCACTTCGCCCTGCCACTGCTGATTCGCCGGCCCGGCGGCCTGCACGTCGAGATCACCGACGGCACCGCCGAGTACAACGCGGACACCTACCGGATCTCCACCTTCTACGACCTGGCGAAGGCTTCGGTGATCCGGATGGCCTGGGCACTGGCCCACGAGCTGCGCCCGCACGGGGCCACCTCGGTCGCACTGACCCCGGGCTGGCTGCGCTCGGAGATCATGCTCGACACGTTCAAGGTCACCGAGGACAACTGGCGGGACGCACTGGCCGAGCAGCCGCACTTCTGCATCTCGGAGTCACCCGCCTTCGTCGGGCGCGCGGTCGCCGCGCTGGCGGCCGACCCCGAGGTGTCGCGCTGGTCCGGCCGGTCGCTGTCCAGCGGGCAGCTGGCGAAGGAGTACGGGTTCACCGACCTGGACGGCAGCCGCCCGGACGCCTGGCGCTACCTGCCCGAGGTGCAGGACGCGGGCGGGCCCGCCGACGCCACCGGATACCGCTGAATCAACCGCGCTGAATTAGTCGCGCCGCCCGTCCACGCCCGGCACTACCCTCGCTGGTTCAGTGATCACCAGGCGTGAGGAGCGGCGTGAGCGAACCTCTCCACCGGGGCCATCGCGATCCACGTCGGCACCCAGACCTACGAGGTGGAGTTCCGCGGCGACCAGAAGAGCCACCACGTGCACAACGTGCTGCTCTGGCACATGGGCGTGCGCTAACAGCGCACCCGCCGGGTGGCGCGGCAACCGGTGCGGTGGCGCCGCCGACATACCGGCGTAGCGTCGGTGACCATGACGTTGTCCGTGCCACTGGATCGCGAGCAGCTCGGCCACCTGCGCCACTTCGACAACCTGTCCCGACGCCTACCGAACGACTGGTCCCTGATGCAGGGCAAGGGCCAGGGCCAGGACGACTTCGGCAGCTACCGCTTCCAGCTGGCCTACATGGCCTACGCACTGGCACTGACCCACCGGCACCGGCTGCCGGCCGCGCCCGGGGCGTTCCAGCCCACCTTCCAGCGGCTGATCGACAAGATCCTCGAGCCCGACGTGTGGCTGTACTGGCGCGACGTCAGCCAGGGCGGTTCGGTGTTCAACGCCCACCTCGCCGAGGAGTTGGGCGAGGAGTGGGACCCGGTGGTCCGGGACAACATCATGTACAGCGCCTACGTCCAGTCCATGGCGCACCTCTACGCCTACCTGTTCGACGACGACCGCTACGCGGCGCCGGGCGCGCTCACCTTCCGGTACTGGTCGTTCTTCTGGGGCGGCGCCGAGCGGCGGTTCAGCTACGACCAGGACTCGCTGGCCGAGAACCTCTACTGGCAGCTGGTCGAGGGCGGTTTCGTCGGCATCGCCTGCGAGCCCAACTGCGTGTTCCAGATCTGCAACCAGCCCGCCATCCTGGGCTTCCGCATGCAGGACCTGCGCACCGGCGGCAGCCGCGCCGAGGAGATCGTCCGCGGCTACCAGAAGGCCTGGGAGCAGTACGGCCGGCTCGACGGGAACGGCCACTACAACATGATGATCAGCGCGGACACCAGGGAGGTGCGGCCCAACCAGACGCTCGCACCGTGGGTGGACGCCTGGTGCGGTGCGCTGATGAACAGCTGGAACCGCGACTTCGTGCACCGGAACTACCCACGCCAGGTCCGGGAGTTCCTGGTGCCGGGCGGCGACGGCGCGCTCTCCGTGCGGTCCGCCCCGGCCATGGAGGTGATGGGCCAGACGGTGGTCAACGACACCTGCGACTTCGGCTGGGTGGCCGCCTGGGCCTCGGAGATGGGCGACACCGAGACGCTCACCGGCCTGTTCACCCACGCCGACCGGTACTTCGCGCCGACCTGGCGGGACGGCGGGCTGTACTACCCGCGCAACGACACCCCGGCCGACGCCGACGGCAACCGCACCGACATCGAGCCGATGAGCGGCAACGTGCTGCTCGGCTACGCCCGCCTGAACGTGCCGGACGGCTTGAACGGCCTCTACCAGCAACCCTGGGACCGGGCGCACTTCAGCAACCCGGCGCTGACCGAGGTCGACCCCGAGGTGGAGGTGAGCCGGGCCGTGTTCGCCGACGGCGCGCTCGACTTCCGACTCCGGAGCCGCGAGGGCGGCGAGCCGGGCCGGGTGGTGATCGGCCGGCTACCCGGCCGGGGCGACTGGACACTGCGCCGCGACGGCGAGGTGCTGGCCAGCGGGGCGGACGCGACGGTGCACAGCTCGGCGGACGCGGCAGTTCGCGCCGGCGACGGCGGCGTCGAGCTGCGCTGCCCGGCCGGACCGGCCCGCGACTACACCCTGGCGGTGACCCGATGAGCGCGCCGCCGGTCGGGGGTTCGTTCACCCTCGTCGACCACCACCGCAACCGGGTCACCGAGGCGAGCTACCGCGGCAAGTACGCGCTGCTGTTCTTCGGCTTCACCCACTGCAGGCAGGTCTGCCCGGCCGCGCTGCTGAAGCTGTCCACGGCGCTCGACCTGCTGGGCCCGCTGGCCACCGAAGTGCGGGCGCTCTACGTGACGGTGGACCCGGAGCGGGACTCGTCCGAGGTGCTGCGCGGCTTCCTCTCCGAGTACCCGAGGTTCACCGGGCTGACCGGATCCGCCGAGCAGGTCGATGTGGCCAAGCGGGCGTTCCGGGTGTTCGCCCGGCGGGCCGAGGACCCGGAGGACCCGGAGGGCTACGCGATGCCGCACACCGCGTTCAGCTACCTGCTCGACCGGGACGGCCGCTACGCGGAGCACTTCACCGACGCACTGGAGGCCGCCGAGATCGCGGCGCGGATCCGTACCCAGCTGACCGGCTGAGTCCGCTCGGGCTGACCGCACACCGGTCAACCCTCGCCGTCGGGCCGCGCTCCGTCCCGCATCGGCTCGTCCCGCACCGCTTGCGCCATGAGCGCCAGGAACAGGTCCGTGCAGTGGTCGACCAGCCGCTCCGGGTCGATCTCCAGGTGGCCGTGCAGCCACGCCGTCAGCGTCTGCGCGAGCCCGCCGACGGCGAACTGGGCGGCCAGGTCCAGCCGGAGGCCGCCCGGGATGCCGAAGAACGCCCTGGTGTGCCCGCCGAGCAGTCGGGGGAACAGCTCCGCCGCCTCCAGCCGACGGTGTGCCAGAGAGGGGCTCAGGAACGCCGTGGAGAACAGCAGCCGGCCGCGCCGGGGGTCGTCGACGATCGTGCGCACGATGTTGGCCAGCCCCGCCCGGGTGCGCGCCCTGGCGTCCCTCGGCCCGACCGCGACGGCGGCCGCCGTGGTGGCCGCGATGTCCTGGACGACGTGGTCGTACACCGCCAGGGCGAGCGCCTCCCGGTCCGCGAAGCTCTCGTAGAAGTAGCGCGCGGCCAGCCCGGAGCCGGCGCACACGCTGCGCACCGTGAGGTTGGCTTCGCCCTGGTCCGCGCTGAGCAGGTCCAGTCCGGTCTCGATCAGCCGGGCCCGGCGCCTGGCCCGGCGCTCGTCGCCCTGAACGCCGCCGTACCTGCGCTCCGCTGACTGCATGCCTGCCATCTTGACACCTGAGCGGGCTCGCGCTTCCATGTTGCTAACAGATGTGAGCAGATTCAGGGAGGAATCGGCGATGACCGCGTCAACCTCGGCTTCCGTGGACATCCGGGAGCTCGCGATCGGCGCGGGATTGCTCGCCGGCCCGGCCAACGTGATCATGCAGCTGGCCCGCCCCGGAGTCGGCTACGGCGTGGTGGAGAGCACCGTCGACAGCGGCAAGGTGACGCTGCACCCGATCAAGCGGGCGCGCACCACGCTCAGCTACCTCGCGGTGACGACGCTGGGCACCGACGAGGAGCGGATGCTCTACCGGCGGGGCGTCAACAGGTCACACGCGGCGGTCCGCTCCACCGAGTCCAGTCCGGTGCCCTACAACGCGTTCGACGTGGACCTGCAACTGTGGGTCGCAGCCTGCCTCTACGTGGGCTTCCAGGACACCTATCGGCTGTTCGGCACTCCCCTCGACCCGGTGACCTGGGAACGGATCTACCGCGAGTCGGCGGTGCTCGGTACCACCTTGCAGGTCCCGCCGGACCGCTGGCCGGCCGACCTGGCGGCGTTCCAGCGGTACTGGGACTCGGCCCTCGAGCAGGTCTCGATGGACGACCCCGTCCGGGACTACCTGACCGACCTGATCATGCTTCGCCACCTGCCGCTGCCCATGAGGGCCGCGTTCGGTCGGTTCAGCCGGTTCGTCACCACCGGCTTCCTGCCGCAGCGCTTCCGGGACGAGATGCGGCTGCCCTGGGACGCGCGCCGGCAACGCTGGTTCGACCGGATCATGGCGGTTCTCCGCGCGTTCGTGCGGGTCTCGCCGCCGGTGCTGCGCACCTTCCCGTTCAACCTCTACCTGATCGACCTGCGCTGGCGCATCCGCACCGGCCGCCCACTCGTCTGAGCGAGCGAGCGACGGGCGGTGCGGGTGTCGGCTAGGCGCCGACCAGCAGCGAGCCGTTGCCGGAACGTGCCGCCGCGTGGGAGTTGATCAGCGCCGCGAACGCCCGGACCTTGCGTGGGGAGAACACCGCGGCGGTCGGGACCGTCCACTCCCAGTCCGGGCCGGTGATGGTCAGGCAGACGTCGCGCACCGTGCCGAGATCGGTCCGGCGGTCGGCGGACTCGGACACCGTGGCGCGCACGCCGACCAGCGAGTGGGCCTGGCGGCCCCGCTCGACCCGGTCCCGGTACAGGGTGACGCCGTGGTACCGGGCAACGAGGTCGCCGACCCGCGTGACGAACCTGGGGCGTTCCGCCTTGGCGAGGTGGTACTCGTCCCTCGCGTGGCGGATATCGCTGCTGGTCCTGGCGATGTCGTGGCGGATGCGCTGGCCGCGGCTGGTGATGTCCTGGCGAAGCTGGGTGAACAACGGAGTTCTTTGCTCTCTTTCTGCGTACGGGTAGGTCACCCGGGTCGTCGCGGGAGCACCCCCAGCCGTTACGCCGCCGCGCCGACTAACTGGCCCACAGTGCTCGGCGCCACAGCGCACGGGACCGCCGCACCACCGCGACCGGGTACGCGCCACCGCCGGACAAGGCGGCCCGGGACACTGTCACTCGGGTCAGCCGTCCGGCGCGGGCACCGTGACCGGTGCCGGCACCGGCTGGCCGAACAACAGCGCCACCAGGTCACTGACCGCGTGGACGCCGTCGGCCAGGGCGCCGCGCGGGTCCACCTGGTACATCACCGCGACCACATACCGCTCCCCCGGACCGGCGAAGCCGACGCTGTCCGCGACCCAGTGCTTGCCGTAGCTGTCGGACTCGAACGACCAGCCGTCCTTGTTGCCGGGCTGGTTGCCGGCGCCGGCCGCCCAGACCCCCCACCGCTGGTTTGGCGCGACCGCGCGCATGGCCGCGACCAGGTAACCGCGGTCGGCCGGGTCCGTCACGGTCAGGATGTGCCGCACCAGCGCGGCCAGGTCGTCACTCGTGCACTTCACGAAGCCCCAGTACGCCCGGGTGCTGAAGCCCGGCACGAACCGGACCCCGGGCATCCCGAACCGCTCCCGGAACCGGGCCAACATCGCGTCGTCGCCGTACTTCGCCCACAGCCGGTTCGAGGCCGGCTCGTCGGAGTTGGCGAGCATGGCATCCAGGTCGCGCCGGTCGGCGGCGGACAGCGTGATCGCCCCGGCCCGCCCGCGCTCCACCAGGTCGGTGGCGATCGCCAGCTTGATCGCGGACGCCGTCCAGCCCGGCTGCCGGGTCGCCCCGACGCGCCAGCTCAACCCGGTCCGCCGGTCGGTGAATACCGCGCTCAGGTAGCCGTGGCCACCGCCGGAGCGGGCCACGTACGCGCTGGCGGCGGCGAAGCGCCGTTGCTGGTCGCAGCTCCAGGCGGTGCCGTTCGTGCAGTCGGCCGGCGCCGGTGCCGCGGCCGACACAGCCGGCGCTGGTGCGGCAGCCGCCTCCGGCGCCCCGGTCGCGGCCGGCACCGGTGCGGCGGTGTCGACCGCCGGGGTCGCCGGAGGCTGGGCGCAGCCGAGGAGGGCGGCGGTCAGGAGGACGCACCCGAGCACGGGGCGGGCACGGCGGGGCAGCGGGCTGATGCCGCGGACGCTACCGGAGCACGGAGCCGTGGGGCCGAGGCCGGTCGGCCGCCGGGCGGGACACCAGACGAGTGACATTCGGCTCGTTTCCACATCGCCGCCGGGACCGCTGCGGCGGACCCGAGGCGAGGTGCGGTCCGCTGCCGCGGTAAGTCCACATTGCTCGGTCCGAATTCCCGGAGGAAGTGATCACCGCGGCCGACCGTCCGTACCGGCTAGGGTCCTGAGTCGGAGGTCCGGTGCCGGATCCGGTGATCCAGGCGGCGGCTGGCAAGGCCGCGGATCGCCTGGATATCGGGCATATCCTGGCGATCGAGAACGCAGTCAGGCGCCACCTGGGCGGCGGAGGCGGCGCCGGGAACTTCCGACTCAGGACCCTAGCTTCGTGACCAGCGCCCGGGCCTCCGATCGGCGAGGCACGGTCCCGACGTGACCCGAACCGTCGGTGCCGGGGGCAGCGAGAGGAGATCCAGCGTGACGATCGGCGCGGACCGGGCGACGTTGGAGTCGCTGTTGATGACCCGGTCGCTCAGCGACCCCGAACTGATGGCGGCCAGCGACGCGGCGCCGGACTACCCGATCCTGCCCGACGCGAGCGTGCTCAAGATCGGCGGCCAGAGCCTGATGGACCGCGGCCGGTCCGCCGTGTACCCGGTCGTGGAGGAGCTCGCGCGGGTCAAGCGCGAGCACAAGCTGCTGATCGGCACCGGCGGCGGCACCCGGGCACGGCACGTGTACTCGGTGGCCGCCGAGCTCGGTCTGCCCACCGGTGTACTCACCGGGGTGGGCGCCGCGGTCGCCGGGCAGAACGCCCAGATGCTCGGCTACCTGATGGCCCGCTACGGGGTACCCGTGGTGGGGCACGAGGCGTTCAGCGCACTGCCGCTGCACCTCGCCGAGTCGCACGCGGTGATCTTCCCCGGGATGCCGCCGTACGACATGTGGCAGCGGGTGCCCAGCGAGGGCGTGATCCCGCCGTACCGCACCGACGCCGGCTGTTACCTGGTCGCGGAGGTCTACGGCTGCCGAAACATGATCTTCGTCAAGGACGAGGACGGGCTGTACACGGCCAACCCCAAGACCGATCCGGGCGCGACCCTGATCCCGGAGATCACCGTCGACGAACTGATCTCCCTCGACCTGCCGGACGTCGTCGTCGAGCGTCCGCTGCTCGAGCTCATGCGGCACGCCAGGCACGTCAGGTCGGTGCAGGTCATCAACGGGCTGAAGCCGGGCCTGATCACCCGGGCCCTCGCCGGCGAGCACGTCGGCACGATCATCTCGGCCGCATGAGCGCCGTCCACCAGCCCACCGGGGGAACATCGTGACCGACACCCGCTCCGAGTCCGTGCCGCTGTTCGCGGTCAAGGACGTGCCGTCCGCGCTGATGCGCCAGACGCTGCTGGACCGCGACCTGGTCCGGGCGATCGACCGCCCGGTGATCCGGTTGCTGCCGTGGCTCAACATCGTCGCTCTCGGCGGCCGCTCGATCATCGACCAGGGCCGCGACGCTCTCGGTCCCGTCGTGGCGGAACTGCGTGGCGCGCTGGCCGACCACCGGCTGCTGATCCTCACCGGGCCGGGGGTGCGCGCCCGGCACATCCTCGGCGTCGGGCTCGACCTCGGCCTGCCGACCGGTGTGCTCGCCGCGCTGGCCGCCACCGAGGCCGAGCAGAACGGCCACCTGGTCGCGGCACTGCTCGCCGAGCAGGGCGTGTCCTACCTGCCGCACACGGCGGTCGCGCACCAGCTCGCGGTGCACCTGGCGGCCAGCCGCGCGGTCGTCTCCAACGGTTACCCGCCCTACGGGCTCTACGAGTTCCCGCCCGAGCTCGGCAAGATCCCGCCGCACCGGTCGGACTCCGGGGCGTTCCTGCTCGCCGACGCGTACGGCGCCAACAGCACGACCTACGTCAAGGACGTCGACGGCGTCTTCACCTCGGACCCGGCCGGCGGCGGCAACCCCGAGCTCATCGGGGAGATCACCGCCGCCGACCTGCTGGCCAAAGACCTGCCGACGCTGCCGATCGACGCCACCGTGCTGAAGCTCATGGCCAACGCCAAGAACGTCAAGCAGATCCAGATCGTCAACGGCCGCACCTCCGGCAACATCACCAAGGCCCTGCGCGGCGAACACGTGGGCACCATCATCCGCACCGCCTGACCGCGCACCGGGCGCAGCTCTGCGTAGGGATACGCAACACCCGCGTACCGAGCGGTACGTCAGCGGGGTCCCAGCCATGATCAAACCCCACTGACGTACCACTCGACGTCAGCGCAACAAAACGCGCCCGCAGCTCGAGCAGCCGCCGGACCCGGTGCACCGCCTGCGGCATACCGACCAGGTCGTCGAGCTCGAACCCGTACTCGTCCAGCACCCGATGCTGCACAGTCGGCGGTGGCAACCCGGCCAGCACCAGCCCGAGTCGCAGCCGGGTCTCCCTCGGCGACTCCGCACGGGGGTCAGCCAGCTGGACCACCCGCTGCAGGCGCCGACAGCCGCGCGCTCCCGGTGTAGCGGCCCGCCTGGCCAGCAGCGCCGCCGGGGCGAACCGGTGCAGCTGATCTCGGCTGACCAGCCCCCCGGCGACCGCCTCGCTACCCAGGAACGGACCCGACACACGTTCAGCCTGACCCACCGGGCATCCGCGCCGGGGTCATTTCGCCGAATCAGCTCTGGCTGGACTTCCTGCCGGCGCGAGTGCCGAACCAAGTGAACCCGTTCTGGTCTAGCAGCCATCGGGTCCGGCTGGCACCGTCGTCGTCATGTGGCCACCGCCGGCACAACGTGTCAATCTGCACGACGCCCGCACCCGCTGTCCGGTATGCCATGGCGAAGGCGCTGTTGCCCATCCCAGGGCCATGGTGCTGGCGTCGTGCGGAGCGGTCTGGGGATACGAGGCCAAGCCGTGCTGGGACTGTGACGGCCACGGTTGGCTTCCCGGCGTGGTACTCCCCCTGTAACCGCGGTCAGCCAGACCGACAACGTGGTGAGCGTTCACCCGGCCACCCGCCGCGAAGGACGCCTGTCGCCGCTGTTCAGGGGCCAGGTCAGCTGGTCTGATGGGGTGGTGTTGGAGCTCCGCTGCTGTGGGGTCACGGTTGGCGGGGTCTAAGCTCCGCGGCGCGCGCCCGGCTCCGGGGGTTGTCAGGACCATCTGCCCCGGCGGAATCAATTCGCGCCTGTGTGGATGAGGCTGTGTCTCGCAAAGGAGCGACACGGATGGCCGCGCACGTATCGGACATCGGCGCGCCGGGACGAATCGACTTCACCACCACCGACTCCGGCGTGGCGATCGACTACTTCCAGAACGCGTACCGCACGAACATGCGGTTCAGCGGGGTACGGGACGGCCAGACGTACGCGCACAGCCGCCTCGACGCGGGCATGTTCGCCATCGACGACGTACGGCTGCCGCTGCGTACCGGGGTGGCACTGGACCCGTTCAACTCGCTGGTCATCGTCAACCTGCGGGCAGGCAGGTTCGAACGCGAGTGCGCCGGGATCAACGAACGCTTCGTCGGCGGTGATGTCTTCATCGATGCCGATCCAGTCCTGCCGGCAATCCTGCGGATGTTCGAGACACACCTTCAGACGATCATGCTCGACCTGTCGGTACTCACCCAGGTGGCCGCCACCTCACCCACTCGGGCACCCGGCCCGATCCGCTTCACCCACTTCCAGCCCATCTCCCGCAGCGCCGCCACGCACTGGACGAACTCCGTCAATTACCTCACCGAGCTGCTGGCGCGCCCAGAGGCCGCCGCCCAGTCGCTGATCCGGGGATCAGCCGCCCGGTTGCTCGCCGCGACCGCGCTGGGCACCTTCCCCAACACCGCGATCACCGAACCCACCGCGCAGGACCGACGCGATGCCACCAGCGCCACCGTGCGCCGGGCCACCGCCTTCATCGAGCAACACCCCGATGCCGACATCAGCGTCGCCGACATCGCCGCCGCCGCCAACGTCAGCATCCGGGCCGTCCAGTTCGCTTTCCGCCGCCACCTCGACATCACCCCCATGCAACACCTGCGCGACGTCCGGCTCGACCGGGTCCATCGCCAACTACTCGGCACCGACCCGAGCAGCGGGGCAACAGTCACCGACATCGCAACCCGCTGGGGCTTCTGCAACCAGAGCCGCTTCACCTCCCGCTACCGGCAGGCCTACGGCGTCAGCCCCCGCGACACCTTGCGTGGGTAGCCAGCTACCCCGCCGGACCTGACCCGCGGTACCGCCGCGCTCCGGCTCAGTCGTTGCGGCGGTAGTTCTGCCGCTGGGCCCAGACCCGTTTCTGGTCGTAGCGGGCTCGCCCGAACTCAGCCGTCCACCGGCCCACGAAGAAGCCGGGAATCGAGCCGACCGCCATCAGTAGCCAAGTCGCGGCAGTCATGACCCGACCCGGCTCGGACCGCCCGGGGCGGTGAATCCGGTGTGCCCGAAGACAGCCCACGCCCGCCCACACCCAGCTCTGGATGGCGGTCTCGACGACGAAGGCGATGGCACCGAAGAAGTAGACGTCACGATACGGCGCCGGGAGCCGGTCAGGGACAAGCGTGGCGGCGGCCGCGTATACCGGCGCGTACAGGGTCAGCAGCCACGCCCAGGTCCGCACGTGCTCGCCCTGGGAGGCAAACCAGTCGGCTACGGCTTGGCCGTCGGCGGTGGCGTCTGGCGGGGTGCCCAGCGCGATCGCGGCGGCGGCGTACAGGACGACCGACAGCACAGCCAGGACGAGCTCCGTAGTTTTCGCCCACTCTCCGAAGCGGGTCTACACCAAACGTGACGAGAGTGAGTGGAACGCGAAACCGCCCCCGGTGTTGACCGAGGGCGGCGATTGAGGGGACGTGGTCGGACAACGCCGACAGCATCACGCCGAGTTGCTGGCTGGAAATGGTGAGGATGAGAGCCAAACTGGATGTTTTGGCTGGTGGGCGATACTGGGATCGAACCAGTGACCTCTCCGGTGTGAACGGAGCGCTCTCCCGCTGAGCTAATCGCCCGCGATCGGGGCGGCTACGCCCCGTCGACGATTGGGAACCTTACCCGATCAGAAAATGGGCGAACGCAGCCAGGTCCAGTCGAGCCCGATCCAGCCTCCGACCAGGCCCCAGCCGCCGAGCAGCCACACCGTGAGCAGCACGACGACGGCCGTGCCGGCGAACACCAACAGCTTGATCGTCCACGATTGCCGACCCAGCCATGCGGTCCAGCGGTCGTAGTGGCCCCGAGCGTAGGTCAGTACCCGGCGCGCCCAGGCGAACTCGGTGGCCAGGATCGCCAACCCGGCGAACACCACCAGCCAGCCAGGGCCCGGGTACGGAATCATCACGATTCCGGCCAACAGGACCAGCCCGCCGAGCACCGCCACCCCGACCCGCCAGAACAACCGCATCGTCGGGTTGGCGTCCAGCTTGGCGCGCAGCCCGGACGTCGGGCGCTCCTCAGCGTTGGTCAACTGGCCACCTGTCCTGTTGCGACGACCAGGCCCGGGGAGTCCGGGGCACGGCGGCCGTTCTCGATTGAGATCGCGTAGCTGGAGAACGGATCGGGCGGCGCCAAGGTTCCGCCGACCGGATGCATGCTCTGGTCACCGGCCCCGAGATCGAAGGCGCCGATCGGCACCGGCTTGCCATCGCCGATTCCCCACAAAACATATGTGGTGTGCTCGGCGTTGTTGGGCGGCAGCGAGACGGAGACGACCTGGCGCTGCCCCTGGGACACCAGCACGCCCGCCACCGGCTGCCCGTTCGGGGCATCGAGTACGGCATGCCGGGAGCCCGGCTGGTTGAGCTGGCTCAGCACCCGCTGCGCCTCGCCGGACCGCGCCTGCGCGGCCTGCTGCTGCTCGGCTCCGCCCAACTGGCGGACGGCGATCCCGCCGATGCCGATCAGGGCGAGCAACACCGTGGCCGCCAGCACCCCGAACCGGCGCCGGCGCGCGGACTGGCGACGTTCCTCGGCGCGCTCCGGTGCGTCCGAGCGCACCGTCGGGCGCACCGGGTTCCAGCCGGCGGACCGCTGGCTCGGGCTGACCGGCTCCGGCGGGGCCAGCTCCGGCCAGGCCTGCGTCTCCCGTTCTTCCATGGGCGTCTGCGCGGTGCCGGCCACCGCGACCATCAGCCGGTCCCGGAGCTCCGGGTGGGGGTCGACCTGCTCGTCCCCGGCGGCCATCGCCCAGATCAGGTCCTCGGTCTCGCGGACGGTCTCCCGGCAGACCAGGCAGGTGGGCAGATGCTCGGTGAACTCGTCCTCGTCGGCCGGCTCCATGACCTGCATCGCCCAGGCGACCGCCTGCTCGGCGTTGGCGCAGCGGCGTTCGGCGCTCATCGGGTGCCACCCGTGGGCTGGGTGGGCTCCCATTGCGACGGGATGAGCACCCGGCGCAGCCGACGGACGCCGTTGTACATCCGCGACTTCACGGTGCCCAGTGGTACTCCTGTGATCGCCGCGACCTCCCGCTGCGTGTAGCCGCCGTAGAAGGCCAGCGCGATGGCCCGGCGCTGTTCGTCCGGCAGCTGTCCCAGTGCGTCCCGGACCTGCCCGGTCACCACGGACCCCAGCGCGGCCTGGTCGGCCCCTGGGCCGGCCGGCACCGAACGCTCGTCGGCGGCGGACGCCGGCACGGTGTGTCGCCGGGCCGAACTTTCCCTGCGCACCGCGTCGACGGCCTTGTGATGTGCCACGGCCAGCAACCAGCTGGAGAAGCGGCCCCGACTCTGGTCGAACCGATGCGGGTCGCGCCACAGTGCGAGGAAGACCTCCTGGACCACGTCCTCGGCGAGCCCCTGATCAGCGCAGATCCGGCGAGCGTGGGAGTACGCCAGCCTGCCGTACCTGTCATAGAGCTGCCCGAGAGCCTGGGTCGAACCCACTCCGACCTGCTGCATCAGCTGCTCGTCCGGCGGGTCGAAGGACCGGGGGGCGAGCGCTCCGCGTCGCGCGCTTCGGCCGGAGTTGCCGGACGAAGCGGAGACGTCGGCGACATCGGCCACCAGCGGAATCCTCACCTTGTAGTAATCGCGCCGAAATTCTGTTCGGTTCAGCCTAGTAGCGCCGAGCGGCCGGCGACGCGCTGACCTCACCGTTCTCGGCGATCGGCCGCAACTCGCACTGCTCCAACCGAGTGAGTGTGGTGCCGCGGAGGGCAATGACCGCCCTTCGAACCGTGACATCTCGGCTGTCCGGTCGTTCTCCATCTTGTATGACGGGCAATAACCCACGGAGGGGCAGCACGATGCGCAACGAGCACGTCACCATCCGCTCTCTCGCCGTGTTCGATCTGCTGGCCCAGCAGGCCGACGCGATGCCGGTGCGGGTCGAGCTGCGGTATGACAGCCGTGATCCATATGCGGTGCATGCGGTGTTCCAGACAGGTCGAACCGACGCAGCGGACGTTGAGTGGGTATTTGCCCGCGATCTGTTCGCAGATGGACTTCTCACCGATGCGGGCACCGGCGACGTCCGGGTACGCCCGGCCGCCGGAGACCCGGACACGGTCGAGATCGAACTCAGTTCTCCCTCGGGCCACGCGCTGTTCTCGACCAGCGCACCGGACCTGGCGGACTTCCTGGACCGGACCTTCGAGGCCGTTCCGCCGGGCACCGAGTACGCCTGGCTGGACCTCGACCTGGCCCTGGAGGACCTCCTCTCCAGCGAAGCGAGCTGATCGGGCCGCTTGGGGGGGCCGGTTTGGAGTCCGGATAGCCGATCGGCTAGGCTTCAACCACAACATCCCGCCGAGAAATCGGCGGGAAACATGCGGACGTAGCGCAGTTGGTAGCGCATCACCTTGCCAAGGTGAGGGTCGCGGGTTCGAATCCCGTCGTCCGCTCGGAGGGTGCTCGGGTCCTTTGCCGGACCTCCGTCTCGGCCCCCCATCAGGTTCGGCGGAGTGGCCGAGTGGCTTAGGCAAGGGCCTGCAAAGCCCTGTACGCGGGTTCGATTCCCGCCTCCGCCTCGGGCGATTAGCTCAGTGGGAGAGCGCTTCCTTGACACGGAAGAGGTCACAAGTTCAATCCTTGTATCGCCCACCACAAACGGCCTGGTCAGACCCCCACAGCGGGGACTGAACAGGCCGCTTCTGGTTTCTGCGGGTTGCTGAGTAACTAACTGAGTAACTACTGGCTCGGGAAGATGCTGTCCATCGTGGCAGCCCCATCCTGGATCACCGGCCGCAACTGCTGCCGGTAGACCATCTCCGTCACGCGGGTGCCGTTGTGTCCGACGAGCACTGAGATCTTCTCGATCGGCACGCCGCTGTCCGAGAGCAGCGAGACGAAGCTATGTCGCAGCTCACGAGGTGTCCACTGCTTCGGATCCAGTCCGGCGGCTCGGACCACCTGCCGGAAGCTGCGGCGCACATTCGCAGCGTCCAGCGGTGTGCCTACCACAGAGGCAAACACTAGATCAGTCTCCTTCCACCCCTTCCCAGCGAACGCCCGCTGGCGCTCCTGGGCAGCGCGATGTGTTCGAAGCGCCTGCACACAGCGCCCCGAGATCGCCAGCGACCGCCGAGACTTCGGCGTCTTGGTGTCGCCGGTTGCGCGGACCGAACGCCACACCATCAGGTGCGGCAGAACCGGCGGCTCCGCGTGCTCATCGCCATCAAGAACGACATGCGACCAGGTGATAGCCCGCAGCTCCTCAGTACGCGCACCGGTCAGCAACGCGACTACCAGGTAGGCCCGGAGCGGTGAGGCCTCAGCAGCCGCCATGACCGCGTGAGCTTGACTCAACGTGAGCGATTTCGACCGCCGTCCAGCTCGACCTGTTGGGGTATCACAGAGCAGCACGACGTTCCGCCGGACCTTGTCCCTCGCCTGAGCCCGGCCAATGGCACGGCGAAGTATGGCCTTCACCCGCTGCAGAGTGCTCGTACTGAGGATCTTCGCGCGGTCAGCTAGCCAACGGTCGACGTCCTCGGCGCTCAGCTCCCGCAGCTTTCGACTGCCAAGGTGGCTCACGATGTGAGTCGTAGCCAAGATGCGGCGGTTTTCGAGCGTGCTGGCCGCGCGTCCGGCGAGACCGTATGCCAGCCAGTCCTCCACCGCCTGTCGAACCGTGTAGCTGTCGCTGGCGGCTGTGATCCCGTCCTCGTAGTCGCGGATGAGCTCCTTGAGCTTGTTCTTGGCCTCGGTCTTGGTTCGGCCACTCGCCCGCCGAAAGATCCGCTTGCCGTCTGGCGTGTATCCGACAGTGACCGCCCCGATCCATCGTTGTCGGGCCTCGCTCCAGGTCAGTCCGCCGTCTCCACGGCTACGCCGGCTGGTCATAGGTCACCTCCGATTCGCTGATGAGTAGGGCTACGTACTCGTTGATGGCAACGGCCGGGATGAGTCGCGTTCGGCCTTGGCAGACCGTGCGGAGGCGGCCTGCGCGGATTTGCTCATAGATCACTGAGCGGCTCATCGAGAGCAGAGCCATCGCTTCGGGCACTCGGTAGAGATGTCGCTTCGGGACGGCGGTTGGTGTCGGTGAGGGCTGGGCGTGGTCGGTCTGGTTGTGGTGGTCCTGGGTTCTGGCGACGGTGAGGCGGCGTGGGGCACCCATGTGGGTTGGTTCTCCTTGGTGGCCGTGCGGGAGGTGCTGGCGGCGGGTTCGGTTGGGTGCACGGGGTGCCTCCTGAGGTCGGGTGAGGGTGGGAGTAGCTCCGCAATATCCGCAATATCCACAGAAATACTGGATTCGAGCGTTTGCACTGGTCAGCGTCTTATATGGCGATCTCGTGTTGATCTCCGCAATATTCCGCAGAATCTCCGCAGAAATACCCGGAGGGCCGCGAGAGGGTGCCCGGAGGCCTTCGCCAGGTGTGGAGCGAGTCGACCTGATCGGTCCGGTCGGTCGCCGGGTTCAGCTGGGCGCGGTCATCGTGGTGGCTGCCGGTAGGTGGGATGGGTCCAGTAGGTGGGGCTCGGTGGTCGGCCGCGTTGCCCTGGCCGCCGCTCGGGTGGGGGCTGTTGTTGGATGTGGCCGTGCTCGGTGAGCAGGGTCAGGGGTGCGTCTAGGTCGTCGGCTCGGCGGAACCGGCCTCGGTCCAGGGCACTGAACAGCTCGCGGCGGGTGAAGGTGGCTGGTCGGTCGTGTTCGATCCAGGCCAGGACGCGGCGGGCGTTGTCCACGGTTGGGTCAGTGGTGATGTGGTCGAACACAGCGAGGGCGTGCGCACCGTAGTAGTCGGCCAACCGGCGGGCTTTGTCGAAGGTGTCGCCGCTGACCTGCTGTTTCTCCGGGTTGTCCGGGTGAGTGGCGGCGTGCAGCAGTGCGGCGATTCGGGCGGTTTGGCCGGCGAGTTTGCCGCCCCAGTCTCCGATGTGCGCCCAATCTCCTCGGTGGGGTTCTAGGCGGATTTCGATCTCGTCTTGCAGATCGGCCATAGCGTCATCGGCCTGGGCGGAGAACTGGAATACGGCGGGTTCGACGAGCCAGGCCAGCGTGCGGGCCAGGTGGGCGAGGTGGTCGTCGTAGTTCTGTTCCACCGCCTCCGGCACCGGATTAGGTCGGTTGTTGCGGTGACCGACCATGCTGGTGGGCAGCGAGAACAGGATTCGGGCGAGGAATCCACTGCCCCGCAGCATGGCGGTGTGGCCGAGTTCCTCGATCACGGCCGGCTGCACGGTCAACCCGAGGGTCAGCGCCGGGTTTTCGACCAGTTCGGCGGGCCGGGCGGCACGGTCGACGCGCAGTTGTGTGCCGCTGTAGCCCTTGAGGAACACGTTGGTGTTGACGTTGCCGGAGTAGCGCCCGGCGATGATGGAGAAAATGGTGCCCTCGTCGGACAGAATGGCCAGCCGGCCGCTCTGTTCGGCCAGGACGCTGGCCACCCGTTCCGGGGTGATGTCGTCGACCACGAGTTTCGGTTCAGCTGGGACGTCGATCGCGGCGGCGGACAGGGCCGCTTGGATCGCCTCGGTGATCGCGGAATCGCGTTGCTCTGCCGGTGCGCTGGCGGCCACTTTCTCGGCTTTGTCCAGCGCTGCCTCGGCGGCGCGTCGCTGGACCAGGGCGGTTTGGATGTTCTCGGTGGCCTGCTCGCGCAGTCGCTGCTCCAGTGCGTAGATGGGTCGGATCATGGCGTTGAACACTGGCGATTTCCGCTCCGAGGGCTTCATCACCACGACGGTGTAAAGGTTGACCGGTTCCACCCATCCCCGACGCACACGGGCGAAAGCTCGGCCCCCGGCGACGGTGGACAGCGCGGCCAGTCCGACGCAGCCGGCGAGATCGTGTGGCGTCTGGGTGGCCTCGGCGACAGCGGCAACTTGATCGGCAATCCATCCCGGCAATGCGTCGGTGGGAAACACCGGCAGCGTTGAAACCCCGAGTTCCGCGGTTGATGGGCACATAGGCTCCTTCTGATTCGTGTTTGTGCTGGTAGTGGGTCTGCGGCGTCCTCGGAATCTCCGAAAAGCGTGGGCACACGACTTGTGGTGTCGGGCTTGATCACGCTGGCTGTTCCTGGTCGGCTGGTGGGCATGTATCTGCGGGCGACGCAGCGGAAGAACCGGGACGGCACGGTCGTGCGATACGTGCAGCTGGCGCACAACCGTCGGGTGGACGGGGTCACGCAGGCGCAGGTGCTGTTGAACCTGGGCCGGGAGGACCAGCTCGACCGCGACGGGCTGGCGCGGCTGGTCACCTCGATCAACCGCTACCTGGGCACCGCTGATGGGGCGGTGGCGGATGCCACGCAGCTGGTCGGGGACGGGCTGTCCGTGACCGGCTCACGCCCGGTAGGGGCGGTGCACCTGCTCGACGGGCTGTGGCGGGCGCTGGAGATCGACACCGCGCTGCGCAAGGTACTCGGGCCGCGCCGGTTCGCCACCGACGTGGAGCGGGTGCTGTTCGCGCTGGTCGCCAACCGGGCCATCGACCCGATGTCGAAGCTCTCCGCGGGCGAGTGGGCCAGCCACGACGTGGCGATCGACGGACTCGAGTCGATGGACGAGGACCAGGCCTACCGCGCCATGGACCTGCTGGTGGAGGCCGACGCCCAGGCCGAGGTACAGGAAGCGGTGTTCTTCGCCGTGGCCAACCTGCTCAACCTCGAGGTCGACCTGCTGTTCTTCGACACCACGTCCACCTATTTCGAGCGCGACACCGAGGACAGCGGCGACGAGGCGTTCCGCCGTTACGGCCACTCCAAGGACCACCGTGACGACCTCCCGCAGATCGTCATCGGGCTGGCCGTCACCAAGGAGGGCATCCCGGTGCGCGTGTGGTGCTGGCCCGGCAACACGTCCGATCAGGCAATCCTGCCCGGAGTGAAGGACGACATGCGCGGCTGGCGCCTCGGACGCGTCATCACCGTCGTCGACCGCGGATTCTCCAGCGCGGACAACCTGGCCTATCTGCGCCGCGCCGGCGGGCACTTCATCGCCGGGATGCGCATGCGCGACGGGAATCCGCTGGTCGAGCAAGTACTCGCCCGTCAGGGCCGCTACCAGCAGGTCAAAGAGAACCTGCGAATCAAGGAAGTCCGCCTCGGAGCTGACACCGACGTGCGGTTCGTCATCTGTCACAACCCCGAACAGGCCGAGCGCGACCGCACCCAACGCGAAGACGCGCTCACCCGACTGGAAGCCGAGCTCGAGCGGATCAAGCAGGCACGCGAACGCGACCGCAAGAAGACGAACGCGACAACCCGACAGAAGGCTGAAGCCGCGCACACCAAGGCCGAATGCGCACTGCGCGATCACCCGACCCTGGGCCGCTGGCTGCACCAGTCACCGACCGGCAGGTTGTCACTCAACCGCGCGAAGATCAAGCAGGAGGAACGGCTGGACGGCAAGTACCTCATCGCCACCTCCGACCCACACCTCAGCGCCGAGGACACCGCCCTGGGCTACAAGAACCTCCTGGAAGCCGAGCGCGGATTCCGCGACCTCAAGTCCAGCCTGCTACTGCGGCCGGTCTTCCACCGGCTCGAACACCGCATCCGTGCCCACGTCCTGCTGTGCTGGTTGGCGCTACTGCTCGTGCGCCTCGCCGAACGTCGCGCCGGCATGACCTGGCGGCGCATCAACACCGAACTCAGCCGGGTCCACGCCGTGACGCTGACCGGCAGCGCCGGCACCGCCGTGCACACCACACCGCTCACCACCGCCCAGGCGGCCATTCTGCGCGATTGTCAGGTATCCGCCCCGACCACCGTGACCGCGCTAGACCCGGCCTGACCAGGCAAAACACCCACCCGAGCCTGGCGAACGGCGTAGGCACACGCCCCCTCCGCGCCCTCACGGGCGTTCCCCCAGGTCAAACCCCGAATCCGACCCGCCCATGTGCCTCTCAACTGCGGAACCCGGGTTGAAACGGTCCCTAGCGATACCGGCGGCTCCCACACCGGCGCCGGTACTGCTGACAGGGTCGGGTTGGGGTCTGAGTTGGCGGGAACCATGCGCAACGGGCGGGCCGGTTCAGTCATGTTGTGCACCTCCTTCAGGGGGTCGAGGACGGCTCAGCGGGCCCTGAGTTGCCTGCTGAGCGGCGAATCCGGGTGGGTTGGAGTGGACGGTCGCTACCCCCAACGTGGCGGGTGGGTGTCATGCCGCTATTTGCCTCGGTCGGTTCGCCCCGGCACGCAATCCTGAAGCGATGGTTTGCTCGGCCTGGTGCCGACTGAAGGCGCCGACGGCGATGTGGCCGGCGGCCGCCGAGAGCAGCTCGGTGGCGACCTCGGCCTCGGTGAGTGCTCCCCCAGCGACCAGCTGGCCCAGGGCGACGGCGCCCTGGTAGAGCGCGATGTTGCGGTTGGCCTTCGCGGTGGTGACCTTGTGGGTCTCACCGTCGATCGCGGCGGCGAGGTAGCGGCCGCGCGGCCCCCGGGCTGGCCGGATCGGGACAGCCGGCGCCGCTGGGAGCGGTACCGGAGTCAGACGCTGACACAGCCAGTCGGGAAGTGGAGCGGGGTCCTGGTCGTGCAGGACCCGGTAGATGCCCCCGGGCACGACGGAACCGCCGGCTACGACGTAGCCGCCGTGTGCCCGAGTGTCGATCTTCCAGCCGAGTCCGCGTCCCCGGTCGCCGGAGGTGTTGCGTAGCGATGTTTCAGCCGGTTGTTGGTAGTAGAGGTGCAGGCCGCCGGAGGGGGTGGACACCGTGTAGGTCTCCGCCGGCAACGGCTGTCCGGTTTGATCGGCGAGCATCGCGAGGACGTCCTGGCCGTCGCGCACCCCGGGTGTGGTGAGCACCCAGTCCGGTGGTGGGGCGTCGCCGGGTTTGGGCGCGTCCAGGTCGATCACGACCAGTCCGGACGGGCCACAGGCGATCCCGACGTTGTACTCGCGCCGCGTCCAGGCGGTGCGGACGCGGTTCGGGTCGATCGTGGCGCGCTCCTCCCATCCCCTGTGCTGCTGGGCACAGTCGCCGGTGCGGGGACAGTTGTCCTGGCCGTGCAGCGCTGGTGTCTTGGCCCCGGGCCAGAGTGGGAAGACGTGCCATCCGCGTGCGGCGGCCGAGAGGGCTATCTCGAGAAGTGGCGTTGGCGGTCGGTTGTGCTGACGTGTGGCGGTGCTCATGGCGGAGGGACTCCAGAAGTTACGGTGCGTGACCGTGGGTGGGCATGGGTGTGCCGTGCGGTGGCGGTGCGGAGGGGGTTAGATCGTGAGTTAGATCGGGTGTTTCGAGTTAGATTTCTAACTTCGGGTCTTGAACCCTGGTTAGGGTGCTGGCCAGGGCGGAGTTAGAAAGTGATGGAGTGAGTACCCCTGGTTCCGGCGACGAGATTGCCACCGGAACCGGGGGTTGGCGCCGATTGCGCCGTGCTCACTCACTCCCCGCCAACAGCCCTGTCTCGCTGGGCCAGAACCTCACGCACCGTGACCGGATCGACGAGGTTCTTGTTGCCGGTGCGAGGCACCTTGATCCCCATCTCGCCCAACGCGGCGACGAAGGTGGGCACGGTGAACTCGGCGTAGGGCTTCCAGCGCGGCGCCAGGTTGCGCAGCGCCCCGAGCACGTCCCCGGCCGGAACCCGACCGGTCTCGGGCAGCACCTCATCGAGGTCATCGCCCAAGTCCCGCTGCACCTCGACCACCCGCAGGGCTGGGCGGTCGTTGTGTGTTGGGGTGCCGGGGGCGAGCTGGGCCATGGCCCGTTCGAGGATCTCGGTGGCCTGATCCCAGCCGGCGTCGTCGTCGACCTGGATGAAGAACGTTCGCACGATCTCGAACAGCTCTTCCGAGGCTCCGGTGGCGACCATGGTTCCCCGGTCGACGTTGAACCGCAGCTCGGTGGCCCTGATCCCGGCGGCGAAGCTGCCGTCGCCGAGGAACCCGTCGTTGGAGCGCCATGCCTTGACCGCGAAGCAGCCGTTGAACCCGACGTTCTCCACCAGCTCGGCGGGGATTGCGTTGGTCCGGGCGGACTGGGTGTCAAAGACGAGGCTGACCCCGGTCTTGCGGCCCCGCTTGACCACCGCGATCGCCAGCTCGGCGGCCAGTTTGCCCAGCTCACGGTGGCTGAACATCTCGTGGCACTCGGAGAATCCGACCAACAATGGCCGCATGTCCGGATGTGCCTCGGCGATCGCGCGGGTCAGCTTCTTCGCACCCAGCTCCGAGAGCCGACCCTCCCGGCGGCCGACCTCGTCATAGAGCTGTTGTAGGTGCTCGATCGCTGACTCGATGTGCTCGGCGGTGACGCCCTTCTCGTAGCGGGCCAGGCGTGGGGTGTAGGCGTCGAAGTCGCCGTTCTGGGCGAACACGTGCATCCGGATCTCCGCGAGCGGATCCAACGCGACTCCGGCGACCGCGCACCGCACTGCGTTGGACTTGCCCTGCCCCGGTTGCCCACCGAACACCGCGTTTGACCCGACGATGGGCATCCGCACCACGTCGCCGCGCTGGGTGATCCCGATCGGGACCCCCTCGAACACGTCCGCCGCACCGTCGTTGAGCAGCGGATACTCCGGTGTGGGCTTGTCCATGACCCCGGAGTCGGCGACGTAGAGGTTGACGTAGCCGGCCTTGCCGCCTTTCTCCCTCCCGTAGTCGGCCGGCCACACCTCGACGGCGTTGCGGTGCAGGTTCTTCGCCAACACCGGCCCCAGATCGGCGACCATCTTCGGGGTCACAGACATGGGCAGGTCGAAGATCGCACGGAACCCCCGGAACGCCCCCTGCCCCTCCCGGGTCGGGGTCAGCTCGAAGCGGGGCACCCAGCCTTCCTTGAAGGCGGTCTTCATCGCCGAGATCGGCAGGTGCCGCAACGCCGCCACGATGGCATCGGCGGTGACCAGCGCCCCCATCTCGTCCTCACGCTCACCATCAGAGCGCAGCCAGCCCGGCGCGGTGGCCTGGACCCGCCCGGTGTGCCACAGGTAGACCACGAACCCGACCGTGACCGTGGTGAGCAGAGTGGCGCCGTAGACGGACAGGAACCACACGGTGAACGCGATCGCGTTAATCACCCCGACGATCGGGCCGATCACCAGCGCAATGTCCTTGTTCGCCAGCGCGAGCACGATCCCCAAGCCCAGGAGCAGCATGGTGGTAGCGGCGAACCCGACCGCGATCGCCCGGAGCAGGTCCAGGGGTGAGCGGATCCAGTCCATGACCCGGTCATGGCGGCGCTGCTTCTCGCTGACGTCGCGGGTCTCCCACTCCAGCAACATCTCGTGATTGCCCGACAGCTCCGCCTGGGTCATCAACCGCTCATACCGGCTCGCGCCGTGCGCGTCGCGCCACCGCTTGACCAAAACCCCAGCACCAGCGACCGGGTGCCACCCATGACGGGCCACCGCCCGAGCGGTGCGGCGAGTGTGGGGATGGGTAGCCACCGTCCGCGCGGTAGCAATCACGGTGACCGTGCCCCGCACCGTGACCGAACCTGCCCGGCGCAGCACCAGGGCCTTACCGGGCTTGAGCGGCTCGTCGACGATCTCGGCGTCGACGACCTCACCCTCAAACAGCGACGCGTCCACGAACTCGGTCGTCGCCTCGTTCACCGGGTTGTTCGTGGGGCCGTTTGTGGGGTGGTTCGCGAAGTCCCCGGGGCCGGGGTTCGCGAACCGGTCCCCCGGATCGTCGTTGGTGGGTTGCTCAGACATTCGCCGGCTCCTTGCTGTCGTTCTGGTGGTTGGGCGACCCGGCCTGGTGGAACGTCTTGGCGGAGGGACCACCAGGGCGGGTGTGGAGGACTTCGTGCGGGACGGTGCGGGCACTGTCGGCCCCGGGTAGCCAAGGGCGGTGTGGTTGCGGCGGGATCACGCTGCTTCCTCCTGGCGGTTGTTCTTCTCGTGGTTGTCGTCGGTGGTGGTTTGGGTGGGCATCTCGGTGCCCCGCCCTGTCTGGGCTTGCTCGGTGCGCAGGGTCTTGGCCAGGGCGAAGCTGAGCGTCTTGCCGCACCCGGTGACCTGCTGACACCAGCCGGCTGTCGGCTCAACCCCGTCGGTCAGCGCGGCCCGCGCCTGGACCAGGTAGTCCGCCTCCAACCGGCGCGGCGCCGGCTGTCGTGACTTGCCCGGTTTGCGCCGGACTGGGCGACGCGACTTCACCGCCACGCCCGTCCGCTCAACCGCCGGCTCCGGGGCCGGCACTGGGTTGGTGGCCGCCGGCTGCGCGACCGCCTCGGTGTCCCGGACGTCCCGCTCGGCGGGGTTGTCGGCCGGGTCCCCGAGCAGGTGGTGCAAGGTGGCCCCGGCGCCCAGGACCAGGACGGGTAGGCAGGCCACGAACACCACGACCGGGGTCGGCGCTGTGGCGTGTCCGGTGGTGGTCAGGACGTGGTAAACCACCTGCCCGACCAGCCCGAGTAGCAGCGCGATCCCGGACGACCAAGCGGCGAACAATCTCGCGGCTCGGGGCATCGGGCGACTGGTCAGCCAGGTCCCGAGGGCGTAGGCGGAGTAGGCCTCCACCCCGATCGGCAGGGTGATCGCGGAGTTCAGCTTGAAGGTGTCCGCGATCCCGGGCAGCGGGTAGACCACCCCGAACCCGGCCATGGTGCCCAACCCGACCCAGCCGGCCCAGATCGACACCGCCGCCGGGGCCGCGAGCAGCAACAGCGGCCATCGCGTTCTCGCCGTGTGTCTCATCGGTTCTCTCCTTCCAGCAACAATGCGATTTCGGCGTCAATGTCGATGACCAGCGACTCCGCCCCCGGCGGGACCTGGTCATAGGTGGCGTCGAGGAACTCGGCCAGCTCGGCGGTGAGGAACTCGAACACCGCGCACCCGGACGGGGCATCCAGCTCGATCACGGTGACGTCCTGCCCGCAGTCCGGGCAGCACTCACCGTCCGGCCTGACATGGATGTCCCCGACACCGGAGGAGGTGTGCAAACCCCGGGCGAGCAGGTCCCGGGCGAGAAACCACCCCACATCATCACAACCGCTGTCACCGACCAGGAACACCAGCTCCACCGCGTAGGGGTCGCTCTCCCGCCAACTCAGCCGCACCGCGACCTGCACTACTCCCCTGGCACTGAGTTGGTCCGCGACCGTGAAGCACCGCACGCTGCTGCCGTTCACCGCACACCCCCACCGAACTCGACACACCCGACCAGGACCGCGCGCTCTACCATTGGTTTCTCCTTGCTGTCGCTCTGGTGGTTGGGAGACCCGACCTGGTGGAACGTCTTGGCGGAGGGACCACCGGGTCGGGGTTCAACACCTGTTCGGATGTCGGTCATCGCTGTTCACCACCCGCTGAGCCGTCCTCGACAACGGCCAATCCGGCGGGGGCGACCTCGCCGGACTCACTCATGGCGGCCGGGAAGACGACCAGCAGCCGCTGTTCGAGCGGCATCGCCAGGACGTGGCGGGCGTAAGCCCGGACCCGCAGGAACTCCTCCGATGCCCGCCCGGCGGTACTTGCGGCATCAGGAAGCTCGTCGAGAAGGAACATCCCGGCGACCGCCCCGGCGATCAGCCAGCCCCAGTGCCCGGCGGCCGAGTCCAGCAGGGCCGCTCCTTCGCGGTAGTGCACGATCACGAAGGTCAGGTAGACGAGGTCGAGGACCAGCCGGGCCAGCGCCCACACCAGCCGGCGCCGGGTCTCGGCGAGAGCCTCGCTCGGGTAGCGATCGAAGATCACCATGTCGTAGTCCCCCGCAGTCGTCGGGTGTGCCTGGTCGGTCGAGTTGTTGTTGTGGCCGCTCATCGCGGGTCTGTCCCTTCGGTTGAGGTGTCGTGCTCGGTGGTCTGGTGCTGGTCCGTGCTGTCGTTCTGGTGGTTGGCAGGCCCGGCCCGGTGGAACGTCTCGGCGGAGGGACCACCAGGGCTGGACAGATCAGGAAGCGCCAGCTCGGGCACCGTGGGTGCGTCGACCTCGGTGACGTGGCGTTCCTCGGTGACCGGGCAGTACAGGCAGCTGCGGAACTCGAACGCACACGACCCATCGACGAAGAACCCGTCCTGATGGGCGGCGATCCCCTGCCCGCACCCGCAGGTCAACCAGGTCCCGAACGCATGCCCGCCGCGGCGGCGGCCGGCGGGTTGCCTTTGCCAGGGCCTCAAGCTGCGCCGTGGTTGGCGTCCGTTTGGGCTTGGCCAGGTCTAGGCGGTAGAGACTCGCCCAGCGTGGCCACGAGCGGCGGCCCCACGCCAACCAGGCCGTGACCTCCTGCCCACCCGGGCGCAGCCGTACGGCGGCAAGCTGCCGCGTCGTGGCCAGCCCGGAGGGTGGCCACTGGAACCGGAACACCGGCAGCTGCGCGTGGAACCCCGAGCACGGCCACCACCGCCCATCCCACAACTCCACAACCGCCCGAGGACCGGGGCGAGGCACCGCGTACGTCACGCCGCCTCCCCCACCCGCGGGGACACGCCCTGACGGGCCGGCAACGACCGCACCACAGCGGCCAACACCCGCCGCTCCATCCGACGGCGCCGACGCTCCGCCGCCGACCCATCCACCAGCGCCGACGTCGACCCCGCCACCGCAGTCACCTGAGTGGCTACCTGCCCGATCAGCTGGTCGATCGCGGTCTCGTCAAGCCCGTCCGGGAAATACCCATCCGGTGCGACTCCGCTATAGCTCACGTCGCTCATGTCGAACGCGTTGATATCCCAGCCAGTCATCTACTTGCCTTCCTCGTTGCTGTGCTCGGTGATCCCTCGCGTGCACTTTTGGACTCGTTGAGCGATGCGTTGTTCTCGGCGGCGACGGGCGGTGCCGTCCCGCAACGCGCTCGTCGGAACGGGCAGGCCCTGACGTACTTCAGACAATTGCTTCGAAAGCCGTTCACGGACAACGAAGTACTGAAACTCCATGTCCAGGGAGCACCACAACATGGTGGGGATCTGGGCGCTCCAGCCCTGTTCGTGCTGGTCATCGGCAGTGACGTCCATGGAAGTACTCCTCGCATGATTCGACTTGTGGCAACGAAGGACCGTTGATCCCCAAACCCCCACAGCCCAGCAAGAAGAAAACAGTGGGACGTGAAGGAATGGCACCCAACGGTTCAGGTGCAGGCCGCGAAACGCGGCCTATAAACGACAGGGCTCGATTAGACCCACGGCACGAACCGCGAGACGGCCTCTGTCAAATCACACTATTGTCTTATCTCACGTGACGAATACGCCTGCAAGAGTTTTACCTCGATGCGCATTGCCCGCCTGACGCCGCGTGAGCGACGCAAATCTCAAAATCACTTCGTCCGCTTCACCTGGAGACCCAGCGACCAGGGAGACGCCCGAGCAAGTCGGACTCCCAGCGGCGCGCTGGTCGTCGAGCCGATCAGTGGACTATGAGTAAGCCCCACTGATCTGGCCTGTATACCCGGGTCAACATGCTCACCACAGAACCGAGACTTGCTCGAATCTGGGCCTCTGACCTGTGGCTTTGACGTCTCACGGCGCCTCACCTCCGAAGTTTCGATCCGAGCGCTCCGTGCTGATGCCAACAAGGTAACCACGGCTAAACCAGGGCTGTCAACCCCCATAAACTTCCATGTTCAGCGGGGGCGACTGCAAGGGGGCTCGCTACCCGGGGTACACACCGCTACACTTCGACTACCCCCCTGACATCAAGGAGCCCGCAGTGACCGACCCCGAGCGCGTGGCCGCGATCAGCGACCCCGCCGCACGCGCGGAAGCGGCCGGAGAGGCCATCGACCAGCACCAAGTTCTGATCGCCGAGCTGTCTCGGGTGCGCCGAGAAGCCCTCGAACAGATGCTCAGTGGAGGGATGACTCAGACTCAGATCGCGGCCAGACTCGACATGTCGAAGGGGCGGGTTTCGCAGCTGTTGACCGCCGGCCTGCGACCCGAGCGAGCCTTCTACGGGACCGGAAGCCTCACTGTCGCCATCGGTGCCAAGCGCGAGGCGAACAGGGCCGACCCGAGCAATGTTCTGTCTGCCGAGGCATTCGGAGCGTTCGAACTATTGAGCGAGTCGGCGCGACGAACTGGACTTGACGCATCGTATGAAGTCGTGCCCATGCCCGGCAACGTGCGACTGAATCGTCCCAACCTCATCGTTCTGACCAATCCGCGACTTCTGCCCTTCCTTAGTCAGATCATGGAGGCGGATCCACATATCCGCTACCTCGACGACGAGAAGGGTTGGTATCTAGAGGACCTCACCACGAAGCAGCAGTACCGGTCGCCCCAAGATAACGGCGAGAATGCGGATTACGGCTACGTTGGCCGCCTGCCCCGCCCGGACGGCAAAGGAACGTTCCTATACTTGGCCGGCACCCACGCGGCCGGAACGCTTGGAGCCGCCCACTACGTTGCCGAGAATCTGAGCCAGCTGTACAAGGATTTGAAGACGCGCCGATTCTCAACCATCGTGCGGTACGAATACGAGGAAGGGGACCGGCTCAACAGGCGCGGCCTGAGTCTCGCCACTCCGGTGTACCGACACGAAGGCGCGTAGGATGCGCGTCCAGATTGCTACCGAGCCTGGGTCCGTGGGCAAGCCGAACGAAGACCACGCTCTTGCAGGGAGAAACCTAGCTGTAGTCGTAGACGGACTCACTGCGCGGACCGAAAGCGGGTGTATCCACGGCGTGGCTTGGTTTGCCGAGCAGCTCGCGCAGGCCGTGCTCAGATTCGAGCACCTCGGACCAGCCGGCGCACTCCGCGCGGCCATTCAGCACACGGCGTCGCTCCATGCCGACACGTGCGACCTGACCGATCCGGCTACTCCCTGCGCGGCGATAGCCATAGTTCAGATCGGCGACGATTCCCGCTTGCGGTACCTCGTACTCGGAGACGTATCTGTTGTGCTCGCCGGGGATGAAGTCAGGCGTGTTGTGAGCGACCAAAGGATCAACGATACTGCGCTTGCTCAAAGAGCCGAGGCTGACGGACTTCCCTACGGATCGGAGGCGAAGTCAGCTGCCCTCGTCAGGATGAAACGAGCGGAGATGGCGGCTCGGAACAAGCCAGGCGGATACTGGATCGCGGGCGCCGACCCGGCTGCTGTCGACCACGCGATAACCGACGAGGTTCCTATATCAGAGCTGAGTAGAGTCGCTCTGCTCTCGGACGGCGCTGCCCGAGTTGTGGATTTGTTCCAGCTCACGGACTGGACCGGAGTGCTCAATCTCCTCGCCAAGAACGGCCCTCGCGAGCTAATTGAGCACGTGCGGGGTGTCGAACTTGACGACGCAGAAGCGACTCGGTGGCCTCGCAACAAGGTGTCTGACGACGCAACGGCCGTTTACTGCGATCAACTTCATTCATAACGATGGCGAGTCGTTCTCACTCCCCGAACAAGATCCACCCAGAGTTGACCGACGTCCTGGCCTACGAGCGGCCGCTCCGATGTCGTGGCGAAAGGGCGTGGGAACGGAAGCGCCGCCGAGCGACGGCGTTCTAGCTCGTCGTAGGGTTGAAGCTGGCGGCGTGACCCGAGCGTCCCAGCCCGCCAGGTGGGCGGTCGCCGAACGCTGCCCACACTCCGGTACAGACTAGGGCAGGCCGATCTAGGTGACTGCAGGCGGAATCTTCGGCGTAGTCGGTCATCTCTGGGCCGGATTCTGCGCCTACATCCTCGGTGTCGGCGCGGGTGCAGTGCAGAACTGGATCGCAGCCGCCGCACTGCTCGTCGCGGGCGGCGCGGCTTGGTTCACCCGGCGGGCGAACAGGATCGCCCGGCAGGCCAACGAACACGCCGCAGAGGCCAACCAACACGCTGCAGAGGCCAACCGGCTTGCCCGAAACGCGGTGGAAGAAGCCAGACGGTCCGCCGAGGCGGCCGAGCAGGCGTTCAACCTGGCCGCCGTCGATGCCGAGCGCCGTGAAACCCAGCGCCACGAAGCCAACGGACCGCAATTCGACATTGTCGAGAACCAACCAAATCCGAACACCACCCTGACGATCCGGCTACGTATCCGCGGTGGCCCGCCAATGTCCATCTACCGCATAACCTCACCAAGCACGATTGTCGATGGCCTGTCATTGCCACAAGGAACACTGTTTGACGTGCTCTTATATCCGGCGACGGAGATCGGCGAGGTTCTGAACTTCATCGCGCACCTCAAGGTCATGCCTGCGCGGAACACCGACACCTCTCTGAGGCTGGAGATCGACATCGAGTCGTGCGACGACGTTACGCGGACGTGGCATCGCACAGTGTCAGTGCCGATCACTGAAATCCCTACTCTCCGGCGCTGATACTCCTCTGATCTGAGCAGTCGAACGCGGCGGTTGCATCGCGTGACTACGCCGATCGTTGCAGTGTGTAACAGAGTCTCTGTGATTGGCGACACGGTCGCTGATCAGCCCCGCTCCGGGTTGATCTACAACGCGACTGGAGTGAGCCCCATGGCCGCTACCTCAAATTCGGATTCAGAAAGCAGGAAGGTCGGCGCAATCGGTTGTGTTGTGCTCGTTGCGATCATTTTTTTTATTTCATTGATCGGCGCCAGCTGTAGCTCGGACCCCTCGACGCCGCCTCCGCCTCCCGACATCCCGGATCAGCAGGGGGCGGCCCGCCCCGACAGTCCGGCAACCCAACAGGCGGAGACGGCCTACCTCGAAGACCTTCAAGAGCGTGGTGTCCCGATGACCACCAAGACCACACTCAACGGCTATGCGACCTGCCTCATCTTGCGGTTCGGGACGTCCGTCGATTCCGCGAACAGCCAGGCACAGTCGTCATTCGGGCTGACCCCCGACCAGGCGACGGCGTTCGTTGACGCCGCTCAAAGAGATCTTTGCTCGCATATCCACTGAGACGGAAGTGAGCGATTCAATGACCGAACGGACCCTCGTACTGTGCCGGCTCCCCACGAGCCAACTCCCGGCCGACCTGTTCGATCTCAAAGTCGTTCAGTTCCCGAACGAGGTAGATCCCACGCTGGTCGAATACTCTGGCGCCGACCAGCGCGTTACCTCTCATACAGTCACAGTCCTTCCCGACGGCGACCTACTGCTCTCCCTCTGGGTCGAACGCAACAACACCTGAGCGACCGGCGCAAACGGTTATGTCATCCTCGACCAGCCAGGCCAAGCCTTCCACAGGCTCGGGGCGCCGTCGGCGCTGCGAGCCTGACGCGGAAGTTCAAACCTGGTGAGAAGCTCCCCTCCAGCCCCGAGCTGGCGAAGAACTATGGGGTCGCTCGGATGACCATCCAGCATACGATCCGACTGCTGTGGGACGACGGACTCATCGTCTCCCGCCAGGGCAGCGGTGTGTTCGTGCGTGAGCGCACCGAGCGACCGGTTGGACTCCGGCCACATTTGGAGCGCGCGTTCGAGCAGCCCGATGTCACTGTCGACTTCGCGGGATTCTCGGGCGAGACGCTGCACGGTGCCACCGCGGAGCCTCTCGACAAGATTCGCGCCGGTCCGCTGCGGCCTAACTCGCTCCGAGTCCGGCTCCTGGTCCCAGACCCGACGAGCCCCTGGTCGCTTCCCTGTCGCACATCACCCGACGGAGGACAAAGGTGCCGGCCAATGTGATCCCCAGGGTGACACGCGACGTAGGTCTGCCACCTGATGTGCGTCACTTGGGCTAGGAAACTGTGGTGTCAGCGGTCCGTGGCCGCTGTCCTTTGATGCTACGGACTGGTTGGTCGGTGGTGCGTCGCACGACGATCGTGTCGGCAGCAGAAGGTCGGCCGCGATGGTTTCCTCGGAGACGTGTGTGGTGTGAACCGCTCAACCTGGGGAAATCCGTGAGCGCCGACAACGTGTACGGCGACGGTCTGGTGTTTGTGTTGAACTGAAGTTCGGCCCCGGACGGACCGCCGGCTAACGGCTGATCGGCGCCGAACAACTCCGCCGCGTTCGTAAGCGCAGAGACATCGTGTGGGAACAGCACAGGTACGGCGCGACGTACCTGCTCGAGCGGGCGTCAATCCGCGAACTGCTGAGCAGCAACCACATCCCGATCGTCCACCGAGCAATCGTCAAGACCTGTGGATGAAGATCCTTTAGGCGGCCTCGGGTTGGAGGTGTTCGATCGGTCGTTCGACTAGTTTGCCGCCCTCGAACACGGCGCCGGCGCGGACGAGCGCGACCAGGTGTGGTGCTTTCACTGCCCGCCAGCGGTTCTGGGCGGCCTCGATGAGCTTGAATGCCATGGCGAGCCCGGCAGCTCGGGAACCGGGACCGCCGTCGTCGTCGATCTTCGCCGTGGCCTTGGGGAACTTCGCCCCGTAGGCGACCTCGAACGCCCGCACGGCGTCGAGTGCGTGCCGGCGGTCCTCGGGCCCTCCAGATCTCCGCGAGCGCCCTCTTGGGCCCCGGGATGGGCAGACTTCGGCAGCGCGCCGAGAAAGTGGGCGATCTTGTGAAGTAGAGCGCTACTCACTTGCCGGAGCTGTGGCCGGAGCCGCCGCCAGAACCGCCAGAACCGGAGCTGCCGCCGGAACTGCCGCCGGAACCGCCGGAACCGGAGCTGCCGCCGGAACCGCCGCCAGAACCACCAGAGCCGGAACTGCCGCCGGAACCGCCGGAACCGGAGCTGCCGCCGGAACCGCCGCCAGAACCACCAGAGCCGGAGCTGTGGCCGGAGCCGCCGCCAGAACCACCAGAACCGCTTGAGCTAGAGCCACCCGAGCTGCCGCTCGAGCCGCTCGAGCTGGAGCGGACCGAGCTGGAGCTGAAGCCGGTCGAGCCGCCACCCGAACTGCTCGAGGCGCTTGGGCTCGACCCGCGAGTGCTACCCGTGGAGCCGACTGTTCCGGTGGTCGAGCGCGCAGTGTTGCTGGCCGCGTCCGAAGTTTTGACCGGTGCGGTCAGGCCGCTCAACGCCGACCCCGCTGAGGAGCTCGAGGCATTGGGCGGGCTGCTGGCGGACGTGGTCGTCGCGCTGGCCTTGGTGGACGGGGACGCGGTCGTCGCGCTGGCCTTGGTGGACGGGGACGCGGTCGTCGCGCTGGCCTTGGTGGACGGGGACGCGGTCGTCGCGCTGGCCTTGGTGGACGGGGACGCGGTCGTCGCGCTGGCCTTGGTGGACGGGGACGCGGTCGTCGCGCTGGCCTTGGTGGACGGGGACGCGGTCGTGGTCGGGCTGGTGGTGCTGGGTGTGACCGCGCCGAGCAGTCCGCTGGTCAAGTTGCTGACTGCCCCGGCAGGACTCGGTGTGCTCTGCGGTGCGGTCGTGGTCGGGCTGGTCGTGCTGGGTGTGACCGCGCCGAGCAGTCCGCTGGTCAAGTTGCTGACTGCCCCGGCAGGACTCGGTGTGCTCTGCGGTGCGGTCGTGGTCGGGCTGGTCGTGCTGGGTGTGACCGCGCCGAGCAGTCCGCTGGTCAAGTTGCTGACTGCCCCGGCAGGACTCGGTGTGCTCTGCGGTGCGGTCGTGGTCGGGCTGGTCGTGCTGGGTGTGACCGCGCCGAGCAGTCCGCTGGTCAAGTTGCTGACTGCCCCGGCAGGACTCGGTGTGCTCTGCGGTGCGGTCGTGGTCGGGCTGGTCGTGCTGGGTGTGACCGCGCCGAGCAGTCCGCTGGTCAAGTTGCTGACTGCCCCGGCAGGACTCGGTGTGCTCTGCGGTGCGGTCGTGGTCGGGCTGGTCGTGCTGGGTGTGACCGCGCCGAGCAGTCCGCTGGTCAAGTTGCTGACTGCCCCGGCCCCGGTTACGCCGCCGACGGCGCTGGTCACACCGCCGACGACGCCGCCCACATCGCTTGTCAGACCCCCGAGGGTGCTCCCGACGGCACCGGTCACGCCACCGACGACTCCGCCCACATCGCTGGTCACACCGCCCACGACCCCGGTAACACCGCCGACGGCACTGGTCACACCGCCGACGACGCCGCCCACATCGCTTGTCAGACCCCCGAGGGTGCTCCCGACGGCACCGGTCACGCCACCGACGACTCCGCCCACATCGCTGGTCACACCGCCCACGACCCCGGTAACACCGCCGACGGCACTGGTCACACCGCCGACGACGCCGCCCACATCGCTTGTCAGACCCCCGAGGGTGCTACCGACGGCACCGGTCACGCCACCGACGACTCCGCCCACATCGCTGGTCACACCGCCCACGACCCCGGTAACACCGCCGACGGCACTGGTCACACCGCCGACGACGCCGCCCACATCGCTTGTCAGACCCCCGAGGGTGCTCCCGACGGCACCGGTCACGCCACCGACGACTCCGCCCACATCGCTGGTCACACCGCCCACGACCCCGGTAACACCGCCGACGGCACTGGTCACACCGCCGACGACGCCGCCCACATCGCTTGTCAGACCCCCGAGGGTGCTACCGACGGCACCGGTCACGCCACCGACGACTCCGCCCACATCGCTGGTCACACCGCCCACGACCCCGGTAACACCGCCGACGGCACTGGTCACACCGCCGACGACGCCGCCCACATCGCTTGTCAGACCCCCGAGGGTGCTACCGACGGCACCGGTCACGCCGCCGGTCGCGCTGGCTACCGCGCCGGTTACGCCGCCTAGGTTGGTTCCGCCTGAGCTGGTCGTTGTGGCTCCACCGCTGTTCCCGCTTGAGCCGGGTGTTGCGGGGCCGCTGTTGCCAGGCGGTGTTCCAGCCCCCGTCACCGGGGGCGCGACCTGGCCTGGCGCGGGGGTCGCGGGAGCTGTGGGTTGGGGCGGTACCCCGCTCAGCGCGGGCGGCACGGTCGGGCCTTGAGCGGGCGGCGCAGTCCCGGTCGAGGTCCCGGGAGCTGCGGGTTGGGGCGGTACCCCGCTCAGCGCGGGCGGCACGGTCGGGCCTTGAGCGGGCGGCGCAGTCCCAGTCGAGGCGGAGTAGGACGCCTGGGAGACCGCGAGCGGGAGGCCGCTGAGGCCCGCTGCGCTACGCAGTTGTCCATCCGGGCCGATCACGAGACCGAGGCCGCCGAGGAGGCCGCCGAGGAGTCCGCCGGGCAATCGGTAGCCGGGCTGCCCTGGAATGTTAAGACTGGGATAGCCGCCATCCACCGTGTGCGAGTCTTTGGGGACGAGGATGGCCTGCCCGACCAGGACTGCGACGGTGGCAAATGAGCCCACGACGACGACCGCCCCGGCCGCCGTCTTCTTGCTATTGGGGGCAGTCGGCAGCTCGCGGAGTGTCCGGCAGATGCGAGGGTTGACCGGACGATCCGGGAGGAGCGTCAGCCGCCCCTCCCGTCGCAGCAACGCGGTCACCGACACCGCCGTACGAGAGTCAGGGTCGTACGCGTCGGCGACCCTGGCCGTCCTAGTTCGCGGGCCGAGGAGTTCGGCAACGGTGATCACAGATTGGCTAGATCGATTACCGAGCTGCTGGGGAGCATAGAGTGCCACGTTCGTGGTCCTCCTGATGGACAGTGGGAGCCGCCTAGGTTTACTCCTCGTGAATGCCGTCGCCAAGTGTCACTCACCCGCTCATCGCTACCGCCTGTCTGGCCTAGTCTCCATTCGCAGACGATTACAGACCGCTTACCGTGGCCGTCGGTCCGGATGGCTCAGTGCACAGCCCAGCCCGCACCAAGCCGGTCGATCCATATGCCCTAGCGCCAGGAGTTCGCTACCGCCATCTGTGCCCTCGCCGGGCGGGCAGGTCTCCGGGATGGCGAGGGCATGGCAGCCGCGTGACAGTCAGAGAGTGGGCACGGTGCGGTGCCATCCCGCCGACCTCCCCAAGGGCTACCAGGCCGCTCAGCGGGGGCAAGCCTGGCATACTCAGCCGGCGGTCAGGCCCATAGGTTGCCCCCGCCGAGCGGCCTGGTCGGGCGATGCCAGGTCGACGGGATGGCAGCTCGCTCGGCTCGTGGATTCCGAGCAAATCCGGAGCAAACGGCCAATCAGCGTCCGTCACCAGATGACACGGGACAACACAAACGTCCACGCAAACGCCCAGCTCAGACACAGGCCGGACGAAGGCAGGCCCCTGAATCCGGCTTGACACGGAAGAGGCCGAGTCCGCCCCCGGGGATCACGGGCTCGGCACCCGCGCACCCGCCCGGCGGAACCGACACCATTCGAACGTCCGTTCCAAGCGCGAGCGCCCTGGGCGTCCGTCAGCGCCGGCCCATCCGGCACGACCAGGCACCAGGGGCGGCCGCCTGCGCTGACTAGGCGGTGCCCCGAGGCCTGTGAAAATTCGCTTTTCGGCCGCTTGCGGGTTAAGTCCGCGTTTACGGTGCTCGTGGCATCACCCGATCGTGTGTCACCGTGGTGTCGCGCTACCGCGCCGACCCCCCGGGCGCGGACGCGATGGTGACCGGCTCGGCCGCAACCCCCGGTGGCCGGCCGGTCTCCACCCACATGGTCACGATGATCGTCTGTCGCCTCCATGCGGGTGCGGATGATGGAGGAGTCGGCGATGACGCCCAGCAACCGGATCGAACTCCGCGCAGTCCACACTTCGCCCGACATCACTGGACCCGGGCGAGAGAATCAGCCCGCGCCGCGCGGTGGGCTTGCTGGCCGCGCGTTAGCGGGGCGCTGCCGACGATGTGGCCACCCCGTCGTGGGCTGCAGGACTGCCACCGGCGCGGTAATGGCAGTGGATCCGCGCCCGGTTCCCGGCGGTGAGCTGCTCATCAACCCCAGCACGGACAGCATCGTGGCGGTGCGCAACCCAAGTGAGGTGATCCACGCGCGCCGCCATGGTGACGCAGGCTTTGTCCCCCACGACCGGATCTGTCCCGGGCGGCGGGAGGCGCTCAGCATCGATATGCGTTCGTACAGTGTGCTCGCGCCGGGTGCGTAGGTCGGGGTCTGCCGCAGCCGCTGTCATGGCCGGATTGCGCGGCACGAGGCCGACTGCGCTCCATCCGCCACTTCGACTATCGGATCGAAGGCAGCGTTGCTCGTGGTAGCGGGCGCGTGACACGTTCCTTGCTGGCGCCCTCGGACACGGCTGGCGGCCAGTTATGACGTCACAGAGGAATTTAGGCGCCTCTTCTCGCGATCTCAGAACCAGCCTCCGCGATCGACGGCCCCGCAGCACTGCTCGTGTTGCTCGGCGTCGTGCGCCCGAGCGGGCCGATGTAAGCGCTACACCTCCGACTGTGCCAGAGCGGAGAGCCTCGTGAGGGTCAGATTTTCGGAGACACTCCGGCCGCGAGGCGGCTCGGCGTGGGCTGCGGGTATTTCTGCGGAGATTCTGCGGAATATTGCGGAGATCAACACAGGATCAACCCGCATGCCTCTGACCAGCAGAAACGCGGCCACCCGGTATTTCTGCGGATATTGCGGATATCGCTGAGCCATCCCGCTGCGCGGCGGGGTGCCTTGGCGCTCGGCGGAGACGGCCGAGCTAGCCGGAAGCGGCCCGAGGAGAAGCACCGCCGGTGCGTTCGCTATCGCGAACTGATTGGACAGTCTGGCTGATCATGTCGGCGCCCTGCCCTAGCCTCCTGACCAGCAAACATCGCGATGGGGGGCAACGATGTGGAGGATCACGCTGGTCCGAACGGTGATTGTCACGCTGTCGAGCGTTCTGGTGGCAACGGGCTCTCTATGGATGCCGAGAGCCCATCTGATGACGCCCTATGTTGACTTGGCCTACTCCGCACCCGACGCGGTGGTGAACAAGGACGGGTCGTGGACAGTGAAGGTGCAGTCCCCGAACGCGATCTTCGGCCAGATTGCCTGCACCGGTAACTACGTGGCCCCCGAGATAGCGACCCGGGGCGCATCAACCGCCGTGCACTACGGAATCAAGTTCTTCTGCACGGACCCAGTCCAGTATTCCATCCGAATTGGACTGGACGATTTCTACGAGACCGGACCCGGCGCTGGTGGGGCAGTCGCGAGACGGTCCGCATCGGGAAACCCGAGAGCCTATGAGGAAAGGGGCGGAGTGTCACCGCAACCGTTCCTTGACGGATTTTCCCGGCCATGCGTGAACAACCAGAACAGCGGATTCGAAATCTGGGATCAGAGCACACTCGGGGCGAGCGAAAAACATAATGCGCGGAGCGCGCGAACCACGGTCGGCTGCCGCGTATGACAACGCGATTGCGGCTCGAACCATCCCCGAGGGCTCTACGATCGTTCGAAGGTCAGGTAGCCTCGCGTCATGACTGACCTGAGCGTGCCCTCGGGCCTCAGCACCGAGGAACGCCGCGAATGGCTGCGCAACAAGGCCGCTGAGCTGTCTGAGGCGACCGGGCAGTCCAGCGGGATCACCGACCACTTCACCAACAGTGACGGTGAGGAGAGTTGGATCATGTGGTGGAGCGAGGAGCAATACGAGCCCACCAGCGAGTCCGAGCGCTAATCCGCGAGCGTCTACCGGATCGGAACACCCGTGCGGGCGGGTCACTCACAGGTGAAGGTCCGAAGATCAACCGAGTTGCACACCAGCAAGGGAGCTGCTCACCGGACCTCAGTTCGGGGCCACATTTGACGTCTCCCCCTTACTCGTCGAGTGGGTGATCGATCTCCGTGGGCAACGTCCCGAAAGTATGGAGACAGTGTTACAAAACTACTGCTGGAACATTGGTAGGTCACGATGGTCGCCGTCCGGCTCTCTAGCTTGTTTTGTAACACTGTGATTGATGAACTACTTCAAACTGGGGCGTCTGCCGCGACAACCCAGGGCAGCCCCGAATGTTTCAGCGGCTTGCGAACTCCCCTTCAGCTGCGGAACGACCCGACCACCTGCATGCAGCTCGCAGTCATGGTCCCATCCCGCTCAGCTCTCGACTGAGTAACTAACTGAGTAACAACCGCTGCAACCAACTGGGCATAACCACGGACAACGACGGACCTTGAACCCCCGATGACCTGCGACTATGGCCTGGCAGGACAGCTAGGCCAATTGCTTGACACGGAAGAGGTCACAAGTTCAATCCTTGTATCGCCCACCACTGAACGGCCTGGTCAGAACCCCCTAGCGGCACCTGACCAGGCCGATTTCGTTTCTACGGGCGCCCTGCTTGGCTAACTGCTTGACTACACCTGCCGATCCGCATGTCGACCTCAGCAAGCGCGCTGCACGGCTCTGCGCGACCGTCGCTTGCGGATCAGGCCAGCGTTGAGGGCCGGGGTCGCGGTTGGGCTCGACGATGGTGGTGTGGCCCTGTCAACCGTCCGCCGGGCAACGCGGGCTTAGGTCATGCCCACCTCCACGTCATCGTGGCGCTCGCCGGATCACCCTGCTCCGCTCCCAGCCTAGGGACGGGGACCGGCCGTTGTCGCTCGTCCTGATGGGGGTGGCGACCGTCGAGCCAGAACCGGGGCCTACTAAGTTCCCGCCTATGGACTACGAGGCCGCCGTCGCCACGTTCTTCACTACCGCACCCGAAGGCACCATGTGCCCGCCCATCGTCACCGACGGTGGGCCGGCCCGGCAGCTACGGGACGCGCTGGAGCCGTTGGCCATGCACGCGGTGTGGGCGCAGGAGGTCTACCAGTCCCTGTCCGCGCACGGGCTGGACTTCATGTCCGCCTACGTGTGCGGGCGGGGGTCGTCGCTGGGTGACGTGCCGTCCTCCGTGGTGGCCGCCGCGTTCGCGGTGTTCCCGCTGGAGGCGATCGACCAGCTGTGGACCGACGGCCTGGGCAAGCTGGAGCGCACCGAGCTCATCGCGCTGCGCGACCGGGGCGTCGGGGCCAGCCTGCGCCGGGTGCTGGGCGACGTGACCACCGAGGCCGAGGTGCTCGAGGTGGCCGAGACGCTGGAGCTCGCGTCGGCGGCCGCCGACGGCGCCGGCCGGCCGCTGTTCTCCGCGCTGCGAGCCGCGCCGATCCTGGACGACCCGTACGCGCGACTGTGGCGGGCCGCCGACGTGGTGCGCGAGCACCGGGGCGACGGGCACGTGGCCACCTGCGTCGGCGCCGGGCTGGACGGTTGCGAGATGAACATCCTGACCGAGCTGTGGCTGGGCTACCCGCTGGGCGAGTACAGCCACACCCGGGGCTGGTCGCAGGAGGCCACGGCAACCGCGATCGCCAGACTCACCGTGTCAGGGCTGATCGCCGACTGGCAGCTCACCAAGGACGGCTGGCGGTTCCGCACCCGGCTGGAGGACCGCACCGACGAGAGCCAGCGCACCCTGATCCGCGCCCTGGGCCACCAGCTCACCCCGGTGCTGGAGAAGGTGTCCGCGTGGTCGGACCGCTGCATCGGGGCCGGCGCGTTCCCGTCCGACCCGCGCAAGCGCGCCGCCGGCTGAACCGGCCGCCGGGGGGTGTGCGGTGCTCGCCGGGTCGTGGTCGGCTCCGGCGGTGGCGGCGGGACCGCCGAGGGCATGGGCGACGTGGCCGGTGGCGTCGCACCACCTCGCTCACGAACCTTCCCAAGACCCGGAGCAGGACCGCCGACTGCGCGGCCCGCATCGCGTTGCCAGATGATGGCGGCCGTGTTGCGTGGGTCAGCCGTGCTTGACCAGGTCGTTGACGGCCTGGGTGTCTTTGTAGAAGGCGGTCGCGCCGTGGATCTTGCCCTCACGCACCGTGTAGTGCTCCACAACCTCCATCGGCAGTCGACGCCCGCTCTTCCGGGAGGTGAACACGAGGCTGAGCCGCATCTCCACTACCTCGCCGGCTTCGACAATGGCGGAATCCCGCACAGTCATTTCTGCCGAAGTGTTGATCGCGGCTTCCAGTCGCGTGAACCCGTCGGGTCCTCGCCACTGCCCTCCCCAAGGCAGGGTCTCTGCCTCCTGCCAGACCGCCTCCTCGTCGACCATCTCCAGGGCCCCACTCATGTCACCGGCTCCCATGCGGGACACGAACTTCTCCAGCGTCGCCACACCGTTGTTGCCGGCTGAGGTGCCGGCGGGGAAGTAATGGCCGTTGTCCAAATCGGCGAGCAGGCCGGGGTGAGCGGGTTCCCAGCCGAGGGTCTGGCGGGTGATGAGGTTGGAGGCCGGGAGGTTCAGCGTGACCAGGTTCGCGAGGAACCCAAAGTGTGCCGGCAGCATCATTACGTCCGCGGGAACGCTCACGGCAGGCAGGCCCAGACGGCTGCCCATGGCCTCGGCGATCTCGCGGAACGGGATGCCCCCGTCCCCAATCGCGTGCCACTGTTTGCCGGCTGGCCCCTTCTCCAGCGCCAAGCGGAACAACGAGGCGACATCGCGGACGTGCACGGCGCCCCACAGGTTCGCGCCGTCTCCGGGGTAGCCGACGAAGCCCGTCTCCTTCGCGAGCGCGATCAGCAGCGGGAGGAAGCCGGCATTATCGGTCGTGCTGTGCATGATGGTGGGAAGCCGAACGACCGAAGACCGCACTCCCCGCTCGGCGAGGCCGACCACGGCGGTCTCGACGACGTTACGGGCCCGCAGGGTGCCCGTGTACTCATCGCCGCCAGGAAGGGCCGGGTCGTCCTCGGTGGCCGGCCGGCCCAGGTTTTCCCACCCTGGCGAGCCAATGCTGCCTGCCGCGACCAGCGGCTTTCCGGTTCCCGCGAGTGCCTCGCCGTACGCGAGCACGACTGCGAGCTCCGCGGCGGCGACGGCGTCGATCCCGCCGGAGGGAAGCAGGTCTTGCCGGTGCGCGACGTGGATGACGCCGTCGGAGTCCGCGGCCGCCTCCTTGAGCCCGTCGAGATCCTGGAGGTCGCCGCGACGCACCTTCGCGCCGAGCGCGGACACCGCCGCCGCGGCCGTGTCCGACCGGGCCAGGCCGGTGACCTCGTGCCCGGTGGCGATGAGCTCGGGGATGATGTACGAACCGGAATGGCCGGTCCCGCCAGTGACAAAAACGCACATTTCACTGTCCTTGTGAGGGTAGGTGGAGGGCTGTTCTTCTCGTGGCGTAGAACGACTGGTGTCATGTGGCGCGAGAAGTGGTGGACGGATGCGCTCAGCTGAGAATGCTGACGCCGAGGAAGAAGTTGGTGACGTCGCCGGCGATGAACACGTCCAATGGGCGACCCTCGGCCGGGCCGGCCGCCAGAACAGCGGAGAACCAACCATTGTCAGGGCGCGCGGCGCCCTGTTCGCCGACTGCTCGGCCCCAGGGGCTCAGCCGGTAAATTCGTTGACGCCGAGGGCGAAGTCCCAGTGGCCAACCCCGTTGCCGGCGAGGCCCATCGTGACCACGCCCACTCCTTCCAGCCAGTGCGCCATTTTCAGGCCGCCGACGTCCAGCGGGCGCAGCCCGAGGCTCTCGATGAATGCCGCCACGCCCGCCTTGGCCTGCGCATTGTCGCCAGCGATGAAGACGTTGGGTCGGCCCTTCTCCAGGACATTACGGAAGATCGTGTTGAATGCCTTCACCACGCTGGCGCTGGCCGGGGCCACCTTGGCGACTTCCTGCGCGATCGAGGTCTCCTCGCTGTGGGCCAGTCCGTCGAACGTGGCGTTGAAGGGGTTGCTGATGTCGACGATGACCTTGCCCTCGAGGGCGTCTCCGTATTCGGCGACGACCGGAACGACACCGTCGTACAACAGGGCCGTGATGACGATGTCCCCGGCCGGGACGGCGCCCCACTTGCCCGTCGTCGCGCCGCCGCCCAGAGCCTTGGCCAGGTCATCGGCCTTGGACTGATCGCGTCCCATGACCTCGACGGTGTTGGCGCCCGCCACCGCGAGCGTGCCGATGGTACGGGCCATGTTCCCCGTACCGATGAGGGTGATGCTGCTCATGAGGTGTGCTCTCTTCCTGTTCTCGAGGTGACGCTCTGTCTCGTTCGTGCCGGGTCAGGCGCAGGGCGTCGGCCGCGACGTTTCTGGGCCAACTGCCGCGCCTTTCCCGGCACCTCCGGCTCGTCTTCCGCCGGTAGATTGGGATGCGTGAACCTGCCGCCATTCCAAAAAGAGGTGGTCAGGTGAGGGACATGGGACGAGGGCATCCCGTGATCGTTACTCTCCCTTGGTGCGCATTTCCCAGGGCCGCATGCCGACGAGAGGCGCGAGGTGACCCTGCATTTCGACGGCGGACGGCAGCGGGCGCCAAAATATGGTCACCTCGGCAATCTTGCCGTCCGCGTCGAGCAGGATGTAGTCCATCCCGTTGACCGCCGTGTCTTCGATCTGCAGCCGGAAGAATGCGGCGTGGTGGGTCTCGCCGCTGAGGACCTCCTTGTAGGTGAGGTCCGCCGCGACCGTGGAGACGCCCTGGATGGCTGCCGTGACGTCCTCGCGGCCGGTGAGCGGCTCATCGCTGAGTGGGCTGATCAGCACCACGTTCTCGGCGAGGACACGGGCGAGAGCGTCTTTGTCCGCGCCGCCGTGCATGCAGTCGACGAAGGACTCGACGGTGGCGCGGTGCTGGGCGAACGTGGTCATGGCTACTCCTCGTTGTGTATGAGACCCGGTCGGCACACCGACCCGCGGGTCCGGGTCGGCGCCGCACCCCAGGAGGCCCGGACCGGCTCCGGCAGGGTCGGCAGGAACTCGGTCAGGTACTCCCAGACGGCTTGCAGTGTGGGTTCGGGCAGCTCATCATCGACACACGCGAATTCGGCGCCCGCGCAACACTTCGGCGTGTTGCGGATGTCCGCGTTCGAATCAGTTCATTGTGGCGACTGGGTTGTTGTGGGGTGTGCCCGCGGCATTCCTGGTGTGTGGTTCAGATGGCGGTGGTGCCGCCGTCGGTGACCAGTTCCAGGCCGTTGACGTAGCTGGAGTCGTCGGAGGCGAGGAACAGTGCCACAGTGGCGATTTCTTCGGGGCGGCCCATCTTTCCGCGGGGTATGAGGGACTCGAATGCGGCCTTGGTTGCCTCGTCGAACAGTTCTTCCTGTTTGGCGGTGGCGACCTGACCGGGAGTCAGGACGTTGACCCGGATCTTGCGGTCGCGCAGTTCGTTGAGCCAGACGCGGGCCCAGGCCTGCTGGACGGCTTTGCTTCCCGCGTAGAGGCTCCAGCCGGGGAAGGCGCCGAGGGAGGCGTTGGATCCGGTCATGAAGATCGAGCCGTTGTCGTTGATCAGCGGCAGTGCCTTCTGCACGGTGAACAGGGTGCCGCGCGCGTTGAGCCAGAAGGCGCGGTGGAACTGTTCCTCGGTGATCTCGCCGAGGACGGCGGGTTCGCCCATCCCGGCGCTGGCCCACAGCACGTCGATCGAGCCCTTTTCACGCTTGACGGTGTCGTACAAGCGGTCCAGGTCGTCCAGTTCGGCCGCGTCACCCTCGACGGCGGTGACGTTGCGGCCGATCAGCTTGACGGCGTCGTCCAGTGCTTCCTGCCGCCGGGCCTGGATGAAGACGTGCGCTCCTTCCTCGACGAACAGTTTGGCGCCGGCCAGTGCCATGCCGGTGGATCCGCCGGTGATCACCGCTACCTTGCCATCGAGCTTTCCCACGATCACTCCGTTGAATTGATGGGTATCCGAAACAGTTCGGTTCTTTGCCGCCACCCGTCGTTGTCAACGGTCATGTCGTCAACGCCGTCGAAGACGCGATGGACGGCGCCCAATTCCTGACGTGCTCATTCTGGGATTGGGCCCTGCTATCAATTCCCAATGCCGAATTCTTATGCCGACTCGCCCCCGACCCATTAGGTACATATTCAGCATGCCATTGGCCTGACCGGACGTCCAAGACTTCTTTCAGCCGTTGCGATACCCTGGAGGCATCGCCGGACCGGGAGGCTCCATGGATCTGGACCTGCGCAAGTTGCGGTACTTCGTCGCCGTCGCCGACAAGCTGCACTTCGGCCGCGCCGCCGACGAGCTGCACATCGCGCAGCCGGTGCTCAGTCGGCAGATCCGCGCGCTGGAACAGGATCTCGGCACCCCGCTGTTCACAAGGGACAGCCACGGCGTGATGCTGACCGACGCCGGCAGGCAGCTCCTGACCGACGCTGGCCCACTCCTGGCCTCCACGCACGCGGTCCGCCGCCGGGTGACCGTGGCCGCGCGCGGCAGCCAGCGGCTAATGGTCGGCTTCCGGGCAGGCATCGCGGTCACCCCGGCGGTACGGCTGTTCGCCACCCAGCACCCAGACGTTGTCGTGGACATGCAGCGAATCGAATGGGACGACCAGGCCCCGATGCTGCTCGACGGCCGCATCGACGTCGGCTATGTGCGGCTGCCCATCGACGAGGCCGGCCTGCGCGTCACCCCGCTATACACCGAGCCGCGGGTGGCGGTGCTGCCCATCGGCCACCGATTGGCCGGCAAGGAACAGATCACCGAGGCCGACCTGGCCGGCGAGCCGCTGGTCTGGCATGTCGACACGAGCACGCAGCCCACCAGGCGCCCGCACCCTAACGCCGGGTACCTGGTGCGTGGGGTGGACGAGACGCTCGAGCATGTCGCGGCCGGCCGGGGCATCTCGTTCCTGGCCCGTTCGGCGACCGTGTTCTACTCACATCCGGAAGTCAGCTATGTGCCCATCCCGGCTCTGGCGCCCGACCAGGTGTGCCTCGCGGTGGCGGCATCGCGCACCTCGCCGGTGGTCGACGACTTCTTCACCGCGGCTCAGGCGACGGCCGAGATCACCGCAGAATGTGGGAACTATGAGATGTGGCAGCTTGGAAGCGGTGCCGTTCAAAGCCCGGTTGAGCAGTTCGACTGACAACAGTAGCGCAACCGAGTACATCTAGCCGGCGCTGCTTGAGCTATGCCAACTCCTTGACTCAAGACACTCACGCAGCTTGATCGACACGCCGACAAGTCGGTGGCAATCACCCCGGGTCGTCGCGCGCGCTGTGATGCCTCGTTGTCTGGGGCCACCGAGTGTGGCCAGCATCGCCGGCAGGTCGTTGATGCGGGCCCCATGCCGGAGCCAACGGCCACCGAGTACCAGCGGATCACCGTGCTGTGCCTGGGGGTGTTACTCCACTTTCAGCAGGATCTTGCCGCCACGGAGGAGATGCTGCACCGCGTCCTGGATGTGCTCGAGGGGGTACACGCCCGCCACGGGGACAACGAGGGTGCCGTCGGCCACCAGCGGTGCCGCCTCACGAATGACAGGCACCACCTTGTCGCGGTAGTCGAAGTCGCCGACAAAGAATCCGCGGACGGTGAGGTGCTTGCCGACCAGTGTCGAGGTGTCGACCCACATGGGTTCGTCCCTGGCCCAGGAATAGCTGACCAACCATCCACCGTCGGACAGCAATTCGAGCAGCCGCGCCACCACCGGACCACCGACGGCTTCCACTGCCAGCGCCACTCGCGCGTCGCCGATCACTGCTCGAACATCGCCGACCGCGTCGGGGTCATCGACGTGGACCACGTCGGCCCCGGCTGCTGTGAGCTCGGCGAACGTTGCGTCGTCACGGGCCAGGTTGATCGTCTTCAGTCCACGAAGTTTGGCTAGCGCGATCAATGACCGTCCCACACCGGAGTTCGCGGCGTTCTGAACCACCCAGTCACCGGGCTGCAGGGGGGTGCATTCACTGAGCATCAACCCTGCCGTCGGGGGGTTGCTGCCCAGCATCGAGTACTGCTCGATGCTGCCGCCGGCGGGGAGTGCGAACAGGCTGTCGGCGGGCACGACGAGCCGCTCACGCCACGCACCGGCATACAGCGGTAGCACGACCAGATCGCCGACTTGAAGTCCATCGACCTCGGCGCCAGTGGCAAGCACGCGGGCGACCCCCTCTGCGCCTGGTATGTGGGGCAGGGGTGGTCGCGCCAGCATGCCGCCGACAACCAGTAGGTCGTGTTTGTTCAACGGCGAGACCTCAACGCTCAAGAGAACCTCATGCGGACCCGGTGGCGGCGGCTCCTCGATGTCGACGACGCGGAGCACCTGCGCGGGGTCGCCGAACTGTTCCATCTGGATGGCGCGCATACCGATTCCTCTCGCTTCGAAGGTCAGGCCGCTGTTGAGGACCATCCGACTCCGCTGTGATGCGGAGCGCAAGGCAATGAGTCTGCGCCGGAAGGTCTACGCGCCGCTCCCTCCCTACGCCGACGAACGGCGGATCGCTGACGGCTGCTGCGACGAGCTTGATAGCAGTAAAGAAAGTTCTCACACCGCAGATCAGGCCGAGCAGTGCGCCAATTGCTGTACTGATCGCGATTCTGACCGTCACCCCTTCTGGCCAGACTGTCTATCTGTTGAGCTATCGGCGCAGGTCAGCGCCGTGGCGCAATTCGTTCCGCTTCAACCTGTAGCTGAGCGGCGTATCGCCTGGTGGGCGGTGTCCCGACTGGACACTAGGAGACCCCCTCCAGCTCTTCGCCGGATTCGTCGACCTGCCTGATCGGGCCGGTGAACCAGTGCTTCACCGACACGTGCCAGTAGATGAACAAGAGGATCAGCACGCCGCCGACCAGGATCGGGGTGTAGTTCACCGCTTTCCACTCGAACGACGGGTCCCATGGCACCCCGGCGTTGCTGTAGGGGAACAGCGCGATGATCGAGGTCACCAGAATCTCGACTACCGCGACCGGGGCCATCCACGTGTGATGGCCGCGCAGGTTCCAACTGCCCACCTCGAACGAGGCGCCCATCCGCCAGCGCAGGTAGATCGGGATAGCGAAGCACAGGTAGAGCCCGACGACGCCGATCGAGACCACCGCGAAGAACGCCACGGGGACGGGTGCGCCGTTGACATCGACGGCAACGAGTGCGGGCAGCGTGATGATCGCCGCGACCACGGCGGTGACCATGACCGCATTGGCCGGCACCCTGCTCTTGCTCACCGCCGACCACAGTTGATGGCCCGGTACCGCACGGTCGCGGCTGAACGCGAACAGCATCCGCGAGGCGCTCGTCTGGCAGGCGGTGGTGCAGAAGAGCTGCCCGGCGGCCGAGATCAGCAGGAGGGTACCCACCCACTTGGGACTCAGCGCCTGGTTGAAGATCGTCACTACCGCACCGCCGCTGGCTGTCACCTTGTCGGCGTCCCGCACCGCGAACAGGAACGACAGCAGCAGGATCCAGCCACCGATGGCCGAATAGAAGATTGACCGCCAGATGCCTTTGGCCGCCGCGTCGCCCGCTGAGTGGGTCTCCTCCGACAAGTGCGCGGACGCGTCATAGCCGGTGATCGTGTACTGCGTCAGGATCGCCGCGATCGGCAGCACGAAGATCAACCAGCCGAAGCCCTTCCCACCGCCGAACATGCCACTGTTATTGATCGTCTGGGCGAACACATCGGAGAAGCTGGCGTGCTGCTCGGGTATGAAGATCAGGATCAGCACCACAGCGGCCGCGCCGATCACGTGCCACCACACCGAGATGTTGTTGATGATCGCCAGCAGGTGCGACGAGAAGATGTTGATGATCGCCGACCCGGCCAGGATGACCACGAACAGCAGGAACGTCCTCGTCAGGCTGTAGCCCGCCAGCCAACTCTCGCTGAACGTGCCTAGCGTCAGGTCCACGAACGTCGCGCAGCCGTAGGCCACCGACGCCAGGATGGCGATCAGGCCGATGAGGTTCAGCCAACCTGCGTAGAAGCCGGCCTTTGGGCCGCCGAGTTTGGCCGCCCACCAATAGATTCCGCCCGAGGTCGGGTAGGCCGACACGAGTTCGGACATGCACAGCCCGATGATCAGGATGAAGATCGAGACGAGCGGCCAGCCCCAGGCGATTGCCGCCGGGCCGCCGTTGTTCCAACCTAGGCCGAACGAGGTGAAACAGCCCGCCAGGATGGAAATGATCGAGAACGAGATCGCGAAGTTCGAGAAGCCCGACCAGGATCGGTGCAACTCCTGCGCGTAGCCGAGCTTGGCGAGTTGTCGCTCGTCATCGTTCAAAATCTCCTGACCGTCTGACATCGCGGCTCTCCTTCGTGAGACCACAGCGCCGTGCGGACGAGCGCTCGCTGCCTAGGCACAGTAGATCGCTACCGGCCGGCTGTCCCACCTTTGGAGATAACAGGTTCGACTATTCAAGCGCCGAGCTGTAGGTCGTCGTGGGCGACCTGCCAGCTGGTGAGGTCGCTGGCTAATGCCGTCGCAGACAGGTGCGTGAGCACGAGTTGCCGGCAGGTGAGCCGATCGCGATAGCGCGCCAAGGTGTCAAGGTCGAGGTGCCAACGCACTGGGTGAGGGTTATCGCCCTCGCACAGGAACACCTCGACGTCCCCTGCGGCAAACCGACCGCCCGACCCGAATGCATCACCGCTACCCACCACCGTCAGCCGCATCAGACCATCCTCACTCAAAGCGGGCAGCCAGCTGCCCGATGTTGCTGGCGGCGGTGAGCGACTACTTCATGGCGGCGATCTGGATCAGGTTGCCGCAGGTGTCGTCGAAGACGGCGGTGACCACCGGCCCCATGTCGGTCGCGTCTTGGGTGAACTCGACGCCCAGTCCCTTGAGCCGCTCGACCTCGGCGTAGACGTCGTCGACGGCGAACTGGGTGAACGGGATGCCGTCGGTGACCAGGGCCTTCTTGAACGGGCCCGCCGCCGGGTGGCCGTCCGGCTCCAGCAGCAGTTCGACGCCGTCCGGGTTGGCGGGCGAGACCACGGTGAGCCAGCGGGCCTCGCCGACGGGCTCGTCGGTCTTCTTGATGAACCCCAGCTTCTCGGTGTAGAAGGCAAGCGCCTTGGCCTGGTCGTCGACCAACACGCTGGTGATGTTGATGCTGATCACGGGTTCGGTTCCTCTCGGTCGATGGGCCACCGCTCGACGATCGAGCGCAGCGGGCTCGTGTCGATGTGGTGGAACTTGTACCGGCCCTGCCGCCGGGTGTGCACCAGGCCGGCCTGTTCCAGCACCGCGAGGTGCTGCGAGATGGCCTGGCGCGAGGAGGCCAGGCCGTGCTTCATGGTCAGTCGGCCGCAGATCTCGAACAGCGTCTGACCGTCCTTGTCCGTCAGCTCGTCCAGGATGGTGCGTCGCGTCGCGTCGCCGATTGCCTTGAACAGGTCGGGGTCCGCGTCCACAGGCCCAGTTATAGGCAAGTCCTCACTTGCCTGTCAAGGTTAAGAATGGCCGCATGCGCGCTGATCGCCGACCGCACGCGAGCTGACCAGCACCTTCGGGTGCTGGCCGCCCGGACCTTCGACTTCGTGGACTGAATCATGGATTGAACGGCGCTATCGTCGATGCATGCCACCCCGCCGACGGCGTCCCCGCGGCCACGCGGGCGTCGACCGGCATCGTGAGGCAGTCGGCTGCTGCTCGGCCGACGGCCTCGCTGCACCCCGATCCAGAACAGCCCTCGGAAGGATTCGATGATCGACCAGCCGGAAACTGCCCAGCCCGACACCGACCAGCCGGCCTTCGCCCCCGTTCGGCCGGTGGATCGGGCGAAGTTCGCGGCGCTGGCGCCGGACGAGCGGTACTCGCAGATGCTGCTCGGCCATGACAACGGCGCGCGGCACTGCTCCATCGCCTACATCCAGACGCCCCCCGGAGGCGGATCACCGGAAGGTCTGCACACCCACGAGGGCGACCAGATCTTCTTCGTGCTCCAGGGCACGATGAGCATCGAGGTCGACGGTACCGAGCACTCCGTCGAAGCGGGCAATCTGATCGTCTTCCCTGCCGGCGTGCCGCACCGGAACTGGAACGACGGGACCGAGCCCACCGTGCACCTGGCCGTCAACGCCCCCTTGCCCGACCCGGCCAAACCGTTCGCGCGCCGGGTCAATCCAGCGTCAGGCTGACGAGCAGAACGTCGCGCACGGCCCCTCGTCCGAGTCCACAGCGACTTGCGCGAGCACGACGTCGTAGGGCGTGTACCGCCGGCCGTCGTCGCCGGACCGGGGGTCGAGCGCCAGCTCCGGCTTGGTGGCCTCGGCCACGTCGCGCGCCGGCCGCCAGGCGTGCCAGCCGGCCGCCGCGATCAGCCTGCCGGTCGGGCCGTCGGTGGGGATCTGGTACGGCGCGGGGCGCACCGTGTTGATCTCGAAGCAGCCCTGCTCGTCGGCGACCACGACCGCGCGGAAGACCTGGCTGGCGGAGGCGCCGGAACCAGCGGCGGTGGGTGGGTGCTCGGTGGTGGTCACAGCGGCTCTCCTCGCGGTGGATTCACGGAAGGTCTGTCGGGGGCGGTGGGGCGGTCTCTCCTGGGTCGCACTGCTCGGTTTGTGCGTCGGGGTCGACGTAGCGCACGTGCCGGTCGACGCTGGCGTACACCTGGTTGGCGATGGGCGCTCGCCGCTCCTCGGCAAGTTGGCCGAGCAGGCCGGCAGTTCGTGCCAGCAGCGCGAAGCCCCGCAGCAGCTCGACGGGCAGGCCCAGGTCGGCGAGCACGGCGCCGCACATGCCCGCACCGTTGAGCGGCAGGTGACGCCCGAAGACCTGCGCCGAGACCCGTCCGATCGCGGTGAACAGCTCGAGGTGCGACCCGTAGCGGTCTTCCTCGCAGGCGATCCGCAGCAGCACCGGGTTGCGCGGCTCCTCGGTCTTGTGGACTGGGTGCCCGAGTCCGGGCACTGGCCCTCGCCGGGCCTCGCGGTGCTGGACCAGCACTTCTGTCGCCAGGCGGTCCCACCCGGGTTGGTCGGCGGGGGGTGGTTCGGGCTGGGCCGCGAGGGCGCTCGCCAGGAACCGGGCGGTGTCCTCGGTGACCCCGAGGAAACGGGAGCCACCGCCCAGGATTCCGGCGGCGATCGCTCCCTGCACCGATTCTGGAGCGCTGAAGTAGGTCAGGCGCGCGGCGATGGCCGACAGGGTGAACCCGTGGTCGGCCAGCGCGACCAGGGTGGCTTCGAAGAGCCGGAGCTCGCCCGGCGTCGGTCTGCGCATGCTGACCAGCCAGAACGCGAGCTCCCCGAAGGAGACCTGGCCCATCAGCTCACCGGCCAGGTCCTTACCGAGCAGCGTGATGCTGTCGGCGTCCGACATGCCCAGTGATGTCGGGTAGCGGGTGTCGTCCACGGTCGATTCCCCGATCCCTCGCCATCAGCCTTCGAGTAGCCGAGCGATCTCGGATTCCGGGTAGTCCAGCCGGTGCAGGACGGCGGCGAGATCGGCGTTGTACGCCGGGGCACCGCCGCGTGGCCGGTCCGCGCCGGTCCCGGGCGCCACGACGTATCGACCGCCGAGCGCGCCCGAGGTGGCATCGAACTCCCGTACGACGCCCAAGGCCTCGGCTTGCGGGTCGCTGAGCGCCTCCGCGATGTCGTTGATCGGGCTGCACGGGACATCGTGCTGGTACAGACGCTCGAGGACCTCGGCGCGGGTCCACCTGCCGAACTCCTCGGCGAGGGTCTTATGGACAAGATCATAATTCTCGATCCGCCGATCGGCGGAGCTGAACCGGGGATCGGATGCCAGATCCTCACGGCCCAGTGCCTTCGTCAGGCCCTCCCAGAACTTCTGCCGGGACGACACGTGGATGGCCACCGGTTTGCCGTCCTCGGTGACAAAACCATAGGACTGCGAGTAGTGCGCCCGCGACCACGCGTCGGCCGTCGTGCCGTTGTCGAGATAATCCGCGATCGCGAGGGGCTGAAAGGCGAGCGCGGACTCCAGCATGCTCACCGAAACCCTGCTTCCGGTACCGGTGACGTTCCGGTTCACCAGTGCGCTGGTCACCGCGTATGCGGCGAAGATCCCGGTGACCTGGTCGATGATGGTCGGCCCGATCGCCTCTGGCTGATCCAGCGAGACGAGTTGGCTCCAGAAGCCGGACTGCGCCTGGACAACGGCGTCATAGGCCGGCCTCCGAAAATCCGGCCCGTACAGCCCCATGCCCGATATGCCGCAGTAGACAAGTTCGGGATTGCGCTGCCGGAGTACCTCGTAGCCCAGCCCCAGCCCCGACTTGGCTCAAATTAGTGCGCACGTTCGCGCCGGTGGATGCGTGTGAGCGCTTCCTGTAGGTCCTCGGGGATGGGGTCTTCGGCGGTGAGGAGCTGGCCGGCGGCGTTGATCTGGACGGTTCGGTAGCGGCGGGCGGTCCGGACGAACCTGCGGATCGACCAGCCGGTGCGGTCTTCGACCAGGCGAGAGACCGCGAGTGCTGCGAACACGATCGTCAGGTGTGCCTCGATGGAGGCGCGTTTGTGGTGGTAGATCGGTCGGGCGGCGAGGTCGTGCTTGGACATCCGGAACGACTTCTCGATCTGGAACAGCCGGTGGTAGGCGCCGATCACGAACTCCGGTGTCGGCTCGGGCAGGTTGGTGATGTAGCCCTTCCATCCGGCCAACGTCCGCGCTTTGGTCTCCAGGGCGCGGTTGACGCTCTTCTTGGCGTCGACGAGCTTGATGAACCGGTTGCGCTTGACCGGGATCTTCCCGTCCACGGCCTTCTCTGCCTTGGCGATCTGCTCGTCGATGCCGTGCAGCGTGCGCCGGGCCCGATCAGCGGTGTACTGGTAGTAGACGACCTGGTCACGGCGCTTGTCGGACGGCCCAGCCGGTCTGGGTTGAATCAGGATCAGCTTGTCCGGGACCGGCTCGTCAGGGTTCTTGCGCCGCCATTCGGTCACTACGTAGGGGATGTCTGGGGTCTTCGCACCGAGGATGAACGTCAGCCCCGCGGCCTCGATGGCCTTCATGTTCCCGTCGGAGATCATCCCGGCGTCGGCGACGATGGTGACATCGGCCAGGTGGTGGGCTGCCATGAACGCGGTGATCGTCGGGACCATGGTCGTGGTCTCGGCCCGGTTGCCCTCGAACGCCTCGACCATCAGCGGGAACCCACTAGCGTCGGTGAGCAGCCCGATGGTGATCTGAGGTTCCAGGCGGCGCTCCTTGGAGAACCCGGGCTCGCGGAACCCATCGCCGGCGTCAGCCTCGAAGTACAGGGTCGAGACGTCGTAGAGCACCAACGATGCCGGCCCGAGACCGGCATGCGTCGCGCAGGCAGCGGCGAGCTTGGCCCGCCACGCATCATCGGCATAGGACTGCAAGCGGCGCTTGAGGGTGGCGTAGGAGATCGCGTCGACACCGGCTTCGGCCAGGACCCGCAGGCTGTCCTGCTTGCTGGTCGGCTCGATGATCCGGGCCAGCACCAGCTGGCGGAACACCTCGTCGCCGGCGACCGCGTCGTCGAATCCGAGCTGGTCGTAGGCGGTGCACAGCGCATCCCACAGCGGCGCCATCCGCGTCGACACGATCTGCAACGGACCCGACCCGACCGTCGTGACGGTCTCGGGGTCCAAGCCCAGCTCGAGTTCGCCCTGCCCGCCGGCCAGCCGCCGGCGGGCGACGGCCTTGAGGGCTTCGATCGCCTGCTCGTCACGCGCGGAGCCCAAGTGCTCGATATCGCGTGCACCGCGCCGGGAACCGTGCACGATCTGCACCGCGGTCGCACCCGAGCCGGTCCGAACCGTGCGCACGTACGCCACCAGCGCAGACTACGAGATCCACTTAGTGCGCAGAATCAGCCGATCCAGCCGGTGAACCCGCAGCTCAACAACCCGACGCCGCCTTCAAGATCCACCCATGAGCCAAGTCAGGGTAGACAAGTTCGGGATTGCGCTGCCGGAGTACCTCGTAGCCCAGCCCCAGCCGGTCCATCGTGCCTGGGCGGAAGTTCTCCAGAACGACGTCCGCCTCTGCACACATGTCCAGAAAGACGCGTCGGCCGTCATCCGATTTCAGGTCCAACCCGACGCTGTTTTTCCCCCGGTTCAGTGCGTCGAAGAACGTGCTGCGCCCCTGCGAAGCCCCGCCCCAGAACCGGAACGGGTCCCCGCCGGGCGGCTCCACCTTTGTGACGTCCGCCCCGTAGTCCGAGAGGATCATGCCGGCATACGGCCCGCTGACGACCGTTGCCACCTCGAGTACCCGAATCCCAGTCAGAAACCCCATTCTGTCCTGCCCATCTCCGCACGCATTCGCCGAACGAACACGGGAGCCCACGCGAAGCAACCGACTATTGGGAGGTAAATGCTCATTCGAAACCTCGTTCCCCGCCGCTCATCGGCGGCTTTCCTGAGTCGTTTAGGTGGGTTGCCACCCGCGCCCACAGGTCCGGCCGTTCGAATAGTCCCGCGTGTGGGTGGTTGCTGGCCGCCCGACAGGTCACGCCGCGAGGTCTCACCAATCAGCAACACCGAGGCCAGGGTGATAGCGAAACAAATAGCGAGGAACGCGGATACCCAGGCGCTCCCTCCGCCCAGGGACTGCAATTCGGTGGCGATCAGCGGAGTGAAGCCACCACCCAGCATGGCCGCCATCTGGTACCCGATAGATGCACCCGTGTAGCGGACATTTGTGCCGAACATCTCGGTGAGCAGCGCCGCCAACGGCCCGTATGTGGCGGCCTGCAAGAGTGCAGCCAGCATCATCCCGACGACAAGTCCGCTGGTCGACCCGTCAATCAGCCAGAGGATCGGGTACGCCAGGACCACACCGGAGCCCGCAGCGGTTGCCATCACAGCTTTGCGTCCCACGTGATCGGACAGCACGGCGAATACTGGCGTAGCCAGGAGCACCAGCAAGGCGCTGGCGGTCACCGTCCAGATGATCGTGGACTCGTCGTAGCCAAGATGGAGCGCGTAAGCCACACCGTAGATGTGACCGAAGGCCAGCACCACGAACGTGGCAAGTCCCGCGCCGCAGGCCAGGACCGGTGCTCGAGGTGTGCGCAGCACCGTCAACAGCGGCGAGCGCACTGTGCTCTTCTCGGACTGTGCTTGCTCGAACAGCGGGCTCTCCGTGATCGCCAGCCGGACGAACAACCCGACGCCGCACAAGAGAATGCTCAACAGAAACGGTATCCGCCATCCCCACGCCAGCAGCTGCTCCGACGGCAGCAGCACCACCAGCGAGATAGCAATCTTGGAAACCAGCGAGCCGGCCGATGCACCGACCTGCACGCTGCTGGACCAGAAACCGCGACGCCGCGAGTCCGCATGTTCGACGACCATCAGTGCCGACCCGCCCCATTCGCCACCGGCAGCGATCCCCTGCACCAGACGAAGAATCAGCAAAAAGATCGGCGCCCAGATGCCAATCGTTCGATAGGTAGGCAGGATTCCGATGAGAAAACTGGCGACGCCCATTGTGACCATGGTCCAGGTCAGCACGGACTTACGCCCGAACCGATCGCCGAAATGACCGAGGACGACGCCGCCTACAGGCCGGGTGATGTATCCCGCGGCCATCGTGCCGAAGGCGGCCATGGTGCCGGCGACCGGCGACGCCGAGGGGAAGAACAACTTGTTGAACACCAGGGCGGCCATGGTGCCGTATAGCAGGAAGTCGTAGAACTCGATGGTAGTACCGAGTAGCGCGGACAACGCCACTCTGCGCAACTGGGCTGGCGGTGCGGTCACGGAACACACCTGCTCGTAGGTCTTCTTGTCCACGAATTCGACCACCTTGACGTCATCATTGGCCTCCAGTTCGTAGACACCAGGAGCGCTAGACGCGTCCCTCAAGCCCTGAGGCAAGAGCGGAATCTCCGCCGGGGATAGTCATCGTGAACACGGACTCGACCGATGTGTACTGGTTGTACCCGAGCCGAGCCAGGGGTCGGATCTTGAGCACGTCCACCATCCCGTCCGAGATGGCCCAATCAGCGATGTGGATGGCCAGAACGCGGGCGATGATCAGGTCGACCGTCTGGCCCGTGTTGCCCGCGATCCGAATCGTCTGGACGTATCGGCACTCCATGCTGACCGGAGACTCGGCGACCCTGGGCGCCTTCACGACCCGGGATTCAGCCGATGTCACCCCCGCGAATTCGAACTCGTCGTCCCCGGGGGGCAATTCCCGTGCGGAGCGGTTGACTGCCCCTCGTAGTTCATAGGTCGCGAGGTTCCAGACGAACTCACCGGTGGCCTCGATGTTCCGGACGGTGTCTTTTCGAGTGCCGGTCACCCGCTGATTGATCGCGATGCTCACCGTCGGCGGATCGAATGCCACGTTCTGCGACTGGCTAAAGGGCGCAAGGTTGCGGCGCATGTCAGGGTCAACCGTGGAGATCCACCCAATCGGGCGTGGTACGCATATCGACTTGAACGGGTTTCGGGACAGCCCGTGCTCCGTTACCCCTGGCTCGTAGTACATCGTGTCGCCTCCAGGCCTTTTGGCTGGCCTAGCCGGCCGGATATGGCTCGTCGACCGGCCGGTATGCCTTCTTGTCGACAAATGCCGAGAGCCCGGTACTGTAGCCCTTGGTCGGGTCGGTCGCCTTGAGCTGGACAAATTTTGCACTCAGGTAGTCGAGAGCTTGGTCGTTGTCCATCCCGCGCCTAATCATTCGGTAAACCTCCTTTGTTGCCCTTGCCACGTTTTGATTCTTCTTCATCAACATCTCGGCGAATTCCTGAACTCGCTTGTGGAGCTCGTCGGGGAGGGTGGTGAAGTTGACAAGTCCGACCTCTTGCGCGCGGTTGGCGCTGAAGGTTTCGCCAGTCAGAACGTAGTAGAGACCCTCGCGGTAGCCCATAGAATCCACTACCGCCTTGGTCACCATGCCACCAGGGATGATCCCCCAGTTGACCTCGGAGAGACTGAACTTGGCGTCTTCGGAGGCGATAGCAAAGTCGCAGGCAATGCACCTCGAGGGCGTCAAAGGCAGCGGACATGTCGCGGTGAACCTTGGGGCTCATCGCATTGAGCTTCTCGGGGCGGTTTAGGTATACCCAAGCAATACCGTCCCCTTCCTTTACGATCGTGACGGTAGAATCTACCTCTGTCGAGTTGGTCATTTCCTGCCTCTCCTGGTCGAAACTGAGATTGCCCTGCTTTGTTGAGCGGCGGAGCACACTGTCGACTTCCGTAACCCGGCGGACTCGCTGAGGGTCCTGTCTAAAGACTCATCCGGATCGACTCTCGCGGCTCACCTAGTATCGTATAGTGGACTTATTGTCCTGTCCAGAGGACAGGTCGATAAAATCGAACTTACGGTTCAGCCCAGGACGAACGGGTTTCTGGGTTCGTTCGAAAGGTTCACCCATATTGACTTGGTTTCGGTGTACTCGCGGATCGCGTCTATGCCGTTTTCGCGACCCAGTCCACTCTGCTTCACGCCTCCAAACGGCACACCGGCCCCCACAACCCGATATGCATTGATCCACACGGTCCCGGCCCGCAACTGATGGGCCACGCGATGGGCTCGACCTAGATTTTCTGTCCATACTGCCCCCGCCAGGCCGTAAGGGGTTCCGTTCGCGATGCGGATGGCTTCTTCCTCGTCCTTGAACCTGGAGACCGCCAGTACGGGACCAAAGATCTCCTCATCCACGACAGACATTCCTGGAGCCGTTCCCGTGATGACCGTGGGCTGCATGAAGAGGCCGCCGAGAACGGGGTCGGATCGGCCTCCGCAGACAATCTCGCCGCCGTCAGAGGACGCCTTCTTCAAGAAGGACTGAATCTTTGCGAACTGTGCCGGATTAGATACCGGTCCCATTTCTGTGTCCGCCGCCGCGGGATCGCCCAGCTTGATGGCTTCGGCACGATCCACGACGCTCTGCACGAAGTCATCGTGGATGCTGTCTTCTACCAGGAGCCTCGAGCCCGCCATGCACGTCTGGCCCGTAGCGGCAAAGATGCCAGAGATGACTCCGTTCGCGGCAGCATCGAGGGGTGCGTCCGCAAAAACGATCTGCGCGGACTTCCCGCCGAGTTCGAGGACCACACCGGAAAGGTTCCGCATCGCTGACATGCCAACGTCGATTCCGACCGCCGTGGATCCGGTGAAGGCGACTTTGTCGACATCGGGGTGGGAAGCCAACGCCCGACCTACGTCAGGACTGATCGACGTAACGACGTTGAAGACGCCCGGCGGGAAGCCCGCCTCGTGGACGCGCTCCGCGAAGGCAAGCGTCGAGACAGGTGTGTGCTCCGACGGCTTGACAACGAATGTGCATCCCGCCGCAAGTGCGGGTGCGAGCTTCCACGCCATGAGGAGGAGCGGAGAATTCCACGGTGTGATTGCGGCAACCACGCCCACGGGCTCGCGAACGGTATAGGCAAGATACGACGGCTGCTGCGTCGGGATCACATCGCCCTGGATCTTGTCGGCCAAGCCGGCGAAGTAGTGGTAGTAGTCGGCCAGCGCGTGCATCTGGCCGACCATCTCACGAAGCAGTTTGCCGTTGTCCTGCGTCTCAATGCGGCCGAGCTCCTCCGCATCGCGTTCGATGATGTCCGCGAGTCGTCGGAGGAGACGGCTGCGCGCGGTCCCGCTGACGGCGGCCCATTCCGGAAATGCGTGCTTGGCGCTCTGGACGGCGCGATCGACATCCGCGTGGTCAGCGTTCGGCACTTCGGCCCACTGGATGCCATCGAAGGGGTTGATGCTCGCAAACGTTCGTCCCGAGATAGCGTCGACGAATTCGCCACCGATGAACATCTTCTTCGCGAACGTGTGAGGGCGGCCGCTCGGGATTGCAGTCACCTGAAGTCCTTTCGCTGAGCCCATTGCGGCGGTTCCTTTCATCGGGGTCAGTGCTGCGTGGTGGGTAGGCCGAGCCGCTGGGCATCGCGGTGGGGGCGGATGGCGACCGCGGCGGTGATGCCACCGGCGAGCAGGAGCGCTCCGAGTAGCCAGAACAGGTGGTGGAATCCGCCGAGCGCGCTGCTGGCGTGTTGGATGAGGGCACCGGTGAGGTAGGGGGCGTAGAGGCCCGCGGTGCTGAAGCCGATGATGCTGAAGGCCATGACGGCGGGGCGTTGCCGGACAGGGCAGATCTCGGCAGCGGTGAGGTTGACGAGACTGAGGGTGCCGCTGGGCAGCCCGAATGCGACGGCCAGCAGCGGGATCTGCCAATCGGACGTTCCGGTGGCGGGGACGAGCAGGAGGCAGGCTCCGCTGATGGTCCCGATGGCGCCGATGGTGAAGCCGCAGGACCAGCGGGTGGGCACACCGCGGGCGGCGAGCCCGCGGGCGAGCGCTCCCGTGCCGATCATGCTGACGATGCCGACGATCGGAGGCAGCGCCATGATCGACCCGGTGGTCGTGAGGCTGTAGCCGAGGCCCCTTTCCAGATACGTCGGAAGCCAGGTGGCGGAGATGACCACGGCCCAGTAGGAGAAGTGGGCACCGGCGACTCCTCCGAGCCAGGTGGGTGTGGTGAGGATCTTGCGGTAAAGCACGCGGGGATCGGTGGTGGTGTCGGCAGCCGCGGTCGTGGTGCCGGTCGTGTCGGCGGCGTAACTGGTGAACGGCCCGATCCGTCCGATGATCAGCCACACCGCCGTCCAGATGAGCCCGACGACCGCCAGCACGAGAAAGGCCGCGCGCCACCCGAAATTGGTGATCACCCAGGTAAGGCTCGGTGCGGCGATGGCCAGGCCCAAGGCGCTGCCGGCCGTGGCGATCGAGCCGGGCAAGGCGCGCTCACGGTAGGGGAACCAGGTGTAGAGGTGGTGGACCAGCAGGGCGGTACTCGGGCCCTCCGCCGCGCCGAGCAGGATCCGACTGGCCAAGAGCGCCGGCAGGGTGGCGAACAGCAGCACCGCGTCCTGTGCGAGTGACCACACCACCACGAGCGCGGCGAGCACCCAGCGGGTGGACACCCGGTTGGCGATCAACCCGACGGCAATCGGCGTCAGGCAGAACAGGAAGAACAGGCTGCTGCCGGCCAGGCCGAACTGGGTGGGCGAGAGGTGCAGCTCGCGCATGATCGGCTCGGCTGCCAGCCCGATCACGCCCTTGTCCGCCCAGTTAATGATCATCATGACGGTCAGCCAGCCGGTAATCCCCCAGCCAGCCAGGCGCCGGCGCCGATCCCGCCCGGCGTCCTCGACTCTGGGCAGGGTGCGCGTGGTCTCGGTTTGATGCGTCATCGCGGTTACTCCGAGGGCAAGCTGTGGTGGGGGTCACCACGGGGTGGCGAGGCCCAGCGTGGCACCGGGGGGCCGGCACTTCCTACACTTCTATTCCGTTGAACGGAATATCGCGGTGCGGCTGGCTGCCGCCGCCGTGACGGAACGCGCAGACGCCGACGTCGCGTGACCTAGGCTGATCCGGCTCTCGATGAGGAGAAAGCATGGCTGGGCAGATCCGGGAACCCGGGCGCACGACTACCAGCCGTGTATTGGCCTTGTTGGGGGCGTTCGGGCCCAAAGACACCAGCCTGTCGCTGGCCGAGTTGTGTCGGCGCACGGGATTGGCGCCGGCCACCGCGCACCGGATCGCCGGGGAGTTGGTCGCCTGGGGTGGGCTGGAACGCACCGACGGGCATCGCTACGAGATCGGGCTACGACTGTTCGAGATCGGCATGCGCGCCCCCAGCCGCCGCGGCCTAGCCGAGGTGGCGGTGCCGTTCCTGGAAACCCTGTACGAGGTCACCCGCGAAAACGTCTACCTCGCCGTGCGCGACGGCCACCAGGCGGTGTACCTGCACGCCCTCACCGGCAGCCACGCCGTCGCCGCGCCGGCCCCACCAGGGGGACGACTTCCGTTGCACGCCACCGGCATGGGCAAAGCTCTGCTCGCTTTCACCCCACGCGAAGTCGTCAACGAGGTGATCGCCGCCGGGTTGACCCGCCACACCCCGCACACCATCACCGAACCCGCCATGCTGCTCCGTGCCCTGGCCAAGATCCGCCGGGATGGCTACGCAACGGGCAACCAGGGTCACTTCTTGGGCGCCGTCTCCGTGGCCGCGCCCGTCCTCGGCCCCGACGGCTACGCTGTCGCCGCCATCTCCGTCGTGGTGCACAGCGTTCGGGCCAACGTAGCCAGACTCGGCCCCGCCGTGCGTACCGCCGCCCAGGGCATCGCCCGCCAAGTCGGCACCCATCCGCCGGGGTAGGACCGACCTCACCCTGTGGCCACGTCCGACAGCATGAAACGAGCCGCGCCTGGACCTCGGCTGAGGTTTTGATCTTGCCCGCTTATCGGCGCCGCGCCGCTCCTCAGCCGCTCAGGTGGGTTTCCACGCGGGCCCAAAGGTCGGGGCGCTCGATCAGGCTCAGGTGGCGCGTGTCGTCGAGCACCTCGAGTCGGGCGTCGGGGATGCGTGTGGCGAGCACCTGGGCCATGGCCGGCGGGGTGGCGTAGTCGTCCCGCCCGACCAGCACCAGGGTCGGTGCCTTGATACCGCTCAGCCCGGCCTCCGCGTCGAGCCCGGCGAAGGCGTGGCAGGCGGCGGCGTGCGCGACCGAGTCGGTGGCCACGAAGATGTCCGACACCCGCCGCACCTCGTCGGGGCGCGCCTGGATGAAGGCCGGCGAGAACCACCGGTCGACCTGGAAATCCACCTGCTTCTGGCGCGGCACGCCGACGGCCTTCTCCGCTCGCTCGGTCCACTGAGCGGCCCGGTCCGGGCCGTAGCAGGCGGTGGTGTCGGCCAGCACCAGGTGGGCGACCAGGTCGGGCCGGCGCTGGGCGAGCAGGATCGCGGTGCTGCCGCCCATGGACAGCCCGATCACGTCGACCGGCCCGTCGGCGGACGCCTCGATGACCGCCGCCACGTCGTCGGCGAGGTCGGCGATGGTGAACGGGCCGCGGTCCCAGTCCGAGCCGCCGTGACCCCGCGCGTCCGGGGCGAGCACCGTGCGGGTGTCGGCCAGCGCGGTGGCCATCGGGTCCCACAGTCGCCCGGAGAGCGCAAGGGCGTGCAGGGCAACCAGCGGCCGCCCGCCACGGCCGGTGACGGCGACCTCGAAGCCGCCGCGCGGGGTGCCGACCTTCATGCCGACCGCCGTTGTCGTTCGGCCTGCCGGCGCTGTGCGGTGGCCTCGATGGCGGTGCAGATCTCCTGGTAGGTGCCGCAGCGGCAGATGTTGCCCTCCAGGTGCGCGGCGATTTCGGCACGACTGGGCGCCGGGTTCTCGGCCAGGAGCTCGTGGCCCATCAGCACGAACCCGGGGATGCAGTAGCCGCATTGCATCGCCGCGGCGGCGACGAACTCCTCGACCACGTCGTCGTCCTCCGGTAGCCCGTCGGCGGTGGTCAGCGGCACCCTGTCGTAGCGGACCGCGCGGGCCAGGCAGCTGCTCACGCTGTGTCCGTCGGCCAGCACCGTGCACGCGCCGCAGGCGCCGACGCCGCAGCCCTCCCGGACGCTGGTGTGACCGATGCGCCGCAGCACCTCCAGCAGCAGGTCGTCGTCGCCGACGCTGACTCGCTGCCGCACCCCGTTCACCGCCAGCTCGATATCGGTGCTCATGACTGGCCTTCCTGCTCGGTGAGGGCGGTGAGGATGCGTTCCGGGGTGAGCGGTAGCCGGGGGAACCGGATGCCGATCGCGTCGCGTACCGCGTTGGCGATGGCCGGGGCCAGCGGGATGATCGTGGTCTCGCCGACCCCTTTGGCGCCGTACGGGCCGGTGCGGTGCGGGCTCTCCACGATGATCGGGGTGATCTTGTCGGGCAGGTCCAGCACCGAGGGCAGCTGATAGTCCAGCAGCGTGCCGTTCACGATCTGGCCCTCGTCGAAGACCAGTTGGTCGAACAGTGCGTGCCCAATGCCCATGATCGCCGCGCCGGTGAGCTGTTGCTCGACCAGTGTGGGGTTGATCGCCCGGCCCACGTCGCCGGCTACCGCGAGGTGCTCGATGTGCACCCGCCCGGTCTCGGTGTCCACGGTGAGCTGTGCCGCGACCGCGCCGGCGAACCAGTGCTCGGTGACCCGCTCGGACTGGCCGGTCTCGTGGTCGTAGGGCACCCATGAGGTGGTGAAGTTGGCTTCGGTGGTCAACGTGGTGCCCCGCGCTCCGAAGTGCCCGTGCAGCAGCTCCGGCACCGACACCCGCTCCTGGTTCTGCGCGCTGATCAGACCGTCGCCGGTCAGCTTGACGTCGGTTGCGGGCACGCCGAAGCGTGCGGCGGCCAGCTCGAGGAGCTTGTCCCGCATGGCCTCGGCGGCCCGGCGCACGGCGTTGCCGGTGTGGTAGGTCGAGCGGCTGCCGGCGGTGATGGTGTCGTACGGGGTGACGTCGGTGTCGGCGGTGACCACCCGGACCTGGCCCTCGCCCAGGCACAGTGCCTCCGCCGCGATCTGCGCCATGATCGTGTCGCTGCCCTGGCCCATGTCCACGGTGCTGATCAGCAGGGTGGCCGAGGCGTCCTGGTTGAGCTGCAGCACGGCGTTGGAGATCGTCGGGGTGAGCACCGCCTTGATCCCGACGGCGACCCCCCGGCCCCGCCGCAGCCGGCCGTCCGCGCGCTCCAGCGGGGTGTCCCAGCCGACGGCCTCGGTGACCGCGTCCAGGCAGCCCACGAAGTCGGCGCTGTGGATCGGGGTGCCGACCGGGCTGACGTCGCCCTCGCGCAGCAGGTTGCGCCGCCGGAACTCGGCCGGGTCCACACCGGACTCCCGGGCCAGCTCGTCCACCAGCGACTCGTGCGACCAGGTCACCTGGGGCACGCCGAAGCCGCGGAACGGGCCGGCCGAGGGCTTGTTGGTGTAGACGCAGCGGGACCGGACCTCGACGTTGTCCACCCGGTACGGGCCGGCCGCCACCATGCCGGACTTGGCGGTGATCCGTGGCCCGACGTCGGCGTAGGCCCCGGTGTCGTAGCGCACGTCGGCGGTGGACGCGACGATCCGACCCTCGGCGTCGGCGGTCATGCTGCCGGTCACCGCGACGCCGTGCCGGGTGGTCAGCAGGAACGCCTCCTCCCGGCTGGCCACGATGCGCACCGGCAGCTTCTGGCTCCAGGCCAGGGCCGCGGCCAATGGCTCCAGCCGGTCGTACATCTTGGCGCCGAAGCTGCCGCCCAGCGGGGCGGAGCGCACCCGCACGGCGTTGAGCGGGATACCCAGCAGGTCGGCCACCGACTGCCGCACGTAGGACGGGGTCTGGGTGGCGGACAGGATCTCCAGTCGGTCCCCGTCGCGCCAGGCGGCGGTGAACGGCAGCTCGATCGGGACATGGTGGGTCGGCGGGCACCAGAACTCCTCGCGCACCGTCACCCCACCCGCCGAAGCCGCCGCCGCGTCGCCGCGCAGGAGGTGATACTCGTAGTTGACGTTGGTGTCCCGCTTGCCGCGCAGGTGCTTGAGGTCACCGAAGATGATCGACGGCCGCAGCTCCTCGTGCACGTACGGTCCACCGGCGGTTGCCGCGTCCACGTCGTGCACCGCGTCCAGCTCCGCGTAGTCGACCAGCACTCGCTCGGCCGCCGCGCGCGCCGGCACCGGCCCCCGCGCGATCACCGCGGCCACCGGCTCGCCGACGTAGCGCACCTTGCCCACCGCCAGGCAGGGCTGGTCGGCGAACGCCGGGCCGGTCATCAGCGCGTCGCCGAACCGCTCGTAGAGCTGCGCCCCGGTGACCACCGCGACGACGCCGTCCACCGCCAGCGCGTCCTCGACGTCCACCGATTCGAGGAGCGCATGCGGCCGGGTCGCCCGGTGTAGGACCACGTCCAGACTCGGCCGAAGGGGTTGGTCGGCGGCGTAGCGCAGCTCGCCGCGCACCTTGGCCCGCGCGTCCGTGCGCGCCCACCGCTCACCGACCGCGCCACCAGCGCCGCTGTGAAGTCCGTTGAACATCTGAGTCCTCCTCTCGCGTCGATCCCGGTACCGATCCCCGGGTTGACCCCGCCGTCGGCTGCGCTGCCAGGTCCCATGCCGCACGTACGGCGTCGCGGACCGCGACCAGCCCGAGCCGGCGTTTGAACTCCACCCCGCCCCGCACGTCCGGGATCGGGTCGATGATCTGGTCGGCGGCGCGCTGGGCGGCTTCGAGTACCTCGTCGACCGCGGCCCCGACCGGCACCGAAAGGCTCAGGTACTCGGGTTTTGCGGCCAGTGCGCCGAGCCCCATCCGCAGCTCCCAGCGTTCCCGCCGTCGGCCGGTCGGGACCAGCAGCGCGGCGGCCGAGGCGCATGGCCAGTCGTTCACCGACAGGCTGCTCAGCTTGGCGAACGCCGCCGCCGGGCTCGGCTGTGCCGGGATCCGCACGGCGGTGACCAGCTCGCCCTGGGCCAGCGCGGTCTCCTGGAAGCCGGTGAAGAACTCCCGCACCGGGACCAGTCGGGTGCCACCGGCGGAGGTCAGTTCGACCCGTGCGTCCAGGGTCAACAGTGCGGTCGGTGGGTCCAGCCGATAGTCACCGTGGGCCAGGTTGCCGCCCACGCTCGCGGTGTTGCGCACCCTGGGGTTGGCCACCCGGGCGTACACCTGGGCCGCCAGTGGCGCGAGTCGCCGCACCACCGGGTCGGTCTCCATCCGGCGCAGCGTGACCATGGCTCCGACGCGCAGGCCCTCGGGCGTCTCCTCGATCCGGTCCAGGCCGGGCACCCGGGCGATGTCGACCAGGTCGGAGGCGAACAGCACGCCCTGTTTCAGCAGGATCTGGACCGCGGTGCCGCCGCCGTACACCATCGGCTGGTCCAGCTCCGCCAGCAGCGCGCACACCTCGGCCAGCGTGCCCGGCCGGTGCAGCACCGGGGTGTCCAGTTCCAGCGCGCTCACCGCCGGACCGCCGCGCGCCGGCCGCGCAACAGCGCGAGCAGCCGCCGCCACCAGCCACGCCTCACCGGTCCGGCCGCGTCGGTTGCCGCCGTGTGCTCGGCCGGCGGCGCGCTCAGCTCGCGCACCACGGGGTTGTCCGGCCCGGGCGGCCCCGCGGCGCAGACCCGGGAGAAGTCGGCGACGAACTGTCGCTGCACCTCCTCGGATCGCCGCCGGACGATGGACTCGCCCATTCGGCCGATCTTGCCCCACAGCGCGAGGTCCAGGCCGAACTCCACCAGCGAGGATGCCTGCCCCTGGTCCGTGACGACCAGGGTCGCGTCGACCTTGATCGAGCTGCCCAGCTTCCGGTCCTCACCGCGCAGCAGGGCCCGCACCTCGGCCGGGGCGCTCAGCTCGGTGATCTCGGCGGTGAAGCCCGCGCTGAACCGCACGTGGGAGATCTCGTTGACCAGCCGCCCCTCGTAGTGCTTGTCGTCGACCCTCATCAACTCGACGCAGCCGGGTACGCAGGCGCGCATCGAGTCGGGATCCAGGAAGTGCGCGAACACCCGGTCGCGTGCCGCCGGTACCGGGAAGGACGAAGCTAGTTTCATCAATGACCACCAGGGAGGACGATGTATCTCGTATAGAGGACATTAACATGAGAAACTCGGGCGTCAACCCATGTCGGAGCCCGTCGGATACCGTGATCACGACTGGTGGAATGAGGGAGGAGCGTTCGTGGCGAGCGATGTGCCCGCGGTGATGAACGCGGTGCGACTGCTGGAACGGATCGCGCGCGAGTGGCCCGACCCTGTGTCCACCGGCGTGTTGATCGAGGACCTCCAGCTCAACCGCAGCACCTGCTACAACATCCTGGGCACCCTGCAGCGCGCCGGCTGGGCGGCCACCCGGGGAGACCGGGGCGGCTGGTGGCTGGGGCCGCGACTGCTGACTATCGCCGGTGCCTCCGAGGACTGGACCAGTGATGTCGTCCAGGCGGAGCTCGACGAGCTCGGCAAGCGGCTTGGCTTCGTCACGTTCGCGCTCCGCCGGCACGGGTCGGCCGAGTACTCGGTGCTGGCCAAGGCGGACCACGGTCAGGGCGTGCGGATCACCGTCGGACTGGGCGACACCTTCCAGTTCTCCGCGCCGGCGATCATGCGGGCATTCCTGGCCTGGTCCGACCCTGTCGAGGTGGACCGACTGATCGACCGGCACGGGCTGACCGCGTTCACGCCGGAGACGATCGTGGACCGGGCGGCACTACGCGGCGCACTGGCCGATACCCGACAGCGCGGCTACGGCATCAGTATTCGGGAGTACGACCTCGGGCAGTCCGGGGTCTCCGCGCCGGTGTTCGACGACCAGGGCCGGGTAACCATGGCGCTCTGCTCGCTGGCGTTTGCCTCCGAGCTCAACGAGTCCACCGTGGCGGATGCCGGCGAGCTGATCAAGGAGAGCGGTCTGCGCATCACCGAGCGCATCGGCGGCGCGGCCCCTGTCCGCTAACGCGGGCTCATAGCCCTGTTTAACGCGCATCCACGGACCGAGGCCAGCTCGTCCTTGACGCCGTGTCGAGCGCTGTTTTAACGTTCGGCGCTGCCATCGACTGTCCTGCATGGAGGACAATATGTCCCGTGGACAGGTTTGTTGGCTCGGAAGGCGAACTCGAGGAGGGCCGGTGCACGACACCGCTGTCGCACGTAGTTCCTGGCGCCAGGGAGTGAGCCGCGACCAGTGGCGCTCGCTGATCGCGGCCAACCTCGGCTGGCTGTTCGACGGGTTCGAGACCTACGCGCTGATCCTGACCGCGAGCACGGTGCTGCGCCGACTCGACCCCGGCGCGCCCGCCGGCTCGATCGCCTTCCTCACTGGCGTCACCATCGCGGTGACGCTGCTGGGCTGGGGAATGGGCGGCATCCTGGGCGGCATCTTCGCCGACTACTTCGGCCGTAGACGCACCCTGCTCACCGCGATCGTGCTCTACGCCGCGTTCACCGGTTTCAGCGCGCTGTCCTGGTCCTGGGCGTCGTTCCTGGTGCTGCGATTCGTCACCGGATTCGCCCTTGGCTCAGAATGGGGCACCGGCACGTCCCTGGTCGCCGAGATCTGGCCGAGCAAGGCCAGGGCAAAGGCCGCCGGGCTCATGCAGTGCGGCCTTGGCCTGGGCTTTTTCATCGCATCGGCGTGCTGGTACTTCATAGCGCCGCTCGGCCCAGACTCATGGCGGTTGATGTTCGCACTCGGCGTGCTGCCGGCACTGTTCGCGCTCTGGCTGCGCCGCTCGGTGCCGGAGTCCGAGCAGTGGGCAACAGCCCAGCGCCGCCGTGCCCAGCTGCGCGATCACGCCGCCAAGTCCCCTGGCCAGCTGTCCGCCGAGGACGAGGCGTACACCCGGTTCACTCTGCGGCAGATCTTCGCGGACCCGAAGCTGCGCAGGCTGACCATCCTCGGCTCGGTGATGTCCCTGGTCACCACCCTCGGCTGGTGGGGCATCTCCACCTGGGTGCCGCTGTACGTCGCCGATGTCGCCGCCCGGTCCGGACACAGTGCCTCGCGCTGGGCCAGCGGAGCAGGAATGATCTACAACGTCGGAGCCATCGCCGGGTACATCGCCTTCGGCTTCCTCGCTGACCGGTTCGGCCGCAAACGCACCGTGCTGTTCTACTTCGCCGGCTCGCTGGTACTGACGCCGGTGCTGTTCCTGTGGACCCACGACCTGCGCCTGATCGTCGCGGTACTCATCGTCAACGGCTTCTTCACACTGGGCCAGTACACCTGGATGCCGGTATGGCTGCCGGAGTTCTACCCGACCCACCTGCGCGGCACCGGGGTGGCATTCGTGTTCAACGCCGCCAGGTTCGTCGCGTTCCTCGGTCCGTTGCTCTCCGGCGTGATCATCTCCAAGCTCGGCGGCTACGGCATCGCCGCGACCGTGGTCGGCTCGATCTACCTGGTCGGACTGGTTGTCGCGCCACTGTGCCCGGAGACCCGGGGCCGTCCGCTGCCGGAGTGACCCTCTCGGCATCACCGAGTGCCGCGGCTCGACACGGGGCCCGGAATGCCCGACGCTGCGCGAGGTCCGTCGCAGGCTAGTTGACTGGCGCGTACAGGTGCCATCAGGGAGCCACCGGGACGGACACCGGCATCAGTGCCGGATGCTCATTGACGTTGCTGGCAGTGACGGGCCTGCGTCGGGACAGACCGAACATGCCCAGCGCCACCACTGCCGCCACCGCGGCGACGGCCGTCATACCTGCCGTGCCGCTGGAGGCGACTCGGGCCGCCAGCGCGCCCACGACGGCCGCGGCGGGCAGGGTGAGCAACCAGGCCAGCGCCATGTTTCGGGCCACACCCCACTGGACGGTGGCCCGACGCCCGGCGCCGGCGCCGAAGATGGACCCAGTGGCCACCTGTGTGGTCGACAGCGCGAACCCCAGGTGGGTCGAGGTCAGGATCACCGCGGCGCTGCTGGTCTCGGCGGCGAAACCCTGCGGGCTCTCGATCTCGCTGATCCGCTTGCCAAGGGTCTGGATAATCCGCCAGCCACCCAGCGCGGTGCCCAGTGCGATAGCCAACCCGCAGCTGGCGATCACCCACAGCGGCGGCCCCGCGTCGGCCGGCAACACGCCGACGGTGATCAGCGTCAGGGTGATCACACCCATTGTCTTCTGCGCGTCGTTGGTGCCATGGGCCAGCGCCACCATCGAGGCCGACACGATCTGCGCGTGCCGGAAGCCCTTCCCCAAAATGCGCTGGTTGCCGCGGGAAGTGATTCGATACAGCACATAGGTGGCTGCCAGCGCGACCGCCCCCGCCAAAATCGGCGAGATCACCAGCGGCAGGAGGACCTTGCTCACCACGCTGGAGAACTTGATCGCATCCGACCCGGCGAACACCCAGGTCGCTCCGATCAGCCCGCCGAACAAGGCGTGCGAGGAACTCGACGGCAAACCCAGCAGCCACGTCAGCAGGTTCCACAAGATCGCCCCGACCAGCCCGCCGAAAATCACCACCGGAGTTATCTTGGATTCATCCACCAGACCGCTGGAGATGGTCTTGGCGACCTGCACCGACAGGAACGCCCCAACGAGGTTCAACACCCCGGCCAGCAGCACTGCAACCTTGGGCCGCAACGCGCCCGTGGCGATCGAGGTCGCCATCGCGTTCGCCGTGTCGTGGAAACCGTTCGTGAAGTCGAACAGCAGCGCAGTCACCAGTACGGCGAGCACGATGACAGACATGCTGATCCTCCAAGAACCTGAGCGTGATCTCGGGCACGCTAATCGACACCCTGCTCAGAGGACCCCGCTTGGCCGCGGTGGCGGGTCGGCCGCTGCGATCAACGTCTTGGTCTACTGGTCTAGAGCCGCGGCGAGCGACCTCCCGAAAAGGCCTGACTCGTCGCATGGCCAACTGTCGTCCAACCAGGCGCCCCTCGCACCCGGGTAAGGGACGGGCATACCCCCGGGGCGCACGGCCAGACACACCCGTAGAAATGCACGGGTGCAGCGCAGGTGGAGATCGTCCAATATCGGTGGGCGGCGACCCGATCTGGCCTAGTCGTCGGGGTTCCGGCTGCTTGTTCCTGCTGTCGCGTTGTTGTTCCGTTGGTTGTCGGCGTTCCAGCTGGCCAGGAGGCGGATCGCGTCGGCTTCGGGGGTGCCGGGCTGGGGGGTATAGACGTTGAGTACCTGGCCGGAGGCGGCGTCGACGCGGAAGTTCTCGTAGGGCAGCGTGACCTCGCCGATGAGTGGGTGCCGGAAGGTCTTCGTGCCGGCTCGGTGGGCTCGCACGTCGTTGGTCGCCCAGCGCGTCCGGAATTCACTGCTGCGGGTCGCGAGTTGTCCGATCAGCTCAGTCAGGGCGGGGTCGTCGGGGTGGCGGCCGGCCTCGATCCGCAGCATCGCCACGGTGTCCGCCGCGATCCGGTCCCACTCGGGGAACAGGTCCCGGGCCCTGGGCTCGTCGAGGAACAGGAAGCGGGCGCTGTTCGGCCGTCCGGGCAGGTCGTACATCGGTGCGAGGAGTGCGTGCCCCAGTGTGTTGACCGCGAGGATGTCGAACCGGCCGTTGAAGACCACCGCGGGTAGGTGGTCCATCGAGTCCAGCAGCACCCGGATTCCGGGGGTGACCAGGTCCTTCGCCGCGCGCCGGCTCCGTTTGCGGGCCGCGGGGGTCAGAGCGGCGAGCAGCCGGTCGAGGTGAGCGCGTTCGTCCTCGTCCAGACGCAGGACCTCGGCGACGGCGTCGACGACTCCGGCGGAGGGCCCTGTTGCCTGACCGCGTTCGAGCCGCACGTAGTACTCCGGGCTGACCCCGGCCAGCAACGCGACCTCCTCCCTGCGCAGGCCTTTCACCCGACGGCGGGTGCCCTGGTGAGGAAGGCCGGCGTCGCTTGGGGTGACCCGAGCGCGGCGGGTGGTGAGGAACTCGCGGACCGCCGCCCGCGCGGCCTCCTTCTCGTCCATGAGATCGAGGGTAGGCCCGGCCCACCTCCCGGACGGGGTCCCTGTGAGTACCCCTTTTCGCAGTGCCTGCCCAGTCGTGGTGAACCGATGTTGGCTGGACGTCGGCGAGATCGAGATCGAGAACCGCCCTCGCCGCTCACCTCTGATGCACCGTCCTTCGACACCCTCGAGAAAGAAACGAGTTCTCCGATGCAGCACGCCACACTCGGGAGCCTGCGGGTTTCCCGGATCGGCCTGGGCGCCATGACCATGGCCGGGACCTACACCTCCGGCGGCGGCCTCGACGACGCCGAATCCATCCGCACCATCCATCGCGCGCTCGACCTGGGCGTCACCCACATCGACACCGCTGAAAGCTACGGCCCGTTCCACAGCGAGGAGATCGTCGGCCAGGCGCTGCAGGGCCGGCGCGACCAGGTCGTTCTCGCCACGAAGTTCGGCATCCTGTCCCATTCCGGTGCCGGCCTGTTCGACAGCAGCCCGGCCAACATCCGAACTGCCGTCGAGGGCTCCCTAAAGCGTCTGCGCACCGACCGGATCGACCTCTACTACCAGCACCGGGTCGACCAGAACACCCCCATCGAGGACGTCATCGGCACCGTGACCGAACTGATCGCCGAAGGTAAGGTCCTGCACATCGGCCTGTCCGAGGCCTCGCCGGACACGATCCGCCGCGCCCGCGCCGTGCACCCGATTGCTGCGTTGCAGACCGAATATTCGCTGTGGACCCGCGACCCCGAGACCGAGTTGCTGCCCCTGCTGCGTAAGTGGGGCATCGGCTTCGTTCCCTATGCGCCACTCGGGCACGGGTTCCTGACCGGCCAGATCCGCACCCCGGACGACATCCCCGACGACGACTGGCGCAAGACCAATCCGCGCTTCCTCGGCGAGGCCTTCGCCGAGAACCTGCGGATCGTGGAGGAAGTACGGAACATCGCGACCGAAACCGGCGCCACCCCGGCACAGATCGCCCTGGCCTGGCTACTGCCCCAGGGTGGGGACATCGCCCCCATCCCCGGCACCCGGCGAGTCGCTCGCGTCGAGGAGAACACCGCCGCCGACGGCGTCGTCCTGACCGTCGACCAGTTGCGGCGGCTCGACACCCTCACACCGGCCACCGGGGCCCGACACGACGAGTTCAACGAGGCCACGATCGACCGCTGAACCCAGCATCGACCAGTGCACCGCAGGATGAACGCGTACTACCGGGCATTGCCACTCTGCGATCCGGGCAAGCCGCAACCGAATCGCCACCCGGGAGACGCGAACGCATGAACACGCCACCATCGCCACCCGGAGCGGAGAGGACTGACGGATCATCCGTCCAGATCGGCGCTCTCGTTCCGCTGACTCGGCCTGGCTGGGTCGAGGCGGGCCAGCACTTGCTCGCTGGACTCGAGCTGGCCGTCAGCGAGGTCAATGACGCCGGCGGGATCGTCGGAAGCCATTTCTTTTGGCGGGTCGCGGGTATTCTTGACTGATCCGTCCAGAACCGGCTATGTTCTGGGCGAATCAGTCAAGAGGCCTCGCAGCTACCGCTGCGGCACATGGGCCGTCCCGAGGAGGTCGCGGTGAGCAGCAATATTCGAGCGATGATCGCGGACGTCGAAGTCGACAACCTTGACGCCGCCATTCCCTTCTATCGCGAGTTGGCCGGGGACGTCGAAGTCAGGCGATTCCCCTACCTCGAGCTGGAGTTGGCATTGGTGGGCCCGTTTCTGCTGTACTCCGGCCCGCTGGAAAAGTACGTGTCACAGACTGCGACCGTCGTCGTCGAAACTTTGAATCCTGTGCTCGAAGCGCTGAGCAAGGCGGGCGGCGAGGTACTGGAAGCCCCGAACGAAGTACCCAACGGGACGCGGATCGTGGCTCGCCACCCTGACGGCTCCGTCTTCGAGTACATGCAACCGCACACATGAACACCGTGGTCACGCCGCCGGGGAACTGAACGGCAATCATTCGTACCGCAGCGCCTCGATGGGTTCGAGCCGCGCGGCGCGCCAGGCCGGGTAGCCGCCGGCGATCAGGCCGATGAACAGGCTGATGGTGAACGCGACCGCGACCGGTGGGACGGACAGCACCGGGTCGAATGTGCTGAGGAACCCGCGGGTGCCCAGCATCGGGATGAGCACCTTGGTGGTAAAGATCAACCCGACGCCCAGCACCGCACCGAGAACGCCGCCGAGGCCGGCCAGAGCGATCGCCTCCATGACGAACTGGGTGAGGATCGCGGAATCGCTCGCGCCGATCGCCTTGCGGGTGCCGATCTCCCGAGTCCGGTCGGTCACCGAGACCAGCATGATGTTCAGCACGCCGATACCGCCGACCAGCAGGGAGATCGCTGCGATCGCCGGCACGAAGTTGGTGATCAGGTTGATCAGGTCGACGAACGTCTTCATCCGGGAGCCCTGGTCCTGCACCTGGAAGTCGGCGTACTTGGGGTCACCGATCTGGTGCCGGTCCATCATCAGCTGGGTGATCTGCGCCTCGACGCCCTTCACCGCGGGTACGTCGGTGCACTTCACCACGATCGAGCTGATCTCATCGCCGCCGTCGCCGTAGCCGAACACGCCGGAGCGGGCAGCCTTCATCGGCATCACGATGGCGTTGTCGCCGGCCTTGCCGTAGGACGGCATCAGCCCGATGACCGTGAACAATGCATGGCTGAGCCGCAGCGTCCCGCCCAGTGCCGCGGTCGGGTCCGGGCCGAAGAGCGCGGTCGCGATGTCCGGGCCGAGCACCGCCACCTTCGCGCCGGATCGCGCCTCCTGCGGGCTGAAGAACCGTCCGACGGACACCGCCTTCTGATTTGCGGACAGGAAGTTCGCTGTGGTCCCGGTGACCGAGGCCGAGGTGAAGTGCGCGGACGGGACGGACGCGGTGACCGCCTTGGAGATCTGGCCGGCCGCCCCGGTGGATGCCCCGGTGACCTGCGGGACCAGCTCGGACACCCCCGGAACCTTGGCGATGGCCAACTCGTCGCGGTCGGTCAGCGGCTTCGCCGGTGGGCCGCCGGGGATCGGTGACACCTTGGGCACCACTGTGATGCTGTTCGCGATCGGTGCGATGGCCGCGTTGACCGAGTTGCCGACGCCCTGACCGAACGAGGTCAGCAGGATGACGGCGGCCACCCCGATGATCAGTCCGAGCATGGTCAAGCCGGAACGCAGCTTGTTCGAGCGTAATGCTCGGAACGCGATGGACACGATGTCTCGCATGATCACTTTACTGGGGCCCTCCCGGTCCGGTGTGGCGGCGACCATATTGATGTCCGCTGTCCGCAACCTGTGAACCGGCTGGGAGCTGCCTGCCCCCGCCTACCGCGTTCCCGCCTGCACCTCATCGCCCGCGACTTTCGATACATCAGTCGGGCGGCTCGCGATAGTCAGGCGCCCGACCTGCGTACACGACGTTGCGGGCGCCGATTTCGCGGGGTGCGGTCTGTGATTGAGACAACCTGTGCGCGACTCATAAGTAATTCCTAGTTTTTCTTACGCGCGACACTCTTTCTCATTGTCTCAGCAATTTCTCAGCGCCGAAACGCACAGGTAGTTCTTAAGTACGCGCATCAGTCCCGGTGATCCCAGTGATCTCTCAGTGGCGATCACCTATTGTCGTACTTGGATGCGGTGAGCAATGACGTGGATGCGGTGAGTGACGGCACTTCGACCGAGGAGTGGGATGATCCAGCTTGAGGGCCTGACCAAGTCCTTTCGCATGGCCGAGGGTGAGATGACGATCTTGCACGGCATCGACCTCACCATCGCGGCCGGGGAGATGGTCGCCATCATGGGCCCTTCCGGTTCCGGCAAGAGCACGCTGATGAACATCCTGGGCTGTCTGGATGCCCCGAGTTCCGGCCGGTACATGCTGGAGGGCACCGATGTGACCAAGCTGTCGAAGAGCAAGCTGGCCAAGACGCGGGGTCAGCGGATCGGGTTCGTGTTCCAGTCGTTCAACCTCATCCCGCGCACCGACGCGATGCGCAACGTCGAGCTGCCGTTGGTCTACAACGGGGTGCGCAGCCGGCGGGCGAAGGCGAAGGCCGCGTTGGAGCGGGTGGGGCTCGGGAGCAGGCTGCGTCATGTGCCCAGTGAGCTCTCGGGTGGCCAGAAGCAGCGCGTCGCCATCGCCCGGGCGCTGATCAACGACCCTTCGATCATTCTGGCGGACGAGCCGACCGGTGCGCTGGATACGAAGTCGACCGTCGAGATCATGGAGCTGTTCACCGAGCTGAACGCCGCGGGCTGCACCATCGTGGTGATCACCCACGAGGATGAGGTCGCGGAGTACTGCACCCGGCGGGTGTGGTTGCGCGACGGGCTGATCCGCAGCGACGACAAGGTCCAGAACCGGCGGACGAAGCTCACCACGGTCGGTGCTTGAGTGGGTCCGTCGCGCGCGTAGGCGGCGGGTCGAGACGCAGGGAGGGATCAACGGATGATCCGACTTGAGAAGGTCAGCAAGGTCTATCGCACCACTGACCACGACACCATTGCCGCGCTGCAGGGCGTCGACCTGACCGTCGAGCCCGGAGAGATGGTCGCCGTCACCGGGCCCTGCGGGTCCGGTACCAGCACGCTGATGAACGTCCTGAGTTGCCTGGACCTGCCCAGCGACGGACGCTACCTGCTCGACGGCGCCGACGTGGCCAGGCTGTCGAAGCGTGCACTGGCCAAGATCCGCGGTCGCAAGATCGGGTTCGTGTTCCAGTCGTTCAAGCTCATCCCCAACTCGAACGTGCAGCACAACGCTGAGCTCCCGCTGCTCTACACGCGGGCGAAGGTCCGCCGCCAGCGCGCTCGGGTCGCGCTCGACCGGGTCGGGCTCCGGGGCCACTACGACGACAATCCGGTCGAACTCTTCGCGGCCCAGCAGCAGAAGGCTGTGATCGCCCGAGCTCTGATCAACGACCCGGCGATTCTGCTGGACGATGAACCCACCGGTGACCTCGATGCCGACTCAGCACGCCAGGTCATGGAGCTGTTCGTCGAGCTGAACGAGGCGGGCTGCACGGTGATCTATTCCACCCACGATGAGGACACGGTGGCCTACGCGAAACGGGTGGTGCGGTTGCGCGCGGGACGCGTTGTGAGCGATCAGGCAAACAGGGCACGGCGTCGGCCACGCCACAATCCACCGCAACTCCGAGCAGTGTAGTACCGGACAGGCACAGCTCTGCCGTATGTCGATTGGCGCGTCGATTCCGCGCCTCGCTGTCGGCCATGTCGATCTCAGGTAACTCAAAGCCGTGAGTGGCACCTATCGGATTTTAGATTAGCATCGCTAATTAGAGCGGGAAGTGAAGCGCGATAAGGATCGGAGTGGGGGTGGGCTGCCGTGTCAGATGATCCCGATTCCGCGGTGAGTGCGCTTCGTCACCTCAAGGAGGACTTGGTCCGGACAGTAAGGTTGCCCCCGGTTGACAGCGTGGTCGCTCGGGCCGCGGGTATGAACCGAGCTAATACCGCGGCGACCGCCGCTGTTCTGACAGTTGGCGCGCTCGGTGCGGTCACGGTTATTGCCCAGTCTGCCCTGTCGGGGGGTGTTCCGTTACCTGCCGCGGAGGCGTTCGCGCCCGCTCTTACCTCGCCGGCGATATCTCGCCCCGGCTCGCCCCTGGCGGCTCGGATCCTTGAGCCGAATCAACGTCTGGTTCGACTCAAACCGGGCACGCCGACACCGTCGGGGGCCTCATCAACTGTTCAAGGGCTCCTGGCCGTCCCGGACGACGACCACATCAATCCCGCCGACGAACTGCCGTGGTCGGCCCCGAAGTTTGAGGATGGTGATGACAGGAGTCAGAACCGAGACGACCCCGACCGCCATCACCACGGGGACCGAACAGGGGGCGGGGGCGCACGTCCCAACCGGCTACCCGACAGTCGCCTCATACCCTCGGCGAAGCAACACTCCGACCCGCGTCGCGGGAATCGATCCCCGCGACCAGGGGGTGAGCACGCTGGTAGTGGGCACGATGGCGGCGGGCACAGCGGTGGTGGCGGACACGGCGGCGGACACGGCGGCGGTGGCGGGCACAGCGGTGGCGGTGGACACGGCGGCGGCGCACACGGCGGCGGGCACAGCGGTGGTGGCGCACACGGCGGCGGGCACAGCGGCGGCGGTGGGCACGGCGGCGGCGGTGGGCACGGCGGCGGCGGACACGGCGGCGGCGGGCATAGCGGTGGCGGCGGGCACGGCGGCGGCGGCGGACACAGATGAGTCCGTGATCGTCACTGAAAGATCACCGGGGACCACGCGACGGATGTGCATTCTTTACAATTTCCTGATGGCTTCGCCGCTGAGAAATTATTGGGATCGAGATGTCTCGATCATCACATCATTAAGATCCACCTATGAATCACCTATTAATCGCGCGCGCGCCTGACCATCGTATCGCCAGGCGGCTGGCACTTCGGCCTCGGGCGCGCCTGCTACCGGGCACTACATGCCTGGTTTTGAGCGAAGTTCTCAGTGAGTTCATCTGGATCAGAGATTTCTCAGAGTCTCCCTTTACGGCCTGCCAATCGTCCTTCAGTGTGTACAGGTAGGTGCGCCTAAGCGCGCCGGAGTCGGGGGCCACGCCGGTCTCGCTAATCTGTTCGACGAGGTACCGTCCCATGATTCTGCGTGAGATATTAGTTATCGCACTTCGCGGGTTGCGCGCGCACAAGATGCGTTCGGGTCTGACGATGCTCGGGCTGATCATCGGTGTCGCCGCCGTCATCTTGCTGACTTCGTTCGGGCAGGGAGTTGCGGGCTCGTTTTCCGGCGCGTACTCGACGGTCTTCCGCCACGCTGATTTCCGATCAGCGGCGGTCAAGATCGCGACCACCGAGTACGCCGCCCCCGTGTTGTCGTCGCTAAGGTGTGCACGAGGTCTCCGGTACTGCTGATCTTCTCGGTCGATGATGAGGAAGATAATGACTCGTGACTCCGAGACCCGGGCCCGGATAGAGGAGCACTGGAAGGCCTCCGAGCTCGGGGACATCGACACTGAGCACGCGATCTACGCCGCGGACGCGATCTTGGACTACCCCCAGTCCGGGGAGCGCTTCCGGGGCCGCTCGAAGATCCAGGCGCAACGTGGCGGACACCCGGCCGAGCGCCATTTCACCATCGCCCGGATCTCGGGCAGCGGTGACCTCTGGGTGAGTGAATGCGTGATCACCTATGACGGCGCAACCACCCACTCGGTGAGCATCATGGAGTTCACCGACGGTCTCGTGACGCACGAGACCCAGTACTTCGCCGACCCCTTCCAGGCGGCTCCCTCGCGAGCGGCTCTGGCCGAGCCGATCCCGGCGAGTGTGGCTACCGATAAGCGCTGACGAGCCCGGCGAACGCGTCGAGCGTGCGCAAGGTCTCGCCCTCGGGCTGGGTCGAACGGCGCGGTGATCGTCTACGAGATGCTGATCGACGACGTGGTCGGTCCGGAGTCCATGGTCGTCGGCCTGAAGTAGCTGCTCGCACAGCACGCTCGGTTCGATCGCGGCGGTCGCGACGACCGCGCACTCCCCCACCCCCCGGGCCCGAGATTTGCGCCGCTCCCGCCGCGCTCGGGCGATGCCGTGAGTTGCGCAATATGCACCTGTTGCGCCCCTTGTTACTGTCGTCGCAAATTGGCTCCGCGGGGGGTACGGGATGCGCGACGTCCGACGAACAACCATGGCCGCCGTCGTCTCGCTCCTCGCAGCAATGGCGCTTGCCGGCTGTGGCGGTGGCAGTGGCGCCAAGCCGGACGGGACTCAATGTCGCAAGTTGGACCCGGGCCTGACCTGGTACGGAGACGTTCGGCAGAAGTTGCAGACCGCGATCGACGCCCATAGTTCTTGTACCGGGACGTTTTCCGCCGCCGGCTCCGGTAGCAATCTTCGACTGGGACAACACGGTCGTGAAGAACGACATCGGCTACGGCACCAATTACTGGATGCTGCGCAATGACAAGATTCTGCAGCCGGCAAATCAGGACTGGAAGACGACCGACCGCTATATGACGGACGCGGCGGCAGCGGCCCTGAAGGCGGCATGCGGCACCGATGTGCCCGCCGGCGAACCGCTGAAGACGAGCACCAACACCGCGTGTGCCGACGAGATCGTCGCGATCCTCGATGACAAGACTCGCGCCGGCCAGCCCGCATTTGCCGGCTACGACGCGCGCCGGCTGATCGGCTCGTACTCGTGGGGCACCGCGTTGTCGGCGGGCTATACGGCCGATCAGCTCGCCGAGTTCGCCGACGCCACGAAGAAGGAGAACCTCGGCGCGGTCGAGGGTGCGACGCAGACTGTCGGATCGCAGCAGGTCGACGGCTACATCCGGGTGTACCCGCAGATCAAGGACCTGATCGGCACGTTGCAGGCGAACGGCATCGACACCTGGGTCGTGTCGGCTTCCCCGGAGCCGATCGTGAAGGTATGGGCCGGCGAGGTCGGCGTCGACGCGAACCACGTCGTCGGCGTCCGCAGCGTGTACGAGAACGGCAAGCAGACCACTCATCTGCAGGGCTGCGGCGGTGTTCCCGACGGCGACGACTCGGTCATGACCTACGTCGACGGCAAGCGTTGCTGGGCCAACCAGGCGATATTCGGGGTCAAGGGTCCGGCGGCGTTCGAGCGGCTCCCCATCGAGCGGCGCCAGATCCTGGCGGCCGGCGACTCGGTCACCGATGTCACATTCGTCGGCGATGCCACCGCCGTGCACCTCGTGATCAACCGCAACAAGCCGGAACTGATGTGCCGTGCCTACGACAACGCCGACGGCAAATGGCTGATCAATCCGATGTTCATTGCCCCGAAGAAACAGGTCACGGACCCTTATCCGTGCTCGACGACGGCATTGACGAAGTCGGACGGCACTTCGGCTCCGCTGCTGCGCGACGATGGCAGCGTGGTACCGGACCTGAAGGACACTGTCAGCTGAACCGCGCCCATCTTGACGTGCGCGGCTCTATTCCGGCGCGCCAACTCCGCGTCAGCCGAGGTCGATCTCCGGGTACAGCGGGAAGTCGGTGAGCAGCTCGGCGGCGCGGTGGGAGATCTCGTCCGCGATCTTCGGGTCCAGGATGTGCTGGGCCTTGGACGGCGCGCCCTTCGAGGTGGTGCCGGGCTCGGTGGTGGTCAGCACGCGGTCGATCAGGCCGGCGATCTCGTCCATCTCGGTGGTGCCGAGGCCACGGGTGGTCAGCGCGGGCGTGCCGATGCGGATGCCGGAGGTGTACCAGGCGCCGTTGGGGTCGGCCGGGATGGAGTTGCGGTTGGTGACAATGCCCGAGTCGAGCAGGGCGGACTCGGCCTGGCGGCCGGTGAGGCCGTAGGAGCTGCCGACGTCGATCAGGTTGAGGTGGTTGTCGGTGCCGCCGGTGACCAGGGTGGCACCGCGTCGGATCAGGCCCTCGGCGAGGGCGCGGGCGTTGTCGACGACAGCCTGGGCGTAGTCGCGGAACTCGGGGCGGCGGGCCTCGGCGAGCGCGACCGCCTTGGCGGCCATGACATGCGGGAGCGGGCCGCCGAGGACCATCGGACAGCCGCGATCGACCTGGTCTTTGAGGGAGTCGTCGCACAGAACCATGCCGCCGCGCGGGCCGCGCAGCGACTTATGGGTGGTCGTGGTGACGATCTGGGCGTGCGGGACCGGATCGAAGTCGCCGGTGAGTACCTTGCCGGCGACCAGACCGGCGAAGTGCGCCATGTCCACCATGAGCGTGGCGCCGACCTCATCGGCGATCTCACGCATGATCCGGAAGTTCACCAGGCGGGGGTAGGCGGAGTAGCCGCCGACGATGATCAGCGGCTGGAACTCGCGGGCGGAGTTGCGCAGGGCCTCGTAGTCGATGAGGCCGGTGCCGGGGTCGGTGCCGTAGGAGCGCTGGTCGAACATCTTGCCGGAGATGTTCGGGCGGAAGCCGTGGGTGAGGTGGCCGCCGGCGTCCAGGGACATGCCGAGCATGCGCTGGTTGCCGAAAGCCTGCCGCAGCTCGGCCCAGTCGGCGTCGGAAAGGTCGTTGACCTGGCGGACGCCGGCCTTCTCCAGAGCCGGGGCCTCGACGCGCTGGGCGAGGACGGCCCAGAAGGCGACGAGGTTGGCGTCGATGCCGGAGTGTGGCTGGGCGTAGGCGTGCTGGGCGCCGAAGAGTTCGCGGGCGTGCTCGGCGGCGAGGGCCTCGACGGTGTCGACATTGCGGCAGCCGGCGTAGAAGCGGCGGCCGACCGTCCCCTCGGCGTACTTGTCGCTGAACCAGTTGCCCATGGCCAGGAGAGTGGCCGGGGAGGCGTAGTTCTCGGAGGCGATGAGCTTGAGCATCTCGCGCTGGTCGGCGACTTCCTGGCCGATGGCGTCGGCGACGCGCGGCTCGACGGCGCGGATCACGGCGAGGGCGCTGCGGAACGCGGTGGATTCGGTGGAGAGGGACTGCTCTGACATGTCGGCCTCCGGACGGCGTGTCGTACATGGCGTCACGATTCACGGTTCGGCCCAGGCGCACGGCACAGATTCGCACTCCGGGCCGCTCCCCGATGGTCGATCCCATCCCAGCGCGCCAGTCACGGCCCGCCCGGCAGCCTACCTTGAGCCGGTTGCCACCCGATCAGTCGAGATCTGCTGCCCCGTGCACGTGGGCGTCCGACCTGATGAATTACTCGCTGGTGGCCAGGTGCGGAGCCTTGAACGGCCAGGTGACGCCGCCGTCCACCGGCAGCGCGACGCCACTGACATAGCGGGCTTCGTCCGAGACCAGCCAGGCGACGGCGTCGGCGATGTCGCGCGGCTCGACCCACGGGGGATCACCGCGGCGAGCATCGTCGACCTCCACCCCCGCCCGGACCTCGCCTTCCGCCTTCAGGTCGACACCGGCGGAGCAGCTGACAGGACGCAGAGTGTCAATCCGGGTCCTCGCTGGCAGCGCCCTCAGCCCTCACCAGCTTCCGCCGCCAGACTTGTTAGGTTTGATAATGAACCCAACGGGGAGAAGTAGCTGATGAGAGGTGCGTGACGAGATGCGACGCTTGCTCGCTGGACTGGCCGCCGGAGTTGCCACACTGTCACTGGTGGTGCTGGGCGCCACTGCCGCCGCACCGACCCCCGTCGCCGCTCCCGCCGCCGCCGCCGGCGCATGCCCCAGCGGCACAACGTCGACGCCTGACGGGACCGGCTGTATCCCAACCCAGTAATCCAGTTGTTCCGCGGATCCACGGATACGACGAGTCTCCGGTTCGCCGGATGATCCGTGACGATCGCGGCCTGGTCGTCAAGGACTCCGCGCGCTCGCGTGTCCGTCGGCCCGATCTGGGCGGACGAGCGGCCCGGCACGACAGCCCGACAGCCGTCACGGCTATCACTATGAACCGCTGACCAGCGCAACATCGGTGCCAGGCCGGTAACCGCGGCACGCCCATGCGACAGAGCATCGACCGGATCCGGGACTGCTCAGCCAAGGTGCACGCCGAACCGCTGGCCGACCGACCCTGGCCCACATGCTGGCCGAGGACTACCGGTGACTGCGGGTACCGACGCTGAGGGTACGGCTTGTCCGGGGCCCAGCCGCTCGAGGCGTTCCTGTCCGCGCTGCGTACGACCCCCGAGCGCGTAGACGCACAAACATGGATTCGAGAAATTCAGCGATGGTCCGTCTCGTCTAGTGCGGCTTGACTGAGTCTCATGCCAACGGACGCGCACACCCACGAACTCGCCCTAACACTGGGCGCGTATTCGTAGGTTGACACTTACGTAAGCGCTGACCTACATTGCTGGTCATGCTCGCCGCACCGGACACCGTGGTCGAGCCACGCCGGCGGGAGACCCAGCCGGACCCCGGAGAGCCGCGGCGCAGGAGCGGGACCGAGCCAGCACACGACTTTGGATCTGAACCGGAAGGTGGACAACTCGCAGTGAAAACACCGCCGATCGTGTCGTCGCAGGAGTGGGACGCCGCCCACCTGCAGCTACTGGCGAAGGAGAAGGAGTTGACCCGCGCCCGGGACGCGTTGGCCGCCGAGCGCCGGCGGATGCCGTGGCTTGCCGTGGAGAAGGAGTACGAGTTCGACGGACCGAAGGGCAGAGCGAGCCTGCTCGACCTGTTCGAGGGTCGTCGACAGCTGGTGGTCTACCGCGCCTTCTTCGAACCCGGCGTGTTCGGCTGGCCCGACCACGCCTGCCCAGGTTGTTCCATGATCGCCGACCAGGTCGCCGACGTCGCTCACCTGAACGCCCGCGACACCACCCTCGTCTTCGCCTCACGCGCGCCGCAGCCAGACATCGAGCGGGTCAAGGCACGGATGGGCTGGACGATGCCCTGGTACACGATGACCGGTGACCCTGACAATGCCACCGACAGCGCCTTCGACGCCGACTTCGGTGTCAACGAATGGCACGGTACGAACGCGTTCTTCCGCGACGGCGACAGCGTGTTCCGCACCTACTTCATCAACAACCGAGGCGACGAGGCACTGGGGACCGCCTGGAGCTACCTCGACATGACCGCGCTCGGCCGCCAGGAGGAGTGGGAGGACTCGCCCGAGGGCTACCCCCAGACCGCACCGTACGTGTGGTGGAACTGGCACGACGAGTACGCCAAGGCCAGCGGCCCGTCGGATGAGTACCTCAGCCAGGTGGAGCGCGGCGTGCAGGCGTTCCAATGATCGGGCCGGGTACCGGGAGGTAGCAGGATGCCTGGCTGGCTCGGCGTCGGACTGGCCGCCGCATTCGGGCTGGTGGCGGTGCACCGCGGCCTCCGCCGTGACCTTCCCGGCTCCGTGGCCGCGGCGGGCATGGCCGTGATGTCACTCGGCATGGCTGGCATCGGCACGGCCGTCGTGCACGGGCCGTGGTGGGCCGCCTGGTTCGCGGCGGTGGCGGTCTGGCCGCTGGTCATACCGCCCAGTGCCGGCGTGTGCGGCGGACCGCTGGCCCATCTGCTCGGCGGCGTCGCGATGATCTACATGTGTGCGCAGCCCTTGATGCGGACGATGGGTGGCACCGGGCCCGGGCCGACCGCTGAGACGGTCACGCTGGTCCATGCCGGCCACCACGCGATGGCCGGCATGGGCCCGATCGACCTGCCAGGAGGGCCGATGACCGCCCCCGGCCCTCTCGGCGAAGCGCTGGCCCTGCTCGGCTGGGCACTGGCCTGCTACTTCCTGCTCGGCACGGTCACAGCGCTGACCCGCCGCGATGGCGGCGGCGCATTGATCGCACCCCGGCTCGCGGTACTGGGCGAGGCCATCATGGGTCTCGGGACCGTGGTCATGCTCGTCGCTTCCACCTAGCGTCCTGAGTCCCAGCGGTCCTTGGCCCCCTCGGCTGCAGTGAATCGGCGCGCGGCCAGCCCACACACTCCGAGCGGTGTCCGGAGCCGCACGCGGGCCGGGCTCATCTGCTGGGCATGCCGCCGAGGGTGACGTTGACCCCCAGCCAGGCTGACAGCAGGTTGATGAGCCCGGGGTCTGTCTCCTTGAGCTGCTTGGCGCGAGGCGAGGACTGGGTCCGCTTGATGACCTTTGCGTGGTAGTCGCGGACGAGTTGGACAGCCAGGGCTGAATCCCGGTGCGCGATGGCCTCGACGATGTCCATCCGCGCCCCGTGCAGGGATCCGGCGACCCGCCGCCAATCCTCCGTGCTACCGCCGGAGAGTTCGACGGCGAGCCCGATCTGCATGTCCGTGATGAATCGGCACAGGGCGGCGAGCAGCGGGTTGTGCGAGATCGCGGAGAGGGTCACGAAGTAGTGCTTCAGGGCCGCCGCGGCCGACTCCACATCGACGATCTCCGCCGCCTGATCGGCCGCTGCCCGCAGTCCGGCTATGTCTTCGTCGGAGGCGCGCTCCACGGCCTGCTCGACCGCATAGGCGTTGAGCGCTCCCAACAGACCCAGGACGTCGCCCGCCCCGGTCTTCTCGAACTGGACGACGGAGGCGATGGACATCGCAAGCATGGCGTCACCACGTGCGGTGACGGTGGTTCTACTGCCGTTACGGGTGTTGAGCAGCCCCATGGCGGTCAACACCCGAACAGCTTCCCGGACGGTCGGACCGCTCACGTCGTAGTGGCTCGCCAGCTCACGTTCGGAAGGCAGCTGGACGCCATCAGGCAGTGCGCCGCTCAGAATCTGGCCTCGCAGATCGTCCACGATCTGGTCGGCCACCCGGCCGCGGTACAGCTTCACGGATGGCTGCGACATCGGCATGGTTCGCATCTCCTCGGCTCCCTGCCCCGGACTCGAAGGGCCCACCGCGGCGGTCGTCGCGTCGTCGCGAGCAACTCCGACCGGTGATTCTCAATCGTAAAGCTACTTGGTAGGTAGCGCCAAGCTGACACACAGCTGCAACCGACACCCTTCCTCTCAGTATGAGCTCATCACTCATCTTGTTGCAAACCTACCAAGTAGGTAGGCTCGAACGAAGATCGAAAGCCATGGCGCGGCGGTTCCCGCGTCCGAACGGCAGACACAAACCGAGAACCCAGACGGAGGACTGACATGAAGGTCGCACCATTCGATGAATCCGCGTTTCACCTGGACCACCCGAAGGGCACGGTGTCCTTCAACTACCTGCTCATGGGAGGTTCGCCCGAGTCACTGGAGAACTACCGCTACATCCTCGGCCGCCAGGAAGGGGACTTCCACATGCCCCGGCACCGGCACACCTTCGAGCAGATCCGCCTGCCGCTGGTGGGCGACATGAACCTGGGTGAGCAGGGCATCCTGCACGAAGGTGAGATCGGCTACTTCCCGGAGGGCCAGACCTATGGCCCCCAGGACGACCCTCTGGGCGACGCCAAGCCGGGCGAGCGGCTGCAGTTGGTCCTGCAGTTCGGTGGAGCTTCCGGTTTGGGAATGTCCGGCGGTCGCGGCCGAGGACCGGCCTCGCGGCGCCCGGCGGACGAACGACCGGAACGTCGGTCGATCAAGTTCCCGAGGCCCCGCTACCGGAATGTGGTCGTCATCGACCCCGAGCAGTTCAACTGGCTGCCGCTGCCGGACGTGTCCGGCGTGGAGCGGAAGTACGTCGGAGCGTTCACCGAGCGCGCCTTCTGGATCGAGATGATCAAGATCGACGCCGGAGCGGAGTGGGTCTCCACCTGCGAGGACGCCCGCCGCCTGATCGTCGCTCTCTCCGGCGCCGCCACGGTGGACGACACACCGATCGGCCGGCTCGCCGCGATCCAGGCCGACGCTGGTGACAAGCTGCGCGTCGCCGCCACCGAGGAGACCGTGCTGTACCTGGTCGGTCTGCCCCCGGTCCAGCTGCCGAGCGCTCCGTCGGAACAGTTCGACGTCATCGAGAGCCAGGGCGCGATCCAGTTCGAGAACCCGAAGGACGCCGACTGACCGAATTCACTGTGGACTCGACGCGGAAATAGTGGTGCCCATGGAAAAATCGGTGGAAAAATCGGTGGGAAAATCGACCGAAAGGCTCTCTCAGAACGTCGATCCCGGACGGCGAAACGCACTACTGATCTGCCTCGTCGCCGGATTCATGACCCTACTCGACGTAAGTATCGTCAACGTCGCACTGCCATCGATGGAACACAGCCTGGACATGTCCACCACCGACGTGACCTGGGCCGTCGCCGGCTACGCGCTGACTTTCGGGTTGACACTCGTGCCAGCCGGTCGCCTGGGAGACGTATATGGGCGCAGGAAGCTGTTCCTCACCGGGCTCGCGCTGTTCGCCGCCACCGCGGTGATCTGCGGGGCCGCGCCGAACGCCACCGTGCTGATCGTCGGCCGGCTCTGCCGGGGCGTCTCGGCCGGCCTGCTCGCGCCGCAGGTCATCGGCCTGATGCAACAGATGTACACCGGCCCGAGGCGGGGCAAGGCCCTCGGCTACTACGGCGCGACGGTCGGCCTGTCCACCGCGATCGGACCACTGCTCGGAGGCATCGTCCTGCAGGTTTTCGGAGTGGCTGAGGGATGGCGGTACGTGTTCTACCTGTCGATACCGGTCGTCCTGGTGACTCTCGCCTTCGGGTACCAGGTGCTTCCCGCGGATCAGCGGGGCGGCGTCCGCCACACGCTCGACCTCTTGGGCGCGCTCCTACTCGGGCTCGGCGTACTGACCATCATGCTGCCACTGCTACAGGCGACCGGAGTCGATGCGCAGCCCCGATTCTGGCTGTTCGTCGTGGGGGCCGTATTGCTGGTTGTCTTTGCCTTCCGGGAGCAACGTCTCAGCGCGCGCGGCGGACACCCGCTGGTGGACCTGAAACTGTTCACCATACGCAGTTTCTCCATCGGCACCGTGGTCGCGGCGGCATTCTTCTCCGGGTTCACCAGCATATTTCTGGTCATCTCACTGTTCCTCCAACAAGGGCTCGACTACTCGGCGCTACAGGCCGCGCTGTCGATGTTGATCTTCACGGTCGGCTCCACCGGCTCGGCGATCATCGGTGGTCGAATCGTGCACCGCGTCGGGCGGCGGCCGGTGCTGATCGGCAGCGCGGCGGCAACACTCGGGCTGACCGCGTTGGCCTTGCTGGCGCACAGCTGGACCGGCCCGAACGCCGCGCTAGTACTTGCCGCGCCGCTCCTGGTCGCCGGCTGCGGATGCGGTTTCGTCATCGCGGCGAACCAGACACTCACCCTGCGCGGGATAACCCGCCATGCCGGTGTGGCCGCCGGGGTCTACGAAACCGGCCAGCGGATCGGCACGGCACTCGGCACCGCACTGTCGGGAGCGCTGTTCTTCGGCGAGCTGGCCCGAACGGGCGGGGACTACCACGCCGCGGCCGGGCTCGGCCTGACCAGCTCGGCGGTACTGGTCGGGATCGCTTTCCTCATCACCCTGGTCGACATCCTGCGGCCGGTGCGCCGTGCCACCTCGGCTGATCTCGAAGTCGGTCCCAGATAGTCCCTACTCGCCCCCAAGCTCCCCGGCTAACTTCCTTCAGACGCCGCGGCTCTCCCCCGGGCGCACGACGTCAGGCAGCCGGCTGTTCCCCCTTCTCGGAAGGAGACTCGATGCGGGCCAGCGCTCGGCCGCTGATCCAGGAAATCCCGGTGTCGGGACCTGAGTCCGGGCCCTACAGCATCACGGGTGCCGTGACCACACAGGCAAACGTCGGATTTCAAACCGCTCGGCCCCCGCGACCGCGGCCTCCAGTTCCCAACCAACCGTCACCGAACTACATCGTTGTAACTCTTCAGCGAACGCCGCGAGGTCACCGAATGGGTGAACTGTTGCACGCGTAGTGATCTTTTTGGTGTTATCCACGAGCTGTGGGGTACACCGGAACTACAGATACTTCCCGTTGGTCGCTGGGGAGCGGATCAAACGGACGCGAAGCCGGGCCCGGTCGTCTCGGGGGACGATCCGGGCCCGGCTTGTCTCCACCTCACGCCTGGCCGCTGACCTAGCGACCGCAACCATTGGCGTACGCGCTGGGGAACAGTGCGTTCTGTTCTAGTGACCATCAGGGGTCCACCGCCATCGCACGGTCGGGTCGACCCGCCCAGTGGGACAACGAAGACGTTCGCCGGCACCCGCGACTTCGCCCGTCGCCCGTTCCGAACCGTTGAGCGCGGCCCGTCCTTCCAGCCGAGCGGATCGACCTCTCGCCGGACCTGGCGCAATTCGGCTTGACCCCGCGGATACGCAACGCGCTTCAGGATTGAACATCTAGGGATCCTCGGCGTGGAACGTTGGTAACGCCGCGTCACCGACAAGGCGGCCTGGTGTCGCCCCCGGCGCGTCCATTGTCACCGAGACCAACCTCAGTCCGGTATTTTTCGCCACAATCCAGCCTCAGGTCGACCTCGGCGCATCCCTCACCCCAGTCAGCAGCCTGAGGCAAATCGGCTCCGTCACCGACTGTGACTGTCGCGGCGTTTGCGGCGGGCGGCGGTCTGTCGATCATGACCACGAGCGGTGATCCAGTCGGCTGCATCGCAAGGCTCTGTCGAGGCGGGGCTGACAGGGCCGCCGCGCAGCAGAGCATGCATCATTCAGGACCCTCCTAGGGGGACTCGGGGAGTTCGCCGGTCTCTTTGATCAGGCGGGCCAGGTCGCGGACCTTGATGTTGTTGTTCTGCGACGCCTTGACGATCCGGTCGAAGGCATCCCCTCTGGTGAGGTTGTAGCGGGCCATCACGAAGCCGGTCGCTTCGCCGATGTGCTGGCGGGTAGCGAGCGCTTCGTGCAGGTCCGCGTCGTGGCGGGCACTCGACAGCGCGACCGCCGCGTGGGAGGCGAGGAGCCAGCCGGTGTACTCGGAGGTCTCGGTGAACGCGTTGGTCTGGGAGGAGTAGAGGTTCAGGGCCCCGAGGTCGGCGTGCCCGTGGGTGTAGAGCAGGAACCCCATCATCGAACCGATGCCCACCTCACAGGCCTTCGGCGCGTAGCGGACCCACCGGTCCCCGACGGAGCTCATGTCCGCGATCCGGTACACCGGCTTGCGGTCCTGCTCGGCGTCGAGGCACGGACCCTCGCCGAGCTCGCCCTGGATCCGGTCCGACACCCGGACCACGCCGTCGGTGGCCACCACCGTCTCGACGTGGCCGTCCTGTACGGCCAGGATTCCGGCGGCCTCGCAGCCGTCCACCAGTTCGACCGCATAGGCCACGATGCGTTCGAGGGTGTCGTCCACCGTGGGCTGGGCGAGCAGGTTGCGCGCCATGTCAGCCAGGTCCATCGCGAGCTTCCCAACACCACCGGTATCCAACACCGCACCCCCTTCGCTCTTTGGTTCGGAGGTGAATTATCACCACGCTCGAGCCGCCGACAAGGGGCCTGTGTCGACCGACTCGCCGCCCGCGCTATAAGCCCGCCGCAACCGGTTTCGTCCACGTGGGGGTCGGGGGTCGGTCGTGGGTGCGGTTGACCTGCCCGGCGGAGCAGAGGAGGTCGACGTTTCCCCGGACGGGAGGTGGATCTTCGCCGCCACGCCCCACCAGACGGCGCCCGCACCGGAGACGCACAGCCCCTCCCGGTTGGTCAAGATCGACGCCACCACACTCGAAGTGGTCGGGGACATCGAGCTTCCGTCGGCGAACTCAGCGCTTCGCGTCGGTAACCACGGCAATGTGTACGTCTCCCAGATGACTCCGGTCTGGGGAAAGATGGGCGATTCGAGAGGCGCTCTTCACATTGTCGACTCGGATTCGATGTCCCTCACCGCGAGCGTGCAGCTCGATCTCGAGTCGTTCACGATACGGGAAGCACCGGATGGCGCCACTGTCTGCGTCGCCAACCTTGTTTCCGGCACAATCACTGTCGTCGACCTCGCGGAATCCCGGGTGATACGCACGCTCGAGTGCAGCCGCGACAAAGAATCTCCGCTCGGCGGCACCCACGGACTGTCCTTCGTGTCCTGAGATCGCCCTCGACAGGTAGTCGGTGTCGCGGGACGGGTAGCCGGGTACGCGTGACGCGCCCAGCGGCGTGCTCGACCATGACGGTCCACGCGCACGCGCACCTTCGGCTCGGAGGAGGACCGCCATGCCCATGGTCGTGATGTCGATGTCGATACCCGACGACAAGTTCGACTCCTGGCGAGCGGCGGTCACCGAGATGGCTGGCCGGCGGCGCGACGAGTTCGATGCCGCGCGGCGCCGGCAGGGTATTACCCGACAGGGCGTGTGGGTCCAGCGGACTCCCGAGGGAGCGAGAGAGATCCTCGTGCTGGAAACCGAGGACCCTCGGCGCGCTTTCGAGGAGATGGCCACGTCCGACCAGCCCTTCGACGTGTGGTTGCGGGAGATGCTGATGGACACCTACAAGCTCGATCTGACCGCTCCCGGGGGTCCCTTGCCTGAACAGATCCTGGATTGGTCGGCGAACCGCGACTGATCGCTCCCAGGTCTGCAGGGTGCAGGGCACTCCGGCCCGGGCCAGCCGCCGGGCCAGGTCCTCGGAGTCGCAGTAGAGCACCTCGGCGGAACTGGCCACGAGCAGTGTCGGAGGCAGCCAGGACAGGTCCGCGCGCACCGGGGAGACCGCGGGATCACTGGTGTCCAGATGCCCCGCGAACGACTCCAGTACGAGCTGCAACACCGCCAGCGCCCCCACCGGGTCACGCTTCGCGTTCTCGTGCGCCTGTTTGCCGGTCAGATCCAGGTCGAAGCAGCCGGACAGGGCCACCAGCACGGCGGGCATGGGCAGGCCGTCCGCGCGGGCCCGCAGCGCCGTGGCGAAGGTCAGGTAGCCGCCCGCCGAGTCGCCCATGATCGTGATGTCCCGAGCTTCGGTCCCCCGCTCGAGCAGCCACCGGTAGGCGGTGAGACAGTCCTCGACCTCCTCCTCGAAGGGCACGGCCGGGCCATCCGGTAGTCGACGGACAGGGCGGGGATACCGGCGGCGGCGGAAATCCGCGAGGTCAGCGCGCGGTGGGTGTTGAGCCCGCAGCACAGCCAACCACCGCCGTGCAGGTAGAGGATGACGCGGTCGCGGGGCCGTGCGACACCCGCTCCGTGGACCCATTCGGCGTCGAAGCCCTCGAAGGCGACGGCTTCGGTATGCGTCCCCCTCGGTGGTCGGACAAAGCCGAGCAGCCGCTCGAACCTGGCGGCTCGGTCCAGCAGGTGGGCCAGGCCGACTCACCGGCCAGGAACTGCCGGACGAACGGGTCCTCGGAGGCGAACGCCTCCTCGGCGTCGCCGTAGTGCACGACCTTGCCCTTCCAGATCAGCCCCACGTGGTCGCTGACCTTGCGGGCGTCCGGATGTCGTGCGTCACCAACAGATACGTGCCCTTGTGCTCGCTGTGCATGTCCAGAATCAGATCGTTGAGCAGGCTGGTCCGCACCGGGTCCAGACCGGAGTCCGGCTCGTCGAAGAACACGATCGACGGGTCCATCACCAACGCCCTGGCGAACCCGGCGCGCTTACGCATACCGCCGGAGATTTCGTTCGGCAACTTGCGCTCGGCGGCCTCGAGCCCGACCTCCGACAAACGGCGCATGACGATCTCGCGGATCTCATCCTCCGGTTTGTCGGTGTGTTTGCGCAGCGGGAACGCGGTGTTGTCGTAGACATTCAGCGAACCGCAAAGGGCGCCATCCTGGAACAGCACGCCCATCCGGGTCCGCAGCTCATAGCGTTCTTTTCCGAGATCCCCCACATGTTCCGGCCGAAGACGAGCACATCGCCCTCATCAGGCTCCAGCAGGCAAGAAACGGGCTCAGCCCGACGCGGTTCGGTAATGGGCACGGCTACTCTCAGGCAAGGCGAGCACCCGGTCGCGGTGCTCCCGACTCGACGGGAGAAACGCCCACGTTGCCCGAGGACATCCAGCTCGCGAGCCGTCCACCCGATGGACTGGAGCGCCTGCGGGCGGACTGTGCACGCTGTTTCGGGCTGTGTTGCGTGGCCCCCGCCTTCTCCGCCTCTGCCGACTTCGCCGTCGACAAAGCCGCTGGTCAGGCATGTGAGAACCTGCTGGCGGACTTCCGCTGCGGCATCCACGACAAGCTCCGTGAGCGAGGGTTCGCGGGCTGCACCGTGTTCGACTGCTTCGGCGCCGGCCAGCAGGTCGCCCAGGTCACCTTCCGGGGCGAGGACTGGCGGCAGGCACCCGGCACCGCGGCCACGATGTTCAACTCGTTCACCGTCATGCGCCAGCTGCACGAGCTGCTCTGGTACCTCACCGAGGCACTGACCCGGCACGTCCCCAGCCCGTTGTACACGGAGCTGGGGCGTGCGCTGACCGAGACCGAGCGCCTCACCGAACAGGCTCCCGACGATCTCGTGGCACTGGACGTGGGCGCCCACCGGCAGAAGGTCAACGTCCTGCTGCTGCCGGTCAGCGAGCTCGTCCGAGCCGGAGCTCCCGGCCGCCGGCCCGACCGCGGCGGCGCCGACCTGATCGGGAAGGACTTCCGCGGCGCCGATCTGCGGGGCGCGAACCTGCGCGGCACCTACCTCATCGGGGCCGACCTCAGCAACGCCGACCTGCGACTGGCCGACCTCATCGGGGCCGACCTCCGGGGCGCCGACCTCAGCGGGGCCGACCTCACCGGGAGCATCTTTCTCACCCAGTTCCAGCTGAACGCGGCCCGAGGCAACTCCGACACCACGCTGCCGCCCACACTGCGCCGCCCGTCCCAATGGTCCACCTCGGCAACGGGACCAGCACCGGGACGCCCAGCCGTGTGAACCCGTCGGTTTCTCAAAGGTTCGACGGTTAACCTGGAGCAGGACCTGGACGTAGCGGCCGAGACAGGGCGTGCGCGGTTCCCCAGGGCCAGATCGTCGACCGCGGCCGGCTGGGGTGAGCATGACCGATCTCGCGGGCCCCGCGGCGCTGGACGCGACGATCGCCGGTTTCATCGTCTGGCTCGCCCGCCAGCACTCGCCGCTGCCGGGGCGCAGCCACAGCCCCAACACCGTGGAGCGGTTCCTGCGTTGGCAGCACTCCCAACGCGCCCGGGACGCCGAGTACACCGAGGACGCCTACTGCGCCGAGCTCCGCCGCCGCGGTGCGAGCGACGCGGAGGTGGCCAGGATCCGCGAGACGATCGGCAAGTTCCGGCGCTATCTGCTGGCCACCGACTGATCCTGCCCGCCACGCACCGTAATCGACGGCGTTGCGGAAAGTCACCAATGATCACTCCTCTAGGTGTGATCCTTTAACCGCTCACCCGTGATCGCGGACCGCTCATCGACTCTCCGACACATTTTCAGTCCGAAACCGTCACTCCACACCCAATGAGGTGTTGAGCACCAAAAGCAACATGGACCACATCCTCAACCAGAAGGCGCGGGTTCCCCAATGCTGATGGCCACGATGCTCGCCCGAATGCCAGACCTGCGTCAGCGCGTTCAGGCCGACCACGTCCCGGACTCGACCGGGCGTTGCCGCGAGTGCCGCGACGACACCCGGTGGCCCTGCGAGCTCTACTGGATCGCCAGCGAAGCGGAGAACCTCGGGTCCGGGCAGTCGCACCAGCCCGATGGATCGACGCTGCCCGCGCCGCGCTCGCACCGCGCCGGATAACGCGTCAGTACACCGACGACCGACCTGACCCTTCCCCAACAGACAACACCAGCACGACCAGCAGCATTGCCGCGGTAGCGCTGACCAGCGGTGCCCACCGCCACCAACGCGGCAACAGCCAGCCGGCAGCGACTCCCCCGCCCCACCGCCGGACACCCGACCTGCGCGGACGTCACGCCACCCGGTCCCACCCTCCGGCGTGCTCCGCAACCGGCGTCGCTCTCAGTTCCGCACAGCGACCTCCAACGGATCGTCCGTGCGCAGCAACGCCGCGGGCTCGGCCTCGAGCTCGACGCCGGGCGCGCTGAACGGCACCACCCGCTCCCCCGGGGTCTTGTTCAACAGTAGCCGGGTCACGTCCGGTCGGGAGTAGTGCCCGGCCGGGTCGGCAGCGGCCTTGGCCAGCGAGATCAGCCCGAGATCCAGGTCGGCGTAGACGATGCCCTCCGCGTCCTCCGCGAGCGGCTCGTGCATCAGCTGCCCGTCCGGCGCGAAGATCCGGGCGAACCCGCCGCCGGGCAGGAGCAACGCCCGCTTGGTGTCATCGGTGCACAGCAGCTCGATCACCTCCGGCGACACGGTGGCGCACGGCCCCACCACGAAGCAGCTCCCCTCCACCGCGTAGATCCGGCTCGCCGCGGTGTTGACCTCGGGACCGAGCGCGTACGCGCCGCCGCGGTAGAGCGAGAAGCTGGGCCAGGCAGCCACGTGGACCTGCTCGTCCTGGGCGTACATCGCGTACTTGGACAGTGGCTGCAGGTGCTCCCAGCAGCACAGTCCGCCGAGGCGCCCCAGTGCCGTCGGGTAGACGGACAGGTCGCTGCCGTCGCCCTCGCCGAAGACGGTCCGCTCGACGTGCGTCGGCTTGAGCTTGCGGCGCCGGGCGATGGTCTCGCCGTCCGGACCGATGATCCACTGCGCGATGTACAGGCTGCCGCCCTTGCGCTCGGACAGTCCCAGCACCACCGTCACGCCGTGCTCGCGGGCGGCCGCGGCCAGCCGGTCGGCCTGCGGCGTGCCGTAGGCCAGCGAGTTGTCGTGGTAGCGCTGGAAGAACTGCAGGCCCCAGGCCGGCGAGTCCAGCCAGATGAACCAGGGGTAGCCGGGCAGCCAGGTCTCCGGGAAGGCGACGAGCGCGGCACCGTTCCCGGCTGCCTCGGCGATCAGGGCGATCGCCTTGTCGATCCCGGCGTCCAGGTCGAGGAAGGCGGGCGCGGCCTGGATCGCGGCGGCCCGGAAGCGGGGGTGGTCGACGGACATTCGGGTTCCTTCCGCACGGTTGCTCCGGCCAGCCTCACCGAGCGCGGCGGCGCGGGCTGGTCTGAGCGTGGCGAGTTCGTTGACTCTGCGGTGCAGCTGTCTTGCCTGGTCATCACGCCGTCACTACGGTCGTTGCATGTCGCGGGTGCTCAGCACGGCGGACGTCGATGAGCGCGACCGCCTCGCCTACTGGACCGACGCGGTATGCGACGCCTACGTCCAGCTGGACTGCGCGGCGCCCGCGCCGGCCCGGGACGTGGTCGGTGAGATCCGGATCGACACGCTGGCCACCCTGGAGCTGTCCCGGGTGACCGCCACCGCGCAGCGGGTACGGCGCACCCCGTCCCTGATCGCCCGTGCCGCCGAGGACTACTTCCTGGTCAGCATCCAGACGCAGGGGGTGGGTGTGGTGCGCCAGGACGACCGGGAGGCGGTGCTGCACCCCGGCGACTTCGCGCTGTACGACAGCACCCGGCCCTACGAGCTGGAGTTCACCGACAAGTTCCAGCAGTACGTGCTCATGCTGCCCGGCCCGACGCTGCGCTCCGAACTGCGCGGTACCCGGGGCCTCACCGCGAGGCCGGTGCGGGGTTCCCGCGGCGCCGGCCACCTGACCATCGAGATGATCCGGACCCTGGCGAGCACACTGGGCGAGCTGGAACCAACCTCGGCCGCCGCCGTGGCGCAGAGTGTCGAGCACATCGTGGTGGCCGGCCTGAGCACCCTGGGCGGGGACGGGCGGGCACCCGAGCCGGAGCTGGCCGCGCGGCGCGAGGAGGTCAAGGCCTGCGCCAGAGCCCGGCTACGCGACCCGGGTCTGACCGTGTCCACGCTGGCCGCGGCACTGCACACCTCGGTCAGCACGCTGCACCGTGCCTTCGCCGGTGAGCCGTACACGATCTCGGAGTGGATCTGGGCGCAGCGCCTCGACGGGGTCCGCGGCGATCTGTGCAACCCCGCGCTGCGCCAGCGCACCCTCACCGAGCTGGCGTTCTCCTGGGGATTTGTCGACGCGTCGCACTTCAGCCGGGCATTCCGGGCCCGGTTCGGGTGCTCCCCGCGTGAGCTGCGGGCCGCCCAGGCTTGCTAGGGCGCGATCCGGCGCAGCAGGCGCAGTACGGTGTCCCGCTCCGCCGGGGTCAGCTCGGAGAGCAGGTCCTCGTCCACAGACCTGGCCAGCGCCAGGGTCTGTGCCAGCCGGGCCCGACCGGCCTCGGTGGCGACCACGAGGCGGGTGCGCCGGTCGTCGGGATGCGGCTCGCGCCGGACCAGGCCGTCCCGCTCCAGGTCGTCGACCAGGGCCACCACCGCGCTCGGATCGATGCCGAGCACCTCCCCCAGCTCCCGTTGGGACCGTCCGCCGGAGTCGGCCGCCACCAGTAGCACGGTGTGGTGGCGGGTGCGCATGCCGAGCGGCTGCAGACCCCGGTTGAGCTCACGGATCGCCTGCCCGCCCGCCCTGGCCAGCAGGTATCCCAGGCCGGTCGCCAGCTCCGGGGGCAGCTCGCCGCCGCCCGCCTCGATCCGCGCAGCTGCGATGACTCCCCCTCGAAGGCCGGTCGATGCTGCAGCGTACCTGCTTCACAATGATTGCCGACCTCAATGATTAAGTTCGACAACGGCCTCGCGGAGTTCAGGCCCGGAAGCCCGGCGAGCGGTGCCGGGCAGTCTCCAGGTGTGCGCGCATCGCGCCGGCCGCGGCGTGCGGGTCGCCCCGGTGCAGCGCCTCGACGATCACCGCGTGCTCCGCCCGGGTGCAGTCGCCGCTGCGGTTGCCGCCGTGCAGCCGGAACGCGTGCAGGTGCGCATGCAGCCGCCGCAGCGCCTGGCGGGCGACCTCGTTGCCGGCGATCCGGGCGACCAGGTCGTGCAGCCGGACGTCGTGCTCGTAGAGCGCCCGGTAGGTGCGGTAGTCCCCGCGCTCCGCCGGGGCGTCCGGACAGCGGGCCATCTCCTCGGTGAGCTCACGGCGGTCCACCAGTGCGACCCGCCCGGCCGCGGCGGCCGCCAGCGCGGGCTCGACGAGCAGCCGCAACTCGTAGAGGTCGTCGAACTCGGCACGGCTGAGCAGCGGCGTCGTCGAGTACCCGCGCAGCGGCTCCTTGCTCACCAGCCCCTCCGACTCCAACCGCGCCAGCGCCTCGCGCAACGGGGTCGCCGAGACCTCCAGGGCGCGGGCCAGCTGGTCCATGTTCACCCGCGTGGACGGCGGGATGCGGCCGTTCATGATCAGCGTCTTGACCGCCTCGTACACCCCGTCGGTGAGGATCTGGCGCGGCGCGGGGACGAGGCGCTCACCCCCCAGGTGACCACCCAGCGAGCCGCTCACCGGGCCGCTCACCGGGCCGCTCACCGGGCCGCTCACCGGGCCGCTCACCGGGCCGCTCACCGGGGCGCCGCCGACGGGGCCGCCCGTCTCGGAGGCTGTCATGACAGGTCCAGGCCGTACCAGCGCGCCGCCGTGCCGCCGAACACCGCCGCCTGCTCGGCCGGGGACAGCGCGGCGGTCTGGTCGCGGGCCAGCTCGACGACACCCGGGTAGTCGGCGGCCAGCAGGCAGACCGGCCAGTCGGAGCCGAACATCGCCCGGCCCGGCCCGAAGGCGGCGAGCACGTGCTCGGCGTAGGGCCGGATGTCCGCCGGCTTCCACCCGCCGTGGTCGGCCTCGGTGACCAGCCCGGACAGCTTCACCGCGACGTTGTCGTGGACGGCGAGGGCGAGGATGTCGGCCGACCACGGCTCGCGGCTGCCCTCGGCGATCCTCGGCTTGCCGGCGTGGTCGAGCACGAAGCGCAGGCCGGGCAGCGCGCGCACGGTGTCGACGGCCGCCGGTAGCTGGCCGGGGATCACCAGCAGGTCGTAGACCAGGCCGGCGTCGGCGACGGCGGCCAGCCCCCGGCGTACGTCGGGGCGGCAGAGCCAGCGGGGGTCCGGCTCGCTCTGCACCCCGTGCCGGATGCCGACCAGGTGCCGCCCGCCGGGTGCGGCCGCCGCGGCGGCGAGCTGGTCGGCCACGTCGGGCGCGGTGAGGTCCACCCAGCCGACCACGCCGGCGACCACCGGGTGCGCCTCGGCGATGGCCAGGAACTCCGGGGTCTCCTCGGGCAGGTCGACGGTCTGCACCAGGACGGTGGCGTCGATGCCCGCGCCGCGCAGTGCGGGTTCGAGCTCGGCGAGGTCGAACGAACGGCGCAGCGCCGGCAGCCCGGCCGTCCACGGCTGGTCGCGCACGGTGAGGTCCCAGACGTGGTGATGCGCGTCAACGCGAGGGGTCATCGGTGAAAACCTCCTGGTCAATGCGTTACGCTCGTTGGCCGGACGAGCCGGAGGGACGCATGGAGGCAGGTGTCGAGCGAGTCGGGCCCGCGCCTCGCCAGATCCTCACCGACAGCGTCTACGACGCCGTCAAGGCCCTGATCATGGATGATGCGGTGCCGCCAGGCGCCAAGCTCAACATGGATGCGCTGGCCCGCGATCTCGCCGTCTCGCAGACCCCGATCCGGGAGGCGCTGGCCCGGCTGGAATCCGAACGCCTGGTGCTGAAGGAACCGCTGCGCGGCTATACCTCGGCCCCGCTGTTGGACCGGCGGGCGTTCGAGGACCTCTACGAGTTCCGGCTGCACCTGGAGCCGTGGGCGGCCGGGCGGGCGGCGGAGCGCGCCGACGACGGGTCGCGGCTGGAGCTGACCGCCGAGCTCGCCACCGGCACCGAGGTGCCGACCAGCGGCCGGTTCCGGGAGTACCAACCGCTCACCACCCACGACGCCCGCTTCCACGATCTGGTCATGCGGTTGGCCGACAACACCACGGCCCGCGCTGCGCTCGCCGACACCCACTGCCACCTGCACATCTTCCGGCTGTTCTACAGCAGCGGCACCGGTGCCACGGTGCACGCCGAGCACGGGGCGGTGGGGGCGGCGATCAGCGCCGGCGACCCGGCTGGGGCCGAGGCGGCGATGCGCGCACACCTGGAGGCCGCCCGGGACCGGCTGCGCCCGCACGTGCACTGACCCGACGGCCCGGACGCGCGCCGGCACCTGCGCCGAGGCCGGATCGGGCAGGCTGTCGGCATGCCCCCACGCCGTGTCGGATCTGTCATCCGGCTGCGCCCCGAGCACGAGGCGACCTACCGCGAGCTGCACGCCGCGGTGTGGCCCGACGTGCTCGAGCAGATCGCGCGCAGCAACATCCGCAACTACACGATCTTCCTGCGGGACGGCCTGCTGTTCGCCTACTTCGAGTACACCGGTACCGACTATCGGGCGGACCTGGCCGCGATGGCCGCCGACCCGCGCACCCGGGCGTGGTGGGAGCTCACCGACCCGTGCCAGCAGGCGGTGCCCAGCGCGGCCGAGGGCGAGTGGTGGGCACCGCTCGAAGAGGTCTTCCATACCGACTGAGACACCGAGTGAGATACCGACTGACATGTCGACCGACCTCACGCGTGGATCAGTGACATGACCGCGCGGCTGGTCGGGTCGTACTCGTGCGCGTCGTTGGCCACCTCGCCCTGCACCCGAAAGGCGCGCATCACCACCACCCGGTCGGCCAGCGCGACCATCTCGGGGAGGTCACTGGTGATCAGCAGCACCGCCAGGCCGGCCACCGCCAGCTCGCCGATGAGCTCGTGGAACGCGGCCTTGGTGCGCACGTCGATGCCCACCGTCGGCTCGTCGATGATCAGGATCTCGGTGCGCGCCGCGAGCCACTTCGCCAGGCTGACCTTCTGCTGGTTGCCGCCGGACAGCTCGCCGACCAACTGCTCGGAGGACGCCAGCCGGATGCCCAGCTGCTCGACGTAGCCGGCCGCCAGCTCCTCCTCGCGGCGCTGCGACACCCCGGTGAACCGGGAGGCGATCCGGTCCCAGACGGTGACCGCGATGTTGCGGGTGACCGGTTGGTCCAGGAACAGCCCCTCGGCCTTGCGGTCCTCCGGTACGTAGCCGATCCGGTGGGTGCGCAGGGCGTCCCGGACATCTCGGATGCGCACCGCCCGCCCGCGCACCCGAACCTGCCCCGCCGTCACCTTGGACAGCCCGAGCAGCGCCTTGGCCAGCTCACTGCGCCCGGCCCCGACCAGCCCGTACAGCCCCACGATCTCCCCGGGCCGCACCGAGAGGCTGAGGTCCCGGTGGCCGGCGTCGGTGGCCACCGCGACCAGCTCCAGCACCGGCTCGGCCGCCGGCGCGGGGCGCGCGGGCAGCGGCTCGGCCAGGTGCGACCGGCCGACCATCCGGTCCACCAGCTCCTCCCGGTTCGTCCCGGCCAGCGGCGCGGCCTCCAGTACCGAGGCACCGTCGCGCAGCACCGTCACGGTGTCGCAGAGCTCGAACACCTCTTCCAGCTTGTGGCTGACGAACACCACCGCGGTGCCGGCGTCGCGCAGCCGGCGCACCACGGTGAACAGCCGCTCCACCTCGCTGGGCGTGCTCGCCGTGGTGGGCTCGTCGAGCAGGAGTACCTGGCTGTTGGTGTGCAGTGCCTTGGCCACCTCGACCAGCTGCAGCTGGGCCACGGAGAGTCCTGCGGTCGGCGTGTCCGGGTCGAGGTCGAGGTCCAGCTGATCGAGGCAACGGCGGGCCTCGGCGCGGATCGCCGCCCGGTCCACCAGGCCGCGGCGGGCCGGGATGCCCTGCAGCACGATGTTCTCCCCGATGCTGAACCCGGGCACCAGGTTGCGTTCCTGGTGCACCACGCCGATGCCGGCGCGGGCGGCGTCGCGCGGCGAGGACGGCGCGATCTCCCGGCCGTCCAGCACCATCCGCCCGGAGTCCGCCCGGTGCACGCCGGTCAGGATCTTGATCAGGGTGGACTTGCCGGCGCCGTTCTCACCGAGCAGTGCGTGCACGGTGCCGGCGTGCAGCCGCAGGGTGGCCTTGTCCAGCGCACGCACCCCCGGGAAGGTCTTGACCAGGCTCTCCGCGACGAACAGGGGCTCAGCCACGCCGACTCCTCCGCTGGGTGAGTACCACGGTGCCGAGGACCACAACGCCGACGACCAGGCTGACCCAGCTCGGGTCCAGCGAGAACTGGGCCCTGGCCACGTCGACCAGCCGGACCACGAATGCGGCTAGCACGGTGCCGAGCACGGCGACCGAGCCGCCGGTCAGCGCCACCCCGCCGATGATCGGGGCGGCGAAGCTGGGCAGCAGCCAGTCCCCGCCGATGCTGGAATTGACGCCCGGCGCGGAGGCCACGGTGACCATGGCCGCGATACCGATGATCAGCCCGGACAGGGTGTGCGCGAGCACCAGGATCCGGTCGTTGGAGATGCCGGACAGCCGCGCGGCCAGCGGGTTGCCGCCGCTGGCCAGCAGCCACCGACCAGGCACGGACCGGCGGACGAACACCGCGACGGCCACCGCCACGACGACCGCGACCAGCAGGATCACCGGCACGTAGGCCACCGAGGCGGCACCCAGCGCCTTCAGTCCCGGCGAGTAGTTGGCGATCGTGCGGGTGCCGACCACCCGGTACTGCAGCCCGATCAGCACCGTCATGGTGGCCAGCGTGACCACGAAGCCGTTGATCCTGGTGAACACCACCAGCAGCCCGTTGACCGCGCCGATCGCGGTGGCCAGCGCGATCCCGGCGAGCACCGCGAGCCACGCCGGCCAGCCGGCGTCGCCCATCATCGAGCCCATCAGCACGGCGGTGAACCCGCCCAGCGCGCCCACCGACAGGTTCATCTGCCCGACGGCGAGCACCACCATCTGGGCCAGGCCGATGAGCACCGGCACGGCCACATAGGTGAGCACGGTCTGGATCGCCGGCCCGCGCAGCAGGTCGCCGCCGGAGGTCACCGCGAGCGCGGCGAAGCCGACCACGACGACCGCCAGCAGGGTGGCCTCGGTCGACCTCAGGCGGGCCGGGGTGATCCGCCGCGCCCTCGGCTTGGCAGCGGTGTCGGTCATGACGACCTCCGGCGGGCGAACAGCTGGCGGATGCGGACGGTGGACAGCGCGACAAGCAGGATCAGGCCCAGGTAGATGTTCAGGCTCTCCAGCCCGACGCCGAGCATGGTGAGCCCCTGCTGGATGACCTGGGTGAGCGAGATACCCATGAACGTGCCGATCACCGACACCGCCCCGCCGGTCAGTGCGGTACCGCCGAGTACCGGGCCGAGGAACGACGGGATGAGGAACGCCGAGCCGATGCCGGCGGTGAACGACCCGGCGGTGACCGCGAGCATGAAGCCGGCGAGCCCGGAGAGCAGCCCGGACAGCGTGTGCGCCCCGATCACCCTGCGATTGGTCGGGACCCCGGACAGCTCCGCCGCGGTGGCGTTGGAGCCGGTCAGCAGCATCTCCCGGCCGGTGCGGGCCCGGGCGAACAGGTACCCCACGCCGGCCATCGCCACCACGGTGAGCAGCAGCAGCTGGGGCACCGCCGGCGAGCCGCACAGGTCGCCGGCGCACAGGTCGGCCAGGGAGAACGACCGCAGCTCCTCCATCCCCGGCGGCTTCACGGTGAACGCCGCCAGCGTGGTGAACTGGCCGTACACCAGGGTGACCAGCCCGAGCAGCGCGAAGTCCAACCCCAGGGTGACCACGAACGAGTTCACCCCGGTACTGGTGATGATCAGCCCGGCGAGTGCGCCGACCGCCGCCCCGGCCAGTAGTCCCAACAGCAGGCCGAGCACCAGGTTCAGCCCCAGCACCTGGTAGGAGAACCCGGACACCAGCGCGCCGAAGGCGGCCATCCGGCCCACCGCAAGGTTGAGGTGCCCGATGGACAGCACCGCGAGCTGCGCGAGCCCGACCACGGTGAGCGTCGCGATGTCGCGCAGCAGCGGGAAGACCACCAGCCGGGAGTCGTAGAACGCCGGGCGCAGCGTCCCGAACACGATGATCAGGACCACGACCACCACGGCGAGCCCGGCGCGCTGGCCGGTGAGCGCACGAAGCACCCACCGACCCCGCCGGGCGGCCGGCGGTCGGCGTCCGGTCTGGGGTTCCGGATCGGTCAGGACCGTCACGCCGCCCTCAGCCACTTACCCTCCGTCACTTGCAGTGCAGGACGCTGTTCTGGAACTGGGCCTGGAGTGCCTTCGTCTTGTCCTGCCGCTGGGTGTCGTAGGTGGCGACGTTCTTCGAGTCGACGACGAACGAGCCGGAGTCGATCGAAACGCCGGGGTCGGCCACCGTGCACTGGCCCGCGACCAGCTTGGTCAGCGCCCAGGTGCCCACGTAGGCCTGGCCCACCGGGTTCTGCGCCACGGTGGCCGCGACGGAGCCGTCCCGGATGCCGGCCAGGATGGTCGGGTCGTCGTCGATCGCCACGTCCTTGATCGGCAGCTTGCTGGCCTTCACCGCGGCAGCGGCGGCGACGGCCGGGTTGTAGGCCGTGCTGACGATCCCGTTGATCTGGCCGCCCTGCGCGGAGAGCAGGTCGGAGACGGCCTTCTGCGCGGTCTGCAGGTCGGTATCGATGTCGGTGACGGTGGTGAGCAGCCGGACCTTGCCGCCGGTGGCGTCGATGACCTTCTTCACGCCGGCGATCCGCCGCTGGGTGTTGGAGTCGACGTTGTTGCCGGTCAGGTGCACCAGCACGCCCTGCCCGCCCATCGCGTCGATGGCGGCCTGGGTGGCCTTCTCGGCCGCCTGCTGCACGTCGGTGGACAGGCAGAACGAGGCCTGGTCCGCTTCGCCGGCCGGGCAGGAACCCAGCGACGCGACGGTGATCCCCTTGCTCTTGAGGTCGGAGAAGGTGCTGTTGATGTCGGTGGGCGAGACCCCGAAGATGCCCATGGCGTTGTACCCCTGGGCGGCCAGCGAGTTGATTGCCGCGTTCTGCTTGGCCTGGTCCCACTGGCCGGTCTCGTCGAACGTCATACCGCCCAGCCCGAGGTCGGTCTTGGCCTGCTCGCCGGCCGTCTTCCAGGGTTGGAAGTAGGGGTGCGCCCCACCGGGCACCAGTGCCACCTTGACCTGGGCGGCGGAGGTGACCGCCGGGGCCGCGGCACCGGAACCGCCCGACCCGCCGGACCCGCCGCCGGAACCACGGGTGCTGCAGCCGGCGGTGACGACGAGGGCCGCGATGCCCAGTGCGGACAGGCCTACCCGTACCGCGCGCATCGTGTTCATCATGGGCTCCAGGATCTCGTTTCCTATAGGATGCTTCCTGCTTCCTACGGGAGTAACCCGATCGGGTCAAGTGGTGGGGCGACCTTGGGTGGCCCCGGCGGCAGGAACTTCGATCCCCGCAGACGGCGCGCCGCGCCGCGCACCGGGCCGCGCCTCCCGCCGCGCCCGCCGCCGCGGTCCGCTACTCCCGCGCCAGCAGGGACTCGCGCAGCCGGAACTTCTGCACCTTGCCGGACGGCGTCATCGGGAACTCGTTCACGACCACGACCCGGGACGGGATTTTGAACTTCGCCAGGCCGGCCCTGGCGTGCTCGATCAGCTCGGCGGCCGCGTCCGGCAGCGGCGAGCGCAGCCGGACCACCGCCACCACCACCTCGCCCCAGCGCTCGTCCGGCATGCCGATCACCGAGGCCTCCAGCACGGCGGGATGAGTGACCAGGCAGTTCTCGACCTCCGCCGGCGCGATGTTCTCGCCGCCCCGGATGATCAGGTCCTTGAGCCGGCCGGTCAGCCGGACCATGCCCCGCTCATCCATCGCTCCCAGGTCGCCCAGGTGCAGCCAGCCGTCCGCGTCGACGGCCCGCCCGGTTGCGTCCGGGTCCCGGTAGTACTCGATGAGCTGTTGGAAGCCGCGCGCGCAGATCTCACCGGACTCGCCGAGCGGCACCGTCTCGCCGGTCACCGGGTCGACGATGCGGCACTCGGTGTGCGCGATCGGCCGGCCGATGGTGCTGACCAGGTCGGCCCTGGTGTCCGAGCGCCTGGTCAGGGTGAGCACCGGGCCCAGCTCGGTCTGGCCGAACAGGTTGTGCACCGAGGCCCCGAACAGCTGTTCCACCGTCTCGATCATGCTGCCGGGCACATTGGACGCCCCGACCAGCACGGTGCCCAGCTTCGGTGGCGCCTCACCGTCGGCCCGGGCGGCCTCGACCACCGCACCCAGCACCGTCGGCACGCTCATCAGCACGCTGACCTGCTCCGCGCGGATCGCGGCCAGCGCGGTCACCGGGTCGAACCGGTTCATCAGCACCATGGTGCCGCCCAGCCACAGCGGGCCGAGGGTGCTGACCACGCAGGACGCGGTGTGGAACAGCGGCAGCGGGTTCAGGCAGACCGCGCCGTCGGCGAGCTCGGCGGCGCGCATGGTCAGCATGGCGACGTTCACCAGTGCGCGGTGGTGCAGCAGCACGCCCTTCGGGGTGCCGGTGGTGCCCGAGGTGTACTGCAGCATCACCGGGCTGAGCTGGTCGACCTCGGGCAGCTCGGCACGGGCCGGCGCGGTGAACCGCTCCGGCTCGGACAGGCTGATCACGTGCCGCAGCGCCGGACACTCCGGCGCGACCTCGGCGGCCACGGCGGCCAGGTCGTAGTCCCGGCTGAGGTCGGCGTGCAGCAGGGCGACGGCGCCGGAATGTTGCAGCGCGTAGCGGAGCTCCTCCGGTCGCAGCACCGGGTTGAGCGCGACCAGGACCACGCCGGCCAGCGCCGCGCCGTACTCGATGACCGGCCACTCGGCCAGGTTCGGCGCCCACAGTGCGACGAACTCCCCGGGCTCGGCCAGCTCCAGCAGACCCGCCGCGATCCGCCGCGCCTGCTCGTACAGCTCGGCATAGCTGTAGCGCCTGGGCTGCCCGTCGTGCCCGGTGGCGACCAGTGCGACGGTGTCCGGCAGCTGCCCGGCTCGCTCGGCCAGCAGCGAGCCGACCGTGTGCCCGGTCAGCGGGATGCTCCGGTCGGCCGGCCACCACGACGTGGTCAGCGGCGGTTGTGCGCCAGTCATGGGCCCATCCTGCCGGAAGAATGCTAGCCTCGGCCAGAGCGTCCGGACACTATGTCCAGTCAGATCCGCAGTCGGATGTGTACGGCCCTGACCGGGTATCCGCCGCCCGAGCCCGGTCCCTGCCCTGGAGTGAGCCATGACCGTCACCGATCCGGCCACCGTCTCGACCGGCCACGTCGTGTTCAACGAGGAGCACGACGCGCTGCGGGCCTCGATCCGCGCGTTCGTGGACCGCGAGATCGTGCCGCACGTGGCCGAGTGGGAGGAGAACACCTTCCCGGACTCGATCGTGCGCCGGATGGGCGATCTGGGTCTGCTCGGCCTGTCCGTCCCGGAGGAGTACGGCGGCCAGGGCGGCGACTATTTCACCAACCTCGTGCTGGCCGAGGAGATCGCCCGCGGCGGCAGCGGCGGGTTCCTGATGGGCCTGTCGGTGCACACCGACATGGTGATGCCGCCGATCCTGGAGTTCGGCACCGAGGAGCAGAAGCAGCGCTGGGTGCGCCCCGGTGTGGCCGGCGAGCAGATGTACTCCCTCGGCATCACCGAGCCCGACGCCGGCTCCGACGTGGCCGGCACGAAGACCCGCGCGGTCCGCCACGACGGCGGCTGGCTGATCAACGGCTCCAAGACCTTCATCACCAACGGCCACCGCAACAGCATGATCCTGCTGGTCACCAAGACCGACCCGGACGCCGGGCACCGCGGCTTCAGCCTGTTCCTGGTGCCGATGGACACGCCGGGGGTGAGCAGGGCGCAGAAGCTGCGCAAGATGGGCATGCACGCCTCGGACACCGCGCTGCTGTCGTTCGAAGACGTCTGGGTGGACGACTCCGCGCTGCTGGGGACCGTCGGCAAGGGCTTCGAGCAGATCATGTGGGAGCTGCAGGCCGAGCGGCTGATCGGCGCCGCCGGGTGCCTCGCCTACGGGCAGTACGCGTTCGACAAGACGCTCACCTACGCGCGCGAGCGGCACACCTTCGGCCGCCCGCTCGGCCAGCACCAGGCGATCCGGCACAAGTTCGCGGACATGGCCACGAAGCTCGAGGGCGCCCGGGCACTGATCTACCAGACCGCCAGGTCCTACGCCGCCGGCGAGTACCCGGTGCGGGCGATCTCGATGAGCAAGCTGCTGGCCACCCAGACCGCCTGGGAGGTCGCCGACCAGTGCGTGCAGATCCACGGCGGCGCCGGTTACATGGACGAGTACGACGTGTCCAGGGTGCTGCGCGACATCCGCCTGTACCGCATCGGCGCCGGCGCGGATGAGATCATGCTGGACGTGATCGGCAAGTCGTTCGGGTTCTGAGCGTCTGAATGGATACCGCCTGATGCCCTCCGTGACCCGCAAGACACAGGGCAGTCGCGCCGAGCGCCGAGACCAGATCAAGGCGCGGCTGCTGGCCGCCGTCGAGTCGCTGCTCGCCGACGGTGAGAACTTCACCGAGCTGTCGGTGGAGCGGCTGGTGTCGATGGCCGGGGTGTCCCGCTCCACCTTCTACGTCTACTTCGAGGACAAGGGCGAGCTGATCAGGGCCTGGCTGGCCGAGATCATCTCCGAGCTGGACGTGGCGGCGCAGGCCTGGTGGGCGCTCGACGGCGACGCCACCTGGGACGACCTGCGGGCCGCGCTGAACCGGGTGGTGACCGTGTACCGGCCGCACACCACGCTGATGGCCGCCGCGTTCGACGCCGCCGCGTACGACACCGGGGTCCGTGGTCAGGTCGACGAGATGATGCAGCGCAACATCGCCGGCCTGCGCAAACACATCCGGACCGGGCAGCGCACCGGCTCGGTGGACGAGCGGCTGCCCGCCGCGCAGACCGCAGCCTGGCTGACCTGGATGGCGGAGCGGGGGCTGCACCGGCTGGTCCGCGACGCCGCCGACGACGAGCTGAACATGCTGGTGGACGCCTACGCCAGCATCGTCTGGAACACCCTCTACGCCGGCGCCCGCAACGGCCACGCCGACAAACCCGGACGCTAGCCACTCACGAGGGTCAGGCGAGGCGGGCGGCGGCCAGGCGCACCAGTTCGAACTTGCGAACCTTGCCGGTCGGCGTGGTGGGCAGTTCGTCGGCGGTCAGGAACAGCACGTGCTTGGGCACCTTGAACCTGGCCAGCTTGCCCCGGCACAGCTCGAGGATCTCCTCCACCGTCACCGCGGCGCCGGCCTCGGGCACCACCCAGACGCAGCCGACCTCGCCCCACCTGTCGTCCGGCACGCCGACCGCGTACGCCTGGCTGATGCCGGGGTGTTGGCTGAGCAGCTCCTCGATCTCCTTGGGCATCACCAGCTCGCCGCCGCTCTTGTACAGCTCCTTGCTGCGCCCGGTCAGCTGCAGGTAGCCGTCGTCGCGGACCCGGCCCAGGTCGCCGGAGCGCAGCCGCCCGCCGGACAGCGCCGCCTCGGTCTCCACCGGCTTCTCCCAGAACCCGAGCATGATCGTCGGCCCGTGCGCGACCAGCTCACCTTCGCTGCCGGCTGGCAGGTCCTCCCCGGTCATCGGATCGATCACCTCGTAGGCGCACAGCGCACCGTCATGTTCGGCCAGCCCCGCCGCGCCGGCCATCTTGACCGCGCCGACCGTCGTGGAGTGCAGCTCCAGCGAGTCCTCGGGCCTGCTCAGCGTCATCGCGCCACCGGCCTCGGTCATCCCGTATCCGGTGGTGATCTCGGTGATCCCGAGGTCGGCGCGCACCCGCTCCCACAGCCAGATCGGCGCCGGGGCGGCCCCGGACAGGATGCCGAACACCGACGACAGGTCGTGCCGGGTGCGCGCCGGGTGTTCGAGCAGCGCAACGGTCATGGTCGGCACACAGAGGATGTCGGTGGCCCGGTGCCGCTCGATGCCGGCGAAGTAGCGGGCCGGGTCGAACGCGGTCTGCGGCACGATCGCCCCGCCCACGAACATCGCGGACAGCAGCCCCTCCACGTAGCCGAACATGTGGTAGCAGGGCAGCGAGAACAGGATGCGCCGGCCGTCCTCGTACGCCCTGGTCAACGCGGAGGCGTAGCCGGTGCGCAGCACCGCGTCGTGGGTCACCATCACGCCCTTGGGCGAGCCGGTGGTGCCCGAGGTGTAGAGGATGTCGCCGACGTCGTGCGGCTGGCCGGGGGCTCCGTCGGCCGCGCCGGGGTTCGCCCCGCCGAGCGCGGTCAGGCTGTCCACGGTGGCCACGCCGTCCCGGCCCCGGCCGTCAGTGGGCAGCAACGCGACCTGGCGCAGCTCGGGCAGCGCCTCCGTCGGCCCGTGTTCCCAGCCGGGCGCGATGCCGTCCAGCATGGCCAGGTAGTCCAGCCCGGCGAACCCGGTCATGGTGACCAACAGGGTGCACCGGGACTGCGCCAGCACGTAGGCCAACTCGTCGGCCCGGTACAGGTAGTTGAACGGGATGGCCACCGCGCCGGCCGCCGCGATGGCGAACTTCACCGGCACGAACTCCAGGTAGTTGGCCATCAGCACACCGACCCGGTCCCCCGGCCGCACCCCCGCCGTGGCCAGCCCGTCGGCCAGCCGGCGAGCCCAGTCGGCGGCCTCGGCGTAGCTCAGCGTGCGGTCGTCGGTGAGCACCAGCGGCCGGTCGCCGTACTGCTCGGCCGTCTCCCGCAGCGCCCGGTCCAGCGTCCGGGGTCGCCACGCCGGGTGCGCGGCGCGCAGGTCCGCACGCCGCTGCTCGATGCTCGGGCGCATCCGCCGGGTCCTCTCTCGGGTCGGTCCTGCTCAGTCCTCGGCCGGCTGGGGGCCGTCCCCGCGACTGGCGTACGGGTCGAGCAGCGCGTTCAACCGGTCGGTCGGCAGCCACGCCAGGCTCTCCAGCTGGAGCGCGTCGAGGTACGCCACCCGGTTGCCCCGGAGGTCCTCGATGCGCAGCCGGGGGCCGTTCGCGGCGTTGTCGATGCTCAGCTCCACGGCGGCGAACTCGCTGGACACCACGCCGACCCGCTGGTCCTCGCGGCTGCCCGTCACCGGAGCCTGCTGTCGAGATCGGTCATGCCCACTGCCTCCGCGCCCGAACCTAGATCGGACAGTGTGTCTGGACAGGATGTTAACATCTCGGTCCGTGTCCATGGACGACGAAACGATCCGCTACCACCAGGACGGCGGGGTCGCTCTCCTCGAGCTGAACCGGCCGGAGGCGCTGAACGCCTGGACCCCTGAGATGGGGCTGGCGCTGCTCGCGGCGCTGCGCCGGGCCGCCGCGGACCCCTCGGTGCGCGCCGTGCTGATCACCGGCGCGGGCCGGGCGTTCTGCGCCGGGGCGGACGTGAAGAACGCCCGCGAGCTGATGCCGAACGGCGATCCGGACGTGTCAGGTCGACTGCGCGACATCTACAACCCGATCGTGCTGGAGATCCGGTCCGCGCCGAAACCGGTGATCGCGGCGGTGCACGGGGCGTGTGCGGGCATCGGCGCCTCGCTGGCGCTGGCCTGCGATCTGATCCTGGCCGCCGAGGACGCGTACCTGATGATGGCGTTCGTCCGCATCGGCGTGATGCCGGACGGCGGTATCTCCTACTTCCTCGCCGAGCGGGTCGGGCTGGCTAGGGCGGCCCAGCTGACCATGCTGGGCGAGCGGCTGCCGGCGGCGACCGCGCTGAGCTGGGGGCTGGTGAACGAGCTGCACCCGGCGGCGGAGCTGCTGCCGGCCGCCCGCGCACTGGCCGCCCGGCTGGCGGCCGGCCCGACGGTGGCACTGGCGAACGTCAAGCGGACGCTGAACGAGGCGGCACAGGCCGGGCTGGCGGCGCACCTGGCCCGGGAGGCCGACCGGCAGCAGGAGCACGGCGGCACGTTCGACTACGCCGAGGGCCGGGCGGCGTTCATCGAGAAGCGCCCGGTCCGCTTCGAAGGACGCTGACAAAATCCCCGACTCACCCTGACGAAAACCCCGACTCGCTGTGTCGAGAGCCCCGACTCGCGGGAACGTGCGGTGACAACAGGCGGGGGTCAGGCGCCGAGGCCCATGCCGCCCGAGACGCCGAGGGTCTCGCCGGTGACGAAGCCGGCCTCCGGCGAGGCCAGGAACGCGGCGCCGGCGGCGACCTCCGCCGTGCTGCCGAGCCGGCCCAGCTGGGTACCGGCGATCATCGCGGCGATCTGCCGGTCCCCGATCTCGCCCTGCGCCCGCACCTTGTCCAGCAGCGGGGTGTCGATCGGGCCGGGCACCAGCGTGTTCGCGGTGATGCCGAACCGGGCGTTCTCCCTGGCGATGGACTTGCTGAAGCCGACCGCCGCCGCCTTGGTCGCCGCGTACACCGCGTTGCCCTTGGAGCCGATCCGGCCGGCCTCCGAGGACACCGTGACGATCCGGCCGTAGCGGGCCCGCTGCATCGCCGGCAGCACCGCCTGGGTGCAGGCGAAGACACCCTCCAGGTTCACCGCCAGCATCCGCCGCCACTGCTCCGGGGTGACCTCGGTGAACCAGCAGAACTGGTCGTAGCCGGCGTTGTTCACCAGTATCTCGAAGGTCCGGTCACCGCCCAGCGCGGCGCGCACCGCGGCCGGGTCGGCCACATCCAGCGCAACCGCCTCGCCGCCGATCTCCCCGGCCACCGCACGGGCCGCTTCCAGGTCGATGTCGGCCACCGTGACGTGCGCGCCCTCGGCGGCGAGCCGGCGGGCGATCCCGGCGCCGATGCCCCGCCCGCCCCCGGTGACCACCGCACGCTGGCCGGCCAGCCGAGCCACCGCGTCGCTCATTTCCCGGTGAACACGGGCCGGCGGCGCTCGATCACGGCGGCCAGCCCCTCCCTGGCGTCCGCGGTACCGGACAGCTCGGAGACCGTGCGCGCCTCGTCCGGCAGTCCGGTCTCCACCGACCGGCCCACCCCGTCCCAGAGCAGCCGCTTGCTCGCGGCCAGCGCCAGCGGGGCACCGGCGGCCAGGGTGGCCGCCAGCCTGTCGGCGGCCTCGGCCAGCTCGGCGTCCGGCACGACCTGGTTGACCAGCCCGATGTCGAGGGCCTCCTCGGCGCTCAGGATGGGGTTCGTCAGCACCAGGTTCATCGCCCTGCGCAACCCGACCAGCCGGGGCAGCGTCACCGACACACCGGCGTCCGGGGCCATCCCGGCGCGGGTCGCACCGGGCAGGAACTTCGCCGACTCGGCGGCCACCACGAGGTCGGCGGCGCACACCAGGCCGAACCCGCCGCCGCCGGCCGCGAAGCCGTGCACGGCGGCGATCACCGGTGCGTTCAGCCGCATCAGCGCGCTCACCGAGATCTGCAGCCAGGAGGTCGCCTCGCGCAGGTAGTCCGGCAGCCCCTCACCCTTCGAGGCGAAGTCCTTGATGTCCCCGCCGGCACAGAAGTTCGGCCCGGCGCCAGACACCACGAGTACCCGCAGCCTCGGCTCGCTGTGACAGCGCATCAACGCGTCGTAGAGCGCCCGCAGGAACGGCACGCTCATCCCGTTGGCCGCCTCCGGCCGGTTCAGGGTGAGCCGGCCGACCCCGGAGTCGTCCAGGTCGAGCAGCACCATGCCGCTATCGATGAGCTTCTCCGTCATCTCTGCCCTTCACGTTCGCTGAACGCGGCCACCGCGGCGTCCCCGGCCGGCCCGACCAGATGGTCCAGCACGGCTTCCAACTCCAGGTCCAACCCCTGCTCCAGGGACACCTCGGCACTGGCCCGCACGAGCCGCTTGCTCGCCGCCAGTGCCGCCCGGGAGCCACTGGCCAACCGGGTCACCAGGTCGGCGACCGCCTGCTCCAGGTTCGCCGGCGGCACCGCGCGGTAGACCAGACCCCAGCTCGCGGCGTCCGAGCCACTGATCCGGTCGCCGGTCAGGATCAGGCCGAGTGCCCGGTTCATGCCGACGATCTTGGCCAGCCGCTGGGTGCTGCCGCCGCCGGGCACCTGGCCGAACCGGGAGTGGATGTCGGCCAGCCGGGCGTCGGCGGCGGCCACCGCGATGTCGCAGGCCTGGATCAGCTCGAAGCCGCCGGCGACGGCGTTGCCCTCGACCATGGCGACCACCGGCACCGGTGCCTCGGCGATCGCGGCCAGCGCGCGGCGGAAGGACAGGAAGAGCTCGGCGAGCGCGTCCCGCCCCTCCTCCCGCAGCCGGGCCAGCTCGGGCACGTCCCCGCCGACGCAGAAGTTGTGGCCGGCGCCGCGGATGATGATCACGTCGACCAGCACGGCGAGGTCGCGGACACCCGCTTCCAGCTCCCGGCCGAGCCGGACGGTGATCGCGTTCATCGCGGCGGGGCGGTTGAGGGTCAGGTAGCCGACCCGGCCGTCCCGGTCGACCAGGACCTCTTCGCGACCGTCGCTCACCCGCCCACCCTCCTCAGTGCCCACCGGACGATCATACTGTCTGGACACACTGTCCGGCACCGCCCGTCACTCTGGCCTGGACCGCACCGCGCGTCAAGCGCCGACCAGACCGACACTCTGAGCACGCCGAGCCGCCGACTGTGAGAGTCTGCCGGCATGAGCGATCCGGGATCGCGGCCACTGGTGGTCGTGATCGTCGATGACCACGAGCTGTTCGCGCAGGGCCTGGCACTGCTGCTGGAGTCCAAGGCCGGCGACCGGTTCGTGGTCGGCGGGCTGACCACCCGGGTCGAGGAGGCCGCGACCGTGGTCGAGTCCTGCTCCGCCGACCTGGCCATCATCGACCTGGCCATGCCACCGCTCGGCGGTGCGGTCGCGGTCCGCCAGGTGAAGCAGCGCCGCCCGGCCACCCGGGTACTGGCACTGTCCGGCTCGGACAACCTGGCGCTCGCGGAGCGGGCCCTGCGCGCCGGCGCGGACGGCTACCTGCCGAAGTCGGCCGACCCGGATGTGCTGCTGGCCCCACTACTCACCGTGGCCGCCGGGCTGCGGGTGATGCACGGAGAGCTGCTGGACGCACTGCTGGCCTCGGCGCGCAAACCGCCGGACGAACTGCTGGAGCGCCTGGACAGCCAGGACCGCACGCTCTGGGTGCTGATCGCCCGCGGCCTGGAGACCGCCGACATCGCCACCCGGATGTTCGTCTCCGAGCGCACCGCGAAGCGGATGGTCGCGGCACTGCTGCACAAGCTCAGGCTGCCGAACCGGATCGAGGCCGCCGGGATGGCCGGCCACTACGGCCTGCTCGACGAGTCGGGCCTCGGCGACCCGCACTGACCGGGCCGAAAGGCCCACACACCCCGGACGCCTCCCCCGTCCGGTGCCGCCACGCGCGCCCCGGCCGCCGGTTCTCAGCCACCGTGCGCAGCGACACATACCCCTCGGCCGAAACGGGGACGCAGTGCTACGGTCGTCCAACAGGTAGGACCGTCTTCCCACAGAATGGGACAGCCATGGAAGACCAGGAGCAGCCCGGGGACATCAACCCGGCGTGGCGGCGGAACCTGTTCGTCTGCTTCGCGGGTTCGTTCACGACGATCGTTTCGATGACGTTGCTGCTCCCCTACCTACCGCTCTACGTCCACGAGCTGGGCGTGCGCGATCCGGCTGCCGTCGTGCAGTGGTCCGGCATCGCCTACGGCGCCACCTTCTTCACCGCCGCGCTCACCGCACCGCTGTGGGGCGCGCTGGGCGACCGCTACGGGCGGAAGTCGATGCTGATCAGGGCCAGCCTGGGGATGGCGGTCGCGATGTCGCTCATCGGGCTGGCGCAGAACGTGTGGCAGCTGGTGGCGCTGCGGCTGCTGACCGGCCTGCTGGGCGGTTACGCCTCGGGCTCCACGGTGCTGGTCGCGGCGCAGACCCCGAGGAACCGCGGCGCGTGGGCGCTGGGTGTGCTGTCGGCCGGGATCATGGCCGGCAACGTGGTCGGCCCGCTGCTCGGCGGGATCGCGCCGGACCTGATCGGGATCCGGCTGACCTTCTTCGTCGCCGGTGCGGTCATCTTCTGCGCGTTCCTGGCGACCGCGTTCGGGATCAAGGAGCAGAAGCGGGTCCACCCGGCCGGGACGGTCTCCACCGTCGCGCCGAAACCCCGGGTCAGCGCCTGGTCGAACGTCGAGCACAAGGGGCGGGTCGCCGCGCTGCTGCTGACCGCGACGCTGCTGATGTTCGCCACGATGTCGATCGAACCGATCATCACGGTCTACGTCAGCCAGCTCGCCCACGGCGCGACGGCCATCTCCTCCATCGCCGGCGTGGTGATGGCGGCGGGCGCGCTCGGGACCATCCTCTCCGCGCCCCGGCTGGGCAAGCTCGCCGACCGCATCGGGCACGCCCCGGTCATCTGCGTCTGCCTGCTGGTCTCGGCGGCGTTGCTGGCGCTGCAGGCCGCCGCCGTGAACAACGTCGAGCTGGGCGTCCTGCGCTTCCTGATGGGCCTGAGCCTCGGCGGGTTGCTGCCGGCGATCACCGCCTCGATCCGGCACACCGTCGCGCGCCCCAGCGTCGGCCAGATCCTGGGTTACGCGATCAGCGCCCAGTACGTCGGGCAGGTCGCCGGCCCCGCGGTGGGCGGCTTCATCGGGGGGCATCTCGGCATGAAGGCGGTGTTCCTGTGCACCAGCTCCGCGCTGGTCATCGGGGCCGCGATCACCTGGCGGACCCGCGAGTCAGCGGTCCGCCAGGTGACCCATGCCCCGGACGCGGTCTAGCCGGGGTACCGCCTCAGGCGCCGGCCGCGCCGACCAGTGCCCGGCGGTGCGTCTCCGCGTCCTCGTCGCCGAAGCGGTCCTCGAGGTCCATCGGCGAGTAGTCCTCGTCGATCTCCCGGGGGTCGCGGCCGCGGGCACCCTGGATGGACTCCAGCCGCCGGCTCAGCTTCTCCGTCGCGTACCCGAGCATCTCCTCCTGCTTGATGCCGAACGGGATCTCCTTGCCCTGCTCCTCGAACCGCCCGTACAGCCCGGCGATGAGGTCCAGGGCCGGCTGCATGAGCTCGCCCATCCGCTCCTCCACCACGTTCCAGACCGCGTCGTCGGCGGCCACGTGGCGGCGGCAGGTGAAGGTGCCCCAGGCCATGTGGCGGCGCTCGTCGTCGCCGATGTGCTTGATCAGCTTCTGCATGCCCGGCAGGATGTCGCGGCTGGCGCACATCTTCGACCAGGCGAAGTAGCCGGTCAGCGCCAGGCAGCCCTCGACGATGTGGTTGTAGGTGACCGAGGCACGGACCTGCGCGGCCGGCGACGGGTCGTCCAGCAGCGCGTACATCGACTTCGGCTGCTCGACCTTGAAGATGACGTCGTAGGCCGGCCCGTACTCGGTGAACTGGTGCAGGTCACCGGTCAGCCCGACGGCGTCGAACCACATCCGGAAGCCCTGCATGTGCTTGGCCTCCTCGAACGCGAACTGCGCCAGGTACGCCTCGTCGGCGAGGCGCCCCTCGGCGGCCATCGCGTGCATGAACGGCTGGATGTCCTGGGTCACCGACTCCTCGCCGGCCATGAACTGGGCGGCGAGTACGCAGGTGGTCAGCTTCTCGTCCTCGTTCATCGCCGCGAAGTCGCCGGCGTCCTGGGAGAAGTCGATGTCCTCGGGGTTCCAGAACTTCTTGTTGCCCTTGCGGAACAGCTTCATCGGGAACGAGTCCATCCGGAGCCCACCGGGGCTCAGGCTGGCGAAGCCGTCGCGTTTGTTGTGTTCGATGCTGCGGTCGATCGCCATCGGTGTGCACTCCTCGGTGAGTTCGGGTGGTCGGCGCGTCACGGGTTGTGCTGATGATCACACGGGCCAGGCCGGTGTGTCTCTGGCCGGACGCGCCACGGATGGCCCTGGCGGGCCAATCCGGTGCACCATTCGCGGCATGAGCGCCCGGCCGCAGCTGGACATCAACAACCTGGACGAACCCCGGGAACAGCGGGTCGTGGTGTTCGTGCGCGCCGCGGTGGTCGCATCCTGGGCGCTGCTGCTGTTCCTGGACCCCCGGCTCGTCGCGCCGCACCCGATCACCACCTGGACACTGCTCGCGGCCAGTGCCGCCTGGGCCGCCCTGCTGACCTTCAGCCGGCTGCGCGAGCTCCGGAGCCCGCCGACCTGGGCGATCTCGCTGGTCGACTCGGCGCTCACCCTCGTCGGCTGTGCGCTCACCGGCGGCGCGCACACGCTGCTGGTCGCGGTGTTGCCGCTGATCGTCATCGCGGCCGGGCTGGGCGGCCGGCGGGGCTACGTCGTCGCGGTCGGACTGGGCGCCGGGTACACCGTCGCGGTGCGGGTCGGCGACGCGAGCACGCCGGTGCCGGACCGCTGGCTGCACGGCGTCTGGTGGACCGGCTACCTGCTCGGGACCGCGGTGCTGGTGGAGGTGTTCAGCCGGCTGCTGGAGCGGCAGTTCGACGTGGCCGCGCGGTCGCGGGCCGAGGCGATGGCCGAGCACGAGGCGCTGCTCGAGGAACGGGACCTGCGGGAGCGGCTGCTGGAGTCGCAGCACGCCAGGCAGGACGGGCTGCGGGTGATCCTGCACGAGTTCCGCACCCCGGTCGCCTCGATGACCGCGCTCAGCCGCGACCTGGCCGCCGGGGCACTGGCCGAGCCGGCGGCGGCCACCGCACTGTCGCTGATCTCCGCACACACCGAGCACCTGCGCGACATGCTGGACAACCTCGCCGACCTGGCCCTCGCGGACGGCAGCCCGGTCGGCCGTCCCCGGGAACGCCCGGTGGTACTGGCCGAGCTGGCCGAGGCGGTGCTGGACGCCGCCGGGATCCCGCCGGAGCGGCGCAGCGCCACCGTCGACCCCCCCGGCGCGACGGTGTGGAGCGACCCGCAGCGGCTGCGCCGGATCCTGACCAACCTGGCCGAGAACGCTGCTCGGCACAGCATCCGGGGGCCGGTTGAGCTCAACCTGACCGGCCACCCGGACCGGCTGGTGGCCGAGGTGCGCGACCGCGGCCCCGGGCTGCCGCCGGACCAGCTCGGCGAGGTCTCCCGCAAGTACGTCAGCCTCGGCGACCGGCGCGGCACCGCCGGCCTGGGGCTGTGGATCGTCGCGCAGCTGGTCAGCGGGATGAGCGGGCAGCTCACCCTGTCCGCGCGCGAGGGCGGCGGGCTGACCGCGCACCTGGAGGTGCCGGTGCACGACCCCGGCTAGCGACCACCCCCGTGCCGGCTCGCTCAGGCCGGGGTCAGCTCGAATCCGCTGTAGCCGTCGGCCACCACCTTCTCGCAGGCCTCCCGGTAGGCCGGCACCCCACCGATATACGGCATGAACACGCGGGCCTTGCCGGGCACGTTGCTGCCGGTGTACCAGGACGCGCCGCGCGGGAACACCGTCGGCTCGGCGACCTCGGCGGCGTGCGCCACCCAGGACTCCTGGGCCGCCTCGGTGGCCTCGATGCTGGCTATCCCCCGGCTGGTCAGGTACCGGATGCAGTCGGTGATCCAGACGACGTGCTGCTCGATGGACAGCCGCATGTTGCTGAGCACCGAGGGGCTGCCCGGCCCGGTGACGGTGAACAGGTTCGGGAACCCCGCGATGCTCAGCCCCAGGTAGCTGCGCGGGCCGTCCGCCCACCGCTGGGCCAGCTCGACGCCGCCCCGGCCCCGGATGTCGATCGCGGTCAGCGCCCCGGTCATCGCGTCGAAACCGGTGGCCATCACCAGGGCGTCCAGCTCGATCTCGGCGTCGCCGGTCCGCACCCCGGCCGGGGTGACCTCCTCGATCGGTGACGCGGTGAGGTCCACCAGGGTGACGTTGTCCCGGTTGAACGTCTCGTAGTAGTTCGTATCCACACAGAGCCGCTTCGCGCCGACCGGGTAGCCCCTCGGCGTCAGGATCTCCGCCACGGCCGGGTCCGCCACCCGCTCCCTGATCTTCTTCGCCAGGAACTCGGCGGCGGCCCGGTTCCCCTCGCCCTCGAGCAACAGGTCCGGGAAGGCCAGCATCATCACCAGCCCGCCGCGCCGCCACAGCCGCTCGAACTCCGCGTCCCGCTGCTCGGGAGTGAGGTCGGTGGACAGCTGTTGGTTCGTCTCGGTGGCTGCGAATGCCACGCCGAGCGGGCAGTCCAGCGCGTTCGACCGGCGCTGGGCGAGCTCCTCGGCACGCTGGTGATCCTCGGTCAGGTCGTGGTTGTGCGCCGGCACGATGTAGTTCGCGGTGCGTTGGAAGACGTGCAGGTGGTCGGCCTGTTCGGCGATCAGCGGGATGGCCTGCACCCCGGAGGACCCGGTGCCGATCACGCCGACCCGCTGGCCGGTGAAGTCGACGCCCTCGTGCGGCCAGCTGGAGGTGTAGTACGTCGGTCCGGCGAACGAGCCCAGGCCCGCGATGTCCGGGGACTTCGGCTTGGACAGGCACCCGGTCGCCATCACGCAGAACTGGGCGGACAGCTCCGTCCCGGCCCCCGAGGCGTCCCGGGTGCGCACCCGCCAGCGGTGGCTGGGCTCGTCGTAGGTCGCTGAGGTCACGGTGGTGTTGAGCTGGATGTCCGGGCGCAGGTCGAACTTGTCGGCCACGGTGTTCAGGTAGGCCAGGATGTCCGGCTGCGCGGAGTACCGCTCGTTCCAGCGCCACTCCCGGTCCAGCTCCTCGGAGAACGAGAAGCCGTACTCGAGGCTCTCCACATCGCAGCGGGCGCCCGGGTAGCGGTTCCAGAACCAGGTACCGCCGACCCCGTCCGCCGCCTCCACGACCCGGACCGAGCGGCCCTGGGAACGCAGCAGGTGCAGCAGGTAGAGACCCGAGTAGCCGGCGCCGACCACGATCACGTCGAAGTCGGTGCGGTCCGGTGCGGTGGTCATGCCTACCTCCACGTCGATGTGGTTCACCGTTCGTGTGCAGCGTGCTGGGCGTTCACTGTGCGGGGTGCCCGCCGGCCCCGACAATGCCTCAATCGGTGGAGGCGCGGCTACCGACCGAGGTACCTCGGCCCCCGGCGGGCGATGAAGGCGGCGAGGCCCTCCTTCGCGTCCTCGGTGCGGGCGCAGTCCACGATCGCGGTCCGCTCGGCGGCGAGCTGCTCGGGGTAGCTGTGCGCCCAGCTCTCCGACAGCAGCCGCTTCATCCGGCCCAGCGAGTAGGTCGGCCCGGCGGCCAGCGCCCGGGCCTGGGCCAGCGCCTCTCCAGCCAGCTCGGCGGCCGGCACGACCCGGGTCACCAGGCCCCAGTCCAGTGCCTCCTCGGCGCCGAGCACCCGGCCACCCATGATCAGCTCCTGCGCGCGGCGCAGCCCGACCAGCCGCGGCAGGTGCCACGAGCTGCCGCCGTCACCGGACAGCCCGAGGTGCACGAAGCCGGTGGCGATCCGCAGGTCGTCGGCGGCGATCACCAGGTCGGCGCACCAGAGCAGGCCCAGCCCGCCGCCGGCCACCGCGCCGTGCGCGGCCACCAGCACCGGGATCGGCAGCGCGGCCAACCGGCCCAGGGTGCGGTGGTAGAGCGAGATCATCTCGTCCAGCTCGGCGGGCAGTCGTTCGGCCTGGCCGCCCAGGTGGCGCAGGTCCCCGCCCACGGTGAACGCCGGGCCGTCGGCGCCGATCAGCAGGGCCCGCACCCCCGGGTCCGAGGCCACCGTGTCGAACCGGGCGGTGAGCGCCCGGACCATGGCCATGTCGATCCCGTTGCGACCCTCGGGACGGGCCAGCCGCAGGTGGGCGAGGCCATCGGTGATCTCCAGGGTGACCCGGTCGTCCCACTCGACCCTGCCCCCGGTGGGCGGGGTGCCGTCGGCCAGTTCGGTCGCCACCACGGGTTCGGTCATCTCGCTGCCTCCTCGAGCGCGGCCTGCCACGCGGCGGTGTCGGTGTACTGGTGCAGCGTGCGCAGCCGGTCGCCGTCGCCGGTCCAGAGGTGCGCGAAGGGTGCCCGAAACTCGCCGCCGCCGCGCCGCGCGCGTCCCTGGTACGTGCCCAGCACGAGCAGCTCGGTCGGCCCGCAGGCCAGCCAGCGCTCCGGCTGTGCGCGGACCGCGAACGCCGCCCCGATGGCCCACCAGCCCTTGTCGATCGCGGCGCCGGCGCCGGCATGGTGGCCACCGATGGGGGCCGGCATGCCGGGGCTGAAGTAGCCGTCGAACTCGGGGTGCAGCACGGCCTCGAGCTCGGCCCGATCGCCGGCGGCCAGCGCGCGGTAGACCCGCTCGACCAGCTCGCGCGGCCCGCCGGCGGTCATCGCCGCACCCGGGCGATGATCTGGGTCATAGCGCTCTCCCCCGTGGTCGCGGCGAGACCGGGCGGCCGTTCGACCGGTCTGTCAACCATGACGTCTGGACAGTGTGTCCGACCACCTTCGCCGGACGCGGCCCCACCGTCAAGGGACGAGCCGCCGCCGTCGCTGAGGGTGCGGCTCGAACGAGCGATCAGGCGGACACTAAATTCCTTCCATGGACTACGAGGCCGCCGTCGCCACGTTCTTCACCCGTGCGCCCGAGGGCACCACCTCGCCCCCGGCCGTCGCCACGGGTGGACCGGCCCGCCAGCTGCGCGATGCGCTGGAGCCGCTCGCCATGCACGCGGTGTGGGCCCAGGAGGTCTACGACGCGCTCGCCGCGCACGGGCTGGACTTCCTGTCCGGCTACGTCTGCGGGCGGGCCGCCGCGCTCGGCGACGTGCCCTCCTCCGTGGTGGCCGCCGCGTTCGCGGTGTTCCCGCCGGACATGATCGACCAGTTGTGGACCGACGGCCTCGGCAAGCTCCCGCGCACCGAGCTGATCGCGCTGCGCGACGAGGGTGTTGCGGTGAGCCTGCGCAAGGTGCTCGGCGACGTGACGACCGAGGACGAGGTACTGGAGGTCGCCCAGACCCTGGAGGCGGCCATTGCGGTCGCCGACGGCGCCGGCCGCCCGCTGTTCTCCGCGCTGCGCTCGGCGCCCACCCTGGCCGACCCGTACGCCCGGCTGTGGCGGGCGGCCGACCTGGTGCGCGAGCACCGCGGTGACGGCCACGTGGCGACCTGTGTGGCGGCCGGGCTCGGCGGCTGCGAGATGAACATCGTGACCGAGCTCTGGCTGGGCTACGGGCTCGGCGAGTACAGCAACACCCGGGGCTGGTCGCGGGAGGCGCACGAGCAGGCCGTGGCCAGCCTGACGGTGTCCGGCCTGCTCGCCCACTGGGAGCTCACCGAGATCGGCCGGTCGTTCCGAACCAGGGTCGAGGACCGCACCGACGCCAGCCAGCGCACCCTGATCAGGGCACTCGGCCACCAGCTGGCACCGGTTCTGGAGAAGGTGTCCGCGTGGTCGGACCGGTGCATCCTGGCCGGGGACTTCCCGTCCGACCCGCGCAAGCGCGCCGCCGGCTGAGCCGATGACCTCACCGGTGCACGCGTTCACCGACGACGTGCTGGCCGACCACGACGCGATGGCGCTCGCCGGGCTGATCCGCTCGGGCGAGATCAGCGCGGCGGAGGCCGCGAAGGCCGCCGTGGCCCGGGCCCAACAGGTCGACCCGACACTGCGCGCGGTCCAGTTCGCGGCCGACGAGGTGAGTCAGCCCTCGACGGAGGGCCCGTTCGCCGGCGTGCCGACCTACATCAAGGACAACACCGACGTGCGCGGTCTGCCCACCGGCCACGGCTCGGCCGCGTTCGTGCCGAAGCCGGCGCCCAGGACCGGGCCGTTCGCCGCGCAGTTGTTGAGCACCGGCCTCGCCGTCCTGGGCAAGAGCAGGCTGCCGGAGTTCGGCTTCAACGCGAGCACCGAGTTCATGTCCGCCGAGCCGACCCGCAACCCGTGGCACCCCGACTACTCCAGCGGGGCGTCCTCCGGTGGCGCCGCGGCGCTGGTCGCGGCCGGCGTGGTGCCGATCGCGCACGCCAACGACGGCGGCGGCTCGATCCGGATCCCCGCCGCGTGCTGCGGCCTGGTCGGACTGAAGCCGAGTCGTGGCCGCCACCTGGACGGCGACCAGGCCCGGGCGCTGCCGATCAACATCATCTCCGAGGGTGTGGTCACCCGGTCGGTGCGCGACACCGCCACGTTCTTCGCCGCCGCCGAGCGGTACTGGCGCAATCCCGCGCTGCCCCCGTTGGGCCTGGTCCAGGGCCCCGCCGAGCGCCGACTGCGCATCGGCCTGCTGACCGAGTCGGTCGGTGGCATCCGCACCGACGCCGAGACGCGCGCGGCGGTTGAGGCCACCGCGGCGGCGTTGACCGGCATGGGCCATGAGGTCGAGCCGGTGGCGCTGCCGATCGACGAGCGGTTCATCCGGGACTTCTCGCTCTACTGGGGATTGCTGGCGTTCCTGGCCAGCGCGTTCGGGAAACGGACGTTCGGCCCGTCGTTCGACCCCGGCAAGCTCGACGGGCTCAGCTCCGGTCTGCGCCGGCTCTACCGGCGCGAGCTGCTCCGCACGCCGTAGACGCTGCTGCGGCTCTCCCGGGTGAAGCAGGCCTACGCAACGATGTTCCTGCGGCACGAGGTGGTGCTCTCGCCGGTGCTGGCGCACGTCACGCCGGCGATCGGCGTGCTGAGCCCCCGGCAGCCCTTCGACGAGCTGCTCGACCGGCTCACCAGGTACGTGGCCTTCACCCCGCTGAACAACGTGGCCGGCTCGCCGGCGATCTCGCTGCCGACCGGGGCCACGGCCGGCGGGCTGCCGATCGGCGTGCAGCTCTCGGCCGCGTACGGCGACGAGCGGACGCTGCTGGAGCTGGCGTTCGCGCTCGAGCAGGCCCGGCCCTGGCGGCGCATCCAGGACTGACGGCGGTCCTTTGCTCTGCGTAGGCATACGCAACAGCCCCATCGCAGGCCCCTGCCGGAGCCCGCCCGAGCCCGGGAGCACTGCCGGAGCGCGCCAGTGCCGCCGGAGCACACCAGTGCCGCGGCCCCGACCGCGCCCAGGTCGAGCTACTTGCCGCTGACCAGCCCCGCCACCGGGCCGATCACGATGATCGCCGGCGGCCGCATGCCCTCGCGCGCCATCTCGTCGGCGACCTTCGCCAGTGTGCTGCGCAGCGTGCGCTGGCCGCGCAGGGTGCCGTCCTGGATCACCGCAACCGGGGTGTCGGCCGGCCGGCCGTGCTCGATGAGCACCTCGGCGAACACGGCGGCCCGCTGCACGCCCATCAGGAGCACCAGGGTGCCGCGCAGCCGCCCCAGCGCCGACCAGTCGATCAGCGAGGTCGGGTCGTGCGGCGCGACGTGCCCGGAGACCACCACGATCTCGTGCGCGACGCCTCGGTGGCTGACCGGCACATCAGCGGCGGCCGGGGCGGCGAACGCGCTGGTCACACCCGGAACAACGGTGACCGGCACGCCGGCCTCGACGCAGGCGAGCAGTTCCTCGAACCCCCGGCCGAAGACGAACGGGTCGCCACCCTTGAGCCGCACCACGAACTTGCCGGCCTTCGCCGCATCGATCAGCGCGGCGTTGATCGCCTCCTGCTGCATGGCCCGGCCGTACGGGATCTTGGACGCGTCGATCACCTCGACGTGCGAGGGCAGTTCCTCCAGCAGCCCCTGCGGGGCCAACCGGTCGGCCACCACCACGTCAGCCCTGGACAACAGTCGCCGGCCCCGCACGGTGATCAGCCCGGGGTCGCCCGGTCCACCACCGACCAGCGCCACCCCGGGCGCGGCAGGCGCCGCCGAGTCGTCGATCAGCCCCGCGGCCAGCGCCTCGATCAGCGCTGTCCGCACCGCGGCGGACCGGCGGGGCTCGCCACCGGACAGCACGCCCAGGGTGAGCCCTTCGTGCTCGCCGACCGCCGGGGTCACCGCGGAGCCGAGCTCACCGGCGTCGGCCCGCACGCAGAACACCCGGCGGCGCACCGCCTCGGCGACCACCGCCGCGTTGGCGTCCGGGTCGTCGGTACAGGCCAGCGCGTACCAGGCTCCGTCCAGGTCGCCGTCCGTGTAGCGCCGGCGTACCCAGTCCACGTCCCCGGAGCCGACCAGGCCCTCCACCACGGCGGTGACCGACGGGGAGATCACCCTCACCCGGGCGCCGGCGGCCAGCAGCCGAGGCGCCCGGCGCTGCACCACGGAGCCGCCGCCGATGATCACTACCAGCCGGTCGCGGAGGTCCAGGCCGACCAGATAATGCTGGTCAGCCATGCTCTGCTCCTCGGCGGGAGATCGGGTGCCCGAGGGTCAGCACCGGCTGTGAGGTCTGGGTATGCACGGTGCATCCTCCCCACCGGTGTCGAACTCGGTCAACGTGATGCGGGCCGCCACACTCTCGCGGCCAGTGCGGCCAATGCGCTCAGTGGTCCCGGTGTTTGCGGGCCGCCCGGCGCAGCTGCAGGATCCGCAGGTAGCCCGGGATCGCGACGAGCAGCACACCGAGCACCGCGGCGAACAGCAGTGCGACCCCCACCGGGAGGGTGCCCTCGATGCCCAGGAAGCGGACCGGGGTGGGGTCGTTGTTCTGCAGAATGAAGATCAGCAGGAAGAGAAGCACGACGGCGGACAGGGTGACGCCGACCCAGAGTCCGCTGACCCGGGTGCGCTTGATCGCCCGCGCGGCCGGTTTCAGTGGTTCCGGGACGGTCACGTCACCACCCGTCCTCGCCCCCGCGCCCGGGCCTCGGGTGCGGCCGGACGGCGCGAGCACCCCGCTGCCGCCGTCAGTGCCGTTGCCGTTCGGGCCCGCCCTCGGCGGTTCGGTACCCGGTGTCACCGGGCCGCCGTTGCCCTCTTCGGCCGGTCCGTGGCGTCGATCGTCGGCCATCTCCCGGGTTCCCTTCGCCGCGGCCGCGCCCCCGCCGACGCCGCCTCGCGCCGGAGTATCCCGCGGTACGACCGGTTCGGCGCCATTCGTGGCCCAGCCGGGTGTCCGAGGGCGTGTCCCCAATCAGCCCGCCGGGTACGCGGCGCCCGGGTGGATCCGCGCCACCGCGGCGGTGACCCCGACGCCGGCCAACTTCGCCGCGACCAGCCGCGCACCACCGCCGGCCGGGGCGAGCACGCCGGCCGCATGCAGGGCGGCCGCTTCGGCCACTCCGGGGATGCCGACGGCGGCGGCCACCCGCTCACTCGGGTTCGGAACCCGGACGAGCGCGAGCACCTCCGCCGGGTAGGCCAGCAGCTCCGACCCGGTCACCGCGCGCAGCCCGGGCTCGCCGGCCCTGGCCGCCAACGTCGCGTAGGCCCGGACCGCGGCCGGATCCAGGGCGGAGCGGTCCAGCACCGCCCGCACGGTGGCGCGGACATCGGCGGCGAGCACCCCGGGGCGGCAGCCGAGGCCCACCACCAGGTCGCCGGTCATCGGCCGGGGGCGCCGACCGGTGAGCCGGCCCGGGGCGGACCGCCGGCCGGGGTGCCCACCGCGGCGAACCGTGCGCAGCCGGCCACGAAGCGGGCCACCGCACCGGGCTGACCGGCCGGGTGGGTGTGCAGGTAGGAGGCGTGAATGCCGCCCCGCACGTATCCCTCGGGGCCCGCCGGCGCACCCTGCACCGACCATTGCCAGGCCGGTGCGCCGCCGTCGCCCGCCGAGCCCGCCGCCGGGGTGACCGTGGTGCGGTGGAACTCGTGCCCGGTGACCCGCTGCCCGGCCTCGAACAGCGGCGAAACGGTCATCGCCACCGCATCCCGGTAGCCCAGCCGCAGCTGGCGGGTCATCCGGCCGACGCCGGCCAGCACGCCGCACATCGGCTGGCCGTCCAACTCGGTGGCCAGGTACAGCAGGCCGCCGCACTCGGCGTGCACCGGGGCGCCGGCCCTGGCGAGCGCGGCCACCTCAGCGCGCAGCTCGGCGTTGGCCGCCAGTCCCGGCCCGTGTTCCTCGGGGAATCCGCCCGGCAGCACCAGGCCGGCGGTTCCGGCCGGCAGCCGCCGTGCCCGCAGCGGGTCGAACACCACGACCTCGGCGCCGGCGGCGGCCAACAGCTCCGCGTGCTCGGCGTACCCGAAGCTGAACGCCGACCCACCGGCGATCGCCACCACCGGCCGGATCCCGCCCGGCTTCGCCGCCGGCCGACCGGACGGCTCGACCCTGGACGACTCGGCTCCGGACGACTCGGCTCCGGACGACTCGGCTCCGGACGACAGGGCCCCGGACGACTCGGCCCCGGGCGACGGGGCCACCTCGGCGGCGGCCTCCCAGGGCGGTACGTCGGCCAGCACCGGGGTGGCGGCGGCCAGCACCGCGTCCAGGTCCACGTGGCGGGCGACCAGCTCGGCCATCGCGTCCACCGCGGCGGTCGCGGCCGCGCCGTGCTCGGCGGCGGTGACCAGCCCCAGATGGCGCGAGGGCACCGCGAGCTCGTCGCGGCGCGGCAGCGCGCCGAGCACCGGCAGTCCCACCTCGGCGCACGCGTCCCGCAGCACCTGCTCGTGCCGGGGGCTGCCGACCTGGTTGAGCACCACGCCGGCGAGCCGGGTGCCCGGCCGGTAGGTGACGAACCCGTGCAGCAGCGCGGCCAGGCTGCGGCTCTGCCCCCTGGTGTCCACCACGAGCAGCACCGGGGCGCCGAGCAGCCGGGCCACGTGCGCGGTGGAGCCGTCGGCGACGTGGTCGGCGGGCTGCCCGGGGTACCGGTCGGCGCTGGGCCCGATCCGGCCGTCGAACAGCCCCATCACGCCCTCGACCACGGCGATCTCCGCACCGCCCGCACCGTGGCGGAACAACCCCGGCACCCGGTGCTCGCCGACCAGCACCGGGTCCAGGTTGCGGCCGGGGCGCCCGGTGGCCAGCGCGTGATAGCCGGGATCGATGTAGTCCGGGCCGACCTTGAACGGGGCCACCGAGGTGCCCCGCCGGCGCAGCGCGGCCATCAGACCCGTGGCCACCGTGGTCTTGCCGGTGCCGGACGCGACGCCGGCGATCACGATTGCCCTGCTCATGACCGGCACGCTACGCGGCCGACCGGGCGCGCTGGCACGTCGGAGGCGCGCGCCGAGCGGATCGGGGGCCTCAACTCACGCCGACCGACACTCCCCCGACCGTGAACGGTTCACTCAATCTGATGTAATTTGTCCGCCTGACAGTCATCGCACCACACCGACCGGACGGCGGCAGCCCTCTTTTGGAGGACTACGAGCGAGATCATCTTCGTGCGACAGTGAGCATCGACGGATCCCCCCGGCCGTCGCGCTCCCCACTACAAGCAGCCCTCCGAGGAGTAACCGTGCGGGTACGTGCCCTGGTCATCGCGCTGGCCGCTGCAGCGACCTGTGTGGTCACCGGAGCGGTCGGCGGGTCACCCGCCGCGCAGGCCCGCGACTGCGCCCACCCGCACGGCCCGCTGGTGGCCTACGGGCACAGCTACCTGCTCTCCCCCCAGCTCGGTGGTGCACCGGCCAGCTACGTGACCCTGGCCGCCACCGCGATGCGGGTCAAGCCGGTGATCCGGGCGGTCAACGGCGGCACCACACTGAACGTCGAGAACCTGGTGTTCAACGGCAAGACCCGCTGGGTGTCCGGCACGTCCGACCTGGTGGTGATCGACTCCGCGATCAACGACATCAAGAACAAGCTGCCCACCGACGAGTGGACCGGTGCGTTGCGGCACGTGCTGAGTGCCTTCGCGACCGGGCCGGTACCGGCGGTCCTGCTGGTCCGACCGCTGCAGGTGGCCGCGCCGTCGCACCCGGGGCACAACCCCAAGGTCATCGCCGCGTACGCGGCCGCACAGCGCGAGGTGGCCGCGCAGTTCGCCGCGGTGCAGATCGTGGACGCGGCCAGTGGCTGGAACCCGAGGCTGGATCTCTCGACCGACGGCATCCACCCGACCGCGCTCGGCGAGGTGCACATCGCCACGGCCGTGCAGAGGGTCGCCCAGCGCGCGCTCTGCTCCCCGTGACAACGCTCCCGTGACAGCGCTCCCGTGACAGCGCGGCCGGCTCACCACTCGATGCCGCGCTGACCCTTCTGGCCGGCGTCCATCGGGTGCTTGACCTTGGTCGTGCTCAGCACCAGGTCGGCCGCCTCGATCAGTTCGGCCGGCGCGTCCCGCCCGGTGATCACCACATGCTGCCTGCCGTCCCGCGCGGTGAGCACCTCGACCACCTCCGCGACGTCGATCCACCCCCACTTCAGCGGGTAGGTGAACTCGTCGAGCACGTACATCTCGTGCGCCTGCGTCTCGATCCGCCGCCGGATCTCCTGCCAGCCCTCCACGGCGGCCGCCGCATGGTCGGTCTCGGTGCCCTGCTTGCGCGCCCAGGACCAGCCCTCGCCCATCTTGTGCCACTCCACCGGGCCGCCCTCGCCGGTCTCGTCGTGCACCCGGCCCAGCGCGCGGAACGCGGCCTCCTCGCCGACCTTCCACTTCGCCGACTTCACGAACTGGAACACACCCACCGACCAGCCCTGGTTCCAGGCCCGCAGCGCCATGCCGAACGCGGCGGTGGACTTTCCCTTCATCTCACCGGTGTGCACCATCAGCAGCGGGCGATTGCGCCGCTGGCGGGTGCTCAGCCCGTCCTGGGGAACCTCAACGACCTGGCCCTGTGGCACTCCCACCGTCTCCCTTCAGCCCCGGGAGCTACGGCCTGGCGACCGTCAACCACCCGAGGTGCATCCTCGTCGCGTCAATTCTCACGCTTCGCGCGGTCTGGAACCCAGCGGCCGCGAAAAGGCCCCGGACCTGCGAGTCGACCTCGTAGAGCAGGTGGCCTTCCTTCGGGAAGCCACGCCGGGCCGGCGGGGGCATGTCCTGGCGGCAGCGGTAGCCGAGCCCCACCAGCCCCTCCTCGGTCACCGCGCGGCGCAGCCAGCTGAGCACCTCGACCGGCTGATGCCAGAAGTAGAGCACGTGCACCGCCACGATGAGGTCCACCGGGGTGTCGAGCTGCTCCACGCCGCCCCGGCGCAGGGCGAGCCGCCCGGACCGGACGGCGGCGGCGTTGCGTGACCTGCTCTGCGCCAGCATCTCCGGGGACAGGTCGATACCGAGCACCTCCGCCTCGGGGAACCGCCGCAGCAGCGCCGCCAGCCCCACCCCGGGGCCACACCCGACCTCGGCGATCCGCCGCGCCCCGCCGTGCAGCGCGCCCAGCCGGTCCGCCACCTCGATGTTGAAGGCCCGGTTGCCGCGCGCCATCAGCCCGCCGACCAGCCGACCCGCCACGCCGGAGGGACGGCTGAACTGGCGGCCGGTGAATCCCATAGCCGCACAGCATGATGGCTGGCCCGGTCCGCGGATACCCCAATTGGGGTACCAGCCGACCGCCTCGGCCGGGGCGGCTCAGGCCGCGCGAGCGGCCCGCACCACGCCGGTGACCCGCTCGGCGGACAGCTCGCCCATCGTCACCACCGGGCCTCCGGCGGCCGCCGCCAACCGGCCGGCCAGCCCCAGCCGAACCGGGCCGGACTCGCAGTCCACCACGATCGTCGCCACCCCGTCACCGGCGAGCAGCGCGGCCGCGCGCAGCGCGTCGGTCAACGGGTCGCCGCCGGGGCGCACCGCGACCGTGGCACGCCCGTCGGTGAGCAGCACCAGCAGTGCGCGGCGCCGGGGGTCGCGCAGCCGTTCCGCGGCCAGCACCCGGCGGGCCCGCAGCAGCCCGTCGGCCAGCGGCGTCCGGCCGCCGGTGCGCAGCCTGTTGAGCCGGGTCACCGCCGCCGGCACGGACGAGGTGGGCGGCAGCAGGAGCTCCGCTCCACCGGCCCGGAAGGTCACCAGGCCGACCTTGTCCCGGCGCTGGTAGGCGTCCCGCAGCAGGGACAGCACCGCGCCGCTGACCGCCGCCATCCGCCGCCGGGCGGCCATCGAGCCGGACGCGTCCACCACGAACAGCACGAGGTTGCCCTCGCGGCCTTCGCGGACCGCGTGCCGCAGGTCATCGCGGCGCACCCGCAGCCCCGGCCCCCGGTGCCCCCGCGCGCGCTGGTGCGGTGCGGCGGCCAGCACGGTGGCCGGCAGGTGCAGGTCAGCGGCCCGGTGCGGGTTGTCGGAGGCGGCGCGGACCACCCGGCCCTGGTCGGTGCGGGCCCGCGACCGCCGCCCGGGAGCGCCCTCGCCGACCCCGGGCACGGTCAGCAGCCGGGCCCGGAACGCCGGCGCCGGGGCCGGCGCCGGTCGGGTCGGGCCGTCGCCGGCGGCGGAACCCGGGCCGCGGGGCGCCGGCTCGGTGGGTGGCGGCGCACCGCCCCCGTCCGGGCCCTCCGGCCCGCCGTCATCCGGGCCGTCCGGGCCGTCCGGGCCGTCCGGGCCAGCGCTGTCCGGGCCGTCCGGTGGGCCCTGCGGGGGCGCCGGCGGCTGGGTCTGCTGGGCGGCCTGGTCCAGCGCGTCGTCCAACGCACCCTCGTCCAGCCCCGGCTCGTCGAACGGGTCCCGCCGCCGGCGGTGCGGCAGGGCCAGCCGGGCCGCCACCCGGACGTCCTGCTCGGTCACCTCGGCCGCGCCACGCCAGGCCGCGTGCGCCACCGCGGTCCGTGCGGTCACCAGGTCTGCCCGCATGCCGTCCACCTCGAACGCCGCGCAGAGCGCCGCGATCCGGCGCAGCTCGGTGTCCGGCAGCAGGACACCGGCCAGTCGCTGCCTGGCCGCGACGATCTGGCCGGCGAGCTCCTCCTCGGCCGCCCGCCAGCCGGCCGCGAACCCGGCGGGATCGGCTTCGAAGGCCAGCCGGCGCCGGATCACCTCGACCCGCAGCTCCACATCCCGCGCGGCGGTGACCTCCACGGTCAGCCCGAACCGGTCGAGCAGCTGCGGGCGCAGCTCGCCCTCCTCCGGGTTCATGGTGCCCACCAGCAGGAATGTGGAGGCATGCGACAGCGACACGCCGTCCCGCTCCACATGGGCCCGGCCCATCGCGGCGGCGTCCAGCAGCAGGTCGACCAGGTGGTCGTGCAGCAGGTTGACCTCGTCGACGTAGAGCACGCCCCGGTGCGCGGCGGCCAGCAGTCCCGGCTGGTAGGCGCGCACCCCCTCGGACAGGGCCCGTTCCAGGTCGAGCGAGCCGATCAGCCGGTCCTCGGTGGCGCCGACCGGGAGCTCGATCAGCCGGGAGCGGCGTCGCTCGGTGGGCGTGCCGGACGGGTGCGGGCCGTCCGGGCAGCCCGGGTCGGGGTCCGCCGGGTCGCAGCCGAACCGGCAGTCCAGCACGCAGTCGCGCGAGGGCAGCAAACCGGCCAGTGCGCGCACCACGGTGGACTTGGCGGTGCCCTTCTCGCCCCGGACCAGGACCCCGCCGATCGTCGGGTGCACCGCCGTGAGCAGCAGCGCCAGCCGCATGTCGTCGTGGCCGACGACGGCCGAGAAGGGGAACAGGGGACGAGCGGGACCACCGAGCTCGACGCTCACCAAGCCTCCCGGCCCGGACCGCCGCGGTGGCTCATCTGGCGTGCTCGCGCTTGACCCGGCGCATCGACACGTGCTCGACACCCTCGGTGTCGAACGACTCCCCGGTGCGGACGAAGCCGTAGCGCTCGTAGAAGTCGACCAGGTAGAGCTGCGAGTCCGCGACGCACTGGCCGTCGCCCACCTCGGCGAGCACCGCGTCCATCAGTCGGCGGCCGAGCCCGTGCCCACGCACGTCCTCGGCCAGGCACAGCCGGCCGATCCGGTAGCTGCCGTCGGGCTCCTTGAGCAGCCGCACACAGCCGAGGACCGGCTCCGGCTGGGCGTGCCCACCCAGCCAGTAGTGCCGCGCTCGGGGCTCGAGGTCGCGCCCGTCCAACTCGGCGTAGGCGCACTTCTGCTCGACGACGAACACGTCGACGCGGAGCCGGAGCAGCGCGTAGAGCGTGGCCGGGTCGAGGTCCGCGGCCCAGGACCGATGCACCGTGGCGGAATACTGTTCGCTGCTCACAGCCCCTTGCTACCAGACTGTGAAGCACCTATGCGAGATCGGGGGCGGCAGACCGGATGGATCTCACTCCGCACAGCGCGCCAGGGCCGCCCGGCCGGGTGGTGCCCCGGAGCGGCGGGGCCCCACCCAGCAGGGCGGAGCCGAGGAACGGCTCCGCCGTCTGCGACCGCGACCTGACCATCCCCCACGGTGGTCAGTCGCAACGCATCCGGGATGTCGCCACCGGTACAAGGGCTGTTACCGGTTCGGCGAAATCGTCAGCGTTCGGCCGACCGTTTCACCCCTTCGGCCCACTCCGGCGGCCCCGAGTGCCGGCGGCGGCTCAGGCTAATGTCGGTTCGTGCGCCACTTCGACCTAGTGATCATCGGTTCCGGCTCGGGAAACACGCTGCCTGACGAGCGGTTTGCCGCGCTGGACATCGCCATCGTCGAGGAGGGCGTGTTCGGTGGTACCTGCCTGAACGTCGGCTGCATCCCGACGAAGATGTACGTCTACGCCGCCGACATCGCCCGCAAGATCACCACCGCGGACCGGTTCGGCATCGACGCGACGGTGGACAAGGTCCGCTGGGTGGACATCCGGGACCGGATCTTCAACCGGATCGACCCGATCTCCGAGGGCGGCCGCAGCTACCGGGAGAGCGGCTCGCCGAACATCACGCTCTACTCCGGGCACGCCGAGTTCACCGGTCCGAAGCAGCTGGTCGTGGCCTTCCCGGACGGCCGGCGTGAGGAGATCAGCGCCGACCGGTTCGTGCTCGCCGCCGGCTCCCGGCCGGTCATCCCGAGCGCGATCGCCGAGTCCGGCGCCCCGTACTGCACCTCCGACACGGTGCTGCGGATGGCCGAGCTGCCCGGCCGGATGGTGATCGTGGGCGGCGGCTATATCAGCGCGGAGTTCGCCCACGTGTTCTCCGCGCTGGGCGTTGAGGTGACGATCGTCACGCGCGGGCCGGCGCTGCTGCGGCACCTGGACGAGACGCTGTCCGAACGGTTCACCGAGCTGGCCGCGGCGCGCTGGGACGTCCGGACCAACGTGGAGCCGGTGGGCTGCCTGGAGCGCACCGACACCGGGATCCAGCTGGCGCTGTCCGACGGCAGCACCGCCGACGGCGACGTGCTGCTGGTGGCGGCCGGGCGGATGCCGAACGGCGACCGGCTCGGCCTGGCGGCGGCCGGGGTGGCGGTGGAGCCGGGCGGCCGGGTGGTCGTCGACGAGTACCAGCGCACGTCCGTCGAGGGCATCTACGCGCTCGGCGACCTGAGCTCGCCGCACCTGCTCAAGCACGTGGCCAACCACGAGGCGAAGGTCGTCGCGCACAACCTGCTGCACCCGGACGCGCCCAGGCGCACCGACCACCGATTTGTGCCGTCCGCCGTGTTCACGTCCCCGACGCTGGCCTCGGTGGGGTTGACCGAGGCGGAGTGCCGGGAGCGGGGCATCCGCTACGTCCGGGCCATCCAGGACTACAGCTCGGTGGCCTTCGGCTGGGCGATGGAGGACACCACCGGGTTCTGCAAGCTGCTCGCCGACCCGGCGACCGGACAGCTGCTCGGGGCACACCTGCTCGGCCCCGAGGCGTCGACGGTCATCCAGCCGCTGATCCAGGCGATGTCGTTCGGCCTGCCGGCCAGGGAGATGGCGGACGGGCAGTACTGGATCCACCCGGCGCTGCCAGAACTGATCGAGAACGCGCTGCTCAGCCTGCCGCTGGACTAGTCGCCGGCGCACCGGGCGGGACGAACGGCAGGCCGGGCGGGGCGCCGTGCTCGATCAGCCGCCAGAGGGCGTCGGTGTCCAGGTGCCGCTCGACCAGGTCGCCGAGCAGGTCCAGCTGGGCGGCGCGGACGTCGGCGAAGCAGGTGTCGGCGGCCGGGGTGAAGCCGGCCGGTGCCACCCGGTGCAGCAGTGCGCGGCGGAAGCCGTCGTTCTCCAGCAGGCCGTGCCAGTGGGTGCCGAGCACGCCGCCGGCGTCGGCCCCCTCCCCCACGCCGTCCGCCCCGGTGACCAGCGGCGACTCACCGCTGTGCAGCACCCGGCCGTGGTGGATCTCGTAACCGTGCACCGGGTGGCCGAGCGCGTGGCCGACCGGCCGGGCCAGCCGCTTGCGTTCCTCGAAGTGGATCTCCACGTCGAGCAGCCCGAGGCCGGCCACCGCCCCCCGCCCCGACTCGACGTCGTCCACCAACCCCCGCGCCAGCATCTGGTAGCCACCGCAGATGCCCAGCACCGGACCCCCGCCGCGGGCGTGCGCGACCACCGCGTCGGCCAGCCCGGTGCGGCGCAGCCAGTCCAGGTCGGCCACCGTGGACTTCGAGCCGGGCAGCACGACCAGGTCGGCGTCGGCCAGCCGCGACGGCTCGGTCACGTAGCGCACCGCGACCCCGGGCTCGCAGGCCAGCGCCTCCACGTCGGTGGCGTTGGAGATCCGGGGCAGCCGGGGCACGGCCACCCGCAGCCAGCGCGCGCCGACCGGCGGCGGCGGCCGGCCAACCACGCCGTCCGCGACGTAGGACAGCGAGTCCTCGGCGTCCAGCCAGAGCCGGTCGTCGAACGGCAGCACGCCGTAGCTGGGCCGCCCGGTGAGCGCGCGGAGCTGGCGCAGCCCGGGTTCCAGCAGGCTCTGGTCGCCGCGGAACTTGTTGATCACGAACCCGGCGACGAGTGCCTGGTCGGCGGCGTCCAGCAGTGCGAGGGTGCCGAACAGGTGCGCCAGCACGCCGCCGCGGTCGATGTCGCCGACCACCAGCACCGGCAGCCCGGCGGCGCGCGCCAGCCCCATGTTGGCGATGTCGTTGACCCGCAGGTTGATCTCGGCGGGCGAGCCGGCGCCCTCGCAGACCACGACGTCGTAGTCCCGGCGCAGCCCGGCCAGGGTGTCCACCACCGTGCTCAGCAGCGCGCCTTTGCGCTCGGCGTAGGACCGCGCGCTCACCGTACCGTCCACCTGACCGAGCACCACGACCTGCGAGGAGCGGTCGCTGCCCGGTTTGAGCAGCACCGGGTTGAACCGGACCGACGGCTCGAGCCCGCACGCGGCGGCCTGCATGGCCTGCGCCCGGCCGATCTCACCGCCGTCCGGGGTGACCACCGAGTTGTTCGACATGTTCTGTGCCTTGAACGGCGCCACCTTGACGCCGGTGCGCGCCAACCAGCGGCACAGCCCGGTGACCAGCACGCTCTTGCCGGCGTCGGAGGTCGTCCCAGCGACCAGCAGGGCTCCCCGGCTCACTGGGAGGTGCTCACGGCAGGGTGAGGATCTCCGAGCCGGTGTCGGTGACCAGGATGGTGTGCTCGAACTGGGCGGTGCGCTTGCGGTCCTTGGTGACCACGGTCCAGCCGTCGTCCCAGATGTCGTAGTCGATGGTGCCGAGGTTGATCATCGGCTCGATGGTGAACGTCATGCCCGGCTCGAGCAGCGTGTCCACGTCCGGTGCGTCGTAGTGCAGCACAACGAGCCCGGAGTGGAAGCTGCGCCCGATGCCGTGCCCGGTGAAGTCGCGCACCGTGCCGTAGCCGAAGCGCTTGGCGTAGGACTCGATGACCCGGCCCACCACGTTGAGCGGGCGACCCGGCCGCACCGCCTTGATCGAGCGCATCATCGCCTCGTGGGTGCGCTCCACCAGCAGCCGGTCCTCCTCGGCGACGTCGCCGGCCAGGAAGGTGGCGTTGGTGTCGCCGTGCACCCCGCCGATGTAGGCGGTCACGTCGATGTTCACGATGTCGCCGTCCGCGATCACCGTGGTGTCCGGGATGCCGTGGCAGATGACCTCGTTGAGGCTCGTGCAGCAGCTCTTCGGGAAGCCCCGGTAGCCCAGCGTGGACGGGTAGGCGCCGTGGTCGACCAGGTACTCGTGGACCACCCGGTCGACCTCGTCGGTGGTCACCCCGGGTGCCACCACCTCACCGCCGGCGGCCAGCGCCCGCGCCGCGATCTTCGAGGCCACCCGCATCGCCTCGATCACCTCGGGGGTCTGCACCCAGGGGTCCTTACTCAGAGTCGGCGCCGGCTTGCCGACGTACTCCGGGCGGACGATCTCCGCCGGGACCGGGCGCATCGGTGAGATGCGCCCCGGGGTCAGGGCTTCGCGCACGGGCATGGTCTCCACCTTAATTGCTGTGGTGCCCGGCGCGTTTCGCGCGGGTTACCAGCAGCGCCACCGCCCGCCAGCCGAGCAGGAACACCGCCAGGCTCACCGCCGCGACCAGCACGAACGACACCGGCAGCCGATGGGTGAACGCGGCGCGCACGGCCAGCCCGACGACCATCGTGCCGGCCCACCCGAGCACCCCGAGCGGCAGCGCCAGCGGCGCCCGCCACAGCCGGCCGGCCAGCCAGCCGACGAGCAGCCCGAGCAGGAACGGCGCGGCGGTCTCCAGCACCCCCGCCGCCGTCACCCCCTCGGCGTGCGAGCTTCGCCCCACCGCCGCGAAGACCAGCACCGCGGCCACGTCGGCGACGGCGGCCAGCGTGACGGCGCGGCGGACGGGGCGGGTCGGGGTGCGCGTATCGGCCACGGCACCAGTCTAGGAGCGCCCCGTACACCGCTCGTACCCCCACGGCACACACCGTGGTAGCGCCGCACACATAGCTAGACGTGTGTGCGGCGGTACGACGGTATGTGCGGTGCTGTCGAGTCGACAGCGTCGACAGCGTCGACAGCGTCGACGGCGGCGGCGGGGGCGCGGCGCCACCGGCCGGGCAGCCAGGCGGCGGCCGCGAGCAGGGCGAGGGTCAGCCAGACGTAGGCGTTCTGGTACCCGGCCAGCAGCACCGCGCCGACCGGACCCGCGACACTCGGCGCAACGCCGGCGAACCAGGCGAAGAACCAGTGGCAGCCGACCGCCGAGGCGACCCCGCAGGCCAACCAGGCCGACCACGCCGACCGGCCGCGCCGGGGCAGCGCCCGATCCAGCAGCACGATCAGCAGCGGCACGAACCAGACCCAATGGTGTACCCAGCTGAACGGCGAGACCACCACCGCCGTCAGGCCGCAGAGCACCGCGGCGGTGAGCTCCCGGCCGCTGGCGGTGAACCGCGCGGCCAGCCAGAGCCCGGCAGCGGCCAGCGCGGCCGCCGAGACCAACCAGAGCAGCTGCGCCCACGAGCCCAAACCGAGCACCCGGGCGATCAGGCCGCGCAGCGACTGATTGCCGGGGTGGTCCGGCACCCCGACCCGCGCGGGGTCGGCGAACGCGCCCGCCCAGAACACGCGGGAGTCGCCCGGCAGGGTCACCGCGCCGACCAGTGCCGTCGCCAGGAACGCGCCGACCGCGGCCGCCGCCGCCCGGAACTGCCGGGTGACCAGCAGGTACACCACGAAGAACGCCGGCGTGAGCTTGATCCCCGCCGCCATCCCGATCAGTGCGCCCCGGCCCCACACCGACTTATCGCGCCCCAGGTCGGCCAGCACCAGTACCGCCAGCAGCAGGTTGACCTGGCCGAAGGTGACCGTCTCCCAGACCGGCTCGCACCACAGCAGCAGACCGGACAGCCCGAGGCAGAGCGCCAGCAGCCGGCGGCTCGGCGGCTGGCCGAGGCCGATCAGGCTCAGCCACACCACGCCGACGAGCAGGCCACCGCCGACGACGAGCGCGACCGGCAGCAGTGCCCAGGCGGGCAGCAGCGCGAGCGGGCCGAACAGCAGCGCCGCGAACGGGGTGTAGACGAACTCGAACACGCCCCAGGTCGTGCCGACCAGCGGGCTGCCGTACAGCGACCCGCCGCCCAGCACCCGTTCACCGGCGACCCGGTAGGCGCCGAGGTCGAACAGTGGCAACGTGGCGTGCGCGTCCCGGACCAGCCAGCCGGCGAACACCAGCGCGGCCACCGCCCCGAGCGCGGCGATCAGCCGGGTGATCCCGGGTGAGTCGAGCCCCCGGCCCCACAACAGAGGCGGCCCGGCCGGGCGACGGGCGATCACGCCGCCAGCCTAGAGCGCCACCCACGGCGGCCCTCTCGCCGGGCAGCCGTCCCGCCAAGCAACCCGAGCCCGGCAGAACCGCGCCGGCACCGTGTTACCGAACTGCACACCAGGCCGGTTCCAGCGCCGAAAAACATGCCTCTTGTGCAGTTCGGTAACAACAGGCCGGCCACACACGCCCGGCCGACGGGCCGCTCAGGGGGACGGGCTCAGAAAACAGCGCCGGTCAGAACAGCACCGGTCAGAACAGCACCGTGGCGAAGCTGGCGATCTGGCTGAAGCCGACCCGGGCGTAGGCCGCGCGGGCCGGTGAGTTGTAGCCGTTGACGTAGAGGCTGGCGACCCGGCCCATCCCGATCAGCCGGTCGACCACGGCGGCGGTACCGGCGGCCCCGTGGCCCCGGCCTCGGCGGTCCGGGTGCACCCAGACGCCCTGGATCTGGCCGACCCGGGAGGACAGCGCGCCGATCTCCGCCTTGAACACCACCTCGCCGTCCTCGAACCGGGCGAACGCGCGGCCGCTGGCGATCTGCTCGGCCACCCGGGCGCGGTAGCCGACGCCGCCGTCGCCGAGCCGGGGGTCGATGCCGACCTCCTCGGTGAACATCGCGACGGCCGCCGGCAGATAGCGGTCCAGCTCGCCGGGGCGCACCGGGCGGACCAGTGGGTCCGGGGCCTGCGCCGGCCGGGTCGTCAGCACCATCAGCGGCTGGTCCGCCCGCACCTCCCGGGCCGGCGACCAGTGCGCGGAGAGCTCGTCCCACAGCGGCAGCACGAGCTCGGCCCGCCCGACCATCGAGGAACAGGACCGCCCGACCCGGCGGGCCCGGTCCGCGAAGGCGCGCAGCGCGAGCCGCTCGCCGCGCAGCGGCACCAGGTTAGCGCCGGCGAAACAGAGCCCCTCGAGCTTGTTCCCGACGCCCCAGAGTTCCCCGCCGAGGCGCCACGAGTCGACCCCGGCCAGCTCGACCCGCGAGGCGACCATGCAGGCGGCGACCGGGTCCGCGTCCAGCGCGAGCTGCACACCGGACCGGTCCCGCTCATCGAGCAGGCGCGGACCGGCGACTCTCAGCACAGTGTCTAGATTGCCAGACGGCACCGGTGCGTTCACCTGCGAGTCGCCAGCCGATCAGGTGACGGTGACCTGGGGCGCGCCGGACGGCTGTCCGGATTTCTCGAGTTCCTCAGCCATCCGCATGGCCTCCTCGATCAGTGTTTCCACGATCAGGTGTTCGGGCACGGTCTTGATGACCTCACCCTTGACGAAGATCTGGCCCTTGCCGTTGCCGGAGGCGACGCCGAGATCGGCCTCGCGCGCCTCGCCCGGACCGTTCACCACGCAGCCCATCACGGCGACCCGCAGCGGCACCTCCATGCCGGTGAGCCCCGCCGTGACCTCGTCGGCCAGCTTGTAGACGTCCACCTGGGCCCGCCCGCAGGACGGGCAGGACACGATCTCCAGCCGGCGCGGGCGCAGGTTCAGCGACTCCAGGATCTGCAGGCCGACCTTGATCTCCTCGACCGGCGGCGCGGACAGCGAGACGCGGATGGTGTCGCCGATGCCCCGGGAGAGCAGGGCGCCGAACGCGACACCGGACTTGATGGTGCCCTGGAACGCCGGGCCGGCCTCGGTGACGCCGAGGTGCAGCGGGTAGTCGCAGGCCTGCGCGAGCAGCTCGTAGGCACGCACCATGACCACCGGGTCGTTGTGCTTGACCGAGATCTTGATGTCGTGGAAGTCGTGCTCGGCGAACAGGCTGGCCTCCCAGAGCGCGGACTCGACCAGCGCCTCCGGGGTCGCCTTGCCGTACTTCTCCAGCAGCCGCTTGTCCAGCGAACCGGCGTTGACCCCGATCCGGATCGGGGTGCCCCGGTCCTTGGCGGCCTGCGCGATCTGCTTCACCTGGTCGTCGAACTTGCGGATGTTGCCCGGGTTGACCCGGACGGCCGCGCAGCCGGCATCGATCGCGGCGAACACATACTTCGGCTGGAAGTGGATGTCGGCGATCACCGGGATCTGCGACTTCCTGGCGATCGCCGGCAGCGCCTCGGCGTCGTCCTGCGACGGGCACGCCACCCGGACGATGTCGCAGCCGGCGGCGGTGAGCTCGGCGATCTGCTGCAGGGTGGCGTTGACGTCGGCGGTGAGGGTGGTCGTCATCGACTGCACCGAGATCGGGTACTCGCTGCCGACGCCGACCTTGCCGACGTGCAACTGGCGGGTGGCCCGGCGGGCGGCGAGCGTCGGCGGCGGAGGTGCGGGCATCCCGAGACTGACGCTGGTGGCACTCACGGTTGCCAGTATCGCGCACCCGGTGCCCTGATGCCCGGGCTCGTGGTCAGTCCCACCCTCAGCCGCATTCTCAGTGCACCAGCCGGATCGTCAGCGGGTAGCGGTACGGCTCGCCGTTGCTGACCTTGACGGTGGCGATGATGGTGAACAGCAGCCAGAAGACGAACAGCGCGGCCACCATCAGGAACCCGATCAGCACGAAGACCAGGATCCAGGCGATGATCGAGTAGATCAGCACGCTGATGTTGAAGTTCAGCGCCTCGATCGCCTGCGCCCGCACGTACGGCGAGCGCTGGCCCGGGGCCAGCAGTACCACCAGCGGCCCCAGCGCGCCGAGGAAGAACACCCAGATGCCGAGCACGCTGGACAGGTGCGCGGCCATCGCCCAGGTGCGTTCCTCGGTGGGGCTCAGCGGAGCCTGGCCGGTCGCCCCGGTCGGGTAGCCGCCCTGGTAGGGCTGCTGGCCGCCGCCGGCGAACGGCTGACCGGCCGGCGGCGGGTAGTTCGGCGCGGTGTATCCCTCGGTCCCGGGCGCCGAGTAGTTCGGCGCCGCGTAACCCCCACCCTCGGCGCCCGGCGGCGGGTAACCGCCGGCCGGCGGCGGGTACCCGGTGCCGGACGGCGGCTGGTACCCGCCGCCCTGTGACGGCGACTGACCCGGCTCCGGCGTGGCCGGCTCACCTGTGCTCATGGCGGGTAGCGTAGCCAGCCGCCGACCCGATGACCTGGATTTATTCGCCCCCGTCGCCGGATGGTGTCGCCGCCAGGTCGGTTCGGGGTACCTACTGCGGCAGCCGGATGGGGTTGACGATGTCCGCGGTGATGGTGAGCAGGCTGATCGCACCGAGCACCAGGATGAACGCGTAGGTCACCGGTAGCAGCCTGGTGTAGTCCACCGGCGGCATGGCCACCTTGCCCAGCCGCCTGCGCACCGTGTCGCGCACCCGCTCGTAGAGGTTCACCGCGATGTGCCCCCCGTCCAGCGGCAACAGCGGGACCAGGTTGAACACGCCGACGAAGAAGTTCAGCGCGGCCAGCAGCAGCAGGAAGAACGACCACTGCCCGCTCTCCGCCGCGTCACCGCCGATGATGCTCGCGCCCACCACGCTGACCGGGCGGTTGAGGTCCGGCGGTGCGCCGCCGATGGCCTTGAGCACGGCCGGCACCTTCTCCGGGAACATCAGCAGGCCCTGCCAGGTCGCGGCGAACATCTGGCCGGTGAACGCGAACGTCGCCGGCACCGCCGTGACCGGGTTCAGGGTTTGGTAGAACGGGAAGCTCACCCCGATCCGACCCGTGGTGGTGCTGACCTTGGTGGTCGGGTCGACGGCGGTCATCGGCACCACGTCGATGGTCAGTGCCAGGGGCTTGCCGGCCCGCTCGACGACGATCGGCACCGGGCCGCGCTTGGACTGGATGATCGTCTGGGCCTGTTCGGTGGTGCTCACCGGCGTGCCGGCGACCGAGGTGATGACGTCCCCGGCCCGCACACCGGCCGCCTTGGCCGGCGCGGGCTCGCCCGGCTGGCACGGCGGCAGCGCGCCCGCTGCGGTGGACGCGGGCGGCACGCAGTCCGCCACCTGGGCCACCACCGGGCTGCTGTTGGGCAGCGAGCCGGCCACCGCGAGGACGTAGAGCAGCACGATCCCGATCAGGAAGTGCATCGCCGAGCCGGCGGACAGCACGACGACCCGCTGCCAGGTCTTGCGGCGGAAGAACGCCCTCGGCGCCTCCTCGGTGGTGACCGGGTCCAGCGCGGTCATGCCGGCGATGTCGCAGAAGCCGCCGGCCGGGATCCACTTGAGCCCGTACTCGGTCTCACCGCGCTGGAACGAGAAGACCTTCGGGCCGAAGCCGATGTAGTACCGGCGCACCTTCATCCCGAACGCCTTGGCCGACCACATGTGGCCGGCCTCGTGCAACGCGATCGAGAGACCGATGCCGACCGCGAACAGCACCACACCCACTACGAAGCTCACGCAATCGATCCTCTCGCCACCACGGCGTCCACCAGCTCGCCGGCGCGGGCCCGCGCCCACTCCTCGGCTGTCAGTACGTCATCCACGGTAGCCGGATCGGCGTTACATCCGTGCGCGGTCGAGATGACCTCCTCCACCAGATCGGTGATATCGGTGAACCGGAGCTTGCCGGCCACGAACGCGGCCACCGCCTCCTCGTTCGCCGCGTTGAACACCGCGGGCAGGCAGCCGCCGGCCTGACCGGCCGCCCTGGCCAGCGCCACGCCGCGGAAGGCGTGCTCGTCGAGCGGCTCGAACGTCCAGCTCGTCGGCTCGTCGAAGCCACAGGCCGGCGCCGCGTCGGCGACCCGGTCCGGCCAGCCCAGGGCCAGTGCGATGGGCAGCCGCATGTCCGGCGGGCTGGCCTGGGCGATCGTCGCGCCGTCGAAGAAAGTGACCATCGAGTGGATCACCGACTGCGGGTGCACCACCACGTCGATCCGGTCGTAGGGCACGTCGAAGAGCAGGTGCGCCTCGATCAGCTCCAGTCCCTTGTTGACCAGGGTGGCCGAGTTGATGGTGACCACCGGGCCCATCGCCCAGGTCGGGTGCTTGAGCGTCTCGTCCAGGGTGACGTAGGTCAGCTCCTCGCGCCGCCGGCCGCGGAACGGGCCGCCGGAGGCGGTCAGCACCAGCTTGGCCACCTCCTCGGCGCGGCCGCCGCGCAGGCACTGGGCCAGCGCGGAGTGCTCGGAGTCCACCGGGACGATCTGCCCGGGTGCCGCCGCCCTGGTCACCAGCGGCCCGCCGGCCACCAGCGACTCCTTGTTCGCCAGCGCAAGGGTGGCCCCGGTGGCCAGCGCGGCCAGGGTCGGGCGCAGCCCGCGCGAGCCGGTGATGCCGTTGAGCACCACGTCGGACGGGGTGGACTCGACCAGGTCGGTCACCGCGTCGGCGCCGCTGAGCACCTCGGCGGCCACCGACCGGGCCCTCAGCACCCCCCGCAGCTCGGCGGCCGCCGCCTCGCTGGCCACCGCCACCCGGGGCACCGCGAACTCGGCCACCTGCTCGGCGAGCAGCGCCACGCCGGCCGCCGTGGACCCGCCGGCGGCCAGGCCGGTGACCCGGAACCGCTCCGGGTTGGCCCGGACAACGTCCAGCGCCTGGGTTCCGATCGAGCCGGTGGAACCCAGCAGCAACACCCCGCGAGTCGTCATTACGTCACATTGTCCCGGACACGCCGGCAGACCGCCCGTGTGCCACCATGGTCATCGTGTTGCCTGTCCCAGGTGCCAGCCGGCATCGGGCTCCGGGCGGCTGACGCGGCGGCACAACAGCAGGTGGAGGCGTGGTGGCAGGCACCGGGCAGGATCTGGCCAAGTCGAACGGGCGGGCGCCGGCGACGGTGGACCCCGAGGACGAGCCCTCGGCGGCCTGGGGCTGGCACGGCGGCTTCCCGCGCGGCACCGTCATCGCCGGCTGGTTCTCCGTGGCGCTTCTGCTGCTGATGACCATCGGCAACCACGAGGGCCACATCGAGGACATCTACCTGGTCGGCATCGCCCTCGGCACGGCCTACGGCCTGGTCCGGCACTCCCGGCAGCAGAAGAACTCCTGGCGCCGCTGAGCCGGCGCCGGGTTCGGCACGGCTAGGTCGAGCGGCGTACCCGTGGCGGGCGCGGTGGAGCTGGAGGTCGGCGACCGCACGGTCCGGATCAGTAACCCGGACCGGGTGTACTTCCCCGCGCGCGGGGAGACCAAGCTGGACCTCGCCCGCTACTACCTGGCGGTGAGCGAGGGCGTGGTGCGCGCCCTGTACGAGCGCCCCTGCATGCTGCACCGCTTCCCCACCGGCGTCACCGGCGAGAAGGTGCACCAGAAGCGGCTGCCCCGGGGTGCCCCGGACTGGGTGCAGACCGTGCGGGTGGAGTTCCCCCGCTACAACCGGCACGCCTACGAGCTGTGCGTGACCCACCCGGCGGACGTGATCTGGGCGGTGCAGATGTCCACCGTGGAGTTCCACCCCTGGAACTCCCGCCGCGCCGACGTCGAGAAGCCGGACGAGTGGCGCATCGACCTGGACCCGATGCCCCAGGCCGGCTTCGCCGACGTACGCCGGGTTGCCGAGGTGACGCACGAGGTGCTCGACGAGCTTGGCGCGGTGGGCTGGCCGAAGACCTCGGGCGGCAAGGGTATGCACATCTACGTGCGGATCGAGCCGGACCACGGCTTCTCCGACGTGCGCCGCGCGGCACACGCCTTCGCCCGCGAGGTGGAGCGCCGGGCCGGTGAGCTGGTCGACCTGACCTGGTGGCGCAAGGACCGCGACCCCGCCTCGGTGTTCGTCGACTACAACCAGAACGCGCGCGACCACACCATCGCCTGCGCCTACTCGGTGCGCGGCGTGCCCGAGGCCGTGGTGTCCGCCCCGATCACCTGGGACGAGATCCCGGACGCCGAGCCGAGCGACTTCACCATCGCCACGATGCCGGCCCGGTTCGCCGAGCTGGGCGACCTGCACGCCGGCATCGACGACGCGGTGTACTCGCTGGACGAGCTCCTGGAGTGGGCGGAGCGGGACGAGCGGGCGGGCGCCGAGTCGCCACCACCGCCGGACGAGGACTCCTGACCGGGTCTCCCCCGATATCGACCTCGACCACCGGCCGGCCTGCGGGCAGGATGTCCGGATGCAGCTGCCCGTGATGCCGCCGATCAAGCCGATGCTGGCCAAGCCGACCGGTTCCATCCCAGCCGGGCAGCACTACGAGCCCAAGTGGGACGGCTTCCGGTCGATCATCTTCCGGGACGGCGACGACGTCGAGATCGGCAGCCGCAACGAGCGGCCGATGACCCGGTACTTCCCCGAGGTCGTCGAGGCGGTCAAGGCCAACTTCCCGGACCGCGCGGTGATCGACGGCGAGATCGTGATCGCCGACACCGAGGCCAACCGGCTGGACTTCGAGGCACTGCAACAGCGGATCCACCCCGCCGCCAGCCGGGTGAAGCTGCTGGCCGGGCAGACGCCGGCCAGCTTCATCGCCTTCGACCTGCTCGCCCTCGGCGACCGGGACCTGATGCGCGAGCCACTGGCCCAGCGCCGCGCCGCGCTCGAGGAGGCACTGGTCAAGGCCGAGCCGCCGATCTACCTCACGCCGGCCACCCAGGACATCGAGCTGGCCGGCCGATGGTTCGAGCAGTTCGAGGGCGCGGGTCTCGACGGGCTGATCGCCAAGTCGCTGGAGCTGACCTACCAGCCGGACAAGCGGGTGATGGCCAAGATCAAGCACGAGCGCACGGCGGACTGCGTGCTCGCCGGCTACCGGGTGCACAAGTCCGGGCCGGACGCGATCGGCTCGCTGCTGCTGGGGCTGTTCGACGAGACCGACCCGGACCGGGGCCTGGTCTCGGTGGGCGTGGTCGGGGCGTTCCCGATGACCCGGCGCCGGGAGCTGTTCACCGAGCTGCAGCCGCTGGTCACCACCTTCGACGACCACCCGTGGGCGTGGGCGCGGCAGGAGGAGGGGCACCGCACCCCGCGCAAGAGCGAGACCAGCCGGTGGAACGCCGGCAAGGACCTGTCGTTCGTGCCACTGCGCCCGGAGCGGGTGGTCGAGGTGCGCTACGACTACATGGAGGGCCCCCGGTTCCGGCATACCACCCAGTTCGTGCGCTGGCGCCCGGACCGCGAGCCGGCCTCCTGCACCTACGGCCAGCTGCAGCGACCGGTGCGTTTCGACCTGGACCAGGTGCTCAGCGGCGGCGAGTGACCCGGCGCAACTCGCACAGTTCCGGCGCTGCGACCACAGCGCCGAACGTTTCCGCTGGTCAACGCCGCACAGCTGCGCCGAATCCGGCGTAACGGGGCGCAACGGGCACCGTTACGCGCAGGAAACACTCGATTTTTAGCGTCCCGCCGTACTCATCGGACGGCGAAGGGACGCGCGATGGCGCTGGCCGACAACCCGCAACTGGAGGACTACTCGCTGCGGTACACCCCCAGCGAGTCCGTACCTGGTCGCCGTGGATGATCTTCCTGAGCTGCCTGGTCGGGCTGTCCGCGATGGCCGGTTACGCCCTGGACGCGGCGGTGGTACATCTCCCGCACCAGCGACTTCCCGGCCGGCGCCGAGCGGCTCACCTGCGGGGTCTCGGTGCGTGCAAGGACCGGTGCAAGCCGAACGCCTGGCGTCCCGCCGGCTCCGTCACCTCGCTCGGGATGCCCGCGATGAGCCCGCGTCCCGTCCGCCGCCCTGTCCGCACCGAACGCCGTGTCCGCACCGAGCGCCCTGTCCGCATCGAAAGCCCTGTCCGCACCGAACGCCCTGTCCGCACCGAGCGCCCTGTCCGCATCGAAACCGGAGGTGACCCGATGACCGCACGCCCCACCCGCTCCGCCCTGATCGTCGTCGACATGCAGAACGGCTTCTGCCATCCGGACGGCTCGCTGCCCGGCCTCGGCATGTCACTGGCCGACGTGGACCGCTCGGTGCGCCAGAGCGCGCTCGCCGTCGAGCAGGCCCGTGCGGCCGACCTGCCGGTGATCTTCACCAGGCACGTCTACCGGCCGGGCCGGGCCGACGAGGGCCAGAACCTGAGCCAGCTCTCCGCCAGCCTGGCCGACGTCGGCGGGCTGGCGGCCGGCAGCTGGGACGGCGGTGTGGTCGACGAGCTGGGCTGGACCCCGGCCGACCTGACCGTGGACAAGGTGCGGTTCGACGCCTTCCTGTGGACCTCGCTGGACCCGCTGCTGCAGGGCCTCGGAGTGACCCACCTGCAGGTCTGCGGCGTGGTCACCAACATCTGCGTCGAGTCCACCGTGCGGGCGGCGTTCATGCGGGACTACCCGGTGACCCTGCTCGGTGACGCCTGCGCCGCGCAGACGCCACGGCTGCACGACCTCGGGCTCGAGGTGATGGGGACGGTCGGGTTGGCCACCGTGGTGTCACTGGCCGACGGCTACCAGGTGGGCGACCCGACCGGGGTGCCCGCCGAAGCCGCAGCATGACGGTCACCGACGTCGACCCCGGGACGGTGACATTCCCCGGGACGGTGACATTGATGTCACGCGGGGGTAACAACTGCTTCCTAGCGTCACCCGGGATGGTGAATGTCCCGATCCGACAGCGGGTGCCGATGCGGGAGCGTGAGTTCCGCCGGCGGGGGTCCGAGCGCGAGCACGAGGTGCGCCGGCTGCGGGATCTGATCCGCTCCGCGGTGCTCGCCGGCGCCTACCCGGGCGGCCACCTACCCAGCGAGGCCGAGCTGATGACCGGGCACGGCGCGACCCGGGCCACGGTTCGCACGGCGCTGGCCATGCTGCGCGCCGAGGGGCTCATCGAACGCACCCAGGGCATCGGAACGCACGCCGTGATGGCCCCGGTGCGGGCGGACATGGAGGAGGCGCTCGGGGTGCTCCGGCCGGCCAACCCGGCGCTGTTCACGACCGGCACCCGGCCCCAGCTGCTGGACCGGTCCACCGTCCCGGTGCCGGAGACGCTGACCGGCTGGCTGCGGGTGCCGCCGGGCACCCCGTGCCTGCGGCTGGAGTACGTCTCGGTGATCGGGGAGCAGCCGTTCGCCATCGCCACCAACTACGTGCTGTTCCCGGAGGCCGGCCGGCTGTTGGACGTGCCGTTCCGGGTGGACTGGTACACCCTGCTGGCCGAGGCCGGCGTGGTGCTCGGCGAGTCCGAGTTCGTGATGGACAGCGTGCTGGCCGATGAGCTGTCGGCGAGCCTGCTGAGTGTCGCGGTGGGCAGCGCGCTGCTGGCCATGGACCAGACCATCACCAGCCCGGACGGCCGGGTGTTCAACGTGGCGTTCATCCGGATGCGCACGGACCGGTACCGCTTCGTCACGCACGCCCGCGCGCCGCTCTGACCAGCTGGTCCGCCCGAATCCGACCGTCCGAACCCGACCGCCCGGCAGCTGCCCGGTGGTCTCCCGAACGACCCGGTGATCTTCAGATCCTCCGACCCCTCAGCGACCGAGGAGCCCGCATGCCCGAGCTACCCTTGACCCCGCCCCGGACCCTGACCGAGGCCGCCGCCGCGCTGCGCACCGGCACCGTGACCAGCCGCCAACTCACCGAGCGGTCCATCGCCACCGCCGACCGGGCGGACCCCGTCCTGGGCGTCTACCTGCACCGGTTCGACGAGCTCGCACTCGCCTCGGCTGACACCGCCGACGCCGAGCTGGCCACCGGGGTGGACCGGGGCCCGCTGCACGGCGTCCCGTTCGCGGTGAAGGACATCCTGGCCATGGCGGACGGCCCGACGACCGCGCAGAGCGTCGTGCTCGACCCGAACTGGGGTGCCGGCAAGGACGCCCCGGTGGTGGCCCGGCTCAAGCAGGCCGGGGCGGTGATCACCGGCAAGACCTCCACCATGGAGTTCGCCATCGGGATGCCGGACGAGAGCAAGGAGTTCCCGGTGCCGCGCAACCCGTGGGACCCGGCAACCTGGCCGGGCGGGTCCAGCTCGGGCACCGGTGCCGGGGTGGCCGCCGGATTGTTCTACGCCGGGATCGGCACCGACACCGGCGGCAGCATCCGGATCCCGGCGGCGTTCTGCGGGATCACCGGGCTGATGCCCACCTTCGGCCGGGTGCCCAAGTCTGGTTGTGTACCGCTGGGTTACAGCCTCGACCACATCGGCCCGATGGCCCGCAGCGCCGAGGACTGCGCGGCCGTGCTGGCAGCCATCGCCGGGCCGCACGCCAGCGACCCGGACTGCGTGGACGCCCCGTTCGCCGAACCCGCCTGGCTCGAGGACCTGTCCGGCCTGCGGATCGGCGTGGTGCGCGACCAGCACTTCCCGGCCGGCAGCGACCCAGCGTTGGCGGATGCGTTCGACAACACCGTCGCCGAACTGGCCGACGCCGGCGCCGGCCTCACCCCCATCGTGCTGCCCTACTGGTCCGAGATGGTCACCGCGAACATGCTCACGCTGGCCTGCGAGGCGCTGGCGTACCACCGCACCGACACCCAGCACCGGTGGGCGGACTACTACCCGGCGACCCGCGCGATGTTGGCCAGGGGCGCCCTGGTGTCCGGCGCGGACTACGTACAGGCACAGCGGATGCGCCGGGTGGCCCAGGACGCGCTGCACCGGATCCTGCCCGATATCGACGTGCTGATCTGCCCGACCGTGTCGGTGGCCGCACCCGCGCTGGCCGGTTTCTTCACCGGCGAGACCAGCATCATGTCGCTGTTCGGCCACATCCACACCGGCTACTGGGACAGCGTGGGCAACCCGGTGCTGGCGCTGCCGATGGGCTTCACCGCGAACGGCATGCCGTTGTCCGTGCAGCTCGCCGGGCGGCCGTTCGACGAGGCTGGGCTGCTGCGGGTCGGCCAGCTGTTGCAGCGGCGCACCGACTGGCACCTGCGCCAGCCCGCACCGGTCGGCGCCGCCGAACTGGTCGCCTGAGCCACCGCCCTGACCACCCGGACCCCCTGATCACCGGAGGAACCGATGAGCACCACACCTGAGAAGATCGCCGAACAGATCGCCGAGCCGCCTCTGACGGAGCTGCGGATGCTGCTGGACGCCGCCGGCCTGCCCGCCTCGGACGACGAGATCGCGGCGCTGGCGGCGCAGTATCCGGCCATGCGCGCGGCCACCGACGCGCTGTACGCACCGGCCGCGGTGCGCTACGCCGACCCGGCGCTGCGGTTCCGCGCCGACGCCCGGATCACCGACTGGGCCTGACCCGGCGGCGGGCGCGCGGCGCACGGCCCCTGGCCTCAGCCGACCGGGCCGCGCTCCGCCGTCAGGGGTGCCCCGCCGTCGCTTTGCTCTGCGTAGGTATACGCAACAGCGGGCCCGGGTCGGTGCGGGGCTTCGGTCGTGCAGGGTGGCGTCGGCGCCGTGAGTGGTACACCAAGGGGGTCTGATCATGCTGCTGACCCCGCTGGTGTGCCCCTCGGCGTCCCTGTTGCGCACCCCTACGCAGAGCAAGAGACTACCGAACGGTCGGTTGTTGCGTATTCCTACGCAGAGCAAAGGGCCCGCACCCGACCGGGCCCGGGACCGCCTCGGCCGAGGGCCGGGTCACGCGCCCCTCGGCCCAAGGCCGGGTCACGCGGCCCGCCGCCCGGTCACGACATCAGCGCACTGACCTGGTCGACCGTTGCGGCCAGCGCCGGCTGGTAGCCGACGAGCTGCTCGCGCGGCGTGGTGTAGGTCAGGGTCGAGATGGAGATCCCGCCGCCGGGCACGCCGTCGCGCGACAGCGCCATGCCGAGGCAGCGGATGCCCACCTCGTTCTCCTCGTCGTCCAGCGCGTAGCCCCGGGCGCGGACCTCGGCCAGTGCCGCACCCAGCGCGGCCACGTCGGTGAGCGTGTTCGCGGTGCGCACCGGCAGCCCGGTATCAGCGATCAGCTCGCGCACCTGGTCCTCGCCCATCGCGGCCAGGACGGCCTTGCCGATCGCGGTGCAGTGCAGCGGGATGTGCGTGCCCACCGAGGACGCCATCCGGACCGGGCCCGGCCCGTCGATCTTGTGCACGTAGACCGCCTGCGAACCGCTGCGCAGCGCCAGGTGAACGGTGGCGCCGACCTTCTCCCCCAGCTGGCGCAGCGCCTCCCCGACGCCCCTCGGCGCGGCCAGCCCGAGCGCGGCGCCCAGCGCGGCGGACCGGGGAGCCAAGCGGTAGGAGCCGCCGCCGACCGGCTGTACGTACCCGGCGTCGGTGAGCACGCCCAGGATGCGGTGCGCGTTGGTGCGGGTGACGCCGGCCGCCTCGGCGATCTCGGCGAGTTTGCGGGTACCGGGCCCGAGCGCCTCCAGCACCCGCAGCGCACGGGTCACCGCGCCATCCGACTGTTCACCGACCGCCATGGCGCTCCCTGCCGTTCCCGGGTGCGGGCCGACCGGTTGACGGCGGCTTCACGAGCATCGTACCGTTTGATTCATCCCAAGTGAACGGCGTTGCTTGAGAATGAATTTTGACGAGGAAATGGGCATCCCGTGACCGAGTTCGATGTGGTCGTGCTCGGCGAGCCGATGGTCGAGCGGCACCTGAGCCCGCAGAACAGCCCGGGCAGCCCCCACAGCGCTGACGGCTCGGTGGCCCCGGAGTCCGTCTCCGGGGACGCGTTCAACGCCGCCTGCGCGGCCGTACTCGCCGGCGCCCGGGTCGCGCTGCTCACCGTGCTGGGTACCGACGACGCCGGTGACCTGGTGCTGGACGAGCTGGCCCGGCGCGGGGTGGATTCGAGCCTGGTGCTGCGCGGCCCCGAACCGACCGGCGCCTACATGGTGGCCCCGGACGCGCACGGCCAGCCCCGGTTCAGCTACCAGCGCGCCGGTTCGGCGGCCAGCACGCTGTCGCCGGCGCACCTGGAGCGGTGGGGGCCGGTACTGGAGGCCACCCCGGTACTGCTCACCAGCGGCATCACCGCGGCGCTCTCGGCCGGCGCGGCCCAACTGGTCATCGCTGCCGTGGCCAGGGTGGCCGGAGCGGGCGGCGCGGCCTGCTACGACGTGAACTTCCGGCCCGAGCTCACCGACGCCGACCCGGCGCGGCGGGTGTTGCGGGCGGTCGCCCGCACTGCCGGCTGGTCAAGATCGCCAGCCCTGGCGACTCGGCGCCGCTGCTCGGCGTGACCGACCCCGCCGCCGTGACCGCCGCGCTCGGCGCGCACACCGGGGCGGCGGTCGCGGTGACCAGGGGCGCCGCGCCGCTGCTCGTCACCGACGGCGGGCGCGTCAGCCGGCATCCGGCCATCGTGCTGCCCACCCCGGTGGACAGCACCGGCGCCGGCGACACGCTGCTCGGCACACTGGCCGCCGGCCTGGCCCGGGGCGAGCGGCTCGCGGACGCGGCGCCGCTGGCGGTGGTCGCCGCCGGGCTGTCCACCCAGCACCGGGGCGGCGCGCCGACGGCCACACTCGACCAGCTCCGCACGGCACAACGAGCGGCAACCCGGACCGAACCAGCCCACGTTCTCATCGAGGAGGCGCGGCCATGAACGAACGCGGCGAGCGATCATGAACCGGCCCGGGCGCGCCAGCACCGAGCTCGCGGCCGTCCTGCACGGCCCGAAGGACATCCGGGTCGAGCAGCTGCCGCGCGCCGAGCTGCCCGCCGGGCGGGTCCGGGTCGCCCTGGAGGCCACCGGGCTGTGCGGCAGCGACCTGCACTACTACGCCGACGGCCGCAACGGGCCCAACGTGGTGCGGGCGCCGCTGGTACTGGGCCACGAGGGCGCCGGCCGGGTGGTCGAGGTCGGCTCCGGGGTGGAGCCGGAGCTGATCGGGCTCCGCGTCGCGATCGAGCCGGCGATGGTCTGCGGGCAGTGCCAGCTGTGCCGGGCCGGCCGATACAACCTGTGCCTGAACGGCACCTGCCTCGGCTCGCCGCCGACCCACGGCACGCTGCGCCAGAGCGTGGTGATGCCCAGGGCCAACGTGCACCCGGTGCGACACCTGGGCCCGGGCACGGCCGCCCTGGTGGAGCCGCTCGCGGTGGCAACCTGGGCGGTCCGCCGCGCCCAGCTCGGCCTCGGCGACCGCGTGCTGATCACCGGCGCCGGCCCGATCGGGCAACTCGCCGCGACCGCCGCCCGCTTCGCCGGAGTGAGCTGGATCGGCCTGGTCGACACCGCGGCGGCCCGGCTGAGCAGCGCGGACGGTCTCGCCGACGCCTACTTCGACGCGATGCCGACCGGGCCGGTCGAGGGTGCCGGCGCGGATGCGCTGCTGGAGTGCTCCGGCGCCCCGGAGGTGCTGGCGGAGCTCGGCGCGCTCCGGCCCGGCGCCCGGATCGCGCTGGTCGGCATCCCGGCCCGCCGCCCGGTCGCCGAGGAGTTCCTGATCATGGCGCAGCGCTACGAGTACGACGTACTGGGCTGCTTCCGGTACGGCCCCGGCGCGTTCACCGCCGCCGCCGCGCTGGCCGACAGCGGCCGCATCGACCTGCAACGGTTGATCACCGCCAGCCATCCGCTCGCGGACACCGCCACCGCACTGCACACCGCACTGACCGACCGCACCCAGCTCAAGACGCTCGTGACCAGCCCCGGAGTACAGCTCTGAAGATCACTGGGGACGGCGTCACCCCCGGACGGCGGCACACACCCACTCCGGTCGCCGCACACCCGCCACAGTGGGTGCGCGGCGACGAAAGTGGGTGCGCGGCTAGCCGCGGCCGGGACGGCGTCACCCCCGGGACGGCGTCACCCCCGGGACGGCGTCACCCCCGGGACGGCGTCACCCCCGGGACGGCGTCACCCCCGGGACGGCGTCACCCCCGGGACGGCGTCACCCCCGGGACGGCGTCAGCCCCGGACGGCGGCGTAGCCGGCCCGCACGGCGGCGGCACTGTCCACCGCGCCCTCGGGCAGCGCCACGCTGGCCTCCTCGGGCCGGGGCCAGCTGGGCGCGGTACCGGTGAGCGCCCAGGCGGCCTGGCGGGCGGCGCCGAGTGCCACGTACTCCGCCGGGGCCAGCACCGTGACCGGCACACCGAACACCCACGGCGCCAACGCCTGCACGGCGGCCGAGCGGCTGCCCCCGCCGAGCAGCAGCACCCGGCGCACCGGCACTCCCTGCGCCACCAACCCGTCCAAGCCGTCGGCCAGGCCGCACAGCATGCCTTCCACCACGGCCCTGGCCAGGTTCGCCGGCGTGGCGTTCGCCCCGGTCAGCCCGGCCAGGGCACCCCGGGCGTCCGGTCGGTTCGGGGTGCGCTCACCCTCCAGGTACGGCAGCAGCACCAGCCCGCCCGCGCCCGGCTCGGCGGACAGCGCGAGCCGGTCCAGCTCGGCCAGCTCCACGCCGAGCAGGTCGGCGCCGGCCCGCAGGACCCGGGCCGCGTTGAGCGTCGCGACCAGCGGCAGGTAACCACCCGCGGCGTCGGCGAACCCGGCCACCACACCGGACGCGTCGGCGCTCGGCCGGTCGTGCGCGGCAAACACGGTGCCACTGGTCCCGATGGACACCAACACGTCACCGGGCTCGGCCCCGGCGCCCAGCGCCGCGCCCATGTTGTCCCCGGTGCCGGCAGCCAGCAGCAGCGCGCCGCCCAGCTCCGTCGCGGTGCCGGCCCGCTCCCCCGGCTCGCAGACCCGGGGCACCTCGAGGTCCCGGCCGAACGCCATCCGCAGCAGATCCGGCCGGTACTGCCCGGAGACGGTCGACCAGTACCCGGTGCCGGACGCCTCGCCCCGGTCGGTGACCGCCTCCGCCGGGCGGCCGGCCAGGCGCCAGGTCAGCCAGTCGTGCGGCAGCAGCACCCGCCGGGCCCGGTCGGCCACCTCGGGCTCGGCGCGCGCGGTCCAGCGCAGCTTGGTGGCGGTGATGCTGGCGACCGGGACGGTGCCGACCTCGGTGGCCCATTTCTCCGCGCCGCCCAGCTCGTCGATCAGGTCGGTGGCCGCGCCGGCCGAGCGGGTGTCGTTCCACAGCAGCGCGTCCCGGACCGGCTCGCCGTCGCCGTCCAGCAACACCATGCCGTGCTGCTGGCCGGCCACCGAGATCGCCTCAACGCCGTCCAACAGGTTGCCCTCAGCGGCCTTGACCAGCGCGGACCACCACTCACCCGGGTTTATCTCGGTGCCGGCCGGGTGGGCGCAGCGACCCTCCCCACGGGTCTCGCCGGTCTCCAGATCCACCACAACGATCTTGGTCGCCTGGGTAGAGGAGTCCACTCCGGCCACCAGCCGCGCGTTCGTCATGCCCAGCAGTATCGGATCCCGCGCAGCCCGGAACAACGCGCTTGCGCACCCAATCCGTTCAGCGTGCCCCTCGGCCCATCCGGCCGGCTTCGGCACAGCACGGTGGGCCCCGTTCCAGGACCCCGCGCTAGGCCCCCGCTATCGGCCGCCGGCGGAGCCGGTCCGGGCAACCGCAGGAGTCCCGGTGCACGAACGCCGGCGGCAGCCGCACGGTCACCTGGGGCGCCGCCGGGTCGGCCATCCGCGCCAACAGCAGCTCGACCGCCCGGCGGCCCATCTCGACGAACGGCTGGGCGATCGCGGTCAGGCCGGGCTGGAACAGATCGGCCCACGGGAAGTCGTCGAACCCGGCCAACGCCATGCCGCCCGGCACCGGGACCGACGCCTCGCGCAGCGCGGACAGCGCGCCGATGGTCATCGTGTTGTTGCCGGCGATGATCGCGGTGGGCGGCCTGGTCAGCCGGAGCAGCCGGTGCACCGCCAGGCGGGCCGCCTCGGTCTCGGAGTTGCCGTCGACGATCAGCTCCTGGTCGGCCGCCAGTCCGGACCGCCGCAGCCCGAGCAGGTAGCCGTCCCTGCGCTCCACCGTCGTGGCCAGTCCCCGGTGCCCGGCGATCAGCCCGATCCGCCGGTGTCCCCGCTCGGCGAAGTGCTGGACGAGCTCGGCGACCGGGCGGATGTTCTCCGAGCCGACCTGGTCCAGTCCCGCGTCGATCAGCCGGTCCACCAGCACGGTCGGCAGCCGGTGTTCGGTGAGGTAGTCCAGCGCGGCGGTGGGCTCGCCGGACGGGGCCAGTACCAGTCCGTCGACCCGGCGCTGCTGCAGTCGCTGGACCACGGTCAGCTCGTAGTCCGGCTCGTCCCTCGGGTCCGCCAGCAGCACCGTGTACCCGGCGGCCGAGGCGGTGTTCTCGATCGAACGCAGCAGGTCGCCGAAGTACGGGTTGGAGATTGCGGACAGCGCCAGCCCGATCGTCGTGGTGCGGGCGGTGGCGAGCGAGCGGGCCACCGTGTTCGGGGTGTAGTTGGCGCTGCGCACCGCCTCGAGCACCTGGTCCCGGGTATTCGGGCGCACCGCCCGGGTCCCGTTGAGCACATGTGACACGGTCGCCACCGATACACCGGCGAGGCGTGCCACGTCCGCCATCGTCGCGATGGGCCACCTCCAGCCGTCCGCGCACACGATCGCGACTAGTCCGACCGTGGCGTATGTCACAACACTACTCCGCAAGCGGTTGCGCAAGCGCTTACGCCGCCCGTATCTTACTTTTGGCTGTGACTCACACCACGGCCGGACGTCAAGCGCGACCGCCGGCGTCAAACCCTGAGGAGGGCAACGTGGCCCCAGCGCGAGAGCTGCTACCTCGACCGGACCTTGAGCGTAGACCGCGGCGGTGGCGGGTGTTCTTGATCGCCGCACTTCTGTTACCTGCGCTCGCGATGGCCGGCTGCGCCGGCGCGGGCGCGCTGGGCGGAGGCGGCGGTAACACCAAGACCGTGACCGTGGCGATCGTGTCCAACTCGCAGATGCAGGACGCGATCAAACTGGTCCCGGAGTTCGAGAAGACCCACCCCGGCGTCCAGGTGAGGTTCGTCAGCCTGTCGGAGAACCAGGCCCGGGCCAAGATCACCGCCTCGGTGGCGACCGGCGGCAACGAGTTCGACGTCGTGATGATCAGCAACTACGAGACCCCGCAGTGGGCGGCCGACGGCTGGCTGGTCAACCTGCAGCCCTATGCGGACAAGACCCCGGGCTACGACCCGCAGGACTTCCTGCCCAAGGTCCGCGACGCGCTGTCCTACCAGGGCAACCTGTACTCGGTGCCGTTCTACGGCGAGTCCTCGTTCCTGGCCTACCGCAAGGACCTGTTCGCCCAGGCCGGGCTGACCATGCCCGACCACCCGACCTGGACCCAGGTCCACGACTTCGCGGCCAAGCTGGACAACAAGCAGACCGGCATGTCCGGCATCTGCCTGCGCGGCCTACCCGGCTGGGGTGAGGTGATGGCCCCGCTGGACACCGTGATCAACACCTTCGGTGGCAGCTGGTACAACATGAACTGGGACGCCCAGCTGAACTCGCCGGAGACCAGCAAGGCGGTCGACTTCTACGTCAACCTGGTGCGCGACTACGGCGAGCCCGGCCCCGCGGTGTCCAGCTTCGGTGAGTGCGCGACGCTGATGGGCCAGGGCAACGTGGCCATGTGGTACGACGCGACATCGGTGGTCACAGCGCTGGAGGACCCGAGCTCGAGCAAGGTCGTCGGCAAGATCGGCTACGTGCCCGCCCCGGTGGAGAAGACCCAGCACTCCGGCTGGCTCTACACCTGGTCGCTCGCCATCCCGAAGACGTCCGAGAACAAGGACGAGGCCTGGGACTTCATGGCCTGGATGACCTCCAAGGACTACATGCACCTGGTCGGCTCCAGGCTCGGCTGGGGACACGTGCCGCCGGGCTCGCGGAACTCCACCTACCAGATCCCGGAGTACCGCCAGGCCGCCGCCGCGTACCTGCAGCCCACCCTGGACGCGATGAACAACGCCGACGAGGTGCACCCGACCGCGATGCCGGTGCCTTATACCGGGATCCAGTTCGTCTCCATCCCGGAGTTCCAGGACATGGGCACCCGGGTGAGCCAGCAGATCAGCGCCGCGATCGCCGGCCAGACCAGCGTGGCTGATGCGCTGCAGGAGTCCCAGAAGTACGCCCAGACCGTCGGCGACACCTACAAGGGGGCGGCGAAGTGACTACCACCATCGAAGCGGCAACCGCTCCGAAGCGGGCGGCCAAGCGGCCCGAGCACGGGCCTGGCTCCAAGGCCGACGGCTGGTCCCGGCGGATTCCGCTGCTCCCGGCCCTGGTGTTCACGTTCATCGTCACCCAGCTGCCGTTCGTGGTGACGATCTACTACTCGCTGGAGTCGTGGAACCTGGTGCGCCCTGGCTCCCGGCACTTCGTCGGGCTGTCGAACTATGCGCAGGTCTTCACCGACAGCCAGTTCCGCCGGGTCACCCTGAACACCGTGGTGCTCACCGTGGGCTCGGTGCTGATCGCGGTGGCCCTCGGGCTGCTGCTGGCGCTGATGCTGAACCGGGCCTTCCCCGGTCGCGGCTTGGTCCGCACCCTGCTGATCACACCGTTCCTGATCACCCCGGTGGCCGCCGCGCTGCTGTGGAAGACCACCCTGCTGGACCCGACCTACGGCCTGGTGAACTTCGTCCTGAGCCCGTTCGGAGCGGGGAAAACGGACTGGATCTCCTCATTCCCGCTCACCGCGGTGATGATGGCGATCGTCTGGCAGTGGACACCGTTCATGATGCTGCTCATCCTGGCCGGGTTGCAGAGCCAGCCGGCCGACGTGCTGGAGGCGGCGGCCGTGGACGGCGCGTCCAATCTCGGCATCTTCCGCGAGATCACCATCCCGCACCTGCGCCGGTTCATCGAGCTGGGCATCGTGCTGGGCACCATCTACCTGATCAACGTCTTCGACCAGATCTACATGATGACCCAGGGCGGCCCCGGCATCGCCAGCTCGAACCTGCCGTTCTACATCTACCAGCGGGCCTTCCTGGGCTTCGACATCGGTCAGGCAGCCGCGATGGGCGTGGTGGTAGCCATCCTGACCACCATCGTGGCGACGTTCGCCCTCCGGCTGATCTTCCGCACCTTCAGTGGAAACGAGGCGTCAGCCTGATGAGCACCTCGACAACGGCCCCCGCGGGCCCCGGCGCGACCGCCCGCGACTCCGAGCCCCGGCCGAAGAAGAGCTCGACCGGCCCCGTGATCATGGCCATCGTGTCCTGGGTGGTCGGCATCGTGTTCTTCTTCCCGGTGCTGTGGATGGTGCTGACCGCGTTCAAGCAGGAGGCGGACGCCTACACCAGCCCGCCCAAGCTGTTCTTCGCCCCCACCCTGGAACAGTTCAAGGAGGTGTTCGCCGCCGGGGTCGGGCCGTCGCTGCTCAACTCGCTGTTCGCCACGGTGGTGTCCACCCTGCTGGTGCTGCTGATGGCCATCCCGGCCGCGTTCGCGCTGTCCCTGCGCCCGGTGGCCAAGACCCGCGACGTACTGTTCTTCTTCATCAGCACCAAGATGCTGCCGGTGGTCGCGGCCATCGTGCCGATCTACGTGGTGGTCAACGACATCCACATGGTGGACAACATCTGGACGCTGGTGGTGCTCTACACCGCGCTGAACCTGCCGATCGCGATCTGGATGATGCGCTCGTTCTTCCTGGAGGTGCCGGGAGCGCTGCTCGAGGCGGCCAGCATCGACGGGGCATCGCTGCAGCGCACCATGCGCGAAGTCGTGCTGCCGGTGGTCTCCCCCGGCATCGCGGCAACCGCGCTGATCTGCGTGATCTTCGCCTGGAACGAGTTCTTCATCGCGGTGAACCTGACCGCCGCCCGGGCCGGCACCGTGCCGGTGTTCCTGGTCGGCTTCATCACCAGCGAGGGACTGTACTTCGCCAAGCTCTGCGCGGCCGCCGTGCTGGCCGCGCTGCCGGTGGTCATCGCCGGCTGGGTCGCGCAGAACAAGCTGGTCCAGGGCCTGTCCTTCGGAGCGGTCAAATGACCCGGCTCCCGGGCACCACAACAACCAACACGCCCAACGTGCGACAGGAAGAGGTGTAACCGTGGCTGAGGTCGTCTACGACTCCGCGTCGCGCATCTACACGCCGGGCGCGAAGCCCGCGGTCAACAAACTCAGCCTCGACATCGAGGACGGCGAGTTCGTGGTGTTCGTCGGGCCGTCCGGCTGCGGCAAGTCCACCGCGCTGCGAATGCTCGCTGGCCTCGAGGAGATCGACCAGGGCGCCATCCGCATCGGTGGCAAGAACATGGTCGGCGTGCCGTCGCGGGACCGGGACATCGCCATGGTGTTCCAGAACTACGCGCTGTACCCGAACAAGACCGTCGGCGAGAACATGGACTTCCCGCTGAAGATGCGTGGCATGTCCAAGGAGGAGCGGGACAAGAAGGTCCGCGCGGCCGGCGAGGTGCTCGGGCTCACCGAGTTCCTGGACCGCAAGCCGCGCGCCCTGTCCGGCGGGCAGCGGCAGCGGGTCGCGATGGGCCGGGCCATCGTGCGCGAGCCGCAGGTGTTCCTGATGGATGAGCCGCTGTCCAACCTGGACGCCAAGATGCGGGTCGGCACCCGGGCGGAGATCGCCGCGCTGCAGCAGCGACTCGGGGTCACCACCATCTACGTCACCCACGACCAGGTCGAGGCGATGACCATGGGCAACCGGGTGGCGGTGCTGAAGCTGGGCGAGCTGCAGCAGTTCGCCACGCCGGCGGAGCTGTACGACATCCCGCGCAACGCGTTCGTCGCCGGCTTCATCGGTTCACCGGCGATGAACCTCTACACCGTGCCGGTGGAGGAGGAGGGCGCCCGCCTCGGCGGACAGGTGGTCCGGTTGACCGCCGCCCAGCGGTCGGCGATCAGCGCGGCCGGGACCAAGACGGTCACCCTCGGCATCCGCCCGGAGCAGTGGACGTCGAACGCCACCAACGGCTCCGATCAGGGCATCGCGGCCGAGATCACCGTGGTCGAGGAACTGGGCAGTGACGCGTTCATCTACGGCAAGCTGGTGACCGATCCGTCGGAGTCGATCGTCGTACGGGGCTCCGGCCGCTCCGGTGCGCGGATCGGCGACAAGATCAGCCTGCACACCACCAGCGACGAGCTGCACCTGTTCCACCCGGACACCGGCGAGCGCCTGTAGCCGACACCCCGGGATTGGCGAGTTGGGTCAGGACCTAACTCGCCAATCCCGGGTGTCAGGACTGGGTGGCGGCGAGCTGGCCGCAGGCGGCGGCGATCTCCCGGCCCCGGGTGTCGCGGACCGTGCAGGCCACCCCGGCCGCGCGCACCCGGTCCACGAACTCGTCCTGGACCGGGCGGGGGCTCGCGTCCCACTCACTGCCCGGCGTCGGGTTCAGCGGGATCAGGTTCACGTGCACCAGTCGGGTGGTCAGCCGCTCGCGGAGCAGCTTGCCGAGCAGGTCGGCCCGCCACGGTTGGTCGTTCACGTCGCGGATCAGGGCGTACTCGATGGACACCCGGCGGCCGGTGGCGTCGGCGTAGCGGCGGGCCGCGGCCAGCACCTCGGCGACCTTCCAGCGGTTGTTCACCGGCACCAGGGTGTCCCGCAGTTCGTCGTCGGGCGTGTGCAGGGACACGGCGAGCGTCACCGGCAGCCCCTCGGCGGTCAGCTTGTCGATCGCCGGTACCAGCCCGACCGTGGACACGGTCACCCCGCGCGCCGAGATGCCGAGGCCGGCCGGAGCGGGCTCGATGATCCGACGCAGCGCGCCGACCACCCGCTTGTAGTTGGCCAGCGGCTCGCCCATGCCCATGAACACCACGTTGGACAGTCGGGTCGGCTCGCCGAGCGCACCGTCACGGGCCGCCGCGGCGGCCTGGCGGACCTGCTCGACGATCTCACCCGTGGACAGGTTGCGGCTCAGGCCGCCCTGACCGGTGGCGCAGAACGGGCAGGCCATCCCGCAGCCGGCCTGGCTGGACACGCACACCGTGGCGCGGTCCGGGTAGCCCATCAGCACGCTCTCCGCGCGGATGCCGTCGTGGGCCTTCCACAGCGTCTTGCGGGTGGTGCCGTCGTCACAGCTCAGCTCGGTCACCGAGGTGACCAGCGAGGGCAGCAGCGCGTCCCGCAACCTGTCCCGCACGGTTGCCGGTAGATCGGTCATCGCCGCCGGGTCGGCCTCGAAGCGGCCGAAGTAGTGCCGGGACAGCTGGTCGGCACGGAAGGCCGGCAGCCCGAGCTCGGTCACCGCGACGCGGCGCTGCTCGGGGCTGAGGTCGGCCAGGTGGGTAGGTGGCATCGCCCGCCGGGGCGCGTCGAACACCAGGGGTAGGCCGACCGGGCCGGTCCCCTGCCCGGCCTCGGTGGCGGTACCGGCTGGTCCGCCGGCGGTCTTGGACGTACTCATCGACTCCCGATCTTGGTCCGCAGCTCGTGGTGCAGGCCGACCTCAACGGCTACCGCCGCCAAGAGCAACGCGCCGGCGCCCAGCCCTACCAGGCCCGTCGGATACAGCTGGCCGACGGAGCGCAGCGCGAGCACCGCGCCGCAGGCACCCAGCACCATCATCGCGGCACCCAGCGGCAGGCAGCCCCGGCGATCCAGCAACGCGGCCGCCGGCACCAGGCAACCGCCCACGACCATGCACGCAATTGGGGTGGTCAGCTCCCTATAGCCTAACCCGCCCAGCGCCAGCACGACGCCCACCACCAGCACAACGCCGATCACCACCAGTCGACGGACCCCTCGACGGGCCGAGGGCGGCACCGGGACACCGGCATCCGGCCGGCGCCGCGCCGCCGAGTACAGCCCGCCCGCGACCAACAGCCCGAACGCCAGCACCAGGGTGCCGAAGCCGGACGGGAACGCCAGCGAGCCGATCGCCCACCACAACGCGCCGCCCACCAGAGCAACCCGCAACGGGGTCACCACGGGTCGCCGTATCTGGTCACGCATACACACACGGTAACCCTGAGCCCGGAAGAAAATTCACCCGAGCCAGTGAACCGATTGCCCGCCGGACCCGTGTAGAGGCCTGACCGTAACTCCCTGAGACTCCCCGAGACCGACTTTGGAGACCGATCACGATGAGGACCCGAGGCCCCATCCTCACGCTGCTGGCCATCGTCGGCCTGGCGTTCGTCCTGCTGGCGGTCAACATGAACGCCAGCCGTGAGGAGGCCACCGACGCGAACGCCAGCGCCGCCGGGACCACGTCCGTTCCCCCCGCCGTTCCCCCTCCTGTGGCACCCGCGGCTCCCCCACCCGCGGCTCCCCCACCCGCGGTGTCCTCGGACTTCCCCCGGCAGGCCAGCTACGCCGGCCGCACCTCCGGCCGCAAAGCTGGCGAGGCCACCGTGGAAATCGTTATCCGGAACGGCGCCGCGACGGCGTACCTGTGCGACGGCAAGAAACTGGAATCCTGGCTGAACGGCGACGTGTCGGGGTCCACGATGACCCTGCGCGGCAAGGGCACCAACGAGCTGACCGCCACGCTGCGGTCCGGCACGGTGTCCGGAACCGTCTCGGTCAGCGGCGTGCAGTGGCAGTTCAACGCCGAGCCGGGCAAGGCGCCGACGGCCGAGAAGCGGGCCGACAAGGCCGCCTCGGTCACCGCGCCGAACCCCGCCCGGTCCGCCCCTGCCCAGTCCAACCCCGCCCCGACCGACCCCAGCCCGAAGGACCCGGCCCCGACCGGGTACTCGGACCCGTACTCGGTCACCGCCACCTCGGCGGCGGGCGCGGGCACCTCGGGAGCTGGCCAATGACCAGCGGAGGAGTTCCCAGATGAACACCGAGCCAGATCCGCCAACCGCCCCGCTCCGCACCGCCCGGTCCAACACCGGGGCTCCAGCCGACCTGGGGGCTCCATCGCGGCCCGAGTCCGGTGCGCGCCCGGCGGGTACCACCACCCTGGACAGCCGGTCCGGCCCGGGGCGGACCGACGGCCCGGACCTCTCCGAGGCACCGACCGGCGCGATCCCGATCCAACGGGGCCCGCGGTCGCTGTTGGATCGGGATCCCGCCCAGCCAGCCGAGGACACCGCCCGATCCGCTGAGCCGACCGGCGTTCGGACCGGCGTTCGGACCGGCGCCACCCAGACCATCGACCGGGCTACCGGCCGGGCCGGCGCAGACCGGGCGGGCACAACCACCGCCCCGGCGGGCTCAGCCGCCGGCCGGGCGGGCGCAGCCGCCGACCGGGCCGGCCCGACGCCGGAACCGAGGGCCCGGCTGCTGTTGGTCCCGGTGCTGGTCGGCGCGGCGGTGGCGGTTGCTCTGGGTGCCTACGGGCGGCTGCACGAGCCGACCGGGTTGGCGGTGAGCGTGGCCGGGTTCTCCAGCATCGGCTACGTCAAGGCCTGGTTGGCCACCGCGACGGTGCTGTTCGGCCTCCTGCAGTTGGGCAGCGCGATGGTCCTGTACGGCCGGGTGGTGGTCCGGCCGCCGACCTGGATCGGCGGGTTGCACCGGTGGTCCGGACGGATCGCGGTGCTGGCCAGCGTTCCGGTCGCGGTGCAGTGCCTGTACGCGCTCGGCTTCCAGTCCGACAGCACCCGGGTCTGGGTCCACTCGATCCTGGGCTGCCTGTTCTACGGCGCGTTCGCCACCAAAATGCTGTCGCTGAGCCGTCCCGGGGCGCCACGCTGGGCGATGCCACTGCTCGGCGGTCTGGTGTTCGCTGGTCTGATCGGTCTGTGGCTGACCTCGGCGCTTTGGCTGTTCAGCGCCCGAGGAGTACACCTGTGATCGCCTGATCGAGGCGGCTCGACCCGAGCGACCACCACTCACCACAGGAATCGAGGCTCGACGTGAGCGACAACAACGCGAACCCGGTGCGGCCGCGCGGGCCGTTGAACCGCCGAACGGTGTTGGCGGCGGGCGGTGCGGCCACCGCATCGGCCGCGATGCTCGCCGTCGCCGGCTGCGCCACCTACTCCTCGTCGTCCCCCGGCCCCGCTCCGGCCAACCCGAACACGACCGGGGCGGCCGGCCCACCGGCACAGGGCGCCGGTGACACCGCCGAGGCCCCGGCAGCCGAGGGCGGCACCGTGCTGGGAGCGGCCAGCGGGGTTCCGGTGGGTGGCGGGAAGATCTTCGAGGACCAGGCGGTGGTGGTCACCCAGCCGACGGCCGGGACCTTCCACGCGTTCTCCGCGATCTGCACCCACCAGGGCTGCACGGTCGATTCGGTGGCCGGCGGCACCATCAACTGCCCGTGCCACGGCAGCAAGTTCAGCGTCACCGACGGTTCGGTGGCGAAGGGGCCGGCGAAGAAACCGCTGCCAGCCAAGCAGGTCAGCGCCGACGGCGGTCAGCTGCGGGTCACCTAGTCCCGACCGGTTGAGCCGCGGGCGGTGCAGCCGGCCCGGCGGGCGCGCCGGAGTTCGAACGCGGTGCCGCGCGTTCAACGACTCCGGTGCGCCCGGCGGGCCGGGTGCACTCACCCCCGGCGCCCGGCCCAGTGTCTGGTCTCAGCCTGGGCGCGGGCCAAGCGCCTGGGCTCGACCTGGGCACCGGGCGGGGTACGCGCCGTTGTCGAGCGCTCAGCGCCGACGCGTGCCCCGGCCCGGGAGAAGCAGGCCGCCGGCCCTGCGTCGGGTGTGCACCCGGTAACTGACCGGCAGGGTCAGCCCGTCGGTGGCCGCGATGGCGCGCCGGGCCACCGGCGCGGAGAACTCGATGCCCAGCGAGGCCTCCAGGCTGGCCCGGTCCGGGAACCGCCACTCGGTGTCCACCCTGCGCAGAGCGAAGCCCTGGCGGTCGAAGAACCGCTCGACGGCGGCCGGGTCGTAGTGCGGCACGTCGGCGCGCAGCCAGTCTCCGTAGGGCGGCCTACTCACATCCAGGTCGACGATCGCGAGCAGCCCGTTCGGGCGCAACAGGCGGTCCGCCTCCACCAACCCGGGTTCGCAGCCCGGTCCGAAGAAGTACGCGGTGCGCGCGTGCACCAGGTCGGCGCTGGCGTCCGGCAGTGGGACCTGCTCCGCGCCGGCCTCGACCACCCGCACGCCAGGCAGCTCAGCGACCCGGTCGCGGGCCCGCCGCACCAGGGGCGGGTGCGGCTCCACCCCGACCACGGCGCGCGCGGTCGCGGCGAACATCGGCAGGTGGAACCCGGTACCGCAGCCGATGTCGATCACGTCGGCGCCAGCCCAGTCGATCGCCTCGCGCAGCGCGGCCCAGATGGCGCCGGTCACGTCCTGCGCGCGGTTCTCCTGCTCGTAGACGTCCGGCCAGTGCCAGATGTTCGGGCTGGGCACGATGCTCAAGTGCCGGCCTCCGGGGCGGTCGTCCGCGTGCGGGGGTGCGCGCGGGTCAGCTGAGCGGCACGAACACGCTGAGCAGCAGCCAGGACACCATCGCGGTCGGCAGCAGCGAGTCCAGCCGGTCCATCAGGCCGCCGTGCCCGGGCAGCAGCGAGCCCATGTCCTTGACGCCGAGGTCGCGCTTGATCAACGACTCGATCAGGTCACCCGCGGTGGCCACCGCCACCAGCAGCGCACCCATCAGCACACCCAGCCACCACCGGCCGTGCAGCAGCTCGGCCAGGCAGACCGCCCCGACGATCATGCCGCCGGCCATCGAACCGGCGAAGCCCTCCCAGGACTTCTTCGGGCTGATCGTGGGCGCCATCGGGTGCTTGCCGGCGACGACACCGGCGGCGAAGCCACCGATGTCCGAGGCCACGACGCAGAGCATCCAGGTCAGCACCCGGCCGGCGCCGTCGGCCGGCACCACCAGCAGCGCGGCGAAGGCGGCGAAGAACGGCACGTAGACCACGGTGAACAGTGATGCGCTGACGTCGCGCAGGTAGCCGTCCGGCCCCTCGCGCATCCGCCACAGCAGGCACACCAGCACGGTGATCGCGGCGGCGGACAGCAGCCCGGTGGTGCCGTAGGGCCAGGCGAGCCAGATCGTCGCCTGGCCGCCGACGCAGGCCGGGATCAGCGCAACCTTGATCCCGCCGCCCCGGCGGAGCGCGCCGGCCAGCTCGCAGGTGGCCACCAGGATGGAGATCGCGACCACCGCGATGAATGCCTGGCGCACCAGGAACAGGCTGGCCAGGATGACCGCACCGAGAGCGGCACCGACCAGGATCGCCGCCCGCAGGTCCCGGCCCAGTCGGGAGGGCGGTCGGCCCGCCGCGGCCGTCACGTTACTCACACCTCGAGCAGCTCGGCTTCCTTGTTCTTCATGAGCTCCTCGACCTGCGTGACGTAGCGGTCGACCGCGCTCTGCAGCTCCTTCTCCGCGCGGGCCACCTCGTCCTCGCCGGCTTCGCCCTCCTTCGAGATCCGGTGCAGTTCTTCCATCGCCTTGCGCCGGATGCTGCGAATGGAGACCTTGCCGTCCTCGCCCTTGCCCCGGGCGACCTTGACCAGGTCGCGGCGGCGCTCCTCGGACAGCTGGGGGATCAGCACGCGGATGATCGTGCCGTCGTTGGTCGGGTTGACGCCGAGGTCGGAGTCGCGGATCGCCTTCTCCATCGCCTTGAGCTGGCTGGCGTCGTAGGGCTTGACCACCGCCATCCGGGCCTCCGGGACGCTCACCCCCGCGAGCTGGTTCAGCGGCGTCGGCGACCCGTAGTAGTCGACCACGATCCGGGAGAACATCGAAGGGTTCGCCCGCCCGGTGCGCACCGTATTGAGGTCCTCACGCGTGACCGCGACGGCCTTCTCCATCTTCTCCTCGGCTTCGAAGAGGGTCTCGTCGATCACGGCTGCTCCAGTGCTGTTCGTTACTCAGGCTGTCTTAGCCCACGGGGGTGCTGACCAATGTGCCGATCCTCTCACCCCGCACCGCCCGACCGATGTTGCCCTCGGTCAACAGGTTGAACACGATGATCGGCATATTGTTGTCCATGCACAGACTGAACGCCGTAGCGTCCGCCACCTTGAGCCCACGCTCCAGCACCTCGCGGTGGGTGATCTCGTGGAACATCTCGGCGTCGGGGTCTGTCTTGGGGTCGGCGGTGTAGACGCCGTCGACGCCCTTGGCGAGCAGCACCACCTCCGAGCCGATCTCCAGCGCGCGCTGGGCGCCCGCCGTGTCGGTGGAGAAGTAGGGCATCCCGACGCCGGCGCCGAAGATCACCACGCGGCCCTTCTCCAGGTGCCGCATGGCACGACGGGGAATGTAGGGCTCGGCCACCTGACCCATGGTGATCGCGGTCTGCACCCGGGTGTCGATGCCGTGCTCACGCTCCAGGAAGTCCTGCAGCGCGAGACAGTTCATCACGGTGGCCAGCATGCCCATGTAGTCCGCGCGGGAGCGTTCCATCCCGCCCTCGGTGAGCTGCGCGCCCCGGAAGAAGTTGCCGCCGCCGATCACCACGGCGACCTGCACCCCGCTGGCGACCACGTCGGCGATCTGCCGGGCGACGCCCTGCACCACCGTCGGGTCGACCCCGACCGAACCACCGCCGAACATCTCGCCGCCCAGTTTGAGCAGCACGCGGCGGTAGCCGCCGGTTCGGCTACCGCCATCGACATCGGTGAGGGGCATCGCCACGCTAGGCCTGGCCAACCTCGAAGCGGGCGAACTTGGTCACGGTGACGCCGGCCTCCTCGAGGGCGACCTTCACCGTCTTCTTGCTGTCGTGCACCGAAGCCTGCTCGAGCAGCACGACGTCCTTGAAGAAGCCATTCACCCGGCCCTCGATGATGCGGGGCAGCGCCTGCTCCGGCTTGCCCTCCTCGCGCGCGGTCGCCTCGGCGATGCGGCGCTCGGCGGCCACCACGTCCTCCGGCACCTCGTCGCGGGTGACGTAGCGCGGCCGGGAGGCGGCGATGTGCATGGCCACGCCGCGGGCGACCTCGGCCGCGTCGGCGCCGTCACCGGTGTAGGAGACGAGGATGCCGATGGCCGGCGGCAGGTCGGTGGCGCGGCGGTGCAGGTAGACCGCGACCGGGCCGTCGAAGTGCACGTAGCGCGACAGCTGCAGCTTCTCGCCGATGCGGGCGGAGAGCCCCTGCACAGCGTCGTCCACGGACCCACCATCGGAGGCGGCCGAACGCAGCTCGTCGATGTCCGCCGGGCTGCTCGCGGTGGCCGCCGCGAGAACCTTGCTGGCCAGCGCCTGGAAGTCGGCGCTCTTGGCGACGAAGTCGGTCTCGCAGAGCAGCTCGACCATGGTGCCGCCCTCGGCGACCACGAGGCCGGCCGACGTGGTGCGCTCCGCGCGCTTGCCGACATCCTTGGCGCCCTTGATGCGGAGCACCTCGACGGCCTTCTCGAGGTCGCCGTCGGAGTCCTCCAGGGCCTTCTTGCAGTCCATCATCCCGGAGCCGGTCAGCTCGCGGAGCCGCTTCACGTCCGCGGCCGTGTAATTCGCCATCGTGGTGCAACCGTCCTTGCTGTGTGGCTGTGTGAAGTTCTTCAGTAGCGGTGGAAAACGGCGCCCGCCGCCTTGAGCGGCGGCGGGCGCCGGGGCACCAGACCTATTCGGCGGTCTGCGGGGTGCCGTTGCTCGTGCTGGCCGGGGCGACGCCGGCCGACACCGTCTCGGCCGGTTCGGCCGCGGCGACCGGGGCGGCCACCGGTGCGGCCAGCTCAGCGCCGTCCGAACCGCCGGTCAGCAGTTCCTTCTCCCACTCGGCGAGCGGCTCGTCGGTGGCCGGGCCGGCCTCCGGCTTGTCGTCGCCGTCGGTGCCGCGGCCCCGTGCGGAGCGGGCCATCAGGCCGTCGGCTGCCGCCCGGGCGATCACCTTGGTGAGCAGCGCGGCGGACCGGATGGCGTCGTCGTTACCCGGAATCGGGTAGTCGACCTCGTCGGGGTCGCAGTTGGTGTCCAGGATGGCCACCACCGGGATGCCCAGCTTGCGGGCCTCGCCGACCGCGATGTGTTCCTTCTTGGTGTCCACGATCCAGACGGCGCTGGGCACCTTGGCCATGTCGCGGATACCGCCGAGGGTGCGCTCGAGCTTGATCTTCTCGCGGGTCAGCATCAAGATTTCCTTCTTGGTGCGACCCTCGAAGCCCCCGCCCTGCTCCATCGACTCCAGCTCCTTGAGGCGCTGCAGCCGCTTGTGCACGGTCTGGAAGTTCGTGAGCATGCCGCCCAGCCAGCGCTGGTTGACGTACGGCATGTTGACCCGCTGGGCCTCGTCCGCGATGGCTTCCTGGGCCTGCTTCTTGGTGCCGATGAACAGCACCGAGCCGCCGTGGGCCACTGTCTCGCGGACGAACTCGTAGGCGCGGTCGATGTAGGACAGCGTCTGCTGGAGGTCGATGATGTAGATGCCATTGCGCTCGGTGAAGATGTAGCGCTTCATCTTGGGGTTCCAGCGGCGGGTCTGGTGCCCGAAGTGCACGCCGGAGTCGAGCAGTTGTTTCATCGTGACGACGGCCATGGCCTGTGTCACACCTCTTTCGTCGAGCACCGCCGCAATCCCTGCGGTGGCGCGGGCGGTTTCTGCGCGGCACCGGGTGGCGCCGCCCTAGCGTCCGCACCGCCGCCCGGACCCGCCAGCCGTCGTACCCTGGCCAACGGGACCGCCCGGACGCCGTTCCCGCCCGATCCGCCCGAGGGTGGACCGAACACGAGATGCGCGGACGCGCGAAGTCATCTCGTGACACACGAGATGCAGGTCCAGTGTACGCCGGGTGTGAGGTGGGGCCGAGCCGGGTGGCCCGCCGCGGGCCGGGTTGTCCACCGGTGGGTCAGCAGTGCACAGGCGGGCCGGCCGGGCCGCGCTGCTGCCCCGCCGGCAGGGATCCTCGGGACATGGGCAATCGGAGGCGCACGGCTCGATCGGCGCTGGTGAGAGTGCTGGTGAGGGTGCTGGTCGCCGGGTTCGGCTCGACGCTGCTGGCGGTCTCGGCGCCCGGGGCCGTGCCGGCGGCGGTGGCCCGGGTCGATCAGCTCCCGCCCGGGGCGCGGCCGGCGACCGCCGCGCCCGGCCCGCGGCCGGCTACCGCCGCGCCGGGTCCCGAGCCCACGCCGGGGACCGCCGCGCCCGGTCCCCAGCCGGCGACCGCCGCGCCCGGTCGCGGGCCGACCCCGCCGCCACGGACTGAGGGCACCGGCGGGTACGTCGAACCGGCGGCCCGGTTCGGCTGGCCGCTCGCGCCCGCGCCGACGGTGAGCCGCCCGTTCCAGCCGCCGTCCGAGCCGTACGGTCCCGGCCACCGCGGCGTCGACCTGATCGGTACCGAGGGCCAGCCCGTGCTGGCGGCCGGCGACGGGGCGGTCGTCTACGCGGGTCCGCTGGCCGACCGCGGCGTGGTGTCGATCGACCACCCCAACGGACTGCGGACCAGCTACGAGCCGGTGCGGGCGAGCGTGCGTGCCGGCCAACTGGTGCGCCGGGGCGAACCGGTGGGCACACTCGCCGCCGGCCACCTCGGCTGCCGGGCCGAGGCCTGCCTGCACTGGGGACTCCGCCGAGACGGTCAGTACCTGGATCCGCTGCTCCTGGTCCGCCGGGCGCACGTGCGCCTGCTGCCATGGCCCTCGGACACGGATCCGGGCAGCTGAGCCCGGCGCGGGACCAGGCAGGGGCAGCGGGGGCACTGCCCGCGGGGTCAGCGCGGCACGGACCGGGTACCGAGGGGGCTCAGCCCAGCTGGGCCGTGGTGCCGGCCAGCTCGGCGAACTTCTCTCGCAATCTGGAGACGGCGCGGCCGCGCAGCTGGCACACCCTGGACTCGGTCACGCCGAGCCGCCTGCCGATCTCGGCCAGGGTCAGGTTCTCCACGTAGTAACACCACAGCACCTGGTGGTCGCGCTCAGGCAGCCGGGAGAAGCTCAGCGCGAGCAACCGGCTGGTCTCCCGGGCCTCCAGCACCGTGACCGGGTCGGAGTCCTCCTGCGCCAGCGTCTCGGCGAGGGTGACAGTGGCGCCGCGCGCGGTGGCCCACTCGTCGAGCGCCTCCATGCTGATCATGCGAATCTGGCTGAGGATGCCGCGGACCTCGGTCGGGCCGACGCCCAGCTCCCCGGCGAGCTCGGCCGGGCTGGCGGAGCGCTGCAGCCGGGCCTCCATGTTCTCCCGGACCTTCGCCAGCTCGCGGGCACGGTTGCGGATGATCCGGGGCACCCAGTCCTGGGCCCGCAGCTCGTCCAGGATGGCGCCCCGGATGCGCTGCGCCGCGTAGGTCTCGAACCGGATCCCGAGGGCCGGGTCGAACCGCTCGATCGCGTCGATCAGCCCGAAGACGCCGGCCTGGATCAGATCAGCGATCTCGACGTGCGCCGGCAGTCGGATACCGACCCGGCCGGCCACCTGCCGGACCAGCGGCTCGTAGTGCAGGACCAGGCGATCACGGTGGTCCCGCGCCCCGCACCGTACGTACTCACCCCACAGGGCGCCCGGTTCGGTCGGGGCGTTCTCTAACCCGCTACCCGGCGCACGCCGCTCACCCATAAAGCTCTCACGCTCGAGGGTGAGCTTGGTCATGTATCGCCTTCAGACGCTCGACTGTGACGTGTGTATATAGCTGAGTCGTAGAGAGCGTAGCGTGACCAAGCAACTCCTGGACGCTACGGAGGTCCGCCCCGCCGACAAGCAGGTGTGTGGCGGCGCTGTGCCGCAGTCCGTGGGGGGATATTCCGGGGTGTCCGGGCACCGTTTGCGAGGCCGCGTTGACCACCGCGCGGGCCACCCGGGGGTCGAGCCGGCCGCCGCGGGCACCGAGCAACAGCGCGGGTGGCGACGCCGGCCCCGCCAGCCCCGAACGCGCCCCGTCGAGCCAGCGCCGCATGGCCCGCTCGGCCGGCACCCCGTACACGACCGTCCGTTCCCGATCACCCTTACCGATCACCCGCAGGGTGCGGCGCCGCTGGTCGATGGACGACAGGTCCAACCCGCAGAGCTCGGAAACCCGCACGCCGGTGGCGTAGAGCAGCTCGAGCAGCAGCAGATCACGCACCGCGAGCGGATCGCCCTCGGCCGCACCGGAGGTGGCCGCGGTGAGCATCGTCGCGGCCTGCTCGACGCTCAACACCGCTGGCAGCGTCCGATGTGGCCGCGGCGCCACCAACCGCGGCCCAGGGTCCTCCGGGAGCCGACCGGTACGGGCGGCCCACGCGGTGAACACGCGCGCGGCCGACCCGCGGCGTGCCAACGTGCTCCGGCTGGCTCCCCCAGCGCGCTGTTCGGCCAGCCAGCGCCGCAGGGCCGCCAGGTCGAGCCCGGCGAGTGCACCGCTGTCGCGGGCCACCGTGCCCAGCAGCCCGTCCACATCGCCGAGGTAGGCACGGACCGTGTGCGGGGACAGCGCCCGCTCAAGCGCCAGGTGGCGTTCGAACGCCGTGCGCGCTTCCGCCAGGTCGCCAGGCAGCGCGTCACTGACCCCCAGCGAGTCGCCAGGCTGCGAGTTGCCGGGCCGCGAGGCACTGGGCTCCAGCGAGTTGCCGGGCTGCGAGTCGCCGGCCTCCAGCGGTTTGCAGGGCTGCGCCGCACCGGTGGTTGTGGCCTCGGCGGACCCGCCGCGCGCACGGGCCTCCGCCCAGGGGCGATCATGCCGAGGGCTCATGGTTGGCACGGTGCGCGCGCCGACCGGCCAGGTCAAGCACCGCCACGCCTCGGCTCCCGTTCGGGGCGGCGCCAACCCCCGTCGAGGCGCTCGACCAGCCCTGCCCTGGCCAGCGTGGGCAGCGCGGCCCGCACGATTTCCAGCGGCAGACCGGATTCGAAGGACAGCCGCGTCGCGTCGCGGACGATCCGGCCGGAGAGCGCGTCGTGGACCCGCAACACGGTGTCCGGCAGACCGTCGGTGGCCCGTGCCGGCATCTCGGGCTGACTGGCCGGGGCCAGGTCTATCCCGATGCGCCCCACCTCCTCCAGCACTTCTTCCGCGGTGGTCACCGCGATCGTTCCCGGCTCGCGCAGCAGGCGGTGGCAGCCGACCGACAACGCCGAGGTCACCGGTCCGGGCACCGCCATCACAGGGCGGCCCAGTAGCGCGGCGTCGGAGGCGGTGCGTCGCGCGCCGCTGCGCGAGCCCGCCTCGACCACCACCGTGCCCCCCGCCAGCCCCGCGATGATGCGGTTGCGGACCAGGAAACGGTGCCGAGCCGGTACCGCTCCGGGTGGATACTCGCTCACCACCAAACCCTCGCGGGCGATGTGCCCCAGCAACCCGGAATGTCCGGCCGGGTAGGAGCGGTCGACCCCGCAGGCCAGCACGGCGACAGTGACGCCTTCGGCGGCGAGGGTGCCGCGGTGGGCCGCCCCGTCGATCCCGTAGGCCGCCCCCGAGACGACAGCACATCCCAGCTCGGCCACGCCGTAGGCCAGTGAGTTGGCGACGTGGTTGCCGTAGCCGGTGGAGGCCCGCGATCCGACGATGGCGACGGACCGTTCGGTCAACTCGGCCAGCCGCGCCGGCCCGCGCACCCACAGAGCCAGCGGAGCGGCCAGGTGATCAAGGCTGGACCGGTCGAAAGCCAGGAAGGGCAGGGCCGGCCAGTCCTCGTCCTCCGGGATCAGCAACCGCGCGCCAGCTTTATCAGCGGCCAACAGGTGCTCACCCGACCGATCCCATTCGCGGCGGGCACTGGTCACCTTCCCCACCGGGTCGGGTACCTCGCCCCGCCGGACCCGTGCCGCGGCCTCGACCGGGCCCAATGCCGCGACGAAGACGGCCAGCGCCGGTGCGGGCGGCTCCGCCACCGCGGACAGGTAGGCCCTGGCCAGCCGAATCTCGCTGGACCCTGTCATGCCGCCCGCTGCTCCTTGAACTGGATGGCCCGTTCGACCATCGCGTGGTCGGGCCGATCACGCCCGGCCAGGTCCGCCAGCGTCCAGGCCACCCCGAGAACGGTTTGGTAGCGCAGGTAAGGCCGAGCTACCGAACCGCCCACCTAGGTCACGCGGATAAGGCGCCCCCGGCGCGGCGAGCCTGGCACGGTGCCGCGGCCGAGGGCTTGATCCACTAACGAGGAGTGGACCCGTGACAAGCATGAACTTCTACGCACAGCGCCCGGCGGATATCCCCGAGGAGACGTCGGTCACCGACCTGGCCGCTGAGCTGGTCGGTCACTCGCTCGCGTTGCTGGCGCATCAGCACGTACTCGCCGAGCGGATGCTGACCGCGCGGTGGCCAATCGCTCGGGACGCGCTGCTTAATGGGGCGAGCACGGAGGACGTCGCCGAGGCGGTGGGGTTGCTTCCGGAGGACTTGGCGGCCGGCTTGCGCGGCTGGGCCGACTACCAGCGGAGCGCCCGACTGCTGACCGACGCCGCGCACGCCGAGGTAGTGACGCTGCTCGGCGGTGCCCGTTGATCGCCGCGTTCACCTCGCGCCGGGCCGAGCCCGGGGAGCTGTGCTCTTGCGGCCGGCCGGCTGTTGTGATCTACGTCAGCGATGCTCACGGCGAGGTCGGCTGGTGTGGCCGCAGTGACGGGGGTGCGCCGGCTCTTGTGCCGTGCCCGTGGTGCGGTGCAGGCCCTCACTGGACCGCGTGGGGCGACCCGAGCAAGTGCCCGGACTACACCCCCCGCCTACCAGCACAGCCCCACACAGAGCCCGGTGAGAGGAACGCAGACGTCTCGGAGCAGCGGAGCTGGGGTGAGGACTGGCCGGAGTGTCGGGAGTGCCGCTCGTTTTCCGCTCCTGACTCCTCACCTCGGCTCGATCTGTGTTGGGCGTGCGCCGAGTTGGACGAGATCGGCGGGTGCGGCCGGTGACCAACGAGGACGAGATGGTGCGCGTTGCCGCGAAGCTGAACGAACTAGACGACCAGCTCTCGGCCGCCGAGATCGCCGGGAACGTCAGCGAGCAGGTGGCTGTGTTGCGCGAGCGGGCCGGGGTTTGGCGCAGCTGGGCTAACCGGCTGTTGGCGGACGGGCGGGAGGCGACCCCGGCGATCCTTGCGAGCCAGCGGGATGAAGCCAGCGCCGATCGGCTTGCCGGGGGTGCCCTGTGAACGCCCAATGGGTCCGGCGGACCGCCGTCGCCAGCGTGCTACTCGTCGGTCTGGTCGCCGCGATCATCTCCTACGCGCATATCTACGCGCTGGCCTCGCGCTCCGGAGAAGGCTGGCGTGCGTCTCTGCTCCCGTTGTCGGTCGACGGGATGCTGGTCGCCGCCAGCCTGGCGATTGTCGACCGGCGCCGGGTGAATGCCCCCGCCGGCTGGGTGCCGTGGTTGGGCCTCGCCCTCGGTATCGCCGCCAGCCTGGCGGGCAACGTCGCCGCCGCTCGGGCGGACCTGGTGAGTCAGATCGTCGCCGCGTGGCCGCCAGTGGCTTTGGCGGTGTCCATCGAGACCCTGGTGGTGATCCTGCGCCGGTCGCCCGGTCCGCTGGCGTCGGTCGCCGAGGACAGGTGTGTTGCCGACGGGCTGCACGAGGACGAGGAGACTCCGTCGGCAACCGACCCGCTGCTCGATCAGGCCCGCCAGGTCATCACCGAGAACGCGGGCAACGTCGGGCGTAGTCGGCTGGCCGGCGCACTCGGGGTGTCCGAGCACCGGGCGCGGACGTTGCTGGTTGAGTTGGCCAGCTCGAACGGTCACGGGGGGTAACTGTTCGCTGTTCGCTGTTCGGCCCCCGAATCTCCGGACCGGATGCCCAAGGCGCAGGCGCGCGTGCGCGCGAGGCACCACGAATGGTAACCGACGGTGACGGGGCTGCTCGGGGTACCTAGCACGGTTCGCGCGTCGGCCGACTGATCACCTGGTCGGCAACACCCCCGAACACAGCCCTGCACGTTTGCCCGCCAGGTCCGCACAGGGGCCGAACGCGTGCAGGGCTGTGTTCGGGGGTCCGCCTGCCTCGTGGGTAACCGTCAAACACCTGGTCAGGCGGTACGCCAGGAGACGGGCCGCTGGGTGTTCGGGCCTGGCGGGAGCGAGCACCGAAAGTCGGCATTCCCCGGGGAACGCTGCCGGGGGCGGGCCTGGCGGGGCGACCCTGGCACAGCGTCGGTGCCAGTGATGACGATCTGTTTCACCGGGACAACCTCGACGCCCTCGTGAGGAGTTGCCACGAGCTGAACACGTGGGGGCGTCCGCGCTGGTATACCCCAACGCGATATCGACAATGTGTGATAACCCTGAGTGCGAGATGCCGAACAGTAAGAAGGCGTCGGTGTGCCGTGGGTGTGGTTCGGCACTCTCGAGTGCTGCCTAGCGGCGGTCGGACCAGCGTGCCGGGTTGGGCGGTGTGGGCCCTCCCCCGCCGAGTTGTTCTTGCGGTGGGAAGTCGGGGGGTCCGTCTTTCGGTGGTGTCCAGATCGGCTTGGGCGCCATTCTTGATCCGATGAAGGCTAGGGCGCCGAGGGCGGTGATGGCAGCCGCCAGGCCGATGAGCCCCCAGTAGTTCGCCGGTACCGGTACTGGTGGCGGTGCGGCAGGAACGGGCGGTATGTGTGCCGGCGGCTTCGGTCCAGGGGTCTGCGCAGGGCCGGCCCAGTCGGGGCCTCCGGTGCCGTAGATGATTGGCGGGTTGTCTGGGACGTACACCCCGTCGGGGCCCTGGTGCCATCCGTGCGGCCCCGCGATCGGAGCTTGTGCTCCGCCGCCGGTGATTCCGCCGATTACGGCTAGCGCCAGGATCACCACGGCGCAGCCGACGCCGCCGCCGGATGAACTGCGTCCGCAGCGTCGTCTGGGTGTGAACGCACGAACGGTGTGGCGGGCGAACCAGAACGGTCCGAACATTATCGCTCCTGCCCGTCCCGGTACCAGCGCAGCAGCCTGGCCGAGCCGAGGATCACGCCGGGGGACAGGAAGACGAAAATGGCTAGGAAGAGCCCCACGTTGGGGCGGCACCATCCGGCGCAGAGCGCGACGGCTATGCAGATCGCGATGCCCGCCATGGCCATGACGATCACGTCCCGCTCCCCCTCGCTGGCGGGTCGGGTGGGTTGGCGACGACCGTAGCCAAGCGACCGGTCTACGGATCGGGCGATGTACCAAAGCATGGCAGTTGCACCCCGATGCGGTCGGTTGACCAGCGCATCGTACGGGTGTAGTGGGCGCTTTCGGGTGAAACTAGGCCAGAGGAGTGGTGGCCGGCCGCGCCAGCGGGGGAGAGACCGCGCCACCATGTGCGCTACCGGGGTGTTGCCGACGGGATGGCAGCGGTCGAGCTGCTGGCGGACGTGCGCGCCAGGTGGTCACCAGCCCGGCGATTCACCTGGCGGCCCTGGTGGGCCTTCGCACCAACCTTTGCCGGGAGCCAAGGCGGTCCTTCACGCCGTCGGCGCTACTGCTTTTTGCGGACCGGCTCATCGTCGTTGTCCCGACGCCACACGAGGCCACGCGAGTCCCGGAACTCGATCGACACGATCATGTCGCCCTCTGGCCACGCAATCTCACCCGCGCTATCGAAGTAGCGCACATCGAACTTCGCCGAACCTCCCGGCTCGATGACCTGCCGGCGGGCGGTTTGCGCAAGGTTCGGCACTAGCTCCCACCGGTGTCGTCCGTCCTGGGGCTCGTCGGCGAGTCGCATGTCGATCACGCCAGCTCTAAATACAGGCTCCAGGCTGTCATTCCTGATCGAGATCGTCTGCTCGTGTTCCGAGGTACGTATGTTCGTGGGGACTGCGTCGGGGCTGAAGCGGTCCACAACGTGCACCGAGATCATCCGTGCCTGAGCCGCGTCTCGGTCGGCGCGGTCCTCGTCACGCAAGCGCTGGGCGCGACGTCCCGCCCCCAACGCGACCACCACCGCGACGAATGTGCCCACCGCACCAGCGGCCTGGCCGATCCCCGCGATCCAGTCCGCGAGCCATTGATGGCCCTGAAAGTCGTAGGCAAGCCAGAGGTACTGGGCGCTGGTCACGACGGACAGGGTAGAGAGCTGTTGCCGACGGGCCGGTCAGCGCAGGGGTCTCTCGGTCGAAACATGAGCCGGGGAGGCTCAACTCTGCCGGGGTGTTGCCGACGCCCTGTCGCGCTGTAGCCGACCAGACGGTGAGGAGTCGCCGAGGTAGTACCAGAGCGACCCGGCGCAGCGCGGGCACCGACCGTTGAGCTTCAGGTCGTCCTCGGCCCGCTCGTCACCCGGTGCCAGGTACACCAAGTCGAGCATGCGGGCCTTGTGGTTCTTGACGGCCCGATTCACCGGCCGGTCCTGGCGGGTCACCCCGACGTAGTGCAGGACCGGGCCGCCGACGTCCCCGTCGGTCACGCACCGCGGCTCGTCGAAGCACAGCACGTAGACGAAGCTCGGCCGATCGGGCCGTAAGCGGCTCACGCGGTCAGTCCCGCCAGGGTCCGTGCCGCTCGGCGTCGGTGCGCAGCGCGACGACCAACCGGTGCAACCGCTTCGCGTACTCCTGGCGCTCGAGCTGCTGGGCCACCGCGGCGTCGGCGCGCTGGAGGGCGCGGTGCACCGCCTGACGACTGGAATACAGCCGGGTGCCGTCGGGGCCGCCGTGGGTGGCGATCTGTGCCAGCGTCCAGCCGTCCGCGCGCAGCCGCTGAGCTATGGCGACGCGCTCGGTGCGACGGTCAACTGCCGGCGCGTCCATCAGCCCTCGTCCGTCGCCGGGAGCATGCCTGCCCAGAATGGGCTGACACCGCTGGTCCGCCGGGTGGCGAGTTCGCCGAGCTTGACCTCCCAGTAGCTGGCACCGAGCGCGGAGCGCTCCTCCGGGTCGAGCTTGGCGATGTCCGAGGCGGACAGCTGCACGTCAGTGCCGTCCGCGTTCTCTTGCCAGGCCTTCATGCCGCTGTCGGCCTCGGTGAAGTAGATCTCTGCCATGTCGTTCTCCGGTCTAACGAGTGATCAAGATTGGTGAAGGGAACGGCGGGGGGCGCGGGCCTGGGAGCTGCGCCAGATGAACAGCCCCCGGGCCATGCTTTCCATCAGGCCCCTCAGCCATGGAAGCGCGCCGCCCGCCGCGAGTCTGTGCGGCTCAGTAGTGGGGGATCGAGTCGAAAAACTGCCACCACTCCGCGTTGGTGTTGATCTTGTTCGTGACGGGCGTCGGCACCCGAGGCATGGGGTTCGGCGAGATCATCCCGCCCACCTCGGGCGTCGGGTTCAGGACCTCCCTGAGCTGCCACGCGGTACCGGCGGCCTCCCGAGCGTTGGCCTCATGGGCGAACCCCTGACGGACCGTCTCGCGGCACTCGTTGAACAGGGCCTCGATCCTGGTCACGATGGCGCGGGCGGCCTCCAGCTCGGCATCCCGACGAGCCTCAGCTTCGACCACCTGGCGTTCCCAATCGCGGCGCTGGCGGGCGGCCGACGCCTCGGTGTGGATCTCTTCGAGCAGGTGTGCCGACGCTTCAGCGGGGACGAGCTCAGCCTTGACGGCCTGCTGCTCAGCGGCGGCGGCCTCGGCCTCATCGAACCGGCCGGCGCGGACGTGGTCGCGGGCAGCGGCAGCCAGCTCGGTGAGCCGCGCCCGGAGCGAGGACACCCGCGCCGTGTGGTGGTGCCGACGGGCGCCGATCTGCTGCTCCAGGGCCGCGGGGTCGGTCAGCTGACCTGTGTCCGTCACGTCGTCTACCTCTGCTCAATCAAGTCGGGGGCGTGGAGTGCGGCGCGGCTGCTGCCTGCCCCGGGCGGCGTCGCGTCGCGGTGACGAACGCCCTTACGGCTCAAGCCCCGTGCGCAGCGGGGTTTCACTCGGGTTCCGGCGCTGCCGGCCGCACTCTCACTGGCGACATGTCGTCACCTAACGTCAATTATCCCCGACTGACGGTAGCGAAAGCGAGGAGCTTTTCTGGGCTATCTGAGTGAATCTTGTAACCCGTTTCGGCGAAGTCAAGCATTAGGGTCTTGACAGATCACATCCGCCCCCATCTTCGGGAAAGTCAAGCCGGATAGATGATCGTTCATGTAACTGGCGTGGCACATTCGCCACCCGCCGCCGGAAACGACGAAATGAAACGAGCGACCTCGGGGGGTCGGCCCCGCCTTGATCGACACGGTCATGCTGACCCGCCAGCCCCGGGCACCTCGCCGCCGGCCTCGACCCAGCTGAGCGCGAGACCAACGAGCCGCAGCGTGGCCGGGCCACCGGTTGGGAGCTGGTCGGCCAGGGCGCCCGCCAGGAACGCCACGGCGTCCAGCAGTTCGGCGTCCGTAACCGGCATGGCATCGCGACTGGCCGGCGGCAGTTCGATGCCATGCCGGTTGGCGGTGATCACAGCAAGCGCGGAACTCAGGGCGTCGATTCGAGCGTTCGGCATGGCTTTCTCCTGGTGGTTGGTCGCCCGGACAGCCCGGGACATGATCGAGTCGTATAAATTTCTGTAGAAATCTTTACAGAGCAGGTCAGAGGCCGATAGGTTCGGCTCATGCATTTGGTTGCCTACCTCCGCGTCAGCTCGAACGGTCAGCTCGACGGCTACGGGTTCGACGTCCAGCGCGCGGACATTCGTCGCTGGGCCAAGGCCAACGGGCACAAGATCGTGGCCGAGTACACCGACGCGGTGACCGGTAAGGCCGACACCGCGGACCGTCCTGGCCTGCTCGAAGCGCTCCAGATGATCCGCCGGCCGCCCGACGCCGAGGGCGTCATCGTCGGCAAGCTCGATCGGCTGGCGCGGCAGCTCACGGTCCAGGAGGCGATCCTGTCGCTGGTCTGGCGCGAGGGCGGCCGGGTGTTCACCGCCGAGGACGGCGAGGTGCTCCAGGACGACCCCGACGACCCGATGCGCACCGCGATCCGCCAGGTTCAGGGCGTGTTCGCCGAGCTGGACCGCAAGACGGTCGTCAAGCGGCTGCGCGACGGCCGACGGGCGAAGGCCGACGCTGGTCGGCACGCGGTCGGTGCGTACCCCTACGGCACGCACGGCGTCGGCAAGGGGCGCGAGCGCGACGCTGGGCCACGCGAGGACGAGCAGGCAGCAGTGCGTCGCATCGCGGAGCTGCGGGCCGCTGGTGAGTCCTACAGGACGATTGCCACGACGCTCGACGCTCAGGGACTGAAGCCACGGCGTGCCGCGAGCTGGAGTGCGATGTCGGTGCGGAACGTCGCGGTACGCGCCGAGGCTGCGGCCTGAGAGCGGCTCTGCGGGCCGGTCGCGCTCAGCCTGGCGCTGGGCCGGCCGGGGCGGTTGCGTTCGCGAGCGTCGCGACTGGCGGTCAGCAACGGTGCTCCCCGGACGAGCGGGCTGTGCGCGTCGGCAACACCCGATGTTTGAGGGCCGAGTCGGCTGTGCGGTGGCCCGTCGGCAACACCTCGTAGCGCGGATGTCGTGACCAGGCTCGGGGCCGACGACGTCGGTAGTGCCGACGTTGTGACCAGGGGGCGGAGCGGGGGTCGGTTCTACCGACGGGCGCAACTCCGGGGGCGGGGCGCTGTGGTGTTGATCTTGGGGTGGCGCCGACGAGGACCGAGACCTCCCGCGTGGGCGATGGTCCGTTTCGGACGATTCCCCGGTATCCGTAGGCGGTTTCGGCAATGTCGGCCTGTTGATCATGATATTGCGGGACGCCGCGGGGTCGGCTGGCGAGGCGGGTGGGCCACCCCGTGGCGTCCCCTCGATCACGACGCGGTCCCCGTGAGCCGGGCGATGATCTGCTCCCTGGTCTCCCCAGCGGGAGGCACCTCGGACGTGTAGCTCGGCGACGGGTCGAGTCGGGTCGGCCCGGGGCTCGGGTCAGCCGGTCGGGCCGGCGCGGGGGTCGGGAACGGCCATGCGCGCGGGGCCGGCGACGGGTCGGGCTGGGCGGCGGCGGGGGGCGCCTCGGTCGGGTCGGCGGGGGGTGGCGACGAGTGTTCCAAGCCTTCCGAGTGTTCCGTCGCCGAGCAGCGTTCCAGCGTTCCGTCCCTCTCTATAGGGGACGGAACGCTGGTGACCCTGCCCCTTGCTACCCAGTGTTCCGAGTGTTCCGGAACGCTGGTGACCCTGCTTGACCTGGGGTTTTGTGCCCCAGTGTTCCGACCTCCAGCACAAGATCGTTGATCAGCAGCGTTCCGGAACGCTGTGGCCCCCCCTTCCGGATCTGAAAAAACGGGGGTTGACCTGCTGTTTTGTAGTTTCTGACCCGGCGGGGTGAGCGACCACAGTTTTTCGGGCGAGCCACCGCCCACTGTCGGCCCCGGGGCGTCCTGGTGGGCGACGTATCCGAGCTCAAAAAACTTCTTGAGGGCTCTAGAGACGGTGGTGCGCTGGAGTCCGTGACCGTGGATGTCAGCGACCCGGTCGGTGATCGTCTTGACGCTGGCCGGTGCCCCCCCGCAGCGCGCCAAACCATCCAGCACCTTGCCGTCGGCCGGGGCGAGTTTCACCGCGGGCTGCTCGCCCTCCGACTCGACCTCCTCGGGTGCGACGGTGGATACCTCGGTGATGACGTTCATCGGCGAGGTGAGGTCGTCCGGATCGTCGGCCCAGATGCGTCGAGCGATCCGGAGATACTGGTCCTCGACCTCACCGCCTTGGACCTCCATCGCGGTGATGACGTGAGACTCTCCGGGGTGCTCGCCGTCCTTTCGGGCCTTCACGTCGATGGACAGCAGCACCCGACCCCATTCCTGGGGGCCAGCACCCGAGCTGCGCTCCGCGCCGGAGCCCTGCTTGCGGTTGAAGTGGTGGACCAGCATCAGGGCCGCACCGTGTGCCTGGCAGACCCGCTGGGGCCCCTCCAACAGCTGGCCGACCTCGACCAGGCTAGTCATGCTGGCCCCGGCCATCGCCAGGTACAGCGGGTCGATGACCACCAGGGCCGGCTTGTGCTCGCGGACCATGCCCTCGATCTCGGCGAGATGCTGGGGGACCTTTAGATGCGGCGCCCTGGCGCACACGGCGATTTGGAGCCCGCTCGAGCTGGCCCCCTTACTCTTGGCCAACGCGCGGATGCGGCGCACGGTGTTGCCCTTGCCGCCCTCACCGACGAACACGATCACCGGGCCGGTCACGTCCACTGGCTTGTAGCCGAGCCATGGCGTGCCGGTGGCGACAGAGACGGCCAGGTCCAGCGCTGTCCAGGTCTTCTGAGCCTTGGGCGCGGCCGCCATCACCCCGTAGTCACCGGCTGGCCAGATGTTGCGGATGAGCCACTGGCGCGGCGGCGCGTTGTCGACCTCGGCGGCCAGGTCGTCGAACCACTGGAGGGGGAGTGCCGCCGACGGCGCCTGATCCGTCTCAGCGTCGGTGTCCCGTCCGGGGCGCAGCTCCAGCAGCCTTCCCCCGGACCCCTCGTTCGGCGCGTCCTCGTTCGGCGGGGTCATGCCGTCCCCTTCGTAGTGTGTGAGGGCCCGCGGGGGCACAGGGGCAGCCAGCCGAGCCCGAGAGAGGTCAATCCCCATTGCCCCGAAGCGGTCCTCCTCGGTCGGGCAGGCCTGGCGGATGGCGGCGAGCACCGGCTCGGGGAGGTTCAGCGCGGCGTCGGTACCGCCGGTTTCCTGAGCGGCCTCGATCAGGTCCTTGGTAGCCGCGCTGACGTCCCCGCCGTGGTGCAGGTGGGCGAACACCCGGGCCTTGGTGAGGTTCTGTCTCTGCCCCGTCGGCAGGCCTACCGACTCACTCCACACGACCAGGCTGTTCTCGTAGGCGTGCGCGGAGTCCTCGGAGCTGGAGTCTCCGGGGCGCTTCCACGAGTCGTAGTCCGGCTTGGTCCCGACGAACGTCCAGCCTTCCGGCTCCAGGATGTCCGCCCAACTGGCGGCACCCGCGAACGCGTCGAGCGGGCTGTTGCCAACGGGGGTGCCATTGCTCGGCCTCGCCGGCGGGGCGGCCTTGGGCTTGGGTGCGGGCACCGGGAAGTCCGACGGGGCGTAGAGCCTGCCGGTCACCGCGATCACCCGACACGGCCGAGGGTTGTCCGTCTTGCGGTTGATCGACCCCGGCAGGCGCAGGATCCGGGCGAGGTCGCCCACCCCGTCCCCATAGGTCCAGCCGCGGGCGAGGGACGCGTCCAACAGGACCGCCTGCACGTTCTCAGACAGGGCCGCGGCGTGGTCCAGGTCGGTGGTGCCTTGCACGGCGAAGAACGGGTACCAGCCTCCCCCGGAGTGAACGAGGTGCGTCGGCTCCGGCAGTCCCGCGGCGGCGATCAGGCCGTGAGCGTCTTCCTGAGTGGGCGGCAGGGGGAGTTCACCCTTACCCGGGGCGTGCCCCTCGGTGCCATAGTCGAGATCGGCCCAGAGGATCGGCACCGCGCACGTGAGGTCAGCGCCGCCCCGCCCGGACGCCGGACGCTGGGTCAGGGTAGTGGTGCGGAAGTACACCCCCTTGGGCTTGCGCTGATCGCAGTGCGCCGCGTAGTTGACCGATTCGGCGATGCCGGCCGGGGAGGTGTCGAAGAACGCGCCGGTCCAGTTGTTGTCCGACGAGCAGATCTGGATCAGTCCGGGCAGCCCGGCGTAGATGGACGCGAGGAACCCGTGCGCGACCCCGGCGTCAAACACGGGGGTGCTGCCGACGGCGCTCACGGCGCCACCGCCGAGCTGGATACCGGCGCGGACCGGAGGTCGTACAGAAGCCGGTGCTTGAGCCCCCACGCCACGGTGCGGCTCTGCTCCAGCGTCGGCCCGTCGTCCTCGGCGAACACCCCGACCAGCCGGCAAGCGTCGCAATCCGCGTAGTCCCGTGCGGGGATGATCAAGTCCCGGGCATAGGACTGCACCGCGGCGACGGCACGGGAGTCGAGCGCACGGCCGGCGCACATGAGGTGCTGGATCAACACGCCGACCACCCGGACCGATTCGACGTCGTGCCCGGAGGTCCGGATTCCCTGCTCGCTGAGGATGTCCCCGCTCAGGTCGACGTAGTACGCGCGGCGCCGGCTGTCCGACTCGACGAACGCCACGGTGACCCACTCGGGCTCGTCGGTGACGCAAACCACACTGGGCTCAGGCGTGTTGCCGACGGGGCTCATGCCGAGACCCCCCGCCAGGTCCGAACGAAACGGCGCGTGCGCCGCTGGCTGGCCCGCGACCCGACCGGCACGATCCGACCGGCGAGCAGCGCGGAGCCCACCACGGCGCCCCACAGGCACGGCACCGGCGGCTCACTTGGGCAGCTGTCGCTCAGCTCATATACGGAGAACGCCTGTCCGCTGGCTGCCAGCTTCTCCAGCGAGGCCCTGGCCTCGGCCCACCAGTCGCGGGTGTCACCGACGGGGGTGTTACCGACGGTATCGAGTGCGGTATGATCGTCCGGCGTATTGCTGGTGGTGGAGGGGGCCCCGTTTTGGCCGGCGGGGCGTCTCTCGCTCATCTGCCGACCGCCTCGGGTGCGGACGCCAGCAGCTCCTCAGCGAGGCACCGGATCCGGTACTCCCGGTAGGCGAGCTTCATATCGCGCTCGGCCTGCTCGATTGCCGGGTCACCGGGCTCGCGATGCTTTTTCAGCGCGGCCAGGCGCGCGCGGGCAGTGACCCACGGCTCGGGGGCCTCCCGGGGGGTGGCGGCGAGGACCCGCTCGGCCTCGACGAGGGCCGGGTCGTCAGGCGCGCGGAACCGCTTCAGTCCGGCGACGCGTAAACGAGCGCTCAGCCACGTAGGGGATGTACTCACTGGGTCTCCAGAGGTCGACAGGTCGACGCTCCGGTGACAGCGCTTGCATGGTGTGTGCAGCGCAATCTTAGCAGAGCCTTGCTTTACAGGTTGACAGCACCTTCCAAGAGCTGCAGCGACAACGTGTAGCTCGGCCTGTCCGGCTCCCGCGAGATCAGCCAGTCGATCACCCTGAGAAGCGAGGGGTTGTCCTCCCGGCACTGCGGCGCGCGACCACACAACGGGCAGCGCATGATGAACGTCACTCCCGCCCCGTCGGCGTACGGGCGCAAGCTCCGCACGTCGGGCAGGTTCACCACATCCCCGTTGACCGTCGCCGCCCCGGTGATGAACTGCAACGCGCAGCCGGGCAGGTAGCTGCGCCGGTCCAAGATCACACCGACGTTTAGGGGCGGGTGATTGTCGGAGCACTCGATCGTCATCGCGACAATTCCGCGAGGGGCTGAGTACGGGCCGGTCATCGGGCTGCTCCTTACCTACTTCAGCCGGGATCGACTGTGCGTTATTCTGCGTATGCGCCGTGGGGGCGTTGCTGTTGTTGGAGAGGGTCTCGTCGTCGTTACCGACGGGGCCCTCCCCCTTTTCAGGGGGAATCATTGAATTTTCGTCTCTCGCTTGGGGAGCGCGAATAAGGAGCGACTAGGCCACTCGGTCGAGAGCCGTCCGCTCAGGCGTCATCGGCCGCATCAGCAATGCGATCTTGTCCCGCTGCTCGGCCGTCAACGGCGGCGCCAGGTCGACCAACTGGCGGATGCGTTCGGCGCGCTCGTCACCGCCGATCCGCGCCAGCTTGCGTCGGGTCATCGCTGATCAGGCGCTCTGCGTGCGGATGCGCTCGAGCTCCTCGGCCGGGATCCTGACCGTGCGGCCGATGCGGAACGCCTTGATGTCGCCGTTCTTGATCCACCGGCGGATGGTCTCGTCACTGACGCCGATAAGTTCGGCGAGTTCCGCCGCGGAATAAGCATTACGGCTGTGTTCGACTTCAAATACCTTCACGGGGACCGCCTAACGTGACCTCTTGGTGGGTGATGAGGTCAGTTAAACGGGGCGACTTTCGCTCGTCCAGTTTCTCCCGCGTTACAGATGTTCGCCCAAATGCAGCAACGGTTTCAAGCCTAGTCGAGATCAGTCGCGCCTATTCGATTCTATTCGAGCCCGGTGACACCGTGCGTGGGGTAATAGCCGCTCCTGTGGGACAGAGGTCACACGTTGCGCCACTCGATCTCGACCGTGTCCGGCCGGAAGGTGCGACTCCCCCGACCGACCGGATGCAACCTCACGATCATGAGGGCGTCGACCACGGCCCGGCGGCGATCAGGGCTCAGATCCGCCCAGGCTGTCTCAACGTGCTCAGCCAAGATGAGGGGGCCGAACAGGTCGGTGCGGCCGGCGTCAGCGATCTGGTCCTCGATGGCGGCCACTCTGGCGGCCAGGGTCTTACGCATGGCGCGGTACTCGGCCGGTGAGACCTCGGCGTCCTCGGCGAACTCGGCGGCCAGGGCGACGAGCCGACTCCGGAACGCGGTGGCTTCCTCTCGAAGGGCCGGAACATCGGGTCGCGTGTGATCCACGAGGAGGTCCCGGGCATCCGGCCGGCTGAGCCGCTCGATCACCACATCGGCGACGTAATCGTCCGCGGGAGCGGCCAGCCGGTTGACGTGCACGCCGGGTACCGGTGTCCGTCGTTCGCCGGGTTCCCTGGAGGCACTACAGCGGTAGATCGGCTTGCGGTGGCTGGCTCCCCCGCCGTGCACGGTCGCTCCGCACTTAGCACAGCCACACACCGCGAGCCCGGACAGGAATTGGCGCGCCGCTGTCCCACCTCCCAGGTAGCGATTCGGGTCGCTCAGCACGCGTTGGACGGCGCGGAACGTCTCCTCCGGGACTATGGCCGGCCAGACAGCTGGACCGTGCTCACGGCCCCTGTACGGCCGGCGACCGGCGTACCGAGGGTTGGCCAGCACCCGGCGCACCGAGTCAGCTCGCCACGGTGAGAGCACGCCCAACTCAGTGTGGCGCCAGGGTCGCTGGCCCGTGGTGAAACCGCGTCGGTTCCACTCGGCGGCTATCGCGCGCAGGCTGTCCCCGGCGAGCACCGCCGAGTACCCGTCGCGGACGGCCTGGGCCTCGGATTCGATGATGGTCACACCGTCCGCCGAGTATCCGAACGGCTTGCGCCCGCCGATCCAGCGGCCCTGGTCGGCTGCCTGCTCGGCGGCGCGGCGCTGCCGGTCCGACTTCGCGTCGATTTCGTGCTGCGCCACCTCGCCGAGTATCCCGAGCGTCAACCGGCCGGCCGGCGTGTTGGGGTCCATATCGCTGCCGCGCACCAGCGCGATGATCACGCCGTGCTGTTGGCAGGCTTCGACGAGTGCGAGCCGGTCACGGGCGGTTCGAGTCAGACGATCAAGTGCCCAGGCGACCACGGCGTCCACCTCACCCGCGCGGACGGCAGCGAGCAGAGCGGTGAACTGCTCACGCGGCTTATGGCCGGCCGCCGATCGGTCGTTGTCCACATAGGGCTCGCCGGCGAGCCGCCAGCCGCGCTGTCTGACCAGGTTGAGGCAGTCCTGCTGCTGGCGCTCAACACCCAGCCCGTCGCCGTCGCGGTCCTGGCTAAGCCGTAGGTAGCACGCTGCTCTCACGTGCGCTAACGTACCGCACTTGTGACCCGCAGCGCCCGATCGGCGCCCCGCGCGGTGATCTCGCCGCGGCGCAACGCATCATCGAGTGGGCGGACCACCGACCGCGGCAGCCGGAATCTGCTGCGCAACACGGGCCCGGGTACCTCGACATTGGACCGCCAGCCGAGGTCCGCCCACCGAGCCGCCGCGGCCACCCGGGCGATCAGTACTCGGGCGCGCACGGTCTCGGTGCTCTCCTCCGGCCGCACATCGGCGGCGGACAGGGCAACGACAGGCTCCAAGGCGGCACGCAGATCCACCCGGTCCAGTAGCGGCCCGGACAGCCGGCCGAGGTAGCGCCGGCGGGCGCTGGACGGACAGATGCAGTCCCGGTCGTGGGCGGGTGCACACGGACACGGGTTGGCCGCCATGACCAGTTGGAACCGCGATGGGTAGCGCACCGAGCCGTCCGCCCGGGCCACCCGCACCTCCCCCTCCTCCAGCGGGGTACGCAGCGACTCCAACAGGTGCGGAGCGAACTCCGGCGCCTCGTCCATGAAAAGGACACCGCGATGCGCCAGCGACACCGCACCGGGCTTGGCCAGCCCGCTGCCACCGCCGACCAGCGCCGCCACCGAGCTGGAATGGTGCGGGGCGACGAAGGGCGGGGCCATGGACAGCGGGCCCGTCGGCGGCAGCCGCCCGGCAACCGAACGGATCGCCGCGAGCTGCAGCGCCTCGTCCGGATGCAACGCCGGCAGCAACCCGATCAGCCGCTGCGCAAGCATGGTCTTGCCGGTGCCGGGCGGGCCGATCAGCAGCAGGTGGTGGCCACCGGCGGCGGCCACCTCCAGAGCTTGCCGCGCGTCCGGCTGACCCACCACGTCCGCCAGCTCCGGCGGCGGCGGTGGCAGTTCGACGTCAACCGGCCCGGGCGCGGCCAGGGGCCCCTCGCCGGCGAGCCACGACAGCACCTCGTTCAGGCAATTTGCCCCGAGCACCTCGAGACCCTCGACCACGGCCGCCTCGCTCAGCGTCTCGGACGGCACCACCACGGTGCGCGAGCCGGACCGACGCGCGGCGAGCAGGCAGGGCAACACACCGCGAACCGGCCGGACGCGCCCGTCCAGAGCCAACTCACCGATGAGCACAGTGTTCTCGAGCCTCGACCCCGGTACCGCCCCGGCCGCCGCGAGGACCGCGCAGGCCAGGGCCAGATCGAATCCGCTGCCCGCCTTGCGCAAGGTCGCCGGGGAGAGCGCGAGGGTGATCCGCCGGTTGGGCCAGTCCCACCCCGAGTTGACCACCGCGGCGCGGACCCGGTCCTTCGACTCGTGCAGCGCCGCGTCCGGCAGCCCGACGAGGTGCACGCCAGGTAGCCCGATGCCGATGTCGGCCTCGATCTCGACGAGCTGCCCGTCCACCCCGTACAGGGCGACCGACCACGCCCTCGCCAGCCTCATCAGAATGCCGACTCGTAGTGCTGGAGGCTGACCGGCCCATCCGGCGGGGCCAGCACGGCGACCACGTCGAACCGGATCTCACACCAGCGCACCCGGTGGGCGGCCAGCCAAGCCTGCGTGATCCGTCGAATCCGCGCGGCCTTGAACTGGGTCACCGCCTCCGCGGGATCACCGAAGCCCGTCCCGGACCGGGTCTTGACCTCACACACCACCAGCCGGTTGCGATCTGTCGCGACGACGTCGAGCTCGCCGTCCCGACAACGCCAGTTACGGGACAGCACGACGAGACCTCGCCGTTGCAGGTATTCGACGGCCAGGTCCTCGCCGCGTCTGCCGAGCTCATCTTTCGTTGCCACACCATCGACGGTGGACCTGCACGGCGGTCAGCCGCCAGCCCCACCCCGCAGCCTGTGGACAACTTGGGGTGCTGTGGATAACTCGGCGCGAAACGGCCGATCAGCCGAACGCCTCACCCTCCGGAAGCCTAAGGTCGGGCTTGTCCAGCTCCTCCACATGCACGTCCTTGAAGGTGATCACTCTGACGTTCTTGACGAAGCGCGCGGGCCGGTACATGTCCCACACCCACGCGTCCGACATCCGTACCTCGAAATAGATCTCTCCATCTGAGTTGCGCGGTGCGACGTCCACCGCGTTGGCCAGATAGAACCGGCGCTCGGTCTCTACCACGTAGGAGAACTGACCGACGATGTCGCGGTACTCCTTGTAGAGCGAGAGCTCCATCTCGGTCTCGTACTTCTCGAGATCCTCGGCACTCATGACTCCACCCCCCGCCTGGTCGATCCCATCACTCCACCGCTGGGCGCGCCCGCGCCAGCGAACCTCGAACCGTGCACACCCGAATTGTGGACCACAACGGTCGAGGAGCGAACGGCACCGGCACGACTGACGTTGACGAAGGAGTAACGATGTACCGGACTCGGTCCGTGTGTGGTCATCGCCGCGTCGTGCGCGGGCGTGCAGTAGCCCTTGTGCTCGGCAAATCCGTACGTCGGCCAGTCCCGGTCCAGTTCGACCATGATCCGGTCCCGTGTCACCTTGGCGAGCACCGAGGCCGCCGCCACGCAGGCCGCCGCCTGGTCGCCCTTGGGCATCGCAAGGTTCGGCACCGCCATCCCGGGCACCGCGAACCCGTCGGTGATCACGTACCCGGGAGGTGCGCTGAGCTGGGCCACGGCGCGGCGCATGCCGTCGACGTTCGCCGCGTGTACGCCCCTGCGATCGATCTCTTCCGGCGGGATGATCACGACGGCCCAGTCCTCCGCGCGGCGCACGATCAGCTCGTAGAACCGCTCCCGGGCGCTCGGGGTGAGCAGCTTGGAGTCGGTGAGCCCTTCGAAGCGTGCCGCATCGCCTGGCCGCGGCACGCACGCGGCCACCACCAGTGGGCCGGCGCAGGCACCGCGCCCGGCCTCGTCGACCCCGGCCACCGGGCCGAGGCCGTAGCGGCGCAGCGCGGACTCACATGCCCAGATTCCGGTGGACCGCCGAATCACCGCACGTTGTGGGCGCGGCCACGGCACGGATCTGGCCGCGACAGATCGAGCCATTGCGTCAACCGGCCGAATCGCGCCCGGTTCGCCGGCGCGGGCGGCGACGTCGCCGCAACCACCATCGCCGACCGGCGGTCAACGGCACGGCCCCGATCACCCCCAGCGCGAGCGGAGCTCCGGCTGGCGCGGTGCTCGGCGCGGACAGCGCCACCCGTTGCGGGTTGGTGTCGTCGATCGACTTGATGCGGGAGAACGGCAGCACCACGAAGCGGGCCTTACCGATCACGTTCGCGACCGGGATCGGACCGTGGCCCGGAACCCGGGAGTCCGACGAGTTGTTGCGGCTGTCCCCCATGACCCAGAGCTGCCCGTCAGGCACCTTGATCGGCCCGAAGTCCGACTGGGTCGGGGGGCCGGCCTCCGGCAGGTAGTAGATGTAGGGCTCATTGAGAGGTTTGCCGTCCACGGTGATGCGGTTCTGTGCGTCGCAGCAGGTGACTGTCTGCCCGCCGACCGCGATCACCCGCTTGATCAGGTCCTTCTCGTCGGGCGGGGCGAGCCCGACGAGCGACCCGATCGACTGGAGGCCTCTGACCAGGGCGTTGCTGGACGGCACAGCCAACTGCTCGCCGTCCTCCCAGCTGGTCGGCCCGCGGAAGACGATGACGTCGCCGGGGGCCGGATCACCGAACCGGTAGCTCAGCTTGTCCACCAGCACCCGGTCATTGGTGCAGCCGGTGCAGCCGTGCAGCGTGGTTTCCATCGAGCCCGACGGGATCTCGTACACCCGAGCAAGGAAGGTCTGGATGAGGAAGGTCAACAGGAGGGCGACCACGATGAGCATGGGCAGCTCGCGCCAGAACGTCGGGCGTCGCCGACGTCCGCCCTTGGGGCGCTTTGCACGGCCTCCGGCCGGGACGTTGGGTGGCCTGACCTCGTCGCTGGCTGCCTCAGAGCGCGGCCGGTGGTGTCGGCCAGCTTTGGAGCGCTGCTCAGTTTCGGTATCCGCCGGTACGGGGGCGGCGGTGGTGGGCCCGCCGGCTCCCGCCGGCTGGAACAGGTCGACCGAGTCCGGGGCCCGCCGATCGGCAGGCCTGCGCGGCGGAGCTGTCACTGCCCGGTTACCGGAGGTGGAACCAATGGACCGGTAACCGACGGGACGGCCGACATTCTCGGTCGGGGAGTCCATGGCCAGCCGCTCGACCGATGTCAGACCGGCAGGTGTGCCGCTGTCGGCCGGCGATGACCCGGTTCCGCCGAGCGGTACCAGTGAGGTCGGCCCGAAGTGTGAACCTGCCGACGCCGGCGTCGCGCCATTTCGACGCACCCTGCGTGGCAGTTCGGAAGCGGCGGACTGCCCGGGAGCGATCTCGTCGGGGACCGCCTGCCCGGTAAAGCCCCGTCCCGCGATGGACTGACCGGAACGCCCCTGTTCGGGAGCGGCCAGGTCAGCGACGGGCTGCCCGGGAGCGGTCTCGCCCTGGACCAACTGGCCCCGGACCGGCAGCCCAGGGATCGCCACGCCCGGCGCGGTCTCATCGAGATCGGCCTGGCCGGTGAATGCCTGTCCAGGCCGCGCCGGGGCCGGCTGGCGTCGCGGCGCCTGCCCCTGTCCGCCGCCCGGTGGCTGAGCTGGGCCTGGGCCCGGTCCAGTACCTGGTAGCGGAGCTGGGCCTTCGCCCGGTCGGTAGCCCTGCGCTGGGTGGAAGCTCTGGGCCGGGTTGCCTCCGGCGGCGCCATAGATCGGCACCCGGGGTTGCCCCGGTACGGGATCGGCGAGCGTCTGTGCGGCGTCGTCCAGCCCGGGAGCGGGCTCGCGAACGGGTGGCGGCGGGGCTTGGCCCGGAGCGAACATCTGCCCCGCGGTGGCTGCGCGCTCCGGCAGCGGTGGGGCCTGGTTCGGAATGCGGGCGGCCGACCCGAACGGTGGCTGGCCCTGCACTGGCTGGCCCAGCGGTGGTTGACCCTGTGCTGGTGGCTGGGCCTGCGGTAGCTGGCCCAGTGGTGGCTGGCCCGGCACTGGCTGGCTCTGCGGTGGCTGGCCCTGTGCGGGCGGCTGGCGGTGCGCGCCGGAACCCGGCCGACGCTGTGGTGGTGGGCCGACAGCGGGGTCAGGCACCAACGGGCGGGAGTGGCGGCCCAGGTACTCCCCGGACTGACCCGAGTACTCACCGGACTGTGCCGGGTACGCGTCCGGAGGCTGCTCGGCGATGGGGGCCGACCGACGATGGTCGCCGGGCGGGCCGATCTGGTCCGGTGGCACGGACCGGTACTGGCCGTTGAGCGGCGGCGCGGCATCCCAGCCAGCGGATCCACCTTGTGGCGCTGCGCCGTTGGCTTGTGGCGCTGCGCCGTTGGCTTGTGGCGCTGCGCCGTTGGCGTCGGCCGTACCGTTGCGGGCGGCCAGACCGTCGCGCGGCCCCTGGGCCCGTCCCGGCGCCGAACCGTCCCAGTCGGCGGGTCCGGCCGAACCGTTCCAGTCGGCGGGTCCGGTCCGCGGCGTCGAACCATTCCAACCAGCGGGCCCGTCCTGCGAGCCGTTGCCGTTGCCGTTGGCCGAAGCGGGCGGGGGCGCGATGCCGTTCCACGCGTTGGGTGCGGGCAGCCGGCTGGGACCACCTCGACCAGCGAGACCGGCCTGCGCAGCCCCACCGTTCCAGTCGGCCGGACCAGCCTGCGGCGCCGCACCGTTCCAGCCATCGGGTGCCGGCTGCCGGGCCGATCCGTTCCACTCAGCGGGGCCCGCCGGCGGCGTTGACCCGTTTCGCCCCGCGGTCCCGGCGTGCCGGGCTGGGCCATGCCAGTCGGTCGGGACGCTCGGCGGGGTCGAACCGTTCGGGCCGCCCTGCCAGTCGGTCGGGACGCTCGGCGGTGTTGAACCGTTCGGGCCGCCCTGCCAGTCGGTCGGGACGCCCGGCGGCGTCGAACCGTTCGGGCCGCCCTGCCAGTCGGTCGGGTCGCTCGGTGTTGAACCGTTCGGGCCGCCCTGCCAGCCGGCCGAGACACCCGGCGTCGAACCGTTCGAGCCGCCCCGCCAGCCGGTCGGGACAGCCGGCGGTGTCGAACCGTTCGGGCCAGCCGGCGGTGTCGAACCGTTGAAACCGTTGGGGCCGGCCTGGTGAGCCGGGCCGGACCGCGTCCGCGGGCCGCCCTGGCTACCCGCCGAGTGCCGGGGGGTGGGCTCGCCGTCCGGCGGTGCGTCGGCCCACGGCGGGGGTGCCTGCCTCGACTGGGCCGAGTCCGGCGTGGAGTACCCGTTCATTGGGCCCGGGAGAACGGGAGCGCCGTTCCAGCCAGCTGACTGGCCGGGCCTGGATAAGTCGTTCGACTCAAGGCCCTCCGACTCGGCGTGGTGTGTCCCAAGCGGTCCGCTGAACCCCTCGTCCTCCGGGGAGGACGCGGCCAACGGGCCGACGCGACGGGCGGGCGGCCGAGGCTCGCCCGGGGCGTTGGGGACAACCACAGACACGAGGCTACGGCACTACCCGCTATTCGGTCAGGGGGTCAGGAAGCGGACGGAGTATCGCGCTTCTCCTTGATCTTCGCGGCCTTGCCACGGAGCTCGCGGAGGTAGTAGAGCTTGGCGCGGCGCACGTCGCCTCGGACCGCAACCTCGATCTCCGCGATGTTCGGCGAGTGCACCGGGAAGGTGCGCTCGACGCCGACACCGAACGAAACCTTGCGCACAGTGAAGGTCTCACGCAGGCCCGCGCCCTGACGGCGAATCACCACGCCCTGGAAGATCTGCACCCGTGAGCGCGATCCCTCAATGACGCGAACGTGGACCTTCAGCGTGTCGCCGGGCCGAAAGCTCGGAATGTCAGAACGCAGCGACGTAGCGTCCAGTTCGTCCAGGGTGTTCATCGTGCAGGTCCGTCCTCGCGTGGGAGAAAGCGTTCTTACGATCACGTTGCCGCACCGACCGGCTCTTGCCCGCTCGCCGGGGAACACGCTGGCGCGCTCTCCCGACCGACCGGACCGGTGTGATCCGGCATCCCCGGCTAGGTGCGCGGGGCGGTGGCAACCAGTCCAGTGTGCCAGACGGACCGTCGCGGATCGAAACCGGACGGCCAGCCATCCCTCCGTTGCCCCATGGTGGGTTTGCTCACCCGGGCTCGTCGGCGAGCCGTTCCAGCAGTTCACGGTCCCGCGGCTGGAGCGCATCGGGGGGTAGCGCGGCGAGCAGGTCGGGCCGCCGCGCGGCCGTGCGGGCCAGCGACTGGTCGCGCCGCCACCGCTCGATCGCGGCATGGTCACCGCTGCGCAGCACCGGCGGCACCGCCAGCTCCCGCCACCGCTCCGGGCGGGTGTACGCCGGCCCCTCGAGCAGCCCGTCCGAGAACGAGTCCTGCGCGGCGGAGTCCGGGTTGCCGAGCACCCCGGGCAGCAGCCGGGCCACCGCCTCCACCATGGCCAGCACCGCGACCTCGCCGCCGACCAGCACGTAGTCGCCGATCGACACCTCGTCGACCACCATCCGCCGGGACGCGTCGTCGAACACCCGCTGGTCGATGCCCTCGTAGCGGCCGCAGGCGAACACCAGCCACGGCTCCGCCGCGTACTCGCGCGCGGTGGCCTGGGTGAACGGGCGCCCGGCCGGCGTCGGCACCACCAGCCGGGGAGCCGGCGTGGACCCTTCCGGCGGCGCACACACCGCGTCCAGCGCCGCACCCCAGACGGCGGGCCGCATCACCATGCCCGGGCCGCCGCCGTACGGCGCGTCGTCGACCGCCTTGTGCACGTCGTGGGTCCAGTCCCGCAGGTCGTGCACCTGTACCGAAATGAGCCCAGCACTGATCGCCCGACCGAGCAGCGCCTCGCGCAGCGCGGCCAGGTAGCCGGGGAAGATTGTCACTACGTCGATCCGCATCGACCGGGAATCCTGCCAGTCGGCCTCGGCGGCGCGTTCAGCGCTCTACTCGTCGTCCAGCAGGCCGTCGGGCGGGGTGAGAACCACCCGGCCGGCGGCCAGGTCGACGGTCGGCACGATCGCCTGCACGAAGGGCACCAGTGCGTCCGGGGCACCGTCGCGCGCCAGTACGAGCAGCTCGCCGGCCGGACCGTGCACGACGTCCCGCACGGTCCCCACCGACACACCGTCCGCGAGCTCGGCGCGCAGCCCGATCAGCTGGTGGTCGTGGAACTCGTCCGGGTCGTCCAACAGCGGCAGGTCGTCGACCGTCACCGTCAGCACCTCGCCGCGCAGCGTCTCGGCCGCGGTGCGGTCGGCGACCTCTTCGAACCGCACCAGCAGGGCACCTCGATGCCAGCGGGTGCCGGCCACCGTCATCCGGCGGCCAGCACCCAGCTCGAACACCGTGCCCTGGGCGAACCGCTGTTCCGGCGCGTCGGTGCGCACCAGCACACTGACCTCGCCGGTCAATCCGTGGGCCCGACCGATCCGGCCGACCCCCACCGTCACACGCTCGGACACCGGCGGCTCAGCGATCGGTGTCGACCACGTCCACCCGGACGCCTCGACCGCCCACGCCGCTGATCACCGTGCGTAGCGCGGTCGCGGTCCGACCGCCCCGGCCGATCACCTTGCCGAGGTCGTCGGGGTGCACCCGGACCTCGAGCGTGCGCCCGCGACGGGTGGTGACCAGCTCCACCTGAACCTCGTCCGGGTGGTCGACGATGCCGCGCACCAGGTGCTCGAGAGCGTCCACGAGAGCGCCGCTCACGCGATCTCCTCACTCTCGACGGTCAGTCGAGCGAATGCGCGCGCCGGACCACCTGACGGTGAGCTAGCGCGCCGGCTCACTGCCCGCCTTCAGCGACGGCCGCACCAGCCTCGGCCTCTGGCTTCGCCTCGGCCTCGGGCGTGGCCTCTGGCTTCGCCTCGACCTCGAGCTTGGTCTCAGTCTTCGCCTCGGCCTCGGGCTTGGCCTCAGTCTTCACCTCGGGCTTGGCCTCGGGCTTGGTCTCAGCCTTCGCCTCGGGCTTGGCGTCGTCCTTCTTGGCCTTCGGCTCAGCCTTCTTCTTCGGCGTGGTCGCCACGCCGGTCACCTCGCCGCCGGCCTCGGCCAGCGCCGCGTTGAACCGGGCCAGCCGGTCCACCGGCGGAGCCGGGTGACGCAGGGTGCCCTCGGTGCCGGGCAGGCCCTTGAACTTCTGCCAGTCGCCGGTGATCTCGAGGATGTTGCGCACCGGATCGGTCGGCTGGGCGCCGACGCCGAGCCAGTACAGAGCGCGCTCGGAGTCGACCTCGATGAAACTGGGGTCGGTCTTGGGGTGGTACTTGCCGATGGTCTCGATCGCGCGGCCACTGCGGCGGTTGCGCGCGTCGGCCACGACGATCCGGTAGTACGGTGCACGGATCTTGCCGAGCCTCATCAGCTTGATCTTGACTGCCACGGGTCTTGCTGCTCCTCGCGGTTCGAATTGCTCATTCAGGTCATGGACGTCCGAGCCCGCGTCGCCCGCGTGGGGAACGGGCTAGACCAGCTCGGTATCAACCACGGCGCGGGGAGAGGGTCCGGCCACGGCGCTCAGCCGACCATTGTGCCAGATACCCCACGTCGGCGGGCCGGCAGCTCCGGTCTACCGCCCTCGGCCACCCCGCAACCGGCCCCCGTCGACGTCCGGCACCCGGTTCCGGGGTCAGATTTCGGGGTCAGAATTCAGACTTCGACGAACGGGCGCACCGTCACATCCAGGGTGAGCAGCTCGGCGCGGACCGCGCGGGCCAGCTCCACCGCGCCCTCGGTATCGCCGTGCAGGCAGAGCGATCGTGCGCCGACCTTCAGCACCGTGCCGTCCACCGCGACGATCTCCCCGGCCGTCGCCAGCCGCACCGCGCGCTCCACCACCTCGGCGGACGTACTGAGCAGCGCACCGGGCTCGGACCTCGGCACCAGGGTGGCCTCCGGGGTGTAGCCGCGGTCGGCGAACGCCTCCTGGACCGGCTCCAGACCGGCCCGCTCGGCCGCCGCCAGCAGCTCCGAACCCGGCAGCCCGAGCACCGGCAGCGCCCCGAACGCCCGCACCCCGGCCACCACCGCGCCGGCCTGCGCGGTGTGCCGCACGGTGGCGTTGTAGAGGGCGCCGTGCGGCTTGACGTACCCGACCCTGGTGCCGCCGGCCCGGGCACAGGCCTCCAGTGCGCCGATCTGGTACAGCACCTCGTCGGCGAGCTGCCCCGGCTCGACGTCGATGAACCGGCGGCCGAACCCGGCCAGGTCGCGGTAGGACACCTGGGCGCCCACCACGACGCCGCGCTCGGCGGCCAGCGCGCAGACCCGACGCATCGTCGAGGCGTCCCCGGCATGGAAGCCGCAGGCCACGTTTGCCGAGCTCACCACCTCGAGCAGCGCGTCGTCGTCGCCGAGGCGCCAGATCCCGAAGCCCTCCGCGAGGTCGGAGTTCAGGTCCAGGACACCGCTCACTTGATCACTCCGAGCAGGGCCAGCAGCAGGGAGACCGCCGGCAGCAGGTTGTTGAGCTGGTGGGCGATGATGCTGGCGCCGAGCCGCCCGGTGTAGAGCCGGGCCAGCCCGATCGGCACCGCGATGACCAGCAGCAGCGGTGTCCGGGTGAACTCGAAGTGCGCGAGCGCGAACGACAGCGTGGTCACCCCGAAGGCCCACCAGCGCCCCGTCGCATGCCGCTCGACCGCGCCCCACAGCAGGCCCCGGTAGACGATCTCCTCACAGATCGGCGCCACCAGCCACACCACGAGGAAGACCGCGATGGCCACCGGCACGGCGAACCGCTGCCCGGCGAACAGCTCGGCGACCGCCGAGTTGGCCTGCTCGGGGCCGACCACCCTGGACCACAGCGCGGCGGCCGGGATGGTCAGCACCAGGCCGCCACAGCCGAAGGCGAGGCCTCGGGTGAGGTCGGTGCGGTCGAACCGCAGGGCCAGGTCGAGCCGAGGTCCGTTGCCGCGCAGCACGGTCGCCAGCAGCGCCACCCCCGCGGCCAGCACGGTCGGCACGGTCAGGCTGAGCAGCAGCATGATCGGTGGCGGCGGCCCGCTGTGATTTCCGACATAGGGCAGCACCAGCAGCACCGAGGTGCCCAGGAACACCGCCTCCGCCAGCAGGTAGGCCCCGAAGCCCCACCGGTGCGGCGGGCCGCTGGCGGCGGTGCCCGCCGGGGCCTCCCCGGGCGCCTCCGCGAGCCCCCGCCGCGGCTCTGGAATCCCCGACGGAATCCCAGCCGGAATCCCCGACAGCTCCGATCCGGGCGGCGGCGGCTCCCACGGCTCACGAACCGCCTCCGGCGGGCCGGATGTGCTCACACCCACCTCCTGCATCGTTCGCTGCCCGCGACGCTACCGGGCGGGTCGGGTGTTCGCCGCAGCCGAACCGCCGGCAACAGTCGGGCGCGCGCCGTTCTCAGAACGCGCCGAGCCGACCGACCGGGCGGCCGCGCAGCAACACGTGGGTCGGCGTGGCCAGCACACCGAGGTCGACCCTCGGGTCGGTGGGGAAGACGACCAGGTCGGCGCGCTCTCCCGGGCTCAGCCCCGGCCGGCCCAGCCAGTCCCTGGCCGCCCAGCTCGCGGCGCCCAGCGCGTCGGCCGGCGACATCCCGGCCCGGCTCAGCGCGGCGATCTCGTCGGCGATCCGCCCGTGCGCGATGCCGCCGCCGGCGTCGGTGCCCGCGTAGACCGCCACCCCGGCCTCGACCGCGCGCCGCACCACGTCGTCGGCGGTCCGGTACAGCTCGCGCATGTGCGCCGCGTAGACCGGGTACTTGCTGGCCGCGTCGGCGAAGCCGGGGAAGTTCTCCACGTTGATCAGGGTCGGCACGAGTGCGGTACCCCGCTCGGCCATCTCCCCGATCAGCTCGTCGGTGAGCCCGGTGCCGTGCTCGATGCAGTCGATGCCGGCCCGGATCAGCCCGGGCAGCGCGTCGGTGCCGAAGACGTGCGCGGTGACCCTGGCGCCGGCCGCGTGCGCCGCGTCGATCGCCTCGACCAGCACGTCGTCCGGCCACACCGGCGCCAGGTCGCCGACCGCCCTGTCGATCCAGTCACCGACCAGCTTGACCCAGCCGTCGCCGGCGGCGGCCTGCGTGGCGACCTCCTCGGGCAGCAGCGCGGGGTCGTCCAGCTCGACCGCGAGGCCGGGGATGTACCGCTTCGGCCTTGCCAGGTGCCGGGCCGTGCGGATGATCAACGGCAGGTCGTCACGGGCCTGCAGCGGCCGGGTGTCCAGCGGTGAGCCGCAGTCGCGGACCAGCAGGGTGCCGGCGTCCCGGTCGGTCTCGGCCTGCTCGACCGCCTCCGCCATCGTGGTCGCGCCCTGGGTACCCAGCCCGACGTGGCAGTGCGCGTCGACCAGCCCCGGCACGATCCAGCCCCGGTCGGCCAACGTCTCCGCACCCGGGATCGGCCCGTCGCCGACCAGCCCGTCCCCGGTGATCCACAGCTCGGTGTGCCGTTCCTCCGGGAGCAGCACACCGCGAAGGTGGTAGGCCGTTCCGGATCCTCGGTCCCGCGCGGCTCCCGGCGCGATGCTCACCCGCGGTCGCCCTCGGTCACTTCGACTTGGGCAGCTTGAGCCGGGACGGGTCGAACCCGGCGGGCAGCTGGTCCAGCCCGGCAAGGCCGGGCGGCAGCTCGTTGAGCCCGGGCGGCATCTTGGACAGGTCGGGCAGTGCCGGCAGCCCACCGCGCGGCCGGGCCTGGCCGGTGGAGCGCCCCTTGCCCTTCTTGCCCTTGCGGCTCTTCGAAGCCCGGCGCCCACCGCCGCCGAAGCCGAACTGGCCGGCCATCTGCTTCATCATCTTGCGAGCTTCGAAGAAGCGGCTGACCAGGTCGTTGACCTCGCTCACCGACACCCCGGAGCCCTTGGCGATGCGCAGCCGGCGGGAGCCATTGATGATCTTCGGGTCGTCCCGTTCGGCCGGCGTCATGCCCCGGATGATGGCCTGCAGCCGGTCCAGCTGACGGTCGTCGACCTGCGACAGCGCCTCTTTCATCTGGCCGGTGTTCGCGCCGGGCAGCATGCCGAGCAGGTTGCCGATCGGGCCCATCTTGCGGATCGCCAGCATCTGCTGGAGGAAGTCCTCCAGGCTCAGCTCACCGCTGGTGATCTTGCTGGCGGTGGCCTCGGCCTGCTTGGCGTCGAAGACCTGCTCGGCCTGCTCGATCAGCGTGAGCACATCGCCCATGCCCAGGATCCGGCTGGCCATCCGGTCCGGGTGGAAGACGTCGAAGTCCTCCAGCTTCTCCCCGTTCGAGGCGAACAGGATGGGCTGGCCGGTCACCTCGCGCACACTCAGCGCGGCACCACCCCTGGCGTCGCCGTCGAGCTTGGTGAGTACCACGCCGGTGAAGCCGACGCCGTCGCGGAACGCCTCGGCGGTGGCCACCGCGTCCTGGCCGATCATGGCGTCGACGACGAACAGGACCTCGTCCGGATTGGTCGCATCCCGGATCGCGGCGGCCTGCGCCATCAGCTCGGTGTCAACCCCGAGGCGGCCGGCGGTGTCCACCACAACGATGTCGTAGTGCTTGTCGCGGGCGTGCGCGATGCCCCGGCGGGCGACGTCGACCGGGTCGCCGACGCCGTTACCCGGCTCCGGCGCGAAGGTCGTGGCCCCGGCGCGCTCGCCGACGATCTGCAGCTGGTTCACCGCGTTGGGGCGCTGCAGGTCGCAGGCCACCAGCAACGGGGTGTGCCCCTGGCCGGCCAGCCACTTGGCCAGCTTGCCGGCCAACGTGGTCTTGCCGGAACCCTGCAGGCCGGCGAGCATGATCACGCTCGGGCCCTGCTTGGCCAGGTTCAGCCGCCGGGTCTCGCCGCCAAGGATGCCGACGAGCTCCTCGTTGACGATCTTGACGACCTGCTGCGCGGGGTTCAGCGCACCGGAGACCTCGGCGCCCTTGGCGCGGTCCTTGACCCGGGCCACGAACGTCCGCACCACCGGCAGTGCCACATCCGCCTCGAGCAGCGCGATGCGGATCTCCCGGCAGGTGGAGTCGATGTCGGCTTCGGAGAGCCGGCCCTTGCCGCGCAGGTCGCGCAATGCGCCGGTCAGGCGCTCGGAGAGGGTGTCAAACACGGTGACTCGTCGCTCCAGCTCGTCGTTCAGGTTCGGGCGGCCGCACGCTCGCCAACGCCCAGACCCTGTTCGATGGCCCGGACGCCTTGTCCGTCGAGACTAGACGAGTGACCGAGGGGTCCGCTGGAGCCGGTCGCCCCGAGGGTGTCACCGGGTGGTGAGAACCAGCCCGTGCCCCGCCTGGCGGCGGTCCAACAGGGTGACCCGGTGCCATCCGGGTGGCCGGTGACCGGCGCGGAGCCTCTCGACGAAGGCACCGCCGCGCCGCACGTGCCGCTCGAAGCTGGAGCGCGGCAGCACCCGCCCCCTGCTGCGCTGGCCGCGCCGGGCCTCCTCGGGCTCGGCATGCACCCACACCAGGTCCCGGCGGCGGCAGGCCAGCATCGCCAGCGCCACCATGGCGACCCGGGTGAACGCGGCGGTGGCCGGCATGTGCACCACCACCGGGCCGAGGGCGACCAGCGCCGTCAGCACGATCTGGACCCGGTACAGCAGGTGCACCAGGCCCCGGTAGCTCCGGTAGGGCAGGCCGGCCGGGAGCCTGTCCCGCAGCCACTCCCGGACCCGGTCGGAGTCCAGCACCACAGCACCGGGCACGGCGATCGGGCGCCGCGCCAGCATGCTGCTCTTCCCTGCCCCCGGGATGCCCGCGACCAGCACGAACGACCGCTTGGACACCGTGAGGACGGTCGGGTCGCCCGCTGTCCCCGTCACGTTGGGTCAACGGCCGACGGGCCCCGATCGTTCCAGCCCGTCGGGTCCGCCACTGTGATCTCGGCGGATCTCGGGCGGCTCTCGGAGCCCGATCCGTAGGGCCGATCGGGGGGATCAGCCGCCGTTGCGGTCGCCGTCCGGGTCGAGCAACGCGGCGGGCGGGTGCCGGCGGTCGGCCCAGGCCGGGTGGAGCGTCCCGGCGTCGGTGTGCGCCAGCTGCCGCAACGCCACCGCGACGGCGGCCCGGCCGAGCGGATCGCGCACCCCGGCGACCGGGTCGCCGGTGGCGGGCGGCGGACCGCCGCTGCGCACCGCGCTGATCGTGGCCGCCTTGACTCGGCGTTGGCCGGCGTCGCCGAACCGTTGCAACAGCCCCTGGAAGGTGTGGTGGCGGGCAGCGTCGAACGGTGTCGGCCGGCCGAGGAGGTCCCGGGCCGGGTGCGGCGGGTACAGCTCGGCGCACGACACCAGCCCCACCGGGATCGGCACCGTCGCCGGGTGGCCCCCGGGCCGGCCGGTTCCGGTCCGCAGCAGGTGCGGCAGCAGGTGGGTGTGCGGGCCGTCCGGGGAGCGGCCGGCAACGGGTGGGATGGCGACGAAGACCTCGACCCGCCCGCACGCGGTGGCGAACACCCGGTGCGGGCTGGCGGCGGCCACCCGCCCGGCCAGCTGGCCGGCGTCGGCGAACAGCGACCGGCCGGCCGACGCGCGCAGCAGCTCGAGCAGCTCGGGGTCCGCGACGCGCACGCAGACATCCACCGTCGGCGTGCCGAGCCCGAGGTCGAACAGCACCGAGGCGCGGTCGGCGGGGCGCAGGCCGTCCTCGTCGGGACCCAGCTCGGTGACCGAGGTCCGGACCGCGCACCGGGCGTCGTCAGCCGGCAGGCAGAGCGCCACCGCGTGGTTCCAGTCGTCCCGGGGCCCGGCCGGCGTCTCGTAGGCCACCGGGCGGACGCCGCCGGGCAGTACGAGCCGGATGCCACCGCGCGCGGTCACCACGGATCCGGGGGCCCTGGTGGCCGGCTCGCCCGGGTCACGGACGAACTCGGCGATCGCGCCCCTGGTGCCCATGCTCCAGCCCGACCCGGGGTCGCCCAGGTGCTCCTCGACCAGCCGATCCACAGCGGCTCGATCCACAGCGGCACCGACCATGAGCCGAGGCTACTGGCGAACGTCAGCTGGTGGCCGCGGCCAGCACCGCCTGCTCGATCCTGCGGCGGACCGGCCGGGGCAGCGAGCTCTGGCCGTCCACCTCCACCAGGCAGAACGAGTCGACCACCGAGGAGCCCAGCGTCTCGACCTTCGCCCACCGGACGTCCGCCCCGCAGCTCTCCAGCGCGGCGGCGATCCGGTGCAACAGGCCGATCCGGTCCGAGCCCCGCAGCTCCAGCACCACCGCGCCGGTGGCCTCGTCGTCGAACCAGAGCACCCGAGGCCGGACCCGCTCCTCCAACCCGGCCGGACGCGCGTAGTCCCGTTCCTTGCGCGCCAGCGCCTCGGTCAGGTCGAGCGTGCCGTCCAGCACCCGGGCCAGGTCATCACGCAGCACGGCCGGGTCCGGCATCCGACCGAACCTCGGTGATACCCCGAAGGTGTCCACCGCGATGCCCTGGTGCGAGCGCAGGTCCGCGACGTGCACCTCCAGCGAGTGCAGCGCCAGCACGCCGGCGGCCAGCGACAGCGAACCCGGCCGGTCCGGCAGCGCCACCAGCACGACCGTCGGCTCGTCCGGGCCGACCTCGCCGCCGCCGGTTCCCGAGGCGTCCCCCGAGCCGGAAGCCACACGCAGCGTGATCTGCGGGCGGCCGGTCGACGCGGCGCGCCCGGCCAGCTCGCGGCGCACCTCGTCCAGCGGCTCCGGCAGTCGGATCGGCTCGCCCGTCATCGCCGCTCGGCAGCGCTCGACGAGCTCGTCGATCAGCGTGCGCTTCCACGGGCTCCACACCCCCGGCCCGGTGGCCAGCGAGTCGGCCTGGGCCAGCGCGTGCAGCAGCTCCAACAGCTGCGGGTCGCCGCCCAGCGTCTCGACCACCCTGGTCACGGTCGCGCCGTCCTCCAGGTCACGCCGGGTCGCGGTGTCCGGGAGCAGCAGGTGGTGCCGCACCATCGCGGCCAGGGTGGCCACGTCGCGCTCGGGCAACCCCAGCCGCCGCCCGACCTGTCGGCCCAGCCCTTCGCCGACCACGGAGTGGTCCTCGTCGCGGCCCTTGCCGATGTCGTGCAGCAGCGCGCCCAGCAGCAGCAGGTCGGGGCGGGCCACAAGGGTCGTCAGCCGGGCGGCCTGGGCACAGGTCTCCACCAGGTGCCGGTCCACGGTCCAGACGTGTGCCCGGTCCCGGGGCGGCATGTCGCGCACCGCGCCCCACTCCGGGAAAAGCCGGCCCCACAGCCCGCCCCGGTCCAGCGCCTCCACCACGTCCACCAGCGGCCGACCGCAGCCGAGCAGCGAGAGCAGCTCCACCACCGCCGCCCTCGGCCACGGCATCCGCAGCTCCGGCGCGGTGTCCGCGAGCCTGGTCAGGGTGCCGGCCGCGATCGGCAGCCCGGTCCGCGCGGCGGTGGCCGCCACCCGGAGTACGAGTGCCGGGTCCTTGGCCGCCGCCGCGTCCCTGGCCAGCGACACCTCGCCGTTGTGCTCGACCACACCCTCGTCGAGCGGGCGGCGGACCGGCGCCCGCCGCAGCGCGGCCAGGCCGCGGCGGGGCAGCGCGGAACGGGCCGCGCGCAGACCCACGTCGACGGCGTAGGCCACCGTGCGTGCCGCCCCGGACAGCGCCCTGGCCAGGTCGAACCGGTCACCCAGTTCGAGCAGTGCGGCGATGTCGTCGGCATCCTGGGCGCGCAGCACATCGCGGGCCCGACCGGCCAGCCGGTGCAGCTCGGTACGGACGTTGAGCAGCAGCAACCGCGCCGCCGCCACGTCCGGGCCGGCCCGGTCGATCAGCTGCGCGGCGGCCAGCGCGTCCAGCAGGTACACGTCCCGCAGCCCGCCCCGGCCGTCCTTGAGGTTCGGCTCGACGCGGTGCGCCACGTCGCCGTTGCGCTCCCAGCGGCCGTTGGTCATCTCGACCAGCTCGTCGAACCGGCTGCGGATGCCGGCCCGCCAGGACTGCCGCACCGCCGAGTTGACCTTGTCGAACAGCGCCTTCTCCCCCGCCAGGTGGCGGGCTTCGAGCAGGCCGAGCGCGGCGCGCAGGTCGGTGGCCGCGACCTGCACCACCTGCCCCGGGGTCCGTACCGAATGGTCGAGGCCGATGCCGGCGTCCCAGAGCGGGTACCACATGGCCTCGGCCAACCGGTCCGCGTCCGGGCGGCGGTCGTGCACCATCACGAGGTCCAGGTCGGAGTACGGCACCAGCTCGCGGCGACCGAGCGCGCCGACCGCGACCAGCGCGACGCCCTCGGTCATCCCGATCGTGGCCGCCCGCGAGGCCAGCCAGAAATCGTGCAGGTCGACCAACGCGCCGCGCAGTGGCTCCGCCGCCAGCCGGCGCTGCCCGGGTCCCGGGTTCAGCAGCACCGCCCTGGCCCGAATGAGGTCGTCGGCGATGCCGGCCGTCGTGCTCATCGAATTGTTCCCCCGACCAACCGCGATGAAGGAGATGAAAGAGCTGACTCAGAGAGCGTCACTGCCGCGTTCCCCGGTGCGAACCCGGACAACGGTCGACAGCGTGGTCACCCAGACCTTGCCGTCGCCGATCTTGCCGGTGCGCGCCGCCTGCACCACTGCGTCGACCACCTTCTCCGCGATGCTGTCGTCCACCGCCACCTCGACCCTGATCTTCGGGACGAAGTCGACGGTGTACTCGGCACCCCGGTAGACCTCGGTGTGCCCCTTCTGCCGGCCGAAGCCGGACGCCTCGCTCACCGTCATGCCGAGCACGCCGAGCTGCTCCAGCGCGCCTTTGACGTCCTCCAGCACGAACGGCTTGATGATTGCCGTGATCAGCTTCATCGCTTCACGTCCTCCTGTTCAGGCCTCGCGGTTCCCCGCGTGGCCGCCCCCGATGTCACTACCCCGCCGCCCCCGCTTGTGGCGGAGCCGAGCAGGGAGAGGTCGTAACCGCTCTCCGCATGTTCGGCCTCATCGATGCCGCCGTGCTCGACCTCCCGGTCCACCCGGAAGCCCATGACCGACCGCACCAGCCAGGCCAGCAGCAGCGTGACCCCGAAGGCGTAGCACACCGCCACCGCGGCAGCCAGCGCCTGCCGGCCGAGCTGCCCGAGGCCGCCCCCGTAGAACAACCCGTCCGCGCCCGCCGGGTTGACCGCCACGGTGGCGAACAGGCCGACCAGCACGGTGCCGAGCAGTCCCCCCACGCCGTGCAGCGCCACCACGTCCAGCGAGTCGTCGTAGCCCAGCCGGTACTTCAGCTTGATCGCCAGCGCGCACACCACGCCGGCCACCGCACCGATCACCAGTGCTCCCCAGGTGTCCACGAAGCCGCAGGCCGGGGTGATCGCGATCAGCCCGGCGAGCGCCCCGGAGGCCGCGCCGAGCGAGGTCGGCCGGCCGTCGTCGATCTGTTCGTAGATCAGCCAGGTGATCAGGCTGGCCGCCGACGCGGTCATCGTGGTGGTGAACGCATTGGCCGCCACCGCGCCGACCGCCAGCGCCGAACCGGCGTTGAAGCCGAACCAGCCGAACCACAGCAGCCCGGCGCCGAGCAGCACGTTCGGCATGTTGTGCGGCCGGAACGGGTCCCTCGGCCACCCCCGGCGCTTGCCCAGGATCAGCGCCAACGCCAGCGCCGACGCCCCCGAGTTGATCTCCACCACGGTGCCGCCGGCGAAGTCCAGCGCCTTGAGCTGGTTGGCGATCCAACCACCGGACTGTGCGGCGTAGCCGTTGAACGCGAACACCCAGTGCGCCAGCGGGAAGTAGACCAGGCAGGTCCATAACGCGATGAAGACCGTCCAGCTCCAGAACTTGGCCCGGTCCGCGATCGCCCCGGCCAGCAGCGCGGCGGTGATCACCGCGAACATCAGCTGGAACATCGCGAACGCCAACAGCGGGATCCGGTCCGAGGGCGGGCCCACGACGCTCGCGGCGTCCCGCAGCCCGACGTGGTCCAGGCCGCCGATCAGGCCGTGCCCGATGTCGTTGCCGAACACCAGGGAGTAGCCGAACACCATCCACAGGACGGTGACCACACCCAGGCACATCAGGTTCATCATCATCATGTTGAGCACGCTCTTGGAGCGCACCAGGCCGCCGTAGAACAGTGCCAGCCCTGGCGTCATCAACATCACCAGGGCGGCACTGACCAGCACCCATGCGGTACTTCCCGCATTGACCACGTCTGTGTGGATCAAATCGTCCTCCCGAACGTTCCGAGAGCCGAATGATCACACCCCGTGGCGGCGACACCGGCAACGGGGCGATCGCGGTCACTCCATGGCACACCGCGATCACCCCGTCGCCTCGATCAGATCGCGTCTGTGCCGCGTTCCCCGGTACGCACTCGCACGATTGCGTCGACCGGGCTGACCCAGACCTTGCCGTCACCGATCTTGCCGGTGCGGGCTGCCTCGACCACGGCGTCGACCACCTTGTCCACCATCGCGTCGTCGGTGACGACCTCGATGCGGACCTTGGGTACGAAGTCGACCGAGTACTCAGCACCCCGGTAGACCTCGGTGTGGCCCTTCTGCCTGCCGTAACCCTGCACCTCGCTGACCGTCATGCCGAGGACACCGATCTGTTCCAGTGCGCCCTTGACGTCCTCCAGCACGAACGGCTTGATGATCGCTGTCACCAGCTTCATGTCCGGTCAGCCCTCCTTCGTGACACTGGCGGTCGCGTTCGCCGCCACCTTGTCCCCGCCGATGGCGTGCTGCCCCAGACCGGCGCTCGCGCGGCCGCCGACCGATGAGAAGTCGTACGCGGTCTCCGCGTGCTCGCCCTCGTCGATGCCGGTGACCTCGGCCTCTTCGTCCACCCGGAACCCGATCGTCTTCTTGATGATCGTGCCGATGATGAACGCCATCACGAACGAGTAGACCATCACCGACCCGGCCGCGATGGCCTGCCGACCCAGCTGGGTGAAGCCGCCGCCGTAGAACAGCCCGTCCTCGCCGAGCGCCGCCGAGTTCACACTCTTGGTGCCGAAGAAGCCGATCAGCAGCGTGCCGATGATGCCGCCGACCAGGTGGACGCCGACCACGTCGAGCGAGTCGTCGAAGCCGAACTTGAACTTGATGCCCACCGCCAGTGCACACACCGCGCCGGCGATCAGGCCGATTGCGATGCCACCGAGCGGGTTGACGAAGCCGCAGGCAGGAGTGATGGCCACCAGACCGGCGACGGCACCCGAGGCCGCGCCGAGAGTGGTCGGCTTGCCGTCCCTGAACTGCTCGACGAGCAGCCAGCCCAGCACCGCGGCGCAGGTGGCCACCGTGGTGTTGGTGAACGCAACCCCGGCCAGGTCGCCGGCGCTCAGTGCGGAGCCGGCGTTGAAGCCGTACCAGCCGAACCACAGCAGGCTCGCGCCCAGCAGCACGTAGGGCAGGTTGTGCGGCCGCATCGGATCACGCGGCCAGCCCTTGCGCCGACCGAGCACGATGGCCAACGCGAGACCCGCGGCACCGGCGTTGATGTGCACCGCGGTACCACCGGCGAAGTCCTCGGCCTTCAGCGTGTTGGCGATCCAACCGCCGTGCGAGTCGGCACCGGTGAAGCCGTCGAACGCGAACACCCAGTGCGCGACCGGGAAGTAGACGATCGCGCCCCAGACGACGACGAACAGCGTCCAGGACCAGAACTTGACGCGGTCCGCGATCGCGCCGGAGATCAGCGCCGGGGTGATGATCGCGAACATCAGTTGGAACATCACGAAGGCCGTTGCCGGCAGGGCATCCGGCCCTGGCCAGGCCACCGCGGGCGGGCCGGTCACGGCCACCCCGACGAAGTGGCCGATTGTCTTGCCGAGCCCGGCGAACTCGTTGCCGCCGACCAGGCCGCCGAACGCGTCGTTCCCGAACGCCCAGCTGTACCCGAACAGCGTCCAGAGCACGCCGATCACTGCCAAGCAGATGAAGTTCATCATCAGCATGTTCAGCACGCTCTTGCTTCGGACCATGCCGCCGTAGAAGAACGCCAGGCCTGGGGTCATCAGCATCACCAGCGCCGCGCTGGCGAGCACCCAAGCGGTATCCCCTGCGTTGATCACCTTCTTGTCCTCCTGTCAGCCAGGTTGGCGAGAAGGATCTGTGGGGGATGTTTCGCCGAAAGGCGCTCCATGTTGCGCAGCGGTGAACGAGCACGCCCATGTCGTTACAGGGAGGTTAAGTGACCCTCTCAACCGGTTCACCCGTCCGGTGCGAGTGACGCCGATCACCCAGAGCGAGTCACAGCGGTCCCACCGGCAACAACCCGGCTTGCTCGACGACTCACGGGCCGGACCGGACGGTCGCGCGCCGGGCCGCCCCCGGTGAGCCGCCGCGCCGCGCCGGAAACGGGCCGGGAACAGGCGGGCCGGGTTGGGCGCAGGCAAGCGGGCCGGGGCGGCCCGTTCGGTCGCGGGTCGCGCCCGGCAGGGCGGTAGCGAATCCGCGCCGAGCGGCACCGTCCGCTCGGGCGCAGCCTGGGGCACGGAGCCGAACGTCGACGGGAACTCCCGGTCGGCCTGCTCGCGCCGTATCGGGTGATCGCCGCCGACAGTAACGCCAGTCCGATTCGATCATGGTCGAGATGCGACTGTTGTTACTGTCGCTGGTCCTTAGCGTCTTTACAGCCGGGCGGTGGGCACCCGGTGTTCGCACGCCCCGGCGAGCTCAGCCCGCGCGCGGTCAGGCCAGCAGAGCGTCCACGAACGCCGACGGCTCGAACGGGGCCAGGTCGTCCGGACCCTCGCCCAGACCGACCAGCTTGACCGGCACACCCAGCTCGCGCTGGACGCGGAACACGATGCCACCCTTCGCGGTGCCGTCCAGCTTGGTCAGCACGATGCCGGTCACATCGATGACCTCGGCGAACACCCTGGCCTGGATGACCCCGTTCTGCCCGGTGGTCGCGTCGAGCACCAGCAGGACCTCGTCCACGTCGCCCTGCCGGGACACCACCCGCTTGATCTTGCTGAGCTCGTCCATCAGCCCGGCCTTGGTGTGCAGCCGCCCCGCGGTGTCGAGCAGCACCGCGTCCGCGCCGGACTCGGCCGCGCGCTTGACCGCCTCGAACGCAACGCTGGCCGGGTCGGCCCCCTCCGGCCCGCGCACCACCTCGGCGCCGGCCCGCTCACCCCAGGTGACGAGTTGCTCGGCCGCGGCGGCCCGGAACGTGTCGACCGCGCCGAGCACCACGGTCCGGCCCCCGGCCACCAGCACCCTGGCCAGCTTGCCGGTGGTGGTGGTCTTGCCGGTGCCGTTCACCCCGGCCACCAGCACCACGGCGGGCCGGCCGTCGTGCGGCAGGGCGCGCACCGAGCGGTCCAGCTCCGGCAACAGTGCGGCGGTGAGTACCTCGTGGAGCAGTTGCCGGGCCTGCTCCGGGGTGCGCGCTCCCTTGGCGGCGATCTCGGCACGCAGCGTGCCGACCAGCTCGGCGGTGGTGTCCGCGCCGAGGTCGGCCAACAGCAGGGTGTCCTCGACCTCTTCCCAGGACTCCTCGTCCAGCTCACCGCCACCGAGCAGGCCGAGAATGCCCTGGCCGAACGCGGACCGGGAGCCGGCGAGCCGTCCGCGCAGCCGCTCCAGGCGCCCCTCGGCCGGTTCGATGGTCTCGGCGGGTGCCGACGGTTGCAAGGTGGGCGGCGCCGCGACGACGGGAGCCGGCGCCGCGGCGGCCGGCCCGGTGCGGGGCGGTGCCGCCGAGGGGGGCGGCGCCGCGGTGCGGGGTGGCTCGGGTTCGGCGGCCGGTGCGGGCGGGACCGGCGGGGCCAGCTCAGTCGTCGGCGGGACGGGCTCGGCCGGCGGTACCGGCGGGACCGGCTCGGCCGACTCGGGCCGCTCGGGTGCGGTCGGCGGGACCGGCTCAACCGGTTCGGGCCGCTCCGGCGCGGCCGGCGGGACCGGCTCGGCCGACTCGGGCCGCTCCGGCGCGGCCGGCGGGACCGGCTCGGGCCGCGCCGGCTCGGCCTCGCTCGGCGGCGGCGTCGTTCTGGGCGGCGCGGCCTCGCTCGGCGGCGGCGTCGTTCTGGGCGGCGCGGCCTCGCTGGGCGGCGCCGGCTGGGCGGGCGGCGCCGGCTGGGCGGGCGGCGCCGGCTGGACGGGCGGTGCCGGCTTCGCGGGCGGTGCCGGGGCCAGCCCGTTGGAGGCTGGGTCGGCGGTGCCGTCGCCGGCCGGCGGCGCGGGGCGCTCGGCGGTACCGGTGCCGGCCGAGAAGCTGATGGCCCCGGTACCCCGGTAGACCTCCCTCGGCTTGTCCGGCGTCTGATCCGGCCGGTCCGCGCGCAGGTTGACCCGCCTGCGCCGGGCCGTCACCAGGCCTACGACCAGCGCGATGAGCAGCAGCACCACCACTACCGCGACGACGATCCACACCACGCCGATGTTCACGGCGGTCTGTCCGACCTGTCCTTGGGCGAGCGCGGTCCGGGCGGCGAACGAGTCCATCACGGTGCCATCCTGACACCGCGGCAACCGAACGGGCGGGGCGGCACCGAAGCTCAGCCGGCGGCGGGCACTCCGCGAAGCCGCTGCGAGATCAGCGTGGTGATGCCGTCGCCGCGCATGCTCACCCCGTACAGCGCGTCGGCCACCTCCATAGTGGGCTTCTGGTGGGTGATGATGATCAGCTGCGAGGTGGCCCGCAGCTCCTCGAGCAGCACGATCAGCCGGCGCAGGTTCGCGTCGTCCAGCGCCGCCTCGATCTCGTCCATCACGTAGAACGGGGACGGCCGGGCCCGGAAGATCGCCACCAGCATGGCCACGGCGGTCAGCGACTTCTCCCCGCCGGAGAGCAGGGACAGCCGCTTGATCTTCTTGCCGGGCGGCCGCGCCTCGACGTCCACGCCGGTGGTGAGCAGGTCGTCCGGGTCGGTGAGCACCAACTTGCCCTGCCCGCCGGGGAACAGCGTGGCGAACACGATCTCGAACTCCCTGGCCACGTCCGCGTAGGCCGACGCGAACACCTCGAGGATCTTGTCGTCGACGTCGCGCACCACGGTGAGCAGGTCGCGCCGGGTCGCCTTCAGGTCCTCCAGCTGGGTGGACAGGAACTTGTAGCGCTCCTCCAGCGCGGCGAACTCCTCCAGCGCCAGCGGGTTCACCTTGCCCAGGGTGGCCAGGTCACGCTGGGCGCGCTGGGCACGCCGCTCCTGGGTGGGCCGGTCGTAGGGCATCGCGGGCGGCGCGGTCACGTCCTCGCCGCGCTCCTTGGCCGCCTCGTACTCGGCCAGCTCACCGAGGCCCGGCGGAACCTCCTGGTCCGGGCCGTACTCGGCGGTCAGCTCCTCCAGTCCCATGCCGAAGTCGCCGGCGATCCGGGACTCCAGCTGCTCGACCCGCAGCCGCGACTGCGCACGCAGCACCTCGTCGCGGTGCACCGTGTCGGTCAGCCGCTCCAGCTCGCCGGTCAGCTGGTTCACCCTGGCCCGCACCTCGCCGACCGCGGCCTCCCCGGAGTCCCTGGCCGAGCGGGCCGCCTCGCGCTCCGCCTCGGCGGTGGCCAGCGACACCTCGATGCGCTCGAGCGCGACCTCGCCGGCGGAGCGGACCGCCTCGGAGATCGTCGCGCCGCGCTCCCGGGCCGCCCTGGCGCTGGCCGCCCTGGCCCGCGCGTCCCGCTCGGAACTGGCCTGGCGGCGCAGCGACTCGGCACGGCCGGCGATCGCCCTGGCCCGTTCCTCGGCGGTCCGCAGCGCCAGCCGGGCCTCCATCTCCTCGGCCCGGACCCCGGCCAGCGCCTCGGCGGCCTCTTCGCGGATGGCGTCGTCCGGCTCCTCGTCGACCGGCTCGCCCTGCGCCGCCTCCAGCCGCTGCTCCGCCTCGTCGAGCGCGCCCAGCGCCTCGATCCGACTGGCCTCCACGTCATCGCGCTGCCGGCGCAACCGGTCCGCCTCGGCCGAGGCGGACCGCACCGCCTGGTCGGCCCGGCCCAACCGCTGCGCCACCGCGGACCGGCGGGCGTCCGCCGCGCTCTGCGCCTCCTGGGCGGCCTCCACATCGGCGAGGCGGGCCGACTCCTCGGCCCGGGCGCCGTCCAGCGCGGCGCGCAGCCCCTCCAGCTTGTGGTCCAGCCCCTCGGAGGTCTCGACGGCCTCGTCGATCGCGGCCTGTACCTCGATCGCGCTCTGGTCCTTGGCGGAGCCGCCGACGGCCCAACCGGCGCCGAGCAGGTCGCCCTCGGCGGTGACCGCACGGACCGAGGGCAGCGCCCCGGTCAGCTGGGCCACCACCCGTTCCGCGGCGGCCAGGTCGTCCACCACGACCACGTCGGCGAGCGCGCGGCGGACCGAGGGGCGCAGCCGCTCCGGCACGCTGACCAGGTCGTCGGCCCAGCGCGCGCCACCTGGCAGGGTGGGCCGACCACCGGCCGGCGGGCCAACCACCTCGCCGGTGCCGATCATGATCCCGGCGCGGCCGGCGCCCTCCGACTTGAGCAGCAGCAGGGCGGCCACCGCCTCGCCGACCGAGGACACCGCGACACCCTCGGCCAACCCGCCAAGCGCGGCGGCCAGCGCGGCCTCGGCACCGGGCTCGACGGTGACCAGGCCCGCTAGCGAGCCCAGCAGCCCGGGCAACCGGTCGCCGGCGGCCAGCAGCGCGGCCGGGCCGTCCTTGCGCCGCAGGCCCAGCGAGAGCGCCTCCACCCGGGCCTTCCAGTGCGCCCGGTCGCGCTCCAGCGCACGCTCGCTCGCGACCAGCTCGGCGACCCGTTCCTTCGCCTCGTCGTGCGCGTCGCCGGCGACCCGGCCGCGCTGGTCCAGCCCGTTGTCGCCGTCGTCCAGCGCGCCGAAGTCGGCCTGCAGCACGGACAGCTCGGCCTCGGCCGCCTCGGTGCGCGACCGGGCCTCGGCCAGCGCGCCGGACAGCCGGTCGATCTCTTCGGCCGTTGCGGCGGACTTGCTGCGCAGTGCCTCGGCCCGCCCGGCCAGGGTGGCCAGCCCGGCCCGCCGGTCGGCGACCGCGCGGACGGCCGCCAGGTGTGCCCGCTCGGCGGCGGCCAGTGCGCGCTCCCCCTCGGTCAGCCGCTCCACCGTCGCGCTGAGCGCCCGGCGTGCGTCGGCGACCTCGGCGAGCAGCGTGTCCTCCCGGTCGGCGATGGTCTCCGCCTCGGCCTCCAGCTCGTCCGGGTCGCGCCCCGAGCCGGCGGCTTCGACCGGTTCGGACAGGTGCCGGCAGCGCTCGGCGGCCAGCCGCACCGTGCCGCGCAGCCGTTCCTGCAGCGACGACAGCCGGTACCAGGTCTCCTGCGCGGCCGTCAGCGCCGGCTGGGCGGCGGCCAGCTCGGCCTCCCGGCCGGCCAGCTCGTGCCGGGCGGCGGTCAGCAGCTGCTCGATCTCGGCGCGCCGTGCCCTCGCGGTGGCCTCGTCGGCCTCCTCCCTGGCCAGCTCGGTACGCAGGGTGACCAGGTCGTCGGCGGCGAGGCGCAGCTTGGCGTCGCGCAGCTCGGACTGCACCGTCTGCGCCCGTCGGGCGATCTCCGCCTGCTTGCCGAGCGGCTTCAGCTGGCGGCGCAGCTCACCGGTGAGGTCGGTCAACCTGGTCAGGTTGGTCTGCATCGCGTCGAGCTTGCGGAGCGCCTTCTCCTTGCGCTTGCGGTGCTTGAGCACGCCGGCGGCCTCTTCGATGAAGGCCCTGCGCTCCTCCGGCTTGGCCTCCAGGATCGCAGCCAGCTGACCCTGCCCGACCACCACGTGCATCTCACGGCCGATGCCGGAGTCGGAGAGCAGCTCCTGGATGTCCAGCAGCCGGCAGCTGTTGCCGTTGATCTCGTACTCGCCGGCGCCGTCGCGGAACATCCGGCGGGTGATCGACACCTCGGAGTAGTCGATGGGCAGCGCGCCGTCGGAGTTGTCGATGGTCAGGGTGACCTCGGCGCGCCCCAACGGCGGCCGGCCGGCGGTGCCGGCGAAGATCACGTCCTCCATCTTGCCGCCGCGCAATGCCTTGGCGCCCTGCTCGCCGAACACCCACATGATCGCGTCGACCACGTTCGACTTGCCGGAGCCGTTGGGCCCCACCACGCAGGTGATCCCCGGCTCGAGGCGCAGCTCGGTAACCGAGGCGAAGGACTTGAAACCCTTCAGCGTCAGGCGTTTGAGGTGCACGTCGTGGCTGGCCTCTCGTCGGGGCCCGGAGCTGCCCGGTCACGCGAACGGCCCAAGGATACAAGCCACCCCCGACGGCGCCGCCCTGACCGGCCCCGTCGCCCCGCGGCCTGTTGTTACCGAACTCCACAGGAGGCAGCAATTCCGGCGCCCAAACCTGCCTAGTGTGCAGCTCGGTAACAACCGTCAGGGCCAGGGACCAGCGCCCGGGTCAGCGCTCGATGAACGAGGTGAGCGTTCCGGTCGCCTCGCTCCAACGCTCGGTCACCCGATCGACCCGACCCGGCGAATGCCCACTACGGAGCGTGACAAGCAGAGCTTCGCAGGCCGGCCTGTCTCCTTCCGCAATGATCTCCACACGGCCGTCCCGCAGGTTCGACGCGCTGCCTACCAGGCCCAACTCGAGCGCCCTGGAGCGCGTCCACCAGCGAAAACCCACACCCTGGACGTGGCCGTGAACCCATGCTGTCAGCCGAATGGCGCTATCGGAGTGCACGCTGCGCAGTCTGCTACGTTCACCCACTGTGACTACCATCGGGCGGCGGCATCTAGTTCCGGCGCTCGCCGGCCTGGGCTGTGGCGCCCTGATCGCCGTGGTCACCGTGATGGTGGGGCCGCATCAGCAACCCGTCCCGCCGCAACCCGACCCGACCACCCTGGCCGGGCCCATGATCATCGGGCCGCCGCCGCCGGACCCGGCCGGCACCCCCGACCAGGGCAGCCCGCTGCTGCTGCCGCTCCCCCCGCCGGTGCCCGTCCCGCCGCCCGCGCCGACACCGCCGCAGGTGCCGGTCCCACCGCCCGTACCGGTCCCGCCGGTACTGTCCGGGCCGGCCGGGCAGGTGCTGGCCATCACCAACGTGCAGCGCCGCGCGGCCGGCTGCGGACCGCTCAAGGTGGACCCCCGGCTGATGCGGGCGGCGCAGCGGCACAGCCAGGACATGGCCACCCGGGGCTACTTCAGCCACACCACGCCGAACGGCACCGGCTGGGACGCCCGGGAGATCTCCGCCGGCTACCCCGAGGACAAGACCGGCGGCGAGAACATCGCCTACGGCCAGGCGACCGCGGCGATCGTGATGAACGTCTGGATGCACTCGCCGCCGCACCGGCAGAACATCCTGTCCTGCGAGTTCACCACGATCGGCATCGGCTACTACCCGCCCGGCCACTACTGGACGCAGGACTTCGGCTACTGAGACGGGGTACTGAGACGCCGGGTCAGAGCTCGAAGCGGTAACCCATGCCCGGCTCGGTGATCAGGTGCCGGGGCCTGGCCGGGTCCGGCTCCAGCTTGCGGCGCAGCTGCGCCAGGTAGACCCGCAGGTAGTTGGTCTCCTTGCCGTACGCCGGCCCCCACACCTCGCGCAGGAGCTGACGCTGGCCGACGAGCTTGCCGTGGTTGCGGACCAGCAGCTCGAGGATGCCCCACTCGGTCGGTGTCAGGTGCACCTCGGCGTCGTCGCGGACCACCTTCTTGGCCGCCAGGTCCACGGTGAAGGTCGAGGTGGTCACCACCGGTTCGCCGTCCACCTGCCCGACCGTGGAGCGGCGTACCGCGGCGCGCAGCCGGGCCAGCAGCTCCGCCATCCCGAACGGCTTGGTGACGTAGTCGTCCGCGCCGGCGTCCAGCGCGTCCACCTTGTCGGTGGAGTCCGTCCGCGCGGACAGCACGATGATCGGCACCTGGGTCCAGCCGCGCAGCCCGGCGATCACCTCGGTGCCCTCCAGGTCGGGAAGCCCGAGGTCGAGGACCACGACCTCCGGGTGGTCGTCGGCGGCGACCCGCAGCGCGCTCGCCCCGTCCACCGCGGTGAGCACCTGGTAGCCCCGGGCCGCGAGGTTGATCCGCAGCGCGCGCAGGATCTGTGCGTCGTCGTCGACCACCAGCACACGTGTCATGTGTAGACCTCCGGCCGGGGCTCCGGCAGGTCCGCCGGGGCGCCGGACCGCCCGCCCGAGGGCACCGCCGGCAGCGAGATCACCACGGTCAGCCCGCCGCCCGGGGTGTCCTCGGCGGTCAGCGTGCCCCCCATCGCCTCGGTGAACCCGCGCGCCACGCTCAGCCCGAGTCCCACCCCGGACGTGACCTGCCGGTCGCCGAGCCGCTGGAACGGGGTGAACAGCCCGTCGGCGGCGTCCCTGGGCACCCCGGGTCCGGAGTCCACCACCCGCAGCTCCACCCGGTCGGCGTGCGCGCTGGCCCGCGCCGCGACCGGCGCGCCCCGGCCGTACTTCAGCGCGTTGTCCACGACGTTGGCCACCACCCGCTCCAGCAGGCCGGCGTCGGCCAGCACCGCCGGCAGCGACTCGTCGATCTCCACCCGTACCCGCTGGGCGCCGTCCACCCCGGTCAGCGCGAGCGCCGCGACCTCGTCGTAGCCGACCGGGGCGATGCGGGGCACCACGGCGCCGGCGGCGAGGCGGGACGAGTCGAGCAGGTTGTCCACCAGCGAGGTGAGCCGGTCCACGGACTCCTCGACGGTGGCCAGCAGCTCGCCCCGGTCGCCCTCCGACAGCGTCAGCTCGGGGTCGCGCAGGCTGCCGGCGGCCGCCTTGATCGAGGTGAGCGGGGTGCGCAGGTCGTGGCCGACGGCGGACAGCAGCGCCGACCGCAGCTCCGCACCCTCCATCTTGCGGTGCGCCGCGGCGGCCTCGGCGGACATCCGCTGGGCGCGCAGCGCGAGCAGTGCCTGGCCACCGACCGTCTCCAGCACCCGGCGGTCGCCGGCCGCCAGCGTGCGGCCCTGGCCGATCAGGTGGATGTCCTGGTCGACCTCGACGTCCACCTCGGCGTCCTCGGGCCGCAGGCAGTCCGGGGCGCCGACGCAGGCGACGTAGCGCCACCCGGAGCGCTCCTCGGTGGCCCGTTCCAGCACGGCCACCGAGCGCAGCCCGAAGGCCTCGCTGACCTTCTCCAGCAGCCGGGGCAACGGGTCGACGCGGGTCAGCACGGTACGGGCGAAGGAGGCGAGCAGGGCTGCCTCGGTACGCGCCCTGGCGGCCTGCTCCGCCCGGCGCGCGGCCCGGTCCACCACCAGCGCCACCGCGACGGCGACCACCACCATGACGACCAGGGTGACCGCGTTCTCCCGCTGGGCGATGGTGAACGTGTGCACCGGCGGGGTGAGGAAGTAGTTGAGCATCGACCCGCCGGCGACCGCGGCCAGCAGCGCCGGTCCCAGCCCGCCGACCAGCGCCACCACCACGATGGTCAGGAAGAACAGCACCACGTCGGTGGAGAGCCCGAACAGCGGGGCGAACAGCAACGCCGCCACGGTGGCCAGCGCGGGTGCCAGCACGGCCAGCGCCCAGCCGGCGACCAGCCGGTTCATCGGCAGTGCGCTGTGCAGCCACCGCGCCGCCGGGCCGGCACCGGCCTGGGGGTGGGTCACCATGTGCACGTCGATGGAGCCGGAGTCCTGCACCACGCCGGCGCCGATGCCCGGGTTGAACAGCCTGGCCAGCCGGGAACGCCGCGAGGTACCCAGCACCAGCTGGGTGGCGTTGGCGCCCCTGGCGAAGTCCAGCAGCGCCGCCGGCACGTCCTCCCCACCCACCACGGTGTGGAAGGACGCACCCACGTCGTCGGCCAGCTGGCGCAACCCACGCAGCGCGGTCGGGGGCGTGCCGGTCAGCCCGTCGCTGCGCAGCACGTGCACGCAGAGCAGGTCGGCCCCGCCACCGCCGCCGCCGGCGCGCTTGGCGATCCGGGCGGCGCGGCGCAGCACCGTCTCGCTCTCCGGGCCGCCGGTCACCGCGACCACCACCCGCTCCCGGGCATCCCAGACCTCGGTGATGTGCTGCTCGGCGCGGTGCCGCAGCAGGGCCACATCCACCTCGTCGGCCACCCACAGCAGCGCCAGCTCGCGCAGCGCCACCAGGTTGACCGGCTTGAAGTAGTTGGACAGCGCCGCGTCGACCCGTTCCGGCGGGTAGATGTTGCCGTGCGCCATCCGCCGGCGTAGTGCCTCCGGGGTGATGTCCACCAGCTCGATCTGCTCGGCGCCGCGCACCCACTCGTCCGGCACGGTCTCCCGCTGGCGCACCTTGGTGATCGTCTCGACCACGTCGTTGAGCGACTCCAGGTGCTGCACGTTGACCGTGGACAGCACGTCGATGCCGGCGGCCAGCAGCTCGTCGATGTCCTGCCAGCGCTTGGCGTTGCGCGAGCCCGGCGCGTTGCTGTGCGCCAGCTCGTCCACCAGCACCAGCTCGGGTGCCCTGGCCAGAACGGCGTCGACGTCGAGCTCGGACAGCTCGGTGCCCCGGTAGTGCGCCAGCCGCCTCGGGACCACCTCGAACCCGTCCAGCAGCGTCGCCGTCTTGGGCCGCCCGTGGGTCTCCACGATGCCGACCACGACGTCGGTGCCCCGGTCCGCGCGGCGGCGGCCCTCGCCGAGCATCGCGAACGTCTTACCCACCCCGGGGGCGGACCCGAGGTAGATGCGCAGGATGCCCCTGCGACAGGGGGGATGGACACTCACAGCGCCATTCTCACCCTCCGGCTCCGGCGGCGGCGAGCTCCGGCCCGGTGTTGCGGCGTCTTGACGCCCGCTACCGGCCACATTGACGCGTTCTTGACGCGGCGGTGAGCCCGCTCACCACGACGGGGCGGCCGGCGGCGGCGCGCCGACTGAGGCTCAGCTGAGGGCATCAGCGCGTCGTTTTCATGACCAGGTGCTTCCTGGTGCAGGCTGTCCCGGTGAGAACGCGGGGCCGGGCACTGGGCAGAGTTGTCCTCGCGCTCGCCTCCGCGCTGGTGCTGTTCGTGACCGGCTACGGCTGGCACGCCTACGAGAACCTGTCCAACGGGCTGACCAAGTCGGACGCACTGGCCGGCACCGCGTCGGGGTCCACCAACGGCGACACCAACATCCTGGTGATGGGCCTGGACAGTCGGCTGGACCAGAACGGCAACCCGCTGCCCCGCGACGTGCTCGCCCAGCTGCACGCCGGGGACTCCAGCGACGGCGGCTACAACACCAACGTGCTGATGCTGCTGCACGTACCGGGCAACGGCGACAGGGCGCAGGCCATCTCCATCCCCCGCGACGACTACGTGAAGCTGCCCGGGTCGCCGGACGGGGTCAGTAAGCAGAAGATCAAGCAGGGCTACGGGCTGGCCAAGGACGCCAAGGAGCGCGCGCTGCGCGCGGCCGGCGTGACCGACCAGAGCACGCTCGAGCAGCAGGGCCGCGAGGCCGGCCGCAAGGAGGCCGTCCAGGCGGTGCAGAACTTCCTCGGCGGGGTGTCCATCGACCACTTCGTGGAGGTCACCCTGGTCGGGTTCTACGACCTGGCACGGGCGCTCGGCTCCATCACCGTGTGCCTGGCCGGGCCGACCCAGGACAGCTACTCCGGCGCCAAGTTCGTCAAGGGCCACCAGCAGCTGGGCGCGGCACAGGCGCTGGCGTTCGTGCGGCAGCGCCGGGACTACGTGCACCCCGACCTCAACTTCACCGACCTGGACCGGGAACGCCGCCAGCAGGCCTTCCTCTCCTCGGCGGCCTACCAGCTGCGCAGTGCCGGCACCTTCACCAACCCGGAACGGCTGAACGCGCTCATCAACGTGGCCACGAAGGACGTCGTGATCGACAGCGGCTTCGACCTTCTCGGCTTCCTGCAGCAGTCGCGGGGCCTGCTCAGCGGCAACATCACCTTCACGACGCTGCCGGTCAAGGAGTTCAGCAAGGTCGACGGGCAGGACGTCAACCTGGTCGACCTCGACCAGGTCCGGGCCACCGTGCGCGCGTTGATCAACCCGGACGACGCGAACCCGCCGGCCGGCGATACGGCGGGCGCGAAGCTGCCGGCCGCGACGCTGGACGTGGTCAACGCGGCCGGCAAGGACGGGCTGGCCTCGAAGCTGGAGAAGCAGCTCGCCGCGCTCGGCCTCACCGAGGGCACCGCGAGCACCGAGCACCGGCTCCGGCACGAGTCGACGGTGAGCTACGCCCCCGACGCACGGGACGCGGCCACTGCGCTGGCCACCGCGCTCGGCGGACTGCCCGTCCAGGCGGACCCGACGCTGGCCAGCGGGCACGAGCGGGTCGTCGTCGGCACCGACTTCAGCCCACCGGCCAGCCTGAACGGTCCGGCCGGGGGGACGGACGGATCGGGCCCGCCGGACGCGGCTCCGCCCGCCGTGGCGGCATCGAGCATTTCCGGTGGCGGGATCCCGTGTGTGAAATGACCATCCGCACACCCGCCCGCTCGACCGGCCGGGCCGCCGGCGAGCGGCCGGCGCGACCGGCCTGACCGGTCGCGGCCAGACCCAGCAGGCTGGCCGCCACCCCCACCGTGAGCAGCAGCACCAGCGCGGACCGGCTGGTCGCGTCGAGGCGCAGCTCGCCGAAGCGGTGCAGCTCGAACCCGGAGTACATCCCCCAGCACTGTGCGGCCGCGGCCAGCGCGCCCGGCAGCGTGGTCGTCGCCCCCACCCCGACCGCGACCGCGGCGAGCAGCACCAGGCCGACCGCGGGTCGGTCACCGGCGCCGAGGCACCAGCCGAGCAGGGTGGCCACGATCGCCGCACCGAAGCCGATCGCGCTGCCGACACCACCGGTCAGCCGGGGCCAGCTCGCCGACACGCCTTCGGACCGCCGCATCTCGACCCACCTCCAGCGCCCGAGCATGCCGCCGCCGGGGCCGGGGGGACCGGCCGCTCACGGGGCGCTGATGCCGCCGCCCGACACCTTGACGCGCCGTTGACGCCGCGACGCCCCGAGCCCGTCGGGGGGGTCAGCGGTGCGGCTGCCGGGGCGGGGGCTGGCAGTGCGGGCAGAAGTAGGACGACCGGTTCATGAACGGCTCGCGGCGAATCGGGGTGCCGCAGCGGGAGCACGGCCGGTCCTCCTGGCCGTAGACGTTCAGCGAACGGTCGAAGAAGCCCGAGTTGCCGTTGACGTTCACGTAGAGCGCGTCGAACGAGGTACCGCCCTGGTCGAGGGCCTCGTCCATCACCTCGGCGGCGCGTGCCAGTACCCCGAGTCCTGCCTTGCGGGTCAGCGTCGCGGTCGGGCGGGTGCCGTGCAGCTTGGCCCGCCACAGCGCCTCGTCGGCGTAGATGTTGCCGATCCCGGACACCAGCGACTGGTCCAGCAGGGCCCGCTTGAGCCCGGTCCGCCTGGCGCGCAGCGCGGTGACCACCTCGGCGGCGTCGAAGGCCGGGTCCATCGGGTCCCTGGCGATGTGCGCGATCGGCTCGGGCACCTGCTCGGCCGGATCTGTGTCAGCGCCGACCAGCGTCTCGACGCTGACCCCGCCGAACGTGCGCTGGTCCACGAACCGCAGCTGGGGGCCGCCGTCGGCGAAGCTGAGCAGCACCCGCAGATGTTTCTGCGGCGGCGTGGCCGGGTCACAGACCAGCAGCTGGCCGCTCATGCCCAGGTGCGCGAGCAGTGCCTCGGCCGAGTCCAGCTCGAGCCAGAGGTACTTGCCCCGGCGGCGGGCCGCGGTCAGCGTCCGGCCGGTGAGCCGGCCGATCACATCGGCCGGACCGGCCAGGTGGCGGCGCACCGCCCTCAGGTGCAGCACCTCGGCGGCGGCGACGCGGCGCCCGACCACGTGCTCGGCCAGGCCCCGGCGCACCACCTCGACCTCGGGTAGTTCGGGCACGACAGCCCGTCAGGAGTCCGGCGCGCCGGGCTCGGTGGCGCTGTGGGAGTCCGGGTCGGTGCTGTTCGCCGAGCCGCTGTTCGTCGTACCGCTGTTCGTCGTACCGCTGTTCGTCGATCCGCTGTTCGCCGTACCGCTGTTCGCCGATCCGCTGTTCGCCGAGCCCGCGCCCTCGGACAGCGACCGCCAGGCCAGCTGGGCGGCCTTCTGCTCGGCTTCCTTCTTGGTCCGCCCCATCCCGGTGCCGAGCTCGCGGCCGGCGACGACGGCGGTCGCGGTGAAGGTCTTGAGGTGGTCCGGGCCGTCCTCGGAGATCCGGTACTCCGGCACCCCCAGCTCGGCGGACGCGGTGAGCTCCTGCAGGCTGGTCTTCCAGTCGAGCCCGGCACCGAGCAGCGGGGCAGCCCGGAGCAGCCCGTCGAACAGCCGCTCCACCACGTCCCTGGCGATCTCAAGGCCGTGGGCCAGATACACAGCGCCGATCAGTGCCTCGGTCGCGTCGGCCAGGATGCTGGCCTTGCCGCGCCCGCCGGTCAGCTCTTCGCCGCGCCCCAGGTAGAGGTACGCACCGAGGCCGGCGTTCGGGACGCCGTCGGGCTCGGGCGGCCCCAGCTCGCGAGCCACCGAGGCGAGCGCGTGCATGTTCACCACGCTCGCCCGCAGTTTCGCCAGCTGCCCCTCCGGCAGGTCCGGGTGCGACCGGTACAGGCGCTCGGTGACGATCACGCCGAGCACCGAGTCGCCGAGGAACTCCAGGCGTTCGTTGGTGGGCAGACCACCATGTTCGTACGCGTAGGACCGGTGGGTCAGCGCAAGCGTCAGCAGCTCGGTGTCGAGTTCGACACCGAGCTGCGCGGTCAACGCTGAACGGTCGCTCTCCGGCCCTCGCGTCGCTCGATCCCCCACGAGCGGGTGCTTTACCGGGCGATCAGGCGGGGGTGACGACCGGGCGGCCGTCGTACTGACCGCAGGTCGGGCAGGCCAGGTGCGGCGGCTTCAGCGCCCGGCAGGCCCGGTTCGAACAGGGCGCGAGGTTCGGCGCGGAGGTCTTCCACTGCGAACGGCGGGAGTGCGTGTTCGACCGCGACATTCTGCGCTTCGGGACAGCCACGACGATCTCTCCAAGTATCTCGGTGCGTTACCGACGCTCTTCAGCATCCGCTGCAGAGTCGGCTGAGGACGTGAGCTTGCCCCGCAGGGCAGCCCATCGAGCATCAATTGTCTCATGGCGGTGCTCGGGCGCGAGATCGGCCCACCGCTCGCCACATTCCGGGCACAGTCCCCGGCAGTCTTCCTGGCACAGCGGGACCAGTGGGAGCTCGAGCACCACCACATCCCGGACCATCTGTTCGGTGTCGATGTAGTCGTCGACGACCTGGCTGACCTCGTCCTCCTCGGTCGTCTCCACCGTGGTGCTGTCCGGGTAGGCGAACAGCTCGCCGAGCCGCACGGTGACCTCGTCGTGGATCGGCTCCAGGCACCGGGAGCACTCGCCGACGATCTCGGCGTGCGCCGTCCCGGAGACGAAGACACCCTCGCTCGCCGACTCGAGGCGCAGCTCGAGGTCGATCGGGGCACCCTCCTGGATGCCGATCACCTCCAGCCCGAAACCCGACGGGGCCGGGACGGTCCGCTGGTAGGTGCGCATATTGCCTGGCCGGCGCCCCAACTCCCGGGTGCTGATCACCCACGGACTGGTGCGCACCGGATGAATTCCCGCGTGCTCATGTCTGGTCATACCAACTCCAGGGTAAGCCACCACGCGGTGGGGCGTGTCGTGCGGGCCCGAGCCGCTCCCTACCTGCCGAACCGGTCCGCGATCTGGGCCCCCAGCTCGAGGAACGCCAGCTTGGTCGGCTCACGCATGGCACCGAGGTCGAGCCGCCCGCCGGTGGCCAGGTGCGGGTCGTACGGAATCTCCACCACGGACCGGCAACGGGCCAGGAAGTGCGCCCGCACCCGCTCCCGGTCGATCTCCGGGCTCACCCGGTCGCAGCACAGCACGACCACCGCGTCGGCCACCTGCTCGGCGTAGCCGTGCGCGACCAGCCAGTCCAGCGTCTTCGACGCCCGCGAGGAGCCGTCGACCGTTGGGGCGCCCACGACCACCAGCGAGTCGGCCAGCGCGAGCGTGCCCTCCATCGCCGAGTGCACCAGCCCGGTGCCGGAGTCAGTGATGATGATGTTGTAGAACCGGGCGAGCACCGCGCAGATCTGCTCGTACTCGGCGCGGTTGAACGCCTCGCTCATCGCCGGGTCCTGCTCGGAGGCCAGCACCTGCAGCCGCCCGGCCAGGCTCGTGTAGTGCGACACCGCGGTCAGCGAGTCGATGCTGTCGATGTTCTCCAGCATCTGCCGCACCGTCACGCCGATCTCCCCGGTCAACCGGTCGGCCAGCGTGCCGGCATCGGGGTTCGCGTCCAGCGCCACCACCCGGTCGCCGCGGTGCTCGGCCAGCGTGAGGCCCAGCACCGCCGACACCGTCGTCTTGCCCACGCCGCCCTTGAGCGAGCTCACCGCGATCTGGTGCGCGCCGGGCAGGTGCCGGCGGACCCGGCGCAGCAGGATGTTGCGCGCCGCCTCCGCCTCGCTCACGCCGGGGTTGATCCGGCCACCGGAGGCGCTGTACACCGCGCGGCGCCAGCCGACCGTCGGGCGTTGCACCCTGGCCCGGACGATCGTGTCGTCGGTGAGGTCCGCCGCGCTGGAGTCGCCGCTGTGCCCGAGGCTGCTGGCGGAGAGGTTGTTGGAGGAGGCCGGCGGCCGGCTCATCGGGTGGGAGGTCGTCACGTTGCTGTACCCCTCATCGGACATGGCGAACCGATGCTGATGCTTCGGCCACCAACTGCGCGGGTCGAAGGCGCCGGGGCCAAAAGTGCCATCCGGATAACGAGGCCTCGCCGCGGCCCAGCCGTCCGGTCCGGTGATCGGCGGACCGAGGTCGAAGGTCGGCACGTGGTGTTCCGGATGCTCGGTCCGGGTGGACTCGGGCTCTCTGCTCGTCACTGTCGCCTCCAGAGCGATCGCCCACCACGGTCTCCCTCCGCGATCGCCGGCGAACTGTGTGCCAGTTCATTGACGGTGATCACTATAAGCACGCGGAGGCGGTGAGCACCTGCCCGAGGAATCGCCTGTATGGGCCAATTCGTTAGGCCGGGCCTGCCCGTTCAGCCAGGAGAGTGTCAGTCGAGCAGATCCGCGCCGATGCGGTCGCGCGGGCCGGTCTGCTCCGGGCGGCCCGACAGATCGCGCCGCGCTCCCCGGTGCCCCCGCCCCCGCTGCACCGTCTGCAGCGTACGTGTCAGCGTGTCCTCGAAGCTCGACAACGAGGACTCGATGTAGTGGTCGCACTCGGCGCGCAGCCGGTCGGCCTCCCGCTCGCCCGCGTCGATGACCCGGCCGGACTCGATGTGCGCCGCCTGCACGACCTCGGTCTGCGCGACGAGACGGGCCTGTTCGGCGCGTCCCTCGGCCACCGCGTGCTCGTAGTTGGCCCGACCGGTCTCGGTGAGCCGCTCGGCCTCGACACGCGCCCGTTCCACCAGATCCTGGTGCTGCGCCCGGGCGTCGGCGATGGTCCGCTCTGCCTCGTGCCGGGCCCGGCCGACGAGTTGCTCGGCCTCCGCGCTGGCCTGTGTCACCAGGCGTTCCGCTTCCGCGCGCGCGTCGCCGAGGAGCTTGTCCGCGTCCTGGTCGGCCTGCTCGGTGACCTCGTCGGCTCGCCGCTCGGCGGTGGACATCAGCTCGTCGCGGTGATCCAGCACGTCCTGTGCATCGTCCAGCTCGCCGGGCAACGCCTCGCGGAGCTCGTCGAGCAGGTCGAGCACGTCGCCCCGAGGAACCACGCAGGTGGCGGTCATCGGCAGCCCTCGTGCTTCTTCAACCACCGTGACCAGCGCGTCGAGAGTTTCGAAGACCCGGTACACGACTGCCAGTGTGCCTGCCGGAGATCCCGAAACGGGGGATCCTCCGGCGGCCGCGTGTCCGAGTGCCGCCGACCGGCCGGCCCCTAGGAGGGGTTCGTACCGGCCAGTCGGTCGATCACCCGCTGGTTCACCGGGCCGGGCAGCAGGTGCGCCACGTCGCCGCCGAACCTGGCCACGTCCTTGACCAGCGAGCTGGCGATGAAGCTGTACTCCGGGCTGGTTGACATGAACAGCGTGTCCACCCCGGACAGCCGCTGGTTCATCTGCGCCATCTGCAGCTCGTAGTCGAAGTCGGTGACCGCGCGCAGGCCCTTCACGATGGCGTGGACGTCGTGCTCCCGGCAGAAGTCCACCAGCAGCCCGTGGAAGGACGTGACCTTCACGTTCGGCAGGTGCTCGGTGACCTCGCGGAGCATGTCGATGCGCTCCTCGACGGTGAACATGCCCTGCTTCTGGGGGTTCACCAGTACCGCGACGACGATCTCGTCGAAGAGGGCGGCCGTCCGCTCGATGATGTCGAGGTGGCCGTTGGTCACCGGGTCGAAGGAACCGGGGCAGACCGCCCGCCTCACCACCGTGGCCTCATGGGCGCGAACCGTAACAAAGACCCATGGACCTACCCCAGTGCAGCACCGTGTCACCGTAGCGACGGTCGCGCTCGGCCCGCAGCGGCTCCGGCCAGTCGAACGCCCCGGACCGGGCCGCCCGCTCCACCACCACCGTCGCCCCGGCCGGCCCGTCGACCGTCGCCCCGTCCTCCGCCGGCCCGCTCCCCCCGCCGCCGACTGCCCCGCCGACTGCGCCGCCGGAAAGCCAGCCGTGCGCCCAGGCGTCGCGCAGCCAGCCGGCGATCTCGGTGTCCGCAATCGCGTACGGCGGGTCGATCAGCACCACGTCGTAGGACCTCGGCGCCGGTCCGGCCAGCACCGAGCCGGCCGTCGCCACCCGCAGCGTCGCCACCCCGGCCAGCCCCAGGTCGGCCAGGTTGCGGCGCAGGGTGGCGGCCGCACGCTTGTCGGACTCGACGAACAGCGCGTGCGCCGCGCCCCGGGACAGCGCCTCGATGCCCAGCGCGCCGGAGCCGGCGCACAGGTCCAGCACCGCCGCGCCGCGCAGCCCCGGGCCGGCTTCCAGCGAGCTGAACAGCGCCTCGCGCACCCGGTCGGAGGTCGGCCGGGTACCGCTGGGCGGCACCGCGATCCGCCGCCCGCCCACCACCCCGGCGATGATCCTGGTCACGTCACGCCCGCACGTGACGAGCCCCCCGTGAGTGGCGAGTGGTCCCCGGGGACCACTCGCCACTCACGAGTCATGACAGCTCCAGGAGCAGGTCGCCGCCCTCCACCTGCTGGACCGCGCCGATGGCCACCCTGGCCACCGTGCCGTCCTTGGGCGCGGTGATGCCGGCCTCCATCTTCATCGCCTCGATGGTCGCCACGGTCTGCCCCGAGCTGACCTTGTCGCCCTCGCCGACGGACAGCGTGACCACGCCGGCGAACGGCGCCGGCACGTGGTCGGGGTTGTTCTTCTCCGCCTTCTCCGCGGCCTTGACGTCGGTGGTGACGGAGTCGTCGCGCACCTGCACCGGCCGCAGCTGACCGTTGAGGGTGGTCACCACGGAGCGGAAACCGCGCTCGTCGGGCTCGGAGATGGCTTCGAGGCCGATCAGCAGGGTCACCCCCGGCTCGAGCTCGACCTCGTGCTCCCGCTCGGGTTCCAGGCCGTAGAAGAAGTCCTTGGAGGACAGCACGGAAGTGTCCCCGAACGACTCCCGGTGCGCCTCGAACTCCGCGGCGGGGCCGGCGAAGAGCAGCCGGTTGAGCGTCGTGCGGGGTTGGTCGCGCAGGCCCCTGCGGTCCTCGATGCTCAGCTCGGGCACACCCTTGGCCGGCGAGCGGCCCTCCAGCGCCCTGCTCCGGAACGGCTCCGGCCACCCACCGGGCGGGTCGCCGAGCTCGCCGCGCAGGAAGCCGATCACCGAGTCCGGCACGTCGAACCGCCCGGGGTCGGCCTCGAACTCCTTCGGGTCGACGTCCGCGCCGACCATGTGCAGCGCGAGGTCGCCGACGACCTTCGACGACGGGGTGACCTTGACGAGCCGCCCGAGCATCCGGTCGGCCGCGGCGTAGAAGTCCTCGATCTTCTCGAACCGCTCCCGCAGGCCGAGCGCGATCGCCTGCTGGCGCAGGTTGGACAGCTGCCCGCCGGGGATCTCGTGGTGATAGACCCGCCCGGTCGGCGAGGCCAGCCCGGACTCGAACGGCGCGTAGACCTTGCGCACCGCCTCCCAGTAGGGCTCCAGGTCGCAGACCGCCTGCAGGTTCAGCCCGGTGGTGCGCTCGGTGTGGTCGGTGCCCGCCACCAGCGCGGACAGCGGCGGCTGCGAGGTGGTGCCGGCCATCGAGGCGACCGCGCCGTCCACCGCGTCCACCCCGGCGTCGATCGCGGCCAGCAGGGTGGCCAGCTGCCCGCCGGGGGTGTCGTGGGTGTGCAGGTGCACCGGTAGCGGGAACCGCTCGCGCAGCGCGGTCACCAGGGTGCGGGCGGCCGGTGGGCGCAGCAGCCCGGCCATGTCCTTGATGGCGAGCACGTGAGCCCCGGCGTCGACCATCTGCTCGGCGAGGCGCAGGTAGTAGTCCAGGGTGTAGAGCTTCTCCCCGGGGTCGGACAGGTCGGCGGTGTAGCAGAGCGCGGCCTCGGCGATCGCCGTCCCGGTGTTGCGCACGGCCTCGATCGCCGGCCGCATCTGGGCCACGTCGTTGAGCGCGTCGAAGATCCGGAAGATGTCGATCCCGGTGCGCGCCGCCTCCGCGACGAAGGCGTCGGTCACCTCGGTCGGGTACGGGGTGTAGCCGACCGTGTTGCGCCCGCGCAGCAGCATCTGCAGGCACAGGTTCGGCACCGTCTCGCGCAGCGCGGCGAGCCGTTCCCACGGGTCCTCGGACAGGAAGCGCAGCGCCACGTCGTAGGTGGCGCCGCCCCAGCACTCCAGGGACAGCAGCTCCGGCGCCATCCGGGCCACGTGCGGGGCCACCGCCAGCAGGTCGCGGGTCCGTACCCGGGTTGCCAGCAGCGACTGGTGGGCGTCCCGGAACGTGGTGTCGGTGACGCCGACCCGGGTCTGCTCCCGCAGCCGGGTGGCGAAACCCTCCGGCCCCAGCTCGGTCAGCAGTTGCCGGGAGCCGTCCGGTGCCGGTTGGCTCAGGTCGACCCCGGGCAGTTTGTCGGCGGGCTCGGCCACCGCCGGGCGGGCGCCGTGCGGCTTGTTCACCGTGACCCCGGCCAGGTAGCTGAGCATCCGGGTGCCCCGGTCGGCGGACTGGCGCGCGGTCAGCAGGTACGGCCGCTCCTCGATGAACGAGGTGGTGACCCGGCCGGCCTGGAAGTCCTCGTCGGCCAGCAGCGCCTGCAGGAACGGGATGTTGGTGGACACGCCGCGGACCCGGAACTCGGCGACCGCCCGGCGGGCCCGGCGCACGGCCGTGGGGAAGTCGCGGCCCCGGCACGTCAGCTTGGCCAGCATGGAGTCGAAGTGGGCGCTGACCTCGGCGCCAGTGTGCACGGTGCCGCCGTCCAGGCGTACCCCGGACCCACCCGGTGAGCGGTAGGTGCTGATCACCCCGGTGTCCGGGCGGAAGCCGTTGGCCGGGTCCTCGGTGGTGATCCGGCACTGCAGCGCGGCGCCGTGCAGCACGATGGTGTCCTGGCTCAGCTCCAGGTCGGCGAAGGTCTCGCCGGCGGCGATGCGCAGCTGCGAGCTCACCAGGTCGACGTCGGTGACCTCCTCGGTGACCGTGTGCTCGACCTGGATCCGGGGGTTCATCTCGATGAAGACGTGGTTGCCGTCCTCGTCCAGCAGGAACTCCACGGTGCCGGCGTTGCGGTAGCCGATGGAGCGGGCGAAGGCCACCGCGTCGGCGCAGATCCGCTCCCTGGTCGCCGGGTCCAGGTTCGGCGCCGGGGCGATCTCCACGACCTTCTGGTGGCGGCGCTGCAGCGAGCAGTCCCGCTCGAACAGGTGCAGTACCTCGCCCGCCGCGTCGGCCAGCACCTGCACCTCGATGTGCCTGGGGTTGACCACGGCCTTCTCCAGGAACATCCGGCTGTCACCGAACGCCGACTCGGCCTCCCGCATGGCGGCCTCGACCGCCTCGCGCAGGTCACCGGCCGACTCCACCCGCCGCATGCCCCTGCCGCCGCCGCCGGCGACCGCCTTGACGAACACCGGGAAGCCGATGTCCTCGCCCCGCCCGATCAGCTCGTCGACGTCGGTGGACGCCTCGCTGGAGGCCAGCACCGCCACGCCGGCCTCCCGCGCCGCGGCGATCGCGCGGGCCTTGTTGCCGGTCAGCTCCAGCACCTCGGCGGGCGGCCCGACGAAGGTGATCCCAGCGTCCGCGCAGGCCTGCGCGAGCTCCGGGTTCTCGGACAGGAAGCCGTAGCCCGGGTAGACCGCGTCCGCGCCGGCCTTGCGGGCGGCCCGGACGATCTCGGACACCGACAGGTACGCGCGCACCGGGTGGCCCGGTTCGCCGATCTGGTACGACTCGTCGGCCTTGAGCCGATGCAGTGAATTGCGATCCTCGTGCGGGAACACCGCCACAGTGCCGATGCCCAGCTCATAGGCGGCGCGGAAGGCACGGATCGCGATCTCGCCCCGGTTCGCCACCAGCACCTTGCGAAACATGTCTCCTCCAGATGTGCCGATCGGGCTACCGTGGGGGAAGCTCATCACACGCCGCCACGGCCCGCACGGAGGCCATCCGCTGATGACCAGATGCCACCCGAGGGGGTCGCTCCGTGGGAGCGGCTACCGCCGTCGGTCCATCCACCCCGCCCGCCTGCTGCTGTTCGCCCTGCTGGGCGCGGTGCTGCTGGGCAGCGCGGAGATCACCTTCCCGCTGCTGATCGCCGCGATGCTGGTCGGCGGCACCGTGCTGCTGTTCCGCGCGGGCAGCGCATCCCGGCGGCAACAGCACTGGCAACAACAGTGGCAGCAGCACTGGCGGGCCGAGCAGGCCTGGTTCCCGCCGCCCGCCGTCCCGGTGCCGAGCCCGCGTACCGCGCCGGACTGGCGGGGCGAGTGGCGGGCGGCGCGTCGGCGGTTCGACGCGCTGCGCGGTGAGTACGCCGGCTACGAGTGCGACCCGCTGGCGGTGCTGCGGCTGCCCGCGCTTGCCGATGTCACCGTGCCGGCCACCGCGCGCTTCGTGGACGCGTTCGCCGAGGCGCAGGCGCTGGACACCGACGTCGTGCCACCGGTCGGGCACGCCGCGAAGTTCCGGCTGGCGGTCGACCGGGCGTGCCGGTCCTGGCAGGCCGCCCGGGACGCCGCCGACCGGATCCGGCTGGCCGGGCTGTCCCCGGAGGAGCGCTCGTCCGTGCAGCGGGTGATCAAGCTGCTCACCATGGCGAACGCGAGCGGGAACGACGCCGAGCGGCTCACCGCGTACGCCAAGGCCCGCGCCGAGCTGGCCCGATTGGAGCGCGCCGGCCGGATCCACCTGCCCAGAGCGGCGACCGCGGCTCTGGACGCCTCGGCCCGCACCGGGCTGCCGGCCGGGTTCGCGGTGCCGGGCGCACCGGACGCCGACGCCGAGCCCGTGGCGGACGCGAAGCCCGCCTAGAGATCCTTGGCCGGAGGTGTCCGACCACCCGGCGAGGCCTGCTGGTGCACAGTGCCATCGACTCGGTGGCCACCCTGCTCGCCGCCGGCGAGGGCACTCCCCAGGCCTAGTAGCTCAGGCCTTCTCGAGGTACTCCGCGCGCTCCTCGTCGACGATCTCGGCGACCATGGCGGCCAGCCCGGGGTGCTCGGTCAGCGTCGGGTCCTCGGCGACCAGCTCCCAGGCCCGGTCCCTCGCCTCGGAGATGGTCCGCTCGTCGCGCAGCAGTGACAGCAGCCGCAGCCCGGAGTTACGGCCGGACTGCGCGGCGCCCAGCACGTCGCCCTCCCGGCGCAGCTCCAGGTCGTGGCGGGCCAGCTCGAAGCCGTCGGTGGTGGAGGCCACCGCGTCCAGGCGTTCCCGCGCGGTGGTGCCCGGCGGCGAGTCGGTGACCAGCAGGCACACCCCCGGCGCCGAGCCCCGCCCGACCCGCCCGCGCAGCTGGTGCAGCTGAGACAGGCCGAACCGGTCCGCGTCCATGATCACCATCGCGGTGGCGTTGGGCACGTCCACCCCGACCTCGATGACCGTGGTGGCCACCAGCACATCCAGCTCGCCGGCGGCGAACGCGCGCATCACCGCGTCCTTCTCATCCGACGGCAGCCGCCCGTGCAGCACCCCCAGCCGCAGCCCGGCCAACGGCCCCTCGGCGAGCATCGGTGCCACGTCGGCCACCGCGAGCGGTGGGCGGCGCTTGCCGTCGTCGCCGTCGGCGCCCTCGTCCTCCGGCTCGAGGTCGGTGTCCTCCAGCGGGGCCGACCCGGGCGCCGCGCCGTCCTCGCCGATCCGGGGGCAGACCACGAACGCCTGGTGACCGGCGGCGACCTCCTCGCGCAGCCGGTGCCAGGCCCGCTCCAGCCAGGCCGGTTTCTCCCCCACCGGGATGACCGTGGTGGCGATCGGCGAGCGCCCACGCGGCAGCTCGCGCAGCGCGGAGATCTCCAGGTCGCCGTACACCGTCATGGCCACCGTGCGCGGGATCGGCGTCGCGGTCATCACGAGCAGGTGCGGGGTGGTGCCCTGGCCGCCGTCCCGACTGCGCAGCGCGTCCCGCTGCTGCACGCCGAACCGGTGCTGCTCATCCACCACCAGCAGCCCGAGGTCGGCGAACTCCACCCGGTCCTGGATCAGCGCGTGGGTGCCGACCACGATCCCGGCACTCCCGGAGACCGCGTCCAGCAGCGCCTGCTTGCGCGCCTTGGCCGGCAGCGACCCGGTGAGCAGCGCGACCCGGGTGGCCCGTTCCGCGCCATCCAGCTCGCCGGCCCGCCCCAGCGGCCCGAGCAGCTCGCGCAGCGTCCTGGCGTGCTGGCCGGCGAGCACCTCGGTGGGCGCCAGCATCGCGGCCTGCCGGCCCGAGTCGGCGACCCGCAGCATGGCGCGCAGCGCGACGATGGTCTTGCCGGCGCCGACGTCGCCCTGCACCAGGCGGTTCATCGGGTGCTCGCCGGCCAGGTCGCGGGTGATCACCTCACCCACCTCGACCTGCCCGTCGGTCAGGGTGAACGGCAGCTGCGCGTCGAACTCGTCGAACAGCCCGCCGGGCACCGGCGGACAGGCCGGGGCCGGTCGGCTCAGCGCGGCCAACCGGCGCTGGGCCAGCGCGAGCTGCACGGCCAGCGCCTCGTCCCAGACCAGCCGTTCCCTGGCCCGGCGCCAGTCGGAGTCCTTGCCGGGCAGGTGGATCCCGCGCAACGCGTCGCCGAGGCCGGGCAGGCCGCGCTCGGCCAGCAGCGCCGCCGGCACCGGGTCGGTCGGGTCGTCGATCATCTCCAGCACCTGCCGGACACACCGGGCGATCTTCCAGGACTGCAGCTTGATGGTCGCCGGGTAGATCGGCAGCAGCGCACCGGCGAACTGGTCCACCACGCCGGCGTCGTCATCGTCCTCGCCGAAGATCATCATGTCCGGCTGGGTGAGCTGCAGCTTGCCCCGGAACGCGGTGACCTTGCCGGAGAACATCCCGACCTTGCCGGCCACCAGGCTGCCCTGGAACCGCCGGTTGAAGAACGTGCAGCTCAGGGTGCGCCCACCGGAGGCGATCACCACCTCCATGATGGTGCCCCGGCGCTGGCGCATCGGCCGGCTGGACACCGAGCGGATCTCCGCCATCACCGTCACGTGCTCGCCGAGCTGGAGACTGGCGAGGTCGGTCAGCTTGCCCCGCTCGGCGTACCGGCGCGGGTAGTGCCGCAGCAGCTCGCCGACCGTGTGCAGGTCCAGCTGCGCCGCGAGCGCCGTCGCGGCGGCCTGCCCGACGAGCGGCTTGAGCGGGCTGTCCAGATCGGTCATAGCCGTCATTCCACCCCCAGCTGGACCGGCCGCCCGACCGGGCCGCCCCGATACCGCACCACTTCGACCTCCGGGTGGGTGTGCCGCAGGTGCCCGACGAGCAGCTCACCCAGCTCGTCGGTGCCGCCCTGGCCGTTCTGCCCGAGCAGCACGGTCACCAGTTCGCCCCCCGTCGTCAGCATCCGGTCCGCGAGCTGACAGGCGGCGGCCGCCAGGTCGTGCTCGATGAGCACCACCTCGCCGTCGACCAGCGCGAGCACGTCACCCGCGTAGCAACGGCCGACCCAGGTCAGCGCCTCACCGGTGGCGATCTGCACCACCCCGGTGCGGGTCGCGGCCGCTGCTTCGGCCATCGCCACCACGTCGTCGCCGGCCCGGCGCCGCGCGTCGTGCACGGCCAGCGCGGCCAATCCCTGCAGCACCGACGAGGTGGGTACCACCACCACCTCGACACCGGCCGCCCTGGCCAGGTCGGCGGCCTCCTCGGCGACCGCGGTCAGCTCGATGTCGTTGGGCAGCACCACGACGTGCCGGGCCCGGGTGCCGGCCACCGCCGCCGCGATCTCACCGGGCCCCGGGGGCTGCTCCGGGGCCGCCACCAGCGCGGTCACCCCGTCGGCCCGGACCAGCGCGGCGACCGGTTCGCCGCTGACCACCGTGACCACCGCCCTGGCCAGCCGGAACCGCCCCGCGTCGGCGCCGGCCCCGAGCAGCGCGGACTGCTGGTCCTCGAACCGGACCACGGTGATCCGGTACGGCCGCCCGGCCTCCATGCCCGCCTCGACCGCGGCCCCGATGTCGGTGCAGTGCACGTGCACGTTCCACTGGCCGGCGGCGCCGGGCTGGCCGTCGCCCACCACGGCCACCGAGTCGCCCAGCTCGTCGAGCCGGGCGCGCAGCGCGTCGACCCGCTCGGCGGAGCTGCCCTCCAGCAGGTACATCACCTCGTAGTCGAACTCCGCCGACCCGGACTCCCGGTCGGCGGTCAGCGACCCCCGGTCCCTGGAGCGCCACCTGGAGTCGAGGGCATGTGGTTCTACACCGGGTTCGCCCGGGACCACGACCGCGGACACGGCGCCGGCAACGACGGCGGGGCCGCCGGAGCGCGCGTTGACCACGCCGGCCAGCGCATCGAGCAGCAGCGCGAGCCCACGCCCGCCGGCATCGACCACACCGGCCCTGGCCAGCACCGGCAGCTGCCTCGGGGTGTCCGCCAGCGCGACGGCGGCTCCCTCGACGGCGGCGGCGACCACGTCCGCCAATGCGCCGCCCCGGTTCGCGGCGGCCGACGAGTCCGTGGCCGCCGCGCGCAGCACGGACAACATCGTGCCCTCCACCGGCCGGCTCACCGCGGCTCTGGCCAGTTCGTCGGCCCGGCACAGCGCGGCGGCCAGCGCGGGGCCGTCCACCCCGTCGACAGCCCAGCCCTCGGCGTCGGCGAGCACCTCGGCCAGGCCCCTCGGCAGCTGCGACACGATCACTCCGGAGTTGCCGCGGGCGCCGCGCAGCGCACCCCTGGCCAGCGCGGCGGCCGCCTCGGCAGCGGTGTCCGGCCGGCCCGGCCGCACCGGCCGGCGGGCCAGCTCCTCGGCGGCCGCGCGCAGCGTGAGCACCAGGTTCGTCCCGGTGTCACCGTCCGCGACCGGGTACACATTGGTTCGGTCCAGCTCGGCGCGATGGGCGTCCAGCAGGTCGACCGACGCGTCCGCCCAGCGCCGGAGCGCGCTCGCGTCCAGGACCCGCAACACCCGCACTCTCTCCTCCCGGTAGCTCCCGGACAGAACCGGGTGGACCGCCCGCCGAGCCTAGTGCGGTGCTTTTGCTCGCCCCGGTTTGGTTGCCGCGAATCCGATCGCTTACCCTGGTACGAAGCACGTCCGGCCTCCTGGCCGGCCGCGCGCGCCTAGCGCGCATTCCATTCGACACGAGGAGTTATCGACGTGGCTGCCGTCTGCGACGTCTGTGGCAAGGGTCCCGGCTTCGGCATGTCCGTGTCGCACTCACACCGCCGCACCCACCGCCGCTGGAACCCGAACATCCAGACCGTGCGGACCAGCGTGAACGGTGGTTCCCGCCGCCGGCTGAACGTGTGCACCTCCTGCCTCAAGGCAGGCAAGGTCGCCCGCGCCTGACCGCGTACCGCAATGTGACCCGCCACACCGATCCGGTGCGGCGGGTCATTTGTGTGCGCATCCCTTTGTCCATCCGATACCTACCGCGCCTATCCGAGTCCTACCGCTGCCGCCCGAGCGAAACCGTGCTCGCGGGCTGTCCGGGCCAGCGCGGCCGGGTTCAGCGCCGGGGGTTGGTTCGCGACGGTGTGACTCTCCGCTCACATTTTGGCCCGAAATGTGAGCCATCGCGCACAGTCCCACACCCCACCTGCCGCCGGACCGGCGCCGCGACCGGGACGGTCAGGGCAGCTTCCAGTCGACCGGCTCGGAGCCGCCCGCCTCGAGCAGGTCGTTGACCCGGCTGAACGGGCGCGAGCCGAAGAAGCCGCGGTCCGCCGACATCGGGCTCGGGTGCGCGGACTCGATACACGGCACACCGGCGCCCAGCGCCGGCCGCAGCGTCCGCGCGTCCCGGCCCCAGAGGATCGCCACCAGCGGGGCCGGGCGGGCGACGAGCGCCCGGATGGCCTGGTCGGTGATCTGTTCCCAGCCCTTGCCCCGGTGCGACGCCGGCTGCCCCGGCTGCACCGTGAGCACCCTGTTGAGCAGGAGCACGCCGCGCTCGGTCCACGGCGTCAGATCCCCGGACGACGGCATCGGGTGCCCCAGGTCCTCGCCGTACTCCCGGAAGATGTTCATCAGGCTGCGCGGCAGCGGGCGGGTCTCCGCGGACACCGAGAAGGACAGCCCCACCGGGTGGCCGGGCGTCGGGTACGGGTCCTGCCCGACGATGAGCACCCGGACGGCGTCGAACGGCTGTTGGAACGCGCGCAGCACGTTCGGCCCGGCGGGCAGGTACCGGCGGCCGGCGGCGATCTCCGAGCGCAGGAAGGCGCCCATCGCGGTCACCCCGTCGGCAACCGGGGCCAGCGCCGTCGCCCAGCCGGCCTCGACGACCTCGTCCAGCGGCTTCGCGCTCACGGCCGGACCGGTCGACGGGCCGGCTGGCCGGCGGCGGCGCGGGACGGGCCTGGTTCGAGAGTGGAGACGAGCACGGCAGGACACTATCGAGCACCGCGGAGCCGGCGGCGCTCAGCCCAGCGGCTTGCCGAAGAACCTGCTCCTCGGCTTGCGGGTCCCGGTCTCGGTACCGATCACCCGTCCAACCGCCGCAGCTCGGTCCGGAACTTCTTGCCGCGCTCGACGTAGGAGTCCACCGCGTACTTGAAGGCCCCCGCCGGCACCTCGTAGTCCTCCCGGATCCGGGCCGGCACGCCGAGCGCCATCCGCCGCGCCGGCACGTGCGAGTTGGGCGAGACCACCGCGCCGGCGGCCACCACGGCGCCCTCGTCGACCCGGGATCCGTTGAGCACCACGGAGCCGGAGGAGATCAGGCAGCGGTCGGCGATCGTCGCGGCTTCGATGTGCACGTTGTGCCCGATGGTGCACTCGTTGCCGATCACGGTGAACTGCCGGCTGGTGGTGTGCACGATGGTGCCGTCCTGCACGCTGGTGCGCTCGCCGATCAGGATGCGGCCGTGGTCCCCGCGCAGCACCGTCGTCGGCCAGACCGTGGAGAACGCCCCGATGATGACGTCGCCGATGACCACCGCGTCGGGGTGGATGTAGGCGTCGGGGTGGATGTCCGGTTCAAGCTCACCGAGCGCGTAGATGGGCACCCGCCGAGCCTAGATCGTCGCTACGCCGGGCGCGTCAGGCGTAGCAGGTCAGCGGCTTGCCCCCGTTGTAGGCGACCATGTCCGAGAACGCCGCGACGATGTCGATCTGACCGCCGCGCGGGGTGCCGCCCAGGTCTGCGGTCAGATCGGCGGTCAGATCGGCGGTCAGATCGGCGGTCAGATCGGCGGTCAGATCGGCGGTCAGATCGGCGGTCAGATCAGCGTAGGCCCGGTGCAGGTTGCCGACGATCCGCTCCGCGTCCAGCAGGTCGGCGTAGCCACCCAGGTCGACCTCGCGGGCCGCCTCCAGCGGGGTCAGCCCGGCCGCCTTGCCCTCGCGCGCGGTGTCCTGGACGAACCGCAGGTAGCCGAGCACGTCGTCGATCAGCTCCGGGCCGGCGACCCCGCCGTGGCCGGGCACGATCGTCTGGGCACCGAGCGGCTTGAGCACCGAGGTGAGCACGTCGATCGCGCCGGCCACCGAGCCCATCAGCAGGAACGGGGTGCCGCCGTTGAACAGCAGGTCCCCGCAGAACAGCACGGAGCGCTCCGGCAGCCAGATGATCGAGTCGTTCGTGGTGTGCGCCGGGGTCCCGACGTGACGGACCTCGCAGCGCAGGTCGTCCGACCACACCGTCACGCCCTCGGTGTAGGTCAGGAAGGGCGGCTCGAGCGGCAGGTCGCCCCAGTCGATCGGGGTCCAGAACGGCAGTGGCTGCGGCGGCCCGAAACCCAGCATCTCGGTCCGGGTCGCCTCGTGGGCGACGATGGTCGCGCCGTCGAACAGAGAGTTGCCGAAGGTGTGGTCGCCGTGGTGGTGAGTGTTGATCAACGTGCGCACCGGGCGGTCGCTCACCGAGGCGATCGCCTCCAGGTACGCCCTGGTCCGCCGCTCGGTGGAGCAGCTGTCGATACTGACCACGCCACGCGACCCGGCCAGGAACCCGGTGTTGTTGATCCACCAGCTGCCGTCCGGCTGGATGTAGGCGTAGACCCCGTCACTGACCTCGACGACGCCGGGCTCGCCGAGGTGCGCGGCGGCCGCTACCGGTGATGAGCTCATGTCGTCAGCCTAGAACCCGGCCCAGTGCCGTGAGTGGCGATGGTCGTCATAGCGACCATCGCCACTCACAGGGCTAGTCGATCAGCTCGTAGGCCGGCAGGGTCAGGAAGTCGACGAAGTCGTCCGCGAGCGCGACCTGCTCGAACACCGTCCGCGCCTGCTCCCAGCGCCCCGAGGCGAAGGCCTCGTCGCCCACCGCGTCGCGGATCTTCGCGAGCTCCTCCTCGATCACCGTGCGGACCAGCTGCTCGGTGACCGTGGTGCCCTCGGCCAGCTGCACCGACCCGTGTACCCACTGCCACACCTGCGAGCGGGAGATCTCGGCGGTGGCGGCGTCCTCCATCAGGTTGTTGATGCCCGCCGCGCCGTTGCCGCGCAGCCAGGACTCGATGTACTGCAGCCCGACGCTGATGCCGTTGCGCAGCCCGGCCTCGGTGGCCTCGCCCGGGGTGGCCGCCACGTCGAGCAGCTCGGCGGCGGTGACCTTGACGTCGTCGCGGATGCGGTCCAGCTGGTTCGGCCGGTCGCCGAGCACCCCGTCGAAGACCTCGCGGCAGATCGGCACCAGGTCCGGGTGGGCGACCCAGGAGCCGTCGAAGCCGGCCTCGGCCTCCCGCTTCTTGTCCTCCCGGACCTTCGCCATCGCCTTCTCGTTGACCTCCGGGTCACGCCGGCTGGGGATGAACGCGGCCATGCCGCCGACCGCGAAGGCGCCGCGCCGGTGGCAGGTGGACACCAGCAGTTCGGTGTAGGCGCGCATGAACGGCGCGGTCATGGTCACCGCGTTGCGGTCCGGCAGCACGAAGGCCGGCCCGGCGTCCCGGAAGTACTTGATCAGGGAGAACAGGTAGTCCCAGCGGCCGGCGTTCAGGCCGGAGATGTGGTCGCGCAGCTCGTAGAGGATCTCCTCCATCTCGAACGCCGCGGTGATCGTCTCGATCAGCACGGTGGCCCGGACCGATCCGTGCGGCACGCCGCGCTCCCGCTGGGCGAAGGTGAACACGTCGTTCCACAGCCGTGCCTCGCGGTGGCTCTCCAACTTCGGCAGGTAGAAATAGGGCACGGACGGGTTGTGGAAGAAGTACAGCCCGAAGTCGACGAGCGCGCCGGCCACCGGCTCGCCGTCGACGACGAGGTGACGCTCGTCCAGATGCCAGCCCCTCGGCCGCACCACCACGGTGGGCAGGTCGGTGGCGGTGACCCGGTACTCCTTGCCCTCCGGGCTGGTGAACTCGACCTTGCCGGTGCGCGCGTCCAGCAGGTTGATCTGGCCGGCGACCACGTTGTGCCAGGTGGGCGTGCTGGCGTCCTCGAAGTCGGCCAGCCACACCTTGGCGCCGGAGTTCAGCGCATTGATCGTCATCTTGCGCTCGGTGGGGCCGGTCATCTCCACCCGCCGGTCCACCAGTGCGGGCGGCGCCTGGGCAACCCGCCATTCGCCAGCCCGAATTTCCGCGGTTTCTTCGGAGAAGTCCAGCCGGCCGGTACGGGCGACCTCCGCGCGGCGTTCAGCGCGGGCGGCGAGCAGGGTCCGGCGGGTCGGCTCGAACTTCCGGTGCAGCGCGGCGACGAACTCGAGCGCCGCCGCGGTGAGCACCTCGTCCTGGCGGTCCACCGTATAGGCGTTGATCTCGATCGACGATGTCTGGGAGCCCATGCGGCGAGGGTACTTTCTACAAAGTGGACACGCCATTCCACGATACGGAAACTCTCGGCCACCCTTTCGTGGAGTCGTGAAGCCCCCGAAAGGACCACGTTGGGTTGATGTAAAGAGCTCCGTGAAATCCCCCGTTCAGGCCATAGGGCGTCAGCAGATTCGCCTACTGCCCTTTACAGGTGACGGGGTGGCGGCCAAGAATCACCGAGTGGCCCAATCCGGCGTGAGCCGGAGCACCACCCGGCCGGCGCCCGCCGGCCGCGACCATCCGGACACCGTCGGAGGCTCCCCATCTCTGCTTCGCACTCAGGGGACGGGCCAGCCCGGCCGGCCGAGGCGGGTCTGCCCCGCATTCCTCGGCCGAGGGCTCCCCTCAGCGAATCAATTCGTCGGATCCTGCCCCGCCCGGTGCAGCCCGACGAGATCAACCTCGACGAGGCGTTCGTCGACCTGGCCGAGGTCGCCGTGCGAACCTGCGCGGACGGCTCCTGGCAGGAGCACGCGTGCTTCCTGCTCGGCTCGGCCTCCGGCCGCTGGCAGGTGATCCCGTTCAGCCACCCGGTGGTGTGTGACCTGATCGGACGGCTCCGCCTGCTCCCCGGCTACGAGGACAACCAGCTGCTCGACCTGATCGGCTCCAAGCAGACCGAGATCGTGGTGCTCTGGCGCGACCCCGCACTGGCGCGGATCCGCTAGCCTCCGTATCGGAGGTGCGCGATGTCGCTCAACGGCACCGCCCAACGGGACTTCGAGCGCGCTCTGGGCGCCGCGAACGTGATCAGCGACCCGCCCCGGCTGCGCAGCTACGAGTGCGACGGGCTGACCGGGTACCGGGTGGTGCCGGCCCTGGTGCTGCTGCCGAAAACCGCCGAGCAGGTCGCCGCGGCCGTCCGGGTCTGCGCCGCGCACGGCATCCCGTTCGTGGCCAGGGGCGCCGGGACCGGCCTCTCCGGCGGTGCGCTGCCGGTGGCGGACGGTGTGGTGATCAGTCTGCAGCGGCTGCGCCGGGTGCTGGAGGTCGACCCGGTGGACCGGCGCGCGGTACTCGAACCCGGCGTCACGAACCTGGACATCACCCGCGCCGCGGCGCCGTACGGGCTCTACTACGCGCCGGACCCGTCCAGTCAGCAGGTCTGCACCATCGGCGGCAACGTGGCGGAGAACTCCGGCGGCGCACACTGCCTCAAGTACGGCTTCACCACCAACCACGTGCTGGCGCTGGAGGTCGTGCTGGCCGATGGCTCGGTGGTGACCCTGGGCGGTGACAGCGGCGAGCAGCTCGGGCCCGACCTGCGTGGGGTGTTCCTCGGCTCCGAGGGCACCGTCGGCATCGCCACGAAGATCACCGTGCGGTTGCTGCGCGCCCCGGAGACGGTGCGCACGCTGCTCGCCGACTTCCCGTCCATCGAGGCCGCCGGTGAGGTGGTCAGCGACATCGTGGCGGCCGGGATCGTGCCGGCGGCGGTCGAGATGATGGACACGCTCGCCATCGAGGCGGCCGAGGAGGCGGTGCACGCCGGCTACACCCGGGGCGTGGCGGCGGCGCTGGTCGTCGAGCTGGACGGGCCGGTCGAGGAGTGCGCCGAGGGGTTCGACAAGGTCACCGCGATCTGCGAGAAGCACGGCTGCACCCGGCTGCACGTGGCGGGCGACGCCGAGGAGCGCGCGGCGATCTGGCGGGGGCGCAAGTCGGCGTTCGCCGCGGTCGGGCGAATCAGCCCGGACTACTTCGTGCAGGACGGCGTGGTGCCCCGGACCCGGCTGGCCGAGGTGCTCGGCCGGATCGCCGAGATGGGCGAGCAGGCCGGGCTCCGGGTGGCGAACGTGTTCCACGCCGGCGACGGCAACCTGCACCCGCTGGTGCTCTACGACGCCGCCGCCGGTGAGACCGAGCGCGGCGAGGAACTGTCCGGCAAGATCGCCGAGCTGTGCGTCGAGCTGGGCGGCTCGCTGTCCGGCGAACACGGCATCGGCACCGACAAGGCCTGCTCGATGCCCAAGATGTACTCCGCGACCGACCTCGCGGTGATGGCCAGGGTGCGCGCCGCGTTCGACCCGGCCGGGCTGTGCAACCCGGGCAAGCTGCTGCCGACGCCTCGGCTGTGCGGCGAGATCCCCGGCAAGTTCACCCCGCACCCGCTCGAGGAGGCCGGGGTGATCGAGCGGCTATGAGCTCCCTGCAGGACTCCTCCACCCGCACCGTCCGCCCCGCCGACCTGGCCGAGGCGGCCGCCGCGCTGGCCGACACCGCCGGGCAGGTGCTGGTCAGCGGCGCCGGGACCGCCGCCGACTGGGCCGGCCGGCCGGACGCGCCCGAGCTGGTACTGGACACCACCGCGCTGACCGGGGTGCGCGCGCACAACCCGGGGGACATGACCGTCGAGGTGCGGGCCGGCATGCCGCTGCGCGAGCTGAACGGCGTGCTGGCCGAGCACGGCCAACGGGTCGCGCTGGATCCGGCCAGGGTCGCCCTCGGTGCCACCGCGGGCGGCCTGATCGCCACCGCCGACGCCGGGCCGCTCGCGCTGACCTACGGGTCCATGCGCGACCTGGTGATCGGGATGACCGTGGTGCTCGCGGACGGCACGGTGGCCCGCAGCGGTGGCCATGTGATCAAGAACGTGGCCGGTTACGACCTCGCCAAGCTGGCGCACGGCTGTCACGGCACGCTCGGGCTGATCGCCGAGGTGGTGCTGCGGTTGCACCCGCTGCCGGCGGCGAACCTGACGGTGCGGCTGCCCGGCTCGCTCGCCGAGGCGGCCGAGGCGGCCGCCGAGATAATGAGCGGCCCGCTGGAGCCGGCGGCGCTGGAGTGGTGCGGCGACGCGCTGCTGGTCCGGTTGGAGGGCGGCGCGGCGGCGGTGGATGCCAGGGCCGACCGGCTGATCACGCTGCTCGGCCTGGGTGCGGTGCGGCTCACCGCGGCCGAGGAGGCGGCGGCGTGGGACGAGCACGCGGTACTCGTCGCCGGCGCCGAGGGACGGCCGCCCGAGGGCACCGCGGTGCTGCGGGTCGGCGCCCGACCGTCCCGGCTGGCCGGGCTGCTCGGCGAGCTGGGCACCGAGCTGGGCGCCAGCCGGGTCACCGCGGGGCTGGCCACCGGGATCGGCACCGTGACGCTGCCGGCCGACCCGGAGACCGTCTCGCGGGCCCACCAGAGCGTGCACCGGGCCGGCGGCACCTCGACGCTGCGGGCCCGCCCGGTCGACGCGGCACTACCCGGCTGGGGCCCGGCACCGGCCGCGGTGGGCCTGCTGCGGGCCGTCCGGAAGGAACTCGACCCCGGTGGCCGGCTCGGCGCCGGCCGCTTCGTACCTTGGATGTGATGCGCGTTGACCACCCCCGGCGGAACCGCCGACAGCAAGCTGCCGCAGACCGGGCCGAGCGCGTTCGACCCGCACCGGCCGCCGTCCGCCGAGCTGCTCGGCGACTGCGTGCACTGCGGCTTCTGCCTGCCGACCTGCCCCACGTACCAGCTGTGGGGCGAGGAGATGGACTCCCCGCGGGGCCGGATCTACCTGATGGACATGGCGTCGAAGGGCGAGATCGAGCTGGCCGGGGCGCTGCACGAGCACATCGACGCCTGCCTGGGCTGCATGGCCTGCGTGACGTCCTGCCCGTCCGGGGTGCAGTACGACCGGCTGCTGGAGTCGGTGCGCCCACAGCTGGAGCGCAACGTGCCTCGCGGGCGGGCGGACCGGCTGTTCCGGGGCGCGATCTTTGCCCTGTTCCCGTACCGGGGGCGGTTGCGCGCGGCGGCCGTGCCCGGGGCGCTCTACCAGCGGCTGCGCCGGGTGCCGGCGGTCGCGCGGCTGGCCGGCAAGCTGCCCGGCCGGCTCGCCGCGATGGAGTCGCTGCTGCCGCCGGTGCGGCTGCGGGAGGCGTTTGCCCGGCTCCCGGAGCGGGTCGCGGCGCGGGGGACGCGCCGCCGCCGGGTCGCGCTGCTGACCGGCTGCGTGCAGGACGTGTTCTTCCACGAGGTGAACGCGGCCACCGCCCGGGTGCTGGCCGCTGAGGGCTGCGAGGTGCTGATCCCCCGGGACCAGCGCTGCTGCGGCGCCCTGGAGCTGCACGCCGGCCGGGAGGTCAGTGCACTCGGCCGGGCCCGCCGCACGATCGAGCGGTTCGCCGAGCTGCAGGTGGACGCAGTGGTCACCAACGTGGCCGGCTGCGGCTCCTCGATGAAGGAGTACGGCCACCTGCTCGCCGACGACACGGCGTGGGCCGACCGCGCGGCCGCCTTCAGCGCGAGGGTCCGCGACGTCAGCGAGGTGTTGGCCGAGCTGGAGCCGGCGGCGCCCCGGCACCCGATCCGGGCCCGGGTGGTCTATCACGACGCCTGCCACCTCGGGCACGCCCAGGGTGTGCGGGCGCAGCCGCGCGCGGTGCTGCGCACGATCCCCGACCTGGAGCTGGTGGAGGTGCCTGAGGCCGAGCTGTGCTGCGGCTCGGCGGGCATCTACAACCTGGTCCAGCCCGAGGCGGCGGCCGAGCTCGGCGCGCGCAAGGCGGCGAACGTCCGCTCGGCCCGGCCGGACCTGGTGGTCACCGCCAACCCCGGCTGCCTGTTGCAGATCCGCAAGCACCTCGGTGCCGACTCGACCGACGCCGGGCTCGAACTGCCGCTGATGCACCCGGTGCAGCTGCTGGACGCCTCCATCCGGGGCGTGCCATTGCCCCGGGGGTAGGCCGGCCCCGGGGCTAGTCCCGCGGGTAGGCCAGGTTCAGCTCGGGGCGAAGTGGTCCCAGCCGGCGACGCCGACATAGGGCCGACCGTCCACCGTGATCCCGGCCCCCGAGGCCACCGAACCGATCTCCACCCAGCCTTCCGGCAGCACGGTGCCGGCCGGGAAGGCCGCGGCCAGCGCGTGGTCCTCGCCGCCGGTGAGCACCCAGCGCCGGGCATCGGCGCCCAGCGCGGCGGCCACCTCGACCAGTCGGGACGCCAACGGCACCGCGTCGGCACGGATGTCCAACGCCACCCCGGACGCCAGCGCCACGTGCCCGAGGTCGGCGAGCAGCCCGTCCGAGACGTCGATCATCGCGGTGGCCCCCGCGTCGGCGGCGACCGGGCCGGCGGCGTACGGCGGCGTCGGCACCCGCTGCGCCCCCACCACCTCCACCGGCGAGCGGAACCCCCGCCGCAGCACGGCCAGCCCGGCAGCGGCCCAGCCGAGTCGACCGGCCACCGCGAGCCGGTCACCGGGTCGGGCACCGGAGCGGGTCACCGGCTCGCGCCCGCGCAGGTCACCGAGCACCGTCACCGACAGCACCACGGCGGGCCCGGACACCACGTCGCCGCCGACAACTCCGGCACCCGCCGCCGACGCCTCCGCCCACAGTCCGGCGGCCAGCCCCTCCGCCACCAGCGACGGGGTGTCCGGCGGACAGCACAGGCCGACCAACAGCGCCGTCGGCGCCGCGCCCATCGCCGCGATGTCGGCCATGTTCACCGCCGCCGCCTTGCGGCCGACCTGCTCCGGCGTCGACCAGTCCAGCCGGAAGTGCACGCCCTCCACCAGCACGTCGGTACTCGCCAGCACCCGCCCGTCCGGTGCCGCCACCATCGCCGCGTCGTCGCCCGGCCCCAACAGCGTGCTGCCCGGCTGCACCCGTCCCTCGGTCACCCTCTTGATCAGTCCGAACTCACCGAGATCGGCGACCGTCCGCCGGTCCCGAGAGTCAGCGGGATCCCGGCCGCCAGCTTGGTAAGCCACAGCCCACACTCCCTTCGTCCGATCATGTGTCCGACATGTGACGGCGCCGCGGTACGTTGCTCTCGCTGTCGTTCCTACCCGAGAGGCGACATCACGTAGGGAAGGGGCACGTTGTGGTCCAGGCATACATCCTGATCCAGACCGAGGTCGGCAAGGCCTCCGCCGTGGCGGCGGAGATCTCCGGGCTGCCCGGAGTGCTGGCCGCGGAGGATGTCACCGGCCCCTACGACGTGATCGTGCGCGCCGAAGCGGACTCCATGGACAACCTCGGGCGCCTCGTCGTCGCCCAGGTGCAGAACGTCCCCGGCATCACCCGCACGCTGACCTGCCCCGTGGTGCATCTGTCCTGAACACTCCCGTCCCCGGTAACCCGCCCCGGCCCGCCGCCCCGCGGCGGCATCCGGCGACGGTCGTGATCTTCGTGCTCCCGCTGCTGCTGTTGGCCGTCGCCGCCGTGCTCGGCATCGTCGCCGGCCACCGGGGTGCCGACGCCGCCCGCCCGGACGACCGCCCGCTCGCACTGCCGCCGGTGGACGCGCCGGACGCCACCTCGCCCTCGTGCACCCGGCTGCTCGCCGCACTCCCGGCCACCCTGACGGCGAGCCCGCACCCGGTGCCCCGACTGCCCCTCGCCGCGCCCGCCCCGGCCGGTGCGACGGCCTGGGCCGGCACGGCGGGCGGTGATCCGGTGGTGCTGCGCTGCGGGCTGCCCAGGCCACCCGAGCTGACCGACAGCTCAGCGCTGATCGTGATCAACGGGGTCAGCTGGCTGGACCTGTCCCAACCCGGCCGGGACACCTTCATCGCGGTGGACCGGCCGGTGTACCTGGCGGTCACGGTGCCCCGGGACCTCGGTACCGGGCCGGTGCAGTCGGTCTCGGACACGGTGCGCACCACCCTGCCGGCGACGAACTGAGCCGGCGACGAACTGAGCTCACCGCAGTCCGGTGCCCCTCGCCAGCGCGGTCTCGATCAGCGTGGCGAGCAGGGCCGGGTAGTCCACCCCGGTCACCGCCCACATCCTCGGGAACATCGAGATCGGGGTGAAGCCCGGCATGGTGTTCACCTCGTTGACCACCAGGCTGCCGTCCTCGAGGGCGAAGAAGTCCACCCTGGCCAGTCCCTGGCAGTCCAGCGCGGTGAACGCCGCGATGGCCAGCTCGCGGACCCGCTCGGTGGTGGCGTCGTCGAGCTTGGCGGGGATGTCGAACTCGCACACGTCGTCGAGGTACTTGGACTCGAAGTCGTAGAACTCCGGCGCCGAGCCGTCCTCACCCGAGCCGACCAGCCGGATCTCGGCCGGCAGACTGGCCCGCACCGAGCCGTCCGGGAACTCCAGCACGCCGCACTCGACCTCGCGGCCCACCACCGCCGCTTCCACCAGCACCTTCGGGTCGTGCTCCCGGGCGGCGGCGATCGCGGCCGGCAGCGCCGCCCAGCTGGCCACCTTGGTGATGCCCACCGAGGAACCCGCCCTGGCCGGTTTGACGAACACCGGCAACCCCAGCCTGTCCCGCTGCGCGTCGCTCAGGGTGGCCACCCCCGGCCGCAGCACCACCACGTCGCCGACCGGCAGCCCCTCGGCCGCGAGCAGCTTCTTGGTGAACTCCTTGTCCATGGCGGCCGCACTGGCCAGTACCCCGGCGCCGACGTACGGCGTGCCGGCAAGCTCGAGCAGCCCCTGGATGGTGCCGTCCTCGCCGTACGGGCCGTGCAGCACCGGGAACACCACGTCCACCGCGCTGAGCACCTCACCGGCCCGGCCCGGGTCCAGGCGCACCAGCCCACCCAGCGTCGGGTCGGCCGGCAGCGCGAGCGAGGTACCGGTCGAGTCGACCGCCGGGAGCTGACGGTTCTGGATGCTCAGGGCCTCCGGGTCGTCCCGGCCGAGCACCCAGCCACCCTCCGGCGTGATACCGACCGGCACGACCTCGAACCGCTCCCGGTCCAGGTGCCCGAGCACACTGCCGGCGGACACGCACGAGATCGCATGCTCGCTGCTGCGCCCACCGAACACCACGGCGACCCGGATCCGGCGCTCTCCCCCGCTGCGCTGCTCCATGGCCGGCGAGCGTAGCCGCCGAGGGGAATCAGCCCGATGCCAGGCCCGCTCGACCAACTCGGCGACCACCCCGACGGCCGTGTCCAGCTCGGTTCGGCTCGGCCCGGCATAGCCGATCGACACACCGAACACGCTGGCCGGGCCCCTGTGGTACTCCTTCAGGCCGGGGATCAGCACGCCGGCGGCCTCGCCACCGGCCAGCACCGCCAGCTCGGCGGCGGCCGACGGCAGGCCGATCCGCAGGTGGCCGCCGGCCGCGTCGCCGAGCACCGGGGCCCCGGTGCCGCCCAGTGCCTCGACGACCCGCCCGCGACGCTCGGTCAGCTCCGCCCGCAGCCGCCGCAGGTGCCGGGCCAGGTCGCCGTACTCGGCCAGCGCGGCGAACACCAGCTGGCCGGCCGGCGACGGGCGGATCGAGGTCCGCTCCCTGGCGGCCAGCATCGCGGCGTGCAGCGCGGGCGGTGCCACCAGCCAACCGGCGCCCAGTGCCGGGGTGAGCAGCTTGCTGGTGGTGCCCAGGTACGCGACGACGTCCGGGCCCAGCGCGGCGAGCAGCGGCAGCGGGGCCACGTCGTAGCGCAGCTCACCGTCGTAGTCGTCCTCCAGCACCACGAAGCCCTCGGCCCTGGCGCGCTCCACCAGCGCCACCCGCCGGCCGGCGGACAGCCGGGAGCCGAGTGGGAACTGGTGCGCCGGGGTGCAGTAGACGGCGGCCAACCCGGTCGGCAGCTGGTCCACCCGCAGCCCGTTCTCGTCGACCGCGGCGGGCACCACCCGCAGCCCCCTGCCGACCAGCGTCGCGGCGGCGCGCTGATAGCCCGGCTCCTCCAGCGCGACCGTCGAACCGGGCGGCAGCACGGCGGCGAGCTCGTCGAGGCCGGCGGTGGTGCCCGAGGTGGCGAGCAGCTGCTCGGGGTGCGCGGCCAACCCTCGGTGCCGCAGCAGGTGGTCGACCACCGCCCGGCGGAACTCGGGGCGCCCGGCCGGCTCCGGCCCCCGGGACGGCGGTCGGTCGGCGGCGGACCGCCAGGCGCGGCGCCAGGCCGCCCGGTCCAGCACCGCCAGGCAGGGGCGGCCGGCGGTCAGGTCCAGCAGGGCGGGCGGCGGAGCGGTCCCCTCGGTCGAGGGGCCGGTGCCCAGGCCACCGCCGCGCACACCCCGCACCCCGGCCGGTGCGGCGGTGACGAAGGTGCCGGAGCCGCGCTGGCCGGCCAGCCAGCCCTCGGCCAGAAGCTGGTCGTACGCGGCGGCGGTCACCGTGCGGCTCACCCCGAGCCGGGCGGCCAGCGCGCGGGTGGAGCTCAGCCGGTCGCCGACCCGCAGTGCCCCGCTGCCGGCGGCCGACCGCAGCGCATCCGCCACCTGAACCGCCAACGGCTCCGGGCCGCTCCGGTCGAGCACAATGGGCAGGTCGTCGACCGGCACCTCGACACCTCCACTAAGTGGCCTGCCTGAATCCTACGGGAATGGCTCTATCAGGATGCCACTTGGTCGACGCATCATCGAGCCATGAGCACCGTGTCCGAGTCAACGCGAACACCACCACGATCGGCCTCCGACCGGCCGCTGTCCCCGACCGACCGCAGCACCCCGCGCCGGCACCGCGAGCGTGGCCGCCGCGACCGCGACGAGCTGTACGCGGTACTCGACGAGGCACTCATCTGCCATCTCGGCGTGGTCTCCGGGGCCGCGCCGATCGTCCTGCCCACCTGTTTCGGGCGCGTTGACGACGTCCTGTACCTGCACGGGTCGAGCGGTGCCGCCAGCCTGCGGACCGGGGTCGGCGCCCCGGTGTGCGTGACCGTGACCCTGCTGGACGGGCTGGTGTACGCCCGCTCGGTGTTCAGCCACTCGGCCAACTACCGCTCCGCGGTGGTGCACGGCAACGCCCGGCCGGTCACCGACCCGGCGGAGAAGCTGGCCGCGCTGCGGGCCATCGTGGAACACACCACACCCGGCTCCTGGGAGCACGCCCGCCAGCCCACGACCAAGGAGCTGGCCGCGACCGGTGTGCTCGCCCTCGATCTGGGCGAAGCCAGCCTCAAGGTCCGCACGGGCCCCCCAGGGGACGAGGACGCCGACGTCGCGACCGGGGCGGCGTGGGCCGGTGTGCTGCCGGTACGCACGACGTTCGGCGAGCCGGCGCCGTGCCCGCTGCTGCCGGCGGGCGCGGCGACCCCGTCGCACGTGACCGAGCGGGCCGGCGCGTAGGTCGGCCCGGGCCCGCCCCCGACCCGCTACGGCTCGGGCAGGTGGGCCGTCAGCGAGTAGAGCCGGGTGGTCTGGGCCGGGTTCTGGTTGTCGTCGCTGACCAGTAACAGCCGCAGCCCGCCGTCCGGGCCCCGGCCGGTGACCGCGAGGCCCTCGATGTTGTCCAGCAGCGGGTTGACCTGTTTCTCCCTGGCGGTGGCACCGAGGGACGGGCAGTGGCCGAGGTCGGCCAGCAGTGTCTTGCGGACGAGCCGGCCGGCCCGCTGGGTCAGGTCCTGGACGGCGCCGACGTCGGAGGCCTGGCCCAGGTCGGCGAGGTAGAGCCGGATGGTGTTGCCGATGCCGGGGATGAAGCCGCGTTCCAGGACCAGCAGCCGGCCGTCGCCGGTGGCCCTGATCTCGGAGACGCCCAGGGCCGGGTCGACCGGGTAGCCGTACTGGGCGGCGAGCCGGAAGTCGTCGGTGTCGCCGGTGCGGGTCCACGTCTGGAAGCGGACCAGGTTGCCCTGGTCGCCGGACAGCGCCGCCTCCATCGAGGCCACCAGGGTGCGGCCGCCGGGTTGCAGGGTGAGGCCCTCGAACGTGAGGTTCACCGACGCCCGGCCGGCCGGCGCGACCCGCAGGTCGTCCGGTACCGGGAGCCGGCCGAGCAGGGTGCCGTCCCTGGCGTAGCGCCGGACCGACGGCTCGGTCTCGGAGCTGACCAGCCGGGTGCCGTCCCGGTCGATGGCCAGGCCCTCGGAGTCCAGCGGCCGCCCGCTCTCGTCCTTGAGCGCCACCACGCCGGTTGGTCGATGCGTCCGGGCATCCAGCGTGAACAGCGACGAGCGGTCGGACAGCGCGGCGATGTTTCCGTCAAGGTCGACGTCCAGGCTGGACAGGTTGCCCACGTAGGTGCCGTCGAAGGTCGTCTTGTCCAGCGCGTCGGAGAAGCTGTCGATGCTCACCGAGGGCGAGCAGGCGCCGGCCCGCCCACCGGCGCTCTGGCCCGCACCGGGCGCGGGGGTGGCGCCCGGACCGGTGCCGGTGCCAGCGCCGGTGCCGGCGCTACAACCGGCCAGCAGCAGACCGACGCCTACGACCGTCAGCAGAGTGCGCACCCAGCTACCGCTCGGTCCTGGGGTCGAGCTTGGGGTCGAGCACTGGGTCGAGCGCCAGGTCCAGCGCCTTGAGCACGTCGGCGGTCAGGTCGTCGGTGTCCTCGCAGCCCGCGGAGAGCCGGACGAACCCGGGCCCGACCTGGTCCCCCCACCGCTCCCGGCGGTCCGCGCTGCTGCGCAGGCCACCGAAGCTGGTCGCCGAGGCCACCAGCGTGCTGGCCGCCAGGAACCTGCTCACCGCGGCCGCCGAGGGCAGCTCGAAGCTGAGCACCCCACCGAACCGGCGCATCTGCCGGCTGGCCACCTCGAAGGACGGGTCGTCGGCCAGCCCCGGCCAGCGCACACCGAGCGCCCCGGGGTGCTCACGCAGGGCGGTGGCCAGCGCGGCGGCGTTGGCGGCCTGGCGGGCCAGACGCAGGTCCAGGGTGCCGAGGCCGCGGTGCGCCAGCCACGTCTCGAACGGACCCGGCACCGCGCCGCCCCGGTTGCGGGTGGTCGCCAACCGGCCGGCCAGCTCCGGGTCCGCGCAGCTCAGGTGCCCCAGGATCAGGTCGCTGTGGCCGGACAGGGCCTTGGAGTCGCTGGCCACCACGACGTCCGCGCCCAGCTCCAGCGGCCGCTGCCCGAGTGGCGTGGCGGTGGTGTTGTCCACCGCGAGCAGCGCCCCGGCGGCGTGCGCCCTGGCGGCCAGCGCGGCGATGTCGCACACGTCCAGCCCCGGGTTGGACGGCGTCTCCAGCAGGACCAGGGTGGCGCCGTCGAACACCGAGTCCGGCCACGGCCCCGGTGTCGGCACCTCACGCACCTCGACGCCGAGCGGGGCCAGCTCCTCGGCGGCCAGCGCGCGCGCCAGGTAGTAGCCGTCGGCCGGCAGCACCACCGCGGCACCGGGGCGGGCCAGCAGCCGCAGCAGCGCCGAGACGGCGGCCATCCCGGACGGGTAGAGCACCGTGTGCCCCCCGTCCAGCTCGCCGATGGCGGCCTCCAGCGCCCGCCAGGTGGGGTTGGCCGACCGGCCGTAGAAGTCCACCGGCAGGTCGCCGTCCGGGGGGCCCAGGTGGTACGCGGCGGCCAGCACGGGCCCGGCGTGCAGCGCCTCCCCGGCTACCTCGCCGACCCGCCCCGCGTGCACACAGCGCGTCCCGTCACCAACCATGACCCAACCCCCGCGAGCCGCTCACTCCGATCACGCCACCACGCTACGTCCTCGACACCGCCGGCCCGGGGATCACTCCGGCTTCAGGGTGCGGCTGATCAGCTGCTTGGCCATCGCGGCGGCCGACATGCCCTCGTGGCACACCCGGCGCACCCCGTCCGCGATCGGCACGTCCACCTCGTGCCGCGCGGCCAGCTCACAGATCGACACGCAGGACTTCACGCCCTCCGCCACCTGGCCGTGGTTGGCCGCCTCCGCCTCGGCGAGGCTCTCGCCCCGGCCCAGCCGCTCGCCGAAGCTCCGGTTGCGCGACAGCGACGACGAGCAGGTGGCCACCAGGTCGCCAAGGCCGGCCAGCCCGGCGAAGGTCAGCGGGTCGGCGCCGAGGCGCACCCCCAGCCGGGCCGTCTCGGCCAGTCCCCGGGTGATCAGCGACGCCCTGGTGTTGTCGCCGAAGCCCATACCGGCGGCGATCCCGCAGGCCAGCGCGATCACGTTCTTGCCGGCACCGCCCAGCTCGGCGCCCACCAGGTCGGTGTTGGTGTAGACCCGGAAGTAGCCGGTGGTGCAGGCCAGCTGAAGGGCGACCGCCCGGCCGTGGTCCGTGCAGGCGATCACCGTGGCGGTCGGCTGCTCCTCGGCGATCTCCCTGGCCAGGTTCGGCCCGCTCACCACGGCGACCTGGCCGGCCGGCACGTCGGCCACCTCGGTGATCACTTCGCTCATCCGGCTGAGGCTGCCCAGCTCGACCCCCTTGGCCAGGCTGACCAGCGTCGCGCCGGGCGGCAGCGCGTCCCGCCAGCCGATGAGGTTCTTGCGCAGCGTCTGCGAGGGCACCGCGAACACCACGGCGTCCGCGCCGTCCATCGCCTCGGCGGCGTCCGCCGTGGCGGTGATCAGTTCGGGCAGCCGGATCCCGGGCAGGTACTCCGGGTTGGCGTGCCGCTCGTTGATCTCGGCGGCGACCTCCGGCCGGCGGGCCCAGAGCGTCACCGGGCGCCCGGCGTCGGCGACCACCTTGGCGAACGTGGTTCCCCACGACCCGGCACCGAGCACCGCCAGCCGACGCACGCCCGACGGCTCCAACCCGGCCGTGACCTCCACGGCCGAGACGTCCACCCGGCTCACGACGCCGCGTCGCCCTCGACCGGTCCCCCGGCGGCACGGCTCCGCCGGTAGAAGTCCGCCGGCGCCGGCTCGTTGCGGACCTCGGCGAGCAGGTCGCGCACCGCGGCCATCATGAAGTCGGTCGCCTCACGCAGCAGCGCCGCGTCGATCGGACGGCCGGCGAACGCGCTCAGGTCCAGCGGCGGGCCACAGCGCACCACGACCTCCTTGCGCGGTATCGGGCGGAACTTCTTGCCGTTGTAGTGGTCGTACACCTCGCGGGTACCCCAGTGCACCATCGGCAGCACCGGGATGTCGCCGGACAGCGCGAGGCGGGCCACCCCGGTCCGGGACTGCATCGGCCAGCCGGCCGGGTCCCGGGTGATGGTGCCCTCCGGGTAGATCACCACCAGCTTGCCGTTGCGCAGTGCCTCGACGCCGGCGCGCAGGCTCTGCTGGGCGTCCGCCGAGTCGCGGTAGACCGGGATCTGGCCGCTGCCGGCCATCGTCCAACCGGCCACCGGCACCTTCCAGATGCTGGCCTTCGCCAGGAACCGGGGTACCCGCCGGGCCCGGTGCACGAACACCGCCGAGTACAGCGGGTCCACGTAGGAGATGTGGTTCGCCACCACCAGCGCCGAACCGGTCGCCGGGATGTGCTCCAAGCCCTCTATCCGCCAGCGACTCACCGCCCAGGTGAACGGATAGAACATCACCGCGCTCAGCCCGACCCAGAAGCCGCCCTTTTCCCGCGCCACCCGCCAACCTCCTCGATTGCGCGCCCTGCAACCCGGCCGTTCCGGATCTAGTGTCCCGACCGCCGCGGCGAGTCTTTACCGGGCGGTTACCGGCGTGAGTCTGTACCGGGCGGGCGCCGATGGTCCAGCAACCCACCCCGGTGGCGTGGTGGCCCGCGGCACCGGCGCGAGAGTGGAACGATGAAGGTATGACCGGTCGGGTGGAGGTGGGTCGGGTGCCACCGGTGGACCTCGTCGTCCCGGTCAAGTCGCTGGCCAGGGCCAAGACGCGGCTGCGTGGCGCGGCCGACGACGGCATCGGCGACCCGATGGCGCACGCCCGGTTGTCCCTTGCGCTCGCCATGGACACCATCGCCGCGGCCCGCTCCGCGCGCGGGGTGCACGACGTGATTGCTATCACCTCCGACCCGGAGGTCGCGTCGGCGCTGCGGGCCGACGGGGTGCGGGTCCTGGCCGATCACCCGGAGCGGGGGCTCAACGCGGCGCTGACCTTCGGTGCCGAGGTGTTGCTGGCCCAGGACCCGGCGCGCCCGGTCGGCGCACTGCAGGCCGACCTGCCCGCGCTGCGCTCCGAGGAGCTCGCTGACGCCCTGGCACACGCCCGGATCGCGATGGCGGCCGGCAGCGCGCCCCGGGCGTTCTGCTCGGACGCCCAGGGCAGCGGGACAACGCTGCTGGTCTGCGCGCCGGGCGTGCCGCTGGCCCCCCGGTTCGGGGTGGGTTCGGCCGAGGCGCACGAGCGGGCCGGTGCGCTCCGGCTGCGCGGCGACTGGCCCGGTCTGCGCCAGGACGTGGACACCGCGGCTGATCTGCGGCGGGCCGCCGAGCTGGGCCTCGGCCCCGCGACCCTGGCCGCCCTGCGCAGCACCGCCAAACAGCTGCCCTGAACCAGCCCGTCGGAGCACCGATGGTCGATCGTGACCTGCTGTTCACCTACGGCCCCTCTCGGTGGGGGCTTCCCTCTTGACGCCGTTGGGCAACAATGACCTCGTGGCTTCCGAGGGACAAAACGGACGACGGACAACCCGACCTACCCGACGAGGTACGCCGGCGCCCCGTTCGGCGCCCACCGGCAGCGGTCGGGCGTCCGCCGACGTGCCGGCCAAGCCCAGGTCGGCCAGATCCGCGTCCGCCAAGTCCACGCCGGCAACAAGCACGCCGGCAACAAGCACGCCGGCAACAAGCACGCCGGCAACAACGACGGCGAGCACGCCCGGGGCCACCGCTACCAACGGCGCACCGGACACCACCGCGGCCGGCACCCCCGCGGTTGTCGGCCCCCCGGCGGCGGTGACGGTCCCGGCGACCCCGGCCCCGGCGACCCCGGCATCGGCGTCGGCATCGGCGTCGGCATCGACGTCGGCATCGACCCCGGCATCGGCGACCCCAGCATCGGCGACCCCGGCATGGGGGACCAACGGCACCCCGGCGGGCACCGCCTCGGACACCGGCCCGGGACGCCGGCCGGCACCGCGCCCGGGCGGCGTCGACCAGTCGACCCCGGCAGCGCCACCCGCGCCGACGCCGTCCGAGACGCACACCGACCTGCCCGACGACCGCTACCTGAACCGGGAGCTGTCCTGGCTGGACTTCAACGCCCGGGTGCTCGCGCTGGCCGAGGACACCAGCCAGCCGCTGCTCGAGCGGGCAAAGTTCCTCGCCATCTTCGCCTCCAACCTCGACGAGTTCTTCATGGTCCGGGTGGCCGGTCTCAAGCGCCGGGACGAGACCGGCCTCGCGGTCCGCTCCGCCGACGGCCTCACCCCGCGCGAACAGCTGGCCCGCATCGCCGAGCGCAGCCAGGCGCTGGCCGAGCGGCACGCCAGGGTCTTCCAGGACTCGGTGCAGCCGGAGCTGGAGGAGCAGGGTGTCCACCTGGTCCGCTGGCGCGACCTCACCGACACCCAGAGCAAGGCGCTCTCCCAGTACTTCTTCGAGCAGGTGTTCCCGGTGCTCACGCCGCTCGCGGTCGACCCGGCGCACCCGTTCCCGTACATCTCGGGGCTGTCGCTGAACCTGGCCGTGACGGTGCGCGACCCGCAGTCGCAGATCGAGCGGTTCGCCAGGGTGAAGGTGCCCAACAACGTGCCCCGGCTGGTCCCGGTCATCTCGGAGCAGGGCAACGACGTGTTCCTGCCGGTCGAGGACCTGATCGCGGCGAACCTCGGCGAGCTGTTCACCGGGATGGAGGTCGCCGAGCACCACGCCTTCCGGGTCACCCGCAACGCCGACCTGGACGTCGAGGAGGACCGCGACGAGGACCTGCTGCAGGCGCTGGAGCGGGAGCTGGCGCGGCGCAGGTTCGGCCCGCCGGTGCGCCTCGAGGTCACCGACACGATGAGCGAGCACGTGCTGGAGCTGCTGCTGCGCGAGCTCGACGTCGACCCGCACGACGTCATGGTGGTGCCCGGGCTGCTCGACCTGACGATGCTCTGGCGGGTCTACGGGGTCGACCGCCCCGAGCTCAAGGACGCCCCTTTTGTGCCGGCGACCCACCCGGCCTTCGCTGAGGGGGAGACGCCCAAGAGCGTGTTCGCCACGCTGCGCCAGGGCGACGTACTCGTGCACCACCCGTACGACTCGTTCTCCACCAGCGTGCAGCGGTTCATCGAGCAGGCCGCCGCCGACCCGCAGGTGCTGGCCATCAAGCAGACGCTCTACCGCACCTCCGGCGACTCACCGATCGTCGACGCGCTGGTCAGTGCCGCCGAGGCCAACAAGCAGGTGGTCGCGCTGGTCGAGCTGAAGGCGCGGTTCGATGAGAAGGCCAACATCCGCTGGGCCCGTGAGCTGGAGAAGGCGGGCGTGCACGTGGTGTACGGGTTGGTCGGGCTGAAGACGCACTGCAAGACGTCGATGGTGGTGCGCCAGGAGGGCTCCCGGATCCGGCGCTACTGCCACGTCGGCACCGGCAACTACAACCCCAAGACCGCGCGGCTCTACGAGGACCTCGGTGTGCTGACCGCCGACCCGACCGTGGGCGCCGACGTCGCCGACCTGTTCAACGCACTGACCGGCTACGCCAGGCAGAGCCGCTACCGCACCCTGTTGGTGGCCCCCTACGGTGTGCGCCGCGGCCTGCTCGAGCGGATCGACACCGAGATCGCGCACCACCGGGCCGGCGAGCCGGCGGGCATCCGGTTCAAGATGAACTCCCTGGTCGACGAGCAGGTGATCGACGCGCTGTACCGGGCGTCGCAGGCCGGGGTGCCGGTCGACATCGTGGTCCGGGGCATCTGCGCGCTGGTGCCCGGGCGCGCGGGGCTCAGCGAGAACATCCGGGTCCGCTCGATCCTGGGCCGATTCCTGGAGCACTCGCGGATCTTCCACTTCGAGGGCGCCGGCGAGTACTGGATCGGCAGCGCCGACATCATGCACCGCAACCTGGACCGCCGGGTCGAGGTGCTGCTGCGGGTCAATCCGAAGCTGACCGAGCAGCTGGACGGCATCATGAACTCCGCGCTGGACCCGTCGACGCGCTGTTGGATACTCGAGCCGGACGGCGTCTGGACACCGTCGCCGGAGCCGGGCAGCGGCGCCGGCCCGGTACGCGACCACCAGGCCGAGTGCCTGCGCCGGCACGCGGTCGCGCTCGCGCCCGCCGAGTGACGAATACGGGACCGGGCGACACCCAGATGACCGACAACAAGAGCGACGACAAGACTGACGACGTGACGAACTACGCGAAGCCGGACGTGGTGGCCGCCGGGGCGGTGCTGTGGCGCCCGGCCGCCGACGGCAGCCTGGAGACGGCCCTGGTGCACCGGCCGCGCTACGACGACTGGTCGCTGCCGAAGGGCAAGCTGGAGCACGGCGAGACGGCGCCGGTCGCGGCCCTGCGGGAGGTGACCGAGGAGACCAGCATCTCGGCGGCCCTCGGCGCGCGGCTCGGCGAGAGCCATTACCAGGTGCCGCAGGGCGCCAAGGTGGTGCACTACTGGAGCGCCAGGGCCGGCGGCGGCGAGTTCACCCCGAACCACGAGGTGGACGAGCTGCGCTGGCTCGGGCTGGATGCCGCCGGCGAGCTGCTGACCTACGTCCGCGACCGCGAGCTGCTGGACCGCTTCCGCCGGTGGGAGCTGCCCCCTCGGCCGTTGCTGCTCGTCCGGCACGCCAAGGCGGGTACCCGGAGTGACTGGTCCGGCGAGGACGAGTTGCGCCCGCTCACCCCCAAGGGGCGCGAGCAGGCCAGCGCGCTCAGCGCGCTGCTCAGCCTGTTCGGACCGGCCCGGGCGTACGCGGCACCGCCGGTCCGCTGCCCGCAGACCATCCAGCCACTGGCCGACAAGCTCGGTCTGACGATCACGCCGGAACCGCTGTTGAGCGAGGACAGCTACTGGAAGGACCCGGACGCCAGCCTGGCGCGACTGCGCGAGCTGGCCGCCGGCCCGGACGTGCCGGTGGTGTGCAGCCAGGGTGGCGTGATCCCGGACCTGGTCGACCGGCTGACCGGCGACCAGGGGGCGACGTCCCGCAAGGCGAGCACCTGGGTGCTGGGTTTCAGCGGCGACCGGGTGGTCAGCGCCGACTACTACCCGGCGCCCGGGCACTGAGCCGGCGCGTCCCGGAGCGGTAGTCCGGAGCGGTAGTCCGGAGTTGTTCCGCCCGGAGTTGTAGTCCGGAGTTGTAGTCCTGAGTGTTCCGACGGAGCTGCCCGGGGAGCTGGGTGACCCAGGCCCCCGGGCAGCCGGTCGGCGCGACGCCGCGGTTGCGGCCGCTGGGCGCTACTTCTTGGACTTCTTCTTGACGGCCTTGGCGTCCACCTTGCCGTTCTTCGCGGCGCTCTTCGCGGTGTCCTTGACGGCCTTGGCCGCCTTGGCCGCCTTGCCTTTGGCGCCGTTCTTCGCCGCGGCCGGCTTCACCTCGGGCTTGGTGGCGACCTTGGGCTCGGCAGTGGCGGCGGCAGTGGGCTTGGTCGCCGGCTTGGCGGCGGCCCTGGCCGCCGGCTTCGTGGCAGCCTTGGCGGCCGGCTTGGCAGCCGCCGGCTTGGCAGCGGCAGGCTTCGCGGTCGCCGGCTTGGCAGCGGCAGGCTTCGCGGCCGCTGGCTGGGCAGCGGCAGGCTTCCTCGCGGCCGGCTTCGCCGCCGCCGGCGCGGCCGCCCCGTTGACGGCGGCCCTGGCGGCGGGTCGCGCGGCCCTGGTCGCGGTGGCGGCCGGGGCGGCGGCCGACCGCGCACCCGGCTCGCGAACTCCGCTGACCACGTCCCGGAACCCGGCGCCCGGCCGGAACGCCGGTACCGCCGTGGCCGGCACCTCGATCACCTGTCCGGTACGGGGGTTGCGACCCGAGCGGGCGGCGCGCTCGCGCCGCTCGAACACGCCGAACCCGGTCAACGTCACGGAGTCGCCGGCGTGCACCGTGCGGACGATCACGTCGAGCAACCCGTCCAATGCAGTGGTGGCGACCTTGCGGTCGCCTTCCAGGTGCTCGGCGAGAGCTGTGACGAGCTCAGCCTTGTTCACCTCGTGCCCCTTCCAGCTTTCCCCGGCCCCGATAGGCCACGGTTATCTGGCCCCACCGTAGAGGTTATGGCTGGTCAGCCACCAGCCGCCCCGTCGATCACCCCGAAGTGGTGATCACCGTGCGGGGCAGCCGGGCGGGCCGGGTGGCCTCGAAGCGGTCGATGTCGCCCTCGTTGCGCAGGGTGAGGCCGATGTCGTCGAGGCCTTCCAACAGCCGCCACCGGACATACTCGTCGACCTCGAAGCGCATCGAGAGGTCCTTCGCGGAGATGGCCTTCTCGGTCAGGTCGACAGTGACCTCGGTGCCCGGCTCGTTCTCCAGCAGCTTCCACAGCAGCTCGACGTCGTCCTGGCTGCACTGGGCGGTGAGCAGGCCGCCCTTGCCCGAGTTACCCCGGAAGATGTCCGCGAACCGGGACGAGATGACCACGCGGAACCCGTAGTCCTTGAGCGCCCAGACCGCGTGCTCCCGGGAGGACCCGGTGCCGAAGTCCTGGCCGGCGACCAACACGCTGCCCCGGGAGAAGGGCTCGATGTTCAGGATGAAGTTCTCGTCCTGGCGCCAGGCGGAGAACAACCCGTCCTCGAACCCGGTGCGGGTGACCCGCTTCAGGTACACCGCCGGGATGATCTGGTCGGTGTCCACGTTGGACCGGCGCAGTGGCACACCGATGCCGGTGTGCGTGGTGAATGGCTCCATGGGATTGCCCTCCTTCGTCGGGCTCGTGAGTGGCGAGTGGCCCTATCGGACCACTCGCCACTCACGGGGTCAGTCCAGGTCTTCGGGCGAGGACAGGGTGCCGCGCACGGCGGTGGCGGCAGCGACCAGCGGGGACACCAGGTGGGTGCGGCCACCCTTGCCCTGGCGGCCTTCGAAGTTGCGGTTCGAGGTGGACGCGCTGCGCTCACCGGGTGCGAGCTGGTCGGGGTTCATGCCGAGGCACATCGAGCAGCCCGCCGAGCGCCACTCCGCGCCGGCGGCGGTGAACACGTCGCTGAGGCCCTCCTTCTCGGCCTGGAAGCGCACCCGCATCGAGCCGGGCACCACGAGCATGCGCACCCCGTCGGCGACCTTGCGCCCCTTGATCACCGCGGCGGCGGCCCGCAGGTCCTCGATCCGGCCGTTGGTGCAGGACCCGACGAAGACGGTGTCCACCGGGACCTCACGCAGCGGGGTCCCCGCCGTCAGGCCCATGTAGGTCAGCGCCTTCTCCGCGGCGACCCGCTCGTTCTCGTCGGCGATCTCCCTCGGGTCCGGCACCCGTGCGCTCAGCGGCAGGCCCTGGCCGGGGTTGGTGCCCCAGGTGACGAACGGGGTGAGGGTGTCGGCGTCGACGTCGACCTCGGCGTCGAAGGTGGCGTCGTCGTCGGTGCGCAGCTGTTCCCAGGCGGCCACCGCCTCGTCCCACTCCGCACCCTTCGGGGCGTGGTCGCGGCCGTTGAGGTACTCGTAGGTGATCGCGTCCGGGGCGATCATGCCGGCTCGGGCGCCCGCCTCGATGGACATGTTGCAGACGGTCATCCGGGCTTCCATCGACAGGTTCTCGATGACGTTGCCGCGATACTCAAGCACGTAGCCCTGGCCACCGCCGGTGCCGATCTTGGCGATGACAGCCAGTACGACGTCCTTGCTGGTGACCCCGGGGCGCAGGGTGCCGTCGGCGCTGTTGATGTTGATCGCCATGGTCTTGAACCGCTTGAGCGGCAGCGTCTGGGTGGCCATCACGTGCTCGACCTCGGAGGTACCGATGCCGAAGGCCATCGAGCCGAACGCGCCGTGCGTCGAGGTGTGACTGTCGCCGCAGACCACGGTCATGCCGGGCTGGGTCAGACCGAGCTGCGGGCCGATGATGTGCACGATGCCCTGCTCGGCGTGGTTCATGGAGTACAGCGGTACCCCGAACTCGGCGCAGTTGCGGCGCAGCGTCTCCACCTGGGTGCGCGACACCGGGTCCGCGATCGGCAGGTCGACATCCTTGGTGGGCACGTTGTGGTCCTCGGTGGCGACCGTGAGATCCGGTCGGCGCAGCGGGCGCCCAGCGAGCCGCAACCCGTCAAACGCCTGCGGACTGGTGACCTCGTGCACGAGATGCAGGTCGATGTAGATCAGGTCGGGCTCGGCGCCCTGCCCGCGCCGCACCAGGTGCTCGTCCCAGACCTTCTCCGCGAGCGTCCTTCCCATCGCTTCCTCCGATTACCCGTCGATCTAGACTTCCCACATACCGGGAAGTTAGTATCGTTCCGTGAGACAGCATAGCGGGATTGGCGTGCTGGACAAAGCCGTCGGAGTGCTCTGGGCGGCCGCGGCCGAGCCGTGCGGGCTCTCCGAGCTGTGCCAGCGGACCGGGTTGCCCCGGGCGACCGCGCACCGGCTCGCGGTCGGTCTGGAAGTGCACGGGTTGCTCCACCGGGGCGCGGACGGCCGGTGGCGTCCCGGGCCGACCCTGGGCGAGCTGGCGTCCCGCTCCGGCGACCCACTGCTGGAGGCCGCGGCGGCGGTACTGCCCCGGCTCCGCGACCTTACCGGCGAGAGCGTGCAGCTCTACCGGCGTGACGGCATGTACCGGATCTGCGTGGCGGCGTCGGAGCCGGCCAGTGGGCTGCGGGACACCGTGCCGGTCGGCACCCGGCTCTCGATGGGCGCCGGCTCCGGGGCGAAGGTGCTGGCCGCCTGGGCCGACCCGGCCACCCAGCGCGCGGTGCTGTCCGACGCGGCCTACTCCGAGCGGACGCTGATGGACGTGCGCCGGCGAGGCTGGGCGCAGAGTGTCGCCGAGCGGGAGACCGGGGTGGCCAGCGTGTCGGCGCCGGTCCGCAACTCGGCCGGCCAGGTGGTCGCGGCAGTCTCAGTCTCCGGCCCGGTAGACCGCATAGGCCGCCGCCCCGGCGCCCGCTGGGCCGCAAACCTCCTGGCCGCCGCCGACGCCCTACAACACCGCCTCTAACGGTGAGCCGACCCCAGGCCACCCGACCCCAGGCCACCCAGCCTGTCGGCGCCCCCAAGGCCGAAGGCGAAACCCCGCAACCCCGGCCACTGACACCGCACGGTCGAGCCGTTCACGCTGACGAAACCCCCGACTCACCCTGACAAAACCCCCGACTCGCGGGACACAAGGTGACCGGGACACCAAAGGTGACCGAGCCGAGGCGAAGGTGACCGGGACACCAAAGGTGACCGAGCCGAGGCGAAGGTGACCGGGACACCAAAGGTGACCGAGCCGAGGCGAAGGTGACCGAGGCACCAAAACCCGACCACCGGGGACACCAAAGGTGACCAGGGTGGGGGTCCGGGGGCATGCCCCCGGCGCGGGGTCTGGGGGCTCGGCCCCCAGGGCAAAATGCGAAAGAGCCCTGTCCACATATTCCGTGGACAGGGCTCTCCCAGCCTCTGTAGCCCCGACGGGATTTGAACCCGCGCTACCGCCTTGAGAGGGCGGCGTCCTAGGCCGCTAGACGACGGGGCCAAGGGATACGGTTTGCACCGAATCCGCTGGGGTACCAGGACTCGAACCTAGACTAACTGAACCAGAATCAGTCGTGCTGCCGATTACACCATACCCCAATTGCTGTGGAGCACCGTCGCCGGTGTTCCGTGCTGCGACAGATCGTAGCTGACCCGTCCGGGACGTCTCAAACCGCCACCCCCACTCCATCGGCTCGCGGTCGACACCCGGTCCGGCCAAGCGGACGGGCACCCGCCGGCCGTACCCGGATCTTTCCTGGTCACGGCCGCGACGGCGCCCCGCGGCGCCCACCCCCCTCTTCGCACGCCGCACCGGGGAGCGACCACCAGGCCCCGCGACCCGGCTTCGCCGACAGCTCGGACCCGGCCTTCGCGGGTCGGAGACCGAGTGTCCGAACCGCCGAAGATCGCGCCACGGTGCACCGTGAGAGGGATCACGTCAATTCCCCCGACACTCTTCAGGTGGAACGTTATGCCCCTTATGGCTCATATTCCCGCCGCCGAGGCAGCCATTCGTCCGCACGAATTGTGGACCGCGGCCCGACAGCGACAAGGTGATCTCAGTCGCACCGTGCGCGCTTGACCACAGCTCGGCGGGCGAGCAGACTGACACCGCATTCAACAAGGTTGAATTATGGTGAGGCAACAGGCAGATGACCGAAACAGAATGTGTCGTCGTCGGCGGCGGCCCCGCTGGGATGGTGCTCGGGCTCCTGCTGGCCAGGGCCGGGGTGCAGGTCACCGTCCTGGAGAAGCACGCGGACTTCCTGCGCGACTTCCGCGGCGACACGGTGCACGCCTCCACGTTGAGGCTGCTCGACGAGCTCGGGCTCGGACCGGAGTTCGCCGAGATCCCGCACCGGCTGGTCGACACGATCACCATGGAGATGGACGCCGGCTCGGTGACCATCGGGCTGAGCCGGATCCCCGGCGGGCACAAGCACATCGCGCTCGTCCCGCAGTGGGACTTCCTCGAACTGCTGGCCACCGCCGCCGCGCGGGAGCCGAGCTTCACCCTGCTGCGCAACGCGGAGGTGACCGGGCTGCTCACCGAGCACGGCCGGGTGGTCGGCGTGCGCTACCGGGACCGCACCGAACACAGCGGCGAGCCCGAGGAGAACCGCGGCAGCGGATCCACCGGGACCGAGCACGAGCTGCGGGCCGCGCTCACCGTGGGCTGCGACGGGCGCGACTCGACGGTGCGCGCGGCGGCCGGGGTGGCGCCCCGCACGTTCGGTGCGCCGATCGACGTGTGCTGGTTCCGGCTGCCCCGCCGCGACGGCGACCCGGTCGGCAACGTCGGCCGGTTCTCGGTCGGCCACCTCGTGGTGATGCTGGACCGGGGTGACTACTGGCAGGTCGCCTATGTGATCCGCAAGGGCGGCGACGCCAACCTCCGGGCGGCCGGGGTGGCGGCGCTGCGGACCGAGATGGCCGGACTCGTGCCGTGGACCTCGGACCGGCTGGACACAATCGGCAGCTGGGACGACGTGAAGCTGCTGGACGTCAAGGTCGACCGGATGCGGCGGTGGTTCTCAGACGGGCTGCTGTTGATCGGCGATGCCGCGCACGCCATGTCGCCGGTGGGTGGGGTCGGCATCAACCTCGCGGTGGCGGACGCGGTCGCCGCCGCCCGACTCCTCGCCGCGCCGCTGCGCCTCTCGCACGGGGTCACCCCGGCCCGGCTCAAGCGGGTGCAGCGTCGCCGGCGGTGGCCCGCGATCCTGATCCAGGCCGGCCAACGGCTCGTGCACAAGGCCGTGCTCGGCCCCCAGCTCGCCGCCGACCCGACCGACCGGCCCCGCGCGACCGAGCTGCCCCGGGCGGTGAAACTGCTGGGCCGGTACCCACTGCTGCAGGCGATCCCCGGCTACCTGGTCGCGGTCGGCCCGCTGCCGGAGCACGCTCCGTCCTGGGCCAGGCGACGCCCGGCGGTCGCGTTCGCGACCGCCGAGTAGGGCGGTCGGTATGACCGGTGGCGCGTCGCCGAGGGGGGCGGCGCGCCACCGCCGAGGCGGCGCGCCCGTCTCAGCCAGTCAGCGCCGGTCTCCGCGTTCGAGCAGTCAGCGGACCGCGGTCAGCGGGGCGCGCTGCCGCATCGACGCGAAGGTCAGCGCGTCCACCAGCGCCAGCCAGGACGCCTCCACCACGTTGCCGTGCACCCCGACCGTGGTCCACGAGCCGGCCCGGTCCCCACCGTGTTCAGTGCTCTCCACCAGCACCCGGGTGACCGCGTCGGTGCCGTGCCCGGAACCGCGCCGGGGGTTCAGGATGCGCACCTTGTAGTCGGACAGCTCGACGCCGTCCAGCCACGGACACGATGGCGACAACGCCGCCCGCAGTGCCGCGTCCAGTGCGTTGACCGGGCCGTTGCCCTCTTCCGTCGCGATAACCCGCCGGCCGTCGACGACCATCTTGACGGTCGCCTCGGCGATCACCTCACCGTCCGCGCGCCGCTCCACGATCACCCGGTAGGACTCCAGGGTGAACGGTGGGACCGGCGCCGACTCCGGGTCCATCGCCGAGCGCATCAGCAGCTCGAGGGAGGCCTCGGCCGCCTCGAAAGACCATCCGTTTGCTTCCCGCTCCTTGACCGTGGCGACCACCGAGGACACGGCGGCCGGGTGGCCGGCCAGGTCGAGGCCGAACTCGATTCCCTTGAGTTCGACGCTCGCCCGGCCGGCCATCTCGGTGACCAGCACCCGCTGCCCGTTGCCGACAACCGTGGGGTCCATGTGGTTGTACAGCTCGGGATCGACCTTGATCGCACTCGCGTGCAGGCCCGCCTTGTGAGCGAACGCTGACGCCCCGACATAAGCCTGGTGGGTGTCGGGGGCGATGTTGGCGATCTCCGCCAACGCGTGCGAGGTCCGGGTCAGCTCGGCGAATGCCCCGTCCGGTAGGACAGGCATGTCGAGCTTGGTCACCAGGTTCCCGACGACGGCGAACAGGTCGGCGTTGCCGGCCCGCTCCCCGTAGCCGTTCGCGGTGCACTGCACGTGGCTGGCGCCGGCCTGTACCGCCGCCACGCTGTTGGCCACCGCGCAGCCGGTGTCGTCCTGGCAGTGGATGCCGAGCCGGAACCCGGTCAGGTCGGCCACCTCGCCGACGATCTCGGCGAGGCGCAGGGGCAACATCCCGCCGTTGGTGTCGCACAGGACGGCGACGTCGGCACCGGCGGTCATCGCCGCGTCCAGCACCCGCAGCGCGGTGTCCGGGTCGAACTGGAAGCCGTCGAAGAAGTGCTCGGCGTCCAGGAACACCCGCCGGCCCTCCGCGCGCAGCAGCGCCACGGTGTCGGCCACCATCGCGCAGTTCTCCACCACGTCGGTGCGCAGCGCCCGCTCGATGTGCCGGCGGTCCGACTTGGCCACCAGGGTGACCACCCGCGCCTCGGATGCCAGCAGCGCGCGGACCTGCGGGTCGTCCTCCGTCCGGACGCCGGCCTTGCGGGTGGCACCGAAGGCGACCAGCGCCGCGTGCCGCAGTTGCAGCTCCCCGGCGGCGGCGCGCGCGAAGAACTCGGTGTCCTTGGGCAGCGCGCCCGGCCAGCCACCCTCGATGAAGCCCACCCCGAGCGCGTCGAGGTGGCGGGCGACAGCGAGCTTGTCGGCCACCGAGTAGCTGATGCCCTCCCGCTGGGCGCCGTCCCGCAGGGTCGTGTCGTAGACGTGGAAAGCGTCTCCGAGGGGGGTGCCGGTGGGTGCTGTTCGGGACATCGGCTCTGCTGCTCCTGGTTATCGGTGGTGGCGAGCTCGGGATCAGGCAACAAAAAAGACCCCCCGCGAATGCGAGAGGTCTGCGCGTCGGGCGATGGTGCTCGCTACCCGACGCGCTCCGCGATAATCACAGACTGGTGTGCCACGCCGCCGACGATAGCACCTCTGGAGCCGAGTCCGTTCACCCGGCGGTGTGGGAACCCAGCGGCGCGTGCCGGCGGCCAGCAAGATGGACCCGTACCCGAGATCGAGGAGGATCAGTGTTGTACCAGCTCACCGTGCTCTACAACCACCCCGAGGACACCGCCGCATTCGACAAGCACTACCGCGAGGTGCATGCGCCGCTGGCGAAGAAAGCCCCCGGACTGGACAGCTACACCCTGAACTGGTGCGAGGACGGCCCGGACGGCAGCACGGCGCCGTACCACCTGATCGCGGTGCTCAGCTGGGCGTCCAAGGACGCGATGCTCGCCGCGCTGGGCAGTCCCGAGTTCCAGGCGGCCGGGGCGGACCTGCCCAATTTCGCCGGCGCCGGCGCACAGCTGATCTTCGGCGAGACCGAGGACGCCTGACCCGGAGCACCGGAGCACCGGAGCACCGATCACCGCCGACTCCCCCGCGATCACCGCCGACTCCCCCGCGAGTCGCTGGATTCTGCGGGGTGAGTCGGTGGAATCCGCGGGGTGAGTCGGTGGAATCCGCGGCTCACCGCGCGGCCCGCTCACGCGGACGGCGGCTCACCGGGGCCGCCGCTCACCGGGCGGCGGCTCACCGGGCGGCGGCTCACCGGGCGGCGGCTCACCGAGCGGCAACTCACCGAGCGGCGGCTCACCGAGCGCACGCCCGACCCCGACTCTCGCCGACGCCACCGGCCTCGTTCAACCGAGAGTAACGCCAGTCTCTCCGCAGTCATGATCTAAACGGCCCTACGTTACTTTCGCTTCCGCGCGCGGCGCCAATCACCGGGCCTGGCAGATGTCGAGGCACCCCGGCACCGACCCGCCGATCGGCCACCCTGCACGGACTGTCCACGGGGCACACAGACCGGCCGCACTCCGCACAGGGGCTACAAGGCCTGTGCGACCTACACCTGGTCTGTGCCAGCAACCCGGCGGCGACCACAGCCACCCGGCCCAGCTCCGCGGTCCAGCCACCGGCGGCCCACCTCCGCGCGCCTGGCCACCCGGCGCGCCATTCGAGACCGTTGCCCGGCGGCGACCTTCCCGTTCGCTACGGAGCCGGGGCCGCCCGATGTTCGGGCGGCCCCGGCTCCGGGTGTGCTGAGAGCCGCGACTCAGTGTGCTGAGAGCCCCGACTCGCGGGAAAGCTCGGTCAGATGGCGTCGAAGGTGGCCGGGCGGCCGACCAGCGCGGCCAGCCGGTCGCCGATCGACGAGGTGTGCCCGGCGGCCCCGGGGTCGCGGGTGGCCAGGTCGAACGCCACCGACGCCTCCACCTTGCGGGCCGCCTCGCTGCGGCCGAGGTGATCGAGCAGCAGTGCCACGGACAGCACCGCGGCCGTCGGGTCGGCGATGCCCTGCCCCGCGATGTCCGGCGCGCTGCCGTGCACCGGTTCGAACATGCTCGGGTTGCGCCGGCTGACGTCCAGGTTGCCGCTGGCGGCCAGCCCGATGCCACCGGTCACCGCGGCCGCCAGGTCGGTGAGGATGTCGCCGAACAGGTTGTCGGTGACGATCACGTCGAACCGGCCGGGGTCGGTCACGAGGTGGATCGTGGTCGCGTCCACGTGCTGGTAGGAGACGCCCACGTCGGGGTACTCGAGCGAGACCTCCTCGACGATCCGCGACCACAGCCCGCCGGCGTACGCCATCACGTTGGTCTTGTGCACGAGGGTGAGGTGCTTGCGCGGCCGCTTGGCCGCCCTGGCGAACGCGTCACGCACGACCCGCTCCACACCGAACGCGGTGTTGATGCTGACCTCGGTGGCGATCTCGTGCGTGGTGTCCTTGCGCAGATGGCCACCGGTGCCGGCGTACGGCCCCTCGGTGCCCTCGCGCACCACAACCAGGTCGATCTCCGGCGGGTTGGCCAGCGGGCTGCGCACCCCCGGGTAGAGCCGCGCCGGGCGCAGGTTGACGTGATGATCGAGCTCGAACCGCAGCCGGAGCAGCAGCCCGCGCTCCAGGATGCCGCTGGGCACCGAAGGGTCACCCACCGCGCCGAGCAGAATCGCGTCGTGCTCGGCCAACTCGGTCAACACGGACTCGGGGAGCAGCTCCCCGGTCGAGTGCCAGCGCGCCGCGCCGAGGTCGTAGGTCGTCGTCTCGGTACCGGGCGCGACTTCCCCGAGCACCTTCAGCGCCTCGGCGATGACCTCCGGCCCGATCCCGTCTCCGGGAACCACCGCCAATCGCATGACCTGCCGCCTCCTCATACCGCCCCTGTACTGCCGGGAACCGATGTCCCGACGGCACGCTACCGGCTGCGGTGAGCCGCATTCGCCGATGGCCACCCATTCGGGTTCACTCACCCTAGTGAAGATCCCGCCAACCCGGGCGAGTCGCCTCGCGACACCGCCCGAACCGGCGAATTTTGCCGAGTTCGGGCAGGGCCGTTTGGCGGTGTCGCACGGGCCGCCTACTCGCTTAGAGCAGCCCGCGTCAGGCCACCGAGGTGAGCTTGGCGAAGGCGATGATGCTGTCCACGTAGCTGCGCTTGCTCTTGTCGAAGCCGCCGCCGCAGGTGATCAGCCGCAGCTCCGAGTCCGTGGTGTCCCCGTAGACGTCCACGGTCGGGAACGCGTTCTTCGGGACCTGCTGCAGCTTCGTCACGGTGAAGACGGCGGTCTTGCCGTCCGCCCTCGTCACCTTGACCTGATCGCCCGGCTTGAGCTGGTTCAGCTTGGCGAAGATGCCGTCCTGCCCGTTGCCGTTGATGTGGCCCAGGATGATCGCCGGGCCGGCCGCGCCCGGTGTCGGGCCCAACCGGTACCAGCTGGCCTGCAACGGCGTGCTCACCGGCGGCACGGTGATCGTCTGGTCCGGGTTCAACCCCAGCGGGACCAGGCTCGACGACGCGTTGATCGCATCGATCCGCAGCTCCGTCGGCGCCGACGCCGCGAGCGGCGGGATCGCCGTCACCGGCGCCCCGGTCACCGTCGGCGAGGTGAGGCTCGGGCCGTCGTTCGGTCCCGGCCCCGCCTGCGAGCTACAACCCGCCGCCAGCACCGCGACCGCCGCCGCCGCCAGGACGGACCGAGCCGCGAACGTCCGGACCCCGAACGCCGCCACTCTCAACGCCGCCACCCTGAACGTCGAAACCGTGCCGACCCGAGCCGGCCCCCCGTGAATTCTCATCGTCGCGCACCCCGCCGTGAGTTCCGTCGCGCCAACGCCGCACCAGTACCGGCAATCGCCGCACCTGTCAGACCGATCACACCCAACGCCGTCAGACCCGGCGCACCACCGTCATCGACCGGGCCGCCACCGGTCTCCGGGGCACCCTCCGGGTACACCGACACCTGGTCCCCACCGCCTGGTGTGGAGCCGTCGTCACCGTTGTGGTCGCCGTCGCCCTGGACGAAGAACGACTCCTCCAGCGTGGCGCCCCCACACTTCACCCGGACCGTGTGCTCGCCCTGCTCGGCGTCGTCACTGACGTGCGTGGTGCCGCTGAAGCGCCACTGCCGGCCGTCGTGGTCCAGGTCGATATCGTCCAGCGCGTCGGACTCCGCCCGGCCCACCGAGTCGTCACAGCCGACGTGGATGTCGACCTCGTCGCCGCGGTGCCCGTAGCCGGGGTCGAGGCTGAGGTAGCTGTCGTGGTCGCCGCGCTCGCTCAGCACCCAGAAGCCCTCGCTGTCGTTGTGGCCGTCGCAGCTCACGGTCACCCGGTGCCAGCCGTTGCTGACGTGGTCGACCACGCGGGTGGACCCGGTCAGCCGGCTGCCGTCGCGGTGCAGCGTGATGTCGTCGAGGGCGTCGGACTCCAACCGGGCGTTGTTGTCCCGGCAGCGCACCGACACGTCCACCGAGTCGCCGCGGTAGCCGGAGCGGTCGCTCAGCCAGAAGTCGCGCGGCCCCTCGCCGTTACCGCCGTTACCGCCGTTGCCGCCGTTGTCACCCCGGATGACCCGGAAGGTGTCCCTGGCGACCTCTCGCCTCGAACCGTCCTGGCAGACCCGGGTCGCGGTGTGGTCGCCCTCGCGGGCGTTGTCGTCGACGTAGCCCCGGTTGCCCCGGACGTTCACGCCGTCGGCGTCCAGCGACACCTGCCGGCCACTCGAGCAGCCGCCGTTGAAGTAGACCGCGTCGCCCTGGCGGACGTTCCTCGGCGAGACCGAGAGGGTCGCACGCAGGTCGCCGTTGCCCGGGCCACCCGGCCCACCTGGCCCACCGGGCCCACCCGGGCCGCCAGGCCCACCGGGTCCACCTGGTCCACCAGGCCCGCCGGGACCGCCGGGACCGGGGCCGATGCCGCGGACCTGGAACGAGTCGGTCGCGGTGTCGCGCTTCGACCCGTTCGCGCACACCAGGGTCACCGTGTGGTTGCCCGAGTTGGCGTTGCGATCGACCGAGCCGCTGTTGCCGCTGAACCGCACCCCGTCACCGGTGAGCGAGAACAGCTGGCCGTTCGCGCAGTTCGCGTTGGCCGAGATGGAGTCGCCAGGGCTGACCAGCTTCGGCGACACCGAGAGCGACGCCTTGGGGTCGGACAGGATGGGGCCGGGCTTGAGCTCGTTGCCCGGTGCCGGCTTGGGCTCCACCGGCTTGGGTTCCACCGGCTTGGGTTGCACGGGCGGCGGCGCGGGTGGCTCGGACGGCTTGTCCTTGTCCTTCTCGCCCTGCGCCGGCTTGTTGCTGTCGGCCTGCCCGGGCACGGGGACCGATGAGGCCGGCGGCTGGGAACCACTGCCGTCGTTGTCGGCGGCCATCGCGACGGGCGCGCTCCAGGCCATCGTGAGCAGCGCCAGGGTGGCGCCGGCCAGGAGTGTGCGGGTTCGCATCCTGAGTGTTCCCCTCGTCCGACCCGCCGGCGGGCTGCCAGGGGGATCCGCCGTAGAGACCGTTGGCGAACCTGAGAACGTTTCCGGGCGTTACCGAACTGCAACTCCCCTGAGCCTCAGGACTACTGCCACGCCACCTCCGGCGCATGAGCCCCAGGAGTTTTACCCGGATGGACCACGCGCACACGGCAAAGACAAGAGGTGGGGCGGCCGATCGCGGCCGCTTTACCCTACAGATGCCTGAAACGCACCCGGAGCTGAGCCCGATCTCAGTCGAAACTGACCGCTCTGATCGTGCGCGCGCCGATCGCGGCGCCGACCGGGCTGAGCACGGTGTTGTCCACCGGCCGGTCCACCCGCAGCAGCATGATCGCGTCGGTTCCGTCGGCGGTCTGGCTGATCTGGGCGGCCTCGATGTTCACGCCGGCCTCGCCGAGCAGGGTGCCGACCCGGCCCATCACGCCTGGGCGGTCGGTGTACTCGAGCACCAGGACGTCGCCCTCGGCGCGCAGGTCGAAGTGCCGGCCGTTGATCTCGACCAGTTTCTCGACCGCCGCGCGGCCGGTCAGCGTGCCGGCCACGGTCACCTGCTCACCGTCCGGCATGGCGGCGCGCAACCGCACCACGCTGCGGTAGTTGTCGCTCTCCGGCACCGTGGTGACCGCCACGGCCACGCCGCGCTCCTCGGCGAGCGAGGGCACGTTGACGAAGGTGACCTGGTCCTCCACCACGTCGTTGAAAATGCCGCGCAGCGCCGCCAGCGGCAGCACCGAGACGTCCTCGGCCGACAGCTCGCCGGAGACCTCCACGTTCACCGAGGCGGGCACCCGACCGGTCAGCGCGTAAAGCAGGGTGCCCAGCTTCTGGGTGAGCGGGAGGTACGGCCGCACCTCCTCGCCGACCACGCCGGAGATCTGCACGTTCACCGCGTCCGGCACGAACTCGCCGGCCAGCGCGAGCAGCACCGAGCGCGCCACGTCGGTGCCGGCCCGGTCCTGCGCCTCGTTCGTCGAGGCGCCCAGGTGCGGGGTGACGACGATGGAGGGCAGCTCGAACAGCGGGCTGACCGTGGTCGGCTCGGTGACGTAGACGTCGATGCCGGCGGCGCCGACGTGGCCGGAGCGGACCGCCTCGGCCAGCGCGTCCTCGTCGACGAGGCCACCGCGGGCGGCGTTGACGATGACCACGCCCCGCTTGGTCATGGCCAACTGGTCCTTGCCGATCAGGCCGAGCGTCTCCGGGGTCTTCGGCAGGTGGATGGAGATCACGTCGGCGCACTCGAGCAGCTCGTCGAGGGACAGCAGCTCGATGCCGAACTGGGCGGCGCGGGCCGGGGCGATGTACGGGTCGTACGCGACGATCTTGGTGCCGAACGCGAACAGCCGCTGGGCGACCAGTTGGCCGATCTTGCCGAGGCCGACAACACCGACCGTCTTGCCGTTGAGCTCGACGCCGGTGTACGAGCTGCGCTTCCACTGCCCGGCGCGCAGGCTGGCGTCGGCGGCCGGCACGTGGCGCAGCGCGGACAGCAGCAGGGCCACCGCGTGCTCGGCGGCGGAGACGATGTTCGAGGTGGGCGCGTTGACCACCATGACGCCGCGCGCGGTGGCCGGCGGGACGTCGACGTTGTCCAGCCCGACGCCGGCGCGGGCGACCACCTTGAGCTGGTGCGCGGCCGCCAGCACCTCCGCGTCCACCTTGGTGGCGGAGCGGACCAGCAGCGCGTCGACGTCGGCCACCGCGGCCAGCAGCGCGGGGCGGTCGGTCCCGTCGACGTGCCGGATGTCGCAGCTGCCGCTGAGCAGGTCGAGGACGGAGGGCGCCAACTTCTCGGCAAGCAGTACGACGGGACGGCGGGCGGCGGTGCTCACGGTGCTCCCAGGTATAGAGGTGCGGGGTCGGCACCGATCGTAGTGGCGTGGCGCCGGGCACTCCCGGGCACCGTGACCAGGGCAATAGCGGCGGACCCGGCGGCCTGGGACGTGCCTGGGGCCGTGCTGGTTCGGGGCTGGTTCGGGGCTGGTTCGGGGCTGGTGCGAAATCCGACCCAGGACCGGGGTCAGATGTGGACGGTGCGCAGCACCACGTCGCCGCGCGCGTCGTGAACCTCGAGGCCGGCCAGCTGCTGTCGGGTCAGGTCGGTGGCGGCGGCCAGCACGACGTCCTTGTCCGGTATCGCGGTCCACCGGGCCAACTCGGTGTCCGAGCCGTCCACGCCCTTCGCCACCAGGGTGTACACCGGCGATACCCAGTCCTTGGTGCCCTGGTAACGGCACCGCATCACCACCTCGGTGCCCCACGCCTTGGCGTTCAGCGCTACCGCGGCGGTGGCGTCCGCGCCGCCCTCCGGCTCCATCTGGACCGGCAGTGCGGCCGCCGCGGTGACCCCGGTGCTCGGTCCCCGCAGGGCGCCGGTCGCCAGCGCGGTGCCGCCGACGCCGACCAAACCGACGAGCACCAGCGACGCCGCGACCAGCCCACGCCGCCGGGCCCGCTGGCGGCGGATCTCGCGCAGCGCGGCGGCGACCGGGCCCGGGTCGCCCTCCCCGCCCTCGGCGGCCCACGGTGCCGCCGCCACCACCGGGACGGGTTGGCTACCCGAGGGTGGCCCGGGGCTGCGGGCCAGCAGTCCGGGCAGGCCGGCGAGCTGGCCGACCTCACGGAGGCAGTACGGGCAGTTCGGCAGGTGCTCGGCGTAGTCGGCCCGCTCGATGGGGTGCAGCGAGCCGATCAGGTAGGCGCCGGCCTCCTCGGTGCGCGGGCAGCCCTCCGGTGACATGCGCGTCACGGCGTAACTCCCATCTCGACCAGCGCGGCGCGCAGTGCGCGCAACGCGTAGTGGGTGCGCGACTTGACGGTGCCGGCAGGCACCCCGAGCCGCGCGGCGGCCTCGGCGACCGAGCGTCCGTCGAAGAAACACTCCCGGATGACGTCCTGGTGCGGCGGGGTCAGGTGGCTGACCGCCTCGGCCACCAGCCAGGCCTGCAGCGCGGCGTCCACGCCATCGGCCACGCCGGTTTCCGGGGGTTGATCGGTGATCGTCTCGGGACGCACCGACCGGGCGCGCCATTCGTCGATCAACACATTTCGCAGGGTACGCAGTAGCCACCCCCGCGTGCTGCCACGCTGGGGATCCAGCGACTCGGGGTGCCGCCATGCTCGCAACAGGACCTCCTGGACGGCGTCCTGGGCCCGGCCCAGGTCACCATTGGTCATGCCCAGCGCGTACGACTCCAACGCCGTGCCGTGTTCGGAGTACAGGGCGCGGATGAGCCGATCGTCGACGACCACTGCGCACCTCCGCTCCCCGCCCTAGACACGGACGCTCGGGCCGAGCGGTTCAATACTGGCCGGACCGGAGTTCACCGGCCGCGCCGACCACCCGCAGCCGACCACCCGCAGCCGACCACCCGCCGCCGACCACCCGCCCCGGACATGGCACCGCCCCGCCGGGCGGCCCGGCGGGGCGGTGGACTGGCTGGGAGACGCGGGTGGTTCAGGCGGGCGGTGCGACCCAGGACATCAGACCGCGCAGCTTGGCGCCGACCACCTCGATCTGGTGGTCGACACCCTGCTTCTGCAGCCGGGTGAAGTTGGGCCGCCCGGCGTCGTCCTCGGCCACCCACTCGCGGGCGAACGTGCCGTCCTGGATCTCGCCGAGGATCTTGCGCATCTCGTCCTTGACCGCCGGCGTGATGACACGGGGGCCTCGGGTGAGGTCGCCGTACTCGGCGGTGTCGGAGATCGAGTAGCGCTCGCCGGTGATGCCGCCCTCGTACATCAGGTCGACGATCAGCTTGAGCTCGTGCAGGCACTCGAAGTAGGCGATCTCCGGGGCGTAACCGGCCTCGGTGAGCACCTCGAAACCGGTCTGCACCAGCGCCGCGGCGCCACCGCAGAGCACCGACTGCTCACCGAACAAGTCGGTCTCGGTCTCCTCCTTGAAGGTGGTCTCGATGACCCCGGCCCGGCTGCCGCCGATGCCCTTCGCGTACGAGAGGGCCAGCGCCTTGGCCGAGCCGGAGGCGTCCTGCTCGACCGCGATCAGGCACGGCACGCCCTTGCCGTCCACGAACTGCCGGCGCACCAGGTGCCCCGGGCCCTTCGGCGCGACCATGGCCACGTCCACATCGGCCGGCGCCTTGATCAGGTCGTAGCGGATGTTGAACCCGTGCCCGAAGAAGATCGCGTCGCCGCTCTTGAGGTTCGGCGCGATGTCCTCGGCGTAGATGAACCGCTGCTTGGTGTCCGGCGCCAGGATCATGATCAGGTCAGCCTCGGCGGAGGCCTCCGCCGGGGTCACCACCCGCAGCCCCTCGTCCTCGGCCTTCTGCCGCGACTTCGAGCCCTCGGGCAACCCGACCCGGACATCGACACCGGAGTCGCGCAGGCTGAGCGCGTGGGCGTGCCCCTGGCTGCCGTAGCCGATCACGGCCACCTTGCGACCCTGGATGATCGACAAATCAGCGTCATCGTCGTAGTAGATGTTGACAGCCATCGCTGCTCAGAATCCCTTCTCAAAGCTTGTGACGTTGTGTGGTGTACATCTGGCTAGCGGCACCGCTGGGGTGCCGACCCTCGACCGGCGCGCCCGGGCCCGGTCTACCGGACGGCCGTGGCGGTGATCGACCGGGGTCCCCGGCCGACCGCGACCATGCCGGACTTGACCATCTCGCGGATGCCGTAGGGCTCGAGCATCCGGAGCAGCGCGGTCAGCTTGTCCGTGGTTCCGGTGGCCTCCACCGTGACCGCCTCCGGCGCCACGTCGACCACCTTGGCCCGGAAGAGCTGGACCGTCTCCAGCACCTGGCTGCGGACTGTCGCATCGGCCCTGACCTTGACCAGGAGCAGCTCGCGCTGCACCGAGATGGCGGGCTCGAGCTCCACGATCTTGATCACGTTGATCAGCTTGTTGAGCTGCTTGGTGACCTGTTCGAGAGGCAGCTCGTCGACCGCGACCACGATGGTCATCCGGGACACCTCGGACACCTCGGTGGGGCCCACGGCCAGCGACTCGATGTTGAAGCCGCGCCGGCTGAACAGCCCGGCCACCCTGGCCAGCACCCCGGGCTTGTTCTCGACCAGCACCGAGAGGGTGTGCCTGTTCATCTACCGTTCCCCCGCTGAGTCGGTCTCCCCGGTGCGCACGCTCGGCGCACCGTGGGTGTCGTGCCGCTGCACCTCGGCGTGGTCGAGCACACCGTGCTCGATCACCTCTCCGGTGGCCGCGTCGTCGTCGTCGAACAGCGGGCGGATCCCCCGCGCCGTCTTCACCTCGTCGTTGCTCTTGCCGGCGGCGACCATCGGCCAGACCTGCGCGTCCGCGCCGACCACGAAGTCGATCACAACCGGCTGGTCGTTGATCTGCATCGCCTGGTTGATCACCTCGTCCACCCTGTCCCGGCTCTCGCAGCGCAGCCCCACGCAGCCCATCGCCTCGGCGAGCAGCTTGAAGTCGGGGATGCGGTGCTTGTGGGTGCCCAGGTCGGTGTTGGAGTAGCGCTGCGAGTAGAACAGGTTCTGCCACTGCCGGACCATGCCGAGGTTGCCGTTGTTGATGATGGCGACCTTGATCGGGATGCCCTCGATGGCGCAGGTCGCCAGCTCCTGGTTGGTCATCTGGAAGCAGCCGTCACCGTCGATGCACCACACCGTGGTGTCCGGCAGGCCGAGCTTGGCGCCCATCGCGGCGGGCACCGCGAAGCCCATGGTGCCCAGCCCGCCCGAGTTGATCCAGGACCGCGGCTTCTCGTAGCGGATGAACTGGGCGGCCCACATCTGGTGCTGGCCGACCCCGGCGGTGTAGACCGCGTCCGGGCCGGCGATCGCCCCGATCCGCTCGATCACGTACTCCGGGGAGAGCATGCCGTCGGACGGCCAGTCGTAGCCGAGCGGGAAGGTCTCCCGCCACTCGTCCAGCACCGTCCACCAGGCGGCAAGGTCGGTCTTGCCGCCGGCCTCGGCCTGCTCGCCGCGCACCGCGTCGATCAGGTCGACCAGGACCTCCTTGCAGTCCCCGACGATCGGCACGTCGGCGCGGCGGTTCTTGGAGATCTCGGCGGGGTCGATGTCGGCGTGCACGATCGCGGCGTCCGGCGCGAAGGTGGACAGCTGGCCGGTGACCCGGTCGTCGAACCGCGCGCCCAGAGCGACCAGCAGGTCCGCCTTCTGCATCGCGGCCACGGCGGTGACGGTGCCGTGCATGCCGGGCATCCCGAGGTGCTGCGGGTGGCTGTCCGGGAATGCCCCGCGCGCCATCAGGGTGGTCACCACCGGGGCACCGGTGAGCTCGGCCAGCACCTTCAGCTCGGCGGAGGCGGCAGCCTTGACCACGCCACCGCCGACGTAGAGCACCGGGCGGCGCGCGGCGGCGATCAGCCGGGCGGCCTCCCTGATCTGCTTACCGTGCGGGCGGGTGGTCGGCCGGTAGCCGGGCAGCTTCAGCTCCGGCGGCCAGGAGAACGTGGTCTGCTCCTGCAGCACGTCCTTGGGGATGTCCACCAGCACCGGGCCGGGGCGGCCGGTGGAGGCGAGGTGGAAGGCCTCGGCGATCGCCCTCGGGATGTCGATCGGGTCGATGACCAGCATGTTGTGCTTGGTGATCGGCAGCGTGATGCCGGTGATGTCGGCTTCCTGGAAGGCGTCGGTGCCGATCAGCGCGCGGGACTGCTGCCCGGTGATGGCCACCATCGGGACGGAGTCCATGTAGGCGTCCGCGATCGGCGTCACCAGGTTCGTCGCACCCGGCCCACTGGTCGCCATGCAGACGCCGACCTTGCCGGTGGCCTGCGCGTACCCGGTGGCCGCGTGCCCGGCGCCCTGCTCGTGGCGGACCAGCACGTGCCGCACGATGGTCGAGTCGAGCAGCGGGTCGTACGCGGGCAGGATGGTGCCACCGGGAATCCCGAATACCGCCTCACAGCCCACCGCCTCGAGCGAGAGCACGAGCGACTGCGCGCCGGTCACGGAGACCGGCTCGGACGCGGTGCGCAGCGGGCGCGCGGGCGGCGGGGTGGGTTTCGGCGGACCGGGAACCGGGGCCGGTCGGGGCGTCGCGGTGGTCATCTTGAGCTCTGCCTCGTGTCTGCTCGGTCGAGTATCTGGCAACGGTCATTTGCTCTGGTCGGGAACTCGGGCATAAAACCTCGGGCACAAAAAAGCCCCCGCCGCCGGGACCGGCGGAACGAGGGTTGCGCGTCGACGAAGAACTATTCAGGCGTCGACGCGCCTGCGAAGTACTACAAGGTCGACGAGAATGCGCACACAGCGACGGTAACCGGCCGTTCGGCGACGGTCAACTCAGTGAGACCGCGATCTCGGATCCTGGGATCGGCTGGGACGTCGCGGCCGGCCGCCCGGCAGCGCCGGCTGGTCGCCGGCCGGTACCGGCCACCTGCGACGATAGCCGGGTGGATGGTCCTGTCGTGTTCCGCAACTCACCGCTCGCCGTGCTCGCCGCCATCGCCTTCATGGTGTGTTTCACTCCGGTGGCGCTCACCGTCCCCGGCATGACAGTGCTCTACCTGATCCCGATCGCGATGGTCTTCTGGGTGCTGCGGCTGCGCACGACGGTGGATGCGGACACGATCGCGGCGCGCGGCACGTTGCGCACGCAGCGCGTAGATTGGGCTGACGTCACCGCGTTGCGCTTGCGGACACGATCCCGGATCAGCGCGGTGCTCAACAGCGGCACGGAGCTACCTCTACCGGCCGTGCACGTCCGAGACCTCCCCGTGCTCGCCATGATGAGCGGCGGGCGGCTGCCCGACCCGAGCGCCGAAGCTGGCGCGCCCGAACGCACCGAGTCCGAACGTACCGAGTCCGAACACACCGAGTCCGAGCCCAGCGGGGCCGGCCCCGGACCCACCGCACCCGATCCCACCGCACCGGCAACACCCGCTACACCAGCACCGCCCGAGTCGCCCGAGGAGTGACCGTCATGCCCGCACTTCGTTCCCGCGTCACCACGCACGGCCGAAACGCCGCGGGCGCCCGCTCGCTCTGGCGCGCCACCGGCATGGGCGAGAACGACTTCGGCAAGCCGATCGTGGCGATCGCCAACTCCTACACCCAGTTCGTGCCCGGCCACGTGCACCTCAAGAACATGGGTGACATCGTCGCGGAGACGATCCGTCTGGCGGGTGGGGTCGCCCGGGAGTTCCACACCATCGCCGTCGACGACGGCATCGCGATGGGCCACGGCGGCATGCTCTACTCGCTGCCGTCCCGCGAGGTGATCGCGGACGCGGTGGAGTACATGGTCAACGGGCACGCCGCCGACGCACTGGTCTGCATCTCCAACTGCGACAAGATCACCCCCGGCATGCTGAACGCGGCGATGCGGCTGAACGTGCCGACCGTGTTCGTCTCCGGCGGCCCGATGGAGGCCGGCAAGGCGGTCGTGGTGGGCGGGGTCGCGCAGGCACCCACCGACCTGATCACGGCGATCTCGGCGTCGGCATCGTCCGAGGTGGACGAGGACGGCCTGTCGGTCGTCGAGCGCTCGGCCTGCCCCACCTGCGGCTCCTGCTCCGGCATGTTCACCGCCAACTCGATGAACTGCCTGACCGAGGCGCTCGGCCTCGCGCTGCCCGGCAACGGCTCCACGCTGGCCACCCACGCCGCGCGGCGCGCGCTGTTCGAGCGGGCCGGCACCACGGTGATGGAGCTGTGCCGGCGCTGGTACGAGCACGACGACGAGTCCGCGCTGCCCCGCTCGATCGCGTCCCGGGCGGCCTTCGAGAACGCGATGGCGCTGGACGTGGCGATGGGTGGCTCCACCAACACGGTGCTGCACACGCTGGCCGCCGCCCAAGAGGGCGAGGTCGACTTCACCCTCGCCGACATCGACGCGATCTCCCGCCGGGTGCCGTGCCTGAGCAAGGTCTCGCCCAACTCGAACTACCACATGGAGGACGTGCACCGGGCCGGCGGCATCCCCGCGATCCTCGGTGAGCTGCGCCGCGCCGGGCTGCTGAACACGGCCGTGCACACGGTGCACAGCCCGACGCTGGAGGCCTGGCTGGACGAGTGGGACATCCGCTCCGGAGCCGCCTCGCCGACCGCGGTCGAGCTCTTCCACGCCGCGCCCGGCGGGGTGCGCACCACCGAGGCGTTCTCCACCGAGAACCGCTGGTCCTCCCTCGACACCGACGCCGCCGGCGGCTGCATCCGCGACCGGGCGCACGCCTACAGCGCGGACGGCGGCCTCGCGGTGCTGCACGGCAACCTGGCCGAGGACGGCGCGGTGATCAAGAACGCCGGCATCCCCGAGGAGCTGTGGCACTTCGAGGGCCCGGCGCGTGTGGTGGAGAGCCAGGAGGAGGCCGTCTCGGTCATCCTCGGCAAGCAGATCCAGCCCGGTGACGTGCTGGTGGTCCGTTACGAGGGGCCGTCCGGCGGTCCGGGGATGCAGGAGATGCTGCACCCGACGGCGTTCCTCAAGGGTGCCGGCCTCGGTGCGGTCTGCGCGCTGATCACCGACGGCCGGTTCTCCGGCGGGTCCAGCGGCATCTCCGTCGGGCACATCTCGCCGGAGGCGGCGCACGGCGGCGTGATCGGGCTGGTCCAGAACGGCGACCGGATCCGCATCGACGTGCACACCCGCGCACTGCAGCTGCTTGTCTCCGACGACGTGCTGGCCGAGCGGCGGGCCAAGATGGACGCCTCGGAGCGGCCGTGGCAGCCGGTGGACCGGCAGCGCGTGGTGTCCAAGGCACTGCGTGCGTACGCCGCGCTCGCCACCTCGGCGGCCACCGGCGCGGTGCGCGAGGTGCGCTGACCCCTCGCCACCGGCCGGGGAACCCCCCGGCCGGCGAGTCGGGGATTTTGTCAGCGCGAGTCGGGGATTCCGTCAGCCGTGCCCGAGAACACGGGCGAGGATGGCCGCCCCGATCCCGAGCACGAGACAGGGCAGCCCGGTCACCTGCGGGCGGCAGAACAGCGGGAACATCCGGTCAAGCGCGAGCCGGCCGCCGCCGGTCAGTACGACCGCGGCGGCCATGCCGGCCAGCACGAACTCCAGCTCGAAGCCGGCGCCGTTCGGTCGGACGAAGAAGCCGGAACCCCACTTCAACCACACCGCGTTGATCACCACCGCCAGCAGCCCGGCGGCCGCGACCGGGGTGAACAGCCCGAACAGCACCAGGATGCCGCCGCCGATCTCGGTGATCGCGGTCAGGCCGGCGAGCAGCGAGCTCTGCCCGAAGCCCTGGACGGTGAGGAACTGGCCGAAGCCGGCGAGCCCGGGACCGCCGAACGCGCCGAACATCACCTGCGCGCCGTGACCGATGAACGCGGCCGCCAGCACCAGTCGCAGAATCAGCAACCCGAGGTCCGCGCCGTGGTGCCAGCGCAGGGGGTGCCGTAACGGGTGCCGGGGGCGCCCGCCCTCAGCCTCGATCGCGGTGGGGGGCGCTTCCACGTCAAAGCCACGGCGACCGGAGCCATATGCGCGGCTCACCAACGCAGGGTAGGTCCGGCGGCCCGATCTCCTTCGATGACGCGCCGAAGCTCCGTACTCACCCGCGGTTCACGGCGTGATCCCTAGGGTTGCCGGTGTGTCCCGATCGCCGTCCCGCGTCTCGGCGCGCCGGCCGGCGGCGCGCGCCCGCTGGCGCGGGCTCCTCCCGGTCCTCGCGCTCGCTCTGGTGTTCATCACTGTGCTCGGCGGCTGCGCGTCCTTCCCGGACAACGGCCCCAAGCAGTGGCGGGACAAGGTCGAGGGCGGCGGCCCGCTCGCCGCGCCACCCCGGGTGCCCGACCAGCCGCCGGACTCCGCGCAGCCGCCACCGCCGGCACCGCCCGGCCAGGGAGCCGGTCCCAACGGCTGCGTCGACCCGGACCCGCAGGTGGTGGCCACCTGCCTGGACCCGATCTCGGCCGTCGCCGTGCTGCCGGACGCGCAGAGCGCGCTGGTGGCGGAACGGTCCACCGGCCGGGTGCTCCGGGTGCAGAAGGGCAAGGACCCGGAGCTCATCGCCACGATCGGGGTGGACGCCGCGGGCGGTGGGCTGATCGGGCTGGTGCTCTCACCCAGCTACCGGGAGGACCAGCTGCTCTACGCCTACGCGGCCACCGGCACCGACCACCGGGTGCTGCGGATCGCGCAGGGTGACCCGCCGGTGCCGATCCTGACCGGGATCCCCCGCACGCCCGGCAACGACGGCGGCGCACTGGGCGTCGGCCGGGACGGCGCGCTGCTGGTGGCCACCGGCGCGGACGGCCCCAACCCGGCGCCGGGTTCGCTGGCTGGCAAGGTGCTACGGATCGACACCTTCGGGCGCCCGTTCAAGGACAACCCCGACCCGCACTCACCGATCTACACGAGCGGGCTGCGCTCGCCGGGTGGCATGTGCACCGCGCCGGACTCCGGCACCGCGTGGGTGACCGACCACCTCGCCGACCGCGACGTGCTGCAGCGGGTGGTGCCCAGTCCGGTCGGCGACCCCTCCTGGAGCTGGCCGGACCGCCCCGGCGTGACCGGCTGCGTGGCGCCGCCCGGCGCGATCGTGATCGCCGAGCGCGGCGCGTCCGCCCTGTTCCTGCTGCACACCACGACACCCGGCGCCTTCACCGGCGCTCCCCGGACCCTGCTCGCCGGCGCCTACGGTCGCCTCGGACCGGCCGCGCTCGCCCCGGACGGACTGCTCTGGCTGGGCACCACGAACAAGGGCGCCGGCGGTCCCCTGGTCAGCAGCGACGACCGCGTACTCCGGATCCAACCGCCCTCGGCCGGCGGCGGGGGCGGCCCCGACTAACCCGTGAGTGGCGAGTGGTCCCGGGGGACCACTCGCCACTCACGGGTCAGGTGCAGCGTTCGAGGACCAGCTCGCGGACGCGCTTGGCGTCGGCCTGGCCCCGGGTCGCTTTCATGACCGCGCCGACGACAGCGCCGGCGGCGGCTACCTTGCCACCGCGGATCTTCTCGGCGATGTCGGGCTGCGCGGCGAGCGCCTCGTCGACGGCGGCGATGAGGGCGGAGTCGTCGGAGACCACCTTCAGGCCGCGCCCGGCCACCACCTCGTCCGGCGAGCCCTCGCCGGCCAGTACGCCGTCCACCACCTGGCGGGCCAGGTTGTTGCTCAGCTCGCCGCCGGTGACCAGCGCGATCACCCTGGCCAGCTGCTCCGGGGTGATCGGCAGCTCGTCGAGCGCGACGCCGGTGTTGTTGGCCTGCTGCGACAGGTACGAGACCCACCACGAGCGGGCCTCACCGGACGGCGCGCCGGCCGCCACGGTGGCCGCGACCAGGTCGAGCGCGCCGGCGTTGACCAGGTCGCGCAGTTCCTCGTCGGACAGCGACCACTCCGCCTGTACCCGCTTGCGACGCTGGGCCGGCATCTCCGGCAGGGTCGCGCGGATCTCGTCGACCCAGTCCCGCGACGGCTGCACCGGCACCAGGTCCGGCTCGGGGAAGTACCGGTAGTCCTCGGACGACTCCTTGCGACGGCCCGGACGCGTCGTGCCGCCCGACTCGTCGAAGTGCCGGGTCTCCTGCACGACCTTGCCGCCGGCCAGCAGCACGCCGGCCTGCCGGGTCATCTCGAAGCGCACCGCACGCTCCACAGAGCGCAGCGAGTTGACGTTCTTCGTCTCGCTGCGGGTGCCGAGCACGCCCGAGTCGCGCGGCGACAGCGACAGGTTCACGTCGCACCGCATCGAACCCTGGTCCATCCGCACGTCGGACACGTTCAGCGCGCGCAGCAGGTCGCGCAGCGTGCTGACGTACGCGCGGGCCACCTCGGGAGCCCGCTCGCGGGTGCCCGGGATCAGCTTCGTGACGATCTCGATCAGCGGCACGCCGGCCCGGTTGTAGTCCAGCAGCGAGTACTCCGCGCCGTGGATGCGACCGGTTGCGCCGCCGACGTGCATCGACTTGCCGGTGTCCTCCTCCATGTGCGCGCGCTCGATCTCCACCCGCACGACCGAACCGTCGTCCAGCTCCACGTCCAACCAGCCGTTGACCGCGATCGGCTCGTCGTACTGCGAGGTCTGGAAGTTCTTCGGCATGTCCGGGTAGAAGTAGTTCTTGCGGGCGAACCGGCAGCGCGGCACGATCTCGCAGTTCAGCGCCAGGCCGATCAGGATCGCCGAGCGCACCGCCTGCTCGTTCACCACCGGCAGCGAGCCGGGCAGCCCCAGGCAGGTCGGGCACACCTGGGTGTTCGGCTCGGCACCGAACTCGGTCGGGCAGCCGCAGAACATCTTCGTGTTCGTGTTCAGCTCGACGTGCACCTCGAGCCCGAGCATCGGGTCGAAGGCCGCCACGACCTCGTCGTAGTCGACCAGATCCGGTGTCACAGCGGCGCTCATACGGTTGCCTCCAGCCCGTTCACCCGCTGGATCAGCGGGCCTCCGTCGGCGGCGTTGCGGGCGGCCTCGAACGCGGCGGCCACCCGGTACATCACCGCCTCACCCAACGCCGGCGCCATGATCTGCAACCCCACCGGCAGGCCGTCGGACTCGGCCAGCCCGGACGGCACCGACATCGCCGCGTTGCCCGCCATGTTCGCCGGGATGGTGCACAGGTCGTTGAGGTACATCGCCAGCGGGTCGTCCACCTTCTCCCCGATGGGGAACGCGGTGGTCGGCGCGGTCGGCGAGACGAGCACGTCGACCTGGCCGAACGCGGCGGTGAAGTCGCGCGCGATCAGCGTGCGCACCTGCTGCGCCTTGCCGTAGTACGCGTCGTAGTAGCCGGAGCTCAGCGCGTAGGTACCGAGCATGATGCGGCGCTTGACCTCGTCTCCGAAGCCGGCCTCCCGGGTCGCCGCCATGACCTCCTCGGCCGAGGCGTCGGGCGCGGGCATGACCCGCAGCCCGTAGCGCATCGCGTCGAACCTGGCCAGGTTCGAGGACACCTCGCTGGGCAGGATCAGGTAGTAGGCGGCCAGCGCGTACCGGAAGTGCGGGCAGCTCACCGTGACCAGCTCGGCACCCAGCGACTCCAGGGTGCTCAACGCGGCCCGGTAGCTGGCCTCGACCTGCGGCTGGTAGCCCTCACCGCCCAGCTCGCTCACCACGCCGACACGCAGTCCGCGCAGGTCACCGCCGGCGCCCCGACGGGCCGCCTCGACCACGGCCGGCACCGGGGTGTCGATCGAGGTGGAGTCGAGCGGGTCGTACCCGGCGATGACCTCGTGCAGCAGCGCCGCGTCCAGCACGGTCCGCGCGCACGGGCCGCCCTGGTCCAGCGAGGACGCACACGCCACCAGCCCGTAGCGGGACACCCCGCCGTAGGTCGGCTTGACCCCGACGGTGCCGGTGACCGCCGCCGGCTGGCGGATCGAGCCGCCGGTGTCGGTACCGATGGCCAGCGGTGCCTCGAACGCGGCCAGTGAGGCCGCCGAGCCGCCACCCGAGCCGCCGGGGATGCGTGTGGTGTCCCACGGGTTGTGGGTCGGGCCGTAGGCGGAGTGCTCGGTGGAGGAGCCCATCGCGAACTCGTCCATGTTCGTCTTGCCCAGGATCACCACGCCGGCCCGGCGCAGCCGCGCGGTGACAGTGGCGTCGTACGGCGGGCGCCACCCTTCGAGGATCTTCGACCCGCAGGTGGTGGGCATGTCGGACGTGGCGAACACGTCCTTCAGCGCGAGCGGCACGCCGGCCAGCGGCGACGCCGGCGGCTTGCCCCCGGCCAGTGCCGCGTCCACCTCGGCGGCGGCGGCCAGCGCCGGCTCGGCGGCGATGTGCAGGAACGCGTGCACCGCCGGGTCGACCTGGGTGATGCGGTCCAGGTGGGCCTGGGTGACCTCGACGGCGGACACCTCGCGGGAGTGGATCTTCGCGGCCAGCTCGGCGGCGGTCAGCCTGATCAGCTCGGTGTCGGTGCTCATTGCTCGCCTCCGCGCTCGTTCCGCTCCTCGCTCGCTAGCGCTCGCTGTGCATGACCCACCCCGCCGGCTCCGCCGGCTACCGTCCCCCGGGATGCTCGCTCGCTGTCGGCTTCGGTGCTCATGCTTCCTCCCCGAGGATCCTCGGCACCTGGAACCGGCCCAGCTCGCTCGCCGGCGCCCCGGCCAGCGCCTGCTCCTGGGTCAGTCCGGGGCGGATCTCGTCCGGTCGGAACACGTTCGTCAGCGGGACCGCGTGCGAGGTGGGCTCGATGTCAGCCGCGGCGACCTCGCCGACCTGGGCCACTGAGGCGAGGATGACGTCGAGCTGGGTGGCGAAGCGGTCGAGTTCCTCGTCGGTGACGGCGAGCCGGGCCAGCCGGGCGAGGTGTTCGACCTCGGCGCGGGAGATGATCCCGCCGGCCGGGTCGTGCGTCGACTCGGGCATTTCCCTCCTGGTCAGGAATGGCACGGGAACGGCTATGACGTCCATGGCGGTGATGATCATGGCGGCGTCCCGGGCAGTAAAGCTCAAGTCTAGGTCCGCGCCACTGAGTGGGTGCCGCCCGGGCGCCGTGCACCCAGCGTCGCGACCGGCACACCCGCTGGTGAGCGGACAAACCCGTCCCAGGCAACACGGCCGGAACACCGTGCTGACACAATTCCCCGGGCTGTCGAGGTAGTACTAGGAGGAGTGTCGAGAGTGTCGTTCCTGATCCGGGTGCAAGTCCCGGACCGGCCAGGCATGCTCGGCGCGATCGCCACCGCGCTCGGGCACGCCGGGGTCGACATCCTCGGCGTGGACGTCGTCGAGCGGGCCGATTCGGTAGCGGTCGACGACCTCGCTGTCGAGATGCCCAGCGGCCGGCCACCGGACGTGCTGATCACAGCCGTGGAGTCGATCCCCGGTGTGCACGTGGAGTCGGTTCGCCCGCACACCGGCAAGCTCGACACCCACCGCGAGCTGGAGCTCATCGAGGAGATCAGCGCTAACCCGGAGCGCGGCCTGCAGCTGTTCGCCGACGGCATCCCGCGGATCTTCCGGGCCGGCTGGGCGCTCGTGGTGATCCAGGAGGGCCGGCGGGCATACCGGCTGGCGGAGAGCCAGGCGTCGCCGGAGACCAGGGCCGGCAGCCTTCCCTGGCTGCCGCTCACCAAGCCGATCGTGCTCGATCCGGCGGTGCACTGGGCGCCCGAGCCCTGGTTCGAGCTGGACACCGAGCTGGCCGCCGCGCCGTTCGCCGGGCCGGACCGGGCGCTGGTCGTCGGCCGCCCCGGCGGTCCGGCCTTCCGCGCCTCGGAGCTGGCTCGGCTCAACCACCTCGGCGGGATAGTCTCCACGATCCTCGGCCCGACGTAGCCCCGGCCGGGCTCGCAGCGGCGCTCAGACCTTGATCGCCAGCGCGCTCTTGACCAGGTCCTCGTTGCCGGTGGCCAGCCACTTGTCCGGGCGCACCAGGACGTCCTCGAACCCGATGCGGGTGTCGATGCCGAGGCGCAGTGCGTACTCCAGCACCGGCCAGGCGCCGTCCTCCTCGCCGTGCAGCAGTACCGGCACCCCGAGGTGGCCCAGCGTGCGCAGGATGCGGACCGCTTCGGCGACCGCCGTGTCCGGCCCGCTGACCGTCGGCTCGGCGACCACCCGGATCGTGCCCGGCGGCACTCCGACCTTGCGCAGGGTGACCGCGTCCGCGGTGGTCCAGACGCCCAGTTCGAGGCCGATGCCCAGCGAGTAGGCCGCGGCGCAGACCTCCCGCCAGCCGAGGTCGTGCACGTTGACCGCGATCACGTCCGGCTTGCCGGCGCCAAGGCGGCCCCAGGCGATGACCGCGTCGACCCGCAGCCTGGGATCGGGCTGCACCCAGCGCGCGGCCGGGACACCGACCTCCATGCCGGGGACCTCGGCGTGGATCGCGGCCACCGCGTCACCGACGTGCAGCGGCTCCAGCGTCTCCAGCCCCTTCGGGCAGCGCGGATGCACATGAACCGAGGTGACGCCGTAACGCGCCACCGCCCGCGCGTCGCGCGCCAGGTAGTACGGCGTCACGGGCAGCGCGGGGTGCGCGTCCGCTGGGCGCGCACCGTTCAAACATCCTTGCAGCACCGACGTGACCTCCCCGACTTACTCAGATTAAGCCACTAACGGCCGTAATGGGTTACTTCGAATTGCTGGGCTTTGTTATTCCGAACGGGCTAGTTCCCGTGCCGCGTCCGGGCCCTGTTGCAGTAAAACGGTGAAACCGGCCTCGTCCAGCACTGGAACGCCCAGTTCAAGGGCCTTCTCGTGCTTTGTGCCCGGTGCCTCCCCGACGACCACGAACGCGGTCTTCTTGGACACCGACCCGGCGGCACGACCACCCCGTGAGGTGATGGCCTCCTTGGCCTCGTCCCGCGAGTAGCGCTCGAGGCTGCCGGTGACCACGATCGACAGGCCTTCCAGGGTGCGGGGTACGGATTCGTCGCGCTCCTCGGCGAGCCGCACGCCGGCGGCCCGCCACTTGGCCACCACGTCGCGGTGCCAGTCCACGGTGAACCAGTCCCGCACGGCCGCCGCGATCGTCGGGCCGACACCGTCGACCGCCGCCAGCGCCTCGACGTTGCGGGCTGCCCGCTTGGCCGGCGCGACGTCTTCGGCGGCGGTGTCCGACTCGGCCGCGTCGGGCTCGGCCGCGTCGGGCTCGGCCGCGTCGGGCTCGGCCGCGTCGGTCTCAACGGCGTCGGCGGACGTGTCCACGGTGGTGGGCTGGCCGGCGGCGGCCGCCTCGATCGCGTCCAGCGAGCCGAACTCCCTGGCCAGCGCCTGTGCGGCGGTCGGCCCGACGTGCCGGATGGACAGCCCGACCAGCACCCGCCACAGCGGTGTGTCCTTCGCGGCCTCCAGGTTGACCAGGAGCTTGCGCGCGTTGGCGGACAGCTCGCCGGCCTTGGTCCGGAACAGCTCGACGCGCTGCAGGTCGTCCTCGGTGAGTGAGAAGACGTCGCCCTCGTCGGTCACCACCCCGGAGGTGAGCAGCGCGGCCGCCGCCTCGTAACCGAGCACCTCGATGTCGAACGCACCCCGGCCGGCCAGGTGGAACAGCCGCTCGCGCAGCTGCGCGGGACAGGACCGCGCGTTCGGGCAGCGCTGGTCGATGTCGGCTTCCTTCTGGCGCACCAGCTCGGTCCCGCACTCCGGGCAGTGCGTGGGCATGACGAACTCGCGCTCGTTGCCGGTACGCACGTCGACCACCGGGCCGAGCACCTCGGGGATCACATCGCCTGCCTTGCGGATGACCACCCGGTCGCCGATCAGCACGCCCTTGCGGCGCACCTCGTCAGCGTTGTGCAGCGTGGCCATGCCCACCGTGGACCCGGCCACCACCACCGGCTCCAGCACCGCGAACGGGGTGACCCGGCCGGTGCGGCCCACGTTGACCTGGATGTCGTTCAGCGTGGTCGTGACCTCCTCGGGCGGGTACTTGAAGGCGATCGCCCAGCGGGGGGCCCGGGAGGTGGAGCCGAGCCGGCGCTGCAGGGCCACCTCGTCGACCTTGATCACGATGCCGTCGATCTCGTGCTCGATGTCGTGGCGGTGCTCGCCCCAGTACGCGACGTGCTCGACGATCTCCTCGACGCCCCGCTTGATCACGGTGTGCTCGGAGACGGGCAGGCCCCAGGCCCGCAGCGCGTCGTAGGCCTCGGACTGGCGAGCCGGCGCGAAACCCTCGCGCTTGCCGAGGCCGTGGCAGATCAGCCGCAGGTTCCGGCTGGCGGTGATCCGGGGGTCCTTCTGCCGCAGCGAACCGGCGGCGGTGTTGCGCGGGTTGGCATACACCGGCTTGCCCGCCTCGACCATCAGCGCGTTGAGCGCCTGGAAGTCCTCCAGCCGGAAGTAGACCTCGCCGCGCACCTCGACCAGCTCCGGCACCGGGAACTGCTCGGTACCGGTGAGCTGCTCGGGCACCTCGTGCAGGGTGCGCATGTTGAGCGTGACGTCCTCACCGGTGCGCCCGTCCCCCCGGGTGAGCGCACGGGTCAACTTGCCGTTCTCGTAGAGCAGGTTGACCGCGAGACCGTCGATCTTGAGCTCGGCCAGGTAGTGCAGCTCGTGACCGACCTCCTTCTCCACTCGCTCCACCCAGCTGCGCAGCTCGTCGGCGGAGAACGCATTGTCCAGGCTGAGCATCCGCTCGAGGTGGTCGTGCGCGATGAACTCGGTGGCGAAGCGGCCGACCACCCGCTGCGTCGGCGACTCCGGCGTGATCAGCTCGGGGTACTGCTCCTCGAGCGCCACGAGCTCGCGCCACAGCGTGTCGAACTGCCCGTCCGACACGACCGGCGAATCCAGCACGTAGTAGCGGAACTGGTGGTCGGCGATCTCGGTGGCCAACCGGGCGTGCCGCTCCCTGGCCGGCCCGGGTGCCGGCTCAACCGAGGGCACGGTCGCGGTGCCCTCGGGACCGGGGTCGGCTGCCATCACGGGGCCAGGTTAGCGGGGTACCCCGACAGTCGGCCGGCACCACGCGTGGTGATCAATCCCATGCGCCGGACGGCAGGTCGTGGCTCAGGCGGCCGGGACCACGTAGCCGCGCGGTGCGGAGACCGCGTCCAGCGGCACGATCTCCTTGCCCAGCGGAACCAGGGAGACCGGGATCAACTTGAGGTTCGCCCAGGCCAGCGGGATGCCGATGATGGTCACCGCCAGGCAGATCGCGGTCACCAGGTGCCCCAGAGCCAGCCACCAGCCGGCGACCACGAGCCAGATCACGTTGCCGATGGTGGACGCGGCGCCGGAGTGCGGGTGGTGCACCAGGGTGCGCCCGAACGGCCACAGCGCGAAGTTGGCGATCCGGAACGAGGCCAGCCCGAACGGGATGGTCACGATCAGCAGGCAGCACAGCACCCCGGCCAGCACGTACCCGGCCGCCGTCCAGAACCCACACAGCACCAGCCAAATCACATTCAGCAGGGTCCGCATGGCTCCATGGTGCCACCGTCGGGCGCGCGGTGTCGGGTCTGGCGCCGGGGGCGCGGCCGTGGTCGCCGGATCGGCCGGGTCGTGGGTCTGTTCCGCATATATATGCGCAGAGCAAAGGAGCGCGCGCGCTCCTTCTGGCGCCCCGCGCCCCGCGCCCGGCGCCACGCCCCGCGCCCGGCGCCACGCTCCGCGCCGAGAGCTCAGCCGAGCAGCTCGTCCACCGCGCCGAGCAGGGTGAGCACCGAGCGCTCCTTGGCCGCGTGCCCCATCAGACCGATCCGCCAGGCCCGGCCGGCGAACTCGCCGAGGCCACCGCCGACCTCGATGCCGTGGCGGTCCAACAGCGCGCGGCGCAGCGGTGCCTCGTCCAGCCCGTCCGGCAGCGTCGTGGCCGTCAGCTGCGGCAGCCGGTTGGCCGCGTCCGCGATCAGCCCGAAGCCGCGCTTGGCCAACCCGTCCTGCAGCTTGCCGCCCACCGAGGCGTGCCGCGCCCAGACCGCCTCGCGGCCCTCGCCCAGCAGCCGGCCCAACCCGGCGTGCAGCGAGTACGCCATGGTCGAGGACGCGGTGTGGTGGTAGCGGTGCGACGACCCCAGGTAGTACTCGTGCAGCAGCCCGAGGTCGAGGTAGAACGAGCGGATCGGCTCGGTGCGGGCCCGCAGCACGTCCACCGCGCGCGGTGACAGGGTCACCGGGGCCAGGCCGGGCGGCGCGCCGAGGCACTTCTGGCTGGCCGAGTAGCAGGCGTCGATCTTCCAGTCGTCCACCCGCAGCTCGGTGCCGCCCAGCGCGGTCACCGCGTCCACCAGCAGCAAGGTGTCCGTGTCGGCCAGCGCGGCCAGCGGCGCGATGTCGTTGCGCACGCCGGTGGAGGTCTCCGCCGCGACCGTCGCGAGCAGCCGGGCGCCCGGGTTGGCGCGCTGCGCGGCGAGCAGGTCGGCCGGGTCCAGGGCCGTGCCCCAGGGTGCCTCCACCCGGACCACCTGGGCGCCGCCCCGGCTTGCCACCTCGCAGAGCCGCTCACCGAAGTACCCGTTGACGCCGATGATGGCCGTCTCGCCGGTCTGCAGCAGGCTGGCCAGGCACGCCTCCATGCCGGCCGAACCGGTGCCGCTCACCGGCAGGGTCAGCTCGTTGGCGGTGCCGAACACGGCGCGCAGCCGCTCGGAGATCTCCGCCATCAGGGCGAGGTAGTCCGGATCCAGGTGCCCGAGCACCGGGCGCCCGAGCGCCTCGATCGCCTCCGGGTACGGGTTGGACGGGCCGGGTCCGAGCAGCAGGCGATCGGCGTGCGCAGTCACGGGAATGGAGCCTACGACGGGCGGCGGCGCGGCACCCGTCGGGAGGGCGTTACCCAGACGTAGCGACTTCACGTGCGCAATTGATGGCTCGACAGCTCTCGCTGGGTAAAGATGACCACCGTGAGTCGTTCAGTGAAACGTTCCGCCAAGCCGCGCACCGGAGGCAACGGGTCGAAGTCGAGGCCGCCCGCCGTGACACCGAACGGTGACCCGGCCCTCTTCGACGGCTACTTCCAACCGGACCGTGCCCACCCGGACGCGTTCGACGAGATGTTCGACTCGGACGGGACGGTACGGACCCCGTACCGCGCTCTGCACGAGGCGATCGCGCCGACCGCCGCCGCCGACCTGACCGCCCGGTCGGAGGCCCTGGACCGCGCCTACGCCGACCAGGGCATCACGTTCTCGCTGTCCGGGCAGGAGCGGACCTTCCCGCTGGACATCGTTCCCCGGGTGATCGCGGCATCGGAGTGGACCCGGCTGCAGCGCGGCATCGTGCAGCGGGTCAAGGCGTTGGAGGCGTTCCTGGCCGACGTCTACGCGGACGCGCAGATCGTGCGCGACGGGGTGATCCCGCGCCGGCTGGTCACCAGCTGCCAGCACTTCCACCGCGCGGCGGCTGGCATCGTGCCGCCGAACGGGGTGCGCATCCACGTCGCCGGCATCGACCTGGTGCGCGACGAGGAAGGCACCTTCCGGGTGCTGGAGGACAACCTGCGCTGCCCGTCCGGGGTGTCCTACGTGATGGAGAACCGGCGCACCATGGCCAGGGTGTTCCCCGACCTGTTCACCCGCCAGCGGGTGCGCGCGGTCGGCGACTACGCCAGCCACCTGCTGCGCGCGCTGCGGGCGGCGGCGGCGCCGAACGCGGCCGACCCGGTCGTCGTGGTGCTCACTCCAGGTGTGTTCAACTCCGCCTACTTCGAGCACTCGCTGCTGGCCCGGCAGATGGGCGTCGAGCTGGTCGAGGGCCGCGACCTGTTCTGCCGGGACAACATCGTCTACATGCGCACCACCGAGGGCGAGCAGCAGGTGGACGTGATCTACCGGCGCCTTGACGACGAGTTCCTGGACCCGATGCAGTTCAAGCCGGACTCGGTGCTCGGGGTGGCCGGGGTGCTCAACGCCGCCCGGGCCGGCCACGTGGTGATCGCCAACGCGGTCGGCAACGGCGTCGGCGACGACAAGCTGGTCTACACCTACGTACCCACGATGATCCAGTACTACCTCAACGAGCGGCCGTTGCTGCCCAACGTCACGACGTACCGCTGCTGGCTGACCGACGAGCGCACCTACGTGCTCGACCACCTGGACGAGCTGGTGGTGAAGCCGGTGGAGGGGTCCGGTGGCTACGGCATCCTGTTCGGCCCGATCGCCACCTCCCGCGAGCTCACCCACGCCCGCCGGGAGATCCAGTCCGACCCGCGCGGCTGGATCGCCCAGCCGGTGGTGCAGCTGTCCACGGTGCCGACCAAGGTGGCCGACCAGCTCTCGCCCCGCCACGTCGACCTGCGCCCGTTCGCGGTGAACGACGGCGACGGGGTGTTCGTGCTGCCCGGCGGGCTGACCAGGGTGGCACTGCCCAAGAACAGTCTGGTGGTCAACTCCAGCCAGGGCGGCGGCAGCAAGGACACCTGGGTGCTGGCCGGCAAGTCCTCCGGCGGGGACCGGGAGCTCGGCGGGGCGGGGCTGTCCAAGTCCCCGCCGCCGTCCTCGCCGGCCGCCGAACACGGACCCGAGCTCACCGCCGGCCAACAACAGCAACAACAGCAGCAACAACAGCAAAGGACTCGCTGATGTTGGCCCGGAACGCCGAGTCGCTGTACTGGATCGGCCGCTATGTGGAGCGGGCCGACGACACCGCACGCATCCTCGACGTGTCGGTGCACCAGCTGCTCGAGGACGCCACGGTGGATGCGGACACCGCCGCCCGCGTCCTGCTCAGCGTGCTGGGCGTCGAGCCGGAGAGCGACGAGCCGCTGGACGCCTGGTCGCTGACCGAGCTGGCCGGCTACTCGACCGAGCACGCCGGCTCGATCGTGGCATCGGTCGCCAGCGCGCGGGAGAACGCCCGCGGCGCCCGCGAGGTCGTCTCCACGGAGATGTGGGAGTGCCTGAACGCGACGTTCAACGCGCTGCCGGAGCGACAGAGCTACGCCCGTTGGGGTGGCCCGCACGCGTTCTTCGCCTACGTCGAGGAGCGGGCCGCGATGTTCCACGGGTTGGCCGCCTCGACCATGAGCCGTGACGACAGCTGGCGGTTCCTGCTGCTCGGCCAGTCGGTGGAGCGGGTGGACATGGTGGTGCGGCTGCTGCTGTCCCGGGTGTCGGACCGGATGTCCTCGCCCGGCTGGCTGACCGTGCTGCGCTCGGCCGGCGCGCACGACACCTACCTGCGCACCTACCGGGGCGTGCTGGATGCGGGGCGGGTGGTGCAGTTCCTGCTGCTGGACCGGCTGTTCCCGCGCTCGGTGTTCCACGCGATACACGAGGCGGAGAGCTGCCTGCAACAGCTCGACCGGCGGCCGACGGTCCGGATCGGCGCCAAGCACGAGGCCCTGCGGCTGCTCGGCCGGGCGCGCAGCGAGCTGGAGTTCCTGCGCCCGCAGGACCTGCTCGACGACCTGCCGGCGCAGCTCGGCGGGCTGCAGGAGTGCATCCGGGAGGTCGGCGAAGCGGTGTCCCTGCAGTATTTCCACTCCGCGCCCTGGGTGGCCTGGACCGCACCGGAGGTGTCGTAGTGCCCGCCGAACGAGGTTCCTTGCCCGGATCCGGTGATCCAGCTGGATGCAGCGCAAGGCGGAGGCGGGGGCCGATACCGCTGTTGTATCGGGCCGCGGCTCCAACGCGGCGGGGCGCCAGCTGGGCGCCGGAGACGGGTAAGACGACCTCGTTCGGGGGGCACTAAGTGGGTTGGCGGATCAGAGTGGTGCACTCGACGGGTTACCGGTACTCGGGGACGGTCACCCAGTCCTACAACGAGGTGCGGCTGACCCCGCGCGGCGACAGCCGGCAGAACGTGATCGTGACCAGGGTGGAGACCGTGCCGGCCACCCGCGCGTACCGGTTCACCGACTACTGGGGCACCGTCGTCACCGCCTTCGACCTGCACGCCCCGCACACCGAGCTGGAGGTGGTGGCCACCTCCGTGGTGGAGACCGGTGACGCCGCCCCGGTCAACCGCAACGCCAGCTGGGAGGAGGTCACCAGCGAGAAGGTCTCCGACCGGCACACCGAGATGCTGGAGTTCTCCAACTACGTGTCCGCCGACCGCGGGCTGGGCAAGGTGGTGGCCCCGATGCGGCGCAGCCACAAGCCGTCCGATGCGGCGCTCGCCGCCTGCAAGTGGGTGCACGAGAACCTGCGGTACGTGCCGGGCAGCACCGGGGTGCACACCTCCGCGGTGGAGGCCTGGCAGGCCGGCGAGGGGGTCTGCCAGGACTACGTGCATCTGACGCTGGCGCTGCTGCGCCAGATGGGGATCCCGGCCCGGTACGTGTCGGGCTACCTGATCCCCAAGGAGGACACCGAGGTCAAGCAGACCGTGCGCGGTGAGAGCCACGCCTGGATCGAGGCCTGGACCGGTGGTTGGTGGGGCTACGACCCGACCAACGACGTGCCGATCGGCAACCGCCACGTCCTGGTCGCGATGGGCCGGGACTACGCCGACGTCTCGCCGATGAAGGGCATCTACACCGGCGGCGAGGCGGAGGCCCTCGACGTCACCGTGGACATGACCCGGCTGGCCTGAGGTCACCGCGGAATGCGCTAGGAAGCGGACCAGCTCTCCGGCGGCTCGACGAAGGCGCGACCCAGCTCGCGGCACTGGGTCATGGCTTTGACGGCCCACTCCGGGCTCGCCCCGGCCAGCCCGCAGGCAGGGGTGGGAACCACCAGCTCGGCCAGCCGGGTACGGGTGAACCCGACCCGGTCGGCCAGCAGGAGCGCCGGGCGGGCCAGCTCACGCAGCGTGCGCTCCGGCTCCGGCCGGGTGGTGGGGACCAGCCCGAGCAGCAGTGGGATGCCTTCGTCCCAGGCCTCACCGATCGCGTCCAACGCGGCGGTGTGCGTGCCCATCAGGCTCGCGTCGAACGCGAGCGCGCCGGCCCCGGCGCCGCGCAGCAGGGCGATCGGGGCCTTGGGTGCGCAGCAGTGCACGATCACCGGCTCGGGCAGGGCGTCGATGAGATCGCGCAGCACCTGCTGCGCCTCGGCCTCGGGCACCGCCGCGACGGTGCCGAACCCGGACGGGGTGGGCAGCGACCCGGCCAGCACCGCCGGCAGGCTCGGCTCGTCCAGCTGCACGGTGACCTGGGCACCGGTGCGCTTGGCGACCTCGGCGACGTGCCTGGACAGTCCTTCGGCCAGGCTCGCCGCGAACTCACGGCGGGCGCCCCGGTCGGTGAGCACCCGGTGCCCGTTGCGCAGCTCGATCCCCGCGGTCAGCGTCCACGGCCCGGCGGCCTGCACCTTCACCCAGGCCGGCGCGGCGGCATCGAGCACCTCCTCGAGCGCGTCCAGGTCGGTGCGCAGCAGGTCGACGCCGCGCCGGTGCTCACGACCGGCGCGCGAGGCGACCCGATAGCCGGACGGCACCAGCTCAGTGGCCAGGTCGACCAGCATGGCGGCGGTGCGGCCGATGATGTCGGCGCCCACCCCGCGCGCCGGCAGCTCCGGCAGGTAGGGCAGGTCCGGCAGCTCGCCGGCGACGGTGCGTGCTGCCTCCAGCGGGTCGGTGCCGGGTAGGGATCCGATTCCGGTGGCGGTACCGGGCGACCAATGCGGCGTACTCACAGCCGGGTGTCTACCAGGCTTGGCCGCGACACCCAACCGCCGCGGGGCGGTCGGGTGTCGCGGTCGGTCTCGCGCTCGGGTGTCGCGGTCAGGCTCGCGGTCAGGTCTCGCGCTCGCTCAGCCGAGCCGGCCGAGCGCCACGTCCGTCCGCTTGGCGACCTTGGACAGGCCACCCCGCCAGTAGAAGCCGACCGGGTGGCCCGAGGCGTCGGCGACCAGGCCCACGGCGCCGGTGCCCAGTCCCTCGTCGTCGGCGCCGCGGGAGTCCTGGGCGTGCGGCGAGACGGTCGAGTCGACGACCTTGACCAGCCACTCGTCGGCGCGTTGCGGGTTGTGCACCGGCGCGCCCAGCACGATCATCACGTGCCCGGTGTCGCGGGTCTTCGAATCCGGGGTGGCCAGCCAGGCGATCACGTCGCCGGGCAGCAGCGCGGAGACGGTGGACACGGAACGCCACGGGTCGCCGCCACCGGCCTGGCGCAGGTGGTGCTCGAAGTCCTGGGCGAGCGGGCGGCCGGAGGAGGCGGTGACCGGCAGTGCGCGGAACGCGGCCGGCGCGGCGCGCTTCAGCGCGTAGTCCAGGAAGCCGGAGCAGTCGTAGTAGAACTCGCCCTTGGCGGCGTTGACCTCGGTCTCGTGCTGGTACTGGGTATCGCGCATCGCCGCGAGCTCGCGGCGGGCCTCGGCGAGCAGTGCCGCCCGGCCACCGCCGGACGCGGCGGCCAGCGCGCTCTGCTGTGCCATCGGTACCCCTCCCTGCGCGTGCGCGCGCCTCGGTTCGGCGCGGCCGGCGGCCAGGCCCAGTGCGAGGACCGCCACCACCAACCACACCAGCACCGTGACCAGCCGGGCGGCCGGTCGCGGCAGCCGCCGTGTCGTGCTCCGGAACGACCAGCCCGCCATTGGATTCCCCTCTCGCCACAGACACGTTGATCGTGACGCGGCACGGGGCAACAGACGATCGTGCTGACCCCCCGGACCTCGGGAGCCAGCCCAGCGGCCCGGGTAGGGATCTCCCCCTCGGGAGGCCGAGGGGATCACGCGCCGGTCGCCCGGCGGGCAGCTCAGGAGCGCTCGTGCGCCCAGTCCCGCAGCGTGGTGTTGAGGATCTTCGTCCCGTTCGGGCCCGACGTGGTCGGCATCTCGTCGATCACGTGCACCAGGTCGGGCACCTTGAACTTCGCCAGCGTCGCGGCGCACCAGTCGCGCAGCTCACCCGGGGTGGGCGGGGTACCCACCGCGCCGGGGTCGGGCACCACGAAGCCGATCGCCCGGGTGCCGCCGTCCGACCCGGCGATGCCCACCACCTTGGCGATGTCCACCCCCGGGTGCTCGGCCAACCGGGTCTCGATCTCCGACGGGTCCACCAGGAACCCGCGCAGCCGCAGCGCGTCACCCATCCGGCAGGTGTAGACGAACACCCCGTCCTCGACCAGGTAGCCCAGGTCGCCGCTGCGGAACCAGCCGTCCTCGGTGAACGAGCGCGCGGCCGCCGACGGGTTACCGAGGTAGCCCTCGACGACGTTCGGCCCGAGGAACTGCAGCTCGCCCTCCCGCTCGGCGGGCAGCACCGCACCGGTCTCCGGGTCGGCGGCGCGCACCTGGATCTCCGGGGTGACCACCCGGCCGCCGCCCTCCCAGCGGCGCGGCGCCGGCTCGTCGGCCGGCCACATCGAGGTGAGCGCGAAGACCTCGGAGGAGCCGTACACGCCGGCGGTCGAGGTGCCGAACGAGTCCGCCGCCCACCGGGCGAGCTCGGGGACCCGCCCCTGGAAGCTCGCCGCGCCCCACCACCGCCAGCTGGACAGGTCCCTGGGGCGCGCCCGCCAGGCCCGTTCGAGGCGCAGCCCGAGGTCGTCCCCGCCGACGACGTGGCTGACCCGGTGCAGGGCCATGTCGTCCAGTACCGCGTCCGCGTCGAAGACCGGCTCGAGCAGCACGGTCGCACCGCCGGCCAGCGCGGCCATCGCGGCGCTGAACCCGTAGGTGCCGGCCAGTGGCACCCCGCAGAGCAGCACGTCGCCGGTGGCCAACCCGATCGCTGCGGCGCCGGCCAGCGCGTGCCGCAGTACCCCGGTGCCCGAGTGCGCGGCGAGCTTGGGCCGGCCGGTGGAGCCGCTGGTGGTGAACGCCACCGCCAGCGCGGCCGGGTCGGACGGGGCGGGTTCCGGTGGCCGCCCGGACGGCCGGCTCGGGGTCCACGCGCCGGCTCCCAGGTCGTAGTCGGCCAGCTCGGTGCCGGCCAGCTCGGTGCCGGTCAGCTCGGCGTCGGTCGACTCGGTGCCGGCCAGCTCGGTGCCGGTGTCCGCCGGGGCCGGGCCGAGGACGACGGCCACCGCGGGGGTGGGTGCCGCGCTGCGCCGGGCCGCCGTGACGAGTCGTTCCCGCAGGTCCAGCCCGTGGAACCCGTGCGCCACCGCGACCAGCCGGGGCCGCGCGCTGTCCAGCAGGTGGGTGACCTCGTCGACGTTGTACCGGGTGTTGACCCCGATCACGTGCGCACCGAGGGCAGCGGCGGCGAACTGCCAGCACAGCGCATCCGACCAGTTCGGCAGCCACACCGCGACGCAGTCACCGCGACCGACGCCGGCCCGGGCGAGCTCGTCGGCCAGCGCGAGGGTGCGCCGCCACAGCTCGGCCCGCGACACCACGATGGCCCGCCGGTCGGCCGCGACGTCGATCACCGCGGCGGCGAGGGCGTCGCGGCGGACCAGGCGGCCGAGCAGGTCGGGCAGATCGCGGGGCGGGTCGTCCTGGCCGGCGGTGCTCACCCCGAACCCGGATACCCCGAACCCCGACACCACCGACGGCTCAGCGGATCGTGGCCGAGCCGAGCACGATGTCACCGGCCGGGTCGGAGCGGTACAGCGCGACCGCCTGACCGGGCGCCACGCCGCGCAGGGGCTCGCGCAGGTGTACCCGGAGCAGTTCGCCGTCCAGCTCGGCCACCGCGTCAGCCAGTCCGCCGTGTGCCCGTACCTGCGCCACGCACTCCACCGCGCCCACCGGCGCCCGCCCGGCCGCCCAGACCGGCCGCTCGCCGACGATCTCGTGCACGTCCAGCGCCTCGGAGGGGCCGACCCGCACGGTGCCGCTGACCGGCTCGATGCCCAGCACGTAGCGGGGCCGGCCATCCGCTGCCGGCTGGTCCACCCCGATGCCCTTGCGCTGGCCGACGGTGAACCCGTGCACCCCGGTGTGCTGGGCGAGCACGGCGCCGCTCAGCGCGTCCACCACCGGACCGGGGCGGGCGCCGAGCCGCTCGGTGAGCCAACCGGCGGTGTCGCCGGTGGGGATGAAGCAGATGTCGTGGCTGTCCGGCTTGGCCGCGACGGCCAGGTCCCGCTCGGCCGCCTCCGCCCGGATCCGGGCCTTCGGGGTGTCCCCGACCGGGAACATCGCGTGCGCCAGCTGCTCGGCGGACAGCACCGCGAGCACGTAGGACTGGTCCTTGCCGGCGTCCACGGCGCGGCGCAGCACGGCCGTCCCGTCCGCCTGGTGGCTCAGCCGGGCGTAGTGCCCGGTGCACACCGCGTCGAAGCCCAGTGCCAGCGCCTTGTCCAGCAGCGCGGCGAACTTGATCTTCTCGTTGCACCGCAGGCAGGGGTTCGGCGTCCGGCCCGCCGCATAGTCCGCGACGAACTGGTCGACGACCTCCTCGGCGAAACGGCCGGCGAAGTCCCACACGTAGAACGGGATGCCGAGCACGTCGGCGGCCCGGCGGGCATCGCCGGCATCTTCCTTCGAGCAGCACCCCCGGGAACCGGTGCGCAGCGCGGCGGGTGTCTCGGCCAGTGCCAGGTGCACACCGACCACGTCGTGCCCGGCCCGCACCGCGCGCGCTGCCGCGACCGCCGAATCCACCCCGCCGCTCATCGCGGCCAGTACTCGCATGATCGGTTACCGCCCGGTGGCCGCTGTGTTCGCCAGTGTCTGCCGGCTGCCCGCGTGGCCGGCGCGGCGGGCCCGTTCCACCACCGGGCCGATCGCGCGGGCCACCGCGGCGACGTCGGCGTCGGTCGAGGTGTGTCCCAGCGAGAACCGCAGCGAACCGCGCGCGGTCGCCTCGTCGGCACCCATCGCCAGCAGTACGTGACTCGGCCGGGCCACCCCGGCGGTGCAGGCCGAGCCGGTCGAGCACTCGATGCCCTGCGCGTCCATCAGCATGATCAGGCTGTCGCCCTCGCAGCCCGGGAAGGACATGTGCGCGATACCGGGCAGCCGACACGGGCCGCCACCGACCAGCTCGTGGCCCCAGTCGCCGTTCAGCGTCGCCTCCGGCACCGCCTCGAGCACCTTGCGGACCAGCTCGTCGCGCAGCCCGGCCAGCTCCGCGGCGCGGTGTGGACCGTCGGCGCCCGCGTGCCGGACGGCCACCGCGAGACCGACCACCGCCGGCACGTTGAGCGTGCCCGACCGCACGTCGCGCTCCTGGCCGCCGCCGTGCAGCAGCGGCGTGCACTCCGCGTCGCGACGCAGCAGCAGCGCACCCTGGCCGTAGGGGCCGCCGAGCTTGTGCCCGGTCAGGGTCAGTGCGTCCGCGCCGCAGGCGGCGAAATCGACCGGCAGCACGCCGACCGCCTGCACCGCGTCGGTGTGCAGCGGTACGTCGAACTCGTGCGCGATCTCACTCAGCGCCTCGATGTCGTTGACCGTGCCGACCTCGTTGTTCGCCCACATCACGCTGACCAGCGCGGTCCGGCCGGCGCCGGCGGCGAGCGCGGCGCGCAGCGTCTCCGGGCGGACCCGGCCGACCTGGTCGACCGGCAGTAGCTCCAGCTCGGCGCCCTCGTGGGTGACCAACCACTCGGCGGCCTCGAGCACCGCGTGGTGCTCGATGGCGGACACCAGCAGCCGGGTGCGGCGCGGGTCGTCGCCCCGGCGAGCCCAGTAGATGCCCTTCACCGCGAGGTTGTCGCCCTCGGTGCCGCCGGCGGTGAACACCACCTCGGACGGCCGGGCGCCGACCGACGCGGCGATCGACTCCCGCGCCTCCTCCACCGCACGGCGGGCCAGCCTGCCGGCGGAATGCAGCGAAGAGGCGTTGCCGGTACGTGACAACGCCTCGCTCATCGCGGCTGCCGCCTGTCGCAGCATCGGCGTGGTGGCGGCGTGATCCAGGTACGTCATGTCGACAGTCAGGTTAGCTCCCCGGCGGCCCGGCGTCTTGTGGGGCGCACTCCCCCTCAGCTCGACCGGCCCGCTCGCGGCGGGGGCTCAGGCGGCCGAGGGCAGCGCGGCCGGCCGCCGCACCGACGCCGGGGCCGGTACTCCGGTGGCCGCCGCGATGGCCAGCTCGGCCCGCCGCGCCAGCTCGCGCCGGTCCAGTCCCGGCACCGGCAGCAGCGGTGGCAGCACCGCCACCTCGAGCACCAGCTCGGGCAACCGGGCCACCCGCAGCAGCGAGTCGACCAGCGTGTCCTCGCCGATGAACGCGCCGACACCGGTGCGGGAGCCGTCGGCCAGCCGCATCCCCAGCGCCACCGGCCGGACCGGTACACCGGCGTCCAGCGCGGCCTGGAACCCGGCCCGGCGGAACACCCCGGTGGCGGCGCCGCACCACGTGGTGCCCTCGGGGAACAGCCCGACCGCGGCGCCGGCCCGCAGCGCGGTGGCCGCCTCCGCCACCACCGACGGCAGCGCCCGCAGGCCGGCCCGGTCCACGAACAGCGTGCCGGCCCTGGCCGCGACCGTGCCGACCAGCGGCCAGTCCCGGATCTCCCGCTTGGCCACCATGCGCATCGGCTGCACCGCGCCGAGCGCGAGGATGTCCAGCCAGGACAGGTGGTTGGCCACCACGAGCACGCCGCCGCCGAAGTCCGGGACGCCGCCGGGTTCCCGGGCACCTGGCTGATCAGCGCCCAGCTGATCGGCGCCCAGCTCGTCGGGGGTGAGGTCGAACCGGTCCGCGCCGGTGTGCACCAGTCGCACCCCGATCACCGCCAGTACGGCCCCGAACATTCCGCGCAGCACCCGCAGTCGCCGCCGGGTACCCACGACCGGGAGCACCGCGGCCAGCACGGCGGTGGTCAGTACGAGCACGACCAGCCCGGTCAGCCGCGCCGCCACCCGCAGCGGGCCCACCTCGGCCAGCTCGCCGGCGGCGGGCAGGCAGTCCGGGGTGCACGGGGAGGCCGGTGCCCAGGAGTGCCCGGGACGCGCGCCGACCGGCAGCAGCACCGGGTGCACCGGCGCGGGCGACGCCGGCGTCAGTGCCGCGGCGGGCGGTGCCGGCTGGACCACCGCGGCGGGCGATGCCGGCTGGACCGCCGCGGCGGGCGATGCCGGCATCACCGCCGGAGCGGGCGAGGCCGGCTGGACCGCCGGAGCGGGGGGCGCCGGCGTCACCGCCGGAGCGAGCGAGGCCGGCTGGACCGCCGGAGCGGGGGGCGCCGGCGTCACCGCCGGAGCGAGCGAGGCCGGCGCGGGCGGGGCGGTCATGCCCCGCCGCCCAGGAAGAAGCGCAGGTAGCGGGGGTCGATCCGGTCCAGTGGGAGCAGGATCAGCAGGTCCGCCACGCCGAACTCCGGATCATGCGCGGGCGGCCCGCACACCCAGGCACCGAGGCGCAGGTAACCGCGCAGCAGCGGCGGGATCACGGTGCGCGCCGGGCTCGGCACCGCCGCCCAGTCCCACGGGTGCAGCGGCGTGACCCGCAGGTCGGGCGGCGACAGATACCTGGCCTGTGCCGCGTCCCACACGCCGCGGGCGAGCCCGCCGCCGTCGGCCAGCGGGATGCTGGCGCAGCCGGTGAGGTGCGAATGCCCGGTCAGCAGGAGGTACCGCGCGATGCCGGCCCACACCAGGCTGACCACCGCGCCGCTGCGGTGGTCGGGGTGCACGCAGGAGCGGCCGGCCTCGACCAGGGAGGGACGCAGGCCGGCGAACGCGGTCAGGTCGAACTCCGTGTCGGAGTAGAGCCCGCCGGCGGCCCCGGCGCGCTCCGGGGGCAACATCCGGTAGGTGCCGACGATCTCCCCGGTGCGGTCGGCCCGCACCACGAGGTGGTCGCAGTGCTCGTCGAAGCTGTCGATGTCGCGCCCGTTCTCAGGGTCGCTCAGGGTGGCGCCCAACTCCCCGGCGAAGACTTGGTAGCGGAGCCGCTGCGCGGCTTCGACGTCGGCATCGTTCCTGGTCAACAGCAGCGAGTAACGCGAGGTAGGCCCGGTCTGCTCGGTCGCTGGGGTGCTCACCAGCAGCTGCGACTGCGTCATGCCCCACGGTTTACCCGCCGTGTGGAACGGGAGCCCGGACCCGCACTGGCCGCGCGATGGCAAGCGAGTGAACGCTCAGCCGGGGCACGACCACCGCGCCCGAACGGACCAGCCCGTCACCCCGCGTCACCGACCCCACCGGCGGCCCCCGCACCGGGCCCCCGCACCGCCGGCCCCCGCACCGCCGGCCCCCGCACCGCCGGCCCCCGCACCGCCGGCACACGGCGCACACGGCGCACACGGCGCACACGGCGCACACGGCGCACACGGCGCACGGCACACGAGCCTGTTGTTACCGAGCTGCACAGCAGACCGGTTTGATCATGGTCCAACCTGCCTCGTGTGCAGCTCGGTAACAACCGCCGCACGGCGCGCCGCGGCGCGCCACGGCACCGCACGGCACGGCACGGCACGGGCCTTGCGCGCTGGTCCGGTACACGTCACGGGGCGAGCCGGGTCGCGAAAGGGGCCGGCACCCGAAGGCACCGGCCCCTGTGGTGTCGTGCTCTCGCTCAGCTCTTGCGCTTGGTGATCGCCTCGGTGAGCTGCGGGGCGACCTTGAACAGGTCGCCCACCACGCCGAAGTCGGCGATCTCGAAGATCGGCGCCTCGGCGTCCTTGTTCACCGCGATGATCGTCTTCGACGTCTGCATGCCGGCCCGGTGCTGGATCGCGCCGGAGATGCCCAGCGCGATGTACAGCTGCGGCGACACCGTCTTGCCGGTCTGCCCGACCTGGAACTGGTTCGGGTAGTAGCCGGAGTCGACAGCCGCACGGGACGCGCCCACCGCCGCGCCGAGCGAGTCGGCCAGCGCCTCGATCACCGAGAAGTTGTCCGCCGAGCCGACGCCACGGCCACCGGAGACCACGATGGAGGCCTCGGTGAGCTCCGGGCGGTCGCCACCGACGATCGGCTCCCGGCTGGTCACCGAGGCATGGCGACCGGACAGCTCCGGGATGTCGACGGTCTCCTCGGTGCCCGCGCCGTCGGCCTGCTCGGACTCCACCGCGCCCGGCCGGACGGTGATCACCGGGTGCTCGGTGTTCGCCTTGGCGGTCACCACGAACGCCCCACCGAAGATGGAGTGCTGCGCGGTGCCGTCAGCACCGACCCCGACCACGTCGGTGAGCAGCGCGGAGTTGGTGCGGACCGCGAGCCGGCCGGCGATCTCCTTGCCGTCCGCGCTGGCCGCGATGAGCACGGCCGCCGGGGACGCCGAGGAGACCAGCGACTCCAGCACCGCGACCTCGACGCCGCCCAGGTACTTCTCGACCTCGTCGGACTCGGCCACGTAGATCTTGGCCGCGCCGTAGGACTTCAGACTGTCGGCCAGCTTGCTGGCGGTACCGGGTGCACCGGCCACCACCGCTGACGGCTCACCCAGCTCACGGGCCGCGGTGAGCAGCTCGTAGGTCACTTTCTTGATCTCGCCGTCCGCATGGTCGACGAGGACCAGAACCTCACTCATGTTCGTTCTCCTCCTTCGGCGATGCGGGTCAGATGATCTTCTGGCTGACCAGGTACGCGGCGACCTTGTCGCCACCGTCGCCCTCGTCCTCGACCTTCTCGCCACCCGACTTCGGCGGCTTCGGCGCGGCCTCGGTGACCGAGGTCAGGGCGTTCGCCAGGCCGACCTCGCTCGCGTCGATACCGGCGTCGGCCAGGGTCAGCGAGGTCACCGGCTTCTTCTTCGCCGCCATGATCCCCTTGAACGACGGGTAGCGCGGCTCGTTGATCTTCTCGCCGACGCTGACCAGTGCGGGCAGCTCGGCGGTCAGCTTGGTGACGCCGTCGTCGGTGCCCCGGGTCACGGTCACCGTGGTGCCCTCGACGGCGAGCGCCTGCGCGTGGGTCAGCGCGGGGAGGCCGAGCACCTCGGCGACCATCGCCGGCACCGCGCCGGTGCGTCCGTCGCTCGCCTCGTTGCCGGCGATGACCAGGTCGTAGCCCTCGACGGTGCCGATCACCTTGGCCAGTGCCTTGGCGGTCTGGACGGCGTCCGAGCCGTGCAGCGCCTCGTCGGAGAGGTGTACGGCCTTGTCCGCGCCCATGCTCAGCGCCTTGCGTATCGCCTCGGTGGCGCGGGCGGGCCCGACGCACACCACGGTGACCTCACCGTCGTGCGCCTCCTTCAGCAGTAGAGCGGCCTCCACCGAGCGCTCGTTGATCTCATCGATCACCGCGTCGGAGGCTTCTCGATCAAGCGTGTGGTCTGAGTCGGTCAGCGTTCGCTCGGAATAGGTGTCCGGCACCTGCTTGACCAGTACGACAATGTTCATCGGTCCGCTTCGACCTCCTGCCTGTTGAGTGGACCGGAGCGGCCCACCGCCCTCGGGCGAGAGCCACTTATATCGCTAACGGTTCGCCGACCTTACGCGGGACTGCGCAGGTCGACGGTGTAACGGCTGACTCTTGCACTCCCGCGCGCAGTCGTTACGTCGGGGTAACTTGTGCCCATCGTCGCGGAGAACACCGGTCGGCTGACATACCTCGACCGGTGATCCTTGCCACGGAACCCCGTGACGCTGCTCACCAGGCGCGCGGGAGACGGGGAGCTAGGGTCTCCGCACGGTTCGCCGAGTGAAAGGTCACCCAGGTACTGATGAGCGCCGCCGAACAGAGCGCCGCCGACGCCGTGCTGGCGCTCACCGGCGAGCGCACCGTGCCCGGCATCCCGGAGGAGAACTACTGGTTCCGCCGCCACGAGGCCGCCTACCTGACGCTGCTGCACCACTGCGCGGACGCCCGGGTGCTGGAGGCCGGCTGTGGCGAAGGTTACGGCGCCGCTCTGCTCGCCGAGTCGGCCCGGCTGGTCGTCGGCCTGGACTACGACGCGGTCACCGCGGCGCACGTGGCGGCCCGCTACCCCCGGGTGCACGTCGTGCGGGGCAATCTTGCTCACCTTCCGCTGCCCGGCGGCGCCATGGATGTGGTAGCGAACCTGCAGGTGATCGAGCACCTGTGGGACCAGGCAGGCTTCCTCGCCGAGTGCGCGAGGGTGCTGCGCCCCGGCGGGGTGTTGCTGGTCACGACGCCCAACAGGATCACCTTCTCTCCGGGCCGGGATACCCCACTGAACCCATTTCACACCCGTGAACTGTCGGGCGTCGAACTATCGGAGCTCCTCGTCGACGCCGGGTTCGTGGTCCGCGAGCTGCTCGGGCTGCACCACGGGCCGGCGCTGCGCGCGCTGGACGGGGCGCACGGCGGTTCACTGATCGACGCCCAGGTGGCGGTCGCGCTGGGCGACGGGGACTGGCCGGAGCGGCTGCGCGCGGACGTGGCACGGGTCGCGGCGGCGGACTTCGAGATCCACGGCGACCGGATCGACGACAGCCTGGACCTGATCGCGGTGGCCCAGCGCCCGGGGGCTTCGTGAGTTCGCGCCCGGTCGGGACGTTCTGCCTGGTCCTGCACAGCCACCTGCCGTGGCTGCCCCGGCACGGCGCGTGGCCGGTCGGCGAGGAGTGGCTCTACCAGGCCTGGGCAGGCTCCTACCTGCCGGTGCTGGACATGCTGCGCCGGCTGGGCGCCGAAGGGCACCGGGACGTACTCACCCTCGGGGTGACGCCGGTGCTCGCCGCCCAGCTGGACGACCCGTACAGCCTGCGCGGCATGCACGACTGGCTGGGCGGCTGGCTGCTCCGCGCCCACGGCGCCGCCGGCCGCCGCGGCAACGCGCCGCTGGCCGCGCTGGCCGCCGACGAGCACCGCGCGGCCACCGCCGCACTGGCCGACTTCGAGACCCGGTGGCGACACGGCGGGTCGGCGGTACTGCGCCCGCTGGTGGACGACGGCGTCATCGAGCTGCTCGGCGGGCCGGCCACCCACCCGTTCCAGCCGCTGCTCGAGCCGGCGGTGCGGGACTTCGCGCTGCGCGCCGGACTGGCCGACACCGCGCGCCGGCTGGGCTCCCGACCGGCCGGGATCTGGGCGCCGGAGTGCGGTTACGCGCCGGGGATGGAGTACGGCTACGCCGAGGCCGGGGTGCGGCGGTTCCTGGTCGACGGCCCGGCGCTGCGCGGTGACACCGCGTTCGGCCGCCCGGTCGGCGACACCGACGTGGTGTGCTTCGGGCGCGACCTGCCGGTCACCTACCGGGTGTGGTCGCCGAAGGCCGGCTACCCCGGGCATCGGGACTACCGCGACTTCCACACCTACGACCACCCGTCCGGGCTCAAGCCGTCGCGGGTGACCGGGCGCGGGGTCGCCCCGGCGGACAAGAAGCCGTACGACCCGGAGCTGGCCGCCGCCGCGGTCCGCCAGCACGCCGCCGACTTCGTCTCGGTGGTCCGCGAACGGCTCACCGAGCTGGCCGCGCGACACGGCCGCCCGGCGCTGGTGGTGGCCGCCTACGACACCGAGCTGTTCGGGCACTGGTGGCACGAGGGGCCGGCGTGGCTGGCCGAGGTGCTGCGTGGGCTGCCCGAGGCCGGCGTGCGGGTGAGCACCCTGCGCGGGGCGCTGGACGAGGGCCTGGTGGCCGGGCCGGTCGAGCTGCCGGCGTCGTCCTGGGGATCGGGCAAGGACTGGCGCAACTGGGACGGCGAGCGGGTGGCCGACCTGGTGGAGCTGGGCCGGGAGGTGCAGCGCCGGCTGCTGGCCAAGACCGGCACCGAGCCGGTCGGGCTGGGCCGCGACCGGGCGCGGGACGGGCTGGCCCGCCAGGCGCTGCTCGCGCTCGCCAGCGACTGGGCGTTCATGGTCACCAAGGAGTCGGCGGCCGACTACGCCCGGTCCAGGGCGTGGCAGCACGCCGACCGGGTCACCGAGATCTCGGACCTGCTCGCCGCCGGGAGAGTGACGGAGGCCACAGCGGTGGTCGACCGCTACGACCGGCAGGACACCCTGTTCCGCCAGCTGGACGCACGGTCGTTAGCCGACTCGACGGCCCGAACCGAGTATTCGATTCTTACCGGCCGGTAGGTTGCCACCCATGCGTGTACTGCTCGTGTCCTGGGAATACCCGCCGGTGGTCGTGGGCGGCCTCGGCCGGCACGTGCACGCACTGGCGCGGCGCCTCGCCGCCGCCGGGCACGAGGTGCGGGTGCTGTCCCGCCAGCCGGCCGGTACCGACGCCAGTACCCACCCGACGGCGGACGAGCTGGTCGACGGGGTGCGGGTGCTGCGGACCGCCGAGGATCCCGCGCACCTGGAGTTCGAGCGCGACCTGATCGCCTGGACGCTGGGCATGAACCACGGCATGTTGCGGGCCGCGCCGCGCTGGCTCGGTGACTGGCGCCCGGACGTGGTGCACGCGCACGACTGGCTGGTGGCGCACGCGGCGATCGGCCTCGCCGACCTGCTCGAGGTGCCACTGGTGGTCACCCTGCACGCCACCGAGGCCGGCCGGCACGCCGGCTGGCTGACCAGTGTGGTGAGCCAGCAGGTGCACTCCGTGGAGTGGTGGCTGGCCCAGCGCGCCGACGCCCTGATCACCTGCTCCGAAGCGATGCGCACCGAGGCGGCCGGCCTGTTCGACCGCGAGCCCGACTCGATCTCGGTGCTGCACAACGGCATCGAGCCTCGGCGCTGGCGGGTGCGCCGCGCCGAGGTCGACGCGGAGCGCGAGCTGCACGCACCGGACGGCGCCCCGCTGCTGCTCTACTTCGGCCGGTTGGAGTACGAGAAGGGCGTGCACGACCTGATCGCCGCGCTGCCCCGGATCCGGCGCGCGCACCCGGGTACCCGGCTGGTGGTCGCCGGGCACGGCACGCACGCCGACTTCCTGCTCGAGCAGGCCAGGTCGCACCGGGTCCGGCGGGCGGTGAAGCTGGTCGGCCACCTGTCCGACCGTGAGCTGGCCGCGCTGGTCGCGGGTGTCGACGCGGTGGTGCTGCCGAGCCGCTACGAGCCGTTCGGCATGGTCGCGCTGGAGACGGCGGCCGCCGGTGCCCCGCTGGTCGCCTCCACGGCCGGCGGCCTCGGCGAGGTGGTGCGCGACGGTGTCACCGGCCTGTCCTTCGAACCGGGCGACGTGGCCGGCATCGCGAGAGCGGTGCGGGCGGTGCTGGACGACCCGGCGGCCGCCGCCACCCGGGCCAGGGCGGCGCGCGCCCGGCTGCGCACCGAGTTCGACTGGGACCAGATCACCGCGGCCACCGCGCGGGTCTACGCCGGCGCCCGCCGCCACCGGCTCGAGCCGATCGGCCGCCCCAAGATCCCGACCGGCAACGCCTTCGGCCCCGACCGCTAGATGATCGATTCCAAGGTTTAGTGGTCGTAGGCCAGTAGTGATCGTTTGATGGTTTGGCCGGTGTGGTCGTTGTGCCAGATCGCTGCTGTCAGTGCGAGGACTCGTTGGACGATGCGGACCCAGACTCCGGCGGGGGTGTGGCCGCCGTGTTGTTCGAGGTTGAGTTGGCCTTTGAAGGTGTCGTTGATGGACTCGATGACCTGGCGTAACGGCTTGAACAGCGCTGTTCCGGGGCGGGGTTGTTCACCTTTGCGAGCGGGTCGCAGGAGGCGCAGGCCGGTGTTGGCGAGTTCAGCTTCGAATTGGCGGCCGTAGTAGTTGCGGTCGGCGATCACGGTCTGTCCGGCCCGTGCGGGTGCGGTCAGTTCGGGGTCGGTGTCGAGGATTGCGAGCAGGGTGTGGCGTTCGTCGGCCTTCGCGCCAGTCAGGGCGAACCCGACGGGCAGCCCGTGCAGCGTGCACAACAGGTGCAACCGCAGCCCCCAGAAGAACCGTGAGTGCGAGGCGCAGTACCCGTATTCGGCCCACCCGGCCAGGTCGGAGCGGCGGACCGCGTCGCGGGATCGGGCGCACTCGACCGGGGTGGAATCGACGACCCACACGTCGTCGGTCCACAACGTGGTGTCGCGGGCCAGCACGCCTACCAGCCATCCGATCGTGGCTCCCAGGCCGCGCAGGCGCTTGTTGTAACCGGGCTGCTGGGGCAGGTAGCGGAACAGATGTCCCAGGTGGGCCCGGGTATAGCGCAACCAACGGGCCTCGCTGGTATGTCCGAGCAGGGCCTGCATCACCGCCAAGGTGATCAGCTCAGAGTCGGTGATCTTCGGTGCGATCCCGACCTTCGGGCGCCACGGGGCCCGTTCCGGCGTGGCCTTCAGCAGATCATCGGTTCGCACGTAGAGTGCCGTCGCGAGGGTGTCCAGGTCAGCGTCCACGAGAGCCTCCTGCTCATCTGGGTAAGCACGCTGATCCTGGGCACCCTCCACCACAGCTCACCGAACGCCGCGCCGGACCGACCCCTTGGAATTGGTCATCTAGTCCCGCGAGCTCCGGTCCGGCGCGTGTCCTAGTCCGGCAGGGACTTCAGGGACTCCTGGACGGCGCGGGCGTGTTTGCGGGCGATGTCGGCCAGCGCGGCGCGGCGGTCGGCGTCGGCGGCGTAGTCGTCCTTGCGGTTGCGTACCACCCGGGCCGGCGAGCCGACCGCGATGGCGTAGTCCGGGATGGTCCCGCGCACCACCGCGTGCGCGCCGAGCACGCAGCCCCGGCCGACCCGGGTCCCCCGCAGCACCGACACCTTGGTGCCGACCCAGCAGTCCGGCCCGATCCGCACCGGCGTCTTCACGATGCCCTGGTCCTTGATCGGCACGTGGATGTCGGTGATCACGTGGTCGAAGTCGCAGATGTAGACCCAGTCCGCGACCAGCGTCGCCGCACCCAGCTCGATGTCCAGGTAGCAGTTGATCGTGTTGTCCTTGCCCATCACGACCTTGTCGCCGATGCGCAGTGAGCCCTCGTGGCAGCGCAGCGAGTTCCCGTCCCCGATGTGCACCCAGCGGCCGATCTCGAGCCGCCCGTAGCCGGGCCGGGCGTGCAGCTCCACGTTCTTGCCGAGGAAGACCATGCCGCGCAGCAGGACGTGCGGGTTGGCGATCCGGAACTTCAGCAGCCGCGCGTAGCGGACCAGGTACCACGGCGTCCAGGCCCGGTTCCGGATCATCCAGCGCAGCGAGTCGAGCGTGAGGAACTTCGCCTGGCGCGGGTCCCGCCGGTTGCGCCGCCAGTCCGCCCAACGGGTCCGTACCGGAGCCCCCCACATGCTGGTCACGGCGGAACAGCCTAGTGCTCTGGTCCGCAGCGCCAGGAAGCCCGTGTCGGGCCGCGGCCGGGGTTGGCCCGGTCGCGGCCGGACGTGGTCAGGCCGCGTGGGCCTGGGACTCTTCGATCAGCAGCGCGGCTTCCTCGGGGTACCGGGCCACCAGGCCGTCGATCACGTGCTCGCGGCCCTCTTCGATCGCCACGTTGACCTGGAACGCGTAGTAGTCGTGCAGCTCCCGCAGTCGCTGCTCGATGTCGGTGTTCATTCGTCCTCTCCCTGATGTGTGGTTCGGGGGCTCGCCGGCGGCCGGTTTCCGGGTCGCCGGGTCCTGGGGAGGACCCAGACGCTCTGTCCGACGGGCTCCATCCCATTATCGGCCGGCTTTGTCGAATCGTTTCGATGCTGCTAGCCAGCTCACAGGAGGTCCCGGTCACAACCCGCCCCGCGCACCGAGGACACCGCGCGCGGTCCCGTCAGTTGTGCCAGGCTGGGCCCGGTGTCCACCGCCCCACCCGCCCGGATCCCGCTGCTGATCGACACCGATCCGGGTATCGACGACGCGGTCGCGCTCCTGCTCGCCGTGAGCAGCCCGGACGCTCGGCTACTCGGGGTGAGCGCGGTGTTCGGCAACGTCGGGCTGGAGACCACCTCGGCCAACGCGCGCCGGCTGCTGGCCCTGGCCGGCCGCGCCGACGTGCCGGTGGCCGCCGGTGCCGAGCGCCCACTGGTGTTCCCCCAGGCGCAGCGGGCCGGTGAGTGGCACCACGAGGACGGTCTCGGCGGTCGCGCCGACACCCTGCCCGCACCCGGCCCACTGGATCCGCGCGGTGCCGTCGAACTGCTCGCCGACCTGCTGCGCGGCGCCGAGGAGCCGGTCACGCTGGTCCCGATCGGCCCGCTGACCAACATCGCGCTGCTGCTGGCCAGCCATCCCGAGCTGACTCCGAAGATCGGCCGGATCGTCGCGATGGGCGGCGCGCTGAGTGGCGGCAACACCACGGCGACCGCCGAGTTCAACGTCAACTCCGATCCGGAGGCCGCGCACCGGGTACTCGCCGAGGAGTCGGTGCCGGTCACCCTGGTGCCGCTGGAGCTGACCCGGCGCTGCGCCGTCCCCGGCGACTGGCTGGCCGAGCTGGCCGCGAGCGGCCCCAGGTGCGCCCTGCTGGCCAGCCTGACCGAGTACTACCGGACCCGGATCCGGGCCAGAACCGGGGTGGACGCCGTGCCGCTGCACGACGCGGTCGCGGTGCTCGAGGCGGTGCTGCCGGGCACCCTGCGCACCGAGGCGAAACCGCTGGCGGTGGCCTGTGCGCCGGCCGGGCAGCGCGGCACCGTACGGATCGAGGCCGCCGGCAGGTCGCGCCCGGTGGACGTCGCGGTGGACGTCGCGGTGGACACCGACATCCCCCGGCTGCACGCCGAGATCCTGCGCCGGCTGCGCACCCTGGACGACAGCTCCCCCGACCCAGCCTGAACCGAGCGCGCCTGTATCCGACCGGGCGGGGTCAGCTGTCGTCGGTCAGGCCGCGCTCGATGGCGTAGCGGGTCAGCTCGACCCGGTTGCGCAGGTGCAGCTTGCGCAGCGTGTTCTGCACGTGGCTCTCCACGGTGCGGTGCGAGAGCACCAGGCGGGTGGCGATCTGCCGTGCGGTCATCCCCTTCGCCACCAGGCGCAGCACGTCGGTCTCCCGCTCGGTGAGCCGCAGCGTCGGGTCCTCGGCGTCGGACCCGCCGCCCCGGCCGGTCCGCCCGTCGGCGGTGTCCATCCGCCGGAACTCCCCCAGCACCAACCCGGCCAGCCCGGGGGTGAACACCGCCGCGCCGTCCGCCGTACGGCGCACCGCGGCCTCCAGCTCGGTGATGCTGGCCGACTTCACCAGGTAGCCGCTCGCCCCGGCCTTCACCGCGTCCAGCACGTCCTGGTGCTCGCCGCTCGCGGACAGCACCAGGATCCGCGTTCCCGGTAGCCGCTCGAGAATGCCGGCGATCGCCGCGACGCCCTGGGTCTCGCCCAGGTTGAGGTCCATCAGCACCACCCTGGGTCGGGTCGCGGTGGCGATGCGGACGGCGGCCGGCGCGTCCGGTGCGGTGGCCACCACCCGCAGACCGCGCTCGGCGAGATCCCTGGCGACCCCGTCCCGCCACATCGGGTGGTCGTCGACGACCATCACGGTGATCTCATCGGGCGGTTCGGAGCGCATCCGGTGATCCTGCCCTGTCCCGCGCCGGCGCGGCGGCCCGGTTCGGCCGGCGCCGTCAGGCGACGGCGGCGTCAGGCGCCGCCACCGTCACGCGACGGCGCCGTCTGGGTCTCCGGACCGGTGCCCGGTCATCGTCTTCGCCCGGCCGGTGCCCGACGCACCGGGATCTCGAAGGTCCACTCGCAGCCGAGGCCGGGCCCGCTCTCGCAGCGCGCCGTGCCGCCGACCGACTCGATGCGGCCCTGGATGCTGCGCGACACGCCCAGCCGGCCCTCGGCCTCGGCGGCGGCCAACCGCCCGGCGGGGATGCCCGGCCCGTCGTCCCGCACGCTCACCACGACCTGCTCACCGAGGTCCTCCAGCAGCACCCAGGCCGGCGCGTCCGGCCCCACGTGCACCCGCACGTTGGCCAGCGCCGCCTCGACCGCGGCCACCAGCTCGGTCGCGGTGTGCGTGGACAGCAGCACCGGGGTCGCCGGCGTGGAGACCGTCACCCGGGGAGTGGCCAGCGCGGCGAGCCGGGCGGTCACCTCCTCCTGGCCGAGCGGACGCTGCTCCGGCGGGCCGGTGACGATCAGCGTGCGCAGCGCGACCTCCTGCTCGCCGGCCAGTGAGCCGAGCTCGGCGGCCGGTCCGCCCAGCTCGGCGCCGCGCCGGCGGACCTGGGCGAGCACCTGCAGCACGCCGTCGTGGATCGAGCGGGCCAGCCGCTCCCGCTCGGCAAGCGCGGCGCGCAGCTCGATCGCCTGGCGCAGCCGGTCCGAGGAGCGGCGCAGCACCGTCGCCGCGTAGCCGACAGCGAGCGCGGTGGCCACCATCAGCAGCAGGTCGGTGGCCTCGGCGGAACCGAGCCGGCCGCGCACCACCAGCACGGCCCCCTGCACCAGCAGCGCACCGGCCAGCCCGGACAGCACCCCGTAGGCCAGCGCGACGGCGATCACCGGCCCTGCCGACCACACCGTGGTCAGCACCGGGGCGCCGTGCGCGATCCGGTCCGGGGTGTCGACCAGGCGGGTGGCGGCGACCGCGACCAGCGTGACGACGACGTCGAGCAGCGCCAGCCGACCCTGGGGCAGTACCCACAGCCCCCACAGCGCCCACTTCGGCCTGAGGTAGCCCACCGAGGTCACCACGGTCCAGACCGCCATCAGCACCAACGCCAGCACCGCGCCACCGGGCGAGCGGTAGTAGGGGTGGTTGAGGATCACCAGCACCGCCGCGTAACCCCAGGCCAGAACCCGGTACCCGACCAGGCCGCGCCAGAACGGGTCGAGCACCCGGGTCGCCAGGTCGGCCTCGAGAGCCCCGGGCGGCGGCGCGCCGGCCGCGCCGGAACCCGACGCGACAGCCCCGGGCGGTCGAGGACCGGGGGGCGGGGAGCCGGGCGGGTGGGGCGAGGCGGCCACCGCCGACTACTCGGCGAGACCCTGGGTGATCGCGTAGCGGGTCAGCTCCACGCGGTTGTGCAGGTGCAGCTTGCGTGCGGTGTTCTGGACGTGGTTCTCCACGGTCCGCCGCGACAGGCCGAGCTCCTTGGCGACCTGCTGGGAGGTGAGGCCGGTGGCGACCAGCTTCAGCACCTCGGTCTCCCTCGCGGTGAGCCGGGGTACCGGGGCCTGCCCGGGCTCGGGCCCGACGGTCAGCCGCTGGTACTCGCCGAGCACCAGGTCGGCCAGCCCCGGGGTGAACACCGCGTCGCCGTTGGCGGTCCGCCGCACCGCGTCCATGAGTTCGGCGGCGCTGGCCGACTTGACCAGGTAGCCGGCCGCACCGGCCTTGACGGCTTCCAGCACGTCGCTGTGCCCGGCGCGCTCGGAGAGCACCAGCACCCGGGTGTCCGGCATCGTGTTGGCGATCGTGCGCACCGCTTCCACGGCGGACAGCTCGTCCAGGTCCAGATCGATCACCACGACTCTCGGCTGGGTGGCCGCCGCGATCCGCAGGGTGAACGACGAGTCCGCCACGGTCGCCACCACCGCGAAGCCCTGCGCCGCCAGGTCGCGGGCGACCCCCTCCCGCCAGATCGGGTGATCATCGACAACGACGACCGTCACCGAAGCCGGGTCGTCGTACGTCTCACTCATCGGAGTGGGTCCCTTCCGAGATCTTCTTCACCCGCATGGAGGCAGCCGATGACCGCCAACCGTGCGCAATCGTTCCATCACGGTGGTGGCCGCGGCGCTGAACCGGTGCACTACACCCGACCGGACCTCATCGTCCCGCCACCGGATCGTCACACTGGATCCTCAACTGGTTGAACGCTCTCACATCCAGTGATCGGGCATACCCGACCCACCAAGTGTGCGCCCGATGAGCTGAATCTAACCGAGAACGGGTCCCCCCGTTAGAGTGGCCTCATCCCCGGTTTTGTACCGGTGACCAGCGCGTTGTAGAAGTACCGGCGCGGCACCACCCGATCCAGCACCCGAGTGTCCAACACCGACAAACGCTCCCAGGTGCGCCAGGCGAACATTGCCCAGCGCATCCCCAGCTTGCCCGACGGCACCGCCGCCTCGAAGGTGCGCACCGGCCAGCCGAACAGGGCGGCGGCCAGCTCCTCGGTCACCACCCGGGCCCCCATGGCGCCGGCGCCGCGCGCGGTCGCCTCGAGCTCATCGGGGTCGAAGGTGTGGATGTCCACCACGGCTTCCAGTGCGGCGGCCCGGGACGACTCGTCCAGCTCGGCCTGCGGGCGGCGCCAACCACGCAGCGGGCCGAGCCTGGTCAGCCGGGTGGTGGCCCACCACGTCGCCTGGCCGAGCCGGCGGGCGTACCGGTCACCGATCTTCGTCGGCTCGCCGGCGAACACGAACCTTCCGCCGGGCTTGAGCACCCGCAGCACCTCACGCAGCGCGGCCGCCACGTCCGGGATGTGGTGCAGCACGGCGTGCCCGACGACCAGGTCGAAGGTGTTGTCCTCGTACGGGATGCGCTCGGCATCGGCCACCTTGCCGTCCACGTCCAGACCGAGGCCGGCGGCGTTGCGCAGCGCCACCTGGACCATGCCCGGCGACAGGTCGGTCACCGACCCGCGCTTGGCCACCCCGCCCTGCATCAGGTTGAGCAGGAAGAACCCGGTACCGCTGCCCAGCTCCAGCGCCCGCTCGTACGGCCAACCCGCTTCCCCGGCGACCAGGCGGAACCGGCCGGTGGCGTAGTCGATGCAGCGCTCGTCGTAGGAGATCGACCACTTCTCGTCGTAGGAGCCAGCCTCCCAGTCGTGGTACAGCACGTTGGCGAGCTTGGGGTCCCGCCGCGCGGCCTCCACCTGCTCGGCCGTGGCGTGCGGGTTCGGCGCCGGATCGCTACTCATGAGTAAGAGCCTAGTGGCCCGTTATCGAGGTTCCGCACCGAACTCGCCCCTCCGGTTCAACAATCGGTAAAGCTAGCCTTGCTTGAGCTGCCGACCGGGAACGACGTCACGCCACGCCGGAAATCACGCCCGCCGCGCACTGAACCGCCCGCCCTCGTAGCGCACCAGCAGCGGCAGCCCGAACGCGCGGGACAGGTTCGGCTCGGTGATCACGTCCGGCAGCAGCCCCTGGGCGACCACGCCGCCGCCGCGCAGCAGCAGACCGTGGGTGTACCCCGGTGGGATCTCCTCGACATGGTGGGTGACCAGCACACTGGCCGGCGCCTCCGCGTCCTCGGCCAGCCGCGACAGCCGGGACACCAGGTCCTCCCGGCCACCCAGATCGAGCCCGGCAGCGGGCTCGTCGAGCAGCAGCAGCTCGGGGTCGGCCATCAGGGCACGGGCGATCATCACCCGCTTGCGCTCACCCTCGGACAGGGTACGGAACTGCCGCGCCGCGAACCCCCACATGCCCAGGGCGTCGAGCAGCCGGTCGGCCCGGTCGAGGTCGAAGCTGTCGTAGTGCTCGCGCCACCGCCCCAGCAGTGCATACCCGGCACTGACCACGATGTCGCGGACGATCTCGTCCCCGGGCACCCGCTGCGCCAGCGCGGCCGAGCAGAACCCGAGCCGCGGCCGCAGCTCGAACAGGTCCACCCGGCCGAGCTGCTCGCCGAGCACGTGCACGGTCCCGCTGCTCGGGTGCAGCTCGGCGGCCGCCATCCGCAGCAGCGTGGTCTTGCCGGCGCCGTTGGGCCCGAGTACCACCCACCGCTCGTCCAGCTCGACCGACCAGTTCACGTCGCGCAGCAGTGTGGTCTCGCCGCGGCGCACCGACACGTCGTCCATCCGGATGACGAGGTCGGTCAGATCCGGGTGACCGCCCACCTCACGGGCCACGGCGGCCGATGTCCCATTGGTTAGCTCGCTAGCCTCGCCCACGGGCCCTATCCTTACCGATGATGCCGTCCAACGAGCGCACCGCACGCCCCGCCGCGCCGCCGGCCGACACAGTCTTCCCGCTGGGTGCCCACCTCACCGAGGATGGTGCCCGCTTCTCCGTCGCCTCCGCCAGCGCCGATGCCGTGGAGCTCTGCCTGCTGGAGCCCGACCCGGCCGGCGGGCCGCCGAGCGAGCGGCGGGTGGAGCTGACCGAGCGCACGTTCGGGATCTGGCACGGCTTGGTGACCGGGATCACGCCCGGCCAGCGGTACGGGTACCGGGTGCACGGTCGCTACGAGCCGACCGAGGGGATCCGGGCGAACCCGGCCAAGCTGCTGGTCGACCCGTACGCCCGCCAGATCACCGGCCAGCTCACCGATCTGGAGGCCGCCCTCGGTTACCAGGGCGACCCGATGTCCGGCCCGCCGAGCGCGGTGGACTCGCTGGGCTCGGTGCCGGTCTCGGTGCTCACCGCCCCGGCCGCGCCGGCCCCAGGTCCGGGTCCGAACGTGCCGTGGGCCGACACGGTGATCTACGAGATGCACGTCAAGGGCTTCACCCAGGTCCACCCCGAGGTGCCGACCGAGCAGCGGGGCAGCTACCTCGGGCTCGCCCACCCGGCGGTGCTCGAACACCTGCGCTCGCTCGGTGTCACCGCGGTCGAACTGCTGCCGGTGCACTCGTTCGTCGACGAGTCGAGCCTGCTGCGCCGCGGCGCGCGGAACTACTGGGGCTACTCGACGCTGGGCTTCCTCGCGCCGCACGCCGGCTACGCCTCGGTGCCGGGCCAGGAGCTCGCGGAGTTCCGGACCATGGTCGCCGCGCTGCACTCGGCCGGTATCGAGGTCATCCTGGACGTGGTCTACAACCACACCTGCGAGGGCGGCGTCAGCGGCCCCACGCTGAGCTTCCGGGGGCTGGACGCGCCGGCCTACTACGTGCACCGCGGCCGCGGCGAGATGGTCGACATCACCGGCTGCGGCAACACCGTGGACGCGGCCTCGCCGACGGTGGCCAGGCTGGTCTGCGACTCACTGCGCTACTGGGCCGAGCTCGGCGTGGACGGCTTCCGGTTCGACCTGGCCAGCGTGCTCGGCCGGCCCCGCGCGGGCAGCTTCGACCCGGATGCCGGGCTGCTCACCATGATCGCTGCCGACCCGGTGCTGGCGAACCGCAAACTGATCGCCGAGCCGTGGGACGCCACCGGCGAGGGCTACCGGGTGGGTGGCTTCGGCGTGCAGTGGGCGGAGTGGAACGGCCAGTACCGGGACGCGGTGCGGGACTTCTGGCGCGGCGCCGGCGGCATCAGCGACCTCGCCCGGCGGCTCAGCGGCTCGGAGGACCTGTACGCGATGTCGGGGCGGCGGCCCTGGGCGTCGGTCAATCTGGTCACCGCGCACGACGGCTTCACTCTGCGCGACCTGGTGTCCTACGAGACCAAGCACAACTCCGACAATGGCGAGAACAACCGGGACGGCACCGACGACAACCGGTCGCAGAACTTCGGGGTGGAGGGCGAGACCGACCGGCCCGAGGTCCGCGCCGACCGGTTGCGCACGGCCAGGGCGCTGCTGAGCACGCTGCTGCTGTCCGCCGGCACCCCGATGTTGACCGCCGGCGACGAGCGCTGGCGCACCCAGCGGGGCAACAACAACGCCTACTGCCAGGACAACGTGATCTCCTGGCTGGACTGGACACCGGACCCGGACGCCGAGGAGCTCACCGCTTTCACCGCCCGGCTGCTGGAGCTGCGCCGGGACGGCCGGGCACCGTCCTGGGAGCGGTTCTACCGCCCGGCGGACGTGACCTGGTGGCGCGCCGACGGGGGTCGGATCACCGAGGAGAACTGGCACGACTCCGACATCCGCACTGTCGGCCTGCTGGCCGGCAAGGAGTGGATGCTGCTGCTGCACAGCGGCACCGAGACGCTCGAGTACGTGCTGCCGGACGTCGCGCTCACCCCGCTGCTGGACAGCGGTCAGCCGGACGGCCGCCCGGCCGACCCGGCACCGCTGACCCCGGGCGCCACCATCACGGTGCCCGGCCTCACCGCGCTGCTGCTGGCCGGGGACTAGAGCCGGCGTCCGGACTACCGCCGTCGCACTACCGCCGTCGCACTACCGCCGTCGCACTACCGCCGTCGCACTACCGCCAGGCCGGATAGTCTGGCGCGACCAGTTGGTAGCGCTCACTCCACCCGGGCAGCGGCTCGCCGCCAAGGTGCGCCTCCAGCCGGTCCAGGTAGGCGTGCGTGCCGGGCAGGAAACCGCGGGCATTGCGCACGCCGAGGCCCCGGTGGGTGAAGGTCAGCACGGTGCCCGTCCCCTCCTCGGCGAGCTCGTAGCGCACCACGCCGGCTTCCACGATGTTCTGGTTCCACTCGTGCTCCAGCACCTTGGGCGGGTCCCAGACCAGGATGCGCCCGGTCATCCTCTTGTGCTCGGGCGGCGCCGGCGGGTCGGCCGGCATCATGTCGATCCGACCGCCGACCCGGGGGTCGAGCGCGGTCACCCCGAACCAGTCCGCCCGCGCGGCCGGGTCGGTGATCGCCGCCCAGACCGCGTCGATCGGGTACGGCAGGTGCCGGACGAAGGTCATCGTCGCCCGGTCGCCGTCGACGCTCAGTTCGCCGGTGCGCCTGGTACTCATGCGTGCTCCCCCGGTGTGTCGGACTGCTGGCCACGGGTCCGGGCCAGGTGCTGCTCCAGCGAGTCGAGGTGTGCCGCCCAGTAGCGGCGGTACGCGCCGAGCCACCGGTCGATCTCCACCAGCCCGTCGGCGCGCAACGCGTAGATCCGCCGCTGGGCGTCCGGGCGGACCTCGACCAGTCCGACCTCGCGCAGCACCCGCAGGTGACGGGACACGGCCGGCTGGGTCAGGTTCGGCAGCGTGGCGACCAGCTCCCCGGCGGTCCGCTCCCCCTCGGCCAGGACGTCCAGCAGCGCGCGGCGACTGGGCTCGGCGACGGCCTCGAACACATCCATGGGCACCAAAATCGCACCAAGCGTATATAAAAGCAAGCACATATAAGTTGATCGCCCGGGAGCGCGGCGGGTGACCTGTGGAGGTGTCACGTGTGGACGCCCGGCCTGGGCACGTGTCACGTGTGGACGCCCAATCCGTGGACGCTGCCTACGCCGGACGTGGCGGGATGCTGCGGGACTCGCAAGGACAGGAACAGAGCGGGGTTCCACGCGGGGCCCGACAGCTCGGTCCGGACTGTTCGGGCGGCGGCCCTGCGGCGCGTCGAGCCGGCCGGCCGACGCCGCATTGGGCAGAGTGGCCCGGTGGACGTCACGCCGTCAGCCCCGCCGCTCCGCCCGCCGGCGCACCGCGTGGACCCGCGCGCCCTGCGCTGGTGGACCGCGCGCGCGCTGCTCGCGGTCGGCGCGGCGCTGCTGGTGCAGGTCGTCGCGCTGGTCACCACCGAGGCCAGCTGGCTGATCGGGACGCTGGTGGCCACCGTCCTGGTGGGCGGCGGCTATACGGTCGTGATGCCGAGGTGGCGCTACCGGGTGCACCGCTGGGAGGCCGACGAGGAGGCGGTGTACACCCTCGCCGGCTGGCTGCGACTGGAGTGGCGGGTGGCGCCGATCTCCCGGATCCAGACCATCGACACCGCGCGCGACCCGCTGCAGCGGCTGTTCGGACTGGCCACCGTCACGGTGACCACCGCCTCGTCGGCGGGCCCGGTCAAGATCGAGGGCCTGGACGCGGACGCCGCCGCCCAGCTGACCCGCCGGCTCACCGAGATCACCCAGAGACACCCCGGGGACGCCACCTGATGTCGGAGCCGGACGACGCCGAGGCCGGGTGGCAGCGGCTGGACCCCCGGGTGCTGGCGGTGTTCCCGCTGCGGCAGGCCGGTGCGCTGATCCCGGTGGTCGGCGTGTTGCTGATCACCGGCCGGGGCCAGGGCGGCTGGCATCTGGTGGCCGCGCTCGCCCCGGTGCTCGTCGTGCTGGCGATGGCCGTGAGCAAGTGGGCGACGGTCCGGTACCGGGTCGGCGGTGAGCGGGTGGAGCTGCGGAGCGGCCTCATCCACCGCGAGCAGCGCTCGCTGCGCCGGGACCGGGTCCGCACCGTGGACCTGCGGGCGAACCCGGCCCACCGGCTCTTCCGACTCACCGTGGTGGAGATCGGCACCGGCTCGAGCACCACTAAGGAGGGCCGGCTGAGTCTGGACGCGGTCACCGTCGCGGAGGGCGAACGGCTGCGCCGGGACCTGCTGGACCGCTCCCCGATCCGTGTCGCCACCAGCCCGGCCGCCGGCCCGCCGGGCACGAGCCCGCCGAGCGCGAGCCCGCTGGGCGCGAGCCCGCCGGGCGCCGGCCCGGCGGACCCGGCCACCCCCCTACCGGACCACACCACCCCGCCGGAGCCCGCCACGCGGCGGGTCGGGAGCGGGGTCGAGGTGGCCCGGCTGCGGCCGTCCTGGCTGCGCTTCGCGCCACTGACGGCCTCCGGGCTGGTCGCCGTGGCCGCGATCGCCGGCACGGTGTTCCGGGTGGCCAGCGACGCCGGGGTGGACGTGACCAGCTCGGCCACCCTGCACGCGGCCGGCGACGAGTTCAGCGCGGTGCCACTGTGGGTGGCCGTCGTGGCGCTGGTTGCCGCGGTGCTGGTGCTGGCCGGGTTGGGCTCGCTCGCGGTCTATCTGGAGGGTTGGTGGGGCTACCGGCTCACCAGGGAGCCGGACGACACACTGCGGCTGCGCCGGGGGCTGCTCACCACCCGGTCGCTGTCGGTCGAGCAGAGCCGGATGCGCGGCGCGGAGGTGGCCGAGCCGCTGCTGCTGCGTCTGGTCCGGGGCGCCCGCTGCGCCGCGATCACCACCGGGCTGGACGCGAAGACGAGCAACCGCGGCGCGCTCCTGCCGCCGGCGCCGAGGGCCGAGGCACACCGCGTCGCCGCCGCCGCGCTGCTGCTGGACGACCCGGCCGCCGGGACCGCCGCCGTGCTGGTCCGCCATCCCCCGGCCGCGCTGCGCCGCAGGCTGACCAGGGCGCTGCTGCCCTCGGTCGCACTCGTCGCGGTGGTCTGGGCGCTGCCCGAGCTGGGCTGGCTCTGGCCGGCGGCGCTGCTCCTGCTGCCACTGGCGGCCCTGCTCGCCGCCGACCGCTACCGCAACCTCGGCCACGCGCTGCTTCCGGACTACCTGGTGATCAGCCAGGGCTCGCTGGTCCGGCGCCGGGTGGCACTGCAGCGCCGGGGCATCATCGGTTGGCGGCTGCGGCAGAGCCCGTCCCAGCGTTGGGCCGGCGTGGCCACCCTGGATGCGGTGACCGCCGCCGGCGCCGGGCGGTACTCGGTGGTGGACCTGCCGGTGGCCACGGCGGTCGAGCTGGTCGACCTGGTCAACCCCGGCCTGCTGCCCACCCGATAACCAGCCCCCGCCGCGGGCCCCAGCTCACCGCCGCCGGGTACCGAACAGCCCCCGGGTGATCTCCCGGCCCAGTGAGCTGGCCGCCGAGCGCATGAACGACTTCACCGCCGGGTTGGACATGATCTGCTCCAGCGCACCCGGTTCCTCCCGCTCCGCGCGGGGGCGCTCGGCCGGGCGCGCCTCGGGGGCCTGCTCCGGGGCGGGGGCCTGGGCCATCTTCGCGGTGAGCTTCTCGTACGCCGACTCCCGGTCGACCGTCTGGCCGTACTTGGCGTACAGCTGGGAGCCGTGCGCGGCCGAGGCCACTCCGTCGGCGCCGATCGCGCCCATCAGCGACCGGGGCGCGCGCAGCCGGCACCACGCCACCGGGGTCGGCGCGCCCCGCTCGGAGAGCACGGTCACGATGGCCTCGCCGATGCCCAGCGAGGTCAGCACCTCGCCGAGCTTGTAGTTCGGCGTTGTCGGGTACGTCTTCACGGTCCGGGCCAGCGCCTTCTGGTCGTCCGGGGTGAACGCGCGCAGGGCGTGCTGGATCCGGGCGCCGAGCTGGGAGAGCACGTCGTTCGGGATGTCGGTGGGCAGCTGGGTGCAGAAGAACACCCCGACGCCCTTGGACCGGATCAGCTTGACGGTCTGCTCGATGCGGTCCAGGAACGCCTTGGACGCGTCGGAGAACAGCAGGTGCGCCTCGTCGAAGAAGAACACCACCTTGGGCTTGTCCAGGTCACCGGCCTCCGGCAGGTGCTCGAACAGCTCGGCCAGCAGCCACATCAGGAACGTGGAGAACAGCATCGGGTTGGTCTGCTGCTCGGACAGCTCCAGCAGCGAGATCACGCCGCGTGGACCAGCAGGGCCGTCCACCACCCGCATCAGGTCGGACGGGTCCAGCTCGGGCTCACCGAAGAACTTCTCGCCGCCCTGGGCCTCCAGGTTGACCATCGCGCGCAGGATCACCCCGGCGGTGGCCGGGGAGACCCCGCCGATGCCTTTCAGGTCGCCCTTGCCCTCGTCGCTGGTCAGGTGCTGGATGACCGAACGCAGGTCCTTGGTGTCCAGCAGCGGCAGGTTCTGCTGGTCGGCCCAGTGGAAGATCAGGCCGAGGGTGGACTCCTGGGTGTCGTTGAGCCCGAGCACCTTGCTCAGCAGGATCGGCCCGAACTGGGTGAGAGTGGCCCGGATCGGGATCGCGGCGCTGTCCGCCCCGAGGGAGAGGAACTCCACCGGGAACGCGGTCGGCGCCCAGTCGTCGCCGGTCTCGGCGGCCCTCGCCTTGGTCCGGTCGCTGCTCTCCCCCGGCCGGGACAGGCCCGACAGGTCCCCCTTGATGTCGGCCATCACCACCGGCACCCCGGCCGAGGAGAGCTGCTCGGCGAGGTTCTGCAGGGTCTTGGTCTTGCCGGTACCGGTCGCGCCGGCCACCAGTCCGTGCCGGTTCAGCATCGCCAGCGAGATCCGCACCCGCGCGGAGGACTCGATCTGACCGTCCACGAAGACGGTCCCGAGCTCCAGTGCGGCGCCGGTCGTCTCGTAACCAGCCGCGATTTCCTGAGCCGCGGCGCTCGCGCCACCGGTTGTCACCTTGTCCGCCACGATCGGTTCGACCTCCAGTGCCGCCTCGGGGCCGATTGCCCTCAGGACTGTGCCGCTAGTGATCGGGAAGCCTAGCCAACGGGGCCGGGAGCGCCGAACATGCCGCGCGAGGGTGATCCAGGTGGATGAACCGGCACCGCCGGCGAGGTCCCGGTACCGCTCAAGGTGGGTGTGCGCCGCGCAGCCGGCTGAATGCTGTGGGAGCTACGGCCTAGGCTGGCAGGGTGAACGACCGCTTGGTGTGGATTGACTGCGAGATGACCGGCCTGGACATCGGCTCCGACGCGCTGATCGAGATCGCCGCTCTGGTGACCGACAGCGAGCTTCGGGTCCTCGGCGAAGGCGTCGACGTGGTGATCCACGCCGACGACGCGAAGCTGGCCGGCATGGTTGAGCTGGTGCGCGACATGCACGAGCACTCGGGACTGACCGAGTTGGTGCGGGCCTCCACCGTGACCATGGCGGAGGCCGAGCAGATCGTGCTGGACCACGTGCGCCAGTTCGTGCCCGATCCCCGTTCGGCGCCACTGGCCGGGAACTCGATCGCCACCGACCGGATGTTCCTGGCCAGGGACATGCCCGAGCTGGACAGCCACCTGCACTACCGGATGGTGGACGTCAGCTCGATCAAGGAGCTGTGCCGCCGGTGGTACCCGAAGATCTACTACGCCAAGCCGGAGAAGGGCCTGGCACACCGGGCGCTCGCGGACATCGAGGAATCGCTGCGCGAGCTGCGCTACTACCGGTCGACCGCGTTCGTCCCCGCGCCCGGCCCGACCACCGATCAGGCCAGGTCAGCGGCCGCCGCGATCCTCGCCGAACCGGTCCGGACCAGCCCGAGCTGAACCGGGTGGAGCGGCCCGGAACGGGCGCGCTACGATATCCGGGTCGTTGTGCGGTGACACTTCACGACGTCGATGGTGGGTGTAGCTCAGTCGGTAGAGCACTGGGTTGTGATCCCAGGTGTCGCGGGTTCGAATCCCGTCACTCACCCCAGCCACCAACAGGGCCCGCACTCGGAGAAATCCGAGTGCGGGCTCTTGTTTTGTCCCGACCGGGCGGCCTCATGAGTGGCTAGCGTTGCTCTGACAAGCGCTAACCACTCACGAGGCGTTGGGGCTCAGAGCACCGGCAGCCGGGGTGCGGTCGGCCGCTTGGTCGGCGTCGTGTGGTGCTTGGGCGTGGTCGGCGGCGGGTCGTCGGTCCTCGCACTGCCGGCGTCGGGTCCGAGGCCGCCGTCCGGCGTGGTATCCGGCACGGTGGCGTCCGGGCTGCCGGCGTCCGAACTGGCGGGATCCGGGCCGAGACCGCCCGGGCTGGCGGCCGGCGCCGCGCCGGGCGGCGTCGCGGCGGGCGGCGTCGCCGCACCGGGCGGCGGGGGCACGCCGGGCGAGGCGGCGAGATCGGGGTCGCCCCCCGGCGCGAGCCGCGGGTCGGCCACGTAACCCGGCGTACCCGGGGCGGCGCCCGGCGTGCCCGGCGGCAGACCGGCGTCCAGGCTGTCGGAGGGCAGCGAGCTGTCCAGGTCGCCGACCTTGAAGGCGCTGCGCAGGTCGCCGCCGCCGAAGAGCCCGGGGCCGACCTGCTTGCCGAAGAAGTCCAGGGTGGCGGTCACCTGACTGCCCGGCTGCCACGCGCCGATCGGCTGCCACACCACCTCGCGGTCGCTGCGCCAGTACGGGCTCCCCTGGGTGGGCGGGCTCGAGGTGACCACCAGTGCCCGCTCCACGGCGGACCGGTCGGTGACCGGCTTGTCGAACAGGATGTCCACCGGGGTGGGCCCATTGATCGTCCCGCCGTCGGCCGGCGTGATCTTGCCCGTGACCTGCTGGCCGGGCGACAGGGTGGTGAACTTCGTCGCCGTGGTGGTCTCCTGGCCGGACGTGGCCCGGACCACCGTGGTGAGCACGTAGGAGGTGTTCGGCTTGAGCGGCGCGCTCGAGGTCCACCGCGCGCCGTCCGGGGAGAGCACCCCGTCGAGCTTGCCCCCGTCCTGCGTCCTCAGGTCGGCCTGGCTGAACTGGCCGCTGGCCACGAACGCGGTCACCGTCTCCGAGGGCGACACCCCGGCCGCGCCGTTCGGCGGGTTGACCGTGAGGTCCGGGTGGAAGGCGTCCGCCATGCCCTGGGCGAGGCCCTGCTGGGCGGCGACGTCCTTGATCCCCCCGATCTGGTCTCCGGACCCGAACTGAGCACAACCACTGAGCAGGCAGACCAGCACCGCGGCCGTTCCCACCAGGGTCGCCACTCGCGGATCAACTCGACCTGCCACGACCTCACCACCTCCGAGGGTATCCAGCCGGTGTCAGCTGACTGAGTGGTCAACGATCGACACTCCCAGTCAGTTACTTGACCGGGCACCTAACCTCGGCTATTAGGCCGGATCGCGGCCACAGCGACGCCAGCCCCCGCTGAAATGCGGGTCTGCCGGGCTGTGCTAACGTCTGCACGCGCTCAAACGGAGCGATTAACTTGCGCCGCTAGCTCAAGTGGTAGAGCAGCTGACTCTTAATCAGCGGGTTCGGGGTTCGAGTCCCTGGCGGCGCACCATCAACAAACGCAGGTCGGCAAGCCGCTGACCTGCGTTTTTGGTTTGGCTGTGTTGCCCGTCTGCCAGATCAACGCTTCGTAGTGCGCAGCAGTCTCGAGACTCCAGCTGGCGCGGACGGTGCCGCGACCGTGCCAGTGGTGGCCTTCATCGACCGTTACCCGGATGCGGCGATGATCACCTCTCGTGCGGATGGCACTGCCATATGGCACGCATCGACCGCACTGGCTGGGCCTTGAGACACGGGCGAGCATTTGGTGCGCACCGCTGGTCAGCTGATGATCGAGAGGCCGTCGTGTAGGTCGTTCGGGATTGGACCTCGGTGATCAAGCCGCTGCGCACCGGAAGGCACACCACAGCCCGTCAGTTGATATCGAACTCGTTGCCCTCGGGGTCCTTCATGCCCACCGCGTAGTGGTCGAGGATGCCGTCCTCCATCAGGGCGCCAACGGTGGTGGCGCCCAGGTCAACCAGCCGGCGAGCTTCGGCTTCGACTCGTTGTCTGCGGGTCTCGATCGGGTCGGCCCGGCCGCCGCTGGCGTGGATGTCGAGGTGCACTCTAGTTCTTGACGATCTTGGTCTCGGGGACTACCTGGAACCAGATGCTCGGCCCGTGGAATCTGACGGCCACGGTGCCTCCAATCATTGCCTTCCCACGAGCTTGCCCGGGCCATCCGACAGTCCTCACCCGATCAACGCGAGTGCGACGAAACCGACAGGCGACGGACGCTGATCAGCGGCCTCCACCGCTGGGGCTGACCTGTGCCCGGGGGATCTGGATCTGCTGTCCCTCGGTCAGTCCGGACAGCACCTGGGTGTTGTCGTCGCCCACCAGACCCGGCTGGAACGGGGTCTGGACCGGCTTGCCGTCCGGGCCGGAAGTGTTGACGAACGACCGGTCGCCCTGCCTGATGACCGCCGAGTTCGGCACCACCAGCACGTTCTCGAGGTCTGCCACCAGGACGCCGGCCTCGGCGGTCTGACCGGAACGCGGCCGGGGGTCGGTGTCGGTGAGCAGGATCGTGGCGTAGTAGTTCGTCACCCCGGAGATGTCCACGCCGCCCGGCGCGACCGAAAGCACGGTGCCGTCGCGGGTCAGGTCCGGCAGGGCATCGAAGGTGAGCTGCACCTTCTGGTTCGGGGCGACCTTCGCCGCGTCCGACTCCTCGAACGGGACGACGACCTGGAAGGTGCTGATGTTGTTGAGCACGATGAAGGCCGAGCCACCCGGTCGGGTCGCCGACGGTGCACCGGTACTCGAGGCCGAGGACTGGTCGCTGGTCGCCGCCGCACCGACCCCGGGGATCGCAGCGTCGGTGCCTGGTGCCAGGGCGCTCGTCCCGCCGCCGGCGCTCACGTACTCACCCACAGCACCGGTGATGGCCGACACCGTGCCGGCCACCGGCGCATAGAGGACGGTGTTGTCCAGGTCCCGCTGGGCGTTGGCAACCAGGGCTCGACCGTTGGCCACCAGCGCGGCCTGGGCGGCGATGTTCGGGCCGCGGTCGGAGCTGTCCGAGTCCAGCGCGTTCTGCGCGGAGACCACGCTCTGCCGGGCGTTCTCCTCGCTGATCCGCGCCTGGGAGTCGTCCACGTCCAGGGTGTGCTTCGCGGTGTCGTAGCTCGTCTCGGCCGTCAACAGGCTGCTCTTCGCCGTGGTCAGGTTCGTCTTGACGCTGTCCGGGCAGGACGTCGTGCCGGTCAACGCACCGAACAGGCCCGAGCTCTCCGCGGAGTCCGAGGAGTCCGAGGAGTCGCCGTCGGTGGCGCCGGTGTCGCTGATCGAGGGGGTACACCCGTCGGCCCGGTACGTCCGCACGGCCTGATCGAACTGCCGCTGGGCGAAGTCGCGTGCCTGCCGCGCCCGGAAGACCGCGTTCTGATCCCTGTCGTGGATCGCGTCGCCGTTGTCCTTGGTGGCATCAAGGATCTTCTTCGCCTGATCGAGCGTGTTGTGGTCGCCGCCGACCGTGGTGCCGCGGGTGATCCGGTCCAGGATGGCCTGCTGGTTGTTCAGCTGCGCCTGCTGCTGGTTCAGCAACTGCTGGAGGGAGAACGGGTCCTCCCGGGCCAGGACCTGACCAGCGCGGACCGTGTCGCCGACCTTGACATCCACCTCGGTCAACTGAGCCGCCTTGGCGAACCCCAAGGCCTGCGTCGTGACCGCCGCCAGCGCTCCGGAGGCCGACACCTTCGTCGAGACCATCCCCCGCTCCACCCGCGAGGACGGCTGCGCCGGAGCGCTCTCCCCGCAGGCCGCTGTCCCCACTGTCACCACCAGAACCAAGAACACCGCGGCCGCCGCGCGAGCCCCCCAGACGCTGTCGCGACCCGTCGTGTGCGTCATCACTCCCCTTGCCCCTCAGCCTGCATTCGAACATTCCCCCCGGGGCGGCACGCCATCCGTCAGGCGAACGCTCGCCACCGCGGCACGCCAATCACGGCCAGATCACCGCGAGTTGTGGACTACTTCGACAACGACATTGTCGGGAGTCCGGATACGAACTATGGCGGCCGTCACGAAGAATGGGGGACAAAACCGCAACACCAGTCACCACGATCACACTGAAAAGATAAGTAACTCAGGTGCGGCCTTCAGGTATGCCGGCGGACGGCCTGCGCTCGATATCAGCGGAAACGAAATTCGGCGTAAATTAATGGGTCCACTCACACCGGTCAATCCGCCATACGGGGCGCGGTGTCCCAGAGGCGAAACCGGTGCTGCCGGCGGTGAGCCGGAGCGCGCTCCGGTCGGACAGCACGTCATCGCCCTGCTCGACACCGCGCCTGACCTCGGCGAGTGTGCCGGGCAACCCCACACGCCCGGCTCCCAGGTGCTACCGCGACGGCGAAGAAGACGAGTGATCGACCAGCCGACCGGCCATTACCGCGGTGAGCCCAGAAGTGACAATCCCGCATGAGTCCCCGCGCGCGACTCGCCGAGAGGAAAGAGTTCGGCGTCGACGTGTTGAGCCTTGTCGCATTGCTGGCGGAAATCCATTCCGCGCTCTCCGACTACTCCATCAAGGCGATCGGCGCAGCACAGGCCGGACACGGACTGCTCCCTGTGGGGGAATAGAGACGGTCGCCGCCGACGGCCGACCGGTATTCAACTCTCATCCCTCATCGTCGACCGGGTGGAACACGGTGACCCGATACCGGCGGAGTTCTCCCGGGGCCGGCCGGCGGCCTCCGAGCGCGGTGCGGCGGTGGCCTCGGCGGTCCAGCTGGCCAGCAGACGCAGTGCGTGTTCGGACGGCGAGCCGGCCTCGGCGGTGTGCAGCCCGAGCGTCTGGTCGGGATCGCCGCTCGGGTTGAAGGCCTCGTAGCTCAGCGTGAGATCACCGACGAGCGGGTGGTGATACCGCTTGGTGCCGTTCTCCCGGCGGTACACGTCGTGGTCGGCCCACCACCGTCGGAAGTCCGCGTCGCGCAGGGACAGCTCGCCGACGAGCTCGGCGAGCTGGGGGTCGTGCGGGTGGGCTCCCGCGTAGAGGTGCAAGGTCGCCACGATGCCGCGGCCGGCCGCCGGCCAGTCGACGTACAACTCGCGGGCGGCGTCGTCGAGGAAGACGAACCGGGCCATGTTGCGCTCGCGGTGCGGCAGCGCCTCGAAGTCGGTGTAGAAGGCACGGGCCAGTCGGTTGCTGGCCAGCAGGTCCAGCCGGTGGCCGAGGGCGACGGCCGGGATGTCGGTCACAGCTTCCAACACCCGGTACAGCCCGGGCCGCACCCGCTGCGGCCCCGGCCGGCGCTGCCGGGTGCGCGAGCGGGAGGGCCTGGCCAGGGTGAACAGGTGGCCCCGCTCGGTGTCGGTCAGCCGCAGCGCGCGGGCGACGGCGTCCAGGACGGACTCGGAGACGTTGAGATTGCGGCCGCGCTCCAACCGCACGTAGTAGTCCATGCTCATCCCGGCGAGCCGCGCCACCTCCTCCCCGGCGCAGCCCCGGCACCCGGCGGACGCCCGGCTGCGGGGGGAGGCCGGCCTCCTCGGGAGTGATCCGGGCCCGGCGCGAGCGCAGGAACTCCCGGAGCTCGCTGTTGCCCCCCGCGCCGGCGGACTGGTCGGTCATGGTGCCCAGGGTAGATCCGCCGGCGCGACCCGTGAGGGGTTCTGCTGGACCCCCGGTACAGGCATGCCTCCCTCGTCCCGCCGCGGTGCCCCGAGCCGGTGCTTAGCTGGTCGGGAAGGCAAGGAGAGGGCAGGAAGAGGGCAAGGAGAGGGACAGATGAAGCGCAGGACTCTCGGCGGGACGGGCATGTCGGTGAGCGAGTTCGCGCTCGGCACGATGATGCTCGGGGCGATGGGCAACACCGACCACGACGAGTCGGTCCGGATGATCCACACGGCGTTGGACGCCGGCATCAACTTCGTCGACACGGCGGACGTCTACTCGCGGGGCGAGTCGGAGGAGATCGTCGGCAAGGCGCTCAAGGGCCGCCGCGACGACGTCGTACTGGCGACCAAGTTCGCCCTGCCGATGGGGCCGGACGCCAACGACCGGGGCGGCTCGCCGCGCTGGGTCGTCCGGGCGGTGGAGGACAGCCTGCGCCGCCTCGGCACCGACCACATCGATCTCTACCAGATGCACCGGCCGGACCCCGACACCGACATCGACGAGACGCTGTCGGCGCTGTCGGACCTGGTCCGCTCGGGCAAGGTCCGCGCGATCGGCTCCTCGCTGTTCCCGCCGGCGCAGATCGTCGAGGCGCAGGGGACCGCCGAGCGGCGCGGCCACCACCGGTTCCGCACGGAGCAGCCGCCGTACTCGATCCTGCTGCGCGGCATCGAGTCCGGGACGCTGCCGACCGCACAGCGCTACGGCATGGGCGTCCTCACCTTCGGGCCGCTGAGCTCCGGCTGGCTCTCCGGGCGGGCCGACCCGACCGCCGGCACCCGCGGCGCCGGGCTGGGGGCGAAGCTGTTCGACCTCAGCAAGCCGGGCAACCGGGCCAAGCTGGACGTCGTGGAGCAGCTGACGAAGCTCGCCGCCGAGGCGGGACTGCCGCTGACCCACCTGGCCACCGCGTTCGTCCGGGCGCACCCGGCCGTCACCTCGGTGTTGATCGGCCCGCGCAGGCCCGAGCAGTTGGCGGACCTGCTGGCCGGCGCGGACGTCGAGCTGACCGACGACGTACTGGACCGGATCGACGAGATCGTGCCGCCGGGCACCGACATCAACCCCGACGACATCTACTTCACCTGGCCGGCACTGGCGGACAAGCGCCTGCGCCGACGCTAGCCCGCGCACGCGGCGCGGCCCCGGAGCACCGATGCTCCGGGGCCGCGCCGCCCACAGCGTGGCTACTTCGGCGCGCGGGCGTTGGGGGCGCCGTTGGCCGGTTTGGCCGGAGCGGTCCGGTTCGCGGCCTTGCGGGTTGCGCTACGGGTGTCGTGCGCCGCCTCGTCGCCGGCCTCCTGGATCGACTCGGCGAGCTCGTCGCCGGCCTCGCTGACGGTGGCGGCCGTCTCGCCGGCCACCCGCTGCGCCCGGCGGGCGGTCTTCTCCCCGACCGAGCGGGTCTCGACGCTCATCGCCTGGAGTGTGTCCGCACCGGCGTCGTGCAGCTCGTCGACGACCTTCTCCAGCACCGAGTTGGAGCGCTGGTTGGCGTTCTCGACGGTGCGCAGTGCACGCGCGACCTGAGGTTGGGTGCGGATGCGCTCGAGGGTGACCTCGCCGCGCTCGGTCAGCTCCTCGTAGGTCTCGCGCGCCTGCTCACCGGCCTTGTTGGCGCGCTCGCGCAGCTTGTCGCGGCTCAGCCGCTCCGGCAGCTCGCGAAGCGTGTGCACCGCGAGGTCGCCGGCGCCGAGCCAGGCGAGCACCGGGGTGCGGACCACGTCGAACTGTTCACTGACGAACTTGTTGGCCCGCGAACGAACCTTGCGGACGTCCGCGGAGGTCGGCAATGAGATAGCCATCCTGATCGCCTCTCTGAGATGTGGGGTGGTGTCGCGACGGCGGTTTCGGCGTACACCGCGTCGGAGGTCGGACGTGCGAAGGGCCAAACGCCGGTGCCGAGCGTGGTGGTTCCGAGCGTGTCCGGTGCGTGCGCTGTCGGTCGGCTGTCGGTCGGCGACAGCGGCCGAACACCAACAGGGCCGGAACCCGCCCCGATGCGGCAGATCCCGGCCCGGTAGCCACCGCTCCGCTCCCAGCCACCAGCGGCAGGCCCACAACGGACTTCCCGCTCACCCGGTACCCAATCACCGGTTGCCCTCTACCACTCGAACGGACCAAATCCGCGGTCGGTCCGGCCGGATTTTTGCGGCGGCGGGCGGACACTCACGGCGGGGCTCACGGTCGTGATCAACAGACCGCCGCCCGCCGCTACGCCACCTCAGTCACAGTCGGTGATCGGTCGATAGACTCAGGCCGCTAACCTGGGGCGGGGGATGCGTCGAGGTCAACGTGGGTCTGGATCTGGGCAAAAAATACCGGACTGGCGTTGGTCTCGGTGACCCATGACGCGCCAGAGCCGACATCAGGCCGCGCTGTCGGTGACGCGGCGTCACCCCCAGCCCCCGAGGATCTCTGGGAGTCGTCGCTAGCCGGCGTTACCGCGGGGCAGCGGCGCGCAACGCCGGGGTGATCCAGGTGAGCGCGTCGAGCAGCATCGCCGAGAACGGGGTCTCCGGGTCCGGCCGCAGCCAGCGTTCGGCGGCAACCCTGGCGGCGGCGGACACCGCGGCGGCCAGCACCTCGGGCCCGAGCTCGCACCGGGCCCCGGAGACACCGCCGGCCCCGGAGCCACCGCCGGCCCCGGAGCCACCGCCGGCCCCGGAGACACCGCCGGCCCCGGAGACACCGGCGGCCTCGGAGTCACCGGCGTCAGCGGGCCCCGCGTCCGTGCCGGTGCGCGCCGCGATGGCCTCGGCCAGTGGGCGCTCGATCGCCGCGATGGTGTCCAGGAACTCCGCCTGCAGGGCCGGCGCGGAGGTGATCAGCGCGAGCGTCTCGCGGTCGGGCTCGCCGTCCCCGGTGTACTGCTCGACGACCGCCCCGACGACGGCCTCGTCGAGCGGCTCGCCGGCCGGCCGGGCGCGCAGCGCGACCCCGATGCGCAGACCGCGCTCAGCGGCGAGCGCGACCATGATCGCCTGCTCCCGGCTGGAGAAGTAGTTGTTGTAGGTGCGGGGTGAGACGTTGGCGGCCTCGGCGATGTCGTCGACCCGCACGTTCTCCGGTCCACGCTCGCGGGCCAGGCGCAGCGCGGCGGCGCTGATTGCCTTCCGGGTGGCGACCTTCTTCCGCTCCCGCACTCCCCCGCTCTCGTTCGTGGCCATCCCTGGAGCATATGGAAAAAATTGCGTGCACGCATAAATGCGTGGACGCACTTTCTGTGTAGGCTACGAGTTAGCACTCGGGGCATGGGAGTGCTAAACCCGGTGATCGGCGCCGGTGAGGGCCTGAGCTCCCCGGCCAGGGTCCGTCCGTCGCGGGCGCGGGCGCCGATTACTCCCTGCACGAGTTGCTGGAGAGGACACATCGCATGGCCAAGATGATCGCGTTCGACGAGGAGGCACGCCGCGGGCTCGAGCGCGGCATGAACATCCTCGCCGACGTCGTCAAGGTGACGCTCGGCCCGCGCGGCCGTAACGTCGTGCTCGAGAAGAAGTGGGGCGCGCCCACCATCACCAACGATGGTGTGTCGATCGCCAAGGAGATCGAGCTCGAGGACCCCTGGGAGAAGATCGGGGCCGAGCTGGTCAAGGAAGTTGCCAAGAAGACCGACGACATCGCCGGTGATGGCACCACCACGGCCACTGTGCTGGCTCAGGCGCTGGTGCGCGAGGGTCTGCGCAACGTGGCCGCGGGTGCCAACCCGATGGCGCTCAAGCGGGGCATCGAGAAGGCTGTCGAGGCCGTCGCGCAGGAGCTGCTCAAGACCGCCAAGGAGGTCGAGACCAAGGAGCAGATCGCCGCTACCGCCTCGATTTCCGCGGCCGACAACTCCATCGGCGAGCTGATCGCCGAGGCGATGGACAAGGTCGGCAAGGAAGGCGTCATCACCGTCGAGGAGAGCCAGACCTTCGGGCTCGAGCTTGAGCTCACCGAGGGCATGCGCTTCGACAAGGGCTACATCTCGCCCTACTTCGTGACCGACGCCGAGCGGATGGAGGTCGAGCTGGAGGACCCCTACATCCTGTTGATCTCCTCGAAGGTCTCCACCGTGAAGGACCTGCTGCCGCTGCTGGAGAAGGTCATGCAGGGTGGCAAGCCGCTCGCGATCATCGCTGAGGACGTCGAGGGCGAGGCCCTGGCGACCCTGGTGGTGAACAAGATCCGCGGCACGTTCAAGTCCGTCGCGGTGAAGGCCCCCGGTTTCGGTGACCGTCGTGAGGCGATGCTGACCGACATGGCCATCCTGACCGGTGGTGAGGTCATCTCGGAGAAGGTCGGCCTGAAGCTGGAGAACACCGACCTGGCGCTGCTGGGTCGGGCCCGCAAGGTGGTGGTCACCAAGGACGAGACCACCATCGTCGACGGTGCCGGTGACGCTGACCAGATCGCCGGGCGGGTCCAGCAGATCCGCAACGAGATCGACAAGAGCGACTCCGACTACGACCGGGAGAAGCTGCAGGAGCGTCTGGCCAAGCTGGCCGGCGGTGTTGCGGTGATCAAGGCCGGGGCGGCCACCGAGGTGGAGCTCAAGGAGCGCAAGCACCGCATCGAGGACGCGGTGCGCAACGCCAAGGCCGCCGTGGAGGAGGGCATCGTCGCCGGTGGCGGGGTTGCCCTGCTGCAGGCCGGCGCCGGGTCGCTGTTCGATGGCCTCGGCCTCGACGGTGACGAGGCAACCGGGGCGAACATCGTCCGCGTTGCCCTGGAGGCTCCGCTCAAGCAGATCGCGATCAACGCCGGCCTCGAAGGCGGCGTCGTGGCGGACAAGGTGCGGCACCTCGAGTCCGGGTGGGGCCTCAACGCCGCCACCGGCGAGTACGTCGACCTGATCAAGGCCGGCATCATCGACCCGGCCAAGGTCACCCGGTCCGCACTGCAGAACGCGGCCTCGATCGCGGCACTGTTCCTCACCACCGAGGCAGTGATCGCGGACAAGCCCGAGCGCAACCCGGCTCCGGCCGGCGGCCCGCCCGGCGGCATGGGCGGCATGGACTTCTAGTCCAGCTGTTCCTCCGGCGGGTAGGTCCGAGGTCAACCTCGGGCCTACCCGCCGGCGTGTTCGGAGTGGATCTCCGTTGAGAGCGCCCTGCTCCGACGCCATACGATCTCCGGCGTGACCCGTGCGATCCCAGGAACTGCGCAGTCCGACGGCTCGGGCGTGAAGGCGGCCCGGACGCGGGAGCGGCTGCTCGACGCCACCGCCACGGTGCTGAGCCGCAAGGGCTTCGCCGGCACCCGGATGGCCGACATCGCCGAGCTGGCCGAGATACAGGCCCCGGCGATCTACTACTACTACGCGTCGCGCGAGGACCTCATCGAAGAGGTGATGTTCACCGGCGCCTCGGCCATGCGCGAGCACCTGGCGCGGGTACTCCAGGCCCTGCCCGAGGGCACCTCGCCGGCGGACCGGATCTCGGCCGCCGTGGACGCGCACCTGCGGCACGAGCTGGAGCTCTCCGACTACTCCACCGCGATCATCCGCAACGCCAACCAGCTGCCCCCGCAGGTGAGCCGCCGTGCCCTCGCGGAGATCGCGGCGTACAACGACGTCTGGCGGGGCCTGGTCGCCGACCTCGCGGCGGTCGGCCAGCTGCGCGCCGACGTCGAGCCGGCCACCGGGCGCATGCTCGTGCTCGGGGCGCTGAACTGGACAGCGGAGTGGTGGGACCCCAGCCGAGGACCGCTGAGCGAGCTGATCCGCACCGCACAGTCGATGGTGCTGCACGCCCTGCGCCCCTGACCGGGGTCCCACGAGCCCGGGAGCGGACGTCAGAGGTGAACCTCAGAGGCGCTCGATGATGGTGACGTTCGCCTGGCCGCCGCCCTCGCACATCGTCTGCAGCCCGTAACGGCCGCCGGTGCGCTCCAGCTCGTGCAGCATGGTGATCATCAGCCGGGCACCGGACGCGCCCAGCGGGTGCCCCAGCGCGATGGCCCCGCCGTTGGGGTTGACCTTCTCCGGGTCCGCGCCGGTCTCCTTCAGCCAGGCCTGCACCACGGACGCGAACGCCTCGTTGACCTCCATCACGTCCATGTCACCGATGGACAGCCCGGTCCGCTTCAGCGCGTACTCCGTCGCCGGGATCGGCGCGGTGAGCACCCAGGTCGGGTCGGCCCCGCGCGCCGACACGTGGTGGATCCGCGCCCTCGGCGTCAGCCCGTGCGTCCGCACCGCCCGCTCCGAGGCGATCAGCAGGGCCGCCGCGCCGTCCGAGATCTGGCTCGACACCGCGGCGGTCAGCCGACCGCCCTCGGTGAGCGGCTTCAGCCCGGCCATCCTCTCCAACGTGGTGTCGGCGCGCGGCCCCTCGTCGGTGGTGACGTCGCCGTAGGGCGCGATCTCCCGGTCGAAACGGCCGTCGGAGATCGCCCGCAGCGCGCGCTGGTGGCTCTCGTAGCCGAACCGCTCCATGTCCTCGCGGCTGATGTCCCACTTCTCCGCGATCATCTCGGCGGCCTTGAACTGGGAGATCTCCGCGTTGCCGTAGCGGGCCACCCAGCCCTCGCTGGTGCTCCACGGGTCCGGGTCGCCGAAGGCCTGCCCGGCCAGGAAGCCGGACATGATCGGGTACCGGCTCATGTTCTGCACGCCGCCGGCGATGACCAGGTCGTTGGTGCCGGCCAGCACCGCCTGCGCCGCGAAGCTGACCGCCTGCTGGCTCGAACCGCACTGGCGGTCCACCGTCACCCCGGGCACGTGCTCGGGCAGCCCGGCGATCAGCGCACAGGTCCGGGCGATGTCCCCGGCCTGCGCGCCGATGGTGTCCAGGCAGCCGTAGACGACGTCCTCGACCGCATCCGGGTCGACCCCGGTGCGCTGCATCAGGTGCCGGATCGGGTGCGCACCGAGGTCGCCGGGGTGCACCCCCGACAGTCCGCCCTTGCGGCGGCCGACCGGGGCGCGGACCGCCTCGACGATGTACGCCTCTGCCATGACCGGCTCTCTTCCTCGCCCACCCGGTCGCCCGGGCCCGTCAGATTCGGATCCGCGCGCGAGCACGGAATATAATCTAACGTAAAGAAAATTACGAGGCAGCGCCAGTCAACACACTCCCTACGCCGCGTGGACCGGGGCGAGGTCGACGAACACCCGGTAGTCGACGATCAGCCCGTCCTCCCGTGTCGACCAGATCGACACCGCGGGGAGGGTGACCTCCTTGCCGTCGACCCGGCTGTAGGTCACCTCGGTCTCGGCGATCGTGGTCGCCCCGACCCGCCACTCGTTCAGCAGCCGGTGGCGCAGGGCCTTGATCGTCGCCATGAACGCGGTGTTGCCGGCGACCACCGCCTCCCGGCCCACCATCGGCTCGCCGTTGGCGAACACCATCGTGGCGTCCTCGGCGAACAGCGCAGCGACGGCGTTCAGGTCCATCGCGTCGACCACGTCGAAGACACTCCGTGCACTGACCATCTCGATCCCCCCAGGTTGGTTCATGTCGTGGCGGCGCCGGTCGGCGCGAAGATCTGGCCGCCGTAGCGGCGGTTGACCTCGGCGAGGTGCTCGCCGTCGGCCGGGTCGAAGGGCGGCGCGGACTCACCCGGGCGGGCCGGCACGCCGATCTCGGTGAAGAAACGCTCGAACCCGCCCGGCGTGACCAGGATCAGAGCCTTCGCGGGACCACCCCCGGGTTCCGGAACCAGTGCACGAAGTTCCTCGGCAGGTAGGCGAAATCGCCGGCCCGCACGAGCGTTGTCTGCTGACCGACCGATATCTCGAGCTCGCCGTCGAGCAGGTAGAACGCTTCGTCCTCCCTGGTGTGCAGGTGCGGCGGCGGGCCATTGCCCGGCGGGATGGACGCCTCGATCAGCGCGAACGCGCCACCGGTCGACGCCGCGGTCGCCTTGAACGTGTAGGTGTCCCCGACCACCCAGGTCGCCGGTCCCTCGCCGGCCCGGACGTAGCTGGCGCCCGGTGCCGACCCCTCGGCGAAGGTCATGGTGTCCCCTCTCGTAAGCCCGCCGGAGACGCTACGGACCTGCGGAAACACCGCCTATGCCACATTTGTGGTGTTTCTGTGCCCAGACGATCGTGTGACCGGCTTAATCACGTTCCGGCGATCAGGTGAGTCGTGTGACCATCCGTGGGTGAACCACGGCGCGCGTGCGCGCGCTCATGAGCGGGTGGCGCGCCTCGGCGGCGCGAACCTGGACATCGCCGAGCTGTTCGACGAGTCGGCCCGGCTGCTCGCCGCCGCCCTGCCGCACGAGTCCAGCTGCTGGCACACGATGGACCCCTCGACGCTCATCGAGACCGGCGTGCACGTCGTGGGCATGCCGAGGCCCAACGCACACGTCGCCAGGTACGCCTACCTGAGCGAGGACTACAACACCTTCTCCGGGCTCATCGGGGCCAACCGGCACAGCGGCGTGCTCAGCCAGGAGACCGGGGGCCAGCTCGACCGCAGCCCGCGCTACCGCGAACTGCTCAAGCCGCAGAACCTCCACGGTGAGCTGCGCACCGTCTTCGTCGCCGACGGCGCGTGCTGGGGTTGCTTCGCCTTCTTCCGCGAGGACCCACGCGACTTCACCGACGACGAGCGGGACTTCGCACACGAGCTGGCCTCGCTGCTGGGCCGGGGCTTCCGCGCCGCGGGGATGCGCGCGAGGTCCGTCGACAACGGGACGAACCTGTGGCCGGGCCTGCTCGTGCTCGATGCCGGGTGGCGGGTCGAGTCGGCCAGCGGCCCGGCGCGGGCCTGGCTCGAGGAGCTCGGCTTCTCGGGCGAGCCGGACACCGACCCGCTCCCCTTTGCGCTGCTCACCCTCGCCGAGCGGGTCCGGGGCTCGGCAACCGAGGCGAACTCCCGCGTGCTCGGTGTGACGGGCCGGTGGATCCAGCTGCACGCCTCACCGGTGTCCGGTGGTGAGGAGGGACGGGTGGCGGTCATCCTGCAGGCTGCGACACTGCCGTCGATCGAGCCGCTGATCTCCGCCGCCTACGGGTTCACCACCCGCGAACGCGAGCTGATCGAGCTCGTCCTGCAGGGCTGCGGGACCGCTGAGATCGCGGCACGGCTGTTCATCTCGCCACACACCGTCCAGGGACATCTCAAGTCGATCTTCACGAAGGCGGGTGTGCGCAGCCGCCGCGAGCTGGTGACCCGGGTGTTCGTCCGCCACGACCGGGCGGCCCAGCTCTGACCGGGATTCCGGCCACCGCGAAATCCTGACCCGAACGGGCTCAGCCGCGGTCGCTGACTGACAGGATGCGGAGGTGGGTGTCCAGGTCAGGAACAACGTGTCGATCATCGGTCGTGACAGCGGCCCGGTGGTAGTGCTCGCGCACGGTTTCGGGTGCGACCAGAACCTGTGGCGGCTGGTGGCGCCCGCATTGGCCGAGGACTTCCGGGTGGTGCTGTTCGACCACGTCGGAGCGGGCCACTCGGACCTCGCGGCGTGGCAACCGCGGCGGTACGCCACGCTGAGCGGCTACGCGGAGGACGTGCTCGCGATCCTGCGCGAGCTGGACCTGCGCGAGGTCGTGTTCGTCGGGCACTCGGTCAGCGCCATGATCGGGGTGCTCGCCGCGATCGAGGAACCCGAGCGGTTCGCGAAGTTGGTCCTGCTCACCCCGTCGCCGCGCTACATCGACGAGGGCGACTACCGCGGCGGGTTCAGCGAGGCCGACATCGAGGAGCTGCTGGACTCGCTGGACAGCAACTACCTGGGCTGGTCCGCCGCCATGGCCCCGGTGATCATGGGTAACCCGGAGCGCCCCGAGCTGGGCCAGGAACTGGCCAACAGCTTCTGCCGGACCGACCCGGCGATCGCCCGGGTGTTCGCCCGCACCACGTTCCTCTCCGACAACCGTGCCGACCTGGCGAAGGTCACCGTACCCACCCTGGTCATCGAGTGCACCGACGACGCGATCGCCCCGCGCGAGGTGGGTGCCTACGTGCACGCGGCGATCCGGGACAGCCGACTGGTCACCCTCGACGCCGTCGGGCACTGCCCGCAGTTGAGTGCACCGCAAGCCACCACCGAGGCGATCGCTGCCTTCGCAACCCGCTCCTGATGGTCGATTGTCCCGGTCGGCGTCCTGCCCGGCACGCCGCCGAAGTGGTCGATCACCGAGCGTTCTCCGCCTTGTTGGAGGACAGCGCCGAGGATCTCTACGAGCACGCGCCGTGCGGGTACCTGTCCACCCTGTTGGACGGCCGGATCGCCAAGATCAACGCGACCCTGCTGGGCTGGTTGGGCTACTCCCGCGAGACGCTGGTGGGCCACCGCCGGTTCTCCGACCTGCTCACCGTGGGCGGGCGGCTCTACCACGAGACGCACTTCGCGCCGCTGCTGCGCATGCAGGGCGAGGTCAGCGGGGTGGCACTGGAGCTGCGCACCGCCGACGGCGGCCGCCTCCCGGTACTGGTCACCTCGACCGTCAAGACGGGTACCGACGGGCAACCGCTGCTCATCCGCACCACGGTGTTCGATGCGAGGGACCGGCGGGCCTACGAGCGCGAGCTGTTGCGCGCCCGCCAGGAGGCCGACCGGGAGCGCGACCGGGTGCAGCACCTGGCCACGACCCTGCAGCGAACACTGCTGCCGCCGACCCTGGCCGAGGTACCCGGGATGCAGGTCGCGGCGCACTACCACCACGCCTCACCGGACCAGGTCGGCGGCGACTTCTACGACCTGTTCCCGCTCGCCGGGGACCGGTGGGGGTTCTTCGTCGGCGATGTGTGCGGCAAGGGCGCCGCCGCGGCGGCGGTGACCTCGCTGACCCGGTACACGCTGCGCGCCGCGGCCGTCTACGACTCCGATCCGGTCGCGGTGCTGCGCAACCTCAACACCGTGCTGCACCAGGAGTTTCAGGGCGACGACCCACGCTTCTGCACGGTGATCTTCGGGACACTGACCCCCGGCGCGGACGGTTGCGGCGTCCACCTGGCCAGCGGCGGGCATCCACCGGCCCTGCTGCTCCGCGCGGACGGCACCGCCGACTACCGGCACACGCCCGGCGGGCAGCTGGTCGGCGCGCTGCCCCAGGCCCGCTTCGTGGCGGCGACGCTGCGACTGGGGCCCGGCGACACCCTGCTGGTCTACACCGACGGGCTCACCGAGGCACGCACCGGCACCGGCCGCGAGCGATACGGCGAGGACGCCCTGCTCAGCTTCGCCACCGGGTTGGCGGCGAGCACCGCACCGGAGGTGGTCACGTCGGTGCGCGGGCTCCTGGCCGAGTTCGGTGACCGGGTGGACGACGACGTCGCGGTACTGGCCCTCGGCGTCGCCCCGGTCCGGCTCGAGGGTTGAAGGCCGCGCGAATCGGGCACCCTGGTCGAGCGAGCACACCTGGCGCCGACGAGCTCCGAATACTCCGATGCTCCACCCGAACGCCGTCCAGCAAAGAGGGTCGATACAGATGTCCGGTGCGTTCCAGAACGTGCTGCCAGCCGACGTGCGGGCGCCGACTCTGATTCGCGGGCGGCTGCGGGGTTGGCTGAGCAGGTTGAACTGGCCGACCGAGGAGGCGCAGGATCTGTTGCTGGCCGTCAGCGAGGCGGTCTCCAACGCCGCTGAGCACGCCTACCGGCCCGGCGAGCCGGGGCCCATCGAGGTGGTGGTCACACCGTCGGCCCCGACCGATGGCAGCCGGACGCTCACCGTCACGGTCACCGACCACGGACGTTGGCGCCCGCCGCCGGTCCACCACGAGGGCCGGCGCCGGGGCATCCCGCTCATGCGCCTCATGACCCAGCTGCTGCGCATCGACGGCGGCGTCTCCGGCACCCGGGTCACCATGTCCAGCCGACCGGTGCCCGTCCGCGCCCGGTAACGCTCTGACCCCGACGCCGTCCTGGTTACTCCATCGCGGCCAGACCCACGCGGAACGTCTGCCGTGTCATGATGGAAGCGCCGGTCACGCGTCCAACGCAGCACGCAACGCCGGGATCATTGCACTGCCGCTGAGGGGCGGGCGGTTCTCAGTAGTGCCGGGATACGCTCCAAGTTGCTCGAACGGCGTATCGCGGTCATCCTCATGCCGCACTGGCGAGACCTTGCTCTCGTCGCGAGACCCCGCAAACTGAGACAACAGCAGTTAATCTGTTCAGCGCTGCATGGTCTGGGAGCGCCGGCCAACCGCTCGCCCACAAGGCCGATGCGTACCACCGCCGACTTACGACGCCATGGCGGCTGACCTGGCCGCCTCGGGAACGAACAGCGCCCCGGAATGGATCGGAGACGACGAGAGGTGCTCGTGACTGCTAATCGCCTGCCCGCGGGTATTGCCCTGCCCTCAGGGCCGACCCCTCGCCGCGGCGGACGCCCGGCGGAAGGTCTCTACGACCCCGCCTTCGAGCACGACGCCTGCGGTGTGGCCTTCGTCGCCGACCTCGCCGGGCGGCGTGACCACAGCATCGTGCGGAAGGCACTCACCGCGCTGCTCAACCTGGAGCACCGCGGCGCCCGGGGTGCGGAGCCGGACGCCGGCGACGGCGCCGGGATCCTCATCCAGGTACCCGACGGCTTCTTTCGCGCGGTCGTCGACTTCGCGCTGCCGGAGCCCGGGCACTACGCCGTCGGCACCGCGTTCCTGCCGGCCGAGCACGAGGCCGAGGCCGCTGTGATGGCGGCCATCGAGGAGATCGCGGCACAGGAGAACCTGCGCGTGCTGGGCTGGCGTGAGCTGCCGGTCAACCCCGACGGGGTCGGCAAGAGTGCCCGCGCGGTGATGCCCAGCTTCCGGCAGCTGTTCCTGGCCGGCAGCGGCAACGAGTCCGGCCTGGACCTGGAGCGGTTGGTCTACTGCCTGCGCCGGCGCGCCGAGCGCGACCACGAGGTCTACTTCCCGAGCCTGTCCGGGCGGACCATCGTCTACAAGGGGATGTTGACCGAGGAGCAGCTGGTCAGCTTCTACCCGGAGCTGTCCGACGAGCGGGTCACCAGCTCCCTGGGCCTGGTCCACTCCCGGTTCTCCACCAACACCTTCCCGTCCTGGCCGCTGGCCCACCCGTACCGGCTGGTCGCACACAACGGTGAGATCAACACCGTGCGCGGCAACCGCAACTGGATGCGCGCGCGGGAGAGCCAGCTCGCCACCGACCTCATCCCCGGCGACCTCGACCGGCTCTACCCGATCATCACCGAGGACGCCAGCGACTCGGCCTCCTTCGACGAGGTCCTCGAGCTGCTGCACCTGGGCGGGCGCTCGATGCCGCACGCGGTGCTCATGATGATTCCGGAGGCGTGGGAGAACCACGCCGAGATGGACCCGGCCCGCCGGGCCTTCTACGAGTTCCACTCCACGCTGATGGAGCCGTGGGACGGCCCCGCGCTGGTGGCCTTCACCGACGGCAAGCTGATCGGCGCCGTGCTGGACCGCAACGGCCTGCGCCCGGCCCGCTACTGGGTCACCGAGGACGGCCTGGTGGTGCTGGCCAGCGAGGTCGGGGTGCTGGACATCGACCCCGCCACGGTGATCCGCAAGGGCCGCCTCGAGCCCGGTCGGATGTTCCTCGCCGACCTCGAGGCCGGCCGGATCGTGAGCGACGACGAGATCAAGAGCCAGCTCGCGGCCGAGTACCCGTACGCGGACTGGGTCCGGGAGGGGCTGACCCAGCTGGGCGACCTGCCCGAGCGCGAGCGGGAGGCGTTCACCCACTCCACGCTGGTGCGCCGCCAGCAGGCGAACGGCTACACCCAGGAAGAGCTCGAGGTGCTGCTGGCGCCGATGGCGATGAGCGGCGCGGAGCCGATCGGATCGATGGGCAACGATGCCCCGCTGGCGCCGTTCTCGCAGCACTCCCGGCCGCTGTTCGACTACTTCACCCAGCTGTTCGCCCAGGTCACCAACCCCCCGCTGGACGCGATCCGCGAGGAGCTGGTCACCTCACTGCAGGCCCAGATCGGCGCCGAGCCCAACCTGCTGCTCGGTGCGGCCGACTCCTGCCACCGGATCGTGCTGCCGTTCCCGGTGCTGGACAACGACGAGCTCGCCAAGATCGTGCACATCGACGACGACGGCTCCCAGCCGAACTACCAGTCCGTCACGGTGCGCGGCGTCTACAAGGTGCACGGCGGCGGCGAGGCGCTGCGGCACCGCCTGGACGAGATCTGCGTCGAGGTGGCCGAGGCCGTCGAGGACGGCGCCCGGCTGATCGTGCTGTCCAACCGCGGTGTGGACTCCGAGCACGCGGCCATCCCGTCGCTGCTGCTCACCGGCGCGGTCCACCACCGGCTGGTCCGGGAGAAGACCCGCACCCAGGTCGGCATGATCGTCGAGGCCGCCGACGCGCGCGAGGTACACCACATCGCGCTGCTGATCGGCTACGGCGCCGCGGCGGTGAACCCGTACCTGGCGATGGCCACCGTCGAGGACATGGCCGAGCGCGGCCTGCTCAACGGGGTCGACGCGAAGACCGCGACCCGCAACCTGATCAAGGCGCTGGGCAAGGGCGTCCGCAAGACGATGTCCAAGATGGGCGTGTCCACGGTGGCGTCCTACACCGGCGCGCAGATCTTCGAGGCGATCGGCCTCGGCGCCGAGGTCATCGACTCCTGCTTCACCGGCACCACCTCCCGGCTCGGCGGGGTCGGCTTCGACACCCTCGCCGACGAGGTCGCCAAGTGGCACCGCAACGCGTTCCCGGCCGACGGGGTCCACCCGGCCCACCGGGACCTGCCGACCGGCGGCGACTACCAGTGGCGCCGCGAGGGCGAGGCCCACGTGTTCTCCCCCGCCACGGTGTTCAAGCTGCAGCACTCCACCCGGGCCGGCCGCTACGACATCTTCAAGGAGTACACCCGGCTGATCGACGACCAGTCGGAGCGGCTGATGACGCTGCGCGGGCTGTTCGCCTTCCGCGCGGGTGTCCGCGAGCCGGTGCCGATCGAGGAGGTCGAGCCGGTCAGCTCCATCGTCAAGCGGTTCGCCACCGGCGCCATCTCCTACGGCTCCATCTCCAAGGAGATGCACGAGACGCTGGCGATCGCGATGAACCGCCTCGGCGGCAGGTCGAACACCGGCGAGGGCGGCGAGGACGCGGACCGCTACACCCCCGACGAGAACGGCGACCTGCGCCGCTCGGCGGTCAAGCAGGTGGCCTCCGGCCGGTTCGGGGTGACCAGCGAGTACCTGGTCAACTCCGACGACATCCAGATCAAGATCTCGCAGGGTGCCAAGCCCGGCGAGGGTGGCCAGCTGCCCGGCACGAAGGTGTACCCGTGGATCGCCAAGACCCGGTACTCCACGCCCGGGGTGGGCCTCATCTCGCCTCCGCCGCACCACGACATCTACTCCATCGAGGACATCAAGCAGCTGATCCACGACCTCAAGAACGCCAACCCGAGGGCCCGGATCCACGTCAAGCTGGTGTCCGAGGTCGGCGTCGGCACCGTCGCGGCGGGGGTGGCCAAGGCCTACTCCGACGTGGTGCTCATCTCCGGCTACGACGGCGGCACCGGCGCCTCGCCGCTGTCCTCGATCAAGCACGCCGGCACGCCGTGGGAGCTTGGCCTGGCCGAGACGCAGCAGACGCTGATCGCCAACAAGCTGCGGGACCGGATCGTCGTGCAGGCCGACGGCCAGCTCAAGACCGGCCGTGACGTCGTCATCGCCGCGCTGCTGGGCGCGGAGGAGTTCGGCTTCGCCACCGCGCCGCTGGTCGTCTCCGGCTGCATCATGATGCGGGTCTGTCACCTGGACACCTGCCCGGTGGGTGTCGCCACCCAGAACCCGGTGCTGCGCGCGAAGTTCAGCGGCAAGGCCGACTACGTGGTCAACTTCATGGAGTTCGTCGCGGAGGAGGTCCGCGAGCACCTGGCGGCGCTGGGCTTCCGGACCCTCGAAGAGGCGATCGGGCGCACCGAGATGCTGGACACCCAGCACGCGGTGCAGCACTGGAAGGCCTCCGGGATGGACCTGTCGCCGATCCTGCACCTGCCTGAGGACATGGATCCCGACGCGCCCCGGCACCAGACCAGGGAGCAGGACCACGGGCTGGACAAGGCGCTGGACAACACCCTGATCCAGCTGGCCGAGGGTGCACTGGACGGCGGTGAGCCGGTGCGGCTGGAGCTGCCGGTGCGCAACGTGAACCGCACGGTCGGCACCATGCTGGGGTACGAGCTGACCCGCCGCTGGGGTGCCGAGGCCCTGCCGGACGACACGATCGACATCACCCTGACCGGGACGGCCGGGCAGTCCTTCGGCGCGTTCGTGCCGCGCGGGATCACCCTGCGGCTGGTCGGCGACGCGAACGACTACGTCGGCAAGGGTCTGTCCGGCGGGCGCATCACGGTCCGTCCGGACCCGAGGGCGCAGTTCACCGCGGAGCACAACATCATCGCCGGCAACGTGATCCTCTACGGCGCGACCTCCGGCGAGGTGTTCCTGCGCGGCGTGGTCGGCGAGCGGTTCTGCGTACGCAACTCCGGGGCGCTGGCCGTCGTGGAGGGCATCGGCGACCACGGCTGCGAGTACATGACCGGTGGCCGGGTGGTGGTGCTCGGGCCGACCGGGCGCAACTTCGCGGCCGGCATGTCCGGCGGTATCGCCTACCTGCTCGACCTGTCGATCGGGCGGGTCAACCAGGAGATGGTCGACCTGGATCCGCTGGACGCCGAGGACCGTGCTTTCCTGGCGGACGCGGTGGCTCGACACTACGCCGAGACCGGGTCCGCGGTGGCGCACGCGCTGCTGGCCGACTGGGACAAGGCACTGGACCGGTTCGGCAAGGTCATGCCCAAGGACTTCAAGCGGGTGCTGGCCGCCCAGGCCGAGGCGGAGCGCGACGGCCGGGATGTCAACGAGGCGATCATGGAGGCCGCACATGGCTGACCCCAGGGGTTTTCTCAAGAACGGGCGGGAAACCCCGGTGCGCCGGCCGGTCGACCTGCGGCTGCGGGACTGGAATGAGGTCTACGAGGACTTCAGCCGCGACACGCTGAAGACCCAGGCCGGCCGATGTATGAACTGCGGGATCCCGTTCTGCCACCAGGGCTGCCCGCTGGGCAACCTCATCCCGGAGTGGAACAACCTGGTCTGGCGCAACGACTGGGCCGACGCCGCCGAGCGCCTGCACGCCACGAACAACTTCCCGGAGTTCACCGGGACGCTGTGCCCGGCACCGTGCGAGGCGGCCTGCGTGCTGGCCATCAACGACGACGCGGTGACCATCAAGCAGGTCGAGATCGAGATCATCGACCGGGCCTGGGACGAGGGCTGGGTCACCCCGAAGCCGCCGACCATGCACACCGGCAAGCGGATCGCCGTGATCGGCTCCGGCCCGGCCGGGCTGGCCGCCGCCCAGCAGCTCACCCGGGTCGGGCACGACGTGGTGGTCTACGAGCGCGCGGACCGGATCGGCGGACTGCTGCGCTACGGCATCCCCGAGTTCAAGATGGCCAAGCACCGGCTCGACCGGCGGCTGGAGCAGATGCGTGCCGAGGGCACCGAGTTCCAGGCCGGCGTCGAGGTCGGCGTCGACATCCCGGTCGAGGACCTGCGCGCGGAGTTCGACGCGGTCATCCTGGCCGGCGGCGCCACCGCCTGGCGGGACCTGCCGGTACCCGGCCGTGAGCTGGCCGGCATCTACCAGGCGATGGAGTACCTGCCGCCGTCGAACCGGGTGCAGGAGGGCGACCTGGACCGCTCGCCCATCCACGCCGAGGGCAAGAACGTGGTGATCATCGGCGGCGGTGACACCGGCGCCGACTGCCTGGGCACCGCGCACCGCCAGGGCGCCGCCTCGGTGACCCAGCTGGAGATCATGCCGACGCCGCCGGACCGCCGCGCCGACGCCCAGCCGTGGCCGACCTACCCGACGATCTACCGGGTGACCTCGGCGCACGAGGAGGGTGGCGACCGGATGTTCGCGGTCAACACCCAGGAGTTCCTCGGCGACGACGACGGCCAGGTCCGCGCCCTGCGGCTGTCCGAGGTCGTCTTCGAGAAGGGCAAGTTCGTCCCGGTGCCGGACAGCGAGCTGGACCTGCCCTGCGAGCTGGTGCTGTTGGCAATGGGCTTCGTGGGGCCGGAGAAGGGCAAGCTGCTCGACGGCCTCGGCGTCGAGTACGACGAGCGCGGCAACGTGGCCAGGGACGCCACCTTCAAAACCAGCGTGCCGGGCATCTACGTCGCCGGGGACATGGGGCGGGGCCAGTCACTGATCGTGTGGGCGATCGCCGAGGGCCGCTCCGCGGCCGCCGAGGTCGACCGCTACCTGACCGGCCGCGAGGTGCTGCCCTCCCCCATCGGCCCCAAGGACCGGCCGCTGACGTAGCGGTCACCGCATGGGGCCCGGCGGTGAGCCGGGCCCCATGCGGTGGTCTCACCAGACGAGCGTGCCGCCGGTCTGGTACTCGGTGACCCGGGTCTCGAAGAAGTTCTTCTCCTTGCTCAGGTCCATCGTCTCGGACATCCAGCCGAACGGGTTTTCGCTGGCCCCGAACAGCGGCGCGAGCCCGAGCTGGGCGCACCGCCGGTCGGCGATGAACCGCATGTACTGCTGGCAGGAGTCGGCGGACAGCCCGAGCATGCCCCTGGGCAGCGTGTCCCGGCCGTAGGCGATCTCCAGCTCACAGCCCTCGGCGAGCATCGCCCGCACCTGGCCGGCGAAGCTGTCGGTCCACAGCCCCGGGTTCTCGGCCGCGATCTGGTTGATCACGTCGACGCCGAAGTTCAGGTGGATCGACTCGTCGCGCAGGATGTACTGGTACTGCTCGGCGATCCCGACCATCTTGCCCCGCCGGCCGAGCGCCAGGATCTGGGCGAACCCGGTGTAGAACCACATGCCCTCGAACACCACGTAGAACGCCACCAGATCGCGCAGGAAGGCCTGGTCGGCGCCCGGGGTACCGGTGGCGAAGTCGGGGTCCTCCAGGCTCCTGGTGTGCTGCAGGGCCCACGCCGCCTTGTCGGTGATCGAGGGCACCTCGCGGTAGGCGTTGAACAGCTCACCCTCGTCCAGCCCGAGGCTCTCGCAGATGTACTGGAAGGTGTGCGTGTGCACCGCCTCCTCGAACGCCTGGCGCAGCAGGTACTGGCGGCACTCCGGGTTGGTGAGGTGCCGGTAGACGGCGAGCACGATGTTGTTGGCCACCAGCGACTCGGACGTGGCGAAGAAGCCCAGGTTGCGCTTCACCATGTGCCGCTCGTCGGCGGTCAGGCCGTCGGGCGAGCGCCACAGCGCGATGTCCGCCTGCATGGACACCTCGGAGGGCATCCAGTGGTTCGCGCAGCCGGACAGGTACTTCTCCCACGCCCACCGGTACTTCAGCGGTAACAGCTGGTTGACGTCCGCCCGCGCGTTGATCATTCGCTTGTCCGAGACGTCGACCCGGGAGGCGCCGCGCTCGATGGTGCCGAGCCCGGTCGGGTCGGCGGTGGTCGTCGCGGTCGGGGTGTCGGTCGGGGTGTCGAAGTTCAGGCTCACTGGCAGGCCTCGCAGTCCGGGTCGTCGATCGAACAGGCCGCACCAGCCACCAGCTCGGGGGCGGCGGAAGCCGCGGCAGGCTCGGGAGCGGGCGGCCCCCCGTTACCGAGCTGCACACCAGGCAGGTTTTCGGGGCCCGAAAGCTGCCCCGTGTGGAGTTCGGTAACAACAGGCACCCCGTTTGTGCCGGCGGTGGGGGCTACCGCGTTGAGGCGGCCGTCGGTGCCGGTCAGGGTGGACTTCTCCACCCTGGTGGCCGCCTGCGAACGCAGGTAGTACGTGGTCTTCAGGCCGCGCACCCAGGCCAGCTGGTAGAGCTCGTCCAGCTCGCGGCCGCTGGGCTTGGCCAGGTACAGGTTCAGCGACTGTGCCTGGTCCAGCCACTTCTGCCGCCGCGACGCCGCCTCGATCAGCCAGCGGCTGTCGATCTCGAACGCGGTGGCGTAGAGCTCCTTGAGCTCCGCCGGCACCCGCTCGATCTCACCCAGCGCGCCGTCGAAGTACTTCAGGTCGCCGACCATCACCGGGTCCCACAGCCCGCGCTCGGCCAGGTCTCGCACCAGGTGCTCGTTGACGACCGTGAAGTCGCCGGACATGTTGGCCTTGACGTAGAGGTTGCGGTAGAGCGGCTCGATCGACTGGTTGACGCCGGTGATGTTGGCGATCGTGGCGGTCGGCGCGATGGCCATCACGTTGGAGTTGCGCATGCCCTGGGCGACCACGCGGGCCCGCAGCGCGTCCCAGTCCAGCCGCTTCGTCCGGTCCAGCTCGAGCTCGCCGTCGCCCCGGGTCGCCGCGAGCAGCTCCACCGAGTCGATCGGCAGCACGCCCTGGCTCCACAGCGAGCCCTCGAAGGAGGCGTACCGGCCCCGCTCGGCGGCCAGGTCGGAGGACGCCGCGATCGCGTGGTAGCTGATCTGCTCCATCGACTCGTCGGCGAACTCCACGGCCGCGTCCGAGGCCAGCGGGATGCGCAGGGTGAACAGCGCGTCCTGGTGCCCCATCAGGCCGAGGCCGACCGGGCGGTGCCGCAGGTTGGACCGCCGCGCCGCCGGGATCGTGTAGAAGTTGATGTCGATCACGTTGTCCAACATCCGGACGGCGGTGCGCACCGTGCGGGCCAGCCGCTCGGTGTCGATCCCGACGGTGCCGTCCGGGCGCGGGCCGACGTGGCGGGCCAGGTTCACCGAGGCCAGGTTGCACACCGCCACCTCGTCGGCGCTGTTGAGCCCGCCGCCGCCGCCGTGGGTGTTCAGGGTGATCTCGGTGCACAGGTTCGACGAGTGCACCACGCCGGCGTGCCGCTGCGGCGAGCGCACGTTGCACGGGTCCTTGAACGTGATCCACGGGTGCCCGGTCTCGAACAGCATGGTCAGCATCCGCCGCCACAGCTCCACCGCGCGGACCGTGCGGAAGACCTTGCGCTCGCCCCGGGCGGCCGCCTCCTCGTGCGCCTGGTACGCCGCCGCGAACTCGTCGCCGTACAGGTCGTGCAGGTCGGAGGCCTCGTCCGGGGAGAACAGGGTCCAGTCGGCGTCGGCCCGCACCCGGCGCAGGAACTCGTCGGGCACCCAGTTCGCGGTGTTCATGTCGTGGGTGCGCCGCCGGTCGTCGCCGGTGTTCTTGCGCAGGTCCAGGAACTCCTCGACGTCGATGTGCCAGGTCTCGAGGTAGGCGCAGACGGCGCCCTTGCGCTTGCCGCCCTGGTTGACCGCGACCGCCGTGTCGTTGGCGATCTTCATGAACGGCACGACGCCCTGGGACACGCCGTTGGTGCCCCGGATGTGCGCGCCGATGCCGCGCACCGGCGTCCAGTCGTTGCCCAGCCCGCCCGCGTACTTGCTCAGCAGCGCGTTGTCGCTGATCGCGCCGAAGATGCCGGGCAGGTCGTCCGGGATGGAGGTGAGGAAGCAGGAGGACAGCTGCGCGCGGGTGGTGCCGGCGTTGAACAGGGTCGGCGTCGAGCACATCACGTCGAACACCGACAGCAGCGAGTAGAACTCCTCGACCCGGGCCTCCCGGTCGATCTCCCGGATCGACAGACCCATCGCCACCCGCAGGAAGAACGCCTGCGGCAGCTCGTAGTGCTTGCCGCCGGAGTGCAGCAGGTAGCGGTCGTAGAGCGTCTGCAGGCCGAGGAACCCGAAGTCCAGGTCCCGTTCCGGCGCCACCGCCGCGGTGAGGCGGCCCAGGTCGAACTCGCCGAGCGCCGGGTCGAGCTGACCCAGTTCGATGCCGCGGCGCAGGTACGCGGCCAGGTACTCGGGGTAGCGGCGCGCGGTCTCGGCCTGGTCGGCCGGCGGGGTCAGCCCGAGCGCGCTGAACGCCTCCCGGCGGAGCAGGTCCAGGAGCAGCCGGGAGCTCACGAAGGAGTGATCCGGGTCGGTCTCGACCAGGGCGCGGGCGGCCAGCACCGGGGCCTGGTCCAGCTCCTCGACGCCGATGCCGTCGTAGAGCAGCTTCCGGGTCTCGCTGAGCACCCGGTCGGCGTCCGCACCGGGCAGCCCGGCACACGCCTCGGCGATGATCCGCTCCAGCCGGGCGAGGTCGATCGGCGCGGTGCTGCCGTCGGCGAGGCGCACCCGGGGCTGCGCCGGGTCCGGGGTCTCCGGGTCCGCCGCCCTGGCCCGGGCGTGCTCCTCCCGGTACAGCACGTAGGAACGGGCCACCTGGTGGTGCCCGCCGCGCATCAGCGCCAGCTCCACCTGGTCCTGGATCTGCTCGATGTGCAGCGCCCGGTCCGGCCGGGCATGGCGCAGCAGGGCGAGCTCGACGGCCTCGGTCAGCCCAGCAACCACGGCCCGCACCCGGCTGGAGGCGCCGGCGTCGGTGCCTTCCACGTCGAGGAATGCCCTGGTCAGCGCCGAGGAGATCTTGTGCGAGTCGAACGGGGTGGTCTCTCCGTTGCGGCGGACCACCGGAACTTCGGTCGTGAGTGGTGTGGGCGGACGTGGGGGCGCCTGCTCTTCGGTGACGGTCATGTTCAGCGCTACTCCTCGCGAGTTCGCGGCCTGATGGCGGTCAGCGACTCTTGCGACGTGGCAGCCCGGGGACGCACGACCGATCGACCGGTCGCCCCCCGTGCACTGCGGCCCTCCCACGAAGCCACGGACCCGAGCGCGCCGGCGGCGCACCCATCGAGGGCAGGTCTTCGGACTCACGGGCTCGGCGTGCCTCAGTGCGCACACGCCACCTACCGGCCGTCGCTTCCCAGGTGCGCGCGCACCCAGTGCTCCATGACGACTGTCGTTCCCGTTCACCGCTGCGGGGCAGTCCCGGACTTGCACCGGGTTCCCTGTTGCCACGTGGCCCACCCAGGTGCGCGGACCACGAACCACCGACGACACAGACCCTACATGTTGGGCCTGTTCCACCTTCGGACCACTACATGAGGGCGTGTCGCGGTCCGTGACCATGGCCGCGCACCGTCCGGTATCTGTGATCAACACAATCGACAGTTGGCAAGTGGGGCCACACACACGAATGAGTCAGCCTCCCCCGATTTGGTCATTCAGCCCCGTTTGAGAGGTCGGTAGCTCACCATGTGTAGATCCATCGCCCCACTAGGGGTAATCGCTGGCGAATCGGAGGTGACTCGTGTCGGGGATAGTCGCTGGCGCGCTCGCCGTGATCGTCATCGTGCTGCCGGGGCAGCCCGGCGGGGGTGACGGCCAGCAGCCGCCCAGCCCGCATACCTCGTCCCCGCAGTCCTCGTCACCTCAGCCCTCGTCGCCACAGGTCGCGTCACCTCAGGCCGCGTACCCGCAGGCCGCGTCACCTCAGGCCTCGTCACCCTGGTTCTCCCCGTCGACCACCCCCTCCCCACCCATCGCCGGCTCCCCGCTGCCGGATCTCGGTCAGGCGGTCGGCGGCGTGACGAGCGGTGTCGAGAACGGCGTCAACGGAGTGGCCAGCGCGGTGAACCTCTCCGGCTGGAAGCTGACCCTGCCGAAGGCGTCGGAGAAGGGCACCGCGGCCAGCATCAACCCGGCCGACAGCGCCCCGCCGTACCTGACCCGCGATGGCAACGGCTGCCTCAAGTTCTGGGCACCGGTCAACGGCGCGACCACCCCGAACTCCCAGCACCCGCGCACCGAGCTGGTCAGCCTGAACAACTTCAAGGCCGGCACCGGCCAGCACACGCTGCGCGCGTCGGTCTCGGTGGCGCAGGCACCGAGCGGCAACCAGGACATCATCATCGGCCAGATCCACGGCGCCGACGACATCAGCTCGGTGCCGTTCGTGATGCTGCACTACGACGCCGGCACGATCAAAGTCGTCATGAAACAGGCCCAGAGCGGATCCACCTCCGACAAGTACCCGCTGATCACCGGCGTGCCGCTCGGCGCCCGGTTCGACTACACGATCAGCGACCCCGGCAACGGCAAGCTCATCTTCACCGCGACCTACGGCTCCAACAGCCGCCAGGCCAGCGCCGCGATCCCGGCACCGTTCAAGGGCGCCACCGTCCGCTTCCAGGCCGGCGCCTACCAGCAGGGCGAGGGCGGCAACGGCAGCGCCGCCGACGGCGCCCGGCTGACCTTCTTCACCCTCGACGAGGGAGCCGGCGCGGGATCGTCCGCACCCTGAGCCTCAGGACTCGGTCACCACGATGCTGGTCCGCCCGGCACGTTGCCGCAGCTGCGCTCCGCCCGCGTCCAGGACCGTGCCGCCTGATCTCTCCCGTAGCCTGACCCCATGCTCGAGTACTGGCGGCCGGCGACGATGCCCGTGCGGCGCCCGCTCGTCGAACAGGTCATCGCCAGCCTCTGCGAGCTCATTGAGCACGAGGATCTGCACCCCGGCGACCGGCTGCCCAGTGAGTCGCGGCTGGCGCCCCAGCTGGGTGTCGGCCGGTCCACCCTGCGCGAGGCCATCCGGGTGCTCTCCCACGAGGGCCGGCTGGAGACCAGGCAGGGCAGCGGCACGTTCGTCGGCTCGGCGCCGCCGAAGGAGAGCCTCGAGGAGCGCCTGACCAAGGCACACGTCGCCGAGGTCTTCGAGGTGCGGCGCGCGCTCGAGGTGCTGATCGCGCAGATCGCGCCCGAGCGGCGCAGCGACACCCACGTCGAGCAACTCCGCGACGCGTTGCGGCAGTGCCGGGAGTACGCCGCCGCCGGCGATGTCGCCGCGTTCGTCGCGGCCGACTCACGGTTCCACCAGGTCACCGCCGAGGCCACCGGCAACGTCGTACTCGTCGAGCTCTACGCCGTACTGCGCAGATACCTGGAGAACGCCAGCGTGGCGAACTGCGCCGCACCCTGACCGACAGCCGGCCTTCCGGAGGACGCCCCGACATGGTTGCTCACGAGCTCACCGGCCCGGACCACCGCCTGTGGACCACCACCCACCCGCCCGCCCTCACGGTGTCCGACGGGGACACCATCACGTTCTCCGTGCAGGAGGCCCTGGCCGGACAGTTCGACGCGCTGCGCACCGGCGACCCACTGCCCGACCTGGACTGGGACCGGGTGTACCCGCTCGCCGGCCCGATCATCGTCGACGGCGCCGAACCCGGGGACGTGCTGGAGATCGAGGTCCTCGAGGTCTCCCCCACCGACTGGGGCTGGACCGCCGTGGTGCCCGGCCTCGGCCTGCTCAGCGACGACTTCCCGGACGCCCACTTCCACCGCTGGGACCTGAGCGGGGGGCCGGCGGCCGGCGCTGATTTCAAGGGGCTCGCCACCGTCCCGGTGCGGCCGTTCCTCGGTGTCATGGGTGTCTGCCCGGACACCGTCGAGCCGCTGCCGGTGCTCCCGCCCGGCCACTTCGGCGGCAACCTGGACTGCCGCGACCTGGTCGCCGGCGCGCGGCTCTACCTGCCGGTCCAGGTGCCCGGGGCGCGGCTCGCCCTCGGCGACCCGCACGCGGCGCAGGGCGACGGCGAGGTGTGCGTCAGTGCCATCGAGGCGTCGGCCAGCGGGGCCGTCCGGGTCTGGCTGCACCGCGACCGCCGGATCCCCGGGCCGCAGCTGCAGACCCCGGGGCCGCTGCGCGGGGGCATCGACGACGCCGGCTACTACGCCACCATGGGGGTCGGCCCGGACCTGATGGCGGCGGCCCGGGACGCCCTGCGCGCCATGATCGACCATCTCGGCAGCCAGTACGGGGTCGAGCCCATCGATGCCTACATCCTCAGCAGCACCTGCGTGGACCTCAAGATCACCGAGGTGGTCGACGCGCCGAACTGGGTGGTCAGTGCGTACCTGCCGGTGGGCATCATGCGCGGCTAGGTGTCAGTACGACTAGGAGCGCCCGCTACGCCATCGGCTGGTAGTGCTGCCGGTCGTCGCCGAGCCGGAAGACGTCCCGGGACCTGGTCGGCTTGGGTATGCCGGCCTTGCGCAGCGAGCTCCACAGCGGGCGGCACCAGGCCGTGACCGGCATGCTCGGCACCACCTGCACGTAGCTCGGGCGGTGCGCCGGCAGCAGTGCGTCGCAGGCCCGGTCCAGCTCGGCGGCGGTCAGCTCGGTGCCGGGGCGCAGGGTGACGGCGGTAACCAGGACCTGCGAGTCGCCCTCGGGCACCCCGTACGCGACGGCGATGTCGACCGCCGGGATGGCCTCCATGGCGCGCCGCGCGGTAGCCGGTACCGCAATCCCGTACGCGGTGCGGACCAGTGAGGTGACCTGGTCGACCAGCCACATCTCACCGTGCTCGTCGCGCCGGAACAGGTCGCCGGTGGACTGCCAGGCATCGTCCGGCTCGAATACGCCACGCAGCGGGTTACCGGTCATCGAGTCGGCCGGGTCGACCCGCGCCAGCAGCAGGCCCACCTCGCCGAAGCCGCACTCGCGGACCAACCCGTCCGGGCCCAGTTCGAGGCCGCCGGCCTCCTGGTCGAACGCCGCGACCCGGACCTCCGGGGTGCCCGGCAGCGACCGTCCCAGCGAGCCGATCGGGTTGCCGGTGAGGTTGGCCAGGATCGCCGCGCCCTCGGCCGAGGCGTAGAACTCCAGCACCCGCGCGGGGGGGAAGCGCTGGACCACCCGGCGCCACAGGTTGCTCGGCATGCCGGAGCCCAGGAACATCTTGATCGGGTGGTAGTGCTCGTTCGGGTTCGGCTCCGCGATCGTGATCTGGCGCAGCGAGGTCCAGGTGTAGGAGACGTGGGTGGCCCCGTAGCGGCGCACCTCGGCCCAGAAGGTGTCCGCGTCGGTCGCGCTGGCCACCGCGAACCGGGCACCCCCGGCGATCGCGCCGCCGACGCTCATCAACAGCGCCGACGAGTGGTAGTACGGCGCCACGCTGTAGACCGTGTCACCGGGTCGCAGCGCGGCCGCCGTCGCGGTGCCCAGCGCCGACATCGCCCACCGCCGGTTGGTGATCCGCACCGCCCGGGTCGTCGCGCCCTCCCCCACGAACAGCACGAACGCGACGTCGCCGGCCCGCTGCGGGTTCGGCCGGTACCAGCCGGGCAGCTCGACGGCGTCCGGGTCGATCCGCTCCATGTCGATCACATCGGGGCGCATCTCGCGGTCGTTCGCCCCGCCGCCGAGCACGGCCCAGCGCGCCCCGTCCAGTTGCTCCACCGCGTCGGCGTGCTCCGGGTCGGAGACCACCCAGGTGATCCCGCCCAGCCGTGCCTCGCGGCGCAGGTCGCCGTCCGGGCGCAACAACACCGCCGTCGCGCCGACCCGGCTCAGCGCGGCGACCGTGGTGAACGCGCTCGGCCTGGTGTCCATCAGCACGCCGACCCGGTCGCCGTGCCGGACCCCGGTGCTGATCAGGCCCTTCACCACGCTGTCCACCCGGTGCTTGACCTCGCGCTGCCGGTAGCCGCGGTCGCCGAACAGGAACAGCACGTCCTGCGGGGTCTTGCCGACCTGCTCGTCGAGCAGCAGGCCGAGTGAGATCCGGGTCGATGCGTCGAGGTGCCCGAGCCGGGACAGTTTCGGCAGCAGCGTGGGCGCCTCGGAGACCACCCCGGTAGCCGCCCGGGCCAACCGCCGCGCGGCACCGAGCGCGAACCGGGTGGCGTCCAGCCCGAACTCGACGGCCTGCCCGACGGCGGCCGCCGCCGCGCCCGGTCGCATCGCGGCCGACTCGACCAGCTCGGCCGGGCCGATGTTCGACGGCAGCTCACCGCGCCCGTCCCGCCAGCGCACCCAGTCGACCACGGCCGGCCAGGTGTCCTTGCTCGCCCGCGAGCCCACCACCAGCCCGAAGTGCCCTACCGGCAGCGCCAGCTCGTAGACCTCCGCGCGGGGTGCTGCCCTGCGGATCGCCCGCACCCCGTCCGGGTGGCCGATCGCGTCGGTGGTGCCGACCACGGACAACACCGGCACCTCGATGTCGGCGAGGGTGACCAGCCGGTCGTCGATCACAAAACCGCCCTCGAGCATCCGGTTGTGCGCGACGAACTGCTCCAGCAGCTCCGCGATCGCCGGGCCGGCGTAGGCGGTGAAGCCGTCGGACTCGAGGAAGCGACGCTGCCGCTCCCGGGGCAGCAGCGCGTCCCGGTCGTGCAGGGCCAGCAGGAACTGCACCCGGCCCTGCACGGTCTTCACCGGGCTGAGCAGGTTGAAGCCCAACCGGACGGCCCAGCTGGGCAGCGCGACCTTACGCAGCAGCCCGCTGTCCACCAGCCCGGTGGCCAGCCTGGCCAGCATCTCGGGCGAGAGCGGGATCGGCAGCGGGGCCGTGGTGTCGGCCGGCGAGCCGAAGGTGACCACCGAGTCCACGTGCTTGCCCCGCCGCAGCGCGGTGACCTGGTAGGCGAACATGCCGCCCTGGGAGTAGCCGGCGAGCACCACGTCCCGCCCGGTCGCCTCGGCCACCCGGTCGACGGCGTCGCTCACCGCGAGCACGTGATCGGTCAGCGTCCGGGCCAGGCCGCCCGGCTCCCGGCTCGGGTCGCCGAAGTCGACCACCCACGGGTCGATGCCCTCGGCACGCAGCTTCGCCACCGCGGAGGTGCCGGGCGAGACGTCCCAGACCTCGGCGGTGAGCATCAGCGGCGGGATCAGCAGCACCGGCCGGCCGCCGACCGGCGGGTCGTCGTCGAAGTAGTGCCGCAGCCGGTAGTTGACCTGCTCGGCGACCACGGCGAACGGGGAGGCCAGCTCACCGGTCTCCAACCCGCCGAACCGCACCACCTCGGCCACGTTGCGCGCGGTCGCGCCGACCTGGCGCAGATAGCGCAGTGCCGACCACGGGCCGGTTACCGAGCTCGCCCCGTTGGTGCGCGGCCCCGCCACCGGATCGTATGAGGTAACGGGGGAACGCTTGCTTTCGGTCGCCACGCGTGCACTCTCCTGCGTGCACCGAGCTGCCGCAAGCACCCTGGCCGGGAGCGACCGCCCGATCCGCCGACGGGGGTCTCAGTTGGCGATCCCGACGGCCTGCTTGATCGTCTCGGGCTGGTCGAGCACCCGTAGCATGAGGTGGGCGACGTCGGCCCGGGAGATGCGCACGCCGCCGGGCAGGTTCTGACCGGGCGCGGTGCGGTAGCTGCCGGTGAGCGCCTTGTCGGTCAGCCGGGGCGGGCGCACCGCGGTCCAGTCCAGCTCGCCGTCCCTGAGCACGTCCTCCATCCGCGCGAGGTCGGCGTAGTGCCCGCGCAGCGCGGCCTTGACCAGCGGACCGAGCAGGTACCGCATGGCGAAACCGTCACCGGGGTCGTGCTTGGGCGGGTGCGGGCGGCCGGGGGACGCCACGGTGCCGATCGGCGCGGCGCTGACCACGACGATCCGCCGCACGCCCGTCGCCCGCATCGCCTCCGTGACGGCCCTGGTGCCCCGCTCGGCCACCCCGGTGTCGGCGGTGGAGCGCGCGCCGAGGCCGGAGAGCACCGCATCGGCGCCGGCCACGGCGGTCTCCAGCGCCGCCGAACCGGAGACCGCCAGGTCGGCGGTGACCACCCGGGCCGGCGTGCTCAGCCCGCTCGGGTTGCGCACCACAGCGGTGACCTCGTGGCCGGCCGCGAGGGCCTGTTCGAGCAGGTGCCGCCCGATGCCGCCGGTGGCGGCGACGATGGTGAGTTTCATACTTCGCTCCTGAAGGTTGGGGCAGGGTCGGTTGGCCGGAGTCGGCCGAGTCAGTGACGGAATGCGGCGGCGTGCTCCGCCGCCCAGCCGGCGAAGGTGCGTGCGGGGCGGCCGAGCAGCCGTGCCACGGCGGTCGACGACGGTCCGGGCCGGGTGACATGGTCGGCCAGGTAGCCGAGCAGCCGGTCCGGCACGTCCGGTGGGACACCCTGGGCGAGCATCGCCCGCCGCAGCCGCTCGGGCTCGGTCTCCACCCAGTCGACGTCGACGCCGATCGCGTCGCCGATGAGCCGGACCTTCGCGCGCTGGGTGAGCGACTCCGGGCCGGTGAGCTCGTAGCAGCACCCGCCGTGCCCGGGCTCCAGCAGCGCGCGGACGCCGACCTCGGCAACGTCGCGCTCGTGGACCGTCGAGGTCGCGGCGGCCCCGTAGGCACCCCGCACCTGCCCGGTCGAGCGGACCTGGGGCGCCCAGGCCAGCGCGTTCGCGGCGAAGTCGGCACACCGCAGGAAGGTCCACGCCAGGCCGGAAGCGCGTGCCGCGTCCTCCACCGCCCGGAAGCCGTCGGCGAAGCGCCGGTCACCGCCGCCGTGCTCCACGGTCAGCGCGGACAGCACGACCACCTGGGTGACGCCGCGCTCGGCGGCCAGCGCGAGCAGCTCGGCGGTGCCCTCCCCGACCGCGCGCGGACTCAGCAGGATCGCCCGCACCCCGGCCAACGCGGGGGCCAACGTGCCGGGCCGGGACGGGTCACCGGCGATCACCTCGGCATCGGCGGGAAGCGCGGCGGCGGCCGGGTCACGGCTGACCGCCAGCACCTTGTGCCCCCGCGCCAGCAACAGCTCGACGGCCGCCCGCCCGACGTTGCCGGTCGCGCCGGTAATCAAGATCATGATCGGCCCTTCGTCGGTACCGCCGCTCGATCCGGGTACCTTGTTCTACGCAAGTCATTCAATACGGAGAACATATCATATGAGTTTCATATCTTCTGCGGATACCGACGACCCTCGGCACCGGCGGCGGCTGACCACGTCGGTGAAGGACTCGCTGCGCGCACTGAGCCTCCAGCTGACCCTGCTCAACCATCAGGTCAGCACGCATCTGGAGATCAAGGACGTTGACCTCGACTGCCTCGACCTGATCGGCCGGTTCGGGCCGCTCAGCCCGACCGCCCTGGCCCGGCACGCCGGGCTGCACCCGGCCACCGTGACCGGGGTGCTCGACCGGCTCGAGCGCGGCGGCTGGGCGGTCCGGGAGCGCGACACCACGGACCGCCGCGCGGTGCTCGTCAGGGCGCTGCCCGGCCGCGCCGCCGAGGTGTTCGGGCTCTACTCCGGGATGGCCACCTCGATGGACCAGATCTGCGCCGGGTACACCGGCGAGCAGCTCGAGCTGCTCGCCGGCTTCCTGCGGGACGTCACCGAGGCCGGCCAGACCGCGACCGACCAGCTGGCCGAGAGCTAGCGCCCCCTAGCGCCCCGGACCGGCAACCGCGAGGCGGAGCCCCAGCTCGACCAGCGCCCAGCCGATTCGGGCCCGCACCCGCGCGGCAGCGGGATACCGAGGACCGGCGGACCGCCGCCAGGCGCGGGCCAGCCGATCGAGCTCGGCCTCCCGCAGCAGTTCATCCTGTCGCGCCCGGGCGAGCGCATCGAGCTGGACATGAAGTGACATCAGACGAACCGTCCCCCCGTAGCTTCCCCACGGTCGTACCGGACACCCCCGACAGAACCGGGCGGCGACCGCCGGGGCCCGGCGAGTCGGCGCGCCGCGAGTGTGAGCACCGTCACCCAATCGAGTGATCGGGAACTCGCGAGAACTTCCAGCTGACTGGACAGGCGACCTGGGCCGGCAACGAGGGAGACCCGCGTGATCTCATCGGTACCGCTGAGTGTGGCGCTGACCATCCTGTTCGCCCTCTCCGGTGGCTATTCGCTGTTGCGCTGGGCTTCGCTGCGCGCCGGCGTCGCCGGTCACCACGGCGACCAGGTGGCCGAGTTGTCCCACGTGCTGATGAGCCTCGGGATGATCGCGATGGTGTGGGCCTACGGCGGCGGCGCCGGCGACGCGGTGCAGCTCATCGCCTACCTCGCACTGAGCGGCTACTTCCTCACCCGACTCGTGCGCGGCCGCGCGACCGGGCACCCGGGCTGCCCGGCGCCCGGCTTCCATCTGCTGATGTCGGGCTCGATGGTCTGGATGGTCGCGGCGATGCCGTTGCTGATGGCCGGTTCGGTGGCGGGTCCGAGCGGCGGCATGCAGATGGACGGCACGACGATGGGTGGCATGGCGATGGGTGGCATGACGATGGGTGGCACGGACACCGGCCTCGACGCCCGGCCGGTCACCGCCACCCCGGGCTGGGCGATCGCACTGACCTGGATCTTCATCGCCGGCCTGGTCCTGGGGGCCGGCTTCTGGTTGCGCCGGGCGCTGCCGGCGCCGTCGGGCACGCCCGCGGCTGCCACGTCAGCAACGGCGACGTCCGCCGCCCCGACGTCCGCCGCCCCGACGGTCGCGGCCACCTCGACCGCGGCAACCTCGACCGCTGTCGTGTCAACAACGGTCACGTCAACAGTCACGTCAACAACCGTCGCGTCACACGCGGCCCCGGCCAACCCCCTGCTCGCGGCGCTGACCCCGCGCGCCGACGCGGTCTGTCACCTGGCGATGAGCCTCGGGATGGCCGCGATGTTCCTGGCCATGCTCTGAGCCCACTGCCGATCCCGACCGCATCGACAGCGAAGGACCGCATGTCCGAGACCACGGTGTCCGTGCCCGACCGCGAAGCCTTCGACGGCGGCGACGTCCGTGACGACCGCGACGGCCGCGACGGCCGCGACGGCGGCGACGTCCTCGACGGCCGCGACGAACTGGATCCCACCAGGAGGACGGCGCGGGCCTGGTGGTGGCGGGAGCTGCGCCCGCTGCTGATGCGGGTGCACTTCTACGCCGGGCTGTTCGTCGGCCCGTTCCTGCTGGTCGCCGCCGTGACCGGGCTGCTGTACACGCTCAGCCCGCAGCTCGAGCAGCTCGTGCACCACGACCAGCTGCACGTGCCGGTGCCGCCCGGCGCGACCCCGGTGCCGCTGTCGCGGCAGGTCAGCGCCGCCATCGCCGCCCTGCCGGAGGGCACGGTGAGCGCCATCCGGCCGGCGGGCACCGCCGACGGCACCACCCGGGTGATCTTCGACGCCCCCGGGGTGCCCGAGGACTACTCGCGCACGGTGTTCCTGGACCCGTACAACGCCCAGGTGCGCGGCATCCTGACCACCTACGGCGAGTGGCTGCCGGTGCGGGCCTGGTTCGACGAGCTGCACCGCACCCTGCACCTCGGCGCCGTCGGCCGGGTCTATACGGAGCTGGCCGCCAGCTGGCTCTGGGTGCTCACGCTCAGCGGCCTCACGCTCTGGGTCGCCAGGGTGCGGCGTGGCCGGCGGGCCCGCCGGCTCCGCCTGGCCGTGACACCCCGCCTGCGCGGCGCCGGCCGAGCCCGGGTGCGGTCCTGGCACGGCGCCGTGGGGCTGTGGGCCGCGGTCGGCCTGCTGTTCCTGTCCGCGACCGGGCTGACCTGGTCGCAGTTCGCCGGGACCAACGTGGACTCGGTGCGCGCCGCGCTGCACTGGAGCTCCCCCTCGGTGCACACCGCCCTGCCGGCCGACCAGCTCGCCCCCACCAACCCCGCCCCAGCGGCACCGCCGACCTGGCAGCCACCGCGGGGCAGGTGCTGGCCGTCGCCCGCGAGCACGGCCTGAGCGACCCCGTCGAGATCACCCCGGCGACCAAGCCGGGCCGCGCGTGGGTGATCACCCAGACGAAGCGGTCCTGGCCGGAGAAGCACGACTCGCTCGCCATCGACCCGGCCACCGGCACCGTCGTGGACCAGATCCGGTTCGCGGACTGGCCACTCGCGGCGAAGCTGGCCCGCTGGGGCGTCGACGCCCACATGGGGCTGCTGTTCGGGCTGGCCAGCCAGCTGGCCCTGGCCGCGCTCGCGCTCGGACTGATCTCCATGATCGTCTGGGGTTACCGGATGTGGTGGCTGCGCCGACCCGCCCGGCCGGCGCCGGTGCCGGCGCCGACCGGCCCGCCCGGCGGCACGCGGCGGGCCGGCTTCGGTGCCATCGCACTGGTCGGTGCCGTCGCGATCGCGGTCGGTATCTTCCTGCCCGTTTTCGGCCTCTCGCTGCTGCTGTTCCTGCTGGTCGACGCGGTGCGCGCGCAGCGGACCCCGGCGGGCGCCGGCTAAGCCGGGCGCCACGCCGACACCGCGTCGGGGCGCGCCCGCCCTCGGTGGTGTGGTGAGATTCGGGTCGGTGCCGCCGAGTGACGGCCGGCGCCGACGAGGAGGACCCGCCCGATGATGGACGACGCCGCGCTCACCGAGTTGGCGCTGCGCGCCCGCGCCGGGGACGAGCGGGCGGCCACCCAGTTCGTCCAGCACACCCAGCAGCAGGTCTGGCGGATGCTGGTGGCGCTCAGCGACCGCGGGGTCGCCGAGGACCTGACCCAGGAGACCTACGCCCGGGCATTCCGCTCGCTGCCCGGCTTCCGGGCCGAGTCCTCGGTGCGGGCCTGGCTGCTGTCCATCGCCCGCCGGGTCGCCGCCGACCACGTGCGCGGCATCCGCGCCCGGCCCAGGATCGACCCCGAGGTCACCCTCGACGACGCGCCCCTCGCGGCCTCGGGCGGCGACCTCAGCGAGGCGGTGGTCCTGCACGCGGTCCTCGACACGCTGGACCCGGACCGGCGCCTGGCATTCCTGCTCACCCAGCTGCTCGGGCTCAGCTACCACGAGGCCGCCGAGGTGTGCGGCTGCCCGGTGGGCACCATCCGCTCTCGGGTCGCCCGGGCCCGCGACGACCTCATCGGACACCTGGCCGACCGGGACCACCGGGAGACCCGGGACAGCGGGTGACCACTTTTTCAGCGAGCCGGGAACCACTCCATGATCACTTCCGACCTCAGCAACATGGGCTGTAGCACCTGCCGCGAGCACCTGTCGGCCGACCTGGACGGCGAGGCCGATCCCGCCGAGCTGCCCGCTGCCAGGGCGCACCTTGCCGAGTGCCCGGAGTGCACCCGCTGGTTCTCCGACGCGGCACTGGTCAACCGCCTGATCCGGACCGCGCCGGCCGACCCCGCGCCCGGCCTGACCGACGCCGCGCTGGCCGAGGCCCTGTCCCACCTGCCCCGGCCACGCTCGCCGAGGCGCCGGCTCTGGCACCGGGCGGCCCGGCTCGCGCTGGGCGGCGTCGGCGTCGTGCAGGCCTTCGTCGGTGGCGTCGGACTGGTGCTGGCCAGTTCCGGCGGCGACCCGGACGCGGCCATGGCGGGCTCCGGAGCGATGGGCCACGCGATGGGTCAGGCGATGATGGGTCACGCGATGATGGGGTCGGGCATGATGGGCGCCGACTTGGCCCACATGTCGCACGAGTCCTCGGCCTGGAACCTGGCCCTCGGGGTCGCCTTCCTGGCCGGCGCGGTCTGGACCCGGCACCTGGCCGGCACGATCCCGGTACTGGGCAGCTTCGTCGTGGTGCTGGCCCTCGTCAGCACGTTGGACCTGGTCAGCGGCAACGTGGACCCGGCAAGGGTGGGCTCCCACGCCCTGGTGCTCGTGGGCCTCGGCCTGATCATGCTCATCATGGCCACCCGGCCGACCGAATTCCAGCCACAGCCGGTGCGCGCGCCGTCGTCGCCCCCGTGGACCACGCACGTCCCGGGCGCCGGCGCGGCGGACCTCTCGCCGCCCCGGGCCAGCGCGCCGACCCGCCCGGACCCGGCCGCCCGGCACCGGGCCGCCTGAACCGCACGCGGCGCCCGGTGAGATCGGACTCAGCGCCGGTTCAACCGGGCGCCGAACATTGTTAGCCTCACTTAAGGTGTGACCACGCCCAAGTTGTGGCCGGACAGTGCCGGCAACGACAGCTGGCAACGACCGCCGGCGACGACCGGGCGGCGAGTGGCGAGGACTGCAAGGAGAAGACACGCGGTGACGACGGCGATCACCGGGTCAGGTACTCCCCCGACCCGGCGCCCGAGGCGCACCGGTACCGGTGCCCGACGGTCCCGCCGGATCGGCTTCCTGCTGCTACTGCTGTTACTGCTGGTACTGGCTGTGCTGGCGAGCATCGCGGTCGGCGCCAAGGCCATTCCGCTCGGTCACGTGTGGGACGCACTCTGGTCGCCGGCCGCCGCCGAGGACGACCTGGTGGTGCGGACCCTGCGGCTGCCGCGCACCGTACTGGGCATCCTGGTCGGCATCGCGCTCGGCGTCGCGGGCGCGCTCATGCAGGGCCACACCCGCAACCCGCTGGCCGAGCCCGGCCTGCTCGGGGTGAGCGCCGGCTCCGCGTTCTTCGTGGTGCTGGGGATCTTCGCGTTCGGGGTGACCAGCCTCTACGGCTACGTGTGGTTCGCCTTCGCCGGGGCGTTCGCCGCCAGTGTGGCGGTCTTCCTACTCGGCTCGGCCGGCCGGGGCGGCCCGACGCCGGTCACCCTGGCGCTGGCCGGGGTCGCGGTCAGCTACCTGCTCCGGGCACTGAGCTCGGCGATCGTGCTCTCGGACAGCGCCACGCTGGACTCGTACCGGTTCTGGGACGTCGGCGCGCTGGCCGGCCGGGACGTCGCCATCGTCGGCCAGATCACCCCGTTCCTGCTGGTCGGCCTCCTGCTGGCGTTCGCGAACGCGCCGGGACTGAACCTGCTCGCGCTCGGCGAGGACGTCGCGCGGGGCCTCGGTCAGAACGTCACGGTGACCCGGTGGACCGGGCTCGTCGCGATCACCCTGCTGACCGGTGCGGCGGTGGCGGCCTGCGGCCCGATCGCGTTCCTCGGGCTGGTGGTGGCGCACCTGGCCCGGTTCTGCACCGGCCCGGACTACCGCTGGCTGCTGCCGGCCGCCGGGTTGGCCGGCGCGGTCCTGCTGCTGGTCGCCGACGTGGTCGGCCGGGTGGTGGCACGCCCCGGCGAGCTGCAGGTCGGGATCGTGCTGGCGTTCATCGGGGCACCGTTCTTCGTCTTCCTGGTCCGCCGGCGCAAGCTGGTCCGGTTGTGACCGGGCGCTCCGGTCGCGCAGCCGAGCCCGGTACCCGAGCCGGTGTCGATGCCGCCACCGCGGCGGTGTTGGGGCGCCCGGCGATCCGGGTGGGCGGGTTCTCCGGGGTCTGGCGGCCCAGGCTGGTCACCGTGACGCTGGTCGGCGCGGCCCTCGTGGTGCTGGCGGCCGCGGTGAACATCGGCCGGGGCGACTTCCCGATCTCGATCGGCGACGTGCTCGCCGCACTGGCCGGCGGCGGTGACCGGGCGCAGCGCTTCATCGTGCTGCAGCTGCGGTTGCCGAGGACGTTGACCGGGGTGCTGGTCGGCGCCGCGCTCGGCCTGTCCGGGGCGCTCACCCAGTCCGTCACACGCAACCCGCTGGCCAGCCCGGACCTGCTCGGGGTGCTGGCCGGGGCGAGCACCACCGCGGTCGCGGTGATCGCGCTGGGCGGCGGCGGTGGCGTCGCGGTCGGGCTGATGGCCTCGCTCGGCGTCCCGCTCGCCGCGCTGCTCGGCGGGGTGCTCGCGGCCGTGGTGGTGTACGGCCTTGCCTACCGGCGCGGCGTGCAGAGCGACCGGTTGGTGCTGGTCGGGGTCGGGGTGAACGCGGTCGCGGTCGGCATCACCTCCTGGCTGCTGGTCGTGGCGAACATCAACCAGGCCACCCAGGCGACGGTGTGGCTGACCGGCTCGCTCAACTCCAGCGGCTGGGCCCAGGTGCTCCCGGTCGGCACGGCCCTCGTGGTGCTGGTGCCGACCGCGCTGCTGCTGGCGTTCGGGCTCGGTGCGCTGCAACTGGGCGACGACACCGCCAGCGGCCTCGGCGTGCGGGTGAACCGGTCCCGGGTGGCGCTCGGGCTGGTCGGACTGGTGCTGGCCGCGGTGGCCACGGCGAGCGCGGGGCCGATCGGGTTCGTCGCGCTGGTCGTGCCGCAGGTCTGCCAGCGCCTGGTCCGCACCGCCACCCCGCCGCTGCTGGCCTCCGCCGTCTACGGCGCGCTGCTCACCGTGGCCGCCGACCTGATCGCCCGTACCGCGCTGCCCCGGGAGCTGCCGGTCGGCATCGTCACGGCCGTGCTGGGCACCCCGTACCTGCTGTACCTGCTCGGCCGCCGCAACCGTGGAGTGTCGCTATGACCGAGAACTCCACCGCCTCCAGCACCGCCTCCAGCACCGCCTCCAGCACCGCCGCGAGCACCGCCTCCAGCACCACCTCCAACGCCCCCTCCAACGCCGCCACCCAGCCGGTCCGGCTGCGGGCCCGCGAGCTGCGACTGGGGTACGGCGACGCGGTGGTGATCGACGACCTGGACCTGGACGTGCTCGACGGCACGGTCACGGCGGTGATCGGGCCCAACGGCTGCGGCAAGTCGACACTGCTGCGCGCGCTGGCCAGGCTGCTGCCGGCCCGGCACGGGCACGTGCTGCTGGACGGGCTGCGGATCGACCGGTACCCGACCCGCGAGGTCGCCAAGGTGCTCGGGGTGCTGCCGCAGACCCCGGTCGCACCGGACGGGCTCACCGTCGCCGACCTGGTCGCCCGGGGCCGGCACCCGCACCAGGCGTGGTACCGGCAGTGGTCCGGCGACGACGAGGCGGCGGTGGCGGAGGCGCTGGACTGGACCGGGATGAGCGAGTTCGCCGAGCGCACGGTGGACACCCTGTCCGGCGGCCAGCGGCAGCGGGTGTGGATCTCCATGGCGCTGGCCCAGGGCACCGAGATCCTGCTGCTGGACGAGCCGACCACGTTCCTCGACCTGGCCCACCAGGTGGACGTGCTGGACCTGGTCGAACGGCTGCACCGGGAGATGCACCGCACCGTCGTGATGGTGCTGCACGACCTGAACCTGGCCGCCCGCTACGCCGGGCGGCTGATCGCGATGCGGGACGGCCGGATCGTGGCCGACGGGCCACCCGAGGAGGTCCTCACCGCCGAACTGCTGCGCGCGGTGTTCGACCTGGACGCCCAGGTGATCACCGACCCGGTCGCGGGCACCCCACTCGTAGTGCCGGTGGGCCGGCGCCACCGGGGCTGACCCCGCGCACCACCCGTCTCCCCCGGTGTGGCCCGGCTCTCGGTTCCGCGATACGGCGTTGACGAGCCGGGGCCGAGGCCCGTACCTTGCCAACCAGGTCAAGAGTGCCAGCTTCAAGCCCCGGCTCGCTGGCCGGCAACCCTCCTCCGCGGCGGGGTGCTCCGGGTGACGACCAGGCCGTCGTGACAGTCACGTCGGCAAGCGCGGACCCGCGGCGTACCCGGGGTCCCAGACACGGAGGACCCGTGATGACGCTCGCCCTCGATCGCCCGTGCCCGGTCACCAGCTCCGAGCAGACCCACACCGAGCAGACCGGCACCGAGCAGACCGGCACCGACCAGACCCACACCGGGCTCCCCGCCGTCACCGGCACCGAACTGCGGGTCCCGCTGGTCACCGGCGGCTGGACCCGGTACGCCAACCTGGACTACGCCGCGAGCGCGCCGGCGCTCGCCACGGTGGCCGACCACGTCGAGCAGGTGCTGCCCTACTACGCCAGCGTGCACCGCGGCGCCGGTTACGCCTCGCAGGTGTGCACCGGGCTGCTGGAGCGGGCCAGGGACACCGTCGGCGAGTTCGTCGACGCGCGGCCGGACGACGTGGTGATCTTCACCCGCAACACCACCGACGCGCTCAACCTGCTCGCCGGCTGTGTGCCCGGCGCGGTGCTCTGCCTGGACGTCGAGCACCACGCCAACCTGCTGCCCTGGCGCGCCGGGCCGCACCGCGCACTGCGGGCCGCGGCGACCGTCGCGCAGACCCTCGACGACCTGGCCGACGCCCTCGCCGCGACGCCGACCGCGCTGCTGGCCATCACCGGCGCGTCCAACGTGACCGGCGAGGTGCTGCCGATCGACCGGGTGGTGCGGATCGCACACGAGGTGGGGGCCCGGGTGGTGCTGGACGCCGCCCAGCTCGCGCCGCACCGGCGGATCAGCCTGGCCGAGACCGGCGTGGACTACCTGGCGCTGTCCGGGCACAAGCTGTACGCGCCGTACGGCGCCGGCGTGCTGGTCGGTCGCCGCGACTGGCTGGACGCCGCACCCCCGCACCTGGCCGGCGGCGGCGCGGTGCGCCGGGTGACCGACACCGCCACCGAGTGGGCGGCCGCGCCCCACCGGCACGAGGGCGGCACCCCGAACGTGCTCGGCGCCGCGGCGCTCGCCCAGGCCTGCCGGACGCTGGCCCCGGTACTCGGGGACGCCGCGGCCGCGCACGAGCGGAACCTGCTGAACCGGTTGGAGACGGGACTGGCCGGCATCCCCGGCGTCGAGGTCCTGCGGATCTGGCCGGACAGCCCGGACCGGATCGCGGTGGTGAGCTTCGTGGTGGCCGACCGCCCGGCCGGGTACGTCGCCGCCTACCTCTCCGCCGAGCACGGCATCGGACTGCGGGACGGCAAGTTCTGCGCGCACCCCCTGCTGGAGCGGCTCTGCCCCGGCGGCGAGGCGCTGCGCGCGAGCATCGGACTCGGCAGCACCGCCGAGGACATCGACCGGCTGCTGGCGGCGCTGCGCACCCTGGTCAGCTCCGGCGCGAGCTGGACCTACGCCCCGGTGGACGGCCGCTGGGCGCCGACCCCGGACCCGCGCGACCTCGACCCGTTCGGGATCGGCCGGGCGAGCGGAGCCGGCGCCCGTTGCCAGCCCTGAGTCAGCGGCCATGCTGCCGGGGATGACTTCAGATCGATGTGAGCCATCGCGCACATTGTGAGCCCAGATGTGCGCGATGGCTCACACCACCGCACCACGTCCCGCCCCGGGGCAGGCCCGACGCACGCAACGCTATTCACCCCGAAAATGCGCACTAATGGAATTGAATAGCTCGGACAAGGCTTTCCCCGCTGACCAGTCCGCGTGAGACGAAAGCAATTGTGTGCCGCTCGGCGAGGCCGCGATGTCCGCCGTCTCGGCGGTCGACGCGGCGGGTGCCCGGTCGATCCGTACGGCCGCCGACCGCGACCGGGCAACCGTCCGTACCAGCCAGGTCCAGCCACCCTCCGTAGCCCATCGAACGCCGTGAGTGATCATCTCGACGGGTCGCTCAACGGGCCGCCCCAGTGGTCCCGGACACCCCACTGCTGTCCCTTCCGCCCGCAGGGTCCGGGACACAACCCGTCGGGGCCTATCATCACGCCACTCCGAAGACCCGCGCGGCGCGCTGAAAGTCCCCCTGTCGGACGTCAAACTCACCTCAAGAGCCGCTCGAGTTCAGCTGTAAGTAAGCTGCCGTTGTCCGGCGTGGCTTCTTGACACGCCCGTTCGAGTGATTGATTGAGCGAACTGGTCTATTCAGGCCGATCGCGGAGCAGAATTAGGGCCTAGAGACCTACCACATGTCGCTGGGGAGCGGACAGGTGGTTGCGCGCCGGAGTCGCCGTCTCGGGGGATGGTGGCTCCGGCCTTTACTTGGCTCGCTAGGTCGAGTCGAAGCGCTCCCCATCTCGCCGGCGGGGGGATCGGGCGCACCGCCACCCGATCCTCCCCCGCCGTACGCCTGGACGGTCCCGCCTGGTACCTGTGGCGTCCAGCTGCTGGGGAGCAGTTCGGATTAGATTCCATCGGCCCGGCGCGATGATCGCCATTCGATGCGCGGGGGAATTCTGCCGAACGAGCGACCGGACGCGCCGGGCGGCGACACGGTTCCTCTCGCCAGTTCTGTCGACCGCTCACCGAATAAAGCCCATGAGTGGTTGCACTCCGACGATTCTCCGCGCTCGCCGCGCGAGCACGGGCCCGGCCGGTGCTCGCTCAGCTCGGGTGGCGGCGGAACCGGCGCAGGTAGTCCTGCCAGTTCCACGTCGTCAGGAACTGCTCGGCGGCGGAGTACCCATCGTCGTGCAGCTCACGGATCTGCGCGTCGGTCAGCGAGAACTGGGTGAAGCCCACCGAGTCCGAGGTCACCTCGATCGTTCGCGCCTGCACCCACGGCTTGTGCTGGTTGGCCTGGTCCCGCCCGACCAGTGCGGTGGTGATGACCCCCTCCAGCACGTGCACCGGCGCCGGCAGGATCTGGTTCAGCCAGCGCGGCAGCAGCGTGCCGTCCGGGCCGGGGATGTCCGGCAGGAGCGTGACGCCGAACGTCGGCCAGCGCGGTAGCTTGCCGTCGGTGCGGTCCAGCGAGTCGATCGGGAAGTTGGACACCACGCCGCCGTCGACGAGCGTCGACTCGACCCCGGTCATCGGGTTGGTCAGCTTCATCGGGCGGAACAGCAGCGGGATGGACATCGAGGCGCGGACCGCGTCGGCAACCGACTGCTCGTTCGGGTCCAGCCCGTAGACCGGCTCGAAGTCCCAGGGCAACTGGATCAACCGGCCTAGGGTGATGTCGGCGCAGGTCACCACCAGCTTGTACCGCCGGGACGGCGGCAGCTGCGGGTCATCGAGCGCCAGGTCGCCGAAGGTGCGCACACCCAGCCCGGCCAGCTCGTCGGCCACCCACTCGCGGGCGTAGTCGCCTCGGTACAGGCCGTCGTCGCCGAACAGCGCCAGCCCCGCGCCGATCAGCGGTACCCGGTCCAGCGGCACCGAGTCGGCGAACTTCTCATAGTCCAGTCGCATCGCCGCCTCGGTCAGCGCATCGCCGGCCAGCCCGGCAGCGACCAGCGCGCCGACGATCGCGCCGGCTGAGGTGCCCGAGACCCGCCAGGGTCGGTAGCCGGCGTCGTTCAGTGCCGCGACCGCGCCGGCCAGCGCGATACCTTTCACCCCTCCCCCGGAGAGGACCAGGTCGGCGATGAGCTGTTGATCGTTTCCGGCACCGCGCGTCACAGAAACATCAGATCACATCAGCTCACCTCGCGCTGAAACCCCAGCTCAGCGCCGTTACTCGGCCAGGTCGAGCGCGGCCCGCACCACCGCGTCCGAGTCGATGCCGTGGTAGCGGTACACCTCGGCCAGCGACCCGGACTGGCCGTACCCGGACACCCCGAGCAACGCGCTCGGCACCCCGTGCACGGCGGCCAGGAAGGCCAACGTGTGCGGGTGCCCGTCCAGGAGGGTGACCAGCGGCGTCGCGCGGCGGGCCGGGAACACCTGCTCCAGGATCCAGCTCGCCCCCTCCTGCCGCCCCTGCCTGGCGCGCAGTGCCCGGAACAGCAGGTCCGGACTGGTCACGCAGACCACGTCGGCCACCACGCCGACCTGCTCGAGCCGGTCGGCGGCCTCCAGTGCCTCGGTGACCATCGCCCCCATCGCCGCGATGGTGACCACCGCGCCGTCCCGCAGCCGCAGCGGGTAGGCCCCGGCCACCACCTGCCGCCGCCGGCGCTCCCTGGCCGCCGGGTCGGTGGGCACGGCGGCCAGCGACTGGTCGACCGGGCGGGTGGACAGCCGCAGGTACGCCGAGGTGCCGTCCGGGCGACCCAGCTTGGCCAGCGAGTCCAGCAGCGTCCACTCCACGTCGATGGCGAACGCCGGCTCGTAGCTCACGCAGCCGGGCTGTTCGAGGCCGATGGACGGCGTGGTGATCGACTGGTGCGCACCGCCCTCCGGCGCCAGGGTCACCCCGGACGGCGTGCCCACCAGGATCGACTGGCCACCGGCGTAGATGCCGAACGACCACGGTTCCAGCGCACGCTCGACGAACGGGTCGTACATCACCCCGATCGGCAGCAGCGGCTGTCCCCACCGGCTCCAGGTCGCGCCGAGCTCACCGAGCAGCCCGACCAGGTTCGTCTCCGCGATACCCAGCTCGATGTGCTGCCCGGCCGGCGCCTCCCGCCAGTGCAGGATCGTCTCGGCGTCGTCGGCGAACCAGTCCCGCCGCTCGGTTGCCGACCACACCCCGACCTTGTTCACCCAGCCGCCCAGGTTGGTCGTGGAGCTGACGTCCGGGCTGACCGTGACCACCCGTCGGGCGGCGTCGGGCGCGGAGCGGGTGAGGTCCAGCAGCACCCGACCGAGCGCGGCCTGCGTGGTGGCCACCCCGTGCGGCGCCGGGCGGCCGATGTCGGTGGGCAGCTCCGGCGGCGGGAGTTCCTCGGCCGGGTCCCTGCGCAGCCGTTGGGCCACCTCGGCGCAGGTCTGTCCGGCCGGCGTATCGGCGCCGAACCGCTGCCACGGCCGCGCCGGGTCGATGCCGACCTCGCCGGCCAGGGTGTGCATCTGGGCGTCGGTGAGCAGCGACGAGTGGTTCTGCGGGTGCCCCTGGACGGGCAGCCGGTAGCCCTTGACGGTGTAGGCGAACATCACCGTGGGGCGGCTGTCGTCGATCTGCCCGAACGCGTGGTCCAGGGCGTCGAGGTCGTGCCCGCCCAGGTTGCGGACGGCTTCCAGCAGGGTGGCGTCGTCCAGGTCGGCGATCAGCGCGGCGACCGCGGCCCGCTCGTCGCCCTCCCCCGGTAGCCGGCGACGCAGCTCCGCGGCGGTGCAGCGCAGCAGCCGCTGGTACTCCGGGTTGCTCATCCGGTCGATCCGGGCGCGCAGCTCCGCCCCGCCCGGCCGGGCGAACAGCTTCTCCAGCAGGCCGCCGTACTTCAGCGGGATAACCTGCCAGCCGGCCGCCGCGAACATGCCCTGCAGCCGCTCGGCGGCGATGTTGGGCACCACCCGGTCCAGCGACTGGCGGTTCAGGTCGACGATCCAGACGATCTCGCCGAGCTCCGCGACGGCCGGGTCCAGGATCGCCTCCCAGATCGCGCCCTCATCCAGCTCCGCGTCCCCGACCAGCGAGAACTGCCGGCCGCCGCCGATCGAGGCGTCCAGGGTGGAGCGCAGGTACCGCCGGGACAGCGCACCCCAGATCGGGGCGGTCGCGCCGATGCCGACCGAACCCGTCGAGTAGTCCACCGGGTCGGGGTCCTTGGACCGGCTGGGGTAGCTCTGCAGCCCGCCGAACTCGCGCAGCGTGGTCAGGTACGACTCGTCCAGCTCGCCGAGCAGGTAGTTGATCGCGTGCAGTACCGGCGAGGCGTGCGGCTTGACCGACACTCGGTCCCCCGGCGCCAGGTGCCGGAACCACAGCGAGGTCATGATCGACACCATCGAGGCGCAGGAGGCCTGGTGGCCGCCGACCTTCAGCCCGGACGGGTTGGGCCGGACCCGGTTGGCGTGGTGCACGATCGTGCTCGACAGCCACAGCACCCGCCGCTCGATCTCGTCCAGAACGCCAGGCGGGCTTGCGTTGGTGGCAGCCGGGACAGTGCTGGTCATGGGTCCTTCTCGGGTGCGGCCGTGCGCGCCTCTGGGGCGGCGGGTGGTGCGCCGGGGTGGCGGGGGTGCCCGCACGGGCCGGCGCGCTGCCGCACGGTAGTCGTGGCCAGGTTCGGGCCGGTCGACCGCCTCACGCGCGGAGCGTGCAGAACGTACCGCCATTGCAGCACTACACTCATAATTGCTCAACCTATCAAGATCATAATGAGCAGAATGCGCGTTGGTGCCCATTGGCGCCGGATCGGAAGTGAGCACCGTGCCCAGCACACACCGCGCCGACGCCGTGGACGCCCGGCTTCTGCTCGCACTGACCGAGGAACCCCGGGCGACCACGGTCGCACTGGCCGAGCGGCTCGGGTTGTCCCGCAACACCGTGCAGGCCCGGCTGGCCCGCCTCGACGAGCGCGGCGCGCTGGACTCGTTCGAGCGGCGGATCGACCCCGCCGCGCTGGGCTACCCGCTCACCGCGTACGTGACGACCCGGGTCACCCAGCGCGGGCTGGACGACGCCGGTGCCGCGCTGGCCGACATCCCCGAGGTGCTCCAGGTGCAGGGCGTGACCGGGCAGACCGACCTGCTGGTGCACGTGGTGGCGCGCGACGCCGACGACCTGTACCGGATCGCCGGGCAGATCCTGGCCATCCCGTGGGTGGAGCGCACCGACACCGCCCTGGTGATGCGGGAGCTGGTCGACTACCGGATCGAACCGCTGCTGCGCCGCCTCACCGACTGAGCAGCTCGGCCTCGACGGTGCCGGGCCGGGCCGCGCGAAGGCCGCTCAACAGCTGCGGCACCAGCGTGCCCAGCACCACCAGCAACGGCACCCGCCACCCACCACTGACCTGGTGCAGGACGCCCACCAGGAGCGGCCCGACCACCGCCAGCAGGTAGCCGCCGCTCTGCACCAGCCCGGACAGCGCCGTGGTCATCTCCGGGCGTCGGGTGCGCAGCCCGATCAGGGTGACCGCCAGCGGGAACGCACCGTTGCCGGCACCGAGCAGCGCGGCGCTGAGCCAGCCGAGAGCGGCCGGCGCGAAGAGCAGGCCGAGGTATCCGCCGGCGTAACAGACCGTGGTCAGCACCACGAGGTCACGCTGGTCGACACGGCGCCCGGCGATCGCCGGCAGTGCGATCGACATGGGTACCGACATCGCGCTGACCAGTGCCAACGACAGGCTCGCCGAGCGGGTATCGCGGCCGGCATCGATCAGTACGGACGGCAGCCAGCCGAGCACCACGTACGCATTGAGTGACTGGCAGCCGAAGAACAACGTCAGGGCACGCGCCAAGCTGGCGCGGTGCAGCGCGGGCTTCGGTTCGCCCCCGCGGGCACCCCCCGGGCCAACGCCAATCCCGACTCCGCCAATCCCGACTCCGCCCGTGGACCCAGCCCCCCGCCCGGCGAACCCGGCCAGGGCCAGCCACGGTGGCGCGGCCACCAGCGCCAGCCCGGCCCAGACGCCCAACCCGACCCGCCAGTCCCCGCCGAACGCCCGCTCGGCCGGCCCGGTGAGCGCGGCACCGCCGGTCATGCCGACGGCGAGCGCGGTGGTGTACAGCGCGGTCATCGCACCGATGCGCTCCGGGAAGTACCGCTTGACCAGCGTCGGCATCAGCACGTTGCCGATCGCCGAGCCGGCCAGCGCCAGCGCGCTGCCGGCCAGGAACAGCGCGGCCGACCCGGTCAGGGCGCGCAGCGTCAACCCCGCGGCGGCGGCGAGCATCGCGGCGGCGACCAGTCGCTCCGGCCCCCATCGCCGGGACAGCGCGGGCGCCGCGGCACCGACCACGGCGAAGGTCGCGACGGGCAGCGCGGTGAGCATCCCGGCGAGCAGCCCGGAAAAGCCCCAGGCCCGGGTCACCTCGCCGAGCACCGCACCCAGGCTGGTCACCGCGCAGCGCAGGTTCACCGCCACCGCGACGATCCCGACGACGAGCAGGATCCGCCGGCCGAGCGGCCGCTCGGGCACGACCGGTGTGCGCCGGTGCCGGCCGCCGGTCCGCACCGGAGTCGGCCGGACCGTACGGAACTCGCCGATGCTCCTGCTCGCGCCGCCGGGCGATCGGGCAACGGGTACCCGGACCGGTAGGGCGGGCGGCGCGGACTCCCGGTCGGCAGGCCCGCGCGGGTGCCCGGGAGCTGCCGTCACCGGATTGGCCATCCGCTGCTCGACTCCTCTCGGTGCCTGGCAATCCACGCGCTGCGTTGGGGTCAACCCACCACTGTTCTGGTGTTCGTCTTGATCAGACCAGTACACAGTTGGGTGGATATTGGGGTGCGGCCGCGACGGACAAACGGCGCTCCGGCATCCCGTTCTCGACCGGAGTAGTCCACTATGCGGGGGTGCGGGTTTCAGCAAGAGCCGACTACGCGGTGCGTGCGGCGGTCGAATTGGCCATGGTCCCGGATGCCCATCGCAACGCGGAGTCGATCGCGCAGGCCCAGGACATCCCCCAGAAGTTCCTCCAGACGATCCTCTGTGACCTGCGGCGGGCGGGCATCGTGGCCAGCCGGCGTGGCGTGGACGGCGGGTACCGCCTCGGTATGCCCGCCAAGGACATCAGCGTGGCCGACGTGGTGCGCGCCGTGGACGGTCCACTGGCCACGGTGCGCGGCGAGCGACCGCAGGACCTCAGCTACACGGGAGCGGCTGAGGCCCTGCGGCCGCTGTGGGTGGCCATGCGAGCCAGCGTGCGCGGGGTGCTGGAGAACGTCACCCTCGCCGATCTCGCGGCTCGCAAACTACCCGCGCGGGTACGCCGCATCGCGGAGAGCGACGACGCTTGGCGCAACCACTGACCGTGTCCACCGGGTGAGGGCTCCGGTCACACCGGGCGGACACGGGCAAGACCAGCTCAGCCGATGGCGTTGTAGACCGGCGGGAGCAGGGTGCTCTCGCCCAGCGTCGGGTCGCTCAGCGGGACCGACGGGGCACCCTTGAGCACTTGGGTGTGGGTCGGGCCGCCGGACAGGCCGCTGCCGCCGCCGGGGCCGGCGGACTGTGACGGCGAGTCGTCGTCGCTGTCCGCGTAGGCCAGACCGGCGCCGGCGGCGACCAGTGCACCGACCGCGACGGTCACCGCGACTGCGCGTCGGATGGTGTGTTGCATGGGAACTCCCTTGTCGATACGTCGGATGAACTTGGTTGTCGGGCCCGGTCAGCAGATCGAGTCGACCGGTTTGGGGTTGGTCAGGCCGAACAGCGGCCGCAGCCGCAGCCCGAAGAAGGTGCCGCCCAGTGCCATCACGCCCCACACCCAGCCGTGCAGGCTGAACGAGGCGATACCGGAGAAGTAGGCGCCGATGTTGCAGCCGCCGGCCAGCCGGGCGCCGTAGCCCATCGCGATGCCGCCGAGCACCGAGCCCAGCGCCAGCCGCCAGGGCACCCTGCGGTGCAGCATGAACGCGCCGCCGGCCGCCGAGGCGATCAGCGCACCGATCATGATGCCGAAGTCGAGCACCGAGATCCGGTCCGCGAACACCGACCGGGACAGCGACTTCGCGTTCGCCGGCACCTGCCAGAACGCCCAGTGCGAGACGTCGACGCCCAGCCCGCCGAGGATCTTCGACCCCCACAGGCCGAACGCCGAGGTGACACCCCACGGCTGGCCGGACACGTACAGCACGGCGGCGTTCAGCCCGCCGAGCACGATCGCCCCGACCCACATCGGCCAGGACCCGCGCAGCACTCGGGCCAGCCCGCGCGCGGTGGGCGGGTCCTCGACCGGCGGCGGGTTGCGGCGCTTGGCCACCGCGTACGAGATGGCCACGATCAGCGCCATCACTGCCAGGGACAGGACCAGCGCACCGGGGTAGCCGAACGTCTTGGACAGCGAGATGGTCGGCCCGCTCGGCAGGGTGACGAACCAGAACGTGTAGCTCAGTGCGGCGAGCACCGAGCCGACGATGAAGCCGAACAGGGTGAGCACGATCGCGCTCTGCCCGCTGCCTACCGCGAACAGGGTGCCGGACGCGCACGAGCCGCCGACCTGCATACCCATCCCGAACAGGAACGCCCCGACCACCAGCGCGATGCCGATCGGGTTGGTGAAGCCCTTGGGTGCGCCGCTCAGGCCCACTCCGGTGGACAGCACCACGGAGAACAGCACGCAGGCCACCGCGAGCATCAGCATGTGTGCCCGCAGCGCCACGCCCTGCCCGACCGCGACCACCTGCCGCCACGCCGAGGTGAAGCCGAACCGGGAGTGGAACAGGGTGAAGCCGAGGGCCAGCCCGAGCACCGAGCAGCCGACCATGATGCCGTTGGCGTACCGGGACACCGCCCACGCCAGCAGCACGGCCAGCACCAGGCCGATCGTGACCACCGTCCAGTCGGTCGGCGGTGCCGGTTTGGCGGCCGGCTGGTGCGCGGAGCGCTCGACCGCCGGCAGCCGCCGCAACGTCCGGCCGAACCCGCTCTCCGCGGGATCACTGAGTACGGACACTAGAACTCCTCTGGTGGGTGTTCACTGCTTCGCCCCGGCCGGGCCCACGGGTGGGTTGATCGGGACGATCGTGCCGGTCGGGTACCAGTCCCCCGGGTTCCCGCCCATGTCCATGTCGTCCATCCCCATCGGGACGTCGACCGGGGCGGCCCCGTAGAAGGTGGCGCGCCCGTCGAGCGGACCACCCGCGCCCCCCGCACGCAACCAGGCCAGGTAGCCGGCCGTGGAGGGCCCCTCCCCGGGGAACACGGCGGCCACGGTGGCGCCGTACTGGCGGGCCGGGGACTCCCCCGGGTTGAACAGCAGCGGCAGCACCTCCGACGGTGCGGCCGAGATCACTGCGCCGGTGGCCAGCCACGGCGCCAGCACGATTCCGCCGGCGGGTTCGTCCGCGGAGCGCGCCACCGCCTGCCGCAGCGCCGGCACAGCCGCCGACCAGCCGGACACCACGAGCAGCGTGTCGGTCGGAACCCCGACATCGCGGACCGGCAGGTTCAGGCTGGCGGCCTGGGCCCGGACCAGCTCGGCGGCGGCCGTCGCGCGTGCCGAGTCGTCGCTGACCAGGTTCAGCCCGGTGACCCTGCGTCCGGCCAGGAAGGTGACGGAGTCACGCAGCGCGTCGCCGTCGGCGGCGGCGAGCCGCTGGGACGGGCACTCGGCCGTGTTCGCCGTGGGACCCGCCCCGTCCCTGCCCGCCGTCGAACCGGCGACCAGCCCACCCAGCAGGGCACTGGCGCACTCCGGCCCGTCCGGCCCGGTCAGCGCCTGTTGCAGCGCCGGCTCGGCCGGGTCGTCCCCGACGTCCACCGGGACGGTCGCCGGGGAGCCGTCGTCAGTGACGGTGATCCGGTCGACCCCGGCGGGAATGTCCAGCACGGCCCATCCGCCGGGCGCTCCGGGACGGGCGACGACCGGCACAGCGGCGCCGCCGGCACTGACCGTGATGGTGCCGGCCGGGCCAGTCGGCGCCGGGACACCGTGGTGGTGTCCGGCGGCCTGGCTGCCCGCCACCGCCGGGGTGGCGGCGATGTGCACCAGGTTCGGTCCCGGTCGCATCGGTGCGACCAGTACGGCCAGGTGTTGGAAGGGCAGCTCGACCGGCCGGGCCAGCGGTCGGCCCGGTACCGGTGCGGCCGCCGGGTGCGGCAGGGTGGCCAGTACCGCCGCGGCGGCGACCGCGACCACCACCCCGCCGGCGCACAGCCGGCTGAGCTCGCCCACCCGGACCCGGCCGGCCGGCCGGCCGATCACCAGACACGTCGCGGTGACCAGCAACGGCACGATCGCCTGGGTGAGCGCGGCGAGGCCGTACCCGGTGTGCAGCATGTCGTACCCGGCGGGCGGTCCGGTCAGCGCGAGCTGGCCGACGCCCGCGATCGTGGTGACCAGCCCGGCCGGCACCGCGACCGACACCGCGCGAACCAGGCGCTCACCCGGGTCGCCGGTGTCCGTGCCCGGGTCCGAGTCCGTACCCGAGCCCGAGTCCGTACCCGAGTCCGAGTCCGTACCCGAGTCCGAGCCCGGCGCCGTGCCGGCACCGATCCCGTGCACGCAGGACCCGAACAGCACCGCGCCGGCGACCGCGAACACCACGTCCACCACGAGGGGGAGCCCGGTGCGCATGGTGCCCAGCTCGACGCCGAGCAGGCCGGCGAGCACCAGAGCCGCCGGCGCCGCCGTGACCGGCCGACCGGTGCCCAGCAGCAACGGCACCAGCAGCGAGACCACGACCTGCGCCACCGCCAGCGGCCGGGACGCCCCACCGGTGAGCACCTCGACCGCGCAGGCGCCGGAGGCGACCAGGCCACCGACCCAGGCCACCACCCGCATGCCACGCGCCGCCGGCCGGCCCCGACCGCCGGTACCTCCGGCGACCAGGGACGCGACCAGACCGGTGCCGGCGGTGGCGGCGGTGGCCGCCAACAGCACCGCCCGCAGGGCGGCCGCCGACCCGCTGGGACTGGGATCAACCAGCGCCAGGACCGGGTCGGCGGCCCGCCCCAGGCCGCCCGCCCTGGCCAGCGCGACCGTGGTCAGCGCGGCCAGGGCGAGCAGCCCGGCGGGGAACAGGGGGGCGGACACCGCGGCCGAAGCCGCGGCGCCAGCCACCGCCGTGAAGCGGTTCCTACTTGGTGTCTGCATCAGCCGTGACGAACAACATGGAGTGTGGCTTGGCGAAGCCGAAGGCTCCGTGTGGCCAGTTCTTCCGGTTGAAGTTGATGCACGGCTGACCGGTGATCTCGTCCTTGAAATCGGTGTCCAGGCTCAGCGAGCCGTCGCGGTCGATGTCGGTCATGCAGACCCGGTGGTCACCGTCGAGGCCGGTACGGGCGACGAAGTAGTTGGCCGTGGCCAGCCGCTCCGGCTTGTCGGTCTCGTGGTAGTAGCCGTCGTCACCCTGCAGCAGGTTGTCCAGCGCGCCCCAGTGCGGGCCGCCGGCCGGGGTGTTGCCGATGGTGACCTGGCCCCGCACGTCCGGGCAGTCGCTGCCCGAGCCACCGTTGATTGCGTCATCGCGGGTCTTGATGTCGCAGTCGTAGTCGTCACCGGCGTCGACCAGCTTGGAGATGTCCAGGGAGAACACCCCACCGGTGGTACCCGGGTCGTTCGGGCCCAGCGTGCCCTTCTGCCGCCCGACAATGGCGTGGTACAGCGTCTTGTCGTCCGGGCTGGTCTGGATCCAACCGGCGTTGTCGCCGGGCCCGGAGCCGCCACCCTTGAAGTCCTTGTCCGCCGTCCAGTCGTCGAACACCTCGCGCCACACCGGGTGCGACGCGGTCATGTCCGAGGTGTAGAAGATCGCGCCACCCTGCATGGTCTGGGCGAACGCGCCCTTGTGCCCCGGCCGGTTGGTCACAGTGGTCTCCATGACCGCCCGGTCCTCCCAGTGCAGCGGGTCCTTGGGATCCGCCCTCGGCCCGATCGGCAGATACGACACCGACTTGACCTTCGGGTGATTGCGGTCGCTGATGTCCCAGGTCCTGATCGTGGGCCGGCGCAGGTACGGCGACGGGTTCTTCAGCGGATCCAGGATGATGTTGCGCGGTTCGGCGTAGTCACTGGTGACCATCGCGTCCAGGTCCTCCCGGACCTGGATACCGTGCGGGTTCGCGCAGCTGGGCACCTGAAGTGAGGGGGTGTTCAGGCACAGCTTCGGATCCTCCGGGGTAGCCACCGCCGCGGGCGACTCCGACAGGTTCTGCCCCTTCGGGCCGAACCGCACGACCTCACCGGGAGTACCGGCGAACCCGTTGCCGCTGCGGATCTCACCGTGGGTGTAGCGGCACGGTCCGGGTGCGACCGGGCCACCCATGTACGTGCCGTACGCGGTGCCGTCCTTGAGCACCCAGTACGCATCGGGCACCGAACCACACAGCGTCTGGGACGGCAGGCTGATCCCGGACAGGCTCAACGCCGGCAGCTTCGACACGTCGAACACGTACGTCGCCGCGGAGAACAACCCACCCGCGTAGATCTTCTCGCCCTTGTGCCACACGTACTGCATGTGGTGCGGCTCGTTCTCCACCAGCGGGCCGACAGTGCCGGTGTTGAGCACCTTGCCGTAGGTCGGGGATCCGTTGGTCGCATCGATCACGGCCAGGAAGTCCGGGCCCGGCAGTGCGTTCTTCACCGTCTGGATCGGGTCCGCCAGCGAACCCGGCAGGTGCTTGATCTGCGACACCGCCGTATCGGCGATGTTGGAGTCACCCGCCCACACGATCAGGTACTCAGGCCGCTTCGCCTTGGACTGCAGGGCCTTGTGCTGGGTGGCGATGGCGCCGGACACCAGGTGGTTCTCCACCCAGTAGTCCTTGCCGTCCGCGCCGGTGATCGACGACCGCGACGGGTGCACATCGGCGTACGCATCACCCGGGTGCGGAAGCACAGTCAAACCGCCGGCCACCGCCAGCACGGCCAGGCCGGCAAGCGCCGTCTTGCGGCGCCGGAATCGGGACAATAGGCCGGTCATCAGTAACCCGACCCTCCGCTTCCGGACCCGCCGCCGTCCGGCACGACCTTCGCCGGCGCACTCTTGACGGAGTCGATGACCCCGAAGACCGGCACCCCGCCCGGGGTCACGTCATTCGACGGCGACGGCCCGCCCTTGGCGAAACCCGAACCCGAACCGCCGGCGCCCTTCGCGCCATCGGAACTGTCGTTGGCCATCGCCGGGCCGGCAGTGAGCAGCAACCCGCCAGCGGCGAGCACCACCCCCGCCACAACCACACGCGTTATTTTCTTTCCAGACACAGTCCTGCACCTCATATGAGTTCGTTGGGGAGCGAACACAAAACCTCGACTAACCAGACTCAGCACTCGGGGACATTTCCGACAACGAGCGGAAATGCAGTGCTGACCTGACCGAGGTCGTGGTGAGACCGGGCGTCCCAGTCGGGACAGCGCCTGGAAGAGACAGCTTCCGCAGCGTGTGGCTTGTCGGTTCGCCCGGTATCTCGATACGCGGGAGCCGTTCCGGGTTCGGATTGGGCCGTGGTCCTCGACGCCTCTGTCATGGGTCGAGCGGCTATCCGAGAAAGCGGATCAGCTCACCGACGACATACAGAGCGCGCTGGCTTGCCGACGCAGATCCACGTGGATCCGGTAGGCGGCGAATAGCTTCCAACTGCGCACGGACAGATCGTTTCATCGCTGTGAGGAAACGGTCAAACCACCCCGTGGGTGGTCAGCGCCGAGCGGTCCGGCAGCCGCCCCTCATCGCCACCGACCGGGTGAACTGAATCGATCGAGCCGGTGATGGGCGCCACACAAACACCACTAAATCAGTAGATTTAAGCGAGGTTCGGCCGGTTCCCCGGACCGACGCGGTCCACCACATCGTGTGACCGGGGGCGCAACCTGGCACCAGAGGTATCGGTCCCGGATCATCAACCGCGCACCCGTCACCCGTTCGTGTCGATCGCGGTATGTGCACCGGCAACCTGGCCGCCGGTGACGACGCTCCGCAACCCCCGATGACTCTCCGCAACCACTTCTAACCCTTGAAGCGCTCCCTGCACGGCCGTTTGCCCGCCCCGCGCACCCTTCGGCACACCGCACCCGCCCCGCGCACACGCCGTACCCGCCACCAGAGCCAGGGGCGCGCCACTCCTGGAGCGCGCATGACGAAGCCCGCACCGGGTGGGGTCGTCACCCGGTGCGGGCTTCGGGGGTCGGAATGTACGGCAGCTAGGCCGGTTCGTAGGTTTCGTGCTCCGGGGCGGGTCGGTACCGACCGGCCGGCCCGTCGGCCGCCAGCGTGCGCAGTGCGCCGGCCAGCAGGTCGATGTCGGCTTCGGTGCTGTGGCTTGCCAGGCTCGCCCGCACGATGCCGTAGCTGGCCAGCCGGTCGCCGGCGCCGATCGCCACCTCGACGCGCGCCTGCTCCGCGTCGGAGACACCGATCCAGCGCCGCACCAGCCGGTGGTTGCAGATCGTGCCGGCCCGCACCTCGATGCCGTGCTCGTGCTCCAGCGCGGCCGCCACGAGCGCGTGGTGCAGGCCGTCGACGACGAACGGGAAGGTGCCGATCCGGTCGTCGCTCCGGTAGTTCGACGCGGGCACGGTCAGCCGCACCCCGGGGATGTTCGACAGCGCCGCCGCCGCATGTTCGACCAGTGCACGCTCGTGACCTTCGATCAGGTCCCACCCGGCGTCCAGGATGGTCGCGCAGGAGGCGCCGAGGCCGACGATGCCGGTGGCGTTCCAGGTACCGGTCTGGTGCCGCTCGGCCGGCGGCGCCCACACCACCGCCCGTGCGTCGGAGAGCATGTCGATGGATCCGCCGCCCGGGTCGACCGGCTGGCGGTCCACGACTGCCCGGGGCAGCGAGAGCACGCCGAGGCCGAACGGGGCGTAGACCTTGTGCGCGGAGAACGCCAACGCGTCCACCCCGGCGGCAGCCATGTCGATCCGCCGGTGTGGAGCCAGTTGGGCGGCGTCGACGAACAGTTGCGCGCCGGCCGCGTGACAGCGGTCGGCCAGCCCGGCCAGGTCGGGGCAGAATCCGGTCAGGTTCGACGCCCCGGTGACCGCAAGCAATTTGACCCGGCCCGCGTGCTCGGCGAACAGTTGCTCGAGATGCTCCAGATCCAGCGCACCGGCGTCGTTCGCGCGCACGTCCAACACCCGGGCGGGCGTGTTGTAGCGCCACGGCAGGTTGTTCGACGTGTGCTCGATCTCCGAGGTGAGCACCACGTCGTCGGCGGTCAGCGGGAGCAGCCTGGCGAGCACGTTGATCGCGGCACTGGTGTTCGAGGTGAACAGCAGGGCGTTGTCGTCGGGTTGGCCGATGAACGTGCTGATCCGCTGGACCGCCCGCTCCACCGCCTCCACGGTGGCCCGCGCCCTCGGCCCGGCACCTCGGTGCAGCGCGCCGTAACAGCCGAGGAACTCCTGAACCTCCCGCGCCGTGCGCTCGAACGGCGGCGTGGTCGCCGCATTGTTGAGCTGGACAACCCGGACGTCCCGGCCATCGGCCAGCGTGGTCCGGGAGTCGGCGCCGAGCACCCGGGGCAGGCCGGGCCGGTGTGGGTCCGTCGGGCTAGTTGGTTGGTTCAACAGATCGGTCACCGCGACATCTTGGCTGAATCAACCGGTTTGGTAGTAATTTCACCCTTCCGAGCAGCACCGTTCGTCCCCGATGCGGCCCGTCGGCACCTGACATGACATCGCATGGAGTGACGAAACCCGCGGCATCGGCCACATCGGATCACCCATTTGAGCGACCGTCGCGCGCGCCTGCCCGACACCGCAAGCCCAAAAAGCTACGTTCCGTGATCATGGGTCGTTGGGATGGGTGGCTGCTGCGGACGGCTGCGACGATCTTGGCCGTATCGACCGCAACCTCGTCCGGTCCGGGCGATACCGAGAACGGCGCCGAGCAGGAAGCCCAGCCCACCGCCAGTCACTACGTCGTGTCCACCGGAGACAGCGAGCAGCCGGACGCGCAGGGCTACCGGACTGGCTGTGCGGACGGCCGGGCCGGCCGATCCGGGCTGCGGATGCTGCTGTTCGGCACCCAGGAGAAGGACGGCCGGATCCGCCCGCCCGGGACCACCGTGTCCTCCCCCGCCGCCCGGGTGACCCAGGACTGGGTGATCGGTTCCTCCGTCGGTTGGATGCGGGGTTTCGCCGAGTGCGGCAAGGCCAGCGCGGTGCTGGCGATCGGGGTCAACAACAAGTCCGACGGCGGCGCCGACCCCGCGCAGGCCGGTGCGGACTGGGCGCGCCTGGTCCAGCGGGTGGCCGCGGTCGCACCGCCGGGGCGGGTGGTGGTCAGCGGCGCGATGGACGGCGAGCCGGCGTGGTCGAAGGCGGGCTGGGCGCGCGCCTGGGTCGACGCCTTCGTGCACGGGACGCCCCGGGTGCTCTACGCGGCGGGGTCGGCGGACGGCTGCCCGAGCGACGCGAGCAGCCAGGTCTGTTCGCGCGGCTGGACGGTGGGCGACGTCTTCCACATCTCCACCGGAGCGGCGAAGACGGTCGTGGCGCTGCCGCAGATCTATCGCACCGACGGCATCCAGGCCCGGCAGTGGGCGGCGATCAGTGGCTGGGGCGTGCGCTCCGGGGCCGGGCCGCTGCGGGTGGTCGGCGTGCTCAGCCAGCGGGCCGCGTGCCGCCAGCAGTCCGGTTGCACGAACACCGACAACTCCGCCGCCGATGCCCGCGACCAGCTCGCCAAGGCGCTGGCCGCCGACCCCGCCACCCGCACCTCGGTGCCCCTGGTGACCACCGACATGGACTGGCCGACCCCACCCCCGAGCCCCTGATCCCCTCCGGCGTCAGGTCACGAATACGACGGTGCAGATCACCGCGCTGAGCAGCCCCACCAGTGCCGCGACCAGCAGCGACCAACCTGCCGGCACCGAGGCGGCGACGATCGCGGCGGGCGTGGTGACCGCCGCGCCGATCGCCATCGGGCGGTGCGCGGTCAGCCATGCGCCGAGGTCGACCGGTCCGTTGCGGGCCTGCCGGTGCAGCCGGACCGCCAGCAGGAACGCGAGGCAGGCCAGCCCGCAGAGGCCGTCACCCAGTGCCTCCGGCGGCTCCAGCACCAGCGCCAGCGTCACGCACAGCACGGCCAGCGCGGCCATCACCCCGGCACGCGGGCGGGCGGTGGCCAGCACCACCCCGAGCGCGCCGACAGCCAGCACCACAGCGAGCAGCAGTCCGGTGCCCTGGCCGCCGCCGGACTCCGGGCCGGGCAGCGCGGTGAACGCGATCGCGGTCGGCACCGCCAGCATCACCGCGCCGGCCACCAGGCACGGGCCGGGCCGCCCACCCTCAAGCGCCCCAGCCGAGCCGGAAGCCTCGGACGGGCCGGAAGCCCCGCCGGAACCGGCGCCCGAGGACGGGCCGCTCATTTCCGACTCCCGAGCAGCGGGCGGCGGGACATCGGGCGCAGCACCTCGTCCAGCTCGGCGCCGTCGGACCAGGCACCGACCGGGATGCCCAGTTCGGCCAGCCGGTGCCGGATGCCCTGGCGGCCGATCCGCCACATCCGGATCGCGATCGGGTCGTAGTCCGCGCCGGGGCGGGGCTGTGGCTCGACCCGCAGCACGTCGACGACGGCCAGCCCGAACCCCCGGCGGCGCAGGTCGGCCACCGCGCTGATCACCCGCTCGTCCAGCAGCGGGGAGAACACCACCACGGCGGCACCCCGGGGCAGCACCGTCGGAGGGAACCCGCTGAGGTCCGAGGGCGCCGAACCGGTACCCGGCTGCACGTCCAGCAGTGCCTCCACCACCCGGTAGTAGTGCCGCCGCCCGAGGTCCGGGGCCAGCCACCGGACCACGCCGCCGAGCGACACCACACCGGCCCGGTCGCCCCGGCGCAGCGCGGCCTGCACCACCGCCAGCGCACCGTGCACGGACAGCTCCAGGGTGGACGAGCCGGGCTGGTGCAGATCACCGGTGGCATCGATCATCGCGACCACCTTGGCGGACTGCTCGGCGAGCCGCTCGGTCACGTGCAGGGTGCCTCGCCGGGCGCTGACCTGCCAGTTCACCGAGCGCAGCGGGTCGCCGGGCTGGTACTCGCGGATCCCGGCGAACTCCACGCCCTCACCCTTGCGCCGCCCCAGGTGCACGCCGAGCAGGTCGGGCAGGTCCATCGGGCGGGGTACCGCGCTGATCCGGTCCGCGTTCGGGAAGATCGCCACCTCGGCCACCGCGCAGTGTGCATCGCCGATCAGCAACCCGCCGGCGCCCCGGGTGGTCACCCGCAGCCGGATCGCGCACCGGCCCCAGCGCAGCGCGTGCAGCTCCCACTCGCCGCGCAGCGAACCCGGCGTGGACCGGTACAGCCCGCGCTGCTCGGCTCCCAGCTCGGCGCCGGTACTCAGCTCGACGTCCAGCAGCTCGGCGCCGGGCGGCGCGGTGAGCTCGACGGTGAGGGTCAGCGACTCGCCCTCGAACACCCGCTGGGCCGAGGTGACGGCGCGCAGGCGCACCAGCCGGTCCGGCCGCACGCTCCACCAGGCGCCGGCCAGCGCCCCGAGCAGCGGTGCGCCGAACACCACCAGGTCGAACCGGCCGGCGGCGACCACCGCCAGCGCGGCCAGCACGCTCAGCGAGACGACCGTGATCAGCCAGCCGGCGGGCTCCCAGTCGATCTTGCTGTCGGTCACCGCACCTGCTCCACGCCCCGGCTCGAGGCGGTCCGGGGCGCGGGGACGTGGCTCAGCAGCCGGGCGACGATGTCCTCGGCCTGGATCCGGCGGACCCACATCTCCGGGCGCAGGCTCAGCCGGTGGGCCAGCACCGGCACGGCGAGCGTCTTGACGTCCTCCGGGACCACGTAGTCCCTGCGGTCCAGCATGGCGCGCGCCCTGGCCAGCTGCAGCAGCGCGAGCGAGGCCCTCGGACTGCCGCCGACCAGCACGTCCTTGTCGTTGCGGGTGGCCGCGACGATGCGCACCACGTAGTCGAGCACGTCCGGTTCCACCGACACCGACTCCACCGCCGCGCGCATCCGCAGCAGCGTCTCCGCGTCCAGCACCTGGCGCACGGTCGGCTCGGTGGCGCCGCGGCTGACCCGCCTGCTGAGCATCTCGACCTCGTCGGCCGCCGGCAGGTAACCGATCCGCACCCGCATGCCGAAGCGGTCCAGCTGCGCCTCCGGCAGCGGGTAGGTGCCCTCGTACTCGATGGGGTTGTCGGTCGCGAGCACGACGAACGGCTGGGGCAGCGGGTGCGAGTACCCGTCGACGCTGACCTGTTCCTCGGCCATCGCCTCCAGCAGCGCGGCCTGGGTCTTCGGCGGCGTCCGGTTGATCTCGTCCGCGAGCAGCAGGTTGGCGAACACCGGGCCGGGGCGGAACTTGAACTCACCGGAGGCCTGGTCCAGCACGGTGGTGCCGGTCAGGTCGGCGGGCAGCAGGTCGGGGGTGAACTGGACCCGGCGGAACTCCAGCCCGAGCGCGGCGGCGAAGGACCGGGCGATCAGCGTCTTACCCAGCCCGGGCAGGTCCTCGATCAGCACGTGCGCCCTGGCCAGCACCGCGGACATGATCAGCTCCAGCGCGGGGCGCTTCCCGACGACCACGCGTTCGATCTCGTCCAGCACGGTCGCCGTCCGGTCCGCGACCTCGTTCGCTACAGCCGCAACAACACTGTCGGCTGTGCTGTCCGTCGTGCCGGCGGCCCCATGAGTACTCACTGTCGCTCCACTCTCTCCAGAATTCGCAGCAGCGCCTCCCGGCCGGCCCCGGGCGTCGACCGGTCCTCCGAGCGCTGCACGTCACGGTCGATCAGGGCCCACAGCTCCGGCCCGAGCAGCTCCTTGGCGCTCGCCCTGGGATCTCCCCCGGCCGGCAGCCGCTCGGCCAGCGCGAGCTCGACCAGCTCGGCGAGCACCGGCCGCACACTGTGGTCCCAGTTCCGGGTGGAACCGCCGGCCCATGCGGCGGCCACCAGGTAGCGCCGGTAGGCGGGCGTCGCCTCGACGGTGTTCGGCTCGAACCGGGGCCGGGACGCCTTGATCCGCTGCCAGCGCATCCACAGGTTCGCGACGAGCACGACGGCGACGACGAGCAGCGCGCCGACACCCATCACCACCAGGCCGCCCACCGAGCCGACCAGCGAGCTCGCCGCTTCCGGCGGCATCGTCGGCACCGCTCCGGTCATCGGGCACGCTCCCCGACCGCCGGCAGGCTGGCCAGGATCGCGCTCAGCGCCTCGTCGGCGGCCGCCCGGTCCGGCTCGCCCATCGGGTGCTCGCTGAACCGGGCCTCCCGGAACAGCCGCAGCAGGGTGCCGGCCGGCCGCTCCGGGATCGACGCACCGCGCACCCCTCGGCCCAGCACCTCGGACGGCGTGTCGGCGGCCTTGGGCGCGATGTCGCCACCGAGGCCGGCCAGTGCACCCTCCATCGCGGCGAAACAGGCGACGATGGCCTCCCTCGGATCGGTGATCGCGCGGTCGAGCACCGCCGCCCGGCCGGCCGCGACGGCCTTGGCCACCGCCTCGGCCGGGGTCGGCTCCTCCTCGACCTCCGCATCGATCACCTGGGTCCGCCGCATCAGCACGATGATCAGCGCGGCCAGGGCGGCGAGCGCGGCGAAGGCGGTGAGGTAGGTGCCGATGCCGGCCTGCGTCACCTCGTGCGACTGGGCGTTGTGCAGCCCGAGACCGGAGGAGTCCGGCGGGCCGACCGGCTGGTCGGGGGCCGGCGGGGGTTGCTCCTTGACCGGGCTGAACGTCTGCATCAGCAGTTGGTACCCCAGCGCGACCAGGATCCCGACCAGCGTGGCCACCGCGACCCGTTTGCGCTGCCCGGCGCTGAGCCGCGGTTTCGGCCCCGCCGCACCGGCGGCGGCCTGCACCCGGCGGACCCGCCGACCCCAGACCAGCAGGATCAGCCCGGCGGTGACCACCGCGATGCCGATCGAGCGGATCACCCCGAGGACCACGCCGCCGGCGGGACCCGGGACGTGGGGCAGCGTCCCCTCGGCGCGGGCCCTCGCTGCCACCACCGCGAGCACCAGCAGCACGGCCACCGTGCCGATCCGGGCCGACGCCGAGCCGAACCGGGTCGTCGAGCCCGGCCCGGAGGACCCGTGCTGCCCGTCGTACCGCTGCGCCATCGCCCCTCCCGCCCGAGCTGTCGGCTACTTCGCCGGTCGCGCCGGTCAGCCCGGCGCACGGTGGTGGGTGTCACCGCCGCCACATTGTGGCTGTTGATCGCGCTTCCGGCACATCCGGCACGGATCCGGGCCTCGACAGACGTCCCGGACAGCGGATCCGGGCGGGCGGTCCGGACCTCAGACGCCTCGGAGTGGGCGGGACATCGCGACCCTCGGCCAGCGGTCCAGACCGGCTTTGCGTTCCAGGTCCCGGATCAGCCGCAGGCGCGGGCCGAGCTCCGGTTCGGGGATCTCACCGAAGCCGAGGGTGCGGTAGTACGGCGCGTTCCAGGGCACCTCCCGGTACGTGGTGAGGGTCAGCCGGGGGGCGCGGTCCGCGGCGGCCAGCCGGGCGAGGTGCTCGATCAGCGCCGCACCGAGCCGGCGACCGGCCGCGGCCGGGTGCACCGCGACCTGGGCGATGTGCAGGTTGCCGTCCACCGGCTCGGCCAGCAGGAAGGCCAGCAGCTTGCCACCCGCCCCGCCACCCTCAGCGCTACCTTCAGTGGTCACCCACGCGCGCCCGGCCCGCTGGTAGTGCCCGAGTTCGGTCAGCGACAGCGGTTCGTCGTCGGCGATCTCGGCCAGCCCGATGTCCCGGAAGATCTCGCCGGAGGCCCGTTCGACCTCCCGCAGCAGCGGCAGCTCGTCCTCTCGCGCCAACCGGATGCGGGTGGCGGTCTGGGCGGCGTCTGACGTGGTCACGGGGGCGAACCTACCGAAGGACCCGGCGCGGTCGGGTCTCAGTGCGCGACGATGGCCTCGCAGCTGCGGACCGCGGCCCGGTAGGCCCGCTCGGTCGGCCGGTCCAGCAGCGGGTGGTCCAACTGGTTGCGCCAGTGCCCGATCGCGTGGAGCGCCGCGGTGTGCAGCTGCTGGCGGTCCGCGTGGGCCGGCAGTCCCAGCCGGGCCGCCGCCGAGGTGCCCCGGCCGCCGAGCACCCGCTCCAACGCATCCCGGGTCGGCTCCGCCACCGGCAGGGCCGCGACGCCGGCGAGCACCCGCACCTCGGTACCGGCGTGCGAGTCGGCGAGCAGCCGCTCCACCGCTCGGAGGAGCCGCGCGGACCGGGTGGCCGGCTGGCGCAGCAGGACCCGGTGCACGGTGCGCAGCGCGGCGTGCGCCTTCAGTTGGCCGTGCCGGCTGGCGAACCGGGCGTCGAGTACCCGGTGCAGCTCGTCCAGCCCGCTGTGCCGCACCAGCGCGGCGGCGAGTGCCGGTGCGTCCCGGGCACCGCCGCGAACCAGGTCGACCGCGATCCGGACGCCGACCAGGCCGAACGCCTCGAGCAACCACTCCCGCTCCTCCGCCGACACGCCCAGCTCCGCGCCGGCGAACCGGCCGGCGGAGACCAACGCCGCCCCGAGCACGTCGTCCGGCAGGCCGGCCAGCGCGGCCAGCGCCGCGAACTCCCGCTGCCGCAAGGTCTGGCCACGCAGCGCGAGCAGCCCGGACACCGCAACGAAGTCCCGGTGCAACCCGCCGAGCTCCGGGTCGGTGCGCAGCTCGGCGCTGCGTTGCCGGGCCGCGCCGAGCGCACCCGCCGAGCCGACCGCACCCGAGCCGACCGCACCCGAGCCGACCGCACCGCCGCCCAGCTCGTCGGCCCGGGACAGCACCCCGACGATGCCCAGTGGCCCGCCTGCGCCGGTCTGCTCCTGGAGCTGGCGCAGCAGCGCGACGTCCGAGTCGTGCCGCGACCGCATCAGGAAGATGACCGCCTCGGCTTCGCAGGCGCCGTCCTCGGGCGCCAGGAAGGCCATCGTGCGGGCGGAGACGTCGGCCGAGTTCGACGACGTGCCCGGGGTGTCGATCACCGTGTAGCTGTCGAGCAGCGCGGACGGCCAGCCCACCACAAGGCGCTCCACCCGGTCGGCCGGCACCGGCCCCAGGTCGAGGCGCAGCCGGCCGTCGGTGCGGCGCACCGGCAGCGGGGTGCGCCGGCCGCCGTCGTGGGTGAGCTCGATCCGGGGTCCGGCGCAGCGGTGGAACCAGGTGACCACCCGGGTGCACTCGGTGGCGTCGGTCGGGGCGATCTCCTCCCCCACCAGCGCATTGAGCAGCGTCGACTTGCCCGACTTCAGCTTGCCGACCAGCGCCACCCGCAGCGGCTCGTCCAGCCGCCGCTCGCACTCCGCCAGTTCGGCCGCCACCGAAGGATCGTCGGCGAAATCGGCGCGGGCATCCCGGATGATCAGCCGAGCGCGGTCCACCTCGGTGCCCGTCGAAACTCCCGCCCCCAGCCCGAACCCGGTACCCGTCGAAACTCCGGCGCCCATCCAGAACCGGGTACCTATCGAGGATCCGGTGTTCATCGCAGCGCCCCGGTCCGGTCCAGCAGCCCAGCGGCCCGCACCCGCAGCTGGCGCAGCTCGCTCAGCCCCTCCGAGACCACCGCCGCCCGCGCATCCCGGCGGTCCCCGTGCGACTGGTTGGCCAGCTGCGCGGCATGCACCGCGTCGTCCGCCGACCGCAACATCTCCGCCGCGACGGCGCTGAAGTGGTCCCGCAGGTACCGCTGCACCTCACGGAGCCGGAACTTCGACTCCCGGCCGACCTGGAAGATCACGTCGTCCATCAGCCTGGCGACCGCCACCTTCGCCTCGGACTGGCGGCGCGCGGTGCGTGCCTTGCGGTCCTCCCAGAACGTGTTGGCGCCCAGCAGCACGCCGGCGCCGATCGACCAGGGGTTGAGCAGCGCGACGCCCGCGACGCTGGACACCACGCCGACCATCAGGACACCCCCGTAGGAGCCGCGCAGGCTGTTGATCACCCGTTGCACGATGCCCGCCTTGCGGCTCTCCAACGCCTCCAGCGAGTTCACCGAGTCCAGGGCGTAGCTGGGGTCGCCCCTGCGCAGCTCCGGCACCACCCGGCCGCTCTCCTCGGCGAACCGGGCGCCCACCTGCTGGGCCAGCTCCGCCGAACGACTGTGCGCGAGCAGGGAGTTGGCCTGGACCGCGTCGGCGACCCGGCTGTTGAGCCACTCGCTGAACTGCTCCCAGCGCGGCGCGGGGTCCGACGCCGTGATGTCCGCCTCGGCCTCGCGGACCAGGGTGCGCAGCCGGTGCCGCAGGTCGTGCTCCACGTCGACCATCAGCTCGGTGGCGCCGTCGCCCAGCACCAGCTGCCAGTTCGCGGTCTGCGCCCGGAGGCGGTCGGCCGCCAGGCGCGCCTGCTGCATGCGGGTGACCAGCTCAGCGCCCCGGCCCGGGTCGTTCAGTACGTCGAGCTCGGCGTTGAGCGCCATGGCCAGCTGGTCGGACACGATCCGCACGTCGTTGATCACGCTGGTGCGCAGCACGGTGTCCGCGCCGCCGATGACCCGGTCGGCGAGGAAGTCGGCGAGCTGCGGGATGCCCGACTCGACGGCCAGGGCGCCGTCACCGAGTCGCCGGGCGGTGTCGTGCAGCGCCGAGGACACCGGCAGCAGTGGGATGTCCAGGCCGGCGTTGTTCAGGTGGGCGCGGTCGGCCCGCTGGATGTCCGGCCAGCGCTGGTAGAGGTCGATCTTGGTGATGACGCCGATGACGGACGGACACAGCTCGCGGATCCGGGCCAGGTAGGCCAGCTCCGGCTCGGTGTACTCCTGGCTCGCGTCCGACACGAACAGCACCGCGTCGGCGCCGGCCAGCAGGGACAGCACCGCGGCCCCGCCGGCCGAGTCGATGCCGGCGGCCCCCGGCGCGTCCACGAACAGCACACCCGCCGCGGTCTGGGTAGTCGTGCCGGGTGCCAGGTGCTCGGCCGGTACCGTGCCGGCGCCCGGGATCTCGCCGACGATCGTGTCGACCAGCGCACTCATCCCCTGGCCGGTCTCACCGGTCACCACGATGCGCAGGCTCGGGTCGGTCACCCTGGCGCGGGCCTGCGCCAGCCGGCTGCCGAGGTCGGCTCGACCGGCGGCGTCGGTGAGCCCGCGCAGCCGGTCGAGCAGGTCGGTCATCGTTACGGTGGAGGTCATTGCCTTGCCGCCACGAGCGGCGCCATCCGTCATGACGGACACGGGTTCTCCTTCGGAGTTTGCGGATGCGGCCGGGCGGCCCACCCGCCCGATGCGGCGGGCGGGCCGGGACCGGTCAGTGGTGGACGGTGGTCGCGCTGTGGTCGGTGGTGCTGTGCGATGTCGTGCTCTGGTCGGCGGACAGGCTGTGGTCACTGCTCGAGGTGAGCCCGCTGGACAGGCCGTCCGAGGTGGCCGCGAGCCCGCTGTGCGAGCTGTCCGAACTGGACCCGGTGGACGCGGCGGTGGTGTCCGTCGGGGCGGTGGTGTCCGTCGGCGCGCTGGTTGTGACCGGGGCGGTGGTGTGCGAGCTGCTGGTGGACGTGTCGGCGGTCGTGCCGGCGGCGTGCGAGCTGCTGGTCGACGTACCGGACGACGTACCGGCGGACGACGTGCCGGTCGTCGGTGCTCCGGTGGACGACGTGCCCGTGTGCGTGTCGGCGGACGACGTGCCCGTGGACGACGTGCCGGTGGACGACGTGCCGGTGGTCGACGTGCCGGTGGTCGACGTGCCGGTGGTCGACGTGCCGGTGGTCGGGTCCGCGGGGTGCGAGCCCGCCGTCGAGGTGGAACCCGAGGTGGCGCCGGTGTCTGTCGGCGTTGAGCTCGAGGTGCCGTCGTGCCCGGTGGCAGGCGGCGCTCCGGTCGCGCCGGTGGTCGTACCGGCTCCGGTGATCGTGCCGGCTCCGGTGGGCGTGCCCGCCGTGAGAGGTGTGTCGGAGCTGGTGCCGGTGTGGGTGGTGCCGGTGCTCGGTGTGGTGGTCTGGCTGCTGCTCCCCGTGCTCGGGCTGGCCGTGCTCGGGCTCCCGGTGGGCATCGAACCCAGCAGTGCGCCGACATTCCCGGCGGTGTGCGAGTCGTTGCCGTTGGTCGGGGAGCTGCCCAGGTCGGCAGTCGGCGCGGCGGTGGTATGTCCGGTGTCGCTCTGGCCGGCCGTCGTCGCGGTGGTCGCGGTGGTCGCGGTGGCCGCGGCGAGGTGGTTGCTGGTTGCGGCGTTCTGGACACCACTGTTGAGCGACTCGGTGCCGAAGTCGGTGTGCGTGCCGGCGTTCACCGGGGTGGCGCTGACCGGCTGGGCGGTGGCTACCGCACCGGCCGTGAAAACCACCGGCTGGCTCGGTGCGCTGGGCAGCCCGACCGATCCGGCCGAGGCCGGTGACCCGTTGGCCGACAGCCCGGACCCGAATGATGCGGCCGGAGCGACCCCGGCCGACGGGGCCAGCGAGCCGCCCGAGTGCGCCTCTCCGCCGGACAGACCGCTGTTCAGATTGGCGTTCCCGGCACCGACCCGCAGCTGGGATCCACCGTCCTGGTGCAGGTCGTGCTGCCCACCGGGCTGGGTGTAACCGGGCTGGGTGTGACCGGACTCGTGCGGATCCTGCGCCGCGTGCCCCGTCTCCCCCGAACCCTGCGCGGGCTGCCCGTGACCCGACTGCCCCGGGTTGCCCTGCCCGTGACCGTGATCGCCCTGCCCGTGACCCGACTGACCACCGCGGCCCGGCTCTCCGCCTCGGCTCGGCTGACCACCGTGGTTGCCCTGCCCGTGATCGGGTTGACCGCCCTGGTTGCCCTGCCCGTGACCCGACTGACCGTTCTGGTCGGCCCCGCGTCCGTCGTGGTTGCCCTGCCCGGCCTCGTGCCCACGCCCGTCGTGCTGGTCCTGCCCACGCCCGTCGTGCTGGTCCTGCCCACGCCCGCCGTGCTGGTCCTGCCCACGCCCGTCGTGCCGACCGTCCTGCTGGTCCCCACCCCGACCGTCGTACCGGCCGTCGTGGCGATCGCCGTCCTGGCGGTCGGCCCGGTGGGTCGGCTGGTGGTGACCGTCGCGGTAGTCCGGCCGCGGCGGGTTGGCCGCCGGCCCCGGGCCACTCCACGGGCTGTGCTCGCCGTGTTCGGGATCGGCCCGGTAATCCGAGCGGTGGTCCCCTTCGCGGAACTGGTCGCGGACTGTCTCGCGGATGATGGCGTCCAGTTCCCTTTCGGGAATGAATATGTTGGCCATGCTGACCTCTCCAATTTCTCGATCGACGCCACCCGAACCGGAGTGGGACACCATCGAAAGCTAGGCGGGATTTCTGGCATGCCGCTGTGGATTTGCTGGGGACTCGACCTGTGCCGCGGCGCCCACCGAGCGACCCGTACCGCACACAAGAAACGCACAGCCGGCGCCAATCCGAACTGCTGGTTCGGCTGGCTACAGTTCTGCCATGACTCTTTCTGTGGGCATCGCGCTGGCCTCGGATCTGGTCCGCGCCGTCACGCCGGGTGGCGCGCCGGATCGGTTCGCGGTGCCACCGGTGGTGCGGGTCCCTCGGTCGGGCCGACCGGTGGTCGGCGCCGGCGAACCGGCTGACGGGGTCGGTGCGGTGTACCGGGACTTCACCGGGCGTGTCGGCGATCCGGTACCGGTGATCGGCAGCGACGGTACGGCCCGGCTCGGCGCCGACCTGGTGGCCCTGACCGTCGCGGGTCTGCTCGCCCACGTCGCCCACGGCTCGGCCCCGGCTCACCTGGCGATCGCCCACCCGGCGGCCTGGGGGCGCTACGAGTTGTCGGTGCTGCACTCGGCGCTGACCACGACCGCGGCAGGCGACGTGCCAATTTCCCTGGTCAGCGCTCCGGTCGCCGCAGTGGCCTCGGCTGAGTCGGCTGGCGCGGTGCATCCCGGCGAGGCCGTGCTGGTCGCGGACATCGGTAGCGGCGACACCGAGCTGGCAGTGCTGACCGACGGCGCGGACCGGTCAAGGCTCCTCGTCGCGACATCGCGCGTCGAGGACCTCGGTGGCGCCGTGCTGGACCGCGCGCTCGCCGCATACGTTCTGGAGCAGCTGCGCGGGCGGTTCGCGGGGCTGGATCAGGCCGACCCCGCGAACCACGCCGCACTGCGTGAACTGGTGGCGCGTTGCCGGCTCGCCAGGGCCGATCTGGCGCGCCGGCCGGCCACCGTGGTCGACGTCCGACTGCCCGGCGGCGAGGAGCGGGTGCGGGTGATTCGCACCGAGCTCGAGTCGCTCATCGCCGGGCCGATTTCCGCCGCCGTCTCGGCGATTGCGCGCATGTCGGGTGAATCCGAGGCAAAAGGAATTCCCATCGCCGCCCTTCTACTCACCGGCGAATCGGCGCGGACACCATTGCTCACCGAACAGCTCTCCGCGCGCATTCGGGCGCGGGTGCTCGTGTCGCCGGACGCGGAATGGACGGCGGCGGTCGGCGCGGCGGGAATAGCTGCCGCCAGGGCCCGGCGGGCTCAATCGGGGCCGCCTACCGTCACGCGGCACCGCAACGCCGTACCGAAAACCCCACCCCACCCGGCGCCGCGGCGCCCACAGCCCCAAACCGCACAGCCCCAAAAGGCACAGCCGCAAAACGCACAAGCCCAGACGCCGCGGCCCCGGACACCGGCGCCGCCGCCGAACTATCCGTCCGCGAGTCGCGGCACCTCCCGGATCCGGACCGCGGTGGCCAGCGCGGTCGCCGGCTTCGCGGTACTCATCGCCGGCGGCGTCGCCGTCTCCGGGGCCGGCGGCGGCTCGGGCGCTCACCTGGCCAGCGGGACGCACGACGGCCACCGATAGCAACAGCGCGCCCGGGTGCATGCCGGGCCGAGGCCACCGAGTGGGCGTAGCGTCCCGGGCGGCACATGTCGGCGGCTCGGGGAGGCGACACCTGATGGGCGTTCGGGACCGGGTCACAGCGTTCTGCGATCGGTACCAGCTGCGGCTGCCTGTGGTCCAGGCACCGATGGCCGGCGCCTGCCCACCCGAGTTGGCCATCGCGGTGGCCGAGGCCGGCGGGATGGGTGCCGCGGGGGTGGTGCTGGACAGCCCGGCGGCCATCGCCGACTGGGTGGCGCGGTTCCGGGCCGGCTCGTCGGGCCCGTTCCAGCTGAACGTCTGGGTCCCCGACGAGGCGGGCGCCGACCCCGCCGAACTCGAACGCGGCACCGCGGCCGCCCGGGAGTTCCTGGACCGGTTCGGCGCACCGGGCGAACCCGGTCCGCCACCCCCTGACTTCGACCGACAGTGCGCGGCGATGCTCGACGCCGCACCGACCGTCGCCTCCTCGATCATGGGCCTGTTCCCGCCGGAGTACGTCAAGCAGCTGGCCGATGCGGGAATCGCGTGGTTCGCCTGCGCCACCACGCTCGACGAGGCCCTCGCCGCCCAGCGGGCCGGCGCGGATGCGATCGTCGCGCAGGGTCTGGAGGCCGGTGGGCACCGCGGCACCTTCGATCCGGACGCCGCCGAAGGCACCTCGGTCGGTCTCTTCGCGCTGCTCCCCCGGTTGGCCGACCACATCCAGGTACCGATCATCGCCGCGGGTGGGATCGCCGACGGGCGGGGCGTTGCGGCCGCGCTGGCACTGGGTGCGAGCGCGGTGCAGGTGGGTACCGCACTGCTGCGCGCCCCGGAGGCGGGGATCAGCAAGGACTGGTCGGCGTCGCTGGACGGGCTGGCACCGGAGGCCACTCGCACCACCCGCGCCTACTCCGGACGGCTCGGCCGCGCGGCGCCCACGCCGTACGTGACGGCCTGGTCCGAGCCCGGGGCACCGACACCGGCCCGCTACCCGGTGCAGCGGCAGTTGGTCGGACAGTGGCGGCGTGGCGCTCGGGACGGGCTGGACCGGGTCAACCATTGGGCCGGGCAGAGCGCGGCGCTGGCCCGCGAGGAGCCGGCCGGTGAGATCGTCGCCCGGATGTGGCGCGACGCCTCCGCCCTGCTCGCTGCCGGGTGACCGGCACCGCGCCCGCCGGCTGACCGCGCCCGCCGGCTGACCGGATCAGCCGACTGACGGGGTCAGCGGGTTGCCTGGGTCCGTGGTCCCAGCGGTTCGTCCAGGTCGAGAACGTCCAGGACGCGGTTGCCGAGTTGCCGCGACACCCGCAGCCGGCTCGCCGCGTAGGTGCCCAGGGTGACCCCGACGAGGGCCGCGCAGACGCCGCGCCCCACCATCCGGGAACGTGAAACTACTGCCATTGTGCTCAACCTCAGCTTTGTCATGGATCAGACGAGCTCACACGAGCCCACACGAGCTCGGGGATAGCCAGCAGATCGCCAGCTCCGGGTACCCCGATAGCGGCGTCCTGATCAGCGGAAACGCCAGCGGGGGGCACCGGCGGGCGACATCGGCCTAGGCAGCCGGCGCCGGGCCGCTCAGCTCCGGGCCACGCCTATCGACAGCAGTATCGCCCTACCCGAGGGGGCCGGCCCGAGTGTGTGGGACGCGGCGAGATAGCCCGGCGTCGGCTGCCCGGTCGGCGCCGGGACGACGGCGTCCGGCTCGGAGGTTCCCTTGGCCGACGGGGCGAAGGCGGGACGGCTCTGCGTCCACAGCAGGTCGCCCGCCGTGGACTCGTGGCAGATCGGGCCGTGGTCGGGACCGGCGGATACCGGCGCGGTCGCCGAGCTGCCGGTCCACTGGTGGTGGCTCGGCGTACAGTCGGCCGGCTGGGTCATCAGCACGACGAGCAACAGCAGAGCGGGCGCACACCACCGCCACGTCCACCGGGGCATGAGGGCTCGCAGCGTTCTGCCGTTCACAACCATTTCACGGTAGCAGCAGCCGGACCGCGCACGCTCCCTCGTTCCTCGCCGCTACCGCGAGCCGCATGACGAGCCGCACGCCGAGCCGCACGCCGAGACTGTGATTACCTCTTTTTCAGAGGTAATATGAAACGGTGACCTCGACCGACCTGCCCGCGACATCGGCCCGCACCGCCAAGGAGGTGGTCGCGGTCACCGCCGCGCTGCGCCGGGTCTACCGGCGGCGGCTGCGCGACATGATTCCGGGGCCCCGGCTGCGCGGCGCCCAGCTGGAGTTGTTGCAACATGTCGAGGCCGAACCGGGCATCGGAGTGGCCGCCGCCGCGCGCGCCCTGCACCTGGCCGGCAACTCGGTGAGCACGCTGGTCAACCAGCTCGTCGAGGAGGGACTGCTGCGCCGGGAGATCGACCCGGCCGACCGCAGAGCCGCCCGGCTGTTGCTCACCGAGCGCGCCCAGGCCCGACTGACCGAATGGCGCGGCGCCCGGGGCCGCCTGATCGCCTCCGCGCTCGAACGAATGCCGAGCGTGGACCAGGAAGCCCTGGCCGCCGCGCTGCCCGCCTTCCGGCGTCTCATCCAGGAACTCGAGGAGACCCTGTGACCAGCAATGCGATCATCACCCCAGCCGTTCGGTGCACCGGGTTGCGACAGCAGTTCGGTGACACCGTCGCGGTGGACGGCATCGACCTCGAGGTCAACCCCGGTGAGGTCTTCGGCCTGCTCGGCCCGAACGGCGCCGGCAAGACCACCACCATCCGCATGATCACCACGCTGCTGAAGGCACCGCCCGGCAGCATCACCGTGTTCGGCGTCGACGTGGCGCGCCGGCGCACCGCGGTCCGCCGGTTGATCGGCTACGTCCCACAGCAGCTGTCCGCCGACTCGACGCTCACCGGCCGGGAGAACGTCTCGCTGTTCGCCCGGCTCTACGACGTGCCGCGCCGCGACCGCCCCCGGCGGGTCGAGGAGGTGCTCGAGGAGGTCGACCTTGCCGACGTGGCCGACCGGTCGGCCAAAACCTACTCCGGCGGCATGGTGCGCCGCCTGGAGCTGGCGCAGGCGCTGGTCAGCGCGCCCCGGCTGCTGATCCTGGACGAGCCGACGGTCGGGCTGGACCCGGTCGCCCGGGACGGCGTGTGGGCCCGGATCGAGGAGATCAAGGAGGCCACCGGGATGACCGTGCTGGTCACCACGCACCTGATGCAGGAGGCCGACCAGCGCTGCGACCGGATCGCGCTGATGCACCGCGGCCAGATCCGGGCTCTGGGCACACCCGCCGAGCTGCGCGACTCGATCGGCCCGGACGCCACCCTGGACGACGTGTTCCGGGCCTACACCGGCGACCGGCTGGCGGAGAACGCCGGCACCATGCGCGACGTTCGCGCCGCTCGACGCACCGCCAGGAGGGTGTCATGACTACCCAGACCTTCACCGTGGACATCCCGGCCGACCCGGGCCCGCTCAAGCAACTGGGCACCGCGTTCTCCCGGATCAATGCCATGTGCCTGGTCGAGCTGCAGAAACTGCGACACGACCGCACCGAGCTGATCACCCGCGCGGTGCAGCCGACGCTCTGGCTGCTGGTGTTCGGCCAGGTGTTCACCCGGATCCACGCCATCCCGACCGGCAACACCCCGTACCTGGATTTCCTGGCACCCGGGATCCTGGCCCAGTCGGCGCTGTTCATCGCGATCTTCTACGGCATCCAGATCATCTGGGAGCGCGACTCCGGCGTGCTCTCCAAGCTCATGGTCACCCCGACCCCCCGGGTGGCGCTGGTGGCCGCCAAGGCGTTCGCGTCCGGGATCCGCGCGGTGGTCCAGGCGCTCGCCGTGATGATCGTCGCGGCGCTGCTCGGGGTGCACCTGAACATCGAGCCGCTGCACTTCCTCGGGGTGGTGGCGGCGCTGGTGCTCGGCTCGGCGTGCTTCTGCTGCCTGTCGATCACGATCGCCGGCCTGGTGCTGTCGCGGGACCGGTTGATGGGCATCGGCCAGGCCATCACGATGCCGCTGTTCTTCGCCTCGAACGCGCTCTACCCGGTGCAGCTGATGCCCGCCTGGCTGCAGGTGATCAACCACATCAACCCGCTGAGCTACGAGGTGGAAGCGCTGCGCGGGCTGCTGGTGGGTACGCCGGCGCGGCTCGGGCTCGACTTCGGCGTCCTGACTGTGGCGGCCGGGGTGATGATCAGCATCGCGGCGGCGCTACTCCCCCGGTTGGCCAGGGGCTGAGCTCGGGCCCAGCGCCCGGATGGCGACCCCGGTCTCCAGCAGTCGGCTCGGCGTCAACCCGAACATGGCATGGAAGGCGCTGCTCAGGTGGGACGGGGTGGCGAACCCGGCCTCGGCGGCGGCCAGCGTGAGGTTGCCGCCGTCGCCCAGCACCTGACCGACCCGCAGCATCCGGGCCCACAGCCGGTAGCGCCGGAAACTGGTCCCGGTCTCGGCCCGGAACGCGCGCAGGAACGCCGACACCGACCAGCCGGTCAGCGCCGCCAGCTCGCCGGCCCGCCAGTCCCGGGCCGGATCGTTCATGATCGAGTCGGTGGCCCGGCGAATCCCGGGGTCGCGCCGCGACGGCGGGCTCGTCGCCGCACACCTGCAGTGGCACCTGGAGCGCGAACTCCGCTCGCTGCCGCTGGTCGAGCGCCGCTAGTCCGGCAAGTCCTGAGGAGCTGCCTTGTCACCCCGGTTGGACTGCGCGCGGTCACCATCGGTGCCGCGTCGAGGCGAACGGTGAAGGGCTGCTCCATCCCGACGGCGAAGCAGGCCACCGCCCCGGAGTGCCGGTCGAGGTCGAGCGACGGGCCGACGAACAGCGCCCGGCCGGCCCACAACCACAGCGTGGGCGAGCAGGTTTCTGACAGCGCGGGCGACACCATTCGGGAGATCCTTCCGCTCATGGCAACCGTACTGATCGCGCTGGTCGCGGTGTTCTTCGTCGGCATGGGACTCTTCGGCCTGCTGGCCCCGGCCGCGCTGATCCAACCGTTCGGCATCTCACTGACCGGGCCGGAGGCCCGCACCGAGGTACGGGCGGTGTACGGCGGCTTCGGCATCGCCACCGGCGCGCTGCTCGCGTTCGCCGCCGCCGGGGTGCAGGGGCTGCGGCCGGGCGCGATCCTGGCGGTGGCCGCCGCGCTCGGTGGCATGGCGTTCGGCCGTCTGGTGGCCCGCACGGTGGACCGGCCGGCACGGTTCTACCCGAGCTGGTTCTACTTCTGGGTCGAGGCGCTGGCCGCCGGGCTGCTCGTCTTCGCGGCGCGCTGACCGACCGGCGCCGCCGAAAATGGGCCGCCTGACGAAGCCGGCTCGGCGAGGATGTCCGGGTGACCCGTGATCTTCGGAGCCTGCCCAAGGCCCACCTGCACGTGCACGTGGAGAGCACCGTGCGGCCGGCCACACTGCGTGAGCTGGCCGGGGAGAACGGGGTGCCGGTGCCCGGGCCGGCCGGCGGTTTCGCCGACTTCCGGGCATTCGCCGACCACAACTCCCTGATCAGGGCCTGTCTGCGGCGACCGGCCGATTTCGAGCGGCTCGGCCGGGAGTACTGCGAGGACGAGGTGGCCGAGGGCGCCGGGTACGCCGAGGTCACCTTCACCGCCGCCTCGCACGGTGAGCGGCTCGGCGATCTGGACATGCCGCTCGAGGCGCTGCTGCGTGGGCTGGCCGCCGGTCGCGCGGCCACCGGGCTGGAGTACCGGGTGCTGCTCGACCACTCCCGGCGCCAGTCGGTGGAGCGGGCCTGGCGCACCCTGGACCTGGCGCTGCGGTACGCCGAACAGGGCGTGATCGGGATCGGCATGGCCGGGGACGAGAGCTACCCGCTGGCCCCGTTCGCCGAGGTCTGCGAGGCCGCCGAGAAGGAGGGGCTGCACCGGGTGCACCACGCCGGCGAGGCGGCCGGGCCGGACAGCATCCGCGAGGCGCTCGGTGTCGGGCGCGGCGAGCGGATCGGGCACGGCATCCGGATCCTGGAGGACCCGGCACTGACCGCCGAGGTGGCGGCGCTCGGGGTGCCGCTGGAGGTCTGCCCGTCGTCCAACGTGGCACTCGGTCTGGCCCCGTCCTTGGCGGAGCACCCGTTGCCGAAGCTGCGCGCCGCCGGGCTGTGCGTCACCCTGAACACCGACATCCCGGCGAGCACCGGCGTCACGCTCAGCCAGGAGTACGCCGGCGCCCGGGAGTCGTTCGGCTACTCCGACGAGGTGCTCGCCGAGCTGGCACAGGCCTCGGTGGCGGCGTCGTTCGCCCCGGCCGCGACCAAGTCGCGGCTCAGCGCCCGAATCTCCCGTTGGCTGACGACTCCGGCCGACTGACGGCGCGTGGGACCGCGGCGGATTCCGTAGGGCCCGAATCCGGCGGAATCATACGACAAAGAAACACCCAAGAAAATACTGAGAAATAACTGAAGGGGGCTGTTCGAGGAGTGTCAAGATGTGAGTTTCCTACGTTTAGGTGCACTACGTTGGCCTGGGCAAGGCAGAAAATGCTACCAATGAGTTAATCCGGGAGCCGACGTCACCGAGGACACCACTTGGCTTCGCCGCCACGCCAGGGAAAGATCAACCAGTGATGCTCCGTGAGACGCTCGTTATCGCCCTTCGAGGGTTGCGCTCGCACAAGATGCGCTCGGCCTTGACGATGCTGGGACTGATCATCGGTGTCGCCGCGGTGATCCTGCTGACCGCCTTCGGACAGGGTGTGGCCGGCTCGGTCAACTCGGCCGTCTCGACGGTCGCGAACAGCATCACCGTCGTGCCCAAGCTGTCCCCTATCCCCGGCGGTCCGGCGGCCAAGCCGCTCACCGACGCCGACTCCCAGGCGATCTCCAAGCTCTCCAACGTGGCCATGCTCGTGCCGTCGGTGACCGGCGCCACGACGGGGGCCGCCGGCCAGCAGAACGTGGCGGTGGTCGCGTCGTACAAGGGCAACCAGTACCTGTCCGCATCGGTCACCGGCACCACCTCCAACTACCCAGCGGTTCGGCAGATCACCCTCGCCGGGGGGAAGTTCTTCGACCCCGAGCAGAGCCGCACCGGCGCCAAGGTCGCGGTGCTGGGCCCGCTGGTTGCCAAGGCGCTCTACGGGCCGGATCCGAACGCGGCGATCGGCAAGCCGCTGCGGCTGGTGCACGCGAACTTCACCGTCATCGGCGTGCTGCAGTCCTACGGGGCTTCCAGTGACAACATCATCGTGATGCCCATTGGCGCCGCCCGGTCGTCCGTGTTCGGCTACGGCTATGGAGGCAACGAGCTCAGCTCGATTGTCGTGCAGGCCACGTCCACGCAGACGGTGAAGGCCGCCGAGGCTCAGATCACTCAGGTGCTGAGCACCAACCACCACATCGCCGACCCGCAGTACAACGACTTCCAGGTGCAGGACCTCGGGAGCCGGGTCGCCACATTCACCTCGCTGATCACGTTGATTACCAACTTCGTGCCGGTGATCGCGGCGATCTCGCTGTTGGTGGGCGGGATCGGGGTGCTCAACATCATGTTGGTCTCGGTGACCGACCGGACCAGGGAGATCGGCACCCGCAAGGCGATCGGCGCCAGCGACTCGGCGATCCTGTCCCAGTTCGTGCTGGAGGCGATCACCCTGGCCGGCCTCGGTGGGCTGATCGGCGTGGTGATCGGCGTCGGCCTGATCCTGCTCACCAAGCTGGTCCTCCCGCTGCTCGGGACCAGCGGGTTCCTGAGCTCGTTCAGCCCGGTGCTCTCCACCTCGCCGATCGCGGTGGCCTTCTTCATCAGCCTTGCCATCGGGCTGGTCGCCGGCGGCTACCCGGCCTGGCGGGCCGCCCAGCTCAACCCCATCGAGGCGCTGCGCTACGAGTGACGCGCCGCCCGCCCGCTCACACCGCGCGCAGTGTGGGCGGCGGGCGTCGCCGGCCGGTCTTGCGGTCACTCACCACGCGACCGTCGCTCAGCTCGACGATCCGGCTGGCGTAGGCGGCGGTCTCCTCCCGGTGGGTGGCGAACACGACGGTGCGCCCCGCGCCGTTGAGCTCGGTGAACAGCTCCATGATCTCCAGGCTCGAGTCGGCGTCCAGGTCGCCGGTGGGTTCGTCGTCGAGCAGGACCGACGGGTCGTTGATCAGCGCCCTGGCGATCAGCACCTTCTGCCGCTGGGCCTCGAACAGCTCGATCGGCATGTCCTTCTCGTGCCCGGCAAGCCCGACGCGCTCCAGTGCCCGGCGCGCTCTCGCCCGGCGCACCCGGGCCCGGGTGTAGATCATCGGAAGCTCCACGTTGCGCAGCACCGTGACGTCCGGGATCAGGTCGAACGACTGGAACACGAACCCGACGGTGCGGCCGCGCAGCTTGGTCAGCCGACGCTTGGAGAGCCGGCCTACGTCGGTGCCGTCGAGCCGGTAGTGCCCCGCGGTCGGCATGTCCAGGCAGCTCAGGATGTTCATCAACGTGCTGGTCCCGGAGCCGGACTCGCCCATCAGCGCAACCATCTCGCCGTCGGCGATGCTCAGGTTCACCTCGTGCAACGCGGGCACGGTGACCCGACCGCCGGTCCGGTACGCCTTGCTGACTTCCTCGAGTTCGATCACCGCGTACTACTCCTCCGGCCGCCGTGGCCGCTGTGTCCTGGCGGGCCGGAGCCCGTTCACGCGCTGAGCCGGGTCCGTTCGCGCACCGGCTCATCGGCGCCGATCACCCCGTCGCGCAACCGGACGACCCGCTTCGCGAACTCGGCGATCTCCTCCTCGTGCGTGATCACCACAATCGTCGCGCCCGCGTCGTTCAGCTCGACGAGCAACTCCATGATCTCCACACTGGACTTGCTGTCAAGGGCACCGGTCGGTTCGTCCGCCAGCAGGATCGACGGCTCGTTGATCAGTGCCCTGGCGATCGCGACCCGCTGCTTCTGGCCGCCGGAGAGCTCGCTGGGCATGTGCCGCAGGCGTTCGCCGAGGCCGACCCGCTCCAGTGCGGCGCGGGCCTTGCGCTGCCGGCCCCGGGTACCGGTGTAGATCAGCGGCAGCTCCACGTTGCGCATCGCGTCGGTGCGCGGGATGAGGTTGAACGACTGGAACACGAACCCGATCTTGGTGCCGCGGATCCTGGACAGCTGGCGCTTGGTCAGCCCGCTGACATCGATGCCGTCGAGTCGGTAGCGGCCGGCGCTGGGCACGTCCAGGCAGCCGAGGATATTCATCAACGTGCTCTTGCCGGAGCCGGACGGGCCCATGATCGCGACCATGTCGCCGTCCTCGATGGTGAGGTCGATCCCGTGCAGGACCGGCATCTCGACGTCGCCCATCTGGTACGACTTCCTGATGCCCTCGAGCTCGATCATCCCACTCCTCGGCCGGTAACCAGCTGCCTTCGGCACGGGACCGCGTGGCGCCAGCGCGCACCGGCCCGGCGACAGAACCGATGGCACACCCCCGACGTATCACTACCGGACACCGACTCTCCGGCACAACAGAAAGCCCCGCAGCTCACAGTCCGTGGCGCATTTCATTGAGCCAGTTCTCAGTTTCTTTGGCGCGCTCTCAGGATTGTGGCGACCGCGCGGGCAAACGACGGATCCCGGCTGAATGCGTCGCACCGGAAAGACACTTCGGGGTACCGCTCGCCGAGGCGGGGATGGTCGAAAACAGGGTTCGGGGGAGGATGGGCCGGTGACCGTGCACTTCATCGGCGCCGGCCCCGGCGCGGCCGACCTGATCACCGTCCGAGGCCGCGACCTGATCGGGCGCTGCACGGTCTGCCTGTACGCGGGCAGCCTGGTGCCGGCCGAGCTGCTGGCGGCCTGCCCGCCCGGCGCCCGGCTGGTCGACACCCGCGACCTGACGCTGGAGGAGATCGTGGCCGAGCTGGTGACCGGGCACCGGGCCGGCCACGAGATCGCCCGGCTGTGCTCCGGCGACCCTTCGGTGTACAGCGCGGTGGCCGAGCAGACCCGCCGCCTGGACGCGGCCGGGGTGCCCTACGACATCACCCCCGGCGTGCCCGCGTTCGCGGCCGCCGCCGCCACCCTGCGCCAGGAGCTCACCGTGCCCGGCGTCGGGCAGAGCGTCGTGCTGACCCGCACCGCCGCCAGGGCCACCCCGATGCCGCCGGGTGAGGACCTGGCCACCCTGGGCGCGTCCCGGGCCACGCTGGTGCTGCACCTGGCCGTGCAGCGGATCGAGGAGCTGGTCGGCGAGCTGGTCGGAAACTACGGCGCGGACTGCCCGGTCGCGGTCGTCGCGCGAGCCAGCCGGGAGGACGAACAGGTGCTGCGCGGCACCCTCGCCGACATCGCCGAGCAGGTGCGCGCGGCAGATATCCGGCGTACCGCGGTGATCATCGTCGGGCAGGTGCTCGGTCGGTCGGGCCGGGACAGCCATCTGTACTCGGCCGCCCGGGAGCGCGGCGGGCACTGAGCGCAACGGGCACGGGTTCCCGTCCTGCCCGCGTCGCCCTGCCTGTGGTTACCGAGCTGCACACCAGGCTGGTTTCTCGCGGCCAACACCTGCCTACTGTGCAGCTCGGTAACACTGTGCAGCTCGGCAACACTGTGCAGCTCGGCAACACTGTGCAGCTCGGCAACACTGTGCAGCTCGGCAACACTGTGCAGCTCGGCAACACTGTGCAGCTCGGCAACACTGTGCAGCTCGGCAACACTGTGCAGCTCGGCAACACTGTGCAGCTCGGCAACACTGTGCAGCTCGGCAACACTGTGCAGCTCGGCAACACTGTGCAGCTCGGCAACACTGTGCAGCTCGGCAACACTGTGCAGCTCGGCAACACTGTGCAGCTCGGTAACACTGTGCAGCTCGGTAACACTGTGCAGCTCGGTAACACTGTGCAGCTCGGTAACAGCAGGCGCTGTACACGGTGCGTGCCGCGTCGCCGTGGTCACTGTCCGCGCACGGCAGATCACTGCGCGCAGTGACCTTCCCCCCCGCTGATCGTTCTCCTTGTCAAACCCCGAGGAGTTCCGTTGAGGCTGCCCGCCGCGTCCCGTCGGTCACTGTCCGTGCTGGCCGTCGCACTCACGGTGAGCGGTCTGGTCGGCGTGCAGATGGCCACCGGGCCGGACATCGCGCGGGCGGCCACCGTGCCGGACCCGGTCGAGGACGCGATCGCGGCGAGCGCGGCGCCCGGCAACGACTGGTCGCCGGGACCGGAGCGCTACGGGGTCAAGGAGGTCAACGGCGTCGGGGTCCGGATGGCCGACGGGACCGTGCTGCGGGCCACCATCGACTACCCCACCGACCTGGCGACCGGCGAGATCGCGGCCGGCAGGTTCCCGACCCTGCTGACCATCACCCCCTACGGCACGGCCTTCGCGGTGGGCGGTGCCACCGGCGTCAACCCGTACCTCGTCAAGCGCGGCTACCTCGACATCTCGGTGGACGCCCGCGGCACCGGCGCCTCCGGCGGCACCTTCGACCTGTTCGAGCCGAAGCAGACCGCCGACAGCGTGGCACTGGTGCACTGGGCGGCCGAGCTGCCCCGCTCCGACGGCAAGGTCGGCATGCACGGTGCCTCGTACCTGGGTATCAACCAACTGTTCGCGGCCGGCGCCGTAGGCAAGGACTCGCCGCTGAAGGCGATCTTCCCGATCGTCGCGGCGAACGACATCTACCGGGACGCCGCGTTCATGGGCGGCATCCCCGACCTGGAGTTCGACTCCGCGTACTTCGCCGGCGTGCTGCCGGCCACCAACCTCGTCAACCCGCTGCTCAGCGCGATGAAGGACCCCGCGCACCTGGTCAACGGGGTGACCGGCACGCTGAACCACGCACTGCAGGTGCCGCAGTACAACGTGCAGTTCCTCGCCAAGGCCTACCTGGGCGGGCCGAACGCCTACGACAACCGGTACTGGGCCGACCGCCGGCCCGCCTCGGTGCTGCGCAGGGTCGTGGACAACGACATCCCGGCCTACCTGGTCGGCGGCGAGTACGACCTGTTCCAGCGCGGCGCGCCGATGAACTACGCGGGGCTGCAGAACGCGTACGCGGACCGCCCGGTCAGCGAGCCGATGGATCCCGACGAGCCGGTCACCGGCCGCTACCAGCTGCTGCAGGGCCCGTACACGCATCTCGGCGGCGCGGCGAACCCGAAGTTCAATGCGCTGCAGCTGCGCTGGTTCGACCAGTGGCTCAAGGGCGACGACACCGGGATGGACCGCACGCCGACGCCGCTGCACTCCTACGACCTGGGCACCGGGCACTATGCGGAGGCCACCAGCTTCCCGTTCAAGGGCGCGGAGCCGACCACGTACTACCTCGGCGGCGGCCGCTCCGGCAGCGCGGTCTCGACCAACGACGGCACCCTGAGCACAGCGGCACCGGCTGGGCGCGGCGGCGCGGACACCGTGCTCTGGTCACCGGTCGCGGGCACGATCTGCTCACGCTCGCAGGACCAGTGGGCCGCCGGTGGCCTGTCGCTGGTCACCAACCAGATCCCGGCGCCGGTGCCGTGCGTCGACGACGACCGGCTCGCCCAGATCGGGCCGTCCTCGCTCACCTACAGCACCGCGCCGATGGACGAGGCGAAGACCATCGCGGGGCCGATCACCGCCACCGTGTACGCGACGGCGAACACCGTGGAGACCGAGTGGGTGGCCGACATCGCCGACGTCGGGCCGGACGGGGTGTCCAAGCCGCTCACCCAGGGCGCGCTGCTCGGCTCGTTCCGGGAGCTGAACCGGGACCGCTCCTGGACCGTGGACGACAAGATGATCATGCCGTACCACGACTACACGAAGCAGTCCGCGACGCCGGTGGTGCCCGGCAAGGTGACCCGCTACGACATCGAGGTGTTCCCCACCTACTCCACGATCGCCCCGGGCCACCGGATCCGGCTCACCCTGGCGACCACGGACCTGCCGCACCTGCTGCCGACCGCGCCCGCACTGGCCAAGCTGGTCGGCGGGGTCTACCAGGTACACCACAGCGAGACGGCGGCATCCTCGCTGACCATCCCGCTCCGCTCGCCGGAGGACTGACCCGGCCGGGGTGCGTACCCCCTCGCCGGTACGGGGGCCTACCCACCCGACCCGGGGGACAGCCCCCTCGTTCCGCCGGCCCGGCCGCGGCACCGTTGCCGGCAGGGCGGTGGCCGGGATGACAACCACGGGCCGCCCGTTCGGACAGGGCTCGCACCCGGCGGGCCACCGGTCGGCGGGAGGACCGTTATGGCGTCACAGCCGCTCCTGCTCGGTGCGCCCGGTCGCGCCAGGTGTGCGTCGAGCCAGTCGTTCGACTTCCAGGCCCGGCTGGGCCGCCCGCCCGTCGGAGACCCGGGCGGGCCGACGCCGGGGGTACTGGTGCTGACCAGGGCGGTCGACCGCGAGGTGGACGAGCTGTCCCTGCGGCTGGCTGTGCGCGGGGTGCCGATGCTGCGCCTGGACAGCGACCGCGCCGCCGGGCTGGAGCTGACCTGGGACGTCACCGACAGCGTGCTGGAGACCCCGGACGGGCGGTTCGCGCCGAGGGCGGTCTGGCTGCGGCACTTCTCCGGCGCCTCGGTGCCCTCGCACGGGGCCGGCGGACTGGACGACTACGTGCGCGAGCAGTGGGTCGCGTGGTCCCGGATGCTGCTGGCGGAGGAGCGGTTCGAGGTGGTCAACGGCACGGTCGAGCGCGCCGCGCCGGACCCGGTGGCCCAGCTCGCGGCGGCCCGCCAGGTCGGGCTGCGGGTACCTGCCACCGTGGTGACCAGCCGCCCCGGCACCGCCGCCGACCGCATCCCAGGTGACGGCGACCTGCTGGTGAAGACCCTCGGCGGCCAGTTCGTCGAACCGGTGCCCGGCCGCCTGCGGGCACTGCTGCCCCGCCGGCTGAGCCGGGCGCACCTCAGGTCGGTGCGGGCGGTCGAGCCGGCGCCGGTGATGGTGCAGGAGTTCGTGCCGTCCGCGCGCCAGCTGCGGGTGTACAGCGTCGGCGGCGAGCTGATCGGGTTCGAGCAGAGCGCACACCGCCCGGACGGCCCGTTCGCCGAGACCGTCCAGCGCAGCGTCGCCGCGACCTCGGTACCCGACGGACTGCGCGAGCCGCTGGAGATCCTGACCCGTCGCTGGGGGCTGGACGTGGCCGCCTTCGACCTGCTCGACACCCCGGCCGGCCCGGTCTTCCTACAGGTCGACACGGCCTGCGACTGGCTTGCGCTGGAACGCCGCGCCGGGGTCACCAGCGTGACCGACGCGGTGGCCGGGCTGCTGGAGCGGAACTTCCACGCCATGCCGTGAGCTGCCCTGGATCGGCCCGTGCGCCGGCGGGACCGACTACGGTCGCGGCGGACGGGTGAGCGGACCGAGCAGGGGGCAGGCGAGCATGAGTGACCCGGTGAGCATCCTGCTCGTGTCCGGCAGCACGCGCGCGGCGTCGGGCAACACCGCCGTGCTGCGCACCGCGGCGGCGGTGGCCCCGGCCGGCGTCCGCACCGAGCTGCACCTGGGGCTCGCCGAACTGCCGGCGTTCAACCCCGAGCTCGACGTCGAGCCGCTGCCGCCCCCGGTCGCGCGGCTACGGGCGCGGATCGCGGCCGCCGACGCGGTGCTCTTCTGTACCCCGGAGTACGCCGGCGCGCTGCCCGGCAGCTTCAAGAACCTGCTCGACTGGACGGTCGGTGGCGGCGAGATGTACCGCAAACCGGTCGCCTGGCTCAACGTGGCACCGGAGGGCCGGGGCGACGGCGCCTCGGCCGAGCTGGCCGTCGTGCTGGGCTACCTGGGCACCGAGGTCATCGAGGCGGCCTGCGTGCGGTTGACGCTGGCGCCCGGCGCGGTCGGCGGCGACGGTACCGCCACCGACCCGACCTACCGCGACGCCCTCGCCGCCGTCCTGCGCACCGTCCAGCACCACGTAGCCGGCGCCGCGCGGACCTAATCGCTGCTCACACAGCTCCAGCGGCTCGACACAGCGGCCCGAGCCGCTGTGTCGGCGTAAGTCGGGCTGTGTGAGCTGGGCTGTGAGCGCGAGCGTGCCGGCTCGGGCGTGCGGCCGAACGGTGGCGGTTGTCACCCGTTCGTGGCGATCACAGCGTGACGCCGTGTATGCAACAGGTAGTGGTCCGTGTTCGCCGAGGGGGGAGTCCACCGATCCGCGCCTCTGATCCCGACACGTCAGCGGTACCGGAGCAGCGCCGCGCCCCGGGCCGCCGCGCGCCCGACCAGAACGAGCCCGACCACGGCGAGACCGACCACGCGGGGCCAGACCACGGCGAGGCCGACCACGGCGGGTCAGACCACGCGGGGCCAGACCAGAACGAGGCCGGTCGGGGCGAGGCCGGGCGACCGCACTCGCGGGGCTTTCGGCCGATGCGCGAGCTGCGCGCGCTCGCCAGGGAGGCCCGCCGGGGCGCGACGCTGCTCACCCTCGCGGTCTGCCTGTGCCTCGGCGTGCCGGTGGCCATCGCGCTGACGCCCGCCCAGGACCTGGTCAGCTTCGGCCAGCCGGTATCGGTCGGGGCCCGCACGCCGAGCCTGACCGTGTCCGGGCCGGCCCAGTTGGTGCAGATCGGTAACACCGAGCTCGATATCCCCCGGCTCTGGGTGTACGGCCCGCTGCGACCCAAGCTGGTGATGGGCCCGGTCCAGCGCAACGCCGCCGCCGCCAAGGCACTGCGCCCGGACACCGCCGGCCAGGCCGGCGCCGACGCGAAGAACGCGCTGCTGCGCGGCTTCCTGCACTGGTACGGCTGGGCCAGTCTCGGCCTGCTCCTGCTGACGCTGGCGATCTGTTCGGTGTCGCTGTACGGCCAGACCCTGCTGTTGTTGCGCCGGCAGACCCGGGCCGGCTCGGCGCCGGTCAGCAGCGCGGAGGTCTGGCACCGGAGCGTGGGCTCCCTGGCCCGGCTGGCGGCGCTCGCGGTCGCCGTGGTGGCGGTGGGCTGGGTGGGCTGCGGCGGCCTGGCCTACGCCGGGGCGATGCGCGGGCTCCGCTCGGTCAGCTCGCTGTCCGAGCTGGTGGGCACGTACCACGTCTCGCCGTCCCCGGTCGGGCCCGAGCGGTACGGCTTCACCGGCGCGGTGCTCGGCGACTCCCGGGCGGCGCGCCTCGGTGGGCCGCCGGTCGCGGACCCCACCGCCGACGACCGGTCCTGCGGACGCAGCAGCGACTCGATGGCCGCCGAGCTGGGCCAGCTCAGCGGTGAGCCGGTGCTCAACCTGGCCTGCCCCGGCGCCACCGTCGCCGCCGGTCTGCGCGGGCCGCAACAGCGCGGCGCCGAACTGGTGCCGCCCCAGCTGGGCCTGCTCAAACAGGTGCAGGGCCTGCGGTTCGTGGCGGTCGTGGTCGGCCCCAACGACATCGGCTGGACCGACTTCCTGAGCTACTGCTACGGCGCGGCCAACTGCTCGGACAACCTCAGCCAGGGCGAGTTCGACTACCGGCTGGCCGCGTTCGACCGCGACTACGGCAACCTGCTGCAGGACCTCGACGCGCTGCCCGGGCATCCCTCGGTGATCATCGTGTCGTCCTACCGGGTGCTGAACGCGGACGCCCGGTGCCCGGACTCCAGGGGCCCGCCCGCCGCGATCGGACTGGACCCGGCCAAGATCGAACTGCTGAACCGGCGCAACGACCAGCTCAACACGATCCTGTCCGACGGTGCCCGCAAGTACGGCTTCGCGGTCGCCGACCCGGTACTCACCACGCTCTGCGACCGCGCCGCCGACGGTCTGGGGCCTGATCTGCAGGGCTTCACCGACCCGGACCCGTTCCACCCGACCGGCGTCGGTTCGCTGCGGATGGCCGCCGCCGTCCTCCCGCTCATCGGCGCCGGTCGGTGAGCCGAGCGCGCGCATTAGGCTGACCGGGTGGCAGTGAGGACGAGCGCCGGGGCACTGCTGTGCCGGACCGGGGCGGCGGGCGAGCTCGAGGTACTGCTGGGCCACCCGGGCGGGCCGTTCTTCGCCAAGCGCGACGACGGCGCCTGGTCCATCCCGAAGGGCGAGTACGACCCGGACGAGGACCCGAGGGCGGCCGCCGCCAGGGAGTTCGCCGAGGAGCTGGGCGCGCCGCTGCCGACCGGCCCGGAGTGGGACCTCGGCGAGGTGCGGCTGCCCAGTGGCAAACGGCTCACCGTCTACGCCGTGCGGGCCGACTTCGACGCGTCCCGGGCCCGGAGCAACACCTTTGAGCTGGAGTGGCCACCCAGGTCGGGCCGGCTGCGCAGCTTCCCCGAGATCGACCGGGCCGAGTGGTTCGACACCGGGACCGCGCGGCGCAAGCTGGCCAAGGGCCAGGCCGAGTTCCTGGACCGGCTGCTCGTCGCGCTGGACTCGACCGGCTGAGCGCCGGTCAGGCCGCGGTGGCGTCCGGTGCGACCGCCACCGCGTCGATCTCGACCAGCCAGTCCCGCTGGGCCAGACCCGCCACCCGCAGCAGCGTGTCGGCCGGATACGGCTCGGTGAAGTACTCCCCACGCAGCTTGATGATCACGCCCAGATAGCTCATGTCAGTCACCATGACCGTCACCTTGACCACGTCGGCAAGGCTCGCGCCGGCCTCCCCCAGCACCGTCGCCAGGTTGACGAACGCCTGCCGGGCCTGTGCCTCGAAATCGTCGCCGCCGACCGTCGCGCCGGACTCGTCGATCCCGGCCTGACCGGACACGAAGATCAACCCGTTCGCCCGGACCGCCAGCGAGATGCGGTACGGCTCGTACCAGTCCGGGTCATGGGTGATGCGTTCCAGGGATGTCATGCCCAGAGTCTGCGACGGCGCTATACGGTGAACAAGTACGGTCTTTTTTGTGTCGTACTATCAGTTTGTATAGCGTGCAGTTCGGAGGTGCGGACATGCAGGCGAGGGTCGACGGGGTGGCCGACGAGTGCACCGTCGAGGTCGCGATGGCGGTACTCGGCGGCAAGTGGAAGCTGGTGATCCTGCGCCACCTGCTCAGCGGCACCCAGCGGTTCGGTGAGCTGCACCGCGCCATGTCCGGGGTCACCCCTCGGATGCTGACCAGGCAGCTGCGCGAGCTGGAGGCGGACGGCCTGCTCCGGCGCAGGGTCTACGCGCAGGTGCCGCCCAAGGTGGAGTACTCGGTCACCGAGCTCGGCGAGAGCCTGCGCGACATCGCGGACCGGCTCGAACAGTGGGGCCAGTGGTACCGCGAGCAGTTTCCCGGACTGCCTGGCTAGCCGGGGTAGCGGCGCGGGGTGAAGACGACCTGCTTGCCGTCGCCCCGCTCGGCGATCCGGGTCTGCGAGGAGCCGATCAGCAGCAGCGTCCGCATGTCCACGTCGGCGGGCTCGAGGTCGGCCAGCCGGACCACGGTGATTCGCTCCCCGTCGCCGCCGACGTCGCGGCCGAGCACCACCGGGGTGTCCGGGGACCGGTGCTCCAGCAGCAGGTCACGCGCGGCGGCCAGCTGCCAGGTGCGGCTGCGCGAGGCCGGGTTGTAGATCGCCAGCACCAGGTCGGCGGCGGCCGCCGCGGCGAGCCGGGAGGCGATCACGTCCCACGGCTTGAGCCGGTCGGACAGCGACAGCACGCAGTAGTCGTGCCCGAGCGGCGCGCCGACCCTGCTGGCCACCGCCTGCGCCGCCGTCAGCCCGGGCAGCACCCGCACCGGGACGTCCTTCCACTCCGGCTCGCAGGCGACCTCGAGCACCGCGCTGGCCATCGCGAACACGCCGGGGTCACCGGAGGACACCACAGCCACCTGGGCACCCTCGCGGGCCAGCTCCAGCGCGTACGCGGCCCGCTCCGCCTCCACCCGGTTGTCCGACGGGTGCCGGCGCTGGCGGGCGTTCGGCGCCACCCGGTCCAGGTAGGGGCCGTAGCCCACCAGGTCGCTGGCCTCGGACAACGCCGCCTGTACCTCGGGGGTGAGCCAGGGGCGACCGGCCGGGCCGAGCCCCACCACGACCACCTCACCGACGCCCGAGCCGACGCCCGAGCCGGTGCGTTCGGTGGCCGCCGCGCCCACCGCCTCACGCACCGCCGACTCCCGCGCCATGGTGGACGCCGCCAGTGGGCTGGGCCGCAGCGCCAGCGCGAAGTACGGCACGCTCTCCGGCTCCACGTCGGCCAGCGGCGCGACCCGCTGCACGTCGCTGCTGGCCCGCTCCACGTAGTAGCTGTCGCCCAGCACGCCGGCCTGCTCGGCGGCCGCCCGCACCGCCGGGAACGTCCGACCCAGTTTGAGCACGGCGGCCGCGTCGGTGTCGGCCAGCCGGCGGGCGAGCTGCTCGACGGGCAACGTGCCGGGCAGCACGGTGAGCACCTCGTCGCGCTCCACCAGCGGCCGGCCCAGCGCCGCGGCGGCGGCCGCCATCGAGGTCACCCCGGCCACCACCTCGGTCGGGAACCGGTGCGCCAGCCGCTCGTGCAGGTGCATGTAGGAGCCGTAGAAGAACGGGTCGCCCTCGGCGAGCACCACCACGTCCCGGCCGGCGTCCAGGTGCTCGGCCAGGCGGGCGGCCGCGGCGGCGTAGAAGTCGTCCAGCGCGCCCCGGTAGCCGCCGGGGTGGTCGGTGGTCTCCACGGTGATCGGGTAGACCAGCGGCTCCTCGATCTGTTCGGCGCGCAGGTACGGCTCCGCACAGCGGCGGGCGTTGCTGCGGCCGTGCCGGGCGGAGTGGTACGCGATCACGTCCGCCGCGCCGATCAGCCGAGCGGCCTTGACGGTCACCAGCTCTGGGTCGCCCGGCCCGACGCCGACACCCCACAGCCGCCCGGTCACCGGTCGCTCCGGTGCTGAGTGTGCTGAGAGGCCCGACTCAGTGTGCTGAGAGCCCCGACTCGCGGGGATGGGGGCGGTCACCGCGAGCTCCTGGCCTGTGCGGCGGCGGCCCGCACCGCGCCCAGGTCGGCGCCGGCGTAGACCGCCTCGCCGTCGCGCAGCACCTGGTAGCCGCCCACCTCGGCTACCACGTCCACCGCAGGCCCCGCCGGGCGGCCACAGCGGCGCGCGCAGCCGGACCAGTGCACCGGCAGCCGGACGCCGTCCACGTCCTCCGCCGGCGGCACCGCGGTACCCGCCGCGCGCCCGGCGGCCCCGGAGGCGTCGGCCCGGACGTCGGCCAGCGCCTTCGCGCAACCGGGCCGGCCGGTGCAGGCGGACACCCCCAGCGACGGTGAGGCGGGGTCGAGCAGCAGGCCGGCACCGGTGAGCCGGCGCGCGGCCAGCTCGGTCGCCGGCGGGGCCACGTCGGGCAGCACCACACCGCGCCACGGGGTCAGCAGCACCTCGCGCTCGGCCACCGCCGCGAGCACCTGGCAGCGGGACTGGGTGAGCTCTCCGAGCGGGACCGAGGCGGCCAGTGCCACCCGCCCGTCGGTCTGCTCGATGCGCCCCACCGGACCGCGCGGATCCCGGTCGGGCACGCTGACCGCCGGTCCGCCACCGAGCCAGCCGGCCGGGTCGCCACCGAGGGGGCCGGCCGCGTCACCACCGAGCCCCGCGACCAGCGCGGCCCGTACGTCGGGGACCAGCTCCAACGGGCCGTCCGGCAGCTCGGCCACCCGCCACATCCGCTCGTCCGCGCGGCGCCGCAGGAATGCGGTGGCGCTGGCCAGCAGCCCGGTCACCGCGGCGCGGACCGGCAGCCGCAGCCCGCTGTCCCGACCGCCGAGCAGCAACGCGACCCGTTGGTCGGGCAGCGCCAGCACGGCCACGTCGGCCCGCTGACCGGCCACGTCGCCCCGGCCGTCGTCCAGCGCGAACAGGAACCGCCCCGGCAGCGCGGCCAGCTCGGGGTCGGCGCACAGTCGGCGGTCCAGCTCGGCCACCAGCGGGCGGACGTCCAGCACACCCACGCCGTCCCGCCCGGACAACGGCGAGGCCAGCACGTTGCGCGCCCGGTCGTGCGGCACCGACGGCAGCAGCCCGTGCGCCGCCAGTCGGGCGGACAGCTCCACCTCGGCGCCGGGGGCCAGGCCGCGCAGCTGCAGGTTGCCCCGGGCGGTCAGCTCGATCCGCCCGTTGCCCAGCTCAGCGGCCAGTCCGGTGAGCGCGACCAGTGAGTCCCTGGTCAGGACCCCGCCGGGCACCCGGATGCGGGCCAGCCCGCCGTCCTCGGCACGGTGCACCTCGACCGAACCCGGACAGCGGTCCACCCCGCCGCGGCTCTCCCTCGAGTGACCCGAGGATGCATCGTTGCGGTCGGTGCGCGTTGTGACGAGGGACAGGGCCACAGATCGATCGTAGACGGCGGGTCGCCGGGGACTCGGTGCCATGTCGCCGTGCCCTGTCGCCGCGGATCGGGTGCCATACAGTGACGGGTGCCCGCGGGCACCTGCCGGTGCACACCCAGGGCCGTCGTGCATCCGCCGCCCGGAGGGCTCACCTGTGATCCTGCTGCTGTCCACGTCCGACACCGACCTGCTCAGTGCCCGTGCCAGCGACGGCGACTACCGGCTGGGCAACCCGGCCCGGCTGACCACCGAAGACCTTCCGTCGCTGGTCGAGGGTGTGGACCTGGTCGTGGTGCGGCTGCTCGGCGGACGTCGGGCGTGGGAGGACGGGCTGGACGCGCTGCTGGCCGGGCCGCGCCCGGTGGTTGTGGTCGGCGGCGAGCAGGCGCCGGACGCGGAGCTGATGGAGTGCTCCACGGTTCCCGGTGGGGTCTGTGCGCAAGCCCACAGCTACCTGGCCCAGGGCGGCCCGGCCAACCTCGGCGAGCTCGCCCGGTTCCTGTCCGACACCGTGCTGCTGACCGGGTTCGGCTTCTCGGCCCCGACCCCGACGCCGGTGTGGGGCACGCTGGCCCGCGACGCGCGCGAGCTGCCCGAGGGTGCCCCGGTCGTCGGCGTCCTCTACTACCGGGCGCACCACCTGGCCGGCAACACCGCGTTCGTCGACTCCCTGTGCACCGCGATCGAGAACGCCGGCGCGCGCCCGCTACCGGTGTTCTGCGCCTCGCTGCGCACCGCTCCGGCGGAGCTGCTGGCCGAGCTCGAGCAGGTGGACGCCCTGGTGGTGACGGTGCTGGCGGCCGGTGGCGCGACGCCCGCCACGTCCGGGGCCGGCGGCGACGACGGTGCGTGGGACGTCGGCGCACTGGCCGCGCTGGACGTGCCGATCTTGCAGGGCCTGTGCCTGACCAGCGGAAGAGCCGCCTGGGAGGCCTCCGACGAGGGACTGTCCCCGCTGGACGCCGCCACCCAGGTGGCCATCCCCGAGTTCGACGGCCGGCTGATCACCGTGCCGTTCTCCTTCAAGGAGTTCGACCCGGACGGGCTGACCGTCTACGTGGCGGACCCGGAGCGGGCCGCCAGGGTGGCCGGCATCGCGGTCCGCCACGCGAAGCTGGGCCACATCCCGCCGGCCGAGCGGCGGATCGTGCTGATGTTGTCCGCGTACCCGACGAAGCACTCCCGGATCGGCAACGCGGTCGGGCTGGACACCCCGGCCAGTGTGGTGCGGCTGCTCGCGGCGATGCGTGAGGCCGGCTACGACGTAGGCCCGGAGAGCGGCCCGGACGCGCTGCCCGGGTTGGCCGCGCTGGACGGCGACGCGCTGGTGCACGCGCTGATCGCGGCCGGCGGGCAGGACCAGGACTGGCTGACCGAGGAGCAGATCACCGGCAACCCGGTGCGCATCTCCGCCGGGCGCTACCGGGCGTTCTACGACACCCTGCCGGCCGAGCTGCGCGAAGCCGTCGAACGGCACTGGGGGCCGGCGCCGGGCGAGCTGTTCGTGGACCGCTCCCGGGACGCCGGCGGTGAGATCGTGCTGGCCGCGCTGCGCGCCGGCAACGTGGTGGTGATGGTGCAGCCGCCGCGCGGCTTCGGGGAGAACCCGATCGCGATCTACCACGACCCCGACCTGCCGCCGACCCACCACTACCTGGCCGCCTACCGGTGGCTGGCCGAACCCGCCGACCCCACCGACCCCACCGCCGCCGACCCCACCGCCGCCGACCCCACCGCCGCCGACAACGGGGGGTTCGGCGCGGACGCGATGGTGCACGTCGGCAAGCACGGCAACCTGGAGTGGCTACCCGGTAAGAACGCCGGTCTGTCCGCGGCGTGCGGCCCGGACGCGGCGCTCGGCGACCTCCCGCTGGTCTACCCGTTCCTGGTCAACGACCCCGGCGAGGGCACCCAGGCCAAGCGCCGGGTGCACGCCACCCTGGTCGACCACCTGATCCCGCCGATGGCCCGCGCGGAGAGCTACGGCGACATCGCCCGGCTGGAGCAGCTGCTCGACGAGCACGCCAACATCGCCGCGCTGGACCCGGCCAAGCTGCCCGCGATCCGCCAGCAGATCTGGACGCTGATGCAGGCCGCCAAACTGGACCACGACCTCGGCGTCACCGACCGGCCGCACGACGCCGAGTTCGACGAGTTCATCCTGCACGTGGACGGCTGGCTGTGTGAGATCAAGGACGCGCAGATCCGGGACGGGCTGCACATCCTCGGCGCCGCGCCGACCGGCGAGGCCAGGGTGAACCTGGTGCTGGCGATGCTGCGGGCCCGCCAGCTGTGGGGCGGCGAGCGGGCGCTGCCCGGGCTGCGCGAGGCACTCGGCCTGCGCGAGGACGACACCGAAGGCCTGACCCGCACCGACGCCATCGAACAGATCGCGCGCACCCTGGTCGAAGCCATGGAGTCACACCACTGGTCCCCCGCCGCCGTCCCCGAGGTCACCGCCCGCACCCTTTCCGCGAGTCGGGGCGCACAGCACACCGAGTCGGGGCTCTCAGCACACTCGGGCCAACCTGTCCCTCGGGATTCCGCCGGCCCGGCAGGCGCGGACGCCGACCAGGTCGAGGCCGTACTGCGGTTCGCCGCCACCGAGGTGGTGCCCCGGCTGGCCCGGACCACCGACGAGCTCACCAACGTGCTGCACGCGCTGGACGGCGGTTACGTGCCGGCCGGCCCGTCCGGGTCGCCGCTGCGCGGGCTGCTCAACGTGCTGCCGACCGGGCGCAACTTCTACTCGGTCGACCCGAAGGCGGTGCCCAGCCGGCTGGCCTGGGAGACCGGTTCGGCGATGGCCGAGTCGCTGCTGGCCCGGTACCGCACCGACCACGGCGACTGGCCGCGCTCGGTGGGCCTGTCCGCGTGGGGTACCAGCGCGATGCGCACCTCCGGCGACGACATCGCGGAGATCCTGGCGCTGCTCGGGGTGCGGCCCCGGTGGGACGAGGCGTCGCGGCGGGTCAGCGGGATCGAGCCGGTCGCGCTGGACGAGCTGGGCCGGCCCCGCATCGACGTCACCGTGCGCATCTCCGGGTTCTTCCGGGACGCGTTCCCGCACGTGGTGGCGCTGCTGGACGACGCGGTGCGCCTGGTCGCGTCCCTCGACGAGCCGCACGAGCTGAACTTCGTCCGGGCCCACGCGGCCGCCGACCTCGCCGAGCACGGTGACGAACGCCGCGCCACCACGCGGATCTTCGGCTCCAAGCCCGGCGCGTACGGGGCCGGCATCCTGCCGCTGCTGGAGAGCCGCAACTGGCGCGACGACGCCGACCTCGCCGAGGTCTACGCCACCTGGGGCGGCTTCGCCTACGGCCGGGGGCTGGACGGGCGCGCGGCGCGGCCGGACATGGAGTCGGCGTACCGGCGGATCGCGGTGGCGGCGAAGAACGTGGACACCCGCGAGCACGACATCGCCGACTCCGACGACTACTTCCAGTACCACGGCGGCATGGTCGCCACCGTGCGCGCACTGACCGGCAAGGCACCCGAGGCCTACATCGGTGACAGCACCCGGCCGGACGCGGTGCGCACCCGCACGCTGTCCGAGGAGACCGCCCGGGTGTTCCGGGCCAGAGTGGTCAACCCGCGCTGGATCGCCGCGATGCGCCGGCACGGCTACAAGGGCGCGTTCGAGCTGGCCGCCACCGTGGACTACCTGTACGGCTACGACGCCACCACCGGCGTCGTCGCGGACTGGATGTACGAGAAGCTGGCCGAGTCCTACGTGTTCGACCCGGAGACCACGAAGTTCCTGCGGGAGTCCAACCCGTGGGCCCGGCACGGCATCACCGAGCGCCTGCTGGAAGCCGTGGACCGGGGCCTGTGGGAACATCCGGAGCCGGAGACGCTGGCCGGCCTGCGCCAGGCGTACCTGGACACCGAGGCAGACTTGGAAGAGAACACCGAGTAAAACCCGCCCGCGAGTCGGGGCTCTCAGCACACTGAGTCGCGGATTTCAGCACACCCTTGTACGGCACGACTCAGACGGCACAACGGCTTGGAGACCGACGCACCATGACGGGCAAGATCGTCCTTGGCATCGAGACCTCGTGCGACGAGACCGGCGTCGGCCTGGTCCGCAACGGCGAGCTGCTCGGTGACGCGCTGGCCTCGTCGATGGACGAGCACGTCCGGTTCGGCGGCGTCGTGCCCGAGATCGCCGCGCGGGCGCACGTGTCCGCGCTGGTCCCGTGCGTGCGTGAGGCGATGGGCAAGGCCGGGGCGAAGCCCAGGGACATCGGCGCGATCGCGGTCACCGTCGGCCCCGGTCTGGCCACCGCGCTGCACGTCGGGGTGGCGGCGGCCAAGGCGTACTCGGCGGCCTGGGGCGTGCCGCTGTACGGGGTGCACCACCTGGCCGGGCACGCGGCCGCCGACCTGCTGGAGCACGGCGACCTGCCGGCGCGCAGCGTGGTACTGATCGTCTCCGGCGGGCACACCTCGCTGCTCGCGGTGCGCGACCTGGCCCGCGACGAGGTGGTGCACCTGAGCGACACGATCGACGACGCGGCCGGCGAGGCGTTCGACAAGGTGGCCCGGATCCTCGGGTTGCCCTATCCCGGCGGTCCGTCGATCGACCGGGCGGCCCGCGACGGCGACCCGGCCGCGATCGCCTTCCCCCGGCCGCTGACCAGGTCGGGCGACCCCGCGCTCGGGTTCTCCTTCTCCGGGCTGAAGACGGCGGTGGCCCGCTGGGTGGAGCGCTGCGAGGCGGACGGGCGGCCGGTGCCGGTGCCGGACGTGGCGGCGTCGTTCCAGGAGGCCGTGGCCGACGTGCTGACCTCCAAGGCGTTGCTGGCGTGCCGGCAGCAGGACGTCACGGAGCTGGTGGTGGTCGGCGGCGTCGCGGCGAACAGCAGGGTGCGCTCGCTGGCCGAGCAGCGCTGCGCCGAGGCCGGCATCACGCTGCGGGTACCGCCGATGCGGCTGTGCACCGACAACGGCGCGATGATCGCCGCCGTCGGCGACCTGCTCGTCCGGGCCGGCGCCGAACCCACCGACCTGAGCATCTCCGCCCGCCCCAGCGTCCTGCTCGAGCGCGCCCAGCTCACCTAGCCCGCGGTGCGCGGACGGACTGCCGGACGGAAATCCCGACTCGCGCTGACAAAATCCCCGACTCGCGCTGACAGAAATCCCGACTCGCGGGGACGCCGTCAGCGCGACGCGCCGGAGCTGGACAGCGCGGCCGGCTCGGGCAGCCGGTGGTGACCGTCGTAGGTGTCCTCGACCAGGAACCGCCTGGCCAACCGGTGCAGCGCGGCGGTCAACTCGCCCTGGCTGGGTGAGCCGTCCGCCGCGAACCCGGACAGCTGGGCGGTCAGCCACCCGAGCAGGCTCTCGGTGACCTTCTGGACCTCCCGCTCACCGGCCGGCGTGAGCCACATCCGCTCGCCGTCGGAGCCGAGGAAGCCGGCAGAGATGGTCCGGGCGAACGCCGGCCACAGCACCGGCGCCGGCACATGGACCTGCTCGGCGATCGTGGTCAGCCGTGCCTCCCCGGTGACCTGGATCCGCACGTGCACCTGGTTCACACACCACATCTCGGCCAGCTCCAACGTGCTGCGCGCGGTGGCCAGGATGCCAGGTGCGGAGGCGAAGCCGTCCCGGCGGAACACCCGCGCGATGGCCAACTCGAGCTGCTCGCGCGACGACTGGCCGTCCGGCATCGCGAACCCGCCGCCCACGTCGCCTGCGCTGGCCCGGGTGACCCCACGCAACGGCACCTGCTTGAGGAACAGCCCGAGGACCAGTGCCACCAGCGCGACCGGGATCCCGGCCCGGAACAGCGTCTGCACGGTCTCGGCGTAGGCGTCGATGATCGGGGCGGCCTGGGCGGCGGGCAGGGCGCGCACCCCGGCCGGGCTGTTCAACGCGTTCGCGTCGACACCGGGCGTCGTGGCCAGGACCGCCGACAGGTTGGCGGCGAGCCGGTTGGCGTAGATGGTGCCGAACACCGACGCCCCGAACGAGCTGCCCATGGTGCGGAAGAACGTGACGGCGGAGGTGGCCACGCCGAGGTCGCGGTAGTCGGCGGTGTTCTGCACGATCAGCGTGAGCACCTGCATGCACAGCCCGATCCCCGCGCCCAGCACCAGCAGGTACAGCGAGGTGAGCAGCGTCGAGGTGCGCGCGTCCATCAGCGAGAGCAGGAACATGCCGAGCGCCATCACCGCGCCGCCGATGATCGGGAACGGCTTGTACACCCCGGTGCGGCTCACCGTGTTGCCGGCGAGGATCGAGGTGACGAGCAGCCCGACCACCATGGGCAGCGTGCGGATCCCGGACGTGGTCGCGTCGACGCCCTGGACGTACTGCAGGAACGTGGGCAGGAAGGTCATCGCGCCGAGCATCGCGAAGCCGACCACGAAGCTGATCACCGTGGTCAGCGCGAACACCGGGTTGCGGAACAGCCGCATCGGCATCATCGGATCACCGGCCCGGCGCTCCACCACCACGAACAGCCCGACGGCGGCCACCGAGGCGGTGAACAGCCCGATGATGACCGGCGAACCCCAGGCGTACGTGGTACCGCCCCAGCTGGTGGCCAGGGTCAGCCCGGTGGCGCCGAGCGCGATCACCAGGATGCCGAGGTAGTCGATCACCGGCTTGGCGCCGGACCGGACCGAGGGCAGGGTGCGGAACGCGATCGCGATGACCACCACCGCGATCGGCACGTTGACGTAGAACGCCCACCGCCAGGACAGGTGATCGGTGAACAGGCCACCGAGCAGCGGCCCGATCACGGTGGTCACCCCGAAGACCGCGCCGATCATGCCCTGGTAACGGCCGCGTTCGCGCAGCGGGATGATGTCCGCGATCAGCGCGGTGGCGGTCACCGTCAGACCGCCGGCGCCGACGCCCTGCACCGCGCGCATGGCGATCAGCCAGCCCATGCTGTCCGCGAAGCCGCAGAAGAACGAGCCGATCACGAACACCGCGCAGCTGACCTGGAAGATCAGCTTCCGGCCGAACAGGTCGCCGAACTTGCCCGCCAGCACCGTGGCGATGGTCTCGGTGAGCAGGTACGCGGTGACCACCCAGGACATGTGGCCGCCGCCGCCGAGGTCGGCGACGATCGTCGGCAGCGCGGTCGCCACGATGGTCTGGTCCAGCGCCGCGAGCAGCATGCCGAGCGCGATCGTGGCGAACGCGACGTTGCGCTGGGCCGACCCGCCGACGCCGCCGACGCCGCCGGTCCCGGAACTCTCGATCGCCACAGTCACCGCAACGCCCCCGCATCCCTCGGCCCGTGCGGATCTCGGCCGATGCTCACCACCGCGAGCCGGCCCGGCTCGATGTACCCCGAGAACCGCGCGAACCACATCGTCCGAGGGACGACCCTAGCCCGGTTGTCATGTCAAGATCCGACCGGGGCCGCGAACGCTCCCTACCGCCAGGAGCGGGCGGAGCGGGTCGCCCAGTACCGGTCGGCGGGCTCGGCGAGCTCGGTCAGCTCGGCCGCGATGTCCGGGGGCAGCTCGACCGAGGCGGCGGCGACGTTGCTGGCCACCTGCAGCGGGTTGACCGCGCCGGACAGCACCCGCCACACCCACGGCTGGGCCAGTGCGGCGGCGATCGCCAGCTGGTCGACCGGTACCCCGAGCCGGTCGGCGAGCTCGACGGCGCGCGCCGAGCCCACGCTGGAGTCCCGCCCGCCGGGAGCCAGTCGGCCGTTCGCCACCGGCTCCTTGACGATCACCCGGGCACCGGCGGCGGCAGCCTCGGCCAGCGCCGGCGCCACCGAGGTCTCGAGCACGTTCCAGGTGGACTGGAACGAGGTGAACAGCGGCGCGCCGCCCACCGAGACCTCCAGCGCCCGGCGCACCGCCTCGGCCTGTGCCGGCCCGGAGGTGGAGATGCCGACCCGCACCCCGCCGTCGCGCAGCTCGGCGAGCGCGCGGTGCAGCTCCGGGTTGTCCAGCGCGCCGCTGTCCAGCGTCGCGGAGTGCACGTGGTAGACGTCGAGCCGGTCGCCGAGCAGCGCCCGCGTCTCGGCCAGCTGCTCCCGGTAGGCCGCCAGCGAGTGGTCCTTGATCTCGTGCACCTCGGCGTCCAGCCGCCACCCGCCGACGTAGCGGTAGCCCCACTTCGAGCCGATCTCGACGTCGTCGACCTCGGGGTGCACGGCCAGCCAGCCGGCCAGGAAGTCCTCCGCGCGGCCGTAGGACCGGGCCACGTCGAGGTAGCGCACGCCGGCGGAGTAGGCGCCGTCCAGGGTGGCCCAGGTGTGCGAGCGCAGCGCCGCGACGCCCCGGTCCGCGCCCAGGTCGGCGGTCCGCCCTGAGGTGATGTACGCCGGGCGCGCGACGGCGGCCAGCCCCAGCCCGAGCTGGCGCGGTCCGGTCGCGCCGTCCGTGCTCACAGCCGGCCCAGCACCGAGCGCACGGAGATCTCGATGGCCACCCGCTCCGGGTTGGGGCGCGGCTCCCGGTAGCGCAGCGCATACCGCCGTACCGCCTCGGCCACCCGCTCCGGCTCCTCGCGGACCCGCGCGATGCCCTCGACGGTGGACCACCGGCCGCCCTCGACCTGTGACACCGTCACCGGCGCCCCCTGGGGTCCGGCGGCCCGCACGTTCGCCACCTTGACCGACGTCCGGTAGGTGATCACCCTGACCACCCCGGCCTCCGGATCCAGGGTGGCACCGACGGCCACCGTGTGTGGTCGGCCGTCCGGGCGCACCGTGGTCAACGCACAGACCCGCCGCTGCGCCCAGAACTCCCGCAGCGCCTGGTCCTCAACCGCCTCATCCCATTGCACCGGGGCATCCTGCCAGTCCGGCCGCCCGGGACGCGGCCTACCAGGCCACCGGCAGCGAACCGACCCCGTAGACGATCGAGAACGGCCGGTAGGCCAGCTCCTCGGCGGGCACCGCGAGGCGCAGGGTCGGGAACCGGCGCAGCAGCGCGGGGTAGGCGATCGCCATCTCCCGCCGGGCGAGCTGGGCGCCCACGCAGTGGTGGATGCCGAAGCCGAACGCAAGGTGCGGCTTGATGGTGCGGTCCGGGTCCACCCGCTCCATGTCGGGACCCAGTTCGACGTCCCGGTTCGCGCCGGACAGCGAGCAGACCACCATGTCCCCGGCGCCGATCCGCTGGCCGGCGATCTCGGTGTCCCGGCGCGCCCAGCGCGGGAAGGCCACCTGGACCACCGAGATGTAGCGCAGCAGCTCGTCGACGAGGCCACCGATCCGGGCCGGGTCTAGAGCGGCCGCCCGGTAGTCTGGGTTGCCCAGGATCAGCACGGTGCCCAGCGCCAGCATGCTCGCCGTGGTGTCGTGCCCGCCGGTGAGCAGCCCGTCCGCCAGGCCGGCCAGCTCACGGTCGGTGAGGCTGTCGCCGTGCTCCCGGACCAGCCGGCCGAGCAGCCCGTCGCCCGGTTCGGCCCGCTGCCGGGACACCAGGCCGCCGAGATAGTTCAGCGACTCGCCGATCGCATCCAGCCCGCCGCCCGGCGCGCCGGAGACGTCGAACCGGTTGTTGCTGATCCGTTGGAAGTTGGCGCGCTCGTCGGCCGGCACACCGAGCAGCTCGCAGATCACCAGCGCCGGGATCGGGTGGGCGAAGGTGCGCACCAGGTCGACCGGGTCACCATCCGCGCCGGCGGTGGCGGTGTCGTCCAGGCACTCGTCGACCACAGCGGTGATCCGCGGCTCCAGCTCGCGCAGCCGCTTCGCGGTGAACTCCGCGGTCAGCATCTTGCGCAGCCGGGTGTGTTTGGGCGGGTCGGCCATCCCGAGCCCGCCGGGGTCCTGATCCTCGGTCGGGCCGCCGGCGCCGCCGCCCATCAGGTTGGCGAAGTCGTTGCTGAACGTGTCGGCATCGCCCAGCACAGCGCGCGCGTCGCGGTAGCTGGTGACCAGCCACGCCGTCGGTCCGTTGGGGATGAGCAGCGGGCTGACCGGCTGTTCGGCACGCAGCCGGGCCAGCTCGGGCACTGGGTCCAGACCGTCGCGGAGGAACTGCACCAGCGTCAAAGTTGTCTCGGACATCAACGGCATAGTCGTCGACGGGACCGGCCCGGTTCCCGGAGCGACGCGAATCACTCTGGCGATAATTCGTTGACTATGTCAGAGAACTCTCTGTAACAGTCATAGAAGCAGTCATAGAAATCGTCCGGAGGAGGTCCCGTGCCGCGGCTTCGCTCTCACTCAGAACACGACCAGCACTCGGAACACGACCGGTCGGAACAGGACGAGGTCGCCCGGGTCCGGGCGTTCAACCGCTTCTACACCAGGTCGATCGGCGTGCTGCGGGACAGCCTGGTGGGCTCGCCGTTCTCCCTCGTCGAGGCCCGGCTGCTCTACGAGCTCGCCCATCGGCCCGCCGAGCCGGTCAGCGGTGCGGCGGGCTCCGGGGCGGCGGGCTCCGGGGCGGCGGGCTCCGGTGCGGCGGGCTCCGGGGCGGCGGCCGGTGTGGAGGGAGCCGAGCTGCGCCGGCTGCTCGACCTGGACGCCGGCTACTTCAGCCGGGTGGTGGCCCGCTTCGACACCGCCGGGTTGGTCTCCCGGCAGGCCCACCCCGGCGATGCGCGGCGACAGCTGCTCCGGCTGACCGAGGCCGGCCGCCGCGCGTTCGACGACCTGGACGAGCGCCAGGCCAAGGCGGTCCGGGAGCTGCTGGAGCCGCTCTCGGCCGACCGGCGGGCCACCCTCACCGAGGCGATGGGCACCATCGAGCGCACCCTCAGCGCCCCGGCCCGGCCGCGCGCTGTCGTGCTGCGCCCGCCCGAGCCGGGCGACCTCGGCTGGATCGTGGCCCGCCACGGCGCCCTCTACGTGCGGCAGTACGGCGGGGATCCGCGCTTCGAGGCAATGGTGGCGCGGATCGTGGCCGACTACGCCGAGCGGCCGGATCCGGCCCGGGAGGCGGTGTGGATCGCCGAGGTGGACGGCCGGCCGGCGGGTTCGATCGCGTGCATGACTGCCACCCAGAACGACACCCAGAACGACACCCAGGACGGCACCCAGAACGGCACCGCCAAGCTCCGGCTGCTGCTCGTCGAGCCCTCCGCCCGGGGTTTGGGCGTCGGCGAGCGGCTGGTGGCCGAGTGCCTGCGGTTCGCCGAGCGCGTCGGCTACCGGCGGATCACGCTGTGGACCACCTCCGAGCTGGCCGCCGCGCGGCGGATCTACCAGCGCGCCGGCTTCACCCTGGACGCCGAAGCCCCGTTCGACGGTTTCGGCCGGGGCGTCATCGGGCAGAACTGGTCCCGCCGTCTCGGGGCGGCGGACCCAGGCTGATCGGCTCCGCCGGTGCGCGCAGCCCGACGGACAGCAGCGCGGCGAGCAGGCACAGCCCGCCGCCGAGGTACCACGCCGAGTCGTAGCTGCCCAGGTGGTCGCGCAGCAGCCCGGCGGCGAACGCCATCAGCGCGGCACCGACCTGGTGCGAGGCGTACACCCAGCCGAACACCACCGGTGCCGCCGTCCCGAAGTACCGCCGGCACAGCGCCATCGTCGGCGGCACCGTGGCCACCCAGTCCAGCCCGTAGAACACGATGAAGCTCAGCATGCTGGCGGTCGGCGTCGAACCCCACACCAACGGCAGCAGCATCAGCGAGACGCCCCGGCCGACGTAGTAGACGCAGAGCAGCAGCCGGGGGTCGAACCGGTCCGTCAGCCACCCCGATGCCACCGTCCCGACCAGGTCGAACAGGCCGACCACGGCGAGCAGCCCCGCCGCGGTCGTGGTCGGCATGCCGTGGTCGTGCGCGGCCGGCACGAAGTGCGGCTGGAGCAGCCCCATGGTGGTCGCGCCGCAGATCATGAACCCGCCCACCAGCAGCCAGAACGGGCCGACCCGGGCCGCCGAGCCGAGGGTGCGCAGTGCCAGCCGCGCCACCCCGATGCGCGCTCCGGTCGGCTCGTCGGCCGCGGTGCCGCCGTACGGCGCGACGCCGAGGTCGCTCGGCCGGTCCCGCAGCAGCCAGAGCACCAGCGGCACGACGGCCAGCGCGGCGGCCGCCACCCCGAGCGAGGCCGGCCGCCAGCCCCACCGCTCCGAGATCACCGCGACCACCGGCAGGAAGACCAGCTGACCGGTCGCCGAACCGGCGGTGAGGATGCCGGACACCAGGCCGCGCCGGGTCACGAACCAGCGGCCGGTGACCGTGGCGACCAGCGACAGCGCCATCGAACCGGTGCCGAGGCCGACCAGGACACCCCAGCAGACCACCAGCTGCCAGGAGGCGGTCATGAACACGGTGAGCCCACTGCCCGCCGCGACCACCACCAGCGCGACGGCGACCACCTGCCGAACCCCGAAGCGCTCCATCAGCGCCGCCGCGAACGGCGCGGTCAGGCCGAAGAGCGCCATGTTGATGGCGATCGCCGACGAGATCGTGCCCACCGACCAGCCGAACTCCGCGTGCAACGGATCGATCAGCACACCCGGCACAGCCCGGAACGCCGCCGCACCGACCAGGGCGAGAAAGGTGACGGCGGCGACCGACCAGGCGGGGTGCAGCCGGCGCCTACCCGCGCCGGGCGTCACCCGGCGCGCTTCGAGTTCGGTCACCCCACCAGCCTCGTTGAAGGAGGGCTCACGGAAAAGTGGCCATAGCGACACACAACGCAGGATTTGGGCCACCTGGTCGCGGACAACCGCCTGAGGCTCGACGGCGCGCGCGGCGCAACCCTGGTGAGCGAGCTAGTCGGCGAGGGGTCAAGATGGCCTGAACTGACTGGGACGACAACAGGAGGCTCGGTGGGCACGGAGAGCAGAGTGGCAATCGTGACCGGGGCGGCACGCGGCATCGGCGCGGCCACCGCGGAGCGACTGGCCAGGGATGGCCACGCGGTCGCGGTCGTCGATCTGGACGAGTCCAGCTGTGCGGACACAGTCACCCGGATCACCAAGGACGGTGGGCATGCGCTCGCGGTCGGCGCCGATGTAAGCAACGCCGCCGCGGTGAAGGACGCCGTGGCGCGGATCGCCGACACACTGGGGGCGCCCACGATTCTGGTCAACAACGCCGGCGTGACCAGGGACAACCTGCTGTTCAAGATGACCGAGGTGGACTGGGACACGGTGATGGGCGTGCACCTGCGCGGCTCGTTCCTGATGTCCCAGGCAGCCCAGGCGCACATGGCCCAGGCGCAGTGGGGCCGGATCGTGAACCTGTCCAGCACCTCCGCGCTGGGCAACCGCGGCCAGGCGAACTACTCCGCCGCCAAGGCCGGCCTGCAGGGTTTCACCAAGACGCTGGCCATCGAGCTGGGCCGCTTCAACATCACCGTGAACGCGATCGCGCCCGGCTTCATCGCCACCGAGATGACCAAGGCCACAGCCGAGCGGATCGGGGTTTCCTGGGAGGACTTCCAGAAGGGCGCGGCCAGCCAGATCCCGGTCGGCCGGGTCGGCAAGCCGGACGACATCGCCAACACCGTGTCGTTCCTCACCAGTGAGGGCGCCGGATTCGTGTCCGGTCAGGTGATCTACGTGGCGGGCGGCCCGAAGGACTGATGCACCGCGCGCTTCCCGAGGGAGAACTGTTCTAGTGGACCTGCAACTGGCCGGCAGGCGTGCGGTGGTCACCGGCGGCAGCCGCGGCATCGGGCTGGCAGTGGCCGAGTCGCTGCTCGACGAGGGCACCGACGTGGCACTGGTCGCCCGGGACGTCGCCGTACTGGACGCCGCGGTGGCGTCGTTGCGGGGGCGTGCCGGCCGCGCGGTGGCCATCCCGGCGGACACCACCGACGACGGGTCGGTGCGGGCCATGGCGCAGCAGGCCACCGAGCTGCTCGGCGGGGTGGACATCCTGGTCAACACCGCCGCGCGGCCGGCAACGCCGGGACCGAGACCGCCGCTCACCGAGATCACCGACGACGCGCTGCGCGCCGAGCTGGAGACGAAGGTCCTCGGTTACCTGCGCTGTGCGCGGGCGCTCGCGCCGGGCATGGTTGAGCGCGGCTGGGGGCGCATCGTCAACATCAGTGGCCTGAACGCCCGCTCAGCGAGCTCGCTGGTCGGCTCGGTGCGCAACGTGGCGGTCGCCGCGATGACCAAGAACCTGGCCGACGAGCTCGGGCCGGCCGGGGTCAACGTCACCGTGGTGCACCCGGGCTTCACCGTCACCGAGCGCACCCCGGACACGCTGGCCGCGGTGGCCGCCGACCGGGGGGTGACCGCCGAGCAGGTGGCCGCCGACATCGCCAGGGGGCTCAGCATCGGACGACTGGTCACCGCCGCCGAGGTCGCCTCGGTGGTGACCTTCCTGGCGTCCCCGCTCAGCGTGGCGATCACCGGCGACGCGGTGGCGGCCGGCGGCGGCCAGGTCGGCCCGATCTACTACTAGCCCGGTCTACTACTAGCCCGGTCTACTACTAGTGGTCGTGCCCGGGCAGGTCCCGCCCCTCGATGCGGATGTCCATCAGGTCATGATCCCCCGGTGCGGGCGAGCCGGTTCAACACGCCGCGGTCGGCCCGGCCGATCGGGTCGATGACGCGCGCCAGTACCGGGCCCAGCACGGCCATCAGCAGCACGTAGGCGGTGGCGAGCGGCGCCAGCCCGGGGTTCAGCGCGCCCGAGGTCAGCGCCAACCCTGCGATCACGATGGAGAACTCGCCCCTGGCCACCAGCGCGGCACCGGCGCGCAGCCGACCCGCCGAGCTCACCGTACTGCCGCGGGCGGCGAACCAGCCGGTGGCGATCTTGGTCAACGTGGTGACCACGGCCAGCCCGAGCGCGGCCGGCAGCACGGCCGGGATGGCGCCGGGGTGGGTGTTGAAGCCGAACACCACGAAGAACATCGCGGCGAACAGGTCACGCAGCGGGGCGAGCACCCGGGTGGCGTTCTCGGCGGTCTCGTCGCTGATCGCGATGCCCAGCAGGAACGCGCCGACGCCGGCGGACACCTGCAGCTCCGAGGCCAGCCCGGCGACCAGCAGCGCCACCCCGAGCAGCCGCAGCAGGAACACCTCGGAGCTGGGCGACTCGACGATCAGGGAGACGAACCGGCCGTAGCGAAGCGCCACCACCAGTACCACCGCGAGCAGCGCCATCGCCACGCCGACGGTCCGCAGGCCGGCGGCCAGGCCCAGACCGGCCAGTGCCGCCGTGGTGATCGGCAGGTACAGCGCCATCGCCAGGTCTTCCAGCACCAGCACGGACAGCACCGCCGGGGTCTCCCGGTTGCCGAGCCGGCCGAGGTCGCCGAGCACCTTGGCGATGATCCCCGAGGAGGACACCCAGGTCACCCCGGCCATGGCCAGCGCACCCAGCGGCCCCCACCCCAGCAACAGCGCCACAGCGGCGCCCGGCAGCGCGTTGAGCAGCATGTCGACCACGCCGGCCAGCCAGGACTTGCGCAGGCCGGACACCAGGTCGGCGGCGGTGTACTCGAGCCCGAGCAGCAACAGCAGCAGCACGACCCCGACCTCGGAGGCCAGCTCGGCGAACGAGGTGATGCCACTGAGCGGGAGCAGCCCGCCGGAGCCGAACGCCAGGCCGCCCAGCAGGTACAGCGGCACCGGCGAGACGCCGATCCGGGTTGCCAACCGCCCGAGCACACCCAGCCCGAAGAACAGAGCTCCGAGCTCGATGAGCGCTGTCGCGGTGTGCGGCACGAAGGCGGTCAGCCCTGCTCGAGGATCGAGACAGCCTGCCGCAGCCCGTCCGGCGTACCCACCACGACCACCAGGTCACCGGCCTCGAAGCGGAAGTCGGGCCTCGGCGAGGCGTGCACCGTGCTGTCCCGGACCACCGCCACCACGGAGGCGCCGGTACGGGTGCGCATCGCGGTATCGCCCAGGGTGCGGCCGGCATACGGGGAGCCAGGGACGACCGGCAGCTGCGAGGTGCCGACCCCGGGCACCTCGGAGTGTTCCTCGCGCAGTTGGGCCACCAGGTTCGGCGCACCGAGCAGGGTGCCCAGCGCGACGCACTCCGGCTCGGTCATGGGCACCGTCGCGCTGCACGCGTCCGGGTCGTTCAGGTCGGAGACCAGCAGCTCCCGATGTCCGTCCCGGTAGGTGAGCACCCCGAGCCGCCGGCCGGTGACCGTGTTGAACTCCTGCTTGACTCCGACCCCGGGCAGCCGGGTGACCTCGACGTCCACCCGATCAACAGTAGCCGAGGCCGCCCGCCGGCCGGCCGAGCCGGGCTACTCGAAACGCAGCGCCTCGATGGGCCGCAGCCGGGCCGCCCGGTTGGCCGGGTAGCCGCCCGCGAGGAGGCCGATGACCAGGCTCACCCCGAAGGCGATCAGCACCGGCGCCAGGGTGAGCACCGGCACCGGGAAGGACGGCACCAGCTTGGGTACGACGATCCCACCGCCGAACGTGACGCTCACGCCGATGATCACGCCGATCACGCCACCGAGGCCGGTGAGCACCACCGCCTCGATCAGGAACTGTTTCATGATGGCGCTGCGCTGGGCCCCGATCGCCTTGCGAATTCCGATCTCCCTGGTTCGCTCGGTGACCGAGACCAGCATGATGTTGGCCACCCCGATTCCGCCGACGATCAACGAGATCGCGGCGACCGCCGCCGTGAACAAGGTCAGGAACGTAATGAACTGGCCCCGTTGCTGGATCAAGTTCTGGAACGCGCGGACCCGGTAGTCCCGGTCGGTCGGGGTCTTGATGTAGTGCCGGACGTCCAGAATCTTGGTCATCTGGTCCTCGGCGAGATTCACCGTGGATGCAGTGGTGGATTTCACGATGATCTGGCTGACCTTGTTCGCATTGCCGACCAGGTATGCCCGGGCCGCACCGAACGGCACAATCGCGATGTTGTCGTTCTGCCCGTCGGTGTCGAGAACCCCGATCACCCGGAACGTGGTGTGGTTGAGGCGGATCTCCTTGCCCAACACGTCGCCAAGGTTCGCCTTGGGGCCGTACAGGTAGCTGACGGCCTCCTGGCCGATCACCAGATACTTGGCATTGCTCTGGACCTGTGCCGGGGTGAACCAGTTTCCGACCGCCATCGTCCGGGCGACGATGTCGAGGTAGTTGTACGTGGCACCGACCAGGTCGGACTTCTCGGTGGCCTGGCCGGCGGTCAGCGAGACGCTGCCGGTCATGCTCGGCGTCACCGAGGCGACGTCCGGCGCCTTCACCGGGTCCTGCAGTGCTTCGACGTCGCCGTCGGTCAGGTTGCGAGCCTCGCCGCCGCCGGGCACCACGCCGGTCGCCTGGGTGATGGTGATCTGGTTGGCGAGCTTGCTGAACTGTGCGTCGAAGCCGGCTTTCACGCCATTTCCGAGCGCAACCAGAATGATCACAGCCGCGACGCCGATGATGATGCCCAGGGTGGTCAGCAGGGAGCGCAGCCTGTTACCGCGCAGACTACGCAGCGCGATCACGAGTGTTTCCCGCATGTTCATGCCGAGCGCTCCATCTGCCGCCTCCGACCGAAATTCATCCGACGGCGCCGAAGCTAAGCAAAGCCGGCGACCCAGAGACAACGATTCCGCTCGCACTCTCAGTAACCCGATAGGTCCCGGCCATGAGTAGCAACGGAACCTATGAGTTAGCTGTGCGCGAAAGATGAGAACTCTGTGCCAACTCTAGTCAACACGCAACACAGTGCGTAGTCGATTCAGTACGCAGTTGGAAACAACATGCGGCCCTCATCGAGTTTACTACGCCGAACGGCTCAGCGCTCGTGACGGCCCCGACCGGCGTGGCCGCCGGCCGGGGAGTTGCCGTCCCTACTTGGGCTTGGTGTCGAAGCCGGCGCGGCGCAACGCGTCGGCCATCGCGCCGCCGCCAAGACCACCACCACCCTGCCGATCCCCGCCCGGCCGGCCGCCACCCTGCCGATCGCGACCGCCGCCCTGCCGATCGCGACCGGTGCCCTGCTTGTCGCCACCCGGCCGGCCGCCGCTCTGCTTGTCGCCGCCCTGCTTGTCGCCGCCCTGCTTGTCGCCGCCCGGCCGGCCGCCGCTCTGCTTGTCGCCGCCCTGCTTGTCCGCACCCGGCCGGTCGGCAGCCTGCTTGTCCGCGCCCGGCCGGGCACCGCCCTGGCGGTCCCCCGAGCCGCGCCGATCACCGGAGCCACGCCGATCCTGGCTGTTCCCGCCGCGCTGGCCACCTCGGCCACCAGGGCCACCAGTTCCGCCCGGGCCTCCGGGGCCGCCCGGACCGCCCCGGCCGCGTCCGCCCTGGTCCGCACCGCCGTGGTCGATGCCGTCCCGGCCGCGACCGCCGCCACGCCGCTCGGCGGCCGGGTCGTCGTCCAGCCGCAGCGTCAGCGAGATGCGCTTGCGGTTGATGTCCACCTCGCGCACCTTGACCCGCACGATGTCGCCGGGCTTGACGATCTCGCGGGGGTCGGAGACGAACCGGTTGGACATCGCCGAGACGTGCACCAATCCGTCCTGGTGCACTCCCACGTCGACGAATGCGCCGAACGCGGCGACGTTGGTGACCACACCCTCCAGCACCATGCCGACGGTCAGGTCGGACAGCTTCTCCACCCCGTCGGCAAAGGTCGCCGTCTTGAAGGCGGGCCGGGGGTCACGGCCGGGCTTCTCCAGCTCGGCGAGGATGTCGCTGACCGTGGGCAGGCCGAATGTGTCGTCGATGAAGTCGGCCGGTCGCAGGGCGCGCAGGGTGGTGGAGTCGCCGATCAGCGCGGGCAGCTCAGTGCCCACCGACGCCAGGATCCGCCGCACCACCGGGTAGGCCTCGGGGTGCACGCTGGAGGCGTCCAGCGGGTCGTCGCCGCCGGGGATGCGCAGGAAGCCGGCGCACTGTTCGAACGCCTTGGGCCCGAGCCTGGGCACCTTGGACAGCGCCTTGCGGTTGCGGAACGGCCCGTTCTCGTCCCGGTGGTTGACGATGCTGGTGGCCAGGCCCTCGGTGATGCCGGAGACCCTGCGCAGCAGCGGGGCCGACGCGGTGTTCACGTCGACCCCGACCGCGTTCACGCAGTCCTCGACGACGGCATCCAGCGAGCGGGACAGCTTCAGCTCGGACAGGTCGTGCTGGTACTGGCCGACGCCGATGGACTTCGGGTCGATCTTGACCAGTTCGGCGAGCGGGTCCTGCAGCCGGCGCGCGATGGACACCGCGCCGCGCAGCGACACGTCCATCCCGGGCAGCTCGGCGGAGGCGTACGCGGATGCGGAGTACACCGAGGCGCCGGCCTCGGAGACCATCACCTTGGTCAGCTTCAGGTCGGGCATCTTGGCGACCAGCTCGGCGGCCAGCTTGTCGGTCTCCCGGGACGCGGTGCCGTTGCCGATGGCGATCAGGTCGACCTTGTATGCGGCGGCGAGCTTGGCCAGCGACGCGAGGCTGGCGTCCCACTGCCGGCGGGGCTCGTGCGGGTAGATCGTGTCGGTGGCGACGGCCTTGCCGGTGTCGTCCACGATGGCGACCTTGACGCCGGTGCGCAGGCCGGGGTCGAGGCCCATCGTTGCGCGGGTGCCCGCGGGCGCGGCGAGCAGCAGGTCACGGAGGTTTGCGGCGAACACGTCGACGGCGCTGTCCTCGGCGGCCTGCCACAGCCGGGCGCGCACGTCGATGCCCAGGTGCACCTGGATCCGGGTCCGCCAGGCCCAGCGCACCGTGTCGGTCAGCCACTTGTCCCCCGGCCGGCCCCGGTCGGAGACCCCGAACCGGGCGGCGATGCTCTGTTCGAAGCTGGACGGGCCCTCGGCCGGCGGCTCCTCAGGTTCCAGGACGAGGTCGAGCACCTCTTCCTTCTCGCCGCGGAACAGCGCCAGGATCCGGTGCGACGGGAGCTTGGTGAACGGCTCGCTGAACTCGAAGTAGTCGGAGAACTTGGCCCCGGACTCCTCCTTGCCCTCGCGCACCTTGGACGCCGCGCGGCCCCGGGTCCACATACGTTCCCGCAGGTCGCCGATCAGGTCGGCGTCCTCGGCGAACTGTTCGACCAGGATCGAGCGCGCGCCGTCCAGCGCGGCGGCCGCGTCTGCCACGCCCTCGGTGAGGTAGCCCTCGGCGAGCGCGGTCGGATCCTGGTTCGGGTCGGCCAGCAGGGTGTCGGCCAGCGGTTGGAGGCCGGCTTCCCTGGCGATCTGCGCCTTTGTGCGCCGCTTCGGCTTGTACGGGAGATAGATGTCCTCGAGGCGGGCCTTGGAGTCGGCCTCCAGGATGCGCTGCTTGAGCTCGTCGTCCAGCTTGCCCTGCGAGTCGATGGACTCCAGCACGGCAGCTCGGCGCTCCTCCAGCTCGCGCAGGTAGCGCAGCCGCTCCTCGAGCGTGCGCAGCTGGGTGTCGTCCAGGGCGCCGGTGACTTCCTTGCGGTACCGGGCGACGAACGGCACCGTCGAGCCGCCGTCCAGCAGCCCGACCGCCGCGTCCACCTGGTTCGACCGCACGCCGAGCTCGTCGGCAATACGCTGATGAATCTTCCGTGCCACACCGGGGGTCGCCTCACTCACCCGTCCATGGTGGCGCGCGCGGGCACCAGCACAACCCCGGGGCGGCCAACTGCGACAGTCCGACCTCTGCTAGGGCGAAGTCTGGTAGATCCATGTTGGCCGGGCAGTGACGTGGGCACACGGAGTCGAATCGCCGGGGACGTCCTCAGCCAAGCGCGGGTCCGGCCTCAATTCCGAATGCGAACCGGCCGCGGTTTGCGGCGGGGTGTCTGTGAGTAGTCAATCCATTTTGGCGGAATGAACTCGGGGAGCCCGTCGCGCATTCGGACTTCCCAGTCGGACTGGTGCACCATCCGATGATGGGTCCAACACAACATCACCAAATTGTCGAGTTTTGTCTCACCGTGATGGACCCAGTGCACAATATGGTGCACCTCGCAGGAACTCGGCGGCCGGTCACACCCCGGATGCGCACAACCACCATCCCGAACCGCGACCGCTTTACGTTGTGCCAACGTGGCACACCGTTTCTCCCGGCCCACATCCAGCGGTTCACTGTTCGCGCCGAGCACGATCGGGGTGATCTGGGCGTCGCAGCTGAGCCGGCGTACCTCACCCGGCCCGATATGTCCGCCGAGTTCGAGGTTCGCCCCGCGCAACCCGGCCTTCAGCGCTTCCAGGCCCATGGTGATCGCGACATGTGGGCGCTCGCCGCCCTGTGCGGGTAGCCGGCCTTCGTCGAGGGTGTGCGCGCAGATCTCCCCGAGCGCATCCGCCTGACGTTGCCCGAGGGACTTGTTCTCGTCGGCGGCGGGTTTGAGGATCGCCCCGATCGCCCGGGCCACCGTTTCGTACGTCGCCGAGTCCAACTGGCCCTTGATCTTCCCGCCGACACCGTGGCGGGACTTGGCCAGGTGCAGCTCGTTGACCTGCGGATCGTCCTCACCGGGCGGCGCACCATCCTGATCGAGCAGGTCCAGTTCCTCGCGGGCTTTGCGGGCCAACAACTCCGGGCTGTACTGCCGCGCCCAGTCGGCGAACAACACCTCCGCTGCCACCCACTGCTCCACCGTGATCCGCCGGGCGGCATCCGTAGCCAGCACCGACTCGATCACCTCAGCATGCGCCAGATCAATCTCCAGCGCACCCAACGCCATCGCCGTCGCCGGCAGTTTCGGCTCCAACACCTCACCCACCAACGACCGGGTGGGGAACACACTGACGGCCACCGCCACCATCCGCCGCGCGTCCCGCTGGCTCAGGCCGAGCAGATCCGCCACGGCATTCGCCGAATGCATCCCCCGCTCGAGAAACTCCCCGTCCCGATCCAACCCGGCAACCAGCATCAACGAGTCGTACTCACACTGGCGCCGTAAAACCTGGTAACTCTTCAACCCATCAATCCGACACTCCGCATCACCGGAGCGCTCGAGTGCGCGCAGCGCGGCCATGGAATCCATGACCACCCGCCGCGCCGCAACAATCGAACCCTCCGACATACCCAGAATTATGGCAAAGAGCCCCGACAATTCCCGGACCGATACCGCCGCCCCCGAAAAAAGATTTCATGATTTTCCCGCGAACCCCGCCGGACGTCCCCGACAAGCGTCCCCGACCCAAACAAAAAGGGCAGACACCAGACCGACCTAACTGACCCCTGTCCCGTCCAAAGCGTCGGTAAAACGCGCCCAGCCACCGAACCGGAACCAAGTCACGGAGCACGGACGACACGCACCCAACAGTGACCGCCGCCACACCGACCAAGCTCCCACCGAGCCCACCAGCCCAGCAGGCGGCCACCTGAGGACCGGAAACAAGGTTTGCGCGCCACCCACTCGCATTGAGGCCGGAGGGGCGGGATACTCAATCCATTCAGGGATTGATTCAGAAGCGGTGCCAGTGACGCCCTCGCCGAAGCGGGCGCAGCAGTCCGACCGCAGCCAGTGGGGAGCACGCCCGTGACCGTCGAGCCCACCGACCAGGAACGTGACGAGCTACAACGCTACGAACTGCAACGCGACGACGACGACCGGCGCAACAGCCAGCGCCACAACGTCCAGAGCCGGGACACGCAGGCCCGACACGCCGGTGTGGTGTCCGAACCGGCGCACAACGCGCTGCGCGCCGACATCCGCCGGCTGGGCAGCCTCCTCGGTCAGACCCTCACGCAACACGGGGGTGCACAGCTGCTGGAGCTGGTGGAACGGGTGCGCACGCTGTCCAGGGAAGTGGCCGGCGGCGACCGGATCGCGGGCCGCGACCGGGGATCGGGCGCACCGGCGGCGGCCGCCGAGCTGGACCGGTTGCTCGCCGGCGTCGACCCGGGCACCGCGACCCAGCTGGCCAGGGCCTTCACCACATTCTTCCTGCTGGCCAACGTGGCCGAACAGCTGCACAGGGCACGCGAGATCGCCGACGAGACCGGCGCGGACCCGCTCGGCGAGCTGATCCGCCGGCTGACCAAGGAGGTCGGCGGTGAGGCGCTCACCGAGGTGCTGGGCCGCACCGAGCTGCGCCCGGTATTCACCGCGCACCCGACCGAGGCCTCCCGCCAGTCGGTGCTGAGCACGCTGCGCCAGGTGGCCGACGTCCTGGACCGGGGACCCGGCTCCACCGCCGCCGATCCCCACACCGAGCGCCGGCTCGCTCAGCTGATCGACCTGCTCTGGCAGACTGACGAGATCCGGCCGGGCAAGCCGACCGTCGCGGACGAGACCAGGGCGATCGCCTACTACCTGGAGCGGCTCGGCGAATCCACCGTGCCCGACGTGCTCGAGCAGCTGGACCTCGCGCTGGAGGCCGCCGAGCTGCAGCTGCCCGAGCAGGCCCGGCCGATCCAGCTGGGCTGCTGGGTGGGCGGCGACCGGGACGGCAACCCGAACGTCTCCCCCGCGGTCACCATGGACGCGCTGCGGCTCTACGCCGACCGGGCCCTGCGGATCCAGACCACGCTTCTCGACGAACTGGTCCAGGAGCTCGGCGTGTCCACCCGGATCGTCGGCATGTCGGAGGGGCTGCGCCAGTCGCTGGCCCAGGACCGCCGGCTGCTGCCCGAGGTCTACGACCGCTACATCCGGCTCAACGCCGAAGAGCCCTACCGGCTCAAGTGCTCCTACATCCTGGCGCGGCTGGCCAACACCCGCGACCGGATCGCCGCCGACCAGCCGCACCGGCCCGGCATCGACTACCTGGGCTCCGACGAGTTCATCGCCGACCTCGAGGTGATGGACCGCTCACTGCGCGGGCACCTCGGCGGCCGGATCGCGGACGGCACGGTGGCCAGGGTGCTGCGGGTGGCCAAGGCCATCGGGCTGCACCTGGCCGCGTTGGACATCCGGGAGCACGCCGAACGCCACCACGCGGCGCTGGCCGCGCTCTACCGCCAGGTCGGCGAGAACGGCTACGCCCAGCTGGACCGTGCCGGCCGCACCCGCCGACTGTCCGTCGAGCTGCTCAGCCACCGCCCGCTGACCGGCCGGTTCGACGTGCCCGACCCGGAGGCGGCCGAGGTGCTCGCGGTGTTCGACACGCTGCGCGAGGCGCACCGGACCTTCGGCGAGGCGGCCGCGCACACCTACATCGTGTCCATGGCACAGGGCGCCGACGACGTGCTCGCGGTAGCGGTACTGGCCCGGGAGGCGGGCCTGCTCGGGGTCGGCAGCACGGACGACCCCGAGAACAGCTGGTCGAAGCTGGACCTGGTGCCGCTGTTCGAGACCGCCACCGAGCTGCGCAAGGCCGGTGAGCTGCTGGACGAGCTGCTCTCCGACCCGGGCTACCGCGAGCTGGTGCGGGCCCGGGGCGACCTGCAGGAGGTCATGCTCGGCTACTCCGACTCCAACAAGGACGCCGGCATCACCACCTCGCAGTGGGAGATCCACAAGGCCCAGCGCCAGCTGCGGGACGTGGCAGCGGCACACCAGGTGCGGGTCCGGCTGTTCCACGGCCGGGGCGGCTCGGTCGGCCGAGGCGGCGGACCGGCCGCCGAAGCGGTGGCCGCCTCCCCCTACGGCGCGGTGGACGCCCGGATGAAGGTCACCGAACAGGGCGAGGTCATCTCGGACAAGTACTCGCTGCCGGAGCTCGCCGAGCACAACCTGACCATCATGCTGGCCGCCACCCTGGAGGCGACCCTGCTGCACCAGACCTCCCGGGTGCCGGCGTCCACGCTGGACCGCTGGAACGAGGCGATGCAGGTGGTCAGCGAGGCCGCTCAGACCGCCTACCGGGAGTTCGTCGGGCATCCCCGGCTACCCGAGTTCTTCACCTCGGCCACCCCGGTCGACGAGCTGGGCTCGCTGAACGTCGGATCCCGCCCGTCCAAGCGACCCGGTAGCGGCAAGGCCAGCCTGGACGGGCTGCGGGCCATCCCGTGGGTGTTCGGCTGGACCCAGACCCGGATGGTGGTGCCCGGTTGGTACGGGCTGGGCACCGGCCTGCAGGTGGCGCGGGAGGCCGGCCTCGGGTCCACGCTGGACGAGATGCGGGACTGGGCGTTCTTCCGCAACCTGCTGGGCAACGTGGAGATGACCCTGGCCAAGACCGACCTGCGGATCGCCCGCTCGTACGTCTCCGCGCTGGTCGACCCGGCCCTGCAGCCACTGTTCGAGATGATCACCGCTGAGCACGACCGGACACTGTCCCAGGTCCTGGCCCTCACCGGGCAGAACATCCCGCTGGCCGGCTACCCGCAGCTTCGCCGCACCCTGCAGGTACGGGCGGCCTACCTGGAACCGCTGCACCACCTGCAGGTCGCCCTGCTGGCCCGGCGGCGCGACGCGGCGGAGACCGACCCGGACCTGCGCCGGGCCCTGCTGCTGACCGTGAACGGCATCGTCGCCGGCTTGCGCAACACTGGATGAGGGCCCAGAGAAAGGGAAACACATGACCGCCGCGGTACCCGACCTGTCGATCGCGACGCTCGGGCCGGCCCGGATCGAGTCCCCGCTGGCCGGGATGCTCGACGCCTGGCGCACCACCGAGCACTACGTCAGCGAGCATGACCGGGTACTGCTGGACGACACCCTCTCGATGGCCGTGTCGCGCGGCACGTCGGTGGCCGAGCTGCCCAGCCTGGAACCGTGCGGGCCACGCCGGAAGCTGTTCTTCGACCCGTCCAAGACCAGGGCCGGGATCGTCACCTGCGGCGGGCTCTGCCCCGGGTTGAACGACGTGATCCGCGGTCTGGTGCGCAGCCTGACCAACCACTACGGCGTCCGCCGGGTCACCGGGTTCCGCAACGGCTACCAGGGGTTCATCGCCTCCTACGGGCACGGCATCGTGGACCTGACCCCGGAGTACGTCGACAACATCAGCGGCGAGGGCGGCACCGTGCTGGGCACCTCGCGCGGCCACCAGGACCCGGAGGAGATCGTCGACTGCCTGGAGCGGCTGAACATCAACGTGCTGTTCGTGATCGGCGGCGACGGGTCGATGCGCGGGGCCATGCAGATCGCCAAGGAGGCCGCCGACCGCGAGCTGCGGATCAGCGTGGTCGGCATCCCCAAGACGATCGACAACGACATCCCCTACATCGACCAGAGCTTCGGCTTCCAGACCGCGTTCTCCCGGGCGGCCGAGTCGATCCGGGCGGTGAACGTGGAGGCCACGTCCACTCCGCACGGGGTCGGGCTGGTCAAGCTGATGGGGCGGCACTCTGGGTTCATTGCGAGCTACGCGGCGCTGGCCAACCACGACGCCGACGTGGTGCTGATCCCCGAGGTGCCGTTCGGCCTGGACGGCGACGACGGACTGCTGGAGTACGTCCGGCGCCGGGTGCGCGAGCGCGGCCACGTGGTGCTGGTGGTCGCCGAGGGCGCCGGCCAGGAGATGCTGGTGCCGACCGCCGCCAACGGCAAGGCCGGTCCAGCCACGACCGACGCCTCCGGCAACACCACGCTCCGCGACATCGGCCCGTACCTGCGGGAACGCATCATCGAGCGGCTGGTCGCGGACGGCGTCACCCCGAGCGTGCGCTACATCGACCCCAGCTACGCGATCCGCAGCGTGCCGGCGAACGCCTACGACAAGGCGTACTGCCTGCGCCTGTCCAACCACGCGGTGCACGCGGCGATGTCCGGGCGCACCGCGATGGTGGTGGGCCGGCTGCGCCGGCGGTTCGTGCACATCCCGATGTCGCTCGCGGTGAGCCGGCGCAACCAGGTCGACCCGCACGGCGACCTGTGGATGTCGGTACTGGAGGCGACCGGGCAGCCGATGCGGTTCGGCCCGGAGTCCGAACCGCCCAGGCCTCGCAAGAAGCGGGTCGCCGCGGCAGGCTGAACCCCATGTCCGCCAACGAGCCAGTGTCGACTCCACCACCCGCGCTGCTGTTCGACCTGGACGGCACCCTGATCGACAGCGTCTACCAGCACGTACTCGCCTGGCGGGAGGCACTGAGCCAGTTCGGCCTGGACGTGGCGATCTGGACGATCCACCGCCGGATCGGGATGAGCGGCGGCCTGTTCGTCACCGCGCTGCGCCGCGAGATCGGCGGCAAGCTGACCGACGAGCAGCTACGCCAGCTCACCGCCGCGCATGCCGAGGCCTACGCCAGGCTGCGCGAGTCGGTACGCCCGCTGCCCGGCGCCCGTGAGCTGCTCACCACCCTCACCGAACAGGGGGTGACCTGGGCGATCGCCACCAGCGGCCAGGCCGTCTCGGCGCGGCCGGCGCTGGAGCTGCTCGGCCTTCCCGAGGACACCCCGATGATCACCAGGGACCAGGTCCGGCACGCCAAGCCCGACCCCGACCTGTTCCTGGCCGCCGCGGCCAAGGTCGGGGTGGACGTCCGGCACGCGATCGTGGTCGGCGACAGCGTCTGGGACCTGCTCGCGGCCCGACGGGCCGGAGCGCTGGGCGTCGGGCTGCTCTCCGGCGGTTACGGCAGTGACGAGCTGGAACGGGCCGGCGCGTACCGGGTGTACAACGACCCGGCGGACCTGCTCGCGCACCTCGACGAGATCGGCATCCGGCAACCCTGACCTGGCACCGGCGCCCAGTGCCCGGCTTCCGCGGCACGGCGGGCCCTGACCACGGCCTTCGGCGACGCGCGGATGATCAGGGGGCCACGTCGTCACTTTCGGCTTAAGCTGCCGGAAAGTGCTGGGTTCATCGGCCGTGTGACCGGTCGCAAGGAGGCGAGGAGTCTGTGGAGTTCATCCCCGGGCCCGATGCGGAGGAGCTGCGCGGCGTAGTACGCGGCTTCCTGGAGAAACGTTCCAGCGAGGCGGAGGTCCGCCGGCTGATGGAGACCGAGACCGGCTACGACCCGGCCGTCTGGCGCCAGGCCGCCGAGGAGCTGGGCCTGCAGGGTCTGATCATCCCGGAGCGCTGGGGTGGCTCGGAAGCCTCCCTGGTCGAGCTCGGCGTCGTGTTGGAGGAGATGGGGCGCGCGCTGTTCTGCGCCCCCTTCTTCGGCACCGTCGTACTGGCCGCGAACACGCTGCTCTGCCTCGGCGACGAAGCGGCGAACGAGGCGTACCTGCCCGGGATCGCGGCCGGCACCACCGTGGCCACCCTGGCGTGGGGTGGCGCCAACCCGCTGGCCAGCACGATCACCGCGAGCCGCGACGGCGGGACCTGGCAGCTGACCGGCAGTGCCGAGCTGGTGCTGGACGCCGCCGGCGCGAGCCTGATCCTGGTGCTCGCCGCCACGCCGGACGGGCTGGGCGTGTTCGCGGTCGCTGACGCCGCTTCGGCGGCCGGCCTGACCCGTTCCCCGCTGACCCCGCTGGACTCCACCCGCAAGCTGGCCGCCCTCGAGTTCGACGGCACCCCGGCCACCGCCGTGGGCACCCCCGGCGCGGTGCTCGATCAGCTGCGGGTGGCACTGGACCAGGCCGTGGTCGCGCTGGGTTGTGAACAGCTCGGCGGCGCCGCCCGGGTGCTGGAGATGTCGGTGGAGTACGCGAACACCCGGGTGCAGTTCGGGCGCAAGATCGGCTCGTTCCAGGCCATCAAGCACCGCTGCGCGGACATGCTGGTCGAGGTCGAGTCGGCCCGCTCGGCCGCGTACTACGGCGCCTGGGCCGCCGTGCACGAACCGGACGACCTGGCACTGGCCGCGAGCCTCGCCGGCTCGGTCTGCTCGGAGGCCTACACCAAGGTCACCCTGGACAACATCCAGAACCACGGCGGCATCGGGTTCACCTGGGAGCACCCGGCCCACCTGTACCTGAAGCGGGCGAAGAGCACCCAGCTGTTCCTCGGCACCCCGTCCACGCACCGGACCCGCCTGGCGACACTGCTCGACATCCCGGAGGTGCTGGCATGAGCGAGATCGCGAGCGACGAGGCAGCCGTCGAGCGGCTGGTCAAGGACTTCCTCACCGAACACCCGCCGGAGACCACCGACGACCGCGAGCTGCGGGCCGCCCGGTTCGACGCCGGGCTGGCCTACGTGCACTTCGACAAGGGCTTCGGCGGGCTCGGCCTGGACTCCTCACTGGCCCCGATGGTCGAGCAGCTGTTCCTGGACGCGGGCTGCGAGGACTGGCTGCCGCGCAACGTGATCGGGCTCGGCATGGCCGCGCAGACCGTGCACACGCACGGCACCGACGAGCAGCGCGCCCAGTACCTCAAACCACTGTTCACCGGCGAGGAGATCTGGTGCCAGCTGTTCTCCGAGCCGGGCGCGGGCTCCGACCTGGCCGCGCTGGGCGCCCGGGCGATCCCGGACGGCGACGGCTACGTGGTCAACGGGCAGAAGATCTGGACGTCGTTCGCGCACGTTGCCCGGCGCGGTCTCCTGGTCGCCCGTACCGATCCTGACCTGCCCAAACACCGGGGTCTGAGCTACTTCGTGCTGGACATGACGACGCCGGGGGTGGAGGTTCGGCCGCTGCGCCAGCTCACCGGGCAGGCCGAGTTCAACGAGGTGTACCTGACCGATGCGGTGGTACCGGCGGCGGACCGGCTGGGTGCGGTCGGCGAGGGTTGGCGGGTCGCCATGACCACGCTGATGAACGAGCGGGTGGCGATCGGCCGGCGCGGCTCCCGGCGGGGTGCCGGCGCGATCGGGGCGGCGGTCGCGGAGTTCCGCGAGGCGGCGGCGGCCGGCCGCGCGGACGCGTCCGCCAGGGACCGGCTGGTGCGGCTGTGGACCAGGGCGGAGGCCGCCCGGCTGACCAACGTCCGGGCCGCCGCCCAGCGCGGCGCCAAGGTGCCCGGTCCGGAGGGCTCGATCGCGAAGTTGCAGATGGCCGAGCTGAACAAGGCGATCTTCGAGCTCTGCGTGGACCTGCGTGGCAACGACGGCATGCAGATCGAGGGCTACGAGATGTCCCGGCCGGACCGGTCCTCCGGCGCCGGCGGCTCGACCGACATCCGCCGGGCGTGGCTGCGCTCGCTGGCAAACTCCATCGAGGGCGGCACCTCCGAGGTGATGCGCAACATCCTCGGCGAACGGGTACTCGGCCTCCCCGGCGAGCCGAGGGTGGACCGCGACGTTGCCTGGAAAGACGTCCCCCGCTGACGTCGTGAGTGGCTGGCGTTGCCAGAGCAACGCCAGCCACTCACGACCGCGGGTGAGCCCGGCCACTCCCCAGCTGGATCCGGGACCGATGGTCCATGCTGGGGAAGGCGGACGCTTCGACTGGAGGCGGCATGACAGCGCGGTCCACCGACGGGCAGATCGACGGGCAGCGATTCCGGCAGGTGCTGGGTAGCTATCCGACCGGGGTCACGGTCATCACCGCGATCGACGAGGACGGTCAGCCGGCCGGCATGGCGGTGGGCACGTTCACCTCGGTGTCACTGGACCCGCCGCTGGTGGCGTTCCTGCCGGACCGCTCGTCCACCAGCTTCCCGAAGATCCGCACCGCGAGCAGCTTCTGCGTCAACGTGCTCGCCGACGAACAGGAAGACGTCTGCCGGGCCTTCGCCACCCGGGGCGGCGACAAGTTCGCCGGAGTGGCCTGGTCCCCGGCCGGGTCCGGCGCACCGCGCATCGACGGCGTGGCGGCCTGGATCGACTGCGACTTCGAGTCGATCACGGACGCCGGCGACCACTACCTGGTGATGGGCCGGGTCCGCGAGCTGGACGCGCACGGCGAGCGGCTGCCGCTGGTCTTCTTCCAGGGCGGCTACGGCCGGTTCTCACCCTCGTCGCTGGTCGCGCTGCCGGAGGCGGACTTCATCAGCCACCTGCGCCTGGCCGACCTCTCCCGCCCCGAGATGGAGCGGGTGGCCACCGAGGTCGGCACCGAGTGCGTGGCGATCGCCCCGGTGGGCGAGCAGCTGGTGGTACTGGCCAGCGCCGGTACCCCGTCCGGCGGTGCCGAGTTCACCCGGGTCGGGCAGCGGATGCCGTTCGTACCACCGATCGGCACGCCGTTCCTGGCCTGGGCCGACGACGCCGAGGTGGAGGCCTGGCTGGCCCGCGCCGGCCGCCCGCTCACCGACGAGGAGCGGGCCCAGCACCTCCAGCTGCTGGCCAGGGTCCGGGAACGGGGCTGGTCGCTGAGCCTCGGTGACGACACGCACACCGAGCTGCTGGACGCGCTGCAGCGCTACTCCGAGGGCGACCCGGACAGCCGGGCGCACGTCCAACGCCTCGGCACCGAGCTGGTCTACCGGTTCGAGCCGGAGCACGACCTCGACGACGCCACCGACTACGACGTCCGGCTGCTCAGCGTGCCGGTCTTCGCACCGGACGGCACCGCGGTGCTGTCGCTGACGCTCTGGGGGCTGCCGAACCCGTGCACCGGCGCCGACGTGCACCGGTACCTGGAGATCGTGCGCGCCGCCGCCCAGGCGATCACCAAGTCACTCGGCGAGCGGGCCGGCGTCACCGCGGACTGACCGCGCGGCCGCGCCGGCCCTGCGCGCGGCCGCGGCGGTCCGCACACGGCCCTGGGCTCAGGTGAGCACGACCGGGCCGTGCCGGCCGGCCAGCACGGCGGTCAGCGCGACCCGGTTGCCCGCGCGCACCGGGAGCGTCGCGGCCAGCGCATCGAGCGCCGGGCGGACCCGCTCCGGGTGGGGGTGGGTCGCCTCGAAGCTCACCAGACCGACCTGCGGCAGCCCGCGGCTGGGCGGCGCCGGGGTGGCCCCCCAGTCGATCAGGAACGGCACCAGGCCGGCGCCCGCCTCGAGGTCCGCCCAGGTCAGCCGCCATTGCAGCAGCTCGCCGTCCGGGGCGGCCCGGGACATCGCCCGTACCGGCCCCGGGTCGTAGCCGTGCGAGCGGGCGGCCGCGACGTGGCCGTCGAGGTCAGCGGGGTGGATCGCCCAGCTGGCCAGCCGGGGTGCGGTGAGCTCGTCGATCCCGAACGGGCGAGGGGCGGCCGGCTCCGGCTGTTCCGGGTCCGGCCCGATGATCTCCAGGTACGCGCTGTCCGCCCCGTTGACACCCGCCGGGGAAAGGCCGACGAGGTAGTTGGCGGTGCCCACCCCGACGTGTCGCCCGCCCGCGATGGGCCGTACCCCGGTGAGCTCGGCGAACTGGGCGACCGCGGCGGCCAGGTCGGGAGCGGCGAAGACGAGATGATCCAGCACGGTCAAGACACTAGTGTCGATCTCGTGGCGGATGCGCGAGTCAACGGGCGGCGAGTCAGTTACCTCCGGCGCGGGGCGGGCGAGCCGCTGCTGCTGCTGCAGGGGATGGGCGGCCACCACCAGTTCTGGACGGAGCCGTTCCTGGAGCTGCTGGAACCGCACTTCGACGTGGTCGCGCCCGATCACCGCGGCATCGGAGCCAGCGACCGCGCCGACGAGCCGTTCAGCATCGCCGACCTGGCCGACGACGCCGCCGGGCTGATCGGCGAGCTCGGCTGGTCCGACGCGCACGTCTTCGGCATCTCGCTGGGCGGCATGGTCGCCCAGGAGCTGGTGCTGCGCCACCCGGGCGCGGTGCGCACGCTGGCCATCGGCTGCAGTACCGCCGGCGGGTCGGCCGGCATCGACCCCGAGGTGCCAAGGCGCGTCGTGGCGGCAATGGCCACCCGCAACGCGGAGCTCGCGCTGCGGGTGTCGTTCGAGGCCAACCTGTCGCCCGCCTACGCCGCCGCCCCGGGCCACTTCGACATATTCAAGGCCACCAGCCTCGCGGTGAAGGTGCCGTCGGTGGTGGCCGGCATGCAGTTCCAGGCGGCGCTGGCGCACGACACCCGGGACCAGCTGCCCACCGTCTCCACGCCCACCCTGGTGCTGCACGGCACCGCCGACGAGATGCTGGGTTCCGCGCAGGGCGAGCTGATCGCCGGGCTGGTCCCGGGCGCCCGGTTGGAGCTGTTCGACGGCGTCGGCCACCTGTTCTGGTGGGAGCAGCCGGAGCGGGCCGCCGCGCTGCTGCGCGAACACGCCACGGCGGGCTCCGCCGCGGCCGGACGCTAAGCGGCGGCCAGCACCGGACGGTCGGCGCCGGTCCCTAGTGTCCCGCGCCGGAAGAATGCATGCTCTGCCGCGCAGCGCCCAGTCGGCGCCTCGCGGCGTCGTCGTCGTGGCCGAATACAACAGCGGTATCGGCCACTCCGAAGACGACACACGCCTTGCGGGGCATCAAACTGGATCACCGCTCGCGACGAGCGGCATCGTCCTGGGCCCTCCCGGTGAGGCTGCGCCTCGGACCGCCGAGGTGGAGGCTGAGCTGGGCGATCCGCGGAGCGACCTGATTCGACCGAGCTCACGCCGGGGACTCGCGGTCATGATCGACAGACCGCCGCCCGCCGCTACGCCACGGCAGTCACAGTCGATGACCGGTCGATCGACCTCAGGTCGCTGCCCCAGGAGTGAGCTGCGTCGAAGTCAACCTGAGTCTGGATCCAAGCGAAAAATAGCGGACTGACGTTGGTCTCGGTGGCAATGGACGCGCCAGCGTCTGCGCCAGGCCGGCCTGTCGGTGACGGGGCGTCACCGCGGTGGTTGTGTCCTGTTCGGAGGGTGTGGCGTGCCCTCGCGACCACCTGTCTCCATGATCGACCACCGCCGCCACCACCAGAAAACTTCGCCTTAGCGCCATAGTTCCCACGACCAAGGAGCCTTAGGCCGCGGCCGGCACCGGACGGTCGGCACGCATCAGCCGCAGCGCCCGGTTCGTGTAGCGACGCTGGATCGGCGACCCGGCCCGCAACCGCTCCGGAGTGGCCAGCATGGCCAGCCGCAGTGCGCGCAGGGCGGCCGTGGCGGGCGCGTCCAACAGCGGGTACTCCCACGGCGGCAACCCGTACAGGCCGCGCGCCCAGCCCGGCAGCAGTGCGAACGCCAGCGCGGCCAGTGTCGGGTAGACGACCTTGAGCGGGGCCAGCCAGAGCGGCACCGGGGCGTTCGCCCAGATCCGGAAGCCGGCGCGGGCCTCCTCGGTCAGCCGCAGCAGAGGCAGCATCCGCTGGAAGTAGGCATCCAGCTCGGCCACCGAGCCCGGCACCCCGGCCGGGTCGAGCCCGACTACCGCGGCGGCCCGGCGCTGCTCGTCGACGTAGGCATCGGCCTCGGCATCGGTCACCAGGATGCCGGCCCGCTGGGCGACCCGCAGGTAGGCGATGATCTCGCCGCAGTGCACCCAGAGCAGGTTCTCCGGTTCGTCCACCCGGAACTCCTCGCCGGTATCCGGGTTGTGCCCGCGCAGCCGGGTGTGGATCTTCCGGACCCGGCGGCCGATCTGGTCCACCTCGGCGGTGCTGCCGAAGGTCCGGACGGCCACGAAGTCGCCGGTGCGCATGAGCCGGGCGAACGCCTGCTGCCGGTCGAAAAGGCTGGAGTTCTGGTACGTGCCCCACATGGCGGGCGGCTGCAGCGACTGGACGGCGAGCGCGTAGAAACCGGCCACCGCGAGGACCGGATCGGTGTGCACCCGCCAGGTCACCGAGTCGGGACCGAACAGCCCGAAGTCCGCCATCGCCGACCTCCTTGTCGACCCACGGTTGCCGTGCCCGAGATACAGAAATAGTAATGTTGTATCCCTGGTGCTGTACAGCCCGTCCCCGGTGGTGACTATCCGTACAGTGAGCGGGTGTCCGCCGGCTCCGCGCAACCAGCCCCACTGGGCCTCGCCGACCCGCCACCGGTCGTCGCGCGACTGGCCAGGGCGCTCGCCGCGGCCCCGGACGTCGACCCGATCGCGGAACGGATCCTGGACGGCGCACTGGCCCAGTTCTGCGACACCGGACTGACCGGTTCCACGATGGACGACGTGGCACGCCGTGCCGGGCTGGCCAGGGTCACCATCTACCGGCGCTTCGAGAACAAGAACTCGCTGATCGAGGCGGTTCTGCTGCGCGAGTGCCGGCGCTGCCTCGCCGCGCTGGAGCTGGCGGTCAGCGGGGTGCCCGGGATCGAGCAGCGCATCGTCGAGGGTTTCGCCTTCGCGCTGCGCTTCGCGAGGGAGCACCCGTTGCTCGGCGGGCTGCTGCGGGTGGAGCCGCAGGTCATCCTGCCGTTCATGACGGTGCGCGCCGAGCTGGGCCACGCCGTCGTCCGGAGCTTCCTGGCCTACCACCTCGGCCGGGCCAGGGATGCCGGCCAGCTGGCGGCTCTCGACGTCGAACCGATTGCCGAGCTGATGACCCGGATCACCACGTCGTTCCTGCTCAGCCCGGCCAGCTGCATCCCGTGCGAGTCCGACGAGGACATGCGGGCGTTCGCCCGCCGTTACCTGGTGCCGTTGGTCAACCAGCCATAGCGCCCCTTCGTCGTGGAAACTTTGACACTTGGCAGAGTGATAATCGGGCTTCGGCGAAGCGGGGGCGGGGTGACGCCGCGTCACCGAGCGGGCGGCCAGGTGTCGATCCCGGTGCGTCCGTCGTCACCGAGACCAACGCCAGTCCGGTAATTTTCGCTGAGAACCAGACTCACGTCGACCTCGGTGCAGCCCCGTCCTCAGGTCCGCGGCCTGATTCAACCCGCCTGGTCACCGACTGTGACCCCGGCAGCTCCATCCCGAGCACAGACCCAGCCCGACCCCGGCGTCCCCGTGCGAGCCTGCGCAAAATCAAGCCGATCAACGAAATGCCCAGCTCAACCACCCACCTCGGCGGTCCGAGGCGGAACCTCACTGGGAAGGTCAGTCGAGCAGCCGGGCCTTCTGCACCTTGCCCATCGCGTTGCGCGGCAGGCTGTCCACCAGCCGGACCTCGCGCGGGCGCTTGTGCACCGACAGCTGCCCGGCGACGTGCTCGATCAGCTGCTCGGCCCTGGCCCCCGCACCGTCCGCCTCGACGACGACGAACGCCACGATGCGCTGCCCCAGGTCCGGATCGGGCAGGCCGACGACCGCGGCCTCGGCCACCCCCGGGTGGTCCAGCAGTGCGGCCTCTACCTCGCCGGCCCCGACCCGGTAACCACCGGTCTTGATCAGGTCTGAGGACCGCCGACCGACGATCCGGTGGTAGCCGGCGGCGTCCAGCACCGCGGCGTCACCGGTGCGGAACCAGCCGTCCTCGGTCCAGCTCTTCGCGGTCTCCTCCGGGCGGCGGAGGTAGCCGTCGAACACGCAGTCGCCCTGTACCTGCAGGTCACCGATGGTCTCGCCGTCCGTCGCGACAGCCACGCCCGCGTCGTCCACGATCCTGGTGCGCACCCCGTCGATCGGCACCCCGACCCAGCCGGGGCGGCGCTCACCGTCGGCCCGCACCGCGATCGTGATCATGGTCTCGGTCATCCCGTAGCGCTCGACCGGGGCGTGCCCGGTCAGCTCCCGGACGTCGCGGAACACCGACGGCGGCAGCGCCGCGCTGCCGGAGACCAGCAGCCGCGCCGAGCTCAGCGCCCGGGCGCTGGCCGGCTCGGCGGCGATCCGGGACCACACTGTGGGCACCCCGAAGAACATGGTGCCGCCGTGCTCGGTGGCGGCCGCCGCATAGCCGGCCGGGCGGGGCCGCTCGGTGTGCACCAGCGGGCTGCCCACCCGCACCGCGCCCAGCACGCCGAGGATCAACCCGTGCACATGGAACAGCGGCAGACCGTGCACCAGCACGTCGTCGGCGGTCCAGGCCCACGCCTCGGCCAGCCCGTCCAGGCCGGCGGCCAACGCGCGGTGCGAGATCAGCGCGCCCTTCGGGCTGCCGGTGGTGCCTGAGGTGTACATGATCATCGCGGTGCTGTCGGTCGCCGGCACCGGCCAGGTGCTGCTCGAACGGGCGGCCGGGTCGACCGGCACCACCTCCGGGCGCTCGTCGCCGTCCGGCGGCGGGTTGCCCAGCCACAGCGCGGCGCCGGAGTCGCGCAGTACGTGCGCCCGCTCCTTCGGCCCCGAGTCCGGCGGTACCGGCACCAGCGGGACGCCGGCCAGCAGACAACCCAGCACCGCGACCACGGTGGACAGGGTGGCCTCGGCGTGCACCGCCACGACCGGGGCGCCGTGGACCCGGTCGGCCACCGCGGCCGCCGCGGCGAACAGCTCCCCCCGACGCAGGCCGGCCCCGCCGACGCTGACCGAGACCCGGTCGTCGGACCGATCGATTGCCCCGAACAGGGATGAAGGCGCCGCCACCCAGCCACCCTACGTCGCACGGCCGGTCCGCACCCGGGGAGCGCGCCTTGACCCGGGACCAGTTTTTTATCTAGATTAGAATCTATGACCGGAACCGAGCACGCCGTTGACGCCCTGGTGATCGGAGCCGGCGCCGGCGGGCTTTGCGCGGCGGCCCGCCTGGCCCATCAGGGGTACCGCACGCTGGTGGTGGAGCGGCTGGACCAGGTGGGCGGCCGGGCATCCACCCACGACATCGACGGCTTCAAGGTCAACAACGGCGCCATCGTGCTGGAGCTCGGCGGCATCATGGAGCAGACCTTCGCCGAGGTCGGTGCCACCTACGACGTCCGGATGCCGTCGCCGCCGCTGATGTACCGCATCGGCGGCAAGACGTTGGACATCACCGGCGGCGGCTGGGGTTTCCTGCTCAGCAAGCTGACCCGCCAGGGCGCCAAGCTGCTCAGCGGCCTCGGCGCGGCCCGGGAGGACAGCGGGCTGCCCGAGGCCCAGCTGAGCACCGCCGACTGGGTCGGTCGGTACACCCGGAACGAGAACGTGCAGGCGGTCTTCCGCAACATGTGCGCCTCGGTGTTCGCGGTCGGCTCGGAGGAGCTGCCGGCGCGGGTGTTCCTCACCTACTTCACCCGCAAGAGCGCGTTCAAGAAGTTCGGTTTCGCACCCGAGGGCACGGTCGGCGCGATGAGCGCGCTGGCCGACGTGGTCCCGCTGCACGGCGGCGAGGTGTGGCTGTCGTCCACGGTGCGGTCGCTGCGGGTGTCCGACGGTCTGGTGACCGGCGCGGTGATCGACCGGGTCCGGGGTGAGCAGACCGAGACCGTCGAGGTGGACTGCCGGTTCGTGGTCAGCGATATCGGTCCGGTGGCCACCGCCGAGCTGACCCCCGACCTGCCCGCCGAGTACGTCTCCGACATGCGCGCCCGGTCCCGGCCGTGCGGGATGATCACAGTGAACTTCGCCAGCGAGCGCCCCCTGCTGGAGGCGCCCGGGCTGACCAGCTTCGGCAAGACCCGCCGGCTCTGCTACATCGCCAACTTCACCGCGACCTGCCCGGAGATGGCGCCGCCCGGCTGGCACCTCTACGCCGGCGCCGGCGTCCCCAAGCCCTCCGTCGGGGACTTCGACGCCGACGCGGAGACCGAGCTGATCATGGCCGACCTGCGGGACGAGGTGCCCGGCTTCGACGAGGCCCGGGTGCTCTCGGTCGCGGTGATGCGCGACGGCTGGCCGCCGCAACGCGCGGTCTCCGGCTTCGACCTGCCCAGTGAGACGCCGATCCCGAACCTGTGGAACGTGGGCGACGCGGTCAAGGAGTACGGCAACGGCGGTACCACCGCCTGCGCCGAGATCGCCAAGATCGTGGTGGACAAGGTCACCGAGCACTACCCCGCGGCCGCCCGCACCTGAGTCGCGTGCACCCGGGGCCGGCGCCGGAGCTGAGGCCGGCGTCGGAGCTGAGGGCCGGCCGCCCCGGCGATGGCGACCAGCAACGCGGCGACCAGGGTCCAACCGGTGAACACCAGCACGACTCCGACGGTGCCGCAGGCCAACACGGCGACCACCCGCAGCCGGCCGGCGAACAGGCGGGCGGCGGAGGCGGTGCAGCCCCGGTACACGGTCAGGAACAGGGTCGTCGGCAGCGCCACCAGCTGCGCGGTGCTGACCAGACCGGTGGCCGCGCCGCCGAGCAGCAGCACGCCGGTAGCGGCGATGCCCAGTTGCAGGCGGCGACCGCGCGGGCCGGGACGGCCGGCGGGCTCGGTGGCCCGGCGGGCGCGCAGCTCGGCGGCCAGCGCGGCGGCACCGGTCAGGTACGCGTTCGTGGCCGCCAGCGTCAGCGCGACGGCGGCCACCGCCGCGATGGCCGGCCCGACCGAACCCACCGCCACCCGCAGCAGGCCGGCCAGTGGCACCGGCGTGCCGGCGTCCGTGCCGAGCACCCCGATCGTGGCGCCGGCCAGGGCGAGGTAGATGGCCGCGGTCAGCACGAACGCGATGGTCATGATGCGCGGCAGCTGGCGGGCCGGCTCGCGCAGTCGCGCGGTCAGCGGCGCGACGGCCTCCCAACCGACGAAGGACAGCATCAGCACCGAGGCGGCGCCGCCGACCGACGCCCAACCGTGCGGCGCGAACGGCGTCCAGTTGGTGGCCCTGGCCGCCGACACCGACCCGAGCACCGCGACCAGCACCAGGCCGATCAGCACCGCGACCAGCACCAACTGCGCCGTCGTGGTGGTCCGCGCGCCGCCGAAGGTCAGCGCCAGCACAACACCGAGCAGCAGTGCCGCCGCAGCAACACTGACCGTCCGCCCGCCGCCGAGCAGCACGCCGCCGTAGCTGCCGCCGATCAGGCAGACGACCGGCGCACCGCACACCACGGCGGCCAGGAAGCACCAACCGACCGCGCGCCCGACCGGGGCACCGAGGCCGGCCGCCGCGTAGCCGGCCACTCCGGCCCCACTCGGCAGCCGGGTGCCCAGCGCGGTGAACACCACGGCGAGCAGCCCGGACAATGCCAACAGGCCGAGCCAGGCCACGATCGACGCCGGGCCGGCCAGCGCGGCGGCCAGGCCCGGGAGCAGCAGGAGACTGGGCCCGAGCAGCGCTCCGACGTAGAGCGCGGCGCCGTGCGATGTCGACAGGGTCGGTGCTGAGGTCATGCGCACAGCGTGCTCCGAAAGGCCCGGCACGCGATGGCAAATATGCGCATTCAGCACCCACATCACGCACGATTATGCGAGGTATCGTCCGATAGGCTGCATGCTATGCCGGAACAGAGCTTGGACAAGACAGATCGCGCCATCCTGGATCGCCTGCAGCGGGACGGTCGGATCGCCAACGTCGACCTGGCGGACGCGGTAGCGCTCTCCCCGTCCTCCTGCCTGCGGCGGACCAAGGCCCTGGAGTCCGCCGGCATCATCGCCGGCTACCGTGCCGAGCTCGACCGGGACCGCGCCGGCCTCGGCCTGACCGTGTTCATCGCGCTCAAGGTCGAGCAGCACTCCCGGGAGACCTCGCGGCACATCGAGGCCTCGCTGTGCGAGATCCCGGCCGTGGTCGCGTGCCACGTCGTCTCCGGCGAGGCCGACTTCCTGGTCGAGGCCGTGGTGCCGAGCCTGGCGGCCTACGAGGAACTGTTGCTCGACAAGGTGCTCGCGATCGGCCCGGTCGTCGATGCGCGCAGCACGTTCGCCATCCGCACCGTGCTGAGCCGGGGCGCCCTCCCCCTCGACCAACTGGCCCAACGGTCGTAGCGCGACCCGTACCCGAGCCCTCTTCAGCGGGAGCGCCGCGTCCTTCGGGGGGCAGCTACCGGTCAGCGACATCAACAGAATGCAGCATGCAGGCCTTGCACCATTTCTGAGAGCCTCTTCGCACGTCCTCCGGGACGGATGCCGTCGGCGATCGCCGAGCCGGCTCGGAGGAGGCACTCAGCCATGAATGACAACGGCTACCCACCCCGCCGGCCACACCAGCAACACCCACCCCACCGGCCATCCCAGAATCCCCCTCCTCCCGGCTATCCGGCACAGCAGCAACCTCAGCAACCCCCACCGCCTGGCGGCCCTCCGAGCCCGCCCCTCGGCTACCCGCGGCAGCCGGGCCACGGCGGCTACCCGCCGCGGACCGGCTTCCCGGCACCGGGCGGATACCAACCGGGCCCATGGCAGCAACCCCCTCCACCCGGGCCTGCTCCACCCGGGCCTCCTCCGGTGGGCGGAATCTCGGGGCGGGCCAAGGTCCTCCTCGCCGTCGGGGTGCTCGTGGTCGGCATCGGCGGCGGCATGTGGTGGACCGGCGGCACCTCCCACCCCACCGATCGCGCCACTACCCGTGCGGCCTCAGAGGTGCAGCTCGAGCCCACCTCGTCCGCCGGTGCCAACCCGTTCATGCCCCCGGTCGGCCAGGACCAGACCGGGGTCACCCCGCCTTCCGGCGCCACCGGCACGTTCTCCGGCGACACCGCCGGGCTGTTCGCCGAGTCCGGTGACCGGTCCAGCTGCGACGCGCAGACGTTGCGCGGGAACCTGGAGGCGGAGCCGGCCAAGGCGACCGCGTGGGCCGAGGCGCTCGGCATCACCAGCACCGACATCCCCGGCTACGTGGCCAGCCTGAACCCGGTGGTGCTCCGTGCGGACACCGCGGTCACCAGCTACGGCTACGCGGACAACACATTCTCGGCCTATCCGGCGGTGCTGCAGGCCGGCACCTCGGTGTTCGTGAACGACCTGGGCGAGCCCCGGGTGAAGTGCTTCAGCGGCAACCCGCTGACCGCGGCGCCGAGCTACCAGCAGCCCATCTACGCCGGCCCGGCCTGGCCACACTTCGCGCCCACCACGGTCACCTACGTCCGAGCGGCGCCGACCATCATCACCATCTACACGGTGGTCGACATCCACGACGACACGCCCCGCCACCGGCGCGGCAACCCGCACTGGACCGGGGAGGACGGCGGCTTCTGCACGCACCACCCGGACTCATCCAAGTGCCCGGGCACCGAGGGCACGAAGACCGATCCCGCCCAAGCCGTGCGGGACAAGGCGGCCGTCGACGCCAAGGCCAACGCGGCCGCGGCGGCCCAGCAGGCGGACGCCGCGAGGACCACGGCAGACACCAAGACCGCTGATGCGCTGACCGCCCGGAAGGCCGCCGACCAGGCCACCGCCGCCGCGAACGCCAAGGCCGCCGAGATCGCGGTCGCCGCCGGGACGCTCACCTCTCTCCAGAAGGAGGTCGAGGCCGCACGGGCCCGCGCCGACGCCAACCCGACGCCGGAGAACCTCCGGGCGATCGACCTGGCGCAGGGGCGCGTGAACGACGCGCGCGCCAACAACGCGAAGCTGGCCGGCGAGAAGGTACAGGCCGACCAGGCCGCCGCGACCGCGAACGAGGAGGCCGGGGCGAAGGAAGTCCAGGCGAAGAACGCGGAGGCCGCGGCCCGCGGCGCGGAAGGGAGCCAGACCGTGGCCGACGAGCAGGCCGCGAAGACAGCGGGCGCGCCGGCGGGCCACGGCGGCGGCAAGGACGCGGCACCGGCGCCGCCCGGGGACCCCGCGAAGGACGGGACGAAGGACCCGGCGAAGAAGGTGGTGGCTCCGGTACAGAACGGCGCACAGCCGGGTCAGCCCGCGCCCGACGGCACTCCCGGCCAGCAGAACCTGTTCGCGCCGACCAAGCTCGGGGAGACCGGGCCTGCCGCCGGCGCCGGCGGCGGGGTCGCCCAGGGCCCGACGCGGCCGTCGACCGGGAAGGGCGGCCCACCGGCGCGGTGCCGGGGTGTCGCCGCTCCCGCGTCCGGCTGTGCCCTGCCGGGGACGCCGCCCGCCGGCGGTGCCCCCACCCCGACCGCGGCCGACGTCCCGACCGGCGCCCCCGGCCACGGCGCCGCGGGCCGACCCGCGATCCCGACGACCCAACGGACGGTCCCGGGCAAGGTGAGCCCGGCACCGACGCCGACGGCTACCGCCGACCAGGGCGGCAACTAGAGCGCCGCGGTCGGCGGGGCCGGAGCGGACCACCGCCGCTCGGACAGCGCGTAGTACAGCTCGGCAACCTGCTCGACCGGCAGCCGGGCACGCCCGCCACCGGCCAGCCCACCGCCAGCCAGCCCACCACCGGCCAGCCCGACGTCAGTCAGCTCACCGACCTCGACCACGTCGAGCAGCCCCACCGCGGCCGGCAGCAGTGCCGACCGGTTCGCCAGTGCCTCCGGCACACCGGCCGAGACCAGGGCGGCGGCGCGGACCCGCACCTCGTCGGCCTCCCGCCCTCGCAGCAGGACGGGTAGCCGGGGCGCCAGCCGCCGGATCGCCGGGCCGAAGCGGGCCACCTCCTCGGTCACCGGCAGCGGCGCCGGGCGGTGGGTGAGGAACCAGCGGGACCCGGCATCCAGCAGCTGACGGGTGGTCAGCGCCAACGCGTCGGTCGCCGTGCTCGGCACCGACGCCGGCAGAGCGCCGATCTCCGCCCACAGCGCGGGCAGCTCGAACAGCTCAGCCACCACCCGGAACGCCCGCAACGCGTCGCCCGGCGAGGCGGCCAGCTCCTCGGCCAGCCGGAACGCGAACGTGCTGCCGGCGGCATCGACCATCTCGTTGACCAGCAGTGTCGCCACGATCTCCCGGCGCAGCGGGTGGGCGGCGACCGCGGCCGGATAGCGCTCCCTCGGCGGTGCCGGGAAGTACTCGCGCACCCGGTCGGCGAAGACCGCCGTGTCCGGCAGGTCGCTGTCCAGGATGGACGCCTTGAGGTCCAGCTTGACGTGCGCCAGCAGGGTGGCCAGCTCGGGTGAGGTCAGGCCCTGCCCGGCGCGCTCGAGCGCGGTGAAGCCCGCTGGGTCGGGCAGGACGTCCAGCACCCGGTCCAGGCCGGTCCGGGACTCCAGGTCGGCGACCAGTCGGGCGTGCACCGCGACCAGCTCAGCGGCGCGAGCCCGCGCAATGCCGAGCACGGCGTTCTGCGCCCGGTTGTCCGCGAGCACCAGCTCGGCGACGTCGGCGGTCATACTTCGCAACAGCCGGTCGCGGTCCGGCCGGTCGAGGGCACCGGAGCCGACCAACCGGTCCAGCAGGATCTTGATGTTGACCTCGTGGTCGGAGCAGTCCACCCCGGCGGAGTTGTCCAGCGCATCGGTGTTGACCTTGCCACCGGCCCGGGCGAACTCGATCCGGCCCAGCTGGGTCAGCCCCAGGTTGCCGCCCTCACCGACCACCCGCACCCGCAGCGCGCCGCCGTCGACCCGCACGCCGTCGTTGGCCTTGTCCCCTGCATCGGCGTGCGTCTCGGTGGACGCCTTGACATAGGTGCCGATGCCGCCGTTCCAGAGCAGGTCGGCCGGTGCCAGCAGGATCGCCCGGACCAGCTCCGGCGGGGTGAGCCGGGTGACCGAGGCGGCCAGCCCGAGCGCGGCGCGCACCGGCTCCGAGATCGGCACCGACTTCACCGTCCGGGGCCACACGCCGCCACCGTCGCTGATCAGCGACCGGTCGTAGTCCTCCCAGGACGAACGCGGCAGCGCGAACATCCGGGACCGCTCCGCGAACGAGACCGCCGCGTCCGGGTCCGGATCCACGAAGATGTGCCGGTGGTCGAACGCCGCCACCAACCGGATGTGCTCCGACAACAACATCCCGTTACCGAACACATCACCGGACATGTCGCCGATACCCACCACCGAGAACTCCTGGCTCTGGGTATCCACACCCAGCTCCCGGAAATGCCGCTTGACGCTCTCCCACGCACCCTTCGCGGTGATCCCCATCGCCTTGTGGTCATAACCCACCGAACCACCCGAAGCGAACGCATCACCCAGCCAGAACCCACGCTCGGTCGCCAACGCATTCGCGATGTCGGAGAACGTCGCCGTGCCCTTGTCCGCCGCCACCACCAGATAGCTGTCGTCGCCGTCGTGGCGCACCACCCCCGGCGAGGGCACCACCGCACCGTCGACGAGGTTGTCGGTCAGGTCCAGCAACCCGGAGATGAAGGTCCGGTAGCACTCTCTGACCTCGGCCGGCCCCGGGTCGGCCAGCTTCACCACGAAGCCGCCCTTGGCGCCGACCGGCACGATCACCGCGTTCTTCACCGCCTGCGCCTTGACCAGCCCGAGGATCTCGGTGCGGTAGTCGGTCGGGCGGTCCGACCAGCGCAGCCCGCCCCGGGCGACCGGCCCGAACCGCAGGTGCACCCCCTCCACCGCCGGCGAGTACACGAAGATCTCGAACCGGGGCCTCGGCGCCGGCATCTCCGCGATGGCGGCCGGGTCGATCTTCAACGACACGTAGCGCCGGTCCTGGAAGTAGTTGGTGCGCAGGGTGGCCAGCATCGCGGTGAGGTAGCCGCGCAGGATGCGGTCCGCGTCCAGCCCGATCACCTCGTCGAGCAGGGCCGTGGCCTCGGCGAGCGCGGCGCTGTGTGCCCGGTCCCGCTCGGCGGCGTCCGGGGCCGGGCCGAGCGCGGGGTCGAACCGGGCCCGGAACAGCCGCACCAGGGCGCGGGTCAACCCGGGATGCGCGAGCAGCGTGTCCGCCACGTACCGGGTGCCGAACGGGCTGCCCAGCTGGTGCGCGTAACCGGCGTAGCAGCGCAGCAACGCCGCCTCCCGCCAGTCGAGGCCGACCCGCACCACCAGCGCGTTGAACCGGTCCACCTCCGCGTCGCCCCGCCAGATCGCCAGGAACGCGGCGCAGAACTCCCGCCGGGTCCGCTCCCAGCCGCGCCCGGACACGGCCAGCCAGGTCGCCACGTCGATGCGCAGGCCGAACTGGTAGATCCAGCAGCGGGCACCGTCCGGGCGGTCGATCCGGTACGGCCGTTCGTCGACCACCTCGACGCCGAGACTCTGCAGCGCGGGCAGCACCGAGGACAGGGTGATCCCGGCGCCCAGCACGAACAGCCGCAACCGCAGCTCACCCGGTTCGGCGCCGAGCTCCACGGACAGCTCCGGCACACCGTCCTCGTCCTCGTCCCCCGGGGCGTCGAGGCCGTCGAGGCGGTGCAGGTCGGCCAGTGCCTGCACCGGGTCGACGTCGTCCTTGTACCCCTCGGGCAACCCGGGCAGGTAGTCCGCGACCTGTTCGCCGGCCGGTCCGGCCACGTCGAGCAGCCAGTCGTCCCAGCTCAGGATCGCGGCCGCGAGCTGGCCCTGCAGGCGGGCCTGATCGGGCTCCGGAGCGGCCGGGTCCGCCTGCACGGTGAAGTGCACGAGCGCCAGGTTGGACTCGCCGACCCGGGCGGTGTGGTCGACGCGCCAGCCGTCCAGCTCGCGCAGCAGCACCTGTTGCAGAGCCAACCGGGTCCGCGTGGAGTACCGGTCCCTGGGCAGGTAGACCAGGCAGGAGAAGTACCGGCGGTAGGGCTCGCGGTGCAGGAACAGCCGCAGCCGCCGAGGCTGAGTCAGCGACAGCACACCGGCGGCGGTGTCGCGCAGGCTCTGCTCGCTTGCCCAGAACAGCTCCTCCCGGGGGTACTCCGAGATCACCTCGAGCATCCGTTGCCCGGCGTGGGACTCCAGCGGGACCCCGGCACGGTGGATGGCGGCCCGCACCCGGCGTTCGATCGCCGGGATGGCCAGCACATCGGCCTGCCGGGCGGCCGCCGTGAGCAGGCCGAGGAACCGGTGCTCGCCGACGATCACCCCGTGCTCGTCGTAGTGGGAGATGCCCAGGTGGTACGGGTAGCTCGACTGGATCACCCGGCTCGGCGAGCTGGCCCTGGTGAGCACCAGCAGCCGCCCGGTACCGCCGTCGAGCCCGTCCGGAGCGGCGACGAACGCCCTGCTGCCCAGGCTGTCCCGGCGCAGCACACCGAGGCCGGAGGCGAGCGTGGTGCGCAGGTTCTCCGCGCCGTTGCTCCGGTCGACCCGGTAGTGCCGGTAGCCGAGGAAGGTGAAGTGCCCGTCCGCCAGCCACTCGAGCAGCCGTGCGGTGTCCCGCACCTCGGTGTCCCACGGTTCGGTGCTCGGCGGTGCTGTGCCCGGCGGTGCTGTGCCCGGCGGCCGGGTGCCCAGCTCGGCCGCCACCCGCAGTGCGGTCGCCGCCATCCGGTCCCGGTCCTCGGTCACCTCGCGGAGATCGCCGAGCACCCGCCGCAGCTCGGCGACCAGATCATCGAGCTCGTCCGCCGGGAACGGCTCCAGCTCCAGGTGCATCCAGGTCTCGGCCAGCACGCCCGGCCCGGCCGGGCCGACCCCGTCCACCGGGCCCGTCTGGACCGTCCGCGGGGCCGCGGCGAACACCTCGAGCAGCTCACCGTCCAGCGCCCTGCGGACCAGCACCGTCGGATGGATCACCCGGCGCACCCGGCCACCGACCCGACCGACACCGGCCAGCACCGACTCGACCAGGTACGCCATGTCGTCGGTGACGATCTCGACCAGCGGCGCGGCGCCGTCGGAGGTGCGGGCCGCGACGGCGGGCGCGCCGGGCACCCGGTTTGCGGCGAGTGCCCGGGCCGCCCTGGCCGCATCCAGCAACGCGGCCTCGCCCTGGGCCGGGCTGTCCGCGCCGAGCCCATCGGGTGGCGCGTGCTCGGCGTAGCGCCGGGCGAGTTCGGCCAGCTCAGCGCCGACCGCACCCGGGGCGGCCGTGCTGAGCTGGCGGGCCTGCATCGCGCTGGTTATACCCCCGCCAGGTGGGCGACGCCATGCGCTACTCAGGCATTACCCGCCCAACGGTTCACGGTTCAGCGTGCCGGCGGTCAGCGGTTCAGCGTGCAGGGCAGCTTCTTCACCGCCGACATGAAGTTCCCGACCAGGTAGGTCGGCTCCCCCACCTCGAGGTTCGGCACCCGGTGCAGGAGCTCGTCCCAGACCGCGCGCAGCTGGGTCCTGGCCAGCATGTTGCCCAGGCAGAAGTGCGGGCCGCCGCCGCCGAAGCCGACGTGGTTGTTCGGGGTGCGCAGCACGTCGAACCGGTCGGGGTCGCTGAACACCGACTCGTCCCGGTTGCCCGACGAGTAGAACATCACCACCCAGTCGCCCTCGCGGATGTCCTGCCCGTGTAGCTCGACGTCACGGGCCGCGGTGCGGCGGAAGGTCATCACCGGGGTGGCCCACCTGATGAACTCCTCCACGGCGGTGCCGATCCGGCCGGGGAAGTCCGCGAGCAGCCGGGCCCGCTCGCCCGGGAACTCGGTGAAGGCCATCGCGGTGTGGCTGATCGTGTTGCGGGTGGTGTCGTTGCCGGCCACCGAGAGCAGCACGAAGAACGCGCCGATCTCCTCGTCGGTGAGCCGCTCGCCGTCCACCTCGGCCTGCACCAGGTTGGTCATCAGGTCGTCCTGGGGGGAGGCCCGGCGGCTGGCCGCGAGCTCCTTGCTGATCCCGTGCAGCGTCATCAGCGACTGGAACAGCAGCTGCGCGGGCTCCAGGTCCCCCCGGACGTCGTCGTCGGCCCAGGAGACCATGCCGTCGGCCGCGTGGGTCGCCGCGTCCCGGCTCTCCGGGGACAGCCCCACCATCTCGAAGATGGTCCACATCGGCAGTCGGCGGGCCAACTGATCCACCAGGTCGCAGTCACCGGCCTCGATCAGCTCGCCGACCAGCCGGTTGGCCTGGCCGCGGATCTGCTCCTCGATGACCTTCACCCGGCGTGGCGTGAACGCCGAGCTGACCAGCCTGCGCAGCTGGGTGTGCCTCGGCGCGTCCATCGCCAGGAACGACTGGGCGCTGTCCAACAGCTCCTGCGGGACCGCCTCCAGGATCACGCCGCGGCCGGAGACGAACGTGTCGGTGTCCTTGCTGATCGAGACGATGTCGGCGTGCCGGGTGACCGCCCAGAAGCCGCCACCCTCGGTCTGGGGCAACATCGAGCCCTCGGCCGGCGGGTGCCAGCTGATCGGTCGCCGCGCGCGCAGCTCCCGGAAGCTCGCCTCACGCTCCTGGGGAGTCTGTCGCCAGAACGACAGCGGGGCGAGCGACACCGGGTCGTAGTCCGGGCGAGTGGCCGTCACGGGCATCCTTGACCTCCGGCACTTTTTAATCTGTGTTAACCAGCAGAGCGCAGCTCACCACGTGCCCATCGAGGTGTCAAGACGGAGCGCGGTCACCGCATAGGATGGATGCCGTGCCGAAACAGCGTTCCGTACGCACCGACGAGCGCACCCGTGCCCTGCCGTCCAAGTCGGAACGCACCCGGGAGCGGATCCTCGACGCCGCGGCCAAGGTGCTCAACCGCAACGGCTACGCCGGCACCCGGCTCTCCGACATCGCCGAGCTCGCCCAGGTGCAGGCCCCGGCGCTGTACTACTACTTCTCCTCCCGCGAGGAACTGATCGAAGAGGTCGTCACGCTGGGCATGGCGCGGGCGCTCGAGCACGTCACCGAGGCGCTGGCCGCGCTGCCGGCGAACGCCAGCCGGCTGGACCGGATCTGCGCGGCGGTCGGCGCCCACCTCGAGGTGGTGCTGCGGCTGTCCGACTACGCCTCGGCGGCGATCCGCAACGGCCCGCAGCTGCCCTCGGACCTTCGCGAGCGGCAGCTCGTGGAGCAGCGCACCTACGGCGATGTCTGGCGGCGGCTCATCGACGAGGCGCGAGCCGCCGGCGAGATCCACCCCGACCTGGACCCCCGGGCGGCCCGGATGCTGATCATCGGCGGGCTGAACTGGGCCACCGAGTGGTGGAACCCGAACCGGGGCTCCCTGCGCACCGTGATCAACACCGCCCAGCTGCTCACCAGGCAGGGCCTCGCCGCGCCGGTGACGGACTAGCGGCGGGGTCTTACGCCGAGCGGCGGCGCGAGCGGCGGGCCGGCCGCAGCGGGGGCTCGACCTGGTTCGCGGCGTCCACCGAGCTGGTCAGCTCGAGGATCGTGCGGGCGACCAGCCTGGGGTCGTCGTACATCGGCAGGTGCCCCACCCCCGGCAGCATGCTGAACTGCGCGCCGGGGATCAGCTCCCGCATCGGGCGGCCGAAACGGCGGTAGGAGATCACCCGGTCCCGCAGCGCCCAGGCGATGTGCACCGGGCAGTGCGCCACGTCGAACGGCGCGAGTCCGCGCCCGTCGTGCTCACCGCCGAACATCCTCTCGAAGACGTCACAGCCGACCATGTCGGCGATCATCTCGCGCACGTCCTCGGCGGGGATGCGACCGGGATGCGACGCCACCCGGGTCAGCCCGAGCCGCTGCAGGGCACCGTTGCGCACCAGTGGGCCGAGCCGAGGGTTGCCCAGCCCGGCGCGGGCAGTGCGGAACAGCCACACCAGCCGCTCCAGGTCGCGGCGGGTCCGCCAGGCACCCGCCGGCGAGAACCCGATCACCGAGCGCGCCCGGCCCCGGCGGGCCAGCTCCAGGGCCACCCAGCCGCCCAGGGAGTTGCCGGCCAGGTGGGCGGTCTCGATGCCGGCCTCGTCGAGCTGTTCGCAGAGCACGTCCACGATGGCGTCCACGCCGGGCCTGGCGTCAGGTGCGAGGCTCGGGCCGCCGCGGTGACCGACCAGGGTCGGCACGAACACGTCGTGCCTGCCGACCAGGAACGGCAGTACCGGGCGCCAGGCCCGCCAGGACATGGTCGCGCCGTGCAGCAGGACCAGCGGGGTGCCTCGGCCGGCGCGGTAGCTCGGCGTGAACGAGTCGGGCAGCTCCGGGACTCGCCCGGTCAAGGACAGTGTCGTCATGGCGCCGTCGCCTCCGCCCTGTCACACCGGCCGTGCGGGTCGGGTCGATCCCAGTTGACCGGGTAGCTGATGTTTCATGGACGTTAAGTGAATGGATAGTAACTAAGCAAGTCGTGGCGGCACGGTAGTTGCGCTCTCAGCCGGTTGGCTGACCAGGCATCACGGAACGTCACCAGAAACCGACTGTGACCGCGTCGGGGCACCTCCGAACGCCGCATCGACGACACGTCGCACACCCGCTGTGACGGGTGTGCGACGTGTCGGACCGGTGTGGGACCCGGTGTCGTTACGAGGCGGTGTCGGCCAGGTAGCGCTGCTTGAGCTCGTGCTTGACGAGCTTGCCGGTGGGCGTGCGCGGCAGGCTGTCCACGAACGCCACGCTGCGGGGCGCCTTGAAGCGGGCGATCTTGGAGCGGACGAACTCGATGATCTCGCGCTCCAGCTCCGGGCCCGCTACCGCGCCGGGGGCCGGCTGTACGAAGGCCTTGACCGCCTCGCCCATCTCCTCGTCCGGCACCCCGATCACGGCGACGTCGGTGACCGCCTCGTGCAGCGCCAGGACGTTCTCGATCTCCTGCGGGTAGATGTTGACGCCGCCGGAGATGATGGTGAACGCCTTGCGGTCGGTGAGGAACAGGAAGCCGTCCGCGTCGACCCGGCCGATGTCCCCGACGGTGGTCCAGGTCGGGTGCTGGGGGTGCTGCGCCTGCCGGGTCTTCTCCGGGTCGTTGTGGTAGGTGAACGGCATCAGGTCGCGCTCGAAGTAGACCGTGCCGACCTCGCCGGTCGGCACCTCCGCGCCTGTGTTGTCTGCGTCGTCGCAGATCCGCAGCGTGCCGACCACCGCCTTGCCCACCGAGCCGGGCTTCTCCAGCCACTGCTGACTGTTGATCATCGTCATGCCGTGGCCCTCGGTACCGGCGTAGTACTCCACCAGCACCGGCCCCCACCAGTCGATCATCTTCTGCTTGACGTCGACCGGGCACGGTGCCGCGGCGTGGATGGCCAGCTTCAAGGTGGACACGTCGAACCCGGCGCGCACCTGCTCGTCCAGCTTGAGCATCCGCACGAACATGGTCGGCACGAACTGCCCGGCGGTGACCCCGTTCTCCGCGATGGCCGCGAGGGTGCCCTCCGGGGTGAACCGCTCGGTCATCACCACGGTGCCGCCGATGCCCTGGATCGCCCCGCACCAGCGCAGCGGCGCGGCGTGGTAGATCGGCGCCGGCGACAGGTACACGGTGTCGGCGTCGAGGCCGAAGACCGAGCTGGCCAGTCCGGTGACCATCTCGCCCGGCTCGTGCACCTGCCGGTCCGGCAGCAGCGGGCGCACGCCCTTCGGCCGCCCGGTGGTGCCCGAGGAGTAGAGCATCGGAGCGCCGCTGGGCTCGTCGGCCAGTGTCTCGGCGGACGCCGCGGCCAACACCGCCGCATAGTCGCCGTGCCCGGGTACCGGCCCGCCGAAGGCCAGCCGCAGCGCGACCCGGGGGGTCAGCTCGACGATGGCGTCGGCCAGCTCGCCCTTCGCGACGGAGGCCACCAGCGCGCGGGCCCCGGAGTCGTTCACGATGTAGGCGACCTCGTCCGCCGCCAGGTGGTGGTTCACCGCGGTGATGTACAGCCCGGAGCGCATCGCCGCCCAGTAGACCTCGAAGCAGCGCAGGTCGTTGTTGCTCAGCAGAGCCACCACGTCGCCGCGGCGCAGGCCGGCGTCGTGCAGCGCGTGCGCCAGCCGGGTGGAGCGCTCGTCCAGCTCCGCGTAGGTGATCTCCTCGCCGGTGTCGACCAGACGGGCCGCGACCTTGTCCGGGGTCTTCAGTGCGTGCGTGCGGGGGTACATCCACGGACCTCCTGGGCTTCTCGGACGTCGGACGTCGGACACGGCGCCGGCAGTCTATATTTTATTTGAGATTAAGCACTTCGAACCGTAGGAGCCAGGTGAACGTACCCACAGTTTCGCCGGGCTGGGCGCTGGTCGCCGGTGGCTCCGGGGGCATCGGCGGGGCCACCGCCCGGCTGCTCGCAGAGGACGGCTGGGACGTCGTGCTCAGCTACCACCGCAATGCCGACCGCGCCGAGAAGGCCGCCGACGCGGTCCGCGAGCTCGGCCGGCGCGCCCGCGTCCTGCGCCTCGACCTGACCGACCCGGAGCACACCGCCGAGACGGTGCGCACCGCGGCCGCCCCGGAGCCGCTGGCCGGCGTGGTCTGCGCGGCCGGCCCGCACATCACCATGGGCTACGTCTCGGAGCTGCCCGCCACGGCGTTCCGCGACCAACTGCTCGCCGACGCCGCCGCCACGCTCAACCTGCTACAACCCGCACTGCCACAGCTGCGGCGGACCGGCGGCGCCATCGTCGCGGTGACCACCGTCGCGCTGGACCGCTACCCGAAGCGCGATGTGCTCTCGGTCGCGCCGAAGGCCGCCGTGCAGGCCACCGTGCGCGCCATCGCGGCCGAGGAGGGCCGCTACGGGGTGCGGGCGAACTGCGTCTCGGTCGGCGTGGTCGAGGGCGAGGGCATGTGGACCGAGCTGGTCGAACGCGGCGACTACACCGACGAGGTGCTCGCCGTCGCCAAGGCCAACCTGGCACTGCCGCGGTTCGGCACCGTCACCGATGTGGCCGAGGCGATCCGCTTCCTGCTCTCCGCCAGGGCGGGCTGGATCACCGGCCAGACCCTCAATGTGGACGGCGGCTACACGATCTGACGGAGATGATCACGCCTCGTTGTGGCGGCCGTCATACCGACCTACCGTCGGAACAGGCCAAGCTCGGCCCCAAGCATTGCGCAACAACAGATATCAGCCAATCCGAACCCGAAGAGGGAGCTGAGGCATGAGCACCGTCGCAGACCGTCCACAACCGTCGACGCAGGCGCCGCCGGCCACCTCCCACGGCGCCGAGGCCACCGAGGAGCAGGTCCTGGCCGCGGTGGCCAAGCTGCGCGCGACCTTCGCCGGCCGCCGCACCCGGCAGCTGCAGTGGCGGCTGGACCAGCTGGCCGCGATGGAGAAGATGCTCGACGAGTCCGAGCCCCAGATCGCCGAGGCGTTGGCCACCGATCTCGGCCGGCCGGCGCACGACGCCTGGCTGGGTGACATCGCGAGCACCCGCGCCGAGGCCACCTTCGCGCGCAAGCACCTGCGCCGCTGGATGCGCCGCCGGCGCACCGGGCTGCCACTGGCGATGCGCCCGGGCAAGGCGTTCTACCAGTACGAGCCGCTGGGCGTCGCGCTGGTGATCGGCGCCTGGAACTACCCGGTCTACCTCACCCTCGGTCCGGTGATCGGGGCGATCGCGGCGGGCAACTGCGTGGTCCTCAAGCCGTCCGAGCACGCACCCGCGACCTCGGCCCTGCTGGCCCGGCTGATCCCCCAGTACCTCGACCCGGACGCGTTCGCGGTCCTCGAGGGTGAGGCGGCGACCACCCAGCTGCTGCTCGCCCAGGGCCTGGACCACGCGTTCTTCACCGGCGGCACGGAGATCGGCAAGCGGGTCATGGAGAGCGCCGCCCGCCACCTCACCCCGGTCACCCTGGAGCTGGGCGGCAAGAGCCCGGTGATCGTCACCAGGGACGCCGACCTGGAGGTTGCCGCCCGGCGGATCGCCTGGACCAAGCTGCTCAACTCCGGCCAGACCTGCATCGCGCCGGACTACGTGCTGGTCGAGGAGCCGGTGCGGGACGAGCTGGTCGACCTGATCACCGCCACGGTGCACAAGTTCCGGGTCGGCGAGCACGGTGGCCTGCGAGTGGTCAACGAGCGCCAGTTCGACCGCCTCGCCGGCCTCCTGGCCGAACCGAGCGGCACGGTGGCGTTGGGCGGCCGCAGCGACCGCGCCACGCTGACCGTGGACCCCACGCTGCTCATCGACCCGGACCCCGCCTCGCCGGTGATGACCGACGAGATCTTCGGGCCGATCCTGCCGGTGATCACCGTGGGATCGCTCACCGAGGCGATCACGTTCATCAACGCCCGGCCGAAGCCGTTGGCCGCGTACCTGTTCACCTCCTCGACAGAGTCCAAGGAACGGTTGGTCGACGAGGTCAGCTCCGGCGGCGCGGTGATCAACCACCTGTCCATGCACTGCCTGGTGCCGCAGCTGCCCTTCGGTGGCGTCGGCAACAGCGGCATGGGCGCGTACCACGGTGAGTGGGGCTTCCAGACGTTCAGCCACCGCAAGGCCGTGCTGAGCAAGCCGGCCCGGCCCGACCTACGGCTGATGTACCCGCCCTACACGGAGCGCGCCAAGAAGATCATCCGCAAGCTCTTCTGAGCTCCGGCTCGGCTCGGCTCGGGTCCAGCTCGAGCCGAGCCGCGGTCAGCTGGTGCTGCCGGACCAGCGGCGGTAGATCTCCGCGGCGGCCCGGGAGAAGCCGTCCGGCAGCCCCAGCTCGGCCATCGTGTCGGCCGCCTCGTCCATCTCGCCGGCCCAGCGCCAGGCCTTGGTGCTCGCCCGCGAGGACAGCTTGGCCAGCTGCTCGGGCAGGTCGATGCCGCCGCGGGTCAGCTCGCCGTGCAGCGCCTCGGAGACGCCCGCCTTCTCGGCGGCCTCGGCGATCTCCAGCCAGATCGCCGGCAGTGCCTTGCTCTGCAGCGCGTAGCAGGCCTTCAGAGCGCTCGCCGCGCCGAGCTCGGTGCCGAGTACCCGGGTGTCGAACGGCGAGTCCGCGAACAGCCCGGCCACCTCGGCAGCGGGCTCACCGGCCAGCCACAGCACGCTGTGCCCGCGTTCCCAGGCAGGTGGGCCGATCACCGCGCCGTCCACCACGCGCCGGGTGCCGAGCAGCTCGGCGACCCCGCGCACCGTGGCGGGGGCCACCGCGTTGGCGTCCACGTAGAGCGGCCATTCGTCCGGGTCCCGGTCGGTCAGCGCGGCGGCGACCTCCTCGGCGACACCCAGCGCGGCGTGCGGCGGGCAGATCGAGATGATCAGATCACAGCGCCGCGCCAGCGCCGCCACGTCCGGCACCGCGATCAGGTCGGCCAGCTCGGCCCGCTTCGCGGTGGCGTGCGACCGGCCACCGTCGGCCCAGATCACCACGCCGGCCCTGGCCTTCAGCGCCGAGCCGAGCGCCGCGCCCATCGCCCCGGGGTGCAGCACGCCAACCACCGGTCGGCGGCCCAGCCGGCCGCCGCTCCGCTCGGTCATCTCGGTCATCCCGGCCATCATTGCGCAGCCGGCGAGCCGGGTCGACAGCGCGGCCCATGATCACTGAGAGTGTCCTGGCGATCTTTTCACTCATTCGGACCAATGCACGGTCGGGTGACAAGAGGCAGGATTCGGCGATCGGGCCGCATTGTGGCGGGCCTCACCTGGCTCACCGACTCTGGGCGCGGCCGCGACAGCTCGGAGGTGCAGCGTGACCACATCACCCGCGACCGACAACCGGACCGCCCGCCGGCGGGCGGTGTTCGCCAGCACCATCGGCACCACCATCGAGTGGTACGACTTCTTCCTCTACGGCACGGCCGCCGCGTTGGTCTTCCCGAAGCTGTACTTCCCCGGCCAGTCCGAGTTCGTCGGCGTGCTCGCCGCGTTCACCACCCTGTTCGTCGGGTTCGCCGCCCGGCCGATCGGGGCGGCGATCTTCGGGCACTACGGCGACCGGATCGGCCGCAAGACCACCCTCATCGCGACATTGCTCCTGATGGGGATCAGCACCTTCCTGATCGGGCTGGTACCCAGCTACGCGTCGATCGGGGTGCTGGCACCGATCCTGCTGGTGCTGATGCGGATCGGCCAGGGTCTCGGGGTGGGTGGCGAGTGGGGCGGCTCGGTGCTGATGGCCATGGAGTGGGGGCACGGCAACCGGCGCGGCTTCTTCACCAGCTGGCCGCAGCTCGGCGTGCCGTTCGGCCTGCTCCTGTCCACCGGCATCGTCGGGCTGATGAGCGCGTGGACCGGCCCGGGCTTCCTGACCTGGGGTTGGCGGGTGCCGTTCCTGCTCTCCGCGATCCTGATCGGGGTCGGGCTGTACGTCCGGCTGCGGGTGCTGGAGAGCCCGGAGTTCGAGCGGGCCAAGGCCGCCGGGACCGTGGTCAAGCAGCCGGTCTGGGACGTCATCCGGCAGCAGTGGCGCGACATCCTGGTCGCGGCGTTCGTGCGGCTCTCCGAGCAGGCGCCGTTCTACATCTTCATCACCTTCGTGCTGAGCTACTGCACCCAGCAGCTCAAGCTCTCCCGAGGCGACGTGCTCAACTACACGATGGCCGCCGCGGCGGTGGGGCTGGTCAGCATCCCGCTGTTCGGCTACCTGTCCGACCGGATCGGCCGGCGCCTGATGTACGGCATCGGCATCGTCTGCACCGGGCTGTTCGCATTCCCCTACTTCGCGCTGCTGAACACCAAGATGGGCGGCCTGGTGCTGGTGGCCATCGTGGTGTCGCTGATCTTCCACGACATGCAGTACGGGCCGCAGGCCGCGCTGATCGCGGAGACGTTCGGCACCAACGTCCGGTACAGCGGCGCGGGGCTCGGCTACCAGCTGGCCTCGGTGATCGCCGGCGGGCCCGCGCCCCTGATCGCGGCCTGGATTCTCAAGGAGACCGGGTCCAGCACCGGCATCAGCTGGTACATCGTGATCTGTTGCGTGATCGCTATGCTCGCCCTGCTGCTGATGCCCAACCGGGCCAAGGTGGCGGAGCGGATGGCGATCCCGGGCGACCGGGCGAACGTCACGCCCTAGACCCCTCCGAGACCCGCAGCGGCGTCAGCACCGCCTGGTAGGTCAGCCAGCCGACCGGTGCACCACCGTCCACCATGAGTACCGGCAGGCCGGCGCCGTGCGCCCCGATCAGCGCGTCCAGGGCGGCCGGCAGCTCGGTGTCCGGGTGCAGCGGCCGGGTGCGGTGGGTGATCTCGCCGACGGTTGCCGGCTGGTGCTCGGCCAGCGCCTCGGCCACCGAGCGGGCCCGGACCGTGCCCAGGTACTCGCCGTCGTCGCCGAGCACCGGCAGCACGCCGTGCGCCGAACCGGCCAGCCGGGCGGCGGCGTGGGCGACCCGGTCGGCGGCGTGGAGGGGTTCGGGCGGCGCCTCCATGGCCTCGCCGACCGTGTGACCGGCCAGCGCACCGCGTTCCTGACCGTGGTCCAGGTCGATGCCCCGGCGGCGCAGCTTGAGCGTGTAGATGGTGTCCCTGCTCAACGCCCGGCTGGTCAGCGTGGCCAGCACGATCGCCGCCATCAGCGGCAGGATGAGCGAGTACTCGCCGGTCAGCTCGAAGATGATGATCACAGCGGTGATCGGGGCTCGCGCCGCGCCGGCGAACACCGCGCCCATGCCGATCAGCCCGTAGGCGCCGAGCACGCCGACCTGCCCGGGCGCCAGCAGCGCCACCACGTCGCCGTAGGCCACTCCGAACACCGCACCCAGGAACAGGCTCGGCGCGAACACCCCGCCGGAGCCGCCGATGCCGATGGTCAGCGAGGTGGCGATGATCTTCCCGACCAGCAGTACCAGCAACATGCCGACCAGGTAACCGCCGCCCACCGCACGCTCCAGCACCGGATACCCCACGCCGTACATCTGTGGCAGCGCCAGGAGCAACCCACCGAGCAACACCCCGCCGACCGCCGGACGCAGCCACTCCGGCCCGCGCCATGCCCAGCTGCAGGCGTCCTCGACCAGGTACAACACCCGGGTGAACGCCACCCCGACCGCCCCGGCCAGCACGCCGAGCAGGGCGAACAGCAGGTACTGCGAGCCGTGCTGCACCGCGAATGCCGGCAGCCGCAGGAACGGCACGTCACCGAACGCGGCCCGGCCGACCACACTCGCGGTCACCGAGGACAGCACCACCATGCCGAACGCCTCGGCGGTGAAGTCGCGCAGGATCAGCTCCATGGCGAAGAACACCCCGGCCAGCGGGGCGTTGAAGGTCGCCGCGATGCCGCCCGCCGCGCCGCACGCCACCAGCACGCGCAGCCGGTCCTCGGGCAGCCGGACCAGGGTGCCGAGCGCCGAGCCCAGCGCCGAGCCGATCTGCACGATCGGCCCTTCCCGGCCGACCGACCCACCACCACCGATGCACAGCGCCGAGGCGACCGACTTCACCGCCGCCACCCGCCAGCTGATCCGGCCACCCCGCCGGGCCACCGCGAGCATCACCTCGGGCACCCCGTGGCCTCTGGCCTCCTTCGCGTACCGCTGCACCAGCGGCCCGTAGACCAGCCCGGCGACCACCGGCGCCAGCACCACGAACCACGGCCCGAGCCAGGGCACGTGCGGGTTCGGCACACGCCCCGCCTCGGAGTAGTCGAGGTGCCCGGACAGCACCTGGGTACACACCCCGATCAGCCAGCGGAACGCGATCGCGCCACCACCCACTCCGACGCCGACCAGCAGCGCCAACGGGAGCAACCCCGCCGGCCCGGTCCGGGTCAGCTCCAGCGGTCGCAGCCACATGGGCCGGCCGGCGGCGGCGAGCGGTGCGGGGGTGGCTCGGACGCGCACAGCGGCTCCTCGGCTCGTTCCACGCGGCGGCACCGCGATACTCTTTGCAGTATGCAAGATGCTTTGCAGTGTGCAAGAGAATGCTGAACCCGTCACAGCCCGGTGGGCACCCTCGGCTGCCGTCCGACCTCGAGTCGACCGACGTCGACCAGGTGGTGACCGCCGTGCTGACCGCCTCGCGGCTGCTGGTCGCGGTGTCCGCCCGCTCGCTCGCCTCGGTCGAGGACACCTTGACGCTGCCGCAGTTCCGGATGCTCGTGGTGCTCGACTCCCGGGGTGCGATGAGCCTGTCCCGGCTGGCCGAGCACCTCGCGGTCAACCCGTCCACGGCGATGCGGATGGCGGACCGGCTCACCGCGATCGGCATGGTGAGCCGCCGGGAGAGCGAGGCCGACCGCCGCTCCGTCCGACTCGCGCTGACCGAGGCCGGCCAACACACGGTGGCGCACGCGACCGCCCGGCGCCGGGCCGAGATCGCCGGCATCGTCGCCGCGATCCCCCCGGGTCAGCGTGCCGACCTGGTCCGGGCGCTGCACACGTTCGCGGTGGCCGGCGGCGAACCACCCGCCACCCCACCCGATCAGACCTGGTGAGCCACTCACGGGGGGTCAGACCTTGGCGACCAGCTCGCTGAGGAAGTCGACCTGGTCGGACGGGGTGAATGTGGCGCCGTAGGGCGGCATCAGGGCCAGTGTGGCGATCTCCACGCCGGCGTCCAGGTACGCCCGCACCCGCTTCGCGCTGTCGCCGGGCGAGCCGATCAGGAACAGGTCGTGCACCACCTCGTCCGGGATCAGCTCCACCGCCTTGGCCCGGTCACCGGCGTCCCAGGCGGCCTGCATGTCGACGAGCTGATCACCCCGGCCGAGCCAGCGCTGGAACTCGGCGTACACCCCCACCGTGAGGTAGGCGGCGATCATCCGTCGCGCGGACAGCTCGGCGGCGTCCCCCTCGCCGGGCACCACGAACACCCTGGCCTGCACCGACAGCGGATCCGGCAGCGACCGCTCGACCCCGTCGGCGGCGGCCCGCACGGTAGCCACGTCGGACGCGGACAGGAAGTTCAGCGCCACCGCGTCCGCCTCGGCGGCGGCCAACCGCTGCATCCGGGGGCCGAGCGCGGCCACCACGAGCTTCGGCGGTACGGCCGGCGGGCGGCCCAGCTTGAAGTCCTTGATGCCCAGCGCGGCCGCCGACTCGCCGGCCGCCGAGGCCCGCTCCCCGGCGAGCGCGACCCGCAGCACCCGCAGCGTGTGCGCCACCCGTGAGTACGGCTTGGTGAACGGGATCCCGTTCCAGTCCCGCACGATCCGGTCCGAGCCGGCGCCGATGCCGAAGCGAGCACGACCGGGCGCCGCCTCGGCCAGCGCGGCGGCGGTGCTGGCCAGGATGGACGGACCCCGGGTGAACGCCGAGACGACCAGCGCGGACAGGATCAGCTCGGGGCGCCACGCCGAGGCCAGTACCAGCGGGGTGAGTCCGTCCAGGCCGTTGGCCTCGCCGGTGGACACCTCGCCGATGCCCGCGTCCGCCAGCCGTTCCACCGCCTCCCGGTGCTGGTGCAGCGGCAGACCGTCGAAGGGCAGCATGACCCCGACCTGGCTCATCGGCATTCCTTCCCTGGGCGGCTCCCGCACTCTATTGCGCTCGGGTCGAGCCAGCTCGATCACCGAGCGCGGCCGACCGGGTTGGCTACGATCGGCTCCGAGACTTGACCGCCGATTAAAAACGGGAGCGACGTGACCGATCAGCTGGGCCCGGATCTCAGCACCGCGCTGACCACCGTGCTCACCGAGCGGTGGGGCGAGCCGGTCAAGGTCACCGACCTGCACCAGCTCGCCGGCGGCGCCAGCCGGGAGATCTGGTCGCTGCGCGCCGAGACGGCGGAGCGGCAGCGGCGCCTGGTACTGCGCCGGGACCCGCCCACCGCGCCGCGCGACCGGAGCATGACGCTGGAGGCCGCACTGCTCACCGCCGCGGCCGACGCCGGCGTACCGGTGCCCGCGCTGCGCGGCGGCGGCGACGGCTCGGACGGCGTGGGCAGCCCGTACCTGCTGATGGACCACGTCGACGGCGAGACCATCCCGCGCCGGCTGCTGCGCGAGGCGCACTGGGAACGGGCCCGCACCGGGCTGGCCGCCGAGCTGGGCCGGGTGCTGGCCCGGATCCACGCCATCCCGCTCACCGAGCTGCCCGAGCTCGACGGCGGCGACCCGCTCGCCCGGTTGCGCGAGGCGCACGAGGCCTTCGACGAACCGAGGCCGGCCCTGGATGTCGTGTTCCGCTGGTTGGCGGAGCACCGCCCGGCGCCCCGTCCGGAGGGGCTGGTGCACGGCGACTTCCGCATGGGCAACCTGATGCTCGGCGCGGACGGGCTGAGCGCGGTGCTGGACTGGGAGCTGGCGCACCGCGGCGACCCGCTGGAGGACCTTGGCTGGCTGTGCGTCAAGGCATGGCGGTTCGGCGCGGCGGCCCCGGTCGGCGGTTTCGGCGACCGGGACGAGCTGCTGGACGGCTACGCCGAGGTCGCCGGGTGGCGGCCGAGCGCGGACGAGCTGCGCTGGTGGGAGGTGTACGGCACGGCGCACTGGGCGGTGATCTGCCGCCAGCAGGCGGAGCGGCACCTGGGCGGCACCGAGCCGTCGGTGGAGATGGCCGTGCTCGGGCGGCGGATCTGCGAGTCGGAGCACGACGCGCTGCTCGCGCTCGGGCTCACCACGCCGGTCCGGGTGACCGACCCGCTGGACGTGACACCGCCGGCCAGCACCGGGCCGCACGACCGGCCCAGCGTGGACGAGCTGCTGGCCGCCGCCGGCGGGTTCCTCACCGCCGAGGTGGTGAACGGCGACGCGGACCCCCGGCTGCGGTTCCACGCCAGGGTGGCCGCGAACGCGCTGGCCATCGCCCGCCGCGAGCTGCGGGTCGGCCCGGCGCAGGCGGCCGCGCACGCCGAGCGGCTGGCCGGGCTGCGCTGCGCCGACGACCGGGCGCTGGTCGCGGCGATCCGGGACGGCTCGCTGGACGCGCGCTGGGACGACGTGCTGGACACCGTCCGCGCGCTCAGCACCGCCAAACTGACCGTCGCCAACCCCCGCTACCTGTCCCAACCGGCGAGCTGAGGCAGCATGACCAGTGCACCCACCCATACCCCGGGCGACACCGCGTACAGCTCGGCCGCCCGGGTGTTGACCGAGTTGGCGGTGGCCCCGCTGCGGGTCGCCACCGCCGCCGTCACCGGCTGGACGGACTACGTCTCGGCCTACCTGTCCATCGGGCCGGACGGGGTGCCCGACCCGGCCACCCCGCTGCGGATGACCGAGGACATGCTGGCCTGGTGGCAGGCCCGGACCACCCGCGAGCGGCCGCGGTGGGCGCACCCGTCACCGGTGATCCGGGACTGGCCGCTGGCGCGTCTGCGTGACTACTCGGTCAGCACCCACTCGACCAGCGACGGTGTCGGCGACGGGGCCGGCGGCGCACCCGAGGACGGCGGCGTGCTGCCCACCCTGGTGCTGCCCCCGCAGGCCGGGCACGACTCCTGCATCGTGGACTTCTCCCCCGGCCAGAGCCAGCTGCGGACGCTGCGCGAGGCCGGGCTGCACCGGCTGTACTGCCTGGACTGGGTCGGTGCCACCGAGCAGACCGCCGACAGCTCCATCGAGGAGTACCTGGACCTGCTGTCGGACACGGTCGAGCTGCTGGGCGGCCGGGTGAACCTGGTCGGCGACTGCCAGGGCGGCTGGCTCGCGGTGATCTTCGCGGCGCTGCACCCCGAGCAGGTGAACACGCTGACCGTCGCCGGTGCCCCGATCGACTGCCACGCCGGCACCTCCCCGATCCGGGACTGGACCGGTCTCCTCGCCCGGGCCGGCGGTTGGGGCGGCCCCGGCCCGCTCGCCCCGTACCAGGCCATGGTGGCGCTCGGCGGCGGCGTGCAGCGCGGCGCCATCCAGCTGCTCGGCTTCAAGCTGCTGGAGCCGGCCGCCGAGTGGCAGCGCGAACTGGCGCTGCTCGGCCACATCCGCGACCCGGAGTACGTGGCGCGGCACCTCGAGTTCACCAACTGGTTCGAGTGGGTGCAGGACGTGCCGGGCGCGTTCTACCTGTGGATCATCGAGCACCTGTTCCAGAACAACGAGCTGGCCGCCGGCACCCTGACGGTGTCCGGGCAACTGGTGGACCTGGGCCGGATCGACTGCCCGCTGTTCCTGATCGCCGGCAGCACCGACCACATCACCCCGCCGGAACAGGTCTGGGCGCTGGCCGAGCGGGTCACCACGCCGGCCGGGTCGGTGCACCGGGAGCTGGTGGACGCCGGGCACCTCGGGCTCTTCATGGGCCGGCGGCCGCTGCGCGAGCACTGGGCGCCGATCATGCGCCGGGTCCGCGAGCTCTCCGGCACCTGACTCCCCGGCACGGTGCCCGAGTGGCCCCGTGCCGCGTGAGATACCGCTCACCCTCGCGGTCGCGGCCATCGACGTGGCAGCATGGGGAGCCGACTTGAATTCAAAGTTGGCCCGGCGGCGGCCGCCGGATCGAGGCGGAGGAATCTATGCCCAAGCGCTACGGCGTGAAGGACAAGGATGTCGCGGTCGCGCACATCGTGTCCGGGCTGCTGGACGGCAGCCTGCGCCCTGGCGACCGGATCGACCGCACCGAGATCGCCGGCAAGCTCGGGATGAGCCGGGTCCCGGTGCAGGAGGCGGTCAACCAGCTCGAACGCGACGGCATCGTCGCGATCCCCTATCACCGGGGGGTGTTCCTGGAGCGGTTCGACGCCGAGGTCGTCCAGGAGCACTACGAGATCTACGGTTTGCTCAGCTCGATCGCGTCCGGCCGGGCCGCCGTCCGCCGGCCACCCGAGCTGCTGGGCCGGCTGCGCGAGCTGGTGGTCGGGATGGCCGACGTGGACGACCCGGAGACATTCGAGAACCAGGTCTGGGAGTTCCGCCGCGCGATCAACCAGGCGGTCGCCGGGCCCCGGCTGCGGGCGGCGATCGGCACCTTCCAGGGCTTCATGCCGACCGCGTTCTGGCTGGCCTGCGCGGGGCGGCGGGACTACATGCTGCCGATGTACGTCGACGAGCTCGACGCGATCGAGCAGGGTGACCCCGAGCGCGCCCGCGCGGTGGTGACCCGGCGGACCGCCCGGATGGCCGAGACGGTCATCGACGAGCTGCACCGGCGCGGCGTCTTCGCCCCGGACCAGGCCAGCAGCCCCAACGGGCAGTACCGGGAGCCGAACCGATGACGAGCACTCTGTCCGACACCATCACCGGAACCGGTGGCACGGTGCGCGCCGAGATCACCGACGGGGTGGCGGACGTCCGGCTGAACCGGCCGGAGAAGCTCAACGCGCTCAACGCGGCCATGTTCGGCGACCTCGTGGAGGTCGGCCTCGTCATCCGCCGCCGCCCCGACGTGCGCGCCGTGGTGCTCTCCGGGGAGGGCCGGGCGTTCTGTGCCGGGCTGGACTTCTCGGTCTTCTCCGCGATGACGGACCGGACCGACTGGCGCGACCGCGACGTCGAGCGCGTCGACCAGCTCGACCCGGACGACGAGCTGCGGGAACTGAGCCGTGGCCAGCGCGCGGCCCGGGTCTGGGCCGGCCTGGCCGCGCCGGTGATCGCGGCCGTGTCCGGCCCGGCGTTCGGCGGCGGGTTGCAGCTGGCGCTCAGCGCGGACATCCGGATCGTCGCGCCCGATGCCTCGCTGAGCGTCGCCGAGGTGCGCTGGGGACTCATCCCGGACATGGCCGGCACCCAGATCCTGCCCCGCCTGCTCGGGATGGACGTGGCCATGGAGCTGACCCTGACCGGTCGGGTGGTCACCGGTGCGGAGGCTGCCCGGATCGGCCTGGCCACCCGCACCGCCGACGACCCCCGGGCCGCCGCGCTGGAGCTCGCGAGGCAGATCGCCGGGCACAACCCGGAGGCGGTGCGCACCGCGAAGGCACTGGTGGCCAGCGCCTGGCGGGTGCCCTTCGGTGACGGGCTGGCGGCCGAGCGAGCGGCCATGACGCGGATCGCCACCAGCCCGAACCAGCGTGAGGCGGTACGGGCCCGGCTGGAGAAGCGCGACCCGGTCTTCACCGACCCGCCGCTCGAAACGCCACCGGAGAACCAACCGTAGCCAGATCCACCGAGGCACCCGAGCCGTCGATCGCACTGAGAGAGGAACCGTCATGCCCGAGGCCGTCATCGTCGAGGCCGTACGCACCCCGATCGGCAAGCGCAACGGTTCACTGGCCGGGATACACCCGCAGGATCTGTCCGCGCTGGTGCTGACCGCACTGGTCGAGCGCACCGGGATCGACCCGGTCATCATCGACGACGTCGTATGGGGCTGCGTCAGCCAGATCGGGGACCAGTCCAGCAACATCGGGCGGTACGCCGCACTCGCCGCCGGCTTCCCGGAGACGGTGCCCGGGATCACCGTGAACCGGGCCTGCGGGTCCAGCCAGGCGGCACTGGAGCAGGCCGCGCACGGTGTCATCGCCGGGCAGTACGACATCGTGGTGGCCGGCGGCGTGGAGTCGATGAGCCGGGTCCCGCTGGGCGCCGCGCGGACCATCGGTCAGCCGTACGGACCCAAGGTGCAGGAACGCTACGACCACTTCGAGTTCAACCAGGGCACCGGCGCCGAGCTGATCTCGCAGAAGTGGGGACTGTCCCGCAACGACCTGGACTCGTACAGCTCGCGCTCGCACGCCCGAGCGGCGGCGGCCATCGACGCCGGTGTGTTCACCGACCAGATCGTCCCGGTGACGCTGGCGGACGGCCGGGTGTTCGACACCGACGAGGGGCTTCGCCGGGGCACCACCCCGGAGACCCTCGCCAAGCTCAAGCCGTCCTTCAACGCCGACGGCGTCATCCACGCCGGCAACGCCTCGCAGATCTCCGACGGGGCGGCGGCGCTGCTGGTCACCACCCCGGAGAAGGCCCGGGAGCTCGGCCTCACCCCCATCGCCAGGTACAAGGCCGGCGCGGTCAGCGGGGCCGACCCGATCATGATGCTGACCGGGCCGATCCCGGCCACCGAGAAGCTGCTCGCCCGCACCGGGGTCGGCATCGGTGACATCGGCGTCTACGAGGTGAACGAGGCGTTCGCACCGGTGCCCATGGCCTGGGCGATCGAGCTGGGCGCGGACCACGAGCGGCTCAACCCGGTGGGCGGGGCGATCGCGGTCGGCCACCCGCTGGGCGCCTCCGGCGCGATCCTGATGACCCGGATGGTGCACCACATGCGGGCCAACGGGATCCGGTACGGCCTGCAGACCATGTGCGAGGGCGGCGGCACGGCCAACGCCACCCTGGTCGAGCTCGCCTAGCCGGGCCCTGAAACGCCCTAGGGGATCTCGGTAGTTGTACGGAGGTGGCGCCCGCCCGGCGGGCGCTACCGTCTCCGCCATGGAGACAAGATCCTCAACCGAGTCGCCGGCCGCGCGGCGACCCTGGGTCGCTCTGTTGTACTTCTACCTGGCCGCGTTCGTCGGTTTCGGCTTCCTCATCGCCGGCACGACGACGGCCCTGTTCGGCGCCAAGGACCTGGCGTTCCCCGAGCTGGGCGTGCAGTCGTACTCCTACGAGTCCTCGTTGCACCGCGACGCCCAGGGCACGGTCGTGGCGACCGACAGCGAGCGGGCGCAGGCCCGGCAGCGGGCGCTCGAGGACCGCCGCCGGGACGGCGCCGACAGCCTGGTCGACGGCATCATCCTGGTGGCGGTCGGGCTGCCCACGCTGCTGTGGCACCTGCGGCGGGCCCGGCGGATCGGCGCCACGACCCCCGGCCCCAGGCCCGACACCGCCGGTCCCGACTCCCCCGGTCCCGCCGCGCCGGACGCCGCCACACCGCCGACCGATGGGCGGAATTGATCATCCGCTCGCTGGCCCGTTCGGTCCCCTGGCTATAGTGCGTCCGGAGCCATCGGTCGTTGCTTGTGATCAGCCACACAGCTAGAGTCTGGGCAAATCATTCCGGGCTTGCCGACTCTGCTCCCTTTGACGCCCCAGCAGCGTCGACGCGGACGAGAGCGGGGGATCAGTGGACCTTTCAACAATTTTCCCGCTCGTGCACGTCGAGGGATTCATCAAGCATCTCTCGGTGCCGTTGTTCACCGGTGTCATCGGCTGGATCACCAACTGGACCGGCGTCCTGATGCTGTTCTACCCGATCAAATTCATAGGCATCCGGATCCCTGGGCTGAAGACGCTGGCCCAGTTCCTCCCCCGCAAGGTGCTCGAGGTCCCGCTCGGACTGACCAGCGGACGGTTCGGCTGGCAGGGAATCATCCCGTCGCGCGCCGCCAAAATGGGCAGCATTGCCGTCGACAAGGGCCTGACCAAGCTCGGAACGCCAACCGAGTTCTACCAACAGCTCGACCCGAACGCGATTGCCGAACACATTCTCAGCACCTCTCGCCACGAGATCGACCACATCATCGACCGGCTCATGAAGCAGCATTACCCGCTGCTCTGGTCGAACGTCCCGCCAAGTTTCCGGCAGGCGATCCATGCCCGGGTGGACAGCGAACTGCCCGGCATCGTGCACGAGCTGACGAAGGAGATCGGCCTCAACATCGATCAGCTGCTCGACATCAAACTGATGGTCATCGGGTACATGGAGGAGGATCCGACCCTGGCCAACATGATCTTCCAGGAGATGGGCAAGCGCGAACTGCGCCTGATCGTCCACATGGGGTTCGTGTTCGGTTTCATCCTCGGCATCCCACTGTTGTTCCTCACCCTCACCTTCCCGGTCTGGTGGCTGGTCCCGATCTGTGGCGCGATCATCGGCTGGGTCACGAACTGGCTGGCGATCGCCGTCATCTTCGAACCGGTGAAACCGGTCAAAATCGGCCCGATCGCGCTGCAGGGCCTGTTCATCCGGCGCCAGCGGCAGGTGGCTGACGTGTGGGCGAGAATCATCTCCGAGCGAATCGTCTCACTGACGAACATCGGCTACGAGTTGTTCAACGGCCCCCGCGGCGACCGCACCCGAAAGCTGATCGAGAATCTGCTCCGGCCCGCGGTGGATCGCGCAGTCGGGGTGGCCAGGGTGCCGATGCGCGCCGCGATCGGCAGTCGGAACTACGACACGATGTCCCGTTTCGCGGTGGCCGAGGCAACCGATCTGGCGAGCGCCTCCCTGTTGGACGCGGGATTCAACCGCACCCAGAGCGCACGGATCCGCAACCTTGTCGCGGAGAAGACCCGCACCATGAATCCGAACGACTTCGCCGACATGCTCCGCTCCGCCATCAAGGCCGACGAGTGGTTGCTGATCCTGCACGGCGCCGTACTCGGTATCGCCGCCGGGCTCGCCCATCTGATGGTATTCGGGGCCTGAGATGACAGTGGAACGCCGCCCGGTCAATCGCCCGGCCACCCGACCCCGCGCGGTCGACCCGGACCCGAACCTCTCGCCGACCGTGGCGCCGACCCGCCGGCCGGCTGTTGCCCAGCCCAGGCGGCCCGACGTGGTGCCGGCCACGAACGGCGAGGCCCCGCACGGGCTGCGCGCCACCCTGGCGGACGCCGCCAATGGACTGCTGGCCGGGGTGTCGCCGACGGCGGCGGTCCAGGCGCTGCCGGACATGGCCAAGATCGCCGGCTCGGTCCTGTGGCGGACCAACCGATGGACCCTCAACGCGTCACTGCACATCGGCAACATCGTGATCCGAGGGGCGGTCTCCGGGCAGTCCGCGCAGAGCCTGATCGAGGAGATCAGCACCGAGGCCAAGCACTCGGTGCGGGAGATCCTCGGCGTCTCCGACCCGGACCCGATGCCGAAGGCGCTGCGCGCGCGGATCATCCCGAACGGTTCCTCCACGGCCACCCCGGAGATCACCCTGCCGGACCGGATGGCCGCGCTGCTGGATGCCTCGGCCGACCTCGACTACTCCGACGCCGGCCACCCGGCGTACGTGCGGCTGCTGTCCGAGCTCGCCCCCGACGAGGCCCGCATCCTGCGGCTGTTCGCGCAGCGCGGCGCCCAGGCGGCGGTGGACGTGCGCACCAGGCGGCCCTTCGGGGTGGGCAGCGAGCTGATCGCCCCGGGCATCACCATGATCGGGCGGTACGCCGGCTGCCGGCACGTGGACCGGGTGCCCGCCTACCTCAACAACCTGTTCCGGCTCGGACTGGTCTGGTTCTCCCGGGAGGCGATCCCGGAGCAGAGCGTCTACGACGTGCTCGAGGCGCAGGACGAGGTCGCCGAGGCGATGGCGCGCGCCGGCCGGGGCGTCACCGTGCGCCGCAGCATCGAGCTGACCGCGTTCGGCCGCAACCTGTGCGCGCGGACCGGTCTGCTGCCCCCCGCCGATGAGGTCGCCACCGCGAGCAACAACGAGTCGACGCGGCAGCTGCCGCCGCCGGACGCCCGCTGAGCCCAGACCTCAGCGCTACGCGCCCTGGGTCAGCTACGCGCCCCGGGTCAGCGCGGCGCGCCCCGGCGCTGCGCGGTGCAACCCTCGGCTCACCGCGGCGCCATCCGGATCGAGCCGTCCAGCCGGATCGTCTGCCCGTTGAGGTAGGAGTTCTCCAGCATGTCCGCCGCGAGCTTGCCGAAGTCCGCCGGGTCGCCGAGGCGCTTGGGGTGTGGCACCGAGGCGGCCAGCCCCTCCCGGATGTCTTCGCGCAGCCGGCCCAGCATCGGGGTCTCGAAGACGCCGGGCGCGATGGTGTTGACCCGGATCTGCCAGCTGGCCAGGTCGCGCGCCGCCACCAGCGTGATGCCGTGCACGCCCGCCTTGGACGCGGTGTAGCTGGTCTGCCCGATCTGGCCGTCGAAGGCGGCGACGGAGGCGGTGAGCACGCAGGCGCCTCGGTCACCGTCCAGCAGCTCGTTGCCGGACATCCGGGCGGCGGTCAGCCGCAGCGCGTTGTAGGTGCCGATCAGGTTGATCCTCAGCACCTCGGCGAAGGAGTCCAGGTCACCGGGGGTGCGGTCGCGGTTGATGATCCGCAGCCGGTCGCCGCCCCGGCCGGCACAGTGCACCAGCGCCCGCAGCGGGCCGCGTTGCTCGGCGGCGTCCAGTGCCTCGTTGAACGCCTCCGGGTCGGTGACGTCGGCCGGCACGAACCAGGCCGCCCCGTCTCGAATCTGGCCGAGCTCCTTGGCCGCCTCGGCCCCGGGCGAGGTGGGCAGGTCGACCAGCACGACCGTCGCGCCGCGGGCCACCAACTGCCGTGCCGAGGCCAGCCCGAGCCCGGAGGCCCCGCCGGTGACCAACGCCGAAATGCCTTCGATCCGCACCCTGTCCCCTTGTCTCTACAGACCCAGCGACTTGCTGATGATGGACTTCATGACCTCACTGGTGCCGCCGTAGATCCGGGTCACCCTGGCGTCCGCGTACAGCCGCGCGATCGGGTACTCCAGGATGTAGCCGTAACCGCCGAACAACTGTAGGCAGCGGTCCACCGCCCGGCCCTGCAGCTCGGTGCAGAACAACTTCACCTTCGCCGCGTCCACGCCCGACAGCTCCCCGACCAGGTGCTCGGCCAGCGCCCGGTCCAGCATGGCCTGACCGGCCTCCACGTCGGTGGCCACCGCCGCCAGCTCGAACTTGGTGTTCTGGAACTGGCTGACCGGCTTACCGAACACGTGCCGTTCCTTGACGTAGGCCACGGTCGTGTCCAGCGCCGCGCGGGCCGCGGCCAGCGCACCGACCGCGATGGTCAGCCGCTCCTGCGGCAGGTTGTGCCCGAGGTAGCTGAACCCCTTGCCCTCTTCCCCGAGCAGGTTCGCCTTCGGCACCCGGACGTCGGTGAAGGACAGCTCGACGGTGTCCTGCACCTTGAGCCCGATCTTCGCCAGGTTGCGGCCCTTCTCGAAGCCGGGCATACCGTCCTCGACGACGAGCAGGCTGAGCCCGTTGCGCCGGTTCGACTCGTCGCGCGAGGTGCGGGCGACCACCACGATCAGCTCGGCCTGCGCTCCGCCGGTGATGAAGGTCTTGGCGCCGTTGAGAATGTAGTGGTCACCGTCCTCGACCGCGGTCGTGCTCATTCCGGCGAGGTCGGAACCGGTTCCCGGCTCGGTCATCGCGATCGAGGTGATCAGATCGCCGGAGGCGAGGCCGGGGAACCAGCGGTCCCGCTGCTCCGCCCCGGCGTACTCCAGGAAGTAGGGCAGCACCACGTCCAGGTGCACCCGCAGCGAGCCGAGCGACACCAGCGCGCGGGCGGCTTCCTCGTTCAGGATCGCGTTGTAGGTGAAGTCGACCTGGCCACCGCCGCCGTACTCCTCCGGCACCGCCATCCCGAGCACGCCGAGCTTGCCGAGATCACGGAAGAACTGCCGGGGCACGATGCCGGCGGCCAGCCAGTCGTCGAACGCCGGCACCACCTCGCGGGCCAGGTAGTCCCGGATCATCCGGCGGAAGTCCTCGTGTTCGGCGGTGAATCCAGTGCGCCGCATCCGCCATCTCCTCGTGCCGCCGTAGTTGGGTTGCCGCCGTCGTCAGGTTGCCGCCGTAGTCGGGTTGCCGCCGTCGTTGGGGCCCAGCCATACCATCAGTTGAATTCAAATCTGTAAACCAGCCCACCCCGGAGGCGACACAGCTCACCTACCCGTGGACAGCGGCCGGCCGCCTCGGGCAAGCCGAGCACACCGAAAGTAAGCCGACCGCACCGGGAGCAAGCCGAGCGCTCCGGGAGCCGCCCAACTCAGGATCGCGCTTGTTACCAGCACAGGAGCCTGTTGTTGCCGAGCTGCACAGCAGGCAGGATTTCCGCGTCCGCGGGCTGCTTGTCGTGCAGCTCGGTAACAACAGGCCGACCATGTGCGGCCCGGTACCGGGGCGGCGCCGGCGGAACGTGCACGCCCCGTGACAGCGTCCGCGGCCTGCCTGTCGTGCAGTTCGGTAACCACAGGCCGACCAGGTGCGGCTCGGTACCGGGGCGGCGCCGGTGGGCCGCTGGCACCTGGCCACCGTCAGTTCGGCATCCCGTGGCACAGCCAGGGCTCGATCTCCCCGTCCCTGCAGCGCTCCTCGAACGGCGACCGGGTCCGGTGGGTGCTGCTCGGTCGGGGTCGGCGCGGGGTGGTCGAGGCCGGCGGGGCCGGTGCGGGGGCGTGAGCGGTCCGGTTCGGCGCCGGGGTCGGCCGTACCGACTCGGTCGGCACCGGGGAAACCGACGCCGGCGGCGCCGCGGCCGCCGACCCTTGCACCGAGGGATCCGCAGTGGGTTGCACCGACTGGTCGAACGAGGGAGCCACCGACTCCCCGGGTGTCGACGCGACCGGGGCCGGCCGCTCCGACACCGCCGCCGTGTCCCCGACCAGCACGATCAGGTCAGCCAGCACCACGATCGAGACGATGGCCGCCAGGCCCAGGCGCGCTGTCGCGTACTTACCGAGAAACCGGTCGACGGCGGTGTCCATATCTGAATTGTGCTGATCTTGACGCTGTTCGATGCGTCACTATCGGGTGGCATCGGCGTATTGCCGTATTAGGCAGCCAATTCCGCGCATTTACGCAACGTGCGTGTGTGCCAGGACACAGGAGGGTCGGAACCCTCCCGTCCAAAAAGCAAAAAGAGCGGGCACCGGGCCGTGGCCCGGCGCCCGCTCCTCAGCGGCGCGACCCCCGGAGGAGTCAGCTCATGGTCAGTCGTTCTTGTTGCTCTGGCCGCACTTGCCGTCGTGGCTGTCGCTGGAGTGCTGACCGAAGGACAGGATGCCCAGCGCGCCCGAGAGGATCGAGTTGTTGCACGCCTGCACGGGCACCTGGACGCCGACGTCCTGCAGGTTCACCAGCCCGCTCTGCACGTGGGTGCTGCGACCACCGTCGTAGTCGCTGTCGTCGTTGTGACCCCGGCCGTGACCGTTGTGGTCGCCGTCGTTGTCGTCGTTGTCATCGCCGTCGTGGTTGCCCCCGTCGTGGCCCTTGTGGCTGTGGTGGCCATGACCCCCGTCACCGCTGTAGTCACCGGCGAAAGCAAGTGGGCTGACCGCCAGCAGGCCAGCGGCGCTCACCGCGAGGACGATTGCAGCCTTCTTAAACACGGGATATCTCCTTGATCAGGTCGCGGAGGGGGAGCCTCCGCTGCGGGGATGTCGGAGTTCTGGGGGGAGCCCACCGACTCGGCAAAAGCTAGCGGAGATCGCGACATACGCAAACTCGATACCCACAAATAAGGGTAGCGCGGTGATCTTGGAGAACGTTGTACGTACATTCCAGTGAATTACAGATGGTGCGGACGTGCGCTGTACGCCCCACACCAACGGGTGACTCGGAGGTTACGCGTATCTTCCGGTGATTTTTTTGACTGCGCCGAACGGACGAGCGGTCTCACGCAGCGCCTTGAGCCGTTCGCCGCGAGATCATGACCGTTCGCCGCGGCGTTCGCTAATGATCACTCAAATCGCCGTTCACGGCCGACCAGAGGCCCGAAACGACGGTCGCAACCCGCCCGTCCGGGCGCACCACCTCGCTCCGCACAGTCCGGAAGGCCCGGCCGCGCCGGACGTACTCGGTACGGCAGCGCAGCTCGCTGCCGTCCGCCGGGACCGGCAGCAGGTACTGCGCCTGGATGCTGAGCGGGGTCATCGACTCACCGGCCGCCGTGTCGGCGTGCACGAACCGTTGCTGTGCCAGGTGCCCGATGGTCAGCAGCGCGCCGCCATGGACGTCCTGGCGCATGTTCGCCAACTCGGCGGCGGCCGGCAGGACCCAGAGCGCCGGATCGTCCCCGGCCGGCGCCAGTGCGCGGAGCAGCGCGTCCGGCTTGCCCACCTCGTCGGCCGGGCAGCCGAGCTCGGCGCCGGCGCCCTCCGTCGCCGCGGCAGGGCCGGGGGGCGACGGCCGGGCGGTGCGCCGCCGCGACAGGTAGTGGCCGACCGCGCGGACCAACACCCGGCCGGTGTCGTCGCTCACCGAGATGGACAGGTAGCCGGCACCACCCGCCTCGTGCTGGCGCGCGCCCTCACCGATCAGCCAGCTGGCCCCGTCGGCCGGCGCCGCCACGTGGTCCAGCCGCAGTTCGATGGTCGGGCCGCCCTCCCCGACCCCCTGGCACGCGGAGAGCGCGATGCCGCCGGCGGTGTCCGCCAGCACGTTGAGGGCCAGTGTCAGCCCGGGAGAGCTCGGGCCCTCGCTCACCGGGCTGTCGGGCGGGATCGGGAGCCGGAGCCGGGAGCCGTCCGGCGACAGCGCGGTCACCCGCATGCCGAGGCGCCCCTCCACCGGTCCGGAGAGCAACCAGCCGGTCTCCTGCCATGCGGCGGTCCGCACCGTCGTCCCGGTCTCGAGCCCGCTGGCCATGCACTCACTCCCTCGATCGCTACCCCGGCCAGCTTGCTTGATCAACCGGCTGGCTCGCGCGCACCGGGGTCAATCTCACATCCGATCTGCCCAGCTCAGCGTTACCGAACACCTCACTGATACGGCTCTGACCAGGAAAAACAGCGATCGCGCCGCCGCGGTTGCGGTCCGCCGGGGCGGCGTTGTCCCGGGTTTCTCTACCCTTGACTTGTGTTGTTACTGCATCAGGCCCGCGCCGTCCGCTCGCTGACCGCCTCCGTGCTGCGTGCCACGGTGGTCGGTGCGACCACCGCGGGGATGGGTCTGCTGGCCCGTGCGGCGTGGGGGATCCCGACCGCGCTCGGTGCCTCGCGGGCCGAGATCGCCGAGGCGGCCGGTGACTCACCGCGGTTCGCCGACGGCACGTTCCACAACACCCAGTCCGGCGGGCTGCTGCGTCCCGTCAACCCGGCGGCGCTGATCGTGGCGATGCTCAGCCGCGGCCAGAGCGGCGCGCCGACCGGGCCGGTGCCGCTGGCCGTGCCCCGCTTCCCCACGGTCGCCGACCAGCTCGCGGTCACCTGGTACGGGCACTCCAGCGCGCTGATCGAGATCGACGGACGCCGGGTACTGGTGGACCCGGTGTGGAGTGACCGGGTGTCCCCGTCGCCGCTGATCGGGCCGAAGCGGATGCACCCGGTGCCGACCGGCCTGGACGCGCTGCCCGAGGTCGACGCGGTGCTGATCTCGCACGACCACTACGACCACCTCGACCTGCCGACGGTCCGCGAGCTGGTCCGGCGCGGGTCGGCGCCGTTCGTGGTGCCGCTCGGGGTCGGTGCGCACCTGCGTTCCTGGGGGGTGCCCGCCGAGCGGGTGGTCGAGCTGGACTGGGGCGGTCAGGCGCGGGTCCGCGAACTCACCCTGACCTGCACGGAGGCCCGGCACTTCTCCGGCCGTTCGCTGGCCCGCAACACCACGCTGTGGTCCTCGTGGGTGATCGCGGGGCCGCAGCACGGGGTGTTCTTCGGCGGCGACACCGGCTACACGCCCAGCTTCGCCGAGATCGGCGCCCGGTTCGGCCCGTTCAACCTCACCCTGCTGCCCATCGGGGCCTACAACGAGCAGTGGCCGGAGGTGCACATGACGCCGGAGGAAGCGGTCCGGGCGCACGGCGACCTCGGCGGCGGGCTGCTGGTGCCGGTGCACTGGGCGACGTTCAACCTGGCGTTCCACGAGTGGTCGGAGCCGGTGCGCCGGCTGCTGGCCGAGGCGAAGCGCGCGGACACCCGGGTCGCGGTGCCGATGCCCGGCGAGCGGTTCATCGTGAACACGCCGCCCGAGAACGACTGGTGGAGCGCGATCTCCTAGCCGCTTACAGGCTCTCGTAGTGATCGGTGTAGCGCTGGCGGACGACGTTCTTCTGCACCTTGCCGGTCGAGGTTCGGGGCAGCTCGTCGGCGACGATCACCGACTTCGGCACCTTGTACCCGTCCAGCCGCTGCTTGACCGCGTCGATCACCGTGGCCGGGTCGACCGTGCGGCCCGGCTTGGCGAGCACCACCGCGGTGATCGCCTCACTCCACCGGGGATGCGGCAGCCCCACCACGACGACCTCGGCGACCCCGTCGTCGGCGGCGAACACGGCCAGCTCCACCTCGATCGACGCCACGTTCTCCCCACCGGTCTTGATCACGTCCTTGAACCGGTCGGCGAACCAGAGCACACCGTCGTCGTCGAACCGGCCCACATCGCCGGAGTGGAACCAGCCGTGCGCGAACGCCTCACCGGTGGCCTCGGGGTTGCGCAGGTAGCCGGTCATCGTGGACGGGCCGCGGTAGACGATCTCGCCCTGCTCACCGCTCGGCAGCAGCTCGCCGGCGGGGCCCATGATGCCGACCTGAACGTTCGTCACCGGGGTGCCCACCGCGCCCAGGTGCGAGAGCTGGTGCTCGGGGCGGAACAGCGTGGTCACCGGGCTCATCTCGGTCTGCCCGAAGAGCAGCGCGAAGTCGCAGCCGAAGGAGTCCAGGCACCGCCGGATCAGCGCCTCGGGCATCGCGGCCATCGCGTACGTGCACCGGCGCAGGCTGGACAGCTCGCGGCCGGCGAACGACGGGTGGTCCAGCATGGCCCGGTACATCATCGGCAGACCGAAGACCTGGGTGATCCGCTCGCGCTCGATGGTGTCCAGCAGCACCTCCGGGTCGAAGCCACGCAGCACGTGGATGCTCGCCCCGACGAGCACCGCCGGCGTGCAGAACGCGTTGAGCTGGGCGGTGTGGAACATCGGCATCATCGCCACGAACCGGTCCGCCCGGCTCCAGCCGCACTCCAGCGCGGAGGACATCGACTCCAGGTAGATGGCGAGCTGGCCGGCCACCACGCCCTTGGGGAACGAGGTGGTGCCGCTGGTGTAGAGGTAGCTGAGCGGGTCGCGGTCCTCGACGTAGTGCGCCGGCTCGGCCGCGTCGCCGTGCTCGAGCAGCTCGTCGAAGGTGCTCCAGCGCCGGTCGGCCGGCTCCTTGGACACTGCCGCACCCGCCCCGAGCGTGCCCGGGGTGACCACGATGTCGGCCACCTCCGCCACTTTCGCGATCGCCTCGGCCATGGTCCCGACCAGCTGGGACTCGACCGCGATCCCGCGCGAGCGGGAGTGGTCGAGCACGTAGGCCACCTCGTCCGGCCGCCAGCCGAGGTTGATCGGGACGCAGACCACACCGAGCTTGGCCGCCGCGAAGTAGATGGCCAGGAACTCCGCGCTGTTGCCGGAGGCGATGGCCAGCGCGTCCCCGCGCCGGTAACCCAGGCCGGCCAGCCCGCCGGTGACCCGGTTGACCAGCGCATTGAACTCGGCATACGTCCATCGCCGGTCGCCGTCCACGACGGCGGTCCGAGTCGGGTGCGCAGCCGAGGAGCGGGCCAGCGAGTCACCCACGTTGACCCGCTGGATGAGGTTCTCCGCCAGGGAGCCGTCCTGGTCAGCGGCCATGCCGACCTCCTCGCTCTAGTGACTGGCAATTCACTACCCGAAAGCTAGCGCAGCCCACCCGGCGCGGAAAGGGCACTCAGCACCGGATCAGAACCATCAGAGACTTCTCCGCTCCCTCACAGCATTGCCACAGGTTGCCGGCCGACAGTGGAACCCATGAGCGACACACCGGCAGGGACTCCAGCTCCGGCCGGCCCGACAGGCCCCGGTCCCCTACCGGGTGCGCTCGACGGCCGCGCCGAACAACCGGACGCCACCCCTGAGACCAACCAGCAGCAGAGCACTCCCGCGCAGCCGGACCCGGCACGGCGCGCCGATCAGTACGGCGTCGCACCGAACGGCTGGGCCCGCCACGGCCAGCCCTACGCCGGGCAGAACGGCACCCTGACGTACCCGGTCCAGAACGGCACCGCTACACAGCACGGCGCCGAGCAGAGCCCGTACGCCCCCATCCCGCACCAGGCCAACCCGTACGGCGTCGGCCCGTACCCCACACCCGGCTACGGCCAGCAACCCGGCCAGCCGCCCGCCGGGCAGGTACCTCCGCCCGGGCAGGTGCCACCGCCGGACGTCCCCCCGACCGCGGCGCTGCCGAGCGAACCGGCACCCAAACCGAAGCGCGGCCGCCGGGTGGCCAGCATGGTCGCGGTGGCGGTGCTCGCCGCGGCGGTCGGCGGCGGGGTCGGCGGCATCGTCGGTCACCAGACCTCGACCGTCGGCGTCAGCTCGCTCGGCACCCTCAACCAGCCGGTCCCGGCCGGCAGCGACCTGCCGCTCAGCCCCGTCACCCAGGTCGCCCAGAAGGTGCTCCCGAGCGTGGTGCAGCTGGAGGGCAACTCCGGTGAGGGATCCGGAGTGGTCCTGTCCGCCGACGGGCTGATCCTGACCAACGCGCACGTGCTCGCCGCCGCCCAGGGCGGACAGCTCACCGCGACGTTCCAGAACGGCTCCAGCGCTCCGGTGCAGGAGGTGGGCCAGGACACCCAGTCCGACATCGCGGTGGTCCGCGCCCAGGGAGTGTCCGGGCTGACCCCCATCCAGCTCGGCAACTCCGACACCCTGCAGGTCGGGCAACCGGTCGTGGCCGTCGGTACCCCGCTCGGCCTGGCCGGCACCGTGACCAGCGGCATCGTCAGCGCGCTGAACCGGCCGGTGGAGACCCAGGGCGAGCCCAGCCCGAGTCAGCAGCAGGGCCAGGGCGGACTCAGCGGGCTCGGTGGCCTCGGCGGGCTGAGCGGCCTGAGTGCCGCCCCGCAGCAGCAGACGCCCACCTCGGTGCTGGACGCGATCCAGACCGATGCCGCGATCAACCCGGGCAACTCGGGTGGTCCGCTGGTGGACATGCAGGGTCGCATCGTCGGGCTCAACTCCGCGATCGCCTCGCTCGGCTCCGGCGGGGGTGGGCAGAGCGGCTCGATCGGGCTCGGCTTCTCCATCCCGATCAACCAGGCCAAGCGCATCGCCGACGAGCTGATCGCCAGCGGGCACGCCACCCAGGCCCAACTCGGTGTCTCGGTGCGCGACTCGCAGCCGAACGGCGCCCAGCTGGTCAGCGTGGCACCCGGCTTGGCGGCCGCCAAGGCGGGTCTGCAGGCCGGTGACGTGGTGACCAAGGTCGGCAGCCAGCTGGTCGAGAACTCCGACGGGCTGGTCGCCGCGATCAACTCGGCCGACCCGGGCAGCAACGTGACCCTCACCGTCACGAGCGGCGCCGGCGCGCCGCACACCGTGCCGGTCACCCTGGGCAGCGTGCCCGCAAGCTAACGGACTATCTCCTGGCCAGACCCGGAGGGGAGCCCGGGTTCGGCAGCCGGGGTGGGGACCACGAGCCGTGGTCCCCACCCCGGTTTTTCTTACCCGCTCGATTTTTTGGCCGTAAGGTCGAGGCATGGGTATGAAGGTTCGGATCGGAATTGGCCCCATCCCCATCGACGGTCCGGAGGCTGATGTCGGCCCCGGGCTCGCGGAGCTCGTCGACGAGCTGGAGGCGCACCGGGTCGACTCGGTGTGGCTGTCCGACCTGGTCTCCTCCCGGCACAGCGTCGACCCCATGATCGGGCTGGCCTACGCGGCCGGCCGGACCGAGCGACTCAAGCTGGGCACCGGCGTGCTGGTGCTGCCCGGGCGCAACCCCGCCCTGGTTGCCGCGCAGCTGGCCGGGATGGCCGCGCTGGCCCCTGGGCGGGTGCTGCCGGCGTTCGGGGTCCGCCCGGCGCTGGAGTCCGACCGCACGATGTTCCCGGTGCCCGACGGCCGGCGTGCCGAGGTGTTCGAGGAGGCGCTGGCGGTGGTGCGGGCGCTGCTCACCGACCCGGTGGTCACCCACCACGGCGAGTTCTTCCAGCTCGACGAGGCTTCGGTGGGCCCGCTGCCCGCCAAGCCGCTGGACCTGTGGCTGGGCGGGCGGCTGCCGGTCGGGATGAGCCGGATCGGGCGGCTCGGGGACGGCTGGTTGGCCAGCTTCGTCACCCCGGACGAGGCGTTGCGGTGCCGGGCCCAGATCGAACAGGCGGCCACGGACGCCGGCAGGGAGATCGAGCAGGACCACTACGGCACGAACCTGCTGGTGGTTCCGGACGATCAGCTCGAGACCGCGGCACTGGACACCGCGCTGGTCCGGGCCAGGGCGCGGCGCAAGGATCTGGACCCGGAGCGGCTGATCTGCCGGGGTTGGGCCGCCGCCCGCGATGAGCTGCGCCGGTTCGTGGACGCCGGGCTGACCAAGTTCGTGGTCCGCCCGGCCACCGCCGTGGCCTCCCGCCGCACCTTCCTCGACCAGTTCACCACGGAGCTGATCCCCCTCCAGACCTGACCGCACCCCGCCGCCGGGCGAAACCCGAACCCGCGCCGAGATCGACACCGCGGTCGCGATCGGCCGCTTGAATTCACCCCGTCGCACACAGCCCTCCGGTCGATCTCGGCGACGGTTGGAGGCAGTCAGACCGCCTCGGTGAGGGGAAGGCGGACCTGAAACCTGGTGTTGCCGGGTTCGGACTCGACGGTCAGGTCGCCGTGGTGCCGAGTCACCACGACCCGCCAGCTCACGTCCAGCCCGAGCCCGGTGCCCTCGCCGACGCCCTTGGTGGTGAAGAACGGCTCGAACACCCGTTTGCGGATGTCCGGCGGGATGCCCGGGCCGGTGTCGCCGATCTCCACCAGCAGCCAGTCCTTGTCCCGCGCGGTCCGCACGGTCAACGTGCCGGCGCCGTCCATGGCCTGGAGGGCGTTGTCGATCACGTTCGTCCAGACCTGGTTCAGCTCCGCCGGGTAGGCCGGGATCTTGGGCAGCGACTTGTCGAACTCCTTGACCACGGACACGCCGCTCTTGGTCAGCTTGCCGCTGAACATGACCAGGGTGGCCTTCAGACCATCGTGTATGTCGATCATCTGGTAGGGCGCGCGGTCCATCTGGGAGTACTGCTTGGCCGCACCGACCAGCGCGGTGATCCGCGATGTCGAGTCGGTGATCTCGCGCAGCAGGCTCTCGGTCTCCACCGTGTAGGCCAGCCAGCGCAGCGCGCCGTCCAGCGGGGAGTCCCCAGCGATGGCAGAGGTCGCCGCACGGACCCGCTCCAGGTCGGCCACCCCCAGGCCGCCGGCGACGAACACCGGCGCAAGGTCCCAGCTGCCGGCCACCTCGTGATCGTCCAGCCAGTCGGACAGCTCGTCCTCCAGGTCACTGGCCGCCACCGCGGACAGCTCCGGAGCCGCCTCGTGCACCCGGTCGGCGAACTCCTCCTGCAGCCCGGTGAGCGCGAGCAACGCGTCCTTGTCCAGCTTGCCCTCGGCCAGCATGCCCAGTTTGTGCCGCATCCCGGTCACCCGGTCGCGCAGCGTGGCGGTGGCCCTGGCCGCCGCGGCCGCAGGGTTGTTCAGCTCGTGGGTGAGCCCGGCGGAGAGCTTGCCCAGCGCCAGCAGCCGCTCCCGCTGCCCGGTGATCGCCTGGCCCCGTCGGGTACCCAGCACCATGCCCTGCAGCAGGTGCACCGCCATCGGGAACCACTCGCGGAACGCCAGCGCCAGCTTGCCGGCCGGCAACGCCAACAGGCGCACGTCGGTGATGGCCCGCGCGCCGCCGGCGTAGCCGTTCTCCAGCGACTCCTCCAGGTAGAAGGTGATCGCGCCGAGGTACACGCCGATCTGATCGGTGCGCCCCGTCTCCACCCGGTCGCCGCCGATCGTCCGGCTCATCGCGATGGTTCCGGACAGCAGCACCCAGAAGCAGCGGGCCGGCTCACCCTCGGCGAACACCTCGGTGTCGGCACCGAACTCGACCACATCGCCGTTCTCGTCGACCCAGTCCAACTGCTCGTCGGTCAGGTCGGTGAACAGAAACAGCTCGCGGAGCTGCTCTTTCGTCAAATTCGCGCTCATGTCTACTGCTCTCCCAAGTACCGATGTACCAGGGTGACGGCCATGGCGCCCTCACCGACCGCGGACGCCACCCGTTTCACTGACGCGGCACGCACATCGCCGGCCACGAAAACGCCCGGCACGCTGGACTCCATGAAGTAGGGATCCCGTTCCAGCGCCCAGCCGGGTGGACGTTGGTCCTCCCGGATCAGGTCGGGCCCGGTCTGCAGGAATCCGTACGAGTCACGCATCAGTACGCCCTCCAGCCACTCGGTGCGCGGCGCGGCGCCGATGAAGACGAACAGGTAGGGGCTGTCCACCGACTCGGTGCCACCGTCGCGCGTGTTGCGCAGGGTCAGCCGCTCCAGGTGATCATCACCGTGCACCTCGGCGACCTCCGTGTGGGTGCGCACAATGATGTTGTCGATCTGGTCGAGCTGCTGGATCAGGTAGTGCGACATGGACGACTGCAGCGACTCGCCGCGGATGAGGATCACCACCCGCTTGGCGTGGCGGGAGAAGAACACCGCGGCCTGCCCGGCGGAGTTCGCCCCACCGACGATGTAGACGTCCTGCCCGGCACAGGCCGGCGCCTCGGTGACCGCCGAGCCGTAGTACACCCCGCGGCCGGTCAACTCGGTCACCCCGGGCGCCTCGAGCTGGCGGTAGGCGACGCCGGTGGCCAGCACGACGGAGTGCGCCACGATCTCGGTGCCGTCGCCGAAGTGCACCACCCGGGCCGACCCGCGCGCCTCCAACTTGGTCACCTCGCGGGCGGACAGCGTCTCGGCGCCGAACTTCCGGGCCTGGCGCCGCGCCCGCTCGGTGAGCTGAGCGCCGGACACCCCGTCCGGGAAGCCCAGGTAGTTCTCGATCCGCGAGCTCTGCCCGGCCTGCCCGCCGGTGGCCTGGCGCTCCACCAGCACGGTGCGCAGTCCCTCGGAAGCGCCGTAGACCGCCGCGCCCAGCCCGGCCGGACCGGCGCCGACGACAACCAGGTCGTAGAACTCGGAAGCCGGCTCGGTGGACAGGCCGACCGCGCCGGCGATCTCGGTGTCGGACGGCTTGCACAGCGTCACACCGTCCGGGGTGATCACCACCGGCACGTCGTCCGCGCAGGCGCCGGCCGCCTCGAGCAGCCGAAGCCCCTCCGCGTCCTCGACGCTGAAGTACCGGTAGGGCACGGCGTTGCGGGCGAGGAAGTCCCTCGCCAGGAAGGACGGCGCGGACCAGCGGTGCCCGATCACCTTGGTCTCCTGCACGGCGCTGTCGCCGGTGGCCCGCCAGGTCTCGATCAGGGCGTCCACGACCGGGTAGAGCTTCTCCTCCGGCGGGTCCCACGGCTTGAGCAGGTAGTGGTCGACGTCGACCACGTTGATCGCCTGGATCGCCGCGTCGGTGTCGGCGTACGCGGTGAGCAGCGCGCGGCGGGCCCTGGGGAACAGGTCCATCGCCTGTTCCAGGAACTCGATGCCGTTCATCTGCGGCATCCGGTAGTCGGCGAGCATCGCGGCGACCACGTCCCCACGCAGCTTGAGCTCGCGCAACGCGTCCAACGCATCCATCGCGGAGTCCGCCCGCAGAATGCGGAACTCCTCGCCGTAGCGCCGCCTAAGGTCGCGCGCAACCGCCCGGGACACCCCCGGGTCGTCGTCCACGGTCAGCAGAACCGGCTTCCCCATGCATACATCCTCGCCCGAGAAGGCCGCGATGGCGAACCCCCGTTTCGGACGTCGCCAATCTGGTACCTCACCGGGCCTGATAGCCCTGGTCAGCGCGTCGGGGCAGGCCACCGACGGCGCCGCCGGCGACCCGTCGTACCCGTTGGTCGACTTTTACGCCTACGATGGTCCGCATGGGTGCCATGAGTCCGACCCACTGGCTCGTCCTGGTCGTGGTGGTCGTGATCCTGTTCGGGGCGAAGAAGCTGCCCGAGGCCGCCCGCGGTCTGGGCCGCTCGGCTCGAATCCTCAAGTCCGAGGTCAGTGGACTGCATGAGGACGAGGCGAAGAAGGCCGAGCCGAAGCCGACTCCGGACGCATAGCCGACCGGCCACTTCCGGTCACCCGGCGCGCGGTTCGACGACGGCCGCGCGGCGGCTCGCGGTCTAAGCGGGGTCGGCTGCCGACCGGTCGGAGAGTTCGGCCAGGTCACCGGTGTGGTTGGCGCCTTCGCGGTGACCTTCGCCCCAGGCCCGGTTCGCCACGAACCGCAGCGCGGTCTCTACATCCAGATGACCGTATTCAAGGTCATCGAGCGCCAGTCCGACGAGTGCTTGGACGATCCGATCCTGTCGATCGGAACCCGGGAGCGACTGTGTTTCGAGCATGCCGGATTGACTACCCGAAAACGCCGCGCCAGAAACGCAGTGCGTAGCCGCGCCCGAATCTGGGTAAAGGAAAGCCATCCCCGGCTCCTGGTCGATGAGGAGCCCGAGGTGGCCGCACTACCCAACCGCGGTGAGGACTCCCCAATGCACGAGGTGCTCATCGCCGACCTGAACGCGCCGTCGTTGGCCCGCCGGGCGCTCGACTCATGGCTGCGTGCGCTCCCGTTGACCAGGGCCGAGCGACACGACCTGCTCCTGGCCACCAGCGAGGCCGTCGCGAACGTGGTGGACCACGCCTACCCGGCGGACCACGACGGGGCCGAGGTCACCGTGCTCGCCGAACTCAAACACCGGTCCGAGGACGACACCAGCCGCGTGGTCATCACGGTGACCGACGCCGGTTGCTGGCGCCCGATCCCCGCCGAGCGCGACGGCCGGGGGCGGGGCCTCCAGATGATGCGCGCCTGCACCGACTCCCTCCGCATCGAGACGACGACGGCCGGCACCCAGGTCACGATGGTCAGCCGACCGATCTGACATGCCCGTGGCAAACGCCGAGGTCGACGTATTGATCGTCGGTGGTGGGCCGGTCGGACTCACCGCCCGAGCGCTACTGGATCGCTGGGGCGTGTCCACACTGCTGGTCGAGAAACACCGCGAGCTGTCACCGTTTCCCCGGTCCCGGCTGGTCAACGTGCGCTCGATGGAGATCTTTCGCCAGCTCGGGCTCGCCGCCACGATCGCGGCCCGCGCATTCGCACCGGAATTTGGCCGCATCCGCTTCCGCCGCCACGGCCGGGTCCTGCTGGCCGGCGATGCCGCGCACGCGATCCCGCCCTCCGGCGGTCTGGGCATGAACGTCGGCCTCGCCGATGTGCACAACCTGTGCTGGAAACTAGCGGGCGTCCTGCACGGGTGGGCCGGACCAGGCCTGTTGGAGACCTACGATGCGGAACGACAGCCCGTCGCCCAGCGGAATCTCCGCCAAGCGGTGGCCAACAGCCAACTGATGCACCAAGCGCAGAATCGGCGCCACGAACAGCTCCAAGCCGGCGAAACAGCCCCGGCCCAGATCGAACTGCCCTGGTCGGACCGGTACTTCGCCCAACTCGGGCTCGTGCTCGGCGTCGCCTACCACTCAGACGCCCTGCTCACCAACGGCAGCACCCCACCCGAGCTGTCCGACCCAGGCACGGACTATGTCCCCACCGCGCAGCCGAACCACCGCATGCCACACCTCTGGCTCAAGGACAACCACTCCACGCTCGACACCCACGGCGAATGGTTCACCCTGCTCACGCCGGACCCCACCCAATGGGAGCGACAGTCCGCCGCACCATGGCCGCTACACATCGAGGCCCTGCCCAGCGAGCACACCGACCTGTGCTGCCTCGGCCCACACGGAGCGCTACTCATCCGACCGGACGGCCACATCAGCGCCCGCTGGACCGACCGCCCACCCAGCGACTCCGTCCTCCACCACGCCCTCACCACAATCACCCGCCGCCCGCCCAGCGAGCGATGGCCAGCTAGTTCACCTTCCGGGCTACGGTGCCTCAAATGCGGGTAACACGGATCACAGCGAATCTCCCGGTGGACGATGTGGACGCCGCGCGTTCCTTCTACACGGACTTTCTCGGCCTCGACGTTGGCTTCGACCTGGGCTGGGTGGCCAGGTTTCAGGTGCCAGACAACGACGCGGTCGGTGTGCAGCTCGTGGTGAAAGATGCGACAGCGTCGACCGACTCTCACATCTCGGTTGGAGTGTCCGACGTCCACGAGGCTTACGAGCTGGCGGTACAGCGGGGGTACGAGATCGTTCATCCGCTGACCACGGAGTCTTGGGGGGTGACGCGCTTCTTCGTCCGAACGCCACAAGGTGCGGTAGTCAATGTTGCCGGGCACGACTAGATCATCGAGCGGCTACCTGGTCCTCGGTCACCTCGACGACATGAGGAGGACGACGATGGCCGTTGCCAAGCTGGCTGTGGCCCAGCCGATCAGGAGCACCTCGGTCCGGCCGTTGGGCACGATGTCCTTTCCCCCGATGCGACGGATTGCTTTGATCTGTTGTCCCCGCCTGCGACCGAGCTGAAGGACGAGTAACGCCAGCAGCACCGCCGTGACGGCCAGGAGGGTTCCTCCGACCGCGAGGGGTCCGCCCTGCCGGAGCAGCGGGATCGCGCCGCTGGCAAGGCAGCCGATTGCGCTGCGCTGCCAGGACAATTGGGTTCGTTCGGCTTGCAGTCCGGGCTTGCCCGGGAGTTGACCAGGCACGTCATGGCCCCATCGGCGCCGGGACGAGGAGCACGACGAGCACCAGGATCGTCACGGCCAGCAGGGCGCCGCCGAGCAGTACCGGAAGCCGGGTTGATGGCAGCTCGGCATCGCGGCGCATCGCGGCCTGTACTCGTTGCCAGCGCCGGACTGCCAGTGCCGCCAGAAGACCGCCTCCCGCGGTGAGCAACACGCCGAGGGCGTGTCGCCCTCCCGGGATTCCGAACGCCGGAACGAGCTGGACGACGGCGACACCACCGGCGATCAGCGCGAGCGCGGTGCGGATCCAGGCTAGGAAGGTCCGCTCGTTGGCCAGCGTGAAGCGGTAGTCCGGCTCCTGCTCTTCGCCGCTCGGCTCGGGTTGTCGTTTCAGATCGGCCGGGTTCATGAGCGCACAGAGCCTCGAGCGCGCCGGATGCGCCGGCGGGTCTCGCTTACTCGACCACGACGCGCCGGGGATTCGACGTGCACGGGATGCGCCAGTACCGATTGGTGCAGATAACCCAGCTCATTCCAGGTCGAGGAGTCTGGTTGAGTGTTGCCCTGGTCATCGGTGGCGCGAACCCGGAGCGTGTGTTCGCCGGGTTCTGGATTCCAGCGAAACTGCCAGCGCACCCAGATCCCCGGCGTGACCGGCGAAGTGATCAGCGCGTCCTGCCAGAGACCGTCGTCGACCCGGTACTGGACCGCAGCGACCCGGTTCTCTCCGGCGAACGCTCGTCCTCGGATCATCCGCGGTTCCGGCCGTAGCCGCGCCGGCCAGGGCAGCTCCACCAGACTGGTCACCGGGAGCGCGGTGATTGCCGGGCCACGTGCGGGCTTGTGCGCGGGAAAGTCCGGGCCGATCAGCACGTAGTCCTCGGTGTTCCAGGGCACGTAGAGGGGATCTTCAGACACTTCGATCCGACCCAGCCACTTGATGCTGGCCGCGCCGAGCCACCCGGACACGACAAGGCGAGCCGGGAATCCATGATCAGCCGGGAGCACTTCGCCATTCATGGCCAATGCGACCAGGGTGTCGTCGGCACACGCCTTGGCCAGCGGCACCGGCAGGCGGGCACGGATCTCGTCGAGCCCTTCTGACATGACCTCGCATGCACCGGGTGTGATTCCGGCCGGTTCGAGCAGGTCGCGCAGCCGCACGCCGGTCCACTCAGCGGTACCGATCGCACCGCGCCCCCATTGAGTGCCCTGGAACGTGCGCCCGACTTCCTCACCTAACAACACCCGCCGGTTACCCGCACACTCAATCGTGCGAACCACGGAAACCAGCGGAAAGCGATTCCATAGATCGTCGTAGGTGTAGGCGATCGGTTCGTGTACCCCATTGCCCTCGACGTGGAGTGTCCACGTCGCCGCATCCAAGTGCGGAGTGGGCGCGTGGCTGCGGGTGTAGAAGCGATCGGTCGGGGTGAGATGGCCCGGCATGCGGTCTGGCCGGGTGCCGTAGTCCAGGCCCGTACCGGCGTCCTCCATCAGCTCCGCGGGAGTGGCTTTGACGAGTTTGCGGCCGGTGCGGTCGGTTGCGGATGTAGCCGCCGCCGTGGTCTGGGCGCTCACCGATGTGGTCATAAGACCACTGTGTGCGTCGTTACCGAGATCGAGTAGACGCCATTGCCGATGGATGCATAACCTGGGCTTATGGCTCGGCCCTGTCGGGTCGGCGAGCTGGTGCGCCGGGCCGCGACTCTTCGTCGCGGGGTCGGGCTTCGGGACCCATCCCCCGAGGATGGCGGCCGACGATGAGGATCAGCCGTCGGCGCTGCGCAGTGTGATGGTCAACAAGTCGCGGGCCGGGCCCTGCAGATCGTGCCCGGCCGGCCAGATCGCGCGCAGCCGCCGGGTGAGATCCAGACCGGGCACGGCCAGTCGCACCAGGGTTCCGGCGGTCAGTTCCGCCGTGACCGCGCGCACGCTGAGCACCGCGGGGCCGATCCCTCCCATCACGGCCGCCTTGATCGCCGTGGTCGAGGACACCTCGAGGATCGGCTCGGCCAGGTCGACGCCGAGCAGTTCGCGCATCGCCTGTTCCCATGCCAGCCGGGTGCCGGAGCCCGGTTCCCGGCTGATCAGCGGTGTCGTGGCCAACTGCGCGGCACGCACACGCCGCCGCCGCGCCCACGCGTGGGATGGCGCGACGACGACCGCCAACTCGTCGCGCGCAACTTCACGAGCCTGCACTCCCCCAGGCACCTTCGGTCCCTCGATGAACCCGATCTCGGCCTCCCCGGCGAGCACCTGTCTGGCGACCTCGGCGGAGTTCCCGCAACTGAGCGCGGTCACCGTGTCCGGATCGGCCGCTCGCAACGCGATCAACCACCGGGGCAACAGGTACTCGGCCACGGTAAGGCTGGCGGCGATCCGCAGATGTGTGTGCCGGTCCACCCGCACAGCCGCGATCCCGGCTTCGAGATCGGCGGCCCGGTCCACCACCGGCTGAGCCCAACCCGCCACCAACTCACCGACGGTCGTCAGCCGCGCACCTCGGGCCTCCCGCTCCAGCAGGCGAACGCCGAGGTGGTGCTCCAGCTGCCGCAACCGCGCGCTCGCGGCAGGCTGGGACATCTGGTGCGCGGCTGCCGCGCGCCCGATGCTGCCCAGCTTGGCCACGCTCAACAGCAGATCAAAGCTGGTCAGATCGCTGACCCGAGACGGCAGCGGCATAGCCACAGCTTATGTGTCCACGGACAGCCGCACAGGACTCCACAGGGCTCTGCGCTTGTGAGCTCTGACTTACGCGGCCAGAGATCGAGGACCCCGTCAAAAGTGGCGGGTCAAGTGGGGTGTGGATCTTGGCGGTCGGCCAGCTAACCGGCCCTGACCTGGACTTTTGGCTCCTCCGACTGGACTCGAACCAGTAACCCTGCGATTAACAGTCGCATGCTCTGCCAATTGAGCTACGGAGGATCGCTCGTGGCCGGCCGGGTCTCCCGTCCAGCGGTGACAACCTTAGCGCACGCCCAGAACGCCGCCGCGGGCACTCCCGCGGTGGACCGGGACTGCGCAACGGCGGCCGGCCGCGGCAGGATGGGCGGAACCCAACCCCTTGGAGGAAGCCTCGATGATCCCGTTCATGCTTGGCGCGGCGGTCGGATACGTACTGGGTACGCGCGCCGGCCGAGAGCGCTACGAGCAACTGGCTCGTACCTACCGGCGGGTCGCCGACCACCCCGCTGTGCAAGGAGCCGCGGGCATCGCGAAGGCAAAGGTCGTGGACACGGTGAGCGCGGCCAGCGGGGGCCGCAGGGAGCCGTTCAACAGCGCCAACGGGCACGGGGACTCCACGCGCTGACCCCGGCACCGGCCGGGCGGCCGCTCGGTCAGCCGCCGGCGCGGGCCACCACGAAGATCCGCCGGAACGGGAACCAGGTGGTGCCGTCCGACCGGGCCGGGTAGGCGGTCCGCAGCCGGGGGGCCAGCTCGGCCCGGAACCGGTCCCACTCCGTGTCGTCCAGCGCGGCCCGCACCGGGCGCAGCGCCGTGCCGGTCATCCAGGTCAGCACCGGGTCGGTACCGGTCAACCGGTGCAGGTACGTGGTCTCCCAGGCGTCCACCTCGGCGCCGAGGTCGGCCACCGAGTCGGCGTACTCGGTCGGCGTTGACACCGCCAGTTCGTCGCGGACGGTCACCCTGCCGCGCCACGCCGGCTCCGCCAGCAACTCACGCAGCAGCGCGTGCGAGGGCGCGTTGAAGTTGCCGGGTACCTGCATCGCGAACCAGCCGTTCTTGGGCATCCCGGCCACCCAGCTCACCAACAGCTCGGCGTGCTCCGGCACCCACTGCAGGACCGCGTTGGTCACCACCACGTCGTCGGTCTCGCCGGGGTGCCAGTCCCGCACGTCGGCCACCCGCGCCGCCACCCCACGCGCCTGGGCGTCGGCCACCATCTCCGGTGAGGAATCCAGCGCGTCCAGCTCTGCGTCCGGCCAGCGGGCCGCCAGCAGTCCGGTGAGGTGGCCGGGCCCGCAGCCCAGGTCCACCACCCGGCGCGGTTCGGTGGCACCGATGCGTGCCACCAGGTCGTGGAACGGCCGTGACCGGTCGTCGTCGAAGGTCAGGTACACCGTGGGATCCCAGGCCATTGACTGATCGTATTCAGCCCCCGGCAGCGGCGCAGCGCCCTAGTCCCGCGCCTGTCTCAGCTTGCCGGCCACCTCGGTGGCGACCCGCCGGACCGCGGCGAGATCGGTGCCCGGATCGGCCCGGACCTGCAGCAGCAGCCCGTCCCGACCGGGCACGCTGCGCTGCACGAACCAGGCGCCGCCGCCGGGCAGCTCACGGTGGTGCCGGTACCTGATCGAGGACTCCACCCGCTTGTACACCGCTTCCGGCACGCCGCCGGGCTCGGCCAGCCGCAGCCGCCGGGGCGGCAGGTCACGCAGCAGCACCACCTCGCCGGTGCTGTCGAACTCCTCGGCCTCGACCACGGTCAGCGTGCCGTCGGACCAGGTGGCCTTGCTGACCAGCTGCCAGCCGATCCGCCGCCCGTCCGGCAGCCACACCCCGTACGAGGTGACCACCAGGTGGCCACCGCCGACCATCTCCGCGACGGCCAGCACGCGCTCCTCGGCGTCCAGCCGACCAGCGAACCCGTCCGGCAGCTGCTCGCCGCCGAGCAGTCGTCGCCAACGCGGCAACCGACTCACAGCGAGCCCAGCGAGCGCACCCGCAATGCCTGGCGGTACTGCTCCAGAGCCACCAGGTCGCCGAACAGCGCGTGGTACTCCTCCGCGTCGCTGACCGGCGAGGTGCGTTGCAGCCGGGACTTCAGCTCGGCGACCTGCCGTTCCACCATGGCGCCCTGCAGCCCGGCCAGCACGCTGCCGACGTAGCGGGGGGCGCCGTCGTGCTTAGTGGCCATCCGCAGCGGCTCCACGGCCAGCTCGGTGAGCAGCGAGCGCAGCGTGGCCTGGCACTGTGCGCCGATGGCCTCGAGCCACGTGGTGCCCTCCAGGCCGGCCGCGGTGCCACCGGCAGCCCGGATGCCCTGGTGCACGGCCACGTACGCGGGGTGGGTGAAGCTCTCCTCGGGGAGCTCGTCGTAGGCCGGGCCGGCCACCCCGGGCACCTGCAGCGCCGCCTTGAGTGCCTCGCGCTGCAGCCGCAGCTTCGGGTCGTCCGGGGCCGGGCGCACCACCCCGTTCGCCGCGCCGTTCGGTGATCCGGTGACCGAGCCGGTCTCGCTCGCCGCGCCGGTGCGCAGGACCACCTTCGGCCGCTCGGTCGGCACGCCGGCGGTCTCCCGGACCCGCTGCACCACCGTCGCCTCTTCGGACCAGCCCACCCAGCCGGCCAGCCGGCGGGCGTACCCGTCCCGCAGCGACCGGTCCTTGATCTGGGCCACCAGCGGAACGGTCCGGCGCAGCGCGCTGACCTGCCCCTCCGTGGTGTCCAGGTCGTAGTCGCGGAGCAGGCTGCGGATGGCGAACTCGAACAGCGGCTCCCGCCGGGCCACCAGGTCCCGGACGGCGGTGTCACCGGAGCGCTGCCGCAGCTCGCACGGGTCGAGCCGGTCCGGGGCGATCGCCACGAAGGTCTGCCCGACGAACTGCTGCTCCCCTTCGAACGCCTTCAGCGCGGCGGCCTGACCGGCGTCGTCACCGTCGAACAGGTAGATCATCTCGCCGAGGTCGAACGAGTCGTCGCCGATGAGCCGGCGCAGCACCGACACGTGCTCGCTGCCGAACGCGGTGCCGCAGGAGGCCACCGCGGTGGTCACTCCGGCCTGGTGCATGGCCATCACGTCGGTGTAGCCCTCGACCACCACGACCTGGCGGCGCCGGGCGATCTCCCGCTTGGCCAGGTCGAGCCCGAACAGCACGTGTGTCTTGCGGTAGACCGGCGAGTCGGCGGTGTTGAGGTACTTCGCCTCGATCGGGTCGTCGTCGAAGAGCCGGCGCGCGCCGAAGCCGACCACTTCGCCGCCGAGGTCGCGGATCGGCCAGAGCAGCCGGCGGCGGAACCGGTCGATCGGGCCCCGGCGACCCTCTTTGGACAGCCCGGCCTTGTACAGCTCCTCGAGGTTGAAGCCGGCGGCCAGCAGGTGTTTGGTCAGCCCGTCCCACTCCGAGGGGGCGAAGCCGCAACCGAAGTACTGGGCCGACGCCGCGTCGAACCCCCGGCCGGTCAGGAACTGGATCGCCGGCGCCGCCTCCGGGGTGTGCAGCCGCTCGACGTAGAACTCGGCGGCCCGCCGGTTCGCCTCCAGCAACCGGGTGCGGGTGCCCTTCTCCCGCTGGACCGAGGCGCCGCCGCCCTCGTAGGTCAGCCGCACGCCGACCTGGTCGGCCAGCCGCTCGACGGCCTCGACAAAACCAAGGTGCTCGATCTTCATCACGAAGTCGATCACGCTGCCGCCCTCGCCACAGCCGAAGCAGTGGAAGGTGCCGTGCGTCGGGCGGACGTTGAACGAGGGCGACTTCTCGTCGTGGAACGGGCACAGGCCCTTCAGTGAGCCGGCGCCCGCGCGGCGCAGCGCCACGTACTCGCCGACGACCTCATCGATCCGAGCGCGCTCGCGGACCTGGGCGATGTCCGCGTCCCTGATCCGACCAGCCACGGCCCGAGTCTATGCCGGTGCCCTGACGGCTCCGCCGCGACCGGTCAGGCCCCGAGGACCAGGCAGAACGGGTGGCCGGCGGGATCGAGGTACACCCGCCACGTCTTACCCGGCTGCATCTCGGCCTTGCGGGCGCCGATCTCGAGCACCCGCCGCTCGCCCTCGTCCAGGTCGGGCACCTCGAAGTCCAGGTGCAGTTGCTGCGCGCGCTCGTCACCCGGCCAGGTCGGCGGCCGATGGCCCGGCACGCGCTGGAACGCGATCGCCGTCGCGCCGGCGCCGGGGCGCAGCTGCACCCAGTCATCGTCCTGCTCGCCGGGGTCCACCGGCCAACCGGTGAGGTCGGTGTAGAACCGGGCCAGGGCAGTTGGGTCCGGACAGTCGAGCGCGACCACGCTCAGCCGGGCGATCGGGGTCATGACAGCACCGTAGCGACGGCCACCCACTATTCCGAGCCAGTTCCGAGCCAGTTCCGAGCGAAGAGACCGCTCGCCGTACGACCCCGGCAGACAGTCCGTACGTACGATCCGTCCACCGCGCCGACCGGCGAGCTCGGCGCGACGCCCTCGACCGTTTGCCGGTACGACATCACGGGGCGGTAACGTCAGCGGCGTGTCGATAGCGTCCGACATCGAGGAACACCGCGCTCATCTGGTCAGCGTGGGCTACCGGATGACCGGCAGCCTCGCCGACGCCGAGGACGCGGTGCAGGACGCGTGGCTGCGGTTGAACCGGCTCAGCGACGCCGAGCGCGCCGAGATCAGGGATCCGCGTGGCTGGCTGACCACCGTGGTCGGCCGGCTCTGCCTGGACCGGCTGCGCTCGGCCAGCGCGCGCCGGGAGAGCTACGTCGGCCCGTGGCTGCCCGAGCCGGTGGTCTCCACCGCCGCCGAGGACGACCCGCTCGCGGTACTGGTCCGCGACGAGGAGGTCCGGATGGCCGCCATGGTCGTGCTGGACCAGCTCACCCCGCCGCAGCGGGTGGCGTTCGTGCTGCACGACGCGCTGGCACTGCCCTTCGAGGAGATCGCCCAGGTACTCGACTGCTCGACGGCGACGGCCCGCCAGCACGCCTCGCGGGCCCGCCGAGCCGTCGCCGCGACGCAGCCGCCGCCCCGGGCCGCCGCCGCCGAGCAGATGCGGCTGCTCGGTGCGGTCGCCGAGGCGTTGGCCCGCGGCGACATCCAGGGGCTGGTCGCACTGCTGCACCCGGACGCGGTGCTGATCAACGACAGCGGCGGCATGACGCCGGCGGCCCGGCGCGTCATCCACGGTGCGGAGAAGGTGGCCCGGCTGCTGCTCGGCCTCACCAACCGCTACGGCGGCGACCTGCTCGCCGGCTGGTCACCGGTGCTCGTCAACGGCGAGCAGGGCTACCGCTCCGGCGGCGGGCGGGGCGGCGCTCCCGAGTCGGTGTCCGTCTTCAGCGTCCAGGACGGCCGGATCGCGGCGATCTACACGGTGCTCAACCCCGCGAAGCTGGCCGCCGCGCTGGACCGGCCCCGGCGCTAGGTCTGTACCGGCGGTGTCGGCCGCGACGCCAACGTCGGGAAGCGCGACTGGGCGCCGCGCAGCAGAGCATGCATTGTTCAGGACCCTCCCGGTGAGGCTGCGCCTCGGACCGCCGAGGTGGTGGCTGAGCTGGGCATTCCGCTGAGCGACTTGATTTGTTGGTATCGGGCTGGGGCTCGGTCTGTGGTCGGGGTGGGGCTGCGGCAGTCACTGTCGGTGACGGGCCGATGACTCGGGCCGCAGACTCGGAGGGGGACTGCATCGAGGTCGACGTGAGTCTGGTTCTCTGCGAAAATTTCCGGACTGGCGTTGGTCTCGGTGACAAGGGACGCGCCAGTCGCACCAGGGTCGGGGCACCGGGCTGCCCGGTCGGTGACGCGGCGTCACCCCCCCAACACCCACCACCCGCTGCGCCGAAGTCCGAGGATCCCTAGTGTCCCGCGCCGGAAATTCGTGTGATAAGTCCGGTGATTCAGATGGTGGCTGGCAAGGCGCCGCCCGCAGCTCATACCGGGCGTATCCGCCAGGGCGGCAACGCCGCCAGGCGCCGTCTGGGCGACGGAATTATTGCGCAGATTTCCGGCGCGGGGCACTAGGTCGGCGACCCCGTCTGTGCCGGCGGTGTCGGTCGCAGCGGTATGGGCACCCGGCAGGCCTCGCCCGAGGTGAAGCCCTGGTCGGTAAGGCCGAGTGCGTGGTTGAACCGGGCGCGTTGGTCCTCCAGCGCGATCACCTGGGTCAACTCGATCGTCCCGGCCCGGCCGAACCGCTCGACGAGTTGCTCGACCAGCTCGTCGGTCACCGCCATCGGCTGGGCGCACATCGCATCGGCATAGCCCAGCGCCAGCCGCTCGTCCCCGGTGAACAGCGGGCTGCGCCGGTACCGGTCGATGTCGGTGAGCCGGTCGATGTCCAAGCCCTGGTGGCGTTGCAGCATGGTGCCGAAGTCCACGCACCAGGAGCAGCCCACGTTGGTCGCCACCCGGTAGACCGCCAGGTCACGCACGCTCGCCGGCAGGACGCGCGCGGCCCGCTCGTACGCCACCTCCGCGACGAGGGTGGCCCAGAACAGCTTGCGGTGCCGGCGCACCACGGCGAACGGCTCGGGCACCGCACCGAAGCGGCGCTTGGCGTACCGGTACACCAGGCGGCCGAGCAGGCCGGCCTCCCCGGCCGGCACGGCGGGAACACGGGTCATCGTGTCCTCCTCGACTCGACTATCACGCCTCGGACGGAACGGGCCCGCCGGATGTGACAGCCCGGGAACAACTCCCGTCAGCCGGGCGGGGCCAACGCCCGCGTACAACTCGCCGGTCCGCACCCCGGGCCGCCCGTCCCGGGCCTCGTTCCGGACCGCACCCACCGCGCAGAACGCGCCAAGCACCGAGTCGGCGGGGTGCACAGCCGGGCGTCCACCGACCTCACCCCGTCCGCCGGCCGCACCTCCGCCGCGCCTCGGGACCGGGGCCGCCCGATCGGGGAAAACCGATGGCGTCAACTCTTGACCTCAAGTGCGGTTCAGGGAGCAACCTTTACCCATGAGCAGCCGCATCGAGCGCACAGTGCCCACCGGGACGGGTTGGGACGTCGAGCTCGTCGACGTGGGCGAGTACCTGGCGCGCGTCGAGCACCCCCGGCTGCCACCCACCGCCGACGCACTGCGGTCGCTGCACGAGGCGCACGTGCGCACCATCCCGTTCGAGAACGTCGACGTCGTGCTCGGCGCCCATCGGGGCATCGGGCTGCAGGCGGTCACCGACAAGCTCGTCCGCCGCCGGCGGGGTGGCTACTGCTTCGAGCACGCGCTGCTGTTCGCCGCGGTCGCGGAGCAGCTCGGCTACGGGGTGTCCCGGCTGATCTCCCGGGTGCAGCCGCACCGCGTCGGCCCGCGCACGCACATGTCGCTGAAGGTGCGCGCGGACGGCAGTGACTACCTGGTTGACGTCGGCTTCGGCTCCGGCCTGCTCAGCACGATGCCGCTGCGCGACGGGACCGTCGCCGACCAGGCCGGCTGGAAGCACCGGCTGACCCGCCACGACCGGACCTGGACGCTGGCCAAGCAGACCGCGCAGGGCTGGGAACCCCAGCACGCGTTCGACGAGAACGACGAACAGCGCCCGATCGACTACGAGGTGGCCCACCACTACGTGTGCACCCACCCCAGCTCGCCGTTCACCCACCAGCTCATCGTGATGCGCCTCGAGCCGGGTCTGGGCCGCCGGCTGATCGGCAACACACTCACGGTCGAGCACGCGGACGGCCGCCTCGAGCAGACACCGGTGCCACTGGAGCAGCTGGAGGACACCCTGCGCTCACTGGACGTGGTGCTGGACCGGGGCGAGATGGCCGAGCTGCGGGCCCGGCTCAGCCAGCACCCGGAGCACGCCTGAGCGGCTCCCCCCAGCTCAGCCCGCCGCTCAGCCCCCAGCTCAGCCCACTGTGACGGGGCGCCCGAGGAACCGGGCCGCGTTGCCGCCGAGCAGCTGGGCCCGGGCCGGCTCGGTGAGGAAGGGCGCGCCGCGGACCAGCTGGCCGACCGGCCGCTCCCCGAGCGGGTACGGGTAGTCGCTGCCGAGCATCACCCGGTCCACACCGACGGTGTCGACCAGCAGCCGCAGCGCCGGCTCGGCGAAGACCACGGTGTCCACGCTGAACCGGTCGAGGTAGTGCGACGGCGGGTACTCCGAGGTGCCGACCAGGTCCGGGCGGCGGTGCCAGGCGTTGTCCATCCGGCCCACCCAGAACGGGAACGAGCCGCCGCCGTGCGCGAAGCAGATCCGCAGTGACTCCGGCACCTGGTCGAACACCCCGCCGAGCACCAGCGCCAGGATGGACAGGTGCGACTCGGCGGGCATGCCGGTGAGCCACTGCGCCATCCACCGGTTCAGCCGGGGCGAGCTCGGCATGTCCCACGGGTGCACCAGCACCGGCGCGCCGACCCGGGCGCAGTGCTGCAGGAACGTCACGATGCCGGCGTCGTCCAGGTCGCGGTCCCCGACGTGGTTGCCGATCTCCACCCCGAGGTGGCCGGCGGCGAGGCAGCGGTCCAGCTCGGCGCAGGCCAGGTCGGGGTCCTGCAGCGGCACCTGGCACAGCGGCCAGAACCGGTCCGGCGCCGGGGCGCAGATCTCCAGCGCCAGGTCGTTGAAGATCCGGGCCACCTTGAGCGCCTGATCGCCGGGGCGGGTGTAGCTGAAGAACACCGGCGTCGGGGACACCACCTGCACGTCCACCCCGTCGGCGTCCATGTCGGCCAGCCGGGTCTCGGCGTCCCAGCAGTTGGCCTCGATCCGGCGGAACTCCGTCGACCGGATCATGATGGTGACGTCGCGCTCGGACTCCAGCCGGGGCCACGGCCAGTCCTCGCCGGGCCCGGCGGCCGCCGACAGGTCCGGCCAGCTCCTCGGCACGTAGTGGGTGTGCACATCGATCGTGCTCATCGGCGGCGCGGCCCGGCCGGTCAGCCGCGGCCCGGGTGCAGAGCGCCGCACCGGTCGCAGGTCCGGGCCTGTTCGTCGGCGTAGAACTCCTGGAACACCGGGGGCAGGTCGGCCACGATGTCGCGGACCTGCAGCTCGACCTCGTGCAGCAGCTCGTGGCAGCTCAGGCAGTACCACTGGAACTTCTCCAGGGTGCCCTCCTCGCGGATGCGCTCGATCACCAGCCCGATGGAGCCGGGTTCGGGGCGCTGCGGCGAGTGCGGGGTGTTGGCCGGCAGCAGCCACATGTCACCCTCCTCGATGTCCACCCGCTGTGGCCCGTCCGGCGTCACGATGTCCACGTGCATGTTGCCCCTGACCTGGTAGAACCACTCCTCGTAGGGGTCGACGTGAAAGTCGGTGCGCTGGTTGGGGCCGCCCACGACCTGGACGATGAAGTCGCCGGTGCGCTCCCACATCTGCTTGTTGTTGACCGGCGGCTTGAGCAGGTGCTCGTGCTCGGCGACCCACTTGGTGAAGTTGACCACGGCGGGTATCCCGGTCATGGCTGGGTCTCCTCTCGGCCGGTGCCGCCCGCCAGGTCGGCGCGCGGCAGGTGGGCGATCGCCTGGATCTCGATGAGCAGGTGCGGGTGCGGCAGCTGGTGCACCGCCACGGTGGTTCGGGCCGGTCCGGTCTCGTCGAAGTACTCGCCGTAGACCTCGTTGTAGCCGGCGAAGTCGTTCATGTTGACCAGGTAGCTGGTGAGCTGGGCCAGGTCGGTCAGCTCGGCGCCGACCGCGCGCAGGATGTCGCGGATGTTCTCGATCACCGCCCTGGTCTGCTCGCGGATGTCGAGACGGGTGGTGCCCAGCTCGTCGACCTGGGCGCCGGCGATGGTGTTGTCCGGGCGCCGGCTGCTGGTGCCCGACACGTAGACCACCTCACCGACCACCTTGACGTGCGGGAACCGGCCCCGCGGCGTGGCCTTCCCGGCGACCACCTGAGCACTGGTCATGCGGCCCTCCGTCGACGACGAGCAGGTCCCCATGCTCCTGCCGATCGACGGTGCCCGTCCAATGCCGAGCCGGTTTGTCGATATGCCTATTCGAGCATGTCCGCACCGGTACCCAGCCGGACCCGGATCTCCGCCGCCACCTCGCGCAGCTGCTCGAGCAGCAGGGCGGCGCCCGGACTCGGCGCCCGGTTGCGCGCGACGGTCACCCCGACCAGGCGCGACACCGACCGCAGCGGGGTGTCCAGCATGGCCAGCCGGTCGTCCTCGTCCGCGATGAGCATCGGCAGCGCGGCGATCGCGTCGCTGTCCAGGAGCAGGCTCCGCAGGGTCGGCATCGAGGTGCACTCCACCCGGTCCGGCGGCAGTGGCAGCCCCTGCGCCGAGAACACCTCCTCCAGCTCACCGCGCAGCGCGGTCTGGTCCACCGGCAGCACCCACGGGTAGGCCAACAACGCGGGCAGCGCCGGGCACGGGCCGGACAGCGCCGGGTGGCCGGCGCGGGTGACCAGCCGGACCGGCTCGTGGTACAGCCGGATCCGCTCGGTGCGGTCGCCGTCGTCGCGCGAGGTCAGCCGCCCCACCGTGAGGTCGATCCGGCCCACCAGCAGGTCCGCGACCAGTACGTCGGGGGTGGCCTCCCGGACGATCACCCGCAGCCCCGGGCGGGCCCGCTTGAGCCGCGAGATCGCCCGGGGCAGCAGCACGTTCGAGCCGGCCAGGTGCGTTCCGACGGTGACCGAACCGGCCTGGCCCTCGCGCAGCTCGGCGATGTGCTGGCCGGCCTGGCGGACCTGGGTCAGCACCGCCTGCGCGTGCGCCAGGAACGCCGTGCCGTAGACCGTCGGGCTGACCCCCCTGGGCCCCCGGTCGAACAGCTCGACGCCCAGGATCGCCTCCAGCTCGCGCAGTCCCCTGGTGACCACGGGCTGGGTGACCCGCAGCGACTCGGCGGCCCGCACCACGCTGCCCTGCTCGGCGATGGTCGCGACCAGCACGAGGTGCCGCAGTTTGAGACGCCCGTCGAGCAGCCGGTCCGCTTCCATCCGGCCACGTTATGCCCAGATGGCTATACCGGCATCCGGTCCGACCGGCGGCGCGAACCAGCCGTGAGTGGCGAGTGGTCCCAGCGGACCACTCGCCACTCACGAGGTGCGCTCGGCCAGTCCGGTGCGGGCGAGCACCCAGTCGACCAGCGCGGCGACCCGCGCCCGCGCCGGCTCCCCGTCCTCGACCCGCCCCACCAGCTCGGCCGGGTCGATGCCGAGCTGCTTGAGCGTCGCCGCGTCGCCCACCGCCCAGGCCTTCGCGGCCACCGAGGTGGCCTCCGGGTGGAACTGCACGCCGACATTGCGCCCCACCACGTACGCCTGGTTGCCGGCGGCGCTGTGGGCGAGAGCGGAGCCCGGGGGCGGGACCAGCGCGTCGTGGTGCCAGCTCAGCCACGGCCCCGCCAGCACCTCGTCCGGCCCGTCCACCTCCACCGACATCCAGTCGACCTCCGGGCCACCGGGCGCCGGGCCGACCGTGCCGCCGAGCACCCGGCAGAGCAGCTGTGCACCGAAGCAGATGCCGAATACCGGGATGCCGGCCGCGATGGCGGCGTCCAGCAACGCCCACTCCGCGCGCAGGTACGGCACCGACTCGTCGGCCGCCGAATCCTCCGAGCCCAGCGGCACCACCAGCTGGTAGCCCGTCGGGTCCGGCAGGGGCGACCTCGCATCCACCACGTCGAGCTGGCAGCCCAGCTCGATCAGCCGATCCCCCACCAGACCCGGTGGGCAGTCCGCCTGATGTTGCACGAACAGCACCCGCACTCCACGACCTCCCGCTGTAGTACCGGTCCGACCAGTGTCAGCGCCGGGCTAGCTCCAGGGAAATGGTGAGTTGCTCACAGGGTGCAGCCGCCCGCTGGCGTACCGGTCGAACCGGAACGGCTCGAGCAGCGGCTGCGGCTCTCCGAGCAGCTCACGTGCCACCAGCTCGCCGACGCCGATCATCTTGTAGCCGTGGTTGGAGTCGGCGATGACGTAGGCGTTGCCCCGGAACCGGTCGAACACCGGGAAGCTGTCCGGGGTGAAGGCGCCGATCCCGCCGGAGGGCTCCCGCTTGTACCGCGCCAGGCAGCCGGCGAACCGCTCGTGGCAGTGCGCCAGCGCGGCGGTCCACATCCGGACGAACTCGTCGCCGACCACGAACTCCGGACTCTGCGTGCCGTACGGGTCGACGTCGACCTCCGGCGCCGGGCGTGGCACGAGCACCGGCGCGGCACCGCCCTGCACGCCGCCGAAGTTGAAGTCCGGCTTGTAGTAGATGCCCCACATCGCCTCGGTGACCAGGCTGCCGTCGGTGTCGTCGTAGAGCGGCTGGTCGGAGTCGATGTGCACCACGGGCGGCAGCCCGCCGTCGCGCGCGGTGAACTCGCCGGGGTCTACGCCCAGGGTGCCCTCCTGCAGCGCCCAGTAGGTCCACATCGGCTGGTCCGGGTGCACCGTACCGTCCGGGCCGGTGACCGGGATCCGGTCCGGCAGTTCCAGCATCGCCCACAGGTCGCGGATCCACGGGCCGGCGGCGAGCACCAGCTGCTCACAGCGGATCTCCCCGCTGTCGGTGCGCACCGCCTCGACCGCGCCGTCGCGCATGCTCAGGCCGGTGACCCGCACGCCGGACCGGATCCGCACCCCGGCCGCCTCCGCCTTGGCCGCCAGCCCCTTGAGCGAGGCGACGTTGTTCGCGTAGCCGCCGCGCTTCTCGTGCAGCACCGAGGTGATGCCGGGCGCCCGCCAGTCCGGGAAGAGGCCGACCAGGTAGTCCCGGCACTCCCGCTCGCCGAGGACCAGCTCGGAGTCGTAGCCGATCGCCTTCTGTTCCGCGTAGATCTGCTCGACGTCGGCACGCATCGCCTCCGGCGCGGCCTGCAGGTAGCCGACCGGGTGGTAGGAGAACGCCTCCGGGTCGGACTCCCAGACGCCGACCGAGTGCGCCATCAGCTCCCGCATGGCCGGCTGGAAGTAGTTGTTGCGGATCACCCCGCAGGCCACGCCGGAAGCGCCGGCGCCGACCCCGGTCTTGTCGATCACCAGCACGTCCGAACCGTCGCCCCGGCCGCTGGCCCGCAGCTGGGTAGCCAGCTGCCAAGCCGTGGACAACCCGTGGATGCCCGCTCCGACCACCAGGAACCGGACCTGTTCCGAAGCCATCGACTCCTCGCCTCCCCAAGAACCGCCGATGGTCGCCGCAAGGCGGACGTTGCGCAGCACGCCCACTAGGCTAATATCCATTGCGGCAACACCATGTCCAGATACTCAAGGGACTTTACTATGGCGCGCACCGGTCGACCAGCCACTCGTCAGGTCGGTGCGGTCCAGCGGGCGGTCGACGTGCTGGACGCGCTGGCCGAGGCCCGCACCGAGCTGGGCACCAACGAGATCGCCCGGCGCACCGGGATCAACGTCAGCAGCATCTCCCGGCTGCTGTCCACGCTCGCCTCGGCGGGCCTGGTGCAGCACGTGCCGTCCAGCGGGCGCTACCGACTGGGGGTCCGCATCCTGCAGTTGGCCGGAGCGGCCCGGGACAGCCTGGACATCCGGACCGTGTCCCGGCCGTACCTGGAGGAGCTGACCGAGCTCACCGGCGAGACCAGCACGCTGTCGCTGCCCGGCGAGCACGACCTGCTCACCATCGACTTCGTGCAGAGCCCCCGCTCGGTGCGCAGCGTCGCCGAGATCGGGCGCAACAGCGTCGCGCACGCGACCGCCGCCGGCAAGGTGTTCCTGGCCTGGGGCGGCACCCTGCCCGACGGCGACCTCGCGGTCTACACCGAGCAGACCATCGTGGACCGCTCCGCGCTGGCGGCCGAGATCGCCAAGGTCCTCGAGCGCGGCTGGGCGCAGGCGCTCGGCGAGCGCGAGGAGGACCTGAACGCGGTTGCCGCCCCGGTGTGCGACGCCGCCGGCCGGCTGCGCGCGGTGCTCGGTGTCCAGGGCCCGGCACTGCGCTTCCGGCCCCGCGCCATGCTCGCGGCGGTCGACCCCCTGATCGAACGCGCCGCCCTGCTGGCCACCACGGTCTGACCCGCCGCCCCGCCCGGGCCGCACACCCTCTCACGTTGCGGCACACCCGCTGCGGGGGGTGCGTGGCACCCGGAGAGGGTGTGCGGCGGCTACTCGGTGCGGTGGGGCGGCGGCTAGTCGGTGCGGAGGAAGGTGGCCAGGGTGTCGTCCGGCTCGGACCACCACGGGGTGTGGTGCAGCGGGCCGGTGGAGCCGGTGCACGGCGAGGAGAACGAGCGGTCCCGGTAACCCAGGATGCTCTCCACCTTGTGGTGCTCCCAGGTCTTGAAGTGTTCCCTGGTGAGGTCGAGGTCGAAGGCCGGGTAGTCGGTGTCCTTGATCAGGTCGCGCAGGTAGTCGGCCTGGTAGTCGATCTCCTGCTCCGGGTCGGCCAGCGTGTGCAGCCGGGCCGTCCAGCCGTCGATGTGCTCGGCCATCTCCGACCTCGGCGGCACCGGCAGCCGACCCAGGATCACGTCGCGGGCGTACCAGGCCTGCAGGTCGAACATCGAGAACGTGTAGTACTGGTCCTGCATGCCGAGGTACATCAGGCGCGGGTTGTCGATCCACAGCACGCCGTTGTAAAGGTTCGGTGTGCACAGCAGGTTCGCGGTGCGCAGCCGCAGCTCCTCGGCCAGGAACGGGAAGTTGTGCTGGTAGCCGGTGCACAGCACGATCGCGTCCACCTCGCGGCTGGAGCCGTCCACGAAGTGCGCGGTCCTGCCCTCCAGCCGGACCAGCCCGGGTACCTCGCTGATCGTGTCCGGCCAGCCGAAGCCCATCGGCGCGGACCGGTAGCTGATCGTCACCGACTTCGCCCCGTACTTGGCCGACTGCAGTGCGATGTCCTCCGCCGAGTAGCTGCTGCCCAGCACCAGCAGGTCCTTGCCGGCGAACTCGCTCGCGTCCCGGAAGTCGTGCGAGTGCAGCACCCGCCCCGGGAACGTCTTGAACCCCGGGTAGTCCGGCACGTTCGGTGTGGAGAAGTGCCCGGTGGCGACGATGACGTGGTCGAACGCCTCGGTGCGGAATGAGCGGTCCGCTCTGTCTTCTACACTCACCGAGAACGCCGAGCCGTCCCACGAGACCCAGCGCACCGCGGTGTTGAACCGGATGAAGTCCCGCACGCCGCTGCGCACGGCCCGCCCGGTGATGTAGTCGTAGAGCACCTCGCGCGGCGGGAACGACGGGATCGGCTTGCCGAAGTGCTCGTCGAACGGGTAGTCGGCGAACTCCAGGCACTCCTTCGGCCCGTTCGACCACAGGTAGCGGTACATGCTGCCGTGCACCGGGTCACCGTGCTCGTCCAGCCCGGTGCGCCAGGTGTAGTTCCACAGCCCGCCCCAGTCGCTCTGCTTCTCGAAGCAGACCACCTCGGGGATCTCGGTGCCGGCCGCACGGGCGGCGGCGAACGCCTGCAGCTGGGCCAGCCCACTGGGCCCCGACCCGATGATGGCAACGCGTGTCATGGTCTTCCTCCGCTGGTCAGGGCTTGTGGGTCAGGAACGGGGCTTGGTCTTGTCCGGGTCGTAGAACGGGAACCGCACGACGGTGGCCGGGATGCGCTTCTGGTGGCCGTCCAACTTGCCCACCTCGACCTCGGTACCGAGCGCGGCGTACTGCACGGCGAGGCGGCACAGCGCGATGTTCTTGCGCAGCACCGGTGACCGGGTGGCGCTGGTGACCACGCCGACCTGGGAGCGCCCCACATGGACGCAGTCGCCGTGCGCGGCGGGCTCGTTGCCGGCCAGCTCCAGGCCGACCAGGGTGCGCTGCGGGTGCGCCTTGCGGGCCAGCAGCGCCTCGCGGCCGACGAAGTCGTCCTCCTTCGTCTTCAGCGGCACGGTGAAGCCGATGCCGGCCTCGAACGGGTCGGTCTGGTCGTCGAAGTCGTAACCGGCGAACACCAGCCCGGCCTCGATCCGCAGCATGTCCAGCGCCTCCAGCCCGAGCGGGACCAGGCCGTGCGGCTCGCCGGCCGCCAGTACCGCGTCCCACAGCGCCGGAGCGTCGGACGGGTGCACCCACAGCTCGTAGCCCAGCTCGCCGGAGTAGCCGGTGCGGGAGATCAGCAGCGGGATGCCGTTGTGGTCGCCGATCCGGCCGATCGCGAACCGGAACCAGGTCAGGTCGGTGAACGCCGTCTGGGTGCCCGGCGTCCAGATGATCGACGACAGCAGCTCCCGGCTGGCCGGCCCCTGCACGGCGATGTTGTGCAGCTGGTCGGTGGAGTTCTTCACCCACACCCGGTCCAGCCCGAGCCGCGCCGCCTGCTCCCGCAGCCACACCCCGTCGTACTCGTCGCCCCCGACGAACCGGAAGTTCGTGTCGCCCAGCCGGAACACCGTGCAGTCGTCGATCATGCCGCCGGTCTCGTTGCACATCGCCGAGTAGACGACCTGACCGTGCGAGAGCTTGCGGATGTTGCGGGTCAGCGTGGCCTGCAGCAGCGCCTCCGCGTCCGGTCCGAGCACCTCGAACTTGCGCAGCGGGGACAGGTCCATCACCGCCGCGCGCTCCCGGCAGGCCCAGTACTCCTCGGTCGGTCCGCGGTTGTCGAAACTGGACGGCAGCCAGTAGCCCCGGTACTCGGTGAGCTGGCGGGTCAGCGCCTTGATCTTGGGCGCGAAACCGGTGTCCCTGGTCAGCGTCGCCTCCGACTCCGGGGTCACGCGGTGCGCGATGGCCATGGAGAACGTCCTCCTCGCGTCATAGACCCGCACGTGCACGTCGGTGGGCACCCAGGCGTTCGCCGGGTCGATGTCGTCCGGGCAGGCCGACGAGGCGCAGACCAGGTCGGTGGCCGCGCGCATCAGGACGTAGTCGCCCGGGCGCGACCACGGCTCGTCGAAGACCAGCTGGTGGTCGGCGTCGAAGTCGGTGTTGTAGAACAGGTTCAGCGCCGGCCAGCCGGCCCGGGGCGCGATGCCGTAGCCGCCCAGCTGGGCGTTGAAGTTGTCCGTGCAGTTGACGTGCCCCGGGTAGCCCATGTCCTCGTAGTACTTCGCGTTGCAGGCCAGCCCGAAGGTGTCGTGGCGGCCCACGGTGTCCCGGACGATGTCCACCAGCGGCTGGGCGTCGGGATCGTAGAACTTCCCGTACAGCCCGGGTTGTGGGTAGGCGTTGCCCATGAAGTACCGGGTGGTGGTGGCGTCCAGGCCGCTCTCGACGCCGTCGTCCAGCCGGCGCTCGGCGAAGGCCAGGAAGTCCGAGCACTGCCGGCCCTCGACGTCGATCACCTGGATGTACTGGCCGGCCTTGACCTGGTAGCTGGTCGCGGTGGCGGCGTCGATACGCAGGTCCAGCACCGGTTCGGCCAGCGGCGGCGGCAGCACCGGTTCGCCGAGCGGGCGGGGCGCGGCGCGGCGCAGTTCCAGCAGCAGCTCGGTCGGCGGGTTGGCCGCATCGTCGGACACCCGCATCGGCCGGGCCGGCGCGGCGACGAGCGCGACGGTGTCCCGGTCCGCGGTGAGTACCTCGGTGGCGCCGGCCGGGGACCACTCGCCGAACAGCCGGGCGGCCCTGGCCTGTGCCGGGTCCAGCCCGAACCCGGCGAGCAGGCCGAGTACCGGGTCGGCCGTGCCGGCGGCGGCCAGCTCGCGCAGCACGGTCGCCGGCGCGTCCTGGGTCAGGCCGGCCCCGTCGGCGAGCAAGGTGAGTTCGGCGCTCTGGCGGCCCTGCGGGTCGAGCACGGTGAGCTGGTCGCCGGCGGCCATCGGCACCGCGGTCAACCCGCCGGGGCGCACCCGGTAGCGCTCAAGACCCGGGTCGCGGGGCAGCAGCCCGGGCAGCAACAGCCGGGGTCGGTTCGGCGCGAGCGTCATGGCTTCGCCTCCTCCGCTCGGGCCGCCTTCGCGGCCGCCGCCTCGCTGGCCGCCGCGTCCGCGAGCAGCTGCTCGGCCAGCGCCCGCTTGCCGGCGGCGTCCAGCTTCTTCGTCTCGTTGGCCAGTGCGCGCCGGTCCACGGCCTGGTTCCAGTAGTCGACCGAGTCGAACCCCAGCAGCACGGAGCGGCCGACGAACTGGCGCAGCACCTCGTTCGACGGCCCCATCACCCAGCCCGCCTTGCCGTCGCGGAGGTAGCGCTCCAGCTCCAGGTCGCGCCGGTAGCCGGAGCCGCCGCAGGCGTGCAGCATCCGGTCCACCACCCCGGTGACGTTCTTCGCGGCGGTGAACTTGAGCTGCCAGCACCAGTGCAGGTAGTCGGCGCGCGCGGTGTCCCCCGGTTGCAGCACCCTGGTGTTGCCGTCGGTGACCCGGTCCAGGGCGGCGGCCACCGAGAACGCCGCCAGCCGGGCCGTGTTGGTGTCGATCACCGCCTCGCCGACGTAGTCCTGGATGGTCGGGTAGTCGCACACCCGCAGTCCGGTGTCGTCGTGCACCCGGCCGGTGGTGTGCCGCTTGGCGATGTCCACCGCGCCCATCGCGATGCCGTTCCACACCGACGACGAGCCGAGCAGGAACCAGGGGTCGACCACCTCGTCGTTCGACTCCGCGCCGTCGCCGACCGGGCCGATCAGCTGGTCCTCCGGTACCAGCGCGGCGACCACCTCGACCGCGCCGGACTGGTTGCCGCGCAGCCCCAGGGCGTCCCAGGTGGACGGCTTGGCCGCCACCACGTCGGCGTCGACCACGAACACCGACAGGTCGTGGTAGCCGGTGAAGTCGGGGCTGGTGGTCTGGATGACGTAGAAGTCGGCGAAACCGCCGGAGGTGGTCCACGACGAGCTCTTGCGGACCCGGTAAGAGCCGTTCTCCCGTTCCGCTGCCGACGACATCGGGAACCAGAAATGGCCGCCGGTGCGCGGGTCGGAGTAGGACAGGGTGCCGATCCGCCCGGTGTTCAGCGGCCGGATGTAGCGGTCCAGCAGCTCCGGCGTGGGCCGCAGCATGATCGCCTGGACGGCGGCGGTGTGCATCACGAAGCACATCGCGGTGGACGCGCAGCCGTAGCGCGCGATCGCCTCGGCGACCAGCGCGAACGCCAGGTGGTCCGCACCCAGCCCGCCGTACTCCTCGGGCACCGTGAGGCCCAGGAAGCCGTGCTCGCCGAGCAGCTCCAGGTTGCGCCGGGGGAAGCGCAGCTCGTCGTCGGAGCGCTCCGCGTTGGCCCGCATCTCGCTGGCGCACAGCTCGATCACCGTGTCCCGCAGCTCGCGGTGCCGGTCGGTGAGCAGCCAGTCCGGGTCCCATTCCGAACCGAGCCCCCAGAACGGTCCCCCGGCCCAGCTCTTCGTCTGCGTGTTCATGGCTGGACTCTCACCCGGAGCGGAGCTCCCAGCGCGGCAGCTCGCCGAGCGCGGCCGCGTAACGCCGTCGGTGGATCGGCCGCAGCACCATGCCCCACAGCACCAGCACCGCTGGCAGCAGCACGAACAGCGAGAAGGTGTTGTGTGTGAGCAGGAAGAACAAGCCGGCCAGCGAGGTCGCCAGCCCCAGGCAGACCGGCAGGATGCGGAACCGCAGCTGCACCCGGCGCAGCCTGGCGTACTGCGCGGCGTCGACCTGGGCGGTGTCCCAGCGGCGGCCGCAGGCGCACCGCCACACCTCCCCGTAGCCCAGCTCGCGGCGCTCCCCGCAGGGGCACCGCACGGTGATCGGCGGGCCCTTCAGCATCGTCCCGGGGCGTTCGTGGCTGGCCAGCCGCTCGTGCGCGGAGGCTCGGGCGGCGGCGGGGCGACTGGACAGCCGCTCGCGCGCCGAGGCGCGGGTGGCGGCGGGGCGATCGGCCCTGGCCTGCTCGCGCACCCCTCAGCCCGCCTCGACGGCGGCGTGGCCGGCGGGCACCGACGGCGTCGGCTCCCGCCATTGGATGTGCGTCCGGTCCTCCACGATGCGCCGGTAGAAGTACAGCACCAGCGCGAGCACCAGGACGCTGGCGCCGATCATCGTCTTGCTCAGCCCGTAACCGTAGGTGTCCGCGAAGATGAAGCCGCCGCAGATGATGAACAGCAGGTTCGCCGCCGCGAGAAAACCCGCGATCGGCAGCCAGGCCTTCGACAGTTTGATCGGGCGCGGCCAGAGCGGGCGGTCCCGGCGCAACAGCAGGAATCCGGTCAGCGCGAAGAAATGCGCCGCCATGTAACCGAGGTTGCCGGCCGCGAGGATCTCGATGGCCGAACCGAAGAACACCACCAGGAATATGTTCATGACGGCGTCGACCGCCATGCCCCGGCCCGGGACGTTGTGTTTGTTCAGATAGGCGAACCATTTGATCGTCATGCCGTCCAATGCGATGCCGTACAGCGCGCGGGAGCCATCCAGCGTCGCGGTACTCATCGTCAGCACGATGCCGGCGACCATGCACACCACGAGCACGCCGCCGAACACGTTCCCGGCCAGCGCGTCGAGCGCGTCCTTGTAGAAGACGATGAACGTCTTGTCGGCGGCCACCTTCTCGGTGCCCAGCGTGCCGCCGAGCCCGAGCGGCAGCAGCGCGTAGACGAACACCGAGAACGCCGCCGACGCGCGCAGTGCCTTGGGCGTCTCGGTGGCGGTGTCGCGGTACTCCGGCGCGACGGTGGCGCAGGCCTCGAAGCCGTAGGCGGACCAGCCCATGAAGTACAGCCAGGTCAGGGCGAGGCCGACGCCGCCGTTCGCGCCGATGTCCCAGGTCATGTTCGACGCGTGCCAGGCCCCGGTGAGGTACGGCAGCAGCATCATGACCAGCAGCGGGATCATCAGCAGAATGCCGGTGATGTAGGAGAACCACACGGTGGACCGGATGCCTCTGGCGTTGAACACCCAGACCAGCAGCAGCATGACGATGGCGATGGTCACCGGCAGGTCGATGTGGAAATGCCCGCCGCTGGCCGACCAGGTCGCGTTCGGGAAGAACTCCGCGGCGATCAGCGTGCCGCAGACCAGGCCGCTGATGGACAGCACGGTGGACCACGCGAACCAGTAGCCGAAGGTGGCCAGCGGGCCGATCGGCGAGAAGTACTTGCGCCAGGCCTCGTGGGCGTACACCGCGATGCCGCCGGACTTCTCCGGGAACATCGTGGCCAGCTCGGCATAGATGTTGTTCTGGAAGCTGCCCAACAGCACCGACACCAGCCACAGCACCAGTGCGCCGGTGGTACCGAGGCCGGCGATCGAGCCGCCGAGCGCGGCCACCAGGAAGCCCGGGTTGGCCAGGGCGATCATGAAACCGTCCCACCAGGACATGGCCTTCAGGAGGTGGCGCTCCTCGACCTCGGCGGTGGCCCGCCCGCCGATGGGGGCGTCCGGCTCAACAGGTTCCATCGGGTTCTCCTCGTCCGGTCGTCTCGAATCCGGTCGACTTGTCCGGTCGACTTATCCGGTTGCCCAGTGAGATGCGACCGACCCGGGTCGGCGTGGTCCACGTGTGCTGATCAGGCCCCCACCCCGGCTGATTCAGCGGGTCCCCGGGCCATCCTGTTGTGATGTACATCATGCTGCACCGCACGAAGGCTGTAAACCCTCAGTGGACACACCGTTGCCAAAATGTCGGTGCATTGAAGGCAATGGCCAGTTTCCCGGGCTAGATCGCCTTTCGGCAGAGCGAGCCGGTTACATTTCTGGGTCGATTATTGCCTTATCGGCAATTAGCGCCAGTGCACGACCGGATCGCGCGGCGGACTCCGTGAGCTCCCGGGCCCGCGCGGCCAGCGCCGGGTCCAGCCCGCCGAGCTCGACGTTGATCAGTACCAGCTGACCGGCCGCCCGGGTGGCGGCCTCGGCCAGCAGTACGGCGGTCACCGCGTCACCGGCCAGGTTCGGGTTGCCGCCCTCGGCGACCCCGACACCGGCCGCTGCCACCCTGGCGCCCGCCGCCGCGATCTCCAACGGGACCTCGGCCGTCCGGGTCAGCGCGGCGCGGATCCGGTCGGCGCGGGAGTCGTCGGCGCGCGGGATCCGGTGGGCCGCGAGGACGTCGCCGTAGGCGGCCGGGTCCGCGTCGGCGAGTGCCAACACCGCCACCCGCAGCTCGTCAGCCTCGGCCGCGACCGCGTCGGCACCGGCGAGCCCGGCGGAGAACCGGGCCGCCATCGCAACCAGGCCGGCCGCCGACGCCACCGTCACCGCCGCGACCGCACCGCCGCTCGGCGCCGGCCGCCGCGCCGCCACAGCGGCCAGGTACTCCTCGAGCGTGTGGTCCCCCAGGGAGCGCGGCGCGCCGGCCGCCGGCGGATCGGCCGCCGGCGGGTCGGCCGCGAGCGGGTCGGCCGCGAGCGGGTCGGCCGCCGGCGGGTCAGCCGCCGGCGGGTCAGCCGCCGGCGGGCCGGCCGCCGCCCGGGTGCCGGCCGCCGGCGGGTCGGCCGCCGCCCGGGTGCCGGCCGCCGCCCGGGGGCCGGTCACGATGCGCACGCCCCGCCGAGCCCGCCGAGCCCGCCGAGCCCGCCGAGCCCGCCGAGTCCGCCGAGCCGGTTACCCAGCTGCACAGGAGGCAGGTTTTCGAGCGCTCGAACCTGCCTGCTGTGCAGCTCGGTAACAACAGTGCGCGTCGCGCGGGGTGCACGCGTCGCGCGGGCCACACCGTCCCCGGGGCGGCCGGTCACGACAGGCCGACGATCTCGCCGTTCTCGTCGATGTCGATGTGGTGCGCGGCCGGGTCGGTACCCAGGCCGGGCATGGTCCGCATGTCGCCGCAGATCGGGTAGATGAACCCGGCACCCACCGAGGCGCGCACCTCCCGTACCGGCAGTCGCCAGCCGGTCGGCGCGCCCTTCAGCGATGCGTCCGAGGAGATGGACAGGTGCGTCTTGGCGATGCACACCGGCAGCGCGCCCCACCCGTTGCGCTCGAAGCTGTCCAGCTGGCGGGCGGCGGTCAGGTCGTAGTCCACCCCGGCCGCGCCGTACACCTTGCTGGCCACCGTCTCGATCTTCTCCCGGAGCGACGCGGAGTCCGGGTAGAGGAAGTGGAAGTCCGACGGCTCGTTCGCCGCCTCGGTGACCGCCTCGGCCAGTTCGGTCGCGCCGGCACCGCCGTCGGCGAAGTGGGTGCAGACCGCCGACCGGGCCCCCATGGAGGACGCGATCTCCGCGATCGCCGCATGCTCGGACGGGTGGTCGCCGGGGAAGGCGTTGATGGCCACCACCGGCGAGACGCCGTGCAGCCGGATGTTCTCGATCTGTTTGCGCAGGTTGGCGCCGCCGATGTGGACCTCTTCGGGGTTCTCCTCGAGCAGCGCCTCGGGCAACGGCCTACCGGCCACGATCTTGTGCCTGCCGGAATGCGCCTTGAGCGCCCGCACGGTGGCCACCACGACGGCGGCATCGGGTGTCAGACCGGACGCCCGGCACTTGATGTTGAAGAACCGCTCGGCGCCCATGTCCGCGCCGAAGCCCGCCTCGGTGATCAGGAACTCCCCGGAGTGGATACCGATCAGGTCAGCCACCACCGAGGAGTTGCCGTGCGCGATGTTGCCGAACGGCCCGGCGTGCACCAGCACCGGCGTGTTCTCCAGCGTCTGCATCAGGTTCGGCTTGAGCGCGTCCCGCATGATGACCGCCATCGCGCCGGCGCCGCCGATGTCGTCCGCGGTCACCGGTTTCCCGGCCTGGGTGTAGCCGACGACGATGCGCCCCATCCGCTCGCGCATCTCCACCAGCGACCGGGTGAGCGCGAAGATCGCCATCACCTCGGAGGCGGCGGTGATGTCGAAGCCGGTCTGCCGGGGTATCCCGTCGAACCGGGTGCCCAGCCCGACGATCACGTTGCGCAGCACCCGGTCGTTCACGTCCAGCACCCGCCGCCAGCTGATCCGGTGCTGGTCGATGCCGCACTCGTTGCCCTGGAAGAGGTGGTTGTCCAGCACCGCGGAGAGCATGTTGTGCGCCGAGGTGACCGCGTGGAAGTCGCCGGTGAGGTGCAGGTTGAGGATCTCCATCGGCACCACCTGGCTGTAGCCGCCACCGGCGGCGCCGCCCTTGATGCCGAAGGTCGGGCCCATCGACGGCTGGCGGATCGCCACGGTGGCCCGCCGGCCGATGTGCCGCATGGCCTGGCCGAGACCGACCGTGGTGGTGGTCTTGCCCTCGCCGAGCGGGGTCGGCGTGATCGCCGAGACCACCACGTACTTCGCCTTCGGCCGGTCGGCGAGCTCCTCGATCGCCTCCAGCCGGATCTTCAGCACGTCCCGGCCGTAGGCCTCCAGCAGGTGACCGCCGAGCCCCATCTCCCCCGCGACGTCCTCGATCGGCTTGAGCTGCGCCTGCCGGGCAATCGCCAGGTCACTCGGAAAACCCATCGGACGAATCTCCTAACCAGCTGTGTTGATACCGAACTCGGCGCCGGCATCCAACAGGGCGTCGCACAGGTACTGACCGGACGAGCGTTCGCAGTGCACCAGGTAGCTGGGCGTGCCGTCCATATCGTCGCGCACCAAACTGGTGACCAGTTTGGCTGTGGAAGTGCACAGTGCGGCCCCGTCCGGGGTGGCGTCGTCGGCAAGGTCGATCGCGCAGACCTTGGCCAGCAGGTCGGCGGCGCGCGGCCCGGTCAGCCGCAGCAACGCCCGCCCGTGGGTCACGTCCACCACGCTGACCAGCTCCTCCAACCCGGTCAACCGGGCCGCCAGCGCGGCCGGCCGACCGACCCGCTCGCCGAGGACCAGCCACTCCCCCGGTGCGGAGCCGACCACCAGTGACCCGTCGGGGCCCCGGGCGGCGCGACCGAACCGGGTGCCCAGCGCGGTGCCCACCGGCCCGTCGACGGCCGCCCGCACCAGCACCTTGGCCAGCGCGGACTCGTCGGTGAGGGTGACCGGCGCGGTCGCTCTCGGCGGCGCGACCACGACCGGGCTGGCTGGCGCCGGCGCGGTGAACTCCCGGCACGGTCCCACCGGGCCGGCCGACTCGACGCGCTGCCGGGCACCCGCCGGGTCGACGGCGGCCAACTGCTCGGTGACCCGCGCCGCCACGGTCCGCCCGTCCGGCAGCCGCACGGTGACCTCGGTGCCCGGGGCGGCCAGCGAGACGTCCAACTGGGCCAGGCAGACCGCGCGGCCCAACGTCGGGGACAGCCGGCTGGAGGTGATCCGCCCGACGATGCGGGTGCCGCTCGGTCCGGCCACCAGCTGGCTCGCCTCCGGCGGCACCACCGACGGGTCCACCGGGGCCAACCCGACCAGCCGAGGCCCGGACGGCTGGGCCAGGTCCCGCTCGTGCTGCCAGGCCAGTTCGGTGCGGCCGACGAAGTCCGGCTTGTCCAGCTTCACCGCCCAGTCGAGGCCCGCACTGTATGCCCTGGTCAGGCCGTCGGTGTCCTGCCCGACGATCAGGTGCCCCTTCTCCAGCCGCAGGATGCGCTGCGCCTCCACGCCGAACGGCGCCACGCCGAGGTCCGCGCCGTGGGTCAGCAGCGCCTCCCACACGTGCGGGCCGTAGCCGGCCGGCACGTGCAGCTCGTAGGACAGCTCACCGGTGAACCCGATCCGCCACAGCACACAGTCGTCCACCCCGGCCACCCGACCGGTCCGCACGTGCATGTACTCGAACGCCTCGGGGCTCAGATCGACCTCGGTGAGCCGGCCGAGCAGCTCGCGGGACCTCGGCCCGGCCACGTTGATGCTGGCGTAGCCGGTGGTCACCGGGGTGACGTGCACCCGCCATTCGGGGTGCTCGGTCTGCAGCCAGTTCTCCACCCACTCCCAGACCGCGCCGGCGCCGGAGGACGTCGTGGACATCAGGTAGTGGTCCTCGCCGAGGCGGCCGGTGACGCCGTCGTCGAACACCACGCCGTCCTCGGCGCACATCACGCCGTAGCGCACCCGGCCGATACCGAGCTTGGACCACTTGTTGACGTAGAGCAGGTTGAGCAGCGCGGGCACGTCCGGGCCGCGCAGGTCCAGCTTGCCGATCGGGGTGACGTCGATGATGCCGACCCGCTCGCGCACCGCGCGCACCTCCGCGGCCGGGTCGCCGTAGTGCTCCGGGCGGATCCACTGCCCCGCCACCAGCGGCTTCGCACCGTGGCCGGCGTGCCACGGCTGCATCGGCGAGTACCGCACCGGCTCGAAGATCCGCCCGGCCAGCGCGCCCAGGGTGACCGGCACGTGCACCGGCCGCCAGGTGGTGGTGCCGGTCTCGGCGATGGTGCGCCCGGTGGCCTCGGCCAGCACGGCCACCGTGTTGACCGTCTCCAGCTTTCCCTGCGCCGGGCCCATGGTCGCCGTGGTGTACCGCTTGACCAGCTCGACCGAGTCGTAGCCCTCGGCGGCCGCCAGCGCGATGTCCTTCGACGACACGTCCTCGGAGAAGTCGACCATGCCGTGGGCGCGGCCGCGGAACAGCGCCGGGTGCTCGTCGACCGCCAGCTCGGGGACGGGTACCGGTGACCGGTCGGGCCCGGGTGACCAGTCGGACCCGGGTGCCGGCGGTTCGGGTGCCGGTGGTTCGGGTGCCGGCGGTTCCACCCGGGTGGGCAGCTGGTTGAGCCGGGCGGCGCGGCTGGCCAGGGCACGGCGGGCCGCCTCGGTGCCGACCGCGCGGGCGTGCCCGACCAGCTCGTCGCGACCGCCGTCACCGGCCAGGCCGCCGGCCACCAGAACGTCCGCGCCGTACCCGCCGCCGGGCAGGAAGCGGGCCGCCCTCGGCGAGTACACCGGCCGGTCGCCGGCCATGTTGAGCAGCGCGGTCGGCGCCGTCCACCCGGTGGCGGTGACCAGCAGGTCGGCCTCGATCCGCCGCCCGTCGGCCAGCTCGACGGCGCGCACCCCGGCCCGGCCGTGCACCCGCGCCACGTCCTGCCCGCGTCGGGCGTCCACCACCTCGGCCACGTCCACGCCGACCCGGCGCAGGTCCTCGGCGGCGGCGTCGCCCTCGGGGTTCGCGGTGAGCACCACCGCCCGCTCGCCGGGGCGCACCGCGTACAGGTTCACCAGCCGGCGCACCGCGGTGGACAGCATCACGCCGGGCACGTCGTTGCCGGCGAACACGTACGGGCGCTCGATCAACCCGGGCGCCACCACCAGCACGCCGGCCCGCGCCTTGATCAGCCGTTCCGGCACCCCGGGCAGCCCGCGCTGCACCACGGCCACCCAGTTCTCGTCGTAGCGGCCGAGCACCGCGGCGTCGGTCAGCACCTCGATCCGGCCGGCCGCGGCCACCGCGGCGCGCAGCTCGGCCAGCGCGGCCAGGTCGGCGGCGTCGCCCCAGCGCAGGTGGCCGCCCAGCTGGTGTTCCTCGTCGGCCAGAAGCACCCGGGCGCCGGCGTCGGCGGCGGCCAGTGCGGCGGCCATGCCGGCCGGGCCACCCCCGGCGACCAGCACGTCCGGGTGTGCGTAGCGCTTGTCGAAGTACTCGTGCGGGGTGGCCGGGCCGGCGCCGCCGATCCTGCCGCCGTGCGCGAACCGGGCCAGCACCTGCTCGTAGGCCGGCCACAGCCAGCTCGGTGACATGAACGTCTTGTAGTAGAAGCCGGCGGAGAGGAACCGGCCGGCGAGCTGGTTGGCCGACTTGACGTCGAAGCGCAGCGAGGGCCAGGTGTTCTGCGAGCTGACCCGGATGCCGTCGGTGAGCAGCCGGTGCCCGGCCCGCACGTTCGGCTCGTCGTCGACCTGCAGGGTGGTACCCGGATCGTGGTAGCCGGCGGTGAGCAGCCCCCTGGGCCGGTGGTACTTGAAACTGCGGGAGAACACCCGCACCCCGCCCGCGGCCAGCGCCGAGACGATGGTGTCGCCGGAGTAGCCGGTGCAGTCGCGGCCGTTCCAGGTGAACCTGATCTGTCTGCTCCGGTCGATCACCTCGCCGGCCTGCACCGGCAACCGATGACCGGTCACCGGGGCCGGTGTCGCGCGCACACTCTGGTCAGTCATGTCGGCGGGCTCCCGGCGGCTGGGTCTGGTTGCTGACGGTGTCGCGGACCAGCCGGAAGTACCTGCGGCAGCCGGCCGAGTGGTACCAGGTCTCCTCGGTCGACCCCCGGATGTTGCGCCGCAGGTAGAGGTAGCCGCGCCACTGCTCCGGGCTGGCGCTCGCCGGGTCCGGCCGCGCCACCGCCTCGCCGACGTGCCGGAACTCCGAGACGTTGCGCGACCCGCACCACGGGCAGGGCAACTGGATCACTGGGTCCTCCCTCGTCGGACCTCGTGAGTGGCGAGTGGTCTCATCGGACCACTCGCCACTCACGGGGTCAGTGGCCTACCGCTGCCGCGCCCTTTTCGCCGACCAGCTCGCCGCGCGCGAAGCGGTCCAGCCCGAACGACGTGATCAGCTCCGCCGGGCGGCCGGTGGCGATCGTCTCGGCCATCGTCTCGCCGGACACCGGCCCGGCCTTGAAGCCGTAGGTGCCCCAGCCGACGTCCACGTAGAAGCCGTCCACCGGCGTCTTCCCCATGATCGGCGAGTAGTCCGGCGTCATGTCGCACAGCCCGGCCCACTGCCGCAGCAGCCGCATCTTCGACAGCGCCGGCATCAGTTCCAGCACGTGGCCGGCGAGCCCCTCGATGAAGTCCAGCGAGCCGCGCATCGAGTACGAGGTGAACGGGTCCACGCTGGCGCCGAAGACCAGCTCGCCGCGGTCGGTCTGGCTGACGTAGACGTGCAGCGTGCCGGACACCACCACCGCGTCCAGGAACGGCCGGACCGGTTCGGTGACGGCGGCCTGCAGCGGTGAGGTCTGCACCGGCATCCGGACGCCGGCCATGTCGGAGATCAGCGAGGACCAGCCGGCGGTGGCGTTGAGCACCGTGCCGGTGGCGATCCGCCGGCCGCCGGCCAGCTGTACACCGGTGACCTGGCCCTTCGCGGTATCGATGCCGATGACCTCGGTCTGCTGGTGCAGGTGCACCCCGTGCGCGTCGGCCGCCCGCGCGTATCCCCAGACCACCGCGTCGTGCCGGATGATCCCGCCCGGCGGGTGGTAGAGCGCGCCCAGGATCGGGTACCGGGTCGCCGCCGAGGTGTCCAGGTACGGCACCAGCTTCTTGATCTCGCCCGGGTCGATCACGCTCGAGTCGACGCCCTCCAGCTTGTTGACCTCAGCGCGCCAGTGCATGGTGCGCAGCGAGCTGTCGTTGTGCGCGAGCGTCAGGTGGCCCTTGCGGGAGAACATGACGTTGAAGTTCAGCTCGGTGGCCAGGTTCCGGTACAGCTCCAGCGAGCGGTCGTAGAACCGGACACCCTCCGGGGTCAGGTAGTTGGAGCGCAGGATGGCCGTGTTGCGCCCGGAGCCGCCGCCGCCCAGGTAGCCCTTGTCCAGCACCGCGACGTTGGTGATGCCGTGGTTGGCCGCCAGGTAGTAGGCGCACGCCAGCCCGTGCACACCGCCGCCGATGATCACGACGTCGTAGCTGTCCCGAAGTTCGTGCGTGTGCCAGGCCCTGGGCCAGTCCGGTGAGCTGCGCAGGCCGCGGCGCAGCAGGGAGATCGCCGAGTACCGGGCCGAGCGCGGCAGCCCGTTCCCGCGCGAGCCGTTCCCGCGCGCGCCGTTGCGGGGCGAACCGCTGTGGGCCGAACCGTTGTGGGCGGCAGTGTTGGGTGTGCCGTTTGCTGATCCGCTTCGCCCGGGTTCCGACGCCGACACCGCACCCGCCTCCCGACCGATCGCCCGCCGGTACTCGGCCCCTCGGCCGTCGCCAGGCTCTCGACGGTTCACGACGGTACGACATGCAGTCAACTTTTTCTACTGTCAGTTGACAGGAGCCTGGGGCGTGACTTGCCTCGGGCGCGCGGGACGGATCTTCGGCGAGTTTCACCTGAGGGTTGCCCGGGTCATGATCGAACAACCCTGGTGGTCAGCTCGGCAGAACCGGGCTGCGCCTGTTGCGTGTCCCTACGCAGAGCTGCTCTGCGTAGGCATACGCAACAACGTCCGCGACAACGCGCGCAACACGACGGGGCCTCAGCGGCCAGGGGTGATCGACTTGACCGCGAGGAACTGGATCGGCAATGTGATCAACTCGCCGGGGCCGTGGGTGACCTCGCCGGTGAACTGCAGCGCGTCGCCGGGTTCGAGCAGGTAGCGGGCACTGCCGCAGCAGTACTCCATCTTGCCGGTGATCATGAAGATCAGCTCGGTGCCGGCGTGCTGGTACAGCGGGAACGCGTCGGCGTCCCGGCTGGTCAGCGTGACCAGCATCGGCTCAAGGCTGTCGTGCGGCGCCCGCATGGTGCCGAGCGTCTGGTAGCGGTGCCCCTGCGCGGACGTCCGATGCTGGATGTCCAACCCCGCGCCGGCCTTCACCAGGATGACGTCGTTCTCCTCCGACAGCCCCCGGAAGAACGCCGTGACCGGCACCGAAAGCGCCTCAGACAGCCTCGCGAGGGTGGCCAGACTGGGCGAGGTCTGAGCGTTCTCGATCTTGTACAGCATGCCTTTGGACAGTCCGCACGCCTCGGCGAGCGTGCCGACCGTCCAGCCGTGCCGCAGCCGGAACTCGCGCACCCGGTCCGCGATGACCGCGCCGAGCGCCTGCTCGACTCCGGACTCCGGGGAACCCGGGACTCCGTCCGGAGCGTCGTCCGGCTGTCCTGAAACCGCCTCGATACGCACAGGTCCCACATCCGACATCTAACCCGAACAGACTGTTGTCACCTCTTACGGCACAGAGTTTACTGCCCGTAGAGTACGTGACCCACCACACACGCGCGACCAGCCGGGGAGACCTCATGACCACCGCGCTCGAAGAGTTCCTCGCCCAGGATGGAAGGGACGACGCTGTCGAGCGGGTCCGCCGCCAGATCGACGAGTCGGGCGTGACGTACATCTACTACCAGTTCGTCTCGGTGACCGGCCGGATCATGGGCAAGGGCGCGCCCGCCGCGCACTGGGAGCGGTTCGCCGCGAAGGGCTTCCAGCTGGTCTACGGCTCGACCGCGAACCTGTTCATCGACCGGCACGGCGACTACATCGGCTACGGGCCGGAGTCGCGCGAGCTGGTCGGGCTGCCGGACGTGGACACCTTCTGCGTGCTGCCCTGGGACCCGAAGACCGCGCGGGTGTTCTGCACGCTGTTCCGCGGCCGCGAGGAGGAGACCGACCCGGGCGGTTACCTCAGCTCGGACTGCCGGGGCAACCTGAAGCGGATCCACGCCGAGTTCGAGGCCGAGACCGGGCTGCACCTGCGGGTGGGCACCGAGCCGGAGATGATGTGGCTCAAGCTCAACCCGGACGGCACCCCGTCGGTGGAGGGCAAGACCAAGCCGTACTGCTACCACATCGACCAGTTCTCCGAGCTGCAGCCGGTGATCCACAAGGTCATCGAGTACGCGACCGCGATGGACCTGGACATGATCCAGGGCGACCACGAGGACGCCCCCGGCCAGCTGGAGCTGAACTGGCAGTTCGACCGCGCCGAGGCCACCGCCGACCGGCTCACCACCTACCGGCAGATCTGCAAGCAGGTCGGCCGCGAGATGGGCCTGTTCCCGTGCTTCATGCCGAAGCCGTTCATGGGCGTCTCGGCCAACGGCTGCCACCACAACATCTCGCTGTGGCAGGGCCAGGGGGACAGCGCCGAGAACGCCTTCCTGCCCGAGGGCGACAACCCCCGGATGCCGAGCAAGCTCGGCCTGGCCGCGATCGGCGGCGTGCTGACCCACCTGGACGCGCTGACCTGCCTGACGTCGCCGACGGTGAACTCCTACCGCCGCATGTGGGACACCGGCTTCTGGGCCCCGCTGTACGCCGACTGGGGCTACCAGAACCGGACCACCGCGCTGCGGGTGAGCTCGCCGGACCGGTTCGAGTACCGCTCGGTGGACTCCTCGGTGAACCCGTACCTGTCGATGGCCGGGCTGCTCAAGGCCATGGCCGACGGCATCCAGCGCAACCTGGACCCCGGGCCGCCCGAGGAGCGCAACATCTACGAGGCGATGGCCAGCGGCAAGGAGGTCCGCAAGATCCCGATGACGCTCGGCGAGGCGCTGACCGCGCTGGAGGCCGACGACGTCATCAGGGAGGCCCTGCCCGGCGAGATGTACACCGTGTTCAGCCACTACAAGCGGGACGAGTGGGAGCGCTTCTGCGCCACGGTCACCGACTGGGACGTCAAGGAGTACCTGGACATCCTGCCCTAGCGCCCCTCAACCAGCCCGAACGCGACGCGCGGACCACCACTGAAGGGAGCACCGCCGATGTGCGGTATCGCCGGCATCATCTACCGAGGACGGGACGGCGACCTCGGTAGCGACATGACCCGCATGCTGCACGCGATGCGCCACCGCGGCCCGGACTCCACCGGCTTCGCGCTCTACGGCCCGCCCGGCGACCTGACCGTCATGCGGTTCACCCTCGCGGACCCGACCGACCACCGCGACTTCGACTTCAGCGAGCGGCTGGAACGCAGCCGCCGCGAGGTGGAGTCCCGGCTGGCCAAGCTGGGCGCCACGATCGACCGCGTACAGGGCGAGTCGGAGTACGCCTACCGCGCCACCTTCAGCTACGACGGCCAGCTCAAGCCCCTTGCCGACTTCGTGGAGGACGTACCGGGCGCCGAGGTGCTCTCCCTCGGGCACTCGCTGGAGATCGTCAAGGACCTGGGCGACGCCGAGACGGTGGCCGCGCAGTACCGGTTGGACTCGTTCCGGGGCACCCACGCCATCGGGCACGTCCGGATGGCCACCGAGTCCGATGTGGACATCGCCGGCGCACACCCGTACTGGGCCTACCCGTTCTCCGACGTCGCCGTGGTGCACAACGGCCAGCTCACCAACTACCACCAGTGGCGGCGGCGGCTGGAGCGGCTCGGGCACCGGTTCCAGTCCGAGTGCGACTCGGAGATCATCGCGGTGTACATCGCGCAGCGGATGTCCGACGGGCTCTCCCTGGAGACCGCGATGAAGCAGAGCCTGGACGACCTGGACGGGGTGTTCACCTACCTCGTGGTCACCGAGAACCAGCTCGGCGTGGCCAAGGACGAGATGGCCGCGAAACCACTGGTGCTCTACGAGGCCGACGACATGGTCGCGATGGCTTCCGAGGAGGTGGCGATCCGGGCGATCGTCAACCGGGAGATCGACACCTACGACCCCTACGAGCGTGAAGTGCTGGTGTGGAGCCGATGACCGAGACGACCAGCCGTGCCGTTGACCGCCGTGCCGTTGAAAACCGTGCCGTTGACCATCGGGGCCTCGCCGAGCCGGACGCGACCGCACCCAAGACCGCCGTCGTCACCGGTACCAGCGCGGAGTTCGACGCCGCCGAGCTGACCCCGAGGCAGATCAACCTGGAGCTGCGCCGGCTGCTCTACACCGAGGGGATCACCGATGTCATCGTGCGCAACCCGGGGGCGAAGCACTCGATCGCCGTCGGGCTGCTCACCCGCTGCCGGCTGACCATCGACGGCAGCCTCGGCTACTTCGGTGTCGGGCTGATCGACGGCCCGGAGATCCGGATCACCGGCCGGGTCGGCTGGTCGGTCGCGGAGAACATGATGTCCGGCGTCGTCGTGATCGACAAGAACGCCGGCTCGCTCACCGGGGCGGCGCTGCGCGGCGGTGACCTGGTCGTCCGGGGCCACGTCGGCGCCCGCACCGGCATCGACCAGAAGGGCGGCACGATCATCGTCGGCGGCAACGCCGGTTCGATGACCGGGTTCATGATGCAGCGCGGTCGGCAGATCATCTGCGGCAACGTGGGCCAGGGACTCGGCGACTCGATGTACGACGGCGCCATCTACGTGGGCGGCGAGGTCGCCTCGCTCGGGGTGGACTGCGTCGAGGTGGAGTTCGGCGAGGCCGACCAGGAGCTGATCGACCGCAAGTTCGGCATCTACGGCCTGCCCCGCCCGGACCGCTTCCGCAAGTTCACCTGCGGCCGCAAGTTGTGGAACTACGACAACCTCGAACCGAGCGAACGCAAGCTCGTGCTCTAGACGCGCGCCACTCACCACCACCGAGCGAGGAGTATCAGATGAGCGGCCAGAACGGCGCGCAGGGCAAGGACGTGCTGGGACACAGCCGTATCTTCACGCCCGAGGTGATCAACGACATCCACACCAAGGCCGAGCTCGGCCGGTACCGGATGCGCGGCTTCTCCATGTTCAAGCCGATCCCGCACTGGGACGAGCTGATGTTCCTGCCCGGCACGCTGACCCGGTTCGTGATCGAGGGCTACCGGGAGAAGTGCGTGACCAAGACCGTGCTCGGCGCCCGGTTCGCCAAGAACCCGCTGGAGCTGGACATCCCGATCTACATCACCGGGATGAGCTTCGGGGCACTGTCCCTGGAGGCCAAGATGGCGCTGGCCAAGGGCGCCTCGATGGCCGGCACCGCGACCTGCTCCGGGGAGGGCGGCATGATCCCGCCGGAGCGGGACCTGTCCACCAAGTGGTACTACCAGGTGATCCAGAGCCGGTACGGCTTCAACCCGCACCACCTGATGCTGGCCGACGGCGTCGAGTTCTTCATCGGCCAGGGCTGCAAGGTGGGCCTGGGTGGGCACCTGATGGGCCAGAAAGTCACCGAGCAGGTCGCCGAGATGCGTTCCCTGCCGGCCGGTATCGACCAGCGCAGCCCGGCCCGTCACCCAGACTGGCTCGGCCCCGATGACCTGTCGCTGAAAATCCAGGAGATCCGCGAGGCCACCGACTACCAGGTGCCGATCCAGCTCAAGCTGGGTGCCGCGCGGGTCTACGACGACGTCCGGATGGCCGCCAAGTGCGGGCCGGACATCATCTACCTGGACGGCGCCGAAGGGGGCACCGGGGCCGGGCCGCACATCGCCGCCGAGGAGACCGGCATCCCGCTGATGGCCGCGATCCCGGAGGCCCGCCGCGCGCTGGAGGACGTGGGGCTGGCCGACGAGATCGACCTGGTGGTCGCCGGCGGCATCCGCAACGGCGGCGACGTGGCCAAGTGCCTGGCGCTGGGAGCCACCGCGATCGCCATCGGGCACTCGTCGCTGATGGCGCTCAACTGCAACAAGGAGCTGCCCGGGATCACCGACTACGAGGGCACCGTGGGCGTGCCGGCCGGCAAGTGCTACCACTGCCACACCGGCCGCTGCCCGGTTGGCGTGGCCACCCAGGACCCGGAGCTGCGCAAACGCCTCGAGGTCGACTCCGCCGCCGAGCGGGTCTACAACTTCCTGCACACCCTCACCCTCGAGGTGCAGATGCTGGCCAGGGCGTGCGGCAAGACGAACGTGCACAGCCTCGAGCCGGAGGACCTGTGCGCGCTGACCACCGAGGCCGCCGCGATGGCCAAGGTCCCGCTCGCCGGCACCAGCTACATCCCCGGGGTCACCGAGGAACGGACCCTGGCCGAGATCAAGGGCCTGCTGACCAAGGAACTGGCCAACGGGTTCGGACAGGGGCGCCGCGATGTCTGAGAGCAGCGCCAGCGGAACGAACATCGGCACTGAGCCGACCCCCGCCCAGCCGACCCCCGCCCAGCCGACCCCCGCCCAGCCGACCCCCGCCCAGCCGACCCCCGCCCAGCCGACCCCCGCCCAGCCGACCGCTCTGCCGACGCCGTCGTTCGACCCGGCCGCGCGGCACCTGAGCAACCGCACCGGCATCGACACCGAGGAGCTGACCGGCCGCACCTTCCCCTACCAGTTCGACCGGTCGCTGGTGGAGGACGTCGACCTGCTGGCCGCCACCCCCGGCGAGGACCTGAACTGGCTGGAGGACGTCTACCTGATGACCGAGGACGGCCAGACCGCCGTCTTCGACCGGTACACCAACGCGTTCCTGAAGATCTACTTCGAGATCCCGGCCGGCCGGGAGGACGAGTACGCCCGCAAGGTGCTGATCACGCACCTGCAGGCCGGCAACTCGTACGGGATCTGGCTCAAGCACAGCCATGCCAAGTTCGCCCAGCCCGAGCTCGGCTCCTGGCTGGCCGGCTCGGCGACCGTCGGCGAGCACTGGAGCCCGCCACAGCTCACCGGCTGGGAAGCACCCATCCACTGACCCGGCACTGCTCCCACCACACCCAGGAGCCGTCATGACCGACACCTCCAACACACCCGCCGCCCGCCACCCGGCGGCACCCGCCGACCACGGGACCGGGGAGCTGACCCGCTCGATCACCTGGACCGGCGCGTTCTGGGTGGCCAGCGGGGTGCCCGCGCTGGTCCTGTTCTCGGTCGGCTCGATCGCGTCCACGGTGGGCACGGTGTCGGTGCTGGTCTGGACGGTCTCGGTGCTGCTCGGGCTGATCCAGAGCTTCACCTACGCCGAGATCGCCGGCATGTACCCGAACAAGTCCGGCGGGGCCTCGGTGTACGGCGCGATGGCCTGGGTGCCGTACTCCAAGTTCGTCGCGCCGGTGTCGGTGTGGTGCAACTGGCTGGCCTGGTCACCGGTGCTGGCGATCGGCTCCGGGTTGGGCGCCGGTTACCTGCTGACCGCGCTGTTCCCGGCCGACGCGGCGATCAACACCTGGTCGGTGCAGCTCGTCGACCTCGGTGCGCTGAAGGAGGGACTGGCGCTGCGGTTCAACGCCCAGTTCCTGATCGCCGCCGCGCTGCTGCTGCTGGTCTTCGCGCTGCAGCACCACGGCATCCTGCGGGCGGCCCGGGTGCAGACCGTGGTCGGGCTGGCCGTGCTGATCCCGCTGTTGGTGGTCGGTGTGGTGCCGCTGCTGACCGGCGACGTGGCGACCCGCAACTTCCTGCCGTTCGAGCCGATCAACGCCGGCTGGCACCTGCCGGGCTGGACGCTGTTCGCCGGCGGGCTGTTCCTGGCGGCCTGGTCGGCGTACGCGTTCGAGACGTCGGTCTGCTACACGAGCGAGCTGAAGGACCCCGGCCGCGACACCGTGAAGGCGATCTTCTCCTCCGGCCTGGTCTGCCTGGTGATCTTCGTGCTGGTGCCGTTCACCTTCCAGGGCGCGCTCGGCCTGGACCGGCTGGCCAGCGCGCCGATCGTGGACGGCACCGGGGTGGCCGCCGCGATGGTGGAGATGGTCGGCGGCGGCGCGCTGATCGGCAACCTGCTCGTCGTGATGCTGGTACTGGCCCTGCTGCTGTCCATCATGACGACGATGGCCGGCTCGTCGCGGACCCTCTACCAGGGCTCGGTGGACGGCTGGCTGCCCCGCTACCTGGGACGGGCCAACCGACACGGTGCGCCGGCCAGGGCGATGTGGACCGACCTGAGCTTCAACCTGCTGCTGTTGCTGATGAGCGACTACGTGTTCGTGCTGGCCGCGTCCACGGTGTGCTACATGATCTTCAACTTCCTGAACCTGAACGCCGGCTGGCTGCACCGGGTGGACAACGCGCACCTGCACCGGCCGTGGCGGGCGCCGACCGCGCTGATCGCCATCGGTGGGGTGCTGGCGTTCTTCAACGCCCTGCTGCTGGGCTGGGGCGCGAACGTGTGGGGCGGCGGCGCGCTGCTGACCGGGCTGGTGTTCGCCGCACTGGTCATCCCGGTGTTCGCGTTCCGGCACTACGTGCGGGACGGCGGCAAGTTCCCCGACTCGCTGTACGCCACCGGTGACCCAGGCTCTGGCGCTGGTTCTGGCTCTGACTCTGGCGCTGGCTCTGGCTCTGACTCCGGCGCTGGCCCGGTCTCTGGTTCTGGTGCTGTCGCCTCGCCGGTCCGCCGCGCGGGCGCCCGCCCCTACCTGGTGCTGGCCGGCGGCGTCCTGATGGTGATCATCGGCCAGCTGCTCGCCCACTGACCTCGTGAGTGGCGAGTGGTCCCATGGGACCACTCGCCACTCACGGGCTTAATGAGGGGCGGACGAGGCGGGCGTGCCAGGCGTAGGCCTGCTGGTCGGTGAGCGCGGCGACCTGGTCGATCACCACGCGCCAGCGGGCCACGTCGTCCGGCGCATCCCGCCAGGCCTCGCGCAGCCCACCGGAGAGGGTGTCCGGGGCGCCGGCCGCGATCGCGTCGACCAGCTCGGCGAGCAGCCCGCGCTGCTCGGCCTGCAGCCGCAACCGGACCGGGTCGGCCATCACGTAGCGCACCGCGACAGCCTTGAGCAGCGCGACCTCGGCGGCCACCGGCGCGGGGATGACCAGATCCGCCAGGTAACGGCCCAGCGGCCCCTCGCCGTAACGCGCCCGGGTGGCGTCCACGGCGGCCGCCGCGAACCGGTTCACCAGCTCGCTGGTCATCCGCTTGAGCAGCACCTGGCCGCCGGAGCCGATACCGGTCGGGTCGAGCTCGAGCTCCCGCGCCGCGGCCACCACCGGCAGTCCGAGCAGCCGCACACCGGCCGCCTCGCAGCCAGCCCGGTCCGCCCCGAAGCTCTCGGCCGCCAGGGTGACCAGCGCGGACCGTTCGGTCGGGTCGGCCAGCGCGGCCAGGCTGATCCGGCCGGCCAGGATGCCGTCCTCGACGTCGTGCACCGAGTACGCCACGTCGTCGGACCAGTCCATCACCTGCGCCTCCAGGCACTGCCGGCGCGGCGGGGCGTCGGCGCGGAGCCAGTCGAAGGCCGCCATGTCGTCCGCGTACACGCCGTACTTGCGCCGACTGGGACGGCCGCCGGCACGCCCGGCCGGCCCGGGTACCCCGCCGGCGGGCTCCGCCCCGACCGCGAGCTCGGCCAGCCCCGGTGACCCGGCCACCCGGACCGATACCGCCTGCTCCGCCGGCCACGGGTACTTGCAGGCCGCGTCCAGCGACGCCCTGGTCAGGTTCAGCCCGCCGCCGACGATCTTCGGCTCGAGCCGGACCAGGGTGCGCAGGGTCTGCGCGTTGCCCTCGAAGCCACCACACCGGGCGGCGGCCTGATCCAGCGCCCACTCCCCGTTGTGCCCGAACGGCGGGTGGCCGATGTCGTGCGCCAGACCGGCGGTGTCCACCACGTCCGGGTCGCAGCCCAGCTCCTCCGCGATCGACCGGCCGATCTGGGCGACCTCGAGCGAGTGGGTCAACCGGGTACGGGGCATCCCGGTGATCTCGGCGCCCTCCCCCGGGCCGACCACCTGGGTCTTGCCGGCCAGGCGGCGCAGCGCCGCCGAGTGCAGCACGCGGGCCCGGTCCCTGACGAACGGGCCGCGGTGCTCCTCCCGGGCCGCCGCACCCAGCGCCGAGCGCTTCGGCCGTTCCGGCAACATCCGAGCGCGCTCATGCTCGCCGTAGGCGAAGGTGCGGCTCACCCGAGCCCGGACCCCTCGGTCTCCACGGAAGCGTGGGTGAGCCGGTAGAACAGCAGTGCGGCGGTCTCCCGGACGATGTAGCGCACCTGGGTCTCCCGGGTCCGCACCACCGGTCCGCTGTGCGTCGGCGAGGTCCAGGACTCCAGCCCCGAGTCCCGGGCCATCGTGCGCGCGCGCAGCGAGTGCCACGGATCGCTGACCAGCAGAGCGGTGTGCCAGCCGCGCTGGTCCGCCGTGGCGGCCACCGAGCGCAGGCTCTCCAGGGTGTCCGATCCCTCGCCGATCGCCACCACCGCGTCGCTGCGCACACCGCGGTCCACCAGGTACCGCCGGCCGGCGTCCGCCTCGGTGAAACCGTCCCCGGCGCGCCGGCCGCCGACGGTGACGATGCGGGCCGCGACGCCCTGGTCGTACAGCTCCCTGGCGTGCCGCAGCCGGGCGGCGAAGATCGGGCTGGGCGAGCCGTCGTACTGCGCCGCGCCGAGCACCACCACCACGTCCACCGGCCGCCGGTCGTCCACCCGGGCCACCTGCCAGACCCGGAACGCGGTGCCGCCGACGACCAGCCCGGCGACCAGCACCGAACCCACCAGCGCGCGTACCAGCCAGCGCGGCCGGGGTGGCCGCACCGGGGTGAGCTCGACGGTCCTGGCCAGCCCGGTGGGGTCGAGCCCGGCGGGGCCGTCAGCGACGTCGGGGCGGGAGCGGGTGGCGCGCGGGGACGGCGCCCTCATCGGGTGTCCGCGTTCATGCGCCGATCCGGCCGTCGTTGCCGGCCAGTGCGGTGCCGCCGCGGCCGCCGCGGGCCGCGATCACCTCGGCGACGATCGAGACGGCGGTCTCCGCCGGGGTGCGGGCGCCGAGGTCGAGACCCACCGGGGCGTGCAGCCGGGCCAACTCGTCCTCGGAGAGGCCGGCGGCGGTGAGCCGGGAGCGGCGGGCGGCCTGGGTACGCCGCGACCCCAGCGCGCCGAGGAAACCGCGGCCGCGCGCGATGCCGTCGACGAGCACCGCGTCGAACGTGCCCGCGTGGTCCAGCAGCACCAGGACGTCGGCCTCGGTGAAGGTGGCGACCGCGGCGCGCGCGGCGTCCAGCTCGGTGATCTGTGCGCCGGCCCAGCCGAGCAGCGCGGCCTGGGCGAGCAGCGCGTCGCCGATCGCACCACGGCCGACCACCAGCACGGTGGGCACCGGCACCCAGAGGTCGAGCAGCACGTCCAGCTCGCCCTCGGTGATCCGCTCGGTGACGGTGGCGCCGTGGCGGAGCAGCCGTACGGCCACCTCGGCCACCGCCCGGTCGGCGTCGGCGCCGAGGCTGCCGTGCCCCTCGGCCAGCTCCGGACCGGTCAGCACCAGTTGGCGGGCGCCGTCGGCGGTGCTGGCCAGCATGGCGGGTTGCCCGTCGGCCAGCGCGGCGCCGAGCGCCTCGGCCAGCGCGGACGGCAGCGGGTGGCCGAGCAGCGTGGCCCCGCCGGCGCAGGCCAACCCGGCGGCCACCGCGGGGGCCTCGGCGACGTCCGCGCGGCGCGCGCCGGGGCCGGCCAGCGCGGCGTGCGCCAGCGGCACCGCCACGGTGTCCAGCGCGCCGAGGTACACCCCGCCGGCGGTCTCCCCCGCCGAGCTCGCGGCCAGCAGCTGACCCGACTCGACGGTGCCGAAACCATGGCGCTCCAGCACCCGGACCACTCCGACGCCGTGCCGAGCCCACCGGCGCAGCGCAACCCCGAGCTCGCGGTTGACCGACGGTGCCGAGGTGTCGCTCACACGCTCAGCGTACGGCTCCGGCCGACGGGATTTCCCGGACCCTCCGGGCTCGATCCGGCCGCGACTTGACCTCAACAGTGGTTCATGTCGCAGGCTGTGCCCATGACCATCGCCGAACAGCCCAGTGGGGACACCGCACGCGCCGGGACCTGGGGCGAGCTGCTGGGCCGCCGGCACCTGGGAGCGGTCGTGGTCCTCGCCGGCGGGGTCGCCCTCTACGCCGTCAACGTGTACGTCACGATCAGCCTGCTCCCCACCGCGGTCGCCGAGATCGGCGGCGAACGGCTCTACGCGTGGAACACCACCGTCTTCCTGTTGGCCTCGGTGGTCTCCGCCGTGCTGGTCGGCAAGATCCTCGCCGCGGCGGGCAGCCGCAAGGCGTACCTGTTGGCGCTGGGGGTGTTCCTGGCCGGCACCCTGATCTGCGCGGTCGCGCCTTCGATGGCGGTACTGCTGGCCGGGCGGGCCGTGCAGGGCGCGGGCGGCGGGCTGCTGGCCGGCCTCGGCTACGCACTGATCCGGGCCGCGCTGCCGGCGCCGCTGTGGACGAAGGCCAGCGCGCTGGTCTCCGCGATGTGGGGCGTCGGCACGTTCGTCGGGCCGGCACTCGGTGGTGCGTTCGCCGAGTTCGGCAGCTGGCGCGGGGCGTTCGCCGCCCTGGCCGTGGCCGCCGTGCTGGTCGCGGTCGTCGTGCCGCGTGCGCTGGCCGGGGCCGAGGCGGAGGCGGAGGCGCAACCGGAGCCGTTCCCGGTGGTCGCGCTGTTACTGCTGGCCTCGGCGGCCCTGGTGGTGAGCGTGGCCAGCGTGATCGCCACTCCGGTGGTCAGCGTGGTCGGGGTGCTGCTCGGGTTGGCCCTGATCGCCGCCTTCATCGGCTACGAACGGCACGCGAAGGTGCGGGTGCTGCCGGCCGCCACCTTCCGGGGCCGGTCCCGGCTGCGTTGGGTCTACGCCACCATCGCACTGCTCGCGATGAGCTCGATGGTGGAGGCGTTCATCCCGCTGTTCGGGCAGCGCCTCGCCGGGCTCGCACCGCTGGCCGCCGGCTTCCTCGGCGCCGCGCTGGCACTGGGCTGGACGGCCGGCGAGCTGCCCAGCGCCAGCGCGCACCGGGCGGTGACCATCCGGCGCACGATCATCGCCGGCCCGGTCGTGGTCGGCCTCGGCCTGCTGTTGGCGGCGCTCGCACAGGGCGTCGACCCGAGCGGCTGGCTGCTGGCGCTGTGGGTGCTCGCCTTCCTGATCACCGGCAGCGGGACCGGGATCGCCTGGCCGCACCTGAGCACGGTGGCGATGAGCAGCGTGTCCGACCCGTTGGAGGGGCACAAGGCGTCGGCCGCGATCAACACCGTGCAGCTGGTCGCGAACGCCTTCGGCGCCGCGCTGACCGGCCTCGCGGTCAACCTCGGCGAGCCGGATCCGGTGCGCGCCGCGCGTTACCTGTTCGGCTCGTTCGCCGTCCTGGGCCTGCTCGGCGTGGTCACGGCGGTACTCAGCCAGCGCCGGCCGGCCGCCCCGGAACCGGCCTGACAGAAACCCCGACTCACCCTGACGAGAACCCCGACTCGCGGAAGTCTGGCGGGCCCCACCTCGGCGAGTCGGGGATTTTGTCAGGGCGAGTCGGGGATTTTGTCAGGCGCCGATGAGGCGGGCGGCCAGGTAGGACTCGACCTGGTCCAGCGACACCCGCTCCTGGGACATGGTGTCCCGCTCGCGGATGGTCACGGCCTGATCGGTCAGCGAGTCGAAGTCGACGGTCACGCAGAACGGCGTGCCCACCTCGTCCTGGCGGCGGTAGCGGCGGCCGATCGCGCCGGCGTCGTCGAAGTCGACGTTCCAGTTCCTGCGCAGCGCGGCGGCCAGGTCACGGGCCTTCGGTGACAGGTCCGCGTGCCGGGACAGCGGCAGCACCGCGGCCTTGACCGGGGCGAGGCGGCGGTCCAGCTTCAGCACGACGCGCTTGTCCACACCGCCCTTGGCGTTGGGCGCCTCGTCCTCGGTGTAGGCGTCCACCAGGAACGCCATCATCGAGCGGCCCACACCCGCCGCCGGCTCGATCACGTACGGGCGGTACCGGGACCCGGTGGCCTGGTCGTAGTACGACAGGTCCACGCCGGAGTGGTTGGAGTGCGTGGTCAGGTCGAAGTCCGTGCGGTTGGCGATGCCCTCGAGCTCGCCCCACTCCGAGCCGGCGAAGTTGAAGCGGTACTCGATGTCGACGGTGCGCTTCGAGTAGTGCGACAGCTTCTCCTTCGGGTGCTCGAGGTGCCGCAGGTTGTCCGGGTTCATGCCCAGGTCGGTGTACCAGGCGGTCCGGGTGTCGATCCAGTACTGGTGCAGCTCCTCGTCGGTACCCGGCTCGACGAAGTACTCCATCTCCATCTGCTCGAACTCACGGGTCCGGAAGATGAAGTTGCCGGGGGTGATCTCGTTGCGGAAGCTCTTGCCCATCTGGCCGATGCCGAACGGGGGCTTGCGCCGCGACGAGGTCAGCACGTTCAGGAAGTTGATGAAAATGCCCTGCGCGGTCTCCGGGCGCAGGTAGGCAAGGCCCTCCTCGGACTCCACCGGGCCGAGGTAGGTCTTGAGCATCATGTTGAAGTCACGCGGCTCGGTGTACTGGCCGCGGGTGCCGCAGTTCGGGCAGGGCACGTCGGACAGGTTGTCCTCGGCGGCCACCTTGCCGGTGCGCTCGACGTACTCCTCGGCCAGTTGGTCGGCCCGGAACCGCTTGTGGCAGCTGGTGCACTCCACCAGCGGGTCGTTGAACACCCCGACGTGGCCGGAGGCGACCCAGACCTGGCGCGGCAGGATCACCGAGGAGTCCAGGCCCACGATGTCGTCACGGCCGGTCACCATCGAACGCCACCACTGGCGCTTGATGTTCTCCTTGAGCTCGACGCCGAGCGGCCCGTAGTCCCACGCCGACCGGGTGCCGCCGTAAATCTCCCCGCACGGGAAGACGAAACCCCGGCGCTTACAGAGGGCGACAACGGTATCGATCGTGCTGGACGACGGTTTGCTGGGCACGAGGAGAGCTCCTGGAGCGAAAGATCGGGAAGAATGCGTAACACCGCAAGCGTACCGAGACCGCCTCGTCGTCCCGCCGACTACCTGCCGAGGTGGGCCGGGCCGAGCGCGCTTGACAGCAACCGTTCCCGCAAGTAAGGCTCGCCTTACCCCTGACCCAGGAGGCTCGGTGCCCGATCCGTCCGTCAGCGCCACCACCGCCGACCGGCCCGGCGACCGACTCAGCGACCGACTCAGCGACCGGGCCGAGGACCGGCGGCGATCACGCGGCCCCGGCCCCGGCGATCGCCGAGACGAAGCGAACCCTGGACGCGACACCGGGCCTGATCGGCGAGCCCACCGACGCCGAGCGGGCCCGCACCATCGTCACCGCGGGCCGCACCGCCGCACTGTCCACGGTCGCGGTCGACTCCGGTGGCGTCCCGTTCGGCTCGCTGGTCGCGCACGCCGTCGACGAGCTCGGCCGCCCCCTGCTCTGCCTGTCCGACCTCGCCGAGCACAGCCGCAACCTCACCGCCGACCCACGCGCGTCGGTGCTGGTGACCGAGGCCGGCGACGGCGACCCGCTCGCCTCGGGCCGGGTCACCCTGCTCGGCGAGGTCTCGGTGCTGGCCGGCGACGAGCGCGCCACCGCCCTGGCCAGCTACAAAGCGGTGCACCCGGACGCGTTCTACGTCGAGTTCAGCGACTTCCGGATCTACCGCCTCGAGGTCACCTCGGCGCGCTTCGTGGGCGGATTCGGCCGGATGAGCTGGGTCGACGCCGCCGGTTACGCCTCGGCCGAGCCCGACCCGCTGCGACCACACCGCGCCGGCATCGTCGAGCACATGAACAACGACCACGCCGACTCGCTGATCGGGTTCTGCCGGGTGCTGGCCGGCCGCCCGGACACCGCGACCGCGCGGATGCTCGACGTCGACCGCTACGGCTTCTCGGTACTGGCCACCGACGGCCCGGCGGGCACCCCCGGCAACCCGCGCGCGGTGCGGTTCGGGTTCGACGCGGTGACCGACACCCCGCTCGGCGTGCGCACCGCGATGATCGAGCTGGTGCGCCGGGTCCGGGGCTAGAGCGGTGAGGCCCTGCCGTCGTCGCCGGTGAGCAGGCTGACGTGGTCGGTGACCTCGCCGGCGTCGGCCTCCGCGAGCACCTCGTAGGTGGCCGGCTCGTCGGCCAGCGCCTCGGAGAGCAGCGGCACCACGTGCTCGCGGACGTCGAACGGCGACATCGCCCTGCGGTAGGCGACCACCGAGGCGAACCGCACCGAGAGCACCCAGCGGTCCGGCTCTTCGAAAGCGCGCCCCAGACTGCCGCCGAGGCACCCGTCCGCCCTGGTGAGCAGAGTGAGCGCACGGCGGGCGCGCTCGACGAAGGAGGCCTCCCGCTCGGGTGACACGAGGTACCGGCAGATCAGCAGCACAGCAAGGCAGGTTACCGGCGCCCTACCATGGCGATCGAGCACATCCACAGCTGGCAACACCGGGCGACTGCGCCCGGGCGGGGAGCGATCTGATGACCACGCTGCGTTCGGACACCGACCAGGTCGACGCGAGCATCCGGGTCACCGCGGCTGAGGTGTCGGGTCAGGTGTCGGGACCGGTACCGAGCGAGGTGCACTCGGCCGAACGGCCGGCCGCACCGCCGGCGCCGCCGAGGACACCGGCCACCCTGGCGGCGGCCGGCGAGTTGCTGCGCGCACTGGCCGCGCCGGTGCGGATCGCGATCGTCCTGCAGCTGCAGGAGTCGGAGCGGTGTGTGCACGAGCTCGTCGAGGCGCTGGAGGTGACCCAGCCGTTGATCAGCCAGCATCTGCGGGTACTCAAGGCGGCGGGTGTGGTCGCCGGTGAGCGGCACGGGCGTGAAGTGGTCTACCGGCTGGTGGACGAGCACCTGGCGCATATCGTGATGGACGCGGTGGCACACGCGGAGGAGGGCACGTGACGGCACTGGGGGCGAGCGGCCAGGCCGCCAAAGGAACCCTGAGGTCCACCCGGCAACGGACGGCGGTGTCCGCGCTGCTGGACCGCCTCGACGACTTCCGGTCCGCGCAGGAGATCCACGAGGAGCTCCGCCGCGACGGCGAGGGCATCGGCCTGACGACCGTCTACCGGACGCTGCAGAACCTGTTCGAGTCCGGCGAGGTGGACGTGCTGCGCACCGGCTCCGGCGAGGCGGTCTACCGGCGCTGCTCCACGCACCATCACCACCACCTGGTGTGCCGCCGCTGCGGGCGCACCGTGGAGGTCGAGGGTCCGGCGGTGGAGAGCTGGGCGCAGCGGGTCGCCGAGGAGAACGGGTTCTCCGACGTCAGCCACACCGTCGAGGTCTTCGGCGTGTGCGCGAAGTGCGCCGCGCTCGTGTCCTGAGTCTCAACAAGACACACTCGGGCCGACCGGACCGGTCTAGCGTCCGGGCGGTGACCGAGACCCAGACACCCACCGTGGTGCGGCAGTTGAGCACGCCGGAATCGACCGAGCTCGCCAGCTTGGCGTCCATCTTCGAAGACCTGCAGTTCGTGCTCAAGTGCTGTGAGGAGCTGGTCGCCCGGCTGGCCAGGCCGACCGAGGACGACGTGGTCAGCCACGCGCTCTGGTCCGCCGCGCTGATCGCGTACGTGCGCTGCTTCTCCCTGGACAAGAAGCGCTACGGGCTGACCGAGAAGGACCTCGCGGAGACCGGGCTCAAGGGCGAGGTCGTGCAGTGGCACTCGATGCTGCGCGAGCTGCGGGACCACCTCACCTCGACCACCACCAACCCGCGTGAGCGGTTCGTGATCGGGGCCGCGCAGGACGCCGAGGGCCGGGCCGAGGGGATCGCGATCGTGTCCTCGCCGCTGCCGCCGGTGGAGGAGCTCGCGGTCCGCCAGACCGGGCGGCTCGCCCTGGAGCTGAGCAAGGTGGTCGACGCGCGGATGGGCGAGGCGCAGCGGGCCGTGTTCCAGTCCGCCAGGGGCATGAGTGTGCAGCTGCTCAACGCGCTGCCCGAGGTTCGCCTGGACGGCACGACGGACTGACGCTACGAGCCGGCCGGGGTGAGCAGCTCGGTACGCAGCTGCGAGGCGTTGGACACCACCAGCATGAGCAGGGTGCCCATCGCCTCGACGCTCAGCCCGGCGCCCGGGAAGACGTAGCGCAGGGTGACGTCCCAGCCGCGGTCGGTCCGGATCGCGCCGAGCGTGCCGAACAGGCCCTGACCGGCGCGTTCGGCCAGCCGGAGCGGGATGTCCGAGTCGGTGGGCAGGTCCCAGGCGACCACGCAGGTCAGGCTGAGCACCTGCAGCCCCTCGGACAGCTCGAGGCCCTGCAGCGCGCTGGGTACCTCGCCGTGCCGGAAGGACAGTGCGCCGTCGTCGTCCACCCGGACCTCGTGGAAGCGCTCCAGCGCCCGCTTCGCGGTGTCCAGCATCCCGCCGGTGTCGGAACCGGTGTCAGAAGTGGTCATGCCTGTGCTCCCGCCGCGCCGTCGGACGCCTTGTCGACCGCGCCGCCGAAGCGCCGATTGCGCCCGGCGTAGATCTCGCAGGCCTCCCAGAGGTGCCTGCGGTCGAAGTCCGGGAACAGCGTGTCCAGGAAGACCATCTCGGCGTAGGCCGACTGCCAGAGCAGGAAGTTGGACGTCCGCTGCTCGCCGGAGGAGCGCACAAAAAGATCGACGTCCGGCATGTCCGGCTCGTCCAGGTACCGGGCGATCATCCGCTCATCGATCTTGTCCGGCTTGATCTTCCCGTCCGCGACCAGCCGGGCGATCTGCTTCACCGCGTCCGCGATCTCGGCGCGACCGCCGTAGTTGACGCACATGGTGAGCGTCAGGACGTCGTTGTGCCGGGTCTTCTCCTCCGCCACCTCGAGCTCCCTGATCACGCTGCGCCACAGCCTCGGCCGGCGCCCGGCCCACCGCACCCGCACGCCCATCGCGTGCATCTCGTCGACCCTGCGCCGGATGACGTCGCGGTTGAAGCCCATCAGGAAACGCACCTCGTCGGGGCTGCGCTTCCAGTTCTCGGTGGAGAAGGCGTAGGCCGACAGCCAGCGGACGCCGACGTCGATGCAGCCCCGGGCCACGTCCATCAGCGACGCCTCGCCGCGCCGGTGCCCCTCGACCCTGGGCAGGCCGCGGGCGTTGGCCCACCGCCCGTTCCCGTCCATCACCAGTGCCACGTGGTTGGGCACCAGGTCGGCGGGAAGCTTCGGCGCCACGGCGCCGGAGGGGTGCGGGGGAGGTGGTTCGAACGGCACCGCCCAAGCCTACGACGCACCCGGGCCGTCCCGCCGCACGGTGTAACGTCGCCACCAGCACGTGGTTGCGCCTAGGGTTCCGCCGGTTGCCCGCCGGGTTAGACGATCGACAATCAGGGTGGCCGGGGCTGGACCGAGCGGCGCCAGGGCGGTTGGACACCGTCCACACCTGACGGGACAAAAGCCCTGAGGGCTCTATTTGACGTGCCCGCTTCCGGCGGGCCGGCCAAAGGAGCCCTTCCTTGACAGTCCTGTCCGTGCCCGCCGCTCTCCTCGCCTCCCCAGCCGCCGCGTCGGCGGCTCCGGCGGCGTCGGCGGCCGGCCCGTCGGTGACGCCGGCGATCGTCATCGCGGTGCTCGGCGCGGCGCTGCTGCACGCGATCTGGAACTCACTCGCGCACGGGGTGTCCGACCGGTTGGTCGGGTTCGGCGTGATCGGCGTCGCCAACCTGGCCGGCGGCGCCCTGCTGGTCGCCCTGAGCGGGCCGCTCCCGCCGGCCGCCTGGGTGTACGTGATCGCCTCGGCGGTGCTGCACGTGCTCTACGAGCTGCTGTTGCTGGCCAGCTACCAGCTCGGCGAGTTCAGTCAGATGTATCCGCTGGCCAGGGGCACCGCGCCGTGGGTGGTCGCGCTGGTCTCGGTGGTCGTGCTGGGCCGGGCGCTGCCGATCACCGAGCTGCTCGGGGTGCTCGCCGTGTCGGCCGGACTGCTCGCACTGGTCCTTGTCGGCGGCCGGCCGGGGCGCAAACAGCTGCCCGCCCTGGGCTCGGCGGTACTGACCGGGCTGATGATCGCCGCCTACACCGTGGTCGACGGGCTGGGCGTGGCCGTGGCACCGCTGACCGCCTACATCGGCTGGCTGTTCCTGCTGCAGAGCGCGCCGCTGCCACTGCTCGCCGTGATCCGCCGAGGCCGACAGCTGCCCGCCGCCGTGCGCCGGTGCGCTCTGCCCGGGCTCGCCGGCGGGGTCATCTCGCTCGCGGCGTACTCGATCGTGCTCTGGGCCCAGACCAGCGGCGCACTGGCACCGATCGCCGCGCTGCGCGAGACCAGCATCATCTTCGGCGCACTGATCGGCACCGTGTTCCTCGGCGAGCGGCTCGGCCGGCGCCGCATAATGGCCGCCGCCGTGGTACTAGCCGGCGTCCTCCTGATCAGCCTGACCCACTAACCCCGAGCCGACGCTTTCGGCCACACAGACCGGGCGCAAGCCGCACAGACTGTGCACGGTCTGTGCCGCCGGCACCAGGTGTGTGCGAGCCGCTAGGAACCGGCGGCGCGGTCGGTGTGGCCGAGGCTGCGGTCGGGGGCGATCCGGTCCCGGACGAGGCGCTTGAGCACCGGGAGCTCGGGGAAACCGCGCTCCTTGCGATCCCAGAGCAGCTCGCCGTCCAGCACGATCCGGAACACCCCGCCGGTTCCCGGTACCAGCGCCACCTCGCCGAGCTCTGCCTCGAACGTGGTCAGCAGTTCCTGGGCCAGCCAGGCGGCCCGCAGCAGCCAGCGGCACTGCGTGCAGTAGTTGATCTCCAACCGGGGTGACAAGGCAGCTCCTCAGGACTTACCGGACTAGCGGCGCTCGACCAGCGGCAGCGAGCGGAGTTGGCGCTCCAGGTGCCACTGCAGGTGTGCGGCGACGAGCCCGCTGGTGTCCCGGCGGACCGGCGCGGTGGCCGCGTCCGCAATCGGCCAGTCACCGTGCAGCAGTGCGTCGAGCAGCTCGAACGTCTCCGGCGACGGGGCCACCGAGCCGGCCGGGCGGCACCGTCCGCAGACCGCTCCGCCGGCCGCCACGTTGAACGCCCGGTGCGGCCCCGGCTCGGCGCAGCGGGCACACTCGGTGATCGCCGGCGCCCAACCCGCGTAGCCCATCGCGCGCAGCAGGAACGCGTCCAGCACCAGGTGCGGGTCCCGCTCCCGCCCGGCCAGCGCGCGTAGCGCCCCGACCACCAGCAGGTACAGCCGCAGCCCCGGCTCGCCCTCCTCGGCGGCCAGCCGGTCGGTGGTCTCCAGTACGGCGCAGCCGGTGGTGTACCGGGTGTAGTCGCCGACCAGCCCGGCGCCGAACGCGTCCACGGTCTGCGCCTGGGTCACCACGTCCAGGGTGCGGCCGGTGTAGCACTGCAGGTCGACGTGGTTGAACGGCTCCAGCCGGGCACCCCAGCGGGACCGGGTGCGGCGCACTCCCTTGGCCACCGCGCGCACCTTGCCGCGCCGGCGGGTGAGCAGCGTGGCGATCCGGTCGGCCTCACCGAGCTTCTGCACCCGCAGCACCACGCCGGTGTCACGCCACAGGGTCACCGGCCAAGCCTACGGCGCGTGAGCCGCGACGACCCTCGCCGGACCGCGACGGCGCGCGGCGAGCCGCGGCGGCCAGCTCACCCGAGCGGACCCCCGGATGCCGGCGCGCGCCATCCGAACGCCTCCTTGCGGGCCGCACCCACCCTGAGCACCCTGGACCGACGCCATCTCCGGCGCGCCGTCCGGCCGCGATTCCGAGCCGGTCGATCATCCGAGCCGGCGGTGCCGGCCGAGCCGACGAAGGGAACCCGACATGTTTGCGCGCTACACCACCGTCAGCGGTGACCCGAGCAAGATGGAGTCCGCGATCGACTACGTGGACGGGCAGGCCCGTGCCGCGGTGGAGGGAACAGACGGCAACCGCGGCTTCGCGGTGATCGCCGATGCCGAGGGTGGCCGGATCATCGGCGCGTCCTACTGGGACAGCGCCGAGTCGATGCGGGCGTCCGAAGCCGGCCTGGCCGGGACCCGCGACGATGCCGCGGCGGCGCTGGCCGGCGAGGTGAGCATGGAGAGCTTCGAGATGACGCACGGTTTCCGGCACTCGATCCCGGCTCGAGGGGCGATAGTGCGACTGTCGCGGCTCGAGGTGGACCCGGCCCGGGTGGACGAGGCGATCTCGTTGATGCGCGAGGAGACCGCACCCCGGGTGAAGGGCGCCGAAGGCCTGCTGAGTTTCCAGCAGCTGCTCGACCGCAACACCGGTTCCGGCATGATCGTCACGACCTGGGAGAGCCAGGCGGCGGCCGAGGCGTTCTGGCCCACCGCGGAACAGCTGCGGGCGCGCGCGAGCGACCGGGTCGGCGTCAGGTTCGGCGCGATGGAGACCTACACGATGATCCGCAGCACGGTGCAGCTCGACTGAGCTGAAGCACCCTCGGGGCGGCCGGACACCGCCCGGGGACGCCGGTCCGTGCCGAGCCGCACCCTCGGGCCCGGCACGGACCCGGCACCCGGCCGGGCCTGGGCCGTCAGAACCCGAGCTTGCGCAGCTGGCGCGGGTCGCGCTGCCAGTCCTTGGCCACCTTGACGTGCAGCTCGAGATAGATCTTGGTGCCGAGCAGCGCCTCGATCTGGCGGCGGGCGGCGGTGCCGACCTCCTTGAGCCGGGCACCGCCCTTGCCGATGATGATGCCCTTCTGGCTGGACCGCTCCACGTAGAGGATCGCGTGCACGTCGAACATGTCGGTGCGACCCTCGTTCGGGATCATCTCCTCGACCAGCACCGCCAGTGAGTGCGGCAGCTCGTCGCGGACGCCCTCCAGCGCGGCCTCCCGGATCAGCTCGGCGATCAGCGTGGTCTCCGGCTCGTCGGTCAGCTCGCCGTCCGGGTACAGCTGCGGGCCCTCCGGCAGCCGGTTCACGAACAGGTCGGCGACGGTGTCGACCTGGAACCCGTCCACCGCCGAGCACGGCACGATCTCCGCGAACTCCATGAGCCTGGACAGTTGGGTCAGGCGCTGGGCCACCATCTCCGGCCCGGCCAGGTCGGTCTTGGTCACCACCCCGATGATCGGGGTGCGTTGGGCCACCGAGCGCAGCTCGTTCACGATGAACTCGTCGCCACGGCCCACCGGCACGTCCGCCGGCACACAGAAGCCGATCACGTCGACCTCGGCCCAGGTCTCCCGGACGATGTCGTTGAGCCGGCTGCCCAGCAGGGTGCGCGGCTTGTGCAGCCCCGGCGTGTCCACCACGATCAGCTGGGCGTCCGGGCGGTTCAGGATGCCCCGGATGGCGTGCCGGGTAGTCTGCGGGCGGCTCGAGGTGATCGCCACCTTGCCGCCGATCAGCGCATTCGTCAGGGTGGACTTGCCCGCGTTGGGGCGCCCGACGAAGCAGGCGAACCCGGATCGGTACACCGACCGGGTCGCGGGCGGCTCGGTTGCCGGGGACTGGGTTGGGGACTGGGTCAGGTCAGATTTCGTCAATTCGGGCTTGCTCACTTCAGGCTCGGTCATCGTGGTGCCACCTCACTCGGCGCGGCCGGCCGATCGCCGGTCAGCCGCGCAACGATCTCCCTGGCGATCGGCAGCGCCGAGGTAGCCGCCGGGGACGGCGCATTGAGCACGTGCAGTATCCGGGCGTCGGCGCCGCCGTCAGTTCCGCCGTCAGCGACGAACAGGAAGTCGTCCACCAGGGTGCCGTCCCGGCGCACCGCCTGCGCGCGCACCCCGGCGCCGCCCGGTTCCAGGTCCTCGGCGCGCACGTCGGGCAACATCCGGCGCACCCGGGCGGCCATCACCTCCCGGGACAGCGAGCCGCGCACCTCGTCCAGCCCGTAGCGCCAGTACCGCCGCGCCAGCCGGCGCAACCCCGGGTAGGCCAGCGTGCCGGCCAGCTCCCGGGGGCGCACCGTGCGCCAGTCGTAGCCCTCCCTGGCCAGCGCGAGCACCGCGTTCGGGCCGACGTGCACGTGCCCGTCGACGCCGCGGGTGGCGTGCACGCCGAGGAACGGCAGGTCCGGGTCCGGCACCGGGTAGATCAGCTCGCGGACCAGCCCGGCGGCCGGCTCGCGCAGACCGGCGTACTCCCCCCGGAACGGCAGGATCCGCACCCCGGGGCCGTGGCCGCTCCGCCGGGCCAGCTCGTCGCTGCGCAACCCGGCGCAGGCCACCACCTGGCCGGCCAGCACATCACCGGCGTCGGTCCGCACCACCACGTCGGCGCGGCGGCGCACCAACTGCCGCACCCGGCGCCCCAGCAGCAGCTCGCCGCCGGCCGCGACGAACAGCTCGGCCAGTTTCTCGGTGATCAGCCGGAAGTCGCACACCCCGGTGCCGGGCACCCGCAGCGCGGCCAGGGCGCGCACCGCCGGTTCGTGCCGGCGGGCCTCGCGGTCGGTCAGCTCGTAGCACTCCACACCGTTGGCCAGCCCTCGCCGGGCCAGCTCGGCCAGCCGGGGCAGCTCCTCCGGCTCGGTGGCCACCACCAGCTTGCCCCCGACCCGGTGCGGCAGGTCGTGGGCGCGGCAGAACGCCACGGTCTCGTCCCGGCCGGCCACCGCGAGGCGCGCCTTGTGGCTGCCCGGCCGGTAGTACAGCCCGGAGTGGATCACGTTCGAGTTGTGCCCGGTCTGGTGCGCGGCCACCTGGTCCTCCGCCTCCAGCACGGCCACCGAGCGGCCCGCGCCGCGCAGTTCGCGCGCGGTGGCGAGCCCGACGATCCCGGCGCCGATCACCACCGCGTCATAGCGCGGGGTGGCCGGCGATGCGCCCGCGGCGGCCGTCACGTGGTGAGCACCGCGCGCACCGCGCCGGAGGCGTCGGCCAGCAGGACCGGGGCGTTGGGGCCGAGGTCGCGCACGGCGGCCACCGCCTCGGCGTCCGGCTCGCTGCCGTCCGCGTTCACCACCGCCGCCGCCTCCAGGCCCGGGGCTCCACTGGACACCGCGGCGGCCACGGCGGCCTGCAGCGCGGACAGTCGCAGTGAGGGCAGCGCGACGGTCGCGGCGGCGTAGGTGCGCCCGTCGGTGTCCCGCACGGCGGCCCCCTCGGCGGCACCGATCCGGGCCCGGGTGGACCGGGCGAGCACCACGATCTTGGTGTCCTCGGGGTCCAGCTCGTTCGCCGAGACTCCGGATCCAGCCGCTGACGACTCAGCCTGTGACATCGCTTCCCTCCCGCCGCTGCGCGGCCCTGTCCTCGGTGCCGCCGGCGGACCGCTCCGTGCGCTCCTGCTCCCCCTCGACCGGGGTGACCAGGACTGTGGTGATTCGGATCCTGCCCCGAGCATCCTTCCCGCCCTCGGCGAGCAGCCGCAGACCGGCCAGCTCGGCCTGGGCGCCGGGCAGCGGTACCCGACCCAACCGCTGGGCCAGCAGACCGCCCACGGTGTCCACGTCGGCCTCGGTCAGCTCCGGCTCCAGCTCGAGGCCGAACAGCTCGCCGAGGTCGGCGACCGGCAGCCGGGCGGCCACCCGCATGGTGTGCTCGTCGACCACCTGGACCGGCGGGATCTCCTCGGTGTCGTACTCGTCGGTGATCTCGCCGACGATCTCCTCCAGGATGTCCTCGATGGTGACCACGCCGGCGGTGCCACCGTACTCGTCGACGACGATCGCCATGTGGTAGCGGCTGCGTTGCATCTCCTTGAGCAGGTCCGCCACCGGCTTGGAGTCCGGCACGAAGGTGGCTGGGCGCATCACATCGGACACCAACTGGTCCGGCTCGGCCGCCGCGAGGTCCTTCAGGTACGCCACCCCGATCACGTCGTCCACGCCCTCACCCAGCACCGGGATCCGGGAGTAGCCGCTGCGCAGCGCCAGTGTCAGCCCGTCCCGCACGGTGCGGTCGCGCTCGATCCAGATCAGGTCGGTTCGCGGCACCATCACATCCCTGGTCGGCGTGTCACCCAGCTCGAACACCGAGTGGATCATCTGCCGCTCGTCCTCGGCGACCACTCCCCTGGCGCCGGCCAGATCCACCGCCTCACGCAGCTCGACCTCGGAGGAGAACGGGCCCTCCCGGAAGCCGGGACCCGGGGTGATCGCGTTGCCGACCACGATCAGCAGCCGGGTCAGCGGGCCGAGCAACGCGGCCAGTGCGCGCACCGGCGCGGCCAGCGCCAACCCGATGCCGTACGGGTGCTGGCGGCCGATGGTGCGCGGGCCGACCCCGATCAGCACGTAGCTGACCACCACCATGATCGCGCCGGCCACCACCGCGCCGAGCCAGACCGGGGTGATCAGCTGGACGGCGACGATGGTGGCCAGCACGGTGGCCACCGTCTCGCAGGCCAGCCGCAGCAACAACAGCAGGTTCACGTACCGGGGCCGGTCCGCGACCACCGCGGCGAGCTGGCGGGCACCGGTCTTGCCGGCCCGCACCAGCGCCTCCACCCGGGCCCGGGAGACCGTGCCCAGCGACGAGTCGGCGGCGGCGAACAGCCCGGCCAGCGGGACCAGCAGCACGGCCAGCACGATCTGCCAGACCACCGCCGTGGTCATCGGAGCCCGGTCCGGATCAGCTGGTCATTGATCACGGCCGCCGTGTTCCTCGAGCCCGACGGTGCCCAGCACGTGCGAGTCGGCGGCCCGCTGCCGCTCCCGCGCCAGCGCATGGTCGCGGTCCTGCCGCCACCGCGCCAGCAGCTGGTTCTGCAGCGCGAACATCTCCCGCTCCTGGTCGGGCTCCGCATGGTCGTAGCCAAGCAGATGCAGCACGCCGTGCACGGTCAGCAGGTGCAGTTCGTCGGCCAGCGGGTGTCCGGCGGCTTTGGCCTGCTCCCGGGCGAACTCGGGGCAGAGCACCACGTCACCCAGGATCGACTCCGGGTCGTCCAGCGAGTCCGGCCGGCGGGTGGCGTCCAGCTCGTCCATCGGGAAGGACATCACGTCGGTCGCGCCGGGCAGCTCCATCCAGCGCTGGTGCAGCTCGGCCATCACGTCCAGCTCGACGAGCAGCACGCTCAGCTCGGCCAGCGGGTTGACCCGCATCGCGTCCAGCGCGAACCGGGCCACCGAGACGATCGCCGTCTCGTCGACGGAGACACCGGACTCGTTGCAGATCTCAATACTCATGACAGCTCGTTCGGGTTCAGGGGTTCGGCTCGCCCGGGTCCAGGGTTTCAGCGGCGCCGGCGGCGGTCCGCCCGGTTGGGCACCTGCCGATCGTCCGACGGCTGGGTGGTGTCCCAGCGGGCGTAGGCGTCCACGATGTCCGACACGAGCCGGTGCCGCACCACGTCGGTGCTGGTCAGCTGCGCGAAGTGCACGTCGTCGACGCCGTCCAGGATGTCCCGGACCACCAGCAGCCCCGAGCGCGAGCCACCGGGCAGGTCGATCTGGGTGGTGTCGCCGGTGACCACGATCTGGGAGCCGAAGCCGAGCCGGGTGAGGAACATCTTCATCTGCTCGGGCGTGGTGTTCTGCGCCTCGTCGAGGATGATGAACGCGTCGTTCAGGGTGCGCCCGCGCATGTACGCCAGCGGGGCGACCTCGATGGTGCCCGCGGCCATCAGCTTCGGGATCGACTCCGGGTCGATCATGTCGTGCAGCGCGTCGTAGAGCGGCCGCAGGTACGGGTCGATCTTCTCGTAGAGCGTGCCGGGCAGGAAGCCGAGCCGCTCACCGGCCTCGACGGCCGGCCGGGTCAGGATGATCCGGTTGGCCTGCTTGCTCTGCAGCGCCTGGACCGCCTTGGCCATCGCCAGGTACGTCTTGCCGGTGCCGGCCGGCCCGATGCCGAAGACGATGGTGTTCTTGTCGATGGCGTCGACGTAGCGCTTCTGGTTCAGCGTCTTGGGCCGGATGGTGCGCCCGCGCCGGGACAGGATGTCCAGGCTGAGCACCTCCGCCGGGGACTCGCCGGCGCGGGCGCCGGCGCCGCCGGTGCGCTCGTCGGACAGCATCGCGACGGTGCGCCGCACGGTGTCCGGGCCGAGCTGTTGCCCACGGCTGGCCAGGGTGATCAGTTCGGCGAACACCCGCTCGGCGAAGGCAACATCGGCCGACGCGCCGGTCAGGGTGAGTTCGTTGCCGCGGACGTGCACGTCGGCGGTGAGCAGATCCTCGGCGGTGCGAAGGTTCTCGTCCCGCGAGCCGAGCAACGCGAGCAGCGCCGAGTCCGGGACGGCCATGCGGGACTGCGCGGAGGCTTGGGGGACGGACTGCTCCGGTTCAGTACCGGTCACGTGGTGTACTGCCTGCTTTCCCGCTCGCTCGACCCAGCTGGTTGTCAGTTCGATGGTAGCGGGACCCTGAACCGTGTGCAGGCGGGTAACCCCCATCGGGCTGCTGCCCGCGCCCAGTGACTCCGCTGCCCGCCCCCGGTGACGTTGCGCTGACGTTCCGCCGACCGCGTATGGGACCGCGCCGCGGCGAGCGTGGGGGGACGCCCGCCGCGACACGGCGGCCGCCGGCAAAGGGGGACTTAACCGGCGGCCCCACCGGGTGTGAACACCCGATGTCGCTCCGAGGTCCGGTCCGAAGAGCCGGCAACATCGGTACACGGATCGTAACGCGCGCGGCCCTGCCGGCAATTTTTGATCACTCTAACGGACCATTTGAGCGATCAAATATTACTCAGTGTATGCATTCCAGCGTTCCGTCAGCACACCGAGCGCCCCGAGGGCCACCGCGGCCGCGGTGGATGCCCGCAACACCTGCGGCCCCAGCCGCACCGCGCGCGCCCCGGCCGCGCAGAGCTGCTCGAGCTCCTCGTCGGTGATGCCGCCCTCGGGGCCGACCACCAGAACGAGCTCGGCAGCCCTCGGCGCGGTCGTCGGCGCGGTGAGCGGCGCGGCCAGCTCACGGACCGCGGCGGCGATCGGGACGGTCGCGGCCTCGTGCAGCACCAGGGCGCCCCCGCCCGCGGCACCGGCGGCGGCGCACCGCGCGGCCAGCGCCTGGGTACCGACCTGCTCGGACACCTCCGGCAGCCAGGCCCGCCGGGACTGCTTGGCGGCGGCCAGCACGGTCGATCTCCAGCGGGCCAGCGCCTTGTCGCCGCGCGGGCCGTCGTCCCAGCGCGCCACGCAGCGCGCGGCCCGCCAGGGCAGCACCGCGTCCACCCCGGCCTCGGTGGCAAGCTCCACCGCGAGCTCCCCGCGCTCGCCCTTCACCAGTGCCTGCGCCAGGGTTACCGTCGGGCACGGCGCGGCCACCCGCCGGCGGTCCACGATCGACAGCCGCAGCGCGTCCCGGCCGACCCCGGTCACCTCGGCGGTGGCCAGGCCGCCCCGGCCGTCGCCGAGCAGCAGTCGCTCGCCCACCCTGGTCCGCCGCACGGTGACCGCGTGCCTGCCCTCCGGCCCGGCGAGCTCACCGGACCCGCCGGCCGGCAGCTCGTCGACCAGGTAGAGCGGCGGGGTCAGCGGGGACTCCGGCCGCCCCGCAGCCGGGAGAACAGGCCACCGCCGTTGCGTCCGTTCATCGCCAGGTCCGGTTGCTCGTCGCCGCGGACCGCGGCCAGCTCGCGGAGCAGCTCGATCTGCCTGCTGTCCAGCTTGGTCGGCGTGAGCACCTCGATGTGGACCATCAGGTCACCCCGCCCGTCCACCCGGCCGGTGGAGCGCAGCCGGGGCATGCCCTTGCCGCGCAGCGTGCGCACCATGCCGGTCTGGGTCCCGGGCTCGATGTCCAGGTCCAGCTCGTCGCCGTCGGCCAGCAGCGGCAACCGCACGGTGGTGCCCAGCGCGGCGGCGGTCATCGGCAGCGGCAGCACGCAGTGCAGATCGACACCCTCGCGGGTGAACACGTCGTGCGGCGCCTCCTCGACCTCCACGTACAGGTCGCCGGCCGGTCCGCCGCCGGAGCCGACCTCACCCTGCCCGGCCAGCCGCACCCGCATCCCGTCGGCCACCCCGGCCGGCATCTTGACGGTCACCGAGCGCCGCGCGCGCACCCGCCCGTCGCCGGCACACTGCCGGCACGGGTCCGGGATGACGTGGCCGAGCCCGTGGCAGTTCGGGCAGGGGCGGCTGGTGACCACCTGGCCGAGGAACGAGCGCTGCACGCTCTGCACCTCGCCCCGGCCGTTGCAGATGTCACAGATCTCCGGCGACGTGCCCGGCGCGCAGCCCGAGCCGGTGCACTCCGAGCACAGCACCGCGGTGTCCACGGTGAGCTCCTTGGTCAGCCCGACCGCGCACTCCTCCAGGGTCAACCGCATCCGGATCAGCGCGTCGGCGCCGGGCTGCACCCGGCTGCGCGGGCCCCGACCGCCGGCACCGCCGCCGGCGGAGCTGCCGAAGAAGGCGTCCACGATGTCGCCGAGGCCACCGAACCCGGCGAACGGGTCGCCGGCGCCGCCACCGCGGCCGGCACCGTTGTCCAGCGGGTCGCCGCCCAGGTCCACGATGCGCCGCTTCGCCGGGTCGGACAGGACCTCGTAGGCCGCCTTGACCTCGGCGAACCGCTGCTGTGCCGCCGCGTCGGGGTTGACGTCGGGGTGCAGCTCGCGAGCGAGCCTGCGATAGGCCCGCTTGATCTCTTCCGGCCCGGCGTCATGGCTGACACCCAGCGCCCCGTAGTAGTCCCTGGCCACCCTTGCGTTCCTCATGTCCCTCGTACAGCTCGCTCGTACCCGGGCGCGACAACGCCGGGTGCTCCGTCCCGCCCAGGCTCAGCGCCCAGCCAGGATCTCACCTACATATCTAGCAACCGCGTGCACCGCCGCGATCGTGCCGGGGTAGTCCATTCTGGTCGGCCCGACCACGCCCATCCCGCCGAGGAGCGTCTCCCCCGGCCCGTAACCGATGGAGACCACCGACGTGGAGCGCATCTCCTCGGCCTCGTTCTCCTCGCCGATACTGATCCGCACGGTGCCCGGACTGCGCGCCGAGGCGAGCAGCTTGAGCACCACGACCTGTTCCTCCAGGGCTTCCAGCACCGTGCGCAGCGAGCCGGGGAAGTCGGCCACGTTGCGGGTCAGGTTGCCGGTGCCGCCGAGCACCAGTCGCTCCTCGGGATGTTCGACGAGCGCGTCGATCAGCACCATGGCCAGTGTGGTGACCGGCTCACGCAGGTCGCCGGGCGCATCCCCGGGCAGCTCCGCGACCAGCACCGAGGCCTCCGTGAGGCGCCGGCCCACCATCGCCGCGTTCAGCATCGTGCGGATCCGGGCGACCGACTCCTCGGTGACCACGTCGCCGAGGTCGACCATGCGCTGGTCCACCCGGCCGCTGTCGGTGATCAGCACCAGCATCAGCCTGGCCGGTGTGAGCGGCACCAGCTCGACATGGCGCACCGTGGACCGGGTGAGCGTGGGGTACTGCACCACCGCGACCTGCCGGGTGAGCTGGGCGAGCAGCCGGACGCTGCGCCGCAGCACGTCGTCGAGGTCCAGCGCGCCGCCGAGGAAGGACTGGATCGCGCGCCGCTCGGCACCGGAGAGCGGCTTGACGTCGCTGATCCGGTCCACGAAGCGGCGGTAGCCCTTGTCGGTGGGGATGCGACCGGCGCTGGTGTGCGGCTGCGCGATGTAGCCGTCCTCCTCCAGCACCGCCATGTCGTTGCGCACGGTCGCGCTGGAAACGCCGAGATTGTGCCGCTCCACCAGCGTCTTGGACCCGACCGGCTCCTGCGTAGACACGTAGTCGGCGACGATCGCGCGCAGCACCTCGAACCGGCGTTCCTCGGCATTCACCCCGCGTGCACCTCCCCGGTCTCCGCAATCCAGTCTACGGCCCGCGCGGACCGGGGCGGTTCCCCGCGACCTCGCCGGATGCGCGCGTCGCGGTACTCCGCCGAGCTCACCCCAAGCTACAAGGTGCCCACCGCGGCGAAGTTCTAGTCTTGTCAGGTGCGGGTTGATTCGGGTGTTGACAGCGCGGCGACGGCGGCCGGGCCGGCACCGGGCGAGGAGCTGAGCGAGGCAGTAGGCGAGGCAGTGGGCGAGGCGATCGAGCTGCTGGCCGGGCGACCGTTGGTCGGGCTGACCGGCGCCGGCCTCTCCACCGACTCCGGCATCCCGGACTACCGGGGGCCCGGCTCACCGAGGGCCACCCCGATGACGTTCGACCAGTTCCGCTCCGGGGAGCAGGCGCGGCGCCGCTACTGGGCGCGCAGTCACGTGGGCTGGGCCCGGATGCGGCACGCCGAGCCCAACGCCGGCCACCGCGCACTCGCCGAGCTGGAGCGGGCCGGCCGGCTGCGCGGGCTGATCACCCAGAACGTGGACGGACTGCACCGGGCCGCCGGCCACCGGGCCGTGGTCGAGCTGCACGGGCGGCTGGCCGACGTGATCTGTCTCGACTGCCGCCGCCGGGGCGACCGGGGCGAGCTGCAGCGGCGCCTCGCCGAGCTGAACCCCGGCTTCGCCGAGGCGCACGGGGACGAGGTGGCCAGCGCCCCGGACGGCGACGCCCGGCTCGAGTCGGTGGACGGGTTCCGGCTGGCGGACTGCCCGGTGTGCGGCGGGGTACTCAAGCCGCACGTGGTGTTCTTCGGCGAGAACGTGCCGCCGGAGCGGGTGGCGCTGTGTTACGCGATGGTCGACGGGCTCGTGCCGGAGACCGCGCGCCCCGGTGCGCTGCTGGTCGCCGGCAGCTCGCTGACCGTGCAGTCCGGGCTGCGCTTCGTCCGGCGCGCGCACCGGCTCGGCGTCCCGGTGGTGATCGTGAACCGGGGCTGGACCAGGGGCGACGAGTTCGCCACCGTCAAGGTCGACGGCGGCTGCTCGGAAGTACTCACCGCGCTGGCCCGGACCTAGCGCGGGCACTGACCTAGCGCGGGCACTGACCTAGCGCGGGCACTCAGTCCCGCAGGACGACCAGGTGTTGTTGCAGCAACAGCTCCAGGGCGGCGGCGAAGCGGTCCGGGTCCAGCTCGCCGGCCCCGGCGCGCAGCCGCGCCACGGTCACCACCCGCTCCTGGGCCAGCAGCCGCAGCATCGGGGCCATCACGGCGGCGAACCGGAACGTCTTGCCGGAGACGGTGACGCTCACCGCGCCGGCATCGGACGGTTCGGCGGACTCGACGGTGAGCTCGAGCAGCGCGGTGACCTCGATACCGGCCTCGTCGGGCGGCATCTCGAAGCGCACCGGGAAGGGCAGGTTGATCTCCGGGCGGCGCGGGAAGCGCCGGTCCCTGGTGGCCAGGAAGTCGGCCGGCCGGTGCGCGGTGATGACCTTCACCAGGGTGCGCACCAGCTCGTCCTCGTGCTCCCGGCGCTGCTCCGCGCCGCCGAACCGGGGCAGGTCCTGGCGGAACAGCTCCTCGCTGTAGAGCTGCTCGACGACCCAGCGCGCCCAGTCGATCCCGGTGCGCCGGGTGAACCCGAAGGTCAGGTGCATGCTCATCTCGCCGGTGCCCCGGACGGCGTGCCACCAGCCGCGCGGCACGTGGATGATGTCGCCGGGCGCCAGGTTGCCCTGCCAGACGACGGATTCGGGCGGGCCGTGGTCGTGGCCGGTGTCCACCTTCATCGGGTAGCGCCGCCCCGGGCCGTGCACCGTCCAGTGCTTGCTGCCGGCCAGCTGCACGATGACCGTGTCGTGGTCGTCCCAGTGGGTGTCGAAGCCCTGGTGGTCGCCCCACACCAGGTAGAGGTTCACCTGCACCAGCTCGCGGACCAGGCGCATGAGGTCGTCGGCGGCGGCGGTGATCGGCGGGTGGAGCTGGTCGATGGAGTCGAGCACCAAACTGGCGCCGGCCCGCAGCTCCCGGTACAGCGCGTCAGGCAGCAGCACCTGGCGGCCGTCGGCGCTGTTGTCCGAGCCATCCGATCGGGTATATCTGGCCACCGGGACCTGCGCACCGTCACGGAACAACCGCAGCTGCGGCGCGACCAGCTGGTGGGTGCTCAGGATCCCGTTGAGCGCGCTCCAGGTCAGCAGATCGCCCACCCGGTCGGCGCCGGCCTCGGCCCGGACGAAATCCTGCCCGAGGCTCGCGCTGGCGAAATCGGCGCCGGCCAGTTCCACAAAACGCCCGGTGAACAAGGGTGCGGTCGACATCAAGCTACTTTCTGGCCGTCCCAACGTGCCGAACGAAACGTTTCGGGTCGCCGGGGGGTCGGCGTGAGGCCGGCCCCCCGGCGAGTCCGATCAGGCGGTCGCTCAGACAAAGTCCGAGCTGCGGTCCCCGCCGTCGTTGTCACCATTCGTCTCGCGGCGCGCGACGACGGTGTCCTCCTCGATCCCGAGCAAGAGAACGTCCTGTTCAGCCATGGTTGCCTCCATTTTTTGAACCCGACATACCCGTTCGGTTGATCACCTGGAGCCGCAGCAACAGGCCACCAGTAACCTACGCGGGTGACCGGCTCGGCCGTCAAGAAAAACAACCACCCTGATCGACCTGTCCGCATGAGTTAGGCTAGCCTTAATTCTGTGAGCGCGACCAAGCTGCCCCACTGCGCGGCGCTCGCCCGGCAACTGGGCGAGCGGCCGACCGGGACCGCGTCCAGGATCAAGTCGGTGCTACTCATCGAGCACACCGGCCCGTGGCCTGTCGACGTGCGAGAACGGCTGCTCACCGACGCCTTCGGGCCGGGGGCTCCGGAGCGGATGGACGAGCTGCACGTCGAGCTCGGGCTGCGTTCGCTGGTGATCCGCAAGCCCGGCCGCAACGCGGCGCCGAGTCGGCCCACTGTGTTCGCCGGCGGCTGCCGCCCCGGTCGGCGCTGGCTGGAGCGCCTGGACATCAACGACTACTCCGACCTGGCCGCGCTCGACCTGCCCGCGATCGCCGAGGGCACCGGCGGGTTCGGCGAGCCGGTCGACGGCCCGCTGCTGCTCGTCTGCGTGCACGGCCGCAAGGACGCCTGCTGCGCGATGCTGGGCCGCCCGGTGGCGGACGCACTGGCCGTCCAGTACCCCGAACGCACCTGGCAGTGCACTCATTTCGGCGGCGACCGCTGGGCCGGCAACCTGCTGGTGGCCCCGCACGGGTTCATGTACGGGCAGCTCGACCCGTCCTCGGCGGAGCCGGTGGCGCGTGCCGCACTGCGCGGCGAGGTGGCGCTGGACAACCTGCGGGGCCGGGTCGGCACCGACCCGTTCGCCCAGGTCGCCGAGATCGCGGTGCGGGAACGGACCGGGTTGCTCGGGCTGGACGAGGTGATGGCCGGACCGGTGCACGCCGACGGCAACCAGGCCACGATCGAGGTGCGGGCGGGTGACACCGTGTTCCAGGTCGTGGTCCGCCGCCGCCCGATGGGCGTGCACGGTCACTCGCTCTGCTCCGGCGAGGCCCACCCGCACCGGTTCGACGTGCTGGACCTGCGCACCGCCGTGCCAGCCTGAACGGTGTCCCGGTCCGGCCCGGACCGGAATGTCACCCTCGGTAACGCTGGATGCGCTCTTCGTCTACCCGTATCGTCAAGCCCGCGATGACCAGCCCGAGTAGTGCCGGCCAACGGCTCACCAGAGAGGCGCCCAGGGTCGGCGACTACCGCCGGGGCGCCCGGTTGCGCACCACCACCGCCGGTACCTGGTTCCCCGCCGTCGGCCCGGACCAGCAGCCGGCCGGCCTGCTGCTGGTGCACCCCGGTGTCGATCTCCGGACACTGGTCCCGACCATCGAACGGCTCGCCGAGCTCAACCTGCCCGGTGTGCTGACCCCGAACCCCGCACTGCTCGAACAGGCCGGCCGTAACTGGCTGGTGACCCGGGCGGCCGCGGTCCCGACGCTCGCCGACGTGCTCGAGGACGGCGCACACCGCGAACCGGGCAACGCCGCCGCGCTGCTGTCCGACGTGGCCGCCACGCTGCTCACGACCCACCGGGCCGGCCTGCCGCACGGCGCGCTGGACGCCCGCTCGATCCTGATCGGGCAGGACGGCGCGGCACTGCTCACCGACTGGGGCACCAACAAGAACGCCACCGCCGCCGGCGACGTGAGCTCCTGGGCGCTGCTCGCCGAGCTGCTCGCCCAGCGCTGGTGCGGCGACGACCTGGTGTCCGCCGCCGCGCTCGCCAGAGCGGTGTACGCGGCCAACGGCCCCACCGGACTGGCCGGCGGCTTCGACCAACTCCGCGGGCTGGCCCACGCCGCCCGGCGGGACACCCTCGCCCAGGCGGCCAAGGACGAGCTCGACGCGGTGGGCCGGGGTGAGGTCCGCCCGCCCAGACGGCCGCAGTCGCGCCGTGCCCAGCCGGCGCCGCCCGCACCCACCGAGCCTCCCGCGGCGGCCGCCGTGCCGCCGATGCCGGCCGAGCCGGTGGAGCCGCCGGTGCCGCAGGTGCCAGCCGAGGCGGCGGTGCCCCCACCGGTCGAGGCGGCCGAGCCGGTGGTGGCCGCACCGGCCGAAGCGGTCGAGCCGGCGGTGGCCGAGCCGGTCGAGCCGCGCTATGACACGCACGCCGACTTCGGCGCCCCACCCTCGGCCGGACACCGCACCCGGCCGGCGCCCGATGCGGACGCTCCCTGGGCCATTCCGGCCGCCGCGCGGGAACCCGACCCGAAGGCACGGGGCGCGAAGCGGGACCAGGTCCCGCGCTGGCGGCTGGTCCTGCTCGTCAGCCTGGTGGTGATAACCCTGGTGGCGGCCGCCGCCGACCTGGTGCTGCTGGTGACCCGGAACACCGAGGCGAGCGCACTGAAGATCCAGTCGGTGGTGCTGTGGGCGCAGCGCAGCGGCACCGGCTGCAGCCTGCTCGGCGTGATCACCACGAACGGCGAGGCGGGCACCGTGACCTACGGCTGGACCGGCGACACCGCGACCGGGCCGGCGATCAGCACGCAGGTCCAGGGCGGCCACACCCAGATCGAGGTCAGCCGGCAGTGGAACCCCGACACCGCCAGCACGCTGGACCCGCTGGTCACCCTCCAGGTGCTGCGGCCGGCGCTGCGCCAGGCCTCGGTGCAACCCGAGCTGGACTGCTCCCACTGAGCAGCCACTGACCGCCGACCAGACCGCCGGCCAGGACGCTGGCACTGGCCAGCACGGCGGAGGGCTACCGGTCGAGCAGCTCGCGGATCGCGGTCGCCGCGCCGTCGTCGGTCATGATCCCGAAGTGGTTGCGGTCCACCTCGATCACCCGCAGCCCGGGGGCCGCCCGCTGGAAGGCGACCGCGTCGGCCTCGGAGACGATCAGCCCGCCGCCGAAGGGGACGGTCGCGCGCAGCAGCAGCGCCGGCATGGTCACCTTCGCCCAGCCGCCGGTCACCTCGCCGGTGGAGGCGAACTCGAGATCCTCCTGACAGGCCGCCTTGCTCGTGACCGGGGAGAACCGCTGGTCCCGCTCACCGAGCTCGTAGGTGTAGACCCGCTCCCAGTACTCGTTCCACGGTGTGACGACCCCGCCGCCACGGACCGCGGCCAGATAGTCCGCCGGGTCGTCCACCACCGCGTCGAGCCGGTTCAGCCCGGCGCGGACCGCCCCATACGCGGCGGTGTCGACCGTCCCACAGTGGTCGATCATGGTCAGGCTGCGCAGTCGTTCGGCGGCGATTCCGGCGGCGGTGATCCCGACCAGCGCGCCCAGCGACCAGCCGACGTAGTCGAACCGCTCGGCCCCGAGCTGCTCCGCCACCTCGAGCGCGTCCCTGGCGTGCGCGGTCAGCCCGTAGCTGCCCGGCGGGGTGATCTCGCTGCGGCCGCGCCCGCGCAGGTCGATGGCGACCACCTGCCGGTCCGACCCGGCGAACCGTTCGATCAGGTAGTCGAACGCGTGCATGTTGGCCGACAGCCCGTGCACGCACAGCACCAGCGGGGCGCCGACCGGGCCGGACCGCTGCGCGTGCACGGTCCCCGAGCTCAGCGTCAGATCCAGTTCAGTGACCTCCGGCATGCCGCCCCCCTCAGGACCCCACGATGGGTGCACGCTACCGAGTCGCCGGCCGGGGTCGCCCGCTATTTTCCGGCCGGCCCGGCACCACCGGCCCGGGACCACTCAGCCGGGTTGGACCCCCCACGCGGTGCGCAGTGACTCACCGGGCCCCAGCACGACCAGCCCGTCGCCGGACCGGAACGTGTTGGGCGCGCCGGTCATCGGCTCGACGGCCAGGCCACGCCGGCGCCGGTCCGGGCCGAGGGTGTCGCCGGTGAACAACTGGATGTACGGGTAGTGCCGATCCGCCCAGAGTCGGGTCCGCCAGCCGTCCGTGCTGCTCAGCTCCACCCAGGCCAGGCCGTCGGCGTCCCGCGCCAACCCGGTGAAGGCGTGGTCGATCGCGGTGTCGCCGATGGGGCGCGGGGTGGCGAAGTCGAGCGCCGAGCCGGCCACCGGCTCGACCCCGGCGGGCAGGCCCCGCTCGTCGGTGGGGACCCAGCGCTCCGCGACCAGGTGCAGGGTGGCCCCGTCGACCGTCGGGACGCCCGGGGCCAGGTACGGGTGCTGGCCGCTGGCGAACGGGCAGGGTCTGTCACCGAGGTTGGTGGCGGTGGTCGTGACGGTGAGCCCGGGCCGGCGCCCGGAACCAGCGGCATCGGCATCGGCATCGGCATCGAGAAGCGAGTACTCGATCTCGACGTCCAGCGGGAACGGGTAACCCGGCTGCGCGTGCAGCACGGTGCCGAGCACCACGCTGGCCTCGTCGCCCGCCCGCCGGGTCCAGTTGCGCCAGCGCAGCAGGCCGTGGATGGCGTTGTGCCGGCCCGGTTCGGAGAGCGGTACCTGGTAGCTGGCGCCGCCGAAGGTGTAGGCGCCGTCGGCGAGACGGTTCGGCCACGGCATCAGCGGGGTGCCGCGGCCGCCGGAGCACATCTCGTCCTCGGCGTAGCCGTCGAGCACGTGCCGGCCCCGGTGGGTGTACTCCCGGACACCGCCGCCTACCTCGACGACGGTGGCCCGGTGCGGGCCGTCGGCGATGCTGAACTGTTCCCCGGACGGTGCGATCTTCACGCACCACTTTCCCACACCCGGCCACCGCCGACCTCGCCAATCACGGGACAGGACACAAACACCGCCGTAATGCCGGAGGTTAACGCCGAGTTACCGACAAGGCGGGCCCAGTGTCGATCCTGGTGCGTCCATCGTTACCGAGACCTACCTCAGTCCGGTAATTTTCGCCGAGAACCAGACTCACGTTGCTCTCGACGCAGCCCACTCCCGGGTCAGCAGCCGGATTCGATCGGCCGGTCACCGACTGTGACCCCGGCGGTTCCAGCCCGACCACAGACTGAGCCCCACCCGGCGGCGGTCTGCCGATCATGACCGCGAGCCTCGCGTGCGCCTGCGCAAATCAAGCCGATCGACGACACCGCCTTGCGAGCCATCCCACTGGATCACCGCTCGCGACGAGCGGCACCATTCAGGACCCCGGCTAGCCGCCGAGCAGGGCGCGCACCACCGCGTCGGCGAGCAGCCGGCCGCGCCGGGTGAGCACCGCGCGCCCGGCGGCCAGGTCGGCGGGCACCAGCAGGCCGTCGCCGGCGGCACGGGCGGCCGCCGCCCGACCGGCCTCGTCGAGATCCCGCACCGGCAGCCCCTCGGCCAGCCGCACCCCGAGCATCACCCGCTCCTCATGGCGCTCGGCCACGGACAGCTCCTCCCGCCCGGCGGCCGGCGACTCCCCCGCGCCGAGCAGGGTGGCGTAGCGCGCCGGGTGCTTGACGTTCCACCAGCGCACCCCGCCGACGTGGCTGTGCGCCCCCGGCCCGGCGCCCCACCAGTCACCGTCGCGCCAGTAGCCCAGGTTGTGCCGGCACCGGGTGTCGTCCGAGGTCGCCCAGTTGGACACCTCGTACCAGCGCAGTCCGGCGGCGGACAGCACGTCGTCGACCAGCTCGTAGCGGTCCGCCGCCACGTCGTCGTCCGGGGCGGCCAGCTCACCGCGGCGGATCCGGCGGGCCAGTGCGGTGCCGTCCTCGACGATCAGCGCGTACGCCGAGACGTGGTCCACCCCGGCGGCCAGCACCGCCTCCAGCGAGTGCCGCAGGTCGTCGTCGGACTCCCCCGGCGTGCCGTAGATCAGGTCCATGCTGACCTGCCCGATACCGCCGTCCCTGGCCTCCCGCGCGGCGGCGGCCGGCCGGCCGGGGGTGTGCCGGCGGTCCAGCACGGCGAGCACCCCGGGCGCGGTGGACTGCATGCCCAGCGACACCCGGGTGTAGCCGGCGTCGGCGATCCCGGCGAAGAACTCCGCCGAGGTGGACTCCGGGTTGGCCTCGGTGGTCACCTCGGCGCCGGGCGCCAGCCCGAACGAGCTCCGCACGGCGGCCAGCACGTCGGCCAGCCCCCGCGCACCGAGCAACGACGGGGTGCCGCCACCGACGAACACCGTCTCGGCCGGCGGCGGGGAGCCCAGCACCCGTGCGGCCAGGTCCAGCTCGGCGCGCACCGCGTCCAGCCAGCCGGCCGGCGAGGCGCCCGAGCCGTCCAGCTCGGACGGTGTGTAGGTGTTGAAGTCGCAGTAGCCGCATCGGGTGGCGCAGAACGGTACGTGGACGTATACCCCGAACGGCCGAGTGCCGAGCCCGCCCCGGGCCTCGCCCGGTAACCCGAACGACTCGGGCGGCGTGGTCACCGTTGCCAAATCCATACAATACCCATCAAGTATCCGCCGAATTGCCGGTCGATTTGACTGATCAATTCCATTGTGACTGCTCTCCCAACATCGTGGTGCGGGTAGTCAGCAGGCCCACTCTGATGGCACTCTGGACATTGTGACGTGCGCCCTGGACATGCGACTGGTGGCCCGCCGCCATGTCGACTTCCAGCGCGTCTCCAGCGCGTTGTGCCGGCTTACCGTCTAACCCGCGCCGAATCCCACCACGAGTGACAACGGCCGGGAAGCCGGTCGGCTGGTGCTTCTTTGCCCAGGTCTGCCGCGTGTTCCCTGCCGCGACCTGGAGGTCTGAGCCAGATGGTTCCACCACAACCAGCCGGCGCGACCGAGCGCGCCGCCGCGCCGGCCCGCCGGGCGGCGCCAGTGAAGCGCCGTCGCGGTGAGGGCCAGTGGGCGCTCGGCTACCGGGAGCCGCTGAACCCGAACGAGCGGGCGAAGCGCGACGACGACGCCCTCAACGTCCGGGCCCGGATCGAGAACATCTACTCCAAGCGTGGCTTCGACTCGATCGACCCCGGCGACCTCCGCGGCCGGTTCCGCTGGATGGGGCTCTACACGCAGCGCAAGCCGGGCATCGACGGCGGCCGCACCGGCGCGCTGGAGCCCGAGGAGCTCGACGACAGCTACTTCATGATGCGGGTCCGCATCGACTCCGGGGCGCTCACCTCCGAGCAGCTGCGGGTGGTCGGAGAGATCGCCCGGGACTACGCGCGGGACACCGCCGACATCACCGACCGGCAGAACGTCCAGCTGCACTGGATCCAGATCGAGGACGTGCCGGCGATCTGGGAGAAGCTGGAGGCGGTCGGCCTCTACACCACCGAGGCCTGCGGTGACTGCCCCCGGGTGATCCTCGGCTCACCGGTGGCCGGCATCGCGGCCGACGAGATCATCGACGGCACCCCGGCGATCAGGGAGATCGTCGAGAAGTACATCGGCAGCAAGGAGTTCTCCAACCTGCCGCGCAAGTTCAAGTCGGCGATCTCCGGTTCACCCCGCCACGACGTGGTGCACGAGATCAACGACATCGCGTTCGTGGGCGTGCGGCACCCCGAGCACGGCCCGGGGTTCGACCTGTGGGTCGGCGGCGGGCTGTCGACCAACCCGAAGCTCGGCGTCCGCCTGGGTGCCTGGGTTCCGTTGGACGAGGTCGCGGACGTGTGGGCCGGCGTTGTCGGGCTGTTCCGGGACTACGGCTACCGGCGGCTGCGGCACCGCGCCCGGATCAAGTTCCTGATCGCGGACTGGGGTGCTGAACGATTCCGCGAGGTTCTCGAGACCGAGTACCTGAAGCGGCCGCTGGTCGACGGGCCGGCCCCGGAGCACTGGCTCGGCCCGCGCGACCACATCGGCGTGCACAAGCAGGTGGACGGGCTGAACTACGTCGGCGCCGCCGCGATCGCCGGCCGGGTCTCCGGCACCACGCTGATCAAGGTCGCCGAGGCCGCCGAGCGGGTCGGTTCCGGCCGGCTGCGCACCACCGTGCAGCAGCAGTTGCTGGTGCTGGACGTGGCCGACTCTCAAGTCGACCCGTTGATCGACGAGCTGACCGGGCTGGGGCTGCACGCCAAGCCGTCGTCGTGGCGGCGCAACACGATGGCCTGCACCGGCATCGAGTTCTGCAAGCTGGCCATCGTGGAGACCAAGGGCCGGGCCGCCACGCTGGTCACCGAGCTGGAGAGCCGGCTGGCCGACATCGCGGACCTGGACCAGCCGATCTCCATCCACCTCAACGGCTGCCCGAACGCGTGCGCCCGCACCCAGACGGCCGACATCGGTCTCAAGGGTCAGATCATGACCGACTCGGACGGCAACCAGGTGCCCGGTTTCCAGGTGCACCTGGGCGGCGGGCTCGGGCTGGACGCCGGTTTCGGCCGCAAGCTGCGGGGGCTGAAGGTGAGCTCCAGCGGGCTGGGCGACTACGTGGACCGGCTGGTCCGCCAGTACGTCAAGGAGCGCGACAGCGGCGAGCGGTTCGCCCAGTGGGTGGCCCGCGCGGACGAATCGGACTTGCAGTGAGCGAGCTTGCGAGCGAGCCAGCGTCACAGCGAGCGCCCTCATCGCCGACCGAGCGCAGCGAGGGAGATCGGTGAGCGAGCGTGCTGTTCCGTTCTACTGCCCGTACTGCGGTGAGGAAGATCTGCGGCCGGTGGAAGAACCACACGGCGCATGGCGTTGCGCGGGATGCCTGCGGACGTTCGCGGTGAAGTTGGTCGGGATCGGTGTGCCTTCTCTAGACAACACAGGGGCGGTCAAGAAATGAGTGTGTCGAGCACCGAGGTGGAGACACCCGGTCGGACTCGGAGCGCTGAGGAGCTGCGGTCCATCGCGGAGCAGGGCGCGCGGGAGCTCGGCCCGGACGCGACGGCCGAGCAGGTGCTGGACTGGGCCGCGGCCACGTTCGGCCGGGGCCTCATCGTGGCGTCGAACATGCAGGACGCCGCGCTGGTGGACCTGGCGGCCAAGGCTGTATCGAGGGTTCGGCCCTGCGAGCAGGCCTCACGCCCCGGCGTGGACGTGCTGTTCCTGGAGACGGGCTACCACTTCGCGGAGACGATCGGTACCCGCGACGCCGTGGAGACCGTCTACGACGTGCGGATCGTGAACGCGCGGGCCGAGCACACCGTCGCCGAGCAGGACAGCCTGCTGGGGAAGGACCTGTTCGCCCGGGAGCCGGACCAGTGCTGTGCACTGCGCAAGGTGGCACCGCTGCAGAACACGCTCGCCCGCTACGACGCCTGGGTCACCGGGGTCCGCCGGGTGGAGGCACCGACCCGGGCGAACACCACGCTGGTCACCTACGACGAGAAGTTCGGCCTTGTCAAGATCAACCCGATCGCGGCCTGGTCCGACGAGGAGATGGACACCTACATCGCCGACCACGGAGTACTGGTGAACCCCCTGGTGGACGACGGCTACCCGTCGATCGGCTGTGCGCCGTGCACCCGCAAGCCGCTGCCCGGCGAGGACAAACGCGCCGGCCGCTGGGCCGGGCGGGCCAAGACCGAGTGCGGGTTGCACGCGTGAGCGCGCCGGCTGTGACGCAGGCCGAGAGCAGGTTCGACGCACTGGACGCGCTGGAGTCCGAGGCGATCCACATCTTCCGGGAGGTGGCCGGCGAGTTCGACCGCCCGGTGATCCTGTTCTCCGGCGGCAAGGACTCCACGCTGCTGGTGCACCTGGCGGTGAAAGCGTTCGCGCCCGCCGCGGTGCCGTTCTCGCTGCTGCACGTGGACACCGGGCACAACTACCAGGAGGTCATCGACTTCCGGGACGGCCTGGTGGAGAAGCTCGGGCTGCGCCTGGTGGTCGCGCACGTGCAGGACTGGATCGACGACGGCCGGCTCGTGGAGCGCCCGGACGGCACCCGCAACCCGCTGCAGACCGTCCCGCTGCTGGACTCGATCAACGCCAACCGGTTCGACGCGGTCTTCGGCGGCGGCCGCCGGGACGAAGAACGGGCGCGGGCCAAGGAACGGATCATCAGCCTGCGCGACGGTTTCGGCCGGTGGGACCCGCGCAAGCAGCGCCCGGAGCTGTGGAACCTCTACAACGGCCGGCACGCCCCCGGTGAGCACGTCCGGGTGTTCCCCATCTCCAACTGGACCGAGCTGGACGTCTGGCGCTACATCCAGCGGGAGAACATCGAGCTGCCCTCCATCTACTACAGCCACCAGCGCGAGGTGTTCCGCCGCGACGGGATGTGGCTGGCCGAGGGCCCGTGGGGCGGCCCGCGCGCCGGCGAAGCGCTCGAGCTGAAAACGGTCCGCTACCGCACGGTCGGGGACGGCTCCTGCACCGGCGCGGTGGAGTCCACCGCGACGACGCTGGACGAGGTGATCGCCGAGGTCACCGCCTCCCGGCTGACCGAGCGGGGAGCCACCCGCGCGGACGACCGGATGTCCGAGGCCGCCATGGAAGACCGCAAGCGGGAGGGCTACTTCTAATGCCGGACACCCCCAAGGACCTGCTGCGGTTCGCCACGGCGGGCAGTGTGGACGACGGCAAGTCGACCCTGGTCGGGCGGCTGCTCTACGACACCAAGTCGGTGCTCGCCGACCAGATCGAGGCCGTCCAGCGCGCCTCGGTGGACAAGGGGCTGTCCACCCCCGACCTGTCGCTGCTGGTGGACGGGCTGCGCGCGGAGCGTGAGCAGGGCATCACCATCGACGTGGCGTACCGCTACTTCGGCACCCCGAAGCGCGAGTTCGTACTGGCCGACACCCCCGGGCACGTGCAGTACACCCGCAACACGGTGACCGGCGCCTCCACCGCCGAGCTCGCGGTGCTGCTGGTGGACGCGCGGTACGGCGTGGTCGAGCAGACCCGGCGGCACGCCGCCGTGATCGCGCTGCTGCGGGTGCCCCAGCTGGTGCTCGCGGTGAACAAGATCGACCTGGTCGGCTACGACGAGGCCGTGTTCACCGCGATCGCCAAGGACTTCAACGGCCTGACCACGGCGCTGGGCTACCCGGCCGACCGGGTGGTGACCATCCCGGTGTCCGCGCTGGTCGGCGACAACGTGGTGGAGGCCTCGGCGAACACCCCGTGGTACTCCGGGCCGACGCTGCTCGAGCACCTGGAGTCGGTGCCGGTGGTCAGCCCCGACCTGGACGCCCCGCTGCGTATCCCGGTGCAGTACGTGATCCGCCCGCGCACCGCCGAGCACCCGGACTACCGCGGCTACGCGGGCCAGGTCGCGGCCGGCGTGGTGCGGCCCGGCCAGGAGGTGCTGGTGCTGCCGGAAGGGCTGCGCAGCACCGTCACGGCGGTGGAGACCGCGGACGGCCAGCTCACCGAGGCCGGCGCCGGGCGCAGCGTCACGGTGCTGCTCGCCGACGACCTGGACGTGGCGCGGGGCAGTGTCATCGTGGACGCGGCCCAGCCGCCGCGCGTCACGGACCAGTTGGAGACCACCGTGTGCTGGCTCTCCGAGCAGCCGCTGCGCCCCGGTGCGCGACTGCTGCTCAAGCACGGCACCCGGGTCACCCAGGCGATCATCGGGACGCTGCACGACCGGCTGGACACCGACACGCTCACGCTCAGCGTCCCGGAGCGGCTGGAGATCAACGACATCGGCCGGGTCAGCATCCGCACCGCCGACCCGCTGCCGGTGGACGACTACGCGGTGAGCAGGGCCACCGGCGCGTTCCTGCTGATCGACCCGGCGACCGGCAACACGCTGGCCGCCGGGCTGGTGGGCAGCCCACTCGTGCCGCTGCCGAACAGCTGATGCCGCTCCTGTCGTCGCCTTCGTCGCTCGCACCGCCGGGCACGTCGCCGGGCGCGGAGCCTGACCCGGATCGGCCGGCGCTGGTCGCGGTTGCCCACGGCAGCCGCGACCCCCGGTCGGCCGCCACGATCGCCGCGCTCGTCGAGCAGGTGAGGGTGCAACGGCCCGACCTCGACGTCCGGCTCAGCTTCCTCGACCTGAGCACCCCGAGGCTGCCCGACGTGCTGGCCGCCGTCGCCGCCGACGGGTACCGGCAGGCGGTGGTGGTCCCGCTGCTGCTGGGCAATGCCTTCCACGCCAGGGTCGACCTGCCGGGCGCGGTGGCCGGTGCGGCCGCCCGGTACCCCGGATTGCGGCTCACCGTCGCCGACGTGCTCGGCGGTGACCCCCGCCTGGCGGCCGCCGCGCTGCGCCGCCTCGCCGAGGTCGCGGGTCCGCTGGACGCCCCCGACCTGGGTGTGGTGCTCGCGGCCACCGGTTCTTCGCACGCGAGCGCCAACGCCGCCGTCGACCGGCTCGCCTCCTCGTGGGCGGCCCGGCACCGCTGGAGCGGCTGTGTGGCCGCATTCGCCACCGCGCTGTCCCCCACCGTCCCCGAGGCGATCGAGCAGCTACGGGCGGCGGGTGCCGGGCGCATCGCGGTCGCCGGCTGGTTCCTCGCCCCCGGGTTGCTCCCCCGCCGGGTCGGCCGCGCCGCGCTGGCGGTCGACCCCCGGGCCCACGTCGCCGCGCCGCTCGGCCCGGACGCCGACGTCGCCGCCGTGGTCATCGACCGCTACCTCGCCGCCGCTCAGCGGGATTCGGGCGGCCAGACCGACCGCCAGGACCGGTCCAGGCTGGTCAGGGCGACGACGTTGTCCGGCAGCGTGCCGTCGACCACCTGCGCCACCGTGGTCAGCTCGAGGATCGACCGCAGGCTGGCCCGGACCGCCACCCAGACGTCCTGCAGGTGACGGGCCGGCCCGTCGTAGGTGTGGCTCTCCGGGCGCTGGCCCCGGACGAGGGCGAGCGGACCGTCGGTCACCCGGATGACGTCGGCCAGGGAGATCGCGTAGGGCGGACGGGCGAGGCGGTGGCCACCGTCGGGGCCCCGGCGGCTCTCGATCATGCCGGCCCGGCGCAGCTCGACCAGGATCCCGTCCAGGAACGTGCGCGGGATTCCCTGCGCGGCGGCGATCTCGTCGGCCTTCACCGCGCAGAGCTCCGGCGCGCTCGCCAGCACGCACAATGCCCGCAGCGCGTAGTCCGCCCTCGCCGAGATCTGCACACCGCCATCTTGACCTATCCGCCCTGATCAACGGCATGCCGGCTGCTTCACACTTTGTTGACTAAGCGGCTCAGGAATGTCAGCATCGGGGTGTGCTGACCCGCTTCGAGGCCGACCGGACGATCCGTCCGTTCCTGGTCCGGCGGCTGCACGTCGACCTGATGCGCATCCTCGCCGCATGTTGTCGGACGAGCGGCTGACCCCGGTTCGCCCCGCGCCGGCCCCTCCCGGCCGCTCGCAGTCGTCGTCGTAAGGCAGGCACCCGATCGTGCACGTCAACCTCTCGCTGTCCGTCGCCGGACTACTGGTGGGCTTCCTGGTGGGCCTCACCGGCATGGGCGGCGGTGCGCTGTTGACGCCGCTGCTGGTGCTGTTCTTCCGGGTCGAGCCGCTGGCCGCGATCTCCAGTGACCTGCTCACCTCGCTCGTGATGAAGCCCGTCGGCGGCGCCGTGCACCTGCGCCAGCGCACCGTGGACTGGCGGCTCGTCGGCTGGCTCACCGCGGGTTCGGTGCCCTCGGCGTTCGCCGGTGCCGTGCTCATCGGCGTGATCGGCCACCGCGCCGGCGTCCAGGACAACCTCAAACTGGTCATCGGCGTCGCGCTGTGCGCCTCGGTGGCGATGATGGTGGTGCGGCAGCTGCTCGACCGCCGCAACCGCCGCCGTGATGCCGCCGCCGGTCGCCCGGTCGACGTCGAGCAGCCGATAGTCGTCCGGCCGCTGCGCACGGTGGCGATCGGCGTGGTCGGTGGCTTCGCGGTCGGCATGACCTCGGTCGGCGCCGGCTCGGTGATCATCGCGCTGCTGCTGGTGGCCTACCCGACCCTGCGGCCGGCCAAGCTGGTCGGCACCGACATCGTGCAGGCGATCCCGCTGGTGGCCGCCGCGACACTCGGCCACCTGATCTTCGGTGACGTCCAGTTCGCCCTGACCGCCGCTCTGCTGCTCGGCGCGCTGCCCGGGGTCTACCTGGGCGCCCGGCTGTCCGCGCGGGGCCCGGCGGCCCTGATCCGGCCGGTGGTCGCGGGGGTGCTGCTCGCCTCCGCACTCGCGCTGCTGAAGGTGGGCACGCCGGTGATCATCGCCGGGGCCGCGGTCGGCTTCGTCGTGCTGGTCCTGCTCGCACCCCGGCGCCGCGCCGCCGAGCCCCCGAATCCGACCGCGACCCCGACCACGCCCGAGCTCGACCCCGTCCACTGACCGCCCCCGGAACCCCACCACGAGCTCGGCAGGCGTTCGTTCCTGCCCCAGCGATAGAGATTGAGTAGATGAAGCGCAGCCTCCGTCCCCTGGCCCTCGTACTGATCGCGGCGGCCGCACTCACCGCCTGCTCCCGCGCCGACAGCGGGGGCTCCTCGGCGCCGGCCGCCGCCAACCAGGGCGCGGCCGCCGAACTGCGGCTGGGTTACTTCCCCAACATCACCCACGCCCCGGCGCTGATCGGGCTGGACAAGGGCTTCTTCGCCAAGGAGCTGGGCAGCACCAAGCTGGTCACCCAGCAGTTCAACGCCGGCCCACCCGAGGTCAGCGCACTGCTCGGCGGCTCACTGGACGCCGCGTTCATCGGCTCCAGCCCGGCGATCAACGCGTTCGACCAGTCCAAGGGCGCCACCGTCCGGCTGATCGCCGGCTCCACCTCGGGCGGCGCCCAGCTGGTGGTCAAGCCGGGGATCACCACGCCGGAGCAGCTCAAGGGCCAGACCATCGCCACCCCGCAGCTGGCCAACACCCAGGACGTCTCGCTGAAGAAGTGGCTCAAGGGCAAGAACCTGGCGATCGGCGCCGGCCCGGACGCGGTGACCGTGCAGAACCTGGCCAACCCCCGCACGCTGGACCTGTTCAAGTCCGGTCAGGTGGCCGGCGGCTGGCTGCCCGAGCCGTGGAGCTCCCAGCTGGTGGTCCAGGCCGGTGCGACCGTGCTGGTCGACGAGAAGACGCTGTGGCCGAACGGCCAGTTCCCCACCACCGTGCTGATCGTGCGGACCGAGTTCCTGGAACAGCACCCGGACACGGTGGACGCACTGCTGCGCGGCGAGCAGCAGGCCATCGACTTCGCCGCCAGCAACCCGGCCGACGCGAAGACCGTCACCAACGCCGCGATCAAGCGACTGACCGGCTCCACGCTCAACCAGGCCGTGCTGGACCGGGCGTTCTCCGAGCTCTCCTTCGGACTCGACCCACTGGCCTCGACGTTCCCCCAGCTGGCCAAGGACAGCGTGACCGCGGGCGTAGCGCCCGCCGCGACCGATCTGAACGGCTTCCTGGACCTGACCGAGCTCAACAAGATCCTGCAGGCCAGCGGCAAGCCGACGGTGGACGCCGCCGGCCTCGACAAGGCTCAGAGGTGATCCGGGTATGACGGTGACCATCGGCCAGGCGGCCGGCCAGGTGTCGGCACAGCGCCACCCGTCCGGGACGGACGAGCTCGCGGTGCGACTCGCGGGTGTCGGCAAGACGTTCGGCACCGGCGCGGCGGCGGTCACCGCGCTGCGCGACGTCTCCCTGGACGTGCGGCCGGGCGAGTTCGTCTGCCTGCTCGGTGCCTCCGGCTGTGGCAAGTCCACCCTGCTCAACCTGGTGGCCGGACTGGACCGGCCGACCACCGGCGAACTGACCCTGAACACCACCCGGGCGTCGTTCATGTTCCAGGAGCCGGCGCTGCTGCCCTGGCTGGATGCCGGGCGCAACGTCGAGCTGCCGCTGCAGCTCAGCGGCGTGCCCCGCGGCGCCCGGCGGGAGCGGGCCCAGGAGCTGCTCGAGCTGGTCCGCCTCGGCGGGCAGGCCCGCAAGCGTCCGCACGAGCTGTCCGGTGGGATGCGCCAGCGGGTCGCGCTGGCCCGGGCGCTCGCCGCCACCACCAGCCCCGACGACGAAAGGGCCGGCGGCCTGCTGCTGATGGACGAGCCGTTCGCCGCACTGGACGCGATCACCAGGGACGTGCTGCAGGGCGAGCTGCTGCGGGTCTGGCAGGCCACCGGTACGACCGTGCTGTTCGTCACCCACGACGTGCGGGAGGCGCTGCGGCTCGCCCAGCGGGTGGTGCTGCTGTCGTCCCGGCCGGGCACCGTGGCCGGCGAGTGGGACGTGGCGAACGCCGGCGGCGACCTGCACGAAGAGATCACCACGAGCCTGCGAGAGGTCATCACCCGCCATGCCGCCTGACCTGACCGAGGTCGGCACAGCGCACCGCGAACCGCCCCGCCCGAACCCGGTGGACGACTCGGCCGCCGCCCTCGCCGGGCTGGATGCGCTCGACACCCCGACGGTGCAGCGGACAGCGTGGTGGCGCCGTGCGCTGGCCGCCTGGTTGCCCCCGCTGGTCGCGCTGGTGCTGTTCCTGGCCATCTGGCAGGGCCTGTGGGCGGCGGCGTTCTGGCCGGAGTTCAAGCTGCCCGCACCCATCGCGGTGTGGGACGAGTTCATGCTGGTGGTGCGCGACGGGTCGGTGTGGTCGATCCTGTGGACCTCGGTCAGCCGGGCGTTCCTCGGCTTCCTCATCGCCCTGGTCATCGCCACCCCACTGGGGCTGCTGGTGGCCAAGGTCAACGTGGTGCGCGCCGCGATCGGGCCGCTGCTGTCCGGGCTGCAGAGCCTGCCGTCGGTGGCCTGGGTGCCGGCGGCCGTGCTCTGGTTCGGTCTCACCAACTCCACGATCTACTTCGTCGTGCTGCTCGGTTCCATCCCGTCCATCGCGAACGGCCTCGTCGCCGGTATCGACCAGATCCCGCCGATCCTGCCCCGGGTCGGCCAGGTACTCGGCGCCCGGGGCCTGAGCAGCGCCCGGCACATCCTGCTGCCGGCCGCGCTGCCCGGTTACCTGGCCGGCTGCAAGCAGGGGTGGGCGTTCTCCTGGCGCTCCCTGATGGCGGCCGAGATCATCGCGGCCGGCCCGCTGCTGGGTATCGGGCTGGGTGCGTACCTCGAAGAGGGCAGCAACTTCAACAACATCTCGAAGGTGATCGCCGCGATCTTCCTGATCCTGATCGTGGGCGTCGGCATCGAGCTGCTGGTCTTCCGCCCGGTGGAGCGCCGCGTGCTGCGCGCCCGCGGCCTGGCGATCGGCAAGTAGCCGCACTCACGACGGCCGGCACAGACCCCGTGCCGCGGGCGCAGACCTTGCAACCGCTGTGCCGGCGGCGGCAGGTCTGTGCGAGCCCCGTCGAGGGCTACCGGCGGTCGCCGTCGGCGGCCGGCAGTGGGCGTACCGCGCCGGTGACCAGCAGGCCGATGATCAGTGCGCCGAGTACGACGAACAGGGCGTGCAGGATGCCGGTGTGCTGGGCCAGGATGCCGATCAGCGGCGGGCCGGCGAGGAACGCGGTGTAGGCGATCGAGCTGACCACGCCGACCCGGGCCGCCGCCCGCGCCGGGTCGTCGGCCGCCGCGCTCATGCCGACCGGGAAGCCCAGCGAGGCACCGAGACCCCAGAGCAGCGCGCCGACGAGGACCCAGACGACCGAGCCGGTGAGGGTGACCAGGGACAGCCCGGCAAGCGCGAGCACCGCGGTGGCGCGCAGTGCATTGACCCGGCCGATGCGTTCCAGCAGGGCACCGCCACTGAGCCGGCCGATGGTCATCGCGGTGACGAAGGCACCGAAACCGAGGGCGCCGAGTACCTCGCTGGTGTGGTGGCCGTCGACCAGCGCGAGAGCGAGCCAGTCGTTGGCGCTGCCCTCGGTGAACGCGAAGGTGAGGGTGAGCACCCCGATCAGCAGCGTGCGGGGTTCCAGCCAGGTCCGCAGCCCGCCCGAGGAGGTCCGCCCGCCGCCGGGCCGGGAAACCTCGGCGACCGGCAGGAAGGACCGCACGGCGAAGGACATGGTCAGCGGGGCCAGCAGTGCGGCGACGATCACCTGCACGGTCAGCGGCACGCCGAGGGCGGCCGAGGCGGCCCCGGCGGCACCACCGATCACGGTGCCGACGCTGAACGCCGCGTGCAGCCTCGGCAACAGGGTCTTCCCCCGGCGCCGCTCGACGTCCGCGCCCGCCACGTTCATCGCGACGTCCCAGTTGCTCATGCACATGCCGGTGACCACCAGGCCCACGGCGGCCGGCCACACCGTGCGGGTGGCCAGCCCGGCGGCCAGTGCGAGCAGCCCGAGCCCGACGCCGAACGACCCGAACAGCACCACCCGCCCGGGGCCCAGCCGGTGCACCACCGGCCCGGACACGGGCAGTGCGAGGCACGCTCCCCCGGACAGGCAGAGGAGCAGCAACCCGAGCTGCGCGGTGGTCAGCGACAGGGTGTCCCGCGCGGACGGCGTCCGGGACAGCCAGGAGGCGAAGCACAGCCCGTTCAGCGCGAACGCGGCGGCCGTGGCGTTCCTGGCGCGGGCCAACGCATCGGTGCGTGGGCCGTCCATCAGCTCCGTCACTGACTCCCTCTCGATCGTCGGATCAATGTCGAATCGATTCGATAGCTCGACCATACGTCCCCATCGACGGCGCCACAATGCTGTTTACCGCACTCCGCCGGACGTCGATCACCGACCCTGGCCCCGCCGGGCTACCGTCTGGACGTGCCCGCCAACACCCGACCGACGCTCGCCCTGGTGGCCGCGCGGGCCGGCGTGTCGCCGTCCACCGCGTCGCTCGCGTTCGCCGGCAGCCCCCGGGTGACCCCGGGGACCCGCCAGCGGGTGCTCACCGCGGCGGGAGAGCTCGGCTACGCCGGACCGGACCCGCTGGCCGCGTCCCTGCGCCGGGGCCGCAGCGGCGTGGTGGGCACCTTCGTCGGCGAGCGGCTGCTCTACGCCTTCCGTGACCCGGTCGCGATCCAGCTGCTGGACGGCATCACCGAGGTGCTCGGTCCGCGGGGCGTCGGGCTGCTGCTGCTCGCCGGCGACACCAGCCGGCCGGGCCTGGACAAGCTCGCCCGGATCCCGCTGGACGCCGCGATCTTCGCCACCTGCGGGCTCGAGGACGACCCGGCACTGCACCTGCTGCTGCAGCGCGGCGTGCCACTGGTCGGGGTGGAGGGTCCGGTGGCGGACGGCGTGGTGCTGATCGACATCGACGACCGGGGCGGCATCGCGGAACTGGGCCGCCACCTGTACGAGCTCGGCCACCGCCGGGTCGCCACGGTCGCCATGCCGCTGCGCCTGGACGGCACCCGGGGCCTGGTCGACGACGTGCGGCGGTCGGTCGGGCACTACCGGGACGTGCGGCACCGGCTGGAGGGTGTGTTCGACGTGTTCGGGCCGGTCCCGGCGATGGAGACAGCCAGCAACGCGGTGGACGAGGGCGAGCGGGCCGGCCGCGCGCTGCTGGACGTACCGGCACAGCGGCGCCCCACCGCCGTGCTGGCACAGAGCGACGTACTCGCCGCCGGCGTACTGCGCGCGGCCGCCGCGCTGGGCCTGCGGGTACCGGAGGACGTCAGCGTGGCCGGCTTCGACGGGGCCGACCTGCCCTGGCTGCTCCCGACCGTGCTCAGCACCGTGGTGCAGCCCACCGACGAGAAGGGCCGGATGGCGGCGCGCGCGGTGGTCGAACTGCTCGACGGCAACCTCCCCCCGGACGTGGACCTGCCGGTATCGGTGCGTCTCGGCACGACCACCGGGCCGCCACCGGATACGGTCCGGAGATGACCGACGAACTCGTCCACCTGGAGATCGACGCGGGGATCGCCACGATCACCCTGGACTCGCCAGCCAACCGCAACGCGCTGTCCACCCAGCTGCGCCGCGAGCTTCGGGCGCACCTGGGCAGCGCGATCGAATCGGACCTGGCCAGGGTCATCGTGCTCACCCACACCGGCACGGTGTTCTGCGCCGGCATGGACCTCAAGGAGTCGCGCGGCGCCAGCGCCTCGGAGCAGGGCGTCACCGACTTCCCGGACATGCTGCAACGGATCTGGGACTCACCGACCCCGGTGATCGCCAAGCTGGCCGGCCCCGCGCGGGCCGGCGGGGTGGGCCTGGTGGCCGCGTGCGATCTCGCGGTGGCCGCCGAACCGGTCACGTTCGCGTTCTCCGAGGTGCGCATCGGGGTGGTGCCGGCGGTGATCTCGGTGCCGCTGATCCCCCGGGTCCAAGCCGCCGCGCTGTACCAGCTGTTCCTCACCGGCGAGTCGTTCGACGCCCGCCGGGCCGCCGAGATCGGCCTGATCACCAGCGCGGTGCCGGCCGACGCGGTGGACGCCGAGGTACAGCGCTTCGCCGACATGCTGCGCCTCGGCGCACCCGGGGCACTGGCGGCTACCAAGGAACTGCTGCGCGGCCCGGCGAGCGCCACCATGGCGGACGACCTGGCCACCATGACAACGCTGTCCGCCGCCCGGTTCGCCTCCGAGGAGGGCCAGGAGGGCATCCGCGCCTTCCTCGAGAAGCGCAAGCCGTCCTGGGCGGTCTGAGGGCGGCTCTAGTCCGGCATCGCGTCCAGGTGGCGTTCCAGGGCGTCCAGGTGGGTGGCCCAGAGCCGGCGGTACGGCGCGAGCCACTCGTCGATCTCCGCGAGCGGCTCGGGTCGCAGCTCGTACCAGCGCCGCTGCGCCTCCGGGCGGACCTGGACCAGGCCGGCCTCGCGCAGCACGCGCAGGTGCTTGGAGGTGCCCGGTTGGGTCAGCCCGAGCTCCTCGGTGAGCTCGCCGACCAGCCGGGGCCGGCCGCGCAGCAGGTCGAGGATCCGCCGCCGGGTGGGTTCGGCGAGCACTTCGAACGTGGTGGACACGCCCAGAACATACCTGAAGACGCATATAGCCGCCGCAGAATGTACCCCTCAGCGGTGCAGCAGCTCCCGGGCCGCCTTCTCGATGTCCCGCTCGGACAGCAGCACGTGCTCCGCCGCCGGGCCGAGCGGGATGAAGCTGTCCGCGCTGCTCACCCTGGCCAGCTCACCGGCGAACCGGGCGTCGACGAGACCGGCCAGCACCGGCTCGGCCACCCCGCCGGACTCCCTGGTCTCGTCCACGACCAGCACCCGCCCGGTCGCGTTGGCCTCGCGGAGCACGTCGGCCATCGGCAGCGGGGCCAGCCAGCGCAGGTCCAGCACCCGGGCGCCGATGCCCCGCGCGGCCAGCCGACGCGCCACCCGCAGGCTCATCCGCAGCCCGTTGGCGAAGCTCACCAGGGTCAGGTCGGTGCCGTCGCCGTAGGTCCGCCCACTACCCAGCGGGACGTGTGCACCGCCGGGCGCCGGGTAGTCGGCGAGCCAGCCGCCGTCGTCGGGTTCGTGCAGGTCACGGGTGTGGTACAGCGCGATCGGCTCGAGGAACACGCAGACCCGGCCGTCCGTGCGCGCCGCCGAGGCACAGCTGGCCAGCATCGCGGCGGCGTCGTCCGGGCGCCCCGGCACGGCCACCACCAACCCGGGGATGTCCCGCAGCGCGGCCACCCCGTTGTCGTTGTGGAAGTGCCCGCCGAAGCCCTTCTGGTAGGCCAGGCCGGCGATCCGCACGATCATCGGGTTGCGGTACTGCCCCTGGGAGAAGAACCGCAGCGTGGCGGCCTCGCCGCGCAGCTGGTCCATCGCGTTGTGCAGGTACGCCAGGTACTGGATCTCCACGATGGGCAGGAACCCGGCCAGCGACATGCCCAGCCCGGTACCCAGGATGCTCTGCTCGTCGAGCAGCGAGTCGAACACCCGGGCGCCGCCGAACCGCTTGCGCAGCCCCCTGGTGACCCCGTAGACGCCGCCCTTGACCGCGACGTCCTCCCCGAACACGACCGCCGCGCCGTCCCGGGCGAGCACCTCGGCCAGCCCGTGGTTGATCGCCTGCGCCAGGGTCAGCCGGCCGGCCCGCTCCGGTAGCTGGCCGCCCCGGTCGACGCCGAACGCCCGCCGCCGGGTCTCCGGGTCGGCGATCCCGGCGGCGTCGGCGGCCACCCGGGCCGGGCTCGACGGCGCCAACGGGGCGATCACCTCACCGGCCGAGCCCAGCCGCCGCCGCCCGACCGCGTCCTCGGCGATCCGCGCCACCTCGTCCCGCGTGCGCTCGTAGCGCCGCAGCGCCTCCTCGGGGCTCAGCACCCCGGCGTCCACCAGCAGCCGCGCCGTCCGCACCACCGGGTCGCGGGCATAGTCGGCGGTGATCTCGCCGGCGCCCCGGTAGGCCAGCTCCACGTCGGACCCGGCATGGCCCATCAGCCGCACCGTGCGCAGCCGCAGGAACACCGGCGCGCGCCGGGTCCGCACCCAGCTCACCGCCTCCCGCGCCGCCGCCAGGGACGCGGCCAGGTCCGAGCCGTCCGCCTCGAGGTAGCGCAGCCCGGGCCGGTCCCGGTAGGCCGCCTCGATCCAGCCGTCCGGGGTGCGCACGCTGATCCCGATGCCGTTGTCCTCGCAGACCAGCAACAGCGGCAGCGGCAGACCCCGGTGGCGCAGCTGCAGCGCGGTGTTGACCGCGCCGACCGCCGTGGAGTGGTTCGCCGAGGCGTCACCGAAGCTGCACACCACCACCGAGTCGGCGGGCCATCCGGTCTGCAGCGCGCCGCCCACGCCCAGCTTGGCGGCGCGCTCCAGACCGAACGCGAGACCGACGGCGCGGGGCAGGTGCGAGGCGATCGTGGAGGTCTGCGGGATGATCGCCAGCGCCTTGTTGCCGAACACCTTGTGCCGGCCGCCGGAGATCGGCTCGTCGACAGCGCCGGTGATGCCGTACAGCACGTCCCGCAGTGGCGACTGGCCCGGCACCTGGCTGGCCCGCCGCAGGTAGAACGCGCCGGAGCGGTAGTGCAACAGCGCCGGGTCGGTGGGCCGCAGTGCGTCCGCCACCGCCGCGTTGCCCTCGTGCCCGGACGAGCCGATGCTGTAGAAACCGTCGCCGCGCGAGCCCAGCGCGCGGGCGGCCAGGTCGAGGTGCCGGCTGCCCATCTGGGCGTCGAACAGGCCAAGGGCGCGTTCCGCGGTGAGCCCGGCGGGCAACGATCCGGCGGCCGCCGGTGCCAGGACGGTGGCGGCGAAGTACTCGTCAATCGGCTCGCTCATCAGTACGCAGCTTTGTCGACGCGGCCGCCCGCGCCAAGAGCCGCCACCCCCTCGGTCCGTCCCCCTGAGCCCCAGCGCACCTTCGCCTCTTCCTCACACAGCTCGCGTCACGCTCACACAGCTGCTCGAGCCGCTGTGTGGAGCCGGGCGAGCTGTGTGAGCTCTCAGTCCCAGCGGAACTCGGCGCAGGCCTGTTCCAGGCAGTCCAGTGCCAGCGGCAGCATCGGGTTGGTGTTGTTCGGCCGGTACAGCACCAGCACCTGCCGGAAGGGGCGGCTGCCGGCCAGGGCAACAGTCCGCACGCCGCCGTCCGGCCAGGCCAGCGCGGGCAGCATGGCGACCCCGAGCTCCCTGGCCACCAGCTCGCGGATCACCCCGTAGTCGTTGCTGCGGAACACGATGCGCGGCACGAACCCGGCGTCGGCGGCCAGCCTGGCCAGCGAGCGGGCGCCGGCGGTGTCCGCCCTGGTACAGATCCAGGTCTCGGTCGCGGCCTCGGCGAGATCGACCTCGGCCTGCCCGGCGAACCGGTGCCCGGGTGGCACGGCCAGCGCGAACGGCTCGGTGAGCAGTTCGGCCCGGTGCAGCTCGACCGGCCAGTCGCGGCGGTCCCGGTCGTAGTCGAACACCACGGCGGCGTCCAGCGTGCCCTCCAGCACGCCGTCGAGCACCTCGTCCGGCTCGCCCTCGTCCAGCTGCACCTCGGCGTTCGGGCGCCGGGCCACCACGGCGGCGAGCGCGGCCGGCACGATCCGGGCGTTCGCGGTGGCGAAGCTGGCCAGCCGCAGGCTGCCCGCCTCACCCCGGACCATGGCCGCCGCCTCGCGTTCCAGGGTACTCAGCGCACCGAGTGCCGCCCCGCTGCGCTCAGCGAGCTGCTCGGCCACCGCGGTGGGGCGCACGCTGCGCGCGGACCGCTCGAACAGCGCCGCGCCGACCGAGCGCTCCAGCTGGAACATCTGCTGCGACACCGCCGACGAGGTGTACCCGAGCTCCCGGGCCGCCTCGGCGAACGACCGGGTGCGCACGCAGGCCCGCAGCGTGTGCAGGTGGATCGGGTTGAGCACCCGGTGATCGTATGACCCTGTGAGTGGCGAGTGGCCCTGTAGGACCACTCGCCACTCACGGGGCTGGAGCGGTCAGACGTAGTGGAACAGGGGCGGGAAGGCCAGGACCACGATCCAGGCCCACGCCGCGTACACGGGCAGGTAGCCGGTCTGCCAGCGCTCGAGCGCCGCGAACGGCGTGCGCCGACGGAGGAACCCCAGCAGCAGCCACGCCGAGCAGGCGAGGTTGGCCAGCAGGATGACGTTCTCGCCGAGCGCCGCGGTCCGGTTGGGCGTGGTGCCGCCCTCGGTGATGCGCCCGGCGATCTCCACCAGCACCAGCACGTCGATGGCCAGCGCGCTGACCACGAGGGCGAGCTGCAGTTTGTCGAACAGCCCGGGCGGGGCCAGCGGATCACGGGCCGAGGTCGAGTAGAGCAGCAGCCCCAGCACCACGACCAGCAGGAGGTCGAACAGGATCAGCGCCTGGCGCTCGACGTCGATGCCGGCGCTGGTCCAGACGATCGCCACGAGGAAGGCGAGCAGCACCGCCGTGAACAGCGGCGTGAACAGCCGCGTCAGCACCGGGGCGATGTTCTCGACCACGCTCTGCTTCGCCTCGACGAGCCACCCGGCCACGACGGTCGCGGCCATGCCGCCGCAGGGCAGGAGCCAGAGCGAGACGAACTTCTCCGGGTCGATCCCGATCGCCTGGAAGGTGCCGAAGACGAATGCGGTGAGGACACCGCCGCCGAGCGCGATGAGGACGAAGTAGACGAACCACTCACCGGTAAAGCGGATGAAGTCCATGCGTCGGCGGGACGAGCGCCACTCGTCGGCCACATAGGCCAAGCCCACCACGAGCCACAGGGCGATGGGCAGGTGGATGCTGGTGATGACCATCGACTGCGACGCCTCGGGCAGCGGATAGGCGTTGGCCGCCGCGGCACCGAGCGCGAACAGCCCCACCAGTATCCCGATCAGCGGGCGGCGGGCCTGCCTGCGCCAGGCCAGGAAGCCGGCCAGCCACGGCAGCGCCAACACGCTGAGGTTCGGCCCGTAGAACGTGCCGTCCGAGGCCAACCTCAGCCCGAACAGCTCCGGAACCTTGATCGACGCCGCCGCGCCGGCCGCGCAGACGACCATCGCGAGCAGGACCCGCCGCGACCGGGTCCGCGCCGCCGGGCTGTCGGAATCATCGGTGAGCACGAGCTGCTTCCACAGCCGTTCCGAGTGCTCCCGGGCGAACTCGCGCGACAGCTCGTCCAGGCTGCCCATGCGCTTCACCGCGACCAGGAATGCCTCGTCGGCGCGCAGGCCGCTCCCGACAAGCTCGTCGACGGAGCCGCGCAGATGGTCCTCGAGCTCGTCGACGTCGGGCTGTCGCAGCTCCCGGCGGCGCTGTACGTAGTCACGCCACTGCGCGAACTGCGCCTCCAACTCGTCCTGGCCACCCACCGCCGTCATGCGTGCCCCTCCAGCGGGCGCACTGTCAACGACCTGACATCACCGGGGCCCTGCCAGATCGCCTTGAGCGCGTCCACGACCGTGTCCCACTGGCGACGCTGCTCGGCGAGCTCGGCCAGGCCCTGGTCGGTGATGCGGTAGTACTTGCGCCGCCGCTCCCCCGCGACCGACTGCCAGCTCGACTCCACGTGACCGACGCGCTCCAGCCGGTGCAGCAACGGGTAGAGCAGCCCCTCGGTCCAGTCCAGCTCGCCCCCGGAGAGCTCGTTGATCCGCCGGAGGATGGCGTAGCCGTAGCTCGCCTCCTCGGCCAGGATGCCGAGCACCATCGGAGTCGCCGAGGCGGCCACCAGATCCTTGGCGACCTTCACCGGTCCTCACCCCGCAGCAACCCTAGAAGCACGATGCATAGTACTACGATGCATAGTACTACTAGGTATCAAGTGGTCTGTGTCAGCGGGGTAGGCGGCCGCGCAGGCGCATCGCGGTGCGGACCCGTTCGGTGGCGATGTCCAGTGCGGCCTCGTGCGTCGTCACCCCGGTCGACTCGGCGTGTGCCAGCACGGTGTCGGTGTTCTGCCGCAGCCGGCTGGAGACCGCCTCGAAGATCGCCGCCGGGTCGGGGCGGAACGCCGAGTACCGGGCGTCCATCGCGAACGCGGCGGCAACCACCCCACCCGCGTTTGCGATGAAGTCCGGCACCACGGTCACGCCGCGCCGGGCCAGTACCGTGCGCGCCTCCGGACTGGTCGGCAGGTTCGCGCCCTCCACCACGAGCGACGCCCGGATCCGGGCCGCCACCGCCGCGTCGATCACGTCCTGGATGGCGGCCGGGATCAGCACGTCGCAGTCGAGCACCAGCTCCTCCCCCGCCGCCAGCCGCTCGCCGGGCGCCACGCCGAGTACGCAGTCGTCACCGCGCTCGGCCCGCAACGCCAGCCAGTGCGCGACGTCCAGCCCTCCCGGGTCGTGCACGCCGCCCCGGGACGTGGACAGCGCCACCACCGTCGCGCCCATCTCGTCGAGGCGGCGCGCGGCGGCCACCCCGACCGCGCCGAACCCCTGGAACGCCACCCGCGCACCCTTCACCGACCGGCCGGCCCTGCGCAGCGCCGCGTCCACCGACTCGGCGACCCCGTAGCCGGTCACCCCGAGCTCGTCGTAGGGCACCCCGCCGAGCTGCTCGGGCACCCCGACCGCCGCGCCGCGGTCACCGAGCTCGTCCTGGATGATCGCCGCGTCGTTCTCGGTCATGCCCATGTCCAGCCCGGCCACGTAGGACGACGGGATCTGGTCGGCGAGGCGGCGCACGTACGCCCGCAGCACCCGCTCCTTGTCCGGGCTGGCCGGGTCGAACCGGATGCCGGCCTTCGCGCCGCCGTGGAACAGGTCGACCGCCGCCCACTTCCAGGTCATCACCCTGGCCAGCCGGGCGATCTCCGCCACGGTCACCGACGGGCTCATCCGGGTGCCGCCCTTGCCCATGCCGCGCGCGGTGTTGTCGATCACCAGCACGCCGCGCATCCCGGTCCGGGGGTCGGACACGCAGACGATCTTCTCCGGGCCCCACTCGTCGATGCTCTCCAGCAGGTCGGCTGTCATAGTGCCCATCCAGGATTCGGTTGTGATCGGTAGGGAGACACCAGAGGTCAGACGAAGTTCAGCTCTGGCCGCGACGCCAGGCCGGCGAACCGCCGCACGTCCAGCGCGGACACGTCCACCACGGGGGTGTGCCCGAGTACCAGGTCACGCAGCACCTCGCCGATCGCCGGGCCCTGCAGGAAGCCGTGCCCGGAGAACCCGGTGGCGTAGAGGAACCGGCTGACCGCCGCCGCCTCGCCGACCACCGCGTTGTGGTCCGGGGTCATCTCGTAGAGCCCGGCCCAGCCGTGCGCGATGCCCACCTCGGACAGTGCCGGCGCCCGCCGCGCCACGACCTCGGCGAACCGGCCGAGCCATTCCGCGCTGCGCGAGGTGTCGAAGCCGAAGCCCTGTTCGGAGTCGGACATCCCCATCAGCAGTCCGGGGCCCTCGTCGTGGAAGTAGAAGGAGGTGCCGAAGTCGATGGTGAACGGCAGCTCCGGGGGCAGGTCGGCGACGGGTTCGCTGACCACCACCTGGCGGCGCAGCGGCCGCACCGGCAGTGCCACCCCGGCCAGCTCGCCCACGCGGGCCGACCAGGCACCCGCCGCGCAGATCACCGTGCCGGTACCGACGGTGCCCGAGTCGGTGCGCACGCCGGTGACCGCGCCGTCCACCACGTCGATCCCGGTGACCGTGCAGTGCCGCCGGATGGTCGCCCCGTGCGCCCGGGCACCGGCGGCGTAACCTGCCACCACCGCCTCCGGCGTGCAGTGCCCGTCGCGGGCCGAGAACGTCGCGGCGAGCAGTCCCTCGGGGTTGACGTAGGGCGACATCGCGCACGCCTCGGCGACGTCCAACATCCGGCTCGGCACCCCGAGCTCGTTCTGCACCGCCACGTTGCGCTGGAACGCGGCCACGTCGTCGGTGTTGTCCAGCAGGAACAGGTAGCCGTGCTGCACCAGGTCGATCTCGCCACCCGGGCGGTCGGCGAACCGCTCGAACGCCTCGAGGCTACGCAGGCCGAGCTGGATGTTCACCGGGTCGGAGAACTGCGCGCGCACCCCGCCGGCCGCCCGCGAGGTGCTGCCGGAGGCCAGCTCGTCGCGCTCCAGCAGCAGGACGTCCACCCCAGCCTCGGCCAGGTGGAACGCCGCGCTGGTCCCCACCACACCGCCGCCGATCACCACCACCTCGGCGCGCCCGGGCAGTTCGGCGGCCATGCTCAGCGCTCCGGCTGGTCGAGGCTGGACAGCCGGTAGTCCAGGTCCGGCTCCACCGTTGCGACGTCCATCTGCGCCTTCTGCAGCTTGCCGGAGAAGTCCCAGTTCATCGACTGCCAGCGGGTGAACTGGTCGAGCACCCAGATGCCGGACTGCCGGCTGCCGTTGCCCGACTTCCCGTTGCCGCCGAACGGCAGGTGCGCCTCCGCGCCGGAGGTCGAGTTGTTCACGCTCACCATGCCGGCGCCGACCTTGGCGCGGAACCGGAACGCGGTGGCCGGGTCGGTGGTGTAGATCGCGGCGGACAGCCCGTAGCCGGGCGCGTTGGCCAGCTCGATGGCCTCGTCCAGGTCGCGGTAGGTGGTTACCCCGACCAGCGGGCCGAACGTCTCCTGCTGGAACACCTCGTCCTCGGCGCGCACCCCGTCCAGCACCACCGGGTGGTAGAACAGCCCGGCGGCCGGGTCGCCGACGAAGCCGTCCCTCGGGGCACTGGAGGTGATCCGGCCGACCGAGCTGGAGCCGAGCACGCGGTGGTGCGCGGCGACCCAGCCGAGCACCTTCTCGAACCCGTCCGCGAACTTCTCGTCCAACAGCGGCCCGTACAGCACGTCCCGGGTGGGGTCACCGATCCTCGCGGACCGCACCGCGGCGTCGAACCGGCGGATGAACTCGTCGTGCAGGTCGGCGTGCACGATCACCGAACCGAGCGAGGTGCAGCGCTGCCCGGCCGTGCCGTACCCGGAGAACAGCGCGCCCTCCACCGCCAGGTCCAGCTCGGCGTCCGGGGCGATCACCATCGGGTTCTTGCCGCCCAGCTCCAGGCACGGCGACTGCAGGTGCCGGCCGCACAGCTCACCGATGCGCACCCCGACCGCGCTGGACCCGGTGAACCCGACCTTGTCCACCACCCCGGCGGCGAGTGCCTGCTCCAGGCCGTTGTAGGTGCTCGCACCGTCGGCGAACACCAGGTTCAGCACCCCGGCCGGCACCCCGGCCCGCCAGGCCAGCTCGGCGAGCGCCCGCGCGCTGGCCGCCGCGTACTCGGCCGGCTTCCACACCACGGCGTTGCCGCACAGCAGCGCCGGCACCAGGTACCAGGACGGCACCGCGACCGGGAAGTTGCCGGCGGTGATCACAGCGGCGACCCCGACCGGCACCCGGAAGGTGAACAGCTGCTTGTCCGGCATCTCGGAGGGGACCGTCTGGCCGTAGAGCCGCCGGCCCTCGCCGAGGAAGAAGTCGCAGGTGTCAATGATCTCCTGCACCTCGCCGAGCGCCTCGGCGGACGGCTTGCCGATCTCTCTGACGACCAGTGCCGCTAGTGATTCTTTATTGGCCTCCACCAGGCGGCCCAGGTTGGCGATCACCCGGCCGCGGACCGGCGCCGGCACCTCGGACCAGGCGACCTGGGCCCGCTTGGCCGACTCGGCGGCGCGGCGGAAGTCCTCGGCGGCGGCCAGTCGGACGTCGGCCACCACCTCGTCACACCGGCTCGGATTGCGGGACGTGTACTCCGCTCCACCCGCGACCTCGACACCGTCGACGATCGAGGCCAGCTGCATCGGCACCATGGGAGAGAACCCTAGGCGGCCGTGGCGGCGCTGCCGAGGCCCGCCGGCCGAAGTCTTACCGGCGCTGAACCCCAGCAGCGCTTGCGCTCGCGGCGCCGATCATGCGCGAAGACGCCAGGGCGGGCGAAGTGCCGGCCGCCGGGCGCACCGAATGAGAACTGGGAATACCTGCCACTCTATTGGTGGCGGTCAGTACCCCCGCTACGCAAGATTCAGCAGGTAATGCCCTCAATTGCCGGCAACAGCGGTCGGGTCGACCACCACAAAAGACACGTAGTGATCGCCCGTGTAGTACACCTCATGGGTCTGGCCGGTAATCAACCGCCGAGTGCCGCGATCCCGTGAACCCGGCGTCGGCACGGTGTACTCGTGGTAGTAGCCGCGGGTGTGCGCCGGCAGCAGGTGCTCGGCGTTGTTGAACACGATGCCGTCTCGCGAGTAGGTCAACTTCCCGCCGGTCTGGATGGTCCGCCACACCTGGGCGACCTGCACGGGCAGCGCACACAGCGAGCGCACCGGCAGGTGTGACTCCTTCGCCCCCGGGGCGCTCGCCGACGGCGCGGGACAGCCGGCCGGCGCGGCCGAGGCCGCACTCGACCCGGCGAGCGACTGGGCGGTGGAGGTGGCGGTACCGGCCGAGCACCCGAGCAGCAGCGCGCCCAGCAACCCGACCAGGCCGACCAGGCCGACCAGCCAGGTCAGCCGCCGGCCCAGGGGTCGGCTATCGGCACGGGACACCCCGGTCAGCTCCCCGGGCGATCGCTCCGGGCGCCGCGGTAGCGGGCCCACCAGCCGTCCACCTTGTCCGAGGCCAGGTCGGCGAGCACGGCGACCCCACCGCACAGCGGCAGCAACACCACGATGGCCAGCACGACCTGGAACGGGAACGCCAACTGCGTGATCCAGAGTTCGACCGAATCCCACCAGTCGGCCAGCGAACGCAACACGCCCCACAGGGTAGACCGACGCCCCGCGGACTACCGTCGAGGCCATGTTCGCCGTTTACGCAGCCGAGCCCAACCGCGACGACCCGATCGCCTCCCTCACCGTCGGGGACCGCCCGGAACCCGAGGTACCGGACGGTTGGGTGGCCGTCGACATCACCGCCGCCAGCCTGAACATGCACGACATCTGGACCCTGCGCGGCGTCGGCATCAAGCCGGAGCAGTTCCCGATGATCCTGGGCTGCGACGGTGCCGGCACGCTCGCCGACGGCACCGAGGTCGTGCTGCACTCGGTGATCGGCGACCCGAGCTGGACCGGCGACGAGACGCTCGACCCGCGCCGCAGCCTGCTCACCGAGCGACACCAGGGCAGCTTCGCCGACACCGTGGTGGTGCCCGCGCGCAATGCGGTACCCAAGCCGGCCGGGCTGTCCGCGGTGCGCGCCGCCGGCATGGGCACCGCGTGGCTGACCGCCTACCGGATGCTGTTCACCAAGTCCGGGCTGCGGCCGGGGCAGACCATGCTCGTGCAGGGCGCCTCGGGCGGGGTGTCCACCGCGTTGATCCAACTGGGGCGCGCGGCCGGGCTGCGGGTCTGGGTGACCGGCCGCGGCGACGACAAGCGGGCGCTCGCTGAGAAGCTGGGCGCGCACGCCACCTTCGCCTCCGGCGAGCGGCTGCCGGAGAAGGTCGACGGGGTCTTCGAGACCGTCGGCGAGGCGACCTGGAGCCACTCCCTGCGCGCCCTGAAGCCGGGTGGCGTGATCGTCTGCTCCGGCTCGACCAGCGGCCCGAACCCGCCCGCTGACCTGCAGCGGCTGTTCTTCCTGCAGCTTCGTGTGATCGGTTCCACAATGGGAACTCTCGACGAGCTGCGCGACCTGCTGGCGTTCGTGGACACCGCCGGAATCGTCCCCGAGGTGGGGCTGGAACTGCCGCTGGAGCAGGCGGAAGAAGGGTTCCGGGCCATGCTGGAAGGCAGGACCGCGGGTAAGATCATCTTCACGCGTGCGCAAAACAAATGACCGCAATCACCCATCGGTGCCAGGTCATATACCACTTTCGAGCGATGACACGTACACTCTTTTGTCGTGATTAGTCCATCCGTGCCTTCACCGCGCACCCCTCCGGATTGCGTCACGCGTACCCCTCCGGATTGCGTCAGTGTGGTCGAACTTCTCGATCATGCCGACCGGGCTGTCGACGCGGTTCTGACTCCCGTCACCGCGCAAGAAGGGCTGAGCCGGGAAGGCTGGCGGGTCCTGCTCCTACTCTCCCGAGGAGGGGGCCGGAGCATGGGTGAGATCGCCGAGCACGCGGCGGTGCCCAACCCGACCGCCACCCGGGTGGTCGACCGCCTGGTCGCCCACTCGCTGGCGTTCCGCCGCAACGACCCCAACGACCGCCGGCGGGTGCTGGTACACCTGGCACCGAACGGCCGGCAGGTCGTGGAGCGGATCAGCCGTCAGCTGGAGCAGCGGGTGGACGGCGCGCTCGGCAAGATCGCCACTGGCGGCCAGGCACTGAGCAGCCTGCTGAACCGCGTCGCCGAGTCCATTCCGGTCGCCAAGTAACCTCGCACCACCGGATGGGGCGGCCGGCCAGCCGCCCGCCGCGGGCCCCATCGGGGCGGCCGGGCAGCACCAACGACGGTGCGCCGCGGCCGCGCACCGCCCGCTACTACTTCTTCGACTTCGCCTTGTCGCCGGACTCGTCGGTCGACAGCGCCGCCACGAAGGCCTCCTGCGGAACCTCGACCCGCCCGATCGTCTTCATCCGCTTCTTGCCCTCTTTCTGCTTCTCCAGCAGCTTGCGCTTACGGGTGATGTCGCCCCCGTAGCACTTGGCCAGCACGTCCTTGCGGATCGCCCGGATGTTCTCCCGCGCGATGATGCGCGAACCGATCGCGGCCTGGATCGGCACCTCGAACTGCTGGCGCGGGATCAGCTCGCGCAGCTTCGCCGCCATCGTCGTGCCGTAGCCGTAGGCGGAGTCCCGGTGGCGGATCGCGGAGAACGCGTCCACCGGCTCGCCCTGCAGCAGGATGTCGATCTTCACGAGGTCGGCGGCCTGCTCGCCGGCCTCCTCGTAGTCCAGGCTCGCGTAGCCCCGGGTCCGGGACTTCAGCGCGTCGAAGAAGTCGAAGATGATCTCGGCCAGCGGCATCGTGTACCGCAGCTCGACCCGGGTCTCGGACAGGTAGTCCATGCCGCCCAGCTGGCCGCGCCGGGCCTGGCACAGCTCCATGATCGAGCCGATGAACTCCGACGGCGCCAGGATGGTGACCTTGACGATCGGCTCGTGGATCTCCGCCACCTTGCCGGTCGGCCAGTCCGACGGGTTGGTCACGGTCATCTCGGACCCGTCGTCGAGCACCACCCGGTAGACCACGTTCGGCGCGGTGGAGATCAGGTCGAGGCCGGCCTCGCGCTCCAGCCGGTCCCGGGTGATCTCCAGGTGCAGCAGGCCGAGGAACCCGCACCGGAAGCCGAAGCCCAGCGCGGTGGAGGTCTCCGGCTCGTAGGTCAGCGCGGCGTCGTTGAGCTGCAGCTTGTCCAGCGCCTCGCGAAGCTCCGGATAGTCCGAGCCGTCCACCGGGTAGAGCCCGGAGTAGACCATCGGGCGCGGCTCGCGGTAGCCGGTCAGCGCCTCGGTGGCGCCGTGGTGCTGGGAGGTGACGGTGTCGCCGACCTTGGACTGCCGGACGTCCTTCACCCCGGTGATCAGGTAGCCCACCTCGCCGACGCCGAGGCCCTCGGAGGGCTTCGGGTCGGGCGAGACGATGCCGACCTCGAGCAGCTCGTGCACGGCGCCGGTGGACATCATCTTGATTCGCTCGCGCGGCGTGATCCGGCCGTCCACCACCCGGATGTAGGTGATGACGCCCCGGTAGGTGTCGTAGACCGAGTCGAAGATCATCGCCCGCGCCGGTGCCTCCGGGTCGCCGACCGGTGCCGGCACCAGCCGGACCACCTCGTTGAGCAGCTCACGCACCCCGGACCCGGTCTTCGCGCTGACCCGCAGCACGTCCTCGGGCTCACACCCGACGATGTGCGCGAGCTCGGCGGCGTAGCGGTCCGGGTCGGCCGCCGGCAGGTCGATCTTGTTGAGCACCGGGATGACGGTGAGGTCCTTCTCCAGCGCCAGGTACAGGTTGGCCAGGGTCTGCGCCTCGATGCCCTGCGCGGCGTCGACCAGCAGGATCGCGCCCTCGCAGGCCTCCAGCGCCCGGCTGACCTCGTAGGTGAAGTCGACGTGCCCCGGGGTGTCGATCAGGTGCAGGACGTGCTCGGTGTCCCCCACCTTCCAGGGCAACCGGACGTTCTGCGCCTTGATGGTGATGCCACGCTCGCGCTCGATGTCCATCCGGTCCAGGTACTGGGCCCGGTAGTTGCGCTCGTCGACCACGCCGGTGTACTGCAGCATGCGGTCGGCCAGGGTGGACTTGCCGTGGTCGATGTGCGCGATGATGCAGAAGTTGCGGATGCGCTCCGGCGCGGTGAACGTGCGGTCGGCGAACGTGCTCACTCGGTTCCTTTACTGGCGGGGGCCCTGACGGGGCTCCTTCCATGGTCGCACGTCCGCTGACCTGCCCCCGCGCGTACGCCCGCCGAGGTGGCCGATCTCTCCACCCCGGCGGCCATCTCGGCGGCCATCTCGGCGGGCACGGACCGGCCTGCGATCGCCGGGCGCGGGTGCGATCAGACCGAGAACAGGTGGCTGACCTTGGGCGGCGGGTCGGACAGCTCGCGGACCCGGTCCAGGCTCAACTGGTCCGCGCCGGTCAGCCGCCCGCTGTGCTGGCGCAGGTGCTCCTCCCAGGACGGCACGACGAACTGCTCGACGACCAGCTCCGGGCGTTCGCCGTCCCGGTAGGCGCGCCAGCTGACCGCGCCGGTGCGCAACCGGGTGCGGCGCACCGCCACCAGTCCGGCCAGCAGCTCGTCGAGCTGGCCGCCGGGCACCACGTACTCGACGGTGACCAGCACCGGACCCGGGTTCTCCTCGGGGTCGAGCACCAGCTGCGGGTCGAGCCAGGCGGGCGCCTCCCCCCGGTCCACCCCCGCCACGTCGAGCAGCGGCAGCAGTCGCGCCGACGCGGCGCCGGCCAGCAGCAGCGCCGCGCTGACCACGAAGGTGAGCGGCAGGTCGAGCGGCACCGCGACCAGCCCCCACAGCGCCGAACCGCCGGCCGTGGCACCGAACAGCACCACCTGGTAGAACGACAACCCCCGGGCCCGTACCCAGCGCGGCAGGAAGCCCTGCACCGTCGCGTTCAGGCTGGACAGCACCATGATCCAGGCCACCCCGGCGGGCAGCAGCACGAGCACGACCAGCCACGGGATCCGCACCAGCCCGACCACCAGCAGCGCGGCCGCGTAGCTCACGCTGGCCAGCGTGAGCAGCATCGTCGGGCTCCACCGGCGGCGCAGCCGGGGCAGCAGCACCGCGCCGACCAACGATCCGATGCCCAGCGCGGCCAACAGCAGCCCGTAGCCGCCGGAGCCGATACCCAGGCGCCGGTCCGCGATCAGCGGCAACAGCGCCCAGAGCGCCGAGGCGGGCACGATGAACAGCACCAGCCGCAGCATCACCCGCCGGACCACCGGGGCATGCCGGACGTAGCGCCCGCCGGCCCGCAGCGCGGACAGGAACGCCTCGGGGTGCGGCCGGTCCACCGGCTCCGGCCGCCACCACACCAGCACCGCCGCGAACACCAGGAAGGTCACGGCGTTGATCGCGAAGACCGCCGCGACGCCGATCCAGGAGATCACCAGCCCGGCGATGGCCGGGCCCACCGCCCTGGCCAGGTTGACGCTGATCGAGCCGAGCGCGGCGGCGCCGGGCAGCTCGGCTCGCGGCACCAGCTCGGGGATCACCGCCTGATACGCCGGCAGCTGCACCGCCGCGCCCGCGCCGAGCAGGAAGGTGAGCACCAGCAGCAGCGAGGGGCCCATCGCACCGGTCGCGGTGAGCACCGCGAGCACGGCCCCGACCACGGTCTGGAACAGCTGGGTGACCAGCAGCAGCCGGCGCTTGTCCAGGAACTCGGCCAGCACCCCGGACGGCAGCGCGAACAGCAGCACCGGCAGGCTGCTCGCGGTCTGCACCAGGGCGACCAGTACCGACGCACCGGGCCCGGAGACCAGCAGCCACTGCGCGCCGACGGTCTGCATCCAGGTGCCGATGTTGCTCAGCAGTACCGCGATCCACAGCGCCCGGAACACCGCCGACCGCAGCGGCGCCCACGGCGAGGGAGCCCTGTCCGCTGCCTTGTCCGCTGCCCTGTCCGCGGCCATCGCCCACCCCTGTGCACCAGCCGGCGCCCCGTCCCCGGCCGCGGCGGCCCTCCGATGTGTCCGGAGCGAGTATCCGGTGTGCCGGATCCGGGAGTGTGACCGCGCTGGTCGACCGGAGCGGCGGCGCGGTGAGCAACACCATGTTCACTGTGGGCTGCTTGCCGACGGCCGGAGGACAGGCAACGATCAAGCTGGACCGACCATCACCGGGAGCGTGAGATGACCTTTACCCCACTGCCCAGCCTGAGCCGCCGCGACGCCGCGACCGCCGTGCTCGCCGCGAAGAAGCGCCTGGGGCTGTCCTGGGCGACCATCGCCGAATCCGTCGGGCAGTCCACCGAGTGGAGCACCTCGGCGCTGCTGGGCCAGCAGCCGCTCAGCGAGAAGCAGGCCGCCGCCGCCGGCAACGTGCTCGAGCTCGACGAGGCGGTCGTCGAGGCACTGCAGCTGCCGCCGGTGCGCGGTGTCGACGCGGTGGACACCAGCGAACCGATCGTCTACCGGCTGCAGGAAGCCATCCAGGTCTACGGCAGCACGATCAGCGAGCTGATCCGCGAGGAGTTCGGCGACGGCATCATGAGCGCGATCGACTTCGAACTCGACTTCGAGCGGGTGCCCGACCCGAAGGGCGACCGGGTCAAGCTGACCTTGAGTGGAAAGTTCCTGTCGTACCGGGTCTGGTGAGCTCGGGTCCGTGGTCGCTGGCGACCTTGGTCACCAGGCCGAGCCGCCGGTCGGCGTTGCTCGGCCGACCCCGGCCCCGCTTGTAGGCGAGCACGACGCCCTGCTGGATGATCTCGCCGCCCCAGACGCCCCAGGGCTCCTCCCGGTCCAGCGCGCCCGCCAAGCAGGCCGCCTTGATCGGGCAGTGCCCGCACAGCGCCTTGGCGAGGTGCAGGTCGGCCGGGCGCTCGGCGAACCACAGCTCGGGGTCGGCCTTCGAGCAGGGCGGGTGGGACGTCGTGGCCGTCAGGTTTGTTGTTCCCCTCATGACCACGATGGTTGTCGGGCGGCGGCGCCCGGACATCAGGGAAGATACGGAGATTCGCCCCGGGAACCCTGAGACTTCGGGGCGCTGTTACCCTGGTAAGTCGAATGCCCGCGTGATCCTCCCGCCGGGCTGCAGCGGCCCGTCGCCAGTCAGCGGCGCGCGGCGAACAACGACGAACAGGAAGACCAGAGGCAGTCGCGTGGCCAACATCAAGTCGCAGATTAAGCGGGTCAAGACCAACGAGAAGCGCCGCCAGCGCAACAAGTCGGTCAAGTCAGCCCTCCGGACCTCGATCCGCCGCTTCCGCGAAGCCCTCGAAGCCGGGGACAACGACAAGATCGTCGAGCGTCAGCGCTCCGCCAGCCGCGCGCTGGACAAGGCGGCCAGCAAGGGTGTCATCCACCAGAACCAGGCCGCGAACAAGAAGGCCGCGATGGCCCGCAAGGTCAACGCGAGCTGATCGCTCACCGACGTACATCGCCTCAGAACTTTCTTTCGCCCCAGCTGTAATACCCGCTGGGTCGGCGGCGATGAACTGAGTAGAACTCCCGCTGCGGCCATCGGCGGCGCTGTCCACTCCCGTGGGGTAGCGCCGCCGATTTGCTGTGCCCTACCGCCGGCGCGCCCGCCCACTCGCGCCTCGCACAGACCCGCTGTGGCCCGCACAGCCCGTGCACGGGCTGTGCGGGCAGCACCCGGTCTGTGCCAGCCACAACAGCAGCTAGCTGACCTCGCGGGCTTCCACGATCCGCAGCACGGCGCGCTCGAGCGCATAGTTCGGGTCGGGCGCCGCGCCCTTGACGTCGGCGTTGACCACGGCCACCGCCGCCATCGCGAGCGCGATCCCGGCCGGCCGCCAACCGCGGGCCTGCGCCTGCGCCTTGCGGATCTTCCACGGCGGCATGCCCAGTGCCCCGGCCATCTTGAACGGGTCGCCCCGGCCGGCCGCACCGACCTTGGCCACCGTACGGACCGCGTCGGCAAGCGCGTCGGCCACCAGCACCGCCGGCACCCCCAGCACGATCGCCCAGCGCAGTGCCTCGAGTGCACCGGAGCGGTCCCCGGTGATCGCCTTCTCGGCCACCGCGAACCCGGTGACCTCGGCGCGGCCCCGGTGGTACCGGCGCACCGCGTTCTCGTCGACACCGCCGTCGGTGTCCGCGACCAGCTGCGCCGACGCGGCCGCCAGCTCGCGCAGGTCGTTGCCCACCGCGTCGAGCAGCACCCGGATGGCCTCCTGGGTGATACGCCCACCGGCCCGGCGGATCTCGGCGCGGACGAAGTCCACCCGCTCGTCGTACTTCGTCACCCGCGGGCACTCAGTGATCTCGGCACCCGCGCCGCGCAACACGTCGGCCAGCGCCTTGCCACGCGCGCCCCCCGCGTGCAGTACCACCAGGCTCACCCCGTCGGCCGGGTCGGCGACGTAGTCGGTGATCATCGAGGCGACGTCCTTGCTCGCTTCATGGGCCGCGTCCAGCACCACCACCCGCCCCTCGGCGAACAGCGACGGACTGATCAGCTCGGCGAGCTCGGCCCTGGTCAGCGAAGCGGCGGCGACCCTGCGCAGCTCGGCGCTCGGGTCGGCCGCCCGCGCCGAGGCCAGCGCGTTCTCCACCGCCCGCTCGACCAGCAGCTCCTCGTCGCCGACGATCAACCGGAGCGGCGGAGTGGTCACGCTGATCGCGGCGCCGTGGTCGGCCTGGCTCGCGGGCGGGCTGCTCATGCCGCCATCGTCCCAGCCCCGCCGGACACCCCCGGACGTGCCACCCCGAGGGCACCGGAGGGAGCCCTGGCCCGCATCCCCCGGGCGGGCGGCCCGGAGCGCACAGGCAACAGGGCGGCCCGCGCCGGGCGAGTGAGCCGGCTCCCAGATCGCGGAACAGACTGGGCGGAATGGGCAACCTTGACGTAACGTGGCCTTAGCTCACCTCCGATGGCGAGCGGTCCGAGCGCGGGCCACAACTGAATAAGGCTCATCCAGAGGGGCAGAGGGAACGGCCCTGCGAAGCCCCGGCAACCGGCATTGACCGATCTGCGCATAGCCGTTGCGCAGCACGCCCGTCATGGGCGAGGTCGCTCAGTGATCACGGTGCCAATTCCGACCCGCATGTTGCGGGACAGATGAGGAGACCTCGCGATGTCCGTGAGCACCACGCTATCCGCTTCCACCTCGCTCGACCTCGGGCCGGCCCGTGCCCTGTCCTGTCGCGAGTGTGGCCATGAGATCCCGCTCGCCCCGGAGTTCGCCTGTCCGGAGTGTTTCGGCCCGCTCGAGGTCGCCTACGACTTCGTCGGCGTCACCCGGGAGCGCATCGAGGCCGGTCCCAAGTCGATCTGGCGGTACGCCTCGCTGCTGCCGGTGCCGACCGACGTGACCCGCCACCCCAACACCGAGCCCGGGATGACCCGCCTGGTGCGCGCGGAGCGGCTCGGCAAGGAAATCGGCCTCAAGAACCTGTGGCTGAAGGACGACACCGGCAACCCCACCCACTCGTTCAAGGACCGCGTGGTCGCGGTGGCCCTGGCCGCCGCCCGTGAGCTCGGCTTCAGCGTGCTGGCCTGCCCGTCCACCGGCAACCTGGCGAACGCCGTCGCGGCCGCCGCGGCCCGTGCCGGCTGGCGCTCGGTGGTGCTCGTCCCGAAGTCGCTCGAGCAGGCCAAGATCCAGATGACCGCCGTGTACGGCGGCACCCTGATCGCGGTGGACGGCAACTACGACGACGTGAACCGCCTCGCCACCGAGCTGGCCGCCGAAGAAGAGGACTGGGCGTTCGTCAACGTGAACGTCCGCCCGTACTACGCCGAGGGCTCCAAGACGCTGGGTTACGAGGTGGCCGAGCAGCTGGGGTGGCGGCTCCCGGAGCAGATCGTGGTGCCGGTGGCCTCCGGCTCCCAGCTGACCAAGGTCGACAAGGCGTTCCGCGAGCTCGGCACGCTGGGCCTGGTGGAGCCGACGCCGTACAAGGTGTTCGGCGCACAGGCCACCGGCTGCTCGCCGGTCTCGGCGGCATTCGCGGAGGGCCACGACGTGATCCGTCCGGTCCGGCCGGACACCATCGCGCGCTCGCTGGCCATCGGCAACCCGGCGGACGGCCCCTACGTGCTCGACACCGTGCGGCGTACCGGGGGCGCGGTGGCGGACGTGTCGGATGCCGAGGTGGTGGACGCGATCCGGCTGCTCGCCCGGACCGAGGGGATCTTCGCGGAGACCGCCGGCGGGGTCACCCTCGCCTGCACCCGCAAGTTGATCGAGTCCGGTCAGCTGGACCCGGAGGCCGACACCGTGCTGCTGATCACCGGCGACGGGCTGAAGACGCTCGACGCGGTCGCCGGTCACGTGGGCCCGACCGCCACCGTGTCGTCCTCCACCGCCGAGGTCCGGCGCGTGCTGCAGGGCTGAGCCGACCCACCCCTGCCGACCCACCGCTGAGCCGACCCACCGCTGAGCCAACCGACCGCTGAGCCGACCCACCGCTGAGCCAACTGACCGGGGTACCCGACCACTGAGCCCGGCCGCACCGACAGATCACGTCGAGCGGCCGGGCTCAGCCGCGTCCACGCTGGCGGGGCGCCGGCCGGGGATGACCTCGGGCCACCGCCACCGGGCCCTCCCTGGAGGCCACCACGGCCACGTCGCCGGACTCGTCGGTACGCCGCACCAGCGTGCCGGCCCGGCGGAGCGCGTCCAGCACCGTCGAGTTCGGGTGCCCGTAGGTGTTGCCGGCGCCGACACTGACCAGGGCGAGCCGGGGATGCACCGCCGCCAGGAAGCCGGGCGAGGTGTACCGGCTCCCGTGGTGCGGGACCTTGAGCACGTCTGCCCGCAGGTCGACACCGGAGGTCAACAGGCTCGCCTGGGCCAGTAGTTCGACGTCACCGGTGAGCAGCAGGGTGCCGGTCGGCGCGGTCGCCCGCAGCACGAGGGAGGTGTTGTTCACGTCGGTGCCGTCGGTCGGGTCGACCGGGTCCGCCGGGTCGACTGGACCGAGGACCCGCAGGCTCAGCGCCGGCCAGTCCAGCTGTTGGCCCGCGCGCAGCTCCAGCACCGGGATGTTCCGCTCGGCGGCGGCCCGGTGGACCCGTTCGTCGGCCCAGGCCGGCTGATGCGCCGGGCCGAGCGCGACCGCGCCCACCGCCCTGCCGCCCAGCGCCGCGGCCAACCCGCCCAGGTGGTCGGCGTGCAGGTGGGTGATCACCACGAGGGACAGGACGCTGATCCCGAGTCGGCTCAGGCAGCCGTCCACCGCGCCGTCCTCGGTGCCGGTGTCCACCAGCACGCCGCGCCCGGCCTGGCCGGTGGCCAGCACGACCGCGTCACCCTGGCCGACGTCGCAGGCCACCGCCGACCACCCGGTGGCCGGCCAACCCGGCGTCACGAACCGGGTCGGGATCACGATCAGCAGCACCCCGATCACCGCCGCCACCAGCAGCGCGCGCAGCCGTCGGTGGCGCAGCAGGAGCACGCCGACGATCACCGCGACGGTGAGCAGCGCGGCGCCCCGGATTCCGGCCGGCCAGGTCAACGCGGCACCCGGGACGGTGGCACCCCAGTGCGCCACCCAGACCAGCCAGCCGACGGCGGGCTTGGCCAGCCAGGCGCACAGCTGTGCGAGCACCGAACTGGCCGGCGACACGACGGCGGCGAGCACACCGAGCACGGTGACCGGGGCGACCGCCGGCGCGGCCAGCAGGTTCGCCACCACCGCGACGAGGCTGACCTGCCCGGACAGCCCCGCCACGAGAGGCGCGGTGACCAGGTGGGCGGCCGCCGGCACCGCGAGCGCCTCGGCCACCCCCGGCGGCACGCCGAGCTGACGCAACCACGCCGACCATGGGGGAGCCAGCAGCACCAGGGCACCGGTGGCGAGCACGGACAGCGCGAACCCGGGATCGGTGCCCAGCGCGGGGTCGACCAGCAACAGCCCGAGCACGGCCGCCGCCAGCGCCGGGAGCACCGAGCGGCGCCGGCCCACCAACACCGCGAGCAGCGCCACCGCTCCCATCACCGCCGCGCGCAGCACACTGGGCGACGGCCGGGCCAGGATCACGAACCCGACCAGCGCCAACAGCGCGAGCAGCACCCGGGCACGCGGCCCGGCCCGCAACAGCGCGAGCAACCCGAACACCGCGGCACAGACCATCGCCACATTCGCACCGCTGACTGCGGTCAGGTGCAGCAACCCGGTGGTCCGGAACTCCTCGCGCAACGTCCATGGCATCGCGCTGGTGTCACCGATGGCGAGGCTGGGCAGTAGCGCGGCGGACTGCTCCGGCAGCACCGCGGCCGCCGCGCCGCGCAGCCCGTCGCGCAGAGCGTCCGCGCCGCGCTGCCACCACGGTGGCGGTGTGACCTCCGAGGGCGGCCCTCGGACCCGCAGCACCGCCACGGTGAGATCCGCCCTGGTCGCCGGGGCGAGCAGTCCGGAAGCGGTCAGCTCGACCCCGGGCAGCAGCTCCGCCCAGCCGTCCCGGGGCGCGATCAGCAGCAACCGACCGCCGACCGTCCAGTGCTCCCCGTCCGCGCTGGCGTTGACCAGCTCCGCCGGGATGGCGAACTGGCTGGCCCCGCCCTGGCGACCGCCGTAACCGGCGGCCGCCCCGTCGAACACCGGCGCCGGGTCACCGCTGAGCACGACCCGGGCGGTGGCCGCACTCGCTCGCTCGGCGGACGGCCGCAGCGGGTGATGCGCAAGCTGGTAGCCGGTCAGGGTGATCACCAGGCCCGCGGCGGTGACGCAGCCGGCCGCGGCGAGCACCCCGGGGGCCGACCGAGAATCGGGTCGCCGGCGCAGGCGCACCCAGGCCTGCGGGACCGCGAGCGCCGCGAGCGCGGTCACCGCCGCGGCGGCCGCCCAGCCCGCGGTGAGCCCGAGGATGACTGTCAACCAACTCAGCAGAGCGGCTGGCAACAGGCGTAGATCGAGCGCGGGCTGGCCGTCGGTCGGGCCGGACCGGGTCGCGGTCGATCCGGACCGGCTGCCGTTCATATCGTCACCTGGTCCCGGAGCTGGCTGAACCGCCGCTCGCCGATTCCCTCGATCTCACGCAGTTGGTCGATCGAGCTGAACCGGCCGTGCCGCGTCCGCCAGTCGAGAATGCGCTGGGCGGTGACCGGCCCCACCCCGGGCAGCGTGTCCAGTTGCTCGGCGGTGGCCCGGTTCAGGTCGACCTTGCCTCCCGAAGCCGGCGCCCCGGCGGCCGGGCCACCGACGGCGCCGCCAGGTGCGAGGGCGTCCGGCGAACCGGCCGGCGGTGCCACCCCCACCAGGATCTGCTCGCCGTCGGCCACCCGCCTCGCCAGGTTCAGCGAGGTCAGGTCGGTCCCGCGCACCGGTCCGCCGGCCTTGGCCAGCGCATCGGCCACCCTGGCCCCCTCGGGCAGCTGGACCAGCCCCGGCCGCCGGACCTTGCCCGCCACACTGACCACCAGCGGCTGCCCCGCGCCCGGCAGCCGGCCGACCGCCCCGGACACCGCCGAGGTCGGGGCCAGCTCGGCCGCACCGGCCACGGTGAGCGACGGCGGCTGCTCGGCGACCGGCCGGTCCCGCCACACCCCGACGGCCGCGAGCACCGCCGCCACGGCGGCCACCAGAGCCAGCGCGACCGCACCCGGGCGACCCGGATCGAGCCGGAGCCCACGCCAGTTCGGCGGGATCCAGCGCTCGCCCAGCCGGGCCAGCCGATCCGACGCGCCGGCCAGCAGGGGCAGCGGCGCGGTTGTCTCCGCGGGGGAGGTCCACGGCTCCCCCGTACCGGTACCCGACCCGACGGGAGCCGCCGCCGGGCCGCCGGGCTCCGGGCCGCCGCGTCCCGCCGACCGAGGCCTGGGCACCTCAGGACCCAGCGGCCACGGCGGCGCCGAACCGGCACCCGCTGACCGCGGCCGCGCCTCCGGGCCACTCAGGCCACTCGGGCCGCTCGGGCCGCTCGGGCCGGAAGTCTCCGCACCGATCAAACGGAACGCCCGACCACCCACCTCCGGACCGGCCGGACCGGACTCCTCCGCACCGATCAAACGGAACGCCCGTCCACCCACCTCCGGACCAGGCGGACCGGGGTCCTGCGCACCGATTAAACGGAACGCCCGACTGGACGCCTCGGTACCGGGCGCACCGATCAGACGGAATGCCCGAGCGGAGGCCTCGGTACCGACCCGGTGCGATCCCGTGACACCAACGGGACCGGGAGCCTCGCCGCCGACCAGGGCAGACTCCTCGTCACCGCCCAGCGCGGCCCCGGTCCCCGCGCCGGCCAGGCCGGAGGCACCAGCGAGCCCGGCCGCCCTGGCTCCAACCGTGTCCTCTCCAACCGTCTCCTCTCCAACCGTCTGTCCTCCGGCCGGACCGGACGCCTCGGCGCCGATCGGGCGGGACGGCCCGGCACCGGCGGCGCGCGGCGGAGCCGGTCCGACGGCACGCCGGGGCACTCTCAGTGCGGTCAGCCGATCGCTCGCCGAGCGCTCTCCGGGCCCGGGGAGCCCCACCTGTGCCGTTGCCACGTGCCCAAAACTAGGAGCAATCCCGATGTCGCGGGGTGCGCGGACGGCCAGCTGTGGACAACTGACCTCGCTGTGCACAACCCGCCCGACCACGCCGAACGAGCTCACCCAGTGTCGGCCCGCTGTGCCACACTGCCCGGCCCGGTCAGCTCAGCCCAGTCAGCCCGGTCCGGTCAGCCCAGCCCGACGCGCACGCCGTGCACCACCGCCGCACACGCCGACGGCCGCCGCACCGTCACCGCACACCCACTTCGCGCGCCACACATCCACTGCAGCGGGTGTGCGGCACACCTAACGGGTGTGCTGACCGAGCCGACCGCTGACCGAGCCGACCACCACCGAGCCGACCACTGACCGAACCGACCACCGCCACCCAGCGCCGACGATCACGCCGGCGGCACCACGACCACGCCGAGCAGTCCCGGCCCGGCGTGCGCCCCGAGCACCGCGCCGACCTCGGACAGCAGGCACGGCTCGGCCGCCGGCAACTGAGCGGCCAGCCGGTGCACCAGTTCCTCAGCCCGGTCGGCGGCGCCGAGGTGGTGCACGGCCAGCTCAGCGGGACCGGACCCGGCCGCCTGCGCCGCCAGCTCGACCAGCCGGGTCATCGCCCGCGCGGCGGTGCGCACCTTCTCCAGCGGCTCGATCAGCCCGTCCGTCACGTGCAGCACCGGCTTGACCGCCAGCGCGCTGCCCAGCCAGGCTGTCGCGGCCCCGATCCGACCACCTCTGCGCAGGTGTTCCAGCGAGTCGACGCAGAAGAACACCCTGCTCCGGGCCGCCACCTTCGCGGCCGCATCCTCCACCTGGGCGCCGAGGCACCCGGCCGCCGCCGCGCGGGCCGCCGCCAGGACCGCAAATCCCAACCCCATCCCGGTCGAGCGGGAGTCGACCACCCGCACCAGACCCGGGTCGAAGTCGTCGGCGGCGATGCGGGCCGCCTCCCAGGTGCCGGACAGCCGCCGGGACAGATGTATCGAGACCACCTCGCTCGCCCCGCCGTCGAGCAGTTCGCGGTAGCGCGCGGTGAACTCCGCCGGTGCCGGCCGGGAGGTGCCGACCGCGGTCGACGGATCGGCCAGCGCCGCGGTGACGTCGGCGGGCCCGACGTCGACGGTGTCCCGGCCCAGCCGCTGACCCAGGCTGACCCGCAGCGCCACCACGTGGATGCCGTGCCGGGCCGCCAGTCCGGTGGGCAGGTAGGAGGTGGAGTCGGTCAGTACCGCGACCGTCATCGAGTGGCCACCACGGTCAGGACGGCTCGGCGGAGCGTTCCCGGCGGCGGCGCAGCAGCCGGTACACCAGGTAGGCCGCGAGCAGTACGGCGATCACGGCGATCGGTCCCCAGGTGAGGTACCGCGAGATCGTCTCGAGCGAGGCGGAGAAGCCGTATCCGAGGAGCACACAGCCGCCGCCCCAGAGCACTCCGCCGGCCATGTTCCAGGGCAGGAAGGTCCGCAGGTAGGGCAGTCGGGCCATGCCGGCCATGCCGGGGATCAACGCCCGCAGCAGAGCCGTGCAGCGGCCCAGGAACACCGCCTTGCCACCGTGGCGGTGCAGGAAGGCATCGGCGGTCGCCCAGTGCTTGACGCCCACCCTGCGGCCGAACCGGGACTCGCGCAGCGCGGGTCCATAGTGTCTGCCCACCTCATAGCCGACGCTGTCGCCCACGACCGCGCACACCGCCGCGACCGCCACCATCGGCCACAGGCTGATCCAACCCTGGTGCGCGCCGAACCCGGCGACCAGCAGCGACGCCTCGCCCGGGAACACCACGCCGACCATGATCGCGGCCTCGGCGAAGGCGAAGAACCCGGCGATCAGGTAGAGCCACCCGCCGACGTGCTCGCCGATCCGATGGAGCAGGTCCAGCACCACGGTCCGACTACCTCCCCGATGTTCCGGACGACGATCCCAAGTGTGCGTCGGACACCAGTGTCGCGAGCAGCTCGGCCAGCCCCGCGCCCACCCGCTGGTGTCCGTACCAGCCGTAGTGCATGCCGTCGGGGTTGCCGTCGCCGGCCCGGATGTGGTCGCCGATCAACGCCGAGACGTCCAGCACCGCCGCGCCGACCTCCGCCGCCCAGGCCCGGGTGGCCCGCTCGGCGGCCGCCCGCCCGGCGTGTACGTAGCCGTAGGCCGCGGCCCGGTGCACGCCGGGCAGCAGGGCCACGACCGGGATGCCGGGACGGATGAAGGTGACCGCGCGCCGACAGGACTCCAGGTACTGCACGGTCAGCTTGGGCGGCAGCGCCACCGGGCCGCCGCCGGGCAGCACGGACAGTGCCCTGGCCAGCGCCGGCTGGGCGCCCAGGTAGCCGTCCCGGACCACCCGCCGCAGCCCGGGCGGGCGCAGCGACGGGAGCAGCTCGCGGAGCGCGGTGGGCAGCGGTGACGGCAACGTGTCCATCCCGCCGACGCCGAGCACCAGTGCGTCCACGGTGGGCATCACCGGCCAGATCCTCGGGTCGCGGGTCAGCCCACGCCACGCGTGCCGGGCCGTCCAGCCGTAGCCCGCGAGCAGCTCGGCGCGTCCGCCGAGCGCGGTGGCGGCCTGGTTGTGCCACAGCCGGGGGTCGTCGGCCGGCTCGGCGCGCTCGGGCCCGTAGAAGGCCAGCGAGTCGGCCAGCACCAGCAGGACCGGGCCACCCGGCCGCGCGGCACCGACCGCGCCGGCACCGGCACCGACCGCACCGGCACCGGCACCGGCCGCACCCGAGCCGTTCGTGTCAGCACCCGACGGACCAACCTCGGTCACTCCGACACCGCGCTAATCGAGGACACCGGCGTTGTACCCGGTCATCCGCCACCGTGAGCCCGGTGGGCTCCGGCGTTGCAGGGTCACCCAGTTGGCGTTGCCCATCCCGCCCAGCGAAGTCCAGCTGGCCAGCTCCAGGCCGAGCAGCTCGCAGCTCAGCGCCGTGATCAGACCGCCGTGCGCGCACAGCAGCACAGTGCTGGGCGGGTCCGACGCGAACTCCGCGTCGAGCTCGTCGACCAGCGGCCGGGCTCGGGCTGCCACCGCCACCCGGGACTCCCCGCCGGGCGGTGACCAGGTCGGGTCGGACCGCCAGGTGGCCAGTGCGCCGGGCCAGTCGAGATCCACCTGCTCGGGGGTCAGCCCCTGCCAGTCACCGAGATGGGTCTCCCGCAGCCGCGCATCCAGCTTGACCGGCAGACCGCAGACCAGGCCGATCTCCTCGGCGGAGCGGGCCGCCCTGGACAGGTCCGAGCTGATCAGCCGCACCGGGTCGAAGCGCGCGAGGGCCGGGGCCGCTCGGCGCACCTGGCTGACTCCGAGCTCGGTGAGCTCGGAGTCCAGGTGGCCCTGCATGCGCCCCTCGGCGTTGAAGTCGGTCTCCCCGTGGCGTACGAGCACCAACCGGCGCAGCGTCACCCCGCGTACCCGTCCACTGAATCGTCCGACTCGTCGGCCAGCGGGTCCACCCTGGCCTCCGGGATGTCGATCCGGGGACAGTCCTTCCACAGCCGGTCCAGCCCGTAGAAGCCGCGCTCCTCCGAGTGCTGGATGTGCACCACGATATCCACGAAGTCGAGCAGCACCCACCGCCCCTCGCGGGCGCCCTCCCGCCGGATCGGCTTGCTGCCGGCCAGCCGCAGCCGCTCCTCGACCTCGTCCACAATGGCCTGGACCTGGCGCTCGTTGGGCGCCGAGGCGATCACGAAGCAGTCCGTGATGACCAGTTGCTCAGAGACGTCGAGCACGACGATCTCGCGGGCCTTCTTGTTTGCCGCGGCGCCGGCCGCGACCTTCGCCAGTTCCAGTGCCTGCGCGGATGCGCTCACCGCACTCCCTCCGCCAGGACGGCCGGCCAACCCGGTCCGTCCCGTCTCGTCGGTCTCCAAGGGTACTGAGCCGCTCCGGCACTGGTCCGGGCGCGGTTCGCCACGGCGCGGTCGGGTCCATTCGCGAACCCGCCCCGACCCTCGCGCGGTGAGGCGCAAGGTCCGGGGCGTGGGGTATCGACTTGGGGGGCGGCTCCTAGAGGCCGAGCCCGAGGCCGCCGAGCAGTCCGGTGACGGTGCCGAGGCCCAGGCCGTCGACGAGACCGCCGCCGCCGCCCGAGCTCGAGCCCTGGCTGTAGTCCTGGCCGCCGTCGTCGTCCGAGTCGGCGAATGCGGCGCCGGCGCCCGCAACGAGGATGCCAGCAGAGACAACTCCAGCGATGACAACGCGAACAGTGCGCGACATAGGAAGTTCCTTCCAATTGGGGAGCGGACGTGCAGACCATAGTGACGCCGAGATCTGCGAGTAAAATTGAGAGTGCCGCATTCCCTCTTTCCGGTGACACCCGATCTAGCACACAGTGAACGGTGGGGAGCTGTTTCCGCAGGAGAGACCCCGTTCGATGACCGGGCGACAACACTCTGGGCACGGTGTCGCTCACCCAGCGAAACCGCCGTCAACCTGCGAAATAACATCGTGATTCTCGCGTCCGGGCAGCCGAGATACGGCCGTGATACCCGCGTGATTGGGGTCGACCCTGCTTACACCGGTGTCATTAGGTGTCACGCGAGGCGAATTCGGCCCGGTTTTCGGATCAGCCCTGATACAGGCAGCGTTTCGAGATGTACTGGACGACCCCGTCCGGCACCAGGTACCAGACCGGCCGTCCTTCACTGACCCGGCGCCGGCACTCGGTCGACGAGATCGCCAGCGCGGGCACCTCGACCAACGTCACCGAGCCCTCCGGCAGGTGCTCGTCGCCCAGCTCGTAGCCGGGCCGGGTCACGCCGACGAAGTGCGCCAGCTCGAACAGCTCCTCGACCTTGTGCCAGGACAGGATCTGCGCCAGCGCGTCCGCGCCGGTGATGAAGAACAGCTCCGCGTTCGGGTACCGGTCCCGCAGCTCGCGCAGGGTGTCCACGGTGTAGGTGGCGCCGGGGCGCTCGATGTCCGCCCGGTCCACCGAGAACTGGGGGTTCGAGGCGGTGGCGACCACCGTCATCAGGTACCGGTCCTCGGCGGAGCTGACCGTGCGCCCGGTCTTCTGCCAGGGCTCCCCGGTCGGCACGAAGATCACCTCGTCCAGCCCGAACCGGGCACTCACCTCGCTGGCGGCAACGAGGTGTCCGTGGTGGATGGGATCGAAGGTGCCACCCATTACCCCGATGCGCTTGGGCTCGCCGCACTCCCCACTCATCGGCGCAGCGTATAGCTTCCCCGCGGGCGCGCGCCGCAGCGGGCGGCGCGGCTCACACCGCCGACACCCGACCCCCGGTAGGGGGCGACCGAGCCGCCGCTACGATCACCTGCAGCTACCTTCCCCGCTTGTCTCACCCCGTCAGTGGAACGGAGCCCGGTAAAACCTGGCCCTGATTTCGGGCACCCGCACTTAGAGTCAGCAGGCTTCGGCGGCGGCCGCTGCCGTACACCACCTGGGGGCTGGTCGTGTCACAAGTGCTGGATTCGCCGCTGCATGATTTCCGGAACTCGTTCGGTGGCCAGGTGATCACCGCCGGGGACGCCGACTACGACACCGCCCGCGCGGTGTGGAACGGAGACATCGACCGGCACCCAGCCGTGATCGCACGGTGCGCCGACACCGCCGACGTGAGCTCGGCGATCGCCTTCGCCAGGGCGCAGGGCCTGGAGATCTCGGTGCGCGGCGGCGGGCACAACTTCTCCGGCGCCGCGGTCGCGGACGGCGCCCTGATGATCGACCTCAGCCTGCTCCGCCAGGTGAGGGTCGACCCGGAGACACGGCGGGTCCGCTGCGGCGGCGGGACGACCGGCGCCGACCTGGACAGCGCGACCCAGGACCACGGGCTGGCGGTGACCATGGGGACGATCAGCCACACCGGGGTCGCCGGCCTCTCGCTCGGTGGCGGGTTCGGCTGGCTCACCAACAAGATGGGCCTGAGCTGCGACAACCTGATCTCCGCCGAGGTCGCCCTCGCCGATGGGCGGGTGGTCAGGGCGTCGGAGTCCGAGCATGCGGACCTGCTGTGGGCGCTGAAGGGCGGCGGCGGCAACTTCGGCGTGGTCACCGAGTTCGAGTTCCGGGTGGAACCGGTCGGACCGATGATCAACTTCGCCCTGCTGTTCTGGGAGACGGACCGGCGCGCCGACGCGCTGCGGGTGGCCCGCGACGCGCTGGAGAAGCTGCCGAAGAACGCCGGCGGCCTGCTCGCGGCCGGGCTGAACGCCCCGCCGGAGCCGTTCGTGCCCGAGCAGTACCACTTCGCGCCGGGCTGCGCGGTCATCATCGCCGGCTTCGGCACCGCCGAGGAGCACGCCCGCCTGGTCGACCCGCTCCGCGCGGCGCTGCCGCCGCTGTTCGAGCTGGTCTCACTCATTCCCTACGTCGGGCTGCAGCAGATGCTCGACGCGAGCGCGATCTGGGGCAGCCATGCCTACGAGAAGGCGCTGCATCTGGACGGGATGCCGGACGAGGTGATCACCACGCTGGCCGAGTACCTGCCGCGCAAGAAGTCGCCACTGTCCTTCCTGCCGATCTTCCCGCTGGGCGGCGCGTACTCCGAGGTGGACGAGGACGCCACCGCGTTCGGCGGCAGCCGCGGCGCGCGCTGGGTGCTGAACATCGGTGCGTTCTCGCCCGATCCGGCCGTGCTCGCCGAGGACCGGATCTGGGTCCGCGAGCTGTGGGAGGCGCTGCGCCCGTACGCCAGCAACTCCGGCGGCTACGTCAACTTCATGGCCGAGTACGAGGCCGACCGGGTGCGCACCGCCTACGGCCCGGCCAAGTACGAGCGACTGGCCCAGATCAAGACCTGCTACGACCCGGAGAACGTCTTCCACCTCAACGCCAACATCCAGCCCGGCTGAAGACCCGGCGCCGCGCTCACACCGGCAGCAGCGTCTCCACCACATCGGCCAGCTGGGCGACCGTGCGGCACTCGTGCATGGGCAGCAGGTCCGCGTAGCGCAGTGCGGCCGAGTCGCCGCTGCCCCACTGCTTGCGCGGCTCCGGGTTCAGCCAGTGGCTGTGCCGGGCCTGCCCGATCAGCCGCCGCAGCACGGCGAGGTTGGGATCGCGGTAGTTGGTCCTCGCGTCGCCGAGGATCAGCAGCGAGCTGCGCGGGCCGACCGCGTCCGGCCAGTGCTCCACCAGACTGGCCAGCGAGCCGCCGTAGTCGCTGTGCCCGTCGAAGGTCACGAGCTCGGCCTCCCGCAGCACCCGGCTCATCACGCTGGCCAGGTCGTTGCCCGGCGCGAACAGGTGGGTCACCTCGTCGGCGCGCTCCACGAACGCGAACACCCGCACCTTGCTGAACTGTTCGCGCAACGCCTGCACCAGCAACAGCGTGAAGTGGCTGAACCCGGCCACCGAGCCGGACACGTCGCAGAACACCACCAGCTCCGGGCGGCCGGGGCGCTTGGTGCGGTACGCCGGGCGCATCGGCACGCCGCCGGTGGACATCGACCGGCGCAGGGTGCGGCGCAGGTCCATCTGGCCGCGCTTGGCGTGCTTGCGGCGCACCGCGAGCCGGCTGGCGAGGCGGCGGGCCAGCGGGTGCACGGTGCGGCGCAGCATGGCCAGCTGATCGGCGTAGGCGGACAGGAACTCCACCTGCTCGGCCTGCTTGGGCACCGCGGTCTTCGCCACCTGGTCGCGGCCCCGGGTCTCCGCCGTGCGCCGCCGCACCTCCTCGGTGATCATCTTGCGGAACTCGGCGATGCGCTGCCGGATCTCCCGGCGCGCCACCTCCTCCGCGAAGGCCTGGTTCTGGTCGGTGTTGCCGGCCATCAGGTCGGACAGGATGCGGGCCAGCAGCGTCTCCGGGCTGAGCTGGCGCAACACCTGGTAGGCCGACCAGTTCTTCGGGCCCTGACCGCCCTGGCCCGGTCCCCCCTGCCCGGGACCGCCGCCGGCCTGACCGAGCGCGTCCACGATGGCCCTGGCCAGCTCACGCAGCGCGGCGTCGTCGCCGTCGCGCAGCAGGTCGGCGAGGATGTCGCGCAGCGCGTCCAGGTCGACCTCGCCGTCCGACGTCCACGGCACCTCCACCTCGCTCTGGCCCCGGCCCAGCGCGATCGGGAAGTACAGGTCGAACAGGGTGTCGAAGACCGCCCGCTGACCGGACCGGCGCAGCAGCGCGGCGGCCAGCCCCTCGCGCAGCTCCTCGCGCCGCAACAGGTTCAGCGCGGTGAGCACAGCGGCCGCGTCGACGGTCTCCCCGGGGCCGACCGGTACCTGGTGCGTGCGCAGCGCGCCGACGAAGTCGACCAGGTGCCCGGGCAGACCGTGCGGCGGTGGCGAGACCATGGCGCTCCTCCGTTGGCTCAGTTCAGCCGTAGCTCGGCGGCGGCCTTCTGCGCATCCGAGTGGTGCTTGAGCACGACGCCGAGGGTGGCTCGGGCGGCTTCGTCGTCCAGCGTGTCCAGGCCGAGCGCGAGCAGGGTGCGCGCCCAGTCGATCGTCTCGGCCACCGACGGCGCCTTGCGCAGCTCCAGCCCGCGCAGCACCCGGACGGTGCGCACCAGCGAGTCGGCCAGTGACTCGGGCAGCTCCGGCACCCTGGACAGCACGATCCGCCGCTCCAGGTCGGCGTCCGGGAAGTCGAGGTGCAGGAACAGGCAGCGCCGCTTCAGCGCCTCGGAGAGCTCCCGGGTGGAGTTGGAGGTGAGCAGCACGAACGGGCGCCGCTTGGCCGAGATGGTGCCCATCTCCGGGACGGTCACCTGGAAGTCGGACAGCACCTCCAGCAGCAGGCCCTCGACCTCCACGTCCGCCTTGTCCATCTCGTCGATCAGCAGCACCGTCGGCTCGTCGCGGCGGATCGCGGTGAGCAGCGGCCGGGGCAGCAGGAACTCCTCGGAGAACACGTCGTCGCGGGTCTGGTCCCAGGACTCGCGGCCCTGGCCCGAGGTGATCCGCAACAGCTGCTTGGCGTGGTTCCACTCGTACAGCGCGCGGGCCTCGTCGATGCCCTCGTAACACTGCAGCCGGACCAGGCCGGACTTGGTGCAGGCCGCGACCGCCTTGGCCAGCTCGGTCTTGCCGACACCGGCCGGTCCCTCGACGAGCAGCGGCTTGCCGAGCCGGTCAGCCAGGTACACCGTGGTCGCCGCCGCGATCGAGGCGAGGTAGCCGACCGCGGCCAGCCGCTCCATGACGTCGTCCACGGAGCCGAACAGAGGTGACTGTGGCTTGTTGGCCGGCTGATCTGCACTCACCTGTTCATCCTGCACTGTGCGCGCCGGATCGACTACCTGACAGTGTCGCCGGATACCACTCGTTTGCCTCTCAGCACCGCCGCCAGCACCCGGTACAGGGCGCTGAGCAGCACAGACCCGGTCAGCGCGATACCTAACACAGTTAGTGCATCGAGCCGGCCCTGTGCCCCGGCGACCAGTGCGCAGGCGAGCAGACCGAGGTAGCCGGCGGTCGCGAGGCGCAGCTCCGGGCTCATCGCTCCGGCGCTGCCCGCCTGGTGCTCCCGGTCGCGGGAGCGCAGCCCGGACAGCCAGGCCACCCCGGGCAGCACCGCGATGCCGTGCAACCCCACCGCATGCGCCAGCTTGAACACCCCGGCACCGTGGTACGCGGCCTGAGGGTCACCGCCGCGGACCAGCACCGTGCCGATGCCGATCATGATCGCGCCGGTCACCAGGCCGGCCAGCAGCGCGCCGAACCCCAGCCGGATACCCAGCCGCAGCTCGGGGGCCAGCAGCGGCTGCGCCCGCAGGGACTGGGCGAACAGGGCACCGAGCACCACGAACAGCACTCCCCCGCCGGCCGCCAACACCATCGTGACCCCGGTGTCGAACGGTGTCTCGAAGTTGAAGTGCGACGGCACCCGCCGCCAGGCCTGCACCGTGATCAGCGCGACCTCGGCGGTGCTGGCCACCAGGAACCCGCCGAGCAGTCCGGCCCGGAGCCGTTCGCCGATGCGCAGGAAGGAGGCCACCCAGGTCGCGCTGAGCACGGTCAGGCCGAAGGAGAGGCCGAACGTGGTCGGCTTGCGCCAGGACACCGGACCGTCCCAGGGACCCCCGACGGCCGCCTGGATGCCCAGGTGGGCCAGTCCGGAGAGCAGGAACAGCGCGGCGATGGCGTAGGCGACGCGCTCGACCGGGCGGCCCTCGGTCCAGAAAGTCCGCAGCTCACGGGCGATTTCGGTCATGCCGGGGACGTTAGGCGGGCGGCGGCTTCCGGTCGTCCTCCGTGGGGAGACACCCCGGGACCGCCCCCGGGAGTAGGTCGGTGTGCCGAGAGCCGCGACTCAGTGTGCTGAGAGCCCCGACTCGCGGACAGCTGGGGCGGGGGCCAGCTAGCCGGGGCGTACCTGGCCGTCGCCCCAGACGACCCACTTCGTGGTGGTCAGTTCGGCCAGCCCCATCGGGCCCCTGGCGTGCAGCTTCTGCGTCGAGATGCCGATCTCGGCGCCCATCCCGAACTCCTCGCCGTCGGTGAACCCGGTGGAGGCGTTCACGATGACCGCGGCGGCGTCCACCCGGGCGGTGAAGGCGTTGGCGGCGGCCAGGTCGGTGGTCACGATCGCCTCGGTGTGCTGCGAGCCGTGCTCGGCGATGTGCGCGATCGCGTCGTCGAGCGAGTCCACCACGGCGGCCGCGATGTCCAGCGAGAGGTACTCGGTGTCGAAGTCCTCGTCGGTGGCCGGCAGGCACCCCGGGGCCAGCGCGAGGAAACGCTCGTCAGCGTGCACCGTCACGCCGGCAAGGTGCAGCGAGGCCGCGATCGCCGGTACGAACTGTTCGGCCACGTCGGCGTGTACCAGCACGGTCTCGGCGGAGTTGCACACCGACGGCCGGCGGACCTTCGAGTTGAGCACGATCCGCTCGGCGACGTCCAGGTCGGCGGCGGCGTCGACGTAGACGTGGCAGTTGCCGATGCCGGTCTCGACGGTGGGCACGGTCGCGCCGAGCACCACCGACGAGATCAGCCCGGACCCGCCGCGCGGGATCACCAGGTCCACCAGGCCCCTTGCGGTGATCAGGTGGTGCACGCTCGCCCGGTCGGTGCACGGCAGCAGCTGCACCGCGTCGGCCGGCAGCCCCTCCTCGGTCAGCGCCGCGCGCAGCACCTCGACCAGCACCGTGTTGGTGTGCACCGCCGAGGACGAGCCGCGCAGCAGGGCCGCGTTGCCCGACTTGAGCGCCAGGCCGGCGGCGTCCACCGTGACGTTCGGGCGGGCCTCGTAGACCATGCCGACCACGCCCATCGGCACCCGCAGCTGGCGCAGGGACAGCCCGTTGGCGAGCGTGCTGCCCCGGACCACCTCGCCGACCGGGTCGGGCAGCGCGGCGACCTTGACCAGCCCGCCGGCGATGCCCTCGATGCGCTGCTCGTCCAGCGCCAACCGGTCGACCAGCGCGCTGGCCATGCCACTGTCGCGGGCGGCCCGGATGTCCTCCGCGTTGGCCGCCAGGATCGGCTCCGCGTTCGCCCGCAGCGCGTCGGCCAGCGCCAGCAGCGCATGGTCCTTCTCGGCGCGGCGCAGCAACGCGAGGTGGCCGGCCGCCACCCGGGCGCGGCGCGCGGCCGCGTGCACCTCCTCGCGCAGCGAGTCGACCGGCTGCGGCTCGGTGCGGGCGGACGGGGTACGAACGGCGGGGTCGGTGTCGGCGACAGTGCTCACGCTCCCACCATAAGGCCGTACCGGCGCCGCCGTCGCCCGTGTTACCGGCGGCACCACTACTGGGTGGGCGCCCGCACCCCCGGCCAGTCCAGCACCAACTGGCTGTGCGCCTTGTTCACCACCGCGCCGGGGCCCGACGGCGGCACCACCCCGGCCGGGTAGGCCCGCATCCGCAGCTCACTCGCCGTCGGCCGCCCCGCCGCCACCCACGCCCCGAGCAGCGCGGCCAGCCGCTCAGCCAGTGGCCCGCCGCCCGGCCCGTGCGGCCGCACCGCGATCGGGAACCGCCTTTCGAAGTTGATACCCGCGCCGTCCCTCGGCACCACCACCGCCATCCCGTACCGCCCGAGCAGCGCGACCGTGCCGCCGTCCATCCCGACTGGCAGTAGCGACAGCGTGCGGTCCGAGGCCGAGGCACTGACCAGCAGCCGGCACACGTCGGGCTCGTGCACGGCGAGCCAGAGGCCCAGCCCGTCCCACAGGTCGACGGCGGCCAGCCGCACCGGGCAGGGCAGCTCCGGGCCCGGATCGGCCAGCAGCGCGAGCAGCGCCCGGGTGTCCAGCTCGCGCTCGTCCCCGGTCTGCACGGCGAGCCCCTCGGCGCCGAGCGGGCGGCTGCTCTCCGGCCCGGCGCCGCTGCCGCGCAGCCGGACGAAGGCGCAGCTGCGCACCGAGACGCTGCTCAGGTACGGCGGCGGCCCCGGCAGCAGGTCCAGCGCCACCGACAGCTGGCTGCCGCGCACCGAGAGCGGCAACAGCAACCGCCCGCCCGGCGCGAGCTGTCGCCACCAGGCGGGCTGGATGTCCCAGCTGCCCACGGTGAGCACGATCCGGTCGAACGGCGCAGCCTCCGGATAACCGAGGGCGCCGTCCGTGGTGGCCAGCCCGACGCCGGTGCTGCCCGCGGCGGAGAGGTGGGCCGCCGCGCCGCGCACCAGGTCCTCGTCGATGTCCACCGCGACCACCGAACCGGTCGGGCCGACCAGCTCGGCCATCAGCGCGGCGTTGTAGCCGGTACCGGCGCCGATCTCCAGGACCCGGTCACCCGGCCGCAGCTCGAGCTGCTCGAGCATGATCGCCATCATGGACGGCTGGGACGCCGAGCTGACCGCGACGCCGTCCAGCCACTTCGTCGCGACCGCCTCGTCCTGGTAGGCCTGGGCGGGCGGCAGGTCGGGTAGGAACAGGTGCCGGGGCACCACCCGGAAGGCCCGCTGCACGGCCGGCGAGACGATCCGGCCGCCGGCCACCAGTTCAGCCACCATGGCAGCCCGCAGCTCATCCGCCCGCATCCTGATCAGTGTCAACCTTCGAGGCACCGCGGTCCAGCGCTGGACGGGGTCGACGGGCGAGGGAAACCAGCGGCGCGGACACCCTCAGGCGGCGCGGGTGGCCCGGTAGAACGTCGACCTTCCCAGCAGGCGGCCGACCAGGTTGGTCAGCTCCACGCACTCGGCGAACCCGGCGCCGAGCAGGAGCTGGGGGACGGCGTCACCGAGGTTGGGCCGCAGCCGTTCGGAGCGCAGCTGACGTCGGGCCGCGAAGCCGTCGGACGGGCTCACCCGGCCGCCGATGTCCACCAGGTACAGCGCACCGCCCGGACGCAGGACGCGCAGCGCCTCCCGAGCGGTGCGGATACGCGCCTCGCCCTCGAGGTGGTGGAGCATCAGTGCGGACAGCACGCGGTCGAAGGAGCCGTCCGGGTAGGGCAGCGCCTGGCTGTATCCCCGATCGAACCGGATGCCCAGCCCGGCGGCCTTGCCAGTGGCCCGGGCCAGCGCCCTCGGGTCCGGGTCCAGCCCGACCACCTCGGCGTCCGGCTGGCGCCGCTTGGCGAGCACCGTGAGATTGCCGGTGCCGCAGCCGATCTCCAGCACCCGCTGCTCGGCTCGCAGGTCGGCCAGCTCGACGAGCCGGCGGTGCAGCCTGGGCGAGCCCACCACCCGGCTGATCAGATCGTAGGCCGGCAGCAGTGCGTCGAGGCCCGCCGCAGGGATGTAGTCCCGCCGGTCGTCCCGGTGGCCGAGCACACCATGGCCGTGCCGCCGCTCGTTCATCTGTTTCCTCCACGTCCCGCCCCACCCAAAGGTGGACGATCTTTAGCTGTCACTGACCCATGGTTGTCCAGTAACAGCGCGCAGATGCGGTCGATCTTCGCCCATTTCCGGACTATCTTCCGCTCATGCCCGTGCGCGCCCGACTGGACCGCTACCGGGGCGGCGTCCCGGTGTACCGCTACGTCCCGGAACCCCAGACACCGCCGGTCCAGGTGCTGCGCTTCGAGCACGAGGACCCGCACCCGGGGGACCGCCCGCACATTCACGACTTCCCCGCGCTGGTCTACGTGGCGCGGGACTCGGAGCCGCCGCCGACCGTCCGCGCCGAGGCCGGCCGCAGCACAGAGCAGCCCGGCACAGCGCAGCCCGGCACAGCGCAGCCCGGCACAGAGCAGTGGTGGCCGCGAGCCGGCGATCTGTACCTGGTGGCGCCGGGAAACGTCGTCCGGCGGCCGGTGACGGCATTTCGCAGGACCGGGGCCACCGCGGTCTTCTTCGCGCCGGAGGCAGTCAGTCACGAAGGCACCCGGGTGGCGTCCTGGCGGTCGCACCCACTGCTCTTCCCGTTCCTGCACGGCACCCCCACGGGGCTGCTCCGGCTGCGGGTGCCGGCCGCTGAGCGGGCGGACTGGTCCCGGACGATCGGCGCCCTCGAGACCGAGCTCGCCGAGCACCGCGACGGCTACCGCCAGGCCGCCCTCGCGCACCTCACCCTGCTGCTGGTGAGCGTGGCGCGGCTGGCCGGGGACGTGCTCGGTGACCTGCGACGCAGCGACGAGCCGCTGCTCGCCGAGGTGTTCGGGGTGATCGAGCGACGTTACGGCGGCCCGCTCTCGCTGCGCGACGTGGCCGCCGAGGTGCGCCTCAGCGCGGGCCACCTGACCACCTCGGTGCGCCGCAAGACCGGGCGCACCGTGCAGGACTGGATCACCGAGCGGCGGATGTCCGAGGCCCGGCGGCTGCTGGTGGAGACCGACCTGCCGCTCGCTGAGGTCGGCCGCCGGGTCGGCTACCCGGACGGCGGCTACTTCGCCAGGGTGTTCCGCCGCGAGCACGGCGTAGCACCCCGTGCCTGGCGCGCGGCCCGCTGACCGGCACGCACGGGTCCTGAGCCACGGGCATACTCGTGTCCCGACACGTCAGGGAGGTGCGGGTGGCCGCGTCGGGCACCGGGTCGGGCACGGAGCGCAGGCGGGCGATGGTGTTCCTGTTCGGCGCCCGGCACTTCGTGCGCAACATCGCCGCCGGCGCACTCAAGGGCTGAGCGCTGTGTCATACCGATGAGTCACACCGAAGGGACTCCATGACGCCGCCGTACCTCGAGGACCGCTCACCCGGCTACGGCGCACTGCCGCCCCGCGCCGCGGTCAGCTCGGACGCGCGGTCGCTGTGCCTGAACGGGGACTGGCGGTTCCGACTCTCGCCGGACGCCGCCTCGGCGCCGGACGGGATCTCGGACGACGGGTTCGACGACGCGGACTGGTCGGAGTTGGCGGTCCCGTCGAACTGGCAGCTGCACGGGTACGGCGCCCCCGCCTACACCAACGTGCGCTACCCGTTCCCGGTCGAGCCGCCGTTCGTGCCGAGCGAGAACCCCACCGGGGACTACCGGCTGCGCTTCGAACTGGGGCCGCAGTGGCTGGCCGAGCCGGCGGTGCTGCGCTTCGACGGCGTCGACTCGTGCGCCCGGGTGTGGCTGAACGGCCGGGAGCTGGGCGTCACCCGGGGCAGCCGGCTGCCGGTGGAGTTCGACGTGACCTCGGTGCTGCGCGCGGGTGCGAACCTGCTGGCCGTGCGGGTCCACCAGTGGTCCTCGGGCAGCTACCTGGAGGACCAGGACATGTGGTGGCTGTCCGGGATCTTCCGAGACGTCACGCTGCTGGCCCGCCCGGCCGGCGGCATCACGGACTACTTCCTGCGCGCCGACTACGACCACTGGTCCGGCGCGGGCACGCTGCGGGTCGAGACACCGGCGGCGGCCCGGATCTCGGTGCCCGAGCTGGGCATCCGGGGCTACCCGGTCGACGCGCCGATCGAGGTCGGGGCGGTCGAGCCGTGGAGCGCGGAGGTGCCCCGGCTCTACGACGGCGAGCTGTACACCGACACCGAGCGGGTGCCGCTGCGGATCGGGTTCCGCACGGTGGCCATCGAGGGCGGCCAGCTGCGGGTGAACGGGCGGCGCATCCTGTTCAAGGGCGTCAACCGGCACGAGCACCACCCCGAGCACGGCCGGGCGGTACCCCGCGAGGTTGCCCTCCAGGACGTGCTGATGATGAAGCGGCACAACATCAACGCGGTGCGGACCAGCCACTACCCGCCGCACCCCGAGTTCCTGGAGCTGTGCGACCGGTACGGGCTGTGGGTCGTCGACGAGTGCGACCTGGAGACCCACGGCTTCGAGCTGCTCGACTGGGCCGGCAACCCCACCGACGACCCCGCGTGGGCGGACGCCTGCCTGGACCGGATGCGGCGCACCGTGGAGCGGGACAAGAACCGGCCCAGCGTGATCCTCTGGTCGCTGGGCAACGAATGCCACACCGGCGCCAACCTGGCCGCGATGGCCGAGTGGACCCGAGGGCGGGACGACACCCGGCCGGTGCACTACGAGGGCGATGCCGACTGCGCCTACGTCGACGTGCACAGCCGGATGTACGCCGACCACAACGAGGTCGACCGGATCGGGCGCCGCGACGACGAGAACACCCGCCGCCGCGAGCTGCCGTTCATCCTGTGCGAGTACGCGCACGCCATGGGCACCGGTCCCGGCGGGCTGCTGGAGTACCGCGAGCTGTTCGAGCGCTACCCGAACTGCCAGGGCGGCTTCGTCTGGGAGTGGATCGACCACGGCATCGCCCGCCGGGACGCCGCCGGGCGGGCCTACTTCGGCTACGGCGGTGACTTCGGCGAACCGCTGCACGACGGCAACTTCTGCGCCGACGGGCTGGTCTTCCCGGACCGCACCCCGTCGCCGGGGCTGCTCGAGCTGGCCAAGGTGCACGAGCCGGTGCGGATCACCGCCTCCCCCGAGGGGATCCGGCTGGCGAACCACTACGACTTCGCCACGCTCGCGCACCTGGCCTTCCACTGGACGCTGGAGGAGCAGGGCGTCGAGGTGACCAAGGGCACGCTGGACGTCCCGGACGTGCCCCCTGGGGCGGCGGTCGAACTGGCGTTGCCCGAGCTGGCGACGACCCACGGGGAGACCTGGCTGACCGTGTGGGCGGTGCTGGCCGAGGACACCCCGTGGGCCGCCGCCGGGCATGCCGTGGCGTGGGGCCAGGTCCCGATCGTGCCGGGGGCCGAGGTGCCCCCGGCGATCGTGCCGGGGGCCGAGGTGCCCCCGCCGACCGGGACGGCGGTCACCCGCTCCCCCGGCGGACTGGAGCTCGGCATCGCCGGGTTCGACCCGCGCACCGGGCTCCTCACCGACCTGGCCGGCCACCGGGTGCGCGGGCCCCGCCTTGAGCTGTGGCGGGCGCCCACCGACAACGACCGGGGCGGGCCGCACCCGGAGGACGCGGCGTGGCGGGCGGTCGGGCTGCACCGCGCGCAACACCGGGTGATCAGCGTGCACGCCGACCGGACCGAGCTGGTGGTGCGCACCCGGGTAGCCCCGGCGGCGGTGGGCTTCGGCTTGCTGGCCAACTACCGGTGGACCGCGAGCGGGGACGCGGTGCGGCTGCGCCTCGACGTCGAGCCGGACGGGGAATGGCCGGTCACCCTGCCCCGACTGGGGCTCGGTATGGCGGTCCCCGGGGAGTTCGACCGTGTCGCGTGGTTCGGCGGCGGGCCCGGCGAGGCGTACCCGGACAGCCGGCAGGCCGCCCGCATCAGCCGGTTCAGCAGCCGGGTCGACGACCTGCAGACGCCGCAGGTGTTCCCGCAGGAGAACGGCACCCGCATCGACGTCCGCTGGGCCCGGCTGACCTCGGCCACCGGGGCCGGCCTGCGCATCGACGGCTCGCCGCCGTTCGGGCTGGCCGCCCGGCGGTGGACCGCGGCCGACCTGGACGCCGCCACCCACACCGTCGACCTGCGCCCCGGCGAACCGGTCGAGCTGAGCCTGGACCTGGCCCAGCACGGGCTGGGCACCGCCTCCTGCGGCCCCGGCGTGCTCCCCCACTATGAACTGCGCGCCCACCCGGCCAGCCTCACACTGGTCTTCTCAGTGCTGGCCTGACCCGGCGGCACGGCGATCTACGCCGACCCCGCCGACCACCCGTTCTGCACCTTCGTGGTCAACAGGGTTACTGACTGCTGAACGCGGCGTCGAAGGCGGCCGAGGGTGGGTCGAAGGCCAGCCGGCGGACGAACTCCAACGCCTCCGGGGCGCCGACCAGCCGATCCATGCCGGCGTCCTCCCACTCCACCGAGATCGGCCCGTCGTAGCCGATGGTGTTGAGCATCCGGAAGCAGGCCTCCCACGGCACGTCGCCGTGTCCGGTGGACACGAAGTCCCAGCCCCGCCGGGGGTCCGCCCAGGGCAGGTGCGAGCCCATCCGGCCGTTGCGCCCGTTGCCGGTCTGCCGCTTCGCGTCCTTGCAGTCCACGTGGTAGATCCGGTCCCGGAAGTCCCACAGGAACCCCACCGGGTCCAGGTCCTGCCAGACGAAGTGGCTGGGATCCCAGTTCAGCCCGAACGCCGGGCGGTGTTCGACGGCGGCCAGCGCGGCGGTTGTCGTCCAGTAGTCGTAGGCGATCTCGGAGGGGTGCACCTCGTGCGCGAACCGCACCCCGACCTCGTCGAACACGTCCAGGATCGGGTTCCACCGGTCGGCGAAGTCACGGTAGCCGTCCGCGATCATCGACTCCGGCACCGGCGGGAACATCGCCACCGTCTTCCAGATCTTCGAGCCGGTGAAGCCGACGACGGTGCGCACGCCCAGTGCGGCGGCCGCCCTCGCGGTCACCTTCATCGCCTCGGCGGCCCGCTGCCGCACGCCCTCCGGCTCGCCGTCGCCCCAGACCCGCGCCGGCAGGATGCCCCGGTGCCGCTCGTCGATCAGGTCGTCACACACCGCCTGGCCGGTCAGGTGGTTGGAGATGGCGTGGACCTGCAGCCCGTACTTGTCCAGCACGTCGAGCCGCCCGCGCAGGTAGCCGTCGTCCTCCAGCGCCGCCCACGGGTCGAAGTGGTCGCCCCAGCAAGCGATCTCCAGGCCGTCGTAGCCCCAGCCGGCGGCCAGCCGGGCCACCTCCTCGAACGGCAGGTCGGCCCACTGGCCGGTGAACAGGGTGATCGGTCGGGCCATGCTCGGTGTTCCCCCTCAGTCGGTGATGGGCTGCCAGGACCCGGAGTTGGCGGCGGAACGCTGCACCGCGTCCAGCACGAGCTGCACCCGTAGACCGTCGGCGAAGGACGGGACCGGGTCGCGGTCGGCGGCGATGTCGTTCACCAGATCGACGGCCTGGTGGGTGAAGGTGTGCTCGTAGCCCAACAGGTGCCCGGGCGGCCACCAGGCGCCGATGTACGGGTGGCTCGGCTCGGTGACCAGGATGCGCCGGAACCCCGCGGTGTCGGCGTCCTCGGTGCCGTCGTAGAACTGCAGCTCGTTGAGCGACTCCAGGTCGAAGGCGAGCGAGCCACGGCTGCCGTTGAGCTCGATGCGCAGTGCGTTCTTCCGGCCGGTGGCGAACCGGGTGGCCTCGAAGGTGGCCAGCGCGCCGCCGGCGAACCGGCCGAGCCACAGCGCCGCGTCGTCCACCGTCACCGTCCCCCGGCCGGCACCCGGCGCGGAACCGGACAGCCCGCCGGCAGCCACCGAGGCCGGCAGCGGGCGTTCCCGGACGAAGGTCTCGGTGAGTGCGCTGACCCCGGTCAGCAGGTCGCCGGTGAGGTACTGGGCCAGGTCCACGATGTGCGCGCCGATGTCGCCGAGCGCACCGGACCCGGCCGCCTCCCGGCGCAGCCGCCAGACCAGCGGGAACTCCGGGTCGACGATCCAGTCCTGCAGGTAGGCGGCACGGACGTGGCGCACCTCGCCGATGCGGCCGTGCTGCACCAGCCGCCGGGCCAGTGCCAGCGCCGGCACCCGCCGGTAGCTGAACCCGACCATGCTGCGCACCCCGCGGTCAGCGGCCCGCGCCGCGGCGGCCACCATCGCCCGCGCCTCGTCGACCGTGTTGGCCAGCGGTTTCTCACACAGCACGTGCTTGCCGGCGTCCAGCGCGGCGATCGCGATGTCGGCGTGCGTGTCGCCCGGCGAGCAGATGTCCACCAGGCCGACGTCGTCGCGGGCGAGCAGCGCCTTCCAGTCGGTCTCCACCGAGCGCCAGCCCATCCGGTCGGCGGCGGCCGCCGCCTCGGCAGCGGACCGCCCGCACAACGCGGCCAGCTCCGGGGCCAGCGGGAGCTCGAAGAACCGGCCGGCGGTGCGCCAGGCATGCGAGTGCGCGGCGCCCATGAAGGCGTAGCCGACCATGCCGATACCGAGCGTTCCCCCCACCACCGGCATCAGGAGTCGAACCCGAGCGGCAGGTAGTCGGCGACGTTCTCCTTGGTCACCGTGGCCGAGGCCAGCGTGATCGAGGCCGGCACCTCCTTCTCCACCAGGTCGCCCATCCCCCGGCGCTGCGCCACCAGCCGGGCCAGCGCGATCGCCGAGGAGGCCATCGTCGGGCTGTAGGTGACCGTCGCCTTGAGCACCGAGTTGTCCGCCTGGATCGCCCGCATCGCGTTGTTCGACCCGGCACCGCCGACCATGAAGAACTCGCCCCGGCCGGACTGCTGGATCGCGGCGAGCACCCCGATGCCCTGGTCGTCGTCCTGGTTCCACAGCGCGTCCAGCCGGGGCGCCGCCTGCAGCAGGTTCGCCGCCACCCGCTGCCCGCCCGCCGCGGTGAAGTCGGCGGCCTGCCGGGGGCCGACCTTGAAACCGAAGCTGGCCAGCGCGTCCCTGAAGCCCTTGCTGCGGGCCTGCGTCAGCGGCAGGCTGTCGATGCCGGCGAGCTCACCGATCACCGGGTTGGCCACCCCGGCCGCCTTGAGCCGGGTGCCGATGTAGTTGCCGGCGCTGACCCCCATGCCGTAGTTGTCCCCGCCGATCCAGGTCCGGTAGGCCAGCGGCGAGTCGAAAACCCGGTCCAGGTTGATCACCGGGATGCCGGCTGCCATCGCCCGGCGGCCCAGCGCGGTGAGCTGACTGCCGTCGTTGGGCAGGATCACCAGCGCGTCGACCTTCTTGTTGATCAAGGTCTCGACGGCGCCGATCTGCTGGGTGATGTCGTTGGTCGGGTTCACCGCCTCGAACGTGACGTCGGTGTACCGGCCGGCCTGGGCCTGCGCGTTCTTCGCGATGGCGGCGATCCAGCCATGGTCGGCGGCCGGCGCGGAGAACCCGATGGTCACCGCGCGGCCGGGCGCCGCGTTGGCCCCGGCCGGGGGTGCCGAGCCCGCTCCCGGGCCGGCGGCCGGCGCCGCGTTGCTGGTGCACGCGGTCAGCGCCGCCCCGGCGCCGACCCCGAGCGCGCCGGTCAGGAACCCCCGCCGCCGCATTCCGCTAGTGGTAATCACGGATCCTCCTTCGTCAGACCCGTGAGTGGCGAGTGGTCCTACCGGACCACTCGCCACTCACGGGGTGGTGCGTTGCGCGCGGGACTGGAAGAGCACGGCGGCGACGATGATCGCGCCCTTGGCGATGTTCTGGACCTCGCTCGCCAGGTTGTTCAGGACGAACAGGTTGGTGATCGTGGTGAACACCAGCACCCCGAGGATCGAGCCGATGAGGGTGCCCCGCCCGCCGGACAGCAGGGTGCCGCCGATGATCACCGCGGCGATCGCATCCAGCTCGTAGAGGGTGCCGTGGGTGCTGGACCCGGTGGTGGTCAACGACGTGATCATGATCGCCGCGATGCCGCAGCACAGCCCGGAGACCACGTAGAGCAGCACCGTGTGCCGCCGCACGTCGAGCCCGGCCAGCCGGGCGGCCTCCGGGTTGCCGCCGATGGCGAAGGTGCGGCGGCCGAACGTGGTGCGGTTGAGCAGTACCCAGCCGAGGGCGACGACCAGCGCGAACAGGTAGACCAGCAGCGGGATGCCCAGCCACCTGGTGCTGGCGATGGCGGCGATGCCGGGGTCGGTGACGATCTGGCTGCGCTTGCCGGAGATCTGCTCGGCCAACCCCTGCGCGGAGATCAGCATCGCCAGCGTGACGATGAACGGGACGATCCGGCCGTAGGCGATGAGCACCCCGTTGACCAGCCCGGCGCCGGCGCCGACGGCCAGCGCGCAGATCACCATCACCACCGGCCCGTAGGACTGGGTGGCCACCGTGGTGGACCACACCGAGGCGAGCGCCATCACCTTGCCGACGGACAGGTCGATGCCGCCGCCGATGATCACCATGGTGACCCCGACGGTGAGTACCCCGATGATGGACGCCGAGGTCATGATGATCAGCAAGTTGGCCGTGGTCGCGAAGGTGTCGGCGGTGGCGACGCCGATCACGCAGAGCACGGCCAGCACGGCGACCAGGCCGAGGTTGCGCCCCACCCCGGAGTCCATGAGCCGGGCCAGGTCCGGGCGCCGCCGGCCGGGTGCGGCTCCCGAGGGCCCGGCTCCCGTCGGCCCGGCTCCTGGGGGCCCGGCTCCTGGGGGCCCGGCGGCCGTGCTCCCGTCGGCGGCGGCAAGTTGGCGTTCGGGGTCAGTCACGCTCATCCCGGGTCCCTTCCATCACCAGGTCCAGCACCCGGGCCTCGTCCAGCTCGCCGCCCGGTGCCCGATGCACCACCCGCCCGTCCCGCAGCACCAGCACCCGGTCGGCCAGCCCGAGGACCTCGGGCACGTCGCTGGACACGAGTACGACGGCCACCCCCTGCGCGGCCAGCCGCCGGATCAGGGCGTAGATCTCGCCGCGGGCGCCGACGTCCACGCCCCGGGTCGGCTCGTCGAGCAGCAGCACCGAGCAGCCGGTGAGCAGCCAGCGGGCCAGTACGACCTTCTGCTGGTTGCCGCCGGAGAGGGTGCGCACCGGGCGCGACGGGTCGGCCGGGCGAACGTCGAGCTGGGCCGTGGCGACGCGTACCGAGGCGTGCTCGGCGTCCGCCGCCATGAAGCCGCCGCGCCCGAACCGGCTCAGCACCGGCAAGGACACGTTCCGGTACACCGGCTCGTCCAGCAGCAGCGCTTGGCTCTTGCGCTCCTCGGGGCAGAGCCCGAGCCCGGCGCGCACCGCGGCGGGCACCGAACCGGGGCGCAGCGTGGCGCCGCGTATCCGCACCGAGCCGGCGCTGGCCCGGCGCGCGCCGTAGACGGTCTCCAGGATCTCCGAGCGCCCGGACCCGACCAACCCGGCCAGGCCGACGATCTCGCCGGCCCGCACGGTGAACGAGACGTCGGTGAACTCGCCGCGCCGGCCCAGCCCGGACACCTCGAGCACCACCTCACCGGTGGGCTCGGGCCCGCGCGGCGGCAGCGCGTACTCGACGGCCCGGCCGGTCATCAGGCGGATGACCTCGGTGGTCGGCGTGTCCCGGGCGGGCAGGTTGCGCGCCACGGTCCGGCCGTCCTTGAGCACGGTGACCCGGTCGCCGATCCGGCGGATCTCCTCCAGCCGGTGCGAGATGTACACCACCGCGACGCCCGACCGGGTCAGCTCGCGGACCACCCGGAACAGGTTGTCCACCTCCTCGCTGTCCAGCACGGCGGACGGCTCGTCCATCACGATGAGCCGGGCGTCGCGGGACAGCGCGCGGGCCAGGCTGACCACCTGTTGGCCGGCCGCCGGCAGCCGGCCGACCTCCCGGCGCGGCGGGATCTCCGGGTGTCCGAGCCGGCGCAGCAGCGCCCGCGCGATGTGCTCGGCGCCGACCGGGCGAGTGAAGCCGAGGCGGGCCGGCTCGTGGCCGAGCACCACGTTCTCCGCGACGCTGAGACCGGGCACCAGGTCGAGCTCCTGGTGGATGGTGGCGATGCCGGCCCGGTCGGCGGCGTGCGGGGAGCCGAACGACACCCGCGCCCCGTCCCAGTCCAGCTCACCGGCGTCCGGTTTGTGCGCCCCGGCCAGCACCTTGATCAGGGTGGACTTACCGGCACCGTTCTGGCCGAGCAGGCAGTGCACCTCGCCGGCCGCGACATCCAGGTCGACCCCGTCCAGCGCGCGCACGCCGGGGAACTCCTTGACGATGCCGCGCATCCGCAGCAGTGGCTCGGCGGAACTCGCTCTCGTCATGGCCCCACTCCGTTGTGCGCGCGCGACGCCGTGCGCAGGACACAGCGTTGAGTCTCAGATCCCTGACCAGTGCCGTACAACGCCTGAATAACGTTGATTTCGGTCATTTTTCAGGCAAAACTCGACTCGCGCGCTCAGAGAGGAGCCCCGGTGATCGAACCGTCCCCGCTGCCGCCGCTGCGGCTGAGCGCCCCGGCTCCGCCGGACAACACCACCCGGGTCGACGCCGCGGTGAGATGGACGCTCACGCTCAGCGCGCTGGCCAGGCTGGTCGCCTCCGGCGAAGCGGTGAGCAAGGCCGACCTGGTCGCCGCCGCCGGACTGGCCCGCACCACGGTGAGCACCGGGGTGGACGAGCTGCTGGCGCACGGCGTCCTGGAGCTGGACGGGCTCCGGCCCACCGCGGGGCGCGGCCGCCCCGCCGAGCGGCTCGCCCTCTGTCCGCGCGGCGGCTTCGTGCTGGTCGCCGACCTCGGCGCGCACGGCGCCCACCTCGCGGCCCTCGACCTCAGCCAGCGGCTGCACGCGCACACCCACGTGGACATCGACGTCGCCGACGGGCCGGACGCGGTACTCGACGCGATCGAGTCACACCTGCTCACGCTGCGGGCCGGGCTGCCGGGCGGTGCTCCGGTGCGGGCGGCGGTGATCGGGGTGCCCGGTCCGGTGGACGGGCGGCGCGGCGTGCCGGTCCGGCCACCGATCATGCCCGGCTGGCACGGTTACCCGGTCACCGCCCGGCTGCGCCGCCGCCTCGGCTGTCCGGTACTGCTGGAGAACGACGTCAACCTGCGTGCCCTCGGCGAGGCCCGTGCGCTACCGGCCGACCAGGCGCCGCTGCTGTTCGTCAAGGTCGGCACCGGGATCGGCGGCGGGTTGATCACCCAGGCCGGCGAGCTGCACCACGGGGCGGACGGCGCGGCCGGCGACATCGGCCACATCCGGGTGCGCGGTGCACCGGACATCGCCTGCGTGTGCGGCAACGTGGGGTGCATCGAAGCGGTGGCGTCGGCGGCGGCGATCGCCGTGCGGCTCGGGTCCCTGGTACCCGGCGGCGGAATCGCCACGATCAACGACGTCCGGGCCATGGTGTCCCGGGGTGACGCGACCGCTGTCGGGCTGGTGCGGGAGGCGGCCGCGCTGATCGGCGAGGTGGTGGCCACCCTGGTGCACTTCTACAACCCGGCCAGGGTGACCATCGGCGGCTCGGTCGCCGCCGCCAGTGACGAGCTGTTGGCCGGCATCCGCGCGGTCGTCTACCAGCGGGCACTGCCGCTGGCCACCCGGAACCTGGTGCTGGCCAACAGCGTGCTCGGCGAGTACGCCGGGGTGGCCGGCGCCACCGTGCTGGGTATCGAGCAGGTGCTCTCCGCCGACGGCATCGGCGTGCTGATGGGTGCCCGGAGGTCGTGAGTGGCGAGTGGTCCGACAGGACCACTCGCCACTCACGGGCAACTACCTCAGCGGGACGAGGTCGTCGGCGTGCACCAGCTCGCGGCGGAACTCCGGCGGCAGGTCGCGGGTGCGGCGACCGATCAGGCCGGGCAGCTCGGCGGCGTCGAAGGCAACCACGCCCCGGGCCACGACCGCGCCGTGGGGGCCGACCAGGTCGACCACGTCGCCGGCCACGAAGTCGCCGCGCACCCCGTGCACCCCGGCGGCCAGCAGCGAACGGCGGCGCTTCAGCACGGCGGCCACCGCGCCGTCGTCGAGGTCCAGCTGGCCCCGCACGTCGGCGGCGTGGCGCAGCCAGAACCGGCGGGCGGACAGCCGCTGGCCACCGGCCCGGAACGCGGTGCCCAGCTTGGGCCCGTCCGCCGAGGTGTCCAGGGCGAGCGCCGCGTCGTCGGCGGCGGCCAGCAGCACCGGGATACCGGCACTGGCCGCCATGGTGGCCGCCTCGATCTTGGTGGCCATGCCGCCCCGGCCGAGTCCGGACGCCCCAGGCTTCTCCACATTCACGGCGGCCAGCTCGGCCAGGTCGTGGATCTCAGGCAGCAGCGTCGCACCGGGCTTGCGGGGGTCGCCGTCGTAGAGCCCGTCCACATCGGAGAGCAGCACCAGCGCCTCCGCGCCGACCAGGTGCGCGACCAGCGCGGCGAGCCGGTCGTTGTCGCCCACCCGGATCTCGTCGGTGGCCACCGTGTCGTTCTCGTTCACCACCGGCAGGGTGCGCAGCGAGAGCAGCCGGATCAGGGTGCGCTGGGCGTTGCGGTAGTGCGCCCGCCGGATCACGTCGTCGGCGGTGAGCAGCACCTGCCCGACGGTGACCCCGTGCCGGGCGAAGGAGGCCGCGTAGGCGTGCGCGAGCAGCAGCTGCCCGACGCTGGCCGCCGCCTGCTGACTGGCCAGGTCACGCGGCCGCCGGGACAGCCCGAGCGGGGCCAACCCGGCCGCGATCGCCCCGGAGGAGACCAGGATGACCTGGGCCCCGGTCGCGCGGCGGGCCGCCAGCGCATCGACCAGCGCATCCAGCCGGCCGTGGTCCAGGCCGCCATCCAGGCTGGTCAGCGCCGACGAGCCGACCTTGACCACAAGCCGGGCGGCCGCCGCGACCTGGGCCCGGGTGCTCACCGGTCCCGCTCCGCGCCCGAGCCCTCCAGCGAGTCCGCGAACTCGTCGTCCGCCACGTCGTCGAAGTCGTCGAGGTGGGCGCGGCGGGCCAGCTTGGCCGACTTGCGCTCCGACGCCCTGGGTCGGGTGGAGCGCGCCAGCCGTGGGTCGGTGCCCCGGTTGCCCATCGCCACGATCGCGCCGGACGGGGTGGACGGCTCCCAGTCGAAGGTCATCCCGCCGATGGTCACCTCGGCGCCGGACACCGCGCCGGCCTTGGCCAGCGCATCCTCCACCCCGAGCTTGGCCAGCCGGTCGGCCAGGTAGCCGACCGCCTCGTCGTTGTCGAACTGGGTCTGCCGGACCCACCGCTCGGGCCGCTCGCCACGCACCACGAAGGCGCCGTCGTACTCCGGGTCGGCCTCCACGGTGAAGCCGATCTCACCGACGGCGTGCGGGCGCAGCACCAGCCGGGTCGGCTCGGGCGGCGGCAGCGCGGCCCGGTACCGGGCCACCTCGCGCGCCATCAGGAAGGTCAGCTCACGCAGCCCGGCGTGGGTCGCGGTGGAGATCGAGACCACCGGCCAGCCCTGCTCGGCGAGCTCCTCGGTGACGAACTCGGCCAGCTCGGCGGCCTCCGGCACGTCGATCTTGTTCAGCGCGATGATCCGGGGTCGTCCGGCCAGCTCACCACCGAGGCCGGGGATGTAGCGGGCCAGCTCGGACTCCAGGGCGGCCAGATCGGAGACCGGGTCGCGGCCCGGCTCGATGGTCGCGCAGTCGATCACGTGCACGAGTACCGCGCAGCGCTCGATGTGCCGCAGGAACTCCAACCCGAGCCCGCGTCCCTCGGCCGCGCCGGGGATCAGCCCGGGCACGTCGGCCACGGCGAAGGTGCTCTCCCCCGCGCTGACCACGCCGAGCTGCGGCACGAGCGTGGTGAACGGGTAGTCGGCGATCTTCGGCCGGGCCTCGGACATCGCCGCGACCAGGGACGACTTACCGGCGGACGGGAAGCCGATCAGCCCGACGTCGGCGAGAGAGCGCAGCTCGAGCACCACGTCGCGCTCCTCGCCCGGCTCGCCGTTGAGCGCGAAGCCGGGCGCGCGGCGCGCGGTCGAGGACAGCGCGGCGTTGCCCAGCCCGCCTCGGCCGCCGGCGGCCACCACGAAGCGGGTGCCGGCGCCGACCAGGTCGGCCAGCTGCTCGCCCTTGTCGTCGAGCACCACGGTGCCGTCCGGGACGGAGAGCACCAGGTCCTCGCCGACCGCGCCGTTGCGCATGTCGCCCTGGCCCTGCTTGCCGTTGCGGGCCTTGGCCTGGCGGCGGTGGTGGAAGTCGAGCAGGGTGTGCATGCCGGGGTCGACGACCAGCACGATGTCGCCGCCGCGGCCACCGTTGCCGCCGTCCGGGCCACCGAGCGGCTTGAACTTCTCCCGGTGCACGGAAGCACAACCGTTGCCGCCGTTGCCGGCGATCACCCGCAGATCGCTGCGATCGACAAACCGGGACATCGGGCTAGCAACTCCTCAGAAACAGGTGACACAGCAAGAGGGGCGGGCCGGAGATCCCCGGACCCGCCCCTCGAGCAGACGTTGTGCGGTGCGGGCCTATTCCCCGACCGGCACGATGTTCACGGTTTTGCGACCGCGCTTGCTGCCGAATGCGACCGCGCCGGCAATCAGGGCGAACAGCGTGTCGTCGCCACCGCGACCGACACCCTCGCCCGGGTGGAACTTGGTGCCACGCTGGCGGATCAGGATCTCGCCGGCGCTGACGTTCTGTCCGCCGAAGCGCTTGACTCCCAGCCGCTGAGCGTTTGAATCACGCCCGTTGCGGGAGCTGGAGGCGCCCTTCTTGTGTGCCATATCTGCTCGCCTCCTTCAGCTACTTCGAGATTCCGGTGACCTCGACGCGGGTCAGCTTCTGACGGTGACCCTGCCGCTTGTGGTACCCGGTCTTGTTCTTGAACTTGTGGATCCGAATCTTCGGACCCTTGGTCTGCTCGACTACCTTGCCGGTGACCGAGTAAGCGGCCAGTGCGGTGGCGTCGGTGGTCAGCTCAGCGCCGTCGACTACCAGCAACGCGGGCAGGCTGACTTCAGCGCCCAGGTCTGCTTTGAGCTTCTCTACGGTGAGCACGTCACCGACCGCGACCTTGTACTGCTTGCCGCCGGTTTTTACGATCGCGTACATCGTTGACGCACGACTCCTATGACAATTCGTGGGGCTCACGGTGACACGTACTCAGGGCTTGACCCTGGGCGGTCTACCGCCTGCGTCAGCACCCGCTGACGCGGCTGTCGATAACCCAGAGTACGGGCCGCTGTTGGAGAGGGTCAAACCGGGTCCGGGCTGCCCTGCTCCCCGGCTGGTGGGCCGGCCGGCCGGGAGGCCACCCGGCGACGACGGCGGGCCGGCCTCGCGGGCCGGTCAGACGTCGCGCCGACCGAGACCGGCTCCCAGTCGTCCGAGAGAACGTGCTGGTCAGCACGCTCGGCATCGGTCGAGATCGAGTTCGGGTCCATCGCCGACGAGGCGTTGTCCGGCACCAGCGACGGCTCCGTCGGCAGTTCGATCTCACCGGACGGTCGCCGGGTGGCGTCGGACGGCCGCTCGGTGATCTCCGACACGGTCTCGGCCGGTGCTCCGGCGGTCTGCCGACCTGCCGCCGGCTCCTCGGTCTGCTGGACCGTCCCCGGTGCCTGCTCGGTGACCTCGGCGGCCGGCTCGGCCTCGTGCTTCGGTGCGCTCGGCACCGGTCGGCCGTTGGGCACCACCGGCCCCGAAGAGGACTCTGCGGACGCCGCCCGGCGGTCGTGGCCGTTGGGCACCTCGGACGGGGCGTTCCCACCCTGGCCACCGGTCTGGGCGCCGGACTGGGCACCTCCGCCGCGGTTGCGCCGGCCACCCTGGCCGTTGTTGCCGCCGTTGTTGCCGCCGTTGTTGCCGCCGTTGTTGCCGTTGCCGCCGTCGCCCTGGTCGCTGGACCGGCTGTCGCCACCCCGGTTGTCGCCAGAGCGGTTGTCGCCAGAGCGGCTGTCGCCACCCCGGTTGTCGCCAGAGCGGTTGTCGCCAGACCGGTTGTCGCCAGACCGGTTGTCGCCAGAGCGGCCGCGCCGGCGCCCGGCGGTGCCGGAGCTCGGCTGGCCCTGGTCGCCCTTGGGTTCGACCGGGTCGGTGGAGACCACCACACCCCGCCCCCGGCAGTGCTCGCACGGCGCGGAGAACGCCTCGAGCAGGCCGACTCCGACCCGCTTGCGCGTCATCTGCACCAGGCCGAGCGAGGTGACCTCGGCGACCTGGTGGCGGGTGCGGTCCCGACCCAGGCACTCGGTCAGCCTGCGCAGCACCAGGTCCCGGTTCGACTCGAGCACCATGTCGATGAAGTCGATCACGATGATGCCGCCGATGTCGCGCAACCGCAGCTGCCGCACGATCTCCTCGGCGGCCTCCAGGTTGTTGCGGGTGACGGTCTCCTCGAGGTTGCCCCCGGAGCCGGTGAACTTGCCGGTGTTCACGTCGACGACGGTCATCGCCTCGGTGCGGTCGATCACCAGGGTGCCGCCGGAGGGCAGCCAGACCTTGCGGTCCAGCGCCTTCATCAGCTGCTCGTCGATCCGGTACTCCACAAAGGCGTCGGAGTTCCCGACGTGCCGGTACAGGCGCTCGGTGAGCTCGGGAGCCACGTGGCTGACGTAGGCGTGCAGCGTGTCCCAGGCGTCGTCGCCCTGCACGACCAGCTTGGCGAAGTCCTCGTTGAACTGGTCCCGGACGACCTTGATCATCAGGTCCGGCTCTTCGTAGAGCAGCTCCGGCGGCTTCGACTTGCCGGCGCCCTTGATGGCGGCGTCTGACCTGGTCTTCACCACGTCCCACTGGGCCTGCAGGCGGCGCACGTCCCGCTCCAGCGCCTCCTGGCTGACGCCCTCGGACGCGGTGCGGATGATCACTCCGGCGTCGTCGGGGACGATCTCCTTGAGCAGGTCCTTGAGCCGGCGGCGCTCGGTGTCGGGCAGCTTGCGGCTGATCCCGTGGGTGCCACCGGACGGCACGTAGACCACGAACCGGCCGGGCAGGCTGATCTGGGTGGTCAGCCGGGCGCCCTTGTGACCGATCGGGTCCTTCGTGACCTGCACCAGCAGGCTGTCACCGCTGGACAGCGCCTGCTCGATGCGGCGCGCCTTGCCCGCGAGACCGGCCGCGTCCCAGTCCACCTCGCCGGCGTAGAGCACCGCGTTGCGGCCGCGCCCGATGTCGACGAAGGCGGCCTCCATGCTGGGCAGCACGTTCTGCACCCGGCCGAGGTACACGTTGCCGACCAGGGAGGACCCGCCGGAACTGGTGACGAAGTGCTCGACGAGCACGCCGTCCTCCAGCACCCCGATCTCGGAGCGCTCGCCGTGCTGGCGAACCACCATGGTCCGGTCCACGGACTCCCGGCGAGCCAGGAACTCGGACTCGGAGAGCACCGGGGCGCGGCGCCGACCGGCGTCGCGGCCATCCCGGCGGCGCTGCCGCTTGGCCTCCAGCCGGGTGGAACCCCGGACTCCCTGGATGTGCTCGTCGCCGCTCTCGGAGCGGGGCGGCCTGGTCTCCCGGATCCGGGTGACCGTGTTGGGCGGGTCCTCTGCGTCGGTGTCGCCGCCGCTGTCCGCCGACGGGTCCCTGCGGCGCCGCCGGCGACGGCGCCGCCGCGAGCTGCCACCGGGCTCGTCCGAGGAATCCTCGTCGTCCCCGTCATCGCTGTTGTCGCCGTCGTCGCCCCGGTCCTGCTCGGCTTCCCCGTCGGACCCGTCGGACCCGTCGGCGTCGGCCCGATCGGCATCCGCCCGGTCCTGCCCGGACCGGCGGTCGGACCGGCCATCGCCGTCCGCGCGCTGCTCGTCGTCCTCGGAGTCGGAATCGGAGTCGGAATCGGAGTCGGCGGCGTCATCCTCGGAACCCTTGCCACGGCCACGGCCACGACGGCCACGGCGGCGGCGGCGCTTCGTGTCGGCGGACTCGTCGACCGACTCACCCTCGTCGGTGTCGTCGGTGTCGTCGGTGTCGTCGGCGTCCTCGGTGTCGTCCTGGACGCTGGGCCGGCTCACCGGCGCCGGCGCGGGGGTGGGAGCGACCCGGGAGCGGCTGGGCGGCTCCGGCGGCAGGAACATCGGGCTCGGCGCGGCGAACAGCGGCAGCGCGCCACCCGGCCCGTCCGGACCGGCGCCGCCGCCCTCGGGCTCGGGGTTGCTCCAGGAGAGCACGGCCGCCACCGGGCTCGGCGACCCGGCCCGCTCCGGCTCGGCGGACAGCTCAGCCGCCGGCGCGGCGTCGGCCGAGCTGTCTGCGCCGTCCGTCGACGCCAGTGACTCGATCACCCGCAGCGCGGTCGCCCGGTCGATGCTGGACTGCGCGCCCTTGGCGGGCGCGCCCAGGTCGTCCAGGGCATCGAGCACCTGGCGGCTGGTCACCTCTATCAGCTTGGCCAACGCGTGCACCCTGAGTCGCTCGGGCAACTCCGGTGATGCGGATACGTTGCTGAGCCCGCCGGCCTGGCCGGCGGGCACGTCGGTATCTGACATGCAGCTCCTTCGCCCCCGGGCGCCCTCAACAGAAGGCGGCCGCTCAGGGGCCTAGCTTTGTCTGCCTCCCCCGACGTTCGAGGGGACAGCAATCCTGTGACCACGAAACAACTCAGGCGTCGAGAGCGTCACCCGCACCTGCGTCGGTCTCACCAGCAACGACGAGCTGATCGCCCACCGCCGGCACGCGTCGCGTACCGGACCCGGCCGGCTCCGTCGGGGTGGTCACCCCACGGCGTCGAACGGATCGGCCAGGCGGCCTCGGTCGTCGAGCAGACCTTGAGCCAGCCGGATCGCCATTGCAGGAACCGGCGGCCGTAAGCCCGCGACGACCAGAAGAGCGCCCAACACGTCGTCGGGTCGGACGGCAGGTGTCGTCTGCCGTACGACCGACGTCATTATCGCACAGGCCGGGCCAGTCGTATGCGTCGAAGGACCGGTAGCTTGATCATCACCCTCTGGTGGCGGCGTCGGAGCCCCGGTGACCACCTGGATGTTCGCCACCGCCGCGCGCACGTCAACCGGCTTCGGGCCGTTCTTCGTGGACCGCTCGACGATGACCGATTCCTCCGCCAGGAACGCGGTCACGGCGGCCTCCAGGGCCTCGGTGCGCACCTGGGGCAGTTCGATCCGCCACTGGCTGGCGTTGATCAGCTCGGCCAGCGCGGGTCCGCCCGGGACGGTCCGCACGGCGGCCAGGATGTCCAGGCCGACCGGCAGTGCCTCGTCCAGGTCCGCGGCCATCCGCTCGGGCGGCGCCGACGTGGTCAGCCCGATCTCCAGGTACTCCGCCTCACTGGCCGTGCCGGTGGGCGCCGCGCCGACCCAGGACAGCCGGGGGTGCGGGCTGAAGCCGTGCGAGCGCGCCACCGGCAGGCCGGCCCGGCGGACCGCCCGCTCGAAGGCCCGCGCCACGTCCCGGTGCGAGCTGAAGCGCAGCCGGCCGCGCTTGGCGAACCGCACCCGGACCTTGCACAGGGTCGGTGGGGCCGGGTTCGGCGCCACCCCCTTGCCGGCCATCAGACCGACCCCTCCGGCAGTGCGGCCTCGGCCGGCACGGCGTTCGGCAACAACATCAGCATCCCTTCACCGGTCGGGGCGAACCCGTACCGCAGGTAGAACGGCGCGCTGCTGGGCGTCGGGCGCAGCACGAGCCGTTGGTATCGGCGCGCCCTGGCATGCTCCACGGCGGCGGTGAGCAGCGCACCGGCCACCCCCCGGTCGGAGTAGGACGCCACCACGAACGCGTTGCCCACGTATCCCCACCGCCCGGGGCGGGCGCCGGGGCGGGGCATGTTGCCGATCTCGACCACGTTGAGCGAGCCCACCGCGGTGTAGCCGCTGCGGTCGGTGCCGGCCTCGGCCAGCCAGAACGTCCGGCGCGGCAGCTCGGAGCGCCACCACGCGGCGAAGGACCGGTCGAAGTTGTCGTCCTCCACCGGCCCGCCGGTGCGCTCGGCGGTCCACGCCCGGCGCAACCGGGTCAGCGCGGGCAGGTCACGGTCATCGGCCACCCGCACGCTCACCGGTGGTACGTGATCAACCACCGGTGACCGTGACGGGCGTGATCGGGATCAACACCGTCCCGCTGGGCCCGACCTGGATGTCGGTACCGGTGGCCGGGCACACCCCGCAGTCGAAGCACGGCGTCCAGCGGCAGTCGTCCTGCTCCCGGGAGTCCAGCGCGTCCTGCCAGTCGTCCCAGAGCCAGTCCGGGTCCAGTCCGGAGTCCAGGTGTGTCCAGGGCAGCACCTCGTCCTGGAGGCGCTCGCGGGTGGTGAACCAGGCCAGGTCGACGCCGAGTGGCTCCAGTTCCGCGGCGGCGGAGTCGACCCAGCGCCGGTAGTCGAAGTGCTCGGTCCAGCCATCGAACCGGCCGCCGTCCCGCCAGACCCGCTCGATCACCCGGCCGACCCGGCGGTCGCCCCGGGACAGCAGTCCCTCGATCAGCGAGGGCTTGCCGTCGTGGTAGCGCATGCCGATGTTGCGGGCACTGCGCCCGGCGACCCGGTTCACCTCGGCACGCAGCTTGCGCAGCCGGTCGTCGATGGTGTCCGGGTCGCACTGCGCGGCCCACTGGAACGGGGTGTGCGGCTTGGGCACGAAACCGCCGATCGAGATGGTGCAGCGCACGTCGTTGTGTCCGCTGGCCTCCCGGCCGGCCTTGATCACCCGGTGCGCCATGCCGGCGATCTCCAGCACGTCCTCGTCGGTCTCGGTGGGCAGCCCGCACATGAAGTACAGCTTCACCTGCCGCCAGCCCTGCGCGAACGCGGCACTCACGGTGCGGATCAGGTCTTCCTCCGAGACCATCTTGTTGATGACTCGGCGGATCCGCTCGGAACCGCCCTCCGGTGCGAAGGTCAGCCCGGAGCGGCGCCCGTTGCGGGAGATCTCGTTGGCCAGATCGATGTTGAACGCGTCCACCCGGGTGGACGGCAGGCTCAGCGTGGTGTTGGTGCCCTCGTAGCGGTCGGCCAGACCCTTGGTGATCTCGGCGATCTCGGAGTGGTCGGCGCTGGACAGCGACAGCAGGCCGACCTCGTTGAAGCCGCTGGCATTGAGGCCGCGCTCGACCATCTCGCCGATGCCCGCCAGGGACCGCTCCCGGACCGGGCGGGTGATCATGCCTGCCTGGCAGAACCGGCAACCCCGGGTGCAGCCCCGGAAGATCTCCACGCTCATCCGCTCGTGCACCGTCTCGGCCAGCGGCACCAGCGGCTGCTTGGGGTAGGGCCACTCGTCGAGGTCGGTGGTGGTGCGCTTGGTGACCCGCTTCGGGGCCCTCGGGTCGTTCGGGGTGATCGCCTCGATGCCCCCGTCGGCACGGTAGGTGACGTCGTAGAGGCTCGGGACGTACACGCCTTCGGTCTCGGCCAGCCGCCGCAACACCTCCGCGCGGCCGATCCGGCTCTGCGTACCCCGGCGCATCACCTCGGTGATGTCCAGCACGACCTGTTCGCCGTCGCCGAGCGCCGCGGCGTCGATGAAGTCGGCGATGGGCTCCGGGTTGAACGCGGCGTGCCCGCCGGCGAGCACGATGGGGTGCTCGTCGGTCCGGTCGGCGGCGAGCAGCGGGATGCCGGCAAGGTCGAGCGCGGTGAGCAGGTTGGTGTAGCCCAGCTCGGTGGAGAAGCTCACGCCCAGCACGTCGAAGGCGCCGAGCGGCCGGTGGCTGTCCACGCTGAAGTGCGGCACGCCGTGCTCGCGCATCAACGCCTCGAGGTCCGGCCACACCGCGTAGGCCCGCTCGGCGAGCACGTCCGGCTGCTCGTTGAGGAGCTCGTAGAGGATCATGACGCCCTGGTTGGGCAGGCCCACCTCGTACGCATCCGGGTACATCAGCGCCCAGTGCACGGCGGCACCGTCCCAGTCCTTGACGGTGCTGTTGAGCTCGCCGCCGATGTACTGGACGGGTTTGGACACCCGCGGCAGGAGCAACTCCAGCGCCGGAAAGACCGATTCCACACTCACGCCGCACCAGGGTAGACCGGTCCGCCAGGATGGCGTGCGTGGAGTTAGTTGTGGACGCGGCGAACGTGATCGGCTCACGGCCGGACGGCTGGTGGCGCGACCGGCCCGGAGCAGCCGCGCGACTCGTCTCCGCGCTGGCGGCGGCGCTGCGCTCCGGGGCGCTGACCGGCCCCGTCGTCGTCATCCTGGAGGGTGCGGCCCGGGCCGGCGCCCCCGCCGGCGAGTTCCCGGTGGCGGTCGATGGAGCGGGGCCGGCGGCCGGCGGGCCGGCGGATTCGGCAGCCGGCGGGACACCGGCAGACCCAGCGGGCACCGCGGCGGCCGGCGGGCCGGCGGATTCGGCAGCCGGCGGGCCGGCACTGCGCGTGGTGCACGCCAGCCGGGACGGCGACTCGGCGATCGTCGACGAGGTGTCCGCTCTGGTCGCGGCCGGCGGCTCGCCCACGGTGGTCACCGCCGACCGAGGGCTGCGCGACCGGGTACTGGCTGCCGGCGGCGCCGTGGTGGGCCCCTCCTGGCTCCTCGACCGCCTCTGACCGCACCCGCCCACACGGCCCCCACAACCCCTGCCCGCACAGAGCGGGTGCGCGCCGCACAGACCCTGGAGCCTCTGTGCGCCGTATACCCGCTGTGTGCCGTCCTCGGGGACCGGCCCGCCGGCGCCCACCGACCGCACCCAGCCCCCACCCCGGCCCGCACAGAGCCACTGCGCCCCGCACAGACCCTGGAGCCTCTGTGCGGCGTACACCCGCTGTGTGCCGTCCTCGGAGACCGGCCCGCCGGCGCCCACCGACCGCCCCCAGCCCCCACCCCGGCCCGCACAGAGCCACTGCGCCCCGCACAGACCCTGGAACCTCTGTGCGGCCGGTACCAGCTGTGTGCCGGCCCGGAGAACAGCGGGATTAGCGCAGGAGGAGCGTGTTGAGGCGGCGGGCGGCGACTACCCCGCCGACCGCCGCCATGACCACGAAGTACGCCACGTGCCCGAGCAGACCGGGGCCGACGATGCCGGTGGTGAACCCGCGCATCAGTTCGACGGCGTGGAACAGCGGCAGGCACTCCACCACCAGCTGCAGACCGCGCGGGTAGACCGACAGCGGAAAGAACGTGGTGGCGAACAGGAACATCGGCATGACCGCGAGCTGGATCAGGTCGAAGTCCTGCCAGGAGCGCATGTACGAGGTGGCCGCCATCCCGACCGCCGCGAACGCGAAGGCCACGAGCAGCGCGGCGGGCAGCGCGAGCAGCACCCATGGCGAGGTGAGCAGGCCGAACCCGGCCATCACAACCAAAAAACCGAGCGCGTACAGCCCACCGCGCAGCAGCGCCCAGCCGATCTCACCCAGCGCGATGTCCACCGGCCCGAGCGGGGTGGCCAGCATGGCGTCGTACAGCCTGGCGTAGCGCAGCTTGAAGAACACGTTGAACGTCGAGTCGAAGACCGCGCCGTTCATCGCCGACGCGGCCAGCAGGCCCGGGGCGATGAACGCCGCATAGCTGATCGGGGAGCCGTCCGGCCCGGGCAGCGCGCCGACCAGTGACCCGAGGCCCTGGCCGAGCGCCAGCAGGTAGAAGACCGGCTCGAAGAAGCCCGACACGAACGCCAGCCAGGCCCGGCGGTAGGCCAGCGCGGAGCGCACCAGCAGCACCCGCGACCGCCCCGCGTACCCGCCAACCGGCAGGATCCGCAGCAGCGGCGCCGACGGGGCCGCGACCGCATCCCCGCTCACCGGGACAACCGCACGGTGAACCGCCAACGGACGAGCGCGACGCCGATGGCCAGCAGCGCGAGCAGGTAGGCCAGGTGACCGAGCGCCGGCCACCAGCGCAGCGTGTTCAGCGCCGCCCCCCTGGCCAGCTCGGTGCCGTGCCAGAGCGGGGTGGCCCAGGCGAGGGGCCGCAACCACGCCGGCAGCTGGGACACCGGGAAGAAGGTGCCGGCGAACAGCGTCATCGGGATCAGCACGAACCGGAAGTACGAGGCGAACGCGGAGCCCTCGTTCATGATGGTGGCCGCGAACGCCATCGTGATGGCCGAGAACGCGCAGCCGCACAGCACGGCGACCAGCAGCGAGACCACGATGCCGATCCCGGCCGCCCCGCCGACCAGCACGATGGCCAGCAGGTACACCGCGCCCGAGGACAACAGCCGGGCCGCCACCCAGCAGAGGTGCCCGACCGCGATCTGCCCCGGGGTGATCGGGGAAGCGGACATCCCCCAGTAGACCTGCTGCCACTTGAACCCGGACAGCACCGGGTAGGTCGACTCGAAGGCCGCCGTCTGCACCGCCGTCATCGCCAACAGCCCGGGCGCCAGGTACACCAGGTACGGCGCGCCTCCGGTGGCCGCGCCGGTGCGCACCAGGCTGCCGAAGCCGACCCCGAAGGCCAGCAGGAACAGCACCGGCTGCAGCACGCTGGACACCACGGTGGCCCGCCAGCCGCGCCGGTACCAGATCCAGAAGCTCTCCATGACCGCCAGCACCGCCCGCCAGCCGGGCATGACCCGACCCGCGGACCGGGGCACCGCGGTCGTCACCGACTCGGCCGTCATTCGACCAGGCTCCGGCCGGTCAGCCGAAGGAACACGTCCTCCAGCGAGGACCGGCGGACCAGGCTCGTCGTCGGGCGTGCCCCGGCCCGCAGCGCCGCGCCGAGCGCGACCTCGCCGTCGGCGGTGTAGAGCAACAGCCGGTCCGGCAGCTCCTCGACGCGGTCGGCCAGCTTGGCGAGCTCGGCCAGCTCCGGGCGGGGTGCGTCCGGGGCGAACCGGAGCTCCACGACCTCCCGGGTGGCGTACCGCTCGATCAGGTCGGTCGGCGAGCCCTCGGCGGTGATCAGGCCGTTGTCCATCACCACCAGCCGGTCACACAGCTGCTCCGCCTCGTCCATGTAGTGCGTGGTGATCAGTTGGGTGACGCCGCGCTGCTTGAGCCGGTAGAGCCGGTCCCAGACCAGGTGGCGAGCCTGCGGGTCGAGCCCGGTCGTCGGCTCGTCGAGCAGCAGCAGCTCCGGGTCGTTGACCAGCGAGCGGGCGATGGTGAGGCGCCGCTTCATGCCGCCGGAGAGCGGGTCGACCGCCGACTCGGCACGGTCGGTGAGCTGGGCGAACTCCAGCAGCTCGATCGCCTTGGCCCGCACCGAGGCCCGGGACAGCCCGAAGTAGCGGCCGTACACCTGGAGGTTCTGCCGGACGGTGAGCTCGACATCCAGGTTGTCCTGCTGCGGCACCACGCCGATCCTCGCCCGGATCGCCGGGCCGTCGACGTCCGGATCCATCCCCAGCACCTGCAGTGACCCGGCGGAGCGGGGCGAGACGCAGGCGATCATCCGCATCGCGGAGGACTTGCCGGCGCCGTTCGGGCCGAGGAAACCGAACACCTCGCCCCGGGTCACGTCGAGATCGATGCCACGCACCGCGTCCACCGCGCCGAAGCGCTTGGCAAGCCCTCTGGCTTGGATCAGTGCATCGGACACGAGGGGACGCTAACCGGGCGCCCCGACAGAACGGAAGTGACTTGGCCCCGGACGGGCCCGGAGACCCGCCCGGAACGGTATTCCGGCCGCACTAGACTGCGTCGGTGGTTCACCGCTCCCCCCGATCCGCGACGCCGATGTCGCTGCTCGCACCGCTGCTGGCCCTCTTCGCGCTGTTCCTGGGGGTGACCGGCTGCTCGAGCGGCCCCACCGCCCCGCCGCTGCCCGCCGCGCCCGACCTGTTGGCGAAGTCGGCCAGCGCGATGGCGGCGGTCCGGACCGTGGCGATCGACGTGCAGGTGGACCCCGCGCTCAACACGATCCCGGTGCGCGCGGCCAACGGCAAGCTCACCGCCACCGGGGACGCCATCGGCACCGCCACCCTCAACCAGGGCACCTCGACGGTCGAGTTCAACTTCGTGATCACCCAGGGCACCCTCTACCTCAAGGGGGCCACCGGCCGGTACCAGCGGCTGCCGCTCGCACTCGCCGCCGCGATCTACGACCCGACCGCCCTGCTCAGCCCCGACCGCGGCATCTCGGCCCTGCTGCGCTCCGCCAACAACGGCACCACCGAGGCCAGTGAGGACGTGAACGGGGTGCCGGCATACCGGGTCAAGGCCGCCCTCGACCCGAACCTGGTCTCTTCCGTGGTGCCCGGGCTGAGCGGGGCGAGCACCGGCACGGTGTGGATCGAGCAGGCCACCTCGCGGCTGCTCAAGGCGCAGATCGAGGTGCCGAACCCGGCTGGCGGTGCGCCGGCGCCGGTGACCGTCACACTGTCCGACTTCAACGCGCCGGTGACGGTCACCCCGCCGTCCTGACCGAAGCGATGACTAACTCGACGACCAGCTCGACGACCGCCTCGACGCCGCGCCGGTCCCGGGTGGGACTGGCGATCGGGGTCGGCGCTCTGGCCGTGCTGCTCGCCGCGCTGGACGGCTACGTCGTGGTCACGGTGCTGATCGACATCGTGCGCGACCTCGGCATCCCGCTGAACCGGTTGGAGCGGGCCACCCCACTGGTCACCGGCTACCTGCTCGGCTACGTCGCGGCCATGCCGCTGCTCGGCCAGCTGTCCGACCGGTTCGGCCGCCGTCGGGTGATCCAGCTGTGCCTGGTCGGGTTCGCGGCCGGTTCGGCGCTGACCGCGAGCGGCGGCACGCTGACCGCCGTGGTGCTCGGCCGCGCGGTGCAGGGCGTCTGCGGTGGCGCGCTGCTGCCGGTGACGATGGCGCTGGTCAGCGACCTGGTCGGGGAACGGCGGCGGGCCACCGCGCTCGGTGCGGTGAGCGCCGCGGAGCAGTTGGGCAGTGTGCTCGGGCCGCTGTACGGCGCCGGTGTGGCCGCGCTGCTCGGCTGGCGGGGGGTGTTCTGGATCAACCTGCCGCTCGCCGCCGTCGCGGTGCTCGCGGTCGGGCTCGCGGTGCCCGGCCGCCCGCGAACCAAACAGACCACACAGACCAGGCACGACGGCACACCCGGCGGCACGGACGAGCCCGCGGCCGCCGGCACGGACGGTCCGGGGCCGAGGGCCCGGGTCGACCTGCTCGGCGGCGCGCTGCTCGCCGTGGCGCTCGCCCTCGGCGTGGTCGGGCTGTACAACCCGGATCCCCGGCGCGCGGTGCTGCCGCCGTGGGGCCCGGTCACCCTGGCGGCGGCCGGCGTGGCGCTGTTGGCGTTCCTCGGTTGGGAGGCGCGCGCCCGCACCCGGCTGCTCGACCCGCGCGGCGTGCGCGGGCGCCCGGTGGTGGCCGGCCTGCTGACCAGCACGGTGGTCGGGGCCGCGCTGATGGTCACCCTGGTCGACGTGCAGCTGTTCGCCGAGTCGGTGCTGCGGCTGGACGCCACCGGCGGGGCGCTGGTGCTGGTGCGGTTCCTGGTGGCACTGCCGGTGGGCGCGCTGCTCGGCGGGCTGGCCGCGCCCCGGATCGGGGACGGCGTGGTCGGCGTGGTCGGGATGCTGGCCGCCGCCGCCGGGTTCGCGCTGATGTCACGCTGGCCGGCCGACCTGCTCAGCGCCGTACACACGGTCGGCTCGGTGACGCTGCCGGCGGCCACGACCGACCTGGCGTTGACCGGGCTCGGGCTGGGCCTGGTGGTGGCGCCGGTCGCGGCGGCGGTACTGCGCGCGGTGCCGGCGGACCGGCACGGGGTGGCCTCGGCGGCGACCGTGGTGGCCCGCACCTCCGGCATGCTGATCGGCATCGCCGCGCTGTCCGCCTGGGGCCTGCACCGGTTCACCGAGCTCACCGCCACCCTGGACACCCCGCTGCCGTTCGGGGTGGACGCGGTGACCTACGCCCAGCAGCTCGCCGCGTACACCCGCGCGGTGGACGCCGCCCTGCTCACCCAGTACCGGGAGATCTTCCGGCTCACCGCGCTGCTGTGCCTGGCCGGCGCACTGGCCGCTGGTTTCCTCGGCGGCCGCCCCGGCAAAAGCCCAGGTCAGACGTCGTGAGTGGTGAGTCGTCCGATAGGACACTCGCCACTCACGGGGGACTAGGGTCGGCGGTATGTGTACCGAACCGGGCAGCGCCGCCGACGTACTCACGGCCGCCCCTCGCCCGGCCCCCGGCGCGGCGGTGGACCCGATCGCGCTCGAGCCGGTGGACGAGGTGCGGATCACCACGCTGGTGGACAACAGCTTCGACGCACTGCTGACCGGCGACGAGCGGGTCACCAGGCCCGGTACCGGAGCCGCCCGGGTCGATGCGCCGCAGTTCGAGAACGGCACGACGACGGTCGGCCTGGTCGCCGAGCACGGCTTCGCGGCGTTGGTCACGGTCCGCCGGGGCGAGCGCGAGACGACGCTGCTGTTCGACACCGGGCTGTCGCCGACCGCGATGGTCACCAACGCCGACCGGCTCGGGGTCGACCTGTCCGGCGTACAGGGTGTGGTGCTCAGCCACGGGCACTTCGACCACGCCGGTGGGCTCGCCGGGCTGGCCGGGCGGCGGGGTACCCGGGCGCTGCCGATGGTCGTGCACCCGCTGGTCTGGACGCGGCGCCGGCTGCGGATACCGGGTCGGGACGATGCCGAGCTGCCCACGCTGAGCAAGCGGGCGCTGACCGGCGAGGGCTTCGAGGTGATCGAGCGCCGGGAACCGTCACTGCTGGTGGACGGCTGTGTCCTGATCACCGGCGAGGTGGACCGGACCACCGAGTTCGAGCGCGGCATGCCGCCGGCGCACCAGGCCTGGTCCGGCTCCGAGTGGCGCCACGACCCACTGGTGAAAGACGACCAGGCACTGGTCGTGCACGTCCGGGGTCGCGGCCTGGTGGTGCTCACCGGTTGCGGGCACGCCGGCGTGGTGAACATCGTCCGGCACGCGCAGCGGTTGACCGGGGTCGGGCGACTGCACGCGCTGCTGGGTGGCCTGCACCTGAGCGGGCCGGCCTTCGAGCCGGTCATCGCGCCGACCGTCGCCGCGATGACCGAACTCGGGCCCGAACTGGTGGTATCTGGGCACTGCACCGGATGGCGGGCGCAGCACGCGTTGGCCGCCGCGCTGCCCGACGCCTGGGTGCCGAGCAGCAGCGGCAGCGGCTATCGGCTCACAGGTCTGGGAACCACAGCTTGATCTCGCGGGCGGCCGACTCCGGCGAGTCCGAGCCGTGCACCAGGTTGAACTGGGTCTCCAGGCCGAAGTCGCCCCGGATGCTGCCCGGCGCGGCCTTCTCCACCGGGTCGGTGCCACCGGCGAGCTGGCGGAACGCGGCGATCGCGCGCGGGCCCTCGACGACGGCCGCGACCAGCGGGCCGGACGTGATGAACTCCAGCAGGTCGTTGAAGAACACCTTGCCGTCGTGCTCCGCGTAGTGCTGGCTCGCCAGCTCACGGTCCACCGTGCGCAGCCGCAAGGCGACCAGTTCGAGCCCCTTGCGCTCGATCCGGGAGATCACTTCACCGACCAGCCGACGGGACACGCCGTCGGGCTTTACCAGAACCAAAGTCCGCTCACTCACGGTCGCGCAGCCTAGCCGCGACGGTCCGGCCCGGGCCGCGTGGGTTCGAAAACTTCCTCGCCACACCGAACGGCGTCGCAGTAGCTTCCGACGCGGCATCGCCGCTCGACTCCTCCCCACCAACGACCGCACACAGAACCGAGGAAGACCATGAAGGCAGTACGGGCGCACCGCCGGGGCGACCACACCGTCCTCGTCCATGAGGACGCACCGATGCCGGGCACCGACGTCGGTGACGGATCGTGCGGGTGCACGCGGCGTCGTTCACGCCGGACGAACTGAGCTGGCCGGTGACCTGGACGGACCGGGCCGGCCGCGACCGCACCCCGTCGATCCCCGGCCACGAGGTGTCCGGCGTGGTCGCCGAACTCGGCTACGGCACCACCGGCCTCGCGGTCGGCGACCGGGTCTTCGGGCTCACCGACCGGCACCGGGACGGCGCCGCCGCCGAGTACCTCGCGGCGGAGGCCCGCGACCTGGCACTACTGCCCGACGGTGTCGACCACACGGTGGGCGCCGCGCTGCCGAAGCGGGACGGCGGCGCGGGTAAGGTCGTGTTGCAGGTGTGAGCCGGAGTGGCGGTGGCTGGCGGGCGCCACCCGCCGCTACTGGCGCTGGCTGGGCAGCTCACCCCTGGCCATCTTGGCGGCGACGTCCCGGCGCATCGCCAGCAGCCCACCCCAGACCAGCGCGAACACCACACCCAGGGCCCCCAGCGCACCGACCAGGAACCCGCAGGCGATCATCACGACCTGCAGCGCGGCTCCCAGCCAAGGCCCCCAGGGGCGGCTGAGGTACCGGGTCGTCATGATCATCGCAACGGCCAGTGCGAGCACCACGACGACGCCGAGCGCGCCGCCGTTGTCGCCGATCTTGGTGACCACCAACAGGGTCAGCAGGACGACGATCGCCTCCAGGATCAGCGTCGCGGCCAGCACGCCTCGGAAGCCCTTCCAGGGATCCGGCGCCGGCCGGGTCACGCCGGCCGACCCCGACTCGGACGACGCTGCCGCTGCCGCAGGCGACGCCGACGCTGCCGACTCCGACGCTGCCGACTCCGACACTGCCGACTCCGACACTGCCGACTCCGACACTGCCGGATCCGATGCTGCCGGCACCGCGGGCTCGTCCCGTTCCGGAGATCCTGCCGGCTCGGTCACGGCGTGACCTTGCCGAACAGCACCCGTGCCTCGCCGGCGGTGACCACCGAGCCGGTCACCACGACGCCACCGCCGGCCAGCGAGGCGCCTTCCTCGTCGACCTCCTCGGCCATCTGCACGGCCTGCTCGATCGCGTCGTCCAGCCGGGTCTCCACGGTGACCCGCTCGCCGCCGAACACGCCGACCGCGACGGCCGCCAGCTCGTCGACGTCCAGCGCCCGGGGCGAGCCGTTCTGGGTGACCACGACCTCGTCGAGCACCGGTTCGAGCTCCTCGAGCATCCCGGTCACGTCCTTGTCCCGCAGTACCGCGACCACCCCGATGAGGCGCCGGAAGCCGAACTCGTCGGTCAGCGCCGCCGCCAGCGCCCGGGCCCCGTGCGGGTTGTGCGCGGCGTCCACCAGCACGGCCGGCGCGGTGCGCACCCGCTCCAGCCGCCCCGGCGCGGTCACCCCGGCGAACGCGGCGCGCACGCCGTCCACGTCCAGCTGCCGGTCCGCGCCGGCACCCAGCAGCGCCTCGGCCGCGGCCAGCGCCACCGCAGCGTTGCCGGCCTGGTGCTCGCCGTGCAGCGGCAGGAACACGTCGGTGTAGGCGCCGCCCAGCCCCTGCAGCTTGAGCAGCTGCCCGCCCACCGCCTTGTCCCGGCGCAGCACGCCGAACTCGAGACCCTGCCTGGCCACCGTGGCGCCCAGCTCGACGCAGCGCTCCAACAGCACCGCGGCGGCCTCGGCCTGCTGGGTGGACAGCACCGCGATGGAGCCGGGTTTGATGATGCCGGCCTTCTCGGCGGCGATGCCGGCCAGGTCGGAGCCGAGGTACTCCTCGTGGTCGATCCCGATCGGCGTGATCACCGAGACCGCGCCGTCCGCCACGTTGGTGGCGTCCCAGCGACCGCCGAGGCCGGTCTCCACCACGGCGACCTCGACCGGGGCGTCCGCGAACGCGGCGAACGCCATCGCGGTGAGCACCTCGAACTTGCTCAACGCCGGCTGCCCGGGTTCGCGCCCGGCGTCCACCAGCTCGATGTAGGGCTTGATCTCCCGGTACACCTCGACGTAGCGCTCCCGGGAGATCGGGGCGCCGTCGAGGGTGATCCGCTCGGTGGCCCGCTGCAGGTGCGGGCTGGTGTAGCGGCCGGTGCGCAGGCCGGCCTCGGAGAGCAGCGCGTCGATCATGCGGGCGGTGGACGTCTTGCCGTTGGTGCCGGCCACGTGCACCACCGGGTACGCCCGCTGCGGGTCGCCCAGCAGGTCGGTCAGCGCCCGGATCCGGTCCAGGGACGGCTCGATGTCCGTCTCGGGCCAGCGCTTGTCCAGCTCTGCCTCGACCGCGGCGAACTCGGCGGCGGCCCGTTCCTCGGCCTCCCGAAGTCGTTCCTGCTCCGCTTCGGCGGCCCCTCGGTTAGTAGTCGGCACCGTCGATCAGCCCTCCGGGATCGCGGTCAGCGCCGCGCGGATCCGCTCGATGTCGGCCACCGCGGCCTCCCGCCTGGCCGCGATGCCGGCCACCACGTCGGCCGGGGCGCGCTCGGTGAACTTGGGGTTGCCCAGCTTGGCCTCGGTACCGGACAGCTCCTTCTCCGCAACCGCCAGGTCCTTGGTCAGCCGGGCCCGCTCGGCGGCCAGGTCGATGGTCCCCGAGGTGTCGAGCTCGACCCGGACCGGTCCCGCCGCGAGGCCGACCTCGACGGTGGCGGTCGGGGTGAAGCCGTCCTCGACCGCACCCAACCGGGCCAGCGCGCGCACCGCGTCCAGCTGGTCCCCGAGACCGGCCGAGTCGGCGCCGGCCAGCCGGGCGGGCACCCACTGCCCCGGCCGCAGCCCCTGGTCGGCACGGAACCGGCGCACCTCGGTGACCAGCTTCTGGACCGCCGCTATCCGCTCGGCGACGGCTGTGTCCGGGCCCGACCCGGCCTGCTCGGTCAGCCGAGGCCAGGACGCCACCACCAGCGACTCCTCGCCGGTCAGCGCGGTCCACAGCGTCTCGGTGAGGAACGGCATGATCGGGTGCAGCAGGCGCAGCAGCACGTCCAGGGTGTTGCCGAGCACGGCCCGGGTGGTCTCCGCCCGTGCCGTGTTGCCGTCAGCACTCTGGCCGATCTGGACCTTGGCAAGCTCGAGGTACCAGTCGCAGAACTCGTCCCAGGTGAAGTGGTAGAGCAGCTCGGTGGCCTTGGCGAACTGGAAGTCCTCCAGCAGCGCGTCCACCTCGGCGGTCACCGCGCCGACCCGGTCGAGGATCCAGCGGTCGGCGTCGGTCAGCTGCGCCGGGTCGATCTCGCCGTCCACATCGGCGCCGTTGGCGAGCGCGAACCGGGCCGCGTTCCACAGCTTGGTGCCGAAGTTGCGCGAGCCGGCCACCCATTCCTCGGACAGCGACATGTCCGAGCCCGGGTTGGAGCCCCTGGCCAGGGTGAACCGCAGCGCGTCGGCGCCGTAGGTGTCCATCAGGGCCAGCGGGTCGATGGTGTTGCCCCGTGACTTGGACATCTTCTTGCCGAACTGGTCGCGGATCAGCCCGTGCAGGAAGACGTGCTCGAACGGCGGCGTTCCGTCCATCGCGTACAGCCCGAGCATCATCATCCGGGCGACCCAGAAGAACAGGATGTCGTAGCCGGTGACCAGCACCGATGTCGGGTAGTAGTGCCGCAGGTCGGCGGTGTCGTCGGGCCAGCCGAGGGTCGAGAACGGCCACAGCCCGGAGGAGAACCAGGTGTCCAGCACGTCCGGGTCCTGGGTCCAGCCCTCGCCCGGCGGCTGCTCGTCCGGCCCGACGCAGCGCACCGCACCGTCGGGGCCGTACCAGACCGGGATCCGGTGCCCCCACCACAGCTGCCGCGAGATGGTCCAGTCGTGCATGTTGTCGACCCAGTCGAAGTAGCGCTTCTCCAGCTCCTTCGGGTGGACCTGGGTGCGACCGTCGCGCACCGCGTCGCCGGCCGCGCGGGCCAGCGGCTCGACCTTGACGAACCACTGCTTGCTCAGCCGGGGCTCGACGACGGTGTCGCAGCGGCTGCAGTGCCCGACGCTGTGGCTGTAGGGCCGCTTCTCCGCCACGATCCGGCCCTGAGCGCGCAGCTCCTCGCGGACGGCCTCGCGTGCGGCGAACCGGTCGAGACCGTCGAACCGGGTACCGGAGTTCGCGATCACCGCGCCCTCGTCCATGATCGACGGCATGGCCAGGTCGTGCCGGCGGCCGATCTCGAAGTCGTTCGGGTCGTGCGCCGGGGTGACCTTCACCGCGCCGGTACCGAAGGCCGGGTCGACGTGCTCGTCGGCCACCACCGGGATGCGCCGCCCGACGATCGGCAGCTCGATCTCGGTGCCGACCAGGTGCGCGTACCGCTCGTCGTCCGGGTGCACCGCGACGCCGGTGTCACCCAACATCGTCTCCACCCGGGTGGTGGCGACGACGATCGAGCGGTCCCCGTCGCCGTACCGGATGGAGACCAGCTCGCCGTCGTCGTCGTGGTGGTCCACCTCGATGTCGGACAGCGCGGTCCGGCAGCGCGGACACCAGTTGATGATCCGCTCGGCCCGGTAGATCAGCTCGTCGTCGAAGAGCCGCTTGAAGATCGTCTGCACGGACCGGGACAGGCCCTCGTCCAGGGTGAACCGCTCGCGGGACCAGTCGACCCCGTCGCCGAGGCGGCGCATCTGGCCGAGGATGGTGCCGCCGGACTCGGCCTTCCACTCCCAGACCTTCTCCACGAACTGCTCGCGTCCAAGATCATGACGAGTCGTGGAGTCAGAAGCGGCGAGCTGGCGCTCCACCACGTTCTGGGTGGCGATGCCGGCGTGGTCCATGCCGGGCAGCCACAGCGCGTCGTAACCCTGCATCCGACGCCGCCGGGTCAGGATGTCGATCAGCGTGTGGTCCATCGCGTGGCCGAGGTGCAGGCTGCCGGTCACGTTGGGCGGCGGGATCACGATGCAGAACGGGGGCTTGCCGCTGTCCGGGTCGCCGGTGAAGTAGCCGGCATCCACCCAGCGCTGGTAAAGCCGCGCCTCCACCGACGCCGGCTCCCACCGGGACGGGAGTTCGGCGCGCTGCTGGGGTGGAAGTGTCTCGGTCACCACTCGAGTCTACGAGCCCCGTCGGCGGCGCCTCGACCGTGTCGAACCTGGCCGGGATACAGCTCCGCCAACGCTCTGCTAGCGAGTCAGGCGGCCGGCAGCAGCGCGGCGTACATCCGGTCGAACCCGAGCCACCGGGCCAGCCGCCGCTCCCGTACCGCGGCCACCGGCACCACCCGGACCTCGCCGCTGCTGGGCTCGTACACCCACCAGCCCGCCTCGCCGGCCGTGTCGTCCCGGCCCAGTGCCAGCACGTAGTGCCGGGGCAGCCTCGCGCCGACCAGCAGCGGGACCCGCTCGCCCAGTGCCAGCGCCCGGTCCACCTCGCTGACCAGGCGGGCGGACCGTCGACCGGCCGCCCAGCGGACCCGGTACGGCCCGACGCCGGTCGCCCGTCGGGCCAGCCACCGGGTCATCCCCCACGGCGTGGTGCCCAGCGCCCTGGGCCAGCACAGGTTGCTCTGCCGGTGCACCAGCAGCTGACGCCGGTCGAAGCGGGTGCCGAACCCCGGGTCGTCAGGCTGGCCGTCGGGCATGACGTCCGGCGCGGTGAGGCTCAGCGCGAGCACCGGGTCCGCGCCGGTGGCCAGCACGAGCAGGACCGCGGTGCCGCAGGTGGTGGCGTCCACCTGGTCGATCCGTGCGCCGAGGCGGTACTGCCCGCCGGGTACCCCGTCGACAAGGCGCAGCCGGGTGGCCACCCAGTCCGGCGGTTTCCCGGCGATCCGCTCGGCGAGGGTCAGCACGTCCCGCGCGGGGTGGCCGGCCGCCAGCGCCGCCCGCAGGTACGCGCGGTCCGCGGCTCGGGCGTCGCCCAACGCGGCACGGACCCGTTCGCCGATCTCCGGGTGGAACACGGCCAGCCGGCGCTCGACTCGGGCCGCCTGCCACCGGGTCAGCCCGTCCGGGTCCCGGCCCGGTGGGGCTGACCCGAGAGGGCTCACCGCGGCCGCGCGGACTCCCACCCCTTCGCCCGCTGACTCAGCTGTTGGGCGAGCCTCGCCACCTCGGCGTCCGGCGCGGTGCCCGGGTCCATCCCTCGGCCGGCGGCCAGCCCGAGCAGGAACGCGGTGACGGGGGCAGCCGGGCGAGCCACGCAGTGCGCAACGTCGGCGGTCAGGTCCAGCACGGCGGTTGTGGTCGCCGCCTGATCGGACAGGTCCAGTTCAAGGTCGGCGCATACGGCCGCGATCCAATCCGACATCGTGCTCATGACCGGTCAACCTACCGTGGCCGCCTCGGCGCTCAGCGGGCGAACAGCGGGACGACCTTGATCAGAAGCTGCCAGACCCCGTAGAGGAACGGCACCAGCACCCACAACCAGGCCACCGCGGTGATCACCAGCCGCGTGGCCGAACGGGCCGGCGCCGCACCGGAGGCTGTGTCCGACATGAGCTACGCCGCCTCTCTGGCCACCGCACGGCCCCCGGCGGGCTCGTGGAACTTCGGGTCGACCGGTTTGATCAGCTCGTTGCACACGAAGCCGACGACGAGCAGGCCGATCATGATCCGGAACGACAGCGTGTACAGGTCGGTACCGGACAGCCCGGCGGCCTTCTGCTTGTCGGCGATGGCGTCGACGATGATCGGGCCGAGGACGCCGGCGACCGACCACGCGGTGAGCAGCCGGCCGTGGATCGCGCCGACCTCGAAGGTGCCGAACAGGTCCCGCAGGTACGCCGGCACGGTGGCGAACCCGGCGCCGTAGAACGACAGGATCAGCATCGCGGCGATCAGGAACACGGCCTTGTTGGCGTTGCCGACCAGCAGCAGCACCAGGTAGAGCACCGCGCCGACACCCAGGTAGAAGCGGTAGATGTTCTTGCGGCCGATCAGGTCGGACGTACTCGACCAGATGAACCGGCCCAGCATGTTGGCCAGCGACAGGATCGCCACGAACCCGGCGGCCACCGCGGTGAGCGTCTTCGCCGGCGCCTCGCCGCGGAAGAAGTCCTGGTAGATCGGCGCGGCGCGCTCCAGGATGCCGATGCCGGCGGTCACGTTGAAGCACAGCACCACCCACAGCAGCCAGAACTGCGGCGTCTTGATCGCGTTGCGGGCGGACACGTTCCCCGCCGTGACCAGCGGCCGCTCGCGCACCGAGGCCGCGTCCCAGCCGGCCGGCGCCCAGTCGTCGGCCGGTACCCGGATCAGCAGCCAGCCCATCGACATGAAGATCGCGTAGCCGATCCCCATCACCAGGAAGGTCTTGGCGATCCCACCCGGGTGCGCACCGGCGCCGCTGCCGCCGAACGAGGTCAGCAGCGAGGTGGACCACGGCGAGGCGATCAGCGCGCCGCCGCCGAAGCCCATGATCGCGATGCCGGTGGCCATCCCGGGCCGGTCCGGGAACCACTTGATCAACGTGGACACCGGCGAGATGTACCCGATGCCCAGCCCGATCCCGCCGATGAACCCGTAACCCACCACAACCAGCCAGTACTGACCCAGCGCCATGCCCGCCGCCGAGACCAGGAATCCGGTCGAGAAGCACGCGGTGGCCACCACCATCGCCCAGCGCGGACCCCGGTGGTCGACGGCGGTGCCGAACAGGGCCGCGGACACCCCCAGCATCACGATGCCCAGCGTGAACGGCAGCGCGCTCAGCGTGCCCGCCCAACTGCTGCCCTTCAGCAGCGTCGCACTGAGCGGGTCCTTGAACACACTCCACGCGTAGGCCTGGCCGATCGCCAGGTGGATCGACAGCGCGGCCGGCGGGATCAGCCACCGGCTCCAACCCGGCGGAGCGACGATCCGCTCGCGATCGAGGAACCCAGTCGAAGCCATCACACTGCTCCCGTCCCGGCACGCCGTTTGCATACAGTCGTAGTTGGGAAGCTATGACCGGGCCCGAGTTGTTGCAATAGTAAGAATCAGATCGGATACAAAATGCAAGGCTTCGCCGGCGGCCCGTCCCGGGCGGCCGGCCTGAGGAGGTTTCGTGGGACGGCTGATCGCCAGGACCTCGGTGCAGCGACTGACCCCGAACGGGTCCCGGCGCGCGCCCGACCGACTGGCAGTCGAGGAACCGCTCGAGATCCGGGTGGACGGCAAGGCGTTGGCCGTGACCATGCGGACCCCCGGGCACGACGTCGAGCTGGCGCACGGGTTCCTGCTCACCGAGGGCGTCATCGGCGCGGTGCCGGACGTGTCCAGCGCGCGGTACTGCGACTCGGTCGATGACGAGGGCCGCAACACCTACAACGTGCTCGACGTGGCGCTCGGCCCCGGGGTGCCGCCGCCGGACCCCGGCGTGGAGCGGAACTTCTACACCACCTCGTCCTGCGGGGTGTGCGGCAAGGCATCGCTGGACGCGGTGCGACTGAAGACCCGGTTCTCACCGGCCGCCGACCCGGTGGTGGTGCCGTTCTCGGTGCTGACCACCCTGCCGGACCGGTTGCGTGCCGCGCAGCGGGTGTTCGAGAGCACCGGCGGGCTGCACGCGGCCGGGCTGTTCGAGGCGGACGGCACGCTGCTGGTGGTCCGGGAGGACGTCGGGCGGCACAACGCGGTGGACAAGGTGCTGGGCTGGGCGCTGCTACAGGGCCGGATCCCGGCGGCCGGCTGCGTGCTGATGGTGTCCGGCCGGGCGTCCTTCGAGCTGACCCAGAAGGCGGTGATGGCCGGCGTGCCGATGCTGTCCGCCGTCTCGGCGCCGTCCTCGCTGGCGGTGGACCTGGCCGCCGAGGCGGGGGTCACCCTGGTCGGCTTCCTGCGCGGCGAGTCCGCCAACGTCTACACCGGCGCCGAACGGATCAGCCTGCCCGCCCCGACCCCCACCGAGACCGAACCCGAACAGCACCCCGTTTCCGCTGCTCAGACCCCGTGAGTGGCGAGTGGTCCCGGGGGCCCACTCGCCACTCACGAGGTTCCAGCTGGGGATTTACGTGGTGTAGTCGGCGTTGATGCGGATGTAGCCGTCGGTCAGGTCGCAGCCGTAGACCGTGAACGCCCCGTCGGCGATGCCCAGCTCGACGGTGATGACGACCTCGGCCCCCCGCAGGTGCTCGGACGCCGCCGCCAGCACCTCGTCGGTCGAGGCCGCCGGGTAGGTCTCCACGTCGCCGAACCGGATGACCACCTCGGCCGGGTCGATGTCCAGCTCGTCCTCGCACTTGCCGACCGCCATCGCCACCCGCCCCCAGTTCGGGTCGGCGCCGTGCACCGCCGTCTTGACCAGTGGCGAGTTCACGATGGTCTTGGCGACCCGCTTGGCCTGCGCGTCGTCGCGGGCTCCGAGCACCCGCACCTCGATCAGCTTGCTGGCGCCCTCACCGTCCGAGGCGACGGCACGGACCAGGGTGAGCGCGGCCGTGTAGAGCACCTCCTCGAACTCCCGCTCGTCCACCGGGCCGGCCTGGCCGTTGGCGAAGATGGCCGCCGTGTCGCTGGTGGACGTGTCGGTGTCGATGCTCAGCGCATTGAAGGTCCGGTCGACCACCCGCCGGAAGATCCGGTCCAGGGTCGGCTGCTCCAGTTCGGCGTCGGTGAAGAAGAACGTGAGCAGGGTGGCCATGTTCGGCTCGATCATGCCGACGCCCTTGGCGATCCCGACGACCGTCGCCGCGCCGCAGCGCAGCGAGACATGCTTGGCCACCGTGTCGGTGGTCATGATCGCGGCGGCGGCGGCCGGGAAGTCGGCCGGCCCCATCGGTTGGGGCGCCTCGGCGAGCCCGGCACGCACCCGGTCCATCGGGTACTGGCGCCCGATCACCCCGGTCGAGGCGATCAGCACCTCCTCAGCGGCCACCCCGGCCCGGTCCGCGACGAGCTCGCGCACCTCGCGGGCGTTCGCCAGCCCCTCCGCCCCGGTGGCCACGTTGGCGTTGCGGGAGATCACCGCGATGCCCCGCGCGGTGCCCTTCGCCGCCGAGTCCCGGCTGAGCAGGATGCTGGGCCCGGCGAACCGGGAGCGGGTGAACACGGCCGAGACGGCGGCCGGCACGGTGGACAGCACGGCGGTGAAGTCCGGCGCCTCGTCCTTGATACCCAGGGCCGTGGTCCAACCGACGTACCCCAACGGGCCCTGTGCTGGCGCCGACATGCGTCCCCCTCAGCTCGCCATCTGCATACTGATTCGCATCTAAGCATAATCATGCTTGGCCGGCCAGTGCGTCCGGAAACGCCAACGGGGGCGTCCGGATGGACGCCCCCGTCGGTCTCACGAAGCTGTCAGGCGGAACGATCCCGGCGTTCGCGGCGGGCCGGCTGGCGCGGCACGATCGTCGGGTTCACGTTCTCCTTGACGGTCTTCTCGCTGACCAGCACCTTGGCCACGTCGTCCCGGCTCGGGATGTCATACATGACCGGGAGCAGGACCTCTTCCATGATGGCGCGCAGGCCGCGGGCGCCAGTACCCCGCAGGATGGCCTGGTCGGCCACCGCCTCCAGCGCGTCCTCGGAGAACTCCAGCTCGACGCCGTCCATCTCGAAGAGCTTGCGGTACTGCTTGACCAGCGCGTTGCGCGGCTCGGTGAGGATCCGGACCAGGGCTTCCTTGTCCAGGCTGGTCACCGAGGCGACCATCGGCAGCCGGCCGATGAACTCCGGGATCAGCCCGAACTTGATCAGGTCCTCGGGCATCACGTCGCTGAAGTTCTCGCTGGAGTCCAGGTCCTTCTTGGAGCGGATCTCGGAGCCGAAGCCGATGCCGCGCTTGCCGGACCGGTCACCGATGATCTTCTCCAGCCCGGCGAACGCGCCGGCCACGATGAACAGCACGTTCGTCGTGTCGATCTGGATGAACTCCTGGTGCGGGTGCTTGCGCCCACCCTGCGGCGGCACCGATGCGGTGGTGCCCTCCAGGATCTTCAGCAGCGCCTGCTGCACGCCCTCGCCGGAGACGTCCCTGGTGATCGAGGGGTTCTCCGACTTGCGGGCGATCTTGTCGACCTCGTCGATGTAGATGATCCCGGTCTCGGCCCGCTTGACGTCGTAGTCGGCCGCCTGGATGAGCTTGAGCAGGATGTTCTCGACATCCTCCCCGACGTAGCCGGCTTCGGTGAGCGCGGTGGCGTCGGCGATGGCGAACGGCACGTTGAGCATCTTGGCGAGCGTCTGCGCCAGGTAGGTCTTCCCGCAGCCGGTCGGCCCGAGCATCAGGATGTTCGACTTGGCCAGCTCGACCCCGTCGTTCGCGTCACCCCGGCCCTTGTCGCCGGCCTGGATGCGCTTGTAGTGGTTGTAGACCGCCACCGACAGGGTGCGCTTGGTCGCGCTCTGGCCGATTACATACTGGTCGAGGAAGTCGTGGATCTCGGCGGGCTTGGGCAGCTCGTCGAGCTTGACCTCACCGGCCTCGGCCAACTCCTCTTCGATGATCTCGTTGCAGAGATCGATGCACTCGTCGCAGATGTACACGCCGGGTCCAGCGATCAGTTTCTTAACCTGCTTCTGGCTCTTCCCGCAGAAGGAGCACTTGAGCAGGTCACCGCCGTCACCGATGCGAGCCATGTGTGCGTACCTAACATCCCATCCGACGTGCCCGAGTGGCGCGCCTCTAGTGACCGTACTCGTCAAACCCGCTCTGAGGGGAGCACAAGAGTGCCCCCAATCGGCGAGGGGAGGCGGCAGGCCGCCATGACTGGCGTGTCGCGCACCTGACCGCCCACCGCCCCACCCATCCGGTCTAGCTAGTTGCCTACCACCGAGAGCTTCCGGCTCTGGATGATTTCGTCCACAATGCCGTACTCCTTGGCCTCATCGGCGGTCAAAATCTTGTCCCGCTCGATATCGGCCCGGACGAGTGCATCGTCGCGGCCGGTGTGCCGGGCCAGCGTGGTCTCCAGCAGCCGGCGCATCCGGGAGATCTCAGCCGCCTGGATCTCCAGGTCGGAGACCTGACCGTAGACGCCCTCGAAGGCCGGCTGGTGGATCAGGATCCGCGCGTTGGTGACGGCGAGGCGCTTGCCGGGGGTACCGGCGGCGAGCAGCACCGCGGCCGCCGAGGCCGCCTGTCCGAGGCACACCGTCTGGATGTCCGGACGGATGTACTGCATCGTGTCGTAGATCGCCATCAGCGAGGTGAACGACCCGCCGGGCGAGTTGATGTAAATCGTGATGTCCCGGTCCGGGTCGGTGGACTCCAGCACGAGCAGCTGGGCCATCACATCGTTCGCCGAGGCGTCGTCGATCTGCACCCCGAGGAAGATGATGCGCTCCTCGAAGAGCTTGTTGTAGGGGTTGGACTCCTTGACCCCGTAGCTGGTGCGCTCGATGAACGAGGGCAGCACGTAGCGGGACTGGGGCTGGAGCCGGTCTGGGATCTGGGAACTGGGTTCGTGGCGCACGGCTTCTCCTCTTACTTCCCGCTCGGCTCTTGGGCTACGCGGGACACGACGTAGTCGATGAAGCCGTACTCCAAGGCTTCCTGGGCGGTGAACCACCGGTCCCGGTCCGAGTCAGCGGTGATCTTCTCGACGCTCTGCCCGGTCTGCTCGGCGATCAGCTCGGCCATGACCCGCTTGTGCCGGCGGAACTGCTCGGCCTGGATGGCGATGTCCGACTCGGTGCCACCGACGCCGGCGGACGGCTGGTGCATCAGGATCTGGGCGTGCGGCAGCGAGAAGCGCTTGCCCTTGGTGCCGGCCGACAGCAGGAACTGGCCCATCGAGGCAGCCAGGCCCATCGCGTAGGTGGCCACGTCGCACTCGATGAACTGCATCGTGTCGTAGATGGCCATCCCGGCGTTGACCGAACCACCGGGCGAGTTGATGTACAGCCGGATGTCCGCCTCGGAGTCCTCGGCGGAGAGCAGCAGCAGCTGCGCCACGATGCGATTGGCGATCTCGTCGTCGACCTGCTGTCCGAGCACGATGATGCGCTGCTGCAACAGCCGCTCGTAGACCGAGTCCCCCAGCGTCATCGACGCCGCCGCGGCCCGCATCTGCGGCTCCCGCGGAGTAGATGGGTACTGCGTCACGTCTGCCTGCTTTCTGTTCGGTGTCCGCTGTCGACGCGGTCGTGGTACCGACCCTAGCCAAGCTCGACGTCGATCAGGCCGTGAACACTCGCGCGTTCGCTCAGAGCACAGGACCGAACCGACGTACCGCCTCAGGCCTTCGCCGGGGCGGACTCCTGCTCGACCTGGTCGCCGGCGTCGTCGCTCGCCTCGCCGGCCTCGACCTGGTCGCCGGCCTCGGTCCCCTCGACCTGGTCGCCGGCCTCCGCGTCGATCACCTCCGCGTCGATCACCTCCGCGTCGGCGGAGCCGTCGTCGCCGAGGAACTCGGAGAGATCCACCTCGGTGCCGGCCTCGTCGGTCACGGTTGCCTGGCGGACCACGCTGGCCAGCGCCTTGCCCCGGCGCACGTCGGCGTAGACCGCGCCGAGCTGGCCGGCCTGCTGGGTGCGCTGCAGGAACTCCTCCGGGGCGATCCCGAAGCGCTGCGCCTGCGAGACGATCTGCTGGGTCAGCTCCATGTCGCTGACGCCGACCTCCTCGGCGTCCGCGACGGCGTCCAGCACCAGCTGCGTCTTGACCGACCGCTCAGCGTCCTTCTTGGCCTCCGCGTCGAACTCCTCGCGGGTCTGGCCCTGCTCGGTCAGCCATTCCGCGAAGCGCGCCTCGTCGTGGTCGAAGGCGTGGATGGCGTCGTGCGTGCGGACCTCGAGCTCGGCCTCGAGCACGCTGCCCGGCAGCGGAACCTCGGTGGCGTCGAGCAGCGCCTCCAGCACCTTGTCCCTGGCCTGCGCGGCCTGCTGCATGCGCTTGGCCTTGCCGAGCCGGTCGCGCAGGTCGGCGCGCAGCTCGTCCAGGGTGTCGAACTCGCTGGCCAGCTGGGCGAACTCGTCGTCCGCCTCGGGCAGCTCGCGCTCCTTGACCGCGGTGACCTTCGCGGTCACAGCGGCCTCGCTGTTGGCGTGCTCGCCGGCCACCAGGGTGGTGGTGAAGGTCGTGGACTCGTCGGCGGACAGCCCGGTCAGCGCCTCGTCGATGCCTTCGATCAGGCCACCGGAGCCGATCTGGTAGGAGAGCCCGCTGGTGGCGGCCTCCTCGACCTCCTTGCCGTCCACCGTGGCGGACAGGTCGACCACCACGAAGTCGTCCTTCGCGGCCGGCCGCTCCACCCCGGTGAGGGTGCCGAACCGGCCACGCAGCGCGTCCAGCTGCTCGGCGACCTCGTCGTCGGAGACCTCGACGTCGTCGACGGTGACCGCGAACCCGGAGGCGTCCGGCAGGTCGAACTCGGGACGGATGTCGACCTCGGCGGTGAACGCGAGCTGTTCGCCGTCCTTGATCTCGGTGACCTCGATGTCCGGGCGGCCCAGCGGGCGGACCTCCTCAGCGGTCACCGCCTCGCTGTACTTCGCGGGGATCGCCTCGTTCACGACCTCGTCAAGCACCACTCCGCGGCCAAGCCGGCTCTCCAGAATGCGCGCCGGCGCCTTGCCCGGCCGGAAGCCCGGGATGCGGACCTGCTGAGCGAGCTTGCGGTAGGCGCGGTCGAAGTTCGGCTTAAGCTCGTCGAAGGGCACCTCGACGTTGATCTTCACCCGCGTCGGGCTCAGCTGCTCGACGGTGCTCTTCACGTAATCTCCTCGTGCGGATCGCATGCGTATGGAGCCGGCGCCATAGCCTCAACCGACCACGACGCGCGGCTTACACGGGTGCGGCGGCCGCCGAGGCACAGGTACCGATACTCGACCCACTCGGGGGTCTCCGGGCGAGTCTAGGCGACTCCCGTCAACATGCCGTCGCTGGCTGGTGCTGACGCGGCCGACTCTGTCACCTCATGGTGGAACGCGCGGGCCGTCCGGTGAGCACGCAGTCACCACAGAACCCGCCCTGGACCACCCGGTAGTACAGGCAGCAGGACCGTCGGCGGAACGCCCAGGGGCCCTCCAGGGTGCCCGATCCGGCCAGTGCACCGGTGTCCAGCAGCCCGGCCACCAGCTGCCGGGCCCGGGTCGCCGCGGCCGGCCTCGCGCGCGCCACCATCCCGCCGGCGGCGACCACGGCGGACGCCGCGTTGCCGCGCAAGGTGCGCCTGGACACCGACACCGCGGCCCGGACGGCGTCGGCAAGAGCCTCCAGGTGGGGCTCGACCAACACCTCGGCGAGGATCGCGGCCAGTTCGCCCGGTTCGGGCCGCCGCGCCGGGTCCGTGCCGGACTCCCACAGCGGCAGCGGGCCGGTCACCGCCGGGCGCCAGTGCAGCGTGTCCGGCGACCAGGGCGGCACCAGCTGGTGCACCGACGCGGCCGCGAGGACCGGCGACACCAGCCGGGCGGCGAGCCCCTGGTAGGTGATCGAGGCGGCCACCCGGGGTTCCGCGCCGCCCAGCGCCTCGGCCACCACCCGGATGCGGGCGGCCAGCGGCTCCGGGTCGGTGTAGAGCTCGCGCAGCGGACGCCAGCTGTCGTCCACCACCTCGGCGGGGTTGGCGGACGCGGCGAAGAACGGCCCGATGGCGGCCACGTCGTCCAACGCGGCCCGGATGTCCCCGGTGGTCACGGCATCTCCCCGTTCGGCACGGCACCAGCACGAAATCGGCACGGCACCGGCCGGCATCAGCACGGCGCCCGTCCAGTCCATCACGGCGCCGCACCGGCGAGCGCGGCCGCCAGGCCGAAGACCACGGCCATCACCACCAGCTCCAGGCCGAGCCAGCGGGCCAGCGGCGCCGGCGACCCGGACCGCCCGCCCGCCAGGCCGGCCATCCTGCCCAGCAGCCGCCGCCGGGCCCGCCAGCCCAGCCCGAGCAGCACCACCAGGCAGGCCGCCTTGGCCAGTACCAGCAGCCCGTAGCCGGTGTTCACCAGCGCAACCGGGGTGGGCAGCCGGAACACCGCGCTGAGCACGCCGGTGACCGCGACCGTGCCGGCGCAGTAGCCGGCGACGGTGGAGAACCGGGGCAGCGCGACGGCCACCAGGCGCGGCTGCCCCGCGAGCACCAGCACGACCGCGAGCAGCCCGCCGACCCACCCGCTGGCGGCGACCACGTGCAGCGCGATGGCCAGCACCGCCGGGTCGTGGCTGTCGTGGCCAGCGGCGTGCCCGGTCACCGGTCCGGCCAGCATGCCGAGCAGGCCGGCGCCGACGGCCAGCTCCGGGTATCGGGGCCGGTCGACCTGGCCGGCGCGCGAGCCGCCGCCCGGGTGGGCCGAAGCCGCCCTCGCCCACCGGACGAGCGCGGAGAGCTGTAGGCACATCAGCAGCACCGCACAGCCCAGGGTCAGCAGCAGACCTCGACCGGCCGCGATCTCACCCGCGTAGTCGCCGAGCACAGCCGGCGACACATCGAAGGGGCCGGTACCCGCCGCATCGGCCGCCTGCAACCACAGCGCCAGCAGCGCGGCGATCGCCCAGCCGGCCCCGAGTTGCACACCCAGCCGGGCGGCGCTGCGCAACGCGGCGCTCCGGGCCCGCGCGCCGGCGTCCGCCCCGGCACGCTCCCGGCCGGTGGCGCGCCCGTCGACCAGCAGCGGCAGCAGCGCGAGCCCGATCCCGGCCGCACCCAGCCCGTCGGTGGCCAACCGGGCCACCGCGACCGCCAGGCCGACCCCGGACCGGACCGCGCCGACCCCGGCACCGCCCTGGTCGAGCCCGCCCACCCAGGTGCCGACCAGCACGGCGACCAGCGCGCCGAGGCCTAGCCCGGCGGGCAGCGCCCAGCCGACCCGCACCGTGCGCGCTCCCGACCGCATCGCCGACCTCTCCGCCCGCACTACCGCGGGCCTGTCCGCCGAGGGCACCGGCGGTTCGCCAGCCCCGACGGTCCGGCCGAGGGTCCGTTCCCCGGTGTGGCCGCGGGACGGTCCGCGCCGGTCGCGGGCCACTGTGGGCCACCTCCACCGGGCCGGTGCGAGCGCGGCGGCCGGTATCCGACCCACGATCCAGCGGCTGTGTCGATCACACACATCGGTTGATCTCTCCGCCCATTCGGGTGCCTCGCGGGCGCATCAGGCGGTCGGACGGCCCCGGTGGTGGTAATGATCTCGGATGCTCGACAAGACGCAAACCCGGGAGGAGTGGTCGACGAGCTTCTGCTCGCTCGTGGCCAGCGAACTCCAACAAGGGACACATCGCGGTCTGCTGACGTCCGCCGAAGCGCATCAGCTGACCACCAGGTTTCTCATTCTGCTCGAACAGGCCCTCGACCTCCCGTCGCTGCGGCCAGGCACCGCCACTCCCAATCCCTGGCAGTGGGCGGCCTCCTGACCGCACGAACGGGTCTCTTCCGCTCGACACCGACACACGCCATTCGTATCCGGCACACCCGCGAACAACGGGTGTGCCGGGTGCAAGCGGCGGGTGCCCCCCAGTGCGGCTGGACCTCGGCGGTCGCCGACCAGGCGTCGCCCCTCGCCCCGCACCGTCACGGCTCCACCCACCCGGCCCCGACGGCCGCCCGCTCCGGCGGGATGGCGTCACCGGGCACGCTCTGGACGCGACGGAGTCGCCCTCTGCTATAACAAGTGATTGAACTGTGGTCGACCCTAGCTGGGAGCCCCGATGAGTGAATCCCCGTTCGTTCGCCCGGTCGATGCGGTCTCGGTCGCCGACCGGGTGACGTCGGAGATTCGCCGCGCGATCCTGGCCGGCCGGCTGCGCCCCGGGCAGGAGTTCTCGCTGCGCCACATCGCCGGCCAGCTGGGGGTCAGCTTCATCCCGGTGCGCGAGGCGCTGCGCAGTCTGGAGGCGGAGGGGCTGCTCATCACCCGCCGCGGCCGCAGCGCCACCGTTGCCCCGCTGGACCCCGACGAGCTGCACGGGATCTGCCAGCTCCGCCGCCGCATCGAACCGGATCTGGCCGCCAGGGCGTGCGTGCTGACCACGGCGGCCGACCTCGATGTGCTCGAGGCGCACATCGCGCTCGCGCAGGACTCGCAGGGCCACTCCGACGAGCGCTACGACGCGCACCGGGGTGTGCTGCGCGACCTGCTCCAGCCCGCGGCCACCAGCTGGGACCTGCGCATGCTGCAGATGCTGTGGCGCGCGACCGAGCGCTACCTGCGGGTCGGCTTCGACCTGCTGGACCGCACCGCGGGCGACGCCACCCGCCTGGCCTCGGCCCAGTACGCGCTGGTCGCCGCGTACCGCGCCAAGGACCCCCAGACGGCCCACACGGCGATGCTGCGCCACGTGGACTGGAGCGAGAACATCGCCGACCGGGGCCTGGCCGCCGCGAGCTGACCGCGGCGGGCGCGCGCTAGCCGTGCGCACCCGGCCACGGGCCCGGCGGGACGGGCGCCACCTGCTCCTCCTCGGTCGATTCCCGGTAGACCTGGAATCCGCGCGCGGTGTAGTTCCGCAGCGCGTTCGGCCCGTCCAGCGTGCAGGTGTGTACCCACACCAACTCGACCGGCGCGAGCTCGGCGAACCGCTCGTGCAGCGTCCAGGCACGGCGGATGCCCTCGGTCAGCAGCTGCCCGCCGAGGCCGCGACCGATGAACCGAGGCAACAGGCCGAAGTAGGCGATCTCGGCATGTGTCCCGATCGCCTTCGCCGGACTCGAGGCGGCGAGCTCGACGTAGCCGGCCGGTGCGCCGTTGCGCCAGGCCACCCAGATCTCGGACCCGGGCCGCCGCAGCCGGTCGGTCCACTGGGTGAGGGTCCACGCCAGCCGGTCCGTCCAGTGCCAGTCGCCGCCGACGGCGGTGTACAGGAACCGGGCGAACTCCGGTGCCGGCTCGCCGACCCGGACGATCGACGCCGGTTCGGGCGGCGGCTTCGCGGGCCGCAGGTCGGACGGATCGAGCTGCCGCAGCGACGTGGTCGTGATGAGCACCCGACCATTCAACGGCCCGCGATCCGGTTTCGGCCCACCCGATCCCAGCGAGTGGTTCACCCACTCGCGGCGCGTCGCAGCAGCTCGCGGTCTTGATCAGCTATCTTGCGCCGTATCGGAGCAGGTCTCGAGGGATCGCTAGGGGTTTTCAGCTGTCGGTAGGGATGTGTGTAAAAACGTGTATTTCTGTGTGACATTAGAGGCGTGAAGCTCAGTGTATGGGCCAAGGAGAACGGCGTTTCGTACCGTGCCGCGCTCAGCTGGTTCCACGCCGGGACGTTGCCGGTGCCCGCACGGCAGCTCGCGACCGGCACGATTCTCGTCGACCCGCCGGGCCGCGATACCGGCGTGACCGTCGCGTACTGCCGTGTGTCGTCGCACGAGCAGAAGGCAGACCTTGAACGGCAGGCCGGGCGGGTCCTGGTCGAGTCCTCGAAGCGCGGTCTGTCGATCGACCGCACCGTCACCGAGATCGGTTCCGGGCTCAACGGGCGCCGCGCGAAGCTGCGCAAGCTGCTCGCCGACCCGACCGTTTCGGTGATCGTGGTCGAGCACCGGGACCGGCTCGCCCGCTTCGGTGTGGAGTACCTCGAAGCGGCCTTGGCCGCGCACGGTCGCTGTATCGTCGTCCTCGACGATAACGAGCTGGAAGACGACCTGGTCCGCGACTTGACCGAGGTTCTGACCGCAATGTGCGCCCCCTTGTACGGGCGCCGCTCCGCCGCCCGCCGGGCCGCTGCCGCCGTGCACGCAGCAGCCAACCAGCCAGGCGAGGACGAGTCATGATCCGCGCCTACCTGTTCGCGCTCGACCCGACCGACCAGCAGGTTGAGGCGATGCGGTCGCATTGCGGCGCGCAGCGCGTCGCCTACAACTGGTGTCTTGCCCAGGTACGGGCGAACTGGGCGCAGCGCGCCGCTGAGCAGACCTACGGGCTCGCGGGCGACCAGCTCACCCCGTGGATCAACACATCGGCCTACAGCCTGCGCAAGGCGTGGAACGCCGCCAAGGACGAGGTGGCCCCGTGGTGGGCGGAGAACAGCAAAGAGGCGTACGCCTCCGGGTGCGCGAACCTCTCGACCGCCCTGGGCAACCGGCGCGACGGCCGTGCCCGGATGCCCCGGTTCAAATCGAAGCACCGTGCCCGCCTGACGTGTCGGTTCACCACCGGCGCGTTCGGTCTCAGCGCGGACCGCCGTCACATCCGGCTGCCTGTCATCGGCCCCGTGCGTACCTGCGAGTCCACTCGCAAGCTCGCCCGCAAGGTCGAGGCCGAGACCGCCCGTATCCGGTCGCTGACCCTGTCCTACCAGCGTGGCCGCTGGCACGTCGCGTTCTCCGTCGAGGTCGACGAACCCGCACCGCCGCCACGGGACGACGGCCGGATAGTCGGCGTGGACCTGGGTATCAAGGAGTTGGCGACGCTGTCGACCGGCGAACACGTGCCCAACACACGGCGTCTGGACCGAGAGCTGCGCAACTTGCGTCGCGTCCAGCGGACGTGCGCTCGACGTCGCGGCCCGGACCGACGCACCCGACAGGAGTCATCGAACCGGTGGCGCAAGGCCCGCGCCCGCGCCGAGCAGATCCACACGCGGGTGGCCAACCTCCGCCGCAACGACACTCACCAGCTCACCACTCGCCTGGTGCGGGACTTCGACACCATCGAGATCGAGGACCTGCACGTCGCCGGGATGCTGCGCAACCACCGGCTGGCCCGCCACATTGCTGGGGCGAACTGGGCGGAGACCCGCCGCCAGCTCACCTACAAGGCCGAGCGCGCCGGTGCGCGCCTGGTCGTGGCCCACCGATGGTTCGCCAGCTCCAAGACCTGCTCGGAATGCGGCACAGCGAAAGCCAAGCTGAGCCTGTCCGAGCGGACGTACATCTGCCTGGCCTGCGGGATCGTCCTGGACCGGGATGAGAACGCAGCCCGCAACCTGGCCGCCCTCGCAGCGACCGACACCCGCGAGTTGCGCGGGGAGCAGCCCGAAGGAACTGGTGTCAGACGAGACCGGCTTGCCGGGAACGCAACCAGACTGCCTCGGGAAGACCGTGCGAACGGTCAAAGTCATCACCGCAAGGCGATGGCTCGATGATCGGGACAGAGCGTCACGCTTCATCGAACGGTGCGAGTCCGTCCAGAATCCGGCGGTGGGCCAAGCGTCGTCGAGGTCGAGTAGGTCACCTACCCGGCCGTATGCACACACGGAAACGGCCGCCACTCCCGCGGGGGCGGAGCAGGTGGCGCGACACCGTCGACCCCGCGACGAAGTTGCCCAGAACCCCGGCAGCGCCGTATGTCAGCAGAAACATGCAGAGCAGAGCCGGGCTCACCTTGGTGATCTCTTGCAGGAATGGCGTCACATAAGTGTAGGCCCTGAAATGGGCGAGTACCACAAGAAAAGTGGCGACCAGCCCCAACCGAATGGAGCGCCTACGAAGCAGGTCGCGCAGCACGCCCCACTGGGTAACGCGCACCGGCGGCAACGGCGGCAGCAGCATGACCAGCGTGGCCAGCACCCCCAGGGTCAGCCCGCCCATCACTCCGAACGCCGCCCGCCAACCGACGAGATGCCCGATCAAGGTGGCCGCCGGGACGCCGAGCACTGACCCCAGCGGCACTGCGGAGAAGATCATCGCCGTGGCTCTGGCCACCGATTTCTCCGGCACCAGGCGTACCGCGAGGCCGGCACCGATAGACCAGAACCCGCCGATCACCAGCCCGACCAGCACTCGGCCGAGCAACATGACCCAGTAGGCCGGAGCGGCCGCCGCCAGCAGGTCCGCCAGTGCCAGCAGGACCATCAGCGCGCAGAGCATCACCCGTCGGTCGAGTCGGCCGGTGGCCACGGTGACCAGTGGACGATCGCGGCGACGGTTCCGGGCATTATCATCATCGTGCCGGCGGTACCGTCCGAAATGCGGAAACTCGACCCCACCGACGTCAGCAAGCCGATCGGCAGTATCTCGGTGGTGACGATCGAGAAGATGCCCATCGTCACCGCGAGAACGGCGAGCCACCTTGTCCTTGGAGCACTAATCGAGGGGTCAGAAATTGCGGACACGGGCATGGCTCCCATCCTGAATTGGTCGGCCCAGTGGCCGGATGACCAATTACAGCGGGCGCCGCGGGTACCGGTCTGGCGGTTTTGCGACGACGTGGTCCGGTATGCACACCCGACTCAGGTCAGCAGCAGCTTCATCCCCTCGTGGGAGGAGACGAAGCCGAGCCGTTCGTAGAACCGGTGCGCATCGGTGCGGGACCTGTCGGTGGTGAGCTGCACGATGGGGCAGTCCCGCCGGCCGGCCTCCTGGATGGCCCACCGGATCATGAACTCACCCAGCCGCCGGCCGCGGAGCTCCCGGTGCACGCGTACCGACTCGATCTGCGCCCGCCGGGCACCGCGCCGGGAGAGCCCCGGGATGAATGAGAGCTGCATGGTTCCGACCAGCCGCTGCTCGGCACACGCGGCCACCAGAAGGTGCGCTCGGTCGGCGTCGATCTCCCGGAACGCCCGCCGATAGGGCTCCAGGGCGGCCACATCCTGCTCGGCGGTCTCGCGCGCCGACCCGAGGTGGTCGTCGGCGAGGAGCGCGACCAGGCCCGGTACATCGTCGAGCACCGCGCGCCGCAGCACCACCGGCGGGCTCGCTCCGTCCATGACCGCCAGTACGTCCATCAGGCCAACCTAGTGTCGCGGACCTCAGGCGGCCTGTCCTCTAGAGATCATCGAGCGTGGGAACTGGCTGGTCCGTTGTTTCGTCTGCCCGCTCCAGCTACTACCCGAGAGGGGTAACGTCGCGTCACCGACAGGGCTGTCTGGTGTCGACCCTGGCGCGTCCATTGTTCACCGAGACCAACGTCAGTCCGGTATTTTTCGCCGAGATCCAGACTCAGGTTTCTTTCGACGCAGCTCACCCCTGGAGCCAGCGGCCTGAGTCAATCGACCGGTCACCGAATGTGACTGTCGCGGCGTAGCGGCGGACGGCGGTCTGTCGATCATGACCGCGATTCCCCGGCGTGAGCGTCGGTCACATCAACTCGCTAACACTTGGGATCGCTAGCGGTAACCGGTGACGTCGGCCGGCTTGCCCGCGTCCTGCACCTCGACGACGTACCGCCAGCAGTCCGGGCGGCTGCCGTCGAGGTCGGTGAAGCCGTAGACCTTGGCCAGGTCGCCGCTGGTCAGTGACTGCCCGTTCCAGCGCGACAGGTCGGGATCCTGGGCGAGCGCCGCGACGGCACGGCCGACGAACGCCACCCTGCCTGCCAGCGGTGCCTGCATGCGGCCGAAACTAACAGGACGGTCCAAGCGCATTCGGCGACGTCGCGCCCGGTGGTCTCACAGCCCGACCACGTGGTCCGGTCTGCTGGTGTAGACCGCGCCGGCGCCACCGTCCACGGTGATCTCCGCCCCGCCGACGATCCGGCTGGTCGCGTCGACGGTGCCCACCACGCAGGGAATGCCCAGGTCACGGCAGGCGATGGACACATCGGAGAGCGCGCCGCCGGAATCCGTCACCACCCCGACCGCCGTGGTCAGCAGCGGCACCCAGGACGGCCCGGCGGAGGGCAGCACCAGCACATCCCCGGGCCGCAGGCCGTGCCCGCGCGCCGGATCGGCCAGCACCCGCGCTCGGCCCGTCGCGGTGCCGGCGCTGGTGGCGGTACCGGGCAGCGTGCTCCGCTGGCGCCCCCGCAACGGCAGGGCATCGCGGCGCCGCGACCAGCCCACCACCGGGCCCGGCGGACCGACGGTGACGAACGGTGGCTGGTACCTGGCCAGGGCGTGGAAGTCGTACTCCCGCATCCGCAGCGTCTCGCCGAACGCGGCCGGCTCGGCCACGAACGCGGGGAGCTCGGCGCCCAGCAACATGAACACCTGGCCGATGTTGTCGAGCACCCCGGTGCCGACCTGCCGACGACCGAGCTCGCGGACCGCGAGGCGCTGCTCGTGATGCACCTGCGCCACGACCTGCCGGAACCGCTCACGGTGCCGCAGCCAGTGCCGTGTCGCATGCAGCGCGAGCTCAAAATCAGCGGTGGCCCGCGCCGAGCCGCCGATCGATGCCCGCACCGCCGAAGCGGTCGCCACACTGCGCTCGGCGCTGCGCCGGGCGCGGGACAGCGGGTCGGCGTGATCCGCGGCGAGCCGCATGTCGTTCAGAATCCGCAGCACGAGCCGGGGGTCGGTCTCCCAGGTGTCGGCGTTGAGCTCCCACTCCGCCGGTCCGAGGTGGCCGTACCGGGCCAGCAGCGCGTTGAGTCCCGAGCGGAACAGGGCCATCTCGCCGCCGCGGGCGTGCTCCACCTGATCGGCGACGGCGGTAATGCCCTGTTCGAACAGCCGGGGCAGCCTGACCGACCGGGCGACCTGCCGCCCGAGCGCCCACAGTTGAACCACCGGTTCGGCGAGCATCCCCCCGTACCCGGCCACCAGCGCGCCGTTCAGCGCCGGATGTCCCGCCCCTTCGGTCGAGGAGGCCAACAGGTCGCTGCTCACCGCGGTGCCCAGCTCGGCCCGGGCGAGCAGCAGCAGCGCGTCCTGGAGCTCGCCGCGCAGTCCGGTGAACCGGGCCACCAGCGCGGCATCGGAGCTGGCCGCCAGATCCGGTCGGGCCCCGCGCCGCTCCGCCGGCCCCGCGGCGGCGTCCTCCGGGCACATCCCCTCGGGGGACAGCGTCGACTCGGTCCAGGCGTCCAGCCGATCCTCGGCAACGCCCGGCACCGGCTGCTCGTCGCGGCGCCGGGGCACGTCGGGCCGCTCGGCCAGGTACTGGCGGGCGAACGCCATCGGGTCGCCACCCGCCGCGTACTCGCCCAGCTGCCGCAGCAGGGAGGTGTCCAGGTAGAGATGGGAACCGAACCGGAGTACCGGATGATGCCCCTCGGCACCGGTTCCCAGCCCACAGTCCCGGTAGGCCCGCAGCCACGCGGGACCGAGCTCCGCGCCGATCCCCCCGGTGGCGGTCAGCGGACTCAGCGCACCCGGGCACATCTCCCCCACCACCGCGCGCGAGTACAGCGTCCCGGCCGCGGCGGGGTCGTCGAGTTCCCAATGCATGTCGGCCACGTGCTAGTCCTCGGCGAGCGCTCGGGCGGTCGCCGGGTCCTCCACCGGGGCGGTCTGCGTGGGGCGGGTCCAGCTCACCCGCAGCGGGATGGGGCCGTTGGGCAGCCACGGCTGTTCCCTGACGGCCTCGGCGACGTTCCAGGTGCCCCGCTCGACGACACCGAGCGCGGCATCGATCACCTTGTAGTGCTGGACCTTGCTGTGGATGGCCTGCGACTCCACCCAGGCGACGGTGAACTCCCCCGGCTCGAAGCCGCAGCGCGCCTGGAGCGCGGCGATCATCTGCTCGTCGTGCAGGTGCCCGTCGCCGAAGTTGAAGCCGATCAGCGAGTTGCACGCGAACTCGGCCTCGCGGACGGTGTAGCGGTCCAGCTCGGGCAGGTGGTTGATCAGCACCGAGAACAGCCCGCGCCCCTGGCTGTGCATCGAACGCCAGGCGATGGTCTGCTGCATGGTGATCTCGGCGACCGCCGCGGGGTACCCCATGGCCTGCAGCTGGTCGACCTGGTTCCCGCTCGCCCGGACGACGCCGTTGAGCTTCGACTCCGCGCCCGGGGTGAACGCCCACAGCGCCGAGGCCCAGTTGCCGGCGTACTGCCGCATCGACGGCAGGAAGGAGACCAGGTCGGGCCGCAGGTTGCCCAGTACCGGGAACACCAGCAGCGCGGCGGCGATGCCCACGGCCAGCCACGGCGAGGACATGTCGCCCACCCCGTACCCGGCCCACGCCGGGTGGCCCCAGAACAGGAACACCGCGGCGAACCCGAACAGCACGTTCCACTCCAGCGGGACCGCGAGCGGGAACGTCGAGATGATGAAGGCGTGGAACACCACCATGAGCGCCACGGCGAGCAACGTGACGGTCGGGCTGGTGGAGAACAGCAGGACCACCGGGGTGACGATCTCCACGACGGTTCCGCCGATGTGCGCGAGCAGACCCGCGGCCGGCGACGGGCGGATGTCGTCCGGGAAGTTGCGGTAGTGCGCGCGCTTGAGTGCCTTCGACGGGAGCCACGGGGTGTTGCTGATCATCGGTGACACCACGTTGGTGAAGTGGTGGCCGAACTTCGAGACGCCGGCCCCGATCCACACCACGCAGATCAGCAGCTTCAACGCGACCATCATGTCGACGTAGTCCAGCGTGGCGAAGAAGATCATCGCCGGCAGGTACTGCTCGCTGCGGGCCGCCAGGAAGATCGTCTTGTCGCGCAGCCCGACGAGCACGATCAGCACGATCGGCGCGACCAACAGGGCCGGGTCGATCAGGCCGCCTGCGCTGCCCGGCACCGTCGCCGACAGTGCCGCGCTCGGGTTACCGGCCAGCAGGATCGCGGCCAACATGGTGGCCAGGAACGCGACGTAGAGCACCGCGTCGAGGACGGTGCGGCGGTCGCCCCTGGTGAACGGGACACGCCCGGGCCAGGGTGGCAGCCGGATGGTCCCCGGACGTGCCCAGTACACGACTCCGCCGGTCATCGGCTTGAACTTGCCGGCTAGCGGACCCCAGGACCCGGCGACGCCCAGCCCCTCCAGCAGCATGGTCCACAGCACCATCTTCTGGTAGAAGATCGGCTGGCTCCACCAGCTGCCGAAGTCCCACAACGGGCCCAGCCCGGAGGTCCAGGACGCCAGGAACGAACCGATCAGCACATAGAGGACGAGCACCTTGGCGACGTAGATCGTGTGGATCATCCGGGGCGAGCCGAAGCCGTACTCCACCCAGTGCAGCGCCAGTGCCTTGGTGCGTTCCAGCAAGGGCTTGTCGAGGAACGTCTCGAGGTCCACTGGGGGGAAATCACCGGTCTTGAAACCCATGCTTCCGTCCGTTCTCTCTGCTTCATGGTGGGGAGCGGTGACTCACCTCCCCGACGCCGGAGGGTGCGGTGAAATGCGGCTTTCCTAGCTGTGGCCGGCGGCCGGGAGGACCCCGGATCGCACGCGGGCGAATACCGAGGGGCCGGCGGCCGGCGAATCGTCAGCGACAGGTGCAGCGGGGACACGTGCGGCGGGCAGACGTGCGGCGGGCAGGGCGGAACCCCGGGCGTGCCCATCCGAAAGCACAGCACTGTGCACGGCCGCTCCACTCATCTGTGGCTGGTTTTGAGGGAACCTATGAGTGGGCCGGCGGCGCGACCATGGTGTCCGGCAACGGAGTATCCGGCGGTCTATGTGCCCTCGACACAAATCCGTCCAGTGCAGGCCCGACTTGTACAGTGCGCCATGCCCAGCGATGCGCAGCTGATCGTGAGCGAGGTGGCCCGCCGGATCGAGGCCGACCTCCCGGAGCTGACCACCGAGATGACGAACCACTTCATCGAGGTGATCCCGGAGTTCAGCCACGACGAGGCGATTCGCCAGCTCATGTTGGCCAGCACCTCGTCGAACCTGGTCACGATCGTCGACATGCTGGCGCACGGAATCGCGCTGGACCGGATCACCGTGCCGGCGGCCGCCGCCGAGTACGCCCGCAGGTTCGCCCAGCGCGACCTCTCGCTGGAGGCGTTGCTGCGCGCCTACCGGCTCGGCGAACACCGGGTCGTGCAGTGGGCGCTGCGCTACCTCGGGCCGCTCGAGCTCCCCTCGGCCGAGGTCATCGCGACGACGCAGCTCGTCGCACTCATGCTCAACAGGTACATAGACCAGGTCATCGAGGGGCTCATCGACATCTACGAGCTGGAACGGCAACGCTGGGACCGGCGATCGGACACGGCCAGGGCCGCCCAGCTGCGTGCCGTACTCCAGACCGACAACCTCGATGGCGCCGCGGCCGAGGAGATGCTCGGTATCTCGCTGCGCGGCTGGCACCGCGCCGCGATCGCCTGGGTCGACGCCGGCGTGCCGGACCCGGAGCGGCACCTGCGGACGGCTGTCCAGCTGCTCCGCGACACCGCGGGGCGCGAGCCGCTGACCATGTTCGCCGACGACCACACCCTGTGGGCCTGGCTGACCTCGACCGGGCGACCCGCGGCGGACGACGACACCCTGCGCAAGAAGCTCGCCGAGAACCCGGTGGTGCATCTGGCGTTCGGTGAAGCCGCCGCCGGACTGAACGGCTTCCGCTCCTCGCACCGCGAGGCCGTCCGCGCGCGGACCGTGGCCGAGACCGCGCTGGGCGCACCGTCACACCTCGTCGAGTTCAGCGAGGTGGCGATCGCCGCCCTGCTCTCGGACAACCTCGACGACCTGCACGTCTGGGTGACCCGGACGCTCGGCGACCTGGCCCGCAACGACGAGGCGATGGGGCGCCTGCGCGAGACGATACGGGTGTTTCTGCAGTGCGGGAGCAGCTACACCGACGCCGCCGCACGGCTGCACCTGCACAAGAACACGGTGCACTACCGGGCCCGCAAGGCGGAGGAGATACTCGGCCACCCGCTGTGCGAGGGCCGGCTGGAGATCGAGGTCGCACTGCTGGCATGCGACCTGTTGGGCCACCGGATCCTGGACTGACGGCCATTCTTGACTCACCGGTCCATAAAGGGGGTAACGTGGTGCCATGACATCGAACCCGCTCGATCTGACCGAGCCGAGCACGTCCGGGAGCGCACCGGAGGTGGTATCCGAGCTGTTGCTGCGCAACCTCACGCAGGTCTTCGACGAACGCGATGGCGACCGACGGCGGACCGCGATCGCGGAACTGTGGGCGCCCGACGCCGTGTTCGTGGACCCGATGGGCCGCTTCACCGGCCACGCGGCGCTCGACGCCGCCATCGCGGAGCTCCACAGCCACACCCCGGCGCACCGGTTCGCCGCGGTCGGCGTCCCCTCGGTGCACGTGGGCGGCGGCCTGCTGAACTGGAGCTACGGTCCGGACGGCGACCTCGCCAGGGTCACCGGCCAGGACGTGGCCGTGGTCGCCGGCGGCAAGATCGTGGCGCTGTACACCTACCTCGACACCCCTGCCCCGTCGGAGACAGCCAACGACGGAGCCGGGGTCCGCGAGACGGTCGAGAGCTTCTTCCGCCTGCTCGGCGAGGGCGATGCCGACCGCGTCGCGGAGCTGTTCGCCGAGGAGGTCGACTGGTTGATCCCCGGCAACGAGAACCTGCCCTGGATCGGTCGTCGCTCGGACCGGCGGCAGATCCCCGAGGTCATCAAGATCATCGGCAGCCTGCACGTCCCTGGCAAGAGCGAGGCGTCGATGGAGAAGGTCCTCGTCGACGGCTCCGACGCGGTCGCCCTGGGCCGCTTCGCGCACACCGTGACGGCGACCGGCCGCCCGTACAGCATGCTCGTGGCCTTCCATTTCACCGTCGAGAACGGCCAGATCGTGCGGATGAACATGTACGAGGACACCTACCTCGTCTCGACGGCCTTCGAGGCTTCCGACTGACCGCCGCCGGCCAGGGCGTGACCCCGCGGTCAGTAGTTGCAGGCGCTGAGCGTCCGGTACCCCTTGGGCATGATCTCCGCGACGTGCACCAGCTCCGGGGAGGTCACCTCCAACCGCAGGTGGCCGTTGCTCTGCAACGTGCGCAGGGTGTTCGTGATGGCGTCCGTCGCCCTGGTCCCCAAGCAGTGGGCGATCTGCTCGTTGGTCGCCCCGTCGCCGATGTCGCGGGCTACGCGCAGCACGCGAAGCTCGAGTTCCGTCACTGGAATGGATACAGCTCAGGAATGGCGGGTTGGCGCTCGGTGGACCCCATCCGCTTAGCGAACACCCCGCGAGCCGGATAAGCCATCGCCCGCTTGCCACACTTGGTTGAACGCGCTGGTCAGACCGATCGCACACGTGCGCAAAACCCCACTGCCGTGATCAACACGCAGTGCCGGAGCCGCGGCGGAGTTGCTGCGAGCTATCCTGCGCTCAGACCAGGACCGCGGCGTTCTCCTCGGCCGCCACCGCATCCTGGCGCTGCAGCTTGAGCGACTTCAGCAGCAGGTAGGCCATCACGCCGATCCAGAGCCCGAAGAGGGACAGCGGCGACCAGAAGACCAGCAGACCGTTCCAGGAGAACGGCCCGGTGCGGAAGTTGAAGGCCATGGCGCCGGCTTCGAACATCATGCCGATCCAGGCGCTGAAGTAGCCGAACCAGCGGGGGAACGGCGAGTGCGGCGCGATCTGTGGCCGCAGGCAGATGACGACGACCGCCACCCAGTTGAAGATGTAGTACTGGTCCGTGGTGGTCAGGGTCAGCACCCCGAGCTCGTGCATCATCGCGGTGGTGTCCGGCGAGCGACCGGGGGTGAACGCGGCGACGCCCCAGAACAGCGGCGGCAGCACCAGGAAGATGGACATCATCGCGCCGCCGGCGACAGCCATGACGGCCCAGATCGGCCGGCCTTTCTCCTGCCGCGCGATCTGGATGCCGATGACCGCCCAGAGCGGCAGCATGAAGGCGCTGGTCCAGGAGGCGATGGTGGCCCCGACCTTGATCGAGAAGGCGTGGTCGGCGTACCAGCGCGCAATCTCGACCGCGGACATGGTCGCGTCGGGCGGCGGGATCATGTGCAGGAGGAACCCCAGCACGAGCCCGTAGCTGGCGGTGAGGGCGAGTGCCCACCAGACGATCCCGATCTGAGCGCGCTCGGACATGCTTTCCCCGTTTCGCGGTTGGTGCCGTCAAATCGGCTAGGCCAGCGGTCCTCCGCGCAACGTAGTCGCAATGGTCGGTTGAAGTAAGTCCTTGCCACACTATTGGGCGGCACACAGCGGCGGCGGTCGCGTTACCCTCCGGCGCGCAGCCTGGCCTTGAGCACCTTGCCGGAGCCGGTCCTCGGCAACGCGTCGACCAGCTCGAACTCGAGGGGGACCTTGTACTTCGCGAGCCGTTCGCCGAGGTGCTGTTGCAGCTGCGGGACGCCCGCGGTGGCGCCGGGGCGCAGCACGACGAACGCCTTCCCGACCTCGCCCCACCTCGCGTGCGGGACGCCGATGATCGCGCACTCGGCGACCGCGGCGTGCTCGAACAGCACGCCCTCCACCTCGGCGGGGTACACGTTCTCCCCGCCGGAGATGTACATGTCCTTCAGCCGGTCGACGATGTAGAGGTGCCCGTCCGGGTCCACGGTCGCGATGTCCCCGGAGTGGAACCAGCCGTCGGTGAAGGCCGCGGCGGTGGCCGCCGGGTCGCCCCAGTAGCCGGGGGTGACGTTCGGCCCCCGCACGAGCACCTCACCCGGTTCGCCGACCTCGACGTCGGTGAGGTCGGGGCGGACCACCCGCACGTCGGCGAAGAACACCGGCACGCCGGCCGAACCGGCCTTGGTGACGCTCTCCCGAGCCTCCAGGAAGGTGGCACCCGGCGCGGTCTCGGTGAGTCCGTACCCTTGGCAGAACACCAGCCCGCGGTCCTGGAAGGTCCTGATCAGCGCCGGTGGCACGGGCGCACCACCGCACATGAGGTTGCGCAGCGACGACAGGTCGGCGGTGTCCCACCTCGGTGACCTGGCGAACTCGCCGAACATCGTGGTGACCCCGAACATCCAGGTGATCCGGTGCTTCGCCATCAGGTCGTAGCAGGAGTCCACGTCCCAGCGAGGCATGATCACCGAGCAGCCGCCCTTCAGGTAGGTGGGCAGCAGGGTCTGGTTCAACGCGGCGACGTGGAACAGCGGGGCGCTGATCAGCGTGACGTCGTCGGAGGCGACGTCGACACCGATCATGATGTTGACGCAGTTCCACACGATGTTCGCGTGGGTGAGGATCGCCCCCTTCGGGCGCCCGGTCGTCCCGGAGGTGTAGAGGATCAGCGCCGGCTCGTCCTCCTCCACCGGTTCGTCGATCGGGGTCGGGTCACCGGAGCGCACCCACGGCTCGTAGTCGATCTCGCCGGGCGCGGGGTCGCTGAGCGCGACGACCGCGCGCAACGACGCGGGGTCCGAGGGTGCGGCGCAGTTCGGTGCGCGGACCAGCACCGAGGCCCCGGAGTGCTCGACCAGGTAGCTGATCTCGGGGTCGGCCAGCCGCCAGTTCAGCGGCACGAAGACACCGCCGAGCAGATGCGTGGCGAACAGCGTCTCCGCGAACGCCGGGTGGTTCGGCCCGAGGTAGGCGACCCGGTCGCCGTGGCGCACCCCTGCCGAACGCAGCCGCTCGGCCAGCCGCGTCGCCCGGTCGTGCACGTCGGCGAACGTGGTCGTCGCGTCGCCGTACACGAATGCGGGGCGCCCCGGCGACATCTGGGCCCTCCGGGCCGGCCAGCCCCCGACGCCGCGGTTGCGCATGCTCACCTGGTCCGGGCCGCGGTGGCCGTTGCCGCGGCGTCGGCCGGGGCGGTCTCGGTGAGGCTGTTCCCGCTCGTCTCCGCGAGCAGCACCACACACACCACGGTCAGCAGGCAGAACCCGGAGATGATCAGTGAGATCGTCATCGTCGAGCCACCGCCGGCGAGGATGGAGGCGAACAGTACGGGTGCGAGCCCGGCACCCAGCCCGGACAGCTGATAGCCCAGCGATGCGCCGGTGTATCGGCTGCGGGTGCTGAACAGCTCCGTGCACAGTGCGGCGAGTGGCCCGTACATCGCCGGCTGGATCACCGCCTGACCGAGCACCAGCGTGACCACGAGCAGCACGACGTTCCCGCTGTCGACCAGCGGGAACAGCAGGAAGCTGAACGCCGCCATCGCCACCGCCCCGGCGAGGAGGACGGGCCGGCGCCCCAGCCGGTCCGACAGCGCGGAGTAGCCGATGATGCCGGCCACGGCGAGCACCGAGGACAGCGTGAGGCCGCTCAGCACGGTCTGGCGGCTGTAGCCGACCTCCACCCCGTAGGCGATGAGGAACGTGGTCAGCGTGCCCTGCGCGACGAACGCGGCCAGGCCGACACCCACGGCGAGCAGCAGGTTCCTCGGGTGGTTGCGCAGCACGTCGAACAGCGGGACGCGCGCGGACCGCTCGGCCGCCGCGAAGACCGGCGTCTCCTCGACCTTGAGCCGGATGAACAGGCCGATCCCGAGCAGCAGGATGCTGAGCAGGAAGGGCACCCGCCACCCCCAGGCGAGGAACGCCCGCTCCCCCGAGGCCGCCGCGGTCACGGTGAGCACCACGGTGGAGAGCACCATCCCGCAGGGCGCGCCGGCGTTGGTGAAGCTCGCCCACAGCCCGCGCCGGGAGGTCGCGTGCTCGGCCGACATCAGGACCGCGCCACCCCACTCGCCACCGACGGCCACCCCCTGCAGTACGCGCAGCGTGACGAGGGCGACCGGCGCCCAGATACCGATCTGCCCGTAGGTCGGGAGCGCACCGATCAGGAAGCTCGCGACGCCCATCAGGGTCATCGTCGTGACGAGCATCTTCTTCCGCCCGATGCGGTCACCGAAGTGGCCGAACAGGATCCCGCCGAGCGGCCGGGCGAGATAGCCCGCCGCGAACGTGCCGAAGCTCGCCACGGTGGCGGTGAGGGGGTCGAGCGCGGCGAAGAACACCTTTCCGAACACCACCGCGGCGGCGGTGGCGTAGAGCAGGAAGTCGTAGTACTCGATCACGCTCCCGATGAAGCTGGAGGCGACCGCGCGTCGGAGCTGGACGGTGGACTGGGTGGTGACTGCCGGGTTCGTGACTGCCGGGTTCGTGACTGCCGGGTTCGCCATGGTCGGGCATCCCTACGTTGGGCGCGGGCGAGGGGTTATGCGTAGTGCCGGAACAGCGCCTGCGCGACACAGGCCGGTTTGGCCGAGCCCTCGACCTCGATCTGGAAGGTCAGGGCCATCTGCACGCCGTTGCCGCCGACCTCGTCGACGGAGTCGACCGCGCCGCGCAGCCGGATCCGGCCGCCGACCGGGACAGGGCTGGGGAAGCGCACCTTGTCCAGCCCGTAGTTGACGCTCATCGAGGTGCCGCGGATCTCCAGCAGCTCACCGAAGAGCGGGATGATCAAGGACAGCGTCAGGTAGCCGTGGACGATCGTCGTGCCGAACGGGCCGGTGCGGGCCCGCTCGGCGTCGACGTGGATCCACTGGTGGTCGTCGGTCGCGTCGGCGAAGGTGTCGACGCGGCCCTGGGTGATCTCGCGCCACGCGGTGGCGCCGAGGTCGCTGCCGGCCAGCGCCTTGAGCTCCTCGATGCCGGTGGCGACGGTGGTTACCGAGCGGGTCATGACCCCGCTCCAGCGGGGACGGTCGGCAGCGCGATGCCGTAGGGCTCCGGCGTCGCGCCGATCCCGGTCGGCCACGCGGCCGCGATGGCGTCGGCGGTCCAGCCGCCCTCGGCGTACGCCGCAACGCGCTCGTGGGGGTGGGCCCACAACGCGAGCTTGTCGCCGCCGATGCCGATGGCCTGCCCGGTCACCTCGGCCGCCGCGGCCGAGGCCAGGAAGACCACCAGCCCGGCGACATCCTGAGCCGTCCCGAATCCCTCGTCGTGGCGCAGCCACCCGGGCAGCGGCTCGCCCCGTTCCTCCAGGGCCTCGACGTGCGCGGCGAACGCCGGGATCGTGCGGGTCATGTCCGTCGCCGCCACCGGGACGATCGCGTTCGCCGTGATCCCCGACCTGGCCAGCTCCAGTGCCCAGGTCCGCGCCATCGCGGCGATCCCGGCCTTGGCCGCCGCGTAGTTCGTCTGGCCGAAGTTGCCGCGCTGCCCGGCGGGCGACGCGGCGAGGATCAGCCGGCCACCGGTGCCCTGGGCGCGCATCTGGACCGCGGCCGCGCGGGCACAGGTGAACGTCCCCCGCTGGTGCACCTCGATGACGGCGTCGAAGTCCTCGTCGGTCATCTTCCACAGGACCCTGTCGCGCAGGATGCCCGCGTTGGTGACCATCACGTCCAGGCGCCCGAAGGCGGACACCGCGCGGTCGACGAGCCGGTCGGCGGCCGCTGCTGACCCCACCGCGACAACCTCGGCGACGGCCGAGCCGCCGCGCTCGCCGATCCGCCGCACGGCCCGCTCGGCCGTGTCGGCGTCGACGTCGTTGACCACGACCGCCGCCCCCGCGGCGGCCAGCGCCTCGGCGTAGGCCAGCCCCAGGCCGCGACCGCTGCCGGTCACCACCGCCACCCGTCCTGTCAGGTCCATCGTGGTATCCCTCGCTCGACTGCGGCAGAACGTTAGGCTGAATTCTAACGACCGTCAAGCTTGTGCCCAACATCGAGCGCGGGCTATCGTCGCCGGGTGACCATCCGCGACGAGGAACCGGGCGTGGCGACGGCCCGCCCGCAGTCGCTCATGCTCGGCTTCCTCGGCATCTACGCGCTCGGCCGCGCCACCGCGGTGTACTCGGGCAGCGTCATCGAGGTCTTCGAGCGCATCGGCGTCTCCGAGGAGGCCGTGCGCTCGACGCTGACGCGCATGGTCAAGCGCGAGCTCCTCGCCCGGCACCGGCGTGGCCGGAAGGTGTACCTCGCGCTCACCCCGCGCGCGGCGGCCGTCCTCGAGGACGGGCACCGGCGCATCTGGGAGACCGGCGCGGTCAACCGGGACTGGAACGGCAGCTGGACGCTCGTCGGCTTCTCACTGCCGGACTCGCGCCGCAACGAGCGGCACGACCTGCGCTCGCAGCTGGTGTGGGCCGGCTTCGGGCCGCTGCAGAACGGCCTGTGGATCGCGGCGGGCACGGTCGACGTCGTCCGGATCGTCGAGGATCTCGGGCTCGCGGACGCCGTCACGGTGCTCACCGCGCAGGCTATGAAACCGACCGAGTCGGCTGACCTGGTGGGCAAGGCGTTCGACGTGGCTGCGATCGCCGGCCGCTACCGGGCGTTCCTGAGCCGCTGGGACGTGCCCCGTCCGGCCGAGGAGGCCCGCGACGACCTGGCCCGGCAGCTGCTGCTGCACACCGACTGGCTCCAGCTCGTGCGCCAGGACCCGCACCTGCCGGCCGAGCATCTCGCGGACGGCTGGCCCGCTGTCCGCGCCGAGACGGTGTTCCGCATGCTGGCCGCCCGGTACGAGCCGGCGGCGGCCCGGATCGCGGCGGCGTTGCTCGACGAGATCGCCCTCCCGCCGGGCAACGCGGTCACCGCGACGGGAGCGGAGCCGACCGAGGGCGCCTGAGCGCCCCCGCGCAGGCCCACGGCTGCCTACTTGGCCGGGGCCTGGCGCCCCATGGCGTCGGTGAGCGTCGTGCGGAACGCCTTGGCGTTGCGGCTGCGGACGTAGGTCCCGACCGCGTCGTAGAAGCCTTGCTGGAACTGGGGGCGCATCGCCTCACCGTGCACGATCGACCACAGCACCGTGCCGTTGCGCAGCGCGGCCGCTGCCGAACGCTGGTAGGGCGTCAGCGACGAGACGTCGACGTCGGTCCGGATCGGCACCGAGCCCTTGGCTCTACTGAAGGCGAGTTGGGTTTCCGGCGCACCGAGGACGGCGAGGAAGTCGGCCGCGTTGCGCCCGTTCTGGGACTGGCGGGCTCGGACGAACGTGTCGACCACGGCGACGTAGGTCCCGTCGGTGCCGGGATAGGGCACCTCGCCGAAGGTCTGGCCGTCGACCGCCCCCGCGCTGACCAGCTCCCCGAAGGCCGAGTCGTTGAGGGTCTCGAAGGCGCACCCGCCGGCCGCGAGCTTCTTGGTGGCCGCGTCCCACGTCAACGCGGCCGCCTGGGGGTCTGCGTAGTCGAGGATCTGCCCGAACTGATGCAGCGCGTCGTTCACCGCGCCGGAGTTCCAGTCGAACCGATCCTCGGCTATCCGCCGCCAACCGTCCGCGCCGACCACGCTGAGCAGGGTGTTCTCGAACAGCGCGGTGGTGGTGAACGGGTCCTTGGCTCCCAGGCACAGGGGCGTCACGCCGGCCTTGTCCAGCTTCGCCAGGTCGCCGAGGAAGGTCGGGGGCGGGTAGTTGGCCCCCGGCACGGTCACGCCGGCCTTGGCCAGCAGGGCGATGTTGTAGAACAGCATGTTGCCGCGGTGGGCGCTGGTCGGCACCCCGTACTGCTTGCCGTCGACGGTGAGCCCGTCCCGGATAACCGCCGGCAGGGCCGCCGCCAGCCCGCCCTGGCCGTACAGGTCGCTGACGTCGGCGACCTGGCCCTGATCGACGTACGCCCGCAGCGCTCCGCCGGGGAAGGTCTGCCACACATCGGGCGGGTTGCCTGACAGCAGGCGCTGGGCGAGCACAACCTGGGCGTTGCTGCCGCCGCCCCCCGCGACGGCGCCGTTGGTCACCGTCATCCCGGGATGTGCCGTCCGGTAGGCGTCGAGAAGCGCGGTGAGGGCCTGCTGCTCCGACCCTGACGTCCACCACGAGACCACCTCGAGACTGTGGGTGGGCTCCTGGCTCGAGCCCCGGTCGGCACCGCAGGCGGCCGACGCACACACGCACACAACCGCCAGCCCGAGCGCGGCGAGACGGCCTCGGAGCCTCATGCCGCACCCACCTTGCTGGTCGCCATCGCGGGTTGCGCCTTCGCCCGCAGGTCGTAGAACGCGAACGCCGCGACCACCGCGAAGCAGACGGCCGGAACGATGAAGGAGACGGCCGGGCTGGTGGCGTCCAGCGTCGCGCCCTGGACGAGGGGCATGATCGCGCCGCCGACGATGGCCATCACGAGTCCGGCGGCGCCGAGCTTGGTGGCCGGGCCGAGGCCGTGCAGGGCCACCCCGTAGATGGTGGGGAACATCAGCGACAGACAGAACGAGACCGCGACCAGCGCGATGACCCCGGTGATGTTGGGTACCGCCATGGCGTAGAGACACAGCAGCACCGCGAGGACGGCGAGCACGGCCAGCACCTTGGTGGCGCGGATCTTTCCGATCACCCAGGTCATCAGGAACCGGGACAGCAGGAAAATGATCAGGCTGACCTGCAACAGGTAGCCGCCGAGCTCCAGACTGCCGTTGATGGCCTGCTGGACGTACTGCAGGATGAACGTCCACGTGCATACCTGCGCGGCGACGTTGAAGAACTGGGCCACCACACCGAACCGGTACCGCTTGTTGTTCCAGAGCATCCGGGCCAGCGCACCCTTGCTGGTGTCGCCGACGTCGGGAAACTCCTCGATGATCTTCGGGGCCTTCTGGGTGGCAATCACGACCCAGATGGCCAGCAGCAGCAGGCCGAGCCCGAGGTAGGGACCCATCACGGCGCCGAGCTGTCCCGCACGGATGACCTGGACCTGCTCCGGCGTGGCCGAGGTCAGGTCCACCGGGGACTCCAGTTTCGGCAGGATCAGGGTCGCGGCGATCAGCACCCCGATGTTGGTGCCCAGCGGGTTGAACGCCTGCGCGAGGTTCAGCCGCCGGGTCGCCGTGTCCTGCGGTCCCATGGAGATCACGTACGGGTTGGCCGAGGTCTCCAGGATGGAGCACCCGGCGGCCAAGGCGAACAGCGCGACCAGGAATGCCTCGTAGGTCAGGATCTTGGCCGCGGGATAGAACAGGAACGCCCCGGCGGCGGCCAGGCCGAGACCGGTGAGCAGCCCGGCCTTGTAGCCGAACCGCTCGTTGATCAAGGCCGCCGGCAGCGCGAGGAGGAAGTAGGCGCCGAAGTAGGCCAACTGGACCAGGCTGGCCTGGAACGTACTCATCTCGAAGATGTGCTTGAAGCCGGCGACCATCGGCGTGGTCAGGTCGGCCGCGATTCCCCACGCCGTGAAACAGCCGATGACGACAACGAAGAGCAGCCCCATCTTGGGATAGACCAGGCGCTGGCTCGCCGCCCCCGCTTCCTCGGCGTCGTGGTTCGAGACTGCTTGCGCCATGGCGGTCACGTCCCTAGCCCTCAAGACAACGCCGATGTGGCCTCGTGGGACCTGAGACCGTACGTCCACCCGCGAGTCGGGCGCAATGGGGTTCGTGAACCACAGCTGAGGCCGCCTGACCGGGCCGCCGGCCGGCATGGTCGACTGACTCGCATGAGACGTTCCCTCGTTGTAGCGGTCGCCGCTGCTCTCTGCACTCTCGCCGGCTGTGGATCCAGCACGCCACCCGCCGCCACCCCACCCCCCGCGGCCCCCTCGGCGGCGGTCAGCCCGGCCCCGGCCCCCAGCCCCGTACCGGGCGTCCCCGCGCTCTCCGGCAACCCGACCGACATCACCAAGCAGAGCCAAGCCCAGGCCGGCGCCGGCCAACCGCCCACCAAGCTGGTCACCCAGGACATCGTGGTCGGCAAGGGCGCGGCGGCGACGCTCGCGAACACCGTCGATGTCCGCTACACCGGCACCCTCTACACCGACGGCACGCTGTTCGACAGTTCGTGGTCCCGCGGTGACGCGCCGACGAGCTTCCCGCTCAGCGGAGTGGTGCCCGGTTTCGCCCAAGGGATCGCGGGCATGCAGCCCGGTGGTCGCCGGGTGATCGTCATCCCGCCGGCCCTCGGCTACGGTGACCAGGCCACCGGCCCGATCCCGGCCGGCTCGACGCTGGTCTTCGTGGTGGACCTGGTCGGCGCCACCTGAGGTGAAAGCATGGCCGTCCCGCACCCTCACGCGGGACCGCGTGCCGACCTGCCGAGCAGCGTGTCCCTCGTCGTCGCCGGGACAGATATTTCCGCCGACGCCGATGAGTTCGTGACTTGCGCCGGGTCGGCACCGGCATGAGCGATACGGATGCTGGCCTGGGCAAGGTCGTTGTGAACAGGGCGATGTCGCTGGACGGCTTCATCGCCGGCCCCGACAACGCGATGGACTGGATCCTCGAGTACCGGATGGAGACCGCATTTCCTGAGGTCATGCAGGCCACCGGCGCCATGCTGGTCGGCCGGGGCACCTACGAGGTCGGCAAGCGGATGTCCGTCGAGGACACCGACTACGACGGGGGGCCGGTGTTCGTCCTGACGCACCAGCCGCCGGACGAGCCGGAGCAAGGGGTCACATTCCTCACCTGCGATCTCGGGGAGGCCGTCGCCACGGCGCGCGCCGCCGCGCGCGGGAAGAACCTGGAAATCCTCGGAGCCGACGTGGCCAGTCAGTGCCTGAAGCGAGGTCTCGTCGACGAGGTTCTGGTGTATGTCCTGCCAGTGCTGCTCGGCGACGGCGTGCGTTTCTCGACCTCCGGGCTCGGCAGGATCGACCTTGAACCGTTCAGCAACAGGCAGTCGGGTCCCGTTACGGTGCTCCGCTTCCGCGTGCGGAGGTAGGTATGTGAAACAGGTTCGGCCACCTCTTCCATGATCGGGAGAGGTGGCCGTTTCCGCTGGTCAAACTATGTGGAGCGGGCGACGGGAATCGAACCCGCGTAGCCAGTTTGGAAGACTGGGACTCTACCATTGAGCTACGCCCGCGTACCGCCTCGCGGCGACGTGGACAGCTTAGCTCAGCGCCACACAGTAGCGTTCGGGGTATGGCTCGCGTCCCGTACCTGACTCCGTCCAACGCCCCCGAGAGCGTCGCCGGCACGTTGGGCAAACTCGCCCCGCTGCACGTCTTCGGCCTGATGGCGCACGCGGAGACGGCGTTCCGTCCGTGGCTGCGCTTCGGCGGTGCGCTGCTCAACGACCTCGCGCTGGACCCGGCCCTGCGCGAGCTGGCCATCCTGCGCGTCGGTCAGCTCACCGCGCGCTACGAGTGGGACCAGCACGTACCGATCGCGCTCGCGGTCGGCGTCACCCAGGATCAGATCGATGCACTGGACAGCGGCGAGCTGGACCGCCTCGACCCGCTCCCCCGGGCTGTTCTGGACTTCGTCACCGGCCTGGTCAACGACGAGGTGGACGACGCGCTCTACGAGACGGTCGCCAGCCAGCTCAGCCAGCGCGAGGTCGTCGAGCTGTCCCTGGTCGCGGCGCACTACCTCATGCTGGCCCGGATGATGACCACGCTTCGGATCGATCCGGACCCCGCCGCCGGCCCCGGAGCGCTGCTGCGCGGATAGCGAGCGACTCCCCAGGGAGGGACACGCTAGGCTCCAGGGGTACACGGGGTGTGGCGCAGCTTGGTAGCGCACTCGCTTTGGGAGCGAGGGGCCGTGGGTTCAAATCCCGCCACCCCGACCAGTCAGTACCGCTACGGCCGGCACATCGGCCGGAGCGGATCACCGTGCGGGTAGCTGCGCCCGTAGCTCGGCGACTGTGGCCTGCATCACGGCGCCGGGCACGTTCGTCAGCGTTGGCACGTCGAACGGGACGTTTGTGCTGATCACGGCGTCGGCGAACAGGTCTATTCGGCTCACACTGGGACTGCCGAGCCCGCGCAGCGCGCCGCCGGGGACCATCGGGTCGAGCGTCGTGGCGACCGCGCCGCCGGTCCACACCGGTATCCCGGCCAGCACCCCCGCACTGACCACGTGGGTGTGCCCGGCGAGGATCACCCGGACATCGCTGCCGGCGATCGCGGCGGCCAACTCCGCACGGTTCTGCAGCTCGATCGCCGCGGTGAACGGGGACAGCGAGGGCAACGGCGGGTGATGCACGGCGAGCACCGTGCCGCCCGGCGCCGGTTGCGCCAGCTCGCCGCGCAGCCAGCTGAGCTGCCCGGGGCGCAGCTCGCCGTACCCGAAGCCGGGAACCGTGCTGTCGAGCACCACGATCCGGAGCTCGCCGAACCAGTGGACTCCGTCCAACGGACCCGCGTCCGGCGCCACACCGAGCAGGTGCTCCCGCAGGGGGCCCCGGTCGTCGTGGTTGCCGGCGACGTAGACGGCCGGGCTGCCGATCCGGGCGAGCGCGGGCTCAACCAGGGCACGCAGCCGCCGATACTCCTCGGGGAGGCCGTTCTCGACGAGGTCACCGGTGAACAACACCGCCGTCGGCCTCAGCGCGGCCTGCTCGACGGCGGCGAGCGCGCGGTCCAGGACGTCGAAGGTGTCCACCGGATTGCGCACGGTCCCGGACGGAGGCCCGATGTGCAGATCGGAAATCTGGATCAGGGTGTGCGCGGGTCCGGTAGACACAACCTCGATTCTGCCCCCTGAGCTACACCAAGGGCCCGCGTAACGAGCTCGATCACATTCCACCGGCCGGGAGCGGCTCAGGAGGTGAGCTCCCGGCGCGCCGCGCGCTCGACCAGGATCGGCAGGAAGGTCCGCACCCGGGCGCCGGCAAAGCGTGCGAGCACCCGCTCGAGGGTGGTCCGAACCCGGTTCTCGCTGACGCCCTGGTCCACATACTGCGCGAGCAGCCGGGACTCGAGCTCGGCGAGCTGCTGCTGAAGCTGACGCTCTTCGGGCAACTCGATGTTCGGTCGCTCCAGCCGCGTGGTCATCGGGCCTCCCGGTATTAAGGAAAACGGTTCCCCAATAAGACGCCGTCAAGGTGAACAGAAGATGAACCAACGGGGTGGGCGCACTGCGGTGAGCGTCACACGCCAGATCCGCGCGCCTCGCGGCCGGCAACCGAGAAGCGGTGTCGCGGACCACGGCGCGGCCGGCCGGACCCCGCTCCGGCCGGTCGCGCCAGCAGGTCCCCCTGGGTTCTAGGCGGAGAAGTCGGGGCTCGCGGTGCGCGGATCCACCGCACGGCCCTTCGGCTCCTCCCACTCCTCCTGCCGCCCGAGCGCGGTGAGGTCGAGGTAGTAGTACGAGCCACCGAGCGTCTCGCAGCCCCTGGCGTACATCGAGTACGTGTGGAACACGGTGTCGCCGTCGCGCAGGAAGCAGCTGTGCCCGTGCTCCTCGATGGGCTGGCGCCCCATGAGGTAGTACGCCGAACCGGCGACCTCGTGCTCGACGGGCGTCCGGTAGTTGTACTCGATCGGAGCCACCGCGTCGTCGAGCGTGACGTGGAAGTCGTAGTTGAACGTGGTCCCGTACGACGAGTACCACGGCATCGACCAGCCCTTGCGGCGCTGGAACCGCTCGAGCTTCGACTGGGGCGCGCGCGAGACGAAGGCCAGCGTGGTGCCGCGGCTGTTCAGGTGGTCGAGCAGCCCCTCGGAGACCTCGTCGGCGGTCGCGGTGCAGCTCGGGCAGCCTTCATCCCACTCGGGGGCGAACATGAAGTGGTAGACGATGAGCTGGCGACGTCCCTCGAACAGGTCGACCAGATCGACCTTCCCGTCCGACCCCTGGAAGACGTAGTCCTGCTCGACCCTGACCATGGGCAGCCGCCGCCGGTCCGCGTTGAGCTGGTCACGCTGTCTGGTCAGGTCTTTCTCCCTGACCAGGAATTTCTTGCGGGCCGTCAACCACTCGTCCCTGGACACCACCTCAGGAAGGCTCATGGCGTTTCCCCCTCGCCATCGACTTGTATACGGTGTGCACTATGCCATAGGTTGTGGACGCCGTCCACAACGAGGAGCATAAATGGCGACCGTCGGCGCCGACCGTCCGAAGCGTGAAACATATCGGCACGGTGATCTACGGCGCGCACTGGTCGAGGCGGGCATCGAACTGGCCAGGGAGGGCGGGCCCGACGCGGTCGTTCTGCGGGCCGCGACACGACAGGTCGGCGTCGCTCCCAACGCCGCCTACCGGCACTTCGCCGACCGCCGGGCGCTGCAGCGGGCGGTCTGCGCGGCGGCTCAGTCCGAGCTGGCCCGGGCCATGGAGGCCGAGCTGGACGCGCTGACGCCGGTGGGCGACGCGGCGACCGCCGCGCGAGACCGATTACGGGCGTTCGGCGCCGCCTACCTCCGCTTCGCCCGGACCGAGCAAGGCCTGTTCCGCACCGCGTTCTCGGTACCTACCGACATGGCCGGCTCGACCAACCCGCAGCTCGCGGGCAACACCGGCAACCCCCCGTTCCAACTGCTGGGGAGGGCTCTCGACGAGCTCGTGTCCGTCGGCGTACTGCCCGCCGACCGGCGACCGGGCGCCGAGTTCGTGACCTGGTCCGCCGTACACGGGCTGGCCGTACTCCTGATCGACGGCCCGCTGCGCGGCGTCGACCGGGCCGTGACCGACGACATCGAAGAGCGACTGATGGAAATGGTCGAACACGGGCTCCGTAACCCGATCGCGCGCCAGGACTAGTCGCCGTCGCGTGCCGAGGGCGCCCAGTCAGCGCTCGCCGTCGATCCGGCACTGGCGTTCTGCCCGAGCTGGTCCAGCACCCGACGAAACCGGTCCAGCTCCGCACTGTCCAGCTCACCGCGCAGCTTGGGGTCGTAGGCCACCGCCACGGACCGCAGCCTCTCGAACAGCTCCTCGCCGGACTCCGTCAACTCGACGATGTGCACCCGTCGGTTCTCCGGGTCGCGGCGGCGGGTGACGAGACCGCACTCCTCCATGCCGTTCAGGTGATGGGTCAGCGTCGCGCCCCGGACCTCACCGACCCCGTTCCCCGGGAACCAGCCGGATACCCGATCCGTTGACCTGAGAGCGGTGACAGTCGACCGCCGCCCAATGCCGAGTGAGGTGCTCCGGTGACCGGCACGATCGTGGTACTGCTGCTCGTCGTTGCCCTGGTGGCCGGCGGGACGTTCCTGGCCCGGCAGCGCGCGCAGGTCCGGCAGCGTGAGCTGGACGACGCCAAGTCCGAGGCCCGCCGCTGGGTGGAGCGCCTGGGTGGTTCAGTGCTCAACCTGCAGGGCACCGACGAGGCGTCCAAGCAGGCCATGGCGGACGCCTCCGAGCGCTACACCGCCGCCGGTTCGCAGCTGGACCAGGCCCGCACCGTGGCCCAGGCCCGGCAGGTGACCGACACCGCCTACGAGGGGCTCTACTACGTGCGCGCCGCGCGCACCGCGATGGGCCTGGACCCCGGCCCGGAGCTGCCGGCACTCCCAGGCCAGGGCCGCGCCGGCGAGGTCACCGAGGCCAGGGACGTCGACGTGGAGGGGCACCGCTACAGCGCCTCCCCCGACCCGTCGGACCGCAACTCGCACTACTACCCCGGTGGAATGGTGTCCGGCCGCCCGGTCCCGTCGGGCTGGTACTCCGAGCCGTGGTGGAAGACCGCGCTGGTCGCCGGCGCCTGGGGGGTCGGCTCGTTCCTGCTGTTCGACGCCCTGTTCAACGGCATGGACGGGTCCGGTTACGCGGACGGCTTCCAGGACGCGCAGGCCATGGGCGCGGGCGACTTCGGCGGCGGCGACATGAACCAGGGCGATATGAACCAGGCTGCTGACTTCGGCGACTTCGGTGGTGGCGACTTCGGTGGTGGCGACTTCGGAGGCGGCGGCGACTTCGGTGGTGGCGACTTCGGAGGCGGCGGCGACTGGGGCGGCGGCGACTGGGGCGGCGGTGGCGGCGGGGACTGGTAGCCCGCTCAGGCGGCGGCCGGCTGGCAGGTCGGACACCAGAACAGGTTGCGGCCCGCCAGCTCGGTGAGCTGGACCGGTGTGCCGCAGACCAGGCACGGCTGGCCGTGGCGGCGGTACACGTAGACCTCGCCGCCGTGCCGGTCCACCCTGGGCGCCCGGCCGGTGGCCCTCGGCGTGTGCTCCTTGCGGACCGTGTCGATCCGGCCCTTGCGCACCCCATCCCGCATCAGCGCGACCAGGTCGACCCACATCTCGTCCCACCGCTCACGGCCCAGCGCGGTGCCCGGCAGCATCGGGTCGAGGCCGTGCCGGAACAGCAGCTCCGCCCGGTACACGTTGCCCACGCCGGCGAAGATGCGCTGATCCATCAACTGCACGGCCAGCGGCGCGCGGGACCGGGACAGCCGCGCCCAGGACTTCTCCGGGTCGGCGTCGCGGCGCAGCGGGTCGGCCCCGAGCCGGGCGCGCACGACAGCCACCTCGTGGTCGGTGAGCAGCTCGCAGGCGGTCGGCCCGCGCAGGTCGGCGAAGTGCGTGGCGCCGACCAGCCGCATCCGCACCTGGCCCCTCGGCGGCTCGGCCGGCACCGGTCCCTCGCTGAACGTGCCGTACAGCCCGAGGTGCACATGCACCACCAGGTCGCGGCCGTAGCGGTGGAACAGGTGCTTGCCGTGCGCCTCGGCGCGGACCAGCGGCAGCCCGTCCAGCAGCTTCGCGGACGCCTCGAAGCGCCCCTGTGGGCTGGACACCTCCACCGGCGCCTTGCCGAACATCTTCTGGTGCGACCGGGCCAGCCGGTGCAGCGTGTGTCCCTCGGGCATTCGCTGGCCGCGCTCAGCCGGTGGGCAGGCCGGTGATCTTCCCGGTCGCCTCGTAGTCGGCCAGCAGCGCGATCCGCCGCTTGTGCCGATCGCCCTCGGAGAACGGCGTGCTCAGGAACGCCTCGGCGATCTCGATGGCCTGCTCCGGCGTGTGCATCCGAGCGCCGATGCCGGCCACCTGGGCGTTGTTGTGCTGCCGGGCCAGGGTCGCGGTCTCGGTGCTCCAGGCCAGCGCCGCACGGCAGCCGGGCACCTTGTTCGCCGCGATCTGCTCACCGTTGCCCGACCCGCCCAGCACGATGCCGAGGCTGCCCGGGTCCGCCACCGTCCGGCGCGCCGTCTCCAGGCAGTACGGGGGGTAGTCGTCGTCGGGGTCGTAGGTGGCGGCACCGACGTCGACGGTCTCGTACCCGGCTCCGCCCAAGTGCTCCAGCAACCGGGCCTTCAACTCAAAGCCGGCATGATCCGAACCGAGGTAGACGCGCACAAGACCACATCCTGCCAAACCGCTGCCCGGCGCAGTGAACCGGCGCACAGAGTTCGGCAGTTGCGCGGTCAGCCGCGCACAGATGGGCGTACCGCCCGCGCTTCCGGTCGAGCGACCTGGCCCAGGTAACACGCCCGTAACCACAGGAGAACCTCACCCTCCTACGTTTCACCCTTGGCGTCCTCCCGGCAGCAGGCCGGGATTCCAACTACGCGACCGGAGGCGGCGTCACGTGTTGAGGTTCGCGGTTCACTGTCACCGGCACCCCGGTGGCTCCCCGCGCCGTCACGGCCCGTCTGGCCGCAATATTTCTCGCCGCGATACGGGTGGCGAACAGAGACCATCCGCCGTTGCGCCACCCCGGCCGACGGTGCGTTCCCCCACGCCAGTTCGCCACGGCTTGGTCGAAGTCCCGCAGAGCCTGTTGCTGCACCGTCTGGCTGCCGGCCGCCAACCAGCCGAACGCGGCACGTGCCTCGGTCAGCTGCTTGCTTTGTTCAACGTAACCCGGTACCCGTTGGCTGTGAGCTCGATAACTGAGCTGCTCGACTGCCAGGTTCCACACAAACCGAGCATGCCCACACTGCGTCTCGAGCGCGCCCACTCGCGCGCTCCGCGGGACAGGGCTTCCGCCTGTGATCGCCCATGAGTGGGACGGCGCGGATCGGGATCGAGGAGGAGTTCCACGTCGTGGACCTCGCCACGCGGCGGGCGGCACCTGAGGTGGACGCGCTGCTCGGGCGGCTCAGCGGGGAACACTTCTCCCCCGAGTTGCAGCGATCGCTGGTGGAGACCAACACGCTGCCCTGCTGGACCCTGGACGAGCTGCGCGTCGAGATCGTCCGGCTGCGCGCCGAGCTGGCCGGCGCCGCCCACCCGCTGGGGCTGGGAGTGGTGGCGGCGGGCAGCGTCCCGCTGACCAACCCCTCCGACAACGACGTCTCGCACGGCGACCGCTACGCCCTGATGCAGCGCGAGTACCAGATGCTGGCCCGCGAGCAGCACATCTGCGGGGTGCAGTTCCACGTGGACGTACCGGACCGGGACCTGGCGATCCGCGTGGTGCAGTGGGTGGCGCCCTGGCTGCCGGTACTGCTCGCGCTGTCCGCCAGCTCGCCCTACTGGCAGGGCGCCGACTCGGGCTACGCCAGCTCGCGGACCCTGGTCTGGCAGCGCTGGCCGACCGCGGGGCCGCCGGGGCCGATGGCCGACGCCGCCGAGTACGACGCACTGATCGCCGCCCTGGTCGCCTCCGGCACCATCAGCGACCCCGGCATGGTCTATTTCGACGTCCGCCCGTCGGCGCACCTGCCGACCGTGGAGCTGCGGATCTGCGATGCCTGCCCGCTGGTGGACGACGTGGTGCTGCTCGCCGGCATGTTCCGCGCGCTGGTCAGCGCGGCCCGCACGGAGATCGACGCCGGCGCACCGCCGCCGACGATCCGGCACGAGCTGCTGCGCGCGGCGACCTGGCGCGCCGCCAGGGCCGGACTGGAGAGCGAACTGGTCGACCTGTACAGCGACAGCGGGCCCCGGCTGGCCTCTCCGCAGAGCATGGTGCGCACGCTGCTGGACCGGATCCGCGACCCGCTGGAGGAGGCCGGCGACTGGGCGCAGGTGCACGCACTGGCCGAGGTGGCACTGGCCAGGGGCAGCGCGGCGGCCCGGCAGCGCAGGGCGTTCGGGCTGCGCGGCGAGTACCAGGACGTGGTGGACACGCTGCTGGCGGCGACCCAGGGCGAGCCGCTGCCGCGTACCCCGCCGCAGTCCGCACCGTCCCGGTTGCCCTCGGTGCTGGCCGGCTACGAGGTCTCCGGTTACGACGAGGTGGTCGCCGCGGGCGGTCGGGTGCAGCCGCACTACGGCTGGCTGTTCCGTGCGCTGGACCGGCTCGGGCTGGACGGCATCCGGATGCGCGAGGCCGAGCGGGACTCCGAGCAGCGTGCCAGGGGCGTCACGTTCCGCGTCAGCGACGACGCCGAGGACCGGCTCTTCCCGCTGGACCTGGTGCCCCGGATCGTCACCGCCGACGACTGGACCAACCTGCAGGCCGGCCTCACCCAGCGGGTCCGCGCGCTGGAGATGTTCCTGGCCGACGTGTACGGCGAGCGGGCCGCGATCGCCGACGGGGTGCTGCCGGCGTCGCTGGCCAGCCCGGCCCACGGCTGGAGCGAGCACGGCGGCCTGGCCAGGGCCGGCATGGCGCGAGCCGCGGTCAGCGGCATCGACCTGGTGCGCGACCGCGCCGACGAGTGGTTGGTGCTGGAGGACAACCTGCGGGTGCCGTCCGGCATCGGGTACGCGATCACCAGCCGCCGCCTGGTGCGCAGCGTGCTGCCCGAGCTGGAGCCACCGGCCGGGGTGGTCCCGGTGGAGGGTGTGCCGGAGCTGCTGTACAAGACGCTGCTGGCCGCCATGCCGCCGAAGGCCGGGCCGGACGGGACCGTCGCGGTGCTCTCCGTCGGCGAGTTCGACTCGGCCTGGTTCGAGCACCAGCTACTGGCCGAGAGCATGGGCGCGCCGGTGATCAGGCCGGCCGAACTGGCGGTGCTCGACGGCGTCGTCCACCACTGCCTGCCCGGTGAGCAGCCACGCCGGCTGGACGTGCTCTACCGGCGGTTGGACGAAGAGACGCTGCTCGCCTCCGACGGGGCCGACGGCCGGCCGCTGTTCCCGGCGTTGCGCGCGGCCATGCTGGACGGCACGGTCAGCGTGGTGAACGCGCTGGGCAACGGGGTCGGCGACGACAAGGCGGTGTACGCCTACCTGCCGGCGATGATCAAGTACTACCTGGGCGAGCGGCCGCTGCTGGCCAACGTACCGACCTACCACTGCGCCGACGCCGAACAGCGCTCCGAGGTGCTGAACCGGCTCGACGAGCTGGTGCTCAAGCCGGTGGACGGCTACGGCGGCGTCGGCATCGTGATCGGCCCGCATGCGGAGGCGGACGAGCTCGCGGCGGTCGGCGAACACATCCGGGCGGAACCGGACCGCTGGGTGGCCCAGGAGCTCGTGCAGCTGTCCACCCATCCCACCTTCGCCGGTGACCGGCTCGAACCCAGAGCGGTGGACCTGCGCGCGTTCGTCTTCAACGGCGAGCGCCCGGAGGTGGCGCCGGCCGCGCTGACCCGGGTGGCCCCGGCCGGCAGCATGATCGTCAACTCGTCGCGCGGCGGCGGCGCGAAAGACACCTGGATCCTGCGCTGACCTCCCCGCGAGTGGTCCGGCTACGCGATAAGTACAGGATCCTCAGTGAGACCCCTCCTGCTCCGCCGAACGGGTATCACGCCACTCCTTAGCACCCGAGTCGGCCTGCATGTGCCACGATTTCGGGTGGTCGGTTGAGAGCTATCGACACTGGAGCGCCGCCCTCACGGAGTCGGGTTCGGGAGTGTGGACTTGGCCTCGAAGGGTGGATTGCGCATGCGTGAGCTGTTGCCCGTGACACCTGATCGCGCGGCTCCGGTTGGTCGAGTGCGTCGTGGGTTGGTCAGGGACGTGGTCGCTACCGCCGCAGTGACCGGGCTGGCGCTGGCGATCAATCACCTCACGCGGGTGGGTCAGATCCTCCCGCAGGTCTCGGTGATGCTGGCGCTGGTGACCGCCGCGGTCGCGGGGTCAGCAGTGGTCACCGCGGCCGCGGTGACGCGGTTGTCGGCTGATCGGCGCGTCGCGTGGGTCGGTGCGGCCATGCTGTTGTACGGGCTGGTCGCGGTTCCGACCACCGCGATCGGCTCCGCGTTCGAATCCATTCGGGCCAGCATCGGCCTCGCCCGGCTCACCTCGCACGCCCTGGTGGTGATCGTGCTCCTGCTCGCCTGCCGCCCACCGCAACGTCTGCGGGGTGCAAGCGTTCTCGTCCTGTTCGGGAGCACCATGCTGGTCATCGCGGCCGCGGTGGGGGTGGCGGCCGTGGCTCCGGGGTGGGCACTGGCATTCAGCGGCAACGCCGCACCCCGCTACACGGTGGTAGTGGGCTGGGTGCTCGCTGGTGCGGTTCTCACCACCCAGGCGTTCTGGGCGCCGGGACGGGCTCCGTCGGTGCGGGCGGCCGCGCTGCCGTCGGCCCGGGTGGGTCTGGGTGTGACGGTGATGGCTCTGGCCCACCTCTACCGGGTCGTGAGCGAACCCGCGCAACCTCTCACCATGCCGGGACTGGTGTTTTCCACCGGTCGTCTGATCGGCGTGTGCCTGGTGTTGTTCGGGCTCGTGTCCTGGGCTCTTCACTCACTGGGTACGGCCCACGAGGACCTGACCCAGCGCGAGGAACAGCTACGGGACGCTTCGACCGAGCTGGACCGCGTCGCCCACCGCGACCACGAGCTACGCAACCGTCTGGACAGACTGGTCGGCATGGCGAGTGGCTGGAACGCCGTGGCCCCGGAAGAGAAACCACAGGTTGCCGCGACGGCGAAAGCCGAGCTCGAATGCTTGCAGACATTGCTCGATGCCCCACCGACCCAGCCGGATCCGATCAGCCGGTGAAGCGGTGCTCGCCCTGCCAGCCGGGTTCGCCGGTGGTGGCGAAGCGGACCCAGGCGCCGTGCAGCTCCCCGGCCAGGCCGGCGGGTACCTCCGGTCCGAGCAGGCCGTCCGGGCCGCGGAACGCCGGCAGCTCGGTCTGCTCGAAGACGAAGGGCAGCTCGGTGGTGTGGCAGGCGCCGTAGGGACCGCCGCGCCAGTCGAACAGGTACCGGCGCGCGCCGCCGTGCGCGGTGGCCAGCCGATCGCTCGCGGTGCGGAACATGTCGTCGATCGCGCGCTCCCGCTCCGGGTTCTGGTACAGCCGCGCCTCCTGTGCGGTGTTGCCGACGATCAGGTCGACGTCAGGGCGCACCGAGGTCCGGTCCAGCACCACCGCGAACGGGGCCAGCCCGGCGAGTCCGCCCGGCGCCAGCTTGGGTAGCGCCGCGATGAGCTGCTCGTCGGGTATCGCGGCGAAGGCCTCCACCGAGTGCTCGGTCCCCAGCAGCTCGGCCAGCTGGCTGCCGACGCCGTCGGCGCGCTCCGCGCTGAGCCCGTGCAGCCCGCCGCTCTGGCTGATCGCCCGCCGGAACAGCCCGTCGGACTCCGGGTGGGTCAGCAGCGCGCCGACGATCATGCCGCCGGCCGACTGCCCGAACAGCGTGACCTGGCCCGGGTCGCCGCCGAAGCCGGCGATGTTCTCCCGCACCCAGCGCAACGCGGCGATCACGTCGAGCAGCCCCCGGTTCTCCGGCGCACCCGGCAGCGACAGCCAGCCCGGTACGCCGAGCCGGTAGTTCAGCGTGACCAGCACGACGCCGTCCCGGGCGAACGCGGCTCCGTTGTAGGTGGGCGCCGCCCCGCTGCCGGCGAGGAACGCGCCCCCGTGCACGAACACCATCACCGGCGCTCGCCCCTCGGTCGAGGGCGTCCACACGTTGACGGTCAGGTAGTCCTCGCCGGGCACCCAGCCGCGGATGACCGGGCCCATGTCGAGGCGGCCGAACCACCGCCGGTCCGGCATCGGAGCGCTCGGGCCCGGCCGGGTCGCCTCCCGTACCCCGGACCACCCGGGAGCCGGCGCCGGCGCGGCGAACCGGCCGGCCCCCAGCGGCGGCGCGGCGTACGGAATGTCCCAGAACACGCCGGCACAGCCGCGCACGGTCCCGGAGGCGGTCTGGACCAGGTCCGACGGTTCGCTCACCGGAACGCCGCCCAGCCCTTGATCGCGTACCCGTCGCCGTCCCGGCTCACCTCGACCGCGCCGGCGGCCGGGAAATGCGCCGGCAGCATCAGCGCGTTGTCGGCCACGATCGAGTCGAGAACCCGCCGCCGCGTCACCCGGGACAGCGCCTCGTCCTCGTCGAAGCACGGGCTCACCGCCGGCTCGACGATCTGCAGCGGAGTGTGCAGCAGGTCGCCGACGAACACCGCGCGGTCGGCCCCGGAGCGCAGGGTGAGCACCGCGGCGCCCGGGGTATGCCCCGGCGCCGGATCCAGCCGCAGGTTGGCGTCGATGTCGTGGTGGTCCTCCCAGAGCACCGTCTGCCCGGACCGGTGCACCGGCGCGACGCTGTCCTCGAAGACGTTCGCCATCCTCGGCCCGGACCGGGTCGAGTGCCCGTTCGCCGGGTTCCAGTAGTCGAAGTCGGCGCGGGAGATGACGTAGCGGGCGTTGCGGAACGTCGGCAGCCACTCGTCACCGGACCGGTAGGTGTTCCAGCCGACGTGGTCGCCGTGCACGTGGGTGCACACCACCAGGTCGACATCGTCCGGCCGCACTCCCGCGGCGGCCAGGCTGTCCAGGAAGTCGGTGTCCAGCCGATGGAAGGCCGGCATGGCGGGCCGCTCCTTGCCGTTGCCGACCCCGGTGTCGACCAGGATCGTCCGGCCCTCGCTGCGCAGCACCCAGGTCTGCATGCTGAACACCACATCATCGGCGCCGGCGTCGAAGAAGTCCGGCTCGAGCCAGCCCGCGTTGCGCCGCCACAGCTCCGGATCGGTGTCCGGGAAGACAACCACCCGGGGCATCCGGGCGACCCGCCGCTCGAACACCCTGGTGATCTCCACGTCGCCCAATGTGATCGTGTCCATGGCGCCAGTCTGGTAGGTCCGGCCCGCACGCGCAGGACCGGTCGAACAAACGCTAAACGCGGCGAAACACACACTTCGGTGAGGTCTCGATTTCCGCCATGTCACACAGCGGAAACATGGAGCGACGAAGCTGTATTGATGTGCGGCATCGCGGGCGAAATCAGGTTCGACAGCGCCTCAGCTGACGCCGCCGCCGTGGCGCGGATGTGCGACACCATGGTGCCGCGCGGCCCGGACGGCAACGGCCTGTTCTCGTCCGGCCGGATCGCTCTCGGGCACCGCCGACTGAAGATCATCGATCTCTCGGAGAAGGCCGCGCAGCCCATGGTCGACCCGGAGCTCGGGCTCACCGTGGTGTTCAACGGCTGCATCTACAACTACCGCGAGCTGCGCGAGGAGCTCACCAAGGCCGGCTACCGGTTCTTCTCGAGCTCCGACACCGAGGTGATCGGCAAGGCCTACCACCGCTGGGGCACGGCCTGCGTCGAGCGCTTCTTCGGCATGTTCGCCTTCGCGGTCGCCGAGCGGGACACCGGCACCGTGGTGCTGGCCAGGGACCGGCTCGGCATCAAACCGCTGTACCTGTCCGAGACACCGGGCCGGCTGCGGTTCGCCTCCACCCTGCCCGCGCTGCTCGCGGCCGGAGAGGTAGACACCTCCATCGACCCGGTGGCGCTGCACCACTACCTGAGCTTCCACTCCGTGGTGCCCGCGCCGCGCACCATCCTGGCCGGGGTGCGCAAGCTGCCGCCGGCCACCGTGCGCGTGCTCAAGGCCGACGGCACCGGCACCGAGCACCGGTACTGGGCGCCGAGCCACGAACGCCGCGCCGGCGACGCCGACATGACCGCCCAGGACTGGTCCGACGAGGTGCTGAGCACGCTGCGCCGGGCGGTGCAGCGGCGGATGGTGGCCGACGTGCCGGTGGGTGTGCTGCTCTCCGGCGGCATCGACTCCAGCGTGATCGTCGCGCTGCTCGCGGAGAGCGGCCAGCACGGGCTGCGCACCTTCAGCGTCGGCTTCGAGGCGACCGGCGGGGAGTCCGGCGACGAGTTCCAGTACTCCGACATCGTGGCCGAGCACTTCGACACCGACCACCAGAAGATCATGGTGCCGTCGGAGAAGCTGCTGCCCGGGGTGGACCGGGCGATCGCGGCGATGAGCGAGCCGATGGTCAGCCACGACTGCGTGGCGTTCTACCTGCTCTCCGGCGAGGTGGCGAAGTCGGTCACCGTGGTGCAGTCCGGCCAGGGCGCGGACGAGGTGTTCGCCGGCTACGACTGGTACCCGCCGCTGGCCGAGGTGCCCAGGGACCAGGCGGTGGACGCCTACAGCCGGGTGTTCGTGGACCGCCCGCACGCCGACCTTGCCGCTATCGTGGAGCCGGACCGGCTGCTGGCCCGCGATGCCAGCCGGCAGTACGTCGCCGATCACTTCGCCGCGCCGGGCGCGACCCGCACCCTGGACGCCGCGCTGCGCCTGGACAGCTCGGTGATGCTGGTCGACGACCCGGTCAAGCGGGTGGACAACATGACGATGGCCTGGGGACTCGAGGCCCGGGTGCCGTTCCTGGACCACGAGCTGGTCGAGCTGGCCGCGGCCTGCCCGCCAGAGCTCAAGCTCGCCGCCGGTGGGAAGGGCGTGCTCAAGCAGGCCTGCCGGGGTGTGGTGCCAGACACGATTATCGACCGGCCCAAGGGGTACTTCCCAGTGCCGGCGATCAGGCACCTGTCCGGGGGGTTCCTGGAACGGGTCCGCGACGCGGTGACCGACCCCGCCGCCAAGGCCCGAGGGTTGATCCGCACGGACTACCTGCAGCGTTTGCTGGCCGCCCCGAATGAGAACCGCACCACGTTGGGCTCCAACGCGTTGTGGCAGGTAGCACTGTTGGAAATGTGGCTTCAGGAGAGGGGGATCGGGTGACCGACAACCGCGCAACCGGCAACACCTTTGCGACCGGCGACAGGGTGGCCGGCGACAACACCGTCAGCACCTTCACCGACCGGCGCCGGCTTCAGCTGCTCGCCGAACCGGACTCCGGTGGCCCGATCCACCCGCTGCACTCGATCCGCCCGCTGCCGGACTGCCTCGCCGCGCAGAGCGCTACCAGCGGGGCGCTGTCCCCGGACGGGCAATCGTTGGCCTTCGTCTCCGACCGGGACGGCCTGCCGGCGCTCTGGGTCCTCTCGCTCGCCGGCCCCGGTGAGCCCCGCGAGCCTGTCCGGCTGGACACCGGACCCGATCAGGTCCGCCAGGTGAGCTGGTCGCCGGACGGACGCTGGTTGACGTGTCTGCTGGCCCCGTTCGGCGGTGAGCAGACCCGGGTGCTGGCGCTGCGCCCGGACGGTGCCGAGCAACGCACCCTGGCCGGCGGACCCGGCGGTGCCGGCACGCTCGGCGCGTGGCGGCCGGACGGTGCTCTGGTCGGCATCACGGAGGCCAGCCGCCGGGGTGGCGGGGCCAGCACCGCCTACGCGGTCGACCCGGCGACGGGCCGGCGCACCGAGCTGGCCACCGGGCCGGCCGCCGTGGTCTGCTCGTTCAGCCCGAACGGCCGGCACGCGGTGGTCCGGGTGGGCCGCCGGGGTACCCGCCAACTGCTCTGGGTGGACGTCTGGTCCGGCCGCCGGGTACCGCTGCTGGCCGAGGCCGACGCGACGGTGGCCGACGCCCGGTTCGCCGCCGGCGGCACCCGGCTGTACCTGCACACCGACTCCGGGCGGGACCGGGCGGCGCTGCTGGAGCTGGCGGTGACCCGCACCGGTCCGCGACGCTCGGCCACGCCGAAGGTGGTGGCCGCCCGTCTGGACGCCGACCTGGACCTGTTCGCCCGGCACGGCGACCGGCTCGCACTGGTCTGGAACGAGTACGGCCGCAGCGAGGTGGAGCTGCTCGAACCGGACGCCGGTCTGACGTGTGCACTCCGGGCACCGGCGGAGGTCGTCACCAGCTGTGCGTTCTCCGCCGACGGGAACTGGCTGCTGCTCGGCGCCGAGGGGCCGACCACCCCGCCGCACCTGGTGCGCTGCCGGCCCGGCGCCGACGAGTTCGAGCGGCTCGCGCCGACCGAGCCGCCGAGCTGGTCACCGGACGAGCTGGTCAACCCGGTACCGCTGCGCTTCACCACCGAGGACGGCCTGGAGCTGTCCGGCTGGTGGTACGCGCCGCACGGCGGCCTGGGCAGCGGTCCGACCGCCTCCCCCGCCGCCCAGCAGACCGACCAGCCGACGGTGCTGTGGCTGCACGGCGGGCCGGAGGCACAGGAACGCCCCACCTTCGCGCCGCTGCTGCAGTCATTGGCCGCCGCCGGAGTGGCCGTGTTCGCGCCCAACGTCCGGGGCTCGTCCGGCTACGGGCGCGGCTTCGTGAACGCGGACAATGGCGAGCTGCGCTTCGCGGCGATCACCGACGTGGCCGAGGCGGCCAGGTTCCTGATCACCGCCGGGCTCGCCGACCCGAACCGGATCGGCATCGCCGGCCGGTCCTACGGCGGCTACCTCACCCTCGCCGCGCTGGTGCACTTCCCGGAGCTGTTCCGGGTCGGCGTGGACATCTGCGGCATGGCCGACCTCGAGACCTTCTTCGCCTACACCGAGCCGTGGATCGCCACCGCCGCCACCAGCAAGTACGGCGACCCCGACCAGGACCGCGAGCTGTTGCGCGAGCTGTCCCCGCTGCACCGCATCGAGCGGCTGGTGGCCCCGCTGCTGGTGGTGCATGGCGAGCACGACACCAACGTGCCGCTGGTGGAGGCCGAGCAGGTGGTGCAGGCGCTGCGGGAGCGCGGCGCGGCCCCCGGATTCCTGCTGTTCCCGGACGAGGGGCACGAGATCCACGGCACCGCGAACCGCGCCACCTTCGTCCGCGAGGTGGTCCACTGGCTGACCAACCACCTGCTCGAGGCCGACTCGCAGACCGCGTAACCGACCGACGGGCCCGGCCAGGTCAGCCGCGCTCGAACGAGCTCATGATCAGCGTGCCGTCCGGCCCGGGCACCACGGTGAACTGGTAGCGCTCGACGCTTTCGCCGCCGCTCTTCGGCACGAACCGCAGGGTGGCGCGCACCGTCTTGCCGTCGACCGCTGTCGGCTGCTCGGCGAAGCCGACCGAGTCCAGTCCGGCGTAGAAGCTCTGGTAGCTCTGGTACCCGTTCGACGCCGACTGGGCAGCGGGGCCGAGCTCGGCCCAGGCCGCGGCAGGGTCGCCCGGCAGCAGCGCGTAGTAGCCCCGGATGAAGCTCTCCAGGTCCGCCGCGGTGGGCTGGCCGTCCGGACGGATCTTCACCGGGGGCGCGGCGGACGGCTTCGCGGACGCCGGCGGTGACCCCGCCGCGATGCTGCCCAGCCCGGGCAGTGCGTCGCGGCGCAGGACCGCCAGCGTGGCCACCGCCGCCACCGCCACCACAACCAGCGCGATCAGCGCCCAGATCGGCGGGGTGGGCTTCCTGAGCCGGAACGGTCCGAACGCCCGGCGCGGCCTGTCTTGCCGGTCACGGGGCGGCTCGACCGGATCCGGGCGGCTCCTCGCCGGCGGCGCCGCGACCGGTTCGGCCGCCGCGGCCGGTGCCCCGGCATCCGTGGGGTCGGGTGACCCGCTCAGCGATACCGCGGCGATCGGCCAGGTCGGCGAGGGCAGGGCCGGGTCCGAGCGCGCGGGCGGCGGGGACGCCGCGGTCGGCGGCAGCGAGTCGAGGTCCACCCGGGTGGCCGAGAGGTTGTTACGCCGGCCCTTGCGGGCGCCGGTGCCCTTCGCCGGGGTTGGCCGGCGGGGCGCGGCGGACGGCCGGGACGGCGGGGCGGCCGGCCCCGGCGGTTGCTGGCCGGCGGCCACGGCGGCGAGCTCGGCCTTGGCCTCGGTCGCGGTCGGCCGGTCGGCGGGGTCGGCGCGCAGCATTCGCAGCAGCGCGTCGGTGAGCGGCCCGGCGTGCTCGGGCGGCCGGATGGTGCCCGCGCCCACCTTGTAGAGCAGCGCGTAGGCGTTGTCGTCCAGCCCGAACGGCGGTTCGCCCTCCACCGCCGTGTACAGCGTGGAGCCCAGCGCGAACACGTCGGACGCGGTGGTCGGGTTCTGCCCCCTCGCGGTCTCCGGGGCCAGGTAGGCCGGCGTACCGGCGATCAGCCCGGTACGGGTCAGCTGGACGTCGTCGGCGGCCCGGGACACTCCGAAGTCGGTGATCTTCACGATGCCGTCGGCGCCGATCAGGACGTTGCCCGGCTTGATGTCGCGGTGCACGATGCCGGCCGCGTGCGCGGCGGCGAGACCGTCCGCGATCTGGCGGCCGATGTCGGCGGCATGGCGCGGGTCCAGCGGCCCCTCGGTGTTCAGCAGCGCGCCGAGGGTGCGCGACGGCAGGTACTCCATGACCAGCCACGGGGCGTCGTCGTGCAGCACGACGTCGAAGACCGCGATGGCGTGCGGGTGCTGCAGCCGCGCGGCGAGGCGACCTTCGCGCAGGATCCGCTGGCGGGCCTCGTCGTAGGCCTGGCCCTGCGCGTCGAAGCCCGGCGCACCCGGTTGCAGCAGCAGTTGTTTGACCGCGACGGTGCGCCCGAGCAGCTCGTCGGTGGCGCGCCATACCGCGCCCATGGAGCCAGCACCGACCCGCTCGTCCAGGCGGTAGCGCTGGGCGAGCACCAATGTGCTGGCATCACCGATCGAAGACATCTCGGACAGCGTATTCCGATCGAGGGCGACCCTCGGTGAGTACCGGCGTTATCCGCGCGCCGCCGGGGCCGCCATGCTCACCCGGCCAGGCAATGTTTGATCCTGACCGGGTGAGCTGTGACAGACCCCACAGACCGGGCGGACGCTAGATCAGTTGAAGTCCGGGGACTCCGTCCGGGTCCGCTTCAGCTCGAAGAAGTGCGGGAACCCGGCCAGCGTGCGGGCCGCGTCGAAGACCTGGCCGGCCTGCTCCCCCTTGGGCGCCTTGGAGATCACCGGACCGAAGAAGGCCACTCCGTCGACGTGGATGGTCGGGGTGCCGACGTCCAGCCCGACCGGGTCCATCCCGGCGTGGTGGCTGGCCTTGAGCTCCTCGTCGAAATCGGTGCTGTCGGCGGCCTCGGCCAGCGACGCCGGCAGGTCCAGCTCGGCCAGCGCCTCCTTGATGACGACGTCGAATTCCTTGTTGCCACCGTTGTGGATCCGGGTGCCCATCGCGGTGTAGAGCGGCTCCAGGATCTCCGGGCCACGCTCCTTGGCCGCGGCGATGCACACCCGCACCGGGCCCCAGCCCTTGGAAAGCAGCTCCTTGTACTGCTCCGGCAGGCCCTCCCGGTCGGAGTTCAGCACGGACAGGCTCATCACGTGGAACTGCAGGTCGATATCACGAACTTCGCGGACCTCGAGCATCCAGCGCGAGGTCAACCACGCCCACGGACAGAGTGGGTCGAACCAGAAATCGACCTTGGCGGTGGTGGTGCTGTCGGCACTGGTGGTCATCTGACGCGGCCTCCCGATGGTCGGATCTCCCTGTGACAACGCTCAACAACCCGGCGCGGTGAGATGTTCCGCCGCTGGGCGCCGCGGCCGGGAGGGACAACTCGGTCCACCCCACACCGCCGCACGTGGTTTGATCGCGCCTAAGAGCACCAGTCCAGACCCACAGGGAGATTCAGGCACAACATGGCCGCCCCCAACCTGACCCGCACCGCGGCCGAGCAGCGCGCCGCGCTGATTACCGGCACCGACTCGGCAGCAGCCCTCTGCGCGATCGAGTACGCCATCGAGCTGGACCTCACCGACGGCGCCGGCCACCCAGGCGCCACCACGTTCACCAGCACCACGACGGTGCGCTTCGACTGCACCCGCCCCGGCGCCAGCAGCTGGATCGACATCGTGGCCGCCGGCGTGCGGTCCGCCGTGCTGAACGGCACCGAACTGGACGTGTCCGGCTACCTCGAAGAGGACGGCATCGCGCTGCCCGAGCTGGCGGCGAGCAACGAGCTCACCGTCACCGCGGACTGCCGCTACATGAACACCGGCGAAGGGCTGCACCGGTTCGTCGACCCGGTCGATTCGGCGGTGTACCTCTACTCCCAGTTCGAGACGGCCGACGCGAAGCGGATGTTCACCTGCTTCGACCAGCCCGACCTCAAGGGCCGCTACCAGCTGACGGTCACCGCCGCGCCGGACTGGAAGGTCATCTCCAATGCGGTCATCGAATCGAGCACAGCCAGCGGCTCCAGTGGCGCCGTCACCCACCGCTTCGCCACCAGCGAGATCATCAGCACCTACCTCGTCGCGCTGATCGCCGGCCCGTACCAGAGCTGGCACGACGAGTACCGCGACGCTGACGGAGTCATCCCGCTCGGCATCTACTGCCGGTCCTCGCTCGGCGGGCACATGGACGCCGAGCGGCTGTTCACCGAGACCAAGCAGGGCTTCGACTTCTACCACGCCAACTTCGGCGTCCGGTACCCGTTCGGCAAGTACGACCAGCTGTTCGTACCGGAGTTCAACGCCGGCGCGATGGAGAACGCCGGCGCGGTGACGTTCCTGGAGGACTACGTCTTCCGGTCCCGGGTCACCAAGTACCTCTACGAGCGGCGCGCGGAGACCGTGCTGCACGAGATGGCGCACATGTGGTTCGGCGACCTGGTGACCATGCGCTGGTGGGACGACCTGTGGCTGAACGAGTCGTTCGCCACCTGGGCCTCAGTGATCTGCCAGGCCACCGCCACCGAGTACACCGGTTCCTGGGTCACCTTCGCCAACGTGGAGAAGTCCTGGGCGTACCGGCAGGACCAGCTGCCCTCGACCCACCCGGTGGCCGCCGACATCCCCGACCTGGCCGCCGTCGAGGTCAACTTCGACGGCATCACCTACGCCAAGGGCGCCTCGGTCCTCAAGCAGCTGGTGGCCTACGTCGGCCTGGAGCCCTTCCTGGCCGGCCTGCGCAGCTACTTCGAGGCGCACAAGTGGGGCAACGCCACCTTCGACGACCTGCTCGGCGCACTGGAGCGCTCCTCCGGCCGCGACCTGTCCGACTGGGGCCGGCAATGGCTGCGCACCACCGGGCTGAACCTGCTGCGACCCGACTTCACGGTCGGCGACGACGGCACGTTCACCGCCTTCGCGGTGCGCCAGGGCGGCGCCCGCCCCGGCGCCGGCGAGCTGCGCACGCACCGGCTGGCGGTCGGCATCTACGACGACGACGCGGACGGCAACCTGGTCCGCACCCACCGGGTCGAGGTCGACGTGTCCGGCGAGCGCACCGAGGTGCCCGAGCTGCTCGGCATCCCGCGTGGGCAGCTGGTGCTGGTCAACGACGACGACCTGACCTACGGCGCGCTGCGGCTGGACCCCGGTTCGTTGGCCGTGCTGATTGACCGCATCGCGGACATCACCGAGCCGCTGCCACGCACCCTGTGCTGGTCGGCCGCCTGGGAGATGACCCGCGACGCCGAGCTCAAGGCACGCGACTTCGCCACCCTGGTGGCCGGCGGCGCCGGGCGCGACAGCGAGTCCGGCGTGGTGCAGCGACTGCTGCTGCAGGCCCAGACCGCAGTGGCCTCCTACGCCGAACCCGGCTGGGCCGCCGACACCGGCTGGCCACTGCTCGCCGACGCGCTGCTGCAGATGGCCCGCGACGCCGAACCGGGCTCGGACCGCCAACTGGTCGCGGTGAACTCACTGACCGGTGGCGTCCTGGACCAGCCCAAGCTCGACGTGCTGGCCGGCTGGCTCTCCGGCGAACAGGTACTCGACGGGCTGACCGTAGACACCGACCTGCGCTGGCGACTGCTGCAGGCCCTGGTGGCACACGGCGCGGCCGGCGAGGCCGAGATCGTCGCCGAGCACCAGCGCGACGCCACCTCCGCCGGCGAACGACAGGCCGAGCGGGCCCGCGCCCTGATCCCCACACCCGAGGCCAAGGAACGAGCCTGGCAGCGCGCGGTACACGACGACGACCTGCCCAACGCGGTCAACGACGCGATCATCTCCGGCTTCTCGCATCCGGCGCAGCGCGGCCTACTCACCGAGTACGTGGACCGCTACTTCGCCGAGGTCTCCGACGTATGGCAACGCCGGACCAGCGAACGGGCCCAGTCGGTGGTGCTAGGCCTGTTCCCGTCCTGGGCAGTGGACAAGCACACGGTCGACGCCGCCGACACCTGGCTCAACGGCGCGGAACACCCGCCGGCGCTGCACCGGTTGGTGAGTGAGGGGCGCGCCGGCGTGATCCGCGCACTGGCCGCCCGGGAGTTCGACCAGAGCTGAGCCGAGGTCCGGCGCCGCGCACCCGCGCGTCATCGGGTGCCGCGGCGCCGGATCGCTCCCGAGGGAGCAGACGCTAGTCGTAGCCGAGCACGACGTTGTCCGCGAGCTGTCGCGGACCGCCGTCCACCCGGTCCGCGGGTTCGTCGAACCGGCGTCCGCGCGGTCGCAACACCCAGGGCGAGGCTGGCGACTGCCTGCCGAACTGCCTCGGCGGCAGTACCCGAACCTCGGACACGGCGACAGTCTCGTCGAAGTCCATGGGACCCAACCTCCCGCACCCTCGTGACCGATCTGGCGGCTGAAGTATGGGCCGACCGGGCACCGGGCAACTCGCCAAAGCTGAGTATCCCGCGACACGGTGAGGGTCAGTGGCTGTGGGGCGGGGCGCAGGCCTGGTCGGAGAGCATCTGCAGGCCGGATAGCAGACCGGCGATCAGGTCGCCCTCGTTGAACGAGGCGACCAACGACGGGTAGCGCCACGGCTAACCGGGCCGTCAGCGGGGGCGCCGGACCAGAACTCGACCCGCGGCCAGCAGGGCGATCAGCCGGTACAGCGCCATCAGGACCGCCCTTAAACCAGCACAGCCTGCATGGTTGTAGTTGACCGAGTGGTCTCGGCCGCACCAGGTGGGACGTGACGATCACCCCAGGGCCGGGCGGCCTCGGGGCAGGCTCCTTAGGCTGTGAAGGTGCCGCGACCCGCTCCCCCGCTATCCCGAGGCGTGCCCGGCCACTGCGGACGCTGCTGGTCGGGGTGCCGCTGGCCGGTGCATCGCTGCTGTGGCTGGCCCCGGAGCTGCTCGGCCAAGGCTCGGTCAGCCCGTTCGCCCAGCTGGTGGCGTTCCGCCCGGTCGGCGCGGCCGGGCAGCTACTGCTGGCCGCCCTGGCCGGGCTGTTTCGGCGGCGCTACTGGCCGGCCGCGCTGGCCGTGGGCGGAGTGGCGGCGGTCGGCACGGTCCTGCCCCGGACGGTGACCGGGCCGACCCCGCCGCCCGGCCGGGAGCTGAGCGTGCTGTCGTTCAACCTGCTGCACGGGCGGGCCGACGTAGCCGCATTGGCCGAGAGGCCGGACGTCGTGGTGATGCCCGAAGCCGGCGAGGGGTTCCGGTCCCGGTTGGACCCACTTCTGGACGGGCTGGGCTACCGGTCGTGGGCGACCACTGGGCCCGGCGAGCGGGACGGCATGGGCATTGTGATGCTGGCGGGCGCTCGGCTGGGCGCCGTCACTACCACTCCGCTGGACGTCGGCGGCCGGTTCCGGTGGATGCGGCTCAGCGGCGGGGTGCTGGGCGAGGTAGGCGTGGTCGCGGTGCACACCGCTACCCCGGTCCGGATGGATGCACGTCTGGGCCGAGGACCTGGGGCTGCTGCGCACCTTGCTCGGCCCGGACGCCGGCCCGCACGTGGTGGCGGGCGACGTGAACGCCACCCTGGACCACGCGGCGCTGCGGGCGGCGACCGACGGCGCCCAGGACGTCGCCGCTGAGCGCGGCCTCGGCCTTGTGTCCACCTGGCCGACGGCCTGGCCGCGCTGGTTCGGCGTGCAGATCGACCACGTGTTCACCGCCGGCGGCGTGCACCCGGCGGACGCGCGGGTGCTCCAACTCCCGGGCAGCGACCACCGCGCCCTGCTCGCCCGCCTGGTGCTGCCGGGCTGACCGATCCTGCGCTCACCACACCGGCGGCCGGCCCACGGTGCGACGGTCGCGCCCCCCTCCGTCGCGGCACCATACGCATTTTTGGTGAGGCCGGGCCCGCGGCCTGATCCTTACGATCTCTCAGCAGCTCGGTGAGCGCTTCCCACCACTGTCAACTGGCGGTCGCCGAAGCCAGAGACGTCGGCTCATGGACGGCGCTTTCGCGAGTGGCCATGCGCGGATGTCCATGGCGATGACGACATCGAGTATGGAGGCATCATGCGCCTGCGAGCGACAGACATCTCCACGCGCAGGTTGGGTGACGAGACGATCGTGCTCAGTCTGCCCACATCGCGCTACTACACGATCACTGGTGTCGGCACCAGAATACTCGAGCTTCTCGGCGAGGAGACCTCGTTCGACGACCTCGTGCACGCCGTCGTCACCGAGTACGAGGTGGACCCGACCGACGCCCGCCGGGACATTGCGGCATTCATCGAGCGACTGCGAACCTCCGAGCTGCTCACGTGAGCGAGCGCTCCAGCTCGCCTTCCACACGCGTCCGGCACGCGAGTTCATTGCCGTTGGGCCCGACCGGACTGCCAATAATCTCGGCGCACGAGGTCGCCGTCGGGTGGCCGCTGGGAACGCAGTCGCCAATACCGCCACCCGCGTGGGTGGATCCGGACCCGGTACGTGTCTTGCGGGACGAGCTGCGACCGGCTCTGCTGCACACACCGTGCGTGCTGGCGTTCTCCGGAGGCCGCGACTCCTCATTGCTGCTAGCCGTCGCGGCGGACCTGGCCGCGCGGGAGGGCCTGGAACCACCGATTGCCCTGACGTTCCGATATCCCGGCGATCCGGCCGCCGAAGAGTCCTCCTGGCAGGAACTGGTTGTCGATCACCTCCGTCGTACGGGCTTGCGCATGGAGTGGATCCGCCGAGACATCACCACCGAGCTGGACATCGTCGGGCCACTCGCGGCCCCGCGGGTGCGGGCGCACGGACGGCCGACCTTTCCGGCTGGGCTCGGCAACACAGTACTGCTCGCCCACCACGCGGCCGGCGGTTCACTGGTCACCGGCAACGGCGGCGATGAGGTGCTCGGCGACCATCGGACAGCTGTGCTCCGCGCAGTGCTGCGTCGGCGGGCCCGGGGGATGAGCCGCGACGACTGGCGGTTGGTCCTTGCCTCGGCGGCGCCGCGGTGGAATCAGCTACTGGGGGGCACCGAGCGGCGCCATGCCCCCTGGCTGAGGCCGGGCGTGCGTGACGCGGTGCGGGAGGCGAAACGGATGGGGTGGCAACCATTGCGGTGGGACCGCAGTGTGTGGGCGGCCGTCGCGCCCCGGGCGGTGGCAATCAGCAACCTGACCAGGGCGCGGATCAGCGCCGACCACGATTGCCGGTTGGTGGAGCCGTTGGGCTCGGGCCCCTTCGTCGAATGCTGGGCCGCGTTCGGGGACCGTTGGGGAGGCGTGACCCGCACCGGAGCAATCCGGCTGCTCGCCGACGGCTTGCTTCCGGACGCCGTCATTCGTCGAGGGCAAAAAGCCTGGTTCAACGCGTCCCGTTTCGGTCCGATATCCCGCGAGTTCGCCCGTACCTGGGATGGGAGCGGTGTGGATGACAACCTGGTCGACGCCGACCGGCTGCGCGCCGCCTGGCTGTCCCAGGTGCCGCCGGGAACAACCGCCATGCTCCTGCAACAAGCCTGGTTGGCGAGCGGCGCGGGTGCACCATGAGCCCGCTCGTCCGGCGCGCCCAGGTGGCCTGGGAGATGGCCCGGGCACTCCTTCCGATGGCATTCATCGAGCTCAGCTTGCGCGCAAGCAACCTCCCAAGGATGTGCCACAGGCTGGGGTTGGCCCTCGACCTCGACAGCGGCGCGCCGCCGGCAACCGAACCGGTCGTCCTCGCGGGACGGACCCGGCAAGCGGTTCGCGGCGTGCTCATCGTCGCGTCGCACTGGCCCGCCGGCGACACCTGCCTGCGGCGGTGCCTGCTGCTGGGTCATCGACTGCGCCGGTTGGGACCCGTCCTGCGGATCGGGGTGGAGCGTGCTTCCGATGGAGCGTTCGTCGCCCATTCCTGGCTCGAGCTCAACGGAACCACGTTCGACCCCTCGGCGGCGGACTTCGCGGTCCTCGGCTCGGTCGGGCGGTGAGTTGACGGTGTGGCACCAGTACCGTGCGCACGGCCTCGTGGTTTCCAGCGAGGTCGAGCTCGCATTGCCCCCCACCGGCTCGCCGGGCGGGCGTCCTGACCTCACTCTTCGGTTGGGAAGCGATGAGCCGGTGCCGAACGAGCCGGCCCCTGGGTGTCGGCTCGCCGATCTCGACCGCGACGGCGCCCCCGTCTACAGCTTCGGGCGAACCGGCGACCGGATTGTCCTGCGCTATCCGGGCCTGTGCGAGCTGGTGGGCGATCGAACCCTCAGCCAGGTGACCGCGAGGCTCCATCCGGGCGTCGACCCGAACCTGCTCGGTGTGCTGGCCAGTGGCAACCTGCTGGCCGCGCATCTCACCCTGCGTCATCACCTCGTGCTGCACGCGAGCGCGGTGCGCGGTGGCGACGGTGTGGTGGCCTTCATCGGCGCCTCGGGCATGGGCAAATCGACGCTGGCGGCCGCCTATTGCGGCGCGGGCGCCGAGCTGGTGACCGACGACGTCATGCGCGTCGAGGTCGAGCCGGACGGCCAGGTGATCGTGTACCCCGGCGCGGTGGAGAGCCGGTTGCGTCTCGGCGCCCGAGCGCTGGCCGAAACGGGTCCGGCCTCAGCGGTCCGGCACACCGCGGACGGCCGCCTGGCCGTGAGGTCAGCCCGCCGAGTCAGCGGACCGGTGCCGCTCGCCGCTTGCGTGATTCCGTGGGTCTGCCCCGACGCCAGCCGGGCGTCGGTGCGCCGGTTGAACCCGCTGACCGCGCTGCGGCAACTGATCCGGTTCCCGAAGATCGTGGGCTGGCGCGAACCCGAGTCGATGAGTCACACGTTCCAGGCTCTCGGCGATCTCGTCGATCGGGTGCCGGTCTTCGAGGCGACCCTGCCCCTGGGGCTGCCATTCCGGCCGGACACGCTCGCCTCCGTCATGGACGGTGTGCTGGCCACGGGTCGGGGCGTAACCGACCTTCGGCAGGGCGTGCGGACCCCCGACGCGGTCGGTGGTGCGGCGCTTCAGCGGTAGGCGGAGGACTGCAACCGGTACAGGTCGGCATATTGTCCGCCGCGAGCGATCAGTTCGTCGTGCGTGCCGCATTCGACGACCCGGCCACCATCCATCACGTAGATCCGGTCAGCCGTGCGGGTACTGGAGAACCGATGCGAGATGAGCAACGCCGCGCGCCCGCCCAACACCGCACGCACATCGGTGAACAGCTCGTGCTCGGCCCGGGGATCAAGTGCCGCGGTGGGCTCATCGAGGACGATCAGCGGCGTGTCCCGGAGCAGGGCCCTGGCGAGCGCCACCCGCTGCCATTGTCCGCCCGAGAGGTCCACCCCTTCGTCGAGATCGCGGCCCAGCATGGTGTCGATGCCGTCGGGCGCGTCCCGCACCGCCGCGAGGGCGCCAGCTCGGCGGGCGGCCGCAATTACGTTCTCCTCGCTCACCATCCGATCCCCGTCGCTGATGGCGATGTTGTCGCGAAACGTCATCTGGTACCGAACGAAGTCCTGGAGTATCACGCTCACGGACGCCCTGATGTCGGACGCGGCCAGGGCCTCACCGTCCCAACGACGGGACCCGCTCTCCGGGTCGTAGAGCCCAGCTACGATCTTCGCAAGCGTCGTCTTCCCTGAACCGTTCTCGCCGACCAAGGCCACGACCTCGCCGGCCCCTATCTCGATGTCCACTCGATCGACCGCCGGACGGCTCTCTTCGGGATAACGGAAGGTGATCCCGTCGAGACGCAGACCGAGTGTCAGCGGGCGCTTTCGTCCTTTCGGCGATAGCGTCGGCGGACACATTGCGAAACGATCGAGGTCGGCAAGGAACGGGGCGGCCTCGACTAGTCCGGATACCCCCGCAAATATCGTGCTCAGCTGCCCGCTGAGCAGCCGTACTGCTATTGCCGCGGCACCGGCCTGGGCCGGATCAATTCGGCCTCGGTGTACCAGTTCGACAATCGCCAGAAGGGCGACGGTGAGCGCCGCAGCCACTCCGAGGACGGTGAGCGTCGCAATCACCTGGCGGCGGCGGACCTGAGTGCGCAGCTGCGCGACATACTCGTCGTTGAGCTCCTGGTGGCGCGCCCGGAGTGCGCCGGTCGAGCCGAACGCACGCAACTCCGCCGCGTAGGGACGGAGGCTCAGCAGCTGGCGGAGGTAGCCCCGGCGGCGATGGGCGGCAGTCATTCGGTGCGCGAAGTCGAACTCGGTGCGGCTCGCCCTCCTGGACAGCAACACTGCCGGAAGTCCGGCCGAGAGCAGGATCGGTACCAGCAGCGGCTCGATTCCGATCAGCATGGCGGACAGCGCGATCACTCCGAGCATCCCGCCGACCAGCCCGACCAGGCCAGCCGTCGCAAGGAACGGGCTGGTCACCGCGTGACTCTGGACCCGCTCCAGCGCGGTGGCGAATCCGGAGGACTCGTACGTGATCAGGTCGGCGCGCGCCGTTGTGTCGAGGACTAAATCCCATACCCGCTGGGACACCCTCTCACCGAGCAGGCGGAGCTGCTGCGCCTGCAGCGAGGTGACCGAGCCGGCAAGACCGGTCGCCAGGGCCAGCACGATCAGTGCGGGGCCGAACCCGAGCGCGGCCCGGTCGGGTTGCAGGAGCGCATCAAGGGTGAGTTTCGCCGTGGCGACCACGCCGAGCGCGGCGGCGGCGCCAACTAGCTGAAGCGCCGCGGCGACCATGGTGCCGCGCCGATCGGCAACGAGGACTTCTCTCGCGGCGGAGGCGACCAGGCCGAGCGTCGTCGCGCGGGTAACTCGGGGCAGACGCACCAATTGATGGTAGGAAATCAGAAATAGGAGCGCATCATCATAATTGAGAATAAAACGACGGTCCGACCGAACTTGACGGAGAGATTATCGGGCTCCAGTCTATCCCTCTCAGCAGAATATGGGTAAGATTGTGAACTCACCAGAGTCCGAGAGGAGGTGAAAGATGAAGAAGGAATATGTTTCTCCCGAAGTGGAGGATCTCGGATCACTCCACGAGCTGACGCAGGGTCTCTCCATTTTGGTACTTAATCTCGACGGAGAAGGTGGCGGCAGCGGGGGCCATTCGTTCTCGTAGTCGTCAACTGCCCCCACTTATACCGCTGGGGTCCCGGAAGGGACCCCAGCGGCCTTCGTCGGTGTCTGCGGGCGCCTCGCACCCGGCCGACCGACGCACGGTTACATCGGTACGCCCCGTCCTCGGCGCACCTCCCCCGCCGCGAACGCGAATCGAGCCAGCACCGAGGAGTGCCGCCCCGCCGTATACCGAGTGTCCGGCAGAGCGAGCGCGCGGGCGTACGCCGCCTTGTCCCGCAACCGGGGCAGTGCCATCAGCGTCGCCACCGCCTGGGCCGCAAAAGTCTTGCCGGCGTGTGTGTGCAGCCCGAGCCGGGAGACTTCCTTGCCACTCGGCACGTAATTCACCGCCCATTCGGACAACTCACCGCCGGGAGCGAACCCGAGCAGCCGTTCGGCGTCGACCACGGCGGCCGCCACCACCGCTTCGGCCCCCCAGGACGCGGCGAGCCGGCGAACCGCCGCTCCCTCCGAACCGAGGTGCACCAGCATCTCGGCAACGTCTCGGAGCGTGCCCAGCCGCAGTGGCCAATCCCCGAGCGAGGCGTGGTAGCAGGCGTGCATGAAACGATTCGCACCGGACAGCGCATGCAGCGCGCGCCCGGCGACGCGGAACTCCGCGCCCTCGTCCCACAGGGCGCCCAGGTCCACCCCTAGGCCCCACGGCCCCTGGATCAGGTTGCGGTGGAGGTCAAGTTCGAATCTCGAAGGGGCCACCAACGGCACGGACTTCTCGAAGCGCCGATCGAAACCCGGGCGCGGCTCGGCAACCATGCGAGCAAAACCGGCCGCCGACATCGCCGCGACCGCACGATCGACGTCTCGTGCGCGGACCAGAACGTCCAGGTCGATGAACGAGCGAAGCGCCGGATCGGGATAGTCGAGGTGGGCGACGGCGGTCCCTTTGAGCACTCGGGAATCGATGCCACGGTTGGCGAGCAGCTCCACAATCGCGAACAGTTCTCGTTCCAGGTCCATGACCCGCAGCTGCTTGATCCGATGCACGGCCCTGATCTGCCGCGCCTGCTCGGGCGTTGTCGGCTGCGCACCCTCGGTCACAGCCCGCAGGAGGAGCCCCGTAAGCCGGTGATGCTCGGCACCGGCCAGGAGCTCGACCCAGGCCGGTCGAGCGAGCGGCTCGCGTGGGAACCTGCGCCAGGCGCCCGGCAACCGGTAGCCGCCGACCGCGAGCAGCCCAGCCGCGTACTCACTCTCTGGACAGAGTCTGCGACCGCGCGACCACCCGTGCCGCCCGCCGAATGCGGCTGCGACCGCCTGGATCCGTTGTTCGCCGGTCAACAAGGCTCAGCCCCCATCACACATCGTCGGTGCAGGACTGTGTGCCGGTCTGCGCACCCACCATCCGGTCTCCAACACCCACGAGTCGACGCCGGTGATCATCTGCTGGCCGATGGCCGGCGTGATCCGTGCGGATTCACCGGCTCGTCGACGCGCCGGACATGGCGTACCCAGCGCTTGGACACCGATCGGCCCTCCCGACACAGCTGACAGCGACGGCGTAGTCGGGGTCAGTATGGACAGGCGGGGCGGCACTCGACTCGACAGTATTGACGATCTAGGCGACCAACCGGCGTCAGGGTGACTCTCTCGGGTCCCACCTAGGCTCGAGGGGTGATGATTCCCAACTTCCGGGGTGGCCGGTCCGCTGACCGCCGGACCGGCCATCGGCCAGTACAGATCCTGCTGGTCGGGATCCCGTTCGCCGGGATGTCACTGTTGTGGCTGGCCCCGGAGCTGTTCGGCCTTGGCACGGCATCACCCTTCGCACAGGCGGTCGCCATGCGGCCGATGACCGCCACCGGCCAGCTCGCCCTCGCCGCGCTGATCGGGCTGATCCGGCGGAGGTGGTGGCCAGCGGCGCTCGCGGTAGGCTGGATGGCGGCAGTGGCGCTGGGCGCTGTGGTCCCCCGGGCGGTGGCCGGGCCGCCACCGCCACTCGGCGCCCAGCTGAGCATCCTGTCATTCAACGTCCTTCACGGACGGGCCGACGTGGCCGCGGTACGCGAACACCGGCCCGACCTTGTGGTTCTGCCGGAGGCCGGGCAACGCTTCCGCGATCGGCTCGACCCGCTGGTGGGCGATCTCGGGTACAGCGGCTGGGTGACCACATCTCCGGGCGAGCCTGACGGGCTCGGGATCCTGATGCTCGCCGCGCCCGGCCTCGGTGCCCTGACGGCCACCCCGCTCGCGCTGGGCACACGACTCTGCTGGTTGCGGGTGAGCGGCGGCACGCTCGGCACGGTCAGCGTGATCGCCGTGCACACCGCTGGCCCGATCCGCGGCTGGATGCCCGAGTGGGCCCCGGAACTCGGCCTGCTGAGCACCTGGCTCACCAAGGGACGCGGCCCACACATCGTGGTCGGCGATGTCAACGCCACCCTCGACCACGCGTCACCGCGCGCGGCGGTCGCCGGGGCATTTGACGTGGCCGCCGACCGGGGACAGGGCCTGAAATCCACCTGGCCGGCGGCCTGGCCACGCTGGTTCGGCGTGCAGATCGACCACGTATTCACCAGTGGCGGGGTGCACCCGGCGGGGGCTCGCGTCCTGGACCTGCCCGGCAGCGACCTTCGCGCGCTACTGGCCCGCGTCGTGCTGCCACCCGGCTCAGCGCACACCGGCGGGCCGCCGGTCCGACAGTCGCGCGTCCAGCGAGGCCGGGAGTAGCGACCTGGCGGCCCCGGGGTAGCCCGCCAGCGGTAGCGTCGGCCACTCAGGCGTGGACTCGGTCCAGCCCGGCGGCAGGTGAGTGCCGAACCCGCGACCGTCAGAGACGGCAACCGTCCGAGCGAGCTTGGCCAGAATCCGCGCAGCCCACTCGATCTTCGACTTTAGCGAGTTCTGACGATGCTCTGGGCGGCGCTCGGCCGCGACGATGCAGTTTCCACCGACCTGCATACGGGGTGAATTCGGCGAATGAGCACCGACGCTGATGCCACTATTCTGTGCATGGCATGTGGTGCGGCTGAGTGGGATCCCGCGCTTCGCCACGGCGCGTACCGCTACGTGGCGTGCCGGCGCTGCCGAACCGGCAGGATCGACCCCATACCGGATGCCGGCGTGCTGAGCAAGATTTTCGGCGACAGTTATTTCCGAGGTGGTGGAGCGGTAGGCGGGTACGCCGACTATGTAGCCGACAAGACCAATCACGCTCGTAACGCTCGTGGCCGCGTGTCCCGCATGGCCCGTCTGGGGCTCGACCGCGGCCCGGTCGTCGACGTCGGGACGGCTACCGGGGAGACGCTGGTGGCACTGCGCGACGACGGATGGACCCCTCAGGGGGTCGAGATCTCCCAGGGTGTCGCCGAGATAGCCCGAGCGCGCGGATTCGATGTTCGTCCGAAGCTCGAGGACTATCTCGATGCTCTGACCGGGGCGTGCGCAGCGGTCACGTTCTTCCAGTCGCTCGAACACCTGCCCGATCCTGCCGAGGCCCTGCGGACGGCGGCCCTCCTGCTGCGGCCGGGGGGTTACGTGGTCCTCGAGACCTGGGACCGGGGCAGCCTTATCGCGCGGTTGATGGGGCCGGGGTGGCAGCAGGTCTCACCTCCGTCTGTCATCTGGATGTTCCACCACCGAGCCGCAGCCCAGATGGCGCGGCGAGCCGGGCTACGTCTGCGCACCTGGCGGGCTTCGATGAAGTGGATCAGCGTCCGATGGGGGGCTTCGATGATCGGGGACCGATACCCGTTCGTGCAGCCCGTGACGGACGTCCTAGCGCGTTCCCGGGCTGGCGACATACCGATCCCCTATCGGCTCGGCGACCTGGTGACTTGTGTCCTCGTTCGATGAACCGTGAATGGAATGGGACCTCTCGGGTCGGTGATTGAGGGCACTCGTCGGCTACTCGCTTCGGGTGGCGGGGCGGCGCTCTCTCCTTGGTTAGTCGCCGACGCCCGCGCGATCTCGACCTTTAGCGAGTTCTGACGATGCTCGGGGCGTCGCTCCGGCGCGACGATAGGGCATCCACCGGCCTGACAGCGGTGTCGACGGACGGATGGCCACAGGATTCGTCAGCCGGCAAGTTCCGAAGGGATGCTCGGTGTCACTTCTACCGCACGACTCGATCTCTGCTCCCGTCTCGTCACGACCTCGGGAGCCCGAGGTGCTGCTCCGCAGGCCTCGGGGCGAACCGCCTGAGGCGGCACTCGACAACAACGATCTGGGCCAGCCGGACCGCCGTGCACTTGCTCTCGTCAGACGCCTTGACGAGCGCTACAGCGGTTTGCGAGTGATGCTCGTGGCGGTCGACCTGGTTGCCCTGGTCACAATCTTCGCCTCAGGGCTTCCCTTCAAGTACGCGGCCACACTCGCCGTACTGGTCATGATCTGTCGGGCCAGCGTCCGCATCCATCGGCCGCGGCTCCGTCTGTCCTACTTCGACGACATCCCCCAGGTCCTCGGTTCGATGTTGCTGGCGTTCGGCCTGGCCGTGATCCTGGCGGTTGTCTTCCATTCCGGCGCCCCGCTCGAACGGAAAAGTGTCCTATCGCTCTTGATCTACCTACTCGTCGCCGAAGTACTGCGGTCGTGCGTGTTCGTGCTTGCTCGATCGGCGCGTCGCAAATTCGATCGCGGTGACCGGACGCTCGTCTTCGGAGCGGGCGGGATTGGTGTCGACCTGTTCTCGACGATGTGTACGCATCCAGAATTCGGCCTACGCCCGGTCGGTTTCGTCGACCCGCGAGTCCTGGCTGAAGTCGACACACTGCCAGCGCCCGTATTAGGGTCGGACCTTGCCACGGCCATCGTCGCTCACCGAATCGGCACTGTCGTCTTGGCTTTCGGCGGGTTGTCCGAGACCGCGACGGTGGACGCCGCGATCACCGCGCACCAACTGGGGTGCACAGTGCTGGTGGTGCCCAGGATGTTCGAGCTGTACCGGGACGGCCCGGACGTCGAGCGGCTCCGGATGTATCCCCTTCTACGGTTGGCGAACGACCCGACCCAGCGTTCCGCGTGGATTGTCAAGCGACTCCTCGATATCTTGCTCGCCCTGGCAGGGCTGCTGATCCTTGCACCTGCGCTCGCCGCAGTGGCCCTGGCCATCGTGATCGAGAGCGGGCGACCCGTCCTGTTCGTCCAGGAACGGGTTGGGTTCCAGGGACGACCTTTTCGTTTGTACAAATTCCGAAGCCTGACGCCCAGAAGTCCCGAAGAACAGGCGACCACGTGGAGCATCGCCGGCGACGCACGGGTCGGCCCGGTTGGCAGGTTGATAAGGCGGACGTCGATCGACGAGCTTCCGCAGCTATGGAACATCGTGCGCGGCACAATGAGTCTGGTCGGCCCGCGACCCGAGCGACCCACCTTCGTCCGCCAGTTCTCGGCCGAGTACGAGCGGTACTCGGCCCGCCATCGGGTGCCGGTCGGACTGACCGGGCTTGCCCAAGTGAATGGCCTCCGGGGCGACACGTCCATCGCTGAGCGGGCACGTTACGACAACTACTACATCGCCAACTGGTCCCTCTGGCTGGATCTCAAGATCATCCTACAAACAATCCGTGCACTTCTCCGACGAGGCGACCATTGATGGAGCGAACTCTATGACGCAGAATTGCGTGCCGTTATTCCCTCGCCCCCTCCGCGTCGGTAGTCCATGTCGGACGACGTAGGTGGCATTGTCATTCTTCCGAGCAAGCGGCGTGACCTCGTGAGGCTGGCGACGCTCAGATCGAGGTGGACCACGTTTCTCCTTCCCTCAGTGGCGTGGATCGTCGCGTTGCCGCTCGCCTCCAGATACCTCGCGCACATTGGGACAGATCGAGTTCTCGAGACGACACCGCCGCCGTTCTCGGGGAGAACCTTGCTCGATTTTCGAGATGCCGTGTGGTTTCCTGCTCGGTCTTTCCTGGCTGGCAGCAATCCCTATGACACAGTCAAATATCTCGAGAATCATCCTCACGCCCAAGAGTTCGACCCGTACACGCCAGGTCACCTCACGTTGTGGTCACCGATCGGCACACTGCCCTGGGGTGTTGCGGTCGTGGTTTACCTGGTGCTCAGCGGGCTGGTGGTGTGCGCGGTCGGCGCCTGGGGCGGCGTGCGGGTCCTGCGTCAGCTTCGCGACCATCCGAGCACCAGCGCACTTGTCACAGCGGCGGCGGCCGGCGTCATCACACTCTGGTTGACCAGACCGCTCCTTGCGGCCGTGAGCCCGGGACAGCCATCCACGTTCTACGCGCTCCTCGCGGTGCCGGCGATCGTCGGCGTCAGATCGAGATTGAGCACCGCTCTGCTCGTGGGAGTGGCCTGTCTGAAGCCGCAGATCGGGCTCCCGGTGCTCGTTGTGCTGCTCGCGCAGAGACGGACATCCGCGATCGTCGCCGGTCTCGGGGTGGCCGCAGCGCTGTCGGCGCCGGCGGTACTGATTCTGGCCCACGGACCAGCTGGCATACCCGAGTGGCTCGGCACCTACCTCAGGAACGCGGAGGTCACGCGCGCCTCTCCCTTCACCGGAGGTGCGGCGGCGGCGCTCTACCGGATCGATCTGGAGGCCCTGGGCCTATCTGTCGGATGGTCGATCAGCACCCTGACATTCGCGTTTGTCACTGCGTTCACCCTGGTACTCGTGTACGGCGCGCAACAACTCGGTGACAGGCTGGCTATTGAGTACGTCGGTACTACCCTGGCCCTCGCCATCGGTTTGATGTCCCTTTCGCACGGCTACTACGACGCCTGTTGGCTGGTGGTCCCAACGGCGATGGCGGTGGCACAGGTCGTCAAGTCGGGTCCTGCAATCCGGTTGGCCTGCGCGCCCGGCCTGATAGTGCTGATACTTAGCCAGTTCACCGCATCGCTAAAAGTCGACGCTGCACTGGGACAAGGGACAGGCGTGGCGATCGAGCGGGCATTGCTGGTGGGCGGGATCCTTGCGCTCTGCCTCGGTCTTGGCCGGCTGGCCGTGGCCGGCGATCCTCGGCACGGTCTTACACCGATAACTCCCGGAGCCAGTCGGCGATCGTGATCGCTACTCAGGGTCGCGTTGGCGTTGCCGCAGAGGTTGTCGCGGCTCATACCGCCGCTGGATATCTCCGCCGCGCCGCCTGTTTCCTCGCGGACTGTCGACGGCACGTGAAAACTGACTGTGAGACTGCTGGGGCCGGTCCACAGCGGCCGTGATGGGCTGGCGGCGAGACGGCGGGTGTGACCCGAATTCTGACTGGCCCTGGTGCCTTTGGTGGGACTTGTCCATCCGCCGTTCTCGACGCCGGCCCGGCGGGGAGCAGTTGGCCTGATCAGGAGCTTGACCGCCAGCCAGAACCGGGCTTGGCGTGTCCCGTCACAGTCCTGCCGTGTCTCCCGAACCGGACCGGACCAGCGTCCGCCACGGATGGAGGAGAACAGGTGCCCATGCTTGCAGAGCTTGTCGATGTCGTCATCGGCGTCGACACCCACAAACACACTCACACCGCCGCGATCCTCGCCACGGCTACTGGCGCTGTGCTAGCGCAGGCCACCGTGTCCGCGGACCCGCAGGGCTACGCCGAGTTGGTTCAGCTCGCCGATGCCCACGGTGAGCTGCGGACATGGGCGTTGGAGGGCTCCGGGTGGCTACGGCGCGGGGCTTGCGGTACATCTCGCTGACCGCTCGGAGTTGGTGATCGAGCTTGACCGGCCCGCTCGTCCAGCGCGGAAGGCCGGGGCGAAGTCCGACCCGATCGACGCGGTACGAGCTGCTCGTGACGCCTTGGCACGTACCCGTCTCGCCCAGCCCCGCAGCGGGTCTGAGCGCGCCGCGTTGCAGGTGCTACTCGCCGCACGGCAAGCCGCGGTCCGGGCTTCCGCCGACGGGCAGCGTCAGCTGCACGCACTGGTCGTCACCGCGCCAGAACAAGTACGGACTCGGTTTCGTGGCCTATCAACCCGCGCCATGCTCGCGGCCGCGTTGCGGCTGCGGCCCGCGCACTACGCCGTCGACGTGCACGTCTTCACGGCCATGAGCGCACTCAAGGCGATCGCTCGACGGGTCCGGTTCCTCGAGGACGAGGCCACCGAGCACGAGAAAGCGATCCGAGGGATCGTCGTGTCTTGGCGGCCGGACCTGCTCACCCTGACCGGTGTCGGACCGATCGTCGCCGCCACCCTGCTTGCCGCTTGGTCACATGCCGGACGCTGCCGCGACGACGCCGCGTTTGCCATGCTCGCCGGTACCGCCCCGATCCCCGCCTCATCGGGCAAGACCGTGCGTTACCGGCTCAACCGCTCCGGCGACCGCCAACTCAACCGGGCCATCTACACCGTTGTAATCACCCGACTACGACTGGACCCCGACACCCGCGCCTACGCAGAACGCCGACGAACCCAAGGAAGAACCGACCGCGAGATCCGACGATGCCTCGCCCGATACATCAGCCGACAGCTCTACCGCCAGCTCGAAAATTGCCCCTCACCAACCCTTGACGCGTCATAGGAGCGTCCCCCGCGCGCTCGGCGGCGGGTCGCGGCCTGGGTCGATGAGTACAACCGCGCTCGCCGGCATTCCTCCATCGGGATGATCTCTCCGATCGACTACGAGCTGGCCCAACCCGACGACCCTGACACCGATGTGGCGTGAGCGAGATGCTCACCCACAAGCACAACCACAACCGAGGCGGCTACGCCGCCGCTGATCTCTTCGCGCGGGGACTGTTCGATCTTCGGTGTTTTCGGCCTGACGCGCCGGGCTGAGGTCCGGCGGGATGGGCACGGAGTGTGATGACAGTTGACGCTGTGACAACGCGGACGTCGAAGACGAAGGCCAGCAAGCCGGCGAGTGCTCAGGAGCAGCTGGTTGCGGCGATGGTGGCGCAAGCGCAGGAACAGGGGCTGGCGTTGACCGGCCCGGACGGGCTGCTCAAGCAGCTGACTAAGACGGTCCTGGAGACCGCATTGACCGCGGAGATCACTGAGCACCTCGGCCACTCGAAACACGGTGATCAGCCGGGTCGTGAGGGCACGAACGTGCGCAACGGCAGCCGCACCAAAACGGTGATCTCGGATGCGGTCGGTCCGGTCGAGGTGGCGGTGCCACGGGATCGTGAGGGCACGTTTGAGCCGGTGATCGTGAAAAAGCGGCAGCGGCGACTCGGCAGTGTTGATGAGATCGTGTTGTCGTTGTACGCGAAAGGTTTGACGACGGGCGAGATTTCCGCGCATTTCGCCGAGATTTATGGTGCTTCGGTGTCGAGGGAGACGGTTTCTCGGATCACTGACAGTGTGGTCGCGGAGATGCAGGAATGGCAGTCGCGTCCGCTCGATGAATGCTACGCGGCCGTGTTTATTGATGCCGTGGTTGTGAAGGTGCGGGACGGCCAGGTCTCGAACCGAGTGTTCTACGCGGCGATCGGGGTGACGCTGGAGGGTCGCAAGGACGTGCTCGGTATCTGGGCTGGTCCGGGCGGTGAGGGGGCGAAGTTTTGGCTGCAAGTGTTGCAGGACCTGAAAAATCGTGGCATGAAGGATGTGTTCTTCGTGGTTTGCGATGGGTTGAAGGGGCTGCCGGACGTGGTGGCCGATGTGTGGCCGCTGGCTCGAGTGCAGACATGCGTGATCCACTTGATTAGGAATTCGTTCCGGATTGCGTCGAAGCGTGATTGGGACGCGCTGAAGAAGGATCTGAAGCCGATTTACATGGCGGCGACCGCAGCGGCCGCTGCGGTCGCGTTGGATGAGTTGGAGGAGACGTGGGGTGGCCAGTATTCCGCGATGATCCGACTGTGGCGCAACGCGTGGGAGGAATTCACGCCGTTCCTGGACTACGATCCAGAAATTAGGACCGTGTTGTGCTCTACTAACGCCATCGAGTCGTTGAATGCGCGGTATCGTAAGGCTGTGCGGGCACGAGGTCACTTCCCCACAGAGCAAGCCGCGCTCAAGTGTCTCTACCTGGTCACCCGGTCGCTGGACCCGACCGGTAAGGGCCAGACGCGGTGGACGATGCGGTGGAAACCTGCCCTGAACGCGTTTGCGAACACGTTCGGTGACCGCTGGCCGAGCGCCGAGAAGTACTAACCAGAACAGCCGAAAACACCGATCTTGTTACAGACCCTTCGCGCGCCGCGCAGGGTACGGGGGCCGCACCTCCAGCCTCAAGGGTCGCTGACGCGATCGCTGCCGCGACCAATGCCGCGGAGTTAGCGATCTGACGATCGTGTCCAGGAGGCGGTGGGTGCGGTGTGTCGTCTTCGGGGGTGTTGGGAGTGTGGACGGCGCTCGTCGCGGCGCAAGGTCGTTCGTCCTCGCTGCGCTGCGGGCGCTGCACCTGGCGTCGCTCCTCGTCGCAGTCCTGAGCGGCCACTACCCCGGGTGGACCGTTCCCGATCTTGTAGACAGCCGGTCGTAGACTGCCGCTGATCGCAGCGGAGGTACTCGCGTGGCGACACGCCGACACTTCACCCAGGAGTACAAGGACCAGGCCGTTAGCCTCGTGCTCAATTCCGGCCGCACTATCGCTGAGGTAGCGAAAAGTATCGGCGTCCACGAGATGACGTTGGGTAAATGGGTGAAGTCAGCAAGAGAGTCCGGTCGCACTCCTGACAAGGACTTGTCCGAGTCTGAACGTGCCGAACTGATACGGCTACGTAAAGAGATCGCCATTGTGAAGATGGAGCGGGACTTCGCAAAAAAAGTTGCCACCTGGTTCGCGAAGGAACAGCCGTGAAATACGCGGCGATCGCGGACTGGGCAACCGATGAGCAGTTTTCGGTTACGTTCATGTGCGACCAGCTCGGAGTGATCCGGCAGGGCTACTACCGATGGCTGACCTCAGGGCCGTGCCAGCGCGAACGCACCGACGCCGAGCTCACCGAGACCATCCGCGAGATCCACCAAGACCTGCACGGCCACCCCGGGGTGCGCCGGGTCTGGGCTGAGCTGGTCGTGCGCGGCGTGCGGACCGCTCCCAAGCGGGTCTGGCGCCTGATGCGTGCCGCCGGCCTGCAAGGACGCCACCCCCGAGCCTGGAAGAAGACCACCGTCGCAGGTCTACGCCCTATCGACGCCCCAGACCTGATCGGCCAGGACTTCACTGCCGACGCACCCGACACCCGCTGGTGTGGCGACATTACCTACGTCCAGACAGTCGACGGCTGGGTCTACACCGCGACTGTGATCGACCTGCACTCCCGCAAAGTGGTGGGCTACGCCGTCGCCGATCACCTGCGCACCAGCCTCATCGTCGAGGCCCTCGCCGCGGCACTGGTCACCCGTAAACCCCTGGCCGGGGTCATATTCCACAGCGACCGAGGCTGTCAATATACGTCCCGAGAATTCGCTAACTTCTGCACCGAGAACGGCGTACAGCGCTCAATGGGTCGGCGCGCTACTTGTTTCGACAACGCGGTCGCCGAATCATTCTTCGCAACCTACAAGAAAGAACTCATCCACACCCGGCCATGGAGCGGTGCGACCGAAGTACAACAACAGACATTCCTCTGGATCGAAAGCTACTACAACCGCCGCAGGCGACACTCCACACTCGCCTACTTGACACCCATCGAATACGAGCTAGGGTTCAGAAAACTTACCGAACTGGCAGCCTAAACCAGTGTCAATGAAATCGGGAACAGTCCAGGGAGAGCCGGCGGGGAGCTGGCTAGCGAGGTGATTAGGGGGTGGGGTCTCGAGGCGTAGGTGCCGGCGCCGGTGCGGCGGATGAAGCCCAGGCGTGCCCATTCAGCGAGCTGGGTCAGCATGTTGTGCTTGTTGACCTGCAGTTTCTCGGCGAGTTCGAAGCCGCGCCAGTCACGGCAGGGCTCGCTGAGCAGGATCGCGGTGACCAGCTGCCGTCGTGTCGGCGCGGGCGGAGTAGTCGGCTTGCTCGCCGCCCGGGGTGGGCGGTGTCGGAAGGGGTGTTGCGGCGAGGGTGTGGGCTGTGGTGGTGGGGTGTGCACGGCGATCTCCATGGCGACGATGTCGGTCGAGAGCGTGGGGCGACCGTCGTTGCGGGCGTGGTAGCGCGAGGTGGTGCATTTGACGTTGCGGTTGCTGTAGCGCGCCCGTCGCGCCGGCAGGAGGGTGGCCAGCACCGCTTGACCGATCACCCCGAGCCGGTCAGCGACGCCGCTGGTGGGGTCCGGGTCGATGCCCCCTGCGGTGATGAGCTGGTCGCGGGCGGCTTGCAGGGCGCTGGTGAAGCTGGCCCGGTCCGGGTCGAGGCCGGGGCGGGTCTCGATCGCCTCGACCATGGCGGTGCGCAGCAGTTGGTAGAGCGTCAGCAGCGCCCAGACCTCTTGCTCGACTCCGGCCCGGTCCTGCGAGCGCAGGACGTGTCCGGCGAGCATGGTGTGGCGCAGCGCGAGGTAGGCGGTCTCGATCTCCCAGCGTTCGTGGTAGAGCTGGATGAGTGCTTCGGCGGGGAACTGGCGATCGTCGAGCAGAGTGGTGATAAGCCGGTAGTGGTCGTGCAGGGCGTTGCCGTCGCGCCGCGCACCGTCAGCTCGGCCTCGATGATCCGCACGGGAAGCCCTCCCAGCTGGGACAGGTAGGAGCCATCGCGCAGCGGGCGCAGGACCGCGGGTTTGCGGCTGGTGCCGCCTCGGATCAGCAGCTTGGCCCCGGTCCGGTTGACCTCGGTGAGGAACTCGGTGGAGTCGAACGCCCGGTCGGCCAGCAGCAGTATGCCCGGACGCAGCAGATGCCAGGAGCCGGCGGGCCAGGTGGGATTCATCGCGGTCACCGGGCGTGCCGATCGCCCCGCCGAGCAGGCCTCGGGTGCCGGTCTCGACCAGGCACATCAACCGCAGCGTGGGGTAGCCGGCGAAGGCCAACCGGTACCAGATCCGGCCGATCCAGCGACGGTTGCGGTCGGTGTCGGGGATCTTCAACGAGTTGATGCCATCGAAGGCGACCGTGCGCATCCCCGCGAAGCACACGCCCGGGGTCCGGGGCTGCGCCAGCGGGCCGGCGACCACCTCGAACAACGCCTTGAACGGGGCCGGGCCAAGCCGACGGCGCAGCTCACGCAGCGCCTTCTCCGACACTGCGGGCACCACCAGACCGCCACCAGCTAGGGCGACCAAGCCGGCGCACAGCTTGGCCCAGACCCGGGCGTAGCCGATCCGGGGGAACAACGCGAGCGCGAGCACGAAGTACACCCCGGTCCGCGACGGCAGCGAGCGCAGCCGCTGCTGAGCTTCCGACTTGTATGTAGTCACCGGTTGGTTGGCGGGATGATCACTGGCCATAGCCTTCCGGAGGTGCCGGGTCGGGATCGCTCGTGAGCTTCCTGCCGCCCTTGAGGGGCTGGCTCCCCGGGGGTTTGTGGCCTGACCCGGCACCGGCCGCGGTCTGGCTCAACAGAGGTATGGGTTTCACAGGCTGAAAGTCGGAGTGCCGGCCGCGGCTTCCTTGTCGGTGATGGAGAGGAACGCGGTCTGATGGTCGTGATCGGAGTCGACCCGCACAAGTCCAGCCACACGGCGACAGCCCTGGATGCGGGCACCCATAAGACGCTGGAGACAGTGCGCGTCGAGGCGACGCTGGCGGAGTATCGGCGTTTGTTGAGCTGGGCGAAGCGGTTCACAGAACGCCGGTGGGCGGTGGAGAATGCCCGTGGGCTGGGCCGCCATCTTGCGCAGTGGCTGGTGGCGCGGGGCGAGACCGTGGCGGACGTACCGGCCACGGCAACCGCTCGGGTTCGGGAGCTGTCTCGGGGTGGCCGCCGCAAGAACGACACCCTCGACGCCGCGGCGGCGGCCTGTGTCGCCGCCCTGCACGGCGACGCGGCCCCGGTCGTGGCCGAGGACGCATCGACGGTGCTGGCAATGCTCGACGAGCGTCGCACCAACCTGACCCAGCAGCGCACCCGCACGGTCAACCAGCTGCATGCGGTGCTGCGTGAACTACTGCCCGGCGGGGCGTCCACCGACCTATCCGCGGATCAGGCGGCCGCGGCGCTCAGCCGGATCAGACCGGCATCGCGCGTGGAGCACGCTCGGAAAGACCTGGCCCGTGACCTGGTGGCCGACATCCGAGCTCTCGACGCCCGCCTCAAAGCCAACAAACAACACATGCAAACGTCGGTCGCGGAGTCCGAAACCAGCCTGACCGCGATCATCGGCGTCGGCCCCGTCGTGGCGACACGGCTGCTCGGCCGCACCGCACGCGCATCGCGGTTCCCCACCGCCAGTACCTTCGCCGCATATACAGGCGTCGCGCCGATCGAGATCGCCAGCGGCGACAAGGCACGGCATCGGTTGTCACGCCAAGGCGACCGCAAGCTCAACAACGCGCTCCACACGATCGCCCTGACCCAGGTGCGCATGCCCGGCACCCGCGGACGTCTCTACTACGACCGCAAGATCGCCGAAGGCAAGACCCACAACGAGGCCATGCGCGCCCTGAAACGGCGCCTGGCCGACCACGTCTGGCATGTCATGCTCGCCGACGAACGCCGACAAACACAAGCGGCAGGCCCGGGAGGACACCCGGGGGCGACTCTGACATCCAGCGCGGCTGACTCGACCCCTACCGCCAGCTCTTCGGAAAAGTCACTTCCCGGACCCACCGAGGACGACCTTACCCACCCCGACGAATCCGGAAGTTGACAAACACAGAGGAACCCCCTGAGTACGGACACCCGACCTGAGGTGGCTACGGCCACCAGGAAGGATGTTGTCGTGCCGCCTTCTCACCCTCCCGAGTTCCGTCGTCGTGCCATCGAGTTGGCCCGTGAGCGGTCCAAGTCATTCGCTGAGTTGGCGAAGGATCTGCGTATTTCCGAGTCGTGCCTGCGGAACTGGGTGACCCAAGCCGAGATCGACGAATCAGGTAGCGCGACACAGCTGACGAGCGCCGAGAAGAAGGAGCTCGCCGAGCTTCGCCGGGATAAGCGCCGTCTGGAAGTCGAGGTTGAGATCCTCAAGCGTGCGGCCGCGTACTTTGCCCGGGAGAATGTTCTCCCAAAGTAGTATTCCCGCTGGTCCGTGAACTCGCCGACGACAACATTGATGTCGCGGTGACCTGCAGGGTGCTCAATGTGTCGAGATGCGGCTACTACGACTGGCTCGGTCGTCTCGATTCGCCTCGTGTCCAGGAGAACGAGTTGCTGCTCAAACAGATCCGCCAGATTCACCACGAGTCCCGCGGAACCTACGGATCACCGCGCGTGCACGCCGAGTTGCCGATCGGTCTCGGACTGCCGGTGAACCTCAAGCGGGTCGCCCGACTGATGCGCGAGGCCGGCATCCAGGGCCTCTACCGGCGACGACGCCACGGCTGCACCGTCCGCGACCCCGACGCCCAGGCCAGCACCGACCTAGTCAACCGCCAGTTCATCGCCGACGAACCGAACTGCCTATGGGTAACCGACATTACCGAACACCACACCGAAGAAGGGAAAATCTACTGCGCCGCGGTACTCGACGCCTACTCCAGAGTGATCGTCGGCTGGTCCATCGCCGACCACATGCGCACCGAACTCGTCACCGACGCGCTCGGCATGGCCATCATCCGCCGACGACCCAAGAAAGAACGCGCCGATGGTCGGACTGTGCTGCACTCCGACCACGGCTCTCAATTCACCTCATGGGCCTTCGGGAAACGGCTCCGCGAGGCCGGACTGCTCGCCTCAATGGGCACGATCGGCGATTGTTACGATAATGCGATGATGGAATCGTTCTGGGGAACGATGCAACTGGAACTACTCGACTCGAAACAGTGGCAGACACGCGACGAGCTTGCCAACGCGGTATTCGAATGGATAGAGTGCTGGTACAATCCCAACAGGCGCCATTCCAGCATCGGAATGCACAGCCCGATCACCTTCGAGACCCTCCGCACCCGGTCAGACCAGGAACGCTGACCCCACACCGGAGGTGTCCGTGCCTCGGGGGTTCCTCTGTGTTTGTCAACTTCCGGATTCGTCGGGGTGGGTAAGGTCGTCCTCGGTGGGTCCGGGAAGTGACTTTTCCGAAGAGCTGGCGGTAGGGGTCGAGTCAGCCGCGCTGGATGTCAGAGTCGCCCCCGGGTGTCCTCCCGGGCCTGCCGCTTGTGTTTGTCGGCGTTCGTCGGCGAGCATGACATGCCAGACGTGGTCGGCCAGGCGCCGTTTCAGGGCGCGCATGGCCTCGTTGTGGGTCTTGCCTTCGGCGATCTTGCGGTCGTAGTAGAGACGTCCGCGGGTGCCGGGCATGCGCACCTGGGTCAGGGCGATCGTGTGGAGCGCGTTGTTGAGCTTGCGGTCGCCTTGGCGTGACAACCGATGCCGTGCCTTGTCGCCGCTGGCGATCTCGATCGGCGCGACGCCTGTATATGCGGCGAAGGTACTGGCGGTGGGGAACCGCGATGCGCGTGCGGTGCGGCCGAGCAGCCGTGTCGCCACGACGGGGCCGACGCCGATGATCGCGGTCAGGCTGGTTTCGGACTCCGCGACCGACGTTTGCATGTGTTGTTTGTTGGCTTTGAGGCGGGCGTCGAGAGCTCGGATGTCGGCCACCAGGTCACGGGCCAGGTCTTTCCGAGCGTGCTCCACGCGCGATGCCGGTCTGATCCGGCTGAGCGCCGCGGCCGCCTGATCCGCGGATAGGTCGGTGGACGCCCCGCCGGGCAGTAGTTCACGCAGCACCGCATGCAGCTGGTTGACCGTGCGGGTGCGCTGCTGGGTCAGGTTGGTGCGACGCTCGTCGAGCATTGCCAGCACCGTCGATGCGTCCTCGGCCACGACCGGGGCCGCGTCGCCGTGCAGGGCGGCGACACAGGCCGCCGCCGCGGCGTCGAGGGTGTCGTTCTTGCGGCGGCCACCCCGAGACAGCTCCCGAACCCGAGCGGTTGCCGTGGCCGGTACGTCCGCCACGGTCTCGCCCCGCGCCACCAGCCACTGCGCAAGATGGCGGCCCAGCCCACGGGCATTCTCCACCGCCCACCGGCGTTCTGTGAACCGCTTCGCCCAGCTCAACAAACGCCGATACTCCGCCAGCGTCGCCTCGACGCGCACTGTCTCCAGCGTCTTATGGGTGCCCGCATCCAGGGCTGTCGCCGTGTGGCTGGACTTGTGCGGGTCGACTCCGATCACGACCATCAGACCGCGTTCCTCTCCATCACCGACAAGGAAGCCGCGGCCGGCACTCCGACTTTCAGCCTGTGAAACCCATACCTCTGTTGAGCCAGACCGCGGCCGGTGCCGGGTCAGGCCACAAACCCCCGGGGAGCCAGCCCCTCAAGGGCGGCAGGAAGCTCACGAGCGATCCCGACCCGGCACCTCCGGAAGGCTATGGCCAGTGATCATCCCGCCAACCAACCGGTGACTACATACAAGTCGGGAAGCTCAATGCCTTGTCGGGCTGGCGCGCAGCCCCGTTAGTACTGCAACGGCAGTTGCTTGACATGTGGTAGATCATTGCTGGTGTGGTGGTTGATGTTGCGGCGGTGGAGTTGGATCGGTTGCATGCGCGGGTAGCGGGCCGGTTCGCGCGGGCCGAGCCGAGGGCTCGGATGCGGGAGTATGTGGCCGGGCTCGTTGCCGGTTTGGAGCGTAAAAACGGGTGGACGCTGGCCGAACGCGCTGGTGAGGCGTCTCCGGATGGGATGCAGCGGCTGCTGCGGTGGGCCGACTGGGACATCGATGGGGTCCGTGATGATGTGCGTGAGTACGTGGTCGAGTGCCTCGGGGATCCGGGTGGGGTGTTGATCCTGGATGACACCGGGTTCCTCAAGAAGGGCACGCGGTCGGCCGGGGTCCAGCGGCAGTATTCCGGGACCGCGGGGCGGGTGGAGAACTGTCAGATCGGCACCTTCTTGGCCTATGCCTCGCCTCGAGGGCATGCGTTGATTGACCGCGAGTTGTATGTGCCTGAGTCGTGGACCGCCGATCGGGCACGCTGCCAGGGCGCGGGCATACCCGACGAGGTGGAGTTCGCCACCAAACCCCGCCACGCGATGGCGATGCTGGGGCGTGCCATCGACGCCGGCGTGGCGTTCTCATGGGTCACCGCCGACGAAGCCTATGGCCAGGTCAAGTACCTGCGGGTGTGGCTAGAACAGCATGATGCGCCCTACGTGCTGGCCACCAAGTGCAACGACACCCTGATCACCACCGACGCTGCGCAGCGCCGCGCGGACGAGTTGATCGCCGCCCTGCCGGCGCGGGCGTGGCGGCGACTGTCGGTCGGCGCCGGCGCGCACGGGCCCCGCGACTATGATTGGGCACGGGTCCCGATCCGCATCAGTTGGGCGCCCGGGCGCGGGCACTGGCTGCTGGCCCGCCGCAAGATCACTGAGCCCGGCCAGGCGCCCGGTGAGATCGCCTACTACGTCTGTTTCGGGCCCCGCCGATCAACCTTGGTCGATCTGGCCTGGACCGCCGGGTCACGCTGGCGGATCGAAGAATGCTTCCAACAGGCCAAGAACGAGGCCGGACTTGATCACTACCAAGTGCGCAGCTGGCGAGCGTGGTATGCCCACATCACCTTGTCCATGCTCGCCCTGGCCTGGCTGGTCGCGGTGAAAAGCCAGCTCACAAAGGGGGAACCAACACCAGCGAACAACACATGATCAGCTTCACGCTACCGGAAATCCGCCGCCTGCTCGTCCACCTCGCGCTCCAACACGCACACGCCGTCGACCACATCTGGCACTGGTCCCACTGGCGGCGACAACGCCAATACCAAGCCCGCGTCAGCCACTACCGAAAACGAGGCTACGCACTCACCTAACTGCCGTTGCAGTATTAGGGCGTGTCCTGCGAATCGTTTGACCAACGTTCGTTGATCATGCGCTGGTGGTGGGACGTGGTGAGCTGACCGATGTGGCGTGGGCTCGGATCGGGCCGTTGTTGCCGGTGGGTGGTCGGGGTGGGCAGTGGCGTGACCACCGGCAGGTGATCACCGCGATCTTGTGGAAGCTACGGACCTGCGCCCCATGGCGAGACCTGCCCGAGCGATACGGGCCCTGGAAGACCGCCCACGAGCGGAAGTGGGCCGCAGACGGTCACCTGGGAACGGATCCTTGATTAGGTCATCGTCAAGGACGACGCCGTCGGGAACGTGGAATGGACTTTCAGCGTCGACTCCACCTCCGTGCGGGCCCACCAGCACTCCGCCGGGGCCCGGAAAAAAGGGGGGTGCACGACCGAGTGGGTCCAACAACCTCGCCGTCGACGGCGAGCACCTCGGACGCTCCCGCGGCGGACTGACCAGCAAGATTCATCTCCCGTGTTGAGCGTCGTTCTGGATGAGGACATCCGGGCCGGTGGGCGCCATTCCCCGTGAGGATGATCGTTCGGGGGGTTGGGGGGTTCGTGTGCGCCGACAGCGTGAGGATGAGCTGGTTGTCCTTCAGCCTGAGCTGCGGGCCTTCCCCGTTGATACCGCGGGGGTCGTGCTCACGGTGCCCGCAGTGAGCCACGGCGACAACCCGGCAGGCGAGCTTGAGGTTGAGTCCTCCCGAGGCCATCACCGCGATCGCCTCGTCCCGCCTCTTGGGGCGCTGGTCTTTGGCAATCCCCTGAAACCGTAGAGACTTCAGTTGGTGTGATCTTGTAGTTGGGTTGTGTCGTTCGCGTCGCGTGCCAGTCGGGCAGGCGCTGGCCTGCCCGCGCTGTGCGCCGGTTGGGGGCCGTCGAGGCTCCGAGGTCAAGGGCGGCCGTAGGCCGTCGCGGCAGCAATGCCACGGAGTTAGGGATCGGACGGTTACGTCCAGCAGGCGGTTGGTTACGGCGTGTTGCGCCTGGTGATCGTTTAAGGCGACGGGACCTCTGGTAGGTCGGTCGGACCCATCACGATCTTCCCTACACACCAGAGGTCCCGTTGCCTGCGCAGTCTGTCATGACCACGACCCTGACCAGGACAGTCACCATCGCCGCTGGGGTGTTCGCCCCGGGGCATCTCGGCGAGCTGACCCGCTACCTGCCTTTCGAGCTGGTCGACGACGTGCTGGCACAGACCCGCACGATGCAGCAGCGGCTGCGCTCGCTGCCGTCGCGGACCGGGGTGTACTTCGTGCTCGCGCTCGCGTTGTTCCCCCGGATCGGCTACGCCCGGGTCTGGGCCAAGCTGTGCGCCGGCTTGGTCGCCCTAGCTGGTGGCGGTCTGGTGGTGCCCGCAGTGTCGGAGAAGGCGCTGCGTGAGCTGCGCCGTCGGCTTGGCCCGGCCCCGTTCAAGGCGTTGTTCGAGGTGGTCGCCGGCCCGCTGGCGCAGCCCCGGACCCCGGGCGTGTGCTTCGCGGGGATGCGCACGGTCGCCTTCGATGGCATCAACTCGTTGAAGATCCCCGACACCGACCGCAACCGTCGCTGGATCGGCCGGATCTGGTACCGGTTGGCCTTCGCCGGCTACCCCACGCTGCGGTTGATGTGCCTGGTCGAGACCGGCACCCGAGGCCTGCTCGGCGGGGCGATCGGCACGCCCGGTGACCGCGATGAATCCCACCTGGCCCGCCGGCTCCTGGCATCTGCTGCGTCCGGGCATACTGCTGCTGGCCGACCGGGCGTTCGACTCCACCGAGTTCCTCACCGAGGTCAACCGGACCGGGGCCAAGCTGCTGATCCGAGGCGGCACCAGCCGCAAACCCGCGGTCCTGCGCCCGCTGCGCGATGGCTCCTACCTGTCCCAGCTGGGAGGGCTTCCCGTGCGGATCATCGAGGCCGAGCTGACGGTGCGCGGCGCGACGGCAACGCCCTGCACGACCACTACCGGCTTATCACCACTCTGCTCGACGATCGCCAGTTCCCCGCCGAAGCACTCATCCAGCTCTACCACGAACGCTGGGAGATCGAGACCGCCTACCTCGCGCTGCGCCACACCATGCTCGCCGGACACGTCCTGCGCTCGCAGGACCGGGCCGGAGTCGAGCAAGAGGTCTGGGCGCTGCTGACGCTCTACCAACTGCTGCGCACCGCCATGGTCGAGGCGATCGAGACCCGCCCCGGCCTCGACCCGGACCGGGCCAGCTTCACCAGCGCCCTGCAAGCCGCCCGCGACCAGCTCATCACCGCAGGGGGCATCGACCCGGACCCCACCAGCGGCGTCGCTGACCGGCTCGGGGTGATCGGTCAAGCGGTGCTGGCCACCCTCCTGCCGGCGCGACGGGCGCGCTACAGCAACCGCAACGTCAAATGCACCACCTCGCGCTACCACGCCCGCAACGACGGTCGCCCCACGCTCTCGACCGACATCGTCGCCATGGAGATCGCCGTGCACACCCCACCACCACAGCCCACACCCTCGCCGCAACACCCCTTCCGACACCGCCCACCCCGGGCGGCGAGCAAGCCGACTACTCCGCCCGCGCCGACACGACGGCAGCTGGTCACCGCGATCCTGCTCAGCGAGCCCTGCCGTGACTGGCGCGGCTTCGAACTCGCCGAGAAACTGCAGGTCAACAAGCACAACATGCTGACCCAGCTCGCTGAATGGGCACGCCTGGGCTTCATCCGCCGCACCGGCGCCGGCACCTACGCCTCGAGACCCCACCCCCTAATCACCTCGCTAGCCAGCTCCCCGCCGGCTCTCCCGGGGTAGTGGCCGCTCAGGACTGCGACGAGGAGCGACGCCAGGTGCAGCGCCCGCAGCGCAGCGAGGACGAACGACCTTGCGCCGCGACGAGCGCCGTCCACACTCCCAACACCCCCGAAGACGACACACCGCACCCACCGCCTCCTGGACACGATCGTCAGATCGCTAACTCCGCGGCATTGGTCGCGGCAGCGATCGCGTCAGCGACCCTTGAGGCTGGAGGTGCGGCCCCCGTACCCTGCGCGGCGCGTAATGGGATTCAGCGGCGGCGCAGCCGCCTCCGTTGTGGTTGTGGTTGTGCTTGTGGGTGAGCATCTCGCTCAGGCCACCTCGGTGTCAGGGTCGTCGGGTTGGGCCAGCTCGTAGTCGATCGGGGAGATCATCCCGACGGAGGAGTGCCGTCGGGTGCGGTTGTACTCATCGATCCAGGCCGCGACCCGCCGCCGAGCGGCTGCCTTGGTCGGGAATTCTTCGCACGAGCGCAGCTCGAACTCCAGGGTGGAGTGCCACGACTCGATGACCGCGTTGTCCAGCGCCGATCCCGGCCGGCCCATTGATTGGCGGATGCCCAGTCGTATACAGGCCGCGCGGAACATCCCGGCGGTGTATTCCTTAGGCTCAACCGGTCGTCGCAACACCTCGATGCGGAGGTGGGTTATGGGACGAGAGCCAGGTTGGGGTGCGGTAGCGACGGGCAGGCCTGCTATGCGGTCGCCGGGTCGTCCGCCGGTAGGTCGTAGAGATCACCGGAGGTTGTTCTGGACGGCGATCGCGCGTGGGGCAAAAAGTACGGATGCCGGGCTCGAAGCCGGCGTGTCGCCGGTCCTCGGCAGTCGATGGTTCCGCGAACGTGGCGGAGTGATACCTCGATCAGTCTTTCATGTGGACTCGGGCCGATATTTGTCGTTCGGTGAGCGTGAGCAGATCGCGCTCTGGCGCGCCGAGAAATTGGGGGTTCGAGAGATTTCTCGTCGTCTGGGTCGTTCGCCATCAACTGTGTCGCGGGAACTGCGACGCAACGCCAGCACCCGCGGCGGCGTGTTGACGTATCGGGCGACGGTGGCGCAATGGCATCGTGACCAGCGTGCCGCTCGCCCGACGCAAGCAAAAATGGTCGGTAACCCGGGACTACGCCGATATGTGCAAGACCGTCTGGCCGGCCGACTGGTCACCGAACACGGTGTCGTGGTGGCCGGACCGGACGTGCCTTTCACCGGCCGTAACCGCGCGCGGCGGGCTGACCGGCGCTGGGCACAGGCCTGGAGCCCGGAGCAGATCGCGGCCCGGCTACGGCGGGACTTTCCGGATGATCCGATGATGCGGATCTCCCACGAGGCGATCTACCAGGCGCTTTACATCGAGGGCCGGGGAGCACTGTCCAGAGAGTACGTCGCGTGCCTGCGGACCGGTCGTGCGCTGCGTGTCCCGCGTGCGCGCACCCGCCGAGCGCTCCGCAACCAACGCGGCTTCATCACTCCGGATGTCACCATCGGCCGCCGCCCTACCGAGGTCATCGACCGCGCCGTACCCGGGCACTGGGAAGGCGATCTCATCATCGGGCTGAATCGCTCAGCGATCGCCACACTCGTCGAACGGACCACACGCTACACACTCTTACTGCAGCTTCCGCGAATGGAAGAATACGGCACCCAACAACGGGTAAAGAACGGTCTGGCGCTCGCCGGCCATGGCGCCGAGGCGGTCAAGAACGCCATCGCCGAGGCAATCACCTTTCTCCCCGAGAAGTTACGGCGAACCCTGACATGGGATCGCGGAACCGAGATGGCGCAGCATGCCGAACTTTCCGCCCAAACTGGGCTCTCGGTCTTCTTCTGCGATCCGCACAGTCCGTGGCAACGCGGAACGAACGAGAACACTAACGGCCTACTCCGCCAATACTTCCCTAAGGGTACCGATCTATCTCGACACAACCCGCGGGAACTTGCCGCAGTCGCCTATACGCTCAACACCCGACCGCGGAAGACCCTCGATTGGAGAACACCCGCCGAAACACTTAACGATATGTTATATTCATCGCATTACGTCAGTGTTGCGACCACCGCTTGAATCCGCCTTCGCTGCCCTGGTCGGTGTGCAATACCACCTCGGCCACTTGCCCGCCGCGCACCGCGACCGCCATCGCCAACGACCCGTAGGCCAGCTCGGCATCGTGGTGCTCGCTCAAGGCGAACCCGACGATGCGCCGCGAGCACACGTCCAGCACGCTGGCCAGTTGCAGTTTGCCTTCGGCGGTGTCGATCTCGGTGCCGTCACCGAACCAGCGCTGGTTGATCCGCCGTGCGGTGAAGTCCCGTTTGACCAGGTCCGGGGCGCGCCAGCGGCCCTTGCCCGGGCGGGTGGTGCCCCGCCGGTGATGTTTCGCCCTGGCCCGCAACCCTTGCTCGGCCATGAGCTCCGCGACGGTGTTCTGGGAGACCCGCCAGCCCGACTCGCGTAGATCCGCGGTGATCCTCGGTGCGCCGTAGGTGCCCCGGTGTTGGGCGAACAACGCCGCTACCAGCACGGCCTGCGCCCGCCGCCGCGCTCGCCGGGGCGAGGCGTCGCCGTGGCGCCACTTGTAGAACCAGGCCTGCGACACCCCCAACGCCCGGCACGCCACCGCGTGCGGAACCCCGTGTTCGGCCCTCTGGGCCGCGATGAACCCGGCCACGACTACCGCCGACCCGTCGCGTCCTTGACCCAGAGGGCCACCGAGCGCTTGAGCACTGTGAGGATGATCAGGTACCGCCGCGACCGTGGGTCTGACCCGGCTTGAGACTGGCCGCGGTGCCTTGGTGATGATCGGTCGGCCTGCCGGTCGCGGCGGTGCTTGCTGCCACCGGGCCGGCGGGTGCGTGTCCCGATAGGGGCCTTGCCGCGAACAGGGCACCGTCACAGTCCTGACCGCACCGCACCGGCCCGGTGACGGCCAATCCGCTCCCCACACTGCCAGGAGACGAACGACCGGTGCCCAGCATGCCCCAGCCCAACCAGCCCGACCAGACCAATGCCGGCGAAGAGGTGATCCTCGGGATCGACACCCACAAAGACGTGCACGCCGCAGTCGTGATCAGCCTGCTCGGTGTGGTGCTGGGCAGGCGCAGTTTTCCGACCACCGCGGGCGGCTACGAGTCCCTGCTGGGCTGGGCGCGCGGGTTCGGGGCCCTGCGCCGGGCCGGGGTGGAGTGCACCGGCTCATATGGCAAGGCCCTGGCCCGGCACCTGCGTGCCACCGGCGGCATCGCGGTGATCGAGGTCAACAAACCCGACCGAGCCACTCGGCGCCGTCGCGGCAAGACCGACACGATCGATGCCGAGGCCGCCGCCCGCGCGGTGCTCTCCGGTCAGGCCACGGCGACCGCGAAGAGCAGCGACGGGGACGTGGAGATGTTGCGGCTGTTCAAGCTGGCCAAGTCCTCGGCGATCAAGTCACGCACCCAGACGATCAACCAACTCCAGAGCGTGCTGATCGGTGCCGACCCTGAGCTCCGCGATGAGCTGGCCGCCCTGAGCACCAAAGCGCTGGTGCGCCACTGCGCCGCCCTGACCGTCCCGGCCACCACCGACCTCGCCGGCGCGACGTTCTACACGCTGCGGTTGCTGGCCCAGCGCATCCAGGCCCTCTCCGCGGAGATCGCCGAGCTCGACGGCAAGCTTGCTCGGGCCGTCCACCGGCGCGCCCCCAAGCTGCTGGGGCAGATCGGGATCGGCCCAGACTGCGCCGCCGAGCTGCTCATCGCCGCCGGGGACAACCCGGAACGGATGACCCACGAGGGCTCCTTCGCCGCGCTGTGCGGCACCAGCCCGGTCGAGGCCTCCTCGGGCAAGACCAACCGGCGCCGGCTCAACCGCGGCGGCAACCGGAAGGCGAATTCCGCGCTCTACATGATCGTGATCACTCGGCTGCGCTGGTGCCCCCGCACCCGCGCCTACGTGCAACGTCGCATCGCCGAAGGACTGTCCAAACGCGAGATCATCCGCTGTTTGAAGCGCTACATCGCCCGCGAGGTCTACCAGATCATCATCGAGCCGGAAAGTGGCCCGAGATCACTCCACCACGCCGCTTGACAAACATAGGGGCATCATCACGCTCCATCGCCAGCTCGGCGTTCTCCCGCCGCAGCCGGGCCAGCTCGATCCGCTCGTCCTCGCTGAGTCGACCGTTGCCGTCCTTGGCCCGACGGTCCAAAGCCACCCAGTTGGCCAGCGTGCCCGGGTTGATCCCCAGGTCCTTCGCGATCTGCGCGATCGGGTGCCCGGTCTCGCGGACCAACCGGACCGCGCCCTCCTTGAAATCCTGATCTGTGAGTGTCGTTGCGGTACTCCTGGATGGAGAACCACCAGGCTCGGTGCCGGTGACCCGACGTGACTCAATCCTGATCTGGCCGCTTCAGCGTGCCCTTCGTTTGACCTGTCGGTCGTGGTTGCCGGCACCAGCCTGGCCCCACCAGTTGGCTTGATTAGAAGCATGTCCGCGCGAGCGTGACCCGTCACAGATCTGCCACCACGGTGACCCTCATCCAGGCCGGTGCCGACGTTGACCGCAACCCCTGGAAGGGCCCTCGGCCAGTGGTAATGCTCTCAGAAGTCACCGATGCAGTCATCGGTGCCGATACCCACCGCGACACTAACCAGCTCGAGATCGCTTACCCCAGCGGCGCGGTGATCGCCACCGCCTCGTTCGGCAACCACAACGCCGGCCATGCCGAGGCGTTGGCTTGGGTGTTCGACCATGCTCCTGGACCGAGGCTGGTGGTCTCGATCGAGGGGACCCGTAGCTACGGCGTCGGGCTGGGCCGCGCCGCGGCCGCCGTCGGGCTACCGGTGATCGAGGCCGAGCAACCCCGCCGCAAGACCCGCCGAGGCAAGGGCAAGTCCGACCCGATCGACGCGCATCTGGCGGTGCTGTTCGCTCTCGGTCTCGAGGTGAACAAGCTGCCCACCCCACGCGCGGACGGAGACCGGGAGGCCCTGCGTATCCTGCTGTGCGCGCGGGAGGATCTGACCACCACCAGCACCGCGCAGACCAACCGTCTCAAGGCGTTATTGCGAGATGGGGGCGACGCTGACCGTCGTCTCGCCTGCGGGAAACTCACCGCCGCCATGTTGTCTGAGCTGGTGAAACGTCGCCAACCTCGGGAGGCCAGTCGAGCCCAGGCCGTGCGTCACGCCGAGATCCGCCGCCTGGCCCTCGCACTACGCGAGGCCGCCCGGGCGCTGACGGCCAACAAGGCTGAGCTAGCCGCGATCGTCAACGACCTCGTTCCAGCGCTAACTGACCGGTGTGGGATCGGGCCGGTCACCGGCGCGCAAGCGATCGTCTCGTTCTCCCACCCCGGGCGGTGCCGTAACGACGCCGCGTACGCCGCCCTCGCCGGCACCAGCCCGATCGAGGCCTCCAGCGGGCGCACCGTGCGCCATCGACTCAACCGGGGTGGCGACCGAGCGCTCAACAAGGCCATCCACGTCATCGCCAACACCAGGATCCGCAGCGACCCCGCCACCCAGGCCTACGTGGCCCGGCGCACCACCGAAGGCAAGACCCCCAGGGAGATCCGGCGCTGCATCAAGCGCTACATCGCCCGCCAGCTCTTCCGCACCCTCACCACCGCGATGGCTCCCACCACCGTCGCTGCACCCAGCCTGTGAATCAGCGCCCGAACGGCCCTGGCCGCGCCAGCTCACACGACAGGAGGAATGGCGAGCCTCCTCGATTCCGGATAGGGGACCCAATAAGGTCTCGTCCGGAATGGAGGGCGGAAGGTGCAGGAAAAACGCCGTAAATACAGTCCTGAGTTCAAGGCCGAGGCGGCGCGGTTGGTCGTCGAGTCAATGCGCCCCATTGCTGAGGTAGCTCGGGAGATAAGCGTCCACGAAGGGACTCTCGGGTCGTGGGTGAGCAAGTACAGGGCCGAGCATGCTGGTGACGAACCTCCGTTGAGTCTATCGGAACGCGCACGGCTCCGCGAACTTGAGCGCGAGGTCCGCGAGTTGCGGATGAAAACCGAGTTCTTGGGGAAAGCGGCGGCCTTCTTCGCGCAGGAGTATCGGTGAGCGAGAAGTATGCGTTCATCGATGCGGAGAAGGCACAGTATCCGGTGGTAAGAGCGTGCGTTTGGCTTGCCGTGTCCACTTCGGGCTATTACGAGTGGGTGGACCGTCCGCCGTCGGCTACTGCCCGGCGTCGCAAGCACTTAGCCGCGCTCATCCAGGTGATCTTCGACGAGTCCGACGGCACCTACGGGTACCGCCGGGTCCATGCCGCCCTGGTCCGTCAGGGCGACCAGTGCTGCGCCGAGCTCGTCCGTGACATCATGCGTGAGCTGGACCTGGTCGCGTGCCAGCCGCGTCCCTGGCGGCCGACCACCACTGAGGCCGGGGAGGGTGCCGAGGCGCTGCCAGACCTGGTGGCCCGCGACTTCAGCGCGGACGCCCCGGGCACGAAAATGGTCGGAGACATCACCTATTTGCCGACTTGGGACGGATTCGCTTACTTGGCGACCGTTATTGACTGCTGTACCAAGGAATGCGTCGGGTACGCAATCGCCGAGCACATGCGCACCGAGTTGGTTATCGACGCATTGCGTATGGCGGCGCGCAACCACCACCTGGAACCGGAGGCAATATTTCACACCGATCACGGCTCCCAGTATCTTAGTCGTGCGTTCGCCGAGGTGGTTGACCAGCTCGACCTGCGCCATTCGGTCGGACGGGTAGGCTCATGTTTCGATAATGCCCAGGCGGAATCGTTCAACGCAACTCTGAAGGTTGAGCGGGTCAATCGAACTGTGTACCCAACGCGTGAACATGCCCGCAAGGATGTCGCGCGCTACATTGAGTTCCACTATAATACGAAACGTCTCCACTCGGCGCTGGGCTACCGAACACCACAGGAAGCTCGGACCGAGTACCAGAATCAGCGGTCAGCGGCTTAACAACACGAATAGGATCTATCCGGAAAACGCGGGGCGGCCCAGAACCCACATCAAACGGTCTTGACACACATAGAAGCGTCAAACTTCCGCCGTGACTCCGCCATCGCCCCCACCTCCTCTAAGGCGATGTCTCCACGTTACGAGGGGAAGCCCACTCCTAGTACTGCAACGGCAGTTGCTTGACATGTGGTAGATCATTGCTGGTGTGGTGGTTGATGTTGCGGCGGTGGAGTTGGATCGGTTGCATGCGCGGGTAGCGGGCCGGTTTGCGCGGGCCGAGCCGAGGGCTCGGATGCGGGAGTATGTGGCCGGGCTCGTTGCCGGTTTGGAGCGTAAAAACGGGTGGACGCTGGCCGAACGCGCTGGTGAGGCGTCTCCGGATGGGATGCAGCGGCTGCTGCGGTGGGCCGACTGGGACATTGATGGGGTCCGTGATGATGTGCGTGAGTACGTGGTCGAGCGCCTCGGAGATCCGGGTGGGGTGTTGATCCTGGATGACACCGGGTTCCTCAAGAAGGGCACGCGGTCGGCCGGGGTCCAGCGGCAGTATTCCGGGACCGCGGGGCGGGTGGAGAACTGTCAGATCGGCACCTTCTTGGCCTACGCCTCGCCTCGAGGGCATGCGTTGATCGACCGCGAGTTGTATGTGCCTGAGTCGTGGACCGCCGATCGGGCACGCTGCCAGGGCGCGGGCATACCCGACGAGGTGGAGTTCGCCACCAAACCCCGCCACGCGATGGCGATGCTGGGCGTGCCATCGACGCCGGCGTGGCGTTCTCATGGGTCACCGCCGACGAAGCCTATGGCCAGGTCAAGTACCTGCGGGTGTGGCTGGAACAGCATGATGCGCCCTATGTGCTGGCCACCAAGTGCAACGACACACTGATCACCACCGACGCTGGGCAGCGCCGCGCGGACGAGTTGATCGCCGCCCTGCCGGCGCGGGCGTGGCGGCGACTGTCGGTCGGCGCCGGCGCGCACGGGCCCCGCGACTATGACTGGGCACGGGTCCCGATCCGCATCAGTTGGGCGCCCGGGCGCGGGCACTGGCTGCTGGCCCGCCGCAAGATCACTGAGCCCGGCCAGGCGCCCGGTGAGATCGCCTACTACGTCTGCTTCGGACCCCGAAGATCAACCTTGCTCGATCTGGCCTGGACCGCCGGATCACGCTGGCGGATCGAAGAATGCTTCCAACAGGCCAAGAACGAGGCCGGACTTGATCACTACCAAGTGCGCAGCTGGCGAGCGTGGTATGCCCACATCACCTTGTCCATGCTCGCCCACGCCTGGCTGGTCGCGGTGAAAAGCCAGCTCACAAAGGGGGAACCAACACCAGCGAACACCACATGATCAGCTTCACGCTACCGGAAATCCGACGCCTGCTCGTTCACCTCCTGCTACGACACACCCACGCAGTCGAGCACATCTGGCACTGGTTCTCCTGGCGACGAAGACGACAACACCAAGCCCGCCACAGCCACTACCGCCGACGAGGCTACGCACTCACATAACTGCCGTTGCAGTACTAGACCGGCTCAGCGGGGCGACAACGAATGGCGAGTTCGGCGATCCGCCGGCGAGCGTCGACGAGCTCGGCTTGGAGCCGCTGATCATGCCTGGCAGTTGCCCGGAATCCACCAGTCCCTGGCGCCGCCGCGAGTAGATGCACTGCTCGCCGATGTCGAGATCGGCCGCGAACTGCGCGACACGACGACCGGCCTTTACGACTTCGAGCGCCTTGCGCCGGAATTCCGGCGGCACTGCTTAGGTATGTAGCTCTGTCCTCCGGACTACTGGAATGAGTGATCATCCAGCAACTCGAGTCTGTACAACCGAGGGAACATCAACGAGTCCTCGAGACTGTCGGAAGGGTCATTCGCGCGCGATTCTTCTCCGGCCGGTTCATGGCCTGAGATCGTAGATTCCGCATTCAGCATCGCCCCCCGGCCCACGCTGCGGAAATCCGGCTACGTAAGCCTCGAATCGTGGGCTGCTCAGCACCTGCGCGCGGCTGCCGATAATCAGCCATCGTGCGCCGGACTGGCGGTATCCCTCTACAGACGACGGGTCCTCCTGGTCCGTCGGCAGGCTCCATCCGCGACGGTTGCCGTGGAAAAACAGAGTCGGATCCTGATAGTTGTTGGGTTCGCCCTCAATGGACCTCGGCTCCGACGACGTGACAATCACAAGGTCGTCGGGTGGGACGGTCTCCCGGATCGCGTTCCCACAGGCGATCGTCTGCGCACCATAGTCGCGGAACTCGTCGGCGTAGATGTGCGCCGTACCCACGACGGTCAGGGCAGCGAGGAGAGCCGCAGCGGCTCGGGCCAGCCTGACCGGCCCGGCAGTGCGCATTTTCTGAAGACCGACCAGCCAGTCGGCGCCTAGGCCGACCGCCAGTGCAGCGTACGGAATGGCGAACACGTGGTATTGAAGACCGAAGGTGCTCTCTGCGGGCCGCGCCACCACCAGGAAGTACACGGCGATGGCAAGAAATCCCGACAGCACCAGCCACGGACCGCGACGACGCACAGCCACGATTATTCCGATGATCGCCAATGGCAACGCTCCCACGGCGTAAACCCAGATCATCTCCAGCTTCGCCGTACCGAGATAGAAACGCGGAGAGATCCAGTATTTGAGGCTGCCGAACTTGTTGTCACCACCGGAGATGACACCGAAGGTGTTGCCGAACTCGGCATGGAGCGCGGCGCCGTGCCACAACCACGCGCCCACCGGAACCAACGCGATGACCGCCAGCGCAACTGCCTGGCCGGAGAGTAGGCGACGGGACTCGCGTCGAACGAGCAGAAGGATCACGAACAAGATTCCGACATTGAGGGCGGTGGGCTTCAACAGCCCGGCCAGGGCTGTAACCGCACCGCATGACAACGCAGTGGACCAGCGACGGTCAGTGAGCCACCGGTCGAACAACAACAGCGACCCCAGGTAGGCCGTCATGGTGGTGGCCTCTGGCATGTAAGCAACGGACAGTCGCAGGAACAGCGGGCTCACAGCAAAGAACGCGAGCGCGAACAGAGTGGCCCTTCTCGTGAGTACCCGATCGGCCAATCGCCAGAACAGCCACAACGTCACCGCGCTGGCCACCAGCGCGACCGCGCGTCCCAGCCAGACATGCTCGCCGAAGATCCGGTAGAGCAGCGACACCATCCACGGGTAGAGCGGAAACTCGGATTCCACGTAGCCCGGACCCGCTCCACCCCAGTTGATCCGAGGAAAGAGGATGTTCGGGTCGGTGAGGAAATTGCGGGCGATCGACGCGGTGTCGGCCTGTCGCCAGATATCCTCCCGGTAAGTGATAGGCAGGAAGACCAGCGGCACTCTCACCAGCACGGCCGCAATGATGATCAACTCGGCCGACCGTTCACGGATCAGGTCGAACGCGCGGCGCCGCGGTCGGGTTGCCGCCTCTACCACAGGGGCGGCGATGCCAGCGCTCACCGGGTGCTCCGGATGGACTCGGTCGGCGTGGCGGATGCCGCGGATCGGCTCCGACTCACTCCGGCCTTGTCGATCCGCCGGACGTGCTCGCCGGTACCCACGACGTCGAACTGCGCACTCAACGTGGTGAGCGCCCAGTCGAGGACCCGCGCCTTCTCCTCGGCACGCATCGCCATGCCGGGGAAGAACTCCAGCCCCGGCGCGTGCCGGGCGTCCAGTAGGTCGAGCGGGTGCAGCAACAGCGACGGCCCGACGCCACGCAGTCGGCAGGCCGCCAGGGCGGTGCGGAAGAAGGCTCGCGCAAGTCGGGGCGAGGTCCCGTGCAGATGGATCAGGTAGGACACGTGCATCGGCACCCGGGCCAGCGGCATCGTCGTGACGGGTAGCTCGAGCAGATCGTGGGGCAGCCACCGGTACGGGTGCACCGGGCGCAGGCCGTCGCGCGCCGAACCGAACAGCGCCTTGCGTCGCCGGCGCTCCTCCTCGCTCAGGTCGGACGCCCGGAGGTAGTAGGCACGCGCAAGGGGGCCGATCCAGGTCGGCAACGTGCTGGCGTCATAGAGGTAGCCGCGCTCGGCGAGGAGCTCCAGGAGATCGGCGGACAGGCTGTAACCCGGGCCCCGGAACCCGGTCGGCCGCGGCGCGCCGGCCGCGACGACCGCGTCCTCGGTGCGGGACAGCTCGTCCTCCATGCGCGACCTCGGGTACAGGTGAAGCCACGGCTCGTGTTCGAACGAATGGTTGCCGATCTCGTGGCCCGCCGCGGCCAGCTCGGCCACTGCCTTGGCTCCGTCCTCGCGGGCCGCGTCGGCGCCCACCACGAAGATGGTTGCGGTCAGGTCATGGCCGTCGAACAGGTCAAGCATCCTCGGCAACAGCTCGAGCAGGTAGCTCGGTCGGCGTTCCCAATCGGGGTCGCCGTGCGTCTTGAGGTAAGACCATAGATTGTCCATATCCAGCGAGACGCTGGCCGTGGTTCGGAGCTTCATTGCACCATCCCCCGCAAGTGTTGTCCGGCCTGCCGGACCGGCGGAGTCCCCGCCGCGACACCCAGCCGAGGCCAGGCATCGTCCAGCAGCTTCAAGGTCTGTTCGACGTTCAGGGTCCCGTCCACGATCTGTGCGCTACCGACCACGAACAGGCCGGGGACAGTGGTGACCACGTCGGGTACCCGGCTGAGGTAACCGGGGGTCGGGACCGGCAGGACCAGTCGGGCCCTGGCCACCGAGAAGGACAGGACGTCGGCCTCGGTGAGCCCGTACATGGGTAGGAAGACCCCGAGGAACTCCTGGCGCAATTGGTCATCCGTCGTATCGAACGCCGGGTCGTCCGGGGCGGTGTACCGCGGCAGATAAACCAGGTGATGTCCGCCCAGCTCGGCCGGGTCGACGAGCGCCGTCATCTCGATCACCGCGGTGAACGGTTTCGGATCGGTGACGTAGCTGATGTACGCCCCGGCTGCCGGACGCCGCAGTAGCACCGACGGGCAGATCACCCCAAGGTAAGGCACCTCGTTCAGCCGGGTTCGCTCAGTGCTGGACAGGTCCGGACACAGCCGGGCGGTGATCGGCGCGGCCGTGGTGACCAGCACCTTGTCGTATCGGTCGACCGAGCCGTCGCCGAGCTCGACCTCGAGGCCGTGCTCGGTCCGCGCGACCCGGTGGACCTGGCTGGCGGTGCGAACCTCCACTCCGTCACGTTGCAGCCGGTTGGCCAACGCGCCCAACACAACGGCGTATCCGCCAGGAACATGTCCGAATCGGTCTGAGTCCCCACCCTGGAACCGCGCCGTCACCAGCCGCCGGATCGTGGCCCAGATGAAGGTCGCGGCGGCCTCCTCGGCACGCCGACCGAGTTTGGCGCGCAGCAGCGGCAGCCAGAGACGCTCCGTCGCCTCAGATCCCGACCAACGGCGCAGCCAGCGTGCCGCGGTAATCCGGTCGAAGCGTTCTGGGGAGGACCACAACGCGCCCCATGCCACGGTCAGTGCGATACGCAGCTTCGCCATCGTGCCCAGGAACGGCAGGGCCAGGAGTTCCCCGCCCGAGGATGCGGGGTATTGGCGGTCGCCGGCGTAACAGGCTGCGCGGGCGCTGTTCCACACCACCGGGCCGACGTTGAGTTCGTCAACCAACGCGAGCACCCGGCGGTCGTTGCCGACGATCACGTGGTAGAAACGATCCCACGTGACCGACGTGCCGTCGGGCACCTCCAGCCGCCAGGCGGAGGTCAGTCCACCGAGTGCCGGCGCCGACTCGTAGAGGACCACGGAGCCACCGTCGGCGGCGAGCGCTCGGGCGGCCGCCGCACCCAGCATCCCGCCGCCCACGACCGCCCACCGCGTGCCTCGGTCAAACGCCGCGGTCACGTCGCGCCCAAACCGGGCCGAGAGCTCAGCTGGTGCGGCACGGAGCCAGTGATCACGCCCGGATCGGGGGAAATCGCCGCCGTCTCAGTGTGCACCAGACTGAGCCCGGCGCGGTCGGCCGACACCGTACCCTCGTCCTCGGCCACCCTCGGCACACCGACATTTTCGTGCCCGAGCAGGAAGTACAGCTCCTCGAAGCTTCGCTTGACCTGGATGCTGAGCAACCCGGCGAAGAGCACCAGGATCCCGGTGCCGAGCAGTGACACCCCGAGAACGGTCAGGCCGAGCTGCATCCCGGGAAGCAGCATCGCGGTCAGGCCCAAGGCCCCGCCCACACCGATCAGGGCCAGCATGCCCAATGCGAACGCGAGGTAGGGTCGGAACATCAGACCGCTGACCAGGATGTTGTAGGTCTTGGTCCGCACCCGGCGGTCGCGCATCCGGGAACGCCCCGCGCGAGCGGCCAGGCCGCCCCAGTCCAGTACCGCCGGCACCTCCTGCACCCGGCCCCGTAGGACCCCGGTCTTGTACAACGCCTCGACGTTGATGCCGTCGTCCGTCGCCCTCAGCGCCAGGCCCCGGATGAACGGGCCCCGGTAGGCACGCACCATCCCGGTCAGGGTGGCGATCCCGCTGTTCGACGCGGCCGAAAGGAAGCTGTTGGCGATCCGGCTGCGGCGCTCGATGCCCGCCGGCACGTCCCGGGTGCTGCCACCAACCATGTACGGAGATGCGACGGCCACCTCGGCGTGCGATGACTCCAGGGCGCGTACCAGCTTCGGGATGTGGTCAGGGTGGTAGCTCAGATCGCAGTCGATCACTACGACCACGTCCCCGGTGCTGGCCTTGAAGCCGGTCTGCAAGGCACCGCCGAGACCCTGGTTGGCCAGGTGACGTAGCACCCGGATGCGGACCGCCGAGGCGCCCAACCGGTCGACCGCGGCGCGGGCCTGGGCCGAGGTGGCGTCCTGGCTTCCGTCGTCGACGATCACGATCTCCCAGCGGCGATCGGCCAGCGCCGACTCGAGGACCTCGACGACCTTGTGCAACGAGACCGCGATGTTCTCGGCCTCGTTGTAAGCTGGGATGATGACCGTCCCCGTGGGGATCGGGTCGACGAGGGCAGGCACGTCGCTCACGCCGCAGCCTCCTTGGTCGGGTTGAGCACCAGTTCGTCATCCACTGCCTCGTGCGTTCGCACCACGGCGGTCAGCAGCCACACCCCGGCGATGATCAGCACGAGCCCGGCGCCGATCCACGGGCCCCGGCCCTCGACCACCTGGTCGGACAGCAGCCACAGCCCGGCGGCGGCCGCCGAGAGGGTCGAGATGGCCTCCATCGCGGCGACCGTGCCGGTGGTGGACCCGCGCTGCAAGGCGGAGGCGAAGAGGCTCTGCCCCACCAGGGCGGCCAGCACCATCAGCCAGAACAGCGGACGGGTCGGCAACATCAGCAGCGGCCCGCCGGCCAGCGTGCGGCCGATCACCGCGAGCACCCCGTAGGCCAGGCCGGCGCACATGCCCATGGCCACCGCGCCGCGTGCTCCCGGGATGCGGGCGGCGGGCGCGGCCAACCCGACCGCCACCATGAGCGAGACGACCATGAGCACAGTGGTGCCCCCCGACATCGGCTCGGCGGGCGATGGCAACGCCGAAACGGCCAGCAGGAGCAGCCCGGCGGCCATGGCGAGCAGTGCGCCCACCTCGAACCGACGTATCCGCCAGCGGAAGATCATCATCCCGACGATCGCGGTCAGCCCGACGGCCGAGGTGGATCCGGCCTGCGCCAGGTACAGCGGCAAGGTCGCCCTGGCCAGGAAGGCCAGCCCGAAGCCCAGCACCTGCGCGGTGAATCCCAGCAGGTAGAGCCGATCGTCGGCGAGCCGGCGAAGGAGGCCTGGATCAAGCCGATCGATCCGGCGGGACCGCCCGGCGGCGACCGTCTGCAGCAGGTTCCCCGCTGTGTAGGCCAAGGCTGCCCCGACCAGTTCGAGATAGGCGATCATGTCCGCGCCTCAACCCGCCAGCTTGGCCGACACACCCAGTTGCTCGACCGGGGTCAGGTCACCGTCGCACGAGTCACGCTCCACGGTTTCCTCGTCGAGCCAATAGCTCAGGCCACAGTTCGAACAGTCAACGCGGTCGCTGGTCGGCGGCGTGGACAGGCTGGCGATGGGGCGGCCGCACCGGCACACCAAGGCCACCGCGCGAGCCGGGTTCCCCAGCACCAGGGTGTAGGCCGGGACCGACCGGGTCACCACTGCGCCCATGCCGATCATGGCGAACCGACCGATCACCAGGTCACTGCCGATCGTCGCATTCGCGCCAATCGTCACACCGTCCTGCACACTGGTGAACGTGGTGTGCTCGTCGACCTCCGACGGACGCAACGCCGACAGATCGTTGACACATGCCCGGGGGTAGAAGTCGTTGGTGAATGTGGTGTTCGCCGCCACCATCACCCCGTCGCCAAGCGTGACTCCGGAGCACACGTAGACCATTGCGTTCAGCTTGCACCGGTCGCCGATGCGAACCGCATTGGCCAGATAGGTCTTACCTCCGATAATGCAGTCCCGCCCGACCGTCGCCCCAGCGCGGAGGTGGGCGTTGTCCCAAACCCGGGTACCCGCTCCCAGCTCGACATCCGACTCGACGATCGCGGAGGGATGCACCCGCGCCAGGGAGTGAATCCTCTCGACTGTGGTCATGGCTGCTCCTCAACGGGTACCCAGGCCGACCGGCCCAGCGAGAGATAGCCGGCCTCGACCGCGGCGGCGGCGGCGAGTGCGTCAGCCAGCGACACCGGCATGGGGCCACCCGCGGCCAGTGCATCGAGCACCGCCCGTAGGTTGGTCCGCAGTGAGTTGATCTTGTTGTAGCCGGTACCGAAGTCGTATCCGCCCGGCTGGTCCACGGTGGTCGCGCGACCGCCGCCCCAACCCACCTCGACCGTGCCCGCGGTGCCGAACAAGCTCAGGTAGGTGCTGGACAGTCGACGGAAGGACCAGGTCACGTCCACCTGCGCGAGCGCGCCCGACGAGGTGTGCGCGAGGAGGGTGGCGCTGTCCTCCACAGTCACCTGTTGAGCCCTCGGGCCCTCCACCGCGAGCACCGCGGCGAGCGGCCCGGCCAGGTAGCGCACCAGGTCGACACCGTGGGTGGCGTTGTCGATGAGCACCCCGCCGCCGGAGATCGTGCGGTCGGCGTTCCACCGCCGGCTCATGTCGACACAGCCGGCAAAGCTGACCTCGACCTTGACCAGCTTGCCGATCGCCCCGCCCTGGACCAACTCGCGGGCCTGGTTGATGTCCGGGACGAACCGGAACTTCGCCGCCATGGTCATCGGGGTACCGGTCTCGGACGCCACCGCCACCAGCTTGCGCGCCGCCGCCAGATCGACCTCCAACGGCTTCTCACAGATCACCGGGACGCCGGCCCGGAGCAACGGCTCGACGACGTCGGTGTGGGTCGCCGGGGGCGAGGCCACCACGACGAGGTCGAAGCAGTCCCGGTCCAGTAGTGCCTCCACCGGGACGACCTCGGTCCCGTACGTGGCGGCGGTGCTCCCGGCCGCCTCGGCGCGTGCGTCGGCGACGCCGGCCAGGACGGCGCCCGGGCAGTCGGCGGCGGCCGCGGCGTGCGCCTGGCCGATGCCTCCGCAGCCGATCAGCCCGACCCGGATGAGCGCAGTCATGCCCGCACCCCCGCATCGCGCGCGCTGTTCACGGCGGTGCGCAACCCGCGCGCCACGTACTCGGTGTGCTTAGCCGTGTAGCGCTCGTTGAGGGCGAGTACCAGGACCGAGTCCAGGAACGCGAACGTGCCGGGGAACCTCTCGGCCGAGTAGTCGAGCGCGTCAGGGCGAGCGAGGGAGAACGGCCAGTGGCTGTCGCCCATGGTGTTCCGGTCCGCAAACACGCCGCACCGGAACGCCGGCTTGGAGATGTAGCGGGGAGCGGCCGCGATACCGAGTGGCCGCAGCTCGGCGGCCACCGCGACCGGGCCGCCTGGAACCACTTCGGGGTCGATGTGCACGATGTAGCGCCAGTAGGCGTGTTCGTGGTCGTCCCGAGCCGGCGCGAGCGTCAGTCCTGGCACTCCGGCCAGGGCCTCGTCAAGCTGTGCGGCCACCTCGCGGCGGCGGGCCACCCCGGCCGGCAGCTTGCTCAGCTGGCCGAGCGCCACGGCTCCCTGTAGTTCGGTCAGCCGGTAGTTCAGCGCGATCGAGCGGTGGTCCGGATTCGGCTCACCGTAGGGCCAGGACTTGTTCACGAACAGCCGAACAGCCCGGGCCAGCTCGGGATCGTTACTCGTGACGAAGCCACCCTCGCCACAGGTGATGTGCTTGCCCTGCTGGAGGCTGAAAGCTCCGAGCGCGCCGAGGCCGCCGACGCGCCCCTCCGAGGTGGCGGCCAGGTAGGCCTGAGCGGCGTCCTCGATGACCGGAACTCCGGCACGGTCGGCCACCGCTCGGACCCCGGCTACATCGACGGGGTTGCCGAACAGGTGCGTCACGATCACCGCTCTGGTCCGGTCGGAGATCGCGGCGGCCACCGACTCGGGGGTGACATTTCCGCTCACCGGGTCGACATCGGCGAAAGCCGGGACGGCACCCTGGTAAAGCAGTGGGGTCAGGGCGCCCATGTCAGTGATGGACGTAGTGACGATCTCGGCGCCCGGGTCGGGGTCGAGAGCGGCCACTGCGCAGTGCACCGCCGCCGAGCCCGAGGCACACGCCACCGCGTGGCCCACCCCCATCAGCTCGGCGACCGCGGCCTCGAACCGCTTCACCATTGTCCCCTTGGTGCTGGTCAAAGTGCCCGAGCGGAGGACTTCGGCGACCAGCTGCAGCTCAACGTCGTCGAAGCTCCGCCCGCTCGCCGACTGGTCGTCGGGCAGACTCATCGGTGTCACGGCGGCTGGGGCGCGGGACTCAGTGGACGAGGTCAGGGTCACGATCTACTCCCGGTCAGGTCGTGGCGGCCCGGGCGGATCGCCCGGAGCTCACGCGATTGGTGTCGACGTCCTCGAAGGCTGGTGGGACGAACTGGCTGGGTGGCGGCGCCTTCCCCAGGAGAGCGGCGATGGCCTGGGCCGATCGCGCGCTAGCCCGCCCGTCGCCGAACGGGTTGCCTGCCCGAGGCAGCGTGTGGCGGCCGTCCAGGACGGTCAGGGCCTCGCGCACCAACCTGTCGGTGTCGGAACCGACCAGCGTGGCCCAACCCGCATACACCGCCTCCATCCGTTCGGTGACGTCACGCAGGACCAGAACCGGTACCCGGAACGACGGGGCCTCTTCTTGGATCCCGCCGGAGTCGCTGAGCACCAGACTCGCCCGGGCCAGCAGACGGCACAGAGTCGCGTAGGGCAGCGGCTCGGTGACCACGGTGCGCGGAGTGGTGGACAGAGCTCGGTGGACCTGGTCACACACCAGCGGGTTGGGATGCGCGGGCAGCACACAAACCACATCAGGCCGGCACCGGACGATGGTGTCGACGGCGGTCAGGATGCGGTCCAGCGGCGCTCCCCAGGACTCCCGACGGTGTGCGGTGACCAGCATCAGCCGCGCCTCGCCGGTTGCCACCCGGCGGTCGATCTCCGCCAGCCGCGGATCCGCGAACGGCACGTCCCGGGAGGCCACGTCCATGACTGCGTCAACCACTGTGTTCCCGACCAGGGACACCTGGTTCAGCGGGGTGTGCTCGGCAAGCAGCGCGTTCACGGCTCGCCGCGTCGGGGCGAGGTGCAGGTCGGCGACCACGCCGAGCATGCGGCGGTTGGCCTCTTCTGGGAACGGCGCGGTCAAGTCGCCCGATCGCAGCCCGGCCTCCAGGTGCACCAGCGGCACCCGCCGCCAGAAAGCCACCAGACCTCCGACCAACGCCGACGTGGTGTCACCCTGGACTACTACAGCCGCGCTGTCCTGCTCGACGAGCAATCGGTCCAGCTCCCGGCACAGGTGCGCGACCAGCTCTGCCTGCTCCCCGGTGGTCCGATTCAGGTGGAAGCGCACGTCAGGTGTGAGGTCGAATGCGGTCAGCGCCTGGGTGACCATCGCGGGGTGCTGCCCGGTGGCCACGAGCACCGGCTCGAGCAGTCCGGCTCGCCGCAGCGCCAGGGCAAGCGGCGCCATCTTGACGGCCTCCGGGCGAGTACCCACCACCAGGTGCACACGCGGTAGTGTCATTAGACCACCCTGACTACATGACATTGTTGAGCACAATGTCTGGCGATGAGCCGCGAATCGGCATCTGGCAAGTCGAGAACTTCTCCGAGTGCGCTCGGTTTTCCTGAACAAGCTTCCTACGAGCGTGTCGCTCTCGGCATCATCACGACTGACGATGCTCTCAGCTAGCGTGACCGACCGGAATTCCCGACAGGGCTAGCGGAAGAAAATCGAGAACAAATCAATGATTCCGTCGATGGCAATGCACGCGGTGTTCACCGAACCCCGCGTTATTCTCGCGCAGCTGGCGCGGCTTCCGACTACCGGGTAGCGGAGCGGTCAAGCCTGTTTCGATGTGCGACATCCACGGCACGGATGATGTCGGCGGCTACGCGTCGCGGCGAAGCGAGCTCCTCGACATCGACGTCCTCCAGCCAGCCCAGCCATCGCTCAGGGGCTTCTCGTAGCGCACGACCGAGCCCTGCCTCGGTGGGGTCGACGATCCAGGTCCCGGGGCGGCCCGCGAGGTTCGAGGCGATCCCGGCCACGTTCGACACGATGACCTGCAGGCCCGCGACGTACGCCTCGAGAGCGGTGAAACCGTAGACCTCCTCGGTGCTGGGCAGTACCAAGGTGTGGCACTCCGACAGGAGAGCGACGATCTCCGGTTCCTCGAGGAAGCCTAAGAACCGGACCCGCTCATCGACGCCGCACTCCCTCGCCAGAGCTTTCAGAGCGTCCAGCTCAACGCCATCGCCGGCGATGACTAGGGTGTCCTCACTGGTCGTGACCGCGAAGGCGCGGATCAGCGCGGCGACATTCTTCCTCGTGATGAGTTGGCCCACGTAGACGAAGCGGTGCTGCCCGGACGTGTCGCGACCGGTGCGCAGCTCCCGGACCCGCCGGTCGAACTGGCTCAGGTCGATGCTGTTGACCGACTCGACGACCCGCCATGGCGCAGTGCCGTTGGCTACGGCCGCGCGGGCAGCGCTCAGTCCGGGCGTGATCACCGCGCCGGCGTGCTTGAACACCTGCGATCGGAACCACGCCGGAAAGCCGCCGCGGAACTGGCGACTATCCAGCGTGCTCTCGGAGTAGATGATGTAGGGGATGCCACGGATCCGGGCGCGCAGAGCACACCATAGGTAGGCGAGCTGCCACCATTCATGGATGACGAGCACGTCCGCCCCCTGCAGAATGTCCGCCGCTACGCCCGGGCGGAGAATCGCCAGCCGCGGCTCGTCGAGACGGCGCGACACAGACCCGGGCAGCGGGACCTGTCGGGTACCGACGATCGAGGAGGAGTAGCCGTTGGCATCCCGCCACTCCCAATGGCGGATCTTTTCCTCACGGAAGAGAAAGGAGACCTTGAGATCGACGAGCGAGGCGATCTCCCGCCACATCGGTTCACGATAGGGAGCCTGAACGTTGGTGAGCCACGCAATCTTCATGAGGCTTCCTCAAGAATGTACGGACGACCCATCAACGATCCCCGACCTGTGTCGAGAAGTATCCATCGCTCGGTGGGGTCATCACCCGAGTAGCTGTTCGGTGAAATCCGACGTGTTGATCTGCGGTGCCTGTGCCCGAGCGGCCTCGATGTACCGCTGTCGATTCCCGATGACCTGATGAATCGCCTCGGCGACGGCCTCGGCAGTCAGTGCGGTCGCAACTCCCACCCCTGTGGTCGCGACCACTTGGGCCAGCCACCCTCCACCGGGAACCAGGACAGGGGTGTGACGGACGCAGGCCTGCGCGAGGATGGCGCTCGGCGCGTCGTTGTCGTGCAACACCGCAACAACGTCGACATGGGCCAACGCGGCGGCCAACGCATCCGTGCTGAACAGATGGTCAGCGATGATCAGGCGCCCCGAGGCGGCGAGTCGTCGGACGTCCTCATCGGCGGAGACGAATTCACGTGTCCCTAGTTCCAGGGGCCCACCCACCACCAACACGGCCGAGGGACAGAGGTTCATCGCCTTGACCAGCAGCGGAAGGTTCTTGCGAGGCGTGATGACGCCGAACACGCCGACTAGCGGGCGACCGGGGCGCCTCGGCGGCAGCCAATCGGGTGGGTCATGGGTTGTTTGCCCGACAGGGACCACCGGATCCTTGACAGCCCGAATGCCCGGGTAGCCCGGTCGCGCGCGAACCACACCGAGTGCGTCGGTCAGGAACATGACACGCGCCTGACGGAACACTCGTACAAGCTGGGCCAGTAAAGGCTTCACCAGGGTGGCGGCCCGCAGGCGCTCCGGACCGTTGATCGCCGTCGTTCTCATGATCAGGAGGCGGACCTCGAGAGGAAGGCGTGGATGGCGGAGCAGCAGGATCAATAACGGGACGAGGTAGAAGTCGCCATCGGGCACGATCAGCAAGCGGGCGCCGGCTGCCCGGGCCATCGACACCGCGGCCGCGAGTGCCGCGCGAGGAGTGTCGACGTCAGGCAGTGCCGCAGTGCACTCGGCGGCCGAGGCCAGGTGTGTAGCATACTCCTCCGAGCTGGCGGCTCGATCACTGGTCAGCACGACGCAGCGCTCGGGCCCCACGGCATCGACCAGATATCTGACGTAGTGCATCCGGTGACCTCTGGGGTTGGTCTCAAGAACGGCGACCTCCACCACGGTATCGACCTGCGAAGCGCGCACGTCCGCCATCTCCCTCGTCAACATGCCGGGTGAAAATCGGTCACGAAGTCGCACGACGAAGCCTCCAGCCTCGGTCACAGCTTCGATGCTCAGCTATGCACTAGGCTGGAGGCATCGTCACGACTGACTACTCGTCGATATAGGGCCGCACGCAGTCTCGGGATTCGTCCGAGATGGGAGTCAATTACTCAATCTTGACGACGCGACGGAGATTTCCAGGCTCTAGCGTACGTACTTGAGATCCCAACAGTACTTCAAGAGGGTGCGCAAATCAGGTCGACCCGTATGCCGATGACTGTGACCACTCCGCAACCACCGCTCCCCAACCATCGCGACGGCCGGATAGCGATGGATGATGAATAATGGATAATGGTTGATCTCTAAACGGAGCATGAATTGAGCCCACGCAGACCCATCCGACTATTGTGCCGTTATCCTTGAACTCGGCTTGATTAGGTAGCAAGATCTATCCAAGTGCCCACCTATCGACTAATCCAACGAGGTACATGCCGTGAACTCCACTTCGGTGAGGACCTACGGCAGATCTGGGCGAACTGCCCTCAATCTCGCGCCCGTTTGCGGCTTTTTCCTTCTCGTCGGAATCATTTCACTGAGTTTCGGACTAATCGCCGGACACAGCTTATGGCTGTTTTCCGAGGGTGCCTCGATCATTATTGGCACCGCATTGTGTCTGATCGGACCAAAAAGTCGCCTGGTCCTAACCGGAGCAGGCGCACTCATCGTTTTCCAGTCAGACCTCACGGTCTTGAAGTACGGATATCTCGCCTTCGCGCTCCTGTGTTTCGGGCTCAGCCTGAAGGGGATCCGGCGGCCACAGGGCGGGATCCGGGACGAATTCAAGCCTCTAGTGGCCTGCAGTGCTCTACTCGTGGTCTACCTTTGTTTCACCTGGGTGGTTTCGCGTTCTAATGGAACACCATTCGACCGATGGTTTCGGGACATTTTACCATATTTTCTCATTGCATTCTTGCCGTACATCGGCATCCAAGCGGGGAGAAGCATATCACCTCGATGGAACCGATGGTGGCTCGTTACCATTGGATTAGGTACCAGCGTTGGGCTCACTGTTGAGTGGTTAAGCAGACGAGGAGTCTCGGCTCTACCGTTCGGCGGGTTCGTATTGTCCAGCACCGTTGTACCCGGTCTGTGCTTCGCATACGCGATCACCAAAGTGGGTCTACCTTCGAGTGCTCGACGCTGGACTTGGGCCGCCACATCGGTCATCATCTTGGTTGCAATGCTGATGACCGGATCTCGTACCAATCTAGTCCTTCTTGCGGCCTTTGCGGGTGTCGTGGGTTCCGCACATAATTGTCGCCTTTCACCTCGAAAAATATTAGGACTATTGGCTGGCGTCGGCCTGACGATTCTCGTGGTAACGCCAGTGGTCGCACAGTTCTTCGTATCAGATCCAACCTTTCTTGAAGGGCGCCTCAATGAGGCACTGACGGTTGTGGTCGGCGACGCCAACGCGGATGGTAGCTACGAGGCGCGGAGAGCCGCCTACGACCTGACGGCCGAAGCCTTCATCAACCACATCGCATTCGGCACTGGACCAGGGTATCTATACACACTACCACCGGCTACTACGTTCGGCCTGGACGCACCTGGAATTGTTCCTGCGAAATTCGGCCTTATAGGAATAGTGATCATCGGATCATTCCTAGCGTCCGTGGCCATCACCGTCAAAAAGATTCGACGTTCCTGTGGTCCATCACCTGGGATAACCTCCGCTTGTGGATGGACAGCCGTGTTGATCACCCTGATCCCGTTCGGGCCATGGATCGAAGACAAAGGATTCGCAGTAGCGCTCACGATCCTCTTCGGCATCATCATCGCTGACTCACGCAGAGAGATCGCTGAGCACGTATACATCCACCCGAACGATACCGATAGAGATACGTCCGCAGCGGCGAGATCAGTTCGGCCAAGCTAACAACAGTTCTATACTGGCGAAGAGCGACGGCTTCAACAGGTGCATCTCGCCTCCGGGCCGACAATTTGGCCGGCCGCTCCGGTGTGCGTGCAGTTCGCCTGGACCCGAGCCATTTGAAGCGCAGAATCAAAAGACCCACCGCATCGCGCAACCGATTCCGTACTCAGGTGGAGGTTCCACTTCAATGATGCCTGACCTGAGCCGATTCGTCGGTCAGACGCTCGTGCCGGATCGAGGATGGTCAGCTTGACAGGCGCGCATAGCCGCCAGGTGACGGTCGGCACATACGGAGAGCGAAAACTCCCGAGCGAGTGACGGTGCCCGCTCGATCGCAGCGCTGGACAGCTCTGAAAAAGAGCCAGCCGCCGCGCGAAGCGTTGCGGCCAGTGAGTCAGGGTCCCCCGTGCGGAAAGTCAACATTGACAAGTCATCGGGAAGGTCTGCGGCAACCGCGCCGCTCACTATGACAGGCAGCCCGGCGCAGGCGGCCTCTATCGCAACGAGGCTTCCATGTGCCTCTCGATCGGCCGTATGCACAAGCAGGTCGCTATGTGCCAGCAATGCCGGGATGGCATCCACCCGGCCGAGCAGTTCCAGATTCGGCGTATGTGCCGCCCAGCGCTCAACTCGCCGCTGGGTACGGCAGTCGGATGCCTGTCCCGCTACCCTAAGTTCGGCGTCGAGACCAGCGCGGCGCCAGCCAGCAAACAACACGTCCATTCGCTTCTGTGGATCAAGACGAGACACCGCGACCACTCGGCCCAACCGCATCGAAGCATGCGTCCGGAGCTGGATATCACTACGGACACCGTTTGGAATGAGGCTCATACCTACTCGATTTCCAATGACATGACGGTACTCATCTATTTGGCCGGGGCTCACCGCGATGATATGAGAGGTCCATCGAGAAAGGAGCCTTTCAGCAATCCTCAGTGAACGGATGTCAAGGTCGCGACCCGCGCTGTGGAGAACAGTGATCACCGGCCAGCGCCCTCTAGAAGCGAGTCGCGCATAGCAATTGGGCAGTGCGGAGTGAGCATGTACTACGTCTGGATCCACCTCGCTAAGCGCACGGCTCAGATCGACCACCCGCCTGAACCGACCCGTTGGGTTTCCCTCAGGATCGAGATATACGGTATTTACGGTGTGGCCCTCGGCCCGCCAATGGCTGCTCAACTGCTCAACCATAGTTTCGGCCCCTCCGATCGCAGGTCGAGGCAGTACCTCTGTGATCTTCATGCAGGTCCCTCCACGACTTCTCTCCGAAGAGAGCGAACAGTCAGACCTAGGTGGGCAAGGATGTAGAGCTGACTGATCATGAATCCGAACGCCGCCCAGGTCGCGCCACCGATCAAGGCCAGGCAGAAGGTCGAAGCCAGACCGATGCCGAGACCAATGCCGATTGCGACCGCGACAACGGTCTGACGACCGCGGTTCTGGGCGACGATTGCCATCGGCTGGTTGAGTGTGGAAAAGACTGAACCTACGGCTAGCACGGCGAACACAGCGCCCGAAGCTCGATAGTTCTCGCCGAGCAATAGTGGAAGTAGCGCAGGCCCGACAGCTGCGGCCACGAGCGGGGCGAGGCAGAGACAGACAGTGACTCGCAGTAGTCTACGTTCTTCGCTACGCAGTCTCACCGGGTCGTACCTCACCCGCGCAAGAGCGGGTGTGCCAACCAAACCCAGAGAATTCGCGAGAAGGCCTAGAGGGTTGAGCAGACGCCCCGCCGCCGAATAGAGACCCGCATCGAGCATCCCGCCACCAGCCGCGACCAGCGGCGTATCGAGTGATTGTGCCGAAGCGGCGAGTGCGGCCAGGCCGTATCCGAGTCCCTCTCGATAGTACGCCCATGCCCGGCGTTGCTCCATAGGCCTCGCACCGGGAGGACCGAGAACTGCGCGACCAACGATTGCCTCGATTGCGAACGCCCCGACAAGAGCGGCCGGTATCGCATAGTCGACTGCAAGATGGCGAGGAATGCAAAGTATCGAGATCACCACGATCATCAGAGAGACGGCACGTCCCGAAAGCTGACCGATTGCCGCCCACCAGAACCGCTCCTGGGCCCGCAGAAGTCCGTTCGCCGTCTGCGCCTCCCAGAGCGCCAATCCGTAGCAGCCAAGAATTAGACCCATACGCGGATTCGGCGCGACGGCCAAGCTCATCGCCATGGTAGGGACCAGCAGAACCACCGCAAGACGTCGCTTGCTACGGACCACAGCTCGGGCGCCCGTGAGAGTGAGCTTGTCGCTGGCAACATCCCGTAGCAGCAGACCGCCCAGCCCCGCGTCGAATATCGTGGAAGCTATGGTGCCGACAGCGACACAGGCGGAGATGGCTCCGAGCGTTGCCGGCGTAATAGCTCGCGCGGCAAGGATATAGGTTAAGCCAACGATGACCTGGCCGAGCGCAAGTGCGCCGGCTACGCCCCCGACCCGGCCTAGCAATAAGCGCAACGGGCCGGGATAGTTATTCGGGTCAATCACCTGTCGCGTCACGGCTACTACTCAACCTGTTCCCCGCGTTCGCACACCACAAGGATAGTCGTGGCCCCCAACCTGACCACACCCTTCTTGCCCAGGGCGAACGCCATCACGCGACGACTCTACTCGCACGATCAGTATTCGACTGGGCAACTTGTCCACCGGATTCAACTTTACCAAAATGGGATCGGACAAACCTTCGCGACGGAGTCTCACACCACTTATACAACACTACGCTCAATACTATTGTGGCCACAATGGCAACGTAGCCCCAGTAGCCTCGTGGCACTCCCATCATCTGATAAACTCGAATAAGCGGGACATGTATCAGATAGAGGGAATAACTGGCCTCACCTAGCAGCAGAATTCGACACCGACGCCATGATCTTGCCTTAGTTCCGCACGCTATCAGGCCCACAAGAACGGCGAATAGTGGGCTCATCAGCCAGTACACCGGCCGGAACGGCGCAGAGAATGCAAGCGCGGAGAGAAGGGAAAGAGTCACGATCAGAGATGCCGCTCGACACTTCCAACCAAGCGCTGCGCCTGACCAGATCCGCCAGGCGGCGATACCAAAAACAAACTCCACGAGGTGCGTGAAGGGGAACTGCGCGATCAAAAATCCGCTTCTATTGTATGGCAAGTACTCCGTCAGCGTGGCGATCCAGAGGCCTTGAATGAGCCAAATCGCCCCGCACACCGCGAGCACTGAACGCCTCGACCAACTCCCGATCCACAGGATGAGCAGAGGGAAGAGAGCATAGAAGAAAACCTCGCATGATATGCTCCAGGCCGGGCCATTCCAGGGCTGATTTATCGAGGCGAACGGGAACCATCCGGTGGTCATGCTAATTTGGCTACACAGTGCAACGAGTAGTGTTCTGACATCTGGCGACTTGAGTGAGTACCAGTCGAGCAAGATACCCGGCCGATTCCATGCATATAGAGTGCCGATCGCGCCCAGCAGGAGCGACAGCAAGACCATCGGATATATTCGCGCGATTCGCGCGACGTAGAAGTTGCGCCGCTGGACCCGTCCGTGCAGATTCGGGTAATTATATGCTAGAACGAATCCCGAAAGCACAAAGAACAGCGATACCGCTGTCCGGCCGCCGTCCAGAACGTATATAAGTCGCTCACTGACTGGCACTATTCTGTTCTCCGCGAAGTGGGATATTACGACAGCCATGGCCGCGAAAAACCTGAGGACCGTCAGCGAGTCTAATGATGGACGCCGTCGCGAATGCTCGACCGCTGTTCCATTCAGCTTGCTCACCGAGCTGGCCTGCCCGAGGCTCCGCAGGCCCAGATCTCGGCGTCCACCATGATCTCGGCCAGGCGGGGCATCAGGGTCTCGGCCTTCCAGCCCAGCAAGTCGCTGACCTTGCTGGCGTCTCCGACCAGAGAATCGACCTCCGTCGGGCGCAGGTACGTCTTGTCGAACTTCACATGGTCACGCCAGTCGAGGCCGACACGTCCGAAACAGTGCTCGGCGAAGTCGCGGACGGTGTAGGCGGTTCCGGTGGCCAGGACATAGTCGTCCGGCTCGTCGTGCTGCAGCATCCGCCACATGCCCTCGACGTACTCTGGCGCATATCCCCAGTCGCGCACCGCGTCCAGGTTTCCCATGTAGACGTGTTTCTCCATACCGAGCTTGATCCGGGCGGCCGCTCGGGCCAGCTTGCGGGTCACGAAGGTCTCCCCTCGGCGGGGCGACTCGTGGTTGAACAGGATGCCGTTGACCGCGAACAGGCCGTGACCTTCCCGGTAGTTGCGAGTCATCCAGTAGCCGTAGACTTTGGCCGCGCCGTACGGCGAGCGCGGGTAGAACGGAGTGATTTCGCTCTGCGGGGGTGGAGTCGCTCCGAACATCTCCGAGCTCGATGCCTGGTAGAAGCGTGTGTCGAGACCGATCATCCGAATCGCCTCGAGCAGCCTGGTCGTGCCGACCCCGGTAGTATCGCCGGTGTACTCCGGCTCGTCGAAGCTCACCCGGACGTGCGACTGCGCAGCCAGGTGGTAAACCTCCTGAGGACACACCTTATCCAACAGCGTGACCAGCCGTGACGCGTCGGTGAGGTCACCGTAGTGCAGAAACAACCGGGCGTCGGGGTCGTGCGGATCCTGGTACAGATGGTCGATCCTGGAGGTGTTGAAGGTCGAGCACCGCCGGATGATGCCATGTACCTCATACCCCTTGTCGAGCAGGAGCTCCGCCAGATATGAGCCGTCCTGTCCGGTGATGCCCGTGATCAGCGCACGCTTGGTCATGACCGTTCCTGTCTTCAATCTAGTCCGGCGCCCTGGAACGCCCGTTGACTGCTGCGTTGCTTGCTGACGTTCTCGACGAACCAGCGATAGGTGCTGGCGATTCCGTCGGCGATCGAGATCGACGGTGACCAGCCGAGCTCGGAGAGCCGGTTGACATTGAGCAACTTGCGGGGGGTTCCGTCAGGCTTCGATGTGTCAAAGACGATCCGACCCCTGAATCCGGCGACTCCGGCAACGAGCTCCGCGAGCTCGCTGATCTCCAGGTCCTCGCCGGACCCCACGTTGATCGGCGTCGGGTGGTCGTAGTTCTCCAGTAGGAACAGGCACGCCGCAGCCAGGTCGTCGACGTGAAGAAACTCGCGGCGGGGCCGGCCCGAACCCCAGACGACTACCTCGTCGTCGTCCTTCAGGACACCTTCATGGAACTTTCGGAGCAGCGCAGGCAGCACGTGAGAGGTGCGAAGGTCAAAGTTGTCGCCCGGTCCGTAGAGGTTCGTCGGCATCGCCGAGATCCATCGCCGACCGTACTGACGACGATAGCCCTGGACGTGCATAATTCCCGCGATCTTGGCGATGGCGTAGGCATCGTTGGTCTCCTCGAGGGGACCGGTGAGCAGGCTCGATTCCGAGATCGGCTGGAGTGCGAACTTCGGGTAGATGCAACTCGACCCAAGGAAGAGCAGTCTCTCCACCCCGAACTCATGAGCCGTCTCGAGCAGGTTCAGCTGGATCCTGAGGTTGTCACCGAGGAAGTCGACGGGATACTCGGAATTGGCGACAATACCGCCGACCCGGGCGGCGGCGTCGATCACCACATCGGGACTTTGATGCTCGAAGAACCGCCTCGTGGCCACTCGGTCTCGCAGGTCGAGCTCGGCGGAGCGAGCTCCCACGACATTGGAGAATCCCTGCCGTCGAAGGTGCCGGACGATCGCGGAGCCGACGAGACCGTGGTGGCCCGCGACGTACACGACGGTCGCCCGGGACAGGGCGCTGACCGGGTTGGACATCAGACAATCCTCGCTGCAGGAGTGGGACATGTACGTGTCGTGGGCGGTCGCACGCTCCTTATCGCGACCACGCAAGCTTCTCGACCCATTCGCAGTAGGCGCGGGCGGCGAAGTCGGCCGTCAGGTACTGCTGTGCGTAGCGCCGACCACGATCGCCGAGCTTCTGGCCTCGCGCAGGATCACGTCCCAGGGTCGCCACGGCGTGGAACAACGCCGCCGGGTCACCGGGGGACACTCGTACCCCGCCTTGTGACCGCTCGATCTCCCGACTAGCTGCGCTGCGGGGGTCGGTGGCCGCGACCACGGGTCGCCCAGCGGCAAAGTACGAAGTGAGCTTGCTGGGCGCGGACATCTCGGCAACCGTGGGTGCCTCGTTAAGTACAAGTACATCAGCGGCGGCCAATGCGTCCTCGAAGTCTCCGTCCTGCAGAGGGTCGAGGAACATCGCACTTCTCACGCCTACACCAGCGGCCTGAAGGAGTCGACGCTGCCCACCGTCGCCCAACAGCACGAATCGCACCGCGTCCGGAGAATCGTCGGCGCGTCGAGCCGCCTCGATCACGTTCTCGAGCCCCTGCTTGACTCCCATGTTGCCGGCGTGCAGGGCGATGACCTCATCCGGGCCCCATCCCAACTTCCGCCGGGTCTCCGACCGGCCGGTCCGCGCCGGCGCCACGTGCGACCAGTTGCGGATCACCGAGACTGTGGGCCGGTCGACCCCCAGCTCCGACAGGTTGCGGATGAAATTCTCGTGGACCACTGCGATGCCGTCGGCACAGTTGAGGAGCGAGCGCTCTAATCCGGCCGCGAGACTCGCGCAGCGGGCCGACATCATTCCCGTCTCGAGCAGTGCGCGACTGTAGAGGTCCTGAGTAACCACTCCCAGTGCGGTACGCCCGCGTCTCTTCCACCGCAGCGCGGCCGCGACGGTAAGCAAGACCGGAGTCACCGCGACGACGACGTCAGGGCGCCGCCCGGTCACTGTCGCCGCGTGGAGCGCGAACCCGAGATCCATCACCACGCGCCGGCGCGCAGTCGGTGTCGAGGGGACCGGGTGGCGGACCCGCGTGACGGGTATCCCGTGGTCGAGTTCCGAGATCCGCAGGCCCGAGTAGCCCTCCGCGATCTTCCAACCCGGATAGTGCGGGTAGCCGGTGACCACACGTACCCGATGTCCCGCGCAGAGCAATGCGCGCGCCAGCCCGGTGGTGTATGGAGCGTTGCCCGCGTGCTCCGGCGCGTAATGCATCCCCATCACCAGTACATCGAGAGGGGTGCTGGTGTGTGCCTGTCCGCCAACCAGCTCCGAGCCGTCCGAGTCAGACCTGATATCAGGTTCCGATCCCCGGTGGTAGAACTCGGACAAGGCTCGCTCCAGACTCTTAAGACACAGACGGGTTGGGCCGGGCGGTGGGGGGTTCCGCGCGTCCGGTTGCGGGTTGGACGCAATGTGAACGCTCTCGAAACGCATGCATGTCCGAGGTCTTGGGACCGACTGGGCTCCGGCGTTCTACCTCCCATGTGCCCCCAGGCGTCCCGTGGTGAAAGCGCCGGCGGGTCCGTGGTGCAAGCGCCGGATCTTGACCTGAGGCCTCTGAGCCTGGCTGACTCCGCTCACCTAAGCATCGTCACGACTGACGAACTCGGTCCTCCAACTCAGCCCGCGCTTCTCGCGTCCGAGCTCCTCACTCCTGACGATGACTGGCGGACGAACAGGGAGAAAGCTGAGAGCTACCGGACGGCCAGGAGCATCCACGTAAATGTCCTGTCCGAAAGCTCCACTCCAACCGATCAGTTCACTCCGACGGACCAGCAGAGGCTTCTCACAATGCGCGTACTCTTCGCGTCTCCAGACAACACGGCAGACGTGAACTCTTGGTCTGGAACGCCATATCACATGTTCGAGGCGCTGCGCGGTGCGGCAGATCAGGTGATGAGCGTCAGCCCCTTGAAGCAACGTCTCGGGCTACCGCTCAAAGCGATCGCCCGGGCACATAACAAGGTCCGGCCGACCATCTACCGGCACGACCGCGAACCGCTGCTTATGCGAGGATATGGCCGCCAGATCACCGCTGCGGCCGAGCGGTTTCGCCCCGACGTGATCATCTCTTCTGGGTCCACTCCGTTTACGATGCTCGACATATCGACCCCTTGCGTGTTCTGGGCGGACGCGACATTCCACAGTTTGATCGACTACTACGCCGACTTCACACAACTGTCGCGGCGCTATGGTCGAGTTGGAGATCTAATGGAGTCCCTAGCGTTGTCACGGGCTTCGCTCGCGGTCTACACCTCCGAGTGGGCGGCGGCAAGTGCTCGCGGACACTACGGCTTGCCCCCAGAAAAGGTCGCAGTAGTACCTTACGGCGCGAACTTCGTCGAAATTCCTCGCCTCACCAAGAACTTGGAATTCACGCCCGTCCGCCTCGTCTCACTCGCCAGGAACTGGTCGAGGAAGGGGATAGACCTGGCCGTCGAGCTCGCGATCGAGCTGGACCGGCGCGGGGTGGCGACAACGCTCGACATAGTCGGCTGTGTCCCCCCTCCCGGCAAGACGCTCCCCCAGTTCGTCCGCGCGTATCCGCACCTCGACAAGTCCGTCGAAGCCGACCAGCGCCAGCTTGAGGAAATCCTGCGCAGCGCGACGTTCTTCGTCCTTCCGACCCGCGCTGACTGCACCCCTGTCTCGCTAGCGGAGGCGCAGGCGTACGGCCTGCCCGCACTGGTGACGCGTACCGGCGGTGTGGAGTCGATGATCGCTCCAGGAAAGACCGGGGAAGCGTTCGATCTTGCCGATTTCATTCCTGGGGCGGCAAAGTTCATCGAGACCACCATCTCGAATTCCGCCCTCTACGCCACCCTGTCCGCAAATGCCCGCACACGGTATGAAGAGAGGTTCCGGTGGCCCCGAGCGGTAGAGCAGCTGTTCGAGGAGATCCACAGCAGAAACCTGGCTTGATCTCCGTGCGAGGCATTTGACGCGAGTGGTGCTCGTCTCCCGACCGGAAGCTAGAGTGACGATCTTGAGGGAAACGCAATGACTGTGACCCCAGGCTTCAGAGGACAACGGCGCAGGCAACTGCATCTCATGATGTCATCCGTTGTTCTCATCGTCGGATGCTGCACCGCCTGCGCACCGGCGTCCTCCGCTGTCGGAATCGGAAGATCCACACCGACGTCGCTAGCTTGCATTAACAGTGACGGATCCTCCTGTCCGGCATCATACTACACCGGTCCGCTTGGCCGGAATAACATCGTGCCAGATGGCAAAGGCGCACTCCTTATAGACCAGTACGGTCCGTCAGCAGCCACGTGGGAGACGAAGAAGGCTGGCATCACCGAACGTCAGAAATCGATCGGGCGCAAATTTGACGGAATCCAGATCCAATACTGGGGCGGCGGTAGCTGGGATGGCGTCTACGGAATGGAAGATCCTACCAAATTTCAGCCGAGACAGGAACAGTGGGCCAAGGACGATGGCGCGAAGTTCGTGGCGGTGTCATGGAATCCGGATTTCACCATCGATCAAGTGAACAGCGGCGCCGCCGACGCGATCTGGACAAAGGCGGCGAACTACTGGAAGTCATTCTCCCCGATGCCGGTCATGCTTCGAACGTTCATTGAATTCAACGTGCCAGCTGCGAAATTCAGCGCTCTCCCCGACGCGGCTAATGGTGATGTCAATTCATGCGGAACACAGTTTCAAAGCGCCTGGCAGCGAATGGTCAGTGTATTCCGATACAACGCCGCAACTAATGTCGGATTTTGGTATAATCCTTACGAAGGCGTCACCCAGTGCGTTGCAAACTCCTATCCTGGCGATCACTACGTCGACTGGGTCGGCTCGGATGCATACAGCGGCTGCTCCGTCGGAGACACGTCGTGCTGGGTGAGTCCCCTGCATTCTGGATGGTCTCGCTTTGACGAGTTGTTCAATTACGAGGGAATGTGCGCCGGCGGCCCATGTCTGCCAACAGTGCACGACACATTTGGTCCGAGGAAGCCGTTCGTGATCGGAGAAACCGGAACAAGTTACGATGCCAGCCACCCGATATCGAAGAGCAACTACTTCCACTCTGTGGTAGCAGGTGCGAAGTCGATGAATTACCTTCGCGGTATATCGTTCTTTGACGAAGATACCTCTGCCGTGGAGCCGACCAACAACTGGATGGTTGACGCGCCGAGGAGCGATCCGAGAGTCTACAGCAGCTTCAAAGAACTGGCTCGTGACCCATGGTTCAACGTCGGAGCAAGAACAACACAGTAGTGTCGTGGGTCGTGAGTCGGTCTATGTTCTGTGGTGGGGCACAATTACGCATGCCGGTCGCTCCCCCCTGCTTTCACGTGGGGTGGTCGTGGTCGTTCTAGGTCGGAGGCGTTGGGCTCGGTCGAGTTCGGTCCCCCCGGGCTTGCCACGCGGGAACGGATCGTTTGCCGGTGGCCGAGCTGACGATTCCTTCGTGTGGTGGTTCGAATCCGGCGCAAGTGGACCTGCGACCGCGACGGTCGTGGGGCGTTCAAGGTACTGCGAAAGCCGGGCGGTGCAATTCCGCCCAGCTACTCACCTCGTCGTACTCGCGCACGACGCCAGGTCCGCCTGCGAAGCGCTCCGAGCAGAGCCCGGCGAGGTGGGGTGAACCGCCCCGGGTTGCATGGAGGCTCTGATCCAACGGGAGAGTGGATCAGTGCCAGCACCCAGGAAGTACCCGGATGAGATGCGCGAGCGGGCTCGGCGGTTGGTCGCCGAGGCGCGTGGACAGGACCCAAGGCTGTCGATCAACGCCGCGTGTAAGCGGATCGGTCCGCAGCTGGGCATCAAGCCCGACACCCTGCGCAACTGGTGCAAGCAAGACGACATCGACGCCCGGCCGGGCGCCGGGAACCACCACCGCGGACGCGGCTCGGATCAGCGCGCTCGAGCGGGAGAATCGGGAGCTCAAGCGGGCGAACGAGATCCTGAAGACGGCCTCGGCGTTTTTCGCCGCGGCGGAGCTCGACCGCCGACTGGGTTGATCGTCGACTACATCGATGCGCATCGGGAACGGTTCGGGGTCGAGCCGATCTGCCGCGTGCTGTCCGAGCACGACATCACGATCGCTCCGAGCAGCTACTACGCTGCCCGTTCCCGACCGCCTTGCGCACGCGACGTGCGCGATGAGGCGGTGTTGGCCGAGATCATCGCGCTACACGCCGACCCGAAACGGGGCCGAGGCCTCTACGGAGCGCGCAAGGTGTGGCACCAGCTGCGCCGCCAAGGCGGGGTCGACCGAGCGCCGGTGGCCCGCTGCACGGTGGAGAGACTGATGCACAAAGCCGGGTTGCGTGGCGCGCGGCGGGGCCGCCAGTTCCGCACCACCCGCCCCGACGCAGCGGCTCAGCGGCCTCCTGACCTGGTCAAACGCGAGTTCCACGCCGACGCCCCGAACCGGCTCTGGGTGGTGGATTTCACCTACGTGCCGACCTGGTCCGGGATGGCGTTCACCGCGTTCGTCTCCGACGTCTACTCCCGGCACATCGTCGGGTGGCGCACCGCACCGAGCATGCCCACCCAGCTGCCCCTGGACGCACTGGAGATGGCGTTGTGGACCCGCGCCAGAGCCCACCACAGCGTCGACGGGCTGGTACATCGCTCGGACGCCGGGTCGCAATACACGGCCATTCGCTACGCCAACCGGCTGCTCGACGCCGGCGCGGTCGCCTCGATCGGGACCGTCGGCGACACCTACGACAACGCCCTCGCCGAGAGCGTGGTGGGCCTCTACAAGACCGAATGCGTGCGCCACGAGGGCCCCTGGCGCGGAGTCGATGATCTGGAGCTGGCCACCATGAGCTGGGTCGCCTGGTTCAACGCTCACCGCCTGCACGGCGAGATCAGCCACGTCCTACCCATCGAGTACGAAAACGAGTACTACCGTCACAACACCGCCGTGCAGCACCCGCTGCCGGCAGAACCGAGCCTCCACTGAACCCGGGGCGGTTCAGGGTGCGGGCGGCTTCGCGCAGGGCGGTCGCGAGGCGGCGGATCTCGGCGTGCCGCACGGCCTGCTCGCGGCTGGAGTCTTGGGGTAACCGGCGTCGGGCCAGAAAGGCCAGGGTTGTGTCCGTGCGCCGAGCTCAGGCCAGTTTGCGGTCCTGATCGTCGCCGCTGAGCAATAAGTGGGCTGCCCCGCGTTTTTCGGATAGCTATTATTCGTGTTGTTATGCCGCTTGCCGCTGATTTTGGTACTCGTTGTAGGCCTCTCGTGGAGTTCGGTAGGCCAGCGCCGAGTGGAGACGCTTGAGATTATAGCGGAACTCGATGTATCGGGTTACATCCTTTCGGGCGTGTTCTCTTGTAGGGTAGGCGGTGCGGTTGACGCGCTCCACCTTCAGAGTGGCGTTGAACGATTCGGCGAGGGCATTGTCGAAACATGAGCCTACTCGGCCGACTGATTGTCGAATGTCGAGTTGAGCCGCCGCCTCGGCGAAGGCCTGGCTCAGATATTGGGATCCGTGATCGCTATGGAAAATCGCTTCGCTTTCTAGGTCGTAGTTTCGGGAGGCCATGCGGAGCGCGTCGATGACGAGTTCGGCGCGCATATGCTCGGCGATCGCGTAGCCGATGCATTCTTTGGTGCAGCAGTCGATCACGGTTGCCAGGTAACAGAACCCCTGCCATGTCGGCAGGTACGTGATATCACCGACGAGCTTCTTGCCCGGCGCGTCGGCGGTGAAGTCGCGACCCACCAAGTCGGGGATGCTCGCGGCGCCCTCGCCGGCTTGGGTCGTGGTCGGACGCCACGGTCGTGGCTGGCAGGTGACCAGATCCAGCTCAGACATGAGGTCGCGGACCATCTCCGGTCCGCATACCTCGCCCTGGCGGGCCAGGGCCGCGTGGACCCGCCGATAGCCATACGTCCCGTCCGACTCCTCGAAGATCGCCTGGACGAGCGCGCCCAGTCGTGCGCGACGGATCGCCGTGTGTGAGGCAGGCCGGTCTCGCCAGGAGTAGAAACCTGAGGTCGACACACGCAACCAGCCGCACATTGTCTGAATGGGGTAGTGCGCCTTCTCCGCCTCGATGAACGAGTACTTCTCGCTCACCGATACTCCTGGGCGAAAAAGGCCGCTGCCTTTCCCAGGAACTCGGTTTTCATGCGCAATTCCCGGTTCTCGCGCTCGAGTTCCCGCAGGCGTGCTCGCTCTGGCATAGTCAACGGTGGCTCGTCGCTGGCATGCTCGGCGCGATACTTGTTGACCCAGTTCCCGAGAGTGCCTTCGTGCACGCCTATCTCGCGGGCAACCTCAGCGACAGGACGCGAGGTGTCGACCACAAGTCGAACCGCCTCAGACTTGAACTCCGGGCTGAATCTCCGGCGCTTCTCCCGCATCGATCTTCCTCCAATTCGGACGGAACCTTATTGGGTCCGCTATCCGAAATGTGGGAGGCACGCCAAAGGCGCGGAGACGGTTGGTTTGCGCGGTGCTGGTGGTGGTGAGTTCTTGACGCGCGGTGAGCAGGATCCGGAGTGCTTCACGGTCGCCGTCGGCGCGGGGAGTGGGCAGTCGGCCGGCGTCCAATTGCAGCGCCGCAAGCACCGCTAGTGTTGTGACGCGTGTCTGACTTAGTGTTCGGTTGAACGGTGAGAAACTGGTCCATGCCGAATCGGCTGCACGTTCTAGCCGTGTCGGAAGCTGAGCGGGCGGAGCTGGAACGTCGGGTCCGGGATCGCGGTGCGCTCGCTCGTGACGTGGCACGGGCGCGGATCGTGCTGCTGTCTAGCCAGGGAATGACGGGGCCGCAGATCGCCGAGCGGGTGGGCTGCTCGGAACCGACCGTCGTGCTGTGGCGTCGCCGGTTCGCTCAGCAGGGGCTGGCCGGCCTGGCTGAGCTCGTCCGCACACCGCCACCGCGCACGGCGGTGACCGACGAGGTGCGCGATGAGATCCTGACCGCGACCCTGACCCGGCCACCGCCGGAGTTGGGCATCACGCACTGGTCGAGCCGACTACTCGCCGACTGGCTACGCCGGCGCGGAACGCGGGTCTCCCACGACTCGATCAGCAGGTTGTGGCGCCGCTTCGGCATCCAGCCCTGGCGGGCCGAGACGCTTCAAATTCTCCACCGACCCACAACTGGAAGCGAAAGTCCGCGACGTCGTCGGGCTGTATCTGTACCCGCCAGATAAGGCTGTGGTGCTCTCGATCGATGAGAAGTCCCAGGTGCAAGCTTTGCAACGGACCGCGCCGATCCTGCCGCTACGACCCGGGCTGCCCGAGCGGGCCACCCACGACTACATCCGCCACGGCACCACCACACTGTTCGCGGCACTCGAAGTCGCCACCGGCAAGGTCACCGACGCCTGCATGTCCCGGCATCGCCACCAGGAGTTCCTGCGCTTCCTCAAGCAGGTCGCCAAGGCCTACCCGAGGATCAAGCTGCACATCGTCGCCGACAATTACGCCACCCACAAACACCCGGCAGTGAAGAACTGGCTAGCCCGCAACCCTCGGATCACCATGCACTTCACCCCGACCTCGGGCTCGTGGATGAACATGGTCGAGATCTTCTTCGGGATCATCACCCGCCAAGCAATACGCCGAGGCAGCTTCACCTCCGTCCGAGAACTCACCGACACCATCGGCCGCTTCATCGACACCTGGAACGACCACTGCGAACCGTTCATCTGGACCAAGGACGCAGACACCATCCTCGCCAAAGCCCAACGATCAGCCAAAACTAAAGACAGCGTGCTTACGCGACACTAGGTGCGCATCGATGGGGTCGGATTTGCCCTTCCCGCGTCGAGTCGTCCGCTGTGGCTGCTCGCATTCGATGATGATCAGGCCGGCCGCATCCGCCGCGCGCGGGCCAGGCCGATGCCGTAGCTGCGGGTGCCTTCGATCGACATCGCTAGCCGCGGTCCGGGAGCATGGTCAACGATCCAGGCCAGCAGCTCAGCGAACCCGCTGGTGTCATTGCTGATCGTGGTGACCGCGATTGGGGCACCGTTGGGAAGAGCGATCTCGACTTGGTGTGTGTCGCGGTGAATGTCAACACCGACGACGGCATCGACGAGTTCCGCCAGCATGACCACCGGCTTGATCCCTTTCTCGAGGAGCGTTCAACGTCTGGCACCGGCCTGGGTGGGATCACCAAGTGGCACTTCTGTGACGGGTCACGCCGACAGGCGGACATGCTTCTGATCAAGCCAACTGCTGGGCCAGGCCGGCGCCGGCAACCACGATGGACAGGTCACATGTAAGGCACGCCGAAACGGCCAAAACGTGGGTGGGTCACACCGCGGTCACCGGCACCGAGCCTGGTGGTCCTCGACCGAGGAGAACCGCAACGACACTCACAGACGTGGGTTGCCGGGACTGTTCGATCTTCGGTGTTTTCGGCCTGACGCGCCGGGCTGAGGTCCGGCGGGATGGGCACGGAGTGTGATGACAGTTGACGCTGTGACAACGCGGACGTCGAAGACGAAGGCCAGCAAGCCGGCGAGTGCTCAGGAGCAGCTGGTTGCGGCGATGGTGGCGCAAGCGCAGGAACAGGGGCTGGCGTTGACCGGCCCGGACGGGCTGCTCAAGCAGCTGACTAAGACGGTCCTGGAGACCGCATTGACCGCGGAGATCACTGAGCACCTCGGCCACTCGAAACACGGTGATCAGCCGGGTCGTGAGGGCACGAACGTGCGCAACGGCAGCCGCACCAAAACGGTGATCTCGGATGCGGTCGGTCCGGTCGAGGTGGCGGTGCCACGGGATCGTGAGGGCACGTTTGAGCCGGTGATCGTGAAAAAGCGGCAGCGGCGACTCGGCAGTGTTGATGAGATCGTGTTGTCGTTGTACGCGAAAGGTTTGACGACGGGCGAGATTTCCGCGCATTTCGCCGAGATTTATGGTGCTTCGGTGTCGAGGGAGACGGTTTCTCGGATCACTGACAGTGTGGTCGCGGAGATGCAGGAATGGCAGTCGCGTCCGCTCGATGAATGCTACGCGGCCGTGTTTATTGATGCCGTGGTTGTGAAGGTGCGGGACGGCCAGGTCTCGAACCGAGTGTTCTACGCGGCGATCGGGGTGACGCTGGAGGGTCGCAAGGACGTGCTCGGTATCTGGGCTGGTCCGGGCGGTGAGGGGGCGAAGTTTTGGCTGCAAGTGTTGCAGGACCTGAAAAATCGTGGCATGAAGGATGTGTTCTTCGTGGTTTGCGATGGGTTGAAGGGGCTGCCGGACGTGGTGGCCGATGTGTGGCCGCTGGCTCGAGTGCAGACATGCGTGATCCACTTGATTAGGAATTCGTTCCGGATTGCGTCGAAGCGTGATTGGGACGCGCTGAAGAAGGATCTGAAGCCGATTTACACGGCGGCGACCGCAGCGGCCGCTGCGGTCGCGTTGGATGAGTTGGAGGAGACGTGGGGTGGCCAGTATTCCGCGATGATCCGACTGTGGCGCAACGCGTGGGAGGAATTCACGCCGTTCCTGGACTACGATCCAGAAATTAGGACCGTGTTGTGCTCTACTAACGCCATCGAGTCGTTGAATGCGCGGTATCGTAAGGCTGTGCGGGCACGAGGTCACTTCCCCACAGAGCAAGCCGCGCTCAAGTGTCTCTACCTGGTCACCCGGTCGCTGGACCCGACCGGTAAGGGCCAGACGCGGTGGACGATGCGGTGGAAACCTGCCCTGAACGCGTTTGCGAACACGTTCGGTGACCGCTGGCCGAGCGCCGAGAAGTACTAACCAGAACAGCCGAAAACACCGATCTTGTTACAGACCCGGGTTGCCGTCAGGAGTGGGTCCTGGCGGTAGAGCCCACAGATGTGGAGGGCCCAGTGATCGGGAATCGTACGAGTGTTGGGCTGGATGTGCACGCACGGTCGGTGGTCGCGTGTGGGTTGGGCGGGCGGACCGGAGAACTGTTCGAACGTCGCTTGACTCCTGACCGCGGTGATATCGGATCCTGGGTGCGGTCTCTGCCTGGACCGGTCGTGGTGACCTACGAGGTCGGTCCGACGGGGGTTCGGGCTGGCCCGGTTCCTGGCCGAGCAGGGTATCGAGTGTCTGGTCGTGGCGCCGTCGAAGTTGCAGCGCCCGTCCGGGGATCGGGTGAAGACCGACCCCCTGCCCGCGACGCGCGGCACCTGGCCCGGTTGCTGCACCTCGGGGAGATCGTCGCGATTGCGATCCCGAGTGTGGAGCAGGAAGCGGCTCGGGACCTGGTCCGGGATAGGATGTCCGTGGGGATTTGATGTCGGCACGGCATCGGCTCTCGAAACTGTTGCTGCGCCAGGGAATTGTGTACTACCAGGGCAAAGCGTGGACCGGTGCGCATGACCGGTAGCTGCGGTCGCAGCGCTTCGCCCTGTCCGGGCTGCAGCTGGCGTTCGACGTCGCCTACGACACGATGCTGGCCACGGTGGCGCGACGCGATTGCTTGGATGAGGCGATCACGGCGATGGCCGCTCACAGTGTGTTCACCCCGGTGATGATCCGGCTTGGTTGCCTGCGCGGAGTGTCGACGTTGACCGCGTTCGGGTTGGCCGTGGAAATCGGGGACTGGACCCGGCTCGATGGCCGCTCGATCGGGTCGCGCGATCGCCGCCAACGCGCGAATCGGCGGAGCGTGGCTGGCGCGCAACCGCAGGTCACCTCAGACCGACTTCAGACTCCTGGCAAAACATGGGTGGAGATCTACTTCGAGATCACCACCAGCGATGCCATCCGAGACAGCGGCCTTGACCGTGCGAAAGACCTCATCGCCGCGACAAGCCGATTCATTGACGGCACACATTGAGCGGACACCTTCTCGGCCTTCCACCACAAGTAACGTGCACGGACCAGGCGGGCAGAGCAAGACAATGTCAGCCTTTCAAAATCTGGTCAGCAACGACCCTAGACTCTTCTATTGATGAGACAAATCTCGCTCCCGGTAGCCGATGGAGGTACGCTGTGAACGCCGCCGAAATCTTACCGTTCGCATTGTCCATTGCAATCACTGGCTTCATTAATAGAGCTGCGAGAACTGCCGCATGCAATCGGTCAGTGATCACAGCGCGACCCTGACCGAGATCCTGACATGCCTGCTTTACGTTTATCCGCGCCTGTTGCTCGTACGACCATACAAGCATTGGGTACGCGAGACTCTTCAGGGAAGGAAAGACTCGAGCCGCCCAACCAGGACCTTGCAGAAGGCGCCAACGCAGAAGGGCAGCACGAGGGAGGCCCCAATCTTGCTGGAGATAAGAAAATTCACTGCGGCGCTCATAATGCAGGTCCTCTGCTCGCTCTGTGTCTTTCCGCAGCAGCAGCACAAAGTCTACGGCGGCCTCACGGGTCCGTTCAACCTCCATAGCGTCGTTCCCGAGAGCCAAGTCAGGGCAAAACTCTGACGCAACATTCGGGAAAATTCCGCGAGTGCGTTCAAGGCTCTCATGATCTCGAATAAGTAGTGTGAGATCCGAATGGTCTTCAAATATTCTCCGTGCGCGCTCCGCGCCCCGACGCGTGCGGAAATCAATACTCTGAGGGAGCTGTATAATTCGTCGATCGGGAAAGTCTCTAATCACCCGCTCACGGAATTCTTGCGTCTCGAGCCAGCGGTCACCAAGATTGCCGCCACCTTGAATCAATATCGGTCCGACGGGAACGCGATCACGCAATGCATTCGCACTGTACCGAAACCCATCACAGATATAGTCTATACCCACACCGAGTTCACTTAGGTACCGTTGCTGACCGAGGTAGATCAGCGAATCCCCGGCGTTGCGATGGCTCGGGAAGTCGACGAGCGCCGCACGGGTGTCAGGTAGCAGGTACTTCCGCAGAACAGAACGCGTTTCATCCTGAATGTCATCAAGGACTTTCTGAGTTGCGCTCAAGGCACCTCTTAACTATCAGGTCAGGGATCTAAATAACGTCGACCATCGGCGACCTGCGCGACAAATTCGCACGAGCTCGGGAGTGGTTCTGCCCAAGCAGGGGCTGTGCGCAGTCTAGTGTCCTTCGCCACGCGGAATGCGGTCCTCGACCCGGGCCACGCGGTGGCGCAGTTCGAGGTCAGCGAGTCGACGGATGGGCCTGTGGTCGGGGTGCGGCTTCCCCGGCCCGGCAGTAGGTGTATGAGGTCTGGTTCGGGGTGCTTCATCCGCACGCACTCAGCCGGAATTGGATTTGATGTTCGTGGAGTTCATCGCGAGCAGCTCTGCCGGGATCTTGAGGCTCGCCTCCCTCGACCCGATGTTCAGCCTTTCCGCCTCCTCCCAGGAAGCTACGCGCTCGCGAGCTGAGTTCCCGACGGGATCCGAAACCGACTTGACTCGACGGCGAGAGCTCAGAACGTGCTCCCACAACAGAATGAGTCCACACGTGACGAGGACGCCACCGAGTAAGGCAGCTCCAGCCGCCGCTGCCTGCGTGTTCACGACATATTTCGGTGGGGTGGCTTCAACCACGGTCTGCAGACTGATGTAGTTCTTCGCACGTACCTTGAGGTCCTTCTGCCGGTCGGTCAGGTTTTGGCGTGCGACATCCATGAGTCGGTAAACCATTGCAGCACTCTCACCCGCGATCGGACTCTGTGTGTTGAAGTAGATAAAGGGCTGTGCGCCCAGTACTCCAGTCGTTTCAGGGCCCGCGTTCTTGACGCTGAACGTACTTCCGGCGGCCACCGACACTTCGGACAAGGTATCGGGATTGTTGAGTGATGCGATCGTGATCTGAGCCGTCGTGCCAAGGCTGGGATCGAAACTAAGCAGCGGATTGGAGGTCCTCGCACTTGTATGCCCCGCTTGCACCATGACGGCCACACCACTGGACGCGTACAGCGGAGGAACAACGTTGAAGATAAGACCCGAAATCACCAATGATAAAAGCACGCCTGGTATCGTCAAATGCCATTTTCCCAGCAGAGTTCGCGTCATTCGCCGCAGGGTCATGACTCAACGCCCTCTCGCATCAACCGTGTCCTGGCCCATTGCAAAAAGCTCTCCTTCCAGGAACATGAACAATGCCGGCGGAGATGCTCCTCGTGGTGAAGTCTGCCGGACCGGCTCGTCCAGGGCATCATCATGACTGAGTATGCTTCTCGTCGATCAAGCAAGGCCTTCGACTCTCAGTGACGAGACGGTCACCTCGTCACCGCAGTCGTACTCCTCGGGCCACCGTCGCCTGGTCGAGTTCGCGCGCCACAAACGGTGGCGGCAACCAGCAGGCTCAGATACCACAGCGCCGTACTCGAAGCCAAAGCGCGGCGGTCTCCCTCAGAGAGTTGATCTCCACCTGTGCTGGGATGGCTCGGCCTGGTGCGGCGCACGGTCCTCATCGGCGCCACGCACCGCGTCGCCATCGTCACCACTCCGGTGGACAGGCGCGCTCGGTCCCAGACCGAGTCGTTGGATACTAATTTGTGATGATTGCACGCGCTGTTGGCGGTGCCACGCTATCCCTGTTCGTTCAGGCGGCGGCCAACCGCGACCCGAGACGCACCGGTGGCCACCTCATTCGACCACATCGGCACCGATCGGCTGGCAATGCGTTGTCTGCCCACAACGTGCCGCTCGAGTCAAAGGTTGCGGTCGCCATTTCACGGCCTAGCACCACCTCATTACGCATCGAACGGAGACGGGCAATGCGTCAACGCGCTGTTCTCACCGGCGGAGCCGGCTTTCTCGGCTCCCACCTGGCTGAGCGGCTGCTCGACCTAGACATCGACGTCGTTTGCGTGGACAATTTTCTGACCGGTTCCCCCGACAATGTCGCACATCTGCAGGACAGTGATGGCTTTCGACTCCTGCGCGCGGACGTCACCAACCACCTCGTCATTCCTGGTCCGGTCGACTTCGTGCTTCACTTCGCCTCGCCGGCGTCACCGATCGACTACGCCGAACTGCCGATCAAGACTCTCAAGGTTGGGTCCCTTGGTACCCTGAACACCTTGGGGCTGGCCAGGGAGAAAGGTGCACGGTACCTGCTTGCCTCGACCTCCGAGACGTACGGCGACCCGCTGGTCCACCCTCAGCCGGAAAGCTACTGGGGGAACGTCAACCCAGTGGGACCCCGAGCCTGCTACGACGAGGCCAAACGGTTCGCGGAGGCACTAACCACCTCGTATCGCACCTTTCACGGTGTCAACACCGCGATCATGCGAATCTTCAATACCTACGGTCCCCGGATGCGCGGCAGCGATGGCCGGGCCATCCCGACTTTCATCAGCCAGGCGTTGGCCGGAGAACCGATCACGGTGGCCGGCGACGGCAGCCAAACCCGGTCGGTGTGCTATGTGGACGATTTGATCGACGGTGCCCTGAAGCTGCTGTTCTCGGATCTGCATGGGCCGGTCAACATCGGCAATCCGCACGAATTGTCAGTGCTCGACCTTGCCAAGCTGGTGATCGAGGTGACCTCGTCAGACTCGACCATCGAGTTCGTACCTCGGCCCCAGGACGATCCCAGCATCCGACGACCGGACATTTCGATCGCCCGCGCCGAGCTGGGCTGGGAGCCGGAGGTGGACGTCGACGAGGGGCTGGGGCGGACCGTGGACTGGTTCCGCACGCAGCTGAGCAGCACACCAGGCGCGGCACGGCGTTCGATTCGACTGGCGGCGTCCCCCGAGGTCCCCGCTCCGCGGCAAAAGGTAGCGGTCATCGGGACCGGCTACGTCGGAGCCGTGACCTCGACCTGCCTGGCTTGGCTCGGCCACGAGGTGTGTGGTCTGGACCTGGATCCGGCTCGGGCGGGCCAGCTCAACCGAGGCCAGGTTCCGTTCTTCGAGCCCGGGCTTGCCGAGCTGCTTAACACAGCGCTCGCCACAGAGCGGCTGCGGTTCACCACCGAGACCACCGAGGCGCTTTCCGACGCCGACGTGATCTTCCTCTGCGTGGGCACCCCGCCCTCGGCGAACGGGACCCCCGACCTGGTCCAGATCGAGAGCGCCCTGCGCACGGTGGCGCCGTACTTGCGCGACAGCAGCGTCGTGGTCAACAAATCGACGGTTCCGGTCGGTTCGGGCAACCTGGCTCGGACCATCCTGGAGGAGGCACTGCCCCAGAGCGGTCAGCCAGAGTTCCATGTCGTATCGAACCCCGAGTTCTTGCGCGAGGGCTCGGCGATCGACGACTTCCTGCATCCGGATCGCGTCGTTCTGGGCGGCGACGACCTCGGTGTCGGCCTGGTGCAGGGGCTCTATCGTCCCGTCCTTGAGCAATCCTTCGTCGGAGGACGCCGCAGTCGCAAGCCGGCCCTGATCACGACTGACCTGGCGTCCGCCGAAATGATCAAGTACGCGGCTAACGCATTCCTGGCAACTAAGATCAGTTTTGCCAACGAGATCGCCACCCTCTGCGAGTTTGTGGGTGCGGACGCCCGACAGGTGCTTCCGGCCATCGGAGCCGACCAGCGCATCGGCATGAAGTTCCTGTCACCGGGCATTGGTTGGGGCGGGTCCTGCTTCGGCAAGGATATCGCCGCGCTGGTGGTCACCGGACAGGAGTACGGGCACACTCCGACACTGTTGAGCGCATCGCTAGAGGTGAACGATCTGCAGCGGGCCCGCGCGGTGCGCAAGTTGCAGCGCGACCTGCATGTACTCAAAGGGCGGCGCATTGCCCTCTTTGGGCTGGCCTTTAAACCGGGCACTGACGATCTGCGTGACGCGCCGGCGCTCGACATTGCTCGTCGGCTGTTGGCGGCTGGCTGTGTTGTCTCAGCCTACGACCCCGTGGTGAAGTCCCTTCCCGAGGAGCTGTCAGCGGTCAGGATCGCCGCGGACGCCTACGATGCCGCGCATCGCGTTGACGCCGTAGTGCTGGCCACGGAGTGGCCGGAGTTCCTGGACGTCGACCCGCTCGAACTGCGCCGGGCCATGCACGGTGACATGTTGCTCGACGGGCGCAACTTCCTGCCCGTGCGGACCTATGCCGCGGCAGGTGTGCGAGTCGAGGGATTCGGCTGGTGAGCACCGCGGCAGGGTGCCGGCCTGGGACCGGAATCCCGATGGACGTGGTCTGGCATGACGTTGGTGAGCGAGCAGAGGAGACGACGCAGTGACCGTCGCCATCATCACTGGAGCGGCCGGCCTCATTGGATCAGAGGCCGCCCTGCATTTCGGCGGACTTGGTCTCGACGTCGTCGGCATGGACAACGACATGCGCCGGGTGTTCTTTGGTGCTGACGGCTCCACGGACTGGAACCGTCAGCGCCTGCAGGCACAGCTTGGGGGTGCGTACACCCACTTCGACCTAGATATCCGCGACCGGGACGAGGTAATGCGCCTGTTCGCCCGGTACGGCAATGACATCGGTCTGGTGGTGCATACGGCGGCGCAGCCGTCGCACGACTGGGCCGCTGGGGACCCGTTCACTGACTTCGACGTCAACGCGGTGGGTACGTTGAACGTCTTGCAGGCATGCCGGGTCAGCAGCCCGACGGCGCCGTTCGTGTTCACCTCCACCAATAAGGTCTATGGCGACCGACCGAATTGCCTGCCGCTGGTCGAGCGGGACACCCGGTGGGAGATCGAACCAGGGCACACATACCAGTACGGCATCCGAGAGGACATGTCGATCGATACCTGCCTACATAGCGTGTTCGGCGCCTCGAAGGTCGCTGCAGACGTCATGGTGCAGGAGTACGGACGCTACTTCGACCTGCCCACGGCCTGCTTCCGAGGCGGCACGCTGACCGGGCCGCAGCACTCCGCTGCCCAACTGCACGGGTTCCTCGGATATGTCATGAAATGCGCGATGTCACGCACGCCGTACACGATTTTCGGCTATGGCGGCAAGCAGGTGCGCGACGCCATCCACTGCGCCGACCTGATCAGCGCATTCGACAGGTTCTGGCGAGTCCCGCGAGTCGCCGAGGTTTACAACATCGGCGGCGGACGTTTCAGCAATTGCTCGGTGATCGAAGCCATCACCCTCGCTGAGAAGATCACGAGGCAGGAGATGGACTGGAGCTACTCCGAAACCAACCGCACCGGTGACCACATTTGGTGGATCGGCGACAACGGCCGGTTCGCCGGGCACTACCCAGGCTGGCGACTAGAGCACAACGTGGACGACATCCTCACCGAGATGTTCGAGGCGAACGCCGAGCGGTGGTCCGGATGAGCTGGAACCGCCCGCATCCTCCGGAACCCCGACACAACAAGACCTAACTCGGTGAACCAGCCTGGTCGGACAGCATCCGGAGGCCGCTGAGCAGCCCGCCGACCAGGTCACCCTCCTTGAAGGAGGCGACCATGCTCATCACCGCGAGCTTGGCGCTGCGGTCGGCGAGCCGCACGCGTGCCTCGGGCCCGGTGACTATGTCGACGTTGCGGCGCTGCGGGTCGACCGCGATCAGTACCGAGTCCGTGCCGACCGCGCCGAGCTTGTCGTGCAGTGCCTGCGCGCCGGCGTGCGAGTCCTCGCCGAGGTCGCCGAGGTAGATCGAGAAGCGCAGCTGGGTGTGCCGGCTGACCAGGGTCAGTGCCTCGTCGAGGCGGCTCAGCTGCACAGGTGAGAACGGCGTCTCGGGTTCGGTGTGGACGTCGGACTCGGACACCCCCGAGACCCGACCGGAGGCCGTGACCACCGAGCCGCGTGGCAGGTCCTCCGGCACCCCGAGCTGGCCGGGGTGCTCGTCGTGGTCCGGCTCGGGGGCGGCGTGGGCCCCGCGACCGGAGTCGGCCTGGGCGAGCTCACCAGTTGCCATGGGCTCCTCCTCGGCTCGCGCCCGCCGTTTCGGCGTGCTCGACTACCTCCGGCAGGGCGGCGCCCTCGGGGTTCGCGCTCCACCACACCGGCGGGTAGCGCCACGGCTCACCGGGGCGGTACCTCGACCGGCGGCTCAGGCCCTTGCCTGCCGCGAGCAGCGATATCACCAGGAATATGCCCGCCGGCACCGCGCCGTAGAGCAGCACCGTCTGCAGGAAGCTCACAAGCGCCAAGGGTAGTTGACGGACCAGGGTGTACCGCTACCAGGTCGGCGGGTGACGATCATCCCAGGGCGCGGCGCGGTCAGGGACGCCACAGTCAGTACACCGCGACGACCACGGCGCACAGCCAGAGCACCGCGAGCACCTGCAGCACCCGGTCGCCGATGGCGATCTCCTCGGGCTCGCCGCCGTTGCCGCCGTCCACATCGACTGCGTAGCGCAGCACCGCCACCACGAACGGCACGATGGAGATCACCGACCACACCGAGTTGTGGTGCGCCGCGCGGATCTCGAACGCCCACAACACATAGGTCATGATCAGCACACTGGCCGACAGCGTCCAGACGAACCGCAGATACGACGCCGAGTACCGCTCCAGCGACTTGCGGATCTTCGCACCGGTCCGGCTGGCCAGCTCGAACTCCGCGTACCGCTTACCGGCCACCATGAACAGCGACCCGAACCCGGCCGCCAGCAGGAACCACTGCGACAGCGGGATGTTCGACGCGGCACCACCGGCGATGGCCCGGATCAGGAACCCCGACGCCACGATGCAGATATCGATCACCGGCTGGTGCTTGAGGCCGAAGCAGTAACCCAGCTGCACCGCGATATACACCGCGATCACGATCAGCAGCTGCATCGAGGCCAGCCAGGCCACCGCCAGCGAACCCACGAACAGGACCGCCGAGGTGGCAACCGCCAGCTTCAGCGGCACCAGGCCGGCCGCGATCGGCCGATGCCGCTTCACCGGGTGCGCCCGGTCCTCCGCGACATCCACCGAGTCGTTGATCAGATACACCGCCGAGGCGGCCATGCAGAAGGCGACGAACGCCAACCCGACCTTCTCCAGCACGGAGACCTGGACCAGGTCGGCACTCGCCAGCGGCGCGGCCAGCACCAACACGTTCTTCAGCCATTGCCGCGGCCGCATCGCCTTGACCAGGCCACTGACCGAGGACATGGGTCGGCGCACCGGCGACCGCGGGCTCGCAACCGGCGGAGAAGTTGTGGTCATTGCTGCGCTGACCTCTCGACGCTGATGGATCGCGGGCGGCCGCGGTTCTCCCAATGGAGGATGTGCATCGGCCACCCCGCGACCTCATGTGGGCTGTCCGCGGGCGATGGCCTAGCCGCAGGCCGCCACGGTCACGTCGGCCCCGCGACCAATCCCGTGCGCAAGGCTAGGTCGAACGAACGAGGCTCCGTCTCGCCAAACTTAACGATAATTTCTCGAAGGGCCTGACGTTGACGGACCGGGGTGTACCGCTACCAGGTCGGCGGGTGACGATCATCCCACGGTGCGGCCGCCGCCAGCGAGGCGCCGAGCTCGAGTAGCAGCCGGTCCGCCCCCGGCGCTCCGACCAGTTGAACCCCCACCGGGAGCACCGGCCGGTCGTCGGTCGGCTCGGTCCAGCCCAGCGGCAAGTTCAGCGCCGGCTGGCCGGTGATGTTGTAGATCGCGGTGAACGGGGTGAAGGCCTGTTGCCGCGCGTAGTCGTCCGCCGGGTCGTGCGCCGGGTCACCGCCGTCGGTGAACCAGCCGACCGGGCGGGGCAGCTGCGCCAGCGTCGGGGTGAGCGCGACGTCCACCGCCAGGTGCGCGGCGATGACCCGCCGGGACACGTTGTGCGCCGCCTGTGCGGCAGCCATGAACTCCGGTCCGCTGACCGCCGCGCCACGGGCCCGCCACCACCGGGTCAGCGGTTTCAGGGTGTGCTCGGCCGCCAGCGGCACCGGGTGGCCGTGCGCGAGCACCGCCCAGAGCGTCTCGAACACCTCGACGAACGCCGGATCTGTCCCCGGGTCGAGGTCGACCACCTCGTGGCCCAGGTCGGCGAGCAGCTCGCTGGTGCGCTCGTAGGCCGCCAGGCATGCTGGGTCGACGGTCAGCTCGGGCAGCATGGGCCGGGCATAGCGGCCGATCCTCAACCGGCCGGGCTCGGCGCGACGGGCGGCTTCGAGGAACGACTCCCCGCCTGCGACCGGCCGCGTGAACGGCTCGCCCGGCACCGGGACGGCCAGTGCGTCCAGCATCGCCGCCGCGTCCGGCACGGTCCGCGCGAGCGGGCCGGACACCGACAGCCCGAGTGGGTCGCCGCCGACCGGGCCGCGCGACACGAGGCCCCGGCTGGTCTTCAGCCCGACCAGTCCGCACACCGAGGCCGGGATGCGGATCGAGCCGCCGCCGTCGGTGCCGTGCGCGAACGCGATCAGGCCGGCGGCCACCGCCGCGCCGGCCCCGCCGGATGAGCCGCCGGCCAGTCGCCGCACATCCCACGGCGTGACGGTCGCCGGCCGGCCGGCGGGTTCGGTGTAGGGCGGCAGGCCGAACTCGGGCACTGCCGTCTTGCCGAGGCTGATGGTGCCGGCGGCGGCCAGCAGCCGGGCGGCGTCGTCGTCGACCTCCGGCACGTAGTCCGCGTAGACCGGCGAGCCGAACGTGGTGCGCACCCCGGCGGTCACCGCCAGGTCCTTGATCGCGGTGGGCACCCCGAGCAGCGGCGGCAGCCCGGCCGCCTCGGCGCTGCCCGCCTCGGCTCTCCCCGGCTCCGCTCGCCGCGACCCCGCCGTCCCCGACGCACCGGCGAGCAACTTCTCCGCCGCCCTGGCCGCATCCAACGCCCGCTCCGGGGTGAGCGTCACGAACGCCGCCAATGTCGGGTCCAGCCGTTCGATCCGGCGCAGTGCGTGTTCGACCAGCTCGACGGCGCCCAGCTCGCCGGCCCGCAACGCGGCGGCTTGCTGCAACGCGGTCAGCTCGTGCGGCTCAGTCACGTGCAAGATCTACCACTGTCGCGCCTGCCGAACCAGAGCGACCGCGCCGAGCTGGGACTGGACCTCGAGCTTGGTGTGCATGTTGCGGATCTGAGTGCGCACGGTGGTGATCGACACCATGAAGTGCTCGGCGATCTCCGCCGCGCGGAGCCCCTCGGCGAGCAGGTCGAGCACCTCGCGCTCGCGCGCGCTGAGCCGGCCCAGGCGCCTGGCCAGCTCGCGCTCCTGCGCCAGGTAGCCGCGGTGGCGGGTGACCCAGTCCTGCTGCTCGACCTCGGTCATCACCGGCTCGCCCGCCGCGGCCGCCAGCACGATATCCAGCAGCCCGTCGAACGAGGTGGACTTGGGCACCGATCCGACCGCGCCGGCGGCAATCGCGGCCGCCACCCCGGGGGTGTCCACGCTGCCGCTCACCACCAGTACCTGCCAGCCACGGGCGCACAGCGCCTCGACCAGCTCGGCGCCGTTCATCCACCGACCGTCCTGGTCCTGCCCGAGGTCCAGGTCGAGCACCGCGAGGCCCGGCCGGAACTGGGCGATCCGGTCCCGGAGATGGTCGATGCTGGTGATGGGCAGCTGATGAGCGTCGAAGCCCTGTGCCCGCAAGGCCATCCGCAGCGTCGTGCTGAACAGCTCGTGGTCGTCGATGACCAGGATCGGGTATCCGACGGGAACGGCGTTGCCCGCATTTGCCCGGTTCGTCGCGGTCATGCCGAACTCGAGACGGCCCGTTGCGCTGCCCGGCGCGCGACGATGGCCGCGGCCGGCAGTTCGATCACCACGGTGCAGCCCGGCCGGCCCGGCTGGGCGGGCAGCATGCGGATCGATCCGCCGTCCTCGGCCAGCAGCTTCCGGCAGATGTAGAGGCCGAGCCCCTGCCCACCGGCGGCCTGGTCACAGGACCGCCGGCCGAACACGCCTGTCTCGGAGAGCGGCCCGAGCCCGGGGCCCGAGTCTGAGATCCGGATCCGTACCCAGGCCCCTCGGCGGAAGGCCTGCACCCGTACCGGGCTGCCGGCCGCGTGCCGCGCGCAGTTAGCCACCACGTTGGTCACCACCTGGGCCAGGGTGTCCGGCACGCGCTTCACCCGCAGTCCGGGTTCGACGTCCAACCGGATCTCCATCCCCGTGGTGCGCCAGAGCAGTACGACATCGCGCAGCACCTCGCGGATCCGGTACGCCGCGACCCGATCGGCCTCCCGACCGGAGTTGCCCAGCAGCGCATCCAGCCGGGCCAACTCGGAAGCCACCGCGGTCCGCAGCTCGTCCTTCTCCCCCACCGGGGACCCGGCCAGCGCATTGGTGGCGCCGGCCAACCCGGCGAGCCCGTTGCGCAGCTCGTGGTCCCGCTCGGCGAACCGGTCCAGGTTCAGCTGGGCGAGCCGCAGCTGCTCCTGGTGGTCGTTGTGGCGGTCGTCCACCGCGCGCAGCATGACGTAGGTGAGCTGGCTCAGCCCGATCAGCACCAGCACCACGCCGAGGAGTCGGATACTTGCGAACGTCAGCTTCGAGTCGGTGTACAAACCGCTGTCCGTGGCCAGCCGGGTGGCGTGCGCGACTGCTATGACCGCGAAGCCGAGGCCGACCCGGGCCAGGGCGGTGCTGTGCCGCCGCCAGCCGAGGACGGCCAGCCAGACGCCGGCAACCACGCCGAGCAGCGACAGTCCGACGCGCAGCGGGAGGAAGGTAGTCACCGCGGCCGCTACCGAGGGTGCGCACTGGGCGACCCCGGCGGCTCCCAGGGTCAGCGCCAGGCCGATCACCGCGCCGAGCCAACGCAGGCTCGGCCACAGCTTAGTCGGTGGCCACACCGAGGCGCACAACAGGCCGACGGCCACCGCACAGGCGGCCATCCGGGCCGCGTTGACCACCGGACTGACCGGCGCGACCAGCCAGCTGGTGGTGGTGGCCGGCACGTCCACCACGCTGTAGAAGATGAGCGTCGAGCTCAACCAGGTCAGCCGGTGATCGGACGTCAGACGCCCGGCCAGCGCGGCCAGGATCGCCGCCATGGCGGCGAACGCGCACGCGGTCACCGAGAGCAGAAGAGCCGTGTGGCCCACCGAGACGGCTTGCAGCACCGCGATGAGTCGACTCATCACGACAACCACGGTTATGGCGGCGCCGACGACGGCTATCTCTCGAGCTATTTGTGGAGCCAAACCGCGCGGCGCGGCTCCTTGGACCAGCAATTCGGCAGCATTATGCGGCAGCGAGCGCATGAGCAACTTCCCCCGTGTCCCCTCGCGCCCGAACCGCAGCGACCGTTCGGTCGAGCGCCCACGACTCCCCCGAGTCGACCCGGCCAGTTACCCCTTTCGGGTGTAGCTTCGCTAGCCCGAGAGTAGCAACGAAGCCGTCGATCAATCAAGAATGGATCCAAACGAGTGGCTGTAAGGTTCAACACTCGGGTGAGGATGGTCCAAACGAACACGCTCAGTCAGCGGATCCAAGTATTCCGAAACGGAACCATCGAATGGCCTACATTGACGCTACGGCCTCGACACTGTATGGGCATTCATCTAGTTCTCCGAGCCCGGCTCGGCCGGCGGCATCGAATTGTCTGCCGGCGGCACATCCCGCACCCGCTGACGGTCCCTGCGCCGGATCACCGCGCCCAGACCGAGGCCGACCAGCACGGCCACGATCGACCACCCCAGCACCACCAGCAGGGCTCCTGCCCAAAAAGGCACACGGCAGTATTTCGTATCTTGACCCGTGATGGGGCGCTCACTTGCCGCTCCCGGCGCAAGCCTGTCGATAAGCTCGGGCGCGCAGGGTGGTGCGGCGTGAGGGGGAGCTGCCCGGTGACACTTCGCTCGGCGACCACTGGTAGCGCCCAAGCCCGGTTCGCGGGCTGATCGGGTGCACGTGCACCGCCGTCACCTACTCAAGCTTCTCGCCCTTGCACCCGCCCCCGCGCTCGCCGGCTGCGGTACCACCGGAGCCTCGGCACCCGAGCTCGCGTCCGCCGAGGCGCCGGCGCCCACCGGGACGTTCTTCTACGTCTCGCCCACCGGCGACGACCGCGCCTCGGGCCGGAGTCGGACCGCCGCCTGGCAGAGCATCACCCACGTCAACACCCAGCTCGCCAACGGTGGCATCGGCGTATACGACACGGTGCTCTTCGAGGGCGGCCAGACCCACTTCGGCAAGATCCGCATCCCGCACGGGCGACCGACCGGCGGGGGCTACCTGACGATCGGCGCCTATCCCGGTGCCCGCCGTCGGCCCGTGATCAGCAGCTACACGCTGTTGAACAAGACCTCGGACTGGCGGCGCACCGCCCCCAACCTCTGGACCACCGACCTCACACCGCGGCGCGCCGCCGGCCGGGGTTACGACGGTGCCCAGGGCGGCGCGGACAACATCGGCTTCCTGCGGATCGACGGTGTGGTGCACGGCCGGCGGGTATGGCGGCCGGAGGATCAGCGGGCGCAGTGGGACTTCCGGTGCGCGGCCAACGCACTCCACGTGTGGTCGACCGCCAATCCCGCCACGCTGGCCAGGGACATCAGAGCGTCCTGCGACGGCCACTGCATAGCCCTCGGGAACTCCGTGCACATCACCGGCCTGCGGTTGGAGGGCAGCGGCGGGCACGGGATCCAGGGCTCGGCAACCCAGGTCCGGGTGGACAACAACGAACTGGCCGAACTGGGCGGCGCCGTGCTCAAGGGCACCACCCGCTACGGCAACGGCGTCGAGGCCTGGATCGACTCCGCTGACTTCCTGGTGGAGCGCAACATCCTGCACGACATCTACGACGTCGCGCTCACCGCGCAGGGCGGCCCAACCTCGAACACCGGGTCGTGGCGGGACCTGACCTTCCGCAACAACCTGGTCTACTCGTGCAACCAGTCGATCGAGTTCTGGTCCGACGGCACGCCCGGCCCCGGTCGCGGCTTCGTCAACTGCCTCGTCGAGTGCAACACCTGCCTGTACGCCGGCTACGTCTGGTCCGCCACGGTCCGGCCGGACCGGGACAGGTCGGTGCACCTGCTCACCTACGGCTGGACACTGCCGGCGGACATCACGGTGCGGAACAACACCTTCTACGACGCCACCGGGGCCTACCGCTACTCCAGCGCGCCGACGCCCGGTCTGAAGTGCAGCGGCAACCTGATCGTGCAGCGCACCGGCGGCCGACTCAAGCTCGGCGACCCGGAGACCATCGAGCAGGCGCCGACCTGGGTGGCCGCGACGCGCGACGACGTCGGTTCCACGTTCCAGGTACTGCCCCAGGGTGCCCGGCTGGACGTGGCCGGCGCGCTCCGCCGGGTGGCCGGACAGCGCGGCGGGTGTTCCCCGCCGCCGCTGCCCTGACCGGGATCAGACGAACCTGCTCCGGCTGTCCGAGTCCGCGTCGCGCGCCGTTTTGCGCAGCACCGCCTCGTACCCGTCGCACACGGCGGCCCAGTTGTAGACCTCGGCCACCCGCCGCCGTCCCCAGCGGGCCGCTCCCGCCCTGGTCTCCGCCGAGGCCAGCAGCGCCCCCGCGCGCCGCGCGATGACCTCCGGCTCCAGCGGCACCAGCATGTCGTCGTCGTCCAGCACCTCGGCGTTGAACGGGGTGTCCAGCGCCAGCACCGGTGCGCCCAGGCCCATCGCCTGCACCAGGGCCGGGTTCGTGCCGCCGACCGAGTGTCCGTGCAGGTAGACGCCACAGTGCGCCCAGAGCGCGGACAGCAGCTCCTGGTCGGCCACGTGTCCCAGGGCATGTACCCGGGGCGGGTCGTGCTGGGCGCGGACCTGCTGCTCCAGCTCCCCGCTGCCGGACCCGACCACCACCACCGGGGCGCCGGTCCGCTTCGCCGCCTCCAGCATCGTCGACACGTTGTTCTCCGGCACCAGCCGAGCCACGATGAGCGCGTAGCCACCGGGCGTCAGACCGAGGCCGGTCACCCGCTCGGGGCCGGGCAGGCCGCCGGGTACGTCACCCCCGTAGGGCACGAAGATGCTGTCCCGGTCGAACTCGGTCAGCCACCGGTCGGCGATCGCCTCGGAGTCCGCGATCAGGGTGTCCGCCCAGCGCGCGGTAGCCCGGGCCGCCGCCCGGAACACACGTTTGCCCGTCGCGCTCCACTTGTCTCGTTCCCACTCGATGCCGTCCACGTTGAGCACCACCGGAACGCCCCGGGCCCGCAGCGCCGGCAGCCAGAACCCGTTCGCCACGTTCATCACCAGCGCCACGTTCGGCCGCTCCACCGCGGTGACCACACTGCTGGTGAGGCCGTGGCTCAGGGTCGACGAGGCGGTGCCACTCAGCCCCGGGCTCGAGTACACCCGAACCCCGTCGATCACCCGAACCCGACCGGCCGGCCGGCGAACCGGTTCCCGGTCGAACACGGTCACCTCGTGACCGCGTTGCACCAGCTCCGGTGCCAGGTGCCGGACCAGCGTCTCGAACCCCCCGTACGAACTCGGAAACCCCCGGGTCCCCAGAATATGAATGCGCATCAACCATCCCCCATTCGCGCTTGCTTCTCCTCACACATCCAGTCCTCGGCAGCGAGCCGGCCCCCGACCGGCGGCAGCGAGTCCCACACCGATTCCGGGCTGAGCCGGGTGTCGGTCGCCTCCCGGAGTGCCCGCCCCAGGTCAGCGGGGCTGAAGTCGTCCGGGAGCGTCGTGTGCCCATTGCGGTGCAGCCAATCGACCAGCCCGGTGTCGGAGGTGGCCACGATGTGGCAGCCGTGCGCCAGGCCCTCCACGATCGAGAGGCCGATCTGCTCCCGCCAACGGCCCTCCCGACGTGACGGCAGCACCACCACCGAGGTGCTGGCCAGCAGCTTGTGCACGTCGGCCCGGTCGATCCGACCCAGCGGCACGATCGAAGGGTCGGCCTCGGCCGCCCGGGCCAGCACCTCGGCGAGCGGCCCGGACCCGGCGATCACCAGCTCCCAGCCGGTCGCCGCCAGGCCGGCCTCACGCCACGCCACGAGCAGGTCGGGCAGACCCTTGCGCGGCTCGAGCGCGCCGATGAACGCGATCCGCCTGGCCCGGTCGAGGTCCCGGTGCCCGGTGCACGGCTCCGGCAGGTCCTCGAAGAGCTCCGTCAGGCACCCGGCGGGCAGCACCCCGGCCTCCCGGTAGCAGTCGCCGGCCGGCGAGCTGGCGAAGGCGATCCGGTCGTAGATCAGCTCGCCGAGCCAGCGGATCACCGCGAACACCGCTGCGTGCAGTGGCCGAGGGACACCGCGCAGCAGTGCCAACTGGTCGTTGTTCTCCATCGCGTAGGTCACCACCCGCGTCCGGCGGCGGCGGGCCAGGTCGCCGAGCCGGACCGCGAGCCCGACCGAGACGGTCAGCGGCAACGCCCGGAGCCACAGCGGCTCCGGCAGCTCCACCACGCGCCAGTTGCCGCCCACGCCCCACAGCCAGGCGAGGCCGCGGCGGACCTGGCGGGAGCCCGGCCAGACCGAGCTCTCGTCCAGGTCCGAGTATCGTGAGACAAAGATCACAGCCCGCTCCGGCGACGGGCGGGACCGCTCGAAATCGGAGCTTCGCACCTCGGGGACTACGCGCAGTATTCGCACCCGTACTCCTTGAGTTCCGTGACCGGCGGCGCGAGGACGTGGCTGGTCGATCTCCAGCCGGCTACGCGGCGCCCAGATGCCGCCTCGCGGCGTTGTCGTCGCCGCCGATACAACCCCGGTATCGGCGACTCCTCCGCCTTGCGAGCCGACACCTGGATCCCCGCTCGCTCGACATAGATCCACCAGACACGCCCTAGATGCGGTTGAGCACGGCGGTGGGTGCGAGCCAGCTGGCGGCCAGTCCGGCCGTCGCCTTCCAGCTGGGACGCATCCGGGAGGACGCCACCAGGTGCTCCCGGGCCGTTCGGCGGGCACCGTCACGGAGCAGCGTCGCCCCAGCCGAGAGGTGGTCACGGGCCAGCCGCTGCCGGAGCACTCCGGCGTAGGCCCGCATCCGGTGGTCGCCGAGCATCTGACCGTGGCACTCGATGGCGCTGCGCGGGCCGGCGAGGTCGCGCGACGCGGTGTCGCTCCCGGCGTGCCAGCGCAGGTAGAGCAGCCGCTCGGGCCGGTAGTGGGCCGCGCCGCCGGTGCAGGCCAGCAGGTAACAGAGCCAGACGTCGTAGCAGGGGCCCACTCCCGGTGACAGGGCCGAGGCCGCCACCGCGTCACGCCGGAAGACACATCCGGTGACCGCCACCGACTGTCGGGCCGCCAGCTCGGGGAACGGCTGGTGGTAGCCCTCGGCGAGCGCGGTCCGACCCCATCGCCGGGAGTTCCGCTCGGTCGCCACCTGGTTCACCCGACCGGCCGCGTCGATCAGGAAGTGGTCGGCGAAGCTGAGCACCGCGTCCGGGCGGTGCCGCAGCGGCGGCACCAGCGCCGCGAGGAAGTTCGGCGCCCACCTGTCGTCGTCGTGCAGGACCGCGACGTAGCGACCCTTGGCCTCCCCCAGCGCGGCCCGGAAGTTCTCCAGCATCCCGGTGCTCGGATCCTGCTCCAACCAGCGCACCCTCGGGTCCGGCACAGCCCGGGCGAGCTCCCGGGTGTGTTCCGGATTCCCGTTGTTCGAAACGAGCAGTTCGAGGTCTGTGAACTCGCCGGCGAGCACACTCGCGACCGCCTCGGCCAACCAGGCCGGTCGATTATGAGTCGGGAGCAGCACGCTCACCAACGGTTCTCCCACCTCGAGCACATTACTATCTCTGGCAACGTCGAAAGCGACATCGCAGCGCAGTCGGAGAAAGGTCGTAAACCTTTACGATGCGGTCCTTCGCCGACTACCTATAACCTCTGGGAGCTCGACGGACGGAGCAACTGGCGCATACTTCTATTTGCCCATTGTTCCGATGGGTCGTGCCGCTGACCTGCACACTGTTCGCCGAGGCGGCTCCGGGGATCGGCACCGAAGTTGTGTGCCCCGAGTTGCCAGAACCTACCCTCGTTATTGCGATCCGGTTAATCACGTCCCCGGCAGTCGCGGTCGCCACTCGCCGGTCATTCCCGGGCGGGGATGTTCTGCGTGGCGTGCGCCAAGGCTCACATCTCGGCGGCAAATGTGAGCCTTCGCGCACACCGTGAAAAGGCAACCCGTACCGGCGCCGCCACAGCTGATAGCTACCTACGTGCTCGCCGGGACACCGGCTGGGCGCAGGTAGTCCGCCCAGGCCCGCTCGCACCGGTCCCGGCCGGCCGCCGCGGCGTGGGCCAACCGGTCGGCCTGGCCGGCCACCGCGTTCACACCGGCCACCCAGTCCGCCGCGTCCTGCCCCGCGATGAGGCCGGGCCACCCGGAGCCGAGCAGCTCAGCCAGGAACGGGTGCTCGGGGCCGACCACGGGCACGCCCAGCTCGACCGCCCGGACCGCGATGCCGCTCTGGTAGAAGTGCGAGTACGGGATCAGTACCGCCGCGCTCTGCCCCATCCGCTCGTCCAGCTCGATCTCGGTCAGGAAGCGGTCGATCACCTCCCAGCCGGGCACCGCCGGCCAGCCCCGGCCCGCGATCACCGCTCGGTAGCCGGCGCGACGCAGCTGTGGTCCGAGTGCGACCAGCAGCTCCACGTTGCGGGCCGGCTTGTACTGACCGCAGACCAGCACGGTGCCCCGGTCCGCCGGAACCGGTTGCGCCCGGGGCCTGGCCCGCAGCAGCGGGTGCGGCAACAGCTCAGGTGAGGCCCACCCGTTGGCCCGCAGCGTGTCCGCCGCCGTCTCCGAGTGCGCCACCACCCGCAGGTGCGAGGCGCGCGCCGCCCGTCCGCCCAGCGATGCGGCGACCGGTCCCATACCGAGCTGGCGGCGCAACGGGCTCGGGTCGTGGATGACGATCGATACCCGGCCGGCGCGCCAGGACGGCAACCAGAGCGCGGGCTCGAGCAACCCGTAGGTCGGCCAGAGCACGATCAGGTGCCCACCACGGCCGGCCCGGCGGTGGGCCGCCAGCTCGGCGGCGGCTGCCCTGGCCCGCTGCCACTTCGAGGCTCCGGACACCTCGATCGACGGCGCACCGGCGGAGCCGGCCGGCACCCCGGCGGCCGACAGCACATCGAGCAGCGCCCCTTCGTAGTGTTTCAGTGCCTCCGGCAGTGGGTTGTACAACCACACGGGTCCCGGCAGGTGTGCACTCATCGCTTCGGTTCTCCCCATCCCCGGCTCACGCACTCGTCGCGAGGTTCTCGGTCCGATCTGGGCCCTGCTGACGGTGTGGATCTGTGGCGCTGACATCGACCCAGCGCCCGCCGGCGCTCTCGATGTCCGGTAAGGCGGCGCGGACCTCGGCCATCAGCTCGGGCACGAACACCAGCACCAGGTCCGGCGCCTGTTCGACCAGCTCAGCGGGCGCGAGGATCGGTATCCGGGTACCCGGTACCCGGCAGCCGTGCTTGGCCGCGGCGGCATCGGCCACCCCGAGCAACAGTCGTTCGTCGAGGCCCGCCAGATTCAGCAGGGCGACCGCGCGGGACGCGGCGCCGTAGCCGAACACCCGACGCCCCTGAGCACAGTGGCCGGTCACGAACTCGTTGAGCTGGCCGGCCGCCCGGGCCGCCGCACCCTGCAGCCCGCGCAGCACGGCGACGTCCCGCACCCCGGCTGCCAGCTCGTCGGCCAGCAACGATTCCACCCCGGGCCGGCCGCCGAGGTCCTCGAGGTCCGGGTCGGCCGTGGCCACCAGGCACACGGTGCCGCCGTAGAGCGGGAACCGCCGCGCCCCGATCACGGTCAGCCCGAGCTGGCCGAGCATGCCGCTCAGCGCCGGCGTGGAGTAGTAGCCGAAATGCCCGTGGCGCAGCGCGTTCCACTGGCCGTCGGCCAGGATGGCGGCCAGCGAGTGGAACTGCAGCACCAGCCGCGCACCCGGGCGCAGCCGGTCCACCCGCCGCCGCAGCGCCGCACGTTGGTCCGGCGCATGCATCAACCCGAAGCTGCCGTCCAGCACCACCTCGGCGGCCTCGTCGGTGCCGGCCGTCCGGAGGCCGTGCGCACCGAGCAGGTCGAGCCAGCTCCCGCCATGTGAACTGGGAAACTCAGCCACCCGCCCGGACAGCGGCAGCAGACCCGTTCCGACCAGCCAGTCGACCGCGTCGGCCCGTTGCTCGCCCAGCGCCGCCGGCTCGACACCGCGCGGGCTCTCCGGGACATCGTCGGAGTCCGCCAGTTGCGCCAGGTGACAACGCGCGCAGCACCACAAACGCAGCGGGAACGACGGGTCGGGCCCGGGCCGGGACAGCGCCGGGAAGTACTCCGACGGCGGCTGGTGGCCCAGGTCGAGTACCAGCTCGCCGGCGGTCGACCCGCAGAACCGGCAGCGTGGACCGGTCAACACGGCGGGCTCCCCGGATCGGCTCGACGGCCCGGCACCGGCGCTGCCAGGATGGCCCGGTGCAGGCTCATCAGGCGTCGCTGGCGGGAGTGCTCGTGTTCCGGCCGACGCCGCACCACGACGATCGCGGGCTCTTCACCCGGACGTTCGACCTGGCCGCGGCCGGCGAGCACGGCCTGCCCGAGTTCATCCAGGACAGCCAGTCGCGGTCGCGGCGCGGCACCGTCCGGGGGCTGCATGGCCGCTCCGGTGCCGGCGAAGCCAAGCTGGTCCGCTGCGCGCGGCGCGGTGCTCGACGTGCTGGTCGACGCCCGGCCCGAGTCCCCCACCTTCGGCCGGCACGAGGCCTTTCGGCTGGACGACGTCACCTTCGACAACCTCTACGTGCCGCCAGGTCTGCTGCACGGGTTCGAGGCGCTCACCGAACAGGCCGACGTCTGTTACCGGATCGACCGGGCGCACGATCCGGCGCAGGACCTGGCGGTGCGCTACGACGATCCCGAGCTGGCCATCGAGTGGCCGCTGCCGGTCGCCGCGATCAGCCAGCGGGATCTGACCGCCGGGAGCTGGCGCGAGCTGAGACACGCCCTAACCTCCTGACCGGACCAGGCCGGAGCTCGCCGAACTCGGCCGCAGGTCGGCTCCGAGCGTCCCGGCCGTGCGCCGGGCGGTCAGGTGGGCCAACCGGGTGAACCGGTGCTCGAACGCCCGCCAGGTGAGGCCGTACTCGCGGTAGGCCCTGGCCAGCTCCGCCGCACCGGCCGGGATGCTCCAGCGGGCGGTGAACGCCGGTACCTCGGCATGCAGTCGGGAGAAATCGACCCGGTACGAACGCGGGTCCGCGCCGGTCTCCCCGGTGATCATCAACTCGGAGTCGGGCACCACGTCGGCGACCGCCGCGGCGATCTGGGCCACCGTCCGGTTGTTCGCCGCGGTGCCGACGTTGAAGGCGCGGGCATGCACCACGGCGGTCGGGGCCTCGAGGAGGGCGACCGCGGCGGCGGCGATGTCGGCGGCGTGTACCAGCGGCCGCCACGGTGTGCCGTCGGAGAGCACCTTCACGGTTCCGGTCAGCACCGCGTGCCCGACCAGGTTGTTCAGCACGATGTCCGCGCGCAGCCGGGGCGAGAACCCGAACGCCGTGGCATTGCGCAGCGCGGTCGGGCTGAATCCCGGGTCGGCCAGCTCCCACAGGTCGTCCTCGACCCGCACCTTGGACTCCGCGTACGGGGTGACCGGCTTGAGCGGGGCGTCCTCGTCCACCAGCAGGTCACCGCCCTGGGCGCCGTACACCGAACACGTCGACGCGTAGAGAAACCGCCGCACCCCGCCATCGCGGGCCAACCGGGCCAGCCGGGTCGAGGCCTGGTGGTTGATCGCGTGGGTCAGCTTCGGGGCCAGCCGCGCCGACCGGGTCGTTGGACAGCGCGGCGAAGTGCACCACCGCGTCGAACCCGGCGAGCTGCCCGGCGGTCACGTCGCGCAGGTCCACCGCCAGCCCCGGCGGATCGACCGGCGCCGGGCCGAGCACACAGTCGGCGAACAACCCGGAGTCCAGACCGGTCACCCGATGCCCCGCCGCGGCCAGGGCCGGTGCCAGCACGGTGCCCAGGTAACCCAGGTGGCCGGTCAGTAGGACGCGCATTCGGCCCTCCCGACCCGGCCGCCCGACCGGGCTGCCGGCACGCCGGCAGAGCTCTCGGACGGCCGCACCGGGCCGGCCGCGATCACCAGTTTGTGCAGGTGGAACGCCTCGGCGTACCGGGAGTGGCACTGCACGCCCCGGACCCTGGCCAGACCGGTGAAGGCTTCCTCGTCAAACCACGAGTGGTCGCTCTGCGAGGCGTAGTGGGCGGCCAGGATGCCCAGTTTCTCCCGCAGCGAAGCGCCGTCGATCGGCAGGTACACCTGCGGCTGGGCGAGGTCGCCGTCCCACTTGAGGATCTCGTAGCCGAGGGTGAGGTGGTCCCGGAACGCGGTCGGCACCAGCTCGGCGATCAGTCGGTGGTCCTGGTGCGCATCGTGCGGCGACGGCGCAAGGATCAGGTCCGGCTGGGTGGCGCCGCGCAGCTCGCGCAGCGCCTCCTGGACCTGGCGCCACTGGCTGGGCAGCTGACTGTCCGACAGCCCGAGCACAGATATCCGCAGCTCAGCACCCGGGCACAGGGCGACGAGCGCACCCCGTTCCTCCTCTTCGCGCAGCGACTCGCCGCCGGTGAAGACCAGGGCCGACACCCGCACGCCGGGGTGCGCCCGGCACAGCTCGAGCAGGGTGGCGCCGGCTCCGATTGCGATGTCGTCGCAATGCGCACCGACCAGTACCACCTCCGCCAACCGCTCGGGCAGAAGGCTCAGCATCAGCGTTCCAGCTCCGCCTGGATCAATGCCTGCAGTGGATCGCGCTCGGGCCGCTCCCACAACATCCACGGTCGGGTGCCGGCCAGGTACGCGGCCTCGAGCGCATGTCGCTCCTTCACGGTGTCCGCCGCCTGCCACCAGCCGCGGTACGGATAGGCGAGCATCCGGCCGTCCTTGGCCAGCGCCGCGCAGGCGTCGGTGACCAGGTCGCCGTTCTCCGGGAGGCTGTCGAACACCTCCGGGCGGAGCACGAAATAGCCGCCGTTCTCCCATAGCGGCAGGTCCCTCGGCGTGCTGATCGCGGTGACCGAGTTGTCCGGCCCGAGCTCCACGCAGTGGAACGCCTGCTGTGGCGGTACCGCGAGCAGGGCAGCCGTCGCGGTACCGGCGCGGAACGTCGAGATCATCGCGTTCAGGTCCAGGTCGGTCAGCACGTCGGCGTAGTTGGCCAGGAACATCTCCTCGCCCTCGACCAGGTGCCGCACCCGGCGCAGCCGCTCACCGATGGGCGAGTCGAGCCCGGTGTTCACGAAGGTGATCGTCCAGTCCTCGATGTCCCTGCTCAGCAGCTCGACCTTGCCGCCGTGCAGCACGAAGTCGTTGCTGGCCGTCTCGGCGTAGTTGAGGAAGTAGTCCTTGATGTGGTGCGCCCCGTAGCCCAGGCACAGCACGAAGTCGGTGTGCCCGAAGTGCGCGTAGTAGCGCATCACATGCCACAACAACGGCCGCGGCCCAACCGAGTGCATGGGTTTGGGCAGGTCGGAGGTGCCATCCCGCATCCGCATCCCGTAGCCACCGCAGAACAGCACGACCTTCACGGGTCAGACCACCTCGAGGCGCGGGATCGGGAAGACCAGCCGGGTGCCCCACTCGCGCAGGTAGGCCAGCTGCTCGAGCAGCTCGGCGCGCAGGTTCCACGGCAGTACCAGGAGGTAGTCCGGCCGCTCGGCGGCGATCCGCTCGACGGGGTGGATCGGGATGCGCACCCCCGGGGTGAACCGACCGTGCTTGTACGGGTTGCGGTCCACCGTGTACGCGAGCAGGTCCGGGCGGATCCCGCAGTAGTTGAGCAACGTGTTTCCCTTGCCCGGCGCGCCGTAGCCGACCACCGTCTTACCGGCCGCCGAGGCGTCCAGCAGGAACCGCAGCAGGTCGGCCCGTACCTTCGCCACCGCCGGGGCGAACCCGCGGTGGCCCTCGAGGCTGCTCAGGCCGGCCGCCTGCTCCTCGGCGAGCAGGTCCGCGACCGCCGGCCCGGGTGGCCCGGCCCTCTCGACCGGCCGGGCCCACAGCCGGATCGAGCCACCGTGGGTGTCGAGGCGCTGCACATCCACCACGGCCAGGCCGCCGGCGGCCAGCGCCTGCCGCGCGGAATGCAGCGAGTAGTACTGGAAGTGCTCGTGGTAGATCGTGTCGAACTGGTTGCCGCCCACCAGGCTCAGCAGGTGCTGGACCTCGATCGACACCCAGCCGTCGTCCGCGACCAGCGCGCGCAGCCCCTCGGTGAACCCGATCAGGTCCGGGGTGTGTGCGTAGACGTTGTTGGCCACGACCAGGTCCGCCGGGCCGTGCTCGGCCCGGATCCGGGCGCCCACCTCCGGACTGAGGAAGTCGGTGCGGGTGGGCACCCCCCGCTCGACGGCTGCCAGCGCGACGTTGCGCGCCGGCTCGACCCCGAGACAGCGGAGACCCCGGCTCGCCACGTGCTGGAGCAGGTACCCGTCGTTGCTGGCCACCTCGACAACGAAGGACTCCGGCCCCAGGTCCAGCCGATCGATCGCCCCGACCACGAACCTCTCGGCATGCGCCACCCAGGACGAGGAGTAGGAGGAGAAGTACGCGTACTCCCGGAAGGTGTCCTCCGGGGTGATCAGCGGCGGCAGCTGGACCAGCAGGCAGCGCGCGCAGACCCTGGCGTGCAGGGGCAAGGTCTGCTCCGGGAGACCCAGCTGGTCGGCACCGAGGAACGACTCGCACGGCGGCGTCGCCCCGAGGTCCAGGAAGCTGTGCAGCCGGGTCGAGCCGCAGAGCCGGCAGCTCGCCGGGTCGGCGGCCAGCGAGGCGGGCCTCGACTCAGTAAGCGCCGTCACTGCGGACCACCGCCCGGATCGTCTTCCACAAGATCAGGCAGTCCAGGGCCAGCGTCCAGTTCTCCACGTAGCGAAGGTCCAGCCGTACCGCGTCCTCCCAGCTCAGGTCGCTGCGCCCGCTGATCTGCCACAAACCGGTCAGACCCGGCTTGACCAGGAGTTTGCGTCGGGCGTCGCGGGAGTAGGTCGCCACCTCGCTCGGCAGCGGTGGCCGGGGTCCGACCAACGACATGGACCCGGTCAGCACGTTGAACAACTGCGGGAGCTCGTCGAGGGAGTACTTGCGCAGCACGGCGCCCACCGGCGTGACCCGGGGATCGACCTTCAACTTGAACAGCGGTCCGTGTGCCTCGTTCACCGCGGCCAACCGAGTCTTGTGCTTCTCGGCGTCCACCACCATGGAGCGGAACTTCCACATCCGGAACTGACGCCCGCCCAGCCCGACCCGCACTTGCCGGAAGAACCCCGGGCCGCCGTCGGACCGCACCGACAGGTAGATCGCCAACAGCACCGGGGCGAGGATCAGCAGCAGCAGCCCGGCACCGATCTTGTCCATCACCACCTTGAGCACCCGGGGCGTTCCGGTGAACCGGGGCTCGGTCAGTCGCAGCAGTGGCAGTCCGTCCACCGGCGAGACGTGCAGCCGGGGCCCCTGGACCTCCATCAGCCCGGGATGCACGACCAGCTCGACGCCCTGTCCCTCCAGGTCCCAGGCCAGTTGGTGCAGCCGACGCGCGGACCAGCCGTCGGCCGGCGCCACCGCCACCACCCGGTAGTCCCCGCCCAGCACCATCGAGGCGGTCGCGTCAAGGTCACCGATCACCGGCACCCCCGCGACGTCCGCGCCCCCGTTCGGCCCGGCCCCGTCGGGCGTGCAGGCCGCGGTGACCTGCCAGCCGTGGTAGGCCGCGCGGCGGGTGCGGGCGATCAGGTCGCTGACCCATTCCGCACCGCCGACAGCGAGCACCTGGTGCACGCAGCGCCCACGCGCACGCTGTCGGTAGAGCGGCCGGCGCAGCAGGTACCGGGCGGCAGCCGCCAACGCGCCCATGCCGGGGATCACCCCGAACACCCACGGGCGCGTCGCGCTCACCTGGAACGCCAGCCCGACCAGCCCGACCAGCATCGAGGTACTCGCGGTGGACCTCAGCAACCGGCTGAACTCCTCGGAGCCGCGACCGAGGATGCCCGGCTCCCAGGCCCGGGTGGCAACCATGCAGGCCACGAAGCACAGCGCGGTGCCCGCCGCGATCAGTCCCGCGAGATGCGGTTCGGCGGCGGTGTTGCCGAAGCCGATCCCCGTGCCGACCGCCACCGCCACGAGCATCGTCAGCAGGTCGCCGCCGATCACCGCCCGGGCATACCGGGTCTCCCAGCGGGGTCTCGTCCCCCGCCCGACCCGGTAGGGCCTCTCCGGTGCCCTTCCGTTGCTTCCGTTGCTTCCGTTGCTGCTGACAAGCGCAGCTGAACTACCGTTTCGCATCCCGCCCCCCGACGGTTTAGTTGCATCGTCACCGATCTCGGCCACTCCGCTGACCCGGATCGACATCCCGCCGAAAGTCCGGGCCGCTACGATGAAGCCCGCGAATGGCGGCACCAGCAACGGCGATTTCTCGGGCTAGCTCCGGAGCCAAACCGCACCGTGAGGCTCTCCCTAACAGCATTCGGTATCCATTGAGCGACAGCGAGCGCACTCGCCATTCCTCTGTGTCCCCTGGCGCTGGACCCGCGGCTACCACCCGACGGTCGCCCGAGGCTGACCCGGTCGACCAGCCCCGTTAGCCCTTTCGGGGGTCCGTCACTCGACTGAGAGTAGCAATGGAGTCATCGGTCAATCAAGAATCAATCCGTCGGGCGACTGTAAGGTAGGACACTCAGGATTCCCGCCGTACGGAGAGTAGACATAGGTGGCAATTCAAAGAGCTTCCAGATAAGAATTAAATCTACTCACATTTTACGATGCGCTATTACCGCACCGCGTGATTCAATCACGATTAATCATCCGAGTCAGTCGAGGACCCCGGGGTATTTTCGCGCCGAGGGTGCCCGCGCTCGGCCTGCTGGTCCCGCCGGCGGATCACCGCGCCGAGAGCGAGGCCCACCAGGACGGCAAGTACCGACCACCCGACGACGACGAGCACCACGTAGATCCAGATCGGCACACGGCAGTATCGACCCGGTGGCCAGCACACCCGAGCGCGACCCCGTGGTCGGTCCGACGCGGGCTGGCCACCGGTGGTGGATGCGCTCCGGCGACCCGAGGGCGGCGCGCCCACGCACCCGTTCCGTAGTCCGTTGAGTCGGCCCCGAAGCACCCCCGTATCCTGCTGTCCGGTCCGACCCGTACAGCTCCGCGTTGTCTCCGATACTTGTGAGGCAGCGCTGGGACTACCGGGCGGGAGTTCAGGGTTGACGCCAGAAATGACGAAAAGCGAAGCGCCAGTGTCAGATCGAGGGGGCCGTCCCTACAGTGGGGACGGGCCTGACCGCGCTGCACAGTCGGCAGGATGGGTGGAGGACATACGGTGAAGGTCAGCGTTTTCGGTCTCGGCTACGTGGGCGTCGTGTCAGCGGCATGTCTCGCGGCACAAGGCCACGAGGTCGTCGGGGTGGACGTGAACCCGACGAAGGTCGACCTGGTGAACCGTGGCCAGTCCACCGTCGTCGAGGAACGCATCCGCGAGCTCACCCAGGAGGTCGTGGAGAAGGGCGCACTGCGCGCCACCACCGATGTGGCCGAGGCGATCGGCGACACCGATCTCTCGCTCATCTGCGTCGGGACCCCGTCCGCCCCCAACGGCAGCCTGTCCACGGTGTACCTCGAGCGGGTCGCCGAGGAGATCGGCGCCGCCATCGGTGCCAAGGAGAGCCGGCACACCGTGGTGTTCCGCAGCACGATGCTGCCCGGGACCTGCGAGCGGCTGCTGGTCCCCGCGCTGGAGAAGGCCTCGGGCAAGCAGGCCGGCGCGGACTTCGGGGTGGCGGTGAACCCCGAGTTCCTCCGGGAGAGCACCAGCGTCAAGGACTACTACGACCCGCCCAAGACCGTCGTCGGCGAGTTCGACGCGGCCAGCGGCGACCCGGTCGTGGAGCTGTACGCCGACCTGCCCGGCCCCGTGTTCCGGGTGCCGATCAAGGTCGCCGAGATGACCAAGTACGCGGACAACTCCTTCCACGGGCTCAAGATCGGCTTCGCCAACGAGATCGGTGCCATCTGCGCCGCGCTCGGGCTGGACTCGCACAAGGTGATGGACATCTTCCTCGCCGACCGCAAGCTCAACATCAGCCCGGCCTACCTGCGGCCCGGCTTCGCCTTCGGCGGGTCCTGCCTGCCGAAGGACCTGCGTGGCCTGGTGTACGCGGCCCGGCGCGCCGACGTCTCGGTGCCGATCCTCGAGCACGTGCTGACGTCCAACACCGAGCAGCTGCACCGCGCCTTCGAGGTCGTCGCGGCCACCGGGAAGCGCAAGATCGGCCTGCTCGGGCTGTCCTTCAAGCCCGGCACCGACGACCTGCGGGAGAGCCCGTTGGTCGAGCTCGCCGAGCGGCTCCTCGGCAAGGGTTACGACCTGCGCATCTACGACGCCAACGTCACCCTGTCCCGCCTCGTCGGCGCCAACCGGGAGTACATCGAGGAGCGCCTGCCGCACCTCAGCGACCTGCTCGGCGACTCCGTCGACGAGGTCATGGACCACGCCGAGGTGTGCATCGTCGGCTGCAAGGACGAGGCGGTGCTCACCGCACTCGAGTCGCCGGGCAACCGCACCGTCCTCGACCTGGTCCGGCTGCCCGATGCCGAACAGCGCCGCGGCACGCCCGGCTACGTCGGACTCGGCTGGTAGCCGCCACCGCAACCTGGGTTCGGATCAGGCCGTCGCCGCCCAACGGCGACGGCCTGGTCTGCCCGGCGGGGCCAGTGGATAGTTGTCGCGACAGCTAGTCGTAGCCCAGCGTGATGTTCTCGGCCAGGCGGAGTTCGTCGTCCTCAATGAACCGTCCAGCCTCGGGCCGGGTGACTGTCGCAGCCCCCGTGCCGCACGCCCTGATGTCCGCGGTGGCAACGGCTCCCGAGTCGGTCCGGATGGCTTCTCCCGCGCCGAGGTGGACCGACTCCAGCCACTTCCGATTCGCCATGAGGTCCTCCAGTCCGCTGCCACCGAGCACGCCGAGCTCAGTGCATGATGCCGGGCGGAGCGGCCCTGGCGACTCGCCAAAGGTAATGATTTCGCGGCCGACGGGGCTTACCTCTGCTGGTTCCCTTGGCGAATCAGTGCGACGGCCTCCAGCTGCGAGTTGACCTCCAGCTTAGTCAGGATCGCCCGGATCTGGGTCCGAACGGTGGTCATCGAGACCACGAACCGCTCGGCGATCGAGCCGGCCCGGTGTCCCTCGGCGAGCAGCTCGAGTACCTCTCGCTCGCGGTTGCTGAGCCGGTTCAGCCGTCGGGACAGCTCGACCTCCTGCGCGTGGTAGCGGCGGTGCAGCGCCAGCCAGTGCTGGTACTCGGCCTCGGTCATGATCGACTTGTTGTCCGCTACGGTCGCCACCGTGTTCGTCAGCCTGTCGAACGTACTCGACTTGGGCACCGAGCCGATGGCGCCGGCCGCGATCGCCGCCGCGACGCCGGGTTGGTCCACGCTGCCGCTCACGATCAGGACTTTCCAGCCGAGGCCGCGCAGGTCCTTGACCAGATCCGAACCGTGTACCCAGTTCCCGTCCGGGTCCCGCCCGAGATCGAGGTCCAGCACGACCAGGCCGGTCGGTCCGCCCGCCATCCCGGACAGGAATGCCGGAATCCGTGCGACAGGGATCTGATGCGCGTCGAAGTCCAAGCCGCGCAACGCCATGGTCAGCGAAGTGCTGAACAGCTCGTGGTCGTCGATGACCAAGACTGGATAACCGGCCGGCCAGCGTCGCGAGCTCGGAGATCCGTCGTGGTACCCCGACACGGTCATCACGACGAGAACACCGCCACTCGGTCGGTCCGTTGGACGCTCGGCACGGCCGGGATCTCGATCCGCACCGTGCACCCGGGCGCGTCCGGCCGGCCCGCGGCGATGTGAATGGTTCCGCCGTCGGCCTCGAGCAGGCGTTGGCAGATGTGCAGGCCCAAGCCGTGCCCGGGCGACGAAGCACCGCGGACACCCGGCTCGAAGACCCCCGCCTCTGAGCCCGTCGGAACGCCTGGTCCGAAGTCGGAGACCCGGATCAAGATTATCTCGGCGTGCCGGGTGGCCTGCACACGCACCGGACTGCCCGGCGCGTGCACGGCACAGTTGGTCAACACATTGGCGACCACCTGAGAAAGGGTCGTGGCGCGGCCGACCGCATCGAGCCGGAGATCCGTATCCAGCCGGATGTCCATCCCCACTGACCGGCGCAGCACGACCTGCTCATTGAGTACCGAGACCGCCGAGTACTCGCCCTGCTCGGTGTGCGAGTCATCCTCGGCCGTGCACAGCAAGGCATTCAGGCGGCTCAGCTCGGATGCCATCGCGGCGTGCAGCCCGTCGTCCCGACGGGTCACGAGCAGACCGGCGGCACCGGCCAGGCCGGCCAGGCCATTGCGCAGCTCGTGGCCTTGCTCGGCAGCTTTCCGCAGATCCTGGTTCGCCCGGAGCAGTTCCTCCTGCTGATGCGCGCGTTTCTGGTCGAATGTCACCAGCGCGTGGAGCGCGAGCTGGCTCAGACCCAGCGCGACCAACAGCAACCCGAACAAGCGGACCACTGACGAAGTGAGCCCCAGCGGCACAAATGACGGCCCCAGCTGCGCTTGATCCAGGTGCGCGAGCGCGATCGCCGCGAAGCCGAGGCCGATCCAGGGGCGATAACGGCAGTCGGTTATCCAGCCCGTCGTGGCGACGGCCAGTCCGACGATCGCTCCGACGGTAGCGGTGGTGATCCGCAACCATGACTGACCGGAGATTGCCAGACTCTCCGCGGGAAAGAGTGCACCGAGCAGCGCCAGGACCCCGACGGCCACGAGTCCCACCCCGAACACCGATTTACACCGCCACCGGTGATAAACACTGGCCGGCCGGATGGACACGAACAACGTCGCGGTCATCGCGAGGCCCGCGACGAGCCGCACATTTCCGAGGGCGGCCTCGCTGCCCTCGACAGTCGCCCCGATCGTGGTGGCCGGTACCCCGGCCACGCTGTACAGCGCCAATCCCAACGCCATCCAGGTCCCGCGCCGATCGCCGGTCAGGCGCCCGATCGCGGCTCCGAGCACGGCGCCCATCCCGCCCGCCGCCATCGATGCCAACGCGAGCACAATGGTGATCTCACGTATCGGCAGCGCGGCCAACACCGCGTGCCAGCTGAAGATGAGCGCCAGCAACGCCAGTGGAACCCCAACTATCAACACATCGCGCAGACCCCGCGCGCAAGGCACAGAACAACCCAGGATCAGTCGCATCAGCGACCCCCGTGTCCCCTCGTGCGTGAGGTCGCCCCGACAACTCACTCACGCGTTCCGCTCGCATCCCCGCCAGCAGTAACGTGTTCCACCCGAACGAGTGGTTTTGCCGCCCCGAGGCTACGAGTGTCCTGAGATGCTCACAAGGTTGCTACGAATTAAGTATGTGTAACGCACCCCGTATGGCGTAGTTCCTGCAACGGGGGGACGGTGATTGGTTACACATCGTAGTGCGCAACCGGTCAGGCGGCCGCCGCCAACCAGGGTTCCCAGGTGGGGTGCGGCTCGACGGTGAGCAGCAGGACACCACCGTGCCCTCGCCTGGGCGGCCCCGGCATCACCCGAAGTGACCAACCCAGCTCGGCGAGCATTCGGTCCGCCTTGCGCGAGTTGCACGCTCGGCAGGCCGCCACGCAGTTGTCCCAGGAGTGCACGCCGCCCCGGCTACGCGGCACCACATGATCGATGGTGTCCGCCCTCTTGCCGCAGTACGCGCACGTACGGCTGTCCCGGCGCAGCACACCGGCTCTTGTCATCGGCACCGTCGGCCGGTAGGGCACCCGCACGTACCGGGACAGCCGCATGACCGACGGCGCGGTGATCGTGAGACTTTCCGAGCGGAAGGCCCCGCCCTCCAGGGCGGCCTGCACCAACTCTGCCTTGCCGCTGAGCATCAGCAGCACGGCGCGTTTCGCGGTGACGACCGCGAGCGGCTCAAATGTCGCATTGAGCAACAGCACCCGGGACGTCACCTCGCCACCCCCTACCGGCCAGCGCCGACGGGCGCTTGAAACCGGGGTGCCGCCTCGCGGGACGGGGCGGCACCGAAGGGCTCGGGTTGTCGTTCCGGCACGTGACCACCTCCGCGAAGGCTGCTCGCGCATAGTCGACCACACTCAGGCGTCAAACGCACCTGTGAACCTCGTCGTGTCGCGCCGGCGGCTCAGTTCTGCTAACAGCGACCGTGCGGGGTCGGTGCAGGGTCGATGACGGCGGCGGCTCCGGGGAGACCACCGGTACCGTGGGGGCGCGGGCTGCCCCGCCCCTACTCAACGACCCCACCGAGTGGCCGGAGCCAGCCATGAGCAATCCCCAGCAGTTCTTCGCCGAGGTCGGCGGGGCGGACACCTTCCACAAACTGGTGGCCCGCTTCTACACCGAGGTCGCCGACGACCCCGTACTCCGCCCCATCTACCCGGAGGAGGACCTGGGGCCGGCCGAGGTGCGGTTGCGGATGTTTCTCGAGCAGTACTGGGGCGGACCGCGCACCTACTCCGAGCAGCGCGGTCATCCCCGGCTGCGGATGCGGCACGCGCCGTTCCGGATCGGCCCGATCGAGCGGGACGCCTGGTTGCGCTGCATGCGGGTCGCGGTCGACGACGCCGGCCTGGACGAGCCGCACCGGGCGATGCTGTGGCAGTACCTGGAGATGGCCGCCAACAGTATGGTGAACAGCAGCTTCTAACAGGTCGGGGCCCCCAATACCCCGATGCTGCGTTCAGAGCAAACGATTCCGACCGTTCGGAGGTAAGGGAGTCGCGCGGTCGGGCGTATCAACGGTTTTCTTGGCAGGATGAGCAGCCGTGCAACCCAGCCAGAGCGCGGACCGTGCGGCCGACCGGCCGTGGTGGTCCGACGCGATTTGTTACCAGGTGTACATCCGCTCGTTCGCCGACTCCAACGCGGACGGGGTCGGCGACCTGGACGGGGTGCGCAGCCGGCTGGGCTACCTCGAACTGCTCGGCGTGGACGCCCTGTGGATCACGCCCTGTTACCGGTCCCCGATGGCCGACCACGGCTACGACGTGGCCGACCCACGCGACATCGACCCGCTGTTCGGTGACCTCGCCGCCTTCGACGCGCTGGTCGCCGCCAGCCACGAGCACGGTATCCGGTTGATCATTGACCTGGTCCCGAACCACACCTCGGACCAGCACGAGTGGTTCCAGTCCGCGCTGACCTCGGCGCCGGGCAGCCCGGAGCGGGACCGCTACCTGTTCCGCTACGGGCAGGGCGACGACGGTGCTACCCCACCGAACAACTGGCCGAGTCAGTTCGGCGGACCGGCCTGGACCCGGGTCACCGAGCCGCACGGCCAGCCAGGGCAGTGGTACCTGCACCTGTTCGCGCCCGAGCAGCCCGACCTGAACTGGTCCAACCCCGACGTGGAGCTCGACCTGGAGAAGACACTGCGGTTCTGGCTGGACCGCGGCGTGGACGGGTTCCGGATCGACGTGGCACACGGGATGGCCAAGCCGCACGGGCTCCCGAACGCCCCGCCGGATGCCTTCGGGCTGATCGACGAGGGGTCCAAGCCGGACGTCCGGTTCGACAACGACGGGGTCCACGAAGTGCACCGCAGGGTGCGCTCGGTGCTCGACGACTACCCGGACCGGGTGCTGGTCGGCGAGATCTGGGTGTCCGACGACGAGCGGTTCGGCCGCTACCTGCGCCCCGACGAGCTACATCTCGGTTTCAACTTCCGGCTCACCACCGCGAAGTTCGAGGCGGGCGAGATCCGGGCCGCGATCGAGCACTCGCTGAGCGCCGTCGCCGCGGTGGGCGCGCCGCCCACCTGGACGCTGTCCAACCACGACGTGACCCGCCCGGTGACCCGCTTCGGCGGTGGTGAGCTCGGGCTGCGCCGGGCCAGGGCGCTGGCGCTCGTCGAGCTGGGGCTGCCCGGGACGATCTTCGTCTACAACGGCGAGGAGCTCGGCCTGCCCAGCGTCGAGCTGCCCGACGAAGCACTGCAGGATCCGGTCTGGGAGCGCTCCGGGCACACCAGGCGGGGCCGCGACGCGCACCGGGTGCCGGTGCCCTGGGAGGGCGAGGCGCCGGGCTACGGTTTCACCGACGGGGAGTCGACCTGGCTGCCGATTCCCGAGGACTGGCACGGGCTCACCGTCGAGACCCAGCTGGAGGACGCCAACTCCACGCTGTCGCTGTACCGGCAGGCGCTGGAGCTCCGACGCGGCCATCCGGGCTTCGCCGGCGACGAGCTGGAGTGGTACGGCGCGCCGGAGGGCTGTTTCGCCTACCGCCGTCCGGGCACCACGCTGGTCTGCGCGCTGAACACCTCGTCCGTGCCGGTCCCGCTGCCGCCCGGGGACCCGGTGCTGTCCAGCGCACCGCTCACCGAGGACGGCCAGCTGCCGCCGGACACCGCCGTCTGGCTGGCCTGAGCCCCAGCGCGCTCAGAACACCAGCGGGAGCAGCGCTCGGCGGCGGCGCACCACCGCACCGTCCCGGGTGTCCAGGCGCACCCAACCGGCGTCCTCGGTGGCCGACACCCGGACCGGGTCGGCCGCCGCGCCGGCGCCCAGGTAACCCATCCCGGACAGCGCGAACAGGCAGCGCAGCGGGATCGCCGCCCGGATGCCGTTGCCCTCGGCGGTGTGCACGGTCCGGTCCAGCAGGTCGCCGGGCGGGACACCGCCGGGGCCGCCGTGCCCGTGCCCGGTGTCCTGCGCACGGGCAAGCGCGATGCCCTCGTCGGCCAGCGCGGTGAGCTCGGCGACCGGCAGCTCCGCGACGACCCGCCAGCCACCCGGCGGCGGCAGCTCGGCCCGCCAGCGGTCGTCCGCCCTGCTGCCCGGATCCACCTGCGCGTGGCGTACCACGGCGAGCGCGGCGAGCAGGTCGCCGGCGGCCACGGTCAGGTCGGCCGGCTGGAGCCCGCCGCGCACCGCCCGGGTCGCCAGCACCTCGAACGGCGTACTGGCCCAGGCCACCACCTGCTCACCGTCGGCGCGCAGCCGCACCACCGCGGCGGCGTCCAGCTGCACCACCCGCGCGACGAACGCGGCCAGGTCGTCCCGCCGCCCGCTGTCCGGGATGTCCAGCACCGCCGCGGTGTCCCCCGCCGGGCCCCGCTCCACGGACGCGCTCATTCCGGCCCGTGCGGGCGGAGGGCCGCGGCGGCCCGTCGGGCACCCATCGAGCGGTCCACCGAGCCGGCCGCCGTGTCGCTCCCGGGCTCGGCCGCCGAGCCGTCCGCCGCGCGGTCCCCGGGTGCCGAGGGCTCGGTTTCTCCGGGGCCGGGACCGTCCGCCCACCGAGCCAGGAAGAGCCGCTCCGCATCGGTCAGTCGGCGGGGCCGCCCGGCGCCCAGGTCGTAGGGCACCATCTGGGTGCGCGCGGTGGCCGCCACCGGGTCGCTCTCGGCCGGCCCGGTGCGCAGCTCGTAGTGGATCAGGAACGAGGCCGCGCGCACCTGGTCGGTCCACATACTCACCCGCACCGACTGGCCCTGGTACGGGATCTGCACCTTGTAGTCGACCTGCAGGCTGGCCACCAGCAGGCCGTCCGACCAATCGCCCACGCCGTCGTCGGCCGCCCGGTGGAACACCAGCTCCACCCGGGCCTCCTCCAGCAGCGTCACCGTGCGCGCGTGGTTGACGTGGCGATAGGCGTCCAGGTCGGCCCAGCGCAGCGGTATCTCGACGTGGAAGCGGCTCACCGCGCCGCTCCCGTTACCTCGACGGCCGCCGTCACCGGGTCAGCCCGCGCAGCTGGCGGGACACCACGGACAGAGTGGCCAGGTCGAGCTGGCCGGCCTGCCCGACGGCCTGGAGTGCGGCCCGCGCCCTGCCGAGTTTGGAGGCGTTGAGCCGCTCCCATTCGGCGATCTTCTTCGGCACGCTATCGCCGCTGCTGCTGTCGCGCAGCACGTCCAGGGTGATCGCCCGCAGCGAGCCGTACAGGTCGTCACGCAGCGCCAGCCTGGCCAACGCATGCCAACGGTTGCCGCGCTCCAGGTTGCTCACCGAGGTCAGCCCGAGGTCCACGCCGAGGTGCTCGGAAAGGCCGAAGTACAGCGCCGCCACCTCCCTGGCGTCGTGCTCCTCGTGCTCCCGCTCGGCCAGTTCGGTGACCTCGACGATGTCCAGCAGCCCGTAGCAGTTGAGCAGCGCGGCGGTGCGCTCCGCGAGCTCGGTCGGCGCGCCCCGTTTGACCAGCTCGGTGACCCGGGCGGACTGCTCCTCGGCCTCCCTGCCGACCAGCATCCTGGGCACCCCGTCGCGCAGCGCGGCCACCGCCGGGCCGAACCTGGAGATCTCCGCGCCGATCGCGAGCGGCTGCGGCCGATTGGTCAGGAACCAGCGGGCCGAGCGGTCCAGCAGCCGGCGCGACTCCAGCAGCAGTTCGTCGGCGAGGCCGGAGTCGAGCCCGGATCCTCCCCCGCTGTCCAGCTGCTCGATCTGGGCCCACAGCTCGGGCAGGCCGAACACCTGGGTGGTGATCGCGTACGCGCGCAGCGCGTCCGACGCCCCGGCGGACATCTCCTCGGCCAGCCGGAACGCGAACGTGATGCCGCCGCCGTCGACCATCTCGTTGACCAGCAGCGTGGTCACGATCTCGCGGCGCAGCGGGTGCGCGGCCACCGCGTCCGGGAACCGCTCCCGCAGAGGCACCGGGAAGTACTCCCGCAGCCGCTCCGCGAAGACCGCCGCGTCCGGCAGGTCGCTGTCCAGGATGGACGCCTTGAGGTCCAGCTTGACGTGCGCCAGCAGGGTGGCCAGCTCGGGCGAGGTCAAACCTTGCCCGGACCGTTCCAGCGCGGTGAATCCGGCCTGGTCGGGCAGCACGTCGAGCACCCGGTCCAGGCCGGCCCGGGACTCCAGGTCGGTGACCAGCCGCCCGGACACCGAGGCCATGGCCGGGGCGTGCGACCGGGACACCCCGAGCAGGGTGTTCTGGCTGCGGTTGTCCTTGAGCACCAGCTCGGACACCTCGTCGGTCATCTCGTGCAGCAGTTCCCGGCGGCCCTGCTCGGTGAGCTGCCCGGCGGCGACCAACCGGCCGAGCGGGATCTTGATGTTGACCTCGTGGTCGGAACAGTCCACCCCGGCGGAGTTGTCCAGCGCATCGGTGTTGACCTTGCCACCGGCCCGGGCGAACTCGATCCGGCCCAGCTGGGTCAGCCCCAGGTTGCCGCCCTCGCCGACCACCCGCACCCGCAGCGCGCCGCCGTCCACCCGCACCGGGTCGTTCGCCTTGTCCCCGACCTCGCTGTTCGCCTCGGCGGCTGCCTTCACGTACGTGCCGACACCGCCGTTCCACAGCAGGTCCGCCGGCGCCAGCAGGATCGCCTTCATCAGCTCCGGCGGGGTCAGCTTGCGCACCTTCGAGTCCAACCCGAGCGCGGCGCGCATCTGCGCGGACACCGGGATGGACTTGGTGGTCCGCGACCACACCCCGCCGCCTGCGCTGACCAGCGACCGGTCGTAGTCCTCCCAGGACGAACGCGGCAGCGCGAACATCCGGGACCGCTCCGCGAACGAGACCGCCGCGTCCGGGTCCGGATCCACGAAAATGTGCCGGTGGTCGAACGCCGCCACCAACCGGATGTGCTCCGACAACAACATCCCATTGCCGAACACATCACCGGACATGTCCCCGATACCCACCACCGAGAACTCCTGGCTCTGGGTATCCACACCCAGCTCCCGGAAATGCCGCCGGACGCTCTCCCACGCCCCCTTCGCCGTGATCCCCATCGCCTTGTGGTCATAACCCACCGAACCACCCGAAGCGAACGCATCACCCAGCCAGAACCCACGCTCGGTCGCCAACGCATTCGCGATGTCGGAGAACGTCGCCGTGCCCTTGTCCGCCGCCACCACCAGATAGCTGTCGTCGCTGTCGTGGCGGACCACATTCTCCGGCGGCACGGTCTGCCCGTGGACCAGGTTGTCGGTCAGGTCCAGCAACCCGGAGATCAGCATCCGATAGCAGGCGATGCCTTCGCGCTGGGTGGCCTCCCGATCCACCGAGGGATCACCGGTCAGGGCCGGTGGGCGCTTCACCACGAAACCACCCTTGGCGCCGACCGGCACGATCACCGCGTTCTTCACCGCCTGCGCCTTGACCAGCCCGAGGACCTCGGTACGGAAGTCCGCCGGGCGGTCCGACCAGCGCAGCCCGCCGCGGGCGACCGGCCCGAACCGCAGGTGCACCCCCTCCACCCTCGGCGAGTACACGAAGATCTCGAACCGGGGCCTCGGCCGGGGCAGCTCCCGGATCTGGCCCGGGTCGAACTTGAGCGCCAGGTAGGGCCGTGCAGGGGTGTCACAGAAGTAGTTGGTACGCAGCGTCGCGGTGATCAGGTTGAGGTAGCCGCGCAGAATGCGGTCCGCGTCCAGGCCGGCAACCTGGTCGATCATCGAGGTGACCTCGGCGAGGCACCGCTGCACCGCCGCGGTGCGCTCGGGGTCATCAGCCGGCTCGCCCTGGCCCAGCGCCGGATCGAACCGTGCCTCGAACAGCCGGATCAGGGCGGCCGAGATCGAGGCGTGCCCGATCAGCGTGTCCGCCAGGTACTGCTGGCCGTACGGGGTACCGATCTGGCGTTGGTAGCGGGCATAGGCGCGCAGCAGCGCGACCTGCCGCCAGGTCAGCCCGGCGCGCAGCACCAGCGCGTTGAACCGGTCGACCTCGATGTCACCGCGCCAGGCCGCCGCGAACGACGAGCAGAACCCGGCCTGCACCGCGTCCGTGCCGCGCTCCCGGGTGGCCGACTCAAGGGTGGCCTCCATCCGCAGCCCGAAGTCGTAGATCCAGCAGCGCCGGCCGTCCGGGCGGGTGATCTGGTACGGCCGCTCCTCGATGACCTCGACGCCCATCTGCTGCAGTACCGGCAGGAGCTCGGTCAGCGCCACCTCCTCGCCGGCCAGGAAGAGCTTGAACCGCCGCTCCCCCCGACTCGCCCGCGACGGCGTGTAGAACGTCATCTCCGGCTCGTCGGTCAGCCGGTCCAGCCGGGCCAGGTCCTCGGCGGCCTCGGCGGCGTCGAAGTCCTCCTTGTAGGCCGCCGGGATGAGCGGCAGGTAGCGCCGCAGCGCCGACCTGAAATCCGAGCCGAGCTCGGGCCGGTCCTCGGTGTGGGCGAGAACCCGGTCGTCCCAGGTCTGCACGGCGTCGAAGAGCTGCTCCTGCAGCGCGTCGGGTTCCGCCTCGATCGCCTGGTCCGGGTCGGTGTGCACGGTGACGTGCAACAGCGCGACGCTGGATTCGGTGACCCGGGCGGTGTAGTCGACGGCACGCCCGTGCAGCTCGCGCAGGAGCACGTTCTGCACGGCCAGCCGCGCGGACGTGGTGTAGCGGTCGCGGGGCAGGTAGATCAGGCAGGAGAAGAAGCGGCGGTACGGGTCGCGGCGCAGGAACAGCCGCAGTCGGCGCCGCTCGGCGAGTGAGAGCACCCCGAGCGCGGTCTCGTACAGCTCCTCCGCGCTGGCCCGGAACAGCTCCTCCCGCGGGTAGCTGGCGATCACCTCGAGCATCCGCTGCCCGGAGTAGGAGTCCAGTGGGAACCCGGCGCGCCGGATCGCCGCGCGCACCCGCCGAGCCACCACCGGGATGTCCAGTGGGCTCTCGTACAGCGCGGGCACGGTGAGCAGCCCGAGGAAGCGGTGTTCACCGGTCACCCTGACCTCGCCACCGACATCGGTGCTGAAGATCTTGACGCTGAGGTAGTCGGGGTACACCGGCCGGGATACCCGACTCGGCGAGCTGGCCTGGCTGAACAGCAGCAGCTCGCGCGCGGTGGCACGCTCGACCGCGTCGGTGCCCGGTGCGAACGTCTGGGTGGACAGGTTGTCCCCGCGCAGCACACCCAGCCCGGAGGCCAGCACCTGGCTGAGCTTGGGCTCCTCGGCTGTGCCCTCATCGCCCGCGCCGGTGTGCAGCTCGTAGCGGCGGTAGCCGAGGAAGGTGAAGTGGTCGTCGGCGAGCCACTCCAGCAGCTGGGCGCCGTCCTCGACCTCGGTGGTAGCGAGCGGCGGTGGGTCGGACCGCAGCTCGGCCGCCAGGTCCCGGGCGGTGTGCCGCATCCGGTCCCGGTCCTCGACGACCTCGCGTACGTCGGCGAGCACCCGGGACAGCTCGTTGGACAGCCGTTCCCTGGAGTCGGGGTCGCCGAGTGAGTCGGTCTCCACGTGCATCCACGACTCGAGCTGGGTGTCCTCCGGCGGGTCGTCCGGGTCGGCGTCCGGGAGTACCTCGAGCAGGTCGCCGGCCAGGCCCCTGCGGACCACGACGATGGGGTGCATGACGCGCTGGACCGAGGCGCCGGAGCGACTGATCGCGGCCAGCACGGACTCCACCAGGAACGGCATGTCGTCGTTCACGATCTCCACGACGGTGCACGACCGGCCGAGCTCGACGGCGCCGTCACTGACCCGGAGCACGGGGCGGCCCTGGGCGCGGTGCTCGGCGAGCTGGTAGTGCGAACGCACCGCCGCGGCCAGCTGCTCGGGCGCGGCGGCGGCGAGGTCCTCCACCGGCGTGTGCCGGAAGTAGAGCTCGGAGAGCTTCGCCAGGCCCGGCGCGGCGGCCGTCTGGGCCTGCACGACCAGGTCACGCTCGGCTCCGCCGGTTGCGGCGCTGTCACGCTCCGCGGCCGCCGTGGCGTCGCCCTCGCGCTCGCGCTCGGCCTTGGCGGCGGCCGGCTTGGCGGCGGCCACCTTGGCGGGGGCCGGCTTGACGCTGGTCGGCTTGGCACTGGTCGACTTGGCGGCGGCCGACTTGGCGGCGGGCTTGGCGCTGGTCGACTTGGCACTGGGCGACTTGGCACTGGCCGACTTTGAACTTGCCGACTTTGAACTTGCCGACTTGGTGGCGCCCGACCTGGGTTTGCCGTCGCCCGGCTCCGTGCCACTCTTTGCCTTCTTACGGCTGTCCGACCTGGCCTTGCGGCCCGTTCCCTCGGTTGCGCCGGCGTCGTCAGGTTCGTCCTGGTCGGCCGAGTCCCGGCCGGTCTGGTCACCGCCGGTATCGGACCGGCTGTCCTCCGGTTGGTCCTGGCCGTTCGTCTTCTCGTCGTGCTGCTCGTTCCCCGGCCGCCGAGACCGGGTTCCCGTCGAGCTCATGACACTTCCCCTCCGGCCGAGCCCGTACGCAAAGCTCGGCCCTTGCCCACCCTAGCCAGTGCCCCGCAACGCAACTGCTAGGTCACAGGCGTGACGGCAGCCGGGTACAACACTGCGCCGGACAACAGGGCGGCGTCATCCAACGCCTCTCAGGACTCGCGGTACGCGTCGAGCGCGCCGGCCAGGAGCTCGGCAAAGCTCATCTCCGATACCGGCTTCGAGGAGATCCCGCGGGCAGCTGACGGCGGGCCGGCGTGCCGGTTACGCCCGCTCGAACGCTCGGTGGTGTGGGCGTCGGCATCGGCTTCCGCCGCGGGTTCGGGTTCGGCGGAGGGAGGAGCGCCGGCGTCGACCGTCAGCTCGGCAACCGGGTCGGCGGCACCGGCCGGACGGGGTTGCTCGGCCATCGTCCCGGCCCCGTTCGTAGCCGAGGTCGGCTGTTGAGCGACGTACGGCTCGGCCGGCTGCTGGTCCGGTGGCGACGGATCGGCCACCGCGATCCGCCCAGCCTCCGGCGTGTCGAGCGCGAGAGCTGTCCCGACCACGAGCAGGTCCGCCAGCGTGGTCCCACCGAAACGCTCGGTGAGGGGCCCAGCGGTCTGACCGTTGACACCCTGCTGAGTCGCGGGCTGACCGTTGACACCCGCTTGAGTCACACATTGCCCGGCGGACTGACCGTTGACACCCGCCGTAGTCGCACACTGCCGATCCGGCTGACCGTCGACGCCCCGCAGCGCCGTGAGCTGCCCGGTCGACAGGCCGCCGACGCCCCGCTCCGCCGTGAGCTGCCCGGTCGACAGGCCGCCGATGCCCCGCTCCGCCGTGAGCTGCCCGGTCGACTGAGCCAGACCCCCCGACCGGGCCGCGAATTGCCCGGTCAGACGGCCGACGTCGACTGGCATCGTGGCGAGCCGTCCGATCGGCTGGCCGCCGATGTCCGGCTGCACCGTGAGCTGCGCGGTTGGCTGGCCGGGGCCTCTGCCCCCGGACCAGTGGGCCGGTACAGCGCCTGGGGTGTCCTGATGCCGGAACGTCAAACTGCCATTCGCCGAGCTGCCCGGAGGCGAGTCCTGACGTCGAGGCGCCAACTGGCCGATGGCCCTCGGTCCACCACTACTTGGCGCACCATCGGGGCGCCGGCGCCGGCCGCCGCTCCCCGGCTGGGCAGTGATCCGGTTCGGCACCTTGTCCGTACTGAGCGGAGCCGGCGTACCTGCGCCGGCGAGGTGCCGGCCGCTGAGTGCCGAAACCTGGTCTGTGCCGGGTGGTTCGGCGACCGAGGGCGCCGCCGGCTGCCCCGGACCCGCACCGGGGCTGTCGTGGCCGACCCGAAGATCCCAGAGCTGTTCGGCGATCGTGCGGCCTTCCTCGAGCTGCCGGACGTCGACACGGAACACCGCTCGAGGCATGTCACTCGCGAGATCCGACCAATGCAAGGACAGCCCGGTGGACACCGTGCGGACCCATCTGGTGACAACCTGCGGGTCGGCCTCCGGCAGCGCGATCGCCACCGCGTCCTGTTCCAGCAGGTAGATCCGGCCGCCCCGCGGCAGCTGGTCGCGCACCCGGGAGCCGATTCGACTGGCGAGCGCACCCACCGCGGGACCGGACGCGGCACCGTCCGGGGTGGCGATGTCGATCAGAACGAGGTGCGGCGGAAGACCGGACTGGGTGCTGAGACCGAGTAGTTCGATGGCCAACTGGGCGACGGTCAACCCGGTGGGCACTCCGGACGCGCCGATCGGGTCACCCGGGTGTGACACCCCGGGGCCGCCCCCCATACCGGATTCCTCCGGCTTGGCCAGGCCACCCAGCATGTCGGGTGAGGTCAACGGGCCGGGCCCACTCAAGACGTCTGCCGGGTTCGGCTGGCCGGTGATCAGCGGAAGCGGGTCCACCAGCGGGTCAGGCGAACGCGACGAACCCGCGACCCCGAGGGGATCAGATGTGTCCGACGAGACACCGAGCGGGCCGGACGGCAACGAGTCACCAAAAGAGTGGGGCGAACTGGAACCAGCGAGCGGATCCGCATCGAACAGCGGGTCCGGCGAGGTCACCGGTCGAGACCCGTCAGCTGGGCGGGCATCGGCCCCGTCGCCCAGGCCGAACCCCGGGGCAAGCCGCCTCAGCTGTGCCGCAATGGTGTGCCCGAGCAGCGGATCGGTCGTCTCCAGGCTGTCCCTGGGACCGTCATGCGGTCCGCGTGGTGACTGCCCGACCGTCGCGGCCGTCGTCGACGGGTAGTCCTCAGGGACCGGGTCGAGGGGTCCCGGCTGAGTCGAGGATGCGGTCGGGTCGCTGTGGTCTCGCGGTTCGCGCAGCTCCGAGGTCGGCACCGCCGCCGATCCGTTTCCCCGCGCCGCACTTCCTTCGAAAAGGCGGAACAGGTTGTCCCCGGAGCCCGCCGGCTGTCCCTGACCGGGGCGCGCCGGAGACTCGGGATCGGGACGCCTCGGGGTGACCGAGCCGGGATGCCGGACGGTGTCGACCGAAGGGCGCCACGCCTGCCCCGCGCTGGTCAACCATGGGGGCGTGTCGCCGTTGGTGGCCGCGGCGTAACCGGGGCCCCGCTGCGACTGACCGGGCCGGTCGGGTGCAGCGACCTCGGCGCGGGGTGAACCGGAGGGCCCGGCCGGGGCCGCGGCGCGATTGTCCCCCCACGGTGCTTCAACGGACGGCCTTGCCGACGGTGAGACCTCACTGGCGGCGCGCACCAGCAGCACGACTGCTCGCTCGACCCCGCTGGCCAGTACCCGGTAGGCCGCGTGCGCCTGCCGGCTGGCGGCGAGAGCACCGGACAGTTCACCACCGCGCTCCCTCAGCTCCGCGAGCAAACCGTGCGACTCCACCTCGATCTCGGGCAGCTCGCGCTGGTCGACGGCCTTGGCAACCCACTCGGCGGCGGCCAACGCCTCCTCCCGCGCTCCGGCGGGCAAGTACACCCGCTGTGCGAGCGCGAGCCGGAGCCGAGCCGTGGGCACCAGGGACCCGGGCTGCACATCCCATCGCAGCACCGGGCCGGCGGCCTCCCGCGCCGCATCGTGCTGGCCCTGGTCGAGCAACGCCAGCGTGAGCTCCAGGCCCAGTGTCGCGGCGAGGTACGGGGAGACGGGCTGCAGTGCACCGCTCGCCGGTCGGTCGCCGAGCACCCGGTGCAGCCCGGCCCTGGCGTGCTCGAGTGCGCCGGTGAGCTGCCGGAGTGCACGCTGCTGACCTGCCAGCGCCCCGTCCAGCGCGGCCAGACCCAACTCGCCGTACTCCCCGCCGACCTGCCGCAAGGCAGTCCTGGCGACGTCCACCGAGGACGCGGCGCCCCCATCGGCAGCCTTGTCGTGACAGAGCACCGCCTCGAGATGCGCGTCCGCGCGTACCTTCGCCGAGGTTCCGGCGCGGTCGAGCACCGGGGCCAGCAACACCAGGCCCGCACTCCGGTCGTCCAGCGAACGAGCCACGCCCGCAAGGGCTACCCGCAGCCGGTCGGACGCCGCCGGCTGATTCAGTCGGGTCGCCTCGGTCAGGGCCGTGACGGCACGCGGAACGGCGGCGACCCCGTGACCGATCGCAGCGAGCCCCTGCACCAGCCAGCCTTCGGCGAGCAGCGCGGTGGCCTCGTCGCCGCTGTCCCGAGCCATTCGTGCCGCGTGCTCGGCGAGCGCCGCCGTGACCTCGGGCGCGCGCCACCGGGATGCCTCCGCAAGTTCGAGCACAGCCGGCCCGGACGTGGCGGCGCTAGTCAACCCCGTCGGCTGCACGGATTCTCCCGGTACCTCAGCACTGCTGTGTAGTTGAGCGGCTCGAACGCGCCCGGCTTCGGCAACGCGACGCTCAGTCGCGGGTCAGCTTACGGTGTGTCACCCGGTGTGGTCGGGCCGCCTCCACTCCCAGGCGATCGATCTTGTTCTTCTCATACGACTCGAAGTTGCCCTCGAACCAGAACCACGACGCTGGGTGATCGTCGTCACCCTCCCAGCTGAGAATGTGCGTCACCACCCTGTCCAGGAACCACCGATCGTGGGAGATCACGACGGCGCACCCGGGGAACTGGTCCAGCGCGTTCTCCAGCGACGACAGCGTCTCCACGTCGAGGTCGTTGGTGGGCTCGTCGAGCAGAATCAGGTTGCCGCCCTGCTTGAGAGTCAGGGCCAGGTTCAACCGGTTCCGCTCGCCACCGGACAACACGCCCGCCGGCTTCTGCTGCTCCGGCCCCTTGAAGCCGAACGCCGCCACGTAGGCACGCGAGGGCATCTCGACGTGCCCAACCCTGATGTAGTCGAGGCCGTCCGACACGACCTCCCACACCGTCTTCTTCGGGTCGATCCCGGCTCGGTTCTGGTCGACGTAGGACAACTCCACGGTGTCGCCGACCCGAACCGTCCCGGAGTCGGGCTGCTCGAGACCGACGATCGTCTTGAACAGCGTCGTCTTGCCGACACCGTTGGGACCGATCACGCCCACGATGCCGTTGCGGGGCAGCGAGAAGGACAGGTCCTTGATCAGCATCCGGCCGTCGAAACCCTTGTCGAGGTGATCGACATTGACGACGATGTCGCCCAACCTCGGGCCCGGCGGAATCTGGATCTCTTCGAAGTCCAGCTTGCGGGTCTTCTCCGCCTCGGCGGCCATCTCCTCGTAGCGCTGCAGTCGGGACCGGCTCTTGGCCTGCCGTGCCTTCGCCCCGGACCGCACCCACGCGAGCTCGTCGGTGAGCCGCTTCTGCAGCTTCATGTCCTTCTTGCCCTGTACCGCGAGCCGGGCCGCCTTCTTCTCCAGGTAGGTGGAGTAGTTGCCCTCGTAGGGGTACGCCCGCCCCCGGTCGAGCTCGAGAATCCACTCGGCGACGTTGTCCAGGAAGTACCGGTCGTGGGTGACCGCCAGGACGGCCCCGGCGTAGCTCGCCAGGTGCTGCTCCAGCCAGAGCACGCTCTCCGCGTCGAGGTGGTTGGTCGGCTCGTCCAGCAGCAGCAGGTCGGGCTTGCTCAGCAGTAGCTTGCACAGCGCCACCCGGCGGCGCTCGCCACCGGAGAGCGTGGTCACCTCGGCATCCGGCGGCGGGCAGCGCAAGGCGTCCATGGCCTGCTCGAGCTGCGAGTCGAGGTCCCATGCGTCTGCATGGTCCAGCTCCTCCTGGAGCTGGCCCATCTCTTCCATCAGCTCGTCGGTGTAGTCGGTTGCCATCTTCTCGGCGACCGCGTTGTACCGGTCGAGCTTCTCCTTGATCGGCCCTACGCCCTCTTCGACGTTGCCGAGCACGGTCTTCGACTCGTTCAGGGGAGGCTCCTGCTGCAGCATCCCCACAGTCGCGCCGGGCGCCAGGAAGGCGTCCCCGTTGTTCGCGTGCTCGAGGCCAGCCATGATCCGCAGGACCGTCGACTTCCCGGCACCGTTGGGGCCAACCACGCCGATCTTCGCTCCAGGTAGGAACGACAAGCTCACATCGTCGAGGATGACCTTGTCACCGTGCGCCTTGCGCACCTTCCGCATGGTGTAGATGAACTCAGCCACACCACCAATCGTAGTTGCGCGCCTCAGCGGCCCGCTCCCCGCACCGGGCTCAGGACGAACCGCCGCCCACAACCTCCAAAGTCGGCCGATCCCGCTCGAGATCGCTGCCGGTGGATTGGGTCGGTACCGCCGCGGGTTCCTCCGGTGCGACAACCAAGGGAGTGTCCTCCGAAGCCACCCGCCGGACCCGGATCAGCTCGGCGGCGCAGCGGGCCAGATCGGGCCCCACCGCCGTCGCATCGATCTCGGTGACCGACCGCTTCTGCCCCTCCACCTCGTAGTCACGGGTGAAGAGCCGTCCGGTCACAACCACCGGATCGCCCTTCGACAGCGAGGTCACGACTCCGTTCGCGAGCTTCCGCCAGCAGGTCACGCTGACGAAAAGGCGATCGCCGTCGACCCACTCGCCGCTCACCTTGTCGAACCGGCGCTCATTGCTGGCCATCCGGAAATTGACCACGTGCACCCCTTCCCCGGTGCGCCGCGACTTCACATCGCTGATCACATTGCCGACGATCGTGATCACCGTTTCATTCATGGCTGTCTCGCCTTCACTGGTTCCCAGCCGGACTCGCGCCGGTTGACTCCAGCTTCTCGAGAGGACGGGGTCCCAGCCACCGACCTGCCCGCAACTGTGGACAACCGAGGGTGGGGTGGACAAACGCACCGCATAGCGAGTTGCGTGGTCGATACTGTCGGGCCCTTCGGGCACCATGGCGGGCGGCTGTGCGGCCACCACAGGCGTCCACCAGGCCGTGCACCGACCCAGAATCTCCCCGTCCCGGCCAGGCGCCCCTGGCGCTCCCCTGGCGCCCAAGCCGCATCCAGCCGGGATGGGGCGGCGGGGACGGCCAGAACGTCCGCCAGTGCCCAGCTCGAACCGCGATGGCGTGCACCAGACAGCAAAGGGCCGGGGTGTACGAGGCGCCCCGAGGCGCCGTCGTCTCCCGACCCATGACATACGAAAAGAGGGTTGGTCCGAGACTGTTAAGTCTTGGACCAACCCTCTTCTACCAGGTTAAATGCCGGCGGTGTCCTACTCTCCCACACCCTACCGAGTGCAGTACCATCGGCGCTGAAGGGCTTAGCTTCCGGGTTCGGAATGGGACCGGGCGTTTCCCCAACGCTAAAACCACCGACAACACTATTCACAAATCAACAGCACTTACCCCGTACAGAACACACAACACACCATGATGGTGGTTGTTTGCTCAGGGTCACATAGTGGATGCGCACAACAAAAGTGTTGCGGTGAAGCCCTCGGCCTATTAGTACCAGTCAACTACACACATTACTGTGCTTCCATCTCTGGCCTATCAACCCAGTGGTCTACTGGGGGCCTTAACCCCGCATGGGGGTGGGAGACCTCATCTTGGAACGAGCTTCCCGCTTAGATGCCTTCAGCGGTTATCCCTTCCGAACGTAGCCAACCAGCCATGCCCCTGGCGGGACAACTGGCACACCAGAGGTTCGTCCGTCCCGGTCCTCTCGTACTAGGGACAGCCTTCCTCAAGTCTCCTGCGCGCGCGGCGGATAGGGACCGAACTGTCTCACGACGTTCTAAACCCAGCTCGCGTGCCGCTTTAATGGGCGAACAGCCCAACCCTTGGGACCTACTCCAGCCCCAGGATGCGACGAGCCGACATCGAGGTGCCAAACCATGCCGTCGATATGGACTCTTGGGCAAGATCAGCCTGTTATCCCCGGGGTACCTTTTATCCGTTGAGCGACACCCCTTCCACAAGGTGGTGCCGGATCACTAGTCCCGACTTTCGTCCCTGCTCGACCTGTCGGTCTCACAGTCAAGCTCCCTTGTGCACTTACACTCAACACCTGATTGCCAACCAGGCTGAGGGAACCTTTGGGCGCCTCCGTTACATTTTGGGAGGCAACCGCCCCAGTTAAACTACCCACCAGGCACTGTCCCTGAACCAGATCATGGCCCGAGGTTAGACACCCAATTCGAACAGAGTGGTATTTCAACGATGACTCCACCATCACTAGCGTGACAGCTTCACAGTCTCCCACCTATCCTACACAATCCGAACCGAGCACCAATACCAAGCTATAGTAAAGGTCCCGGGGTCTTTCCGTCCTGCCGCGCGTAACGAGCATCTTTACTCGTAGTGCAATTTCGCCGAGTCTATGGTCGAGACAGCGCCCAAGTCGTTACGCCATTCGTGCAGGTCGGAACTTACCCGACAAGGAATTTCGCTACCTTAGGATGGTTATAGTTACCACCGCCGTTTACTGGCGCTTAAATTCTCCGCTTCGCCCCGCGAACGGGACTAACAGGTCCTCTTAACGTTCCAGCACCGGGCAGGCGTCAGTCCGTATACATCGTCTTGCGACTTCGCACGGACCTGTGTTTTTAGTAAACAGTCGCTTGGGCCTGGTCTCTGCGACCGGCCACCCCTAGCCCGCGAAGGGCTTCAAGGCAACCGGCCCTCCTTCTCCCGAAGTTACGGAGGTATTTTGCCGAGTTCCTTAACCATAGTTCGCTCGATCGCCTTGGTATTCTCTACCTGACCACCTGTGTCGGTTTAGGGTACGGGCCGCGCAAGAACTCGCTAGAGGCTTTTCTCGGCAGCATGGGATCACTCTACTTCGCCTCAATCGGCTACGCATCACGTCTCACCCTTCACGACACCCGGATTTGCCTGGATGTCGGGCTACACGCTTACACCAGTACAACCATTCACTGGCGGAGCTACCCTCCTGCGTCACCCCATCGCTTGACTACTACCGGATCGGTTCCCAGCCACACACCGCAAATCACCCGAAGGCAATAAACGACACACGGGTGGTTAGCATCACCGACCTCATCAGGGACGCGCTTGCACGGGCACGGGAATATCAACCCGTTGTCCATCGACTACGCCTGTCGGCCTCGCCTTAGGTCCCGGCTCACCCTGGGCGGATTAACCTGGCCCAGGAACCCTTGGTCATTCGGCGGCAGAGTTTCTCACTCTGCATTCGCTACTCATGCCTGCATTCTCACTCGTACACCCTCCACGGCTGGGTCACCCCGCCGCTTCACTAGATGTACGACGCTCCCCTACCCACACAGACAACTGCACCAGCAAGCTGGCGGATTAAAGTCTGCATGCCACGGCTTCGGCGGTGCGCTTGAGCCCCGCTACATTGTCGGCGCGGATCCACTTGACCAGTGAGCTATTACGCACTCTTTCAAGGGTGGCTGCTTCTAAGCCAACCTCCTGGTTGTCTGGGCGAACCCACATCCTTTCCCACTTAGCGCACGCTTAGGGGCCTTAGCCGGTGATCTGGGCTGTTTCCCTCTCGACTACGAACCTTATCGCCCGCAGTCTCACTGCCACGCTTCACTTCACTGGCATTCGGAGTTTGGTTGATTTCGGTAAGCTTGTCGGCCCCCTAGACCATCCAGTGCTCTACCTCCAGGAAGAAACACGCAACGCTGCACCTAAATGCATTTCGGGGAGAACCAGCTATCACGGAGTTTGATTGGCCTTTCACCCCTACCCACAGCTCATCCCCCAGGTTTTCAACCCTGGTGGGTTCGGGCCTCCACACCGTCTTACCGGCGCTTCACCCTGGCCATGGGTAGATCACTCCGCTTCGGGTCTGCAACACGCGACTAAAAACGCCCTATTCAGACTCGCTTTCGCTACGGCTTCCCCACACGGGTTAACCTCGCCACATGCCACAACTCGCAGGCTCATTCTTCAAAAGGCACGCCATCACCTTATTAAAGGGCTCTGACGGCTTGTAGGCACACGGTTTCAGGTACTATTTCACTCCCCTCCCGGGGTACTTTTCATCTTTCCCTCACGGTACTAGTCCGCTATCGGTCATCAGGTAGTATTTAGGCTTACCGGGTGGTCCCGGCAGATTCACAGCAAATTCCACGAGCTCGCTGCTACTCGGGAACATCATCCAACACAGCACAGCGCGTTTTCACGTACGGGGGTCTCACCCTCTACGCCGACCCTTTCCAGAGGCCTTCCGCTAACACACCACACCACGCTCGGACCCCCAGCGGGAGATCCACGACAACGTCCCACAACACCCCAACCGCAACGCCCGCCGGCTTGACACGACCAGGGTTTAGCCTCTTCCGCTTTCGCTCGCCACTACTCACGGAATCACAATTGTTTTCTCTTCCTGCGGGTACTGAGATGTTTCACTTCCCCGCGTTCCCTCCACACACCCTATTTCATTCAGATGCGGGTGACACCCCTTTATTATCCGGGTGCCGGGTTGCCCCATTCGGAAATCCTCGGATCACAGCTCTGTTGACAACTCCCCGAGGCATATCGCAGTCTCAGACGTCCTTCATCGGCTCCTGATGCCTAGACATCCACCATGTGCCCTTAAACACTTCACCACAACAAGATGCTCGCATCCACTATGCAACACTCAACAAACAACCACACCCCACCACACCAACCACCACCACCCACACCAAAACCCGCAACACACACGAGCCCACAGCGAGCGTTAGACGATCCATGATGAGCACGGCCAGAAAAAACAACCCACAACGGGATGTCCTCTCAGGACCCAACAGCGTGCCAAGCCAATCTGATCTGCCATATTCCACCCAGCCACCCCCAACAACCCACCACAAACATGACAGGCCATCGTGTACAGGGGCGAACCTTTAGTGAAAGGAGATGAACTCCCCACCTATGTGGGAAACTCCTTAGAAAGGAGGTGATCCAGCCGCACCTTCCGGTACGGCTACCTTGTTACGACTTCGTCCTAATCGCCAGTCCCACCTTCGACAACTCCCTCCCTTACGGGTTAGGCCGTCGGCTTCGGGTGTTACCAACTTTCATGACGTGACGGGCGGTGTGTACAAGGCCCGGGAACGTATTCACCGCGGCGTTGCTGATCCGCGATTACTAGCGACTCCGACTTCATGGGGTCGAGTTGCAGACCCCAATCCGAACTGAGACTCACTTTAAGGGATTCGCTCCACCTCGCGGTCTCGCAGCCCTCTGTATGAGCCATTGTAGCATGTGTGAAGCCCTGGACATAAGGGGCATGATGACTTGACGTCATCCCCACCTTCCTCCGAGTTGACCCCGGCAGTCTCCCATGAGTCCCCGCCATTACGCGCTGGCAACATGGAACAGGGGTTGCGCTCGTTGCGGGACTTAACCCAACATCTCACGACACGAGCTGACGACAGCCATGCACCACCTGCACACCAGCCACAAGGGAACGCCTATCTCTAGACGCGTCTAGTGCATGTCAAACCCAGGTAAGGTTCTTCGCGTTGCATCGAATTAATCCACATGCTCCGCCGCTTGTGCGGGCCCCCGTCAATTCCTTTGAGTTTTAGCCTTGCGGCCGTACTCCCCAGGCGGGGCGCTTAATGCGTTAGCTGCGGCACAGAGACCGTGGAATGATCCCCACACCTAGCGCCCACCGTTTACGGCGTGGACTACCAGGGTATCTAATCCTGTTCGCTCCCCACGCTTTCGCTCCTCAGCGTCAGTATCGGCCCAGAGACCCGCCTTCGCCACCGGTGTTCCTCCTGATATCTGCGCATTTCACCGCTACACCAGGAATTCCAGTCTCCCCTGCCGAACTCCAGTGATGCCCGTATCGACCGCACGCGCACAGTTAAGCTGTACGTTTTCACGATCGACGTGACACACCGCCTACGAGCTCTTTACGCCCAATAATTCCGGACAACGCTCGCACCCTACGTATTACCGCGGCTGCTGGCACGTAGTTGGCCGGTGCTTCTTCTCCACCTACCGTCAACCCGAAGGCCTTCGTCGATGGCGAAAGAGGTTTACAACCCGAAGGCCGTCATCCCCCACGCGGCGTCGCTGCGTCAGGCTTTCGCCCATTGCGCAATATTCCCCACTGCTGCCTCCCGTAGGAGTCTGGGCCGTATCTCAGTCCCAGTGTGGCCGGTCGCCCTCTCAGGCCGGCTACCCGTCGTCGCCTTGGTAGGCCATCACCCCACCAACAAGCTGATAGGCCGCGGGCCCATCCCCAGCCGAAAAAACTTTCCACCACACACCATGCGACATGTGGTCATATCCGGTATTAGACCCAGTTTCCCAGGCTTATCCCGAAGCTGAGGGTAGGTCGCCCACGTGTTACTCACCCGTTCGCCGCTCGTGTACCCCCGAAAGGGCCTTACCGCTCGACTTGCATGTGTTAAGCACGCCGCCAGCGTTCGTCCTGAGCCAGGATCAAACTCTCCATAGAAACCTGAACTCAAAAATAAACAAACACAACTGGCATAAACAAACCAGAAAAAATAAAAGCTCAGCACACTGTTGAGTTCTCAAAAGACATCCACACACCATCACGAACCGCCGTTAAGCGGAATGCTCCGGGGTTGTCACACCACTCTACACCATCCAGATCCTGGCGGATCCAGGGGGCTGTGTTCGTGACGCTGTTCAACGGACCGGCCTCATCGTACAGGCCCTCGAGAGGAGCTGGTCTTGCTTTGTCCGGCGCCCCGTTGACCTGGAGAAAGTTACGGGGTACCCCTGGGACAAGTCAAACCGGGGGTGCAAAAAACGCACCCACCAGCGGATATGGCGATTATCAAGATCATCATTCTTCAGGGGGGAGGGTCCCACTGGTGATGCGGGGCGTCGCGATGGCGCCCTTATCGGGTACATCGGGTGCCCGTGTCGATCCAGTGGAAGAACCGGCGGTTGGCCCGTCTTGTGCCGCCATTTGGCGCAACATGGCGTTGTAGGCGGTGAGGTCGGCATCACCATCGAGTTCGGCACGGCGATCGGCGCGCCGCGCGGACCGTTCGTCGATCCGCGACCACTGCACCACCAGGGCGACCACCACGATCATCAGCGGAATCTCGCCGGACGCCCAGGCCAGCCCACCGCCGAGACGTTGGTCCACAAACAGGTCCGGAACCCACGGCAGTGCGAGGCCCGCGTAGTAGGAGGCCCCGATGACCTGGTGGGTACTCATCAGGATCACGCCGAAGAACGCGTGGAACGGCACCGAGGCGAACACCAGTGCCAGGCGGGCCACTGGGACCAGCGGTCGGGGTGCCGGGTCGATTCCGATCACCAGCCAGAAGAACAGCAGCCCGGTGATCAGGAAATGGGTCATCATCAGCAGGTGTGCCGGGTGCGAGGGCAACACCGTGTCGAACAGCCCGGAGAAATACAGCACGTAGTAGGTGCCGACGAACAGCGGCAGCGCCACCAGCGGATGGGACAGCCATCTGGTCACCGGCGCGTGCAGCCCGGCGAGCAGCCATTCCCTCGGTCCGGGTGGCCCGGCACGCCCACGGGAGGGCAACGTCCGCAACGCCAGCGTCACCGGGGCGCCGAGCACGAGCAGGATCGGCGCCAGCATCGCCAGCATCATGTGCTCGGCCATGTGGATGCTGAACATGGCCGGCGCGTACCGCCCGATGCCCGATGAGGTGGCGACCAGTACCACCGCGCAGCCGATCAGCCAACTGACCGTTCTGCCCACCGGCCACGGGGCGCCCCGGCGGACCAGCTTGCGCACCCCGGCCAGGTAGAGCCCCGCCAGGACCAACGCGGCGGTGCCGAAGAACAGGTCGAACCGCCAGTCGAAGAGCAGCCGCAGCGGTGTCGGCGGGCCGTCCAGGTTGTAGCCGATCACCACCTCGGTCCGGGACGGTGTGGTCACGCCCTGGACCGGTGGTGCGCTGCGGCCCAGTGCGACGGCGAGGCCGATGGTGGCCAGCATGATCAGTACCTCGACCGCGCCCAGCCTCAGCAGGCCGCTCCGGCTACCGCTCGCCGCCGCTACGACGGCATGTCGCCGCTGCAGGTAGCCGAATCCGCCGAGTACCAGCAGGGCTGCTGTCTTGGCCAGCAGGAGTGTGCCGTAGTAGTTGCCGAACAGGTCCGCCAGCGGGATCCGGACCAGCGCGTTCACCACCCCGGACACCGCCATCGCCAGCCAGCAGACCAGAGCCAGCGCGGAGAACCGGGTGACCGCCGTCGGCAGCTGGGCCGCGGCCTCGGCGCGCCGGCCGGCGAGTGCGAGCAGGGCGACCAACCCGCCCACCCACAGCGATGCGGCCACCACGTGGATGATCAGGCTGTCCGTCGCCACGTCATGGGAGCCACCGGCGGCCGAGTGCCCGGTGGCGGCCACCGGGACCAACCCGATCACCGCCACCCCGAGCAGCACCACCGAGCTCCCCCACCGCAGCGCGACTCGGCAGCCGGCGAACACCACCACCGCGAAGACCGCCGTATAGGTCCACGCCGTCGCGACGTCCAGCTGCGGGACCACCGCGACCAGCCGCTCGAAGCTCAGCACGTCGGTGAGCGGCCGTCCCAGGCTGTCCGCCACGGTGAGGGGCACCATCAGCAGCGCCCCGACCGTCCAGGTCCCGGCCGCGTACGACGCCGAACGCAACGCGCGGTAGCCGGTCACGTCGAGATAGCCGTTCGAGTCCGGCGCAACGAGGAATCCCGCCAGCAACAGCGCGCCGACCGTGAGCACCGCCGCGATCTCACTCACCGTCCGAACCACCGGCAGCCCGTACGTGGTGAGCGGGCCCGGGTCCGGCAGGCCGAGCGCATCCAGTGGTCGCGCCCCGGTCAGCGCGGTCAGTCCGGCCGCGACAAAAGCCGCCACCACCACACCGACCAGCACCAGCGGCAGTACGCCGGATCGGTTCGTTCGGTTGGTCTCACCTGTCGTCGGCACCACCCGACCAGCGTAGAACCCAGCCGGCCAGGTACCCACGGCCCCGCGCACCCGGTGCTGTCACACTCCCCCGGATGACCGCACCGGCCGGACCCACCAGCCGGCCGCCCACCGCATTGGACCTGCTCCGCAGCGCCAAGGACCGGTCCGGCCGGTCGCCCGAGCAGTGGCTGACGGCTGCCCTGTCCGACGTCGACGGTCCGGTGCTCGAACTGCGCGGCGCGGCCGAGGACCGCGTCTCGATCCGCCTCCTGGGCTCCGGTACGGCGTTGGCCGAGGCTGACCGACTGCCGGTGCGGACGAACGCGCTGGCGGGCGTCCGGGCCACCATGTGTCTGCCTGCGCTCGGGCCGCTCGAAGGCCTGTTCGCGGAGCTGCGCCGGGTGCTGCGCCCCACCGGGACCGTGGCTGCCCTGGTGCCGTCCCGTCCCGGCGGCCCGCTCACCGCGCCGCGTGCCTGGCGACCGTTGAACCTGGCGCTCGCCGGACACCCCGGCTTCCGTCACGAGTCCGCGCGCGACCATCTGTCCTGGCTGCTGACCGCGGCGGACTTCGCGGTGCTGGCAGACCAACGACGGACGTTCTGGGTGCCGATACCCGACCCCGACAGTGCGGCTCGCGCGGTCGCGGCCCTGGTACCGGCTGGGGTGTGGCCGCCAGAGGTGGGGCCGGAGCGGGTGCGGCGCGCGACGGCGGGTCTGGCCCGTTACGCGGCACCGGGTCGCCGGCTGCCGATCCCGCTGCGGTTACTGGTGGGGCGACGGTGAAGTCGCGCCCGGCAGGCGCCGCGCGCACGCTACGCTCACCCCGGACCGGCCGCTTCCCACCACCGGCGCGAGCCTAGGAGCATCGGTCCGGCCAGGCCCTCGTAGCTCAGCTGGACAGAGCATCGGACTTCTAATCCGACGGTCGCAGGTTCGAATCCTGCCGGGGGCACCAGGTCAGGGTGCTGACCACCTCGTTATTGCCCGCTCCGTGGAGCTATTCATGGAGCGAACGCTGTTAAGATGGCTCCATGGCGGCGGCGTCCCAGGCTCGACGAAGAACTCGCGGCGAGGTCGAGGCACTTCCGAGTGGGTCGTTCCGGGTTCGGGTGTATGCAGGCATCGACCCGATTACGCACAAACGGCACCACCTGACCGAGGTCGTGCCCGCCGGACCAAAGGCAGCCAAAGAGGCAGAAAAAGTGCGGACACGGCTGCTCGCCGAAGTCGACGAGCGACGTAACCCGCGCACCAGCGCGACTGTGAATCAACTTATGGAGCGCTACCTGGGCGTGCTCAGGGTCGAGGACACGACCCGAGACGGGTACGAACGCCTGATCCGCAAGTACATCCAGCCGGTCCTCGGTGATCTACCTATCGGCCGCATCGACGGCGAGACCCTCGATGCCTATTACGCCGAGCTTCAGCGATGCCGCTGGCGCTGCTCTCGTCGGGCTTACATCGAACATCACACCACCGATGAGCATGACTGCGATCAGCGTTGTGGCCCGCACCGCTGCAAGCCGCTGAGCGATGGATCAGTCCGCCAGATCCACGCCGTCCTCAGCGGCGCCTTCACTCGCGCGGTCCGCTGGCGCTGGATAGGCACGAACCCAGTCCGCCAGGCGCAGCAGCCCCCGCCGCCGACGCCTGACCCCCGACCCCCAACCTCCGTTCAGGCTGCTCGCATCGCTGCCGAGGCATGGAACGATCCGGACTGGGGCATGCTCGTCTGGCTCGCCATGACGACCGGCGCTCGCCGCGGCGAGCTATGTGCGCTGCGCTGGGATCGCATCGACTTCGTCACCGGAATAGTCGACATTCGAACGAGCATCGGACAGCTCAATACACGGATGTGGGAGAAGGACACCAAGACACATCAGCGCCGGAGGATCGTCGTGGACGCACAGTCGCTGTCCCTACTGCGGGCTTACCTCCAGCACGTCGCCCTCAGAGCAGCAGCCCTGGGTATCGAGCTCGCCCCAGACGCCTTCGTCTTCTCCGGATCGCCCGACAGCAGCACGTGGTTGCAGCCCGCCTCCGTGACGCAGCGGTACTCCCGCATGTGTGAACGGCTCGGATGGAAGATGCACCTTCACCAGTTGCGGCACTACTCCGCAACCGAGCTTATTGCGGCCGGCGTCGACATCCGAACCGTTGCCGGCCGGCTCGGCCACGGTGGGGGCGGGACCACAACGCTCCGCGTCTACAGCGCATGGGTCGCCGAGGCCGACCAGCGCGCGGCAAGCTCCCTGGCAGCCCGCATGCCCGAACTACCTGTCTCGGCGTCGAACGGCGACGGCACATCGGCCCTCCCCCAAGTTGCGACAGTCGAGGATCGCGCAGAGCAGAGTCCATATCGGCAGATCGCCGCCGATCTGCGCGCCGCCATCCGGTGCGGCGCGCTCGTGCCAGGTGACAACCTGCCGACCGTGACGAATCTTGCCGATCGTTACTCCGTATCGGAAGGCACTGCCCATCGCGCGATGGCAGTCCTTGCAAGCGCCGGAGAAGTATCCGTGTCCCGGGGGCGCCGTGCGATCGTCGCCGAGCCGAAACAGGCCTGCGGTTTACTATCTCCGACTCCCTCCGACTCCAATTGAGACAACGCCGACGGCAACCACCGCGTCGGTTCAGATCCTCATCTCATCTTCAAGACGGCTGCTCGGCGCCGATAGCAGCCCTAAGTGACACACGGGGCGTGCGGCCCGAAACTGGACCGCCCGGGCCATAACAGCCTCGATGGCTGACCGGCGCTCTACGCTTGCTCCGTGGCATCAGTCCAACCCGTGAAGAACACGAGTGGCGGCGGTTTCACCTACGAGGACCAGGTGGGCGCGTACCTAGCAGCAGCCCTGCTCGCAGACTCGCACGTCCTCGACGTCGAACTGGGTCCACCCTTTCGTATCGACTTCCAGACCGCGGTCGACGGCTGGCGACTCGATGACGTCCTGATCCACTTCTCGACTCCATCCGGAACCTCACGATGGTGCGTGTCCGTCAAGAGCGGGGCCTACTTCGCGGGCGCCGCGCCGTCTGACCTCAACCAGAGGCTCTGGGCGGAACTCGCGCAGCAGTCAGGATCACCTTTCGACGAACAGCAGGATCTGTTCGGGCTCATCACCCCACCCCTGGAGCAGGGCTCGTATGCTGACCTGCACGAGCTCATCCGGATATCCCGGAACCAGGATCTTTCCGAGGTCAACTCGCGCGTCATGACCACGGGCTACTCGGGTGGGGCCCGCCAGGCGATGTGGACGAGTTTCGCGGCACCTGCCACGCTCGGCCTCGATCCCACCACCAGCGGCTCGCCGGCCCGGGTACTCAAGCGTCTTCGCTGCATGGGGCTCGACTTTGCGTTCTCCCCGTCCCGATCGGAGGCGGACGCGACGCGATTATGCGCCGACTCTCTCCGGGATCGATCGCAAGCAGTCGCCTTGTGGACCGCCCTGCTCGCGGAAGTCGCTCGAGTTCGGACAGCAGGTGGCTACCTCGACGCTGACAAGCTCATCGCGAAGCTGGGCGGCGGTTTCGATCTGCGGCAGGACACGAGCCGGAGGAGAAAAGAGATCTCACTCCTCAATCGCCGATGTGTGGCTCGGCTGGTCGAGCGCTGGCTGGCGGCCGGCGCGTCGGCGGCCGTGGCCTCCCGGTTCGCCCACGACGCTTCGGTCGGTGCCCGGGACCTGTCGCTACCAAACAGCGGCGTAGTCGCATTGTGCGGCGAGTTCGGGACCGGCAAGTCGGTGGCTGCCGAGCGGATTCATCAGCGGGACATCGCTGCACACCTATCGGATCCGACCCGGCCCGTTCCCATTTTCGTGACCGCGCGCGACATAGCCGGCGGCCTTGAGACCGAGGTCCGCAACCTGACATCTAGGTGGGCGGACGTGGACCGTTGTGGCGTCGCCCTCATAATCGATGATCTTGACGAATTGGGGGTTCCGGAGGCGGACAAGCTGCTGCATCAAGCACGGGTCCTATGCCGGACGCTGCCGAACTCTCGCGTGGTCGTGACGACCAGGCCGCTCTTGTTCTTGCGCTCAGAGGAGCAGGTGGCTGTTCCGGTCCTCACCGCGGCTGCGGTACAGGATCTCGCTGATCTGTTCAGCGGTAGTCGAAATCTTCTGTGGAAGCTGAGTCCGCCGGCCGCCGAGGCCGTTCGCCGTCCGCTGTTCGCTATCGTCGCGCTTGCGCGCCTCAGTCAGAGCGCAGACGTCCCGTCAAGCCCGGCGCACATGCTGCAAGCTCTTGTTGAGCATGCCCTGCGGTCCGCACCGCAGGGGTCGTTTGACCTGCTGGCGCACGCCGCAGTGAGGAGCCTCGGTACTAGGAAGCGGATGACTGTGAACGAGGTCGGCGGTCCAGACGTCGCCTCCTCGCTCACTCACACCCGGCTGGTCGTGCAAGAAGGTCGTTCCTTGCGGTTCGCCCTTCCCGTGATCGAGCAGTACTTCGCCGCGCAAGCTCTCCTACGCGAGGAGTCCTCCGCCAACGTCTCGCTCGAGAGCATGGATGATTTCGAGGCCTGGCGTTGGGCATACGTCATTGCGGCCGGCTTCGGCGACGCGGACGACGTGGACAGACTCATCGAGCGCCTCGGCGACCGGTGGCCGGGGGCAGCGATTTGGGTGACGACTCAAGCGGTCTCCAGCGGGCTCGCCATCGAAGAGGCGCCGGAGAGCGACATACCTGGCGCTCACGAGTTCGCCCTTCGGATACGGCGAGCGCTCACAGCGCTCACGGCGTGGCTGCCTGACGCTTCAGCCCAGACGAAACTAGTCGACTCTGACCATAGAGTCGTGACGGTAGGAACCCGGGTCGCCGGCGGGTGGCTCACCGCCGGGAACGTGCTGGGCTGCGACCAGGACACGGTCGAGTTCGATGCTGACATTGATCCGTTGGCCCCTGACAACTCTTGGGACACACCGATTCTTACAAGGTCCCGCATTCGTGCTTACGAGCCGTCGTGGACCTGGTCACTGGCGCGCGGATGGCTCGCCTCCTCACTGGAGGGATCCCTGAAGGCCCGTCGGCTCGGGAGCTCGCCGACGAGCCCGCTCGCCGAGGAACGGTCCTGGCACCTCACTCGATGCTTGGTCGGGGACCGCGGCCGAGCTCATCGGCCGGTTGATGCAGCCGCGATAGTCCGGGAAGGGCAGGTTCTCATCGAGTCACTGGGGGCTGCCGATCTGACATCGACCGTCGGCTTCGACCGCGGAACGGTGAGGTTTACGCTCGGCGAGATCGTGACGCTGGTGAGCCAAGCGGAATCGCAGAACGGGCCCTTCGTACGACCATGCCGGGCTCCTGACGTGGTCAGCTTCGGTGATGGTTCGGTGTCGCGCACGTACAGCGACGGTGCACTCCTTGAACTAGCCACGGAGATCTATTCCGCCGCCCTTCGCGGGTACGAGGAGATCATCGGAAGATGGTTCCCCCAGCTGAGTCCAACTCTAGGCTGGGCGTCGGTCGCCCCTATTCGATTGGACATCACGCTGATCCCGGCAGCCGACGGCCGAGAGCCACGCTTCATCGTTCACGAGTCGGCGGCAGAGTCGGTTCAGGACGCAGGGGTGTACCCGAGGCGGGGGTCGCGTCCAGATATCGACCGGTTCTGGAGTGGCACTGATCTTCAACGGCCCGAATCGACTGCTGCGCTCCGGCCGGGCTCCGGTGGGTGGCACAGTCTCTCGGGACACTTCGGAGCAGTGGACCTCTTCAGCGACACACCGGCCACCGATCTGGCCTATGAGTGGGTCTGGCGAGACCTCCACGGGATCGGCCTGGTGGGCAGACTACCCGTAAACTAGCCGAGTTCGCGTACGCGCACGAGGTGCTGGGTCAGCACCTTGCGGGTGCCGTGACCACCGGTGAGCATCTTCCATGCGTTTTCAAGCGCGCCCTCCCTGCCGGCAGGCCTTTTGGGAGGACACGCACCGGTGGAGCGCAGGCTCCTGCGCCGCTGCATCGGGCGCGCAGTCGTCTTGAGAAGGACTCGCCACTCCTCACCGGTTCCGAAAGTACCGTCGTGCCAGTTGCAGGACCGCTTACTTGGCCACCGGCGAGCCTCGCCTCGACGGCGCCAGTAACTCGACGAACAGCTTGCTCCTTGGTGGAAGTCGCCGCGCTTGCCTCTGCCAGACAGGGCTCATGACAGACCATTCTACCTAGTCCACCGCTGACGATCTGGACTCGCCAGATATGCGACCAGCGCCGAATGTCGGAAAACGAAGACCGCGCCCTGCTGTCGCAGCATGTTCTTATCGCAAGCTTCTTCTAGAAACCTCATAATCTTAAATGGCGTCCTCCTTGTAACACCGAGCCAGACTTGAGTTATTGCGAATGGATACCAGCTGGGCGTGTCTGTACGGGACGAGACGAATGCAATGCCATAGACGATACCGGCTAGAATACCCACCGCAGCTGCAACCGCGAGGCCTACATGACTCACCAGCGCAAGAGATGAGCTGGCTCCGAGAATCAGAACAAGGCCACCGGCGGATGTTTGAATCACAGCCGATGTCCGATCCTGACTTAATGTCGACCTAGGACTAGCAGCTTCCAACAAGTTCGAGCGAGTCTCGACCAGAGTCCGCACGAGAAGCGCCAGTGTCACCGTAAGGCCGCCAACCAATCCTAAACTAAGAGCCGTGTACGGCCCGAGGTAAGCAAAGCAGGCAAGGTCAATTAGCGAGACCACACTTATGCCATAAAACAATGCTGACTTGACCTGGTCAGACTTGCCGTTAAGAACCAGACGAACCTGCGATGGATCCTGGCGTCGCCAAGATTGCTTCGCGCCAGGAATCCCGCCTAGAACGCCGACCACAACCGCCACTCCGAGGCCGTACGAGATCCCCGAGCGCAGATCCTTAGCAATAGCCATTCCAATTCCGACCGCAAGTCCGAGAGGCACTCCGAACGGGAGGCCTCCCAACATTGCAAATATCCAACGCGGGGTTTCCCGCTTCAGCATCCACCACTCAAGCTCTCCCGTTCCGGCGCGATTCACATAGTCAGCGAAGTTGCGCAACCATCTTTCCGCTCTCTGAGTCTTCGAGGGATAAACGCTAGAGACATAGGCTTCTATCAGGAAGCGCTCGATGGCGCCGTCATTCCTTAACAGGTCAACAGTGGCAAGCTCAGCCGGCTCTCCGGAGGCAGGTGTTTCATAGATTCTGCGCTAATTGGCCTTCCGGAGCCTCCTGAACACGATCGAAAACCGGGACCCACCGACCTGTAGGCCTACGGCTCGTAGCGTCTGTTAGATACTGCAAGGCAGCATCGATCTCTACAGGCAAGAGCCTAACGGTTCGAGTGCGAGAAAGGAGCCGCCCAAGCGATCTAATCGCACTATCGAAGGCAGCCGGCTGGCTAGTTAGGATGAATTGCAGGTGGGACGGACTCTCATTTAGACTCATCAAAGCTGCAACTTGATGGCTGGCCGAGATCTCGTCAAAACCATCAAGGATCGGAACAACCCTGCCCGTGTCCACCAGAGATCGCGCTATCGAAGAACTGCTACCGTCGACTGCCTTTACTGGATTTCGCAGCAGAGGCAGCGTCTCCTCAAGCTTCCGCGAAATAAATTCTTCGACAGACTCGGCGGGTAGGCGCCACGACCTGACCGCGAGCGGAACCATCACCGAGGTCCCGCCGGATATGCTTCTGTGTTCTTTGCAGATCAGCCCAGAAATTATTGTCTTGCCGGAGCCCACCCCACCCAAAACTATCGTTCGCATAGGGCCCTTCAAGACCGCATCATACAATTCAGCGAGCTCGCCGCTCGAGACTGCATTCGAAGAATGCGGGTCACCGTCTTCAATCTTGAAGCCAACTGGAATCGGATAGGGGTCACTAATCTTGCCAATCTTTTCTTGCCTTCCCCACTCTTTCAGTTGCCAATCGCTCACGGCATTCAAGCTAGATCCATAGTTCAGAGTACTGATAGGCCCGTCCTTGAGTGCCCGAGGACCCGCCCATCGCCAAGCGCCAATTACGAGCAATAAGAACGCTATGAGAAATTGTCCAATGGAAGAGAAATCGACTTGCTTCTGCGAACTGAAATTTAGGCCAAGATAGCCTACTCCTACGCAGCCGACCGCTGTTGCAAGGAGAACCACGAGAGCAACAACCCGTTTCATGCCGCGAGGATGGCACAAGTGGACGGCTGTGTATAGAAGAGTCAGCTCCGTGAGCTAGGCGGCTGCCCCAAGCGGTACTGATCGGCCGGACGCTTCAACCGGCCCATCAGTACCTCAGCGGCGCGGCGATCAGCTCCGCTAGCGAAGGCGGAATAGACTGGAAGCGTCGTTGCTCCACCTCCGCCGTGCCCCAGGCGGCCGGCCACCGTCCGGAGGTCAACGCCGGCTGTCAGTAGCTCGGTCGCGGAGTAATGGCGAAGCGCATGCAGGTGGCTGTCGATCCCAAGACGGGCGCATATGTCCGAGTAGCGATGGGTGACACGGCTTGGCGAGTAGGGACGATCGTGCAACGGTCGGGCGGAGTAGACAAACGCACCCTTCGTCGGCTCTTCACCTATCTCCATGACCTGATGTCGGTTGCACAAGTGATGCTCGGCGAGGACGTCGACCTTCGCACTGTCCAGAGCAAGGGTGCGGCTCTGGTGGGTCTTCGTGTCTTTATCGATGTCACGTCCCCCGGCGCGCAGCCAGTTTCGGCTGATCTTCACAGTGCCGTTGTCGAGGTCGATCTGACGTCAGCGAAGGCCGGCTAGCTCGGCGCGGCGGAGTCCGGTCACCATGACAAGCCAGGCCGGGGTGCCCCAGCTGGCGTCCTCGGCCCAGGCCGCTTCGATGATCCGGGGTGCCCCGGCTGCGCTGGGCGGGTCCGGCTGGGGCGGCTTACAGCGGGGCTTCTTGGCGAGGTCAGCGGGGTCCGAGGTGATCCAGCCCCAGCGCACGTCAGCGCCGAGGGCGGCGAGGACGTGACTCACCTGCACCCGGACGGGCACCACTCGGAAGCACTTCAAACGCTGGGCCAAAAGCTGGAGCCAGTGATCTGGGTCGAACCGACGACCTATCGCTTACAAGGTAGTCGGTCTGTGTTGACCATGGCCCCTACCAGCAACAACAGTGTCAGGGCCGGAGACGTTGGACGCTGGAATCCACACTGTGCGACATCGTTTCGCACCATATTTGATCCCATGACCTGCCTACGGCAGCGGGTTCTATCAGGACCCTGCGGCCGCTTCGGGCGGTTGACTGACCGACATGCGCGCCGGGAGGATGATCGACGACGACTGGACCAGATGACCCGGCGGATGAGCGAGATCAGCGAGGCGCCGCTGTTCATCGACGACTCGCCGAACCTGATATGCGGCGGCGCGAGCTGGGGCCGCAGCGCGCGCAGCCGAGTCGTTCGTTGCCTTGGGGTGCCGTCTGGCAGCCCTCCGGGATGTCCAGGAGATGGCGCGCACCTCTCCGAGACCTGCTGCGGGAACCAGCCATGTTCAGCCCCGGCCCGACCCTCGTTGTCTAACGACGGTCTCCCCGACACCGAGTCCGCCGTAGTCGAGGCCGCCGGTGCCGGAAGCCGGCCACTCAATCCACGATAAACAGGGCCGCGCCGACCACCACCTTGCCCTGGGGATCCCAACTGGCCAGGCCGATCCCGAACACCAGCGCCCGACTGAACTCACCACCGCTCGTGAATGAATGCCTGGTCGCCGGCGGGCTCACTGCGTGGGGACGAGTCCGCACGCGGTGACTTGGCGACGAACACTCGACGAGCGTCTCCACGTCATCTAGAGTTTCGAACGCATGTTCGATTCAACGCCCGTCTAGTGAGTCAGACTTTCTGGCATGGCCCCGATTTTGGGTCGGTCAGGGAGGATGAGGTCATGAGCCGGTCGAAGGCCCAGCCGCAGTTGCCGATCGAGGACAAGGTCCGGATTGTGTTGGCGGTGCTGGCTGGTGAGGTGACGTTGGCGGAGGCCGCCCGGCGCCATGGCGTGTCTGGGCAGTCGGTGGCGAACTGGCGGGATCGGTTCGTGGAGTCGGGTAAAGCGGGTCTGGACAACCAGCTGCCGGGCGGGGCTGGTCAGGCGGGTTCGCAGACTGAGCGGCGGCTGCGCGCGGAGGCTGAGCAGTTGAAGCTGGCGCTGGCCGAGGCCACGGTGCAGCTGCGGATCTGGCAGAAAGGTGCCGAGTACGTCGATCAGGTCCCTTCATCGACCTCGAGGCACTAAGGGCGGCAGCGGCATTGCCGGTCTCGAGGTTCGCGTCCCTGACCGGCATCCCGGAGCGGACGTATCGTCGCCGGCTCGCGCGGCTGCGTGGCGGTGTGCTGGTGAAGGGGCCGTGGCCGGCGCCGAAGGTGGACGCGGTCGAGGTGCTGGCTGCGAAATACGCCGCTGATTGGCCGGCCTGGGGGCATCGCAAGATCGCCGCGATGATGCGCGCCGACGGTCACGCGGCGTCGACTTCGACCGTGCAACGTGCCTTGCGCCGGCGGGCGCTGCTGCTGCCCCGTGGGTACCGGGCGGATCGCAAGTCGTGGGCGGTGCTGCGCCGGAAGGTGTTCCGGGACCCGCCGACCGAGCGTAATCGGGTCTGGCAGACCGATTTCTCCGAGTTCGAGACCACTGGCGGTGGGATCTGGCGGATCTGCGCGGTGATCGACTACGCGACCAAGTATTGCCTGGCCATCACCGTGACCCCGACCAGCCGGGGCGCCGACGCGCTGGCCTGTCTACAGCAGGCCGTGACTGAGGCCACCCGGCTGACCGGGCTGCCCGATCTGCGTGCCGACCGGGCGGTGATGGACATCCTCGACGCCGCTGACACGATCATCGGGCAGCTCCCGGCGCCGATCGCGGTGGTCTCCGACAACGGGCCGTGTTTCCGCGGTGAAGTGTTCGCTCAGGCCTTCGCCGGTGAGGACCCGCTGCTGCGCCATGTCCGCACTCGGGTCAAGAGCCCGCAGAGCAACGGAGTCGTCGAACGGTTCTTCGGCACCCTGAAATACGAGCACCTCTACCGCGGTGAGATCGGAGACGGTGACGCGCTCTCGGTCGAGGTCCACTGGTTCCGGCAGATCTATAACACCATCCGCCCGCACCAGGCCCTCGGCGACCGCACACCCCGCCAGGCCTACCAACCCTGTGACCTCTCCCCGGCCAGGCTCCCGCCGCCCCTGACCAGCGCCCGGCCCGCAGCCGGTGTCAAGCGCTCTCTGCTGGACACCGGCGAGGACCGGCGCAACATCCACAACGGCGGGAACCTGCCAACTCCTTGACTCAAGACACCCGGGGTGAGTGATGGGGAGCAACTCTCGGTACGACCGAGAACGGCCGGTCCAAGACCGCGAAGCACAGGAGGCTCGCGCCCTGCAGGCGATCAGTGACCTGGTGCGGAGCCGGCCCGAGCTGGTGGTCGGTAGCTCAAGTCGGGGTCAGATGGCGCAGGTGCTGTCTGAGGTGGCGATCGAGTTGAACGCCGGCCGGGCCGTGCCGTTGGGTGTGCGTCGTGCGGTGCGTGGCCTGGCGGACGCGCTGCGCGCCGAGCTGGACCCACGCACCGATCCCTCGGCACGCACCGATCCCTCGGCTGACTCGGACGCGGACCCTGCCGCCGCGTTGAAGTCCTGAGCCGGGCGCATGAGGTGAGTGTTCCGGTGTCGAGTCCGCAGGCTGAACGTTTGGCCCGGGCGCGGAGTGTCTTGCACGGGGCGACCGACGATCTGGGCAAGCACAGCCCGGCGCGCCGGGCCAACGACTCGGTGCCCGGCGCCGGTGTGCTGCCTGTGGCGCCGGCGTTAGCCAAGCTTCTTCCTGACGGTGGCCTACGCCGGGGCAGCACGGTTCGGGTCCGCTCCTCGACGTCGCTGTTGCTGGCCCTGATTGCCGAGGCATCCCGGCAAGAGACGTGGTGCGCGGTCGTGGGGATCCCTGATCTGGGGTTGGTCGCCGCCCACGAGGCCGGGATCGACCTGAGTCGACTGGCGCTCATCCCCAACCCCGGTGCCGACCTGGTCGCGGTCACCGCGGCGCTGCTGGATGGTCTTGATCTCGTCGCGGTAGGCGGCACGCAACAGTTGCGGGCAGGGGACCGGCAACGGTTGACTGCCCGAGCCCGGCAACGCGGCGCCGTCCTAGTGGCCACCGACGACTGGCCAGGCGCCGACGTTGAGCTGGGTCTGACCCCCGGCGGCGAGGGTTGGGACGGTCTCTCCCAGGACGGGCATGGGCGACTGCGTTCTCGCCGTGTCCAGGTTCGAGCTACAGGCCGCGGCGCACAGCATCGCGGCCGCAAGGCCACACTCCTACTCCCTGGGCCCGCTGGCGCGGCCGCGGCAGTGGATTGGTCGCAGACGGCGTCAAGCGCAGACCACACCCGTGTACCGGTTCCGCGTGAACGGCAAGCGGGATGACGGCGAGCGGATCGGAGAATCCCGGCCGTTGCCGGTTTCGCCGTTCGGGCCTATTGATCACCGCCGGGAGGTGAAACTGGCGGATATGGACGACGGGCGGCCGCCGCGTCCAGCTCGCGGTAGCTGAGTACCCGGTTGTCCTGGCGGAGCGCGACGCGGTGCGGGTACTGCGCGCTGGTCTCGGCCAGCACCAACGCAAGGCTGGTCATCGACAGCTCCCGACAGTGGTTCTGACGTGCGAAAACGACACGTAAAGCCTCGTATGAGGCACACGGCCGGTCTACGTTGCGACGGACAGCACCCGGATCCGCGGATTATTCGCGGGAACAAAACGCCTACTCTCGCCCGAATGACGCAGCTGTCGGACTCCGTCGAACTGGTCGTGCGGAGCACCAGGGCGCGGTTACCCGCCCTGCTGGACCGGATGGTCGCCCGCACCCGCTCAGTGATTCCGTTCTATGCGTCGGACGACGGTCCCGATTCGGCCGACCTGCGTGCCTCGTTTCAGAGCAACGTCGACTACGTGCTCGGTGGTCTACTGGGCGGTGACGCCGGTGAGGAGGGCGATCTCGCGGCGCCGACGGCGACCGGTCGGCTGCGCGCCAACCAGGGCGCTCCGCTGGTGGAGATGCTCGCCTCCTACCGGTTGGGCTTCAACGAGGTGTGGCTCGAGCTGGTGGACGTGGCTCGCGGCACGCCGGAGGTCAGTGACACGGTGCTGGTGGAGCTGGCCGGGCAGATGTTCCAGCTCCACCGCCACTACGCCGACGCCTCGGTCAACGGCTACCGCGACGAGTACCGGGAGATCGTCCGCGCCGGCGAGCGGGAGCACAGTGCGCTGGTCGAGGCGGTGCTGGCCGAGTCGACCAGTCCGGGCTCGCTCTGGGAGGCCGCGCACGCCCTGCGCCTCCCGCTGGAGGGTCACTTCCTGATCGTGGTCGCCGAGGCGGCCGAGCTGGGCCACGATCCCCTCCCCCGGGTGGAGCCCGCGCTGTCCGCGCTGGACGTGAGCTCGGTGTGGCGGCTGCTGCCTGATCAGTCGGTCGGCGTGCTGTCCCTGCGCCGGGCCACGCAGGCGGCGAGCGTGCTGGACAGCCTGAGCCACCGCGCCCAGACCCGAATCGGGGTGAGTCCGATGTTCACCCAGCTGCGCCAGGCGAGCCGGGGGCTCAGGCTTGCCAGGCTCGCGATGGAGCACCAGTCGCCGGGGGCCGGCGTCGAGCAGTTCCGCGACAGCCCGCTGTCGATGCTGGTGGCCTCGGCGCCGGGCGCCGCGATCGAAGCCGCCCGATCCGTACTCAGCGGCCTGCTCACACTGCGTGAGGACGACCGCGACCTGCTGCTCAGCACACTGCTGGCGTGGCTGGACGCGGACGGCTCGGCGAACGCCGCCGGGGCGGCGCTGTTCTGCCACCCGAACACGGTGCGCTACCGGTTGCGGCGCATCGAGGAGTCCACCGGCCATTCACTCGCCGCGCCGGCCCAGCTGGCCGAACTGGTCACCGCCGTGCGCGCCTGGTCAGAACTGCCCCACCCCGACTAGCGTGCTTCCGCTTCGGCCTCGAGTACTCGGGCGCGCAGGTCAGGCGGATACACGCCCTCGAAGGTGGCCGGTGGCACGCGTCCCTCTCCCACGGCGGGCAGCAGCCCGTCGTGCACCACAATCGAGCCGTGGCCGGCGTGCAGCTCCTCCTCGGTGTAGCACGGGTACCAGGGCATGATCGGGCCCGACCAGCTCTCCTGGCGCAGGGCGGGGTGGATCCGGGTGCCCAGCGCCCAGAGCAGATCCGAGTCGTTGGCCGGGTCGATGTCGTCATCGAGCACGAAGGTGGCCGGACACATCCGGCCGACCCGGCAGCCGTTCATCACCTCACCGATGCGGTGCACGAACTCGGCGGTGTTCACCCCCGGCAGCGACGCTCGCCAGTCCCCGGGCACGGTGATGACCATCCAGTGGCATGCCGTGCCCAGGGGCAGCCACGCGGTGCTGACCGGCAGGCCGGCGCCGCGCAGGGTGGCCACCAGCTCGGCGGATACTCCGGCGGTCGGCGCGAGATGGGAGTCGTCGACCGGGCGGCCGGCCGCGCAGAGCGGCCAGATCGGCGCGTCACGGTAGGTGATCGCCTCGACGCTGAAGACCGGCTGCGGTGAAGTCTCGGCCAAGGCCCAGCCGTGGAACTCCGCGAAGGGGCCTTCGGTGGCGTCCCGGTGCGCCGAGAGATGACCTTCGATGACGACCTCGGCGCCGTAGGGCACGTCGAGGTCGACCGTCTCGCACCGGACGACCTCCACCGGCTCGCCGTAGAGCGCCCCGAGGTACGCGCTCTCGTCCGCGCCGGCGGGCAACGTCATTCCACCGACCACGGCGAGCCCCGGGTCGCCCCCCTGGACCAGGGCGTACGGCATCGGTTCGCCGATCTTCTCCCACTCCTGCCAGATCATCCCGAGGTGCTGTTGGGGCAGCACGAGACCGGTCAGGTGGTAGTTGTCGATCATCATGACCCGGGATATCGACCAGTTGGTCCACCTCCCGTCGGGCGTTCTCGCCACGATCACACCCCAGGTGTTGAGGTAGGGCGCCCCGTCGTTCTGATGGATCAGCGGCCGGGGAAACCGGTCCAGCCGCCCGTCGGCGCCGAGCAGCACGTGGTCCTTGCAGGGCGCCCCGTCCGACGGGACCAGCTTCGGCGCGATCGGGGCGCGGGCTCGCGCCGCGACCAGGCGGTCGACGATGTGGGCCGCCGTCGCGGTATGGGGCAGGCCGAGCGACAGGGCGAGCCGGGCGTAGGGGTGGCCCGGCACGCTGGACAAGGCACCGAGAGCGCCGGCCAGCCGGAACCCCGGGTCGGCGCCGGTGACCGTCTCGAACAGCGGCGCCGGGCGGCGTTGCTCCGTGGAGCGCCGCGTCACGGCCGCGGCCTCGAGATGGGGGTCGACCGGGCGGTCGATGCGCCGCAGGTCGCCCAGTGCCTCCAGCGCGCCCAGATAGCCTCGAAGATCGTTGAGTCTGGTCATCACTCACTCACCGTTCGCAGCTCGGGTGGCCGCCCGGCGGGCATGCCGTCCCACCGCGTGGCCGATTCGACGGGCAGATCCAGCTGATCGAGAATGCGCACCACGATGTGCTCGACGAGGTCGGAGATCGTTCCGGGACGGTTGTAGAAGGCCGGCATCGGCGGCACGATCCGCACACCACGCCTGGCGAGGGCCAGCATGTTCTCCAAATGCCCCTCGCTCAGGGGCATCTCCCTCGGCACCAGCACGAGCCGGCGATGTTCCTTGAGCGTCACGTCGGCGGCCCGCGCGATGAGCCCCTCGGCGTAGCCGGTGCGGATGCCGGCGAGCGTCTTCATGCTGCACGGCACCACGACCATGCCGTCCATCCGGAAGGACCCCGACGAGATGGCCGCGCCCTGGTCGTCCCAGGCATAGACCGCGTCGGCCAGGTCCGCGACCTGGCGCGTCGACCAGCCCGTTTCCAGATGGAGGGTCGCGCGGGCCCAGCGGGACAGCACGAGATGGGTCTCGACGTCGGGACGCTCGTGCAGCATGCGGAGCAGCTCGACACCCAGGATGGCGCCGGTGGCCCCGGTCATGCCCACGACGAGTCGCTGTCTCTTGCTCAACTGTCCTCCGGTTGTTCTCCGGAACAAAAGCTCCCCCGTGACGTTCAGCCGTGCCGCTTGAGCTCCTCGCGGGCGGCCGAGCGCAGGTGGACCTCGTCGGGGCCGTCCGCGATGCGCAGCGCCCTGGCCCACGCGTAGCAGGCGGCCAGGGGGAAGTCGTCGCTCAGTCCGCCCGCGCCGTGCAGCTGGATCGCCCGGTCGAGGATCGTGCAGGTGACCCGGGGCGCCACGACCTTGATCGCGGCGATCTCGCCGCGCGCCGCCCGCGCACCGCCCCGGTCGATCAGCCACGCGGTCTTGAGCACCAGCAGCCGGGCCTGCTCCAGCTCGAGGCGGCTCAGGGCGATCTGCTCACGCACCACGCCCTGGTCGGCCAGCGGCCCGCCGAACGCGGTCCGCGATCTCGCCCGGGCCACCATCAGCGCGAGCGCCCGCTCGGCCATCCCGATCAAGCGCATGCAGTGGTGGATCCGTCCGGGACCCAACCTGGCCTGGGCGATCGCGAACCCGCCGCCCTCCTCACCGAGCAGGCTCGAAACCGGCACCCGCACGTCGGAGAACTCGATCTCCGAGTGCCCGTGCTGGTCCTGGTAGCCGAAGATCGGCAGGTGCCGCCGGACGGTGATGCCCGGGGTATCCCGAGGTACCAGCACCATCGACTGCTGGCGCTGCACCTGGGCGTCCGGGTCGGTCTTGCCCATCACGACAAGGACCGCGCAGCGCGGGTCGGCCGCGCCGGAGATCCACCACTTGCGCCCGTTGATGACGTACTCGGCGTCGGGCCCGGAGCCCTCGCGGCGGATCGAGGTCCGCACGTTGGTGGCGTCGGAGGAGGCCACGTCCGGCTCGGTCATCGCGAACGCCGACCGGATCTCACCGTCCAGCAGCGGGGCGAGCCACTGCTCCTTCTGCTCAGGCGTGCCGAACAGGTGCAGGATCTCCATGTTGCCGGTGTCCGGGGCGGCGCAGTTGATCGCCTCCGGCGCGAGCACCGGTGACCAGCCGGACACCTCGGCGACCTGCGCGTAGTCCAGGTTGGTCAGCTTCGAGACGTCCGGCAGGAACAGGTTCCACAGTCCCCGCGAGCGGGCGTCGGCCTTGAGCTCCGCCAGGACTGGCGGGGTGTCCCACTCCTGGGGAGTGCCCCGCCGCTGCGCCCGCCAGGCGTCGTAGTCGGGTTCGGCGGGCAGCACCGACTCGTCCAGGAACGCGCGCATCCGGTTCGTGTAGTCGACGGCGGTGTCGCTGGGCCCGAAGTCCATGTAGCGACCGTAGGACCGACTCGAAGCCGACGTGTTGTCCCCGGGAACAAATTCGTGTCGTTCAGGTTGGTGGCGACTCCATTGCCGGTGAGTGACGCGAACGACACAGTGCGTGTCGGCGATCACACCGAGCGAGGAGGCAGCGGCGCGAAATGAGGGACGGACCGACGCGGGCGGCCGGGGAGCCGGGGTGTGCCCGGCCACCGCTCGGGCCACCGCTCGAGCTACGGATCGACGAGTGTCGCTCTGGACCGCCCCTGAGCGTCCCGAAACTCGGGGGCGGTCAGGCCTTCGTTGACCAGTCGGCGGCCGAGGCGAATGCAGTCGGCGACCTCGTCGCGGTTGAAGGCCATCCGGTCGGCTCGGACGCTCAGCGCGGCCACCCCGTTCCAGGCCGCCCAGAGGAACCGGGCGGTCAGCAGCGGGTCGAAGGTGGGGTCGGCCTCGCCGCCCGCCATCGCCCGCTCGATCAGGGCCTGGAACTTGCCGATGATTGCCTCCATGGGCCCGCCGACCTGCTCGTCGACCTGGTCCGACTTGGCGGTCTGGCGCTCGACTCCCTGCAGGACGACCGAGCGCAGCACGCTGGGGTGCTCGAGGATCCAGCGCAGGTACAGCTCGCCGACGATCATCACGCGCTGCAGGGGCGAGCAGTCGCGCTCCCCGGCCTGGTCGAGGTAGTCGGACAGCCCGTCGAGCGCTCGCTCGGCCAGCGCCAGGCCCACGCCGTCCTTGCTGCCGAAGTGGTCGTAGATCAGCCCGATGGACACGTTGGCGGCATCGGCCAGATCCTCCATCCGGGGGTCACCGTGCCCGGACTCGACGTAGAGGCGCTCCGCGACGTCCAGCACATGCTCCCGGGTACGCGCCCGTTTGCGCAGCATGCGCGGGGTCGGCTGACGCTTGGGGGCGGCCTGCGCACCGGCCGCCGAGCCGTCGACGGTGGCCGGCTCGACCTCGGTCCCCGCATCGGCGTCCCGGCCTGTCGTGCGATCTGGCGCGTCCAACTGTCACCCCTGCCTGAGGTCGTCGCGGCCGACCGTGGGTGAGCCGCCGCACTGTCCGACCACCATCATAGATCCTGCTTGCAAAAACGAATCCTCTTGCAAAATTAGAGGCTCATTCGCTAATCTGCCGCCAGGCACAGCCAACGAGGGAGGCCTCATGGACGAGCGATGTGACGTGGTGATCGTGGGCAGTCGGCTCGCCGGCGCGACGGCGGCGGCTCACCTGGCCCGCGCGGGGCGGCGGGTGGTGGTCCTGGACCGCTCGCATTTCCCGTCGAACCAGCTGTCCACCCACCTGCTGTTCCCCAGCGGGGTCCACGAGCTGCAGCGGATGGGCGCGCTGGACGGGATCCTCGCCAGCGACCCGGTCAAGTCGCCGTGGTTGTCGCTGCAGATCGAGGACAGCGAGCTCAACGAGCGGTGGCGGCCCAGCGGCCCGATCGACTACTGCATGTGTGTCCCGCGCACCATCCAGGACATCGAGCTGGTCCGGGCGGCTCGCGCGGCCGGCGCCGAGGTGCGCGAGCGGCACCGCTTCCTCGGCGTGGTGTGGCGGGGCGGCCGGGCCAGCGGGGTCCGCTATGCCGGCCCCGACGGCGAAGAACGCACGATCCACGCCGAGCTCGTCGTCGGCGCGGACGGCCGCCGGTCCTCGGTCGCGGCCGCGGTCGGCTCGTTCCGGCCCTACCGCTCCTCCCGCAACGGGCGCGGCCTGGTGTTCCGCTACGGGCAGGACCCGCTGGTGGGTACCCGGGCCGGCGAGACGATCTACCAGTTCTGGGAAGGCGACTCGCTGGGTTTCCTGTTCCCGTCGGCGCCCAGGGGCAAGGCCCTGATGCTGTTCATGGGCGCGGCCGAGGAGGCCTCCCTGGCCAAGTCCGACCCGGAGGGCTACTGGGCGGACAAGATGGCCCGCCACCCGAGGATGGCAGCGCGGGCCGAGGGCATGACCGACCTGACCCCGCTCGCCTCCACCGGCGCCACCAGCGCCTACTTCCGCGCGTCCAGCGGCCCGGGCTGGGCCCTACTCGGCGACGCCGGCCACTTCAAGGACCCGGTCATCGGGCAGGGCCAGCGGGACGCGATGTGGTCGGGCCGGGTCCTGGCCGAGACAACCGCGCCGCTGCTGGCGGACCCGGCCGAGCTGGACCGGGCGCTGCGCCAGTGGGAACAGCGCCGGGACCGCGAGTGCCTGCCCTCCTACCACTTCGGCAACATCGAGACCCGGGTCGAGCCGGTCGCCCCGGTGTTCGCCGAGCTGGTCCGGCGCTCCCCCAGCCACCCCACCCCGGACCTGGGCGACCTGTTCGGTCGCGCGCGGTCCATGCCGCAGGTGCTGAGTCTGACCAGGATGACCGCCGGCCTGCTCGGCGCGATGGCCCGGCCCCACACCGAACGGCCGGAGGGTCTGTCCTTCGAGCACACCGTGCGGGACCTGAAGGTCCACCTGGGCGTGCGCAGGGAGCTGCTGTCCCGTCGGTTCCGCTCCCATGTGCTGGTGTCCGGTTCCGAACACCCCTACGCCGAGCCACCCACCTTCCGGGCCGCCGCGCCGGTCGCCCGCAAGCCCAGTCCCACGCCGAAGCGCACCGCCGCCCCGGAGGAGGTCCCCGCATGAACGCCCAGCCGAAGTCCACCCGCCCGCCCCGGCAGGTCCGGGTCGCGGTGGTGCAGCCGGACCTGCGGGTCGGCGCGGTGGAGGAGAACCTGATCCGGCTGGAGGACCTGGTCCGGGACGCGGTTCGGGTGCACCGGCCGGAGCTGGTGATCCTGCCCGAGTCGGCCAGCTCGCCCACCGTCCACGACCCGAGCCTGGCCAGGGCCGTCCGCCCGGTCGACGGTGCTCCGCTGCAGCTGCTGCGCCACCTGGCCCGCGAGCTGGACGTGGTGATCGGCGGCGGCTTCCTGGCCCACCGAGGCCACGACGCGCGGAACACCTACGCACTCGCCGAGCCGGACGGCGGGGTCCACCTGAGCAACCACGACGGTTCGACGTTCTGGGGCCGCCACTACAGCCGAGGCGCCAGCGCACCCGGCCGCACCGTGCTCGCCGCGCTGGGCGGCGCGCCGGTCGGGGTGGCCTGCGGGTGGGAGTGGGCGCGCACCGACACCGCCCGGCGGCTGCGCCACCGCGTCCAGCTCATGGTCGGCGGCACCTGCTGGCCCTCCTACCCGCTCAACTGGTCGGGCCCGCTGGAGGGGTGGATGCACCGCGAGCACAGCCGCCAGGCACAGCAGGCCCGCGAGCTGCCCGGCCAGCTGGCCCGCCTGCTCGGGGTCCCGGTCGCGCTCGCCGCGCACGTCGGCCCGACCAGCTTCGCCACCCCGCTGGCCGGCCGGCTGCCGTGGGACACCGAGCTACTCGGCGAGTCACAGATCGTGGACCGCGACGGCACCGTGCTGGCCCGCCTGACCAGGGCCGACGGCGAGGCGCACACCGCCGCGACGGTCACCCTGGCCCCGCCCGCCCCGCTGGACCCGCTCGGCGAGCTGGCGTGGATCCCCAACCCGAGCGTCACGACGCGCTCGCTGCGCACCGCGCTGCGGCTGCACGGCACCCTCGCCTACCGGTCGCAACGGCTGCGCGGGCGCCACCACTGGCAGCAGGTCCCCGGGGCCGACCTCGCCGACGAGATCGCGCCCGGCGCACCCGGCGAACAGGCCACGGCCACCAGCGGCCCGAGCGGCACCCGCCCCCGCTGACCAGCACCAGCACCCACCACGACAACGAAGGAGATTCCGTTGACCTCCGTACTGATGGTCGTCTCGGCGGCCACCCACTGGACCCTCGCCGACGGCACCCCACACCCCACCGGGTTCTGGGCCGAGGAGTTCGTCGAGCCGCACCGCATCTTCTCCGCCGCCGGCTGGGACATCTCGGTCGCCACCCCCGGCGGGGTCGCCCCGACTCCTGACCGGCTCAGCCTGGGCCTGGTCGGCGGCCTGCCGGCCAAGACGCGGTCACTGGCCGCCTACCTCGACGAGCACGCCGAGCTGCTGAGCCGGCCGAGGCCCATCGCCGACGTGCACGCGGGCGACTACGACGTCGTGTTCTACCCCGGGGGCCACGGCCCGATGGAGGACCTCGCCGTCGACGAGGCCTCCGGGCGGCTGCTCGCCGCCACATTGCGGTCGGGCACCCTGCTCGCGCTGCTGTGCCACGCGCCGGCCGCCGCGTTCGCCGCCCGCAACCCGGACGGCAGCTGGCCGTTCGCCGGGTATCGGATGACCGGGCTGTCCAACCGGGAGGAATCGGTGAACCGGTTCTCCCGCAAGGCGAAGTGGCTGCTGCAGGACCGGCTGGTCCAGCACGGCGCCCGGTACGTCAAGGGCCCCGTCCCGTTCACCCCGTTCATCACCTCGGACCGGAACCTCTACACCGGGCAGAACCCGGCGTCCTCGGCCGCGCTGGCCCGCCGGCTCGTCTCCGAGATCGGTGACCCGGCGCTGCACGTGAGCGCCAGCCGGGTGGTGGCCGCGCCGCCGGAGGCCGTGTACGCCCTGCTGTCGGACGTGACCAGGATCGGCGAACGCAGCCCGGAGACCCATGGGGCGACCTGGCTGCGGCGGGGCAAGCGGTTCCTCGGCCACAACAAGATCGGGCCGCTGTACCGATGGAGCACCCTGTGCACGGTCACCGAGGCGAACCCGGGCAAGAAGTTCGCCTTCCACGTAGCGTGGCCGTCGCTGTCCACCTGGAGCTACGAGCTGACCCCCGTAGAGAGCGCAGATGGCTCAGAGGGCGGCACGCTGGTCACCGAGACCATGACCAAGCAGCAGCCCCAGTACGCGCCGGTCCGCTGGATCCAGAGCGCGGTCGGCGTACCCGACCGGGGCGCGCACCTGCGCGAGGGCATGCGGGCCACCCTCGACGCGCTGGCCGAGGCCCTCGAACCCGCCCACAGGGGGTAGCGGCGATGTCAGCGACACCGGCCGCCCGCGGCCGACCTCCCGCCGGCTCGAGGAGAACGGCAGTCCGCCGGAACGTACTCATCACCGGCGCCAGCTCCGGCCTCGGCGAAGGCATGGCGCGAGAGTTCGCCGCGCGCGGCCGCAACCTCGCCCTGTGTGCCCGCCGGGCCGACCGGCTGCAGGCGCTGCGCGACGAGCTGCTCGCAGCACACCCCGGACTGCGCATCGGCGTGCGGGCGCTGGACGTCAACGACCACGAGCAGGTGTTCGAGGGCATCCGGCAGCTGCGCGACGAACTGGGTGGGCTCGACCGGGTGGTCGTCAACGCCGGCATCGGCAAGGGCCGCCCGATCGGCACCGGCCGGTTCGGGGTGAACCTGCAGACCGCCAGCACCAACTTCACCGCCGCGCTCGCCCAGTGCGAGGCGGCCGTGGAGATCTTCCGCCAGCAGGGTGCGGGGCATCTCGTCGTCATCTCCTCGATGAGCGCGATGCGCGGCCTGCCCCGTAACCTCACCACCTACGCCGCCAGCAAGGCCGGCGTCAGCGTGCTCGCCGAGGGCATCCGCGCCGAACTGCTCGCCACCCCCATCCGGGTCACCACGATCTTCCCCGGATACATTGCCACCGAGCTGAGCGCCACCGCCGCGCGGACCCCGCTGATCGTGTCCGCCGACAGGGGGGTACGGGCGATGGTGCGCGCCATCGAGGCGGAGCGCGCCACCGCCAAGGTGCCCGCGTGGCCGTGGGTGCCCGCCGGCCTCGCGATGCGGTACCTGCCCCTGCGCATCGTCGCCAGGATGGCCTGACATGGACACCGACCTCAATACCGAGATGAGCGCCGGTGGGACGAGCATCGGTGCTGTCCGGAGCGACGACTCGTTCGACGTCCCACGGGTCGACGCCTGGCTCAAGAGCCGGCTCGACCTGTCCGGTCCACCCACGGTGCGACAGTTCACCGGCGGCGCGTCGAACCTCACCTACCTGTTGCGGTACCCGTCCGGCACGGAGCTCATCCTGCGGCGGCCACCGGCCGGGGCGCCCGCCGCCGCACACGACATGGCCCGCGAGTACCGCGTGCAGGAGCTGCTCAAACCGGTGTTCCCGCACGTCCCGACGATGCGCGCGCTGTGCCGGGACCACTCCGTCCTCGGCTCGGACTTCTACGTCATGGACCGGGTGGCGGGCCTGATCCCGAGGGGCGAGGCACGGCTGGAGCAGCCGCTGGCCCCGGAGAGCTGCCGGGCATTGGCCGAGACGTTCGTCGACACCTTCGCCCAGCTGCACGCGATCGACCCCGACGAGTCGGGGCTGGGCGCGATCGGCAAGGGCGGCGACTACACGGCCCGCCAGGTCGACGGCTGGACCCGCCGCTACACCCGGGCCAGGACCGAAAACACCCCGTCGTTCGAGCGGGTCACCCGGTGGCTGTCGGAGCACCGTCCCTCCGAGCTCGCCTCGTGCGTCGTGCACAACGACTGGCGGCTGGACAACATCGTCCTGGACCCGTCGGATATGAGCGTCGTCGGAGTCCTCGACTGGGAGCTCGCCACCCTCGGCAACCCGCTCATGGACCTCGGCAACGCGATGGCCTACTGGGTGGACGCCGAGGACGACCGCATCGCACTCGCCTACCAGCGCCAACCCAGCAGCCTGCCCGGCATGCTGACCCGCGACGAGATCGTGGATCGCTATCTCGGCCGGACCGGACTCAGCACCCGCGACTGGCCCTTCTACGAGGTATTCGGACTTTTCCGTCTGGCCGGAATCGCCCAACAGATCTACTCCCGGTACCACCACGGCCACACCACTAATCCGGAGTTCCGTGACCTGTGGGTGTTCGTGAACTACCTGAACTGGCGCTGCCAGTCGATCACCAGGAAAAACCCGTAGCACCGGCCCCGAAAGGGAAGAAGATGCGAATCATTCTCGATCAGTCGAAATGCGACGGCCTCGGCATGTGCGAGGCGGAAGCCCCTGACCTGTTCGAGGTTCAGGACGACGGTTCCCTGGTCGTCCTCGACCTCACCCCCGCCGACGACCGCAGGGACGAGGTCGAAGCGGCCTGCGACGCCTGCCCCACCCGGGCCCTGTCGATCGCTGACGCCTCCTGAGGAGGCACGACCTCGTGGAGTTGCGACTGGATCTCCCTGTCGGGCACGACATCATCCCGTTCGAAGAAATACGGCAATTCGTGCGACTCGCCGAACTGGGCGGCGCCGAGCCGTCCGACCCGGTTGTCGGCGTGGCGTCCGATGACGAGAAGAATCCTGAGGCGCTACGCATCGCTGTGCTCGGCCCGAAGGAGTGGACGCCAACAATAACCATCGAGAAAGAGCTAGCGATCCGAATATTGAGCTTGCTGGTTGATATTCGCGGCGGGCAGCCGGACTCCGGGAACCACCTGCCGACAGTGATCGGGCTCACCGAAGAACTCCTGGAATCGATGATCGAGTAAGCACACCCGAGAAGAAAGAGCACAGCATGCACGCGAACCCGAGCTGGGCAGGGCAGACCCGGTGAGCGACCGATTCGTCGTGGTCGGCGGCTCGCTGGCCGGCCTTCGGGCGGCACAGGCGGCGCGGCGCGCCGGCTTTCGCGGACCACTGACCATGATCGGCGGCGAGGCGCACCTGCCCTACGACCGGCCGCCGCTGTCCAAGGATTACCTGGAACCGAACGAGCGGCAGCCCGCCGCGCCGACGTTCCGCACCGAACAGGCGCTGCGCGACGAGCTCGACCTGGACCTGCGCCTGAACACCTGGGCGACCGGGTTGCATCCAGCTCACACCACGCTGACCGTGCACGGCCCGTACGGCGAGGACGAGCTGGACTACCGCTATCTGGTGCTCGCCACCGGCGCGGAGGCCCGGATGCTGCCAGGTGGCGAGCAGCTCGCCGGGGTGCACACCCTCCGCACCCTCGACGACGCCATCGCGGTCCGCACGGCGCTGGACAACGGCGCACGCACCGTGATCGTCGGAGCCGGGTTCATCGGCTCCGAGGTTGCCTCCGCCGCGCGCGTGCGTGGCCTGGACGTGACCGTGCTGGAGGCGCTCCCCGTGCCGCTGGTGCGCTCTGTCGGCGAGGCCATGGGTCGAGCCTGTGCGGCGCTGCACCACGCGCACGGCACCGACCTGCGCTGCGGGGTGAAGGTGACCGACCTGGAAAGCGCCGGCGGCAGGGTGACCGGAGTGACCCTCGATGAGGGCAGCACGATTCCGGCGGAGCTCGTGGTGGTCGGGGCCGGAGTGGCGCCGGGCACGGGCTGGCTGACTGGATCGGCCCTCCGGTTGCATGAGCGCGACAAGGGCATCGTCTGTGACGGGACCCTCTCGACGGGTCTCCCCGGCGTGTACGCGGCCGGCGATGTCGCGCACTTCCCCCATCCACTGTTCGACGGCACGTTGATGCGACTGGAGCACTGGACCAATGCCGCCGAACAAGGTGCGCTGGCCGCCAAGAATGCGCTCAACCCCGACGCGGCGATGCCCGCGACGGCGGTCCCGTACTTCTGGTCGGACTGGTACGGCCGGCGTATCCAGTTCGTCGGCATCCCGCGGGCCGAGGAGATTCGAGTCGTGAGCGAAGAACTGGGCGAAGAGAAGTTCCTGGCCCTCTACCGCGGAGGTGACCGGATCACCGGGTGCATCACCATCGATCGACCCGCGCAGGTGATGAAGTTCCGGCGGATGATCGCCCAGTCAAAGACCTGGGACGAGGCGCTCCACTTCGCCGGCGCCCGCTGAGCAGCCCTGTCCAGGCGCCGAGCCCGCCGATCTACCCGTCCATCCTCCATCAGGAACACCAGACACCGGTGGCGACGATCCGAACGAGCACGTCGCCGGGTCGAGGGCCGCCAGGAGGCCGACCTCACCGCTTCCCGAGTGCCAGGCCGAAGAGCTCGGCGGCGTTGTCGTAGCAGATCTTGCGCCGGTCGTTCTCACTGATTGGTGCCCGCTCGATCCAGGCGGCGGCATCGGTGGACATGTCGTAGGGGTAGTCGCTGGCGAACAGGATGTGGTCACCGCCGACGGTCAGCATTGAGGTGATGAGGACTTGGTCGTTGAAGTTGCCCTTGGTGGTGAGCCAGATGTTGGACGAGAGGTAGTCCTGCAGCCGCTGACGGGTGCGCTGGGCGTAGGGGTTGTACTCGAAGGCGCGTTGGATGCGGCCGGCGAAGAACGGCAACGTCTCGCCGAGGTGACCAATGATCAGTTTCGCCTGGGGTCGCGGTCGAACACACCGCCGTAGACGATGCGCAACACATGTGTGGCAGTCTCGGGCGCGAACCCCCAGGCAGCCCCGACCAGTTCCGGGTGTCCCCGGTAGACGGCGTTCTGGACCGCCAGCGAGGGCAGTCGGGGGTGCAGGTAGAGGGGGACGTCGAGTTCCCGCAGCGTTGCCCACACCGGGTCGAAGCGGGGTTCGTCGAGGTAGAGCTGGTCATCGCCGAGGTTGGTGAAGCCGTTGACCATGACGCCGACCAGGCCCAGCTCACGCACCGCACGGCGCAGCTCGCGGACCGCGGCGTCAACGTCCTGCAACGGGAGGGTGGCGAAGCCGGCGAACCGCCCGTTGCTCGACGCGACCTCGCCGGCGAGGAAGTCGTTCACCCGCGTGGCGGTCCGTACCGCCTCCGCCGCGTCAGAGATTCCCTCCACACCGCCGATGGTGTGGGAAAGGATGGCCAGGTCGATGTTGGCGGCGTCCATCTCCTCGATGCGGCTCTGGCGCAGGTCGTGCAGGCGGGCCTCGACGGTCTTGGAGAACTCCGGGTTGAACCCGCCGTAGCCCCAGTCGTCCTGGGCGAGCTCGCCGGAGAAGCTGTCGCCGTAGTGAGGGTGGTCCAGCGCCGGGTCGATGAAGTGCTCTTCGATGGCGATCTTGCGTAGTGGGGCCGGCGGTTCGGTCGGGCGACCCGCGACGGGGAGTGTCCTGATGGCCATGTGTCGTGCCCTCCTGGGAGTGGGTTGATGGCTGGGGCGGCGTTGCTGGATCGTGAAGGCGAAGCCCGCAAGCGCGGGCCGCGCCGGGCGGAGTCAGATCGCGGCGGGCGCGACAACGTGGACGTAGGTCTTGGCTTCCTGGAACTCGGTCAGGGCGAGCCCGCCGCGCAGCCGGCCGACACCGCTCTGCTTGTAGCTGCCCTCGGGGAATGCGTCGTCGAGCACGGCCCACGCGTTGGTCCAGACGGTGCCGGCCTGGATCTCCCGGCTGACCCGCCGAGCGCGGTCGCCCTCGCGGGTGAACACGGCCGCCGCCAGGCCCAGGTCGGCGTTGGCCCGGCTGATGGCCTCGGACTCGTCGGAGAACACCTCGAACGTGGCGACCGGGCCGAAAACCTCCGGCAGCACGATCGGCGCGGTGACGTCCTCGACCTCCAACAGCGCGGGCCGGTAGTAGGCGCCGCCGGCCAGAGCCGGGTCCAGGGCGGGCCCCCGCGCACGATCGGCTTCGCGTAGGCCAAGGCCGCCTCGACCGTCGCGTCGATGCGCCGCATCGCCGCCCCGTCGATCACCGGACCCATGTCGGTGTCCGGGCTGAGCCCGGGCCCCAGTCGGACCCGGCCCAGCAGCTCGGCGAGCCGGTCGCGGACCTGAGCGGCCATGCCGTGCTGCACGAGGACCCGCGAGCCGGTTATGCAGAACTGTCCGCCGAAGGTGGTGATCCCGCGCGCCAGTGGCGGGAGGGTCCGGTCGAGGTCGGCGTCATCGAACACGATCATGGGTGCCTTGCCGCCCAGCTCGAGGTTGACGCGCTTGAGCGTCGCGGCGGCGGACTCGGCGACCTTGCGCCCGGCCGCGACGCTGCCGGTGTAGCTGACCACCTGCACCTCGGAGGAGGTGGTCAGGAACGGCGCGCCGGAGTTGCCCGACTCGGTGAACAGGTTGACCACGCCGCGCGGCAGCGACGGGGTCCTGGCGATCACCTCGGCTATCAGGGCGGCGACCAGCGCGGTCTGGCCGGGCATCTGGACCACGACCGTGTTGCCGGCCGCGAGCGCGGGCGCGAGCGAGCGGATGAGCAGGGCCAGCGGCGCGTTCCAGGGCACGATGATGGCCACGACCCCGGCGGCCTCGGCGACGGTGCTGAACCAGGTGCCAGGGGTAACCTCCTGGCTGGTACCTGTCTCGGTCATCACCTGCGCGGCGGCGTGCCGCAGCGTCTGCCCGGCGGAGTGACTCTCGAACTCGGCCTTCGCGAGCAGCTTCCCGTTCTCCTGCGAGATCATTCTGGACAGCTCGGCGGCGTACCTGTCGAACAGCTCGCCCATCTCCCGCAGCGCCCGCGACCGCAGCTGGCGATCGCGTGACCACAGCGACTGCTCGAATGCCGCCCTGGCGGCGGCCACCGCGGCCCGTGCCTCGTGCTCGCCGGCGTCGGCGTATCGGCCGAGGGACCGTCCGGTGGCTGGGTCGAGCGACTCGCTGACCCGGCTGGACGTCACCCACTCCCTGTTGATCCAGTTCCGTGCGATGTCGCCCATCGGATCCTCATCGTCCCTTCAACTTGACCATTCAACTGATATGCCTTGACTAGTTGAGCTGTCAAGCGTAGTTATCGGCTGTGCGCAAGCCAAATCATCCGAGGAGGGCAACCATGAACTTGAACAGTCAAGCTAAGTTAGTTACACATGGGGTGCGCTTGCAGCGCGGAGCCGACCGGCACCACACCCGGCTGGACTGGCTGCACGGGCGACACTCGTTCGACACCGGCGTCCGGCCGTTCGGCCAGGACACCCATCACGGCGTGCTCGTGGTCAACAACCACGACACGATCGCGCCGAACACCGGCTTCGACACCCATCCGCATCGCGACATGGAGATCGTCACCTGGGTGCTCGAGGGCTCGCTCGTCCACCAGGACTCGACGGGGCACGCGGGGGCGATCTACCCGAACCTGGCCCAGCGGATGAGCGCCGGGCGCGGCATCCGCCACTCCGAGCGCAACGACCACGCCGGCGGCCACCCCGACGCCCGACGCCCACGCCCGGTCGATCTCGTGCAGATGTGGGTGGCGCCCGACCGGGCGGAGATCGACCCGGGCTACGCACAACTGGAGCTCGACCCGCGCGAACTCGACGGCGCGTTCCGCGTCGTGGCCTCAGGGCGGCGCGCACACCGCAACGAGGCCGCGATCGGGATCAGCAATGCTCATGCGGCCTTCCACGTGGCGCGCCTCGCACCCGGCCGGTCGGCACTCGTTCCCGACGCCCCGTTCGTGCACCTCTACCTCGCCCGGGGCCGGGCCCACCTGGAGGACGCCGGCGCGCTCGACACCGGGGACGCGGTCCGGCTGACCGCCGCGGGTCAGCGCCGAATCACCGCGACCGAGGCGGCCGAGGTGCTGGTGTGGGAGATGCACGCGAGCCTCGTCACGTCGGACTAGATCCTTCCTCGAACCACTTGACTTGAACGTTCAACTAATGCATCATCACGAACTTAGATGAAAGCTCAACTTTAGGAGGACATATGAATGCCATCGCGAGTACTCAGACGCGAACGGGCAGGGCGCGGACGACGGTGCTGTGGGTGCTGGCGGCACTCGGTGCGGCCAGCTTCCTGATGGCCGGTTTCCAGAAGCTCAGCAGCGACCCGGGAATGGTCCAGCTGTTCTCGCTCATCGGCTTCGGCCCCTGGTTCCGCTACCTCACCGGAACACTGGAGACCCTGGGCGCCATCGCCCTGCTCATCCCCCGGCTTCGAGTGCTCGGCGCACTTGGCCTGATCGGCGTCATGGTCGGCGCAATCCTCACGAATGCCCTGCTCCACGCACCGCAGGTGCCTGCCCTCGTTGAGCTGGTCATCGTGGCCGCGGTGGCCTGGGGCCGCCGGCGAGAGCTCAGCCCCGCCTGGATCCTGCACGGCCAGAACAACTGAGATCCGCGACGGGGCGCCACGCCGGTGGCCTAACGGCCGACCGGTCCGACCCCAGACTGATCGACGGGCGATTCGGGCCTCCAACCACCGGGCCCGAATCGCCCATTGCCGACCTAGCCCGCAGCCTCGATACGAGTGATAATCCGCTGGGCATCCTGACCGAGACGCCGCAGCCGTTCCGGGGTGAGTGCGTCGATCACGATGTTCCGAACGAAGGCGACATGAGCTGGCGCGGCTTCAGCCAGGACCCGCATGCCCTCGTCGGTCAGGACCGCATTGGTGAAGCGGCCATCGCCCGCGTCAGGTTCCCGACGGATCAGCTCGCGCCGCTCCATGCGGGTCACCAGGTGAGAGAGCCGGGAGATCGACGCACCGGTCTGCGCGGCCAATACGCTCATTCTGAGCGTGCGCACTGGTTCTTTGGCCAGCATCGCCAAGACCTGGTACTCGACCATGCCCAGATTGGCGTCGCGCTGCAACTGCGAGTCGATCGCGGCCGGCAGGCGGACCAGCAGGCCGACGAGCGAGAGCCAGGACGTGAGTTGCTCCGCGCTGAGCCACGACCCAGCATCGTCGGACTCACGGGCCCGGTCGGCACCTAGCCCCGCTTCGCTCCCCCCTGACACCGCCAACCTCCGAGTTGATGAATGACCGCTTGGACGGTCACGGTCCGCCGAATGGCGGCGTCCTGATCCGAGCGCTCCAGAGTCGAGCTCATTGACTGTGCGATCCCGAACACCTACGCCGCCTGGCGCGACTCTACTTGAATAATCAACTGATACGTCGGCCACCTCCACGTGTCAAGCACCGCCCACGCCTCCTCTCCGCGTTTGGTTCGGCTAGCCGAGCAACTCCAACCACACGTCGCGGTGGCACAGCTCGCCCGAGCGGGCGCTATCACGCGAGGTCGTCGTCGGCTGTCGTCTCGGCGGCTCAGAGTTCGGATACCTTGCGGGCCAGGAACGCCGCCGGGTTGTCGGCTCGCCCGGCGAAGTCACAGTCATCCGCGTCGAGTTGCTCCAGCGCCTGAACAGGTCGGCAGTCGGTCTGCTCGCAGTAGCTCGACAGCCGGTACACCAGCGCCCCGAACGCGTCGTCCTCGGTGATCCGGCGAGCGACTTCGGGCGTGAACAGCGCTCCGACGGCGGCGGCAACCCGCTGATCCCAGGGCAGCGTGCGAACGGGCTCGGTCGACTCGCCCGGATACAGCCGCCGCCGGCGATGGCTCCCTCGGCTGGAACTCCTGCTCATTCGTGCTGATGTTGAGATCCTGGCCGTGGGTCAAGCCCGCGCCCTCCGTGAGATCGAGCAGCGCATGGGGCCCGAGGTATGGCGGTGGTGGGGTCGGACTGGGTCATGTGGAGCTCCCCAAGCTGCGAGTTGTTCGTGCGGGCCCCGCATGGCGGGGCGGCGGGCATCGCCTGCCGCCTTAGCGGCGCCCCGGCATCGGTCGCAGGAGGCTCCGCGCCCGGGGTTCTGGCTCGGTCGGGCGGGCGGATCACGTTTTTCGATTCGCCCGGGCGGCTGGGCCAGGTTCATGGGTGTGGAGGGGCGACCGGTGCTAAGCCGGGGCCGGCGGAGGCAGCCCCGCCGCAGGCGGGTCTATGAGGGGTTTCGGGGCCGTGCGCGGCCCTGAGCGCGAACCCGGGCCAGCGCCGAACGGGCGATATTTGCCGACCGGGCGTGTCGACATCGGCGATGTTGTCGCCGTGGCCGTTCAGACTCGGGTCATGGCCTGGTGGCAGCCGGTGACGCCGGAGTGGGTACAGCCCTCGACGTACGAGGTCAGCGATCTGCACGCGCTGGCCTACCGGGTGTTCAACGACACCCGCTCGCCCCGCACCGCTGGGATGGTCGCGGCGCTGTCGTGGGTGCGCGGCGGCCGGGACGCCCCGATCACCGGGCGCGAGGCGCAGCCGGTCACCCGCGGCGCGGCGAGCTACGAACGTTGGGCGGCCCAGGCGGTCCTCGATGAGGGCGGTGAGCTGCCCGCACCGCCGCTGGAATCGTTCGCGCGCTCCCTGCGTGTGCCCTACCTGGCACCGCGCCCGGTCGGCCGAGCCTGGGCGGAGGGGGTGTGGCCGATCCTGTCGTGGCTGGAGGGCAGCACCGGGCACCAGTCCCCTCTGCCTTTGCCGCGCCGCAGCACGGACGGGACGCTGTGGGGGCGCGAGGAGATGCGCGAGAAGCTCATCACCGACAACCCACAGCGTTGGCTGGACCCGGCCACCCGCCGCCACGTCGAGGTCGAGGCCGCCGAGCAGGCCCAGCGCAACCGCGACCTGGCCGACGTGATCGCCCAGACCCGGGCCCAGTTCGGCCCGCCGAAGACCGCGGCCCCGCGCCCGGCCGAGCGGCGCTACGTCTACCGGCCCTCGGCCGCCAACTGACAGGCCGCTGCCCGGGCGCCTAGTCATGGCTGCTCTCCAGGACCGGTCCGCCGGCGCTGGTGTCGTCCACCGCCGCGCGCTCTGTGCCGCGCTCGTCGGCGTCGCGCTCGGCGTGCTGGTCGGCGTGCCAGCGGGCGAGTTCCTCGGCGCGGGCTTCGTATTCGGCCCGGGCCTGGTCCTCGGCGTCGCGCACTGTGATCTCGGTCAGGGCGCGGTGCGCGCGCCGCAGCGAGGCTGAGGTCTGGTCGACGGTGGGCACGTGCACGGTGTGCTCGTCGGCCGGCGCGTCCTCGGCGGCGGCGATCTCCCGAAGGTCCCGTGGCTGCCGGTCGTCCGGCTGCCCGAGCCCGGCCGCACGGTGCTCGCCGTGCTGCTCGCCGTCCTGCTCGCCATCGGCGGTCCGGGCGGTGGTGTCCTCGGCGGCTGCCGTAGAGCGCTCGGTGCGAGCGTCGGTGTCGAGGAGGTCGGCCTCGTCGGTGATGGGCCGGTAGGCGTCCTCGGTGCGCATGGCTTCGGCGTGCGCGGCCATCCACTCCGCCGCGGTGACCTGAGGTTCGGGGTGCTCGTCCAGTGCACGGCGGTTGGCCAGCTCCAGCTGTGCTCGGTCGGACGCGGCCCGGCTGCCGGCGGTGTGGGCCAGCCACATTCCGAATGCCTCGTCGGCCTCTTCCAGCTGCCCGATCTGGGTGTCGAGGGTGTCGGCGAGCGCCCGCGCCTCGGCCGCCTCGCGCCGCAGGCGGTCCCGGCCAGAGGCATCGCCGCCGGTAGCGGCGGCAGCGGCTTCGGCGTCGCGGCGGGTGGCGAGGCTGCGCTGGTGGTCGCGGGCCTGGATCGTGCCGCCGAGTTCGTTGGTGACGCGCCGGGGTACCCAGGTTTGTTCGCGTTCGTAGGCGCGCACGCGCATCCGTAGCCGGCCATCGGTCATGGTGGCCTCGTCGTCCCCGGTCTCGGGCCGGCCCAGTGCCCGCCAGGCCGCCCGCCACGAGGCGTGCGCTTCGACCAGTCCGGGGGCGGGGGCGGCGCCGATGGCGGTGTCGGGGTCGTCGTGCCCGGACAGTTCCCGGTGGCTGGCGACCACAGCCGCCCGGTGCTGCCAGGTCTGCCGCTCGGCCGGGTCGTCGGGGACCGGGCCGAACGCGGCCACCGCCCAGGTGGGCGGGTCGGCCACTGCGTCGGCGCCGAGCTGTTGGGCGCGGGCATCGGCCGCCGCGGCCAGACTGCCCAGGTACTGGCCCCAGTCCTGCCGTTCGGTGGCCGGTGTCCAGTGCCGGTAGGTGTGCCCGGTCGGGTCGAGGGCGTGAGGGCCTTCAACGATGCGTTGGTGGATGACGTTGGTCAGCTGCCGGGCCCCGTCGAAATCGCGCCGGGTGATGGCCTCGGTGAGCACTGCACGGGGATCGTGGCCGGCGAGCTCGACCCGGCGCAGCATGCGGCCCAGCGACGCTGAGCCGTCCTCGGCGGCCAGGCGGGCGCGCTGCTCGGCGGTGAGGGTGCCGGCGGCGGTGAGCTCGTCGAGCCAGCCGGCGGTGCGGGCGGTGGCGACCTCTGTGGCGGCGTCGGCGAACAGCTCCCCTGGGGTTTTGACGTTCGCCGTCTCGACCGCCGAGGCGTGGGCTTCGGCGAGCGCGGACTGGTCGCGGCGCGCGGTCTCCAGGATGTTCGCCAGCACCGCGCGCGGGTCCTTGCGCAGCGCTTGGGCGACCTCCCCGGTCGCGGCGTCGGAGTGGGGCGCGGATTGGGTGACCACGACGATCGTGTTCGATTCCCGGCCCCGGGTGGTGTTCGGGTACAGCGCGTTCGCCCAGGTTGTGGGGGTGGCGATCGGGTAGCCGGTGTCCACGGTGACGCCTTCGGCGCCGTGCCCGGTCACCGCATATCCGAGGGTCATGTCGGCGGCGACGTAGCTGGCCGGCAGCGTCATCGCCCGGCCGAGGGTTTCCCCGCCCTGGCTGCCGGCGGTGGTCTCGATCGGCGCCACCACCATCGACCCATCGGCGGTGTTGGTGCTCAGCACCCGGTACTGCTTGTGCGTGACCGGGTAACTTGTGTTGCCCTGGTACCCGAGCAGGTCCCGGGCCAGGTGTTTGGCGCGCACCAGGTCGCCGACCCCGGCGGTGGTGCCTTCCCGCTCCAGGCGGACGCCGTCCTCGGTGACCCGGCCGAGTTTGACCAACTCGGCGCGCAGGTCGGCGTTGATCCGGCCGGCTTGTTCGTTGGTGTCCACGATCAGCAGGGCGTGTTTCCCGGCGAGGGTGTCGCCCAGCCAGCGGCGGGCGATGAGGCGTTCGGCCTGCTCGGCGGTGCCGCCGTCGATGATCCGACCGTGACGGTGGTACTCCTCGAGTACGCCCGTGTCCCCGGCACGCAGTCGCAGCGACGCCTCGCGCTCCCACTGCTGGTGAAAGCGCCGGGCGTCGGTCAGCTCGTAGGCGGTGCCGGCGCCGGCGAGCATTTCCAACGCGCCGCCGGCGCCGATCGCGCCGAGCTGGTGGAAGTCCCCGGTCGGGACCATCTTCGCCCCGGCCGCCTCGACCCGCGCTCGGACGGCGTCAAGGGCGGTGGTGTCGGCCATCGACGACTCGTCGACCACCACCAGATCGCCCCCGCGCAACACCCACGGCTGATCGGCCTCGCTGCCGCGCCCCGCGGCGAGGCGGTCCTGGGCAGCGAGCCAGGCGGCGGTGTTGGCGGCGTTGAGGCCTTCACCGGCCAGCACGTCGGCGGCGATCTGGGCGGTGGCCAGCCCGAACGCCCGCTGCTGGCGGCCACCCCACAAGGTCGGGTCCTGCCAGGCGGTAGCGAGGGTGCCGACGACGAAGCTTTTGCCGGTGCCGGCCGGCCCGATCAGCGATTCCAGTCGGGCCCCGGAGGTCAACAACCCGCGCACGGCGGCGGCCTGGTCCGCGCCCAGCTCGATCCCCGCGCCGCTGAGTTGGTCGAAGAACCGGGCCGCCTCGAGCTGCCCCATCGCCGCGGCGCCCCGAGCCGTGGTGGCGGCGACCAGGACACGTTCGGTGTGGATGTGCTCCGGTGTCGCATACAGCCGCGCACCGGGGGCTTGGTAGACCGACTCGCCGTCCGCGCGGCGCAGCTCATCCGGCAGCGCGTCCTCCCCCGGCCGGGCCGCATCCAGCGGAACGGCCAGCTTCAAGCCCTCGGTGGTGAGCCAGTCATGCAGCCGGATCATCTCGCCCGGGTCGGTGATCCCGAGGTGGTCGGGCAGAGCGGCGCTGATCTCGCGGGTCAGATCCGGTGGTGTCCAGGCGGCTTTCTTCTCCTGCACCGCGGCCAGCGCGGTCTGCAGCACCGCCAGCGGTGACCACGTCATCGGCGCCGCGCCCGGGTCGCCGGCGGCGATCGCGTCGTGGGCCAGGGTGGCCATATCGCCGCGGATTTCCGCGCGCAGCTGCGCCGACCAGCGCTGCAGCTGCTCGGCGCGGGTGGTGCCCTCGTGAGCCTTCGCCCGGCGGGTGGCGAACGTCGCGGAGCGGGCCAACCGGTCGCGCTCCAACCGGTTCGGTGCCCGCCCGAACTGGGCCTCGAACTCCGCGACCAACGCGGCCTGCTTCGGCCCGATCGCCCGCGACCGCGAGGAGAACAGGTCCATCACCTGCCGCGGCACGCCGACGATCTCGCGGGCCTTGCCATCGGCGCGGGTGGCGAACCGCAACCCGACGGTGGCGGTAACGTAGCCCTCCATCACCCGCTCGCCGATCGCGCCGGCCGCGCCGCGGAACTTGTGGATCGCACGCGAGTCCAGCGTGCGCCACTGCCCGTCCGGGCCCTGCACACGGTTCAGGATCGGGTTGTGGATGTGCAACTGCGGATCTTGGTCACGGGAGTCGTGCTGCAAGAACGACGCCACCACCCAGTCATGCGCATCCACAAACCGCCCGGCGGCGCCGCCGTGATGCCCGACCCGGGTGTAGCCGGCGTGCTGTGCGAGGTAGTCCAGGGAGGCGTTGTTGCCGGCCCACATCGCATCCTCGATCGCCTGGCGGTACTGCCCCCACGCCGCTGCCTCCTCCAACCGGCCGGCGTTAGTCGCGGCGACCTCCTGGGCTTCGAATGCGGTGTGTAACACCGTGACCGACTTCGGCACGCTGAACGTCGCGTCCAGAAACGCGACGTTCTTGCGTTCCGCCTGGGACGCCTCCACCCGCAACTGCTCGCGCCGCTGCGCATCGGCGTGCGGCTCGACCTCCAACGAGCGCTCGTAGATCGCCTCAGCCGACAGATACCGGCGGCCGGCGTGTCCCAATTTGGACGCGCTGTCCCACCCCGCCGGGTCGTGGAACGCTGGATCGGACGGGTCGACAAAGTGCTCGAACAACGCGGTCATGTCCTGGGCGCCCACCTCGCCCGCCAGGCCCAGCGCCGCCGCCCCGGTGCCGTACCAGCGGCCTGGCGGCTCGCCCTCGGCGACCGCGCCGGTGTAGTAGTTCTCCCGCCCCGTCGCCACCGCCTTCAACAAGTAATCCGCCGAGTGCCCAGACGAGATCGTCAACACCCCGGCCACCTCCGGCCGCCCGCGCGGGCCGTGCGGGCCGGTTCCACGGCCCTCAGACCGCCGCCAAAAAGATCAACGACGGCGGCGTGGGTGGTTCGGCGTTCCCGGGCGCCGGAGGCGGCCGGGAGCCACCCTCGGATCGTGATGCCTAGGTGTGTGTTGCTTTGGGTCTTGAATCTTTGGTCCTTGGTTTTGCTCTGAGTTACTGACTTGGTGACTACTAGTGATGAAGTGCTAGATGCTGGATTCCCGGTGCTGTGGTGCTGGTAGCTGTGTTGGGTGCTCGGGTTCTGAGGTTGGTTGGTCATGGCCGGGACCTCGACTCGGGCTCGTCCTCTACCAGATGAAGCTGCGCCTGCGCGTTCCGGATCTGCCGTAGGGCGGTTTCGGCGGTGCCTCGGGAGACCTCGGCCAAGCTGGCCAGCTCGCGCACCGAGGGAAGATCGCCGTTGCGGGCCCGGTGAAGCTCGGCCATCGCCACCGCACGATCCCCCGGCGCCAACGCCGGACGCATCCCGGGACGCCGTCCAGACTGGGACACCCCACCCGCAGGATCGGACCCATCGGTGATCGACTTGCTGTCCCACTCCTGGACACCCGCCTGATCGACTTGGACACCTGGTGGCACACCCCGGACACCCGTTGAGACGCCGGACGGGACAGCTGGGACAGCCGGTGGGACACCCTGTCCAGGCCGGTGTCCGGAGGTCCCGAGAACGTTCACCGACACCGCGCCAGCAACGCCGCGCGAGTCACGCTCAGTCACCGGCGGCCGGTGGTTCGGGGCTGCCGCGCGGCCGACCTCTCCGATCAGGAACAGCAGGTGCGCCGCGATCGCGGCGCCGACCGCTGGCCAGGCGCCGACGGCGAACCGCAGCTGTGCCGACGCCGCGGGCTGTCCTGCGGCCAAGAACGAGGCCTGCGCGATCGCTGACAACCCTGCCGCGAGAACGACCACCGACCATGCGTAGCGTCGCCCGGCACCGGAGAGCCGGCTGGTCGCGGCGTAGGCCACCAGCGCGAGTCCGTCAGTGATTACCGGGTAGAGCCACGCGATCGATTCCGGAACGGTCGAGCCCTTGGCCACCTCGATCAGGCCGTGCGCGGTCAACAACCCGGCACCGCCGACCACAACCAGCCCCGCAGCCCACATCAGCCGGTGGCCCCGACGCATCTCGCTCCCCTCGCGCGCACTCATGGCTGGTCCTCCGTCCCCTGCGATTGGTCGACCGTGTCGGCGGTCTGGTCTTCGTCGTCGTGCGTGAGGGTGGTCTGGCTGTCGTCGTCTGCTTCGGTGTCGTCCTGCTGGCCGGTGAGGTGGGCGACCGCGAGCCGGGCACGTACGACCGCAGCCCCGGCCTGCTCATGAGCGGTAACCCGGGCATGGCGACCGACCGAGACGTGCACGTCGACGCCGGCCGCGTGCCCTGTGGTGGGTCGCGCGGGGTGATCGGGACGATGCCGGTGCAGCCCCCAGCCGCGCGGGTGCGCCTCGACACGGCCACCCCAGGCCCGCCACAGCCGCTCCGCCATCCGCTCGGCACCCGATGGGCGGGAGCCGGTGACCAGCACTCCGCGCCCGTCACCCCAGGCCTGTTCCAACGCGCCACGCATCGCCCAGGGCGAGGTGAAGGTGCGCTCGCCGCTGACCAGCACCCGCCTAGGCGCGACCCCGGCCACGGCCGGCCGCCGAGTGGCCCCGTTCACGAGGCTCACAGCCGTTCTCCGTGATCCGGACCGGCGCCGTCGTCCCAACTGGTGACGTCGTCGGCGGCCTCGGCGAGCCAGTCCTGTTCGTGCATCCTGGCGAGGTGGTCGTAGATCTCGTCGCCCAGCCCGCGCTCCCGGACGTCGCTCTGCTCGAGTAATCGGCCCACCGTGATCGAGGCGCCACGCACGGCGTCCTCGCATTGCTCCCGGTCGTCGTCCAGCTCGTACTCGGTTCGCTCGGTCGCGTCGGCTCGGCTGGCGTCGAGCTGAGCCGACTCGCCCTGCCTAGCGGCGAGCGCGTCGCGTCGACGGATCTCCCGCCCCGCCCACAGCACGTTGCCGATGGGGCGGGCGTGCACGGCCTGGTCGGCGTCGGCATAGATGCTGTCGCGCAGGTCGTCGAGGGCCTGCTCGTGTGGGCGCGGCGCGCCGGCGGCCGAGAGTGCCTCGTAGCGAGCGATGGCCTCCTCTGCGATCTGGTAGCGCCGGGCCGCCAACTGCTCGAACGCGTCCTCTAACGCCGCGACCGCGCCGACGTCCTCGCTGGTCTGGTCGAGACTCGTCGAGCTAGGCGCGCGGTCGACCTCGGCGGCCTCCCGCTCGCTGACCGCGGTCAGGAACGATTCTCGGGGCAGTTCGCCGTACTCGCCGATGTCCGCGACGGCGACGCTCCCGTCGGCGAGTTCGGTTTCCTCGGTGGTCTCCCCGACGAATAGCTCGAAGCGGTCATCGGCGTCCTGGCGCAGGTATTGATCGACCGCCACACGAGCCGACTCGGGGTCCGCGCCTCTGGCGATCTGGTTGCGGTAGATCTCCAGCACCCGCTGGGCCTGGGTCTGGTACTCGACCTCGCGGCAGACGATGTCGTACACGACGTCGTCGCCCCGCTCGGCCAGCTGCTCCCTGTCCCACCCGGTCACCGACACCCGATTTGAGTCGGGCCCGGCGCTGACCTCGTACCCGGCGTCCCGCAGTTCTCGTGCCGCGCGGTACGCCGCGCCCGGATCAGACAGGTGCAGGTACACGCCCTGATCGGTGTCCCGCACGCCGGTGACCGCGCTCCAACCGGACGTGCTCGTGGCCACCGCGGCGCGGCGGGTGATCGCCTCCACGTCCAGTCTCCGGCTCATCGCCGACCACCCCGTCCGGTGCGCCACGCGGCGGCCGCCCGCTCAAGCTGTCCCTCGGTGGGCACAGGCGCGGTGCCGTGCGAGCCGCAGACCCACCACGTCGTGATCGAATCGGCGACCTCGGCGAATGGCACCTCCGGCCGCCCATCCCCCATCTGGTCGCGGTCGGTGTGGTTAGCCAGCGAACAGTTGCTGAAGCCGGCCTTGACCCGCCGCGTCACGCCGGGGCGGAACCGGTCGTGCCAGTCCCCCGCCAGCCGTGCGCTGGCCCCGTCCTCGGTGTAGGCGGCCTTCCAGGTGTGCCAGAGCCACATCAGCTCCTCGAGCAGCGCGGGGTGCCACAGCCAGCACTCCGGAAACGACGCCGCGGCGTCCGGGTAGGCCAGGTAGACGTGTCCCACCCAGCCGATCAGCCCGTCCAGCGCCTCGGCCACCGCGGCCGGGTCGACCTCCTCGGCGGTGGGGATGGACAGCCAGGAGGGTGCGAGGATCTCCCCGTTCTTGCGGTTGCGGGCCAGCAGGTCATCCGCCATCGCGGCCAGGGCGTTGGCCAGGTCGGTGACCTGCTTGTCCAGGCCCTCGACCGGGCGCAGCTTCGTCCGCAGCGCCTCAACCTCCCGAGCCAGCCCCGACACCGCCGCCGCCGTGGACTCGTGGCTCTCGTCGTGGACGCTCATCGCCGCCCCCGCTCCGACAACTCGACCCGGCGGATGGTGACCGGGATGCCGGCTCGACGGGCGTGGGCGATCTCGCCGCTGGTCGAAACGCCCCAGTAGCCGGAGGCATCGGTGACCACGACGACCCGATCGGAGAGGTCGATCTTGTAGCGGTGCAGCCGGTCCAGTTGGGCCTTCACCGTCCCGCCCTGCTCGGCCGGTGCGATGACGGTGAACGGGGCCAGCACGACCGCGCCGGCGGCGGTCTCCTCGGCGGCGACCGCGAGGATCAGGTCGAAGAACCGCATCGACCCGCACAAGGTCACTACCTGCGGGCCCGCCGCCATGGTTGCGTCGACGGTGTCGCTGTAGGTGTCGGCGGTGGCATGGGTGTTGGTGGTCACTGGTCCACCCTCCTTGTGGGCACCGGCAGGGTGCTTGTTGTTGGGATCCGGCGAGAGCCGGGGTGACGGCCTGTGGTGGTCGCCCTTTGAGGGCCGCGATGACACTGCCGCCCCCGGTTCTTGCGGGGCCGTGGACCGGCAACAGAGGGACGCGCCGTAGAGCGCCAGTCAGTGACCGCCCGGTGATCGGCTTCCTCGCCGGGTCGTCGCTGCCGCTGTGAGGAGAGCTGATGTTCCTGCCCGAATGCCCGTTCTATGTCGGTATCGACTGGGCCGCCGAGACCCACGCGGTGTGTGTCCTCGACGCGGCCGACAAGATCACCGCCGAGTTCACTATCGCGCACACCGCCGAGGGCTTCGCCGTGCTGCTGGGCCAGCTGGGTCGGCTGCGCCCCGACCGGATGGAGGTGCCGGTCGCGATCGAGCGCCCCGACGGGCGACTGGTCGATGCCCTGCTCGAGGCCGGGCACCCGGTCGTGCCGGTCAGCCCGAACGCGATCAAGACCTGGCGAGACGGGGAAGTGCTGTCCGGCGCCAAGTCCGACGCCGGCGATGCGGCCGTGATCGCGGAGTACCTGCGGCTGCGCGCGCATCGACTGCGCCCGGTGACCCCTTACCGCGCCGAGACCCTGGCGCTGCGCACTGTGGTCCGCACCCGAGGTGACATCGTCGCGGCCAGGGTCGCGGCGACCAACCAGCTCACCGCGCTGCTGGATGCGCACTGGCCTGGCGCCAAAGCGATCTTCGCCGACGTCGAATCGCCGATAGCGTTGGCGTTCCTGACCCGCTACCCCACCGCCGCCCACGCCGCGCACCTGGGCGAACAGCGCCTGCGCGGGTTTTGCGTCAAACATGGCTACTGTGGGCGCCGCCACCCCGCGCAGCTGTTGGCCCGACTGCGCGCCGCGCCGGCGGGCACTACCGACCCCATCCTCGTCGAGGCCATCGGTGACGCGGTGCTTGCCCTGGTCGGGGTCCTGCGCGCACTCGGTAGCGCTCGTAAGGACCTGGACCGCTCGGTGACCGCCCACCTCGGGGAGCACCCGGACGAGAAGATCTTCACGTCGCTGCCACGGTCGGGTCAGATCAACGCCGCCCAGGTGCTCGCCGAGTGGGGCGACTCCCGGCAAGCCTACGACGGCCCCGAGGCCGTGGCAGCCCTCGCTGGGATGTGCCCGGTGACCACCCAGTCCGGCAAACACCGCGCGGTGCACTTCCGCTGGGCCTGCAACAAACGCTTCCGCACCGCGATCTCGACCTTCGCCGATAACAGCCGCCACAGCAGCCCATGGGCGGCGAAGATCTACGCCGACGCCATAGCCCGCGGTCACGATCACCCGCACGCCGTGCGAGTACTGTCCCGCGCCTGGATCAGGGTCATCTACCGCTGCTGGCTCGACGACGTGCCCTACGACCCCGCCCGACACGGCAACGCCGCCGGTCCACCCCAGGCGGCCTAACCACGAACCCACCGCGACCCGAACACCGCGGTGGCCGCCCCAGCGCGGGCAGGGCACCGCCCTGCCCGCGGCTTCACCCTGCCCAGGCCCGGCAGGGGCCCGCGAGTCCAGGACCGGCGAAGCCGGCCCCGCAGGGGCGCGCAGCGTCCTTGACGCGTGGGGGGCCGGGCCGTACACGCGGCCACCGCAAACCCGACCACGGCCAACCGCAGACGAGTCGGAGGTTGACACAGAGGGTGTCATCGCAGGCCGCCCTCGTGGTCATGGGCGTGGTCCCAGCCGATGTCACGCAGCCGCTGAGCGTGCAATTCCTCGGACTGGCTGTGGTCGTTGGTGACGCGGCTGTTGGTCAGTTCGCGGACCGAGAACTGGGCCCGCTCGACCGCCTCAGCGGCAGCGCGGCGGCTCATCAGAGGTCACGCTCCTGGCCCCGGCGCTGCGCGGCCTCGACCATGCGCCGCGTGCGGCGGGCGGTGTGGCGCTCCTCGACGCGGCGCCCGACCCGGACCATCCGGTCTAACGCCCAGGCCGACAGCCGGGCCGCGCAGGGCTTGGCCCACGCGGTTAACTCGGCCAGCACCAACCCTGTGGCCCGGTGGGTGCGGGTGGCTTGGTTGACGAGGGCGTCGGTGCGGGCTGCCCAGCGCTGGGTGCGCTTGGCCCACTTGACGTCCGGTCGGGTCCAGGCCATCTGAACCCGGCCGATCATCGGGAACATGCCCCGCTTGAACAGCACCACCTGCCGGGCACGTAGCTGGGCGACCATGCCGACCGGAATCGTCGGACTGACCCGGGTCGTGGTCGCGGTGACCCGACCCCAGGCGTCGTGGGTGTACTGGATCTCTTCGCGTTCGCCAGCCAGCATCGAGTACAGCCGCAGGTCATCCTCCGACCGCGTGCCGCCGAAGACCATGAGCGTGCCGGCGTTGGTCAGGATCGACGCCGCCGCGGCCTTGCCGAACCGGTCCACCAGCTGTTGGAAGGACTGCACCCCGATGTGGATGCAGATGTTCCGCCCACCCATGTCAGCGGTCCACTTGTCCAGCGGCACCGGGCACACCAGGGCCGCCTCGTCCAGGACCAGCGTCAACCCCGGATCCAACCGGCCCGCAGGCGACATCGAGGCCAGATGACGGGCCTCCCGAGCGATGTAGCCGGTCAGCGCAGTCACCAACGGCGCGGACTGGGCCTCCTCACCACCGAGCAGGAACACCGCACCCCGCAGCTCGAGCAACACACCGATGTCGAGCTGCACCCGCCGACCATCAGCGGTGGGCTGGGTGACCTCCCAAGCGCGCGGGTCCGACAGCCACCCCAACGCCGGCATGATCGTCGTGGTGATCGAGGACTGCGTGCGGTCGTTGGTCGAGAAGAACTGCTTCGCGTCCTCAACGACGCTGTGCGCCGGGGACTTCGCCAGCAGCGCCACCACCTCACGCTCCGCCCGCCCCGGGTCAGCGGCCCAGGCCAGGACATCGCCCATAGTCCGGTCGTGCAGCGCCGCGGCGTGCATCAACACCGCCAAAGCACGGCGGGCCTGCTCAACCCAGTGCTGGCGCTCATCCGAGCCCCCACCCGACGAGCCCGCACCGGCCAGAAGGTCCCCGGCCCGGTGGTTCGCCGTCACCGGGTCCTTGCAGCCGACCAGCGGGTTGAACGACACCGTCGAGACCAGCCCACCCAGACCGGACGGGTTGAACACGTACACCGGGCGACCCACCCGAGGCCGTGGGCCGAACAGGATCGACATCGGCACCACCGCGACCACCGACACCGTGACCGTCAGCCAAAGCTGGGTGTCCAGCACGTACAGCACCTCGGCGACCAGCAGCGCGACACCGCACCCGAACAGGTTGAACACCGACCGCGCCCGATCGGTGCGCAGCACCGGCGCACACGTGTCGTAGAGATCGGTACGGGTCGTGGTTGCAATCACCGCGCCCGGAGCATCCAGGATCCGGCCAGCCAGCTCACCGGACTTGCCCACCCGAGGACCACCCACCCGGATCGTGACGTCCTCGATCGCCGACCAAATCGTCCACCACCCGACCCGAGCCAACGGCTGCGCCACCTCAACCGCACGGATCCACCACCGCCCCGCGAAACTAGGCCGCAGCACCTTCGCCCGACGCCGCATCGCAAACCACGACGCCGTCGTGAAAATCGACCACCGCGACGCCATCCCCTCGTTACGCCGCCGCCGCGCCTCCTCCCGGGCCCGCGTCCCCCGCGAACCAGTACCCGACACCATCGGCGCCACCAGAGCGCTATCGCGGAGCTTCCGCCCGCGCCGCCGGCCACCGCCGCCACTACGCAGGGTCAAGAACAACCCGACCAGCACGGCGATCCCGCCGAAGAACACCCACGGCCAGTACTGGCGGAACGGCGTGCCATCCGGCGTCGACCACATCCGCTGACCCAGCACCACCGCGCCGGCGGCGCAAAGACCCACCCGGAACTTGATCTGCCCCTTCGTCAAGGGCGTCGACTTGTCGCTCATGCCGCACCCCCGGCGGACGAGGCGACCCAACCCGCTGCGTCGACAACGCCCTGTTCCACCATGGCGGCGTCGGACATCGCCTCGACGGCCTTAGCCGGCACGATGAGCCGACCCCTGATCCGGACAGCGGGGAACTCGCCAGCGTTGATCGCCCGGTACAGGGTCACCGGCGAGATCCCGAACATGCGCGCGGCTTCGCTCACGCTGTAGAACCGCGGCGCACTCATCGTCCACCGCCGAGGGCAGAAGTCTCGTCCTTGCGGCTGGTGACCTCATGCTGTTCCCGAGCGGCCTGGGCACAAGCTTCGGAGTACTCAGCGACCGCCGAACCCGGTACGCGGATCGCGCCCTTGCCGGTCCCCAGCTTGAGCGCCGCCAACTGGCCAGACCCGATCGCGCGGTAGATCGTTGCGACCGACACCCCAAAGTGCTCGGCCACAGCCCTGACCTGGTACATCCGAGTAAGCTCGAATTGCATCGTTTCTCCCAAGGTTTCGGTGTGCGCCCCGGCCGGTGTTCCAGCACTGGTCGGGGCTTCTTCCTGCCGTCGAATACCTGTCGACTTAACTAGCTTAGACGTCTGAGTCGTTAGAGACAAGCTGGCTACACCAGCAAAGCCAGCTTTACTGGCCTCCTGCGTCGTATGCTCGGCACCATGGACGGACTTGATCCCGACGACAGACGGCCCGGCTGGCAGCAGGTGAGGGACCGATTGCGCGCCGCGATCAAGATCGGCGAGCTGGGCCCGGGCGATCGCCTGCCTACTCACAAGGCACTCGCCGACGAGTACGGCCTTGCGATGGAGACCGTGAAACGAGCTCTCAACGAGCTGCGTGCCGAAGGCCTCATCGTGACCCGACAGGGCAAAGGAACGTACGTACGCGCCGAGCCCAGGCGGGATGCAGAGCGCACCGACTCGCCGGCCGTGGCCGACATACAGGCTCAGGTCGTGGCGCTGACGAAGAGGCTCGACGAGGTCGAGCGGCGCCTCAACGACCGTTGATCGGCGCGGAGACCAGAACGTCCTGTGCCGGCCTGCGCTCTGTTCGCTGTTTTTTCTCATAACGCCACAAAACCGCTGGTCGCAGTGTTGAGATAAGGACGCGGCGAGTACCCAGGATGAGTAAACCCGTCAGTAACTTGCCGCTCGCGCGCAGAGGCTGAGGGAGGATCAACTGGTGGCAAGGCAACGACCGCCCGACTTCCTGCCGGAGATCGTGCTGGCTCGTCCGGACTTCATGCGGGCGTGCGCGGAGCGCGACCTCGGCGCGATGCTGCGCATCGCAAAGCAGTGGGGTGGTGCCGGCTTTTCGGCGTCCCACCTGGCCCGACGGTGCGAACTAACCGTCTCGCGGGTGCAGGACTACGTGAACGGCCGAGTACAGGCGCGGAGTATCGAGATCTTCGAACGCGTAACTGACGGGCTTCACATCCCGGGCGCACTGCTCGACCTCGGGCGTCGCCCGTGGGAGGACATAGTCGTTGCGGCCACGGCCCAGACCTCAACGACGGACGGAGACTCGTCGGTGTTACGACGTGACTTCCTTAAACTCGGCGCCGCAACCGCAGCCAGCACGCTCGCCACCGGGATTCCGGGGCCGACCAATGGCAACCGAATCGGCACCACAACAGTGGAGGCACTGCGCGCCAACCTCGCCCGGCTGCGTGAACTCGACAACCACCTCGGCGGGACGGACACCCTGCCCCTCTACGAGCCCGAGGTCGAGCGGATCGCCGCGCTCGTTCGCAGCGGCACGTTCTCAGCGACGACGCGCCAAGACCTCCAGTTGGTGCTCGCCGAGTACGCGCAGCAGACCGGGTGGGCTGCCTTCGACGCCGGGCTACAGGCGAAGGCCCGCCAGCATTTCGAGACTAGTTTCGAGATCGCCAAAGACGCCCGCAGCACCGAGCTAGCCGGCAACGCGCTCGCACTACGTTCGTACCAACTGCTCTCTGCCGGCACGATCGCCCCGGAGCTGACCGACCGGTCTCTAGCGACCATCACCACGGCGACACACCCCGCGGTGCGGTCACTGCTCTTCCAACGCGGCGCCTGGACGTATGCCGTCGCCGGCGACGCGCAGCGGACCGCGCGAGCCCTGGCACAGGCCAGCGACGCGCTCGGCGCCGACTCACCCGCGGGGTCTGCTCCCGACTGGGCTGCGTGGGCGCACAACCAGACTGAGCTGGAGATCATGGCCGGCCGGTGCTGGACCGAGCTACACCGTCCCATGCGCGCGATTCCTGCGTTGGAAGCCGCGATGTCGCGCTACAACGACAGCCACGCCCGGGACAAAGCGCTCTACCTCTCTTCGCTGGCGGACTCGTACCTCGATGCCGGCGAAATCGAGCACGCGGCCGTGACGCTCGGACGGTCCTTCGATCTAGCCGAGCACGTGGCGTCCAGCCGTCCCGGGCAACGCCTCAACTCGGTCTTGCTGCGACTCCAGCCGCACGCCCTGGTCACCGAAGTCGGCGAGCTACTCGCTCGTCGTCCGTTGAACCCAGTCCAGGTAGGGAGCTAGGCCGGCGACAATCGGAACCGCCGTGATCTCCGGGTTCGTCCACTCGTGCCGCTCGACCAGGTGCTTCTCCAGCTCGGGGTAGCGCTCTTCGGTCGTCTTGAGCACGACCTGCCACTCCTCCCCCGTGCCGAACTCGCCGTGGTGCCAGAAAACACTGGTGACCGGGCCGGCGACCTGACCGCTTGCAGCGAGCCGGGCTTCAACGGCAGTTCGCGCCAGCTCAGTCGCCACCTCTTTCGATGGCGCCGCCACCTGCACCTGCAATACCTGAGCCATCGCTCCACCCTAGGACACACGGTCCGAGATCCCGCGGGTGATGACTAGCCCGCTTGACCGAACTCGCCATGCGAAAGCTGCCCCGGTGGAAGGGTCTGCGACTGCGCGACCGCGCCGGCGGCCCGACGTACCGAGCCGCTGGAGCTGGACCTGCCGAGCGCTCGGCAATTTGTGAACGTGTCACCCGAACCCGATATCGATCACCGCCAGGGATTCACCGCTGACGACGTAGGCGCGGCCCCCGTCCAGGCTGAGAGCCACCCACGAGCTGGGCGCCTGGCCGGCGTGGATGATGGTGTTGACGATGTTGTTGGCGGTGTCGATCACCGATACCAGGCCGCCGCCGCCCACGTAGGCGTAGCGCCCGTCGGGGCTCAGCGTTACCGGCCGGGGGTTCTGACGGACTGGGATGGTGGCGGCGACGGTATTGGTGGCGGTGTCGATCACCGTCACCGAGTTTGAGCCATCGTTGGGGATGTAGGCGTGGCTCGCGTCGGGGCTGAGTGTCACCGGTCCTGGTTGTTGACCGACGGGGATGGTGGCGGTGACCGCATTGCTGGCGGTGTCAATCACCGACACCGAGCCCGAGGTCATGTTGGTCACGTAGGCGTGGCGCCCGTCGGGCGTTAGTGCCACAAAGATGGGGTACTGGCCGACGGGGATCGTGGCGGTGATGGTGTGGCTCGCGGTGTCGATCACCGACACCGAGCTCGAGCCGGCGGTGCCCACGTAGGCGTGCCGCCCATCGGGGCTGAGTGCCACCTGTCCGGGCCCCTGGCCGACGGGGATGGTGGCGGTGATGGTGTTGCTGGCGGTGTCAATCACCGTCACCCAACCCGAACCGACGTCGGTGACGTAGGCACTGCGGCCGTCCGGGCTAAGCGCCACAAAATCGGGGCCCTGGCCGACGGGGATCGTGGCGGTGACGGCGTTACTGGCGGTGTCGATCACCGTCACCGAGTTCGAGGCGTTGTTAGTGATGTAGGCACGGCGGCTGTCCGGGCTGAACGCCGCCAGGAAGGGTTGTTGGCCGACAGGGATGGTTGCGACGACGGTATTGCTGACCGTGTCGATCACCGACACCAAGCCCGAATTGCCGGTGGAGGTATAGATCTGACGTCGGTTCGGGCTGATCGCCAGCAGCTGGGTGCCCTGGCCGACGGGGATGGTAGTGACCACTGCAGGGGTGGTGGCGCGTGATGCACCCCGGATGTGGGTGATCAGCACTGTGAGCCCGATAACCGCGAGGACCATGAGCCCTAGCGAGGTGAACGCAGTACGCCGCCGGCGAGGTGTCAGATTCCACCGGCTACTGGGGTGCTGGGTTTGTTGTGGTGGTCGGGTGGTGGGTGGTGTGGATGCGTGCGTGGGATCGGTGACTTGGTCGGGAGTTCGGGTGGCGTGTTCGATGAGGGTTGGGGACACGAGTGTTTCTGGATTGGGACTGGTGGTGCCGTATGCAGCTGTGTGGGCGTCAGTGGCTAGTTCGCCGGCGGTTTGGTAGCGCAGCGCGGGGTCTTTGCTGAGTGCTCGGGCGATGACGGCGTTAAAGGGGCCGGTCATCTCGGCTGGCAGGCGTTCGAGTGCGGGTGGGGGTGTGTGTAGGTGTGCGCCCATGTAGCTGGCCATGTCGGATGCCGGAAACGGGACCTGGCCGGCCAGCAACTCGTAGAGGACACAGCCCAGGGCGTAGATGTCGACACGGTGGTCTCCGCCGTGGTGATCAGTGAAGCGTTCCGGGGCCATGTAGGCGGCGGACCCCACGATCGATCCGGTCTGGGTCAGCGCGGTGTCGCGCAGACTGCTGGCGATCCCGAAATCAATCAGGTAGGCGAACTCGCCGCTTCCAGCGGGGTCGGGTTCTCCAGTGAGCAGAACGTTGGACGGTTTGATGTCGCGGTGCACCAGCCCGGCGGTGTGCGCGGCGTCGAGAGCTGCGGCGATCTGGACGATGATCGCGGCGGCTCGTCGTGGCGGTAGGGCAGCCTGCTCGGCGACGACGGTGGCGAGGTCGGTGCCGGTGACCAGGCGCATGTCCAAGAACAGGTGGCCATCGATGTCCCCATAGTCGTGGATGGGGATGATGTGCGGCTCAGTCAACCGTGCTGTGACCTCGGCTTCGCGGCGAAACCGAGCCTGAAAGCTCGCGTCCGCACTCAGCGATACCGGGAGGCGTTTGACTGCCACGAGCCGTGCTTTGGTGGTGTCGAATGCCCGGTAGACCTCGCCCATTCCGCCCCGGCCGATCAGCTCCTCGAGCCGATAGGGGCCGAACATCTCACCGGTCATTCCAGACCTCAGTCCCGCCAGGTGGCCACCCAGGAGGTGTCTCCTCGCCGGACAGCAGAGATTAGCCTGCACAGGCAACATCGAATAGCCCTGTCGGCAAGGCCCGCGGGACCTACTCTTGGTCGCCTGGCCGCTGGGTCAGACCAGCGAGCTGGGCGGTCCGGGTCACTCGAAAGCAAGAACGAGGGTGGTCGAGCGTGAGTACGTGGACGGTGACAGTGTTCACCGAGCGTGCGGCAGCGGACGTCATCCAAAGGACTACGCACTGGCGGACCTGTGATAGCACCCTCAGCCGGCGGTGGTGCGTCCCGGTTACCTATTTCGTACGACCACAGAGTTAATAATCTCATCTATTGACGCAATCGAAGGAGCGTCTGGCGCGGACCCAAGCACCACCACAACCAAGGAGAATGTGCGCCCAGAAGCACCCTGCAAGGAGGGCGGAGGGCCGGTTGGAACGATAGCGAATTCGGTTGTTCGACGATCATTGTTATCTGTCGGAGTCCAGATAATCCGGAACCGGTACCCCGCCCGGCCTCCCACCATTGCATTCCCCTCGCTGATTGTCCCAACTATATGTGCGCTACTGCCGAAACCCTTCTTGACATCGGCCGCAAACTCGCCAACCGTTCCCTCTCCAGGGTTTACGGACGTTGAAATTCGGGTTATGCCGCCCGCGCAGTGCAACGCTGCACTTACTTCCGGACAGTACATCGGGTACACCATTTGCGGCATTTTTGGATTATCCGCGTTGGGAATTTGATGCCATCCTGCGGGAATTTCGACGGAAATACTGACATCTGAGCTCGTGAGTACTCCCTTAGGGGATGGCGGTCCGGCAACGCCGTTAGGTGGAGAAGGCGCGGCACCACCGGCGGGCGCCTGCTGAGAGTGGTGCGACTGCAGAGCTCCTACGCCTGGATATAGGAGGGCGCCTGCGTAGATAACCGCCACGCCGACCAGCCCCAACCCGATTAGGGCCAGCCCGCTCCTCAAGGTCTTAGGTCGCCCAACGACACCGGCCTCGGTGAGCGGCAATTTCCTTCGTTTGAGCTGAACTGACTGTGGCGGTGGTGCAGTGGCCAGTTGGGCTACACCGCCACCACCCTGCGGAGCAACTGATTCTTCACCCCCGTCGGTGGATGTTGCGTCAAGGCGAAGAGTCGCGGCCGGCGCGGGGTCGGGGTGCTGGGTTTGTTGTGGTGGTCGGGTGGTGGGTGGTGTGGATGCGTGCGTGGGATCGGTGACTTGGTCGGGAGTTCGGGTGGCGTGTTCGATGAGGGTTGGGGACACGAGTGTTTCTGGATTGGGACTGGTGGTGCCGTATGCAGCTGTGTGGGCGTCAGTGGCTAGTTCGCCGGCGGTTTGGTAGCGCAGCGCGGGGTCTTTGCTGAGTGCTCGGGCGATGACGGCGTTAAAGGGGCCGGTCATCTCGGCTGGCAGGCGTTCGAGTGCGGGTGGGGGTGTGTGTAGGTGTGCGCCCATGTAGCTGGCCATGTCGGATGCCGGAAACGGGACCTGGCCGGCCAGCAACTCGTAGAGGACACAGCCCAGGGCGTAGATGTCGACACGGTGGTCTCCGCCGTGGTGATCAGTGAAGCGTTCCGGGGCCATGTAGGCGGCGGACCCCACGATCGATCCGGTCTGGGTCAGCGCGGTGTCGCGCAGACTGCTGGCGATCCCGAAATCAATCAGGTAGGCGAACTCGCCGCTTCCAGCGGGGTCGGGTTCTCCAGTGAGCAGAACGTTGGACGGTTTGATGTCGCGGTGCACCAGCCCGGCGGTGTGCGCGGCGTCGAGAGCTGCGGCGATCTGGACGATGATCGCGGCGGCTCGTCGTGGCGGTAGGGCAGCCTGCTCGGCGACGACGGTGGCGAGGTCGGTGCCGGTGACCAGGCGCATGTCCAAGAACAGGTGGCCATCAATGTCCCCATAGTCGTGGATGGGGATGATGTGCGGCTCAGTCAACCGTGCTGTGACCTCGGCTTCGCGGCGAAACCGAGCCTGAAAGCTCGCGTCCGCACTCAGCGATACCGGGAGGCGTTTGACTGCCACGAGCCGTGCTTTGGTGGTGTCGAATGCCCGGTAGACCTCGCCCATTCCGCCCCGGCCGATCAGCTCCTCGAGCCGATAGGGGCCGAACATCTCACCGGTCATTCCAGACCTCAGTCCCGCCAGGTGGCCACCCAGGAGGTGTCTCCTCGCCGGACAGCAGAGATTAGCCTGCACAGGCAACATCGAATAGCCCTGTCGGCAAGGCCCGCGGGACCTACTCTTGGTCGCCTGGCCGCTGGGTCAGACCAGCGAGCTGGGCGGTCCGGGTCACTCGAAAGCAAGAACGAGGGTGGTCGAGCGTGAGTACGTGGACGGTGACAGTGTTCACCGAGCGTGCGGCAGCGCGCCGGGTCAGGTCCTCACCGCTTCCGCCACCGGTGCCGCTGCCCAGCGGCTCCAGCATGGTCGTCGGGCGTGAAGGGGACCTCCAGTTGGGGAGCAACCCACTCGACACCCGGGTATCACGGCGCGCATTGATCATCGACGCAGCCGACACCGAGTGGAACCTGCGGGTTCTCAACACCAACGGCGTGGTGATCCACCCCTGGGGTCTCCGGGCCTATCCGGTCAGCCCCGCGCCGCAACAGGCAGGTTACGTCGAGACCTTGCGCTGGCCGCGCATCGGCGTGCGGATACTCGGCGGCTCGGATTTGATCCACTGGGTTTTGCTGCAGTCCACCGACCCGGCGATGCAGATCCACGGTCTTCCCGCCGCGTCGGAGCCCAGTGAGCCACCCGATCCCGGAGCCGGCACCGAGGTCGCACCAGCGCCGAAGGAACTCAGCCCCAAACAGCTCGAAGCCCTGCGGACGGTGTTCGAACCGCAGTTAGCGTGGCCACCGTCATTACAGCCACCACGGCAACTCAAGCAGGCCGCCACCCGAATGAATATCGGCTACACCGCTGTTCAAGGTCACCTTGACGCGGCCCGGCAACGCGCACTGGCGATCGGGCTACCCGAATCAGTGTCGGCGCTGCCGACGGACACGCGAAGATCCGGATGGGCGGACAGCTGGCTCCGGATGGGCGGACGTGAGATCTCCGGGTCCGCGGACATGACTTCTCCGGGACACGCCTGAACAGCATGCGAGGCGGGGTCCCTCCTGCCGGGTTGGCTCTGGTTGTCGATCACAGCCAGCCCCGATCTGGAGGGACCCCTTGACCAAGTCTGGCAGGGAAGTCATGGAGATCTTGCAAGCGTTCGATTTGACGCGTTGTCCACATTCAGCCGCGGCGTTGGCCGGGGTGGATGAGAAGACCGTGGCCCGTTTTGTCGCGATCCGCGACTCCGGGCGCGACCCGTTTACCCCGGCGCGACGGCCGCGAGCGATTGACCCGTTCTTGGACAAGATCGAGGAGTTAGTCGAGGCATCGAAGGGGCGAGTTCGTGCCGATGTGGTGCACGCGCGGCTGGTCGCGATGGGGTTTACCGGCACCGATCGCAGCACGCGGCGCGCGGTGGCCGAGGTCAAGGCTGATTGGAATGCGGGGCACCGACGGAAGTACCGGCCATGGGTGGCTGAGCCGGGGATGTGGTTGCAGCACGACTGGGGCGAAGGTCCCCGTGTCGGTGGCAGGCGCACGCAGCTGTTCTGCGCGTGGCTGTCCTGGTCACGGTTTCGGGTGGTGCTCCCGGCCTGGGACCAGACGCTGGGCACCCTGGTGGGGTGTGTGGATGCCACGCTGCGGCGGATCGGTGGGGCGCCCACCTATTTACTGACTGATAACCCGAAGACGGTGACGATCGACCGGGTCGCCGGCGTGCCGGTGCGCCATCCTGACATCGTCGCCGCGGGCCGCCATTACGGCTGCAAGGTGGAAACGTGTGAGCCCTTCGATCCGGAGTCGAAAGGCGGCGCTGAGCACACGGTGAAGATCGCCAAAGCGGATCTGGTCCCGACCACGGCGAACCTGCTGCCCGCCTACGCCTCGTTCGCCGAGCTCGCCGACGCGTGCTTCGAGTGGTGCGAGCGGGTCAACGCCCGCCCGCACCGGGAGACCGGGGCCGCTCCTGTTGAGCGGTTGCGCATCGAGCGCCAGCACCTGCATGTTCTGCCGGGCGCGCCGCATGCGATCGCGCTGGGCGAGGAACGGCTGGTTGATGATGATCAGACGATCCGGTGGGGCTCAGTGCGTTATTCCACCCCGGACGGGCACCAGGGCCAGAAGGTGTGGTGCCGGGTGGTGGGCGAGGAATTGGCCATCACCGGGTCCACCGCGGTGGGGATCAGCGAGATCGCCCGTCACGAGCTATCCACCCCGGGGCATCCGCGCATCGTCGATGCGCACTACCCGCACCACCCAGGCGGGAATCTGCCGCGGGTTCCCAAGGTGCGTGCCCGCACCCCGGAAGAGGTCGCGTTCTTGGACCTGGGCGAGGGGGCACGCCGGTGGCTGATCGAGGCCGCCGCGACCGGGGTGGCGCGGATCCGGGCCAAGATGGCCCGGGCGGTCGCGCTGGGCGCGGTCCTGGGTGGCGACCGGGTCGATGAGGCCCTCGGGCTGGCCGCGATCGCGGGCCGGTTCGCCGAGGACGACCTGGTCTCGATCCTGGATCACCTCGGCGCCGCCGGGCCACCCGATGACGTCGTGCACGTCGACGAGGCGCACTCCGCGCAGCCCGGCACCGGGTCGTGGGACAGGTTCGGCGCATGAACACCCCCGACCCGACCCAGCCCGCGTCGTTGCCGGGCCTGCCGCCCTCGCCCTGGGTACTGATCGACCGCACCACCCTCGAGCAGACCACCACCGTTCTGGATCTGCTCGAGCAGTGGCTGGCCGGCGGCGACCCTGGGCCGACCGAGGCGTGCGCTCGGGCCTGCTCGGGTGGGCAGAGTGACGCGTTCGAGGTCGCGGCCTGGGTGGGCACCCTCGCCGCCCGGCTGCAGCAGCGCATCGAGGCGGTGGACTCATGGTCGTGAGCCACCCGCAAGCGCCGGCGCTGCCCGATGAGTTGGACAAGATCACGCGTCGGATGCGGCTGCCTTACCTGCGCAAAGCCGCGCCCGACATCCTGGCAACCGCACGGGCGCAACGTTGGGACCCCGCTGAGGTGCTGCGTGTCCTGCTGATCGAGGAAGTCACCGGCCGCGACTCGGCGACGCGTCGGTTACGGCGCAAGAACGCGAACTTCCCTACCGGGAAGACGTTCTCCTCCTGGCGGCCCGAGGAGTCCTCGATCCCCGAGCCCACCCAGAACGCGCTGGTCACCCTCGAGTGGATCGGTCGGCAGGAGAATCTTGCGGTCGCCGGCCCATCGGGCACCGGGAAGTCGCACTTCGTTGAGGCGTTGGCGCACGCCGCGATCGAGGCCGACCTGCGGGTCGCCTGGTTCACCTTGGAATCTCTGACCGCGGCGGTCGGCAAGGCCAAGGTCGACGGCACGGTCGCACGGACGGTGTCACGGATCTGCGGCTGCGATTTGATCGTGGTCGACGACATCGGGATGTTGCCCGCCGGCCAAGACGCCGCCGAGGCGTTCTACCGGATCATCGATGCCGCCTACGAGCGGCGCTCGATCGCGGTGACCAGCAATATCCACCCCAGCGGATTCGACTCGATCATGCCGAAAACCCTGGCCACCGCCACCGTCGACCGCCTGCTCCACCATGCACATCTGATCGCAACCACCGGCGACTCGCACCGTCTCGCCGAAGCCCTCGCAGGCAAGGGAGTGATCCCCTTGAACTAACCCACACCCGGAAAACTCACGTCCGCCTACCCGGAGATCCGCTGTCCGCCAGCCCGGAGATCAAATGTCCGCCCACCCGGAGTTCCCAATGACCGTTGACAGGCGCTTCAGCCGGAATGTCTCTACACGCTCGTCGCTGCCGGCCTCGTACGACCGTAACCCGGGCACAACGCCGCCGGCCCGCTCGCGCGTCAAGGGTGGTACGCACCACCTATCAGCGGCCACCTGCAACGGACACATCTACCGGCGATCGTGGCGCTCAGGCAAAGTTTCCTTTGTCAGACAGGACGCGGTGAATAGAAACATCGCACACCTGGTACGCCTCCACACCACTTCCGATTTGCACAGAAAATCAGGAGAAAACGTGTCCGCACGGCAGGCGGTAGCGCTCCCGCGAAAGAAGCGCGCTTTACGAGGACGACGCCTCTTGGTCGTCGACATCGAGAATGTCGCCGGAGGTGCTGTCATGACTGAGGCATCGGCGGCTTGGGCCCGCGATGTTGTTGTCTCAGCCCTCGCGGTCAGCGATGGGGAGCAGGTCGTCATTGGCACGAGCCATGTCGGCCTGTTCCACATCAGCAGCGTTTGGCCAGGTGCTCGCCTCAGAGTGAGGTCCGGTCCTAACGGCGCTGACCTCGAATTGCTCGAGGTCCTGACAGGCGAACATGTCGAAGAACGCTTTGATGAAGTAACTCTTGTCTCCGGCGATGGCATCTTTGCCGAGGCCATTGCTCACCTCGGGGCCGCAGGCGTGAACGTTACTGTCGCATCCTGGGTCGAAAGTATCTCGGCCAAACTATGCCTCGCCGCATGCCGCACGGTTTACCTCAACGATGTCACTGCCAGCGCCGCCGAAGGACTCGCATGAGTACGGCCGCGCCACCCGGCTGTCTCAGCGTAGCCGTCATCAGCGGATACCGGAACAGGCCCCTCCAAGGGGGTGCAACGATTCAACGCGGACCCATCCGAGACCTGGCGCGTCCCGTCATCCGATGGGTGAACGAGAGTGCCATCGAGTGTGCACAGACCGCAGGTTCCGGCCTCTGCGGACAGTCCGAGTCGCTGACCTCCCAGACACGCCAAACACAACGCTCAATCCTGGACGGATTGCGCTCCAGTGCACCGCTGGATGCCTCCAACTCGGTCGGGACCGCTGGACCCAACCAAGGCGAAATAGTCAAGATCGCCCAGGCGCTCCAAAGCAACGTTCGGCCCCAGCCGGGGGAGAAGTGACCATGACCGCGACTGATGTGATCGTGGTGGTCGGGGCTCTGGCGTTCGGGCTGCTCTGCGGCGTCTTGGTGCTGCGGGTGCGGACCGCCGGCGCCGCGGACGCGGCTACGGCTTCGGCTGAGCGCGACTCCGCGGCGTCGGTTCGCGCCGAGCTTGAGTCCTCTCGAGACCGGCTCGCGGAGCGCTTGGAGCAGAGTGGCCGGGAGTTGCGCGAGGCCGAATGCGCACGGGTCCGCCTGGAAACACAGCTCGACGACGTCCAACAAGCAGCGCAAGACAAGCTGGCGGTCCTGCGCGGTGAGCAGGACAAGCTCAGCGACCGATTCAAGCTGCTCTCCGCCGAGGCCTTGCGAGCCAACCGCGAGCAGTTTCTGCAGCTGGCCACGCAGCAGTTCCAGGGCGTTCACGCCAAGGCACAAGCCGATCTCGACCAGCGGCGCGGCGCGGTGGAAACGCTGGTGAAGCCACTAGGTGAGCAACTGTCCAAGTTCAGCGAACAGGTGCGCTCAGTGGAGCAGGACCGCACGCAAACCTACGCGGCGCTGCGCGAACAAGTGACCACCATGAGCAGGGCCAACGAGCAACTCCGGGCCGAGACCCATCACCTGGTCTCCGCGCTGAAGAAGCCACAGACACGAGGACTATGGGGCGAGCAGGCCCTGCGCAACGTCGTCGAGGCCGCCGGCATGCTGGAACGAGTCGACTTCGACCCCCAGGTCTCGGTCAGCACGATCGATGGTCTACTGCGACCAGATATGGTGATCAAGCTCGGCGGCGGCAAAACCATCGTGGTGGACGCCAAAGCACCGTTCTCGGCGTTCCTGGAGGCCCAAGACGCCCGCGACGAGGACGATCGGGCCGCTCGACTGCTCGCCCATGCGCGACACGTCAAGGCCCACATCGATAACCTCGCGAGCAAGCAGTACTGGGCTCAGTTCCCGAACTCCCCGGAGTTCGTCGTGATGTTTCTGCCCGCGGAAAGCTTCCTGTACGCCGCCGAGGATCAAGACCCCGGACTGTGGGAATACGCCTCCCGCAACAAGGTCATTCTCGCCACACCCGCCAACCTTGTCACGATGCTGCGCACCGTCGCCTACATGTGGCGCCAAGAAGCCATCGCCGACAGTGCCCAACGCGTGCTCACCCTCGGCCGTGACCTGTATGACCGGCTGGGCAAGCTTGGCGACCACGTAGTAAAGCTCGGTCGGGCGCTGGAGAGCACGGTCGCGGCCTACAACGGCACCATTGGCAGCCTGGAAAGCCGGGTGTTCGTCACTGCCCGCAAGCTGACTGAGCTGCAGATCGTCGACACCGAACTCAAACCGCCGGTACCAATCGACGTGAGTCCACGCAGCCTCCGGGCGCCCGAACTGCTAGCGCCCGGACCGCACGCCGTCGAGCCACTCACTACGGGCCAGCGTAGCTAGAACGTATGTGAGCACAGGCCGACGGGCTCAGCAGAGTGGAACCCGCGCCGCAGCGAGATCACCGCCCGCGGGTTCGAGGCCTGGCGGGGGTAGCGTCGCTTGTCAGCCACTGCAGGTACTCGGATCATCGGCCAGGTTTCGTGGCATCACTTGTGGCGCGAACTGTCGGACAACACAGACATAGAAGCACCCCAGAGCCACGTCCGGCGATACCAAAGTGCCTGGTAGAGGGCCTAGCGCACACGGAAGACGTCCTTCCTAAGCCGTGCGTCACACATCCGAACGCGCATGGTGACGTTGACCGACAGTCCGGTTGGGCTGGCGCGAGTCAGTGGTTGGGTTTCACCGGAGCCGTTGCGGGCGCCGCTGCGCCATCCGGGGCGGGGCTGTAGAAGATCGGCATGACGGCCTTGAGCAGCGCCGCAGGCGCCGACCCCGGAACCCCCAGTCGGGTAACGTCTGGTGGCTGTGACGCCTGTCCGTCGAGCTAAGCCGATGGCCGGCGGCGTCGACACCACGCACGTCGCGACTCATGCTGTCGTTGTGGCCGCGGCCCGATCGGGCGTTTCCTGCCGGTAGTGCTGGTAGCCCAGACGGCCTCGGGTCAACGCGACGAGGAGCAACGCCACCGCACCAAAGCCGACCAGTGTTGGCAGAAGTCCGTACTCGTTCAGGATGGGAGCGGGAAAAAGTGGCGCTACTATCCGGTTGGCGAAGGTATTGAAGGACGCGTGCATCAACATAGTGATGAGCAGGCTGCCCGTCGCGTTGTTGAAAACCCAGGTCATGATGGTGGTCAGAGCGGTGATCATCAAAATGAACATGACGATGTTAGGAATGGTGGGCGGTGTCCATACCCCACTCCAGAACAGGGGCAGGTGCCAGCACGCCCACAGCACCCCGAGGATGAGGCTTCCGACCAACGGGCCATACCTCGACTGCAGACGGGATAGCGCAAAGCCGCGCCAGCCGGGCTCTTCACCGAGCGGTCCTCCCAGGACGAATGTGGAGATAAAGGCAACAGGGTAGGAGAGAATCAGCGAGAGGGTGAGCGGCTGATACGAGGCCAGCACCCCGGGCAGGACGATCGCTCCGAGCACCTCGATGGCGGGGATCACCAGGAGGACGAACAGGTACCACCGGAGATTTACCCGCCACAGCACGTACCGACGCAGCAAGCGGCGCATTCCTCCCCTTCCTTCGGTTGCGTTCGTCATGATGAACGCCGACAAAGTAGGACCAGTAAAAGTGGCGGCGGCAATCGACAATGCCAGCACAGGTCGAGGGATGGTAAATGGCAGGAGGCCGGTGCCGGTTCGAGAGAGCGCGATTGGCACTTCCACGAGCCATGCGCCGGCATAGGCGATGACGAAGAAGAAGACCAGCGGGTGACGGGCAAGAAGGCCCGTGCTGTCGGTATGCGGCCGTGGGTCGGCGTCGGAGGTCGTCATGTCGAGACTCCTTGCATCGTCACCGTTGTTGGTCAGAAGCGTGGTTCCGTAGGTCGGGCTCGTGCGGATGTCAGGCGCTGCGCGGTCAGCGAGGCGGCGTGATGAGCAGAGCCAGGTGCGCGACCAACTCGTCCGGGTGGGCCCGCCCGGCCCGAAACGAGACGTAGTGGTCGGGGCGCACCAGGTGGCAGCATCCGCCCACAGCGCCGTACGCGGCCTGGAACTCGCCCGCCGCGTCCCAGACGACCGCGGCGGGCGAGCCGTCCAGCGGCGCGTCCGCGACCTCGTCGGGGACGGCGGCGGTGGCCGCGACCACGAGCACCACGTCGAGCTGGTCACGGGCCGTCTCCCGCGCCGCCGCCACGGCGAGGGCCAGCTCGGAGATCTGGTCGCTGTCGTCGACGTAGAGCAGCAGCGCCGGCCGCAGGCCGCTGAGTAGCTCGTGCAGCCGCAGGGGGAACGTGACGCCCGACCGCCGCAGCTCCCGGCAGTCCGGAGCGCGCTCGCCAGGGCGCGGACCGCCCTTGAGTGCCTCTACGCCGGCACCCTCACCGTTCAACCTGCTGTCCGGATAGGCGACGAGGAGCTGGGCCTCCCGCAACATCGCCGTCGCGGGGTCGTCGGCCTCGAAGCCGGCTCGGGCTTGTCGGACGGTTCGGCTCACCACCTCCTCGCCGATCGGCCGCCGCTCGGCGTCGTAGGTGTCTAGCAGCCCCGGGGCGGCCACGTCCCGTACCGCGAGGGCGAGCCGCCAGGCCAGCGCGACCGCGTCCTGGATGCCGGTGTTCATGCCCTGGGCGCCGGTGGGTGGGTGGATGTGCGCGGCGTCCCCGGCCAGGAACACCCGGCCGCGGCCGTACGTGTCAACGATCCGGTGGCTGACCCTGAAGATCGACGACCAGCGCAGGTTCGAGGCGCGGGTGGGCTCGGGGGCCAGCCGGTCGAGGACGGCCTGCAGGTGGTGCAGCTCGGGCTTCGGGCCGGCCTCGAAGCCGTGCTCCACCGTGCCGGGCGGGTGCGCGGTGGCCAGTCCGTCGGGCACCAGCATGGACACCCGATAACGGCGCCGGCCGGGCAGCGGGATCGCGACGAGGAGGTCGTCCGGGCCGCCGGCCACCCGCCGGGTGCAACGGATGCTGTAGCCCGGCGGCTGGTGCCAGTCGACCTCGATGTCGCCGAGCATGTACTGCTCTGGGAACGCACCCCCGGCGAACGCCGCCCCGACTCCCTTGCGCACCACGCTGTGCGCCCCATCGCAACCGACGAGGTAGTCGGCGCGCACCTCTGTCTCCCCGCCTGTCCCCCGCAGCAACCCCGTGACCCCGTCGCCATCCTGCTCGAAGCCGACCAGCTCGACGCCCCGCTCTATCCACCCGCCGAGCTCACCGAGACGTTCGGCCAGCACCCGCTCCGTCTCGTACTGCGGCAGCGCCAGGAATCCGTACGGCACCTCCGGCGGCAGCGCCAGGTCCACGCGCGCCACCTGCTGGCCGTCCACGTAGACGACCTGCCCACGCATCGGGGTGCCGGCGTCGAGGGCGCGCCACAGCACCCCGCCGACTCCCACAGCTCCAGGGTGCGCGGCTGGACACCCACCGCCTTGGCGTAACGGATCGGGGCAGCGAGCCGGTCCACCACACGACACCCCACACCGCGCCGACGCAGCTCGACCGCCGCGGTGAGCCCGACCGGACCCGCGCCGACGATCAACACACTGGTGCTGGACATGACAGCCTCCCGAGGCGCGGGCCAGGCACCACCACAGCCTTTGTCGAGCCCAAATGAGAAGCGGACCCTGGCTGCTCACAATCGCGCCGGCCCCGCCGAGTCGGAACCGCCAGGCGGGTGACACATCAACCCCTATACGGTGACCGTCAACCTGTTGCTTGGGACGACAGCCTCCCTATACACAGTCGGGCAGAGGGTCCGCAGCCAACGCAGGTAAGCGGACCATCGACCAGGTTCCGTGGCATCACTTCTGGTGCGAACTAGTGGTCAACAGAGACCGAAGTACCTCAGAGCCACGTCCTGTGATACCAAAGTGCCTGGTAGAAGGCCTAGCGCACGCGGAACACGTCCCTTCTAAACCGACGGTCGCTCTTTGGAGGCGCAGCCCGTCTGCAAATGCTGATCTCCTCGTGCGCTTCGGCACTAGTCACCACAACTCGGCACAGTTGGCCGCGTGCTCAGGTTGGTCGGAATCGCGACTAGTCCGCGGCCCGGAGCTACGGGCTCAACGCGTCGACCGAGCACGTGCGTCGCCATAGCGTCACCCACTTCGGCTACCACTACTGCGATTGCGGCCGCCAGGCCGGTACCGTCGATCGCTCAAAATCGTGTTCGTGTCGCCCCAGTCGAACGACCAATGCCACTGCGCTCCCCCTTACCATCAAAATCGGGTCTACCCCGACCTGGTCCGAGCCCAGGTCGGTGGCTCGACGTCCACGCCGGTCAGGTGGGTCACGTCCCGTGGAGTGGTGTAGCTCCGTTCGCGGGAGGCTCTGCGTCTCAGATCATGCCGTCATGAGTTCCGGGGTGGCTACTCCTTCCTGCGGGGCAGGTTCGGTGAGTAGGGCCATGGTCGCTTCGGAGAGGTAGCGGCGGTCGGTGGCCTGCCACTCGTCGTGGGCTTCGACCAGGACCGCGCCGGCCAGCCGCAGCAGCGCTTCGGGGTTGGGGAAGACGCCGACGACGTCGGTGCGGCGTTTCACTTCTTTGTTCAATCGCTCGAGTGGATTCGTCGACCAGATCTTCTTCCAGTGCCCGGGCGGGAAGCTGGTGAACGCCAGGATGTCGTCGGCGGCGTCGCGCAGCATGGCTTCGACTTTGGGTGATTGGCGGCCGAGCATGCCGGCGATGACGCCGAGTTGGTCGCGGACCATGTCGGCCTTGGGCTGGGCGAAGATGGTGCGGATCGCCGCGGCGACCATCTCGGAGCTGCCTTTGGGCACCTGGGCCAGGACGTTACGCAGGAAATGCACCCTGCACCTTTGCCAGGCGGCGCCGATGAACACCGCTGAGATGGCCTGCTTGAGTCCGGTGTGGGCGTCGGAGATGACCAGTTGCACCCCGCTCAGGCCGCGGGCTTTGAGGCTGCGTAGGAACGCGGTCCAGAAGGCGCCGTCTTCGCTGTCGCCGACGGCGAAGCCGAGGACTTCGCGCCAGCCATCAGCTCGGACGCCGGTGGCGATGACGACGGCCTGGGACACGACCCGGTGGTTGACCCGGGCTTTGCAGTAGGTGGCGTCGAGGAACACGTAGGGGAAGTGCTGCTCGGCCAGCGACCGGTCCCGGAAGGCTCCGACTTCGGTGTCGAGGTCCGAGCAGATCCTGGAGACCTCGCTCTTGGAGATACCGGTGTCAGCGCCCAACGCTTTGACCAGGTCATCGACCTTGCGGGTCGACACTCCGTGCAGGTAGGCCTCCATCACGACCGCGAACAGTGCTTGGTCGACGCGGCGGCGGCGTTCCAGCAGCGACGGGAAGAACGACCCGGTGCGCAGCTTGGGGATCCGCAGTTCCAGATCACCGGCGGTCGTGGTCAGCGTCCGGATTCGGTGGCCGTTGCGCTGCGCGGTGCGTTCAGCTGAACGCTCATGTGGGGCGGCACCGATCGCGTCGGTGAGCTCGGCCTCGATCAACGCCTGGTAGATGGTTTCGGCGGCTTGGCGGACACGATCACCGACATCGGCGACCTTTAACGCATCCAGTACTTCGAGCAGGGCAGACTGATCCAGGGCCATCGCATGGCACCTCTCTACGAGAACTTTGGTCGGTACTCGCAGAGCCTCATGCGATGGCCTCTTTCACGTGCTCAGGCACGCCGTCGAGGCCGGGGAACTACACCACCACCGGGGACGTGACCGGTCAGGTGCCGTGGAGCCATATATGGAGCGAACTACAGGGCAACGTAGTTGCTGGAGCCACTCAGGTACACGCGATTGAACCTAGAGTCGCAGGTAGAGGCAGGCGTCCACGGCATCGAAGCTACTTCTAATCCGACGGTCGCAGGTTCGAATCCTGCCGGGGGCACCACAACCCGCGACGGGTACGAACGCCTGATCCGCAAACACATCCAGCCGGTCCTCGGCGATCTCTCAATCGGCCGCATCGACGGCGAGACGCTCGACGCCTACTACGCCGAACTTCAGCGGTGCCGAGTCCGCTGCTCGGGTCGGCCACATATCGAGCACCGCACCAGCGACGAGCATGACTGCGACGAACGTTGCGGCCCGCATAGCTGCAGGCCGCTAAGTGACGGCTCCGTCCGCCAGATCCACGCCGTGCTCAGCGGCGCCTTCACCCGCGCTGTGCGCTGGCGTTGGATCGGCACGAACCCAGTCCGACAAGCCCAGCAGCCCCCGCCGCGGACACCCGACCCTCGCCCCCCGACCTCCGCACAAGCAGCTCGCATCGCCGCCGAGGCATGGAACGACCCCGACTGGGAATGCTCGTATGGCTCGCTATGACCACCGGCATTCGCCGCGGCGAGCTATGTGCGCTGCGCTGGGATCGAATCGACTTCGCAACAGGCATCCTCGACATCCGAGCGAGCATCGGACAACTCAACACCCGGATGTGGGAGAAGGACACCAAGACACATCAGCGCCGAAGGATCGTCGTCGACCCACAGTCGCTGACGCTACTACGCGCCTACCTGCAGCATTGCGCGCTGAGAGCGGCGGCCTCGGTGTCGAGCTATCCCCCATCGCGTTCGTGTTCTCGGCCTCTCCTGACAGCAGCACATGGCTGCAGCCCGCCTCGGTGACACAGCGGTACTCCCGCATGTGCGAGCGCCTCGGGTGGGACATGCATCTCCACCAGCTGCGCCACTACTCCGCGACCGAGCTCATCGCGGCCGGCGTTGACATCCGTACGGTGGCCGGCCGCCTTGGCCACGGTGGCGGCGGCACCACGACGCTGCGGGTATACAGCGCGTGGGTCGCCGAAGCTGACCAACGCGCGGCGACCTCGTTGGCCGCACGCATGCCCGAACTCCCCGTTACCGCATCGAACGGGGACGGCTCGCCGGCGCTCCCAGTAGCCACGACAATCCAGGACTACGCAGATCAGAGCCCGTACCAGCAGATCGCCGCCGATCTGCGCGGCGCGATGCGGTGCGGGGCCCTCCTACCAGGTGACAACCTGCCGACCGTCAAGGCCCTTGCCGATCGTTATTCCGTCTCCGAAGCCACCGCGCACCGTGCGATGGCGGTTCTCGCTGCAGCGGGCGAAGTGTCCGTGTCCCGGTCCGGGGTCTCGGTGGTGGTCCGGCTGGGCGGGCGCCGCGCAGGGCGCGGGCCTGGTCGTAGGTCATCGGGTTGGGTCGTGTCCGCAGCAGCTCTCGGGTTTCGGGGTCGAAGAACATCAGGACTGATTCCTCGATGCGGATGCTTACCCCGGCGGCCGCCGAGGATCTCAGCCGCTAGGACGACTCGGCTGTCCAGCGACACCAGGCCGCACCTGCTGACGGTCCGCTCGACCTCGAGCGCGGTGGCAGGCTGAGCCGGCGGCGGGGGCCGGCCGGGCGCCCTCCGGTGGCGGCCAGGGCGGCCAGGTCAGCGCTGGACAGGTGGGAGCGGACGGCCTTGATCCTTGCGCCGGCGACGAGCAGGTGGATGACCTCGTGGTCGGCCCAGAGGGTGATGGTGAGCCCGGCTCGCAGGGGCCCGAGCCAGAACGGTTTGCCCAGCACCGCCAGGGCGGCGCGGCCTGTTCGGCAAGCGCGTCCGTACGCCACTGATCCGGTCGCGGCCCGGATTGACGCTCTGCAGTTCGCGTTGGGCACCCCTTGCGTCGCCCCCTTCGAGCCGTCCACCCGGCCACGGGCGCGGTGCGCGCCTGCGAACTTGGTATCGAGCGGCGAGGGCACGTGGCCATGTCCGACTGAGTGCGCTATTTGAGCAGGAAGCCGGCGTCCGCCTGCACCGTCGAACCGGTGATCCACTTTGAGGCGTCCGAGCAGAGGAACGCCACCACGTCGGACACGTCGGCCATCGGCATCGCATCCACCGGCATCAGGTTGAAGCGCATCGCGTCGCCGAGTTCCTTGTGCTCGTCGAGCCAGGCGGGGAAGAAGTCGTTGTTGGACATCGGTGAGTCGACGCCGGTGGGGTGGATGGTGTTCACCCGGATCGACTCCGGCGCCAGCTCGCGGGCCAGTGTGCGCATCAACCCGACGATTCCGTGTTTGGCCGCCGCGTAGTGCGTGCACCCGGCGACGCCCTTCAGCCCGGCGATGGACGAGGTGATCACGATCGAGCCGCCGTTGCCGCCCGCCCGAATGTGTGGCACCACCGCCCGGCAGGCCTTGAATACACCGGTCAGGTTGATGTCGATCATGTCGTCCCAGAGCTCGTCGGTGAGCTCCCAGGTGTTCTCCGACAGCGACAGGATGCCGGCGTTGGCCAGCAGGAAGTCGATCCGGCCGAACTCGCCCATGGCGGCGTCGGCCAGCCGGGTCATGTCGGCGGTACGGCGCACGTCGGCCTCGATCGCGACGCACCGCCGGTCCAGTTTTTCAACCTCGGCGACCGTCTGGTCCAGGTCGCCGGGGCGCCCGGTGGCGAACGGCACCGACCCGACCTGCTCGGTGATGTCGCAGACAACGATGTCCGCGCCCTCGGACGCCAGTCGCACCGCGTGCGAGCGGCCCTGCCCTCGGCCGCCGCCGGTGATGACCGCGACCTTGCCGTCCAGCTGTCCCATTTCACGGTGTCCCTTCGCTTGCCGCGCGGTGGCGGTGGTGTGCCGAGCTACTTGATCATGAATCCGGCGTCGACCCGGGTCTCAGTGCCGGTGACGTAGCGGGCGTCGTCGGAGACCAGGAACGCGACCATCTTCGAGACGTCCTCGGGCTGCACGACGTCGACCGGCATCCGGTTGCCGCGCATCGGTTCAGCGAGCTCGTCGTGCTCGTCCAACCACCTGCCGAACCATTCGTTGTTCGACATCTCGGTGTTCACTCCCGTCGGGTGCACCACGTTGACCCGAATGTTGTGGGGTGCGAGCTCCCAGGCCAGGGTTCTCATCAGCGCGATGCAGCCGTACTTCGCGGCGTTGTAGTGGGTGCAGCCGGCGACGGCGCGCAGCCCGCCGGTGGAGCCGGTGATGGTGATCGCGCCGCCGCGGCCGCCGGCGATGATGTGTGGCACGACCGCTCGGCACACTTTCCAGACGGCGGTCAGGTTGACGTCGAGCATGTCGGCCCATTGCTCGTCGGTGAGCTGCCAGGTGCTGTCGGCTGCGGACATCACCCCGGCGTTGCAGACGAGCACGTCGATCCGGCCGAACTCGGCCATGGCCCGGTCGGCCACGGTCTGCACGGCGGCGGTGTCACGCAGGTCGGCCTCGACCGCGACGCAGCGCCGGCCCTGTTGCTCGACGAGCCGGACGGTCTCGGCGAGCTCGTCGGCGTTGCCCATCGCATACTCGATGGTCTTGATGTCGCCCGGCACGTCGCACACCACGATGTCGGCGCCCTCGGACGCGAGCGTGACGGCATGCGATCGGCCCTGTCCTCGGGCCGCGCCGGTGACGACGGCGACCTTGCCGGTCAGTCGTCCCATGGGCAGTACCTCCTGTGGGGTGTTGTGGTCAGTGGTGCGTCAGCGGATCTGGTTGATGCAGGACCGGACGTAGGCGTCGGCGCGGCGCAGCTGCGTGGTGATGCGCTCCAGCGACCAGCCGCCGGTGCCGTGGCACTTGAGGCTGGCCGGGCCGGAGTAGCCGACGCGGTCCAGCGCGGCGAGCGGTACGGCGTGGTCCAGTACCCCGTCGGTGCGCGGCAGCTGCCGCTCGCCGGGGCCGAAGTCCAGCCCGTCCTCGCCACGCCGGTAGGCGCGGTCGATGTCCCAGAGGTAGTAGTAGAAGAGCTTCTTGCGTTCGGCGAGGAAGGTGATCGCCTCGCTGATGCTCTCGCCCATCACCCACAGGTGCGGCGGCGCGAGGCAGATGCCCAGGTTCGGGTGGTCCAGCTCGGTGACCAGGCGTTTGATCTGGGCGAGCGTGTCCACTCCCTCGTCCCAGCGCTGCTGCTCGCCGATCCCGGACTCGAAGTCCGCGCTGAACGGCACGGTGAGGTGGTTCTCCACCGCGATTCGCACGCCGAGCCGCTCGGCCTCGTCGAGCAGCGGAGGCAGGAACTTGCCCACGAAGTCCGGGTAGTGCGCCTCGCAGTCGAACACCACGGTGTCGATCTGTAGGTCGTGCGCGAGCCGTAGCCGGTCGCGGATCTCGTCGGCGTTCTTGCCGTAGGTGGTGAGTCCGCAGGCGCGCAGCCCGTGCCGGGCCAGGGCGGCGGTGATCGCGGAGACGTCGTCGCCCGGGTTCACGTGCGCGGCCAGTGGTGGCGCCGAGGACCACAGGTTGACCTCACTGAACCCGAGTCCGGCCAGCTCCCCGAGCGCGGTCTCCAGGGGGTAGTCGTGGTACGGCAGGACTTCGGCGGTGTAGCGGAACACGGTCACCTGCCCTGGCCGTCACGAGTTCGACGAGCGGCAACCGCTGCCCGCCTGCGCGGAGAGAACCAGGCGAGCGCCAGGGTCAGCACGCCGACAGCGAGCATCACCACGCCCCACAGCAGGTCCTTGTTCGTCGTCGAGCCGTCCTGAGCCAGCTGGGCGCCACCGAACGCGCCGTAACCGGCGAGCATCAGACCGATGAGCACCACGATCGAGCCGATGTAGAGGCCGATGGCCAAGGACTGATCACCACCGTGCGCCTCGGCGCCGGCGGGCATACCCGGTTTGTTCCCGATCTCGGTACTCATTGGTTTCCCCCGATCAGAAGAAGTAGATGTTGAGGCCGACGACGATCACCAGCACGCCGGTGCTGAGTACCCACGGTCGCTTGAACCACGTCGCCTCGTAGCCAGGTCGGCGGTCCAGCAGCGCCCAGACCAGCCCCCGCAGCCGCTCGTCGGGCAGCCGGTCGCGGCGGGTCAGCAGCGACACCACCACGGTCAGCACGGTAGAGATCACGAAACCCCACCAGGCCAGCCACAGGTCCGCCCCGAGGTCGCTGCCCAGCTCGAGCCGGCCGGCCTTGAACAGGCTGTACAGCCCCAGGTAGCCCAGCAGGCCACCGACCAGCCCGGCGAAGCCGCCCCACGGGGTGGTGCCCTTCCAGAACACGCCGAGCAGGAAGATCGCGAACGGCGGCACCAGGAACAGGCCGTTGAGCAGCTGCAGGTAGTTGATGATGTTGGTGAAGTTCAGCACGATGTAGGCCGCGCCGATGGACAACGTCACGCCGACCACGGTGGCGATTCGCCCGACCAGGAGGTAGTGCCGGTCGGAGGCGTTCCGCTTGAGGTAGGTCCGGTAGATGTCGTAGGTGAAGATCGTGTTGAAGGCGGTGACCCCGCCGGCCATGCCGCTCATGAACGAGGCCATCAGTGCCACCAGCCCGAGCCCGAGCAGCCCGGTGGGGAAGTAATAGGCCATCGTGTACGGCACGGCCATGTTGTAGGAGTTCTCGATCCCGCCGCCCTGGCCGAGCCCGGGCACGATGGCCAGCGCCAGTAGCCCGGGGAACAGGGCGAGAGCGCCGAGCAGGATCTTCGGGTAGGCGCCGATGATCGGGGTGCGCTTGGACGCGGCCTCGTTCTCCGCCGCGAGCGCGCGCTGCACCACCAGGAAGTCGGTGCAGTAGTAGCTGAAGCTGATCGCGAACCCGATGCCGAGTCCGATGATGAACCACTGCACCCCGTAGGGGTTGTCGGTGGTGCCGGTGTAGGCCCAGATGTGGAAAAAGTTGTCCGGGCGGTGCAGCTTCGCCTGCAGTCCGTCCCAGCCGCCGACGTGGACCAGCCCGAAGATCAGCAACGGCACGAGGCCGAGGGTCATCAGGAAGAACTGCAGTGCCTCGTTGTAGATCGACGAGGACAGCCCGCCGAGCGCGGTGTAGATGATCACGATGACGCCGGCGAGCAGGATTGCCTCGGTGAACGTCCAGCCCAGCAGCAGGTTGAACACCAGCGCCATCGCGTACATGTTGATCCCGCTGTTGAGGATCACGAACAGCGCGAAGGTGATCGCGTTGAAGCCGCCGGTGGGTTCGTTGTAGCGGGCCCGGAAGTAGCCGGGCACCGAGTGGATCCGGTTGCGGTAGTAGAAGGGCATCATGAACAGGCCCATGAAGAGCATGCCGCCGACGCCGCCGAACCACAGGAACACGGCCTGCATGAAGCCGTACTGGGAGGCGCCGGCGGCCTCCCCGAGTACCTCCAGCGCTCCCACGTTCGCCCCGACGTAGGCCAGCCCGGTGACCCAGCTGGGCATCGTGCGGGCGCTGAGCAGGTAGTCCTCGGAGGTGTTGATGCGCCTGCGCAGCACCGCGCCGATGCCCAGCACAAAGATGAAGTAGACGGCGATGATGCTGTAGTCGAGCCAGGTGACGTCGACCCGCACCGGTAGTGTGCCTGCCGCACTGATCATGACCGGTTCCCTTCCATTCAGATCGTCGCGGCGAGCTCGTAGGCCTCGGCGATGACTGCGCGCAGCAGTCGGGGCGCGACGCAGTCGCCCACCCGGTGCAGCGCGCCGGCGAAGTGTCCGTCGCGGCGTAGCCGCAGGTAGTGGTCCTCTACCGAGCGCCGCCCGAGTACCGGGACCACCCACGACACGTCGGCAACAGTGGAGCGCTTTCCGGTGTCGAGGTCCTCGATCTCGACGCTGTGCGCACCGATGCCGAGCACCCGGCACCGGGTGTGCAGCCGGATGCCGGCGGCCCTGGCGCGCTGGTGGAACAGTTCGTGGCTGGTGCCCTCCAGGTCGGCGCCGACGGCGGACCCGGCGGTCACCACCGTGACGGCGGCGCCGAGGCCGGCGAGGTATTCGGCGGTGCCAGCCGCTTCCCAGTGCCCGTTGCCATCGATGACCACGGCTTTGCCGGGCGCACTCTCCAGGCACAACGCGTGGTCGGCCGAGATCACCCCCGGCCGGTCCAGACCGCCCGGCACGCGCCCAGCCTGGATACCCAGACCGGCGCCCGGCTCCTGACCGCAGACCGCGTCGAGCCGCTCGGCGCCGGGCAGTGCGGGCACCGAGCCGGTGGCGAACACCACGGTGTCCACCCCGTCCAGCGCCGCGGATCCGTCGAAGGGGCTGGCCAGCCGCACCTCCACCCCAAGCCGTTCGACCTCTCGGATCAGATGCTCGGCCACCTCGAAGACCTCGCCGTGCAGCGGCTGCCGGGCCGCCATCACGAGTTGCCCGCCGAGGCGTTCGGTGGCTTCGTACAGCACCACCCGGTGGCCGCGCCGGGCGGCGGTCTCGGCCACCTTCAGCCCGGCCGGGCCGCCGCCGGCGACCACGACCCGCTTGGGCCGCTCGACCCGGCCGAGCAGGTGGGCGCTCCAGCGCCGTTCCCTGCCGGCCGCCGGGTTGGTGTCGCACCGGATGGGCTGCTGCTGGCCGACCTGCCGGATGCAGGAGTCGTTGCTGGCGATGCAGTAGCGGATCTCCCGGTCCCGGCCTTCGAGGACCTTGTTCGGGGTGTCCGGGTCGGCGATGAGCTGGCGTGCCATCCCGACCAGGTCGGCCTCGCCATTGGCCAGCATTGCCTCCGCCATCTCGGGACGCTTGATCCGGCCGAAGGCGATCACCGGGATCGACACCGCGCGCTTGAGACCGGCCGCCAGCTGGTTGAACCGCCCCTCCGGTACCGCGAACGGCGGGATCTCCATCCAGTAGCTGGAGAACGAGCCGGCGTCGCAGTTGAGGTAGTCGACGTGCCCGGTGCGTTCCAGGTGCACCGCCATCCGCTCGCCGTAGTCGGGGCCGTACCCCCACGGCGTGAACTCGTCGACGCACAGCCGCACCCCGAGCACGAACCGCTCGTCGGTGTGCTCGGCCACCGCCGCACACACCTCGCCGATGATGCGCATCCGATTGGTGAAGCTGCCGCCGTAGTCGTCGGTGCGGCGGTTGAAGTACGGCGAGGCGAAGCTGCGCAGGAGTCCGTCGTGGCCGACCTTGAGCTCGACGCCGTCGAAGCCACTGTCCCGGGCGATCCGTGCGCAGGTGCCGAACGCCTCGACCACCTCGTCGATATCGGCGCGCTCCATTGCCTTCGTGCTGAAGTTGCTGGACGGCTCCGGCAGTTGGCTGGGCGCCCACATCAGCGGCGGCGGGTGCTCCAGGGAGGTATGTCCGCCGTGGGTGAGCTGACTGATGATCTTCGTGTCGTGCCGGTGCACCGCCTCGGTGACCGCGCGCAGCCTCGGGATGTTGTCCGGGCGCCAGGCCTCGACGAACCGGCGGGACATCTTCCCGGTCCCGTGCACTGCCTGGCTCTCGAAGATGATCAGTCCGGCACCGCCGCGGGCGCGTTCCTCGTGGTAGGCCACGTGGTCGTCGGTGGGTTCGCCGGCGTCGGTGCCGAGCGCGGTGAAGTGCGGCTGGAACACGAAGCGGTTGCGCAGCTGCACCGACCGGATCCGGAAAGGGGTGCCCAGCAGCGGCCAGTTCGTCATCACGCCACCATCAGCGGGCGCAGCGTGCGGTGTGCGACCTCCAGGCCGGTGTGCACCTTCTCCTCGGTGCCGCCCCAGACCGGGTCCTCGTGTTCGACGGACAGCACGCCGTCGAAACCGCCCTCGTAGAGCGTGTCGACCACCCGGCGCCAGTCCACCTCGCCGAGCCCGGGGACCCGGTAGCGCCACCAGCCCACGTCGAACGGGTCGTCCCGGACCACTGCCTTGCCCGGCCAGCCGTACCGGTTGCGCCGATCGGGGAACAGCTGGATGTCCTTGGCCTGCGCGTGCGGGACGCGGTCCACATACGGGCGCAGCGCCTCGACCGGGTCGATACCCATCCAGAGCAGGTGCGACGGGTCGTAGTTCAGGTACAGGCCGAGGGAGAACATCCACTCCCACAGCTCCGGGGAGTAGGCCAGGTTGCCCGGATAGCCGTCCGGGTGCCAACCCTCCATCACACAGTTCTCGATGATCAGCTTCACGCCGGCCTCGCCCGCGCGGTCCACCAGCGGCGCGAACACCTGCTCGGCCTCGGCCAGGTTCTCCGCCACCGACCGCCCGGGGTGGCGCCCGACGAACGTGCCGACGGTCGGGCATCCCAGCAGCGCGGCGGCGTCGATGCAGGCGCCGACGTGTGCGTTGACCGCGGCGCGCTCCGCCGGGTCGGGGTGCAGGTTGTTGTCGTAGAACGCCAGCGACGACAGCGTCAGCCCGTGCTGGTCGAACAGCGCGAGCGTCTCGTCCGCCTGGCGCTGGTCGAAGCCGTCGGTGTTCAGGTGCGTCGCGGTGAACGGCCGGTCGCCCAGGTCCGGCCAGGCCGCCACCTCGAGCGCCTGGTAGCCGTGCTCGGCGGCCCAGGCCGCGATCTGGGGCAGCTTCTGGTCGGGTAGGCAGGCGGTGAGCAGTCCTAGCTTCATGCGGTGGGTACCTCCACCCAGGTCGAGGATTCGGACGAGGTGACGACAGCGTCGGTGAGGGCGGCGGCCCGCAGGCCGTCGGCGAAGGTGGGCAGCCCGTCCGGTGGTTCGCCCGCGATCGCGGCGTAGCTGTCGCGGACGAAGGCGTTGAAGCAGTCCTGGTAGCCCTGCGGGTGCCCGGGCGGCAGCACCGAGTACCGGGCGGCCGCCGCCGACGTGGCCGGCGAGCCGCGGAACACGCCCAGGTTGCCGTCCGGTCCGCCGACCAGCAGCGCCTCCGGGTGCTCCTGGTCGAACCCGTACGAGGCTCGCTCCCCGTCCAGGGAGAACCGCAGCGCGTTGCGCCGGCCGAGCGCGGTCTGGCTGGCCAGCATCGTCCCGCCCGCCCCGGCGTCGGTCTCGAACAGCACGCTGGTCGCGGTTCCCCCGCCGCCGGTACGGGCCAGCAACCGGGTGATCCGCTGCCCGCTGGCGAACTCGACCAGGTCGCACCAGTGCACCCCGATGTCGGCGAACGCCCGGTACCTGCCGCCCTCGCCCGGATCGCCGCGCCACCCGGCGGACAGCCCACCGGCCTGCCAGTCCTGCAGGTAGGCGCCGTGCAGCAGGTGCAGTGGGCCGGCCCCACCGGCGGCCACCCTGGCCCGGGCCTCCCGCACCGAGGGGTAGAACCGGTACACGAACGGGACGGTGGCGACCACGCCGGCGTCGGTGGCGTGGGCAGCCAGTGCGCGGGCCTGGGCCAGGCTGGTGGCCAGTGGCTTCTCGCAGACCACCGGTTTGCCGGCGGCCAGCGCGCGTTCGGCCAGCGGCACGTGCAGCGAGTTCGGGGTGCAGATGTGCACCACGTCGACGTCGTCGGCGTCGATGAGCTCCTCGGCGGTGCCCGCTGAGGACTGCGCACCCAGTTGCCGGGCGGCGGCCGCGGCCCGGTCCGGGCTCGACGCCGCGACCCGACTCACGATGCCGCCGGCGGCCCGGACCGCGTGCGCATGCACTCCACCGATGAACCCGGCGCCGATGATCCCGGCGCGTGGCTGGTCAGCCATCCCTACCTCACTTCTTCCTGGCCAGCGCGACCGCGACGATGATGATCAGGCCGCGGATGATCTGCTGTTGGCTGTTGTCCAGGCCGGCGAGGATCAGCCCGTTGTTGATCAGGCCGATGAGCAGCGAGCCGAACAGCGCGCCGATCACACTGCCGGCGCCGCCGAACAGGCTGGTGCCGCCCAGGATGACCGCCGCGATTACGGAGAGCTCGTCACCGGTGCCCCACTGGTAGCGGCCGGACTCCAGCCGCCCGGCGTAGAGCATCCCGGCGACCGAGGCGACCAGCGCGGAGACCAGCATGACGGTGAAGGTGATCCGTTTGGTGTTGACGCCCGTGTAGTCGGCGGCGACCCGGTTGCCGCCGGTGGCCAGCACCTGGCGGCCGTAGCGGGTCTTGGCCAACACCACCGCGCCGAGCGCGACAGCCAGGATGGTCCAGATCAGCAAGCCGGGGATCGGGCCGATGTTGCCGCCGCCGAAGATCGCGTTGAAGGTGTCGTTCAGGATCGGCACCGGCGCCGATGCGGTGATGAGCTGGGCCAGCCCGAATGCGATGCCCAGCATGGCGAGGGTGACCAGGAACGACGGCATCCCCAGCCAGGTGACCAGCCCGCCGTTGATGACCCCGATCACCAGTCCGACACCGAGCCCGGCCAGCACACCGAGCAGCGCGTTGCCGCTGGCGGTGATGGCCAATGCGGCGACGACACTGGCCAGCCCGGCGGTGGACCCGACCGAGAGGTCGATCTGGGCGGCAGCAATGACAAACGTCATCGCCACCGCCATGATCGAGATGATCGCCGTCTGCCGGAAGATGTTGAGCAGGTTCGTGCCGGACAGGAAGCCGTCGGAGCCGAGGAAGATCGCGAACATTAGGAAGATCACGACGAAGCCGATGTAGATGGCGTACTGGCGCCAGTCCAGGCCGCGCAGCAGCCCGGGCCCGGCCGGTGCGGCCGTGGCGGAGTTGGGTGACGGCGGCGCCGGGGGAGTTGTCGTCTCGGACATGATCAGACTCCTTGAATGGCGAGCTGGAGGGATTCCTCGTCGGCGATGTCGCGGCGGTCCAGGTCCGCGGTGACGGTGCCGCTGCGCAGCACGAGTACGCGGTCGCTGACCGCGAGCAGCTCGGCGAGCTCTGAGGAGATGACGATGACGGCCATGCCGGCGTCGGCCAGCTCCCGGATGCGGGCGATGATCTCGGTTTTGGTGCCGATGTCGACGCCGGCGGTGGGTTCGTCGAGGAGTAGCACGTCGGGCTCGCGGCCGAGCCACTTGGCAATGACGACCTTCTGTTGGTTGCCGCCGGAGAGCAGCCGGACCGGCCGCTTCGGCGAGGTCAGCTTGATGTCGAGCCGCTCGATTAGCCCGGCGGCCAGGCCGTCGCCGCGTTTGTCGCTGACGACGCCGCGGCTGGTGAGGCCGCCGAGGAGCGGAAGCAGCAGGTTTTCCCGCACGGAGTGGTCGAGGACCAGGCCCTGCAGCCGGCGGTCTTCCGGGACCAGGGCGATGCCCTTGTTGATCGCGGCGCGTGGGCTGTCGATGCCCGCCGGTGCGCCGCGCAACAGAATCTCCCCGGAATCCGGGCGGTCGATGCCGAACAGCAGCCGCATCAGTTCGGTGCGCCCACTGCCCATGAGCCCGGCCAGCCCGAGAATTTCCCCGGCTCGCAGGCTGAACGACATGTCGGTGACGCCGTTTGTCGCGGTCAGATTGCGCACCTGCAGCAGGGGCGCCGCGTCCGCTTCCGGTGCGGCGTCGCGTTCCTGCCATTCCAGCGCGTTTTCCATTCGCCGCCCGACGATGGCCTCGACGATCTGTTCCGGGGTGAGGTCCGTCAGTGCCTCGCTGGTGACCACGCCGCCGTCTCGGAGAATGGTGATCCGATCGCCGATCCGGTAGATCTCCTGCATCCGGTGGCTGATGTAGACGATCGACACACCACTGGCCTTCAGCCGTTCGATCAGTGCGAACAGCGCCTCCGACTCGGTCTTGGTCAGGCTCGCGGTGGGCTCGTCCATGATCAGGACTGTGGCGTTCAGCGCGAGCGCTTTGGCGATCTCGGTGAGCTGCCAATACCCGGTGGGCAGCTTCTGTACCTCGGCCTTGGGGTCGAGGTCCACGCCCATGCCGGCCAGGATCTCGCCGGCCTCTCGCACCATCGCCTTGTCGTCGATCAGCCCGAAGCGGCGCGGCTCGTGGTTGAGGAAAATGTTGCGCGCCACGCTCAGCGTGGGCACCAGGCTGAACTCCTGGAACACCATGCCGACCCCGGCGGCCTCGGCGTCCTTGGTGGAAGAGAAGGTCACCTCTCGGCCGCCGACCTTGATCACGCCGGCGTCGGGGCGATGCACGCCCTGCAGGATTTTCATCAAGGTGGACTTGCCGGCGCCGTTACCGCCGGCCAGTGCGTGCACCTCGCCGGTGTGCAAGGTGAAGTCGACCCCGCGCAGCACCGGCGGTCCACCGAAGCCCTTGTGGATGCCACGCATCTCCACCGCCGTGCCCGTCATGGCACGTCCTTGCGGAACGAGTCGGTTACCTGCGACGGCGGATCGGCGTGGTAGACCTCGCGCCACGCGGCGAGCACGTTGTCGTGGGTGACCGGCAGCGCGTCCAGCGCCACATAGGGCGGAGCCGGTTTGCCGATCAGCGCATATGCGGCCAGCTTCGCCTCGGTGAGTCCCTGGTCGAACGGGCGCTGCGCGCCGAGCCCGGCGACGAACTCGCCCGAGGCCAATGCGATGGCCACGTTGGGCCCGAGGTCTTCGGTGGTGACCGCCAGGTCGGTGCGGTCGATGGCCCTCGCGGAGGCGATGATGCCTTCGGTCGGCACGTCCCAGACGCCCCATATACCGGCCAGGTTCTGGTGCTTGACCATCATCGCGGTGGCGGCGCCCTGTGCCTGGCCGGCGAAGTCCGGGCCGGTCACGCCCTTGCGGTCGACGATGTGGATGTTCGGGTAGACGCGGGTGATGGTGTCGGTGAAGCCCTGCAGACGCTGGCGGGTGACCTGGAAGTCGGCCTCGTGGTAGATCACCCCGATCTCGCCGCGACCGCCCAGCGCGTCGGCCATCAGGTGTGCCGCGACCGCGCCGTTGCCGACATTGTCCGCGGACACCGCGGACACGTAGTCCCGCCCGGCCACCATGCCTTTGGGCACATTGTCCATGAACACCAACTTCACCCCGGCCGCGGCGGCCTGCCGGTACGCGCCAGCGGTGGCCACCGGGTCGGCCGGGATGGACACGATGATGGTGGGCTTTCGAGCCAGCACGGTCTCGATGTCGGAGACCTGCCGGTCGGGTTCAAAGTTGGCATCGGTGACGGCGATGACCTGGATGCCCAACTCGCCGAACTGCTGGCGCAGGCCTGCGATCTGCGCGTCGGTCCAGCCGTCCCCGGTGTAGTGCATGACGATCGCGGCGGTGGCCTTCTTCGCCCGGACCTGGTCGATTTCGGCCGGGGTGAGGCTGATCGCGTCGGCTCGGGCGGGCTGTTCGCCGTTCGGCCCGGTGGCCAGCACCTTCCCGGCGAGCGCGGCCAGCGCCTGTTGCGCCGGCGGGTAACCACGGTGTGGCGGGGTGCGGCTGGCGGCGGTGTTGGAGCAGCCGGCGAGGGCGATGATGAGCACGAACGTCAGGGCGAGAGTCTTCATCCGAGTGCCTTGTCCAGAAAGGTCTTGCTGATCCGGGCGGCCTCGGCAGGGTCGCCATGGTAGGAGTCCAGCTCCACGATCAACCAGCGGTCGTAGCCGACCTCGCGGACCGCGGTCAGCACGTCGGTGAAGTCGATCTCGCCCTCGCCCAGCGGCAGGAATGTGGTGGTCGCGGTGTCTAGGTCCTTCAGGTGCACGTGTTTGATCCGGTCCGGGTAGCGGCGGATCAGCGCGGCCGGCTCGCCTCCGCCCGCGGCCAGGTGCGCGGTGTCCGGGCAGAACCCGATCCGGGACCGGGTGAAGATTTTTTCCACCTCGCCGGGGCTCTCCACGATGGTGGTCAGGTGCGGGTGGTAGCAGGCCGACAGCCCGTGCTCCTCGGCGATGCCGGTGACCGTGTCCAGCGCTTCGCCCAGCCGGTCGTAGTCGCTGTCCGGAGTGCCGTCGGCGCGGCGTGCGCCACCGCCCACTACCAGCTGCTCGGCGCCGAAGGTACGGGCCAGCTCGGCCGCGCGGCGGACTCGGTACAGCTCGTCGGGCAGGATCTCCGAGTACACGAAGTTGGCCCCGGTATAGACGCTGACCAGTGACAACCCGGTCTCGGCGAGCAGCCCCCGCAGCTCGTCGGGCTGGTCCGCGAAGTCCGCCACGTTGCCGTCGAACATCTCCACGCCCGCGTAACCGGCGGCCGCGATGTCGCGCAGTGCCCGGTGCATGTCGCCAGGGACGCGGTAGACCAGATCCTTGACACTGGTCACGCCGGTGGCGTCACCGGTGACCCCGCCCCAGGTGATCGAGTGGTAGCCCAGTCGCATGATCCCGGCTCCTTTGGTGGAATACGTGCACACTAATGTGTGGGACATACAAAAGACAAGCAGTCTGGAGCAGAACCGTAACCTCGTCAGGCGGCTCGTGCACTGAGAGCGGGTTCCCGCAAGCGAGGAGTACATGTGCAAGTCGTGGCCGTGTTTTTCCAGGTGCAGCGCGTTCCCGCGACCGCGGGGAGCCGCTTCACGGCGGATGCTGGGCCGGATCTCTTGAGCGGAGCGTGAGCGCGGTAATGTGTGTCACAGACGGAAGTCGATCGCCTACACTCCGAGCTATGAGCGTCGCCACGGACTCCGGGGTCGCAACCGATCAGCTAGAAACCCTCGTAGAGGTGTTGGACCTGGTGCGAGCCGGCGAAGCCCGGACCCGCCCGGAGCTGCTTCGACGATCCGGTCTGGGCCGCACGGTGATCACTCAACGAGTCAGCCAGCTGATGGCCCGAGGACTGGTCGTGGAGGGGCAGTTGGGCCCGTCCACCGGCGGCCGGGCACCCCGCGAGCTGCGGTTCCGCGCCGACGCCGGGGTGGTGCTCGCCGCCGAGCTGGGCGCCACCAGTATCACCGTCGGGCTGACCGACCTGGCGGGCGAGCTGTTGGCCCACCGCGAGGAGCCGTGGGACGTAGCCGCTGGCGCCACCGCCACCCTGGACCTCGTCGAGCAGTTGTTCGACGAATTACTCGCGGACCGAGCCTCGAGCCAGGTCTGGGGAATCGGGGTGGGCCTTCCCGGTCCAGTGGAGTTCGCATCCGGCAGGCCGGTCGCCCCGCCGATCATGCCCGGCTGGGACGGCTATCCGGTCCGTGACCGGCTGGCCCGCCGCTACCGGGCCCCGGTCTGGGTCGACAACGAAGTGAACACCATGGCGCTCGGCGAGTACCGCACCGGGATCGGGCGCGGCGTCCGTGACCTGGTCTACGTCAAGATCGGCTCCGGGATCGGCGCCGGCCTGATCTCCGGCGGCCGGCTACACCGGGGCGCGCAGGGCTGCGCCGGCGACATCGGCCACGTCTCAGTGTCCGACGACAGTCGGACGGTGTGCCGCTGCGGGAATCTCGGCTGCCTGGAAGCGCTGGCCGGTGGCGTGGCGCTGGCCCGCGACGCGACCGAGGCGGCCAGACAGGGGCGCAGCGAGTTCCTCGCCCGGCGGCTGGCCGGCGGCGAACTCGAGGCTCGGGATGTAGCCCAGGCCGCCGAGCACGGCGACCCGGTGGCCGTTGAACTGCTCACGCACGCCGGACGGCTGATCGGGGTCACCCTGGCCACACTGGTGAACATGTTCAACCCCGCCCTGGTCGTCATCGGCGGCGGCGTCGCCGAGTCCGGTGACCAGCTCCTCGCGGCAATCCGGGAAACGGTATATCGGCGATCGCTGCCGCTGGCCACCCGAGAGCTACGCATCACCCGATCCCCGCTGAGCAACCGCGCCGGACTGCTCGGCGCGGCGTTCATGGTGCTCGACGAGCTGTTCTCCAGAACCCAGCTGGGCGCCTGGATCGACCAGGGATCACCCGTCGGCCGACCCGAGCTCTCCGCCGGCCAGGATGGGCTACCGGAACACGCGTCCGAGATTCCGCGGTAGCTCTTCGTAGCAGTTACCGCACAGATGCCGGATGTCGTGATAGCTCTGACGGACGCTGGGCGATCGCCCGGAGCAGCTCCCGCGCTGGTCAGGGCGCTGATTCGGCGCTGACCTGGGGTGATCGAAACCGGGCTGTCGAGCCGCTCGGAACCCTTACGGAACCGTTGGTGCCGACTAGCTCGGAACCAAGGAGCGCACCCGGTCAGCCTTATGCGCGGCGCGCTTGCGTGCCTTGTTTCCGGTCTTCCGCGCCCGGCTCGCCGCCTTCTCCGCGCGCCTGGCCGCCCGGGTGCCGAGCTTGTGCGCCTCGTCGCGCAGCAGGCCAGTCCGATCACTGAGACGGTCCCCGACCTGCCCGGCCACTCCGACGGCCTGTGGTCCATAACGTCCGGCGAGCTCGGTGATCCGTTCCCCAGCCTCGCTCACCACCTGCGCGGCCTGCGGTCCGTAACGCCCGGCCACCTCGACCACCTGCCCGCCCAGACCCGTGACGCGGTCAGCGACCTGCTCGCTCAGTGCGCTGACACGCTGGGACAGGTCGCCGATCCCTTGGGTGACGTCACGATGGAACAGTTCCGCGGTGGCCGTGCTGGTCCGCCCGCCGCTGCGGGCCCGCCAGGACAGCGAGGGCTTACCTTCAGTGTCGGCTGAGGCAAGCATCAACCCGCCCAGCAGCGCCAGGTTCTTCATGAAGTGAATCTGGTGTTCGGTCCGCTGCTGTGGGTCTTCGATCTCCCAGAACCGGTGACCAGCCGCGGTGGTCGGGATCAGGCTCGCCGCCAGCGCGGTCGCGGCCAACCGGGGCGCTTTGCCAGTCGCCAACAACACACCAGCACCGATCTTGACGGCCGCGTCCGCTTTCACCAGGGTCACGCTTGAGGGAGGGCGTTGCATCGGGACGAGCCCACTCACCTGATCCAACACCGGGCCCGCCGCTTTCGCATGTCCCTCGGGATCGCGCAGCGCGGCGATCCCGCCTGAGATGAAGATCCCGGCCAGCATCGGGCGTGCCAGACGACGAAGAAGCATGAACACGACCTTCCCCCATCGGGCCCACTCAAACCAGCTCCGCCCAGCTGGGTGAGCAAACCAATAGCCGCACCGACGTGACCGCGACCCCCGTGCTTCGGATCGACGGTCACCTGCAAGCGTGCCTGACGGTGGTCGTCACGCGCTGTTTCGCCGAGACGACCGCGGATCCTCTGGGTGCCGGACACCACCCTCCGGGACTAGAGAGGCCGCGAGGCACGTATCCGGGTGGATCCGTCGGGGCGGCGGCAGGGGGCTGTGAGCCGTTCGAACGGGTCGCCAACTTCGCCGGCTCTTAGCCGAGATGTGGGATTCCGGGCTCAGCGCCTTCGCCCCACCAGTTTCAGGGCGTATCTCGTCGGCCGGCCGCTGGGACCGGGTGGCGGCGCTGTGGGCGGCTGGTCAGTGCCAGTCGAGGCAGACGGCGGTGGCGTCGTCGGCGAGTTCGCCGTCTCGGAATGTGAGGACGGCGGCGGTGAGATTGCGAACGAATTCGGCGGGTGAATGGTGTGCCTGCGTGGAGAGCAGCTGCGCGACTCGCTCGGTGCCGAATGCCGCTTTGCCGGGTGAGTGCGCTTCGGTGATCCCATCGGTGATCAGTAAGAGGCGGTCCCCGTGTTGTAGATCGTATCGCGCCGGTCGATACACGGTGTCGCTTTTGAGGCCGAGCGGCAGGTCCGGGGCCACTGGTACCTCGACGACCAGCCCGTCGCGGCGCAACAGTGGCAGCGGGTGACCAGCATTGATGATCAGAGCTGACCCGCTGGCCACGTCGATCTCCAGCAGTTGGCCGGTGACGAAGCTGAAATCGGGGAATTGCTCAGCGAGGTGTTCATTAGCCGCGCCGGCCTGGGCGAGGATGTCCCCGCCCCCGCGACGGATGTTGCGCATAGCGGTAACCGCCAAGCTGCCCAGCAACGCCGCCCGCAGGCCGTGACCGACCGCGTCGGTGATGGAGATGGTCAGCCGTGACGCGCTGACCGCGTAGTCGAAGGTGTCACCACCGATCTCATACGTGGGTTCCAAAGCTCCGGCGATAGAGAACACGGGCAATTCGTAGGCCAACACCGGCAGCAGTTCCCACTGGATTTCCGCAGCCAACCCGAGATCTTTGCGCCGGCGCAGAGCTTCGAAACGATCGGTGTATCGGCGGGCACCGGCGAGCACGTGCGCCAACACCGTCGCAACATCGACCAGGATGTCGGCGATGTCATCGGCGGTGTCCCGCCCCAGACCCACCATGAGCACCCCAAGGCATTCGCTGCGGATCGTCACCGGCACACATAACACCAGTTCACACCCCTGCGCGTCCTGTTGCTCGCTCTCGCGCACGACCCGCTGCTCGCGATAGCAGACCCCGGCGGCGCCGTCGCGCACCGCATGGCGGCGCCCGGCGGCAGACCCCGAACCACGACCGGGAACCGGTTCCAACACCGTCTGGCTGTAGTCCGCGAGCAGCAACGTGCTCCACCGCGCACCCGCCCGACGCCGCAGCCACCCCTCACACACCTCGACCAGCTCATACGGTGCCGCGGTGTCGAGTTCTCGAACCAGTTCGCCCAACATTTCTCTGTCGGGCAAAGCACCCGGGGTGGCGTTCACGATTAATCTGTTCTCCTAAGCTCGCACCCGGCAAGACCGCGACACACACTCCATGTTCGGCGGGCACGCCGCCAGGTGAAACCTGGCCACCCTAAACGCGTCGCTCTCCACCGTGTGGGCATGCGGCTGGCGGCCTCACAGTGGTAGACGGCGAACGAGGGCTCCTCGGCTCCTCTTGCCAGCCCCGTTGCCAGGTGCCCGCGCGGAGGGCTCCCGACCAAGAATGTGCCGGGTGGGAGTTGGGTGGAGGGTGACACACCTCCTGGGACAGCGGACGTTCACGCTGGTCGTCGGTGAGTTTGATCGCCTCGTCGGGGGTGCGCAGACGTGCTGCTCCAGAGTCGTCCACGCGTGTTGCCGCGACCAGAGGTGGTGCTGGCACGAAGCAGCTGCTGAGTCCTCGTAGGCGCCGGCCTGCCTCAGGGCCTGGACGGAGCTGGTGCGGAATCGTCGGGCTGGCTGGCATGTACGTCGGCTGGCTTCACGTGAGCCTCGGCCGGGCTGAGTAGCGAGCGGATACCGTGGTCGGCGGCGGTGACGATCCGGGGGCGCGAGGTGGTGAGCTCGGCATATAGCTGGGCGTTGTCCAGGGACACGGCGAGTTGGCCGGCGATGAGCGTGACGGCGTCGAGCCGGTCGGCGGTGAGCGCGCCTCGGATGAGCCGGTTCTCCAGCAGCAGCACCGCCCGCAGGCGGGCCACGGCGGTCGGGTAGAGCCGAGGGCCGCCGGCAGCAGCGGCATCGCCGCCGCGGTGTGCCGTGCCAGGCTGGCCGGATCGCCGAAGATGGCGGCGGCGATCGCACGGGCGTAATGCGCGTGGAAGAGCGCTATCGGGTTGTCGGCGTACCGGTCGATCGAGACCGGCTCGTCGGCAGCGGCGGGGCTGTCGCCGCGCAGCACCCCAGCCAACCAACGGTAGCCGTCGATCAGCTGGGCGATCTGTTTGCTGCCGGTACGCCGCTGGAAGTCCAGCCCGGCCTTCACCTCGGCGACGCAGGCGTACAGCGATGGCGCGGCGTCCAGCAGGCCTGTCAGGTGCCACGAGTAAGGGACCACCGTTTTGTCACCAGCTAGGGACCACTTCGGCGGTCGTGGGCCGTGTGCTGATCGTCGTGTAGGGACGTCGTTGACGTCAACGTTTCTCGGTCATCTGTCCTCCTGCGCGGCGTCGAGGGGTTGGCCGATGCGTGGTCGTTGGCGCTGGCGGTAGCTTTCGCCCTCGACGATGAGTTCGAAGGCGGCGGACTGCAGCCGGTCGATCGCGGACTGGGCCAGCAGCGGGTCGGCCATCATGGTCAGCATCTCTGGGGGTTCCCGGTTCGAGGTGATGATCGTGGAGGCCTCGCGGTGGCGTTCCACGATCAGCTCATAAAAATCACTGGTCTGCTCGGTGCCCAGCGGGTGCAATGCCAGATCGTCGAGTATCAATAGTTCAACCCGGTGCAGTTTCCGCATTTCCTCTTCGTGGGTGTGATCGAGACGGGCGGCGCGTAGCCGTTTGAACAGTTTGTCGGCACGTTCGATGTGCACGGTGTATTTGCGGCGGACCGCGGCATGCCCGAGGGCGTTGGCCAGGAATGTTTTCCCCACTCCCACGGGTCCCATGATGAGCACATTGTTCGTTTGGGTGAGGAATCGCAGCGAGCACAACTCTGCCCACAGTGTCCGGTCGAACGCGACGGCCGTGGAGTCGTCCCAGGCCTCCAGGACCATGGTCGGGTCCAGGTGCGCGGAGCGGGCGCGCAGCAGGGTGGCTTGTTGGTCGCGGCGGGTGACCTCATCAGCGAACAGCATCTCCAGGAACTCGTGATGCGGCAGGTGTTGGGTGCGGGCCAACGCGAGGCGTTCGGGCAGGGTGTCGAGCAGCCGCCCGAGTTTGAGCCGGCGCATCAGGTCCTTGAGATCGCCGGATACCTCGACTCGCTGCACGGACCCGCGCGGGACGGGGCTGGGACGGGCGTTGGTGGTCACGACGGGCGCCGCATCTGCCCGGTGGCACCGGTGGCGAACTCGCCGGCGTCGCGGACGAACCGTCGCGCGGCGGGCACCACCTTCGAGGCGGCGGTATCAACGGCGGCCGGGATGGGGATGGCCAGCTGGCCGGTGGCGGTGCCGCGGGTGGTGTCGGCTTCCAGCCCCCGGGTGAGCATCCGGTCGATCAGCCCGACGTTGACCGCCTCGACCTCCAAGGCCCGCTTGCAGGCCTGTTCGACCCGGTCAGCGCCGTGGCGGCGGACCAGTCCGAGGAGCCGATAGACCTGGCGCATCTTGGTCCAGGGCAGCGGATGATCCAGCAGCGCGGCCGCGTAGGCACCGATGTGCTCGCCATAGCCAGTCGCGCGGCGAGCCAGCGCGTCGAGGTCGCGCATCGCGTAGGTGGACACCTCGCTGGGCAGATCCGCCGGGTCGGTGCGCCGCCGCCCCGGTTCCTGCCGGAGATGAACTTTGATCAGCTGGCCGCGGCGGAACAGCTTGACCGTGTGCCCATCAGCACGAGCGGTCAGCCGCTGCCCGATCAGCTCCCCGGGCACCGAATACAGCGCTCTGGCCACCTCGACATGCCGATCAGGTGCGACCTTGGGTTTGGTGTAGACCGGGATCGCGAACCTCTGCGCGGGGGCCGCCAGCAGCAGGGGTGCTTCCTCGGCGTCGAACACCTCAGCTGGGCGTGCGCAGGTGGTGCCATGGATACGCGTTCCGGCGACCTGGGCGCACCACAACACGGCGCGGGCCCGGCAGTCGTTCAGATCGGTGAAGTCCTCCCCGGCGAAGAAGCTGGACCGCACATATTGCACACATTTTTCGACCCTGGGTTTGTCCCGAGGATGGCGGACCCGCGCCGGGTCGACCACGAAGCCCCGAGCTTGGACGTATTCGCGGAAACTATCATTGAGCCGGGGTTCGATATTATCGGCCTGCTCGACGATCGCTTTCATATTATCGGGAATGACGACTTTGAAAACGCCACCGAAGAACGCCCAGGCGGCCTCGAACCCGGCGATCACTTCTTCGAGTGTTTGGCGGTGAGTCGGGTAAAGGAACATGTGCCGCGAATACACCGCGGTGAAGATCAGCCCATGGGCGACCCGCCGTGCCCCACGAACTGGGTCCGGGATCAGCCCGAGTCGACCGAAATCGACCTGTAGCTCCTCACCAGGGTTGCCGTCGACAACCGGGACCGTGGGCTGGCGCCGGCCGAAGGCCAACTCGCTGACCGCGTAGCGGTGCAGCGTGCGATAGGGCACCACCGCCCCGCGCCGGCCCAGCAGCACATGGACTTTGGCCAAGGTCAGCCCCTGTTTCAGCCAGGCCGCGATCTGCTCCCGATGGGCATCCAGGGACTCCCGGGCCGCCCCAACACCGCGTGGGCGGTCCGGTCGCACCGCGCCCAGGACCGTCCCGAGCAGCTCATCGGTCAGCTGCTCAGGGCCGCACTCCTGGGCCAGCCCGGCCGCCTCAGCGGCAGCGACGTACCGGCGGACCGTCTTGCGGTCCACCCCCGCCAACGTGCTCACAGCGCGCAGCGAACGGCCTTCCAACCACAGCCGAAGGATCTCTCTAACCTCGATCACGGACACCTCCCGATAGGACATGCGGACGACCACAACGGCCGCACGACCGGAAGGCGGGGAGCCACGCCGGGTGGTCCCACTACTGGCAAACAGGTGGTCCCATCACCGGCAAGCCCCTGGTCCCATCCTCGTGGCAAAACTAGATCCCAGGTGGTCCCTTACTCGTGGCAGACGACAGGCCCGTGACCGCCGGGTAATAGGTGTATCCCGCGTTGGCCAGGTCGCCCCCGGCGATCAGCCCTTCCCGGGCCCGCTGCGCGTGTTGGACAGAAGCTGCCGTCCAATCGGGCCCTCATCAGACGCTTCGGGGTCAGCCCGGTCACCGTCTCGCGGGCGCTGGCCACGCTCGCCGCCGAGGGGCTGGTGATCACCCGGCCCGGCTCCGGTGCCTACCGTGCACACCACAGCGCCGGCGGTGCCGGTGCCCTCGACACCTCCTGGCAGCAGATCGCGCTGACCGCCGGAGAACAGCAGCCCGGCGAGCCCGCTCCCTGCCCGGAGCGGATCGCCTACTACCGGCTGCTCTGGGACCTACGGTGACCGGCGGAGTCTCCAGCCTCGGACACAACCAGCAATGACCTGGTCGTGGCGCCCCGGCGCGGTTCTACCCAGGGGACTCCTGAGTCACTGTCATTTTCGTGGCGCCGACGCACTGCCGTTTTACCGTCGCTCCACATGTCTCGTCTCCGCTCCGCTGTCTCCGCTCCGCTGCCTCCGCTCCGGGCATTCAATATCTGGAGTGGGCTCTTTTTGGGTTTCGGTCCAGTGCGGCTGGGTACCCGTCCGCTGACGCGAGCGAGGGAGCCCCGATGACAGACCACGAGACCGGTGGCGGTGCACAGGACGAGCCGGGCGACGAGCTCGACCCCGGGACCGACTCGGACCGAACCGGCGCCTCAGCCGAGGACGCGGCCCGGGAAGCGACCGATTCCGACGGTGACGTCGCCAGCGGCGGCGGGGAGCAGCCCGCCTGACCCACGCCCGCGCAGCCGGCCGTGGCCAGCGCGGCGGCCAGCGCGGACGGTGGCACCGGTCGGTGGGATGCCACCCATGTGGCCCTTGATGTCACAGGGTCGCCGTGGCCGCCGGGCCACGGCCGCCCTCAGGTAGGTGCTGGTGACGTAGTGGGCCCAGGCGTGCGGCAGCCGGCCCAGCCGCGTAGGAGGGCCTGGGCGAGCATCTGACAGGACGGGTAGCGCTCAGGGTTGCCCAGCAGAGATACCGGACGACGCCCGGTACGAGATCTCATCAATCCGGGTCACCCGATCGACACGGGAGACCCGGACATCCCGAAGCCGCAGCTCTCCCACCGCCGGCTGGAGTGACTTCTTCCACGTCTCCCGGTATGTGACCTTCGTCCGAATTGCCAGATCGGACTCATCGAGATCTCGCAGCCACAGCTCCGCGACGGCAGAGATCTTCGTAACCGCTGTGATGTCCCCGTCCAACGCTGCCCGACCGCGATCCCGCAGTGCCTCCTTCAGGTTGTTCTCTGCCGCCGCGATCGAGGTCCCGTGCCGTTCGACCGGACGTGTGACCCCGTCGTAGTCCCGATAACGCGCCCTCGCGCGGAAGCTCTTTGGGCCGAGCTGAACCGTCTTGATGTTCCCGTAGGTGCCGACTGGCAACGGTGGTCGTCCCATCACGGCCTCCTACGCCGCATCGGGAAGCTGCTCGAACCACCGCTGCACGTCGGCCGCGTCATAGCGGAGGTAGCGCCCGCCCTTCTTGCTCTTCGGGCCGTAGACCTTGCACCGCCAGTCGTACAACGTGGCGACCGGCACCCCCAGATACACCGACACGTCCTGAACCGCCCATAACCTCGGCCTGATCTCCATGACTCCCCCTAAGCCCAATACCGTTCAGTTACGGTTTTGGATGAGGTAGTTCGGTGAGTGCTGGGGGCCGGGCCAGGCACCGTGGTGGGCACGTTTGACGTGCCACTTGGGCATCTTTCGCTTGATGACCCTGGGTGCCGCCCGCAGTCGGCGGGCGGGGTTGAGCCGCCGAGCGAGTCGGCGCAGCGCGGTGCCCCAGACGTGGTTGGTGGCCTGGACGTTGTCAGGGGGGAAAGCGCCCGCGAGGGGCGACAGACTGGCGGGCGATGCGCAGGGCTGCGACGAAGCTGACCCGGTCGGGGTCGCGCCCGCTGTGCTTCGCGGTGTCGGTCATCAGGGTGCGGATCGCGTAGTGGCAGCACAGGTGCCCCCAGATCTCCTGCTGCACCAGGTCGGGTGACTTTGAGCGCAGCACGGTGCGGGGTCCGCGTTGGTGGGTCTTGAGCTCGTCGAGGATGAGTTCGATCTCCCATCGCTGGTTGTAGGCGGCGGCGAGGTCAACGGCGGAGACCTCGCCGGGGTCCAGCAGCGTGGTGAACAGTCGATAGCTGGTGTCGTTGCCTCGGCCGTCGTCGACCGTGTAGTCCACCGCCCGAACCAGCATCGGCTCGCTCTCACGGTCCGTACTCTTGCGCAGCATCGCCAGCCAGGAGCCGTCGTCGAGGTCACGCACGTGCTTGGCCTTGGGTCCGAAGGCATCGGTTCGGATCCGCCAGAGCAGGTCCGCGCCGGTCCCAGAGGCCTGGCGCCACAAGCCGTAGGAGAAGAAGCCACGATCGGCGAGCAGCAGCATCCCGGGCTCCAGCCGAGGCAGCAGCCGCTCGGTCAGGGTGGCCTCGGACTCGGAGTAGACGCCGATCTCGGCGGCGAACACCGCATGCGTGCCGCACTCGGCCAACGCCACGATCCTGGCCTGCGGAAACGCTGCCTGCTCGCCCTTGCTCACCCCGGGCCGGCCGAAAAACTTCGCGTTCTCGACGGTGTCCGCTACGTCCAGGCAGGTTCCGTCGATGGCGACCATCCGACGCCCAGCCAGCCATGACCCGGCCATCATCGGGGTCGCGAGAGGCTCGGCGACCCGAGCAAACAACGCCGCCATCGGCTCCGGACCGAGGCGCTGCCGGGCCTGAAAGATCGCCGACTTCGACGGCGGGTTGTAGCTGGCCTCCCATCCCGACGCCCACGCCAGCCCATCGGTCAGCTGACTGAGCACGTCCTCATACGAGCCCTCGGAGTACAGCGCCATCCCAATCGCGAAGTACGCCATCACTCGCGCCGGCAACGTGCGATTGCGCTGCTCGGTGCGGCCAGCCTCGGCGATTACCTCATCGACCAACTCCGGTGGAAACACCCGGGTCAGCACCCCCACCGAGACCAAATCCGACAAGCGACGATCCGAGACGGGCTTCTTCCACCCAGCACGAGGCACATCAGCAAACTACACCGATGTAAGCCTAACTGAACGGTATTGCCCCTAAGCCGCTTCTTGATCAGTAGTTGCCGAACAGTTGTCGTGCGGTACTTCGCCGGCTTTGAGCTGCGCGGCCAGGTAGTCCGCCTTCCAGCGTTGTCGCTGGCTGATGGCCTGCGGAAGCAGTGCCGGACGGGTCGGGACGTCGGTGTCCCCGGATCTGGTCCGCTCCCAGAGAAACGGCCCGTCATCGATGGCGTAGGAGGGTTGGACGCCTGCCTTATCGAGCAGTTGCCGAACGAATTCGCTCCGCTCGGCCCGATGGTCGGACAGGGACTTGTTGGACCACTTGCGCGAGACCAACACCCGCCGGCCGCCGATCCCGAGGTACTCGGGCTTGTGCGCCTTGACGCTGGTGGGCGACGACGGGGCCTCGGCCTCGGCTGCCTGGCTGCTCATCCAACATGCCGACCACGACCCGTCGTTTCAACGCACCTGCCTCGACCTCATGAAGGCCCTGCCGCCCCAGGAGACTGTGCCGCAGCACATCGCCTACCTGACCGACCGCGTCCTGCTCGCCGAGGGACAGAGCCAGGTGTACGGGACCCAGATGGAGATCGCCAACGGCACGCATCAGCCCCGCAACCTTCGTGACCCGGCGACAGTCGACCAGCGACGGGCCGAGGTCGGTCTCGGCAGCATCGCCGCGTACATCCACAGCATGAACCGTGATCGCGAAGACCACTAACAAGATCGCCTCCACCCTTTACCCGACACAAACGACGCGAGTCGATCACAGCAGACGACAACAGTCCGATCCTGATCAATCAGCGCGCTGCTGAGTATCGGTCGACGTCCATAAATGATCGCCTGAGGCAACTTAGCGGGGCCTACGGGACTGTTGTGACCTCTGCGTCCAATGAGGGATATGACCTGGTCAAAATCGGTTTCCCGCCGCCAGCAGAGTGGTAGCCCCGATAGTCTCTCCCTTTAGGATGCATAGGCCGGAAGGAAGCCACAATGGCCCAGGTTCCGTTGAGTTCTGCCAGCTTGGACACCTTGGCCGTCTCGGCCCACGACGAACGGGCTGACCTCTCGGCGGTGCGCAACAACCTCTTTGACGGCGAGGCGATCGACCGCATTTATCGTGGCCGCGGCTCCGACGTCCAACTGCTCGCGCTGACCAGCCAACGCATCATGATGATCGAACGCACAGCGTGGGAGGGCCAGTTAGCGCTCACCTCGATCCCCTACGGACGGGTGACCGCCGTAAGCTACCTGGCCGAGGACAACCAACCCATAGACGTTGCCACCACGATCGGGATCCGCGTCGCATCATTGTCCTTCAAACTCAAATGCGTCGATGTCGACCAAGCCCAGCAAGCACACGACCTGATCAGTTGGACCCTCCTCCACTAGTAAAGACCATCACCGCCCCGGAGCCGTGACCACGCCGGTCGTAGGTGAGGACGCGGTGCGGCCCGACGCGTTCCCGGGGAGCCGCCGCGCCTTGCACGCGGATCCTCCGGATAACACCCGCACTCCTGCTGGTGTGCGCAGAATCCGTGAACCTGCGACGCACGGTTTCTGATCTGTTGCCTTTGGTTGAGTGCTCTTGACGTCCGTCAACCGGCTGACCTGCAGCTGGACCTTCGGCCCGTTCGTCCATTGTCCATGCACGGTCCAGTCTTCACTCTCTCTGCGATTTCCGCAGGTCAAGGCACTTAGACGGATCCGCTCAAAATCCGTCCTCTTGGACGGGTCAGACCAACCCCTTGCTCGGATCCTCACCGGCGTCGATGCGGGCGTCCTGTACGACTGCCTGGGCAACCCGGAGCAGACAGCTCCGCACGTGAGGATTCACATCCGAGATGTCCAACGCCGCCCGGTCGAGCACCTCGCACACGGCGTACAACGTGGCCCCCTGCCCGTGATAGAAGCGCTTATCCGTGAGCCGACGCAACGCCCAGCTTGCGTCTACTAGTGTCTTCTCATCCCGCTTGTCCCGGCGGAGCTGCTGCTCGGTGGGCTGTCGTGGCATGGGTCGAATCCTAGCCATCTTCGAACATATGTTCTAGTCCGCCGGTGGCGGGAGCAAGATCATCTCTACCGCTTACCTACCTCAAAGAGCCAGCGACGGCCCCCGCTCCCCCGACCTCACCGGGGACGTCGGGCCAGCTAGAACGCAGTTCGGCCAATGACCAGGACTGCCCCCAAGTGTGATCTTGGAATCCGACGGTCGCAGGTTCGAATCCTGCCGGGGGCACCAGGCCTCACCTGGGAATACTTCTGAGCCAGCCGCTGGTCGAGACCGGTAGCGTCGGGTGTATCGCCAGACGCCCTCGCTGACGCGCTCGTGGTTGTCGGATTCGAGGGCGGTGCCTTGGAGGGTGACCCAGCGAAATCCGGCTGCTTGGCAGAGTGCGGCGCGGTGTTGTGGGCTGGCTACGAGATTGCTGACTTTGTGTGAGGTGGCGACGGTCGTGATTCGAGCCAATCTGGCTGCGTTGTCCCAGGTGCACCGGACGGGTGTGACGTGTGGTGTGCCGTCGGGTCGGATGGTGGTGCGGGTGGCGAGGTGGGCTTCGGTGAGGAAGGTTTCGACCGCGGCCGGCAGGGACACGGGCAGGTCAGCGGAATGCGTCGGCGTTCGCCTGGGCCCAGTCGGCGAAGGTGCGTGGTGGGCGGCCGAGGTTTCGTTCGACCCAGGGGCTGATCCCTTGTTCGGCGAGGGTTGGCTCTCCGAGGGCGTCGAGGGTCGTGTCGATCACGGCCTCGGGCATGAACCGCAGCATCTGCGTTCGGGCCTCTTGACGAGTCTGGTCGATGAACCGGATGGGCTCGCCGATCGCGTCGGCGATCGCGTCGGCGCGTTGCCTGGGTGTGGTGAGGGCGGGGCCGGTCAGCTCGTATGTCTGCCAGCGGTGGCCGGGCTCGCGTAGGGCCGCGGCGGCGACCTCGGCGATGTCGGCCGGGTCGATGGTCGGCAGGCCGACGTCCCCGAACGGCGCGGCGACGGTCCGTTGGGCACGGATCGACTCGACCCAGGCGTAGGCGTTGGAGTTGAAGCCACCCGGCCGCAGAATCGTCCAGTTCATCTCTGCCTGCCGGACGGCGTCCTCGACGGATCGCATCATGGCTCCGTGGGACGCCGAATGGGGGCGGGTAGCAACGCCTATGGAGGACAGCAAGACGATGCGGCCGACTCCGCCGGCTTTCGCCACGTCGACGATGTCGCGCGGTTTCAACAGAGAGGCACTGGCACCGCCGTCGTGCAGGAACAACGCATCAGCTCCGTCGAAGATGGGTCGAAGGCTCTCCGGGTCGGTCAAGTCCGCCTGGCGGCGTCGGACGCCCTCCGAGGGGTCCGCGTCCAAGGTCAGTCGGGATACCGCCGTCACCTCCTCACCAGCGGCCGCGAGGGCCTGCACGAGCGGTCGGCCAACGTTCCCGGTCGCTCCGGTCACTACGATCATGGAGAGGCTCCCGTTCGTGTCATCGTGGGTCGCCTGGCCTGGTGTGGCACACATCGGGCCGGGTGGTCGTGCTGTGACTCGCGGACGCTAACATCACCGGTATAGTAGGTACCTAGAGGAAAGTGGCTATCCGAGAGGAACTGGCATGGAGGCGACCCGGGCGACCGCGCCGACCGAACCGGAACAGGCCTGCCCCATCGCCCCGGTCGTGGACATCGTGTTCAGCCGATGGACCACGCCCATTCTGTGGTGCCTCAACGAGTACGGCCGGCAACGATTCGTCGAGCTGGAACGACAGATCACCACGATCTCGCCGAAGGTACTGACCCAACGGCTGCGCCAACTCGAACGCGACGGCCTGATCGTGCGCACCTACCACCCCGAGATCCCCCCTCGGGTCGAATACGAAATCAGTCCACTCGGCCGCAGCCTCGCCCCGCTGTTCGCCCACCTCGCAGAATGGGCCGCCACCAACCTCGGCAAGGTCGAACAGGCCCGCCACGACCACGATGCCAAATCCGCGCGCTAGCGCATCCACGGGATGTCCGGGACAGTCCCGTGCCCTGTGGAATCGGACGACTTGGGCGGTTGGAGAGTCGCCGCGCGTCGAGGGTGATCTCGGCAAGGCGCTCTCGCGTCCCGCGTCTGGTCGGTGGTTCTTGTGTTCCGGGACCGACGCACGCCGTTGGTGTCACGATCGTCTGTCCTGCCGATCTTGAGTCGTTCATGTGCCTCAGCGGACCTGCACGTTTGGCCCGAGGGAATGCGTCTTCAGGCCGGCGCGACGTAGCGTTCATGGGGCTCAGCCAAGACGCCTGGGCAGGGTGCGACTGGCTAGCATGCCGACTGCCATTGCCGCGGCGGCGATGAGCACGGCGATCTGACCGCCGTGGGCGATCGCGTCGGGGAGCTGGTTGGCAGGCGAATGGCCAACTCCGGCATTGGCGATCGCGATGAGCACGGCCAGGCCAATCGCGTTCCCGACATTGAGGGTGGTCGACGCCATCCCAGAGGCGACACCTTGCTCGGCGGGAGCGACTCCAGCCGAGGCGGCGATCCACATCGCGGTCCAGGTCACTCCTTGGCCGAGACCGGAGACGACCAGGCCGGGGACCGCGATGAGGTAGCTGGCTCGGTCGTCGAAAGCGACCGCGAGCAGCGCGGTGCCGGCGACACCGACGCCGAATCCCCACAGCAGGGTGGGCCGGACGCCGAACCGGGTGGTGGCGCGCTCGCCGAGCTGGGTGCCGAGCGCGATGGCCACCGAGGGAACCAGGAAGGCGAGACCGGTCTGCAACGCGGAGAAGTGGTACACGTCGTGCAGCAGCACGGTCAGGAAGTAGGGCAGCGCGCCGAAACTGCCCATGTACACGAAGGTGACGGTCATGCCGACGAGCAGGCTGCGGTTGGAGAACAGTCGGGGTGGCATGAGTGGGTCCGCGCCGCGAGTCTCGATAACCGCGAAGCTGACCAGCGCGACGACCGCGAGCACCGCGGTGCTGAGCACGACTGGGCTGAGCCAGCCCAGGTCCGGCCCCTCCACCAGTGCGAACACCAGCAACGTGGCCCCGGCGGTGACACTCACCGCGCCTGGTAGGTCGAACGGACGGCGTACCCCGTCGCGCCGGTCCTTGGGGATCACCCAGAGCGCGGCGAGCGCCACCACCGCTGCGAGGGGCACGTTCACGAAGAACACCACTGGCCAGCCGAAGACCTCGGTCAGCGCCCCGCCGAGCAGGGCGCCCACGGTCAGGCCGCTGGCACCGGCGCCACCCCAGACGGCCAGCGCCCGGTTGCGACGGGGTCCCTCCTGGAACAGTGTGTTGATCAGCGACAGCGTGGACGGCAGCAGCAGCGCACCGCCGATACCCTGAACCGCCCTGGCCACCACGATCATTTCCGCGTTGGGCGCGAGGCCACCGGCGAGTGAGGAGAGCGCGTAGAGCGTCAATGCGGCCACGAATACCCGACGGCGACCGAGTAGGTCCGCTGCCCGCCCACCCAGTAGCAGGAAGCCGCCGGCGAAGACCACGTAGGCGCTGACCACCAGCTGCTGGGTCTGACCGGTGAATCCCAGGTCCGCGCCGATGTCAGGCAGCGCCACGAAGACGATGTTCAGATCCAGCGAGAAGATCAGTTGAGCCAGTGCGAGCACGGCCAGGGCCCAGCCGAGTCCATGGCGCCCGACCGAGGGGGCCGGAGGGGTCAGGTCGGCGTCCCGATTGGCATTGGGGGCGGATAGCACTGGATCCCCCGATGAAGCGTGATGTGACATGAGGTCTTGACGCCCTTCCGATTCGAGCTCCCGAACGAACGGAGTCAGTCCGTATTGCTCGCACAGTACGATAGTACGAGTAACTACGTACAGTGCGACCTGGGTCATCCATTCACCGAGCTCGTCGAACAGTTCGTAAGTGCTCGTACAGTCGGAGTAAGCTCGTCGTCGTGATCCCGAACCACCCCGATCGCGAGCGGATCGAGCTGCCTAACGTGCTGTCCGCGCTGGGCCATCCGTTACGGCTGCGGGTCGTCGAGGTGCTTGCAGACGGTGGGGAGCACGCCTGTGGCGGCATCCTCGGCGCGAATGTCCCGAAGTCGACGCTGACCCACCACTGGCGGGTGTTGAGGGACAGCGGGGTGATCTGGCAGCGCCCGTACGGTCGGGAGAACCTGCTGTCACTGCGTCGCGACGATCTGGAGGCCCGGTTTCCCGGCCTGCTCGACGCCGTTCTGGCGAAGGAACGGACGTCGGACTAGGCGCGGACGAACGTTGTCGCGCGAGACGCGCTCCGGTCCGCTTTCCTTGTTGCTCGACACGTCCTACTCGCCGGCCTAGCTGGCGGCGAGCCCATCCGAGGCCTTTTTGGTGATCGCATCGAGCGTGCGCACCGTCGTGTCGATATCGTCGTCGTCGGACTGACTCAGCAGCTGGGGGCAGGCCTCGAGTCGGGTGAGCAGCTCGCGCGTCGAGTAGGCGTTCAGGGTGCGCGAGCCCTCAAGGTCTCTGGTCAGCGCCTCGCTGGCAAGCGCGGCCCGTGCATGGCGATCAGCTTCAGCGCGTACCACTGGAGGGCGCGGCACGAGGCTTGTACCCGGCGTCGGCGAGCCAGGTCCGTGCTGGGCCTCGCTGGCGTTCTTCAGAGAAGGCGAACCATCGCTCCAGCTCATCGGGGGTGCGCTGGAGCGAATCTTTGAATCGGCGGAACGCCCCTCGGCCCTGAATGGCCACCGTCAATCGGTCGGCCTGTTGGGGGTCGACGAGTGTGTCGATGAAGGTCTCCATATCGTGGTAGCCCTCGCGCGAACCCTCGCACTCGACCGGCAACCAGCGCTCGGGATCGTCGTCCTCGTCTGGGGCCCCTTCTATCTCCTCACTGCTCTCGTGGGCGTATTCGATCGTGGCCTGTAGCCATACCTCGCCGGTGTGCAGGTCCAGCAGGCCTCCGCCGTGGGTGGGATCGCCTTCGAGGATGTCGGCGAGTTCAGCGAGGTCGACGGCCAACGGCCGCAGCATGGGGGCGGGCCCTGTCCCCAGTAGCGCTTGTAGCTGTTCACCGAGCACGCGCGGACTGTGCCCCGGACACCGGACGGCCCTCGGACGCGGGACGACGGGCGGGGACCGGTTCGGGGCGGGCAGGGTGGTGGTCATGACGTTCTCCTCACGCGGTGTTCGCTGGGTAGGACCTACTGACAGGCCGGATTCGCCTAGTTGTGGGAGACCCTGCTGGGCGGCGGCGCGGCAATCCGCGCTTGCAGGATCGGGACGGGCCTGGTTGGCAGCATCGAGATCGTCGTGGTCGGGATGGGTGTGGTGGTGAGGTGGCTGGTCTGACTGGCCGGCTGGATCTCGGTGGCCGGGTTGCCCACCCACTCGGTGAACGGGGCCGTCTCCTCGCCCTTCATCACGAAGGCATCGGCGCCGACCACGGTGCCTTCGCCCGTCGTCACGCCGTAGTGCACGAACGCGGCGACGCCGAGCACGGTGCCCGCGCCGATCACCGTGTAGTCGGACTTGAAGGTGCCGTCCTCCAGCGAGTGGCACTGGATGACACTGCCGGCGTTGAGCACGGCGTCGTCGCCGATGGTGACCAGCGTCTTCTCCGGGATCCCGGCACCGTCGTCGAATACCCGCCTGCCGATCCGCACGCCCAGCAGCCGCCACAGCAGATTCTTGAACGGGGTGCCGTTGAACATCGGTGTCGCCAGCAGCTTCCAGAGCCGCTCGTGCCGCCAGAAGTACGGGTCGTAGATGGACACGAAGCGGGGGGTCAGTCGGTGGAAGCCCAGGACGATCCGCTCGGCGAATGCCGTGAGTAGGACGTTGAACACCAGGGCCGCGAGGATCCCGGCGGCGATGGCCACACTCCCGAAGCGGCCGTCGAACGAGGACGACACCGTCATGAGCGTGACCACGGAGAAGAACTGCACCCAGCGGAACAGCAGGAAGGTGACCATGCTGCCGAGGTTGTGCCGGAGTTTCGCGGCGAGTCGGCGGCGCAGCACATCCGGGGCCTTCAGGTGGTCGAAAGCGGAGTCCCTGGCCACCGAGCGCGGGATCTCGAAGGGCGGCGAACCGAGCAGACCCACGTTCTCCCGGACCGGGCCGTCGATCGGCACCATCACCTTGGTCCCGAGCAGCACGTTACGGCCGATCTTGGCGTCGGCGGGCAGGGCGATGTTGTTGCCCATGAAGTTGCGCTCACCGATGGCGATCCGCGACATCTTGAACGAGGTGCTGGAGAAGTCGGAGTTCATCACCGACAGCCCGTCGGACAACATCGTGCCGGTCCCCACCGAGGTCAGCAGTGGCGAGTCGTGCGTGATCGCGGTGCCGAAGTTCGACCCGGTCTGCTCCACCACGCCCAGGTCGTAGCCGAGGCCGCGGGTGTACCCGACCGCCGCGGAACTGTCGCCGAAGATCACCATGAAGAACGTCGAGTTGCTCAGCAGCGTGATCACCGACGCGACGATGTAGTGGAAGCCGTAGAGCCGGTAGGTCTTCCCCGGGCGGATGAACAGGTTGAGCAGCCGGGGCAGCACAACCATCGTGGCCAGGCCCAGCAGCGCTCCGCCGAAGAACACGACCGCGGAGACGACCACCATCGTCAGATAGAACCGGGTACCGGTGAACGAGAGCGTGGTGGAGTCGAACAGGTCGGCGACCAGCGGGATCTTGGTGAGCAGGGTGACGACGACCCCGGAGAGCACCGAGATCGCGATCGCTCCGGTGAGCAGGTGCGCCGTGCCGAACAGGAACCTGCGCAGTGTCCCGACCTTGGCCGGGCCGACCGTCCGGTAGTCGGTGGTGGACGGCTCGGCGGGAACGCCGTGCCAGCTCTGGCCGGTGGGGACGCTCTGGCCGGGGTGCAGCGACGAGCTGTGGCCCAGCTGCGCACCGTCACCCATGCTGGTGTCGATGTCGAGCACGCTCGTCTCACCGACAAAGACATCCCGCCCGAGGGTGACCGGCCCGAGCTCCAGGACACCGCTGGTGGCGTGGTAGCCGGTGAACGAGGCGCCCCGGCGGATGATCGTGCCGGCGCCGATGGTGATGAGGTCGGTGGCCACCGGCACGGTGCGCGACAGGACGGTGGCGCCGCGGCCGATCTTCGCGCCCAGTGCGCGCAGGTAGAGCGTGTAGACCGGCGACCCGGCGAAGAGCACGAGGGGGTTGGTGCTGATCAGCGTCTTGACCGTCCAGAAACGCAGATAGCCCAGGCTCCACAGGCGGATCTCGCGCTGCTTCCAGCGTCCGACGAGCACCCACTTGGCCACGATCGGCAGCACGCAGGCCACGGCGAACAGCGATATGGAGTAGAAGGTGGAGCGCTCGAAGACGGCCAGTGGCGTGGTCCCGGCGGAGGCCCAGGTGAAGCAACGCTCCAGGAGGAGCGCGCTGACATAGGTGAAGGCCAGGAACATGAGCAGCTGCACCGCGCCGGACATCAGGTAGAGCGCGCCGCTGGTGCGCACGACGGTGCCGGTGCGGACCGGCTCGGCCGGCGCTGAGTCGCCCACCGCCGTGGCCAGCAGCCGGATGGTGGGGTTGCCGTAGATCTCCCGCATCGAGATCGGCGGCAGCGCGGCCCCCTTGCGGACCCGGGCCGAGAACCGGGCCATGAGCAGTGAGCTCGCTCCCAGGTCCTCGAAGATGTTGCTCTCCACGGAGACCTGGTCGACCCCGAGGACAGCGGCCAGCGCGTCGGCGAGCACCTTCTCGGTCTCGGTAGCGGGGGCGACGTACTCGCCGGCCGGGGTGGCGCGTCGGGCGGTGGGTGCGGGCAGCGCCTTGCGGTCGGCCTTGTCCGAGGTGGTCATCGGGATGACATCGAGGTGCTGCAGGTAGGCGGGCACCATGTAGGACGGCAGCCGCTTCCGCAGGTGGCTGTAGATGACCTCCGAGTCGAGCTCGCTGACCCCGCTGCGCAGGCTGTAGTAGCCCACCAGCTCCACCGTGCCCGGGGTTGGCTCGAAGGTGTCCACCACCGCGGCGGAGACCCCTGGGACCCGCAGCAGCAGCGACTCGATCTCGGTGAGCTCGATCCGGTAACCCCGGATCTTGACCTGCAGGTCGATCCGGCCGAGGTATTCGATCTCGCCGGCCTCGTTGACCCGGCCCAGGTCCCCCGTGCGGTAGATCCGCCCGGACGGGTTGTCCTCGATACCCAGCAGGTCCGGGATGAACGCCTTCTCGGTCAGGTCGTCGCGGTTGAGGTAGCCGGTGGCCAGGCCGATACCGGCGATGCCGATCTCGCCGACCTCACCGAACGGCAGCGCCCGGAACGGGTTGTCCGGATCCAGGATCACGATGGAGTAGGTGGGCAGCGGCTGCCCGATGGTGACCGCCCGGTCGGGGTCCAGGACCGTCCAGGTAGCGGTGACGGTGGCCTCGGTGGGGCCGTAGACGTTGAGGAACCGCCGGCCGGGGCGGTGCCAGCGGGCGATCAGGTCCTGCGGGCAGGCCTCACCGGAGACCAGCAGGAACCGCAGCTCCGGCAGGTCGTCCTCGATCGTGGCCAACAGCGTCGGCACCACACACATCGCGGTGATCCGCTGCTCGGTCAGGAACTGGTGCAGGTCCAACCCCAGCAGGCTCGGCCCGGCCGGCTTCGGCACCAGCGTCGCCCCGGCCATCCACGGCACCCAGATCTCCTCGACCGAGAAGTCGAACGCGATCGTCATGCCCTGGTACACCCGGTCACTGGCCTCGATGCCGTACACCTCGGCGGCCACCCGGACGAAGTTGCAGATGCTCGCGTGCCCGATGGCCACCCCCTTGGGACAGCCGGTGGTGCCCGAGGTGTAGATCAGATAGGCCAGGTCGTCGACCGGCTCACCGCGTTCGGCGTCGGTGAGTCGGGCGGTGTCCTGGCCCAGGACGCCCTCGCCGGCCCGATCGAGGTAGAGCAGTCCGGGGGCAAAGTCCTCCAGGCCCTCGACGCGGTCGCGCACCTGCGACAGCGAGAGCACGAATCGCACGCCAGCGTCGGAGAGGATGTAGCCGATGCGGTCGGCCGGGAACCCCACATCCAGCGGCACATACGCGGCGTTGATCTTCAGCACCGCCAGCATCCCGAGGTAGGAATAGGTGGGCTGGTCGAACAGCAACGCGATCCGGTCCCCGGCGTGGGCCCCGTTGGCGAGCAGGTAGCGGGCGAGCTGGTTGGCGCACTCGTCCAGCTCGGCGAAGGTGAAGGTGATCTCACCGGTGTCGACGGCCAGGTGGGCGGCGTCGGCATTGCGGCGCATCCAGTCCACGCGCTCCTCGAACACCTGGTCCAGCCGCTCCCCGGGACGGGTGCGGAAGCCCCGCGGATAGCCGGTGGCCATGAGTACAGGCGGCCCGTCCGCCCCTGGGTCGGGCGTTGGACCTGGTTCGTGCAACAACGTGGACACAACTACTCCTAGAACTGAACGTCATCTCGAGGGTGGGCGAGGGTGTTAGGGCTCGGCGGCGCGGGTGTGCGCCATGGCGTCGTCGGCGCCGAGCGGGTGGGACGGTGACGACGCGGTGTGATTGACCCGGTGTGACGCGGTGTGATTGGGCGTGCTCAGGTCATCCGGCCATGGACACGAGGACCTCGCGGGACGGGCTCGCGGGCGGGATGAAGGTCGTGTGCATCAATCGGACGGCGTCGTCCACCAGCGTCGAGTCGACTAGCACGCACAGTCGCCCGGGCGTGGTGGTGACCAGCCGCGGCGCGATGCCGGCCTCGTCCAGCGCGGCCAGCGCGCGGACCGCGATGTCGGGCCGGCGGGCGATCCCCAGACTCACCACGCTCACCGCGCCCAGCTCCTCGTCGACCTTCACCGACGCGCCGACCGCGTCCAGCGTGGCGGTGACCTCGGTGGGCTCCGCATCTGGTGCGGTGAACCGGAAACCGGCGATACCGGGCAGCACGGAACCCATGGCGATGCCGCGTCCGGCCAGGACCGCGGCGACGGAGCTCAGGTCGATGTCCTTGACCGCGTACAGGCTCTCGTGGCGGCGGTGGGCGATGCCGGCGACGTCGCCGGGGGCATCTCCCTCGAGGCCATCGTGCTCCTGGCGGCGGATCCAGGTGCCTTGCTCGTCGCTGAAGCTGGATCGCAGGTGGATGTCGATGCCGTGGGCCACCGCCAGTTCCACCGACCGCGGCTGCAGCACCCCGGCGCCGGCCTCGGCCATCTCCAACATCTCCGCATGGCGGATCGTGGTGAGCGGGCGCGCGTCCGGCACCACCCGAGGATCGGCGGTGAACACCGCCGGGACATCGGTGAAGATCTCGCACTCGGTCGCGCCCAGCGCGGCGGCCATCGCGACGGCGGAGGCGTCCGAGCCACCCCGACCCAGGGTGGTCACGTCGCCGTCGGCCGACACTCCCTGGAAGCCGGTGACCAGCACGATCGAGCCCTGGGCGAGGGCCTCGCGGATGCGACCCGGGCGGATCTCCCGCAGCCGCGCATTGCCGTGACGGTCATCGGTCCAGATACCGGCCTGCGACCCGTTCAGCGACACCGCGTGCGCGCCGAGCTCGGCGATCGCCATGGAGGCCAGCGCGACCGAGATCGACTCACCGACCGACAGCAGCGCGTCCAGCTCACGCAGCGGCGGCCGCGCCGACATCCGGTAGGCCATCGCCGACAACTCGTCGGTCGTCTTGCCCATCGCGGACAGGACCGCGACCACATCCCGGCCGGACCGCCGCGCGGCGACCATCCGCTCGGCGACAGCGCGCAGCCGGTCGTGATCCGCCACCGAGGTCCCACCGAACTTCCACACCAGAGGCGGGGTCGACGTTTTCACCGGCGTCAGCGGCTTCCCCCCGTCCCCGCTGGCCGCGTTGCCCCTGCTGGTGCTCATTTGCCTGTCCTCCTACGACTCTTCCGCCCGGGCGTCACCTGGACGCCTCCGACCGACCACGACAGCGAAGATTGCGGCGAGGTAGTCGCCAGACGGGCAACGAACCTTCCATCGACGTGCGAGATGCCGCTCACAGCCATCCATCACCGCCGGGATGAAGCCCACTGGACGGTCGAGGTGACTCGCTAGGGCCCTGACTGGTCAGTGGCCGGCCGCGAAGCCCGGGATCGGACAGGTCACACAGACCGGCGTCCAGGACCCAGGCCTGAACAAGTCGCGCATGCCGACGCCCACCGCGCCGGAAAATCGTTTTCTGACGGGCACACGTCGCTACGGCCACCGGCCATCCGCGTTCCTGGTTGGCTGGAACGGGTGCGTACCTGCTAGCGGTAAATGCGCCGGTCCGGCTATCAGGGCTGCCTGATGCGCCGCGGAAACTCTCAGAAAGGCCACTCGCTGCGGCGATCCGGTCGGCGAGAGTGGAGATCTCGCCGCCACTGCGGGGCCCCGCACACTCGAAGGAGCCGAACATGACCGAGACCATCGCCGGCGTGACGATCCCGGACAGCCGACTGGTCGCCGAGGCGACCGAGCTGGTCCGCGACTCGGCGCCGCCGCTGTTGTTCCACCACTCTCGCCGGGTGTTCCTGTTCGGGATGCTGCAGGGCATCCGCCGCGGCCTGACCCCGGACCCGGAGCTGCTCTACGTGGGCGCGATGTTCCACGACCTGGGGCTGACCGAGAAATACCGCACCCGCCACCAGCGCTTCGAGGTGGACGGCGCGGACGAGGCCCGCCGCTTCCTCACCGCGCACGGCATCGACGACGAGGGCGCCCGCCGAGCCTGGACGGGCATCGCGCTACACACCACCCCGGGCATCCCGGAGTTCATGGAGCCGGAGGTCGCCCTGGTCACCGCCGGTGTGGAGACCGACGTGCTGGGCATCGGCTACCTCGACCTGGACCCGGCCGCGGTCCGCGCGGTGACCGACGCCCACCCCAGGCCGGACTTCAAGCGGCAGATCCTGGCCGCCTTCACCCAGGGCTTCGCCGACCGCCCGGACACCACCTTCGGCACCGTGAACGCCGACGTGCTGGCGCACTTCGCCCCCGGGTTCACCCGCACCGACTTCGTCGAGGTCATCCAGGGCAACGCCTGGCCAGAATGAGGCCGCGCACGACCCAACCCCGGGACGCTCAACCCGGGGCTGTTGCGTCGCTGGCCCGCTCCACGACAGACACGGCTGAAGCCTGCCTGACCATTTAGTCCGAATCGAGTGGATCGACGGGGCGATTCTTCAGTTCCGACCGGCGGGCCGAAGGTCCATCCGGTGGTCAGCTCATCCCAGACGACCTACTGGCTGCGGAGGGCAAGTCGCTGGATAGACCCCTCTCCCGAAGAAGACTCGCAGAACCGGGGAACTGATCATGAACAACGTGCGTCGGCTCGCCGGGGCGCTGACCGCGAACGCCGGGAGCCGCGAAGAGCTGCGCGTGCTCGCCGACGAGCAGGCCGCGTTGCGCCGGGTCGCCACCCTGGTCGCCCGCGGGGTGCCACCGGCCGGGGTGTTCGCGGCCGTCGCGCAGGAGGTCGGCCACGTCCTCGGGGCCGACGGCACGACCATCTTCCGCCTCGATCCCGACGGCGCGACGACCGTCGCCGCCCACGCCGGCGCGCAGCCCGAGGTGTTCCCGGTGGGCAGCCGCTGGAAGCCTGAGCCGCCCGTGGTTACGGCGGTCGCCTTGGGCACCGGCCGCCCGGCCCGCACCGACGACTACAGCCAAGCCTCCTGCGCAGTTGGTGATGCGGTGCGCCGGCTGGGATGGCGGTCGGGGGTCGCGGTTCCGATCGTCGTCGAGGGGCATCTGTGGGGTGCGATCGCCGTCGGGACGCGGCGCGAGCGGTTCCCGGCTGACACCGAACAGCGCATGGCCGGCTTCACCGAGCTCGTCGGCACCGCGATCGCGAACGCCGAGGGCCGCGCCCAGCTCGAGGACAGCCGCGAAGAGCTGCGCGTGCTCGCCGACGAGCAGGCCGCGTTGCGCCGGGTCGCCACCCTGGTCGCCCGCGGGGTGCCACCGGCCGAGGTTTTGACGGCCGTCGCGCACGAGGTCAGCAGCGTCCTCGGGGCCGACGGCACGGTGATCGTTCGCCTCGATCCCGACGGCGCGACGACTCTCGTCGCCAGCGTCGGCGCGCACCGCTCCGAGCTGCCGGTGGGGAGCCGCTGGAAGCTTGAGCCGCCCGTGGCCGTGGCGGTCGTCTTGCGCACGTGGCGCCCGGCGCGCTGCGACGACTACAGCCATGCCTCCGGCGAATACGCAGACGCCGTCCGCCGGATGGGATTCGGGTCGTCGGTCGCGGCGCCGATCGTCGTCGAGGGGCAACTGTGGGGCGCGATCGCCGTCGGCACGCGGCGCGAGCGGTTCCCGGCCGACACCGAAGAGCGCATGGCCGGGTTCACCGAGCTCGTCGGCACCGCGATCGCGAACGCCGAGGGCCGCGCCCAGCTCGAGGACAGCCGCGACGAACTGCGCCGGCTCGCCGACGAGCAGGCCGCCCTGCGCCGCGTCGCCACCCTGGTCGCCCACGGGATGCCACCGGCCGAGGTTTTGACGGCCGTCGCGCACGAGGTCAGACACGTCCTCGGGGCCGACGCCACGAACATCGTCCGCCTCGATCCCGACGGCGCGGTGACCGTCCTCACCCGCGTCGGCGACCACCAGGCCGAGCTGCCGGTGGGGAGCCGCTGGAAGCCTGAGCCGCCCGTGGCCGTGGCGGTTGTCCTGCGCACCGGCCGCACCGCGCGCTGCGACGACTACAGCGAAGCCTCCGGCGCGTTCGCCGACGCCGTCGGCCGGATAGGGCTCATGTCCGCGGTCGCGACGCCGATCGTCGTCGATGGGCGCCTCTGGGGCGTGATCGCCATCGGGGGGCGGCGCGAGCGTTTGCCGGCCGACACCGAACAGCGCATGGCCGGCTTCACCGAGCTCGTCGGCACCGCGATCGCGAATGCCGACAGCCACGACCAGCTCACCGCCTCCCGAGCCCGGATCGTCGCCGCCGCCGACGATGCCCGCCGCCGGATCGAGCGCGACCTGCACGACGGCGCCCAGCAGCGATTGGTCACGCTCGGCCTCGCGCTGCGCCTGGCCCAGGAAAGCGTGCCCGAGCAGTTGATCGAGCTGCAGACCCAGATCGGGCGGGTCGCCGACGAGCTCGACGGGACGATCGAGGAGCTGCGTGAGCTCGCCCGCGGCATCCACCCGGCGATCCTGTCCGAGGGCGGGCTCGGCCCGGCCCTGCGCACCCTGGCCCGCCGCGCCGCGATCCCGGTGGAACTCGATATCCGGACCGAACCCCGTCCCGCGGACCGGGTCGAGGTGGCGGCCTACTACGTCGTGTCCGAGGCGCTCACCAATACCACCAAGCACGCCCGCGCCTCACACGCGCAGGTCGCGGTCGAACAGCGCGACGCCCTGCTGCACCTCTCGATCCGCGACGACGGCGCCGGAGGCGCCGATCCCCTGGGAGGCTCGGGTCTGATCGGATTGCGCGACCGGGTGCAGGCCCTGGGCGGCTCGATCGAGGTCAACAGCCCCCCCGGGGACGGGACGGCGATCGTCGTCGAGCTTCCGCTGCAGCCCGACTGACCGATCGACCGACGTTGGCGAGGAGTTCCGGGGTCGCAGCGGTGACCAGGCCTTGGTGGCCAGCGTGCGGCGGATCGTCGACGGCGCGGCACGTCGGGGGGCGACGCGGAAGATTGCCGGGTTGAGGCTCAGCGGGCCGCCGTGCCACCTCGGAGGCCGGCTTTGGGACTAGACGAGTTGGTCAGTGAAGGCGCCGACGTTCTTGTACACGAATTCGGCGAAGTTTGTCGGCCGGACATCAAATCGGGCGTGTGTAGTGAGCTTTACATGCGACTCGACGCATTTCATTCGCTCTTTGGATATTTCCGTGAGGATCTGGATCGCCAGCTCTGGTGCTCCCTTTATCCGCAACGCATCTTCGTACTCTTCAAGGCTGATGTTGACGTACTTGAAGTCAACCTTCGTGACCCGGGAGATTATTTCACATGCCTCAGTCATGGTGAGGGCATCTGGGCCGGTCATTTCATAGATTCGCCCCTCGTGCCCGTCCTCGGTGAGGAGCGCGGCACACACCTTCGCAACATCTTCAATGGCGACGGGTGAGAGCTTGGCTTGATCGATGGGAAGCACGAGGGCCTTTTCTTCAAGGCTGACTCCTGTTGACGTGCTTGGCAGATAGTACTGCATGAACTGGCTTGGGCGGAGTATCGTCCACGCTAAACCGGAGTTCACGAGGTAGTCCTCAAGATTCTCGTGCTGCCGTCCGGCGATGAAATTCTGGGCGTTGAATCCGATACCTGAGTCCTGGCCGGAGTACTTGATGACGTATCGGACTCCCGCCCTCAGCGCCGCATCAGTGAAGGATTGCTGAGCCTCTACCATTCTGTCCTGGGCCGAGGAAATCATCAGTGCCCGCTCTACACCGTTCAGTGCGTCGCGCAGGGACTCGGGCTTTAGCATGTCGCCCTTGAAGATCTCCACATTTGGGTAGTTTGCCAGCTCCCCGGCTTTCTCAGGATCTCGAACCAGAGCGCGTACGGGCACGGCGCGCTCGGCGAGTTCCCTCAAGATAATCGACCCGCTCAACCCAGTAGATCCGGTTACCAAGATCTCGGAATTCGTCATTCTTACTGCTCCTTTCATGAATGGCGGGAGTTGACAAGATCGCCGTGCCGAGCACGCCGCCGGGAGTCACGCACCGGAGGCGTGCACCTGTTCGACAGACGAGCTGGCCGAAGGGATCGGCCGCACCCCGAATCCGCTCACCGACCGGGCGGGCGGGCGGCGAGGCCAAGTCTGGGCCGGACCCATTCCGCGAGCCTGCCGACGGCGTCGTCGGCCTCGGGAGCGCGGCCGGCCATCATCTGAAAGGTGTGCTGCATCTCGGGGAACACATCCAGTCGGACCTGCACGCCGGCCTTCTCGGCGTGCTCGGCGAGCCGGCGGCTGTCATCCAGTAGCACCTCGTAGCCGCCTACCTGGATGTAGAGCGGGCCGAAGCCGGTGAGGTCGGCGTAGAGCGAGTTGGCGCGAGGGTCTGTCGGGCTGGTTCGGCCCAGGTACCCCTGCGCCAGCTGCCTCACCCAGGGCTGGTTGAACAGCGCTTCCTTGTCCGCGTTCGACGACATCGTCTGTCCATGAACCTCCAAGTCCACCCATGGCGACATCAGCATCGTCGCCGCCGGTAGCGGCAGGCCCTGATCCCGGACCCGCAGCTGCGCGCTCACTGCGACCAAGGCGCCGGCGGAATCTCCGGCGAAGGCGACGTGGTCAGCCTCGATCCCCTGACCGAGCAGCCAGCGGTAGGCCGCAACCACGTGGTCGACCGGGACCGGGTACGTACCGCCGTTCGGGAGCAGCGGGTAGCCCACGATCAGCGCCCGGGCGCCGACCGCCTTGGCCAGATGGGCGAACAGCTTGCGGTGGGTATAGATCGAGCCGGAGACGAAGCCGCCCCCGTGTGCGCACACCAGGACCCGGTCCTCGACGCAGCCCTTCGGCACGGCCCACATCGCCGGTGCCCCGCCGATTTCGGGCTCGAGGTAGTCCACGCCACCTGGTTCAGCCGTCAATACGTCCCATTGCGTCTGATCCCGGATGACTTCGCCCTCCGCCGGGTTCGCCAGCCACATCTGGTAGAGCCTGTTCACCGCTCCTGACTGGCTGCTTGCCATCGCCTCGCTCCGGTCCGCGCGGCTCACGCCGGGTCCTGGGGGCCGGTGGCCCACGTGTTCGACAGCTCGCCGAACACGGCACGTACCGCACTGTCCTTCCCGGCCAGGGCCGAGGTGTCGGCGTTGATAGTCATGGTCTCCCTCTCGACGATCTGATCTCGCCGTCGCGCACCACCGAGCACCGGCACTGGCCGGCGCCACAGCGCACGAGAACGGGCGCTTGTCACCGATGAAGACCAGCCCTAGTCCAGAAAGGAATCGCGACCGAGAAACCTCGCGTCGAGCCACGGGTCGGGGGCCCGCTCCGGCATGTTGCCGGCGCCAGCCCGCTGCCAGCTCGATATGACCCCGCCTACGGTGCGGTCGCTGCTCCACGTGAGCACCTTCAGTGGCCAGCCATGGCTGGTGGAGCGCCCTGGGCTACGCGAAGCCCGCGGGGGGTTTGAGTGGTCGTCCGCTTCGGCGGGAGCCAGTTCGGCGTTGAACGCGGCGCGCCGACCAGGGTCGATAGGCACCATCCTGGCGTACAGTGCGCGCCGTGGCGGTCGAATCCCATTTGCTGCGAATCACGTGCGGTCGTTGTGATGCCACGTGGGCAGGCGCGGACCGCGCGCACTGCGCGGTGTGCCACCGCACGCACTTCAAGGCGTCGTCGTCGACCTGATCTCGGTTATCGGTCTTCCCTCTGGCTGGGATTGGTCGACACTGAACGCCGCTCAGCCGAAACGAAGAGGGCCAGCACGTGGCGCCCATCCCTCTTCGTCATCGGGGAGGGTCTTCAGCGGGGCTCGGTCGCGAACGGATCGATCGCGACCTTGGGCGCCCGCTTGGTTCTCTTCGGCTTCTCAACCTCCGCCGGAGCGGGCGGTGCGGCGTCACGCTGCTCATAGGCCTCGAACACGGCCGCGGGGATGCGTCCCCGCTCCGCGACCTCATGGCCGTTCTCCTGCGCCCAGGCGCGCATCGCGGCGGTCCGCTCACGATTCGCGGTCGGCCGTTGACCACTCTGCGCGGTCCTACGCCGCCCACCCGACCCCGACCTGCGCGCCGCACCAACAAAAAGCGCCAGAGCCTCCCGAAGCTTGGCCGCGTTTTCGTCGGACAGGTCGATGACATAGTCCTTGCCGTCAAGAGCGAATGCCACTGTGCTCGATGCCACCGAACCATCGAGATCATCAACAAACTGAACACTAACTTGCTGCGCCACAGGGAACGTCCATCCTGATCGAGCTTGCTGGGGTGAACTCGATTGTCCGGATTCGAACGACATTGTCAATTTCGCCCAGAATCGAGATCTAGAGCGGTGCGATCGGACCTCCTCCATTGGGTTGGAGCTGCGAGGTCGATCTGTACCGACGGCGTGGGCACCCACCGGGTAGGCGACTACACGACGGGTTCGGCTACAGCGTGCGCACGCGCCCAGTGACCAGCGACCTTTGGGCTACGGCAGCAGCGTCAGCGCCGAGATGTGGCGGGGCCGCACACCGGTGAAATGCCGGTGGTCGAGCGTCGCCACAGCGGGCAGCGCGAGGCGCTCGGTGAGCGCACGTGGTGATCATCGCGCGTGCCAGCATCCCCAAACAGTTGAGGTGAGGCACCCTCGACGGCCGGGTGGCAGGGTGCAACGATGCGGATGTGATCGCGTCGAGCGACCCCATCGAGCTGCTCGTGGTGGCCAGCGACGAGTTCGCACGGCTGCTGCGACTCGTTGGACCCGACGACTGGCGGCGGCCAACGCCTTGTTCCGAGTGGGACGTGCGCGCGCTCGTCAATCACGTCGTCGGCGCCAACGTTCGCTACCAGCTGTTGCTACACGGGGCACCGACTGAACAGGTCGAAGCGATGCGCGCCGTCGATCATCTTGGCGACGACGCGCTGGCGTCGTTTGTCGCGACGGCCGACCGCGTTGTCGCGTGCTTTCACGAGGACGGCGCGCTCGAACGCATCGCACATCACGCGATTGGCGATCGGACCGGACGCGAACTGTTGTCGATGCGAATCCTCGACGCCGCGGTCCACGGCTGGGATCTCGCCCGCGCAATCGGCGCGGACGAGACTCTCGATGACGATGTCGTGGCCTTCCTCCTCGCATACACGGCCGATCTCGATCTCGGCCCTCAGCAACGTGCGTTCGTACCGGCGGACGCCGACGTTCCGCGCAACGCGTCACCACAAGATCAGCTGCTCCACCGGCTGGGCCGCCACTCGAACATCACCAAGGAGGTCCGATGAGCGACACCAAGCAGTTCCTCGAGGAGATGATGCCGCGCATTCACGAGGCCGAGACGGCGCTGCACAACGGCGACGCCGGTTCGCGCTTCGAGATGTGGTCTCACACCGATCCGGTCACCGTCTTCGGCGCTGCTTTCAGCCCGATCGGGTGGGCCGAGGTCGGTCCGATGTTCGAGAAGCTCGCGTCGCGCTTCTCGAACTGCAGCTCGTGCGAGTGGGAAGTGGTTGCCGCCGACGTAGGCGAAGACTTCGCATATCTGCTCGCGATCGAACGGACGACCGCGTCGGTAGGAGGCTCCGAACCGACGCCGTACATGCTCCGCAGTACGACGATCTTCCGGCGCGAGAACGACGAGTGGAAGATCGTGCATCGCCATGCCGATCCGGTCGACGACTCCGCAGAGTTGCTCTCGCGTTTGCACCGCAACCAATGACGGTCACGGCGCAGATTCGTGCCGCGCGACTAGCCGGGCCGTCGAGCAATCTTAGGTACTGATCGCCCTGTCCAATTAACGATCCTTTCGTGCACATGATCCAGAACAAGCTCATCCGCCAGCTCTACAGGCCAGAATGTGTCGGAAAAACGTGTTGATAAGTCGGAGTGTCCGATATCAGCACGGGGGCCGTTTCGGCGGTGCGTTGGCCGTGTCCAGCTTCGACATCTCCCGCTACTACCCGGTCGTCGAAGACCTGCACATTACGTTCCGCCGGCCCGGCCGCACCGGGGTGACCACCGAGTGCACACTGCCTGCGGCCCGCATCGAGGAACTCTCCGCCGAAGCCGATCGAACCGGCAAGGCTGAGTTCGTCCTGGACGTCAATCTCACCGACGACACCGGGGAAGTTGTCGCAACCTCCACCGCGACCTACCAGATCCGCCGACACGGCACCCTGAACGAACACAACGACTCGGGCTCCGCCCCAACCCGGCCTTCCGGTCGACCCGCTGCGACCGCATCACCGCAGGTCGGGCGTAGTACCTCCGCTGAGCGCTTGGTTCCTGCGCAAGGACCTGCGGCGGTCCGGTGGCCAGCGGCCAGAAGCGAATCGGCACCCGGGCTCAACCTGGCCATCAGGATGGGCAAGATCGTAGGCGTGGGCGAGCTTCTTCGGCACCACCATGCGCCAGGCGTCGACCACGAACTCGCGCGCCTCGGCCGGGTCGAGGGCGGCAAGGTCGGCCTCCACCCAGTTGAACCGCAGGTCCGACGGCTGCGGCAGGTGGAATCGGTGCGGCTGCGCCGCGACGAGCGCCGCCCGCTCCTCCTTGGGAAACGCGAAACCCATCTCCGTCTCGTCGAGTGAGAACGCGACGTAGACGATCTGCTTGACGCGAAACTTCAGCCTGCCCCGGACGTAGACCTGGTACGAGCGCTCCAGCCTCGAGCCCAGCCACCGCACGTCCTCGACCGCGGCCACGTCACAACCAGGCGGCCGGGACGACGCAGAACCGGACGAGCGCGGAAAGTAGCACGCCACACGATAACGGTCGTCCGGCGTAGCTCGGCGGGGTCGGGAGCGGAGCCGCGAGCCGTGGTCAGAACGTCTCCGGGCCGCCCTGATCAAACCTCACCAGACTTGGAAGGCGAGCACCACCCGCCGCAGCGGTCTATTCGCGGTCCAGCCCCCCTCTCCCCCGAGCACCGCCGCAGGTCAAGGCCAGATCAGCGGATGCCTCAAAATCCGTCCTCCACGGCGCGAACGCCTTCTACAAAGACACCCAGGCCGTCAACGACCTGGTCAAGCACGGCTGACCCACGCAACACAGAGCACCTGTTGCGTGGGAAGTACTCGGCGACGACCCCGTGCTCGCGCGAGAGCTCACGATGGTGCTGGAAGCGGACGCGGACGAGGCGGACCACTTAGTTTGGTCAGTCGGCCTCGGTTGACTCGAGCGCCGCGCCGTACACGGGGATACCCGGGTCGCTCAGTGCGTTGGACAGTTCGTACGTGGTCGAGCGGGGGTTCGGGGTCGGCCCGCGGGACGCCGGCCTCGACCGCGGTCTCGGCGACGGTGGCGCGCATCGTGTCGATGCTGACTGTAACTCCGGCCTGTGCGAGCTCCCGGACCACCGGCAAGACCCGGGCCAGCTCTGTCGCCGCGGACACTCGGTTCGCGCCGGGCCTGGTTGAGCCTCGAATGTCGGCCGAATCAGCCAGTTGAGCCCGACGCTGACCCGAGTCGCGTGAGGACGACCGCGCGCGGCCCACGCGCGCCGGGGACTCGACGTTAGGCGATTCGAGTGGTTCGCCTCCCAGCTAGCCCGAGTATCTCAGTAGTTCCTCAGCATGGGCCATGATTTGCCGTGTGGAGGTGTCCCGGTTGGAGTGGCCACGGAGGTACCGGGACCGCGAATGGCTTGACTTCGTGGCCGACCTGATGACTTCGCCGCTGATCTCCTGGCCACACGAGCAGGTGGCGCGGTTGCTCGTGGACACCTTCGATGCCCCAGCGAGCACGTACTACTCGCACGCCGTCGGGCACCCCCTCGAGCAGAGGAGATGGCCGCCGGAGCACTTCGTCGACCACTTCGACGAGGCCGCCCACTGGGCGGAGCGGCACGCCCCAACCGAGCACCCGCTCCTGCGCTACTACCACCATCGAACGGAACCCCAGCTCGCGCAGGCCTTCGGCGATCTGGCCCGGCGCGCTCTTCCACAGGTCCTCGATGACTGCGCCTGACTACAGCGGGGGCAGATCCTGGTGTTGGCCGATCAGTGGCGCGAGCGGGTCGCCGGTGTCGTGGAGCCGGCCGAGGGCGGTGTGGATGGTCCATCGATCGGGTCGCAGGTCAGGGTCGTCGAGCTCGTCCCAGGTGATCGGCATGGAGACCGGTGCGCCGGGGGACGGTCGGGGGCTGAACGGGGCGACGAGGGTTTTGTTGATCGCGTTCTGGGTGTAATCGAGGCGGGCCAACCCGCCTCTGCGGTCTTTCTCCCATTCCCAGCTGACCAGAGTCGGCAGGGTGCGCCCGACGGCCCGGGATACCTGCTGCACCCAGGCTCGGGTGTCGGCGAAGGTATATCCGGGGCGGATCGGTACCCAGATCTGGATGCCTCGCTGTCCGGTGACCTTCGGTGCCGCCTCGACCTTCAGGTGGGCGAGGGCGGTGCGGTAGAGCCGGGCGAGCGCCAGGATCTGATCGAACGTGGTGTCGGTGCCGGGGTCGAGGTCGATGAGCGCCCAGGTGGGTTCTCCGATGTTGGGGGGCCGGGAGGTCCAGGGGTGCAGCTCGACCGGGGCGTAGTTGGCCATCCACACCAGGGACGCCACGCTGTCGAGGACGGCGTACTCCTCGGTGTTCTCTCCGACCTTCGTGTTGCGCCAGCGGGTCAACCAGCTCGGTGCGTGGGCGGGGATCTGTTTCTGCCAGAACCCGGCCTTGTCGACTCCGTTGGGGTAGCGGTGCAGATTGACCGGCCGGTCCGCCAGGTACGGCAACAGGTACGGCGCGACCTGCGCGTAATAGCGCAGCAGGTCCCGCTTCGTCACGGCCGGGTCGTCGGCGCGGGCGGGGAAGAGAACCTTGTCCAGGTTCGTCACCGCCACCTCGCGCCCCGCGATGCTCCAGCGGCCCTTGATACCCAGCTCGTCCAGCGCGGCGAGTTCGTCGTCGGTGGGTGTCGCCCAGGTCGCCGGCGCCGGGGTCTCGTCGGTGTCGGTGTTGGGGTCTCCACCGGGCTGGTGGGGCCCGTCGGTTGTCGAACGGGATTGGCCACGGGCATTGCTGGTGTCGGTGGTTGCTGGTTCCTCCCGGACGACGTCGGTGGCGGCTTTGTCGTCGCGCAGGCCCAGGAAGCGGGGGTGGCGTAGTTGGTGCTCGCGGGTCCACTCGGCGAACCCGACCTCGGCGACCAGTTCCGGGTCAACCCAGTGCGCGCCGCGTTCGCGGACCGGGTCGGTGAACGGGGACTCCGAACGGGCCAACTCATCAAGACGCGCGCGCAGCGAGCGCAGCAAGCGGTCGCTGAACCCGGTGCCGACTTTGCCGGCGTATCGCAGCTGCCCGTCTTCGTAGTAGCCCAGCAGCAGTGCGCCGAAGCCGGTCCGGGAGCCGGCGGGGTCGGTGAAGCCACCGATGACCAGCTCCTGCTCGTGGACGCACTTGAACTTGAGCCAGTCCTTGGACCGGGCCCCGGGGTGGTAGGCGGCGTCGGCGCGTTTGGCGATCAGCCCTTCCCAACCCGAGGCGCACGCCTGTTTGAGGTAGGCCTGGCCGTCGGTGTCGCGGTGTTCGCTGAACCGGATCGGGTCGGCGAACTCGACCGCTTGACGCAGGAGGTGTTTGCGCTCGTGCAGCGGCAACCCGGTCAGATCCTGGCCGTCGAGGACGAGCAGGTCGAACAGGTAGAGGATGACCGGGACGCCGGTGGCCCGGCCCCGGTTCGGGTCGCTGAGCCCGATCCGGGCCTGCAACTTGGAGAAGCTGGTCTGCTCTCCGTCGAAGGCGACGATCTCCCCGTCCGCGACCATCATTTCCGGCGCTTGGGCGTCGAGTGCCTCGGCGATCTCCGGGTAGGGGGCGTTCATCGGCTTGTGGTTGCGCGAGTACAACCGTGTGCCGTGCCCAGCACGGACGGCCAGGGTCCGGACGCCGTCGAGCTTGCGCTCGAACAGCCACCCCGTGTCGGAGAAGTAGTTGGTGGTCAGGGTGGCCAGCATCGGTGCGATGAACTCGGCCCTCCCCGGGCGCAGCCGGTCCCGATACTCCTCGGCGATCAAGCCTGGGACGTCAACGCGGCGGGCAACCACCGACCCTCACCTCCGTACCTGAGGCACATCTCGTGAGCGCGGCAATCTTGATCCGCCGCACCGCCCACGGCTAGTACCCGCCCGGGACCCTCGTCGAACAACCCCGTCAGAGTGGCGGATCATGCCCGTCGGCCGGTGCGGCTGGTAACCGGGTCACGCAGCGGGCGGCAACGTCGACGCACCCCCTCACCGCCCCTGCCCGAACACACCACCGGCCACCTCGACGCGCCCGAATTGAACCTCACGGCGCAGGCCACGCCAACACCGAGCTCGGACCTGCCACTACCGGCCGATCCGGGAACAGCGAGCTCGGGATCATCATCGACGCCCACAGCGCTGACAGCGCTCACCTCACCGGGGCGCTCTCGAGCGCCCCCGTTCTTCGCCAGCGGATCGCTGACCTGGCGCCATGAATGCGGCCCGCCGACCAGGGCCGATAGGCACCATCCCGGCGTACAGTGCGCGCCGTGGCGGTCGAATCCCAGTTGCTGTGAATCATGTGCGGTCGCTGTGATGTCACGTGGGCAGGCGTTCGGCCATCTGGTCGGCTGGTGTTGACCCTGCTCCGTGACTGAATCACACGTGGAGGTGCTTGTTCGATGGTGAACCCGCTGGCCTCGCTTCGTCAGGAAAAGCTCCGCATCGACAAGGTGGAAAACGTCTCGGTGGGCCCAAATACCGAGCGCACGCTCTACAACCGGAACGGTCCTGGGGTGGTCGTCTCCCTGTGGATGGCGCTGGGTGGTGGCAACGCTCCGGCGCTCGACGGCCGCCTGCGTGTCTACTACGACGGCTCACCGCTCGTGTCGATCGACATCGACATGGGGACGCTGCTGGCCACGCACTGGGGAGCCGGCAGCGCCAACACCAGCCACTCGTGTGAGCACGTACATGTTGAGATCGACGCCAGCAGTTACCGCACGGCCTTCTTGTTGACGTTTCCCATACCGTTCGGCACTTCGCTCAGGATCGCCTACTTCAACACCAACGCCGGGCAGACCGCCAACATCTACTCAATGGTGACCTACAGCCTCACGCCGACCGACGAGGCGAACGGTCGGCGACTGCGCTACCAAGGCGTTCGCTATGTGGACCAGAAGGTCACTCGGACCGCCTCCGCGACCATTACCCTCGCGCAGATCACGGGCGGCCCGGGGTCGATCGTCTACCACTCCTACGTCGGAGGAGTCGGAGCCACCAACCTCTCCTGGTTGGAGCGCAACTTCTCGATCACAGTCGATGGAGAACCGACCGCACAGATAGTCGCAACCGGCACGGAGGACTGGTTCGACAGCGGGTGGTATTTCAACGGCCGACGCGACTACAACACGAGCTTCCACAGCTACGTCGGCACGAACCAGCCGGCGGGCAACGTGAACGTGGTAGGGATGGCCACCGATCTGTGGTCGAAATGGGGTGGCGTGCCCTTTACCGCGTCCGCCGTGATTCAGTCGTTGCCCGAGGCCGGCTGCACGACAGGCGACACACTGTGCTGGTGCGTCCTCTACTACCAATAGCGGCAATCTGACGCATGGACGGTCGAGCGGATGTACGCCGAGATCGAGTCGAAGGCACCGACCCGGCACAGCCGGTCCGGCCGAGCGACCGCGGGCGCGGCGAAGATCAGGTCGAGGCCACGTTGGCGTGCAGGTTGCGTGGTCTCCAGCGCGGGCCCTGGCACAATTACGAGTGGCGCGGCTGGTGGGGTGACGAGCCCCCGTTCCGCACCCCGGTGTTCGTCATGACCCACCACAAGCGTCCTTCGTTCACGCTCTCCGACACCACGTTCCACTTCGTCGACGGCGACCCTGCCACGGTCCTCGAACAGGCGCGGGAGGCGGCGCAGGGCAAGGACGTCCGACTCGGCGGCGGGGCTACCACCATCCGGCAGTTCCTCGATGCCGACCTCGTCGACACCCTGCACGTGGCGGTCTCGCCGGTGCAGCTCGGGTCCGGAGTACGACTCTGGGAGTCACCCGATGAGCTGCTCGACCGGTTCCACCTGGAGGTCCTGTGACACGGTTCATGACACGGACCTGCGGAGGTCAACGTTCTCCAGGGTGGATCTCCATTGCAGTCTGTTGTGGACTGAATAGTGACCGGCGCTGTCGGTCATGTCAGTTCCTCCCGCCGGTACTCCGGGAGATGCCCCGGCTGAGGCGCAGCGCCGAGACGAGGAAGAAGATGCCGCCGAGCAGGGCGTAGCCGGCCAGGTTGCTCAGCGACGCGTGAGGGACGGAAGCCTGCAGGAAAAATGAGGTCCCGGCGACCGCGGAGATGGTGCCGCTGGCGATCAGAGCCCACTGGCCCCCGAGCATGCGTCGCCGCAGGGCCACGAAGAGCTGGACGAGCCCGGCCACGACGGCCCAGGCCCCCCACACCCGCAGGACCGCCGGGATGCCGGAGGTGACCGCGAAGACCACCCCGACAACAGCGATCGAACTGATCGCGATGTTCACGTAGAGGCCCAGAGCGGACGCGCCGACCCGGGAGGAGGCGATGTCGGCGACGGCGACGGCCACGTCGAACAGCGGGTAGAGCACCAGCAGAGTCGCGCTCACCGGCCCGATGCTCGACGCGGTCAGGAACAGTGCGACGGCCCAGACCAGAGCGAACCCGAAGCGAACAAAGTAGAGCCGCCGCAGGGCTGCCGCGACCGTGGCCGCGGCGGGGGCAGTAGTTGTGCTCATGACCAGTTTCCTCTCGAGGGAGTGATTCGTCCCAGCTGGTAGAAAGAACGTTCTTCCTTGCAGCACGAAGCTTGGCACGGCTTTTCGATAAGTGCAAGACCGATCGTTCTTTCTGCTAGGGTCAGGTCATGGCTCCACCGACACTCCCCGCAACCGACAGCCCGAACGGCAGCCCGTCGGGAGGGCCGCGGCGGTCCGAGGCGCGGGAGCGGTTGCTGGCCACGGCCAGCGCGTTGTTCTACCGCGAAGGCATCCGGGCGGTCGGGGTCGAGCGGATCCTCGCCGAGGCCCCCGCCACACGGGCGACGTTCTACCGGCACTTCCCCTCGAAAGAAGACCTCGTGGTCGCCTACCTGCGCGGCGTCGATACCGACATACGGGCCGGCACACAGGCCGCCATCGAGGCCGCACCGTCCCCGGCCGACGCACTGCGCGCGATCGGGTCTGCCGTCGCCGACGCCCTGGCCGAGCCGGGGTTCCGCGGCTGCGCGTTCCTCAAGGCCGCCGCCGAGTACCCCGACCCCGACGACCGGGTGCACCAGGCGGTCCTCGAGCACCGAGCCTGGTACGCCGCCACGCTCACCGAGCTGTTCGCCCAGGTCTTCGGGACCTCACCGCGGCGCCCCAATCCAGAGCACGCCGCACGGCACTTCGTCATGATGCGCGACGGGGCCATGTCCGGCGCCCACCTCGACGGTGCCGACAGCGTCGGCGCCGCATTCCACCGCGGCGTCGAGGGCCTGCTCACCGTCCTCCACTGAGTACCCGCACAGCATCGGACCGCGAAGCAAGTCACAGCGATCCTGATCTGCACCCGGCGCGCGGAGTTTCGCGCCACGTTTGATGTCACATCGTGGCTCGGCGCGCTTCCGGCCCTGACGTCGGCCCCCCGGGATCGCTAGGGTCGCCGCTACCACGAATCGGGGGTAAGCCGTAGGGAGAAATGACTGCCTGGAGCGCGGAGACGCTGGTGCTCAAGGGCTTCCTCATCCCTTTCCCGGCCGTGGTGGCGCATCGGCAGGAGGTCTTCCTGTGCGGCCCGGACGACGACGGGCGGGCGCTGTTGCGGGTGACCGGGATGCTGCGCATCGTCCCCGCGAAGCTCGACCCCCGCCCAGCGCACGCGCGGGAACGGGAGCTGCTCCTGCCGGGCCGGCCGCTGGACGATCCGGGTGCGGCCCGGGCGTCCCGCTGGTTCCGGTGGGGGACCCGGCTGTGGCTAGTCCCGGCCGTCCTCGGGGTCTGCGGGGCTGTGGTGGTGACGCTCGCCCTGCGCCCGCTGGCGGTGCCAGGGCTCGTCGTCGGCGGGCTGCTGCTGACCGCCGCCGCGTACTCGGTGCCGATCGTGGTGATGTTCGTCCGGTGGTTCGCGGAGGCGCTCGCGGGCATGTGCGCTGCCCGGGAGTGGTCGCCGGTGCCGATCACGATGTTCCCGTGGGAGCCGGGCCGGGAGGTGGGACACTCCGGTGGAGGCGCCGCGGCCGTGGCTGTTGCGCACCCAGGACCCCGTCCTCGACAAGATCCCGTCGCTGCGGGGGTGAGCCACAGCTTGTCCTGGAGCCGGTTCAGGGATCGCGGTCGGCGAACGCGGGACAGCCGCGTCACCGCGCCGCGATTCAGGTGGTCTTGTCGCCCTTGACGAACGGGGCCCCAGTTCACACCGGAGGGCACGGCCGAATTTCACGGGAGCCAGGTTCGAAGGCAACAGCTCTGTTCTTCACGGCATCGGCGAGCCGGCCGCCGGACGGCGTCATGTCACCAGAAACGCCGCACCGTTCGAGGCCCCACACCCCCGAGGTAAAGCGCCACCAGTAGGAACCCGGCCGTGATCAACAACGTGTCAGCGCCGTTGTAGTAGATCAACTCGATGATGAACGCGATTAGGAACAGCAGCGCGGCGATGATGGCCAGCATGGGATGTCCTCCCGATAGGATTCCGGAGCCGGATTCTCCATCGTGCGCACACCACCGACACCCGCCCCACGCCGAGAAGAACCCGACCGAGTGGCGCGGGAACACCGGTACTCGTGGCAATCCCCAGAAACCACGAGAGACCGGATGTGCACGTGCAGTTCACTCGGGCTGTTAGGAGGGGGAAGAAGGCGTCCCGACCCGCGAGATCGCGGAGGCGATCGGCCGCGCGTTCGACCTGCCCGTCACCTCGATCACCGCCGACAACGTCGAGGACCACTACGGGTGGATCGACACCTTCTTCGCCATCGACATCTCAGCGACCAGCACCGCGACACGACAGCTCCTCGACTGGACACCCACCGGACCAACCCTCATCGAGGACCTCGACGCGGGCGCGTACTCGGCAAGCTGACACCCCACGGACAAGGGCGTCGAGCTCCAACGCCGAGATCGTGCGGAACCCCCGTGACGTACGGCGGGGGCGAGTTTGCACCTGCCCGGCGATGTCTCCGTCGCTCACGGTCGCAGCACCAACTTGCCGCGGGTGTGGCGCAGTTCGAGTTCCCGGTACGCGTCCCGCACATCGTCGAGGGCGAAGACTCCGGCGATCGGCACTTCCAGCTCACCCCGCGCGACGAGGTCGGCCAACTCGGCGACCACCGCCGCGGTCGCGGCATCCGCGCCGCCTGCCGACTGGACGCCGAACCGCGCCACGGCCGCAAAGTCGGTGATGGTGTCGACCCTGTCGCGCGGGACTCCGAGGTCCTCTACCGCCATCGCGACGTAGCCACCGCCGAAGAAGTCCAGCAGGGCGTCGATGTGTCCGGACGGGGCCGCGGCGCGGAGCCGGGCCGGCAGGTCGTCGCCGTAGTTGACGGGGACCACGCCATGGTCGGCGAGCCAGGCGTCGTTGGACGGCCCGGCGATACCGAGGACCGTGGCCCCGGCGCGTCTGGCGAGTTGAACCGCGATCGAACCGACACCGCCGGCCGCACCCGCGATCGCTACCGTGTCCCCCGGTATGAGGTGCACCGCCCGCACCGCGGCGTAGGCGGTGGCGCCCGCGACGAACAGCGAGCCGGCCACCTCCCAGGAAACCTCGAACGGCTTGGCGGTCAACTGGCCTGCCGGCACCGTCACGTATTCGGCGTGGCTGGACCGGCGCATGGAGAATCCGATCACCTCGTCGCCCACAGCGAACCCGCCGACCTCGGAGCCGAGCTCGGCCACCACCCCCGCCAGGTCACTGCCCTGCCCGGAGGGAAACGTGGTCGGGAACTGGTCGGCCAGGACGCCCGCGCGGAGCACCGCCTCACTCGGATTGATGCCGGCTGCCCTGACCTCGACCAGAACCTCACCGGCTCCCGGAACAGGGCGGGGGACGTCGCGCACCTCCAGGACGTCGACGCCGCCGTAGGAATCGAACCGCACTGCCTTAGTCATTAGCGCCGACCCGGTGCCGGACCGCGGTAGGTGACCTGCTTGTCGTCCATGATCTCGACTGCTCCGCTCCGTGCCCGTTCCGCGCCGACCAGGGCGCATTCACTTTCATCGGGTGGAAGGTGAGAGGTCGTCACCGGATCTAGGTGAACTGACTCCGCGGCCCACCATCCTCACCGAGCCGGACGCCATCGTCCTGCCACAGCGAGGGAATCAGCGTCGGCGACGACCCGCGGCTAACGCTGTCGGGCCGGCGCAGGCTCATCCTCGGGACGTCACCGGGCAAGAAGTTCGACCTGGACGACATTCACGCCGCGGTCGCCGAGGCAGAGTCGGTCGGGCGCGGCGGCAAGGTCCTGATTGCGCCCAACCAGTGACGATCATTCGGCCCTCGTGGCGACCAGGTGGCACCACCGATCAATGGTGAGCGGGCTCGCTCAAGATCTGGGCCAGTGCCATCTCGGCATCGCGGGTCTGCAAACCCCGTTTCATCGCGGCGCGGATCCGGCTTTGCGCCTCGGGGTTGCGGACCCCCTCACCGAATCGGTTGGAATCGCGCCGGAACTCCTCCGCGGGCGCGAGTGTTATCGCATTGACGCGGTCCTTGACCGCGATTTGGCCGGCGGCTGGAAAACTGGCGATCCGCTGCGCGAGCGATCTAACGAAATCGCCGAGTGTGGCGGCGGGCAACGCCCGATTTATCCACCCGTACCGCTCCGCCAGCTCCGCGTCGTAATCTTGTGCGCTCAACATGACCTCGAGCGCCCGGGCGCGGCCCATCAGGCGCGCGAGGTGTTGGGCGCCGCCCCCGCCGGGGAGCAGACCGAACGCGGGCTCGAACTGGCTGAAGATCGCTGACTCGAGCGCGGCGAACCGCATGTCGCAGGCCAGCACGAATTCGCTGCCCGCGGCGCGAACCCGACCCTCAATCTGGGCGATGGTGATCAGCCGGCTCGCGCTCAGGTGGTGGAACAGTAGCGCGATCGATGCTTCGCCGGTGAGCTTCGCCGCCTCTGCCCGGTACTCCTCGATCTGGGTCAGATCGACGTGGGAAATGAAATAGTCGGGGTCGGCGCTGGTGAACACCAGTACCTGGATCGTGTCGTCGGCCTCGGCTTCCTGAATGAGGGAGACCAGGTCGCGGACCAGTTCCGGCCCGAGGAGATTCATCGGCGGGGCCTCGATGTCCGCGAACAGAACGGCCCCCTCTGTGCGCACGGCGATCGTCTCGAGAACCATGAGACCTCCTCGGCTCTGGCTGGACTTTGCCCGCGCGTTTCTAGCTCGACTTCCCGATTGCATCCGCACGCGGCGCTCAGAGGAAGCCGGCACCGACGATCTGGGCAAGGTCCTGGTCGGGGTGTTCGCGCACGCCGTAGAGCGCCGTGGCGCCGGCCCAGAGGACGGTCCGGCCCAGGTAGTTCGGGTAGCGCGCGATCTTCGCGTTGAAGAAGTCGACGGCGGTGTTCTGGGTCCGCAGGAGTTCGTCGGCGTCGTCGAGGTAGTGCCGGGTCTCTGAGATGGTCCTCTTGGCGTCGTCATCGAGCTGCTTGTTCTGATGACCGGCGACGATTCGTCGAGGATTGAGGGCCTCGACCTTGTCGATCGCCTCGCGCCAAGGCCCGAAGCCGCCGACGAACACGCTAGCCCCGAGGAACATATGAACTCCGTTGTAGATCACATCGCCGGCGACAATCAGCTCGAGATCCGGAATGTGGAGCACGCTGGTGTCAGCGCTGTCGGTGAAGCCGACCTCGACCATCACAAGATCGTGTCCTTCGAGCGTGAACCGGTTGTCCGGGACCGTCACCGCGGTGACCGGCGATGGCGGGATCATCCCTGGGTACACCTTGTCCCACAGAAACGGCCGGTTTGCGGCGTTGGCGTGCATCTGCGCGATCGTTCCCGCCGTGGCGACGACACGGGCCCCGAATCGTTCCGCCAACACCCCGGCTGCGAACCAGTGATCGCCGTGGGCGTGAGTGACGAAGATATCTGTGAGGTTCCGACCCTTTCCGGCGACCCAATCGCCGAGCGCTCGCGCCTGGTCCCTCGTCATCCCGGGGTCCGTGAGCACCGCATCTTCGCTCCCGAGAATCAGCGTGCTGGCCTGCGGGGAGAACAGCTTTGGCTCTCCATTGGGGAGGAAACCGTTGTCCTGTGGCGGCGGGTCGTTGACGAAGACGTCGTAGGTGAGCTTCTCGATCGATGTCATGACGGCGTCTGCCCTTTCCGATGTTCCGCTCGGGGCCGGACCCGCGGGGTCACCGCGCGGTCACGGTGGTCGCGGCCTGCTCGATGAGGGCGGCCACCGCGGCTGGCTGCGATACGTAAATGGAGTGGCTGCCCGCCGCCTCGACCACGGTCGAGCCGGCCCGCTCCGACATGGCGCGCTGCGCGGGCGGGGGGATCATCCTGTCCTCGGTCGCAATGAGGTACCAGCTTGGCTTCACCCGCCAGGCGGGTTCGGTGATCGATCCGGCGAGGGCGGCCCCGCCCCACGGCACCTGTGAGTCGGCCATGAACGCGGCCTGCGCAGCGGGCAGGTCGCCGGCGAACGAATCGTGAAACTTCTCCCGGTCCAGGAACAGGAATCCGTCCTTACCCGGGAGGATCGGTGGTACGGGTGCGCCGGGCGGCGGGTCGGCAATGAGCGTGTTCACCGACTCGCCGGCGTCCGGGGCGAACGCCGCGATGTACACCAGCGCCACCACGTTCGGGTCCGTGCCCGCCTCGGTGATGACCGCGCCACCGTAGGAGTGACCGACGAGAACCACCGGCCCGTCCTGTGCGTCGACGATCCGTCGCGTCGCCGCGACGTCACCCTCGAGCGACAGCGTTGGGTTCTGCACGACCGCGACGTCGTAGCCGTCCTGCTTGAGCAGGTCGTAGACCCCTTGCCAGCCGGACCCGTCCACGAAGCCGCCGTGCACGAGGACGATGTTTCTCGCTGATCCTGCATTCATGCTGATCGCCTTCCCAGACGTCGACGGGCAGCCACCACCCTGGCTGGCCAATCACAATGACCCCTCACCTGGCTGGCCGGAAAGGCCTCGGGGCAGCCGGTCGGCGAGCTGCGGAGAATTGGTCCGGCCGGTCTAACAGCCGTCCTCCGCTCCCGGCTTGTCCCGAATGCGCTGCTTCCTTCCGAGCACTGCTACTGCATGCCCTCGCCGGGTCAGCTGAAGGATGTGGCAAGCGATCCCGACTGGATGAGACCCTCGACCGTCCATCAAACCCCAGGGAGGCGTCATGGTCACGGATCCCCACCTCGCGCCCGGCAGCGACGGCCCGTACTACGTGATCGTCGACGTGGACATCCGGGACGTGCCCCGGTATCTCACGTACATGGAGAAGGTGCGACCCGGGCCTTCACCACCTACGAGGGATCCTGGGAACCATCCCGGCTGGTGCTCATCGAGCTGCCGTCCCAGAAGGCCTGGGAGTCCTTCTACTACGGCGCGGCGTACGAGGGCATCAGAACCATCCGGGACGAGACCAGCACCGCCAACATGATCGGCCTTGAAGGGCTCCCGCCGACGGGCACGCGATAGCCGGACCAACGGGCACCTGGACGGAGGCCCCCACAACCCGAGCCCGGAGTACTCCACTCGTGCGGCGTGCCGATTGCACCGGTGCCCCTCAACCACCCGGCGCGACCGTGCCGCCGCCGTCCCGCGCCGCGTCATCGTCGGCGTCACGGCCCGTGCGGTGATCAGCGGAAGCATGCTCGTGCCGATCCAGCTGAGCCTCGGCAACCTCAGTACTGAGCTGCTGTTCGCGCATTCTGGACAAGATCGTCATGGTGGTCGCATGCCCGAGCGCCGTGAGCAGGAGCAAGATCCCCATCCTGACGAGCACCGATCGAACCCCCGCGCCCGGGGGAAACGCCACCGAGGCAACCAACGCGACGACCCCGAACATCACCATGTGGAACAGCACCGCGACCATGCCGGCTACCTGGCGAGCGCGTTTGGGGTTGTCATAAACCTCGCCCAGGTACCCCACGCCGGCCCGGAAGATCAGCTGGCCATCGATCAACACCAGGACCGCTCCAAGGAACAGGACCACCAGGTAAAGCGCGTCACCCATCGCCGATCTCCTCCTGCCGCAACCTCGAAGCGACCCCGCGCTCGTCAGCGAGGCCGGCAATGCCGAGATAGCCCTATTCGTGATGTCCGTCGTCTGTTGTTCCGGCTTGGCGGCAGTGTCTTACGCACCGATACTGCTGGGTCGCCGATCCCAGCGACGCCCACAGCACAGCCGACTATTGCAACCGGCCGTGGCGGGTACCCCCGTGTTTCACACGAGGTGGACCCCGGGGAAGTAGCGCGGGACAACGCCGCCGCCGTCCGGCCGCCAGCCAGTGAGCAGCACCGCGGCCGCGGTCGGCGCGAAGATCCGCCTGCGCCGCCAGCAGCGCGGCATGAGCGCCGCGGAGATGGCCTGGCGCGCCGGGCTGAGCAAGGCCACGCTGTCGCAACTGGAGGCCGGCAACGGCAATCCGACGATCGACACCCTGGATGCGATCGCGATCGCCTTGCGCATCCCGATTGCCGACCTGCTGGCGCGTGACGCCGACACCGGGCCAGTCTTCCGGCCGGGCACGGACATCGAGCCCGGCGAGGTCTCCCGGGAACCGCTGCGCCGTATCAGCAGCGGCAACAGCCTGGAGATCTGGCGGCTGCGCATTCCGCCCGAGACAGAGCTGACCGGCGTCCCGCACGCCACCGGCACGATCGAGCACCTGCTCATCGCCACCGGGCACGTCCTCGCCGGCCCCGTCGACGTCCCGCGGGATCTGGGCCCCGGCGACATGCTCGCGTTCGCCGGGGACGCCCCGCACTTCTACCGCACCGGCGCCGAGGAAGTGGACATCATCGTCGTCTTCGCCTCCCCCATCAGCACCTGAGACCGTTCGTCACCGCCTTCTCCCACAGCACGGACGACATCGACCAGCTCCTCGACGCGGTCCGCCGCCACACCCGCTGACTGGAGATACCCCCGCATGGCGCAGTGAGGCGGCGCGGGCAGGTCGTCTCACTCCGCTCCGGGGCAAGTTGGGGCGCGGCGCGGGGTTGTGGGGAACGCCCGGGTGGGGTAGATCGTCTCGCCATGGGTGTGGCTGCTATTACGTTCGGGATCGTCTTCCTCGCGGAGATGGTGGACACCAGCGGCCTGGTGACGCTCGTGCTCGGCACCCGGTTCCCAGCTCGGTGGGTGCTGCTGGGTGTCTGCGCCGGCATGCTTGTGCACGTCGTGGTCGCGATCGCGGCCGGGAGCCTCGTGGCGCTGTTGCCCGAACGGCCGCTCGAAGGCATCCTCGCGGTGATCTTCCTCGTCGGCGCCGTGCTGCTTCTGCGCGAGGACGACGATGACGATGACGACGAGCCGAACATCCGGAAGAGGCCGCGGACCCCCTGGAGCGTCGTAGCCACGAGCTTCGGAATCACCGCCCTCTCGGAGTTCGCCGACCCGACGCAGCTCATCATCGTCACGCTCGCCGCGCGGTACAACGACCCGCTCGCCGTCGGAATCGGCGCACTCCTCGGGCTATGGGCTGTATCCGCGCTCGCGGTCTACGGAGGCAAGCGCCTGCTGCGCCTGGTGCCGGTCCGCTGGGTGACCCGAGCGACCGCGGCCATCCTCGTCGTCCTCGCCGTACTCAGCGCGATCGACGCCATCCGCGGCTAAACCGACTCGCCGCCCCGACCGACACACCTCCGGCGGCCGCCACGGCACCGAATGATCCACCAGACAGGTAGCCGACAGAACGTCGATCAAACACATTCAGTTGCAGATGTCAACCAGTTGCACGATCGGATGGCCCGGACGACCATCACGTCGAGATCTCTCACAACAACGACGTGGCGAGGGGTTATCGAAATGATCTCGGTGATCGAATTCGTGCTCGGCATCGCGGTGCTCGTCTACAGCGCCGAGAAACTGATCGGCTACCTGGTCGGCGTCGCCAGCAGATGGACCATCTCGCTATTTCTCATTGCGGTCATTTTCACCGGCATCGAGTTCGACGACCTCGCCTTCGGGATCGTGCTGAACCTCGAAGACCTCAGTAAGGTCGCCCTCGGCACCGTAATCGGAACGACGATTGCGATGACGGGCCTGGTACTCGCCCTCGCGGCGATCATCGCACCCACCGCGGTGGACGTGCCGAAGGATTACCTTGTCCTGTTCGTCGCCGCACCCGTGGTGATGTTCGCCCTCGCGCTCACCCGGGCCTTGACGCTGGTCACCGGCGTCGTGCTGGTCCTGTTGTTCGTGGCGTTCGTCGGCTGGATCGCCTACCGCGAGTACACCGCACGGCGGCCGATCTGGCGCAACGCCGAGCTGTACGAGCAGCTCGAGAAGGCCGGGGTGGGCGCCGGCGGGGGTGGGACGGGAACGGCCACCCGCGCCGGAGGAGGCGGCTGCGAGGGCGGGGATGCCCCGACCGACTCCGCAACGGGTGGGTCCAACGGCTTCCACCTGCCACCCGACCTGCGCATCGACCAGGGCTTCCTCAAGGCACGGCAGCACTCGCCCGGCGCCGCCATAGCGCTCGCCGTCCTCGCCCTGATCGGCCTCGTGATCGGCGCGGTGGTCGCCGGAGAGGGAACCGGCGGCGTCCTCGACACCTTCGGCATCAACGGCACCGTCTTCGGCGCCACGATCGCGACGCTGGCGCTGTCCCTCGAGGACATCTTCCTCACGGTGGAACCCCAGCGCCGCGGCGCCCCGGAGATCGCCGTCGCCAACATCATCGGCAGCGTCGTGTTCTCGGTGACCGGCAAGCTCGGCATCATCCTGCTCGTCGGCGGGGCGATCACCGTCGACCAGGACGTCCTGACCTGGCACCTGCCGGTCCTGCTGGTGCTGACGGTGCTCTCGGCGATCTTCCTGGCAACCGGGCGGCTGCGCCGTTGGCACGGCGTCGTCCTGCTCGCCCTCTACGTCGCCTATTTCGTCGTCAGCCTGGTGGTCTTCAACGGGGTCCCCCTCGACACCGACTGAGCCGATCGAACACGCCAAGGGGGCGATGTCAGGTTGTTGACAAAAGATCGAGTCGGGGCTGCCCTGGCAATCGCGGCCGCCATCGTCGGCCTCGTGCTGGTGTTCACGACGCACGCCTCCAAAGCCGACTCCGACGACGACACCAAGGCCGGTACGTCAGCGCCCACCAGCCAGGTCCAAGAGCCGGACCCGAACCAGACTCAAACGCCGTCATTGGCGCCGACGCAGCCGGCACCGCCCGGGTAGGCGCCGTGGCCAAGCTCACCCCGGCTCGCCGGGCCGGCCACCAGGGCTAATTGACGGCATGAATCGGCGGATCAAAGACATGATCGGAAGCGTCCTTGCTTCGCGGCGCCGGGAGTGGACACCGTGTAGCCGGCACCACCACCGAGCACCTGTGCCGCTGAGGACGGAGATCCGCACTCCATGTACACACTCACCAACCCGGCAACGGGCGAGCTGATCGAAGAGATAACGAACGCGACCGACGACGAGGTCCGCGCCGCGATCGAGCGCGTGCACCGCGGCTACTCGTCGTGGCGGCGCCGGCCGGTCAGCCAGCGGGCGAAGATCGTGTCCCGGGCCGCCGAGCTGTTCGCCGAACGGGCCGACGAGCTGGCCGCGATCATGACGCTGGAGATGGGCAAGCGGATCAACGAGGGCCGCGGCGAGATCGGCATCGTCGTCGACATCTTCAACTACTACGCCGACAACGGCCCGGCGCTGCTGGCCGACGAGCCGCTGTCGATCAAGGGCGGCGAGGCGGTCATCACCAAGGGCCCGATCGGCGCGCTGCTCGGCGTCATGCCGTGGAACTTCCCCGTCTACCAGGTCGCGCGGTTCGTCGCGCCGAACCTGGTGCTCGGCAACACGATCCTGCTCAAGCACGCCTCGATCTGCCCCCGGTCGGCCCTCGCCATCGAGCAGATTCTGCGCGACGCCGGAGTGCCCGAGGACGCGTACGCGAACATCTTCGCCTCGAGCAGGCAGGTCCCGTGGATGCTCGCCGACGAGCGCATCCGGGGCGTCTCCCTGACCGGCAGCGAGCAGGCCGGCATCTCGGTCGCGGCCGAGGCCGGCCGAAACCTGAAGAAGGCCGTGCTGGAGCTCGGCGGGTCCGACCCGCTGATCGTGCTCGACTCCGACGACATGGACGAGACCGTGCGGCTCACCGCGACCTCGCGGATGCGCAACTGCGGCCAGTCCTGCAACGCGCCGAAGCGGATGATCGTGCTGGCCGACATCTACGACGACTTCGTCGACGGGCTGGCCAAGCGCGTGGCCGACTACTACCTGCCCGGCGACCCCGCCGACCCCGCCACCAAGCTCGGGCCGCTCGCCTCGGCCTCGGCCGCCGACGAGGTGGCCGGCCAGGTCGAGACCGCGATCCAGCAGGGCGCGACGCTGCGCGCCGGCGGGCGCCGCATCGAGGGCCCCGGCGCCTACCTCGAGGCCACCGTGCTCACCGACGTCACACCGGACATGGCCGCCTACGCCGAGGAGATCTTCGGCCCGGTGTTCCTGGTGTTCCGCGCGGAGGACGAGGACGACGCGATCAGGATCGCCAACGACAGCCCGTTCGGCCTCGGGGCCAGCGTGTGGGGCACCGACCGGGAGCGCGCCCGCCGCGTCGCCGAGCAGATCGAGGCCGGCATGGTCTACCTGAACAGCGCCGGTGGGTCGCAGGCCGACCTGCCGTTCGGCGGCATCAAGCGCTCCGGCATGGGCCGCGAGCTCGGCCCGGCCGGCATCGAGGAGTTCATGAACAAGAAGTCCATCCGCCTCTAGTGATTCAGCTGGCGGCTGGCGCCGACGGCCGGCCCCGCCCGGTGCGGTGGTGTGGAGCTGGCAGTCGTGTGGTTGCGTGCCGCGAACCCGGTGGCGGACGAGCAGTGGCTGCGGATGGCTGCGAGCCGCTATGTCAGCCCTCCGGAGATCGCGCCGCACAGCGCTGGCGCCGCGGCGGATCTCACGCTGTGCACGGACGACGGTCGTGAACTGGACCTCGGCACCCGGGCGAACGCGACACCCGAGGAGTCGGACGGCATGTGCTACACGGACCCGCCGCACTGAACGGGCCGGGCCGACGATGGCGCGGTGGTCCGCCGGTTCAGGCCACCTTGCGCAGCGTCACGTCCATCGAGGCGGCCCAGCTCACGCCGTCGACGCTGGACTCGTGGTGGGCGACCTGGGTCATGCCGTTGTCGGTCAACGTTACGGTGCAACGCGTTCGGTCTCCGATCCACCTGAGCAGGTCGCCCTGGATCTCCAGGCGGGACTGGTGGAGGTTGCCGAAGCTGTCGTAGAACGTGGAGCGGTGCGCCTCGCCGTCAACGCCGATGATCTCGACGCCACCGACACTCGTTCCGCCGATCTTCCCGAAGGCCGAATGCACGACGAAGAACCCGCCGGGCGCCCACTCGTAGACATCGCTGGTGAGGATCGGGACCGACGGGATGTCCTCGGTCTCAATCGTGTGGCCTTCGTTGATCCAGTTACCGATGAGGACCGCAAGCGCCTGGTGGCGGCCGTCGCGGATCGGCGCTGTCCGGTCGGTGTTCTCAACCCCGGCGGCGACCTTGACGACGCGGGCGGACTCGGTGGTGCTCTCGGACATCGGAGCTCCTTCGGAGGTGCTGGCAAGAACGGTCCCACCACAGAGTCGGAGCCGTCACGACCGCCTTGACATCCCGGGGCATCTGAGCCTGGCTCCATATCGCTGGTTGACGAGGCGGGTCGGAAGCTTGGCCCACTAAAATATCGGGATGGTCGACAACGGGAGCATGGCGGCTCGGACCGAGGCGTTGGAATCCATCCTGGTCGAGAAGGGGTACGTCGAGCCCGCTGCCCTGGACGCAATTGTCGAGACCTACGAGCACGACGTCGGCCCGCGAAACGGAGCGAAGGTTGTCGCCAGGTCCTGGTCGGACCCCGCCTACCGGAAGCGGCTGCTCAGCGACGCCACCTCGGCGATCGCCGAGCTGGGTTTCACCGGCCGGGCCGGCGAACACATGGTCGCCCTGGAGAACACCCCGCGGTTGCACCATCTCGTCGTCTGCACACTGTGCTCGTGCTACCCGTGGACGGTGCTCGGACTGCCGCCCACCTGGTACAAGTCGCCCGCATACCGCTCCCGCGCGGTCATCGACCCGCGCGGGGTGCTCGCCGACTTCGGCGTCACGCTGCCGGACGCCACGCGCATTGCCGTGCAGGACTCGACATCCGAGGTCCGCTACCTCGTCGTGCCGATGCGGCCGGAGGGCACCGACGGCTGGACCGAAGACAGGCTCGCCGCGCTCGTCACCCGCGACTCCATGATCGGCACAGGCCTGGCGATGTCACCGTGAACGGCGCGGCGGACCTCGGCGGGATGATGGGCTTCGGTCCGGTCATCGGCGAACCCGAGAACGAGTACTTCCACGCCGACTGGGAGCGTCGCGCACTCGCCCTCAACCTCGCCGTCGGCGCCGCTGGGCGCTGGAGCATCGACGCCAGCCGGCACGCCAGGGAGAGCCTCCCACCTCGGGAGTACCTGAGCTCGAGCTACTACGAGATCTGGATCAAGGCGCTGGAGCGGCTGCTGGTGGACGCGGGCCTGGTGGGTGCCGACGAGCTCGAACTGCGCCGCTCGCTGCGCCCCGGCGTGCCGGTGTCGCGCGTGCTCAGCGCGGGCGACGTCCCGGCGGTACTGGCGGCCGGTAGCCCCGCTGTCCGCCCGGTCGACGTCCCGGCCCGGTTCGCGGTCGGCGAACGGGTGCGCACCCGCAACATGCACCCGACCGGCCACACCCGGCTGCCGCGCTACGCCCGGGGCAAAGGGGGCGTCGTCGAGCGAATCCATGGCGCGCACGTGTTCCCGGATACCAGCGCACACAACGCCGGCGAGCACCCCCAGTGGCTCTACTCCGTGCGGTTCGACGCCCGGGAACTGTGGGGCAACGACAGCGACCCCGGCCTCACCGTCAGCATCGACGCGTGGGAGAGCTACCTGGAGCCGACCCCGAGCTGACCAAGCTTTTTCCCGAAGGCGGCTGGATCTTCGGGAATTGTCGTACCCCTTCGACATAATTCTGGGTATGTCGGAGGGTTCGGTTGTTGCGGCGCGGCGGGTGGTCATGGATTCCATGGCCGCGTTGCGCGCACTCGAGCTCACCGGTGGTGCGGAGTGTCGGATTGACGGCGTGAAGTCCTACTGGGTTTTGCGGCGCCAATGTGAGTACGACCTGTTGGTGTTGGTCGCCGGGTTGGACGGTGACGGGGAGTTCCTCGAGCGCGGGACGTGCTCGAGGAACGCGGTCAGCGATCTCCTCGGGGTGAGCCAGCGGGACGGACGGCGGATGGTCGCGGTCGCGTCCAGTGTGTTTCCCACGCGGTCGTTGGTGGGTGAGGTGTTGGAGCCGAAACTGCCGGCGACGGCGATGGCGTTGGGCGCGTTCGAGATCGATCTCGCGCATGCCGAGGTGATCGAGAACGTGCTCAACACCGATGCGGCGCGGCGGATCACGGTGGAGCAGTGGGTGGCGGCCGAGGGGTTGTTCGCCGACTGGGCCCGGCAGTGCAGCCCGGAGGTGTTGTCCCGCAAGGCCCGCGAAGAGATCGACCTCTTGGACCAGGACGGCGCACCTCCGGGTGAGGACGATCCGCAGGTCAACGAGCTGCACCTGGCCAAGTCCCGCCACGGTGTCGGCGGGAAGATCAAGGGCCAGTTGGACTCGGCGACGTTCGAGACGGTGGCCCGGGCGATCGGGGCGATCCTCAAACCGGCCGCCGACGAGAACAAGTCGTTGGGCCAACGCCAGGCGGATGCGCTCGGGGAGATCTGCGCGCACACCCTCGACGAAGGCCGGCTCCCCGCGCAGGGCGGCGAGCGCCCGCACGTGGCGATCACCATGGGCTTGGAGGCGCTGAAGGCCGGATTGCGCGGGGCGAACCTCGAACTGGGCGGGCACATCGGGCCGGGTGAGGTACGCCGGCTGTGCTGCGACGCCCAGATCACCCCGATCGTGCTCGGTGCGAACAGTGAGCCGTTGGATGTGGGGCGGGAGAAACGGTGCGCCACGTTGGCGCAGCGGCGGGCGGTCGCGGTTCGGGATGGGGGTTGTGCCCATCCGGGGTGTGACCGGCCACCGAGTTCCTGCGAGGTGCACCATATTGTGCACTGGGTCCATCATGGTGAGACAAAACTCGACAATTTGGTGATGTTGTGTTGGACGCATCACCGGATGGTGCACCAGTCCGACTGGGAAGTCCGCATGCACGACGGACTCCCCGAATTCATCCCACCAAAATGGATCGAATACTCACAGACACCCCGCCGCAAATTGCGCCGAATTCTCATTCGAAGCTAGCGGGTCTAGCTTTGACCTGGATGCGCTGGCCCGGCCTCAGCTGAACAGCATGCCTCCGTAGGAGATGGCCAGCCGGACCGAGAAGTATCCGTAGAAGAGCACGGCAACGATCATGATGCCGAGGCGCAGACCGCGAACCTTGAGCTGGGCCGGCAGTGCCTTCCGGTTGAGCTGGATGAGCAGTACCGAGTAGACGACCATGACCAGGCCGCTCGTGGACGACGACACCACGAGCAGCGCCAACGGCTGGCTGAACCCGACGAGCAGGATCACCACGCCGATGATCACCATTGCCCAGACGAAGGCGAAGTAGAGGCGGCTCTCGGTCCACCGCTTGTTACCGGTGAGATAGATCGTCTTGAGTACGTCCGCGATGACCCGGCTGACGTAGTCCACATTCGCCAGTGCGGTCAGCAGCAGGCTGACACCGCCGATCACCAGGAACATGATGCCGAACCAACCGCCGACGATCTCGGAGACCGCGGCGCCCATCCCCTGGATGAACTTGAGGTTGCCCTCCGCCGGCAGGTCCTTCAGGAAGACGGTGGAGTACGCCAGCATGGAGAACACGAAGATCGACAAGGCAGTCACGAACCAGAACGAGACCCCCTGTTCGATGTTCGCCACCCGCCACCAGCGCCAGAACCGGCTCAGGTTCGCCTCGTCCTGGCGAACCATCTTCCCGGTCGCCGCCAGCGCCACGTCCTGGCCGGTGACCGGCGAGACGATGCGCGGGATGTGCGCTCCCATCCCGAAGCCCTTGTCGCGGATCCAGTTGCTCTGCGCCAGGTTGCCAATCCCGCCGGCGCCGGCGAATGCGATCGCGCCCAGCACCAACGCGGCGTCCAGCCCACCGGGAATGGTGCCGAGGCCGGTGCCGAACCCGGTGACGATCTGCGGGACGTCTCCCCAGGCCCGCGCACTGATCCCAGCGACCATCACAACGATCAGGAAGAAGAACACCGCGAGGACCTTGACCGTCTCGATCTTCTCGACCGTCTTGTACACCACCGGTGACGCGGTGAGCGTGACCCCGATCGCCAGCAGCGCGACGACCGCCACCCAGGTCGCGCCCGACGTGCTCAAGCCGAACAGGAAACCGAGCACGGTCGCTCCGCTGGTCGCCCAGCCCGGCCAGACGATCGTGACGAAGGCGGCGATTGCCATCACCGCGCCCCAGGGTTTCCACAGCCGGGCGAATCCGGCGATCGCCGTCTCCCCGGTGGCCAGCGTCCAGCGCTCGATCTCCATGTTCAGGAAGAACTGGAGGCTGACACCGACGATGGCGGCCCACAGCAACACCAGCCCGACCTGGGTGGTGATGTAGGGCCAGAGCAGATACTCACCCGAGCCGATGGACAACGCTGCCATGATCACGCTCGGCCCGAGCACCTTACGTAGCGAGTTCGGCTCCGGGATGTCCGCATAGGCCATCGCCGGCAGGTTCTTGCTGGGGACCTCCGCGGCGTACGTCTTTGGCGCCGCGCTTTCCGTCACTGCCTTCTCCCCTCGATCATGGTGAGCACCCCCAAGGCGGATGTCCAGCGTCATCGACCTCGTCGCCGTACCCCAGATCCCCCTCTCGACCCTGACTCGACCCGCCCCGAGTCCGTCGGCAACATCAGACGTCAGATGTCTGGTACCGATACAACACCGACGCGATTGATAGCTGAGTTGGGTGAAACGGTAAGACCATGGAGTGACAGAGCACAAGACCATGTTGTGATCGTGATCACTCCGCCGCTGCGGCGTGTGACCGGTACAGCGCCTGTCAGCGGCGCGGCGGTACGGGCGGCAATCGAAGGCCCAGCGCTGGCGCGGTGTGCGGATTGCTCAGCGGGAATCAGCTCGGTTGGGCGCCCACAGTTGGTCGGCGTCGCCGGCGGCGAGCCGGCCTCGGTAAACATCGATCTTGTAGTCGAGGGCCTTCAGGTTCTCCTGGATTTCGGCCAGCTTGGCGGTCACCTCGGCGCGGTGGGCCTCCATGACGGCAAGTCGTTCCCGCTCGTTTCCGGGCCCGGCGGAGACGAGTTGGGCGTAGTGGCGGATGGTCTTGATCGGCATGCCGGTGGCCCGCAGCCTGGTGCAGACGGTGATCCAGTCCAGGTCCAGCTGCTGGTAGCGCCGTCGGCCGCCGGCGGTGCGGTCGACAGGGGTGACGACTAGGCCGGCGCGTTCGTAGTAGCGCAGGGTGTGCACGCTGACCCCGGCGCGGCGGGCGGCCTCGGCGATGCTCAGGCCCGCCTGGGGATCGGCGTGAGTGGACCCGGGTACCGGCTGCGGCTTGACTTCGAGCACGCTCTAAATCCTAGCGTTGAAGCATGACAGCAACACTGATCACCGGAGCGAACAAGGGTCTCGGCTTCGAGACCGCGCGCCAGCTCATCGCCGGCGGCCACACCGTCTACCTCGGCAGCCGGGACGCCGAACGCGGGCGCCGGGCCGCCGAGCAGCTGGGCGCGCGGGCAGTCCAGCTCGACGTCACCGACGACGCGTCCGTGGCGGCCGCGGTGACGACCGTCGAGGCCGACGGAGGGCTGGACGTACTGGTCAACAACGCCGGTATCGCAGAGGAGTGGACGAGTGGCAACGTCGTGGTCGGCGCCGCGGACCTGACCGCCGACCTGATGCGGCGCACGTTCGAGACGAACGTCTTCGGCACCGTGCGCGTCCTCCACGCGTTTCTGCCGCTGTTGCTGCGTTCAGCTGCTCCGGTCGTGGTCAACGTCAGCAGTGGGCTGGCCTCGCTGACGCGGCTCACCACGCCAGGCGGCAGGTCCTACGCCTACCCGGGCGTCGCCTACCCGGCGTCGAAGGCCGCGGTCAACATGCTCACCGTGCAGTACGCGAAGGCGTTCCCGACCATGCGGATCAACGCGGTCGAACCCGGCTTCACCAGTACCGACCTGAACGGGAACACCGGCGCTCAGACCGTCGAGGAAGGCGCCGAGATCATCGTGCGCATGGCGCGGGTGGGTCCTGACGACCCGACCGGAGGCTACTTCGACGCCGAAGGCACCCTGCCCTGGTAGATCCGCCGGTGCTTTTCGGGACTGCCCGTTACTCGCTAACGACCATCTTGCGAGTCCAGAGGACCAGCCCGTCATCGTCGGCCCCGGGCAGGAATTCTCGGGCCAGCGGCTGCATGGACGCAAACCGGAGGGCGGTCAGCACTCGGCGCGCTGATTGCGTCCGACTGGGCATGGTCAAGCAGGTGTCATCCCGGGATACTGCCGCCGTGGCGTACGACGTCGATATGGCCAACCGGCTTCGCGAGATTCTGGCCAGCGAGCCCGGAGTCGTCGAGAAGCCCATGTTCGGCGGCCTGGCCTTCATGGTTGCCGGACACATGGCCGTCAGCGCAAGCCGTCAGGGCGGCCTGCTGCTGCGCGTCGATCCGGCGCAGACCGACACCCTGATTGTCGATCCCCGGGCGAGCCGGTTCGTCATGCGCGGACGGGAGATGGACGGCTGGCTGCGAGTTGACATCGACGCGCACGCCACCGACGACGAGCTCGACCGCTGGATCCGGCACGGGGTCGACTACGCCCGGTCGCTCCCGCCGAAGTGACCGAAGCATCGTGCGGCGTGCCTGAACCCGTTTCGGAACCGGAGGTGCACCATGCCGTTGCGCGGTCCGTTCGTCGAGCCAACCCCTCGGCGAGGCGGGCGCGAAAACCGGAGCTAGTCCCCCAGTGACGGCCGTGCGGCGAGGGCGTGTTCGACGGTGCTGAAGAGTCGCAGGGGCTGCTGGAGGTGGGCGTCCTCTATCGCGCGCCGCACCTGTGCATCGCAACCACCGACGACGATTGCCAGGGGCGAGGCGGAGTCGGCCAGATGCGCGGCCGTGTCGGCGAGTACATCGAGTCCGGCGGGGCCCAGGAACGTCACCTCGCTCAGGTCCAGCACGAGACTGGCGGACACGCCCTTCGGGCGCATCAGCAGCTTGAGCCTGGACGCATCGGTCTTGTCGATCGAGCCGCACACCGTCAGAAGAGTGCCGCCGTTCGCTGCACGGGACGACCACTTCATGCGACACGCTCCTTAACGGCGAGAACGAGGAGTCTCGGTGACCGCGCGAATGAGCAGCAGCGACGTTAATCCCCCGGTAGCGACAGGTCCAGCAGCGGTTTCCGCGGGCGGAGGCATTGCGCGAGCGGACTCAGGACTCTAGTGCCCTGAGTCGGCGACCCGGCCAGCGTGGGACAGCTCCTGAGCCCCGGCCCGCGCGGGGACCACGGCCACGACGTCGGGCCCGGTCACGGCCGGCGCCGGTGGCGCCTCCCGAGAGCAGAAGCCGCGGGCTGGGTCGTTCCCCTCGCTGTGCTCATCGTCGGCATGTTCATGTCGGCGCTGGACACCAGCATCGTCAACGTCGCCATCCCGCACATCCAGACGGAGCTGGGCGCGAGCGCACGGGACGTCGAATGGGTCGTCACCGATCGCCGGGCGGCTCTACGACAAGATCGGGCCACGCTGGCCGGCGGTGATCGGGCGTGATCCGGCCGGGGTCAGGCCAGGTCACAGCGACGCGCTCAGCGCATGATCGTCGTCAGCACATCGGTTAGGGTCGGATCTCGTGGAGAACCGAATGGCGAAACGGCTCGGGCGCGAGATCGGCGTGATCGGCCTGGGCTGCTGGCAGCTCGGGGCGGACTGGGGGCAGGTCAGCGAGGACGACGCACTGAGGGTGCTCGGCGCGGCCACCGATGCCGGGGTGACGTTCCTCGACACCGCCGACGTCTACGGCGACGGCCGTAGCGAGACCCTGGTCGGGCGTTTCCTGAAAGAGCGGCCCGGGCTCACCGTGGCCACCAAGATGGGCCGCCGCCTCGAGGAGCAGACGCCGGAGGGCTACTCGCGCGCCAACTTCCGCGCCTGGAACGACCGCTCCCGCGCGAACCTCGGCGTGGACACCATCGACCTGGTGCAGCTGCACTGCCCGCCGACCGAGGCGTACTCCCGCGACGAGATCTTCGACGCCCTCGACGAGCTGGTCGCCGAGGAACGGATCGCCGCATACGGGGTCAGCGTGGAGACCGTGGACGAGGCACTGACCGCGATCGCCCGCCCGGGCACCACCAGCGTGCAGATCATCCTCAACGCGTTCCGGCGGAAGCCGTTGGAGCAGGTGCTCCCGGCGGCGACCGACGCCGGGGTGGCGGTCATCGCCCGGGTACCGCTCGCCTCCGGCCTGCTCTCCGGCCGGTACACGGCAAGCACCACGTTCGGCGCGGACGATCACCGCAACTACAACCGGGACGGCGCCGCGTTCGACGTCGGCGAGACGTTCGCCGGTGTGCCCTACGACGTGGGGTTGGCCGCGGTGGAGCGGCTGCGGCCGCTGGTTCCCCCCGGCGCGACGATGGCCCAGTTCGCGCTGCGCTGGATCGTCGACCAGCCCGCCGTCACGGTGATCATCCCCGGCGCCCGCAACACCGAGCAGGCCAATGGCAACGCCGCGGCGGCCGACCTGGCTCCGCTGGGCGACGAGGTGCACGCCGCGATCCGCGAGGTGTACGACGAGCTCATCCGGCCCCATGTCCACAACCGCTGGTAGCGACGCCCGCCCGGGCACGGGTCAGGTCTTCAGCCAGTTCAGCGCGGCGGTGGCCAAGGCCTCCACGCCGGTGGCGATGGTCGGCTCCGGGACCGGTGCGAACCTGGGTGAGTGGTTGTAGGGCACATCCTGGTCGAAACGCCCCGCGGCCATCGCCTGCTTGAACTGCTCGGGATCGCCGCCGCCCCAGAACCAGAACACGGTCGGCACACCCAGCGCAGCGCCGAAGTGCCCGACGTCCTCGCTGCCCGCCGCCGGGGCCAATTGCCGGATCCGGTCAGCGCCGAACTGCTCGGTGAACGCCGCCGCTGTCCTGGTCGTCCCGTCGGGGTCGCAGCACAGGACAGGCATGCTGAGCCCCCAGTCGACATCCGGTTCCCGCTCCACCCCGCTCGCGGCGGCCTCGGCACGGATGATGCGTTCGACCGCGGCCATCACCCGGGTCCGGATCAGATCCGAGTACGTGCGGATCGTGATGCCCAGCTCCGCCTCGTCCGGAATGATGTTGTCCTTCGTCCCGGCGTGCATGGTCCCCACAGTGACCACCGCCTTCTCATCGATCGGGACCTCGCGTGCCACGATCGTCTGCAGCCGGATCACGATGGACGCGGCCAGCACGATCGGATCGATCGTGCTCGCAGGTCGGGAACCATGCCCGCCCCGCCCGTAGAGCCGCACCCGGGCGAAGTCAGCGGCGGCCAGCATTGGGCCGGTGCCGTAGCCGATCGTGCCGGCCGGCAGTGGCGCGACGTGCTGACCGAACACGATGTCCGGACGGGGGAAGCGTTCGAACAGACCGTGGGCGATCATGTCTCGCGCGCCGCGGCCCAACTCCTCCGCCGGCTGGAACACCGCCATCACCGTGCCGGACCAACGCTGCTTGAGCTGCCCGAGCACCGTCAGCGCGCCAACCAGGCAGGTCGCGTGCATATCGTGTCCGCAGGCATGCATGATCGGGACAGCGGTGCCGTCCGCGTCGACCCCGCGCGCAGAACTGGCGTAGGGCAGTCCGGTCTTCTCCTCCACCGGCAGGGCGTCGATATCGGCCCTCAGCATCACAGTGGGGCCCGCGCCGTTCCGCAGCAGAGCCACCACACCGGTACCGCCCACACCCGTGGTCACCTCGACACCCAACGGCGCCACCGCCTCGACGATGCGCGCCGCGGTGCGGTGCTCCTGCAACGACAGCTCCGGGTGCCGGTGCAGGTCCTGGTAGAACTCCAGAAGCTGACGCCCGAGACCCGAATCCCACTCCCACAGAGCCTCGAACATCGCGAGATCCTCTCCGCCCCAGAGTGTTCTGTCGCACCCGGCGCTACGTCAATCGCCCCGAAGCTTCAGCACGATCCGCAGCACGCACTCGACAGCCGAATCAAATGCGCTGCCCCGGAGCTCACCCCGCACGGCGAGGTTCTGTGACGCGAACTGGAGCATCCGATCCGGTCCGACGCGGCGGACCACCATCGCGGCGATCTCATCGAGTTCGACACCCGGGTTGTCCAGGCGGGTCAGGGCGAACTCGACGACCAGCTCCTCATCTGTCACCAGTTCCGCTCCGTGGCCGTCGGGTCGTGTACTGCCCAGCATGCCGCAACACCGGCGCGACGATCGTCGATCGCCCGACGACTGGTCGTTTCATCGGTGGCTCTGTGTCATTGACCTGCTCCCGCCCTGGTGGCGAAGGCGACGATCCGGGGCAGGAGCCGGGTACTGCTCGCCGACCAGACCGAACGGCCGACCGAGTACCGGCGTGGGTCGGCGAGCAGCGGACCGAGCGGCGCAAAGCCACCCAACGCCAGGCGTGGCCGGGCCAGCATCGCGTGCGCGTACAACGCGCGCCCGAGGGCGACGTTCACCAGGAAGCACTCGGCGGGGAGCTCGTCCATGGCCAACGGCTGATGGTCGAGGTACCCGGCCATGATGCTCGCGTTGTGCGCCCGGTACCAGCCCCGAGGTGACGGCGCGGCGATGAACTCGACCCACAGGTGGACGGCACGCGAGGAGGGACTGCCCGGCCTGCCGATGCTGAGCTGGTCAGCCTCCACCTTGTCGCGCAGCAACCGGTTGTTGACCGCCCGCCACCACGGGCTCCCCGGCTGCTCGGCGGCGGGGCAGTTCAGCACCCCCCGGGCAATTTCCCAACGCAGGAAGCTCGGCTCCGCCCTCCCGTAACGGGAGCGGTCGCCCGAGTCCGCCCGGTAGAAGTCCGAGGCCAGGTGGAACCGGTCCTCGGTGCTGTCCTGCACCGCCAGCACGATCTCGGCGGCCACAGCGGCGGGTTCGACCCCGCCCGATTCGGCCCCCGTCATACCCGGGGACGGTAACCGCCGTCGATCGGGAGCCAAATCCGGTTCGGGCGAGGTACAGTCCTGTGTCTTCGATCACAACCGGAGTGTCGAGATGGCGCTGGACACGGCGGTCCCCAATCAACAAGAAGACGGTCGGGTCGGGTCGGCCGGCGCGCTGATCCGCCTCGAGGAGGTCAGCAAGATCTACCGGGCCGGCCCCAACGAGGAGATCCGGGCGCTCGACCGGGTCAACATGACCATCGAGGCGGGCGAGTTCGTCGCCGTCATGGGCCCCTCCAGCGCTGGCAAGACGACCCTGATGAACGTGCTTGGCTGTCTGGACCCGCCGTCGGAGGGCAGGTACTTCCTGGACGGGACCGACGTCAGCGACTACAGCCAGCGCGAGTTGGCCCGCATCCGAGGCAGCAAGGTCGGCTGCGTGTTCCAGTCGTTCAACCTGATCCCGCGTACCAGTGCCAGCCGCAACGTCGAGCTGCCGCTGGTCTACGCGGGCATTCGGGACCGGACGGCACGGGCCAGCCGCGCGCTGGAGCAGGTCGGCCTGAGCGACCGGATGAAGCACATGCCCAGCCAACTGTCCGGCGGCCAGCAGCAGCGGGTCTGCATCGCCAGGGCGCTGGTCGCCGACCCGATGATCCTGGTGGCCGACGAGCCGACCGGCGCCCTGGACAGCGTGACCGGGCGGGAGATCATCAAGCTGCTCGTCGCCCTGCACGAGGCCGGCCGGACCGTCGTCCTGATCACCCACGAGAAGGAGGAGGCCCGCGTCGCGGACCGGGTGATCCACCTCCGGGACGGCCGCCTGATCGACAACTGAGGCGCCCGAGAACGCCCGGCCGCGGCAACCGCATGGCCGGGGGCGGTCCCTACCCCGGTTACGGGGGTTGTTCCCGGCCTCCCCGGGGGTGTGCTCCCTCGATCCCGGGCGCCCGAGCTGTCACCGTCCAGGCCAGCGGTAGGAACACCCTTCCGGGGCAAGCTGTGAGCTTGCGCCAGGTCTAGCGAACGGGACAGCCAGTGGCGGACGCCGGCGAGTGTGTGCAGAACGGTCTCCCGAGGTACGACACCGAGGCGGCCGACACGGCCCCGGCACTGCGGATCTCGGGCCTGCGCAAGCGGTTCGGCGACACGCTGGCCGTGGACGACCTGCACCTGTCGGTGCCGCGCGGCTCGTTCTTCGGGCTGGTCGGCCCCAACGGGGCCGGCAAGACGACCTCGCTGTCGGTGTCCGTCGGACTGCTGCGGCCCGATGCCGGCGACGTGCGGATCTTCGGGCTGGACGTCTGGGAGAACCCGGCCCGCGCCAAGGAACTGGTCGGGGTGCTGCCCGACGGGTTGGCACTGCCCGAGCGGCTGACCGGGCGGGAGCTGCTGACCTACACCGCACAGCTGCGCGGGCTGGACCGTGGCACCGTCGCCGCGCGCGCGGACGAACTGCTCCACGTGCTGCAGCTGACCGAGGCCGAAACCACCCTAGTGATCGACTACTCGGCCGGCATGCGCAAGAAGATCGGCCTGGCCACCGCGCTGATGCACGCGCCGAAGCTGCTGGTGCTGGACGAGCCGTTCGAGGCCGTCGACCCGGTGTCGGCGTCCACCATCCGCACCATCCTGCGCCGTTTCGTCGCCGCCGGTGGCGCCGTGGTGCTCTCCAGCCACGTGATGGAGCTCGTCGAGAAGCTCTGCGACCACGTCGCGGTGATCACCCGCGGCCGGGTGGTGGCCAGCGGGGCCGTCGACGAGGTCCGCGGTGACCGGACGCTGGAGCAGGCCTTCGTCCACCTGGTCGGCGGGCACACCGGCGGTGCGGAGGGCCTGTCGTGGCTGGCGTCCTGATCAGGATGAAGCTGCGGGTGCTGCGACACTCGCTGCGCGGCGGACGCGGCGTGGTCTTCGGCGTCGGCGCGCTCTGGGGTGTCGCCGCGGGTGTGTTCTGCACGATCTCGATCGCCAACCACCCCGGCGGGCTCACCGTCGGCACCGACGTCGCCTCGGTGCTGTTCGCCGTGTGGACGCTGGGTTGGCTGTTCGGCCCGGTCCTGACCGGCGGCGGCGACGAGACCCTGCGGCCGGAGAACTTCGCGTTGCTGCCGATCCGGCCGGCCATGCTGGCAGGCGGCCTGCTCGCCGCCGCACTGGTCGGCGTCGCGCCGCTGGTCACTCTGATCGCGTTCACCGGGTTGGTGTTCGCGGCGGTGGCCGGCGGGCTGGTCGCGGTCCTGGTCGCGGTGCTCGCGGTCGGGTTGCAGCTCGCACTGGCGGTCCTGCTGTCCAGGGTGGTGATCGGCGGTCTCGGCGCACTGCTCGGCTCCCGCCGCGGCAGGGATCTCGGCGTGCTGCTGGCCGCGCTCGTCGGGCTGGCCTACCTGCCGGCCAGGGCGGCGTTCAACGCGCTGGGGCCCGTGGTCACCGGCCAGACCGCGCCGGTGTTCACCGCCGCGCTGCGCTTCCTGCCGACCGGATGGGGACCGACCGCGGTCGCCGCCTCGGTCGACCGGGACTGGCCGCTGGCACTGGGTCTGTTGCTCGCGCTCGCTGTGCTGGACGGGTTGCTCGTGCTGGCCTGGTCACGGCTCCTGGAGCGCCGGCTGACGACGAGCCAGTCGGCCGGTGCGCCGCTCCGGGCGGCCCGCGTCGGTGGCGTGGGTGGCGTGGGTGGCGTCCGAGCCCGGCGCGATCTGCTCCCGGCCAGTCCGCTCGGCGCGGTCATCGGCAAGGAACTGCGGATGTGGTGGCGGGATGCGCGGCGCCGGGCGCTGCTGTTCACCTCGATCGTGCTCGGCCTGATCCTGCCCGCCACGTCCTGGATCGGGAGCGGCGGTCCGCACTCGCTGGCCTACTCGGCGCTGTGGATCGCCTTCTTCGCCGCGCTGCAGATCAGCAACCTCTACGGCTTCGACGGATCCGCCGTGTGGCAGACCCTGGTGACGCCGGGAGCCGCGCGCGCCGACGTACGCGGACGGCAGTGGGCCTGGGTGTTGATCGTCGGCCCTGCCGCGCTGGCCGCCGCGCTGGTCCTGCCCTGGGTCACCGGCACCTCCGGCGCCTATCCGTGGGTGCTGGCCCTGGTCCCCGCGCTGATCGGCGGCGGCGCCGGCACGATCGTGCTGGTGTCGGTGCGGGCACCGTCGGCGATGCCCACCGGCAAGCAGGGCAACCCACTGACCGGGACCGGCCAGTTCGGTTTCGGCCTCGTCTTCACCCGGTTGGCCATGTCGCTGCTGCAGGTCCTCGCGGTGATCCCGCCGGTCCTGGTGCTCGTGCTCGGCGGGTCGGGCGTCCTCGCGGCCGCCTGGCTGGCCGTCGGAGTCGGCGTGCTGAGTGGGATCGGCGCGGCCTGGTGGTTGGGCCGGCTCGCCTACCAGCGGCTGACCGAGCGCGGGCCCGAACTGCTCGCCGCCGTACGGGTGCCGGCCTGAGCGAGTCGCGGGCCGCCGCTCCGGCGCCGCCGAAAAATACCGTACATGTACATAGAATCCATGTACCGTATATCTTGTGACCGAGCAGGCTGACGCACCCGAGGCTCCGCCGACCGGGTTGGTGTGGCGGTTGTCGATGCGGTGGCGCACGGCGATCGACCGGGCCATCGCGCCGCTGGGGCTCACCCACGCGCAGTACGCCGTGCTCGCCCCCCTGCTCAGCATGGAGCGGGCCGGCCGGCGGCCCAGCCAGCGCCAGCTCGCCGACTTCAGCGGCCTCGAGCCGCTCTACGTCTCGAAGTTGGCGCGTGCACTCGAGCGGTCCGGGCTGATCGAGCGCACCGGCAACCCGGACGACACCCGCGCGGTACAGCTTGCCCTCACCGACCGGGGCCGCGAGGTCGCCGGCCGCGCGGTCGCACTGGTCATCGGGCTACAGGAGGAGCTCACCGCGCCACTCGGCGGCCTGCACAGCCCGCGGACCCGGGCGCTGCTCGAGTCCCTGCACGCCCTGCTCGACGCCCCGACGACCTCCCGGCGGCCGACCCCGTCCGACACCGAGACCGGAGAACTCCCATGACACACACCCCCACCCTGACCGGCCAGGACATCGGACAGGCCGAGCGGGCCACCCGAGCGGTGTTCGACCGGCTGCTGGCCGAGTCCGGCACCAGCTTCAACGGCTGGGTGATCTTGAACGACCTGGACAGCAACGGACCGACGCTGGAGCAGGATGCGCAGGTGAGTCGCCTCGCCCGCACCCTGCGGGTCGACGAACCGCCCGTGCATGCCGCGCTCGACGACGTCGTCGGCCATGGCCTGGTCGGCCGCGCCGGCACGGAGATCACCCTCACGCCGGCCGGCGAGGCGCGCGTCCGCCAGGTGCGGGCGGGCATCGCGCGGCTCGCGGCACGGTTCTACGGCGACCTGCCGGCCGAGGACCTGGCAACGGCCCACCGGGTGCTCGCCACCGTGACCGAGCGCGCCAACGCCGAACTCGCCGGCTGACCGGCGCGCGGCGCAACAGTGGGCAGAGCTGCCCATTGAGCCCGGCCCGTCCAGTGGGTTCGCTGGGCGCACCCACCACGAGAGGCGGAGCTGGATGCGCGACAGGCAGCTGGAGGTCTACGAGCTCTTCGACCGGGGGTCCCGGGAACGGGGCCAGGCGCGCCCAGTGCTGGCGGGACACCACCTTCTACTACACCACGACCCGGTCGGTCACCCAGGTGTTCCGGCCGGCCGGGTTCGCCGGTGGCGCGGTCCCGGGCCCCGGCAGGCGCTGTGCGCAACACCGGGCTTCCGCGCGTGGACGTATTGACATCCCGGCGGGGAGCAACGAGTGTTCTGCACCACGTTATGACATCGATTACCTACGTCGGGAGCCGGTCTGGTGAGCGGGCGCAAGGCACGGCTCAGCGATGTCGCGGCCGCCGCCGGCACCAGCACCAAGACCGCCAGCCGGGTGCTCAACGGCGATCCCCGGGTCGCCGAACACACCCGGGCGCGGGTCGCCAGGGCGATCGTCGAGCTGCAGTACCAGCCCGACCCGCTGGCCCGCTCGCTGCGCAGGGGTACCGACGAGACCATCGGCGTGGTGGTCGACTCGATCGCGGACCCGTTCTTCGCCAGCGTCACCAGCGAGGTCGAGAAGGTGGCGTTCGCCAACGGGCTGACGGTGACGGTGGCCAGCACCGGCCGCTCGGCCGACCGGGAGCGGCTGCTGCTGGAGGGAATGATCCGCCGCAAGGTGGCCGGCATCATCGTGGCGCCGGCCTCGCTCAACCACCGGTACCTGGGCGCGGCGTCCTGTGCGGTGGTGTTCATCGACCGGGGCCCGATCGAGCTGGGCGTGGACGCCGTGCTGGTGGACGACTACCACGGTGCGCGCACCGCGGTGGGCCACCTGATCGCACACGGCCACCGCCGGATCGCCTACGTCGGCGACCTGCTCAACCTGGAGACCGCGGACCAGCGCCTTGCCGGGTACCGGGCGGAGTTCGAGGCCGCCGGCATCCCGGTCGACGAGTCCCTGATCGCCGCCGACTGCTCGGAGATCCCCGAGGCCACCGAGCGGGCCGGCCAGCTGCTCGGCCACGCCGACCCGCCCACCGCGTTCTTCACCTCGAACACCCGCAGCTCGATGGGGGTGGCCCCGGCGCTGCACACGCTGGACCGGACCGACGTCGCGCTGGTCGGCTTCGGCGACTTCTCCATGGCGGCCAGCCTGCAGCCGGCGGTCACCGTGATCGACCACTCCCCCGAGGTGATCGGCCAACTGGCGGCCGAGCGGCTGTTCCACCGGCTGGCCGGCGGTACCGAGCCGCCCAGACGGATCGAGGCGCCGCTCCGGCTGATCGCCCGCGGCAGTGGGGAGCTGAGGCCGTGACCCGGGGCCACTGACGTGCGCGGGCCGTGACGTGCTCGGGCCGCTGAACTGATGGGACGACTGTGCAAGGAGGCACTCTCGGCATGACGCTGTTGCAAGCAACGGGGCTGGTCAAACAGTACGGGCACGTGCGGGCGCTGAACGGCGCGGACTTCGACGTCGACGCCGGCGAGGTGGTCGCGTTGATCGGCGACAACGGCGCCGGCAAGAGCACGCTGGTGCGGATGCTGTCCGGCAGCGAGGTGCCGGACGGCGGCGAGATCCGGCTGAACGGTGAGCGCGTCCGGCTGGACACTCCGGCCACCGCGCGCGGCCTCGGGATCGAGACGGTGTTCCAGGACCTGGCGCTGGCACCGCACCTGGATCCGGTACAGAACATGTACCTGGGCCGGGAGATCATGCACCCCGGCCTGCTCGGGCGCCTCGGGTTCATGGACAACCACGCGATGCGCGAGGGCAGCAAGGCGGCGTTCGCCAAGCTCGGCGCCACGGTGCGCAACCTGTCCGGCGCTGTCGGCTCGATGTCCGGCGGACAGAAGCAGGGTGTGGCGGTGGCCAGAGCGGCGGCCTGGGTGAGCAAGGTGATCTTCCTGGACGAACCGACCGCCGCACTCGGCGTGGTGCAGACCCGCAACGTGCTCGACCTGATCCGCCGGGTCGCCGACGAGGGCATCGGCGTCGTGTTCATCAGCCACTCCATGCCGCACGTGATGGAGGTGGCCGACCGCGTCCAGGTGATGCGCCAGGGCCGGATGGTGGCCACCTACCGCGCCAAGGACACCAACATGGAGCAGCTCGTCGCCGCGATGACCGGCGCATTCAGCCGCGAGGAGGCGAAATGACCAGTCGCGACGGCGTCAGCGAGCGAGCATCGGGGAGCGCCCTCGAGCCTGGGCGGGCAACAGGGCGCAACGAGCGCGAAGCCGAGCCATCCAACGCAGCGTCCAAGGAGAACGACGAGACCGCCGTACTGGACGAGGACCCGCCGAAGGGGCGGCTGGCCCGACTGGCCCGACTGCAGGCGCTCCAGATCGTGCTGGTGCTCGTGGTCATCGTCCTGATCTTCGCGGTGCTGCGCCCGACCACCTTCCTCTCCCCGTTCAACATCCGGGGCATCGTGGTCAACACCTCGATCCTCGCGGTACTCGGGGTCGGCATGACCTTCGTGATCATCACCGGCGGCATCGACCTGTCGGTGGGCAGTGTGCTGGTGTTCAGCGGGGTCATCGCGGACAAGACGATGGCGGCGATGGGCGGCGCCGGCTGGGGCACCGCGACCGTCGGCATCGTGGTGGCGTGTCTGTGCGGGCTGGGTTGGGGCCTGGTCAACGGACTGCTGATCGCAAGGGCGCGGGTACCTCCGCTGATCGTCACCCTCGGCACGCTCGGCATGGCGCTGGGCTTCTCCCAGATCATCACCGGCGGCATCGACCTGCGGGACGCGCCCGAGGTACTGGTCAACACGGTGGGCTTCGGCAACATCGTCGGCCAGATCCCGACCCTGTCCGTGATCGCGCTGCTCGTGGTCGTGCTCGGCGGGATCGTGCTGCACCGCACCCGGTTCGGGCTCTACACCTACGCGGTCGGCTCCAACGCCGAGGCCGGCCGCCGGGTCGGTGTCCGGGTGGACCGGCACCTGGTCAAGGTCTACGCGCTGGCCGGGCTGGTGGCCGGCTTCGCGGGCATCCTGAACCTGGCGTTCTTCCAGTCCACCACGATCAGCGGGCAGTCCAATACGAACCTGAATGTGATCGCCGGGGTAGTGATTGGCGGCACCAGCCTGTTCGGTGGCGTTGGCTCAATCTTCGGCACGGTGATCGGGTTGTTCATCCCGTCCGTGTTGCAGAACGGTTTCGTGATTCTCGGCGTGCAGTCGTTCTGGCAACAGGTGGTGGTCGGCGCGGTGTTGATCGGCGCCGTCTTTGTCGATCAGGCGCGCCGTGCGGCCGCACTGCGCGGTTCGTCCCTGCAATTCCCATTTCTCTCCCGCTTCGGGAGTGGTCCGAGAAAGGTGAACCGATGAACCGCAAAGGCGCGATCATCGCTGGTCTGCTCGCGATGGCGCTCGGCGCCACCGCGTGTGGGTCGAGTAATTCAACAGGGGGCGCCCCGGCCAACGGCCCGGTCAAGTTGGCGTTCGTCCAGGGCGTGATCGGGGATGCGTTCTACGTCACGATGCAGTGCGGCATCCAGGAGGAGGCCGCGAAGGTGGGGGCGGAAGTGACCACCAACGGCCCGCAGAAGTTCGACCCCTCACTGCAGACGCCGGTGTTGCAGTCGGTGATCGCCTCGGCGCCGAACGCGATCCTGATCGCGCCGACCGACGTCTCCGCCATGCAGCAGCCGATCCAGCAGGCTGTGCAGCAGAACATCAAGGTCGTGCTGGTGGACACCACGCTGAAGGACCCGTCGGTCGCGGCGTCGGCCATCGCGTCGGACAACCTGGGTGGCGGCAAGGCAGCGTTCGACGCCATCCACCAGCTGGCCCCGAACGGCGGCAAGGTACTGGTGGTCAGCGTCCAGCCGGGCATCAGCACCACCGACGACCGCGCGAAGGGCTTCCAGGACGCGGTCAAGGCCAACCCCGCCTACCAGGACCTGGGCGTGCAGTACTCGAACAACGACCCGCAGAAGGCCGCGCAGATCGTCAACGCCGCACTGCAGGCGAACCCGGACATCGTCGGAGTCTTCGCCACCAACCTGTTCTCCGCCGAGGGCTCGGCCACCGGGATCCGGCAGGCCGGCAAGCAGGGTGCGGTGAAGGTCGTCGGCTTCGACGCCGGCCCGGACCAGGTCAAGGCACTGCAGGCCGGCACCGTCCAGGCCCTGGTGGCCCAGCAACCGGCGCTGATCGGCAAGAACGGCGTCGACCAGGCGGTGGCCGCGCTCAAGGGCCAGCCGGTCACCAAGTCGATCGGCACCGGGTTCACCGTGCTCACCCAGGCGAACCTGAACACCCCGGAGGGTCAGGCGGCGGTCTACAAGTCCAGCTGCTGAGCGTCCGTCCGTGTGCCAGGGCCCGGGGGTCTCACAGATCCCCGGGCCCGTTCGCTAGCGCCGCACCGCTTCGGATACCGACGCAAGCGACTCCCGAACGGGTGATCTTCTGAGTTCACGGTCGAGTGAAGATCTCGAATCTATCGTTGCATGATGCAACCACAATGCCACCATGCGTAACCCTTTCAACAATCTCTTAGGTTAGGCTGCACCGACCAGGTAACGGCCGTTCAACGGGGGGAGGGCCGGTGCGGGGAGCCATGGACCGGTCGGCGTCGACCGCGCGAAACCGGTGCCGACGCGCAGGTCGATGCGGTCAACTTTCGGGTGAACCTAGCGCCGATCTGCCCCCTTCGACACCGCGATCGAACCCGGCGCGATGATCAACAAGTCCCAGCTCGCGCAAGATTTGCGCGTCTTCTTCGCCGGACAAGTAGCACTTTGGGCCCCTTCGCCGATACAGGGGTCGATGGCTCCCGCAAACGAACAAGAACCGTTGGTAACAGAGGAGGTGATCTGACCGTGCGCAGTGCTTGGGACAAGTCCACGCCGAGTGGCAGACGTCGGACCAATCGCCCCGGTGCCGCGGCACTTAGCTCCCCTTTTGACTTTTCGGCGGACGATCACGAACGGGTTGATCCGGTCGAGTTCATGTCGATTCGAGCCGATGACGAGTTGCTCGATGCACTCGCGGTCGGCCGTTCGGCGGGACCGGGATACAGCCACGGATTCGATCCCGGGTTCGACTCCGGATACGCCGACGATCAACAGGTACTGGCGATGTTGGCCGGCTGGCGCGCGGACGTCGAATCCGAACCGTTCCCCGAGCTGTTGTCGATCGACCGGGCTTCCGCGGCAATCTGCGACGGCCAGCGAGCAGCCCGGCCGAGGCGCCGGCTGATGCCGGTGGCCGCCGCCGCGGCGGTAGCGGTGATGGCGCTGTCCGGGGTAGCGGTGGCGGCCGGCGGCGCGCAGCCCGGCGACGCACTGTGGGGCGTGTCCAGGGTGATCGACGCGAACCGCGCGAAGTCGGTGGAGGCGGCATACCGGGTCGATACCGCGCTGACCACCGCGCAACATGCACTGGCCCAGGGCCGGGTCGCCGAGGCGCGCGCCGCACTGGCGACCGTGCAGCCCGAGCTGAACCAGGTCCAGGACCCGGAGCGTAGGAACGAGCTCTCCCGCAAGAGCCAGAACCTGGTGCAGTCGGCGGACATCACCCGCGAGGGCGAGCCGATGGACACCGACCAGACCGGCTCACCGAGCGACCCGAGCAAACTGCGCGGCCGCGACCCGAGCACGCTCGGCGGCCGGAACGAGCCGAAAAATCCGGGCGGCCCGAACGAGCCCGGCACCCCGAGCTCGTCGGCGGACCCCAGCCGCCAGAGCGAGCTGATCCTGCCCGCGAACCCGGCCAGGCCACTGAACCCGACGGACTCGGCCAAGCCGGTGAGTCCGGCCAAGCCGGTGAGTCCGGCGGATCCGACCGGGCCCACCGACCCGGCAGGGCCCACCGACCCGACGTTCCCGGGTAAACCGGGCGGCCCGGCCTTCCCCGGCGGCCAGAACCCCGGCGGCCCGACCAAACCGGACAGGCCCGGCTTCCCGGGCTTCCCCGGCGGCCAGAACCCCGGCGGCCAGAACCCGGGCGGCCAGGACCCTGGTGGACCGGTAAGGCCCGGCAGGCCCGACAAGCCCGGTGGTCAGGACCCGGGTGCCCAGAACCCCGCCGGCCCGGGCACCGGTGGATCGACGACCGGGCCGGGTACCCGTGACCCGCGGACCGGCCGACCCACCACCGGGTCCGGCACGGGCGGCGATCCGAGGCGTCACCGCGAGCAGCCGAACAAGCAGCCCACCACCGGGACGTCGGGATCCACCACCGGCACGGCCGCCCCGCCCGCATGCACCGGGGCGAACGCCAACGACCCGGCCTGCACCCGCCACGGAAGCTGAGCTGCCAGCCGACGGCCCGGACCGGGCTGTCGGCTCAGCTCCCGGCGGCCGCGTTCCCGCTGAGCCGGTCCTCACCGACGATGGCGGCGATCGTGGCTGAGCGCGGCGCGAGCACGTCGAACACACCCACCGCCCGGACCGCCGGCGCCAGCGCACGCAGCTGCGCCTCCACCTCGGGATAGCCGGGATCGGTCGGCGCCAGCGACTCGAGGATCTTGAGGTTCGCGATGAAGGCGGCGACGGAGCCCTTGCGGACCTCGAGCCCGTTCACCATCCCGGTGTTCTCCTCATCGGACAGTTGGTCGACGGCGTCGACGGGGTGGACGTCACCACCTACCCGGTGTTCTCCGGCCTGGCCCGCACCGGCCCCGGTGACTGCCTCGCCGTCGGACTCCCGGCGGGCGAGCAAGGCCCGCACCGACGGGTGGTCGGCGAGCTTCGCGGGCAACGGCCGGCGCGGTTGAACATCGGTCATCGAACCGCCGCCGACCTTGTCGTGGACTGTCGCACAGTGCGCCTCCCCTAGCCTCGGTCGCTCGACATGACCGCTCGATCTGACGCGCTCTCACCTGCTAAGTCTTATTTCAAGACTTAGCAGGTGATGGGCCACACCCAACGCGTTGCCGGCGAGCGGCAAAGATCGAGCCCGGCAGACTCACCTCGGAGGGGGCTCGAGGATGGACGGGATACAGCTGTTGCTGGTCATCGTGGGGGCCATCGCGGTCACCGCGGTGGCCCAGCGGCGCGGGCTGCAGCCGGCACTGGTCGTGGTGCTGATTGCGGCGGCGGTGTCGTTCGTGCCGGGGCTGCCCCGCTTCGAGCTGCCGCCGGAGCTGATCCTGAGCGTGGTGGTACCGCCGCTGCTGTACTCGGCCGCGCTGGACTTCTCCTTCGTCAGCTTCACCAAGGGGCTGCGCCCGATCCTGTCCCTCGGCGTCGGCATGGTGGTGGTCTCGACGCTGGTGACCGGAGTGGTCGCGACCTGGGCTGTGCCCGGGCTGACCCTCATCTCCGCACTGGTGCTGGGCGCGGTGGTGGCCCCGCCGGACGCGGTGACCGCACTGGCGATCGGGCGGCAACTGGGCCTACCCAGGCGGCTGATGGCCATCCTGACCGGCGAGAGCCTGGTCAACGACGCCGCCGCGCTGACCATCTTCAGCCTCACGGTGGCCGCGGCGACCGGCACCCACACGGTGCTGTCCAACCCGGTGCTGCTGTTCGGCTACGCGGCGGCGGTGGGCATCCTGCTCGGGCTCTGCGTGGCCTTCGTGGTGCAACAGATCCGACTGCGGTTGCGCGACAGCGGACTGGAGACCGCGCTGAGCCTGCTTGCGCCGTTCGTGGCCTACCTCGCGGCGGAGCAACTGCATGCCTCCGGCGTGCTCGCGGTCGTCGCGGCGGGCTTCTGGCTGGGGCATCACGATGCGGACGCGAACTTCGCCACCCGGCTGCAGGGCCGGCAGTTCTGGAACACCGCCGGCGTGCTGCTCGAGGCCTTCGTGTTCGCCTACATGGGACTGCAGTGCCGCTTCGTGTTCGAGGATCTGGCGCGGTCCGGGATGCCGGCCGGCACGTTCGCGCTGGCGGCGGCCGCGGTCTTCGCCGCCGTGCTGCTGATCCGGCCGGTGTGGGTGTTCCTGACCTACGGCAACCAGCTGCTGTGGAGCAGGGCACTGCGCCGGCTCGCCGCGCTGCCGCGTTTCGCCCGGACGGCCGCCGACCGGTCGGAACGGCAGCGGGGGAAAGGCGGCCCGGAGCCGGCCCCACCGCAGCAGGTGGCGTGGGGCAACCTGGTGGTCGTCTCCTGGACCGGCATGCGCGGCGTGATCACCCTGGCGGCCGCCGCCGGCATCCCGGTACTGGCCGTCGGCGGCGCCCCGTTCCCCGGGCGGGCGGCGATCCAGGCGCTCGCGTTCGTGGTCACCGTGGGCACCATCCTGCTGCAGGGGCTGACCTTGCCGCCGCTGGTCCGGGCCCTCGGCATCAGCGCGCCGGAGGCCGAGCAGCGCGCGCGGGCGCACGAGCTGCGGCGGGCCAGGGAGATCTCCCGGGCGGCGACCCGCGAGGTGCTCAAGGCGGCCCGCACGGATCCGCCGCCGGGCGCCAACCCCGCCGTCGTCGAGTACGTGGTGGACAGGACGAAGGCGGCGGTGGACGCGCGCCGGGAGTTGGACGCGCGGGAGAGCGCGGACGCCGAGGAGGACGCCGCCACCCCGAGCACCACCTGGCTCTCGGTCGAGGAGACCACCCGGGCGCTGCGCCGGGACATGTACGCCGCGCAGCGCAAGGCACTGGTCGAGGCCCGCAACGCCGGCGAGCTGGACGACGAGGTGATGCGCGGCGAGCTGGAGCACCTGGACTACGAGGAGGCGGCCACCGCCTTCGACCGGGGGGCGCCCTGATCTGTCGGGAGACGCTCGCCTGGCGTCGGCGCGGGTACGGGCCCGGCGTCGGCGTCGCCCGGGTACGGACCGGCGGCGCCGCCCGGGTACGGGCCGGCGTCGGTGCGGCTTAGCGGGCGGCGTACACCACCATCGTGTTGCCCCACGGGTCGCGGGCGACCGCGCGGACCTCGTGCGGGCCCTGCTCGGCGGGTCGGATGACGCTGCCGCCGGCCTCGGTGATCGCGGCCAGCGCCGCCGCCACATCCGGCACCTTGAACGACACCGCGGCGACTCCGCCGGTGACGTCCTCCTCGGGCCCGGCCAGCGCCAGCGTGGTGCCGCCGGCGTCGAGCGCGGCGTACCGGTCGCCGTCGGCGAACTTGAGCCCGAGCCCGAACGCCTCCCGGTAGAACGTCACCGCCGCCGCCACGTTGCCGACCGGGTGCAGCACATTGCCCACCTTCACGGGGGGTGTCTCGTCAGGCACAGGCATTCCTCTCAGTCTCGACGAACCCTAAATCCCCGACCCTCACCCCGCCCGTCGGTCTGGCGATCACTACCACTCACGGGCTGAGGTGTGCCCGAACAGACCGGGGAGGCCGCCGCTGTGCAGGAACACGGTGCGCTCCCCCGGCCGGATCTCGCCGGCGGCCACCGCGGCAGTCAGCCCGGCGAAGGCCTTCGCGGTGTATACGGGGTCGAGCGCGAGGCCTTCGGTGCGGGCCACGTCGGTCATCGCGCGGCGGGCGGCGTCGGTGAGCTGGCCGTAGCCAGCGCCGACCTGGTCACCGTGCAGCCGCAGGCCGTCGCCGGAGCCGCCGAGTGCCGCCACCATGGCGCGAACCCGTACCGCCGGATCTCCCACCGCGCCGGAGTCCACCCCGAGCACCCGGGCAGCACCCAGGCCGGCGACCAGTCCGGCCATCGTGCCGCCGGAACCCACCGAGACCACCAGGTGATCCATGCCGGGTACCTGCGAGGTCAGCTCGGCGGCGCAGCCGAGGTAGCCCCGGGAGCCGATCGGCCCGGAACCGCCGAACGGCACCAGGTACGGGCGGGCGCCGGCGGTCCGCAGTTCGTCGGCCAGCCCGTTGGCGCGGGCCTCCAGGGCGGTATCGTCCGCGGCGCCGGCCCAGTGCAGCTCGGCGCCCAGCAGGTGGTCCAGCACCAGGTTGCCGGTCGACTCGTCGGGCGGCGAACCGGCCAGTACCAGCAGGCAGCGCAGCCCCAGTTTGGCCGCCGCGGCGGCGGTCGAGCGGGCGTGGTTGCTCTGCGCGGCGCCGGTCGTGACCAGGGTGTCCGCGCCGGCCGCCAGCGCCGCGCCGGCGGTGTGCTCCAGCTTGCGGACCTTGTTGCCGCCGCCGGCCAGCCCGGTCAGGTCGTCACGCTTGATCCACAGGTCGTCCGGCCGCAGCCCGATCCGCTCGGCGAGGCGGGGCGCGGGCTCCAGCGGGGTCGGCCAGCTGCCCAGTCGCACCACCTGCCCGCCCGCCGCGTAAGAGGTCACGCCGTGACGTTACCGACCGGCGCGGGCAGCGGCCGGGCGGTTCAGTGTCCTGAGTCGACGAGCCGGTGCCGGCCGGCCGGTTGCAGGTCGGTGTCGGTGGGCGGCGCACTGCGCTGCGCGGGCACCAGCGCGGACACGGCGTCCGCGTCGTCGGCCCTGGCGTGCCGGCCGGGCGCGGAGCTGACCTCGGCGTTCTTCTGCTCGGCGAGCGACTTCGCGGCCCGCCAACGCACTCCGGTCAACACCGTCAGCAGGAGGACCAGGCCGGCGGGGATCAGCAGTGCCGGGGACGCGATCATGGCCAGCAGGCCGAGCGCGGCGGTGGCCCAGAACAGCCAGGGCAGCGCCGGCGGCCGCTTCGCCACAAAGCGCAACGTCCTCGGCGTGGGGACCCACCGGGTGGCCCCCGCCTGGGACCCGGCATTCGTCTCGGCGGGCGGGGCTGGGGAGTCGAGCGGCGATACGTTCATGGCGGGCGGTGTCCTCCCGGGGCGGTGTGTCCTGTTCATCGGACCGAGCCGCACAGCGTTACCGCCAGCACACCGCGTCTCGCTCGCACAGACCCGGTGCAGCCGGCACAGGCAGCGCCCGCACACCGCATGATCAATTCAACCCCAGCTGGCCTCGACCAAGGAGATCAGCCGGCTGAGGTTGAGCTCGACGGATCCATGGCGCAGCCCGGAGCGACGAGACCGTCAGCCGCGTAACGATGCTTACGAATTCGTGCTAGCGCTACTACCAGCGGCGTGGTAGCGTCGTTTACATGAACACGAGAACACGGATACTCGAAGCGGCGACGGTGTTGCTCGCCGAGTCTCCGTCCGGGGACATCTCGACCAGGGCGGTGTGCGATGCCGCCGGAGTCGGCGCCCCCGCGCTGTACCGGCAGTTCGGCGACAAGGAGGGGTTGCTGTCCGCCGTCGTCGACAACGCGTTCGACAGGTACCTGGCCACCAAGCGGGCCGCCACCCCGTCCGAGGATCCGGTGCACGACCTGCGCAGCGGCTGGGACAGCCATGTCGCGTTCGCCCAGGCGAACCCGAACTACTACCGACTGATGCATTCCCCCGCAATGGGCAGAGTGGCGACCCCTCCCGCCTCGGCCGAGGCATACCGGCTGCTCACGGTGGTCCTGGAGCGGTGCGCGGCGGCCGGTCGGCTGAAGGTGTCCACCGACGTCGCGGCGCAGATGATCATGACGGCGAACGTCGGCGTCTCGCTGCTGACGATCAGCCAGCCGGACACCTACCGGGACCCGGAACTGCCGAGGCGGGTGCGGGACGCGGTACACGCCGCCGTACTCGCCGAACCGAGGACCACCGGGGAGCCGGGCTCCGCGGCTGAACCGGACGCCGTCGATGACCGTGCCGAGACGAGCCGGGTCGCCGCCGGACTGGCAGCCCTGTTGCGCCGGTCGCCGGCCGGGTCACTGAGCGAGGGCGAGGCCGCCCTGCTGCAGGAATGGCTGGCCAGGCTCTCCGACAACGAGTAACCCAGAACAGCACGAACCAACGGAACGGACGGCGCCCCCGGCGCCGCCCGGCGGACAGACACACCCACATCGAGGAGATCGTCATGACCAGCACCGAGCAGCGCGTCGCCATCGTGACCGGCGGATCGAGGGGCATCGGCCGGGAGACCGCCGAGAGGCTCGCCGCCGACGGGTTCGCCGTCGTCATCAACTACGCCGGCAACAAGGCCGAGGCGGACGCCGCCGTGGAGGCCATCCAGAAGGCCGGCGGCCAGGCCGTCGCGGCCCAGGCCGACGTCGCCGACGAGACCGCCGTGTCGGCCGTCTTCGACCTCGCCGAGCAGACCTACGGCGGTGTCGACGTGGCCGTGCACGCCGCTGGCATCATGACCCTCGCTCCCCTGGTCGACCTGGACCTGGACGACTTCGACCGGATGAGCCGCACCAACATCCGGGGCACGTTCGTCGTCGACCAGCAGGCCGCCCGCCGGCTGCGCCCCGGTGGCGCGATCATCAACTTCTCCACCACGGTGGTCGGCCTGAAGCTGCCGACCTACACCGCCTACGCCGCCACCAAGGGCGCGGTCGAGGCGCTCACCACGATCCTGGCCAAGGAACTGGGCACCCGGGACATCACGGTCAACGCGGTCGCCCCCGGCCCCACCGCGACCGCGCTGTTCCTGGACGGCAAGGACGACGAGCTGATCGCCCGGATGGCCGCGCAGAACCCGAGGGGCCGCCTCGGTACCCCGGCCGACATCGCCGAGGTCGTCGCCTTCCTGGCCGGGCCGGGCCGCTGGGTCAACGGCCAGGTCATCCGCGTCAACGGCGGCATCGCCTGACCCGCACCGCACCGCTCACCGCTGTGCGATCCCGTTCGCCCCCATTCGACACGAGGAGAGTTCGCCATGTCCAAGACCATCCTGATCAGCGGTGCTTCCAGCGGTTTCGGCGCCCTCACCGCTCGGCTGCTGGCCGACGCCGGGCACACCGTCTACGCCGGTATGCGCAACGTGACCGGCCGCAACGCCGAGGCCGCCAATGCCGCCGCCGCCTACTCCGCCGAGCACAGCGTGACCCTGCGCCCGGTGGAGCTGGACGTCAGCTCCGACGACTCCGCGGCGGCCGCCGTCGCCACCGTGCTCAGCGAGCGGGAGCACCTCGACGTGCTGGTGCACAACGCCGGCCACATGGTGACCGGACCGGCCGAGGCCTTCACCCCGGAGCAGCTCGCCGCGCTGTACGACACCAACGTGCTGGGTACCCAGCGGCTCAACCGGGCGGCGCTGCCGCACATGCGGGAGCGCGGCGACGGCCTGCTGGTCTGGGTCGGCAGCTCCAGCTCGCGCGGCGGCACCCCGCCCTACCTGGCGCCCTACTTCGCCGCCAAGGCCGCGATGGACACGCTGGCGGTCAGCTACGCGCTCGAGCTCTCCCGGTTCGGCATCGAGACCTCGATCATCGTGCCCGGCTCGTTCACGCACGGCACCAACCACTTCGCGCACAGCGGCAGCCCGGCGGACCAGGCCGTGGCGGACGCCTACGAGAACCGCTACGCCGGTCTGATGGACCAGGTCGGGCAGAAGCTCGCCGAGATCGAACCGACCTGGGCGGACCCCACCGAGGTGGCCCGCGCGATCGTCACGGTAGTGGACACCGAGAAGGGCCGGCGGCCGTACCGGGTGCACATCGACCCCTCCGACGACGGCGCCGCGGTGGTCTTCGCGGTCGGCGACCGGATCAGGGCGGACTTCCTGCGCCGCATCGGCCTGGACGACCTGCTGCACCCCGCCGCCTGACGCACAGACCCCGGCTCGCACAGACCGGCCGCGGGCCGCACAGCCCCTGCAGACTCTGTGCGGGCCGCGGCCGCTGTGTGCGAGCCGAATTAGTTGAGCGTCACCTGGTCGCCGGTGTGGATGGTGCCACCGGAGAGCACTTCCAGGTAGACCCCGGCGCAGGGCAGCACGCCGAAGCCGGGCACGTCCACCCGGTTCTCCGCCATCGGCGTCCGGACCGCGTGCGGCGCGCGCGGCAGCGCGCCGTGCTCCAGGGTGGGCACCGCGCAGCGCGGGGTGGGCAGCGAGCCACGCACCCGGATGCCGCCGTGGCCGTCGACACCGCCGATCCGCAGCTCCCGGCCGACCCACTCGTTCTCCGCCCAGGCCGGGTAGCCCGCCGGCGTGGTCACCACCAGGTTCGGCCGGTAGCGCTCCGCCTCGGCGCCGATCCGCTCCAGTGTCGCGGTGGTGATCAGGTGCAGTGGCGCGTAGTCGACGAACGAGGTGCCCGGGGTGCCCTGGGAGATCTCCAGGGTGGCGTACTCGACCTCGGCCTCGACCCCGTGCTCCAGTACGTCCTCCGGGGCGGGCCGCTCCACCTCCGCGCCCGAGGCACGCTCGCTGGCCAGGTGCACCTGCCGGCCGAGCAGCCCGGAGAGCAGCTCGTCGATGCCCTGCTCGTCGGCGGCCACGGTCCCCCCGCCGGGCAGCTGGATACGCACCCGGCCCGGGCCGCCGGTGGCCGCGAACTGGAGCAGCCCGCGCCACAGTCGGGGATGCTTCGCGGTCGCCACCCGCCCGGTCGCGACGTCGACCAGCGCGAGGCGGCGATCACCCTCGGCGCCCCGCTCGTCGACCGCGATGCTCTGCACCGTCTCGCCGAGCATCGACTTCACCGGGTAACGCCGCACCGTGACGACCTGCACCGGGATCCTCCCAACCGCCGCAGCCGCGGCTCCCCACCTGCCTGTTGTTGCCGAGCTGCACGACAGGCAGCCAGATCCATGATCGAACCTGCCTGGTGTGCAGCTCGGTAACACGCTCCTACTTCACGATATCGACCCGGCGGCGGTCCAGGGTGAGCGCGACGGCGGCCACGATGACCGTGCCGTACACGATCTGCTCGTAGCTCGGCGGCACCCCGACCACGCTCATGCCCACCCGCAGTACCACCACCAGCAACGTACCGACCAGGGTGCGCAGCGGTCCGCCGATGCCGCCGGTGATCACCGTGCCGCCCACCACGACGGCCGCGATGGACGGCAGCTGCAGCGAGTCGGCGAGTGAGGGCGCCCCGCTGAACTGGGACGCGGCCAGCACCATCGCGGCCAGCCCCGCGCACAGCCCGGACAGCGCGAACGCGAGCACCCGCAGCCGGAACGTGCGCCCGCCGGACATCTGCGCGGCGCGCTCGGCGAGGCCCATCGCGTGCAGCGACCGTCCCCGCGTCAGCGCCCGCATCAGCACCGCGGCCAGCAGCACCGCGCCGATCGCCATGATCGCCGACACCGGCAGCCCGGCCACCCGCAGGTCGCGCAGCCAGAAGATGGTGTTGTAGCCCTTGGTGATCGAGATGGTGGACGAGCCGGACACCGCCAACGCGGCACCGGCCCACAGCCCCATCGTGCCCAGCGTGACCACGAAGGACGGGATCTGGGCATAGGCGCAGACCAGGCCGTTGAGCGCACCGGCCAGGGTCAGTGCGAGCAGCACCGCCAGCGCGCCGAGCGGCCCCCCGATCGGCAGCCACAGCGCCAGCAGCACGGTGCCGAACGAGGCGAGGACGGCCTGGGACAGGTCGATGCCGCCGGTCAGGATGACGAAGGTCTGGCCGAGCGCGAGCAGCAGCAGCGGCGCGGTGCCCTCGAGCAGCGTGCGCAGGCTGGTGACACTGAGGAACGACGGCCGCTGGCTGGCGACGGCGAGGATCAGCACGAGCAGGACGACGGCGGGCACGCCGGCGATCAGCCGCCGGGACAACCCCGCGGAACCCTGCGACACCGGGACAGTGGACATCGGCTACACCATCTGCTCGACGAGATCGACCTGGGTGGGCTTGGCGCCGGGCTCGGCGTCGAACCGGGCGGCGACCTGGCCGTCCCGCATCACGATCACCCGGTGGCTGAGCGCGATCGTCTCCTCCAGGGTGTCCGAGAGCAGCACGATCGCGAGCCCCCGCCCGCACATCTCGCGGACGAACCGGTAGACGTCCTCCTTGGCGCCGACGTCGAGGCCCCGGGTCGGGTGGTCCAGCACCAGTACCCGCAGCCTCGGCGAGCAGAGCCACTTGGCCAGCGCGACCTTCTGCTGGTTGCCGCCGGACAGGGTGGCCACGTCGGTGCCCGGGCCGGGTGTGCGGATACGCAGCCGCTCGATCCACTCACCGACCAGGGCGGCGCGCTTCGACGGCACCGCGAACGGCCCGGCCGACACCGACGAGGCGTCCGCCAGCAGGATGTTCTCCGCCACCGACATGCCCATCGCCACGCCCTCGAAGCGGCGCTCGGCGGGGATGTAGCCGATGCCGGCGCGCACCGCGTCGGCCGGCACCCGGAACCGCACCGGTTTGCCGGCCACCCGCAGCTCGCCGCCGTCCAGCGGCTCGGCGCCGAAGATCGCCCGGCACAGGTCCTCGCGCCCGGAGCCGAGCACACCGGCGATCCCGAGCACCTCGCCCCGGCGGACCGAGAGCGACACGTCGGAGAACCGCCCGCGTAGGCTCAGCCCGACCCCGCCGAGCACCTCCTCGGCGTCGGTCACCGGCCCCTGCTCGTCCTCCCGGTAGTACTGCCCGGTGCTGGAACGGCCCACCATCAGCCGGTACAGCTCCTGGGTGTCCACCGAGTCCGGTGTGCGCTCGGCCACGCAGCGGCCGTCCTTGAGCACGTAGACCCGGTCGGAGACCCGCAGCACCTCGTCCAGCCGGTGCGAGACGAAGATGACCGAGGCCCGCGTGCGCAGCCGCTCGATCTGGGTGAACAGCATGTCCAGGTCCTCGCCGGCCAGCACCGAGGTCGGCTCGTCGAACACCACCACCGGTTCGGCGTGTGCCGTGCCGTCGCCCGGGCCGCCTCCCGGTCGATCGACCAGATCCTCCACCGAGATGGCCTTGACCACCTCGATCATCTGCCGCTGGGCGAAGGTGAGGGTGTTCACCGTGGCCGTCGGCGAGATCTTCGACCCGATCTTGGCCAGCTGCTCGCGGGCCCGCGCGTTCAGGTCGGACCAGCGGTAGAACCCGCCGCGCACCGACCGGCCCTCCGCGCCGAGCAGCAGGTTCTCCGCCACCGACACCGACCCGACCAGCGACTGCTCCTGGTGCACGATGCCGATGCCCGCGCGAGCCGCCTCCCGGGGGCCGCGGAAGCGGGCCGGCTCGCCGCGCACCAGCAGCTCGCCCTCGTCCTGCTGGTACACCCCGGAGAGGATCTTCAGCAGGGTGGACTTGCCGGCCCCGTTCTCGCCGATCAGCCCGACCACCTCGTGCGGGCGGACCTCGATGCTCACCTCGTCCAGGGCCACCACACCGGGGAACCGCTTCGTCACCCCGCGCAGCTCGAGCACCGGCGCGCCTGTCTCGATCGGCCCGCTCATTTGATCACCCGCAACCTGTGACGCTGGGTCCACGCGGTGGCCGCGATGGCCGCCACGATGACCACGCCCTGCACGGAACGCTGGATGGACGGGTCGATGCCGACCAGGATCAGGCCGTTGGCCAGCACGCTGATCAGCAGCGCGCCGACCAGCGTCTGCGGCACGCCGCCCCGGCCACCGGTCAGCGCGGTACCGCCGACCACCACGGCGGTGATGGTGGCGAACATCTGCCCGGAGCCGACCTGCACGTCGCCCACCCCCAGTTGGGTGGACGCCATCGCGCCGGCCAGCCCGGAGGCGGTGCCGGCCAGCACGAACGCGTAGAGCTTGTAGCGCGCCACCGACACCCCGGCGAGCCGGGCGATCTGCTCGTCACCGCCGATCAGCAGGATGTAGCGCCCGATCCTGGTGAACTTCTGGATCAGGTAGCCGAGCACCAGCACCGCGACCGCGATGATCACCAGTCGGGGCATCCCGGCGATCCGCTCGGTGCCCCAGGCGCGCAGCCCGTCGTCCAGCAACTGGGGCGGCTGACCGCCGAACAGCACCGTGGCGATGCCGATGCCGATCGCCCCGGTGCCCAGCGTGACCATGAACGACGGGATCTTCAGCCGGGTGTGCAACAGCCCGTTCACCAGCCCGAACAGCGCCCCGACCGCCGTGCCGACGAGCACCGCGACATAGCCGAGGTGGTTGCCGTTGCGGTCGTTCGCGGCGAGCAGCACGGTGACCAGCGAGCTGGTCGCCATCACGCCCTCGATGGACAGGTCCACGCCGCCGAGCAGGATAACGAAGGTGGCACCGGTGGCCAGCACCAGCAGGATCGTCGCCTGGTTGGCGATGCTGCCGGCGTTGGCAAGGGTGAAGAACTGGCCGGTGACCAGCGAGAAGACCACCACCAGCAGGGCCAGTGCGAGTACCGGCCCGGCGTCGAGTACCCGCCGCCCGAGCGGCACGGCGGTCGGCGACCCGGTGGTCGCCCGCGTCGTCACCGCGGTGCTCACTGCAGGGGTCCCACGTTCCTGGCCTGCGGGTTGGCGAAGTCGGGGGCCAGGTCGGCCGCCGTCGGGGTCTTGAGGAAGTCGGCGACGTTGGCCTTGGTCACCAGGAACTCCTTGCCGTAGAACGAGCGGCTCGCCGGCGGAGCGGTGGCCACGTCGAACTTGCCGGTGGCCGCCGCGTAGGCCAGCGCCAGCCCGGCGCCGCCCTGCCAGTAGGCGTCGGTGGACACGGTGGCGAGGTAGCCGGTGTTGCCGGCCTGGATGTCCTGCAGGGCCTCCGGGACGGCGTCGCTGGCGCCCACGATCGGCACCTTGCCGACCAGCCCGACCGCGCGCAGCGCCTGGATCGCGCCCAGCGCCATGTCGTCGTTGGCCGCCCAGACGCCCCGGACCTGCCCGGCGTGCTTGGCCAACAGTGTCTGGGTGACCTGGAAGGCCTCGTTGCGGGTCCAGTGCGCGGTCTGCTGGTCGAGCAGCTGCACACCGGGGGTCTCCGACAGCGCCTTCCGCAGGCCGGCGAAGCGCTCCTTGGCCGGGACGTCGTCCAGGATGCCCTGCAGCGCGATGATGCCGCCGGTGTTGTTCATCCCGGCGAACAGCGCCTTCGCCGTCTGGTAGCCGCCGGTGTTGCCGTCGAACCCGATGTGCGCGACCCAGGAGTTGCCCACCTGCTCCGGGGTCAGCCCGTCCGGCTTGTTCCACTGGGTGACCACGAAGCCGCCGGCGTCCTGCACCGCGCGCACGATGGCCTGGGTGTCCGAGGTGGTGTTCGGGTCGGCGTTGAGCACCACGGTCTTGCCGCTGGACAGCACCGACTTGATCTGGTTGAGCTGCTGCTGCGAGTCGCCACCGTCGGTCAGCGTCTGCACCGGCAGGCCCACCGAGGCGGCGAACATCTCGCCGCCCTTGGCCCACTCCGCGTGGTACGGGTTGGACAGGCTGCGGATCGCCTGCACCAGCACCAGGTCCTTGGCGTTCACCGGCTTGCCCTGGTTCGGGCTGCTCTCACTGGCCGAGGAGCAGCCGGTGGCGGCCAGCGCGACCAGGCCGAGGCAGGCCACGCCGAGACGGGCCCGCCGCGACCACACCCGGCCGGGCCGCGAACGTCGGTTCGGAGTACTCATCATCGAGCCCCTCAAGGTTTGGCCGGCGGCAGCCGGCGCGGACGGGATGGATCGGGACGAGTGGAAACAGGACGGTTCGGACCGGGGCGGGCCGGCGCCGGCCGGGTCGGGGCGCGCACGGTCAGCGCGCTCCGGTCCCGCCGTCGACCGAGACGAGCACTTTCACCTGCTCCGGGTCGATGGCGGCCGCGAACGCCTCGGCCGCCCGGTCCAGCGGGAAGGTCGCGGTGAGCAGGTCGTCGGCGCCGACCGCGCCGCCGGCCAGCAGGTCGATGGCCCGCTGAACGTCCTGCCGCACGTACATGAGGCTGCCGATCACCGAGATCTCCCGGTCCTGCACCAGGTGCAGCGGGATGGTGGTCGGGCCGGCCGCGATGCCGACGACCAGCACCGTGCCGCCCTTGTCCACCAGCTCGACGGCCTGGGTCATGGAGCTCTGGATGGCCACGCAGTCCAGCACGACGTCGGCCCCGTCACCGAGCGCGCGGCGGGCCTGCTCGACCAGGTCGGCGTCCGTGGCGTCCAGCGCGGCGTCGGCGCCGAGCCGCCGCGCCCGGTCCCGCTTGGCCGCCAGCACGTCGGTCACCACGACCACCTCGGCGCCGGCCGCCCTGGCCGCCACCAGCGCCAGCAGACCGATCGGCCCGGCACCGAGGACGGCGACCCGGCTGCCCGGCCCGATGCCGGCCCGGCGCACCGCGTGCACCGGGGTGGCCAGCGGCTCGATCAGCGCGGCGAGCTCGAAGGAGAGGCCGTCCGGCAGCCGGTGCAACCGGTCGGCGGCCACCACGAACTCGTCCGCCATCGCGCCGACGGTCTGGCAGCCGAACACGGCCAGGTTGCGGCAGATGTTGTAGCGCCCGTCCAGGCACTGCCGGCACTTGCCGCAGACCAGGTTCGGCTCCAGCACCACCCGGTCGCCCTCGGCGAGGTCGTCCACCCCCGGGCCGACCGCCGCGACCACACCGACCACCTCGTGCCCCGGCCGGTAGGGCAGCGGCATGAACGGGTGCTCGCCGGCGCAGGCGTGGGTGTCGGAGCCGCAGATGCCGACCAGCCGGCTCCGGACCAGCACCTCCCGCTCGGCCGGCGCACCCGGCCACGGCACCCGTTCGACCTGGATGTCCGCCGCGGAGTTCACCACCACCTGCCGCATCGCGGCCGGACGCTCGGTGCTCATCACTGCCTCCCGCTGCTCAATAGACCGTGTAGCCGCCGTCCACGACCAGCACGGAGCCGGTCATGAACGACGACGCGTCGCTGGCCAGGAAGACCACGGTCGGGGCGATCTCGGCCGGCTCGGCCGCGCGCTTCTGCGGTACGTCCTCGATCCAGTGCTGTTGGAACTCCGGCTTGTGCACCGGCGCCATCTCGGTGCTGACGTAACCCGGCGCCACCGCGTTGACCCGGATCCCGACCGGGGCCCACTCGGCGGCCAGCGACTTGGTCAGCTGGTGCACGGCCGCCTTCGAGGCGTTGTACGCGGGCTGCCACTGCGGCCGGTTGACGATCATCGCGGAGATCGAGCCGACGTTCACGATGGTGCCGCCGCCGTGCTCCCTCATGTAGCCGCCGGCCGCGCGGCTGCACTTCCACAGCGCCCGCACGTTGAGGTCGAACACCGAGTCCCACTCGTCGTCGGTGACGTCCCAGGACGGGTTGTGTATGCAGGTGCCGGCGTTGTTGACCAGGATGTCCAGGCCGCCCAGCTCGGCGGCGGCGGTGGCCACCGCGCGGTCGACGTCGGCGCCGGCCGCGATGTCGCCGGAGATGGCGAGCACCTCGAAGCCCTCGGCGGCGGCCTCGGCGACCACGGCGGCGTTGCGCTCCGCGTCCCTGGCGACCAGTGCCACCGTGGCCCCGGCCTGGGCCAGTGCGAGTACGAAGGCCTTGCCGAGGCCGCGGTTGCCGCCGGTCACCAGTGCGGTGCGGCCGTCCAGCCGGAAGGTGTCCAGTACGCCGGCCATCAGAGCACGCCGCCCGGGTTGACGGGAGCGGTCACGTTCTGGCAGCCGATGCCGGCCGCCCCGGGGCAGGTCATGCGGGGGTAGGTCGTGCGGTTGTGGGTCATGGGTGCCAGTGTCTTCGGATCGAAGGCACCGGTGGCAACCTTCACCGCAAGATCGAAGCCCTGCCGCCCGGCCAGGCCCGGCGAGCCACGGTCGACGTCGTCCACGGGCCGCACCTCCTCGTGCATCAGAAAGCACTTGTAATTACAGGATGTCAAGAGATCGGGGTGTCCGAGCTGCCCCGGAACGCGGACAGCGCCTCCTTCATCTCGCGGAGCCGCTCCAGGTGCTCCGGGCCGCGCCGGACCGCGACCGCGGTCGCCAGGATGTCCACCAGGACCAGGCCGGCCAGCCTGCTCACCGTCGGGGTGTAGATGTCGGTGTCCTCGAACGTGCGCAGCACCAGCACCACGTCGGCCAGCTCGGCCAGCGGCCCCGGCCCGCCGGTCACCGCGAGCACCGTGGCGCCGTTCTTCTTGGCCCGCTCGGTCACCTCCAGCACCGAGGTGGTCCGCCCGGTGTTGGACACGGCCACGACGACGGTGCCGGCCCCGCACATGGAGGCCGCCATGTACTGCTGGTGCACGTCGACCGGGGCCGAGCAGGGCACCCCGAACAGCACACCCTGCTGCGCCGCGTCCTGCGCGATGATCCCGGAGGCGCCGAGGCCGACGAACAGCACGTTGCGGGCGCCGACCAGCACGTCCACCGCCTCGGTCAGCCGGGCCGTGTCCAGCGCGCGGCGGGCGCGGTCCAGGCTGCTCAGGGTGTGGTCGAAGATCTTGCTGGCCATCGCCTCGACCGAGTCGTCCGGGGCGATCGCGGAGTGGGTCACCGGTATCCCGATGGCCAGTGCCTGGGCCAGCCCGAGCTTGAACGACTGGAACCCGGCGAAACCGAGGCCGGTGCAGAACCGCATCACGGTCGGCTCGCTGACGCCGGCGGCCTCGGCCAGCGCCGCCATGCTGTAGGTCAGCGCGCGGTCCGGGTCGGCCAGCACCGCCGAGGCGACCTTGCGCTCCGAGGGGCGCATCCGCTCCAGGCCGCCGGTGAGCTGCTCCAGCAGCGGCGCATCGGTGGGGTCATGCGTGGGGTCAGGCATGGTCATTCCTCACAGCCGGTGTCCAGCACGGTGAGCAGGTTGTGCACGGCCTGCTCGGTGGACCGGCGCACGCTCGCGCCGGTGTACCCGCCCAGGTGCGGGGTGGCGATCACCCGCTCGTGCCGCAGCAGGTCGGTGAGCTCCGGGGGTTCGGCGTCGAAGGCGTCCACCGCGTAGGCGGTGAGGCCTCCGGAGTTCAGCGCGGCGAGCACCGCGTCGTCGTCGACCAGCGCGGACCGCGAGGTGTTCACCAGCACCGCGCCCGGCGCCACGGTGCGCAGCCGCGCCGCGTCCAACAGCGGTCGACCGTCCGGCGGGGGCGGCGCGTGCAGCGTCACCACGTCCGCGCCGGCCAACAGCTCGTCCATGCCGACCGCGCGGACCAGCGAGCCCTCGGCCGGCGCCACGGCCGGGTCGTAGCCCAGCACCTCGGCGCCCAGCGCGGCGAACAGCTCGGCCACCTCGGCACCCACCGCGCCGAGACCCACCACGCCGACCCGGCACTCGGCCAACTCGCGGCCCGGCCAGCGCCGCCAGCCCCCGGCGCGCACGGCGGCCGCCGACCAGGGCAGCTGGCGGAGTGCGCCGAGCACCAGCGCCACGGTCAGCTCGGCCACCCCCCTGGCGTTCGCGCCGACCGCCCGCTCCACCCGGATACCGGCCCTGCTGGCGGCGGCCAGGTCCACCGCGTCCACCCCGGTGCCGTTGCGGCTGATCACCCGCAGGTCGGTGGCCGCGTCCAGCACGTCGGCACCGATCTTCTCCACGCCGGCCAGCCAGCCGACGCAGCCGGGCACCAGCTCGAGCAGCTCCGACTCCGCCGGCAGCCGCCCTGCCGGCCCGGTGACCAGCTCGAAGCCGGCCTCACGCAACGGGTCCAGCTCGGGGATGGCGGACAACCCGGCCTGGGTCAGCGACCGGGGGGTGATCAGCACCCGGGGCATCGGCAGCGCCATCGCACAGGTCACCGCCGGGCCGCCGAGGCGATGGTGCCGAGCTCGTCGAAGCGCGGGCCGGCGGTCGGGATGACCACGTCGAACACCTCGGCGATGACCTGGGTCCAGCCGTGCAGGAAGTACACCCAGCCGTCCTCCAGGTGCACGCCCTGCGCCCGTGCCTGGTCCAGGAACACCAGATCGCCCCGGTAGTTCAGGTCCCAGGCCACCGCGTCGGCGGGGAACCGCGCGGCGTCGGTCAGCGGCGACCCCGGGGCGTCCTTGCCCAGCCCGGTGGCGTTGACCACCAGTGAGCCGGCGGCCAACCCGGCCAGCACGGCGTCGTTGTCCCCCGGTCCGGGCGTGTACACGGTGCGCACCTCGACGTCGGTGCCCAGCTCGGCATGCACCCGGCTCAGCGTGTCCAGCCGGCCGACGCCCCGGTTGGACACCACGATCCGGCTCGGCCGGTCCGCGCCGCGCTCCGGGCGGGTGAGGTACCAGCTGATCGCGATGGCCGACCCGCCCGCGCCCATCAGGAAGGCCTCGGCACCGGTCCGCGCCCAGTACCCGGGCGGCAGGAACGCGTCGATGGCCAGCCCGGAGGAGATCGGGTCCTTGGCGTGCGCGACCAGCCGGCCGCCCCGCTTGGACAGCGAGCTGACCTCGCCCATCAGCCTCGCCAGCGGGTCGATCTCGTCGAACAGGTCCTGGCAGGCCAGGTACAGGTCGATCTTGTGCGTGGTGACCAGGGCGCCCACGCTGAGCGGGTCGGCCGCGATGAACTCCACCACCCGGCGGTAGTCGGCGGCCGGCGCGTGCGGCGGCAGGTCGATTCCGACCAGTGGCACGTCACCGAGACCCAGCGCGTCGGCCCAGCGCGGGAACACCGTGCGGATGGACGAGCGCCCCGTGGTGACGCCGATGAAGTACATGGTCGGGCGCCGCGCCGGTTGCGGCAGTTCACCCGGCGCCGGGTCCAGCGCCGTGTGATCCGGCGCAGTGTGGTCGGGCGCAGTGTGGTCGGGCGCAGTGTGATCGGGCGCAGTGTGATCCGGCGCCGTGTGGTCGGGCGCCGTGTGGTCCAGCACCGACCGGTCCAGGCCGTGGGCGTCCACCTCAGCGCCCCCCACCGTTGACGGCGGCGGCCGTGCGCAGTTCGACCACCGCCCTGGCGCGCTCGGCGATCAGCTCCCAACGCCCGGCCGAGATGTCCGCGCGCGGCGCGATCCAGGTGCCGCCGACGGCGAACACGCCCGGCCGGGCCAGGTACTCGGCGGCGTTGCCGGGGCCGACCCCGCCGGTGGGCATGAAGCGCACGCCGGCCGGTCCGAACGGCGCCTCCAACGCGGCCAGCGCGGGCACGCCGCCACTGACGCCGGCCGGGAAGAACTTGACGTGCCGGGCGCCGGCGGCCAGGCAGCCGGTCACCTCGCTCGGGGTGACCGCTCCCGGGATGAACGGCAGGCCGACTTCCTCGGCGGCGTCCAGGCAGGCGGCGCTGAACCCCGGCGCGACGCCGAACCGGGCACCGGCCGCCTCGGCGGTGGTGACCATCTCCGGGGTGAGCAGGGTGCCCGCGCCGAGCAGGAAGTCGGGCAGCTCGGCGGCGATCGCGGCCACCGCGCGCTCGGCCGCCGGGGTGCGGAAGGTGACCTCCAGGACGGGCAGACCCGCCTCGGCCAGCGCGCGGGCCAGCGGCACCGCACGGGCCACGTCCTCGATCTCTACGACCGGTACCACGGCGAGGGCCTCGATCCGACCGAACAGCTCGGTCATGCCGCCACCGCCCGGTAGCCGAGGTGGTCGGGGTTTGCCCGGGTGGTCCAGCCGCCTGCCCCGTCGTCGACGACGAGCTGGGCCATCCCGCCGGCGGCGCCGATGATCTCGTAGTTCTGGCCGGCGTCCTCCGGGTAGCAGAACAGCGTCACCAGCGGCACGTCACCGACGTTCACGCTGCGGTGCACCCAGTGTCCCGGCACGTGCACCGCGGCGCCCGGGGTCAGCGGCACCGCGCGGCCGCGGCCGTCCAGCGCCTCCATCAGCAGTACCCCGGACCCGCTGAGGCAGTGGTAGAGCTCGGCGCGGTCCGGCTTGCGGTGCAGGTGACCCCGGGTGACCGCGAACTCGTCGCCGTAGCGGCCGGGCAGCAACGTGCTGGTACCGATGACCAACGCACCGGCACCGACGCCGGACCGGTGCTCCTGCACCCGGTAGACCAGGTGCTCCGTGCCGTGCTGGGCCGTCGCCGCGGCCAGTGCCGCCGAGTCCCGGTACACGCCGGTCATCTCGCCGAGCCGCTTGTCGTACCCGCTGGTGCGACCGCCCAGCGAGCCGTCCAGGCCGACGAGCAACGCGCCGGGCTCGGGAATGGACGGAACTGCCGCCATCAAGAGATCCCCCACTTGTAGTGCTACTACAGACAGGTACTTCCACGCCGTCATTATTAGTGCCCTGGATCACTGAGTTCACCCGCTGGACAAGTGATCTTCGCTCTTTCTTGCGCTTTCGTGTCGCAGTGAGCTAGTAGTACTACATCAGAACGGGCTGGCGCCAGCCCTGGCGTCAGGCCAGGGTTGGGACACGGGACGGCGACGCGGGGCCGACAGCGCCGGGCAGGCACCATGAGCTGCCCGGGGCACAGGCCCCACTGAGAACCTGGGGGTCGGCGCGATGACGCGCTTCCAAGGACGACGGATCGCCCTGACCGGTGCCACCGGCGGAATCGGCCTGGTGATCTGCGCCAGCCTCGCCGAACAGGGCGCCGAGGTGTACGGGCTCGACCTGCGCGGGCTGGACCGGCTGCCCGCCGGTGTGCGCGGCATCGCCACCGACCTCACCTCGGAGGAGTCGGTGGCGGCCGCGGTCACCGCGTTGTACGCCGACGACGACCGCCCCGTCGACCTGGTGACCTGCGCCGGCATCGTCGAGGACAACGTGGCGGCGGAGGACATGTCGCTGGCCCAGTTCGACGCGGTGCTCGAGGTGAACCTGCGCGGGGTGTTCCTGACCTGCCGGGAGTTCGGCCGCGAGCTTCTCGCCAGGGGCGGCGGCGCGATCGTCAACGTGGCGTCCATGTCCGGCAACGCGGTGGTCAACCACCCGCAGCGCCAGTGCGCCTACAACACCTCCAAGGCCGGGGTCAGCGCGCTCACCCGGTCGCTGGCCGTGGAGTGGGGCCCGCGCGGGGTGCGGATCAACGCCGTCTCCCCCGGTTACGTGAACACCCCGCTGAACAGCCTGAAGACCGAGATGCACGGGCAGTGGCTGGCGGAGACCGTGCTGGGCCGGTTCGGTACCCCGCTGGAGATCTCCCGGGCGGTGGAGTACCTGCTCGGCGAGGACGCCGCGTTCTGCTGCGGCACGGAGCTGCTGATCGACGGCGGCTTCTCGCTGCGCTGAGCCCCGCCGCTGAGCCCTGCCGATCCCCGCCGACCCAGCTGAGCCGCACCGAGCCGACCACCCGAGCGACCGAGGAGCGCCGCCAAGTGATCATCTCCCACGATCTCGGCACCACCGGGGACAAGGCGACGCTGGTGGACGCCGACGGCGCGGTGGTGGCCAGCACCACCGCCGGCTACCCGGTCGACTTCGGGCCCCGGGGCAAGGCCGAGCAGGACGCCGAGGCCTGGTGGGACGCGGTGTGCACGGCCACCCGGGCGCTGCTGGAGCAGGTACCGGGCGCCGCGGCGCAGGTCGCCGGCGTGTCGTTCTCCGGGCAGATGATGGGCGCGGTGCTGGTGGACGGCGCCGGTGACCCGGTCCGGCCGGCGATCATCTGGGCGGACACCCGCTCCACCGCGCAGACCGACCAGCTCATCGACCGGATCGGCATGGACGCCGGCTACCGGATCACCGGCCACCGGCTGAACCCCACCTACTCGCTGACCAAGGTGATGTGGGTGCGGCACACCGAGCCGGAGGTCTTCGCCAGGGCCCGGCACCTGCTGCTGGCCAAGGACTTCATCGTGCACCGGCTCACCGGCACGGTGGTCACCGACCCGTCCGACGCGAGCAGCACCAACGCCTACGACCAGGCCGCCGCCGGCTGGTCCGGCGAGCTGATCGAGGCCGCCGGGCTGGACCGGGCGCTGTTCCCCGAGGTGGTCGCGTCCACCACGGTGGTGGGCAAGGTGAGCGCCGCGGCGGCGGCCCGGACCGGGCTGAGCGAGGGCACCCCGGTGGTGCTGGGCGGCGGGGACGGGCCGATGGGCGCCCTCGGCGCCGGGATCGTCGACGCGGCCGACGGCGCCTACGCCTATCTGGGCTCGTCGTCCTGGGTGTCGCTGGCCGCCGATGCGCCGCTGCACGACCCGCTGATGCGCACCATGAGCTTCAACCACGTGGTCCCCGGCCGCTACGTGCCGACGGCGACGATGCAGGCCGGCGGCGCGTCGCTGCAGTGGATCATGGAGACGCTGGCACCCGGCGACGAGACCAGCTACCAGCGGCTGCTCGCCGGGGTCGCCGAGGTGCCGGCGGCGCAGGACGGGCTGTACTTCCTGCCGCACCTGCTCGGCGAGCGCTCGCCGTACTGGAACCCGAGGGCCCGCGCCGTGTTCGCCGGCCTGGCCCGCCACCACGGCCCCGAGCACCTGACCAGGGCGGTGGTCGAGGGGGTGGCGTTCAACCTCTACACCGGGCTGCTCGCCTTCCGGGAGACCGGCGCCGGACACCGCGCGGCCATCCAGCGGATCGACGCGATCGGCGGCGCGGCCAACTCCGAGCCGCTGCTGCGCATCTTCGCCGACCTGTGGGGCATCCCGGTGTGGCGGCGCAACCTGGTCGACGAAGCCACCGCGCTGGGTGCCGCCGTGGTGGGCGGCGTCGGCGTCGGGATGTTCGACGGCTTCGACATCGCAAGGCGGATGTCGCGCCGCACCCTGGAGTGCCGACCGGACGAGTCGGCGCATCGGCGCTACCTGGGCGAGTACGAGCTGTTCATGGACGCCTACCGGCGCCTCGAGCCGTGGTTCGACCGGCTGTGAGCGAACTTCCGGGCACTGCGGCGGGGACGACGGTCCGCACCGTGCTCGGGGACGTACCGGCCGCGAGCCTGGGCCGCTGCGACTACCACGAGCACCTGTTCCAGGTATCCCCGCTGCTGCCCGGTGACGAGCTCGACGACGAGGCGGCCAGCGGGGCCGAGGCGGCCACCCTGCGCGTGGCCGGGATCGCCGCGATGGTCGAGGCCACCCCCACCGGGCTGGGCCGCCGGCCGGCCGAGGTGGCCCGGATCAGCGCGGCCACCGGCCTCACCGTGGTGCACGTGACCGGAGGTCACCGCCGTGAGCACTACCCGCCGGGGCACTGGCTGCCCGAGGCCACCGAGGCGAGCCTGACCGACCGCTTCACCGCCGACGTGCTGGCGGGGCTGCCGGCGCGCGACACCGAGCGGCGCGGCGAGCCGGCCCGTGCCCCGGACGGGGAACCGGTGCGCGCCGGGATGGTCAAGGCCGGCGTCGGCTACTGGCGGATCGACCCGTTCGAGCGCCGGGTACTGGCCGCCGCGGCCGCCTCGGCCGGACGCACCGGAGCGCCGGTGATGGTGCACCTGGAACACGGGTCGGCGGCCTGGGAGGTGCTCGCCGCGCTCGCCGGCGGCGGACTGCCGGCCGACCGAGTGGTGCTCGCGCACGCCGACCGCAACCCCGACCCCGGGCTGCACGCCGAGCTCACCCGGGCCGGCGCCTACCTCGGCTACGACGGTATGGCCCGGCACCGGGACGCGCCCGACTCGGCGATCCTGGACTGCCTGGAACGGGTCGCGGCGACCGGTGACCCGGCCCGGCTCGTGCTCGGCGGCGACGTGGCACGCCGGTCCCGGTACCGGGCCTACGGCGGTCTGCCCGGGCTGGACTACCTGCCGGTGCGTTTCCTGCCCCGGGTGCTGGCCAGGCTCGGCGCCGAGGTCACCGACCTGCTGCTGGCGGCCAACCCGGCGCGGCTGCTCAGCCTGCGGTGACGGGCGGCTCAGCTCGCGTTGAGTCCGTCCGGCGGTTGCTCCTCGCCACCGGTCACGATCATCGAGGGGCGCACCGGGTGCGCGTTGGCCTCGCGCACCAGGTCGACCTCGAAGCGGCTGCGGTCACCGCGGTGGTAGGCGACGAAGCTCTCCACCGGCCGGTCCTGGGCGTCCACGCTGAGGCTGCGCAGGGTCAGCACGGCGGCCCCGGCGGGCACGTCCAGCGCGTCGGCCAGCACCTGCCCGGCCAGGGTGGCCTCCACCGAGCGGCGACCCCGGACCAGTACGACCCCGTACCGGCTCTCCATCAGCGCGTAGAGCGACTGGTTGGTCAGGTCCTCGAACTCCAGACCGGGCACCAGGTCGTGCGGCAGGTGCGTCACCGTCAGCACCCAGGGCAGCTCCTCGACGAAACGCAGCCGCTCCAGCAGCACCACCGGGGTGTCCGGCTCGATGCGCAGCTCCTGGGCGATGTGGCTGTCCGCCGGCACCACCCGCAGCGTGCGCACCTCGCTGCGCAGGTGCCCGCCCCGGGCCGCGACGTCCTCGAACAGGCCGGTGAGGGACTGGACCAGGCCCTGCGCCGTCTTGGGCTGGGCGACGAAGGTGCCCTTGCCCTTGACCCGCTCGATGACGCCCTCGAACTCCAGCTCGGTCAGCGCCTGGCGGACCACGGTGCGGGACACGTCGTAGGTTTCGCAGAGCGCATGGTCGCCGGGCAGCAGGTCGCCGGGGTTCAGCCCGCGCCGGCTGATCTCCCGCACCAGCAGCTGCTTGAGCTGGTGGTAGTAGGGCAGCGGCGAGGAGCGGTCGATGCGCCCACCGGTCGAACTCGTGAGCATCGCCCTCCCTTTCCTCGAACCGGACTCTCCTGAACCGGGCTGTTCTGAACTGGGCTGTCCTGAGCCGGGCCGTCCTGGTCCGGGAGCCGGCCAGCCCGAGCGACGTGGAAACACTGGCACCCTACGGTTGCATCACTGCCTTGATACAGGCGCTGTCCGCGAGTGCGGCCAACGCCGCGCCGTAGTCGTCCAGCCCGAACCGGTGGGTGACGATCCCCTCGGTGCGCACCCGGCCGCCGCGCAGCGCCGCGATCGCCCGGTCGAAACTGTAGGCCTGGGAGAACGAGCCCTTGAGCACCAGCTCCCTGCGGAAGATCTCGTACGGCGACACCGTTAGCTCGGCGGCCTCCTCGGTCATGCCGTAGACGAACACCGTGCCGCCGTCGCGGGTCAGCTCGACGCAGCGGCTCAGCACGGCGACCGTGCCGGTCGCGTCGACCACCACGTCGAAACCCTCCGGCGCCAGCTCGCGCAGCCGCTGGATGGAGGCGCCGGGGTCGGCGCGGTCGATCTGCACGATCTCGTCGGCGCCGTGCCGCTTGGCCACCTCGAGCTTGAACGCGGTGGGCGCGGCCACCGTCACCCGGGACGCGCCGACGTAGCGCAGCAGCTGGGCCAGCACGAGCCCGGTGGGGCCGGCGCCGAAGACCAGCACGTCGCTGCCCGGGCGCAGCTCGAGCAGGTCCAGCCCGTGCATGACGCAGGCGGTCGGCTCGGCCAGCACGGCGACCTCGGGCGCCAGGTCGTCCACCGGGTGGCACTTGCCGGCGGGGGCGACGATGTACTGGGCGAAGCCGCCCGGCACGTTCACCCCCTGCATGACCGCCGAGGCGCAGTACTGCGGCCGGGCGCGACGGCAGCTCGTGCACATGCCGCAGGCCTGCATGTTGTCCAGGCACACGCGCTGGCCGGCGCGCACCTCGGTGACACCCTCGCCGACCTCGTCGACCTCGCCGACGATCTCGTGCCCGGGGGTGAGCGGGTACACCGGGTCGAACTCGCCCTGGTGCAGGTGCCCGTCGGTGCCGCAGACGCCGGCCAGCACGATGCGCAGCCGTACCTCACCGGGGCCGGCGTGGGGCTCCGCGACCTCCTTGACCGTGAAGCTCCTCGGCTGGTCGTACACGACGGCCTTCATCCAGGACTCCTCATCGACGAGCAACGCTGCTACTCGACGGCAGCCTAGCGGCTTGTAGCTACAGGATGCCAGGAAGCTGCGAGCGCTCCGGAACCGCCGGGACCTCCGACGCGCTGTCGATGTCCGACGCGACCAGCCGGAACTGACCGGGGTAATGCGCCCGGGAGCTGTTCAGGGGCGGCTCGGAGGAGCGCCAGGAGTACGAACAACGCCGGCACGCCCAGACTACCCAGGCGTCCGGCACCGGCGAGACGGCCAATCGCGCCAACCCCGGCGCGGCGCAGCGTGGGCACTCGGCGGGGTCCGGAACGGTTGGCTCAGCACCGGCCCGCTCAGCACCGGCCCGCTCAGCCACGGGTCGCTCCGTTCGCCCGGTCGCTCAACATCGCGGTGAGCCGGCGCACCCACTCGCCGGTCTCCGGCCGGTCGGTCACCGGCTGGTCGAAGTGGCCCCTGGCGTCCGGGGGGACCGGCGTGGTGGCGTCGATGACCAGCTTGTCGGTGATCCCCGGCGGGCTCGCACTCGGATCCAGCGCCACCACCGGCATGTTCGGCAGCTGGACCAGGTCGCCGGCCGGGTTGACCTTGGTGGACAGCGCCCACATCACCTGCGGCAGGTTGAACGGGTCGACGTCCTCGTCCACCATGATCACGATCTTGCAGTAGCCGAGTCCGTGCGGGGTGGTCAGCGCGCGCAGCCCGACCGAACGCGCGAAACCGCCGTAGCGCCGCCGGGTGGAGATGATCGCCAGCAGGCCGTGCGTGTACATCGCGTTCACCGCCTGCACCTCGGGGAACTCCGCCCGCAGCTGATGCAGCAGCGGGACGCAGGTGGCCGGCCCGACCAGGTAGTCGATCTCGGTCCACGGTTTGCCGAGGTAGAGCGACTCGAAGATCGGGTCACGCCGGTAGGACACCCGGTCGATCTCGATCAGCGGCATCTTCCGACCGCCCGAGTAGTGCCCGGTGAACTCGCCGAACGGTCCCTCGAACTCCCGGCGCCCGCCGAGCACCCGCCCCTCCAGCAGCACCTCGCAGCCCCACGGCACGTCCAGCCCGGTCTCCGGGCCCACCGCCAGCGGGACCGGCTCACCGCGCAGCGCGCCGGCCATCTCGTACTCGGACTCGTCGTACTTCAGCGACATGCCGGCCGCGATCGTCACCAGCGGGTCGTTGCCCAGCGCGATCGCCACCGGGAGGTCCTGCCCGTCAGCCTCCGCAACGGTCAGCTGCAGGGCGATGTCGTGCATCGGCACCGGCTGCAGCCCGATCGTGCGCGGTCCCTTGACCTGCAGCCGGTAGATGCCCACGTTCTGCTTGGCGAAGTTCTCCGGGTCGGCCGGATCCCGGGAGATCACCGCCGCCTTGTCCAGGAAGAAGCTGCCGTCACCCACGTTCAGCCGGAACAGCGGCAGCACGTCGAACAGGTTGACCCGCGCCCCCCGCACCGCGTGCTCCAGGAACGGCGGCGCGTCCCGCTACACCGGTTTGACCGGGAACTGGGCGCACCGGCGGGCGAACTCGGCGACCTGGTCCCGCACCGAGGTGGCCGGGTCAAGGCCGAGCGCCAGCGCGTGGTTGCGCCAGGAGCCGTGCACGTTCAGCGCGACCCGTGCCGGGGTGGCGGGGCTGAAGCCGGCGATGTTGTCGAAGTAGAGCGCGGGCGCGGTGTCGCCGAGCCGGGCCGCCGCCGCGGCCGCCGCACCCAGGTCGGGCTCCGCCGCCACCTGCTCGGAGATCCGCAGCAGCTGGCCCGAGTCGTCCAGCGCGGCCAGGAACTGCCGCAGGTCGTCGAATGCCATCAGCGGGCATCTCCGCTCACGCGGTCGAGACCGGTCCACCGGCGGGCCCCCGGGGCGGGCAGGTCCAGCTGGTCGAGCACCCGGCTCACGATGTGCTCGACGATGTCCAAGACGCCGTCCGGCTTGTTGTAGAAGGCCGGCACCGGGGGCAGCACCACGGCGCCCATCCGGGTCAGCGCCAGCATGTTCTCCAGGTGGATCTCCGACAGCGGCGTCTCCCGGGCCACCAGCACCAACTTCCGCCGCTCCTTCAGCGTGACGTCGGCGGCGCGGCCGATCAGGCCGTCCGCGTAGCCCACCCGGATACCGGCCAGCGTCTTCATGCTGCATGGGATGACGACCATGCCGTCGGTGCGGAACGAGCCGGACGAGATGGCCGCGTACTGGTCGTTGGGCCGGTACACGTGATCGGCCAGCTCGGCCACCTCGGAGACCGCGAGCGTGGTTTCGAGGGAGATCGTGGAGCGCGCCCAGGTGCTGAGCACGAGGTGCGTCTCCACCTCCGGCATGTCGCGCAGGACCTCGAGCAGCCGGACGCCCAGCACCGCCCCGGTCGCGCCGGTCATCGCCACCACCAACCTCATGACCCACCCCCTGTCAGCTCCTGTGAATTAGTTCGTCTACGAACGGTATGCCTACAAACTAGCATGGGTGCATGGACCCTCGCATCGCCAGCTCGCCGCGGGACTCGGTGTTCCACCTGCTGCGGGTCGTCCTGCAGGAGCACGGCACCCGGTGGGCCGAACGCCTCACCGAGCCCGGCGTGCGCGACGTCACCAAGCCGCAGTACGCGATCCTGCGCGCGGTCGCGGCCAACCCCGGGCTCGACCAGGCCGCCGCGGGCCAGTTCACCGGGACCGACAAGGCGACGGTGACCGCGATGCTGGACCGGCTGCAGCGGCGCGGGCTGCTCACCCGGGACGTGCACCCCGACGACCGGCGGCGCCGCCAACTGCACCTGACACCGCGCGGCGAGGAGCTGCTCGCGGCCATGACGCCGACGGTGGACCACCTCAACGAGGAGCTGCTCAGCCGCCTCAGCGACGTCGAGCGCGGTCAGCTGACCGCCCTGCTCACCAAGCTCGCCGGCCAGCCGACCTGAACCGGTCGTCGGCGCGACCACCAGAGGTCGCGGCACCGTAGCCCGGGGTTGTCCGGCGCTGGGTAGGGTCGGGTTGTGACAGAGATCAATCACCGGTTTGTCCAGGTAAACGGGCTGCGGATGCGGGTGGCCGAGGCCGGCACCGGTCCGCTCGTGGTGCTACTGCACGGTTTCCCGGAGTGCTGGTACTCGTGGCGACACCAGCTGCGGGCGCTCGCCGATGCGGGCTTCCACGCGGTCGCGCCGAACCAGCGCGGGTACCCGGGCACGGACAGCCCGCCGGCCGTCGCGGACTACACGATGATGCACCTGGTCGGAGACGTCGTCGGGCTGATCGGCGCGTTCGGCGAGCAGAGCGCGACAGTGATCGGGCACGACTGGGGCGCCCCGGTGGCCTGGCACACCGCCCTGCTGCGCCCGGACCTCGTGCGCGGCGTGGCCGGGCTCAGCGTGCCGTTCACCGCGCGCACCCCGGTGCCCACCCTGACGGCGGCGCGCGGCCGCTTCGGCGACACCTACTACCAGCTCTACTTCCAGCAGCCGGGCGTGGAGAAGGACTTCGAGTCCGACCTGACCGAGTCGTTCCGGCGCGTCCTGTTCGGCATCTCCGGCGACAACCCCCAGGTGCGCCGGCTGGTGGTCCCGGAGGGCGAGCGCTTCGCCGAGAGCTGGCTCAGCCCGACCGAGCTGCCCGGCTGGCTGACCGAGGCGGACATCGACACCTACGCGGGCGAGTTCGCCGAGTCCGGCTTCTCCGGCCCGCTGAACTGGTACCGCAACATCGACCGCAACTGGGCGCTCAGCGCACCGTGGGAGGGCGCCCGGATCAGCCCGCCGGCACTGTTCCTCGGCGGGGACCGCGACCCGGTGATCGCCTGGTACGACACCTCGACGCTGGAGGAGTACCTGCGCACCCTGCTGCCGAACCTGCGCCACTTCGAGCTCGTGGCCGGCGCCGGGCACTGGATCCAGCAGGAACGCCCCGAGATCACCAACGCCGCCCTGGTCGACTTCGCCGCGGCCACGTCCCGATAGCCCGTGAGTGGTGAGCGGTCCTACCGGACCACTCGCCACTCACGATCTCTGGTCTGCACAGACGTCGACCCCTACCGACACGCGGGGCCCTCAGCGCCGGGCGGGGCCGAGTCCCCAGTCCCGCCGCAACCGTGCCCGCCGGAACAGCACCGGGCCCAGCCGAGGGTCGCCCGGCGGGAGCAGCTCGACCAACCGCTCGTGCACCTCCAGGTCGCCGGCCGCCAACGGGTCGCCGGCGAACGCGTGCAGCAGGTCGACGTCCTGCGCCTCCAGTACCGCCCCGCGCAGGCCGGCGGTCAGCTCGTCGCGCAGCTCGCGGATCTCCGGCTTCTCGGACCTCGGCAGCAGCGGGCCCCGGCAGGCGCGCAGCGCGTCCTCCACCCGCCCCACCCGCAGCGCCCTGCGCACCGAGCCGAAGTCGCTGTCCACGGCGGCGGCCAGCCGGTACGGCCGGGTGGTCAGCACGTCGGTACCGATCAGCGCGCGGAGCCGGTGGATCTCGCCGCGCACGGTGGCCTGGTTGCCGTCGTCCCCGTAGAGCAGCCGCCCCAGCCGCTCCCCGGTGAGCCCCTCCGGGTGCAGTGACAGCACGGTGAGCAGCTCGGCGAGCCGTAGCGTAAGCGGCAGCGACCGGCCGTTGAGCAGCATGGTCGGCGTGCCGTCGCCGAGGAAACGCAGGGACAGCGCGGCGGGCGGGCGGGTCGCGGTCGCCGCGCTGTCAGTGCGGTTCCTCGGCTCGCGCAGCAGGTAGCCCTCCGCGAGCCGCTCCACCACCATCTCGCGGCCGCCGGCCAGCACCACACTGTCGACGCCCTCGGCCAGCTCGACCCGGTCCGGCCACCACCCGTACGGCTCGCCGGCCAGCAGCCGTCCGGTGGGGGTCCGCCACGAAGACGGAACGGTTCAGTTCCATGCCGAACCATTGCCGCCCTCGGTGTTCGCCAAGGTCGTGACGCTCGGACCGGACGGCCCCGCCCCGGTGGACACCAGGCACGGCCTCGACCACGTCCGGCGGGTGCGCCGGGAGGCCAAGCGTCGGGTGTTCGCGGTCAACGCGGTGCGCGCGCTGCGCCAGGTCGCGCCGGGCGGCAACCTGCGCGCGCTGTCCTTCGTGGTGCTGCTCGGCGGTTCCGCACTGGACTTCGAGATCCCGGACCTGATCGCCGACGCGCTGGCCGGCTACGGGATCGTCTGCGGCACCGGCACCGGCACCGGCAACGTGCACGGCACGGAAGGGCCGCGCAACGCGGTTGCCTCCGGGCTGGTCGACGCCTACGCGAGGCGCCGGTGAACTCCGCCCCGATCACCTCCGCCCCGATCACCTCCGCCCCGATCGTCGCGGTGCCGCCGTCGATCGTGCTGCTGGACGCCGGCAGCGACGCCCGGCTGCTGCATGAGGTGTGCGCCGGCGCGGAGGAGGAAGGAGTGCCCGTCGACGTGGAGACCGCGGACGGCCCGGAGTCGGTCGGCGAGCTGACCTCCGGTGCCGCGACCGGGCTGGCGTACCTGGCCGCCGGCCGGTCCCGGCTCCAGGTGGGCATCGGGTTGGACCGTGCCGGCGGGGTGGCGGTGCACCACAGCACACTGCCCGAGCACGCGCCCGCGCTCACCGTAGCGAGCGGCGCCGGGCCGACCGGCTGGCGCCGGGCCGGGCGGGTCGCCGCGCGCATCGTGAAGCGCCTCCCGCTGGCCTGAGCACCCCGCACCCCCGTGAGTGGCGAGTGGTCCTATCGGACCACTCGCCACTCATGGGCTCTGACCTGCGCGAACGTCAAGCGCCCGGGAGCTCGGCGGCCGGGCGGTCCAGGAAGTCGAGCACTGCCTCCCGCACCCGCTCGGTCTGCTCCAGCTGCGGAAGGTGCCCGGCGTCCGCGACGAGCACCGTCTCGGACCGTTGCAGCAGCCCGGCGTACTCCCGCGCGTACACCGGCGACACCATTGCGTCCCGCTCCCCCCAGACCAGCAAGGTCGGCGCGGACACCCGGTGGATCCGGTGGCGCAGCCCCTTGTCCGGGATCGGCCAGATGAAGTGCAGGATGCTGGCCATCCGCTGGGCGGCCTCGAACAGTGCCCTCGGGTCGTCGGCCGGCGGGGTGAGCAGCTCGGCCAGCGGGCCGGTCGGATCCGCTAGCACCAGGCCGGGCAGCGACTCCGCCGGGATGGCGGCGAGGTCCGGGATCGGGGTGTCGTCACGCCACAGCCCGATCGCCGCGATCAGCACCAGCCGGGAGACCCGGCGCGGGCTGTTGGCGGCGAGCTCCGCGGCCACCATGCCGCCGAACGAGTGGCCCACCACCGACACGACGTCCAGCCCGAGCCCGTCCAACAGCTCGTCGTAGAACAGCACCAGTTCCCAGATCCCGCGCAGCTGCTCCAGCGCGTCGGCGTCGGCGGCGCCCGGGTGCTCCACCGCGTACACGGTGTGCCCGGCGGACAGCGCCTCCAGGAACGGGTCCCAGATCAGCCCGCCGGCGCCGTGCAGGAACAGCACCGGATCACCCCGCCCGGCCACCAGCACCCTGGCCTGGACCCGGCCGCCCAGGGCCGGCACCAGCCGCTCGGTGACGTGCGGCGGCAGCGAGGTCGCCGCGCTCATCGGCTCGGTAGTCATGATCCTCCCTCAGGCCTGGCTCGCGGCGGGTCTGGCGGACCGAGCAGTGTTGATGCTCGTTCCGCTGGCGCTCCTCTCGGCCGCACCCTTGGGCCACCACTTGTGCTCCCAGCCCTCGGCGTCCCAGATGTGCCGGATCCTCGGGATGACCTCCTCGGCGAACAGGGTGATGTTCTTCTTGGTCAGCTCGTGCGGCATCGAGCCGATCTGCAGCAGCGCGTGCAGGTTGCCCACCCGCAGCGTCTTGGCCAGCTCGATCAGCCGGTCCGCCACGGTGGCCGGGCTGCCGGCGATGATGAACCCCTCGTCGACGAGGGTCTTCCAGTTCTTCTCCAGCGCCGCGGCGGCCGCCAGGTCCCCCGGCTGGTTGGTCCGGATCGCGAACTCGGCGCTCTTGCGGGTCCGGTAGCCGGGCGCCGTCATGAAGTAGGCCGGGACATGCAGGCACTTGTTGAAGAAGTACGAGCAGTGCTCCAGGTACTCCTGCTCGGCGCGCTCGTCGGTCTCCGAGACGCAGATCAGCTGCGCGAACCCGGCCCGGAACGGGTTGCGGTCCACCCCCAGCTCGGCCATCCGGGTCCAGAACCCGTCCATCAGCTTCTTGCCGAACTTGGCACCGAAGAAGCTCAGGTAGCTGTAGGTGTAGTCGCGCCGGGCCGCCAGGTCCCAGGTCTCGACCGAGCCGCCGCCGGCCAGCCACACCGGCGGGTGCGGCTTCTGCAGCGGCTGCGGCCACGGGTTGACGTAGCGCAGCTGGTTGAACTGGCCGTTGAAGCTGAACGGGCCCTGCTGCGTCCAGGCCTTGATGATCAGTTCCTCGGCCTCCCGGAAGCGAGCCCGGGTCTGCGTCGGGGTGACCCCGTAGCAGAAGTTGACGTCCATCGAGGTGCCGACCGGGAACCCGGCGGCCAGCCGCCCCTTGGACAGCACGTCGAGCATGGCGAACTCCTCGGCCACCCGGGTGGCCGGTGAGTAGAGCGCCAGGGTGTTGCCCAGCACCATGATCGCGCTGTTGTTCGGGGTGCGGCGGGCCAGCGCGGCGGCCATCAGGTTCGGCGAAGCCATGAAGCCGTAGCCGTTCTGGTGGTGCTCGTTGACCCCGACGCCGTCGAAGCCGAGCCGGTCGGCCAGCTCCAGCTCGTCGAGGTTCCAGTCGTAGTACTGGGCGACCTTCTCCGGGTCGCAGAGCTCGGTGTTCGGCGGAGTGACCCAGATGCTCTCGTACCTGGTCTCGAAATCCGCCGGTAGGTCGCGGTACGGCATCAGGTGGAAGAAGATCGACTTCATTGTCAGCCCTCCGTAGCTCGGTCTGCCTCAGGACAGGCCGAGGCGCCGCGCCGCACCCTCGACCCCCTTGATCGCTCCGCTTGTGAGCTTGATCCAACGATGTGAACACCGTCACGCTACGCGGCGATCCGAGGCAGCAAAACCCCTTGGTTTGACCAACGAAGGACCTGCGCGGGGTTCGATACTTCCGGATGACAGGGGTTGACAGCCGACTGGCAGCGATCGGAGCGTCGAGAAACTGTGGACGATCGGACCGGCCTATCGTCAGCCGTACCTGACACTGAACGGAGCCCTTTGTTGTCCTCCCTCGAGTCCGCGGCCGGGCCCCCATCCGGAGCTTCAGCCGAGCCTTCAGCTGCTTCAGCCGAGCCTTCAGCCGCGGCGTCAGTCGATGCGGTGGGCGTTGCTGTCGAGCGGGGCGGCGCCGTGCTGCGCGTGACGCTGAACCGGCCGGCCAAGCTCAACGCACTGCGGCCGGCGGACATCCAGGCGCTGAGTGCGGCCATGGAGCTGCCCGACGGGGTGCGCGCGGTGGTGTTCGGCGGCGCGGGCGATCGGGCGTTCACAGCCGGTATGCACGTGGACAGCTTCGACGGGCTGACCCCCGACTCGGCGCGGACGTTCATCGCCGGGTTGCGCGAGATGCTGGCCGCGGTGCGGACCGCGCCGGTGGCCACCGTGTGCGTTGTGGACGGGTACTGCCTCGGCGTCGGTTTCGAGCTCGCCCTGGCCTGCGACCTGCGGGTGGTCACGACCCGGTCGTCCTTCGGGCTGCCCGAGATCAAGGTGGGCATCCCGTCGGTGGCCGACGCGGCGCTGCTGTCGCAGTTCGTCGGGTTGAGCCTGGCCAAGGAGATGATCCTGACCGGCGACCTCTACCCGGTGGACCGATTCGCCGCGAGCGGGCTGTGCAACGCGGTGGTCGAGCCGGAGCGGTTGACCGAGGCCACCGAGGAGTGGGTGGCCAAGGTCGCCGGGCACACCCCGACCGCGACAGCGTCCCAGAAACGGCTGTTCGAGGTCTGGCAGAACACCGCACTGGCCACCGGCACGGCGATCAGCGTGCAGGAGTTCGCCTCGGTGTTCGCCGCCGAGGAGACCGCCGAGCAGCTGCGCGCCTACCGCAATCGCCTCTGACCCGCGCACTGGTCACGGCGCGCCACCGCCGCCGCCTGTGCACCTGCCTTTGCGGCTCGCACAGACCTGCCGCGGGCCGCACAGAGGCCGCGGCGTCTGTGCGGCCCGCACCCGGTGTGTGCGGGCCCAGGCCGGGGACCGCTACGTGCGGCAGGCCATCGCCTCGACCGCCGACACCTCCCGGCGGGCCACCCTCGCGTCCAGCGCGCGGGAGAGCAGGCCGAGACCGAGCGCTCCGCCGACGAGGACCGCCGCCACCGCCGACGGCATCCGGAAGCCGAACCCGGCGCTGATAACCAGCCCGCCCAGCCACGGTCCGATGGTGTTGCCGACGTTGAACGCCGACGCGTTGGACGCGCTCGCCAGCGTCGGCGCCGGGCCGGCCAGCGCGAACACCCGGGCGTTCAGTGGCGTCGCCGCGACGAACACCGCGACCCCCAACACGAAGGCGCCGGCCAGCAGGACCCACGGGGCCGACGAGGCGGCGGCCACCGCGGCGAGCACCAGGACCAGCACGCCCAGGCTGAGGTAGAGCGTCGCCCAGGGATAGGCGTCGGCGAGCCGCCCGCCCAGCTGCACGCCGACCAGGCTGCCCAAGCCGTACAGCGTCAGGACGAGTGGCACCGCACCGGTGGGCAACCCGGCGACGTCGGTGACCACCGGCGCCAGGTAACTGAACATGCCCATCACACCGGCCTCGAACACCGCCGTGGTGCCGAACGCCAGCCACAGCCGGCCGCTGGTGAACGCACCCAGTGTTGTGCCGGGCATGCGGCCCGTCGGCGCCGGCGTCCCCGGGCCGGGTCGCCGTCGTGCAGCCCTGCACCGCCTCACATCAGCCGTCCGGACCCGCCGTGCTGGTCGGCCCGATCCGGGACACCGCCGACGCCGCCGAGCTCTGCCTGTGGCTGCGGGGCGGAACTCTCACCGCCGACCGACTGCCCGATCGGCTGCGCGCCTACGCCAGAACGCTGCGCCGCGCGCCGTCCAACTAGGTCACGGGTGGGGTGAACCGCGGCGACTCCGGCGAATCTGCCCCGGCGGCCCACCTCACCCTGGCAGCATGACCGCCGTGGCACCCACCACCGGCACCGCCGACAACACGAGCCCCGACAGCCCGACTGTCGCCGACCCGGTCGCGGGCACCGCCACCGACAACTCAGCCACCGACAACTCAGCCACCGGCAACTCAGCCACCGACAACTCAGCCACCGACAACTCAGCCACCGGCCCGAACAGCGCCAACCCGAACAGCGCGACCGACCGGGGCCGGCGGCCGCGGCTCACCTCGCTGCAGGTGTTCAGCGCGGTACTGATCGCGGCGCTGCTGTTCCAACGGCCGCTGGCCCAGGCGCTGGACGGCTCGACGGTGCGCATCGCGGCCACCGTGTTCGTCGCGGTCTGCGTGCAGGCGTTGCCGTTCCTGGTGCTCGGGGTGGTGTTGTCCGGACTGATCGCCGCCTACGTGTCGCCGGCCGCGCTCGGCCGACTACTGCCGAGGCGGCCCGCGCTCGCGGTGCCGGTGGCCGGGCTCGCCGGCGCGGTGCTGCCCGGCTGCGAGTGCGCATCGGTGCCGGTCGCGCGCCGGCTGATCGGGCAGGGCCTGCCGGACTCGGCCGCGCTGGCCTTCCTGCTGGCCGCCCCGGCGATCAACCCGGTGGTCCTGGTGGCCACCGCGGTGGCATTCCCGGGCGAACCGGGGATGGTGGTCGCCCGGTTCACCGGATCCCTGGCCACCGCGGTCGTGATGGGCTGGCTGTGGGCCCGGTTCGGCCGCCCGGAGTGGATCGCGGAGCGGGTCCGGCGGCGGGCGCACCCTGCCTCCGGCGGCGCGCGGTGGTGGGATTTCCTGGAGACCGCCCGGCACGACCTGGTCGCGGCAGGCGGGTTCCTGGTACTCGGCGGGCTCACCTCGGCGGTGCTCAACGTGGCGGTGCCGGTCAGTTGGGTGGAGGGCCTGGCCGGCCACCTGGTGCTGGGCATCGTGGTCATGGCACTGCTCGCGGTGCTCCTGGCGCTGTGCAGCGAGGCCGACGCGTTCGTGGCCGCCTCACTCGGCTCGCTGCCGCTGCTGCCGCGGCTGGTGTTCCTGGTGGTCGGCCCGGCGGTGGACGTCAAGCTGTTCGCCCTGCAGTCCGGCACCTTCGGGCGCGGCTTCGCGATCCGGTTCGCGCCGACCACGCTGGTTGTGGCGACGGTCTGCGGCACCGTCGCCGGCCTGCTCGCCCTGGGCGGCGCCCGGTGAGGCGGGACACCCAGAACGTGCTGCTGGTCCTGCTCGGCGGCGCGCTGATCAAGATCTCGGCCACGGAGCTGTACCTGCGCTACGTCAAACCGGCGAACAAGTGGTACCTGCTCGCCGCCGGGGTGGTCATCCTGGCGCTGGCCGCGACCAGCCTGCTGCGCGACGCATGGCTCGCCCGAGGTGGCCGACCGATGCCCGGGCACCACAGCCACGATCACGAACCGCACAGCCCGTGGCTGCTCCTACTCCCGGTGTTGGCGATCTTCCTGGTGGCCCCGCCGGCCCTCGGCGCGGACTCGGTACAGCGCGCGGCGGCCGGCAACTCGGTCACCGCGGCGGCCGGGCCGAGCAGCGGGGAGTTCGCGCCACTACCCGCCGGAGCCGCACCCGAGCTGCGGCTGTCGGACTTCGTGGCCCGCGCGGTGTGGGACCGCGCCGGCTCGCTGGCCGGGCGGGACGTGACGCTCACCGGCTTCGTGGTGCACCGGGGCGGCGCGGCCGAACTGGCCCGCCTGGTGATCACCTGCTGCGCGGCGGACGCCCGGCCGATGGTGGTCCGACTGACCGACGGTGGCGCTGCCCGGGACCTGCCGTCCGGCACTTGGCTGCGGCTGCGCGCCCGGCTGCTCCCGGGCAGCGCCACCGTGGCGGACGGGTACACGCCGAGCGTCCAGGTGCTCGACGCGGAGCCCATCCCCGAGCCGGTCGAGGCCTACGAGTACTGACAAGAACCCGGACACCGTGTGCCGAAAACCCCGACACAGGGTGCTGAAATCCCCGACTCGCGGGAGGTAGGCGGGGCGGGGTCAGTGGTTGCGGCGGGTCCAGTCGAGCAGTTGGGCGGCGGTCAGCGTGTTGAGCACCCGGTCCGGGGGCACCTCGCAGTCGGCGGCCCTGGCGCAGCCGTAGGGCAACCAGTCGAGCTGTCCGGGCGCGTGCGCGTCGGTGTCCACGGAGAACCGGCAGCCGGCGGCAACGGCCTGGCGGAGCAGCCGCTTCGGCGGGTCCAGCCGCTCCGGGCGGGAGTTCACCTCGACCGCCACCCCGTACTCGGCGCAGGCATCGAACACCGCCGCCGCGTCGAACTCCGACTCCGGGCGCTTGCGGTTGCCGGTCACCATCCGACCGGTGCAGTGCCCGAGAACGTCCACGTGCGGGTTGGCCACGGCGGTGAGCATCCGCTCGGTCATCTCCGCCGCCGGCATCCGCAGTTTCGAGTGCACCGAGGCCACGACGAGGTCCAGTGACGACAGCAGTTCTTCGGACTGGTCCAGCGCGCCGTCGTCCAGGATGTCCACCTCGATCCCGGTCAGGATGAGGAACGGGGCCAGCCGGGTGTTCAGCTCGGCCACCACGGTCAGCTGCCGGCGCAGCCGCTCGGCGGACAGTCCGTTGGCCACGGTCAGCCGGGGCGAGTGGTCGGTCAGTACCAGGTACTCGTGACCGAGGTCGCGGGCGGTCAGCGCCATCTCCTCGATCGGCGAGCCGCCGTCGGACCAGTCGGAGTGGGTGTGGCAGTCACCGCGCAACGCCGCCCGCAGCGCCGCGCCGTCCCCCACCAGCTCGGGAATCGCCGGGATCGTCGACGCCCCGGAGCGGGAACCAGAACCGGAACCGCCACCCGACGCCGAGCCCGACACCGCCTCCGCCTCCAGCTCGCGCAGGTACTCCGGCTCCTCGCCGGCCAGTGACTGCAGCACGCAGCGCGCCGTGGTGTCGCCGACACCCTTGAGCTTGGTCAGCCCTCGTCCCTTGGCCAGGCTGTCCAGGTCGTCCCGGCCGGACAGCACCGCGGCCGCGGTGCGGAACGCGCGCACCCGGTAGGTCGAGGAGTGCGACCGCTCCAGCAGGAACGCGATGCGCCGCAGGTCGACGACCGGGTCACGGGTGGCCACCGACCCATGATGCCCGACATCGGGCTCAGGCCACCGTGCGCGGGGCGATCCAGTCGTCGTCGCTGGGGTAGGTGCTCGCCGGGGTGCCGGCCAGCCAGCGCACGTCGTGGTCGCCGCCGGTCGACCGGAGCGACACGACCTGGTCCGCCAGGTACCGGGCGTCGGTGGCCACCCCGCAGAACCGGCCGGACCCCCAGGTGTGCTGCCAGGGCAGCCCGAGGAAGTACAGCCCGGGGCAACTGGTCACCCCGCGCAGGTGCGTCGGGTAGCCCCGGCCGTCGAACACCGGCACGTCGATCCAGCGATGGTCCCGGCCGAACCCGGTGCTCCACACCACGGAGGTGATCCCGCTGCCGGCCAGGTCGAGTTCGGTCGGCTCCTCGTCGGGTTGCCAGACCGGCTGGTAGCGGGCCTCGGTGGGTGCGTCGATGCCGGCCGACGCCAGGTAACCGTCGATCGAGTCCTTGATCCCCTCGGACACCGCGTCCGCCGCGTCCAGGTTCTTCGCCAGGTCGGTGTCGAAGCTCAGCCGCCCGCCCCGCACGTCGAGCAGCCGGCCGTAGAGCCGCATGCCCTCAACGGCGAACTGGCGCAGGTCGATGTCGTGCCCGCCGTCGCGGCCGGTGACGTAGTGGTTGGCCCGGAACCGCACCGAGTCCGCGTCCGCGAAATCGCTGATGCTCTTGGCGTAGTAGCCCATGTCCGCCAGCCAGGCCACCACGTCCCGCCCCCGGTAGGTGCGGGCCACCCGGGGCGCGCTGCCCACCGCCAGGTGCACCCGCCGGCCAGCCAGGTGCAGGTCCTCGGCGATCTGGCAGCCGGACTGCCCGGTACCGACCACCAGCACCTCGCCCGGCGGCAACTGGTCGGGCTCGCGGTACTCCGAAGAGTGCACCTGAACCAGCTCGTCGGGCAGCCGGTCGGCCAGCCGGGGCCGCAACGGCACCTGGTACGGCCCGGTCGCCAGCACAACCTGGTCGGCCGTGAGCCGCCCCGCGCTGGTCTCGATGGAGAAACCGCCGGTGGCCTCCTGGCGCAGCCGGGTCGCGCTGACCCCCTCGACCAACGGCGATTCGAAGGACCTCGCATAGGCCCGCAGGTAGGCCACGATCTGGTCCCGGAGCATGAACCCGTCGGGGTCGTCGCCCTGGTAGCCGAACCCCGGCAGTTGACACTGCCAGTTCGGCGTGACCAGGCAGAACGTCTCCCACCGCCGGTTGGCCCACTCGTGCCCGACCTGCTCCCGTTCCAGCACAAGGTGGTCGATGGCCCGGTTCATCAGGCAGTAGCTCATGGAGAGGCCGGCCTGGCCACCGCCGATCACGACCACCGAGCGATGCAGACCGTCCACACTGAGTGCGCTAGACATCTTGTTAGCTCATCGAATGTCTGTTTCGGATCAATGTCATCCGGAATATAGGTGCGTTACGGCTCGGCGCGCCCGTCGACCGCCGCACCGGCCACCGTGGCGCTCTTCCAGCGTTGAACTAGTTTCTCAGCATACCTCGCACGATCATTGGCGGCCACCGCGGAGATGCGGATAAGGAACTCGCTACCAATCACCACACCCGCAACATGCGGCGCAACCGTGCGTATATCACGCTCATTTCTCATACCGAATCCGACAATAAAGGGTTTCACCGAGTCGGCCGCGAGCTCAGCGGTGAGCCGGGCCACCACTTCGCGGTCCAACGTGGCACCTGTTCCCGCCGCCAGTGCCCTATAGGTCAAATCAGTGGCCCAATGCTCGAGTTGGCCGGCCGTATCCCGGTCGGTTGTCGGCCGTATCAGTGGAATCGCGCTCAGGCCGGCCGCCGACACCTCGCCGAGCGTCTCGGCGGTCGGCTCGGTGAGCACCATTCCGTCCACCCCGAGCCGGACCGACTCGGCAAGCAGCCGCGCCCAGCCGATGTCGGCCACCGTCTCCGGAAAGGTCAGCAGGATCAGCGGTGTCGACGGCAGGCGCCGGCGCAGCTCACCCAGTTCGGCCCACACCCGCGCCAGCCCGATCCCCCGGGCGCGCTCGAACGACGCGCCGATCGCCGCTCCCCTGGGGTGCACCCCCGGCGTCGGGATGCCCAGCTCGAGGACATCGACCCCGGCGCGCGCGATCACCGGAGCGAGGTCCGGTGGCCCCGAGGTCAGCGGGTCGCCCAGGGTCAGATAGACCACCAGCAGCCGCTCCCGCGCGGACCGGGCGCGCAGCAGGGCGCCGAGCCGATCCGTGCTCAGCTCGACCGCACAGGTTCCCGGAGCGACCGCAGCCAGCCGACCGGATCCGGGCTCTTCGATGCCGCGGTACCGATGAGCACCGCGTTCGCGCCGGCCTGAGCGGCTCGGTGCACGTCCGAGGCCGAGCGCAGGCCACTCTCCGAGATGACCAGTACACCCCGGGGGACCAGCGGTATCAGTGACTCACTCGCGCCGATCGTGCCATCGTCGAGCTCCAGGGCGGCGATGTCCCGGTTGTTGAGGCCGATCGCGTCGGCGCCGAGCGCGATCGCCCGATCCAGCTGCGCCCTGCCGTGTGCGCCGATCACCACCTCGAGCCCGATCGCCTCGGCCCGCGAGCGCATCGCGTCGAACAGCGTCGGATCGGGAATGGTGCCCAGTGACAGCTGCACGGCGTCGAAGCCCGCCGCCCGCGACTCGTCCATCTGGCCGACCGAGGTGAAGAACTCCTTCCGCATCAGCGGCACCTCGCAGAGCCGTGTGACCCGGCGCGCCAGCGCGACACTCCCGCCGAAGTGCACGGCATCGGTCGGCATCGACAGCGCCGGCACGCCGGCCTCGCCGAGCGCCCGAACATAGGAATCGAACCGCGCCTCGGAAATGAGCTCCCCATCCCGAGGCGATCGTCGTTTGATATCTACCATCAATGCTGGGTAATTATCACGCCGAGCGGTCGCGAGAATCTGATAAAGACTTCGGGTTGGCACAATACCCCCAGTGCGGTTCGAGCCCCACGAACCGACGTCATAAAGGTGCGCGGGACTGATTGTCTCGCGCGACCACCTGAGTGGCCTCAATTAACCGCGGGCTCCGCAACGGTCTTCCCCAGATTACGTTCGCTTTCGACGCCACGACAAGGGAATCGTTAGTTCGATCTTGCCTTTCAACGACGATAATCCGATCGGACTATCGCCTGGTTGCTGTGCGCGACCAAAGCACTCGGTGGGGTCGGCAGCTCAGCCGGGCAGCTCGACCGGGCTCAGCCGCCGACGCAGCTCGACGACTCAGCCGACGACTCAGCCGATCACCTTGCCGGGGTTCAGCAGGTCGTCCGGGTCCCAGGCCGCCTTGACCGCCCGCTGCAGCGCGACCGCGGCCGGCCCCAGCTCGCGCTGCATACCGCGGCGCTTGAGCAGGCCAACGCCGTGTTCCCCGGTCACCGTGCCGCCGAGCTCGATCGCGGTGTCCACGATCTCCTCGAAGGCGGCCTGGGACCGCAGCTTGGCTTCCTCGTCGCCCTGCGGCGTGATCATCAACGGGTGCAGGTTGCCGTCCCCGGCGTGCGCCACGTTGGCGATCTGCACCTGGTGCCGCTCGGCGATCTGCTCGATGCGGGCCAGCATGGTGGCCAACATGCCGCGGGGCAGGCAGACGTCCTCGGTCAGGACGGCGTCACCGCGCTGCTCCAGTGCGGGGTAGGCCAGCCGGCGGGCGTCGAACAGCGCCTCGGCCTCGACCGGGTCGGTGGAGGCCACCGCGTCCCGCGCGCCGGCCTTCACGAACTCGGCCAGGATCGCCGCCGTCTCGGCCTCGCCGGCCGGGCCGGCCAGGTCGGACTGGGCCAGCAGCAGCGCCGCCGCGTCGTCCGGCAGCGACATGTGCTTCCACTCCTCCACCGCGCGCAGGCAGTGTCGGTCGATCAGCTCGAAGATGGCCGGCTGCAGCCCGGCGTCGGTCACCCCGGCGACGGCGTCGCCGACCGCGCTGAGCGAGTCGAAGAAGCCGACCACGGTGCGGGTCGGCGCGGTGCGCAGCGGCCGCAGCTTGACGGTCACCTCGGTGATCACCGCCAGGGTGCCCTCGGAGCCGACCAACAGCCCGACCAGGTCGTAGCCGGCGACGCCCTTCGCGGTGCGCCGACCCAGCCGGACCACCTCGCCGGTGGCGGTGACGATCTCGAGGGCGAGCACGTAGTCCTTGGTCACGCCGTACTTCACGCAGCACAGCCCGCCGGCGTTGGTGGAGACGTTGCCGCCGATGGTCGACCAGGGCGCGCTGGCCGGGTCCGGCGGGTACCAGAGGCCCTGCTCGGCGACCGCCGCGCGCAGCTCGTCGTTCACCACGCCGGGCTGCACCACCGCCAGCCGCTCGGCCCGGTTGATCTCCAGGATCGAGCGCATCGCCTCCAGGCTGAGCACCACGCAGCCGTCCACCGCGTTCGCCCCGCCGGACAGCCCGGTACCCGCGCCGCGCGGCACCACCGGCACCCGCAGCTCGGCACAGGCCCGCACGGTGGCCGCCACCTCGGCGGTGTCCCGGGCCCGGACCACCACCGCCGGCTGCCCTCGGGGCGCCCACTCCGCCTCGTCGTGCGCGTAGCCGGAGGTCAGGTCCGGGTCGGTGAGGATCCGGTCGGCGGGCAGCACGGCCCGCAGCGCGGTGACGATGGGCGGAACGGTGCCGGTGTCGGTGTCGGCGAGAGAGACGGCCATGCCGCCATCCTCACCCGCCGCCCGGTCCGCTGTCGACGCGATCTGAGACTGCCCGGTCAGACCAGGATCTCGTGGTCGGCCGGGTCGGCGTGGCGGGTACGCCGGCGGAACCGGAAGGTGAAGTCCGGCCACAGGGTGCGGTTGACCCCGTTCTCGTCCAGGTACCAGCTCCGGCACCCACCTCGCTGCCACACCCCGGTGGCCAGCTGCTCGTGCAGCTCGGCGTTGTACCCGGCCTGGCTCTCCGGGCGGGTGTCCAACACGCGCGCGCCCGCCGAGTCCAGCAGCCGCAGGCAGTCCAGCACGTAGGCCACCTGCGACTCGATCATGTAGACCATGGAGCTGTGGCTGAGCCCGGTGTTGGGCCCGACCAGCAGGAACAGGTTCGGGAACCCGGCCACGGTGGTGCCGAGGAACGCCTCGGAGCCGCCCCGCCAGGCGTCGGTGAGCTTGACCCCGTCCCGGCCGGTGATGGCCAGCTGGGCGAAACTGTCGGCCACCTTGAAACCGGTGCCGAAGATGATCGTGTCGACCTCGTGCTCGACACCGTCTGCGGTGACCACCCCACGCTCGGTGACCCGCTCGATACCGTCGCTGACCACATTGACGTTGGCCCTGGCCAGCGCCGGGTAGTAGTCGTTGGAGATGAGCACCCGCTTGCAGCCCAGGGTGTAGTCCGGCGTGACGGCGGCCCGCAGCTCGGGGTCGGTGATGCCGCGCCGGATGTGTGCCTTGGCCAGCGCCTGCAGTCCGGTCATCACCCTCGGGTGCCGGAAGCCGAACACGCGCCCCTCCAGCCGGGTGTAGATGGACGCCCGGTAGAGCCGCTGCAGCGGCGGGAACGTGCGGAACGCCCAGCGCTCGAACGAGCTGATCGACCGGTCCAGCTTGGGCAGGATCCACGGCGGGGTGCGCTGGAACAGGGTCAGCTCGGCCGCCCGCTCGGCCACCGGCGGCAGGAACTGGATCGCGCTCGCGCCGGTGCCGATGACCGCGACCCTACGGCCGGCCAGGTCGTGGTCGTGATCCCAGTTCGCGGAGTGGAACACCCGACCGGAGAACCGCTCGAACCCCTCGATCTCCGGGATCGACGGCTCGTGCAGCGCACCGGTCCCCCAGACCACGAAGCGGGTCTCGATGGTCTCGCCGCTCGCGGTGTGCACGGTCCAGCCGCCCTCGGCCGCATCGAACTCGGCGCCGGTCACGGTCACGCCGTAGCGGATCCGGTCGCGCAGCCGGTAGCGGTCCGCCAGGTCCTCCAGATAACCCCGGATCTCGTCCTGCCCGGCGAACATCCGGGTCCAGTTGGGGTTCGGCGCGAAGGAGTACGAGTACAGGTGTGACTGCACGTCGCAGGCACAGCCCGGGTAGGTGTTGTCCCGCCAGGTGCCGCCGAGGCTGTCCGCCTTCTCCAGCACCACGAAGTCGTCCCGGCCCTGTTCGGCCAGCTGGATCGCCATACCCAACCCGGCGAAGCCGCTGCCGATGATGACCACCGATGTCCGCATGTCCCGCTCCTCCCGAGCTCCCTGGTGACAAGTTACCTGCGGTAACTTACTGGCGGTAACCTACCACGGGTAAGTTACTTGCGGTAGGGTGATGTGATGCAGGTAGAGAAGCCGGTCCGGCGCCGGGTCAGCCGGGCGGAGCGGGAGCGGCAGATCCTGGACGCGGCCAGCGCGGTGTTCGCCGAACGCGGCTATCAGGCGGCGTCGATGGACGCGGTCGCCGAGCGGGTCGGTGTCACCAAGCCGGTGCTCTACGACCACTTCGGCTCGAAGGAGGGCCTGCTGCTGGCCTGCATCGCGCGGGCCCGCACCGAGCTGCTCGAGGTCACCACGAAGGCGGCCGGCAGCGCGAGCAACCCGGAGGACATGGTGCGGCGGGGGTTCCGGGCGTTCTTCGACTTCCTGGACTCCCAGGGCGGGGCCGCCACGCTGCTCTACGAGGAGGCCGCCACCCCGATCGGCTCGGCGGCCGAGGCCGTGGAGGGCATCCGCAACCAGCAGACCGGGTTCGTCACCGGACTGCTCAACGCCCAGGCGCCGGGCGCCGACGCGCTGCGGTTGGAGGCCTACGCACAGGTGATCGTCGGAGCGAGCGAGCGGCTAGCACTCTGGCGCGGCCGGCGCGGCGACGTCAGCGCCGAGCAGGCCACCGAGTACCTGATGGACCTCGTCTGGTCCGGGCTGGGCGCCACCACGCCTCGGTGAGCCGGCGGCGGTCGGGCTGGCCGCCGCGCCGTGACGGTGAGCTGCGAGAATGGGTTCGATGTCCGGCACTGATCCCGCCCCGGTACACACCGGGCACCGCACGCTGCAGGTCCTGCGCACCCACCTGGTCACGCCGAGGATGACCCGGGTGACTCTCGGCGGCGACGAGCTCGCCGGGTTCCCCGGTGACGGCCCGGACCAGCGCATCAAACTGTTCTTCCCGATGCCCGGCCAGCGGCGTCCGGCGATGCCCCGGGCTTCCTCCGGCGGGCCGGTCTGGCCGCCCGGCGAGCCCCGGCCGGTGATCCGCAGCTACACGGTGCGCCGGTTCGACGCCGCCGCCGGCGAGCTGGACGTGGACTTCGTGCTGCACGGCGCACACGGTCCGGCCGCCGCCTGGGCCGCCGCCGCCGAGCCCGGCGACTGGGTCGGCGTGTCCGACCCCGGCGGGCGCTACCGGCCCGACCCGACCGCACAGGCACACCTGGTGATCGGCGACGAGTCGGCGCTGCCGGCCATCGCCACGGTGCTCGAGGCCCTCAGCGCGGGCGGTGTCGCGGCCGGTGTCGACTCGGCCGGTGTCGACTCGGCCGGTGCCGTCCCGGCCGGTGTCGTCTCGGCCGGTGTCCCGGTGGAGGTGTTCATCGAGGTCGCGGACGTTGCCGAGGAGCAGCCGCTCCCCACCGGCGCGGGCACCCGGGTGCACTGGCTGCACCGTGGCGAGCGGGCGGCGGGCCAACCGTTGATCGAGGCGGTGACCGCGGCGGAGCTGCCGCCGGGCGTCGACCCCGGGCGGTGCCAGGCGTGGTTGTCCGCCGAGGCCGGGGCGGTCCGCGACATCCGCGCGCACCTGCTCGACGAGCGCGGCCTGACCCGCCGGATGGTGTACGCCACCGGCTACTGGCGGGCCCGCTAGCCGAGCGGCGGCGTCCCGTTACCGAGCTGCACACCAGGCAGGGCGAACGGCCGAAAATCCTGCCTGTTGTGTAGCTCGGTAACAACAAGCAGGGCTAGCCGAGCTCCGCGACGCGCGGTCGGGGACGTGCGCGGCTGAGAGGGTGTCAGGCTCGCACAGCGAGTGCATAGCTTCGGCATACCGGCGGTACAGCGCCTGAGGTCAGAGTCGCCCCCATGAGCGCCTCGCTTCCGCTGCCGACCCCCCGGATTGCCCGGCCGCCCGGGCTGAGGGGCGCCCTCTCGCCCATCAGCCTCCGGAGTCCCGGCCTGCCCATCCGCCCTCAGACCGGCGGCCCCGGAGCCGGCGGCCCCGGAGCTGGCGGCCCCGGAGCTGGCGGGCGGGGCAGCGGGGTGGCCCGGCTCCTGTTCGGCACCGGTGCGCTCGGTGCGGCGGCCCGCCGACGGCTCAACGCTCGGCTGGTCGGCCAGCTGGTCCGGTTCGCCGCGATCGGCATCGTCAGCACGGTGGCGCAGCTCGGGCTGTTCGTGCTGCTGCGCAACGAGGTCGGCGTACTGACCGCCAACCTGATCTCACTGGTGCTGAGCACGGTGGCGAACACCGAGGCCAACCGGCGGATCACCTTCGGTATCCGGGGTTGGGCGGGCGCAGGGCGGCAGCAGCTGCAGGCGCTGGTGGTGTTCGGCCTCAGTCTGGCGCTGAGCAGCGGGGCGCTCGCCCTGCTGGGGCTGATGGCCCCCGCGGCCGGACGGGGTGCCGAGCTGGTCGTGCTGCTGGCGGCCAACGCCCTGGCCACCGTGGCCCGCTTCGCGCTCCTGCGCACCTGGGTCTTCGGCGCGCGGCGCCCCTCGTGACCGCGACCCTCGACCGCCCGGCCACCGCAGGCCCGGAACCGGCGACGACACCCCGCCTGCGGTGGGAGCGGTTCTCGCTGGCCGGCCTGCTCGGCGGGACCGCGCTGCTCAACCTGTGGGGACTGGCGGCCTCCGGTTGGGCGAACAACTTCTACGCGGCGGCGGTGTGGGCGGGTACCCGGAGCTGGAAGGCGTTGCTGTTCGGCGCCTTCGACCCGGCCGGCTTCATCACGGTGGACAAGCCGCCGGCCTCGATCTGGGTGATGGGGCTGTCGGGTCGGATCTTCGGCTTCTCCAGCTGGAGCATGCTGGTGCCCGAGGCACTGATGGGCGTGGCCGCGGTGGCCCTGCTGTACGCCTCGGTCCGCCGCGTGTCCGGGCCGGTCCCCGCGCTACTGGCCGGTGCCGCGCTCGCGCTCACCCCGGTCGTCGTGTTGATGTTCCGGTTCAACAACCCGGACGCGCTGCTGGTGCTTCTGCTGGTGCTCGCCGCGTACTGCACGACCCGCGCGATCGAGCGGGCGAGCACCCGCTGGCTGGTGCTCGCCGGGGTGGCCATCGGGTTCGGCTTCCTGACGAAGATGGGCGCGGCCCTCGTCGTGCTGCCGGCGCTCGCGCTCGCCTACCTCCTCGCCGCGCCGACCGGGCTCGGGCGGCGGATCCGACAGCTGCTCGGGGCCGGGTCGGCCCTGGTGGTCAGCGCCGGCTGGTACGTGGCGCTGGTGGCACTCTGGCCGGCCGCGGACCGCCCCTACATCGGCGGCTCCCGGACGAACAGCCTGCTGGAGCTGGCGTTGGGCTACAACGGGGTGAGCCGGCTGCTCGGGCGCTCGGGCGGGGCCGGCGGCGGCTCCCCGGGCGGCGGCTTCGCGGCGGGCGGCGGCTTGCCGGGCGGAAGCTCCGGCTCAGCCGGGGACCTGGCCGGCGGCGGCCTGACGGGCGGCGGCTCGACGGGTGGCGGGGGTCGGTTCGGTGGCTTCGGCGGACGCGCCGGGTTGTCCCGGCTGTTCAGCGCCGACGTCGGCGGCCAGGCCAGCTGGCTGCTGCCGGCGGCGGTCGCCCTGCTGGTGATCGGGCTCTGGCTCACCCGGCGGGCACCCCGGACCGACCGGACCCGCGCGGCGCTGCTGCTCTGGGGCGGCTGGCTGCTGGTCACCGGTCTGGTGTTCAGCCTGATGGCCGGCATGTTCCACCCGTACTACACGGTGGCGCTGGCGCCCTCGGTGGCCGCGGTGATCGGGATCGGTGGGCACGAGCTGTACGCCCGGCGGGCCGGATTGCCGGCGCGGGTGGCTCTCGCGGTGCTCGTCGCGGGCACCGGCGGCTGGTCCTGGGTGCTGCTGGACCGCACCCCGAGCTGGCAGCCGGCACTGCGCTGGGCGGTACTGGCAGTCACCGCGGCTGCCGCACTGGCCGTGCTGGTGCCCGGCGGCGGGCGGCGGCGGGTCGCATCGGTCGCCGCCGTCGCCGTGGTGGCCGGGCTGCTCGGACCGGCGGCCTACGCGGTGCAGACCACGTCGACCGCGCACACCGGTGGCATGCCCACGGCCGGGCCGACCGTCCCGGGCAGCGGCTTCGGGCACTTCGCCCGCGCCGGCTTCGACCGCGGCGGCCCCGAGCACAGCACAACCGGCGCCGGCGCGCGCACGGGGCACGGACCCGGCGAGGACACCCCGGTGGATCCCGCCGCGGTCGGGTTGCTGCGCGCGGCGGGCACCACCTGGTCCGCGGCCACCGTGAGCGCCCACAGCGCCTCCTCACTCGAGCTGGGCAGCGACACCGCGGTACTGGCGATCGGCGGGTTCATGGGCAGCGACCCGACGCCGACCCTGGCCCAGTTCCAGTCCGACGTGGCCGCCGGCCGGATCCACTACTTCATTCCCGAGTCGTTCCGCGGCGGCGGCGGCGGCGGCGACGGCGACGGCCCCGGCGGCACGTCGGCGGGCCAGGCCGGCGGCGAGCACCGGGCGGGACGTGGCGGCTCCCGGGGCGGCACCGGCGGCGAGATCAGCACCTGGGTCGGCCAGCACTTCACCCCGGTCACCGTCGCCGGCCAGACCTGGTACGACCTGACGCGGCCCGCACCCTGACCGGGACCTTGTGAGTGGCTGGAAGCCCAGGTCAGCGGGTGATGCCCGTGTGACCCAGCGAGTACCGGCCGGGCTGCGGCCAGACGCAGAGCCCGTGCGGCCCTCGGCCCACCTCGATCTGCTTGATCAGGTGGCCGTCGTCGGTGGACAGCACGTAGACGGCGTGGTCGTAGCGCCCGGACAGCCACAGCTGCTTGCCGTCCGCGGTCAGGCCGCCCATGTCGGGGCTGGCATGGGCGGGGCCCGGGCCGCCGTGGAGATCCGGGGTGGGGTGACCGGTCCCGCTGCCGGGCCCTGGGGTGGAGCCGTGCGGGATCTGCCACTTGGCCAGCTTCGCTCCGGTGTAGGCATCGAGCACGCTGACGCTGCCCTCGTTGCGGTTGGTCACGAACAGCCGCTTCGCCTCCCGGTCCAGGTACAGCCCGTGCGCGCCCTTGCCGGTGGGGATCTGTCTGATCACCTTGGTGGCCGCGCCGTCCAGCACCCACACGCCGTTCTCGTCGGAGTCGGCGATGTAGAACACCGAGCCGTCCGGGGCCAACTTGATGTCCTGCGGCCCCATGTGGTGGTTGCGGTGCGGCATGTCGACGGTCCGCAGCAGCTTGTGCGAGACGATGTCCACCACGGCGACCCGGCCGTCGAACTCGCAGGTGAACACGCCGATCCGGCCGTTCGGGGTGAAGTCGGCGTGGTCGATGCCGGCGCAGGCCGGGGTGAGCGTCTCGCCTTGGACCTTCCAGGTCTTCGGGTCGTACCAGACCAGCCGCCGGCGGGCCTCCGCGACCACGATCGCCGAGCGGCCGTCCGGTGAGTAGTACATGTTGTACGGGTCGATGACCGGGATCCGCGGCCCCGGTTTGCCGGTGGTCGGGTCGAACGGGGTGACCGTGTCGCCAAGGTCGTCGGTGGCATACAGGGTGCGCATGTCGTGCGACGGCACCACGTGCTGGATCTCGATGCCGGCCGGGTACTTGCCCACCACGGCGAACGTCGCCGGGTCGATCACCCACACATCGCCGGACTTGGTGTGCGGCACGTAGACCAGCGGCTTGGCACTCCTGGTCACGTCGTTGAGCATGTTCGGCCCGGCGTCGGCGTAGACGTTGTGCGGGTCGCGTACCGGGGGCATGCCGGGCAGCGGGTCCGTGGCCGGAGCAGCGGGTGGCGCCGCCGACGGGGAGGGCGGGGCGCTGTCCGCCGCCGCCGGCGGGGAGTGCGACGGGGAGGGAGTCGTTGGCTCCGGCCCCGAACTGCCGCAGCCGGTCGCTACCAGGGCCAGCACCAGGGCGCTGAGCAGCGCCGAGCCACTCCGGACGGGGCGCCGGCGAGATCGGGAACTGGACGCGCATCGAACTACCCGGGCGAACACGGCGCGGAGCGTAGCGTCCACTTCTTGAGAACCCGCAGCGGATTGCGGGGCGACTCGCGGCGCGGGTCCGTCCGGTGCTGGGCCGTTAGTCCAACCGATGGCGCGCCCATCAGCCTCTCGGGTGGGCACGAGCCCGGAACGGCCCGATCTTCGTGGCACACTGAGTGCCCTCAGCCCCGCAGCGACGCTCGACGGAGTGAAAACATGCGCTACCTGGTCACCGGCAGTACCGGGTTCCTCGGTCGACACGTGCTGAGCCGGCTGCTGGCCCGCCCCGACGCGGAGATCTTCTGCCTGGTCCGCTCGCCGGGCCGGCTGGCCGCGCGCACCGCCGACCTGGCCGGCCACGACCGGCTGAGGGCCGTGGCCGGGGACCTGACCGTGGACGGGCTCGGCGTATCCGAGTCCGACGCCGCCGAGCTGGCCGGTGTGGACCACGTGCTGCACCTCGCCGCGGTCTACGACCTGACCGCGAGCGACGCGGCGAACCGGGCGGCGAACGTCGAGGGCACCCGACGGGTCATCGAGCTGACCGAGCGGATCGGCGCGGGGCGGCTGCACCACGTGTCCTCGGTGGCGGTATCCGGCGACTACCCGGGCCGGTTCACCGAGGCGGACTTCGACGCCGGGCAGCACCTCGGCTCGCCGTACCACGCCACCAAGTTCGCGGCCGAGGCGCTGGTCCGCCAGTCGTCGGTGCCGTGGCGGGCCTACCGGCCGGCCATCGTGGTCGGCGACTCGCGCACCGGCGAGATGGACAAGGTCGACGGCCCGTACTATCTGCTGCCCTCGATCGAGGCGGTGGCCAGGGCTCTCGGGCCGACCGCGCCGCTGGTCCGGGCGCTGCCCATCCCGGTGCCCGACCTGGGCGCCACCACGATCGTGCCGGTCGACTACGTGGCCGACGCGATGGACACGCTGATGCACGCCGACGGGCTGGACGGGCGCGCGTTCCACCTGGTCTCGTCGAAGCCGCAGCCCCTGGTCGAGGTGTACAACGCACTGGCCGCCTCGGCCGGCGCGCCCCGGCTGATCCAGTCCATCCCGTCGGCGGTGGCGGCGCCGGCACGCCGGCTGGCCGGCCTGTTCGGTGACCTCGTCGGGCGGGTGCCCGAGGTGCTCGAGCTGCGCGACGCGGTGCTCACCGAGATCGGCATCCCGCCCGAGGTACTGCCGCACCTGGGCTTCGAGACGGTGTTCGACGACACCGAGACCCGGGCCGCGCTGGCCGGCACCGGCATCCGCTGCCCGGAGTTCGCCGACTACGCCCCCACCCTGTACCGGTACTGGCGCACGCACCTGGACCCGAACCGGGCGCGGCGGGCCGGTCCGAAGGGCCAGCTGGACGGCCGCACCGTGATGATCACCGGTGCCTCCTCGGGGATCGGCCGGGAGACCGCGCTGCGGGTGGCCGCCGAGGGTGGCATCCCGCTGCTGGTGGCGCGCCGCGCCGACGAGCTGGAGAAGGTCCGCGCGGAGATCGAGGAGGGCGGCGGGCGGGCCAGCGTCTACTCCTGCGACATCACAGACGCCGACTCGGTGAGCAACCTGGTGGCCGCCGCGCTGGGCGACCACGGCCAGGTGGACATGCTGGTCAACAACGCCGGCCGGTCGATCCGCCGCTCGGTGCGGCTGAGCTACGACCGGTTCCACGACTACGAGCGCACCATGGCGATCAACTACTTCGGCGCGGTGCGGCTGACCCTGGCGCTGCTGCCGCAGATGTCGCGGCGCCGGTTCGGGCACATCGTGAACATCTCCTCCATCGGCGTACAGACCAACCCGCCCCGGTTCTCCGCCTACCTGGGCTCCAAGGCCGCGCTGGACGCGTTCGCCCGGGTGGTGGCCAGCGAGACCTACGGCGACGGCATCACCTTTACCACCATCCACATGCCGCTGGTGCGCACGCCGATGATCGCGCCGACGAACATCTACCGGGCGTTCCCGACCCGCTCGCCGGAAGAGGCGGCCGAGATGGTGCTGGACGCGTTGCGCCGGCGGCCCAAGCACATCGGCACTCCGCTCGGCACCGCCGGCTCGCTCGCCTACACCCTGGTACCGAGGCTCACCGACGCGCTGTTGCACGTGGCGTTCCGGGTGTTCCCGGACTCGGCCGCCGCCCGGGGTGACGACTCCACCGCCCCCGACATGACCGCGCTCTCCCGGGGCGCCCGCGCGATGGCCCGGGTGCTGCCCGGGATCCACTGGTAGACGCCCGCGCCGCCATCTGCGCGGTCGTCCGTTGTCGATCTATTCAGGTGAAGAGTGACCTGAACGGGTGACCTGAGCGTCGTCTCAGGCTAGGTTCCGGCACACCGCACCCGCCGACCCGAATCGGAGACGACGAGCCATGGGCACGCCCAGTAGCAACCAGGCCGGCCAACTCGACGAGCGCTCGGTGCGCAAGATCGCTGGACTCAGTCTGGTCGGGGCCAGCGTCGAATGGTTCGACTTCTTCCTCTACGGCACCGCCGCCGCGCTGGTGTTCCCCAAGATCTTCTTCCCGAACGCCGACCCGGCGACCGGGGTGCTGCTGTCCTTCGCCACCTTCGGCGTCGGCTTCGTGGCACGCCCGGTCGGCGGCGTCATCTGGGGCCACTTCGGGGACAAGGTGGGCCGCAAGAAGGCGTTCCTCGCGGCGTTGATCACGATGGCGGTGGGCAGCGTGCTCATCGGGCTGATGCCCACCTACGCCGCGATCGGGGTGGCGGCGCCGATCCTGCTCACCGTGCTGCGGTTCGTACAGGGCCTCGCGGTGGGCGGCCAGTGGGGCGGCGCGGTGCTGCTGGCCACCGAGTTCGCCCCGAAACACAAGCGTGGCCTGTACGGCAGCGTCGCCCAGATCGGGGTCCCGGTCGGGGTGCTGCTGGGCACCGTCGCCTACTTCTTCCTCAGTCTGGTGATGAGCGCGGACGCGTTCCTCAGCTACGGCTGGCGGATCCCGTTCGTGGCCAGCGTGCTGCTGGTCGGGGTGGCGATGTACGCGCACAGCCGGTTGGAGGAGACCCCGGCGTTCACCCACCTGCAGCAGCTGGCCGCCGAGCGCGAGGCATCCTCCGGGGTGGTAAGCCGCTCCCCGGTACTGGAGGTGCTGCGCACCTCGTGGCGCCGGGTGCTGCTGGCCGGCGGCGCGTTCACCGTCGTCAACACCACGTTCTACATCTACATCACGTTCCTGCAGGACTACGGCGTGCGCATCCTGCACATGTCCCGGTCCACCGTGCTGCTGGCCATCGCGATCGTGGCGATCATCCAGATCCCCGCGCTGGCCGGGTTCGCCGCCATCTCCGACCGGATCGGCCGCCGCAAGATGTACCTGGCCGGATCGATCGGCACCGCGATCTGGGCCTTCCCGTTGTTCTGGCTGGTCGACACCGCCACCGGTTGGGGGATGACGCTGGGCCTGCTCGGCGGCCAGATCACCCTGAGCATGATGTACGGCCCGCTGGCCGCGTTCTTCTCCGAGATGTTCTCCGCGAAGTTCCGCTACAGCGGCGCCTCGCTGGGCTACCAGCTGGGGGCGTTGCTCGGCGGTGCGATCTCCTCGCTGGTGGCGGCCTGGCTGTTCGCCGAGTTCCACAGCAACGTGCCGATCTCCCTCTACATCATCGCGGTGTCGCTGATCGCCATCGCGTGTGTGCTCACCCTGACCGAGACCTACCAGCACGACATGGACGACGCCGAGGAAACCATCACCTCCGCATAGCCGGACGCGGCCGGATCGGGCATGCTTCGACCCGTGAAGGGCATGATCACGCCGGCTGACGTAACCAACAGGGTGGGCGAAGCGGTCCAGCAGGCCGTAGAACTGACCTGGGGACTCGGACTACTCGCCAAGGCGGGGGTGGTCGCGCCCATGCGGCCCGACCGGGCGATCGGCATCGCCGGCGGGTACCTGCGCTGGGGCATCAGCATGGCCACCGGTTACGCCGCCGGCGCATCCCGACACCCGGACCGCCCGGCGCTGATCGACGACCGGGGTGTGCTGACCTTCGCCGAGGTGCACGAGCGCAGCGACCGGCTGGCCCATGCGCTGGCCGACCGGGGCGTCGGGGCGGACACCTCGATCGCGGTCCTCTGCCGCAACCACCGGGGCCCGGTGGAGCTCGCCGTCGCCGCCGCGAAGCTGGGCGCGAACGTCGCGCTGCTCAACACCTCGCTGTCCGCGCACACCATCGGCGAGGTCCTGGAAGAGCAGGGTTCCGGTGTGCTCGTGGCCGACGAGGAGTTCACCGACAGCCTGGCCGAGCTGCCGAAGGACTGCCGGTTGATCATCGCCTGGACGGACGGCGAGGGGTCCGAGTCCGGTGAGACGCTCGACGAGCTGATCAACACCGGCGGGCAGACCCCGCTGCCGCTGCGCCCACCGCCCGGCAAGCTCATCGTGCTCACCTCGGGCACCACCGGAACCCCGAAGGGCGCGGAGCGTCCCCGGCCGAAGAGCTGGGCGCCGGCCGGCGCGATCCTGTCCCGCATCCCGTTCCAGGCCGGCGAGCCGATGTTCGTGGCCCCGCCGCTGTTCCACACCTGGGGCTTCGCCGCCATGCAGCTCGCCATGCTGCTCGGCGCCCCGGCCGTGCTGCGCCGCAAGTTCGACCCGCCCGAGGTACTGCGCTCGCTGGCCGAGCACCGCTGCGGCACGCTGATCGCGGTCCCGGTCATGCTGGCCCGGCTGCTGGAGCTGCCCGAGGCGGACCTGGACCGCTACGACGTGCGGCTGCGGGTGGTCGCGGTCAGCGGCTCGGCCCTTCCCGGCGATCTGGCCACCGAGTTCATGGACCACTTCGGCGACGTGCTCTACAACCTCTACGGCTCCACCGAGGTGTCCTGGGTCAGCATCGCCAACCCGGCGGACCTGCGCGCCGACCCGCACACCGCCGGCAAGGCTCCGTGGGGCACCAAACTGGAGATCCTGGACGACGACGGCAAGCCCGTGCCAGCCGGTGAGATCGGCCGGGTGTTCGTCGGCAACGGCATGATGTTCGAGGGCTACACGCGCGCCGGCTCCGAGGTGGAGATGCACGACGGCCTGATGTCCACCGGCGACCTGGGCAAGCTCGACCCCGAGGGGCGGCTGTTCCTCAGCGGCCGGGGCGATTCGATGATCGTCTCCGGCGGCGAGAACGTCTACCCCGGACCGGTCGAGGACCTGCTCGCCTCGCGGTCGGAGGTCCGCGAGGTGGCCGTGATCGGGGTGGACGACGAGAAGTTCGGCCAGCGCCTGGCCGCCTACGTGGTACTCGCCGACGGCGCCGAGCTCGACGCCGACGCCGTCCGCGCGCTCGTCAAGGACCAGCTGTCGCGCTTCTCGGTACCACGCGACGTGGTGTTCCTGGACGAACTGCCGCGCAACCCGACCGGCAAGGTACTAGCCCGAGAGCTACCCAAACCCTGAGCCCGCCGCCGCCGCCGCCGGCGCCTGCGCCGCGGCACAGACCGGGTACCCGCCGCACAGACCTTGCGAGGGCTGTGCGGCCCACAGCGGGTCTGTGCGGGACGGACCGCCGCCGCCCGAGCACTGGCGCGACGCGCGCGCGACCACACCGAATTCACCGCCGAGAGTAACTCCAGTCTGGTTCTGAATCCCGATAACCATACTGAGGTTACTGTGATCTTGAATCGGGGCGTCCACCGCCACTGTCCGTGCTGTTCTTGTCCGGCCAACGGGCTGGAGGTGCCGTTCCGGCCAACGGGCTGGAGGTGCCGTGGCGGGCACCCCGGAGGGCACGCGCCCGCCACCGCACCATCGACTGGCACCCGCACCCCGCACCGGTCGGCCCTCGGCGCCAGACCTTGGCTGGCACAGACCGGCGGTAGCCCGCACATGCCCTACACGGTCTGTCCGAGCGGTACACGGTCTGTGCCAGCTACACGCGGCACCCCCTGTGCGGCCCACAGCGGGTCTGGGCGAGGCCGGCCCAGGGACGTCAGACGGTCTCCTCGCGGCGCGGTTCCTCGGGGCGCGTTCCGTCAGCGCTCGCGCCAGTTTTACCCGCGCGGTCAGCGCCCGCGCGATCTGCGCTCGCGCCGTCAGCATGCTCGGGGCGCTGCTGCTCGTCGATCGCCCGCACGGCCTGCACCTCGGCGGCGCGGACCTCCTGGACGCTCACTTCCTCGCCCCGGTCCCGGCGGCCCAGCGTGTCCAACACGCGGCGCACGGCGGCCAGGTGCCGCGCGGTCACCGGCTCGGGGCGCCACTGCCCTTCGACCGGTCGCACGGCGGCCTCCACCTCGACCCGCAGCCGGTCCACGGCGGCCAACAGCGCGCCATGCTGTTCCCAGGCGGCGGCATCCACCGCGGGGTCGACCAGCAGCAGCGACGACAACCGGTCGCGGCGCTCGTGCAACTCCTCCAACTGCGCCTCGACCAGCACCCTGGACCGGGGGGCGTGCGGCTCGTCGGTCGCGATCGGGTCAACCGTGGCAATCGCGTCGGCGAACGCGTCCAGCACGTCGGCCAGCGCCCGCCTGGCCTCCGGCCGGTAGGCACCGTCCGGGTCGTCCTCGGCGACGTAGTAGGTCCGGTCCAGCACCGCCCGGCACAGGTTGCGCAGCGACACGTAGCAGTGCTCCAGCCCGGTCAGCGCGGTGCGCAGCCGGGGCTGGGCCGCCCTGGCCACCTTGCCGCGCGGGTTGAGCCGGGCGCTCTCCTCGGTGCGGCCCAGGTGCAGGTCGGCGCGGGCCACCTCGACACCGAGGCCCCTGGCGCCCTGCAAGAACCGGTCCGCCTCCTCACGGCTCCAGTCGCCGCGCAGCGCGGCGGCCATCTCGCGGGAGAACCCGCTGAGCTTGTCGATCAGCTCACCGACCGCGTCATCGGCCGGCTGGATGTACAGCGGCGGCGCGATCACCACGTTGACCAGGATGCCCACCGCCGCGCCGATCAGCGTCTCCACCACCCGGCCGGTGGCCGTGGTCGCCAGGCTGGGGCTGCCCGGGGTGTATCCGATGCTGGTACTGGCCGCCGCGAGCACCAGCATCGCGCTGATCGGCACCTCGAGCAGGTTCGACCCGAGGCGCAGCAACCGGCCGATCACCAGCGAGATGCCGACCACCGCCCCGAGGCTCCACCAGGTCAACCCGGTCGTCCCGGCCACACCCACCGCGACCAGAACCCCGGTCACCACGGCGGCGACCCGGTCGAGTCCGCTGGTCAGCGTGCTGTACAAGGTCAACTGAACGACCAGCAACGCGGTCAGCGGCGCCAGGATCGGCTGCGCGCTCGTGTGCAACATGTCCGCGATCTGAAAGGCGAGCACCGCCCCCAAGGTGGTCTTGGCGGTACGCAGGCCTGGTGTCCGGCCCCGCCGAAAACAAGCCGACCAGGCCTTACGGACGGCATCCGAGGCGGATCCCACTGATTCACTCCTCCCTCTGTGCAAACGCTGTGCAAGCGACACGTTCTGTACGAGCAACGCCCGCCGGGCTACATCGCTGAGGTCAGGGCCATTGTTGCCCGGTTCGGGCAGATGGTGTCCGGCATTACCCTCAGACCGATGGATCCGATCGCACCGCGTCACCGATCAGGTGCAGGCTCCGCCGGTAGAGCGCCTGGTTGGCCACGGCGTCGTAGGACGCCAGCGACGAACCCGCCGGGTGGCGGCCGACGAAGTACGCGCCGGTGACGCCGGCCAGCTCCGTCGCGGTGAGCAGCCGGGCCAGGTTAGCCCCGGACGTCCGGGTGGTGTTGACCATTGGCAGCACCACCAGCCCCTTGGCCACCGTGCGCCACAGCAACCGGGTGACCGCGCCGGCATCCCTGGCCAGCCCGGTGCCGGGCATCAGCCCCGGGTCGAAGGCGTTGACCGTGATCCCCCGCTCGCGGAGCCGTTGCGCCAGCACGTAGCTGGTGCGGACGTTCGCCAGCTTGGACGTGGTGTAGCGCCGCCGGCCGGTCCGCGCGCCCGGTTCGGCCGGCGGGAACGCGAGCTCGTCGGCGGTGGCGTCGGCCAGCGGGCTCGGCATCCCGGTCGGCTTCGCCGGGTCGTGGGTGCCGGACGAGACGAACGCGATGCGGGCCGGCGCCTCGAACCGGTCGACGAGGTCGGAGACCAACGCCAGGTGCCCGAGGTGGTTGACCCCGAACGTCGTCTCGAAGCCGTCCTCTGTCCGGCTGTCGGTGGTGACCTGCAGACCGGCGTTGCACGCCAACCCCCGCAGCGGGGGCAGCGCGCCAGCGGCCAGGTCGGTGCCCAGCTCGGCGGCGAAGCGGTGCACCGAGGCCAGCGAGCCCAGGTCCAGCGCCATCGGGTGCGCATCCAGCGCGGCCGCCGCGGCGGCGGTCCGGCCCTTGTCGCGACCGGTGACGACCACCCGGGCCCCCGGCGTCGCGGCGAGCACCCGCGCGCATTCCAGACCGAGTCCGCCGGTGCCGCCGGTCACCACGAACGTTCCTGTCGCCTGAACCATGTGGCACAGTGTGCCACTTGGCATGACATGCCACAATGTGCCGGTGTCCCGCCGTGACCTGCACAAGCAGCGCACCCGCAAGGCCATCACCGAGGCCGGTATGCGGCTGTTCCAGGAGCGCGGGTTCGAGGCGGTGACCGTGGCCGAGATCGCCGAGGCGGCCGATGTGGCGCCCCGGACCTTCCACCGCTACTTCCCGGACCGTGACGAGCTGCTGTTCGCCGACGAGGCGGAGCACCGCGCGATGCTGCGGGAGGCACTCGCGGCGCACCCGTTCGACGAAGGGCGGCCGCTGGAGTCGCTCGCCGCCGTGCTCGGCGCGCTGGCGGAGCGGTTCGACGGCGAGCTGGACGCCGTGCGCGCCCGGCAGCGGCTGATCGCGCAGACACCGGCGCTGCGGGCTCGCGACCTCACCAAACAGGCCGACATCGAGGCCGAGATGGCCGATCACCTGGCCGCCCAGCTGGGTGTGGGCGTGGACGCTGACGTGCGGCCCCGACTGTGGGCCAAGGTCGGCCTGGCCTGCTTCTTCAGCGCCTTCGGAGTCTGGGTGGAGCTGGGCGGCGAGCTGCCCGACCACATCGGCCGGGCGCTCGCCTCGGTGCCCTCGCCCCGATCCCCCTGATCCGGTCCCGCGTCAGCCCGCGATGACGATCTTGCCGAGCTCGGCGGGCGAGCTGAGCAGGTCGTGGCGGGGCAATACCCGGACGGTGTAGCCGAGCAGCCCGGCGTGCGGCAGCGGGACGACCGCCTCGAACCGGTCGCCGTCGCTCTCCGCGCCGCCCACGTGCGCCATTGCCACGGTCACCGGCTCGTCCAACTCGTCGGACTCGTCGACCCGGCCGACCACAGCCTGCACCAGCACGTCGTCCGGCTTCAGCCCCGCGAGCTCGACCGTCGCCCGCACCGTCATCGGCGCGCCGACCACCGGGCTGTCCGGCACCCCGGAGGCGTCCACGCCGCTGATCCGCACCCTCGGCCAGGACGTGTTCAGCCGCTGCCGGTAATCGGCCAGCTGGCGGGCGCCAGCGAATTCGCCCGCGTTGACCACGGCCGCCGCGCGCGCCGCCGGCAGGTACCAGTCCCGGACGTACTCACTGACCATCCGGGTGGCCTGTACCCGCGGGCGCAGGTTGGCCAGGGTGTGCCGGACCAGCTCCACCCAGCGGGTCGGCACGCCGTCGGCACCGCGCCGGTAGAACGTCGGCGCGACCTGGTTGGACAGCAGCTCGTAGAGCGCGGTGGCCTCCAGGTCGTCCCGCCGCGTCGGGTCGGTGACCCCGTCCGCGGTGGGGATCGCCCAGCCGTTCTTGCCGTCGTACATCTCGTCCCACCAGCCGTCGCGCACCGACAGGTTCAGCCCGCCGTTGAGCGCGGACTTCATGCCGGACGTGCCGCACGCCTCCAGCGGCCGCAGCGGGTTGTTCAGCCAGACGTCGCAACCCCAGTAGAGGTAGCGGGCCATCGACATGTCGTAGTCCGGCAGGAACACGATGCGGTGCCGCACGGCCGGGTCGTCGGAGTAGCGCACGATCTGCTGGATCAGCGCCTTGCCGCCGTCGTCGGCCGGGTGTGACTTGCCGGCCACCACCAGCTGCACCGGGCGCTCCGGGTCGAGCAGCAGTGCGCGCAGCCGGCCCGGGTCGCGCAGCATCAGGGTCAGTCGCTTGTAGGTCGGCACCCGGCGGGCGAACCCGATGGTGAGTACCTCCGGGTCGAACACCGAGTCGGTCCAGCCCAGTTCCGGGGCGGACGCGCCGCGCTCCAGCCAGGCCGCCCGGACCCGCCGGCGGACCTCCTCCACCAGCTGCAGGCGCAGGTCCGCGCGCAGCTGCCACAGGTCGAGGTCGGACACCTCGGAGACGTTGCGCAGCGCCTCCGCGGCGGTGGCCCCCTCGAGCCCGGGCTCGCCGAGCAGGGCGGCCACCTCACGGGCCGCCCAGGTGTGGCCGTGCACGCCGTTGGTGACCGAGCCGATCGGCACCTCGTCGGTGTCGAAGCCGCCCCACAGGCCGCCGAACATCTCCCGGGACACCTGGCCGTGCAGCTTGGACACCCCGTTGGCGCGCTGCGCGAGCCGCAGGCCCATGTGCGCCATGTTGAACATGCCGGGGTTGTCCTCGGCGCCCAGCGCGAGCACCCGCTCCAGCGGCACCTCGGGCAGCAGCGACTCGGTGAAGTAGTACCGCACCAGGTCGACCGGGAACCGGTCGATGCCGGCCGGCACCGGGGTGTGCGTGGTGAACACGGTTCCGGCGCGCACCGCCGCGACCGCCTCGTCGAAGTCCAGGCCTGTGCCGGCGATCAGCTCCCTGATCCGTTCCAGGCCGAGGTAGCCGGCGTGTCCCTCGTTGGTGTGGAACACCGCCGGGCTCGGGTGGCCGGTGACCTCGCAGAAGGCCCGGACCGCGCGCACCCCGCCGATGCCGACCAGGATCTCCTGCCGGATCCGGTGGTCCTGGTCGCCGCCGTAGAGCCGGTCGGTGATGCCGCGCAGGTCGGGCTCGTTCTCCTCGATGTCGGAGTCGAGCAGCAGCAGCGGCACCCGGCCGACCACGGCCTGCCAGACCCGGGCGTGCAGCGTGCGACCGGCCGGCATCCCGACCGTGATCAGCACCGGGGCGCCGTCGGCCGAGGTGAGCAGCCGCAGCGGCAGGCCCTGCGGGTCCAGCGCCGGGTAGTGCTCCTGCTGCCAGCCGTCCAGGGACAGCGACTGGCGGAAATAACCGGACCGGTAGAGCAGCCCGACGCCGATCAGCGGCACGCCCAGGTCGGACGCCGCCTTGAGGTGGTCGCCGGCCAGCACGCCGAGGCCGCCGGAGTAGTTCGGCAGCACCTCGCTCACGCCGAACTCCATCGAGAAGTACCCGATCGCGGGCGGCAGGTCGGCGTCGGAGGCCTGCTGACGCTGGTACCAGCGCGGTTCGGTCAGGTAGGAGTGCAGGTCGGCGGCCTGCGCGTGGACCTTGTCAACCAGGTCGTCGTCCCGGGCCAGCTCGCCGAGCCGCTGGGTGGACACCTCCCCGAGCAGCCGGACGGGGTCATTGCCAACCCGCGCCCAGGCCGACGGGTCGATCGCCGCGAACAGGTCCTGGGTCGGCGGGTGCCAGCTCCAGCGGAGGTTGCCGGCCAGTTCCTGCAGGGGCGCGAGCGGTTCCGGCAGCTGGGCGCGGACAGTGAACCTACGGAGTGCTCTCACGTGCCGCAGCGTACGTGAATCGATTGAGGGATCGGTACAGCTTGCGCACAAAACCACATCCCGACGGTGACCAGCGAACTCGCCGGGACGAATGATCAACTGGTGACTATAGGGCACGCAAACTTGCGGAGACCCGCCCCGGGATGTCGTTTCAAGTCGCGAGCTCGGTGGGTACCTTTTAACCGGGCCGGAGCGAGTGTGTCCACTGGCACGAACAGACACGAACTGACACGACCTGCCACGAACTGAATCGAATCAAGCTGGGATGTGGGGCGCCGTGAGCGGACGGCTCGGAATCGACGATGTCAGCCCGGCGGTGGGCGGTGGCCGCTACCCGAGCAAGGCCGTCGTCGGCGAGAGCGTCCCGATCCGGGCCACCGTCTGGCGCGAGGGACACGACGCGGTGGCCGCCAACGTGGTGTGGAAGCGGCTCGGCGCGCAGGGCCCCGGCCAGCACTCCCGGATGGTTGCCGAGGGCGTCGACTCGGACCGCTGGGCAACCAGCGTGGTGCCCGACGAACCGGGCCTGTGGACCTTCCGGGTGGACGCCTGGAGCGACCCGTGGAGCACCTGGCTGCACACGATCCACGCCAAGGTCGATGCGGGCCAGGATGCCCGCGAGCTGATCAACGACCTGGAGACCGGCGCACGTCTGATCGAGCGGGTCGGTCGGCGGCCCGGCGAGCGGGCCAACCGGGAACTGCTCTTCGGTGCCGCGGCGGCGCTGCGGGACACCACGCTGAGCCTGCCCGAACGGCTGCTGGCCGCGCTGTCCGAACCGGTCGACAATATCCTCACCGAGCGGCCGATCCGTGAGCTGCTGACCCGCGGCCGCACCCACCAGGTCTGGGTGGACCGCCGCCGCGCGCTCTACAGCTCCTGGTACGAGCTTTTCCCGCGCTCCACCGGCGGGTGGGACGAGACCGGCCGCGCCGTGCACGGCACCTTCGTCACCGCCACCAAGGACCTGGACCGCGTCGCCTCGATGGGCTTCGACGTGGTCTACCTGCCGCCGATCCACCCGATCGGCGAGGTGAACCGCAAGGGCCGCAACAACTCGGTCGACGCCGAGCCGGACGACGTCGGGTCGCCGTGGGCGATCGGCTCGAAGTACGGCGGGCACGACGCCATCGACCCCGAGCTGGGCACCCTCGACGACTTCGACGACTTCGTGCGGCGGGCCGCCGAGCTCGGCATGGAGGTCGCGCTGGACCTAGCGCTGCAGTGCGCCCCGGACCACCCGTGGGTCACCGAGCACCCGGAGTGGTTCACCACCCGCCCGGACGGCAGCATCGCCTACGCGGAGAACCCGCCGAAGAAGTACCAGGACATCTACCCGATCAACTTCGACAACGACCCGAACGGGCTCTACGCCGAGGTGCTGCGGGTCTGCCTGCACTGGGCCGAGCACGGGGTGCGGATCTTCCGGGTGGACAACCCGCACACCAAGCCGCCGAACTTCTGGCACTGGCTGATCTGGCAGCTCAAGGCGAAGTACCCGGACGTGCTGTTCCTGGCCGAGGCGTTCACCCGCCCGGCCCGGCTGTACGGGCTGGCCCGGCTGGGCTTCACCCAGTCCTACACGTACTTCACCTGGCGCACCGCCAAACAGGAGATCATCGACTTCGCCGCCGAGCACGCCCTGCGCGCCGACGAGGCGAGGCCGAACCTGTTCGTGAACACCCCGGACATCCTGCATGCGTCGCTGCAGCACGGCGGCCGGGGCATGTTCGCCATCCGGGCCACCCTCGCCGCCACCCTGTCGCCGTCCTGGGGCGTGTACTCCGGCTTCGAGCTGTACGAGCACGAAGCGGTGCGCCCGGGCAGCGAGGAGTACCTCGACTCGGAGAAGTACCAGCTGCGCCCGCGCGACTTCGACGCCGCGCTGGCCACCGGGAACTCGCTGCAGTCCTACCTGACCCGGCTCAACGAGATCCGGGCCGCGCACCCGGCGCTGCAGCAGCTGCGCGACCTGCACTTCCACTTCGTGGACAACGACGCGCTGCTGGTCTACTCGAAGACAGACCCGGTCAGCGGCGACACAGTCATCTGCGTGGTCACCCTCGACCCGACGACCGCCCAGCAGGGCACCGTCTGGCTGGACCTGCCGTCGCTGGGGCTGAACTGGGGCGAGTCGTTCGGGGTGCGCGACGAGGTCGCCGGCGTCGGCTACACCTGGAGCCAGGCCAACTACGTGCGCCTGGAGCCGTGGAACTCGGTCTGCCACATCATGACCGTCATGCCGAAGGTCTGACCGAACGCTGCTCCTCGGGTCACCGCCGGGAGGCTCGCAGGCCGGCGTCGAGCAGGCCGGCCACCATCGGCAGATCGTGCTCGGTGCCGCCGAGGCGGGCGGTGTTCAGCGCCAGCGTCATGGTGCCGGTCCAGGCCAGCGCCGCCGGGTGCCGGGCCGCCGGGTCACTGCCGGCCGGGTCGGCCAGCCCGATCACCTCGGTGGCGAGGTCGACCAGCTCGTCGTGGAACGCGTGCATGCAGCGGGCCACCTCGGGGTGGGTGTCGGCCTCCCGCCAGAGGATCGTGCGCCGCACTGGCGGATCGGGGGCTAGCTGGCCTTGGCCTTGGAATTGCCGGCGGAATTGCCGGCGGACTTGGCGGCGGACTTGGTGGCGGACTTGGCGGCGCGGTTGATGCGGCGGCCGGCCTCCCCGGACAGGTGCTCGGCGACCCGGAGCAGCCCCTCCCAGCGGTCGTGCTCAACGGCGGCGTCGACGAACTCCTCGAGCGTCGCCGGCTCGGTCAGGAACGGGTCGGCGGCGATCCGGCGCAGCGCGTCCTCGCGCACCGCCGCGGCCACGGTGAGCAGCTCAGGGATCGCGTCCTGGCCCACCACGGTGCGCAGCACCTCGGTCAGGCCGTCGTCGTCCAGTTGCTCGAACAGGATGTCGCCCAGGTCGGCGGCCAGCTCGGGAGAGAGCCTGGCCAGCAGCGAGAGGCCGGCCATCAGCAGCTCGGGCGACTCGACGGCGGTCCGCACGATCACCGCGAGCCGCTCCGACGGCAGCAGCCGGACGATCTGCTCGAGCCGCTCGTCGGACTGCACCAGCGAGGTGGTGTGCAGCAACCCCGCCTTGTCCGGGATGCCCGCCTCGAGGTCGAGCAGCGCCTCGGGGGTGGCGTAGTCCAGGAACCAGGACGCCGTCACGTAGGCCTTGCGGCGCATCAGCTCGTTCGCGGCCGGGATCAGCAGCGCGGGCGGGATGTTCGGCGCCAGCACGGCCACCGTGCGCTGGTCCAGAAAGGGCGCGCAGTCGGCCATGTACTGGGGCGAGAGGTCGGAGAGCACACCCTTGGCCCGCCCGGGGTGGTCCACGCCGAGCGCGCCGGCCGCCCTACCGGCCACCAGCGGCGGCACGATTGCCTGGGACACCCTGGCGACCAGCCCGTTCGGTACCAGCGGGGCCAGCCTGCTCATCCTCGCGAAGGTCGCCGACTGCTCGTCGAAGAGCAGGTTGGAGATCCGCTCGCGCAGGCTCCGCAGGTTTTCCGCGCCGAGGCGTTCGAGATGGCGTACCCGCTCCGGCGCAACGCCGAGCGTCTCGGCCAACATGATCAGCTGGGCCCTGGCAACCAGATCACTCATCGCTACCCCCTAGCCGAACATGATCTTGCGAGCCGGCCCGCGGGCAAGCCGGGGCAGCCGGCCGAGCACCTCGGAGATCGACGCGTCGAGCGCCTTGCGCTGGGTCGCGCGCGCGTCGTCGATCAGAACCTGCAGCTCGGCGCTCTCCTGCTCGGTCAGCAGGTCGAGCACCGCGAGGTCGGGGCCCAGCTGCTTGCGGAGCACCGTCTTCGCATCGACGTTGCGATCCCTCACGTCGAGCCCCTTCCGGCAACGCTGCCATGCGGCGCTGAACTGCCGAAACACGCCGGCCGCATTCACCGGATCGGCACTTCCCACCACTCGTTAAGGAAATGTAACTTTGCACTACAACGCTGTCAATTTCAGATTTTCCCAGGGGGTGTCCACCCGAGCTCCCGACACGACAGAGGAGGTTGAGGTTGTGTGAGCGATCCCTCGGCCGGGTCGCCTCCTCGGCGCCGCCTGGCCCCCGCTGACCGGCGTGACGAACTGTTGGACCGCGCCCTGGACCTGGTCGCCGAGCACGGCGCGGCCTCGGTGACCATGCAGGCGGTGGCCCGCGAGGCCGGTGTGGCCCGCCCACGCGTCTACGACTTCTTCGCCGACCGGGCCGCGCTACTGGACGCGCTGCTGGTCCGGGAGGAGTCACGGGCGCTGTCGGACGTCATGACCGTGGCGCCCCGGGTGCTGGCCGGGACCGACCTCGGCGACTCGGTGACCACCGCGCTGGAGGCGTTCCTGCGGCTCGTGCTGGACCGCCCGACCACCTGGCGGATGCTGCTCTCGCCCACCGAGGGACTGCCCGCCGAGGTCGGCATCCGGATCGAACGCGGCCGGGAGAAGATCGCCGGGGTCGTCGAGGCGAGCATCCGGGCGGTACTGGGCACCCGGATCGCCGGGCTGGACACCGAGGTGGTGGCGCTGGCCGTCATCGCGGCGGGCGAGGCGGCCGCCCGGCTGGTGCTCAACGCGCCCTCGGAGTTCCCGCCGGCCCGGCTGACCGGCTTCACCCGTGCCCTGTTCAGTGTGCTCACCCTGGAGCCGGTCCCGAACGGGCGGCGCTGACACCGCCATGCCGAAGCCGCGAACGTCCAAGCCGAAACTGCCGAAGGCGGGTCGTTCGCGGCGCCGCTACGCCAGCCGGTTGCCCATCGAGGCGCGCACCGAGCAGCTGCTGGACTCCGCGCTGCGGCTGGTCGCCGAGTCCGGTTTCGGCGCGGTCAGCATGCACGCGGTGGCCCGGCACACCGGCGTCACCAGGCCGGTCGCCTACGACTGCTTCGCCGGCCGGACGGACCTGCTCGCGGCGCTGGTCAGCAGGGAGGAGGCGCGGATGCGGGCGGTCTTCACCGCCGCCGCCGTCGCCGACCGGTCCGGGGCCGCCGACCAGCGCGGGCTGCCGGCGGAGACGCTGCGGACGTTCCTGACCGCGGTCCGGGACGCGCCGGACACCTGGCGGCTGCTCTACGTACCGCTCGAGGCGGTGCCCGAGGAGTCCCGCGAGCGGCTGACGGCGGCCCGCGCGGAGCTGCTGTCGCTGCTGCGGACGCAGTTCACCCGGTACGCCGCCGCGAACCACTTCCCCGCCGACCTCGACGTCGACGTCGCGGTGCACCTGCTGCGGGCGATCGTGGAGATGGCCGGTGCGCGGGTGCTGCTCGACCCGGACCGGTACCACCCGGGCCGGATGGCGACCGCGCTCACCGCGTTCCTGGACGCGTTCCGCCCGGCCCGGACCACGCCCTCGGACGCGTCCTAAGAGCGCCAGCTGTCGTCGCTGCTCAGCACGGTGAGCCGCTGGGTGGCTCTGGTCAGGGCGACGTACAGGGCGCGCCGGCCGGTGCTCGACTCGGCGATCAGCTCGGAGGGCGACACCAGCACCACCGCGTCGTACTCCAGACCCTTGGCCTCCAGGCTGCCGACCACCCGCAACCGGGACTCCGCCCCGTCCACCCCGGCGCCGAACCGATCGGCGAGCCAGCCGGACACCTCGGCCCTCCGGTCCATCGCGGTGATCACCCCGACGGTGCCCTCCACCGCCTCCAGCAGCTCGTCGACCGCCTCCCGGCAGGCCGCCGGCAACTTCGCCGCGTCCACCGTCAGCACCGAGGGGGCCCACCCGGTCGAGCGCACCGGCTTGGGCAGCTCCGCCGGCGCCACCACATCCCGCACCACCGAGGCGGCCAGCTCGAAGATCTCCGCCGAGTTGCGGTAGTTGGTGCTCAGCTGGAACCGGCGCCGGGTCTTCACCCTGCCCAACGCGGACTCCCTGGCCCTGTCCGCCTCGTCGGTGGTCGGCCAGGAGGTCTGCGCCGGGTCGCCCACGATGGTCCAGCTGGCGTACTGGCCGCGCCGGCCGAGCATCCGCCACTGCATCGGGGACAGGTCCTGTGCCTCGTCCACGATCACGTGGCCGTAGAAGAACTCGCGGCCCCGCCGCCCCTCGCCACGCTCGCCGGCGAGCACCCGCAGCTCGTCCAGCAGCGCCACGTCGGCCACCGACCAGTCCGGCTGGCCGGATCCGTCCGCCGAACGCCAGGACGCGGACAGCGCGGCCACCTGGTCCGGTCGCAACGTGCGCCCGGCCAGCCCGGACAGCCGGCGCGGATCACCCAACCAGCTCAGCACCTCGGTCGGCCGCAGCTCGGTCCACCAGTCGTCCAGGAAGGCGTCGAACTCCGAGCGGTCGCCCAGGTCGGCGATCAGCGACTCGCGGTCCGCGCGCGAGGACGGGTTGTCGATGTCTCCGGAGGCCAACCACAGCGCGTTGAGCAGTGCCGCGGCGGCCTCCCGGCGGGCCCGGTTCGGCGTCGCCCGCTGTCGGTGCACGTCGCGGCGGACCGAGCCGAGGGTGTCGGCACCCAGCCGGATCACCTGGCCCCGGTAGACCATCCGCAGCTCGGTCGGCACCCCCGGCGGGTCGCTGGCCAGGGCCGCCTTGAGCAGCCGGCGCATCCGGCCGGAACCCTTGAGCTCGGCCAGCGCCGGCGGGTCCAGCCGGGACGCGCTGACCCCGTCCAGCACGCCGCCCAGGGAGCGCAGCTCGACCGTGTCCTCACCGAGGGACGGCAGCACCCGGGAGATGTAGTCCATGAACACCGGCGAGGGGCCCACCACCAGCACGCCGCCGGAGAACCGCCGCCGGTCCGCATAGAGCAGGTAGGCCGCGCGGTGCAGCGCGACGGCGGTCTTACCGGTGCCCGGGCCGCCGCTGATCTCGGTGATGCCGCCGGACGGCGCGCGCACCGCCTCGTCCTGCTCGCGCTGGATGGTGGCGACGATGTCGCGCATCGCCGGCCCCCGCGCCCGGGACAGGTCGGCCATCAGCGAGCCCTCGCCGACCACCGGCATCCCGTCCGGCGCGGCGTCGGGCATCAGCAGGTCGTCGGTCAGGTCCAGGACCCGCTGGCCGAAGCTGCGGATGGTGCGCCGCCGCACCACCTCCATCGGATTCTCCGGGGTGGCCCGGTAGAACGCGGCCGCCGCCGGTGCCCGCCAGTCGATCACCAGCGGCTCGAAGTCGGGGTCGCGCACGCCGAGCCGACCCACGTACTGGATCTGCCCGGCGACCTTGTCCAGCCGGCCGAACACCAGCCCCTCGTGCTCGGTCTCCAGCTCGCGCAGCATCCTGCTGGCCTGGAAGACCATCACGTCCCGCTCGAACAGCGCGCCCGGGTGCCGTTCCTGGCCGCGCCGGTAACCCGCGGAGCGCAGCTCCTTGGCCTCCTCGCGCAGCTGTGTGAGCCGGGCGTAGACCCGATCCACGTGCCGCTGCTCGGCCGTGATCTCGTCCTGCCTCGTAGAGCCTGCCGCCACCGTTCACTCCAGGTATTTTCCCGCGAAGAGAGCAACTCTAGTTGTCTCGGGCCTACCCCGCTTTGACCCGACCGGGCCCGGGCAGGTACCACTGCACTTGTCCCGCTCCAGTCTTCCGCCCTCGCTAGGAATTGCGCGCACCCATGTCGATCGATCTAGAGCGGTCCGATGGCTCCTCCAGCCTCGACCGCCCAGCCGTCGCCCAGGCCCCCGGCGCCGGCCCCCGGGCCGCCGTCCCCGCCCCCAACCCCCAGTCCTCGGAACGCAGCCGAGGGACTCACCCAGCCGAGCGCGCGGAGCTGACCGAGCCGGACTCGGAGGACTTCCGCCACGCCAGGGAGCTCCCGCTCGAGCCGGACTGGTTCAAGCGCGCCGTGTTCTACGAAGTACTGGTCAGAGCGTTCTACGACTCCACCAGGGACGGCACCGGCGACCTGCGCGGGCTCACCGAGAAGCTGGACTACCTGTCCTGGCTCGGGGTGGACTGCCTGTGGCTGCCGCCGTTCTACGACTCGCCGTTGCGCGACGGCGGTTACGACATCCGGGACTTCCGCCAGGTGCTGCCGGAGTTCGGCACCGTGGAGGACTTCGTCGCGTTCCTCGACGAGGCGCACAAGCGCGGCATCCGGGTGATCACCGACCTGGTGATGAACCACACCTCGGACCAGCACCCCTGGTTCGAGGAGTCCCGCCGGAACCCCGATGGGCCATATGGTGATTTCTACGTCTGGTCCGACGACGACTCGCGGTACCCGAAGGCGCGGGTCATTTTCGTCGACACCGAGGCGTCCAACTGGACCTACGATCCGGTGCGCGGGCAGTTCTTCTGGCACCGGTTCTTCTCCCACCAGCCGGACCTGAACTACGACAACCCGGCCGTGCAGGACGCCATGATCGACGTGCTGCGGTTCTGGCTGGACCTGGGGATCGACGGGTTCCGGCTGGACGCGGTGCCGTACCTGTTCGAGCGCGAAGGCACCAACTGCGAGAACCTGCCGGAGAGCCACGCGTTCCTGCGCCGCTGCCGCAAGGTGATGGAGGACGAGTTCCCCGGCCGGGTGCTGCTGGCCGAGGCCAACCAGTGGCCCGCCGACGTGGTGGAGTACTTCGGCGACCCGGAGCTCGGCGGCGACGAGTGCCAGATGGCGTTCCACTTCCCGCTGATGCCGCGCATCTTCATGGCGGTGCGCCGGGAGAACAGGTTCCCGATCTCGGAGATCCTGGCCCAGACACCGCCGATCCCGTCGGGCTGCCAGTGGGGCATCTTCCTGCGCAACCACGACGAGCTGACGCTGGAGATGGTCAGCGACGAAGAGCGTGACTACATGTACGCGGAGTACGCCAAGGACCCCCGGATGAAGGCCAACATCGGCATCCGCCGACGGCTGGCCCCGCTGCTGGACAACGACCGTAACCAGCTGGAACTGTTCACCGCCATGCTGCTCAGCCTGCCCGGTTCACCGGTGCTGTACTACGGTGACGAGATCGGCATGGGCGACAACATCTGGCAGGGTGACCGCGACGCGGTGCGCAGTCCCATGCAGTGGACCCCGGACCGCAACGCCGGCTTCTCCGCGTGCGACCCCGGCCGGCTGTACCTGCCGGTGATCATGGATCCGCTGTACGGGTACCAGACGGTGAACGTCGAGGCCCAGATCAACTCCAGCACGTCGCTGTTGCACTGGACCCGGCGGATGATCGATGTGCGCAAGCGGCACAGCGCGTTCGGGCTCGGCGAGTTCCTCGAGCTCGGCGGCTCCAACCCGGCCGTGCTGTCCTACGTGCGCTCGATGCCCGGTGCCGAGCGCGGCCATGGTGACACCGTGCTCTGCGTCAACAACATGAGCCGGTTCCCGCAGCCGGTGGAGCTGGACCTGTCCGCGTGGCGCGGCTGCACGCTGCACGAGCTGACCGGCGGCGTGCCGTTCCCGACGATCGGGGACCTGCCGTACCTGCTCACCCTGCCCGGACACGGCTTCTACTGGTTTTCCATTCACAGCCCGGAGGAGGCCAGGTGACCGAACCGGCCACTGCGCTGCTCGACCAACTGCAGGACTGGCTGCCCCGGCAGCGCTGGTTCGCCGCAAAGGGTCGAGTGATCGCCCAGCTCTCCGTCGCCCAGTCGGTCCAGCTGCGCACCGAGGAGCCCTACGCCGACCTGCTGGTGCTCGCCGTTGCGTACCGCGACGGCGGCCCGGTGGAGCACTACCAGCTGCTGCTCGGCCGGCGCGAGACGCTGCCCGCCCAGTTGAAGCACGTGTCGATCGGCACGGCGGAGGGCCTGGCCTGCTACGACGGGGTGTGGGACAGCACGCTGTCCGGTGAGCTGCTCAGCGCTCTGGCCACCGGGGCGACCTACGACTGGCTGCGGTTCGTGCCCGAGCCAGGGGTGGAGATACCCACCGGGCTGCCTGGGCGGGTACTCAACGTCGAGCAGAGCAACACCTCGATCGTGTACGGCGACGAGGTGGTGCTGAAGCTGTTCCGCAGGCTCGCCGCCGGCGTCAACCCCGACCTGGAACTGCACCGGGCGCTGCGCGGGATGGGCAGCGGGGAGGTCGCCGGGCTGCGCGCCGCCATCGAGGGCACCCTCGGCGGGGAGCCGGCGGCGTTCGGCATGCTGCAGGAGTTCGCGGCGAACTCGGCGGACGGCTGGTCCATGGCCCTGATCAGCATCCGGGACCTGTTCGCCGAGGCCGACCTGCGCGCCGACGAGGTCGGCGGGGACTTCGCGGCGGAGTCGTTCCGGCTGGGCAAGACCGTCGCGGTGATGCACAGCGAGCTGGCCGGCGCGCTCGGCACCGGCACGATGGACGCCGAGGAGCTGTCCAGGGGAATGCTCGACCGGCTGGCCAACGCGCTGCCGGTGGTGCCTGACCTGGCCGAGCTGGCCGGGTCGCTGCGTGCGGCGTTCGAGGGCGTCGCCGAGCTGGCCGAGCCGGTGCGCACCCAGCGCGTGCACGGCGACCTGCACCTCGGCCAGGCGCTGCGGACCCCCCGGGGTTGGCTGTTGCTCGACTTCGAGGGCGAACCGGCGCGGCCGCTGTCCGAGCGGCGCCGGCCGGACGCCATGCTGAAGGACGTGGCCGGCATGCTGCGCTCCTTCGACTACGCCGCGTACCACCAGCTCTCCGAGTGGGGCGAGTGGGCGTACCCGTCGGACGACAAGGACGCCGAGCCGACCAGCCAACTGGTGTGGCGGGCCGAGGAGTGGACCAGCCGCAACCGGGAGGCGTTCTGCGACGGGTACGCCGACTCGGCGGACTCCGACCCCCGGGACTCCCAGGTACTGCTGCACGCGCTGGAACTGGACAAGGCGGTGTACGAGTCCGTGTACGAGACCCGCAACCGGCCCAGCTGGCTGCCGGTCCCGCTGCGCTCGTTACGCAGGCTGCTCGTCACCGGTGGAACTGGGCGGTGACCGGGCGGTTCACCCGCCGGTCACTGCTGGTCGGCAGTCTCGGCTGTCTCGGCTCTCTCGGCGCGGCGTCCCTCGCGGTGGCCGGTTGTACCACCGTGGCCCGCGACGGAGCGCCTGGCGCGGCGGCGGCCGCACCGTCCGGGACGGTCGCCCCGGACAGCGCGCTGGCTGCCCTGGAGGCACGGTTCGGCGGTCGGCTCGGGGTGTTCGCGCTGGACACCGGCAACGGCGCTTCGGTGGGCCACCGAGCCGACGAGCGGTTCCCGATGTGCTCGACGTTCAAGGTGCTCGCCGCCTCCGCCATCCTGCGGCTGCGACACACCCAACCCGGATTGCTGGACCGGCTGGTGCGCTACTCCAACGCCCAGCTGGTGAGCGGGGCGCCGGTCACCTCCCAGCACATCGCGGACGGCATGACGGTGGCCGCGCTGTGCCAGGCGGCCATCGCGCACAGCGACAACACCGCGGCCAACCTGCTGCTCACCATCCTGGGCGGGCCGCCCGCGGTGACCGCGTTCGCGCGCACCCTCGGTGACCAGGTCAGCCGGCTGGACCGGATCGAGCCGGCGCTGAACGACGTGCCGCCCGGCGAGTTGCGCGACACCTCCTCACCCGCGCAGATGGCCGCCGACCTGCACCGGCTGGCCCTCGGTGACGCCCTCGACCCGGTCGGCCGGGACCTGTTGACCGACTGGCTGCTGGGCAACACCACGGGCGCCGAGCGGATCCGCGCGGGTCTGCCGGCGCGTTGGCGGGTCGGCGACAAAACCGGTACCGGTTCCCGCGGCGAGATGAACGACCTGGCGGTGGTCTGGCCGCCGGGGCGCGCACCGTTGATCATCTCGGTGTACGCCGTCCCGGGCGACCCGGCGGCGAAGCCGGACAACCAGGTCGTCGCCGACGCCGCGTCCATCGTGGCCAAGGCCCTGGTCCCGACCACCTGAGCCCGGTACCCGGACGCCGCCGCGCTTCCTTTGCTCTGCGTAGGTATACGCAACAGCAACACCCTGACCGCTGCGTGGGCAGTGCAGCCTCTGTGCGGCGGGTGGTCGTACTACGCGGACCTGGCTCACCTCGGTGATCAACCGTGGCACCGGCCGCGCTCGTGCTCATGCTGACCGGTCATTCCACGCCGTGCTCGGCCCCGCCCTGCCCTGTCGTTACCGAGCTGCACACCAGGCATGTCCAGCGGCGCCAGCACCTGCCTGCTGTGGAGTTCGGTAACAACAGGCCGGCCTGCGTGCACCCCGCGCACCTCTTGCGCATGCGGCGCACCTCGCACGCCGTGCACCTTGCGACGCCACGTCACACACCTTGGGTGTACGTCGCGCAACCTCACACCGTGCACGACGTCCACGCGAGGTGCGCGACCTCGTGGTGGAGGCAGACCGCGCGGCCTCGACAACCTGACGCGATCCCCACCAGCCACACCAACGCCCGCCCAGCCAGCCGGCTCGCCGCGCCAGCCACGCCCACCACTTCTGCCACGTCTGTCATCTTCACGCCGCCTCTGGCCCAGCGCGGGCACCCGTAACACGACGCCTGTTGCGTATATATGCGCAGAGCAAAGGGCCCGCGAGGCACCTGCCGGAGACCGGCCGGCCGGCACCCCACCCGGCCGGCACCCACCCGACCGGCACCCCACCCGGCCGCCGTCCGATCGGCCTACTCCCCGTCGACCCCGCCCCCAGCCAGCCGCCAAATCCCGGCCAGCCCACGCCCCTACTCCCGGTCGGCCAGCGCGTAGTAGACCGGCCGGAGCAGCTCGTCCAGCGGTCGACCTCGGACGGTCAGCTCCACACCCGGCAGCTGGTCGAGCACCGCGTCCGGCGGGGTGGGGATCGACGGCATCCCGGGCAGCCCCGCCGCCGGGCGGAAGTAGTCGTCCAGGCAGTCCGCCAGGGCCGGCACGCCGTCATCGGGCGGAACCGCTCCAGGCTCGTCAGAGTCCGGCGCGGCACCACCCCGGCGGGCCCGGATGTTCTCCAGCAGTGTTTCGCGGTCCCGGCCGCGCAGCGCGAGCATCGCGAATGGGTCGGCGTCGAACGACTCGGCGAGCAGGTAGAACACCGCCGCGAGGTGCTTGCACGGCACCTCCCGGTCCGGGCAGGCGCAGTCCAGCGTCAGGTCGCGCACGCTCGTGGGGAACAGGGTCAGGCCGACCGAGGTGAACACGTCCTCGATGTCCGCCGGCATCTCCCCGGCGAGCAGCTTCGCCGCGTACCAGGCGCTGTCCGCCATCGCCTGCTCGACCAGCGCCCAGTCGGACTTGCCGTAGGTGGGCAGCCCGATGCGGACCCGGTACGGGCGCGGCCGGCTGCCCTGCACCTCCGCGAGCACCGACCCGGCGGCGGCCTCCAGCGAGATCACCTGGCCGGACCTGGCGTACGCCTTGCCCCGGCCGAGCCGCCCGCCGACGCCGATCGACTCCAGCACCTCGACGAACCGCGCCGACCACCAGGACCGCCCGATCGCGCCGCGCTGGCTGCGCGCCTTCAGCCCACCCTCGACCGGCAGCGGGCCACTCGGCCGCCGTTCCAGCCACCACGGCGGCTCAGGTGCCGGGCTCACGCGGCACGCTCATTCATCGACGGCCTCGGACCCCAGGGTGAACAGCTCACGCAGGTCACCGGTGGACAGCTCGGTGAGCCAGCCCTCCCCGTCACTGATCACCAGGTCGGCCAGCTCCTTCTTGCTCTCGATCATCTGGTCGATCCGCTCCTCCAGGGTGCCCGCGCAGACGAACTTGCGGACCTGCACGTTGCGCTTCTGCCCGATCCGGAACGCCCGGTCGGTCGCCTGGTTCTCCACCGCAGGGTTCCACCACCGGTCCAGGTGCAGCACGTGGTTCGCCTGGGTGAGGTTCAGCCCCGTGCCGCCGGCCTTCAGCGACAACAGGAAGACCGACGGGCCGGAACCGGACTGGAAGCGCTGCACCATCTGGTCCCGGCGCGTCCGCGAGGTGCCGCCGTGCAGGTACAGCACCTCCTGGTCGAACCGCGCGGACAGGTGCGGCACCAGCATCTCGGCGAACTCGGTGAACTGGGTGAAGCACAGCGCCCGGTCGCCCTCGGCGAGCAGCTCGGCGAGCACCTCCTCCAGCCGGATCACCTTGCCGGAGCGCCGCCCGATCGGCGAGCCGTCGTGCAGCAGCTGGGCCGGGTGGTTGCAGACCTGCTTGAGCTTGGCCATCGCGGCCAGCACGGTGCCCCGGCGCTTGATCCCGTCCGCGCCGGCGATCTTCTCCAGCATGTCGTCGACCACGGTCCGGTACAGAGAGGCCTGCTCGCTGGTCAGCCGGTAGTCCTGGATGATCTCGATCTTCTCCGGCAGGTCGTCGACGATGTCGCGGTCGGTCTTGAGCCGGCGCAGCAGGTAGGGCCGGGTGACCTTGCGCAGCCGCCCCGCCGCGTCGGTGTCGCCGTAGCGCTCCACCGGGATCGCGTAGCGGTGCCGGAAGCGCTCACTGGTGCCCAGCACACCCGGATTGAGGAAGTCCATCACGGACCACAGCTCGGCGAGCCGGTTCTCCATCGGCGTGCCGGTCAGCGCGATTCGATGCTCCGCGCGCAGCCGGCGTACCGCCTTCGCCGCGGTGGACAGGCTGTTCTTGATCACCTGCGCCTCGTCGAGCACCACCCGCCGCCACTCGTACCCGGCGAGCTCGTCGATGTCCCTGGTCGCCGTGCCGTACGTCGTCACCACCAGGTCCACGCCGGCGATCCGGTCGGCCAGATCGGTGCCGCGCAGCCGGGCCGCGCCGTGGTGCGCGTAGACCCGCAGCGCCGGGGCGAACCGGGCGGCCTCCCGCTGCCAGTTGCCGACCAGCGACATCGGGCACAGCAGCAGCGTCGGCCGCCGGAGCCCGTCATCCGGCGCGGCGCGCTCTCGGGCCTCCAGCGCCAACAGCTGGACGGTCTTGCCGAGCCCCATGTCGTCGGCCAGACAGGCCCCCAGACCGAGCGAGGACAGGAACGCCAGCCAGGACAGCCCGCGCTGCTGGTACGGGCGCAGCGTGGCCAGGAAGCCGGCCGGCGGGGCCACCGGGTGCACCGTCCGCTCGGCCGCACCGGAGAGCAGGTCGCCGATCCAGCCGTCGGCCCGCACCGCGGTGACCGGCAGCGGCGCCGCGCGGTCGTCCTGGCCGCCGGCCAACCCGGTCATCACCGCCAGCAGGTCCCGCGCGGTGCCGGCCCCGGTCGGCGCGCCGCTCAGGAACTCCAGCCCTCGGCGCAACCGGTCCGGGTCCACCGTGACCCACTGACCGCGCAGCCGTACCAGCGGCGCCTTGGTGGCGACCAGCTCGGTGATCTCGTCCTCGGTGAGCTCCACGTCGCCGACCGCGAGCCGCCAGTCGAACCGGGCCAGCTGCTCCCGGCCCAGCCCACCGGCGGTGATCACACCCTCGACCCGGGTGGCGCTGGCCGACACCGTCAGGCCGAGGCTGCGCGCGGACCGGCCGGCGGAACCCCACCAGGACGGCAGCAGCACCCCGAAACCGGCCTGGTCCAACCGGGCGGCCACCTCGGAGAGGAACCGGTAGGCCCCCGCCAGGTCCAGCTCCAGCGCGGCCGGTCGTGCCCCGCGCAGCGCCTCGGCCAGCTCCGGGTACAGCACGCTCGCCTTGGCCAGCTCGGCGAGCAGCAGCTCCTGGGGCTCCTCGATCCAGCGGCGCAGCCCGGCCGGCGAGCTCCACACCTGCTCGGCGGGAATCAGCAGGCTCGGGTCCTCGGCCGAGCGGAGCAGGAACTCCAGCCGCCAGGTCGTGTCCGGCAGGCTCAGGTCCGGGTCGGCCGGATCGTCGAGCGGCTGGGTCTCGGTCAGCCGGAAGGTGACCTGGGCCGGCCCGGTCGGCCCGTCGACCACGGTGGCCCACGGCGCCAGCGCCCGGCCGATCGCGGTGACCTCGCCCGCGTCCGCCTCGAAGCAGCCGTCAGCGGAGACGAGCGCCGCCAGCCAGGCCTCGGTCCCCGTCGGCCGCTGCACCCGGGCCAACGTCACCGGCCGCTCGGCCCGGCCCAGTCGGTCCCGCACCGCCGAGTCCACCAGTACGGCGAGCGCGTCGTCCACCAGCTCGCCGGGATCCTGGCCCGCCAGGCCGGTCAGCACCGCCATCCCGGGCGGCCCGGCCTGCTCGGAGCGCGCCACCGGCGGCATCGCGGCGACCAACGCCGCCCGGATCGCCGCGTCCGGCCCGGTGAGCACCGGCCGCCACACCGCGCGGGCACCGGTTCCCGCCTCGGCCGGGCGCACCCCCGGGATCACCCGACCCCGCGCGGCCAGGTCGACCGCGAACTCGGCCAGCGCCCGCAGGTGGGTCACCGACCAGCCGTAGCGCACCTCGACGACGAGGTCGTCGAGCTCACCGGGGTCGACCGCGACGACCGGCACCGACCAGGCCGTCAGCGTGGGCCCGGAGGGGGGCATCCGGCGGGGCGCCGCCCTGGTCAGCTCCGGTGAGTCGGCCGGCGACCGGCGCAGCGACGGCAGCAGCAGGGTGGCCATCCCGGGTTTGCCGGGGTGCAGGGCCGCGAGCTGGTCGGCGGGCACCGCGAACGGGTGCGGTCGGGCCGACCGGAGCGCGGTGCTGGGGCTGGACACCGGGCGGTCGCTGTCCTCGGCCCAGAGCAGCAGACCGCGACCGCGTGACCACAGGCTGTGCACGGCGAGCACCTTGTCCCCCTCGGTCACGACTTCCCAGCACGGTACCCAGCCGGATTCAAAACACATCCTGGGGCTCTTGCGCGAACCTGGGCCAGCCGGTACTGCGGACGGGGCCGCTGGCCAATAGGCTCTGCGCCGTGTCTGGAGACGTGACCACCCTACCCGCCAACCCGCCGAGCACCGCCGAGACGGACCGCTTGATCAGCGGCAACCACCACGATCCGCACTCGGTGCTGGGCAGCCACCCGACGACGGACGGCACTGTCATCAGGGCGCTGCGCCCCAATGCCGACGCGGTCGAGGTGGTGTTCGGCGCCGGGTCGGACGCACAGAGCTTCCCGCTGCAGCGGGTGCACGACGCCGGGCTGTTCTCCGCGCTGGTGCCGCACGAGCTGACCGACTACCGGCTCGCGGTGCGCTACGGCGACTACGTCGAGACGGCTGACGACCCGTACCGCTGGCTGCCGACCCTGGGCGAGGTCGACCTGCACCTGATCGGCGAGGGCCGCCACGAACGGCTGTGGGACGCGCTGGGGGCACACCCGCGCCGCTACGACACCCCGGGCGGCCCGGTCACCGGTACCTCGTTCGCCGTGTGGGCACCGACCGCGCGCGGCGTGCGGGTGTGCGGCGACTTCGACGGCTGGAACGGCGTCGGCCAGCCGATGCGCTCGCTGGGCAGCTCCGGGGTGTGGGAGGTGTTCCTGCCCGGCGTGAACCCCGGCGCCCGGTACAAGTTCCGCATCCTCACCGCGGACGGCCGCTGGCTCGAGAAGGCCGACCCGATGGCGTTCTCCGCCGAGGTGCCGCCGGCCACCGCGTCCGTGGTGACCAGCTCGTCCTACACGTGGGGCGACGAGGCCTGGCTGGAGCGCCGCGCCAAGGCCACCCCGGTGGCCGAGCCGATGAGCGTCTACGAGATCCACCTCGGGTCCTGGCGCCCGGGCCTGAACTACCGGGCGCTGGCCGCCGAGCTGGTGTCCTACCTCGACCGCACCGGATTCACCCACGTCGAGATGCTGCCGGTGGCCGAGCACCCGTTCGGCGGCTCCTGGGGTTACCAGGTGAGCTCGTACTACGCGCCGACCTCCCGGTTCGGCAGCCCGGACGACTTCCGCTACCTGGTGGACACGCTGCACCAGGCCGGCTACGGCGTGATCATCGACTGGGTGCCGGCGCACTTCCCCAAGGACGAGTGGGCGTTGGCCCGGTTCGACGGCACGCCGCTCTACGAGCACCCCGACCCTCGGCGGGGCGAGCAGCTCGACTGGGGCACCTACGTGTTCGACTTCGGCCGCAAGGAGGTGCGCAACTTCCTGGTCGCCAACGCGCTGTACTGGCTCGACGAGTTCCACATCGACGGGCTGCGGGTGGACGCCGTCGCCTCGATGCTCTACCTGGACTACTCCCGCGAGGAGGGCGGCTGGGAGCCGAACATCTACGGCGGCCGGGAGAACCTGGAGGCCGTGTCCTTCCTGCAGGAGATGAACGCGACGGTCTACAAGGCGCACCCCGGCGTGATCACCATCGCCGAGGAGTCCACGTCGTGGCCCGGGGTGACCCGGCCGACGCATCTCGGCGGCCTCGGCTTCGGCTTCAAGTGGAACATGGGCTGGATGCACGACACGCTCAACTACACCGGGCGGGACCCGATCTACCGCGGCTACCACCACAACGAGATGACGTTCTCCATGGTGTACGCCTACACCGAGAACTTCGTGCTGCCGATCAGCCACGACGAGGTGGTGCACGGCAAGGGCTCACTGTGGACCCGGATGCCCGGCGACGAGTGGAACAAGGCGGCCAACCTGCGCGCGCTGCTGGCCTACATGTGGGCGCACCCGGGCAAGCAGCTGCTGTTCATGGGCAGTGAGCTGGGCCAGGAGCGGGAGTGGTCGGAGTCCCGGTCACTGGACTGGGGGATTCTGGAGAACCCGCTGCACGCCGGCATCCAGGACCTGGTCGGCGACCTCAACCGGACCTACCGGTCGCAGCCCGCGCTCTACACCCAGGACAGCTCGCCGGACGGCTTCGCCTGGATCGACGCCAACGACGCCGGCGGCAACGTCTTCTCGTTCCTGCGCTGGGGCAGCGACGGGTCGGTGGTGGCCTGCGTGGCGAACTTCGCCGGCCACCCGCACGAGAACTACCGGGTCGGGCTGCCCTTCGCCGGGCAGTGGCACGAGATCGTCAACACCGACGCGTCGGGTTACGGCGGCTCCGGGGTCGGGAACCTCGGCTCCGTGGTTGCCACCGAGGAGCCCTGGCACGGCCGGCCGGCTTCGGCGTCGCTGCGGATCCCACCCAGCGGGGTGCTCTGGCTGCGCGGCGAGCCGGCGCCGGCCGCACCGGCTGTTCCCGAGCGCGCGGCCGCTGAGCCGGCGGCCGCGGAGCCGGCGGCCGCGGAGCCGGCGGCTGTTGAGCCGGCGGCACCCGATTCCGTGGCACCCGATTCGACCGTGGCCTCCGGCCCGGCCGGATCCGAGCCGGTCGCCGGTGCCGCACCCGCACCCTCGACCGGCGCCGCGAACGGGCTCGCCTGGTAGTTCCGGGCGAACTCCAGCAGCGCGATCCAGAAGCCGAGCAGCACCGCGCAGTACAGCGACCGTCCCACCAGCGAGACGGTCGCTGTCGGCGCGGCCTGCCACAGGTTTCCCCAGGCTACCGGGATCACCGGGAACACCAGCAGCGGCACCGCGACCCGCCAGCGCCCGGCCCGCAGCAGCACCAGTGCCCCCGGCCAGAGCATCACGGTGTAGTTCAGCCAGGCGATGGGCGCGGCGACCAGGCACCCGGCGGCCACCGCGAAGATCGTTGCATCGGCCCGCTCGACCACACCCGGTGGGAGGCCGCCGGGTGAGGCCGGCGCGCGCCGGATCCACCACAGCGAGCCGAGCACCACCGCGACCGTGAGCAGCCAGCCCGCCTGACCCGGGCCACCCAGGCGGGCCACCAGGCCGGGCAGCGAGGCGTTGGCGTCCACCTCGGGCGCCGGCGTGTGGGTGGCCAGCCGCAGCCACTCCAGCGCACTGAACGGCCCGGCGGCGAGCACACCGGCCACGCTGGTCACGCCGGCGGAGGCGATCCCGGCCCACAGCGCCGGCCAGCGCCGCTGCGCCAGCGGGATCAGCAGCAGCGGGGCCAGCGACGGTTTCAGCGCCACCACGACGCCGAGCAGCACCGCGGCGAGCACCTCCCGCCCGCGCCGCTGGGCCAGCCAGGCCAGCACCAGCCCGAACAGCAGCAACCCGTAGATCTGGCCGAGCAGCAGCGTGCCGTGCAGCGGCGAGCTGGCCCACATCGTCAGCACCGCGAACACCGTCGCACCCCGGCCCAACCGCAGCTCGCGGGCCGTGAGGAGCACCGCGGCGGTGACCAGCAGCACGGTCAGCGCGCTGAACGCCCAGTAGCTGGGCAGCATCGCCAGCAGCCCGAACGGCGCGAGCAGCAGGGACAGGAACGGCGGGTTCAGGTTCGGCAGCACCGAGCCGGTCCGGTACGTGTCCGCGCCGTGCAGCAGCGCGACCGTGGAGCGCCAGAACGTCTCGAAGTCGACGTGCCCCTTCGGGTCGGTGTTGGCCACCCCGCTGACCAGCACGCCCGGATAGCGGACGAACAGCCAGGCGGCGGTGCCGAGCGCGAGAGCGGTGAGCGCGACGGCGAGGACCGTGTAGCCGGCGGCGCGCGACGGTCGGGGGGTGGGCGACAACACTCCGCGACGGTATCCGGGCCGAGCCGGCCACGCCGCGCCGGGCCCACGCGGGTCGTGCCGGCCGGACCCGTCGCGCCGCCCGGCTCGGCAGCTCGACTCAGCCGCTCGACTCAGCCGGCCGGCTCAGCTGTGGGCGCGCTCCCTCGGCGGCCCGAGCCAGGAGTCCAGCTCGGCCGCCCATTCGGCGGAGTCGGTCTCCGGTTCGGCCGGCACCCGGGCGAACGTCAGTACCGCCCAGTAGGTGAGCAGCACGGCGCAGTACAGCGACATCCCCAGCCTGGTCAGGATCGAGTCGCCGGCCGGCAGCAGCAGCACCCACTCGATCCCGATCACCGGCAGTGCCAGCAGTGCCACGGCGGGCCGCCACTGCCGCAATCCGAGCAGCACCGGCACCGAGGGCGCCAACAGCACCAGGTAGTTGTTCCAGGCGACCGGTGCGAGCAGCAGGGCGGCGGCGGTGATCGACCAGATGGCGTGCTCCGGCCGCCGGGGTGCCCGCCACAGCGTGATCCCCAGCAGGATGCAGCCGGCCAGGCAACCCAGCCAGGACGGCAGGTGGAAGCGCACCGCGAGCGCGGCCAGCGAGGCGTTGTCCCCGAACCCGGTGACCTGGAAGGCACCGAGCAGCCGCAGCCACTCGACCGTCGCGGTCCAACCGCCGGCGACGATGCCCACCGCGGTGGCCACCGCACCGGTCCCGAGCGCCGCGAACAGGGTGGGCCGGTCCCGGCGCAGCAGCGGCCAGAGCAGCAGCGGCAGCAGCGACGGCTTGAGCGCGACGGCCAGCCCGAGCGCCACCCCGGCCCAGCCGAGGCGACCGTGCCGCCGCGCCAGCCAGGCGACCGTCAGCGCGGCCGTCAGCAGCCCGTACACCTGGCCCAACGCCACGGTGCCCTGCAGCGGCGAGGACACCGCCACCGCGGCCACCGCGATCATCGCCCAGCCGGGGCGCACCTTGGCCCGGTCCGCCATGATGATCACACTGCCCACCGCCAGCACGGCGTTGAGCAGCGCGAACGCGCGGTAGGCGGTGAGCGCGTCGAGCCCGGCGAGCGGCGCGAGCAGTACCGCGAGTATCGGCGGGTCGAGGTTCGGCAGCGTCGAGCCGGTCCGGTAGAGGTCGGTGTGGTTGCGCAGCGCGACCGCCGAGCGCCAGAACGAGTCGAAGTCGACGTGCGTCCGCATGTCCGGCGAGGCCAGCCGCGGCAGGTTCCCGCTGCCGAACCGCAGGTACAGGTAGCCGGCAGTGATCAGCGCGACCGCGGCGAGCAGGGGTCCGACGACGTTCGAGAGGGCACGGGGCAGGGCTCGGGGCAGGGCACGCACCTGGGCAAGGTAGCCACCGGGTCGCCCGAACTGCTCCCTGGACGGCCCTGCCTGGAGCAGAATCACAGTTGTGCCAACAACGCACGGTGACCACAGGAGCCCGTCGGTGGCACGCATTGCCGTCGGCCTCCTGGTCGTGGTGGGCGTCCTGCTCACCGGAGGTAGCCGCTCCGTCGCCGGCGGCCCCGGCGCGGCCGACACCGGCGCGATGCCCATGGCCGCCGTCGGCAGCGCCCCGGACCTGCCGCCAGCGCCGCCGGCGACCGTCAGGGGCGGTGCCGGCACTGCCTCGGACCGGTTGGCCGCCGACGTGGTGACCGGCGTCGAGCAGTTCTGGCGCGAGCAGTTCCCGGTCCAGTTCGGGCGGCGCTGGGTGAACATCCACGCCTTCTACGCGGTCGACCCGGGCGATGCCACCGTCCCGGCGCCCTGCCTGCGCCAGCCCTCGGAGCTGGCCGACCAGGGGTTGTTCTGCCCCCGGTTGGACGTCGTCGCCTGGGACCGCACCGGTCTGCTGCCCCGGCTGCGTGCCAGCTACGGCGACGGCGCCGTGCTGGTGGCGCTCGCGCACGAGATCGGGCACGCGGTACAGGACCGGCTGGGCATCGACGCGGCCGCGCAGGTGCGCGAGCCCGATCGGTATCCGACGATCCTGATCGAGGCGATGGCCGACTGCTTCGCCGGTGTGGTGGTGCACGCGGCGGTCGATGGCAGGATCGCCGACGTGCAGCTCGGCCCGGACGGTCTGGACCGTGCGATGCGGGCGCTGTTGACCTTCCGCGACCCGGTCGGCGTGGCGATCAGCCGCACCGCGCACGGCGACGCGTTCGACCGTGCGTCGGCGTTCCAGGACGGATACCGGAACGGGGCCGGCACCTGCGCGGGGATGACCGTGCACAACCAGACGTTCACCCAGCGCGGTTACAGCTCGCTCTCCGACGTGATGGCGAGCGGCGACCTGGCACTCGACGACCTGGTGGGCAGCATGGGCCCGGACGCCAACGTGTGGTTCGGAAACCTGGTCAGGTCCCGGGGCGGGAACTGGCGGACGCCGCCGGCCACACTGCTCCGGCCGCGGCGCTGCGACACGCCGGACCTGGCCCGCCAAGGCCCGGCGCGGTACTGCGCAAGCAGTGGTGCGGTGACCGCGTCCGCCGCTGACCTGGGCCGGGTGCACAACGGGCTCGGCGACTACGCCAGTGCGGAGCTGGTGGCCAGCCGGTACGCACTCGCCGCGCTGGGGGCGTTGGGCCGCCCGGTGCAGGGTCCGTCAGCCGGCCGCGCGGCGGTGTGCCTGACCGGCGCATACACCCGCTCTTTGCTCGACCGCAACGCCGACGGCGGGTTCGGGCTCTCCCCCGGTGACATCGACGAGGCCGTGCGGGAGTTGCTCGACCAGGACTTCGCGGCCAGGGACGTGACCGGCCAGCCACCGAGCGGCGACCTCGGCTTCCAGCGGATCGAGCAGTTCCGGGCGGGTGCACTGGGCGGCCCGGCCGGCTGCGGCGTCTAGGTGGGGGCTGTCCGATCAACGGTGGATCCGACCTCGGCATCGGTTAGCTGGCGCTCGGGGTGATGCGGCCTTCGAAGGTGATAGCGAAGGCGTTGAGCGCCGGTTTCCTCCTCATCGCCCATCGTGAGACTCGTGCCAGTCCTCGCCCGGCACCTCCAAACCGTCCCGAGTGCAATCCGGCGGCAGCTGGCACCGGACCCGACATTGGTTTAACCTCTCACCATGAAGAGGTCCGACCAATCTAGGCCGGGGCGCCTGTACCTGTCGGTAGCGCAGGACCTGCTCACCGCGATGGCGCAGGGTGAGTACCTGCCCGGCGTCCGGATGCCCGGCGACCGCGAGCTGGCCACCCGGTTGGACGTCTCGCGCGCAACGGCTCGCGAGGCGATCCTGGCGCTGGAGCTGATCGGTGCCGTCGAGGTCCGCCACGGCGACGGCACTTACGTTCGCGGCCCGCACTCCGGGGTGACCGGCATCGAGGGCTCGGCACTGGACGTGGCTCCCCGCGAGCTGATTGACGCCCGCCGCGCATTGGAACCGGTGGTCGCGTCGCTGGCCGCACGACACATCGACACCGACCGGGTGCGCGCGCTGGCCCGCGATCTGGACGAGGCCGCCGAGATCGTCGCGGAGCCGGCTCAGCTGTCGCGCTTCATGGAACTGGGCCTGCGCTTCCACGCCGAGGTGGCACTGGGCTGCGGCAACTCGCTGCTGGCCGGCATCGTCGGCCAGTTCGTCAACGCCGAGACCCACCCGCTGTGGTTGCTGGTCAACCAACACGCGGTGAGCTCGCTGGCTGCCAGGCAGGGCCAGTTGCGCGAGCACCAGCAGGTGCTCGCGGCGATCGCCGGTGGCCGGGCCGACCGGGCCGAGCAGGCCATGAGTGAGCACCTGACCTCGGTCGACACCGTGATCTTCCATCCCGAGGCCAGCCACGCCGCCCCGAACCCGAGCTGACGAGGAGCACCGAACGATGTCACTTCCGCAACCGGCCGATCTGGTCGTGCACGGCGGCACCGTGGTCAACGCGGGCGGCCGGAGCGCAGCCACCGTGGTGGTGGGACAGGGCAGGGTCCTCGCCGTCCAGGATCCGTCGCTGCCGCTGCCGCCCCACCGGCGCGCCGTCGACGCCACCGGAAAGCTGGTCATCCCGGGCGGGGTGGACCCGCACTGCCACATCGGCCAGCGGCTCGGCCTCTACCAGCAGCTCGACGACTACGTTTCGGCCAGCACCGCGGCGCTCTGGGGCGGCACCACCACCGTCGTGGACTTCGCCATCCCGGAACCGGGGCAGAGTCCGCTGGCCGCCGTCCAGGAACGCAGGGACATGGCCGCCGCCTCGCGGTGCGACACCGCCCTGCACGGCTGCGTGGTCGAGTGGGACGACACCACCGGCAAGCAGATCGAGACCATGGCCGAGCTCGGGGTGCGCACCATCAAGCTGTTCACCACCTACCGCAACGCGGTGATGGCCCAGCCGGACACGGTGCTGGAAGTCCTCCGCGCGCTGCACACGAACGGTGGCATCGCCTACGTGCACGCCGAGGCGAACCACGTCATCGAGGACGCGCAGGACATCGCGGCCTCGGCGGCGCGGGCGGACGCCCGGCACCACGCGTTCACCCGTCCCGAGCTGGCCGAGAACGCCGCCGTGGCTCAGGTACTGGCCACCGCGGAACACGTCGGCGCCCCGGTCTACTTCGTGCACCAGACCACCGCGGCGGCCGTCGACCTGGTGCGCGCCGCGCGGCGCCGGGGAGTGCGGGCCTACACCGAGACCTGCCCGCACTACCTGTACCTGGACGAACGCAGCTACACCGGCGAGCACCCGGAACGGTTCGTCTGCTGCCCACCGCTGCGCGCCGGGTCATCGGTCGCCGCCCTGCGTGCCCGTGCGCTGGTCGGTGACGTGGACACGCTGGGCTCGGACCACTGCTGCTACGACACCGCGCAGAAATCGGAGCACTCCGACGACGTACTCGTGATGCCCAACGGGCTGCCCGGGGTGGAGACCCGGTTGCCGGTGGCGTTCACCCAGCTCGTGCGCCGCGGGGGCATGCCGGTGGAGCGCTTCGTCGCGATGTTCGCCACCAACGCGGCGCGGCTGAACGGGCTGACCGGCAAGGGCGTGATCGCGCCCGGGGCCGACGCCGACCTGGTGGTGCTCGACCCGGACGCCACCAGGACCGCAACCGTCGCGGACCTGCACATGGAGACCGACTACACCCCGTACGAGGGCGAGGAGCTCGCTGGTTGGCCCTCAGTGGTGATCAGTTCGGGTCGGGTCGTCGTCGACGAGCGCGGCTTCCACGATCCGGGCCCGGTCGGGCGGGCGCTGGACGCCGCGCCGATCCCTGGCCACCTACTCACCTGATCCGGAGCAGCCATGACGACCTCGGCCGAGTCGAACCACTTCGAGCAGCTCAGGGACCGCGCCCGCCACGAGCTCGCGGCGGCGCTGGACCACATCCCGTTCCGCCGGGCCCATGTGCTCATCCTGGTGCTGGTCGCGTCCGGCGCCCTGTTCGACGCGATCGAGCAGTACAACGTCGGCCTCGCCGCGCCGCTGATCGCCACCCAGTGGTCGCTGTCCAACGCCCAGGTCGGGCTGCTGACCACGCTGACCTTCGGCGGCATGGCGATCGGGTCGCTGGTGGCCGGGATCACCGGGGACCGCTACGGGCGGCGGGTGACCTACATGTACAACCTGGCGCTCTACACCCTGGGTGCGCTGCTGGCCGCGTTCGCGCCCGGTCTCGGTTGGCTGCTCGTCGCCCGGTTCATCGTCGGCATCGGGCTCGGCGGTGAGCTGAACACCGGGCTCACCCTGGTCGCGGAGCTCATGCCGACGAAGTTCCGGGGTGCCGCGGTCGCCACGGTGAACGTCGCCGCCGGCGGTCTGGGCATCTTCGCCTCCTCGGCGCTGGCCGCCCTGGTGCTCGGCCCGCTGGAGACGGTGCTGGGCGGCCCGACGCTGGCATGGCGCTGGCTTCTCGGCGTGCTGGCACTGCCCGCGCTGCTGGTGTTCGTGTATCGCTGGTTCCTCCCGGAGTCACCTCGTTACCTACTGGTCGAGGGGAGGATCGACGAGGCGAACGGGGTGCTGACCAGGCTTGCGGCGAACCGGCTGCGCCCGGTCCCCGGAATGCCGGTGACCCGCTACATCCAGGCCGCCGAGGGCACCAGGCTGCCCCGACAGCGAGTGCGGCTGTCCGAGATCTTCCACGGCCAGCTGGCGCGCAACACACTGGTGATCTGGGTGGTCTCCGCGATGACCTTCGGTGCCCAGGTGACCATCACCGTGTTCATGCCGACCGTACTCGTCGCGCGAGGTCTCGACGTGTCCACCTCACTGGCCTACACGACGATCATCAACATCGGCGGGCTGGTCGGTGCGGTGCTGGCCAGTGTGTTCGGCTATCGCTTCAAGCGTCGGCTGGTGCTCGGTTACGGCTCGGTCGTCGCGGTTGCCGTCGCAATCGCGTTCGGCGCGTCCGCGAGTCTGGCGATGGTGCTGGCGCTGGGCGGTGCGCTGCAGCTGATGTTCATCCTGCTGAACACCACGACCTGGGTGTGGGCGCCGGAGCTGTATCCGACCAGGCTGAGGGCGTTCGGCACCGGCGCCTCGGTGACGGTTGCGCTGCTGGCCGCCTCGCTGGTGCCGCTGCTGGCCGGGGCCATCGTGGACGCCGAGGGCGCGGTCGGCATGTTCGTACTGGTCGGCGTGATGTACCTGATCATGGCGGTGGCCGTGCGGTTCGGCCCGGAGACCCAGGGCATCTCGCTGGAGGAGGTCAGCGAGGAACGCGCGACCTAGCGTGCTGCGACTAGGAGTGCAGGATCTCGGTCCCGACCGTCGAGTGGCACTTGTCGGTCCGCGCTTGGTGCCCAAGGTAGGTGTTCTCGCCGAAGCGATGTGGTAGCCAGCTGCGCATACCTGACACCGGGCAACAGGGTGAGGCCCAGGCTCAGTTGACGCCGTGAGTGCCGCTCGAGGGCTAGCTTCACCTTGGACGCGTCGAGGACGTCTCGCCGGCCGCTCGGACCGGGTCTCGAGTCTCGAGCGGCCCTCGTGGGAGCTAGTGCCGTCACTTCGCCCGGGGTGAGCGGACCGCGAACGACCTCCGGCGCGGTAGTGGCCTGCTGCTTGTCCCCTTCCCGGGCCGTCTGCTGTGCTGTCAGGGCGCTGACCGTCGCGGTGACCACGAGGGTGGCCAGCACGAAGAACGAGAACCTGCGGTACGGCGCGAGCAGCGTGGAGGTGATCAGCATCGAGAACGGGCGGCGGTACCGGGCATCGGTCCTCGGCTACGACCGGATCCACGACATCGCGGTGCTGCGGGCCCCGGGTGTCTCGCGGCTGCCCACAGCCGCCATCGGAGACTCCGCCACCGCCAGGGTTGGGGATCCGGTCATGGCGATCGGCAACGCGGGCGGCGGCGGCAAGCCGAGCAACGCGCCCGGCACGGTGACCGCGCTCAGCAGCTCGATCACCACTAGCGACGAGCTGAGCGGAAGCACCGAGCCCTCGCTAACGGCCCACCGGCGTAGCCACGCAGGCCGCCGCGTCAGCCATCCAGAACACCGACCAGACGGACGACCAGGAACTGCCGGGTTGGATACGCCCGCCGAGTGTTCTGGAACCGCCAGTGGCAGTGTCCCAGTTCCTTCTCACTGTAGGCAGCACCTGTTCGTGGAGCACGTTGGTTGTCGTCGTTTCGGACCGGAAGGAGCTACCCGTGCGGTTCGCCGACGCTATGTCGATCGCGGCGTGGTTGGCGAGCGGCATCGGGCCGCTGCCACGCCATGGCAACGTTGCTGTGGCGGTCGTGCTGGCGCTGGGCTCGTCGGGCTGCTACGCAACCTCGGCTGTGCTCCAGGAGCGGGAGGCCTCGCGTTGTGACGTGGATACCGCGGCGCTGTTGCCGCAACTGATGCGACGGCCATGGTGGTGGCTCGCGGTCCTGGCAACGATCACCGGCGCCGGCTTACACATCGCCGCGCTGTCCTTGGGGCCGCTGAGCCTGGTGCAACCCCTTGGTGTGCTGACCCTGGTATTCGCACTACCCCTCGGTGCCCGCCTGGGAGCACGCGTGGTGACGCGCCGGGAATGGTCTGCCGCGTCGGCGGTGGCACTCGGGCTGGCAGGGGTGCTCGCGGTGGCTCCCCACCACGCGCCGTCCTCACACCTGCCACTGGCCGTGGTCGGTGCCACCACGGCGGCCATCGCCGTCCTGGTCCTGATCCTGATCGGGCTCGCCGCGCGCCTGCCTCCACGCGTGGCGCCGGTAGTGCGCGCAGCCGCCGCGGCGACGTGTTTCGGGTTCGCCTCGGGGATGACCCGAATCGCGGCCACCGGTGCCGCCCCCATCGCCCTAGCAGCGGCGATCGCGGTCCTGGGTGCGGCAGCCGGCCTCGGGCTGGCCCAGCTGGCGTATCGCACAGGCGGTCTGGGGGCACCGTTGGCCACCCAGATTCTGGTCGATCCGTTGGTCGCCGTGCTGCTCGGCGTCGCACTGCTCGCGGAACCGGTACAGCTCACCCCGGGAACCGTCACAATTGGGCTCGCCGGACTCGCCGCGACCATTACCGGCATCTGGGCGCTCACTCGCCCCGCGCCGCCAGCGACGCCGCCCTGAGGGTTCGTCGCCAGTTCGGACCGGGAGCGGTCCGCATCCGCGCCGTTCATTCGAGTGAGGCCGGGTGACCGGCGGAGGGCTGCGTCGGGCGGGGTCCGCTTGAGTTTGGGCGGGGACTGTGTGGCCGATGTGGTTCGGCCTCCCACGTTGGTGCGGCGCTACCATTGCTTCTGCCGGAAGGCGAATGCGGAGTCGAGGAACCGTCGAACGGCGGTCCGCACGGCGGCGAGGTCGGCGCCGCCGGCAAGCAGCAGGCTGAGCAGGACGCGCGCTTTGGGTCCGTCGAGGAAGCCAGCCGGGATGAGTCCCCGAGAGAGCAGGTCTCGCTCGGAGCCTGGGAAGCCGTAGGTTTCCCGCAGCACTTCGCCAGCCCCGGTGCGCGAGGCCAGCACGACGGGTACCCGTGCGGCGACCTCGGTCAGCGTTGGAACGGCATGCCCCGGTACGTGGCCGCCACCGAAGCCCTCGATGACCACCCCGGCGTATCCGAGCCGTTCCAGCTCGCCGATGAGGCGCAGGTCGTCGCCGAGGGTGCAGGTGAGCAGCGCGACAGCGGGGAAGTGGTCGTCGTCCGGCCGTGGGAGCGCCTCGAACTCGAGGGGAGAGGGACGCAGGGCGATGCGCGGGCGGCCCTCGACGACCCATCCGAGTGGTCCGACCGTCATCGAACGGAACGTTCCAGGGCTGGAGGTGTGTGTCTTTCGGACGAAGCGCGCGGCGTGGATCTGGTCGTTGAGCACGACCGTGGTGCCCAGGCCAGAGGCCTGCGGTGCCGCCGCGACTTGCACGGCCGCGAGCAGGTTCGCCGATCCGTCTGGTCCGGCGAGGGTGGGATTGCGCATCGCTCCGGTAACCACCACCGGTTGCGGTCCGCGCACCAGCAGGTCGAGCGCGAAGGAGGTTTCCTCGATCGTGTCCGTTCCTTGGGTGATGACCGCTCCGTCGACACCGTCCTCGAAGCGCTTGCTGATCTCGGCTGCCAGCTCGTTGAGGTCACGCAAGGTGAGATCGCCAGAGGAGACTTGGCGAAAGGCCGCCGCTTCCAGCTCGGCGGTCTGCCGCAGCTGCGGGATGGCTTGGACGAGCTCGGTGGCGCTCAGCCGGGGAGCTACGCCGCCAGCTGTGGCGGCGTCGTCGTCGGTCGAGGCGATGGTGCCGCCCATGGAGAAAACGGTCACCCGGGGCATCCGGAGCTGCTCGGTCACGGTGTCAACTCCAACTGGGCATTCAGGCTGTCCCGCGAAGAGCCCGCGCGGGTGGCCGTCTCCACGGGAACTGGATCGGCGGGAAGTGAGAGGGAGACGAACTGCCCGACCGCACGGCTCGGCGGGGAATCATCGGACGCCCAGGAAGGTGCGGAAGGACTGTTCCAGCAGTTCGGTGTCAATCTCGCGGACGATGAGGACTACCCGGGATACCTCGGGAGCGGCCCCGGGTAGGTGCTCGGGTTGGTGGATGATGTGCTGCACGCCATGCAGTGCCACCGGGCCGACGTCGCGGACGTCGAGCATGGCCTTCACCCGCAACACGTCCGGGCCGTGGCGGTGCACGAGCAGGCTGAGCCAGAGCGCGAAGGCCTGCCAGTCCAGCGGCTCCTTGGTCGTCAGCTCCACGGTCGAGATGCCCTCGGTATGCGCCACCCGCGGCAGCGAGCGCATCCGGGATCGCCCCGCATCGTCGCCGCGCGGCCGCTCGGTTCGCTGCAGTTCGCCCTCCGAGGTGACGTTGATCGAGGCGACGGGGTTGATCGCCCGCAGGCGGCGGACGACATCCTCAACCAGCTCAGCTGAGGCGAGGTCGGCTTTGGTGACGAACAGGTCGTCGGCCGCCAGTAACTGACGCTGTGCCACCGGATGCCGCTCGATGCTGCCGAGCCCGGTCAGAGCGTCGACCGTGACGCACACGCGGGCCAGCGTGTAGTGGTGCTTGAGTACGGGGTCGTTGGCGAGGGTGAAGGCGATCGGCCCCGGGTCCGACAGCCCACTGGTCTCGATGACGACCTCGCGGCGCGGCGCGAGGCAGCGCTGCTCGTCCTCGAGCAGAGTCGCCAGCACCTGAGCCAGGTCCTCCCGTCGGGTGCAGCACGCGCAGCCGCCGGCGAGGACGACGGGCTGGTAGCCGTTGTGGGTCAGGAGGTTGTCGTCGACCGGCGTCGACCCGAAGTCGTTGACCACCACCGCGGGGGCGCGATCACCAGCCCGGTTGAGCTCGCGGCGCAGGAGGGTCGTCTTGCCTGAGCCGAGAAAGCCGCTCAGTAGGGTCACCGAGCGCCGGCGCGCTGCCGGCGGGGCACCGCCGATGACCGTGGGAAGGCCGAGCACCGTCAGTCACCTCCGGAGCGCCTCGAGAAGCCTGGGGTCCAGCACGTCGATCGGGCGAGAGGAGAGCCGGTCAGCGGCCTGCCAGATCGCTGGCAGCCCCACGGCGACGTCCTCGGCGCCCTTGCGGTTCCCGATGACCCAGTGCGGGCCGGTCCCGGGATCGGACACCGTCAGGCCATAGGGAGCGAGCACCGCCGCGAGCAGGCGTTTGCGCCGGTGCCGCGCCGAGCGTGCCGCGCCACCCGATCCGCCAGGCGGGGCGGCATCGGCCCAGTGGTCCTCGGGCGCCAGTTCGTAACAGAGCACGCACACGCCCATCACCTCTCTCCGATTTCCGTCAGCGACGCTGACCGGGGGCGGTGGCCCACCCCCGGTCCACCCGTTAGGGCTCCGGCATGAAGGGGCTGCCGGTCTGGCCTGGGTAGGGGTAGCGCCGCCGGAAGTCGTCCGCTGCCTCCTCCATGGTGACCCAGCTTGTCCCCTCGTGACCGCTGATGTACTCGATGAGGCGCTCGAGCATGAGCAGGACCTGCGGCCGCCCGGACACGTCGGGATGAATGGTGAAGGCGTAGACGCCGTAGTCCTGCTCGCGGTACACCCAGTCGAACTGATCCCGCCACCAAGTCTCGACGTCGCGAGGGTTGGTCCACCCGGCGCTGTTGGGCGACTTCTTGATGAACATCATCGGAGGCAGGTCGTCCATGTACCAGTTCGCGCCGATCTCCACCAGGTCGATGACCTCACCCCGCTTGAGCGGCTGCATCCAGGTACTGGCCTCCTGCGAGTAGTCGATTTTCTCCCAGGTGTCTCCGACCCGGGCGTAGAACGGCATGAAGTCATGCAAACCCTGACCGTGGTCGTAGGTGAACCCGTACTTCTTCAGCAGGGACGGGGTGCTGTTCGACATCTCCCACCACGGCGGCACGTACCCCCGCGGCGCCCGGCCGCAGACCTTCTCGATCAGCTCGACCGAGTAGGCGAGGACGTCCTCTTCCTGCTTGGGGGTCATCGCGATCGGGTTCTCGTGCGAATAGCCGTGCGCACCGATCTCGTGGCCGGCGTCTACGATCATCTTCACCGAGTCCGGGAAGGTCTCGATCGAGTGGCCGGGGATGAACCAGGTCGCCGGCAGGTCGTACTTCCTGAACAGCTTCACCAGGCGCCGGGTGCCAATCTCGCCGGAGAACATTCCTCGCTGGATGTCCGACGGTGAGTCCTCACCACCGTAGGAACCGAGCCATCCTCCGACCGCGTCGATGTCAACGCCGAAAACGCATTTGATGTCCTTGGGCATCTGTTCTCTCCTCCTGTTGGGGCGAGCCGAAATCAACTTTTCCTGCCAACGAGATCCTCTTGGCCGTCGAGGATGCGAAGTGTGTCGCCGAGCGCACGCACCCCCGCGGCGATGTCCGTGATGTCCGTCCATTCCTCCGGACAGTGGCTCCGCCCCGCGCGCGAGGGGACGAAGATCATTCCCATCGGGCACCAGCGAGCGATGTGGGCGGCGTCGTGGGTAGCGCCACTGGGCACCGCCTCCCAGGTAAGCCCAGCCCTGGCCGCCGCCTGCGCGATGGTGTCCTGGATGGAAGGCGCCGAGGGCACGACGCTGTTGTCCGACGTCCAATCGAAGGTGACGTCGACGCCTAGTGCTTGCGCCTGGGTGAGGATGTCGTGGGCCAGGCGCTTCTTGGTGGTCTCGAGCCACCCGACATCAATGCTGCGCATCTCGGCGCGCAGCTGGACCGACGCCGGCACCACGTTGGGTGCGTGCAGGGAGTTCACCACCTGCGTAGCGGTGGCGACTCCATGTGCGGGCGCGCCACAGCCCTCTCGGTGGACCGCGAGGACCGCGTGGGCCGCGGCAACCATTGCGTCGCGCCGATCGTGCATCGGCCGGGTACCGGCGTGGTCGGGCCGGCCTTCGAAACTGGCCATCAGTCGTTCGATGCCGGCGATGGCGGTGACCACCCCGATGGCCGCGCCCTTGTCCTCCAGCAGCGGGCCCTGTTCGATGTGCAGCTCGACGTACCCGTGCACGGGTAGCTGGGTCAGCCACCGCTCGGCGAGCACCGCGGAAGGGTCGAGGCCGAACCTGGCGTACTGCTCCCCCAGCCGGTGCCCGGACCCGTCGCGGCGGTCCAGGTCCGCATCGAGGAGTTCACCGGCCACGGCCCGACTGCCCAGGCAGCTCAACCCCCACTCGTTGGACTCCTCACCGAGGAAGTCGACTACGACGAGATCTCGCGTGAGCTGGACTCCTGACTCCCGGAGTCGACGCGCCACCTCGAGAGCGCCCAGTACTCCGACGGTGCCGTCGAAGCGTCCGCCGCCCTTGACGGTGTCGGTGTGCGACCCGGTCACCAAGGCGGGCGCGGCCGGGGAACGCCCCGGCAGCACTCCGACGACGTTGCCCGCCCGGTCCGGCCGGACCTCCAGCCCAGCGGATCGCATCTTCGCGCTGATCCAGTCGCGCGAGCAGCGGTACGGGTCGCTGAACACTTCTCGCGTCCACCCCGGATGCTCCGGGGCACGCATTTCGGAGAGCTCGGTCAGGTCGCTCTCGACTCGCGCCACCACCGGTTCGAACGCCGCGCTGCTGTCTGTCACGATCGCCTACTCGTCCTCATAGCGCCCAGGTGTGCGCGGACCAACTCGATCACCAAGCTCGTCTGGAGGAACCGGCCGTGCCCGATCCCCGGACGCGGACCCTCACGCCGCCGCAACCGAGGGCGGGAGGTCCTCCTGGTCGATCGGCGGGGCACCTGGCCGAATGCGTCGCGCCCCGAGCATCAGGAAGCCGGACAGGAAGATGGCCAGCGCCCCGGCGATGAGCGCGGCGAGCGACATGTTGAGACCCGCGGTGAGCAGCCCGGTGAGAAGGGCGCCGCCGAGGATCGCACCGATCGGCCCCATCGCGTTGACCACAGAGGTGCCGGTGCCGCGCATCCGGGTCGGGTAGGACTCGCCCATGTAGAACAGCAGCGCCGAGTACGGGCCGATGAGGAAGAACAGCCCGATCGAGTAGGTGGCCAGCACGCCGACGTAGCCGTGCACCACGAACAGCATCAGCGCGTAGGAGATCCCGGAGAGCAGCCAGCCGGCCATGATGGTCTCCCGCCGGCCGATCTTGTCGCCGACGATGCCGTGGACCAGGTAGCCGATGTAGGCGACGCCGTTGGACACGATCAGCACGACGAGCGTGCTGCTGAATGAGACGCCCGGCCCGTTGGTGAGCACTGTGGTGCCGAGGACAGCGAACACCTGCACGCCGAACCAGTTCAGCAGGAATGCCGCGCTCAGGAAGATGGTGTGCTTGCGCTGACGGGGCTCGAACAGCGCGCGCAGCGGGGAGCGCTCGCCGCCCGAGCGTTCCTCCTCGCGCAGTGGAATGCCGTAGTCGGAAGCAAGCTGGGCCGCCTCGTCGTGCCGGCCGGCCCGCAGCAGCTCCCTGACCTGCTTCATCCGCAGGAACTGCGGCGTCTCCTTGAGCTTACGGCCGAGGATCGCGATGACGATCGCAGGGAAGGTGGCGATGGCGAAGATCTCCCGCCAGCCGGTCACCGGCAGCAGCACGGCGGTCATCGCGGCCGCGAACAGCACCCCGACTGGCCAGCCACCCTGGATGAAGCTGTAGGTCAGGCCCTTCGACTTCACCCGCTCACCGCTCTGCTCCGCCGCGGCGTACATCTCGTTGAGGTACGTGGAGTTGACCGCCTGCTCGGAGTAGCCGAGGCCGCTGATGAAGCGCACGACGACCAGCCACCACGCCCACGGGCTGATCGCGGTGAGCCCGGAGCTCAGCGCGGCGCCGACGGTGGTGAAGATCAGGCCTCGGCGCCGGCCGATCCGGTCCACCAGGGGGCCGACGCACAGGGCCACGACGAAGGTGCCGACCGAGACGATGGTGGCGATGGCCGTGCTGTACTCGGTCGACCAGCCGAAGTCGTCGGCGATCTTCGGCAGCAGCGTGCCGAACAGGATGTAGTCGTAGACCGAGAACACCCAGGCGAAGAACGCCACCCAGCCGGCATAGCGCACGTCTTTGCGGGTGATGATGAGGCGCGGCCGGGACCGCGCACCCGCCGGCGTGCCCGTGGGTGAGGAGGATCCAGTGGGTTCGGTACTCATGGAGCAGCACTCCTATCGGTGACCTCGTTGTCCCAGGAGGTGAGTAATTTCATGCCCTTGACCTTCGAATGCCTGGCGGGGCGTCAGCGAACTCGTATCGCCGTGGTCGGCGTAGCTTGCGGAGAGAGCGTGCCCATGTGCTCGGTCCGTCGGATGAACTGGCCGTCGCCCGGCTTGCCGGTGACCTTCCCGTCCTCGTACACGACGCGGCCACGGCTGAGGACGGTCTCCGGGACTCCGTGGACCTCGCGCCCCTCGAAGGCGCAGTAGTCCACTAGCGACACCTGGTTCTCGACGGACAGGACGGTGCTCCGGTTGGGATCGAAGACGACGATGTCCGCGTCGCTGCCCACCGCGATGGTGCCCTTCCGGGGGAAGAGGCCGAACAGCTTCGCGGGCGCGGTGGAGAGCAGTTCCACCATCCGGTTCAGGGTGATCCGGCCGGTTCGCACCCCGCCGTCGTAGACCAGCGGCAGCCGCAGCTCGACGCCGGGCCCGCCGTTCGGGATCTTGCTGAAGTCGTCCGCGCCCAGTTCCTTCTGTCCCTTGAAGCAGAACGGGCAGTGGTCGGTGGAGATCACCGACAGGTCGTTGAACGCCAGCCCGCGCCACAGCGCGTCCTGGCTCCGCTTCGCACGGGCCGGCGGAGTGAACACGAACTTGGCGGCCTCGAACCCGGGCGAGTCGTACACGCTCTCGTCCAGGAAGAGGTACTGCGGGCACGTCTCCGCATAGGCGTACTGACCCCGCTGCCGCGCCTCGCCGACGTGTTGCAGCGACCGCTCGGCCGAGAGGTGCACGATGTAGATGGGGGCGCCCGCCAGCTCGGCGATGGCCAGCGCGCTGTGCACGGCCTCGGCCTCGGCCAGTTCGGGTCGGGTCAACGCGTGGTACCTGGGCCCGGTCTTGCCCTCGCTGAGTGCCCTGCGCACCAGGACATCGATCACGCCGCCATTCTCGGCGTGCATCATGGTGAGCATTCCCTGCTCTCCTGCCACCGTCAGGGCTTCGAAGATCGTCTCGTCGTCGACCATCAGCGCGCCCTTGTAAGCCATGAAGAGCTTGAAGCTGGTCACCCCCTCCTTGACCAGGGCCGGCACATCCTGCAACCGGCCGTCGGAGAGGTCGCTGACGATCATGTGGAAGCCGACGTCGATGACCGGCTTGTTGGTGTCCAGCTTGCGCTGCCAGGTTTCCAGCGTCTCCAGCAGACTGTGGCCCCGGGTCTGGACCGGGAAGTCGACGATCGTGGTCGTGCCGCCCTTCGCCGCCGCCGCGGTGCCGCTGGAGAAGGTGTCGATCGTCTCGGTGCCGCCGAACGGCATCTCCATGTGCGTGTGCGGGTCGACTCCGCCCGGAAGCACGAGCTTGCCGGTTGCGTCGATGACGCGGTCGGCCTCGACGTCGATCCTTGCACCGATCATCGAGATGACCTCGCCGTCGATCAGCAGATCGGCGACGTAGTCATCGACAGCGGTAACGATGCGTCCATTCCGGATGAGGGTTCGCATGATCCGTCCTTTGCCTGGAGAGCCGGGTCAGGTCTGACTGATGCGGGGGTCGCGATCTCCTAGCGGCGGCGCCACGGTCTGCGGAACCGGGCCCACGCCGACGATCTCCTTCGGCTCCGGGCGCTTGACGGCGCCTGCCTTGCTGGTCGTCAAGCCGCAGCCGTCCAGCGCCTCGCAGAGCTTCACGGCCGCGGTGACCCCGTCGGTCACCGGTACACCCGTCCCAGCGCAGCGCACCGCGCCGACGACTCGATCTCCCGGGTCGTCGAATCAGTCGTGTTCGGGTTGACCACCAGAATCCGCATGCCGGCTGCTCAGGAGAAGTCCACCGGGACCGGGTCACCGCGGCCCACCCGGTCGACGATGAGGGAGTAGTTCTCCGGGCGGCGATGAGCGGCGAAGTTGAAGACGCTCTGCCGGTAGGGCTCCGAGAGGTCGAGGTCGACATCGGCGACCACCACCTCGTCGCCCTCGCTACGTGCCCTGGCGACGATCTCTCCCGAGGGGGCCACTACCGCCGAGCCGCCGATCAGGTGCGCACCGTCCTCGTCACCCGACTTGCCGGCCGCGGCCACCCACACCGCGTTCTGATAGGCCCCGGCTCTCAGGGAGAGCAGATGCGTCTCCATTTTCGCGTGGGGTTCCTCCCGCCATCCCGGGACCTCCATCGGAGTGTTGTACCCGAGGACGACCAGGTCCGCGCCCTGCAGCGCCAGCACGCGATAGACCTCCGGCCAGCGGCGGTCGTTGCACAGGCACATCCCGACCCGGATGCCGTCGACCTCGAACACCCCGAAGCCGAGATCCCCGACCTCGAAGTAGCGCTTCTCGAGGTGCTGCGCGGGGACGTCCTCGACCCTGTCGGCGTGCCCTGGCAGGTGGACCTTCCGGTACTTGCCACGGATGGCTCCGGTCGAGTCGACCAGGATGGAGGTGTTGAAATGGCGCCCGTCAGGCGTCAGTTCGGCGTACCCGAGGTAGAAGCCGACCCCGAGGGCCTTGGCGCGGTCGAACAGCGGCTGGACCTCGGCGTTGGGCATCTCCCGCTCGAAGTAGCTATCGAGCGCCGAGCAGTCGTCGCGCCAGTAGCGGGGGAAGAACGTGGTCAGCGTGAGTTCGGGATAGACCACGAAGCTCGCCCCCCGCCGGTGCGAGGCCTCCAGGAGGCTGATCAACCGTGCGACGACGGCCTTGCGGTCCTCCCCGGGTTGGATACCGCCGACCTGAGCCACCGCCAGGTTGAACGCGCGTTGCACGACTGCCTCCGTGGGATATGGACTCGCCGGGAGGCCCGAAAAGCTCCTGCCCGCCGATCGTCGGCTGCACTCCGGCGACTTGCCGGCACCTCTGCCGATCAACGCTGGCCGCCACGGCCTCAGGGCGGGTCACCCGCTGCTCGTGAGGCGAGATAGGTCGCACCGGCTAGCGGCGCTGACCCAACACCAACATCGATCGAAAACGTTTGCGGTGATGGAATGCTAGGTACGCCCCGGAGCACCCGTCAAGGGGTAGCCCGGGTATGGGGCCAGCCGCGGCACCAGGCCGAGGACCCACCTCACCGAGATGAGCGCCGTCCATGTCCGGGGCGACGTCCAGTGGGGTTGGACCCGACAACGGCCCGACCGTTCGAACCCGAGCCCTCGGACGGCGCTTGGGCGAGCCGCGTGAGCCGTCGAGACCGGTCGCCCATCAGCCGGTCGCCGGCTAGCCCACGGCTAGGACGCCGAACCGACCAAGGACAGCGATCTCACGCAGGGGACAACCGCGCATCGCCCAACAATGCGGCGAAGACCGGGTGACCTGCCCCGTCAACCCCAGGGCGGCATGCACACAGGCCGGTCAGCCGCCGTCAAGGCAGGTACGAGACCGACACAGCCATCGAGCCCCGCCGTGATCATCTCAACGTGCACACCTCGGACAACTCCGATGCGGTGGCGGGGCCGACTGCTCGCCGGGAGGCTCCGGCAGATGCTCCAGCGAGCCGCCAGACCGCCGGGTTCACGACCGGAACGCCGAGGTTGGTGGACCAGCGCCTCGATTGCGTCTTACTTTCGCCAGGTCCTACCCTGTGGTTCCTCATGTCTCGAACAGGTTCGACGTCGATCACACTCACGACGATCGCCAGCATGGCGGGCGTGCACCCGTCGACCGCGTCACGAGCGCTCAGCGATACCCCGGTCGGTATCAGCTCGGACACGGTCAAGCGTGTGCGCAAGATCGCCGGCGACCTTGGCTACATCCGCGACATCACTGGCGCGTCCCTGCGCACAGGCCGAACCAGGATGATCGGCGTCCTGGTGCCGCGGCTCACCGACGTGGTGCTGGCCCAGATCTATGAATCGATCGATGAGGCGGCCGCCGCGGCCGGCTACAACGCTGTCGTCGCGAACACCCGCGACGCCCCCGATGTCCAGAATATGCGGCTTCAGGGCCTGCTCTCCCGCAAGGTCGACGGGCTCATCGTCGGAGACTCGCGCGCCGGCAGCCAGGTGGTCGAGCGTCTCGCCAGGCTCGGCACCCCCTACACGCTGGTGATGAGGCGCCTCGGCGAACACCCTTCGGTCTCCACCGACGACCTCGAGGGCGGACGGCTCGCCGCCGAACACCTGCTCGAACTAGGGCACACCCGGGTGGGGGTGGTCGCCGGTGACCCGCTGACCAGCACCGGGCGTGAGCGCACGCTCGGCTTCACCCGCACCTATGAGCAGGCCGGCATCCACATCCCCGACGACTATGTGGTCAGCTCATCCTTCGACACCGCCACCGGCCGGGCGGCGGGCGACAGACTCCTGTCACTCGAACCAATACCGACCGCCGTTTTCGCGGTCAACGACTTCACCGCCATCGGCGTGATGGGCGCGCTACGAGATCGAGGCCTACAGGTAGGCCTGGACGTCGCCCTCGTCGGATACAACGACATTTCGATCGCCGCGCAGCTCACGGTCCCGCTCACATCGGTCCAATCCCCCCTCCGCGAGATGGGCCGTCGCAGCGTCGAAATGCTGCTGGACCGCATCGCCGGCGAAGAGCCCGCGTCGGTTCGGCTAACTCCAACGCTCGTCACCCGAGAGTCCACGCTGCTGGGCACCTCGACCGTGCGGCGCCCCGCCTGATCCTGCTGGGCCAGACCTCGACAGCAATCCCGAAAGCAAAGTCCGGAACGGTCGAGGTAATCCGCACGTTGCGTGTCACACGAGCCAGCGCGGTCAAGTCCCGCACCCAGGCCTTCAACACACTCTGGGGCGTCGTGATCGGAGCCCCGTCACCCCTGCGCGATGAATTGGTCACGCTCACCAAGCGCACGCTCGTGAGCCGCTGCCTGCGGTTACGTCCCGAGACCGACGACCTCATCGTCCTGGCAGGTGCTCCCGAACGACTACTCACCGCCGGGGTGAAGCTCTCCCTGCCGCGGCCACACCGCACTCGCCGGCAAACCACCCGCCAGCCGCATCCTCAACCTCTCGGGACAGAACACCTAGTCGGCCCCGGGGCGTAGCCGGCCCCGGGCGTAGTCGGCAGGGCTCGGCCCGGCGGCCTGCAGGTCAGCGCCGCCAGCCGCAACCCGGGCTCAGAACAGTACGCGGGCCAGCGCGCGGCGGGCGGCGATCACCCGGCCGTCGTCCGGGGGGAACAGCTCGAACAGGCCGATGAGGTGCTCGCGGACCCGGTCCCGGTCCTCGCCGCCGCTCCGTCCCACGGTGGCCACCAGGCGGGCGAAGGCGGCCTCGGCGCGATCGGTGGCCAACTCGGCGTCGGCGGCCGCGAGCTGAGCATCCACGTCGTCCGGGTCCGCGTCCGCGCGGGCGATCGCGGCGGGGTCGGCGTTCTCCGCGCGGGCCAGGAAGCGCACCTGGGCGATCGCGGCGGTGGCCTGTTCGTTGGCCGGTTCGGCGTCGAGAATGCGCTGGTACGCGGCTTCGGCTGCGGTGTAGTCGCCTTGGTCGAGCGCGTCCTCCGCTTCGACGAACCGGGGGTCCTCCGGAGGCTCGACGTCCTCTTCGGCGACACCGTCGGCGCCGGCGGACTCGGCGGCCCGGATACCGGGCAGCTTGTCACGGAACTGGGTGATCAGGGCTTCGATCCACTGCCGAACCTGCGGCTCGGGCTGTGCGCCGCTGAAGGCCTCGACCGGCTGCCCGCCGGCCAGGGCGATGACGGTCGGGATGGACTGCACCCCGAACGCCTGCGCGATCCGGGGGTTGGCGTCGATGTCGATCTTGGCCAGGATCCAGGTGCCGCCGCCCTGCTCCGCGAGGCGCTCGAGCACCGGGGAGAGCTGCTTGCACGGCTGGCACCAGGTTGCCCACAGGTCGACGACCACCGGCACCTGCAGGGACCGCTCCAGCACATCGGTCTGGAAGCTCTGCTCGTCGACGTCGATGACCCACCGTCCGCCCGGGGCACCGTCCACCGGCGGCGCGGAGCCGGTCGCCGGCGGGCCGGCCGGAGCGCGGCCACCACTGGATGTACGGGCGGAATCGGCGCGGGCGCGCAGCGCGGAGAGATCGACCGCGCCGGCCATCGCGGAGGACAGCGCAGCAGTCTGTCGCGGGTTGGGTCGAGACACACGTCCATCCTGGCACGCACCGCGCCGCCGCGCCGCAGCACATGGCTCCTAGCGCAGGCCGTGGGCCACGAACGCGATCCCCAACCCGGCCACGATGACGACCATCACCCCGACACCGATCCAGCCGAGCACGATGCCGGCGGTGGCGAGCCCGGCCCCGGACTCACCGCGCTCGGCGATCTGCTTCCGAGCCTGGTAGCCGAAGATGAGCGCGAGCACGCTGCCGATCCAGTAGATCCACAGGATGCCGAGCGCCAGCGACGCGACCGCCATGCCGTTCGTCGGGCGGGGCGGCGGCCAGCCGGGCTGTTGGTAACCCTGCGGGGAGGCCCCGGGTGGGTACCCGGGCTGCTGGTAGCCGGCGGGCGGGTACGGCGCGGGCCCGGGCGGCGGATAGCCACCGGTCGGATAGCCACCGGGGTGCGTGTAGGCGTCGGGCGGGTAGTCACCTGGTGGATAACCGGGCCACGCACCGCCGGTACCGGGCGAGCCACCCGGCGGGTACCCCTGCCACTTCGCACCGGGCACGCTTCCCCGGTCCGAGAACCCGCCCGGCGGATACCCCTGCCATTCACTGCCGGCGGCGGCACCGGCAGCGGACAGCTGCTCAGTCCTGGGCGCACCCTCAGTCCTGGGCGCACCCTCAGCGCCGGCGGCCGCACACTCGTCTCCCGGCACCTGGTCGCTGCCGGACCCGCCCTCCTCCGACGGAGCCTCGGTACCGGCCGATTCCGCGCCGGCCGATTCCGCGCCGGCCGACGGAGCCTCAGTGCCGGCCGACGGACCCTCGGCGCCCGCCGATTCCGCGCCGGCCGACGGAGCCTCGGTACCCGCCGATTCCGCGCCGGCCGGCTGCCCGACGGCTGGCGTCGGCGAGGTCACCGCCTCAGTGGGACCCGGAAACCCGCCCTGCGCGGGCGCGGGGCCGGCCTCGGGCGTCCGCTCGGGCGTCCGGGCGTCGTCAGTCCCGGGCTCGCGCGATGTGCCGGATCCGCGGTCGGCGGGCTGGTCTGGCTCGGTCATGCGACACTCCGGAGGGCTGGTTCGAACGGTACTCACGACGGGTCGACCCGGCAGCCGGGCACGCTACAGCCGGGCAGACGATGATCTCCAGCATTAATCGCCGAAGCTACCGGTACCGGCCGGTCACACCAGCGGTTTGAGCCCCATCGGGTTGCCGGCGAAGAATCCGCCGCTGTCGACGATCTCCTGGACGAGCGGGCCGGCCAGCTCCGCCAGCCGATCACAGCGCTGATCCCCGAGGGCTGACCAGGCTGCCGACGTGCCCAGATCGGTGCGGTCCTCGACCCAGGTGCGCAGGGCCGCGCCAGCCGCGGTCAGCGCGCCGGACTCGTCGAGAAGTCCACGCGCCGCCAGCCGCTCGGCGGCGGCGGTCCAATCCTCGGGCGACCAGCCACGCGCTTTTCGCAGGTTCTCCGCGTCGACGCGGCCGTCTGCTGCGAAGGCCACCAACGCCTCACACGGATCGAGTCCGGCGCTGACCAGAGCCGCGACGTGCCCGTCTCCCCTCGACTCCCGCAGCAGTGTCTGCGCGTGCCACAGCACCAGGTGTGGGTCGGTGGGCCAGTCCAGCGCGGCGTTCGCCGCCGCCAACGGCCGGCCGGCGACCGGTGCGGCCAGCGCGGCATCCCGAGCGAGCTCGGCGGCCTCGGCGAGCTCGGGAGACCGCACGGTGGCGCCGAGCAAGCGGCGCAACGCCGCGTCCACGCTGCTGGTGCGAGCCGCCAGGAAGGCATCCGGTCCCGCCGCCTGCCAGGTCGCCGGAACCGCGCGGCCCACCATGGCAGGGTGGAAGTTGTAGAACGTGGCGGCGACCACCTCGGCGGCCACGGCGCCGAGCGGTGCCGCGCGCAGGCCGAAGTAGCTCATCCAGCCGCCCTTGCAGCCGAGCTCGGTGGTGCGCTCCCGCGACTCCGGCGCGAAGTACGTCACCGTGTGGTAGGGCTCCAGCGCCCGCCACATCCGACGGCCGCGGGCGATGTGCTCAGAATCGGGCCGGCTCACGGTATTCCCCCTACTCGGCTATGGCGCGCCGCGGCCCTCCCCCGGCGTCGCCGCTGCGCGACTGGCGTCCAACATCGCTGCCACCAGGGTTGCGGTTCCACTGGCGACCTCGAGCATCGTGCTGACCTTAATGCCGCACCTGGGCGTCGTCCCGGTCCGTTCGAGGACGGCGACGGCGGCACTCCGTCAGCCTCGACCATGCTCACCGATCCACCCTGCTCCGCCTCCGCAAAGCGGACCCGCCCACGCCCGCCCCCGTCGTGGTGGTTCGATTTGGTCACGACAGCACCTCCAGCCTCACGAGGGAGAGTCGAAATACGCGCAAGGCAGTCCTGTGCAGTCGTTGCTCCCCGATCGTGTCATTCGTCACGCACCGCACATCGTCGATGTCACCGACTTGGCGGAGCACCAACCGCATTGGGCACTCGTTAAACCAACCCGGGTGCACTTGCACTCACCCGGACACCGATCAGCGGCCGCGCCGCCGGCCGAACTATTCGATCGCCTGAGAGGACCCCGAATGACCTCGGACAACCCGGTCGCCGACCGGCTGCTGACCGACGCCCGCAAGAAGACCGCGCGCCTGGACAGCGCCGCGCTCGCCAAGGGCGCCCTGATCGTCGGGATCGTGGCAGTACTGGCCAGCCCGATCTCGATTGCCGGCTGGATCCTCGGCGCCATCGCCGTCGGTCTCGGCGTACCGGGCGTGCAGCGCCCGGCGTCCGCCAAGCAGGCGAAGATCGCCATTGCGCTCGGCGTCGTCGCCATCCTGATCGGCGTGTTCTTCTTCACCTGGAACATCGCCCAGCGCTGACCAACGATGGCTGCCCGGCCCAGGCCGGGCAGCCATCACCGGTCACCCACTGAGCCGCTGACCGCTTGCTCCGCTCCGGTCAGCCGTCGGAGAGTTGCCGGTTGACGCGATCCACCTTCGCGTGGAGCTGGTCGACGTGTCCCGGCCGGATGTCCGCCTTGAGTACGAGGCTCACCCTCGGCGCTCTGGCCTGAACGGCCTCCACGGCGCGCTTCACGACTGCCATCCCCTCATCCCAGTCCGCCGCCTCGATCGTGGTGAACATCGAGGTTGTCTCGTTGGGTAGCCCGGACTGCCGGACGACCCGCACCGCCTCAGCGACGGCGTCGCCGACACTGTCCGAACTCCCACCCGAGGGCGCCACGCTAAAGGCAATAAGCATGTGGCCAGCCTGCCGCATGCCGGCCCGCGACGCCGACCGTCCACGCCGCCACAGGTTGGACATTCGCTACCGCGGTCGGCCCGATTGGCGGTAGACGCTGCTAGCGTCGGTGCCCATGACGTCGCGTGATCCTCTTCCCTTCGACCCCATCGCACGCGCGGCGTCGTTGTGGGAGACCCGAATCGGGCCAGCCGGCACCATGGCCGCGGTAACCAGCGTGATGCGCGTTCAGCAGATCCTCCTTTCCGCGACCGATGCCGCTCTCCGCCCTCACGGACTCACCTTCGCCCGCTACGAGGCGCTGGTTCTGCTCAGTTTTGCCCGTCGCGGCAGCCTGCCGATGCGAGTCATGGGTGAGCGCCTTCAGCTGCACCCGACCAGCGTGACCAACATCGTCGACCGCCTCGAGGGCGACGGACTGGTGAAGCGGACGCCACACCCGAGTGATCGACGCGCCACCCTCGTCGCCATCACCGAGGCGGGCGAGTCCCGCCGGGCCGACGCGACGAAGTCCCTCACCGATCTCGATTTCGGACTCGTCGGGCTGACCGACCGCCAGGCCGATCAGCTCACCGAGCTTCTCGAACGGGTCCGGCGTGCCGCCGGCGACTTCACCTGACCCTCCTCCTGGGGACCGTCTGGTGGATCATCCAAGCCGGCCGCTCGGCGCCCACCGCACAGGTCCACCAGAACACCTAGCGGACTTCCAACTGCACCAGCTGCGTGCCGCGTGACTCCAGTTCCGCCTCGAACACACCGGCTTGGTCCGCCACGAAGTCGAGCGACGCGGTACCCCCGGCCGGCACATCCACCTTTCGGTCGTAGCCGTGCAGATGGACCTCGTCGGCGACATCACTCGTGACCACGAGCGTGACCGGACTGCCGAGGCGCACCGGCACCCGGCTCACGCCGCCCTGGACCGCACCCTTCGCGTAGTGCACCTCGACCTGCTGAGCAGGCACCGAAGTGCCTGCCGGCCCGGAACTGGCCGCTGGCCCCGAAGTAGCTGCCGGTGCCGCCGAGGTAGCCGGGGCAGCCGGATGCGCACACCCCGCAACCGTCGCTATCACGGCCACCCCCAGGGCTATCTCAGATAGCCCGCCCCGCATTTTCGGCCGTTGCCGCACGGTCACCACGCATTGCTCCTCATGTCGTCCCCGGTCAGGGGCTACCAGCATCAATCGTCAACATCTTCACGGACCGGGGGGACGTCCTCGCACGAGCCACGCCGGGCGGCCGAGCGCCAGCCCGGCCAGGAGCGCATCGTGGGCCGACCCCGCCGGCCGACCCTGGCGTGCCTGCGTCGGCCATCGCTCGGTGCTGATTCCCTCGACCGGGGCCGCCGAGCCGGGCCGCGGCCGCCGCGCCCCCACCTCCGACCGGCGCCGTACCCCACGGCCGCTCCGGCTCCGATCCCGGCCGCGCACCACGGATGGTCCGTCGGACTCCCCATGTACGCCCCCTTCCATCGCCCGCCCGCACCTCGACGACCTCATGATGCCGTTAACGACCTATTGCGTCAACCAAGTTGACATCTTTCCCGTTCGCGCCCACACTTCCCCCATGAGTCAGACCGATTGGCCGTTGCGCGCGGCGCGAGTGGCACGCGGTTGGTCGCAGTCCCGGGCGGCCGAGGAGCTCGCCTCAGTTGCCTCGGCGCGCGGGCTCGCGGTCGCGGCGCCACTCAGCCTCAAGACACAGCTCTCCCGCTGGGAGAACCAGCACGCCCAGCCCGAGGAGCATTACCGCGCCCTACTCTGTGAGCTTTACGAGTCGACGGAGTCGGAGCTCGGGCTGAGCGAACCCAGTGGGCCGCCTGGCACCGTCACGGTGGGCGCGGATGCGCTCCGCGCGCATCTCGCGGCCGCGGCGGCGGTGGACGAAACCGCGATCGAGCTGATCCGCGACCAGCTACGCACGACTCGCGCGTTGGACGATCGCCTCGGCACCGCCGCCGTCGCCGGCTCTGCCTACGCCCAGCTGAGCTATCTCGAGGGCGCGCTCTGGCATACAACTCGCCCAGCGCACCGCCGCCGACTGGGTCGGCTCGTGGTCGACGCGGCGACCCTCGCCGGTCGGCTCGCGCTCGACGGAGCCAGAGCAACGGAGGCGTGGCGGCACTACGAGACCGCGAAGGTCGGTGCACGCGAGGCCGAGTCCCCGACCCTGCTCGGCTACTCGATGGTCGAGCAGGCCACCGTCCTTGCCGACATCGGAGAGCGGGCTACCGCGCTGGAGCTTGTCGAACAGGGGGTCACGATGGTGGCCCCCGACACGCCGGGCCCGCAACGCGCCTGGTTCGAGGCGGCTCGAGGCGAGGCTCTGGCCACCGCCGGCGTGGCCAGGCCCGCCCACGAGTCCTACCGAAGCGCGGAGCAGCAGCTCAACGACCACCCCGTCGACAGCGACACCAGCTTCGCCGAAATACCGTTTCTGGAGTTCGACCTCGCCGCGCTACACCGGTACCGGGGGCACGGCCGCCGGTTACTCCGTGAGGACCGGTCGGCGATCGAAGATCTACAGCGGGCCCTACACGACGGCGGCGGCTCACTGAGAGAGATCGCCGGTGTTCATGTGGACCTGGTCCACGCCCACGGCGCAATCGGTCAACGCGCCGACGCGGCCCGGCATGCACGTTCCGCCCGGGAGATCGCCACCAGGATCGGCTCAGCGCGGCTCACCGCCCAGCTCGATGCGCAGCAGCCGACGGCGGATCTCGAGCCGGCTAATACTGCAACGGCAGTTAGGTGAGTGCGTAGCCTCGTTTTCGGTAGTGGCTGACGCGGGCTTGGTATTGGCGTTGTCGCCGCCAGTGGGACCAGTGCCAGATGTGGTCGACGGCGTGTGCGTGTTGGAGCGCGAGGGGGACGAGCAGGCGGCGGATTTCCGGTAGCGTGAAGCTGATCATGTGTTGTTCGCTGGGGTTGGTTCCCCCTTTGTGAGCTGGCTTTTCACCGCGACCAGCCAAGCCAGGGCGAGCATGGACAAGGTGATGTGGGCATACCAGGCCCGCCAGCTGCGCACTTGGTAGTGATCAAGTCCGGCCTCGTTCTTGGCCTGTTGGAAGCATTCTTCGATCCGCCAGCGTGACCCGGCGGTCCAGGCCAGATCGAGCAAGGTTGATCGGCGGGGCCCGAAACAGACGTAGTAGGCGATCTCACCGGGCACCTGGCCGGGCTCAGTGATCTTGCGGCGGGCCAGCAGCCAGTGCCCGCGCCCGGGCGCCCAACTGATGCGGATCGGGACCCGTGCCCAGTCATACTCGCGGGGCCCGTGCGCGCCGGCGCCGACCGACAGTCGCCGCCACGCCCGCGCCGGCAGGGCGGCGATCAACTCGTCCGCGCGGCGCTGCCCAGCGTCGCTGGTGATCAGGGTGTCGTTGCACTTGGTGGCCAGCACATAGGGCGCATCATGCTGTTCTAGCCACACCCGCAGGTACTTGACCTGGCCATAGGCTTCGTCGGCGGTGACCCATGAGAACGCCACGCCGGCGTCGATGGCACGCCCCAGCATCGCCATCGCTTGGCGGGGTTTGGTGGCGAACTCCACCTCGTCGGGTATGCCCGCGCCCTGGCAGCGTGCCCGATCGGCGGTCCACGACTCAGGCACATACAACTCGCGGTCGATCAACGCATGCCCTCGGGGCGAGGCGTAGGCCAAGAAGGTGCCGATCTGACAGTTCTCTACCCGCCCCGCGGTCCCGGAGTACTGCCGCTGGACCCCGGCCGAGCGGGTGCCCTTCTTGAGGAACCCGGTGTCGTCCAGGATCAACACCCCACCCGGATCTCCGAGGCGCTCGACCACGTACTCACGCACATCATCACGGACCCCGTCGATGTCCCAGTCGGCCCATCGCAGCAGCCGCTGCATCCCATCCGGAGACGCCTCACCAGCGCGTTCGGCCAGCGTCCACCCGTTCTTTCGCTCCAAACCGGCAACGAGCCCGGCCACATATTCCCGCATCCGAGCCCTCGGCTCGGCCCGCGCGAACCGGCCCGCTACCCGCGCATGCAACCGATCCAACTCCACCGCCGCAACATCAACCACCACACCAGCAATGATCTACCACATGTCAAGCAACTGCCGTTGCAGTACTAACCCGAGCTGACGGTCTCCATGAGTTCCTCGGATGCTGTGTACGGATCCAGCTCACCCGCGACGACCCGCTTGGCAAGTTCGGGCAGGTTGACACTCCCACGCACGTCGCCGATCCGAGCGCGAACCTGTTCCAGGGTGATCGCCTCGATCTCCGCCTCGGCCCGCCGTTGGCGGCGCCGGTCGCGTTCACCGGACTTCGCCATCCAATCGCGATGCTCGTCCAGCGCATCGACCACGTCGTCGATCCCCTCCCCCTTCGACGCGATCGTCCGCACGATCGGGGCTTTCCACGTCGATCCATCCTGCTCGCGCCGCTCACCCAGCGAGAGCATGTACCGCAGGTCCCGCACGGTCTGGTCGGCGCCGTCCCGATCTGCCTTGTTCACCACGAAGACGTCCGCGACCTCCAGGATGCCGGCCTTCGCGGCCTGGATCCCGTCGCCCATGCCGGGCGCGAGCAGGACCACCGTCGTATCCGCGAGCGAGACAACCTCGATCTCGGACTGTCCGACGCCAACCGTCTCCACCAACACGACGTCACACCCGGCGGCGTCGAGCACCCGGAGCGCCTGTGGGGTTGCCCAGGAGAGTCCCCCCAGATGGCCGCGGGTGGCCATCGAGCGGATGAACACCCCGCTGTCCGTGGCGTGGTCCTGCATCCGAACCCGATCCCCGAGCAAGGCGCCGCCGGAGAACGGAGAGGACGGGTCAACCGCAAGTACGCCAACCCGCTTGCCCTGCTTGCGCAAGGCAGTGACCAGCACCGACGTCGTGGTCGACTTACCGACACCCGGCGATCCGGTGAGGCCGACCACCTGCGCCCGCCCAGTGTGCGGAGCGAGCGCGGCGGCGACCTCCCGGAGCCGAGGGCTGGCGTCCTCGACCATCGAGATCAGTCGCGCAACGGCCCTCGGATCGCCGTCCTGTGCCCGCGTGACGAGATCCGAGACGTTGTGCTGGCGAGGCATGGGCCTGCGGTGCCCGATCCGGCGATCAGTTGGCTGCCGGCACGCGGAGCACGAGAGCGTCACCCTGGCCGCCGCCACCACACAGCGCCGCGACGCCGGTGCCGCCGCCCCGCCGGCGCAGCTCCAGCGCCAGGTGCAACGCGATCCGAGCACCCGACATGCCGATCGGGTGGCCCAGCGCGATCGCCCCGCCGTTCACGTTGACCTTCTCCGGGTCGACGCCGAGCTTGCGCGTGGACACGACCCCGACCGCCGCGAAGGCCTCGTTGATCTCGATCAGGTCGAGATCAGCCGGCTCGATGCCATCCTTGCGACAGGCCGCCGCGATCGCGTTCGCCGGCTGCTCGTGGAGGCTGGCGTCCGGCCCGGCTACCACGCCGTGGGCACCGATCTCGGCCAGCCAGGTCAGCCCCAGCTCTTCAGCCTTGGCCTTGCTCATCACCACCACTGCCGCCGCGCCGTCGGAGATCTGCGACGCGGAGCCCGCGGTGATGGTGCCATCGGAGGAGAACGCGGGCCGCAGCCTGCCCAGGCTTTCCACCGTGGTGTCGCCACGCACGCCCTCGTCGGTGTCCACGATCTTGGGGTCACCCTTGCGCTGGGGGACCGTGACCGGGGCGATCTCCTCGGCGAAGACTCCGCTTGCCGCCGCCTTGGCCGCAAGCTGGTGAGAGCGGGCCGAGAACTCGTCCTGCTCCTGCCGACTGAGCTCGTAGCGCGTGTTGAACTTCTCGGTGGACGCACCCATCGCGCACTGGTCGAAAGCACAGAAGAGCCCGTCGTGGGCCATGTGGTCCAGGGCCGTCACCTCGCCGAACTTGTACCCCTCGCGGGACTTCGTCAGCAGGTGCGGCGCCTGTGTCATGGACTCCTGCCCGCCAGCCACGACGATGTCGAACTCACCCGCGCGAATCAGCTGGTCAGCGAGGGCGATCGCGTCAATGCCGGACAGGCAGACCTTGTTGATGGTCAGGGCCGGCACACTCATCGGGATACCGCCGGCCACGGCGGCCTGTCGCGCCGGGATCTGGCCCGCGCCCGCCGTCAGGACCTGCCCCATGATCACGTACTGCACCTGGTCCGGGCTGACACCGGCACGCTCCAGCGCGGCCTTGATCGCCACTCCACCGAGCTGCGCACCCGAGAAATCCTTCAACGAACCGAGCAGCCGGCCCATCGGGGTGCGAGCACCGGCAACGATCACGGACTGAGCCACAAGAAACCTCCAGCGACACCGACGGCGGTGGGTTGGCCCCAGACGATACCTGCGGGATCGCCTTGCGACCGGGTGAAGACCGGCACATTCCGGGAGTTCGATCCGTTACATTTCGGCCATGAACGAGCTGCGCGGGGTTGTGACAACCATCGATCATGTCGGCATCGCGGTTCCCGATCTGGATGCCGCAATCCAGTGGTACGCGGATGTCCTGGGCCTGGTTGCGACCCACGAGGAAGTCAACGAGGAGCAAGGTGTCCGAGAGGCGATGCTGAGCGCCCCGGGCGACAGCCAGGGTCCCGCCGTGCAGCTTCTCGCACCGCTCAACGACGAGTCGGCCATCGCGAAGTTCCTCGGCCGCAACGGTCCTGGCATCCAGCAGATGGCTTACCGGGTCACCGACATCGACGCCGCCTGCGCACATCTCAGGGACAGAGGTGTGCGACTGCTCTACGAGGCGCCGCGCCGGGGCACCGCCGACTCGAGGATCAACTTCGTGCACCCGAAGGATGCCGGCGGCGTACTGATCGAGCTGGTGGAGCCGGCGGCCTCGCCGGCCCACTGAGTCGCGCACCCCGCGATCCGCCCTTCCCTCGGTCGCGTCCGGCTGCCGACAATCAGCGATCTAAGTCACAGGGCCCTTCCTAAAGTTAACTACCCACCAGTAGCGTTAGATATCCCAAGCAGGGTGGCTGGGCGCGAGACGCCTGGCCACGAACTTCCGGAGGCCCGGCGTGCAGGAGATCCGCGACGCGATCCTGGCCGACGAGCTCGATGCCGTCGGCGGACTGACCATCCCTGATCACTACCAGGGGGTGACCGTTCGAGCCGACGAAGTCGAGATGTTCGCCGGCATGCCCACCCGGGACAAGGACCCGCGCAAGAGCCTGCACCTCGACGACGTGGCGACGCCGGAGCTCGGTCCGGGCGAGGCGATCATCGCCGTGATGGCCAGCGCGATCAACTACAACACCGTCTGGACCTCGATCTTCGAGCCGCTGTCCACGTTCAGCTTCCTCAAGCGGTACGGGCGGCTCTCGCCGCTGACCAAGAAGCACGACCTGCCGTATCACGTGGTGGGCTCGGATCTGGCCGGCGTCGTGCTGCGGACCGGTCCCGGTGTGCACCTGTGGAAGCCGGGCGACGAGGTCGTTGCGCACTGCCTGTCGGTGGAGCTGGAAAGCTCCGACGGCCACAACGACACGATGATGGATCCCGAGCAACGGATCTGGGGCTTCGAGACCAACTTCGGCGGCCTGGCCGAGCTCGCGCTGGTGAAGTCGAACCAGCTGATGCCGAAGCCCGATCATCTGACCTGGGAAGAGGCCGCCAGCCCCGGCTTGGTCAACTCGACGGCGTACCGCCAGCTGGTCTCCCGCAACGGCGCGGGAATGAAGCAGGGCGACACCGTGCTCATCTGGGGCGCTTCCGGCGGCCTTGGCTCCTACGCCACCCAGTTCGCGCTCAACGGCGGAGCGACCCCGGTGTGTGTGGTTTCCTCACCCGAGAAGGCGGAGATCTGCCGCCGCATGGGTGCCGAACTGATCATCGACCGCGCCGCCGAGGGGTACCGGTTCTGGAGTGACGATCAGCATCAGGACCCGAAGGAGCAGCGGCGCTTCGGCGGTCGGATCCGCGAGCTGACCGGCGGCGACGACCCGGACATCGTCTTCGAGCACCCCGGTCGCGAGACCTTCGGTGCCAGCGTCTTCGTCGCCCGCAAGGGCGGCACCATCGTCACCTGCGCCTCCACCAGCGGCTACGAACACGTCTTCGACAACCGCTACCTCTGGATGAACCTGAAGCGGATTATCGGCTCACACTTCGCGAACTATCGGGAGGCCTGGGAGGCCAACCGCCTGGTCGCCAAGGGCAAGATCCACCCGACGCTGTCGCGGGTCTACTCGCTCGCCGAGACCGGCCAGGCCGCGTACGACGTGCACTCCAACGCCCACCAGGGCAAGGTCGGCGTCCTCTGCCTGGCCCCACAGGAAGGCCTCGGCGTCCGTGACCCGGAACGCCGCGAGAAGCACCTCACCGAAATCAACCGATTTCGCGGTGTGTAGTCATACTTGTCACTCTCCGGAGTGACTAACCGACCACGACGGCGTGACAGACACCGAGTACGGTAGGCACATGTCAGCAGGACAAGATCATCTCCCGGCCCCTGGATCAGCGTTCGCGGTTAGCCGCCGCGGCTACGATCCGGTCCAGGTTGATGATTACCTGAGACATCTTGATGCGCAGTTGCGCATGCTCGCGGCAGACCGGGACGCGGCAGTCGAGCAGAACGGTCAGCTGACCCGACAGGTGAACGTGGCCTGGGCGGAGACCGATCGGCTCAAGGGCCAGATGCGCCGGCTGTCCGCGCCACCGGAGAGCGTCGAGGGCATGAGCGAGCGGCTGCAGTCCATGCTGCGCTTGGCCCAGGACGAGGTGTCCGAGCGGCGTAAACGTGCTGAAGCCGAGGCGACGGAGATCGTCTCCAGGGCAGAGGCCGAGGCCGGCGAACTGCCCCGCCAGAACGAGTCGATCCGGCGGCAGCTGGAGCACGAGCGCAAGCAGCTCACCTTCGAGCGCAACAAGATCCTGGCCGACGCCCGCGAGGAAGCGGATCTGATTCGGAGCAGGGCGACGGCCGACGCTGATTCGATGCGCGCAACGGCGGCAGCAGAGGTCGAGGCGCTCCGCCAGCAGGCCGACGAGGACCGGCGCGCCCTCGACATGCAGAGTTCGGCCAAGCGGACCCAGGTCGAAGAGGACTTCGACATCGCGATGTCCGCACGTCGCGCCGAGGCAATGACCACGATCCACCGCAGCCAGGTCGCCAGCCGGGACGAGGCGAACGGGCTGATCTCGAATGCCCGGGCGGAAGCCGAACGGAGGGTCGCCGAGGCGCGGCGCACGGCCGAGGCCACGGTCACCGAGGCCCGCCAGGCCGCCGACGCCACGATCGGCGCCGCCCAACAGCGTGTCGCGGAGCTCGATTCGGTTCGCGCGCACATGGTGGCCCGGCTCTCCGAACTGCGCGGTGTGCTCGACAAGGTACTGCCTCAACTGGACCCGTCGAACCAGCAGCAGCACACCGAACCGGCCGGGCCGGGCAGCGCACCGCCCGAGGGCCCGCCTGCTCACCTGCACAACGGGGCTGCCCTCGCATCGCCGGCACCCACCAGTCAGAACGGCGTTCCCGCCCTCAACGGCACTGCGTTCACCAGCAACGGCGCCGCCCCTGAGCTGCCGGCGACGGCACCGGCCGTGAGCGGCGCCGGGCAGTGGGACGGCGGGCCCAGCGGCGCCTCGCCCGGTATCCAGGAGCTCGAGGACGCCGAGCCCGGATCTCCGACCAGCGGGGACGAGCTCAGGGGCAGCGAGCCCAGCGCCGCCGCTGGCGGCAACATTCCGCGAAACGACGGCGGCGACTCACCGAACGGTGAAGCGACGAACGGGGACGCGGCGGCCGAACAGTCGTCGGCGTCGGAGTCGGCGGGGTCAGCGGTCGAGTCGGCGCCCACCCCCCGCTCGAGCCCCGAGGTCCGGCCCAGCCCCCGTCGGCGCCGGCCCACACCAGCTGGCCGCCAGCGCTAGCGGCCACCGCCAGCGGCCACACCACCGCTCGCCGGCCACAACCAGCGCCAGCGGCCACACCACCGCTCGCCGGCCACCGCCAGCGCTAACGGCCACACCACCGCTCGCCGGCCACAACCAGCGCCAGCGGCCACACCACCGCTAGCCGGCCACAACCAGCGCTCGCCGGCCACAGCCCTGCGCCAGCCGACCACAACCAGCGCTCGCGGCCACCGCCAGCGTTAGCCGGCCACCTCGGGCCGCGCCACGGACGTCCGGTTCAGCGAGCTGCTCGTCGCCCGGGGCGGCGGCGATGGCGGGCGGCCCAGCAGGTGGTGTGCCAGTGACGACGCTGGTCGGCGTCGTCGTACTCGGTCGACATTTCGGAGCCGGTCGTGCCGTTGGCCTCGGCCTCGACTCCGACTCCGGCCGGCCAGACCACCAGATGGCCGACGCCGGGGGCGATCTCATGATCACAGCCGGGGCAGCGGTAGGTCTTTCGCCCCTGCACCCCGGGGATCGTGCGCACCATCCAGTCGCCGTCGGACGATGACTCCGTCCGTGCCCAACCCAACGCGCCGGTCAGCAGCGGGCGGGGCGCCCCCGGCAGACCGACCAGGTCAGCTCGAGGTGGGCGGTTGCGGCGGGGCACGACACCAGTATCGGTCCTGACGCGTGAGCACCGCCATTGCTGACCACGTGAGTTGGACCAGGTTTCACAATCGCGGCCGCCGCTCCGGATCCGCCGATGCCGCGGTCACCCGGACCGCCGCCCCCACCCACACAGGACGGCCGCCCCCACACAGGACTGCCGTCCCCACCCACACAGGACGGCCGCCCCCACACAGGACGGCCGTCCACGCGCCGAACTACCGGGACGAGTAGTCGCGGAACCCCTGACCTGTCTTGCGGCCCAACCGACCGGCCGTGACCAGGTGCTCGAGCAGCGGCGCCGGCGCGTAACCGGCCAGCCGGAACTCCTGGTACAGGGTCTGCTCGATGGCCAGCGACACGTCCAGGCCGACCACGTCGAGCAGCTCGAACGGCCCCATCGGCAGCGCACAGCCCGTTTTCATCGCCGCGTCGATGTCGTCGGCGCTGGCATAGTGCGCCTCCAGCATCTTGACCGCGTCGTTCAGGTACGGGAACAGCAGGGCGTTGACGATGAACCCGGCCCGGTCACCACAGGACACCGCGTGCTTGTTCAGCGTCGCGCACAGCGAGCGCGCGGTGGCCGCCACATCCGGCGCGGTGGAGATGGTGCTGACCACCTCGACCAGCTTCATCACCGGAGCGGGGTTGAAGAAGTGCAGCCCGACCACGTCGCCGGGTCGCGAGGTGGCCGCCGCGCACTCGATGACCGGCAGCGACGACGTCGTGCTGGCCAGGATCGCGCCGGGCTTGCACACCTCGTCCAGGGTGCCGAACACCGCACGCTTGACGTCGAGCTCCTCGGCAACAGCCTCGACGACCAGGTCGCACTCGGCCATGTCCTCGAAGTTGACCGTGGCATGCACGCGGCCGAACGCCTCGTCACGCGCCTCCTCGGTCAGCCGACCGCGCACCACGGCCTTGTCCAGGGAGCGCTTCAGGGTGTTCAGGGCGGCCTGGTTCTTGCCGGCCGAGCGGCCGCGGAGCACCACGTCCAGCCCGGCCTTGGCCAGTACCTCCACGATGCCGGTGGCCATGGTCCCGGTGCCGACCACGCCGACCGTGGCGACCTTGCGCACCTGGTCCTCGGCCACACCGCCCGCCTTCGGGGTGTGCGCGTCGTCGACGACCTTCGACGAGTCCGGCCCGTCGTAGGTGTAGAAGCCGCGCCCGCTCTTCCGGCCGAGCAGCCCGGCGGTCATCATCTGCTTGAACACCGGGGTGGGTACGTGCGTGATGTTGCGGGACTGGTTGTACATGGTCATCAAGATCTCGTACGCGGTGTCCAGCCCGATCAGGTCGAGCAGCGCCAGCGGGCCCATCGGGTAGCCGCAGCCGAACCGCATGGCCGCATCGATGTCCTCGCGGCTGGCGTAGCGCTCCTCGAACATCTTCGCCGCGTGGTTGAGGTAGCCGAAGAGCAGGGCATTCGCGATGAACCCGGCCCGGTCGCCGATCACCACCGGGACCTTGCCCAGTTTGCGGGCGAACGCGGCCATGTCGTCGACCACGTCCTGCTCGGTGACCACCGTGCGGACCAGCTCGACCAACTGCTGCACCGGCGCCGGGTTGAAGAAGTGCATGCCGACCACCCTGCTGGGGCGACCGGTGCGCACGGACAGCTCGGTGACCGAGAGCGACGACGTGTTGGACGCCAGGACCACGTCCGGCCGCACGATCTTGTCCACCTCGGCGAAGATCGCGATCTTGAGCTCGAGCCGCTCCGGCACGGCCTCGATCACCAGGTCCACGTCGGCCAGGTCGGCCAGGTCGGAGCTGAGCTGGATCCGGCCGAGCAGCGCCTTCGCGTCCTCCTCGGTCAGCTTGCCGCGGGCCTGGGCGCGGGCGGTCGAGTTCTCCAGGTGCGCGCGGGCACGGTCCAGACCGTTCGCGTTCAGCTCCACACCGACCACACGCAGGCCGTTGCGGGCGAAGACCTCCGCTATGCCGGCACCCATAGTGCCCAGGCCGACCACACCGACGGCCTCGAACTCTCGTGCCACGCCGCTACCTCCCAGATTCTCAGGCTGCGCAAAACGCGCGCCCGGTCGCAATGCCGCGATCCTGCCATCCCCGGCCGGTCCCGGGGCAGTGATCTGCGTCCAGTTCACCGCCGGCTCGCCCTGCCGAGCTAACGGCACCCCCACCCCGGGGGGCGACGGCGCGCCTAACGACCGTGCACCGTCCGCACCAGCGAAACGAGCCGCCGCATGCTCCGGGCGCCCCGGGTGAAGGTCATCACCGAGATCGGCGGGGCGAACCGCTGCCGGGTCACCGCCTGGGCCCTGGCGAACTCACGCAGCCCGTCCTCGCCGTGGATGCGGCCGAACCCGGAGTCACCAACCCCGCCGAACGGCAGCGCGGGGACCCCGGCGAACGTGATCACGCCGTTCACCGCGACCATCCCGCAGCGCAGCCGGGCGGCGATCTCCTCACCGCGCTTGGCGGAGAACACCGAGGCTCCGAGGCCGTACGCGGTGGCGTTCGCGCGCGTGATCGCGTCTTCGGTGTCGGTCACCCGGTTCACCGTGAGCAGCGGGCCGAACGTCTCCTGGGTGATCGCGGTGGAGTCCTCCGGGACGTCGGTCAGCACCACCGGCTCGATGTACGGCGCGCGCACCGACGCGGTGCCACCGACCAGCGCGTGCGCTCCCCTGTCCAGTGCGTCCCGCAGCTGTCCGGCCACCACGTCGATCTGTGCCGGCATGGTCATCGGGCCGAAGTCAGCGGTCGCCTCGCCGCCGGCCCGGACGGCGTGCGCCCTGGCCACCACCCGGCGCAGGAACTCGTCGGCCACCGGCTCGACGACGTACACCCGCTCGACCCCGACGCAGGTCTGCCCGGCGTTGGACATGCCGCCCCAGACCGCCGCGTCGGCCGCCGCGTCCAGGTCGGCGTCGGCATCCACGATCAGCGGGTCCTTGCCGCCGCACTCGATGAGCACCGGGGTGAGGTTCTCCGAGCACGCGGCCATCACCCGCTTGCCGGTCGCGGTGGAGCCGGTGAAAGCCAGCTTGCCCACCCCGGAGCGGCACAGCGCGGCGCCGGTCTCCCCGAATCCGGTCACCACCTGCAGCACCGGCTGCTCGCTGATCACCTCGGCGAACGTCTCGGCCAGTGCGTGCCCGACGCCGGGAGTGAACTCGCTGGGCTTGAACACCACGGCGTTGCCGGCGGCCAGCGCGTAGGCGATCGACCCCATCGGGGTGAACACCGGGTAGTTCCACGGCCCGATCACCCCGACGACACCGAACGGCGGGTAGGCCAGCGTGGCGCTCTGGTTGCTCATCAGCAGGCCGGCGCCGACCTTGCGCCGGCCCAACACCCGCTGCGCGTTGCGGGCCGCCCAGGCCAGGTGGTCCACCGCGAGCACCAGCTCGAGGCGCGCGTCGTCCAGCGGCTTGCCGGTCTCGGCGGTGACCACCTCGGCGAGCTGGTCGATCCGCTTGACCAGCAGTTTCCGCCACTCGCCCAGCCGCTTGCGGCGCCCGGCGAAGCCCAGCGCGGCCCACCACTCGGCGGCCACCGCGGCACGCGCGACCGCCGCGTTCACCTCGGCGGCGTCCTGCACCGGATAGCTGCCGACCACCGTGCCGCTGCGCGGGTCGAGCGAGTCGAACTCGGTCGGCGGCACCGACGATCCAGCCGACGAGCCAGCCGACGATCCAGCCGACGAGCCAGCCGACGGGCCGGTGTCAGAGCTGCTCGGGGATTCGGCGGGTGTCCCGGTCTGCGTCATCGTCACGACCTCCTTGGCGCGCGCGGCGGTAGGTCCCGCGAGCCTACGTTGCAGTGCTGGTGGCACGCTCGGCGAGCAGGTCAGAACCACTCCGGCCCGGGCCGGGGCGGCCCGATCGGGTCAGAACAGCCGCAGGTCGTGCCGTTCCGCGCCGCGCAGCGCGTCGTAGTCCACCACCACGCACCGGATACCCCGGTCGGTCGCCAGGGTGCGGGCCTGCGGCTTGATCTGCTGGGCGGCGAACACCCCGGCGACCGGGGACAGCAGCGGGTCGCGGCCGAGCAGCTCCAGGTACCGGGTGAGCTGTTCCACGCCGTCGATGTCGCCGCGCCGCTTCACCTCGATGGCCACCGTGCCACCCTCGGGGTCACGGCAGAGCAGGTCGACCGGGCCGATCGCGGTCGGGTACTCCCGCCGGATCAGCGTCAGCCCGTCGCCGAGGGTGGTGGGGTGCTCGGCGAGCAGCTCCTGCAGGTGCGCCTCGACACCGTCCTTGACCAGGCCCGGGTCGATCCCGAGCTCGTGGGACGAGTCGTGCAGCACCTCCTCGATGGTGATCACCAGCGACTCGGCGGCCTTGTTGCGTACCGTCCACACGCCGGGCTGTTCCTCCAGCCAGCAGGGCGGGCTCATCCAGTTCAGCGGCTTGTAGGCCCGGTCGTCCGCGTGCACGCTGACCGACCCGTCCGCCTTGACGAGCAGCAGGCGGGGAGCCATGGGCAGGTGGGCGGTGAGCCGGCCGACGTAGTCGACCTGGCACCGGGCGATGACGAGACGCACGGCCGAGACGCTATCGGTCCCGCCGGCACGGCCACTCCCGAGGGGCCGCCGGACACGGCAGGCTAGCGTCGCCCGGGTGGAGCAGCTGAGCACGCGCCAGGTGTACGAGAACCCCTGGATGGTGGTGCGCGAGGACCGGATCCGCCGGCCGGACGGCACCGACGGGATCTTCGGCGTCATCGACAAGCCGGACTACGCGCTGATCGTGCCGGCCGAGGAGGACCGGCTGCACCTGGTCGAGCAGTTCCGCTACCCGCTCGGGCTGCGGCGCTGGGAGTTCCCTCAGGGCACCGCGCCGGACCGGGCGGCGGCCGACCCGCTGGAGCTGGCCCGCCGCGAGCTGCGTGAGGAGACCGGCCTGCGGGCCGCCCGGATGACCCAGATCGGCACCCTGGACGTGGCACCCGGCATGTCCTCGCAGCGCGGCCGGGTGTTCTTGGCCACCGAGCTGACCGAGGGCCAACCCGAGCGGGAACTCACCGAGCAGGACATGCGGACCGCCTGGTTCAGCCGCGCCGAGGTCGTCGGGATGATCCGGCGCGGCGAGTTCACCGACGCGCAGAGCATCGCGGCGCTCGGGCTGTTGCTACTGCACGAGCAGCGCATGTAACTTACCGGCAGGAACGCCGGTAAGTATGAGCCACCCGAACAACCCGGAGGTAGCCCGGATGGACTTCGCCGAGACCGACGAGCAACGGATGCTGCGGTCCTCCGTTGCCGCGATGGCCAGCAAGTACGGCCACGAGTACCTCTGGGCGAAGGCCAAGGCCGGCGAGAAGACCACCGAGCTGTGGGCCGAAGCCGGCAAGGCCGGGTTCCTCGGCGTGGGCGTGCCGGAGGAGTACGGCGGCGGGGGCGGGGGCATGGTCGAGCTGGCCATCGTCACCGAGGAGATCGCGGCCGCCGGCTGCCCGCTGCTGCTGATCGTGGTCTCCCCCGCGATCGCCGCCTCGGTGATCGCCACCTCGGGCACCCAGGAGCAGCGCGAGCGCTGGCTGCCCGGCATCGCGGACGGCACCACGAAGATCTCTTTCGCGATCACTGAGCCGGACGCCGGCACCAACTCGCACAACATCACCACCTCGGCGCGCCCGGACCCGGACGGCGGCTGGCGGCTGTCCGGCAGCAAGTACTACATCTCCGGGGTCGACGAGAGCGACGCGACGCTGGTGGTCGCCCGGATGCAGGACAGCAAGGGCACTCTGCGCCCGGCCATGTTCCTGGTGCCGACGGACAGCCCCGGGATGACCTACCAGCCGATCGAGATGGCGTTCATCGCCGCCGAGCGGCAGTTCACCGTGTTCTTCGACGACGTACACCTGCCCGACGAGGCACTGGTGGGCGGTGAGGAGGCCGGGCTGGCCGCGCTGTTCGCCGGGCTGAACCCGGAGCGGATCACGGTCGCCGCGCAGTCCAACGGCCTCGGTCGCTACGCACTGGACAAGGGCGCCGCCTACGCCAGGGAACGCTCGGTCTGGGGCAAGCCGATCGGCTCCCACCAGGCCGTCGCGCACCCGCTGGCCAAGGCGCACATCGAGGTGGAGCTGGCCCGCCTGGCCACCACCAGGGCGGCCTGGCTCTACGACCGCAACGACCCGGCCGCCGGCGAGGCCGCCAACGTGGCCAAGTACGCCGCCGCCGAGGCCGCGAGCCATGCGGTCGACGCCTCGGTGCAGGTGCACGGCGGCAACGGCATGTCCGCCGAGTACGGCATCGGCACCATGATCGCCGCGGTGCGCACCACCCGGATCGCCCCGGTCAGCGCCGAGATGATCCTCAACTTCGTCGCGCAGCACACCCTGGGCCTGCCGCGTTCGTACTAGGCCGTCCTAGCCCCGGCGGCGCGCCCCCCTCGGACGCGCCGCCGGGCCACCGCGGCTAGCCGCGGACCACCGGCAGCCGCGCCAGCCGGCGGCTGCCCGGGACCGGCTCCCAGGTCAGCTCGGACTCCGGCACGGCCAGCGCCAGCCCGGGAAACCGGTCGAACAGCGCGTGCAGGGCGACCTCCGCCTCCTGCCGGGCCAGCGCGGCACCCAGGCAGTAGTGCGCGCCGTGCCCGAAGCCGACGTGCCCCTCGCCACGCCCGGTCGGCTGCCGGGTGACGTCCAGCCGATCCGGTTCGGTGTACTGGCGTGGGTCGAAGTTGGCAGCCACCAGGACCGGCGACACCGAGTCACCCGCCTTGATCAGCACGCTGCCCAGCTGGATGTCCTCGGTGGCGTAGCGCAGCCCGGTGAGTAGCGCCGTGCCGCACCAGCGGACCAGCTCGTGCACCGCGGTCGGCCACAGCTCGGGGCGCTCGCGCAGCAGCGCCACCTGGTCGGGGTGGGCAAGCAGCGCGGCGACGCTGTTCCCGATCAGGTGCGCGGTGGTCTCGTGCCCGGCCATCACCAGGGTGACCACGAAGGTGACCAGCTCCTCGTCGGAGAGCTCGTCGCCGTCCTCGTCGTGCGCCCGGATCAGCGCGGAGACAAGGTCGTCGGTCGGAGCGGACCGGCGGGTCTCGATCAGTGCCTTGACGTTCGCCACCATCTCGTGCAGCGCCGGGCCCATCCGTGCGGGGTCCGTGGACACCAGGTCGCGCCCCCAGCTCCGCCAGTCCGGCCGGTCCACCTCCGGGATGCCGACCAGCTCGCAGATCACCGTGATGGGCAGCGGGTAGCAGAGCCGCCCGGTGAGGTCCACCGGCTCCGGGCCGGCGGCGATGTCGTCCAACAGGCCGGCGGTGATCGCCTCCACCCTCGGCCGCAACTCGCTCACCCGCCGCACGGTGAACGCTCTGGAGACCAGCTTGCGCAGCCGGGTGTGGTCCGCCGCATCGCTGCTCAGGATGTTCTCGGCCATGTAGCGGGCGTCCTCCTCGGACAGCCCGTAGGACTTCATCAGTTTCTCCACCGGGTTCGCCACCTGCATTCCCGGCACCGAGGCCGGGTTGTTGACGAACCTCGGGTCGCCGAGGACGGCGTGCACGTCCTCGTAGCGGGTGACCATCCAGGTCGCCGTCACGCCCATGAACGAGGCACGCAGCACCGGCGCCTGCTCCCGGAGCCGGCCGTAGCCCCGGTACGGGTCGGCGATCAACTCGGGCGCCATCATGTCCGGCAGGCCGGAAAGATCCCCGGTGGTGGTCGGGGTACTGGCTGTGGTCATCGGATTCTCTCTTCCGGGGCATCGGGTCGACGGACCCGGCGCCGCCACTCCTCATCGATCACGTCGATCAGCGACTCGTAGAGCCGGGCGACGGTCTCGGCCAGCTCCACCGTGGGTTCCGGGCGGACAGCCGGCTCCAGCGCGGCGACCAGGGCGTACTCCTGCAACTCGGCACGGGCCGCCGGGTCGGCCGGCGCGGACGGCAGCTCGAAGCCCTCGAGGAACCAGAACCCCGCGCCGACCGCCTGCAGCAGGTAGTGCTGCTCGGCGAGCGTCCGGTCGGTGCGCAGCAGCCCGGCGTCGCGCAGCAGCTGGAAGTGCGACCGGTTCAGCTCCTGGCCCCGCTCCCGCAGGGGCCCGAGCGTGTTGGTCGCCTCCTTGGCCAACCGGCCGAGCAGCTCGGTGTCACCGAAGTAGATCGGCCGGGCCACCGGGTCCGCCAACAACGCGACGAACAGCGAGCGGGTCATCCGGCCGGGCAGCACCTCGAGCGGATCGGCGCGCATCCGCTCCACGATGCCGCCGACCACACTCCGGTAGCCGCGCAGCAACACCGTCAGGAACAGCGCCTCCTTGGTCGGGAAATGCAGGTAGACGGTGCCCTTGCCGATGCCGGCCCGGTCCGCCACGTCCTCAATCGTCACTCGCCGGTAGCCCCAGCGGACCAGCAGTTCGCCGGCCGCGTCCAGCACCCGGTCCATCCGCTCGAGCGACTCCGCGGCGGCGTCCGACTCGGGCTCTGACCTGATGACTGGATTTGCATTTTCAGTCACACAGTCACGATAGACCCGCTGTCAACGGCTTTGCCCACCGCCGCACCGGGACTACGGTCGGGGGCATGGCCGACTACGAGCACCTGCTGGTCAAGCACGACGGCGACACCGTGCGGATCACCATGAACCGCCCCGAGCGGCGCAACTCACTGTCCTCGGCACACCTGGCCGAGCTGACCGACGCGTTCCGGGCCGCCGGACACAGCGACGCCACCGGCATCGTGCTGGCCGGCGAGGGCAAGGTGTTCTCCGCCGGTCACGACTTCGGCGACGTGGCGTCGCGGGATCTACCCGGCGTCCGGGACCTGCTGCGCCAGTGCACCGACCTGATGAAGCTGATCCAGTCCGTGCCCCAGGTGGTCATCGCCAGGGTGCACGCACTGGCCACGGCGGCCGGCTGCCAGCTGGTGGCCACCTGCGACCTCGCGGTGGCCGCCGAGTCGGCCGGCTTCGCGCTGCCCGGCGGCAAGGGCGGCTGGTTCTGCCACACCCCCGCCGTGCCGGTGGCCCGCAGCGTCGGCCGCAAGCGGCTGATGGAGATGGCGCTGACCGGGGACGTGGTGGACGCCGCGACCGCCGTCGAGTGGGGCCTGGTCAACTCGGCCGTGCCGGACGGGCAGCTGGACGAGGCCGTGGATGCGCTGCTGGCCAGGGCGACCAAGGGCAGCCGGGTGGGCAAGGCGATCGGCAAGCAGACCCTGTACGCCCAGCTGGACCGGCCGGAGGCGGACGCCTACGCCATCGCGGTGGAGGTGATGGCGTCGATGTCGCAGACCGCCGGCGCCCGCGAGGGCATGGCCGCCTTCCTGGAGAAGCGCCACCCGGTCTGGCCGGACTAGCCCGACTGGCCAGCCGCCCGGCCGAACCGGGCGGCCCACTCGTGCACGTGCTCCAGCAGTGCGGGCGGCGAGATCACGGTGAACTCCGCGCCGAGCGAGCCCAGCGCCATCGCCGGCCAGTCCAGGCTGTCGGCGTTCATCCGGATCAGGCACTGCCCCTCATCGGCGTCCCGCACGCTCGCCCACTGCCCGATGCGCGCCCGCACCACCGCGGCCGGGGCCGCCACCAGCACTTCGACGGTGTAGGAGGTCGGCAGCTGGCGCAGGCCGGCCCGGACGAACGCGGCCGCGTCCTCGGCCGGCAGCTCGCGCGGGCGGAACCGGACGCCGGTACCCCGTGGCTGGCTCAGCCGGTCCAGCCGGAAGCTGCGCCAGTCGTGCCGGCCGAGGTCATAGGCCACCAGGTACCAGCGACGGCCGAGGGAGACCAACCGCAGCGGCTCGACGTGGCGCTCGGTGCGCTCGCCGCTCGCGGCGGTGTAGCCGAACTCGACGCGCTCGGTGTCCCGGCACACCTGGGCGACCGCGACCAGCGCCTCCGGGTCGGCGGCCAGCCCGGAGCCGCCCCAGCCCGGCGACACCGTCATCGCCCGCAGCGCCTCCACCCGGTGCCGCAGCCTCGGTGGCATCACCTGGACCACCTTGGTCAGCGCGCGGACGGACGACTCGGCGATCCCGGCCATCGAGCCCTGGGCGGCGTTCTGCAGCCCGACGGCGAGCGCCACCGCCTCCTCGTCGTCGAGCACCAGCGGCGGCAGCGCGGCGCCGGGCGCGAGCTGGTACCCGCCGTCGACACCTCGACTGGCCCGCACCGGGTAGCCGAGCTCGCGCAGCCGGTCGATGTCGCGGCGCAGCGTGCGGATGGACACCTCGAGCCGGCCGGCCAGTTCCTCACCCGGCCAGTACCGGTGGGTCTGCAGCAACGACAGCAGCCGCAGGGTCCGGGAGCTCGTGTTCGCCATGAATCCGATTCTCCCGCAATTCAGGTCAGAAACTGGCACTTATGGCCAATACGCTGGCGTCAGACAGCAAGACCGAAACGAAAGGCGGAGCGATGACCAGCACCGAGACCGGAACCCCGACCGGCACCGAGTCGCTGAACACCACGAACCTCAGCGGCGAGCGGGCCGACCTGCTCGACAGCCTCGCCAAGAGCCGGTTCTTCCTGAAGTTCACCACCCGCGACCTGACCGACGAGCAAGCCGCGCAGCGCCCCACCGTCAGCGCACTGTCGCTGGGCGGCCTGATCAAGCACGTGGCCGACTCGGAGGCAGCCTGGGTCCGGTTCATCGAGGGCGGTGCGAGCGCGATGAACGACAACGGCAAGGACTGGTCCGAGTGGACCGAGGACGACTACGCGGAGCGGGAGAAGACCTTCCAGCTGCAGCCCGGCGAGACCTTGGCCGGCGCACTGGCGCACTACGACGAGGTCGCCCGGCACACCGACGAGCTGATCGCCAGCCTGCCCGACCTGAACGCGTCCCAGCCGCTGCCCGCCGCGCCGTGGTTCGAGCCGGGCGCCAGCTGGTCGGCCCGTCGGGCGCTGGTGCACATCATCGCCGAGACCACCCAGCACTCCGGCCACGCCGACATCATCCGAGAAGCGCTGGACGGCGCCAAGAGCATGGGTTAGGGAGGTGAACGGTGTCCGGCGCGTTCCGGCCGGACACCGGGACACCAGTCACCTAGATTCACCTGATGCTGTCCCGCCGCCATCTGCTCACCCTCGCCGGTGTCGGAGTCCTCGCGGCCGGCTGCGGACCCGACCGGCGCCCGACGCTGGAACGGATCCGGGCCAACCGGACGGTCCGGGTGGGCGTCGCCAACGAGGAGCCGTTCGGCTACCTGGATCAGTACGGCAATCTCGCCGGCGAGTCCCCGGCGGTCGCCCGCGCCGTGCTGGCGGGGCTCGGCGTGGACACCCTGGAGGCGGTGCAGCGCCCGTTCGGCCACCTCATCGACGCCTTGCTGGCCGGGACGTTCGACATCGTCACCGCCGGTATGGCGATCACCCCCGGTCGCTGCGAGCGGGTCGCCTTCTCCCGCCCCGACTTCGTCGCACCGACGGCGTTCCTGGTACTCAGAGGCAATCCCCAGCGACTGCGAACCTTCACCGACGTGCTGCGGGCCGGCGTGCCGATCGCGGTGCTGGACGGCAGTATCGAACAGGAGGCCGCCCGCACCGCTGGCATCCCGGACACCCGGATCAAGACCTACGACTCACCGGCGCAGCTCTACCAGGCGGTGTTCCAGGGCGACACGCCGGTGGGCGCACTCACCGACATCTCGCTGCGCAACACACTCGGCCGGCACCCCACCTCGCCCCTCGAGGTCACCCAGGCCGTGCCGCCGGTCGGGCGCGCGGTGTCCCAACCGGCCGGCGCGTTCGCCTTCCGGCCCGCCGACACCGACCTGGTGGACGCCTTCAACGCCGGGTTGACCGCGCTGCACGCCACCGGGGACTGGCTGCGGATCGTCGCCCCGTTCGGCGTGACCGGAGCGAACCTGCCGCCGACCGGCCTGGCCACGGCACGGCTGTGTCAGTCCGGCTGAGCCGGCTCAGTTCCCCCGGTCAGGTCCGGTCGATCACCGCGTGCAGGAAGTCCTTGGTGCGCTGGTGGTCGGGCTCGGTGAACAGCTTCGACGGTGCCGCGTCCTCGATCACCCGACCGGCGTCGAACATCAGCACCCGGTCGGAGAAGTCCCGCGCGAAGCCCATCTCGTGGGTCACGCACAGGAACGTGATGTCGGTGCTGGCACCGAGGTCACGCAGCAGGTTCAGCACCCCGGCCACCAGCTCGGGGTCCAGCGCCGAGGTCACCTCGTCGAGCAGCAGCACGTCCGGGCGCATGGCCAGCGCGCGGGCGATGGCCACCCGCTGCTGCTGACCACCGGAGAGCTGGGTGGGGTGCGCGTCGATCTTGTCGGACAGCCCGACCAGCTCCAGCAGCTCGGCGGCCCGGGCGTTCGCCTCATCCTTCGACAGCCCCAGCACCCTGGTCGGCGCCTCGATGAGGTTGCCCCGCACGGTCATGTTCGGGAACAGGTTGAACTGCTGGAACACCATGCCGATGCGCTTGCGGACGGTGCGGCAGTACTTCTCGTCGGCGGGTACCAGTGCCCCGTTCCGCTCCATGTGTGACAGGCACTCGCCGCTGACCCGGATGGTGCCCGCGTTGACCTTCTCCAGTGTCATCAGCAACCGCAGGATGGTCGTCTTGCCGGAGCCGCTCGGCCCGATCAGACAGACGTGCTCGCCGGGGGCGACGGTGAAGTCCAGGTCGCGCAGCACCACGTGGTCGCCGAAGCGCTTCTCGACGCCGTCGAAGACGATCATGGGTTCAGACGGCGGCACGGCGGCGCTCCAGTCGTCGGATCAGTATCGAGGCCGGGTAGCTCAGCACCAGGAACAGCAGGCCGGCGATGGTGTAGGGCTCGGTGAAGCGGAACGTGGCCGAGCCCAGCTCCTTCGCCTTGTTGACCACCTCGATCACACTGATCGCCAACAGCAGCGGCACCTCCTTGAACATCGAGATCACGTAGTTGCCCAGCGCCGGCAGCACCCGGGGGATCGCCTGCGGCAGGATCACGCCGGTCCAGGTGCGGCCCGGGGACAGGCTCAGCGCGGTGGCCGCCTCCCACTGGCCGCGGGGCACCGCGTCGATGCCGGCCCGGTAGACCTCCGAGGTGTACGTCGCGTAGTGCACGCCCAGCCCGATCACGCCTACGGTGAGCGCGCTGAACGTGACCCCGAACCGGGGCAGTGCGAAGTACAGGAAGAAGACCTGCACCAGCAGCGGTGTGGACCGGATGAACTCCACCACCGCCCACAGCACCTGGTCCAGCACCGGAACCTTCGCGCGGCGCACCACGGCGATCACCAGCCCCAGCACCAGGGCCACCACGGAGCCGAGCACGGTGATCTGCAGCGTCACCAGCAGCGCCCTGAGCAGCTGGGGCAGCACCTGGAACGCGTAGCCCCAGTCCCAGACCGGCATCAGTGCGCTCCGATGGCCGCGGCACGGGCGGCGCGCGACGGCCGGCGCCCCACCTTGCGCGCCGCGACCCGCTCGGCGAACCGCATCGCCGCGGTGATCAGCACCGACAGCACCAGGTAGATGAGCAGCATCAGCGTGAAGATCAGCACGATGTCGTCGCCGAAGTTCGGCACCAGTACCTGCACGCCCTGTTGGGTCACGTCCGCCACGGTGATGAACGACAGGATCGCGGTCGACTTGAGCAGCTGGATGAACAGGTTGTTGAATGAGGGCAGCATCTCCACCACGGCCTGCGGCAGGATCACCCGCCACATCCGCTGCGCCGGCGACAGGTTCAGTGCGATACAGCCCTCGTACTGCGCGCGGGGCACCGAGAGCACCGCGCCGCGCACGATCTCCGCGCCGTACGCACCGTGGTTCAGGCCGAGCACCACGATGCCGGCGAACAGCGGCACCAGCTGCACGCCGACCAGCAAGGGCAGCACGAAGTAGATCCAGAACAGCTGCACGACCTCCGAGGTGCCCCGGAACCCCTCCACGTAGACCCGGCTGACCGCGCGCACCCAGCGGCGGGGCGACAGCAGCGCGAGGCCGGCACCGAAGGACAGCACGATGGTCAGCGCGATGCCGCCGACCGCGGCGATCACGGTCGGCGGCAGGCCCTGCAGCAGGACCGGGAGGATCCGGGACAGGTTGTCCACTCGACGGTGCCGATCAGGCCGAGCAGAGCCGCTGGGTGGTCACGTCCGCCTTCGGCAGGTTGTCCTGGTTGAACCCGAACGGCGAGGCGATCTTGAGCCAGTCGCCGCTGTCGTGCAGCTTCTTGAGCTCGGCGTTGAACGCGTTGGCGAACGCCTCGTCGCCCTTGCGGAACACGAACGCCCCGGCCGACAGGGTCTCCTTGCCGTTGAGCACCGGGAAGAAGCCCTTGGTCACCTCGACAGCCGCGGTGGGGTTCTTGCCCACCACGTCGTTGAGCGAGATGTTGGTCAGTGCCGCCGCGTCCGCCCGGCCGGCCGACACCGCCTGCAGCAGCGTGTTCTGGGTGTCGAAGGCCTGCACCTGGCTGTCCGGGATGCCGCTGTCCTTGGCGTAGCCCTGCTCCACCGCCCCGCTGAGCACCGCCAGCTTCAGGCTCTTCGACTTCACGTCCTCGAACGTGGTGACGCCCTTCGGGTTGCCCTTGGGGACCAGGAACGCGGTGGGTGCGGTGTAGTCCGGGTCGGAGAACGTGGCCGCGGCGCAGCGGGTGGGGTTGATGAACATGCCGGCGGTGACCATGTCGAACTGGCGGGCGCCCAGCGCCGGGATGAGCGCGCCGAACTCGACGGTGGTGGCCTGGATGTCATTGATGCCCAGTGCCTTGAGCACGGCGCGACCGACCTCGACGGACTCACCGGTGACCTTGCCGCTCGGGTCGGTGAACCCGTAGGGCGCCTCGTTCGCGATGCCGACCTTGATCGTGCCGGCCTTCTTGGCGTTGGCCAGGGTGTCGCCGCTGCTCGTGCTGCTGCAGGCGGCGAGCAGGGCCGGCCCGGCCAGCGCGAACGCACCCGCCACAGCGCCGCGTCGCAGGAAGTCCCGTCGTGTCCATGACCCAGTCGTCACGACGCCTCCCACACTCGAGGTCCAGCAGAATGATCGTGGAGAAAACCTAGGGGATCACCGGTTCGTGTGCAAAGGGTGTGAATCGCCCCTAGCTGTTGTTATTTGAACGTGACTCCGAACTTTCCATTCACCGGGTGGGGTTAGTCGCGCCGACCCGTTCGGACGGCGCTCGACGGCGTCCCCGGCCTGGCCTATCTGCGCCGCCGCATCCGCCCCGAGTAACCCCGTGAGTGGCGAGGGTCCTATAGGACTACTCGCCACTCACGAGTGCTGACCTGCGCCGTCAGCCCTCGAGGCCGTGGCGCTTCCGGATCACGGTAACGATCTTGTCCATGATCTCGGTGAGCGCGTAGTCCTTCGGCGTGAAGACGGCCGCGACGCCGCGGTCGTACAGCGCGGGCTCGTCCTCCTTCGGGATGATGCCACCGACGATCACCGGGATGTCCTCGGCGCCGGCCGCACGCAACCCGTCCACCACCGCCGGCACCACCTCCAGGTGCGAGCCGGACAGCACGGACAGCCCGACCACGTGCACACCCTCCTGCACCGCGGCCGCGACGATCTGCGACGGGGTGAGCCGGATGCCCTGGTAGATGACCTCGAAGCCGGCGTCCCGGGCGCGCACCGCGACCTGTTCGGCACCGTTGGAGTGCCCGTCGAGGCCCGGCTTGCCGACCAGCATCCGCAGCCGGGTACCCAGCTCCTCGCCGGTCGCCCGGACCCGCTCGCGGACGTCCTTCAGCTCGCTGGCCGCCTCACCGCCCCCCGAGGCCATGCCCACCCCGGTCGGCGCCCGGTACTCCCCGAACACCCCGCGCAGCGCGGCCGCCCACTCCCCCGTGGTCACACCGACCCGGGCGCACGCGACGGTGACCTCCATCAGGTTGGCGTCGGTCTTGGCGGCGTTGGTCAGCTCGACCAGTGCCTGCTCGACGGCGGCCTGGTCGCGGCCTTCCCGCCAGCGCCGGATGGCATCGATCGCCGCCTGCTCGACCGCCGGGTCCACCGTCTCGATCGCCTTGGCGCCCTCGGCCTGCAACGGGCTGGGCTCGGTGGTGTCGAACTTGTTGACGCCGACGACGATGAACTCGCCGGACTCGATCTGCCGGCGCCGGTCGGCCAGCGACGACACCAGCTGGCCCTTCATGTAGCCGGACTCGACGGCGGCCACCGAACCACCCATGTCCAGCACCTTCTGGATCTCGGCGCGGGAGCCGGTGATCAGCTCGTCCACCTTGGCCTCGATGACCCGGCTGCCGTCGAAGATGTCCTCGTACTCCAGCAGGTCGGTCTCGAAGGCGAGCACCTGCTGCATGCGCAGTGCCCACTGCTGGTCCCACGGCCGCGGCAGCCCGAGCGCCTCGTTCCAGGCCGGCAGCTGCACCGAGCGGGCCCGCGCGTCCCGGGACAGGGTGACCGCCAGCATCTCCAGCACGATGCGCTGCACGTTGTTCTCCGGCTGCGCCTCGGTCAGCCCGAGCGAGTTGACCTGCACGCCGTAGCGGAAGCGGCGCGCCTTGGCGTCGGTGACGCCGTAGCGGTCCCTGGTGATCTCGTCCCACAGCGCGACGAACGCGCGCAGCTTGCACATCTCCTCGACGAACCGCAGCCCGGCGTTGACGAAGAACGAGATGCGCGCGACGACCTTGCCGAACTCCGCCTGCGGCACCTGGCCGGAGTCGCGCACCGCATCCAGCACCGCGATGGCGGTGGCCAGCGAGTAGGCGATCTCCTGCACCGGGGTGGCCCCGGCCTCCTGCAGGTGGTACGGGCAGATGTTGATCGGGTTCCACCGCGGTACGTGGGTCACCGTCCAGGTGACCAGGTCGGTGGCCAGGCGCAGGCTGGGGTCCGGCGGGAACGCGTAGGTGCCCCGGGACAGGTACTCCTTGACGATGTCGTTCTGCGTGGTGCCGGCCAGCTTGGCGCGCACCTGAGTGGGGTCGAGGCCGGCCTCCTCGGCCTGCTCCTCGGCGACCGCGACGTACAGCGCGAGCAGCCACATGGCCGGCGCGTTGATCGTCATCGAGGTGTTCGCGTCGGCCAGCGGGATGCCGTCGAACAGCGCGCGCATGTCCCCGATGTGGCTGACCGGCACGCCGACCTTGCCCACCTCGCCCTTGGCCAGCTCGTCGTCCGGGTCGTAGCCGGTCTGCGTGGGCAGGTCGAAGGCCACCGAGAGACCGGTCTGCCCCTTGGCGAGGTTGCGCCGGTACAACGCGTTCGAGGCCGCGGCGGACGAGTGGCCGGCGTAGGTCCGCATCACCCATGGACGGTCGGACTCGCGGTCGGTCGGGTACGGCACCTGACTACCTCCGCTCGGCGATGAACCTGTGAATCGTACTGCCGAGTAGCTCAGTCGGGCGCGTACTCCTGCTCACAATCCCAAGCAGGATCACTCCTTCAGGGAGCTGATGGAGATCGGCGCGGGCGTCAGACCCGGTGGTAGCGCGCGTCGAAGAAGCAGAACACCCCGTAGCTGGCCAGCCCCAGCGCCACGATCACCAGCAGCACCGGCCCGAACGGCTGGGTGGCCAGCGTCTTCAGCGCGGCGTCCAGCCCCTCGGCGCGGGCCGGCTGCGAGGTCAACGCGGCCACGCCGACCAGCACGCCGACGATCACGAACGCCACGCCCTTCGCGATGGCGCCGACCTGCCCGAAACGCTCGGCCAGCTGACGGGTACGCGGGCCGGCCCGGTACAGCGCCATGTCCTCCGTGAACGCCTTGCGCCACCCGTTGTAGGCCATCAGTACGCCGGTGACCACCACGCCGGCCCCGATCACCACCAGCAGCCACCGCCCACCGGGCACCTGGAGCAGCCGCGCGGAGCCGCTCTGCCCGCCACTGCCGGCCGGCGAACCGCCCGCCACCCGCCCGGCCAGGAGCGCCAGCGCGGCGTACACCACGACCTGCCCGGCGGAGAACAGCCGCTTCTTGGTGCGCTGGCTGGCATCGCTCACGTGCCGGAAGCCCCAGAGCGCCTCGCGCAGCCGCCAGACCACCACCGCGGCGAACCCGGCGGTCACTACCCAGAGCAACACCCGTCCGAAAGGCTGCGCCGCGATGGCCTGCAGTGCCCCGCCCTGGTCCGCGCGCTCGTTGCGGCCGAAGGCCACCTGTACCGCCAACCATGCCACCAGCAGGTGGATCAGCCCGTTGGCCACCAGCCCGACGCGCGCGGCGAGGCGCATCGGCGCACTGTCGGCGACCTCTTCGGCCGACTTCTCCGCTTCTTCGGCGTGCTCCTCGGCGGACACCGGTCAACGGTCGGGTTCGGCGGCCACCCGGGACACGTCCGCGCCGAGCTCGCACAGGTTCTCCACGAACCGAGGGTAACCCCGATCGATGTGCTCGACGTCCCATACCTCGCTGGTTCCCTCGGCGCAGAGCGCGGCAAGCACCAGACCCGCTCCGGCCCGGATGTCGGAGGCCCACACCGGCGCGCTGGACAGCCGCTGCACCCCGCGTACCACCGCGTGGTGGCCGTCGGTCCGGGCGTCCGCGCCGAGGCGGATCATCTCGTCGACGAACCGGAACCGCGCCTCGAACACGTTCTCGGTGATCATCGACGTGCCGTCCGCGACGGCGGACAGGGCGATCGCCATCGGCTGCAGGTCGGTGGCGAAGCCGGGGAACGGCAGCGTCACGAAGTCCACCGCGCTCGGCCGCGAGGTCATCGCCACGGTGAACGAGTCGAGCGTCGTGCTGGTCCGTGCGCCGGCCGCGCGCAGCTTGTCCAGCACCAGGTCGATGTGGTGCGGGTCCACCCCGCGCACGGTGACCTCACCCTGGGTCATCACGGCGGCGAAGGCCCAGGTGGCGCCGACGATCCGGTCGCCGATCACCCGGTGCTGGGTCGGCTGCAGGCTCGGTACGCCGTGCACGGTCAGCGTGGAGGTACCGCTGCCCTCGATCTTGGCGCCCATCTGCTGCAGCATCGTGCACAGGTCGACGATCTCCGGCTCGCGCGCGGCGTTGTCGATCACCGTGGTGCCCTCGGCCAGCACGGCGGCCATCAGGATGTTCTCGGTCGCCCCCACACTGGGGAAATCCAGCCAGATCTGCGCGCCCCGCAGGTCCTCCGCGCTGGCCACTACCCGGCCGTGGCTGATCTCGGTGTGCGCGCCGAGCTTGCGCAGGCCGCTGGCGTGCATGTCCAGCGGCCGTGAGCCGATCGCATCCCCGCCCGGGAGCGGCACGACGGCCCGGCGGCAGCGCGCCACCAGCGGGCCGAGCACGCAGACCGAGGCGCGCAGCCGGGACACCGACCGGTAGTCGGCCTCCTCGCAGAGCTTCGCCGGCGCGGTGATCGCGACCGCGGGGCCGTCGACCGCCACCGTGCAGCCCAGGCTGCGCAGCACGTCCGCCATCAGCGGGACGTCGAGGATCTCCGGACAGTTGGTCAGCGTCGTGGTGCCCTCGGCCAGTAAGGCCGCCGCCATCAACTTCAGCACGCTGTTCTTCGCGCCGACGACCTGGACCTCTCCGGTCAGTCGCGCGCCGCCGCTCACCCGGAAGTGCTCCGCCACGGGTGCACGCTAGCGGCTGGCCAACGGCTCGGAGCGCCCGGCCTCCCCCGAAGTCAGCCGATCCCACCCCGCCATCGCCGCATCGGCCACCGCCAGCAGGCCGTCGCGGCCCACCCCGTCGCGCGCCTGGACCGACATGCCGCTCAGCACCGTGCTGAGGTAGTCGGCCAGCACCCCGGTGTCCAGCCCCGGCGCCAGGTCACCGTCCGCGACGCCCTGCTCGAGTCGCTGCCGCACGGCGGCCTTCGCGGCCCGGCGGCGTTCCCTGAGGTGGTCGCGGATGGCCTCGGTCTTCGGTGTGTACGTGGTGGCGGCGAGCACGATCATGCAACCGGCCGGCTTGTCCGGCTCGGTGTAGGCGATCGCGCCGCTGCGCAGCAGGCCGGCCACCGCCTCGCGCGCGGTCGGCGCCTGCGCCACCAGCACGCCCTCCTGCTGCTCGTAGAGCGTCACGGCCTCCCGGAACAGCGACTCCTTGCAGCTGAACGCGGCGTACAGGCTCGGCGCGTTGATGCCCATCGCGGCGGTGAGCTCACTGAGCGAGGCGCCCTCGTAGCCGTGCTCCCAGAACACCTCCATGGCGCGGCGCAGCGCCACCTGCCGGTCGAAACCGCGAGGTCGTCCGCGCTCCGCCATCACCGCCGGCCACCTTTCTGTATCGAACCCTAAAAATACCCCTTGACACCGCGCGCCGTCGACCCGCAGACTTTTGAAGTCATCACTACAGAAATGGAGCACATCGTGGCACAGCTGGACGGCAAGGTCGCACTGGTCACCGGGGGCAGCCGGGGCATCGGCGCCGCGATCGCCACCAGACTCGCCGAGGACGGGGCCGCCGTGGCGCTGACCTACCGCGCCGGCAAGGAGCTTGCGGAGGCCGTCGTCGAGCGGATCACCAGCGCCGGCGGGCGCGCCGTGGCCATCCAGGCCGACAGCGCGGACCAGGACGCGGTTACCGAGGCGGTCGAACGCACAGTCCGCGAACTGGGCCGGCTGGACATCCTGGTGAACAACGCGGGGATCTGGGCGGCCGGGCCGATCGAGCAGTTCACCGCGCCGGAGCGGGACCAGATCATCGCGATCCACGTCACGGCGGCCTTCACCGCCGCCCAGGCCGCCAGCCGGCACCTGGGCGAGGGCGGTCGCATCATCAGCATCGGCAGCAACCTGGCCCAGCGCGTGCCGTCGGCCGGCCTGACGCTCTACGCGATGACCAAGTCCGCGCTGGACGGGCTGACCAAGGCGCTGGCCCGCGAGCTCGGGCCGCGCGGCATCACGGCCAACGTGGTGCACCCCGGCTCCACCGACACCGACATGAACCCCGCGGCCGGCCCGCACGCCGACGCACAGCGGGCCCTGTCCGCGCTCGGCCGGTACGGGTCGGCCGACGACGTCGCGGCCACCGTCGCGCACCTGGCCGGCCCGGGCGGCCGCTCCATCACCGGTGCGTCCCTGCTGGTGGACAGCGGCACCAACGCCTGACCCCGTGAGTGGCGAGTCGGTCGGCCAGTTGGGTCATAGCCCAACTCGCCACTCACGAGTCCTAAGCTGCGGGTATGGCTGTGCACCTGACGAGGATCTACACCCGCACCGGAGACGCCGGCACCACCGCGCTTGGCGACTTCAGCCGCGTGCCGAAGACGGACGTGCGGCTGGCCGCCTACGCCGACGTGGACGAGTGCAACGCGGCGATCGGGGTGGTGCTGGCCATGGGGTCACCGCCGGACGACGTCGTCGCGGTGCTGCGGCGGGTGCAGAACGACCTGTTCGACGTCGGCGCGGACCTGTGCACGCCGATCGTTGCCCCCAAAGATTCAACACAGCCGGAGTACCCGCCGCTGCGGGTCACTGAGCCGTACGTGGACCGGCTGGAGGCCGCCTGCGACGAGTTCAACGAGGGCCTGGCGAAGCTCGACTCGTTCATCCTGCCCGGTGGCACAGCCGCGGCGGCGTACCTGCACGTCGCGCGCACTGTCGCGCGGCGCGCCGAGCGGTCCGTGTGGGCACTGCTGGAGCAGGACGAGCAGCGGACCAACCCGCTCACCGCCAAGTACCTGAACCGGCTGTCCGACCTGCTGTTCATCCTGGGGCGGGTGGCCAACCCGGACGGTGACATCAAGTGGCGCCCGGGCGGCGGCGAGCAGTAGGAAGCGCGAGCCGTCAGTCAGGAGGCCTGGCTGAAGCCGTAGCGACCCGGCGGGGTGGCTTCCAGCCAGGACAGGAAGCCGGTCAGCACGTCGGGCGTCATGGCCAGTTCGACGGTGTGCTGGCCGTCGCGGCAGCGCAGCACGGTGGACTCGGCCGGCACCACGTACTCCTCGGTGGGCCCGGGCCGGCGCCGGTCGACGATCTCCAGCTCGGCCCGGCTGAGCACCGCGTTGGGCCGTCTGGCCAGGCTGATCACCCGGAACCAGACGAACTCGTCGCCCTGGTACTTGGCGACCCCGAGGTTCCAACCCCGGGTGGAGTTCGGCGCCGAGGCACGCACCCGGCGCAGCGCCACGTCGACGCCACCCACCCGGATCATCCGCAGCCTGCGGAACGCCAGCAGGCCAACCACCACGCAGCCGAGCAGCAGGGCGACTCCGACGATCTCTGATATCCCCATCGTCGCCCCGCCGCTCGGCTGTCAGGCCGCTGAGCCGGCGGCTTTCAGCCGCGTTTCGGCGCGTGCCTTTGCGGCGGCGCCCTCATCGGTGGACTCGTCCGCGCGGCTGGCGGCGGCGCGAGCCCGCTCTACGTCGATCTCCTCGGCCAGCTCGGCGGACTCCGCGAGCACCGTCACGCCCTCCGGCGTGATGGACAGGAAGCCACCGTGTACCGCCGCCGTCACCGAGTTGCCCTGGGGCGTGTCGATCCGGATCACACCCGCCTGCTCCAGCTGGGCCAGGGTGGGCTCGTGGCCGGGCAGCACGCCGATCTCACCCTCGGTGGTCCGGGCGAAGACGAAACTCGCCTCCCCGGACCACAGCCGCCGCTCCACAGCGACCAGCTCGACGGTCATCTCCGCCATGTGAACTCCTTCGTCGTGCTCACCAGCACACCGCTAGACGCGCAATCAGGACTGCAGCTTCTTGCGGTTGCGGTCCAGGTCCTCCAGGCCACCACAGAGGAAGAAGGCCTGCTCCGGCACGTCGTCGAACTCACCCTTGGCGATCTTGTCGAAGGACTCGATCGTCTCCTTCAGCGGGACCGTGGAGCCGGGCTGGCCGGTGAACTGCTGGGCGACCAGCAGGTTCTGGGACAGGAACCGCTCGATCCGCCGCGCCCGGCCGACCAGCTGCTTGTCTTCCTCGGACAGCTCGTCGATACCCAGAATGGCGATGATGTCCTGCAGGTCGGCGTACTTCTGCAGGATCCGCTTGATCTCGTTGGCGACCCGGAAGTGCTCGTCCCCGACGTACTGCGGGTCCAGGATCCGGGAGGTCGACGTGAGCGGGTCCACCGCCGGGTAGATGCCCTTCTGCGAAATCGGCCGGGAGAGCTCCGTGGTCGCGTCCAGGTGGGCGAAGGTGGTGGCCGGCGCCGGGTCGGTGTAGTCGTCGGCGGGCACGTAGATCGCCTGCATCGAGGTGATGGACCGGCCCCGGGTCGAGGTGATCCGCTCCTGCAGCTCGCCCATCTCGTCGGCCAGCGTCGGCTGGTAGCCCACCGCCGACGGCATCCGGCCGAGCAGCGTGGAGACCTCGGAGCCGGCCTGGGTGAACCGGAAGATGTTGTCGATGAACAGCAGCACGTCCTGCTGCTGCTCGTCGCGGAAGTACTCCGCCATGGTCAGCGCGGACAGGCCGACCCGCATCCGGGTGCCCGGCGGCTCGTCCATCTGGCCGAACACCAGTGCGGTGTCCTTGATGACGTCGGCCTCGGTCATCTCCGTGATGAGGTCGTTGCCCTCACGGGTGCGCTCGCCGACGCCGGCGAACACCGAGGTGCCACCGAAGTTCTTGGCGACGCGCTGGATCATCTCCTGGATCAGCACCGTCTTACCGACGCCGGCACCGCCGAACAGGCCGATCTTGCCGCCGACCACGTAGGGGGTGAGCAGGTCGAGCACCTTGATGCCGGTCTCCAGCATCTCGGTCTTGCCCTCGAGCTGGTCGAAGGGCGGCGGCTGGCGGTGGATGCCCCAGCGCTCGCCGGTGATCTCCAGGTCGGGCTTGTCCAGGCACTCGCCGAGCGCGTTGAACACGTGGCCCTTGACCTGGTCGCCGACCGGGACCGAGATGGAGCGGCCGGAGTCGGTCACCGGCGCGCTCCGGACCAGACCGTCGGTCGGCTGCATCGAGATGCAGCGGACCAGGTTGTCGCCCAGGTGCAGGGCGACCTCCAGGGTCAGCTTCTTCGTCTGCCCGGCGAGGGTGACCTCGACCGAGAGCGAGTTGTACAGCGCGGGCAGGCCGTTGCGCGGGAACTCCACGTCGACGACCGGCCCGGTAACCCGGACCACCCGGCCGGTCTTGGTCTCGGTCGCGTCGGAGTGAGCGTTGTCAGCAGTGATGGTCATCAGTTCTCACTTCCTGCGGCGACGAGAGCGTCGGCACCGCCCACGATCTCGCTGATCTCCTGGGTGATCTGGGCCTGGCGGGCCTGGTTGGCCTCCAGGGTCAGACTCTTGATGAGGTCGTTCGCGTTGTCCGTCGCGGCCTTCATGGCCCGCTGCCGGGCCGCCGACTCGGACGCCGCCGAGTCCAGCAGCGCGGCGAACAGCCGCGAGCTGATGTACTTCGGCAGCAGCGCGTCGAACAGGGTGTCCGCGTCCGGCTCGAACGCATAGGCCCGTTCCGAGCCCGCGGCGGGAGCACTGTGCTCCCCCTCCTCCGAGTACTCGACCTCCATCGGGGCCATCCGGCGCGCCTGGGGCACCTGGGTGACCATGTTCTTGAACTCGGTGTAGACCAGGTGCAGCTCGTCGACGCCCAGCACACCGTCCTCACCGGGACCGTCGTCGGTGTCGTCGCCACCGGCCATGAACGCCTTCACCAAGGTGTCGGCGGCCTCCTTGGCGTTGACGTAGTTGGGCTGCTCGGAGAAGCCGGTCCAGGACGCCTCGACCGGGCGCCGGCGGAAGCGGTAGTTGCTCACGCCCTTGCGCCCGATCACGTACCGGACGACTTCCTTGCCCTGCTCGCGGAGCAGCTCCTCGAGCTCCCTGGCCGCCTTGAGCACGTTGGTGTTGTAACCACCGCACTGGCCCCGGTCGCTGGTGACCACGAGGATGGCCGCCCGGCGCGCGTTCGGCCGCTCGACCAGCAACGGATGATCCAGCGCCGAGTTGTTGGCCAGCTCGGTCAGGACCCGGGTCATCTCCTCGGCGTAGGGCTTGGAGGCCTCCACCCGGGAGCGGGCCTTCGCGATCCGCGAGGTGGCGATCAGCTCCATCGCCCGGGTGATCTTCTTGATCGACTGCGTCGAGCGGATCCGCCGCCGCAGGACTCGAATCTGTGCCGCCATCTTCTCAGCCGCCTACCTGATCAGCTCTTGGCCGGAGCCGGCTTGTTGACCTTGACCGACTCGCGGTCGACCTTGTCCTCGTCCATCGCGTCGGCCTGCTCCTCCTTCGGCACCACGGAGGAGCCGTCGGACGCGGTGAACTGCTTCTTGAATTCTGCCACCACATTGGCCAGTCGCTCGGCGGTGTCGTCCGAGAGCTTCCCGGTATCGCGGATCTCGGCGAGGATGCCTTCCTCGTTGCGCCGCACGTGGTCCAGGAAGTCGCGCTCGAACCGGCCGATGTCGGACACCGGCACCGAGTCCAGGTGGCCCTGGGTGCCGAGGAAGATCGAGACGACCTGCTCCTCGACCGGGACCGGCGCGTACTGGCCCTGCTTGAGCAGCTCGACCAGCCGGCTGCCCCGGCCCAGCGCGGCCGCCGAGGCGGCGTCCAGGTCGGAACCGAAGGCGGCGAAGGCCTCCAGCTCGCGGTACTGCGACAGGTCCAGCCGCAGCGAGCCGGACACCGACTTCATCGCCTTGATCTGCGCGGCGCCGCCGACCCGGGAGACCGAGATACCGACGTTGATGGCCGGCCGGACACCCTGGTTGAACAGGTCGGACTCCAGGAAGACCTGGCCGTCGGTGATCGAGATGACGTTGGTCGGGATGTAGGCGGACACGTCGTTCGCCTTGGTCTCGATGATCGGCAGACCGGTCATCGAGCCGGCACCCAGCTCGTCGGAGAGCTTCGCGCAACGCTCCAGCAGCCGGGAGTGCAAGTAGAAGACGTCGCCCGGGTATGCCTCACGGCCCGGCGGGCGGCGCAGCAGAAGCGAGATCGCGCGGTACGCCTCGGCCTGCTTGGACAGGTCGTCGAAGACGATCAGGACGTGCTTGCCCTGGTACATCCAGTGCTGGCCGATGGCCGAACCGGTGTAGGGGGCGAGCCACTTGAAGCCGGCCGGGTCCGAGGCCGGGGCCGCCACGATGGTGGTGTACGCCAGCGCACCGGCGTCCTCGAGCGCCTGGCGCACGCCGGCGATCGTGGAGCCCTTCTGACCGATGGCGACGTAGATGCAGCGGACCTGCTTCTGCGGGTCGCCGCTGTCCCAGTTGCCCTTCTGGTTGATGATCGTGTCGACGCAGACCGCCGTCTTGCCGGTCTTGCGGTCGCCGATGATCAGCTGGCGCTGGCCGCGGCCGATCGGGGTCATGGCGTCGATCGCCTTGATCCCGGTCTGCAGCGGCTCGCTCACGCTCTGCCGCTCGACCACCGAGGCGGCCTGCAGCTCGAGGATGCGCTCCTCCTCGGCCTCGATGTCGCCGTGCCCGTCGATCGGGGCGCCCAGCGGGTCGACCACGCGACCGAGGAAGCCGTCGCCGACCGGCACCGAGAGCACCTCGCCGGTCCGCTTGACCTGCTGGCCTTCCTCGAGCCCGCCGTACGGGCCGAGGATGACGGCGCCGATCTCGCGCACGTCGAGGTTCAGCGCCACACCGAGCACGCCGCCCTCGAACTCGAGCAGCTCGTTCGTCATTGCCGAGGGCAGCCCCTCGACGTGGGCGATGCCGTCACCGGTGTCGGCGACAGTGCCCACCTCTTCACGCGAGGTCTCGGTCTCCAGCGACGAGACGTAGCTCGCGATCGCGCTCCGGATCTCGTCCGAGGAGATCGTCAGCTCTGCCATGTTCTCGATTCCTTCTCTGCGGAGAAAATCTACGTCTCGTCGGGGCGGGGAGTCGCCTGCTATTTGGGCAGGGATCGCTTCGCCGTGCGCAACCGGTTGACCACGCTGCCGTCGATGACCTCGTCACCGACGCGGACCACGAGGCCGCCCAGTAGCGACGGGTCCAGCTCGATCTGCAGCGCTATCCGCCGGCCGTACAGCCTGCTCAGCGAGTCGGTCAGCTGCTGCTCCTGCTGCACGGTCAGCGCCACCGGTGCGCCCACGTGTGCCACGTACCGGTCACGGCGGGCGGCTGCCAGTTCGGCCAGCTCCTCCGCCGCGAGGTCGAGGCTGCGGCCGCGCGGGGTACGAACCGTCTGCTCGAGCAGCGCCTTCGTCACCGGGCTGACCCGGCTGCGGCCGGTGCCCTCGAGCACCTTGTCGAGCAGCGCCACCCGGCCGTCCGCCGGGGTGGCGGGGTCGGCGAGCAGCGAGGTCAGCTCGGGCTCACGGTCCAGGATCCGGCCGAACCGGAACAGCTCGTCCTCGACGTCCTCGAGGGTGCCGTCCTTCTCCGCCACCGCGAGGGTGGCCCGCCGGGCCAGTACCTCGAGGGCCTCGACCAGGTCGACCGGCCGCGACCAGCGACCGGACACCAGGTCCGAGACGGTGTCCAGGGCGGGGCGGTCGAGCTGTTCGCTGAACAGCTGGTCGGCCAGGTGGGACCGGCTCGACGCCGGCACCGACGAGTCCGCCAGGTGCCGGCGCAGCGTCGGCTCGCCGAGCAGCAGGCGCATCACGGCGAACAGCTGCTCGCCGAGGGTCCGCAGCTCGGTGACCGACGCCGAGTCGACCCGGCTGTCCAGCCGGGCCTCCGCCTCGGCGAGCGACTCGCGGCTCGCCGCCTGCAGCTGCAGAGCCATCAGCTGGCCCCACCGCTGCTGATGCTCGTTCCGCCGGCGCTGCTCTCGGCGGTCGCCGGCGCTGCCGCGCTGCCGGACTCCTTGGCGGGCATCTCGTCCAGCTGGGCCAGGAACCGGTCGACGGTCGAGCGCTTGCTCGCGTCGTCGGACAGCTCGTGGCCGACGAGCTGCTCGGCGAGCTGGATGGACAGGCCGCCGAGCTCACTGCGCAGCTGCCGGACCACCTGGTCGCGCTGGGCGGCCAACTGCTCCTCGCCACGCTGCCGAATGCGCTCGACCTCCGCGGTGGCCTGCTCGCGCAGCTCCTCGCGGATCCGCTCGCCGTCCGCACGGGCGCCGTCACGGATCTTGGCGGCCTCGGTGCGGGCCTCGGCCAGCGCCTGGTCGTAGCGCTCCTCGGCGCCCTTCAGCTTGCGGCTGGCCTCTTCCGAGTCCTCGACCTGCTTCTGGACCATGTCCTGGCGGGCCTGCAGGGACTTGTTCAGCGGCGGAACGACGTACTTCCACAGCACGAACAGGATGATCAGGAACGCAACCAGCTCGGCGATGATGGTGCCGTTCGGCAGCAGGAAGTTGTCCGCTGCCAGGACGGTGGTTCGCATCAGGGTCTCCCCACGATCGTCACAGGGCCGGCTGGGATCACTGGGCGCCGAGCACGAACACGAACAGCGCCATGAAGGCCAGGTTGATGAAGTACATGCCCTCGACCAGACCGATGATCAGGAACATGATGGTGTTCAGCCGGCCGCGGGCCTCCGGCTGGCGGGCGACACCCTGAATTGTGGCCGCGCCGGCCAGGCCGTCACCGATCGCCGCGCCGATAGCGCCACCGGCCAGGGCAAGGCCACCGCCGATGAATGCACCGGCCAACTTCAGTTCGCCCGCCGCTGAGCCCTGGGCGAGCAGCTGGTTGGTCAGACTCATGACTCTCCTCGTTTTCTATGTGACAAGTGTGTGGTTGTGGGGAGCACAGCGAACGGCGCGCGGACTAGTGCGCGGCCGCTTCATCCTCTTCGCCGACTGCTTCACCGAAGTAGATGATCGTCAGCAGGCTGAAGATCAGTGCCTGCAGCGCACCGATGAACATGTCGAACAGCTTCCAGGCCGCGTTCGGCAACCAGAGCACGTACGCCGGCATCTGGCCGATCACCATGACCATCAGGCCGCCAGCGAAGATGTTGCCCCAGAGCCGCAGCGCCAGCGAGACCGGACGCCCGAAGAACTGGGTCACGATCTCGATCGGCGCGAGGAATGCGTACGGCTTGGCGAAGTGGCCGAAGTAGTGCTTGGCACCCTTGCGCCGCCAGCTCACCACGTTCACCGAGATGATCACCAGCAGGGCCATCGGGTAGACCAGGTTGACGTCCGAGGTGGGCGGCGGCGCGACGGGCTCGGTGGGCAGCGCGGCCAGCCAGTTGGAGATCAGGATGAACGCGAAGAGGGTGACGCAGAGCTGCACGACGCCCTTCGGCGCACGCACCCCCATCTGCTCGTTGACCTGACCCTGCACCCATTCGACGAGCATCTCGAAGATCAGCTGCAGCTTGCTCGGCTTGCCGGCGGACGCCTTGCGCGCCATGTAGAGCCCGAGCGCGAGAAGGATCACACCGGCGATCACCGTGCTCAGTATCGTGTCGGTGTTGAACGTCAGCCCGAACAGCTGGGCGGTCGGGTGGTGACCCGGCTCGATCTGCTCGGCGGCCAGCACCAGCTGACCCGAGGCTAGGTCGTTGATTTGGTAACCAGTCATGACTGTCGGATCTCCTTGACCAGCGGCAGCATGGCGCTCACGATGGTGAGAAGTTGGAAGACGGCAAGGCCCGCGAAGACCGCGAGGCCCGCCGGGCGGAGCAACACGGCGCAGCCTAGTGCGATGACCGTGATCACACCGAGGCGGCCGAGCACGCTGATCGCGAAGCGACCCTTGCTGAACTCGCCCCGGTCGGAGTAGCGCGCCACGGAGACCTGCGCCATCCGGGCGTTGAACGCGCCGAGACCGAGGCCGACCCAGCCGAGCAGCGCGGCGAGCGGCTGGCCGAACCAGATCGCGACCGCGGCGCCGAGCACCCCGGCCACAGCGGCCCAGACCAACGTCCTGCGAAGGGTCCGCCGGTTGACGGGGGGCACCATCGTCGGTGCGCCGAGGATCACGTGCGCTGTCTCCTCATGTCGCGGTTGTCGATCTACAAGTAGAGCTTGATCACATGAATTTTTTGAACTGGCCGTACACGTAGAAGCATGCGGCGATGATGCCCAGTAGCAAGCCGACCAGCGCTAACACCGGGAACAGACCCAGTGCGTGATCGACTAGCCAACCAACTCCGAACCCGACAACGAGACACCCCGCGATACCTGCGCCCATCCCGAGTAGGTCGCCCAACTCAGGGCCGTCGCTGCCCATCGCCCCTCAGCTCGCCGGTGTCAGTGGTTCAGATCGGCCGACTGGCCACAATCGCTCAAACGTGCTCCCCTACCGTGTGGCGCCCTCGGTCCCCTGACCATGGTCTGTGCCACACTGACGATCGGCTCCCCAGCCTGTCGGCCGGAATGGGGCGACGCTACCACAGCGTCGCTCAGCTACCCCCTGCGCCCTGACCAGCGTCGAAGCCCCTTGTTGATGATCTCGAGCACACTCGCTCACAATCCCGTCCCGGCGGCGCCCGCCAGATGATCCCGCGATGGACAACTGGCGAAGTCTGATGATCTCTCAGCAAACGTCGCCCGTCTCAGTGGTGCATACCCACCCGATCGGCGGAGCGGCGCGAACGTAGCCGGGGCACCGCCGTGGCCAGCACCGCGAGCAGCACCGCGAACCCGATACCCCACAGCACCACCGTGTTGGCGCCGGTCACCGCGAGCGCCACCGCACCGAAGGCCAGCACCGCCGACCAGAGGTAGATCAGCAGTACCGCCCGGCGTTGCGAGTGGCCGATCTCGAGCAGCCGGTGGTGCAGGTGCATCTTGTCCGGGGAGAACGGGCTGGTCCCCGCCCTGGTCCGGCGGATCACGGCCATCAGCAGGTCCAGCAGCGGTACGCACACCACCGCGGCCAGCACGATCAGCGGCGCCAGCAGCCCGACCACGTCCTTGCCGTCGGTGCTGGCGAACGGGATGCGACCGGACGCGGTGGTGGTGGCCGCCGCGAGCATCAGCCCGATCAGCATCGACCCGGAGTCGCCCATGAAGATCCGCGCCGGGTTGAAGTTGTGCGGCAGGAAGCCGAAGCAGGCGCCGGCCAGCAGGGCGGCGATCAGCGCCGGTGTGTAGGCGTTCGGGTCGTTGCCCGCCTCGTACAGCAGCCCGAGGGAGAACAGCCAGGTCGCCGACGCGGCCACCCAGCCGATGCCGGCGGCCAGCCCGTCCAGCCCGTCGACGAAGTTCATCCCGTTCACCAGCGCGACCGACAGCAACACGGTGAGCAGCACGCTCTGCTCCTGGCTGAGCGACACGTAGGCGCCGCCGCCCCAGGGCACCCAGAACACCGCCCACTGCACGCCGTAGAGCACCAGCACGCCGGCGGCGGTGGCCTGACCGGCCAGCTTGGTGATCGCGTCCAGCTCGAACCGGTCGTCCAACGCGCCGACCAGCACCAGCAGGCCGGCCGCCACGATCGTGCCGGTGACCTCGGAGGAGTAGGCGAACGCCAGCCGCAGCGCGGGCAGCTGCCCGGCCACCAGGACGCCGCCGAGCACCCCGCCGAACATGGCCAGCCCACCCCAGCGCGGCGTCGGGCTGACGTGCACGTCCCGCCCGCGCGGCCAGGCCACCGCGCCGAAGCGCACCGCGAGCACCCGGACCAGCCCGGTCAGCAGGAAGGTCACCACCGCGGCGGTGAGGCCGACCAGCAGGTACTCCCGGATCGGCAGGCCGGGACTGCCCAGCGTGTCGAGCGCCTCGGCAGCCGGCCCGGACAGTGGCAGGCCCGCCACAACGGCCGACAGCGCGGCGCCCGACCCGATGACACTCATCGACGACTGCTAGCCACGGGGGCGGGCCGGTGTGCGGGCAACCGGGGTGGACACCTCGTCGGCGATCGCCGCCAGCTCGCGGCCACCGGCCTCGGTGCCGTGCTCTGCCGTGACCGCGTGGGCCAGCTCGGGATCGAGCCGCGGGAGTTCGTGGAAGTCAGGCCCCCAGAACGGTGTGCTCACGATGACGCACGGTACCTGCGGGGCCCATCGCACCCGGGCTCGGCCCGGCTACCCGGCAGTTACCCGGTACCCGGCGCGGCGATACTCGCCGAGATCGACGAAGTTCTGGTTTTCCGGGAGAAAATCCAGAATTTCGTCGATCTCGGGGTAGATTCGCGCGGTGCTGAGTGGCCCGTTCCGAGGCGCGGAGGCGCTCCTGGCCGGGCTGGTGACCCACAACGAGCTGTACGGTCCGCGCTTTCAGCGGTTATTCCACGGCGTGTTCGCCCCCGCCGACCTGGCCGTCGACCTCGCGGTCCTCGGCCGCGCCGCGTATCTGGTGGTCGGCCACCGCGGCGGCGTGCTCGCCGGCTACTCGGCCGCGCTGGCGCTCGGCGCCGACTGCGCGCCCGCGCACGCGCCCGCCGAGGTCCTCGTGCCGTCCGACGCACGCGGCCGACCCGGGCTGCTCGTGCGCCGGGGTGTGGTGACCGCCGCCGAGGTCACCGCGGTCGACGGGCTCCGGGTGACGTCGCCGGCGCGCACCGCGTGGGACCTGGCCCGGCGGCTGGCGGTGACCGAGGCGACGGTGGCGGTCGACGCGCTGGCGCACGGCGGTTCGTTCACCCCGCACGACCTGCTGCAACGCCGGCGCGCCGAGCCCGGGGCCCGGGGCTGCCGGCGACTGGCCGAGGTGGTGGAGCTTGCCGACCCGAGGGCCGAGTCACCGATGGAGACCCGGCTCCGCCTCGGCCTCGTCCTGGCCGGGCTGCCCCGGCCCGAGGTGCAGTACCCGGTCTCCGACGAGCACGGGTTCGTCCTCGCCCGGGTCGATCTGGCCTACCCGCGCGCCCGGCTGGCGATCGAGTACGACGGGACCGTGCACCTCGGCCACCGCCGTTGGGCGCTGGACCGGGAGCGGGACACCACGCTGGCGGGTCTGGGATGGGAGACGCTGCGGCTGGGGCAGAACGACGTCGGCATCGGCATGCGGCAGACGGCGCACCGGGTGAACGGTCTGCTGGCGCTCCGCGCACCGGGCAGCTACGGCCGCGTCGAGATCGACACCCGTCCGCTCCAGCACTGAGCCGGTGTCAGCCGGCGACCGGGACCTCGCGGCCGAGTACCTCGACGACCTGGGCGGCGGACACCGCGCCCTCACGCAGGATGCGCGGCTCGGCGCCGGTCAGGTCGACGATGGTCGACGCGATGCCCTCGGTTGCCGGGCCGCCGTCCAGGTAGACCGACACCGCCTGGCCGAGCTGCACCCGCGCGTCGTCCATGGTGGACGCGGGCGGGGACCCGGACCGGTTCGCGCTGGACACCGCCATCGGGCCGACCTCGCGCAGCAGCTCCAACGCCACCGGGTGCAGCGGCATCCGCAGCATCACGGTGCCCCGGGTGTCGCCCAGCTCCCAGGCCAGCGACGGCGCGTGCGGCAGTACCAGGGACAGCCCGCCCGGCCAGAACGCCTCGATCAGCTCGCGGGCCGTCCTGGGCACCGAGCTGACCAGCCCGTCGATCGTGGTCCAGGAGCCGACCAGCACCGGGGCCGGCATGCTGGAGCCCCGGCCCTTCGTGGCGAGCAGGGAGCGCACCGCGTCGGCGTTGAACGCGTCACAGCCCAGCCCGTACACCGTGTCGGTGGGCAGCACGACCAGCTGACCGGCGCGCACCGCACCGGCGGCGGCCGCGAGTCCGTCCAGCCGGCTGTCCGGTTGCGCGCAGTCGTAAGAGGTACTCACCCGGCCACCTTAGAGCTCGCGGTCACCCGCGGCGGGCAGCCGTCACGAAACGCGGCCGGCCGGCGAGGTCCGGGTGCTCCACGACGGCGGTGAGCTCCGGGTGCGCGGCCAGCACGGCGGGCGCGGCGGTGGCGTGGCTGTCGTCGTGCTCGATGCCCAGCGCACCGCCGGGGCGCAGCAACCGGATCGCCAGCACCACCAGCGGGCGGATCACCTCGAGACCGTCCGGGCCGGCGAACACCGCGCGATGCGGATCGTGCTCGGCGACCTCCGGCGGCACCGGGGTGCCCTCGGGGACGTACGGCGGGTTGGCCAGCACCAGAGCGACCCGCCCGCGCAGCTCCGGCAGCAGCTCGCTGTCGGTGACGTCGCCCTGGACCAGGTGCACCCGGTCCGGCAGGTTCTTGCGCGCCCAGTTCAGTGCGGCCGGATCCAGCTCGACGGCGTACACCTCGGCATCCGGCCGGCTCACCGCCACGGCGGCCGCGAGCGCGCCGGAACCGGTGCACAGGTCCACCACGACCGGTGCGCCCGCGCCGGCGATGGCGCCGAGTCCCCACTCCAGCAGCAGCTCGGTCTCCAGTCTCGGCACGAACACCCCGGGCCCGACCGCCACGTCCACCGGGCCCATCGGGGCAGTGCCGAGCAGGTACTGCAGCGGAATCCGGGTCGTCCGTCGCTCGACCAGCTCCCGGAAACTCGCCAACACCGCCGCGCCGGCACCGGCCAGGCCGAGCAGCCGTGATCTGGGCACCCCGGTGACGTGTGCGGCGAGCAGCTCGGCGTCCACCCGGGGGCTCGGTACGCCGGCCGAGGCGAGCGCTCGCTCAGCATCGGCGAGCGCCGCCCGCCAGGATATTTCGGACACAGACCCGTCTCCCTCTGCCGTCGGTTGCCAACACGCTAGGACTTCCGCCGAACACGTCCTATACAGGGCACATGGCATACACGATTGGCCTGGCGATCTTCCAGGACGCCGAGGAGCTGGACTTCGCCGGCCCGTGGGAGGTGTTCACCGCCTCGGCCATGCTGCGCGAAAGTGCCGGTGAACAGCCGGACCGCGCCCTGCTGATCGCCGGCAGCCTCGACCCGGTGCGCTGCGCGAAGGGCCTTCGGGTGCTCCCGGATGCCACCTTCGACGACCACCCGGCGCTGGACGTGGTGCTGGTGCCCGGCGGCCAGGGCACCCGGCGGGAGGCGGAGAACCCCGCGCTGCTGAGCTGGCTGGCCAAGGTGTCCGCCTCGGCCCGGTGGACGACCAGCGTGTGCACCGGCTCGCTGCTGCTGCACACCGCGGGGGTCGCCGACGGGCGCCGGCTGGCCACCCACTGGAGCTTCGAGGACGAGCTGGAGCGGCGCGGGGCCACCGTGGTGCGCGACGCGCGCTGGGTTCGGGACGGGCAGGTGGTCAGCAGCCAGGGTGTGTCGGCCGGCATCGACATGGCGTTGTGGCTGGTCGGACAGCTGCACTCGGTGGCCCACGCCAGGACCACCCAGCGCTACATCCAGTACGAACCGGCGCCCCCGTACGCCGCCGACGTCTGACCCGCCGGCCGCTCACCTCCGGCGGCACAGACCGGCCGCGGGCCGCACAGACCGTGTACAGGCTGTGCGGCCTGCACCAGGTCTGTGCCGCCGGAAGCGGGGGTCAGCTGGCCAGGGACTCGGCCCGGTCGGCGGCGATCAGGGCGTCGACCATCTCGTCGAGGTCGCCGTCGAGCACCGCGTCCAGGTTGTGCGCCTTGTAGTTGACCCGGTGGTCGGCGATCCGGTTCTCCGGGTAGTTGTAGGTGCGCACGCGCTCCGAGCGGTCCATCGTGCGGACCTGCGAGCGGCGGTCGGCTGAGGCGGCCGCCGCGCGTTCTTCGTCCGCCAGCGCCTGCAGCCGGAACCGCAGCACGTCCATCGCACGCGCCCGGTTCTGCAGCTGGGAACGCTCATTCTGGCAGGAGACCACGACGCCGGTCGGCAGGTGCGTGATGCGGACCGCCGAGTCCGTGGTGTTCACGCTCTGGCCGCCGTGCCCGGACGAGCGGAACACGTCGACCCGCAGGTCGCGCTCGTCGATCTCGACGTCGGCGGCCTCCTCGACCTCCGGGTAGACCAGTACGCCGGCCGCCGAGGTGTGGATCCGCCCCTGTGACTCGGTGACCGGGACCCGCTGCACCCGGTGCACGCCGCCCTCGTACTTCAGCCGCGACCACACCCCGTCCGCGCCGTCGCTGGCCCGGCCGCGCACGGACATCGTGACGTCCTTGAAGCCGCCCAGGTCGGAGTCGGTGCCGCCGAGCACCTCGGTCTTCCAACCCCGCCGCTCCGCGTAGCGCTGGTACATCCGCAGCAGGTCGCCGGCGAACAGCGCGGACTCCTCGCCGCCTGCGCCGGCCTTGACCTCCAGCACCACGTCGTCGCCGTCGCGCGGGTCACGGGGTACCAACAGCTCGGCGAGCTTGCGCTCCAGCACGTCCACCCGCTCGGCGAGCTCTTCGGCCTCGACCGCGAAGCCGGCGTCCTCCCCGGCCAGCTCACGCGCGGTGGCCAGGTCTTCCCGGGTGCTGGTCAACTCGTGCGACGTGCGCACGATCGGGCCGATCTGGGCGTATCGACGGCCCAGCGAGCGCGCCACCGCGGCGTCGGTGTGCACCGCCGGGTCGGCGAGGCGCCGCTCGAGGTCGGCGTACTCGGCGAGCAGTGCGTTCAGCCCGGACGCGCTGGGCTCAGTCGACGTACTCACCGCTTGCCTCCCTGTGCTGGGTCGTGCACGACTCGAACATGACGAAGCGCCCGGTACCGGGCCCCGTCGGAACAGGGCCCAGCCGGGCGCTTCGGAGTAGCTACTTGGCGGCGGCGGTCTTGTCGCGCCGGCCGTACCGCTTCTCGAAACGGGCCACGCGGCCACCGGCGTCCATGATCTTCTGCTTGCCGGTGTAGAACGGGTGGCAGTTGGAGCAGACCTCGACGCGGATGTCACCGCTCTTCTTGGTGCTGTGGGTCTCGAACGCGTTGCCACAGCTACAGGTGACCTGGGTGGCGACGTAATCGGGGTGAATTCCAGTCCTCACGTGCATTCCTCTCTCAGTGGCCGCCGGGTCTCCCGCCCTGTTGGGGAGGAGTGAACCGGAGCCGAATGTCCTACACACAGTGTGCCACTGCGCGAAAAGCGGTGGGACAGTGCGTTCAACACACACTGCCCCACCGATGTTCCCGGGCGACTTCCTAGTGGTTGTCGTCCTGGTTGGGCGTGTTCTTGGCGACCTGCATCAGGAACTCGATGTTGGTGCGGGTCTTGCGGAGCTGGGTGAGCACCAGGTCGAGTGCCTGCTGGTCGTCCAGGGCGGACAGCACCCGGCGGAGCTTGACGGTGACCGCCATCTCGTCGGGAGCCAGCAGCAGCTCCTCCTTGCGCGTACCGGAGGCGTCGATGTCGATCGCGGGGAAGACCCGCTTGTCGGCGATCCGCCGGTCCAGCTTGAGCTCGGCGTTACCGGTGCCCTTGAACTCCTCGAAGATGACCGTGTCCATCGTGGACCCGGTCTCCACCAGCGCGGTGGCGAAGATGGTCAGCGAGCCGCCGTCCTCGATGTTGCGCGCCGCGCCGAGGAACCGCTTCGGCGGGTAGAGGGCGGTGGAGTCGACACCACCGGACAGGATCCGGCCGGATGCCGGCGCCGCCAGGTTGTAGGCCCGGCCCAGCCGCGTGATCGAGTCGAGCAGCACGACGACGTCGTGACCCATCTCGACGAGCCGCTTGGCCCGCTCGATGGACAGCTCGGCAACCGTGGTGTGGTCCGACGGCGGGCGGTCGAAGGTGGAGGCGATGACCTCACCCTTCACCGAACGCTGCATGTCGGTGACCTCCTCGGGCCGCTCGTCGACGAGCACGACCATGAGGTGGCATTCCGGGTTGTTCGTGGTGATGGCATTGGCGATGGCCTGGAGGATCATCGTCTTGCCGGCCTTCGGCGGGCTGACGATCAGTGCACGCTGGCCCTTGCCGATGGGCATCACCAGGTCGATCACCCGGGTGGTCAGCTTGGACGACTCGGTCTCCAGGCGGAGGCGGTCGTTCGGGTACAGCGGGGTGAGCTTGGTGAACTCCGGCCGGTTCTTGGCCTGCTCGGGGTCGAGCCCGTTGATCGTGTCCACCCGGACCAGCGGGTTGAACTTCTGCCGCTGCTGCTCACCGTCGCGGGGCTGGCGGACCGCGCCGCTGACGTTGTCACCGCGGCGCAGGCCGTAGCGGCGCACCATCGACAGCGAGACGTACACGTCGTTCGGCCCGGACAGGTAGCCCGAGGTGCGCACGAACGCGTAGTTGTCCAGCACGTCGAGGATGCCGGCCACCGGGAGCAGCACGTCGTCGTCGCGGACCTCGGTGTCGGGCATGCCGCCCGGGCCGCTGTTGGCGCCGCCTTCGCGGCGGTTGTTGCTGCCACCACTGTCGCGGCCACGCCGGTTGCGGTCCCGGAAGCGGCGGCCACGCCGACCGCGCCCGGTGCCGTCATCGTCGTCGTCGTCGTCCTGCTGACGGCTGTCCTGCTGGCGATTGTCCTGCTGGCGGTTGTCCTGCTGGCGGTTCTGGTTGCGGTTGTCCTGATTGCGGTTGTTACCGCCGTCACGACCGCGGTTGTTGCCGCCGTCCCGACCGTCCTGCTGGCGGTTGCCGCCGTCGGAGCTGCTCCGGCCACGGCCACGGCCCTCGCCGGAGTCCTGGTCGCCGGAGTCGCGGCGCGAGTCGTTGGAACCGCCGGCGTCGGCGGCCCTCGGTGCGTCGTCGCTGGTCCTGCGGTCGTTCGAGTCCCGGCGGTCGTTCGAGTCCCGGCGATCACTCGCCCTGCGGTCCGGGGCGTCGTTGCCGGCGGCCACCTCGTTGCGGGCGGCCGAGTCGTTGCTCGGCGCCGTGGCGTCGACCGTGCTGGGGGCCGTGCTGGAGACGGCGGCGGGGGCCGTGCTGGTGGCCGTGCTGGGAGTCACCACGGTGGGGCTGTCGGTCGCGGCCCCGGGGGTCGCGTCCGGCGATCCCGCGGGACGGGACGCGCTGCGCCTGCGGCGGGTGCGGGTGGGCGCCTCGGCGGCGGCCGAAGCCTCGGCAGCCGGGGCGGCCTGCTCGGCGACCGGGGCGTCGCCGGCGGCGGATGTGCCGCTCGCCGTGGCCGAGCCGTTGCGCGCGGACCTCGCCGCGCGGGCCGGGCGGGCCTCTCTGTCCTGTTCGGACAGCGGAAGCTGCTCCTGGCGCGTCGCGGACGGGCGCCGACCGGCGCCGCCCGAACTGGCCTGTGCTTCCTTGATCGCGCTGATCAGGTCACCCTTGCGCAATCCTTCGGTGCCGGAGATTTTCAGCTCTCCGGCAAGCTGTCGCAGCTCGGCCAGGACCATTCCGGTCAGGCCGGCACGCCGTCGAGTGGGCGTGCCGTTGGCGGGGCCGCTGTCTGCCGCCGTGTCGGCGGCGGGTGCACCGGCCGACGCGGCGTCTTCGCCCGTCGGCTGCTCGGTGCTGATGGTGTCGGTGTCGCTCACAAAGATCCTTCCTAACCGACCAGTGCTCTTGCTCTGATCAGCGGATTTGTCGTCCGTACGGTGTGCAGGGACGACCCAGTCGAAACGCGGTGGCGGCCCATCACCGCTCGCGCCGACAGATACGGTGGACAACGACCAGGTCGATGATCATGTACCGGCGTTTTCCCGCGCCTTCGCGCAGCCAAACGTGGAAAGAGATCAAACCCGGTTTCAGCTCGGGAGTGTACCGGCGCGGATCACGCGCGGTCGTTGTACGCCGCCGAGAGTAGACAAAAGCTCGCCAGCCGGCAACAACGCGCATCGGCGCGCCACCCGCTCAGCCGACCAAATCACCCGGTCTGCACCACCGCGCCGTGCCGATCGACCTCCAGCGGGGTGACCGCGAAAGACGATCCGACCAGGTCGAGCGGTAGCTCGCCGCCGGTGAGAAGCGCCAACACGGTCGGCCCGGCGCCAGAGATCACCGCCGGAACTCCGTGTTCGCGCAACCGTTCCATCAGATCCAGCGACTCGGGATAGGCCGGTCGCCGGTACGGCTGATGCAGTCGGTCCTCGGTGGCCGCGAACATCAGTTCCGGCCGTGAGGTGAAGGCGCACACTCCCAACGCTGTCCGACTCGCGGTGAACGCGGCGTCAGCCAGCGGAACCTTGTCGGGAAGCAGTTGCCGGGTCACCGCGGTCGATGACTCCACCGAGGGGATCAGGGCCACCGGTTGTAGCTCCACGTGGGGCTCAAGTCGTGCAGCGCCGTAGCCGTCCCCGTTATTCCCGCGGTACTTCCAGGCCACCACAAAACCGCCGAGCAGGCTGGCCGCCGCGTTGTCGGCGTGACCGTCCATCATCGCCGCCACCTGCAGCAACAACTCGCGTTCCAGCTCCACGTCACGGCCCAGCAGTGCCGCGGCGGCGACCGCGCCGGCCACCGACGCCGCCGCCGAGGAACCCAGCCCCCGGCCGTGCGGGATCTCGTTGGTGCAGCGCAGTCGCAGTCCCGGCGGTGTGTCGCCGAACGCCTTGAAGGCCGCCCGCATCGCCCGCACCACCAGGTGCCCCTCGTCCAGCGGCACCCCGCCGGCACCCTCGCCGACGACCTCGACGACCAGACCGTCGTCCGCCGTGCTGGCTTCGATCTCGTCGTAGCGGCCCAGCGCCAGGCCGAGGGTGTCGAACCCGGGGCCGAGGTTCGCCGAGGATGCGGGCACCCTCACCCGGACCTCCCGGTACCCGCTCACGGCCGACCGCCCGGCAGCACACCGGACAGCACGGAGTCGTTTCGCATCGACGGATCGCTCATCCGAGCCCGAGCGCGCCGGCGACCGCGACCGGGTCCTTCGCCACCACCACCGGATCGGGTGCGGCGAGCAGCGCGGTGTCCGGGTCCTTCAGCCCGTGCCCGGTCACCGTGCACACCACCAGACTGTCCGCCGAGAGCTTTCCCGCGGCGCTGACCTGCAACAACCCGGCCACGCTCGCCGCCGAGGCGGGCTCCACGAAGACCGCCTCACGGGCCGAGAGCAGCCGGTAGGCGTCCAGGATCTCGTCGTCGGTGACCGCCGCGAAGAGCCCGTTCGACTCGTCCCTGGCGGCCACCGCGCCGGCCCAGGACGCCGGCGCACCGATCCGGATCGCGGTGGCGATGGTTTCCGGGTGCAGCACCGGCTCCCCGTGCACCAGCGGGGCCGCACCGGCGGCCTGGAACCCGAACATCCGGGGCAGCTGTGAAATTAGCCCATCGGAGTGATAGGCGCGGTAGCCCTTCCAGTACGCGGTGATGTTGCCGGCGTTGCCGACCGGTAGGCAGTGGACGTCGGGGGCGCGCCCGAGCTCGTCGCAGACCTCGTACGCGGCGCTGGCCTGACCGGCGATCCGGGTCGGGTTCACCGAGTTCACCAACGCCGTCACCGGATAGTCGGCGGCGGTCTTGCGGGCCAGCTCGAGGCAGTCGTCGAAGTTGCCGTCGATCTGCAGGATCTTGGCGCCGTGCGCCACCGCCTGGGCCAGTTTGCCCAGCGCGATCTTGCCCTGTGGGATCAGAACCGCGCAGGTCAGACCGGCGCGGGCGGCGTAGGCGGCAGCCGATGCCGAGGTGTTGCCGGTGGACGCGCAGAGCACGCCCTGGGCGCCCTTGGCGAGCGCGACGGTGACCGCGACCGTCATGCCGCGGTCCTTGAACGAGCCGGTCGGGTTCGCCCCGTCCACCTTGAGGTAGACGGTGGCGCCCACCCGGTCGGACAGGTGCGGCGCCGGCAGCAGCGGGGTGCCGCCCTCGCCGAGCGTCACCACCTCCCAGTCCGGCTCGATCGGCATTCGCTTCCGATACGCCTCGATCACCCCTGGCCAGCGCCACGGTGCACTGATCGGGGCCGGGCTCAGACCTCGCGCCGCAGCCTGCATCACGTCACTCCCAAAGCGCTCACCGGTCGGCCCAGATTTTCCACTCGCAGCACCCGGTCGACGCCGAGTACCTCGTCCAGCTCACCGAGCGCGGCCACGGTAGCCGCCAGCGCGGCGTCCGGCGCGGCATGGGTGACGATGACCAGCCGGGCGCCGGTTCCCTTGGCGAACCCGGTGGGCGCGGTTTCCTGGCGCACTGTGGCAATACTCACCTCGTGCCGGGCGAAAAGTCCGGCGATCGTGGCCAGCACGCCCGCACGGTCGTCCACGTCCAGACTGATGTGGTAGCGCGTCGGCGTGCGGCCCATCGGCTGCACCGGTAGGTCGGCGTGCGCCGACTCCCTCGGCCCCCGCCCGCCGGCGACCCGGTTGCGGGCCACCGCGACGAGGTCGCCCAGCACCGCGCTCGCGGTCGGTGCGCCGCCGGCGCCCTGCCCGTAGAACATCAGCTGCCCGGCCGCCTCGGCCTCCACGAACACCGCGTTGTACGCCTCGCTGACCGACGCCAGCGGGTGGCTGAGCGGGATCATCGCCGGGTACACCCTGGCCGATACCGACTCGGTGACACCGCCGTCCGCCGTCGGCACGGACACCCGCTCGCAGATCGCCAGCAGCTTCACCGTGCAGCCCAGCGCCTCGGCGGCGGCGATGTCCGCGGCGGTCACCGCGCTGATCCCCTCGCAGTACACGTCCGTCGCCGAGACCCGGGTGTGGAACGCCAGCGAGGCGAGGATGGCGGCCTTCGCCTGTGCGTCGAACCCGTCGACGTCGGCGCTCGGGTCCGCCTCGGCGTACCCGAGCTCGGTCGCCTCGTCCAGCGCCTCGCGGTACCCGGTGCCGGCCGACGCCATCGCGGACAGGATGTAGTTGGTGGTGCCGTTGACGATGCCGGCCACCCGGGTGATCTTGTCGCCGGCCAGCGACTCGCGCAGCGGGCGCAGCAGCGGGATCGCGCCGGCCACCGACGCCTCGTAGTAGAGGTCGGCGCCGGACGCGTCGGCGGCCTCGGCCAGGGTGGCACCGTCCTCGGCGAGCAGCGCCTTGTTCGCGGTGACCACCCCCTTGCCGGCCTTGAGCGCGTCCAGGAGCAGCCCCCGGGCCGGGTCGATGCCGCCGATCACCTCGACGACCACGTCCACGTCGTGCCGGTTGACCAGCCCGTACGCGTCCGTGGTGAGCAGCTCGGCGGGCACCTCCGGGTGCTTGTGCGCCCGGCGGACCGCCACCCCGACGATCTCCACCGGGGCGCCGACCCGGGCGGCCAGCTCACCGGCCTGCTCGGAGAGCAGCCGCATCACCTCGCGCCCGACCGTGCCGCAGCCCAGCAGCGCCACCCGCACCGGCGCCGCCTGGTTCGGCATGATCTGTGCTGTGCGCTCGCCCCGCACCACACTCGGCACCTCGAGCCCGTCCGAGGGACTCACGGCGAAACCTCCAGCCGGAACAGGTCGTCCACCGTCTCGCGGCGCAGCAGCACCCGGTGTGCGCCGTCGCGCACCGCGACCACCGCCGGGCGGGGCAGCCGGTTGTACGAGCTGGCCATCGCGTAGCAGTAGGCGCCGGTGGCGGCCACCGCGAGCAGGTCGCCCGGTGCCAGGTCGGCGGCCAGCCAGCAGTCCTGCACCAGTACGTCACCGGACTCGCAGTGCTTGCCGACCACGCGGGAGAGCACGGCGGGCAGCGCATCGGCAGCTGATTCGGCCGCCGTGCGGGACACCACCCGGCAGTCGTAGCGGGCGTCGTAGAGCGCGGTGCGGATGTTGTCGCTCATCCCGCCGTCCACGCTGACGTAGCGCCGACCCGCACCGTGGCCAAGCGGTACGTCCTTGAGGGTGCCCACCTCGTACACCGTGACGGTGCCAGGGCCGGCGATGGCCCGACCGGGCTCGACCACGATCCGGGGCATGTCCAGGCCGGCGGCGGCGCACTCCTTGCCGACGATGTCGATCAGCTCGCCGGCCAGCCGCGCCACCGGTGGCGGGTCGTCGTCGGGCAGGTAGGCGATGCCGAGCCCGCCGCCGAGGTCCAGCGTGGTCAGCGACTCCAGCGCGCCCGTGCCGTGCTCGGCGTGCAGCTCGGCGAGCAGCCCCACCACCCGGCGCGCGGCCACCTCGAACCCGTCCGAGTCGAAGATCTGCGAGCCGATGTGGCTGTGCAGGCCGATCAGCTCCAGGCCGTCGGACTTGAGTACCCGGCGCACCGCCTCCGCCGCGTCGGACTCGGGGCCGGCGAGCGAGAAGCCGAACTTCTGGTCCTCGTGCGCGGTGGCGATGAACTCGTGGGTGTGTGCCTCCACCCCGACGGTCACCCGCACCATGACCGGCTGGCGGACGCCCCGGTCGCGGGCGATCTGGTCCAGCCGGGCGATCTCGTAGAACGAGTCGAGCACCACGGTGCCCACCCCGGCCTCGACACCGGTGACCAGCTCGGCCTCGGACTTGTTGTTGCCGTGCATGGCGATCCGGGCGGCCGGGAACCCGGCACGCAGCGCGATGGCCAGCTCGCCGCCGCTGCACACGTCCAGCGACAGCCCCTCGGCGGCGACCCAACCGGCCACCTCGGTGCACAGGAACGCCTTCGCCGCGTAGTGGACGGCGGCCGGGTCACCGTAGGCGGCGGCGAACTCCGCGCAGCGGGACCGGAAGTCGGCCTCGTCCAGCACGAACAGGGGGGTGCCGTACTCGGCGGCGAGGTCGCGTACGTCGACGCCGGCGATCCGCACCGCGCCGTCCGGGCCGCGCTTGGCGTTTCGCGGCCACACCGCGGCGGCCAGCTCGTCCAGCGCGGCGGCCTCGTCGGGGCGGGGTCCGGCACTCTCCGCCAGGTGCGCGACGTCAGCGTGGCGGGGGCCGGCGGGATGCGCCCTCACATCCGCTCCGGTGCGCTCACGCCGAGCAGGTCCAGCCCGTTGGCCAGCACCTGCCGGGCGGCCGAGGCCAGCGCCAGCCGGGCCCGGTGTGGTTCGGTGATCGGTTCGTCGCCCATCGGTAGCACCCGGCAGGATTCGTCGAAGCGGTGGTACACGGTGGCCATGGTCTCCAGGAAGCGCGCCACCCGATGTGGCTCGCGCAGGTCAGCGGCGGTGCGTACCACGTCCGGGTACTCGCCGAGGGTGCGGATCAGTTCGCCCTCGCGGGGGCGGTCGAGCAGTTCGTACCGTCGGCCCGGGGTCATCCGAAGTTCGACGGCGTTGCGGGCCAGCGAGCACAACCGGGCGTGCGCGTACTGCACATGGTGCACCGGATTGTCGCTGGTGTGGACGGTCAGCGCGGCGAGATCGAGCACCGTGACACCCGAACTGGCACCCGAACTACGCAGCACCGCGTACCGCGCGGCATCCACCCCGACCGCGCGGACCAGCTCGCCCACGGTCGCCACAGTCGTCCGCACAGTCGTCGACACAGTCGTCGACACAGTCGCGCCGGTCCCGGCCGCGGCCGGCGTGCTGACCCGCACCGGAGCATCGTCCCGGACCAGGTCGGCCGCCTCGCCGCGCAGTGCCTCGACCGCCGCGGGATCGGCCCCGTAGCGCCGCCCGGCCGCGAGTACCTCGCCGACCAGCGCACCCCGCGCCGCCGCGGCGAGGCGCAGGTTGACGAAGCCGGGCCCGGCCACCTCGGCGGTCGCGATGCCGGCCCGGGCGCCCAGGTCGTCGACCAACCAGCCGGCCAGCTCGCGCGGCGGCACCCCGACCCGCTTCGCGGCGCGCAGTGCCACCGAGGTGGCGTAGTCGCCGTGCGCCGGATTCCGCGGCCGGCTGATGTCGATCTCCACTGGGACCGCGTCGGTGCCGAGACCGCGACCGGTGAGCACATCGGTCGCGGCGGCACGGACCAGCGCGGCGAGATCGGTGGGGGTCACCCGGCGGAGTCTAATGTGCGGTCCCGTACCTGGCTGGTGGGTGATGAGCACCTCCCGCCGCGGCGACCGCCGGGGCCCCGAACCCCTCGACGGCCGCTCCGTAGACTGGCCGCGACGAAGTCACCTCCGACGACCGAGGAACGGTTCATGGCCAGCGGGAAGAACAGCAAGGCCGGACGGAACAAGCGCGCCCCGGTCGTATCCGCGAAAGCGACCCCCTGGGGCACCATCGCCGCCGTCGTCGCCGTGGTGGTGTTCGCCGCTGCCGTCTTCGGCTATGTCTTCTACCAGAATCATCAACAACAGCAGAAGGCCGGCGCGCTCGCGCCGTACACGCCGTCCGCCAACAACCAGGACCCGGCGAAGACCATCCCCGGGGTCGTGGAGGCCACCTTTCCGGCCGGCCAGCACGTGACCCCGACCCAGCGGGTGGCCTATACCCACTTCCCGCCGTTCGGTGGCGCGCACGACTACAACTGGGCGGCCTGCACCGGCGTGGTCTACCCGACCGCGGTGCGCAACGAGAACATGGTGCACGCACTGGAGCACGGGGCGGTCTGGATCGCCTACGACCCCGAGCGGGTGACGGGTGAGGCGCTGACCTCGCTGCGCGCCAGGGCAGACGGCAAGCCCTACACCCTGATGTCGCCGTACCCCGGGCTGGACCAGCCGATCTCGCTGCAGTCCTGGGGGCATCAGCTCAAGGTGGTCGACGCCGCCGACCCTCGGATCGACCAGTTCATCCAGGCCCTGCGGCGCAACCAGTACGCCTACCCCGAGGTCGGCGCCAGCTGCGACGCGCTCGGCCCCGGCCAGTTCGACCCCAGCAACCCGCCGCCGTTCGACCCCAGCCCGCCGGGACCGGGCGCGGTGCCGGAGCTCGGTGCCGGAGCCCCGGCAGCGAAGGGTGAGCAGCTGACCGGCCCGACGCCGGGCGGGAGCGGATGACCCTTCGCGGCGGGGCGTCCGTCGGTCGCGCGGTGGATCAGGGCGCGGTGGATCAGGGCGCGGTCGGTCAGGGCGCGGTGGACGCGGCCGCGGCCCCCCGCTCGCCGGGCTGGGTCCGGTACCTGTTGCTCGCCGGTGGTGCGGTGGCGCTGCTGCTGGTCGGGGCGGCCGCCGGCATGTTGATCGGGTTGCCAGGGTCGTCCGCAGCGGCGGTGCCGGGGCCGGACTCGGTGGACGTCGGCTTCGCGCAGGACATGAGCGTGCACCACGAGCAGGCCGTCCGGATGGCCACCTGGGAGCGCGACCACACGACCGACCCGGAGCTGCGCCAGCTCTCGTTCGACATGGAGTCCGGGCAGAGCCGCCAGATCGGCTACATGCAGGGTTGGCTCGGCCTGTGGGGAGCGAGCACCCAGCCGCCCGGCGCCTATATGCGCTGGATGCCGGCCGGGATGGCCGGGATGCCGGGCATGGCCGGCGGGCACACGACGACGGGGTCGACCACCGGTGCAGGCGTGTCCCGGATGCCCGGGATGGCGTCCGACCAGGAGCTTCGCCAGCTCACCAGCAGCACCGGCCCGGCGATGGACGTGCAGTTCCTGCAACTCATGCTGCGCCATCACGAAGGCGGCGCCGGCATGCTCGACTACGCCGCGCGGGCCGCCCAGAACCCGGAGGTGCGCAACCTGGCCAGCCAGATGCTCACCTCGCAGACCGCCGAGAGCCAGTACCTGCGGCAGCTGCTGGCGGCCCGGGGTGCCAGCACGCTCCCCCCTGGGTAGCCCGCCGCTGGGTGCCGGGATCAGTGCGCTAGGCTGACGACGTCGCAATCGCGGCTGGCCCCCGTAGCTCAGGGGATAGAGCACCGCCCTCCGGAGGCGGGAGCGCAGGTTCGAATCCTGCCGGGGGCACCACCCGGGCCAGCCAGCTGACCAACACAATCAAGGCCCTCGACCAGGGGAAACCCGGGTCGCGGGCCTTGTTGCTGTGTCCGGCTATGTCCAGCCAAAATCGGCGCTGCGCTCGCGCATGCCCGCGACGAACGGGTCGAGCTCCGCGCGCTACGTGTTCTGTCCGGTCGGGGCCTCGCGGTAGCCGCGAAGGAGGGGCAGGAGTACGAGATCGACGATCTCCACCACGACGGAGTCGGGGATGGGGGTTGGGTTGATGAGGACATGCGCCCTGAGCATGTCGGGACCGACTCCGGCTACGCGGGGGATGAGGGCGGCCACCGGGATCTGTCCTCGTACCGCGGCGCGCCGCAGGACCTCCAGGATCGGCGGGAGGACTGGGTCGACCATGAAGGGGCGGATGGTCCGGGTGAGTTCCGGTGACTGTACGAGTTCGGCGATCAGGTGGCGTACCGCCTGACCGACGGGGCCTCCGAGGTCGTCGGCCACGTGCCGCAGCACCGCCAGGAGCTGTCCGCGCAGGTCGCCGTCGTCGTCGGGAGGGTCGATCCGCGACATCGAGGACTCCGCCGCATCAACGACCAGGTCGATCTTGCTGGGCCAGTACCGGTAGAGCGTGGTTTTGCCGGTGTGGGCTCGGGCCGCAACCGCGTCCATGGTCAGCGCGGCGAAGCCGTGTTCCCGTAGCTCGTCGAGTACGGCTGTGTGGATCGCGGCGCGGAGCTCGTCGCCGCGCTTGCGGCGCTGCCTGATGGGCGGGGCGGTGTCCTGGGCGCCGCGTGCTCCTAGGGAGGCCTGGTTGTCGAGCATGTCCGCACTCTAGCCTCCTTTTTAGCCTCTGAGTACAGTGATGTAGCTAATAAGCTACTTTTTCGTACTCTATGGCGCACTGGCAGTCTGTTAGCGCACTCTTGGCCGCATGGAACTGATGCCCGCCGACCAGGCCGACACCACGACCGTGTCCGAGTTCCTGACGCGGGCCTCCGGCGGTCCCGAGGGAACGGCGACCGAGGAGGTCTCGACCGCGCCGAGCGACTGCCTTCCGCCGCCATCCCAGCCCCCGCCGACGCCGCCGCCATCCGAGCCGCCACGGCCGACGACGACGCCGGCGCCGGCGGCGGCGAGGGGTTGGGGGCTGCCGCTCGTAGTCCTGATCGCCGGGGTGTTCATGTCGGTCCTGGACACCAGCATCGTCAACATCGCCCTGCCGTCGATGCAGAAAGACTTCGGGGCCAGCACCGAGCGGGTCCAGTGGATCAGCACCGTCTACAGCTTGACCGAGGGCGTCGTGGTGCCGGCCAGCGCCTGGCTAGGTGCTCGGTTCGGGCTCAAGCGGGTGTATATCTGGGCGCTGGTCCTGTTCACGGCGGCTTCCGCGTTGTGCGGCCTGGCTGGCGGTCTGGACAGTTTGATCGCTTTTCGGATTGTGCAGGCCATACCGGGTGGAATCATGCCGGTGATCTGCCAGACGATTCTCTTTCGAATCGTACCCAGGGAGAAGATGGGCGCGGCGATGGGGTTGTACGGCGTGGGCGTCGTGGTCGCTCCCGCTATCGGACCGGCACTGGGCGGCTACCTTATCGATTACGTCGACTGGCGGGCGATCTTCTACATCAACCTGCCGATTGGAATTCTTGGTGCGATCGCGGGTTTGGTTGTACTGACGAAAATTCCCGCCGAGCGGGACAGACCGTTCGACCTGGTCGGGTTCTCCTGCATCGCCAGCGCCCTGTTCGCGCTCCTGCTGGCACTGGAGGAGGGCACAAGCTGGGGCTGGACCAGTTACCCCATTCTTATCCTGTTCGCGGCGGCGATTAATCTGTTGGCTCTGTTCGTTGCGGTTGAGCTGCAGGTCAAACACCCCATGCTTGATGTGCGAGTGTTCAAGATCTGGCCATTTGTCAACTCGCTGTTGCTCATCGCGGCGATGATGTTCGGACTGTTCGTGGTGATGTTCTACATCCCCTTGTTCCTGCAAAACATTCAAAGCTTGAGTGCGTTCGACGCCGGCCTGGTCTTGCTGCCGCAAGGGTTGGTGATGGGAGTGCTCATGCCGTTCGCCGGCGCGCTCTACGACAAGTTCGGAGCTCGCTGGCTGGCGACCATCGGGCTCGCGCTCACCGGGAGCGGGATCTTGATGCTGTCAAGGCTCAACGTCGATATCCCTCGCGGTGAACTGAGACTAGGCACGATTGTGATGGCGGCCGGGCTGGGGCTGGCCATGATGCCGATCATGACTGGCGGGCTGTCCTCGCTTCCCAGTGAGTTCTCCGGCGCTGGTAATGCGTTCAATACCCTCGCTCAGCGGGTCAGCTCCGCGCTCGGGTTGGCCATGATCACCGCGATGGTGACCGCGGACCGGGCTCAGTTCTGGGCCGACCGCTCCGGGCTACTGATCGGCAGCGGCGCCAACGCCGACCCGCGCATCGTGGAGATGCAGCAACAAGGACAGTCCGGGCTGATCCCGTTGTGGCAAGAGCTCTCTAACCAGGTCCAGGCGCAGGCCTACAGCCACGCGTTCGTCGTGACCGGATGCGTTGTCCTGGCCGGCGCTGTCCTGGCCTTCTTGCTCCGCTCCGGACGTCCCGCCGCCGGTGCCGACAAGCCGATGGCTCACTAGCCAGGTCCCGGACATGATCGAGATTTCTGAGCGACCGCCAGGGGTCGAACATCGTCGGCTACGAACGGATGAGTTCCGCCGCTCGTTCAGCAATCGCGTAGACAGTTGCGTTGGTGTTGGCGGAGATTGGCGAGGGCATCACTGACGCATCGGCAACTCTGAGGTTGCTGATGCCGTGCACCTGGAGACTGATGTCGACCACGGACCGCTCATCGGTGCCGATAGCGCAGGTCCCGGCATAGTGCGAGTAGCTCCTGATGTTGGTCCTGGCGTAGCTACGCAGATTCTCCTCGCCCCGCACCTCCGGTCCGGGTAGTGCTTCCAATCCGCACCAGGGCGCCAATGCGGGCGCGGCGCCGATCTCGCGGGCGATGCGGAGTCCGGCAACCACGATGTCGAGGTCACGCTGGTCGGTGTAGTACGCGGGATCAATCACCGGGGGTGCACCCGGGGTCTTGCTGGCCAAACGGAGCGAACCGCGACTGAACGGCGACATGAGCGACACCATGATGGCGTAGCCATCCTCGATGGCAGGGCCCGGCAGTCCGTCCGCGCGCAGCGGAACGTCGACGAACATGATCTGCACATCTGGGCCGTGCCCGCCTATACCGGTGCTCAGCAGGCCTTGGACCTCGCCGTGGTTGTTGGTCCCGTGCGGCACCGGCTGGGCGGATTGATAGACCACACCGCACATGGGATGGTCGTGCAGGTTCGCCCCGACGCCGGGCAGGTCCGCAACTACCTCGATACCGAGGTCTTCCAGATGATCCGCCGGCCCGATCCCGGACAGCATCAGCAGTTGCGGGGTGCCGACGGTGCCCGCCGCGAGCACGACCTCGCCCGTACATTCAGCGACGAACGTCTCGGCGCCCACGCGATACTCCACTCCCCTGCACCGGTCGCCGTCCATCAGCACCCGATCTACCAGCGCGTCGGTGACCACATCCAGGTTTCGCCGACTCAGGATCGGGGCGAGATAGGCATCCGCCGCGCTTTGGCGCGTGCCGTCCACGATGCTCAGGTCGCACCAACCGAAGCCTTCTTCCAGGCCGCCGCTGATGTCCCGCGCAATCGGGTAACCGGCTTGCCCGGCTGCCTCCAGCCCGGCTTCCGCAATGGGATGGCGGTGGACGGCGGGGCCAGGCGTGAGCGGGCCACCGACACCGCGCAGCTCGGGATCGCGACCTTCGGTATGTTCGCTTCGCTTGAAGGACGGCAGCAGGTCGTCAAACCCCCAGCCCTTCGCACCGGCCGTGACCCACGCGTCGTAGCTGGCTCGATGCCCGCGCACGAAGTTCATCGCGTTGATGGACGAGGAGCCGCCCAGCCCGCGGCCACGCGGCCAGGCCACGCAGGTGCCGGTGCCTTGCTGAGGCACGGTTTGATCGGCCCAGTCGGCGGTGGATCCCATCAGGCTGGGCCACGCCGGCGGTATCGCCATCGACTTCAGCGCCCGCGCGCCACCCGCCTCGAGCAGCAACACCCGCGCGCCGTCCTCCGACAGCCGTGCCGCGAGCACGCAACCCGCGGTGCCAGCGCCCACCACCACGTACTCATAACCGCGCACACCAGTTCCCATCGGTCCCGTTCCTCGATCTGGCACGCCGAGTACGCCTAGGCGTCGAGCCTGACGACCATCTTGCCGGTGTTCTCGCCCCGCAGCATGCCCAGGAAGGCGTCCACACCGTGCTCCATCCCGGCCACGACGGTCTCCCGGTACCGCAGTTTGTCCTCGCGGATCCAGCTGACGGCCTCACGCACGAACTGCTCGCGAAGATCGAGATGATCGCTGACAATCATGCCTTCCAGGCGGAGGCGCTTGTTGATTGCGAGCAGCAGGTTGCGCGGCGCGGTGGCTGCCGCGGTGTCGTTGTACTGGGCGCTCATTCCGCACAGGACGACTCGACCGTGCGAGTTCAAGGAGTCGATGGCCGCTTCCAGGTGGTCGCCGCCGACATTGTCGAAATAGACGTCGATGCCGTCGGGCGCGGCGTGGCGCAGTTGCTCGACGATCGGCCCGGTGCGGTAGTTGATCGCCGCGTCGAAGCCGAACTCGCCGACCAGCAGCTTGGTCTTCTCATCGGACCCCGCGGAGCCGATCACTCTGGCGGCACCCATGAGCTTGGCGATCTGCCCGGCCGTGCTGCCCACGGCTCCGGCCGCCCCGGACACGAAGACCACCTCGCCCGGCTTGACCCCGGCCAGCCGCAGCAGGCCCGCGTAGGCGGTCAGGCCGGTGTTTCCGAGCACGCCGAGGTGGGCCGACAGCGGCGCGGCCGTCGGGTCGAGCACCGTCACGGTCTGCGCGTCCACCACGGCGTACTCCCGCCAGCCCAACCCGTGCCGCACGTGGTCGCCGACCGTGAGCCCGTCGGCCTCGGAGGCGAGCACGACACCGATCGCGCCGCCGTCCATCGGGTGGTCGAGCCGGAATGGCGGCACGTAGGACTCCACGTGGTCCATCCGGCGCCGCATGTACGGATCGACCGAAAAGTAGAGGTTGTGCACCAACGCCTGTCCAGGACCGGGCCTGGCGAGGGCGGCCTCACGCAACGCGAAGTCCGCGGGCGTCGGCCAGCCTCGCGGCCTGCCGATGAGATGCCACTCAAGCCCGATGGTGGGCAGCGCGCGAGTCGTCGGCTGGGACATCGGGATTCGGCTCCTTCAGCGGCGGGTTGCGGCCATGGGTGAGGCGTTCCTCCACTCTGGCTCCGACCGCTGCCATAGGTCCAATACATCTATGCACTCGTACCTATCAGATCTGTTGATAACGTGTCGAGATGGAGTTGCGAACGCTGGAGTACTTCGTCGCGGTAGCCGAGGAGGGCTCGTTCACCAAAGGCGCGGCGCGTTGCCACATCGTGCAACCCGCGATCAGCCAACAGATCCAGGGCCTTGAACGAGAACTGGGCGAGCGCCTCTTCGAACGCCTGCCGCGATGCGTGGCGCTGACACCGGGCGGGCGGGCGCTGCTGCCCTACGCCCGGGAGTGCCTCGCGGTGGCCGCCAAGGCCTCGGCCGAGTTCGCCGCCCGCGCCGGGCTGCTCAGCGGCGAGCTGAACCTGGGCACGGTGGCCGGCATGCAGGCCACCTTCCTGCCCAAGGTGATGGGTACCTACAACCGCCGCCACCCCGGCGTCGCGGTGCGCCTCACCGACGGCACCAGCGCGCCGCTACTGCACCGGGTGGTCACCGGCCAACTCGACGCTGCCGTCATCGCCGCACCACCCGAACTGCCCGCCGGAATCAGCGCACGGACCGTGCTGGCAGACACCATCGTGGCCGTATTGGCCACTGGAACCGAACTCGCCGGCAAGGCGAAACTGACCTTCGACGACATCTGTCGGCAGCCAGTCATCACCTACAACACCGAGAGCGGGTTGTGGCCGCTGATCAGCGCGGCATTCGAGGCCAAGGGAATGGCCCTGAACGTCCGTCACGCCAGCAACGACGTCCCGCTCCAGGTCGCCCTCGCCGCCGAGCGGATCGGCGTGGCCCTCTCCGCCGGATCAGACCCAGCGCTGATCGGCCCCCCGGGCGTCACCGTGGTCCCCCTCCGACCGGCCATTCACTACAAGAAGATCCTGGTCTGGCGGAAGACCCCCACGATCAGTGCTCCGCTGCGCGCCCTCCTGGAGATCGAGGCGGACCGCGGTCACCGAGCCGTGGAGCCCTGAGTCCGGGCTGATTCTCCGGACGGGTCGCCGCCGGTGCTGACAAGCCGATGGTTCACTAGCCAGGTACCCGGACATGATCGAGGTTTGTGGGCGACCGCGGCTCGAAGCCGCCCCCGTGGCCGGCGCCAACTGAGTTCGACCGATGCAGGTCAGCGCAGCGGCGCGACGAGCTCGGCGGCCAGCCCCGGGAGTTCGAGCAGGAGACTGATGTGTCCCTGCTCGGGACGCGTCAACAGCCGCGCCGTCTTGATCATTTCGGCGGTGTGGCGCGGGTGGGCCAGCGGGACGAGGGTGTCGGCCTCGCCGTGCAGGATCAGGACCGGTGCGGTAATCGCGCCGGGATCGAAGGACCAGTCCCGCCCCTGCACCACCAGGTCCTGTGCATAGCCGCCGACCCGGCCGGAACGCCTCGCTGAGCGCGCCGAATTCATCCATCCACCACCGGCACCAACCCGTTCCGCGGAACGGGTTGGTAGGTGAGGTGGGCAAGGCCGTCACCGACGGTGCGGGTGTCGACGAGGCGCATGGGTTTTGTCTCGCTGATCCCGCCGAAGAGGCGCTCGCCGGCCCCGAGCACGACCGGGTACACGGTCAGCCGCAGCTCGTCGACGAGGTCGTGCTCCATGAGCGTGTGGACGAGCTGGATGCTGGCGTAGACGACGATGTCGCCGGCCAGCTCCCGCTTCAGCGTCAGGACCTCCTTCACCACATCGCCCTTGAGGACCGTCGAGTTGCTCCACCTCGGCACGTCGAGGGTCGAGGACACGACGTACTTCGGCAGGTTGTTCAACCTGTCCGCCCACGCGCCACTCCGGGACAGCCACCGCGCGGCGAACCACGCGTCGCTCCGCCGACCGAGCAGCAGGGCCTCGGCACCCAGTGCCTCCTGGAGCTCGAGCTCGGCCCACGCTGCGCGGTCCTTGTCCCCCAGCTGACGGAACCAGCCACCGCGCCCGAAGCCCTCCTCACCGGTCGGGTCCTGGACGACTCCATCGAGCGAGACGTTCTCGCTGACGATGATCTTCCCCATCTTGGTTCTCCTCGGTTGGCGTTGTCAGCTGCCACTGATAGAGACACCGCGACATCGCGAAAGTGGCGCCCGCCAACCGACCCGTTCGCCCTTCGGTCGGTGTCTGTACACGATGGAAGCGGCACAAGGCGCGGGGAGAAGGTGACGCGAGGGTGTTAGCCGGCGACCTGATGTCCCGGGCGCGGGCCGGGGACGGCGAGGCGTTCCGGGAGCTGACCGAGCCGCACCGCCGGGAGCTGCAGGTGCACTGCTACCGGATGCTCGGATCGTTCCAGGATGCCGAGGATGCCCTGCAGGACACGCTGCTGGCCGCCTGGCAAGGCTTCGGGGGGTTCGAGGGACGCGCCTCGCTGCGAACCTGGCTCTACCGGATCGCCACCAACCGGTGCCTCAACGCGCGCCGCTCGGCCAGCCGACGCCCGGCCAAGGACTGGGACCTGCCCAATGTTGAACCACCTGAGCCGACCCGGCTCGGCGAGGTCGTCTGGCTCGAGCCATTCCCCGGAGGCATTCCAGCTCCGCTCGAGGCTGTCATCGACACGCCGCTCGGCCCGGAGGTCCGCTACGAGCAGACCGAAGCCATCTCACTGGCCTTCGTGACCGCCCTTCAGCTCCTGCCACCTCGTCAGCTCGCCGTGCTCATCCTGCGCGACGTTCTCGGATTCCCCGCCGACGAGGTGGCCGACCTGCTCGACTCGACCGTCGAGGCGGTCAAAAGCGCCCTCAAACGAGCGCGCGCCAGCCTGCGGCACCGACTGCCCCCGACCGGGACCGCGAACCGCCGCCCGTCGCCGACTCACCCGCCGAGGATGCGATCGTGGCGAGATTCGTCCGCGCCTGGCAATCCGCCGATCTCGCCGCGCTGGTGACCCTTCTGACCGACGACGTCTTCATGTCGATGCCACCGATGCCGTTCGAATACCAGGGCCGAGACGTCGTGGCGCGCTTCTGCGCCAGCATCTTCCGCGCGGGTCGGAGGTTCGACCTCATCCCCACCCGAGCCAATGGTCAACCGGCGTTCGGAGCCTACCTGCGCTCCCCGACCGGCATCCGCCACGGAACCGGCCTCTACGTTCTCACCCTCACCGGCGACCGGATCAGCGCCATGACCCGCTTCGAGAACAGCGTGCTGCCCTCGTTCGGGCTACCGCGATCGCTCCCCAGTCCCTAGTGCGGTGGACGTGCGTCAGCGGGCGGGCAGGTGCTCCAGGAACCAGTCGCGGGCCGCCGCCGAGGCCGTGGTGAATCCGTCGCCGGTGTAGGCATGCCCGTCCAAGACCTATTCCGGGTCGGTTGATACCTGGTGGGCATTAGCCTCCGGCCACCGGAGCGCCACCCCGGACTGGATCACCGCTCGTCACTCGGTGCGCGGCGGAGGTCTAGATTCGAACCGGGCCGGAGGGAGACGGGATGCGCGCGTACGGATTCGTCGAGGTCGGAGGTCCGGAGAAGCAGGCCTTCCTGGACGTACCCGTTCCGGTGCCGGGCCCCGGGGAGCTTCTCGTCCAGGTGCGGTCGGCTGGGGTGAACCCCGGTGACTGGCGGCTGCGGGAGGGGGCCTACGGCACTGCCGGCCCGGCGGTGCTGGGCCGCGAGGTCGCCGGGGTCGTGGAGCGCGTGGGGCCAGGTGTCCAGGGCTTCACCGCCGGTGACGAGGTGTTCGGCGGCTGTCCCGGGATGGTGGGCGGCTGGGCGGAGTACGCGCTCGTCCAGGCACCGTTCGCGGCGCACCGCCCGTCGTCGGTGTCACCCCACGACGCGGCCGTTCTACCCGTGGCGGCGGGGACGGCCTTCGACGCCCTGACCAACCTCGGCCTGCCCCGTGGGGCGACCCTGCTCGTCAACGGTGCCGGCGGAGGAGTCGGCCTCGCCACCGTGCAGCTGGCCCGCGCGGCCGGCTTGCGGGTGATCGGCACGGCGAGCCCGGCCAAGCACGCCCTGATCTCCTCGTTCGGGGCAACGCCGGTGACCTACGGCGACGGCGTGCTCGACAGGATCCGTGAGGCGGCTCGCGGGGACATCGACGCCGTGTTCGACCTGGTCGGCGGGGACGCGCTGCGCGTGGTGTCCACTCTGCCCGCCGACCCGGTCCAGGTGTTGTCGGTTGCGGACAAGGACCTGGTGAAGCGGCTGGGCGGCCGCGAGGTCGTGCGCGACAGAAGTTCCGGGGTACTGCGCGGGCTCGTCGGGCTCGTTGCGGAGGGCGCACTCACCCCGCACGTCACCCACGTCTTCCCGCTCGACAAGGCCGGGGACGCTCTGGCACTGGTCGAGGACGGGCATGTGATCGGCAAGGTCGTCATCGAGGTCGGGACCACGTGATGGTGACAGTCCGGCTAGTTGAGGTTTGCGCGTAGCGATCGCGCCGCGATCGCCAGCCGTTGCGCCAACTCCGGTTGCGCCGCCGGCACCAGGGCCTCGAGAGTCCGAGCCCCCTCGATCCATTTCGCCTGGCTGCCCAGCGCCTGCGCCAGCTCCAGCTGCTCGGCGAGGCCCGCGCCCGGCAGGGTGAGTCGCATCCGCAGGATCCACTCGGTTCCGGCCGGACGACGCAGTGTGCGGAACACGGCTCGCAGGTTCTCCAGCATTCGCACCAGAATCGCCCGGGTTGTCGTCGCCTCCAACAGATGCCGGCCGAAGGGTCCGGTACCGCCCAGTTCTCGGAACCGCGACTCGCAGGCCGCCGACGTCAGCTCGGCGCCGCCGTCGAACACGTCGAACAGGACGTCGCTCCCGACCGGCCGGACCAGGAAGTGCCCCGGCATGCCGACCCCGTCGATCGGCACGCCGGCTCGACGCCCGACCTCCATGCAGACGACGGCGAGTGTGATCGGGATTCCCAGCCGGCGGGTCAGGACGTGGGGTAGCAACGAATTGCGCGGGTCGTAGTAGTTGCGGGTGTTACCGGTGAAGCGCTCCTGGACAAACAGCCGGTGCAGCAGGCCGTCGAGATCAGTGACGCCCTCGGCGAGCCGATCCAGCTCTGCCAGCCAGTGCTCGATGTCCAGGTTGGGGTCGGCGCCGGCGGCCAGCACGAGCGCGGCGCGGTCCAGCGGCGGGTCCGGCTGACTGACCAGCTCGGCAAATCGCCGCACGGCGTCCATCCCCTCATCTTCGGTCCACCGCGCCGGCGAGCCAAACTCGATCTTCCGCCGGCGAACCCTCACCGCGGGTTCCCGAGTGCCTGGGTTCTGACCTGTGCGATCGGTTAGCGTCTGGACCGTGGACGACGCAAGGCCCGGCCTCCTCGCTGTGCCGGTGGATGCCCGCGATCCGGAGGCGGTCGCCCTGTTGGACGCGTTGACCTCGGAGCTGGCGCTCGGTGGCTACGCGGTACATGAGACGTTCGGCTACTCGGTTGCACAGCTCGAGCAGAGTCGGGTGCACCTGGTCGGAGTTCGTGTCGCTGGCCGACTCGCCGGGCTCGGGGGCGTCGAGCTGCAAGAGGGCGGCATCGGCGAACTGAAGCGGTTCTTCGTCGCGCCCGAGCACCGCGGCACTGGCGTCGCCGACGCCCTGATCACCGCCTTGATCGTTTACGCCCACGATGCCGGCACCGATCTCCTGCGACTCGAGACAGGCGACAAGCAACGGGCGGCGATCGCCTTCTATCGGCGGCACGGGTTCGTTGAGGTGGCACGCTTCGGGCCCTACGTGCACAGCGCCACATCGGTGTGCATGCAGGCGACGTATGGAGCCCGATGACTGTCGGCCGCATCGCCGTCACACCGCTGATCGTGACTCAGGTGTGCGGAACCTTGAACGGAGCCGTCGCGCCGGCATCGATGACCTGGGTGGTGCCGGTGACGTAGCGGGACTCCTCGGAGGCCAGCCAGAGCACCACGTTGCTGATGTCGACCGCCTCCACCTGCGAGACGGGTAGGGCGTTCAACGACGTGAACGCCAGCTCGGCTTCGGCGCGGGTGGCCCCCGGCACCCCGGCGAGCTCGTAGAACGCCGGGTTGTGGACCATGTCGGTGTTCACCACACCCGGGTGCAGCGAGTTGCACCGGATGCTGTGCGGGGCGAGCTCGACCGCGAGCGTGCGCATCAGCCCGGTCACCCCGTGCTTGGCCGAGTTGTAGGCGCCGATGTTGGGAAAACCGAACAGACCCGCCATGGAGCTGGTCAGGATGATCGAGCCGCCGGTGCCCTGCTGGATCATCGGCGGGATGGCCGCCTTGACCGTCTTCCAGACCCCGGTGAGGTTGACGTCGAGCACGTCCTGCCACTGCCGCTCGCTGAACTCCCAACAAGCCTGCATGCTGGCGATGCCGGCGTTGGCGCAGACGATGTCCAGCCGGCCGAGTTCGGCGATGCCCTCGGCCACCACCCCTTCCAGTGCGGCGAGATCGCGCACGTCGGCCTGCCGGCTGACGATCCGCCGGTCCAGGCTCTCCACGAGTTTGACCGTCTCGGTCAGGTCCTCCGGCGTAGCCATCGGGAAGGGCACCGTGTCCATCTGGTCGCAGATGTCCACCGCGATGATGTCCGCGCCCTCCTGCGCGAGCCGCAGGGCGTGTGAGCGCCCCTGCCCCCGCGCCGCACCGGTGATGAAGGCGACTTTGCCCTCGACTCGTCCCATCGAGCATCCCCTCTCGTCATCCGCCGCGGTAGTGAGGCGGGTGCACCAGACCCTTCCACTGGCATGCGAGGTCGGGAAGGCTTCGAGCAGGGCCGAGCCCGAACGGGACGGTCAACACCAGGCGAACGCACTCCGAGGTCGACGAAATTCTGGAACCCGGGCCCGAAAACCAGAACTTCGTCGATCTCGACGAGCCTGTCCGGCCAGACTCGGCCGGCTCTGCCGCGGTCAGCCCGGGCCGACGCCCCGCCAGCCCGCCGGGTCCGCGCCGCCGGGCACCGCATCGCCCGGTTCGTACGGCTGCCGCGTGAACACGAAGGTACCCACGTCCAGATGCACCTCCCCGCCCTGCGCCAGCCGGAGCGTCTCGCCCGCGAAGTAACCGTCCAGTCCCGTCCAGGTGCCATCCGTCTCCGCCCGGAACCGCGACGGTCGGCCGCCCAGCCCGCCGAGCGGTGACAGATCGAGACCGCTGTCGGCGAGCACCCGCAGGAGATAGGAGTGGGTGCCCCAGTACCAGGGGCCGGTCAGCGCCAGCAGCGCCGGGTCCGCGGCGGTCAGCGGCCGCCATGGCTCGGGGAGCCGCGGTTCGCGCTCCGCGACAATCCGCACCAGGTCGGCGGCGACGGACGGCCCGGAGGTGGAGTTGCACACGGCGATCCCGGCGAGCCGTTCGCTCGCACTGATCCAGAGGCCGGCCACGAAGCCCGGCATGGAACCGCCGTGCCCGAACAGGGTGCGCCCGTGGTCGTGCACGAGCTGGAGACCCAGCCCGCAGGCGCCGGCCAGGTCCTCGGAGCGCGACACGGCCATCGGCTCACGCATCTCGGCGAGGGTCGCCGCGCCGAGGACCGCCCCGCAACCGTTCAACGAGGGCGCCGAGCAGCGCGAACCCGGGGTTGGAGTAGTGGAAACGTCGGCCCGCCGGGTGCGGGCGCGACCGGTCGCCGAGCAGGTCGGCCGGCGACGCGGTGCAACAGGGCACGGCGAGTTTCCGGCAGTAGCGGCGCGGCTTCGGTGGTCATGAACCGCACCCTACGACGCCCGGATCGGCAGCCGTCCAGATTTACCACCAAGTACCCCGACACGGGAACCGGGCGATGCCGGGGAGCCCTTTCTCCTTGCGGCGACGGGGCGAGGGAGCTAGACCTGATCAGTCATACATCACGGTCGCCTCGCACACCTCGCAGGCAGGATCAGGGGAAACGCAGGATGAAGGTCCTCATCACCGGTGGTCTCGGTTTCGTCGGGCTGAACCTGGCCCGGGCACTGCTCGAGCGCGGCACGCTCATCGGCATCTCGGGAGCTCCGGAGCCGATCGACGCGATCACCCTGTTCGACGTGGCGGCACCGGAGGATCGGCCGGACGGGCTGGATGACCGGGTGTCGATCGTCACCGGCGACATCTCCGACCGCGCCACGGTCACCGGTCTGGTCGACCGCGACGACATCTCGGTGTTCCATCTCGCCTCGATCCTGTCGGGTGGCGGCGAGCAGGATTTCGACCTGGCCCTCAAGGTCAACCTCGACGGCGCGCTGAACGTGTTCGAGGCGCTGCGCGCCCGCGCGGGCGGGGCTCAGCGCCTGGTCGCCGCCAGCTCGATCGCGGTGTTCGGCGGCTCGATGATGCCGAAGACGGTGGGCGACGAGACCAAGCAGACCAGCCAGACCACCTACGGCGTCACCAAGACGATCACTGAGCTGCTGATCAACGACTACAGCCGCAAGGGCTTCTTCGACGGCCGGACAGCCCGGCTGCCGACCATCTTCGTCCGCCCCGGCAAGGCCAACTCCGCCGCCTCCAGCTTCTGCTCCGGGGTGTTCCGCGAGCCGCTGAACGGCGTGGAATGTGTGCTGCCGGTGACCGGGGCACAGCTGCCGATGCTCGGCTACCGCAACTGCGTTGCCGGCTTCATCGGCCTGCATGACGCGCCGGCCTCGGCGGTGGGCGACGACCGGGCAGTGAACCTGCCGAGCCAGGCCTACACGGTGGAGGACATGGTGGCGGCGGTGAAGCGGGTGGCCGAGAAGCATCGGATCCGCCTCGGACCGATCATCACCAAGCCCGACCCGGTGATCCAGGCGATCGTCGACGGCTGGGCCACCGACGCCAGCTGGGACCGCGCCAAGGCGCTCGGCCTGCCGCTCGACGAGAGCATCGACCGAGTGGTCGAGGACTACATCGAGGACTTCCTGCCCGGCCGGCATTGATCCCGAGCTGGCGCACCTCCGTGCGGGCCCAACCATCGACGATCGCCTGGATCACCGGGTCCAAAAAAATCTGGCGTTCACCGGATTGCCGCGCGTGACCTCGACCGCTGCGGGTATCCGCGCGGCAACAGGGTCCTTGGGAGGCCGTCGACATGAACGACGAACTGCTGGTTGTCACCACGAGGCAAGAGGACAACGTCCACGTCGTGCGCGCCAGTGGCGAGGTGGACATGAGCACCGCACCGCTGCTCGAGGAAGCCCTCTCCGCCGCATGCGACACCGCCGGCCCGCACGCGTCGGTAGTCGTCGACTTGGTCGCGGTCACCTTCTTCGGCACGACGGGGCTCGGCGTGCTCGTGACCACGCTCGGCCGTTGCCAGGCCCTGCGCATCCCGCTACGCCTCATCGCCCCCGGCCCGGCGGTGCTCCGTCAGCTGAGTGCGGTCGGTTTGGACCGGGTGTTCGACCTCACCGGCTCCCTGACTGCCGCTGGCCGCGTCGCCTGAACCACTCTGCCGGGCAGTCTCGCCCAGGCACGAGTGCGGCGCGGCACCGACCGAAGTCAGCGGCCGCGGCCGCCTGGACCTGTTCATCTACGCTCGGGGCGTGTGAACGCCGCTGAGGAGTCGCACCAGCTCGCGCCGCGAGAAGCGATCGCGCATGCCGTGCGCGAGGACATCCTCGCTGGTCGTCTCGCACCGGGAGACCGGCTCATCGAGGACGATCTCGGTGCGCGGTTCGGCGTCTCCCGGGTTCCGGTCCGCGAGGCTCTCGCTCAGTTGCAGACCGAAGGCTTTGTCACCCTCGTCCGCTACCGGGGCGCCACCGTGTCGGCAACCTCGCGCGCCGACGCGCTCGAGCTGATGCAGGTTCGGCGGGGCCTGGAGGTGCTGGCCGCGCAGTTGGCCGCACAGCGCAACGGCGGGGAGGCCGCCGCCGAGCTCGCGCGCGTCGTGGAGCGCGGCCGTGCCGCCGGCCGCATGCACGCGCTCGACGAGCTGCCGCCGTTGATCATCCAGTTCCATACCCTCGTCGCCGAGGCCTCGGGTAACACCCAGCTGCAGATCATGCTCGGGCAAGTACTGCGCCGGGTGTCCTGGATCTTCGATCAGCATCTCGAAGCGCGCACGGACGAGTCGTGGGCCGATCACGCGGCGATCGCCCAGGCGATCCTCGGCGGGTCGCCGATCCAGGCCGGGTACCTGATGAGCGAGCACACCGGCAAGGACGAGGAGTTGCTCAATGCCTTCGATCAGACCTAGGTCGTATACGACTTAGGTCCCGCAATCGGTATTGACCGCTCCGATACACCAAGGAAACCATGGTCGTATACAACTGAGGAGCCGGGGACTCCGGCTCCGCGCGGCGACCTGTTCACGCGGTCCCCTTCCGGGCTGGAGAACTCCATGGTCACCGACACGATCGACGCCGACGCCGAGCCCGGGACCCGCCGGCGACGGGTGCCGGAGTCGTCGGCGGTCACCCTGCTCACGGTGCCCTGCGCCGGACCCGCCGACGTCGCCGGCCTCGACGTCCTCACCTCCCGCGGCCACCGCGGGAAAGACGTCGTTGCCGTCATCGGGAAGACCGAAGGCAACGGCTGCGTCAACGACTTCAGCCGCAGTCTCGCCGCACTGGCGTGGGAACCGCTGCTTCCGGATACCGCGGTGACGGTGTTCTCCGGCGGTACGGAAGGTGTCCTCAGCCCGCACGTCAACCTGTTCGTCCGGGATCACCGGCGCTACCCCGGTTTCGACCGGGGGCTGGTCGCCGCTGCCGGGCGCACCCGCACGCTCGCGCCCGGGGAGGTCGGCCGCCCGGCCCAGGTCAGCGCGGTGACCGACACGGTCAGCACACTGATCGCCGAGCTCGGCGTGACCGCCGCCGACGTGCACCTCGTACTGGTGAAATGCCCGCTACTGACCTCGGACAAGATCACCGCGCTGCAACGCGAGGGGATCGAGCCGGTGACCACCGACACCTACGAGTCGATGGGCCGCTCGCGGGCGGCCAGCTCACTGGGCATCTCGGCCGCGCTCGGCGAATGCGACACCACCACGGCACTGCACGCGCTCGACGGCGCGGCCGAGGTCTCCTCGGCGTGCGCGTCGGCGAGTTCCGGCGCCGAACTGGAGGACTGTCACGTTCTGGTCGTCGCGGAAAGCAGCATGGCCGCCAATCCGCTGCGGGCGCTGCACGGTCAGATGGCCGATGCCCTGGACATCGGCTCGGTAGCCGCCGTACTGGAAGAAGTGGCCAAGCGCGGCGGCACCGTGCGCCAGATCTTCGCCAAGGCAGAGGCCGACCCGTCGGGTTCCGTGCGCGGTCACCGGCACTGCATGCTTACCGACTCCGACCTCAACTCGACCCGGCACGCCAGAGCCGCCGTCGGCGGCCTGCTCGCCGCGCTCAAAGGCGACGGCGCCGTGTACGTCTCGGGAGGCGCGGAACATCAAGGCCCGCCCGGTGGTGGCAGTTTCACGATCATCTACGAACTTCCCCACCCCGACCGAGCGTGCGTTACTTCGGCAGCGAGCGGTACCTGCTGACCATGTTGGCCGCCGCATTCTGGACCTTCCGGCAGGCCACCACGTGGTTGAGGCCGGGAAGATCGCCGCTGGTGTTGCTGTACTGCACCCAGAGCGTCTCATCGGGGGCGACATCGACGAGGAAGATGCAGGACGTCTTCTGGTCCATGCCCGCCGGCACGTACTGCCAGGTGGGCAGGCCGACGATCGACGAGGACGGCGTTGCGCCCGGGAGCGGGCCTCGGATCACCCGGCCCGTCAGGGTGTCGCCCGGGGTCACCGGCACGTAGCTCCAGACGCAGGACACCTCGCTGAGCCCGTCGGTGGCGGGTTGCTGCGCGCCCTGGTTCAACCCCCGCTGGTGCTGCTGCCCGATGGTCAGCAGTGCGCACGGGTTCGCGCCGATATTGCTGGCCCGCACGGCCGGCGGAGCCGCGGCTGGAGCCGGCGCCGGCGAGCCACATCCGGCCACGGCGAACAAGCACACCGCCACGGCCACTCGCGGCCACCAGCCACCCAGCATGGAAACCAGCCCCTCGCCTGTCCAGCCCCCGGTTCCAGTGATAACCAAGGTCGCCGAGCGCGGATGCTGACCATACCGAAAAAAGGTGCATTCGTCGTCCGGACCGACAATCCAACCACCAGTAAGCCCTTTCGGTCCGCGATTGGCCGGGCACGCTCGACATACCGGATTGGGACCTCCCCGTGAATTGACGAGCGAGAATGCCGATCGAGTACGGTGGATGAAGTGCGCATGACGCTGATCGGGCCAGCCTTTCCGTGGCGCGGAGGGATTCCGCTGCTCACCACAGACCTGGCGCACCGACTGACGGCGGCCGGCCATGACGTCCGGCTCCGCACCTGGTCACGCCAGGGCCCCGCCCGGCTGCTGCCGGCGCAGCGGTACCCGCTCGCTGCCCCGGAGTCCGGCATCTACCCCACCGAGCCGGAACCGCTGTCCTGGCGAAACCCGCTGCACTGGTGGCGAGCGGGGCGGCGGGCCGCGGCGGAGTCCGAGGTCGTCGTCCTGATCTTCTATACGACCGTGCAGGCACCGGCGCTGTGGGCGATCACCCGACTGGCCCGGCGGCACGCCAACGTCGTGGTGATCTGTGCCAACGCCGTGCCGCACGAGTCGCGGCCGGGTGACCGACCACTGGCCGCCCTGCTCATGCGCGCGGCGGACGCGGTCGTGGTGCACACCCCGGCGGAACGCGACGCACTAGCGGGACTCACCGATCGGCCGGTCGCGGTCGCCGCCCTACCACCCCACCTCCCGAACGGAACGCGGCAACCCGGCCAGCTCGGGAGCCCCCCGCTCCGCAGGCTGCTGTTCTTCGGCAAGGTCCGGCACTACAAGGGCGTCGACATCCTGCTGCGGGCCCTGGCGCGCGTCGAGGACGTCCACCTCGCGATCGTCGGCGAGTTCTACCAGAACGAGTCCGAGGTGCGCGCCCTCATCGACCGATTGGGACTGGCGGACCGCGTCCAGGTACACCCCCGGTACCTGCCGGCCGAGCGGATCCCCGAGCTGTTCGCGGGGGCGGACGCGCTCGTCCTGCCGTACCGGACGGCGACCGCCTCGCAGCTGGTCGCGCTCGCGCACTGGCACGGCCTGCCCACCGTGGTGACCCGGGTCGGGAACTTCCCCGACGTGGTCAGGGACGGTGTGGATGGGCTGGTGTGCACCCCGGGCGACGTCGACGACCTGGTGCGCGCGCTGCGCGAGCTGTACGAACCCGGGCTACTGGCGTCGCTGCGCGCCGCGGTCCGACCGACGGACTCGGACAGCGTGTGGCAGGCCTACCTGCGGACGCTGCATGCGCTGGCCGGGATGCCCGAACAGCGGCCCGAGAGCACGCCCGCCCTGCACTGGCCGGCCCCCTCGGACCAGTAGGCGCCAGCAACCGGGGCTGCCGGCAATCTTGGGTGGTCGCCGCGTGTGCAGTTGGCGCCCACTTCTCAAGAGTGACCCGGGACACTACTCTAAACCCCGATAGTCGAGCAGCCGACCAAGAGGATGCTGGCGACTCCACGGTGGAGCGCGGAGCGGCCTGGACCGAAGGAGACAGCTGGTGCGCAGTCTGCGGGGCAAGGTGGCCGTGGTGACCGGCGGCGGGTCCGGCATCGGCCGGGCCATCGCCCACGACCTGGCCGGGCGGGGCACCACCGTCGCCGTGGCCGACCTCGACCTGGAGAGCGCGAAACGGGTCGTCGCGGAGGTGACCTCAGCCGGCGGCAGGGCCAGCGCGCACCAGGTGGACGTCGCCTCGGAGGCCGGGTTCCGAACCCTGCGGGAGGAGGTGCTCGCCGCGCACCCGGCGGTCGACATCCTGGTCAACAATGCCGGGATCGGACCAGGGCCGAAGAACTTCGTGGACACCCCGCTGTCCGACGTGCGTCGCATCCTGGACATCAACCTGTGGGGCGCGATCCACGGCACCTCGATCTTCCTGCCGGACCTGCTCGCCCGGCCGGAGGCGAGCCTGGTCAACATCGGCAGCTACACCGGACTGATGGCGCCTTCCGCCGTGGTCGGCTACAGCACCAGCAAGTTCGCCGTGCGCGGCTTCACCGAGGCGTTGCGGATGGAGTTGGCCGGCTCCCCGGTCACGGTGACGCTGGTGATGCCCGGGGTCACCAAGACGGCGCTGATGACCAACTCTCCGGTGATCGACGCCGAGCACCGGGAGTCCCTGCAGCGGGCGTTCGACAAGGCTCCCGGGGTCCTCCCCGAGGTGGTCGCGGCGGGGGTGGTCAAAGGCATCCTCAAGCGCAAGCCACGGGTACTGACCGGGAAGGACACCGTGGCGCTCGACATCATCACCCGGCTCGCCCCGGGCAGGTACAGCGCCCTGCTCGCCAAGCCCATGAGCGCCGCGCTGAAGAAGACGTTCGGCCAGTGAGCCCGACCGGGGACACCCCGGGTCAGGTCCGCCAGACAAGCCTGGCGAGTCCCCACAGCGTCATGGTCAGACAGAGGTAGACCGCGACAGCGGCAACCGCCACCGGGCCGCCGATCACACTCGAGGCGAGCAGCATCAGGACGGCAACCGCGGCCATGGCCAGGACGACGCTCCGCGAGCTGGAGCGCGCACCGGCGCGTCGAGAGCCGTCGGACTCGAGCTGGCGTTGGAGCTTCTTCCAACTCTTGCGCTCGTAGGGGGTCAACATCGTTTCCGGTGCCATGGGCGCCTCCTCCCGTCAGGCTAGCCGGGGCGCCCCCTCGACGCACCAACCTCGGGCTTCCCCGGCTCAGCCTCGGTCAGCGTTGCTCAGCCTCGCTCAGCCGGGGATGCCAGACCGGTCCGCCCGGCTCGCGGCGATGCGCTTCTCGGCAGTGCGGCGGGCCTCGTCGGCGCCGGTCTCCCGGGCCAGGATGTCGGCGAGGCGCACGATGCGCCCGTTGCCACCCCACCGCCCGTCCGGGATCTCGGTCGGGAACACCCACACCCGCCCCACGTCGCGGGGCCGCGAGCCCTCCTCCGCGTCGAGTACGGCCTCGGTCACGTCGGCCACCACCTCGGCGCGGCTCCGGTCGTCGAGCTGCCCCTCCGGGACGGTGGCGACGACCTTGTACCGGGGCGCGTCAGCGGGCACCCCCGCCACGTAGGTGGTCACCGGCCGGTGCAGGAACACCCAGGACACGGCGCGCATCACCGGGTCCGCCGGGTCGAACCCCTCGGCGGCCATCAGGATGTCGGTCAACCGGGCGAGCAGGGCGCCCTCGGCTTCAGGACGGAGTGCGCCCTCGGGGACGTAGACGTCGAGCATGGGCACGGTGGCCTCCCGGCTTGGGTCCGCAAACGCGACGGCCGGACACTACGGAGGCTGAGTTTCGAATGTCAACCTAGATTGTGCGGCCGCACCCTGGCCCTGAACAGAAGGACGCTGCCGCGCGCCGGGGCCACCAGGCACGAGGACGGGCCGACCACCAACCTGACCAGCAGCGCGAGCACGAGGGACAACATCGCGCGCGCGACCTGAGCGCCTCGGGCGCCGACGAGCGAGAACCACCGCATGAGGACTCCAACACGGGCAAACCAGTTCGCTGGGGACGGTGAACAAGCTGCCCCAGCTGGTGCCCCGGTCATTTCTCAAAAAGAGATCGGTCCGGTTACCTCGGTCGGCGGTCACCTTCGTTCGCCGTGCGGTGGCTCATCGGCTGGGAGTGGTCGCGATCCCCGGCCGCGAGCTCGACGGGCACACTCCGGTCGGCGGTAAGGCTGCCCAGCATCGCGAGCTTCTCGCTCATCGCGGAGCCCCGCTCCGCCCGGTAGACCTTCAACATCAGCTCGGGGGTGCCGGTCGGCCGCAGGGTCTCGTAGCTGAGGTCGAGATCACCGACGACCGGGTGGTGCAGGAGCAGCACGCCGGAGGTCTTCTCCCGGACCTCCGCCTTCGCCCACCGCTTGCGGAACTCCTCGCTGCGCACCGTCAGCTCGCCGACCAGCGCCATCAGGGGCGAGTTGTTCGGGTCGCGGCTGGCGGCCGCCCGGACACCGGCGACCGACGCGGAGGCGACCTTGCCCCACTCGCGGTAGAAGATCCGGGCGTCGTCATCCAGGAAGAGCAGCCTGAGCAGGTTGTCGCTGTGCCGGTGGCCGACGTACATGGCCCTGCCGAGCTGGTTCGCGGCAATCACGTTGTGGCAGTCGTCGACCAGCATCGCGGGGTGGTTGGTCCACTCCTCGACGAGCTCGAGCAGGTTCGCGCTGATCGGCACGCGGCCGCGCGACGGCGGTACCTTCGGACCCGAGGTGGCGATCGCGAACAGGTAGCGCTGGGCGTCCGGGCCGAGGCACAGGACTCTGGCGAGCGCGTTCAGCACGCTCGCCGACGGGTGCAGCTCGCGGCCCTGTTCCAGCCGGGCGTAGTAGTCGACGCTCAACCCGGCCAGCGACGCCACCTCTTCCCGACGCAGCCCGGGAACCCGGCGGGTCCCGCCAGGGGGCAGGCCGACCTCGGCGGGCGTGACGTGGGCACGCCGCGCCTTCAGGTAGGTCCCCAGCACGTTCGGGTTCTCCATGGCACCACGGTAGGCCGGAACTCGCGCGCGAACCTGGGTGCGCCGCACCCAGGTTGGACCACACCGACGTGCCCGCGTGGGCCCGCGCCTAGCGTCGAACCCATGAAGCACATTTTGTTGGGTGGGCTGGACGTATCCCGCATCGGCCTCGGCGCGATGTCGATGTCCGCCTTCTACACGGGCGCGAACAGTGACAACTCCGAAGCAGTCCGCACCATCCACCGGGCATTTGACCTCGGGGTCACCCTTCTCGACACCGCCGAGATCTACGGCCCGTACCTGAACGAGGAGCTCGTCGGCCGGGCCATCGCCGGGTGCCGCGACCAGGTGGTGCTGGCCACGAAGTTCGGCTTCATCTCCCACGCCGCCGGGGTCAACGCGCTGGACAGCTCGCCGGCGAACATCCGGACCGCGCTCGAGGGATCGCTGAAGCGACTCGGCACCGACCACGTCGACCTGTACTACCAGCACCGGGTGGACCCGAACACACCGATCGAAGACACCGTGGGCGCCCTCGCCGAGCTGGTCGCCGAGGGCAAGATCCGGCACATCGGGCTCTCCGAGGCGGGTGCCGAGACGATCCGCCGGGCCCAGGCCGTGCACCCGATCACCGCGCTGCAGACCGAGTACTCGCTGTGGACCCGCGATCCGGAGGCGGAGATCCTGCCCCTGGTGCGCGAGCTCGGCATCGGCTTCGTGGCGTATTCCCCGCTCGGCCGGGGATTCCTGACCGGCGCGATCCGCTCGACCGACCAGTTCGCGCGGGACGACTTCCGGGCGAACAACCCCCGGTTCGCGGCGGGCAACTTCGAACAGAACCTGCGCATCGTCGACGAGGTCACGGCCGTCGCGCGCGAGGCGGACGCGACGCCGGCGCAGGTGGCACTGGCCTGGCTGCTGGCCCAGGGCGACGACATCGCCCCGATCCCCGGCACCAAGCGCGTCACCCGGCTCGAGGAGAACGTCGCCTCGGACGCCATCGAGCTGACTCCGGCGCAGGTCAGCCGGCTCAACGCGATCAAGCCGCCGGTCGGCGACCGCTATGCCGACATGACCCCGCTCGGCCGCTGACCCCCTCGGCCTTGCCGGGCTCAGGCTTTGGTGAGGATGACGTTGGCCCGCGCGACGAGCGTGCCGTCGGCGGTGATCCGGCAGGCGGTGAACACCGTGCGCCCGCCGTTGTGCTCCACGGTCACCGCCGCCTCGATCCAGCTGCCCACCTGGACGCCGGCGACGAAGTCCAGGTTCACACTCACCGTGCGGACCGTCGTCGCCTCGCCGAGCACAAGGCGGGTCCCCCGGCCGGTCGCGAGATCGACCAGCGCGGCCAGGAAGCCACCGTGCGCGGTGCCCATCGTGTTGGTGTGCCCGTGCTCCACCACCGCACCGAAGACCGGGCCGCCCGGTCCGGAGTTCAGGTAGATCGGGCCGAGCCGCTCGACGAACGGGGAGGATCGCAGGAGCTCGAATCCCGGAGCGGGCTGCCGTGTCGACACCGCCGAATCCTAGGAGCGCGGCCCTACCCGCGCCGCGCGGCCGCCTCCTCCGGGCCGGCCGCGAGCTCGGCGAACCGGGCCTTCAGCGCGTCGCTGGCGGCGGGGCCGGCCACGTACCCGACATCGATCTCGTCGAACCGACGCCCGGTGCCGCGGTCGACCAGCACCGGATCCACCACGGCGCCGGTCTCCCGGTCCACCAGCTGCAGGCTGCGCTGCTCCCGGCCCCGGTGCCGGTCGCCCCACTCGCCGAGCGCGATGATCACCGGCTGCACGTCACGGCCGCGCTCGGTGAGCAGGTACTCGTGGCGGGGCGGCCGCTGCTGGTACTGACGGCGTTGCAGCAGGCCGTCCGCCACGAGGCCGTGCAACCGCCGGATGAGCATGTTGGGTGCGATGCCGAGGTTGCGTTCGAACTGGTCGAAGCGGGTGGCGCCGTCCAGGGCATCGCGCAGGATGAGCAGGCTCCACCAGTCGCCGAGGACGTCCAGGCAGCGCGAGATGGGGCATTCGGCGTCGGTGAGCCGGGTGCGGCGCATCGGCTCAGACGACTGGCAGGGCGCGCGGCAGGTACCGGTCCGCGACGCCGCCGAGGACCGCGTTGTGCACACTGTCGCCGACTCCGTGCGGGACGCCCGCCACGACGGCGCTGGCGGTGTCGAGGCGGTCGAGCTGCTCCGCGGTGAGCTCGACGTCCAGCGCGCCGAGGTAGTCCTCGAGTTGGGCCAGGCTGCGCGGGCCGATGATCGGCAGATGGGTGACGCCGGGGGTGGCCCTGCCGCGGATCCATGCGACGGACACCTGCGCGGGGGTGGCCCCGGTCTCGGCGGCGATGGCCAGCACCGTGTCCACGACGGCGACCTTCTGGTCGTTGTCCTCCCGGTGCACCAGGCGGTTCCAGTCGGTGAGCCGGCCCGCGCTGCTCCGGCGGTACTTGCCGGTGAGCAGGCCGCCGCCGAGCGGTGACCACATCGCCACCCCCAGCCCGAGCGCTTCGGCCATCGGCAGCAGCTCGCGGTCCGCGGTGCGCTCGACCAGGCTGTACTCGACCTGGATCCCGACGATCGGGGCCCAGGCCCGGGCATCGGCGACCGCGGCCGCCCAGGACACCCGCCAGGCCGGGAAGTTCGACAGCCCGGCGTGCAGGATCTTGCCGGCGCTGACCAGGTCGTCGAGGCCGCGCAGGATCTCCTCCGTCGGGGTGATCCGGTCCGGGTGGTGCACCCAGTACAGGTCGACCGCCTCGATGCCGAGGCGGGTCAGGCTCTGCTCCACGGACCGGATCATGTTCTTGCGGCTGTTGCCGGTGACCGAGACGCCACCCGGGGTCGCGCCCTGGGTGTACTTGGTGGCCACCACGAAGTTGTCCCGCTCGGCGCCGAGGAACTCACCGAGGAACTTCTCCGACTCGCCGAACTGGTAGCCGTCGGCGGTGTCGATCAGGGTGCCGCCCGCCTCGGCGAAGCGCTCGAAGATCTTGCGCGACTCGTCGATCTCGGCGCCGGTACCCCAGCCGGTGCCGAAGTTGCCCGCGCCCAGGCCGTACTCGGACACCCGCAGACCGCTGCGGCGGCCGAAGGTCGTGTAGCGCATCAGCTGGCTCCCAGGTCGATCATCTCGCGGGTCACCGAGGCTAGGCCTCTAACTATCATCATGCAAGTCACTAGGTTCTTGTCTATCTTGCCGGGGTTCGTCATCAGTCCGGGATAAGGGCAGCGCGCCCGGACCGCGTTCGGTCGGACCGGTCGTCAGTGACGGCCAACGGATCGGCGCGACGTTGCTCGGCACCGCCGTATCCCGACCCGCGACCGCCGCGGCAGCATCAGGGGACCTGACTCATCCGCCGAGCCGGTTGAGCTGATCACGAGGGAGTGGTCCGGCGTGGCACTGGCGAGTACACAGCGGGCCGCTGACCGGACCCCGCCGGGCGGCGCTACCAGGGACACCTCCGCGCTGGCGTTCTACGTGGTCCCCGGCCATGTCACCTCGGCCGCGCCGGTGGCCCGTGAGGTCGGTGACGGCGCGCGGCTGGGGTTCGGCGCGGTGCTGGTCTCCGAACGGCTGAACGTCAAGCACAGCGCGGTGCTCGGCGGGTACGCGGCGGCGCTGGCCGGTGACATGGAGGTGGTCACCGCGCTGACCTTCCCGCACACCCGGCACCCGATGGACCTGGCCGCCTACGGTGCGACGCTCGGCCAGCTCGCCACCGGCGGCTTCACCCTCGGCCTGGGCCGGGGGCCCAACCACCAGTGGGACGCGTGGGGCATGCCCCGGCCGAGCATGGCGGTGCTCGAGGACTGCGCCGGTGTGCTGCGCACGCTGTGGCGGGGCGGCACGGTGAGCGACCACGACGGCCCGCTCGGGCGGTTCCCGGGGCGACTCTCCCTCGGCGTCGAGCTGGCGCGCCCGCCCCGGCTGGCGCTCGGCGCACTCGGCCCGCGCACCCAGGAACTGGCCGGGCGCGCCTTCGACGACCTGATCCTGCACTCGCACTGGACCGACGAGGCGGTCACCCGCAGCGTGGCCCTGGCGCGCGGGGCGGCCGAGCGGGCCGGTCGGGACCCCGACGCGCTGCGGGTCTGGGCCATGCTGGTCACCGCCTGCGACCAGCCCGAGGAGCAGATCCTGGCGCGGGTGGTCCGCCGGATGACCACCTACCTGCAGTGGCCCGGCTACGGCGAGCTGATCGTGGCGGCGAACGGCTGGGACCCGGCCGTACTGCGCCGGCTCCGGGAGCACCCGCTGCTGGCCGACCGGATGGCCGACACCGCCAGTTTCAGCACCGAGGAGCTGCGCCGGCTGGCTGAGGTCTACCCCGAGCACTGGCTCCGCGACGGCGCGGCGATCGGTGACGCGGCGCACTGTGCCGAGCGTGCCGCACGACAGCTGGACGCCGGCGCGAACCGGGTGATCCTGCACGGCAATGCACCCGCCGACCTGGACGGTGTCCTCTCCGCGTTCCGCAACCCCGTCACCGCCGGCGGCTGATCACGGGTCGTCGGTGACCGAGGCGGCGGCACCGTCGGCGGTTCCGCGCGCCCAGGACCGCTGCAAGGCCATTGCAAGCATCGGCTGACATGGTCGGCGACGGTCGGGGGACCACTGCCCCGCCGGGTATGCGGATCGGTAGATGTTCCGCGCCCCCGGCCTGCCTACCGTCGCCGGTATGGACGCCTTGCAGCTCATCGAACAGACCACCACCACCTGGAACAACCGCGACCGTGACGGGTACTTCGCCTGCTACGCCGAGGACTGCGAGATCACCGCACCCGGGTTCGTCGGCAAGGGCCACCAGGGCGTCGCCGAATTCTGGAGCGCCTACATGGATGCCTTCCCGGACAACCGCATCGTGCTGGCGACCACGGTCGGCGGGCAGTCGGACACCGCCGCCGAGGAAGGATCCCTGGAAGGCACCCACACCGGCCCGCTGACCGGTGCGGACGGCACCACGATCGCGCCGACCGGCAACCGTGTCGACAGCCGTTTCGTCGGCTTTCACACCGAGCGCGACGGCAAGATCAGCAGCACCCGGTTCTACTTCGACCAGCTCGACTTCCTCGGCCAGCTCGGTTTGGCGGCGGGAGACGCCCTCTAGTGGTGTGTCTCGTCATTGGGCGGCTGCTTGGAGTGCTACTCGGCCGCGGTTGACTTTGGTGAGGATGTCTTCGGCGGTGGCGGTCCAGACGAAGGGCTTGGGGTCGGTGTTGTGCGCGGCGAGGTAGTCCTCGATCTTGGCGATCAGGTCCGGTACGGAGTGGAACACACCGCGTCGCAGGGCCTTGTCGGTGAGTTCCCGAAACCAGCGTTCCACCAGGTTCAGCCACGAGGAGGAGGTCGGGGTGAAGTGCATCTGAAACCGGGGATGGTTGGTCAGCCAGGCCTGCACGTTGGCATGTTTGTGGGTGGCGTAGTTGTCCACGATCAGATGCACCGTGAGGCCCTTCGGTGTTTCGCGGTCGATCGTGCGCAAGAACCGCAAGAACTCTTCGTGGCGATGGCGAGGCAGGCACTGGCCGATGACAGTGCCGGTGAGCACGTCCAGTGCGGCGAACAGCGTCGTGGTGCCGTTGCGCTTGTAGTCATGGGTCATCGTCGCCGCCCGGCCCTTGGTCATCGGCAACGACGCCTGGGTGCGATCCAGCGCCTGTACCGAGGATTTCTCATCGCAACACAGCACGATCGCCTTGTCCGGGGGGTTGAGATACAACCCCACCACGTCGATCAGCTTCTCCTCGAAACGCGGATCATTCGACAGCTTGAACGTGTTGACCAAGTGTGGCTTGAGTCCGCGCGCGGCCCAGACCCGTTGCACGGTCGCCGGGGAGACCCCGACCTGCCTGGCCATCGTTCGACACGACCAGTGCGTGTGTCCCGCCGGCTTGGAGTGTTGGGTCAATGCGACGATTTCGTCGATCTTGGCCTGCGGGATGCTGGACTTGCGGCCCCGCCCGGCACGGACCTTGCCCAGCTTGGCCAGCCCCTCCTCGGAAAACCGAGACCGCCACACTCGCACCGTGGCGGCCTTCACCCCGACCTGCTGCCCGATCCGCGAGTTCGCCACCCCGTCCGCGGCCAACAACAGTGCCTTGGCCCGCTGCACCTGCCGATGCGGCGCCGTCTGAGACCGCGCCAGCACCTCCAGCGCATCTCGTTGACCATCCGACATCACCAACGCGACAGCAGGCCTGTTCACCCACAGAACCTATCCCACAACGGGGCTCTCATTTTGGAGACACACCACTAGGAGCCTCTAGGAGGGTCCTGAATAATGCCGCTCGTCGCGAGCGGTTGCCGGGTTCGTCCTGGCCAGCGAGGTGATCAGCTCGGCGACCTCCGTCGACCGTGCGGCGGCCGGACTGTGGTCACCGGGCCAGTCGTGGCGCCAGGTGGCGCGGGCGGCCATGGCCCGCTGCAGGTCCGGGTTGATGGCCTGGTCGTCGCCGAGGACGACGTAGGTCGAGGGGACCTGCCGCCAGGCGATCGCCGCGGGCACCGCGGCGAGCAGGGCCCTGCCGGCCGGTCGGAGCCGGGCGACCGCGGCGGCGGCCAGGTCCGGTGCCGCGTCGCCGTAGAGCACCGCTTCGGCCAGCGCCGGGTCCACGGTGCTCCACCGCCCGTCCTCGGAGAAGCGCAGCGCCTCGACCAGCGGGGCAGGCGGCAGCTCCAGCTCGGGCAGTACCCGGGCGACCGACTCGCCCTCGTCGAGCTGAAACGCGGTCAGGTAGACCAGCTGCTCGACGCTCGGGTGGACGCCAGCCTCGGTGATCACCGCACCGCCGTAGGAGTGCCCGACCAGCACCGCCGGCCGGTCGAACTCGTCCAGTACCCGCCGGGTGGCCGCCACGTCCGAGGCCAGGTCGGTCATCGGCAGCTCCACCACGGTGTTGGCGATGCCGGCCGCATCGAGCTCGGCGCGGACCGCGTCCCACACCCACGCGCCGTGCCACATCCCGTGTACCAGTACCGCGCCGAGGTCGCCGCTCGCCGGGGTCGTCGTCATGGGCCCACTCTCCCGTGACGGCGCCGGGCCGGCGACGGCGACCCCGGCCGTGCGGATCGGCCGTGCGGATCGGCGGTGGGCGTCAGTAGCCCTCGGGCGCCCTCGGCACGTAGTTCTCCTCGAGCCGGGTCAGCTCGTCGTCGGACAGCTCCAGCTCGACGGCGGCGACCGCGTCGGTGATGTGGTGTTCCTTCGTCACCCCGACGATCGGCGCGGTGACGGAGTCCTGGTGCAGCAGCCAGGCCAGCGCGACCTGAGCCCTGGTGACTCCGCGCGCGCCGGCGATCTCGCCGACCGCGTCGACGATCTTGCGGTCGGACTCCACCGCCTGCCGGTACAGCCTCTTGCCGAAGCCGTCCGTCTCGCTGCGCTTGGTCGTGGTGTCCCAGTCCCTGGCCAGGCGACCCCTGGCCAGCGGGCTCCAGGGCAGCACACCGATGCCTTGGTCGAGGCAGAACGGGAGCATCTCCCGCTCCTCCTCACGCATGATCAGGCTGTACTGGTCCTGCATCGACACGAACCGCGTCCAGCCGTTCAGGTCCGCCACGTACTGCGCCTGGACGAACTGCCAGGCCGCCATCGACGACGCCCCCAGGTAGCGCACCTTGCCCGAACGGACCAGGTCGTGCAACGCCTCCATCGTCTCCTCGATCGGCACCTTCGGGTCGTAGCGGTGGATCTGGTACAGGTCGATGTAGTCGGTACCGAGCCGGCGCAGACTCTGCTCGACCTGCGCGAATATCGCGCCGCGGGACAGCCCCGCCGCCTTCGGCCCCGGTCCCATCCGGCCGTTGACCTTGGTGGCGATGACCACCTCGTCCCGCTTGGTGAACTCGCCGAGCAACTTGCCGGTGATCTCCTCGCTGGCCCCGATCGAGTAGACGTTGGCGGTGTCGAAGGTGGTGATGCCCGCATCCAGCGCCTGCTTGACGAACGCGCGCGCGTCGTCGTGGCTGACCACCCACTCGTGGGTGCCCCGGCCGGCCTCCCCGAAGCTCATACAGCCGAGGACCACCCGGGAGACCTCCAGCCCGGACTGGCCCAACCGCGTGTACTCCATCAGTACTCCTCGTCTCGGCCTCGACGGCCCGAATCCCTAATACAGCTTCAGCTCAGCATTTCCCAGATTACCGCCGGCCACCCGACCCGGCGACCGGCCGCGGCCGCGCATTCTTAGTCAATGCACAGTTCTTCCTGAATTCCCCGTGTCACCGGCCCGGCATAATCGCGAGGGTGTCGCAACTCAGCCAATCCGCCGGCGCGCCACGATTCGCCGGGCACGGGCTGTCCCTGCTGACCGGCTGGCTGCCACTCACGGTGCAGATCGTGGCCGGACTGGTACTGCTCGCCGCGATCGTCCGCCGGGACCGCCGGTGGTTGTGCTGGCGGCTGCCGGCGATGGCGGTGTTCGGTGCGGCGGCCGTACTGCTGTCCCGGTACTACTTCGCCGCGAACGGGTTGGCGAGCGACCCGGCACCGGTGAGCCTGTGGATCTGGACCGGGCTGACGGCCGCGGCGGCGCTCGGGGTGGCGCTGGGCTGGCGCGACACCGGATGGGCCCGGCGCGGTACGGCGGCGCTCGCGGTCCCGCTCTCCCTGCTGTGTGTGGGGGTGGTGCTGAACGACTGGGTCGGCTACTTCCCTACGGTGACCGAGGCGTGGAGCCAGCTCACCGCCGGGCCGCTGCCCGACCAGGTGGATGCCGCCCAGCTGACCGCGCTCGCCGGCACCGGGGCGAGCATGCGGACCGGACGGCTGGTCGCGGTGACCATTCCAGCGACGGACAGCCACTTCAGTCACCGCACCGAGTACGTCTACCTGCCGCCGGCCTGGTTCGACAGCGGCCGGCCCGCGCTGCCGGCGCTGATGATGATCAGCGGCGAGTTCAACACCCCGGCCGACTGGATTCGCGTCGGCGGCGCGGTGCGGACCGCCGACTCGTTCGCGGCGCAACACGGCGGCGTCGCCCCGGTACTCGTTTTCGTGGACTCCGGCGGCTCGTTCAACAATGACACCGAATGTGTCGACGGCCCACGCGGAAACGTCGCCGAATACCTCACGAAAGACGTACCGAGCTACCTGGAATCACAATTCCGGGTGGCCACGGCGCCGACTCGGTGGGGAATCGTCGGCTGGTCCGCCGGCGGTACCTGCGCGGTGGATCTCGCGGTCATGCACCCCGAGCTGTTCGGCACGTTCCTCGACATCGCCGGCGACCTCGGCCCCAACGTCGGCAGCAAGGACACCACCATCGCCAAGCTCTACGGCGGTGACGCGGCCGCCTGGGCCACCTTCGACCCGCTGACCGTGCTCGCCGGGCACGCCCGGTACGCCGACACCGCCGGCTGGTTCGACAACGCCGCCGACTCACCGGGGTCCGCCGGGAGTTGGGGCGGGCGGGCGCACCGGCGCGGGCCGGGCGGCGGGGGCCCTGGCGGCGGGCCGGGTAACTTCGCCAACCGGGCGGGTGGCACGGCCGGCTACGGCGGTCGCCCGGACGGCGGGGACCAGCCCGGCGCGGAGGCCGCCGCCGCGAGCCAGCTGTGCGCGGCGGCCACCGCCAAGGGCATCGACTGCACCCTGCACACCCAGGCCGGCCGGCACAGCTGGCAGTTCGCCAGCGCCGCGTTCAGCGATGCGCTGCCCTGGCTCGCGTCCCGGCTCGACCTGCCCGGCGCACCGAGCACTCCCCCGCCGAGCGCCGCTGCCCTGCACGCCGCACCCGCTCCTGGCGCACTCGCGTCCGTGCCGCCGGCCAGGTAGGACAGTCTCGAGATAGCGCAGCCGCGGTTGGGCAGCCGCGGTTGGACGGACAGACCGCCGGGCACGGCCATCGGTCGCCGGCACAGCCATCGACGCGAAGGCGGGACCCATGGACCTGGAGCTGGTCGGCAAGGTCGCGGCCGTGGTGGGCGGGTCGGGCGGGATCGGGGCGGCCGTCGCCAGGGTGCTCGCCGAGGAGGGCTGCGACGTCGCACTGACCTACCGGGACTCGACCGAGGGCGCCGAGCGCGCCGCCGCCGACGTACGGGCGCGGGGCCGGCGGGCCTGGGCACTGCCGCTCGACCTCGCCCGGCCCGAGTCGGTGCACGCCGCGGCCGACGCGCTGGCCGACGCCGCCGGCGCGCTCGACGTGTTGATCCTGAACGCCGGCCAGAACATCGTCACCCCGTTCGACCGGATCACCGTCGAGGAGTGGCAGCACGTGCTGCAGGTCAACCTCAGCGGCGTGTTCTTCACCCTGCAGGCGTTGGCGCCGCGCATCCGGGACGGCGGCTGCGTGGTCACCGTGGCCAGCGTCGCGGCGGCCACCGGGGCGCCGCACCACATGCACTACGCGGCGGCCAAGGCCGGACTGGTCAACCTCACCAAGTCGATGGCCCGCGAGCTCGCCCCGAGGATCCGGGTGAACTGTGTCGCGCCCGGGATCACGCTCACCCCGATGGGCCGCCAGGCGATCGACAACCTGGCCGACGACTACGCGGACACCAGCCTGCTGCTGCGCCGCTTCGCCACGCCGGAGCGGATGGCCCAGCTCATCGCCGTCGTGGCCAGCCCGGTCGCGGAGTACATGACCGGCGCGACCGTCGACATGAACAGCGGCCGCCACCTGCGCTGACCGCCCGACCGCCCGGACCTCGTGAGTCAGTCGGTGAGGGGCAGGACCAGCTGGGGCTTGTCGATGATGTGGTCGGCGCGCAGCGGACGGACGGCGGTGCCGATGGCGAAGAACTCGGTGGTGTGCCCACCCCAGCGGTGCGGCAGCGAGAGCAGCTGCACCCCGACGATGCCCTCCGCGTGCAGCCCCTCGGCCTCGGCCTGCATCCGGCTCATCGCCAGCTCACGAGCGTCGTAGAGCGCCTCGGTGAACTGCGGGATCTCCACGTTCTGACCGATGTTGCCGATCGTCTGCCAGAACCGCTGGTGCGCGATGTGGTAGACGCAGGTGCCCATCACCATGCCCAGCGGGGCGTAACCGGCCTGGATCAGGGTCCAGAAGTCCTGCCCGGACAGGTCCGAGGTGAACGGCTCGCCCTTGTTGTTGCGCCAGCCGCCGTCCGTGCTGGGCCCGGGCGGTGCCTCGTCGGCCTTGACCGCGGTGCCCACCGCGACGAACTCGGCCAGGTCGGTGCCGAACTCCTTGAACTCGATCTCCAGCCGCACCCCGACGATGCCGTCCGCGCCGAGCACCGAGGCCTCGGCCTCCATCCGGGTCATGGCCAGCTCGCGGGCGTGGTACATCGCCTGGGACAGCGTCTCCAGCTCCTGGTTGCGGCTCCAGCGGCCCATCTGGAAGCCGACGTGGTAGATGCTCGAGCCGAGTACCAGCCCGAGCGGGCGGAACCCGGCCTCCCGGACCAGCAGGAACTCGTTGACCGACAGGTCCGAGGTGAACAGCGTGGTCGCCTGGCCGGGCTTCATCTCGGCCAACCGGCGCATGGCGTCCTCCGGGATCCCCAGCGCCGAGCTGTCGGCCGGGCCCGCGGTGCCGTTGGGTGAGGTCATCGTGCTCTCCTGTCGGGGGACGTGGGGCGCAGCGGGAGGATGCTCAGCGAGCGGGTCGGTGCGGTGGCGCCGCGGTGGAAACGGGCGACCGCGGTGCCGATCACCATCGACTCCGCCACGTGGTCGCGGTGGTTCTCCGACGGCTCGATCTCCCAGACGCGCAGGCTCAGGTCGGAGGCGACCGCGCCGTCCGCGCCGAGCTCGGCGACCCGGCTCCGGAACCGCGCCCGGGCGTCGGCGCGGACGTGGGTGATCAGCTCGGTGTAGCCGGACACCTCGGTGTTGCCGGCTCCCCAGGACGCCTGCCGCAGGGTGGCCCAGTCGTCGTGCCGGATGGCGACCGAGATGCCCAGCGCGATGCCCGCCGGCGCCCACCCGGCGTGCAGCAGCTTCGCCACGTCCTGGCCGGCCAGCTCGGTGGTGAACACGCTCGCCGGGCGGGTCGAGGACTGGGCGCGGACCGCGGTGCCGAGCGCGACGAACTCACGGTTGCTGTTCTCCATGTGCGTCACCCGCAGTTGGACGCCCACCACACCGTCGGCGCCGATGGCCTGTGCCTCCGCCACCATGCGGGACAGCGCGGTGCCGTAGCCGCGGTAGAGGGCGTCGACGTAGGGGCGGTAGCCGCTGTAGCCGCGGCCCGACGACGTCACCGTGCGCGGGTTCACCCCACCGGCGATACCGCCGCCGAAGGTCCCCGGGATACCGCCACCGAGCCCACCACCGAGCCCACCACCGAAGCCGCCGCCGAAGCCGCCGCCGAAGCCGCCGCCGAAGCCGTAGTAGCCGCAACCCTGCCAACCGGCGAAGCCGATGTGCTGCACGATGCAGCCCATCACCTCACCGACCGGTCGCAACCCCACGGACTCGACGCCGGCCGCCCCGGGCACGGACAGCAGCGAGGTGCGCAGGCCGCCGCTCGCGAAGCGCGCCACCCTGGCGGCCGCCACCGGAGGCAGCCCCCGGCCGTCCCAGTCCGCCACCCGGACCTCCCGACAGACGTCGCCAGCCGTTCGGGCCCGACCGGCTCGCGACAACGGTACCGACGCGATCCTGAGGAGATCGTTGACGTCTGTGGACGGCGACACACCCGGGCCGGTGACGATCACCCACAGGGGTCGGGATGGCCGGTAGGAAGCCGTCCATGACCACCGCGACCACCGCCGGGCCCCCGAAGGCCGCCAGCACCGCCAGCTGGATGGTGCCGCTGGTCGTCCTGATCTTCGGCATGTTCATGTCGGTGCTGGACAATGGGCGGCTACCTGGTCGAGTACGTGGACTGGCGGCTGATCTTCTACATCAACGTGCCGATCGGCATCGTGGGTGCGATGGCCGGCTTCGCGCTGCTGCCCAAGATGGCGCCCACGTCGACCCGCAAGCTGGACTGGTGGGGGTTCCTGACCATCGGCTCCGGGTTGTTCGCGATGCTGTTGGCCACCTCGAAGGGCACTGACTGGGGCTGGAGCTCCTACGCCGTGGTCGGGCTGCTGGTGTACTCCGGGTTCGCCTTCGCGCTGTTCGTCGTGATCGAGTTCGAGCTGGATGAACCGCCGCTGGACCTGCGGGTGTTCCTGGTCTGGCCGTTCGTGAACTCGCTGCTGCTGATCAGCATCCTGTCCATCGGGCTCAACGCCATCCTGTTCTACCTGCCGCTGTTCATGCAGGAGGGCCAGGGCATCCAGGCTCTGCAGACCGGGCTGACGTTGCTGCCCGAGGCACTCATGATGGCCGTGCTGATGCCCGTCGCCGGCACCCTCTACGACAAGATCGGCCCGCGCTGGCCCGCGGTGATCGGGCTGATCGTCGCCGCGTACGGCGGTTACCTGCTGTGCCGGATCAACCCGAACATGAGCCAGCAGGACGTGGTGATCTGGACCTGTGTCCGGGCCGCCGGCAACGGGCTGGCCATGATGCCGATCATGACCGCCGGGCTGGCCGCGATCCCGGCGGCGCTCGCCAGCTCCGGCAGCCCGGTGAACAACATCGCCCAGCGGGTCTCCGGCTCGCTCGGGCTGGCGGGCCTGACCGTGCTGGCCACCACCCAGCAGGCCCAGCTGATGGCGGACCGCTCCGCGCTGATCCCGGCCAGCTCGGGCGTGGCCGCCATCCAGCAGATCGCCGACCAGGGCACCAGCGCCCTCTACGGCTACTACCAGCAGCTCAGCCTGTACGTGATGGCCGACGCCTACAGCAACGTCTTCCTGGTCTGCTGCCTGCTCACCGCCGCCGCGGTGCCGCTGGCGCTGCTACTGCACAGCGGCGCCCCGACGCCCGACGCGCCGGCCGCCGCCGCGCCCGCCACCGTTGTCCCCGAGGCTGCCGAGGCACCCGTGGCCGAGCCGGCAACGGCGCTCGCGGTCGCCGCCCCGCCGGTCGGAGAGCCGGCGATCCCGCACCACCGCGGCGCCGAGAGCGGCGACCCGCACGCGGATCCCCGGGTCACCGTCGGGGCGGCCTACCGCGGCGACTGAGCCGCCTCCCGGCCGGAGGCAGGCCTCGGGTCACGGTCGCAGCTCGTAGATCAGGTTGAAGTCGGTGGCGGCGGCAACCTTGGCATCACCGAACCCCGCCTCAGCGGCCAGCTCACGGGTCCGGGTCGGGCCCGCCTGGTTGCCCAGCCCGGCCGCCGGTGGCCCGGAGAGTCCACTGGGCAGGCAGACCAGCAGCGAGGCACCGGCGAGCAGCCGACCCAGCGGGTTGAGCACCTCCGGGACGCTGTCCCAGCTCATCGGCTCGACCAGCATCACGCTGCCGCCCTCGGCCACGGCGGCCCGCGCGGCGCGCAGCGCTCCCACCGGGTCGGGCATGTCGTGCAGACAGTCGAAGAACGCGATGAAGTCGTAGTCGCCGCCCAGGTCGGCGGCGCCGGCGACGCGGAACTCGACCCGGTCCGCCACACCGGCGGCCGCGGCCCGCGCCCTGGCCAACTCCACGGACGGCTGGTGGTAGTCCACCCCGACGAAGGAGCTGGCCGGGTACCGCTGGGCCATGATGATCGTCGACGCGCCGAGTCCACAGCCCACGTCGGCCACCCGGGCGCCGGCCGTCAGCCGTTCCTCGATGCCGGTGAGCGCGGGGATCCACTGGCTTGTCAGGTTGGCCAGGTAACCGGGCCGGAAGAACCGCTCGGTGCCCTCGAACATGTCCGGGTGCTGCTCGTGCCAGCCGATCCCGTCGCCGGTGTGGAACGCCTCGGTCAGCCGGTCCAGTACCCGGGTCGCGGCGGTGAGGTTCTGGAACGCGCCGGCCACGTAGCCCGGGCTGTCCGGGTTGGTGAACGCCTCCTTCTGCTCCGGGGACAGTCCGTAGCTGGCCGCCCGTGCGGAGTCCGGCTGCTCGGCACCCGGGGCGCCACCCCGGTAGGTCACGTACCCGGAGGCGGCCATGGCCAGCAGCCACTCCCGCAGGTAGCGCTCGACCAGACCGGTGCGGGCGGCCAGCCCGGTCGCCGTTGCCGGGCCGCCGGCGGCCAGCTCAGTGAACAGTCCGAGCCGGTCACCGAGCAGAGCCAGCGGCAGGGTCACCGCCGCACCGGCATCGGTGATCACCTGACCGAGCAGCCGCTCGAAGGCCTCCGGGTTCACTGTCTGCTCGGTGGTTGTCATGGCCAGGCCTCCCCCTCGTCACCGGCGGTCACGCCAGGTCTTCGAGTGCCCAGCCAACGACCTCGGCCCGGTCCGGTCCATACGCACATCTGCGTACTGCCCTCGGCTGTCGGGCGGCGGCGGCACCACTGCCCAGTTCGGGCACCGCCGGCACGTGCTACTCCCGCATGGCCGGACGCGACACTAGTGTCGCTCCACAGGGGGTCACCACAGCGGTCGGAGGTAGCTGGATGGAAATCAGCAACGCGGTGCTCTGGCTGGCCTCCGACGAGGCTCGCTACGTCACCGGCATCACCCTCCCGGTCGATGCCGGCAGCACCGCTCCCTTCAAGATCCCCAACCTCTGAGGCCAGATGCCGCCGATCGCGAACCTCGCCGCCAAGCGGGCCGAGCTGGCCCGTCTGGTGGTCGGCCGGGACCGTGAGCTCGACCTGATCCTGGCCGCCGTGGTGGCCGGGCGGGACCTGTTGCTGGAGGGTCCCCCGGGCACCTCGAAGAGCACCATCCTGCGCGCGATCACCACGTCGTGGGGTATCCCGCTGCACTTCGTGGAGGGCAACGCCGAGCTCACTCCGGCCAAGTTGGTCGGCCACCACAACCCGGCCCGGGTGCTGCGCGAGGACTACAGCGCGGACAACTTCGTCCCCGGACCGCTGGTCGCCGCCATGCGCGAGGGTGGCTTCCTGTACGTGGAGGAGTTCAACCGGGCCCCGGAGGACACCCTCAACACCCTGTTGACCGCGATGGCCGAGCGTGAGGTGAACGTGCCCCGGGTCGGGCGGATCGCCGCCGCCGACACCTTCCGGCTGGTCGCCTCGATGAACCCGTTCGACAGTATCGGCACCACCCGGATCAGCGCCGCGGTGTACGACCGGCTGTGCCGCCTCGCGGTCGGTTACCAGTCGCCGGCGGAGGACCGGGAGATCGTCGGGCTGCGCACCGGCAGCGACGACCCCGACCTGGTGGCCGACGCGGTGGCGATCACCCGGGCCACCCGCACCCACCGCGACGTCCGGCAGGGCTCCAGCGTGCGCGGCGCGATCGACCTGGTCGCGGTGGCCGCGCCGCTGACCGAGATCCGCGGCACCCCGGCGAACGGGTCGGCCCAGGACGCCTACCGGGCGGTCGTGCTGGACGCGGCGCTGTTGGCGCTGTCCGGCCGGATCACGGTGGACGAGACCGCCGAGGCGAGCCCGGAGCTGATCATCCGCGAGCTGTGGGAGTCGCACTTCGTGCTGGACCCCCGGCGCGCGGCGGCCGGCACCCACGCGATGGCGGTCACCGAGCCGCCTTGAACGACCAGGCAGGCGGAGCCTCGGCCGGGGATGCGGCCGCTGCGGCGCAGGCCCAAGCAGCTCGACACCGCACCGCTGCTCTTCCGCCCCGGTGCCGGCGGCGTCATCACGGAGACCGACGGCCCGGACCGGGGCGCCGGCGGCCACCCGGCGGGAAGCCGCCCGCCGGCGCAGGGCTGGGTGGCCACCAGCGAGACCGGCCAGCGGTGCGCGCTGGACGACGTCCGGGAGGACGGTGTGCTGGCCGCTGACGTGCGCGCGTTGGCCCGGCGGATCGCCTCCCGGCTGTCCGTACCGCACCGCGGCCGGGACCGGAGCACCCTGGGCGGCGGTGGCACCGGCCCACTGGCCAGCGTCCCCTACCGGTACAACTCCGACGACATCGACCTGGACCGCACGCTGGAGGTACTCACCGAGCACCCGGTTCCCGACGACACCGACATCGTGGTGCGCGAGCGGGTCCGGCTGCCGCGCGCGGTGGTCTTGATGATCGACGTGTCCGGTTCGATGCGCGGTGAGAAGACCAAGATCGCGGCGGCCACCGTGGCCGCGCTGGCCGGTGAGCTGGCCAGCTCCGCCGGCTCCGGTGAGCTGGCCGTGGTGGCGTTCTGGAAGGACGCGGCGATCGTGCGCCCGATGGGGCCGGCGCCGTCCGGGCTGCGGCTGCTGGACGAGCTGCTCAGCATCCCGGCGAAGGGGTTGACGAACGTCCAGTTCGCGCTGGCCACCGGGCTGGCGCAGCTGCGGACGGCCCGCGCCCGGCGCCGCTGCGGGATCCTGCTGTCCGACTCGGTGCACAACGCCGGGCCCGATCCCCGGCCGGTGGCCGCCCGGTTCGGCGCGCTGCACGTGCTGCTGGAGACCGACGGCGAGCACGACGCCGACCTGGGAGGACAGTTGGCCCGGCTCGGGCACGGCCGGCTGGCACCGATCCGGGACCACCGCGACGTGGCGCCGGCGCTCAACCTGATGCTGGGGGCGCGCTGACCTCGGGGGGCGCTGTCGGGGGTGCGAGCACGCCCGACTCAGTGTGCTGAGAGCCCCGACTCGGTGTGCTGAGAGCCCCGACTCGCGGGGGCGGGGGCGGGGTGGGCGGGGGCGGGGGCGGCGTAGTCGCGGAGCAGTTCGGTCAGCCGGCCGCCGTCGACCCGGATGCGGCCGGTGCGCCCGATCGCCACCAGGAACCCGATCAGCCCGCCCCGGCGGTCGCGCACCGGTACCGCCAGTGCCGAGCGCCCCAGCCGGATCTCGTCCACCTCGCGGGCCACCCCGGTCTCCCGGATCGCGGTCAGCTCGGCGGCCAGGGTGTCCGGCTCGACGATGGTGCGCGTGGTCAGCGGCCGCAGCGGCCGCGCCCCGGCCAGCTCCGGCCGCTGGGCGAGCAGCAGCTTGCCGATCGCGCGTGCAGGTGGGTGACGATGGCGCTCTCGCTGATCAGCTCGTGGTCCGGGTCCCGGTCCACCAGCCGGACGTGGTCGCCGGTGTAGGACGCCGCGTAGATGCCGAACCGGACCTGGGCGCGCAGCTCCTCGACGATGGCCGGCACCGGGCGGAAGTCGCCGTGCACCACGGTGGGGTCGGCCACACCGGCCACCCCGGCCAGCTCGCGGGTCCGGCGCCCGAGCGCGAAGCCGGACAGGTCCGAGGTGCGCACCAGGAAGCCGTCGGCCACCAACAGGTACGCGGTGGCCGGCGGAATGGCGCTGAGCCGCGACAGCTCCCGCGCGGTGGCTCCCGAGCCGAGCTGGGGCCCGGGTGCGGGCCCGGGCTCAACCGGCGGCCGGCGGGACGGGGGCGGCCGCCGGTTGGCCCGCGTGCTCGATCAGGGCGCGGGCGGCCGCCCTGGCCTGACCGGCCGGGTCGGTGCGGCGGAAGATGCCGGCGGTGACCATCGCGCCCTCGGCCAGCAGGTAGAGCTGGTCGGCGAGGTCGGCGGGCAGTGCGGCGGCGGCGGTCAGGGCGCGCAGGTACTCCTGGAACGCAACCTTGTGCGCCCGCGCCTGCCCGGCCACCGTGGCGGACACCGCACCCAGCTCGCCGTAGCCGTTGATCCACGCGCAGCCGCGGAAGTCCGGCTCGCCGAACCACCGCCCCAACCAGTCGAAGACGGCCAGCAGCCGCTCCGTCGGCTCGGTCGTACTCGACTCGACGTAGTCGGCGAGGCGACCGCGCCACCGGCCGTCGCGGCGGTCCAGGTAGGCCTCCACCAGCTGTTCCTTCGCCGGGTAGAGCTGGTAGAGGCGCTTGAGCGAGATGCCGGAGGCGGCCCGGATCTCGTCCATCCCGACCGACTGGATGCCCCGGCCGTAGAAGAGATCCTCGGCGGCGTCGAGCAGCTGGAGCTGCGCTGTCTCGCGGTCCACGGAAGTCCACCTCTCCACGTTGAGAACGTCCGTTCTCAGGGTACCTCAGCTGGTTCGCGGCGGGCGGAACCGCGAGCCCGGGCCACTGACCGGGGTGCCGGTCGGACAGCGGGCCGGGGCGGCTCGGGCCAGCGCGGCCAGGTCGACAGCGTCCGCCACGGCCTGGATGCCGAGGTCGTCGGGGTGCACCCGGGCGCCGCTGTCGTACTCGGCGCGCAACCTGGCCGGGTCCGCCGGATCACCCAGCGCGCGGCCCGGCGCGAGCATCGACAGTAACAATAGGCATGTCTGAATCATGATCGAAGCAAACTGTTGTTACTTTCGAGTGCGGAGAGCGTCGTGTTCGACACCAGCCCGGCTCGACTTCGAGCCCCGCGAGCCATGTTCCACCCGGCCGTGGCCGCGCCCGGGCGGCGCGGTGTCAGGACTGGCTGGCCGGCCGGCCGGTGACCGCGGCGACCACACCGAGCACCAGATAGATCGTGCCGGTCAGATAGCGCTGCCGGCGGAAGAACCCCGGCCGCTGGTTCAGCCAGACACCGAGCGACCCCGCCGCGAGTGCGTACGCCACGTCGCTGATCATGCCGATCGTCGCCATGATCAGCCCGAGCAGCACGATCTGCACCGCGACCGAGCCCCGGTGCGGGTCGATGAACTGCGGCAGGAAGGCGACGAAGAACAGCGCCACCTTGGGGTTCAGCACGTTGACCAGCACGCCCTCGGCATACACCCGCCGCAGCGGCACCGGCTCGGTCGGCGCGGCGAGGTTGGGTGGCTCGTAGCGCATCAGCGCGCGGATCCCCAGGTAGACGAGGTAGGCCGCACCGAGGTAGCGCACCGCGTCGAAGGCGAGCGCGGACGAGGCGATCAGCGCGGCCAGCCCGGCGGCCGCGGCGGCGCTGTAGACCAGGGTCCCGGTCTCCACTCCGGCGGCCGAGGCGAGCCCGGCGGCGCGGCCCTGGCTCAGTCCCCTGGTGATGATGTAGATGTGGTTGGGCCCGGGAATCGCCACCAGCACGCAGGCGGCCAGGACGAACAGCAGGAGTGTCGTCGGGGTCGGCACCGCACCATCATCACCCACCCGGGCCGGTGCCGCGCACATTTTGCCGACCGTCCGCCAACTTCCCGCGCCGGCGGACACGCAGAATTCGTGCTGGCCAGATCTCGACCCTGTGACAGGATTCGGCCATGCATCGGATAGTCGTGCTCGCGCTCGACGGCGTGATCCCGTTCGAGCTCGGTATCCCACCCCGGATCTTCGGCATCGCCGAGGACAGCGACGGCCGGCGGCTCTACGAGGTGATCACCTGCACCGTGGACGGCCGGGCGGTGACCACCGACGCCGGGTTCGCGGTCCTCCCCGAGTACGACGCCGGCGCGCTGGCCACCGCCGACACGGTGGTCGTCCCGGCGAGCCACTCGCTCGGCCCGATCTACCACCAGGGACGACTCCCGGAGCCGCTGGCCGCCGCGCTGGCGGGTATCCGGCCGGGCACCCGGATCGTGTCCATCTGCACCGCGGCGTACGTGCTGGCCGCCGCCGGCCTGCTCGACGGCCGGCCCGCCACGACGCACTGGCGCGACGCCGAGCACTTCCAGCGGACGTTTCCGCTGGTCAAGGTCGACCCGAACGTGCTGTTCGTGGACGACGGGGACATCCTGACCTCGGCGGGCGTCGCGGCCGGCATCGACCTGTGCCTGCACCTGGTACGGCGCGACCACGGCAGCGAGGTAGCAAACCAGGTGGCGCGGCGCTGTGTGGTGCCGCCGTGGCGGGACGGCGGCCAGGCGCAGTACATCGAGCGACCGGTACCGGAGCCGGCGCTGACCACAACGGCCGCCACCCGGGCCTGGGCGCTGCAGCGGCTGGACCACCCATTGCCGCTGCCCGAGCTGGCCTCGCACGCCCGGATGAGCGTGCGCAGCTTCACCCGCCGGTTCCGCGCCGAGGTAGGGATGACACCGGGCCAGTGGCTGACCCTGCAGCGGGTGGAGCGGGCCCGGCACCTGTTGGAGAGCAGCGACCTGGCCATCGACCAGATCGCGTCGCGCGTCGGGTTCGGCGCCGCCTCCGCGCTGCGCCTGCACCTGCGCACCGTGGTCGGGGTGTCACCGGCCGCCTACCGCCGCACCTTCCGCTCCGCGAGCCGCTCCCCCGCCACCACAGCGGTCGACGCCGGCCGGGAGCTAGCGGGGGCGTAACCCGTCGACCAGGGTCCGGATGGTGCCGCTGATCAGTGCGCCCACCGGGCGGTCCCCGCTCATGCCACTGGTGATCAGTGCGGCGAGGCCCTGCAGGGTGGCGAAGATGGCCATCGCGATCCGGTCCGGCTCGTCCCCATCAGCGACGCCGGCGATCTCCCCGTCGAGCTGGGCCTGGGCGATCATCGCGGACGACACCGCGAAGGCCCGGTCCGCGACCACCCGCAGCTCCGCGGCAGCGGGCCGGTTCTTGCTGGCGAACATCAGCTCGAGCAGCGCGGGACGCGCGGTGGCGAAGCCGACCCAGGCCTTGGCGAACACCTCCAGCCGCGCGGCGAACGGGCCGGCCGCACCGGCCAACGCCGAGTCCAGCTCGGCGCCCAACCGGTCGAACCCGAGCACCGCGAGCGCATCGAGCAGCGCCCGCCTGTCCGGGAAGTGCTGGCGCGGCGCGCCGTGGCTCACCCCGGCCTGGCGGGCCAGCTCGCGCAGCGAGAGCTCGGCGGCGCCGACGTCCTCGAGCAGCCGCTCGGCGCTCTCCAGCAGCGTGGCGCGCAGGTTGCCGTGGTGGTAGCGGGAGCGCTCGAAAGAGGACACAGAAGACACGGCAGGTACGGAGGACACCGCCGACACCGTACCCGAAATCTAGGCGTTGCCTAGAATGTAGTCAGCATCTACATTGGGGGCGTGGCCTCGCCCCGCTCGACCGACACCCCGCTCGGCGCCCAGACCGGTCGCACCGTGATCGTCACCGGCGCCAGCGGCGGGCTCGGCCTGGTCACCGCCCGGGAGCTGTCCCTGGCCGGGGCGCGGGTGGTGCTCGCGGTGCGCAACGTCGAGGCCGGGCAGCGCGCCGCGGCGTCCCTCGACGGGCCGGCCGAGGTCCGCGAGCTGGACCTGGCCAGCCTCGCCTCGATACGCCGCTTCGCCGACGGCTGGACCGGACCGGTGCAGGTCCTCGTCAACAACGCCGGCGTGGCGAACACCCCGCTCCGGCGCACCGAGGACGGCTTCGAGCTGCAGTTCGGCACCAACCACCTCGGCCACTTCGCGCTGACCAACCTGCTGTTGCCCTACCTCACCGACCGGGTGGTGACCGTCGCCTCGACCGCGCACCGCGCCGCCGGGCTCGAGCTGGACGACCTGAACTGGACCCGGCGGCGCTACCGGCCGATGGCCGCCTACGCCCAGTCGAAGCTGGCCAACCTGCTGTTCACCCTGGAGCTGCAGCGCCGGCTCACCGCAGGCGGCTCACCGGTGCGGGCGCTCGCCGCGCACCCCGGGGTGGCCGCGTCGGAGCTGAACCGCAACCTCGGCCCGGCCATGGCCCTGGTGGACCGCACGGTCGGCCGGCTGATCCGGCAGAGCGCGGCCGCCGGTGCCCGGCCGACCCTGGTCGCCGCCACCCGGGACCTGCCGGGCGGCAGCTACCTCGGCCCGGACGGCGCCCGGGAACAGCGCGGCCGCCCGACCATGGTCGGGCGCAGCGCGCTGGCCAGCGATCCCGAGCTGGCCGGCCGGCTGTGGGCGATGTCCGAGCAGCTCACCGGGGTCGGCTTCGGGTTGCCGGTCGCCGCCTGATCGGTCGCTCCCGCGCACGGAACGCATTTTGTGCGCCGGGCCACCGCGGCGCAGACTCTCCGCATGACCAGACCCGCGCACAGCGCAGTCCTCGGTTAGCTCAGCCGGTCAGCTGGCTCGAGCAGCCAGCTCACCCCGGCACGGTGGCCTGCCGGTGCGGCCACCACTCCTCGGCTCGCCCGCATCGGCGCGCAGTTGAGCCGCGACATCCGTACGCGAGCGGGACCATGAACCACTCTCGGCACGACACCGCCCACCCCACCACCGGCGACCTCCTCACCCCGTCCGACCCGGCGACCCCGCCGTCACCTCTCCTGCCCGGCAGCGGGCTGCGCTGGCTCAGCGCCGACGGCGGCCCGCCACCGGAGCGACTGGTCGAGGTCGACGACCGGATCACCGCCGATGCGGCGTACCGCTATGCCGCCCGCCGGATCGGCCTGCTGTGGCGGGGCGACTACCGCAACGCCCGGCAGCTGCTCACCGCACTGGGCCGCCGGGCCACCCCTGGGCGGCGCCGGCCCGTGTCGCCCGCCTCGCCCGCCGAGGACTTCCGCCGGTACCGGACGGACCAGTCCCGCCGCGCCAGGACGCTGAACATGCTGCTGGTGCCGATCGAGCCGGACTTCAGCGTGGCGCTGCACCGGGCACCCGACGTCCGGGCGGCCTGCGCGGCGGCGTATCCGCCGGTCGACGGGCCGGCGGCGGTGGCACTGCGCGAGCTGCTCGGTGTGGTCGGCGCGCACGAGTGGCGGATCAGGGGCGTGGCGGTGCCGTCGCTGGACGCCCGGGTCCACCCGCACTACGGGGTCTTCGCGCCGACCAGGGGCGAGTACGTGGACCTGGTCGCCGAGGCGCCACTGGCCACACCGCCGGCCCACTCGAGGGCGTTCGACATCGGCACCGGCACCGGCGTGCTGGCCGCGCTCCTGGTGCGGCGCGGGATGCCCCAGGTGGTGGCCACCGACGTCGAGCCGCGCGCGGTGGCCTGCGCGCGGGACAACCTCGGTCGCCTCGGTATGGCCGACCGGGTACAGGTGCTGCGGGTCGGCCTGTTCCCGCCGGGGCGTGCCGATCTGGTCGTGTGCAACCCGCCGTGGCTGCCGGGGCGGCCGCACTCGACGCTGGACCGGGCCGTCTACGACCCGGGGAGCCGGATGCTGCACGGCTTCCTCGGTGGGCTGGGCGACCACCTGCGCCCGGCCGGTGAGGGCTGGCTCGTGCTGTCCGACCTCGCCGAACTGCTGCGGCTGCGGACCCGCGGCGAGCTCGACGACGCCATCGGCGCGGCCGGGCTGCGGGTGGCCGGGCGGACCGAGATCCACACCCGCCACCGGCACCCGTTGGATCCGGGCGATCCGCTGCACGACGCCCGCGCCGCCGAGGTCACGTCGCTGTGGCGGCTCGTGTCCCGGTAGCGCCCGCTCGCCGAACCCGGGACGGCTCAGCCGAGCAGCAGCAGCACCTGCAGCTCGCCGACGATGGCGCCCAGGATCCCGCCGACCAGGATCAGCTTCCACTCGTCCTGTCGGAACGCCGGCCGCAGCACCGACTCGAACTCCAACGGGGTGAGCGCCCGCATCGCCTCGACCACGGTCCGCTCGATGCCGAGCGCCTCCTTGGCGTACGCCATCGCCGACTCCATGGTGTGCGGCGCGGCGGCCAGCGCGCGCTCGGCGATGTCCTCCTTGAGCTGGCGGTAGCGCGCCGAGCCCACGGTGAGCAGCACCAGTGGCCTGGCCAGCCCGAACTGCCGGTCCACCAGGTCGGACACGTGCCGCTGCACCAGCCCGATCAGCCGGTCCGACTTGGGCCCGGTGAGCAGCGCCTGCATGATCTTGGGCACGGTGAGAATCTCGTCGGCCACCACCCTGCCGTAGTCGGTGGCCACCTCGGAGCGGCGCTTCTGGAACAGGCCCTGCCAGCGGAACACCCCGAGGAACCGGCGTTCCTCGCGCGGGAAGAAGATCATTTTCAGGGCGATCCAGTCGGTGCTCAACCCGACCACCGCACCGAAGATCGGCATCACCAGCGGCTCGTGGGTGAGCGCCCAGACACCGGCCTGCAGCAGCCCGATGATCAACCCGAAGACCAGCCCGCTGTGCGCGATGAACTTCAGCTCCCGGCCCCCGACGTCCCGGATCAGCCGGTTCAGCACGCCCCGGTCACTGGCCAGGTTCGCCAGCGCCATGTCCCGGGTGTCCAGGTAGTTCTCCGGGTTGGCCGCGAAGTCGGCCATCAGCTCGGCGACCGCCTTCGGTGCCTGTGCCGCGATCTGGCGCAGGATCAGCCGCTGCCCCTCGGCCGGCAGCATCTCCCACAGCTGCGGCTGGTACTTGGCGATCAGGTCGGTGCCGATCTCGGTGACGGCCTGGTTCAGCGGTTCGTGCAGCTGTCTGAGCAGCTCCTCCGGGTCCATCCTGGCCATGATCTGGTTCGGGTTGATCAGCCGGCCGAGCAGCAGGTTCACCGAGATGCTGCCGATCCGCCCGACGTTGCGCGGGACGATGCCCTGCCAGCCGAGCAGCGGCGGCCTGCCGATGAACTCCACCGGCCGAAACATCATCTCGATGGCGATCAGCTTGGTGGTGTAGCCGATGAACGCGGCCAGCAGCGGCATGGACGCGTAGATCAACCAGTTCACTCGACCTCCGGTCCGACAGTGCCGCCGGGTCCGTCCACTCCCGGCGAGCGGACCACACCCGGTGCACCGGTCAGACCCGGCGGGCCGATCGCGTGCCGGCGGGCTTCGTACAGCATCAGGGCCGCCGCGACGGCCAGGTTCAGCGACTCGGCGGTGCCGACCATCGGGATGCGGACCGTCTGGTCGGCCTCGGTGAGCAGCTCGGCGGGCAGTCCGTCGCCCTCGCTGCCCAGCAGCACCGCCAGCGGCGCGCGGTAGTCCATCGACCAGTGCGCCCGCTCGGCGTAGCCGGAGGTGGCGAGCACGCTGACGCCACCCGCGCGGGCCCAGCCCTGGAACTCCGCGGGGTCCGCGACGGTGACCACCGGGACCGCGAACAGCGACCCCATGCTCGCCTTCACCGCGGCCGGCGCGAACGGGTCCGCCGTGTCGCCGAGCAGGATCACCCCGGCCGCCCCGGCCGCGTCCGCGGTGCGGATGACCGTGCCCAGGTTGCCCGGGTTGCCGATCTGGTGCAGCGCCAGGAACACCGCGTCGGGACGCACCGCCAGCGCGTCCAGCTTGCTACCCCGGGCCCCCACCACGGCGAACAGCCCGGGCGGGCGGTCCCGGTCGGTGAGCCGGCCGGCCAGCTCGGCGGTCACCGCCGCCACCCGCACCCCCCGGGCGCGCTGCTGGGCCACCATCTCGGCCGCCGAGTCGGGGAGCAGTTCGGGCACCACGACGAGCGTCTCGACGTCCCAGCCCGCCTCGACCGCGCGCCACACCGGCTGGATCCCCTCCACCACGAACGCGCCCTCGCGGCGGCGGTGCTTGCGGTCCGCGAGCGACCGGATGCGCTTGACCAGGGGGTTGGCCGCGCTGGAGATCACCTCTGCGGAAGTCATGGCCCGCCTAACCTACTTGCCACCGCCGCCCCCGGGTTGATCGGCAAGCCGAGGTAGGCAACGGTGGCACCAGGAGCCGCGACGCACCGGCCGATCCGATCCCGAGGAGCCCAGATGACCGTGCCGAACACCGAGCCGAACACCGAGCCCAGCCCCGCGCCCAGCGCGGCCGCCGGCGTCAGCGCAACGACGACCGCCGGCTCGGTGGCCACCGTGAAGGCCTTCCTGGACGCGCTGGGCCGGCTGGACACCGACGGGGCGCTGGCGCTGCTCGCCGACGACGTCGTCTACCAGAACGTGTCGCTGCCCAAGGCCAACGGCAAGGCGGCGGTCGCCAAGCAGCTCGGCCTGTTCGGCCGCTACTGCAAGGGCTTCGAGGCGATCAACCACCGGATCGTCGGCGACGGCGACACCGTCCTCACCGAGCGCACCGACATCATCGAGATCGGCCGGGTCCGCTCGGAGTTCTGGGTGTGCGGCACGTTCGAGGTCCGCGACGGCAAGATCGTGCTCTGGCGCGACTACTTCGACTGGGCGAACATCATCGCCGGCACGGCGAAGGGCGCCGGACGAGCGCTCGTCGGGCTGGCCAAGAGCTTGCGGCGCTGACTGCGATCGGGCCGGCAGCCCCGGTTGGGCCGTCGGTCGGACTCGGACCGTCGCCCCGGTTGGGCTGCCGGTCCGCTTCGAGCAGGCGGCTTCGGTCAGGTGGGCGGGCCTCAGTCGGGTAGGCGGTCGCCGCTGCCGGGGTCGAACGTGTGGACCCGCTCCGGGGTGCGCAGCCCGACCCGCACGGTCTGGCCGAACGCCGGCGCCTCGGTGCCCACGGTGCGCACGATCATCCGCACCGGCTCGTTGTTGATCGACACCTCGCCGTAGACATACGCGTCGGCGCCGAGCTCCTCGACCAGTTCGACCTTGAGGCTCATACCCGGCGCGCCCTCGCCGACCAGCCGCAGCGACTCCGGCCGCACACCGAGCCTGACCTCGGTCAGCGCCGCGGTCTTGGCGGCGTCCAGGGTGGTGCGCGGCAGCGGCACGCTCAGCCCGTCCAGCGCGACACCGTCGGCCCGCAGCGGCGCGGTGACCAGGTTCATGCCCGGCGAGCCGATGAAACCGGCGACGAACGTGTTCACCGGCCGGTCGTAGAGCTCGCGGGGGGTGGCGCACTGCTGCAGCAGCCCGTCGCGCAGCACCGCCACCCGGTGGCCCATCGTCATGGCCTCGACCTGGTCGTGCGTGACGTAGATCGTGGTGGTGCCCAGCCGGGTCTGCAGCGCGGTGATGTTCGCCCTGGTCTCGACCCGGAGCTTGGCATCCAGGTTGGACAGCGGCTCGTCCATCAGAAAGACGGCGGGCTCGCGGACGATGGCCCGCCCCATCGCGACCCGCTGGCGCTGACCACCGGACAGCGCCCGGGGCCGCCGGTCCAGGTACGGCGTCAGATCCAGCATCCTGGCCGCCTCGGCAACCCGGGAGGTGATCTGGTCCTTCGGGATCCGCTTGAGCTTGAGGGCGAACGCCATGTTCTCCGCGACCGTCATGTGCGGATACAGCGCGTAGGACTGGAACACCATCGCGATGTCCCGATCCTTGGGAGGCACAGCGGTGACGTCCCGACCGCCGATGTCGATCGCACCCTCGTCGACGTCCTCAAGCCCGGCCAACATGCGCAGCGCGGTGGACTTACCGGAGCCGGACGGACCGACCAGCACCAGGAACTCACCGTCCGCGATGTCCAGGTCGAGTTTGTCGACCGCGCGTACCGGAGGGGACCCTGCGAAGACCCGGGAAGCTTCCCGGTAACTGACCTCTGCCATTCGGGTCATCCTGACATGTCAAGGCCCCGGACGGCAGAGGCGCGGGCCAACGACTAGCGGAAGAGCTTGCGCAACAAGAGAAGGGCGACCAGGGCACCAACCCCGATCAGCGCGAACTTGACCTTCGGATCGCCGAGCTTGGCCTTCGCGGTGTCCTTGCCGCTGTCGACCAGTCGCTTCGGGTTCGCCCGCTCGGCGAGCGCGTCCAGCGTGCCGGCGAGCGCGTCGCGGGCCTGCTCGATCTCCTGCTGGATGGCGTCCGGATCGCGTGCCACGGCTCCTCCTCGCATCGAACCACGTACGTGGAGGGCCAACCGTAGATCACTCGGTCGGCTCCGGTTGAGCCAGCTACCCCTGGCCGGCTTGCCGGACTGACTACGCTTGCTGGATGGACGCCGATGACCTCATCAAGCAGGGCCGTGAAATCGCCGGCAAGCTGCGCGACGGTGCCGGCGAGCAGGTCGCGCAGCACGAGAAGCAGATCAAGAGCACCCTGGGCAAGGTCGTGAGTTTCGTCAACGACAAGACCGGCGGGAAGTACGCCGACCAGGTGGGCAAGGCAGTGGGCTACGTCGAGCACGGCGTCGACCTGCTGGCCGCCGGCAACCGCCCCGGCGACGCTCCCGGTGACACCGGTGACACCGGTGCCACTGGCGCGCCGGGTGCGCCGGGTGCCGGTGGCGCGCCGGGTGCCACTGGCGCGCCCGGCGCCGGTGGGCCGACGGGTGCCGGTGGGGCTCCCGGCGCCGGTGGGCCGACGGATGCCGGTGGGGCTCCCGGCGTGCCGGATGCCAGCGGGGCTTCGGGAGCTGGTGCACCAGGAGCAGCACCCACCCCGCCGCCGACTTCAGCCGCGCCGCCACCGCCGCCGCCGGCCCCGGCGCCTCCGTCGGCCACACCTCCGCCGCCGCCCGCCGCACCGCCGGCCGAGGAGCCGCTGCCACCCAGGTACGAACCGCCGACCGGCTGACCGGCGGCGCCGCCGTCCGAGTTCCGTCGTCGAGTTCAACGTGGTTCTCTTTTGATCATGCTGGAAACCAGGACCACGTTGAGTTGATCAATCGCGGTGGGCCGACCGCGTGCGGGACTGCGCGGCGCGCGGGGTAGGGCCGCGACCCGTCGGCCGGCTGACAGCGGTAGCGGTAGCGTCGGGGCATGACTTCCCGCCTCAAGCCCGGCGACCCGGCGCCGACTTTCACACTGCCCGATGCCGACGGCAACCCGGTATCCCTGGCCAACTACCGCGGTCGCCGCGTCGTCCTCTACGCCTACCCGGCGGCCAGCACGCCCGGTTGCACGAAGCAGGCCTGCGACTTCCGGGACAGCCTGGCCGAGCTCAACGGCGCCGGCCTGGACGTCATCGGCATCTCCCCGGACAAGCCGGCGAAGCTGGCCAAGTTCCGCGACGCCGAGGGCCTGACCTTCCCGCTGGTCTCCGACCCGGAAAAGGCGGTGCTCACCGAGTACGGCGCGTTCGGCGAGAAGCAGATGTACGGCAAGACCGTGACCGGGGTGATCCGCTCGACGTTCGTGATCGGCGCGGACGGCAACATCGAGCTCGCCCAGTACAACGTGCGGGCTACCGGGCACGTCGCCAAACTGCGCAAGGACCTGTCCGTCTAGCCCAGCCGGGCTGGAGACTCCTGGTGCCGGCGGCGGGATTCGAACCCGCACTGACGGCCACCTAAAGACCGCGCCTCTGCCGTTGGGCTACGCCGGCGTTGCGGGGACAGAATACTCAGCCGCCCGCAACTCCGGCGCCGGCGGCGCAACTCCGGCTGCCCCGGCGGGCCCCGCTACGGTGGGAAACCGTGCAGCCCGAGTCTGACCAGGGTCTGCTCGCCCCGATCTGGGCGGGCAGCGTGGCCGAAGCCCGCACCGGGGACGGTGCACTGATCCGCGCGATGCTCAGCGCCGAGGCCGCGTTGGCCCGGGCCCTGGCCAGCACCGGACTGGCACCGGCCCGGGCCGCCGAGGTGATCACCCGGGTGGCCGCCGAGCTCAGCATCGACCCGCGCGCGCTCGCGCTGGCCGCCCGCTCCGGCGGCAACCCGGTGATCCCACTGGTGCGCGAGCTGCGCGCGGCGGTGGCCGCCGCCGACCCGGACGCGGTCGAATGGGTGCACCGGGGCACCACCAGCCAGGACGTCCTGGACACCGCGTTCATGACGGTGTCCGCCGCCGTGCTCTCCGACGCGGTACTCCCCGGTCTGGCCGGCGCTACCGAGGCGGCCGCGCGACTCGCCGCCGAGCACCGCGACACCGTGTTGGCCGGGCGCACGCTGACCCAGCACGCGGTGCCCACCACGTTCGGCGTCAAGGTGGCCGGCTGGCTGTCCGGGTTGCTGGACGCCGACGAGCGCTGCCGGCAGGTCCGCGCCAAGTTGCCCGCGCAGCTCGGCGGCGCCGCCGGCACGCTCGCGGCGCTGGACGGCCCGAGGGTGGCCGTGGCGGAGGCCTTCGCCGCCGAGTGCGGGCTCACCGCGCGGGAGACGCCGTGGCACACCGTGCGCACCCCGGTCGCGGAGTTGGCCGGCGCGCTCGCGCTGGCGACCGGGGCGTGTGGCAAGGCCGCGCTGGACGTCACCGTGCTGGCACAGACCGAGCTGGGTGAGGTGGCCGGTGACCCGGGCGGCGAGTCGTCGGCGATGCCGCAGAAGCGCAACCCGGTGACCGCGGCACTCGTGGTGGCCGCCGCTCGCGAGGCACCCGGGGCGTTGGCCGGCCTGCACCTCGCGCTGCTCGCGGAGAACGAGCGACCGGCCGGTGCCTGGCACGCCGAGTGGCAGCCGTGGCGGGCGTTGCTGCGGCTCGCCGGCGGGGCGGCGGCGGGCACCGCGCGACTGCTCGGCGACCTGCGACCGGACCCGGCGGCGATGGCCGCGACGGTGCGCCGAGGTGAGGGCGCGCTGCTGGCCGAGCGGCTGGCCGGGGCACTGCGCCCGGAGTTGGGCACCGGCGCGGCGGCCGCCGTGCGCGAGGCGGCACTGGGCGGTCGGCTGCCGGCGCTGCTCGCCGAGCACGGGCTGGACGACCCGGCCGGTTACCTGGGCGCCGCACCGGAGTTCGTGGACCGCACGCTGGCCCGCTACGAACGGCACATCGAAGGGAATGCACATGGAGCTTGACCAGGACGGGCTCGCGGTCCGCCGCGAGGTGCTGGGCCCCGAGTATGTGGACGCGGCACTGGCCAATGCGGACGGGTTCACCTCGGACTTCCAAGAGATGATCACCAAGTACGCCTGGGGCGGTATCTGGGGCCGGCCCGGGCTGGACCGCCGGACCCGCAGCGTGATCACCTTGACCGCCCTGGTCGCCGGCGGGCACCACGACGAACTGGCCCTCCACGTGCGGGGCGCGCTGCGCAACGGGCTGAGCAGTGCCGAGATCGCCGAGGTCCTGATGCAGACCGCGATCTACTGCGGCGTGCCGGCGGCCAACGCGGCGTTCCGGGTGGCCAAGGACGTCATCGCCGAGGAAGCGGCCGGCTGAGTAGCGGCTGCGATCCGGCTCCGGGAGACCGGGAGCGGCGGCGTCTGCGCGGGCGGGCGGGAGCGGCTCGGCCGCGGGAGCGGGAGCGGCTCGGCTGCGGCTCGGCCGCGGGAGCGGGAGCGGCTCGCGAGCGCGGGAGCGGCTCGGCCCGACCGCGAGAGCGGCCCGACCGCGGGAGCGAGAGCGCCGGTTCCGACTTCGCACCGAAATCGACCGCACGGCTGATTTCGCCGCGCAAAATCGCCCTCACTTCGATCTCGGTGAGTTCGATCCGCTCGGCACGAACCGGCCCGAACTCGTGGGAACCGGTCGGACACCCGCTGCGTCCTAGTAGATAACCGACCAGATGCCGCGCCCAGCGGCCCGATCGGTCACAGCCTCCACCGGCGGGCACGACCGGTGGAGGGATCGGTTGCGCGGCTCCCGGCCCCATGGGCGCGGGCCGGGGCCCCGCACCCGCACTCCGGCACGGGGCCAACCTTGGGGGAGGGGGGAGGGCCCGACAAATCAGCGACGCAACTCAGCTGCCGGCCAGCCCACGAAGCGCGGGCAGCAGCGCGCGGAACGCCCGGCCGCGGTGCGAAGCGGCGTCCTTCTCCTCGGCGGACAACTCGGCGGAGGTCCGTTGCCCGCCGTCCGGCACGAAGATCGGGTCGTAGCCGAAGCCGTTGGTTCCCCGGGGCTCGCGGATCAGCCGACCGCGCCACTCCCCGCGCGCCACGGTCTCCTTGCCACCCGGAACCACCAGCACCGCGGCACACACGAAGGCGGCGCCGCGACGCTCGTCCGGGGTGTCCGCCAGCTGGCCGAGCACCAGGTCCAGGTTGCCCTGATCGTCACCGTGGCGGCCCACCCACCGCGCGGACAGCACCCCGGGCATCCCGTTGAGCGCGTCCACCGCCAACCCTGAGTCGTCGGCCACGGCGGGCAGCCCGGTGGCCGCCACCGCGTCGCGCGCCTTCGCCAGCGCGTTCTCCGCGAAAGTGGCCCCGGTCTCCGGCGCCTCCGGGTACTCGGGGACGTCAGCCAGCCCGACCACCTCGACGCCGGACGCCGACCCGAGCTCCTCGCGCAGGATCCGCTCCAGCTCGGCCAGCTTGCCCGGGTTCCGGGTGGCCAGCAGCAGCTTCACGCCGGCTCCGTCACGCCGAGCTTCCGTCCGACGGCAGCTCCTTGGGGTAGGGCTCGGCCAGCGCGGCGGCCTGGGCGGCGGCGAGTTGGACGCAGCCGGCCAGCGCCATGTCCAGCATCGAGTCCAGCGTGGACCGGGTGAAGGTGGCACCCTCCGCGGTGCCCTGTACCTCCACCAGGGTGCCCACGTCGGTGGCCACCACATTCATGTCCACCTCGGCGCGGGAGTCCTCGTCGTAGGGCAGGTCCAGCCGGACCCGGCCGTCCACCACACCGACGCTGACCGCCGCGATCTGACAGGACAACGGCTTCGGGTCGTTCAGCCGGCCGGCGGCGCCCAGCCAGGTCACCGCATCGGCCAGTGCCACATAGGCGCCGGTGATCGCGGCGGTCCGGGTGCCGCCGTCGGCCTGCAGTACGTCGCAGTCGATCGCGATGGTGTTCTCGCCGATCGCGGCCAGGTCGATGCAGGCCCGCAGCGAACGGCCGATCAACCGGCTGATCTCGTGGGTGCGGCCACCGATGCGGCCCTTCACCGACTCACGGTCGCTGCGCGTGTGGGTGGCCGAAGGCAGCATCGCGTACTCAGCGGTCACCCAGCCCAGCCCCGAGCCCTTGCGCCAGCGCGGCACCCCGTTCGACACGCTGGCCGCGCACAACACCTTGGTTTCCCCGAACGACACAAGCACCGAGCCCGCCGGATGCCGCTGGAACCCTCGAACGATCTGCACCGGGCGGAGTTCGTCGTCCGCCCTGCCGTCTCCTCGTGTCACCTGGACACCCTAAAGGGGGCGCCGCGGCGCGCACGCCGGAGTCCCGGTAAGGAGATCGTCCGGGCCGCACCGCCCCGCCGCGGCACGACCGCTCAGATCTCGTAGCTGGCGCCCGCGCTGACCAGTTCGACCGGGCCGTCGTAGGCGGACTTGGCCTCGGCGAGCAGCACGGCGGAGTCGTACCAGACCGGGATGTGGGTGAGCAGCAACCGTCCGACGCCGGCCGCCGCCGCATGCTCCCCCGCCTCCCGCCCGGACAGGTGCACACCCTCCGGCTGTGCCTCGCCGTGCGGCCCGACCTGCGGCCAGGTCGCCTCACAGAGCAGCACGTCGGCTCCGCGCGCCAGGTCGATCAGCGATTCGCAGGCCCCGGTGTCGCCGCTGTAGACCAGGCTCCGGCCCTCATGCTCCAGCCGGGTCGCGTAGGACTCGCACGGGTGCACCCCGAGCCGGGCGCGCACCTGGCAGCCGCCGATCTCGAGGGTCAGCGCATCGGTGATCACCTGGAAGTCGAGCACGTCGGTGAGGTCCTCGACGCACCGCTCGGCGGTGGATGCGCAGTACTGCGCGGCCAGCCGGTCCGCCGCCTCGCCGGGGCCGTAGACCGGCAACCGCCGACCGGCCGGCGGATACGGCGGCGCCGGGTGGTAGCGCCGGTAGACCACCAGTGACGCCACGTCCGCGCAGTGGTCCGGATGCAGGTGCGAGAGCACCAGCGCGTCGAGCTGGAACGGATCCAGGTAGCGGTGCAGCGCACCCAGCGTGCCGTTGCCGAGGTCGAGCGCGACGGTACTGTCGCCGGCCCGCACGAGATATCCCGACGACGGCGACCGCGGCCCCGGTCCGCTGCCCGAGCAACCCAGCACGGTGAGCTCCATGCGGGTTATCTTGCCTTTAACCCACCGGTTCGGCCGGTCCTGTAGAGCCAAAACAACCCGAGTAGCGGCAGCACCAGCGGTATCCAGCCGTAACCGGCGCCGTAACCGGACCACACGGTGGCACTCGGGAACGCCGCCCGGTCGAACACACTCAGCGAGCCGACCACCAGTACCCCGACCAGTTCGATCGTCACCGCCGTCCAGGCCAGCCGGCGCGCACCGGGACCGTTCCGGGCCAGCCCGATGGTGGCCAGGATGTACACCACACCGGAGAACGCGGACAGCAGGTAGGCCAGCGGCGCCTCGTGGAACTTGGTGGCCAGCTGCACTCCGGCCCGGGCGGTCGCGGACAGCGCGAACACCGCGTAGACCGCGATGAGCACCCGGCCGGGTCCGGTCGCGGTGGCCCGCCGCTCGGGTACCGGCTCAGACATTCGCCCCCGCCCACAGCGCGAGCAGCCGCAGTACCACCACGCCCATCGCCACGGCCGCCACCGCGATCACCGCGCCACCCCAGCGGGTCGGTTCCGCCCGGGCGAACTGCAGCGAGATCGGCAGCACACACACCGAGACCAGCAGGTAGATCAGGAAGGTGGACGTCTCGGTGGGGCGGGTGCCGCCGAACACCCGGGCCGCCGCGATCAGCGCCTGCCCCACCAGCAGCGCCTCGACCACGCCGACCGCGAGCACGTGCGGGCGCTCCGCCGGCCTGCCCAGCACGGTGCTGACGATCCCGAACACCGCCAGCGCACCGGTCAGGCACACCAGCGCGACCGCCAGGGGGTGGATCATGCGGCGGACGATACCCGGCTCCCGGCCGGTCCCGGCCGAGTGCCCAGCCGGCTGCCCGGCGGCGGATCCGGCTCAGGGCCGCCCGGTCAGCGCGGCGGTCGGCCCGGTGGTCGGCCCGGTGGTCGGCTCGGTGGTCGGCTCGGTGGTCGGCAAGGAGCTCACCGCGCCGATCTCCGGGCCGAGGAACCGCCGGCCGAGACGCCGGAACGGCTCCGGGTCGCCGGTGGCGAGGAACTCGTGCCCGGTCATCGGCGTGAGCGCCGGCTCGCGCAGCAGGTCCAGCTCGGAGAGCACCCGCAGGACGTCCTTGGCCGTCTCCTCGGCGCTGGAGACCAACGTCACATCCGGCCCGAGCGCGAGCTGCAGCACCCCGGACAGCAGTGGGTAGTGCGTGCAGCCGAGCACGACGGTGTCCACCTCCGCGCGCTGCAGGGGTTCCAGGTAGCTCTGCGCCAGCCCGAGCACCTGCCGGCCGCTGGTCATGCCACGCTCGACGAAGTCCACGAAGCGCGGGCAGGCCACCGGGACGACGGTGACGTCGGTGGCGGCGGCGAACGTGTCGGTGTACGCGCCGGAGCGGATGGTGACCTCGGTGCCCAGCACCCCGATCCGGCCGTTGCGGGTGGCCGCCACCGCACGCCGCACCGCCGGTCGGATCACCTCCACAACCGGCACCAGGTAGCGCTCGCGGGCGTCCACCAGGCAGGCCGAGGACGCCGAGTTGCAGGCGATGACCAGCAGCTTGACCCCGCGGTCGACCAGCTCGTCGCCCAGTGCCAGCGCGTGCCGGCGGACCTGCGCGACGGGCAGCGGCCCGTACGGTCCGTGCAGCGTGTCGCCGATGTAGACCAACCGCTCGGCCGGCAACTGGTCGAGCACCGAGCGGGCCACGGTGAGCCCGCCGACGCCGGAGTCGAACATGCCGATCGGCGCGTCCACCGGCAGCTCCCGGTAGTTGCCCGGACGGGAGCCCGGCAGCCGGCTCATCGGGGTACCGCCACGGTCTCGCCGCCGCGGCGCCGCCGGTCCGCACCGGCGACGATGCGGGCCGCCAGTACGCCGCCGAGCGCGCCGAACAGGTGCGCCTGCCAGGAGATCCCCGGCTGGCCGGGCAACAGCCCGAACAGCACCCCGCCCCAGAGGAAGAACAGCACCACAGCCAGCAGGATCTGCTTCGCGCTGCCCGCGAAGAAACCGCGGAACAGCAGGAACACCAACCAGCCGAAGATCACCCCGGAGGCGCCGACGGTATCGGTGCCCGGCGGGGAGAACACCCAGACGCCGAGGCCGCTGACCAGCCACACCAGCGCGGTGACCCCGACGAACTGGCCGAAACCACCGGCCATCGCGAGGAACCCGAAGAGCAGGAAGGGCAGCGTGTTCGACTCCAGGTGCGCCCAGCTGGCGTGCAACAACGGGGCGAACAGCACGCCGTCGAGGTGGCTCGGATCGCGGGCGATGATGCCGCCCTCCGCGTCCAGCGACTGGCCGGTGCTCGCGTCGTACGCCTCGACCACGTAGAGCAGGAAGGTGAACAGCAGCATCGTCATCGCGGCCACGAACGGCCTCGCCGGCAGGACCCGATAGGCCGATCGGCGCCGAGGCAGGGCGGGGCTCACCACGCGGTCACCATGCCCATGAGGCTACGCGAGCGCGGCGGCGCAGAGCCCGGGGAACACGGTGTCGACCACGGTGCGCGCGTACTCCGGGGACAGCGGCTCGTGGCTGACCAGCAACCGGTAGTAGAGCGCCCCGTACAGCGCGTCGATCGCCACGTCGATGTCCAGCCTCGGCAGCACCGGACCGATCGTCTCCGCGCTGGGGCTGGGCTGCATGGGCATGAGCTACGCCTACGGGCCGGTGGACGACACCGAGTCGACCCAGCTGCTGCGCCGGGCCGTCGAGCTGGGTGTGACCCTGTTCGACACCGCCGACCTCTACGGCTTCGGGCACAACGAGCAGCTGGTCGGCCGCGCGCTGGCGCCGGTCCGGGACCAGGTGTTCATCGCCACCAAGTTCGGCATCACCCGCAAGCCGGACGGCGACTGGAGTGGCCCCAGCCCGGCCGACGGTCGCCCGGAGTACGTCCGCGCCTCCGTCGACGCCTCGCTGAGCCGGCTCGGTGTGGACCACATCGACCTCTACTACCAGCACCGCGCCGACCCGACGGTGCCGATCGAGGAGACCGTCGGGGCGATGGCCGAGCTGGTCAAGGCCGGCAAGGTCAACCACCTCGGCCTGTCCGAAGCCGCGCCGGAGACCATCCGCCGGGCGGTCACGGTGCACCCGATCGCCGCCGTGCACTCGCCGAGCTGGACGCGCTGCGCCCCGCCGGCAACCGGGTGGCCAGCGAGGGCGAAACCAACCGGGTCACCGCCTCCGTGAGCTGACCGCGGCCCGCCGCCCGGTGCGCCGGCCGCGGGCCGGGCCGACCGCAACGTTGGGCCGACCGCAACGTTGGGCCGACCGCGGGCTGGGCCGACCGCAACGTTGGGCCGGCCGCGGGTTGGGCCGGCCGCCAACGCCGAGCTGAACGCCGCACTGGTTCGATCATGGTTCGACCAGTGTGGTGTTCAGCTCGGCGAACGCTCGATGGCCGCCAACTCCGCCACGCGGTCGCCCTACGGGCGCGGCGCGTTGCAGGCGGCCCGCGCGGTCGCTTTACATGCGCGGTGCACGAGCGGCGAGGATGTCATGCACCCGGCGGACCGTGTCCGCCGCGCACACCTGGTCGCGCCCCACCCGCAGCGTCTGCCAGCCGTAACCGGCCAGCTCGGCGTCCCGTTCACGGTCGCGCTCCCCGCCCCGCCGGGTGAAATGGTGCGCGCCGTCGTACTCGATAGCCAGCTTTGCCGCCGGGTAGGCAAGATCGACCCGCGCGAGGGCGAGCCCGTGCTCGTCCATGATCCGGTACTGCACCTCCGGAGTGGGCAGACCGCCCCGGACAAGCAACAGCCGCAACCTGGTCTCCCCAGGGCTCTCCGCACGAAGGTCGGCCAGCCGCACGACCTCGACCAACCGCCGGCACCCGCGCGCACCCGGCTCGACGGACCGCCTGGCCAGCAACTCCACCGGCTCGAACCCGCCCACCCTGGTCAGCGGTTCCACCGCGACCACTGCCTCGACCAGGGGTAACCGCCTCGCCAGATCCCACGCCGTGCGCACCGCGGAGGTGACTCGGCACCCCGCGATCTCGACCACCTCCCCCGCGCCGACACTGCCGTAGCGCACGAACAGGCCTCGGTGACGCCGGTACTTCCGCGCCATCAGGACCTCGGCCGGTGCGCTTGGCGGGGCGCAGTCCGCCCCGAGCAGCAGCGCCGCCGAGTACCCGGCCAAGACCCCGCCCCGGTCCCGGACCAGCAAGTACGCGGCGGCCGACCGCAACGCCAGGTCACCCGCGGGCCCGGCCGGCACGTACACGTCCGGGAACAGCCGGCGGAACCTGGGCCCGGCGAGCTCATTCCGGCTCACCAGCCCGAGCTCGACCGCGGCCGACCCGCGAAAAGGCCCATCCAGCACCACCGCAGCCTGACCGAACCCGGCTACCCACCGTGGCGCTTTCGCCGAACCGAACACCAAACTGGTCGACCCCGTGATCAAACCAGTGTGGTGTTCAGCTCGGCGAACACACCCGGCAGCCTGACCGAACCGGGCTCCGGAACGCCGAACGGCCCCGGCTCGGGGGATCCGAGCCGGGGCCGTTCGCCGCGGAAACAGGCAGTTCAGGCCCAGAGTTGGCCGTCCAGATCGGCGGCGCTCTCCTCCAGGTCACCGGCGTACGCGCCGGTGGAGAGGTACTTCCAGCCCGCGTCGGCCACGATCAGCACGATGTCGGCCGGTTCCGCTCCCCCGGCGGCCTTCTCCGCCACCGCGAGCGCGGCGTGCAGCACCCCGCCGGTGGAGATACCGGCGAAGATGCCCTCGTGCTCGACCAGCTCACGGGTCCGGCGCAGCGCGTCGAAGCTGCCCACCGAGTAGCGGGCGGTCAGCACCTCCGGGTCGTACAGCTCCGGCACGAACCCCTCGTCCAGGTTGCGCAGCCCGTAGACCAGCTCCCCGTAGCGCGGCTCGGCCGCCACGATCTGCACGTCCGGCTTCTGCTCACGCAGGTACCGCCCGGTGCCCACCAGCGTGCCGGTGGTGCCGAGGCCGGCCACGAAATGCGTGATCGTGGGCAGGTCGCGCAGGATCTCCGGACCGGTGGTGCGGTAGTGCGCGCGGGCGTTCTCCGGGTTGCCGTACTGGTAGAGCATCACCCAGTCGGGGTTCTCCGCCGCCAGCTTCTTGGCCATGGCGACCGCCTGGTTGGAGCCACCGGCGGCCGGCGAGGAGATGATCTTGGCGCCGTACATCAGGAGCAGCTGGCGGCGCTCCTCGGAGGTGTTCTCCGGCATCACACAGATCAGCTTGTAGCCCTTGAGCTTGGCAGCCATGGCCAGCGAGATCCCGGTGTTGCCCGAGGTCGGCTCCAGCACCGTGGCACCGGGCTTCAGCCGGCCGTCCGCCTCGGCGGCCTCGATCATGGCCAGCGCCGGCCGGTCCTTGATCGAGCCCGTCGGGTTGCGGTCCTCCAGCTTGGCCCACAGCCGCACGTGTGACGCCGGCGAGAACGAGGGCAGCCCGACCAGCGGGGTGTTCCCGACAGCCTGCAGCAGGGAGTCGTAGCGAGCCATCAGCTTCTGGCCTCCCTGGGGTTTAGACCCCGCCGGCGACCGCCGGCAGGATGGTCAGGGAGTCGCCGTCGGCGACGGGGGCCTCGAGCCCACCGGCGAACCGCACGTCCTCGTCGTTGACGTAGATGTTCACGAACCGGTGCAGCGAACCGTCCTTGATCAGACGGGCCTTGATGCCGCCGTGCTTGGCGTCCAGGTCGGTGATGACCTCGGAGACGGTGCTACCCGACGCCTGGACGGACTTCTCCCCGCCGGTGTGGGTGCGCAGGATGGTGGGAATCGAAACGGTGACGGCCATGGGTCCTCCTCGTGGTGCGGCCGAGCCGGGAACGGGCGAGCTGAGATGTCGCGGTGGGTTGTCCGCCCCGCGCGACAGGGGTCAGCGACAGTCTGGGACGTCGTCCGCGCCGGTATGGGAGAACATGTACGTCTCGACCACCTCGACGGTCTCCTCGGTGATCTCGCCGTCCACGATCCGGTAGGACCGGAACTCCGGTTCCCCGGCGGGCTGGTCGTCCCTGGTGGAGACCAGCACGTAGTGCGCCTCCGGCTCGGACGCGTAGGACACGTCGGTCCGGGACGGGTAGGCCTCGGTCGCGGTGTGCGAGTGGTAGATCACCACCGGCACCTCGTCGTTGCTGTCCATCTCGCGGTACAGCCGCAGCAGGTCGCCGGACTCGAACTCGTAGAAGGTCGGTGACCGGGCGGCGTTCACCATCGGGATGAACCGCTCAGGGCGGTCCGACCCGGCCGGCCCGGCAATCACCCCGCACGCCTCGTCGGGATGGTCCCGACGGGCGTGCGCAACGATCTCGTCCACGAGATCTTTCCGGATCACCAGCACCGGTCCAGGGTACGGGCACGTCTGCTCCCCCTGCACGTGAAGCCCTGCCTTGTCACACCCGTCCGGGTTGCTAGCCGGCATGGGCGAGCCGACCGGCGCCGTACCGGTCACTCCTCCCGGCGGCGTCCCGCTGCGCCCGCGCCCCGTCGTAGCCGGCCCTGGCGGCGGCGACGTCGTCCATGTGCAGCTCGGCCCAGTCCTTGATCGCCTTCAGTACCGGGAGCAGTGATCGGCCCAGCGGGGTCAGCTCGTAGTCCACCCGCACCGGCACGCTCGGGGTCACCGTCCTGGCCAGCAGACCGTCCCGCTCCAGACCGCGCAGCGACTGGGTGAGCATCTTCTGACTGACGCCGGGTACCGCGCGGGACAGCTCGCCGTAGCGCAGCGGGCCCTCGCTCAGCGCCACCAGCAGCAGCGTCACCCACTTGTCGCCGATCCGGTCCAGCAGCTTCGACGTCGGGCACGCCCGGACGAACTCCTGGTAGGCGAGCGCCTCCTCACGACGTCGCTGCGCCGCCGACTGGGTCGCCATCAGCTCTCCTCCCGGTGCGGTACGCACTTGCAAGTGCGTTCTTACCAAGGCCGGGTGGCCCTTCATATGTTCCCGATGAGACGGAGAAACCGTCAGGGTCGGCAGAGGAGAACGCCATGCGTGCAGTCGTCGTGCGGACCTACGGAGGACCGGAGGCCCTCGAGATCGAGGAGCTCCCGCTGCCCGTTCCCGGGCCGGGGCAGATCCGGATCCGGGTACGGGCCGCCGCGGTCAACCCGGTGGACGTGTTCGTGCGGTCCGGGACCGCCGCCCTGGCCGGGATGCTGCCGGACCGGGCCGGGGTCGGGATCGGCTGGGACGTGGCCGGCGAGGTCGACGCGGTCGGCCCGACGCTCGTCGCGTCGGACAGCCCGGCAGGCGGCGCGGCGTTCGTCGCGTCGGACAGCCCGGCAGGCGGCGCGGCGTTCGTCGCGTCGGACAGCCCGGCAGGCGCGGCGTTCGCCGTCGGTGACCGGGTCGTCGGGCTGTCCGACCGACTGGACGTGCCGACCGCCGGCTACGCCGACTACCTGGTGCTGGACGCCGAATCGGTCGCCGCGGCGCCCCGTGACGTGAGCTTCGAGGCCGCCGCGACGCTGCCGCTGAACGGGCTCACCGCCGCCCAGGCACTGGCCGGACTGGGGCTGCGGGCCGGCCGGACGCTGCTGGTCACCGGCGCCGCCGGCGCGGTCGGTGGTTACGCCGTCGAGCTGGCGGTCGCCGCCGGGCTGCGGGTGGTGGCGGCCGCCTCGGAGCGCGACCGCGAGCTGGTGCTCGGTTTCGGCGCCGAGCTGTTCGTGCCCAGGGAGGCCGAGCTGGGCGCGGCGGTGCGGGCGCTGGTTCCCGGTGGGGTGGACGGCGTGCTGGACGCGGCGACGATCGGGGTACGGGCGCACGACGCGCTGCGTGGCGGCGGCTCGTTCGCCTCGGTGACCGGGCCCGCCACCCCGCCGGCGCTGCGCGGCACCCGGGTGCACACGGTGTTCGTCCGGGCCGACGGGCGGCAGCTGGCCGAGCTGGTGGCGCTGGTGGAAGCCGGCACGCTGACACTCCGGGTGGCCGAGACGTTCCCCCTGGAGAAGGCCGCCTCGGCGCACCACCGCTGCGCCGAGGGCGCGGTGCGCGGCCGCCTCGTACTGGTGCCCTGAGTTGACTGCCGTGACTGGCGAGTGGTCCGGGAGGACCACTCGCCACTCACGGGGTTACATCGCGGCGGCGCGGGACTGGACCAGGGCGTCCTGCACGAACGTCAGCCAGTGGTACACGCTCAGATGGGCGGCCAGGGCCTCGTCGGCCGGCGGCTCGTCCGGCATGTCCTCGGTGACCCCGAGCGTGGTGCCCAGCGCGAGCCGCACGTCGTTCAGCGCGGAGAGCCAGGCATCGGCCTGCGGTGGGGTGAGCTCGGCGCGGCCGCCATCCGGCGGGCAGGTGTCGAGCACCACGGTGGCCGCCTCCGTCTTGGCCGCGACGAGCTCGGGCTCGCGGGCGGCGCGCAGCATGGCGGCCAGCTCCGGGTCGTCCCGGTGGAAGTCGGGCAGCAGCCTGGCCAGCACCGCGTCCTCCGGCGGGCGGGTGTGCCCGGACGTGATCCCGGTCAGTTCGGCCAGCTCGTCGACCGGCACGTCGTCGGTGCGCTGCACGAGCATGGTGCGCACCTGGCCGATCAGGCCGCGCAGCAGCGCCGCCTCCTGCTGGTCGAACACGCCGACCAGCCGCAGCTTGGCGCCCCGTCCCTGCCTGCGCCAGCCGTTCAACGCTGACCTCTCACGAGCGCTGCATGGTGGCCCACAGGCCGGCGGCGTGCAGCTTCGCGACGTCGCCCTCGACCTTGTCCTTCGATCCGGACGACACGGTGGCGCGTCCCTTGTGGTGCACGTCGAGCATCAGCTTCGTCGCCTTGTCCCGGTCGTAGCCGAACAGTTTCTGCAGTACGTAGGTCACGTAGGACATCAGGTTGACCGGGTCGTTCCAGACGATGGTCTGCCAGGGCACCTCGACGGCGACGGAGTCGTCCGCGACCTGCTCCGCCTCGTGGGTGGTCCCCGTCCTAGGCGCGGATAGTGGTGCGGCCATGCGTCCATGGTGACAGCTCCCGGGTGTCGCGCGCACGCCCGGGCACGAGGTGGTAACACGATCGGCCCCGAGACGCCGCGACAGTAGGCTTCGCGGTCATGACACCTGCCGGCAGCACCGGGCTGCTGACCGACCGCTACGAGCTGACCATGCTGGCCGCCGCGCTGGCCGATGGGACCGCGTCGCGGCAATGCACCTTCGAGCTGTTCGCGCGCCGCCTGCCGGACGGGCGCCGCTACGGCGTGGTCGCCGGCACCGGCCGCCTGCTCGAACAGCTCGCCCGGTTCCGCTTCACCGACGCCGACCTGGATGCGCTGGCCGAGGACGGGGTGGTCGGCCCGGACACCCTGCGCTGGCTGGCCGACTACCGGTTCGGCGGCGACATCACCGGCTACCCGGAGGGCGAGCTGTACTTCCCCGGCTCCCCGGTGCTCACCGTCACCGGCACCTTCGCCGAGTCGGTGATCCTGGAGACGCTGGCGCTCTCGGTGTTCAACCACGACTGCGCGATCGCCTCGGCGGCCGCCCGGATGGTCGCCGCCGCCGGTGGCCGGCCGCTGATCGAGATGGGCTCGCGGCGTACCCACGAGGAGGCAGCGGTGGCCGCCGCGCGGGCCGCCTACCTGGCCGGGTTCGCCAGCACGTCGAACCTGGAGGCCGGCCGCCGCTACGGCATCCCGACCACCGGAACGGCCGCGCACGCGTTCGTGCTGCTGCACGACGACGAGCGTCAGGCGTTCGCCAGCCAGGTGGCCAGCAGCGGTTCGAAGACCACGCTGCTGGTGGACACCTACGACATCACCCGGGGCATCGAGGCCGCGGTGGCGGCGGCCGGCCCGGAGCTCGGCGCCATCCGGATCGACTCCGGCGACCTCGGCGAGCTGGCCCGCCAGGCCCGCGAGCAGCTCGACAAGCTCGGCGCCCGGGGCACCAGGGTGGTGCTGTCCGGCGACCTGGACGAGTACGCCATCGCCGCGCTGCGCGCCGAGCCGGTGGACGCCTACGGGGTGGGGACCTCGCTGGTCACCGGATCCGGGGCGCCGACCGCCGGCATGGTCTACAAGCTGGTCGAGGTGGACGGCCGGCCGGTGGCGAAGCGCAGCTCGGCGAAGGAGTCCCGGGGCGGGCGCAAGTCCGCGCTGCGCCGCTACAAGCCGACCGGTACCGCGCTGGAAGAGGTCGTGTACCAGGCCGACAAGCCGGTGCCCGCCGGCCCGCACGACCGGGTGCTGCCGGTGCCGCTGGTGCACCGCGGCGAGCCGGTGAACGGGCGGGAGTCGCTGGAGCAGTCCCGCGAGCGGCTGCGCGCGGCGCTGGTCTCGGTACCCTGGGAGGGCCTCAAACTGTCCCGGGGCGAGCCGGCCCTGACCACCGTTTTCGGCTGAGGGGGCCCCGGTGCGCGCGCTGATCATCGTCGACGTCCAGCTCGACTTCTGCGAGGGCGGCTCGCTGGCGGTGGCCGGCGGCGCCTCGGTCGCCGAGCGGATCAACGCTGTGACGGGCCGGTACGACCAGGTGGTTGCGACCAGGGACTACCACGTCGACCCCGGCGACCATTTCAGCGCGACGCCGGACTACGTGCGCTCCTGGCCGGTGCACTGCGTGGCCGGCACGGCGGGCGCGGCGTTCCACCCGGCGCTGGACGTGGCCCCGATCGGTGCCGTCTTCGCCAAGGGCGGGTACGCGGCCGCCTACTCCGGGTTCGAGGGCGCCGAGCCGGGCGGCGCCGGCCTGGCCGACTGGCTGCGGGCCCGCCAGGTCACCGAGGTCGACGTGGTCGGCATCGCCACCGACTACTGCGTCCGGGCCACCGCGCTGGATGCGGTGCGCGCCGGTTTCGCCACTGCGGTGCTCACCGACCTCACCGCCGGCGTGGCGCCGTCCAGCACGGCGGCCGCGCTGGACGAAATGCGCTCGGCGGGCGTCACCGTGGCCTGAGCCGACCGGGGTTTTCGCCTCCCCTTCCCACGCTCGGCGCGCGGGGCCGGCCCCGGACCGCGTGGGGCCGCCGACCCGTCGGCTGAGCCCTGTAGCGTCGTTGACGTGCCGGCCACGACCGCCAAGCTGACCCCGCCCACCCCGAGCGGCATCGACCTGCCCGGGGTTGACGAGATGCTCAGCGCCGCCGTCGAGGCACTCGGTGGGCAGCCCCGGGAAGGCCAGCAGAAGATGGTCCGCGCGGTGCGCGAGGCGCTGCTCGGCGGCACCCACCTGGCCGTGCAGGCCGGCACCGGCACCGGCAAGTCGCTGGCCTACCTGATCCCGGCGATCCGGCACGCCATCGCGAACGACACCACCGTGGTGATCTCCACCGCGACGATCGCGCTGCAGCGCCAGCTGGTGGACCGTGACCTGCCCCGCCTGGCCGAAGCGCTCAAGCCGGTGCTGGGCCGCAAGCCGACGTTCGCCATCCTGAAGGGCCGGCGCAACTACCTGTGCCTGCACCGGATCAGCGGCACCGAGGACCTCGACGACGGCACCGACCAGCTGTTCGACCCGTTCGCCATCTCGGCGATGGGCCGGCACGTGAAGCGGCTGCACGAGTGGTCCTCCGACACCGACACGGGCGACCGCGACGAGCTGGTACCCGGCGTACCGGACTCGGCCTGGCGCCAGGTTTCGGTGACCGCGCGGGAATGCCTCGGGGTGTCCCGCTGCCCGGTCGGCACCGACTGCTTCGCCGAGCGGGCCCGGCACGAGGCGGGGCGGGCGGACGTCGTGGTCACCAACCACGCACTGCTCGCGATCGACGCACTGGAGAACCGCGCGGTGCTGCCCGAGCACGACGTCGTGGTCGTCGACGAGGCGCACGACCTGGTGGACCGGGTCACCGGGGTGGCCACCGCCGAGCTCACCGCCGGGTCGGTGGCCGCCGCGTCCCGCCGCTGCGGCAAGCTCGTCGACCAGGCCGTCGCCGACCGGCTCAACGAGGCGTCCGAGGGACTCGCCCTGGTGCTCGCCGACGCGCCGCTGGGCCGCTGGGAGAACGGGCTGCCGGCCCCGGTCGCCGGTGCGCTGACCGCCGCTCGCGACGCGACCACCGCGTGCCGGGCCGGCCTCGGCTCGGAGCGCCGGGAGGACCCGGAGCACGCCACCCAGCGCAAGCTCGCGCTCGCGCTGCTGGACGAGGTGAGCGAGACGGCCACCCGGCTGCTGGCGGCGTTCACCGAGGAGGACCCGGCCAAGCGCTACGACGTGGTGTGGCTGGCCGAACAGGGCCCGGACGGCACCCGGAGCCGGGTGCTGCGGGTGGCGCCGCTGTCCGTCGGCGGGCTGCTGCGCGAGCGGCTGTTCGGCCCGCGCACCGTGGTGCTGACCTCGGCGACCCTGACCCTGGGCGGCTCGTTCGACGCGTTGGCCAGACAGTGGGGGCTGCCGGCCGAGCAACCGAACCCGGACGGCGCCGAGCTCACCGGCGGCGTGGAGACGCACGACGGCGCCGCGGGGAAGGCCGGCGCCGCGAAGAAGGCCGGCGCCGCGAAGCGCGACCCGATCGCCGACGCCGACACGGTGCGCTGGTCCGGGCTGGACGTCGGCTCGCCGTTCCAGCACGAGCGCGCCGGCATCCTGTACGTCGCCAAGCGGTTGCCCACCCCGGGCCGGGACGGCCTGCCGAAGGCGTACCTGGACGAGATCGCCGAGCTGGTCACCGCGGCCGGCGGCGGCGCACTGGGCCTGTTCTCCTCGATGCGCGCCGCCAAGCAGGCTACCGAGGCGCTGCGCCCCCGGCTCGAGCAGCCGATCCTGTGCCAGGGTGACGACGCCACCGGGTTGCTGGTGAAGAAGTTCGCCGAGGACGACGCGACCTGCCTGTTCGGCACCCTGTCCCTCTGGCAGGGGGTCGACGTCCCGGGCCGCTCGCTGCGCCTGGTGCTGATCGACCGCATCCCGTTCCCCCGCCCGGACGACCCGCTGGTCTCGGCGCGGCAGCGCGCGGTGGACGCCCGCGGCGGCAACGGATTCCTCACCGTGTCGGCCACCCACGCCGCCCTGCTGCTCGCCCAGGGCGCCGGGCGGCTGCTGCGCGGGATGGACGACCGCGGCGTGGTGGCGATCCTGGACTCCCGGCTGGCCACGGCGCGCTACGGCGGGTTCCTGCGCGCCTCGCTGCCGCCGTTCTGGCCGACCACCGACCCCGAGGTGGTGCGCGCCGCCCTGCGCCGCCTAGCCGCCCGGCCGTAAGCCCCGGGCCGGGGCGGGGGCCCTGCGCGGGGGTTATTCAGGCGGGCCAGTGGGCGGCGCAGGTGACGGTGCCCGGTGCCACCTCGGTGAAGCCGGCGTCCCGCACCAGCACCGTGGAACGGCCGCCCGCCGCCGCGTCCAGCACCGCGCGCCACCCTTGCGGCGTCGCCACCCGGACCGCGCAGCGCAGCCCGTCCGCCCGCCACTGGGCGAGTCGGGCCGCCGGCAGCGCCGCAGCCATGATCATCGTGGCGTGGCCGACCTGGGCGGCCGCCTTGCCGACGGTCAGCTCCACCGCCGGGTTCAGCCAGATGACCGGCAGGCCGGGAACCGGCTCGCCCGGTTCGTCCGGCGGCAGGTCGGTGCCGGCGATCTGCAACCGGGACACCTCGCGCGGCGACTCCGACACCAGACCGGGTACCAACGCGCGCACCTCGGCGAGACCCGAGTCACCGCGCACGGCCACGGTCACCCCCGGCAGCTGCTGTACCGCCGCCCAGTGCGCACCTCGGGCCCGCCGGGTGACCTTGCGGATCCGGCCACCCACCCAGCGCGACACCTCGTCGTACCACTCGCCGCCCGGCGCGGAGCGGGGATCGAGGCAGACCGCCACCGCCGCGCTGGCCGCCGCCTCCAGCAGCGGGGTCCGCCCCGGCGGCTCGGCCCGCTCCACCCGCAGCACCATCGGCATGGCCCGCACCAGCGCGGGGTCCTCACCGGAGGTGTCGGAGGTGGCAGCGGCGGGCAGCCGCAGCCAGTCCACGTACCGCGCGGCCAGCGGAGCAAGCACCTCGGGCACGCCAGCATCCGGCCCCGCGCCCGCTGAGCTCGCGTCCGAGCTGGAACTCATGGCTGAGTTGGAACTCATGGCTGGGTGGGCAGGGGGACGCGGCGCAGCACACCCTCGGCCGCGTCGGCCACCTCGACCTCGTCCCGGGTGATGCCGAGCACGAACAGCACCACGTCGAGGTAGGGGTGCGACAGCGCGGTGTCGGCCACCTCGCGCAGCGCCGGCTTGGCGTTGAAGGCAACCCCGAGCCCGGCGACGGAGAGCATGTCGATGTCGTTGGCGCCGTCGCCGACCGCCACGCACTGCTCCAGTGGGATGCCGTACTCGGCGGCGAAGCGGCGCAGCGCGACGGCCTTGCCGGCCCGGTCGACCACCTCGCCGAGCACCTGCCCGGTCAGCCGGCCGTCCACCACTTCGAGGTCGTTGGCCGCGCAGAAGTCCAGGCCCAGCTCGTCGACCAGCCGACGCACCACCGGGGTGAACCCACCGGAGACCACGCCGCACCGGAAGCCGAGGCGCTTGAGGGTGCGGATCGTGGTGCGCGCGCCGGGAGTCAGCTCGAGCTCGTCGGCCACCTCGTCGAGCACCGAGACCGGCAACCCGGCCAGCACCGCGACCCGGCGGCGCAGCGACTCGGTGAAGTCCAGCTCGCCGCGCATGGCCGCCTCGGTGACCGCCCGGACGTCCGCCTCCGCCGACGCGCCGGCCCGGGCCGCCAGCATCTCGATGACCTCGCCCTGGATCAGCGTCGAGTCCACGTCGAACACGATCAGCCGCTTGCTCCGCCGGGCCAGCCCGGCCCGCTCGACCGCGACGTCCACCCCGACCGAGGCGGCCACCTCGACCAGCTTGGCGCGCAGCGTGCCGTGCGGGTGCTCGTGCGGGTCGGTCGGGTCCGGGGAGACCATCAGTTCCAGGCCGGTGACCGGGTAGTCGGCCACCCGGCGGATCGAGTCGATGTTCGCCCCGACCGCGGCGAGCGCGCGGGCCACCTCGCCGAAGGCCCGTGCGGTGATCGGCTGCCCGAGCACCACGACGACGTGGCTGGACGCCCGGCGGACCTGCTCCCCGTCGGACTCGATGGAGGTGCGCACCGTCATCGCGATGCTGGCCATGGCCTGCTCGACGGCCTCCTGCAGCCCCTCCGGGTCGCGGTCGGTGGCGACCAGCGCGCCCAGCGTGAGCTGGCCCCGGATCACCACCTGCTCCACGTCCAGGAGTTCGACGCCGTGGCGGATCAGCGCGGCGAACAGCACTGAACTGACACCTGGTCGGTCCGGGCCGGTCACCGTGATGAGAACGGAAACACCGTGGTTCATCGCGGCCTTTGCGTGCGGTCGGTCACCGACTCACCTTGCCTGTGCAGAGACAGGGTCAGTGCTCCTTCGGGTCACCGTTCGGCAGGTTTTCCGGCGCTGTCTTCGCGGCGGCCAACTCGGACGGCGTGGTGTGCCCACCCCGGCTGCCCGTGTGCGCCTCGCCGCGCAGCCGGCCGACCAGGTGCGGGTAGTGCAGCTCGAACGCCGGTCGCTCGGAACGGATCCGGGGCAGCTCGGTGAAGTTGTGCCGGGGCGGCGGGCACGAGGTGGCCCACTCCAGCGAGTTGCCGTGGCCCCACGGGTCGTCCACGGTGACCACCCGGCCGTACCGGTAGCTGCGGAACACGTTCCAGATGAACGGCAGCGTCGAGGCACCCAGGATGAACGCGCCGATCGAGGAGAAGGTGTTCAGGAAGGTGAACCCGTCGGTGGGCAGGTAGTCGATGTAGCGGCGCGGCATGCCTTCGGCGCCCAGCCAGTGCTGCACCAGGAAGGTGGCGTGGAAACCGATGAAGGTCAGCCAGAAGTGCACCTTGCCGAGCGTCTCGTCCATCATCCGGCCGGTCATCTTCGGGAACCAGAAGTAGATGCCGGAGTAGGTGGCGAACACGATCGTGCCGAACAGCACGTAGTGGAAGTGCGCCACCACGAAGTAGGTGTCGCTGACGTGGAAGTCAACCGGCGGCGAGGCCAGCAGGATGCCAGTCAGCCCGCCGAACAGGAAGGTGACCAGGAAGCCGACCGCGAACAGCATCGGCGTCTCGAAGGTCAGCTGCCCCTTCCACATGGTGCCGATCCAGTTGAAGAACTTGATCCCGGTCGGAATGGCGATCAGGAAGGTGGTGAAGGAGAAGAAGGCCAGCAGCACCGCGCCGGTGGCGTACATGTGGTGCGCCCACACCGCGAACGACAGCGCGGCGATGGAGACGGTCGCGTAGACCATCGCCTTGTAGCCGAACAGCGGCTTGCGGCTGAACACCGGGAACACCTCGGTGACGATGCCGAAGAAGGGCAGCGCGACGATGTAGACCTCGGGGTGGCCGAAGAACCAGAACAGGTGCTGCCACAGGATCACCCCGCCGTTGGCCGGGTCGAACACGTGCGCGCCCAGGTGCCGGTCGGCCTCCAGGCCCAGCAGCGCGGCGGTGAGCACCGGGAACGCCACCAGGATCAGGATCGTGGTGATGAAGATGTTCCAGGTGAAGATGGGCATCCGGAACATCGTCATACCTGGTGCACGCAGGCAGATCACCGTGGTGAGCATGTTCACGCCGCCGAGGATGGTGCCCAGGCCGGCGACCGCAAGACCCATGATCCACAGGTCCGCGCCGACACCCGGCGAGTGCGTCACGCTGGACAGCGGCGTGTAGGCGAACCAGCCGAAGTCGGCGGCGCCACCCGGGGTCAGGAAGCCGGAGAGCACGGTGAGCCCGCCGAACAGGAACAGCCAGTAGGAGAAGGCGTTCAGCCGGGGGAACGCCACGTCCGGCGAACCGATCTGCAGCGGCAGGATGTAGTTGGCGAAGCCGAACAGGATCGGCGTCGCGTACAGCAGCAGCATGATCGTGCCGTGCATGGTGAACAGCTGGTTGTACTGCTCGGGCGAGAGGAACTGGGTGCCCGGGCGGGCCAGCTCGGCGCGCATCAGCAGCGCCATTGCACCGCCCGCCATGAAGAAGGCGAACGAGGTCACCAGGTAGAGAATCCCGATGTCCTTCGGGTCCGTCGTGTGCAGGAAGCGCAGCAGGGACGCTCCCTTAGCCGTTCGTCGCGCCGGGTACGGGCGCGACGAGATCGGCTGGGGGGCCACGGCAGTCACTGCTACCTCCTGCATTGCCGACAGTGGTGGGGCCTGACGCGCTGATCCTAGCCACCGGCCGCCGCCAACGGCGCCCCGGACCCCGCCGTCGAAGGTTCGATCCGGGCCGGCGGGGAGCGATCGGGAGCAATCAGGGGCAATCGGGGGCACTCGCCGACACCCGATCCGGTGACGGACCGCCCACGGAGGTGCACCGACCAGCGCACGGCCGCCGGACCAGCTGGCCCGAATCTACTGTGAGTCCGCACTGGAGCCGCACTGGAGCCGCACTGGAGCCGCACTGAGCACTTCCTGAGAGCTAGCGAGGGGGGTACGAGCCTGATCGACCGCCGCGGGTACGGTCGACCCGTTGGGGTAGCGGCAGTCCGCCGCTTGCAGGCCCCCCGGCGGCCCGGCGCGGTGGGTGACCACCAGCCGAATGTCGTCGGACAACTGGTGACCGACCCCCGGCAAAGCGGTCTCTGGGCCAGCTGGATAACGGATTGATGACAGTTGCGCAGCGAAAACGACAGAGCCCGGACCAGTCGCACGGCTGGCCCGTCTCTCCTGCTGGCCGCAACGATCCGATGTTGAGGCCGTTAGACACGACGAGCCCGGGGCGCCAGCACCACGGCGCACGTCGGTTTCAGCCGAGGCTGGCAGCTATGCCTTTGACGCTCCATCTGAACCTGCTGAGGATGGAGCAAGTAACAGCCGGTGAGCACACGCCGACGCTTCAGGGGGCGTCGGGTGGCTGCGCACACTCGGTCTGGGGTCAGCCGAACGCCCGAACAGGGTCTAAAGCAACGGAGGTCAATTGATGGGTCGCACACCCACGCGCGTCGGGGTGGTCGGATACGGGTACTGGGGTTCGAAGCACGTTCGCGTGCTCAACAGCCTGCCTGACGTCGACGTCACCGTGATCGACCAGGACGAGCAGCGGCTGCGCGAGGCGATGTCCAGCTTCCCCTCTGTGCGCATCGCCACCGACCTGACCGACGAGCTCGAGTCGCAGGACGCCGTCGTCGTGGCGACCCCGCCGGGTGCGCACGCCCCGGTCGCCATGCAGGCCCTCAACGCCGGCCTCCACACCCTGGTGGAGAAGCCGCTGGCCAACTCGGTCGCCGAGGCAGAGGCGCTGGTCGCCGCCGCGCAGGCGTCCGACGTGCGGCTGATGGTCGGCCACACGTTCGAGTACAACGCCGCGGTCTGGAAGCTCAAGGACATCATCGCCTCCGGCGAGCTGGGCAAGGTGCTCTACATCGACGCCGCCCGGCTGAGCCTGGGTCGCTACCAGAACGACTGCAACGTCATCTGGGACCTGGCCCCGCACGACATCTCGATCGTGTCCTACCTGCTGGACGAGGTGCCGAGCACCGCCGCGGTCTGGGCACAGCACAACATCAGCACCGAACACGCCGACGTGGCCTACGTGAAGCTCGACTTCGAGCGTTCCGGCGCTACCGCGTTCGTGCAGCTGTCCTGGCTGCACCCGGAGAAGATCCGCCGGGTCACCGTGGTCGGCGAGAAGAAGATGGCCGTCTACAACGACATGTCCGACACCGACCGGATCCGCATCCACGACGCGGGCGTCGACCCCAAGCAGGTCGACGAGGCCGCCTCGCACGGCTTCCCGGTCAGCTACCGGACCGGCGACATCGTCTCGCCGTACGTGCCGTTCCAGGAGCCGCTGCTGGTCCAGGACAGCCACTTCATCGAGTGCGTCCGCACCGGCCAGCAGCCCCGCACGCCGGGCGAGCGCGGCCTGGACATCGTCCGGGTGCTGGCGGCCACCGATGTGGCGAGCGCCACCGGCGGGCCCGCCGCGGTCGCCGGCGCGCGTGACCTGGCCGCCACCGGCAACGGGCGGGTGCGGTCGTGAGCGATCAGCACGAGCCCGTTCCGTTCCTCGACCTGGCCGGGGTCAACGGTGCGCTGCGCGCCGAGTTCGAGCGCGCCTACTCCGAGGTGCTCGGGCACGGCCGGTTCATCAACGGCCCCGAGGTCGGCCGGTTCGAGGCCGAGTACGCCGAGTACTGCCAGGCCCGCGCGGCCGTCGGGGTCGGCAACGGCACCGACGCACTGGAGCTGATCCTGGCCGGGCTGGGCATCGGCCCCGGTGACGAGGTCATCGTCCCGGCCAACACGTTCATCGCCACCGCCGAGGCCGTCCTCTACGTCGGCGCCCGGCCGCGGTTCGTGGACGTGTTGCCGGACACCCTGCTGCTCGACCCGGACGCGGCCGACGCGGCGGTGAACAAGAACACCGCCGCGATCATCGGCGTCCACCTGTTCGGCCAGATGGTCGACACCGACCGGCTCCTCGAGGTCACCCGCAAGCACTCGCTGGCCTTCATCGAGGACGCCGCGCAGGCGCATGGTGCCCGGTTCGCCGGGCAGCGGGCCGGCAGCGTGGGGGTGGCCGCCGGGTTCAGCTTCTACCCCGGCAAGAACCTCGGCGCGCTGGGCGACGGCGGTGCCGTGGTCACCCAGGACGCCGAGCTGGCCGCCAAGATCCGTCGGCTGGCCGACCACGGCCGGTCCGCCGACAGCCGGTTCCACCACGACCTGCGCGGCCGCAACAGCCGGCTGGACTCGGTCCAGGCCGCCGCGCTCTCGCTGAAGCTGCCCGGGCTGGACCAGGGCAACGCCGGCCGGGTGCGTGCCTGGGAGCAGTACGTCAACGAGCTGCCCCCGACGGTCCGCCCGGTGACCCGCCACCCGAAGGCGGAGGCCGTCTACCACGTGGCCGTCGTCGAGGTGGACGAGCGGGACAAGGTCTGCACGGCGCTGGACGAGGCCGGTATCGGCTGGGGTCTGCACTACAAGACCCCGTGCCACCTGGACTCCGCCTACAGCGAGTTCAAGGAGAGCCTGCCGGTGGCCGAGGCGGCCGCCGACCGGATCCTGTCCCTCCCGATGTCCCCCACCCTGACTGAGCGGCAGGTCAGCAGGGTCTGCGAAGTACTCAGGAGTGTCACGGCATGACGCGTCCGCCCGACGCGACGCGGAGTGGAGGGGGCTCGAACTCGCCCTCGACCTCCGCTCCCAGCAGCCGGCAGCCCCTGCCCGGCCCGCCATCCGGCGGGCCGGCTGGGGGGCCGTTCCGGCCGCCGGGCCCGCGCTTCGCGCCACCGCCGCCACCTCGGCGACGGCTGACGTCCGCGCAGGGGTCGCGTCTGGGCCTGTACGCGTTGGTGATCATCGTGCTCGGCGCCGCCGCCGGCCTTGCGGTGACGCTGCTGCTGCCGACGCAGTACGCGGCGCGTACCGCGATCGAGTACAACGTCTCGGTCGAGAACGCCAGTGACTTCCTCCGCACCGACCGCAACCTGACCACCCAGACCGTGCTGCTGACCAGCCGCGCCGTGCTCGGACCGGTGGCCGACGCCAACAACATCTCGGCCGACGACCTTGCCGGGCGGGTCACCGCGACCCTGCTCAACGCCAACTCGGTGAACAGCGAGGTCATCCAGGTCGACGTCGTCTACCCGGACCGCGCGAGCGGCGTCAAGCTGGCCACCGCGATCGCCAACCAGTACCTGACCGTGGTCAAGGCGAACAGCCCGGCGAACTACATCCAGACCCAGCTCGACGACGCCCGTCGTCAGCTGTCCTCCGCCACCGCGGCGAACCAGGCCACGCTGCAGGCCCGGGTCGCCACCCTGCAGGGCCAACTGGACACCGAGAACATCACCGGCAACCGCGCATCGGTCGTGGTGCCGGCATACTCGGTCGCCACACCCGCCTATCCGAGACCGTCGCTCGCGGCCGCCGCCGGCGCGCTGTGCGGGATCGTGGTGGCGGGGCTGGTCGTGATCGCACTGTCCCGACGTTGGACGCGGAGTTGATGTTCAGATGACACGCGCCTCAGACGCTGCGCGAAACACCGGGAACGGTGCCACCGGTTCCCGGAACACGCCGGGCACCGATCCGGCGACCCCGGACTCACCGGTCGGCGGCCGCCAGCCCGACCGCGGCCGCTCCGCCGGGCAGAGCGGTGGGCAGGGGCCGTGGCCGATCAGCTCGACGCCCGTCGGTGGTTCCTCCGGTGGCTCGTCGGGCAAGCCCGGCTCGGGTGGGCCCACCAGCCGCGGCGGCAACGGCGGTTCGAGCTCGGGCAACCCGGATTCCGGCGGCCGGGGCACGGCGGCCGCCGGCTCCCAGGGGCGCGGCGGCCAGGGCCCGTCCAACGACGGCAACCAGGGCTCGTCCAGCCAGGGCCGCCAGGGCTCGGGCAACAGCGGCGCCGGCTCGGCCGGCCCCGGTTCGAGCGGCGGCGCCGGGCAGGGTCCGGGGAACAAGCCGGCCGCTGGCAACCCGGGCGCCGGCAAGTCGGCCACACCCGGCTCGGGCACCGGCAACCCGGGTGCCGCCACCTCTGGTCCGGCGGGCCACGGACCGGTCGCTAGCGGTTCCCGACCCCCGGGCGCGGGTGCGCTGCCGAGCGGCCCGCCGAGGAGCCGTCCACCGCTGCCCGGCCCGCCGCCGGGCATGCGGCTGCCGGGCCCGCCGATGGGCGGGGCGCCCCGGTTCGCCCCGCAGCCCCCGCCCCGCCGCAAGCTCACCGGCGGCCAGCGCAGCCAGCTGGTGTTCCTCACCGTGGCGCTGCTGGTGGTCGGCGCGGTGCTCGGTTACGCGGCATCCCTGTTGCTGCCCACGCAGTACGCCGCCCGGACCACGATCCAGTACAACATCGCCGGCGAGAACACCGGTGACTTCCTCAAGACCGACCGCAACCTGACCACCCAGACCGTGCTGCTGACCAGCCGGAACGTGCTGGGCCCGGTCGCGGACGCGAACGGCATCGCGGTGGACTCGCTGACCGGGCAGGTCAGCGCGAGCATCCTGAACGCCAGCGACATCATCCAGCTGCAGGTCAAGAACTCGAGCCCGGACACCGCCGTGACCCTGGCCAACGCGATCGCCAAGCAGTACCTCACGGTGGCCAACAGCAGCGGCCCGCAGGGGTACCTGCAGTCCCAGCTGGACGCGGTCAAGAAGCAGCAGGCCAGCCCCGGCACGGCGGCGGAGACCACCGCGCTGGCCACCCGGGCGGCGACCCTGCAGGCCCAGCTCGACCAGATGAACCTGACCCAGAACCAGTCCTCGGTGTTGGTGCCGGCGTACGCGGTGACCGACCCGGTGTCGCCGAACAAGTCGCTGGCCGCGATCACCGGCGGGATCTGTGGACTGATCATTGCCCTGATGACCGCGGTGACGCTGAGCCGCCGCTGGACCCGGAACTGAAACTGAACTGAACATGACGACCAGAGCTGGCAGTAGCGTCGACGCGCCCCGGATGTCCTGGCGGATGCCCCGGGTGCTGATGTACCACAACTTCGGCGAGGTGCCGCCCGCCGGCGACCCGGAGCACCTGTTCGTCAGCGTGGAGTCCTTCCGGGCGCAGCTCGACCTGCTGCGTCAGCGCGGCTGGCGGGCACTGACGCTGGACGAGTTCACCGCCACCCTGGACGGCGCGCCGGCCCCCCGGAAGTCGTACCTGATCACCATCGACGACGGCCACGAGTCGGTGCTGAGCATCGCGGCGCCCATCCTGGCCGAGGCCGGCATCCCCTCCGTGCTGTTCGTCCCGCCCGGCGTGCTCGGCGGGCCGATCAAGTGGAACCCGGTCTACGCCGACGAGCAGCTGTCCGGCAAGTCCGAGATCGCCACCCTGGCCGGCACCGGGATGGAGGTGGGGGTCCACGGCTACGACCACACCCGGATGTTCGGCATGGACAGCGCCGAGCTGCACCGCAACGTGGTGCACGCGCGGGACGAGGTGGCCGCGATGATGGGCGGCACCCCCCGCTCCTTCGCCTACCCGTTCGGCACCCACGACCGGGACGCCCGCCGGGCCCTGGAGGACGCCGGCTACACGGTCAGCTTCGCGGTGGCCCGCGAGCACGGCCGGTTCGCCGTCGACCGGATCTATGTCAAGGGCACCGACTCGCTCGCCCTGTTCCGGTTCAAGCTCTCGCTGGTCTACCGGTTCGCCTCCCGGGTCGGCGGGCGGACGCCGTGGCTGCGGCACCAGGTACGCACCCTGATCCAGCTGGTCAAGGGAGACAAGGAGCCCAATCCGGGTGAGCGGGCCATTCCCGAGAGCAGGTAGGCTCGCCGCCGTTTGGCGTCAGCCGACCGGCGCCTGGGGACACCGAGGTTTTCCGCAGATCTGATGGCCGCGTCCACGTGAGGGGCAACACAGCGTGAAGGTAGGACCCCAGCCCACCCCGAGCACCGAGCCGCGCCGGATCGGCGGCTGATCCCATGGTCGACCCCGCAGCGGCCGCGCCGGTGGAGAACTCCAACCGCGAGGCAACCGCGCGCAACTCCGTCACCGTCGTCGTCTGGACGCTGGTCAGCCGCATAGCCGGGCTGGTCCGCGTGCTGGTGATCGGTGCGCTGATGGGGCCGACGTACTTCGCCAACATCTTCCAGGCCGGCTACGTACTGCCGAACACGATCCACTCCACCATCGCCGGCCCGATCCTGGCCATGGTGCTCATCCCGACCATCGTGCGTTCGCTGGACTCCGGCGGCACCGAGCTGGCCAAGGCCAAGCTGGCCCGCATCGGCGGCCGGATCCTCGGGGTCGGCGCGACCGGCGCGCTGCTGCTCATGCTGCTCTCCCCCGTGGTGGCCTGGTCGTTCACCGCCGGTGTCCCGGAGCCGCTGCGGCACCGCGCCTGGGTGATGACGATCATCCTGATCCTGTTCGTGGCGCCCCAGGTGGTGTTCTACGGGGTGTGTGCGCTCGGGGTCGCCGCGCAGCAGTCTCAGGGCAGGTTCGCGCTGCCGGCCGCCGCGCCCGCGATCGAGAACGTCGCCACGATCATCACGGTGCTGGCCGTGATCTGGGCCTACGGCCCCGGCCTCGAGGTGGACACCGCCCCGTACGGCATGATGATCATGCTCGGGGTCGGCACCACGCTCGCCGTGGTGGTACACGCCGCGCTGCAGATGTACGGCACCTACAAGTGCGGGCTGTTCGTGCTGCCGTGCCGGGGCTGGAAGGACGACCCGGAGTCCCGCGACGCCGTCCGCCGGGTGTACCGCTCGATCCCGGTCGCCGGCTGCCCCTCGGTCACCAACTACGTGCTCACCGCCGTGTCCAGCACGGTGCCCGGCGGCGTGCTCGTGGTGCAGCTGTCCTACCAGGTGTTCTGGGCGCTGTCGTTCCTCGGCGCCCGCGCGGTGTCGATGGCCGCGCTGCCCCGCCTCGCCACGGCAGCCGCCGCCAAGGACCCGCACCGGTTCGCGGTGGCCTGGCGCCAGGGCCTGTTCTACGCGGTGATCGCCAGCCTGCCCTCGCTGTGTCTGCTGGCCGCGTTCGCCTCCCCCACGGCGGACCTGCTGGCCAACGGCGAGCTGCGCGAGGCCAACCTGATCAGCGAGCTGGCCGCCTGCCTTGCCGTCGCCGCGTTCGCCCAGATGGCCGGCGGCATCCACGACTTCGGCCGCCAGGCGCTGTACTCCCAGCTGGACGACAAGGGCCCCCGGATCGCCAGCTTCGTCGGCCTCGGCGTGGGCGTGGTGGTGGCGTTCAGCACCCTGCTGCTGCCGGCCGACGGCAGCCGCCTCGCCGGCCTGGTGGTCTGTGTGCTGGCCGGCGAGCTGGCCTCGGCGATCACCGTGCTGGCCCGGATGCGGCAGTCCTTGCGGCCCGAGGCGTTCACCACCCGGGTCCACCTGGTGGTCATCGCGCTGGCCACCGTCTCGATGTTCCCGGTGATCATCGCCGGCCGCTGGCTGTTGCACCTGCTGAACCCGAACAGGCTGACCGAGCTCGGCGTGCTGCTCGGCTGCGGAGCGCTCTCCCTCGGCGCGTTCCTGCTCGTCGTGCGCTACATCGGGCTCAAGGTGACGGCGGAGCCGACATGACCCAGACCCTGCCGCCCCGGGACGCGGGCCCCATCGGCCGGGGCGCCGAGGCCGCCGCCCGCGAGTCCAGGATCAGCCGCCTCATCATCACCAGCTCGGTGCTGCTCAGCGCGGTGGCCGGCGCGGTGGCAGCGCTCTACGGCTCGACCGCCGCGTACGGCCTGGTCGGCGCCACCCTCGGCGTGCTGCTGTTCACCACGGCGGCCCTCTACCCGATCTTCGCCACCTACTCCTACCTGCTCACGCTGCCGATCATCGCCGGCATCGACAGGGACACGCTGATCCCGCTGGTGCGCCCCAACGAGGCACTGCTGGCCCTGGTGGTCGCCGGCGCGGTGTTCGGGGCGTTCCTGCGCTACGTGCGCGGCGACGACATCCGGCCCCGGTTCATGCCGGCGGTCGACGTGCCGCTCGGGGTCTTCCTGCTGATGGCCACGGTGTGGCCACTGACCTCGCTGACCCTTCGCGGCCACATCCCGACCGGCGAGGAGTACGCCTCGATCCTGCCGATGGCCAAGCTGGTCGGCCTCTACTTCCTGGTCCGCTACACGGTCACCACCGACGCGCGGATCCTGCGCACCATCCGGTTCATCGTCTGGCCGGGCGCGCTGGTGGCGCTCATCGCGGTGCTACAGACACTGCGCTTCCCGCCGGTGGCCGCACTGCTGGACACCTTCTGGAACAGCGGGTCGAACGCCGCCACCCCGGACGAGCTGGGTGAGCGCGGCAGCGCCACCCTGGGCTCCCCGATCGCCACCGGCGACGTGGTCATCATCTGCCTGATCCTGGTGCTCTGCTGCGGCGCGCGCGGCCTGCTCGGGCGCCGGGAGCGGCTGATCCTGGCCCTGACCCTGGGCACCGGGGTGTTCGCCGCCGGCCAGTTCTCCACCTGGATCGCCGCGCTGGTCGGCTTCGCCCTGATCGCCTGGCGGTTCCCCGACCTGCGCCGCCAGGCCAAGCGCTTCGCCCCGCTCGCGCTGGTCGCCCTGGTGATCGGCGCACCGGCCTTCCTGGGCCGGCTGGAAGGCATCGGCGAGTTCGGTACGCCGGTACCGGAGAGCTGGCTGGGCCGCTACGACAACCTGCGGTTCATGTACCTGCCGCACTTCGACTGGACGACGACGCTCATCGGGGTCTCCCCGAACACTGTGCTGGAAGCCGCCGAACGCTGGCGGGAAGTGATCTACCTCGAGTCAGGGGTCCTGTACTTCCTGTGGATCGGCGGCGTTCCCCTACTTGCCGCGTTTCTGTGGCTTTCCCTGAGAGTGTTACGTACCGTGCGACCGGCCGTCCGCCATCCGGGTGCGTTCGGAGCGTGCGCCTCAAGTTTGGAAATCGTTTGGTTGTTCTTGCTCGTTCTTACTCTCATTGACCCGCATCTACAGCTCCGCGGCACCGGAGACCTGATCTTCACGTTGCTGGCGATCACTGTTGGAGGGATCGATGCCCGACGTCGAACTTGACTCCGCACTGCCTGAAACGGCGACGTGGGAGTCAGTTGCGCGCCGTGCCGTGGATCTGACAGTGTCCCTCGCCGCACTGCTGGTGCTGGGAATCCCGTTGATCGTCATCGGCCTGGTGATCCGCTGGACCAGCGTGGGTCCGGCGCTGTTCCAACAGCAGCGGGTGGGCCTCGGCGGCAAGACGTTCACGATGTACAAGTTCCGCACCATGCGGACCGGCGTCGGCGACGAGATGCTGCGTGAGCTGATCGCGGCCGAGCTGCGCGGCGAGGACACCTCCGTCGACGGCAGCTACAAGCTCGACAGCGACCCCCGGGTCACCCCGATCGGCGTGTTCCTGCGCAAGACCAGCCTGGACGAGCTGCCGCAGCTGATCAACGTGCTGTTCGGCGACATGTCCCTGGTCGGCCCACGCCCGTGCCTGGAGTGGGAGGCGCGGATGTTCCCCACCGAGTTCCAGCCCCGGTTCTCCGTGCGCCCCGGCATCACCGGCCTCTGGCAGGTGAGCGGGCGCTCCACGGTGAGCACCCTGGAGATGCTGCACCTCGACCTGACCTACGTACGGACCCGCAACCTGGTGGGCGACCTGTCCATCCTGGTCCGTACCGTGCCTTCCATGCTCAAGGACCACAGCGTTCGATGACCACGCTCTTCGTCGCGACCACCGGCGGCCACCTCGCGCAGCTGGACCAGCTGTCGCGGAGAATTCCGATCGACCCCGACGCGGTGTGGGTGACCCACGCGAACGAGCAGAGCACCTCGCTGCTGGCCGACCGCGATGTCGAGTACGTGCCCTACATCGGCTTCCACTCGGTGCCCGGGGTGCTCAGGACCATGCCGCACGCGCACAAGCTGATGCGCGAGCGGAAGATCACCCGCGCGGTGTCCACCGGTTCCGGCATCGCGCTGGCGTACCTGCCGTACCTGGCCGCGCGGGGCGTCGAGTGCCACTACATCGAGAGCGCGGCACGGGTGTCCGCCCCGTCGAGCACCGGCAAGCTCCTGCGCCGCGTGCCCCGGGTGCACACCTACTGCCAGTACCCGCACTGGGCGGACGCCGGCTGGCACTACGGCGGCAGCAGCTTCGACGTGTACCTGCCCGCCGAGACGCCCCGTGAGCTGGGCGACACGGTCCGGGTGGTGGTCACGGTCGGCACCGCGGCCGAGTTCCCGTTCCGCCGGCTGATCGAGCCGCTGGCCACACTGCTCGCCGAGGACGGCCCGCTGAGCAAGACGGTGGAGCGGCCGGTCGAGGTGCTCTGGCAGACCGGCTGCACACCGGTGGACGGCCTGGACATCACACCGCGGCCGTTCCTGCCGGCGGCCGAGCTGGACGCCGCCCTGAGCGAGGCCGACATCGTCATCGCGCACGCCGGTACCGGCTCCGCGCTCGCCGTGCTGGAGGGCGGCCGGATGCCGCTGATGGCGCTGCGGCTGGAGCGGTACGGCGAGGCCGGCGACGACCACCAGAAGGACCTGGCGGCCGAGCTGAGCCGGCGCGGGCTGGCCACCACGATCGCCGACCCCGCCACGCTGACCGTCGACGAACTGCTCGCCACCCTGACCACCAGCGTGGTGCGCACCGACAACCCGCCACCGTTCCGGCTGGACGACGTGCCCTCCCGAGCCGGCGCCGGCACCACCGCGTAGGAGCCGTGTCCGGCCGGTTGGTTGGGGCGCGCCGGGTTGAGCCGGGCCGGTGGGTTGGGCCGGGTTGGGTTGGGCCGGGTTGGGTTGGGCCGGGCTGGGTTGGGCCGGGCTGGGTTGGGCCGGGCTGGGTTGGGCCCGGCTGGGTTGGGCCGGTTGAGCCGGGCCGGTTGAGCCGGGCCGGTTGGCTGGACCAGGTGGGTTGAGCCGGGCCTGCCGGCCGGCGGTTCCACTCGCTTCCGCCGGCCCCGCCGGGGCGGAGTTCATGGTCAACACAACGTAGTTCTGGTTTGATCATGAATTTGACCAGAATTATGTTGAGTTGACCATCGGCGCGCCGCACCGCCGCCGCAACCGTGCGCCGCCGCCGCTCCCGCACGCACCTGCGCGTCGCGTCCAGGCGGCGCGCGCACTCACCAGTCCCCCGCCGACCGATCGGGCCACCGCACACACGCCGGAGCCAGCGCACACACGTTCCAACCCGTGTGCGGCGACCCGCCGTTGTGTGCGGCGTACCAACCTGTGTGCGGCGGGCCGCCAGTTCGATCAAGAAGATCCGGACAGCGGACCCACAGTGCGCGCACAGACTGCGTGCCTAGCTTCGAAGTATGTCCTCGTCAGCGACGCTTCCACTCCTGCCGCCCCCGCCGGCGCTCCTCCCGCTGGCTCTCCCACTCACCGTCACCGTGACCGACCGGCCGACCGCGTCCGCGCTGGCCGACTGGAGCCGACTGGTGGCCGAAAGCATCGGTGGCGACGTGGCTCAGCTGCCCGAATGGGCTCGGCTGCGCGGCACCGTCGGCTTCCGGGCGCGCTACATCCTCGTGCACGCCGGCGGCCCCGGCGGCGAACTGCTCGGCGGTGCACAGGTCCTGGAGCGGCCGCTGCCACTGCTGGGCAGCGTGGGGTATGTGCCGTACGGGCCGGTCGTCGCCGAGGGCCTCAGCGACCCGTCAGCGGTGCGTGCCGCGCTCTCCGACGCGCTCACCGAACTGGGGCGCACCACCCTGCGGATGCTGTTCGTGCAGCCGCCGGCCGGCGGTGAGGCGGTCAGCCGGGAGCTGCTGGCACGGGGGTTCCGTCCCTCGGACGCCAACATCGCGCCCGGCCAGACCCTGCGCCTGTACCTGCACCACGACATCGGTGAGCTGCGTGCCGGCCTGAGCAGGCGACTGCGCACCTGGACCAACCGCTGGGAGTCCCGGGGCGTCACGGTCCGGCTGGGCACCGAGGCCGACGTGCCGCTGCTCGCCGGTCTCGTGGCCCGATCCGGCGAGCACCAGGGCTTCGCCGCGGTCACCGCCGACTACCTGGCCACCCTGGTCCGCGAGCTGGGCCCGAGCGCGGTGATCTTCGTCGGCGAGCTGGACGGCCGGCCGGTGGCGGCGGCGCTGTTCACCCGCTACGCGGACAGCCTCAAGCTGCGCTTCGCCGGGATGGACCGCGACGAGGCGGTGAGCCGGAGCAACGTGCCGGCCGCCGTGCAGTGGTACGCCATCCAGTGGGCGAAGCGGACCGGGCTGCGCTGGTTCGACCAGGGCGGCATCAGCGCCGAGTCCGCCGACGCGCTGTTCACCGGGCAGTCCCGGGACTCGCTGCGCGGCGTGGACCGCTTCAAGGCGAGCTTCGGTGGCGAGCCGCACCGGAGCCCGCCGGCGGTCGAGCTGATCGCCAACCCGGTGCTGCGCGCCGGCTATGACCTGTCCCGGGACTGGGCACCCGGTCGGCGGCTGATCGAGCTGGCCAAGGCCGTGCTGCGCACCGGGCGACTCCGGTAGAGAGAATCATTCGACCCGCCGTCGGCCGACACTGAGGAGCCGCTCAGCGGCACCTCGGTCCGTCCGCGGCATGATTAAGACCGTTCGTCGTGCCGTGAACCTTCGAAAGAAGTGAAACGGACCGGGGGGCAGCGAGCGATACAGCGGACGACGACGGCCGATCGGGCCGCCGCGCCGGAACGACCGAGCAAGGTGGACGAGCATGTCTGAGCGCAAAACGATCGCCCCCGGCCCGCTCTCCGCGATCCGCGCGTTGCGGCTGGATGCATGGCGGCCGGTGCACACCGAGCCGGTCGACCGTCTGCTCGGCTCGCTGCGCCCGGTCCTGAGTGAGTTCCTGCCGGCCCGCCGGGTTGCCCTGGTGCCGGCGCAGCGGTTGACCCCCGAGGTCGTGGAGTGGCTCGGCTGAGCCCGGAGCGCCGACCCACCCCGCCGGACCCCCGCCCGGCATCCGCTCAGCGCTGGTTGCGGTTACCCACCGCGGCCACCGGCTCGGACTCCTCGTCAGCCTCGTAGACCGGCTGCTCCCCGATCAGCACGTTGTCGTCCACCGCCGCATCGGTGGCCCCACTGGACAGGTAGATCCCCCGGTACAGGTTCGGCCCGGTGATCGTGTTGCCCCGGATCACCACGTGCGGGTAACCGTCCAGGTTCACCGCCTGGGACCCACCCACGGCGCAGTAGTTGCCGGTGAAGGTGATCGAGCGCACCCCGGCGGGGACGCCCGGGTTGCCGTACTTGCCGGTGGCGATCAGGCACTGCGCACCGACCCGCTCGCACCGGTTGCCGGAGAGCACCACGTCGAAGGTGGGCGGCGCGTCGGAGTCGTAGGTCTGGAAGCAGTCCGTGTGCGGGGCGTCGCCGTCCGGGTAGCCCTCGTCGGAGATGTCCCGCACGGTGTTCTCGGTGATCCGGATGGCGGTGCCGAAGAACCGCATCCCGTCGGCGTCGCTGGCCTCCCGGCGCACCGAGCCGCTCACCGTGTTCCGCCGCACGGTGATCCGGTCGCCCTCCACCCGGATGCCGGTGCCGTCGGTGCCGTGCACCACGTTCGACTCGATCACGGAGCCGGAGCACTCGCAGTCGATCCCGGCCCCCACCGCGTTGAGCACGTTGTTGTGGTGCGCCCGCAGCCCGGCGCCCCTCAGCTGCAGCCCGTCGCCGTCGCGGACCGTGAATCCGGCCACCTCGACCTGACCGGCCCGCACGTCGATACCGCGTACCTGGGCGCCGTCGGAGAGCACCCGTACCGGCGCGGCCGCGGTGCCCGAGCTGGTCACCCGCAGCGTGGTCGCGGCCAGCCCCGGACCGGTGAGGCAGATCTGGCACCCGGGTGGGCGGTGTCCAACGCCTGCTGGGCCGCGGCAGGGTCACCGATGGTCACCGGACAGCCGCCGGCGGGCAGTGCGTTCGGCGGCACCAGGTCGGGTGCCGGCACGGTCGGCGGGGCGGACCGGGACGGCGAGGAACCGCCGTCCGACCCGGCCCCGCCGCCACCGCTCTCGCCGCACCCGGCCAGTGCCGCCAGCACCGCCACCAGTCCCGGCACGCCGCCGCGTCGCGCCCTGTTCCTCAACCGTGTCCCACCCGCCTCATCAGTCACCCGCGAACTCCCCGTACCGCCAGGGTATGCACGGCGGCCGCCACCGCGTCGGGACTCGGACCCCGCCGGGGCGGGGCCGCAACCCGGGAGGGTGGGAGCGCGCGGGTGACTCTGTGCGTCCGGGTATCGTGGACGCGAGATGCTCACGGTCAGTAGCCGACCGGGACAGGCCAGTCCAGCGGTTGGCGGAGATCCCGCCGGTCGCGGTCAATTTCGAGGAGTGCACCGTCAACGCGATTCACCCGGTCGATCCCCGCACAGACCCGAGGTGGCGGCAGCTGGCCGAAGGGCCGGCAGGCGGCCTCTTCACCTCGCCGCCGTGGATCCAGGCCGTCTGCGACAGCTACGACTTCACTCCCGAGGCCAGGATCTCGGTGGCGCCGGACGGCATCCCGGTCGGCGGCTTCGCCTGGGTGACCGTGTCCGACATGCGCGGTGACCGAATCTCGGCGCTGCCGTTCTGCGACCGCGCCGACCCGATGCTGAGCGCCCCCGAGGCGTGGGCGGGGCTGGCCGACGACGCACTGGCGACCGGCACCCCGCTGACGATGCGCTGCTTCTCGGACAACCCGGCGACGACGGACCCCCGGCTGCGGGCGGCGGGCGAGGCCGCCTGGCACGGCACCCCGCTGGAGTGCACCGAGGAGGAGCTGCACGCCCGGATCAGCTCCACCTCCCGGCGCAACATCAAGATGGCCGACCGCAACAACGTCACGGTGGTGGCCAGCACCGAGCTGGACGCGGTGCACGCCTTCCACCGGCTGCACGTGCGGCTGCGCAAGAACAAGTACCGGCTGCTGGCCCAGCCGGTGGAGTTCTTCGAGCGGATCTGGCAGCAGTTCACCGGTGCTGACGGAGTGATCACGCTGCTGGCCGAGGTGGACGGCGAGGTCGCCGCCGGCGCGATGTACCTGGTCTGGGGCGACACGCTGTACTACAAGTTCGGCGCCTCGCTGTCGGAGTACCTGCCGATGCGGCCGAACGACGCGCTCTACTGGAACGCGCTGAAGCTGGCGCTGTCCCGGGGGCTGCGCAGCGTCGACTGGGGGATCTCCGACCTGGACCAGCCGGGCCTGGTGTCCTACAAGCGCAAGTGGGCCAGCGAGGAGCACCGCGTCGTCACGCTGCGTGGCGGCCCGGACCCGACGCCGAAGACCGAGGTCGGCACCATGCTCGGTGAGCTGACCCGGCTGTTCACCGAGCCGACCGTCCCGGACGACATCAGCACCCAGGCCGGCGCACTGCTCTACCGGCACTTCTGCTGACACCCGAGCTGAACCAAAGGGGTTGCACTACATGACGCAGGACGCACGCCGAGTGGTCATTCTCGGCCAGGGCTACGTCGGGCTACCGGTCTCGATGCGGGCCGTCGAGGTCGGCTACGACGTCGTCGGCTTCGACGTGGCCAAGGACAAGATCGACCGGCTGCGCAGCGGCAAGACCTACATCGACGACATCACCGACGCCGAGATCGCCGCCGCGCTGGCCACCGGCCGGTTCGCCCCGTCCGCCGACCCGGCCGACATGGCCGACTTCGACGTGGCCGTCATCTCCGTGCCCACCCCGCTGCGCGACGGCGCGCCGGACCTGTCCTACATCGAGAAGGCGTCCGACAGCATCGCGCCGTACGTGCGCAAGGGCTGCTGCGTGATCCTGGAGTCCACCACCTACCCCGGCACCACCGAGGAGGTCGTGGTCCCCCGCCTGGAGGCGATCAGCGGGCTGCGCGCCGGCGCCGACTTCCAGGTCGGCTTCTCCCCGGAGCGGATCAACCCGGGCGACCCGGTGTACGGCCTGAAGAACACCCCGAAGATCGTCTCCGGGGTCGACGAGGCGTCGCTCAAGGCGGTCGCGGAGTTCTTCGGCCAGCTGGTCGACAAGGTGGTCCCGGTCAGCGGCACCAGGGAGGCCGAGCTGGCCAAGCTGCTGGAGAACACCTTCCGCCACGTCAACATCGCGCTGGTCAACGAGCTGGCGATGTACTGCCACGAGCTGGGCATCGACGTCTGGTCGGTGATCGACGCGGCGGCCAGCAAGCCGTTCGGCTTCATGAAGTTCACCCCCGGGCCCGGCGTCGGCGGGCACTGCCTGCCGATCGACCCGTCCTACCTGTCCTGGCAGGTGCGCCGCACGCTCGGCCGCAACTTCCGCTTCGTGGAGATCGCCAACGACGTCAACGACCACATGCCCGACTACGTCGTCACCCGGGCCACCGCGCACCTGAACACCGACCGCAAGGCCGTCAACGGCAGCACCATCCTGCTGATCGGGCTGGCCTACAAGCCGAACTCCGGCGACGCCCGGGAGTCCCCGGCGATCGCGGTCGCGCACCGGCTGGCCGACCTCGGCGCCTCACTGCGCGCGGTCGACCCGCTGATCCCGGCCGACCACGTACCGGCCGGCATCGAGATCGTCGACTGCACCGAGGCCGAGGTCACCGCCGCCGACCTGGTCATCGTGCTCACCGACCACGAGGTCGTCGACTGGCCGCTGCTCGAGCAACACGCCACCAAGGTGCTCGACACCCGCAACCGCCTGCGCCACGCCCCCGGAGTGGACACCCTCTAACCCGGTTACCGAGTTGGCGGCCGCACAGACCGGCTGAGGGCGGCACAGACCGTGCATGGTCTGTGCCGCCCTCAGCCGGTCTGTGCCGGCGCGAACCACGGGCCGCGGCGGCCGGTCTGTGCCGGCGCCAACCACGGGCTGGTCAGCGGTCTCCTCGCACGACGTGGGGCAACCCCGCGCGCCAGCTGAGGTCCGGGGCCGCGTGGTGGCGGGGGGCCGGTACCGGCGCCTCCGGCAGCGCCCACAGCTCGGCCTCGAGCCGGGCGAGGTCACGGTCCTCGACGTCGGTACTGCCGATCAGCTCGCGCCGGCGCGGTGGTTGGCGGCGCAGCTGCCGGTAATGATTCCGCTCCACACCGTAGACCAGCAGCGCGAATACGATCACCATGAGTACTGAGGAAGTCATGGCACTAAGTATCCGATAGTCAACATCGCGCCAAAAGCGGCAGACCTGCCCCTGTACGACAAAATCCTGCCAGGTAGGCTGCCGGCATGTTGCGGACCGTCTCCGTCGTCCTCATCGACGACGTCGCCCCGTTCGAGTTCGGCGTGGTGTGCGAGGTGTTCGGCATCGACCGCACCGCCGACGGAGTACCGCCGTTCGACTTCCGGGTGTGCGGCGAACACCCCGGCGAGCCACTGCGCACCGATGTCGGGGTGCGGTTCACCCCGGAGCACGGCCTGGACGCGCTGGAGGACGCCGACCTCGTCGCGGTGCCCGCAGCCAAGATCAGGGACGAGTACCCGGTGAAGGTGCTCGACGCGTTGCGCGCTGCCGCCGACCGGGGCGCCACGCTGCTCTCGGTGTGCAGCGGTGCCTACCTGCTCGGCGCGGCGGGCCTGCTCGACGGCCGCGACGCCACCATGCACTGGCACCACGCCGCCGAGTTCGCCGCGCGCTTCCCACTGGCCCGGGTCGACCCCGACGTGCTGTTCGTGGACGACGGCAACATCATCACCAGTGCCGGCACCGCGGCCGGCATCGACGCCTGCCTGCATCTGGTCCGCCGGGAGCTCGGCGCGGTCGTCGCCACGATCATCGCGCGACGGATGGTGGTGCCGCCGCAGCGGGAGGGCGGCCAGCGCCAGTTCATCGAGATGCCGATCCCGCCGGACGCGGAGAGCCTGCAACCCCTGCTCACCTGGATGCTGGACACCATCGCCGTCGAGCATCCGGTGGCCGAACTGGCCCGCCGGGCCGCGCTGTCCGAGCGCACCTTCGCCCGCCGCTTCCTCGCCGAGACCGGCACCACCCCACACCGTTGGCTGTCCGCCCAGCGGGTGCTGCACGCCCGCCGGCTGCTCGAGCAGACCCAGCTCAGCATCGACGAGATCGCCCAGCGGTGCGGCTTCGGCGGCGCGGCCCTGCTGCGGCACCACTTCCACCGCTCCGCCGGGGTCACGCCGACCGACTACCGCCGCACCTTCGCCTGCGACAGCACCGACGCCTGAGTCAGCCGGTCAGCACGCCTGAGCCAGCCGATCAGCACGGCGGAGGTCAGCACGGCGGAGGTCAGCACGGCGGAGGTCAGCCTCCGGGACGCCGGGCGGCCAGGTAGCTCGGCAGCCGGCGCAACCGGCGTTGGACCGAGGCCAACCTGCCGGGGCGCACGTGCATGCTGTCCGTCGGGAGCCGCTGGCCACGCAGCGCGCCGCGGACCGCGCGGTAGTCGTAGTCCACCGCGAAGAACTGGACACCGACCGGGTCGACGCGACCACCGACACCGGTGTCGGACAGCTCCAGCAGCGCGAACCGGGCCAGTGGCCGGGGTTCCCGCTGCCGGGACTGCCCGACGGAACCGGGGTTGACCAGGTAGCGGTGGCCGGCGAGCAGGCGCGCCGACCCGTCCGGGCCGAGAGCCGGTTGGTCGCCCGAACCGTGGCGGTACAGCCACGCGCGGTGGGTGTGCCCGAGCACCAGGACACCCGCGTCGGGGTGCTCGACGGCGAGGCGGTCCAACTGGGCACTCGCCTGCGGGGGCCGGCGGATGTACTCCTCCGGGTCGGCCAGCGAACCGTGTGCCAGCACCAGCCCGGGCACGCGCGCGGTGCGGGGCAGCGCGGCCAGGTAGCGCCGGGAGCCCGCGTCCAGCGCCCCTCGGGTCCAGTCCAGCGACTCCCGTGCGCGGCGGCTGCACCGATCACTGGACAGCTCGCCGAGCGCCACCAGCTCGTGGTTGCCGGCGACGCACACCGGGTCCAGGGCCGCGAGCTCGGCGACGCACTCGTTCGGCTGCGGACCGTAGCCCACAACGTCCCCGGCGCACAGCCAGCGATCCACCCCCCGCGCGGCGAGGCACCGGACGGCGGCCCTCAGCGCGGGGAGGTTGGCGTGGATGTCGGTCAGCAGGCCGTAACGCACGTCGGCGGGGAAGGGCTCAGCTGAATTCGCCGACGCGGGCGCGGGAGGCGGCCATCCCGACGAAGGGCATCGGGTCGCGCCAGGACCAGAACGCCTTCGCCTCGCACCGTGCCGCGAACCGCAGCCACCGGCCCACCGACATCCCGCCGGCCCTCGCCGCCAGCACGTCCTTCGGGTGCACCCACTTCACCGGGCGCGGGTGCGCGGCCAGCGCCGGGCGCGGCCGTCCGGTCAGATCGGCGTACACCGCCGCCGGGATGTTGACCCCGGCCCGTGCCCCCGGGTGGTTCCACAGACTGGTGCGGGCGTTGATCTCGAACAGGTACAGCTGCCCGTCCGCAGCCCGCTTGTAGTCGAACTTCGCCATGCCGCGCAGATCCAGCAACTCCACCAGCTTGCGGCCGGCGTGCAGCACGTCGGCCACATCGGTGATGGACAGCGACGTGGTGAAGCCGCACTCCAGCGGGTAGGTGCGGATCTTCTTGCCGGTGAACTCCGCGACGATCTCGCCGTGGCTGTCGGAGTAGACGTGATAGCTCTCGATCGCGCTCTCCGCGCCGGTCACGAACTGCTGGGCGACCAACGTGCGACCCATCTCGGCCAGCATCGGCCAGACCTCGCGCAGCCGCTGCTCGTCCTCGATGACCAGTGCCTTGACCTTCACCCCACCCTGGTCACAGATATGGCGCCAGCCCCGGTCCCGGCGCTCCGGCTTGATGATCAGCGGATAGCCCAGCTCGGTCAGGTCCGGCGGCTCGTCACCCAGCCCGGGCGGGATCACCGTGGTCGCCGGCACCGGCAGCGAAAGCCGCTCGGCCAGGTTGGAGAACAGGCCCTTGTCCGCCATCGCCTCGACGAGCTCGGCGTCCGGGATGGAGATCCGGAACCCCCGCTGGAGCCGGTCCCGGTGGCGGGACACGAACAGCAACGCCTGATCGGAGCTGTAGAACAGCACCGGCGGCTCCGGCTGGGCCCGCGCCCAGGCCACCAACCGGTCCGCCAGCGCCTCGTCGTGCGCCTCGAGCGGCTGGGTCCAGTCCCAGTGGAACACCGGCGTGCAACGGGTTGAGTACTTCGTGGCGTCGCCGGGGGTCGAGACCACCGCGCACGGCAGGCCCGCGATCTGCAGGGAGCGGACCACCTCGATTGCCCCGCCACCGATGACCAGAGCTATCGGTAGCGCTGTGCGATCAAGAGCCACGTACTCCCCCATCCGTCGGATCGGCTCGCTCGTGACCAACCGACTCGCTGCTCATTCATCCGTATTTGGAGAGAGGGACGTTACTGAGCGCCGCCACTCGGAGGGGGCCGGGGGGCGCCATCCGCCGCCGTCAAGATCGCCTGTTCGTACTCCGATCGGGCCAGCGTTACCGCCGAATGGCGGGTCGCGGGGTGGCGTCCGGCGCACTGGGGTCGGCTCACCGGATCGCCTCGCCAATTCGTGCGGTGACCTCGGCACATGTTGCCGAGCCGGAACTGGCGCCGACCGGTAGGGCCCCACGATCACCCTTACGGCCGCACCGCCCTACCCGCCAGGAGCGGGCCGCCGCTCACGGCTTCCTGCCCGGTCAGGAGGCGGTCCGCCGTTCGAGGGGTCACCGTCGGGTCGCCGTGCGCGCCCGCTGTCACCGTCTGTCATCCCCGGCGACACCCACCCGGTAGACGATCATGTGCGCAGTTCGTTCACCGCAAACTGACCGTGATTCTCAGCGTTGTCTCAGGATGATCGGCCCGCCGGGCGTGTCGGCGGCGCCGGATGCACTCGGCCCCTCGGCCGCCCTCGGCCGAGTCGCTCCGCGCGGCTCAGCTCATCGCGAGGACCCGGCTCAGCGCGGGCGCGATATCGGTCAGCTTGCGCACCGCCTGGTACTGGCCGCCGCCCCTGGTGGCCAGCGCGCTCGCCGCGCGGGCGGCTTCCTCGGTGGGCAGCGGACACAGCACGTGCAGCCGGTCGATGCCGGCGAGCGCGGTGGCCGGTTCGGCGCCGGCGGTGTGCAGGCAGTCGCTCAGCAGCACCACGATCCGCTCGTCGGCGGCCGCCCGGGCCAACTGCCCGCTGGCCTCGCGCAGCGCGGCGGCCAGGTCGGTCAGCCCGTGACCGCGCAGGCTGACCAGGTCGGACACCAGTTCCTCGGCCGGCCGGTGCACCCCCTGCGGGCTGAGCACCGAAACGTCCTCACCGAAGGCCAGCACGCTGGGCTCGAGCCGTCGGGCCCCGTCGCCACTGCCGGCCAGCACCACGCCGGCGGCGGCCACCGCGGCCAGCGCGACCGCCAGCCCGCTCATCGAGCCGCTCGAGTCCACCAGCAGGCAGACAGCCTTGCGATGCGCCGTCCAGGACCGGGTGACCAGCTCCTCGCTGGTCGGCGGCCACCGCCCCGACCAGCGGTCCAGGGTGCGGTCCAGGTCCAGGTCGCCCTCACCGGAGCGGCCGGGGCCAAGCCGGCGGGTTCCCCGCGACTTCGTCGGCCCGGTGCGACCGAGCTGGATGAACACCCGGCCGGCCAACCGCCGGGCGGCCGCCCGCAGGTCCCGGTCGGTGGCCCTGGCCAGGTCCGCCAGCAGGGCCGCGGCGGCATCCGGGTCGGCGGCCATCGCGGCGTCGAAGGCGGCCTCGTCGAGCTCACCGGCCTTCGGCGACACGCGCTCGAACGCCTCGTGGCGACTGGCCAGCTCGACGCGGCCGTGGGTGCGGGCGGACTGGTCCCTGCGGGGGCGTGACCTGCGCTGGAAGCCTGCCTCTGGGTTGTCAGAGGGCAGGCGGTTACCTTTTCCCTGGCCGCCCGGGGGCTGTTCGCCGCTCTCGCCGGGGGGTTCGGATTCGGGCTCCGGACCCGGTGGGTCCGGCTGGTCGGCCGGCCAGAGCGCCTCGAGCAGCTCGTCGATCACCGACTCGGCGGTGCGGTCGACGCCGTCGGCCACCCGGATCCGTCCGGACAGCGCCGCGTAGGCCGCGTCCCGGGCCGTCTCGCGCGCCAGCTTCGGCTCCGCGCGCAGCGCGGTCAGCCCGGTGAGCAGGTGCACCAGGTCGATCGCACCGCGCACCGAGGAGCCCATCCGCACGTCGCGGTGCTCCCGGGTCGCCCTGGTCAGCCCCACCGAGAGCTGCACGACCTTGCCGTTGGTCCCGGTCATCGCGGTGGTGATGGCCTGCTCGGCGGCCTCGTCCTGGTAACCGAGCACCACCCGGCACATCCGGTCCGCGATGGCCTGGCTGACCCGGGCGGTGCCGATCGCGTCGAACGGGTTCATGGCGGCGATCAGCCGGAACTTGTCGCCGGCGTACACGGTGCCCAGCCTCGGCACCGCGATCTCGCCCTCGGTGAGCACGGTGATCAGCACGTTCAGCGTTTCCTCCGGAACCCGGTTGAGCTCCTCGAGATACAGCAGGCCGCCGCCGCGCATCGCGGTGAGCAGCGGCCCGTCCAGGAAACTGGCCGGCAGGTAGCCCTCGGAGAGCACCTGGGACGGGTCGTAGGCGCCGATCAGCCGGGCCGGGGTGAGCTCGGCGTTGCCCTCGACGAAGACCACCTGCTGGCCGGTCTCGCCGGCGATGGAGCGCAGCAGGGTGGACTTGCCGGTGCCCGGCGGCCCCTCGATCACCACGTGCCGCCCGGTATCCAGCGCGACGGTCAACACCTCGCGTTCGCGGCGCAGTCCGATGATCGGCGGTGCGGGGCTCACGTGGTCCTCCGTGCTGTCAGGACGCCATCGTCGCGGGCGCGGTGTTCTGTTCTCCGACCGTTCAGTGCTAGATAATCACGCCCTGGACATTCCTGCCGTCAACCAGGTCCGAGTAGGTGTTGGTGGTCGCTTCGTCGCGAGATGCCTCGAAGGGTCAGCGCCGAACGGCCGACCGCGCGTGGTGGGCGGCACACTGCCCGGCCGAGGCCCTGGTCAGCGGCTCGGGGCGGCCCACGTCGAGGTCTCTCAGCGGCCCGTCGGTACTGTCCGGCGGGGGAAAAAGCTGGCCCGGACGGGCCACCGCAAGGGGAGACTTCAGCCGTGCAATCCATCATCGCGCCGCTCGGGCAGCACGAACGCGAACTCTGGGGTCACCAGACCATCAAGCTCCAGCACAGTCTGGCCAGCCTCGACCTGTTCTCCGACGGCTACCTGGCCAAGATGATCGAGACGGCCGCGCCGAAGAACATCGCGATCCATGCCGAGGGTGGTGCCGACCCGTCCACCTGGCCCTCGGTGGCCCGGGGCAGCGCCTCCGGCGAGCAGGTGCTCGACGCGGTGCGCGGCGGCATGCTGTGGCTCAACCTGGTCGGCATCAGCGAGTGGGACTCCCGTTTCGCCGAGCTGGCCGACCGGATCTTCGCCGAGTTCGAGCAACAGGTCCCCGGGCTGAACGTGGTCAAGCGCAAGGTCGGCGTGCTGATCTCCTCCCCGAAGGCGACGGTGCACTACCACGTCGACGTACCCGGGCAGGCGATCTGGCAGGTCCGGGGGCGCAAGCGCTTCATCATCTACCCCAGCACCCACCCGTTCCTGAAGCGGACCGAGCTGGAGGCCGCCGTCCGCTCGGCCACCTACGGCGTTGCCTCCTACCAGCCCTGGTACGACGACTACGGCGTAGCGCACGACCTCGAGCCCGGCGAGGCGCTGCACTGGCAGCTCAACGGCCCGCACCGGATCGAGAACTTCGACGAGCTGTCGGTGTCGCTGACCACCGAGCACTGGACACCGGAGATCCGGCGCACCTACGCGCTGAACTACGGCAACGGGCTGCTGCGGCACTACGGCTGGGCACCCCGGTCCACCGCGACCAGCGGAGCGGCCTTCTGGGCCAAGGTCGGCCTGACCGCCGCGTACCGCAAGAGCGGGCTGCAGAACAAGCACGGCTACCAGCGCATCGCCAGGCACGTGGTCGACCCGGCCGCCCCGTTCGGCGCCCGCCCGCTGCCCGAGTCCGAGTGGGCACCGCCCGGTTCGTGAACCTGTGAGTGGTATTGGTCGCCAGGGCGACCAGTACCACTCACGAGCCTTTCTGGTTCCGGAGTCGGCTGACCGCCTCCGTGGTGGCCGGCTCGCGCATCAGTGCCACCTGCGCCCGGCTCTCCAGCTCGAGTGCGCCGAGCAGTGCCGGCGCGTCCACGTTGGCCCGCAGCGATCGCTTGGTCAGCTGGACCGCGAGCGGGGCGTGCGCGGCGATCTGACCGGCCAGCTCGACCGCCTCGGCTGCCAGTTCGCCGTCGCCGACCGCCCGGTTCGCCAGCCCGATCCGAACGGCCTCCTCGGCGTACACCGGGCGCCCGGTGTAGAGCAGCTCGGCGGCCAGCCCGGTGCCCACGATGCGGGGCAGCAGCCAGGACGTCCCCAGGTCACCGCCGGACAACCCGATGCGCACGAACACCGCCTGGAACCGGGCGGACGCGCCGGCCAGCCGGATGTCGGCCGCCAGCGACAGGCTGAACCCACCGCCGGCGGCCGGCCCGTGCACCGCCGCGATCACCGGCTTCGGCAGCGCGTACACCGCGTGCAGCGCCCGCCAGGCAGTGTCCTGCAGCGCCAGCAGATCGGCCGTGGCCGCGGCCGGGAAGTCGCCGGCGGCAGCCAGGTCGTAACCGGCGCAGAAGCCCGCCCCGGCGCCGGTGAGCACCACCGCGCGCACCGAGTCGTCCACCCGCAGCCGCTCGGCCACCTCGGTGAGCTCGGTGAACATCTCGGCGGTCATCGCGTTGAGCCGGTCCGGGCGGTGCAGCGTCAGCCGCGCCACCCCGGGCCGGGGCTCGTCGAGTCGGAGCGTCTGGAGCTCGGGCACTGTCAGTCGTGGACCAGGACCGCCTTGACGACCTCGCCCCGGTGCCCTGCCTCGATCGCCTCGTTGATCTGGTTGAACGGGAACTTCGTGATCATCTTGTCGAACGGGAACCGGCCCTCGCGGTGCAACGCCGCCAACCGGGGGATGAACTCGTCCGGCACCGCGTCACCCTCGATGATCCCGTAGATCTTGATCCCGATGATCATCGCCTGCATCAGGCTCAACCCGATCGCCGCCGTCGGATCGGTCGGCACCCCGACCAGGCCCAGCGCGGCGTGCGGGGCCATCGCACCGAGCGAGGCCTCGATCACCGACGGAATCCCGGTCGTGTCGAACACGTACTGCGCGCCGATCGGCACGATCGCCCGGACCTGCTCGGCCAGCTCGCCCGCCGCCGGGTCCAACGCGTGCGTGGCACCCAGCTCCAGGGCCAGCGCCCGGCGACTGGCGTGCGGCTCCACCACGATGATCGTCGAACAGCCCTGCACCACCCCACCCAGCACCCCGGCCAACCCCACCGACCCGGCACCCAGCACCAACAGCGACGACCCCTCGTGCGCGGCCATCGAGTTCATCACCGCACCCGCACCGGTCTGGATGCCACACCCCAACGGCCCCACCAGCTCCAACGGCGCGTCATCAGCCAACTTCACCACGTTCTGCTCGTTCGCCAACGCATGCGAGGCGAACGAGGACTGCCCGAAGAACACCGAGTTCACCGGACCCTCCGCCGAGGTGATCGGCGAACTCCCGTCCGGGCGCACCCCCGCATAGTTCAACATCAGGAACTGGTAGCAGTACGCCGGCGACCCCAACACACAGTTCTCACACGACCCACAACTGTTGAACGTCAACGCCACCTTGTCCCCGGCCTTGACCTTCGTGACACCCGCACCGACCTCGAGCACCGTGCCCGCACCCTCATGCCCCAACACCGCCGGCATCGGGATCGGCACAATGCCCTCCCGCGCCGCCAGATCCGTGTGACACAACCCCACCGACTTGATCTTCACCAGGATCTCGCCCGCCTTCGGGCCATCCAAGGTCAACGTCTCCAACGTGAAATCGGCCAACGGCTTGTGCGCGACGGCGGCGGTGATCTCCACAACACTCCTTCTTCTTGTCGGTGCGGCTTCTCGGCGGTGACTCTTCGCGGCGGTGACTCTTCGCGACGGTGACTCTTCCCGACGGTGAGGCGGTTATCCTCCGCCGGGGGTGCTCCGGTCGCATCGCCCCGACGGGAGGCATCCGTGCCCCTATCGAGTCGCCGGCGCGGCCGGACGCCTCAGGGAGGGTGCGGCCCAACGGACTCAGTTGTCGAAGCGGGCCGGGCGCTTCTCCCGGAACGCGGCCAGGGCCTCGTCCAGATCGGTGGAGAGCAAGGTGCCGGAGTTCCAGGTGGCGATCTGGTCAAGGCCGTCCGCGATGGAGTGGTCCCGGGCGTAGGTGATCGCGTGCTTGGTGCCGCGCATCGCCAACGGCGACTTCGCGGCCAGCTCGCGGGCGATCTCCAGTACGCCCTTCTCCAACTCCGCCGGCGTGTCGAAGCAGCGGTTGACCAGGTGCAGCCCGGCCGCCTCGGTCCCGGACACCGCCCGGCAGGTGTAGGCCAGCTCGCGGGCCACCCCCTCGCCGACGATCCGGGGCAGCCGCTGCAGCACGCCCACGTCGGCGGCAAGGCCCATGTCGACCTCCTTGAGCACGAACTGGGCGTCCGCCGAGGCGTAGCGCAGGTCGCAGGCCACCGCGAGGTCCAGCCCGGCGCCGACGCACGCGCCGTGTACCGCGGCCAGTACCGGCTTGCGGCAGCGCTCGAGCGAGGAGAGCACGTCCTGCAGGTCCAGGATGGTGCGGCGCAGCTGCTCACTGGCCCGCCCGGCGCAGTAGTCCACCCCGGCACCGGCCTCCGAGCCGGCGCGGAACTCGGCGAGCATGCCCAGGTCGATGCCGGCGCAGAAGTGCGCACCGTTGCCGCTGAGCACCACCACCCGGACGGTCGGCTCGGCATCGAGCGCCCTGGCCGCGTCGCGCAGCTCCTGCCACATCGGCCGGTTCAGCGAGTTGGCCCGCCCCGGGCGGTTGAGCCGCAGCTCGGCGACACCGTCCTGGACGGTCAGGGCGAGCGTGCTGAAGTCAGTGTTCACCCGGACTGCATAACACGGCTCTCAGTCGTGATCCAGTACCGCCTTGCCGGCGAACGTGCGACCGAGCAGACCGGCGACCGCCTCGTCGAACGTGCGCCAGGACCCGCGCCAGCCCACGTCCACGGTCAGCCGCCCGTCGGCGACCAGGTCGAGCAGGTAGGCCAGGTCGCCGCCGAACGCCCCGCTGGCCTGGAAGGCCACCAGCGACTTGGCCGGCCCGACGGTCGAGTACACCGGGAACACCGCAGGCTCGCCCGAGGTCCAGCCGATGCTCTGCAGCGAGCCGCCGTCCGCGAGTGCGGCCCAGGCGCCGACCAGCGTGGCACCGCCGACGTTCTCCACCACGACGTCCACCGGGTCCAGTCCGTCCACCCCGGCCACCACCTCGTGGGCACCCAGCTCGGCCAGCCCCTCGCCCCGGCGCGCGGCGGCGACCACCTGCGCGCCACCGAGCGCGGCCAGCTGCACGGCGTACCGCCCGACCCCACCGGAGGCGCCGGTGACCAGCACCCGCTTGCCGAGCAGCGGTCCGGCGGCCCGCAGGGCGCGGAGTGCGGTGACCCCGGCGACCGGCAGCGCGGCGGCGACCGCGAGGTCGACCGACGCCGGCACCACGGCCAGCTCGGCGGCCGGCACCGCGCGCAGTTCGGCCCAGGCGCCGGCGTAGCCGAAGGTCAGCACCCGCTCCCCCGCCGCCGGTCCGGAGCCGTCCTCAGCCGCCTTGACGACCACCCCGGCGGCGTCCCAGCCAGGGACCGAGCCCGGCTCCGCGTTCGGCGCGCTGCTCACGTCGCCGAAGTTCAGCGAGGAGTGGCGGATCTCGACCAGAGCTTCGTTCGGGGCCGGTGCCGGGTCCGGCGCCTCCGCCAGTACCAGGCCGGACGGTGAGCCGGGGGTGACCACGAGTGCGCGCATGTGAGCTGCCTCTCCGAGGTACGTCTTGGATGACGCGAACTCAGTCGGCAACCCCGGCGTCTCCCGGGCTATTCCGGGTCGCTGCCCGACTGGGGCTCGGGCTCGGCGGCGGCCGCGGGGTGGCGCCAGTTCTGGGCGTAGCGCGCCGCATCGGCCTGGCGGACCTCGGCGTTGGCCTCGTCGCGCACCGCCTGCGCCATGCCCACCGGATAGCCGGCCTGGCCGACCCGGTGCTCGACGATCTCGTACATGTATGCGCCCGAGTAGAGCAACCCGAGCAGCAGGCCGGCGGTGACCGCCGCGATCCGGATCGCCAGCGTGCCCGGTACCACCAGGAGCAGCACCACGATGACCGGCGCGACCTGCACCACGGCGCGGGCGAAGTGCCGCAGTGGCCAGGTGCGGGTGGTCAGGTCGTGCAGCACCCAGGTCCGGTAGCGCGCCGGCAGCCGCCCGCCCACCGCGTACCAGAGCCAGTGCACCGGGTCGGGGCGGCGCACCGGGACATCCTCGCCCTGAGTGCCGTCAGCACCCGCCGCCGGCTCGCTCGGCGTCGCCCGGCCGTTGAATTCGGTCACCACGGACATCATTCCTCCAGCCGGTCCCGACCGTATGTGCACCAATGCTTGGTACACCAATGTACTGTACTCTCACGACGTGGGAACCGATAGCAACGGTGAGCTAGCAGACACCGACCTCCTGGCGCTGGACCGGCAGGTCTGTTTCGCGCTGGCGGTCGCCTCCCGGACGGTCATCGCGCTGTACCGGCCGCTGCTCGAGCCGATGGGGCTCACCCACCCGCAGTACCTGCTGATGCTGGCGCTATGGGAGCACGACCCGCGCTCCGGGCGGGAACTGGCCGGGCTGCTCCAGCTCGATCCGGGCACGCTCACCCCGCTGCTCAAGCGCCTGGAGACGGCCGGCTACCTGACCCGCCGGCGCGACCCGGCCGACGAGCGCTCCCTGGCCGTCACACTCACCCCGGCCGGGCGGGCGCTGCGCGCGCGGGCCGAACGGATCCCGCCGGCGATCATCGATCGGCTCCGGATGAGCCTGGGCGAGCTGCAGGACCTGCACGGGGTGCTGACCCGGGTGATCGGGGCGGCCACCTCGGCGCCAACGGAAGAACCCGCCCGATGAGCGACCCCGACGCCCAGGCCCGGGCGCGGCAGCCCCTGGACCCGGACCGGCGGGACCGTGACCCCGAGGGCCGCGCCCGCAACGCGCGCCCCCGGGACGCGTCCGGCCGGCCCCTCGCCCGGGGCGCCCCGGGGGTGGACCGGGTACCCGAGGACGTCGTACTGCCGCCCGCCGAGGCGTTGCGCGAGGCGCAACGGCTGCTCGACGCCGGCCTGCCGTTCCAGGCGCACGAGGTGCTGGAAGGCGCCTGGAAGGCGACCGAGGGGGTGCAGCGGACGCTCTGGCAGGGCCTGGCGCAGCTGGCCGTCGGGCTGACCCACGCGCAGCGGCGCAACGCCAATGGGGCGGTCTCGCTGCTGGAGCGCGGCGCCGAGCGGATCAGCCCGTTCGCCGCTGACCCGCCGCACGGGATCGACGTGGCCGGGCTGGTCGCGCACGCCACCGCGCTGGCCGGCCGGATCAGCTCGGCGGGGTTGACCGGGCTCACCGGGGACGATCTGCGGCCCCGGTTGCGTCGACAGCTCGGCGACTAGGGCGGCAGAACGGCGTACCTGGGACCCCTCCGGAGGTCATTACAGGTATTTACCAACGTGACTTTGCCCTCTACGGCTTACCGTAGGTCCCATCAGTGAGCGTCTCCGCTGACGGCGCCGCGCAATCGGCTGGATGACGCGACGGACACGCTCCGGGCTGATCGGCGGGCATGGGGGTGCTGACGTGCTGTTCTGTCGCGTGCTCGGACCTCTCGAGGTCGAGGTGGACGGCGTCAAGGCCGATCTCGGCGGCCCGTTGCCGCGCCGGCTGCTGGCCGCGCTGCTGGCCGCCGAGGCCAAGCCGATGAGTGATGACACCCTGGCCGAGCTGGTCTGGGAGGCGGACCGCCCGGCGGTGCTCAGCAGCGCACTGCAGGTCACCGTGTCCCGCCTGCGCTCGGCGCTGGGGCCGACCGGGCGGGCCAGTCTGGAGCGCAGTCCGGCCGGATACCGGTTCAAGGTGGACGCCGAACAGACCGACGCCGGCCAGTTCGTCGCCCTGGTCGAGCTCGGCGGCCAACTGTTGGCTAGCGTGGACGCGGCGCGCGCGCTGCGGGTCTACAGCTCGGCGCTCACGCTCTGGCGGGGCGAGCCGTGGAGCGAGCTGGCCGAGGCGCCGGAGACCGCCGGCTCCCGGGTGCGGCTGCACGAGCTGCGCGAGGTCGCGCTCGAGGAGCTGCAGGCCGCGCGGCTGGCCACCGGCGACGCCGCCGGGGCGGTGGCCGCGCTGAGTGAGGCGGTGGCCGCATCGCCCTACCGAGAACGGCGCTGGGAGCTGCTGGTGCTCGGGCTCTACCGGAGCGGGCGGCAGGGCCACGCGCTGGCCGAGCTGCGCCGGGTCCGCGAGCTGCTGGCCGGCGAGCTCGGCGTCGACCCCGGTCCCGGGCTGAGGGCGCTGGAGCAGCAACTGCTCAACCACGACCCCCGGCTACTGATCATCGACTCCCCGTCGGCGGCCAGGGTGGCGGCTCCGGCCGGCTCCGTCCGAGCCGGCCCGACCCCGGCCGCCCTGGCCGACGCCGACCAGAAATCCGCTGACCTGGCATCCGCGGACCTGACATCCGCTGACCTGAAATCCGCTGACCTGGCATCCGCGGACCTGGCATCCGCGGACCTGACTTCCGCCGACCTGACTTCCGCCGACCTCGACCCGTCCAGGCTGGTCGACCGGGCCAGCGGCTACCTCGCCATCGCCCGACCGCTGTCCTCGTTCGTCGGGCGCGGGGCCGAGCTGGCGCTGCTGGCCGGGCCGCTGGCCGAGGAGCGACTGGTGAGCCTGCTCGGACCGGCCGGGGTGGGGAAGACCCGGCTGGCGTTGGAGCACCTGGCCGCAGTGACCGACAGGGTGGACACCTGGCTGGTGCGCCTCGCCGATATCGCCGCCCCCGAAGCGGTCATCGTGTCGGTGGCCAGTGCGCTCGGCATCGAGCAGCTGTCCGGTGACCCGGTGCGGGCCATCGAGCGGGCGCTGGCCGGCGCGCCCGGTCTGCTGGTGCTGGACAACTGCGAGCACCTGATCGACGCGGTGGCGGAGCTGGCCATGGCGCTGCTGTCCAACTGCCCCCGGTTACGCATCCTGACCACCAGTCGTGAACCGCTCGGCCTGGACGGCGAGCACGTCATCGCGGTCGCGCCGCTGCCCGTGACCGGTGCCAACGACGCCGACGGGACGGCGGTCACCCTGCTGCTGGACCGCGTGCGGGCGTCCCGGCCGGGGTGGCGGCCGACGCCCGACGAGCTGGCCAGCGCGCGGCAGATCTGTGCGGAGCTGGACGGGTTGCCCCTGGCCATCGAGCTCGCGGCGGCCCGGGAGCGCGCCTTCGGGCTGGCCGGCGTGGCCGCCCACCTGCGCGACCGGTTCGCGGTGCTGGGCGCGCCGCCCCGAGGGTCGCTGACCCCGCACGCCACGCTGCACGCCGCCATCGGGTGGAGTGTGGACCTGCTGGGGGCGGCGGACCGGGCGATGCTGCTGCGGCTGTGGCCGTTCGAGGGCGGCTTCTCCTGGCAGGCTGCCGAAGCGGTGCAGCCACCGGGGGCGGTGGGTCGACCGGTGCTGGCCACCCTCGCCTCGCTGGTGGACCGGTCGGTGGTGATGGCCGACACGACCACGGCGCCGGCCCGGTACCGGTTGCTGGAGACGGTGCGGAGCTACTGCCGCGACGCCGACCCGGAACCGGCGGCCACCCGGGCCGCGCACGCCGCCTGGGTGCGCACCTTCGCCGCCGAGCACATCGCGCTGGTCAGCGGGTCCCGCGCCGGGGCGGCGTTCCGGGCGCTCACCTCGGAGCTGCCGAACATCAGGGCCGGCATCGCGCACGACCTCGAACACCGCCCGGTGGAGGCGCTGCGCACCACCGCGACACTGGAGTGGCTGTGGTCGGTGGCCGGTGTGGTCACCGAGGGCCGCCAACTGATCCGCGCCGCGCTGCGGGCCAGCCCGGGCGCCGCCCCGGAGGACCAGGTGCGGGGGCTGCTGGCGCTCGCGCTGGTGGCGTTCCACGCCGGCGATCCCGCGGAGACCGTCCGGCTGGCCGACGACTCGATGGCACTGCTCGGCGACCTGGCCAACCGACACCCGCTGCTGCTCAAGGCATGGATGTTCCGCTCGGCCGGCGCGGTGCAGCTGGCCGACCCGGAGCTGGCCAGAACCACCGCCGACCGGGTCGTCGCCGAGGCGGAGCGGCAACGCGCGCCGAGGTGGATCCGCTGCAACACGCAGCTCGCGCTCGGCGCCGCACAGCTCATGCAGGGCCATCGGACCGAGGGCGAGGCGACGCTGTTGGCCGCCCGGGACCTGAGCCACCAGTGCGGCTACCGGTGGGGCCAGGGCACCACCGACCTGATGCTGGCCTGGAACCTGCTCAACGACCGCGACCTCGCCGAGCCGACGGCGCAGCAGGCACTGCGCTCACTGCGCGGTGCGCTGGCCGTGTTCCTCGACCTGTCCAACACATCGGACGTCCTCGGTGTGCTCTACGCCGGAGCGCACACGCTCCCGTACGTGGCGCGGGCGTCGGACGGGGTGCGGCTGCGCGCGGCGGTGCTGCAGCACGCCGAACGGGTCGGCACCGAGCACCGGCGCTACGTACACCTGGCCGGCGGCGGCTTCGAGCAGCGGCTGGACCTGGCGCTGACCCCGGACGCGCGGGCCACCGCCGAGCGGGAGGGGCGGGCGCTGAGCTGGCCGGCGATGCTGCGCCTGTTCAGCGACGCCACCCGCGCGCCGGAGCCGGCCGTCCAGCTGGCCAGCGCGAAGGTGGCGCCGGCCTGACGGGCGGCTACACCGCGTCCGCCTACACCCCGTCCGCCTACACCCCGTCCGCCTACACCGCGTCCGCGTCCACCGGGGCCAGCGCCGATGCGTCCAGCGCCGCACGGACCCGGCTGCCGTGCTCGGTGAGCGTGCCGTTCGGCGGTATACCGCTGACGCTGGCGATGTCCTCCATCCGCCCGATGCCGCCGACCGTGCCCCAGTAGCCCTCCTTGATCTCGCGGATCAGCACCCACACCCTGGCGGCGTCCGCATCGGTGTACGGGGTGCCCTCCACGATCAGCACCTGCTCGGTCGCCGCGCGCACCAGCCGCTCCCGGTTGACCAGTCGGAACGGGCCGGACAGCGCCGGGGACCCCTCCGGGATGGTGAGCACCACGCGGTAGACCGGCACCCGGGCCGGCCGGCCACCGACCTGGATCGCGCCGAGCGGGCGCTCGTCGAAGAAGCACCAGGCGATGGCCCGCACGTACGGGGTGTCCGGGGAGCCCTCCGCGCCCAGCAGAGCAGCGGTGAGGCGGCTGGCCAGCTCGTCCTTGGCCGAGGCGGTCAACAGCCCAGCCGGCAGGGTGATGTCGATCATCGGCATGGTTGTGCTCCTCGGCTCATGGGCACGAGGTTCCCGCGCGGGCCTTCCGGTCCGCTTTCACCTCCCGCCCCACCGGCTGCAAGGTGATCGCAAGGTGGCCCGGTCAAGGTGTCACCGGTCGCCGCTGCGCCCGGCGACACCTGTACCGCGCCCTGGAGGGGATGAACCGTGCACCCGAACACCCGACGTGTGCTGCGCACCGCGCCGCTCGCCGTGGTGCTGGCGCTGTCCGTGGGAGCGTGCGCGTCGCCGTGGGCGAGCGGGTCGAACTCCACCTCGACGAGTTCCACGGCCGCGAACAAGGCGGCGAACAGCGCGGCCGCGCCGCCGGACGGGCTGCCGCCGGCCACCGCGCTGTCGGCGACCGACCAGGCCGAGTACTGCAACAGGACGAGCCCGCTCGACGTCGCACTGCCGTCGGAGGACGGGCGCCGCCAGCCGACCGCCAACCTGATCTGTCTGACCGAAGAAGAGCGCCAGAAGCAGGCCGGGAACTGAGCCGGTGAACCCCGAACAGAACGGCACCGACATGCCTCAGCAGACCAGACTCCGCCGGCGGGCCGCGCTGGCCGCCGCGGTCGCCGCCCTGTCCGTCACGCTGGCCGGCTGCGGCTCGGCCGGCTCCGGCACCGGGGCTGCCGGCGCGGCACCGGCGGGCCCCGCGCCGGCCCTCAACGCGGCGCCACCGCTGGCCAGCGGCCTGGACCCGGTCCAGTTCTGCGCCGTCGTGGTGAAGTTGGCGCAGGCGACCCTGCAGCGGGAGTCGGCGAACCCGAACACCGCGAAGGACCCGTCGTCGACGTTCGCCGCGCGCGCGGCCGACTGGGCCAAGTTGGTCCCCCTCGCTCCGGCCGAGATCGAGCCGGATGTACAGCAGATCGCGGACGGTATGCAGAAGATCGCGTCCGGTGGGGACCCGGCGTCCATCACGCAGAGCCTGTCGGCCCCGCTGCACCGCTACATCCAGTACGGCTCCCAGCACTGCCCCAAGCCGACCGGGTGAGCGTTCCCGTTCCTCCAAGACAGCCGCCCCCGGCCTGCCCGAGGATGGCTGTCGTCGGAAGCCGGGACAGCGTCGGAAGCCGGGACAGCGGGGAGCGAACGGGATGGCGGACTGGGCGGAAGTGGTGGCGATGGCCGGTGAGCTGCCGGCCGTCGAGGAGTCGACCTCGTACCGGACGCCGTCGCTGAAGGTGGCCGGCAAGAGCTTCGCCCGGCTGCGCACCGAGGCCGAGGGCGGCCTGATGGTGCTGTGTTCGATGGCGGAGAAGGAGGCACTGCTGGCCTCCGGCGAGCCCGCGTTCTACACGACGCCGCACTACGACGGCTACGGCTCGATCCTCATCGACCTGACCCGGGTCGACCCCGAGCAGCTGCGCGAACTGCTCGAGGAGGCCTGGCGGCTCAAGGCACCCGCCAAGCTCCGCAAGGCCCACGACGCCGCGACTCAAGGCTCGTGAGTGGCGAGTGGTCCCAGGGGACCGCTCGCCACTCACGGGATTAGACCTCGTCGAACACGGTGCCCATGTCGGCCCAGACCGCCTGGCGGGTGCGCCGGATCCAGGTCGCCACCAGCAGCCCGGACACCACGATGCCCAGGCAGACCCACGGCACCATGGCGACCACCAGCGGGATCTCCGCGCCGGGGGCGGCCGGCACGAACGAGTAGTACAGGCTGCCGAACACGGCGAGCGCACCCACCACGGCGGCCAGTGCGCCGATGAGCTGGAAGCCGGGTTCACCGTCGCGGCGCCCCTCGAGCACGCCCGCCACGCCGAGCAGCAGGTACACGAACATCACCAGCGGTGTGCCGAGCCCGGCGAGAAAGGTGAAGGCGAACACCCCGCCGGTGACGCCGCTGTCGGCTCCACCGGCCAGCGCAACCTGGGTCGCCCGGCCGGTGAACACCAGCGCGGCGACGGCGAGCACCGCCCACCCGACGAGGTCGAGGCCGATGGTCCGCCACGGGGTGCCCCACCTCGGGTGCAGCACGCCCAACCAGGCCGGCAATACCCGTTCGCGGGCCATTGCGAAGAGCACCCGCGACACCGCGATGTGGACCCCGAGCGCGCAGAACAGGCTGGCCAGCGCCGCACTGGCGAGCACGGCGGCGGCGAACGTCCGGTTCGGGGCGACGGCGGCCAGCCCGGCAACCGAAGCGGGCCAGTCCGTCGCGGCCTGCTTGACTCCGAAACCGATCGACGTGGCATAGGTCACGACGAGGTAGAAGACCCCGGCGACCACCACGGACCCGACGATCGCCCTCGGTACCGCGCGCCGGGGGTCGCGAGTTTCCTCGGACAGCACCGCGCCGGCCTCGATGCCGGTGAACGACAGCATCGCGAACGCCAGGCCGAACAGGATCCCGGTCCACGGCACACCGGCAGCGGCCGGCCAGAACGCGCCTGGGTCCCAACTCCGCCCGGCGTCGGCCAACGGCGTCGTGTGGTCGATGACGCTCACCGAGGGGGCCCCGATGGCGATCACCGTGACTGCCGCGACGAGCATCGCCGCGACCGTCAGAACCATGATCACCAGCTGGGTCCGGGTGGAGGTCTGGATGTCGAACAGGCTCATCAACGCAATGACCACCAGCGCCGCGAGCGAGAACCAGTACCACGCCGGATCGGCCCCGGTGAGCAGCCCGATCAGGCTCGCGGTGAAGAACCCGAACCCGCACAGCACCGCGCTGCCCAGTACCAGGAACGCCAGCGCGTAGCACCAGCCGGCGAGGAAGCCGGTCGTCCGGTTCGCCCCGTGGGTGATGTAGGTGTAGAGCGAGCCCGCCGAGGACAGGGTGCGGGCGAACCTGGCCACGACCAGCCCCAGGCAGAGCATCCCGACCAGGCCGAAGACGAATGCCAGCGGCGTCGCCCCGCCCGCCTTGGTCGCCGCGAGGTAGGTGAGGAACGCTCCGGACATCGCCGGGGCGACCACGGACAGGCTCTGCGCGATGACGTCCGACAGGCCGAGCGACCTGTGGAATCCCTCGGGCGCGGCCGCGGCGGTCTGGACCGGCGGCTCCAGCTCAGTCGACATGGCCGTTGTCCCTGCTCGAGCAGTGCGCGCCGCCGGTGGCCGGCACGTCGAGCGTGGGGTTGCGGTCGAAGAAGCCGACCGGCTTGAGGGTGAACCCGGCGTAGTCCACCGGCATGACCGGCCAGTCCTCCGGGCGCGGGAAGTGGGTCGGGCCGAAGGTGTGCCAGACCACGATGTCCTCGCCGTCCACGTTGCGGTCGGCCGCCGTCCAGCGCGGCAGCCCGTCGCCGCCCGGGTTCTGGTTGACGAAGTCGCCGGCCGGGTAGCGCTGCGCGGGGTCGTAGCGGGTCACCCACAGGTGCCGGGTGGCGAAGGTGGCCCTGGCCCGGATCGAGGAGGACTCGTCGGCCAGCAGCGCCGGCTGGCCCTCCGGGCGCAGCGCGTAGCCGACCGGGTTGCCGAACCGGTTGAGCTTGTCCGGGTTCACGATGTGCCAGGTGCGGCCCACGCTGTTGTCGGCCAGTCGCTGCGCGTTCGACTCGCTGGTCAGCCTGGTCCGGGCGCGGCGGAACGCGTTGCCGTGCGGGTTCTCCTCGCTCATCGGGACCCGCTGCGCCTCGATCTCGTCGACGGCGTTGCGGGTGCCGTCCACGGTCATGTCCAGCCGGGCGGAGAACAGGTGCTGGTGGTACGGCGCGCCCAACCCGGGAGCGACCTCGGTGGCGTACTCGTTGCCCTCCTCCGGGTAGGCGGCGGTGAACAGGATGCCGGTGGCCTTGACCTCGCACTGGATGGTGCCGTCCAGGTAGAGGTACCAGTAGAAGCCGTAGTCGTAGTTGCCGATCGGGGTGAAGAAGGAGAACACCATCCGGCGCTGCCGGCGGGTCTCGCGGGCCTCGGTGAACAGGTCGCTGTGCTTCCACAGCACGCCGTAGTCCTCTTCGTGCATGCAGATGGCGTTGCGGATGGTCTTCGGCGCGCCCAGGTCGTCGGCGATCACCGCGTCCGTGTAGTGGATCTCCCCGACGCAGTCGCAGCCCAGCTCCAGGGAGTCGGCATAGCGGGCGAACATGTACTCGCCGCAGTCGAAGTAGTTCTGCCAGAACCGCACCGGCGACGGGTCTGCGTACGGCACCACCATCTCGGCGATCGACGCCCGGTAGACGATCGGGCGGCCGTCGAAGCTGATCTGGTGCAGGGTCAGGCCCTCGCGCTCGTTGAACCCGATCCGCAGGTCCCACTTCTCCCACTGCACGTGGTTGCCCTCGACGGTGAAGCTGGGGCCCTCGGGCTGGGTGATCTCGATCGGCTTGAGCGTGGTGCGCGCCGGCCCGGTCACCTCGGGGTCGTCGTAGTTGCCCGACTCCGCCGGCACCGGCAGCAGGCGCTGGTCGATCACCTTGGTGACCACCCGCCGGGTCAGGTCCACGTAGGCGACCAGGCCGTCCACCGGGTGCGCCCAGGCGTGGTCCTTCGGGTGGTCCTGCCGGAAGCCGAACGAGCGGACGATGCGGCGGCCCACCTCCTCCGGGTAGTCGTACACGCCGGCCGACAGCGGCACCGAACGCACCATCGCCGGGTCCAGGCCGCGGCGGCGCAGCGCCTCGGTGCACTCCGCGTTGGCGTTCACGATCTCCTCGATCAGCACGAACTCGGAGTCGATGATCGGCGGCTGGCCGGTGGTCGCCGGGTCGAGCTCGTGCACGCTGTCCACCCGCTCGTGGCTGACCGACACGACCACGTCCCGCGACGTGCCGGTGGCCAGGTCCAGCAGCACCACCCGGAACCGGCGGTCCGGCGCGGTGCCCGGCCGGTGGTCCAGCACCTCGGCCTTGGCCGGCTCCTCCGGGGCGAAGAACGCCCAGCGGATGGACTCGCCGAGCAGACCGGAACCGTCCAGGATGTCCCGGACCGCACCGACCTCGGCCTCGGTGGTCATGTCGAGTGGGTGGCCGGTGGCGGTGGTCGGTTCGGTGATCGTCATCTCGCTCCTGTCGTCGACCGGACGAAGTGGTCGGCCGACCGTCCGCTGCCGAGGTCAGACCGGCAAGGCATGATCCCACGCGAAGAGAGGACGATCTGTGGGTTGTCTCACAACCCGGGACACCCGGTTGCGGCCGTCTCGGCCCCGGGGTGAGGTGCACCCACCCGGGCGGGGGCCGGCGACGCGGCGGGCCCCGACCCATCACGCTACCGATCCGGAGCAGCAGCGGTGACCTACTCGCCCCGGGTCGCGGACCAGCTTCGCGGCCAGTCCCCGATGGCCGGCCTCGACCGGCGCAACCTCGGCCCCATGCAGGTGTTCGCCCAGTCCGTGTCCGGGGCGGCGCCGGCTGCCGCGATGGCGGTCATCCCGGCGATCGTGGCGGCCAACGCCGGCTCGGCGACCATCTGGTCACTGGCCATCGCCACCGGGCTGGCGCTGCTGGTCGCGGGGTGCATCGGCCAGTTCACCCGCCGGATGGCCGCCGCCGGCTCGCTCTACAGCCTCACCGCGAAGGGCCTCGGGGCCGGGCCGGCGCTGCTCTGCGGCACCGGGCTGATGGTCGGCTACAGCCTGCTCGGCATGGGCTCGCTGACCGGGGCGGCCATGCAGACCGCGGCGCTGCTCGCCCGGCTCGGCCTGCCCGGCGCCGGCTCCCCCGCCGTCGCGGCTGTGCTGGTAGTACTACTTGCCGGACTGGTCGCCGCCTGCACGGTGCGCGGCGTGCGGCTGTCGGCCGGGGTGGTGTTGCTGGTGGAGGCGCTGTCGATCACCCTCATGCTCGTGGTGTTCGGCGTGCTGCTGGTCAGCCACGGCATCGCGCCGGACACCCGGCAGCTCTCTCCGTCGGGCGGGCCCGGCCTGGGTGGGGTGGCCGCCGGCGTGCTGCCCGCGCTCGGTGCGTTCATCGGCTTCGAGGCCGCCGCCGCGATGGGCGTGGAGGCGCGCCGGCCGTTCCGGACCATCCCGCGCGCGGTGCGCTCGACCGCCGCGCTCACCGGCGTGCTCAGCCTGCTCGCGGCGTACACGCAGGTCGCCGGGTTCGCCACGGTCCCGGGCGGGCTGGCCGGCCAGACCGAGCCGGTGCGCACACTCGCCGCCGGCGAGCAGCTGCCGTGGCTGTCCGCGCTGCTGGACGTCGGCCTGGCCACCTCGTTCCTGGCCTGCGCGGTGGCCACCACGACGTCGCTGGCCCGGCTGCTGTTCACCATGGGCCGCGAAGGGGTGCTGCCCCCGGTGCTCGGTACCGCGCACCGCCGGTTCCGCACGCCGCACGTGGCGATCGCGGTCGCCCTGCCGGTGCTCGCGGTGGTGCCCGTACTGCTGTTCGCCGCCGGCCTCACCCCAGCGCGCGCGCTGGTGCCGCTGCTGGTCACCGCGGCGTTGGGCTACCTGCTCGCCTACCTGCTGGTGTGTCTGGCCGCGCCGGTGTTCCTGCACCGGATCGGCGAGCTCACCGCCGGCGCCGTGCTGGCCACCTCGGTGATCGTGCCGGTGCTGGTGGTGGTGCTGGCCGCGTTCGTGTCCACCGCGCCGGTCTCGGTGGCCACGCTGGTCACGATCGGGGTGCTGCTGCTCGCCGGTGCCCGGTACCTGTGGCTCCGGGCCCGCCACCCCGATCGGCTGGCCGCCGTCGGGGCGTACGACGAGACCTCCGCCGCCGACCTGCTCGCCACGCCCCCGACGCACTGGACCGCCCCGCTGCGCCGCCCGGTCGCTACGGCCGGGCCGGGGCCGGCAGCAGAACCGGGGCCGGCACCGGGACCGGACCGGCCGGCGGGACCGTCGGAGCCCGATCGGTGAGCCCACAACCGCCACCGCCCGTCCCCGGCCGCCAACCCCGGGCCGTGCGCAACGCGCTGGCGGCCCTGGCAGAGGTCGTCTCGGCCGGGCCGGGGGTGACCGCCAGCGAGATCTCCGCGGCACTGCGCCTGCCCAGGGCGACCACGTACCGGCTGCTCAACCTGCTGGTCGCCGAGGAGTACCTGGTGCGGCTGCCGGACCTGCGCGGGTTCGCCCTCGGCGCCAGGGCCGGGCGGCTCGCGGTGCCGGTCGTGCCGAGGCCGTGCACGGCCGCCCGGGCGGTGGTGGCGCACCTGCGCGGCCGGGTCCGCTGGGGGGTGCACCTGGCGTCCTTTGCGGGCGGGCAGGTCACGCTCACCGACCCCGACCCGGACCACCCGCGCAGCGAGGAACACCTGCTCGCCCGGCACCCGCACGTCTCCGCGCTGGGCAAGCTGCTGCTGGCCGAGCACCCCGACCGGCTGCCCCCGGCGAGCGAGCTGCGCCGGTTCACCGAGCACACGGTCTGCGACCCGAACCGGCTGGCGGCGCAGCTCGCCGGGATGGCCGAGGCGGGCCTGGCCAGGCAGTGCGGTGAGCTGCACCTCGAGCGGGGCTGCCTGGCCGTGCCGGTGCGCAGCCCGTCGGACGGCACGCTGATCGCCGGCCTCGCCCTGAGCGGCCCCGCGCACCGGGTGGCCGAACCCAACACCGACCTGATCGACCTGCTCAGGGCACACGCCACCCGCCTAGCCCCCCTGCTCGCCTGACCACACACCCACTTCGGTCGCCGCACACCTACCGCGGCGGGTGCGCGGCGACCGGAGAGGGTGTGCGGCGACGCGCCACGGAACGCGCGGGCCAGGGCGGCTAGGGGCGGCTAGGGGCGGCTAGGGGCGGCGGTCGGCGCAGTGCAGGGCGAGCAGGACGGCGGCGGCCTGGGTGGGCACGGCGACGTCGCGCCCGGTGAGCTCGGTGAACCGGCGCAACCGGTTGAGCACGGTGTTGCGGTGGCAGTACAGCTCGGCGGCGACCTCGCCGACCGCGCCGCTGGCGGCGTAGCGGCGGACGGTGTCCAGCAGGCGCTCGCGCTCCCGGGCGGGCGCCCCGGACAGGCCGCCGAGCACCGAGTCGACCAGCTCCGGCGCGGTATCCGCCAGCCGCCCGCCGGCCAGGGGCAGCCACGCGTCCAGCAGCTCGCACGGACCGGTGGCGCCGGGCAGCACGTCCACGATCTCGCCGGCGAGCCGGGCGCTGCGCCCGACGTTGGCCAACCCGTGCGCGACCGGTCCGACCCCGCACGGCACCCCGGCCAGCGCCGCACGCACCGGCGCCCCGGCACCGCCGTCCCAGCGCGCGATCAGCACGCTGTGCCGCCCGGTGGACTGTACGTGCGCGGTCCGCCCGTCGGCGCCGAGCCGGTCGGCGGCCCGGCGCAGCGCGCGCCCGGCGGCGGGGCTGGCGGCGGCGACCAGCAGGTCGTCGTCCACGTCCACGTCGAGGGCCAGCGCGACGTGAGCGACCTCGTCCGGATCCGGGTCCTCGGTGCTCAGCAGCGCGGCGACCAGCATGGTGCGCTCGCCCTGGCGGTCCCTGGCCAGCAGCGCCGCCTCCGCCTGGTAGCTGACCTGGATCTGCGCGGTGTACTCCTCGACCACCGCCCAGACGTCCTCCACGCGCGCCACCAGCATCGGCTCGTCGGTCGGCGCGGCACGTTCCCGCAGCGCCTCCCAGAGCACCCGGAAGTCCAGCCGGACGGCGGTCAGCAGGTCGTTCAGCGGCACTCCCCGGCGCGCCCGGTCCCGGCCGATGGACGGCCCGATGCCGGCCAGCCGGGCCGGTACGGGGTGCCCGGCGAGGCGGCGCAGCAGGTACTCGAAGGTCAGGTCGGCGTCGGTCTCCAGCCGCTCCGTCGGCACCACGCCCCGGCCGTACGGCGGGATCGCGCGGACCCGGGAGACGAACGAGGCGACCAGCGTGTCCGCCTCGTCGCGCAGCCGGCCGACCAGCGTGGTCCAGCGTTCCGCCTCGGCCGCCGTCAGATGACCCGAAGTGTGCATATGCACAATCTATTACCTGTTTTCCGTGGTGGTTTTGTCTTCCACCAAGGGCCTTCGGGGCGGACGCTCAGCCAATGCCACAGCCGATACCGCAATCGATGCAGCACTGGGATCCGCGATGCACCTGACCCCGAGGGAACGGGAACGGCTGCTGCTGCACAGCGGCGCCGAGCTGGCCAGGCGCCGGCTGGCCCGGGGTGCCCTGCTCGGCGCGCCGGAGGCGATCGCCCTGGTCTGCGACGAGATCTGCGAGCTGGCCTGGGACGGGGTGGCCTACGAGCAGGTCGTGGCGACCGCGCGCACACTGCTGCGCCCGGACCAGCTCGTAGACGGCGTGCCGGCCGCCGTGCCCACCCTGCAGGTGGAGGCGCTGTTCCCCTACGGCTCCACGCTGGTGCACGTGGACGCGCCGTTCGGGCCGGCGCCGGTGGACGGGCCGGGTGCGGTGCGGGCGGCCGACGGCGAGATCGAGCTGGCGCCCGGGCGCGAACGCGGCACCGCCGTGCTGCGCAACACCGGGCCGCTGGCGATCTGGGTGTCCTCGCACGTGCCGCTGGACCGGCTGAACACGGCACTGACGGTCGAGCTGACGGTGGAGCTGGAGACCGAGCCAGCCGCCCCGGGCCGGTACCGGCTGGACCTGCCGGCCGGCACCGCGGTGCGCGTCGAGGCGGCCGAAGCCCGCGAGGTGGCCGTGGTCCGGATCGGCGGCGGTGCCCAGTGAGCACGCTGCCCCGCGCCGAGTACGCCCGGCTGTACGGGCCGACCACCGGCGACCGGGTCCGGCTGGCCGACACCGACCTGTGGGTCGAGGTCGAGGCGGACGACACCGAGCCCGGCGAGGAGCTGATCGGCGGCTGCGGCAAGACGGCCCGGCACGGCGCGCTGGTCTCGGCCAGCGCCGGCCGCGACTCCAAGCTGGACATGATCGTGCTGGGCGTGCTGCTGATCGACCCGCTCCTCGGCGTACGCAAGACGAACATCGGGATCAAGGAGGGCCGGGTCGTCGGCGTCGGCCGGGCCGGCAACCCGGACGTGCAGGACGGTGTCGAGCTGGAGGTCGACGCGCACACCGCGATGATCACCGGTGAGGGGCTGATCGCCACCCCGGGCATCGTGGACTCGCACGTGCACCTGTCCAACGCCGAGCTGGTGCCGGCCGCGCTGTCCGCCGGGGTGACCACCGTCGTCGGGATGGGCATCGGCGGGGTGTGGGACGTCGGCGCCAACCCCCGGTACAACCTGCACACGCTGATCGAGTCCTGGGCGCACACGCCGGTGAACGCCGCCTTCCTGGCCAGGGGCTCGTCCACGTCGACGGACCTGCTGGAGCAGTCCGTGCTGGCTGGCTGCGGCGGCTACAAGATCCACGAGGACTGGGGCGCCACGCCACCGGTGATCGACACGTGTCTCGCCGTCGCGGAGCAGACCGACCTGCCGGTGGCGCTGCACACCGACACGCTGAACGAGTCCGGCTACCTGGCCGACACGCTCGACGCGGTCGGTGGCCGGACCGTGCACGCCTACCACGTGGAGGGCGGCGGTGGGCACCCCGACCTGCTGTCCATCGTGTCCCGGCCGAACGTGCTGACCAGCTCGACCACGCCGACCCTGCCGCTCACCCCGGCCACGGTCGCCGAGCTGGGCCCGATGACGCTGACCGTGCACCGGGGCCACGCGCACCTGCCCAGCGACGCCGGCATCGCGGCCAGCCGGATCCGCGAGCACGCCATCTCGGCGGAGAACTGGCTGCACGACCAGGGGGCGATCAGCATCGTCAACTCCGACTCGCTCGGCATGGGCCGGATCGGCGAGACCGCGCGGCGTACCTGGCAGCTGGCGCACGTGCAGGCCACGCTGGCCGGCGAGACCGGGGCGGAGGTCAACAACAACGCCCGCGTGCTGCGCTACCTGGCCAAGCTGACGCACAACCCGGCGGTGGCCCACGGGCTGGCCGGGCACGTGGGCAGCGTGGCGCCGGGCAAGCTGGCCGACCTGGTGCTGTGGTCGCCGGCCTGGTTCGGCGCTCAGCCCGAGCTGGTGCTCAAGTCCGGGTTCGTGGCCTGGGGCAACGCCGGCTCCGGCTCCGGGTCCACCCGGCTGACCCAGCCGCGCCGGATGCTGCCGTTCTACGGCGGCACCGGCGCCGCGTCGGCCCGGCTGGCACACGTGTTCGTCTCCGCGCACGCCGACACACCCACGCTGCCCGCCGGCCACCGCTACGCCGCGATCTCCGGTAGCCGGGGGCTGGGCTGTGCGGACATGCTGCACAACACCGCCACGCCGACCGTGGAGGTCACGCCCGAACCGGTCCCGGTGCGGGTGGACGGCCGGGCGGTCGCGCTGCACCACTCGCACACCCTGCCGCTGACCCGCCTACACCACCTGGGATGAGTACGTGAGCTTCGAAGTCGACCTACTGGTCCGCAACGCATCGATCCTGACCATGGACGAGAACCGGCCGAGGGCCCGCGCGCTCGCGGTGCACCACGGCCTGGTGTTCAACCTGTTCGACGACGACCACGCGGACGGGCTGCGCGGGCGCACCGAGATCGACGCGCAGGGCGCCACGCTGGTGCCCGGGTTCGGCGACGCGCACAACCACATGGCCGGCTTCGGGCTGGGCCTGGCGGCCGTGGACCTCTCCGGGCTGACCGCCATGGCCGAGGTCTACGCCCGGATCGCCGAGCGCGCCGCCACGCTGCCCGACGGCGCGTTCGTGCTGGGTACCGGCTACGACGACGCCGCGCTGGGCGGCCACCCGGACCGCTACGAGCTGGACCGCGTCGCCGGTGGCAGGCCGGTCTGGCTGGGTCACCGCTCCGCGCACGTGTGCCAGGTGAACAGCCCGATGCTCGCCCTGCTCGGCCTGCTGGACGGCACCGCGGTGGTACCGGCCGGCGGCGTGGTGGTCACCGACGACGCCGGCCAACCGACCGGGCTGCTGGAGGAGCAGGCGCAGCAGCTGGTCGGCGCCGTGCTCCGGCCGGTCCCGCTGGAGATGCTCGCCGGGGCGCTGACCAGGGCATCGGCGGTGTACGCGGCCGAGGGGCTCACGCACGTCACCGAGTGCGGCATCGGCGCCGGCTGGATCGGCCACTCGCCGCTGGAGCTGGCCGCCTACCAGCGGGCCGCCGATGCCGGTGAGCTGCGGGTGCGGGTCCAGGTGATGCCGTCGATGGATGCGCTGCACGCCGTGGCCGGCAGCGTCGAGGACCCCCACCGACGAGGGCTGGACCTGGGGCTGCGCACCGGGTTCGGCGACGACCGGGTGCGGCTCGGCCCGGTCAAGATCTTCATGGACGGCTCGCTGACCGCGCGCACGGCGGCCATGCACGACGTGTTCTGCGACCGGGCCTCGCACGGCTACCTGCAGGACGACCCGGACGTGCTGCGGACGAACGTGCTGGACGCGCACGCTTCCGGCTGGCGGATCGCCGCGCACGCGATCGGTGACCGTGCCATCGACCTGATCCTGGACACCTTCGAGCTGGCCCAGAAGCTGCACCCCCGCCCGGACGCCCGGCCCCGGATCGAGCACGCGGCGGTGACCAGCGCGGCGCAGGTCGCCCGGATGGGCTCGCTCGGCGTCACCCCGGTGCCGCAGGCGCGGTTCCTGTACGAGATCGGCGACACGATGGCTGCCGCGGTCGGCCCGGACCGGGTGGACCGGCTGTACCGGCACGCCAGCTTCCTGCGCGCCGGGCTGCGGGTGCCGGGCAGCTCGGACCGCCCGGTGTCCTCCGGCGCGCCGCTGCTCGGTATCCAGTCGATGGTCCGGCGGATCTCCAGCGGTGGCACGGTGATCGGCCCGGACGAGCGGGTGGACGCCCTGACCGCGCTGCGCGCCTACACCCTCGACACCGCCTGGATCGCCGGCGAGGAGCACCGGCGGGGCAGCCTCACGCCCGGCAAGCACGCCGACTTCGTCTTGCTCGGCGACGACATCACCACTATCGACCCGGACCGCATCGGCGACACCCAGGTCATCGCCACCTACCTGGCCGGCGAATGCACCCACGGCGACCTCACCCCGTGAGTGGCGGTCCGATCGGACCACTCGCCACTCACGACCTCTGAGCTGGGAGGACCTATGACGACACCGCCCTCGCCACAGCACGCCGGCGGCACGACACCGACCGGCGGGGCGGTGACGGTGACCGACGCCGAGGCCCGCAAGGTGGCCTTCGGCGCGTTCGTCGGCACCGCGCTGGAGTGGTACGACTTCTTCCTCTACGGCACCGCGGCGTCGCTGGTGTTCAACCGGCTGTTCTTCACCAGCGGCAACCCGGCGCTGGCCACCCTGGGCGCGTTCGCCTCGTTCGCGGTCGGCTTCGCGGCCCGGCCGTTCGGCGCGATCCTGTTCGGGCACCTCGGCGACCGGATCGGCCGGCGGCGCTGCCTGATCATCACCGTGACCCTGATCGGCGTGGTCACCGGCGTGATCGGGCTGCTGCCCGGCTACGTCTCGATCGGGGTGGCCGCGCCGGTGCTGCTCACCCTGCTGCGGCTGGTGCAGGGCATCGCGGTGGGCGGTGAGTGGGGCGGCGCGGTGACCCTCGCGGTCGAGCACGCCCCGATCGAGCGGCGCGGGCGCTACGCCGTCATGCCGCAGATCGGCTCACCCATCGGCACCCTGCTGTCCTCCGGCGCGTTCCTGGCGGTCTCCGCGCTGCCACCGGCCAGCTTCGACTCCTGGGGCTGGCGGCTGCCGTTCCTGGCCGCCTTCCCGCTGCTCTACATCGCGCTGTGGATCCGCCGCCGGGTCGGCGAGTCGCCGCTGTTCGAGCAGCTGCTGGCCGAGGACGAAGTGGCCAGCTCGCCGATCCGCGACGTGGTGACCACGGCGTTCCCGCAGCTGCTGGTCGGCGCCTGCGCGTGCCTCCTCGGCGTCGGCGGCTTCTACCTGGCCACCACCTTCGTGATCAGCTACGGCACCGGCACGCTGCACCTGTCCCGGTCGCTGATGCTCACCGCCACGCTCGTCGCGGCGGTGCTGGAGATCGGTGTGCTGGTGGCCGGCGGGCGGCTGGCCGAGCGGTTCGGCCCGGCCCGGATCACCGTGGCGGGCGGGCTGGTCTCGGTGCTGGTGGCGTTCCCGATGTTCTGGCTCATCGACAGCCGCGGCGCCGGGCTGGTGGTGCTCGGGGTGGCCCTCGGGGTGGCGTGTCTGTCCATCCCGTACGCGGTGTCCGGACCGTTGCTGGCAGACCTGTTCCCGGCGAAGCTGCGCTACAGCGGGCTCGCCCTGTCGTCCAACATCGCCGGCATCGTCAGCGGGTTCGTGCCCCTCGTGGCCACCGCGCTGCAGGCCGCGACCGGCGGCGGCTCCTGGTCCGCCGCGGTACTGCTGATCGTCATCGCACTGATCACCACGCTGGGCGGCGCGCTGGCGCCCCGGCTGTCGCTGAGCCGGGACGAGGTGGTCGCCGGTGGCTGAGCCGGTGGCTGAGCAGACGGCTGAGCAGACCGCGGGCGCCGCGATCGTGGCCCGGCACTGCCGCCGTGCTGCACCTGGACGTCGACCCGCTGTCCTGGAGCCGCGCGGCACCTACTGACGGGTCAGGTTCCGGTCCAGTCGGGGCGCTGCCGGGAGCCGAACAGCCGGACGCCCCGCGCGAAGTCGGCGCTGCCGTAGATGCGCTCCACCAGGTCGTCGCCCGGCGGCAGGTTCGCCCTGCGCAGCCGCGCGACCGCGCGCTTGGTGGCCCACATGGTCAGCGGGGCGTGCCCGGCCAACGTCCCGAGCACTCCGGCCAGCACCTCCTCCAGCGTCGAGTCGGCGGGAACCAGCTCGGCGACGAACCCGGCGGCGTGCGCGTCGGCGCCGGTGAGGTAGCGCGCGCGCAGCAGGAGGTCCAGGGTGCGCGCCGGGCCGAGCTGCCCGACCAGCAGGGCGTAGGTGTCCATGGACAGGCAGTTGCCCAGTGTCCGGGCGATGGGCACGCCGAACCGCGCCGACTCGGTGGCCACCCGCAGGTCGCACGCGGCGGCCAGCGCGAGCCCGCCACCGAGGCAGTAGCCCTCAATCGCGGCGACGGTGGGAACGGCGGTGTCCTCCAGCCGGCGCACCACCCGGGTGATCCGCTCTTCGTACTCGACTCCGGCCGCCCCGTCGAACCCGGCGAACTGGGCGATATCGGTGCCCGAGACGAACGCCTTGCCACCGGCCCCGCGCAGCACCAACGCCCGGATGCCGTCGTCGGCGTCAGCGGTCTCGCACGCGTCGTAGAGCCCCTGGTACATCGCGAAGGTCAGCGCGTTGTGGGCTTCGGGCCGGTTGAACGTCACCCGCAGCACCGCGCCGTCCCGCTCCACGTCCAGCTGATCCGTCATGCCGCCGCTCCTGCCTCGATCATTGCGTCGATCTCCCCGGCGGTGTAGCCGAGCTCGCCGAGTACCGCGCGGGTGTGCTCGCCCAGTATCGGGCCCGCGCCGCCGCGGCGCGCCGGGCCGCCGGACAGCCGCATCGGTGAGCCGAGCTGGCGGACCGGGTCGAGCTCGGGGTGCTCGGCTTCCCAGAAGTAGTCGCGCCGGGTGAGGTGGTCGTCGGTGAACACCTGGCCATAGTCGTTGATCGGCGCGCAGGGCACTCCCTCGGCCTCCAGCGCCGCGACCAGCTCGGCGGCGGTGCTCCCCTCGGTGACCGCCTCGATGGCCGCGACCAGCTCCGCGCGGTGGGTGTGCCGGGTGGCGGAGTCGGCGTAGCGCGGGTCGGCGAGCAGCTGGGGCCGATCCAGCGCGGTGCACAGGCCGGCCCAGGTTTTCGGGGTGATCGCGCCTAGGGTGACCCAGCCGTCCCGGCAGCGCACCGCCTGGTAGGGAGCCTGGGTCTGGTGCGCCGACCCCAGCGGCCGGCCGATCGCACCGGTGGCGAAGTAGGTGCCCGCCTCCCACACCGCCAGCGACACCCCGGCCTCCAGCAGCGACACGTCGACCCGCTGACCCCGCCCGTCCCGGTCCCGCTGGCGCAGCGCGGCGGTCACCGCCAGCGCGGTGTACAGCCCGCTGACCAGGTCGCAGATCGGCACACCGACCTTGGCCGGGTCGCCGTCCGGGATCCCGGTGATGCTCATCAACCCGGACCGCGCCTGCGCCATGATGTCCAGCCCGGGGCGGTCGGCGAGCGGGCCGTCCTGGCCGAAACCGGACGCGGAGGCGTAGACCAGCGCCGGGTACCGCTCCGCGAGCTCGTCCGGCCCGAGGCCGAGCCGGCTCAGCGCGCCGGGCCGCAGGTTCTCCACCAGTGCGTCGGCGCCGCCCAGCAGGCGCAGGAACGCACCCCGGCCGGTGGCCGATTTCAGGTCCAGCGCGACCGACTCCTTGTTCCGGTTGAGCCGGGCGAACGGCGAGCTGTGCCGCTCCCCAGCCCCGGACGCGGGCCCGGACAGGAACGGCCCGGTGGCCCGGGTCGGGTCCGGGGCGGCCGGGTTCTCTACCTTGATCACCCGGGCGCCCAGGTCGGCGAGCTGCATGGTGGCGAACGGCGCCGCCATGAAGACCCCGATCTCGAGCACGGTCAGGCCGGCCAGCGGCCCCTCAGGAGCAGACGTCATCCCCCCAGCCAACCCGGAACCACCAACAGCAGCCATGTGACGGTCGGCGCAATGGCGACCATGGAGAAGCCCCAGGCCATCAGCCGGCGGTACACGTAGTCCCTGCGCTCCTCCGGGGCGTTCGCGGTGACCAGTGCACCCGAGGTGGAGAACGGGCTGGAATCCACCACCGAGGGCGAGATGGCCAGCGCGGTGATCAGGCCGACCGCGCCGACGTGACCGGCGAGCAGGAACGGCACCGCGAGCGGGATGAGCGCGCCCAGGATGCCGGTGGTGGAGGCGAACGCGGACACCGCCGCCCCGATGTAGCAGATCACCAACGCGGCGAGCAGCGGGACGCCGGTGGTGGCCACCAGGTTGCCCAGGAACTTGATGGTGCCGATCTCCTGCAGCAGGTTGACGTAGGTGACGATGCCGCAGATCAGCAGCACCGTCGGCCAGGCGCCGGCTCGGTGAACCCGGCTCCGGTGGCCCCGGTGGTCTGGGCCCGCGCGGCGCCCGGCCCACCGCCCGGCGCCACCTCGGTGGCGGCCGACGCGGTCTCCACCGCGGCGACCCGGCCGAGCAGCTCCCGGCCGCCGAAGATGAAGAACACCACCACGTTGAGCAGCGTGTTGAAGATCAGGCTGCCCAGGAACAGGGTCAGCGGGCTGCCCGGCAGGTTGCTCTTCGCCACCACCCCGTTGGTGATCACGCCGAAGATGCTGAGCGGGGAGAACCCACCCGCGCTGGCGCCGTTGATGATGGACAGCCCCATCAGCACCGGGTTGATCCGGTGCCGCACGGCGAAGCTCAGCCCGACCGGCGCGATGATCGCCACCGCCGCGGGTACCACCGCGCCGAACGCGGTCAGCATGGTCCGGATGCACGCGGTGGCCGAGGAGATCCGCGACCTGGTCACCGAGTTCGGCGGCGCCAACTCCTCCGAGCACGGCGACGGGCTGGCCCGCAGCGAGTTCAACCGGCAACTGTTCGGCGACCAACTGTACGAGGCGATGCGGCAGGTCAAGGGCCTGTTCGACGCCGATAACCGGATGAACCCTGGCAAGATCGTCGACTCGCCGTCGATGACCGAGCACCTGCGCGACGCCGCCCTGCCGCCGGCGCCGCCGCTGCGCACGATGCTGGACCTGAGCCTGGTGAGTGGCGGCGCCGACGGGATGCGCGGCGCCGCCGACCGGTGCATGAACATCGGGCTGTGCCGCAAGACCGACGCCGGCGTGATGTGCCCGTCCTACATGGCCACCCGGCGCGAGGAGGACTCCACCCGGGGCCGGGCGAACGCGCTGGTCAAAGCCCTGACGATGGCTGACCCGGCGGCGGCGCTCGGCGATCAGCGGCTGCACGAGGTGCTCGACCTGTGCCTGATGTGCAAGGCGTGCAAGAGCGAGTGCCCGCTCGGGGTCGACCTGGCCACGCTGAAGAGCGAGGCGCTGCACCAGGCCCACCAGCTACACGGCACTCCGCTGCGCTCCCGCGTGTTCGGTGCCATCCGCGCGCTCAACCGGCTGGGCTCGGCGACCGCGCCGCTGTCCAACCTGCCCGGCCGGCTGCCGGTGGCGCGGCGGCTGCTCGGCCGCGCACTGGGTATCACGCCGAGCCGCCCGCTGCCGACGTTCGCCCGCGCCACGCTCCCCCGCTGGTTCGCGCGCCGAGGTGTCGTGCGTGGCAAGCGTTGCTCTGACAACGCTAGCCACTCAGGACCTCTGACCTGGCTGGTTGACTCGTTCACCTCGTACACCGAGCCGGCCGTCGGGATCGCGGCGATCGAGCTGCTGGAGCGGGCCGGGTGGGACGTGCGGCTGGCCGACGGAGGCTGCTGCGGGCGCGCGGCGTTCTCCAAGGGGTTGCTCGACCAGGCGCGTAAGCAGGCGTCCGGGCTGGTCGACTCGCTGGCCGGGTCCGACGGCCCGATCGTCGGCGCCGAGCCGTCCTGCCTGCTCACCCTGCGCGACGAGCACCGCGCGCTGCTCGGTTCCGACGATCCGCGAGTGGCGGACGTGGCCGGTCGCGCCCAGCTGTTGGACGAGCTGCAGCAGATCGCGCACGGCACCACCCGCCGCGCCTGGCACCCGGTCGAGCTGATCCGGGCCGCGCTGGCCGACTGACCTGGTGTGCTGAGAGTCCCGACTCGGTGTGCTGAGAGCCCCGACTCGCGGGGAGCTTGGAACTCGCGCGGAGTCGGGCTGGTCAGCGGCGGGAGTGCTCCGGGCTGAGCACGTCCGGCTCCGGGGTGGCCAGCGCCAGCCGCAGGAAGTGCTGCACCTGCGGCGACGGGCGGTCCCCCCGCCGGCGCAGCACCGCCGTCTCGGCCACCGGGACGTGCCGCGCCAGTGGGCGGACCACCACGTCCGGCCCGGCCACCTGGCGCACCGAGGCGGGCAGCACGGACACCCCGAGCCCGGCCCCGACCATCGCGGCCGCGGTGTGCATCAGTTCGACCTCGCGCAGCACCGGCTCGAAACCGGACAGTCGGCAGGCGTTGAGCAGGTGCGGCCGCAGCCCGCCCCAGACCGCGCGGGTCGGGGTGAGGAACGTCTGGTCGGCCAGTGCGGCAAGGTCGACCCTGTCGCCCACCGTCGCGGCCAGCGCGGCCGGCAGCACCGCCACCAGCGGCTCCCGCTGCAGTACCGCGACGTCGAGATCCTGGCCGTGTGTGGCGCCCACCCCGGGCGGCGGCAGGTGCAGCAGGCCCAGGTCGGCGCGGCGGGCCCGGACATGCTCCACCACGGCGTCCGGGCCGCTCTCCAGGAAGTCGATCACGACGTCCGGCCGGTCCGCGTGGTAGCCGCGCAGCAGCGGGGCGAGCACCGTCCAGGCGGTGGCCGAGACGAAAGCGACGGTCAGCCGGCCGACCCGGCCCTCTCCCAGCCGGCGCACCGAGTCGGTCGCGGCGTCCATGCCGGCGAGCAGCCGGCGGGCGTGTTCCAGCAGGTGCGCCCCGGCCTCGGTGAGATCCACCCCGCGCCGGTGCCGCACCAGCAGCGTCACCCCGAGCTCGTGCTCCAGGCGGGCGAGCTGCGCGCTCAGTGGCGGCTGGGTCAGGTGTAGGCGGCTGGCGGCCCGAGTGACGGAGCGTTCCTCCGCGACGACCAGGAAGTAGCGCAGCTGCCTCAGATCCATAGTTCATCGTATGGCTAGCAGTCGAAACAAGTATTGGACATATGTCTGGGTACCGGCGAGTGTGAGTGTCCTCACCGCAGGGCCGAGCCGCCGGAGGCACCAGTGCAGGGGTTCCACTACGACGCACTGCCCGGCCGGGTGGTGTTCGGCGCCGGCGTGGCGCGGCGCGAGCTGCGCGCCGAGGCGGGGCGGCTGGGGGTCAACCGGGTCCTGCTGGTGGCCACCGAGTCGGAGGAACCGCTGGCCCGCGAGTTGGCCGCGCCGCTGGGCGAGCGGGTGGTGGCGGTGTTCACCTCGGTCCGGCCGCACGTGCCGATCCAGGTCGCCGAGGCGGCCAGGGCGCTGGCCACCTCGGTGCGCGCCGACGCGGTGCTCAGCGTCGGCGGCGGCTCCACCACCGGCACCGCCAAGGCGATCGCGCTGACCACCGGGCTGCCCATCATCGCGGTGCCGACCACCTACGCCGGTTCCGAGGTGACCCCGGTCTGGGGGCTCACCGAGAGTAGCGCCAGCGGAACGAGCATCGGCACCGAGGAGGCCCGCAAGACCACCGGAGTGGACCCCCGAGTGCTGCCGCGCACCGTCGTCTACGACCCCGAGCTCACCGTGACGCTGCCCGCCGACCTGTCCGCCGCAAGCGGGTTGAACGCGCTGGCGCACTGCGTCGAGGCGTTCTGGGCGCCCCGGCGCAACCCGATCTCGTCGCTGGCCGCCGAGGAGGGCATCCGGGCGCTGGCCGCCGGGTTGCCCTCGGTGCACGCCACCCCCGGTGACCTGGCCGCCCGGTCCGACCTGCTCTACGGCGCCTACCTGGCCGGCAGTGCGTTCGCGGTGGCCGGTTCCGGACTGCACCACAAGATCTGTCACGCCCTCGGCGGGGCGTACAACCTGCCGCACGCACAGACCCACGCGATCGTGCTGCCCGAGGTGCTCGCGTTCAACGCCCCGGCCGCCCCGGACGCGGCGCGCCGGATCGGGCGGGCACTGCGCGGCGGCTCGGACGGGGATCCGGTGGGTGCGCTGCGCGCGCTGTCCGCCCGGCTGGGCATCCCACGCGGGTTGCGCGAACTGGGCCTGGAAGAGGACCAGATCGACGTGGTCGCCGCTCTGGTCGAACCCGCCGTACCGGCCGACAATCCACGCAGGGCCGATCGCGCCGCGCTGCGCGAGATCATCCACGCGGCCTGGGCCGGCGCGCCGCTGGCCGCCACGAAGTAGCCGAGCCAGCCCCACTCACCCGTACTCCGAGGAGCGACAGTGACCGCATCCACCACCAGTACCTCGATCGGGGCCGAGCAGGCCGCCCGTGAGCAGGCGGTCACCGACGAGGTGGTGGCCAGCTTCGCCAGCAGCAGGACCGACCGCTACCGCGAGGTGATGACGAGCCTGGTGCGGCACCTGCACGGGTTCGCCCGGGACGTGCGGTTGACCAACGCCGAGTGGGAGACCGCGATCGACTTCCTGACCCGGACCGGGCAGAAGTGCGACGACCGCCGCCAGGAGTTCATCCTGCTCTCCGACGTGCTCGGGCTGTCCATGCAGACCGTCGGCATCAACGCACCGGCGGCGGGATCGGGTAACGAGGGTGCCACCGAGTCCACCGTGTTCGGCCCGTTCTTCGTCGACGATGCACCGGAGGTGCCGCTGGGCGGGGATCTTGCGCAGGGCGCGAAGGGGGTTCCCTGCTACGTGTCCGGGCAGGTCCGCTCGGTGGACGGCACGCCGCTGGCCGGGGTGCGCATCGACGCCTGGGAGGCCGACGAGGACGGGTTCTACGACACCCAGTACGAGAGCAACCCGACCCAGGGCCGGGGCTGGCAGCTGACCGGGGAGAACGGTGAGTACCGGTTCTGGTCGGTGCTGCCCACGCACTACCCGATCCCGGACGACGGCCCGGTCGGCGAGCTGATCGCGGCGGCGGGGCGCGGCCCGATGCGCCCGGCGCACCTGCACTTCAAGGTCGACGCGCCCGGCTACCGCCCGCTGATCACCCACGTGTTCGTCAACGGGGACGACTACCTGCACAACGACGCGGTGTTCGGCGTCAAGGACAGCCTGATCGGCAACTTCGTCCGCCACGACAGCGGCACCGCACCGGACGGCACCGAGCGAAACGGACAGTGGTTCCAGGTCGAGTTCGACCTGGTACTCGCACGGGAGGACCAGCCATGAGCTTCGAGGCACCGTTCGATAACGCGGTCGGCGCCGACCTGGATGACGCCGCGGCGGCGCAGCTGGAGCACACCGCCGAGGGCGACCTGGAGACCGACGTCCTGGTGATCGGCAGCGGGCCGGCCGGGGCGGGCGCCGCGCTGGCGCTGGCCTCGCTCGGTGTGCCGCACCTGGTGATCACCAAGTACCGGTGGACAGCGAACACCCCGCGCGCGCACATCACCAACCAGCGGACCGTGGAGATCTTCCGCGACCTGGGCATCGAGGACGACGTGTTGGCGCAGGGCACCGAACACGCGCTGATGGGCGACACGGTGTTCTGCACCAGCCTGGCCGGCGACGAGATCGGCCGGGTGCGCACCTGGGGGACGCACCCGGCACGCGAGGCCGACTACACCATGGCCAGCCCGTCGCCGAACTGCGACATCCCGCAGACCATCCTGGAACCGATCCTGATCGGGCACGCGGCGTCGCGGGGCAGCCGGATCCGGTTCGACACCGAGTACCTGGGCCTGACCCAGGACGCCGACGGGGTCACCGTCCGGGTGCGCGACCGGGTCACCGAGCAGGAGTTCCGCATCCGGGCCAAGTACGTGCTGGGCGCTGACGGCGGGCGGTCCGCGGTGGCCGACGACATCGGGCTGCCGTTCGAGGGCGAGATGGACCTGGCCGGCAGCATGAACATCGTCTTCCACGCCGACCTCTCGGCGTACGTGGAGCACCGCCCCAGCATCCTCTACTGGATCCTGCAGCCGGGCTCGGACATCGGCGGCATCGGCATGGGTGTGGTGCGGATGGTCCGGCCGTGGAACGAGTGGCTGACCATCTGGGGTTACGACATCAACCGGCCGCCGCCGGACGTGGACGACGAGATGGCCACCCGGATCGTGCACGAGCTGGTCGGCGACGACACCATTCCGGTGACCATCCGGTCCACCTCGCTGTGGGGCAACAACAAGATGTATGCCACCAGCTACCGGGCCGGCCGGGTGTTCTGCATGGGCGACGCGGTGCACCGGCACCCGCCGTCGAACGGGCTGGGCTCCAACACGTCCATCCAGGACGCCTACAACCTGGCCTGGAAGCTGTCCTACGTACTGCGCGGGCAGGCCGGCGAGGGGCTGCTGGACTCCTACGACGCCGAGCGCGCCCCGATCGGCAGACAGATCGTGCTGCGGGCCAACAAGAGCATCGAGGAGTTCGGGCCGATCTTCGAAGCGCTCGGGCTGACCGACACCGGCGACCCCGAGGAGATGCGCGCCCGGATCGCGGCCCGCGCGGACAACACCCCGGAGGCGGCCGCCCAGCGCGAAGCCCTGCGCAAGGCGCTGGAGCTGAAGAACTACGAGTTCAACGCGCACGGCGTGGAGCTGGGCCACCGGTACGCCGCGGCCAACGGAGCGGCGATCGTGCCGGACGGCACCGACGAGCCGGGCTTCACCCGCGACCCGGAGCTGTACTACCACCCGACCACCTGGCCGGGCGCCCGGTTGCCGCACGTCTGGCTGGCCGACCGGGCCGGGCACAAGGTCAGCACCCACGACCTGTCCGGCAAGGGCCGGTTCGCGCTGCTCACCGGGATCGCCGGGGAGGCGTGGGCGGAGGCGGCGGCCGCCGTGGCGGAGAAGCTCGGGGTGGAGATCTCCGCCCACGTGATCGGCCCCGGCCGCGAGTACATCGACGTCTACGAGGACTGGGCGGGCGCCCGCGAGGTCGGCGAAGCCGGCTGCGTGCTGGTCCGCCCGGACGCGCACGTGGCCTGGCGCTCCGCCGACCTCGCCGCCGACCCCGCCGCGACGCTCCTGCAGGTACTGACCAGCGTTCTCGCACTTCAGACCCCGTGAGTGGCGAGTGGTCCCATCGGACCACTGCGCACTCACGACCCGACGGAGGAGGACAGATTGGGACGGATGGAAGGCAAAGTGCCCGGCGGCCTGGACGTGCTGGTCGCCAACGCGGGGATCAAGTCCCGGTACGTCACCGGGATCGCGCTGCCGGTCGACCTCGGCATGAGCATGAAGTACTCCGGAGCCTGAAGGGAGCCTCGACGATGAGCTCGGACAAGGACATAGCGGCGCGTGCGGCGGCCCGGCCCGCGCCGGGTGAGGGCCCGTTCGACAGCGAGGCGGACGTGGTGGTGGTCGGTGGCGGCGGCGGGGGGCTGCCGACCGCCCTGTTCAGCCGCTGGCTGGGCAACGAGGTGATCCTGCTGGAGAAGGCGCCGGAGCTCGGCGGGACCGCGAAGAAGGCGGCGTTCTGGTACTGGGTGCCGAACAACGAGCCGATGCGCGCGGCCGGCCTGACCGACGAGCGCGAGGACTTCCTGCGCTACGTGGCGCGGCTGTCCCGGCCGACCCGGTACGACCCGGACAGCCCGACGCTGGGGCTCACCGCCTGGGAGCACGCGATGGCCTCGGCGATCTACGAGAGCGCCAGCCCGGCCACCGAGCTGCTCGCCGAGCGCGGCGCGCTGCCCTACCGGCACTGCCCGGGGGTGCCGGACTACTGGTCGGAGCTGCCCGAGGACAAGGCGCCGTACGGGCGGGTACTGGTGCCGGTGGATGCGTCGGAGTCGATGGCCGACGGCGGCGAGAACGCGGTGCGCACGCTGTCGGCGGCGGCGGAGCGGGACGGTGTGGACGTGCGCACCGGGCACCGGGTCCAGCGAGTGGTGCGCGACGACACCGGCCGGGTGGTCGGCGTGGAGGCGAGTACAGCGCCTTCTTCGGACGGCGCCACGGTGCGGGTCCGCGCGCGCAAGGCGGTGATCTTCTCCAGCGGCGGGTTCACCCACGACGACGAGCTGCGCGGCAACTTCCTGAACGTACCGGCGTACCGGGGCTGCGCGGCGGCCACCAACGAGGGCGACTTCGTCCGGATCGCCTCGGCGGTCGGCGCGCAGCTGCGCAACATGAACTACGCCTGGATGTGCCCGGTGCCGCTGGAGCGCTCCGGGCGCCCCGACCTGGTCGGCATGTTCTCCGTCTCCGGCGACTCGATGCTGTTCGTGGACAAGACCGGGCGGCGGGTGGTGAACGAGAAGCTGCCCTACAACGAGCTGGCCCAGACCTTCTTCCGTTGGGACGGCACCGCCGGTGAGTACCCGAACCTGGTGCTGATCCAGATCTGGGACCAGCGCAGCCAGGACAACAGCGCGAGCACCGAGTACGGCCGGCTGATCGTCCCGCCCGGGGCCGACGACTCGCACGTGATCCGGGGTGACTCACTGGAGGAGCTGACCTCGGCGGTCGCGCAGCGGCTGGCGACGGTCGCGGCGAAGACCGGCGGGCTGCGGCTGACGGGCGACTTCACCGCCACCCTGAAGGACACGGTCGCCCGCTACAACGAGCAGGCCGCCGCCGGGCGCGACACCGACTTCCACCGGGGTGAGGCGGCCATCCAGCAGATCTTCAACGGCCCGGTCAAGGAGGAGGACGGACGGGAGAACCCGACCTTGTGGCCGCTGGCCGGACAGGGTCCGTACTACGCCGCGCTGGTCACCGGCGGCACCCTGGACACCAAGGGCGGTCCACAGACCGACACCGAGGGCCGGGTGCTGGACGACACCGGGGCGCCCATCCCCGGGCTGTACGGGGTGGGCAACTGCGTCGCGTCGGCGTCCGCCCAGGCGTACTGGGCCGGTGGCGCCACCCTCGGCCCGATCCTCGCCTTCGCCTACCGCGCCGCGAACGCCGCACACACCGAAACCCGCTGATCACGACCCGTGAGTGGCGAGTCGGGCCATAACCCAACTCGCCACTCACAGGTACCCGAGCAAGGAGGCACCAATGGCTGTTGCCACCCAGACCATGACCGACGAGCAACGCAAGTCCGTCGCGCTGGAGTACCTCAAGGCGTTCGACAACGGCGGCACCACCAGCACCGGGGGCAGCATCCTCGAGCTGTTCGCCGAGGACGCCCAGGTGTACTTCCCGAAGTGGGGCATCGCCGAGGGCCGGGACCAGATCGGCCAGATGTTCGGCGACGTGGGCGGCACCCTGAAGGGGATCAAGCACGACTACGCCGGGTTCAACTGGGTGTTCTCCGGCGGTGACACCGTCGTCGCCGAGGGCACCAGCTACGGCGAGCACCAGGACGGGCCGTGGCGGGCCGGTGTGCCGGACTGGGGTGCCGGGCGCTGGTGCGACGTGTTCGAGATCCGCGACTTCCTGATCCAGCGCTGCTTCATCTACCTGGACCCGGACTACGCCGGCAAGGACACCGAGCGCTACCCCTGGCTGGCCGGCCGCTGAGGGCGGGGCGGCTTGCGGCGGCGCAGGAAGGTGCCGCTGCAGGTCGCGACCAGCTCCCCGTCGCGGGTCGCGGTGGCCTCGGCGAAGATGGCCGTACCGCCGAGGCGCAGCACCTTCCCGGTGATCCGGAAGGTGTCGCCGGCGCGGCCGCCGCCGGGGGTGGACGCCTTCAGCTCCAGACTGACGCAGGAGTCCTCCGGCGGTAGCGCGGAGTGGATCGCCATGCTCATGGCCGCGTCGAAGATGGTGCCGAACAAACCGCCCTGGACCGCGCCGTTCGGGTTGCAGCTCTCGCCGGTGGGTAGCCAGGTGCCCTCGGAGATCCCGTCCTCGGCACGGCTGAACGAGACACCGAGCCGCTCGAGCAGGGGCATCCCGCCGTGGGGCAGGTGGCGGCTCATGTCGCGGCGTCGGGGCGCCGGGTTCTCGGTCTGCACCGTCCCATCTCAGCGTGCCCCGCGCGGCCCCACTACGGAGGGTGGCCCACCCGACCCGGAACCTGGGCTCACCGGGCGCTGGCCTGCTCGGCGACGGCGCGGGGCCGCCGCCGCGTGAGGCGAGCGCGGGGGATGTTGTTGCGGATGTGTGCGCGATGGCTCACATTTCGCTGCCAAATGTGAGCCATCGCTCACACGGACTGGGGCCAACCCCACGGAGCGAGGCCGCCGATCAGTGTTCCGGCGGTGGGCGGCCACCGGTCACGACGCCACCTCCAGCACCAGGTTGCCCCGCACCGACCGCTCCAGCAGGGCGCGGACTCAGCGACCCAGCCGGACCGGCAGCCGGTCGAGCCCTCGGAACAGGGTGCTGTTGCGCCAGGACAGCTCGCCGGGCTCACCGGCCAGCTCCAGGTCGGCGAACCGGTCCAGCAGCGCCCGGAACGCGATCTCGCCCTCCAACCGGGCCAGCGGCGCGCCGAGGCAGTGGTGGATGCCGTGCCCGAACGCCAGGTTTCCGGTGCCGCGGTGCACGTCGAGCTCGTCGGGCCGCTCGTAGTGCGCCGGGTCGCGGTTCGCCGAACCCAGCGCCAGCAGCACGATCTCGCCGGCCGGGATCTCGGTGCCGGCGATCGTCACCGGCTCGGCGGAGAAGCGCATCGTGGCCAGGTTGACCGGGCCGTCCAGCCGCAGGAACTCCTCGACCGCGCCCGGCACCAGGGACGGGTCGGCGCGCAGCTGCGCCAGCTGCCCGGGATTACGCAGCAGCGCCAGCATGCCGTTGCCGATCAGGTTGACGGTGGTCTCGTGCCCGGCCACCAGCAGCAGGAAGGCCATCGAGACGGCTTCGTGGTCGCTGAGCTGGTCGGCATCCTCGCTGGCGGCGACGACCGCGGAGAGCACGTCCTCGCCCGGGTGTGCCCGCTTGTCGGCGACCAGCTGGGTCAGGTACTGGGCCATCGCGGCGGCCGAGGCGGCCCGCTCCTCCATCGGCGCCGAGGACAACAGCGTGTTGGACCACGCGCGGAAGTCGTACCGCCGCCCACCGGGCACCCCGAGGATCTCGCAGATCACGGTCATCGGCAGCGGGAACGCGAACGCGTCGATCAGGTCGACAGCGGCGGCGTCCGCACCCGACCCGACCGCCGCCAGGCGCGCCGCCATCGCTTCGGTCAGCTCGGCGGCGATCTGCTCGATCCGGGGCCGCAGCCGGCCGATGGCCCTGGCGGTGAACCCCCTGCTGACCAGTCTGCGCAGCCGGGTGTGGTCCGGTGGGTCCGAGTTGAGCATGTGCGCGCTGAGCTCCTGGCTCAGCCGCGCACGGTGCTGGGCGTCGTGGGTGCGGCGCTCGAAGATCTCGTTCAGCCCGCCGCTGTCCTTGGCGAGCCTGGGGTCGACCAGCGCGGCCCGGACGTCGTCGTAGCGGGTGACCAGCCAGATCCGCATGCCCAGTGGCATCCGCGCCTGGGCGACCGGCCGCTCCTGGCGCAGCAGCTCGTACAGCACGTGCGGGTCGGCCGTGAAACTGTCGTCGAGCTGGATCACCTGGTCGCCGTACCCGGTACGGCCCGGTGCGGTACTGGTCATCGAGTGAGTCCTCCTCAACGAGGCCGGCTGGCGTACCCACGGTACGGCCCAGCGGCCGCCCGGCGGCGGGATTTCTCAGCCCCCCCGGGTCGGCGAGGTCGCACCGTGCCCCCGGAGTCAAGGCGGCGCAGCTCACGCCCGCCGACCGTTGACACCACTCGGTGCCGACTGCCTATCGTGCTCGCAGGCAACCCGCGAGGAGGGTCATGGTGCACCGCGCCGGCCCGTCCCATCGCGGCGGTTCGTCCTATCGGGGTGGCTCGTTCTATCGGGCCGGCTCGTTCTATCGCGGTGGCGGAGCCCGCTACCGGTTGCACGTCGATCTGCTGAGGGTCTGCAGCGCGCGCTGTCGTCACCACTGACGTCCCCGCCCTCCCCTGCAGCGTCGACCCTTGCGGAGCACACCGTGACCCGTCATATCCGGCTGAACGCCTTCGACATGAACTGTGTCGCCCACCAGTCCCCCGGGCTGTGGCGCCACCCCGACGACCAGTCCTGGCGGTACAAGGACCTGTCCTACTGGACCGACCTGGCCCAGCTGCTCGAGCGCGGCCTGTTCGACGGCCTGTTCATCGCCGACGTGCTGGGCACCTACGACGTGTACGCGGGCACCCCCGAGGCGGCTATCCGCCAGGCCGCCCAGGTGCCGGTGAACGATCCGTTGCTGCTGGTCTCGGCGATGGCGCACGTGACGGGCAACCTCGGTTTCGGCATCACCACCGCGACCGGGTTTGAGCACCCGTACCCGTTCGCCCGGCGGATGAGCACCCTGGACCACATCACGAACGGCCGGATCGGCTGGAACGTGGTGACCGGCTACCTGCCGTCCGGCGCGCGCAACATGGGCCACGACGACCAGCTGCAACACGACGACCGCTACGACCACGCCGACGAGTACCTGGAGGTGCTCTACAAGCTCTGGGAGGGCTCCTGGGAGGACGGCGCGGTACTGCGCGACCCGGTGCGCGGCGTATTCACCGACCCGGCGAAGGTGCACCCGATCGGCCACCACGGCAAGCACTTCACGGTGCCCGGCATCCACCTGGCCGAGCCGTCGCCGCAGCGCACCCCGGTGATCTACCAGGCCGGCGCGTCCCCCAGGGGCCGCCGCTTCGCCGCCGAGAACGCGGAGGCGATCTTCACCGCGGCGCCCACCAAGGCGCTGCTGAAGGAGACCGTCGCGGACATCCGCCACCAGCTCAAGCGCGCCGGCCGCGACCCGTACAGCGCCCGCATCTTCAACCTGCAGACGGTGATCACCGACGCCACCGACGCCGCCGCCCACGCCAAGCACGAGCAGCTGCAGGGCTACGCCAGCGACGAGGGCTCGCTGGTGTTCATGTCCGGCTGGATGGGCATCGACCTGTCCCGCTACGACCTGGACGACCCGATCGGCGACGTGGAGAGCAACGCGATCCGGTCCGCGGTCGCCGCGTTCCAGCAGGCCGACGCGGACGGCCGGGAGTGGCGGGTCCGCGACATCGCGGCCTGGGGCGGCATCGGCGGGATGGGGCCGAGGGTGGTCGGCTCGGCGGCGACGGTGGCCGACGAGCTGCAGTCCTGGGTGGACGAGACGGACGTGGACGGCTTCAACCTGGCCTACGCGATCACCCCGGGCACCTTCCAGGACCTGGTCGACCACCTGATCCCCGAGCTGCAGCGCCGCGGCGCCTACCCGACCGAGTACACCGGCGGCACGCTGCGCAACAAGCTGCTCGGCCGCGGCGACCGGCTGCCGGCGGAACACCGCGGCGCCACCTACCGGGTCGGCGGCGAGGCGTCCACGATCCCGGCGACCGCGACCGCGACCGCGACCGCGACCGCGACCGGCTGAACCCCGCCGGTCAGCTGTCCGGGAACCGGGTGTCCAGCAACACCTTCTCCCAGGCCTCGATGTCGGCGAGCTGGCTCCGCAGCTTCTGCCGGATCCGGCTCACCGCCTCCGGGCCGAGCGGCAGCCGCAGCGGTGAGGAGCTGTCCCGGACAGCGGTGATGATCGCCTCGGCGGCCCGCACCGGGTCGTTGGGCTGCACGCCGTCCTGCGCGGAGAACCGGGCCCGCAGCGCACCGGCCGGGGTGTCCCGGTAGTCGTCGATCGGCTCGGCGAAGTTCATCGAGCGGCCGGCGAAGCCGGTGCGGAACGGCCCGGGCTCCACGATGGTGACCCGGACGCCGAACGGTGCGACCTCGCCGGCCAGCGCCTCGGACAAACCCTCCACGGCGAACTTCGCGGTCGCGTACGCCGCGTGCCCGGGGTTGCCGACCACGCCGCCCACCGAGGAGAGCTGCACGATGTGGCCGCGCCGGCGGGCCCGCATGTGCGGCAGCACCGCCCGGGTCACCGCGAACACACCGAACACGTTGGTCCCCATGACCCGGGCGAACTGCTCGTCGGTGAGCTCCTCCAGTGCGCCGACCAGCCCGTGGCCGGCGTTGTTGACCAGCACGTCGATGGCGCCGGCCCGCTCGATGGCCTCGGCCACCGCGGCGCGGACCCGCGGGGGGTCGGTCACGTCCAGCGGCAGCCGGATCACGCGGTCGGGGTCGGGGTCGGGGCCGGTGAGGTCGTCGAGGGCGGCGACGTTGCGGGCGGTGGCGATCACCCGGTCGCCGTGCGCCAGCACGGTCTCGGCCAGGGTGCGGCCGAGGCCGGTGGAGGCGCCGGTGATGAACCAGACATCAGTCATACGGCCATCGTGCGACCGGTCCGACTCAGAAGTCCAAGACAGCTTTGTTCTAGGACTCATCGCAGGTGATTATGAATAGATGGAACTGCGCCAACTGGTCTACTTCGAGGCGGTGGTCCGTTACGGCGGGTTCACCCGGGCCGCCGAGCAGCTACGGATCGCCCAGCCGGCGGTGTCCGCCCAGGTCCGCCGGCTGGAGGCGGAGCTGGGCGTGGCGCTACTGGAACGCACCACCCGGCGGGTGCGGCTGACCAGGGCGGGTGAGTTGGTGCTGGCCCGGGCCCGGCGCACGTTCGACGAGCTGGACGGCGCCCGGGACGACCTGGCACGGCTGGCCGGCGAGCTGCGCGGCCGCGTGCGGCTGGGGTCGATCCAGGCCACCGGCCCGTTCGAGCTGGCCGCCGCGCTCGCCGCGTTCCACCGCCGGTTCCCCGAGGTGGAGCTGTCGCTGCGGTCCGGGCGGCTGAGCCAACTGGTGGCCGACCTGGACGCCGACGTGATCGACCTGGCGATCGGCCCACTGCCGGCCGACCTACCAGGGCGGATCGCCGCCCGGCCGCTGTTCACCGACGAGCTCGTGCTGATCACCGCGCCGGACCACCCCCTGGCCGGGCTCGGTGCGCTGGCCATGGACGCGGTCCGGGAGGACACCTTCGCCTGCCTGCCGGCGGCCAGCGGGCTGCGTCGCCTCCTCGACCAGGCCTGCGCGGCGGCCGGGTTCACCCCTCGGGTGCGGTACGAGACGAACATCGTGCCGCAGGTCCGCGAGCTGGTCAGCCACGGACTCGGCGTGGCCCTGCTGGCCCGCTCGGTTGCCGAGGCACCGGGGCGCCCGGTGGTGGTGCACCCGGTACTGCCGGCGCCGATCGACCGCCCGGTCGGCCTGCTGCACCTGGTGGACCGCCCGCTCGGCCCCGCCGCCCAGCGCTGTCACGTCTTCCTGGCCGGCTGGCCGGCACGCGGCTGACCGGCGAGCCGGTGACTCAGCCCTCGGCGAGCTCGGCCAGCGGGTCGGTGTGCGCCGGCCGCCAGCCGAGCTGGTCCCGGGCCCGGGCGGCGGTGACCCGCTGGTCCAGCGCGAACGCCTCGGCGATCGGACCCATCCGCTCCACGGACTCCGCCAGGCTCAGCGCGGCGACCTGGCCGGGAATGCCGATGGACCGGGCCACCGCGGCGGCCACCTCCGCCTGGGTCGGGTACTGCTCGAGCACCCCGGCGTACACCGCACCGGCCGGCGCGCTCAGCGCGAGCACGTACAGCTCGGCGATGTCCTCCACGTGCACCACCGACCAGTGGTTGGCGCCGTCCCCGACGCACGGCACCGATCCCTCGGTGCGCCCCGGCGCGGCGTAGAACCCCTCGACCAGACCGGCGGAGCGGCCGTAGACCACGCCGGGCATCACCAGCACCGGGTGCCCGCCGTTGCCGGCCCTGGCCAGCACGCGCTTCTCGTTCTCCGCTCGCCAGGCGGTCAGCGCGGGTGCCCGGAACGGCGCGTCCTCGTCCACCACACCCTCGGTGTCGCCGTACACCCAGACACCGCCGGTGTGCACGTAGCTGCCCCGGTCGCCGAGCCCGTCCAACATCGCCTCGCTGGCCGCCCGGTCGACGTCGGCGGTGTCCGGGCCGTAATGCTGGCCGAGGTGGATCACCCCGTCGGCCGCCGCCGCCGCGTCGCGCAGCACTGCCAGGTCGGTGAGCCCGCCCCGCACCGGGGTGGCGCCGAGCCCGGCCACCAGCTGTGCCGACTCGTCACTGCGGACGAGTGCGGACACCTCGATGTCGCGCCGGCGCAGCGCCTCGATGGTGGGTCGACCGATGTACCCCGAACCACCCGTGACGAACACTCGCATCCGAACCAGCCCCTTCAGCTGCCAACACCGAACTCTCGAGATCCACTGTGCGACCCGGAGGCGGCCGGCGTCCAAGACCTGTTCGGTCCTCGCTGATACCTCCTGGGCATCTCCGACCGAGCCAGCCCCGCCGGGCAGCGAAGGTCAGCGGGCGTGGGTGCTCCTCGCCTGTTCCACCGGGAGGCCGTAGGGTTCGTCAGCGCAGTACCCGGGCACGACCCGGGCCGCGGAACAGGAGCGATCATGGGTTCGACGGTGACCGTCAACGGCGGCCAGCGGCTGCACTTCGTCGACTACGGCGGCACCGGCGCGCCGGTCGTCCTGTTGCACAGCTTCCTGATGGACCTGGAGATGTTCGCCCCACAGGTCGCCGCGCTGGGCCGCGAGTTCCGGCTCATCGCCGTCGACGAGCGTGGTCACGGGGGCACCCCCGCGGACGAGTCGTTCGACTACTGGGACGTGGCCGACGACGTGCTGGCCCTGCTCGACGAGCTCGGGCTGCCCAAGGCCGCCGTGATCGGCACCAGCCAGGGCGGGTTCATCGGGCTGCGGATGGCCCTCACCGCACCGGAGCGGGTCAGTGCACTGGCCGTGCTGGGCACCTCGGCGGCGGCCGAGGACGCCAAGGTCGCCGCCGGCTACCGGGAGCTCGTCTCGACCTGGTCCGACCAGGGGCCGGCCGACCAGCTGCTGGACATGATCGCCAACATCTGCCTCGGCACCGCCGACGCCACGTCGTGGAAGGCCAAGTGGAGCACGGTGCCGGCCGAAAAGTTCAGCCGCATCATGGCCACCCTGGTGCACCGCGACGGGCTGCTCACCCGCCTCGCCGAGGTGCGTTGCCCGGTGCTGGCGATGCACGGGTCCGCCGACGCGGCCTACCCGGTCTGTCGCGGGGCCGAGATCGTCGAGGGGGTCGCGCACGCCGAGCCGCTCGTCGTGGTGGACGGCGGCGCACACTTCCTGAGCCTCACCGACCCGGAGGCGGTCAACCCGCACCTGCGGAAGTTCCTCACCGAGTTCGCCTAGCGGGTGGAGCTGCGGCAGCTGCGCTACTTCGTCACGGTCGCCGAGGAGCTGCACTTCGGACGGGCCGCCGAGCGGCTGACCATCGTGCAGCCCGCGGTCAGCCAGCAGATCCGCCGGCTGGTGGCCATCCGAGTGGGTACCAGCGAGGGGTTGGGTGACCGGCTGGACCAGGTACTCGGGGCACTCGCCGCCCTGGTGCCCGAGCTCACCGTCGAGCTGGAGTACGCCCGGACCCAAGTTAGGCTGGACCGGGTGCGCGGCGGCCAGCTGCATCAACGCCCTCTCCGTCCCGCCCGAGAGCGTGCAGGTCTGGATCCACGAGGTACCCACCGACAGCTGGGGGGCGGCCGGCAAGCTCATCGCCGACACGTGACCGTTGCCGGCGGCCGGCACAGCCCGTGCCCCGCGGGCTGTTACCGAGCTGCACAGGAGGCAGGTTTTCGGCGCCCGCAACCTGCCTGGTGTGCAGCTCGGTAACAACAGGCCGCGCCGGTCCGGCCGCGCCAGGGCGCGCGGGCTAGAGGCGGCCGCCGCCCGCGGTGTCGCCGGACAGCCGCTGGGCCAGGTACACCGGCACCGTGGAGATCACCACGAGCACCGCGGCGACCACGTTGACGATCGGCGCCTGGTTCGGCCGGAACAGGTTGTTCAGGATCCAGATGGGCAGCGTCTCCATGCCGGTACCGAGGGTGAACGTGGTCACGATGATCTCGTCGAAGGACAGCGCGAAGGCCAGCAGACCACCGGCCAGCAACGCCGAGCGCAGCATCGGGAAGGTCACCAGCCGGAACGTGGTGATGCCGTCCGCGCCCAGGTCCATGGAGGCTTCCTCCAGGCTGCTGCCCATCCGGCGCAGCCTGGCCACCACGTTGTTGAACACCACCACGATGCAGAAGGTGGCGTGCGCGACGATCGCGGTGAACAGCCCGAGGTTGATGCCCAGGATCGTGCGGAAGGCGTTGTTCAGCGCGATACCGGTGACGATGCCGGGCAGCGCGATCGGCAGGATCAGCAGCAGCGACACCGAGTCCCGCCCGTAGAACCGGTAGCGCTGCAGGGCGAACGCGGCCATCGTGCCGAGCACCAGGGCGATCGCGGTCGCCGCCACGCCGGCCCGCACGCTGGTCCACAGCGCGTTCAGCGCGCCCGCGTTGCCGGTCACCCGGGACCACCACTCCAGGGTGAGCGCGGACGGCGGCCAGCCGAACGCGGTGTCCGCGTTGAACGAGTTGAGCAGCACCACCAGCAGCGGGATGTAGATCACCGCGAGGCCCACCGCGAGGGCACCCCAGAGCAGCAGCCTGGTCGTCCTGGAAACAGTCACCGGCCGCTCCCTAGAGGTTGTCCAGCGCGCCGGTGCGGCGCACGGCGGCCAGGTAGACCAGCATGATCACCACGGGCACCAGCGCCACCGTGGCCGCGAACGGCAGGTTGTTCGCCGCGCCGATGTTGCTGTAGACCACGTTGCCGAGCATCTGGCTGGTGCCGCCCACGATGGTCACCGCGATGTAGTCGCCGAGCGACAGCGAGAAGGTGAAGATCGAACCGGCCACCACCGCCGGGAAGGCCAGCGGCAGCACCACCGACCGGAACGTGCGCAGCGGCTTGGCCCCCAGGTCGCCGGAGGCGGCCAGCAGCGACTCCGGCAGCCGCTCCAGCCCGGCGTAGATCGGCAGGATCATGTACGGCAGCCACAGGTAGGACAACGTGATCACCGTCGCGGTCACCCCATAGCCGGGACTGTGCAGCCCGAGCGGGGCCAACGCCCAGTTCAGGAACCCGTTACCGGAGAACATGGTGCGCCACGCGTACGCCTTGACCAGGTACGACGCCCAGAGCGGGGTCAGCACCGCGATCACCAGTACCCGCTGGGCGGCCGGCGAGGCGAAGCGCGCCATGCAGAACGCCATCGGGAAGGCGATCACCGCGTCGATCACCGTCACCAGCACCGCGATGCCAAGGGTCCGCAGCGTGATCGTCCGGTACACCGAGTCGGTGAACAGCGAGATGAAGTTGTCCAGCGACCAGCTCACCTGAACCTGGCCGGTGAAGCTGTCCACCGACCAGAACGCCGTGATGAAGAGCGCGGCCAGCGCCCCCAGGTACGCCAACCCGAGCCAGAGCAGCGGCGCGGACAGCAGCATGCTCAGGCGCAGCCCCGGTGTGCGGTACAGGAACGCCGCGACGCGACGCCGGACGCCGGCCTGCCCCGGCGCGCCCGCAACAGTCATGTCAGCCCTTGATCTCGGTCCAGGCCTTGGTCCACTCGGCGTAGTCGGTGCACTGGGTATCGGTGCGCCCGTCCAGGCACTGGGTGATCGGCGTCGTCCAGTAGAAGATCTTCGAGGCGAAGTCCGGGTCGTTCGCGTGGTAGGAGTCGCAGAAGGTCTTGTCGGTGGTCTCGGCGCACGCCTTGGCGTTCGCCGGGGCCTCACCGAAGTACTCCGCGACCTGCGCGTTCGCCTTCGGGCTGACGATGTAGTTCATCCAGTCGTAGGCGCAGGTCTTGTGCGCGGACTTGGTCGCCACCATCCAGGTGTCCGACCAACCGGTGGCGCCCTCGCTGGGCAGCGTGGAGTCGACCGGCCCGCCGTCGTGCTTGACCTGGTTGACCGTCACCTGCCACGCGGTGCCGACCACCGCGTCACCGTTCTTCAGCGACTGCGCCTCCTTGAGGTAGTCCGACCAGTACTCGCTGACCAGACCGCGCTGCTGCTTGAGCAGGTCCACCGAGGCCTGGAACTGCTTCTGGTCCAGCGCGTAGGGGTTCTTGATGCCCAGGTCGGGCTGGTGGCGCATCAGGTACAGCGCGGCGTCGGCGATGTAGATCGGCGAGTCGTACGCGACGATCTTGCCCTTGTACGGCGAGGCCGGGTCGAACATCACCGACCAGGACGTCGGCGCCGGGGTCACCAGGTCGGTGCGCCAGGCCAGCAGGTTCGCGCCCCAGCCGTGCGGGATGCCGTAGGGCACGCCGTTCACGCTGTTCCACGGCTTGTTCTTGAGGAACAGCTGCACGTCGGCGTAGTTCGGCACCAGCGAGGTGTTCACCGGTTCGACGTCACCGGAGGCGATCAGCCGCAGCGACGCGTCGCCCGAGGCCGACACCACGTCGTACTGGCCGGTCTTCATCAGGCTCAGCGCCTCGTCGGAGGTGCCGAAGGTCTTGACGCTGACCTTGCACCCGGTCTGCTGCTCGAACGGGGTGACCCAGTTGACCTTCGGGTCGTTGGAGCCGTTCTCCGCGTAGCCCGGCCAGGCCAGCACGCTGAGCTGCCCCTCCGGCTTCCCGAGCTGATCCAGCGCCGGCAGGTTGGGCGGCGTGAAGCCCTGCGGACTGGGCGCGCCACCACCACCACCACCACCACCACCACCACCACCGCCACCGGTGGAGGAGGTCCCGCAGGCGGCCGCCAGCAGGCCGGCACACAGCACGCCGGCGAGCAGCAGTTTCCGATTTCTCATGACAGGCCTTTCGGTGAGGAGCAGGAGCATCAGGACCTACCGCTGGTCCGGGACCCGGACGTTGTGTTCGTGGCGCCAGCTCAGCCGAACCCGGGTGTCGGTGCGGAACGGCTCGTCGCGTCCGGTGGTCCCAGCGGAGGCGTTCCGCCGGCCCTCGGTGTTCTGCTGGAGCACCGCGAGCTGCCCGCCCGCGTCCAACGACACCTCGTAGCGCATCGTGGCGCCCGCGTAGACGACGTTGGTGAGGGTGCCGGTGGCGCTGGTCTCGCCGTCGCCCGCCGGCTGCGACAGGTCGCCGTCCACCCGGATCTTCTCCGGCCGGATGCTGAACACCCCGGGCCGGCCGATCACCGCCTCGGCGGCATGCCCACTGATCAGGTTCGAGGTGCCGACGAAGCCGGCGACGAACGCACTGGCCGGGTGCTCGTAGACCTCCACCGGGGTGCCCACCTGCTCGATGCGGCCCTCGTTGAACACCGCGATCCGGTCGCTCATGGTGAGCGCCTCGTCCTGGTCGTGCGTGACGAAGATGAAGGTGATGCCGACCTCGCGCTGCAGCGCCTTGAGCTCGGTCTGCATCGCCAGGCGCAGCTTGAGGTCGAGGGCGCCGAGCGGCTCGTCGAGCAGCAGCACCTTCGGCCGGTTGACCAACGCCCTGGCGAGCGCCACCCGCTGGCGCTGGCCGCCGGAGAGCTGGGACGGCTTGCGCTCGGCATGGTCGCTCAGGTGTACCGAGCGCAGCGCGTCCAGGGCACGCTCGCGGCGCGGGCCCTTGGGCACCCGCTTGACCCGGAGCCCGTACTCGACGTTCTGCAGCACCGACATGTGCGGGAACAGCGCGTAGTCCTGGAAGACCGTGTTGACGTCCCGGTCGAACGGTGGCAGCCGACTGACCTCGCGCCCGTCGAGCTCGATCGTCCCGCCGGTGGGCAGCTCGAAACCGGCGATCAGCCGCAGCACGGTGGTCTTGCCCGACCCGGACGGCCCGAGCATGGAGAAGAACTCGCCGGCCGGGATGTCCAGGTCGACCCCGTCCACCGCGCGCACCGGGCCGAACTCCTTGCGCAGCCCGCGCAGCCGGATGGCCGGTTCGGCGCCGGCCGACGCGGGCGTGGGGTCCTCGCGGGGCAGCGTGGGCGCCTGATTGGGCATGTCGGGCCTCTCCGTCCTGGGGAGTATTGATCCACACGCAGCCGAAGTCGAGCTTCGCCGCGGACCGCATCGCCCGTCCGTGGCCGGTGGACTCGCGACAATCACCTGAGACACCGTCAAGAGGTAAAACATATAAGACCATATTTCATATGACAACGGGGTAACGTGGGTTCGACCCGGCCCTCCACCACTCCGCCGGGTAGGGGAACCAGATGGTCAAGCGGATGTCGCACGGCGCGCGGGCCGCCCTGTTCGCGCCGCTGGACCAGACCGGCCGGGCCGAGGCGGTCACCCGGCGGCTGGTGGACGCGATCACCCTCGGCCTGCTCGCCGACGCCGAGCAACTGCCCACCGAGACCGAGCTGGCCGCCCAGTTCGGGGTGTCCACGGTGACTGTGCGGGAGGCGCTGGTCGCGCTGCGCCAACACGGCCTGGTGGAGACCCGCCGGGGCCGGGGCGGTGGCAGCTTCGTCCGGGCGCCGGCCGACTCGCCGGTGGCGCCCTGGCGGGAGCGGCTGCGCGCGGTGTCGCTCGCCGACCTGCGCGACGTCGGCGACCACTACATCGCGGTGGCCGGGGCGGCGGCCAGGCTGGCGGCCGAACGCAGCTCCGCCGAGGACCTGGTCCGGCTCGAACTGGCCGCCGAGGACATCCGCGCCGCAACCGGTCCGGCGGCCTCCCGCGCCGAGCGGCACTTCCACCTGGAGGTGGCCGCCGCCGCCCAGTCACCGCGGCTGACCCACCAAGAACTGCTGCTGCAGGGCGAGCAGGGTGGCTTGCTGTGGCTGCCGATCGGCCACCGGGACGACCCGGAGGCCGGGTACGCCGTGCACGGCGCGATCGTCGGCGCCATCGCCCGGGGGGACGGGGACCTGGCCCGCACGCTCACCGAGGAACATATTCTCGACGCCATCGACCGGCTGGCGGTGCTGCACCTGGAGTTGATTGATCCGTAAGCTGCGGCATCCGCCTATCGCTCCGCCTATCGCGAGGTGAGCATCGTGAACGACACGCGGACGCGGCCCGGGGACGAGGTCGTCGCGCAGGTCTCCGGCATCGTCGAAGGGGTCTTCGCCGGCCTCAAGCCGCTGCTGGCCGCCGCCGAGACACTGCTCGCCGAGCCGGGCGACACCACCGGCGCCGACCTGGACCGACTGCGTCCGCAGGTGGTCGAGCTGCTCGGCGGACTGGTCGTCGGCGCCGGGTTCATCGCCGCGCCTCGGCTACTGGCCGACCAGCAGTTCGGCTTCGAGTGGTGGACCAGCGCGCCCAGCGGCACACCCACCCAGCTGTTCATCAGCCTGGACCCGGCCAGCGAGTACTTCCTCGACTACACCCGCCAGTCCTGGTTCACCGTGCCGCGCGACACCGGGCGCCGGCACATCACCGGCCCCTACGTCGACTACCTGTGCACCGACGAGTACACCCTGACCTTCACCCTCCCGGTGCGCGGCGCGGAGGACTTCGCCGGTGTGGTCGGCGCCGACGTCTTCGTCCGGGAGTTCGAGCACACCACGCTGCCCAAGCTGCACGCACTCGCTGTGGAGCAGCATGCCCGGGCGGCCCTGGTGAACGCCCAGGGCCGGGTGATCGTGTCCACCTCCGCGCGCCAGGCCACCGGGTCGCTGGTCCGCGAGCTGGACATCCCGGCCTGGTGGACGACCGGCGAGGAGTCCGTCAGGCGGCCCGGCACGACGCTGCGCCGCTGCGGCGACGCCCCGGTCGCCCTGCTGGTCACCGCTCGCTGACCCGGCGCTCGCTGACCCGGCGCTCGGTCAGAACGGGGTGCGGGCCAACCAGTTCGCCCAGACCGCCGCGTCCCCGATGATCTCGACTTCCCCACCGGCCGAGCTGCGACGCAGCACGGCGAGCAGCAGATCGCTCGCACGGCCACGGACCGCGGCCGTGCCCTTGCCGTGCCCGTGCTCCCAGGAGACCGAGCCGCCGCTGCTCCGGATCATCCACTCGCCGTCGGGGCCGAGGTCGCCGTCGGTGGCATGCAGGTGCAGCGTGAGCCCGTCCTCGAGCACCGGCGGGGCATCGGACCTCGGTCGCGCGGTGACCAGGTCCAGCCACTCCGACACGCCGTCCGCCGCCAACTCCGGCGACAGGTCGTAGTCGGCGCCGAGCGCGATCGCCGCGTCCGCCCGGTGCACGGTCGACTCGTGCAGCCTGCGCCGGATCCACCACTCGGCCGGCTTCGGCCCGATGAAGGTCCACACCTTGGTGTCGGCGCCCACCTGCGCCACGGCGTCGACCACCGCACCGGCGCTGCCGTGCAGCCAGGCGAGGGCGCCGTCGGCGTCCTCGGGCGGCTTGCCGTTCGCCACGCTGCGCGGGTCGATCACAGTCTCCGACCGCTCCGCCACGATCGTGGCGGCCCAGCGGTCGCCCCGGCCGACGTGCCTGACCAGCTGCTGGAGCGTCCACTCCGGACAGGTGGGCACCCGGACCGACTGGTCGGCGCGGTGAATGAGCTCGCCGAGCAGTCGGTTCTGCTCGAACAGTGCGGCGGTGTAGTCCACGGCCGGACGATAGCGCTCCGCGCGGTCGTCGGCCCGGTGAATACGCCCGGCCAGTTCGCCCGGCCAGTTCGCCCGGCCAGTTCGCCCGGTCAGTTCGCCCGGTCAGTTCGCCCGGCCAGTTCCACCAGCCAGTTCGCTGACGGCGCGCTCAGGCCGGGGTGTGCGCCGGGCGCAGCGCGGCGGCCACGTGATGGACCGCGAGCAGGTCCGCCGTCATCGTGTCCAGCAGCAGGCGCTGCTACGCCCGCTCCCCCGGCATGCCGCGATCATAAGAGCCGGTCGGGGCACTCCCGTCCCGGCCCACCGGCGTGAGCGGGGCCGGCCCGCGGTCACGGTGAGTGCCCGCGCTAGCGTGGGCGTGGTGAGGCAGCAAGGACTCCCCAGCAGGCTCTCGGCACTGCGTGAGCGCCGCTGGCAAGTGATCGCCGTGGCCCTGGTCGTGCTGCTCGGCGGCGGACTGTGGATCGCCCTGGCCAGCTCCGGCAGCGGCGGACCTCAATCGCAGACCGCCGCGCCGGCGACGGCGGCCAGCCCACCGCCGCTCCCCCCACCGGGCATCGACCTCAGCGCCTGGAAGCTGAGCATCCCCGAGGAGAACGACGACGGTAACGCCGCGTCGATCGAGCCGGCGACCCTCAAGGAGCCCTGGCTCGCGGCCACTCCCGACGGCGGGTTGATGTTCTGGGCACCCACCTCGGGGGCGACCACCAAGAACTCCGACCACCCCCGCACCGAGCTGCAGAGCCTCACCAACTTCAAGGCCGGCACCGGCCCCCACACCATGACCGCCTCGGTCACGCTGCTGCAGGTACCGCAGGACGGCGGCGGCATCATCCTGGGCCAGATCCACGGGGCCGACGACATCAGCTCGGTGCCCTACGTGATGCTGCGCTTCGAGAAGAACAAGCTCCGGGTCGTGGTCAAGCAGGCCCAGAAAGGCGGGCGGCTCATCAACTACCCGCTGCTGGACAACGTCGGACTCAACAGCGAGATCGACTACACCCTCGCCGACCTCGGCAACGGCAGCATGACCTTCTCCGCGACCTACAACGGCCAGACCCGCCAGACCACGGCGCCCGTCCCAGCCCTGTTCCAAGGTGCGACGGTGCGTTTCCAGGCCGGCGACTACCAACAGGCCGACGACCCCGGCGGGGCCCAGGACGGCGGCCGGGTCATCTTCCACCGCCTCGCCCAACAACCCACCACCCCGTGACACGACGCACCGGTGCAGGCAGGCCTCGCAGTTGAGGTGACCGCTCCCTCGCACTCCCCGTGAGGACGTCCCCATGCCCAGCAACATCCAGCTCCTGCTGACCATCAACGCGCTGGCCCGGTCCACACCGTGGCTCCAGACCGCCATGTCGAGCTATGCCACCGTGGCTGGCTTCGTGGTCTTCGCCGAGCTCATGCTCGCCGGTTGGTGGTTCGCCCGGCAGCGATCGGACCCCCGGGCCGTCGCGGCCACGCTGTGGACCCCGATCGGCATGCTGCTGGCACTCGCGGTCAACCAACCGATCACGGCCCACTTCGCCGAACGCCGCCCCTACATGGTCTATCCCGACCTGCTGACCCTCGCCCAGCACAGCCTCGCCCCGGGGTTCCCCAGCGACCACGCCGTCATCGGCGGCGCAGTCACCGCCACCCTGTTCCTGGCCAGCCGCCGGCTCGGCTACTGGACCGCGCTCGCCGCACTGGTCATGGCATTCGCCCGCATCTACATCGCCGCGGCCTACCCCTACGACGTCCTCGCCGGACTGCTGCTCGGCGCGGCGGTCAGCCTCGTCAGTTTCCTGCTCGTCCGTCGGCCCCTCGTTCGCCTGCTCGGCGCGGCGGACCAGACCGTCTTCCGGCCCCTCATCACAGCCACGCCGCGAACCGCGCTCGCGGGGTCGGCCCCCGGAGCTTCTTAAGGGCTGAGCTTGGCCGTTGTCCCCGTGCGATGACCCCGTCGCGAGAGTCGTGAACGCTCGCTCGCGGGATGCGCAGAATGACGTATAGACATGGACCGGCCGGTGCGCTGAGGTCAAGGCCCTGAACTGCACCAACAAGGTGAATCGGTTGAGTACCCGCCCAGTCGTCGACCGACGCAAGGAAACACCATGACTGCCACCGAGCCAGCTCCAGCCGCCACCGATGTCGTCTACGACCTGGAAGGGACGCTCCTCGAAGCCTGCTCCTGCGGGGTGCTGTGTCCCTGCTGGATCGGCGCGGACCCGGACGGAGGAAGCTGCGAGTCCGTCAATGCATACCGCTTCGAGCACGGCACCATCCGGGGCATCGACGTGAGCGGCCTCTCATTCATCAACGTCTGCCTCATCCCTGGCAACGTGCTCACCCCCGGCAGTTGGCGGGTGGTGAGCTTTGTCGACGACCGCGCCACCGACGAGCAATACCAAGCGATCATCGACGCCTACCACGGCCGCCTCGGCGGTCCGCTGGCTGACCTGGCGGGCTTGGTCGGCGAGGTGATCGCGATCGAGCGGGCACCCATCACCCACGAGACCCGCGACGGCAACGGCACACTGCGCATCGGCGACGTGCTCTCCGCCGACATGGAACCGTTCCGCAGCCCGGACGGCACCACCATCACTACCCTGCGCGACTCGCTGTTCTCGACCGTCCCCGGCTCTCCTGCCTACATTGCCCGGGCCCGTCACCACACCGTCAACCTGCCGCAGTACGGCATGGTCTGGTCTTTCGAGGGGCGTAACGCCATCCAATCCGACTACCACATCACCTACACAGCAACGGGATGACCAGCGGCGATACGCCCGGGACGATATCGCGCGCTCGCGTTCTTGACGACCCAGGCCGGGTGCTGTGGGCGGTCACGGGCGCGTGTTGGCTGCTGCTCGTCGGCGTGGCGATCTATGCCCCCGAGCTGGCCCACCGGCACGGCGAACTCGCCCGGCCGAACTCCACCCACGACTGGCCACTGGTGCTGGCGACGTTCGCGGGTGGCTGGTTGGTGATGGTCGCCGCGATGATGCTGCCCACGACCGTGCCGATGGTCCGGATGTTCACCGTCGTCACCGCCGGTGTCGAGCGCCGCCGCGCCGCTCGGGTTGTCTTCTTGGCCGCCTACTTCATGGTCTGGCTGGGATTCGCCTGGGTGGCGCTGGCCGCGGACGTGGGAGTCCATGCGGCGATCGGAGCGAGCGCGTGGCTGCGCAACCGCGAGGGTCTGGTGTTGGCAGGGGCCCTCGGGCTTGCCGGGGTGGCGCAGTTCACCCCACTCACTCGACGCTGTCTGCGCGCCTGCCGCGACCCGCGCGCTTTCCTGTTCCGGCACTACCGTCGAGGGCTTGCCGCATCCTGGGCGCTGGGTGTCCGCCACGGCTTGTTCTGCGTGGGTTGTTGCTGGGGATTGATGCTGGTGATGTTCGCCATCGGCGTGGGCAGTATCTGGTGGATGGTTGCGCTCACCGCCGTGATGATGATCGAGAAGACCCAGCCACTCGGCGCGAAGCTCGTCGCACCTGTCGGCCTGGTCCTGCTCGCCGCCGGTGCCTGGCTAGGCTTGTCGGAGCTGTTCGCACCAGCCGCCGGCGGAGTCGCGGTCACCCCGCACCACCACTGACCCATCACGATCTGAGCGGGTTGTGGTCAAAACTGTGGTCGACCGACCCGCTCAGCGGGAGATAATCCTGGTGGAGCTGAGGGGACTCGAACCCCTGACCCTCACACTGCCAGTGTGATGCGCTACCAGCTGCGCCACAGCCCCAAGAACACTGAACTTACCGGACGATGAACAACGGCCTGAAATCGGGGGGCCCTTTTCGGCCACCTCGCGTCTAGGCTCGCCCGGTGACCGCCGCAGAGTCCGCGCCGCCGGCCCTGGTCGACCCGGATGCCGAAGGATGCCAGCCGGAGCAACGCCGGGAGCTGCAGCAACAGCGGCTGGGCGAGCTGGTGGACCGACTTCTCCGGGCGGACGGCCTACAGGCCCAACGCCTGCGGAGCGCGGGGGTGGGGTCCGGCGCCGACGTCTCCCTGGACGACCTGGCCAAGCTGCCGACGGTGACCAAGCAGGACCTGTGGGACAACTACCCGTGGGGCCTGCTCGCGGTGCGACAACAGGACGTGGTGTGCCTGCACGGCTCGTCCGGCACCAGCGGCCGCCCGACACTGGTGCCCTACACCGCGGTGGACGTGGCGATCTGGGCGGAGGTCATGGCACGGGCGCTGGGCGGCGCCGGCGCGACCCGGTCCAGCGTGATCCAGGTGGCCTACGGCTACGGGCTGTTCACCGGCGGCCAGGGCATCCACCACGGCGGCATGCGACTGGGCGCCACGGTACTGCCGATGTCCGCCGGGATGACCGAACGCCAGCTACGGATGCTCGCCGATCTGCACCCGGATGTGCTCTGTTGCACCCCGTCCTACGCGATCTACCTCGGCGAGGCGCTGCGGGCCGAGGGCGTCGAGCCGGGCACCGGGTCGCTGAAGGTCGGCATCTTCGGCGCCGAGCCGTGGACCGCGGCGATGCGCGACCAGATCGAGACGCTGCTCGGACTGCGCGCGCTGGACATCTACGGGCTGTCCGAGATCATCGGCCCTGGCGTGGCCTGCGAGTCGCTGGACTCCGACGGGCAGCTCAACGTCGCCGAGGACCACTTCTACGTCGAGGCGATCGACGCCGAGGGCCACCCGGTACGTGACGGCACCCCGGGCGAGCTGGTGTTCAGCACGCTGACCAAGACCGGCATGCCGCTGCTGCGCTACCGCTCCGGCGACATCGCGACGCTGAGCGGCCCCGCCTCCGGTTCGCCGCGCACCCTGCGCCGGATGAGCAAGCTGCTCGGGCGCCGCGACGACATGCTGGTGATCCGGGGCGTGAATGTCTTCCCCACCGAGATCGAGGCCGTCCTGCTCGCCGACGAACGGATCGGCCCGCACTACCTGATCGTGGAGGACCGCAGGGTGCCGGCCCGCCCCGAGCTGCGGGTGGCCGTGGAGTCGGCGAGCGCGGCGGTGGACACCGTCACACTTGGCGACCAACTGTCGGCGGCATTGCGCGAGCGGCTCGGGGTCGGCTGCCAGGTGCGCGTGGTGGCCGCCGGCACCGTGCCGCGCACCGAGGTCGGCAAGGCGCGCCGGCTCGAGCGCTGGACCGAGGGCGACGCAGTACCGGAACGCTGGCAGGTACTGCTCTAGGCACACCAGTTCGGCACCCGCCGCCGAGGCTCTCCACCGCGGTGGGTGCCGGAGCTCACTTGGTGATGTTGGTCAACCAGGTGTCGTCGGACAGGTCGGCCTTCTTGCCGTTCACCATGACCGTCGGGGTACCGAACCCGGTCGAGCCCGGTGACCGCAGCGAGGCGTCCTTGGCCGCGCGCGAGGTCTCGTTGGTGACCGCCAGCTTGTACTTGCCGGTGATCACGCACTGGTTGAAGCTCGCCGGCGGGGTGGCACCGGCCTTGGTCGCCTCGTCGATCAGCTGCTGGTCGGTGAGCCCGGCCGAGCCCTCGGCGGGCTGGTCGGCGAACAGCTGCTTGTGGTACGCGGGGAAGAAGCCGGCGTCGGCCGCGCAGATCGCGGCGCTCGCGGCCCGCAGCGAGTACCCGGTGGGGCTCGTCGCGCGGTTCAGGATGGCCACCGGGTGGTAGCGGACCTGGATCTTGCCGTCGTTGATCGCCTTGGTCAGGTCGCCGCCGGAGTTCGACTCGAACCGACCGCAGATCGGGCAGAGGAAGTCTTCGTAGACGTCGACGGTGTTCGCGGCCTGCTTGCCCGCGACGACGACCGCACCCTGGACCGCCGTGGTGTACGTGGCGGCCACCTGCGTCTGCGAGCTGCTGCGCACCATGCTGATCGTCCAACCGATGAGCCCGGCTACCACCAGCACACCGATCACCACGTAGATGACCGTGCGACTGCCGCTCTTGGCTGCCACTTCAGGGACCTCCTCCGCCCACCGACTAGCGCTCGCCGCGAGTCAGTACGTCGTCCAGCGCCAACAGGGTGCGCGGACGGATCATCAACCAGGCCGCGAGGACGAGGAATCCAGAGTCCCGCAGCAGCTCAGTACCGTAGCTGGTCTTGTCCGGAGCAACATCACCGCCGCCCCCGAAGCAGCCGCAGTCGATTGAAAGGCCGCGTGCCCAGGCCTGCGCGACCCCGGCGATGAACACCAGCAGGAGCAGTCCGGAGAACGCCGCCACCAGCCGGGTACCCAGCCCCAGCAGCAACAACAGCCCCAGGGCCAGCTCCAGGTACGGGAGCACGGCGGCCACCACCGCGACGCCGGAATCGGGCATCACGTTGTAGGCGCGCACCGCGACGTAGGTCTGGTCCGGGTCGGCGGCCTTGATCCCGCCGGACACCAGCCAGACAGCGGCCAGGCCGAGCCGCACGATCGTGCCGACAATGTCGAGCCACGAACGCCCACGCACTTGATCAGTCAGCGCTTGGTCGCTCGGCACCGGGGCAGCCTAGTGATCGCCGCCGAGTGCCCGTCACCCACCTCCCGATGCAGCTCAGCACAGCCTTGGAGGGGCCCAGGCAAGGCTCGCCAAAGTCCAGTTTGGACAGTCGGGGACGTACTATGGAGCACGGAGGTGCGGCAATGGGCGGGATCAATTCCCCGGATGTCACGCAGGGCCCTGAGGAGATCGGTCACGAGCACAACGACCTGTCCGGTGGTTGGCTGCGACCCGCGGTCTTCGGCGCGATGGACGGGCTGGTCACGAACATCGCGCTGGTGGCCGGCGTGGGCGGCGGCGGCGCGAGCGTGCGGACGATCGTGCTGACCGGTATGGCCGGGTTGGTGGCCGGCGCGTTCTCCATGGCGCTCGGCGAGTTCGCCTCGGTGGACACCCAGAACAACGCCGTGCAGGCCGAGGTGGCCGTGGAGCGCGAGGAGCTGCGCCGCCACCCGGACGCCGAGAAGGCCGAGCTGATCTCGATGTACCAGGGCATGGGGTTGTCCGAGGACATCTCCCGACGGCTGGCCGAAGAGGTGCACAACAACCCGGAACTGGCGGTCCGCGAGCACATCACCGCGGAGCTCGGGGTGAACCCGGACGACCAGCCCTCCCCCTGGACGGCCGCCATCTCCTCGTTCTTCTGCTTTGCGGTCGGTGCACTGTTCCCGCTGCTGCCCTACCTGCTCGGCGCGCACTCGTTGCTGCTCAGCCTCGCGGTCGGCGGAACAGGGCTGTTCGCGGCCGGGGTCCTGGTGTCCCGGTTCACCGCCCGCAGCTGGTGGTTCAACGGGCTGCGCCAACTGGCCTTCGGCGTCATCGCCGCCGGGGCGACCTTCATCGTCGGGTCGCTGATCGGCGTCGGCGGGGTCGGCTGAGCCGGCCAGCTACCGCGCCGATCCGTTGGCGGCGCGGCGTCGGCGGGGTCGGCTGAGCCGGCCAGCTACCGCGCCGATCCGTTGGCGGCCAGCCCGGCGAACAGGTCGCTCTCCCAGCCGTGCTCGCCCTCGCCGGCCGGCCCGCGCTCGCCCCGGACCAGCCGGAAGTGCTCCACACCGAAGTCCGGGAGCAGGCTCAGCTTGCCGAAGAAGCCCTTCTCGAGGTCGACCTGGCTGTAGTGCGCACGCAGCGCGGCCACCTTGCTGGCGGCATACTCGCGCCCGTCGACCTCGGCGGCGATCATCTCGTCCGGCACCCCGGGCATGTCGTCCTCGATGTCGAAGCCGATAGTGGCCGCCAGCCGGCGCACCGACTCGCGCCGCAGCGCCGTCCAGTACACCTTCGGCACCTGCCACGGTTCGCCGAGCTCGGGCGCGTACCCGGGGTCGGCGGCCGGATCCAGCGCGGCCATCGTGACCCGGTGTGCCTGGACGTGGTCGGGGTGGCCGTAGCTGCCGTTCGCGTCGTCGCTGATCACCACGGTCGGCCGCTCCCGGCGGAGCACCTCGACCATGGCGCGCACCGCCTCGCTCAGGTCGGCCCTGGCGAACGCCCTCGGATCGTCGTTCTCCGGGGTGCCCACCATGCCGCTGTCCCACCAGCGACCGAGGCCGCCCAACCAGACGTGCCGGTGCACCCCCAGCTCGGCGAGCGCGGCGGCCAGCTCGCCTTCGCGGTGCCGGCCGAGCGCCTCCGGCCCCTCCTCCCGCAGGTGGGCCAGCTTCTCGGTGACGATCTCGCCGCGCTCGCCCCGGGTACAGGTGACCAGGCACACCGAGGCGCCCTCGGCCGCGTACCGGGCCATCGTCGCCCCGGTCGGGATGGCCTCGTCGTCGGGATGCGCATGCACCAGCACCATCCGGCGAAGATCCGAGGACGGCGTGGGAGTGGACGCCGGGGACAGCACGGGAGCGGGCACGGTCATACACAGAGTTGACCACATCTCACCGACGAACCGGGTCCCGAGCCGGCCGGTAGCTCAGTGACGTTGCCCCGTGGTGCGACACCGCGGCGATCCGCTGTGGACACCGCCGCGTTCCTGCTCGCCGCCGGTTTCGGCTTCGGCCTGTCGCTGCTGCGGATCAGTCGGACGAGCACGTGCCGCGGGCGCTGCGCGCCGGCGCGGCGGGGTTCCTGCTCCTGTACATCCAGCGCTGAATCCGCTGCGTTGAACCCGCCCGCCGACCTCAGTTCCGAATTCGAACAGGCCGCGGTTTCCGCCGGGGTGTCTGGGAGTAGTCGATCCATTTAGGCGGGATAAATTCGGGGAGCTCGTCGTGCATGCGAACTTCCCAGTCGGACTGGTGCACCATCCGGTGATGCGTCCAACACAACATCACCAAATTGTCGAGTTTTGTTTCACCATGGTGAACCCAGTGCACAATATGGTGCACCTCGCAGGAACTCGGAGGCCGGTCACACCCCGGATGGGCACACCCACCATCCCGAACCGCGACCGCCCGCCGCTGCGCCAACGTGGCACACCGTTTCTCCCGCCCCACATCCAACGGCTCACTGTTCGCACCGAGCACGATCGGGGTGATCTGCGCGTCGCAGCTGAGCCGGCGTACCTCACCCGGCCCGATGTGCCCACCCAACTCGAGGTTCGCCCCACGCAACCCGGCCTTCAGCGCTGCCAAACCCATCGTGATCGCCACATGCGGACGCTCACCACCTTGCGCGGGGAGGCGGCCCTCGTCGAGGGTGTGCGCGCAGATCTCCCCGAGCGCATCAGCCTGCCGCTGGCCCAACGACTTGCCCTCGTCGGCGGCCGGTTTGAGAATCGCCCCGATCGCCCGCGCCACCGTCTCGAACGTCACCGAGTCGAGCTGGCCTTTGATCTTCCCGCCCACCCCGTGGCGGGACTTGGCCAGATGCAGCTCGTTGACCTGCGGATCGTCCTCACCGGGAGGCGCGCCGTCCTGATCGAGCAGGTCGAGCTCCTCGCGGGCCTTGCGGGCCAACAACTCCGGGCTGTACTGCCGCGCCCAGTCGGCGAACAACACCTCCGCCGCCACCCACTGCTCCACCGTGATCCGCCGGGCGGCATCCGTAGCCAACACCGACTCGATCACCTCAGCATGCGCCAGATCAATCTCCAGCGCACCCAACGCCATCGCCGTCGCCGGCAGTTTCGGCTCCAACACCTCACCCACCAACGACCGGGTGGGAAACACACTGGCGGCCACCGCCACCATCCGCCGCCCATCCCGCTGGCTCACCCCGAGCAGATCGCTGACCGCGTTCCTCGAGCACGTCCCCCGCTCGAGAAACTCCCCATCCCGATCCAACCCGGCGAGCAACACCAACGAGTCGTACTCACATTGGCGCCGCAAAACCTGGTAACTCTTCAACCCATCAATCCGACACTCCGCATCACCGGTGCGTTCGAGTGCGCGCAACGCGGCCATGGAATCCATGACCACCCGCCGCACCGCAACAACCGAACCCTCCGACATACCCAAAATTATGGCAAAGAGCCCCGACAGTTTCCGGGCCGATACCGCCGCCCCCGAAAAAAGATTTCATGATCTTTTGCGAACCCCGCCGGACGTCCCCGACAAGCGTCTCCGACCCAAACAAAAAGGTCAGACACCAGACCGACCTAACCGACCACTGTCCCGTCCAAAGCTTCAGTAAATCGCGCCCAGCCACCGAAAGGAAACCAAACAATCCGAGCCATCGCGACGCCCCGCCGACGGCAACCGCATCAGTGCGGCCACATCGGTGCCGCCGCTCAGAGGATGCCGCTCAGTGAGCTCAACAGGTCGCTCACGGCGTCCGTCACCTGACTGAGGTCGATCCCCGCGACCTCGAGACCACCCTTGCCCTTGTCCTTGTCGTCGTCGGAGGGCGTGTCGTCGTCGGAACGCGAGTCGCGGTCACCCGAGTGCGAACGGTGCTCGTTCGAGCGCGAGTGCCCGTCACCGGAGCTGTGGTCCGAGGCGCTGGCGACCCCGGAGGTGAACAACAGCGCGAACAGGCCGGCGACAACGATGACCGCGGCGGTCGCTACTTTCCTGGCACGGTTCATCGACGTGTCCTCCCCTTCAGTGGATCTCCCGACGCCGTTCACGTGCGAGAACGATCCGCCCTAGAGACCGCGGCCACAACGAAAGATCCACTAAAGGGGACGCCATTCACGCTCTGGAACTCAGCGCGCCACTACTCCTGGTGACTGCACGGCCTGGGACAGCTGTGCCTTGACCTGCCGGGCCACCTCGTCGGCGAGCACCTCGGCGTGATCGCCGAGAATCCCGAGCATGGTCTGCTCCGCGACGGTGGCGGCGGAGATCTTGGGCGCATCGGCCCACGCGGCCGCCTCGGTGTCGACGAAACCGCAGTGCACTCCCACCACCAGCGTGCCCTGCTCGCTGAGGCCCAGCCGCAGCGCATTGGTCAGCGACCACTGGGCCGACTTCGACGCCGCGTAGCCGGGACCGGCCGCCGAGGCGCGCCAGGACGCCACCGACAGCATGTTGACCAGCGCGCCACCGCCGTTGGCCGCGAGCACCGGGGCGAACGCCCGGGAGACGGACCAGGTGCCGAGGTAGTTCACCTCCAACTCCCGGCGCGCCCCGTCCAACGAGCCGTCGAACAGACCCGTGCCGGTGGCGATCCCGGCGTTGTTCACCACGATGCTCACATCGCCCGCCGCCTCAGCCGCGGCGGCGACCTGGGCGGGGTCGGTGACGTCCAGCCGCAGCGGGGTCAGCCGGGGGTCGGTGACGGTTGCCGGGTCGCGCACCCCCGCGTACACCTTCGCGGCACCCTGGTCGAGCAGCGCCTGCGTGAAGGCATAGCCGATACCGCGGTTCGCGCCGGTGACCAACGCTACGGCTCCGTTGATACGCATCCTCATGCTCCATTCCCGTAGACCGGACTCGGTCTTCTTCTGCAACCTAGCTCTTGGTAGGAAAAGTCAAGTCAGGGCTGAGCTATTCCCCTGGCTCGGTGGCGATCCGACGCATGGACATCGGGATGGCGGATCCGCGCCGACACCAGATGCGAGCCGGACGCACCAGCTACTTGCTCGGGCCCTCGTCCGGGCTCATCCAGCCGAAGCTCAGCTCGACCGCGCGCTGCCAGTTGCGGTACTCGGCGGCCCGGTGCGTCGGGTCCATCCTGGGCAGCCACTGCGCGGCCCGGTGCCAGTTGCGCCGCAGCCCCTCCAGGTCCGGCCAGTAGCCGACGGCAAGCCCGGCGGCGTACGCGGCGCCCAGCGACACGGTCTCGAGCATCATGGCCCGCACCACCGGCACGTCGAGCACGTCGGCCACGGTCTGCATGAGCAGGTTGTCCGAGGTCATGCCGCCGTCGACCTTCAGGGTGGACAGGGTCAGCCCGGAGTCGGCGTTCATCGCGTCCACCACCTCGCGGGTCTGCCAGCCGGTGGCCTCCAGCACCGCGCGGGCCAGGTGCCCCTTGGTGATGTACGAGGTCAGCCCGACGATCATGCCGCGCGCCTCGCTGTGCCAGTGCGGCGCGAACAGCCCGGAGAAGGCCGGCACGATGTAGCAACCGCCGTTGTCGGTCACCGTGCGGGCCAACGTCTCGATCTCGGGCGCACTGGAGATCAACCCCAGGTTGTCCCGGAACCACTGCACCAGCGAGCCGGTGACCGCGATCGAGCCCTCCAGCGCATAGACCGCCGGCTCGTCGCCGATCTGGTAGCCGACCGTGGTGAGCAGGCCGTTCTTGGAGCGGACCGGCACCGTGCCGGTGTTCATCAGCAGGAAGCTGCCGGTGCCGTAGGTGCACTTGGCCTCGCCGGGCAGGAAGCACATCTGGCCGAACAGCGCGGCGTGCTGGTCACCGAGCGCCGCGCCGATCCGGATCCCCGGCACGATGCGGCTGGACGTGCCGTACGCCGAGGCCGACGAGGTGATGGTGGGCAGCATCGCGCGCGGGATGTCGAAGAAGGACAGCAGCTTGTCGTCCCAGGCCAGCGAGTGCAGGTTCATCATCAGGGTGCGGCTGGCGTTGGTGGGGTCGGTGACGTGCACCCCGCCGTCCGGACCGCCGGTCAGGTTCCAGATCAGCCAGCTCTCCATGGTGCCGAACAGCACGTCGCCGCGTTCCGCCCGTTCCCGCAGCGCCGGCTTGCGGTCCAGCAGCCAGCGGATCCGGGGCGCGGAGAAGTAGGTGGCCAGCGGCAGCCCGCAGTGCTCGAGCACCTGGTCCGCGCCGGGTTTCCGGGACAGCTCGGTGACCAGCGAATCGGTGCGGGTGTCCTGCCAGACGATGGCCCTGCTGACCGGGACGCCGGTGTGGCGGTCCCACAGCACGGTGGTCTCACGCTGGTTGGCGATGCCCACCGCGACGACGTCCTGGCTGTCCACGCCGGCGTCGCGCAGCGCCTGCGGCATGATCTTGGACAGGTTGCGCCAGATCTCGACCGGATCGTGCTCGACCCAGCCCGGCCGGGGGAAGTGCTGCTGGTGCTCCCGCTGGGTGACCGACAGCAGCTGACCGCGCCGGTCGAACAGCATGCACCGGGTCGAGGTGGTGCCTTGGTCGATCGACATCACGCAGCGTTGCGCCATCGAACCCTTCTTCCGCACCGGCCCCACTCACCACCTGGCGGCCCCCAGGTCCCGGGACACCGCGCGAGCAGCGTCCCGAACATAGTTGACGAGCCGAGGGTCTGGGTGACCCTTTCCATCCAGAATCCGCTCGGTGGCACCGGCGATGCCGATCGCGCCCACCACCAGGCCACCATGACCCCGGATCGGTGCGGCAACACTGGCCTGGCCGGCTATGTACTCCTGGATCTCGTCCGCCCAGCCGGCCTCGCGCACTCCGGTCAGCACGCGGGCGAGCCCGGTGCCCGTCACCACGGTGCGCCTGGTGAACGGCTCCAGCTCGGACCGCCGCAGCGCGGTCGCCAGGTCGGCGTCGTAACTCAGCAGCACCTTGCCCATCGCGGTGGCGTGCAGCGGCAGCAGCGAGCCGACGTCCAGGGTCTGCAGCGTGTCGTCCGGGCGGAAGACGTGGTGCACCACCAGCACCTTGCCGTCCAATGGGGTACCGATCCGGACCGCCTCACCGCTGCGCGCGGCCAGCGCGTCCGCCCAGTTGATCGCCCGCGAGCGCAGCTCGTTGACGTCCAGGTAGCTGGTGCCCAGGTGCAGCAGCGCCGCGCCGAGCTGGTACTTGCCGGTCGCGGTGTCCTGCTCGATGAAGCCGACACCCTGCAATGTGCGCAAAATGCCGTGCGCGGTGCCCTTCGCCAGCTCCAGCGAACTGGCGATCTCGCCGACCCCGAGCCGCCCGGAACCACGGGCGAGCAGCCGCAGGATCGCCGCCGCCCGCTCGATCGACTGCACCGGACCAGGCACGGGGGAACCGTAACCACGGCGGCCAGCGTTCGACAATGCCGAACTACCGCCGCTCACTCTCCCGTGTCACACTCGCCCTCAACGGCCGGAGCACAGTACGGGCCGGAGCTAGATCTGCATAGCGTTCGACATTGTCGACTCAGGTTTGTTGTATGCGTGTGACCCCTCTCATAGCGTTCATGGCATCGCACGGTGTGAGAACAAGTCAAGGAGCTTCCAATGACGGAACGGCTCAGAGCGAAAGGACTGCTCGGAGAGCTACTCGCCGAGTTCGCCGGCACCATGATCCTGATCTTGTTCGGGGTCGGCGTCGTCGCCCAGGTGGTCGCCGGCAAACTCGGGGACCACGACAGCATCGCCTGGGCCTGGGGTCTCGGCGTGGTGCTGGGCGTGTACGTGTCTGCCGCGATCAGCGGTGGGCACATCAATCCGGCGGTGACCTTCGCGCTGGCGGTGTTCGGCGACTTCCCGTGGCGGAAGGTGCTGCCGTACTCGCTGGCACAGACCGCCGGCGCGTTCGTGGCCGCGCTGCTGGTGCGGTGGAACTACTCCGAGGTGCTGGCCGCCGCGGACCCGGGGCACACGGTCAAGACCCAGGGGGTGTTCTCCACGCTGCCGGGCAACGGGACGCTCCCGGTCGGTGACCTCGGCGCGCTGCGCGACCAGATCATCGGCACCGCGATCCTGTTGTTCATGGTCGCCGCGCTCACCGACGCGCGCAACAAGGCAGCGGCGGCGGCCAACATGGTGCCGGTCGTGATCGGTCTGCTCGTCGTCGGCATCGGTATGGCGTGGGGCACCGACGCCGGTTATGCGATCAACCCGGCCCGTGACTTCGGCCCCAGGCTCGCGTCGTTCATCACCGGTTACAGCACGGCCTGGCTCGACCAGAACGGCGATCCGTACTTCTGGGTACCGATCGTCGGACCACTGGTCGGCGGCGTCATCGGCCTGGGACTGTACAAGCTGCTCGTCGGTCGCTTCATGCCGCCGGCGGAGCCGGTCGCGACCACGCCCAAAGCCCACCTCGAGAACGCCTGAGCGAATAGGAAACCCACGGACATGGCTGATTTCATCGGGGCAATCGACCAGGGCACCACGAGCACCCGTTTCATGGTGTTCGACCACAGCGGCAACGAGGTGGTCCGCCACCAGCTGGAGCACGAGCAGATCCTGCCCCAGGCGGGTTGGGTGGAGCACAATCCGACGGAGATCTGGGAGCGCACCAGGGCCGTCGTGGAGACCGCGCTGAGCAAGGGCAAGCTGGGCGCCTCCGACCTGGCCGCGGTGGGCATCACGAACCAGCGCGAGACAACCATGGTCTGGGACCGCAAGACCGGTCGGCCGTACTACAACGCCATCGTCTGGCAGGACACCCGCACCGACCGGATCGCCACCGCGCTGGACCGGGACGGCCGGGGTGACGTGATCCGCCGCAAGGCCGGGCTGCCGCCGGCCACGTACTTCTCCGGCGGCAAGCTGCAGTGGATCCTGGAGAACGTCGACGGCGTGCGCGAGGCGGCCGAGCGCGGCGACGCGGTCTTCGGCAACTCGGACACCTGGCTGCTGTGGCACCTGACCGGCGGGGTCGACGGCGGCGTGCACGTCACCGACCCGACCAACGCCAGCCGGACGATGCTGATGGATCTGGAGACGCTGGACTGGGACGACGAGCTGCTGTCGTTCTTCAACGTGCCCCGGCAGATGTTGCCGGCCATCAAGCCGTCCTCGTGCCCCGAGTGCTACGGCAAGACCACGAAGAACGGCCCGTTCGCCGGCGAGGTCGCGCTGACCGGTGACCTCGGCGACCAGCAGGCGGCCACCGTCGGTCAGGTCTGCTTCAAGCCCGGCGAGGCCAAGAACACCTACGGCACCGGCAACTTCCTGCTGCTGAACACGGGCACCGAGCTGGTCCGCTCGAAGCAGGGCCTGCTCACCACGGTGTGCTACCAGTTCGGCAAGGAGGCTCCGGTCTACGCGCTGGAGGGTTCGATCGCGGTGACCGGGTCGGCCGTGCAGTGGCTGCGCGACCAGCTGGGCATCATCTCCGGCGCCGCGCAGTCCGAGACCCTGGCGCGTCAGGTCGAGGACAACGGCGGGGTGTACTTCGTCCCGGCGTTCTCCGGGCTGTTCGCCCCGTACTGGCGCTCCGACGCGCGCGGGGCGATCGTCGGGCTGTCCCGGTTCAACACCAACGCCCACCTGGCCAGGGCCACCCTGGAGTCCATCTGCTACCAGAGCCGGGACGTGGTGGAGGCCATGGCGGCCGACTCCGGAGTCACCCTGGACGTGCTGCGGGTGGACGGCGGGGTGACCGCCAACGAGCTGTGCATGCAGATCCAGGCGGACATCCTGGGTGTGCCGGTGTCGAAGCCGGTGGTCGCCGAGACCACCGCGCTCGGTGCCGCGTACGCGGCCGGGCTGGCCACCGGGTTCTGGAAGACCACCGAGGACCTGGTGCAGAACTGGAACGAGGACAAGCGCTGGAACCCGACCTGGAGCGAGGACCAGCGCCAGGAGGGCTACGCGAACTGGAAGAAGGCGGTCACCCGCACCCTGGACTGGGTGGACGTCGGCTGATCGGGGGCGGTGGCGCGGGGCCGGCGGGTGTGCCGGCCCCGCGTCGCGAACTCATCCCGCGAAGAATTCCGGTGCTCGGGCCGGACGGCGGACCGTAGCCTCCGCCCATGCGTCTCGGACTCACCGCGGGTAGCCCGCTGGAATGGCTGGCCCTGCGGCTCAACCTGGTGCCCCGGCCGGTGATGGACACCCAGCTGGCGTTCACCCTGGCCCAGGTCGTGATGGTGGCCAGCAAGGTCGGTCTTTTTGATGCGCTGGAGCCGGGCCCGGCCACCGCCGAGGAGATCGCCAGCCGCTGTGACATCAGCCCGTTCGGCACCGCCAAGCTGATGCCCACGCTGGTCAGCTCGGGTTACCTGAAGGCCCGCGGGGAGACGTTCTCGCTGACCAGGATGGCCCGCAAGTGGCTGCCCTCGAGCAGCCCGAACTCGCTCGCGGACAAGCTGGCCTTCCAGTTCCGCGAGTGGACCTACCTGGAGCGGTCCGAGGAGTTCGTCCGTACCGGCAAGCAGCAGGACTTCCACAACTCGATGGACGACCACGACTGGGGGCTCTACCAGCGCGGCATGAAGTCGATCTCCGCCGCGAGCGCCGGCCCGGTCGCGGCCAGGATCCCGATTCCGGACGGCGCCACCGACCTGCTGGACATCGGCGGTTCGCACGGCACGTACTCGGTCGCGCTGTGTCGCCGGCACGCCGGGCTCAACGCCGTCGTGCTGGACCTGCCGGACGCCGTGCGCCACTCCGCCCCGCTGCTGGCCGCCGAGGGCCTCGGCGACCGGGTCCGCCACCAGGTGGGCAACGCGCTGACCGACGACCTGGGCACCGAGGCTTACGACGCGGTGATCATCGTGGGCGTGGTCCACCACTTCACCGAGGACCAGAACCGCGAACTGGCCGCCAAGGTCGCCCGCGCGCTGCGCCCGGGCGGCACCTACACGATCGCCGACTTCTTCCGCCTGCCGCACCCGAGCCAGGCCGAGCAGCCCGCCGCCCTGATGGACTTCTACTTCGCCCTGACCAGCGAGTCGGGCACCTGGTCCCCCGCCCAGATGGCCAGCTGGCAACGCCAAGCCAACCTGACCCCCGCCAAACCGACCCACCTCCCCGGCGGCTACCTGGGCCTGCAGTCAGCCACCAAACCGAGGTAGTTGCGCGCTGAGCAGCGAGCGGGCGGCCACGCGGTTGTGGAAGTTGGCCGGCTCACGTGGCGTCATGAGTTCGAGTCCGTAGCGGGCGTCCTCGGTGGCTCCCACCGCCAACTCCCCGGGGCCGGCACTGACTCGTTCCGCTGGTGAGGTCAGGTGCTCCAACCTATACGACGTACAGGCGCCAGCTTGAAATATGGCTATACACCGTACAGCTGTCAAGCAAGGTCGCGCACCGCACGAGCCAACCGACACCAAGCAGCGAACCAGAGCCGCGGCAGCGAAGCGGCACAAAGCAGCGAACCCGCACAGGGGGGCAAGGGGCGCAGCCCCAATACACGAACCAGAGCCGCGGGAGCGAGAAGGTGGCGCCGCGCGGTCAGGAACCCGCCGCACCGTGGGGGGTATGGGGGGCTCGGCCCCCCAACTGATGGCCGGAGCGAGCCAAGCCCGCGTTGTCCGCGGGCATGGCTCGCCCATCTCGTGGAGGTGCCGGGAATCGAACCCGGGTCCTTCGGCGCTTCACAAGGGCTTCTCCGTGCGCAGTCAGCGTTGCCTCTACTCGGATCCACCGGTCCTGCTGACAAGCCGGTGTGACGATCCCAGTCGCTGTTTGATGTCCCGCCCGACCCCGCGACCGGGTCGGACGGTGAGTCCCCTAACTGGTGCCGGACTCCGGAGCGGGAACGCCCCCGGGCCGACAGACGCTAGTCCTCGCTCAGGCGGCGAGGGCGAAAGCGTCGCGCTTAACCTGTTGGTTGGCGCTTAATTGGTGTGCGACGCGTGTGGTTAACGAGTTCATCGTCGCCTTCCTCGACACGCTTCCCCTTGATCGACGTCCGAAGTCGAAACCGTTCACCCCCTGGGTGCTGCTGTGTGACTGCAACCGCTCCAGGGTAACGCGTCCGGCAACCCAGATCTTCCCGCCGGGCCGCGGCTCGCCCCGACAGGGCCAGATCCGCCCGGCCGGGACCCACTCGGCTGGACGCTCAGTCCGCGCTCAACTGGTCGAGCCGGAGCAGTCGGGCCGGGGTGTTGTGCAGTACCGCGCGCAGGAAGTCGGCGCCGAGTCGGTCGTCGGCCGCCGCCCAACCGTGGATCGCGCGGAGCTGCTCGGCGTACGGGTACGGGATCTGTGGGAAGTCGGTGCCGAGCACCACCCGGTCGGCCACCTGCGCCAACCGCGCCGGCCAGTCGGGCGGCAGCGCCATGGTGGGCTCCATGAACGGGGTGCCGACCATCGTGGTGTCCACGTACACGTGCTCGTAGCGCTTCACCAGCTCCAGCGCGCCCGCGTAGTCCGGCATGCCGGCGTGCGCCAGCACCGTGACCAGCTCGGGGTGCGCGCTGAGTACCTGTTCGAACACGTCGAGCCCGGTGAAGTTGCCGGACAGCGGACCGTGCCCACAGTGCACCACCACCGGCACGCCGGCCTCGGCGAGCAGCCGCCAGGCCGGGTCGAGCAGCGGGTCCCTCGGGTCGAAGCCGCCGACCTGCACGTGCACCTTGACGCACCGCGCCCCGGCGTCCACGGCGGCGCCGAGATAGTCGGTGACCTCAGGTTCGGGGTACAGCGTCGCGGTGCGCACGGCGGCCGGCGTGCGGGCGGCGAAGTCCCGCAGCCACCCGGTGAGCCAGGCCGCCATGCCGGGCTTGTGCGGGTACGCCAGCGGGGCGAACCGCTGCACGCCCAGCTCGCCCAGCACGGCCACCCTGGTCGGCTCGTCGAACCGGTACTCGATCGGCCACGGGTAACCGTAGTGCTCCTGGGCCTGGTCGAAGTACGCCCACACCTTGCGCGTGACCGACTCGGGCAGGAAGTGCACGTGCATGTCGATGAGGCCGGGCAGCCCCAGCTCAGCGGTCCAGCGGGGCACGTCGGCGTCGTCCGCCGGCGGCTCGGGCAGCCTGGCGGCCGTCACTCCGTGCCCCTCACTCCATGCCCTTGGCGCGCCGCCCCACTGCTCGGCTGATCTCGCGCTGGGCGTCCCGCTTGGCCAGGTCGTTGCGCTTGTCGTAGCTCTTCTTGCCCTTGGCCAGCGCGAGCTCGACCTTGACCTTGCCGTCGGAGAAGTACATCCGCAGCGGTACCAGGGTGAGGCCGCCCTCGCGGGTCTTGCCGATCAGTCGCTCGATCTCGGCCTTGTGCAGCAGCAGCTTGCGGGTGCGCCTCGGCTCATGGTTGGTCCAGCTGCCCTGGGTGTACTCCGGGATGTGCAGGTTGCGCAGGAAGATCTCGCCGTCGTCCACCGTGGCGAACGAGTCGACCAGCGAGGCCCGGCCAAGGCGCAAGCTCTTCACCTCGGTGCCCTGCAGCATGATGCCGGCCTCGTAGGTGTCCAAGATCGCGTAGTCGTGCCGTGCCTTGCGATTCGACACGATCACCTTCTGCCCCCGTTCCTGCATAGCTCCACCCTACGACCTACCGCCGCCGAGTTCCGCTCACACAGCCCGTCTACCGCCGACACAGCCGCTCGAGCCGCTGTGTCGAGCCACTGGAGCTGTGTGAGCGCAATGAGCTACGGGGTCAGCGCGGCGTGGAGGCGGGTGGCGATGGGGGCGAAGGTGTCGAGGTCTGGCCAGGTCCAGCGGACTACGTGCAAGCCTGAGGCGCGCAGGTTGTCCTCTCTGACCTTCTCCTCGAACACCGCGTCGCCGGGCTCTTGGCCAGGTCGCAGCAGGCGACCATATTTGATCTTGCCGTCGAACTCGGCGACGGTGCGCCGGTCCGGCCAGGCGAAGTCGACACGGCCGACCAGTTTGCCGCCGTGCCAGACCTCCCACTGAAGCGTCGGTGCTGGCAACCCGGCGTGGAGCAGCGCCACCCGGCTCCGTGACTCACCAACACTCTCCGAGCCCCCATTGGCGAAGGCGACCGCTCGGCGGGCGGCCGGCACACCCCGCCACCCGGTGGCCCGCTGGATCGCGGCGGCCAACGACTCCGCCGTCACCAGCCCGCGCCGGAGCGCGGCGTCGATGGTCACCACGGCGGAGCCGAAGGGCGAGGTGCGGGCCAGGTCTACGGCCGTGCGGGCCGGACTGGTCACCCACGCATCCCCGACGCGGACGATCTCCTCCGGGGCCAGCGGCGCCGAGTGCACGACCACGGAGCGGCCGGCCCGCGCCCCGGTCGGGCGCGCACGCGTCACGTGGACCCGCTCGAGCGGCACCCGCCACACCGGCAGCCCGTACAGGACAGCGGCGGAGACGTGGCTGACCACAGCACCGGGCGCAACTCGCCGAATCTCCGCGGCGACGGACAGTGTGTGGCGCTGCACCGGATCGGCAAGTCGCTGATCGTCGGCGGAGACGTACGCCCCTCGACGCACGACGGCCAACTCGCCCGCACGGCGGCCCCGCTGTAGCTCACTGTCGGCGAACCCGCCCGCAATCAGAGTCGGCCGGAAGAGCAGAAGAGGCAACGAATCGTCCACCCCACAACCCTGCCCACCGCGAGCCGAGCCCACAGCGAGCACACTCTCCCCTGTGCACAACGGGTTAGGGGATAAGGCTTGATCAAATGAGCCCAACCCGGACACCGTCACGTTGCGTAGCACAGGCGCGCGTAGGCACGCTGGGTAGCGGGCGAGACCGGGGCGCGGCGGGCGAGTACAGAGCGTGACAACGACCTCTGCCGCCGGTTGGCTGTCACCGTGTGTAGCGGGATGGGGAGGCCTGCCAGGTGCGCGAATGCGGCTCGGTGTGAGCGCTGGCTACGGTGACGGTGTGTAGCCAGGCAGGGCATTGTTGGCCCGCCGGGTGAGGGCCAGCCTCGGTGACGGTGTGTCAGCACTTGGTTGGTGGCGTCGCGGCGCAGCCTTTTGCCCCGTTGTGGCTCTGGGGGTGCGATGGTCGTGTCGAGCGCTCCGCACTAATCAGCACGACCCCGTCCGCGACCCGCGAGACTTGGCCGCTGTGATCCCACCACTCGCCCACGACCCCGAGCCCGCGTTCCTGGGATGGTCGCTGAGGCTGAGGTGTCCTCGTCCGTGCGCCGGTGTGCGCCCGGTTCGACCGGATGTTCGCTAGGCTCCGGGCGTGGGCTCGGATGCGGAGCAAAGGCTCCAAGCAGCACGCGATGTTGCTTCTGAACGGGAATCCACGCGCAAAAGAGTGCTCGGAAGGCCCTCCCAAGGGTCGCTCGCCGGGCTCCGTCCTGAAATCGCCGCTCAGTGGGATCCGGAGCGCAACGGTAATCTCGCTCCGGACCACGTGACCTCGGGTTCTGATCGCCGAGTCTGGTGGCGTTGCCCTCAAGGCCCCGATCACGTGTGGGAAGCGACTGTTAGCAACCGCACCACACTCGGTACGGGTTGCCCATGCTGCGCCGGCTTCAAGGTCTCGGTCACGAACTCGCTCGCTGCGAACTATATCGACCTGGCGGCGCAGTGGGACATCGAGCGCAACGGGACGTTGAAACCCGAGGGCGTCGCGGCTGGGTCTAATCGCAAGGTGTGGTGGCGCTGCCCCGCAGGACCGGATCATGTCTGGGAAGCAAAGATCGCCCATCGAACCAAGTCCAGGAGCGGCTGTCCATTCTGCGCTGGGCAGCGGCCGTCGGTCACCAACTCACTCGGGGCGGTTCGGCCGGATCTGGCCGTGGAATGGCATCCGACCCGCAACGGCGAAACCAGCCCCAGCGATGTGGTCGCAGGGACAACACGCAAAGTGTGGTGGCAGTGCCGACGAGATCCGGCACATGAATGGGACGCCAAGGTTGTCTCCCGAACCAAGGGCCGTGGCTGTCCTTATTGCTCCAACAAGAAGGTGGGCGAGGGAAATCGACTGACCAAAACCCATCCGAATCTCGCGGCTCAGTGGCATCCAGCTAAGAACGGGGACGTCACGCCGCAGGACGTCGTGGCTGGGTCAAACAAGCAGGTCTGGTGGCGATGTTCGACCGACCCAACACACGAGTGGAACGCCACGGTTGCGTCCCGAACCAAAGGCGGAGGCTGCCCGTACTGCGCGAATAAACGAGTGTCAGGATCCAAATCTAATTCGCTCGCGGTAGTTCGCGCAGACCTTGCCCGGGAGTGGCATCCGACTAAGAACGGGGACGTCACGCCGCAGGACGTCGTGGCTGGGTCAAACAAGCGGGCATGGTGGCAGTGTTCGATCGACCCAACACACGAATGGGCCACAGCAATCTCGAATCGCTCCCACTCCGGTACGGGATGCCCGGACTGCGCCGGACAGCGCGTCACCGACGCGAACTCCCTGGCAAGTCGCTTCCCCGAGTTGATCGTGGAGTGGCACCCAACCAAGAACGGCGACTTGAATCCCACCCAGATCGCTGCGACGTCGCACAAGAAGGTGTGGTGGGTCTGCCCGACTGACCCGACACACGAGTGGCAGGCCGGTTCCGCGAGTCGTACCCGCGAACGCGCCCGCTCTGGCTGTCCCATCTGCGCGAATCGAGTCGTGACGGGCACGAACTCGTTGGCCGCAGTGCGTCCTGACATCGCGGCCGAATGGCATCCGACGAAGAACGGACCGTTGGGACCCGGAGACGTGGTGGTGGGCGCAGGCCGCAAGGTTCGGTGGCGATGCTCGACGGATCCCTCACATCAGTGGGCTTCAACCGTGGTCAGCCGTACCAGCGGTGGCACTGGATGCCCCGCGTGCGGCCCACGATGGTCGGTCCACGCCGTGCGCACTTTGGTCGCATCTTTACGCGAGCACTTGGACAGCTTCACCCCCGCGGAACTGTACGTCCTGTTCCAACAGAGCGGCATGGCACAAACAAGGCGGAAGTCCAGTGCCTTCGTTCGCGCTCTCACCACTGGGCGCTTCCCAGCGGAGGAGCTGGAGAAGTTCATTGAGGGTGACGCGTCCATCGTCGACGAGTTCCTCACGGAACCATCACAGACGCTTGAAGCCATCGAGGACTCAAAGTTCCGTACGCTACCGGACGAGTTCGCCGAACCGGCTGTCATCACCACCGAAGCGTTCTCGGACGACGACAGCGATCTGCCGGTCGTCCACACCGGCCAAGTCCTCGGCGCGCTGGATCTGCCGATAATCTCAACCGCCGATGAGGAGGCGATCGAGTTCCTCCTAACCTCGGCCATTGCAAAAATCTGGAAGCACGCCTTCCTCAATGAGGTTGAGGCAGTCGCCGAGGCGGAGGAATACGAAGGCAGCACCTACGCCGAGACGGTACGAGCACGGTTCTTGGACGAGTATCGGTCAGCTCGTGATCTTCCGACTCCGAGCGGCTACACCTTCATGGTCGACGGCGTAGACCAACCCCCAAACCTCATGCAGCGCCTCGTTGCTGTCCGCATGCGAGATCGTCGCCGAGTCGGCAACTGGTCGGGAACCGGCGCCGGAAAGACCCTGTCCGCCGTACTCGCGAGTCGCGTGATCGATGCCCGCCTCACCGTGGTGTGTTGTCCCAACAGTGTAGTCAAGGGGTGGCAAGAAGCCATCCTCAGCGCCTTTCCCGACAGTGTGGTCACAACGAAAACGTTCGACGCAACCTCGTTCACCGGCGCCGATGAATTGGGGTTTAGTCGAGCCTCCGAATGCGGGGGTCGCCGCTATCTCGTCCTCAACTACGAAGCGTTCCAGCAACGAAACTCCGCAGCCAGGATCCGCGCCTTCGTTGAACGCGAGCAGATCGACTTCGTCATCATTGATGAGATTCACTACGCCAAACAGCGCCAGGTCGAGAACATGTCGCTGCGCCGGAGGCTCGTGGCCGCCCTGGTATCCGCCGCTGGCGAGCGCAACCCAGACCTGCGCGTTCTCGGCATGTCAGCCACGCCGGTCATCAACAACCTCCAAGAAGGCAAAAGCATGGTGGAACTCGTCACCGGCGTTGCCCACGACGAGCTAGAGACAAGGCCGACGCTGCCCAACTGCATGGCGCTTCATCAGCGGTTGTCTACGCTTGGCATCCGGTGGCTTCCCGCCTACGAGATGGCTTTTGATCAGGTCGAGGTCCCCATCGACTGCGGCGACCTACTGGAAGAGATCCGGGCTCTCGGCAACGGGGGTTCACCGCTTGCTCTAGAACAGCTCCTCACCCGCGCTCGGTTGCCTGTCATACGTGAGCACGTGCAGCCGAAGACCCTCATCTACACGCATTACTTGGAGGGAATCGAGAGGCCCCTGCGGCAGGAACTGGAGCAGGACGGCTGGAAGGTCGGCTCGTTCACCGGCGAGGACAAGTCCGGCCTCGACGCCTTCATCAACGGCGACCTTGACGTGCTCGTGGGCTCACCCGCCATCGGCACAGGGGTAGACGGACTCCAGCAGGTTTGTAACCGCCTAATCGTCAACGTCTTGCCCTGGACCCACGCCGAGTTCGACCAGCTCAAGGGCCGGGTCTACCGCCAGGGCCAGCGCAAGGGCCGGGTCACGATGGTACTGCCGCTGACCTTCGCCCAGGTCGGTGGCGAGCGGTGGTCATGGTGCGAGTCGAAGATGTCCCGTTTGCGCTTCAAGAAGTCAATCGCAGACGCAGCCGTCGACGGTGTCGTCCCCGAGGGCCAGATTCGGACTCCGGCGCAGGCCTACCAGGACCTACTTGCCTGGCTTGAGCGCCTCGCCACCGGTGAGGTGCAAGAGGTTGCTCGGACCCCTATGCGCGTCCCGCTGCCCGACACCGACCCCACCGATATCCAGCGGCGACAGCGCCGCTACGGCGACTTCTCGGCCATGAATCAACGGTGGAACCGGACTACCAGTGACACCACTCACCAGCGACTCCAATCCAATCCTGAGGAGTGGGCGCAATACCACACGCTCTACCGACAGGCTCGTCGAGACTGGGTCGTCGTGCCGTATGAAGAGATGATCCAGTGGTGTACCGAGCGAGAGGGCTTGACCATCGGTGACTTCGGTTGCGGCGAGGCCCTGCTTGCCGAGGCGATCTCGGACCGTCACACCGTGTACAACTTCGACCACGTCGCCGCAAACGACCGAGTGACCGCGTGCAACATGGCGCACGTGCCGCTGGAGAGTCAGAGCCTTGACGTGGCGATTTTCTCCCTGTCATTGATGGGCGCCGACGTCACCGAGTACCTAGTCGAAGCCCATCGCACGCTCAAGCTCGACGGACACCTGCACATCTTCGAGGCCACCTCACGGTTCGCCGATCGAGACGGCTTCTTAAGGAACTTGCAGCAGCTCGGCTTCGATGTGCGGAGAGTGGAAGACAGGTGGAAGTTCACCCATTATTGGCTGCTCAAAAACGAACGGATGCCGAAGGTGGGAGTGGAGCTCCACTTCTGATCGGAAAATGCCAAGCCGGCCTGGGCGCGGGAGTGGGCGGACTGAAGGTCCCCATGGCCCGGGCCGGGATTGAGGGTACCGCTGGGGTGGGCGACGAGCACCACGATCTCTCGGTTACTGCCGGTCCGCCGGATGACGTCCCGGACCCGACTTGGCTCACACATTGGTGCGCACCGTCGGGCTCGGCGATGTGCACGAGTGCGTTGCGTAGGTCAGAGTCATGGGGAATCGGGTCTTCGGCGTTCAGCAAGCCTGTCGCCGGCGTGGTCACGGGTCCTGGAGCCCGTCCTGTGGTGAGCCAGCCGAGCGCGTGATCACCGGAGGTGATGCTGTGGCTCGCGGCATCCTGGAAGCCGGCCGAGGTGAGCAACACACGGACGTCGCCCTCGGCCTCGTAAAGCCGATGTTCTCGCGCGGGAAGTCGCGCTGTGCCGGCGGTGGTATGTCCGCTCGACAGCGGTAGCCCAGAGCGAGAACGGCGCCGGAGGGCAAGGTTGCGCGCATGCCGCTTGAGCACGGCTGCATAGTGCACCTACCAGGGGCCGGTGGTGCGCGATCCTTGACGATCGGTACATAGCAGACTTGGAAAGCGTGGTGGCTGTTACAGCCCCCCGCTGGCTGGCAGTACCCGACCGGCCGCTGGTCAACGTCGATAGCAACGTCGAGGATCTACCGGACCATTCGCCCATCTTGGGGGTCCGTGCCATGAGGTTCCGGATCGGCAACAAGCGTGGTGCCGTTACGCGGGCGTGTGTCGGCGATGACTTGGCGGTCACAGCCGAGACTGAAACGCCGCCTGAAGAAGACCGCACGGCCAGTGCTGAGTCGCAGGTCGCGCGGGAGTTGATGGATGCGGTCAGCCAGTGGCGAGATGGCGGCGGTCGGCTGCTCTTGGACGAGATCGATGCTGCCTTTGTCGACGCGGCGGATGCCTTCCGACGGCGGCACCGGCGCGATTTTCACGGTGCCTGCTTGAGGCTCCGCACCGTCGCAGAGGCCGCGCAGCGCTACGACCCTGTCCCCGACAGAGCGGGCCAGCGATACTGGGAGCAATTTTTATACCACCGCGTCCGTGCGGCCAGCGTTGGAGAATTTGGTAGTCGCGCGGTAGCTCCAGATGAGGCCCTTATCCGTCGCGTGGACGAAGAAGCGATACCTTCCGGAACTTTTCGTGCACACTTCATCGACCGGTTGTGCAAGATCGCACCAGATCCACCCACACTGGTTTTGGCATGCGATAGTTGGTGGAATAGGGGAGCTTCTCGCTTCAACGATGAAATAGTGGCAAGCATGCAGGCAATCACTCACGCATCACAGCGAAATGACCTGCCAGCCCTTCGCGCAGCGTACGTTCAGCTTCGCTTAAGCACGCAAGCCGCACAACAGTATGCGTTGCCGCCAGGCGAGGAACATCAGAAACTCTGGATTCAGTTCCTACAGCACAATCTGCGCTCGGCCAATTTCGGAGAGCTGGCTGCGTGCGACAATGACGCAGCACTCATGGACCGTGCGTCTTATGAGATTCAGCAGGCAGGAATAGTAGCTGAGAAAATGGCAGATGAGGTTAATCTAATCACCGAGTCGAATAGAGTCTTCAAAAACAAAGCGAGTCCAATTGACAGTAGACCTACTCCACTATCGGGCCATATCCCATGGGACGCTTCACTCGGGGAGGAGGCTATCGTAGGTAGCGGCTTGCCGGCCGCCAAGTCGCCTCAGCCGTCCGGGCTCGCCGGCGCGGTGGCTGACTGGCGAGATCGCGGCGGCGGAGGATTTATCGAAGAGCTTGGCGCGGGCGCCCATGAAGTGAACGTGGCGCATAATCGACGAGACTTACAGGGCTGCCGCCGCGCCTTTCTAAACCTCCGTTCCACTGCCAAGAGTGCTCAGCGCCACGCGCCGGTCCCGGACGAAGAGGCTCAGCGATACTGGACTGGGGTGCTGCAACTAATCATCCGTACCGCAAACTCCATAGATCTCAGTACCCGTGGGGCGCCGAACCCCGAACTCCTCGCCCTGTTGCCCGGGAAAACGGACGAGATCGCGGTTCACTTCAGGCAATTCGCCGCTCGCCTAAACGCTATAGGGGGCGAAGCGACCGCCGCCCAGGAAACTCAGGCAAAGCTAGTTCCTGCTACCACTTCGGAGAGCGATCCCGCTCTCCAGCCGCTGATGGCGGAGTGGCGGGAACGAGGCGGCTTGCGACTCCACCGTGATCTCGCAACTGCTATCCGAGAGCTGAGCGTTGCACTAGAACAACGGGACGTGCGTGCCGTTGGCGCGTGCGTAAAACTCCGTGGCGCAGTCGGGGAGGCCCACCGACACGCTTCTTTCCCTGACGATGAGGCGCAAGCGTACTGGGCGGCTGCGCTGCGGCTTTGCACCGATGCGTCCAACTCAGGAGAACAAGGCACACGCGAGAGCAAGATAGATCTTCTTGATCATGCATCGATTGAACTGCAAGCCGCTAAATCGTCATTGCGGCAGTTTACTGCACGACTTGATGTGATTAAGAAGGCGATTATCTCGCGGCAAGAGTCCTTGGCAATGGAGACTCCTCAGACTAACAGCGATGTTGCGGCAGTGAAGGGTGATGGAACAGTGCCATGCTCACATTGCCGCCAGCAGATAAACGCCAGCTCAAATTTCTGCAACCATTGCGGCGACAAAGTAGAGCGATGATCTCGACCTACGATCCGACTTGGCTCAAATTAGTGCGCAGTTCGGGGCTCGCGGATGCGCGTGAGCGCTTCGTGTAGGTCTTCGAGCTCGCCCTGCCCCGGCCAACCCGGCGGGAGACCGCCTTGAGCGCTTCGATCGCCTGCTCGTCGTGCGCCGAGCCCAGGTGCCCTCCATATCGCGGGCACCGCGTCGGGAACCGTGCGCGATCTGCACCGCGCGGTCGCCCCCGAGCGGGTCCGCACGGTGCGCACGCACGCCACCAGCGCAGACTACGAGATACATTTTAGTGCGCAGAATCAGCCAATTCCGCACGCCAACCCGCATGTCAACGCCCCGCGACCCGCCTCAAGATCCAGACATGAGCCAAGTCAGGTTACTGGCGGTCCGCCGGATGACGTCCCGGACGGACTGCGGATCCCGCGCGGTGGCCGTGTGGCGGACTCGCCGAGCCCAGGACGGCCATCAACCGGGGGGTTGACGCGATTACCGCGCGGCTGATCGGCATCGACGTGGCAGACTACCCGTCGTGCCATACCGTTCCGGGCTTCGATGCTGACCAACTGCGAATTGGAGCGTCTAGGAGTGTTGGTCGCTCAGATTGACTGGGGGACCGCCCCGGCGTGGGGCTCGGTCGTGGTTGCACTTGTCGCGGTCCTGTTCGCCGGTCTCGGCGCGAGAGCCGCCATTCGTGGAAATCGGAACCAGCAACGGCAAATCGAGATCCAGTCGGTCCAGTTGCGGAACCAGCAGAAGCAGCTAGCAGCTGTCGAGCAACGAGAACATCGCGAACACGCTTCTCGAATATCAGCCTGGCCAAGCGATATCACGCCGGGCGTTCGAGGTTCAAACATCACCATTCGCATTCGGAACACGGCCAGCGAGCCCATTACCAGCGTAGTTCTCTTCTATGTATTTATCCAAGGAGCGGCCCCCCGGACCGGCGAGGACCACGTCAGACTGATAGAGCCCGCGGGCCAGTGGCTGCCGGCGTACGTACCATTCGGCGCGATCCTTCCAGGGCAGTCGGAATTTACCTTTCAAGATGTCGAAACTGGCATCATGCAAGGGCGAGTGGGAGCCGAAATCGCATTCACCGATCGGGCTGGAACCTCGTGGATTAAGCGGGCCAACGGCACAATTCAGGAGATTAGCGACAATCCAGCTAAGCACTACGGGCTAGAGCTGCCCCTCGACTATAAGACGGCAAAGATACTCGACTGAGCTTCGTGCCCTCGCCCTAGCGGAGCCGCCGTACCAGCACGACACCCGCTAACGCCGGATCGTGACGTCCTTGGCGTTGAACGCCACCGAACGGCTCCGGTAATCCCAATCGGAGTCGAACAGCGTGTCCTACTCGAACTTGGACGTTCGCTCGACCTCGTACTCGTAGGCGGGGGAAACTCTCGACTTGGTGATTCGCGTCGGTGTAGTCGAAGTACCGGAGGATCACGATGGGGTCGAGCGTCCAGTGCCGGACTGACTCGTCCTGGCAGGCCTCCTCCCCCAACAGGTACGTATGCGCCGATAGAGGAACCATCACGGGCGTTCGTCATGCCATCGCTCGGGAGGCAGTTCTGGATCATGGTTGGACCGACCACATCGGTAAGCAATCGCGGCTCGCACGTCACTGGAGTACCGCTGCCGGTGTGGAGGATGCTGTGGTGGCCAGCTCTCGAATGTGGTCGCTGGTGTTCAGTACCCGGCGCACGGCCGCCCAAGCACCGTCGGTCCGCCACACGTCCAACCGGGATTTGCAGGTGTAGCGGGAGATGTCCAGGGTGGGTGGGATTTTGGCCCAGGAGCAGCCGAGCAGCTCGACACAGACGATTCCGGCCAGCACGGTTCTGTTGTCGCGGAACGCGCGTCCGCCACGGCGGTGGACACGATTGGGCGGCAGCATCGGGGCGAGGGTGTCCCACAGCTCGTCGGGGATGATCCGCTCGACGGTGACCGGTCCGGGCAGCCGCAGCGGCTTGGCGGTTGTGGTCTTGGCACTTCCGATGATGGTCTTGTTTGTGGTGAGCGGACGGGCTGGACGGATCTCGCCTCGCCCGAGGTTGGCCAGCATCCGGGCGACGTGTTCGACGTGCGGCGCGATCAACCTTGCCCAGGCCAGGGATTGTTCCGCGATCAGGTGTGTGATCGGAGGAACCAGCCGGCAGCCGCCGTCGCGGGATTCTGCGAACAGTTTCGCCGAGACGTAGCGCATCGGGCTGTTATTCGATAACAGCTCCAGCACAAACCGGTCCACGTCCGGACGCAGGATTTCCATCAGGTCCAGCGCGAGGGAATCCCTGTTCTGCGCGTCGGCGTGCAGGAACCCCATGGCGGGGTCAAGCCCTACTGTGAGGCACGCCAGTCGGCATTCGATCTCCGCGAGCCGGTAGGCGTAGTTCAGCAGGGCATTGATCGGATCGGCGGCGTGGCGGGCGTTGCCGGATGCAGTGTCAATAGGTGAGCTTCGCACCACGAACGTCGTCCAGTGCGCGGGCACGTCGGAGGCTTCGCGGGGGATGAATGGGACTATGACCCGCCCGATCCAGGCCTTCCAGTAGAGGGCGGCCGCCGGGCCTTCCTGTCCGCTGGCTGCCTGGACGGTGGCAGAGTCGGCTATCTGGCGGGCGTGGTCGCGGATCGCGGTGGCCGCGGCGTGGTTGCTCAGCAACCGGTCAGCTATGTCTGCCTGTCCGTTGAGCTTGCGGGCCAGCACGTACTTGATGATGTCCAGCCCTGTCCCCGCGTTCGGTCCGCCTTCGGCCGCGAATGCCTGCGCCCGGCGAAGGCGTGCGTCGTCGGGTTCGGGTGCTCCGGTGATGGTGACGAGCCGCCCGGTCTGGTCGACCTGTACCACGGTGATTCCAACGTCGGTGCACCAGCGGGCCGCATCCCAGGACAGGTAGCCGGTGTTGGCCAACACGATGATCCTGCGCACGGTCCGTTCTATGCGCGGGAGGATGCGGGTCCGGCGGTGCTGGCCAATGCCGTCCTCAATGGATAGGTGGCCGCGTTGCACGCGGAGGGTGACACCGTAGCCGTCGGCGACGAGGACGCGTGGGTCGCCGCTGACGCGGTTGTAGACGGTTGCTGTTGCCGAAGTAGTCTTATCTGGCACTAGGAACGCTCCTTAGTCGTTGGGTTCCTGGTGTGGCCCTGACCGGTGTCACAGCACCGGTCAGGGCGCATCTGTGTGATTCAGCCAAGTTCTCCGGTTTATGCGTTTGGTTGGTCTCGAATAAGTTCACCCAGCTTGGTCAGTAAGTCCTGCGCGCATTTATTCAGGTTCCATTCTACTATTTCTAAGCCGGCCAGGTTACGTGTTACCGGTAGCACGAGACCGGATGGTGCGTAGATTCCGAGACTACGGCGGGCCTCTTCCAGTAATCCAATACTAATTCGATCTTGTTTGATTCGTTGAGCGGCGATCAATCGGACGTTGATGGTATCGACCATCCTCTCGACGGTGAGAGAGGCCTCCGGTGGCCCGAGTACTCGTTCTATTCGGCTCAGGTCGGGCTCAAATACAGCCCGGATAGCCATTTCAAGGCCGGGGTCGGTATTGCCGGTGTTGGCGATCCTGGCGACGACATCGACCAACTCACGGCGTGCCGCGGCCGTCGCGTGGGGATGGTTGAGCGGAGGCAGCCAGGTGCGAGCGGTCGCGCGAGACGCGGCCAGGCCGGCACGGATATTGACCTGACCGGTCTTGTGGTCGCGGCCGAACCAGGTGCCCACTGCCCGGCGCGCCTGCCGCGTAGGTACGTAGTCGTCTCCCCAGTACAGCCAGAGATAGATCGGTACTTGCGCGAGCGCTCGCACCGATGCCGCCCGAGTGCGATGGTGTAGCAGCGTCAGGAACAGCCCTCGTTGGTTGGCCGAGTACAGCGCCTTGCGGGAGCCGTGCCGACCGGCCGGGCGTCTCGACGGCCGGTCGAGCAGTCCGAGATGGCCCCAGTCTCGTACTAGCCGCAGGCTCACGCTGTGCCCGGCGCCGCTCGCATCGGCGAGCAGGTCGTCGACGGTGCCCGGTTGGCCTTGGTGGCTGCTCATCGTGCTTCCTGCGGGGTTCGAAGGATCGTTCGGGCTTAGACGATACACCGGTTTGACCATCACCGATAGGTGTCCGCCGCCGGCCTATCCGCGCATACTGGGCACATGGATGAGAAAACGCCATCTGAAGGAACACCGCTGACCCGAAACCAGGTGGCGCGACGCTTGGGCCTCTCACCGGAACGGATCCGCCAGCTCAGCAACGCCGGGCGACTGCAGTGCACCCGCACACCGCTGGGTCGGCTCTACGACGAGGCCGAGGTGGAGCGTTTCGCGGCGTGCCGAGGACACACCACCACCGGCTCATCCACCGGCTAACCAACTGGCCAAGATCCACCAGAGCACACCGTTTACCCGCGCTGTGCGGGTCATTTCGATGTAAAGGAGCAACATCATGTCCGGTGATCCAATGCTGACGTTGATCGGGAATCTGACTGATGACCCCGAGACGCGGTACCTGTCGAGCGGTGCAGCGGTCGCGGTGTTCACCGTCGCGTCTACCCCGCGGCTGTTCGATCGGGAGTCTGGTGAATGGCGAGATGGGGAAACACTGTTCCAGTCCTGCCAGGTGTGGCGGGACCACGCCGAGAACGTCGTTCAATCGCTCACCAAGGGGACGCGGGTGATCGTGCATGGCCGGCTGCGGCAACGCTCGTTCGAGACCGACGAGGGCGAGCGGCGTCGGGTAACCGAGTTGGACGTCGACGAGGTCGGGCCGGCTTTACGGTTCGCCACGGTGAGCGTGCACCGCATCAGCCGCGAACGCACCAGCGCCCAGCCTGAAAGTGCCGGGGCACCGAGTGACCAGGCTATACAGCCGGGCAAGTCCAGTGATCGGAACGGCAAAGCTGGCAACAGGGCGGGCTCGGCCCGTCGGGTGCCGGCTGGGCGGAAGTGACGACCGATGTCCACTCAGCTGACCTTGATGCGGCAGATGAGTAGCGCGCTGGCTGCCGCACTGGCCGACCCCAACGCAGGCACGGATACCGAGCTGCACCATGTCTGGCTGTGGTTGGAGTGGCTGAGCGCGACGCTCACCGAATTAGAGCAATCCCACCAATCACCCGCAAGCGTGCGGTAGGCGTGAGGCGGGGGCACCCGCCACGCTGATGCGGGTGCCCCCGTTAGGAATAGCTGAAACATGTCTAGCATAGCACGTCGGTTTACGTCTGCGGCTCCATTCTCCGGTCCGGTCGCGGTGCTTATCCAGGCGCCGATTCGGGCGTCTTCCGGTCGCCCGTAATGGCTTCCATGCGGGTGATCATCACCAACGATGTGCTCTCAGTGGACGGCTTGCGCTGGAGTGACCGGTCCATGGTTGGTAGCCACTGGAACGCTGTAGGCCGTTACCTCGACACCGGTGATGCTGGTGCGTTGCAGGGCTTCGAAGGCGCCACGGTGGGCGGATACGACGGGATACCCGTGTTAGAGCTGGAAACCCGTCGCGATCCTATCGACGACTATGCACTCATTGGCGTATTCAATGTCGATTCAATTTACGAGAAGGAATGATACTGATGGACCGTATAAGGGCCCTCACATCTGACGGATTGGTCATAGTGCAGGGGTTGCACCCAGAAGAGCGGGTGACCGTGGCGCGGTATTGGAACGCGATCCGGTGCTATCTCAATGCTGGAGATGCTTGGGAGCTGAGCGGCTTCGTCGGCCTAGCGATCGGCGGATACGGCAGTGTGCCGTGCCTGGCGCTGGTCACCGACACCGACACCATTGATCACCTCGCGTTGGTCGGCGAGATCGACGTCGATCAGCTCGTCGACCACAACGGGCCGGACTTGGCAAGTGGGGTGGCGTCGTGAAAGGCACTTGTGTCGCCTGCGCGCGCCAGGACGCGCTGGAGGACCACCACGTGGCTGGGCGGGCCAACGACCCGCTCTCCGTGGACGCGTGTCTGGAGTGTCACCGCGACTACCTCACACCATGGCAGCGTGCGTCTGGCGTCGCGCTGCAGCACGGATCCGTGCGCACCGACGTCGACCGGCTCCGGGCGCTGGCGGTTGGGCTGTTCGACGTACTGGCGCTGTTCGCTCAACGCCACGCGTCGAGCATCCCTCGGGCGGCCGCCGACTCGGCCACACTGGCGGGTCGGGGCTGGTCCCGGTTGCTGGACCTGAGAGCACCGCCCGACCGGCCGGGCCGCTGGACCCCCAACCCTGGTGTGCCCCAATCACGTGCCGACGCGCTTCCAGCGAAGGCCTCGGGCGAGAAGGATCAGCTAGCCGCCGTGGGCGGGTTGACCCGCATGGCCGCGCAGGTCAACCCGCTCGACCAGACCGGGGCGGTCGAGGACGGCCCGCTCCATTCCCTGGTCACCGCCATCTCCGCTGACCCGACAGCATGCTTGGCCGGCATCGAGGCAGTGCTGACCGACCACCACACGTACGAGCGGGCCGACACGCTGCTCACCGCCGCCTTGGCCTCCATCGTCGACGCGGCCGACACGCTGCTCACGCTCGACGATCCAGTCACCGTGTCAGCCGACCCAGAGGGCGCGCTGGCCGAGGCCACGCGGGAACTACTGGGCTGTTCGGTCGCGCTGGCCGAGCTGCTGAGTGGCTGCCTGCCTCTCCTGAGCGAGGGGGCCGGGGCATGAGTACCGGGGATTGGCTGGCCGTGGCGGTGCGCGCCTGGACCGACACTCCACGCAAGAAGAGGAAGGGCGGCGCCGGCCGTCGGGGCACGGCGCACATCTTGGTCATCGATACAGAAACCAAGACCGATCTCAGCCAGGCCATGACGTTCGGCTGTTATCGCTACTGCCGAGTCGATATCGGGCCAGACGGGCAGGTCACGGTCACCACCGCCGCTGAGGGCTTGATCTATGCCGACGACCTGCCCCTGACCGACCCAGTCGGCTACGCGCTGCTGGTGGACTACGTGCGCACGGCGCGCGCCGATGTCGACCTGGGCTACCTGGGGTGCCAGCCGGACTGGCGGTTGGGGTTGTGCTCGCGTTCGGAGTTCGTCGAGGACTGGTTGCACCGGTGGGCCTACCGCGACTACGCCGGTCGGGGGTCGCGGAGAGAACCGGCCACTGTCGTGATGTTCAACACCCCGTTCGACCTGTCGCGGCTGGCCGGGCATGCCGGCCTGGCGCGTGGCACACAGTTCGCGGGCGGGTTCTCCTTCGCCCTGTGGACCGACGCCGAAGGCCAGCCGCTTGACTGGCGGCCAGCGGTGCGGGTGAAGCCGATCGACCCGAAACGCGCCTTCAAGGGTTTCTCGGCCATCGAATCACGCGCGCAGCAGCGTAAGAGAAAGAAGGGAACAGCGTTTCGCGGGCATTTTCTGGACTTACGTCAAATGGTCTTCGGGCTGACCAGCGAGGGACACCGTCTGGCGTCGGCGTGTAAGACCTTCGGCGTCACCGACGGCAAGGTGGCCGCAGAGGGGGGGCACGGCCGCATCACGAGGGAATATATTGATTACTGTCGGCGCGATGTGCAGGCAACTACCGAACTCTACGAAAAAGTTGCTCGCGAGTACCAGCGACATCCGATCGAATTGCAGGACACGAAGGTGTTTTCGCCCGCGTCCATCGCCAAGGCCTACTACCACGCGATGGGCATTACCCCGATCCTGGACCGCATACCGGAGTTTTCACCCGAGGTGCTTGGCCAAGCCATGTCAGCGTTTTATGGCGGCCGCGCCGAAGACCGTATCCGGCAGACCCCTATGCCGGTGGTGTTGTGTGATTGCACCAGCATGTATCCTACCGTCGACGCGCTCATGGGAATGTCGGAGCTGCTCATCGCTGAGACGATCGAGGTCGTCGACGCCACCGACGAGCTCGAAGCGTTGCTCGACCGGATCCGTCTCGACGACTGCTTTGACCCGGACGCGTGGCGCCAGTTCGTCGGCATCGTTCAAATCATGCCCGACGGCGACATTCTGCCGGTGCGCGCCCAATACGGCCCGCAGCCGGGTTGGAACATCGGGATCAACCCGCTGTTTGCGACCCAGCCGCTGTGGTACACGATCCCCGACGCGGTGGCCTCCACACTACTGACCCGACGAGCACCGCAGGTGTTGCGCGCGATTCGGTTCGTCCCATCCGGCGGGAAGCTGTCTTCTCTGAAGCCGACCCGGCTGCGGGGGCAAGTACGGGTCGATCCAAACAGTGACGATTTCTTCTCGGTTGTGGTATCCCAGCGCCAAAGCCTCAAGACCAGCGACTCAACGTTGGCCGCGTTTTTGAAGGTGCTCGCCAATGCCGGAAGCTATGGGGTGTTCGCTGAGATAATCCGGGAAGAACTCGGACGCGGCCGACACCAGGCTGCCACGGTCTACGGCGCACACAGTCACCGATGGACCAAGCGAGTCAATGCACCGGAACGCCCCGGTGAGTACTGCTTTCCCCCAATCGCCGCATGTATCACCGGGGCCGCCCGGCTGATGCTGGCCATGCTCGAACGCTGCGTCACCGACGCCGGTGGCTCGTGGGTGTTCGCCGATACCGACAGCATGGCCATCGTCGCCAACCGAGGGGGCACGCTGGTGCCCTGCCCCGGCGGACCGTACAAGCTGCCGGATGGCCGCGCCGCCGTACGCGCACTGACCTTCGAGCAGGTCGACGCCATCCGTGCGCGGTTTCAGGCGCTCAACCCCTACCAGCCAGGCGCCGTAGCCGACATTCTCAAGGAAGAATTTCGGGGTCACTGTTATGCGATCTCGGCGAAACGCTACGCCCTCTACCAACTGGACAACACCGGAACGCCGGTCATCGTCTCAACCGGCGACGACACCGACATCCCCGACGAACCGTTTATTGAGATCGACCGGGACAAGCACTCCCAGCACGGGCTCGGTCACCTACTCAACCCCACCAACCCGAGGTCGGATGATCAGGAGTGGATTCGCCAATTCTGGCACCTCATCGTCTCCCATGCCCACGGGGTCGAAGTCGACGAGCCAGAATGGCTCGACCGTCCCGCGCTAACCCAAATCAACGTGTCCTCACCCACCCTCTGGGCACCCTTCGCCGAATGGAACCAAGGCAAGACCTTCGCCCAGCAGATCAAACCCGCCAACTTCCTGCTGGTCGGCCACGTCGCCAAGCTCGGTCACCCACCCGGAGTCGACCCCCGCCGATTCCACTTGATCACCGCCTACGAGTCCGATCCCACCAAATGGGCTGACCTGCCCTGGCGCAACCTCTACGACCCCCACGGACCCACCTACCGTGCGACCACAGCCAGATGGAACTACCTAAACGACGATGGTGACGGTCTGGACCAGCCCGCTGATCTGGTCCAACTCAAAACCTATCGACAGGTGCTACACGACTACCTGCGCCACCCAGAGCACAAAGCGAACGGACCTGACGGCAGACCCTGCCGCTCCGACACCGTCGGCCTGCTCCAAAGGCGCGACGTGCATCTTGCCGTGTTGCACCACATCGGCAAAGAAGCCAACCGGCTCGACGACATCACCGCCGGGATCATCGGCAGCCAAGACCAAATCCTGACCGACTACACCAACGCCACCGACACAATCACCAGTCTGATCCTTCCTCCCCTGAGCGCCTACACCATAGGGGAACTGGCTGAACACACTGGCCTCAGTAAATCCCAAATCAAGAAAATTCGCACTGGAAAGACAGCACCGCGACCGCAGCCATTGCGCGCGCTTACGGAGCTAGCCGTTGATACCGTCCTCGCCGACCTCAACCAGCGGGGAGTTGATAATCCATACCAAAACATATGGCGTACCAACCTGTACGATGACTTCGAGTCGGTTCTCGGGTATTGGCGTGACCATCGCAACCACCGCCAACGAACGTGCCTGTGCGGCTGCGGAGTACCCATCGGGCGGCGACGAAAGTACGCCAGCGAAGCGTGCAGAAAACGCCACGCTCGCCGGATGACCACTCGCCGGAGCCGAACGCCAGCGGTATTCTCGTCACGTTAGCTCACTTTCGAAAATTTGACAGGAACAAGAAACACAAATGAATATTCCGAGTGTTCCCCCAATGGATGCACCACCACCGGAAGCACCAAAACCACGCGGTGAGACCTCACCACTAACCCTACTCCACGTGTCATCGATCTGGGGCATTGGACCGAAGCGTGCAAAAGCGTTGGAGGCTGCCGGGTACACACAATGCGAGCAACTCGTCGCCGAGGACGCACGCACGATCCTCGCCAACCTGCGTGGGGCCACACCAGACGCTTCTCACCGACTCAGCGTCTCCCAGGTAAGGCGCTGGCAAGAACACGCACACGCGCAGATTACCGGCAGCCCTGTAAACTTATCAGGGGCGACAGCATTTCCGGTACAAGAAGGCTACATCGCCCTTGACGCTGAATACACGCCGTCCCACATCTGGCTCATCGGCGCCAGAGTAGTCCGCCCTAATGGAGACCTGCGGTGCTTTTGGTGGAGCAACCCCGCCGGAGAAGCTGCGGTGCTCAAGGATTTGGCTAATTTTCTCGCCGCTCACTCCGACTTACCTATTATCACCTGGAACGGCCTGGGCGCAGACCTCCCCGCCCTGAGAAAGGCTGCCAACAGAGCGGGAGATCTACAAATCATCGCACAAGTCGAAGCGCGCCACATCGACCTCTTCCATTGGGCACAACAGAATCTGAGGCTCCCCATCCCAACGCTGAGCCTGAAAGAGGTAAGCCAATACTACGGCATGGTAGGTACCTCCAGCCTGACCGACGGCTTTGCGGCGGAGACTATCCACCTTCGCTACGAGCAAACCGGCGACCAACGATTGAAAGCCCAGCTTATCGTCTACAATAGCGACGACATCAATAAGCTATGCGCAACGGTCAATTATCTACGCGCAGCCGCGAGCGGACACCGCTACGGGCACTCCGAGGCTCCCCACGATGTCATCGAAAGCGTCTTAATCGAATGTGAGCCATCGAATCGCCCATGCATCCCCGATTACTTTGAACGCGCGTACAAGCGGATATTGACCAAGTTTGGGGCGCTACTACATACAGCAAGTAAAGCCCTCTAACGTGGGAGAAGCGGCCCGCTGGCTGCGCGCGCACATCCGAAGGAAGCGCGACCCGGACTGGTTACGGTCGAGGACAAGATCGTTCCCTGTCCGAGGTCGTGCGGGTCGCCTATGACCTACATCGGCGGGGGCATCATGGTGCGCTCGATCAAGGAGAGCATCCCGACCAGCGTCCGGCCGGATGCTGGCGGGCATCTTCGGCTCCCTGACAGCCTACGAGCGCCAACTGGTCCCGCCTACTCCGCCGGGGAGTCCGTGGCCGATCTGGCCCGCTCGTTCAAGCTCAGCCGGGCCACCGCCTACCGAGTGATCGGGTCAGCCGCCTGACCGTCACACCGGCGGGACGAGCCCCGCCAGCCACTCTTGGCCCTCACAGACCGGGCACCATCGGGTCTCCCACCCCCGTGCCTCACGGCCGTCGTGCGCGACAGCGGCCCGTGAGTGGGCGATCGCACCGTCACTGCAGCACAGCGGGCACACCGAGCGACAGCCGGTTGTGGTGGGCGGAAGGGGCACGCCTCGACTCTGCCCGTCGCGGACCGGAAGTGCCAGTGTTCCGCAGGCGTCAGAACTCCCTCAGCACCTCGAACCGCACCGTCCTCGGGAAGGTGCTTTCGGGCTCGACGTCGTCGCCCTGGTGGCGTAGTACCCACACGCCGCCGCTGTAGGACTTGAGGATGCCGCCCTCACCGGTGGTGAGATGGCCGACGATGGCCTGGTACTCGTTGGGGGTGTCGCACAGGATCGTCAGGTGGCCGGTCTCACCGTGCGCGGGTTCGCTGTAGTCGACCACGCTGAGGTGCAGCGGTGGCCTCTCGTCGGACGCGCTCAGCAGGAGCATCAGCTCGCGGGGTGAGCCTGGCGGAATCGGTGTCTCGGTCACCTCGAACGTGACAGTCGCGGGGAATGTTGTCGGTGGCGCCGGGTCCGGGTCGGTGAGCTGAAGCTTGTGGGGCTTGCCGTCCGTCGGGGTGTAGAGCAACGCGTCGGAGTTCAAATACGCGACGACGCCCTTGAAGTCGGACAGCGACGGGATGGTGGCCCGGAAGTGCCCGTGCCCATCGGGTCCGATGTCGAGGTGACCGCCGCTCAGGCTGATGCCGCTGCTCATGGCGACTCATTGTTACCGAGTACGGACCGCATGACTGCGCGGGTCAATGGAACGGCGCCCGGTTACCGACGACGCGCGGCCTGACGGCCACGGACCGCGACCGCGACTGCGGACCGACAACCCACTCGGTTTACCGTGATCGTTCATGACCACGAGTCAACCGGCCCAACCCGCCCCACAGCCCCTCTCCCCGCCTCACGGAGAGTGGCTGAGCCTGATCAGATACCAGGCGCGGCACGCGGAGGAGCAGAGCCGGGCGCCGCTACCGCTGGCGACGCTGGCGCTCAACGGCTTCCAGGACGCGGTGGAGTCGGTGCTCAACCTCACCGCCGAGCACAACAACATCACGCGGAGAAACAAGTCCGACTTCGACAAGCTGTTCGACGACGTGGCGGGCAAATTCCCTGACCTCGCGCAGTACCGGGCTCCCCTGCTCGCGCTGAACTCCGCACGGGTCGGCTTCAAGCATTACGGCAACGAGACGGGCAAGAACACCATCGAGAGGCACCGTGGCACGGCAATGGGCTTCCTGGCCGACGCTTCGCGCATCGGGCTCGATCAGGACTTCGAGTCGATCAGCATGACGGCTTTCGTGCGCGACGGCGAGGCCCGCGAGCACCTGGAGGCGGCGTCCGCGAGGTGGCGCGAGGGCAATGCCGACAAGGCGGCGGAGGAGCTACGCCTCGCCTTCGATCGGCTGATCCGCGACTACGAGCAGCGCAAGGTCAAGTACGAGGGCACGAGCCTGTTCAGGACGGAGCCGCCGTCCCGGCCGAGCGAGCTCGACCCCAGCAGGAGCACGGCCGGCAAGTACCTGGTCGAGTGGCTCACTGCACTCGATGAGCGACAGAAGCTGCTCGCCTTCGGCGTCGACCTTCGCGCATACGCGCTTTTCGACGCACACACCCCCACCCCCTACTACCCAATCACCCTCGACGGGCGGCCACCCCAGGTGAACTTCTCTCGGGGACCGAACACGGACACCCTGACCGAAGAGACGTTCAGGCGCTGCTATCGGTTCGTGCTGGAAACCGCGCTCGTCCTCGGCGCCGAGGACTACGACTTCGATGGGAACGCGCATCGTCGCGGCGGATCACCGTCCGTCTGAGTGCACCAACCACAGTGCTACACACCGTCACCGAGGCTGGCCCTCACCCGGCGGGCCAACAATGCCCTGCCTGGCTACACACCGTCACCGTAGCCAGCGCTCACACCGAGCCGCATTCGCGCACCTGGCAGGCCTCCCCATCCCGCTACACACGGTGACAGCCAACCGGCGGCAGAGGTCGTTGTCACGCTCTGTACTCGCCCGCCGCGCCCCGGTCTCGCCCGCTACCCAGCGTGCCTACGCGCGCCTGTGCTACGCAACGTGACGGTGTCCGGGTTGGGCTCATTTGATCAAGCCTTATCCCCTAACCCCCCCTGTGCACAACCCGCCCCCCTGTGCACAAGTCCTCCTCACACAGCCCGTCTGTCGCTCACACAGCGGCCCAGGCCGCTGTGTCGAGCCGCTGGAGCTGTGTGGGCTGCGGGAACCCGCGGGCTAGAGGCGGACGTAGAGGCGGAGGGTTACGTAGCCGGTGATGGACGCGATGCCGATGCCCAGCAGGAACAGCCACGGGGACACCGACAGGATGTCCCCGTACTGGATCACCGGGATGACACCGTCGCCGAAGCCGTTGCTGATCGCCGAGTCCAGGAACAGCGCCTTGCCGACCAGCAGGCTGCCGACCGCCAGCGCGGTACCGACCACGCCGGTCACCGCCGCCTCCAGCAGGAACGGCAGCTGGGTGTACCACCGGGTCGCGCCGACCAGCCGCATCACGCCGACCTCGGTACGCCGGTTGTACGCCGACAGCTGCACCATGTTCGAGATCAGCAGGGCGGCGGCCAGCACCTCGATCAGGGCCAGCGTGAACACCACGTCCCGGATCGTGCGCAGGAAGCTGAACAGTCGCTCCACCACGTCGCGCTGATCGGTGATCCTGGCGACACCGACCTTGCCCTGCAGCAGGGCGCGCAGCGCGTCGGTCTGGTTCGGGTCCACCAGCTTGACCCGCAGCGACGCGGGCAGCCCCTGCGGGCGGGCCAGGCCGGCCAGCGTCTGTCCCTGGAACAGCCGCTCGAAGCGGGCGTAGGCCTGCTGCTGGTTCTCGAAGTTCACCGACTGCACCAGCGGCGAGCCCTTGAGCTGGTCGCGCAACCCGGCACAGATGGGCTGCGAGCAGTCCTGGTCGCGGGTGGAGACGTCCAGGGTCATCGACACGACCACCTCGAGCCGGTCGCCGTAGAGCTGCTCGGTCTGGTCGATGGTGTGCACCGCCAGCAACCCGGTACCGAGCAGGCCCAGCGAGATCGCGGTCGTCAGGATCATCGCCACGGTCATCGTCACGTTGCGGCGCAGGCCGGTGACGACCTCACGGAACACGAAGTTGAAGCGCATCAGGCCTTCTCGGGGAGCGGGCGGGGAGCGGGCTGGGCGCAGGTCGGGCCGGGTTCAGCGGCCGACGCCGTAGACACCCCTGGTCTCGTCGCGGATCACTCGGCCGAGGTCCAGCTCGACCACCCGGCGGCGCATCGAGTCGACGATCGAGTGGTCGTGGGTAGCCATCAGGACGGTGGTCCCGGTGCGGTTGATCCGTTCCAGCAGCAACATGATGTCCTGGCTGGTGTCCGGGTCCAGGTTGCCGGTGGGCTCATCGGCCAGCAGCACCAGCGGCCGGTTCACGAACGCCCTGGCCACCGCGACGCGCTGCTGCTCGCCACCGGACAGCTCGTTCGGCATCCGGTTGGCCTTGCCCTGCAGCCCCACCAGCTCGAGCACCTCCGGCACCACCTTCTGGATGGTGCGCGGCTGCTTGCCGATCACTTCCAGGGCGAAGGCCACGTTCTCCGCGACCGACTTGTTCTGCAGCAGCCGGAAGTCCTGGAACACGCAGCCCACCCGCTGGCGCAGCCGGGGCACCTTGCGCCGGGGCAGCTTGGCCACATTCCAGTCCGCGACGAAGACATCGCCCTTGGTGGGCACGTCCTCGCGCAGCAGCAGGCGCAGGAACGTCGACTTGCCAGAACCGGACGGCCCGATCAGGAAGACGAACTCGCCCTTGCCGACGTCCACCGTGACCTGATCCAACGCTGGGCGGGTCGACGTCCGGTAGGACTTGGACACTTTCTCCAGCCGAATCACGGGGCCAGAGGTTACTCGCCCCGGGTGGGCCGACCGGCCGCCGACCCGCCGCGCAACGGTGTAGTGCGCTCAGACGCGCTGGGTTTGCTGCTGGCGGCGCCACCGGATGCCGGCCTCGATGAAGCCGTCGATCTCGCCGTCCAGCACCGCGGCCGGGTTGCCCACCTCGAAGTCCGTGCGCAGGTCCTTGACCATCTGGTAGGGATGCAGCACGTAGGAGCGCATCTGGTTGCCCCAGCTGGAGCCGGTGTCCTTGAGCGCGTCCATCTTGGCCTGCTCCTCGTGCCGGCGCCGCTCCAGCAGCTTGGCCTGCAGCACCATCATCGCGCTGGCCTTGTTCTGCAGCTGGGAGCGCTCGTTCTGGCACGACACCACGATGCCGGTCGGCAGGTGGGTCAGCCGGACCGCCGAGTCGGTGGTGTTCACGCCCTGGCCGCCGGGGCCCGAGGAGCGGTAGACGTCGACCCGCAGCTCCTTCTCGTCGATCTCCACGTGGTCGGTGGACTCCACCACGGGCACCACCTCGACCCCGGCGAACGAGGTCTGGCGACGCCCCTGGTTGTCGAACGGGGAGATGCGGACCAGCCGGTGGGTGCCCTGCTCGACGGACAGCGTGCCGTAGCCGAACGGGGCGTGTACCGCGAAGGTGGCCGACTTGATGCCCGCCTCCTCGGCGTAGGAGGTGTCGTAGACGTCGACCGCGTACTCGTGGCGCTCCGCCCAGCGCAGGTACATCCGCATCAGCATCTCGGCGAAGTCGGCCGCGTCCACCCCGCCCGCCTCGGAACGGATGGTGACCAGCGCGTCCCGGGGGTCGTACTCGCCGGAGAGCAGGGTGCGGACCTCCAGCGAGCCGATGTCCTTACGCAGCCGCATGCGCTCGGCGTCGGCGTCGGCCAGTGCCTGCTCGCCCTCGGCGCCATCGGTCTCGGCCGCCAGCTCGTAGAGCACCGGCAGGTCGTCCAGGCGGTGCCGGATGTCGTCGAGCTGGCGCAGCTGGGCCTGTGCGCGGGACAGCTTGCTGGTGACCGCCTGGGCCCGTTCCTGGTCGTTCCACAGGTCGGGCTGGCCGGCCTCCTCGGAGAGCTCCTCGACGACGGCCCGCAGCTTGGGCAGGTCCAGCACCGCCTCGATACTTTCGAGGGTGCCGTCCAAATTCTTGATCTCTGCCGGAATGTCGAGGTTCACAACGACCCAGGGTACGACCCCCGGCGCCCCCACTGTCGACCCCGTCGGCCCATCCCGCTACCCGATCGGCCCATTCGGCCGCTCTCAGCCTGCCGGCACAGCGTCGATCAGCCGGTCGGCACGGTGTCCAGCAGCGCCAGTACGGCCCGGTTGTGCGCGACCGCGAAGTCGGCGACGGCCCGCGCGTACGGCGTCGCGGTCGGCGACGAGTCAGCGGACTTGACGGCCTCCTCGGCGCGCACCAGCCGTTCGGCGTAGACCAGCCGCCCCCGGTCCACCAGCGCGCCCCGCTGCCGCACGGTGAGCGAACCGGCGTGCAGGATCCGCAGGATCAGCGGGCTGCGGAGCTGGTCGGAGCCCTCGCCGGTGGTCAGCCAGGACTTGAACGCGCGCCGCCCGGCCGGCGTGAGCACGTACTGCTGCGACGCCCTCGGACCGCGCACACCCAGGCGCAGCAGCCCGGACTCGGCCAACCCCGGCAGCTCCCGGTACACCTGGCTGCGGGTCACCGAGAAGAACGCTCCGTAGCGCTCCTCGGCAGCCGCAACCAACTGGCCCCCGGTCATCGGTCCGGCGTGCAGCAGGCCCAGCAGTGCGGCGGCCGTGGCGTTCACAGCATTCACCTCGGTCACACCGCCACCGTGCCACGGTGCGTCCGCGGCTGTCCACAGTGCCCCGGACGAGCCGCCACCCGCTCAGATGAGTGGTATGCACCGCGTTTTATACTCCGGCACAGCGCGGGGGCGTGACGCTGGACGGACGCCGGACGGACGAGGAGCGGATCGCCCATGGCCGGATTCCTGGCCCGCAGGTTGGTGAACTACCTCGCGCTCTTGCTGATCGCCACCTTCTTCGCGTTCGCGCTCGCCTCCGCCACCTTCCGGCCACTGGATGCGCTCGCCCAACGCCAGCCGCCGCCGCCGGCCAGCACCATCGAGGCCAAGCGGGTCGAGCTGCACCTGGACAAGCCCATCCCGCAGCGGTTCGCCATCTGGGCCGAGGGGGTGGTGCTGCACGGCGACTTCGGCAAGACCGTGGCCGACGCGCCGATCAACGACGAGCTGTGGCGCCGGGCCGGGATCAGCCTGCGGCTCTTCCTGGCCGGCACGGTGATCGGGGTGATCGCCGGTGTGCTGCTCGGGGTGACCGCGGCGATCAAGCAGTACAAGATCTTCGACCACGTCACCACGCTGTTCTCCTTCCTGATCCTGTCCACCCCGGTCTTCGTCATCGGCACCCTGCTGAAGGTGCTGTGGCTCCCGGTGAACCAGGCCGCCGGCACCCAGATCCTCTACTTCAACGGTGAGTCCACCGCGGGTTTCTCCGGCGGCACCTGGGACCTGCTGGTGGACCGGCTGCAACACCTGGTGCTGCCGACCGTGGCGATCGCCATCGGGCTGGCCGCCGTCTACAGCCGCTACCAGCGCAGCGCGATGCTCGACGTGCTGGGCAGCGACTTCCTGCGTACCGCGCAGGCCAAGGGGTTGACCAGGAGAAAGGCCCTGTTCACCCACGGGCTGCGGACCGCGCTGATCCCGATGGCGACCCTGTTCGCGTTCGGCTTCGGGCTGCTGATCACCGGCGGGGTGTTCACCGAGCGGATCTTCGGCTGGTTCGGCATGGGCGACTGGCTGATCGTCGGTGTGCAGAACCAGGACGCCAACATCATCGCCACCGTGACGCTGTTCATCGCGGTACTGGTGCTGTTCTCCGGATGGCTCTCCGACGTGGTCTACGCCGCGTTGGACCCACGAGTGCGGGTCGGGTGATCGCGTGACACAGCTGCCCGTGGAGCGGGACGACAGCAGCGCGCTGACCGTGCCGGAGCCCGGCGCCGGCCCGGTACCGGTTGCCGAGGTGGCGGCCGGGCGGTCGGCGACCCGGGGGCGGCTGGTGCTGCGCAGGCTGCTGCGCAACCGGCTGGGCCTGATCGGCGCGGTGGTGGTGGCGCTGCTGTTCGTCGGCGCGTTCGTCTCACCGTTCCTCTATCCGTGGGACTACCGCACCCAGGACGACGCCGCGCTGCTGATGGCACCGTCCCCGCAGCACTGGTTCGGTACCACCAAGCTCGGCGAGGACCTGTTCGCCCAGTGCATGCGCGGGCTGCAGAAGTCGCTGCTGATCGGCCTGCTGGTGGGGGTGATCTCGACCGCGGTGGCCTCGGTGGTCGGGGCCACCGCCGGCTACTTCGGCCGGGCCGCCGACAAGGGCCTGATGTGGCTGGTCGACCTGCTGCTGGTGCTGCCGTCGTTCCTGGTGGTGGCGATCCTGAGCCCGTGGTTCCGGGGCAAGTCCTGGCTGCTGCTGGTGCTGCTGCTGTCCGCGTTCAGCTGGATGATCACGTCCCGGATCGTGCGCGGCATGACACTGACCCTGCGCGAGCGGGACTACGTGCTGGCCGCGCGGTTCATGGGCATGCCGGCCTGGCGGATCATTGCCCGGCACATCATCCCGAACATGGCATCGCTGCTGATCATCGATGCGACCATCGGCGTCGGCGGCGCGATCCTCGGCGAGACCGCACTGAGCTACTTCGGGTTCGGCATCCAGCCGCCGGACGTCTCGCTGGGCACCCTGATCGCCTCGGGCACCGACTCCGCGCTCACCTTCACCTGGCTGTTCCTGTTCCCGGCCGGGCTGTTGGTGGCCACCGTGCTCTCGGTGAACTTCTTCGGTGACGGGCTGCGGGACGCGCTGGACCCGACGTCCACCCGGGCCCGCGGTAGACGACCCGGTAAACGACCCGGCACACGCGCGAAGCGGGCGGGAGCCCGATGACCCCGTCCCGCGAGGCCGCCGGCGAACCGATCCTGCGGGTCGACGGCCTTGAGGTGTCCTTCCCCAGCGAGGCCGGCCCGGTGCGGGCGGTGCGCGGGGTGAGCTTCGAGGTGGGTGCCGGCGAGGTGCTGGGTATCGTCGGCGAGTCCGGCTCCGGCAAGTCGGTGTCCGCGCTGGCCACCATGGGCCTGCTGCCGCCGCAGGCACAGGTGTCCGGGTCGATCCGGTTCCGCGGCGAGGAGCTGCTCGGGCGCTCCGACACCGAGCTGGCCCGGATCCGGGGCCGGCGGATCGCGATGGTGTTCCAGGACCCGCTCTCCGCGCTCACCCCGATCTTCACCGTCGGCAACCAGGTGGCCGAGGCGCTGCTGATCCACAACAAGGACCTGACCAAGGACCAGGCCGCGCGGCGCGCGGTCGAGCTGCTGGACGTGGTGGGCATCCCGCGCGCCGCGGAGCGGGCCAGGGCGTTCCCGCACGAGTTCTCCGGCGGCATGCGGCAGCGCGTGGTGATCGCGATGGCCATCGCCAACGACCCGGACCTGATCATCGCCGACGAGCCGACCACCGCGCTGGACGTCACCGTGCAGGCGCAGGTGCTGGACGTGTTGCGGACCGCGCGCGAGCTGACCGGCGCCGGGCTGGTCCTGATCACCCACGACCTGGGGGTGGTCGCCGGCGTGGCGGACCGGGTTCAGGTGATGTACGCCGGGCGGGTCGTGGAGACCGCGCCGGTCGACGAGCTGTTCGCCGGCCCCCGGATGCCGTACACGCTCGGTCTGCTCGGCTCCATCCCCCGCCTCGACGCCGACCGGCGCCAGCCGCTGGTGCCGATCGAGGGGCAGCCGCCGTCCATGGTCGACCTGGATCCCGGCTGCCCGTTCGTGCCGCGCTGCCCGCTGGCCGAGGACCAGTGCCGCGCCGACGAGCCGCCGCTGACGCCCATCGAGGGGACCGGGTCCGACGGCCCCGTCCCCGCCGAGCACGGCACCGCCTGCTGGCGCGCCGGCGAGCTGGTCGCGAAGGCGCCGGACGCGGCGGAGCTGTTCGGGGTCACCGCGATCCCCCAGGCGCCGTCGGCGAACGGCACCGAGCCGGACGTGGTGCTCAAGGTGACCGACCTGGCCAGGCACTACCCGCTCACCCGGGGCGCGGTGTTCCGCCGCCGGGTCGGCACCGTGCGCGCGGTCGACGGGGTGTCCTTCGAGCTGCGGGCCGGCGAGGTACTGGCGCTGGTCGGTGAGTCGGGCTGCGGCAAGACGTCGACCCTGATGGAGATCCTCGGGCTGACCAAGCCGACCGAGGGCACCGTCGAGGTGCTCGGGCAGGACGTGACCCGGCTGGACCGGGCCGGCCGCAAGGCGATCCGGCGCGACCTGCAGGTGGTCTTCCAGGACCCGATCGCCTCGCTGGATCCCCGGCTGCCGGTCGGCGACGTGATCGCCGAGCCGCTGATGGTGCACGGCATGGCGGTGCAGCGGCGCAACGAGCGGGTGCGGGAGCTGCTGCGGCTGGTCGGGCTGCGCCCGGAGCACGCCGAACGCTATCCGGCGGAGTTCTCCGGCGGTCAGCGCCAGCGCATCGGCATCGCCAGGGCACTGGCACTCGAGCCGAAGGTGCTGGTTCTCGACGAGCCGGTGTCCGCGCTGGACGTGTCTATCCAGGCCGGCGTGATCAACCTGCTCGACGAGCTCAAGGTGCGGCTGGGGCTGGCGTACCTGTTCGTGGCGCACGACCTGTCCGTGGTGCGCCACCTCGCCGACCGGGTTGCGGTGATGTACCTGGGCAAACTCGTCGAGGTCGGCGCGGTGGACTCGGTATTCAGTGCCCCGTACCACCCGTACACCCAGGCACTGCTCTCCGCGATCCCGGTGCCGGACCCGACGGTGGAGCGCCGCCGCGAGCGCATCCTGCTGCACGGCGACCTGCCCAACCCGGCGGACCCGCCCTCGGGCTGCCGGTTCCGTACCCGCTGCCCGCTGTTCCCCACACTCGGCCCGCTGGCCCAGCAGCTGTGCCTGGAGCGGGATCCGCCGCTGGAGGCGACGCCGGACGGCACGGCGGGCCCCGCCCACAACGTGGCCTGTCACCACGCTCGCGTTCGGGAGGTCGTGTGAAGGTCCGCTCGCGGAGTGGATCGTGGGTGGCCGCGTTGTTGTGCGTGCTGACAACCGGTCTGACGGTCACGCTGGCAGGTTGCTCGAGCAGCGGCGGCGGCCCCGCACCGACACCGGCCGCGACCGGCGCGAACGACGTCAACCCCAGGCCGGCGGACCAGCTGCGCGACGGCGGCGACCTGCGCTGGCCGATCGACTCGCTGCCGGACAACTTCAACCGCAACCAGTTCTCCGGCAGCCAGGTGCAGACGAAGCAGATCACCGACGCGGTGCTGCCGGTGCTGTACACCGACACCGCGGACGGCGGCACGGCCCGGAATGCCGACTTCCTCACCGCGGCGGACCTCACCTCGGCCGTACCGCAGGTCGTCACCTACGCGCTCAACCCGAAGGCAACCTGGAGTGACGGCAAACCGATCACCTGGCGCGACTTCGAAGCCCAGTGGAAGGCGCTCAACGCCACCAACCCGGCCTACCTGATCTCCAGCCGCACCGGCTACGAGGACATCGCCTCGGTCGCGCCCGGTACCGACGACCACCACGTCGTGGTCACCTTCGCCCGCATGTTCGCGGAGTGGGAGTCCCTGTTCAGCCCGCTGTACCCGGCCTCGACCAACGCCGACCCGACGCTGTTCAACACGGGCTGGATCAACAAGATCCCGGTCACCGCCGGTCCGTTCGCACTCGACGCGATCGACCCGACCGCGAAGACCGTGACGCTGCGCCGGAACCCGAAGTGGTGGGGTCGGCCGGCCAAACTGGACCGGATCATCTTCAAGGTCTTCGAGCGCACCGCGACGGCCGACGCGCTGGCCAACAACGAGATCGACTTCTACCCCATCGGGTCCAGCGTGGACCTGCTCAAGCGCGCCCAGTCGGTGCCCGGGGCGGCGATCCGGCAGTCCGCCGAACGGCAGTACAACCAGATCACCTTCAACGGCGCGCCCGGCGCGGTCCTGTCCGACCTGAAGCTGCGCCAGGCCATCGCCAAGGGCATCGACCGCACCGCGATCGCCCGCCGGATGGTCGGTGCGATCGTGCCCAACGTGACCCAGCTGGGCAACCACATCTACGCCTACGGCTCCAAGGACTACCGGGACAACTCCGGCGAGCTGCCCTACGACCGGGGCGCGGCCAACCGCGAGCTGGACACGCTCGGCTGGGTGCGGGCCTCCCCCGACGCGATGCGCAGCCGCAACGGCCAGCCGCTGCGGCTGCGGCTGTTGGAAGCGACGCCCAACCCGATCGGGCAGCAGATCGACCGGACCGTGCTCGACCAACTGGCCCAGCTCGGGGTCACCGTGATCATCCAGCCGGTGCCGATCCAGCAGGCCAGCAGCCAGTACAAGACCGGCAACTTCGACCTGGTCACGTTCGCCTGGCAGAACACCAGCACCCCGTTCAGCGGCACCCAGGGGCTCTACGCCGAGCCGAGGGGCGACGACGTGCAGCAGAACTACGGGCGGATCTACGACCCGCAGGTCAGCGCGCTGTTCGAGCAGGGGCTACGGGAGCTGAACGACACCAGGCGCGCCGACCTCGGCAACCAGGCCGACCGGCTCATCTGGCAGGAGGTGCACCACCTGCCGCTCTACCCGGCCACCGGCGCGTACGCGGTGCGGTCCACGCTGGCGAACTTCGGCGCACCCGGGTTCGCCGACATCGACTACATCGACGCGGGGTACCTGAAGTGAGCGAGCTCCTCAGCCGCCGGCACCTGCTGCAGGGCAGCGCCCTGCTCGCCGGTGCCGCCCTGCTGGCCGCCTGCGGCGGCGGTTCGGGAGGGCAGCTGCAGAACCCGGGGGCGGGCGCCGGGCACAACGACATCAACCCGAAGCCTCGCGACCAGATCCGCGACGGCGGCAACCTGCGCTGGCCGATCGACTACGTGCCGTCGAACTTCAACAACAACCAGTTCGACGGCGCCGACATCATCGGCCTCAACATGCTGTCGGCAGTGCTGCCTTCCCTGTTCACCGGCACGGCCGACGGCGGCATCGGAGTGAATCCCGACTTCCTCACCTCGGCAGTGCTCACCTCGTCCGCGCCGCAGATCGTCACGTTCGCGATCAACCCGAAGGCGACCTGGAGCGACGGCTCGCCGATCACCTGGCGCGACTTCGAGGCCCAGTGGAAGGCCCTCAACGGAACGAACCCCGCGTTCCAGATCGCCAGCAAGACCGGCTACGAAGACATCGCCTCGGTGGCAAGGGGGACCGACGACAGACAGGTCGTCGTCACCTTCGCGCGGATCTTCGCGGAGTGGCAGGGCCTGTTCAGCCCGCTCTACCCGATCTCCACCAACACCGACCCCGGGATGTTCAACAGCGGCTGGATCAACAAGATCCCGATCACCGCGGGCCCGTTCGCGCTGGGGTCGATCGACCTCACCGGCAAGACGGTGACACTGCGCCGCGACCCGAAGTGGTGGGGCACGCCGGCGAAGCTGGACCAGATCATCTTCCGGGTCTACGAACGCAACGCGCTGGCCGACGGCCTGGCCAACAACGAGATCGACTTCTATCAGATCGGCTCCAGTGTCGACCTGCTGCGCCGCGCCCAGTCGGTGCCCGGCGCGTCGGTTCGGGAGTCGCCGGAGCGGCCGTACAACCACATCACGTTCAACGGTGCACCCGGCGCCGTCCTGGCCGACGTACGGCTGCGCCAGGCCGTCGCCAAGGGCATCGACAGGCTGGCCCTCGCCCGGCGGCTGATCGGGCAGATCGTGCCGAAGGTGACCACGCTGGACAACCACATCTACCCCTACGGCTCCATGTACTACCGGCCGAACGCCGGCGTCGTCGCCTTCGACCAGGCGGCGGCGAACCGCGAGCTCGATGCGCTCGGCTGGGTGCGACCGAGCCCGAACGCGGTACGGGTCAAGGACGGCAAGCCGCTGCAGCTGCGCCAGGTCGGCGACGCCTCCAACCCGATCGGCGACCTGATCGACCGCACCGTGGCGGACCAGCTCGGCCAGATCGGCGTCGGCACGAACCCGTCCCGGCTCGACCTGCGGCAGAAGAACGATGCGATCAAGTCCGGGGACTTCGACCTGATCGGCTTCGTCTGGCAGACCACCGCCAGCCCGTTCAGCGCCAGTCAGAGCCTTTACGCCCAGCCACGGGGCAACGACGTGCAGCAGAACTACGGGCGGATCTACGACCCCCGGATCAGTGCACTGTTCGACCAGGGCATCCGGGAGCTGGACGACGCCAAGCGCGCGGACCTCGGCAACCAGATCGACCAGCTGATCTGGCAGGAGGTGCACCACCTGCCGCTCTACCCCAGCACCGGCGCCTACGCCGTCCGCTCGACGCTGGCCAATTTCGGCGCGCCGGGTTTCGCCGACATCGACTACATCAACGCGGGGTTCGTGAAGTGAGAGTTCGTGCCGTGGCACTGCTGGCCGTCGGAGCGCTCGCGCTCACCGCATGTGGCGGTGGCGGGGGTGCCCCGCCGACCAAGGCGCTGGGCAGTACCGACATCAACCCACAACCCCGCGACAACGTGCGGGACGGCGGCGACCTGCGGATCCCGATGCAGACGCTGCCGAGCAACTTCAACTACAACGAGGTGGACGGACCGGGCGTCGACCTTGGCGCCATCGACGAAGCGGTACTGCCCAGGACGTTCAACGGCACCGCCGACGGTGGTACCGCTCTGAACAGCGACTACCTGACCTCGGCGGACGTCACCTCGACCGCGCCGCAGGTGATCACCTACACGATCAACCCGAAGGCCGTCTGGAGTGACGGCAGCCCCATCACCTGGCGGGACTTCCAGGTGTACTGGCAGGCATTGAACGGGACGAACCCGGCCTACCAGGTCGCCGGCACGAACGGTTACTCCGACATCAGGTCGGTGTCCCGGGGTACCGACGACAAACAGGCCGTGGTGACCTTCGACAAACCCTACGGCGAGTGGAAGACCCTGTTCACGCCGCTCACCCCGGCCTCGTTGAACGCCAGCCCGGCGACGTTCAACACGTCGTGGAGGACCACGATGCCGGTGACCGCCGGTCCGTTCAGCGTGCAGTCCATCGACCAGACCCACAAGACCGTGACGCTGGCCCGCAACCCGAAGTGGTGGGGCACCCCGGCCAAGCTCGACCGCGTCATCTTCCAGTACTACGACACGTCGGCACTGGCCGACGCTCTGGCCAACAACGAGCTGGACATCATCGGGGCGAGCCAGCTCGACCTGCTGCGCCGGGCCCAGCAGACACCGGGCGTGGTGATCCGCAGCGCGCCCGGGCGCACCTCGTTCAACGTCACGCTCAACGGGGGCGCCGGGTCGCCGCTGGCCGACCTCCGGCTGCGCCAGGCCGTCGCCCAAAGCATCAACCGGCAGGAGATCACCCAGCGCCAGCTCGGGCAGGTCGTGCCCAACGCCCAGCCGGACGGCAACCATTTCTACGCCCCCGGAGAGAAGGAGTACGAGGACAACTCTGCCGCCCTGCCCTACGACCCCGCGCACGCCCAGCAGGTGCTCGACTCGCTGGGCTGGACCCGCCCTGGTCCGAACGCACCCCGCGCCAAGGCCGGCAAGCCGCTGAGCCTGCGCCTGATGTACGCGCAGGACCCGTCGAACACCGAGATGGCCAAGACCGTGCAGAACGAACTGGCCCAGATCGGCGTCACCGTCGAGCTCAACCAGGTCGACCCGAGCCAGTTCTTCCCCACCTATGTCAACCGGGGCAACTTCGACCTGGCGCTGCTCGGTTGGGGATCGACACCCAGCCCGCTCAGCGACGGGGCGGGAATCTATGAGCAACCCTTGGGCAACAACGTCCAGCAGAACTACGGCCGCATCGGCAGCCCACAGATCGATGCCCTGATCGCCCAGGGCCTGGGTGAGCTGGACGACACGAAACGTGCGGCCCTCGGCAACGAGATCGACCGGTTGATCTGGCAGGAAGGGCACAGCGCGGTCCTGTTCGCCGTCCCGGGCGTCGTCGCGGTCCGGTCCAATCTGGCCAACTTCGGCGCCCGCGGCTTCGCCGACCGCGACTACATCGACGCGGGGTTCGTGAAGTGAGAGTTCGTCTCATCGCACTGCTGGCCGTCGGAGCGATCGTGCTGACCGGATGTGGCGGCGGCGGCGGGACCGTGAGTTCCCAGAGCCAGGCACTGGGCAGCATCGACATCAACGCGCAGCCTCGGGACAACGTGCGCGACGGCGGAAACCTGCGGCTGCCGATGTCGCTGTTCCCGAGCAACTTCAACATCAACGAGGTGGACGGGTCCAACGTCGACATGGGCAACATCGTCGGGGCGATCCTGCCGTCGATGTTCGTCGGTACCGCGGACGGCGGGTCGCGGGTCAACACCGACTACCTCACCTCGGCGGTCGTCACCTCCACCTCGCCACAGGTGGTCACGTACACCATCAATCCGAAGGCGGCCTGGACCGACGGCACACCGATCACCTGGCGGGACTTCCAGGCGTACTGGCAGGCACAGAACGGCACCAATCCGGCCTACCAGGTGGCCGGTACGACGGGCTACGACTCGATTGGCTCAGTGACAAGGGGAATTGACGACAAGCAGGTCGTCGTGACCTTCGCCAAGCCCTACGGGGAGTGGAAGAACCTGTTCACCCCGCTCGAGCCGACGTCGCTCACCTCGACCCCCACGGCGTTCAACACCGGTTGGAAGACCAGCATCCCCGTCACCGCCGGGCCGTTCACCGTGCAGTCCATCGACCAGACAAGCCAGACGATCACCCTTGCCAGGGACCCGAAATGGTGGGGCACCCCCGCCAAGCTGGACCGCATCATCTTCCGGGTCTACGACTCGGCCGCCGAGGCGGATGCGCTGGCCAACAACGAGCTCGACTACTACGAGATCGGCGGCAACCTCGACCTGTTCCGCCGGGCGCAGCGCACCCCGGGCGGAGTGGTGCGCAACGCCCCGAGCCGGCAGTCGTTCAACGTCACCTTCAACGGGGGTACCGGCTCACCGCTGGCGGACCTGCCGCTGCGGCAGGCGATCGCGCAGGGCATCAACCGGCAGGAGATCGTCCGCCAGATCATCGGGCAGATCGTGCCCAACGCCCAACCGGACGGCAGCCACCTGTATGCGCCAGGATCCAAGGAGTACCGGGACAACTCCGGCGTACTGCCCTACGATCCCGCGCACGCCCAGCAGGTTCTGGACTCACTCGGCTGGGTACGCCAGGGCACCGGCCCAACCGCTACCCGGGTCAAGAACGGCAAGCCGCTGAGCCTGCGCCTGGTGTACGGGCAGGATCCCGCCGTTCAGGACCTCGCCGTCACCGTGCAGAACGAGCTGGCCCAGATCGGCGTCACCGTCGTGCTCAACGGGGTGGACGGCAACCAGTTCTTCCCCACCTACATCACGCCGGGCAACTTCGACATGGCGCTGTTCGGCTGGCAGAGCACGTCCAGCCCGTTCAGCTCGTCATTCGGCATCTACGGACTTCCGCTGGGCTCCAACGTCCGGCAGAACTACGGCCGGATCGGCAGCCCGGAGATCGACAAGCTGTTCGCCCAGGGCACCGCGGAGCTGGACGACACCAAGCGCGCGGCGATCGGCGACCAGGTAGACCGGCTCATCTGGCAGGAGGCCCACAGCGTGATCCTCTACCCCCGCCCCGGCGCGGTCGCGGTGCGGAGCAACCTGGCCAACTTCGGCGCCTTCGGCTTCGCCGACTGGGACTACATCAACGCGGGGTTCGTGAAGTGAGGGGCCGGCGTCTGGCGCTGCTGGCGGTCGCGGTCGCCGTGGTGGTCGCCGGTTGCGGCGGGGGTGGCGGCGCGGCGAATCCCCAGAACAAGGCCATCGGCAATATCGACGTCAACCCGCAGCCCCGGGACCGGGTGCGCGACGGCGGCGACCTGCGGCTGCCCTTGGACATCTTCCCGAACAACTACAACTACAACCAGGTCGACGGCACCAACAGCGACATCGTGACCCTGTCCGGCGCGATGCTGCCCGCCCCGTTCACCGGCACCGCGGACGGCGGGCTCACGCTGAACACGGACTACTTCACCTCCGCCGCGATCACCTCCACGTCGCCGCAGGTCGTCACCTACACGATCAACCCGAAGGCCACCTGGAGCGACGGCACCCCGTTCTCCTGGCGGGACTTCGAGGCCTACTGGCACTCCTCCAACGGCAGCGACCCGGCGTACCAGACCTCCGGCACCACCGGCTACGACGACATCTCCTCGGTCACCCGCGGCGTCGACGACAAGCAGGCCGTGATCACGTACCGCAAGCCGTACGCGGAGTGGCAGAACCTGTTCAACCCGTTCTTCCCCGCCTCGCTGACCTCGACACCGGCGGCGTTCAACTCGGCCTGGAAGACGTCCATGGCGGTCACCGCCGGCCCGTTCACCATCGACTCGATCGACCCGACCGCGAAGACGATCACGCTCAAGCGCGACCCGAAGTGGTGGGGCACGCCGGCGAAGCTGGACCGGGTCATCCTCAAGCAGTACGACCCGGCGGCGCTGCCGGACGCCCTGGCCAACAACGAGATCGACTACTACGAGATCGGCTCGGACGTGAACCTGCTCCGGCGGGCCCAGTCCACGCCGGGCGCCGCGGTCCGCGACGCGCCGTCCCGCTACTACACCCAGATCACCCTGAACGGAGCGACCGGCTCGCCGCTGGCCGAGCTGGCGCTGCGTCAGGCGATCGCTCAGGGCATCGACCGCGCGGCCGTCACCCGGCAGATGCTGGGCCCGATCGAGCCGTCCGCGCGGCCGAACGGCAACCACCTCTACCCGCCCGGCACCAAGGACTACCGGGACAACTCCGGGGCGTTGCCCTACGACCCGGCACATGCGCAGCAGGTCCTCGACTCACTCGGCTGGGCCCGGAACGGCGCCACCCGCCAGAAGAGCGGGCGACCGCTGAGCCTGCGGCTGGTCTACGGCGGCGCCGTGCCCACCAACCAGGACATCGCCAAGTCGGTGCAGAACCAGTTGGCCCAGCTCGGCGTTTCGGTCGTACTGCAACCACTGCCGCCGGCTGAGCTGTTCCCGAACATCACCGCGGGCAACTTCGACCTGGCGCTGTTCTCCTGGGGTGGTACCGCCAGCCCGCTGAGCAGCTCGACGGAGATCTACGGCAGCCCGGTCGGCGACACCGTGCGGGAGAACTACGGGCGGGTCGGCACGCCGGAGATCGACGCGCTCTACCTCCAGGGCAACGCCGAGCTGGACGACGCCAAACGGGCCGAGATCGGCAACCGGATCGATCAGGAGATCTGGCGGGAGGCGCACAGCGTGGTGTTCTACGCCCGACCCGGCGCGGTCGCCGTGCGCTCGAATCTCGCCAACTTCGGGGCCTCCGGTCTCGCCGATGTCGACTACATCAACGCGGGGTTCGTGAAGTGAGGGCACTGTGACGCGGCGGGGCAAGATCGGGCTGGTGACCGTCGCGGCGGCACTGCTGCTGGCCGGTTGCGGCGGCGGGGGTGGCGGCGCCCGGCTGGCGACCCCGCCGCCGGGCAACCAGGACATCAACCCGCACGACCCTGCCACCCTGCGCGACGGCGGTGACCTGCGGATCCCGCTGGACAACCTGCCGGTGAACTACAACTACAGCCACATCGACGGGCACGAGGAACAGACGCACGAGGTGATGTCCGCGCTGATGCCCCGGGCGTTCAAGGACGCACCGGACGGCGGCGTGGTGCTCGACACCGACTTCGTGACGTCGGCCGAACTGGTCTCACCGTCGCCGCAGGTGGTGCACTACCACATCAACGACCGCGCGGTGTGGTCCACCGGGCGGTCGATCACCTGGGACGACTTCGCCGCCCAGGTCACCGCCAACAGCGGCGCGAACCCGGCCTACCTGGTCGGCGACACGACCGGCTACCGCGACATCGCCAAGGTGGAGCGCGGGGCGAGCGAAAAGGACGTGCTGGTCACCTTCGCCAGGCCGTTCTCCGAGTGGCAGGGGCTGTTCTACGGCCTGTACCCGAAGGAGACGGACAGCGACCCGAAGGCCTTCAACACCGGCTGGGTGCAGTCGCCGCAGGTCACCGCCGGGCCGTTCAAGGTGGGCACCCTCGACCAGACCGCGAAGACCCTGACGCTGGTCCGCAACGAGCGCTGGTGGGGCGAGCAGCCCCGACTGGCCCGGGTGATCTTCACCGTCACCGACCGGAACGCCCTCGCCGACCGACTGGCCAACAACGAGATCGACCTCTACGAGATCGGCTCCAGCGTGGACCTGTTCCGCCGCGCCCAGACCATCCCCGGCGTACAGGTGCGCGAAGCCACCCCGAAGCAGTTCACCCAGATCACCCTCAACGGCTCGCCGGGAGCGATCCTGTCCGACCTGAAGCTGCGTCAGGCGGTCGCACGGGGCATTGACCGGGCCGAGATCGCCCAGAAGGTGATCGGGCCGATCGTGCCCAAGGTGGTGCCGATGGGGAACCACATCTACCCGTACGGCGCGAAGGACTACCGGGACAACTCCGACGTGCTGCCCTACGACCAGGCCGAGGCCAACCGGGAGCTGGACGCACTGGGCTGGGCCCGGCCGGCGGCCGGCGGGGTGCGCGCGAAGGGCGGCAAGCAGCTGTCCCTGCGGATCGTCGTCCCGGCCGGCAACCCGATCTCGGACGCCGTCGCCAAGGTGACGTTGAACCAGCTCGCCCAGGTCGGGGTGCAGCTGGTGATCAACGCGGTGCCGGTGAACCAGTTCTTCTCCGGCTTCGTCAACACCGGCAACTTCGACCTGGCCCCCTACCAGTACGTGAGCAGCTCGGCGGCGTTCTCCAACAGCGTGAACGTCTTCCAGGAGCCCAAGGGCACCGACCTCGGCATCAACTTCGGCCGGATCTACGACCCGCGGATCGGCGCCCTGTACGCGCAGGGTCTCGCCGAGCTGGACGACGCCAAGCGCGCCGACATCGGCAACCAGGTCGACCGGGTGATCTGGGAGGAGGTGCACGACATCCCGATCTACCCGGGCACCGGCGCGTGGGCGGTACGTGCCACCGTGGCCAACTTCGGCGCCAAGGGCCTCGGGGACTTCGACTTCGTGCACGCCGGGTTCACCCAGTGACGCGGCCGACCGCCAGGATCGGGTGCTGGCGGTGTCGCTGGTGGTGGTCGCCGCGTTGCTGGTGGTGGCCGCCGCGCTGCTGCTGGCCGGTTGCGGCGGCGGGGATGGCGGCGCCCGGCTGGTCGCCCCGCAGCGCGGCAACCAGGACATCAACCCGCACGACCCTGCCACCCTGCGCGACGGGGGTGACCTGCGGATCCCACTGGACAACCTGCCGACCAACTACAACTACAACACCATCGACGGGCACGAGGGGCAGACCCACGAAGTGCTGTCTCCGCTGATGCCCCGGGCGTTCAAGGACGCCCCGGACGGCGGCGTGGTGCTCGACACCGACTTCGTGACGTCGGCCGAACTGGTCTCACCGTCGCCGCAGGTGGTGCGATACCACATCAACGACCGCGCGGTCTGGTCCACCGGGCGGCCGATCACCTGGGAGGACTTCGCCGCCCAGGTCACCGCGAACAGCGGCGCCAACCCGGCGTACCTGATCGCCGACAAGAGCGGCTACCAGGACATCGCCAAGGTTGAGCGCGGTGCCACCGACAAGGACGTGGTGGTCACGTTCCGGAAGACCTTCGCGGAGTGGCAGGGGCTGTTCTACGGGCTCTACCCGAAGGAGACCGACGCCACCCCGGAGGCGTTCAACACCGGTTGGATCAGCCAGCCACAGATCACCGCGGGCCCGTTCAAGGTCGGGACCGTCGACCAGACCGCGAAGACCATCACCATGGTGCGCAACGAACGCTGGTGGGGCGACCGGCCCCGGCTGGACCGGGTGATCTTCACCGTCACCGACCGGAACGCGCTCGCCGACCGACTGGCCAACAACGAGATCGACCTCTACGAGATCGGCTCGAGCATCGACCTGTTCCGCCGCGCGCAGGGCATCCCCGGCGTGCAGGTCCGCCAGGCGACACCGAAGCAGTTCAGCCACATCACGTTCAACGGCGCACCGGGCGCGATCCTCGCCGACCTGAAGTTGCGCCTGGCCATCGCGAAGGGCATCGACCGGGCGGCCATCGCGCGGCGGCTGATCGGCGGGATCGTGCCGACCGCGGTGCCGATGGGGAACCACATCTACCCGGTCGGCTCGAAGGACTACCGGGACAACTCCGATGTCCTGGCCTACGACCAGGCGGCGGCGAACCGGGAGCTGGACGCACTGGGCTGGACCCGGTCGGCCCCCGGCGGGGTGCGGGCGAAGAACGGCCAACCGCTGCGGCCGCGGTTCGTGGTGCCGGCCGGCAACCCGATCTCCGACGCGGTCTCGAAGACGACCTTGGACCAGCTCGCCCAGATCGGCGTGCAGGTCGAGATCGACGCGGTGCCCACCGGGCAGTTCTTCTCGAACTTCGTGAACGTGGGCAACTTCGACCTGACCAGCTTCCAGTGGATACAGACCTCGGTGCCCTTCTCCAACAGCGTCGGCAACTACCAGGAGACGAAGGGCACCGACATCGGCAACAACTTCGGCCGGATCTACGACCCCCGGATCGGCGCGCTGTTCGCCCAGGGGCTGGCCGAGCTGGACGACGCCAAGCGCGCCGACATCGGCAACCAGGCCGACCGGGTGATCTGGGAGGAGGTGCACGACGTCCCGCTGTACCCGCAGACCGGGGCGTTCGCGGTACGCGCCACGGTGGCCAACTTCGGCGCCAAGGGCCTCGGCGACTGGGACTTCGTGCACGCCGGCTTCACCCAGTCCTGAGTGTCCTGGCGGTGTTGGCGCTCCTACTGTGCGCTGTCCAGCCAGCCGCCGGAACGCCAGTACTCACCACCGTCCCGGTCCAGCAGGCTCTCGTCGACCAGGTAGCGGCGCACCGTGACGTAGTCCACCGGGCTGTCGTCGGTCCAGGCGCGCAGCATCGCGTCGACCTCGCGCTCGGGGTAGCGGACGCCCGGTTCGAACGTGCTGACCAGGTGCTCCAGCACGATCCGGCGGCGGCCGCGCTGCGCCGGCAGTCCGATCAGGCGACCGTTCCGGACGAACGCGCGCACCAGCCACTCGACCTTCGGATCGACGTAGCCGTACGGCTCGTCGGCCGGCGCCGGCGCGGCGGCCCGCGCGGCCTCCTTGAACAGCGCGGTGCGCAGCACATAGCCGCCCGGGGCGTCCTCGATCAGCCCGCCGGTGTGCAGCCGGCGCAGCGCGGCGGCGACCGCCTTCGGGTCCAGCCCGGACCGCTCGGCGATCTGGGCGTGCGTACGGGCACCCAGCACCATCGCGGCGACCACCCGCAGCCGCTCCGGCTCGGCGAGCAGGCCAACCAGCTCAGCGGGTTCCACGCCGACCGAGGCTACCGGCCGGGCCGCACGGGCGCGGACGCCCCTGCCGACGGTTACCGAGCTGCACCGGCCGGGCTACACGGGCGCGGACGCCCCTGCCGGTGGTTACCGAGCTGCACCGGCCGGGCTGCACGGGCGCGGACGCCCCTGCCGGTGGTTACCGAGCTGCACCGGAGGCAGGTTCGGGGCGCCGCGAACCTGCCTGGTGTGCAGCTGGGTAACAAGCCGCCGCGAGCCGCTCACGGGTGCGCGGGGGCGGCCGGTGCGCGCGAGCGGTCAGTGCGCGGGGGCGCTCAGCAGGACCGCCGTACGCCTCCGGTACCACCGCACACATTGCGGTACCGCGGCACACATTGCCCATCCTGTGTGCGGCGGTACCGAGCTGTGTGCGGTGACGCGGCGGGGGGGCGGCCAGGGCGGCGGGTCAGCCGATGGTGAGGGCGGCGATGCGTTCCCGGTGCTCGGCGGCGGTTCCCGCGGTGCCGGCGAGGCGCTTGGCGCGCTTGTAGAAGAAGTGCGCCTCGTGCTCCCAGGTGTAGCCGATGCCGCCGTGGTACTGGATCATCGCGCCGGTCACCAGCTGCGCGGCGTCGCTGGCCTTGGACTTGGCGACCGCGACGGCCAGTGCCGCCGCGTCGTCCAGCGTCGTCCCGCCGCCGGCGCCGGTGTCCAGCGCGTGCGCCGCGTAGAGCACGGCGTGCTCCGCCATGGTCACGCCCACGTGCAGGTCAGCCATCGTGTGCTTGATCGCCTGGAACGAGCCGACCGGCACCCCGAACTGCTTGCGCTCCCGGTCGTAGGCCACAGTGCGGGTCAGCGCCTCGCGGGCACCCCCGACGAGGTCGGCGGCGATGAGCACGGCGGCCCGCGCGGCCAGCTGCGCGTGCACCTCGACGGACCCGCCGGGCAGCGGCTCCCCGACGCCGTCGGCCAGTGTCACGGTGGCCAACCGGGTGGTGCCGTCGAAGCTGTCCAGCCGCCGGGTGCTCACCTCGTCGGCCCGCAGCAGTCGCAGCCCGAACGCGTCGGCCACCACGAGCAGGTCGGCCGACCCGGCGTACTCCACCCCCGGCCAGCCGTCCTCGGTGGAGCCGCGCAGCGCGAGTGCGCCGACCACCTCACCGGCGCCCAGCTTGGGCAGCCACTGCTGCTGTTGGCTCTTCGAACCGGCCAACCGGATCGCCTCGGCGGCAAGCACGGTGCCCCGCCACGGCCCCGGTGCGACGCCGGCGCCCAGCTCGCGGGCGATCACCTGCGCCTCCACCAGACCGAGCCCGAGCCCGTCGTACTCCTCGGGCACCAGCGCGGCGAGCCAACCCTGCTCCCCCATCGCCTGCCACAGAGTGGCGGGGAGCCCGTCCCCGTCGGGGTCCTCGACGACGGCCCGGACCGCTTCGGTGTCGAACTTGCCGGCCAGGAAGTCGCGCACGGCGGCACCGAAGTCCCGCTGGTCATCGGTCAATGCGAAGAACATCGCGAATCCCCTTACCGCGGCAGGCCGAGCACACGCTCGGCCACGATCGTGCGCTGCACCTGCGAGGAGCCACCCCAGATGGTGACCGACCGGGACCACATCGCCTGGGCGTGCATCGCGGCCAGGTCCAGCCCGGGTATCGGTTCGCGCAGGGTGGCGTCCGGACCGAGCACGTCGTCGAACACCTCCCACAGGTCCTGGAAGGTCTCCGACCACTGCAGCTTCGTCATGGACGCCTCGAAGCCGAGGTCGCGGCCCTGCTCGACCTGGGTCAGCACGTACATCGCGTGGTAGCGCAGGCACTCCAGCTCGGCCAGCACCCGGGCGAGCTTGTCCCGCAGCACCGGGTCCTGATCGCGGCCCAGCGCCCGCGCGACGGCCACGATCTCGTCGTACTGCCGGCGGAACTCGGTGTACTGGGACATGCCGGAGGCACCGCGCTCGAAGGACAGCAGCAGCATCGCCGTGCGCCAGCCGTCGCCCAACTCGCCGAGGCAGTCGGCGGCGGAGACCCGCGCGTCGGTGAAGAACACCTCGCCGAACTCGCTGGCCCCACTCATCTGCTTGAGGGGGCGCGCTTCCACACCGGGCTGGTGCATGTCGATGAGCAGCATGGAGATACCGCGGTGCTTCTCCGAGCCCGGCTCGGTGCGCACCATGGCGAAGATCTTGTCCCCGTGCACTGCGTTCGTGGTCCACACCTTCTGGCCGTTGACCACGAAGTCCGCGTCGTCACCGTCGCCGTCCCGGACACCCTTGGTGGACAGCGCGGCCAGGTCGGAGCCGGCGCCGGGCTCGGAGAAGCCCTGGCACCAGATCACCTCGTTGCGCAGCAGCGGCCCGATGATCTCCTTGCGCTGCGCATCGGTGCCGATGGCCATCACGGTGGGCGCCAGGAAGGTCAGCCCGAGTGCGTTGACCGTCTGCGGGGCGCGGGCGAGCACCATCTCCTCGTCGTAGATGGCCTTCATCCCGGGGGTGCCGCCGCGGCCGCCGTACTCGGTCGGCCACTGGATGCCGGCGAACCCGGCGAGCGCCTTGTCCCGCTCCCAGTCGCGGCGCAGCTCGAAGCTCTCGGTCGAGGGCAGCGACCCCCAGAACCCGGGCTTGGTCCACTCCTCCGGGATGTGCGCGCGCAGCCAGCCGCGCAGCTCATCGCGGAACCGCTCTTCGTCGGCCGTGTAGGTCAGGTCCATGCGCCGCGCCTCCCTGCGAGTGCCGGACATCCTCCGGCCAGCTTGGCATACCCGTCGGTAACTTGTGCCTGCGGAGCGCCCAGATCACCCCACCAGGCTCAGGCGGCTCAGTCGATCAAGCGGGCCCGCAGCCGGTCCAGCTCACCGTCGGCCAGCCCGTGCCGGCGCAGCCAGCCGACCGCGGCGCCGTCCGGGTCCAGGTCGGCGAACACCGCCTCCATCAGCTCGGGCGGGCAGCGGTACAGCTCGATGTCTGCCGGGTCGATGTCGTACTCACTGCCGACGCCCCGGCTCAGCACCGCCATCAGCCGCTCGTTGGACATCGCGTAGTCGTGCACCACCGCGTCCCGGGTCACCCCGACGGCGTCCTCCACCAGTGCGCAGAACACCCCGGTGCGATCCTTGCCCGCGGCGCAGTGCACCAGTGTCGGCCCGGCGTCGGCCTCGGTGAGCACCCGGACGGCGGCCGTCATGTTCTCCGGCCGGTGCGCGAGGTAGCCGCGGTAGTTGAACAGCTTCGGGTCCTCGTCCTCCCGGGGGATCGGGCGCTGGCCCGCCGGCAGCACGGTGAGGTGTTCGGTGCGCACCCCGGCCCGTTCCAGCGGCGTCGGACCGTCCTTCTCGACCTCACGCGGCGAGCGCAGGTCGATCACGGTGCGCAGGCCGAAGTCCTCAGTGAGAAAGCGCACATCGGCGTCGGTCAGCTCGTGCAGCCTGGCGCTGCGCAGCACCTGGCCGAACCGGGTGCGGCCGCCGTCGCGCAAGGGCAGTCCGCCCAGGTCACGGACGTTCTCGCAGCCCTCCAGGACCACCCAGCGGGGCGTCTCGGTGCTCGTACCGACCGCCCATGACTCGCTCGCACGCTCACTCATGCGCCCTCGAAGCGGCTCGGGTTGAGGATGCGGCGCCGGATCTGGGCCACGATCGGCCCGTCCTGCTCGCTGTCCGCGCGGGCCCGCTGCCATTCGGGGTCACTCTGGAACGCCGCCCATTTGCGCTCCAGGTCCGCGTAGTCCTCGAAGCGCAGGCCGTAGACCAGCTCGTTGTTGGAGTTCTCGCCCACCTCGGTGAGCGCGATGAAGGTCAGCTCCATGCCGTGCTTCTCGAAGAAGCCGAAGGTGTGCTCGTTGAACCGGCGGACCAGGGCCGGCATCCTGCCGGGGACCGTGACGTACTCACGGATCTCATGAATCACGGCCTCCAGTCTGCCGCGCTAACGGGGCAGCCGCAGGGTGATCGTGGTCCCTACCTCGGGAGCGGTGACCACCTCGAGCGCGGCCGCCGGGCCGGGGGCGGCGCGCAGCCGCTCGCGCACGTCGGTCACCGCGTCGGTCAGCCGTACCGGGTCCATGCCGAGCCCGTCGTCGGACACCGTGAGCACACAGTCCGGGCCGACCTGGGCCGCCGTGATCGTCACCGTGCCGCCGCGCGGGGTGCCCTCGATGCCGTGCCGGACCGCGTTCTCCACCAGCGGCTGCACGGTCAGGAACGGCAGCGCCACATCCTTCAGCTCGACCGCCACGTCCCGCTTGACCCGCAGCCGGTCGCCGAACCGGGCCGCCTCCAGTGCCAGGTACCGGTCCGCGTTCGCCAGCTCGTCGCCCAGCGTGGTGGACTCCGCGCCGCGGCGGAACGAGTAGCGGGTGTACTCGGCGAACTCCAGCAGCAGCTCGCGGGCCCGGGACGGGTCGGTGCGCACGTAGGACGCGATGGTGGTCAGCGCGTTGTAGACGAAGTGCGGTGAGATCTGGGCACGCAGCGCCCGCGTCTCGGCCTGGGCCAGCCGGACAGCCTCGTCCAGCGCGGACAGCTCAGCCGAGGGCGCCGGTGTTCCGGCGGCCGGCAGCGCGGCGTCCGGGGCGGCGGTGAGCACCACCGGCCCGCGCACACTCGCCGGGTGCTCGTCCAGGCGCAGGCCCAGCCAGCTGGCGTTGCGCAGTCGACCGTCCGTCTCCCAGCGCCGGTAGGAGATCTCGCCGACCAGCTTGGGCGACAACCAGCGCGCGCCCCGGATGTCGTCCGGGCGGGGTAGGGCGAACGGGCAGTCCGGCTGGCCGAGGCCATCGATGCGACCGGCCAGCTCGCGGCGGGCGGCGGCGTCCAGCCCGATGCTGATCCGGCCTACGAAGCGCAGCCCCGTCGGGCCGGGCACCCCCACCAGCAACGACCCGACCCGTTCGTCCGCCGGCGCGGTTCCGGTCCGCTCCCCGGCCGCCGACTCGCCGTTGCGCTCGCCGCCGGCCCAGCCGCTGGGCTGCCAGCCGCCGATCACCACGCGTTGGGCGTGCCGGGGCAGGGTCTCCACCCACGCCCGGGAGCGCCGGCCGGGCTGATAGCGGGAGTCCAGCCGCTTGGCCACTACGCCGGCGAGGCCGTGCTGCTCACCGGCGTGCAGCACGGTCTGTCCGTCGGTGTCCAGGAAGTACGGCGGCAGTTCGGCGGGCAGCGCGCTGACATCCAGCTCGGCGAGCAGTTCGCGGCGCCGCTGGTACGGCAGCTCGAGGGTGGACCGGCCGTGCAGGTACAGCACGTCGAGCAGGTAGAACTTGACCGGCGCCCGGTTCAGCAGCACCACGGAGGGGTTCGAGTTGTTCATCCGCTGGCGCAACGGCATCACGTTCGGCCGGCCCAGCTGGTCCAGTGCGACGATCTTGCCGTCCAGCACCAGCGGGCCGTGCGCCTCGGCCAGCGCGGACAGCGCGGCCAGCTCGGGGTAGCTGGAGGTGATCTGGCGGTCCGTGCCGCTGAGCAGCCGGGTGCGTCCCGGGCGCAGGTAGGCCACCGCGCGCAGCCCGTCCCAGACGAACTCGAAAGCCCAAGCCGAGCCGGCCGGCATGGCTCCCTCGGTGGCGAGCATCGGCCGGATCGGGTGCGTCGACGGGTCCGGCAGGCTGCTCCCCTCCACGCGATGAGGGTAACCGCCGACGGTCCGCTCCAACCCCCCGGTTCAGACCCGACTCAGGCAGTGATCCCGCGCGCGAGTGCGCGCGGGATCGAGGTCACCGCGGCGGCCAGCACCCTGGTCACGCCGGTCGCGGTGACGGCGTCAACAGGAGGCGCCGCCACCACCCAGCAGCGCGCCGACCAGGCCCACCACGGAGGCGATCAACCCCGGCGAGCAGGATGCCGCCGAACTACTCGCGGCGGCCTGACCGCCGCTGCTGCCACCGAAGGTCACGAAGTTCGCGGAGCTCTGGGGCGCCGGCGCCGGCGCCGACTGGGGAAACTCGTTGGCGCGGGCCTGGGACGCGGCCAGCTCCGCCGGGCCGGCGGGGGCCTGCTGGTTCACGAGTCTCCCACCGGTCGGCCCGGCGGCCTGCGATCCAGCCGGCGGCCTGTCGGCGTCATGCTTGGAGTGGGCGCTGAAGGCGAGAAACCCGATCATCAGCGCGAGGGCGGCAGCAGCGACAGCCGCAACAGAACCAAAAGAACGAACCACGACCCACTCCACTCGTGTGGTGTTAGTTACCGAGGTTAACGACTGCTACGGCAAGTGGTTCGCAACTTCACACGGATGGCTGGTCGTGATGACGGGGAACAGCCTGAACAAAATGCTCTGCGAGGTCGAAGGCCTGGTCGGCCAACTCGACCAGATGACCGCTTGTCACCCGATAGAGCATTCGCCGCCCGTCCCGCCGGGCCGCCACCAACCCGGCCAGCCGCAGTCGTCCGAGGTGCTGGGAGACCGAGGACCGCGAGGCGCTGACCTGGCCGGTCAGGGTGGTCACGTCCTGCTCCTCGGTGCCGAGGAGCCGGACCAGTTGCAGCCGCGTGGGGTCGGCGAGCTGGGCGAGCAGCTCGGCGGCCGTCAGCAGCACCGCGCCATCCGGATCGTCGGCGGCGTCACCCACGGCAACGTCCCCCCGCGCCTCCCACACCGGCACCGACACCGCCTGGCTGTGGCAAGGCTGTGGCGGATGCCATGTGCTTGTGCGCGCGCATGGTTGCATATTGGCCGGCGAGGCTGCACGATGCAAGCAGGACCGGCGGACGGAGCACGGATGGAACACGAACAGCCGCCGACCGTGCACGATCACGCGGCGCCGAACGATCACGCGGCGCCGAGCCACGGGCACGGGCACGGGCACGGGCACGGGCACGGGCACGATGAGCCAGGCAGCGCCCGTCGTCGACCCGCCCGATGGGCCCGAATCAGCCATGCACTCACCCCGCACAGCCACGACACGGTGGACCGGATAGACACCGCGCTGCGCACCAGCACGCTCGGGTTGCGCACCGTGGCGTGGTCCTTCGCGGTGCTCGCGGTGACGGCGGTCGGGCAGCTCGCCGTGGTGGCCGTGTCCGGCTCGGTCGCACTGCTCGGCGACACCATCCACAACGCGGCCGACGCACTCACCGCCGTACCGCTGGCGGCCGCGTTCTGGCTGGGCCGCCGGCCGGCGAGCCGCCGCTACACCTACGGCCTCGGCCGGGCCGAGGACCTGGCCGGGGTGGTCGTCGTACTGGTGATCGGGACGTCCGCCGTGCTGGCCGGCTACCAGGCGATCCACCGACTGCTGCATCCGCAGCCGATCACCCACCTCTGGGTGGTCGCGGCCGCCGGGCTGCTCGGGTTCGCCGGCAACGAGGCGGTGGCCCGGCTGCGGATCGGGGTGGGCCGCCGGATCGGCTCGGCCGCGCTGGTCGCCGACGGTGTGCACGCCCGCACCGACGGGTTCACCTCGCTCGCGGTGCTGGCCGGCGCGATCGGCGTGGCGCTGGGGTTCCCGGTCGCCGACCCGCTGATCGGGCTGGCCATTGCGGTGATGATCCTGCTAGTGGCCAGGGACGCCGCCAGGGACGTGCTGCGCCGGCTGATGGACGCGGTGGACCCGGCCGCCGTCGCGCTGGCCCAGCGAGCCGCGGCGGCGGTGCCCGGCGTGCGCACCACGGACCAGCTGCGGATGCGCTGGATCGGCCACGAGCTGCACGCCGAGCTGGCCGCCGGGGTGGACCCGGAACTCACCGTCGAACAGGCCCACCGGCTGGCCCACGACGTCGAACACGCCCTGGTGCACGCGGTACCCCGGCTGACCAACGCCGTGGTGCACGTCGAACCGGCCGCCCTGGCCGCCGCCGCCCACAACACGCTCGCCCACCACCGCTGACCCCCGTGACTGGTGAGTGGTCCTATCGGACCACTCGCCACTCACGAGTCGTGCCACGATGATCGGTATGACTGTGGTGCTGGTACATGGGAACCCGGAGAGCGACGCGGTGTGGGGCCCACTGGTCGCCGCGCTCGGCGAGCTGGGGCGCGACGACGTGGTCTGCCTGTCCCCGCCGGGGTTCGGCGCGCCGCTGCCCGAGGGGTTCGGTGCCACCGTCACCGAGTACCGGGACTGGCTGATCGCCGAGCTGGAGAAGTTCGACGCGCCGGTCGACCTGGTCGGGCACGACTGGGGCGGCGGGCACGTGGTGAACGTCGCGATGGCCCGCCCCGACCTGCTGCGCAGCTGGGCCACCGATGTGATCGGGCTCTTCGACCCGGAGTACGTCTGGCACGACCTGGCGCAGGTCTGGGTCCAACCGGGGGCAGGCGAGGAGCTGGTCGACACCATGATGGGTGGTTCGCTCAGCGAGCGTGCCGAGCGGCTCGTCGGGCTGGGTTTCAGCCCGGAGGTGGCCGAGCCGGTGGCCGCGGCGCAGGGTCCGGAGATGGGCCGCGCCATCCTCGCGCTGTACCGCTCGGCGCCGAGGGCGGTGCTCGACCAGTTCGCCGAGGGGCTGCCGGAGGCCGCGAAGACGCCGGGGCTCGCGTTGAGCGCCACCGAGGACCACTTCGTCGGCGCCGACGCGATTCGCCGCCGGGCCGCCGCCAGAGCCGGCGCCCAGTTCGAGGAGCTGGAGGGGCTCGGGCACTGGTGGATGGTGCAGGACCCGGCCAAGGGCGCCGAGGTACTCACCCGGTTCTGGGCGTCGATCAGCTGACGGCCTGGTGACGGCCTGGTGACGGAGCCTGACCCAGCGGGGGTACCGAGGTCACGGCGAGCAGGCCGTAACCTCGCCCGCGCCGACTTCGTTATCAAAGCAAGGCTGCCGGCCGGTGCGCGCTCTTGACACAGCCGCGACGCGTCATCCTTCGCGTCCACGCTCGGCCGGCAGCTCGAAAACATCTTCACCCCGCGTAGGCCGCTGACCTAGCCGCGCCACGCCGAATACCCGATCGAGTCGCTCGGTCAACCCGTTCTGGTTACCCAACGGCGTCGCGAACTCTCCCGTGGTCGCCCGGGCCCACGTTCGGTCGGACGCTCCCTAGGACGGCGGGGCGGGCAGCAGCGCCCGGCCGAGCCGGGCGGCGGCATCCACCACCAGGTGCTCCGGCGGTGCCGGGTCCCGGCCGAGCGCCTCGGCCAACATCGCGTGCAGCGCGCCGATGATCGCCGCACCGGCGAGCCCGGCGTCGATGGCCGGGTCGAGCTGCCCGGTGCGCTGGCCGTGCCGGATGTTGCGGGCGGCCGCGTGCGCCTGCTCGCGCTGCCGGATGGCGCCGGCCCTGGTCGCGGCGGCCTCGTGCAGCAGCCCGGTGGCCACCGACCGGCCCAGTGGGTGGGTGTAGAGGAAGTGGACCTCGCGCCGCAGCCGGAGCACCTCGCGCTCCAGCCACGGCAGCTCCCCGTCGACCGGGGCGTCGAAGACCTCGGCGGAGTACTGGTCCCAGAAGTCGTGCACCACCGCCTCGACCAGCCCGTCCTTGCCCTGGAAGTAGCGGTACAGCACGCTCGGCGCGACGCCCGCGCGCTCGGCGACGGCGGCGATCTCGATCGACCCGTGACCGGCGAGCTCGTCGCGGGCGATGTCCAGCAGCCGCTGGCGGGTGGCCTGCCCCTTGCGGGTCAGCTGCTGTGCTCGGGGCATCTCGCTCCGGTGTCCACTCCGGTGCTGTCCACGGTGTTGTCCACGGTGTTGTCCACGGTGTTGTCCACGGTGTTGTCCACGGCCAGCATCGGCTGCCAGGGCAGCGGGGAGCCGTCCCGCCAACTGTCCGGCAGGATCTCCATCGCGGTGTTGAAACGCTGCCAGCCGATGGCGAACCCGATGGTCATGCCGAGGTCCAGGATCTCGTCGTCGCTGAAGTGTTCGCGCAGCCGCTGGTACTCCGTGTCGTCGAACCCCGTGTGCTCACCGCGGAGCCGGTCGGCGAAGGCCAGCGCCGCCTTGGTCCGCGCGGGCAGGTCCGAGCGCTCGTAGTCGAACAGCTTCTCCAGCACGGCAGCCCCCTCCCCCGCTGTGGCGTCCCCCGCCAGCGCGGCGCGCGAGGTGACCGCGCTGCAGTGCAGGCACCGGTTGTTGTACGCGAGCTTCTTGCGCACCAGCTCGAAGAGCTCCGGCTCGATCAGCGACCCGCCGCCGTAGATGTAGCGGATGAAGCCCCAGGTGGCATCGAGCACGCCGGGGCGCCGGGCCAGCGTGAGGAACAGGTTGTCGTCCTCGTAGGCGTTGGCATACCACCGGTCCAGCCGTTGGCGCAGTCGCTCGTCCAGCTCCTCCCGGCGCGCTTTCGGCAGGAACCCTCGGTCGTTCGTCATGGCAATACCTCCCGCTGAAGCCGCCGGTCTCAGGGCGTGATCACGTGGTCGGGGTTCGGCCGGTGCTCCGGCGGGGCCTGGCTGTAGTCGCCGAACGGGCCGTCCCGCTCGGTGATCACGGCCCGCACGCTGTCGTTCTCGGCGATCTCGATGAAGCGCCGGGCGTCCGGGGTGTTGCGCATCAGCCCGTCCAGGATCGGCCCGAGCGTCTGGGTCGAGGAGATGCCCATGTTCTCGTAGGCGTGGTTGACCACCAGCTTCATCGCCGACAGCTGCGACAGCGGGATCGAGGCCAGCTGCCTGGCCTGCTCGGCCACGGTCACCTCCAGCTCGGCGAAGGGCACCGAACGGTTGATCAGCCCGACCTCGGCGGCCTGCGCGCCGGTGAGCGGCTTACCGGTCAGCGCGAACTCCTTCGCCCTGGTCAGCCCCAGTCGGTAGAGCCACATGCCGGACAGGTAGCAGCCCCACATCCGGCTGTACGGGGTGCCGAACACGGCGTCGTCGCTGGCGATCACGAGGTCGGCGCAGAGCGCGAAGTCGCTGCCGCCGCCGACGCAGTAGCCGTGCACCTGGGCGATGACCGGCTTCGGCGAGCGCCAGACGCTCATGAACTGCTGGGTCGGCGAGATGGCGGCCGCGGTGGCGAACACAAAGTCCTTGCCAGGATCCCACTGCCCGTCGGTGGCGAGCTGGTCGTCCCAGTGGTGGAAACCGCCGCCGAAGTTGTAGCCGGCGCAGAAGCTGCGCCCCGCGCCGCGTAGCACGATGACCGAGACGTCCGGGTCGCGCACCGCGAGGTGAACGGCGGCCTGCACCTCGTCCGGCATCGGCGGAATGATCGTGTTCAGCTGCTCCGGCCGGTTCAGGGTGATCGTGGCGATCTTGTCCGCCACGCCGTAGAGCACCGTCTCGAACTCGGGAGCCGTCATGCCGGAAAGCTAGCCGGGCCCCGCATCTCGGTCAAGAAGTGACTTCACTTTTCTTTTCTTCCGGGCTTCATGCCGGACTTGTTGCCGTGGTCCGGACACGCGTCGGCCCCACCCCCGAGTCGGGAGTGGGGCCGGGCGCAGCTGGGTTGCCGTACAGGCTGTCGGTGCCCGTCAGAGACCGCCGAAGAGGCCTCCGCGATGGCCACCGCCACGGTGTCGGTTCGACGGCGCGTAGTCCGCCGTGGAGTCGTCGACGACCTGCACCTCGTCGCCGATGTTGAGGTTGTTGTAGAAGTACCGCGCGTCCTGGTTGGCAAGTCGCACGCAGCCCGCGGTCCGGTTGGTCGCCACACCCCCACCGTGGAAGGCCACCCCGGACTTGGTGAAGAACACCGAGTACGGCATCGCGGACGGCGCACCCTCGGCGTCGGTGGTCTCGGTGCTGCGGTGGTCCAGGTCCTTGGACAGCACGTGGAAGGTGCCGGTCGGGGTGTCCTCACCCGGGCCGCCGGTGGAGACCGCGAGCGGGCCGCGCACCACCCTGCCGTCCTCGATGAACCAGGCCTTGCCGTCGAACCCCCGGTCGCCGACCGCGACACAGGCGACCACACCACGGTCGCACGGCGTGCCGGGCACCAGGGACGAGTGGCCCGCGGCGGGCGCCTTCAGCGGGCTCGCCTGGGCGGGCGTCGACCCCATGAGCGGGACAGCCACCAACGCGGCCACCGCACCGAGGCTGGCAATCAGCCACATCCGCCGCGATACGCGACGGGTCGCACGATGGCTGGTCATGCGCACCTTCCAGACATGCGAAGTCCTCTCCCGCGTACGTCAACCCGCTAAATGGCGGAACCATATCGAGGCAGTTTGGCGTAACCGTAGGCGACCCCCCGATTACGGAAGGTATCCATTTGGTTGACCGAAACGGGTGCTGAACCGGCGCTGACCTGGAGTCGAGTCATCCATTCGGCCGCGCGGAGTGATCACCGAGAGGCAGCAGCGTAGCGGGCCGGGCGGTCGGGTCGACAAGCGCCGCCCCCGGCCACCCGGCACCGCAGCGCAGCCCGCCGGCAGTCAACCGCATCGTCACACGCTCGCTCACACGGCACTGCCGGATGGTTCACCAGGTCGGCGGCGAGAGGCGCGGCCGACCATCCACAGAGGGAGAAACCGATGCCACTCGTCAACGTGAAGCTGATCGAAGGTGTGTTCACCGATGCCCAGAAGACGGAGATGGTCAAGTCGATCCCTACCGCACCACCGCCCCCGACGCGGTGCTGGGCGCCGTCACCTTCGGCCGGCCCATCGACGACCCGCCGCCGGAGGCCCCCGGCGAGCAGTGAGCCGGCCGAGCAACGGAACCACCAGCAGCAGCAGGACGGCGACCTCGGCGAGCAGGCTGAGAAGAGCCTGCGGCGCGGGGCTGAAGCCGCGTTCGACGAAGCCGAAGATCCCGATGGTGCGGGACAGGACGAACCCGACCAGGGCACCGGCGGCGAGCGCGGCCGCTCCGAGGCGCAGGATCGCCGGACCGCTCACCAGCAGCAGCACGGCGACCGCGAGGGAGCCGCTGGCCTGGAGCAGGAAGGCGGGCCCGATCAGCGGGATGACGCGATAGCCGTGCAGGTAGAGCTGGGCGTGCAGGTAGCCGCTGGTGGCAAGGCACACCGCCGCGGCGATCCGGCTGACCGCGGCGTGGACCGGAGTGACGGTGCCGGTGGTCATGCCAGCTTCCGGTCTCGAACGGCCAGCACGTGCTGGCCGGGCTGATAGGTCACGTCGCGGATGCCCAGTGCGTCGCCGAGCTGTCCCGCCGGCAGGGTCAGCGGGACCGGGGCGGGTCCCTGCCCCGGGTGGGGCAGCGGGTAGGCGGTGGTGGTGGCGCTGTGGAAGGTGACGTTGCCCTCCGTCTTGGAGAACAGCTGGTGCACGTGCCCGTTGAGGCAGGTCACCGAGGAGAAGCGGCGCAGGTAGGACAGCGCCTGCGTGGCGTCGTCGGTGCCCCAGCCCCACGTCGGGTACATCGCGAACAGCGGAATGTGGCTGAACACCACGATCGGCGTGTCGCTGGACAGGCCGGCGACGTCACGCTGGATGAAGTCGAGCTGGTCGACGCCGAGGTGGCCGAGCTTCTCCAGCGCCAGGGTGTTGACCAGCGCGATTACGTGCACGCCCTTGATGTCGAAGCTGTACCAGCCGTCGCCTCGACTGCCGGCGCCGAACGTGGCCCGGTACTTCTGGCCGTGGTCGTCGACCGAGTCGTGCTCACCGGGCACGACGAACACCTTCCCGGTACGCAGGCCGCCGAGCATCTGGTGGACCTGGTCGAACTGGGCCGGCGTGGACAGGTGTGTCAGGTCGCCGGTGTGCATGACGAAGTCGGGGCGGAAATCCAGCGCGTTGACCTGGTCGATCGCGCGCGAGAAGGAGCCGGTGACGTCGAGGTTGGCGGGCCCGTGGAAGCCGATGTGGCTGTCGCTGAGCTGGACGAACCGCAGCTCGTTCGGGTCGGCCGCCGCCGTCGCCCCGGCGCTGCCCCCGACGTGGCTGATCACCTCGCCACCGGCCACGGTGAGTACCACGGCGGCCCCGAACCAGGCGCCGTGGCGCAGCAGCTGCCGGCGGTTCATGCCGCCGGGTTGCCCAGTTCCCGACTCGTCCCGGGGCGCGCTCACGGGGTCACCACGACGGTGGCGGTCATGAACGGGTGGATGGTGCACAGGTAGTCGAAGTGGCCCGCCTTGGTGAAGGTGTAGCGGTAGGTCTGGCCGGTGGTCAGCGGTGCGGAGTGGAACGGCCCGTCGTTCATCGCGGTCACGGTGTGCGGGTCCTGGTCCTGGTTGGTCCAGGTGACGGTGCTGCCGACCTTGACGGTGACGGTGGCCGGGGAGTACGCGAAGTTCTGGATGGCCACGGTGTCGGTGGCCACCGGCGCGTCGGGCGCCGCCGCCGCGCCGGGCGCCTGTCCTGCCATGCCCGCCATCCCGGCCATCCCTGCCATCCCGGCCGTGCCGGTAGTGCCCGTCGCGGCCTGGGCCGGCTGCGCGTTCGCGGTGTCGGCCGCCGGTGCGGTGTTGGAGGTCGTCGCGCAGCCGGCGAGCACGCCCGCACCCGTCGCGATGGAGACCAGTAGGAAAACCATCCTGGGAAGGACCCAGGACCAGGACTGCCGCATGGTGTGCCCCTTGTCCGGCCCGACCTGCTCGGGCCGTCGGCGGACCCGCCCGTTGCGGGTCACGCTCCTAGATAGGGACGGGGGTTACAGCGGCGTCCGGCGGACGTGTCGCTCAGGCGACGGGGCCGGGCGGGGCGAAGACCTGCACCGTCCCGTCCACCTCGCGGACCTGCAGGTGCGGCAACGGGCGGGGCGCAACCGCGAGCTGGTAGTGCAGCAGCTGCCCGCCGAGGGCGAAGGAGGCGTTGTGGCACGGGCAGTCAAGCCGCCGGGCCGCCGCGTTGAGGGCGAGCCGGCAGCCCAGGTGGGTGCACACCCCCGAGACCGCGCCCAGCTGGCCTTCGTTGCGGGCCACGAACCCGATCACGGTGCCCAGGTCGAAGGCCCGCACCCCGCCTTCCGGGAGGTCCGCGCTGGCCACGACGGTGTGCCACTGCCCGGTGTTGGGCCTCAACGTCTCGTCCCCGCCGGCGTCGGAGGGGTGGGAGAGCACGTGGTCGACCCCGGCGCCGATCGCCGCCGCGCCCGCCGCGATCGAGGCACCCTGCACCAGCCGGCGCCGGGTCCGGTCCACCGCTGCGGGCGGTGGGGTCGGCGACGGGGTGTCCCGGTCGGCGTCGTCGCGCGCGAGCTCCTCGGCCAGCCGCCGGTGCAGACCGGTCACGAACTCCTCGCGGGGCGCCCCCGCTCCGGGACGGGCGGCCCGCAGCGCGATCGCCGCCCGCAGCTGGGCCGCGTCGTCGTCGTCGGCGCGGAACGGGCGCGGCCGCCGACCCCGCAGCAGGTCAGCCACGAACCGGCGCACGCCTCGCTCACTCACTCCTGCACCCCATCCACGAGCTGGGCGGCCCGGCGCAGCGCCCGATGCTGCAACACCTTCGCATTGCCCACACTGACCCCCAACGCGGCCGCTGCCTCGCGTACCGAATAGCCCTCCAGGAACCGCAACCGGAGGATGTGGCGGTACTGCTCCGGCAGCGCGGCCAGGATCTGTGCCGCCCGCCCCGCCGCCTCGGCGCCGGCCGGCTCCTCGGAGAGCACCCCGATCTCCGCGACGAACGAGGCCACCGACTCGGAGATGGTGGTGATCTCCCGTCCCAGGGTGCGCCGCCAGTACCCGGCCAGCACGGTCCGCGCCGTCGCCGAGAGGTACGCCCGCACCTCGGGCACGGTCGCCGAGACGCGCAGCGGGCGCAGCGCCGCCAGGAACACCTCCGCGGTCAGGTCCTCCGCGTCGGCCCGGTTGCCCACCTTGGTGAACATCAGCCGGTACACCCGATCCACGTTGTCGCGGTACACCGCCTCCCAGTCCGGGTAGACCTCGCCGCTGACCACCCGCAGGCCCGGCGCACCCTGGGCCGGGCGGGGCCGGGCGCCACCGGCACCGGACTCCCCGTCCGGGGTGTCCCCGGAACCGCGCCGCCGACCCCGGCCACGCTCGGGCCAACTCATCCCGCGAACCATGCCAACCCGCCCTCGCCCTCCGACGTCCGGGCCGGACCACACCGACACCCCGCCAAAAACCAGTACGCGCGGGGGTTACACCTTGGCAGCCCCACCGCGAGGCGGCCCACCGGGCGGGCCGGACGCATAGGCCTGCCCGAAAACGGGCATGGACATGAGGAACCCGACCACAGGAGGACTCATGGGACTCAACTACCGGGGCCGACGCAGGCTCGGTCCCCTCCCGATCTGGCGGAACGGTGACTCCTACACCCAGGACTGAGGCTGTCCGGAGGCCGGCACATCCCGGGAAAGGAAAACGGCCCCTGGGGGCTGGAACCCCAAGGGCCGTTCCTGGTAGCGGGGGTAGGATTTGAACCTACGACCTCTGGGTTATGAGCCCAGCGAGCTACCGAGCTGCTCCACCCCGCGTTGGTAATTCACAGTTTACACACCGGCCGCCGCACGTTTGCCCCGGGCCCCACGGTTGCATCGGACCCGGTCTGAAAAGGGTTCGTCCGCCTCTTTGCCGGCCGCTCGCGGTGGCGCCGCTCACATATCCGCCGACGGAATACCCAGGCCCGCGAAATGAAAAAACGGCCCTTGAGGGGCTGGAACCCCAAGGGCCGTTCGTGGTAGCGGGGGTAGGATTTGAACCTACGACCTCTGGGTTATGAGCCCAGCGAGCTACCGAGCTGCTCCACCCCGCGTTGGTAATTCGTACTTTACACACCGGGAAACGGCCGGCGAAGGGGACCCCCCTCCGCCGGCCGTTCCCAGCTCAGCCGCCGTTCGCGGGCGGTGCTGCCGGTGGCGCGGGTGCGGGTGCGGGCGCGGGCGCAGCCGGTGCCGGCGTCGCGGGTGCCGCCGGGGCCCCCGCCGCCGAGTTGAACCGCTTCACGGCCTTGTCGAGGTCGGCCAGTGCGGCGCCCTGGGCGGCAAAGTCACCGGACTGCTGCGCCGCCTTCAGTCGGGACAGTGCGCCGTTGATGTCCGTCACAGCGGCCTGCAACTGGCCGGCCCCGGCCGCCGCGGGGGACTGCGACGGCCCGCCCGCGGCCTGCGTGGGGGGCGTCCCGGTGGCCACACCGGGACCGAAAACCTCGTTGAGTGCCACGTCCAGCCGCGCGTCATAGCCGATCTTGCCGCCGAAACTCACCAACACCCTGGCCAATTGCGGGAACGACGATTCCTGATTGGCCCGTTCGATATAGATCGGTTCCACATAGAGCAGCCCGCCGGCCACCGGCAAGGTCAGCAGGTTGCCATAATCAATTGTTGTTTGATTTTGTCTGAGCAGGTTCAGCTGTTGGCTCACCTCAGGCAATGAGACGAACTGGTTCTGCACCTGTTGTGGACCCGGTGTCTGGGTATCGGCGGGTAATTGCAACACCGTCATCTGGCCGTAGCTGGTCGGATCCGAACTCACCGATACGTACGCCGACAGGAACGGTCTGCGCAGGCTGACCAGGGCACTCGTGAGCTGGAAGCTCGGGCCCTGCTGGCCGGGCAGCCCGGCCAGTACGTAGTACGGCGGCTGCGGGTCCGGCGCCGGGCCGGTGCCACTCACCGTCGGGTCGGACGGCACGTCCCAGAACGACACTGTGGAGAAGAACTCCGCGGGGTTCTGCACGTGGTAGCGGGTGAGCAGCTCGCGCTGCACCTTGAACTGGTCTTCCGGGTAACGGAAGTGCGCCCGCAGGTCGGGACTGATGTCGGTGGCCGGCTTGACCGTGCCCGGGAAGGCCTTCATCCAGGTCTTCAGCACCGGGTCGTTGCCGTCGAACGCGTAGAGGTTCACGGTACCGTCGTAGGCGTCCACGGTGGCCTTGACCGAGTTACGCAGGTAGCTGACCGTCTTGTTGGGCAGCCGGCGCACCCCGGGCAGGGTGTCCTGGGTGGCGTCGCCCAGCGACGTCTGCTCCGCGTACGGGTAGTTCTCCAGCGTGGTGTAGCCGTCGACGATCCACTGGATCCGGCCGTCGACCACCGCCGGGTACGGGTCGCCGTCCAGGGTCAGCCAGGGCGCGACCTGGCTGACCCGGTCGCTCGGGTCCCGCACGAACAGGATCTTCGAGTCGGCGTTGATCGAGCCGTTGAACAGGATGTTCCGCTCGCCGTAGGACATGGCGAACACCAGGCGGTTGAACAGGTTGCCCAGCGACACCCCGCCCTTGCCGGTGTAGGTGACCGCGTCGGTGTCGCTGTCGTACTCCCTCGGCGCATCGGTGGGCGGCGAGCCGACGATCGAGTAATCGGTGATCAGCTCGCCGTAGTAGATCCGCGGCTGGTTGACGACGATGTCGCCCTTGTTACTGGTGTCACTCACGGTGAAGTTCGGGTAGCCACCGGACCCGGCCGCCTCGTCCAGCGCGGAGTTGACCTGGTTGGCCGGCGCGGCGACGAACCCGTTGCCGTGGGTGTAGACCATGTGCCGGTTGATCCAGTCGGTCTGGTTGCCGGTCAGCGCGCTGCTGTCCAGCTCACGCGCCGCGACCACGTAGTCCTGCACGTTGCCGTTGACCGGGTAACGGTCGATGTCCAGCTTCGGCGGGAACCCGTAGAAGTTCTTGCGCTGCTCGAGCTGGGTGAAGGTCTTGGCCAGCTTGCTCGGGTCGAGCAGTCGCAGGTTGGAGATCGTCGCGGTGTCCCCGCGCACCGCGCTCGGCGTCGCGTTCGAGACCCCGGAGTAGTCCTGGTACTTGATTTTCTGCGGAGTGAGCCCGTAGGCGGCCTGGGTCGCCTCGATGTTGCGCTGGATCGGTATCGCCTCGCGCACGTTCGCGTTCGGCCGGACCACGAACTGCTCCAGGACGGCCGGCCAGGCGGCGCCGATCAGCACGCTGGACAGCACCAGCAGCGCGATCGCGATCGACGGCAGCTGCAGGTTGTGCCGGAACACCGCGGCGAAGAACGCCGCCGCGCAGATCAGCGAGATGAACAACAGGATGATCTTGGCGGGAATCACCGCGTTCAGGTCGGTGTAGCTCGCGCCGCTGAACACCCCACCGTTGTCACTGGAGGAGGACAACAGCGTGGAGTACCGGTCCAACCAGTAGGCCACCGCCTTGAGCAGCACGAAGACCCCGGCCAACACCGCCAGCTGGGCCCGCGCGGCGACCGAGACCTGACCGGCCCGCCCGGCCAGGCGCACCCCGCCGAAGATGTAGTGCGTGATCAGCGACGCCACGAAGCACAACGCCACCGCGACGAACATCAGGTCCAGCACCCAGCGGTAGAACGGCAGCTGGAAGGCGTAGAACCCGACATCCATCCCGAACACCGGGTCGGCGGTGCCGAACGGCGTCGAGTGCAGGAACATCTGCGCGGTCTGCCAGTCGCCCTGCGCGGCCAACCCCGCGATCACCCCGATCACCAACGGCACCCCGATGGCGAACACCCGCAACCGCTGGATGATCACCGTCCGGTACCGGGCAACCGGGTCCTCCGGGCCGCTCACCGGCACGAACACCGGCCGGGACCGGAAAGCCACCGCCAGCGTCGCCGCGAGCAGCACCGCGAACACCACCGCCACCAGCACGAACTGCACGATCCGGGTCAACACGATCGTGCTGAACACCTGCCGGTAGCCGACCTCGCCGAACCACAACCAGTTGACGTAGTAGTCCAGCAACCGGGAGCCGGCCAGTAAGGCGACCAGCGCGACACCGCCGACGACGAGCAGGATCCGGGTCCGCCGGGACAGCGCGGGAGCCCCAGTGGGGGGCGTCATCGCCACGAGGCACGCTCCAGTGTTGTTCGAGGCAGCTGCCGCGCTTCCGGGTGCCCTGCTCAACCCGACGGAGCGCGGATGACAACCTGTGTTTGTCCGTCCAACTCTACGGAGGGCGTATGGGGTTCCCGTTTCGGATGGGAGAATGTCGGCGATGAACGCCACCGAGCATTCCGCGGCCGACTGGTCCTCGGCGTTGCCGACCGCCGCACGGGAAGTGGAGGACTTCCTGTCCGAGTCCGGTTGGGACCAGCCGCCACAGCTGTTTGCGCTGGTCCCGACCGCGCAACTGCTTCAGGCCGAGCCCGGTTTGGCGACCCGGCTGGCGGTCGCCGAGGGGCTCACACCGGTCGCTCAGGACCCACTCACCGACGCGGACGTCGCCGAGAAACTCGCCGAAATTTGTTGGCCCGATGGGGTGACCGGCTGCGCCCTGGCCCAGGAGATCGTGGTCCTGCCGCCCGCGGCGGAGGCCGAACTGGATCAGGCGGTGGCCGGCGCCTCGGGCTCCCCGGACGATCTTGACCGGGTGGCGGTGCGGGTCGCGCAGCGCCACCCCGACCGCAGGGACGCCCGGCTGGTGGTCGCGGTGCTGCGCGCCGGCGGGCACTGCTGCCTGCTCCGGGTGCGGGGTACCGGCGACCAGCCGGACGAACTGGTGGAGCACCCGGACCTGGCGCCGAACATGGTGAACGCACTGCTGCGGACCCTCGATGTCGGTGAGCCCGTCTGAGGCCTAGGAGGGTCCTGAATGATGCCGCTCGTCGCGAGCGGTGATCCAGTCGGATGGATCGCAAGGCGGAGGAGTGGCCGATACCGGGTTTGTATCGGCCACGACGACAACGCCGCGAGGCGCCGACTGGGCGCCGCGCAGCAGAGCATGCATTGTTCAGGGCGCTCCTAGCTGGCCTGGCTCGGCCCGCTGAGCTCGTCGGGCGCGGTGCGCACGGCCCGGCCGAACCGGCTGACCGGCGCCAACGGCGTGGACCGGCGGCCGTGCACGATGGGCGCGACAGCGGCCGCCCGGTTGCCAACCCCGAGCTTGCGATAGGTCTTCTCCAGGTGTTTGGCCACCGTGCGCGGGCTGACCTGCAGGGCGTGCGCGATGGCGACGTTGGTACGGCCCGCCGCGACCAGGTCGAGCACCTGCCGCTCGCGGTCGGTCAGCGGGGCAAGCCGCTCCTGGGACGGGACCGCCAGCCGTTGTTCAACGCGGTGCAGGGTGCGGGCCCGCAGCAGCGCTTCGGCCAGCGGGCCGCGCAGCAGGTCGAGCACGTCGCGGTCGGATTCGGTGAAGTCGCCCCGTTCGCGGTTGAAGGCGAACGCCCGGCTGCTCGTCGGCGAACTGGGCAGGTGCACCCCGAGCACGTGCTCGGTGGGGCGGGGCCGGTAGCACTCCTGGTAAATGTCGAGGCGGTGCCAGTCGGTGCGGCTGACCACGTCGCTCATCCGCACCGCGCGGCCGTCCCCGGAGCGGCGGTAGTGGTTGAGCAGCGGGTGCTGGTCGACGTTCTCGCTGAACGCCTGGTAGTTCGAGACGGCGAGAGTGCCGTCCGGGTAGTCGGAGTACCTGATCCGACCGGACGGCAGGTCGACCTCGGTGAATGTGAGGATGTCGCAGCCGATCAGGCGGGCCAGGCTGGTCAGTGCGACCTCGGTGAAGGCCGCCGGGTGATCCAAGTCGGCCAGGTCCGCGACGACGGCGATCACCCGTTCGACCGTGCGCATAGACAGGTACATGGTGGCCTTCCCGACGATGGACACCCGCGCCATCCGCAATACAGCGCAACGCACGGTGCTCCCGGGAGCGGGTGAGGTCAAGGGGAACAATCCATTTGCCGGCACAAGGAACGCGCGGCCGCCGAGGCCGGGTACCCTCCACGCCACCCGCTCGACACTGGGAAGCAGCGTGAGTCCCACCGTCGTCGTCGCGCTCGTGTTGCTGCCGGCCGCCATGTACGGCCTGGCCCTCGCGCTCGCCGCGACCCGGACCTGGTTGGGCATCACCGGCATCCCGAGGGCGCGCAACGTCGTCCGCGCGGCGCGGCTCGGGCGGGCCAACCGGCACAGCGAACGGGAACACCGGAGTGATCCCGAGGGCCCCGGTCGCGGGGCGGTCTAGCCGTCCAGGCCGTCGAAGGCGCTCAGGTAGCGCCGGGTGATCCACCGCTGCACCAGCCGGCCGGCCGGGCCGCCGAGCCGGGCGTACCAGGTGGCCGGGCGCGAGAAGGCCAGAATCGTGCACCACACGTCGCCGGCCGCGTCCCTGGTCACCACGAACGCCTCCTCGCCCCGCTCGGGGTGCCCGGGCAGCGTGCCGTAACCGAAGCCGGCCCGGTCCGCCTCGTCGACGGTCCACACCACCCGGCACGGCGCGGTGATCGGCACCGGACCGATCCGCGTGGTCACCAGGACGGTCTGCCCCACCTCCGGTACCGCGTCCAGTGGGTACACCGTGGCCCCGGCGCTGAACTGCATGCCCCAGCCCAGCACGACCGTCCGGGCGGCGCGCCAGGTCCGCTCGCCGTGGCCGATCCGCACCCGGCGGCGCAGTACGTGGAAGCCGGTGGGCAGACCGGCGCCGTCCAGGCCTGGTTCCGCCTCGGCCCCGCCGAACACCGCCGCCCGGGTGGCGCCCACCTCGGGGTAGCTCGGGGCCGCGGCGTCGGCGCGCCGGTACCGCTCGGTCAGCATGTCTGCTCGCTTAACACTCTCGGTCGACACTCTCGGTCGACACTCTCGGTCAACAGGGCCGCTCAACTGGGTCGGACCAACCGGGCGGACCAACGGGGCCGCTCAGCTGCAGGACGGCGCCGGGCGGTTCTGCTTGAGCGCGGTCAGCGAGTCCACCGCATCGCTCAGGTTCGTCACCTTGATCAGCTGCAGCCCGGCGGGGGTGTGCGCGGCCGCCTCGGCGCAGTTCGCCGCCGGGACCAGGAACACCGTCGCGCCGGCATGCCGGGCGGCGATCATCTTGAGCGGGATGCCCCCGATCGGGCTGACTACGCCGGTCGGCCCGATCTGGCCGGTGCCGGCGATGAACTTGCCGCCGGCCAGGTCGTCCGGGGTCAGCTTGTCGATCACCGCGAGGGCGAACGCCAGCCCGGCGGACGGCCCGCCGATGTCACCCAGGCTGATCACGATCTGGTTCGGGTCCGCCGGGCGCCCCTCCGGGGTGATGCCGAGGAAACCCTGCGGGCCGTCCGGCCGGCCCGCGATGGCCGGCCGTGCCCCGACGGTCACGGTGCCCTGGGTCGCCGGGGCGTCACCGCGCTGGAAGCTGACCGGGATCTGGTCACCGGGGCGGGTGGTCGTCAGGATCTGGCTGACCTGCCCCGGCGAGGTGACCGGCTGGCCCTTGACGCTGAGGAGCTGGTCGCCCTCCTTGAGCACGTTGGCCGCCGGGGCGCCCGCGCTGAGCGGCCCGACCACCACCTTGACCGGTTCGTGCAGGTAGCTCAGCGCGGCGACCTCGGCGTCGTTCTCCGAGTCGGTGAACTGGGTGGTGTTCTCCTGCTCCACCTGCTGGTCGGACTTGCCCGGCGGGTAGATGGCCGCGCGGGGCACCAGCTCGCGCTCCGGGTCCGCCCAGAACTCCAGTGCGGTGACCGCGGTGAGCCCGTCGGTGACCGCGACCGTGGTCATGTTGAGGTGGCCGGTGGTCGGGTAGGTCTGCCGACCGGTGATGCTCACTACTGGCTTGCCGTCGACCGCACCCAGGGTGTCAAAGGTCGGGCCGGGCCCCAGCGCCACCAGCGGCACCCGCACGACGCCCGCGAGCACACCGACGGCCAACACCACCAGCAGACCGATCACAAGGGTTCTGGTACGTCGCACCGGTTCAGCCTACGGCCGATCTCGCGGACCGCTCGCGGCACCGCCGCGTACCGTGGTGCTATGAGCGAAACCCCGTTCGGATTCGGGCGTCCCGACCGCGATCGGGACGACGACCGAGATAAGAACAAGGATCAGAACCGCGACAGCAACGCCGAGCAGGGCTCCGGTGGCGCCGCTGACGGTCCTCAGGACCCGTTCGGCTTCGGCACGCCCGGCGGCCTCCCCGGTGGTCTCCCCGGCGGATTCGGGCTGCCCGGCATGCCCGGTATGCCCGGCGCGGGCCCTGGCGGCGGGTTCGACATGGGCCAGCTCGGCCAGATGCTGAGCCAGCTCGGGCAGATGCTCAGCCAGGCCGGCACGTCGTCCGGCCCGGTCAACTACGACCTCGCCAAGCAGCTCGCGGTTCAGCAGCTGGCGCACTCGCGCACGCCGACCAGTGAGCAGCGCACCGCCGTGGCGGATGCGTTCGCGCTGGCCGAGCTCTGGCTCGACCCGGCCACCTCGTACCCGACGGGTACCAAGAAGGTCGTGGCCTGGTCGCCCAAGGACTGGGTGGACGCGAGCATGCCGACCTGGCAGCGCATGTGCGACCCGGTCGCCCAGCGGGTGTCCGGCGCCTGGCTGGAAGGTCTGCCCGAGGAAGCCCGGCAGGCCGCCGGCCCGATGCTCGCGATGTTGGGCCAGATGGGCGGGCTCGCCTTCGGCAGCCAGCTCGGCACCGGGCTGTCCCAGCTGGCGACCGAGGTACTCACCTCCACCGAGGTCGGGTTGCCGCTGGGCCCGGTCGGTACCGCCGCGCTACTGCCGGCCGCGATCGAGTCGTTCACCGCCGGGCTGGACCGCCCGGCCAGCGAGGTCATGGTCTACCTGGCCGCCAGGGAGGCCGCGCACCACCGCCTGTTCACCCATGTCCCGTGGCTCGTGCAGCGCCTGGTCGGCGCCATCGAGGAGTACGCCAGGGGCATCAAGGTCGACACCTCCCGGATCGAGGAGATCGCCGGCCAGATCGACCCGTCGGACCCGCAGTCGCTGGAGTCCGCGATGCAGTCCGGCCTGTTCGAGCCGCCGACGACCGAGGAGCAGCTCACCGCGCTGACCCGGCTGGAGACACTGCTGGCGCTGGTCGAGGGCTGGGTCGACGTGGTGGTCACCGACGCGGTGTCCGGTCGGCTGCCGGGCGCGGACGCCCTGCGCGAGACGCTGCGCCGGCGCCGGGCCTCCGGTGGGCCCGCCGAGCAGACCTTCGCCACCCTGGTCGGCCTCGAGCTGCGGCCCCGGCGGCTGCGCGCCGCCTCCGAGCTGTGGCGGTTGCTCACCACCGAGTGCGGCACGGTCGGGCGCGACGAGGTCTGGGCGCACCCGGACCTGATCCCCGACGTCGAGGACCTGGACAACCCGGCTCAGTTCGTGGAGCGGCGCAAGTCCGACGTGTCCGACCCGATCGCCGAGCTGGAGCGCACCGAGGAGGCCGAGCACTCCCGGGGGCAGCAGGCCGCGGCGGAGTCCGCCGGCGAGGCGTCGCCCGGCGCGTCGCCGGGTGCCGAGTCGGCTGGCGAGCGCGAGTCGGGTCCGGACAAGGGCAAGCCCGGTTCGGGCAAGGGCGAGCCCGACGGCGGTGAGCCCGGTTCGGGCAAGGCCGACGGGGGCGAGCCCACCAGCTGACCTCGGCAGCTCGCCCGGTCGGCGGCGCGCCAGCGTTCCCTGGCTTGTGCACCGAGCGCAGCCTGTGGATAACTTCCTCGGACCATCCGCGCCGCGCGCCATGCTCGATGTCATGACCCCGCACCCGCCGGCCGCCGCCCCACCGACAGCCGCCCCACCGACACCCGCCGCCCCACCGACACCCGCCACTCCAGCGACGCCCGCGGCCGCGCCCGAGCCGGGCGATAGCACGGCACCGGCCCAGCACTCGGCAGCCGTCCTACCAGCTCCAGCGGCGCCGGCCGCGCCGGCGTTTCTCCGGCTCCGGCCGCACCATCCGGTGGTCCGCCGGGGGCCGGGTGCCGTCCAGTTCGGGTTGGTGCCCGGCCGAGCGATCGAGGCGGCGGGTCTGCCACCGCCGTTGCGGACGATGCTGCTGGAGCTGCACGGCACCTGGCGTCGTGGAGACCTGCTGGCGCGGGCCGTCGAGCTGGGCGCCGACGAGGACGCCGCCGATGCCCTGCTGACCGAGCTGCACTCCGTCGGCGCGGTGCTGGACGCGGCCGAGCAGAAGCGTGCGCTGGCTGCCCGGCGGTCGGCGTGCGTCCTGGTCAGCGGCACCGGGTCGCTCGTCGCCGGGGTTGCCTGCGGGCTCGCGGCGGCGGGGGTCGGCAGCCTGTACGTCGTCACCGAGGGTGAGGTGCGCGCCGAGGACGTCGGCGCCGTGGCGGCGGCCGACCTGGGGCGCCCGCGCGCGCAGGCAGTGATCGCCGCCGTGCGGCGGATCGCGCCGAGCGCGCGGGTCCGGGTCGGGTCGCCGCGCAGGCGGCCGGATCTCGCGGTGCTCACGGATGCCCTGCACCCGGATCCTCAGCACCACCAGGATCTGGCCTCCCGGGGAGTGCCCCAGCTGGTCGTCCGGGTGACCGACGAGATCGGCCTGGTCGGGCCACTGGTGCTGCCCGGCCGCTCGGCGTGCCTGCGCTGCCTCGATCTGCACCGCGCGGCCGCTGACCCGTGCTGGCCGACCGTCGCGGCCAGGCTCGCCGGCTGGGTGGGCTCGGCGGGACCGGCCACCGTGGTGGCTACCGCCGCGCTGGCCGTCGAACAGGCGCTGCTCGCGGTCGACGCGGTGTTCGGTGCCGATCCGCCACCCACCCTGGACGGCGTGCTGGAGCTTGATCTGCGCCGCGGTGGGCTGCGCCGCCGTCGGTGCGCGCCCCATCCGGACTGTCGGTGCGGCGCAGCTCACACCCACCCGGACGACGTCGTGTACAGGACCACGACCAGCGCCTTGATCCCCCGGCCCGGCGAACCCGAAGCCGCCACGGGCCAGCCGACGTGCACGGCAAGGAATGGACAGTAGACAATTACCAGGTGTCCGATATCCCCAGGAGCGGAGTGCAACGCACCGCGAAGCTGGCCAGCCTGCCACTAGGGGTCGCTGGCCGCGCGGCGGCCGGCTGGGGTCGTCGACTGGTCGGCGGCGACGGCGAGCAGATCTCCGCCCAACTGTCCGCCCGCAGCGCCGAGCAACTGTTCGCCGTACTCGGCGAGCTCAAGGGCGGCGCGATGAAGTTCGGCCAGGCGCTGAGCATCTACGAGGCGGCCGTCCCGGACGAGTTGGCCGAGCCCTACCGGGAGGCGCTGACCAAGCTGCAGAGCGCCGCGCCGCCGATGCCGGCCAGCGAGGTACACCGGGTGCTCGCCGAACAGCTCGGCCGGAACTGGCGAGAGCGGTTCGCCGACTTCGACGACGAACCGACGGCGGCGGCCAGCATCGGTCAGGTACACCGGGCGACCTGGCACGACGGCCGGGACGTCGCGGTCAAGGTGCAGTACCCCGGTGCGGACGAGGCGCTGCTCGCCGACCTGCGCCAACTCGGCCGGTTCAGTCGGCTGATCCAGCCGCTGGTGCCGGGCATGGACGTCAAGCCGCTGATCGCCGAGCTGCGCGACCGGATGACCGAAGAGCTGGACTACCGGGACGAGGCGAACAACCAGCGGGCGTTCGCCGCCGCCTACGCCGACGACCCGGAGATCAAGGTTCCGAAGGTGGTGGCGTCGGCCCCGAAGACCGTGGTCAGCGAGTGGGTGACCGGCACCCCGCTATCCAAGATCATCCGAGACGGCGACCAGGCGACCAAGGACGAGGCCGGTCGGTTGCTCTCCGAGTTCCACTACTCGTCGCCGCCCAGGACCGGGTTGCTGCATGCGGACCCGCACCCCGGCAACTTCCAGCTCATGGCCGACGGCCGCATCGTGGTGATGGACTTCGGCGCGGTGGCCCGGCTGCCGGACGGCTCACCGCGCGTGCTGCAGCACATGACGCGGATGGCGCTGCAGGGTGACTCCGCGCAGCTGATGGAACTGCTGAGCAAGGAAGGCTTCGTCCGCCCCGGCATGCGCGTCAACCCGGACGATGTGCTGTCCTACCTCGCTCCGTTCGCCGAGCCGCTTCGCTACGAGCGGTTCCGCTTCAGCCGGCGGTGGCTGCAGCGCCAGGCCGAGCGGGTCGGCGACCTGCACAGCCCGGACTTCCGCACCGGCCGGGCGCTGAACCTGCCACCGCAGCACCTACTGATCCATCGGGTCACCTTCGGCACCCTCGGCGTGATGTGCCAACTCGGCGCCGAGGTGGCACTGCGCGGCATCGTGTCCCGGTGGCAGCCGGCGATCACCGAGGGCTCGGAAGCGGAGCCCGCACCCGAGGCCTAGCCCGCGTCCGAGGTCCAGCCCTCGTCCGAAGCGGGAGCCCGCATCCGAGGTCCAGCCCTCGTCCGAAGCGGGAGCCCGCGTCCGAGGTCCAGCCCTCGTCCGAAGCGGGAGCCCGCGTCCGAGCGGTGGCCCATCGAACAGAAGGGCGGATCCTCGGCAGCGGACGTTCCCGCGCGCCGAGGACCCGCCCCGGGATGGGGACCCGACACAGGTCCCGCTGACTGGCTAAGGCCGAGGTCACACCACCCGGCGGGCGCGCTCGGCACGCTCATTGGCGTACCGGGCGAGCCACGCCCACCGGCGACCGGCAACCAACCGCCGGACAACCCGGTCGTGGCGGGCGGCTTCCTCGGCCTCGCGCATTCGCGCTCTGGCCAGTGCTTCGTAGAGCAACATCTGGTGTACCCCCGGTTCGATACCGCTCGGCCGGCCTTCGTTCGCTCGAACATTCACGTCAGTGACCACTGGTTCTCCCTCTCCGTGCCGCCACCGCGGCCCATCCGCACCGCCACCGCCCGCACCGCCACCGCCCGCACCGCCACCGCCACCGTCGCCGCGGCTAGAGCGGTGCGCCCGCCTCGGCCAGCGCACGGTCGCGTGCCAGAGCCGCCTTGCTCGGCCGGCCGCGGGGACGCTTGCGGGCGACCACGCTGCCGCGTTGGAAGATCTCGCCGCCCCAGACGCCCCACGGCTCGGCCCGCCGGACCGCGCCGGCAAGGCACTCGGCCCGTACCGGACACGCCGCACAGAGCGACTTCGCACGCTCCAGCTCGGCCGGTGTGTCGGCGAACCACAGATCGGCGTCCTCGGCTCCCCGACAGGGCAGAGTCGACTCGTCACGGGGTTCCGCGACGAGCAACTCACCGAGACCAACGACGGGGTCACCGTCGAATCCCGATGTCAGCGCCCCACCATCTAGCGGGACGTTTCGTACTAACACTGTGTTTCCTCCTTCTCGACGTACGAGCTGGGAGTTGATCTGGAAAAACAGAAAGGCCGCGGTCCCGATTACGGGTCCGCGGCCTTTGAAAGAGCCGAGTGAGCGTCCTTGACAGGTCAAGGGCATCGCTCCGAGGCGGACACGTATGGGGGCTTGTTGGCCGGGATATCGGTCATGCGCGGGGCGCCGAAGGCAGACGTCTGCCCGTGGCGCTGCCACGCGGAGACAGTCCGCGGCCCGACGGGAGCCGCGACCGGGAGCCCGAAGCGGGCGTAGACGGGAGTCAGCTTCATCCTGTCCACCCCCCCTCCGGGTAGCACAGCGGCGCGGAATCAACATCGCGCCGGAGTGAGCGCAGGGCCACCTGACCCGGCTATGAAGAAGACCTTAGAAGTACCTGCGTCCGGCAGGCAACCGAGTTTTTACAAAAGAATCTCGGCGGCCGGAAAATACGCCGCTCGAGCGACCTGCCGGGACAGCGCCCGGCCCCCGGCGGCGCCTCCCGGGGCTCAGGTCAGCTCGAGTCCTCGGCGGTCACCAGCGCGAGCACATCGGGGCCGTAGCGGTCCAGCTTGCGGGCGCCGATGCCGGGAATTCCCACCAGCCCGGCGTTGTCCACGGGGCGGTGCTCGGCGATCGCGGCCAGCGTCGCGTCGGTGAACACCACGTACGTCGGCACCTGCTGTTGCTTCGCGGTGGTGCTGCGCCAGGCCTTGAGCCGGTCCAGCAGCTCGACGTCGACGTCGGACGGGCAGTCCGAGCAGCGGCGCATCTTCAAGGCGTCGACACCGATGAGCGGTGAGCCGCAGATCCGACATTTCGGCTTCGACCCGCCCCGCCCGGTCGCCACCCGCGCCTCCGGATCGTGATCCGGGATGAGCCCGTAGAGGAACCGGCTGCGCCGCCGGTGCCGCCGCCCGCCGGCCGCCCGGGACAGCGCCCAGGACATCGCCAGGTGGCGGCGCGCCCTGGTCACGCCGACGTAGAGCAGCCGGCGTTCCTCCTCGATCTTGGCGTCGTCCCCCTCCGCGTGCTGGATCGGCAGCGTGCCGTCGACCAGGCCGACCAGGAAGACCGCGTCCCACTCCAGCCCCTTGGCCGCGTGCAGGGAAGCGAGCGTGACGCCCTGCACGGTCGGCGGGTGCGACGCGTCTGCCCGGGTGGCCAGCTCGACAGCGAACCGGGCGAGGTCGGCATCCGGCTCGTCCCGCGCGAGCTCCCTGGCCAGCCCGACCAGGGCGTCCAGCGACTCCCACCGCTGCCGGCCGGCCGAGCCCGCCGCCGGCTCGTCGGTCAGCCCGAGTGGCACGAGCACCGCGCGGACCGCCTGGGCCAGCGCGCTCGGACTGTCGGCGTCCCCCGCACCGTCGCCTGCCACCGCCACGGCGCCGCCGACCACCCCGTCACCGCCAACCGCCCCGTCACCGCCAACCGCCCCGTCACCGCCGGTCACTCCGTCACCGCCGGCCGCGCGGCGGTCACCGGCTCCGCGCACAGCCGCACCGTCAGCGCCGGGCCGGGGCGCGTTCGCGCCGGCGGAGCGCAGCGTCACCATGGCCTGCCGCACCTCGGGCCGGGCGAAGAACCGCTCCCCGCCGCGGACCTGGAAGGGCACACCGGCGTCGTCCAGCGCGCGCTCGTACACCTCGGACTGCGCGTTCACCCGGAACAGCACGGCGATCTCACTGGCCGGGATGCCATCGCTGATCATGCGGCGGATCGAGGCGGCCACCGCACTGGCCTCGGCCGGCTCGTCGTCGTACTCCTTGAAGGTCGGCTCCGGCCCCGGCGGCTGCTGGCCCTCCAGCCGCAGCCGGGTGCCCGCCGTCTGGCCGCGCGCGGCGGAGATCACCGTGTTCGCGGCGGCCACCACCTGCGGGGTGGACCGGTAGTCGCGCTGCAGCCGCACCACCACCGCGTCCGGGAAGCGGCGGGAGAAGTCGAGCAGATACCTCGGCGTGGCGCCGGCGAACGTGTAGATCGTCTGGTTCGCGTCGCCCACCACGGTGAGGTCGTCGCGCTCGCCCAGCCACGCGTCGAGCACCCGCTGCTGAAGGGGCGTGACGTCCTGGTACTCGTCCACCACGAAGCAGCGGTACCGCTCCCGGAACTCGCCGGCGACCTCCGGGTGCGTCTCCAGCGCGGCGGCGGTGTGCAGCAGCAGGTCGTCGAAGTCGAGCAGCCCGGAGGAGTTCTTCAGCGCCTCGTAGCCGGCGTAGACCTTGGCCACCAGCTCGGCCGCGGCCGGCACGTCCCGGCGGACCCGCGCCACCTCGGCCGGGTAGCGCTCCGGCGTGATCAGGCTGGCCTTGGCCCACTCGATCTCGCTGGCCAGGTCGCGCAGTGACTCGGTGTTCGTGTCGGCCCCGGCCCGGTGCGCCGCCTGGCCCACGGCACGCAGTTTGCCCTCGATCAGCTGCCACTGCTCGTCGCCGACCACCCGGGGCCAGAAGTAGCGCAGCTGACGCAGCGCGGCGGCGTGGAACGTGCGGGCCTGCACCCCGCCGACGCCGTAGCTGCGCAGCCTGGTGCGCAGCTCCCCGGCCGCCCGCGCGGTGAAGGTGACCGCGAGCACCTGACCGGGCGCGACGTGGCCGGCGCTGACCAGGTGGGCGATCCGCCGGGTGATCGTGCGGGTCTTCCCGGTGCCGGCGCCGGCCAGCACGCAGACCGGGCCGCGCCGCGCGGTGACCGCCGCCTGCTGCTCAGGGTCGAGGGCAGAATCCAGTTCGGCGGGCATGACCGCATCTTCTCAAGTGGGTCCGACGGCCCGCCGACGGCTATCCACAGTTCGGCCGAAGCGCGCCGGGCTCGTTCCGAGCATCCGGGCGAAGTGCCTGGTCAGGTGGGACTGGTCGTAGAACCCGGCCTCGGTGGCCACCTCGGCGGGGCGCCGGCCGTCGAGCAGCAGCCGCCGCGCCAGCTCGACGCGACGCCCGGTCAGGTAGCGGTGCGGCGGCATGCCGTGGCGATGGGTGAACGCCCGGACGAGGTGCGTCGGGTGCGCGTGCAACCGGCGGGAGGCCTCGTCCAGCGTCACACCGTCGACCACGTGCGCGTCCAGCAGATCCCGGAGCAGGTCGGCCAGCCCCGGGTCGCGGGCCACCGGCGGCACCGCGACCCGCCCGAGCAACTGTTGGCGCAGCCGCTCCTGGATCAGCGCCAACCTGCTCTGCGCGGCGAGCAGCTCCCCCGGCTGCGCCAGTGCGTCGTGCAGCTGGTGGATCCGCAGCCGCAGCGCCGGGTCCGCCCAGCCCGGGCGGTCCACCGCGGCACCGATCAGCTCCGCGCCGAGCAGGTCGGTGTCCAGGTAGAGCACCCGCTTGCGGAACCCGTGCGGAGTGGCCGCCCGGCCGTCGTGCGCCACGTGCGGTGGTAGCAGCGTGACCTGCGAGCGCAGCGCGCCGTGGTGGTGCCGGTCCAGGTCGAACCGCACCGCGCCGTCGTCCACGATCAGCAGCGTCCAGGCGTCATGGGTGTGCGCCGGGTAGGCGTGGTCGACGAAATGCGCGTGGAACACCTCGGTGACCCCCGGCACGTCCGGGCGCCACGCGGTGACCTCGGCACGGGTGGCTGGGCCGATGGCGGACCGGGTGGCTGGGTGGGTGGCCACGCAAAGAACGTACAAGACCGGGGCCACCGCGGCGCGGCACAGTGCTCGGTGTGGATACAGCCGACCAACCCATCCGGTTCGACACCAAGATCGCGGTGCTGCTGCGCGACGACCTGCAGACCTGGCAGCGGCTCAACGTGACCGCGTTCCTCGTCAGCGGGCTCGCCGCGACCTTTCCCGAGCTGATCGGCGAGCCCTACCAGGACGCCGACGACACGCTGTACCTGCCGATGTTCCGCCAGCCGGTGCTGGTCTTCGCCGGTTCGAAGGAGATCCTCGGCGCCGCGTACTCCCGGGCGTTGGGTCGGGGGGTGCCGATGGCGGTGTTCACCTCGGACCTGTTCAGCACCGGCAACGACCGGGACAACCGGGCCGCCGTCCGCGCGTTGCGCTCGGCCTCGCTCGACCTGGTCGGACTGGTGGTACACGGCCCGCGCAACGCGGTCGACAAGATCGTCAAGGGTGCGCGGTTGCACGAGTGATCATCTCGGGGAAGTTGGGCGGCCCGTCCTGCGTTCTACGGGGTATGAGTGAACTGACGATGTACTCGACCACCTGGTGCGGCTACTGCCGTCGGCTGAAGCTGCAGCTGGACGAGGCGGGTATCGCGTACCGCGAGGTCAACATCGAGCGCGACCCGGAGGCGGCCAGCTTCGTCGAGAAGGTCAACGGCGGTAACCAGACCGTGCCCACCCTGCTGTACCCGGACGGCAGCACCGCGACCAACCCCAGCTTCGCCGAGGTCAAGGCCGCGCTCACGGCCGCTTAGTCTCGCCCGCACAGACCCCGTCTCGCTCGCACAGACCGTGCAGCCTCTGTGCGGCCGGCACCTAGTCTGTGCGAGCCCAAGCACGTGTCAGTCGGCGGCGGCCCAGGCATCCAGCATGGAGCGGGCGATGGATACCGGCGGTGGCAGCAGCACGGGGTTGCCGTCCTCGTTCGCCCAGTCGCCCTCGTGCAGTGCGCGGCGCAGTTCGGCGCGGGTCAGCCAGAACGCCTCGGCGATCTCACCGTCGGCCAGGACCAGCTGCTGCGCCGGGTCGGCCAGCGCCGCGAAGCCGATCATCAGCGAGCGCGGGAACGGCCAGGCCTGGCTACCCAGGTACCGGATGTCGGAGACGGTCACCCCGACCTCCTCGGCGATCTCCCTGGCGACGCAGGCCTCCAGTGACTCACCGGCCTCCACGAACCCGGCCAGCACCGAGTACCGCCCGGGCGGCCACACCGGCTGCCGGGCCAGCAGCACCTGGGCCGAGTCACCGGTGCCGCCGTCGTGCACCAGGCAGATGATCGCCGGGTCGGTGCGCGGGTACTCCTCGTGCCGGCACTTGACGCACACCCGCATCCAGCCGGCGTGCGTCGGCTCGGTCGCCGACCCGCAGCGCGCGCAGAACTGGGCGTTGTCGTGCCAGCCCAGCACCGCCACCGCGCTGACCATCAGGCCGGCGCTGGTGGCGTCCAGGTCGGCGCCGCGGGCGCGCAGGTCCTGCCACTCGGACGGGTCGTCCCCGTCGATCAGCGACGGAGCGCCGCGCACCGCCCAGTAGGCCACCCCGTCCTGCTCGCCGAGCAGCGAGGCGTTCGCCGGCGGCTCGGCGCCGAGCTCGGGACCCGGCTTCGTGACCACGGAGTACACGTCGTTCGCGTCGAGCCGGATCGGCGCCCGACCCTTGTCGTCGACTACCAGCACCCTGGCCTTGGGCCAGCCGGCGACCAGCCGCTCGGGGTCCAGGCGCAGCGGCTCCTCGCGGTCCACAGTGGCCCTGGACAACCGCGGTGGGGTGGTCAGCTCGAACCTCACGGCAGCTCGATCCCGCCGAGGGCGCGGAGTCCGGCGCCCACGGTCGCCGCGTCGCCGACGATGACGCCGGTGAACGCGGTCGGCGTGAAGAACTCCTCGGCGGCGGCCGCCACCTGCTCGGGCGTCACCGCCTCCAACCGGGCCGGGTGCGCCCGCAGCCAGCTGGCGTCCAGCCCGACGGCGGCCATCGCCCCCAGCGTGGAGGCGAGCCCGCCCTGGCTGTCCAGCGAGATCAACAGCGACCCGATCGCGTACCGGCGGGCCGACTCGATCTCCGCCTCGGTCGGTGGCACGGCGGACAGTCTGGCCAGCTCGTACCGGGTCTCCAGGACTGCGGCGGCGGTGACGTCGGTGGTCACGTCGGTGTCCACCGTCAGCGTCGCCGCGGTCGGTGAGAACTCCAGGTAGGACGACGCGGAGTAGGTGTATCCCTTGTCCTCGCGCAGGTTCTCCACCAGCCGCGAGGAGAAGTAACCCCCGAGCACCAGGTTGGCCAGCTGCAGCGCCGGGTAGCGCGGGTCGGTGCGCGGCACGGCGGGCGCGGAGAACCGCAGCTGCGACTGCACCGAGCCGGGCCGGTCCACCAGCAGCAGGTCGCGCGCGGTCAGCACCGGCAGCGGAGGCATCTCGGCGGCGGTACCGGGCGTCGCCCAGCCGGCCAGCGCCTCGGCGACCGTGTTGATCGCCGCTACCGGGTCGATGTCGCCGACCAGCACGAGCGTGGAGCCGGTGGGTAGCACCGCGGCCCGGTGCAACTCCCGTGCCTCGGCCGGCGCCACGGCGGCGACGTCGGAGGCCTGCGGCATCTCCCGGGATATCGGGTGGTCGCCGTAGCGGCGCTGCTGCAGGGCCTCGCGGGCGATGGTGCGGGGCTGCGAGCGGGCCACCGTGATCCGCTCCACCAGCCGCTCGCGCTCGCGGGTGAAGTCGCCGTCCGGGTAGGCCGCCGAGGTGACCAGGTCGGCCAGCACGTCCAGCAGCGTGGGCAGCCCGCTGGCCAGTGCACTCCCGGAGATCAGCAGCCGCTCCGGGTCGACTCCGGCGCTCAGCTCACCGCCGATGGTGGCCAGCTCGTCGTCGATCTCCACCCGGCCGCGTCGCTCGGTGCCGCAGAGCAGCGCGGACGCCACCAGCTCGGCGCGGGCCGGGTGCTTGGGGTCGGCGTCGGCGAACGGGACGCGCAGCCGCAGCTCGACGGTCGGCACGGTCCGCCGGGCCACCGCGATCACCCGCAGCCCGGAGTCCAGCGTGCGGTCGGCCAGGTCCAGATCGGCGACCGAGCGCTGGGTGCCCAGCGGCGGCAGCGGCCGCGGCCCGGCGTCGGTACGCCCGATCCGCTCCGCCGAGCGGTGCCCGTTCGGTTGGGTCGCGGCGCTCGCCGCGGTACCCGCTGTCACCGTCACTGCTGGTCCCCCGCGTCCACTCCGTCAGCACCCTCATCAGCACCGGTCGGCTCGATCACCAGCACCGCCCGGCCCTGTCCGCGCAGCTTGCCGGCCGCCTCGGCGACCTGGGCCGGCGTGATCGCGGCCAACCGGGCGGGCAGCTCGGCGGCCAGCTCGGCGCGCCCGTACAGCAGCTCGCGGGCACCCAGCGCCAGCATCCTGCTCATCACCCGGTCCTGTTCGTGGAACAGCGACGCCGACCAGCGCGCCGAGATGCGGGACAGCTCACCGGCGTCCGGGCCGCCGGTGGCGAGCCGGTCCAGCTCCTCGTCGACCGCGCGCACCACCCGGTCCGCGTCCACCGTCGGCGGGTGCACGGCGGTCACCGTGAAGGTGTCCGGGTCGCGCGCGTCCAGCGGCGAGCCGAAAAGCCCGGAGCCGGCCGAGATGTCGGTCACGATGCCTTCGCCGTAGACCAGCCGCTCCTGCAGCCGAGCCGCCTCGCCGTCGGTGAGCACCGAGCCGAGCAGCGTGTGCGCGAGGTAGCCGTCCAGGTCGGTCGTCGGGTCGGGCAGCCGGTAACCGAGCGCGAGGGCCGGCAGCGGGGCGTGCGCGTCCGGCACCGCCTGGCGTCGCTCCGTGCTGGGCGCGGGCTCCGCGAACGACGGCCGGGTCGGCACCGCGCGCTCGGGGATGTCGCCGAAGTGCTTCTCTATCAGCTTGATCGCCTCAGTCGCGGAGACATCTCCGGCGACCGTCAGCACCGCGTTGCCCGGCGCGTAGTAGCTGTCGAAGAACCCGGCCGCATCGTCCAGGGTGGCCTGCTCCAGCTCGGAGAAGTCGCCGTATCCGTTGTGCGCGTTGGGGAACGTGTCGTAGAGCACCGGCGGCAGCAGGATCCACGGGAAGCCGCCGTACGGCCGGCTCAGCACGTTGAGCCGGATCTCCTCCTTGACCACGTCGACCTGGTTGCGCAGGTTCTCCTCGGTCAGCAGGGGCGCGCGCAGCCGGTCGGCCTCGAGGAACAGCGCCCGCTCCAGCGCGGCCGCCGGCAGCACCTCGAAGTAGTCGGTGTAGTCCTGGTGGGTGGAGCCGTTGAACACGCCGCCGGAGCCCTGCACGTGCCGGAAGTGCGCGAGCTTCTCCAAGCTCTCGCTGCCCTGGAACATCAGGTGCTCGAACAGGTGCGCGAAGCCGGTGCGGCCCTCCGGCTCGGAGCGGAAGCCGACGTCGACGTGCACCGCGACCGCCACCACCGGGGTGCTCGGGTCTGGCGCAAGCAACACCCTCAGCCCGTTGGGCAAGGTGAATCGGTGCAACTCGGCGGTTCTGGCCTGGGCCGGCCCGGTCGGGGAGGACGCGATGGACACTCCAGTGACACTAGCTCCCTTCGGCGACGGCCGCGGCAGTGCCGCCGGTCAGCGTGACCAGCTCGGCGTAGGTCGTCGGGAACACCGCGTGCGGGATGCCGCCGGCGGCCCACACCTCGTCGTAGCTGGCCAGCGCGGTATCGACCACGGTGCGCAGCGGGGTGGGGTGGCCGAGCGGGGCGACCCCGCCGATGACCTGGCCGGTGGCCGCCCGGACGAACTTCGGGTCGGCGCGGCGAACGGCCTGGATGCCGAGCTGGGCGGCGAGCTTTCCGGTGTCCACCCGGTGGGCGCCGGAGGCCAGTACGAGCAGCGGTTGCCCGTCCGCCTCGAAGATCAGTGAGTTCGCGATCTGGCCGACCTGTACGCCGAGCGCTTCGGCGGCTGCACGCGCGGTGCTGACCGCGTCCGGAAGTACCCGCATCCGCGCGCCACTCGCCTCGGCGCCGCCGGCCCGCAGCGCGGCGACCACCGCCCGGATATTCGGATGATCTGGTGGAGGGGGTTTCACCTGTCCATCCGAACACACCGGGCGGCCCCGGCGCACCGGGGTTTGGTCGCCGCGCCCGCCGTCCGGGGGGTGCGGGCCGGACGATCGGTGCCGGCCTGATCGGGGTCAGCCGGCGGCTCGTGCGGTGGCCGGGCCCGGCTATCAGCCGGTCCCGGCCCGCCGGTCCCGGCGCGTCAGCCGGTCTTCGGAAGCTCGCGCAGCTGGGTCGCCTTCAGGGTGCCGCCGTTGTTGGTCACGGTCCCCACCACGGCCACCTTGTCGCCGATCACCGGCTTGGGGTTCACCGCGGACACGTCGACCGGCTCGGTGAGGCCGTCGATCCTGGTCAGGGTGGCCTGGTCACCGTTGATCGCGGTGACCGTGCCGAACGCCCTGGCCGGGATCACCAGCACCCCGACGGCCTGGTGGTTCGCGTCCTCACGCACCGCCACCCGGTCGCCGGCCTTGAGGTCGGTGACCGAGGCGCGCTGCTCGCCGACCACCCGAGTCTGCGGTGTGAGGGTCACCGTGGCCTGCGCGCCACCGTCCGGGGTGAGCACCAGGTTGGTGCCGTTGATGGTGACCAGCGTGCCGACCACCGCGGGCTCGGCACCCATCCGGCCACCGGGGCCGAACCCGCCGCCCATGCCGCCACCCGGGCCCATGCCGCCACCCGGGCCCATGCCGCCATCGGGGCCCATGCCACCGGGGCCGAACCCGTGGCCCATGCCGCCGCGCTCACCCATCCCTCCGGGGCCGCCGCCCCCGGGACCACCGCGCCCGCCGGGGCCGTTCTCCCCGAACCCGGGCATACCCTGCATCCGGCTGTGCCCCATCTCGTGCCCACGGTCGAACCGGCCGTGCCGCCCGCCGTGATGCGAGCCGACCAGCAGGCCGATCCCGAACACCACGAGCAGGGCCAGCAGCCCGACGACCACCCCACCGGTGATCCACGGCCAGCTGCGCCGGGGGCGGTACCACCTGCGTCCGCCGGTCGCGGCCGGCGCGGCGGTGGTCGCCGCTGCCGGGGGCCCGGCCGGGTACTCCTCGGCAGCTGGCTGCCCGTGCGCGGCCGGTTGGTCGGACGGTGCCGGCTGCTCGTGGGCGGCCGGCTGCTGCACGGTGGGTTGTTCGGACGCCGGCCGGGCCGGCTCGGCGGAGCCGGCCTCGGGCCGCTCCGGCTGCTCCCCGTGGGGAGGTTGTGGCGTACTCATCGCTGTCTCCTTGACGCTTCGGGGCCGGGCCTTCGACTCAGCCCCTCGCCGTCGACGGTGCCTTCGGTTCCTATGTCCCAGCTGAGGATCGCCAATCCCTTCAGCCGATCTTCAGGTTGCTCCACCCGGCCGAACGTCACCGATCAGCGGCGGGCGGCGCAGAATGGCCGGGTGGAGCAGGCGCGGGTGCTGGTGGTCGAGGACGCCGAGGCGATCCGGGCCGCCGTGCTGACCGGGCTGACCGACGCCGGCTTCGGGGTGGCCGGCCGCACGGACGGCGGCGATCTGGAGCGTGACCTGGCCACTTTCCGCCCCGACCTGGTCGTGCTCGACATCATGCTGCCCGGCCGGGACGGGTTCGCGCTGCTGGAGGTGGTGCGCCGGCACAGCGCCGCCGGCGTGCTGCTGCTGACCGCCAGGGACGGCATCGACGACCGGTTGCGCGGGCTGCACGGCGGCGCGGACGACTACCTGGTCAAGCCGTTCGTCCTGGCCGAGCTGGTCGCGAGGGTGACGGCCGTGCTGCGCCGGATGGGGCGCACGCCGACGGTCGTGGAGGTCGGCGACCTGATGCTGGACAGCGCGGCCGGCACCGTCCTGCGCGGCGGCCGGCCGATCGAGCTGACCGCCACCGAGCGCCGGCTGCTGGAGCACCTCGCCGCGCACCGGGACCAGGTCCTCAGCAAGGCACAGCTGCTCACCTCGGTGTGGGGTTACGAGGACTTCGACCCGAACCTGGTCGAGGTGCACATTTCGGCACTGCGCCGCAAGCTGGGCGAGCCCAAGCTGCTGCACACCGTGCGCGGCCTCGGCTACGTGCTGCGGGCCGAGGCGTGAGCGGCATAGGCGGCACGGCATGAGCTGCCGGCGGACCGGCTCTGCTGTCGGGCGGCTGCGTACGGTGTCGCTGCGCCGGCGGGTGGTGCTGTTCAGCCTGGCCGTGCTCGGGGTGGTGCTGGTGCTGGTCAGTACGCTGGTGCTGCTGTTCACCGGCATCGAGTCGCGGTCCGACCTGGTCGTACAGCTCAACAGCCGGGCCGCCTTGGCCGACCAGTTGGCGCGGCAGCGGCTGCCGCCGGCGACCATCGTGGAGCGGGTCCGGGGACCCGCCGTGCGGGTCGAGCTGATCGGCCGTAACGGGACCAGCTATGACAGTGGCGGCTTCCGGCCGGACCCCTCCGGACCGGTCCGGGTCTACCCCGACTCACCTGATCCCGGCGGTCCGCCGGGTCCGCCGGGGCGCCGCGGCCAGGGTGGGCCGGTGCTGCACCGGACCCTGGCGGACGGCTCGCAGCTGACCCTGTACGGCGACGCCGGCGAGCTGACCGCGATCCAGCGCCGGCTGAGCCGGTTATTGGTGGTGCTCGGGCTCGCCGGCCTCGCGGTGGCCGGGCTGGCGCTGCTGGCCACCACCCGTCTCGCACTCGGCCCGCTGGACACGATGACCGCGCTGGCCCGCTCCATCGCGGCCGGTGACCGGGGCCGCCGGCTGGCCCCCACCCGCACCGACACCGAGCTGGGCCGGACCGCCTCGGCCTTCGACGCCATGCTGGACTCGCTGGAGGGTGCCGAGCGGCAGGCCAAGCAGTCCGAGGCCGTCGCGCGCAGCTCGGAGCGGAAGACCCGGCAGTTCGTCGCGGACGCCGCGCACGAACTGCGCACCCCGATCGCCGGTGTCCGCGCCGCCGCCGAGGCCGCGCTGAGCAGCCGGGCCACCGGCGAGGAGCGCGACCGGCTGCACCTGCTGCTGCTCCGCGAGGCCGGGCGCGCCGGGCGGTTGGTCGAGGACCTGCTGGCGATGGCCCAGATCGACGCCGGGTTGCGGCTGATCCGGGACGCGGTCGAGCTGCGCGGGCTCGCCGAGGCGGAGGTGGAACGGATCCGGCTGCTGGCGCCGACGGTCAGCGTCCGGGTGGTCGGCGAGCAGCTGACCGTGCCGGGCGACGCACAGCGGCTGGCCCAGGTTCTGGCGAACCTGTTGGACAACGCTCGGCGGTACACGCCGGACGGCGGTGAGATCACCGTGACGGTCGACCACGCGCCGGCCGATGCCGTGGCGGAGGCGGCCGAGCTGACGACGGCCGAGCTGACGGCGGGCGAGCTGACGGCGGGCGAGCCGACCGACACCGAGCCAACTGGTACCGAGCCGACCGACACCGGGCCGGCGGAGACCGGGCGGGCCGGCACCGAGCGGGCGGCGGCCAACCAGCCAGGGAAGCGTGGCGCGCCGGGTGGTGGCGGTGGCGAGTCGATGGCCAGGGTGCGGGTCGCGGACAGCGGGCCCGGGGTGCCTGCCGAGGACCGCGAGCGGATCTTCGACCGGTTGGTGCGGCTGGACGACGCCCGGAGCCACGACTCCGGCGTACCCGGTCGCAGCGGTGTCGGCCTCGGGCTGGCGATCGCGCGGGGCATCGCCCGGGCACACGGCGGCGAGCTGCGCTGCGACCGGGACTCGGTGTTCGAGCTGATCCTGCCGACCAGCGGCACGGCGACCAGCGGCACGGCGGTCGGTGACACGGCGGTCGGTGACACGGCTGCCGGACTGCCGTTACCTTCGACGAACCACAGTGCCGACCCTGGTCAGCTCCCGGTGAGCAGCGGGTAGTTGCTCCGGTAGCCCAGCTCGACGAGCTCGCTGCGCGGAGCACGAGCGGCCAGTGCCTGGCGGATCGGGGTAATGTCGGTCGGCCGGGAGAATCCCGGCAGCCAGTCGTCGTGGTGGCAGAGCACCAACCGCTCCGGCTGGTGCAGGAGTACGGCCTGCTCGGCGACGAAGTCGGCGGTGCTGCCCTGCGCCGGCTCACCGTCGCGGTGCCCCCGGCCCGCGCCGGCCAGGATCGCCACCGTCGGGCTCTCCCGTTCGAACAGCGCGGTCCAGCAGCCGGCGGTGTCCTGGAACAGCACCGAGCCGTCCGGCGTCTCGATCACGTAGACCAGCGCGCCGCCGTCGCCGCGGTCGCCCTGCGCGGACTCGACCAGGTGCGCACGCACCTCGTCGCCGCTCGCGAGCAGCTGTTGGCCCAGCTCGCGCAGCCGTCCCACCCGCTGCTGCCAGCTCAGGCCCAGGTCGCCGAGGCACACCTCGTCGGCCGAGGGCATCGGGTTGCTGGCCCAGGTGCACGAGTGGAGCCCGGGCAACACCCGGACCGAGACCGTCGGGTCGAGCTGGATCCGCTCCCCGCCGGATACCGGGACGAGCTGGTCCTTGGGTACCCCGCACTCGGCCATGATCCGGATCGACTCGTAGGAGCCGACCACCTTCGCCCCGGTCCGACGCGCGATCCGCTCCGCGCCGTAGAGGTGGTCGAAGTGGGAGTGCCCGACCAGGATCCAGTCGGCCTCGGTCACGTCGGCCACCCCGAACCCGCTCTGCGCGGCGGACGGGGCCCGGTCCAGGTAGGCGTCCAGCCAGACCGTCAGGCCGGCCGCGGTGCGCAACCGGAACGTCGCGCAGCCGAACCAGTCCAGCCACGCCACCTCGTCGCCGACCTCACCCATGCACCCAGTCCACCACGGGCCCGGGTGAGCCGCGCGGCGGCCAGCCGGCCGGCCGCGCTCAGCCGGCTCGCACCACGTACGTGCTCGCGGCGATGTCACCCAGCCGCTGGTGCCGGGCGGTGGCCGACATGATGACGAGGCCGACCAGGCCGAAGAAGCTCCCGTCGACGACCAGCAACAGCCACCGCACGGTCAGCGCGCCCAGGCTCGGCGGCCCGCCCTCAGCGGTGACGATGCGCAGCTTCAGCCAGCCCATCGCCGGGGTCTGGCCACCGTGCGTGGACGGCCACCAGGCGTGCACCAGCCAGCCGAGCACGGCCGGGACCAGGAAGAACAGCAGGGCCGCCGCGCCCTCCAGCTGGAAGCTCCCGCCGGCCGCCACCGCTAGGCCGAACACCAGCACGAGCAGCGGCACGATCACCAGCAGCGCGTCCAGGATGTACTGGCCCACCCGCGCGCCGACCACGGCGGTCGGATCCGCCGCGCCCTGTGGCGGGTAGCCGTAACCGGGCTGTGAATAGTCCTGCTGGGTCGGATAACCCTGCTGGGTCGGATAGCCCTGACCCGGGTATGGCTGCCCGCCGTACTCCTGCCCCGGGTACGGCTGCTGTTGACCCGGATACGGCTGCTGTTGACCCGGATACGGCTGTTGCGGCGGATAGCCCTGCCCCGGGTACGGCTGCCCCGCGTAGGGAGACTGGCCGGGGTACGGCTGCTGACCCCGATTCGGCCCCGGTTGGGACTGCTCGGGCGACTCCTGGGGGTTCGTCATGCAACCGAGGATCCCACCTGAGATCCGCTCAGCATGGCGAATTCACAGAACTGCGACCTATCGGATCGGTGCCGCGGCCCCGCGCAGTGCGAGCGCGTCGCGGCTCGGCGGTACGCCGAACATGCGCCGGTACTCGCGGCTGAACTGGGAGGGGCTGTCGTAGCCGACCGCGAAGCCGGCGCCGGCGACGTCCCCCGGCTCGGCGAGGAGCCGCCCCCTCGCCTCGTGCAGCCGGATCTGCTTCTGGAACTGGATCGGCGTCATCGAGGTCACCGCGCGGAAGTGGCGGTGGAACGACGAGACGCTCATCGTGGCCAGCGCCGCGAGCTCCTCGATGCGCAGCGTCTCGTCGTAGTGGCCGCGGATCCAGTGGATTGTGCGGGCCAGGAGCGCGAGCCGGCTGTCGGCGAGCCCGATCTGCCGCACGGTCGCCCCCTGCGGGCCGGTGACCAGCCGCCACAGGACCTCGCGCTCGACGCCGGCCGCCAGCGCCGAGGCGTCCTCGGGCGTCTCGAGGAGGGCGAGCAGCCGGCCGACCGCGTCGAGCAGCGCCGGCGACGCGTCGCTGACGGCGATCCCGGCGGGCGTGGCGTCAACGGCGCCCTGCCTGGCGGTTGCCGTCGGCGCCGTCTCGAGCAGCAGCGTGGCGATCCTCTCCGGCCGCAACGTGAGCACGACCCCGAGGAACGGCTCGTCGGCGCTGGCCCCCGTGACCTGCCCCAGTACCGGCAACTCGACCGACACGACGAGGAACTGCCCCGCGCCGTAGGTGAAGGTGCGGCCGTTCAGCGCGGTCGTCTTGACGCCCTGCGCAACAACCGCGAGCGTCGGCTCGACCATGACGCCCACCGGCCCGGTGGGTGTCGGCGAGCGGACGACCGAGACGCCGGGCAGCGCCGTGCGCGTCACGCCCTCGCCCGCCCGGCGGGTGATCGCCTCCTTCAGGCGGTCCAGCGCGTCCATGCGCCCAGTGAATCACGCCGACGCCCGCCCGATGTCACGGTTGGCAGGATCGTGCAAGAGCCGTGCAGCATCGATCTAGCCCGTGGCGAGCCCGCCCTGGTGTCCTGGAGCGATGACCTCCCTCGACTCGTACCGCACGCTCGGCCGCTCCGGCCTGCGCGTGAGCCCACTCTCGCTGGGCACCATGACGTTCGGCGAAGACGGCGGCTGGGGCGCGAGCCCCGAGGCATCCTCGGCGATCCTCGCCGAGTACCTCGACCGCGGCGGCAACGTCGTCGACACCGCCAACACCTACACCAACGGCCACTCCGAGAAGATCGTCGGCGACTTCTTCGCCACCCGCCCCGGCCTGCGCGAACGTGTCGTGCTCAGCACGAAGTTCTTCGCCAACCTCCACCCCGGCGACCCCAACGGCGGCGGCGCCGGCCGCAAGGCAACCATCAGTCAGCTCGAGGAGTCGCTGCGGCGATTGCGGACCGACTACGTCGACCTCTACTGGCTGCACGGCTGGGATCGCCGCGCCCCGGTCGAGGAGACCCTGCGAGCGCTCGACGACCTGGTCACCGCCGGCAAGATCCGCTACGTCGGCGTCTGCAACGTGCCGGCATGGGTTGCCGCGCAGAGCCAGACGATCGCCCACTTCCGCGGCTGGGCGCCGGTCACCGCGCTCCAGGTCGAGTACTCGCTCCTGCAGCGCACACCCGAGGGCGAGCTGCTCCCGATGGCCGAAGCGCTCGGCGTGGGCGTCCTGCCCTGGAGCCCCTTGCGCGGCGGCCTGCTGTCCGGCAAGTACGTCCGCGACGGTGGGGCGCCCGCCGACAGCCCACGGGCCGGCCGCATGTCCGGGCCGACCGAGCGGGACTGGGTCGTCATCGACGCGGTGGCGCGGGTCGCGGCCGAGATCGGTGTCGGTTCGGCGGAGATCGCGCTCGCCTGGGTGCGCAGCCGGCCCTCCGTCACCTCGACGCTCATCGGTGCCCGGACTCCGGCGCAGCTGCGCGCCAACCTGGCCTCGCTGGAGATCACCCTCACGCCCGAGCAGCTCACCGCGCTCGGCGAGCCGTCGACGCCCTCGCTCGACTTCCCCGCCGACATCACCGCCGGGCCCGGACCCATGCTCGGCTTCGGCGGGGCGAGCGTGGACGGCGTCGAGCTCCCGGTGTGGCCGATGCTGCTCGACAGCTCAGCCCGCTACTGAGTTCGCGGTCGCATTTCGGGCGCCGCCCGGGCGTGCCTGGTGGATCTCCAGCCGGCGGGGGTGATTGCAGCTAGCAGGTACCGGGCATACCGGTCAGCCGCGGGCCAGGAGGGGCGCTGCCTGCGTAGCAACCGCGTGGCCCCGACGCGAAGCTGGCGTGGGCGGGATTTGTCGACGGGCACACCGGCCGCTCCCTTGGAGCGATACGGACGGTCGGACCGGGTCAGACACAGAGAGCAGGGATCGTGGGACGCTGGCCGTCGCGGCTGACGCCCAGGTTGCTGACGGGGACCGGGCAGCAGCGCTAACGGCACCCACCTGAGGGGAGGGGCAGGTGCATACCGTCCCCCGCGAGTCCGCCGCGACCCGACTACGGCGGTCTGTGCTGCGCGTTGCCCTGCGCGCGGGGCTGTCCCTCCGGCGCCGGCTCGCCGGGGCACTGACCGGGCTGGTCGCTCTCCCTCTGCTGACCCTGGGCCTGACCCGGCTGGACGTCCTGAACCTGTCCAGCCAGACGCTGCTCTACCTGCTCGTGGTCGTGGTCGTGGCACTGGTCGGTGGCCTGCTTCCGGCACTGGCCACCGCGGTGGCGGCCGCGGTGCTGATGGATCACTACTTCGTCCCGCCGCTCGGCGACTTTGCCGTCGCCGACTCCCACAACGTGGTGACCCTGGTCGCGTTCGTCCTCGTCGCCGCGGCGGCCAGCTCGGTTGTCGGCCTTGGCGCGCGCCGCCGGGAGGCCCAGGCGACCGCGACGGCGAACGCCGAGAGCCGTGAGGAGCTCCGCGTGCTCGCCGAGGAACAGGCCGCCCTGCGCCGGGTCGCCACCCTGGTCGCCCGCGGGGTCACCGCGACCGAGGCGTTCGCGGTCGTCGCGCACGAGGTGGGCACTGTGCTCGGCGCCGACGCCACGACCATCGTCCGCCTCGATCCCGACGGCGAGGTGACCGTTCTCATCCGCGTCGGCGACCACCCCGACGCGATCCCGGTGGGCAGCCGCTGGACGCTCGATCCCCCGTTGCCTCTGGCGGTCGCGCTGCGCACGGCCAGTCCGGCACGCCTCGACGACTACAGCCAGGCCCCCGGCGCCTACGGCGCGCGCGTCCGTGAGCTGGGAATCCAGGCGGCGGTCGCGGCGCCGATCGTTGTCGAGGGGCGGTTGTGGGGGGCGATCGCTGTCGGGACCCGGCACGGGCATTTCGGGGCCGAGGCCGAGGAGCGGATGGTCGGCTTCACCGAGCTCATCGCAACCGCGATCGCCAACGCCGAGGGCCGCGCCCAGCTCGAGGAAAGTCGCGGCGAACTGGGCAGGCTCGCCGAGGAACAGGCCGCGTTGCGCCGGGTCGCCACACTCGTGGCACGCGGGCTCCCACCGGCCGATGTCGTCGCCGCGGTGACCGAGGAGGTCGGGCGGCTGCTGCGCGTCTCGCACGCGACGATGAGCCACTACGAGCCCGACGGCACGAGAGTGGTGACGGCCGCGTGGAGCAGCGGCGGCCGATCCCAGATTGTCGGTGACCGGGCGAGTCACGGGGGGCGGAACGTGGCCACACTGGTGTTCCAGACCGGCCTGCCCGCCCGGATCGACAACTACGACGACGCCTGTGGCCCGGCAGCCGACGCCGCGCGAGAGGCCGGCATGCGCGCGGCGGTCGGCGTGCCGATCAGCGTCGACGGGCGGCTGTGGGGCGTCATGTTCGTGGGATCCACGCGGCGGGAGCCACTACCGGCCGACACCGAGGCGCGGCTGGCCGGCTTCACCGAGCTCATCGCAACCGCGATCGCCAATGCACATTCCCGGATGGAGCTGCGCGGGTTCGCGGACGAGCAGGCGGCGCTGCGCCGGGTTGCGACGCTGGTGGCGCGCGCGGCGCCGCCGGAGGAGGTCCTCGCCGCGGTGACCGAGGAGGCCGCACGGCTGCTGAACGCCCACCACGCGTCGATGAGCCGCTTCGAGCCCGACGGCGCGACCAGGGTGGCCGCGGCGTGGGGCAGCACCCTCCCCATCGGCACCAGGGTCGACTTCGGGGGGCGGAACGTGAACACGCTGGTGTTCCAGACCGGCCGGCCCGCCCGGGTCGACGACTACGACGTCGCCTCGGGTGCAGCCGCCGAGGGGGCCCGGAAGTTGGGCATCCGCGCGTCGGTCGGCGTACCGGTCAGCGTCGACGGCCGGCTGTGGGGCGTCATGTTCGTGGCATCCACGCGGCGGGAGCCACTGCCGGCCGACACCGAGGCGCGGCTGGCCGGCTTCACCGCGCTCATCGGCACCGCTATCGCCAACGCCGAGGCCCAAGCCGCACTCACAGCCTCCCGGGCCAGGATCGTTGTTGCCGCGGACGACACCCGGCGCCGCATCGAACGCGACCTGCACGACGGCACCCAGCAGCGCCTGGTCACGCTCGGCTTGGAGATGCGCCTGGCCCAGTCCACCGTGCCCCCGGAGCTGCCCGAGCTGCACACCCAGATCGGCAAGATGGCCGACGGGCTCACCGGGGCGGTCGACGAGCTGCGCGAGATCGCCCGCGGCATCCACCCGTCGATCCTGTCCGAGGGCGGGCTCGGGCCCGCCCTGCGCACCCTGGCCCGCCGCGCCGCGATCCCGGTGACGGTCGACATCCGCACCGACACCCGCCCGGCGCACCGGATCGAGGTGGCTGCCTACTACGTCGCCTCCGAAGCAGTGACCAACACCACCAAACACGCCCATGCCTCCGCGGCACACGTCACCGTCGAACAACGCGACACCCTGCTGCACCTCTCGATCCGCGACGACGGCGTCGGCGGCGCCGACCCCACCCGAGGTACCGGACTGATCGGGCTCCGCGACCGGGTGCAGGCCCTGGGCGGCTCCATCGAGGTCAGCAGTCCCTCGGGAGCCGGAACGGCCATTCTCGTCGAGCTCCCGCTGCAACCCGACTGACCACTCCACACCCGGTCGCGCTGCCCGCGCACCGGTCGCCCAGTTGCAGCTAGCGGGTACCCGGGGTACCGGTCAGCTATGAACCAGCGCTGCCCACGTGGCCGCCGCGCGCGCTCGGCGCGAAGCTGGTAGGCGGGGCTTCGGGCCGCGCGGGGTCGGGCCGCGCGGGCGAGCTCCGGCGAGGACAGCGATGCAGGCGGTGGGACCATCAGGCACAGGCGGAGACAATCATGGGGCGCTGCCCGCTGCTGACGACTGGTCTGCTGACGGTGCCGCCCGGCAGCACCACCGGAACCCATCCGACGGGAAGGCCTGACTTGCCCACCGTCCCTCGCGGGCCCGTCGCGACCCGACTGCGGCTGACTACCCTGCGCGCGGCGATTTCCTGGCGGCGCCGCTTCGCCGGGGCCCTGACCGGGCTCGTCGTGCTCCCCCTGCTGACAGCGGGTCTGCGCCAGCTGGGTGACGCCCTGAGTCTGCCCAGCCAGATGCTGCTCTACCTGCTCGCCGTTGTGGTCGTGGCACTGGTCGGTGGGCTGCTCCCGGCGCTGACCGCCGCGGTCGCGGCCGCTGCGCTGCTGGCCTACTACTTCATCCCGCCGGACAACTTCGCCGTCGCCGACCTCAACGACGTGGTCGCCCTGGTGGCGTTCGTCCTCGTCGCCGGCGCGGTCAGCTCGCTCGTCGGCCAGGCCGCGCGCCGTGCCCAGGAGGCCGAAACCCTGGCGACCGTGATCGCCGCGAGCCGTGAGGAGCTCCGCTGGCTCGCCGACGAGCAGGCCGCGTTGCGCCGCGTCGCCACGCTGGTCGCCCGAGGGGTGCCGGCGGCCGAGGTGTTCGCGGCCGTCGCGCAGGAGGTCGGCAGCGTCCTCGGTGCCGATGCCACAACCATCCTCCGCCTCGAACCCGACGGCGCGTCGACGGTCCTCACCCGCGTCGGCGATCCCCCGGAGGAGTTCCCGGTGGGCAGCCGCTGGACGCTCGAGCCGCCGCTGCCGGTGGCCGTCACCCTGCGCACCGGCCAACCGGCGCGCCTCGACGACTTCAGCCAGACCACCGGCGACTACAGCGCCCGCCTCCTCCGGAACGGCATCCGGTCGGGCATCTCGGCGCCGATCGTCGTCGAGGGCCGCCTGTGGGGGGCGATCGCCGTCGGGGCGCGGCACGGGCGGCTGCCGGCCGACACCGAACAGCGCATGGCCGGCTTCACCGAGCTCGTCGCAACCGCGATGGCCAACGCCGACAGCCGCGCCCAGCTCACCGCCTCCCGGGCCCGGATCGTCGCGGCCGCCGACGCCACCCGGCGCCGCATCGGGCGCGACCTGCACGACGGCACCCAACAGCGCCTGGTCTCCCTCGGCCTCGAGCTCCGCGTGGCCCATGCCACCGTGCCCTCGGAGCTGCCCGAGCTGCGGGCCCAGATCAGCGAGATCGCCAACGAGCTCACCGGGGCCATCGAGGAGCTGCGCGAGATCGCCCGCGGCATCCACCCCGCGATCCTGTCCGAGGGCGGCCTCGGCGCGGCCCTGCGCACCCTGGCCCGCCGCACCGCGATCCCCGTCGAGGTGGACATCCGCACCGACACCCGGCCGGCGGACCGGATCGAGGTGGCCGCCTACTACGTCGCCTCCGAAGCCCTGACCAACACCACCAAACACGCCAACGCCGCCACCGCACACGTCACCGTCGAACAACGCGACACCCTGCTGCGCCTGTCGATCCGCGACGACGGCGTCGGCGGCGCCGACCCCACCCGAGGTTCGGGCCTGGTCGGGCTCCGCGACCGGGTGCAGGCCCTGGGTGGAACGATCGAGGTCAGCAGCCCCCCGGGAGCCGGCACCACGATCCTCGTCGAGCTCCCGCTGCAACCCGACTGACCACTCGACCCGCGTCAGTCGTGATCCACTAAATCCAGGGGACGCTAGCCGGGGAGAATTTCTCCGAGGGCGGGAACGGCCCCATTTTCCTCATCTGCGCGCCCTCATAAGTCGCCCATATGCCAACCATGTCCTCGTCCACGAGGACATGGTTGAACGTCTGCTTGTTATCAGGGAACACCGAGGCATCGGCCCGCAGGAAATCCTTGAGCTGATCGAGGTCGGTGACCTCGATCCCCGGCGTCGCCTCGCAGTGGCGCACGACGTCCGGCGAGATGATCTCGCTGTCACAGACGTTGAGGCAAGTGCGGCCTGGTACGAGCGCATTCTCGGGCTTCAGCGCGTTCCGCCCAAGTTTCCTCACTATGGAAACGAGGAGTCAGGATACGCGGTACTACTCATGGACGTAGAGGCCAAGATTGCAATCGGACTTCATCACCACGTCTCCAATGACGGGAAGCCTTGCAATGAGACTCGCACAGGTTTCGACCACATAGGGATCGCGGTCCCCAACGGGTCATAGGTCGAACATCCAGGGTCTCGCGCCGGAGACGCCGCCAGGCGTCATCTGGGCGCCGGACTTATTGTGCAAGCCGACTGGGCTAGCTCTCCCCGGCGGGGGTCACTTTCTTCACGTACAGCAACCGGTCCCCCGCCTCGAGTGCGTCGACGCTCGGCGCGTCCACCCGGTGCAGGTCGCCGCCGCGCACCACGCCCAGCACGATGTCGGACAGGTGCCGGGGCGAGCCGCCGAGCTCGGACTGCTCCACCGGCCGCTCGGCGATGGAGAACCCGACGTCCGGGGTGATCAGATCCTCGATCACGTTCACCACGTTCGGCGTGGAGGTGGCCATGCCGAGCAGCCGGCCAGCCGTCTCCGAGGAGACCACCACCGAGTCCGCCCCGGACTGGCGGACCAGGTGCACGTTCTCGGTCTCCCGCACCGACGCGACGATGGTGGCAGTCGGTGCCAGCTCCCGCGCGGTCAGCGTGACCAGCACCGCCGTGTCGTCGCGGGACGGCGCCACCACGATCGACGCGGCCCGGGGCACGCCGGCGGTACGCAGCACCTCGGCACGCGTGGCGTTGCCACTCACCGTCACCAGGCCGCGGCTGCTGGCCAGCTTGAGCCGCTCCGGGTCGAGGTCCACCACCACGATCGACGCCGGGTCCGCGCCGTCGCCGAGCATGGTGTCCGCCGCGGCACTGCCCTTCGTGCCGTAACCAACCACAACCACGTGGTTACGCACCCTTGACCTCCAGCGTTGGACCTTGAATGCATGCCGGGAGCGCTCGGTGAGCAACTCCATCGTGGTACCCACGAGGACGATCAGGAACAGCAGCCGCAGCGGTGTCACCACCACGATGTTGATCAGTCGCGCGGATTCGGACGCCGGCGTGATGTCGCCGTAGCCGGTGGTCGACAGCGACACCGTCGCGTAGTAGACCGAGTCGAGCAGGGACACCCCGTCGCCGTTGACGTCGCGGTAGCCGTCCCGGCCGAGGTAGACCACCAGCACGGTGACCCCGAGGGCGAGGACCGCCACCGTCAACCGGCGCACGATGGCCCCGGCGGGGCTGAGCGTCCGGTCCGGCATGCGGATGACGCCGAACCCGGCCATCTCACTCAGCGGGAGTCGCGGCGTGATCACCCGAACAGCCTAGAGCCTCTACCTGGGGCGCCCTCAAGCCACCACGATGCCGGCCTCGGCGGCGCCGGCGCGCAGCGTGTCCAGCCCGAACGCGCTCACCGGGTCGAGCGCGCCGGAGCCGGAGACCCCGTGCTCCAGGGCGTACCCGGCGCCCCAGGCCAGCAGCTCAGCGGTGATCGCGTAACCGTCCGGCGCGGTGAGCGTCACCGAGGCAAGCCGCTGCCCGGACGCGCCGAACGCCTCGCCGACGAAGTAGGAGGTGCTGGCCGCCAGCGTCGCGGCGTTCGGCTCCTCGGTGGCCTTGCGTACCGCCAGCCGACCCACCGCGGTCAGCCCCTTGGCCACCGGCTCGAACTTCGCGAACAGTGGCGCGACCCGCGAGCCCAGGTGTACCGCGCGGCTGATCGGGCCGAACCAGCCGAGGTAGACGTCCACCTCGCGCAGCCGGGGCGCCACCCCGGTCGCGGCCAGGCGGGGCAGCGCGAACTGCTCGGTCGCCCCGATGCTCACCCCGGGGCGGTCCCGACCGGCCACCTGGAAGGTGCGGTAGCGGGCGCCGGCCGGTTCGTCGTGCAGCGCGCCGTCCCGCCACCGGTACATCGGCTCCAGCAGCACGCCGACCAGGGAGTTCAGCGTGCCCTTGGAGAAACCCTGGCCACGCTGGGCGGCGCCGTTGGCGGTGATGAAGTAGCCGACGTGCACGCCGGCGGTGCCCACCCCCGCCTCGGTCAGCGCCAGCGCACCGGCCAGCGTGCCAGGCACGTAGTCGTTGCCGAACGCGGTGAGCAGCGCCGCCCCGGTGCGCGCGGCCGCCGGGCCGTACTGCTCGAACACCCGGCGGATGAACGGCGGCTCGCCGGTGGAGTCGAAGTAGATCGCGCCGGCGTCGACGGCCGCCGACACGGCGGCCGCACCGAACTTCTCGAACGGCCCGACCGTGCTGACCAGCACGTCGCCGGTGTCGATCAGCGCCCGCACCGAGGCCGGGTCGGTGACGTCCGCGCGCGCGGTGGGCAGCCCGCCGAACCGCTCCGCCAGGGTGGCCAGCCGCGCCGGGTCGCGCCCGGCCAGCACGGGGCGCAGACCGCGCCGGGTCATCGCCTCGGCGGTCCGCGCACCGGTGTAGCCGGTGGCGCCGAGCAGTACGATCTTCGCCGTCATGGCGGTGAGGGTATCCCGGCCGCGGTGACCGCGCCGGTACCCGCCGAGGCGCCGGCGCCGGGCCTCGCCGAGGGGCCGACACCGGCGAGCGGCACGCCGCGCAGCAGCTCACGCAGGCCGGTCGCGTCGAGCAGGTCGGCCGGGCGCAGCGTGACGTCGGCCCGCACGTAGTGGAACGCGGCCCGGACCCGGTCCACCGGGCAGTCGGCCAGCGCGGCCCAGGCCAGCCGGTATGCCGCCAGCTGCACGGACAGCGCCGGCAGCCTGGCCTGGTCGGGCACCGCGCCGGTCTTCCAGTCGACCACGGTCCAGCCGCCGTCCGGGTCGGCGAACACCGCGTCCATCCGGCCGCGCACCCCGATACCGTCCACCTCGTCGTCGAAAAGCACGGTCTCGAACGGCACCTCGACCTCCGCCGGGCGCCGGTCGGCCCAGTCAGAGGCCAGGTACGCGGTGCGCAGCGCGGTCAGCTCGGAGTCGGCGGCCGCGCCGTCGTCCGCCGCGCCGGGCAGCTCGTCCAGGTCCAGCAGCCGGGTCGCCCCGAAGCGCTGCTCCAGCCAGGCGTGGAACGCGGTGCCCCGGCGGGCGTGCGGGTTGGGCGGGAACGGCATCGGCCGGCGCAACCGGGCGGCCAGCGCCTCCGGGTCGGCGGCCAGCTCGACCAGCTGGCTGACCGACATGGCGGCGGGCAGTGCCACCTCCGGGCGCGCCGACTGCGCCCTGGCCCGCTCGGCCAGCAGCACCGTGACGTCGGCCGCCCAGCCCTCCGGGTCGGCCTCGTCCCCGCCGGGCTCGGTCAGCGGGGATTCGGGTGTCTCGCCGGTGTCGAACAGCGCCGGCGGCGGTTCCGGGGGCAGTGCGGCGAGCGCGGCGCGCACCAGCTCCGCGCCGGCGTGCACCCCGTCGTGCCGGACCCCCAGCGGGTCGATCGGCCAGCGCTCGGTGTGCGGCCGCGCGGTCACCGGGTTCGGTTCGCCCTCGGCCGGTTCCGCCGCCCACCGCTCGACGACCAGCTCGGGGTGCCCGGCGGCGATCTCGGCCAGCTCGGTGAGGAATTCGGACGGGCCGCGCGGGGTATCGCCGCTGGCGGCCCACCAGTGCCCGGAGAGCATCAGCTCGCGCTCGGACCGGGTGATCGCCACGTACAGCAGCCGCCGCTCCTCGGAGAGCCTGCGCTCCTCCAGTGCCTCCTTGTGCGCCTTGAGAGCGTCGGTGACCTCCTTGCGGTCGCCGGCCGAGGGCAGGGCGGGGTCCGGCAGGTCGGGGGCGTCACCGCGCAGCAGGACCGGCAGCTCGCTGGGGTTGGTCAGCCAGGAGCCGCTCCTCGGTGCGCCCGGGAACACCTTCTTCACCAGGTGCGGGACGGCGACCAGCTCCCACTCCAGGCCCTTGGCGGCGTGCACGGTGAGGATCTGCACCCGGTCCGCCGCGACCTCCACCTCGCCGGGGCTCAGCCCGTCCTCGGCCTGCTCGGCGGTGGCCAGGTAGTCCAGCAGCGCGGGCAGCGTCGGGACCTCGGCGCCGGCTGAGAAGTCGGCCACCACGTCGGCGAACGCATCCAGGTGCGCCCGGCCGACCGGGCCGGGGCGGGCGGCGGTCTCGGCGTCCAGCAGCAGCGCCCGCTCGGTGTCCGCGACCAGGTCGGGCAGCCCCGCCCAGCCGGATGTGCTCGCCCCACCGGCCCGCCCACGCAGGTAGGTCAGCTCGCCGGCGAGCCGGCGGATCCGGCGCCAACCCGCCTCGGAGTAGCGCTCCGGCGACCCCGGCTCGTCCAGCGCGTCGACCAGGCCGGCCTGCTCCGCGTGCTCGCCGGGCAGTGCGCCGGTGACCAGCCCCAGCGCGTTGGCGGTGTCGCTCCTGTCGTTCGGCACGGCGTCCAGCGGGCGGGCCAGCTCCTTCGCCCTGGACCACAGCGCCGCCAGGTCGGCCGCGCCGAGCCGCCAGCGCGCGCCGGTGAGCAGCCGCACGGCGGCGGTGCCGGCCAGTGGGTCGGCGACCAGGCGCAGCGCGCTGACCAGGTCGCGCACCTCCGGCTCGGCCAGCAGCCCACCCAGGCCGACCACCTCGACCGGTACGTCCCTGGCCCGCAGCGCGGCGGCCATCGCTGGCATGTCGGCCCGGCGGCGCACCAGGACCGCGGCGGTGGGCGCCGGCTGTTCGGCATCGGCCGCGGCGTGCCAGCGGGCGGCCAGCGCGTCGGCCACCCAGGACACCTCCGCGGTGACGTCGGGCAGCAGTGCGAGCCGCACCGAACCGGGTGGCGCGCCGTCCCTGGGGCGCAGTTCGTCGACCTCGACGTGCTCGGCGGCGGTCGCCTTGCTCCGCGTAGGGATACGCAACGGCTCGGACACCGCGTTGGCCAGCGTGAGGACCTCCGGCGGGTTGCGGAAGCTGGTCAGCAGGCCGTAGCGGCGCGCCGGGCCGAGCTGCCCGGTCGGCGCGGTGCGCGGGAAGTCGGTGCTGAACCGGGGCAGGTTGGCCGCGCTCGCGCCCCGCCAGCCGTAGATCGACTGGCAGGGGTCGCCGACCGCGGTGACCGCCATCGGCTCCTCGCCCGGCTCGACCCGGAACAGCGAGCGCAGCAGCACCCGCTGCGCGTGCCCGGTGTCCTGGTACTCGTCCAGCAGCACCGCGCGGTAGCGGGACCGCTCGCCGGCGCCGACCTCCGGGTGCCCGGCGGCGATCCGGGCGGCGATCGCCATCTGGTCGGCGAAGTCCACGGTCCGCTCGGCCCGCTTGCGCGCGGCGAACGCCTCCACCAGCGGCAGCAGCGCCACCCGCAGCCGCTGGGCGTCGGCCATCTTCTGGAACTCCTGCGACAGAGCGGCCCGCTGCCTGGCCGCCCTGGGCGCGTTCTCCACCAGCTGGACGAACTGCTCGGCGTGCGCGCGCAGCTGGTCCGGCTCGACCAGGTGCTCGCCGAGCTCACCGGACAGCGCGAGCAGGTAGTTGGTCACCGTGGCCGGCACCCTGTCGATGTCCAGGTCGGCCGCCCAGGTGGACACCACCCGGTGCGCGAGCTGCCACGCCGCCGTCTCCGACAGCAGCCGCGCGCCCGGTTCGGCGGGCAGCCGCAGCGCGTGCTCGGCGACCAGCCGCCCGGCGTAGGCGTGGTAGGTGGCTACTGTCACATCACCCGCCTCGCCGACCAGTGCGGCCTTGCGCGCGCCGGTCGGGTCGAGGTCGTCCAGCAGCCGGGAGCCGGCCAGGCGGCGCAGCCGGGAGCGGACCCGGTCGGCCAGCTGCTGGGCGGCCTTGCGGGTGAACGTCAGGCCCAGCACCTGCTCGGGCAGCACCGCACCGGTGGCCACCAGCCACACCACCCTGGCGGCCATCGTCTCGGTCTTGCCGGCGCCGGCACCGGCCACCACCAGCGCGGGCTCGGCCGGCGCGGCGATCACGGCGGCCTGCTCCTCGGTGGGCGGCGGCACCCCGAGGGCGTGCGCCAGCCGGGCCGGGGTGAGCCACTCGGTCCTGGTGTCGGCGAGGGTCACGGCGTCACCTCCGGAGCTCGCGGCAGGTCGTTCTCGAACAGCGCAGCGTCGCTCATCCGCCGGGCACCCCCCGGCCGTCGGCGGCCACCGGGCAGCTGGTGCGCACCCCGCACCGCTCGCAGTCGGCGTTCTCCCGCGCGGTGAACTCGGCCGCGCCGGTCTCGCCGGCCGCCGCGTGCAGCTCCCGGCGCCAGGTGCGCACGTCCTGCTCGGTCAGCGCGGGCTGGGTGCGCTCCTTGGCCCGGCCGTCGGCGCCCCGGTCGGCCAGGAACAGCAGCCGGGCCCCGCCCGGTTCGGCGCCGCCGGCCTCCCCGGGTGCGGTCGGGCCACCTTCCCCGGGTGCGGTCGGGCCGCCCAGGACGTCCCGGAACGCGCCCAGCGCGGCGGCCAGCTGGTAGACCGCGAGCTGCGGGTGCGCCTGCGCGTCCTCCCGGCTGACCGCCGTCTTGCCGGTCTTGACGTCGACGATCACCGGGCGGCCCTCGGCGTCGCGCTCCAGCCGGTCCACCCGCCCGCGCAACAGCACATCCGGGCCGTCCGGCTCACCCTCCCGGCCACTACCGGCGCCCGGCAGGGCCAACTCGAGGCCACGTTCCACGTCGACCTCGGTCAACCCGCCGCGGCGGCTCTCCGCCAGCCAGGTCCGGAACGCGGTGAGCATGCCCCGCACCCGGTCCAGCTCGCGCCGGCCGAACCAGGGCGCGCCGGCATCCACCGCCGACCAGGCCCGGCGCAGCGCGAGGTCCACCTCGGGCTCGGTGGCGCCGGCGGCGGTGGCCTGCACCAGCGCGTGCACCAGCGTGCCGGTCACCGACGGCAGCACCGCGCCGTCGTCACCCCCGTGCTTCTCCAGCACCCACTTCAGCGGGCATTTCATGATCTTCTCAACGTCCGAGGGCGACACCGGCACCGGCTTGGCCGGGTCGCGCAGGGGTGCGACGGTGGACATCGGAGCGAGCCCGTACCAGTCGTTCGGGTCGGCCCCGCGCACTCCGGCGGCGGCGAGGCGGGCCAACTGCAGGGCGGCCCGCTCCCGGTGCTCCGGCGAGCTCTCCTCGGCGGGCGCGCACACCGCCCGGCGCAGCTCGCCGACCAGCTCGGCCAACACCAACGCCCGGGGTGGGCGGGTCACCGGGCGGGCCGCGTCCGGCTGGGCATCCGTCGGCTCCGGGTCCAGCTCGTCGAGGAAGCGGGACGGCTGCTCGTCCTCACCGCGCACGCCGGAGACCAGCAGCCGCTCGCTGGCCCGGGTGCAGGCCAGGTAGAACAACCGCCGCTCCTCGGCCAGCAGCGGCGCGATCCGGGACAGCGTCGCCGCGCTGTCCAGCCCCTCGAGGGCGTCGACCAGCCGCTCGACGCCCAGCAGCGTGCCGCGCAGCCGCAGGTCCGGCCAGCTGCCCTCCTGGACCGCCGGCACCGCGACCACCCGCCACTCCCGGCCGCGTGCCGCGTGCGCGGTCAGCACCGTGACCGCCTCACCCTTCGGTGCCCGGGGCGCCAGGCTGTCACCGGGGATGCGCTGGTCGGCGACGTACTGGGCGAAGCCCTCGACGCTGCCACCGCCGGGCAGCCGGTCGGTGTAGCGGGCGGCGGCGTCGAAGAGCGCGACCACCGCGTCCAGGTCCCGGTCCGCCTGTGCGCCGGCCGGACCGGGGTGCCCGCTCGCGGCGGCCCACCTCGCGGCCAACCCACTGGCCTGCCAGAGCCGCCACAGCACCTCCTCGGCGCTGGCGCCCTCCCGGTCCGCAGCGCGCACCAGGCCGAGCAGCTCCGCCACCCGGCGCAGCGGCGCGGTGTCCCGGGTCGGCAGCGTGGGCAGCGGGTCGACCTCGCCGTCCGCCCCGGCACGCAGCGCGGCGACCAGCAGCTCATCGCTGCCGCCGTCCCGAGCACCGTCAGCCTCAGCCACCTCGGCTTCACCTGCCTGAGCGCCGCCCGGCTCAGCACGGCCCGCCTCAACAGCGCCCGCCCGAGCACCGCCCTCGACAGTGCCTCGAGCCGCCGCAAGAGCGGGATCGGGCGTGGCGCCGGCGGCGTGCAGCCGCAGCAACCCCCGCCGCAGCCGCCGCAGCCGCAGCGGATCCGCCGCCCCGAGCGGCGAGCTGAGCAGCGCGACCGCCGCATCCGCGTCGATCTGCTCCGGGCGGGCCGCGGACCGCAGCAACAGCAGCAGCGGCAGCACCGCGGGCTGCCGGGACAGCGGCAGGTCGTCGCCGGGTACCACCATCGGCACCCCGGCGGCCAACAGTGCGCGCCGCAGCACCGGCAGCGACCGGGTGGTGGACCGGACCAGCACCGCCATCTCCGACCACGGCACGCCGTCGGTGAGATGCGCCCGACGCAGCCGGTCGGCGACCCAGCCGGCCTCCTGGGCGGCCGAGGCGAACACCTGGACCGCCAAGGCCCCGGCACCCTGATCAGCGTCACCGGGGGCTCGATCAGCCTCGCCGGGGGCCTGGCCGTCGTCCGGCGGCACGGCTCCGGCACCCGTCTCGACAGCGGGCGGACCGGTGCGCCGCCGCGCCGGGCCCGCCCCGGGCAGTCGGTTCGCCAGCCGCGTGGTGGCCTCGCGCAACCGGGGCGCGGCGCGGTGGTCGACGGTGAGCACCGCGGTGCGGGCACCACCCGGATCGGCGTCGCGCAGCGCGCTCGGGTCGGCGCCGCGGAACCCGAGCACGGCCTGATCCGGGTCTCCGGCCAGCACGAACGTCTCGGCGGTCTCCCCGAGCAGCCGCACCAGCTGCATCTGCTGCGGGTCCAGGTCCTGCGCGTCGTCGGCCAGCAGGTGCCGGATCCGCAGCCGCTCGGCGGCCAGCAGCTCCGGGTCGGCGGCCAGCACGTCCAGCGCGGCCGCGACCAGCTCGGCGGCGTCCAGCGCGGCCGAGGTGGCCTGCGGCGCCTCGCTGCCCGCCGCGCCACGCAGCAGGGTCACCTGCTCGTAGCCGAGGAAGAACCGCCCGGCCGCGACCCACTCCGGCATGTCGTGGCGGGCGCCCATCTCGGCGAGCTCGTACGGGCCGAGTCCACGCTCGGCCGCCCGCAGCAACAGCTCCCGCAGCTCGGTGGCGAAGCCGGGCACCCCCAGCGCCGGGCGCAGCCGCTCCGGCCAGCCGGATCCCGGCACGTCCCCGGCCAGCTCGCCGGCCAGCAGCTCGCGGACCACCGCGTCCTGCTCGGGACCGGCCAGCAGCCGGGGCGGTGGGTCGCCGACCCGGCTGGCGTGCAGCCGTAGCAATCCGAACGCGTAGGAGTGGACGGTGCGCACCAGTGGCTCGCGGACCGTGCCGAACCCGGACTCGACGCCGCCATGGCCGGACGGCTCGGTCAGCCGCGCGGTGATGCGTTCGCGCAGGTCACCGGCGGCGCGGCGACTGCCGACTAGCACCAGCAACCGCTCCGGGTCGGCGCCGACCCTGATCCGGCGCTGCACGGACTCCACCAGCACGGTGGTCTTGCCGGTGCCCGGGCCACCGAGCACCCGCAGCAGCCCCTCACGGTGCTCGAGCACCCGGCGCGCGGCCTCGTCCCAGCGCGGTTCGGGGCTCACCGGTCGGGGACGGCGAACCAACAGCGGACGCGTCACGTCGGGCATGGAACCACGCCACCCCGACCACTCCGCGCGCCGCCCGGTCATCGGCGCCCGGCGGCGGCCCCGGTGTCGGCCGGCGGCCTACTCTTGTCGGGTGGACGAAGCGACGGCGGACCGGGTGCGCGAGGTGATCCTGGCGATCCCGGTGGGCAGTGTGCTCAGCTACGGCGAGGTCGCCGCCATTGCCGGTCTGCCGTCCGCGCGGCTGGTCGGCCGACTGCTCTCCGAGGACGGCCAGGACCTGCCGTGGCACCGGGTGCTGCGGGCGGACGGCAGCTGCGCGCCGCACCTCGCCGACGAGCAGCTGGCCAGGTTGCGCGCCGAGGGTGTCACCGTGGTCAACCGCCGGGTACGCCGTCCCCGGGCGGACGGCAGGTCGCCCCGCCGTTAGCGCACCGTCGAGGTCGACGAAGATCACCCGCCCACCGCCGCGCGCCCTGACCGTGCGCGCAGGCCACCGCCGTGCGCTCAGGCCACCGCAGTGCGCTCAGGCCACCGCCGAGCGGGCCGCCAGTACGTCCCAGTACCGGGCCGCCACCGCGTCCAGCACACCGCGGTGCACCCCGAGCGGCGCCGCGGCCACCGCCGCCCCGGCCGAAGCGAGCCGGCGTTGGAAGACGCCGGGCGCGAGCAGCCAGCTGGCCACCGCCACCCGCCGCCCGTCCCCGCGCAGCTCCGCCACCACGTCGGCCAGCTTCGGCGCACCGCTGGCCAGGTAGCCGACCCGTACCGGGCAGCCCAGCCGCCGACCCAGCGCACGGGCCGCGACCGCCACCTCGGCGCGCGCACCAGGGTCACTGGAACCGGCGGCGGCCAGCACCGTGGCGTCCCCCGGGCGCCAGCCGGCGGCGCGCAGCCGGGCCTCGGCGGCGTCGACCAGCAGGGGGTCCGCGCCGAGTGCCGGGCTGACCTGCACCCGGTCGGCCACGCCGGCGGCCACCAGCTGCCCCGGGATGTCGTGCCGGACGTGGTAGCCGGCGGCCAGGAACGCGGGCACCACGATGATCTCGGGCGCGCCCAGCAGCGCCGGGACGACCTGGGCGAGGGTCGGCGGCCGGACGTCGGCGAAGGCCAGCCGGACCGGCACCCCGGGCAGTCTCAGCCGGATCGAGGCGGCCAGCCGGCGCACCACCTCGGTGCCCGCCGCCTCCCGGGTGCCGTGCGCGACCAGCAGCAACGCCGGCCACGACTCCACCCGGGACTCCAGCCGCGGCCCCGACAGTGGCCCCGACAGTGGCCCCGACAGTGGCCCCGACAACGGACCCGACAGCGGGGTGGACCGCCTCACCGGCCGTCCCCGGACAGGCAGTTCCCACCCAGCGGGGCCGGGCCGGAGCCGGGGTCCAGGGCCAGGCGGTAACCGCGCTTGACCACGGTCTGCACCAGCCGCGCCTCGCCCAGCGCGGACCGCAGCCGGGTCATCGCGGTCTCCACCGCGTGCTCGTCGTCGCCACCGCCGGGCAGGGCGCGCAGCAGTTCGGCCCTGGTCACCACCCGACCGGGCCGCCGGGCCAGCGAGCGCAGCAGCGCCATCCCGGCCGGCGGTACGGCCCGCAGCTCGCCGTTCACCAGTGCGGCGTGCCCGCGCAGCTCCAGCCAGTGCCCGGCCACCGGGTACGTCCGTGCCAACCGGGGTGCCTCGGCCTCCAGGGTGCGCACCATCGCACCGAGGCGGGACCGTCTCGGCTGCGCCGTCGGAATGTCCTCCGACTCCAGCGGCGCCGCGGTCACCGGGCCGACACACACCACCAGCAGCGGTCCGCGCAGCGCCCGGATCAGGTCGTCCCGCAGCCCGCGCTCGGCGGCCCTGGCGAGCATGCTGGCCGCCGCCGGTGCACTGGTGAAGGTCACCGCGTCCACCGTGCCGGCCAGTATCGCGTCGGTCAGCCGGTCCAGCGGCGCCAGGTCGGCGGGCGGCAGCCAGCGGTACACCGGCACCTCGATCACCTCGGCACCGGCGCAGGTGAGTGCCTCCACCATGTCCGGCAGCGGCTCACCGTGCAGCTGGACCGCGATCCGCTTGCCCTCCACCCCGCCGGTGAGCAGGTAGTCGAGCACCTCCGCGGACGACTCGGAGGCCGGCGACCAGGCGTCGATCAGCCCGGCCGCGCGCACCGCGCCCCGCGCCTTCGGTCCCCGGCAGAGCAGCGTCCCGGCGCGCAGCGCGTCGAGCAGCGCCTCGCCGAGGCCCCAGCCGTCGGCTGCCTCGATCCAGCCGCGGAACCCGATCCCGGTGGTCGCCACCGCGATGTCCGGTGGCGTCTCGATCAGTGACCGGGTCGCGGCGGCCAGCTCGGCGTCGTCGGGCAGCGGCAGGATGCGCAGCGCCGGCGCCTGCAGCACCAGGGCACCCCGGCGCTCCAGCAGCGCGCCCAGCTCGTCGGCCCGGCGCGCGGCGGTCACCCCGACGGTGAACCCGGCCAGGCACGGCACCTGGCCCGGTTCGGCGGGCCGGCGCACGTCCGGCGTCCCGGGATACGTTCCTTGCGGCGTCATCATCGTTGTCCCAGCACGAGTCATGCGAGCTCGACCTGCACCCAGCCGTCGTCGACGCGCACCTGATGGACGGCTACGCCTTGGTCCGGTTCGTCCAGGCACCGGCCGGTGACCAGGCTGAACGCTTGCTTGTAGATCGGCGACGCGACCACCGGCTCGCCCTTGCGGTCCCCCACGATGCCGCGGGAGAGCACGGCGGCGCCACTGCAGGGGTCCACATTGTCGATAGCGTGAACCGTGTCACCCTCCGGGGTGTCGGCCAACCGGAACAGGGCAATCTGGCGGTCGCCGAGCAGCGCGGCCACCCCCCGGCCGGGCTGCAGCTGGTCCAGCCGGCACACCGCCTGCCACGTGGTCAACTCCGTCACCACCGCCTGACTCACCGCGCCACCTCCAGGTTGGGTCCGGCGATGAGCACCGGCTGGCTGCCCCGGTCGTAACCGACCGGCACTTTCTGACCGCGCCGGTCCACGAACTCGATGCTCGGGTCCGGGGTGTCCGGCGCGTTCACGAACGAGGTGAACCTGGCCAGCTTCGCCGGGTCCTCCAGCACGCCGCGCCACTCGTCGGCGTAGCCGGCCACGTGCGCCGCCATCGCCGTGTCCAGCTCGGCACAGATGCCCAGCGAGTCGTCCATGATCACCTCGCGTAGGTGGTCGAGGCCGCCCTCCAGGGCCTCCACCCACGGCGCGGTGCGCTGCAGCCGGTCCGCGGTGCGGATGTAGAACATCAGGAACCGGTCGATCGTGCGGATCAGTGCCTCGGTGTCGAGGTCGGTGGCCAGCAGCTCGGCGTGCCGGGGGGTGAAGCCGCCGTTGCCCCCGACGTAGAGGTTCCAGCCGGTCTCGGTGGCGATCACGCCGAAGTCCTTGCTCCGGGCCTCCGCGCACTCCCGGGCACAGCCGGACACCCCGGACTTGAGCTTGTGCGGACTGCGCAGCCCCCGGTAGCGCAGCTCGAGCGCGATGGCAAGGCCGACCGAGTCCTGCACGCCGTAACGGCACCAGTCGGTGCCCACGCAGGATTTCACCGTGCGCAGCGCCTTGCCGTAGGCGTGTCCGGACTCGAAGCCGGCGTCCACCAGCCGCCGCCAGATGGCCGGCAGCTGCTCCACGCGCGCGCCGAACATGTCGATCCGCTGGCCACCGGTGATCTTCGTGTAGAGCTCGAAGTCGCGGGCCACCTCGCCGATCGCGATCAGGCCCTCCGGGGTCACCTCGCCGCCCGGGATGCGGGGCACCACCGAGTAGGTGCCGTTGCGCTGCAGGTTGGCCAGGAAGTGGTCGTTGGTGTCCTGCAGCGTGGCCTGCTCGCCGTCAAGAACGTGACCGCTGCGCCCGAGGGAAGCCAGGATGGACGCCACCGCGGGCTTGCAGAGGTCGCAGCCGCGGCCGGTGCCGTGCCGCTCGATCAGCTCGGAGAAGGTCCGCACCCCGGTGCTGGCGACGATCTCGAACAGCTCGGCGCGGCTGTGTGTGAAGTGCTCGCACAGTGCCTTCGACACCGCCACGCCCTCGGCCGCGAGCAGCTTCTTGAGCAGTGGGACGCAGGAACCGCAGCTGGTGCCGGCCCTGGTGCAGCCCTTCAGCGCGGGCACGTCGTGCGCACCGCCGGCGATGGCCTCCCGGAGCGTGCCCTTGGTGACCGCGTTGCAGGAGCAGACCTGCGCGGTGTCCGGCAGCGCAGCTGAGATATCTACGCCCCCCTCCACCCCACCCGGCGCGATCATCGCCACCGGGTCGGCGGGCAGCGTGGACCCGACCAGCGGGCGCAGCGTGGCGTACTTCGACGCGTCACCCACCAGGACCCCGCCGAGCAGGGTGTGGGCGTCGTCGGAGACCACCAGCTTGGAGTAGGTGCCGGCCACCGGGTCGTTGACCACGACCTCCAGCGCGCCGTCGGTGCTGGCGTGCGCGTCGCCGAAGCTGGCCACGTCCACGCCGAGCAGCTTGAGCTTCGTGGAGGTGTCCAGGTCGGCGTCGGTGATCGTGGCCGACCCGCCCAGCAGCCGGTCGGCCACGACCTCGGCCATCGCGTAACCGGGGGCGACCAGCCCATAGGTGCGGCCGGCGCCTCCCATGGACGGCACCGCGATCGCGGCGCACTCGCCGATCGCGTAGATCCGGTCGTCGACGGTGCGGCAGTGCTCGTTGACCAGCACCCCGCCGCGCTCGCCGACCGGCAGTCCGAGGCCGCGCGCCAACGAGTCCTCCGGGCGGATGCCGGCGGAGAACACCACCACGTCGGCGTCCAGCTCGACGCCGTCGGACAGCTTCGCCACCAGCCCCCGCCCGCGCGGCCCCTGCTCGATGCCCTGCACGGACACCCCGCAGCGGACCGCGACGCCGAGGTCGGAGACCAGCCGGCGCAGCAACGCACCGCCGCCTTCGTCCACCTGGACCGGCATCAGCCTCGGCGCGATCTCCACCACCTGCGGCGAGAGCCCGAGCAGCCGCAGCGCGCGCGCCGCCTCCAGCCCGAGCAGCCCCCCGCCGACCACCACCCCGGACCGCCGGCCGGCGCCGTCCGAGGCGGTGGCGGCGACTGCCGCTCTCTTGATCGCGTCCAGGTCGTCCAGGGTGCGGTAGACGAAGCAGCCGTCCAGGTCGCGGCCGGGCACCGGCGGCACGAACGGGTAGGAGCCGGTGGCCAGCACCAGCGCGTCGTAGCCGACTCCTGCGCCGCTCGCGGTGCGCACCGTGCGCGCCGCCAGGTCGACGTGCTCCACCTGCTCGCCGAGGCGCAGGTCGACCATCTCGTCGGCGTGTACCTCGGGGCCGACCAGGCTGAGCGCCTCCGCGTCGACACCCTCGAAGTAGCTGGACAGCGCCACCCGGTCGTAGGCCGGGCGGGTCTCCGCGCCGAGCACCACGATCCGCCAGGTGTTGTCGGTGTCCCGGCTGCGCAGCGCCTCCACGAGCCGGTGACCGACCATCCCGTGGCCGACGACGACGAGTGTCTTCATGCGGCTCCCTCTCCCAGTTCGGCGGGCTCCGCCGCGGCCAACCAGTCACAGATCCCGGACACCGCCGACTGGCAGCTGCCGCAGCCGGTGCCGGCCCTGGTGACCTTGCTGAGCGCGGCGACATCGGTCGCGCCGGCCCGCCAGGCGGTGAGGAGCGCCCCCTTGCTGACCGTGTTGCACCGGCAGATCAGTGCGCCGGACGGCAGCAGCGCCGGCGAGCCGACCGGACCGCCGGCACTGGTGGCCTCGCCGGGCAGTGCCCGACCCAGCAGCAGCGCGAGCCGGTCGGACGGTACCGGCGCGCCGGAGTCGAAGAGCTGGATCACCGAGGCGGCCGCGTCGGGCACCCCGAGCATGATCGCGCCGACCAGCCTGTCGTGACGCAGGACGATCTTGGCGTAGCGGCCGCGGAACGGGTCCTCGAACCGCAGTACCTCAACGGATGCGTCGGCCCACTCCGCGCCGGGCTCCACCAGCGGGTCGCCGACGGCGGCCAGGTCGATGTCGCGGGCCTTGAGCCGGGTGACCAGCGGGGTGCCGAGGTACCGGGCGGCCGGGTCGGCGCCGGTGAGCAGCCCGGCCAGCACCTCGGCCTGCTCGAACCCCGGCTGCACCAGGCCGGACACCGTGCCGGGGTGGCGGGCGCAGTCGCCGATCGCGTGCACCCGGTCGTCCGAGGTGCCCATCCGGTCGTCCACCAGGATGCCCCGGTCCACCGCGATGCCGGCGTCATCGGCCAGGTCGGTCTCCGGCCGGACCCCGGCGGACACGACCACCGCGTCCACCGACAGCGTGGTGCCGTCGTCGCACTCCAGGCCGAGCTCCGGGGTCCAGCGCTTGGCCATGACGTTGAGCCGCACGTCCACCCCGAGCTTGCCGAGCGCGGCGGCCAGCACGCCGGACGCACCCGGGTCGAGCTGGCGCTCCATCAGGTGCGGATGCGGGTGCAGCACGGTGACCCGCACCCCCCGGCCGACCAGCCCCCTGGCCGCCTCCAACCCGAGCAGGCCGCCACCGAGCACCGCGACCCGTCCGCCGGGGCGGCCCAGCTCCAGGATGCGCGCGCAGTCGTCGAGGTCGCGGAAGGTGGCGACGCCGTCGGCCAGCGCACCGTCCTCGGCCAGCAGCCCGTCGGTCGGCGGCACCCAGGCGCGGCTGCCGGTGGCCAGGACCAGTTCGTCGTACGGCTCGCTGGTGCCGTCCGCCAGGAGCACCCGCCGCGCCGGCCGGTCGATGGCGGTGACCGCGACGCCGGTGCGCAGGGTGACCCGCCGCCGTGTCGCCCAGTCCGGGTCGTGCAGCCCGATCGACGCCGCGGTCAGCCCGCCGGCCACCACGGTGGACAGCAGCACCCGGTTGTACGCCGGGTGCGACTCGGCGCCGAACACCGTGAGGCTGGCCCGCTCGCCGGCGGGATCGTGGCGGCGGACCTCTTCCACGAATCGGGCGCCGACCATTCCATGGCCGACGATCACAATGCGGCGGGGCACCCGGTCACGCTAGGAAGCGTGCGTTACGGCCACGCGGCACGGGGTGACGGCAGCGTTACGCTCCCTTCACGCAGCGTCTCTGCCTGCGGTGATGCCGCTGGCGCACACAGACCTGGTGCCGCCGGCACAGACGGTGCAGGGTCTGTGCCGGCGGCACCAGGTCTGTGCCGGCCGAATACAGCTAGGCCGGCTCCAGGCGGACCGCGCAGGCCTTGAACTCGGGCATCCGGCTGATCGGGTCCAGCGCGGGGTTGGTCACCAGGTTGGCCGTCTGCTCGGCGCCGAAGTGGAACGGCAGGAACAGCGTGTCCGGCCGCAGCCCCGACACGTAGCGCACCACCGCCGTGGCCACCCCGCGCCGCGACACCACCCGCGCCGGCGCGCCGTCCACCAGCCCGGCCCGCCCGGCGGTGTCCGGGTCCACCTCGACGAAGGACTCCGGCTCGATCGCCGCCAGCTCCGGGACCCGGCGGGTCTGCGCGCCGGACTGGTAGTGCGCCAGCACCCGCCCGGTGGTGGCCCACAGCGGGAACTCCGCGTCCGGGCGCTCGGCCGGCCCGGTGTACTCGACCGGGATGAACCGGGCGAACCCGTCCGGGTGCGCGAACCGGTCCAGGAACAGCCGAGGCGTGCCCGGGTGCGGTGTCACGCCGTCCGGGACGGCCGGGCACGGCCAGTACAGCGCCTCGCCGGAATCCAGCCGGGCGTAGCTGATGCCGGAGTAGTCGGCCGGCCCCCCGGCGGACGCCCGGCGCAGCTCCTCGAAGACGACCTCCGGCTGCTCCGGGAAGGCGTCCGGCGGGAACCCGCCGTCGAGCGCCGGGAAGAGCCCCGCGACCAGGCCGGACAGCACCTGCAGGTCGGTGCGCACCCCCTCGGGTGGGGCCAGGGCGCGCCGCCGGCGCAGCACCCGGCCCTCCAGGTTGGTCATGGTGCCCTCCTCCTCGGCCCACTGCGCCACCGGCAGCACGACGTCGGCCATCCGGGCGGTCTCGGAGAGGAACAGGTCGGCCACCACCAGCAGGTCCAGTGACTCCAACCGGGTGCGGACCGCGCCCGCGTCCGGCGCCGAGACGACCAGGTTGGAGCCGAACACCAGCAGCGCCTTCGGTCCGCCCGCCTGCCCCAGCGCGTCCAGCAGCTCCACCGCGCTGCGCCCGGGGCCGGGCAGCGACTCCGGCGGCACTCCCCACACCCCGGCGACGTGCGCGCGTGCCGCCGGGTCGTCGATGCGGCGGTACCCGGGCAGCTGGTCGGCCTTCTGGCCGTGCTCGCGGCCACCCTGTCCGTTGCCCTGCCCGGTGATCGTGCCGAACCCGCTGCCCGGTGTGCCCGGCATCCCGAGCGCGAGCGTCAGGTTGATCCACGCCGAGACGGTGTCCACCCCGTGCGCGCTCTGCTCGACACCGCGCGCGGTGAGCAGGTAGCGCCGCCGCGCCGAGGCCAGCAGCCGGACCACCGCGCGCTGGTCGGCGACGGACACCCCGGTGACCCTTTCGGCGCGCTCCGGCCACCAGCCGGCGGCCAGTCGCCACGCCGCGTCGAACCCGGTGGTGCGCTCAGCCACGTACGCCGTGTCCAGGTGCCCCTCGGCCACCGCGATGTGCAGCATGCCCAGTGCCAGCGCCAGGTCGCTGCCGGGCGCCGGCCGCAGGTGCAGGCCGCCCGCTTCCACCGCGGCGCGCGCGGTCGCGCTGTACCGGGGGTCGATCACCACCTGGCGGGCGCCGCGCAGGTGCGACACGAACGGCGGCATCGTCTCGGCCACGTTCGCCCCGGCGAGCACCACCACGTCGGCGACGTCCAGGTCGGTGACCGGGAACGGCAGCCCCCGGTCCAGCCCGAACGCCCGGCTGCCGGCGGCCGCCGCCGAGGACATGCAGAACCGGCCGTTGTAGTCGACCTGCGAGGTACCCAGCGCGACCCTGGCGAACTTGCCGAGCAGGTAGGCCTTCTCGTTCGTCAGCCCGCCGCCGCCGAACACCGCCACCGAGTCCGGCCCGTGTGCGGCGCGCAGCGCGGTCAGCCGGTCGGCGATGTGGCCGAGCGCGGTCTCCCAGCTCACCGGTTCGCCGTGCAGCAGTGGTGTGGTCAGCCGCTCCGGGTGGTGCAGCAGCTCCGCCGAGGTCCAGCCCTTCTGGCACAGCCCGCCCCGGTTCGTCGGGAACTCCCGCGGCGCCACCTCCGGCTTCGCGGCTCCCGGGCCGGTTGTGACGGTCATCCCGCACTGCAGCGCGCAGTACGGGCAGTGCGTCGCGGCGGAGTCCATGCCAGGCATGCTTGCCACCGCCGGTTACCGACGTGTTGCCGAACCATTGCGGCCGCGCGGAATGGCGCTCACCGACCCGGTCCCGCCGGTGTGCGGCAACAGCGACCAGTCCAGCTCCTGATGGGTCTGGATCGCCTGGGTGGTCTGGCGCAGTTCCCGGCGGCCCTGGGCCAGCCGCAGCTCCCGCACCCGCAGGTTCGCCTCCTTGAACCGCGTGCCGGCCGCGAAGCCGACCAGGAAGAGCACTCCGGCGGCCAGAAGTACAACGGTCATGCCCATGATCTCCGACCTGCCTCTCATCCTCTGTTCTCCTCTGTGTCCGTTGACACATTGAGTGCACCATCCACCGCCGGGGGTGATCAGGCCGAAGCTCGGTTGAATGCTGGTCATCGGTTGGGCAACATCAGGTCATGCAGGTCGATGGGGCGGATCCGCACACCGGCCTGCGTGCCGACCTGCGGCTACTGCGCCTGCACGGGATCCCCCGGGCGCGCGGCCTGGAGATCCCCCGGCTGCTGGCCGCGGCGGAGCAGCTCGGCTACCGCGCCGTCGGCACCCCGGTCGACAACGCCGTGACCGAACTGCTGCGCCAGGCGGTGAACCGGCTGGGCGAGAGCCGGGAGGCCACCGCCGCCGAGCGGAGCTTCGGGCTGTCCCCGGGGCACAAGCTGTGGAAGGCCGCCGACCGGCGCCGGGCCGCCGTGCAGGTCCAGGGCGTGAGCATCGAGACGTTCCGCAAGAGCTACGAGGTCACCCTGCTCGACCAGTTGGCCACCGAGATCCTCGGGCTGCTCGACGAGTTGGACGGGGCCCCGACCGCCCAGCCCGCTCCGCCGGACCGGCCGGTGCCGGCGCGGTTCTGGCGGGAGCACCACGTGGCCGACGTGCTGCGCGCCGCGCACGCCAACGCCGACTGGGACCTGGTGGAGGGGGTGTACCTGCAGTGCGTGGACATCGCCCGCAACCACGAGGGTGGGCTCATGCCGGACGCCATCCCGGCGTTCTTCGCCGAGGCGCTCGGCCGGATGTCGGCCAACTACTTCGGCCGGGAGGAACAGCTGATCCAGCACGGCCTCGGCATCCTGGGCAACGCCGAGCACACGAACAAGATCACCCCAGAGTTGTTCCGGCTGCTCTACACCGACGACCGGTTCGACCGGTTCGCGCAGTACGCCGGCGGCCACGACCCGAAGCGGCTGCGCCGCCGCCCGCGCCCGTTCGAGACGCTGGTCGAGACGGCCCGCCGGTTCCGCGATCTGAACCACCTGCGCGCGGCGCTGGACGGCCTGCCCACCTCGTGCGTACTGGGCGGCTCGGTCAACTACTCCCGCTACTTCAATGTGCGTGGCCGCCAGGGTGGGGAGCTGCCCGGGTCCAGCGTGGACATCATGCTGGTGATCCCGGACTTCGACCTGCTGGACGAGGTCATCGCGGGCCTCGGGGCCCTGCCCGGGAGCTCCCGGGCCAGCCTGGCCGCGCTGGCGCAACGGTCCGCCGAGTGGCGGGAGCGGCGCCTGGACGACGGCAACACCCTGTTCAGCCAGCGCATCTGGATGTGGACCGAGGAGGACGACCCGGTGATGGACTGGGCGCCCAACCGCGGCGAGTACCCGATCGACCTGCGGATCGCCTCCACCGACGTGCTGAGCTGGATCCTGGTGGCCGGCAACCCGAAACTGACCTCGAGCTCGGCGGGCAGCTCGAGGTCGGTCCGGGACTTCTGCGAACGACAGACGGTGCCCGATGAGCACCAGCGCAGCTTCAGCGGCCGGGACCTGCTCATCCCGCAGGACGTCACCGAGCTGGGCGCCAGCCGGCTGCGCGTGCACCGGGCATACACGATCCACGGGGAGCGCTACTACCCCGGCTCGGCGCAGAACCTGATCCTGCCCAGGCTCAACACCCGGTGGGAGAACCTGCCGATCCGCAGGCAGCTGGAGATGTTCCGCTGGAAGATGATCGAGCGGCTCCGCCACGAGCGGCGCAACCACCCCTACGAGCTGCTCCGGATGAGCATGTCGCACTCCCGCTCGGAGCTGTTCGCCCCGCACATCCTGCGGTCGGTGACAGCGGCGACGCCACCTAGACCCTGGCATACGCGGGGGCCCCGGCAGGGGAGTCCGCCACCGCCTTGGCACCCCGCAGGTAGACGGCGTAGGTGACGGCGGCGCACACCACGTAGAAGACGAGGAAGCCGTAGAACGCCGGCACCCCGCTCTTGGTCACCGCGAACGACTCGCGGAACGCCATGTTGATCAGCAGGCCGCCGAGCGCACCGACGGCCGAGATGATCCCGATCGCGGCACCACTGACCCGCCGGGCACGCAGCAGCGCGGCTTCCGGGTCCTCGCCGGCGTCGATCGCGGCAAGCGCCTTCGCCCGGAAGATCGCCGGGATCATCTTGTACGTGGAGCCGTTGCCCACCCCGGAGAACACGAACAGGGCGATGAAGCCGACGGTGAACAGGGCCAGCGACGAGGTGTTGGAGGCCAGCACGCAGACCAGCGTGGCGACGCCCATCAGCAGGAAGTTCCAGAAGGTCACCCGGGTGCCGCCGACCCGGTCGGACAGCCAGCCACCGACCGGGCGGATCAGCGAGCCGAGCAGCGGGCCGATGAAGGTGACGGCGGCGGCCTGCAGCGGCGTGCGGTGGAACTCGTTCTGCAGCACCAGGCCGAACGCGAAGCTGTAGCCGATGAACGAGCCGAAGGTGCCGATGTAGAGCAGCGACATGATCCCGGTCTGCGGGTCGGACACGGCCTCCTTGGCGGCGCCGGTGTCGTTGCGCACGGTGGCCAGGTTGTCCATGAACAGCACGGCGCACAGGGACACGATCACGATCAGCGGGATGTACACCGCGAGCATCAGCCGGGGGTGCGCCACCCCGCTCACCCCGATGATCAGCAGCCCGATCAGCTGCACCACGGCCACCCCGAGGTTGCCGCCGCCGGCGTTCAGCCCCAGCGCCAGCCCCTTGCGGCCCTCCGGGAACAGCGTGTTGATGTTCGTCATGGACGAGGCGAAGTTGCCGCCGCCGAAGCCGGCCAGCGCGGCCACCACCATGAACGTGGTGTACGACGTGCCGGGGTGCACCACGAACGCGGCAACCACCGTCGGGATCAACAGCATCAGGCCGCTGAACACGGTGAAGTTCCGGCCGCCGAAGCGGGCCACCCCGAACGTGTAGGGCACCCGCAGGATCGACCCGACCAGCGTCGGGGTGGACACCAGGAAGAACTTGCCGGCCGTGTCGATGTGGTACTCCGGGCCCATGAACAGCACGAACACCGACCACAGGGACCACACCGAGAACCCGACGTGCTCGACGAAGATCGAGAACCACAGGTTGCGGGTGGCCACCTTGCGCCCGATCGTGGCCCAGAACTCCGGGTTCTCCGGTTCCCAGCGTTCGATCCACCGCCCCGCGCGGCGCGGTGGCGAACTACTCAGTTCGTCGGTGCTCATGGCAGGCCTCCAAGATCGCGGGACGCGAATCGGTTGGGCCCGACCGTAGGAACGAACGGTTACCTGGACGTGGCCGTATGTGACGCCCGTGAAAAGTGGTACTCATTCTCAGAGCCGCAGATAGGTGAGCACCGCCATCACCCGGCGATGATCACTGTCCGACGGCGGGAGCCCCAGCTTGCCGAAGATGTTCCCGATGTGCTTCTCCACCGCCCCCTCGCTGACCACCAGGCGGCGGCAGATCGCGGTGTTCGTGCAGCCCTGCGCCATCAGGCCGAGCACCTCGCGTTCCCTCGGGGTCAGCGTGGCCAGCGGGTCCCGGCGGGCCGCGAACAGCTCGGAGACCACCTGCGGGTCCAGCACGGTGCCCCCGGCGGCCACCCGGCGCAGCGCGTCGGTGAGCTCGTCGACGTCGACCACCCGGTCCTTGAGCAGGTAGCCGACCCCGCCGGCGCGGTCGGCGAACAGGTCGCCGGCGTAGGTCACCTCGACGTACTGCGACAGCACCAGGATCTTCGCGCCGGGTGCACGGCGGCGGATCTCGACGGCGGCGCGCAGCCCCTCGTCGGTGTGCGTCGGCGGCATCCGGATGTCCACCACCGAGACGTCCGGCGCGTGCTCGGCCACCGCGGTGACCAGCGAAGGGCCGTCGCCGACCGCCGCGACCACCTGGCACCCGGCCTCCTCGATCAGCCTGATCAGTCCTTCGCGCAGCAGCACCGAGTCCTCGGCGAGCACCACCCGCATGCCGGTCAGCCCCCGCCCGCCGGTCGCACCGGCAGCTCGGCGGCCAGCACGGTCGGCCCACCGGGCGGACTGTCCACCACCAGCTGGCCGTCCAGCGCCCGGACCCGGTCGAGCAGCCCGGCCAGCCCGTGCCCCTTGGCCGGGTGCGCGCCGCCGCGGCCGTTGTCGGTCACGGTGACCCGGACCAGGCGCTCGTCGAGGGTCACCCGCACGCCGCCCTCGGTGGCGCCGCTGTGCTTGACCAGGTTGGCCAGTGCCTCCGCGACCACGAAGTACGCCGCGTTCTCCACCGCCGGCGGCAGCCGGGGCGCCTGAACCTGCTCGGTGTCCAGCTCCACCTGCACCGGGCAGCGCGCGGCCAGCGCGGCGAGCGCGGCGGGTAGTCCCCGGTCGGCCAACACCGGCGGCGCGATCCCCCTGGACAGTGCGCGCAGCTCCTCCAACGTCTCCCTGGTCTGCTCGATCGCGCCACCGATCAGCGGTCCGGCGGACTCGGGGTCGGTGCGCAGCCGGCGCTGTGCGGTGCCCAGATCCATCGCGAGGCGGATCAGCCGCTGCTGCGGGCCGTCGTGCAGGTCACGCTCGAGGCGGCGCAGCGCCGTGGCCTCCGCCGAGACCGCGGCGGCCCGGCTCTCGGTCAGCGCGGACACCCGCTCGGCCAGCACCGAGGCGCGCTGCCGCGTCAGCAGACCCCGGCCGAAGGAGGACAACAGCAGCGCCAGCCCGCGCATCACCAGGGGCAGCGTGAGCGCCGCGACCAGGCCGATGCCGAAGACCAGCCCGACCCGGACCGGCGTCGAGTCACCGAGGCCGACCAGCTGGGCCAGGCTGACGCCGTCCGGACCGAGGGGCAGCGTCCAGTCGTAGAGCGGGTAGAGCAGCCCGGCCAGCGCCACGCACCACCAGGCCAGCCCGATCGGGAACACCAGGAGGCTGGGGATCAGCACCAACACGCCGTAGAGCAGGTCCAACCAACGCCGGCCGTCGCCGAGCAGGCTCAGCACCCGGCGGGCCACCGACCCCTCCGCCACCGTCCGGTACGCCGGGGCCGACACCGGCGCACCGGTCAGCGTCCGGAGCCGGGCCCGCTCCAGTACCGCGAACCCCTGCGCGATGAACAGCATCAACACCAGCACCGGGAACCCGACCACCACGACCACCGTGCCGACTCCGGACGCCAGCAGCGCGACCAGTACCGGGAAACTGATCACCGCGATGATCCAGCCGGTCAGCACGTACGCGGAGTCGGCCGCCAGCACCGCCAGCCGGGACCGGGCCGGGCGCGCCGGATAGCCGGACGACGGCTCGAACACCGTCGGTGCGGACATGAGGTTCATGGTGCCCGACGCTAAGCGGGCCGCCAGTTGTTTCCCATCCGGCGCACCACCGCCGCCGTGGTGGGGCTAGCCCCACCATGCTCCGACTCTCTGACTAGAGCCGCTGCACGATCAGGTCGGCGGCGTAGTCCAGGCCGCGCAGCGACTCCGCCGTGGACGCCGGGTGCTGCGCGTGCAGGGCCACCCGGAACAGCAGCGCGCGCAGCAGTGCCTGCGGCCACCCGTCCAGGTGCGCCCAGGTACCGAGCAGCGCGGGGTCACCGCCGCCCCAGGCCAGCGCGTCGACCACGATCACGGCGGCGGCCCACTCCACCGGCCGCCAGAACGGCACCAGGTCGAGAATTGCCGGCGGCGCGTCACCGTCGAAGAGCACGGTGCCGAACAGGTCCGGGTGCACCACCTGGGCGGGCAGCCGGATCTGGCGGCGGTAGCGGGCCAGGTCGTCGAACAGCAGACCGCCGGCGGTCGGTTCCATCGTGATGGCCCGCTCACCCCAGGCGGCCGCGTCGGCGCGCGCGGTGAGGCCGTCGCGGTCGTCGAGCAGCCGGGGCCGGCGCACGGAGGCGGTCGCGGTGTGCAGCCGCAGCGAGGTGGCGACCAGCTCGTCGTAGCGCGGTTGCGGGGTACCGCTGACGTACTCGCACGCCGAGTAACCCGCCACCACCCAGCGGCCGTCCGAGGAGCGCAGCGGCCGGGCCACCCGCAGCCCGTCGACCGTCAGGGTGTCCAGCACCCGGGCCGACCAGGCTGCCAGCGCGTTGTCGGTGACCGGTCGGATCAGCACGTCGGCGCAGCGCCAGGACGGGATGCCGCCCACCACGACCGGCTGGACATCGGCCTCGCGGACCCCGAATGCGGTGCGCACGTGGTGCGGCAGACCCGCGCCGGAATCGGGCGCCGGGCCCGCCGATGCTCGCGGACTGGGCACCGCGTCCGACGACGAGCCACTGGCACGATCCGTCGCGGTACTCACAATCGGGCACGGTACCGTCGGACCACCCACCATCCCGGCTACGCCACGCCGAGCCGGGAGCCGGTGCCCCCGGTAGGTCTCGGCGACGCCACCAAAAGGCCCCGACCACGGTGAATAGGCTCCCCTGAGACCGGCTTTGCCGCTACCGTCCTGCCATGTCGACGCCCTCACCTCCCGGTCCTGAACCGGAACAGCCTGATCCACACCGGGAGGGGCCGGCCCCGGAGAGCTCTCCTCCCTCGCCCTACCCGAACTACCCGTCGGCGCCGACGCCACGGGAGGGCTATCCGCAACAGGGCGCGGCCGGCAGCTACCAGCCGGACAGCTACCCGCCCCAACAGGACTACCCGCCCCAACAGAGCTACCCGCCGGGTGGTGGGTTCCAGAACTACCCCGCCGGCTACTCGGGGTACCCCGAGACCGGCGGCGGGATGGTGCCGCCGAACGACCCGTTGGTGCCGGCGAACTTCGCCGGCTGGTTCCAGCGCATCGTCGAGGTGATCCGCCGCAGCTTCCAGCAGCTGGCGATGCTCCAGCTGATCGCCGCCCTGGTGAGCGCGGTGGTCGGCGCGGTGCTCGCCGGCGCCAGCCCGGACACGTCCGCGTACAGCGCGCAGGTCGAGGCCGATGCGGCCGCCGGTGCCGCACCGGATCTCGGCGCCCTCGGCGGGGCCGTCGGCACGGTGCTGGTGCTGAGCCTGGTCGGCGGCCTGTTCTCGCTGGTGGCCAACGCGTTCGTGCAGAGCGGCTCGATCTACGTGGCGATCAGGGATGCGGCGGGCCAGCCCGCGACGGCGTCCGAGGGGCTGCGGTTCTCCGTCGGCCGGGCGCTGCCGCTGATCGGCTGGGGACTGCTCGCCGGAGTCATCGTCGCTTTCTTCCTGACTCTCGGCGTGTTCCTCTCCATCACGGTGAACGTGGCGCTGTTCGTGCTGGCCATCCCAGGGCTGTACCTGAGCATCGTGATCTTCTCGTCGCTGTACGGCGTGGTCGTCATCGAGCGCGGCGGCCTCGGCAGGTGCTTCGCGCTGATCAAGGGCCGGTTCTGGGCCACCACCGGCCGGATGGTGGTCGCGGTCCTGCTCGGCGGTATCTACGCCGGTGTGGCGCAGGCGGTCTCGTCCGTCGTCGGCGGCGGCCCGACCGGCGTGTTCAGCGTGATCCTGCACGCCGTCCTGATGATCCCGCTCGGTGTGGCGGCGATCGCCGCGATCGTGGTGACCTACGCCGAGCTGAGGTTCCACGAGAACACCGAGGTGTCCACCCCGGCGCTGGCCGCCGAACTGGCCCGATAGCCGACCGGCCGGCGCCGCCCGGGGTTCCGAGGCGACGCCGGCCGGTTGGTCAGCTCAGTACTTGGTCGATCAGTACTCGGTCGATCAGTACTCGGTCGATCAATAGGTCGGCAGCGAGTTGTCGACCTGGTTCACCCAGGCCAGCACGCCGCCGCCCACGTGCACCGCGTCCTTGAAACCGGCCTTCTGCAACGCGGCCAGTGCCTCCGCGGAGCGCGCCCCGGACTTGCAGTGCAGCACCACCGGCTTGTCCTGCGGGATCTCCGAGAGCGCCTCGCCGGACAGGATGCGGTCCTTCGGGATCAGCACCGCACCGGGGATGCTCACGATCTCGTACTCGTTCTGCTCCCGGACGTCGATCAGCGCGAAGTCCTTGCCCGCGTCGATCATGTCCTTCAGCTCGCGCGCCGTGATGGTGTGGCCGGCGGCGGCACCCTGCGCGTCCTCGGAGACGACGCCGCAGAACGCGTCGTAGTCGATCAGCTCGGTGATCGGCTTTGTCTCCGGGTCCTTGCGGACCTTGATGGTGCGGTAGGTCATGTCCAGTGCGTCGTAGACCATCAGCCGACCCAGCAGCGTCTCGCCGATGCCGGTGATCAGCTTGATCGCCTCGTTCACCATGATCGACCCGATGGAGGCGCACAGCACGCCCAGCACGCCACCCTCGGCGCAGGAGGGCACCATGCCAGGGGGCGGCGGCTCCGGGTAGAGGTCGCGGTAGTTCAGGCCGAGCCCGTTGGGGGCGTCCTCCCAGAACACCGAGGCCTGACCCTCGAAGCGGAAGATCGAACCCCATACGTACGGCTTGCCCAGCAGCACGGCGGCGTCGTTCACCAGGTAACGGGTGGCGAAGTTGTCGGTGCCGTCCAGGATCAGGTCGTAGTCGCGGAAGATGTCCAGCACGTTCGAGGAGTCCAGGTGCACCTGGTGCAGCCGCACCTCGACCAGCGGGTTGACCTCCTTGATGGAGTCCCGCGCCGACTCGGCCTTGGGGCGGCCCACGTCGGACTGGCCGTGGATGATCTGGCGCTGCAGGTTCGAGGTGTCGACCTCGTCGAACTCGACGATGCCGAGCGTGCCGACCCCGGCGGCGGCCAGGTACAGCAGCGCGGGGGAACCCAGCCCGCCGGCGCCGACCACCAGCACCTTGGCGTTCTTCAGCCGCTTCTGGCCGGCCATCCCCACGTCCGGGATGATCAGGTGGCGGCTGTACCGCTCGACCTCTTCCTTGGTCAGCTCGGCGGCCGGCTCCACGAGCGGCGGTAGTGACGTCTGGGGCGCCTTCGGCTCCGCGGCCATGTTCGATCGCTCCTTCACATCTACTTCGGCGTGCGACTCACCAGTACAACGCCCGGCTCGGCCGCTATCTTCCCACCTTCCGGGTCGGCCGGCCCGACTCGGAAGGTGCCGAGCTCACCGCCGCCGGCTCACCACTGCCCGGCGTCGACCGCCCGCCACATGCCCAGCACCGCGCGCGCCACCGTCACCGGGGTCTCGATCTGTGGCACGTGGCCGACCTCGGGCAGCGCGAGCAGCCGCCCGCGCGGCAGGGTGAGAGTGGTCCGCACGGCCAGCCGGGGCGACATCAGCCGGTCCCGGCCGCCCCACACCACCAGCGTCGGCACACTCAGCCGGGCGGCCACCGACCACAGCCGGGGACCGACGAACCAGCTGCGGAACATGCCCTGGGCGGCGCGCAGCAGCGCCTCGCGCGCCCACGGCTGCCGCGACCGGTGGCTGTGCTCCTCGAGCGCCTCCAGGATCCGGTGCTCGGTCACCAGGGACGGATTGCCGAAGCACAGCCGGATCATCTGCTCGACGCCCTCCCTCGGCGTCACCTCGGCCATCTGACGGCCGACCCGGGCCCGCAGCCACGGGACCAGCGCGAGCAGCAAGCGGGGGTCGGACACCCGCCGGGGGTCCGGGCGGCGGTCCGGCATGGCCGGCGCCAGCAGCGTCAGGCTGCGTACCAGCTCCGGTCGGCGGTCGGCCGCCAGCAGCGAGACCGCCCCGCCGAGGGAGTTGCCGAGCAGGTGGACCGGGCGGTCGAGGCCCGCCAGGAAGGACAGCACCGCGTCGGCCTGCGCGGACGGGGAGTAGAGCCCGGAGCTCAGCGGCCGGGAGTGTCCGAAGCCCGGCAGGTCCAGGGCCAGGCCGGGGGCGTGCGGGGCCAACTGGGCGGCCAGGTCGGTCCAGTTGTTCGCCGAGCCGGACAGCCCGTGCACGTAGACCGCCGGGGTCGCACCGGGGTCGGTCGGGGTCCGCCGCACGAACATGGTCACGCCACCGGAGGTGATCTCCTGCCCGGGCCACGGCTGCTGGTGCGGATCCAGCGGCGGGAGCTCGCCGGCATCGGCCAGCGGCGCCACCCGAACGGGCGGCGTGGCAACGGCGGGCAGCGTGTGCGTGGTGCCGCGCCCGGAGCCACTGCCGGCACCGTTCAGCAGGTAAGGAAGGACCATCGCTCCAGAATGCGGGACGCCACCCCGGAATCCCAAGTTCTTCGGACATCTACCGGACACCGCGCGGTCAACTCACAGACACCCGGACATCACCCGTATTTTCAGTGACCCGTATTTTTAGTGACTCGCCGGTAGGGTAGGTGCGGTGACCGAGATCGCGCGCCCACCCGCCGCCTCCGGGCAGCGCGGCGTACGGCTGTCCCGGGGCGCCCGGCGTACCCAGCTGCTCGGTGCGGCGCGGGACGTTTTCGCCGCCCAGGGCTACCACGCCGCCGCCATGGACGACATCGCGGACCGGGCCGGCGTCAGCAAGCCGGTGCTCTACCAGCACTTCCCGAGCAAGCTGGAGCTGTACCGGGCCCTGCTGACCACCTACGCCGACGAGCTGCTCGGCCGGCTGCGCAGCGCGCTCGAGGAGACCTCGAACAACGAACAGCGCCTGCGCGGCGCGATCTCCGCCTACTTCGACTTCGTGGCCAGCGAGGGCCAGGCGTTCCGGCTGGTGTTCGAGTCCGACCTACGCAGTGAGCCGGAGATGGCCGCGGTGCTGGACCGGGCGCTGAGCCAGTGCATCGACGTGGTGGCCGACGCCGTCACCACGGACGCCGGCCTCGACCGGGAACGGGCGCGGCTGCTCGCCGTCGGGCTGGTCGGGCTGAGCCAGGTCACGGCGCAGTACTGGCTGGACTCCGCTCAGGCGGTGCCAAGGGAAGAGGCGGTCGAGCTCATGTGCCGGCTGGCGTGGCGCGGGCTGGGCCACTTCCCGATGATCCACGACTGAGCTGATCGACGACTAGTTCGCGCGCTCCGTCGGCCGCGGTCTCGGCGACTCGCTCGGCGACGGTCTCGACGAGCCCGCGCAACCGGCCAACTACCCCGTCCACCCGCTCCAGCGGCAGCATGTGCCCGGCACCCGGGTACAGCGTCAGCCTGGCCCGGCGCGCGGTGTCCACGATCCGCCGGGACTGGTAGACCGGCGTCAGCTTGTCGCTGGTACCGACCAGAACCTCGGTCGGGATGTGGTCGAACGCGGCCAGCGCGGCGTCCCGGTCGTGTTCGTTCAGCGTCGGCCGGAAGCCCACCATGACGGCCGGCCGGCAGTCGGCGAGGCACCGGGAGGTGATGCGCAGTGCGCCCCGGTCCGCGCCCTTGCCGACCAGCAAAACGCGCATCGCCGGCACCAGCAGCGCCGGCCGCCGGCTCAGCGCCGCGCGGCGGTCCACCCAGGCGGCCTCGGCCAGCTTCGCCTCGCCCTTGCGCACCAGTCCGAGCATCCGCACGGAAAGCCCGAGGTTGGTGTCCGCCAGGCCTCCCGACGCGGTGGAGACCAGGGCCACCCCGGCGACCCGGGAGGCCAGCAGCTCGGGGTGCCGCTCGGCCAGCGCCATGATCGCCATGCCGCCCATGGAGTGCCCGGCGAGCACAACCGGGCCGGTCGGGGCGAACTCGGCGATCAGCTCCGCCAGGTCGTCGGCCAGCCCGTCGATCGTCATGTCCGCGCGGGCCGGGAGCTCACTGCGCCCGTGGCCGCGGTGGTCGTAGCGGATCACCCTCGGCGGCAGCCGGCCGGGCGGGCCCTCGGTCAGCGCCCTGGCGACCGGACCCCAACTGCGCGAGTCCAGGGTCCAGCCGTGCGCCAGGATCACGGTGACCGGCGCGGCCGGCCCCCCGGGAACGTCTCCGCGCCCGGCGCCGGCGCCGTGGATCTCGCCGTCGATCTCACCGTCGATCTGCACGTGCAGCCCGACGCCGGCCGAGGTGCGAAAGCTCCGCGTGCCCATCAGACCAGGAATGCCTTCCGCCAGAGAACCTCGCTCGGGCCACTGATCATGCCCTGCTCACGCAGGAACGGCACCAGCTTGCGGGCCGACCAACGCACGGTCGCCTGGTGGTGCGGGTTCGCCCTGGCCACCTTGCGCGCCTTCTTCGGGTCCAGCCCGACACTGCGGTAGACGTCCGGGTGGATCAGGTTGGTGGCGATCCGGTGCGCGCTGATCGCGGTCAGCCAGCGGCCGACGGTGCGCTGCAGCCGGTTCTCCTGCTTGGTGACCCTGGCCAGCTCCTCGCGGGCGTAGCGGACGTGCCGGGCCTCCTCGGTGACGTGGATCTTGCTGACCATCCGGGTCAGCGGCTGCACCGTGTTGTCCTTCATGCCTTCGCGCTGCAGCTGGTCGGTGATCTCCTCGGCGACCAGGGTGCCGGCGAACATCGCCGAACCGGACGCGATGGCCTTGAACAGCCGACCGGCCTGCTGGGTGTGCCAGCGCGGCTTGTAGTCCGGCACGCCGTAGCGCTCGGTCATCTTGGCGAACATCACCGAGTGCCGGCACTCGTCGGCGATCTCGGTCAGCGCGTACTGGATGTGCTGGGTGCGCGGGTCGCGGTCGTAGGCGTAGCGCAGCAGCATCTGCATCAGGATGATCTCGAACCAGAGACCGACCCTGGCGATGCTGCAGACCTCGTGGATGGACAGCGTGATCCGCTGCTCCTCGGTGAGCTGGTCCCAGAGCTCGGTGCCGTAGAGCGACACCCGGTGCATGGGCATGCCGTAGGCGCCCTCCACCAGGGGGGCGTCCCAGTCGATGTCCAGGTTCGGCTCGTAGGAGTGCTCCAGCGAGCTGCGCAACAGCCGCTTGGCGGTACTTTCGCGGGCCTCATGGTCCGTGCTGACGCTCAACGTCTCGGCGCTCATGCCGTGCTCCTCTCCAAAAGCTTCGGTAAAGCTTGTTCAGGGAGTTATTCAGGCTTGACGTTACCGTCGGTAACTGTTACCAACAGTATCGTGGATAAGGAACCTGTCAAGCCCCGAGCCAGCGGACGTTCGGCACGCTGGGCCGCGCACCGCGCGCAACGCCGGGTGGAGCTGATCGAGGCGGCGGTGGAAGCGATCCGGCAGCACGGCGCCGGAGTGTCGGTCGCGGCGATCGCGGCCGCCGCCGGGGTCACCAAACCGGTGCTCTACCGGCACTTCGCCGACCGTGCCGACCTGCAGCGCGCGGTCAGCGAGCGGGGCGCGCAGATGCTGCTGCACCGACTGGTTCCCGAGCTGATCAACCAGCGCGAGCCGGCGGAGCGGATCCACGCCATCGTGGACGCGTTCCTGGCCGGCGCCGAGGACGAACCGGAGCTGTGGCGGTTCGTGGTGCACAACCCGGGCGGCGACCGGGACGCCAGCGCGGACGTAGTGGCGCACAACATGGCCCTGGTCGCCGGCCTGATCACCACCGCGCTGGTCGACGCACTGCGCCAGCGCGGGCGTGCCGTCGAGGGGGCAGAGGCCTGGGCCTACGGGCTGGCCGGAATGGTCTACACGGCCGGGGACTGGTGGTTGCAGCAGCGCACCATGAGCAGGAACACGCTGACCAGCTATCTGACCAGTCTCATCTGGGGCGGCCTCGCCGGTGTGCTGGACGGCGAACAGGCCGATCCGGCACCGACCGGGACGGCCCTCGCCGGAGCGGGCGGCCCCGCGCTCACCGCGAACCCGGACCAGGCCACCGGGGATCCGGGACAGAACGGCCCGAGCCTGCCACTACGACTGGTGGCCGGACCGGACGAGAAGAAGTAGCCGGCCCTGCCCAGCGCGGTGCAACCACGCAGGGCACGAGCGGGCCCTGCCCAGCGCGGCGTTACCACGCTGGGCGGGGCCCGGAGATCAGCTGCCGACGGCGAAGCCGACCCGGCGGGAGTCCGCCGGCCCGATCTCGACGTAGGACACCCGAGCGGACGGGAGCACGAAGCGGCGGCCCTTGTCGTCCACCAGGCTCAACAGACCGGTGGGGTTCTTCAGCGCGTCACTCACCAGCGCCTCGACCTCGTCCGGCGTCTGTGTGCTGGACACCACGAGTTCGCGCGGGCTCTCCGCGACGCCGATCTTGACCTCCACGCCAAACCTCCAGGCCGAAATTCTCCGAGAACCGCATGTCGAAACCGCGCTGTCGCGGATCCGTAACGCCGGCCAGGCTAGTCGAGCGGCGGGCCCGGCGTGGTGGCGGACCCACCAGCACCCCGCCGAGTTCACCGAGGGCGCAACCGCCGCCGGCGCCGGCTGGTTGTTACCGAGCTGCACACCGGGCAGGTTTCGGGGGCGCAAAACCTGCCTCCTGTGCAGCTCGGTAACAACAGGCACGCCATCGGACGTGGCGGGCCACGGCGGCGCCCACGTCGGGGGCGTCAGCACGCCCGCGCAGGCCACCGACCTCGCCACCGGCCCAAGACACCGGGCCGAAACGGCAGGCGCACGCCCGCGAACGCAAGCCACCCGCGCCCTACGCAACCACTCCCGCCGCCGGCGCCGGACCGCTGAGTCGAGCGCTGAGTCGGGCGCTGAGTCGGGCGCTGGGTCGGGCGCTGGGTCAGGACAGGCCGAGGGCCGCCATCCGCCGGCTGTGCTGGGTCTGCAGCTTCTTGAACAGAGCCGCGACGCCGGACAGGTCGCCGGAGCCGCGCACGAAGAACTCGGCGAGCTCGTCCCGCTCGGCCACCACGTGCTGGGCCTGGCTGATCGCCTCGCCGAGCAGCCGGCGGCCCCACAGCGCCAACCGGTCCCGGACCTGGCGGTTGCGTTCGATCGCGGCGGCGACCTCCCGCTCGGCGAACGCACTGTGCCCGGTGTCGGCCAGCACCTGGCGCACCAGTGAGCTGGTCGGCTCCGGCAGCCAGCCGGCGACCTCCCGGTAGAAGTCGGCGGCGAGCCCGTCGCCGACGTAGGCCTTGACCAGCGACTCCAGCCAGTCGTGCGGCGCGGTGCTCAGGTGGTACGCGTCCACCGCGCGGACGAACGGGGCCATCGCGTCCTCGGCGAGCATGCCGAGGCCGGCCAGGTGCTCCTCGAGCAGCCGGTAGTGGCCGATCTCGGCGGCCGCCATGCTGGCCAGGTCGGCCCGGCCGGCGAGGGTCGGCGCTGTCCGGGAGTCCTCGGAGAGCCGGTCGAACGCGGACAGCTCGCCGTAGGCCAGCGCGCCGAGCAGGTCGACCACCGCCGCGTTCGGCGGACCCCCGGCGTTCCGGGGCCCTTCAGCCTCCGGCGAACCGCCGCCGTTCACCGTCGTCCCGGCACTCACTTTTCGACCCCGCTCGGCCGGTCTGGCGTGCTCATATCCACGAGCCTAGCGACCGAGTTGGCGACGCGAGGCATGTCACGGTGACTGAACTGGGACGTACGCGGTATGATGTTGTTCAACGCAGCGCTGTCAGCCGGCGCGCGTAAGTGCGGACACCCGAAATTCCAGCTGCTGTATGGACAGTCCGGGCCCGCGACAACATTGTGCGCGTGAGCAGCGCCTTGCCGTCTCTCCCGTCCGGCCAGTACCGGGGGCGGTCGACGAGATGGCCCTGGCCTCCGCGCGCAGGAGAGAGGCGATTGTTCTGACCGTAGACAGCGAGACCACCGAGACCACCCCCGACAACTCCACAGCGGCCAGCCCGGGCGCTCCGCCTGCCCCGCTGGATGCGGAACCGTTGCAGGCCGGCGCCCCAGTCCGTTCGGACTCCCCCACCTTCGCTGAGCTGGGTGTGCGCCCCGAGATCGTCCGCGCACTCACCGATGTGGGCATCGAGCGCACGTTCGCCATCCAGGAGCTGACGCTGCCGCTGGCGCTGGCCGGCGAGGACGTCATCGGCCAGGCGCGCACCGGCACCGGAAAGACCCTCGGCTTCGGCGTGCCGCTGCTGCAGCGGTTGCAGCCGAGCCAGGGCGAGAAGGACGTGCCGCAGGCCCTGGTTGTGGTGCCGACCCGCGAGCTGTGCGTGCAGGTCGCCCGCGACCTGGCCGACGCCGGCCGCCACCTCGGCGCCCGGGTCACCGCCATCTACGGCGGCCGCCCCTACGAGCCGCAGGTCGCCGAGCTGCGCCGCGGCGTGGACATCGTGGTCGGCACTCCCGGCCGCCTGCTGGACCTGGCCGAGCAGCGCCACCTGGTGCTGGGTCGGATCAGCGCACTGGTGCTGGACGAGGCCGACGAGATGCTCGACCTCGGCTTCCTGCCGGACGTGGAGCGGATCCTGCGGATGCTGCCCGAGCAGCGCCAGACCATGCTCTTCTCGGCCACCATGCCGGGACCGATCATCACCCTGTCCCGCACCTTCCTGACCCAGCCGACGCACATCCGCGCCGAGGAGTCGGACGCCAGCGCAATCCACGAGCGCACCCGCCAGCTGGTCTACCGGGCGCACGCACTGGACAAGGTCGAGCTGCTGGCCAAGGCGCTGCAGGCGTCCGACCGCGGTCTGACGATGATCTTCACCCGCACCAAGCGGACCGCCCAGCGGGTGGCCGACGACCTGTCCGACCGCGGCTTCGCGGTGGCCGCCGTACACGGCGACCTCGGACAGGGCGCCCGGGAACAGGCGCTGCGCGCGTTCCGCTCGGAGAAGGTCGACGTACTGGTGGCCACCGATGTGGCTGCCCGCGGCATCGACGTCACCGGCGTGACCCACGTGGTCAACTACCAGTGCCCGGAAGACGCCAAGACCTACATCCACCGGATCGGCCGCACCGGCCGGGCCGGGCGTGAGGGCGTGGCGGTCACCCTGGTCGACTGGGACGAGATCCCGCGCTGGAAGACGATCAGCGACGACCTCGGGCTGAACATGCCCGAGCCCGCGGAGACGTACTCCACCTCCGAGCACCTGTTCGCCGAGCTGGGTATCCCGACCGAGGCCGGCAGCCGCCTGCCCCGCGCGAGTCGCACCCGGGCCGGGCTGGACGCCGAGTACATCGAGGACGACGGCCCGCGCGGCCGCCGCGACCGGGGTGCCCGCGGCAGGACCGGGCCCAGCCGGGGCGCCAACAATGGCCGCCGCGGTGGCGAATCGTCCCCCGACGCGGGCGACCGGCCCGATGAGGCACCCCGGGCCGCACGCCCGCCCCGCCAGCGCCGTCGGCGCCGCGCCGGGATGGACGACGGCGTGGCCGGGCAGGAGCAGTCGGACGGCCAGGTCGAGACCGCCAACTCCTCGGCCGACGTCGAGGCGGGTGGCGGCAACGCCACCAACGGCAGCGCCACCAACGGCAGCGTCGCCAACGGCAGCGTCACAAACGGCAACGCCACCAACGGCAGCGTCACCAACGGCCACGTCGCCAATGGCACCAATGGCACCAATGGCGAGGTCAACGAGCTGTCCACCGCCGGCCGGTCCGCCGGTGGTGCCCGCCGCCGGCCGAGGCGCCGCCGCCGCGGTGGCTCGGGCTCGGACTCCGCCGCCCCGGATGCCGCTGCCAGCTGAGCGTTCCGACTGAAGAGACGGACTGAACGTGCTCCGGGCGGAGCGCCGCCGCCGGGGTGACCTGGTGGCGGCCGGCGTTCTGGTGCTGGTCGTCCTACTGGGCATCGTGGTGGTCGTCGCGACCAGTTCGGCCGTGCACACCACGTCGATCCTCGCCACCGGCCCGGTACCCGCCGAGCCGGAGGCCCCGCCGAGGGTGCCGGCGACCCTCACCGAGGCGTGGCGGGCACCCAGCGCGGCCACCCCCACGCCGGTCGCGGTCGGGCCGGTCGTGGTCACCGGCGACGACTCGACGGTGGTCGGCCGCGACCCGATCACCGGCGCGCAGCGGTGGAGCTACCAGCGCGACGTTCCGCTGTGCACCATCGGTGCCGAGTGGGGCCGGGCCATCGCGGTGTTCCGCAACGGCCGGTACTGCAGCGAGGTGACCTCATTGCACGCCGGGACCGGGGCGCGGGGCCCCCAGCGCAACTCCGACGTACCGGTGGGCACCCGGCTGGTCTCCGACGGCTACCTGGTCACCGCGACCGGCTCGAACCACCTCGAGACGTGGCGCTCCGACCTGGTCAAGACCATGGAGTACGGCCAGCTGAGGGCCGACATCCAACCGGGCACCCAGCCCCGCCCGGACTGCCTGCACACCTCGGTGGCGGTCACCGAGGGACGCCTCGGTGTACTGGAGCGCTGCCCGGGCGAGGCCGGCGACCGGCTCACCGTGCTACTGCCGGACGAGACCGAGGCGGACCGGCCCAACCAGGATGTCAGCACCCTGCTGCCCACCAAGGGGGCCCGACTGATCGCGCTCACCGCCGACCGGTCGGCGGTGCTGCTGCCCAACCCGGCCCGGCTGAGCATCCGGGGCCACGACGGCGCCGAGCTCGCGAGCTACCCGCTTGACCTGCCGCCCGGCGACCTGGCCGGCGACCCGCCCGGTGAGGTCGTGCCGACGACCGATATCCCCGGGGCGGTGCTGTGGTGGACCGGGTCCCGCACCATCGCGCTGGACTCCACGGACCTGCACCCGCTGTGGACCGTCCCGGGGGCGCTCGGGCCGGGCACCCTGATGGCCGGCGCGCCGGTGCTGCCGGTGCCGAACGGCCTGGTGGAGCTGAACCCGGCGGACGGTCGCGTGCTGCGCACGGTGGCGGTCAACCGGGGCGACTACCAGGGCCCGGTCATGTTGGCCGCGCTCGGTCCGGTACTGCTCGAGCAGCGCGGCCCGACCGTCGTCGCCCTGCGCTAGCCAGCATCCCGAGGGCGCCGTCCCGGCGGCGGCGACCAGGACCGAGCGGGCTCAGGTCCACCAGAAGACGACGCTGACCACCAGCGCCACCAGCAGTACGCCACCGGCGGCGGCACGGCCGACCCGATCGGCGCGCCGGTCCGCGATCCGCTGCAACAGCACCGCCAGTACCGCCGCCACCAGGTGCGCGACCAGCAGCCGCGCCCTCGGGCCGGGGTCGTCGTTGGAGAACGCGAGCGCCCACACGGCGAGCATGGCCACCGCGAGCACGGTCAGCCCGGCGGCCAGCGCCCCACCGGTCGCGCGCAGCAGCCGCTCCGGTGCCCTCAAAAGGCGGTCCTCACGGAACCAGCAGAGCCCACGGCTCCACCTCCGGGGCGGCCGCCCGCCCCTCGGCGCAGTGCCGCCGGAAGTCGCAGTACGCGCAGCGCGCCGACGGCCGCGGCGGGAAGAGCACCTCCGGGTCCCCGCCGGCGGCCAGGGTGTCGGTGGCCAGCGCCGCGTCGTCGGCGGCCTCCTCCATCCGGACCAGGTGCCGCTGCAGGGACGGCTCGCTGTGCTCCCACGCGGCCACCTCACCCGACGGCAGGTGGTGCAGCTCGACGCGGCGGCAGGGTTTGCGCAGCGTGCGCCGGGCGGCCAGCGCGTACAGCGCGAGTGCCTGCGAGGCGCGGGCGTCGTCCACCGTCAGCGCGTGCCGGCCGGTCTTGTAGTCGACCACCACGAGCTCGCCACCGCGCTGGTCGATCCGGTCCACCCGGCCCTCCGCGACGATCCGCCCGGTGGGTGTGGACACCCAGCGCTCGAGCCCCACCGGGTCGTCCGTCACGTCGAGGTCGGCCACGTAGTCGGCGACCCAGCCCCTGGCACGCTCCCGGTACTTCTCGATCTGCGCGTCGTCCCGGAAACCCTCGCTGACCCAGTGCTTGGTGACCAGCCGGGCACCGTTCTCCGGGGTGCGCTCCTCGACAGGCAGGTCGAACAGGGCGCGCAGCGCGTTGTGCACCACGGCGCCGAGGGTGCTGTGTGCCCAGGCGCCGCCGCGCGGCAGGGCCGGGCGGTCCAGGTAGTTCATCCGGTAGCGCCGAGGACAGTCCAGCCAGGTGGACAGTTTCGACGGGGTGACCTTGAAAAGCTTCCGGGGCATCCCCTCGAGGCTCAGCTGCCCGTTCACGAGAGCTACCGTAACGCCCGGCCCCGACCGTTCTCCCGGCACCGGTCGACGCGGCGCCGTCAGAGCGCTCCTAGTCCAGGACCTCGATCGCGGTGGCGCCGGCCACCAGCCGCTCGAACATCTCCGGGTCGGTGGTCTCGGCGGCGATCGGGGTGGTCTTGTTGGTGCCGTGGTAGTCGCTGGAGCCGGTCGCCACCAGGCCCAGCTCGGCGGCGAGGCCACGCAGCGTGGCGCGGTCCGGGGCGTCGTGGTCGGGATGGTCCACCTCGACGCCGGCCAAGCCCGCCCCGGCCAGGTCGGCGATCACCGAAAGCTCCACCACCCGGCCCCGCCGCCGCGCCAGCGGGTGCGCGAACACGCACACCCCGCCGGCCGAAGTGATCATCTCGATGGCCGCGTCGACCGGGGTGTCCGCCCTGGGCAGGTAGTACCGGCTGGAGTTGTTCAGCAGGCTCTGGAACGCCTCGTTGACGCTGCCGACCACGCCCTCGTCGACCAGTGCCCTGGCCAGGTGCGGGCGGCCGGCCGGCAGGTCGGGTGGGAAGCGGTCCAGGAAGGTCGCCGGGTCCACCGGGTAGCCGTCCTCGGCCATCCGGGTCACCATCTTGACCAGCCGCACCCGCCGCTCCGCCCGCAGCCGGGTCTGCTCGGTGACCACCGCGGCGTGCTCCGGGTCGAACAGGTAGGCCAGCAGGTGCACCGACACCCGGCCGCCGCGCCCGTCCGGACTCACGCAGGACAGCTCCGCGCCGCGGACCAGCCGCAACCCGTCGGGCTTGGCCTTCGTCGCCTCCGCCCAGCCGGCGGTGGTGTCGTGGTCGGTCAGCGCGAGCACGTCGATGCTGGCGTCGGCGGCGATCCGCACCAGGTCGGCCGGGTCGTCCGTGCCGTCGGATCTGCTGGAATGGGTGTGCAGGTCTATCCGCAAGCCGCTGGCCTACCGCCGCCGGGGCTTGGCCAGCAGATGGGACCGGGTCTGCTTCTTGTCACCGAAGATCAGTTCGGTGAGCGCCTCGTAGATCTCCTCCGGCCGGGGCATGTAGTCGATCCGGTTCAGCGCCTGGATCTGCCCGGCGGACTCGATGATCATCGTGCCGTAACCCATCAACCGACCGGTCATCGTCCGCTCGAAGGTGAGGTCGGTGACCTTGCCGAGCGGCATCATGCCGATGTTGTGGGTCAGGATGCCCTTGGAGAGCATCACCCGCTTGTCCGTGATGACGATCCGCTCCACCCACCACAGCGCCACGAAGATGGTCAGCCGGGCCACCACGACGAGCCCGCCGTAGAAGGTCAGGTTGTCGATCACCAGGCTGGCCGGCAGGTACCGCTGGAGCGCGACCAGGATGCCCAACGCGATCGCGGCCTGGGTCATGTCGTTGAGCATCACCGACCAGTGCTGGCGCACCCTGATGACACGACGCTCGGTCGGGAGCAGGTATTCATCGATCTCTCTCGGAGCCAGCACTGCAGGTACCTCACTTGCTAGCGGTGCCTACCGAGGTTAGACCGTGTGGGAGATGAAGGTGACGACCGAGTTGCCCGCATCACGCAGGTTGCCCATGAGGTTGTTGACCGACCCACTCGCGCTGGTCGGCTTGGAAATGATCCAGAAGAGCACAAAGATCACCACGACAAAGCCCACGAGCTTCTTGAGATTCACCGCGAACCACCATCCGAGCGTTGAGGCATTGCCAGCCATGTCGGTCTTGTTGTACAGCACGGAGCGCCAACGTGTGAATACGACAGGCGGGCATACGCCAATAGGGTGAATAGGGTAAAAAAGTGACTGAGGGTGACAACAAGATCGCCTGCGTGGGCGCGGTGATCCACGACCGTCGCGGCAGGTTGCTGCTGATTCAACGCGGGCAGGAGCCCGGGCGCGGTCTGTGGTCGCTGCCCGGCGGGCGGGTCGAGCAGGGTGAGACCGACCACCAGGCGGTTGTCCGGGAGGTCGCGGAGGAGACCGGGCTGCGGGTCCGGCCGGGACGGCTGGTCGGGCGGGTGGAGCGGGCCGCGTCCGCCGGGGCCGTCTATGCCATCGCCGACTACGCCTGCGAGCTCGCCGGCCCGGACCAGCTCGCGCCGGGCACCGACGCCGACGACGCCCGTTGGGTGGACGCCGCCGACTACGCCGGGTTGCCGGTCGTGTTCGGCCTGACCGAGGCGCTGACCGACTGGGACGTACTGCCGTCGGCGTGAGAGACCGGGTGATCGGGACCGCATCGGGACCGCATCGGGACCCACATCGGCAGGGCCGCACCCGCTACGGCACGGGCGCACCCCGGGCGGCGGTGAACAGCCGGTACCACTCGATCCGCGACATCCGGCCGGCCTGTTCGACCGCGTCGCCGCAGGCGCGGATGCGGGCCGGGCTCGCCGTGCCGATCACCGGCTCGATCCCGGCCGGGTGGCGCATCAGCCAGCCCAGCACGATCGCCTCGGGCGTCGTGTCCTTGTCCCGGGCCATCTCCGCGACCAGCGCCGCGGCCTCCCGATCGGGCGGGGTGGGCTGGTGCGAGGTGCTCCCGGAGTAGATCCCCTGGGCCAGCGACCCCCAGGCCTGCAGCCTGACGGCGTGCGTGCGGCAGTACTCCAGGGTGCCCTCCGGGAAGCTGTGCGCCAGCGCTGCCGGCTGGTTGACCAGGATGCCGCTCTCCAGCCAGTCCCGTTTGTACAGGCTCATCTCCAGCTGGTTGACGATCAGCGGCTGCCCGATCTCGGTCCGCAGGAACGCCAGCTGCGCGGCCGACATGTTCGACACCCCGAACGCCCGGACCAGGCCGGCGTCGCTCAGCTCGGTGAACGCCGCCGCGATCTCCGCCGGTTCCAACAGCGGGTCCGGGCGGTGCAGCAGCAGCACGTCGACATGGTCGGTGCGCAACCGCTCGAGGCTGCCCCGGACCCGCTCGAGGATGGCCGCCGCGCTCAGGTCGTAGTGCGCCGCCAACCCGGCCTCGCCCAGCCGGATGCCGCACTTCGTCTGGATGCGGATCCGGTCGCGCAACCCCGGGTCGCGGTCCAGCACCTGACCCATCGCGGCCTCGGACTTGCCCTGGCGGTAGATGTCGGCCTGGTCGAAGGCGGTGATGCCGATCTCCAGCGCCGCGTGGATCGCCTGCTCGGCCGCGTCGACGTCCTCGGCGGTCAGCGCGGCGTCGGACCAGTCGCCGCCCAGGCCCATGCAGCCGTAGACGAGCTCGGCGACCACTCAGCTCACCGGGGTGGGTCGGCCCGGCTGCTCACCGCCCCTGGCCTCACCGTACGAGCGCTTCGGCACCATGACCTTGCGTCGGTACACGCAGACCAGCACGCCGTCCTGGTTGTGTCCCCTGGTCTCCACGTAGACGATGCCCCGGTCGTTCTTGGACTTCGACTCGGTCTTGTCCAGGACCTCGGACTCGCCGTAGATGGTGTCGCCGTGGAACGTCGGCTTGACGTGCTTGAGCGACTCCACCTCCAGGTTGGCGATCGCCTTGCCGGACACGTCGGGCACCGACATGCCGAGCAGCAGCGAGTAGATGTAGTTGCCGACCACCACGTTCTTGCCGAACTCGGTGGTCTCCTCGGCGAAGTGCGCGTCCAGGTGGAGTGGGTGGTGGTTCATCGTCAGCAGGCAGAACAGGTGGTCGTCGTACTCGGTCACCGTCTTGCCCGGCCAGTGCTTGTAGATGGCACCGACCTCGAACTCCTCGAAGTACCGACCGAACTGCACCTCAGACGCCTCCTTGACTCGAACGGGGTGTTTGCGGGGTACATTAGGCAGTGGGATGACCTGAGATCACGTTGGTAGGTGGATCTCACACGGGGAGGTGGAGCCATGGACGCTGCGCCAGGTTGCAGTAGCCGGGTCCCCACCTCGGGAGTCGGCTAGCCGACTCCCGCACGGCGGGGACCACAAGTCCGCCAGCTGCCCGGAACCGCACGGTTCCGGGCCCCCGACCTGGAAGTAGGTCGCCGTGCCCAACCTGCCCTCGATTCGGTCCAGAGGCGCCCGCATCAAGCTCCCGGCGCGCTCCAACGGCATCGCGGTACCGCACATCCCGGTGCCGCTCTCGGCCTACGTGGTCGACTGCGCGGTGTATGTCGACGGGCACCGGCTGCCCGGCCGCTGGAGCCACGACCGGGCCGTGCAGGAGGTGCGCAGCCGCGACGACGCGTTCGTCTGGGTCGGGTTGCACGAGCCGGACGACGAGCAGATCACCGGCATCGCGGAGACCTTCGGACTGCACGAGCTGGCCGTCGAGGACGCGGTGCACGCGCACAACCGGCCCAAGCTCGAGCGCTACGAGGACATGCTGTTCGCGGTGTTCAAGACGGTCTGTTACGTCGGCCACGCGGACCCGACCACCGCCGCCGAGCTGGTCGAGACCGGCGAGGTGATGGCGTTCATCGGGCACGACTTCGTGGTCACCGTCCGGCACGGCAACCACTCCGGCCTGCACGAGGTCCGGATGAAGCTGGAGGAGGACCCGGAGCAGCTCGCGCTCGGGCCGGCCTCGGTGCTGCACGCCATCGCCGACCACGTGGTGGACAGCTACCTGGAGGTCACCGACGCCATCGAGGCCGACATCGACCTGATGGAGAGCCAGGTGTTCGAGCCGCGCTCCAACGTGGACTCCGAGCAGATCTACGTGATGAAGCGCGAGGTGCTGGAGCTGCGCCGGGCGGTGATGCCGCTCGGGCCGCCGCTGCGCCGCCTCGCAGAGGGCTACAGCTCGCTGATCCCGCACGACGTGCGGTCCTACTTCCGCGACGTCGACGACCACCTGACCACCGTGGCGGAGCGGGTCACCGGGTTCGACGAGCTGCTCACCACGCTGGTCGACGCGGTACTCGCCAAGATCACGATGCGGCAGAACGACGACATGCGGAAGATCACCGCGTACGCCGGCATCATCTCGGTGCCGACCATGGTGGCCGGCATCTACGGGATGAACTTCGACCACATGCCCGAGCTGCACTGGACCTACGGCTACGGGATGGTGTGGATGGTGATCCTCGCCGTGTGCACGTTCCTGTACCGCACCTTCCGCCGGAACAAGTGGCTGTGACCGGACTTAGCTAGCCTGCCGCTATGACCCCGCCGCCTCGGTTCAACCCGCTGCGCCGCCTGCGCATCCCGGCGTGGTCGGAGCAGCGGCCCAGCTGGGCCGACGCGAACCCCTCGGTCATCGAGGGCGCGCTGCGCCGGGCCACCGACCGCCCGAGCGGCAACTGGTTCGTGCTCGGCGCCAGTACCCAGCTGCGGCGGGACCGCCCACTGGGCCGGACCGTGGCCGGCGTCGAGCTGGTGGCCTGGCGGGACGCCGACGGCGGCGTGCACGCCGGTCCGGGCGCCTGCCCGCACCTGGGCGCCCCGCTGTGCGACGCGGCGGTAGCGGGCGGGCAGCTGGTCTGCCGGTGGCACGGGCTCACACTGGGCGCCGCCGGGCGGCCCAGCTGGACACCGTGGCCCGCGCACGACGACGGGGTGCTGATCTGGGCCCGGCTGGACGAGGTCGGCGGTGAACCGGCCCTGCCGGCCCCGGTGCTGGCACCCCGGCCGCCGGCGGCGCACAGCGTGGTCGCGGTGGCCACCATGGCCGGGCGCTGCGAGCCGAGTGACGTGGTCGCCAACCGGCTCGACCCGTGGCACGGCTCCTGGTTCCACCCGTACTCGTTCGCCAACCTGCGGGTGATCTCCGCGCCGCCGACCGAGTGCGCCGAGGCCGACGACCGGTTCGTCGTCGAGGTCTCCTACCGGGTCGCCGGCCAGCTCGGCGTGCCGGTGATCGCCGAGTTCAGCTGCCCCGAGCCGCGCACGGTGCTGATGAGGATCGTGGAGGGCGAAGGGGCCGGCAGCGTGGTGGAGACGCACGCCACCCCTCTCGGCACCGGCCCGGACGGCGCGCCCCGCACCGCCGTCATCGAGGCCACCCTGGCGCACTCGGCGCGCACCGGTTTCGCGGTGGCCCGGGCGGCCGCCCCGCTGCTGCGCCCGCTCATCCGCAGGGCCGCCGCCCGGCTGTGGCGCGACGACCTGGCCTACGCCGAGCGCCGGTACGCGCTGCGGGCCAAGGACTGATCAGCCGGCCGGTGGGTCCGGGGCCCGCGCGGCGGGCTCGGCCGCGTGCGGAGCGGGGCGGCGGGCCACCCAGGTGTGCACGATGCCCCGCTGCCAGCCGGGCACGGTCGCCTCGCGCGCGTCGACGAACCCGGCTCCCTCCAGCCGACGCCGGAACTGTCGCGCCCCGTCGAACCCGAGCACGCTGCGCCACAGGTACCGGTACAGCGCACTGCTCCTGGTGACGACCGCGCCGGAGGGGATGATCACGCCCCAGCTGACCGCCGTCCAGACCGCGCGCGCCCGCGCCGAGTCGGCCACCGAGTAGTCGTGCACGGCCAGCGTGGCACCGGGGCGCAGCAGCTCGAACATCGTGCGCAGCCCGGCGTCCGGGTCGGGCAGGTTGCGCACCAGGTAGGCGGCGAACACCGCGTCGAACTGGCCGGTCACCCCCGCCGGCGGCAGCTTCTCCGCGAGCTCCTCGGCCCTGGCGTGCACGAAGCGCACCGACGCCGGCCAGGACTTGGCCTTGGCAACGTCGAGCATCCCGGCGGAGGCGTCCACCGCGACGATCTCGGCCCTGGGCGCGGCGTCCAGCAGCGCGGCGGTGGACGCACCGGTGCCACAGCCCAGGTCGAGCAGCCGCAGCCCGGCGCCCTGAGCGGGCAGCCCGAGGCGGCGCGCCGACATCCGCAGGTGCTCGTGGTACCCGGGGTTCGCGCCGACCAACCGGTCGTATCCCCTGGCGGCCGTGTCGAACGCCGCCGGGACCTCGGCCGACCGCAACCGACCGGGCTCCCGATCGGGCGTCATGTACCCGGAGCGCCGGAACCCATCGCCAGCTTGGCCAGCATCTCCTTGGCCTTCTCCGCGTTGCGCGGCTGGCTGAGCACGTCGTAGCGGCCGGCCACCAGCTGGCTCGACGAGGTGAAGTCGCGCCGGCCCCGGGTCAGCGCGTAGCTCAGTGCGGCGAACACCACGCTGAACAGCACACCGGCCACCAGCCCGATCACCAGCGCGCCGGCCTGGTTGTTGAAGTAGGCCAGCAGCGCGCCGACGAACAGACCCATCCAGACGCCGGACGCCGCGCCGCTGCCCAGCACCCGGCCCCAGGTCAACCGGCCGATAACCCGCTCGACCAGCATCAGGTCCACCCCGACGATCGTCACGTCGCCGACCGGGAACTCGTTGTCGGCGAGGTAGTCGACGGCCTGCTGCGCCTCCTCGTAGGTGGCGAACGAGCCCACCGGCCAGCCGGTCGGCGGGGTGGGCAGGTTGGGCAGCCCGGGACTGTTGCGCCCCGGGGTGCCGAACGGAGTCGTCACGGTGCCATCTCCTCGAGCTCGACGAGTAGATCAAGCTACCGTGAACGGTACTCCCGCAGCAGACCGCGGCTGATGATCGTCTTCTGAATCTCCGATGTACCCTCGCCGATCAGCAGGAACGGCGCCTCGCGCATCAGCCGCTCGATCTCGTACTCCTTGGAGAACCCGTAGCCGCCGTGGATCCGGAACGACTCCTGGGTGACCTCCGAGCAGAACTCGCTGGCGAGCAGTTTGGCCATGCCGGCCTCGACGTCGAAGCGCTCGCCGGAGTCCTTCAGCCGGGCCGCGTTGACCATCATCAGGTGCGCCGCCTCGACCTTGGTGCCCATCTCGGCGAGCTTGAACGCGATGGCCTGGTGCTGCGCGATCGGCTTGCCGAAGGTCTGGCGCGACTGGGCGTAGTCGATGGCCAGCTCGAACGCCCGGATCGCGATGCCGCAGGCGCGGGCGGACACGTTCACCCGGCCGACCTCGACGCCGTCCATCATCTGGGCGAACCCGCCGCCGCGCTTGTCGCCGAGGATCTGGCCGCCACCGATCCGGAAGCCGTCGAACACCGCCTCGGTGGTGTCGACGCCCTTGTAACCCATCTTGTCGAGCTTGCCGGGGATGGTCAGCCCTGGCGACACCTCGCCGAAGCCCTCCGGCTTGTCGACCAGGAAGCAAGTCAGGTTCTGGTACGGCTTCTCGGCACCCTCATCGGTCTTGACCAGCAGCGCGATCAGGTTCGAGCTGCCGCCGTTGGTCAGCCACATCTTGGCGCCGTCGATGACGAAGTCGTCGCCGTCCTGCTTGGCGCGGGTCTTGATCGCCGCCACGTCGGAGCCGAGGTCCGGCTCGGACATCGAGAAGGCACCGCGGATGGCACCCTCGGCCATCTTCGGCAGGTAGTGCTTCTTCTGCTCCTCGGTGCCGTGGTGGCTGATCATGTGCGCCACGATGAAGTGCGTGTTGATCACGCCGGAGACGCTCATCCAGCCGCGGGCGATCTGCTCCACGACCAGCGCGTAGGTGAGCAGCGACTCGCCGAGCCCGCCGTACTCCTCCGCGATGGTGAGCCCGAACAGGCCCATCTCCTTCATCCCGTCCACGATGTCCTGTGGGTAGGTGTCGGAGTGCTCCAGCTCCTGGGCGTGCGGGATGATCTCCTTGTCCACGAACGACTTGACCGTGGACAGGATCTCCTGCTGGACGTCGGTCAGACCGGCGGTCTGGGCAAGCCGGGCCATGGGGTGCCTCCTGGCGTGGTGCGCTGCTCTGCGCTTCTAACGATTCTGCGCTTCTAACGGTGGTGCGCGGGCCGGTCAGCTCTCCGGCGGGGTCCACTTGTCGCCGCGCTGCATGCCGGCCGCGCGACCCTTGCCCGAGATGACCAGCGCCATCTTGCGGGAAGCCTCGTCGATCATCTCGTCGCCGAGCATCGCGGCGCCCCGCTTGCCACCCGCCTCCGAGGTGTACCAGTCGTAGGAGTCCAGGATGTTCTCCGCGTGGTCGAAGTCGGCCTGGCTCGGCGAGTAGGCCTCGTTCGCCGCCTCGATCTGACCGGGGTGCAGCACCCACTTGCCGTCGAAGCCGAGCGCGGCACTGCGGCCGGCCACCCTGCGGAACCCGTCCACGTCCTTGATCTGCAGGTACGGGCCGTCGATGGCCTGCTTGTCGTGCGCCCGGGCGGCCATCAGGATGCTCATCAGGATGTGGTGGTAGGCGTCGCCGACGTCGTAGCCGGGCGGCTGCTCGCCGACCACGAGGCTCTTCATGTTGATGCTGGCCATGAAGTCGGCCGGGCCGAAGATGATGGTCTCCACCCGGGGCGAGGCGGTGGCGATCGCGTTGACGTTGATCAGCCCGAGCGCGTTCTCGATCTGCGCCTCGATGCCGATCTTGCCGACCTCGTAGCCCAGGGTCTTCTCGATCTGGGTCATCAGCAGGTCCAGCGCGACGACCTGCTCGGCGGTCTGCACCTTGGGCAGCATGATGGCGTCCAGGTTGGCGCCGGCGCCCTCGACGACCTCGGTGACGTCGCGGTAGGTCCACTCCGTGGTCCAGTCGTTCACCCGGACCACCCGGGCCTTGCCCTCCCAGCCACCCTCGTTCAGGGCGGCCACGATGGTCTTGCGGGCGCCCGGCTTGGCCAGCGGCGCACAGGCGTCCTCGAGGTCGAGGAAAACCTGGTCGACCGGCAGCGTCCGCGCCTTGTCGATGAACTTCTGGCTGGAGCCGGGCACCGCCAGGCAGGATCGGCGGGGCCGGGGGCTGCTCACGCGCTCCGTGCTCAAGTCGGTCTCCTTGTCCTCTTTGACGCGAATCGTCGGTGATGTTTCCACGACACCGGCGGTTTGGCGCACTCGAGGTGATTGGTTTCTCACCCAACCGAGGTCATCCGGGGAGTACCGACGAGTAACTCGGCCCGATCGTGCGCGGCGCGTCGCGCCCCGGTGCGCTCCCCGGGGCAGTTCCGTGATCATCAGTACCTGAGGGCTGTTTTGAGTCCGGAAAAAAGCCCTCAGGTACTGATGATCACCGAACCCAGCGACGGATCACCGAACCCGGCAACGCGCCGACAACCCTCGATCGTGAACGATTTTCGCGTTCCGCACCGGCGACCAGGTGCGTGCGTCCACTGTGCGGATGTGCTCAGCGGCGTGTTTCGAGGCAGCGAGGCGTTGGCGGCCGGAGCGCTGACCCGAGCCGCGCTGCGCGGCCCGCGCTACCGGCGACTGTTGCCCGACGTGTACACGCCGGCCGCGCTCGAACCTGATCTGGCGCTGCGCTCCCGCGCGGCCTACGTCTGGGCCGGGAACCGGGGTGTACTGACCGGCTACTCGGCGGCCGAGATGCTGTCCGCGGCGTGCGCCCCAGCCGGCGCGCCCGCCGAGCTGGCACTGCCCGGCACGCATCCGAAAGCACCGCCCGGCGTACTCATCCGACAGGTCACGCTGGCGCGGGACGAGCGCCGGACCTACCAGGGCGTCGAGCTGACCACCCCGGTGCGCACCGCGTACGACCTGGCGCGCCGGTGCTCGCTGGCCGAGGCGGTGGTCGCGGTCGACGCGTTGGCCGGGCGCTTCGGGTTCGCGCCGAAGGAGGTGCTGGGGTTGGCGCGGCGGTACCGGGGCGCGCGGCGGACACTCCGGTTGCCCGAGGTGGTCGCGCTGGCCGAGCCACTGGCGGCGTCGGCGATGGAGTCGCGGCTGCGGCTGGTGCTCGTCCTGGGCGGACTGCCCCGGCCGGCGGTGCAGTACCGGGTGCCCGACCGGCGGGCGCACGTGGTGGCCAGCGTCGACCTGGCCTACCCGGAGCAGCTCATCGCCATCGAGTACGAGGGCGCCGACCACTTCGCCGGACACCGGGTGGTCCGCGATGTGCACCGCTACACCCGGCTGGTCGACCTGGGCTGGCGGGTGTACCGCTACACCGCCGACGACGTCTACCAGCGCCCGGCCCGGATGGTCGCCGAGATCACCCGGGCGCTCCGCCACCCCCGCTGACCACCCAGGCGCTCCGCCACCCCCGCTGACCACTACCGTGCGCCGCCGCGGCCCGACCGGCCCGCCGCGGCTCCGGCACCCCCGCTGACCACTACCAACCCGCCGGCCGCCGCCACAGCGGACCGCCGGTCGCTCTCGCCGCCACGGACCACTACCGTGCGGCGCCGCGGCCCGACCGGCCCGCCACATCACTCCCGGAGCGGCACCACAATCTCGCCGGAGGACACCGCGACCACCTGGCCACCCACCGCTGCCCGCACCGCCGCGCCGGCACGCGCGCTCACCGTGACGTCCAGCCGAGAGGGCCGGCCGAGCTCCTCGCCCTGTGCCACGGAGAACGCGGCCTCGCCGTCGGCCGGCAGCAGGCCGCGGTTCACCAGGAACACCGCGAGGGCGACCGCGGCGGAACCCGTCGCCGGGTCCTCGGTAACGCCGACCCCGGGACCGAACATCCGGGCGTGCACCCGCCCGGCGGCCAGGTCCAGCGCGGCCACGTAGACGGTGCCCCGGTTCTCCGTCGCCCGGTTCAACGCGATGGGCTCGGGGGCCACCGCCTTGGCCACCGCATCGGCGCGGACCACCAGGATCGGGAAGTCCAGGCCGGCGCCGCACACCCCGGCCGCCGCGACCGGGTCCACGTCGTCGGCGGTGAGCCCGACCGCTTCCGCCAGTGCCGCCCCGTCCAGCGCGCCCCCCACGTGCGGCCGGCCGGCGTCGACCCGGGCACCGGCGGCATCCACCCACACCGGCAGCAGACCCGCGCCGCACTCCTGGATCGCCTCACCGGTGCCGATCACGCCGTCCCTGGCCAGTACCCAGGCCACCCCGACGCTGGGGTGCCCGGCGAACGGCAGTTCCGCCCCGGGGGTGAAGATCCGGGCCCGGTACGAGGCCTCCACCGGCGCGCTCGGCCGCAGCGGGAACACCGTCTCCGACAGGTTGAACTCGCGGGCGATGGCGGCCAGCTGCGAGGTGTCCAGGCCGTCCGCCCCGTGCACCACGGCGAGTGGGTTGCCGGTGAACGGGCGGTCGGTGAACACGTCGACGACGTCGAACTTGAGCCTCTGCGCGGAGTTGGTCACGCACTCGAAGCTAACCTGATCGCTGTGGGAACAGCGAGGGTGTTCGTGGCACAGATGGCGGGCCTCGCTGTGTTCGGTCCCGACGGCGAACGGATCGGCAAGGTCCGCGACGTGGTCACCGCGCTGCGGGTGGACCAGCTCCCACCTCGCGTGCTCGGCCTGGTCGTCGAGCTGATGACCCGCCAGCGGATCTTCGTCCCGATGTTGCGGGTCACCGCGGTCGATCCCAGCGCGGTGACGTTGACCACCGGGATGGTCAACCTGCGCCGGTTCGCCCAGCGGCCGAACGAGATCCTGGTGCTCGGCGAGCTGCTGGACGCCCGCGTCCGCGTCGCGGAGTCCGGCGCCGAGGTGATCGTGATGGACGCCGCGATCGAGCGCACCCGGGCCCAGGACTGGGTGATCGGCCGGCTCGCGGTGCGGGCGCGGCGCACCCGGCTGGGCCGGCGCAGCCATGTGCAGGTGATGGACTGGTCCGAGCTGACCGGGCTGTCGATCTCCGAGAAGGAGCAGGGCGCCGAGGGTCTGCTCGCGGTGTTCGACGGCATGCGCGCCGCCGACGTGGCCGCCGCGCTGCGTGACCTGCCGCAGAAACGCCGCCACGAGGTGGTCGATGCACTGCACGACGAGCGACTGGCCGACGTGTTCCAGGAGCTGCCCGAGTCCGACCAGCGCGAACTGCTCGCGCACCTGGACGACGACCGTGCGGCGGACATCCTGGAGGCGATGGACCCGGACGACGCGGCCGACCTGCTCGCCGAGCTGCCCTCGGCGGAGTCGGATCGGTTCCTGGAGCTGATGGAGCCGGAGGAGTCCGCCCCGCTGCGCCGGCTGCTGCGCTACTCGGCGGACACGGCGGGTGGCCTGATGACCCCGGAGCCGCTGATCCTGCCGCCGGACGCCACGGTCGCCGAGGCGCTGGCCCGGGTGCGCAACCCGGACGTGCCGCCGGCGCTGGCCAGCATGGTCTTCGTCTGCCGGCCCCCGACCGCCACCCCGACCGGGCGGTACCTGGGCTGCGCGCACCTGCAACGGCTGCTGCGCGAACCGCCGTTCGAGCTGGTCGCGGGGGTACTGGACGCCGAGCTCACCACACTGCACCCGGACGCGCAGCTGTCGCAGGTCACCCGCTACTTCGCCTCCTACAACCTGGTCTGCGGACCCGTGGTGGACGACAACGACCACCTGCTCGGCGCGGTCACCGTCGACGACGTGCTGGACCATCTGCTGCCGTCCGGCTGGCGAGAACGCGAGAGTCCGCCGGAGAACGGCGGGCACGGTGGCAACGGCAGGGACAACGGGTCCTCGATACCGACGGCGGTGAGCGATGCCTGAACTGCACTCGAACCGCCGCCTGGACCAGCCGAGGGGCCGCGCCCACCGGTTCACCCTGGACCCGGACGCGTTCGCCAGGATCTCCGAGCGGATCGCCCGGTTCCTCGGCACCGGCAGGTTCCTCGCCATCCAGACGATCATCGTGGCGATCTGGATCATGTTGAACCTGACCGCGCTGGTCCAGCACTGGGACCCGTACCCGTTCATCCTGCTCAACCTGGCCTTCTCCACCCAGGCCGCGTACGCCGCGCCGCTGATCCTGCTGGCCCAGAACCGGCAGGACGACCGGGACCGGGTGTCGTTGGAGGAGGACCGCAGCCGGGCCGAGCGCACCAAGGCGGACACCGAGTACCTCGCCCGCGAGCTGGCCGCGCTCCGGGTCGCCGTCGGAGAGGTGGCCACCAGGGACTACCTGCGCGGCGAGCTGGACCGGTTGGCCGCGCTGCTGCCGGCCGACCCGAGTGCCCGGCCGGGTAAGTCGGACCGCGCGGGCAAGTCCGACCGGGCCGCGAAGTCGGACCGGGCCGGCCGGATCAGCTAGTCGTGTCGCGGCGAGAGAGCGGTCAGTTCGGCGCTCGTTGCCGCCGGTTCCGGGGCGGCCCCGGCGGTCAGTCGCCGGCTGATCCGCCGCAGATCACGCAGGTCAGTCTCATCGAGGCGGTTGACGAAGTGCCGCTGCACCGCCGCCACGTGGGTCACCGAGGCCCTGTCGAGCTGTTCCTGCCCCTGGTCGGTGAGGGTGGCGGCGATGCCCCGCCCGTCCTCCTCCACCCGTCCCCGGGTGACCAGCCCGAGCCGCTCCAGCCGGTCGACCATCCGGGTGACCCCCGAGCGGGAGAGCAGCACCGCGTCGGCGAGCTCGGTCATCCGCATCCGCCGCTCCGGCGCCTGGGCCAGCTCGGCCAGTACGTCGAAGGCGGCCAGCGACAGCTCCTGCCGCGCGAGCAGCTCTGCTTCCAGCGCCCGGGTGACCGTCGCGTGTCCGCGCAGGTAGTGCCGCCACACCGCATGGCCCTCGCTGTCCTGGGCCCTGATCTCGGTCGTCGCCCCGGTGCAGATCTCGGTGGCGATCTCCGTGCCGATCTCCGTGCCGATCTCGGTGCCGATCTCGGGGCCGATCTTGGCGCCGGCCGGGTCGGGCCTCGGGTGGGCGGCGGAACCCGGGCGAACAGCATCGGTCACCGTGGCGGAGCTCATGTGATCAGATATTACAGTTCCTGCCCCCTCAACACTGCTAATAACGGCTCGAAGGATCAAGGTCTCAAGGGTTGCCGCCCGTTCGTGCGACAAATGTCTAGTTCGAGACCTCGTACCGAGTCGCCGACCTCTCCATATCCGCACGTAGGATGGGACCGATGACCACGACTTCGCACACCCCCTACGCGGGCGCCGGCGTCAGCGACGAGGCCGTGCGCGCCGCGCTGTCCAAGGTCGAGGACCCGGAGATCCATAAGCCGATCACCGAGCTCGGCATGGTCAAGGACGTCGCGATCGCCGCGGACGGCACCGTCAAGGTGGCCGTCTGGCTGACCGTGGCCGGCTGCCCGATGCGCGAGACGATCACCAATCGGGTCCGCGCGGCGGTGTCCGCCGTGGCCGGTGTCCGGGCCGTCGAGGTCGAGCTCGACGTGATGAGCGATGAACAGCGCACCGAGCTGCGCAAGTCGCTGCGCGGCGGATCGGCCGAGCCGACCATCCCGTTCGCCGAACCGGGCTCGCTGACCAGGGTGTACTGCGTCGCGTCCGGCAAGGGCGGAGTCGGCAAGTCCTCGGTGACGGTGAACCTGGCCGCCTCGATGGCCGCGAAGGGCCTGTCCGTCGGCGTGCTGGACGCGGATATCTACGGGCACTCGGTGCCCCGGATGCTCGGCGCCAACACCAGGCCCACCAAGGTCGACGACATGATCATGCCGCCGCAGGCGCACGGCGTGAAGGTCATCTCGATCGGCATGTTCACCCAGGGCAACACCCCGGTGACCTGGCGTGGCCCGATGCTGCACCGCGCGCTGCAGCAGTTCCTCGCCGACGTGTTCTGGGGCGACCTGGACGTACTGCTGCTCGACCTGCCGCCGGGCACCGGTGACATCGCCATCTCCTGCGCCCAGCTGATCCCGAACGCGGAGCTCATGGTGGTGACCACGCCGCAGCAGGCAGCCGCCGAAGTGGCCGAGCGGGCCGGGTCGATTGCGTTGCAGACCCACCAGCGACTGGTCGGTGTGGTCGAGAACATGTCCTGGCTGGAGATGCCGGACGGCAGCCGGATGGAGATCTTCGGCTCCGGAGGCGGCAAGGCGGTCTCCGAGTCGCTGTCCACCGCGCTCGGCGCCTCGGTGCCGCTGCTCGGCCAGGTCCCGCTCGACACCAGGCTGCGCGAGTCCGGCGACAGCGGAACCCCGCTGGTGCTCTCGGCACCGGAGACGGCGGCCGCCAAGGCCCTCGAGGGGATCGCGACGCGGCTGACCACCCGCTCCCGCGGCCTGGCCGGCATGTCGTTGAACATCAGCCCGGTGAAGCACTGAGTCGAGTACTGAGCTGGCCGACCAGCTGCGTTGATCAGGAACGGTTGCGCTCGCTGACCTCAGTTCGCTGATCTCGCTGACGGTGCTCTGGGCCTGGTCCAGCGCACCGCCAGGCCGACCCAGGAGACCAGCACCACGAGCCCGACCAGCACCCGGACCTCGGTCAGGTAGTGCGCGGGGTAGATCACCCCGGTCAGGTACGTGTCCACGAAACCCCGGGCCAGGCCCCGCTGGCCGGCACGCTCACGGGCCCAGTTCTCCAACCAGGTCAGCGGGCAGTCCTGGCCGACGGTCACGATGGAGATCCCCCAGCCGACCACCGCGGCGTGTGCCAGCACGGTCCACCGCCAGCGGGCCGACCAGGCCAGATAGCCGCCGACCAGCAGGTACGCCAGGAACAGGAAGTGCGCCGCCACGGTGGCCTGCGCGAGCACCTGGTACCCCACCCCTCCAGCGTGCCCCCGCCCCAGGCCCGCCGACAACCGCCGGCGGCGGCGACCCCGCGCGGGCCGGGGTGTCAGCCGGCGGTAGGCAGGCCGGGTTCGGGTGCCCCGGGGGCTGAGATCGCCTGTTCGCGGGCGCCCACGATGCGGTCCACCGCGTCGGCCATGTGCTCCTCAAGCACGGCGGCGAGCCGGGCGGCGTCGCCGGCCCGCATGGCGTCCCGCAGCAGCCGGTGCTCGGCGAGCAGGGCGCCGGCCGGCGGCGCGGTCTGCTGCAGCGCGGCCAGGCACATCCGGGTCTCCACCAGCAGCCCGTCGGCCATCCGGCGCAGTCGAGGGCTGCCGGACGCGGCCACCAGGGTGGCGTGGAACGCGTGGTCGGCGTCGGCCAGCGCCACCGCGTCACCGGCGCGGGCGGCGTCCTCCATCGACCGCAGCGCCTCGGTGAGCAGCGCCGCCACCGACGGGCCCGCGCCACTGCTCAGGATCAGCCGCCCGGCCGCCTGCTCCACCGCCAGCCGCGCGGTGTACACGTCCCGCACGTCGTCGGTGTCCAGATCCCGGACGAAGATGCCGCGGTGACGCTGACTGAGCAGCAGCCCCTCGGCGATGAGCCGCTGCATGGCCTCGCGCAGCGGACCGCGACTGACCCCGAGGCGGCTGGCCAGCTCGACCTCGCCGAGCTGCGTGCCAGGGCCCAGGGTTCCGCGCATGATCGCGCGGCGGAGCTGGTCGGCGACCAGGGCGGGGGTGGACTCGCGGTTGACCGGCTCGAGGTCACCGCCGCCCAGGGTCACGCGGGGTTCCCGGGCGAGGAGTCGGCCGGGGGCAGCTCCGCCGGCGGCTCGGTGAACAGCCGGCCGAGGCCGGTCCGGGCGGTTCGGTCGCCGGCCAGGCGCAGGCCCTGCCAGATGCTGACCTGGTTGGCGGTGAGCACCGGCTTGCCGAGGCGCTGCTCCAGCTCGTCCAGCCACGCCATGGTGTGCAGCGCGGTGTCCGGCAGCAGGACGGCCTCGGCGTCCGGGTGGTCACCGGCGGCGGCCACCTCGAGCACCCGGTCGCGGCCCAACGTGCCGACCTCGGCGGCGGTGACGATGCCCAGCGTGGACAGCTGCACCACCGAGATGCCGGCGGTGGCCAGGAACGTCACGAACCGCTCCGCCACGTCGGCCGGGTAGGTGGCGGCCACCGCGACCCGACTGACCCCGAGCCGCCCGCAGGCGTCGGTGAACGCGAACGAGGTGCTCGACGCGGGCGCACCCGCCACTTCTTGCAACGCCGCCACCTGCTCGGACGCGCCGTCCCAGCCGAACACGAAACTACCGGAGGTGCACGCCCAGATGACCGCGTCGCACGCCGGTTCCTCGGCCGGCCCTGCCGAGTCCGCCAGGTCGCGCACTCCGGCGGCCAATACGTCGTCGGAGCCGATGTCCAACAGGGCGTCCACCCGGTGCGCGTCCTCACGCATCTCGGTGTGCACCAGGCGGAGCCGGGGTGAGTCCCCGAGTAACCGCTGCGCGGTCGGGTAGTCGTCCTCGGCGCTGTATCCAGGGTAAAGAAATCCGATGCTTTGCATGATTGTGAACAATCCTAACTGGGGCGGTCGGTCCCCGCATGGCTGCTTCGGCCCGAGTCGTCGGCGTACTGGAGAATTCGTTCACCGGAGCGCGGAGGGAGGATCAGGTATGGCGGAGCCGATCGACCCCACGGTGCCCGATCGGGCGGCGGACCCGTCGGCCCGGCCGGATTCGCTCTCCCGCCAGATCTACGCCGCCCTGCGCGAGGGCATCATCCGCGGGCGCTATCCGCAGGGCTCCCGGCTCACCGAGCAGCGCCTCGCCGAGGAGCTCGCGGTCTCCCGCGTCCCGCTGCGCGAGGCCGTCCCGCTGCTGGAGGTCGACGGGTTCGTCCGCACCCTTCCCCGGCGCGGCGCGATCGTCACCACCTGGACCGCCAAGGCCGCGCACGACCTGTTCGACCTGCGGCTGTGCCTCGAGGTCGGGGCGGCCCGGTTCGCCGCCCGCCAGGTTGCGGCCGGCGCCAGCGTGGCTCCGCTGCGGGAGGTGCTGGAACGCTCCCGGGGCGGCCTGGCCAGCGGCGACCCGTACCGCATCGCCGCCGACAGCACCCGGTTCCACGAGGTCGTGGTCGAGCTGACCGACAACGAGCTGATGGGTTCGCTGATGCGCTCGGTGGCCGGCCGGATGATGTGGCTGTTCTTCATGACCTCCGAGCTCGACCCGGTGGACGCCTACGACGGCCACCGCGAGCTGCTCGAGGCCATCGACTCCGGCAACGAGCGGGTCGCCGAGTCGGTGGCCTACACCCATATCGAGCGGGACCGGCTGGAGTCGCTGCGGGCGCTGCTCACCGTCCGGGGCATCGACGACGCGACCTGACCGGTGTGCTGAGAACCCCGACTCAGTGTGCTGAGAGCCCCGACTCGCGGGGGGTTCCGGGGGTGGCGGGGCGGTGGTGGGCGGGGTGGCGGCGGCGAGGGTGGCGGCGGCGAGGGTGGCCAGGTCGTGGTCCTCCGCACTGGAGGCGCCGGATACCGCGACCGCGCCGACCAGGACGCCGGCCCGGTGGACCGGCACCCCGCCGGGGACGTGAACCCGCCCAAATCCGAGGTAAACGCACTGGTCATCTATGAATCATCGAAGATTCGGTATTCAGAATCGACTTTCAGTCCCGGGCACCGGCCGGCTGGGCGCCGGCGGTCGGCGGCGGCACCAGCTCCGCGAAGGCCCGGTAGATCTCGCCCGGCCGGGTGAACCACACCTGGTCGGCGTGCGCCCGCAGGTGGGCCAGCGCCCTGCTGAGCTGGCGCAGCCGGAACGGCACGCCGGAGATGTAGGAGTGCAGCACCACGCTCATCACCAGCGGCTGCTCCGCCGAGGCGGCCAGCAGCTCGTCGAACTCGTCGATGATCATGTCAGCGAACTCCGCCGCGCTGGCTCCGCGCCCGATCACCGTGCTGCTGTCGTTGAGCTCCAGCGCGTACGGGATCGACAGCAGCGGCGTCGAGGTGGTGGCCAGCCAGACCGGCTGGTCGTCCGGGCGCAGGTCGAGCAGGTAGCGGTAGCCGGCGGCGGCGAGCAGGTCCGGGGTGGCCTCGGTGTGCGCCAGCCACGGACTGGACCAGCCACCTGGCGGCGCACCCTCCTCGACCGTGATCCGCCGGGCGACCGCGGCCAGGTAGGCGCTCTCCCGCTCCTCGGACAGGCCGGCCAGCGAGTCGGAGTTGCTGATGCCGTGCCCGACGATCTCCGCGCCCAGGCGGCGGGCCGCGATCGGGACGTCCGGCGCCGAGTCGTAGACCATGGTGTTGAGCAGCACGGTCGGCGGGATGCCGTGGCCCGCCAGCCGGTCCAGCAGCCGGAACACGCCGACCCGGTTGCCGTAGTCGCGCCACGCGGTGTTCACCAGGTCCGGGAACGCCACGCCGGGCAGCAGGTCCTCGGTGTGCCCGTCGCCGAAGCGGTACTCCTCCACGCCGACGGCGACGTACACCGCGAGGCCCTTGCCGTTCGGCCAGCCGCCGCCGGGGCGTCCCACGATCGGCGCGTACCGGTAGCGGTCGCGCGGCGCGGGCCATGGCATGTCGAGCGTCATCCGGAGGCCACCCAACGGGTCAGGCCGACGTCGGCGGCCGCGGCGGCGCGGACCACCCGCTGGTAGAGCGGGAACAGGCGGCCGGCGTCGGCGTGCGCGGCCTCCAACGCCCGGCGCTTGCCGGCGAACACCTCGCGCACCTCGGCGAGCAGCTGGGCCTCGTCGGCGGTCGTCACCCGGCCGTGCTCGAACACCACCCGCCCGGCCACCATGGTCAGCACCACGCTGGACCCGGTCTCGCAGTACACCAGCTGGCCGGGCACGTCGTTGAGCGGCGTGAACGCGAGGCTGTGCAGGTCCAGCAGCGCCAGGTCGGCCAGCTGCCCCTCGGCCACCGCACCCAGCTCGCCGCCGCGCAGCATGGCCGCCGCACCACCGTGCCACAGGCAGTCCAGCACCTCCGCCGCCGACGGCCACCGGTCGCTGTCCAGGCCGGTGATGTTGTGGATCAGCCCGGCGGTGCGCACCACGCTCCACATGTCGACGGCGTCGTTGCAGATCGCCTCGTCCACCCCGAGCGCGATCGGGATACCCCGGTCCCGGGCGGCCCGGAACGGCATCACGCCGCTGCCCAGGCGCAGGTTGCTCACCGGGTTGTGCACGATCACCGACCCGGCGGCGGCGATCAGGTCCAGGTCGTCCTCGTCGGTCCACACCGCGTGGATCACGTTCAGCCGGTCGCTGAGCAGGCCGAGGTCGGCGGTGTAGCGGACCAGCGAGCGGCCGGCGAACCTGGGCTGCTCGGCGGCGAGCACCCGCTGCGTCTTCGTCTCCAGCAGGTGCGCGAACAGCGGCAGCCGGTGGCGGCGGCTGAGGTCGTCGAGCGCGGCGAAGTACTCCGGGCTGACCCGCTGCGGCGCCGAGATCGACACGGCGGCCCGCAGCCGGCCGTCGGCGGCCCCGTGCCAGTGGGTGATCAGGTGCTCGTACCGCTCGAGCAGTTGACCCGGGGCCATCGGTGCCGGCCGGCGCAGCTCGTCGAGCAGCTCAGCGGGCGCGAGCTGCTCCAGGAACGGCAGCTTGGCCACCTCGGGCAGCTCCGGCTGATCCAGTGCCACGGTGGCCCGGATGCCGAGGTCGGCGTAGGCCTGAAGGATCGCGTCGATCACCGCCGGCTCGGGGTCCGGCATCAGGAAGGCGTCGTCCTGCACGGCGGTGGTGCCCCCGCGCAGCATCTCCAGCACACCGAGCGCGGTGCGCAGGTAGGCCTCCCTCGGCGTCGGCCGCAACGCCTCCGCCGCCGGCGACTCGTAGAGCATGAACAGCTCCAGCGGCAGGCTGGGCAGCGCTCCCTTGAGGTGGTTGGCCGGCGAGTGGAAGTGCGCGTTGACCAGCCCCGGGACCAGCAGGTGGTGACCGTGGCCGGCGATCACCTCGGCACGCGCGGCACGGTGGCGGGCCTCGGCGCCGATGACCGTGATCCGGTCGCCCTCGACGAGTACGTCGGTCGGGCCGAGCACGCCGCCGGGGGCCTCCGCGCGGTACACCAGCACGTCGGTGAACAGCGTCGCCGGGCCGCCGGGCCCAGCCGGCGTGGCGCTCACCGGGCCACCGGGCCCAGCCGCTCCGGCGCTCACCGGGCCACCGGACCCAGCCGCTCCGGCGCCGCGTAGCTGCCCACCCGGGACGTGCTCAGACCCAGGGCGAGCAGGCTCTCGACCAGCCGCACACCGGCGGCGACACCCTCGACGACCGGCACACCGAGCGCGGCGGTCAGCGGCTCGACCAGCTCGGTCAGCCCCGCGCAGCCGAGTACCACCGCCTCGGCGCCGTCCTCGTCCAGCGCGGCGCGGCCCTGCTCGGCGAACACGTCCAGCAGGTGCGCCGAGCCGCCGGCCACCTCGGCCACTCCCACGTCGACGGCCCGGATGGCGCAGCGGTGCTCCAGGCCCAGCGCCCGCACGACCCGGTGCGACTGCTCGCGGGTGCGGCGCGGCATGGTGACGACGGTGAACCGGGTGGCGATCAGCGCCGCGGTGAGCAGCGCGGCCTCGGTCATGCCGACGACGGGCCCGGCGGCCAGCTCCTTCGCGGCGGCCACCCCGGTGTCGCCGAAACAGGCCACCAGGTAGCCGTGCACACCGAGGCGCTCGCCGCGGTGGACCTGTTCGAGCACGCCGACCGAGCCCCAGACCTCGTCGACGTTGCTCTCCACCGCGCTGACCCCGCTCGCCGGGGTCCCGCCGAGGAGCGTGGTGCCCGGCGAGGCCACCCGCCGGGCCGCCGCCACGATCGCCTCGGTCATCGCGGTGGCCGTGTTCGGGTTGACGATCATGATCGTCGACTCGGCCGCCATAAGTTCGAAACGGTATACAGTTTCGGGCGGATCGCCAGCCCTTGGCGGTAAATACGACGTTAATCGCCCGCCACACTTCTCAGCGAGGCGATTTGGTATTCAATCTGACCACTGAGGCCAGCGGCGCTCTCAGGCGGCGGACGCCTCCTCGACGGCCAGCAGGCTCTGCCCGACCCCGACGCCGCGCAGGTCCATCGCGCGCAGCGCGGCCCACATCGTGACCTGGTTCGCGGTGAGCACCGGCTTGCCGAGCGCCTGCTCCAGCGGCTCGATCACGTCGTAGGTGGGCAGGTTGGTGCAGCTGATGAACATCGCGTCCGCGTCCGGCGAGTCGACGGAGCGGACGATGTCGACCACCGTGTGGTACGGCACCCGCCAGATGTGCCCGAGCAGGCCCAGCCCGTCCCTGGACACCGTCTGCACGCCGTTCTCCGCCAGGTAGTGGACCAGCCGGTCGGTCACCGCGTCCACGTACGGGGTGGCAATGGCCAGCTTCCTGATACCGAGCAGGCTCAGTGCGTCGACCAGGGCGCCCGAGGTGGTGCAGGCGGCCGGTGCGCCGGCGTCGACCATGGTGCGCACCAGCAGCCGCTCGCCCAGGATGCCGTTGACGAAGCTGCCCGACGCGCACGCGTAGGTCACCACGTCCGGTTCCGGAGTGAGCACGTCACGGGTCGCGCGGCGGACCACCCCGCGCTCGCTCACCGCCGTGGCCATCTCCACCGTCACCGGGGTGGTGAAGAACGGCATCCGGGTCAGGTACAGCGAGACGTTGTCCGGCACCCAGCGCCAGAGCTCGCGATCCAGTGCGAAGTCGAACGGGGCGACCACGCCGATACCCCGTTGGTTGGTGGTGGCCTCGACAAAGGCCACGGAGAGCTCGGTGGGCATCGGCGGACCGCCTTAGGCCTCAGAGTGCCGTTCGTAAACCAACCGTTCACCGACGCTGCCGGAGCGCCACACGTCATGGCACGCCTGCGCCATCACGTCCAGCCCCTCGGTGATCGTCGCGTAGACATTGCCGGGCACCCAGCCGACATCGCCGTTGAGCAGCAGGTTGTTCCGACCGTAGAAGATGGCCAGATCGATCACGCCGGGCAGCCCGGCGACACCCTTGTCTTGCTTGAACTCCTCGTCGAGCATGCCGCCGGGGAAGGAGAAATAGACCACGTCACCGGGGATCGGGGTGACGGTGGGGTTCTCCAGGCCGACCTCCTGCTCTGCGAACCGCGGCACCATCGTGTAGACCTCGTTGCGGGCGTATTTGGCGTGCTGCGCATCGCCGGCCTGGGGCAACGCCGCCCAGACCGCATCACAGGTGCGCGGTGCCTCTTTCTCCAACAACTCGGCGAGGCAGGACACCCCGCGCTTGGCCAACGTGATGCGCAGCTTTCGAGGCATGCAGTACTCCCCGCGACGAAACTTTGAGCCCCTTACCGAACGACCCACGAGTCAACTGTACCCAGCCAACCGAACCGCGGATTGTTGACAATCATACGAGCGCTTCCTAGCGTGTCAATGGCCCCACCCGTCCGTTAACACCACCGTCATGAGGTATCCCTGAGTGTCCGTTTCACCAGCTCAGCGCACTGATCCGGTGCTGGTCGTGCTCCATTCGACTGATCTTCCACCCGATCTTGAAGCCCGGGTCGCGGCCACAGATCTTGACGCCACGATCCGCTACGCGACGGCCCCCCAGCTGGCCGGTTCGCTGCCCGGCGCGGACGCCCTGCTGGTCTGGGACTTCACCATCGGGGACGTGGTGCGGACCAGCTGGCCGGCCGCCGACAGCCTGCGCTGGGTGCACACCGCGAGCGCCGGGGTGGACCGGCTGATGTTCGACGAGATGCTCACCTCCGACGTGGTGGTCACCAACTCCCGCGGCGTGTTCGACACCCCGATGGCGGAGTACGTGCTGGGCCTGGTGCTGGCCTTCGCGAAGGACCTGCCGCACACGCTGCGGCTGCAGGAACGGGGCGAGTGGCGGCACCGGGAGACCGAGACGGTCGCCGGGTCGACGGCCGTGGTGGTGGGCGGCGGCCCGATCGGCGAGGCCATCGCGGCGCTGCTGGGCGCGGTCGGCATGCGGGTGCGGCTGGTCGGGCGGCGCGCCCGGCCCGGCGTGCACGCCGCCGAGGAGCTGCCGGCACTGCTGGGCGACACCGACTACCTGGTGCTGGCCGCGCCGCTGACCGAGCAGACCAGGGGCATGGTCAACGCCACCTCGCTGGCACTGCTGCCGCCGAGGGCCCGCCTGATCAACGTGGGGCGGGGCGCACTGGTGGTGCAGGACGACGTCGTCGAGGCGATCCGGTCCGGGCGGCTGGCCGGCGCGGCGCTGGACGTGTTCGAGGCCGAGCCGCTGCCCGCCGACTCGCCGCTGTGGACGCTGCCCGGCGTCATCGTCTCGCCGCACATGTCCGGCGACGCGGTCGGCTGGCGGCAGTCACTGGTCGGCCTGTTCACCGACAACCTGGCCCGCTACCGCGCTGGCCAGCCCCTTCGCAACGTGGTCGACAAAACCCACGGATACGTAACCTCAGGGAGCCTGTAGATGACCGCACCGGTGAGCCCGGCGACCGAAGGCTCGACCGCCGACCTCAGCGCGACCGAGCTACTGGCCGCGTACCGGTCCGGCGAGCTGTCCCCGGTGCGCGCCACCCAGGACGCGCTCGACCGGGTGGAGCAGCTCAACACGCAGGTCAACGCCTACTGCCTGCTGGACCCCGCCGGGGCGCTGGACGCCGCGCGGGCCAGCGAGCAGCGGTGGCGGCGGGGCGAGCCGATGGGTGTGCTGGACGGCGTGCCCACCTCGATCAAGGACATCCTGCTGACCAAGGGCTGGCCGACCCTGCGCGGCTCGCACACGGTGGACGAGTCCGGCCCGTGGGAGGTGGACGGACCGCCGGTGGCCCGCGTCAAGGAACAGGGCGCGGTCCTGCTCGGCAAGACCACCACCCCGGAGCTGGCCTGGAAGGGCGTCACCGACTCCCCCCGCTTCGGCGTCACCGGCAACCCGTGGCGGCCGGAGCTCACCGCGGGCGGCTCCAGCGGCGGCAGCGCGGCGGCGGTGGCGCTCGGTATGGGTGCGTTGAGCCTGGGCACCGACGGCGGCGGCTCGGTGCGCATCCCGGCCTCGTTCAGCGGGATCGTGGCGCACAAGCCGACCTACGGACGGGTTCCGCACCACCCCGGCAGCCCGTTCGGCACGCTCGCCCACGTCGGGCCGATGACCAGGACGGCGGCCGACGCGGCGCTGCTGCTGGACGTGGTTGCCGGCTTCGACGCGCGGGACGCCTGGGCGCTGGCCGCGATGGACCGGTCGTGTCTGTCGGCGTTGGGCGACGGCGTCTCCGGGTTGCGCATCGCGGCCAGCCCGACGCTGGGTTTCGTGTCGGTGCACCCCGAGGTTGCGGCCGCGTTCGAGGCCGCCGTCGCGGTGTTCGGCTCGCTCGGTGCCGAGGTCTCCGCTGTCGATCCGGGGTTCACGGACCCGGTCGAGGCGTTCCACGTGCTGTGGTTCGCCGGCGCGGCCAAGTCCACCGAGAACCTGGACGGGGCGGCGCGGGCGAGGCTGGACCCCGGGCTGGCCGAGATCGTGGACGCCGGCGGGCGGTACAGCGCGATCGACTACCTGTCCGCGATGGCGGTGCGCAACGAGCTGGGCACCCGGATGGGCGCGTTCCACCAGGACTACCCGCTGCTGCTCACGCCGACGATGCCGATCGCCGCCTTCGCCGGCGGGGTGGAGGTGCCGCCGGGCTGGGACGGTCGGCGGTGGACCAGCTGGACGCCGTTCACCTACCCGTTCAACATGACCCAGCAGCCGGCCGTCAGCGTGCCCTGCGGGTTCACCTCGGACGGGCTGCCGATCGGGCTGCAGATCGTCGGCCCCCGGCACGCCGACGCCGCTGTCCTGGCCGCCGCGCACGCCTACCAACAGGCCACCGACTGGCACCGACGCCGCCCGCCCCTGCTCGGCTAGCCGGCTCTCCGGCTCACACAGACCGCGTGCAGGCCGCACAGACGCTCCAGAGTCTGTGCGGCCTAGGCGTGGTCTGTGCCGTCGGGCCGGGCACCTACAGCGGCCGCGATCCGATACCGCGCAGCCGGCCACCTCTCACCCCGCCGTGCTGACGCCGCTGCCGGAGCAGACCGGCGAGACATGCACCGGGAATTCCGGGCGGGCGCCAACGATAGAGGCGGGCGCGGCTCGCTGCGCACGTGAACGCGCCGAGTTCACCGCTGAAGGTAACTCCAGTCTTGTCGTAGACAGCAAATACCGTACTGGCGTTACTATGATCTTGAATCGGTGTCGCCTGTCATGATCCGTGCTGTTCTCACCCGGCCGCCGGAGATGCGGCGGTCAGCAGGGTGCGGCGTGCCTGTCGGTCTGTGCGGCGGTAAGCAGAGTGCGGCGCGCCTGACGGTCCGTGTGGCGGCAATAAGCGGCAGACGGTCTGTACGGCGGCACAACGCTCTGTACGGCGGCACAACGCTCTGTGGGCACGGCGCTGCGCGAGCACGGCGCCCTGGATGAGCACAGCGCCCCGGATGAGCACGGCGCCGCGACTGGGCCATCCACCGGCAGGTGCCGGCTCATCCTGTCAACGCCTAGCGCCAGAACTTGGCCGGCACAGACCTGGAACAGCTCGCACAGGCCTTGCAGGGCCTGTGCGAGTCATACGCGGTCTGTGCGAGCCACCCGCGCTCGTGAGACGCGGTACCGGCCGGCACGGCGCCAGTCCTTGCTCGCACAGACCTGCGGCAGCCCCTACCTGCCGTGCACGGTCTGTCCGAGCGGTACCCGGTCTGTGCCAGCTACACGCCGCGGCTCGGCTCAGCGCTCGAACGGGTCAGGTGGCGTCGGGGTCGATGGGCGGGCGTTCACCGGGTGAGAGGGGTCGGACGGGGGGTAGCGCGGCCGGGGGCAGGGCGGCCGGCGGGATGGCTGCCGGCGCCGAGGACGCACCACCGGGACCCGGGGCGAACCCGTTGGGCTTCACGCCCGGCGAGTCGCCGTCGAACAGGGTGCGGACGACCGCGCGGCGCGGGTCGAAGTCACGCAGCCCGCGCAGGTCACGCAGTGGCTCGCGCAGCTCGTCGAGTGGCTTGCGCAGCTCGTCGAACTCCGGTCCGAGCTCGTTGCGCAGCTGGTCGCGCGCGCCGGAGGCGAAGTCCTTCACCTGGCGGATGGTCTTGCCGAGCCAGGCCGCCGCCTCCGGCAGCCGCTCCGGGCCGAGGATGAACAGGCCGGCCACGACCAGTACCAGGATCTCGCCCCAGCCAACGTTCTCGAACACCCTGCCCTGCCCTCAACCTCGCCGAGCCCTGAGTTCGTCCGAGCCGTCAGTCCGAATGCAGCGTCGCGGTCACCACGAGCGGGCGCCCCTGCCGGATCAGCTGGATCGGCACCTGCTCGCCGATCGCGTGCTCCTGCTGAGCCACCTGCAGCTCGTTGGCCGAACCGATGTGCCGGTCCCCGAGCTTCACGATCACGTCGCCCTCCACGATACCCGCCGCGGCGGCCGCGCTGCCCGGGCGCACGTTCTGTACCTGAGCACCGTCGCTGGTGTCGTCGGTGACCGACTTGGCATTCACGCCGAGGTCGGCGTGCTTCACCGAGCCACCCCGGATCAGCTGTTCGGCGATCTGCTTGGCGTAGTCGATGGGGATCGCGAAGCCCAGCCCGATCGAACCACTCTCGCCGGAGCCGAACGTGCTGATCGCGGCGTTCAGCCCGATCACCGCCCCGGTGGAGTCGACCAGCGGGCCACCCGAGTTACCCGGGTTGATCGCCGCGTCGGTCTGGATGGCGTCGATCACCGCGTTGGTGTCCGAGCCCTCCCCGTCCAGTCGCACCGGGCGGTTCAGCGCGCTCACGATGCCGTCGGTGACCGTGCTGGCCAGCCCGAGCGGCGAGCCGATCGCGATCACCCCGTCACCGACCGCCAGGCCGGCCGAGCTGCCGATCGTGGCCACCGTGAGGTTCGGCACATTTACCTTGATCACCGCGAGGTCGGTCTTCGGGTCGCGCCCGACCACCTCGGCCGGCACCTGGGTGTTGTCCGAGAAGATCGCCTTGATCTGCGACCCCGGCACCCCGACCGCCGGCGAGACCACGTGGTTGTTCGTGAGGATGTGGCCTTCCTTGTCCAGCACCACGCCGGACCCGGTACCACCCTGGTCACCGATCCTGATCTGGATGGACACCACGGCGGGTACCACCCGGGCGGCGATGTCGGCCACCGAGCCGGGTGGGCGCTCCTTGCCGGGGGTGGCCGCCGAGATGGTCGCGCCGGGCTCGGTGAGCGAGGACGACGCATCGCTGGCCCACTTGCCGACCAGCCCGCCGACCGCCCCGATGAACAGCGCGATCACCGCGAGCACCGCCAGCGCGGACGGCTTGACCCGGCGGCCGAACAGCAGCTCGCGGGTGCTGAGGCGGGCGCCCTCGGGCCGGGCCAGGGATACCGGTCCGCTCTCCGCCACCGCCGGCGGCCCGAGCCGTACCGAAGCGGCCGGGTCGCGCCACGGGTCCTTGGCGGTGCCACCCTCCCAGAACGGGTCCGGCTCGTCGGCGTCGGTGCGCTCGCCGGGTGGCCGCTGCAGTGGGGTGGCCGCCTCGGGTGGCCGGCTGAAGGCGCTGACCAGCGCATGGTGCGGGGGTGGCCCGGTCTCCACGCGGCGGCCGTTCGAGGAGGAGCCGTTCCGGTCGCCACCGCGATCCGCGCCGCGATCGGCACCGCCGCCGACGGACACCGGTTCGAATGCCCCAGCCACCCCGTTCGGCCGGCCGAACAGCTCCGCCGAGCCGGCGTCCACCGGCGGCCGCAGCAGCGGGCGGGGGGCGAGCCGGGGCGGCTCGTCGCCCTGGTCGGGCTCGCCCTGGTCGGGCTGGTGCTCACTCATCGCCGGCCGAGCTCCTGGGGGTCGTGTAGGAGGGTGCCACGGGCACAGGTCTGCCATTAGCTTGCCCGTGCCGGGGTGAAGCCAGCGTAGGAGGTTGGCGGCCCCGGCTCAAAGCTCAGAAGCGTGCCGCGGCCAGCCAGAAGCGGGCGGGGTCAGCCGTGTGCGTGCCGGACCACGGCGGGCGCCGGGATCGGCGCACTGCTCGGGGCCGGTGTCGGCACCGCGCGCACCAGGGTGCCACCGCCGTACCGCGTCCGGGCATCCCAGACCGGTACCTGTTCCGCGTTGGTCTGTTTGACCGGCCCGAGCCCGGTGACCGGTACCGCACTGTCCAGCGAGCTCACGCCGCCGATCGAGCTGGTGCCGCCGAAGGTCGCGGTGGTGGCCGCGGGCGGGGCGGCCCCGTTGCCGGCGACCATCAGCCCGCCGATGGCGAGACCGGTCACCACGGCGCCGGCGCCCAGCCGCGCTCGGCGGTCCGGCCGGCGGCGGGCACTCGGTACGGCCGGTTCACGCAGGATGGAGACCAGCTCGCCGCTCGGGCCGACCCCGAGACCGGCCGGTGGTGCGGGCAGCTCGGTCTCCTGTGGGATGGCGCGCAGCGAACTCAACAGCGAGGACGGCAGGCTGGGCGCGGCCGAACCACGCAGCGCCAACCTGGCCTGTGTCTGGGCGATGACCTCGGCCGCGCACTCCGGGCACCGGGAAAGGTGCTCCAGCGCGCGTCGCCGCGCTCCCGACGACAGCTCCTCGTCGACGTAGGCAACGATGGCGTCCAGGGCGATGTGTCCGCCCCACGCCGGCCCGGCCGAGGGCTGCCCTCGGAGCTCCGTCATTCGCTAACCTCCCGAAGCCTCCCCGACCAGCTGCCTGCTGGTCGTGTCTCGCACGTCCCCGACCTGGATGTCGGCCCGAGCCGCCCGGTTCCGCTCCAGGGACTCGCGCAGCGCGGCGCGGCCCCGGTGGATCCTGCTCCTCACCGTACCGAGCTTGACGCCGAGGGTGGCGCCGATCTCCTCGTAGGACAGGCCTTCGATGTCGCACAGCACCACCGCCGCCCGGAACTCCGGGGCCAACTCGTCCAGTGAGGCCTGCAGCATCGGGTCCAGGTGGGTCTCGCTGTAGATCTGCTCGGGATCCGGGCCGCCACCGGGGAGCCGGTCGGTGTCGTCGGGAAGTCCCTCCATGCGCAGCCGGCTCCGCCGGCGCACCATGTCCAGGAACAGGTTCGTGGTGATGCGGTGCAGCCAGCCCTCGAACGTGCCTGGCTGGTACGAGGCCAGCGATCGGAACACCCGGATGAAGGTCTCCTGGGTCAGATCCTCCGCGTCGTGGGCGTTGCCGGTGAGCCGGTAGGCAAGGCGGTACACCCGGTCAGCGTGCTCACGCACAACCTCGTCCCAGCTCGGCGGCGTCCAGTTGGACGCGGCGTCGGGCAGCGCGGCAGCGCTCGGTCGGTTGACCATGGTGACGGTTCGCACCTCCTGCGGCGGGTCGTGCCATCAGTATCAACGTTGGTGTCGACCTCTTTGTTCCGGTGGCCGGTCACCTGGGGAGACCTCCGACGACCCCGGCCGTCTCCCCCTGGTACCCCACTACCGTCCCGCATGACCGTGAGGGATCAGTGTGGGACGCCTGAGAGCTGACTAAGAACATGGAGCAGACCCGTCAACAACTCGTCAATGCCAGGTGGACGAGCACTGGCACAGTAACCTCGGCTC